>NZ_CP008896.1:0-4800000 GCF_000730425.1 Pseudomonas fluorescens | reverse complement strand
CGTCGTCACAGCCCTGGCGAATAACCAGCCTCTGGCCGAGAAGCACCGTGACCACGCCCTCACCGGCGACTGGAAAGACCACCGGGACTGTCACATCAAGCCCGACCTGGTGTTGATTTACCGCAAGCCGGATGACGCCGTGCTGCAACTCGTGCGTCTCGGATCGCATAGCGAGCTTGGCCTGTAACGCCGGGGTCTGCCCAGGACAAGGAAAGAAGCTACATGACAATCAGCATCACCGACGACGATTGGAACGAACTGACTCCCGAGAGTTTCGATACCACCGCACTGCTGCGGGCAGTCGATGCCGTGGACGAGCTGCGCGGCGATTGAGTGACAACGCAGACGGCGGGCCTCCGCAACTGCGCACCGACCTGTTGAAGCTGCATCAACTGGCGATGAGGTGATCCAGGTGCGGATTCGAGAGCACGTCATCGCCACCAATGACATGCGTCTGTTCGGTCTGCACCTACTGGGGCAGGCGTCGCTGCGCATGGAGCAAGCGCTGTGGCCAGAAGAATATGAGCGGATGACCCGCGAGGTCGAAGAAGCTCTCCGTGAGGCCGACGACCCCAACGCCAAGTCGTACACCCACGAGAAGTCATGCAGGCGATGCAGGAACGAATCGACCAAGCACGAGACAAGCCATGTTGATCGGCCCTGCCCCAACTCCCTCGAACTCGGATGAGTCGGACCTAGCAACGTGGTGACACCGATCATCTAGGGCCGGAGCAGAGCCTGTGTCAGCCCGCGAGGCGGTGCGTCACTTCGCTGAGCTGGGCCGACAGCGTATGCAGGTTCTGGCTGGCTGCCTCGGTACGCTCGACATTGTCCTGGTTGGTGGTGGCGATGGCGGTAATTTCGGTCAGATTGCGCGAGATATCTTCCGCCACGGACGTCTGCTCTTCGGCAGCGGTAGCGATCTGACGGTTCATGTCGCGGATCGCTTCGACTTCTTGGGTGATGCGCTGAAGCATGCTGCCCGCTTCCGTAACCTGTTCGACACCTTCGTTGCTGCGGGTTTGTCCATTTTCAATCGCACGCACCGCATCCACCGCGCCGGTCTGCACCGTGTCGATAATCTGATGAATTTCAGCGGTGGAGTCGGCGGTGCGCCTGGCCAGCGTGCGCACCTCGTCGGCAACGACGGCAAACCCGCGTCCGGCATCGCCCGCGCGGGCGGCTTCGATGGCTGCGTTTAGCGCCAGCAGATTGGTCTGGTCGGCGATGCCGCGAATAACTTCCAGCACCTTGCCAATGCGACCGCTATCGGTCTCCAGACGGCGTATTACCTCGGCGGTGTTGCTGATCTCGCCGCGCATGTGGGTAATGGTCTGGATAGTCGAACGCATCATGGTCTCACCCTGCTGCGCCGAATGATCGGCCGCATCCGCTGCACGCGCGGCTTCGGCGGCGTGACGGGCGACTTCCTGCGCCGTAGCGGACATTTCATGCATGGCGGTAGCGACCTGATCGGTGCGCGAGAACTGCTCGCGAGTGCCTTGGCCCATCAGTGCGGCGATGGCGCTCAATTCACCACTGGCGCTGTCCAGGTCCGAGGTGTTGCGTTGCAGGAGGGTGAACGTATCGGCAAGGAAGTCACGCAGGATATTCGCGGCAACTGCCAGACGTCCCAATTCGTCAGCACGGGACGCATCGACGCGCTGTGCAAAGTCGCCCTGGCTGAGCTTGGCGATGTGGTCGATCAGGTGACGGATGGGGGCGATCAGATTGCGGTTTACCAACCATAGGCTGAGCAAGGCGATGAAAACGCCAGCGGCTAGCATTACCAACGAGCCGACGACTATTTTACGATCTGCGGCTTCGCTGATGGTTTCCGAACGATGCAGCGCCGAATCGCGCTGCTGGATGACCAAACCACTGAGCTGTTCGCTGGTGGCACGGTCGATGCCTTGAACCGCCTCGTCGCCGGCGAATGGATCGTTTCCGCCGGCGATGTAGGCCGCACGGCCCGCGCGGTAGGCGGCGCCGAGGCGCCGGTGCTCCTCGTGCAGGTCGCGGAGCTGCTTTGACAGGGCAGGGTTGTGCTCGCTTCGCTCAACGAGTCTGCCCAGGATGTCCTGGACCTTTCGTTCCTGGTTCTCGAAGCTTTGCCAGTACTTGCTCAAGGCTTCAGGTGATTTGCCACGCAGCAAGACGTTCTTCCACTCCTGCACCTGCACTTTGAATTCCACGTTGGCTTCGTCGATCAGGCGCGACGTTTCGATCGGACCCTTGAGTAGTTGTTGATACTTGGAAATGTCATCCGACAAGAAGGAAAAACTGGCGAAGGCGATCAGCAATATCACCAACAGGCTGCCGCCGATCAGTGTGAGCAGCTGAGCGCGCAGGGATTTTTTCAAGAGCATCTGGGCGGTCTCGTATCGAAAGGGGGGCGCTTGAGTCATACGCAAGATTGAGCGAGCGGTCAGCCAAATGACCGTTCGTTCGCCCCCTTATGTCGGCGTACCGCTGCGATACTTGAACGCTTTCAGACCAGACGCAGATGGTTGTCCCAGAGCCCTGCCGGCAATTGCAGCGCGGTGCTGACGAAGCCCCCGCTGGCGGGGTCGACCGTTAGGACAAGATGTCCGATCCGCGCTCATCGAAGCCTCCGCGCCTGGCCGGGGCACTTCTACCCGTGTGTTCGCGCAGTTGCGACAGCCAACCCGCAGGGAGTTTTTGCGGTTCATCCGCGTGGCTTGAGGAGACCAAGTTTCCGTCGCGGTCAAATAAGCTCATGCGCTTGAAAACCGGGTCCTCGGCGAGCATTCGCGCGGCTCGTCTCTGGTTTGGCCTTAAGCTACCGGCGCCCCTATCTGCCTGGTCTGCACTCTTTACTATACCGAACGACGAATGTCAGATCGAGCGCTCGGCGATCGGGAATATTTTTCGCCAAGCAAGGGCTACGCATGTCGCGAGATTCCAGCGCCTACGACTGGTGTTTAGAGTCGGCCAATACTCCTGTCCGGCCGGTCAGCCATGCGTCCTTGAGTCGTCGTGAATCCTGGCGGGATCGGACCTGGGCCCACAACCGTTCCCACCGAACATTTTCCCCGCCGGCGAGCGGCTTTCTCGCGCAACAAATTGTTCGGAGCTCAAGGTCCTTCTCTACGTTTCGGCTGCATTGGCAGTGCGTTCGGCCCTCACCCGCCGATCGGCTCACAACAAGGACGCGATGGGCGCGACCATGAATCCGAAAGGAGAACACCATGGCCATCATCGGCATCTTTACCACCTCTAAAGACGGGGCTAGTTGCAGTTAATGTGAGTAGGGAACGATGGAATGCAAGCCGGCGCGGCTGAATGCAAGCTCGCTCGCAAATAATCTGAGCCAGACGGCTCCGTCAGTCGCAGTTAATCTGAGCCGGAAATTGCGCTGATTGCGAGCACGGCCGTTTTCGATTGCAAGCCGGTACAGATAAGGGAGACATCCAAATGCCGCACGGCGATGGATTGCCCCCACCTAATCAAGAAATCTTTGACGAATTGCTGCCAGACCTTCCAGCAATTCAACTGACCAACAACGAACCCCAGTAATAAGGAGGCCGATGACCGCAAAGACAAGATCAATCCCCGGCTTCGATAGACAGCGCACAAACGTTGATGTCTGCCTGGCCAAACACCGGCCACAGAATCAATCGACTGTCGGAAATGAATACCCATTCAATCCGACACTGCGTGACGATTTTGGTAACACCGCCAATGAGCATCGCGAACCGCTGGGGTTAGAAGATTGGGAGGGTTTGCTTTACATCGAATCGTATTCCTAGGAACAAAGCGAGGCACACACTCGGAGCGTTCAAGGTCATCATCGTTACGAGGGTAACGAGTTTGTTCTTAGTGACGACGAATTCAACGCCAAGCTAACAAAGGACAAGGCCGATTTCTTTGAGTGGTATCCAGAAGGAAAATCGTACAGCGTCCACTGTCTAGACGGCGGTGCATGCGATAGACCCACGAACTGGGGCACATTCCCAACGCTTGATGAAGCGCTTAAGTGCTGTGAACTAGGGCCAATGTGGAGACGCAGCAAGTGACGGGGGAAGTAAAAGGGGTGAAACCCGCGCCCGGCAAGGCTAACGGGTTTCTTTGGCTCTGCGAAGGAGCGCAAGCCCGCAGTATACCAAACCGCTGTGGAACAGCAATGAGGGGGCATTTTGGAGGGCATCAGTAGGTAGCCGGTTTGCTAATTCGCAGTCTTGTGAGGGACATCAGGCAAGACCTACCGCTTCTTACCAAGCGTTCGATGAAAACAGACGTCCGTTAGACCAATCTTGCGAGCGGCCTCGACAAGTCCCTCATAGGATGGAGGCCATGTATGAGGCTCGCCTTCTACCATACCTGATTCCAATAACGCATAGGCTACAGCCGCATAGGGGGTTAGGTTCTCCACCTGCAAGCGGGTTACGATCCTCTTATTATCAATGGTGTAGCAAACCGTATAACTCATAGGACCGCTCTAGCTCCAGGCGAGCGGCAAAGAGTATCTGACAATAAGGCTGGACTCTGAATTTTTTCCTGCCTCCAGTCGCGGGCGACCTGCGCACCGTCCTGCAGGACTGTTTGCCCGCTCATCCGCGAGTTACCAAGTGGCCCGCCGTCATCGTTTGGTAGCGCAGGTTCCGACGTCCTACTCAAGGCCAAGCAGGGGTGCATAGACAACACGGTAAAATTTTACGACAACCCCAGCTGGCAGTTTGCAAGACCATACGTTGGGCAGGCGGTGTCCAAATGGCGCACACCTCAATTGGCGTCGGGCGGATCACTCGCGTAGCGTCAGAGTAGGGCAGAAATGTGCATTTTCTGGCGCTTTGGCGTCAACCTCTTTAGCCACAATCTGACAGGCTGAATGCTTAGCATGCAATGTCGTTGTGAGTTAAATAAATATCATCGTATTTCAACAATTTCCATAGATTCCGAGTCATATCGATAGTTAAGAATTTCTCCGTTTATCAGCATATATGCAGCGGCTTCGATAATTCGTAACGGAGCTATAAACCACTCACGAGGGGAAAATCTATTTCCTTTTTTGTCAAAAACGTCGACATTAAGACAGGAGCTTCCAAAAAAAGTATGAAGTAGAAGTTCAAGTTTTTGAGGATTTAAATTATAACATTCGAATACGGAGATAATTTTGACGTTGGCCATCAAATAAGTAGGTTCATCTGCAGCTTTTTTTATGCGTTCTTTCACCGGCACCGTAGAGTATCCAATCTTATAGAGATTCTCGATTGATGAAATTCCAGGGTCCTGACTGAGAGAACTTAGAATGTAAAGATGGCCTGACTTCACATCTTCCGACTTAATAAGCTCCAAAGCCTCTAAAGCCTTTTCTTGGTGATCAAGAATTCGCCGCCCAGTTTCATCCTTATACAACTCAGTAGCTAGGGAACGAAGGAGCATATTTGACTCTGTACCGTTCTCAAATATACAGCGTAATCGGGCATTTACTTTCCCGTTTTTTACTTCTTTCTCACCTACCTCAGCTACATAAGCCGTAATACCGTGAAGAATGAAGAAATGTCCAGGTTTTATCTGCTGCTCACCCGTAAACGGCCGTGCCTCCCGGATGCCAGACGTAAGTTCAGAATGACACGCTTTAAATAACTGTTCAAATTTATCGAAGTCCTCGCAGCGCTTCCGCTGCGCGATTTTATCAGGCATGTTTATAGGAGATGAAGGAACGTGTTTTAGATTAAAAATGCCGTCAGCTTCGTTGTCCAGCAGACCGAAAGCATCATCATCAAAAATATCAGCGACTGAAGAAATATTCTTTTCAGGCTCGATATGATCTAGTAACTTAAATTCGTCAGCGTGGCGCAGAGAATCACATTTTTGCTTATTGGCTCGTATACCTTTTAATCTATTGAAAAGCTGAAACTCCAAAATGTCAGTAGGATTCGACTGTGGCTCACGGCTGTGCTCTGTGTAAAAATTGTTGATTTGAACAAAAGATTGAAGCAAGCGCTCATCAATGGAAATGGCAGTACGAGTAGGCTTTATATTGAGCAAGCCAAGATCATCGTCTTGTAACATTTTCAGCAGCGTTTCCTTCTCCATATTTTATACTCCCTGCTGTCTACGCTGCGCTTTGATATAAACAAGCGCTTCGGCCATGCGCCGTTCAAGGGGATCAGGTGAATTGATTTCCGGTTCACGCTGTCGCGATTTGTAAAAATCTTTTATTTTTGGCCATAGTAAAATGGCCTCATCATCACTCATCTGGATGCGGGTAGCTTCGATAGTATCTTGTATGACTTTGAATATTTTGGTAGTAAGAGACTTAGAAAGAATTTCAAATGCTTTCTGGAACGGATTCACTCGATCAATCAGATCAATGTGAAGGTCGTCTATATTAATAAATTTATCAGCCATACGAACAAAGCGTTTGTTACCTTCTTCTTTAATCTCACCGTTCTTTATCACTGAGTCAACAACTACTTGCTGACGAACCTCTTCAACTTCTTCGTCACTCAATTCAGGGTATTTTATTTTAATAATTTTTGGGATCATGACCTTATTAATGACTTCAGGATCTACGTTGCCTGGCAACGCCTTCACTATTTTGTCGTCTGAGAGGATCGCCGCTTTAAGGTCGTTTAGGTCAGATTCTATGATATCGCGTACCCTTTTAGAAGATGGCTCCTTCAATCCCCGGACTTTGATCTCATTTTCAGTGCTTTTATCTTCATCATTAAGTTTTGTTTTGAATTTAAAGTTAGGCGCCAAAACCTGCTCCATTAGTAGAGAGCACGTGATGGCTTTTAGCATGTTATTTACTGAAAGTTTGACTAACTCGTCGGTCGCGTCTGGCTGAGCTATAAGATTTGTAAACTGTGCATGGATCTTATTATCGCTGTCACGAGTGCAGCGACCAATGATTTGTATAATTTCAGTAAGGGAGCCTCGATAGCCAACTGTTAAGGCATGTTCGCAGAACTTCCAGTCAAAACCTTCTTTAGCCATTCCCAGAGCTATGATAAGGTCCATATCTTCCGGCTTCTCAATATTGCGTAAATACTCAACAATCCGTTCCCGAGCATTAGGTTCATCATGCACTAAGTCTGCAACTTTCAGATCTTTACCATCACCATGACGCTTTAAATGAATGACGCATGTATCAGGGTCGCGGTGCGTCACCGTACCAATAATGTCCAGTATACGATCCACCTCATCGTATTTATCTTTTGTGGATTCGCCGGACTGTACATTGGGGATGTGAAGAATTGTTTTTATGTCTGTATCCAACACCTCATCTATAGCGCTGGTGTATTTACCTTGGTAGAAATGATAACCGATGCCCAACGATTTGAGGTAAGTGTAGCCGTTTAGCTGTTTATAATAGTTGTAAGTGACTTTTGTAAACTGTGCCTCGTCCTCAGGGAGAAGGACGGGAACGCTGTCGCCTCGGAAGTAGGAACCGGTCATTGCGACTATATGTGCCTCAGATTTTGCCATAACTGAGCGCAAAAGCTCCCCAAGACGATTTTCGCCGTCCGCAGATACGTGGTGAAATTCGTCTATCGCAAGAAGTACGTTGTCAAATTCTGATTCGTCAACAGCTTCAAACGCGTAGCGAAGGGTTGCATGGGTGCAGACTAAAACCTGGTCTTCACCTTTCAGAAAATTCACAAAGGCTTGAACCTTGCTCTGGTTGCCGCCTGGGGTACAAAGATTGTTTTTGGGTTCTACCTTCCAGTCAGAAAAGAAGCCGAACTTACTCAGTTCAACACTACTAAAGGACCCACCGATGGACCTCTCTGGCACGGCAATAATTGCCTTTGATATCCCTTGGTTGATTAGCTTGTCGAGGGCGATGAACATCAAAGCCCTTGATTTTCCTGAGGCCGGAGGAGCTTTCAGTAAGAGGTATTGAGCGTTCCTGGCTTCGAATGCGCTCGCTTGCATCTCACGCATACCATATTTGTTAATGCTGGTACTCTGCCCAGTATGAGCGTAGGAAACTTCGACTAAATTAGGCATTTGGGGCTCCGGTCATCTTTTCATACAGCTTGAAGAGGTAGTCGAGGCGGTCCTCGTCATTCACAAAATCTTTGGCTCTATAGCATCGTTCCACGACCGCATCTAATCTGGAATGCGCTTCCATCAAATCAGGGGGCATCAGATCTGGATCATAAAGATCTGAGAGGCTTAACTCAGGGTATTGCTCCCTAGAGCTTAGGATTTCGAGGACTAAAGCGGAAATATCCAGCTTATTTTGGTCTGTTAATGATGGAACTGGAAAATTGTTATAGCCTAACGTAGAGGAATATCGTGGATCTTCCTTGATTTTTCCGCAAGAAGCTTTGATCCAGACGTTGTGAATCAGAGATGATATAAGTCCGAAAACATATAGCTCCCCGGTATAAATGACTTGTGTAGCATTCGAGGCCACAAATGACTTATCCAGAAATCCAAATGGGATGTACTGGCGGCGATCCGAGCCATGAATAGGAACGAGGATAGAGTTGCTTGCTATGTAACGAGGCTCGCCAAATCGATGCGCAACACCTGCTATCGCTCTCGTTGCAGCTTTTGTGCTGTTTAGTCGGAACTCTTCTACCTTATTGATGCGTTCGCTTATTCCTCTAATGGTCAGTGCTTCGTTAAGCTCCTGATCGTTAATCCACAAGCACCACCGTTCTTTGTTATTGGTATGTTCAGAGGCTCCAATGAACCGTTTGAGGTATTTCTTTGCTTCAGGATACTTCTTTACAAATTCATCCTTTTCATTAGGTTCAAGTAAAAGATTGCCTCCGTCCGTGGGTTTACTGCCATAAGTCATCGATGGAATTCTGGATAGTGGCTTTTGCCTTTTTGGTAAGATAATATTACGCTTGGTCGCCACAAGGTAGGGGTTTATGTTTTCTACAGTTTGGGATAGCCCTTCCTTGAATAAATATTTTTCACTATTTGAAGAATTTCTTAGCCCAACAATGACACAATAAACAGCTGCGTTCTTTTTCGCATTATTTTCCCACTTAAAAGGTTGGTGTACAAAATCAATTTCGATGTTATTCTCAAAAATATTTGGCCATAAAAGCCCCACTTGCTCACCCTGGCAAATAGAGTTGGTAGATACGAATGCAGCGCGTGAGCCTGTTCCCGCAATATAGCGAGCAGCTTTGTAAAACCAGCTTGCGATTAAGTCGATACTTTTGTAGCCTTCGATACCGAAAAACACATGTGCAATATCTTCCTTCTGTTGGTCAGATTGTAGGCTAGACCCCAAGTAAGGTGGATTTCCAAGTATAAATACCTGGGTGTTATCAGATAAAGGACAAACATTTTTCCAATCTTTTTGCAACGCATTACCTCTAACTACATTGCCGCTGTTATTTAGAGGAAGCGCTGGATTGCAGCGTCCAAATACTTCTTTGAACTTTAGGTTCATTTGATGCTCTGCTAGCCATAGAGATAAAATGGCAACTTCATGCGCAAAGTCATCCAGTTCTATGCCATAGAACTGCGAAATTTTGATCCGGGGTAGCGGAATTAAACCGTCTTTAGTTATTTCCTGCAAGCGCTTGAAGATTTCCATTTCTAGCTCGCGTAGCTCTTTATACGCAATGATTAAAAAATTTCCCGATCCACATGCCGGGTCAAATATATTTATATGTTCTAAGCGAAGCAATAACTGCTCAAGTTTTGCTCGGCTACTATGATGCTTTGCGAACTCTGCCTTTAATTCATTCAAAAATAGCGGTTCTATGACTTTCATGATGTTGGGTACAGACGTGTAATGCATACCCATGTTGCCCCGTTGGCTGGGGTCAACTACGGCCTGAATCATCGAGCCAAATATATCCGGATTGATTTCAGACCAGTTTAGATCAGAGCCACACTCGATGAGCATTGCTCTGGATTTTCGATCAAATGTCGGTACAGGTAGCTTATCTGCAAATAGGCCGCCGTTCACATACGGAAAATCTTCTAAGTAGTTAGGTACATTGGTCCTAACCTCTAGATTCATTACGTCGAACACTTGGCGCAGATAGTCGGCAAGATCTGAACCGTCTTCGGCTGTGTGTGAGGCAACGTGTCCAGTGAACAACCTCGGTTCAAATATTCCTGTATCTTCTGCAAAGTAGCAGAACAGTATCCTTGATAGAAATACGTTTTGTGCATGGATTTGGTTAGAGTCGTTGGCTGCATTATTCAAGCGAAGCATGTCGAACAATTTTGCCATTTTTTCGGCTGCTTTGACATCCGCTGGGCTTTCAGGCTGAAATTGAGCCTTTTCCATATTCGCCCATGGTAAAAAGAAATCAAATCTATTTTTAAGCTGGGTTATCTGTATATCTAGAGTATCTGCTGTTCTAGTATCTATAGCGACTAGCTGAGTATCGTTTACAGCAATTATAAAACGCGGCTGGTGTTTTTTCGCTGATTCCGAATGTTTCATTTCGTCAATAGTTGAAAGCAGTTTATCGCTAACTGTCGACTTATAATAAACCTGCTTTTTCCATAGTACTTCACCTTCTTTTTTAGCGAGATTGTAGCTTCCTCTTCCGACCATCTTGAGTCGTGTGATCGAGGCTTTAGGGAAGGTCTGAAGTAAGCAGCCGTTTTTAACGGCCTCGCTGTCTGAGGTTCAAAAAACACCGACTTAATCGAAAATCAGACCTTTCCTCCTGTCAGTTCACTGTTTTTTGCGGAATAGCACCTTTTCAGGGCTCATTGTCCACATCACAGGCGCACCTCGCCTGCATTCAACAGTCGTTTTCGCATCATCCACAGGTTCGATAAGGCAAACAGTGTGGTCTGCTGCGCGGTGTTTTTCACCAAGCCTCGGAAGCGGACTTTCGTATAACCAAACTGGCGCTTGATCACCCTGAATGGATGCTCAACCTTGGCCCGGACTTGAGCTTTCGCGTATTCGATTTTGCGGCGCATGCGACCGATCAGGCTCTTTTTTGCATGCTTCTTATAGCTGCTGGGGCGCGCTGCGATCGACCAGATCATCTGGCGATGTTGATGCTCCGCACGCTTCTCCACGCCGGTGTAACCGGCATCGCCAGAGACGTAAGTTTCCTCGCCATGCAGCAACTGATCGACCTGAGTCACGTCCGCCACATTCGCCGCCGTGCCCACCACGCTATGTACCAGACCGGATTCAACATCGACACCGATGTGCGATTTCATCCCGAAATAGTACTGATTTCCTTTCTTTGTCTGGTGCATTTCGGGGTCGCGTTTACCGTCCTTGTTCTTGGTCGAACTGGGCGCATGAATGATCGTCGCATCGACCACAGTTCCCTGACGCAGCAGCAAACCTCGGTCGCCCAAATAGCCGTTGATGACCTGCAAAATCCCACCGGCCAGCTCATGTTTTTCCAACAGCCGGCGGAAGTTGAGGATCGTGGTTTCATCCGGAATCCGATCCAAATGCAGCCCGGCAAACTGGCGCAGAATCGTGGTTTCGTAGAGGGACTCTTCCATCGCCGGATCGCTGTAGCCGAACCAGTTTTGCATCAGATGAACCCGCAGCATGGCCATCAACGGATACGCCGGACGACCGCCTTCACCCTTCGGATAATGCGGCTCGATCAACGCAATCAGGCCTTTCCAGGGCACGACCTGATCCATCTCAATCAGGAAACGCTCACGGCGGGTCTGCTTACGTTTGCCTGCGTACTCGGCATCAGCGAAAGACATTTGCTTCATCGGGGCTCAACCGTTCAGTTCGTGGGACAGCCGTATCTCACCAGATTTGGAAGTCTTTTTCAGAGTTTCCCTAACGCTCAGCACTCGGAGCAGATACCGATTTGCGACCGCTCTTATGTCTTCACTTTCCAAAGCTGATCCCAGTCGGTCATATAGCTCGGGCTTAGCAGCTCCCGGCGCATCCCCCAGTCAGGGGCCATGGGCACCGCCGCTGTGCGCAAACACTCCCTGCCCCACCGTCGGTTAACCTTATCCATCACACGCATGAGTGCGTCAGATTTAACAGGCTGGCTTTCAGTGAACAGATCCGCTGTGAACTCACCACGTTGACGAAGATCCATCAACATCACCTCCGCTTTGCTATAGGCATAGCCCGGTCTGTAAATGGATTCCAACCCGCGCAAGGCGTGTTTGGTCAGTAAGCGCACATCATCGGTTGGGTATTCAGGGGTACATGTCACGCCGTTAGCGTACTTTGGCCCGTCACCATGGAATGACGTTTGTATGCCAATACGAAACGAACCGCAGAGTGATCGCTGCGCCCGAAGCTTTTCGGATGCTCGATGCATGTAGCTGGCTAATGCCTGCCGCAGACCTTCCAACGAGTAAACCCGCTGGCCGAACATCTTGCTTGAGCATATGGATTGCTTCGACGGAACGACTTGTTCCAGATCCATACAGGACTCGCCGCGCAGCTCGCGAATCGTCCGTTCGAGCACGACAGAGTATTTGCGGCCCATGGATTTAGGTTCTGCTAATGAGAGATCCCACGCAGTAGAAATGCCATCCAGTTCAAGGTTGGCTTTCATCCGGCGACCAATCCCCCAAACTTCTTCGACCGGCATGCGCCGAAGAAGCCATTCAACGGCCTCCGGCTTGCGTAGATCCACAACCCCGCCCGTTTTCTCTTTCCAGACCTTTGACGCGTGTTGTGCTGCTTTTGCCAGGGTCTTTGTGTGACCGATGCCAACACCGACAGGAAGAGCCGCCCATTGGAGGACGCGCGCCTGAATGGCTCGGCCCACGTCGATCAGCGGTTCAGGAAGCCCGTCGAGCTGCACGAAACTTTCATCGATGTAAAGGAAAGATGTCAACCCATGGACATCGATTTTGATGAATATTTGTGAGGGTTTAAATTAGGTATCCGATGTCCATAGACACACGCATTTTTCACAAAAATGGATCACGTGGTGTCCATGGCAAATACGCGAATTTTGCGGCGACGAAAGCTAGCGTGATCAAGATGAGCCCGATCCAACAGTCCGAGGCTCATCCAACCTGGTTGTATAACTGGGGCTGTTAAGCTATCTCCTCATTCCCCATTCAGGTGATACAGGGACGCTGGCAGTCCGCAACGTACTCGCCCCCCTTTGGCATTCATCTCATCCAAAACATTCATCACTCGCCCGCTTGCCTCTGGCTGTGATGGGGCGAAAAGGTCGCCGGTGAATCATTTGTACTTTTTTGATGTGAAGGGCGACTTGGGAGAGGTGAAGGCCTGAGTCAGATCGGGTGATTTCGAGCCGGAATACGCCTGACTGGCACAGGTCTCACAATACAACGTTGAGGCTGAGCTTTGCTCATATGATGGCAAGGTAGACCATGAGCAAGGCTCCTAGGACGGCGGTGAGCACATTTGCTGTAGGGCCAGAGTTGATGCTGTACCCCTCTGGGATTTCTACTGGCTTCAGAGATTTGACCACGCGTTTGTACTGCCAGGATGACCAGCATGCAACCCATGAGCCCAGCATGAGAAAAGCCAGTCCGATCCAGAAGGAAAAATGTCTTTCTGGGCTGCCCAACGCGCCTGGTTTTATCAACTGAAAAAGTAATCCGGATCGCTCAATCACGAAGCCAAATGCCATAAGCGAAAGACTGGTTCGGTTCCAGGCCAGCAAGGTTCTCTCAGCGGCAAAAAACACTCGTGGATCGTTCAGGTCAGACATTAAATTATCCTTGTTTAAACGATTGTTGATTCGGCTCCAGTCAGGTAGCAAACCTACTCTGCGATTGTTAACTTGATTAAGTAAGATACGTAGACGGTAGATGTTTTTTCTTACTTAGGTGCCCGATGTAGTGGTCTAATAAAAATTGAACTGCTCTAGTACCCGATTCAAGGATCGGATGTTGTAGGTTTAACAGAAATACCGCTCACACAGGATTGGCATATTCTAGTTTTTTTGCGTTCCTGAGTTAATCATTTGCTGTCTCTATGATTCGACGTAGAGTAAACGCACCGCGCAGTTCTCCTAGAGCAAAGCCGCGGGCTTTATCCTGCGGGTACCGTTGATCTATTACCGCAGTCAGTTCTGGTTTTATCTCCTTACCATGGCATCCTAAACACGCTTCACCTGTAGAGATAGCCTTCATCATTCGGAATTCACCCTTTACGATTTCCGAATACGTTAAACCAGATAATGCTTCACCTGCCGCAGCGCGCTTAACAAATTGCTCAAGAATCTGCTTTTCCCAAGCATCTGGTACGTTATCCGGATTTCGAACCTTTAATGCTGTCCGGCCCACAACCCACGGTGTTTGACTGTGCTGATCAGCAATTTGCGGTGCGAGCAACTGGCAAGCCTCAACGGCGTTAACTGGTCCACCTGTTTGCATGGCTGATTTCACGGTGTCCATAAGATGCTGCTGGAAGGGGGGAATAAGAGTGGCCCCTTCAGCAGTCATCTTTTCGAGGTCGTCAGCATAGGCTGCAACACTCAATGCTCCGCTCAGAAAAATCATTACCATCCGCATATCAATCTCCTCGTACTTTTGTCGATCGAACTGTTGGGGTTAACAAACATGGCCTTGGCGGGGTGTTGAACCACGATCTAAAACGTGCATCTGCCCTTGTCAGGTGGCGACGGCATTGGTGCATGCCAATTGTTTAAGTGAGTCAATTAACGACAGCAGTTCAGAGCACGTTAAGAGGGATTTTCAGGTAGCAAGTGCCATTTCCTTCAGCTGGAGGCAATTGACCGGCCCGCATGTTCACTTGCACGGATGGCAGGATAAGTGTCGGCATACCTAAGGTGGCATCCCGCGCCTGGCGCATAGCAACGAAATCTGCTTCGCTGGTGCCCTGATGCACATGGACGTTATGAGCCCGTTGCTCAGCAATGGTTGTTTCATTGCGGTAGACATCTCGACCCGGGGCCTTGTAGTCGTGGCACATAAACAAACGGGTATCGTCGGGCAACTCGAACAACTTTTGAATGGACTGGAAGAGTTTTCGCGCATCGCCACCGGGAAAGTCGCATCGGGCAGTGCCGTAATCAGGCATGAACAGCGTATCACCGACAAAACCAGCATCACCGATTAGATAGGTCATGCAGGCCGGCGTGTGTCCCGGTGTGTGGATGGCGTGAGCTTCGATTCCTCCGATCAAAAAGCACTCACCGTCTTTCAGCAGCCGGTCGAATTGACGACCATCAGTGGCAAACTCGCTGCCAACGTTGAACAACTTCCCAAAAGTGTACTGAACCGACGTGATCTGATCGCCGATGACCAGTTGGCCGCCCAACTGGCGCTTTAGATACTGAGCTGCGGAAAGATGGTCGGCATGTACATGGGTTTCTAATAACCACTCCACCGTAAGGGTTTGCTCACGCACGTAGGCAATTAAACGTTCCGCGCTTTTGCAAGAGGTGTGACCTGATGCAGGATCGTAATCGAGCACCGAGTCGATAATGGCGCAGTGCCCTGTAGTCGGGTCACTGACAACATAGCTGTAGGTATACGTAGCGGAATCAAAAAAAGCTTCTACATGTGGTTTCATGATGGAGTTCTCTTTTCGATATACGAAGTGGAGTGCTGATCTACCAACGGGCTTTGGTAAGGAACCGTGATCAGAGCTGCGTACCTAAACCACCACGGGCACCTTCAGGCACCCGCTAGTGTGCAAACGGCTGTCGCTCAGCAACGGTTACAGGTTTTGATGCCTAGCAACGTATAGACAGGGCAGAAACGGAAAATGCCAGTGGCCAGCGGCACTAAACCTATCCAACCCCACACGCCGATCACACCGGACAGACTGAGGCCAATGAGAAGCAGACCGGCGACAATGCGCAGGCTACGGTCAATGGTTCCAATGTTCGCTTTCATGGCGATCTCCCGATCAATGGCTGCGCCGGGTCTCCAGCGCAGTAAACAACAACATGCCGGCCAGCATGGCCAACATGAATACGATCACTTGCCAGCGTCCTGTCAGCAGAATTGCCACTGCGGGGCCAGGACAGATGCCCGCTATTCCCCAGCCGATGCCAAACAACAGGCTCCCGCCAATCAAGCGCGGGTCCAACTCACGTTTGATCGGTAGCTGCATTGGCCTTCCCAGCAGCGAACTGGATTGTTGGCGCGCCCAGGTTAGCGGGCCAACGGCTATGCCAATGGCCCCGACCATGACCAACGCCAAGGAAGGGTCCCAAGCACCGGTTAAATCCAGGAAAGCGAGCACTTTGCTTGGGTTGGCCATGCCTGCCAGAAGCAGACCCAAGCCGAACAGCAGACCAGCAATGAATGCGGTCAGTTTGATCATGTCCAACCCCCCAGAAGATGACGCAGGACAAACACTGTGGCGAAACCGCTGAACATGAAACACGCAGTGGCGACCATCGATCTCGGCGAAAGGCGCGAGATGCCACACACCCCATGGCCACTGGTGCAACCTGAACCGTATCGTGTGCCGATGCCCACCAATACACCGGCGACGATCAGTCCGAACCAGCCACTTTGGAACTCAATCTGCGGCAGTGTGGCGAACAAGCCCCATAGAAGTGGTGCGATGAGCAAACCCAAGAGAAAAAGAGCTTTCTCACTCACCCCCTCGCTGCCACGCTGTAAAAGACTGCCCATCAAACCGCTGATGCCTGCGATACGCCCGTTGGCGACAACGAATAGACTGGCAGCCAGGCCAATCAATGCGCCGCCTGCAAGGGATGACCAGGGAGTGAAGTTGAGCCAGTCGACATTCATGAAGCTTCTCCGGCGCAAAATTGTTGGTACAGGGTTTGGATGACTGCCAATGCTGGGGGACTGCTGATGCGATAGAACACCTGCTTTCCGTCACGGCGGGTCTCCACCAGTCCTTCGCGGCGAAGCACCGCCAGCTGTTGAGAGAGAGTCGGTTGCTGTATCCCCAGCAGTGACTCCAGATCGCTGACATTGCGCTCACCTTGGGATAATTGGCACAGCAGCATCAAGCGATCCGGGTTGGCCAAAGCCTTTAGGAACTGGCTGGCAGCATCGGCATTTGCGCGAAGCTGCTGGATGTCTAATTCGGGCATATGAGCGCTCACTAGCCTCTCAATATATTAATATACATTATATACTATTATTAATTGATCGACTGCACTGATTCAAAGCCGGATCACGTGACGTACTAGCCGGGCCTTGCGGCCTCATTTTTTAATGCGGATGCCCGTTGCATTACCGCCGCCCTAACACACCAGAGTATTTCCGGATACCTATACAGCAGCTCAGTTTATTGCTTGTGCTTGAGCCCTTAATTTCTCAGTGCTGACTCTGACAAAGATAGAGTCGCCGGTTACGGTCAAAACATCACCTGCCCAAACCTCGCAAATAACCCGTGACTTGCGTCCGACCTCTCCTTCAACCCATGCTTTTAAGATGAGTTCACCCCCCATTGGCGTGGGCTTATGAAAGCTGAGGTTCAATTGCCCAGTAACGCAATCGATGCGGGGCGCTGTTCCAGGTTCTCTCCCTTCTGCACGATAGTGATAGGCCATCGCGGTCCAGTTCGAGTGGCAGTCCACCAACATTGCAATGAAACCACCGTAAACCAACTCTGGCCATCCGGTAAACTCGGGGGATGGAGTGTGTTTGCACACAATATGAATACCGTCGGCATCCCAGTGACTTTTTATCTGGAGACCGCTTGGATGCGCGCTTCCGCACCCGAAACAGATGCCGTCCGGGGCGGCCCGATCTTGTAATGGAAGAGCTTGGATGTTCATTATTTGTCCTTTCATTGATTGGCTGTCGGGGAAACATTGAAGAGAAGAGCTGATGTTGACACGACAGTCCCCGCACCATGATTGCAGCACCCTTGTACCGTGCATCCATATGCTCGTACGCGCTAGAACGTCACCGACTCCAATGCCAATCGGACGCCCTAATCCACAATGCTTTACCTGTCCGCTGCAAGTTTTCAAGCCCCTGTCGAAGCGGGTTCAGTGGAAGCATGCAGATCGCCTTTTAGTACCAGCGCTTCGGAGTCTATGACTCGTAATTGGACTGGGATGCCTTGGGCCACGCTCTGTGTAACGGTGCAAAAGCTTTCGAATTGGCTAAGGATGCGCGGTAAGTGCTCCAGCTTGGCAGCTGATTTGCCTAACTGCAGTTCGATGTCTATATGGAGTACCCGTAGGCGATTTTCAGCATTGCGTCCGACCTCAGCACTGGCCTTGCAAGAAAGCGGTTCGGCGTCCTGCTTGTACTTACGCAGCGCGAACAGCAGACTATTAGTCAAGCAGTTGGCTACCGCACCGAGCAGCAGCTCTACCGGGCTGGGGCCAACAGCCTCACCCAGTGGTGGTGGCTCATCCACGGTCAGAGTCGGCGCACCTTCTTCGAAATGCAGCGTGCAGCGATAGTCATGTTGTTGCTCCAAACGCAAATTCACACGAGTGCTGTCGTTCATGAGTCCAATCCTTCGTTCATTTGACGGTAGGTTCAATCCAGCTCCGCAGGAGCGGACCAGGAAGTGGATCTGTGGGGCGGCCGAGATAAATACCAGCAGAAGAACCATTGCAGCCGGATCTGGCAGTCATGGATTAGCTGAAGGCTTTCAGGACAGCCGTCAACAGGCGGGTAAGTCCTCCGCCCACTTGATCTACTGAATAGCTTTTACCAGCAAGGCCACTGCAACCACTGCAGATACAATGGCAAACCCTTTTTGTAAGTTTGGCCCCGACAGCTTGGCAGCGACAAAGCGCCCGCAGATCATGCCGGCTAATGCCCCAATGGAAAATGGAATGGCAACTGCCCACTGTAAGTGCCCAGCTGCCGAGCTCGCAGCAACGCCGGAAATTGAAACCAGCGCAATAACGGCTAGAGACGTGGCAAGCACTGACTGTGCTGTCAAATTGGTGTATCGCTGGAGCGCCGGCACCATCACAAAGCCACCGCCCACGCCGAGCAAGCCAGAAAGCCCACCCGCGACAATGCCAGAAGCAGTGAGCGCCCATGCACACGGAGCAGTCCAGTTTAGCTTTCCTCGATTGGCGTCCAATAGGCAAGGCGGTGGTTTGGATATAACTGGTGTCTTCGACTCCGTGGAGGGAGTGAGCGATCGTTGATAGACCCGGAACGCAACGTACATCAGCACGAAGGCAAACATGATCGTCAACGGACGGTTAGGCGTGCGTTGCGCCAGCCAAAGGCCAAGGGGAGAACAGACGATCCCCGCTCCAGCAATTAAAAGCGCCGCTTTATAGCGGACGGTGCCGTTTTTGAGTCCTATCACGGCACCCAGGGTCGAGGCTAAACCGACAGCCAGTAAACCGATTGGCCCAGCCTCGGCCATGCTCAATCCCACTCCAAACACCAGCAAGGGAACAGCCAGTATTCCTCCGCCGGCGCCGGTCAGAGCCAGAATGACTCCAACAGTAAGCCCGAGCAGTAAGACGATGATCATCTCAGTCTCCTTGCTTTCAGGTCTGATTTCATAGGTCAGCCAACTCGGGTTTCGCCATCCACTCACGGCCCTTGAGCATTCCCTTCCAGTACAGCGGTGGAAGAATTCGCTCCTTGAGCAGCCATGCCAGCCTCGATGGCCGGGTACCCTCAATCAGCCAGGATGGGAAGCTGGGGGCGACCTTGCCACCATAGGTGAACTCCGCCAGTACGATCTTGCCGCGTTCAACCGTCAGCGGGCAGGAGCCGTAACCGTCGTAATGGGCACTGCCTTTTGCTTTACCCATGGCAGCCAACACATTATGGGCAACAACGGGAGCCTGCTTGCGTGCAGCCGCCGCGGTTTTGGCGTTGCTGGAGTTGGCGGCGTCTCCCAGCGCGTGAATATTTACCCAGGTTTTATGGCGCAGAGTGGCAGGGTCGACATCGATCCAGCCGGCCGCATCGACGAGAGGGCTGACTCGGACAAAATCCGGCGCAATCTGCGGTGGTACAACATGAAGTAGATCGAAGTCTCGAGTAACAAGATGGGCGCTGCCATCCGGACTAACGCAGTTGAATGTTGCAGTCCGTGCGGGTCCATTCACGCTGGTGAGTGTGTTGCCGAAGTTCAGGTCGATACCATAGGCCTTGATGTATTCCATCAGTGCGGGCACATAGTCGGGAACTCCGAACAGCACCGCGCCGGCGCTGCAAAACTCGATCTTGACGTTGTCCAATACACCGGTACGTTTCCAATGATCGGCAGAAAGGTACATTGCTTTTTGCGGCGCCCCGGCACATTTGATCGGCATGGGTGGTTGCGTGAAAATGGCTCGCCCACCACGCAGTTGCTGCACCAGTTCCCACGTATAAGGGGCAAGGTGATACAGGTAATTTGAAGTCACGCCGTTGCGACCCAGGGTGTCCGACAAACCCTCGATTGCATGCCAATTGAGCTTCAGGCCAGGGCACACGATCAGTTGCTCGTATTTGACGACTCTGCATCCATCAAGAATGACGGCATTTCTCTCGGGTTCGAAAGCGGCGACCGCCGACTTGATCCAGTGCACACCGCGGGGGATGGTCGTGCCCATCGTGTGGGCAGTTTGGGGCGCATCGAAGACACCACAGCCGACAAGTGTCCAGCCTGGCTGGTAGTAGTGCACATCTGCCGGGTCGATGATGGCAACGTCGAGTCCAGGATCTCGCGCCAGTAAACTGGATGCAGTCGCAATACCTGCCGCACCGCCCCCGATGATGACCACGGTATGCTGCGCCTCAGCCACTTCGACCGGCGTGCGCCCCTGATTCGCAATCCGGCGAATGACGCCTTTCATATCGAACCCGGCTTTTTTGGCCGTCTCGACGATGTATGGCAGGGGTTGTTGGCCCGCTTGTGACAGTGCCCACATCGTTGTCGAGCGCATGCCGGAACGGCAATAGGCCAACACCGGTTTTGGAAGAGTTTCAAGGAGCTTGCCGAAGGCAATACCTTGCTCGTCGGTCACTTTGCCTGATTCAGCGGGAAGGTAGTGCGCCTCAATACCGTTCGCTTGGGCCGTACGTTTGATTTCGGCAAACAAGGGTTGATCGCCGCCTTCGCCATCAGGACGGTTACACACAATGGCGCGAAAACCGTTTTCTTTTAGTTCAGCCAATTGGTTGGGAAAAATCTGTTCTGATACCGACAGTCCAGGCGCAAGGCAGCGAATGTCCATAAGGGTCTCCGTTATGGGTATTTTTCTTATAGGTTTTTTGGGGGAGGCAACGTCAGGCGACGTTGAGCGGGATTTTCAGGTAGCGCGTCCCGTTCGATTCGGGCTCAGGTAAGTGCCCTGCCCGCATGTTGACCTGAACGGATGGCAGGATCAGTGTCGGCATGTCCATCGATGCATCACGCTTGGTGCGCATCGCCACGAACTCCTCCTCGCTGATGCCATTACGCACATGAACGTTGTGCGCGCGTTGGTCTGCAACGGTACTGACGAACTGCACCTCGCGGCCACCAGGCTGGTAGTCGTGGCACATGTACAGCAAGGTATTGGCCGGCAGACTTAGCACCTTGTTGATTGACTGGAACAACGTACGCGCATTGCCTCCGGGAAAGTCACAGCGTGCAGTACCGTAGTCCGGCATAAACAAGGTATCGCCGACGAACGCAGCCGTTTCGGTCCCATCGCTGATCACATAAGTCATACAGGCTGGTGTATGGCCCGGTGTATGGAGCGCGTGGCATTGCAGCGTGCCAATGGCAAACGGCTCGTCATTAACGAACAGGTGATCGAACTGGCTTCCATCGCGGGCCATATCGCCAGCTGTATTGAACAGAGTGCCAAACACCTCCTGCACCGTCGAAATCTGACTGCCGATCCCTATTTTTCCACCGAGCTTTTCCTTCAGGTAGGGCGCGGCCGTCAGGTGGTCTGCGTGGACGTGGGTCTCAAGAATCCAGTCGACCCTCGCATTGAGTTCGTTCACCCTCGCAATCAACTTGTCGGCAGACGTTGTGGCGGTGTGGCCGGATTTGGGGTCGTAGTCAAGTACGCTGTCCACTAAGGCGCAGTGGTTGGTCGCTTCATCCAGCACGAGGTAGCTGACAGTATTGGTAGCAGAATCGAAGAATCCTTCGACGTGAAGTTTTACGCTCATGACCTGTCTCCTTAGGGGGCTTTTAGCGAGCCGCTCACACTAAGGACTGACATAGCAATAAGTTTGCCAGGCCAAAATCGTACAGAAATATAATCTTATCTACTTGATTTCATTAAGTTTAATTATTTGTTTGAGGTTGGCTTTTTTCTACGTCGACCCAAATCCACTGCCATTGGCAGTGCCTGTTGACAGAGGTGGCAGTGCCACAACAGGATGGAGGAATTCTCGGGAGCCACCATGAAGACCATCCTGCCCACCTCTGACAACTCACTCCCACACCCGGATCAAGTGCAGTCACTTGTTTCGTTTCTTGAACACGAACCCCAGCCGATGATCGTGCTCGATCCGGAGTACAACATCCTGGCTGCCAACACTGCCTATCAGCGGCAGTTCGGCAGCGCTGAAAAACCCTTTATCGGTCATAAGTGTTATCAAATCTCACACCATTACGATGTCCCTTGTGATCAGGCGGGTGAGAATTGTCCGATGAAAAAGGCGCAGGAAATGCGCGGGCCTGATCGTGTTTTGCACATTCACCACACGCCACGGGGACCTGAGCATGTCGACGTCGAATTGCGCCCGATTCTAGATGAGCACGGTGTTATTACCGCCTATGTGGAGCGTCTCACACTGGTCCGCAGCGCGTCAGCGCGACCCAGCAACGAAGGGCTGGTTGGCTGTTCACCCGCCTTTAACCTCGCCCTGTCTGAGCTGCAGCGGGTCGCACCATCAATGCTCCCGGTACTGCTGTTAGGCGAGTCCGGCACGGGCAAAGAGTTGTTCGCCCGCGCGGTACATGAAACCAGCGAGCGGGCCACTGGACCCTTTGTAGTCGTAGATTGCTCAGGATTGACCGAAACGTTGTTTGAGAGCGAGCTGTTCGGCCATGAAAAAGGAGCATTCACCGGTGCCACCACGCGCAAGCCTGGTTTGGTCGAAACAGCCCAGGGCGGCACGTTGTTTCTTGATGAGATTGGCGATGTTCCGCTGGCAATGCAGGTAAAACTGTTGCGCCTGATCGAATCGGGCACCTATCGCCGTGTCGGCAGTGTCGAGACCCTTCACGCCAACTTCAGGTTAATTGCTGCGACCCACAAACCATTGGAAAAAATGATGGAGAAAGGAGAGTTCAGACAGGACCTGTACTACCGCATCAGCGCCTTTCCAATTCAGTTACCACCCTTGCGTAACCGAGTTGAAGACATTGGTTTGCTTGTGAATTCATTTCTACAACGTGCCGGTACAGGCAAGCGCCGGCTGACAATAGATGCGGATGCACTGACACAATTGCAGCGGTTTTCCTGGCCCGGCAATATCCGTGAATTACGCAATGTTCTGGAAAGAGCCAGTCTGTTCGCTGACGATGGAGTGATCCGCTCCATACATTTACCCCAGGCCTCCGTCGTGATGTCTCAGTCCTCGACTTCCACCCCTTTCGACGGCGGCACGCTGGTACAGGCACTCGCTACTTTTAAAGGTACCCGCAGTGAGCTGGCCAAGCACATGGGTATTAGCGAACGTACTTTGTACAGACGACTGAAAGAGCAAGGTTTGGCCTAGTAGCTAGTGCTCACGCCGCACGACTGCCAATGACTGCCACTCTGGCAGATTGGCAGCGTATTAACCTGCCAAGACATCCACTGCCTTGGCAGTTTTATCATTAAGTAACTGTTATTAAACGATAAAAATAAAAACTCCCCCCTTGGCATGCCGTGTGCAAACTGCATAGTCATGACCATTTCCGACAAACGACTGCGACGCCATCTGCTCTCAGCAGTAGTGATCAAGCTACTGGTGCTGACAGTGCTGTGGTGGCTGTTCATCCGGGATTCGCACGTCAGCGTCGACCCGAACACCATCGGCGCCAGGTTCGGTGTACCCACCTCGACTCAAGGGGCAAGCAAGTGATTTCAGAACAACTGGTGGATTTGTCTCGGCTGCAGTTTGCAGCCACTGCGCTTTACCACTTTCTTTTTGGGGACGATAGAGAATTCGGAAAAAATCGTACGCTAAGCTTCGCGAGTTCTTGTAACCAATTCATTGTTTTTTCAATGGATGAAAGAAAATGGCGAAAGCTATTTGACAAACAAATCGGGATCTTATAACTTACCTACCAAGTAGTCGGTAGATGAAATAAAGCCATGAAACTCAATTCAGATCTTTCGCAGCGTGTTGTCGTCGAGCCTTCAAGCTTACAGTGGGTCGATTCGCCAGCGACCGGGATTCAACGCCAGTTACTGGAGCGTGATGGCGACGAAGTGGCGCGTGCCACCTCGATCGTGCGATACGCGCCGGGCTCCGCTTTTGAAAATCATAAGCACGACTTGGGCGAGGAGATTCTGGTCCTGGACGGCGAATTCAGCGACGAATCCGGGACCTTCGGGCCTGGGACTTACATCAAGAATCCACCAGGTTCTTCGCATGCACCGAGCTCCGCGACGGGTTGCACGTTGTTCGTCAAGCTGCGCCATCTTGATCTAGCCGACAGCCAACGCACCGTGGTCGACACCCGTAACGGCCCCTGGTTTCCAGGCCTCGTGCCGGGTCTGTCGGTGATGCCACTTTCTGAGTTCGACACACAACATACGGCTTTGGTGCGCTGGGCCCCGGGGACACGATTCAATTCGCATCGTCACTACGGCGGTGAAGAAATCTATGTGTTGGAAGGCGTCTTTGAGGATGAGTTCGGAAGCTACCCTACCGGCACATGGATGCGCAGTCCGCATTTGAGTGCTCACCGTCCCTTCAGCAATACAGGCTGCACCATCCTGGTCAAGACAGGCCACCTGCCAGTCGCCGAATCAAATGAGGCGCTTGCATGAAGCATTTCTCCGAAATCTCGCCGACCGCCGAGCGGGTGGTCGATGCCGCTGAAGGGTTGGTACAGCAGCACGGCTACAACGGCTTCTCATACGACGACGTGGCCCAGTTGGTAGGCATCAAAAAACCAAGTATCCACCACCACTTTCCCAAGAAGGGTGAACTCGTGGCCGTGGTCGCACAGCGCTACACGCACCGGTTTCGTGAGGAGTTGCTGAGCATCGAAGGGCAGCATGCGAAAGCGCCTGACAGGCTAACTGCGTATGCGGCACTTTTCGAACGCACCTTCGCCAAGGACCGGCGCCTTTGTGTCTGCGGCATGTTGGGTGCCGAGTCGGACTCGCTGCCGGACGCCGTTGTGAGCGAGGTCGAGCGATTCTTTAAAGTCAATCTCGACTGGTTGACTCTTGTCGTTGCCGATGGTCAGCGTGCCGCGCTGATCACCTCGAATTCCACCCCAGAGGCTCTCGCAGAGGCATTCTTGTGCGCGTTGGAAGGCTCGATGATGGTGGGCCGTGGCATGCGGTCGTCACGCGGACCGGCCGAAGTTGGAAACACTTTTCTTTCCACCGTGTTGACCTGAGGTCGGCACTTTTTTTGCAACACAACCCTACCATTTAGTTGGTAGTTAAGGAGATTATTATGAGTACTGAATTTAATGGCAAGAAGTTGTTGGTCATCGGCGGCACTAGCGGGATGGGACTGCAAACTGCCCGCATGGTTCTTGAGCAAGGCGGAAGCGTCGTCATCGTCGGTCACCGTGAAGACAAGGCCGAAGAGGCCCGCAAGGCGCTGTCGTCGTTGGGCACCGTGACCGCCCTGACTGCCGATCTCTCGCGAGCCGAAGATGTGAAGCGACTCCTGCATACCATCGATGAACACCACAAGGACATCAATCTTCTGGTCAACGCGGCTGGGGTGTTCTTCCCGAAGGCGTTTCTTGAGCACACGGAAAGTGATTACGAACAATATTTGACGTTGAATAAAGCGTTCTTCTTCATCACACAAAAAGTCGTGGCCAATCTCGTGGCCAGCGAGCGTCCCGGCGCCATTGTGAACATCGGCTCGATGTGGGGCAAGCAGGCGATTGCGGCTACGCCGTCGTCCGCGTATTCGATGGCAAAAGCAGGTTTGCATTCGCTGACCCAGCACCTTGCGATGGAGCTGGCATCCAAACAAATCAGGGTCAATGCCGTTTCTCCGGCGGTTGTCGAAACGCCGATTTACGAGGGATTCATACCCAAGGCCGAGGTTCATGGCGCCTTACAGGGATTCAACAGCTTCCACCCAATCGGCAGGGTTGGGACGCCACAAGACGTCGCCGAGGTCATCCTCTTCCTGTTGTCGGACAAGGCAGCATGGGTGACGGGCGCAATCTGGGACGTTGACGGCGGCGTGATGGCCGGGCGTAACACATAATGGGGGAACGAGAAATGAACACAAACATTAAAGGAACTCCCGGCAACGGGATCAACGTCGGCGCATTGCGTGAGTTTGCAGATCAGGTCGCAGCAAAGCCCGCCGCAGGCATCGCGACGTTCGGCGTCGTGACAACCTGGGAGGGTGGCACCCGGACGCGTGCGCGAACCATGCCGCTCGTACTAGGTGACACGGCCTTGGCGCGCGGCTTTGTCATCGACGCGGACGAACCGGCAGAATTGCTCGGTACCGACACGGCCGCTAATCCACAAGAATTGATCCTGGCTGCGTTGAACGCATGCATGACTGCAACCTACGCGGCAAATGCGGCGGCAATGAACATCGAGTTGCAATCGCTGACTATCCGCACGAAGGGAAGCCTCGATCTGAGAGGTTTTCTTGGAATCGATCCTGGGATCAATCCAGGGTACGACCAGGTCGAGTATGAGGTCGAAATGGAGTCGTCGGCGGATTCGGCGGCGCTGAAAGCATTGCACGCGCAGGTGCAGCGAACATCGCCGAATTACCACAACTTCGCGAGAGCCATTGATCTCAAGGCCAAGCTGACCATTCTCCAATGATCGAGTCAGTGTTTCCCGTGGTTGGCTGACGGGAGGCCAAACCAGATGCGCTATGACGGAAGGTTCAACCTTCCGTCATCACGTTCTCTGGAATACGCAGTGTCAATTTGAGGTACACCCTAACCGGATGTCAGGCAGGGTCGCGCCGCTTAGTTAGAATAGAGTCCGTTTCCGCATTTTGTGACACATGCCCGCGAAGGTTATAGATTTCAGCCTGACAGAAACTGGCTTTGAGGCGCAACGGAACAGAAAGTGCACTTAAGCCGCCTTCAACCAAGGAGACATCGTGCAGGGGCACCGCATCGGCTACGTTCGGGTCAGCAGCTTCGAGCAGAACCCTGAACGCCAACTGGAACAGACCGAGGTGAGCAAGGTGTTCACCGACAAGGCCTCCGGCAAGGACACTCAGCGCCCCCAGCTCGAAGCGCTGCTGAGCTTCGTCCGTGAGGGTGACACCGTGGTGGTGCACAGCATGGATCGCCTGGCCCGAAACCTCGATGACCTGCGCCGGCTGGTGCAAAACCTGACCCAACGCGGCGTGCGCATCGAGTTCCTGAAGGAGGGGCTGGTCTTCACGGGCGAGGATTCGCCCATGGCCAACCTGATGCTGTCGGTGATGGGGGCCTTCGCCGAGTTCGAGCGCGCCCTGATCCGTGAGCGGCAGCGCGAGGGTATCGCCCTGGCCAAACAGCGCGGTGCGTACCGGGGCCGCAAGAAGGCCCTGTCCGACGAGCAGGCTGCTACCCTGCGGCAGCGAGCGGCTACGGGGGAACCAAAGGCGCAGCTCGCCCGCGAGTTCAACATCAGCCGGGAAACCCTCTACCAGTACCTCCGCACGGACGACTGATACATGCCGCGTCGCTTGATCCTCTCGGCCACGGAGCGGGACACCCTGCTCGCGCTGCCGGCAAGCCAGGATGACCTGATCCGCTACTACACCTTCAACGACTCCGACCTGTCGCTGATCCGCCAGCGGCGCGGCGACGCCAACCGTCTGGGCTTCGCGGTACAGCTCTGCCTGCTGCGCTACCCCGGCTACGCGCTGGGCACCGACAGCGCGCCGCCCGAGCCGGTCATCCTATGGGTGGCCAAGCAAGTCCAGGCCGACCCGGCAAGCTGGGCGAAATATGGCGAGCGCGACGTGACCCGCCGCGAGCACGCCCAGGAACTGCGCACTTACCTGCAACTGGCCCCGTTCGGCCTGTCCGACTTCCGCGCCCTGGTGCGCGAGCTGACCGAGTTGGCCCAGCAGACCGACAAGGGCTTGCTGCTGGCCGGTCAGGCGCTGGAGAGCCTGCGGCAGAAGCGGCGTATCCTGCCGGCGCTGAGTGTGATCGACCGGGCCTGCTCGGAAGCCATGGCGCGGGCCAATCGGCGGGTCTACCGCGCTCTGGTCGATCCACTCACGGACTCGCATCGGGCCAAGCTGGACGAGCTGTTGAAGCTGAAGGCCGGGAGCAACATCACCTGGTTGACCTGGCTGAGGCAGGCACCGCTGAAACCCAACTCCCGGCACATGCTCGAACACATCGAGCGGCTGAAGACATTTCAGCTGGTGGACTTGCCCGAAGGCCTGGGCCGGCACATCCACCAGAACCGCCTGCTCAAGCTGGCCCGCGAGGGTGGGCAGATGACGCCCAAAGACCTCGGCAAGTTCGAGCCGCAGCGGCGCTACGCGACCCTGGCCGCCGTGGTACTGGAGAGCACTGCAACCGTGATTGATGAGCTGGTGGATCTGCACGACCGCATCCTGGTCAAGCTGTTCAGCAGCGCGAAGCACAAGCATCAGCAGCAGTTCCAGAAGCAGGGAAAGGCGATCAACGACAAGGTGCGCCTGTACTCCAAGATCGGCCAGGCTCTGCTGGAGGCCAAGGAAAGCGGCAGCGATCCCTATGCTGCCATCGAGGAGGTGATTCCCTGGGACGAGTTCACCGAGAGCGTCAGCGAGGCCGAGCTGCTGGCCCGGCCCGAGGGTTTCGACCACCTGCACCTGGTCGGCGAGAACTTCGCCACCCTGCGCCGCTACACACCGGCCCTGCTGGAGGTACTGGAGCTGCGCGCCGCCCCGGCCGCGCAGGGCGTGCTAGCAGCCGTGCAGACGCTGCGCGAGATGAACGCCGACAACCTGCGCAAGGTCCCGGCCGATGCCCCCACCGCCTTCATCAAGCCGCGCTGGAAGCCACTGGTGATCACCCCGGAAGGCCTCGACCGGCGCTTCTACGAAATCTGCGCCCTGTCCGAGCTGAAGAACGCCCTGCGTTCTGGCGACATCTGGGTCAAAGGTTCTCGGCAGTTCCGCGACTTCGACGACTACCTGCTGCCAGCAGATAAGTTCGCCGCGCTCAAGCGTGCGCAGGCCCTGCCCCTGGCGATCAACCCGAACAGCGACCAGTACCTGGAAGAGCGCTTGCAGCTGCTGGACGAACAGTTGGCCACCGTCACCCAGCTGGCCAAGGACAACGAGCTGCCCGACGCCATCCTCACCGAGTCCGGGCTCAAGATCACCCCACTGGATGCGGCGGTGCCGGATCGGGCGCAGGCGCTGATCGACCAGACCAGCCAGCTGCTGCCGCGCATCAAGATCACCGAACTGCTGATGGACGTGGACGACTGGACGGGATTCAGCCGCCACTTCACCCACCTGAAGGACGGTGCCGAGGCCAAAGACCGGACGTTGCTGCTGTCCGCGATCCTCGGCGATGCGATCAACCTCGGGCTGACCAAGATGGCCGAGTCGAGCCCCGGCCTGACCTACGCCAAGCTGTCCTGGCTACAAGCCTGGCATATCCGCGACGAAACCTATTCGGCAGCCCTGGCCGAGTTGGTCAACCACCAGTACCGCCATGCCTTCGCCGCCCACTGGGGCGACGGCACCACCTCATCCTCCGATGGCCAGCGCTTCCGCGCTGGCGGCCGTGGCGAGAGCTCCGGGCACGTCAACCCGAAGTACGGCAGCGAGCCGGGACGGCTGTTCTACACTCATATCTCCGACCAGTACGCGCCGTTCAGCACCCGCGTGGTGAATGTCGGCGTGCGAGATTCCACCTATGTGCTCGACGGTCTGCTGTACCACGAGTCCGACCTGCGGATCGAGGAGCACTACACTGACACGGCCGGCTTCACCGATCACGTCTTCGCGCTGATGCACCTGCTGGGCTTCCGCTTCGCGCCGCGCATCCGCGACCTCGGCGAAACCAAGCTGTATGTGCCGCAGGGCGCGCAGACCTACCCGACGCTGCGCCCGCTGATCGGCGGCAGCCTGAACATCAAGCACGTCCGCGCCCATTGGGACGACATCCTTCGCCTGGCCAGCTCGATCAAGCAGGGCACGGTCACCGCCTCGTTGATGCTGCGCAAGCTCGGCAGCTACCCGCGCCAGAACGGCCTGGCCGTGGCCCTGCGCGAGCTGGGCCGGATCGAACGCACGCTGTTCATTCTGGACTGGCTGCAAAGTGTTGAGCTGCGCCGCCGGGTGCATGCCGGGCTGAACAAGGGCGAGGCGCGCAACTCGCTGGCCAGGGCGGTGTTCTTCAACCGCCTTGGGGAAATCAGGGATCGCAGCTTCGAGCAGCAGCGCTACCGGGCCAGCGGCCTCAACCTGGTGACGGCGGCCATCGTGCTGTGGAACACGGTGTACCTAGAGCGCGCCACCCATGCGATGTGCGACACGGGCAAGCCGGTGGACGGCGAACTGCTGCAATACCTGTCGCCGCTGGGCTGGGAGCACATTAACCTGACCGGCGATTACGTCTGGCGGCAGAGCCGCAGGCTGGAGGACGGGAAGTTCCGACCGTTGCGAATGCCCGGAAAACCTTAGCGTACGATTTTTTCCGAATTCTGCGGGCTCCCCAATAAGCAGGAAGGCAAAAAATGGTAAAGCGAATCCAAGTGAAGAAAGCCAAGCCGGTCCTTGTAATTGAGGAGATTCGCAAAAATGCTGTCAGCTCAATTCAGCTTGGTGTTGAAGACTTCATCATGAGCCGTGATGTGCCGGGCAAGGAGGCCCGAGCTATTTCAGCGGTTCGGAACCTATATTCCGGAGTGCTGCTGCTTTTTAAGTACAAAATCGCTTCGCTTGCGACCACTCCGGAGCAAGCAAGAGAATTGATCTACGTCCCAGGGCCTATTCTTCCAGAAATTACAGACAGCGGCTCAATAGCTTGGGTGCCTTCACCACCGAGCACCAACAACACGATTAATACTGCTCAAATTGAGGCGCGCCTAAAAAGTCTCAATATCTACCATGACTGGACTGTCATTCAGGCGCTAAGCAATTGCCGTAATGCACTTGAGCATTTGCACCCGACTGACTCCACGAGCGCTATCCAATCCTCAATAGCCGCACTTTTTCCGATGCTGAGCAGGTTCATACCTCAGGAGCTGGGTGAGCATCCAGCGGCCCTTCTAGGCGACACCTGGACAACAATGCTCGACACCCATGAGCTTTTTCGCGACGCTGAAAATGCGATCAAAGCCGAATGGGAACGGATTGGGTATCCGGTCCAAGCATTGGAATTTCTTCATACCTGCAAGTGCCCGGCCTGCGCATCACCTCTCTTACAGCCCGCACGTGACGACGTAGAAAACGGCGTTCCGATTGATTCGAGTGACTTTCAGTACGAGTGTTTTGCCTGCTATCAGCGGGGTTCCCTGTTGGACCTGTTGGAATACGATTTCTCGTTAATCCACGAAGACCCCTTTGATGAGCATGGAGAGCCGGTTTGCGAATGCCAGATATGTAACGTGAGGATGTACTTGATGGCCGATGGCTTGTGCTACTGGTGCGGTCGTCAAACAGTTTGGCCAAAATGTGCCAGGTGCAAAAATCCCTTGCCTGATATTGCTGTACTCGAAGGGGGTGCGCTTTGTGATCGATGTTCGGAGGATGATTGGCACTACCAGAGGGGATCTTAGGTGCACGGTTTTGACATAAACGCTCGAACACAAGATGTAGTGCGGAACTCAGCTGCCGGCGCACTCTTTCAACACAAGATGTAGTGTTCTGGCTGGCCAATGACCGGGCGTGCTCGGCTACGCCTCAGCGGCTGTCGTGAACCAAGCCCCGGCCAAGAGCGCGACGGGTCTTGGCCCTTCGGGCTTCCATCCTCACGCCTTCGCCCGTAAACGGGCTGCGCGCTCCGCTTGCCTCCGGTCGCGAGCGACCTGCGCACCGTCCTGCAGGACGGTTTGCCCGCCCATCCGCGAGTTACCAGGTGGCCCGCCGTCATCGTTTGGTAGCGCACGCCCCGATGTTCTATCCGCCGCCCTGCCTTGCCTGCAAGGTGCTTTCGCGGCATATCCTCGGGCGGTGAAACTGCCCTGCGGTATTCCACGACACCATGCACGCGGCCCGTCTCTGGATAGAACGGGCTTACCGCGACCAACCGAAGCCGACGAGCAGATCCACCACCGGCAGCGCGCTCCAGGGCGAAGGGTTTTGAGGCTCGCTGCGCGAGCGCTGTCAAAGGCGTTTATTTCCCGCTCTAACGCTCAGCACTCGGAGCAGATCAGCACGGACTCGGTGTCAAGGAAAAAGCGGAATTCTCGCGTGCGAGAAAGCATTATTAATTAGCCATTTAGACAAATTAGATTTTACAAAAGATTGACGACTTGGGCGGGATTTGAGATACTAACCACGTCGAAGCAATACCGCTAAGACACCCCGAAACAGGCGGCGGCAACCGCCTCGGGGAAATCTGCGAAGGAGTTTCAAAATGCGTCTATCCAGCAATTTCCGTAACCCGCAAATGATCCGCAGCGACGTACCTCTGACTAACGACGAAATCGCCCGCGTTGCGCCGTCGATCTTCGCTAACGAAGCCCACCAAAGCCGCTCCGATCGTTATCTGTACATCCCTACCGTTGACGTGCTGGAAAGCCTGCGCCGCGAAGGTTTCCTGCCTTTCATGGCTTGCCAAACCCGCGTACGCAATGAAGAAAAGCGCGACCACACAAAGCACATGATTCGCCTGCGCCATGCTGACCAGATCATGAGCAAAGAGGCTAACGAAATCATTCTGCTGAACAGCCATGATGGCACTAGCAGTTATCAAATGATGGCCGGTTGCTTTCGCTTTGTGTGCGCCAATGGTCTTGTCCTGGGCGATGCGACCATGGATCAGAAAGTGCGCCACATGGGCAGCGCTGACATCGTAGGCGAAGTCATCGAAGGCGCTTATGAAGTGCTGAACCAGTTTGACGCCATCGAAGAACAGCGCGACATCATGAAGCAAACGAAGCTGCGCGAGTTCGAGCAACTGGCCTTAGCTCAAGGCGCGCTTGCCTATCGCTACGATGTACGCGAAGGCCCCGCCCCGGTCACAGCCAGCCAACTGCTTTCAGCTCGCCGTTCCGAGGATCGTTCCGACGACCTCTGGACGACCTTCAACCGCATTCAGGAAAACACCATACGAGGCGGATTGCGTGGCCGTAACAAACAAGGCCGCCGCACCACTACCCGTCAAGTGAACGGCATTGATCAGGACGTGAAACTCAATCGCGCCCTGTGGGCCATGGCCGAGGCGCTGCGCGCTGGCCAGCAAGCAGCGTAACCACCAACACCGGGCGCTTATAGCGCCCGGAACCTGTTGCGGTAGGAGATTCAGCCATGTCTAAAGTTTTCTATGTACCCGGCCAAACCTCGATCATTGACTACGCCCGGGAAATTGCCCCCGGCAAATGGGCCACCCGCTGCCGGTTGCTGATGCTGCCTGAACTACAGATCAGCCACCCCGGCGCGGTACTTGGCAACGAGGAAGCATTTTTGCTCGATCAAGAGGCCACCCACGGAACCCGGCCAACTGAAACAACCGCTACCCGATACGATTACGCATTCAGTCACCTTGCGGTGTCCGACTTCGCAGCCGACGAGCAGTGTGATTCATTCAAACTTGAGTGCTGCGAAGTCGGGAACGTGACCCGTATTTTTGCGCACTGGGATGGTCGGTATTGGACGTTCCTTGGTTTGGCCAACCTTCCGCACCAGGTCATCGTAGAAAGGCTCTCACAGAGCCGCACAGGCGCTACTACGATTTGATCATGCCGGGAGTGGGGCAATGCCCAATAATCAAGTGAATAACCCCCGTTCTGAAACGTACGAGTGGGACGACATCAAGAAAGGAAAGCGACTACAAGACGCGCACCCACCCCCATCTAGGAGAGCTTGAATGCAGCAACCAAAATACACCGCCGAACAGTGGGACGAGTTCAAGGACGCCTTTCGCGGCTTGAACATCGGAACCGTCGAGCTGGCCCGTGCGGTTTTGGTCGACGGGGTTCGCCCCTCGGACTTGGCCAAGAAGACTGGCGATTCACGACAGCTCGTTTATGCAGCAGTGAAGCGCGTCCGCGGAATCTTGCAACAACACGACGCGGAGGAACTTGTACCGGTTATGGTCTGGCTCCCGCCCGAGCTGGCAGAGAAGGTGCGCCAGATGGCTGCACCTTATGACCAGCCAAAATCGAAGTAAGATTACTTCCGACTAACTACACATGGGCAGGGCTCGCAATGGAACCGCTGATCAATACCCCGGATCCGGAAATAAACGCCGAGGAAATCTTAGAAGATCTACTTGACGATCTTGAGCGACCACCGGTTGGCATCTGGATGAATCTCAGTTACATCAGCACGCCTGAGCTAAAGCGCCTTAAAGAGTTTTCAAAAAACCTGAGTGCCGCTGTCGATGAAGAGTTGCGCCTACAAGCTGGGATCTTCCCCCAGTCGGGCACAGCCATTTGCCCGGTTTGCTTTGCTGCGTCGAATGAGGCTGATTTAAATCTACTGGAAACACCGGATGATGATGAGTCGATCACCTACATATGGAAATGCCCGGCCTGCCAAGAAACTGCGGATTATAGGAAATGGGGCTTAAGCCAAAACCGTTTGGCCCAACGGGAAATCAGGCTTTGGAACGGTCACGTCAAACCAGGTGATCTGGTCATTTACGTTCCCTTTCCTGATGCAGATCCGGAACGCCATAGCGTCAGCGGTCCTGCCTACATTCTTGAAGGTCATACGGCGGTTGTTGCTTTGGAAGGGAAATCAGGCTGTGTTGCAGTGCGGTCTTGCAGCCCGTTGAATCACGCATGGCTCACTAAATGGCTGCCCCTTTAATGATCCCTTGGCGTGCTCGGCTGCGCCTCAGCGGCTGTCGTGAACCAAGCCCCGGCCAAGAGCGCGCCGGGGCTTGGCCCTTCGGGCTTCCATCCTCACGCCTTCGCCCGTAAACGGGCTGCGCGCTCCGCTTGCCTCCGGTCGCAAGCGACCTGCGCACCGTCCTGCAGGACGGTTTGCCCCCACCCATCCGCGAGTTACCAGGTGGCCCGCCGTCATCGTTTGGTCGCGCACGCCCCGATGTTCTATCCGCCGCCGTGCCTTGCGTGCAAGGTGCTTTCGCGGCATATCCTCGGGCGGTGAAACTGCCCTGCGGTATTCCACGTCACCTTGCACGCGGCCCGTCTCTGGATAGAACGGGCTTACCGCGACCAACCGAAGCCGACGAGCAGATCCACCACCGGCAGCGCGCTCCAGGGCGAAGGGTTTTGAGGCTCGCTGCGCGAGCGCTGTCAGGGGCGTTTATTTCCCGCTCTAACGCTCAGCACTCGGAGCAGATCAGAAAGCCAGCGGCGTCAAGCACACCGGCTCAAAACCTGATCAGGAAGGGGCGTGCTGACGGGCTGTCATATCCACACCAACGGCGCGCATCACGGCCAACATGGTTTTCAGCGTGGGGTTCCCTTTCTCGCTGAATGACCGATAAAGCATCTCGCGGGACAGGCCGGATTCCTTGGCAATTTCGGTCATGCCCTTGGCTCTGGCAACTATGCCGAGCGCTTTAGCGATGTGGCCCGCGTCACCAGTTTCAAAGGCGTCAGCCATGAACACGGCAATGGTTTCAGGATCAACCAGCGCCGCCGCTGGGTCGTAGTCATAAAGTGGCTCTTTCATTCATTGTCGCTCCAATCTTTTGCAAGGATTTTAGCCGTCTCAATATCGCGGGATTGCGTGGCCTTATCGCCTCCGCACAGCAAAATTACCAGCTCATCGCCGCGCTGCTGAAAATACACCCGATACCCCGGCCCATAGTGAATACGCAACTCGCTAACGCCTTGACCAACTGGGGAAACATCCCCCATCAGTCCGTTTGCTACCCGGATGATCCGAGCGGCAATCGCGGCCTTTGCGGTCCGGTCTTTGAGCTTGCTTTCCCAAGTGCGAAACGTCGCGGTTTGTTTGATCGTTTTCATAGGTGCATTGTAGCGTATAAATCACACCTTGGCAAAAACTATTTGTATAATTGGATTTTACAAATAGTTGATACGCGGCTAGGCAAATGAGACACTAACCCCGTCGAAGCAGTCAGCCTCGACACTGGGCAAAGCGGCGGCAACCGCTCCAGTAAATCTGCGAAGGAGATACACCATGTCTAATGCAGCTCAGATCACCAGCGTTGAAAACTTCCTTTCCCATCATGACCTTTTCGCCTTTTGGAACGGTCGCCCTAACGGTGATGCTCCAGCATCCGACTACGATCCCGCAGCAGTCATCGACGCTCACCAGAAGCAGGCTAGCCGTTGCTGTGGCTGTTACTTTGAGTTGTACGAGGCCATCTTGCTTCGCGGCCTTCGCAATGAACTGGATAAGCTCGAAGGCGCTGACAAATTCGCGTTTCAGCAAGCGCTGTGGGTTCGCCGGATCAAGATCGATGATGAGACAATCGCAGAGGCTGAGCAGGCTGAAAGTGAATGCATGGACGAAGTAAGAAGGGATCAGGAGTAAACGGTAAGGCCCCGCTAAAGCGGGGCTTTACGCTAAGGGATGTTCTAAATTTGGTTTCTCGCATGCGAGAAAGTAGGGGAATGGAGTAGGCATTATGTCGTTGAAGATCATCTGGTTTGCTATCCCAATTATCACAGTGCTAATAGGGCTGCTTGTAAGTCTGGACGGCAAACGCCTCACCAGGCACATACAGGTTGCCCAGGACTTAATCGCTAAAGGGGTAGCAGAACCCGAAGCCATGCAGCATTCAGGATGCAATCACTGGGATCGTCCCTTCATGGTCAGGATATGGAAAGCCTACCCAAAGTTGCCTAATGGATATTAGTATATTGTAAAATTAGATTTTACAAACAGTTGACGGTAAAGACGTGGTTTGAGATAATAACCATGTCGAAGCAATACTGCCTCGACACCCCGGAATACGCGGCGGCAACCGCTCCGGGGCCATCTGCGAAAGAGGCAACATCATGACTACTACCACCGAGCACGTTTTCTACCAACCGGGCCAACACTGGGTCTGGGCCTACGCCGAAAAATCCGCCTCGGGCGAATGGGTTGACCAATGCGGGGCCAACCTTGAAAAGCTCGCCGGCCGTTATCCGGGCATGGAAATCATCACCAGTGATGAAGCTGTCGCCAAGATCGAAGCGCTCAGCAAAGAGGCACCCATCCTGATTGATGCAGAAGCCTACGACGACGCGCTCAACATGCTCCCTCCCATGGGCTGGGTTCATGACTGCGACGCCTCATCATTCAAAATGAGCGAGCGCACTAACGGGCGAGTCACCCGGATCTATGTTCGCCTCGGTCGCCACTATTTCCGTTTCTCGGCTGAATACACCATGTCTCACGCCGATGCTGTTGCCATCGTTCGCGCAGCTGCGCCGAATCTCCTCGCGGCGCAAGTAGCGACCGCCTAACCAGACCGGGAGCGGTTCGCCGCTCCCACCTGCAAAGGCCATGAACATGACCCGCAAAGATGCAATTGCACTAATCAAGCTCGCCGGATACCACGGCGACACAAAGACCGCCTTGCGGATCTATACCGAAAATCGCGTCAGTTACACGGCCTACTCCGAGGCATATGCCCGGGGTGCCCAGCTCAAGCAAGAAGGCATGGCCTGCACTTGTTTCGAATGTAACCCGCGATAAACCCAATAACCCCGGCATCAGCGGCGGCAACCGCGCCGGGGTTCTGCGAAGGAAATACATCATGAGCGTAACCATCGTCAGCGACACGCACATCACCGCCCTAGTCGCATTCGCATTAGGCGAGAACTGGCACGCGCCCGAACAGCGGGTAGAGGCACAGCGCATCGCGGATTGCCTCAAATCCATGAATGTGGACGCGTACAACGAGGTAAACATGGACGAACCCGGCATCGATGAGCCGCCTTGCATTTTGGTGGCTGGCCAAGTTCTTCCGACACCCTTGCAGGCACTCAAGCTGATCGAGTTTTACGAGTCCCACACAAGCGAATTTGGCGGTTACTACTACAACACCGCCGCATATGAAATTCGCGCAATGCGCGCACAAGCAATCGCCCAGCTCGACGGCTACGCCGCCGCACCGTTCACCCTGTGACCTGATCAAGCGGCGGGGCCATATCCCGCCGCTTTTGCTGGAGGTGGTATGAAAGAGTTGACGTTCAAACACGCGGGCCAGGTCATTCGCAATCCGTTTTTCTCGGCTTGCGGCCAGCACCAGGTTAACCCGGTCGAAGCCTACGTGTAACGGCTTGCATTTGAAAACGGCCGGACTCGCAATCATCTCCATTTCCAGCTCAGATTAACTGCGACTGACGATGCGCTCGGGCTCACATTCGCTGCGAGTGAACTTGCATTCACCCGCGCCGGCTTGCATTCCATCGCGATGGGCTCACGCTTTCTGCAACTGAACATCACCACCACAATCCGTCCAACAAACCAGGGTTTGGTGGACGCCAGCCTCTCGGCAGGCAACTGTCGTTTTCAGAAGACGACCGCACCATCTGACTGGATGTAACGCCTGGTGTGCATACGGCTCCTGACAGCCCAATATCAGGAGTCGTCTGCACCAATCTCGACTATGCTCAATACTCGTGTGCACCAAAGCGAGGTTTGGGCATGACATCAGACACTCCACCGATTGCCGCGCAAGGCGTGGCCACCCTGCCCGACGAGGCATGGGCGCAAGCCCGGCACCGGACGGAAATCATCGGGCCACTGGCAGCGCTTGAGGTGGTCGGGCATGAAGCCGCCGATGAGGCAGCCCAAGCGCTGGGCCTGTCCCGGCGACAGGTATATGTCCTGATCCGTCGCGCCCGGCAGGGTACTGGCCTGGTAACAGACCTGACGCCCGGCCGATCCGGCGGCGGCAAAGGCAAGGGGCGCTTGCCGGAACCGGTCGAGCGCATCATCCGCGAGCTGCTGCAAAAGCGCTTCCTGACCAAGCAGAAACGCAGCCTGGCGGCGTTCCACCGCGAAGTCGCGCAGGCGTGCAAAACCCAGAAGCTGCCGGTGCCGGCGCGCAACACCGTGGCCCAGCGGATTGCCGGACTACACCCGGCGAAAATAGCCCGCAGCCGGGGCGGGCAGGACGCTGCCCGTCCCTTGCAAGGCGCGGGTGGCATTCCGCCCGAAGTCACCATGCCGCTGGAACAGGTGCAGATCGACCACACCGTCATCGACCTGATCGTGGTCGACGAGCGCGACCGGCAACCGATTGGCCGCCCATATTTGACCCTCGCCATCGACGTGTTCACGCGCTGCGTACTCGGCATGGTGGTCACGCTGGAAGCGCCGTCCGCCGTCTCGGTCGGCCTATGCCTCGCGCATGCCGCCTGCGACAAGCGGCCCTGGCTGGAAGGGCTGAATGTGGAAATGGACTGGCCGATGAGCGGCAAGCCCAGGCTGCTCTATCTGGACAACGCGGCCGAGTTCAAAAGCGAAGCGCTGCGCCGTGGCTGCGAACAGCATGGCATCCGGCTGGACTATCGCCCACCAGGCCAGCCGCACTACGGCGGCATCGTGGAACGGATCATCGGCACGGCGATGCAGATGATCCACGACGAATTACCGGGGACGACCTTCTCCAATCCCGGCCAGCGCGGCGAGTACGATTCCGAGAAGATGGCCACCCTGACGCTGCGCGAGCTGGAGCGCTGGCTCGCGTTGGCGGTAGGCACCTATCACGGCTCCGTGCACAACGGCCTGCTCCAGCCGCCGGCCGCGCGCTGGGCCGAGGCCGTGGAGCGCGTTGGCGTCCCGGCCGTCGTTACCCGCCCCACCGCGTTTTTGGTCGATTTCCTGCCGGTGATCCGCCGCACCCTGACCCGCACCGGCTTTGTCATCGACCACATCCACTACTACGCCGACGCCCTCAAGCCGTGGATTGCCCGGCGCGAGCGCTTGCCCGCCTTCCTGATCCGGCGCGATCCGCGCGACATCAGCCGCATCTGGGTACTGGAACCGGAAGGTCAGCACTATCTGGAGATCCACTACCGCACCTTGTCCCATCCGGCCGTCACCCTCTGGGAACAACGCCAGGCGCTGGCCAAATTGCGTCAGCTCGGGCGCGAGCAGGTGGACGAGTCGGCGCTGTTCCGCATGATCGGGCAGATGCGCGAGATCGTGACCACCGCCCAGAAGGCCACGCGCAAGGCGCGGCGCGACGCTGATCGCCGCCAGCACCTCAAGACGTCGGAGCCACCGGCCAAGCCCATACCGCCGGATGTGGACATGGCTGACCCGCAGGCAGACAACCTGCCGCCGGCCAAACCGTTCGATCAGATCGAGGAGTGGTAGCCGTGGACGAATATCCCGTCATTGACCTGTCCCACCTGCTGCCAGCGGCACAGGGTTTGGCCAGGCTGCCGGCAGACGAGCGCATCCAGCGCATTCGCGCCGACCGCTGGATCGGCTACCCGCGCGCGGTCGAGGCGCTGAACCGGCTGGAAACTCTGTATGCGTGGCCGAACAAGCAACGCATGCCAAACCTGCTGCTGGTCGGCCCCACCAACAACGGCAAGTCGATGATCGTCGAGAAATTCCGGCGGGCGCACCCGGTCGGCACCGACGCTGACCAAGAACATATCCCGGTGCTGGTCGTGCAGATGCCGTCAGAGCCATCGGTGATCCGCTTCTATGTCGCGCTGCTGGCTGCGATGGGCGCGCCGCTGCGCCCGCGCCCACGGCTGCCGGAAATGGAGCAACTGGCGCTGGCCCTGCTGCGCAAGGTCGGCGTGCGCATGCTGGTGATCGACGAACTGCACAATGTACTGGCTGGCAACAGCGTTAACCGGCGCGAGTTCCTCAACCTGCTGCGCTTCCTCGGCAACGAGCTGCGTATCCCCCTGGTCGGGGTCGGCACGCGCGAGGCGTACCTGGCCATCCGTTCGGACGATCAGTTGGAAAACCGCTTCGAGCCGATGCTGCTGCCGCCGTGGGAGGCCAATGAGGACTGCTGCTCGCTGCTGGCCAGCTTCGCGGCGTCACTCCCGCTACGGCGGCCATCCCCGATTGCCACGCTGGACATGGCCCGCTACCTGCTCACCCGGAGCGAAGGCACCATCGGCGAGCTTGCACATCTGCTGGTGGCGGCGGCCGTCGCCGCCGTGGAGAGTGGCGAGGAAGCGATCAACCACCGCACGCTCAGCATGGCCGACTACATCGGCCCCAGTGAGCGGCGGCGACAGTTCGAGCGGGAACTGATGTGAAGTCCGCGCCGCGCTGGCCGCTGCATCCGGCACCCAAGGAAGGCGAAGCCCTGTCCTCATGGCTCAACCGGGTCGCCGCCTGCTACCAGATGGACGTGCACGAGCTGCTGGCCCACGATCTTGGTCACAGCCAACTTGATGACCTGGATACCGCACCATCCTTGTCGTTGCTGACGGCGCTCTGCCAGCGCAGTGGCGTCGAGCTGGAGCGGTTGCGCAGCATGAGTCTTGCAGGCTGGGTGCCGTGGCTGCTCGACAGTCTCGACGATTCGGTACCAGCAGCCTTGGAAACCTATACATTCCAATGCGCGGTGCTCCTGCCCAAGCGCACCCGCAAGGTGCGGTCCATCACTCGCTGGCGTGCCTGGCTACCGAGCCAGACGATTCGCCGGGCGTGTCCGCAGTGTCTGAACGATCCAACGAATCAAGCTGTGCTACTCGTCTGGCAGCTCCCCTTGATGCTGAGCTGCCCGCAGCATGGCTGCTGGCTGGAGTCCTACTGGGGCATGCCCGGCCGGTATCTTCAGTGGGAAATCGCCGATGCTGCGCCGCGCCCTGCCGATGACGCAATCGCCTGCATGGACCGGCGCACCTGGCAGGCGCTGACGACGGGTTTTGTGGAGCTGCCGCGTCGGCGTGTCCACGCCGGCTTGTGGTTCCGGCTGCTGCGCACCCTGCTTGATGAGCTGAACACGCTGCTCTCGCACTGCGGCAGTTGCTCGGCGAGCATCCGCCATGTCTGGGAGCGCTGCGGCCATCCGCTGCGCGCCGGGCAGAGTCTGTGGCGTCCCTACGAGATTCTGGCCCCGGCGGTGCAGTGGCAGATGCTGGAGGCGGCGGCCACCGCCATCACGCTGATCGAGTCAAAGGCGCTGATCCCGCGCGGGGAACAGGCCGCGCTGTTTCAGACGGAGCCGCACACTGGTTTCACCAACGGCCTGCCGGCGAAGGTGCCGAAGCCGGAACCCATCAACCACTGGCAACGAGCAGCCCAGGCCATCGATGAGGCCATCATTGAAGCGCGACACAACCCGGAGACGGCCCGCTTGCTGTTCACACTGGCGTCCTACGGGCGACGCGACCCCGAATCCCTGGAACGTTTGCGCGCCACGTTCACCAAGGAGGGCATCCCGCCGGAGTTTTTGTCACATTACGAGCCTGAATGGCCGTTTGCAGGTCTTAGACTAAATGACGGGTTAAGTGACAGTTTTTGACGGCGAGAACTTTCTGGCTCACACTGTCACATAATCGAACGTATATGTGACAGGTACGACATGCTGATAGGCTACATGCGGGTATCGAAGGCGGACGGCTCCCAGGCTACCGATTTGCAGCGCGACGCGCTGATTGCCGCCGGGGTCGATCCAGTACATCTTTACGAGGACCAGGCATCCGGCATGCGCGAGGATCGGCCCGGCTTGACGAGCTGCCTGAAGGCGTTGCGAACTGGCGACACACTGGTCGTGTGGAAACTGGATCGGCTCGGACGCGACCTGCGACATCTCATCAACACCGTGCACGACCTGACTGGGCGCGGCATCGGCTTGAAGGTATTAACCGGGCACGGCGCGGCCATCGACACCACGACCGCCGCCGGCAAGCTGGTCTTTGGCATCTTCGCCGCCCTGGCCGAGTTCGAGCGCGAGTTGATCGCGGAGCGCACGATTGCCGGCCTAGCCTCGGCCCGCGCGCGCGGGCGGAAAGGCGGCCGGCCGTTCAAGATGACCGCCGCCAAGCTGCGGCTGGCGATGGCGGCAATGGGTCAGCCAGAGACCAAGGTCGGCGACCTGTGCCAGGAACTTGGCGTCACGCGGCAGACCCTGTATCGGCATGTTTCACCCAAGGGTGAGCTACGTCCAGATGGCGAGAAGCTACTCAGCCGAATTTGATGCCGGCATGAGGCAACGTAGCGACAGCGTGGTTTGTCTCAATGGGAAGCGCTCATGATCGATCTTTGAAGGCCCGCAGCAGTCGTGTCACAGACAGGACGAACAAACCGGTCAGCGTGAGGGCTGCGATACCCCAGTACTCTCCGATGAACGCGCCGGCCGTCGTGCCGGCCAGCACAATGGCGAGAATCGGCAAATGGCAGGGACAGGTGAGCACGGCCAGCGCGCCCCACAGGTAGCCGGTGATCGGTTTGTGCGTCTCGGACGGCAAGCGCTCGGGGCTGTTCATGGCAGACTCTCCGCGTGCTGTGCCGGCTCGGTCGGCATGGTGGCCAACTGCACCTCCAGATCGGCCAACGCTTCGCGCCGACGCTCGACGAACTGGCGCAGAACGGCAAGCTGCGCGGCCGCTTCATCGCCGTCCGCAGCATCCAGCGCCCGGCACAGCCGCGCCAGCGCGTCCAGGCCGATGCCCGCCTCGAAGGCCGCCCGCACGAAGCACAGCCGTTGCAAGGCGGCATCATCGAACAGGCCATAGCCGCCCGGGGTGCACGCCACCGGACGCAGCAATCCGCGCAGCAGGTAGTCGCGCACGATATGCACGCTCACCCCGGCATCAAGGGCCAGCCGGGACACGGTGTAGGCGCTCATTGAAAACCTCCTTTTTTTATCCAGCGCAGCAGGAAAGCTGCTTCACGTCCTTGTTGAAGGTCTGCGCCGCAAGCTTCAACCCCTCGACCATTGTCAGGTAGGGGAACAACTGGTCGGCCAGTTCCTGCACCGTCATGCGGTTGCGGATGGCGAGCACCGCCGTCTGGATCAGTTCGCCCGCTTCCGGGGCCACCGCCTGCACGCCGATGAGCCGTCCGCTACCTTCCTCGATGACCAGCTTGATGAAGCCGCGTGTGTCGAAGTTGGCAAGCGCTCGCGGAACGTTGTCGAGTGTCAGCGTGCGACTGTCGGTCTCGATGCCATCGTGGTGCGCTTCCGCCTCGCTGTAGCCCACGGTGGCGACTTGCGGGTCGGTGAACACCACTGCCGGCATCGCGGTCAGATTGAGGGCTGCGTCGCCGCCGGTCATGTTGATCGCGGCACGGGTGCCGGCGGCCGCTGCCACGTAGACGAACTGCGGCTGGTCGGTGCAGTCGCCGGCCGCGTAGATGTTCGGGTTGCTCGTGCGCATGCCTTGGTCGATAACGATGGCCCCTTGCGCATTGACAGTGACCCCCGCCGCGTCCAGCGCGAGGCTGCGCGTATTCGGTGCCCGACCGGTGGCAACCAGCAACTTGTCAGCGCGCAATTCACCGTGTCCGGTGGTCAGCACGAATTCGCCGTTCACATGGGCGACCTGGCTGGCTTGCGTGTGCTCCAGCACCTCGATGCCCTCGGCGCGGAAAGCGGCTGTCACGGCCTCGCCGATGGCCGGGTCTTCCCGGAAGAACAAGGTGCTGCGTGCCAGGATCGTGACCTGGCTGCCGAGCCGGGCAAAGGCTTGCGCCAGTTCCAACGCCACCACCGACGAACCGATCACGGCCAGGCGTGCGGGAATGGTGTCGCTGACAAGCGCTTCGGTGGAAGTCCAGTAGGGTGACTCTTTCAGGCCCGGAATCGGCGGCACGGCCGGACTGGCACCGGTGGCGACCAGGCAGCGGTCGAACGTTACCTCGCGCTCGCCACCCTCGTTCAAACGGACGACCAGGCTCTGGTCGTCCTTGAAACGCGCTTCACCGTGCAAAACGGTGATGGCTGGATTGCCGTCCAGGATGCCTTCGTATTTGGCGTGCCGCAGTTCATCGACACGGGCCTGCTGCTGGGCCAGCAGTTTGCTGCGGTCAATCGCAGGCACAGTTGCCGCAATACCGCCGTCGAACGGACTTTCCCGGCGCAGATGGGCAATATGGGCAGCGCGGATCATGATCTTGGACGGCACACAGCCGATATTGACGCAGGTGCCGCCGATGGTGCCGCGTTCGATCAGCGTGACCGTCGCGCCTTGCTCGACGGCCTTCAGCGCCGCCGCCATCGCGGCCCCGCCGCTGCCAATGATGGCGATATGCAAACCGGCGCCCTCAAGTGCATCACGGATTTTTGGTTCATCTTTGAAATCACCAACCCGGATCGAGCCTTGATAACCCAATGCGGCGATGGCGGCCAGCAGTTGGTTGTGGCTCACGGCGGTGTCTGCCATGACTTGCGCGCGGCTTTCTGGATAGGACACCACAGCGGCATTCACGCCGGGAATCTTTTCCAAAGCATCTTTGACATGGGTGGCGCAGGATGTGCAGGTCATGCCATTCACGGTGATTTCGGTCATTTTTTTACTCCATTGAATTTCGGGGTGCAGCAGGCATCGGCTTGGCGTTTTCGTTGGATGGCGTAGATGGTCAAGCCGATGAAAATCGCCAGCGCAGGCAGCAGCACATAGTCCAGATAGCCGGTCAGCGCGGACAAGCCGACCACACCGAGCAAAATGACCAGAACAGGGGTGAAGCAACACAGCGCCACGAGGGTTGTGCCAATGATGCTGACCCGCAGCAGTGTCTTCGGGTCTTTCATGATCAGTTCTTGACTGATGATGGGTAGCCCGCATCCTCGGTAGCCTTGGTCAGTTTCTGCACGCTGGTCTTGGCATCATCGAAGGTGACCACCGCTTCGCGCGTCTCGAAGGTCACGTCAACTTTACTGACGCCATCGACCTTGGAAATCGCCTTCTTGACAGTGATCGGACAGGCCGAGCAGGTCATGCCCGGTACGGACAGCGTAACGGTCTGGGTGGCGGCCCACACGGGGGCAACAACGGCAGCGAGGGCAAGGGCGGAAAGCAGCTTTTTCATGGTGAACTCCTGTGATCAATAGAAAAATGGCACGACGTAGGGAAATCCGAGCGCGACCAAAACCAGCACGGCCACGCCCCAGAAAATGAGCTTGTAAGTAGCTCGCACTTGGGGAATCGCGCAAACCTCACCCGGTTTGCAGGCGGCTGACGGCCGGTAGATGCGCCGCCAGGCGAAGAACAACGCCACCAGCGCCACGCCGATAAAGATGGGGCGATAGGGTTCCAACACCGTCAAGTTGCCGATCCAAGCGCCGCTGAACCCCAAGGCGATCAGAACCAGCGGCCCGAGGCAGCAAGCCGAGGCGAGGATGGCGGCCAGCCCGCCAGTGAAGAGCGCGCCGCGCCCGTTTTGAGGTTCAGACATACGTTTGTCCTTTCGAATCTGAATTGGATAGCTTAAGCTTACTTCCGTAGTTATGTACGGAGTCAAGCGATATGGAAAACAATTTGGAGAACCTGACCATTGGCGTTTTCGCCAGGACGGCCGGGGTCAATGTGGAGACCATCCGGTTCTATCAGCGCAAGGGCTTGCTCCCGGAACCGGACAAGCCTTACGGCAGCATTCGCCGCTATGGCGAGACGGATGTAACGCGGGTGCGCTTCGTGAAATCAGCCCAGCGGTTGGGCTTCAGCCTGGATGAGATCGCCGAGCTGCTGCGGCTGGAGGATGGCACCCATTGTGAGGAAGCCAGCAGCCTGGCCGAGCACAAGCTCAAGGACGTGCGCGAGAGGATGGCTGACCTGGCGCGCATGGAGGCCGTGCTGTCTGATTTGGTGTGCGCCTGCCATGCGCGGAAGGGGAACGTTTCCTGCCCGCTGATTGCGTCACTGCAAGGGAAGAAAGAACCGCGCAGTGCGGACGCGGTGTAGCCCGAGGGAACTACGCCTTAGCGTGCTTTATTTTCCGTTTTCTGAGGCGACTCCAACGTCAGAAAAGACCGTGCGGTCGACTTTTGATATTTCGTGCTGTCGCCTTCTGAAAGTGACAGCAATTCCCACGCAAACCCGCATCGTTGGCATCCAACTACAGTCTCCATCTTTCAGTATCCGACTACACTGAACTATCGCTGAATAGTTGGACAACGCCATGTTGATTGGATATGCCCGCGTCTCGACCGACGACCAACTCCTCGATCTGCAACGCGATGCTCTGGCGAAGATCGGCTGCGAGCGGGTGTTCGAGGATACCGCCAGCGGTGCCAAGGCTGAGCGGGTTGGCTTGACCGCTTTGCTGGCCACGCTACGCCGTGACGACACCGTGGTGATTTGGCGCCTGGATCGCCTCGGCCGCTCGCTGAAGGATCTGATCCGGCTGGTTGAGCAATTGGACGCCGCCGGCGTCGGCTTGCGCAGCTTGCAGGAAAACATCGACACCGCCTCGATTGGTGGCCGCCTGGTGTTTCACCTGTTCGGTGCCTTGGCCGAGTTCGAACGCAACCTAATCCGCGAGCGCACCCAAGCCGGCTTATCCGCTGCACGGGCGCGAGGCCGCAAGGGCGGACGCAAGAAACGGCTCGACCCGGCCAAGCAGGAGCTTGCCCTGCGCCTCTACCATGAGCGGAAACATACCGTGGCGGAAATCTGTCGGATGATGGGCATCGGCCGCTCGACGCTCTACAACTATCTCACCGAGGCCGAGCGTGATGCCCAGCGGGCGGCGTAAAGCCATCCCGACCGATTCGCTGATGCAGTTGCGGCAGCGGCTCGACCGTCTGCCCAAGAAAAGCCCGGAACGGATTACTCAGGTGGCCGCGATAGCCGAGTTGTACGGCGTGTCCCCAAGCACCGTATACCGGGCGCTGAACCTCATCCATAAACCCCACGCGGCTCACCGCGCCGACCATGGTAAGCCGCGGGTATTGCAGCAGGCCGAGCTGGAGCGCTACTGCGAGCTAATTGCCGCGCTGAAACTGCGCACCACCAACAAACAAGGGCGGCACCTATCTACCCGCCGTGCCATCGAGCTGCTGGAGGGCTATGGGGTGGAAACCGAGCAAGGCTTGGTCAAGGCGCCCAAAGGGGTTCTGACCCGCAGCACGGTGAACGAGTACCTAAGCCGCTGGCACCTGGACCAGTCGCGGCTGTTGCGGCAACCACCGGCCACCCGCTTTCAGGCTGCGCACAGCAATGACTGCTGGCAGTTCGACCTGTCGCCCTCCGACCTCAAGCACATCGATAAGCCGGACTGGATCGATCCGGCTAGGGGCATGCCGACGCTGATGCTGTTCAGCGTGGTGGATGACCGCAGCGGAGTGGCCTATCAGGAGTACCACTGTGTATATGGCGAGGACGCGGAGTCAGCGCTGCGCTTCCTGTTCAACGCCATGACGCTGAAGGCGGACCCGACTTTTCCCTTCCAAGGCCGCCCGAAGATGATCTACCTGGACAACGGCCCGGTGGCCAAACGCCGAGTATTCCAGAACGTCATGCAGGCGCTGGACATCGAATGGCAGACACACATCCCGGCCGGCAAGGATGGCACCCGCACCACGGCTCGCTCGAAAGGCAAAGTGGAGCGCCCCTTCCGCACGGTGAAGGAAGCCCACGAGACGCTGTATCACTTCCACAAACCGGAAACCGAAGCGCAGGCCAATGAGTGGCTGCTGCGTTATCTGGTGCGCACCTACAACGTGCAGGATCATCGCTCCGAACCGCATTCGCGGATTGAGGACTGGCTGGCCAACCTGCCCGTCGAGGGCCTGCGCGAAATGTGCACCTGGGAACAGTTTTGCCGCTTTGCCCGCGAGCCGGAACGACGCAAGGTCGGCGTCGATGCCCGCGTCACCATCGACGGCACGGCCTACGAGGTGGAGCCCGACATGGCGGGCGAAACCGTGGTGTTGCTCTGGGGCTTGTTCGATGACGAACTCTATGCCGAGTTCGAGGGGGAGCGCTTCGGACCTTACTACCCCGTCTCCGGGCCAATTCCCCTACATCGTTACCGCGCCTTCAAACGCGGCAAGGCGGATGAGCGCTCTGATCGCATCCGCTTGCTAGCCGGCCAGCTTGGCCTGCCTATCGCCGCATTGGCTGGCGACGATGTGCGACTCACACCCTCTATTATTCCGACGGCACTGCCACGCCAACCCTTCGATGCCGAGGCGCACGAATACCGGTTTCCCAATGCCATCGCCGCCAAGCTCGCCATTGCCGATGACCTAGCGCAGCCGTTGGCTAAGCTCTCTCCCGACGATCAAGCCTTCATCCATCAGGTGCTGAGCGAAACCCTGACACGCCGCATTGTCTTGGAGCGCGTGCGGGGCTACTTCCGCCATAAGAAAACAGGAGAAGAACATGCGGGCTGAAGTAATGCAGCACTACGGACTGGCGTTGCCACTGAACCAGGCCGGCTATTTTGAAACCGCCCACCATCAGCAGTTGATCAAGGACATCAAGGGGGCGATCTTCGAAGGACGGCTGATTGCACTGTGCGGCGTCATCGGCAGCGGCAAGACCGTAATGCTGCGCCGGCTTCAACAAGCGATGGAAGAGGAAAAGAAGATCACGGTCTCCAAGTCTCTCGCCATTGAAAAGCACAGCATCAAGCTGGCCACTTTCATCGCAGCGCTCTTCTATGACCTCTCCACCGAGAAGCAGGTACGCATCCCCACCCAGGGCGAAAAGCGTGAGCGTGACCTACGCGAGTTGGTGAGGAAGAACAAGCGCCCGGTCGCCCTGTTCGTCGATGAGGCCCATGACCTCAACGGCCATACCCTGACCGGTCTTAAGCGTCTGATGGAGCTGGTGGAGGACGGTGACGGGCGGCTGTCGATCGTGTTGGCCGGGCATCCCAAGCTGCGTAACGACCTGCGCCGACCGACGATGGAGGAAATCGGCTACCGCACCGACATCTTCTCGCTCGATGGCATTGCTGGCAGTCAGCGGGAATACATTCAGTGGCTGCTGGAAACCTGCACTGCGGGGAAGGTCGAACCCGAGTCGATTCTGACCGAAGACGCGATCGACCTACTCGCCACTAAACTGCGCACGCCACTGCAAATCCAACTGCACCTCAGCCTGGCACTGGAAGCCGGCTACCTGACCGGCGAGAAACCCGTTTCGGCGGAACTCGTGCAATCGGTGCTGTCGCGCCAACTGGATGATCTGGAGCCAACCCTCACTCGTCACGGCTACCGCATCAAGGATCTAGTGGAGCAATTCGATGCCAAACCCACCGAAATCAAGGCTCTGTTCAGTAATGCGCTAGACCCGGCGCGGGCGGTTGAGTTACGTGACAAGATGCTGGCAGCGGGCTTGCCTATCTGAGTCCTGTCATTTGCAAATAATGCAGGCTGGCGACGATGGAATGCAGGTCGGCGCGGATCAATGCAGGCTCATTCGCAGTTAATGCTGGTTTGCCGGGCCGGTCAGTCGCAGTTAATTCCGGTCGAAAATCGTATTGATTGCAGGTCGGGACGTTTTTAAATGCAGGCCGCTACAACTAGCCCGTGTCAGTAAGGCCGCCGCACGGCATTTGCTAACACCGTACGAGTGCCTGCATGGTAACGAATTTATTTCCAACGTGGTGCGGCGTATCGGCTCATTGGCTGTGTATAAAAGAGCACTTTTTCGGCCAGAGCGAGGCACTACGGGGCTTTGGCGGGGGAAAGATTTTTTTCGAAAAATGGGCCTATTTGCTCGACTGCACAAAAAAACCATCAAAAAAGAACTTTTTTACCAAAAGGGTCGCACCAATCCCTACATCTTGTGTTTATCGTGCGCCCCAAAAACCGCCAATCGTTAATTATTGCCACTGCAAGTGCCACCTTGTACCCTGTCGGTACGTGAATGCTCCCTGTGAGTACGAAAGCTCGGCCACTAACTGGGCTTTCGACGAAAAAGCCGCCCTCCTAAGGCGGCTTTTTTTTGCCCGAAATTTGCTGGCGTGACGCGTCACAGCTCGACGGCAAACCCTTTGATGCCCTGGGCTTCGGCAAAGCGGCCCACCGCTATCAGACTCGCCCAGGTGCGCAGCGCTTCGCGCACCGCGCCGCCCTCGATCATCACCTGCAGAGCGTCTTCATGAATCCCAGCGCGCATTTTTCGTCGTCCTGTTCGTCCGTCTCAACCATGCAAACCCCATGAAAATCACCCTCAAAACCGGTGGGACAATAGGGGAAATCCAAAACGAGAGAAATGCAGATGAATACGTTTTTTATTACTGACAATGGGAACCTCATCGAGGTGATCGAACGCGTCATGCAGATCAAATTTTTCACTCCCTGGGGAGCGGCGACCCAGCCGCGGACAAACTACGAGTACCAGGATAGAGGTGAAGCCAGTGAGGAAGATCGCCGTCGCATCCCGCGAGAGCTGGGTGGGTACGCCTAAAACCCCTCACTAAGGGAATGGTAGGCCAGCCCCCCCACCGACTGGTATCCAGCAGCCACAAAAAAGCTCACCGAGGTGGGCCTGTTTGTAGGGGGCGATTGAACGAATGCCCCGTTATTCGCAGTGGCTCAGCCGGTCGGCCTTGGCTTGCAGTCGGCGCAGGCGGCAGTTGGGGTCGTTGCGCTGCGCACAGCCATTCTCGGCGGAACAGCTGAACTCGCGCTGAAGATCACCCTGGGGGCTGCCCAGGCCGGAGAGGCGGAACACTTGCTTGCTGAGGATGACGCGGGCACCGGAGAGTGGGCAGTCATAGTCGCGTTGTTGATGAGTCATGGAGGTCTCGCTGGGGGTAGGGATGATGCTTGAACGGTGCTGTCACGACACGCGGTCCGGGGCGGATTTCGCGTTGAAAGTCGACGGGCGGCCCCTGTTTGACTGTCCGGTTTTTTGAATTCGGCCGGGTTTTCAGAAAACAAAGAAAAGCTAATGCATCTGCCTGATGCACAAAAAAGCCCGCCGATTGGCGGGCTTTTTTGTGAGCGCGATTTGACGTCAACGCTCGTTACTCGAAACCTTTCTTGTTTTCATGATCATGGAATCATATGATTACATGATCATTAAAATAACAGGAGATCCCCATGAACATCATCATCATCCACAGCGTTAAACACGATTCCGAGGACGGCCTGCGCTTTGTCGTCGCAGAGTTCACCGTGGACGGTGAACTCTATGGGCATAGACTGGCTGACGGTGGATTGCTCGACCGCTCCAGCCTGGATCTTGACCACGAAACCTTGAATGCCATCCAGGAGGCCTTGGATGAGTTTATCCACGACCAGGCCGTGGATACTGAGCTGTACGACATTGACGAACTGACCCAACAGGCGCAGTTGCTGGGCTATCGGCAGGGCAAGCGCTATGTGCTCGACCAGATCGGCGAAACCGTCCAGCTGGTTGAGGTGACCGAGCGCTATCGAACGCCGGTGGCGGCATTTAACAATCGCACGGAATGTGCGCTCTGGCTCCAGCTCAACGAACCGCAGCTGGGAAAGGGACCGGTCAAACGCGTGAATGCAAATATTCCTGAGGCGTTGCACGATGATTTCAAGGCGCTTTGTGTGCGTCGCAAAGTGGACATGCAAGACGTGCTGGCCAAGTTGATTGTCCAGTGGATGCAATGACTGAGCCCACGCCTCGGCCTACCGCTCATTATTCTGCAGTGCCGGTGATCAGACGGTGTTCCTCTTGTGAGGGGAAAATTTATTCCCGTCACAGGTAACTATGGCCGCGAATGGCCACCTGAGACCGTCATCACTAGGACCGCGCGCAGGCCGAAGGCCGCAGACGTTAGGAATTGAAGCCCGAAGGGGCGAGACGGGTCGGCTTTTTTGACCCGGCTCGATGTGCCGTACAAGCCCGGCTCGTAACGTGGGCAACGCCTAAAACGGGAGTCTAGAGAGCGCCGACGTGAACTGCTGAGCCAAGGCTATACAACGAAGCTAGACCAGCTATGACGGGATAGTTTTACCTGATGCACGCCGACAAAACGAGCATTCTGGTGGCGCAAAAAGACGAAAGGGGCCCCTGTTTCCAGGGTCCCCTTTCATGGTGCATTGTTAGCCGATGCCTAACGTAGCGATTTATGGTTCTTAAAACCGGACCTCGCTTGAGGGTGCTCGCTCGGGCCCGCAGGTAAACCTGCTTCATATTTATCGACCACCGGGCATACAAGTGGTCTTTCCTACGCCTCAAATTTGATCATTTCCTTACGGCTATGTCAAGTAATGGGGTATGAATCATGCTATTTCTGCTCGCCAATTACAGTATCCCACGGCCGACCGCTATCCAAAGAGCTCAGGAGACACAGGGCGGAAACCTTATCTGCTCCCGATGCGACCAGCAAGCGCTTGGCAGTCAGAATTGAGGTTCCAGACGATAGCAAATCGTCCACCACCAACACCGACATCCCTTTAACGTCGAGATTTTCGTTTATTTTGAACGGGAACGTATAGCCTCGAAGGTGATTATCCACCTCTTTGAGCTTAAATGGTTCGCCTTCAGACACACTCAGCGTGTGTATCAATGAGGTTATGTCGCGCAAATGTTGTTTGCGGATCTCCCCATTTGATTTCTTATCTCGCAGCGCTTGTGCAACCTCAGCGTTGCTGCACTTCACGAAGAATTCGTAGGAGATCGGGACTGTCGGTAAAGCGCGCCCCACCCGCCTAGCCAAGCCGCTCGCGATCGGATGGCTTGAGGGCAACGCGATGATAAGGTCATAGGTTCGATGAGCCGTCATAAGGTTCAAAATAATGCGTAAATTCGGCATGAATTCAGTGATAGTTTCAGTCGATATCTGATATTTACGCATTCTTTTCAGCGCGAAAATCAGCGGGTTACCATCACCTTGATGACTGTCGCTCTTACGCCGACGGAATACAGAAATGACCTCCGTGCCCTTAATGGACTGCACAAATGGGTTTTTTTCTGTGGATGTGTCCACCAAAAACTGATGCTCATCAGTGTACGAAACAACCTTGTTTTCTACGTCTATACCCACTTGCTATGCCCGCTCCTAGCTCAGGATGGCGTTTTACCATACCAGGCAAATAAATCCGAGCCAGAAGTCATTCCGGAATAAAAGCCGCTTTCGCGGACCTGTCTCGGGTACAGATGCACCTCAGCTATGTCGTATCCGTTGCAGTTGATACAAGCTGCTACATCATCAAAGCAACCTTCCACAATCGTGCCTGAGCGACTTCCTCCACATGTCGAGGTGCAGCTATAGAAAATATGCTCACACCCCGCCAATGGGTCATTGGAGCAAGATCAGCCCTTTCGCTCCAATCGATCAGCCGCTTCGAAGGGCATGCTTCCAGCAAAAGTGAATCGCCCCTAGTTTCGTAGACACCTCCAAGCCTTAAAATGAGGCCCATTAGGAGGTGCCATGAGCAACCAGCGATATCCCGAAGAATTCAAAATCCAGGCGGTCAAACAAGTGACCGAAAAGAAGCTTCCTGTCTCGGAGGTGGCTGCACGATTGGGTGTGTCCGTGCACAGCCTCTATGCCTGGGTTAAGCGCTACACCAAGCCCCAGGAACAGCGCGTTGAGGAGGATGATCAGAGCGCTGAGGTTCGTCGTCTACGGGCCGAGCTGAAACGGGTGACGGAGGAGCGAGACATCTTAAAAAAGGCCGCCGCGTACTTTGCCAAGGAGTGCGGCTGAAGTACGCCTTTATTAAGCAGCAAGCGGGTCATTACGCGATTCGACGGCTTTGCCTGACGCTCAAGGTTCATCCCAGCGGCTACTACGCGTGGCTATCAGAACCAAAATCTGCGCGAGCCAAGGACGATCAGCGACTGCTTGGACTGATCAAACACTCCTGGTTGGAAAGCGGTGGTGTTTATGGCTATCGCAAGATCCATGATGACCTGCGAGAGGTTGGTGAGAGCTGTGGCCGTCACCGGGTAGCTAGGTTGATGCGCCTTGAAGGTTTACGTTCTCAGACTGGGTATCGACGGAGGCCGGGAAAATATGGCGGTAAACCAGCCGTTGCCTCACCGAACTTACTGAAGCGCCAATTCGATGTCAGAGAACCCAACAAAGTCTGGGTCACAGACATTACCTACATCCGAACATATGAAGGCTGGCTGTATTTGGCCGTGGTGCTCGATCTGTTTTCACGCCAGATCATTGGTTGGTCAATGAAGTCGCAGATGACCAGCGACGTAGCCATTGATGCACTGCTGATGGCGGTTTGGAGACGTAAGCCGAAGCAAGAGGTGATGATCCACTCGGATCAAGGCAGTCAGTACAGCAGCTCAGACTGGCGAAGCTTCTTGAAAGCTAACAACCTGGTAGCCAGCATGAGTCGTCGAGGTAACTGCCACGACAACGCTGTAGCGGAGAGCTTTTTCCAGCTGCTAAAGCGGGAGCGGATCAAGCGTAAAATCTACACTACACGCCAGGATGCTCGGGATGATGTGTTCGATTACATCGAGATGTTTTACAACCCAAAACGACGCCACAGTTTCAACAATCAGCTGTCACCGGTAGAGTTTGAAAAGCGTTACGCAGCGAGCCTGGAGAGTGTCTAGGAAACCCGGGGCGATTCAGACATCGCTAAGGCGGCATCTACAGTAGCCTTACCAGGTGTTGGGGCGAATGCTTTCGGGTCCATGCTAAATCTCTCAGCTAGAGCGAACGCCATTCTATGGCTGATCGGTAATCTGCCGTTGAGCACCTTTGATACAGCTGCCTTATCGCCAATTTCCGGTAGATCTGAACCTGTGAGCTGCAGTGTTTCCATCAAATCTTTAAGCAGCTGCACCGGCGTGGTTTTGGCTGTGAAAGATTCGTTGAAGGCCTTGAACTGCTCACCGTCTTGCTCGTAAGCGAGAATAGCGTCCTCGAGCTCGACCAGAATCTTTTCCTCATACTTGTTGAGGTCATGCCCGTCGGTCAGCTCATCAAGCAAGACCGAGGCGCGTGCGTAGTCCGCGGCGTCATTAATGCCATTGACGAACTGGCCGCTCAGCTGCTCGAGAAGCATTTGGAGATCTTCGAGCGCGGCGCGCACGGTCTGCGAATTCTCTAGAACAGTGATCATGGTTTGATTCCTCGTTTGTTGCTGGCATACCACTCTGTAGCCGTGTCGTAGTCAGCATGGGTGTAAATGTGCTTCACATAAAGCTTTTGCCTGGCGTAGTTAACGCCTGCAATCAGCCTCAAATTGTTCCCACCAATATCAATTACTACCCAACAGTCATCAGCGCGGTATTTGAAGAGATCGATAGTGTGACCGAATATTTTTTCCAGATCCGTGTAGCTCTTTGGCTCTGCCTCCGTCAGCAATCTGTAACATCGTTGAAGCCCGCTCCGATCGTTCGGGTAGCGATTCGCGGCATCTTGAAACCGCTGCTTGAGCAATACGTCCATGGGCTTTCCTAACATTTAGGATCAAGAATACTCCAGTTGTGTATTTTGACAACTGATATTTCGATCCGCCTTCAGCGAAGTGCCACTTTTTTTGTACATGGGTGGTGCCGATGCTCAGGCTTCTGGTCGACACTGATAAATCACAGAAAATCACACAGCCACGGCCATCCGATCTGCTGGGTACTGCCGCATGAATTCCATGCTCTCGCAGGCTGGAGCTTTCAACCAGTCGCTGTATAGCCCCCGGGGCAGTATGACGACCATACGTTTTTCATCCTGGGGTTTGTGGTAGTTGCGCATGAATGGGTGATCGTCCGCGTTGATGGTCAACATGGTGTAGCTGTGCAAGATCTCCCCGGTGCCGGGATCGCGCCATTGCTCCCATAGACCCGCGATGCCCATCAACTCGCCATCTGTCCGCGCAATCCGCGTGGCTATTGCCTTTCCTGATCGCCAGTCAGGCTCATAGATGGCTGCTGCGGGAATAATGCAGTGCTGGGCCAGACGCCAGGCACTGCGAAAAGACGGTTTTTCCGCGACGGTTTCAGACCTGGCGTTGTAAGTACGCCGCGCAATTTTGGTGTCCTTGCTCCAGGACGGTATCAATCCAAATGAACCGGACAGCGCCTCTACCGGCATCTGCACCGCTCCATCGTGATCAACCTGTTCCGCGCGGCGGACGAAAGGCCCGATGTAGCCTGGCCATAGGTCCAACTTGCCCTGCTCATAGGGATCGATGCCGAATGTGTGGGCGAGCAGCCGCGGCGTCGGCGCTTCATAATGACTGCACATGTAAAAACTCCCTCAGATTATTTACGCCTCAATTGGCGTTCACCGTCCATAACTGGTCAAGCCTCGTGGTGTAGCTCTGGCTCATCAACTCACGCCGCATCGCCCAGGCCGGCGCTGCCGGCACTGCTGCGGCGCGCAGCGTACCCCGCCCCCACCGGTTATTGATCTCATCGAGGACATTCATCACCTTATCCGCCGCGGCTGGTTGCGTATGCGCAAAGAGATCATCTGTGAATTCACCAGGTTGACGCAGATCCATGAGCAAAACTTCGGCCTTGCTGTATCGAAACCCGGGGCGGAACAGGCGTTCTACTGCCTGTGTCGCTGCCTTGGTGATCAGGCGCACGTCATTGGTGGGATAGGGAAGCTCCACAAGAACGCCGTTGGCGTAACGCGCTTCGTCCGGGTTGAACATGCCGGTTCGAATACTCACGCGGATCTTTTTGCACAGAGAATGCTGAGCTCGCAGCTTCTCCGAAGCCCGTTGCACGTAGGTGGCCACCGCTTCCTTAATCGGCTCGATCGTCTCCAATCGCACACCAAACATTCTGCTGCAACAGATCTCCTGTTTGGACGGAGCTGCGTCTTCCAGCGCCAGACAAGAAGTGCCGGCAAGCTCGCGTATGGTTTTCTCAAGGACGACGCTGAATTTACGGCCGAGCAGGACCGGGTCCGCCGTGGCCAAGTCCATTGCTGTGCGAATGCCCAAGGCCTGCATGTGTGCCGACATGCGTCGACCAATGCCCCACACCTCTTCAACGGCGGTGTTACGCAATACCCAGTCGCGTTTGAAAGGATCGCACAGGTCCACCACCCCGCCAGTCTGCGATTGCAGCCGTTTTGCGGTGTGATTGGCCAGTTTGGCCAGTGTTTTAGTATGGGCAATGCCCACACCCACCGGGATACCGGTGTGTTTTAGGACTTTGGCACGGATCTTTCGGCCGAATTCGGTGAGGTCGCCGGGCATGCCGGTCAACGTACAAAATATTTCATCGATACTATAAATTTCTGAGTCGCAAACCATTGATTCTATTATGGTCATGACTCTTTCGGACAACTGACCGTACAACGCGTAATTGCTGCTGAAAGCCACGATTCCGTGCCGGCGCAAGGTGTCCTTGATCTGGAAATAGGGTGCGCCCATTTTGACGAAGGGCTTGGCATCGTAGCTACGGGCAATAACACAGCCATCATTATTGCTCAGCACGACAATCGGCGTGCTGGCCAGATCCGGCCGAAAAACACGCTCACAACTGGCGTAGAAGCTGTTGCAGTCAGCCAGCGCAAAAATCGGCAAGGCTGGATCGACGGCAGTATTAACGCTCATGATCGCGAACGCTGTAGTTAACCACACCCCATATCACCAGTTCGTCGCCCTCCATCACATATCTAGGCGGAAATTTGGGGTTTTCGGCCATCAACACCACTTGGCCATCTCGCTTGTGCAGACGTTTGCACACGCACTCGGTGTTGAGCGCCGCAATGACGATATCGCCATGTCGCGCCGTTTTACTTCGATCAACGATCACCAGATCACCGCTGAAAATGCCCGCGCCTTGCATGCTGTCGCCCAGGATCTTGGCTAGGTACACATGCGGTGCCCTGATATCAAACAGCTCGTCCAGAGATATCAGCTTTTCAAGATGGTCCGCTGCCGGCGACGGAAAGCCAGCAGATACCTGACACGAATACAGCGGTAGCGATTTACCACCGCTCGCAATGGGACCAAGAAGGGTCACGCTCATAAACCTGGCCTGAAGAAATAACTGTATGGATACACAGTTAACTGCGTACTCAACGCGCCGTCAATCTTCGCCGACCGGATGCACAATCGTTAGAGGTACCCCACCAGGACGCGCAGTGGGCTTTGAAGACCAGCCCGCCTTCAACCACTTTCCAGACGGGGGGATGCTTTCTTTGACTTTGGCTCAGGATAAATTCGGTCCAAGAGGCAGTTACAGTCAGAGCGCCCGCAAAGCTTCATCACAACGGGCTGCCAGCAGATCATGCAGTATTTCGGCGTCATTGGCCGCATCCACGCAATCGCGGAGCAGCGCTTTCTCCAAACAGCTTTTCAGCCAGTCACTGGTAGCAGGGTTGTTGAGAACTGCTTGAATTTTTTCGTCGATGGCCATGGTTCGAGTCCGATATCAAGTTTTGGGAGATTTTCTTCAGCGAGTAGCTGGCGCGGTACATGGCAGATCGCGACTCGGAAACTCGATATGCCGGTCTATGACTTCGAACACCGGCGAGATGAACTCTGCCGCAATTGCTTCGGACAGCGACTCCAATTCGAAGTCAGATACCTGCAGGCTCCCAGGCCAGATCTTGATATGTGCAGATTTACGAATGCCGACGCTTTGTCCTCGCTTGAACATCGCTTCATTCACGATGATCCCGAGCATCTCGGCCAACGCCACGCGACTCTTGAAAAGTCGAATGAGTGAGGAAAATTCGCAGTTGAGTATCACCCCGTCAACGATCACCTGGTTGGGCTTGATGTCGATGACGATGCGATTCGCTATCATTTTTTGCCACGACCGTTCCAGTAACCATGCCCCTCCCCCCGCGCCAAGGGTGATCGCGCCAGCAAAGAACCAAGTTCCGTAACCAATCGGTTCCCCGGTCCAGGGGGTGAGCGATGCTACCAAAGGCAGTGGCGCTATTGACATCGCTAGCAAAGCTTTTGAGATTTCGTTCATTTGAGGGCCATTTAATCGCGGGGTTTGAGCGATTATTTCATTCACCCTTCGAACGCAAGGCCGATTTCAGGACGGAAACCAGTCGGAAAACATCCACTCGAACTCTATTGCCGGCGGTGCGTTACGGGGAACACAACGGCTGTGCTTTCGCTGCCGAGAACGTACCTGCGAAGAGGGATCTGAAGGCTCGGCCTAGGCGGTTTGATGGTTTGATCCCACAATCGCTGGGCGTACACAACCAGCACGGCACTATCTACCGCTTTGAGCACAAATCCCTTCGGGACACGCTCTTCTGTGACCACTGGATCGTTGCTGGCACAAAGGTAGGCCACCATATTTGCACAGGTGTTCGCTAACCGCCCCGGGCTGAGCCAACTGACTGGTCCGAAACCTAGCCGTGAGGCGATATCGTCCGGAGTGACCTGGTGTCGAGCTAACGCTCGCTTTCCCGGGTTCTGGTAATCGCAGCTTCGCCGGGGATTTTACGTTCGGCGTGTTTGTGTGCTGCCTAATCAGACATCACACCTTGAAGCGTTGGGATTTCGGTAGGAGATGAGACGGTGGCCACCTCCTACCAGGAACCACCAGCATGGAACTCAACCGCCTCCCCGCTTGGCTTCAGGCTTACCGCGATGGCCATCGTCAAGGCAACGCCCAAGCGCTAGCAGCATATGCCGATTACTACTGTATGGACGGGTCAGCCGACATGGAGTTGGATATTGAGGAGCGGCTTGGCTACATCCCCCCGCCGATGGTCTCGTATGCAAGCCGAACCGGCACACGCCGCAACCTCGCAGCAATGCGCGGGGCGGGTTGGCGCTTACTCGTTTCTGCGGCCGGGGTTCTGCGCACTGAGGGGTTCGAGCATTACGCTTTGGACAACGGAGCGTGGAGCGCTTACCAGCAGGGCACGCAGTTCGATGAGCGTGCTTTCGGCCGTGCCGTGGATCTTCTTGGCGAAGACGCTGACTGGGTTGTCCTACCTGACATCGTGGCAGGTGGGATAGAGTCTCTGGATTTCAGCCTGCGCTGGCTGGATCGGCTGAAGGGATTTCCTCGAAGGTTGCTCATTGCTGTGCAGGATGGAATGGAGCCAGACGATGTGCGTGAGTTCCTGAGCCCATCCGTAGGGATATTTCTCGGAGGGAGCACCCCTTGGAAGCTGCAAACCATGGCTGCATGGGGTGTCCTTTCTCGTCGCCGCAACTGCTACTACCACGTTGGCCGGGTAAACAGCGCTCGACGGATCGGAATGTGCGCTGCCGCCAGTGCAAATTCCTTCGACGGGACCAGCGTGACACGCTTCGCCGACACGCTGCCTGCGCTCCATGCCGCACTATGCTATGCAGATTATCAGGGTGATCTTTTCTCTCTAGCCAAGGAGGACGTTGCGGCAACGCCATTCAATTGCTGTTGGCCGCTGCCTTCGAGACAGCACTGTTTTGATGGAGCCCACCATCATGAAGATGAGGTTATCTGAGCTTTCGCTGCCGTGGACATATCAGACGCCCAGTCCCGGAGATAACCAGGAACGATGAGCTTGTGACGAGCTCTCGATCCACCCGTGTAAAGGGCTGCAAAAGCCCTGCTCGCTGCAATTCGGTCGCCAGGCCCTACTTGACTGAGCAAGTCTGGAGCGAGCATCACTGCGTCGATTTCGGAATTGCGTGCGTCCATGACCCGGCCAAGCTGAAGCAGGGCTGTACCTGACACATCGAGGTTGAGTAACGATGCCTCGAACTCATATGAGCTATAGCCTTTGCTGAGCATCCGGTCGATGCGCTGAAAGCTACTATTTTTGCTGCCCATGTCCGCCCGGAGATCATCCCAGTGGGTGTATTTGAAGAGCGCGCTATGCTTTGGCCGTTCTTGATCATGGAACAGGCCTATGCAGTCGAGAATGAACCGGCGGAAGGTGTTGACTGCACCCGGTAGCAAACTGAAACGCGCGCCAGCGATGGCCAGGCGCTGAAACCACTCGAATAATCCCCACTCGGAATCTACGAGAATTGTCACAGCCCCAGTGGGAACCTCTGGCTTGTCGTAGTAAACAATCTTCGTCTCGATACCGTTGTTGCCCTCGATCGAGGCCAATTTCAGGATCGGGTGTTTGTCGATGAGGGGGTTTATGACTCCCTCGATTTGCCGGCCGGCGCGAATGGAGTGTGTGATCTCGTGCTTGCGGAGGGTGCTAGCACGCTGGTGGTAGCTCCCATCAAGGCGCTGGCATGCATCACCCAATGTAATCACGGGCTGAGTACAGCGGTCGAGAAATACCGAGAGTGGCCAGCTAAGGTCGTGCGCTTCGTCGACAATAATGTGGGTGAATTCTAGGCCTATCACTGCCTCATGAAGCAGGGTCATGTGCTTAATTCGGTGATACCCACGAAGCGGGAGCTGAAGGCGCGGATCGGTCGGCTCTATGGTCTGCTCCCACAATTTTTGCGCATACCCCACCAGCACCAATCGATCTACGGCATCAAGAGCAAGCCCCTTTGGGATGTGCTGCTCGGCTAACGCAAAATCAATGCTGTTGCAAAATGCGGCCACCATTCTTGCGCAGGCCGTGGCTACTTGAGCTGGGCTGAGCCTACTGATCCATCCGAAACCCAACCGTGACGCAATGTCTTCCGGGGTAACCTGGTGCCGAGCAGATGCCCGCTTACCTGGTCGGTAATAGCCGACACCTCGCTCGAGCACATAGTTGGCGAGATCTCCGAACGTCATTCCTCTCACGTTCGCGGCTCCGATTCGTTGCATCAATGCCTGGAGCTGGACCGCGGTGAAAGCCAGCACGAGTGGTCGGCTTGAGGAAAGCGAGTCCACTAAGCGTTCGATCATATGGGTCTTACCGGTACCAGCGAGGCCCTGGATATGAATGCTCTCATCGGGTTCGGCATGAATAATGCGGAATGTACGGCTCTGCTGATTCGACAGAGAAATTGTTTTTCCCGATGACGTCTCGAACGAATGCTTGAGCGGGTTGAGCTTCTGGGCGTGCGCAGCACGGAAATTGAAGTCCCAGATCCCACCGTTGAGGAATTGTTTTGCGTCCAACGTCTCCTCATCAAGGAAGCGAACACGCAGTCGAGGCATGAGCGCCAGCCCGCGCTCAAACAACTCTGGCTTAAATTTGCCTGCGATCAGATTAGAAAAAGTACCTGGTGGATGCGTGTGGCTCAGCTCTGTTCCAATCGAAATCAACTCGGCCAGGGCTTTCTCTACGAGCATTTCGCTTTTCGGTTTACCGTCCAGAGCCGGCAAATTCTGGAGGACTGCCACCGAAGCCACTTGGGGGACGTCCCACTGCCCCAACAGGACGCGAGCAGAAGTACTCGGATCAACCAAGGAATTGGCCTGGGAAGCCAGCAGCGGGATGTAAAGAACCGAATCGCTCACGCATTGTTCTCAATGGGATGCACGTCTACGAACGCCACCACCAGTAGCGCCAGTGGCAGGGCTTAGCTACCCAGTGTATGCCAGGTCGGCCAAACGTCACAGCATCTCACCGCCGGTACCAGTTGAGCTGGCAGCACCTAGCGGCCATGAGGATTTGGTTAGGCGGTCGCAGGTAGTCGAGATACCGACTAAAACTTTTCGCAGTCGGCGGGCCGAGTCTGTGCCATTAAGCAGCATTTGAGAGCGGCTGAGGTCGTTACTTTCTTCCCAGCCAATTCCTCTGGTATTTCCATCACCTGACTCATGATGGCCTCGCTTACCAAAGCATCGCCTTTCACTCAAGAGGAAATACCCATGGCAAAGCATGACGATGACAACCGCTCCAACCAACTGAATCCTACTAGCGACGCCTACTGGAGTTCCCGTGGCGAAGATGAGCGCCCGGTGGACTGGGAAGACCAAATAGCAGACTGATGTGCAACGGGAAGGGTCGACATCAACTCGACTCTTCCCGATCAGACCAGGGGCTGGCCTAGTAAATTTCGAGCCTTGCGGTACTCCTCTACATAGGAAAAAAAAACCGCCTCGATTAGCGACTCTGAGAAACGTCTCTTTTGCATTTCACCCAGCATATACCGACTGGTCTCAGCGAAATGAAAGCAGTAAACCAAGCCTGTGACCTCAGCCTGGGCCTCGCTTGCAGTTAGACCGCGTAAAACAGTCGCCTTGTGTGCGACCGCCGTGGCGAACGACAGCACGCTGTTGCGCTTGGGTCGCCCTTTCTCGCCAGAGAGCCAATCACGCAGCGTGTGTTGCCGGGAAGCAATCTCCGGGAATTCATTTTGATCGTAGTCGTGCTCGGCCCAGATCCGACCCAAGGAAGATGAAAGGGTATCGTCGGCTGGGCAACGGCACAGCACAGCGAAATATTTCAGGCAGAACTCAACTGCATTCGTCCAGCCTCCCGCTTTCTGCCTCACAGGAAGCAGATCCGCGAACAACATTTCGTTCTGTTTCCCCGCCCGAATCGTAAGCACCCATTGGGCCAAACTGCTGTCCACTATGTGCCAGGCGGCGAAGCGAAGCAGGAAACTAGCCAGGTCCGCTAGCCGATAATTGATGAAGTCAGAGCCCGCCACCACCTTGTCAGCATCGGACTCACAAGCCAGCAGTTGCAGCATACGCTCGGGGGAGCCTGGAGCACCCAACGTGTGCATCAGCGAGCTATTGGCCAGAGCTTCCAATCTGGCCCGGTTAGTAGGCATCGCTGGGAGAATTTTGCACATCAATTGCCATTCCGTTTCTAGCAAGCCCGCCCAGTAAGCGCTGCAAACTTCACTCTGGAAAGTGCGGTGAACAAGGACAATCCATTGGGCGTAAGGCTTCCAGAGGGCATCCTTCCGCAACGAGTCATGTAGCAGCCCATGGGAACTAGGGTTGGTCGCGAGTGTTTTAGTGAGTTTTAGGATCTGGCTTGGCCGCAACTGCATGGCAGCAGGCGGCTTGCTCATCCATTTGCTGAAGGTCTTCCAGGTCAACCAGCCAGGCTGATGATTTTGCTCATAGCATTGCTTGGGCAACTCAGGCATGCCGAGCACATCGAAGACGAATTCAAGTGGAGGGAAGAAGGTACAACCTTCGCGATAGGGTACTAGAGTCTCGCCCGGGCTGTTGATCAGGTCGAGAAGTTTCTCACTGGCTTGAGCATCCATGTTTTGCAAAGCTCCAGACGATTCGAATCCAATACATTATTGGCTGATACCAAATCGTAGAGTAGCGCAACTAGGGTGATCCGCGATGCGTATGGTTTGTCGGTAGAGCTTTCGCTTTGCCAATGTGGACGGCAGGCACCTACCAGTGTGCCGAGGGGAATATCTCTGTCTCGATTGCGAACGTCAAGTGTGATGCCGGATTTCGCCCTGCTGATTGAAATTTGAGCATCGCCGGGGGAGCGTTCCCCGTCAGCTGCGGCAGGGCTTTATCCACAGACTTACCCCCATTTTCAGGGGGTAAATATGATGGAGAAAGCACTGGGCAAGAAGACAGTATTCGTATTTCTCAGATCTAGTTTTTGAAAGGAATCACCGAAGCTTCTGCACTGGGCATGTCTTCTGGACAGCCACTACGGTACTCACTTAGCCCCCAGAGTGCTTGGTGCACCGCTGCGGGTGAGCAACCTTCACGAATAATTAGCGTCATCCCTTCGATAAAGACCAGTGCCTTCCTTTGCTCATCACTCATTTGCTGTACATGAGGATAACAAGCCAGAGCGCTCATCCTGTAACTATCGCTCAGTCCGTTTAAATCTGGCCATGGTACTAAAACTACCTGGTCAGTTCCTGGATTCCAGCACAGCATTCGATTTTTACAGCTCGCACTTGAATGCATTCAACTATCTCCAATACAAAGACGCATGTTTTTTTATCGATTCACCGACAACCAATATCTCCCCGTATTCGGGTTGCTCAGCAAATATACATGTTCCATACCTTCAAACGAGGTGTCCAACTTTTTGACGCCTTCACCTAAATAATCACCCAAACGCGACAATACTTTTTCCTGCTCTGCTTGCGGATAATCTTTAATTTCATCAAGAACCATCTTCAGCTCTGTGATAGCCGCGGCAAAAAAAGTTCTTGCTCGCAACGCATCAGCGTGCCCGAGTGTTGGCTCGTATTCACTAAGCAATACCGCCATCACCATAGAACTTCGCTCACGCAACTCTGCACACTCTTGAGTCAGCAAGATTGCATTTAGGAGATCCTGACTCCAGGAATGTCCGCATGCAGGACCTCTAATATTTCCTCAGACGACCCCATGTCACCAGGTAGGTTGTAGCCATCGAAAGAAAAACTAACGCTGGCCCCGATCAACTCATTAACTCCATACATAAAACATCTATTCCGTATTTTTGTAGGTCACCGTAACGGCCTGCATTCATCCGCTTCGCGACACATTTCATAGATCGCGTTTCACGGCAGACCAATAACTTTCAATATTTTGATTTCCCATAAGTAAGATTCGCTCAAGCTCATCGAATGAGGTTTCCATATAGCTCCCTGTAGATCTGTAGTATGGACGCATGCCATCAAGAACCTTGTCCCGCTCATCAACTCGCATCGTGTTCAAACGATCAAACAGGATTTTTAGTTCTGTGAGAAAACCAATGTAAAACGTTCTCAACAGAAAATTGCGATCTCCAGCGTTAAGTTCTTCCTCCGCATCTTTAAGCAGACGGAATACTGCCTCAGAGCCAAGCCCCCTCATTTCTCGACACTTCTGTACATTAAGCAGCACAATCAGCAGGTCATGACTTCCAGGGACGCGCCTTTCTAGCTCAACAAACATCTGCCGTATCCAACTCGGTTCGCCGGGAATACAGAATTGGTATACAGCTTGATCGCCACTTGATCCGTACAGACGTATCCCCTTTAGCTTGCTCATGCCTGCCTCGTCATTTCATCTATTTTCGGCCGTCAGGGCTATCCGCTACGCGACACAGGTTGACCTCTACAAGATCCACCAAAGTTTATTTTATGGAAGTAAGTCGCTTCACTTCTAACACGGTTGATGGCCCAGTCGTCTTGCTGGGCTGTCGCCTCACTACTAATGACTGGGTAACACCTTTCGTTTTGACTCGTAGCTGATGCGATTCATCAGGCAGTAGTCGACAGTGTATCCGTCTATCCGGGTAACGATTTCCCCAGTCAGATCGAGCAGCGCAGATGCCCCTGCGTTAAATCCAATTCCGCCGCTGGCATATTTTCCGCTCCGAATCTGGAATCCTTTGGCGTCAGTGATGGATACGCCGGCTATCTCGTGCCATAGGAGAAATACACCCTCCCCGTACAGGCCGTCTTCTCGCACTGAAAAAAGAACCTGCCGGAGTTGGCTCCCATGGGCAACGCCTATGAAATCGCCGTTTGGTAGCACCGGCGGGAATAACCTACCGTCATCTCTTTTTCTAAACTCCAAATGTCACCGCCTGTTCATTGCCGTGTTTCGCCGGCTCTTTATGTTCGATATCACGCTGGTGACAACCAATGCTGACTTGATCGACAAGCTTACGCAGCAAGCGATGCCGGTAATGCACATGCCAGGAAAAATCATCCCGTGGATCGCTGATGTCCATGCTCCGAGGTATGGCAGGTTCGCGAAGATCATTCGCTTGGCCCTCCCCTTACGCTCGCATATTTGCCAGCCAAGGCTTTCATCGCCGCCCGCAGTTTCGCGCAGTCGGTTTTCGCATCGCTGAGTACATACCTCGATCCGTAGCAGGTCAGCCAGGCGGTTGCTAACCCGGCACTCAATGCGCCGATTGATCCAAGCAGTAGTTCCAGTTGTTCGCTCCCGTGCATGAGATTTACTCCCTCTCAATCCTGGCTGCTTACTCCAGCCCGCAAATTTGCGTTGTGCCAATGCTCCCACCATCGCAATCAATCCCAAGGATTTAGTGCGCTCCGAATCCGCTAGCTGCCCTCTCCCGTCCGCAGGCGTTTTCTCACTTCCGATACACCGCCTTCCCCCGCTTCGCGACACAGGTTTAAAGTTTTGAGCCCCACTCCCCATCTTTTATTTATGGAAGTCTGAGGTGTAACTTCCCATAGAGAGCAGCCTTTCACGCGGTCAATCCGCGTTTTTGGCTTTAAGCCCGCTCCATGCGGCTTTCAGGCATATCGAGCGTGAAGGGGTGTCGTCATGGAGTGTCGTCATGGGAAATTGGCGTTGTGAAGAGGTGTCGTGAAGAGGTGTCGTGGCTGAAAGCCGCATGGCACGCGGCTTGTGGGTTTTGCCACGTCCTGGTTCGGTAGCCCGTATACGTGAAGAGGTGTCGTCATGGGAAATCGGCGTTGTGAAGGGGTGTCGTGAAGAGATGTCGCAGCCTGACTACCGTAATACAGCACTACTTAGCGCCGGTCCTCCGCGAGAATGGCCACCCTTTGCTCAACTGACGCTACCCTCGTCGCTGCTGCGATCAGCGATCTGCGGATCTTCTGGAGCATTGAACCGGCTACCCGTATCTCCCGAAGCTGTAGCTCATAACCACGCACGATAGGGTTCAAGCTGCCTTTCACAAAGTTGAAGCCATTCAGCGGGTAATTGCTACCCCGTCCCTTATCTAGGGTAGTGATCTTCTGACTGCCGTTCTTCCCGTCGCCCTTGATTAGCTCAATTTTCACCCAGTTAAACGAGTAAGCATTGGGGCTCGACTGCTTGACATTGATGCCAATGGGGATATGCCCAGGCTTGCCCGCATGAAGATCCAATGCTGTCTTGAAAAAGGCTTCCCGCAAATCCTCCGCACGCTCAACGAGAACTGCATACATCCGATCAATTTCAGCTACTGCTGGGTGCTTGGGTGCTTGGGTGCTTCAGAGGGTGAGTTCATGTGTTGCTCCTTTGTGGATGGGAGCATTTTGCGGGTCGACAGAGAAGGCGCGGATCGTTTTCAGACGCTAAAACGTCCTGAAAACGAAGCCCAAAGCTTTCAGGAAGGCTGATTATTACGGTGTGTCGTCATCTGGTGACCGGGTGATGCAGATATAGCGCTTGGGATTCTTTGGATATGGGGTTTCATGTGCTGCGGGGTCATGCGCGTCGTCATCTGACGCACTTCTTTTGTCATTTTTTTGCTGGGAGCGGCATACGAATGGGTAACGCCTTAGGTCTGGATATTGGTTACAGCAACGTCATTTGCGTTTTTGGCAGTGGCGATGGGCAACCGGAGTCGATTATTCGTCCCTCGCAGGCCGCTCCCTTGAGCGTTCTGCCTGGGGATTCTGGGTTACGCCCCGGTGAAGTAATCGTTGAAGTTGATGGCGCGCCCTGGGTGGCATTTGCCGCGCCCGGCCGAGTTCAGGATGGACGAGAGCTGCACGAGGACTACACTTCCTCGCACGCCTATGAGGCCCTATTTAAGGGGGCTCTGCTTCATGCGGCCGGTGATAAAGACGTGATTGACTGCTTAGTAACTGGCCTTCCTGTCTCGCAGGCTCGCGATAAGCCCTATGTAGAAGCCCTGATGAAGCGTATGACCGGGACGCATCGGATTACGCCCAAGCGAGAGGTTACGGTTAAGCAAGTAGAGGTTGTTGCTCAGCCTATCGGGACTCTGACGGAGATTTACTGCAACTCAGATGCTTCGGAAGTTATTGAGGAGTCAGTTTCAATCATTATTGATCCGGGGTTTTTCAGTGTTGATTGGGTGGTATTTGACCATCGCGAGCTAGTAGTAAACTCCAGCAGCAGCAGCCTCAAAGCTATGTCTGTTGTACTTGAAGCATGCAACGAAGAAATTGCGAAGGATCATGGCGGTATTCCTGGTGTAGAAAAGATCGAACATGCGCTTCAGTCGGGTAAGTCTTACATTTTGATTTATGGCCGCAAAGTTGAACTATCTGAATATCTCGAGCGTGCTGCCGAACGTGTTATCCCATCCGTCTTCACTGAGATCAAACAAGGACTTCGATTCCTGAAGGGGCGCGCTATCGACTGTGTGATTCTCGGCGGTGGGGGAGCCTCATTGTATGAGCCATATGCTAGAAAAGAATTCCCCGATGCGTTGGTAGTTAAGCCCGTTAATAGTGTAAAAAGCAATGCCGAAGGTTTCTGGCATATAGCACGCTCTTAATTAAACGGCTGCGCAGGGAAGCGCTGAGGAGGGAATGTGGATAAAACGATGAGACTACAATGTCGAGTCACGCCAGCGACACAAGAATTGCACGCGCATCTTGAAACTATTGACCCCGATTATCGGGGCAAAAGGCTTGTTGCAATGGCAGCACTGTATCTAAGTATGATTAGCGCGACCGAAGATACTAAAAGCAAGCAGGCTGATACTCAGCAGAATAATAATGTCTCTGAGGGCAGAAAAGAACCAATTAGTAATGAGCCAACGTCTCGCCCAGTTGCTAACTGGATAAGGGGGGCTAATGTTTAATATCCGCGCCAGCTCCTTTATTGCTGTCTATGCATGCATTGCTATATTTAATTCAGCAAGCGCTAATGGGTTTTCATTAAAAGGGACAATGTGGGAGCGAGCCTCAAAGGCCTCCGCATGCAAGCCGGACCCACTGCTTCTATATTCACTGGCCCTGAATGAATCTAAAACTTCCGCCGGAAAAGGGATGGTTGCACCACACCCATTTGCGCTTCGGAACGCGCCTAGTGGTGCCCTGTACCCTAATACCTATATGGATGCCAAGGTTGTACTCGGCAAGTATATTGCCGAAGACATTCTGACCGATATAGGGATTATGCAAATAAATTACCGTTGGAATGGTAATCGAGTAGCGCGCCCAGAGCTTCTTCTTGACCCTGAAGTAAACATCCGAATTGGTGCCCAGATACTTTGCGAGTCGATTGCGCAATACCCTGTCGATATGCAACTTGCTATTGGCGGGTACCATACTCGAAACCCTAGGCGGGAACTTGACGCACGCCAGTATGCGAGTAATGTGCTCAGCATTTGGCGTTCACTACAGCGTTTGAAGTAAGGGCAAAGACATGCGGGTTAAGATCAATGCATCGATGATACAAATGGGTCTGCGCTGGCTAACGTCTGGCTTGCGAGATTTCAATGTAATTCTCGCCGAGCAACGATTGACTCAAAGCGATATGGTTTGGCTTTCTTCTTTGAGCGCAAACCAGCGTCAGTTAAGGAAACTCTGAAAAAGACTTCCAAATCTGGTGAGATACGGCTGTCCCACGAACTGAACGGTTGAGCCCCGATGAAGCAAATGTCTTTCGCTGATGCCGAGTACGCAGGCAAACGTAAGCAGACCCGCCGTGAGCGTTTCCTGATTGAGATGGATCAGGTCGTGCCCTGGAAAGGCCTGATTGCGTTGATCGAGCCGCATTATCCGAAGGGTGAAGGCGGTCGTCCGGCGTATCCGTTGATGGCCATGCTGCGGGTTCATCTGATGCAAAACTGGTTCGGCTACAGCGATCCGGCGATGGAAGAGTCCCTCTACGAAACCACGATTCTGCGCCAGTTTGCCGGGCTGCATTTGGATCGGATTCCGGATGAAACCACGATCCTCAACTTCCGCCGGCTGTTGGAAAAACATGAGCTGGCCGGTGGGATTTTGCAGGTCATCAACGGCTATTTGGGCGACCGAGGTTTGCTGCTGCGTCAGGGAACTGTGGTCGATGCGACGATCATTCATGCGCCCAGTTCGACCAAGAACAAGGACGGTAAACGCGACCCCGAAATGCACCAGACAAAGAAAGGAAATCAGTACTATTTCGGGATGAAATCGCACATCGGTGTCGATGTTGAATCCGGTCTGGTACATAGCGTGGTGGGCACGGCGGCGAATGTGGCGGACGTGACTCAGGTCGATCAGTTGCTGCATGGCGAGGAAACTTACGTCTCTGGCGATGCCGGTTACACCGGCGTGGAGAAGCGTGCGGAGCATCAACATCGCCAGATGATCTGGTCGATCGCAGCGCGCCCCAGCAGCTATAAGAAGCATGCAAAAAAGAGCCTGATCGGTCGCATGCGCCGCAAAATCGAATACGCGAAAGCTCAAGTCCGGGCCAAGGTTGAGCATCCATTCAGGGTGATCAAGCGCCAGTTTGGTTATACGAAAGTCCGCTTCCGAGGCTTGGTGAAAAACACCGCGCAGCAGACCACACTGTTTGCCTTATCGAACCTGTGGATGATGCGAAAACGACTGTTGAATGCAGGCGAGGTGCGCCTGTGATGTGGACAATGAGCCCTGAAAAGGTGCTATTCCGCAAAAAACAGTGAACTGACAGGAGGAAAGGTCTGATTTTCGATTAAGTCGGTGTTTTTTGAACCTCAGACAGCGAGGCCGTTAAAAACGGCTGCTTACTTCAGACCTTCCCTAGCTTCTACAACCACGTGGTATCTCTGAGATCTGAGTTGGGTGCTAAGCGATGGAATCGCGAGTATTCCTACATTCTTAGAATCATTAATAGAGATATTGCGCCTAAATTTGACGCAGCGAAAATTCAAGGGGCGAAAGAATTGGCAGCAAGCAAGCCACACCTCCTATGGAGATCGCCAATCAAAAACACTGACCTCATCGAAATTGAGGAAGTACAATGAATAGCGCTGACGCAGTTATCGTGCGGAACAATTTAGAAGTAAGCGAGGCACTGATAACCAATGACTTCTCCAAGGTCATCTTTTCTTACACGACCACTCCGAGTGGTAAGCTGTTGGTACTTAGTAGCTTTTTTGATGATGTTTGGATTATTCCTGATTCACAATTTACCACCAGCGTAACAAAGTCGTTCAAACGTCTAAACTTCAAAACCGTGCCATCCAAATTTGTTCATATTCTGAAATTGTGCGTTTTGAAATATTCATTATTTGGCCTCTTTGGACAACCACCTAGAGGGAGCACCATTAAGCTATTTTTCACGAACGCGTTAAGCTTTTTAAACTACATAAGCAAACACACCGACAGCCTTAACGCGATCAACCCTCTACTGTTCTCCAACTACACGCTGGACACCAAGCTTGTCAAAGGCCGTAAAGAGGCCTTGCTCACTATCGACGCTCTGCGCCTGAGATTTACTGGCGTGGAACAGCTTCACTTATTGAGTCAAGATACTGTTGATCCCATGCGACATCCTTGGCCGGATTCCTCTGCATCAACACTATCTGGAAAAAATGGAACTGAATGGTATCTCAAGGGTAAAACGCCTGTGATCCCGGATGACATCCTAGCTGTGCTTTTTCAACAGTCAGTAAGTCACATGGAGCGAGCGGAGTATCTTATCGAGCTGAGAGATGAATCCCGCCAGATCATTTCGACGCTGACCTCACGCGGAAACCAAACTTTATATACATCTCCTTTTCTGCAGAGTCAGGGCTTCGACGGTGGGTTAAGAGAAGTTCTTGGTGAACTCAGGAAAACGTATATAGCTTGCGCAGTTATAATTTTGACTACCAGCGGAGTGAGAATCCATGAGTTGCATTCTCTCAAAGAGGATTGTCGTTTTACGACGGAAGACTCTGATGGAAAAACCATCTACTGGATGCGCGGGCGCTCAGAGAAAACCGGAGAAGGTGACACGGAGTGGGTTGTTACCGAGGCTACCCACCAAGCTATTTCAGTTGCAGCCAAGATAACGGCCCCACTACGCGAGGAGCTAAAACAGAAAATAGATGAGCTATTCTCTGAGAACGCTGACTGCCACATTGCCGCACAATTATCGCGCCACAAGGATGTGATCTTCCTAGGGAAACATACCATCACGGGCGAGATAAGCACTCTCGCCAACTTAGGTAACTTATTAACCGGCTATTGCACCGACCTGGGGCTTGACTGGAACCTGACCTCGCACCAGTTCCGAAGAACTTTCGCTGTATATGTTGTTCGGAGTGCCCATGGTGATCTTCGATACTTGAAGAAACACTTCAAGCACTGGAGTCTGGACATGACCGCTCTCTACGCCGCAAATGAGCAAAAGGACTCTGACCTGCTGGACGAGCTCATGCAGGCTTACAGCGAGGCAAAAGAAAGCATCATCGATCATATGCTTGATGAGACTACTCCACTTAGTGGTGGCCTCGCAGATGGCGTAATGAAATTCCGGGCTGCCCAAATCAAGACCTATCAGGATCGTTCGGAGATGGTGAAGACAGTTGCTGATTTTGTTCACATCCGAGCAACCTCCGTTGCTTGGTGCACTAACGACCTTGGAAACTGTGTGGGAGGCTCTGGCCTAGAAGCAACCCGTTGCGGAGACTGTGTTAACTCTCTGATCGACGACACTAAGTTGCCGGTCTGGCAAGGCATCTATGAACAGCAAATTGAGCTGCTTGACCTGACTGATATAGGTGAATCAGGTCTAGAGCGTGTCCGTAGGGATGTAGCAAGGTGCGAGAAGGTGCTCAAAGACCTTGGGGCGCCAGTGGAGATGACACATGGATAAAATACTTTCCAAGGGCGAACAGACTAGAAGGTCGATTCGCCTGGCGATTACTGCAATCACGAATGGCCGACCAAAAGTTATAGCGAAAGATCGGAAGATATCCATCAAAGCTGTCGCTGAAGAGGCAGGGGTAAGCAACGCAACTATTCATAACAATTACCCGGATCTCGCAGAGCAGATTCGGTTGCTGGCGAACAACGACGTTAGACAACAGAGAGATGTGACCAGGCAGGCCCTTAGCGAGCAGCGTCAGAAGGCTTCAGAGCTTCGAGCGGAGATTAAGGAGCTACGAGCTCAGTTAGCTGAGATCGCCTCCGTAAACGCCGCCTTGATGCTTCAGAATGCGGAGCTGCATTCAAGGCTCGAAAGCAACAACGTTGTAGACATCAGAAAACGCTGAAACCCCCGATTAGTGTTACTGCCCGGAGAGCCCGAAAATACGGGGCCTGGATGCCAGTAACACTGTTACAAGGTCTACCAAATAAGTGGGAGTATTGCCACTTTCAGGAAGGCTACTGCGTGATCACCCCGGACGGCCTGGCGCCGATCCATCTGCGGGCTGGGGATATCTTTGTGGTGGAGCCCGGCATGAAGGGCACGTGGGAAGTGGTCGAGACGGTGCGTAAGTACTTTGTATTCGCCTGATTGCGAAAAAACCGGGAACCCGCCCGACGCGGGCTCCCGGAAAATCCTCTATTGAGGCTTGCGATAGCTGTTGATGATCGCCGAGAAGTCCTTGCCCCCCTCCCCGCGCTGGCTCATCGATTGGTACAACTGCTGCGCCACGGCGCCGAGAATCACCGGCTGGTGCGCCTGGCGTGCGGCCTCGGTCGCCAGGCCCAGGTCCTTGAGCATCAGGTCAGCCCCAAACCCACCGGTATAGCCGCGCGATGACGGCGCGGTTTCGATCACCCCAGGCCACGGGTTGTAGGTATCGGAACTCCAGCAACGCCCGGTCGAGCTGTTGATGATCCCCGCCAGCACCTGAGTATCGATGCCCAGTGCATCGCCCAGGGCCATGGCCTCGCTGACGCCGACCATGCTGATGCCCAGCAGCAGGTTATTGCAGATCTTGGCGATCTGCCCGGTGCCCACTTCACCGCAATGCACGATGTTGCGGCCCATGTGCGCCAGCACCGGTTGCAGGGTGGCGAACAGTTGCGCGGTGGCGCCGACCATAAAGGTCAAGGTCCCCGCCTGCGCCCCACCGGTGCCTCCGGAAACAGGCGCATCGGCCATCGCCACGCCGTGCTTGGCCGCCGCAGCCGCCACGTCACGCGCGGTCTGCGGGTCGATGGTGCTGCAATCCACTGCGGGCACGCCTTTGCCGATACCGGCGAGCACACCGTCTTCATTCAGCCAGACGCTACGCACATGGGCGGCAGCGGGCAGCATGGTCAATACCAGCTCCGCGCCCTGGGCTGCATCCCGCGGCGAGGCGCTGATGGTGCCGCCCAGCGCGGCGAGTTCGTTGAGTACGGTCTGGTTCAGGTCGAACAGGTTCAGTGCATGGCCAGCCTTGATCAGGTTGCGGGCCATGGGTGCGCCCATGTTGCCCAGGCCGATAAATGCAATCTTCATGGTCGTCTCCTTGATCAACGCAGGTTGATGGTGGTGTTGACGCCATCATTGACGCTGTCGTCGTCGAACCAGCGGCTGGTGACGGTTTTGGTCTGGGTGTAGAACTGCACCACTTGCTTGCCGTACGGGCCGAGGTCGCCGAGCTTTGAACCACGGGAACCGGTGAAGCTGAAGATCGGCACCGGCACCGGGATCGGGATGTTGATGCCCACCTGACCCACGTCGATTTCGCTCTGGAACTTGCGTGCCGCCGCACCGCTCTGGGTGAACAGGCCGGTGCCGTTGCCGAACGGGTTGGCGTTGACCAGGGCAATGGCTTGGTCGAGGGTATCGACTTCCAGCACCACCAGCACCGGGCCGAAGATTTCCTGGGTGTAGATCTGCATGTCAGTGGTCACGCCCGAGAACAGGGTCGGGCCGACAAAGTTGCCTTGCTCGAAGCCCGGCACCTGGATGTCGCGGCCGTCCAGTTCCAGCTTGGCGCCTTCTTTCACGCCGCTTTCGATCAGGTCGAGGATACGTGCCTTGGCGCGCTTGGAAATCACCGGGCCCACATCGGTGCCGGCTTCGCTGCCAGCGTTGACCTTAAGCTTCTGCGCCAGGGCCTTGAGGTCCGGCAGCCACTGCTTGGCCGCGCCCACCAGCACCACCACCGAGGTGGCCATGCAGCGCTGGCCAGCGGCACCGAAACCGGCGCCGACCAGGGCATTGAGGGTTTGTTCGCGGTTGGCGTCCGGCAGTACCACGGCATGGTTCTTCGCGCCCATCATCGACTGCACGCGCTTGCCGTGCTTGCCCGCCAGGTCGTAGACGTGAGTGCCGACAGCGGTCGAGCCGACGAAGGACACGGCCTTGATATCCTTGTGGGTGCACAGGGCGTCCACCACATCCTTGCCACCGTGGACCACGTTCAACACACCGGCCGGCACCCCGGCTTCCAGCGCCAGTTCCACCAGCATCAGGGTCGACAGCGGATCCTGCTCCGAAGGCTTGAGTACGAAGGTATTACCGCAGGCGATGGCCATGGGGAACATCCACAGCGGGATCATCGCCGGGAAGTTGAATGGGGTGATGCCGGCGCACACGCCGATGGGTTGGCGCAGGGTGTAGGTGTCGACGCCACCGGCGACGTTCTCGGCAAACTCACCCATTTGCAGGGTGCCGATGGAGCAGGCGTGCTCGACCACTTCCAGGCCACGGAAAATATCGCCTTCGGCATCGGCAATGGTCTTGCCCTGCTCGGCGCTGAGGACGGCGGCAATACGTTTGGAGTGTTCGCGGATCAGTGCTTGCAGCTTGAGCATGATGCGCATGCGCGCGCCGATCGGCGCCAGCTTCCAGGTCTGGAAGGCGCGATGGGCGGCATCGATGGCTGCGTTGACTTCATCGGCCGTGGCAAAGGGCACACGGGCCAGGACTTGTTGGGTCGCCGGGTTGACGATGTCTTGCCACTCGGTAGTCTTGGACTCGACCCATTGGCCGTTGATCAACAGTTTGGCCTGTTTCACGGTGGTATCGGCAGACGTAAGCGATGCGTTCATTGTGGTCTCCAGGTCTTGTAGTTATGCAGAGAGCCAAGGCGTGAAGCGCCTTGAGGATGAGGCGTTCGGGCGATTTTTGGAGTATAGATGTGCAAACTTCCAATAAGAACCCACATAAAAGCCGGTCCAACATGCAAAAAAACATCACTTCCTTAGGGTCGCTGAACTGGGATGACCTGAAGTTTTTCCTCGAAGTGGCGCGCACCCGCAAGGCCAGCGTCGCCGCCAAGCGTCTGGCGGTGGACTACACCACCGTGTCGCGGCGCATCAGTTCGCTGGAAGGATCTTTGGGCACCCTGCTGTTCGAAAAATCCCGGACCAGCGGCTTCGTCCTGACCAACGAGGGCCAGCGTCTGTTGGGTTACGCCGAGTCCATCGAAAGCACCCTGCACATGGCCTGCGAGCAAGTCTCCGGCTCCGGCGTGGCGCTGTCGGGGCATGTGCGCATGGGATGCACCGAAGGGTTCGGCAGTTTTTTCGTTACCCCGCAATTGAGCCACTTCGTCGACACTTACCCGGCGATCTCGGTCGACATCCTGCCCCTGCCCCACTTCATCAGCCTGTCCAAGCGCGAAGCCGATATCGTCATCGCCCTGGAGCGCCCGGAACACGGGCCCTACGTGTGCTGCAAACTGTGTGACTACAAATTGCAGTTGTACGCGACCCAGGAATACCTCGACCAGCATCCGCCCATCCGCCGCCCGGCCGACCTGGCCGACCATCCGTTTATCAGCTACGTGGATGACCTGGCGTTCAGCTCAGAGCTGTTGTACCTGGCCAATGTGGTCCCGGGCGCCAGCGCCAGCCTGCGCAGCACCAGCGTGATTGCGCAGTACGTGGCGGCGCAACAGGGGCGGTCACTGGCGATCTTGCCGTGTTTCCTGGCCGCGCAGGATTCGCGGTTGCTGCCGGTGCTGGGGGAGGAGGTCACCATTACCCGGCAGTTCTGGATGTATTGCCGGGAGGATCTGAGGAAGTTGAAGCGGATTACGTTGTTGTGGGATTACATCCGCGAGGTCACGGAGCAGAATCAGGGGCTTTTGATGGGCGAGACGCGGGAGATCGTGTTTGCCGACTGAGCCGGCTCCCACAGGTGAGTAGTGGCGGGCATGGAGTTTTGGGGCGACACCAATAACTGTAGGAGCGGGCTTGCCCGCGATAGCGGTGGGTCAGTCGATACATACCTGGCTGAACCACCGCCTTCGCGGGCAAGCCCGCTCCCACCGTTGAACGTATTTCAAATTTAGACCGGCCTGTCGGCTCAGTCGGCGATCACCACAATCGATACTCGGCGGTTCTCGGTACGGCCCGCAACGGTGCTGTTGGAGGCCACCGGTTCGCTGCTGCCCAGGCCGCGCAGTTGCACATTTTCTTCCTTCATACCCACGCTCACCAGGACCTTGCCGACGCTTTTCGCCCGGCGCAGGGACAGTTGCCGGTTGTAGGTTTCCTTGCCCGAGGCGTCGGTGTGGCCGTCTACGCGCACGTGCTCGATGCCCACGCCTGTGAGGGCCTTACCGATACGCTCGACGATTTCAGTACTGGGCTTGTTGAGTTTTTCGACGTCGCTGCCAAACAGCACTTTGCCCGACAGGCCAAACGCCCAGCCTTCGTCGGTCAGTTCGAAGCCTTGTTGCTTGAGCACCGCCACTTGCGCAGGTGTCAGGCCCTTGGGCGGGGCGGTCTGGCAGCCGCTCAGCGCCAGCAGCGCAACAAACAAGGTAATAAAGAGAACGCGTGTGTTAGCAAACAAGGGATCAACTCCTGTGTTGAACATTGGCGGCAGAGTACTCCGACTCCGCCGTGTGCTGGCCACCCTGGGAAAGGCGTTTGGCCTGGTACATCGCCGCATCGGCGGCGTTGAGCAAGGCGCCGGGAGTGACGCCATGATCGGGATAAACCGCAATGCCGATACTGAGTGAGGTCAACACTTCGGTATCGCCCGGCAGTGGGATGGGCTGGTCCATGCTGGCGATGATTTTGTCGGCGATGCGCTGGGCATCTTCGAGCTTGTGCAGGGGCGAAAGCAGGATCGCAAACTCATCGCCGCCCAGGCGCGCCACCAGGTCGCTCTCGCGCAGTTGCGCCCGCACGCGCGCGGCGACGGCGACCAGTACGGCGTCACCGGCGGCATGCCCGAAGTTGTCGTTGATATCCTTGAAGCGGTCGCTGTCGAGGAACAGTACCGCCACCCGTTCGTTGAGCTTGGCCGCACTGCGCAGCGCGCGGATCAGTCGGCCCTCGAAGAAGGCCCGGTTGGGCAGCCCGGTGAGGCTGTCATGGCTGGCCTGGTGGGCAAGGGTTTCGTTTTCGCTCTGCAGGTGGGTTTGCCAGGCTTCCAATTCGTCGAGCAAGGCATTGAAGTCATTGCCCAGGCTGTCGAGTTCGGCAATCTGCGCCGGCGGCACGCGCCGGTCGAACGCCCGCTCGCTGCGCGCGGCGTGGGCGACGTCAGCCAGGCGGTGCAATGGGCCGGTGATGCCGCGCAGCATGCGGCGCGCCAGGTAAATCGCGACCCAACCGCTTAAGGCGGTGCAGATAATGATCCCCGCCAGGCCACTGAGCAAAAAGCGCAACAGGCTACCGCCGTGGCCACTCAATTCGACAGCACCGATCTTTTTACCTTGATGCAGGATCGGCTGGCTGATGGGTTCTTCCAGCAGCGTGTGGGCCAGCTCCAGTTCCACCCTGGACAGCACCCCCGTTTCCGGGCGCACCCAGTGAGCCAGGGTGCTGCCATTGAGGTCCAGCACCCGTGCTTCGGCCACCTCTTCAGTGGAAGCAATCAACGCCAGGGCTTCGGTGGCCACGACGCGGTCGTTGAACACCACCGCAGCCTCTACGGTGTAGTTGATCGAACGGGCGATCAGGTGCAGGTTGTGGTCGGCATACACTCGCAGGGCCAGCACCCCCAGCAAGGTCAGGGAGATACTGGCCATGGCCACCGCCACCAGCGCCACACTCAAGTGCCCGCGGCCAAGGACCGAACGTAATGTGGGGCGGGTTGTGGCGTTGCGCAGCCTCATGGCTCCGGCGCTCGACGACGGGACAGCTGCAAGACGCTGGGATGAATGCGCACGCCGCTACGGGCCACAGAGTCGAGGTTGACCTCGAACGACACCTGCGCATCGCTCACCCGCAGGCAGAACAGGCTGCCCACGGTGCATTGGTCGCCGCCTTCACTGATGCTCAGCACCGGGCGGCCGATCAACGCCGTGAACAAGTGGTTGCGTTCTTCAGTGGAGAGTTTGCCGATATACAACGCGTCGCACGCATTGACGATATCAGGGTTGTCCGCCAGCAGACGCTGGACCACCACCGGTCGGCCAGTGGCCTGGGTAGTGCCCTTGACCAGGTCATCGGTGTATTGGGTCGGGCCAACGATGCATAAGCGCAGTTGGGCGGGCTCCACCGGCCAACGGGCGTAGCTGAGAATCCCCAGTACCACTTGGGTGACTGCCTGGGCTCGCTGGTCGGCCGCACTGGCGGTGGGCGCCTGGGCAAAAGCCAGAGGCGTGACGAGGCACAGAACGGCCGATAGCAGCAATCGTCTCCAGCTCCAACTACGCTCTGTGGGCGAGACAGCCACGTTCATGCAGCGATTCTCTATGATCTTCTCAGGATGATGCCGCAACGATAGCATATTGGCGGAAACCCCAGCGAGGTGGGGCCTAGGTAGATTCTGTCATTTATCACGAAAAACCCGACATATTTACCAGTATTTTCCTACTGTTCATGCACCTAGCTCCAGCATCAGCCCGCTCAACCGTTTCACCTTGCGCCGCACTGCTTCCTCGAAAACACCACTGCGGGTTTCGATCAAACTGAAGTGCTCCTTGGCGCGGGTGATGCCCGTGTAGATCAGCTCCTTGGTCAGTACCGGGTTCAGCGCATCCGGCAGGATCAGGGCGGTGTGGGCGAACTCCGAGCCCTGGGACTTGTGCACGGTCATGGCGTAGACGGTTTCCACATCATTGAGCCGACTGGGCAAGACAAAGCGCACACCGCCCTGCCCATCGTTGCGCGGGAACGCGACGCGCAGTACCTGCGCCCCGCCGTCACTTTCGGGCAGTTTCAAGGCGATACCGATGTCACCGTTCATCAAGCCCAGGCCATAGTCATTGCGGGTCATCAGCACCGGGCGGCCTTCGTACCATTGCTGGTCGCTGTCAATCAGCCGGGCCTTGAGCAGCGCGGCGGTGATGCGCAGGTTGAGGCCTTCCACGCCCCAGGGGCCCTTGCGCACCGCGCACAACAACTGGAACGCATCGAAGGCTTGCAGCAACTGGCGCGCCCAGTCGGTCCAGCGCGGATCGTCGCGGGGTATCCCGGCTGCCGGGCGTGTGCTGCGCAATAGGTTCAGGTAGTAGCGATAGCCCAGGGCATCGGTGCCCTGGCCGTCCAGCACCAGGTGCTCGAAGTTACGGTCATGCTCGCCCTTGAGCCGCAGGCAGAACAGGTCGTGACTGCTGGCGTCCAGCAGTTTCCGGGCCTGTTCGGGGTTTTGCTGGTTGACCCAACGCGCCAGTTGGCCGATGCCACTGCCTTCGCCGAAACGCCGGGAATAACGCAGCATCACCACTTGTTGCGCCAGGGGATGGCTGGCGTCGAGGTCTTCCTGCAGGCCACTGCCCGCCAGGGTCTCGCCGCTGACATTTTCCAGCCATTGGCGGGTGCCGGGGCTGTACCAGCCTGCCTCGGCATCCCGGCACAAATCGCCGAGCACCGCGCCGGCCTCCACCGAGGCCAATTGATCCTTGTCTCCCAACAGCACCAGTCGCGCATGGGGGGGCAAGGCATCCAACAGGTTGGCCATCATTTCCAGGTCGATCATCGACGCTTCATCGACCACCAGCACATCCAGCGGCAACAGGTTGCCCGCGTGGTGCCGGAAATGCCGGGTACCGGGGCGGCTGCCCAGCAGGCGGTGCACGGTGGTGACCTCGGTGGGGATTTTTTCGCGCACCACCTCGGGCACTTGCAGCGAGCGCACTTGCTGGCTGATGGACTCGGTCAAGCGCGCCGCCGCCTTGCCGGTAGGCGCCGCCAGGCGAATGCGCAATGCCGTGCCCTGCTCCACCGCCGGTGCTTGCAGCAATGCCAACAGGCGCACCACGGTGGTGGTCTTGCCAGTGCCGGGGCCGCCGGTGACGATGCTGAACGCCCCACGCGTGGCCAGGGCGCAGGCGAGTTTCTGCCAATCGACCACGCCATCCGGCGGTGGCTGGTGAAACAGGCCATTCAAGCGCTGGGACAGGTCCGCCGAGACCGCGTCCTGCACCGCCAGACGCTGACGCAAGGCGCTGTCGATGCGTCGCTCATAGGTCCAATATCGGCGCAGATACAAGCGCTTGCCTGACAACACCAAAGGCCGGCTTTGCGCCGCCGCGCTGCCATCGACGGCCTGCGCCACCAATGGGCTCGCGGCCAGGGCATGGCACCAATGGGCGCCGGCCAGGCCATCGAGCAGTTGCGAAGGCAGCAGCATCACGCCACTTGAAAGATCACCTTCAGGGGGCAGCGACAGGGCGAAATCCGGGGCATTCAGGGTCTCGAACAGGTCCAGGCACACATGGCCGTGGCCCAGTTGGTGGCTGGTCAGGGCTGCGGCCAGGAGCACCAGGGGATCGGCCTGAGGGTCGAGTTCGTGGAGAAAGCCGACAAACGCCTTGTCCAGCGCCCGCAGCCAGCCGCGCTCGACCCAGCGCTCCAGCAGGTGCATCAAGTCGTCAGCACGGTCCAGCGGTGCCAGTGCCTCCAGCGGCATAGTCGAGAGGCTCATAGCAGGGTTCCTTGTTCCCAGGCCGGTTCGACCTTGGGCGGTTGTGGCTTGCCTTGGAACAACAGGTCCAGGCGTTCGATCAGTACACGTGGCGGCCGGGTGAAATACGTACCCTGGCTCACGGCCTGGCTGCCGCGCAGGAACAGGTAGAGCGCGCCGCCCACATGCCGGTCGTAATCGTAGTCGAGCAGGCGCGCCTTGAGTTGGCGATGCAGGGCCAGTAGGTAGAGGACATATTGCAGGTCATAGCGATGGTCGAGCATCGACTGCTCCATGGCTTCGCGGGTGTAGGCCGCATCGTCGGCGCCGAGCCAGTTGGATTTGTAGTCGGCCACATAGTAGCGGCCGTCATGTTCGAAGGTCAGGTCGATAAAGCCTTTGAACATGCCGTTGAGCAATACCGGCTCGGCAGCCACCCGCGACACGCCGGCGTGGGTGTATTGGCAGACCAGTTGGTCGAGGGCGAGTACATCGACTTTGTGACTGGCGAACCAGAACTCCATTTCGATCTGATAGTGTCGCAAGCCCGCCAGGGTCACCGCTGCCTGGCCATGGCCCAGCGCCAGCGGCGCTTGCAACAGGTGCCCGAGCCAACCGCTGAGAGTGCCGATCCAGCCTTCCCAGCCACGCCGGTTGCAGCGCCTTGCGACCGCATCTTCGATGGCTTGCGGCGTTACGTTGAAGCCTTCGTTGCCGGCCCACTCCAGCAGGCCGTGGAGAAAGGTCCCGGGGTTGGGGCCCCGTGGGAAACGATGGATGTCGCCGCCGGATACGGCGACTTCCCGTGGTGCATCCGGGTCCAGGCGTTCGTCGTCGAAGAGCTTCTGCGCTTGCGGGCTTTCCGGGGCCTCCAGGCTGGCAGCGCTCATACTTTCGCCGATGCGCAGGGCGCTGTAGGAGGCAATCCACCAGTTTTCCGCCGCCTTGCGCTTAGGCAGCAGCGGCGCGAGCAAGGTCGCGTCATTGCGCGGTGGCTGGTAGGTGCGGGTGTCGGCTTGCGGCATTTGCCCGCAGGCGATCGCCGCGCAGCCGTCCTGCAGATCCATCAGCCAGCGGGCCAGCCCGGCGGATTCGCCCAGGGCCGCGCCGCCCCCCAACAGATAGCCCAGCGCCGACAGGTGCAGCACCGAACTGTTGGTAGTGCCGCGCTTGAGGTCGGCCACGCCAAGCCAGCAGGCATGCCTGGCCCGGGTCAGGGCCACATAGAACAAGCGCAGGTCTTCGGCCAGGCGTTCGTCATCAGCCTGGGCGATCAGTTCGACGGTGGGTTTCAGGCTGACCTGGGACTTGCCATTGGCATCGTGGTAATGCAGGGGCAGGCGGCTGCCGTCGACCGGCTTGGCCGAACAGATGAACGGCAGGAACACCAGGTCGTACTCCAGGCCCTTGGACTTGTGGATGGTCACCACCTTGACCAGTTGCTCATCGCTTTCCAGGCGCAGGATCTGCTCTTCACCGGCCTGGCCCGAGAGTGCCAGGTGTTCGGCCAGATGACGGATCAAGGCTTGCTCACCGTCCAGTTCTGCGGCGGCCTGTTGCAGTAGCTCGCACAGATGCAACAGGTTGGTCAGCACCCGTTCGCCATCGCTGCGGGCAATCAGGGTTTGCGGCAACTTAAAGTCATGCAGCAGGCGCCGCAGCATCGGCAACACGCCCTGGGTACGCCAGATCACGCGGTAATCGCGAAACTGCATGACGCGCTGCTCCCAGGTCAGTTCGTCCTGGTTCAATTGCTCCAGTTCCGCCAGCGACAGGTTGAGGGTGACGCAGGCCAGGGCCGCACGCAGCGGGCGCTCCACATCCGGTTCGGCACAGGCCTTGAGCCAGGCGAGCAGGTCGTGGGCTTCCTGGGAAGCAAACACCGAATCCTTATCGGACAGGTACACACTGCGTACACCGCGCGCGGCCAGTTCGCTGCGTACCGACTGGGCTTCCTTGCCATCACGCACCAGGATGGCGATGTTCGACGGTTTCACTGCGGCGAAGTGCGCCTTCTGGATAAACCCGGCAGTGCCCTGCTGGCCGCCATTGAGCAACGCGACGATCTGGCTGGCACACGCACCGGCCAGTTGTTGGCGATAGAGCACATTGGAAATCGGCTGGTCGGTGGGCAGGTGCCAGATGTTCAGGGCTGGCAGTGTGTGGCCATCGACCTGCAATTGCTCCTTGCGGCCCTGGGATGACACCGGTTGGAATGGCACCGGGTTCTTGCCGTCTGGCTCGCGAAACAGAAACGCCCCACGCCCGGTTTCCGCACGCTCGAACACATGGTTGACCGCCTCGACCATGGCATGGCTGGAGCGAAAGTTGGTGCCCAGGGTGTGCAAGCGTCCGGTCGTCGCCTGGCGAGCGCGCAGGTAGGTGTAGATATCGGCGCCGCGAAAGGCGTAGATCGCCTGTTTGGGGTCACCGATCAGGAACAGACCGCTGTGCAGGTTGTTCTCTTCGATGCGGTAGATACTTTCGAAAATCCGGTACTGCACCGGGTCGGTGTCCTGGAATTCGTCGATCAGGGCTACCGGGAATTGCTCGCGGATCACGCTGGCCAGGCGCTCGCCACCCTCGGTTTGCAGGGCGGCGTCCAGGCGGATGAGCATGTCGTCAAACCCCATCTCGGCACGCCGGCGCTTCTCCTCTTCAAAACGTTTACCGACCCAGGCGGCCGCGTGCTGTAACACCGCAGCGTCGGGCGTGGGCAAGGCGTCGAGGCTGGCCTTGAGGCCCGCCATGGCCTCCAGGCCCGGATGATGGGGCGCATCGCCTTTCCAGGCTTCGGCCATGCCATCGGGCGTCAGGCGGGTGAAGCCGGTGCCGATATCCAATTGTTCCAGGGTTTCGTCGGCGGCCCAGGCGCTGATTTTTTCGAACCAGGGCTCGAAATAGCGGGCCTGCATCTTGCGCCCATCGACAGCCTTGGCGGCGACGGCTTGCAGGCAGATTTCGCGCAACTCGGCGGCCCAGTGCAGCCAAGGAGCCTTGAGCGCCACCAGGGCCTCACGGCGTTCATGCAGGCAGGCTTCAATCAGTTCGGCGGGCTCGCGAGGTTCGCCACTGGGGCGCTCACTGCCGAACAGCGCGCGCACCCTGGGCATCAACGCCGCAGGGCCGCCCCAATGGCTGCGGACCCAGTTCAGGGCATCACCGTGCATCGGGTAGCAGAACAGCCGCCAGTAGTCGCGCAGCACTTCGCCGAGCAGGTCGCTGTGGTCGGTTTCCAGGGTCTGGGTAAACAGGCTGCCACTGTCGAAGGCATGTTCGCGCAGCATGCGCTGGCACCAACTGTGGATGGTCGAGACGGCGGCCTCGTCCATCCATTGCGCAGCGATATCGAGGCGGTTGGCACAACCTTGCCACTGCTCGGCACCGTATTGATCACGCAACTCGGCGATCAAGGCATCGGGCTGTTCGATTTCATCACGAAAGAAGCGCGCCGCTTGTGCCAGCCGGGTGCGGATGCGTTCGCGCAGCTCTTTGGTGGCCGCATCGGTAAAGGTCACCACCAGGATTTGCGGCGGCAGCAATTCGCGGCCAAAACCCGCCTCGTCGCCGCCGTGGCCTAGCACCAGGCGCAGGTACAGCGCAGAAATGGTGAAGGTCTTGCCGGTGCCGGCGCTGGCTTCGATCAGTTGGCTGCCGCGCAAGGGGAAAGCCAGGGCCAGTGGTTTGATGGCGCTCATGGGCGGGCCTCCTCGCTGGTCAGTGATCGCCAGGGGGCGGTTATCAAGGGGCGATACAGGGTTTCGCACCAGCCTTCGAACTCTTCGCTGGCAACCAGGGCCGCGTAGTCGGGGAACTGTCGGGTGAGGGCCGGGCTTTCGCGGCGCTCGCCGTCGCTGTTGATGCCATCGCCTTCGTAGGCTTTAAGGGCGGCGGCCTGGGCTTTGTCCGGATCGGTTTGGCCGAGCCAGGCGAAGGCGGTCTTGACTGCAATCGGCAGCGGTTCGCCCATACCTGCTTTCCAAGCCAGCAGCAGATTGCCAAGCACATTCTGGGCAAGGTTTTGCTCCAGCGGCGCCAGCAAGAGTGTGTCATCGCTCGCGACCAAACCGGTACTCAGGGGCAAGCCGCAGGCGCAAGCCACCAGATGATTGACCCATGGGCGGATCAGGCGATGCCATTTGCGGGTCTTGATCGACCCGATGCTGTTGGGGATGGTGCTCACGCTGAGCAAGCCGCCATCACTGCGGCGGTGCAAGCCGCTGATCCAGCCGTCGAGCTGGATACCCTGGTGCGCAAAGCTGACAGGTTCTGCGGTGTTGTGTGGCGTCGGCCAGAGTGCCAGGAGTTGCTGGTAGCGTTGCAGCAAGTCAGGCAAGGGTTCGATCAGTTCGTTGCGCAGGCACTCGCCGAAACCGACCATGGGCAGCAGGCCACTGCCTTGAAGACGTTGTGCCTGAGCCTCCAGGGCTTGCTCCAGATGATCCGGGTCGGCCAGCGCGGCGCTGAGCAGGCTGTCGCTCAAGGTGTAGCGCTGCAAGGCGTCGAGGACGAAGGGCTCTTCATCGGCCAGAGGCACTTCGGCGGCTTCGAAAAATACCTTCAGGCGTTGGCTGAAGAAATGCCTGACGGGATTGCGCAGGAAGTCCTGCAACTGCCCCAGGCTCAGAGGCTCTTCCTGGACGTAAGGCGCCAGGCACGTTGCTTCGCGAGGCGGGTCTTGGGCTTCGTGTAACAGCTGCCATTCGCGGGCGTAGCTGAACAACGGATCGCCCTCGTGGAAATAGCGCGCACTGAAGGGCTGCAATGGGTGTTCCTGGGTCATTGCCTCCAGCAGTGGTGGTTCCTGGGCATACTGCCAGCCGCTGGCGAGGTGGTCGCGCAACTGGCCGATCAACACGGATGCCGGGCGCTCGCTGTTATCGCGGATGCTGCGGCCAACCCAACTGATATAGAGCTGGTCGCGTGCCGAGAGCAGCGCTTCAAGCAACAGGTAGCGGTCGTCTTCGCGGCGGGAGCGGTCGCCGGGGCGGTAGTCGCTGCCCATAAGGTCGAAATCCAGTGGCGGCTGGGCGCGAGGGTAGTCGCCATCATTCATGCCCAGCAGGCATACCAGCTTGAACGGAATGGCGCGCATCGGCATCAGGGTGCAGAAATTCACAGCGCCGGCGAGGAAGCGCTGAGACAGGCGGCCCTGGTCGAGGCCGGCAAGCCAGGCCTCACGAACTACAGTCAGCGGTAATTCGTCGTACAGGCCAACAGACTCGCAGGTTTCCAGCCAGTCTTCCCGCAGTTGCTCAAGCTGGCCCAGCAGATAGTCATCGTGTTCATTACTGGGCAGGAAGAAGCGCTGCATCAGCTCTTGCAGGCGTGCGCCCCAGGCGTGCGGGGGCGCGGGTTGTGACAGGGTTTGGTGTGCAGCATGCAGTGCGTCAAGCAAGGCGACCAATGGACCGATCAGCGCAGCGTCGAGCCCGCCAATTTCGTCATAGGGTTCAATGCCTGCGCAGGCGGCACCGCTGCCAACGGCATAGCCCAGCAGCATGCGACGCAGGCCAAAACGCCAGCTGTTCTGTTCCAGCGCACTGGGCAGGCCAAGGCCGGCACGCTGCTCGGCGTCGAGGCCCCAGCGGATGCCGGCGCCTTCTATCCAACGGTGCAGGGTGGGCAGGTCGCGCTCCTGGATGGCGAAGCGTTCGCGCAGCGCGGGAACGTCCAGCAAGTCGAGGATTTCGCTGACCGGGAAACGGCTGTCTGGGAGTTTCAGCAGATGTTCGACGGCGATCAGCAATGGATCGCGTCCCCGTTGGCCCTGGTCAGTCAGGGTGAAGGGGATGAAGCGCGGGTCCTTTTTATCCAGCTGCCCGAAGACCGCGCGGATATGCGGTGCATAGCTGTCGACGTCCGGGACCATGACGATAACGTCGCGAGGCCGCAATGCGGGGTTTTCGCTGAAGCGTTGGAGCAATTGGTCGTGGAGGATTTCCACTTCGCGCTGGGCACTGTGGGCAATGTGGAAACGGATCGAGGTGTCGTGCTGCAGATCGACCGCAGGCCAACGCTCGCGGGTTTCAGGAAGCGGCCGCAGTTCGAGGATATCGTCCTGTAGCTGGTTGAGGATTGTGGTGGGCTCACTGTCGCTGAACAGGTCGATGCGCCCGTCGCGAAATGCTGAACGATAGCTGTTGGGATCGTCGTAGCTGTCCAGCAGGTTGATGTAGTCGCGACCTTGCTTGCCCCAGGCGGCGAGCAAGGGGTGGGCGTGCTGATGCAAGGTTTGCGGGTCGATGGTGACAGGCATCCCGGTCTTGCGCGCCTGGCGCTTGTATTCGTTTCTGAGTAGGTCTTTGTCGGCAACGATGTCAGACCAATGGTGACGGCAAGGGTTATGCACGCAGAGCAATACCTGGCTGAAACGAGCCAGGCCGGCCAGTGCTTCAAGAGCCTGGGCGGGCAAGGAAGAAATGCCAAACACGATGACTCGGGACGGCAGGCCCTGCGGGGCCGTATCCAGGTTATTGATGCGCTCGATAAAGCGTTGGTGGACTCCGGCACGGCTCTGCGCCATGCCCTCCTCGCCGACATCCAGCAGCAATGCACGCCACAACTCGGCCTGCCAGCAGTTGGCCGGACTCAGGGGCTTGGCTTCGCCTCGGCCGTTGCGCAGTTGGTGGCGGCCAGCGGCCCAGTCTTCCAGCCAATCCGCACGGTAGACCTGATATTGGTCGAACAAGTCGGCCAGGCGCTCCGCCAGTTGGTAGCGTTTACGCAGGTCGGTGTCATCGGTGAGGAAGCGTTGCAGGGGCTCGAAGTGTGGCTGGTCGATCAGCTCAGGCAACAGGCGCATTAGGCGCCAGGTCAGTGGGGCCTTGTCCAACAGGGATTTGACTGGGATTTCGTCGCGGCCCAGCACCATGCGATAGAGCTGCCACATGAAGCTACCGGGCAGTTGCACGTCGATTGCAGCGGCAATGCCGCAACCACCCATGTCGTCGTCCTCCGGATCTTCAGCAAGCGCCAGTTTGAGCCATTGCGCGATGCCGTTGCTTTGCACCAGGGCGATTTCGTTTTCCAGGGGAGCCAGTGGATAACGACGCATCCAACTGACGACCAGGCTGCGCAGTTCATCCAGGCGATTGCCATGGACGACCATAAATCCAGCGCTGAGAGACGTTGCATCCGGCATAACGGCTTCCTTGGGAAAAGCGAAATCGAGGGAGGGACTTTAGCATTGAAGGAGGTTATGGACGGAGTTGGACTCTAGGCCAAATCGCATCAGCCTCTTTTCGAGCGCCCAAAACAAAACCCCAACTGCTCTCGCAATTGGGGTTTCGGAATTTAATCTTGACGATGACCTACTCTCACATGGGGAAACCCCACACTACCATCGGCGATGCATCGTTTCACTGCTGAGTTCGGGATGGGATCAGGTGGTTCCAATGCTCTATGGTCGTCAAGAAATTCGGGTACTGAGTCGTGACCAAACGGCCTCGCTTCAGCAAATTGGGTATGTAATAGAGTCGGTGTCTTGTGCATTCGAACTTTCGGTTCGTTTCGTCTTCACACACCGCAATCTGGTGCTCTTGGGCTTTTCAGCTTCAGGCAAACAAATTGCTTGGGTGTTATATGGTCAAGCCTCACGGGCAATTAGTATTGGTTAGCTCAACGCCTCACAGCGCTTACACACCCAACCTATCAACGTCGTAGTCTTCGACGGCCCTTCAGGGAACTCAAGGTTCCAGTGAGATCTCATCTTGAGGCTAGTTTCCCGCTTAGATGCTTTCAGCGGTTATCTATTCCGAACATAGCTACCCGGCAATGCCACTGGCGTGACAACCGGAACACCAGAGGTTCGTCCACTCCGGTCCTCTCGTACTAGGAGCAGCCCCTCTCAAATCTCAAACGTCCACGGCAGATAGGGACCGAACTGTCTCACGACGTTCTAAACCCAGCTCGCGTACCACTTTAAATGGCGAACAGCCATACCCTTGGGACCGGCTTCAGCCCCAGGATGTGATGAGCCGACATCGAGGTGCCAAACACCGCCGTCGATATGAACTCTTGGGCGGTATCAGCCTGTTATCCCCGGAGTACCTTTTATCCGTTGAGCGATGGCCCTTCCATACAGAACCACCGGATCACTAAGACCTACTTTCGTACCTGCTCGACGTGTCTGTCTCGCAGTCAAGCGCGCTTTTGCCTTTATACTCTACGACCGATTTCCGACCGGTCTGAGCGCACCTTCGTACTCCTCCGTTACTCTTTAGGAGGAGACCGCCCCAGTCAAACTACCCACCATACACTGTCCTCGATCCGGATAACGGACCTGAGTTAGAACCTCAAAGTTGCCAGGGTGGTATTTCAAGGATGGCTCCACGCGAACTGGCGTCCACGCTTCAAAGCCTCCCACCTATCCTACACAAGCAAATTCAAAGTCCAGTGCAAAGCTATAGTAAAGGTTCACGGGGTCTTTCCGTCTAGCCGCGGATACACTGCATCTTCACAGCGATTTCAATTTCACTGAGTCTCGGGTGGAGACAGCGCCGCCATCGTTACGCCATTCGTGCAGGTCGGAACTTACCCGACAAGGAATTTCGCTACCTTAGGACCGTTATAGTTACGGCCGCCGTTTACCGGGGCTTCGATCAAGAGCTTCGCGTTAGCTAACCCCATCAATTAACCTTCCGGCACCGGGCAGGCGTCACACCCTATACGTCCACTTTCGTGTTTGCAGAGTGCTGTGTTTTTAATAAACAGTCGCAGCGGCCTGGTATCTTCGACCGGCATGAGCTTACGGAGCAAGTCCTTCACCCTCACCGGCGCACCTTCTCCCGAAGTTACGGTGCCATTTTGCCTAGTTCCTTCACCCGAGTTCTCTCAAGCGCCTTGGTATTCTCTACCCAACCACCTGTGTCGGTTTGGGGTACGGTTTCTGGTTACCTGAAGCTTAGAAGCTTTTCTTGGAAGCATGGCATCAACCACTTCGTCACCCAAAGGGTAACTCGTCATCAGCTCTCGGCCTTAGAATCCCGGATTTACCTAAGATTCCAGCCTACCACCTTAAACTTGGACAACCAACGCCAAGCTGGCCTAGCCTTCTCCGTCCCTCCATCGCAATAACCAGAAGTACAGGAATATTAACCTGTTTTCCATCGACTACGCTTTTCAGCCTCGCCTTAGGGACCGACTAACCCTGCGTCGATTAACGTTGCGCAGGAAACCTTGGTCTTTCGGCGTGGGTGTTTTTCACACCCATTGTCGTTACTCATGTCAGCATTCGCACTTCTGATACCTCCAGCAAGCTTCTCAACTCACCTTCACAGGCTTACAGAACGCTCCTCTACCGCATCACCCGAGGGTGATACCCGTAGCTTCGGTGTATGGTTTGAGCCCCGTTACATCTTCCGCGCAGGCCGACTCGACTAGTGAGCTATTACGCTTTCTTTAAAGGGTGGCTGCTTCTAAGCCAACCTCCTAGCTGTCTAAGCCTTCCCACATCGTTTCCCACTTAACCATAACTTTGGGACCTTAGCTGACGGTCTGGGTTGTTTCCCTTTTCACGACGGACGTTAGCACCCGCCGTGTGTCTCCCATGCTCGGCACTTGTAGGTATTCGGAGTTTGCATCGGTTTGGTAAGTCGGGATGACCCCCTAGCCGAAACAGTGCTCTACCCCCTACAGTGATACATGAGGCGCTACCTAAATAGCTTTCGAGGAGAACCAGCTATCTCCGAGCTTGATTAGCCTTTCACTCCGATCCACAGGTCATCCGCTAACTTTTCAACGGTAGTCGGTTCGGTCCTCCAGTTAGTGTTACCCAACCTTCAACCTGCCCATGGATAGATCGCCCGGTTTCGGGTCTATTCCCAGCGACTAGACGCCCTATTAAGACTCGCTTTCGCTACGCCTCCCCTATTCGGTTAAGCTCGCCACTGAAAATAAGTCGCTGACCCATTATACAAAAGGTACGCAGTCACCCAACAAAGTGGGCTCCCACTGCTTGTACGCATACGGTTTCAGGATCTATTTCACTCCCCTCTCCGGGGTTCTTTTCGCCTTTCCCTCACGGTACTAGTTCACTATCGGTCAGTCAGTAGTATTTAGCCTTGGAGGATGGTCCCCCCATATTCAGACAAAGTTTCTCGTGCTCCGTCCTACTCGATTTCATGACTAAGAGATTTTCGCGTACAGGGCTATCACCAACTATGGCCGCACTTTCCAGAGCGTTCCGCTAATCTCAAAGCCACTTAAGGGCTAGTCCCCGTTCGCTCGCCACTACTAAGGGAATCTCGGTTGATTTCTTTTCCTCAGGGTACTTAGATGTTTCAGTTCCCCTGGTTCGCCTCTTGCACCTATGTATTCAGTACAAGATAACCATCTTATGATGGCTGGGTTCCCCCATTCAGACATCTCCGGATCAAAGTCTGTTTGCCGACTCCCCGAAGCTTTTCGCAGGCTACCACGTCTTTCATCGCCTCTGACTGCCAAGGCATCCACCGTATGCGCTTCTTCACTTGACCATATAACCCCAAGCAATCTGGTTATACTGTGAAGACGACATTCGCCGAAAATTCGAATTTCTCAATTAAGAGAACTCACAAATTTTACCTTAGCCTGATCCGTTACCAGTGAAAGTAACGTTCAGTCTATCTTTCTATCACATACCCAAATTTTTAAAGAACGAACTAGTCAAAGACTAGAAATCAACATTCACCATCACAATGATGGAATGCTCATTTCTAAGCTTTCTACAAACAGAAGCAGTAGTGGTGGAGCCAAACGGGATCGAACCGTTGACCTCCTGCGTGCAAGGCAGGCGCTCTCCCAGCTGAGCTATGGCCCCGTATTTCTACAGGCGTTTCCCACACAAAATTGGTGGGTCTGGGCAGATTCGAACTGCCGACCTCACCCTTATCAGGGGTGCGCTCTAACCAACTGAGCTACAGACCCAATTTCGGGCTGCTTCTTTTCGTCTTCTTCAATGAATCAAGCAATTCGTGTGGGAACTTATGGAGCAGCTGATGTCGTCGATTAAGGAGGTGATCCAGCCGCAGGTTCCCCTACGGCTACCTTGTTACGACTTCACCCCAGTCATGAATCACACCGTGGTAACCGTCCTCCCGAAGGTTAGACTAGCTACTTCTGGTGCAACCCACTCCCATGGTGTGACGGGCGGTGTGTACAAGGCCCGGGAACGTATTCACCGCGACATTCTGATTCGCGATTACTAGCGATTCCGACTTCACGCAGTCGAGTTGCAGACTGCGATCCGGACTACGATCGGTTTTATGGGATTAGCTCCACCTCGCGGCTTGGCAACCCTCTGTACCGACCATTGTAGCACGTGTGTAGCCCAGGCCGTAAGGGCCATGATGACTTGACGTCATCCCCACCTTCCTCCGGTTTGTCACCGGCAGTCTCCTTAGAGTGCCCACCATTACGTGCTGGTAACTAAGGACAAGGGTTGCGCTCGTTACGGGACTTAACCCAACATCTCACGACACGAGCTGACGACAGCCATGCAGCACCTGTCTCAATGTTCCCGAAGGCACCAATCTATCTCTAGAAAGTTCATTGGATGTCAAGGCCTGGTAAGGTTCTTCGCGTTGCTTCGAATTAAACCACATGCTCCACCGCTTGTGCGGGCCCCCGTCAATTCATTTGAGTTTTAACCTTGCGGCCGTACTCCCCAGGCGGTCAACTTAATGCGTTAGCTGCGCCACTAAGAGCTCAAGGCTCCCAACGGCTAGTTGACATCGTTTACGGCGTGGACTACCAGGGTATCTAATCCTGTTTGCTCCCCACGCTTTCGCACCTCAGTGTCAGTATCAGTCCAGGTGGTCGCCTTCGCCACTGGTGTTCCTTCCTATATCTACGCATTTCACCGCTACACAGGAAATTCCACCACCCTCTACCATACTCTAGTCAGTCAGTTTTGAATGCAGTTCCCAGGTTGAGCCCGGGGATTTCACATCCAACTTAACTAACCACCTACGCGCGCTTTACGCCCAGTAATTCCGATTAACGCTTGCACCCTCTGTATTACCGCGGCTGCTGGCACAGAGTTAGCCGGTGCTTATTCTGTCGGTAACGTCAAAATTGCAGAGTATTAATCTACAACCCTTCCTCCCAACTTAAAGTGCTTTACAATCCGAAGACCTTCTTCACACACGCGGCATGGCTGGATCAGGCTTTCGCCCATTGTCCAATATTCCCCACTGCTGCCTCCCGTAGGAGTCTGGACCGTGTCTCAGTTCCAGTGTGACTGATCATCCTCTCAGACCAGTTACGGATCGTCGCCTTGGTGAGCCATTACCCCACCAACTAGCTAATCCGACCTAGGCTCATCTGATAGCGCAAGGCCCGAAGGTCCCCTGCTTTCTCCCGTAGGACGTATGCGGTATTAGCGTCCGTTTCCGAACGTTATCCCCCACTACCAGGCAGATTCCTAGGCATTACTCACCCGTCCGCCGCTCTCAAGAGAAGCAAGCTTCTCTCTACCGCTCGACTTGCATGTGTTAGGCCTGCCGCCAGCGTTCAATCTGAGCCATGATCAAACTCTTCAGTTCAAACATCTTTGGGTTTTTAAGAAACCCTAAACTTGGCTCAGCAATCGTTGGTTACATCTTTGATTTCTCGCGGAGTAACTTGTGATGCTGATAATCTTGTTGACTATCAGTCTGACTCCACAAGCACCCACACGAATTGCTTGATTCAGTTGTTAAAGAGCGGTTGGTTAAGATCTTTCGTCTCAACCGAGGCGCGCATTCTACAGCAGCCTCATTTGCTGTCAAGTGGTTATTTTCAGAAGTTTTCGAGGATTTCCTCAACAACTTCAACCACTTGCGCTTTCGATCTCTCGTCAGCGGGAGGCGAATTCTACAGCGTTACACGCTGCTGTCAACACCTCTTTTTCTCCGCTTTCGAACCAGAGGATCGAAACGTCGATAGAGCCAAACAACCCTGCCCTACCCACTCCTTCTGGGCTTCGATGAACTGAAGCGCCTCGCTGTCGAATCCTGCATAACTCTTTGTTTACCAAAGAGTTTTCCGTTTCGACTGCGCCGGAAGTGGGGCGAATTATAGACAGATATAAATCGCCGTCAACCGTTACTTTCACATTTCTGTCATATCGGTCAAAAAAGCCCCAAAAACGCAAAGGCCGACCCCAAGGGGTCGGCCTTCTGCTCATCCGACCTTACAAACTGGGAAAGGCGAATTGCGATGCTTCATGGCTTGCACGCTGCGGCCAGCGCTGAGTAATCGCCTTGCGACGGGTGTAGAAACGCACCCCATCCGGCCCATAGGCGTGCAAGTCGCCAAACAGCGAACGCTTCCAGCCGCCAAAGCTGTGATAAGCCACCGGCACCGGCAAGGGTACGTTAACCCCCACCATGCCCACTTCAATCTCGTCACAGAACAGACGCGCCGCCTCACCGTCACGGGTAAAGATGCAGGTGCCGTTGCCATATTCATGGTCGTTGATTAGTTGCATCGCCGCTTCCAGGCTATTCACCCGGACGACGCACAGCACTGGACCAAAGATCTCTTCTTTATAGATACGCATCTCTGGCGTCACGCGATCAAACAGGCAGCCGCCCAGGAAGAAACCGTCTTCATGACCGGCAACGCTCAGGCCACGCCCATCGACCACCAGCTCAGCACCCGAAGACACGCCGTCTTCTATATAACCGCTGACCTTGTCCCGTGCCTGCGCAGAAACCAGCGGCCCCATGTCCAGACCACAGGCAGTACCCGCACCAATCTTCAGCGCCTTGATCTGCGGCACCAGCTTGGCAATCAATGCATCCGCCACCTGGTCACCCACACAGACCGCAACCGAAATCGCCATGCAACGCTCGCCGCAGGAACCGTAGGCGGCCCCCATTAAAGCGCTCACCGCGTTATCCAGATCCGCATCCGGCATCAGCACCGCATGGTTCTTCGCCCCGCCCAGCGCCTGCACGCGCTTGCCGCGCTTGGTCGCTTCGCTATAGATGTACTCGGCAATCGGGGTCGAACCGACAAAACTCAAGGCCTTGACCTCAGGCGCCTCGATCAGCGCATCCACCGCCCCCTTGTCACCATGCACCACGCTTAGCACGCCTTTAGGCAAGCCGGCTTCCTGCAGCAACTGGGCAATCAGCAAGGTCGAGCTTGGATCGCGTTCCGACGGCTTGAGGATAAAGCAGTTGCCGCAAACGATGGCCAATGGATACATCCACAGTGGCACCATGGCCGGGAAGTTGAACGGCGTAATACCGGCCACCACGCCCAGCGGCTGGAAATCGGACCAGGCATCAATGTTCGGGCCAACGTTGCGGCTGTACTCACCCTTGAGGATTTCCGGCGCCGAGCACGCGTACTCGACGTTCTCGATCCCGCGCTTCAACTCACCGGCGGCGTCTTCGAGGGTCTTGCCATGCTCTTGGCTGATCAACTGGGAGATACGGGCTTCATTCTGCTCCAGCAATTGCTTGAAACGAAACATCACCTGGGCACGCTTGGCCGGTGGCGTATTGCGCCAGGCCGGGAATGCGGCCTTGGCCGAGTCGATCGCCTGTTGAATGGTTTCGCGGCTGGCCAATGGCACCTGGTGAATCACTTGGCCTGTGGACGGGTTGTAGACGTCGGCGCTACGCCCGCTGTCGTTCACCAGTTCACCGTTGATCAAATGCTGGATAAGGCTCATGCAAGGCTCCTGAAAAGTTGTCCACAGGCGCGACACGTGTCGCGCCCGACAGTTGTTCTATATAGAAGAAGAAATCAGTCGATCTTGTTCAGCACTTCACCGACCGCATCGAACAAGCGATCCAGGTCCTGCGGCTTACTGTTGAAGGTTGGGCCGAACTGCAGGGTGTCGCCACCAAAGCGCACATAGAACCCGGCCTTCCAAAGCGCCATGCCCGCTTCGAATGGGCGCACGATGGCGTCCCCATCACGCGGGGCGATCTGGATCGCACCGGCCAGGCCATAGTTACGAATGTCGATCACATTCTTGCTGCCCTTGAGGCCATGCAGCGCATTCTCAAAGTGTGGCGCGACCTCGGCCACGCTCTGTACCAGGTTTTCCTTCTGCAACAGATCCAATGCGGCCAGCCCCGCAGCACAGGCCACCGGGTGTGCCGAGTAGGTGTAGCCGTGCGGGAATTCCACCGCGTACTCAGGGGTCGCCTGGTTCATGAAGGTCTGATAGATCTCGCTGCTGGCAATCACCGCACCCATCGGAATCGCGCCGTTGGTCACTTGCTTGGCGATGCACATCAGGTCCGGCGTCACACCGAAGCTATCGGCACCGAACATCGAGCCGGTACGGCCAAAGCCGGTAATCACTTCGTCGAACACCAGCAGGATGCCGTGCTGGTCACAGATTTCACGCAGACGCTTGAGGTAGCCCTGCGGCGGCACGAGCACACCCGCCGAGCCTGCCATCGGCTCAACGAACACGGCGGCGATGTTCGACGCATCATGCAACTCGATCAGCTTGAGCAACTCGTCAGCCAAGGCAATCCCGCCCAACTCCGGCATGCCACGGGAGAAGGCATTGCTCGCCAGCAGCGTGTGCGGCAGATGGTCGACATCCATCATCGCCTGGCCAAAAATCTTACGGTTGCCGTTGACGCCGCCCAGGCTGGTCCCGGCGATGTTCACACCGTGATACCCACGGGCACGCCCGATCATTTTGGTCTTGGTGGCCTGGCCCTTCAGGCGCCAATAAGCACGCACCATCTTCACCGCCGTATCGGCGCACTCGGAGCCAGAGTCGGTGAAGAACACGTGGTTCAGATTGCCTGGGGTCAGGTCGGTAATCTTTTCTGCCAATTGAAACGACAACGGATGACCGTATTGAAAGCCCGGCGAGTAATCCAGGGTGCCCAGTTGCTTGGCGACTGCTTCCTGGATTTCCTTGCGCGTATGCCCAGCACCGCAGGTCCACAGCCCCGACAACGAGTCATAGACCCGACGCCCCTTGTCATCGATCAACCAACTGCCTTCGGCCCCCACGATCAGACGCGGGTCACGCTGGAAGTTACGGTTGGCGGTGTAAGGCATCCAGTGAGCATCCAGCTTCAATTGGCTGGCCAGGGTGGATGGGGCGTTTTCGGGCATGTTCATCAGCAAAACCTCGCAAGGCAAAAGGCAGCGTCGGGATTGAAAAGCGTTGTTGCAGCTAAATTGCCACGGGGATAAAGTCTGTGAAATCCAACTCTTCTAACCTTCAGTCAGGCCTTCACTAAACTATGAGCAGCCGCCGAACCGATCCCCTGGCCCAAGTCAGTGACTTCGATATCCGCCTGTTGCGCATCTTCCGCAGCGTGGTGGAATGCGGCGGCTTCTCAGCGGCGGAAACCGTACTGGGCATCGGCCGCTCTGCCATCAGCCAGCAGATGAGCGACCTTGAACAGCGCCTGGGCCTGCGCTTGTGTCAGCGCGGGCGCGCCGGCTTTTCCCTGACTGAAGAAGGCCGCGAGGTCTACCAATCGGCATTGCAGCTATTAAGTGCGTTGGAGAGTTTCCGCACCGAGGTCAACGGTCTGCACCAACACCTGCGCGGAGAGCTGATCATCGGCCTGACCGATAACCTGGTGACCCTGCCCCACATGCGTATCACCCATGCCCTGGCACAGTTGAAAGAGCGCGGCCCCGACGTGCAGATCCAGATCCGTATGATCGCCCCCAATGAAGTGGAACAAGGCGTGCTCGACGGTCGCCTGCATGTCGGCGTGGTTCCCCAGGCCAGCGCACTGTCAGGGCTGGAGTACCAACCTTTATACAGCGAACGCTCGTTGCTCTACTGCGCAGTGGGCCATCCGCTGTTTTATGCCGACAACAAGCAACTGGACGATCAGCGCATCAATAGCCAGGACGCCATCGCGCCGACCTTCCGCCTGCCTGCCGATATCCAGGCCCACTATCAAGCGCTCAACTGCAGTGCCAGCGCTTCCGACCGCGAAGGCATGGCCTTCCTGATTCTCACCGGGCGTTACATTGGTTATCTGCCCGATCACTACGCCAGCCTGTGGGTGCAACAAGGCCGACTGCGCGCGCTGAAACCGACCACACGTTTTTACGATTTAAGCCTGGCTTCGGTCACCCGCAAAGGCCGCCGCCCTCATTTGGTGCTGGAAAGCTTTCTCGAAAGCCTGGCTGCGACCCGCTGATATGGGCGTCACGTAAAACCTGAGCAAGTGGACAGTTTTTTGCAAGGCACGGGGACCATGAACCGTCAGCCCTGAGTCCCCATGCCATGCCACCAGAATCCTCCAGCGCCAGCGACCTGATCTACGGCCTCAACGACCGCCCCAAACCACTGCCTGCCTTACTCGCGGCCCTGCAACATGTACTCGCCAGCTTTGTCGGCATCATCACTCCACCGTTGATCATCGGCTCGACCCTGGGCCTGGCCGCCCACCTGCCCTACCTGATCAGCATGGCGCTGATGGTTTCCGGTGTCGGTACCTTCATCCAGGCCCGTAGGCCATTTGGAATTGGTGCAGGAATGATCTGCCTGCAAGGCACCAGCTTTGCCTTTCTCGGTGCCGTGTTGTCGGCGGGGTTCCTGGTCAAACAGCGTGGCGGCAGCCCGGAAGACATCCTGGCGATGATCTTTGGCGTGTGCTTTTTCGGCGCGTGGGTGCAGATCGTGCTGAGCCGCTTTATCGGCCAGTTGCGCCGGGTCATCACACCGCTGGTGACAGGGATTGTGATTACCCTGATTGGTATCAGCCTGATCAAGGTGGGCATCACCGACCTGGGTGGCGGCTTCAATGCACCGGACTTTGGCGCGCCGACCAACCTGGCCCTGGGTCTGTTCGTGGTGCTGACGATTATCCTGCTCAACCGTTCGAACACGCCCTGGGTACGCCTGAGCGCAATCATTATCGGCCTGGTGCTGGGCAGCATCGCCGCGTGGCTCAGCGGCAAGCTGGTGCCCCAGCCCCTGCCCGACTTGCCCTTGATCAGCCTGCCGACACCATTTCGTTTTGGCTTCAACTTCGACTGGAGCGCTTTCCTGCCGGTTGCGCTGATTTATCTGATCAGCAGCATCGAAACCGTGGGCGACCTCACCGCCAACTGCATGATCGCCCGCCAGCCCATCAGCGGCCCGTCCTATATAAGCCGGCTCAAGGGCGGCGTACTGGGTGATGGCGTCAGTTGCATGATCGCCGCCGCTTTCAGTGCCTTCCCCAATACCACCTTTGCCCAGAACAATGGCGTGATCCAACTGACCGGCGTGGCCAGCCGCTATGTGGGCTTGTACATCGGCGTGGTGCTGTTTTGTCTGGGGCTGTTTCCGCTGATTGGTGCGCTATTGCAGCAAATCCCCAAGCCGGTGCTCGGCGGCGCAACCCTGGTGATGTTCGGCAGCGTCGCCGCCGCCGGCGTGCGCATCCTGGCCCAGGCCCCGCTGGACCGGCGCAGCATGCTGATCATCGCCACCTCGTTCGGGGTCGGCCTGGGCATCGCCGCACAACCGAACCTATTGCACCTGATGCCAACCCTGGTGCAAAACCTGTTCGATTCGGCCATCACCAGCGGCGGGCTGACAGCGATTGTGTTGTGCCTGATCCTGCCGGAATCCAAGGCAGCAGCGCCTGCCGCAAATCCGCTCGCGGAAAACGACACGCTGGAACCGCTTTGACGCTTTTATCGTATCGGGACTTGTCTGAGGCTTGAGGGTGGGTTATCTGTGCAGCAATCGCATTCATCGATCTGCACGGAAACCTCCATGAGCCTCGAAGTTCCTGCCCACAACAGCCACGCGGGAAAACCCGCCAGCCGCATTCGACAAAAGAACGAGCAAGCGATCATCCAGGCCGCCGAAGACGAATTCGCCCGGCATGGCTACAAAGGCACCAGCATGAACACCATCGCCGCGAGTGCCGGGCTGCCGAAGGCCAACCTGCATTATTACTTCACCAATAAACTGGGCCTGTACATCGCGGTCCTGAGCAATATCCTCGAACTGTGGGACAGCACCTTCAACACCCTGACCGCCGAGGATGATCCCGCCGAAGCACTGACCCGCTATATCCGCACCAAGATGGAATACTCGCGACGCCAGCCACAGGCCTCACGGATCTTCGCCATGGAGATCATCAGCGGTGGCGAATGCCTTACCGAATATTTCAGCCAGGACTACCGCGCCTGGTTCAGCGGCCGGGCCGCGGTGTTCCAGGCTTGGATCGATGCGGGCAAGATGGACCCCGTGGATCCGGTACACTTGATCTTCCTGCTGTGGGGCAGCACTCAGCATTACGCTGACTTCGCGACCCAGATCTGCCGTGTGACCGGTCGCACCAAGCTGACCAAGCAGGACATGGAAGACGCCGGCAGCAACCTTATCCACATTATTCTCAAAGGCTGTGGCATCAAGCCGACCCCCTGAACGAAGCGACCCGATGCCTTTCACCCTGACGGGCTTTTGCGAATTTCGCGAAGAAATCCGCAAAAGCCGCTTCATCACCTATGCCGCACCGATTACCAGCCCGCAAGACGCCCAGGCGTTTATCGAGCAGCACAGCGACCTCAACGCCACGCACAACTGCTGGGCCTGGAAACTGGGTGGGCAATACCGCAGCAACGACGACGGCGAACCCGGCGGCACTGCCGGGCGGCCGATCCTGGCCGCCATCGAGGCCCAGGGTTTTGACCAGGTCGTGGTACTGGTGATCCGCTGGTATGGCGGCATTCAACTGGGCACCGGTGGCCTGGCCCGGGCGTATGGGGGCGGCGCGAACAAATGCCTGCAAAACGCCGAGCGGGTTGAACTGATCAGCCGCGTGCCCTTGAGTTGCACCTGTGGCTTCGCTGAGCTGACGCTGGTAAAGCTGCGTGTCGCCGAACTAGGTGGCCTGGTGCTGGAAGAAACCTTCACCGCCAACGGCGTGGAACTGCAACTGGCACTCGGCGAAGCCCATATCGACACCCTGCAAACGCAGTTGGCCGACCTGAGCCGCGGACGAATCCTGCTACAACGTTGAAACTGATAAGGTCATTCACTGAACCCTGACGTCAAAGGAAGCCTTCATGTCTACCCCAAAAACCGCACTGATCATCGGCGCCTCGCGCGGGCTGGGCCTTGGTCTGGTCAAGCAATTGCTCGAGGGCGGCTGGGATGTGACCGCCAGCGTGCGGGATCCGAGCAAAGCCGATGCCCTGAAAGCCGTTGGCCCGGTCCGGATCGAGAAGCTCGATATGGACGACCAGCAAGCCGTGATCGCCCTGAGCCAGCGCCTCAAGGACCGTACCTTCGACCTGCTGTTCGTCAACGCCGGCGTCAAGGGCCCGGCCAACCAGACCCCGGGCCACGCTACCCAGGCCGAAGTCGGCCAACTGTTTTTCACCAATGCCGTGGCACCGATCAACCTGGCCCAACGCTTTGCCCCACAAATTCGCCAGGGCAGTGGCGTACTGGCATTCATGAGTTCGGTACTGGGCAGCGTGACCATGCCCGATGCGCCAGACCTTGCGCTGTACAAGGCCAGCAAAGCCGCACTGAACTCCATGACCAACAGCTTTGTGACGCAGTTGGGCGAGCAGAAGCTGACGGTGTTGTCGCTGCACCCGGGATGGGTCAAGACCGATATGGGCGGCGAAGGTGCCGACCTGGACGTAGAGACCAGCGTGCGCGGCCTGATTGCCCAAGTGAACGCCTACACCGGCAAGGGTGGCCATCACTTCGTCAACTACAAGGGCGAGACTATTCCCTGGTAACCCTGTGGGAACCGGCTTGCCGACGATGAGGCCCGCCAATAGTGCGCGCCATCACGGGCAAGCCGGCTCCTGCGAGGTTGGCGATTGGGCAGATGAGCGGTGGATAGACCGAGCCGCCCACTCCACGTAGACTGCCCACCTCGTCCTTACCGACGACCCTGGATCAGCAGACAGGGCAACACTGAGCTGGCAAACCTGAACCCATCATTCAGAGGAGCCGGCCAATGCCTGCGACCCGTATCTGGTTAAAAAACCCTCTCGCGATTTTCACTGCCAATGCCCTCGACGCCCGTGGCGGCCTGGTGCTGCAAGACGGTGTGATCGTCGAAGTGCTCGCCTTAGGGCAACAACCGAGCCTGGCCTGCGAACACGTCTTCGATGCCCGCGAACATGTGGTGCTTCCCGGCCTGATCAACACCCACCATCACTTCTACCAGACCCTGACTCGTGCCTGGGCGCCGGTGGTCAACCAGCCGTTGTTCCCCTGGCTGAAAACCCTGTATCCGGTGTGGGCGCGCCTGACCCCGGAAAAGCTGGCCCTGGCCAGTAAAGTCGCCCTCGCCGAACTGCTGCTTTCGGGCTGCACCACCGCAGCGGATCACCACTACCTGTTCCCCGACGGCCTGGAAAATGCGATCGACGTGCAAGTCGACAGCGTGCGTGAACTGGGCATGCGCGCCATGCTCACGCGCGGTTCCATGAGCCTGGGCGAAGCCGACGGCGGGCTGCCACCGCAACAGACCGTGCAACAGGGTGAAGTGATCCTCGAAGACAGCCAACGCCTGATCCAGCGCTACCACGAACGTGGCGACGGCGCACACATCCAGATCGCCCTGGCGCCCTGCTCGCCGTTCTCGGTGACCCCGCAAATCATGAGCGCCAGCGCCGAACTGGCCAACCAACTGGACGTACGCCTGCACACCCATCTGGCGGAAACCCTCGACGAAGAAGACTTCTGCCTGCAGCGCTTCGGCCTGCGCACTGTGGACTACCTCGACAGTGTCGGCTGGCTAGGCCCCCGTACCTGGCTGGCCCATGGCATTCACTTCAACCCCGATGAGATCGCTCGCCTGGGCGCGGCCGGTACCGGGATTTGTCATTGCCCAAGCTCCAACATGCGCCTGGCCTCCGGCATCTGCCCGACCCTGGACCTGATCGCCGCCGGCGCGCCGATTGGCCTGGGGGTGGACGGTTCGGCCTCTAACGATGCGTCCAACATGATTCTCGAAGCGCGCCAGGCCCTGTACATCCAGCGCCTGCGTTACGGAGCGGAAAAAATCACCCCTGAAGGCGTGCTGGGCTGGGCCACCAAAGGCTCTGCCCAACTGCTCGGCCGTACGGATATCGGTGAGCTGGCGGTGGGTAAACAGGCCGACCTGGCCCTGTTCAAACTCGACGAACTGCGCTTCTCCGGTAGCCACGATCCTGTTTCGGCGCTGCTGCTATGCGGCGCCGATCGCGCAGATCGAGTGATGGTGGGCGGCAAGTGGCGGGTGATCGACGGGCAAATCGAGGGCATGGACCTCAAGGGCCTCATCGCCGATCACAGCCAGGCGGCGCGGCAGCTGATCGCCGGCTGACTACAACCCCAGCAGCGACAACATGATAAAGGTCGCAAACAGCACAAAATGGGTCATCCCTTCGATGGCGTTGGTTTCGCCATCGTTGAGGTTGATCGCGCTGACAATCAGCGTGATAAACACCATCACGGTTTGCACCGGCGTCATCGCCATCTGAAACGGCTGGCCGGTGTACAGCGCCATGGCTTCCATCACCGGCACAGTCAGGATCACCGTCGACAACGAAGCACCCAGTGCAATGTTGACCACCGACTGCATGCGGTTGGCCAGGGCCGCACGCAAGGCGGTCAGGATTTCGGGGGCGGCGGAAATCGCGGCCACCAGGATCGCCGTGATCACCGGCGGCGCGCCCGTACCCTCCAGGCCAAGGTCCAGGGTCTTGGACATCACTTCCGCCAGTGCACCAATCACCACCACACCCAGCACCAGGGTTGCGATGGAGAACGTCAGGCTGACCGGCGAAGCCTGTTCTTGCGGCAACGGTTTACGGCGTTTTTGCGGATAGCTGTAGCTGAAGAAGTAACTGTGTGGCCCGACCTGCATGCGCAGGAACAAGGCATACAACACCACCATCGCGCCGATGGTGAAGGCCGAGTAGATTTTCCAGTCGGCCTCGGGGATAAATTCCGGCACCACCATGGAAACGCCCATGGCGGTGAGGATCATTACGCTGTAGGTCCGCGCCGAATCATCGTTGTAGGACTGCTCGCCATGCTTGATGCCGCCCATCAGCGCGGCCAGGCCGAGGATGCCGTTGATATCCAGCATCACTGCCGAGTAAATCGTGTCGCGCACCAGGGTCGGCGACGCCTCGTTGCTCATCATGATCGCCAGGATCACCACTTCTACCAGCACCGCTGCGAGGGTCAGGATCATGGTGCCGTAGGGGTCGCCGACCTTTTCGGCGAGCAGTTCCGCATGGTGGGCCACCCGCATCGAGGCCATGACAATAAAGCCGATCAGCACCAGGCCACCGAGCAGCGCCGTCATCTGCCCACTGTGCAGTAGCCAGTGTTCCAGCGGGTAGGCCACGATGGCGGCGATCAGCGCCAGCCACAGGAACTTTTCTTGCTTGAAGGATGTGAGCATTGCGGGCCTTTTCGAGCAGCGAATCAGTCATTGATGGGGTACAGACTGCGGTGCATCGCTAACGTTTCGTTACACCTTAGTCCATTCACCTACTGCCGCAGGCACGAAGAATGCTTACCGCTCGGTCAGGTTTTACCGATTATTTGCGCCCTGGCCTGTAGAATGCCGCCATTGCACCTGATGAGAACGCACACATGTACGACTGGCTCAACGCCCTGCCCAAGGCCGAACTGCACCTGCACCTGGAGGGTTCGCTGGAGCCCGAGTTGCTGTTCGCCCTGGCCGAACGCAACAAAATCGCGCTGCCATGGAGCGACGTCGAAACCCTGCGCAAGGCCTACGCCTTCAACAACCTGCAGGAGTTTCTCGACCTCTATTACAAGGGCGCCGATGTCTTGCGCACGTCCCAGGATTTCTACGACCTGACCTGGGCCTACCTGCTGCGTTGCAAGGCGCAGAACGTGATTCATACCGAGCCGTTCTTCGACCCGCAGACCCACACCGACCGCGGCATTCCCTTCGAAGTGGTGCTCAATGGCATCGCCAGCGCGCTCAAGGATGGCGAGCAGCAACTGGGTATCACCAGCGGCCTGATCCTCAGTTTCCTGCGCCACCTGAGCGAAGAAGACGCACAAAAGACCCTCGACCAGGCGCTACCGTTCCGCGACGCGTTTGTCGCCGTGGGCCTGGACAGCTCGGAAATGGGCCACCCACCGAGCAAGTTCCAGCGCGTGTTCGATCGCGCCCGTGGCGAAGGCTTCCTGACCGTCGCCCATGCCGGCGAAGAAGGCCCGCCTGAATACATCTGGGAAGCCCTCGACCTGCTGAAGATCGAGCGTATCGATCATGGCGTGCGCGCCATCGAAGACGAGCGTCTGATGCAGCGGATCATCGACGAGCAAATCCCCCTGACCGTGTGCCCGCTGTCCAATACCAAACTGTGTGTATTCGACGACATGGCCCAGCACAACATCCTCGATATGCTGGAGCGCGGGGTGAAGGTCACGGTGAACTCGGATGACCCGGCGTACTTCGGTGGTTATGTCACCGAGAATTTCCATGCGCTGCACACCTCGCTGGGCATGACCCAGGACCAGGCCCGACGCCTGGCGCAAAACAGCCTGGATGCACGCCTGGTCAAGCCCTGACCCTCATCTGTAGGAGCCGGCAAGCCGGCTCCTACAAGGCCGCTATCCGGGCAATTTCCAGGCGCCCGGTCTCGGTGACCTGCAGTACGCTCGACTCATTGATGGTTTTCAACCAGCGCGACTGCATGAACAACTGCAACAACCCCGCCCCCAATGCCCCGCCCAGGTGTGGCTGCTGTTCGCTCCAGTCAAAACAATTGCAGGCCATCGTCGAGTAACTGTGCTGGGCCAGGGCCTGGGTAAAAATGCCATGCTCGGCCAAATGGCGTGCGCCCAGGGGCGTCACATGGATCCGCTGTTCAAAGCGTTCAATCCACTTCGCCAGCACCATGCGTTGATAAAGTGCGGCCGCCATTTCCCCACCCAGATGGTCATGGCAAAGCCGCGCCTGACGCAACGGAGCCGGCGCCAGCAATGCCGTCACCGGCCGGCAGGGCGCACCGCGCGCCACGCTGGCCATTGTGGTACTGGCCAATGCATCGACTGCCGCGCTCACGTCCGCCGCCGCCATGCGGAAGAAGCGTTTGCGCCCGCGGGCTTCAATGCGCAGCAATCCCCCCGCCGCCAACCGGGCCAAATGCGCATTGGCCGATGACGCCGACACCCCCGCCAACCTCGCCAGCTCCTCGGACGGCTTGGCCGTGCCGTCCATCAATGCCCAGATCATCGCGGTGCGCTTGGGGTCGGCCAGCAAGGTGGCGATCTGGCTGATGCAAGGTGCCTGTTCCATATACTCACTCCCTGTTGAATCGTTGGTCTGCTCCGTTTCGCGCAAAAGTATAAGTGTGTAAGCCGCCGATTCCGTGGCGTCTTACAGCCAAATCAGCGACAGAAACTGCCTGAATTTTCCTGAATCCTCTGAGGTTATTGCGTAGTCCCCCGCCGTTCAGGCAACTGCGCACTCAAACTCCCACAACGTGCCACGAGCATTTCACGCAGGAGGTTGATCGGTTTGCTCAGTTGTGCGCGATGGGCGCACAGCAGGTTGAGCGGTGTACGCTCACCCTGCAGCTGTGGCAAGAGCAACTGCAGGCGGCCGGCCAACACATCGGCGCTGACATCCAGCCAGGACTTGTAGGCAATGCCCACCCCGGCCACGGCCCAACGCCGTACCACATCGGCATCGTCGCTGAAACGGTCGCCGCTGACGGTCAGGCCGATTTCCCGCCTGGCATCTTGAAAACGCCAGTGGTCGTGTACCCGGCTGCCGAGCATATAGAGCAGACAATTGTGCTGGGCCAGCTCTTCCAGATGATGCGGCTCGCCATGCCGGGCCAGGTAGCTGGGGGCCGCGCACAGCACCCGGCGATTGTCCGGCGCAACCGGCAAGGCCACCAGGCTCGAATCCTCGGGCTCGCCGTAGCGCAAGGCGATATCCACCGGCTGGCGGAACAGATCGGCGATCCGGTCACCCAGCAGCAGGCGCACACTTAACTGCGGATGCTCGCGTTGGAACTCGTCCAGCCACGGCAACAACAGGTTGCGTCCGAAGTCCGAAGGCGCCGAGAGTTGCAGGACACCGCTGACATGATCCTGGCCGCTGGCCAGCAGACGCCGGCCTTCATCCAGTTGGCTCAACGCGCCACGGGCGTACTGCAAGAAACCTTCGCCCTCGGCGGTCAGGCGCAGGCTGCGGGTGGAGCGTGCCAGCAAGCGCACGCCCAATTGCTGCTCGATGCGTTTCAACGCAGCACTGGCCACCGCTGCCGACATATCCATGACCCGCGCGGCGGCCGACAAACTCCCCAAATCCGCCGCCCGCACGAACAACTGCAAATCATCAAAACGCAGCATGGCCATCGCCCCAAGGGATTATCAAAAAAAAATTGAAAGAGACTGCTCTTTTAGCGGGTTTTATCTGCCAGAGAAATAGCCAATGATCTGTCCATTCCATTCCTCACTCTCTGGACCCCTCATGAAAGCCATCGCCTACTACGCCGCATTGCCGATCGACGACCCCAAGTCCCTGCAAGATATCGAGTTGCCCGAACCAGTGGCCGGCCCGCGCGATCTGCTGGTGGAAGTCAAAGCCATCTCGGTCAACCCGGTCGACACCAAGATCCGCCAGAACGTCGCCCCGCAAGACGGTGCGGCCAAGGTGCTGGGCTGGGACGTGGCCGGCGTGGTCAAGGCCGTCGGCAGCGAAGTCACGCTGTTCAAGGCCGGCGACAAGGTGTTCTACGCCGGCTCCCTGACACGCCCTGGCGGTAACAGTGAATGGCATACGGTGGATGAACGTATCGTCGGCCATATGCCCAAGAGCCTGGGTTTTGCCGAAGCCGCCGCCCTGCCGCTGACCGCCATCACCGCCTGGGAACTGCTGTTCGAGCGCCTGCAAATAACACAAGGCAAGACCGATCAAGGCCAGAGCCTGCTGATTGTCGGCGCTGCCGGCGGCGTCGGGTCGATCCTGACCCAACTGGCTGCGCAACTCACCGCACTCAAGGTGATCGGCAGCGCCTCGCGCCCGCAAACCCAGGCCTGGGCCAAGGACCTGGGGGCCGACCTGGTGGTCGATCACCGCCAGCCCCTGAGCGAAGAGCTCAAGCGCGCAGGCCACGCCCAAGTGACCCACGTCGCCAGCCTGACCCAGACTGACCAGCATCTGGACCAGTTGGTCGAAGCCCTCGCCCCCCAGGGCAAACTGGCATTGATCGATGATCCCAAGTCGCTGGACGTGACCAAGCTCAAGCGCAAGAGCCTGTCGCTGCATTGGGAGTTCATGTACACCCGCTCGATGTTCGAGACCGCTGACATGATCGAGCAGCACAACCTGCTCAATCGAGTGGCCGAACTGATTGACGCCGGCACCCTGAAAACCACGGTGGGCGAACACTTCGGCGTGATCAATGCGGCAAACCTGCGCCGGGCCCATGCGCTGCTGGAAAGCGGCCAGGCCAAGGGCAAAATCGTACTGGAAGGTTTCTAAGACAAAGGCTCTATCAGTGTCGTCCGTTATCGCTGTGAGTAACGGATGACACCGCTAGTCAGACACTTGATCCTTGTCATATTTGTGAGCGTATTCGGGTTTATATTGGCCGCCTTTGCCACGCAATCTTTTACGTGAGGAAGTCAGCAATGAAGATCCTGATAAAAGCGTTAGCAAAATCCCAAGGCAACAAATGGCAGGTCCGCCTGGACCATGACACCTTTACCTTCCGCACTGAAGCCGAGGCCCGCGCCTTCGCCAGCACCCTGCAAAGCAGGATCCAGGCGCCCCATCGCTTTCCCCAGAGCCAGCAGCGCGCTACTGGCTGAAAACGCCGTCAGACCTGCGCTTGCAAGGCTCGCTGCCGTTGCAGGCGCTGGGTCAACATGGCCACCACTACCGCCAGCACCCCGCACAGGCTGATGACGATCGACATCGGCATGGCCGTGCCGTCGTGCAACGCCCCCACCAACGATGCCGCACCCGCCGCCACGCCAAACTGGATGCAGCCCAGCAGTGCCGAAGCGCTGCCAGCCCGTGCGCCCTGGCCGCTCATGGCGCACGCCGAGGTATTGGGCATGATGCAGCCCAGGCTGGCGATACACAGGAACAGCGGCACCAGCAGCGGCCACAACGCTTCGGTATGCAAGGCACTGACCGCCAGCAACGCCAGCGCCGCCACGAGGTAGACCCACACCGTGCGGGTCAGCAAAAACGCCGGGCCGCGCTTGGACAAGAGTCGCGCATTGAGCTGGGCCACCAGGATAAAGCCTGCGGCATTGGTGCCGAACAGCCAGCCATAATGCTCGGCCGGCACGCCGTAGAGCTTGATAAATACGAAAGGCGAACCGGCGATGTAGGCAAACATCCCGCCAATCGCGATGCCACCGGTTACGGCATAACCCAGGTACACCGGGTCAGCCAGCAGGCGCCCATACTGGCGCATTGCCCCGGACAACGGCTGCCGAGGCTGATGGGCCGGAAAACTCTCCGGCAGCCCCACCGCCACCGCCACACCAGCGCCCACACTGAAAACCGTCAAGGCGAGGAAAATCGACTGCCAACCCCACAGGCTGACCATCACCCCACCAAGCATCGGCGCCAGGATCGGCGCCAGCCCGACCACCAGCATCAGTTGCGAAAAAACCTTGGCCGAGCCCACCGCGTCGCACTTGTCGCTGACCACCGCCCGGGAAATCACCATCCCTGCACAACCGCCCAGGGCCTGGACGAAGCGCGCACCGATCAACCACTCCAGTGACGGTGCATAGGCGCACGCCAGGGAGGCCACGGTGAACAAGGTGACACCACTCAACAGCGGGATGCGCCGGCCAAAACGATCCGCCAGCGGCCCATAGATCAACTGGCCAATCGCCAGGCCAGTGAAGTACACCGCCAGGGTCAGTTGGATATGTTTTTCGTCGGTGCCGAAGGCTACGGCCATGGCCGGGAAACCCGGCAGGTAAAAGTCGATGGCCAGCGGCGCAAATGCGCTCAAGGCCCCCAGAATCAGAATTGTGCGAAGGTTCATCAGGCACCCGGAAGAGTCGGCAGCCCGACAGTCTAGCCGCGCTTGGGTGCCTTGAACATTATGTTAGCTCGCTACCTATTAAATAATCAGGCGAGCTTGGCACTGTAGCCTTCTTCGGTGATCAGGCTGATCACTTCCTCCGGCGACAAACGACTTTCCACACCGACTTCCTTGGCTGCCAGATTCACATTCACACTGGCGGCCGGGTCCTTGGCTTGTACCGCTTGGGTCACTGCCCGAACGCAGTGGCCGCAGGTCATTCCTTCAACGCTGAATATTTGCATGACATGACTCCTTGAGTGAGGTTGCCCCTAGTCTCATCCTTGCCACGATGGCAAGGTCAAGCGCTGAAAACCACAGCCGGGCTGGTATTCCCTGACGACGTCGGCCAAGCTGCAACCATCCACGATTTGAAACCCGGAGAATTCATCATGCGCTGGTCGCTTTTTGGCCTTGTCAGCCTGTTGAGCCTGTTTGCCGCAGCCCCCCAGGCCAGTGCCGCCGAGGACTATGCGGTGCTGATCATTTCCAGGGAGCGCCTGGAAGTGCCCACCAACTGTGAGATTGGCCTGTACGTCAATGACCATCTGGCCGGGCGGCTGTTCCAGGAGCAGGCCACCTCGTTCAACTTCCCTGCTGGCCGGGTTTCGCTGCGCCTCAAACTGCTGCCGGGCCAGGCCCCTGGCTGCCTGCCGGGGATGCTGGCACCCACGGCACAAGCTATCGAGCTTAAAGCCGGCGATGTGCGCAAGCTGCGCATTGCCCAGGGAGCGGACGGCATGTACCTCAAGGCCGCGAAGCTGGGCTATTGAGCTACACGCAAATCCCTGTAGGAGCCGGCTCCTACAAAAAAGCAGGACTGCGACGCGATACAAATAATGGAGCTTGACCTTCCTATCAGGTCAAGGTTGATCCTACAGGCAACTTCTCCTGGAGGAACGCCCCATGAACGGATCCACCACCTTCGACCTGCCGATCAGCGGCATGACCTGTGCCAGTTGCGCCGGGCGGGTCGAGCGCGCCCTGAACAAGGTGCCCGGCGTGCAGAGCGTCAGCGTCAACCTGGCCAATGAACGGGCCCATGTCGAGGTGACAGGCCAGATGGACCCCGCCGTGCTGATCGCTGCCGTCGAAAAGGCCGGCTACACCGCCACCCTGCCCCAAAGCGAAACCGCCACCCAAGCCAGCCAGGAACAGCGTCTGAAACACGAACGCTGGTCGATGCTGATGGCCATTGCGTTGGCGTTGCCCCTGGTCTTGCCCATGGTGGTGCAACCCTTCGGCCTGCACTGGATGCTGCCGGCCTGGGTGCAATTCCTGCTGGCCACCCCCGTGCAGTTCATCTTTGGTGCGCGCTTCTATGTCGCCGCCTGGAAAGCCGTGCGCGCCGGCGCGGGCAATATGGACCTGTTGGTCGCCATCGGCACCAGCGCCGGGTATGGCTTGAGTATTTACCAGTGGCTCACCGCCCCGGCGGGTGTTGAACCGCACCTGTACTTCGAAGCCTCAGCGGTGGTGATCGCCTTGATACTGCTCGGCAAGTACCTGGAAAGCCGCGCCAAGCGCCAGACCGCCAGCGCCATTCGAGCCCTGGAGGCCCTGCGGCCGGAACGGGCGATTCAGGTGATTGACGGGCGCGAGCAGGACGTTGCCATCAGCGCCCTGCGTCTCAACGATCTGGTGCTGGTCAAGCCCGGTGAGCGCTTCCCGGTAGACGGTGAAGTGGTCGAAGGCCAAAGCCATGCCGACGAAGCGTTGATCACCGGTGAAAGCCTGCCGGTGCCGAAACAGCCGGGGGATAAAGTCACCGGCGGCGCCATCAACGGGGAAGGCCGCTTGCTGGTACGCACCTTGGCCCTCGGTGCCGAGAGCGTGCTGGCACGGATCATTCGCCTGGTCGAAGACGCCCAGGCGGCCAAGGCGCCGATCCAGAAACTGGTGGATAAAGTCAGCCAGGTATTTGTGCCAACCGTGCTGGTGATTGCCCTCGCCACCGTGGTCGGCTGGTGGTTGTACGGCGCCCCCCTGGAAACGGCTTTGATCAATGCCGTCGCAGTGCTGGTGATTGCCTGCCCCTGTGCATTGGGCCTGGCCACGCCGACCGCGATCATGGCCGGCACCGGTGTTGCGGCCCGTCACGGGATTTTGATCAAGGACGCCGAAGCCCTGGAGCGCGCCCACGAAGTCAGCGCGGTGGTGTTCGACAAGACCGGCACCCTCACCTCCGGCGCACCGAAAATCGCCCATCTGAGTGCAGTCGATGGCAATGAGGCGTTGCTGCTGCAACAGGCCGGCGCCCTGCAACGCGGCAGCGAACACCCCTTGGCCAAGGCCGTGCTGGACGCCTGTAATGAGCAAGGCCTGCCGGTTGCCGATGTCAGCGCCAGCCAATCCCTGACCGGACGCGGCATTGCCGGCACCCTGGACGGGCGGCAACTGGCCCTGGGCAATCGGCGCATGCTCGATGAGTCCGGCTTGTTGCCGGGAGACCTGGCCGCCAACGCCAGCGCCTGGGAGGCCGAGGGTCGCACCTTGTCCTGGCTGATCGAGCAAAGCCCACAGCCCCGGGTGCTGGGCCTGTTTGCCTTTGGCGACACCCTCAAGGACGGTGCCCTGCAGGCCGTACAGCAGCTCAAGGCGCGGCATATCAGCAGCCACTTGTTGACCGGCGACAACCGCGGCAGCGCCCGGGTGGTGGCACACGCGCTGGGCATCGACGATGTACACGCCGAAGTGCTGCCCGCCGACAAAGCCGCCACCGTTGCCGAGCTGAAAAAGACCGGTGTGGTGGCCATGGTCGGCGACGGCATCAATGACGCCCCGGCCCTGGCCGCCGCGGATATCGGCATCGCCATGGGCGGTGGCACCGACGTGGCGATGCATGCAGCGGGTATCACCTTGATGCGCGGCGACCCGCGCCTGGTGCCCGCCGCCCTGGAAATCAGCCGCAAGACCTATGCAAAGATTCGGCAGAACCTGTTCTGGGCCTTTGTGTATAACTTGATCGGCATCCCCCTGGCCGTGTTCGGCCTGCTCAACCCGGTATTGGCCGGCGCCGCCATGGCCCTGTCCAGCGTGAGCGTGGTCAGCAATGCGCTATTGTTGAAAACCTGGAAACCCAAGGATCTGGAGGATCACCGTCAATGAACATCGGCCAGGCAGCCCGGCAAAGCGGCTTGAGCGCCAAGATGATTCGCTATTACGAGTCCATCAACCTGCTCAAGCCCGCCCATCGCAGTGACAGCGGCTATCGCCTGTATGGCGATGACGACCTGCACACCCTGGGGTTTATCAAACGCTCGCGGGACCTGGGGTTTTCCCTGGAGGAAGTCGGCAAGCTGCTGGAGCTGTGGCAGGACCGGCAACGGGCCAGTGCCGACGTCAAGGCGCTGGCGCGCCAGCATATCGAGGAGCTGAACCACAAGATCCGCGAACTGGGGCAGTTACGCGATACCTTGCAAGACCTGGTGGAGCACTGCCAGGGCGACCACCGGCCGGATTGCCCGATTCTCAAGGAGTTGGCGTCAGGTAGCTGTTGCGGATCCAACTGACCGAACACAAAACCCAATGTGGGAGCGGGCTTGCTCGCGAAGGCGGTGTGCCAGCCAACAAATCTGGCACTGATACACCGCTTTCGCGAGCAAGCCCGCTCCCACATTTTTAACCCCCAGTGTGCTGGGCGATCACTGCATCCAAGGCGGCGGCGGTTCTTCCGCCGGCTTGCCCGGTGGCGCATCGTCTGCGGCACGGATCGCCTGGCGTCGCTCTTCGTCAAGCCGCGCCGCTTCGATCTCACGCATCACGCCGCCGACGTCCGCCAGTTCTTCCGGCTCGTCGAACTCGCCGGTCAGCACGCTGGCCGGGTGCAAGGTGCCGGCTTCGTACAGCGCCCACATTTCCTTGGCGTACTTGGTCTTCTTCAATTCCGGGGCAAAGCGCCCGAAATAGGAAGCCATGTTGCCCACGTCCCGCTCCAACATGCTGAACGCATGGTTGTTGCCCGCTGCATCCACCGCTTGAGGCAGGTCGATGATCACCGGGCCCGTCGGCGTCAGCAGCACGTTGAACTCGGACAGGTCACCGTGCACCAGACCGGTACACAGCATCAGCACGATCTGCGAGATCAAGAACGCGTGATACTCACGGGCCTGATCCGGTTCCAGCACCACGTCATTGAGCCTTGGCGCCGCATCGCCGTATTCGTCGGCCACCAGTTCCATCAGCAACACGCCTTCCAGGAAGTCGTAGGGCTGGGGCACACGCACGCCGGCGCCGGCCAAACGAAACAGAGCCGCCACTTCGGCGTTCTGCCATGCGTCTTCGGTTTCTTTCTTGCCGAACTTGGATCCCTTGGCCATGGCCCGGGCCTGCCGGCTGTTGCGGACTTTGCGGCCTTCCTGGTATTCGGCCGCCTGACGAAAACTTCGTTTATTCGCCTCCTTGTAGACCTTGGCGCAACGTAACTCGTTGCCGCAGCGCACCACATAAACAGCTGCTTCTTTACCACTCATGAGTGGGCGCAGCACTTCGTCGACCAGACCGTCCTCGATCAGGGGTTCAATGCGTTTAGGAGTCTTCATCAGCTTTTATTGTGGGTCCTTTATTACCAAACACGCGTATGGCACTCGTTATACGGCAATCCTCGCACAGCGGGGAGAGGGTAACGAGCTCTGATCTGCTAAAGAATGCATCCAATATGCCAGATTAATCCGACAAAGCCGCCATTGTTCGGGGCGTGCGGATGATAGCCGAGATCAACGCTCAATGATCGCCGTCACGCCCTGCCCGCCCGCCGCACAGATCGAGATCAGCCCGCGCCCCTTGCCCGCTGCGTCCAGCAGCTTGGCCAGGTTGGCGACAATACGCCCCCCGGTGGCAGCAAAGGGATGCCCGGCGGCCAGGGAGCTGCCCTTGACGTTCAGGCGGCTGCGGTCAATGGCGCCCAGCGGCGCGTCCAGGCCCAGTCGGGTCTTGCAGTAATCGGCGTCTTCCCAGGCCTTGAGTGTGCACAACACTTGGGCGGCGAAGGCTTCGTGGATTTCGTAGTAGTCAAAATCCTGCAACGTCAGGCCATTTCTCGCCAGCAAACGTGGCACGGCATACACCGGTGCCATCAACAGCCCCTCGGCACCGTTGACGAAATCCACCGCCGCCGCTTCGCCATCACGCAGGTAGGCGAGGATCGGCAGGCCACGCTCCTTGGCCCAGGCTTCGCTGCCCAGCAGCACCAGAGACGCGCCGTCGGTCAGCGGCGTGGAGTTGCCAGCGGTAAGGGTGCCCTTTGCACTGCGCTCAAAAACCGGTTTGAGGCTGGCGAGTTTTTCCAGGGTCAGGTCCGGGCGCAGGTTGTTGTCACGGGTCAGGCCGAGGAACGGCGTGAGCAAATCGTTGTGCCAGCCCTCGGCGTAGGACGCGGCCATCTTCTGGTGACTGTCCAGGGCCAGTTGGTCCTGTTCGTCGCGGGGTATCTGCCAGGTCTGAGCCATCAGTTCGCAATGCTGGCCCATGGACAGGCCAGTGCGCGGCTCGCCATTGCGCGGCAGTTCCGGCTTGAGGTGCTGGGGACGAAGTTGTAACAAGACTTTTAACTTATCCGTCATGGATTTGCTGCGATTGGCTTGCAGCAGGATCTTGCGCAAGCCTTCGTTCACCCCGATGGGTGCGTCGGAAGTGGTATCCACACCGCCGGCGATCCCACATTCGATCTGGCCCAGAGCAATTTTGTTGGCCACCAGCAGCGCCGCTTCCAGCCCGGTGCCGCAGGCCTGTTGAATGTCATAGGCCGGGGTTTGCGGCGACAGGCGTGAGCCCAGCACGCATTCGCGGGTCAGGTTGAAGTCCCGCGAATGCTTGAGCACTGCGCCTGCGGCCACTTCGCCCATGCGCAGGCCGTGCAGGTTGTAGCGCTCGATCAAACCTTCCAGGGCCGCGGTCAGCATGGCCTGGTTACTCGCCGTGGCGTAGGGGCCATTGGAACGGGCGAAGGGGATACGATTACCGCCAATGATCGCGACACGGCGCAGTTGAGTCATGGAAAGCTCCCTGTTAGGTGGTAGGTGCAATCCTGAGCCTAGACTAGGAACGACTGTCACCTGTTGATGGTCCACCCTTTGAACCCCAGCAGCCGGAGAGCGTTCCATGTCTGACCGTTATATCGACTTCGCCAACTCAAGCCTCGGCCATCGCTTGGTCTCGGCCGTGGGCCTGCCGTCCCCGGTACGCCTGGAGCGCTGGCAAGCCGGACGCCTGCGCCCGGTGGAGGGTGCCCTGCTGTTGGGTGGCGGCCCGCTGGCGGCCCAGGTGCTGGGGTTTGCCAATAAACTCACCGAAGCCATCTACCGCTACGGGCCCGAGCCGTTGCAGGCCGCCGCGTGGATTCCCGGGCATGGTCCCAAGCTCAAGGCCGTGCTGTTCGATGCCAGCCATTTGCAGCACACCGATCAACTCAAGCAACTGCGCGAATTCTTTCAGCCGCTGCTGAAAAATCTCGATCACAGCGCACACCTGGTCATTCTTGGCCGCCCCCCAGAAAACCTCGGCGAACCGTTTGCCGCCAGCGCCCAGCGCGCCCTCGAAGGTTTCAGCCGGTCGCTGGCCAAGGAGCTGCGCAACGGCGGCACCCTGCAATTGCTGTATGTCGGCGAAGGCGCCGAGCCTCAGCTGGAAGGCGCGCTACGGTTTTTCCTTTCGCCCAAAAGTGCCTACATCAGCGGCCAGGTGCTGCGCCTGAGCGCCTGCCCGACCCAGGTGCATGACTGGACGCGTCCGCTGGCCGGGCTCAAGGCCCTGGTGACTGGGGCCGCCCGCGGGATCGGCGCCTCGATTGCCGAAACCCTGGCCCGCGACGGTGCCCAAATCGTATTGCTGGATGTGCCGCAGGCCAAGGCCGACCTTGACGCCCTCGCCGCTCGCTTGGGCGGGCGTGGCATTGCCCTGGATATCTGCGCCGATGACGCCGCCACACAGTTGATCGAGCAGTTGCCGGACGGCATCGATATCGTGGTGCACAACGCAGGGATCACCCGCGACAAGACCCTGGCCAACATGACGCCGGAATACTGGGACGCCGTCTTGGCGGTCAACCTCAACGCCCCACAAGTGTTGACCAAGGCCCTGCTCGACAGCGGCACCCTGCAGGACAATGGCCGTGTGGTATTACTCGCCTCCATCAGCGGCATTGCCGGCAACCGCGGGCAAACCAACTACGCCGCGAGCAAGGCCGGGTTGATCGGCCTGGCCCAGGCCTGGGCGCCGCTGCTGGCGCAACGGGGTATCAGCATCAACGCGGTTGCCCCGGGCTTTATCGAGACCCAGATGACCGCGCACATTCCTTTCGCCCTGCGTGAAGCCGGACGGCGCATGAGCTCACTGGGCCAGGGTGGCTTGCCCCAGGATGTTGCCGAAGCAGTGGCCTGGCTCGGCCAGCCGGGGTCAGGCGCGGTCAGTGGCCAGGCGTTGCGCGTATGCGGGCAAAGCCTGCTGGGAGCGTAACCATGTTGTGGCACACATTACCCAGCAGCCCGGCGCTACCACCGCTGTACTGGCGCGCCGCGCTCAAGCGCAAGATCACCGGCACCACGCTGCCCACTTCAGGGCTGCATTGCCGGGTACAGGTCAATCCCGCAGCGGTGGCGGCCTATCGTAAGGTCTGCGGGTTTGCCGAGAGCCCGGTACTGCCGGCAACTTATCCACACATCCTGGCGTTCAGCCTGCAGTTGCAATTGCTGACGGCGCGGGAGTTTCCTTTCCCGCTGCTGGGGTTGGTGCATTTGAGCAACCGCATCCGTGTGTTTCGCCCCATGGGCGGGGTCAGCGATGTGCGGGTCAGTGTGCACACGCGCAACCTGCAACCCCATGCCAAGGGCGCGACGTTTGACCTGATCACCACCGTTGAAGATTCCCTGGGTTTGCTGTGGGAAGGTGAAAGCCAAATGCTCTGTCGCGGGGTGAAACTCGATGGCGAGGCGTCAGAGCAATCCCTGGCAGCGCCCAATACGGTCAGCGAGCTGACCCGCTGGCGGGCGCCGTCCGACATCGGGCGGCGGTACGCCCGGGTGTCCGGCGATTACAACCCGATCCACTTGAGCACCATCACAGCCAAGCTGTTCGGCTTCCCCCAGGCGATCGCCCATGGGCTGTGGAACAAGGCCCGCACCGTGGCAGCCCTGCATGAGCATCTGCCCACGGCGAATATCGAGATCTACGTTGAATTCAAGAAACCGGTACGCCTGCCTGGCGAGGTTATCTTGTTGAGCAGTGCACCCGGTTCCAGCGGTGAGTTGCAACTCAAGGGCAGTGGCGATATCGAACATATGCTTGGCAAGTGGCAGCCAATTGCCTGAAACCGGGACAATCTGCTGATTAATTGTATATATACACCCTAAGTCATAGCGGGCTATCGATAGCCCGCTAACTTATTCAACTTGTTGATTTTCATAACATCACCCCAAATAAAAAATGTCCCTCTATACCGTTGGTATTAATCACCAAGACGCATACACCTGCCTGTATATAAATCGTTAATACCAAGTTGAGCGTTGCGATAAAGAGTACCGAGGACTGTTATAGCCACAACGGACGCATGTATTGCCTGCCGAAGAACAGGCGAACTTGCGAAACCAACAAAGGCTGTACCAGGTGCTAAGGAACTCATCATGAAAACTCAAGTCGTGTTGTGGAAAGCAAGTACTGCATTGGCCCTTATCCTGGCGATGAGCCTGGGAGGCTGCAGCAGTGGTGGTGGCGGTCATAAGAGCAGCGTTGCCTCTTCCTCCCCGGATGCTGGCGCCGGTACCGGTGGTGGTACGGGTGGTGGTGATGGCGGCGGTACCGGTGGCGGCACTGGCGGTGGTACTGGCGGCGGCACGGGTGGCGGCGACGGCGGTGGCACCGGTGGCGGCACGGGTGGCGGAACCGGCGGTGGCACTGGCGGCGGCACGGGTGGCGGAACCGGCGGTGGCACTGGCGGTGGCACTGGCGGCGGAACCGGCGGTGGCACTGGCGGCGGCACAGGTGGCGGCACCGGCTCGACCACCAGCCCCTTGGTCACGGGCCAGATTGCAGCCAACCTGGGCGACACCCTCGGCAACGTCGGTACCGCTATCGGTGGCATCGGCACAACCGTTGGCGGCGTTCCGGTAGTCGGCACTACCGCAGGCGGCCTGGTGACCAGCGTGGGCACCGCCGTTGGCAGCATCGGCACTGGCGTCGGCGATGGCCTGGGCTCCCTGGGTACCAACAGCAACTCCCTGGGCGTTACCGTGGCCGGCGTGGCCAACGGCGTCGCCGACCTGGGCACGGGTGTTTCGAACACCGGCAAATCACTGTCGACCACCTTGGGTGGCATCCCGGTAGTCGGCGGTCTTACCGGCGGCGTCGGTGGGGCAGCCGGTGGCCTGGTGGATAAAGTTGGCCAGGCGGTCACGATGCTTGGCGATACCTTGAGCACCGCCAGCACCACCGGCCCACTGGGGTCGGTCACCAGCACCCTGGGCGGCAAAGTGCTGGTGCCTGTGGTCTCGCTGGTGGAAAACACCACCGGCAATCTGGGCAAGGCCACCGGCCTGGGCAACCCGGTCAATGGTCTGCTGGATAAAGTCGGCTCTACCGTCACCGGCCTCGGCACCCAGGTGGCAGGCGCTGGTGGCACTGGCAACCCCGTGACCGGTGCCCTGGGCTCCGTGCTTGGCGGTGTCGGTGCGGTGGCGGGCACTGCCGGAGGTTATGTCGCACCGTCTGCCGGGACCGGCAGTGGCAGCGCCCCGGCATCCGGTCTGCCTGAGCTGGTGGGCGGCCTGGTGGCCAACGTCGGTAACGGCCTGAATGCGGGCAACACCAATGGCACCGTCAGTGCGGGCGGTGTGGCAGGTGGCGCACTGGGTAACACCGTGGCCTCGCTGGGCACAGTGATCGGTGGCAACGGCGTCGCCAACACGGCGGCAACCGCACCGGTGGCGGGTCTTGCGACCACTGTGGGCGCAGCGCTGAACCCTGTGACGTCGGGCGTCAGCAGCCTGACCCAGAACATCGGTACCACCACCGGCATCGGTGCTCCGGTCAACGGCCTGGTCACTCAAGTAGGCGGCGCCGTCAGCGGCCTCGGCGCCAACCTCACCGCGGCCAACGCCAGCCCGGTCACCAATACCGTGGGCCAGACCGTCACTGCAGTCGGTGGTGTGGTGTCCTCGGTGGGCGGTCTGGTTACCGGCGGCACCAGTGGTAGCAGCGGTGGCTTGCTCGGCGGCCTGAACATCAACGCCAATGCCACTGCGTCTGGATCTGCCACTGCAAACACCGGCGTAGGTGGCCTGCTCAAAGGGCTGACCGGCAAATAGAAGAATTGCACCTGGCCATTAGACGGCCTCCCCTACAGCGCCTACGCTTGGTTGAGACGAGAGATTCCAATGGGTCTCTCGTCTTTTTTATTGGAACTCCCGAACCGTGCTCCAGAACCCGGCGGGACCCTGCGAAATGCCGCTGCAGTTTTGACCATGGAGTGTCCTATGCGCGTTTTGACGCCTTTGTTATTGCTCACCCTCAGCGCTTATGTCCACGCCGAGACCCGACCCAGCTTCCTCAACAGCAACGACACCATCCGCAACCTCCCCGTACCCAACCTGCCAGCCGATGCCTACCGCCCGGTGACGCCGCAAACCCAGCTGCCGCCGACCCCGGCCGCACAAGCGCAACCGCTGCTGATGGACACCAAGGTCACCATCAGCAAACTGCAGATCGAAGGCGGCACGGTGTACCCGCTCCAGGAAGTCGCCCAGGTGTTCGAGCCGCTGATTGGCCATGAAACCAACCTCGCGCAACTGATCGAAGCCACCCGCAGCATCACCCGCCGCTACCAGCAGGATGGCTACCTGTTGTCCTACGCCTTCCTGCCCGACCAGCGCTTCGAACAGGGCCTGGTGCGCGTGGTGTTGGTCGAGGGCTATATCAAGGACTACCAGGTGCAAGGCGACATTGGTTCGGTCTCGGCCTACGTCGACAAGCTGGCGCAAAAGCTCCAGGCCGAACGCCCGCTGACCCGCAAGACCTTTGAGCGCTACACCACTTTGATGGGGCGTATTCCCGGTGTGACCCTGCAGGCGCAAGTACCGCCGCCAGGCACCACCGACGGTGCCGCGCACATGAATATCCAGGCCAGCCGCAAACCGTTCACCAGCAGCATGAGCATGACCGACGACAGCCGTGGCGGCCTGCAAGCCTTGATCGCCGGCACCAGCAACTCCCACACATCAATGGGCGAGCAAGTGAGCCTCAGCGGCCTGTTCCCGCCAGGGGATGACAAAGAGCATTACTACCGGCTCGACTACAGCCAGTTCATCAATGCCGAAGGCACGCAGTTAAGCCTGTATGGCGCGCGCTATCGCAGCGACCCGAGCACCCATATCCGCCTGGACGGCGGCTTTTCGCTCAAGCCACACCGCGAGAATGACCGCTTCTCCATCGGCCTGAGCCATCCGCTGATCGCCTCGCCCAGCGAGTCCCTGACCCTGGGCACCCGCTTCTATGGGGTGAACGACAGGACCCGCTATCAACTGGTGGGTTACCCACAACGCTTCGACGTGGAAACCGACCTGCGCGCCCTGGCCTTTGAAGGCGATTGGCGCAAGGCCGACAATCGCCAACTGCGCATTCTCAGTGCCGGCCTGTACCAGGGCATCGACGGCATGGGCGCCAAGACGCGCAGCGACCTGGCAGGGATAAAGTCAGACCTGGACTTCTTCCGCCTGCGCCTGTCCGGGGTGCAGAGCGACAAATTCTTCGACAACTGGCAAGGCGTGCTGTCGGCAGCGCTGTACTGGAGCGATGACACCCTGCCCGACAGCGAACGGGCGGTGTTCGGCGGGCAGAACTTCGGGCGAGGCTACCCGGATGACCAGGGTTCGGGCGACAAGGGCTGGGGGGTGGCCTATGAGGTCAACTACAGCTACAACCGCGCTGGCGACTGGGTAAGGATCGTGCAGCCCTACATCGTGCTCGACCGGGCCAAGGCCTGGTTCAACCGCTTGCCGGTCAAGGATAGCGACATGTCCTCTGCCGCTGTCGGCCTGCGGTTTGGCGATGCCAAGTACTACAACATTGCGCTGGAGGCGGCCAAGCCGATGTCGGATATGGCGCTGGACAGCTTTAACCGGCGGCCGCGCTATACCTTGAGCTTCAGCTATCAGTTGTAAAAGCCGGCTTGCCGGCGATGGCGGTGTCTCAGTCGATCAATAGATGGGCTGACCCACCGCCATCGCGAGCAAGCCCGCGCCCACAGGGGGAATGCAGCTGCACGCTCAGGTCAGCGCATCCCCCACCTTGCCAAAGAATGTTGCGATCTGCGGCCCCAGCAATTTCCCCGCTGCCAGCACCACCAGCGCAATCACCACAATCAAAATCACATATTCGATAGCCGTCGCACCGTCCCGTCGGCGCCAGAACAGCATCGAGCCTGCGCAAATCCTCAGCAGCAAGGCAAGCAACATAGGAGATCTCCTCAGGGGCGCTACGCACTGGCCAACTGTTCCCTACGCCCTGGGAAACAGATTGTTTAGGGTGTCGATCAAACGAACCAGGTAGATGGGTTTGCGAAACAGGTCCAGGACCTGCAAGCGCAACATGTCACTGACATCATCCATTTCGGCATGACCGGACATGACAATGACGGGCAGGTGCTGGCGTGAGGTGTGCTCACGCAAGCGCTTGATCAGGGAAATACCGCTTTCCTCGGGCATGCGCAGGTCAGTGATGACCAGCCCGATATCAGGGTGCAGGGTCAGTTCCTGCAACGCGTCTGTGACGGAGGTGGCGCAAAAACAAACGAAGCCCTCGTTTCCCAGCGACTCCGCCAGTTCAACGAGGGCATCTTCTTCGTCATCCACCAACAGGATCTGTTGGCGGCTCGCAACAACGGCGCTCATGAGCAATACCTTCCAAAACAATCACTGATGGGCTTGCTCAAGGCACTACCACCAATCAGGTCAAGGCAGCCCCGACTTTAGCGAACATGGCCGCGATCTGAGGCCCGAGCAATTTCCCCGCTGCCAGCACGACTAGCGCAATAACGGCCACGAGGATCACGTACTCGATTGCCGTCGCGCCCTCTTTGCGGTGAAAGAACAATTGGAGTTGGACGTAGAGCTTCATCATGAAGGTAAGGAACATATGACTTCTCCTTTGCGCTTGCTTGCGCAGATCGCGGTGCTGCACGGTGATTGCTGCGTGCCACTAGAGCATTGTCAACAAACCCCACCTCAACAACTGTAAGAACGGATTAATCACAAAGTATTAGTCGCAAAACTGGCGCCATAAACCCGTGTTTCCGGGAGGAATGTCGTTTATTCCAAAATAAATCACGGTGACTAATGGCATTTTGTCCTAGCTCGGCTACGGTCAAATAGCGAAATCGTTAGATGTTCATAGCTGCCTGGTTGCGAAATCAACTCGTTGGGAAAAACGAGGCCCGTGGTGCAACAGGAAAGGGAGAGCCTTCATGAACAGTCGTGTCAGCATGATCCTGGCCGGGTTGTTATTAATCGGTGCGCTGTTTGCAGGCTATTGGGGGCTGGTGCTGAGTCGTCCGCCTGAGCCGGCTGCCGAGCCGTCGCCACCTGGCGTTTCCGTGGAGAAAACCGTCGCCGCCGTCGAGGACCAGACTCGCCAACCCGTGGTGGTCCTGGCCCATGATGTGCCGCCGTATATTGCCCTCACCGCCGCCGACCTGACCCTGGAAAAGCTACGCACTGCGCCGGCCGGCAGCTTGACCAGCCTCGACCAGGCCATTGGCCGCACCCCCTTGAGAGCCCTGCGTGCCGGCACCTGGCTGGATGATGCCAGCTTCAATGCCGGTGGCCCGCTGGCCCGCATGATCCGCCCTGACGAACGCGCCCTGGCGGTGGCCGTCGATGAGGTCATCGGCGCGGCTGGCCAGTTGAGCCCTGGGGATTATGTGGATGTACTGCTGTTCCTGCGCCCGGAAGGCACCAACCCGGAGCCGACATCGCAGATCATCGTGCCGGCCCTGCGCCTGCTCAGCGTGGGCGATAACCTCGGCCCGACCAACGATGGCAAGCCCGCCGTTGCACCGCCCAGCACCGACGAAGAAAAAGCCCGCCAGGCCCAACGCCAGGCGAACCCACCGCGCACCGTGGTGTTGGCAGTACCGGAGCCGTTGATGAGCCGCCTGATGCTGGCTACCAGCGTCGGCGCCTTGCGCCTGGCGGTGCGCAGTGCCGATGAACAATTGCTCAGCCAGTACTGGGCCGGGAACAACGAGGCATTCGCCAAGCTGCAAAGTGCCAATCGCGAGCTGTACCAGTTCACTCAACTGGCCATGGTCGCCGCGCCGAAAAGAGTCGCACAGGCTGGGGGGGCCAACGAATCCAGGCGCTCCGGCATCGAGGTCATACGCGGTAACCAAGCGACCCAACAAAACCCCTGATTGAGCAAGGATGCCTTGAATGCGCCATCGTTTTGCACCTGCGTTCACGCAAATGGCCTGGGCACTGATATTGTCCAGCCTGCCTGTCGGCGTGGCGTTCGCAGCCTCCGACAGTTGCAGCAACCTGGGCTCCCTGCCGGCCGTGGTCGAGGTCGGTGAAGGCTTGCAACAAACCCTGCAGTCACCCGTGGCGATTACCCGATTGGCCATTGGCGACCCGAAAGTCGCCGATGTACACCTCAACGGTGATCGCAGCTTCCTGCTCACCGGCGTTGGGTCTGGCGCCACCAGTCTGATGGTCTGGACCCACTGTTCCAGTACGCCGCGCCAGAGCATGGTGTTCGTCAAGGGCAAGGCCAGCTCAAGCCTGACCAGCCTGGCCCTGTCGCCTTCCGATGACCCGTCCCTGCCCAGCCAGGTACAGACCGATATTCGCTTTGTCGAAGTCAGCCGTACCAAGCTCAAGGAGGCCAGCACCTCGATTTTCGGCGGCACCCGCAACTTCCTGTTCGGCAGCCCGCGTACAGCCGGGATGAGCCTGCCATTGGATAACGAGAGCTTTAATATCGGCATTGGCGGCGGGCGCTTTTCGGCGCTGATCAATGCCCTGGAACGCAGTGGTTTTGCCTACACCCTGGCGCGGCCCAGCCTGGTCGCCATGAGTGGCCACAGTGCGAGCTTCCTCGCCGGTGGCGAAGTGCCGATCCCTGTGCCAAGTACCGGCAGCAACACGATCTCCATCGAGTACAAAGAGTTCGGTATCCGCCTGACCCTGACCCCGACCGTAATCGACCGCACGCGGATTTCCCTCAAGGTGGCGCCGGAAGTCAGCGAGCTGGATTACGCCAACGCCCTGCAGGTAGAAGGCATCCAGGTACCAGCCCTGACCGTGCGCCGCACCGACACCACGGTGTCCCTGGCCGATGGCGAAAGCTTTGTGATCAGCGGCCTGATCAGTAACAACAACCGCTCCACCATCAGCAAGTTTCCAGGCCTGGGCGATATCCCGATCCTCGGCGCGTTTTTCCGTGACAGTAACGTCAGCCGCGAAGAAAAAGAGCTGCTGATGATCGTCACTCCGCATCTGGTCCAGCCCCTGGCCGCCAACGCACGCCTGCCGTCCCTGCCTGGAGAGAAACTGCGCAACTACGACCCCAACTGGTATCGCCTGTACTTCCTGGAAAACGGCAACTTCGACCGACGCACAGGACTTTCCCAATGAGCGACAGCCTGAGCCAGACGTTCCTGGCAATCACCCGCAACACCACCGACCTGGAATGGCTGCAAGGTGCCCTGGCGCCACTGGGCCAGGTGGTCAGTGCCGGTGGCGGCAGCCTCGATGAACTGTTGGCCCTGGTGGACGTGACCTTTGCCAACCTGGTGTTCGTCGGCCTGGACCGCGAGCATGTGGTGGCGCAAAGCGCCTTGATCGAAGGCGCCCTGGAGGCCAAGCCGATGCTCGCCATCGTCGCCCTGGGCGACGGCATGGACAACCAACTGGTGCTCAACGCAATGCGGGCCGGGGCGCGGGATTTTGTCGCCTACGGTTCGCGTTCCAGCGAAGTTGCCGGCCTGGTGCGGCGCCTGAGCAAACGCCTGCCGCCAGTCGCCCACAACGCGCACCTGGGCGGCCTCACCGTACTGTATGGCACCCAGGGCAACGCCGATGGCGCCCTGCTCGCCAGCCACCTGGCAATGGTGGTGCAAAAGAGCGGCCAACAGACCCTGCTGCTGGACCTGGGCCTGCCCCGTGGCGACAGCCTGGCCCTGCTGGGCCTGGAAAGTTCGTTCAACTTTGGCGACGCCCTGCGTCACTTGCGCCGGCTGGACACCACCCTGATCAACAGCGCCTTCACGGCCACCGACGGCGGCCTGCGCATCCTCGCCTACACCGAAAGCGACGACCCACTGGAAATGACCAGCGCCGCCGAGCTGTATATGCTGCTCAGCGCATTGCGCCAACACTTCCAGCATATCGTGGTGAACCTCACCGGCCAGCGTGACAGCGAAGCCTTGCGTACCTTTGTCAGCCACTGCGACAAGCTCTTGTGGTGTACCGACCAGAACGTCCTCGACTGCCGGCGCAACCTGGCCGTACTCAACCAGTGGCGGGAAAAGGGCATGAAACTGGAGCACGCGCGACTGCTGATCGACCGCTACCTCAAGGGCGCCGCCCCCGACACCGAAGCCCTGGAAAAGAGCTTCGGCCTGGAAGTCATCGCCGTCCTGCCGTTCAGCCCCGAGGTGCGCCTGAACGCCAAAAACCAGGGGCAGACCCTGTTCAACCTCGCCCCCCGGGAAACCTTGACACAGAACCTGAAAACCCTGGGCGAACGCCTGGCCAAACGCTCCGAGGGCCTTGAAAAACCCTCCACCCGCTGGTTTGAACGGCTGCTGAGGACCGCCAAATGAGCAGCGAAAAACTCTTCGGCGCGCCCGCTCGTGGGCTGAACAGCGCGGTGGATCACGACGGCCTGAAACTGGTGCTGCACCGCTACATCATCGATGCCATCGAAGAATCGGGGAAAAACCTGCTGGAAGGCTCGCGCCAATCCCTGGCGCAATTTGTCATCGACAAGGTTTCCGAGTACATCACGCGCATGCACCTGGCGATTTCCCGCTACGAAATGGAACGCCTGGCCGAAGAAATCGTTGATGAACTGACTGGCTTCGGCCCGCTGGAAGTGCTGCTGCGCGACCCCTCGGTGACCGAGATCCTGGTCAACGGCCCGCACCGGGTGTTTGTCGAGCGCGACGGCCTGCTGCACCAGAGCGATCTGCGCTTTATCGACGCCCATCATGTGGAGCGGGTCATGCAGCGCATCCTCGCGCCACTGGGCCGGCGCCTGGATGAGTCGTCACCGATGGTCGATGCAAGGCTGCCCGATGGCAGCCGGGTCAACGCGATCATCCCGCCGATTGCCCTGGACGGTCCGTGCCTGTCGATTCGAAAGTTTCGCAAGGACATGCTCAAGAGCAGCGACCTGGTGGCGATGCAGACCATCGACCAATCGATCTTTGAGTTTTTCCAGGAAGCCGTGGGCAAGCGCTGCAATATCCTGATCAGCGGCGGCACCGGCACCGGCAAGACCACCTTGCTCAATATCCTCAGCCAGTTGATCAACCCTCACGAGCGCCTGGTGACCATCGAAGACGTCGCCGAATTGCAATTGGGCCACCCCCACGTGGTGCGCCTGGAAACACGCCCGCCGAATGCCGAGGGGCATGGCGAGGTGAAAGCCAGCGACCTGATCCGCAACGCCCTGCGGATGCGCCCCGACCGCATCATCCTCGGCGAGATCCGGGGCGTGGAAGTGCTGGATGTGATGACCGCGATGAACACCGGCCACGACGGCTCCATGAGTACCGTGCACGCCAACAACGCCCAGGACGCCCTGCTGCGCCTGGAAACCCTGGTAGGCCTGACCGGTCGTGTGGTCGCGGAAAAAACCCTGCGCCAGATGATCTGCGCGGCACTGGATGTGGTGATTCAGTTGACCCGCCTGCCCGATGGCCGGCGTTGCGTGAGCGAAGTGGTGGAAGTGGTGGGTGTGCGCGATGACGTGTATGTCACCAACACCCTGTTCCGCCATGACCGACGCACTGGCTTCGGCTTCCTGCGCGAGGCTGTCAACCCGGCGGGTGACAAGCTGCGCCGCGAATCCGTCCTGTCGCTATAGGAGCGTCACCATGACCGGCGCCATCCTGATGTTCAGTTGCGTGATCCTGATTGGCGTGTCGTTGCACCTGTTCCTCAGTGGCCTGCGCCAGGCGGAAACCGACCGGGTCCTGGAACGGCTCGCCGAAGGCCAGCCGCTGCTGGCCGAAGAGCGTGGGCGCTGGGTCGGCCTGGAGCGCATGTTCCAGCGCGCAGGCCTGGGCAAGCCCACCGACAGCCTGGGCCTGTGGGTGACCTGCTGGGCGCTGGGCGCACTCCTGGGGTTTCTGGTGTGGAGCTGGGTTGGCTTACTGGTCATGGTAGTCGTTCCGCCACTGGTGTTGCGCCTGTACATCGCCTGGCGCTATCGGCGGCGGGTCAAACGCATGATCGAACAGTTGCCGCAAGTGCTCGACCATACGGTGCGCAGCCTGAAGTCCGGGCGCACCCTGGCCGATGCCTTGCTGGGCTCGATCGACAGCACCGAGGACCCTTTGAAAGCCGCCATGGGGCGCATCCAGCGCAACGTGCAACTGGGCATCAGCCTGCCCGAGGCCGCCAATGACTTCGCCGAGTTCTACGAGCAGGACGAGTTGCGCATGCTCGCCCTGGGGCTCAAGGTCAACCACCGTTACGGGGGCAACGCCAGCGACTTGCTGGAGAACCTGATCAAGGTCATTCGCGAGCGGGAACAAGGCGCGCGGCAATTACGCGCCATGACCGGCGAGACGCGCGTCACCGCGTTTGTGCTGGCCGGCATGCCGATTGCGATGGTGGGCTATTTCATGATGATCAACCCCGGCTACCTGCTGACCATGTGGAATGACGACAGCGGCCGCTACATGCTGCTGGCCGCCCTGACCATGCAGGTGCTGGGCTGTCTGACGATGTGGCGCATGTTGCGGAGTATTTGAGATGGTCCTGCTGATCAGTGCCTTGTTGTTTTTGGCTGCGCTCGTACTGATCGCCGGCCAACTGCTGGCCCAGCGCCGCCGCCAGCGTCTGGTCAACCAGCGCCTGCAAGGCCAGATGGTGCGGGGCGACCGTCTCGGCACCCTGCTCAGCCAGTTTGGCAGCAGCCAACTGGCCCAGCGCTCGGTGAGCATGGATAACGAAACCCAGATCCTGCTCAACCGCGTGGGCTGGCGCAAAGCCAATCAGCGCTCGATCTTCGCCGCCTGCCAGATTGGCGTGCCGCTGGTACTGGCGGGCGTGATCCTGGTGGGCGAGGAACTGATCTTCCCCGGAGCCGACTCGCCGTGGATCGCGCCCCTGCTCGGCCTGGGCGTGGGCTACCTGATCCCCAAGCGCATCCTCGCCAGCGCGGCCAAGGCCCGGCAGCAGCAAATCTCCCGCGAGGTGTCGACCTTTATCCCGCTGCTACGCATCTTGTTCGAGTCGGGCATGGCCGTAGAGCAGTCCCTGCGGGTGTTGAGCGTTGAAGCCCAGCGCCTGCTGCCCGCGCTGACCCAGGAACTGCGCTTGATCCTGTCACGGGTCGATTCCGGCCTGGAACTGAGCGAAGAGCTGGGCAAGACCGCCAGGCTGCTGGCCGTGGACGAGTTCACCGACACCTGCATCATTCTTCAGCAACTGATCCAGCAGGGCGGCGGCGCCATGAAGTCGCTGCTGGCCCTCAAGCAACTGCTCGATGACCGTCGCCTGACCCGTCTACAGGAATTCATCTCGAAGATGTCGGCCAAGATGTCGGTGGTGATGATGGTCTTCCTGTTTCCCGCTTTATTGATTGTGCTGGGGGGGCCGGCATTCATTGCGATCTCCCGGGCCCTGAGCAGTTTTTGAGGAGCGCACGATGAAAGCACTGATTGCAGGCCTGAGCCTGTTGATGCTCGGCGGCTGTGCCAGCAACGGCCAGACGCCCTGGTCGGCGCTGATGGCCCCGGGCAGTTGCGCCAAGCCCAGCGCCGAACAGGAACTGTCGTTGAACCTGGCCGACGACATGGCCAATGAAGGGAAGATGCACGCCAGCCTGGCCAACCTGCAAAGCCTGCCGGACTCTTTGCCCCAAGTGCGCCAGCGCAAGGCCAAGGTCTACCGCCTGCTCGGGCGCAGCGAAGCGCAACCGCTGTACCGCAGCCTGCTGGGCACCTGCATGGCGGCCGAAGGTGAACACGGCCTGGGTCAACTGGCAGCAGCCCGGGGCGACAACGCGCAAGCCTTGGCCCATATGCAACGGGCAGCGCAACTGGCACCCACCGATGAAAAAATCCGCAACGACCTGGGGGTGGTCTACCTCAACCAACGGCGCCTGGAAGAGGCGCGCTTTGAGTTCATGACAGCCATGGAGCTCAAGCAAAGCGATCAACTGGCGGCGGTCAACCTGGTAACCCTGTTGATCTACCAGGACAACTGGGGCCAGGCCGCGCAATTGGCCAGCCAGGTGGGCCTGAGCCCCGAGCAGGTCACCCAGGCCCAGGCCCGGGCCGAGCAACTCAAGGCCACCCACGCCTCAGCGGCCAAAGGCCAGGTTGCGGCGGCCCATGGTTCAGCCCCCGCCATAATCCAGTAAGCGCTTGAAGGAGCCGATAATGAAATTCCATTACCTCGCCAGCCTGACCCTGCTGGCCCTCCCCCTGGCGGCACTGGCCATCGAGCCTGGGCCCTCGTCCAAGGCCCAGCAGGAAACCGAGCACTGGCTGGGGCTGCAAGTCAGTGGGCAAGCCGCCTCGCCCACGGTACAGCAGGCAACCGCCACAGAGCGCGAACTGGCGATGCAGCGTTTACTGCAAAGCAAAAAATTCGCGATCCCGGAAAAATTCGATGAAGACAGCAAGAGCCCAGGCAGCAGCAAATAACCTGTAGGAGCCGGCTTGCCGGCGATGGCAGCCCTATCCCATTCAAAATGCAGGAGCGGGCAAGCCCGCTCCTGCAGGGGATATGCGATCTCAGTGCGCCGTCACCCGCTGGCGCAATGCCGAGTTGCTCGGCGACAGCGCCAACGCCAGTTGGGTGCGGTTGTGCATATGGGTCAAGCGCAACACCTGGGACACGTACAGTTTGACCGTGTTCTCGGTGATACCCAGCTCACAGGCAATCTGGTAGTTGGTCTGGCCCTTGCCCACCAACCGTGCGACATCCAGTTGCCGCGGTGACAGCTGATTGAAGATCGCCGGGACTTCCAGGCGCTCGGCCTCCTCACTTGCCCCCTCGCCATCGGCTTGCGGCGCCGGGCCACGACGGACCTTGTCCAGATCCTGGTACAAGTCATCGATGGACTCGGAAAGGTACTGCAGCTTCTGGTTCAAATTCCCCAGATGCAGGTTCTTGTGGCGCTCTTGCAACGCAGCTTCCTGGCGCTGCAAGCCTTCGAGCAATTCATTGAGGTTAATGGGCTTTTGGTAGTAATCGGAGATTCCCACACGCAAGGCCTTGATCACGTCTTGCTTGTCCGCCCGGCCGGTCAACATGATGGCTTCAAATGCCCGCTGCTTGCCGGCGATTTTCTGCAGGGCCTGCACCAGCTCGATGCCGTCCATGTCCGGCATATGCAGGTCACACAGCACCAGGCCGATCTGCGGGTCTTCACTGAAACGTTGCACAGCCTGCTGGCTGGAGCCACACGGGACACAGCGATAACCGCTGCTTTCGAGAAATTCACAAAGCTCTTCCACGATCAGCGGCTGATCGTCAACCACGAGCACTTTTACTGCAGACGTAAGCTTGTTCACGCGCTACTCCATGCCTGGCAAGCCAAAAATTGACCTATCCGTCCCGAAGAACTTTCCTACTTACTTGTATGAATAAACGTAGACGTACTTTCCGACTATGTACATAGCGATAGAGAGCACCTGCGACTAATGGAGGCACAGCCAGGCCAGGGTGAAACCCACCAAGAGAAACGGCGCAAAGGGCAGTTTTTTTGACGAGTCCACCACCAGGTAGCCCAGGCGCGCCCTAACGCCTTGACTGGCAAGAGGTAACAGCCGTGGCCCATACACCAGCCAGGCCACATTGGCCACACCGGCACCGATCAACGACCACAACAGGTAGGTCGAATTCGACGCCAGCGCCAGCCCCGCGAGCAACTTCACATCACCGGCCCCCAGCCGCCCGAGGGCGTAGCCAGGCAGCGTCAACAGCAGCGCGAGGAAGAACGCCCAGATACCGTCAGCCCTGGAAGCGCCCAGCCATGTCGAGCCGCTCCCTATCAGGTAAAGCAGCGCCAGCAGCACAACGCCCAGGGTCAAACGATTGGCAATCTGCCGCTGGCGAACATCCTGCACCGCACACACCACCAACCAGACAACTACCACGAGGCCTTGGATCACGTAAAAACCGTCCCTTTTTGCTGATTGATTCTATGCTGATATCAGGTAGTAGCCGTCAGGGTAGTCGCAGTGATGAAAACCAGCCTCCCTAGAAAGCAAAAAGGCGCCGTCGCCATCGAATTTGCGGCGGTGTTTGTGATTTTTTTTGCCGTGTTCTATGCCATGGTCAGCTACAGCCTGCCACTGCTGCTGTTGCAGTCGTTCAACCAGGCCACCGCCGAAGCCGTGCGCCGCAGCGTGGCATTGGACCCCAGCACCCCCAACTACAACACGGCGCTCATACAGCGGGCGACCCAGACCGTGCAAAGCCAATTGCAGTGGATTCCTGCGACCTTCCAGTTCCAGGCGACCCATATCAACCCGACCTACACCGCTGGGGTACTCACCGTCGAGATCAATTACCCCTCGGCCAACCTGAAGAACGTCCTGCCGTTTATTGTGCTGCCGGGCATTGGCACAGTGCCCCGGTTGCCGGCTACGTTGCACGCCCAGTCGAGCCTGCAATTTTGACCTCCGGTGACAAAATCTTCGGCAGGCTGCTCGGCCGCAGCAACGCCCAGGCCCTGGAGACGCCTGCCAGCCCACCCGCTCCCGGCTTGCACGTGCACCTGGACCCGCAAGGCCATGTGCTGCAGATCAGCCGTGCGCTGCACCAGCAATTGGCCCATCACCTCGGCGCCCAGCCCCACCTACTCTTGCGCGACCTGCTGTGCCTGCCTGGCGCACTGAGCATCGAAGGCACCCCCGCCGACTGGCAGCGGCACAACCTGGACCTGGACTTCCAAGGTCTTGGCGACACGGTGCTGCATACCCGGGGCTGGATCGAGCCGGACGGCGATGGCTGGACCTTGCACCTGCTGGATATCAGTGACTTGCTGACCGGCCGGCAATTGGCCCAGCAGCGCGAACAGAACCATCAACTCGCCAGCCAGATGAGCGAGCAACTGCGGGTATGCAGCCTCACGCGCCTGCCGCAGGTGTTCAACGAGCACCTGCGCAGCCTGGCCCAGCGCTGGCGCATCCCTTGCGTGGCCATGGTCCTGCTCGACCTGCAGGATCAGGACTGGCTGGTCTACAGCGGCTACAGCGCCCATGACGCGCCGCAGCTGTGGCAACCGGGCCAACGCCTGGGCACCTGCCTGGACAGCCTCAACGGCAACACCCCGCTGAGCCTCAAACACCTCCTGGGCCGCAGCGAGCACCCGCGCCTGTACAGCGTGTTTGGCAATGCCGAGGGCCTGCTGGTGCCCTATCGTGATAGCCAGGGGGTCGCCGCCTGGTTGCTGTGCGGGTTCTACAGTGGCCACCCCGATGTCAGCGAGCGTGACTGGTTGAACCTCGCTGCCGCCCTCGCCGCCCCCTTGCTCAGCCGCCTGCGCGAGCAGCGTCACCACCAGCAACTGGAACGGGTGGAAGCCTTGCAAGGCCTGCTCGGCACCGGTTGGTGGGAATTTCTGTCCAGCGGTGAAGAGATCCTGCTGGCGCCGCAACTGATGCACAGCCTGAGCTCGGAAGATGCACCGACCAGACAAGTCCTGGCCAATTGGCTGGAGCTGATCCACCCCGCCGACCGCCAGGAACTCAACAGCCGCCTGCAAGACCTGCAGGCCCTGGGCAAACCCTTGCTGACCAGCGTGCGCCTGCAACGCACCGACGCCAAGCACAACCCCATCTGGTACCGCGTGCAGGGCCAGGTGCTGGGCGCCGGCGAGCAGCGGCGCTGGATCGGCTTCATGCTCGACATCAGCGATATCAAGAACCAGCAACTACAGGCCGCCGCCGCCCATGCGCGCCTGGACAACCTGATCGCCAGCTCCCCGGCGGTGATCTACGTCCAGCGCTACGTCAACGGCGCGCTGCACCCGGCGTTCTTCAGCGACAGCCTGTTGCCGCTGCTGGGCTGGACCCTGGCCGAATGCACCCACGACACCTCCGTGGAATGGGTACACCCCGAAGACCGTGACCTGTACTTTGAACGCACCCGGCAATTGTTGCGCGAAGGCAGCGTGCGCAGCCGCTACCGTGTGCGCGATCGCCAGGGCAATTACCACTGGCTACTGGACGAAGCCAAGCTACTGCGCGACGACCTCGGTTTGCCGGTGGAAGCCGTCGGCCTGTGGCTGGATGTCACCGACGCGACCCTGGCGGCGCAACAGATCAAGGACAGCGAAGAACGCTACCGCATCCTCGTCGAAGACTCGCCGGCGATGATCTGCCGCTACCGCCCGGATCTGACCCTGACCTTCGGCAACACGCCACTGGCCAACTATCTGGAATGCACACCCGCGCAGTTACCGGGCATCAACCTGGGTGAATGGCTGTCGAGCGAGCAACGCAACGCCTTTGTAAAACGCATCGGCCAGCTGAGCCCGGAGTTTCCCGTCAGCACCGCCGAAATCAGCCTGCAACTGCCGGGGCGCGAGCATGCGTGGTGGGTCTGGTCCGACCGTGGGGTATTCGACGCGCACGGCCAGTTGCAGGAAATCCAGGCCGTGGGCCGCGACAACACCGAAGTACGCCGCTCCCAGCAGCAACTGACCCAAAGCGCAAAAATGGCCACCCTCGGCGAAATGGCCACGGGCCTGGCCCATGAAATCAACCAGCCGCTGAACGTCATGCGCATGGCCATCGTCAATGTGCTCAAGCGCCTGGGCAACGGCGAGGTGCAAATCGATTACTTGACGGAAAAACTCCAACGCATCGACGCCCAGGTCCAACGCGCCGCCAGGGTGGTGGACCATATGCGCGTATTCGGCCGCCGCTCGGAGGTCGAGCAACAGCCCTTCGACCCGGCCCAGGCGGTGGAAGGCACCCAGTCGCTGCTGGGCGAAGGCCTGCGCGGCAAAGGCGTGGACCTGCGCATCACGCCCCTGGACATGCCCGTGCAGGTCAACGGCCACGTCGACCAACTGGAACAGGTGCTGATCAACCTGGTGGTCAACGCCCGCGATGCACTGATGGCACGGCACGAAAAAAAACCCGGCTTCCAACCCTGGATCGCGCTGTACAGCGAACACGACAGCCGCCATGTACGGATCTGGGTCGAAGACAACGGCGGCGGGATTGATGCACGGTTGCTGGAGCGGATTTTCGAGCCGTTCTTCACCACCAAGCCCATAGGGGTTGGCACCGGGCTTGGATTGTCAGTGAGCTACGGCATCGTAGAAAACATGGGCGGGCGCCTGAGCGTCGCCAACAGTGAGCACGGGGCGCGGTTTTGTGTGGAGTTGCCGCTGGTGGGTGGGGGTTAGATGACTAGGTAGGCGCGGCCCATATGGCACGTGAGGTTGGCGCCGACTTCAGCATTGCCCAGGCTTATGCCCAAGGCACTCAGTAGGGTATTGACGATGGGGTCCAGCAGCGGCGACAAGAGCCCTTGAACGAGCCCGACAAGGGTCGTGGTGATCGTTGCCAGGAGTGTCGCGACACCCGCCAGGGCGCCATTCGGAACAGCCGGGGCAGGAGGCGGTGCATAGGTCACCTGAAGCCCGTTCAACGTGGTACCCAGGCTGTTGATGATGTTGATACTGGAAATACTTTTATAGGTCGGCGGCAGGTTCATTTCTGCCACCGGTGAATAAAACAGGCTTTCCGTTCTCTGCCCCACGGCCGACTGAGCCATCAGCAAAAATCCGCCGCCGACGTTGGCCTTGCGTGGGTCGCAGCCCACCAGCAACGTGCAATGCTGGGTCCCGATATCAATCAGGCGTATCGGCTGGACATCAACCGCTACCGATGAGGAAAACGCCTTGGCCGGGTCAATGTTGCCGACTGCCAGGGTAGCCAATGAACTGGTGGCTTGCGCGGTCAGTGTCTTGGTGGCGGGCGTTGCACAGGTGAAATCGGTGACATGACTTTCGCCACTGGCAGCCTCGATGTAGATATCCAGCTTGCTGGCAATATCAACGCTCGTGTACTCACAACTCAAGGCACATAAAAGCGCATTCACAATAGCCGCCAGATCCAGATTCAAAAGCCCCTTCACCACCTTGGTCACTGGGTCGGTCAAGGCTGACAGCCCCGATAGCACAGAAGAAACCGTCCTCAATATCGGCGCATCCACCGATATCAACGTACGCACTTGCGCAGTCCGCACGGAAATCTGATTGGTCCCCGCGAGCAACCCGGCCTTGGCCAGGGCCGGGTTGCCGATGGCGGAAAGCTGTGGCGGCTCCATGACTTTGGTTTTGACTGAGAAGGTAGCGATCAGTGGCACGCTCAACTGAAAATCGGCCTTCACCAGGCTGTTGCCATTGGAAAGCTGGACTACGCCCTGTAGCAGCTGGAACAACTGCACATCCGTGTTCAAAGCGGCCGTTGGCGTACCTGTCGCGACATTTAAAAGGTCACCTAGCTTGAGCACTTTTGTATTCGGAGCAATAGCCTCAATGGCCAGCACATTGGTGATCGTCGCAGCTACCGCCGAGCCGTTGGCTTGCAAAACCTTGACCGCTGCGTCGATCAATTGAGTCGCCGACACGGCGGTGTTGAGCAGCGTCGTATAGTCACCCGCTGCCACATTCGCTTGAATGGCCAACTGGTCCAGGTAACTGAGCAGGTTCACATTGGTGTTGACCAGGCCCTGCCAACCCACGGCAGTCAGGGAAAGGCTACCACCGAGCAGGCCACCGATGGTTTTGTTCAAAATGTCTGACTGAGCCGAACTAATCGTCAGCAACGAACTGCGAATCGTCAGCTGCGCCACCGGCGGCGCCAATGCCGCCACCGCTGTCGCGGTCAATGTCGTATTGGCGTTGTACGTGCCACTGAACAGCTTCCACACCCCATTGGCGATACCCGTGGAGACCGTGCGGCTGGCCACAACGCGAATCGCATCATTCTTGGTGGCGTCGGCGGTGAAGACGCGGGTGTTGAGGGCATTGGTCAATAACGTCCCGCATGTCACCGCCAGCGCGCGGCTGGGGTCGTTGGCGACCACGGTGAAGCCATTGCGAGTGGCATTCTGCTTGGCGTAATCGACGGCGGTGGTGCTGCCGGAACACTGCCCGCCGCGATTGGCGGCCTCCAGGGCCGCGGTGTCGGCGACGGCCTGCAGTTTGCGTTTTTCCAGATACAGGCGACCGCTATCGACCACCAGCAACAGAAACACCAGAGCCAATGCCAGGGTACCGGCAAACACCAGACCGATTGCGCCACGTTGGCCAGAACGAAGTCGGGGAGACATCGAGCACTCCTTTGCCGGCGAACTGCCGAGCGCTTACTCTCCTGTAGTGAACTGCAGTGTAGACAAGGCTTGGAAGGTACGCTGGCAAGTCGCCACTTTGGCGACTGACGGAACGCTCAAGGGCACACAAAACCCTGTAGAAGCTGGCTTGCCGGCGATGGAATCGCCTCGGTGTACCTGTTACACCGTAGCGCCCGCCTCGCCGGCAAGCCAGCGTCTACAGGGGCCGAATACCCCTTACCGTGGCGGGTAGTTGGATAGCACCTTGGTCACTGTCGCCCGGATCGCCGCGCTGCGGTCCTGTGGGTTGGGCGAGCTGCTCATCATCTGCTCGTCGCTGCCGCGCCACACCAGCTTGCCGTCCTTACCGTCGAGCAGGTCGATCTGGATGGTGGCGACCTTGTAGGTGATGTTGCGGGTTTCGTTGTACATCGGCGCCCCCCAATAGCCATTCCACGGGCCGCCCCAGGCGCCGCCGTAGTTGGTGGTGACTTGCTGCTGGCGGTCTTCGACGATCAGGTAGGCCTGCACGTTCACGTCAGCCTTGGCCCCACTGGCTGCCGGGCGCAAGCCGCGCTGGTCGAGCTGGTCGGCCACCGCTTGGCGGATGCGCTGTTCGGTAAGGTCGCTCTTGATCCGCGGATCGTCGGGGCGGTACTGCAACGCCGGGTCTTTCCAGGCCCAACTGCGGTAGGCACCAAAGTCGCGACTGGCATCAAAATCATGGTTGACCTGGCTGGTCTGGCAACCGCCCAGCAGCACGACAAAAGCAAGCAAAGCGATACGACGCAACATGGTAGTTCTCCGAAGGGCAAACCGATCCTGAGATGAGAATAGCTGTTAACTCGGAGGATACGCCGTCATCGCCTTCTGCACAGCCTGGCGCAAGGCATCGCCGCGTTCACTCAGGCTGCCCTGGCTGCCCGTTTCGGCGCTGGCGCTCCATACCGGCTGGCCCGTGCGGGCATCGAACAGGTTGACGCGCACCACCACGACCTGCACTTCATAGGTGCGCACGATCGGCACCGAGTTGTACATGCCGTAACTGTTGCCGTAGCGGTTGTAGCCACCGTAGCCACCGTAACCATAGCCATAATCGTCCTGCACCTGGCGCAGGCGCTTCTCCAGATGCACATCGGCGCTGACCAGCAAGTCCGGCGCACGCTGGTCATGCACCGGGCGCAGGCCGCGCTGGTCGAGGGCACCGCTGACGGCGTCGGCGATCTGTGCCGGGTCAGCCCAGGCCGAGCCCGCCGGCAACTGGCCGTTGCGCCAGGCCCAGTTGCGGTACGCGCCATAGTCACGCACCGGGGCCGGGTAGGCGCTGGCATCAAAGGTGTTGGCCGCCTGGGCAGGCGCCGGCGGCATGGGTTTGGAAGCCGCCACATAAGGGTTGTTGCTGGAGCAGGCACCCAGCCCCAGGCACAGCAGAATCAATCCACCACAGCGTTTCATTTCGATCTCCGCAGACTGGGCCGCTTAAACCGGACGGCAGATCCAGTGCAAATAACGCCCAAGTCCGGCAAAGCTTGGGTGACGACGGTGAGCGAGCTCCATCTCCAACACGTCCTGTAAGTCGGCGCGGGCCTGGAATTCCACCGGCATATAGTCATGGAAAACCCGCACCCCGCTCTGGCTTTCGACCTGCCACAGGCCATCAAGTTGCGCCGCCAGTTCCCGTGGGTCCAGGGGTTGTTGCGGGGTCAGGCTCTGCTTTTCGCCGGCCATGTCGTTCTTGCGCATCTTGCGAAAGTGGCCCTTGAGCAAGTTGCGGTAAATCAGCGCATCGCGGTTATAGAACGCCAGGGACAGCCAACCACCCGACGCCGTCAACTGGTGCAGCACCGGCAGGATCCCATGGGGCTCGGCCAGCCATTCCAGCACGGCGTGGCACAGCACCAGATCGTAGGGCTCGGTAAGCTGGCCCAGCAGGTCCTGCCATGGCGCCTGGATGAAGGTTGCATCCTGTCCCGCCTCGGCGAAACGCTGGCGCGCGCCTTCGAGCATCGGCTCGGCGGGCTCGGCCAAGGTGACGTGATGCCCGCGCTCGGCCAGCCACAACGACATATGGCCCAGGCCGGCGCCGATATCCAGCACACGCAAGGGGCGATCCGGCAACGCCTCGGCCAAGTCGGCCTGCAGCACGGCCAGGCGAATCGCGCCCTTGGCACCGCCGTAGATCTTCTCGGCAAAGCGCGTGGCCAACTGGTCGAAATGACGATCACTCATGGATAAACCGCCGTTCGTTGTCAGCCAGCTTGGCGCTGACCACCTGGTTCATGTCCAGGCCCAGCTCGCCGCATAGCAACAGCAGATAGAGCACGATATCCCCCACTTCCTGCCCGGCGTGGGCAAGTTTGTCGGCGGGCAACTGGCGAGACTGGTCTTCGCTCAGCCACTGGAAGATTTCCACCAGTTCGGCCATCTCGACACTGGCGGCCATGGCCAGGTTTTTCGGGCTGTGGAACTGTTTCCAGTCGTTGTTATCGCGGATGCGATGCATGCGTTCGGTGAGGTGTTCGAGATTCATGGGGGGCTCCTGAAGGGGTATAGCTTCGGGCTCTAAGGTGGGGATGGCAACTAAATTTGTGGCGTTTGTCAGGGCGCTATCGCTGGCAAGCCAGCGCCTGCATTTGACGGCGTGCACAAATCAAACTGTGGGAGCTGGCTTGCCGGCGATAGCGATCTAATCCACCACGCTGAACTCAACCCTGGCCGTCTGCCCCGCCTCATCGAGCACACTCAGTTGATAGCGCCCCAACTGTTCCAGGCTGGCATTGATGCTGTCCTGGTTGGCACTGTCCCCCAGCGGCGCACCATTGAGGAACCACCAGCGCCGCCCACTGCCGCCCAACGCCGAGAGTTTCAGACGCAGTTGTTGTTGACTGCCTGCTGGCAAGCGCAGTTGGTCCCCTTCGCGCACGCCCACCACCGACAACGGCGAGGACGCCGCCAGCGCCGGTGGCGGGCAATCCGGGTCTGGCGCAGGGATGCGTGCATCACGCCGCTCAATCCTCGGCAACCAAGGCTCCAGCGGCGCGGGCCACAGGGCGATATCCCGCGATACCGCGCCCGGGCAACTGGCGGCCACGCGCAAGCCCTTGGCATTGACCCATACGGTTTCCATCAAGCCAACACCCAAGGGCTGATCCAGGGCCTGCAAGGTCGGCGGCGTGGTGTTGTCCAGCGTCCAGGCAAACCGCTGGCGCCGGCAGTTGGGGTCACTGCGGCCCATGGGCTGGCCCAGGGGCCAACAGATCGCCGCGACGCCGACGTTCATCGGCACCGGTTTAACGGGCGCCGTTATGCCGCGCTGGCTGTCGCGGTTGGCCAACACGTCGTGCACTTGCAGCATCAATGGCGCCGCCGAGGCCAGGCCAAACTGGCCGGGCACCGGGGTGCCATCCGGACGGCCGATCCACACGCCAATCAAGTAGCGCGGCCCGACCCCAATGGCCCAGGCATCGCGAAAGCCGTAGCTGGTGCCGGTCTTCCAGGCCAGCACCGGGCGCTGCACCAGTTCGGCCCGGGGATCACGGTCTGGCCGCGCCTGGCCACTGAGGATACGTCGCACAATCCACGCCGAACCCGGCGATAACAGTGGGCGCTCCTTGAGCACATCACCGGGCCGCAAACGGATAGCGGCGCTCTTGCCGTCACGGGCCAAGGCGCTGTAACCGCCGACCAGGTCTTCCAGGCGGCTGCCGGCACCGCCCAGGATCAATGCCAGGTTCGGCTCGGCCAGTGCCGGCAACGCCAGGGGCATGCCGCCGATGCGCATTTCCCCGGCAAAGCGCTTGGGCCCGTAGGCCTCCAGCAATTGCACCGCCGGCAGGTTCAGTGAGCTGGACAACGCCGTACTGGCTGGCACCGCGCCGGTAAAACCCATGGAGAAGTTGCCCGGCCGATAATCGCCATAGCGTCGCGGCACATCCTGCAGCAGCGATTCGGAATGAATCAGCCCCGCGTCCAGGGCCATGCCATACAGGAAAGGTTTGAGGGTCGAGCCCGGCGAGCGCAGGGCGCTGATCATATCCACATGGCCAAAGCGCCGCGCATCGTTGATATCCACCGAGCCCAGGTAAGCGCGCACGGCCATGCTCTCTTCCTCTACCACGAGGATGGCCGCCGACGTGTGCTCCGGCAGCCGTGCGCGCCAGCCCAGCAGCAGGTCTTCGAGACGGCGTTGCAGGGTCGCATCGACAGTGGTGCGAATCAGCGGCGGGCTGTCGGGACGGTTCAGGCGGCGCGCCAGCAGAGGGGCCAGGCTGGGTTCCAGGCGCGGCGCCAGCAGCAGCGGCTCCTCCAGGGCCTCGTCGACCGCCGACGACGGCCAGACCTGGAACTCGGCCAGGCGCCGCAGTACTTTGTCCCGCGCCTCCTGGGCACGCTGCGGGTGGCGATCCGGGCGCAGGCGACTCGGTGCCTGGGGCAGCACCGCAAGCAGCGCCGCTTCGGCATGGGTCAGTTGTTGCGGCGACTTGCCCAGATACGCCCAACTGGCCGCTGCCACACCCTGCAACGTGCCGCCGAACGGCGCGCGGTTCAGGTACAGGTTGAGGATCTGGTCCTTGGACAGGTGCCACTCCAACTGCGCGGTGCGCCACAACTGGCGCAACTTGCCTGGCAAGGTGCGCGAATGGGGATCGAGCAGGCGCGCCACTTGCATCGACAAGGTACTGCCACCGGACACTACCCGCGCGCCGCTGAGGTTCTGCCAGGTCGCCCGCACCAGGGCCAGCGGGTTGACGCCGGGGTGCTGGTAGAACCAACGGTCTTCATAGGTCAGCAACGCATCGAGGTAGTACGGCGAGACCTCTTGGGTAGCGACCGGGTAACGCCACACACCGTTGGCATCGGCAAAACGCCACAAGGGCGTACCGTCTTCGGCCAGCACCACGCGGGCCAGGTCGTCCTTGGGCAGCGGCAGGGGCCAGAGACGGTCGGCCAGCCAGAGCAGGGCAATGACCGTGACTACGCTGATCAAAATCCCCCGTAGGAGCCGGCTTGCCGGCGATCGCGTGTGACCGGCCGGGTCAGGTATCGCCTGGTCGTGCGCCATCGCCGGCAAGCCGGCGCCTACAAGGCGGCGCAGCTTTTGGATCAGTAATCGCAAATTCAAACGGGCAAACCTCTATGCTTCAAGGGAACTCGCCCAGGGGATTGGCGACCAAAGGCTCAAGTCCGGCAGATACGCCCACTCTTTGATCAGGAAACTCATATGCAGGTAGAAAGCTTTTTTGAATGGCTGGGCCAGGCGCTTGGTTCGGTCATCCGCTTTATCGTCGACGGGCTCAGCGGCCTGTTCGGCGCCCTGACCAATGCCGGCGGCAATTTTATCGATGGCCTGTCCCGCACCTTGGGCATGGATACCTCGATCATCAGCATCATCACCCTGGTCATTGGCCTGATGCTGCTGTACTCGGCAGTCCGGGCATTTATGCGGGCCTCGATCATCATGGGGATTATCTGGTTGATGCTTGGGTTGTGGCTGCTCAGTTGGGTGGTGCATTAAATACACAACCTATGGAGGAAGGGCTTGTGTGGGAGCGGGCTTGCTCGCGAAAGCGGTGGATCAGTTGATGAATACTTGACTGATACACCGCTTTCGCGAGCAAGCCCGCTCCCACATTAAAGATAGAGCCTGCTCCCACAGGTAGGGCGCTTAACGCCCCTTGATCACCATATCCGCCGGGGTTTCCCCCACTGCCTGCCAGTTCGGCCGGTACATCGACTCCACTTGCGGCGGCGGTACGCGATAGGTCCCAGGCGTTACCGCACGGGCCAGGTACAGCAGGTGCGTGGTGCCGTAGCCATCCAGGTTCAGCGCGGCCACATAACGATCATCACGATACTCCTGGTGCTTGATCGACGCGTTCTGCATCGACTCACGCCACTCCTTGACCTGGCTGCTGGCATTTTCAAGACTGGCGGCGCTTTGCCCCAAATTCTGGTTCTCCAGCTCCAGGCCAGCCGGCAACAGGTCTACCACCAGCGCGTCTGGCACCCTTTGCTTGTTGGCGCCGACCGCAATGTGTACCAGCACCAGGTCGCCGCTGCGCAAGTTTTGCAGGTTCAGCGGCTGGCCATTCATCCCCAGGTACTCGCGACGGATGCTCAGGTTTTCACCCCCCGCCGCCGGCGCCTGCTGTGGATAACCGGAGATGCTCAGTTGCTGGTAAATCGGCTCGCTGCCTTGGTTAAGCAAGGTCAGCGGCGAGGCCAGCAACGGACCTTCCAGCTTCAGGCCGGACTGGCCGTTGTTCAGCTCGCGGGTTTCGCCGCCGCTGCGCAACTGCGCAGTCCAGTTGGTTTCCGGCTTGCCCAGCAGGCCACGGCCGGCAAGGAACAGCGAGTTGCGCTCCTGGGTCGACAGCCATGGGCTGGCCGCCATCTGGTCCGACAGTTCAAAAAGTCGCTCTTCGCGCTTGCCCTTGGCCAGGTCGTTTTCTTCCAGCAAGGCCAGGATCATCGCCTGGTCACGCAGCGGGCTGCCATAGTCGGCCAGCCATTCATTGGCCTTGCGGCGCACCGCCAGACCGGACAGCAATGCCTGGTCGGCACGCGGCTGGTCGCCCATTTTCTGCAAGGCAATCGCCAACTGCACCAGGGGCAAGCCGGAACGCGCATCGCTGCGGCGCTCGAACAGGCTGCGCAACGCGCCTAACGGTGCCTGTTGGGTACGCGCCAGCACCAGGCCGGCATACGCCTGCACGGCAAAGCGGGTGTGGTCGGCGTTGTCGCTGTAGTCGACTTCAATCAGATTGCGCTCCTGTACATACCGCAACAGGCGCTCACTGGCCTTTTTCAGCGCTTCGGGTGGTACGGCAAAACCCTGGTCGCGGGCGCGCAGCAGGAAGTCGGTGACATACGCTGTCAGCCAGTACTCTTCCTCACCCTCGGCGCCCCACAAGCCGAAGCTGCCGTTGTAGCGCTGCATGCCCAACAGGCGTTCGATACCCAGTTCAATCTTGCGCTTGCGCTCGGCATCCGGCTCGCCCGTCAACCCCAGGCGCGTCAGCACGGCGGCATCGGCATACAGCGACGGATACAGGCCGCTGGCGGTTTGCTCCAGGCAGCCATACGGGTACGCCTTGAGCGCACGAATCTGCTCGCCAAGGTTCAATGGCGGGCGGCTCGACAGGTTCAACAGCGCCTCGCGCCCCGCCGGCTCAAACAACGCCAGCTCGCTGTCCGGCAAGCTCCAGGCCTCATCCTTGAGCACCGCGCGGTACTGCTTGAGCAGCGCCGGGTAAGCCGGGCGCACGCCCAATGTCCACTCACGGGTAAACGCCGGCAGGTTCTCGCCCGGCAGGTCCAGGCCATTGACCGTGACCTTGATCTTGCCTTGGCCAAAACCGCCCAGCGCACGCACCGGAATCTGCAAGGTGGTGCGCTGGCCCTGGGTCAGTTGCACACTTTGCGAGGGTTCGCCCAGCAGGGTCAGTTGCCCTTCGGCTGTCAATTGCACGTCGAGCTTCTGCGCCTTGCCCGACAGGTTGGACAGGTCCAGCGCCAGGCGCGTCTGGTCCCCCCCGGCGAGGAAGCGCGGGGCCGACAGCTCGGCAATCAGCGGCGCGGCAATGACTGTCTTGGCTTCGGCCATGCCGTAGCGGTCATCGCTCCAGGCCTGGGCCATCAGGCGCAGCTCGCCGTTGAAATCGGGGATATTGACGCTGACTTCGCCCTCGCCTTGCTCGTTCAACGTCACTGGCGCGCTTTGCAGGGCAACGATAGTGACGCTGGTGTCCGGGCGCTTGCCACCCTTGGCCAGCGCTGCGTCACCCCCAAAGGCCAGGCTGGCCAGGCGACCCTGGCCGGCTTCGATCAACTGCCCATAGATATCGAACTGGTCCACGCCATAAGCCTTGCGGCCAAACAGGCTGGAGTACGGATCCGGGGTCGGGTATTCGGTGATATTGAGGATGCCCACGTCCACCGCAGCCACCAGCACATGCACCTGTTTGGGCACGCTGCCATCAGCATTCTTGGCCGCGACCTTGACCGTCAACGGCTGCTTGGGGCGCATTTTTTCCGGCGCGGTGAGGGTCAGGCCCAGTTTGCGCTGGGTACGGTCCAGCGGCAGATGCAGCAAGCCCACGGCGCGTTTCGGGGTGATATTGGCTTTGCGCTCGCCGGGACGGATTACCAGCGCACTCACATACAGGTCATGGCGCGACCATTTCGGGTCAAGCTTCACCGCAAAGCTCTTGCCTTCGGCCGGCACCTCGATCTCCTGCCACCACAACGGGCCTTCGCTGGACTCCACCAACAGGTAGCCTTTGCCAGCTGCCGGCGGGGTGACGGTAACGTTGGCCGTATCGCCATCGCCATACGCCGGTTTGTCCAGCGCCAGCTTGACCTGGTCCGGGCGCACGGCGCCGCCTTCGGTGTTGTCCTGGGCCTGGTAGCCGGCCCAGAAACGTTTGCTGCTGATCAGCCCGGTCTGCGGGTCTTCGACCTCGACGCGGTACGGGCCCCACTCCACCTGGAAGCTGACCTTGGCCGTGTCGCCAGCCTTGATATTGACGGTCTGCTCATCGAGGTTGAGGAATTTTTCGTTGTAGTGATAGCTCCAGCCATCGTTGTCCGAGTAGTTCCAGTAGTAGTCGCGGCGCTCGCGAACCAGGCGGACCTTGAGGTTGTCGGCGGCAAGTTTCTGGCCATCCTGGTTGGCCAGCAGCACTTCGAATTCCGCCGGGCCATCGCCATTGGTTTCCTTGCCATCGAACAGCCCACGCAGGCCGGGCAGTTGCTCGGCCGGCCATACCGGCTGCACCAGGCGCCGGGTGATCGGGCGCCCGCCCGACTCTTGCAGGCTGGCCTGGACGATCAGTTGCAACGGCGACTTTGCCTCGCTCCACTTGCTTTCCAGGGTCAGTTTTTCCTGGCCCTTGGCGTCGAGCACGCTTTCATCGAGTTCAAAATCCTGGCTCAGTTCTTCTTCAGTCACCGAGCCAAACTCATAACCGGGCAGCGACTTGACCGCCTCGCGCAACGGCCGCACATACACTTGCCCGCTCAGGCGGTTGCCCGCCGCCGGGGCGCCGTAGAGGTAACGACCGTTGACCTCGATGACTGCATTCTCAGCCGGGCTCAACGGTGCATCGCTGCCCTTGAGTTCCAGGGCCAGGCGCTCGGGCAGGAAGTCCTCGACGAGGAATTCATACAACTGCGGCTTGCCGTCACCCAGGTCGAACACCAGTTGCCAGCGCCCGGTCGGCGCTTCGCCGGCCAGTTGCAGTGGGTATTGATAGAGGCCGGAAGCATCCGCATCCCACACGAACTTGCGGCTGACCTGCTCATCCGGGCGGCGTACTTCGACGCTCACCGGTTGCGGCTTGACGGCATTACCGTCCTTGTCGCGCAGCAATGCGTTGAGCAGCACGGTTTCGCCAGGGCGGTAGAGGTCGCGCGGGCCGAACACGAAGAATTGCAACGGGTGCGCGGGCTGGCCGCCGATATCGAACTCGGCCAGGTCCAGCGCTGCGCTGTCGAGGCGTAACAGGCTGGTCTGCTCGCCCTGTTTGGCGAGCAATACCTGGGCCTTTTTCGGTAGTGGCAGTTCAGCGTGGCCGCCCTTCTCAGTCTTGCCCTGGCCCAGCACGCGGCCTTCGGCATCGAGGATTTCCAGCTCGACACCGTCCAGCGCCTTGCCGCCTTCCAACGCCTGGGTAAACACATCCAGGCGGTTGGCGTAACGGTGCACCGACAGGCCGATATCACTGAGGGTGAACAGCGTGGCCGGTTGCGAATAGTTGTAGGTGCCCGACGCACGCATCACCGCCAGGTACACCCCCGGCTGTTGCAGTTGCTTGAGACCGGCGATCGGCAACAGCAGGGTTTCGCGGGTATTGCGTGCAGGGTTGAGGTCGAAACGGCCGCCGTACACCAGGTCAGCCATCGGCAGCAGCTCACGGGACTCGTAGCTTTGCAGGCTGGTATTGCGGCCCCATTGGGCGAGAAAGGCCGGCAGTGATTCGGGTTTGATGCGGAAGAACTCGACGTCGATCTTGTCGACATTCAGCGCGATCACCGGCAGGCCTTCAGCCAGGCGGGTCGGCAGCAACGTGCCACGGCTGGCGAAGCCGACAGTGGCTTGCAGGTCGCGGGTTTCCAGGCGGCTGACGTACTCGGCGGCGAGTTTGGCGTCATTGACCCCGCGCAGGCCGGCGTCCACGGTCAGCACCAGCTTGCGCTGGGGCTCCAGGTGGCGCAGGCGCAGCTCCATCAGGTTGTCGGAAAGCTCCCAGGCACCGTCGACCTTGCCGGACTTGCTGTCCACCAGGTGCAGCTTGTCGGCAAACTTCTGGTCCGGGTCCAGCGGGATCGAGAAACTCACCGACAAGGTGCTGGCGCCATCGAGTTGCACCTCAGACACGTCCACCACGCTTAACTCACGGCCGGCATAACGCTGCTTGAGCGTCGCCACATCCACCGCAGGCTTGGCCGGCACCGTCACCGCTGCGGCAGGCGCGGCCGGGGATGCTGTTTTTTCGGAAGAATCGCAGGCGCTCAGCAGAACCAGCGCGCAGGCCAGGAACAATCCTTTGTTAAGCATGGGGTACTCGTTGTCGGGGTGTCTGAGGGGTGAACTATATATCAGTGCCAGCGAAGTGGCTGTGGCGCTGCTCACATTGACCGACAGAGGGTGGCCTGGTTCTGCGTGCAACCTAAAGGCAACACAGAATCAAATGTGGGAGCTGGCTTGCCTGCGATGGCGGAGTTTCAGGCGACTCATCCGGTGAATGATCCGCCGCGATCGCAGGCAAGCCAGCTCCCACATTTGGATCTGCGCCGCTGTTGAGGGCCAGTTACAATGCCGCTCCCCCAAGGAGCCCGCATGCCCACCTTACTTGCCGACTGGCGCCACCGCCCCACCCATCGCCGTGTCTGGGCCCTGGCCGCGCCGATGATTCTGTCGAATATCTCGGTGCCGCTGGTGGCCTTGGTGGACAGCATGGTCATCGGCCACCTGCCCCATGCCCATCAACTGGGCGCCGTGGCCGTGGGAGCCAGCCTATATACCTTCCTGGCCTGGGCCATGGGTTTTCTGCGCATGGGCACCACCGGGTTCGCCGCCCAGGCCGCTGGACGCAATGATGGCGCGGCGCTGCGGCAAATCCTGTTGCAAGGCCTGCTGTTGGCGCTCGGGTTGGCGATGGTGCTGGGCACGGTGGGCATTCCCCTGAGCCATCTGGCGCTGGAATGGATGCAGCCTTCGGCCGAGTTGAACCAACTGACCCGCGAATTCTTCCACACCCGCCTGTTCGGCCTGCCCGCCGCCCTGGCCACTTATGCGCTGGTGGGCTGGTTCCTCGGCACGCAAAACGCCCGGGCGCCGCTGGCGATTCTTTTGACTACCAACCTGGTGAACATTGCCCTGAACCTGTGGTTTGTACTGGGACTGGACTGGGGTGTGGTCGGTTCGGCGCGAGCCTCGGTGATTGCCGAATGGGCCGGCGCCCTGCTCGGCCTGGCCCTGACGCAAAAAGCCCTGCGTGCCTATCCCGGGCATATCGCCTGGGCGGCGCTCAAGGTCTGGCAAAGCTGGCGTGCGTTGCTGGCGGTCAACCGCGACATCTTTATCCGCAGCCTGGCGCTGCAATCGGTGTTTTTCATGATCACGGTGCAAGGCGCACGGCTGGGCGATGCCACCGTGGCGGCCAATGCCCTGCTGCTGAACGGGCTATTGCTGACCGCCCATGCCCTGGATGGTTTGGCCCACGCGGTGGAGGCGCTGTGCGGCCATGCCATTGGTGCCCATGACCGCCAGGCCCTGCGTCGCTCATTGGTGGTCGCCTGCGGCTGGTCACTGATCGCCAGCCTCGGGTTTGTGCTGTTGTTTACCTTCGCCGGCCACTTGTTTATCGCCATGCAGACCGATATCCCCAGCGTGCGCGCCACCGCCGATATCTACCTGCCGTACCTTGCGGTGCTGCCGTTGATTGCGGTGTGGAGTTATCTGCTGGACGGTTTGTTTATCGGCGCGACCCGCGCGCGGGAGATGCGCAATGGCATGTTGCTGACGGTGCTGATTGTCCTGCCGCTAGCCTGGGCGCTGCAGGGGCTGGGCAACCACGGGCTGTGGATAACCTTCCTGCTGTTTATGGCCGTGCGCAGTCTGACGTTATGGGCGATTGCCTGGCGCCTGAGTCGGCAAGGGCTGTGGCTGGGCGCACACTGAAGGTGGGAGCTGGTTTGTGTGGGAGCGGGCAAGCCCGCTCCCACACAAGCGCTCCTACAGTTTGAATCGCTGCCTGCCGGTCTTAGGAGGACAGGTATGAGGAGCGGGTCAGGCCCAGGCGCAACGCATCCAGGAACTGGGTGCGCTCTGCCGCCGTGATCTTCGCGCTGGCGCACTTGTCGCGGTAGTGAGTCATCAACTCCTCCGGCGACAAGTGCACGTAGCGCAGCATGTCTTCGATAGTGTCGTGGGTCTCGATCCCGGCGCTGTACACCGAGCCGTCCTCGCGCTGATAGATGTTCACCGAGTCGGTGTCACCAAACAGGTTGTGCATGTCCCCGAGGATTTCCTGGTAGGCGCCCACCAGAAAGATCCCCAGCAGGTAATCCTCACCTTCGTTCAAGCCGTGCACCGGCAGACTGGTCTCGATGCTTTGCTCGTCGACGTATTGCTTGATCTTGCCGTCGGAGTCGCAGGTCAGGTCTTGCAATACCGCGCGGCGCAGCGGCTCTTCGTCAAGGCGGTGCAGCGGCAGGATCGGCAGGACCTGGCCGATGGCCCAAGTGTCCGGCAGGCTCTGGAACACCGAGAAGTTGCAGATGTACTTGTCGGCCAGCTTGTCGTTGAGTTCGTCCAGCACCTGGCGGTGCGAGCGCTGGCGGGCCTTGAGCGAGTTGTGCAGGCGGCGGCATACCGCGAAGTAGCACTGCTCGGCCAGGGCCTTTTCCGCGAGGGTCAGCTTGCCGTCGGCGTACTGGGCAGCCACGTCACTCATGTAGTGGGTGGCGCGCCAGTAGGTTTCGGTGACCATTTCAATATCGGTCGGGCCCAGCAGGTCGACCAGCCATTGCACGGTTTCGGGCAGGCTTTCCTTGTTCTCGATCACCGGCACATCGTCGTTGTGTTTCTCGACGTCGGTCACCTGCACCACCAGCATGGCGTGGTGGGCGGTCAGGGAGCGGCCGCTTTCGGAGAAGATGTGGGGGTGCGGCAGGCTCTGCGCATCGCAGAACTCCTTGAGCATGCCCACCACCACGCCGGCGTAGTCGTCCATGTCGTAGTTGATGGAGCTGGCGTTACGCGAGTGCGTACCGTCGTAGTCCACGCCCAGGCCGCCGCCGACGTCGATGTGGTCCACCGGCAGGCCGAGGTTGCGCAACTCGCCGTAGTAACGGATGGCTTCCTTGAAACCGTGCTGGTAGTCCGCCAGGTTGGCGATCTGCGAACCCATGTGAAAGTGCAGCAGGCGGATGCCCTGGTCCAGGCCCGCAGCGCGGAAGCGCTCGACCACCGACAACAGTTGCGCCGCCGACAGGCCGAACTTGGATTTTTCGCCGCCGGTGTCTGCCCACTTGCTCGATGCCAGGGAAGACAGGCGCACCCGCAGGCCAACCTGTGGCTTGACCTTGAGGCTGGCCGCTTCTTCGATCACCAGGCCCACTTCGGACTCTTTCTCGATCACGATGAACACGTTGTGGCCCAGCTTCTGGCCCATCAGCGCCAGGCGGATGAACTCACGGTCTTTATAACCGTTGCAGACGATGGTGCCGCCCTTCGGCGCCAGGGCCAGCACCGCCAGAAGCTCGGGCTTGGAACCGGCTTCCAGGCCGATGGACACGTCCTGGGTGGCGATGATGTTCTCGATCACCGCTTCCTGTTGGTTGACCTTGATCGGGTACAGCGCGGTGTATTTGCTCTGGTATTCCAGGCGTTCGATGTTCGCGTCGAAGGCACCGGTCAACTGGCGCACGCGGTCTTGCAGGATATCCGGGAAGCGCACCAGCAATGGCAGGGACAGGCCGCTTTTACGCAGTTCATCCACTTGCTCGTACAAATCGATGGGCGAGCTGTTCGGGCCGTTCGGACGGACTTCAACGCGACCGGCATCATTGATCGCGAAATACCCGGCCCCCCAATGGCGAATCCCGTAAACACTGCGGCTGTCCGCAACTGTCCATTGGCTGCCATCGTCTTTGCGTGTGCGTCGTACGGACATCGAAGTCCCCTATATAAAGTCGAAGAGCGCCACCCAAGTCAGAGGCTGGCGCAGTCTAAAGAGTGAAAATGACGATTTGCCTGTGAGAGGGATAGACCCCGCTTGCAGGACAGAGTTTAGACACCGGTCAGGAACAGGCTCTGTGAAACCATGGAGACGACGAGCATGCTCATCGGTGCGGGTTTCACAGAGGCTGCTAGCCGCCGGATTTCTTCGCCTTGTAACCCAGCTTGATCAACTCGGCCAACAGCAACTCGACGTGATCGCCCTGGATTTCGATGACCCCGTCTTTCAGGGCGCCACCGGTGCCACAGCGCTTTTTCAGCACGGTGGCCAATTCCTTGAGCGGGTCGCTGGCCAGGGGCACGCCGGTGATGGTGGTCACCGTCTTGCCGCCACGGCCCTTGCTCTCGCGACGTACGCGGGCAATACCGTCACCTTCGGGAATCAGGGTCTGTTTGCAGGTACAGGCGTCCACGGGCTGGCGACAGTCCGGGCAATGCCGACCTGCGTCGGTGGAAAACACCAGGCCACCAAGGGCGGCGAAGGATGCGGCTTTTTTGGCCACCGGCAATCCTCTTGGGAGGATGAAGACTGATCAGTGCCCGCAACGGGCTGCTGACCGCGAAGCCCCACTCAGGCAGGGGCAGCGCTACCAAACCGCCTGGGCCTCCCCGCCCCCTGTAGGAGCCGGGGAGTCGCTGTAGCGGTTCGGCTTGAAAAGTCGCGCAGTGTAACGGCAAAAAGCCTACTTGCTAAGAGCCAAATGGCGCCAATTTATGCAACTTTAGCGACGTGCCGCCAGATAGCGTTTTAATGCGGCCAGGGAGTCGGGGCAATAGGACTTTTGCTCGATATCGGCAAGCACCGCCTCGATGCTCATAAAACGCGCTTCCAGCACTTCTTCAGGCTGCAACTGCAGCGGCCCGTCCCAGACCGCCGAAAACGCCGAGCACCAGAGGCGGTTGCCCGTATCCTCGAAAAAGAAGTGGTCGTGAGCAGTCAGTTGCACACCACTGACGCCCAGCTCTTCTTCCAGCTCACGGGCCGCCGACTGCTCATAGGTCTCGCCAGCCGCCACCATTCCGCCCGCTGCCACGTCCCAGTAACCGGGATAGATGGCTTTGCTCAGAGTGCGCCGATGCACGCACAGCTCACCGGCAGAGTTGAACAACATGATGTAGGTACCGCGCCCGATCAGCCCGCGTTCGCGCAGGTCGGCACGCACCAGGGCGCCGAGCAGGTTGTCCTGTTCGTCAACCCAGGCGATGTGCTCGGCATCCGAGGCCGCGCGGTGCGCGACCTCCTTGGCGCTATCGACCATGCCTCAACCCTGGTTCAGCAGTTGACGCAAGTCGATCACCGCCGCGTTGGCACGGGAAATGTAGTTGGCCATCACCAGCGAGTGGTTGGCCAATACGCCGTAGCCGCTGCCATTGAGGATCATCGGGCTCCACAGGGTTTCCTGGGACGCCTCCAGCTCACGAATGATCTGGCGCACGCTGACCGTGGCGTTTTTCTTGGCCAGCACGTCGGCAAAGTCGACCTCGATGGCACGCAACAGGTGGGACAGGGCCCACGCCTGGCCACGGGCTTCGTAGAACACGTTGTCGATCTGCATCCATGGGGTTTCTACCACTTCTTCATCGACCTGCGGCACTTCGCCCGGCGCCAGCGCTTCGGTTTTCAGCGCGGTGTTGAGCTTGACCCGGCCAACACTGGCCGACAGGCGCTGCGACAACGACCCCAAGCGGGTAGCGACATCACCCAGCCAGTTGTTCAGGTTGTCGGCGCGCGCGTAGAACAGGGCGCCTTTCTGATTGGGGTCGGACAGCCGCGCTTGATAGCGACTCAGGGAATTGATGCCTTCCTGGTATTCCGACTCGCTGGAGGGCAGTACCCAGCTCTTGTTATCGAAGTTGAAACGCGGCTCGGCCTTGGCCAGGTCGGCGTCTTCGGCCGATTGCGATTGCGAGCGGGCGAAGTCCTTGCGCAGGGCGCGGGTCAGGTCACGCACCTGGACCAACACGCCATATTCCCAGCTGGGCATGTTGTCCATCCACAACCCTGGCGGGAAGCGGTCATTGGAGATATAGCCGCCTGGTTTGTTCAGCAGCGTGCCGACCACGGTCTTGACGGTTTCGACGGTGGTAAAGCCGACCACCATTTGCCGGCCTTCTTTTTCGGCGGCAATTTGCGCGTTTTGCTGGACCGGGAACAAGGCCGGCTCCTGGCTCCAATACCAGCCAAGGCCACCGGTGACCAACAGATAAATCACTATCAGGGTCAGCAGGGCCCGGCTCATCAGCAGATTACGAAAATAGCTGCGGGAGGCCGACTTGGGCGCAGGGCTTGGGCCTGGGGCGCTGCCTGCACGGTTTTTCCAGTCCAGCATGGCGGATATCCTTTCAGTCACTTGAGTTCAATAGCTACGACCACAACCCTACCCCATCGTGCCCGCCTGTGCGGGCTTTTAATCAAGGTGGCGCAAAGCTGGCACTCAACTATAAAGGATGGGCGCTGATGCGACCCAACAGTCTGCAAATGAATGCCCTGGTGGTTGCAGTTAATTGACGTATGACACTCGTGCAAATGAAAAGAGGTGCTAGCATAGAGCCACCAGTCGACCTCAGCATGCACCCTTACCTAGTAGTCAGGATATGACCGAGCCAGAAGACCCCAGCCGTGAGCGTCTCAAGCACCACTTTGCCCAGCGGGTAATTCATCAGGCGCGTCAAATTCTTGAGATCTGGCAGCGCTTGCAGCGCAGCGAATGGTCGCACGCCGAATTGATCGAACTCAGTGAGGCCAACCTGCGCCTGCTGCGTTTTGCCGAGCGCTTTGAACAACCCGAACATGGCCAGTTGGCCCGCAATATTATCGAGTCGCTCAAAGCCGTGGACGAAAACCGTGGCCGCCTGAGCAGTAACCTGATCACCGACCTCAACCGCCTGATGCAGCGCCTGTCGCGAACCGGCCTGCGCCAGGGCGACCAGTTGGATCAGACCTTCCTGCCGCCGATGCGCAAGCCTATCTACGTGATGCTGGCCGACCACGACCGTGCCGAGCGCCTGGCCAAGCAGCTGGAGTTCTTTGGGTTGAGCGCCCAGTCCCTGGACAGCGTGGCCGCCTTCCGCTCGTCCATGGCCGAACGCCTGCCGGCAGCGATTGTGATGGATGTGGATTTCTGCGGCACCGGCCTGGGCCTGAAACTGGCCGCCGAAGCCCAGGAAGGCCTGGAGCAGAAACTGCCGCTGCTGTTCTTCAGCCTGCACGAAACCGACACCCCCACCCGCCTGGCCGCCGTGCGCGCCGGTGGCCAGGAGTTCCTCACCGGCACCCTGGAAGCTTCGAGCCTGCTGGAAAAAATCGAAGTCCTGACCTGCGTCGCCCAGTACGAACCTTATAAAGTGCTGATCATCGACGACTCCCGCGCCCAGGCAATGCACACCGAGCGCCTGCTCAACAGCGCCGGGATCGTCACCCGCACCTTGATCGAACCGATCCAGGCCATGGCGGAACTGGCGGACTTCCAGCCCGACCTGATCATCCTCGACATGTATATGCCCGCCTGCACCGGTACCGAACTGGCCAAGGTGATTCGCCACAATGACCGCTATGTCAGCGTGCCGATCATTTACCTGTCGGCCGAGGATGACCTGGATAAACAACTGGACGCCATGAGCGAAGGCGGCGACGACTTCCTCACCAAGCCGATCAAACCGCGCCACCTGATCACCACCGTGCGCAACCGCGCCGCCCGCGCCCGCCATCTCAAGGCACGGATGGTGCGTGACAGCCTGACCGGCCTGTACAACCACACCCATATCCTGCAACTGCTGGAAGACTGCAGCTTCCGCTCGCGCCGCGAGAACAAGCCGCTGAGCTTTGCCATGCTCGACATCGACCACTTCAAGCGGGTCAACGACAGCCACGGCCACCCCATGGGCGACCGTGTGATCAAGAGCCTGGCGCTGTTTCTCAAGCAGCGCTTGCGCAAGACCGATTACATCGGCCGTTACGGCGGCGAAGAATTCGCCATTGTCATGCCCGACACTGACCTGGACGCCGCCTGCAAGGTGCTCGACGAAATCCGTGGACGCTTTGCCGAAATCCACTACCCGGCCCAGCCCCAGGATTTGTGGTGCACCTTCAGCGCCGGCGTTGTGCAGTTGTGCGACGGCTCCGACAGCCTGATGATGGCCGCCCAGGCCGACGAGGCGCTGTACCGCGCCAAGGACGCCGGGCGTAATCGAGTACACGCAGCGGGCACCTCAAGGCAAAGTGCCACCTTTTCATCGGATTCCGCTCACTCCGTCATAACGCTGTAACGAAAACGCAATAACTTCAGGCACTTATCTTTCCGCCGTTGGTTGAACCACGCATGCGCCTGAAGCTGCTGACGAATCTGAACACCCTTCTGCTGGTCGCCGTTTGCCTGGCCCTGGGCGCTACGCTCTGGTGGTCGCAGCGCGCCCTCGAACGCCCTTATCTGCTGATGGAGCGCTATCTGGGCCTGTCCCAGGCCTTCCAGAACCAGACCGCGCGCAATATCGACGACTACCTGACCAGCGGCGACGCCCTGCGCCTGAGTGCTGCCGGCCAGAGCCTGGAAAACCTGCTGCTGCACCTGGATGAGCTGCCGCCCGAACTGGCGCACAAACTGCGGCCCGGCCTGCTCGACCTCGATGGCTTCAGCAAGACCGACCTGCTGGCTGCCGGCAAACTGGCCGGTGATCCACAGGCCTTGCTGCTGCAGGCCGAGCGGGAGTTGGGGGCCAATCTGGAGCAACTGAGCCAGTACGCCATGGGAGCCAATGCGGCGGACGCGCCGCGGTATCTCCCACCGTTGCTCGCCGCCGCACAGCATCTGGGCCGGCTATCCCTGGCGCGGGACAAACTGGTGAGCAGCGGGCGCAGTGAACTGGCCGACGATGTCGAGCGCGAACTGGCCAATATCCGCAGCCAGGCCGACCTGCTTGAGCAACTGCCACTGCTGGGCGTGACCGCCAGCAGCGCCTCCAACAGCGACGACTTTTCTGCGTTGATGGGCCTGGAAAGCAGCGAGGCCAGCGTGGCCGAGGACACCGGCGTGGGCCTCAAGCGCGAGCTCAACAGCCTGCTCACGCGCTACCCGGCCGAACTGGCGCGTACCCGCGAGCAAATCCAGAAACGCACCGAGTTGGCCGCCGCGACGCACCTGAAAATCGATACCGTACAACAAGCCATTGCCGCGCTGGAACCCGAAGTACGCGCCCAGCACGCCAGAATCCAGGGCGAAGTGCGGGTGATCCAAGGGGTGATGATCGGCCTGATCCTGCTGATCGCCCTGCTGATCGACACCCTGCAGCGCCGCCTGGCGCGAGTGCTGACCAGCCTGGCGCCGGCGTTGTCGACCTGGGCCGAAGGCGACTTCAGCCAAGAAATCGCACTGGGCGCGACCAACCGCGAACTGCATGACATCCAAGCCTCACTTAATCGCCTGCGGGCTTACCTGGTGAACCTGGTGGGCACTATTCGCGCCAATGCAGAAGAAGTGGCCGGCAGCAGCCGCGCCCTGGCCGAACTGAGCGGCGGCCTGCATGACGGCGCTGAACGCCAGGCCGGGGACACCGCGCAAATCCGTGATTCATTGGGCGAGCTGGAGGCCACGATCCAACAGGTTGCCGGCGATGCCAGCCAGGCCGCCGGGGCCAGCCGCAGCGCCGGCGAGGCGGTGGAGCATGGCCAGCGCGTAATCGGTTTGAGCCTCACCGGCCTGCACGCGCTGGTGGGTGAAGTGCAGGGCAATGCGCAGATGATCGAAAAACTCGCCGAAGAGTCCGCGACCATTGGCAGCGTGCTGACGGTGATCCGCTCGATTGCCGACCAGACCAACCTGCTGGCGCTCAACGCCGCCATCGAAGCCGCGCGCGCCGGTGAGGCCGGGCGGGGGTTTGCCGTAGTCGCCGACGAAGTACGCTCCCTGGCCCAGCGCACGGCAGGTGCCACCGCTGAAATCCAGGCACTGATCGCCGGCCTGCAAACGGCTGCCCGGCAATCGGTGGAGGGCATGCGTACCCAGGTCGAACACGCTGAAGCCACCGCCCAGCAAGCCCAGGCGGCCGACGGTGCGCTGGATGAAATCGTCAGCGCGATCCAGACCATTTCCGACACGGCCATCCGCATTGCCGATGTCACGGCCCAGCAAAGCGGCGCGGTCAGCGAAATCCGCGATAACAGCGAGCGGATCCACCAGTTGGGCGAGGACAATCTGCTGCGCATTGGCCAGGGGCGCAGCCAGGGCGAGCACTTGTTGGTGCTCGGCGGGCAACTCAACACAGCCGTGCAGGCCTTCCGCCTCTGACCCCATCGCCCAAATCAGACGGGAATCAAAAATGTGGGAGCGGGCTTGCTCGCGAATGCGGTGGGTCAATGATGGATAGGTTGACTGATACACCGCATTCGCGAGCAAGCCCGCTCCCACATTTTGATCTCCTGTGCACTCGGGACCGTATTACCAATGACCGGATCGTGCACCTCGGTCACATACTTTGCGCAATCCTCGCTAATCGTGCTGGCTATTGCAGGGAACTGGACAGTCACAAAGGCTTTGCGGCATAGTCGCCGGGTTCTGACGTACCCACATCAATAACAAGGAACAGCCGATGGCGACCCTACTGGTTCTGCACGGACCCAACCTGAACCTGCTCGGCACCCGCGAACCGGGTGTGTACGGTGCAGTCACCCTCGAACAGATCAACCTCGATCTGGAACGACGGGCCCGTGAAGCCGGCCACCATCTGCTCTACCTGCAAAGCAATGCCGAGTATGAATTGATTGATCGCATTCACGCCGCGCGCAACGAAGGCGTGGACTTTATCCTGATCAATCCCGCCGCTTTTACGCACACAAGCGTTGCATTACGTGACGCGCTGCTGGCGGTGAGCATCCCATTCATCGAAGTGCATTTATCGAACGTGCATAAACGCGAAGCTTTCCGCCATCACTCCTACTTCTCCGACGTAGCGGTAGGTGTGATCTGCGGCCTTGGCGCCAGCGGTTACCGACTGGCCCTGGAGGCCGCCCTGGAACACATTGAAGAACAGGCTAAACGCCCCTGACCGACCCTTGGGAGTTGATGATTCATGGATATCCGTAAAGTTAAGAAGTTGATCGAGCTGCTGGAAGAATCCGGTATCGACGAGCTGGAAATCAAGGAAGGCGAAGAGTCCGTACGGATCAGCCGCCACAGCAAGACCCCAGCCCAACAGTTCTACGCACCACAAATGCAAGCGCCGGCTCCGGCCGCAGCTGCCCCAGTCGCCGCACCTGCTGCTGCCGCTGCACCGGCTGCGCCTGCGCTCAACGGTTTCGTGGTCAAGTCGCCAATGGTCGGTACTTTCTACCGCACTCCGGCACCGACCTCGCCAGCCTTCGTTGAAGTGGGCAAGACCGTGAAAGTGGGCGACACCATCTGCATCGTGGAAGCGATGAAGATGATGAACCACATCACGGCCGAAAAAGCCGGCGTCATCGAATCCATCCTGGTAGAAAACGGTCAGCCGGTTGAGTACGACCAGCCGCTGTTCACCATCGTTTGAACCGCGGAGCGCCTTCGATGTTGAAACCTGCGAAGAAACTGCAAAAAGTCCTGATCGCCAACCGCGGCGAGATCGCGCTGCGGATCCTGCGCGCCTGTAAGGAAGAGGGCATCAAGACCGTCGCTGTTTACTCGACGGCCGATACCGAACTGATGCACGTGAAACTGGCGGACGAAAGCATTTGCATCGGCCCGCCACTGGCCACGAACTCGTACCTGAAAGTCTCGAACATCATCGCCGCGGCGGAAGTGACCGGCGCTGATGGCATCCACCCTGGCTACGGCTTCCTCGCGGAAAACGCCGATTTCGCCGAACAGGTGGAAAAATCCGGCTTCGCCTTCATCGGCCCGAAAGCCGAGACCATTCGCCTGATGGGCGACAAGGTTTCGGCCAAGGACGCCATGATCGCCGCCGGCGTGCCAACCGTTCCAGGTTCCGACGGCCCGCTGCCCGAAGACGAGGAAACCGCCCTGCGCATTGGTCGTGAAGTCGGTTACCCGGTGATCATCAAGGCCGCCGGTGGCGGCGGTGGTCGCGGCATGCGCGTGGTGCACAAGGAAGAAGACCTGATCGAAGCGGCCAAGCAGACTCGCTCGGAAGCGGGTGCCTGGTTCGGCAACCCGATGGTCTACCTGGAAAAATACCTGACCAACCCACGTCACGTGGAAGTCCAGGTACTGTCCGACGGCCAGGGCCACGCCATTCATCTGGGCGACCGCGATTGCTCGCTGCAACGCCGCCACCAGAAGGTGCTGGAAGAAGCACCGGCACCGGGCCTGGATGAAAAGGCACGCCAGGAAGTCCTGGCACGCTGCGTCAAGGCTTGCATCGACATCAACTACCGTGGCGCGGGTACGTTCGAGTTCCTCTACGAGAACGGCCGCTTCTACTTCATCGAGATGAACACTCGTGTGCAGGTAGAGCATCCGGTTTCGGAGATGGTCACCGGCATCGACATCGTCAAGGAGATGCTGAGCATCGCCGCCGGCAACGTCCTGTCCTTCACCCAGGACGACGTGAAGATGCACGGTCACTCCCTGGAGTGCCGGATCAACGCCGAAGACCCGAAGACCTTTATCCCCAGTCCTGGCCTGGTCAAGCATTTCCATGCTCCGGGCGGCAACGGCGTTCGCGTCGATTCGCACCTGTACAGCGGCTACAAGGTTCCGTCCAACTACGACTCGCTGATCGGCAAGCTGATCACCTGGGGCGCCACCCGCGATGAGGCCATGGCCCGTATGCGCAATGCCCTGGACGAAATCGTGGTCGACGGCATCAAGACCAACATCCCACTGCATCGGGATCTGGTTCGTGATGAAGGCTTCTGCGAAGGTGGTGTGAACATTCACTACCTGGAACACAAGCTGGCCAACCAGTAAGTTTGTGCTCCACCCACAAAACCGCCTTCGGGCGGTTTTGTCGTTTATGGATGCACACAATCCAAATGTGGGAGCGGGCTTGCTCGCGAATGCGGTGTATCAGTCAACATGTCCATCACTGACCACCGCATTCGCGAGCAAGCCCGCTCCCACATTTTGCTCCGTGCACACCCGCTGCACCGCATATCGTCGGCACTGTCGTCTTCTGGCCTGCTCTCGCGTAAACTTGCGCCCTTTCGCAGCCCCACCCCGCTGCACACTCATTTTTTCAAAGGTGCCCGCCATGCCTTGGCTGCAAGTCCGTCTCGCCATCAGCCCAGAACAAGCCGAAACCTATGAAGACGCGTTCCTCGAAGTGGGCGCCGTGTCGGTGACTTTCATGGACGCCGAAGACCAGCCGATTTTCGAGCCTGAGCTGAACACCACGCCGCTGTGGTCCCATACCCACCTGCTGGCCCTGTTCGAAGACGGCACCGACGCCAGCAGCGTGCTTGCCCATATGGAACTGCTCACCGGCGGCCCGCTGCCCGAGCACCATAGCGAAGTGATCGAAGACCAGGATTGGGAACGCAGTTGGATGGACAACTTCCAGCCCATGCGTTTCGGCCAGCGCCTGTGGATCGTGCCAAGCTGGCATGCGGCCCCGGAGCCTGACGCCGTCAACCTGCTGCTGGACCCTGGCCTGGCCTTTGGCACCGGCACCCACCCGACCACCGCCCTGTGCCTGGAATGGCTCGACGGCCAGGACCTGCAAGGCTGCAACGTGCTGGACTTCGGCTGCGGCTCGGGCATCCTGGCCATCGCCGCGCTGCTGCTGGGCGCCAAGGAAGCCGTCGGCACCGATATCGACGTACAGGCCCTGGAAGCCTCCCGCGATAACGCCGGGCGCAATAACATCCCTGAAGGCAAATTCCCACTGTACCTGCCGGAGCAATTGCCCCAGGTGCAGGCTGACGTGCTGGTCGCCAACATCCTCGCCGGGCCTCTGGTTTCGCTGGCCCCGCAGCTGTCGAGCCTGGTCAGGACCGGCGGGCGCCTGGCGCTGTCAGGGATCCTCGCCGAGCAGGGCGAAGAAGTCGCCGCCGCCTACGCCCAGGACTTTGACCTGGACCCCATCGCCAACCGCGATGGCTGGGTACGCATCAGCGGTCGTCGGCGCTAGAATGAGCGCCTGCATGAATCGGATGGCCGCATGACCGACAGTTTCGTCACCCAGTGCCCGCATTGCCAAACCCGCTTTCGCGTCAGCCATGCTCAATTGAGCGTGGCCCGCGGCGTGGTTCGCTGCGGCTCTTGCCTGCAAGTGTTCAATGCCGCCCGCCAGTTGCTGGAGCAACGTGCCCCCGCACCTGAAGCGCCGGCCGCCGAAGCTGCACCACGCGCCATCAGCCAGAAACAGTGGACCGCCGAAGAGCTGGACCTGGACAACCTGGACCTGGACGAAGAACTGGCCAAGCTGGAACGCCGGGAGATCCAACACACCCAACCCCAGGGCAGCGAACGGCGCCTGACCAGCACAGACCGTCGGCAAAAGGACGAGTCGATGAGCGCCAGCCGCGACACAGCCAAGGCCGAAGAGGAACAGTGGGCCGCCAGCCTGTTCAGCGAGCCGCCGGACGAACGGGCTGCGACAATCGCCCACGTCGAGGAAACCGCCGAGCCGGCGCCTGCCTCCACGGGCAAGCCCCCACGTACCGAACCTTCGATGTCCTTCGATATTCATGAGGTGGACGACGAGCCCACGGTGCATACCGACGAAGCCCGCGACCCGCCCGAGCCGATCATCGGCAATGAGCCGGATCAGCCCGTCGAGCCCGAACCACGCCGCAAGCGCCCCCGCGCCACGTCCAACGCCCACGACGAAATGCTGCAGGACCTGGAAGACGACCCGCTGCACCTCTACACCGGCAAACGCCCCGCCGGCTGGGGCCGACGCCTGCTCTGGCTGACCCTGGTGGTGCTGGCCGCCGCCACCCTCGCCGGCCAGTACATCGCCTACCAGTTCGACGACCTGGCCCGCCAGGACAGATACCGACCGTGGTTCCAGGAACTGTGCCCGAAATTGGGCTGCACCGTGCCATCGCGGGTCGATATTGCCCACATCAAGAGCAGCAACCTGGTGGTGCGCAGCCATCCCGAGTTCGCTGGTGCCCTGGTGGTGGATGCCATCATCTACAACCGCGCCACGTTCTCTCAACCGTTCCCACTGCTGGAACTGCGCTTCGCCGACCTTAATGGCCGGATGATCGCCAGCCGGCGTTTCAAGCCTGCCGAATACCTGAGCGGCGAGCTGGCCGGCCAGACCGAGATGCCCTCCCAGACCCCGATCCATATCGCCTTGGACATTCTCGACCCAGGCAACAAAGCTGTGAACTACAGTCTCAGTTTCCACTCCCCCGAGTGATTCGCGGCGCGCGTCAAGGTTCGGACGGCTGGTTATTGACTTGGCCGTCCACGACCAAACCGCCGGCGATAAGAAAATAACTGCTCAGATTTTATCCAATTCAGCCTTTAACCAGTCATCGAGAGCGGGTATCATGCCAACCCTTTTTCGAACTCTAATGATCCGGCCCCACAACAGGGAAGTCCTATGTCGGCGGTACGCATCGGCCCATATACATTGCCAAACGCTTTGATTCTCGCCCCGATGGCGGGTGTCACCGACCAGCCCTTTCGTCAGCTGTGCAAACGTTTGGGGGCAGGCCTTGTAGTCTCGGAAATGGTCACCAGCGACATGAGCTTGTGGAACACCCGCAAATCGCGGATGCGCATGATCCACGAAGGCGATCCCGAGCCCCGCTCGGTACAGATCGCCGGGGGTGATGCGCAGATGCTGGCGGATGCGGCCCGAGCCAACGTGGAGCTGGGTGCACAGATTATTGACATCAACATGGGTTGCCCGGCAAAGAAGGTCTGCAACAAGGCCGCCGGTTCCGCCCTGTTGAAGGATGAGCAATTGGTGGCCGAGATCCTGCAGGCCGTGGTTGGCGCAGTGGATGTGCCAGTCACCCTGAAGATCCGGACCGGCTGGGACCGGGACAACAAGAATGGCCTGACGGTGGCGAAGATCGCCGAACAGGCGGGCATTACAGCGCTGGCGGTACATGGCCGCACCCGTGCTGACCTTTATACCGGCGAGGCTGAATACGACACCATTGCTGCGATCAAGCAGGCCGTGTCGATTCCGGTCTTTGCCAACGGCGACATCGATTCAGCCGAGAAAGCCCGGCGCGTGCTGCACGCAACCGGTGCCGATGGCCTGTTGATCGGCCGGGCCGCCCAGGGGCGGCCATGGATTTTTCGTGAGATCGAGCACTTCCTGCGTACTGGGCAAATCATGCCGGCACCGGGGTTGATCGAGGTGGAACGTATTCTGCTAGAGCATCTGGCCGCCCTGCACACGTTCTATGGAAACGTGATGGGCGCGCGCATTGCTCGCAAGCATGTGGGTTGGTATCTCGCAACCCTGCCTGGCGCCAAGGAGTTTCGCGCCGGGTTCAATCGTTTGGATGAAACGCAAGCACAGGTCACCGCCGTTCGTGAGTTCTTTGCCGAACGAGACAAGAGCCTGAGAGCAGGGGACGGAGAAGGGGTGGCCGCATGACGATGATGACCGAGACTTTAGTGAGTGGAACAACACCCGTGAGCGACAACGTCAATTTGAAACAGCACCTCAACACGCCGAGCGAAGAAGGCCAGACCCTTCGCGGGAGCGTCGAGAAAGCGCTGCACAATTATTTCGCCCACCTTGAGGGCGCGGCCGTCACGGATGTGTACAACCTGGTGCTCTCCGAAGTCGAGGCGCCCTTGCTCGAAAGCGTGATGAACTACGTCAAGGGCAACCAGACCAAAGCCAGTGAGCTGCTGGGCCTGAACCGTGGGACCCTGCGCAAGAAGCTCAAACAGTACGATTTGCTGTAAGCATTCAATCAAACCAGAAAGGCGCCCGCGTAAAACCGGTCGCCTTTTTTGCTGACTCCTTTGCTTTTGATGGAAATTGAGATGACCGACCAGACTACCCGCCTGCCGATCCGCCGCGCCTTGATCAGTGTTTCCGACAAGACCGGGATCCTCGAATTTGCCCGGGAGCTGGAAGCCCTGGGTGTGGAAATCCTTTCCACAGGCGGGACCTTCAAACTGCTGCAGGACAACGGCGTGGCCGCAGTGGAAGTCGCGGACTACACCGGTTTCGCAGAAATGATGGACGGTCGGGTCAAGACCCTGCACCCGAAAATCCACGGCGGCATCCTCGGCCGTCGCGGTATCGACGATGCCATCATGAACGAGCACGGCATCAAGCCGATCGACCTGGTGGCCGTTAACCTCTACCCGTTCGAAGCCACCATCAACAAGCCAGGTTGCGACCTGCCGACCGCCATCGAAAACATCGATATCGGCGGCCCGACCATGGTGCGCTCGGCGGCCAAGAACCACAAAGACGTAGCCATCGTGGTCAACGCCAGCGACTACGCCCAAGTATTGGAAAGCCTGAAAGCCGGCGGCCTGACCTACGCCCAGCGTTTTGACCTGATGCTCAAGGCGTTCGAACACACTGCCGCCTACGACGGCATGATCGCCAACTACATGGGCACCGTGAACCAGGCTGCCCAGACCCTGAGCACAGAAGATCGCAGCCAGTTCCCACGCACGTTCAACAGCCAGTTCATCAAGGCCCAGGAAATGCGCTACGGCGAGAACCCGCACCAGAGCGCGGCGTTCTACGTGGAGGCCAAGCCAGCCGAAGTGGGCATCGCCACCGCGACCCAACTGCAAGGCAAGGAGCTGTCCTACAACAACGTGGCCGACACCGACGCCGCACTGGAATGCGTGAAGAGCTTCGTCAAGCCGGCCTGTGTGATCGTCAAGCACGCCAACCCGTGCGGCGTGGCCGTGAGCCCGGACGCTGAAGGCGGGATCCGCCAGGCCTACGAGCTGGCCTACGCCACCGATACCGAATCGGCATTCGGCGGCATCATCGCGTTCAACCGCGAGCTGGATGCCGAGACCGCCAAGGCGATCGTCGAGCGTCAGTTCGTTGAAGTGATCATTGCGCCAAGCGTTAGCGAAGAGGCCCGTGCCATCGTTGCAGCCAAGGCCAATGTGCGCCTGTTGGCCTGCGGCGAATGGTCGGCTGACCGTGCCGCTGCCTGGGACTACAAGCGCGTCAATGGCGGCTTGCTGGTACAGAGCCGCGACATCGGCATGATCGGTAGCGAAGACCTGAAAGTGGTGACCAAGCGCGCGCCGACCGAACAAGAGATCAACGACCTGATCTTCGCCTGGAAAGTAGCCAAGTACGTCAAGTCCAATGCCATCGTCTACGCCAAGAATCGCCAGACCATCGGTGTCGGCGCCGGCCAGATGAGCCGCGTGAACTCGGCGCGTATCGCGGCAATCAAGGCCGAACACGCAGGCTTGCAGGTAGTGGGCTCAGTGATGGCCTCCGACGCGTTCTTCCCGTTCCGTGACGGCCTGGACAATGCTGCGAAAGCAGGCGTCACCGCCGTGATCCAACCGGGTGGTTCGATGCGTGATGCCGAGGTTATCGCCGCGGCTGATGAAGCCGGCATCGCCATGGTCTTCACTGGCATGCGCCACTTCCGTCACTGATCCAAATGTGGGAGGGGCTTATGTGGGAGCGGGCTTGCTCGCGAATGCGGTGTGTCATTCGACACATTCCTCACAGGCCCACCGCTTTCGCGAACAAGCCCGCTCCCACATTTTAAAGCGCTCCTGCAGCGCCTACAGAATTCGAGGTTTTTGAAATGAATGTTTTGATCATTGGCAGCGGTGGCCGTGAACACGCCCTGGCCTGGAAAGTTGCCCAGGACCCACGCGTGCAGAAAGTCTTCGTCGCTCCCGGCAACGCCGGCACCGCCATTGAAGCCAAGTGCGAAAACGTCGCCATCGACGTACTGGCCCTTGAGCAACTGGCCGACTTCGCGCAAAAGAACGTTTCCCTGACCATCGTCGGCCCGGAAGTACCGCTGGTGGCGGGCGTCGTGGACCTGTTCCGCAGCCGTGGCCTGGACTGCTTCGGCCCGACAGCCGGTGCCGCCCAATTGGAAGGCTCGAAAGCCTTCACCAAGGATTTCCTGGCGCGCCACAAGATCCCGACCGCCGACTACCAGAACTTCACCGAGATCGAGCCGGCCCTGGCTTACCTGCGTGAAAAAGGCGCACCGATTGTGATCAAGGCCGATGGCCTGGCCGCCGGTAAAGGCGTGATCGTGGCGATGACCCTGCAGGAAGCCGAAGACGCCGTGCGCGACATGCTCGCCGGCAATGCCTTCGGTGACGCCGGTTCGCGCGTAGTGATCGAAGAATTCCTCGACGGTGAAGAAGCCAGCTTTATCGTGATGGTCGATGGCAAGAACGTCTTGCCGATGGCCACCAGCCAGGACCACAAGCGCGTCGGCGACGGCGATACCGGCCCGAACACCGGTGGCATGGGTGCCTACTCCCCTGCCCCGGTGGTCACCGCCCAGGTACACCAGCGTGTCATGGACCTGGTGATCTGGCCGACCGTGCGCGGCATGGCCGATGAAGGCAATGTCTACACCGGCTTTCTGTACGCCGGTTTGATGATCGACAAGGCCGGCAACCCGAAAGTCATCGAGTTCAACTGCCGCTTCGGCGACCCGGAAACCCAACCGGTGATGCTGCGCCTGCAGTCGAGCCTGGTGCTGTTGGTAGAAGCCGCCCTGGCGCAGGCGCTGGACAAGGTTGAAGCCCAGTGGGATCCACGCCCAAGCGTCGGCATCGTGCTCGCCGCTGGCGGCTACCCGGCCGACTACGCCAAGGGTGACCCGATCCAGGGCCTGGACGCAGCGGCTACGCTGGAAGGCAAGGTGTTCCATGCCGGTACCGCGCTCAAGGATGGCCAGGTCGTGACTGCCGGTGGCCGTGTGTTGTGTGCCACCGCCATGGGCGCCAGTGTCGATGCCGCCCAGCAGCAAGCCTACACGCTGGCTGCCAAGATCGACTGGCAGGGCTGCTTCTACCGCAAGGACATCGGCTATCGCGCCATTGCCCGTGAGCAGGGCGAAGATCAGTAAACAGCTATCCGTTCGGCTAGGCAGGGGCCTTTGGCCCTTGCCGTCCTATTACGGTCCCGCGCATAGTTAACCCCGTGCATTAACCTACGAAGGGATTTCGCCGTGCGCTGGCTCAGGATCGCCATAGTTTTTACTGTCAGCCTAATGACCCTGCTCTGCCTGTTGCCGGCCCAGGCCCATGCACAAGGCAGTGGCTGGGCCGTATTGCTTGATGAGCAGGCCGACCTGCAATTGAGCGACATTCGCTCATCACGCTACACCAACCAATTCAGCCCTATCGAACTGGACCGGATCACCGCCGCCGAGCCCAATGGTGCACTGTGGGTGCGTTTCAAGCTGCAACCCGGCAAGCACGAGCAATTGCTGCGGGTCTTTGCGCCAGACCTGGCGTACCTGAATCTGTATGTGCTGGACGGCGACACGCTGATCGAGCAAGTGAACACCGGCACTCGCCAACCCCAGGCTGAACGCCCGTTGCCCAGCAGCGACCTCATGCTGCCCCTGCCCCAGAGCCAGAAGCCCCTGGATGTGTATGTGCGCCTGGTTTCAGAGCACGAACTGCGGCCCTACCTGACCCTGGAACCGGCCGTGATGGTTGCCGCCAACCAGACCCAGACGCTGGTCTATGGCCTGCTGTTCGGCTGCCTGTTGATGCTGATCCTGCACAACCTCGCCCGCTACGCCTACCACCGTTCGCGCAGCAGCCTGTGGCTGGCGGCCTGCGAAGTGCTGCTGTTGCTCAGCCTGGTGCTGCTGCTCAACTTGCTGGGCCCCTGGTTGCCGAACTGGCATGCCCTGCAAACCCCGGGCGCCTATATGGCATTGCTGCTGACCGCGCCGTGCGGCCTGATGTTCGCCTACCGCTTCTTCGCGCCGTTGGGGCCGCACCCGCTGAACAAGCTACTGATGGCGGATATCCTGCTGATCGTCCTCTGCGGCCTGTTGCTGCTGTTCGTCAACACCCTGCCGCTGAACATCATCACCTACGCCCTGGTGGCACTGGCCGGCCTGAGCATGCTGTTTGTCTCGGCCTACCACTGGCAAAAAGGCTATCGGCCGGCACGGCTGTTCCTGCTCGCTATGGTGGTGTTCAACACCGGTACGCTGATTATCCTGCCGGCCTTGCTGGGCCTGACCCTGGTGGCCCCGCAAGGCTTGATCATCACCTTGTTGGCGGTGATCTGCGTCAGCGGCCTGTTGATGAGCCAGGCCTTGGGCGAGCGCCAGCGCAGCATCGTCGAGGATCGCTTCAGCCTCAGCCGCGACCTGGCTGCCAGCAACGCCGAAATCGCAGCCAAGGCCGAGTTCCTGGCCAAGATCAGCCACGAGATCCGTACCCCCATGAACGGCGTGCTGGGCATGACCGAATTGCTGCTGGGTACACCGCTGTCGGTCAAGCAACGCGACTACGTGCAGACCATCCACAGTGCCGGCAATGAGCTGCTGACCCTGATCAACGAGATTCTCGACATTTCCAAGCTCGAATCCGGGCAGATTGAACTCGATGACGTGCAGTTCGACCTCAATGCCCTGATCGAAGACTGCCTGAGTATTTTCCGCGCCAAGGCCGAACAACAGAACGTCGAGCTGATCAGCTTTATCCAGCCCCAGGTACCACGGGTCATCAGTGGCGACCCGACACGCCTGCGCCAGGCCCTGTTGAGCCTGCTGGAAAATGCCCTGCAAAAGACCGACGAAGGCGAAGTGCTGATCGTGGTCGCCCTGGATGAACGCAGCAGCAAACCGCGCCTGCGCATTGCCGTGCAAGACAGCGGCCTGCCGATGGACGCCGCCGAGCGCGATGCCCTGCTACACAGCGAACTGCACAGCCAGAACTTCCTCTCGGCCACCCGCCTGAGCGGCCACCTGGGCCTGGTGATCGCCCGCCAACTGATCCTGTTGATGAATGGCGAATTCGGCATCAAGGCTGGCAGCCAGCAAGGCAGCACCCTGTGGCTGACCTTGCCACTGGACCCTGAACGCCTGGAGCATCCGACTTCCGATCTCGACGGCCCGCTGCAAGACGCGAGGGTCCTGGTCGTCGACGATAACGACACCTGCCGCAAAGTGCTGGTGCAGCAATGCACCGCCTGGGGCCTGAATGTCAGCGCCGTGCCGTCGGGCAAGGAAGCCCTGGCCCTGCTGCGAACCAAGGCGCACCTGCGCGATTATTTCGACGTGGTGCTACTGGACCAGAACATGCCTGGCATGACCGGCATGCAACTGGCAGCGAAGATCAAGGAAGACCCGAGCCTGAACCACGACATCCTGCTGATCATGCTCACCGGCATCAGTAATGCACCGAGCAAAATCATCGCGCGCAACTGCGGGATCAAGCGCATCCTGGCCAAGCCGGTCGCGGGCTACACCCTCAAGACCACCCTGGCCGACGAGTTGACCCAGCGCAGCAAAGGCATCGTGCAACCTCGCCACACTGCGCCGAACGTGCCCGTGGCCATCACCGTGCCCAGCGACTTCCGCATCCTGGTGGCTGAAGACAACAGCATCTCCACCAAAGTGATTCGCGGCATGCTCGGCAAGCTCAACCTGCAACCCGACACCGCCAGCAATGGTGAGGAAGCGTTGCAGGCGATGAAGGCCCAGCGTTACGACCTGGTGTTGATGGACTGCGAAATGCCAATCCTCGATGGTTTCTCCGCGACCCAACAGTTGCGGGTCTGGGAAGTCAGCAATCAGCGCACCCGCACGCCAGTGGTGGCGCTGACCGCACACATTCTCTCGGAACACAAGGAACGCGCACGCCAGGCCGGGATGGATGGCCATATGGCCAAGCCGGTGGAGCTGTCGCAACTGCGGGAACTGGTGGAGTACTGGGTGACACAGCGCGAACAGCCGGTGGAGCAGGCGCATACGTCCTGAACTGGAACGACATACGCCCGCTCCCACATTGGTTCGGTGTCGCGCTTTCTGGCATATAAGCCTGATAAACTCCCACTCGCCCTTCCTTCGCTGTGAGCTCCCGCCATGCTCCACGTGTTGTTCAGCGTTTATTTGAAGATGCTGGTGCTGTATAGCCCCTTCTTCGTCCTGTCCTGCTTTATCAGCCTGACCCGCGGCTACTCCAGCAAGGAACGCAGGCGCCTGGCCTGGAAGGTCGCTCTGGCAACGCTGGTGTCTAGCGTGTTGCTCTACCTGTTTGGCCGGGTGATTTTCAGTGTGTTTGGCATCACCGTGGACGCCTTCCGTATCGGCGCCGGCAGTGTGCTGTTTATCTCGGCCCTGGGCATGGCCCAGGGCAAGTCAGCCGTACAGACCGACAATGTGCAGCAGGACGTGACCATCGTTCCGCTGACCATCCCCCTCACCGTCGGCCCCGGCACCATCGGCGCGCTGCTGGTGATGGGGGTCAGCCAGCCCCATTGGGATGACAAGCTCACCGCCATTCTCAGTATCGCCTTGGCCAGTCTGACCGTGGGAGTGGTGCTGTACCTGTCCAACCGTATCGAACGCATCCTCGGCGACCAGGGGCTGCAGATTGTCAGCCGCCTGATGGGATTGTTCGTGTGCGCACTGGCGGCGCAGATCATCTTTACCGGGGTGCGCGGTTACCTCGTGCCCTGAAGCCCCGCTCAAATCTGGTATTGCGCGATGGCCAGCATTACTTTGTCGCCTGCACTCGCGCGCAATTGCTGGATCGTTGCCTCGTTGACCACTGCCGGGTTGAGCATCAGGCAGGTCTGGCCACTGAAGGCTTCGACGGTGGAGCTGTCCCACTCGAAGAACGGGATGCCCATGCTCTTGCCAACGCCATGGGCGCTATAGGTCACGAGCACCATCAACACTTCACCGTCGACCTCGGAACAGGATGCCAGGCCAAAGTCGCCGCCCTCATGGTTGACGATGTTGCGCTTGAACAACTCAAACGGCGTCGCTTGCTGTTTCAAGGCCTCGAAGGCATCCGCCGCCAGCTTGGGCAGCGCCATGGCCAACGAGCCGCCAAGGGTTGTCGAGGCCACGGTGGAACTGATGATGTTCAGCGCCGCCATCTGCACACTCAGGCCCTGGCGCGAGGTGGTCACCCGCTCGAAGCTGCTGCGAATCGGCAGCCACCCAAGGTTGGTCATGACCTTGATGAACTCGTCGTACCAGGCTTGGGTCCCGCGCCCCACGTTGAGCACATCACTCACATAGGCGCTGGCCAACAGGTAACTCTTGCGGGTGTACTCCTTGTTGAGGCGGCTCATGCCGGCGACAAACGAAAACACACTGTTGTTGATCACCGCGCCATTCAAGTCGCTGTCGGCCTGGGTCGACGCGGGTGATGGTGCCTCCTGCGGTCGCGTAGCCACCGGCAGGCGATACGTGGCAATCAGTTTTCTCTTTTTCGCCAGGCTGATTCGTTTATGTTTTTGCTCCATTACTGTTTCTCCGCAAAAAACCCACACGGGCTTATTGGCAACACTAGCCGGACTCACCAGGGTTTTTCAGAGGGTAAGCACAGACGCCTTGAGGCGTAGGAGAAATCGACGCCAGCTGCGCGCCCGACAAATAGGGGGCCAAGGCAAAGCCTGAACAGTGCCGACTTACTTTCTGCAACGATATGAAGAGGAACCGCTGCAAGCAGGCGAAACGGCGGACATGAATACGGAAAGTTCTTAGCTGGAGGCAGGCTACTTCTGACAGCCCAGCGGCCCCATTGCGGGGCCGCTGTCGCCTTACGAGCGCGGCCTGTCGCCGTACCAGCGCGGCGTGTATACCCACTCTCCACCGCCCACCCGGGGAAAGGTGCACGTGGTGGACGAACCGATCAACACCATGGTGCGCATATCCACCTGGTCCGGGGTCAACTGGCCCAGGGTGGTAGTGCGCAGCGTCTGCCCGGGGCGACCGATATCACGCCCCAGCACCACCGGTGTGGCGGCGAGGCGGTGCTGGGCAACGATCTCCAGGGCGCGCCCCAGTTGCCATGGGCGTGAACGGGAGATGGGGTTGTAGAACGCCAGGGCCAGGTCGGCCTGGCATGCCAGGTCCAAGCGTTTTTCGATGATGGCCCAGGGCTTGAGGTTGTCCGACAGTGACATCACACAGAAATCATGCCCCAGCGGCGCACCCGCCTGGGCCGCCGTGGCGAGGGAGGCCGAGACGCCCGGCAGGATTTCCAGCTCGACCCGCTGCCAGGCCGGGTCGCTGGACTCATGCAACGCCTCCAGCACCGCCGCGGCCATGGCGAATACGCCGGGGTCGCCAGAAGACACCACCACCACCGAACGCCCCTGGGCCGCCAGCTCGAAGGCATGCCGCGCCCGCTGCATCTCTTCGCGGTTGTCGGTGCAGTGCTGCACCTGGTCGGCCCGAAACGGCCCGGCCATGCGCACGTAGGTTTCGTAACCCAGCACATCGGTGCAACGCGCCAGTTCAGCCTTGACTGCCGGCACCATCAGCTCGGCAGCGCCGGGGCCCAGGCCGATCACCGCGAGGCGGCCACGAGGGCGGCCCAGTTGCGTCAGATCCAGCGGCGCGGCAGCGCAATGGATGACCATATCCGGCCCAGCGGCCAGCGCCGTAAACCGCAGTGGCACGCCCAGTTCCAGCGCGGCCTCATGCAATTGGCTATTGGCCATATCGGCCTCATCGGCCAGCAGGCACGCCAGGGACTGCACGGCGATGCCGTCCTGCTGCAACGCCTGGCGAACCCGTGCGGCCAATGCGTCGCCGGGACGACAGGCCACCCAGGTATTTTTCGGATAGATCAGCAACTCGTTGGCCGCCGGCGCACGCCGGGCACTGCCCACATGGATGCTCAGGCGCGCCTGCTGGTCCTGGGGCAGATTAGCCTGGTCCAGCCACGGCGCGACGCCTTCGATACGCACGTGCTCGCCGGCCAGCAGGTCCGAGACAAAACGCTTGCCCAATTCCAGGTCAGCCAGTTGATAGCCCTGGGGCGGGTTGAGCAGGCAGGTGCCAAAACGCAACTCGCCACTGGTGGTGATCGCGGCCGCCACACCCAGGGCTGTGGCGATTTCCCGCGCCATGATATTCACCCCACCCAGGCCTCCGAGCAGTGGCACCACCGCGCTGCCGTCCTCAGCGACGGCCAGCACCGCCGGCTCCTCGCCCTTTTCCAGCAACAGCGCGGCCAACGTGCGGATCACGATCCCCGCCGCACACAGGGCGATGATCGGCGTGCCCTGCTGATACAACTGGCGCAGGGTCGCCCCAAATTCGCTGTAGGCCTGGTCGGCGCCCTCCACCCGGCCGGCCAGGCCATGGATCAAGGCGCCGGGGTACACCTGCTGGATGCTGCGGGCCGTGGCCAGACTGCCCTGGCCGAGGATTACGATCGCAGGCGTCATCACCCTTGCCACCTTTCGCCCGGCACGATGATCAGCGAGAAATACGGCGAAGACATGGGCTCGACCTGATCCAGCGCGACGATTTTCTGGTTGGCCATGGTGGCGCGCTCCACATACAACGCGCGCCCGGCCAGCCCCAGTTCCTCAAGTACCTGGCGCACCTTGGTAAAGTTGCGCCCCAGCTTCATGATCACCGCCGCATCGGCGTCGGCCAGGCGGCGCTTGAGTTCGTCATGGGGCAGTACCCCGGACAGTACCGACAGGCTCTGATTGCGATACACCAACGGTGCGCCGAGCACCGAAGCGCCGCCAAGCATCGAGCACACGCCGGGAATGACCTGGGCGTCATAGCGCTCGGCAAGGCGGTCATGCAGGTACATGTAGGAGCCGTAGAAGAACGGGTCGCCCTCACAGATCACCGCCACATCGCGCCCGGCCTCCAGGTGCGCGGCCACGTCGACACTGGCGGCGTCGTAGAAATCGCTGATCACCCGTTCATAGGACAATGGCGCCGGCAAGGCTTCGGTGGTCACAGGATACACCAGCGGCATCAGCCTCTGCTCGGGCACCAGGTGCGCTTCGATAATGCCAAACGCATTACCCTTCTTGCCCTTGGCGACGAAGTACGCCACCACCGGCGATTCGCGCAACAGGCGCAGGGCCTTGAGGGTAATCAGCTCCGGGTCGCCGGGGCCGACGCCCAGGCCGATCAAACGTCCGCGTGCCTGCATCATTCGATCTCCGTGGCCAGGGCGTTGACCGCAGCGGCGGCCATTGCACTGCCACCCAGGCGGCCCTGCATGATCACAAACGGTACGCCACGGCTGTCGGCGGCGAGCATCGCCTTGGACTCGGCGGCGCCGACAAAACCTACCGGGAAACCAAGGATCAACGCCGGCTTGGGTGCGCCGGCGTCAAGCATCTCCAGCAGGTAGAACAAAGCAGTGGGCGCATTGCCGATCACCACCACACTGCCTGCCAGATGCGGGCGCCACAGCTCCAGGGCGGCAGCGGAGCGGGTGTTACCCAACTCCAGCGCCAGCTGCGGCACGCTGTCGTCGCGCAAGGTACAGATCACCGGGTTGTTGGCCGGCAGGCGTGCACGGGTCACGCCTTCAGAAACCATCCGCGCATCACACAGGATCGGCGCGCCAGCGGCCAGGGCCTCACGCCCGGCCTTGCCCGCGCCTTCGGAGAACTGCAGACCGTCGATGGCCTCGACCATGCCGCAGGCATGAATCACCCGCACGGCGAGTTTTTCCAGGTCGGCGGGGATGCGATCAAGCCGGGCCTCTGCGCGAATGATCGCAAAGGAGTTGCGATAGATCTCCTGACCGTCGCGGATGTAATCAATCATCGGTACTGCTCCGTGGACGGGTACGCAACACGGTGCCCGCCGCTTCTATAGAAAGGTTGTGCGCGTGCAGGCGGCCGAGACCCGGCTGGCCTGCTTCGCGAAAATAGAGGTCGTAGTGACCAGCACCCACCGCCAGCAGGGTGACCGGGGCAACGTGCGCCGCCGCGCAGGTGCGCAGGCAGCCGGACAGGTGCACGTCAAGGCCCTGGCCCTGGTCCTGTAGCAGCGTGGCCAGGTGCAGGGCGTCAGCCTTGGTGTCGGCCTGGGCCTTGGCGCAGCCGCTGGACCCGGTGCAGGCAATCATCCGTGCCAGGGCCTGCTCGGCCGAGCAGAGGAAGCCCAACTGGGCCAGGCCTTCGGTAACGCGCGCGGCAGTGTCCGGCGCCAGGTTGGGCAGCAGCAGACCTTGCCACGGGGTGAAACGCAATGTGCCGTCGCCGTAGTCGAGGGCCAGTTGCGCGGCGCCGCGCAGCATGGCCGAGTCCAGGCGCCCCAGTGGCGTGCCTGCAGCCACGTAGACTTGCCCGGGTTGGCGCTGTGGATAAGTACCCAGCCGCACGCTGCTCGGGTTGGCGCGACGGCGATAGCCATCGACGGGGAGCAACGCCAGGTTCAAGCGCCCCACGAAGGTCTCCACAGGGATTTGCGCCAGCAGGTCGCGCATGCGGTGTTGATCGGCCCGGGCCAGGTCGAGAAACAGCTCCAGCACCGCGACGACCAGCCCATGCCCTTGATCCAGGGGGACGGCGGCCAGCGGCGCCTCGTGCGCGGGGCAACCGGCCAGGCCGAACGCCAGCAAGGTCTGGCCCTGCACCTGGTAGGCCGATAACCATAGGTCATGATGATGTTCGAGCATCGCCAGGGCTTCACCGCCATCCAGTTGCACGGCGAACTTGGCCGACAATTCATGGAAGCGAGGATGGGTTTGCAGGGTGGCGAGGATCTGGTCCGCCAGGGGCCGGGTGTCCAGCAGCATGGCGCGGTCGATGCCAGCGCCGGGGCTGAGCATCACATTGCGCACGTCATCGCCGCCGGCGGTGGTCGGGCCCAGGTCGGCGGCGAGCAGATCCGCGATCAGGCCCTCGTGCGCCAGGCCAATGCCGCGAATCTGCAGGTTGGCGCGGTTGGTTGCCTCGATCACCCCTGTGGCGTAAGTCTGCGCCGCATGCGCCACAGCCATTGCCTGCGCAGCCGTGATGGCCCCACCGGCCAATTTGATCCGGCAAATCCCGCCATCCAATGCCTGGACAATACGCAGCAACCCCGGGCAACCCGAGGGGCGTTTGCTAGTGGACAGAGGAAGTGGGTTCACAGGGGCTACCGGTTCACGGGTAAAGGCGCGGTATTATGCCTGCTTTGTCCGGCGGCATGAAAAGCCTGCCCGTCGGATGTCGTTCAAGGAATCAATATGTCGCCCTGGCTGACAGTAGTAGGCATCGGTGAAGACGGCTTCAAGGGCCTGGGCAGGAATGCCCGGCATGCTCTGTTGCGCGCCTCGCGCATCATTGGCGGCCAGCGCCAGCTGGATTTGCTGCCGGTGTGCATCCGCGGCGAACGCGAGCTGTGGCCCAGCCCGTTTTCCCTGGAGCCGCTCCTGGCGCGGCGCTTTGAACCTGTCTGCGTGCTGGCCAGCGGCGATCCGATGCTCTACGGCGTCGGCGCCAGCCTGGCGCGGCAGGTGGCGGCGGATGAGCTGCTGATCCTGCCGGCGCCCTCGTCCGTGTCGCTGGCGGCGGCGCGCCTGGGCTGGCCGTTGCAGGACGTGGTGACCCTGTCGGTGGTCGCCCGCCCAGTGGCCGCACTCAATGCCCATCTGGCCAGCGGCGTGCGCTTGCTGGTGTTGAGCAACGACGGCCGGAGCCCGGCCGCCATCGCCGCGTTGCTGCACACCAGCGGGTTTGGCCCGAGCCGCCTGAGTGTGTTTGAACACCTGGGCAGCACCACCGAACGGCGCATCGATGGCCGCGCTGAAAGCTGGCAGGCCCCGCCGATTGCCGCGCTGAACCTGGTCGCCATCGACTGCCTCGCCGACGCCCATACCCCACGCCTGTCGCGCCTGGCCGGCCTGCCGGATGCAGCCTTCAAACATGACGGCCAACTGACCAAGCGCGATGTGCGGGCCATGACCCTCGCCCGTCTTGCCCCCACCCCCGGCGAGTTGCTGTGGGATGTCGGCGCCGGCAGCGGCTCCATCGGCATCGAATGGATGCGCGCCCACCCCAGTTGCCGCGCCCTGGCGATTGAAGCCGATGCCGGTCGCCAGCAGTTGATCGAGCATAACCGCGATGCCCTTGGCGTGCCCGGCCTGCAATTGATTCGCGGCAGCGCCCCCCAGGCCCTGGTGGGGTTGGAGTCGCCCGATGCGATCTTCATCGGCGGCGGTGTGACCCGCGACGGCGTGCTCGACACCTGCTGGCAACACCTGCGCCCGGGCGGGCGGCTGGTGGCCAATGCCGTGACCCTGCAAAGTGAAATGACCCTGATGAACTGGCGCACCCAACATGGCGGTGAACTGACCCGCATCCATGTGGCCCAGGCCCAGCCCCTGGGCGAGTTCGACACCTGGCGCCAGGCGCTGCCCATCACCTTGCTTGAAGTGATCAAGCCGCGATGAAGCGCATCCTGCTGCTGGGCGGCGTGACGGAGGCCCTGGCCATCGCCCGCACCCTGGGCCCGCCACATATCTACAGCCTGGCCGGGATCGGCCGGGTGCCCCGCGACCTGGCATGCCAGGTGCGCGTCGGCGGCTACGGCGGTGCCGAGGGGCTGGCGCAGTTTGCCCGCGCCGAAAACATCAGCCTGATACTCGACGCCACCCACCCCTACGCCGCACAAATCAGCGCCAACGCCGCCCAGGCTGCGCAGTTGTGCAATATCCCCTGCTGGGCCCTGCGCCGTCCCGCCTGGCAGCCACAACCCGGTGACGACTGGCGCGAAGTCAGCGACTGGGTCGGGCTGATCGCGGCATTGAAACCGTTCCAGCGCCCTCTGTTCACCCTCGGCCGCGAGCCCCTGCAACACCTCGACGAAATCCCCGCCGGGCAATTCTGGACCTTGCGCGCGCTGGAGGCCTACCCCGGCAACGAACGCTGCGAAGTGATCGGCGCCCGTGGGCCGTTTTTGATCGAAGATGAGCGGGTGTTGTTCGAACGGCGGCAGATCGATGTGCTGATCAGCAAAAACAGCGGCAGCAGCGCCACCGAGCCCAAGCTGCAAGTGGCCCGCGAGCGGGGCGTGCCGGTAGTGGTTTTGCGGCGGCCGGTGCTGGCGGGGGTGGATCGGGAGTTTTTGACAGTCGATTCGGTACTACAGGCCTTATAGAACAACGCAGCTCAAATGTGGGAGCGGGCAAGCCCACTCCCACATTTAGACTTTGGAGATTGGCATTCTCTCGTTCGCGTCTATCATCAAAGCCATCGCCCATACGCATCACTGCGACACCAAACCACACCCCTCACTTTTACTTATGCCCCCCGATCAGGCTAAATACCCACTTGATCGCTTAACCCTACGGATTGTCCGCCATGGCCCGTCAACGCTTTGCATTTGCCTGGATCGCCTGCCTTGCAGTGCTGTTCAATGCGTTTGCCATGCCGATGGCCGGGGCGATGCAGCAGGGCCAGAGCCCTGCCGAGCAAATGCTGTGGGGCAGTTTCTGTTCGTCCAACGCCAGCAAGCTGGTGGCGATCTCCCTGGGCAAGCTGGATATACCGGCACCACAACAGGACGAGCACTCCGCCATGCAGCATTGCTGGTGCTGTTCGGGCTCGGCGCCGCTGGTGGCGCTGCCGGGGCATGTGCCGCAGTTGTATCTCACACGGATCGACCCGGCGACTGGCCTGCCATCGCCCGCCCTGCAAAGCCCGACCCCGCGCCAGCAATGGCCCAGCCTCAACCCCCGCGCCTCTCCGAACGTTTGATCACTTCGCAATTGAACTGCGTTTGAATCGTTCTGGAGAACTGCCATGCTCAAATCTTCCCTGCTTCTGGCGGCCTTGCTGCTGCCTGTGTTCAGTGCTGCCAATGCCGATGACTACAAGGCCGGCGACCTGCTGGTTAGCGATCCCTGGTCCCAGGAATTGCCGCCCAACGCACCGACGGTTGCCGCCTACTTTGTGATCCATAACCAGGGCGACGCCCCGGACCGCCTGCTCAGCGTCGATACGCCGGTGGCGGCCAAGGCCGAGCTGCATGAGCATGTGATGCAGGGCGACCTGATGAAGATGCAACAGGTCCCCAGCGTGGCCGTGCCACCCAAGGGCGAACTGACCTTCGCGCCAATGGCCTATCACGTGATGCTCCTGGATCTTCAAGATCGCAGCCAGCTGCGCGACGGCCAGCGCTTTCCGCTGACCCTGAACTTCGAAAAGGCCGGGCCGGTAAAAGTGCAAGTCTCGGTGCAAAAAGTACCGCCGACGGTCGGCCACGAGCACAAGCACGCCCAGTAACCCGTCCAGGCCGCTCCCCATGGGTGCATCCGCCAACAGGTCGACCCTGCGCCGCCAGCCCGTAAGGCTGGCACGCGGCAGTTGGATCAGCCTGTTTGCCATGCTGATGATCTTTATCGGACCGCTGATTTCCCAAGCGATGCCGATGGATCATCACGCCGGTATGTCCATGCAGATGTCCATGGACGACATCTGCCATGCCGCACCCCAGCACCCGGCCGAGCATGCCAAGGCTCCCGCCGCCGACCACGTCATGTGGGAAAAATGCGGCTATTGCAGCTTGTTGTTCAGTTGCCCGGCCCTGCCTGGCAGTGTCTCGTTCGTGGCCCTCGGCCACCCACTGCCGGCCACCGGCCTGATCCCCGCACCGCGCCTGGGCCATGCCCGGCAGAGCATCTTCCCCGGCGCCCGCAGTCGCGCCCCGCCGATCCAGTCGTAGACCGCCACTGACAAACAACTTCCCACGGCCGCCTTCACACAGACAGCCACAGGCTGCTGGCCGTGTTGTTTACGACTGATTGATGGAATTTTTCATGTCCAGGTTTCCTGCTGACACCCGTATGGGATCGACCCCCGTGCTCGCCGTTTTGTGCGGCGCACTCTTGGCGCCACAGGCGTATGCCGACGACCACGCCGAGCACCACAATGAACTGATCCCGACGGTGATTACCGGCGTTGCCCCAAGCTCTCCACTGACCATCGTCACCAACCCCAAGGACCCGCGCCAGCCGGTGCCGGCCAGTGACGGCGGTGACTACCTCAAGACCATCCCCGGCTTTGCCCTGGTGCGCAATGGCGGCACCAATGGCGACCCGGTGCTGCGCGGGATGTTCGGCTCGCGCCTGAACATCCTCACCAACGGCAGCCTGTTGCTCGGTGCCTGCCCTGGCCGCATGGACGCGCCCACGTCCTACATCTCGCCGGAAACCTACGACAAGCTGACCGTCATCAAGGGCCCGCAAACCGTACTCTGGGGCCCTGGCGCCTCGGCCGGCACGGTATTGTTCGAGCGTGAGCCGGAGCAGTTCGACGAACGGGGTACCCGGGTCAACGCCAGCCTCCTCGCCGGCTCCAACGGGCGTTTCGACAAAGTGCTGGATGCCGCCGCGGGTGGCTCGCAGGGGTATATCCGCGTGATCGGCAACCAGGCCCACGCCGATGACTACAAGGACGGCAACAACGACACCGTCGCCTCCCGCTACGACAAATGGAACGGCGATGTCGCCCTCGGCTGGACCCCGGACGCCGACACCCTGCTGGAACTCACCGCCGGCCGTGGCGATGGCCAGGCACGCTACGCCGGACGCGGCATGGATGGGGCGCAGTTCCTGCGCGAAAGCCTCGGGCTGCGCTTGGAAAAATCCAATCTCGGCGAGGTGCTGGACAAGGTCGAAGCCCAGGTCTACTACAACTACGCCGACCACGTGATGGACAACTACAGCCTGCGCACGCCCTCAGGCACCGGGATGATGGCGGGGCCCATGGCCTCCAACGTCGACCGCCGCACCCTCGGCGCGCGGATCAAAGCCACCTGGCGCTGGGCCGATGTGCAACTGATCAGCGGCATCGATGCGCAGACCGACGAGCACCGCCAGCGCAGCAGCGCCGGTGTCGACACCTACAAGAACCTGCCCCGCAGCAAAGACGCCAGCGCCCACAACTACGGGGTGTTCGGCGAACTGACTTGGTATGCCGCCGACAATGACCGGCTGATCACCGGCGCCCGCCTGGATCGCGCTGCCGCCAAGGATTACCGCCAGCGCATCGGCAGCGGCATGATGAGCCGCGCCAACCCCACCGCCGGCGACACCCGTGCCGACACCTTGCCGTCGGGTTTCGTGCGTTACGAACACGATCTGGCCGACAGCCCGACCACGCTCTACGCCGGTTTAGGCCACGCCGAACGCTTCCCCGACTACTGGGAGTTGTTCTCGCCCAATCGTGGCCCCTCAGGCTCGGTGAATGCTTTCGATTCGGTCAAACCGGAGAAAACCACCCAACTGGACTTCGGCCTGCAGTACAAGACCGCTGAACTGGAAGCCTGGGCTTCCGGGTATGTCGGCCAGGTGCGCGACTACATCCTGTTCAACTACACCCCCGGCATGATGGGCATGACCTCCCAGGCACAGAACATCGACGCGCGAATCATGGGCGGTGAATTGGGTGCCGCCTACAAGCTGACGTCCCACTGGAAAGCCGATGCCACCCTGGCCTATGCCTGGGGCAAAAACAGCAGCGACGGCAAGGCCCTGCCACAAATGCCGCCACTGGATGCGCGCCTGGGCCTGACCTACAGCGAAGACGACTGGAGCGCCGGTGCCTTGTGGCGTGTGGTGGCAGCGCAAAACCGCATCGACCAGAACAAAGGCAACGTCGTCGGCAAAGACTTCGACAAAAGTGGTGGCTTTGGTGTGTTCTCCCTGAACGCGGCATACCGCATCAATAAGAACTTCAAGGTCAGCACCGGGGTCGACAACCTGTTCGGCAAGGCCTACGCCGAGCACCTGAACCTGGCCGGCAATGCCGGGTTCGGCTACCCGGCCAACGACCCGCAAGCCATCAATGAACCGGGGCGCACGCTCTGGACCAAGGTGGATATGAGCTTCTAACAGCATCGCGCCCCCCCGTAGGAGCCGGCTTGCCGGCGATGAAGCCCTTGAGGACGCCATCGCCGGCAAGCCGGCTCCTACAGGGGGATTGCCAGCGATGGCGTCATCAAAACCAATAAAATACCAGCCTTGCGGAGCCCCCTGATGAACCCTCCAAAGATGTCCTTCTACAACCTGGCCTGGCGCTGGCATTTCTACGCCGGGCTGTTTGTCGCCCCCTTCATGGTGTTGCTGGCAGTGACCGGCATCATCTACCTGTTCAAGCCCCAGCTTGACCCACTGATGTACGGCCAGTTGCTCACCGTGCAGCCTGCCGAGCAGGCCCTCAGCGCCGATGAACAACTGCAACGGGTCAAGGCCGCCTACCCCCAGGCCACGCTCAGCAAATACCTGCCGCCCACGGGCGCCACCGGCAGTGCGCAATTTGTGCTGCTCGACGCGGGCAACGAGCTGACCGTTTTCATCGACCCGTACCGCGGCAACGTACTCGGCGAACAGGACGCCAAATACAACCTGCAGGCCATCGTCCGCGCACTGCACGGTGAGTTGATGATCGGCACCACCGGCGACCGCCTGATTGAACTCGCGGCGGGCTGGGGCGTGATGCTGGTGGTCTCCGGCCTGTACCTGTGGTGGCCCCGCGGCAGGTCGGGCGCCGGGATCCTGTGGCCGCGCCTGGGCAGTCGCGGGCGCCTGTTCTGGCGGGACCTGCATGCGGTCACCGGGTTCTGGGGGGCCGCCTTTTTGCTGCTGATGATCCTCAGCGGCCTGACCTGGACCGGCTTCTGGGGCAAGCAGTACGCCGACCTGTGGAACCGCTTTCCGGCGGCGATGTGGAACGATGTGCCGCTGTCCGACCAACAGGCCCGCCGCCTCAACACCGCAACCCAACAGACCGTCCCCTGGGCCCTGGAAAACACCCCCATGCCCCTGTCCGGCGAGCATGCCGAACACAGGCAGCACGGCGGCATGAATCACGGCCCGGCCGCCCCGGCGATCAGCCTGCAACAGGTCGTGGATTTGGCCACCGCGCGCCAGGTCGAGCCGGGCTACAGCATCACCTTCCCCACCACGGCCACGGGCGTGTTCACCGTCGCGGTATTCGCCAACGACCCGCGCAATGACGCGACCCTGCATATCGACCAATACAGCGGCAAGGTCCTCGCCGATGTGCGCTGGGAACACTACAACACCGTGGCACGGGTCACCGAGTCCGGGGTGATGTTGCACGAGGGCAAGATGTTCGGCGTGGTCAACCAGATCATCGTGCTGCTGGTGTGCCTGATGATCCTGCTGAGTTCGGTCAGCGGCGTGGTGATCTGGTGGAAGCGCCGGCCACAGGGCGGCCTGGGGGTTCCGCCACTGCGCCATGACCTGCCGAAGTGGAAAACCGCGATGCTGATCATGCTGGGCCTGGCGATCATTTTCCCGTTGGTCGGCGCGTCGCTGATCGTGGTGTGGGTATTGGATCGTCTGGTGTTGGCGCGTTTTTTCAAGCCACGTGAATCGGCCTCATCTTCTGCATGAGACAGGCGAGATGCCCTAAATAGAGGCGTTGTGTAGTCTTACGCGGGCTTTCACCCCCACCGCAACAAGTGTTAACTTATAACACTTGCTGCACTGTCCCTACTCGTCGCGTCCAGCGGCGAGTGCCGTCTCGAAGAAGCGATCTGTCGTCCGATGAGCAAGTACCGCACCGGTGCCGGCGTGACCTGGAAAGCCATGCGCAACACGACATCGGGCCTGCAATTGAATAACCTGTTCGACCGCACCTACGCCGTGAGCCAACACAATGACGGCCCGCAATGGATACTGGGTGAGCCACGCTCGTTCTTTGTGACGGCGGACTACACCTTCTAACCACCACACTGGATCGCTGTTTGACTTGAGAGATTTGATGCCCACTCTAGACCTTCACCACCTCGCCTGGGCCCCACTGGGCCACGGCCACTGCCATCACCAGTTCCAACTGCGTGATGCCAGCCTGCAAGTGGGTGCGGGGGAGTTTGTCGGGCTGATCGGGCCCAATGGCAGCGGCAAGACCAGCCTGTTGCGCTGCGCCTATCGCTTCAGCAAACCCGACCAGGGTGAAGTGCGCCTCGATCACCAGAACGTCTGGAAGCAATCTTCACGCTGGTGCGCCCAGCGCATCGCCGTGGTGCTGCAAGAGTTTCCCGACGCCTTCGGCCTGCGGGTCGACGAAGTGGTCGCCATGGGGCGCACACCCCACAAAGGGCTGTTCGACAGCGATACGTTGCTCGACCGCCAACTGACTCAACGCGCCCTCGAGTCCGTCGGCCTGCTGGGCTTTGAAGACCACGCCTTTGCCACCCTCTCCGGTGGTGAAAAACAGCGGGTGATCCTGGCCCGTGCCCTGGCCCAGCAGCCGCAACTGCTGATCCTCGACGAGCCGACCAACCACCTCGACCCACGCTACCAGTTGGAGCTGCTGAAGCTGGTCAAGCGCCTGCAGATCGGCACCCTGGCCAGCATCCACGACCTCAACCTGGCCGCAGCCTTCTGTGATCGCCTGTACGTGATCAACCACGGGCAGATCGTTGCCAGCGGCACGCCCCATGAAGTACTGACCGCAAAACTGCTGCGCGAGGTGTTCGGTGTCGAGGCACTGATCGATACCCATCCACTTTCCGGCTACCCGCGAATCACCTGGATAACCCAACCATGATCCTGCGCTCCCTGCTGTGCCTTACCCTACTGTGCGGGGCGGCCCAGGCCTTTGCCGAGGCCACCCGCTACCCGTTGAAGATCCAGAGCTGCAACCGCGAGGTGACCTTCAATCAGGCCCCCGAGCACGCCGTCAGCCACGACATCAACATGACCCAGATGATGCTCGCCCTGGGCCTCAAGTCGCGCATGGCCGGCTACAGCGGCGTGACCGGCTGGAAAGCCGTGACCCCGCAAATGGCCTCGCTGCTGGACGGCCTGCCGGAACTGGCAAGCAAGTACCCTTCGGTGGAAACCCTGCTCAATGCCAATGTGGATTTTTTCTTCGCCGGCTGGGACTACGGCATGCGCGTGGGTGGCGACCTCACCCCACAAACCCTGCAACCGTTGGGCATCAATGTACTTGAACTGACCGAATCCTGTGCCTTCGTGATGAAGCGCCCGGCAGCCACCCTGGACGACACCTACAACGACCTGCGCAACCTGGGCCGGATCTTCGACGTGCAAGACCGCGCCAATGCCCTGATCGCCCGGATGCAGGCCCAGGTTAGCGCGGTGCACAAAACCCTGCCCGCCGAAAAACCACGGGTGTTTCTCTACGACAGCGGCGAAGATCGCGCCATGACCTCCGGCCGCCTGGGCATGCCCCAGGCACTGATCGATGCCGCCGGAGGGCGCAATATCCTCGATGACGTGGACGCCAGCTGGACCCGGATCAACTGGGAGACCGTGGTGGAGCGCAACCCCCAGGTGATCGTGATCGTCGACTACAGCGAAATCACCGCCGAGCAGAAAATCCAGTTCCTGCTGGAGAACCCGGCCCTGCAATCGGTGGACGCGATCAAACAGCGACGCTTTATCGTGATCCCCTACGTGCAGGCCACGCCGGGTATCGACAATGTGCTGGCCGTGCAAACCCTGGCCAAGGGGTTCCACCGCCAATGATCCAGCGCCGCTACGCCCTGCTGCTGGCCGCCCTTGGCGCAGTGCTGCTGGTGTCCTGTGTCGTCTCGCTGGGCTTCGGTTCGGCGCGGGTGCCGGTGGACGTGGTGTGGCGGATCCTGCTGCACAAGGCCTTCGGTATCGGGCCGGTGGATTGGTCGGTGGGCCAGGAACATATCGTCTGGCTGATCCGTGTACCGCGCATGTTACTGGGTGCCCTGGTAGGCGCCGGGCTGGCGCTGATCGGTGCGGTATTGCAGGCGGTGACACGTAACCCGCTGGCCGACCCACACCTGCTGGGGGTGACCTCGGGGGCCACCCTGGGCGCGGTGATCGTGGTGCTGCATGTGGGCGAAATCATCGGCCTGCTGACCTTGCCCCTCGCCGCCTTTATCGGCGCACTGCTGAGTATGCTGGCGGTGCTGGCCGTGGCCAGCCGCAATGGCCGGCTGGAGAGTGATCGCCTGTTGCTCTGCGGTGTGGCGGTGTCATTCGTGATGATGGCCGCAGCCAACCTGCTGTTGTTCATGGGCGACCATCGGGCGGCGCCGGCGGTGATGTTCTGGATGCTCGGCGGCCTCGGTTTGGCGCGCTGGGAACTGCTGGCGATCCCCTCCATTACCGTACTGCTCGGGCTGTTGCTGCTGCTGGGCATGGCGCGCCCGCTCAACGCGCTGATGGCCGGCGAGCAGACCGCCGTGACCCTGGGCCTGAATGCACGCAATGTGCGCCTCAAGGTTTTCCTGATCGCCTCGCTGATGACCGGCGTGCTGGTCTCGATCAGCGGTTCCATCGGTTTTGTCGGGTTGATGGTGCCGCACATTGCCCGGCGTCTGGTGGGCGCCGAGCATCGTCGACTACTGCCGGTGTGCGTGTTGCTCGGCAGTGTCTTCCTGGTCTGGGTCGATGTGGCCGCACGCACGCTGATTGCCCCGGAAGACTTGCCGATTGGCGTCGCCACGGCAGCCATTGGCGGGCTGTTTTTCATCGGTTTGATGCGCAAGCGCTGACCGCGCCCCGTTGTAGCGCACGCACGTGCACCCACTCGCCCGGCCTGCCAGTTCATGGTGCACCCCTCAAGCCCTGCTGGGCTCAAAACGACCATTTCCTGCTTTCACGCGACTAGGCACATCCCTTGCAATGCCTCTCTCAATTGTCCTTAAACACTGTTGAGTTACGGAGATTGCACAATGAAGCGTCGCTGCTTGATCAAGGCTTTCACACTCACGGCAAGCATTGCCGCCATGGGCCTGACCTGGACCGTCCAGGCTGCCGAGACCATCAAGGTCGGCATCCTGCACTCGCTGTCCGGGACCATGGCAATCTCCGAGACCTCGCTTAAAGACATGGCGTTGATGACCATCGACGAAATCAACGCCAAGGGTGGCGTCAACGGCAAGATGCTGGAAGCGGTGGTGGTGGACCCGGCGTCCAACTGGCCACTGTTCGCCGAGAAGGGTCGGCAGTTGCTGACCCAGGACAAGGTCGCCGTGGTGTTCGGTTGCTGGACCTCGGTGTCGCGTAAATCGGTGCTGCCGGTGTTCGAAGAACTCAACGGTCTGCTGTTCTACCCGGTGCAATACGAAGGCGAAGAAATGTCGCCCAACGTGTTCTACACCGGTGCAGCGCCGAACCAGCAGGCAATCCCGGCGGTGGAATACCTGATGAGCGAGGAAGGCGGCAGTGCCAAGCGCTTCTTCCTGCTGGGCACCGACTACGTGTACCCGCGCACCACCAACAAGATCCTGCGCGCGTTCCTGCACTCCAAAGGCGTGGCCGACAAAGACATCGAAGAGGTCTACACCCCGTTCGGCCACAGCGATTACCAGACCATCGTCGCCAACATCAAGAAGTTCTCCGCTGGCGGCAAGACCGCTGTGGTGTCCACGGTCAATGGCGACTCCAACGTGCCGTTCTACAAGGAACTGGCCAACCAGGGCCTCAAAGCCACCGAGGTACCGGTGGTGGCGTTCTCGGTGGGTGAAGAGGAACTGCGCGGCATCGACACCAAGCCGCTGGTGGGCAACCTGGCGGCATGGAACTACTTCCAGTCGGTGGAAAACCCGGTCAACGCCAAGTTCGTCGCCGACTGGAAAGCCTATGCCAAGGCGAAGAACCTGCCGGGCGCCGACAAGGCCGTGACCAACGACCCGATGGAGGCCACCTACGTCGGTATCCATATGTGGGCGCAGGCCGTGGAGAAAGCCAAATCCACCGATGTCGACAAGGTACGTGAAGCCCTCGCCGGCCAGACCTTCGCCGCACCGTCGGGCTACACCCTGACCATGGACAAGACCAACCACCACCTGCACAAGCCGGTGATGATTGGCGAGATCCAGTCCGACGGCCAGTTCTCGGTGGTGTGGCAGACCGAAGGGCCGATCCGCGCCCAGCCATGGAGCCCGTACATCCCTGGCAACGACAAAAAGCCGGATCACGCGGTGAAGAGCAACTAAGCCCCAACACAGATCAAATGTGGGAGCGGGCTTGCTCGCGAAGGCGGTGTATCAGTCAACATATCCATCACTGACGCACCGCCTTCGCGAGCAAGCCCCCTCCCACATAAACCTAGTCCGTGCATGACCAGGACATTTGTTTATGCCCACTGCCCTCCACCGCTTCCTCCTGGCCTGCCTGCTGTTGCTGCCCCTGGCCGCGCACGCCGGCGATGCCGAAGACTTCCTTGCGGCCAACCCCATGCAACAGGCCAAGCTGTTGCAGGACTGGGCCGCCCAGCCCGACCCGGCGCGTGCCGAGTTGATCAACGCCCTGCAACAAGGCCAAATCAGCGTCAACGGCGAAACCCGGACCGTGCGCCTGAACAACCGCCTGCGCGGCCTGATCGACAATGTACAGGCCAGCCAACAACTGCTCGCCACCGAACCCAAGGTGCGCCTGAGCGCCGCCCGAACCTTGCAAAAAAGCGCGCAGCCTGCGCAGTTGAAATTCCTCGACCGGCAACTCGCCAGCGAAACCGATGACGAGGTACACAGCGCCCTGAGCCTGGCCCTGGCCAACCTGCAGCTGGTCGACCCCGACCCGGCCGTGCGCCTGGCCGCCGTGCGTCTGCTCGGCAGCACCGGCGATCCGCTGGCCCGCACCCGCCTGGAGGCCCTGCTGGCTCCCGGCGTGGAGGCCGACGCCGGGGTGCACACCGCCGCCGAAACCAGCCTGGCCCAGGTCAAGCGCAAGCTGCTGGTGGGCGAGGTCCTCGGGCAAGCCTTCAGCGGTATGTCCCTGGGCTCGATCCTGCTGCTGGCGGCCCTGGGCCTGGCGATTACCTTCGGCCTGCTCGGGGTGATCAACATGGCCCACGGCGAGATGCTGATGCTCGGCGCCTACTCCACCTACGTGGTGCAGTTGCTGATGCAGCGCTACGTGCCCCAGGCCATCGAGTTCTACCCGTTGATTGCGCTGCCGGTGGCGTTTTTTGTCACCGCCGGCATCGGCATGGCCCTGGAGCGCACGGTGATCCGTCACCTCTATGGGCGCCCGCTGGAAACCCTGCTGGCGACCTGGGGCATCAGCCTGATGCTGATCCAGTTGGTGCGCCTGCTGTTCGGCGCACAGAACGTTGAAGTGGCCAACCCGGCCTGGCTGTCGGGCGGGATTCAGGTGCTGCCCAATCTGGTGCTGCCTTACAACCGCCTCGTCATCATCGCCTTCGCGTTGTGCGTGGTGGTGCTGACCTGGCTGCTGCTGAACAAAACCCGCCTGGGCCTGAACGTGCGCGCCGTGACCCAGAACCGCAACATGGCCGCCTGCTGCGGCGTGCCCACCGGGCGCGTGGACATGCTCGCCTTTGGCCTCGGCTCGGGGATCGCCGGCCTCGGTGGCGTGGCCCTGAGCCAGATCGGTAACGTCGGCCCGGACCTGGGCCAGAGCTACATCATCGACTCCTTCCTGGTGGTGGTGCTTGGCGGGGTTGGCCAGTTGGCCGGCAGCGTCATGGCCGCCTTTGGCCTGGGGATCGCCAACAAGATTCTTGAACCGCAGATCGGCGCCGTGCTCGGCAAGATCCTGATCCTTGCGCTGATCATTGTGTTTATCCAGAAACGCCCGCAGGGACTCTTCGCACTGAAAGGACGGGTGATCGACTGATGAACCAGCCATTGATGCTCACGGCCGCGCAAAAGGCCGGCCCCAAGGTGACGATTGCAGTGGGCGCGGTGATCCTCGCCGTGCTGCTGGCGTTGCCGTTGTTGTCGCTGTTGCCCGCAGACAGTGCATTGCATGTCTCGGCCTACACCCTGACGCTGGTGGGCAAGATTCTCTGCTACGCCATCGTCGCCCTGGCGCTGGACCTGGTGTGGGGCTACGCCGGGATGTTGTCCCTGGGCCACGGCTTGTTCTTCGCCCTCGGCGGTTACGCCATGGGCATGTACCTGATGCGCCAGGCCGCCGGCAGCGAGTTGCCGGCGTTCATGACCTTCCTGTCATGGACCGAACTGCCGTGGTATTGGGTGGGCACCGAGCACTTCCTCTGGGCCCTGTGCCTGGTGGTACTGGCCCCTGGTTTGCTGGCCCTGGCGTTCGGCTTCTTCGCCTTCCGCTCGCGGATCAAGGGCGTGTACTTCTCGATCATGACCCAGGCCCTGACCTTTGCCGGGATGCTGTTGTTTTTCCGCAACGAGACCGGCTTTGGCGGCAACAACGGCTTTACCAACTTTCGCAGCATCCTGGGCTTTGGCATCACCGAGCCCGGCACCCGGGCGGTGTTGTTTTTGGCCACGGTGCTGCTGTTGGTCGCCAGCCTGTACATCGGCTGGCGCCTGGCCCGCAGCAAGTTCGGCCGGGTGCTGACGGCGTTGCGCGATGCGGAAAACCGTCTGATGTTCTGCGGCTACGACCCACGCGGCTTCAAGCTGTTCGTCTGGGTGTTGAGCGCGGTGTTGTGCGGCCTGGCCGGCGCGCTGTATGTGCCGCAGGTGGGCATCATCAACCCCAGCGAAATGTCACCGACCAACTCCATCGAGGCGGCGGTGTGGGTCGCCTTGGGCGGGCGAGGCACGTTGATCGGGCCGTTGCTCGGCGCCGGTGTGGTCAACGGCATGAAGAGCTGGTTCACCGTGGCCTTCCCGGAATACTGGCTGTTCTTCCTCGGCGCGCTGTTCATCATCGTCACGCTGTATTTGCCCAAGGGCATCATCGGCTTGCTGAAGAAGAGGGGCGAACAATGAGAATCACACCGACGGCTGAATTTATGCTCGAACCTATTCTCGACCCCAACAAAGATGCCGGCAGCAGCCGCGACGCCATCGGCCTCGGCCAGGCCGCCGGCAAGGGCCTGAACACCCGCCACGGGACGATCCTGACCCTGGAAGACATCAGCGTCAGCTTCGACGGTTTCAAGGCGCTCAACGACCTGAACCTGTATATCGGCGTCGGTGAACTGCGCTGCATCATCGGCCCCAATGGCGCGGGCAAGACCACGCTGATGGACGTGATCACCGGCAAGACTCGCCCCAGCCACGGCAAGGCCTGGTTCGGCGAAACCCTGGACCTGACCCGCATGAGTGAAGTGCAGATCGCCCAGGCCGGCATCGGTCGCAAGTTCCAGAAGCCCACGGTGTTTGAAGCCCTGAGCGTATTCGAGAACCTGGAACTGGCACAGAACACCGACAAATCGGTGTGGGCCAGCCTGCGCGCACGCCTGAACAGCGAACAGAAAGACCGTATCGACGAAGTACTGGACACCATTCGCCTGACGACTTCGGCGCAGCGCCCGGCGGGCTTGCTGTCCCACGGCCAGAAGCAGTTCCTGGAAATCGGCATGCTGCTGATGCAGGACCCGCAACTGTTGCTGCTCGATGAACCGGTGGCGGGCATGACCGACGCCGAGACCGAGTTCACCGCCGAGCTGTTCAAGCGCCTGGCGGGCAAGCATTCGCTGATGGTGGTGGAACACGACATGGGCTTTGTCGGCTCGATTGCCGACCATGTCACGGTGCTGCACCAGGGCAGCGTGCTGGCCGAAGGGTCACTGGAACAGGTGCAGGAAAACGAGCGGGTGATCGAGGTGTACCTCGGTCGCTGATTGCGTCCTGTAGGAGCCGGCTTGCCGGCGATAGCGAGGGTGACTGACACACCGCCATCGCAGGCAAGCCAGCTCCCACAGGGGAATTGAGGAGAGTTTGAACATGCTGCAAGTCGATAAATTGCACCAGTACTACGGCGGCAGCCATATCCTGCGCGGCCTTTCGTTCGAGGTAAAAGTCGGCGAAGTCACCTGCCTGCTCGGCCGTAACGGCGTGGGCAAGACCACCCTGCTCAAATGCCTGATGGGCCTGTTGCCCGCCAAGGAAGGTGCAGTGAACTGGGAAGGCAAGGCCATCACCGGCTTCAAGCCGCACCAGCGGGTACACGCCGGCATTGCCTACGTGCCCCAGGGCCGGGAGATTTTCGCCCGGCTGACGGTGGAAGAGAACCTGCTGATGGGCCTGTCGCGCTTTCCCGGCCGCGAAGCCAAGCAAGTCCCGGCGTTTATCTACGAGCTGTTCCCGGTACTGCTGCAGATGAAACACCGGCGCGGGGGCGACCTGTCGGGCGGCCAGCAGCAGCAACTGGCCATCGGCCGCGCCCTGGCCAGCCGTCCACGCCTGTTGATCCTCGACGAACCCACCGAAGGCATCCAGCCCTCGGTGATCAAGGAGATCGGCGCGGTGATCAAGAGACTCGCCGAGCGCGGCGATATGGCGATCCTGCTGGTAGAGCAGTTCTACGACTTTGCCGCCGAACTGGCCGATCACTACCTGGTGATGTCCCGGGGTGAAATCGTCCAGCAGGGCCGTGGTGAAAATATGGAGGCCGAGGGTGTACGCGGCCTGGTTACCATCTAATCTGTAGCGTCTCGTTACCAAGCACCGGCCATGACCCTTCCTGCCCCCTCCGCCCTGTTCACCCCCAGCTGGCACGCCGCGCTGGAGTTGGGCTATGCACGATTCGGCGCGACCACGCGTCCGGTGCTGCGCCGCCACCTGGGCCCGCTGCGGGTGCAAAAGCACCTGTATGCCGAAGGCCCCGAGGTGTGCCAGCACATCATCGTGCACCCACCGGGCGGGATTGCCGGGGGGGATCGCCTGGACATCACCGCCCATCTCGCGCAGGGCGCATGGGCGCAACTGACCAGCCCCGGCGCCGCCAAGTGGTATCGCGCCAGCGGGCCGGCGTATCAGCAGTTGGCATTGACGGTCGAAGCCGGCGCCACCCTGGAATGGCTGCCCCAGGAAACCATCGTGTTCAGCGCTGCCCAGGCCGAACTGCGCACCCGCATCGACCTTGAAGGCGACGCCCGGTTGTTCTACTGGGACGTGGTCGCCTTGGGGCGTCCGGCCAGTGGCGAGCGTTTCGACCTTGGGCACTTTCAGTCGCACCTGGATATCCGCCGCGACGGCCAGTTGCTCTGGCATGAGCGCCAGCGCATCGTGGGCGACGACGGCCTGCTCGACTCGCCGATTGGCCTGGACGGCCAGCCGGTGTTTGCCACCTTGCTGGTGACCGGTGAAATCGACAGCGAACTGCTTGAACAGTGTCGCGCCCTGCCCCACGCGGTGCGCGGCGACCTGACCCAGTTGCCGGGTTTGCTGGTGGCACGCTGCCTGGCCGGCGAGACGTTGCAGGCCAGGGCCTGGTTGATTGCTTTATGGCGGCTGTTGCGCCCGGCGCTGCTGGGGCGTGAGGCCATGCCACCAAGAATTTGGAACACATGAGATCAAAATGTGGGAGCGGCGGTGCGACGATTCGACTTGCTCGCGAATGCGGTGGGTCAGTCATGGATATGTTGACTGATACACCGCATTTGCGAGCAAGTCGCACCGCCGCTCCCACAGTGGACCTGTGTTGTTAATAATTGTTTTTCAAAACGGATTGCTGACCATGGACCTGACCCCACGGGAAAAAGACAAACTGCTGATCTTCACCGCCGGCCTGCTGGCCGAGCGTCGCCTGGCGCGCGGGGTGAAGCTCAATTACCCGGAAACCATCGCCTACATCAGCGCTGCCCTGCTCGAAGGCGCGCGTGACGGGCGCACCGTGGCCGACCTGATGCACTTTGGCACCACCCTGCTCAGTCGCGAGCAAGTAATGGAAGGCATCCCGGAAATGATCCCGGATATCCAGGTCGAAGCCACCTTCCCCGACGGCACCAAACTGGTGACCGTCCACCAGCCCATCGCCTGAGACCCGACCATGCCCTTGCTGATTCGTGACGCGGTACACGGCGACCTGCCGGCGATCCGCGACATCTACAACGATGCCGTGCTCAACACCACGGCGATCTGGAACGACCAACCGGTGGACCTGGGCAACCGCCAGGCCTGGTTCAGTGCACGCCAGGCGCAGTTCTATCCGATCCTGGTGGCCGTGGAGGCCGACCAGGTGGTCGGCTATGCCTCATTCGGTGACTGGCGGCCCTTCGATGGCTTTCGCCATACCGTCGAGCATTCGGTGTACGTGCGCAACGGCCAACGCGGCAAAGGCCTTGGCCCGTCGCTGATGCAGGCCTTGATCGAACGCGCCAGAGCCTGTGGCAAACATGTGATGGTCGCCGCCATCGAAAGCGGCAACCTGGCCTCGATCCGCCTGCATGAGCGCCTGGGTTTCAGCAGCACTGGGCAAATGGCCCAGGTGGGCATCAAGTTTGGCCGCTGGCTGGACCTGACCTTCATGCAACTGATGCTCAACCCTGGCGCCCAACCGCCGGCGGATCACAAGGAGTCATAACGATGAGCGCTGCCCAACTGCGTCGAGTGAATGCCGAAAGTTTTGCCCATTACCGCCAGGGCTTGATTGAGCTGTTGCTGGATGCCGTGAAGCACGGCGCTTCGGTAGGCTTCATGGCCGACCTTGACGCGGCCCAGGCACGTCGCTACTTCGACGGTGTACAGGCCGGCGTCGAGGATGCCAGCCTCCTGCTGTGGGTGGTGGTGCGCGATGAACAGGTACTGGCCAGCGTGCAACTGGCGCTGTGCCAGAAAGCCAACGGCCTCAACCGTGCCGAAGTGCAGAAGCTGCTGGTGCTCAATGCCGCCCGGCGCCACGGCCTCGGCCAGCAATTGATGAGCGCCCTGGAACTGTGCGCGCGCCAGCACAAGCGCGGCCTGCTGTACCTGGACACCGAAGCCGGCTCACCCGCCGAAGCCTTCTACCAGGCCTTGCGCTACACCAAGATCGGCGAACTGCCGGACTACTGCCAAAGCCCGGACGGGCGCTACAGCCCGACCGCCATCTACTACAAGACCCTGGGGCAACCTGCATGATTCCTGGCCAATATCAGATCCAGCCTGGCGACATCGAACTGAACGTGGGCCGGCGCACGCTGAGCCTGAGCGTGGCCAACAGCGGCGACCGGCCGATCCAGGTCGGTTCCCACTACCACTTTTTTGAAACCAACGACGCGCTGACCTTCGATCGCGCCCTCAGCCGCGGCATGCGCCTGAATATTCCAGCGGGCACGGCGGTGCGGTTTGAGCCGGGGCAGAGCCGTGAGGTGGAGTTGGTGGAGCTGGCAGGGTTGCGCCGGGTGTTCGGGTTTGCCGGGAAGATCATGGGTGATCTTTAGGGCCTCATCGCAGGCAAGCCAGCTCCCACATGGGAATGCATTTCAAATGTGGGAGCTGGCTTGCCTGCGATAGCGGATTCACATTCAACACAAATTCTTCAGGACACTCCCATGAAAATCAGCCGCCAAGCCTACGCCGACATGTTCGGCCCCACCGTCGGTGACAAGGTCCGCCTGGCCGACACCGAGCTGTGGATCGAAGTCGAACAGGACTTCACCACCTACGGCGAAGAAGTGAAATTCGGCGGCGGCAAGGTCATCCGTGACGGCCAGGGCCAGAGCCAGTTGCTGGCCGCCGAAGTGGTCGACACAGTCATCACCAACGCACTGATCATTGATCACTGGGGCATCGTCAAGGCCGATGTCGGCTTGAAAAATGGCCGTATCGCCGGGATCGGCAAGGCCGGCAACCCGGATATCCAGCCCGGCGTGACCCTGGCCATCGGCGCCAGCACCGAAGTGATTGCCGGCGAAGGCATGATCCTGACCGCCGGTGGCATCGACACCCATGTGCATTTCATCTGCCCGCAGCAGATCGAAGAGGCACTGACCAGTGGCGTGACCACCATGATCGGCGGCGGCACCGGCCCGGCTACCGGCACCAACGCCACCACCTGCACCTCCGGCCCGTGGCACCTGGCGCGCATGCTGCAAGCGGCGGACGCGTTCCCGATGAACTTAGGTTTTACCGGCAAGGGCAACGCCAGCCTGCCAGAGCCCTTGATCGAACAGGTCAAGGCCGGCGCCATCGGCTTGAAGCTGCATGAGGACTGGGGCACCACCCCGGCCAGTATCGACAACTGCCTGAGCGTGGCCGACGAATACGACGTGCAAGTGGCGATCCACAGCGACACCCTCAATGAGTCAGGTTTTGTCGAAACCACCCTCGCCGCGCTCAAGGGCCGCACCATCCATACCTATCACACCGAAGGTGCCGGCGGCGGGCATGCGCCGGATATCATCAAGGCCTGCGGTTTCCCCAACGTGCTGCCCAGCTCCACCAACCCGACCCGACCGTTCACCCGCAATACCATCGACGAGCACCTGGACATGTTGATGGTCTGCCACCACCTCGACCCGAGCATTGCCGAGGACGTGGCCTTCGCCGAAAGCCGCATCCGCCGCGAGACCATCGCCGCCGAAGATATCCTGCACGACCTGGGCGCGTTCTCGATGATCAGCTCCGACAGCCAGGCCATGGGCCGTGTCGGCGAGGTGATCATGCGCACCTGGCAAACTGCCGACAAGATGAAAAAGCAACGCGGGCCCCTGCCCGGCGATGGCGCAGGCAACGATAACTTTCGCGCCAAGCGCTACATCGCCAAGTACACCATCAACCCGGCGATCACCCATGGCATCAGCCATGAAGTGGGCTCCATCGAAGTCGGCAAATGGGCCGACCTGGTGTTGTGGCGCCCGGCATTCTTCGGTATCAAGCCCACGCTGATTCTCAAGGGCGGGGCGATTGCCGCAAGCCTGATGGGCGATATCAACGGCTCGATTCCCACGCCGCAGCCGGTGCACTACCGGCCGATGTTCGCCAGCTTCGGCAGCGCGTTGCACGCCACCAGCCTGACGTTTATCAGCCAGGCGGCGCTGGCCCAGGGCCTGCCGCAGGCGCTGGGCCTGAAAAAACAGATCGGCGTGGTCAAGGGCTGTCGGACCGTGCAGAAAACCGACCTGATCCACAACGACTACCTGCCGGACATCGAAGTCGATCCGCAGACTTACCAGGTCAAGGCCGATGGGGTGCTGCTGTGGTGCGAGCCGGCCGAGGTATTGCCTATGGCCCAACGCTATTTCCTGTTTTGACGGTTCGCCCCCTACCGAGGCCCTCTCAGGGCCTCAAGTCTGCAGCCCTTCGCGAGCCGGAACACGGCCCATGATCTGATCCGTGAGGCTGCACAGCAGGTTCTTGCGCTGGTCCCCCAGGCTTTCCATCTCGGAAAAATACTCCTCGTCACTCATCACCGTACCAGGGGTGACGTTTTGCGCAGACTTGCCCAGGGTGCGCGCGCAGGCATCGATGGTCTCACGCAGGACCTGCTTTTGCTGGGCCGACAGATTCCCGTCTGCCGCCCACTCCTGCTGGGCGGCAAGCAAGCTGGTCAGCGCGTCGCCCTTGTTCTCCAGCACCTTGAAATCATTGCTGTTGAGCGTCTGCACATACTCGGCCCAGAAAGGTTGCTCCACGATCAAGTTCCGCAACTGATCTCCCTCCTCCAAAGCCCGTACACGCAGATAGGCTTGCTCCAACATTCTGTCCGTGACGTCTGGCTCCCTGAACATCATGCTTCTGGATTGCCACGGTAAATCCAGGCGTTCGGCCAGCCGGGTGGCGTAGGCCAGATAGATTTCTACCTCGTCGATACTGCGTACCCTATTGCCCTGTGCATCAACCTGCTGGATGGGATCGCCTTCTGCGTCCGACTGAGGAAAATTGCGCCCCTGTTTGAGCAGTTCGGCGACTCGCGCATGGGCGATCCGACCTAACTCCTCAAGTCTGGAGCGACCTTTGGCCAGGTCCAGAAGCTCGATTTTCTTTAATGCAGCGCTGGGAATCGCATTGGCTTGATGCACCAACACCTCCGCCCCCATGGCGTTGAACAACTGCGCACCGGCATCGACGCATGTCGTTGGCGCTAAAGCCATCTGGAACAATGTTTCACGCAATACGCTGTCATCGTGCATCGCTTCGATCATGCGCCAGACCTTGGCGGTCAAGTCGGCCTTGTAGGCCGTTGTCCCGGCATCGGATGACTCGCTCAGCTTGCGCAGCTCATTGAAAAACGGCTCGCTCCCCTCAACCTCCTCGAGCGCATCCCACAGCTTGGATTTTTCCAGCCATTGCTGCTGCGTCAAACCAGCCATCCAATGCGCGCTTTCCAGGGTCCCCCGAGGCGGAAAAGTACGCTCGGCATCCAGCCCGATGGACTCGATATAGAGCTTGAGCCGCTCGAGCACACTGGGCGTCAGCAGCCCGCGAGTCACCACGGTCCTGGCGAGGATCTGCGCCCTGTCCGAGCCTGGAGCCACATCGGCAATACGCGTGAGCGAATTGCCACTCAAGTCCAGAAAGAAACTGCGCGGCCTGGGACGGGCAAAAAGGCCGGCCGGCCATTCCTGCAAGCCACAACCCGCCAGGTGCAACCAGTGCAGGTACGGCATGCGACTGACGTTCAGCGACATGCCAATCGGATTTCCCTCCAGGGACAACGAAACCATTCGACTCATCTGTTTGAGGTGCTGGGCGGTCTCTGCCGTCAGCACCACCTGGTTATCCGCCAGGTCCAGCCCCTCCATAAGCGGCATGTTCGCCAGGGCGGGGGGCAGCACGGTCAAGCGGTTGCCGTTCATGTCCAGTAGGCGCAACCCGCGAAACGCCGAGAGAAAGCGCGCGCCTTGATCGCTCACTCCGCAATCCGCTATCTGCATGTTGGAAACATGATCAAAGTTAGCGGGCAGCGCCGGCAAGGTTTCCAGCTCTGCGCCTAGGGCCAGTCGCTCCGAAAGACGGTTGGCATGCAGATGAATTTTCATCCCCCGATAGTGACCGCCCGCGTCGAGATCCCATTCGCCGCTCTTTTGCCAGGCGTCCAGGATGGCTTTCATGATCGTGTACCGCGCCCGCAAAACCGAACGTGCACGCCCCTCCTGCAACATCCACATCTGCATTGTGTCCTGCAAATCCCCAAACTCATGCTCCAACAGCCTGAGCCAACGATCATCGTGGGGAGGGCGCCCTTGCAGGTATTCCTCCATCTGCTCATCGGTCATGCTGGGGTAAAGTGTCCGCAGCCGGCGACGGATACTCAGCGCCTGACTCCCCGACCCGCGGCCACTCAGTGGGTATCCACGTTTGCCGCCCGATGCGCGACGGGGAGAGCGGAAAAAGGGTTTTTTACGCGGCTGCATACGCAGTACGGTGCGTAATGCATCCCGCGGCAGTGCCCGCTGAATGATCAGCCCCCGCAGTTGTTCACCCTGCCCGACATGGGGCAGGCCAAGCGCCTTGCGATGGGCATCGGGCAAGGCATGTTGCAGGGCTCCATACAAGCCGTTGATGCCGTGCAACTCATTGCCCCGCTCATCGAATGGCTGATAACGCCCATCCGACATCCGCACCAGGACTTTGCAACTGCTCGCGCCTTCGGGGCCGAAAGCGGCGCGCAATGTGCCGTGCAGGGAAGCCTCGCGCACCTCAATCCGGATGTCATCGCGCCAACCGGGCAGGTTTTCCAGGGAGTGAAGCACCAGCGCCTCGGTATCCGGATTATCCAACGCATCCAGGTAAAGCCCTTCATAGGCCTGCAACAGGCGCCTTTGCGCCTGCAGCTTGCGCGCTTCTTCACCCAACCGTAACGGAATACGTTCCTTAGTGACGGTCGTCTCCAGTTCCTGCGGGGAGGCCATGTCGAGCAACTCCTGGGCCATAGAAGCCGACAGGCGCTTGAAGTCTCGCAGCAAAATCCGCAGCTCCGGGCTTTCAGGAGGACGGCGCGAGCTGTACAGGCTCTTGAACAGCCGCGTAAGTTGCGTGCCCGCATACTGCGCCAGGCGATTGGTCAGCTCGGCGACGCGAGACGGGGTGTCAGAGGCGACTCGCTCCCCCAGCAGCGCCATTGACTGCTCGTGGGTCAGACTCTCGACAATGCGCCTGGGCAGCTCGCCCTGCATCAGCTCCATGCGGCTGATGCGAATCACATCGTCCGCCGAGGCCTGGGGGTTTCCGTAACGCACCCCAGGCTCCCCCACCTCATACACCTCGATGCACTTGGTGGCCGGCCAGTGGGGTAGTTCGATCGCCATGGTTGCGGCATACCCGGCCCGATCAGCCGAGAGGCGCCCGGCACGTATTTGCTCTGCGAACCCCGTCGCATCCCGATAAGCACGAAACTGCCGGGCGGTATCCAGCAGCACCGCTGGCACAGGCTCATGATGAGCGTGCATCCGGCGTAACCGGCCTTCGTCGACGTCACTGACCTGGCGGATCTGCTCCAGTTCACTCTCGCTAAAACCTTCCATCGAGGCGCCTATGCGGCGCATCAACACTGCCCCCGTCCACTGGCCGGGCTGATCGGCCTCATGCAACCAGGCCTCTTGGCCGTTGCTGCGTAACGCCGGCTGGTAAGCATCGGGCTGTGTCGGATGCTGGATGCGGTAATGATCGCCACTGGGCTGCTCGACGATGCGATAGTGCCTGCCCTCCAGATGCAGCGTGAGTTGCCCGTTATGCCGAGACACGCCTCGCTCATCGGCCTGAGCCTGAGGCGGGAGTCAGGCAGCTCGTACCCATCCAGGCGCGGGCGCCACAATGCGTGCTGGCCATTGGGTAATGTCACCCGTTTCAGGCCTTCGACATGGCCCGACCATTGAATCTGGGGCAATACGGTAGCGCCCGTGGCGATAAAGGCCGTGTTGAGCGCCACCGACGAGAAACAGCGCCACATCTCTCTGATCTCATCCTGCTCATAAGCCTCAATCCCGCTGAACACGTCGGACATCATCTGTGCCGCCCCCACTGCCAGCATGATCGGTCCCAGTCCCGGCACCACAAACGCGGCCATGTTGAACACGTTGATCACGGCATCGAGAAAACCTTCCAGCCGCCTGATCCGAGCCTCCCGATCCTCGTCATCGGTCGTAACGGCAACGGCCCTGGCATCGGCGAGCAACTTGCTTATATGCGCCTGATGCAACTCGCGCCACAGGTTGCCGGTAATCGCAAACTCGCCGATAACCAACGTGGCTGGCGAGGCCTTTAGCGCAAAATCCGTCGTGGCCTCGGTAGAGCCCTCCGGCTGGTACAACGTATTGAATTGCTGAAAGAACCTCCCCTGTTCCTGCAAGGGCACAAACTGACTGAAGAAACGCCGATAGGCGAGGCTGTGCAAGCGAACCCTTAAATCGGCCATGAACTCGTCGCCAGAGGGGTATTCCTTGAGCGGCTGCTGCGGATCGTTGGGGATATACACCACCAACCGCTCGGTACGACGGCTGCCCGGGCGATCCGGCCCGATCAACAAGGGCCCTACCAGCACAGAGCCGAAAATCGTGGGGGCGGCAAACGTGACCGGCCGGCCGTCCAGGGTAGCCTTGTGTGGGTCGATCAGCAGTTGCTCAAGCATTTTCCGAGCGTCGGCACTGATACCGTGTTTGATTCGACTACCACCTCCAGGATGAAGCTGCAGTTGCAGGCTGGCGACCTCCATACTCAGTACGAACTGCTGGCGTCGATGGGCCTGCCATTGGTCCTCCAACGCCTTGCGCCTGGCTTGATCCTGTGGCTCAAGCACACTTTTGAGATGTTCCTGATACCGCGCGCCCAGGTCCAGAGAACGACACAACTGGGCAAACTCGTGGGGCAAAATTGGCAGCGCCTGAGCCTCAAGGTCTTCAAATCCGGGAATCAGCTCGCGATCAAACGCCGAAAAACGGGTGATCACCTGGCAATCGCTGCAACTGGATCGCTGCTCTTCGTCGGGGTCGAAATTGGCCAGCGCAGCCTCCAGCAGTGTCACCGCACGATAGCGGTAATTGAGCTGCGAATCGGTGGACTGCTCGAAGACCAAAAAGCCGCCGAAGTCATCCCGCCCTTTTTTAGGCGCGTACTTACGAGCGAAGTAAACCTGCCTGACGTCCAGGGTCAGGTTAAAGCGTTTCTGGATCGCCGCCTTAAGCAGCGGCTCGGCAAAATCGAGCACATCGTCAATGCGCCCGAGAGTGTCTTCAAGGCTGTTCTGGGCTTCGCGGTACTGTGTGTGAGCGGCGGCCAGGGCAAGCCGGGCCCCGGGGCTTGCCCTACGGTACCAAGCGGGCAATTGCAGTGAATGGCTGGCCAGTTCCTCCTGGCGCGCCTTGGGCGCCTGCATGAACCAGGAGGGCACACGGTTTTTCAGGAGGTCGTAATGCACCCCCCGATAGCCAGAGGCGACAGCACTGAGCGAAGGAGAAACGGGCGAAGGAGTATTTGGCATTTAGGCTCATCCGTGAACAGACATAAGCCTTCAGCCTATCGAACGAACTCGCGCTTAAAGCACATATAGTTGTTCGATAGCGCCTGCCAAATCATCACTCCGCCCGATGCCTCTTGACGCTAGCGGATCAGAACTGCTCGCGCGGGTTGAACGCAGCCTTGCGCGCCAGCTCCTGCCACAACGCCTTGACCTCCTCATCCGCGCTTTTTGGCATCACCGCCTTGAGCTGCACATACAAGTAACCGCGCTGCCCGGCCTTGTTCAGCAAGCCATGGCCCTTGGCGCGCATGCGCTGGCCATTCTGGCTGCCGGCCGGCACCTTGAGGTTGATCTTGCCCGTGAGGGTCGGCACCGCCACTTCCGCACCGAGCGCCAATTCCCACGGCGCCAGTGGCAAGGTAATCACCAGGTTTTCGCCTTCCACCTCGAACTTCGGATGGGGGGCAAAACGGATGATCAGGTACAGGTCGCCATTGGCGCCACCGCCAACCCCCGGTGCGCCCTGGCCCTTGAGGCGGATCCGTTCACCATCGGCCACACCGGCCGGGATCTTCACATTCAGGCTCTTGGTGGTGTTGCTCACGTGCTGGCCTGCCGCATTGTATTGCGGTACCTGGAAGCTGATCGCCTTGGACTCGGTGGACAGCGTCTCTTCGAGGAACACCGGCAGCTCCATCTCCACATCCTGGCCGCGACGGCCTGGGCTGCGCCCTTGAGCGCCACCAAAACCATTGCCACGGGAGCCGAAGATCGAACTGAAGAAGTCCGAAAAGTCGCCAGTATCCTGGCCACCGTCAAACCCGCCACGGCTCTGCCAGCCTGGCGGCCCCTGGAAGGGCTGACCGTGCTGGCCATAGCGGCGCAATTCGTCGTATTCGGCGCGCTTGTCGGCGCTTTTCAACGCCTCATACGCTTCCGAAGCATCCTTGAACTTGGCTTCCGCGTCCTTTTCCTTGCTGACGTCGGGATGATACTTACGGGCCAGCTTGCGATAAGCGGCCTTGATCTGCTTGTCATCGGCCGTCGGCTCGACACCAAGAATCTTGTAATAGTCTTTGAAATCCATGGGGGCATCACCATCCGTTATCGAGATCGCACAGTCGGGCCCTGCCTGCCTGGGCAGTGCGAGGCGGTTCGAGGTGCGTCAGAAAATCATCGGCGGCTTGCAGGACAAACTTGATCCTTTCGACAGCCACCAACCGTATGCACAGGAGTTGGGGGCAAAGAGCCGACCTTTCAAGGTAACAAGTCTGCTGTATTTAGCGGATAGTCGGCCTACGCATCTGCGCGCGGGTGACATACACTGCGCGGCCGTTTTTTAACCGGAACCTGTTAGACATGAACAACCCATCCCCAGCCCGTGCCTGCGGCATTGACTTCGGCACGTCCAACTCCACTGTCGGCTGGATCCGCCCCGGCATGGAAACGCTTATCGCGCTGGAGGACGACAAGATCACCCTGCCCTCGGTGGTGTTCTTCAACTTCGAAGAGCGCCGCCCGGTCTACGGCCGCCTGGCGTTGCACGAGTACCTGGAAGGCTACGAAGGCCGCCTGATGCGTTCGCTCAAGAGCCTGTTGGGCTCCAAGCTGATCAAGCACGACACCAGCGTGCTGGGTACGGCCATGCCCTTCAAGGACCTGTTGGGCCTGTTTATCGGCCAACTCAAGCACCGCGCCGAAGCCACCGCCAGCCGTGAGTTCGAAGAAGTGGTACTGGGCCGCCCGGTCTTTTTCGTCGACGACGACCCAATGGCCGACAAAGAGGCCGAAGACACCCTGGTGGACGTGGCCCGCAAGCTGGGCTTCAAGGAAGTCTCGTTCCAGTACGAACCGATTGCCGCGGCCTTCGACTACGAGTCCACCATCGAAAAAGAAGAGCTGGTGCTGATTGTCGACATCGGTGGTGGTACGTCCGATTTCTCCCTGGTGCGCCTGTCGCCGGAACGGCGCAAGCATGACAACCGTCATGACGACATCCTCGCCACCGGCGGCGTGCACATCGGCGGTACCGACTTCGACAAACAGCTCTCGCTGGCCGGCATGATGCCGCTGTTCGGCTACGGCAGCCGCATGAAAAGCGGCGCCTACATGCCCACCAGCCACCACATGAACCTGGCCACCTGGCACACCATCAACTCGGTGTACTCGCAAAAATCCCAGATTGCGCTGGGCAGCATGCGCTACGACATCGAAGACACCGGTGGCATCGACCGCCTGTTCAAGTTGATCGAGCAACGCGCCGGCCACTGGCTGGCGATGGAAGTGGAAGAGACCAAGATCCAACTCACCCACGACGACAACCGCCATGTGCTGCTGGACCGGGTAGAAGCAGGCCTGAGCGTAGAACTGAGCCGCGCCCTGTTCGAATCCTCCATCGACAACCTGCTGGAGCGGGTGCGCAACAGCGTGACCCACCTGCTGGACGATGCCTCGGTGGACGTGGCCCAGGTCGATACGGTGTTCTTCACCGGCGGTTCCAGCGGCATCCCGGCCCTGCGCCAGAGCATTGCGGCGATGCTGCCCAATGCCCGGCATGTCGAAGGCAACATCTTCGGCAGCATCGGCAGCGGGCTGGCGATCGAGGCCAGCAAGCGTTACGGCTACTGATCTTTAGTTAAAACCGTGGTGCGCCCTTCGCGAGCAAGCCCGCTCCCACATCTAGACCGAGTTCCACCTTGGGAATGCAGTCTAAATGTGGGAGCGGGCTTGCTCGCGAAAGGGCCAGTCCAGGCCCCCTCAATCCTCAGACCATCCCGCCCAGCTTCAACTCACTCTTCAAATACGCATAGTAGATCGGCCCCGCCACCACCCCCGGCAGGCCGAATGCGGCTTCAAACACCAGCATCGCCAGCAGCAGCTCCCAGGACTTGGCGCTGATCTGCCCACCGACAATGCGTGCATTGAGGAAGTACTCGACCTTGTGGATCACAATCAGGTAACCCAGTGCCGCCACCGCTACCCAGATCGACAACGACAGGGCGACGATGGTGATCAGGGTGTTGGACATCAGGTTGCCGATCACCGGCAGCAAGCCCAGCAGGAAGGTGAGGACGATCAGGGTCTTGGTCAGCGGCAGGTGGATCCCCGCCAGCGGTAGCACCACCGCGAGGAAGATCCCGGTAAAGAGGGTGTTGAGCGCTGCGATTTTGATTTGCGCGAAGACAATATTGCGAAAGGCCTGGACCAACAGGTGCAGGCGATCGAACAGTGCGGCAGCCAGAGGCTTGCGCTTGGTCACGTCGGGGACTCGTTGCAGGGCGATGATGGCACCCAGGACCATGCCGATCAGCAAGGTCACGAACATGTGGGCAGCGTCTTTGCCGACCAGTTGCAGATCGCTCAGGTGCTTGCTCAGCCAATCGCCGATGGCCACGCGAAATTCGGCGGCGCTGGCCGGCAGGTAGGCGTCAAGGAACGGTGGCAGTTGGCCGCGGGCGCGGTCGACCACCCCCATGAATTTGTCCAGGGAGGCCCCGGGATTTTCCGCTTCGTGCAGCAGGAAGCTGATGGCGCCGGCGAAGATCAGGGTCAGCACGCTGACAATCACTGTGCCGAGCAACGCCACCGCCAGCCAGCGGGCACGCCGGCCTTCGATCAGACGCTGCAGTTGCGGGGTGAGCATGTTGACCAGTTCGAAAACCAACAGGCCGGCCAACAGGCTGGGCAGCAGTTTTAACGGCAGGACCAGTAACAAACCGCCGAAAATGATGATGTAGCTGGCCAGCAACACCACATGACGCGAAGAAAACGTTGGCATACAGCCTCTAAACGAACGGCGTTAAAGGATGGGCAGTCTGCCAGCCTTGGGGTAATCAAGCGAGAAGTCTGATGGCAATGAACGCTATCACCTGTGGGAGCGGGCTTGCCCACTCCCACATGGGTATCTAAGCGGGTCAGCCTTTAAGGCAAGTACTCATAAAGGTTTTACGCGCATCGCCGGCCAGCGCCTTGGTTTTCGCCGACGCGTTGCAGTCCTTCATCTTTTGCTGCTGCGGGGTCAGGGTCTTGGCGTCGTTGGCGGCCGGGGCCGAGAGGCAGGTTTTCATAAAGGCCTTGCGTTCGTCGCCCTTCAAGGTCTTGGTGGAGGCTTCGGCATTGCAGGTGGTCATTTTGTTTTGCTGGGCAGTGGCCGCAAACCCTTGGGAACAGAGCAGCAGACCGATCATCAACAACGGAACACGCAACATCTTCATGGAGTTTTCTCCCTGTTACCACGCCGAGGGGCGCGGCCTCCCCTGCAGTGTAGACAAAGCCTGTTACACGTTCACCTGCTACGTAGGTTCATTCGTCGATACTGCTCCGGGGTACTGCCGGCCTGGCGTTGGAACATCGCGATAAACGCCGAGGCGGTGCTGTAGCCCAGGTCAAACGCCACTTCCTGCACGCTGCGATTGCTTTCCAGCGCCTCAATGGCGGCGAGAAAGCGCAGGCGCTGGCGCCACTCGCCAAAGCTCATGCCCAGTTCGCGCACAAATTGTCGGGCCAGGGTGCGCTCGCTGACATGCACCTGCTGCGCCCACTGCGCCAGCGCGCGGTTGTCCCCGGGATCTGCCTGCATGCCTTCGAGCACGCTGAGCAGGCCGGGGCTGCTGGCATACGGCAGGAAACAATCATGCACCGGCGCCTGGCGCAGTTGGTCCACCAGCACTTGGGCCAGGCGCACGTCAGCCTCGTTGGCCGGGATGTTCACGTCGCGTTCGGCAAAATCACTGAGGATGGCCTTGAGGATGTTGCTGATGGTCAGGGTGCAGGGCTGCGTAGGCAATTGCTCGCACAACGACGGCGCCAGGTACACCGAGCGGTAGACAATCGCCTGGGCGTTGTAGGAACTGTGCTGAGTGTTGGGCGGAATCCACACCGCGTACTGCGGCGGCGACATAAACCGGTTGCCGTCCACTTCAAAGCGCATCACGCCACGGGCCGAGTAATCCAGGGAACCCCAGGCATGCTGATGGCGGGAGGCACGGCTGTCGGCGGCAAATTCCGAGTAGCGAAAGTACACCGGGGCCGGCAGTACGTCGAAATCAGGCAGGTTGATGTAGGTCTTGGACATGTTGTCTGGATACAAAGGTGGCTTGACCGGATCGAAGTATAGGCTTCGATCCAGACAAAGGATAATCACCCTTCACTAACGTTCCTGGTTCCTTGCAATGCAATACGCTTATCCGCTGTTGGCCATTTTTATCTGGGCCGGCAATACCGTGATCAACAAACTCGCCGTGGGCTCGATTTTCCCGGCCGAGATCGGTTTTTATCGCTGGCTGCTGGCCGCCCTCCTGTTTACCCCGTTCATGCTCAAGCCGGTCCTGGCCAACTGGGCGCTGATCCGCCCCAACCTGGGCAAGATCGCCGTACTCGGCGTGCTGGGCATGGCGGTCTACCAGAGCCTGGCGTACTACGCCGCGAGCCTGACCAGCGCCACCAACATGGGGATCATCCTGTCGCTGATGCCGTTGATGGCCCTGACGGCAGCCATTATCAGCCTCGGCCAGCGCCTGACCTTCGGCGCCCTGACCGGTGCAGTGCTGTCATTTGCCGGGGTGGCGGTGGTGGTGTCGTCCGGCAGCCTCGGCGCGCTGCTGCAACACGGGGTGAACCTGGGCGATGCGATGATGCTGGTGGCCACCCTGGCCTACGCGATCTACAGCACCCTGCTGAAAAAATGGCAGCTGCGCCTGCCGCCGCTGGTGCTGCTGTATTTGCAGGTGCTGGTGGCCGTGGTGGTGCTGTTTCCGCTGTTCCTGGCCTCGGACAAGGTCGGCCTGGGCCCATCGAACATTGGCCTGGTGGTGTATGCCTGCCTGCTGGCCTCGATGATCGCGCCGCTGGCGTGGATGCATTCGGTCAAAAACCTGGGACCGAGCCGGACCACGCTGTTTTTCAATCTGCTGCCGTTGATCACCGCGTTGATCGCAGCGGTGGTGCTCAAGGAGCAGTTGGCGCTGTATCACCTGGTGGGGGGCGTGCTGACGTTGGGCGGGGTGATTTTGTCGGAGCGGTGGACTACACCGGTCAGGCGCGTCGCCTGACAGATGGCTATCGCCGGCAAGCCGGCTCCTACAAGGGAGCCTTTTGCGCCTAGACCCCGGCCGCCTTCAACCGCCGGGCATGCTCGACAAACAGGCGAATCGGCTCGGCGCCCTTGCCCACCAGGCCCAGTGACTGGTTGACGATATCAAAATGGTCCAGCGCATAGTCATCGCCGATCACCGTGCCCAGGTGTGAGCTATAGCGCCCGACCATGCCGTCGCACTGGCCCTTCTCCCTGACGAAGGTCCGTGCAAACAGCCGGCAACTGCGGTGGGTGCCGTCCAGCAGGTTGCGCCCGCGATCGGTCTTGCCCGGCTGCAAGGTGCCGGACCAGGAGTAATAGCGCACGCCCCCCACTTCCTCGGGCCCCTGCCCGCCCCAAGTATCTGGCAAGCCCTGGGGATACTGGCGATTGAACAGTGCCACCCCTTCGCTGGTCAGCGACTGATGGGAGGCGTGGATATCCGCTGCAAAGCGCGGGCCGCGGTAGCCGGTTTCCAACAGGCCCATCAACGCCCCCACCAGGCGCAGCAGCGCACTCATGATGCGGCCCTTGGCGCTGTCGGCCGGGTAATGGGTGTGCAGGTAGTCCGCCAGTTCCGAACCGTGGTTGGGCCCGGCCACCGAGGTGACCGAAGCCACCCATTCCGGACGTTTGGCCGCCGCGTAACGGGCGGTAAGCGAGCCCTGGCTATGGCCGATCAGGTTGACCTTGCCGGCGCCGGTCTGGCGGCGTATCTGCTCGATCTGCACCAGCAATTGCTCGCCGCGCACCTCACTGGAGTTGAGCGGCGCCACTTGCACTGCAAACACCTGCGCCCCGCCGGCACGCAAGGCCGGGACGATGCCGTACCAGTACGGGTACAGCAGCAGCCGCACAAACCCGAGCATGCCCGGCACCAGAACCAGGGGATAACGTGTAGCCAATGTCTGCGGCATGAGGGTAAACGTCCTTGAGAGAGGCGATTGGGCTGATCCTAGACCAGCCTTGGGGCAATCGATATGGCACCCGACGACATCCGATAAAACTTTTTGCGCCGCGCGGCACTCACAACTTTGAGTGATCACATCACGAGAGTGTGGCGCAACCCCGGATGTCGCCCTGAGGAGAATGAAATGACCGACATGCATTTGTCTGACGTAAGTACCCTTCGCGAACGTGCACGCAAGAATGTGGAAAACGGCGCGGTGACCGAAGGCTACAGCGCCGACCGCGAAGAGATCCTGCGCCTGCTCAACGAGTCGCTGGCCACCGAACTGGTCTGCGTCTTGCGCTACAAGCGTCATTACTTCATGGCCAACGGCCTGAAGGCCAGCGTCGCCGCCGATGAGTTCCTGGAGCACGCCAACCAGGAGCTGGAACATGCCGACACCCTGGCCGAACGCATCGTACAGTTGGGCGGCGAACCAGAGTTCAACCCGGACCTGCTGTCCAAGCTGTCCCACGCACAATACGTGGCCGGCAAGAGCTTGAGGGACATGGTCTACGAAGACCTGGTGGCCGAACGCATCGCGGTGGACAGCTATCGCGAGATCATCCAGTACATCGGCGAGAAAGACCCGACCACCCGCCGCATCTTTGAAGACATCCTGGCCCAGGAAGAAGAGCACGCTGACGATATGGCGGACATTCTCAAAGACCTGTAGGCCAGCCAGCACCACTCACTAATGTGGGAGCGGGCTTGCTCGCGAATGCGGTGGGTCAGCAATGGATAGGTTGACTGATACACCGCATTCGCGAGCAAGCCCGCTCCCACCTTTAGCCTTTCACCGTCTTCGGCGCCTTGCCTTCCCTCATCTGCTGCAACAGCGGCACACACTGGTTCGGCTCATCCCCGCTCGGCGCTACCAGCGCCAGCAAGCCTGCCGCCGGTGCAACGATCACACCCAGCGCCACCATCCCCGCGCCACGCAGCAGTAGCGGTACCGCCTTGACCCCGGCATTGGGCTTGATAAACGGCCCGTTGACGTACAACGGCGAGCGCAGCGAAAACAGGCGAAAGCCCTTGGACTCCGGCGTGATCGTCAAGTCCAGTTGTTCGCTGGCCATGTTCGCGGTGCCGTCGATATAGATGATCGCGTTCTCGGTATCGAACACAAACAGCCGGCTGGTGGCCAGGCCGGTCTTGATGCCGAAATCCGCCGCCGCGCAATTGATCTTCACTTCCTTGTCGCCAAACAGCTTGCCGATCACATAGTTGCCCACGTTCAACCCGGCGATCTCCATCAGGCTGCGGCTGATCGCGCCGTCGTTGATGAGCATTTTCAGCTCACCATTGGCACTGCCCAGCAACGCCGCCACCGAGTTGCCGCGCCCGGCGATATCCGCATCGCCGTTGAGTTCACCGAAGCTGGTCTTCATCGGTTCAAAGGTGGGGAACAGTTGCTTGAGCTTGAAGTTGCGCGCCGTCAACTTCGCCCGGCCCTCCAGCGGGGTGATGCGGCCATTGAGGCGGACCTGCGCATCGAGCCTGCCACCCGCCACGCCAAAGCGCAGGGGTTCGAGGCTCAGTTGGCCATCGTTGAGCACCAGGTGCGTGTAGAGATCGGTAAATGGCAGGTCAGCGCTGTGCACGATGCGCTTGCCGGTGAACTCGACGTCGGCATCCATATCGCGCCAGCGCTCGGTGCGAAACTCCTCCACCGGCAGCACCTTGGTCGCCGGTTGCTTGCTTTCACCGCCGCGGGCCTTTTGCTTGGCATTGGAATCGGCACCGATCAGCGGCGCCAGGTCGGCCAGCAGCAGTTGGTTGGAGACCAGCGCGCCACTGAGCTTGGGCCGTGGCTGGCTGGCGACATAGGCGAGGTTGCCGTGGATATCGCTGTTGCCGATCTTGCCGTTGAAGTTGTCATACCGGAACGACGCACCGCCGGCTTCATGCAACTTGGCAATCAGGCGTCCATCGGTGGAATAGGCAGGTGAGTCCGGCAGGGTCACGCCGGTCAGCGGGTAAAGGTTGCCCAGGCTGGTGCCGGACAGTTTCAGGCGCAAGTCCAGGGCGCCGAGGTTCAGCGGATCGGTCAGGGTGCCCGCCAGGGCGATATTGGTATCACCGATCCGGGCCTCGGCTTGCAGGGGGAATGGCTTGGCGGCGTCTTGCAGGGCCAGCAACCCGCCGATCTTGCCGCTACCGGCCAGTTTCTGGCCATGGTACTGGCCACTGACCTTGAGGCCAAAGGCATAGTCCTGGGGCGTGGTGCCCTGCTCCTGGGCCTTTTTGGCGTCGCGCTCGCCGACGATGTCGTTGAATGCAATGGGCTTGCCCAGGGGGTCGATGAGCACATCGAGCCGAGTCTTGAGGGTCTGGTCGTCGAGGGTCACACGGCCCTTGTCGAAGCCAATGGCGCCAATATCCACCACCCAGCTGGAGGGTTCGGCATTCGGGTCCTTGGGATCGAAGGTAAAGGTCCAGTTGGCGCGACCATCGGCCAGGCGCTGCAACTCGGCGCTCGGTTCGGTCAGGTCGATGCGCGGGATCACCACACGCTGGGCCAGCAACGCCAGGGGCGAGATGCGCAGTTCGACGCGCTTGAGGGTGACCATCTGCGGCTGTTTCGACCACTCGGGGTTGCCCAGGCTCAGGTCTTCGGCCACCACATGGGGCCACGGCACCCAGGCGCGCCAGCCACCTTCGTCCGGCTCACGCTGCCAGACCACCGCCAGGTTGCCATTGATGGCAAAGGCACGATGCAGCTCTTCGGAGACTTTGGCATTGAGTTGCGGCTTGATCCGGTTCCAGTCGAAGAACACCAGGATCAGGACCACTGCGGCGATTAACAGAACGAAGCAGGCACTGCTCCAGGCAAGCATTTTACGAGTGCGCGTCATTGCACAGGGCTCCTGATTACGACTGCGCGTGCCATTGGCAACGCGCGCAAGGACTAAAGCTTATATGGCTACGACTGGCAAATGGCCTGGGGGTTTAACCGCAGATGGGAATTAGCGGCCAAAAGCGCTTTTTTTGACTGATCCGACAGTTTCCCGCCTCGACGGCGCACCGTTGTTACCCATGCCCGTGTCGAAAATACCCACCCCGGTGCAAAAGCGCGGGCTTGAGAGGCGCGACCTAGAGCCCCGGCGCAGAACAATCAATTCTGTTGATTATTACCATTGTGTTTATGAACTTTTATATCGAGTTATCGAGAGTAGCATGAGTCCTGTACCCACTTTATCGCCCTCCCAAGGAGCAACTCATCATGAAACGCCAATTACTGCTCAGTGTTGCACTCTCTGTCCTGGCCACCAGCGCTTTTGCCCTGCCAGCCGCAGAACAAGCGATTCCACAAGTCAAATCTGACGCTGCACACATCAGCCAGACCGTTGCCGAAGGTGGTCGTGATCGCCTGGAACAGAAAGGCTTGGTTGAAGGTGGCTCGGACCGTCTGAAAGAACGCGACGCCGTAGCTGAAGGCGGCCGTGATCGCCTGGAACAGAAAGGCCTGGTTGAAGGTGGCTCCGACCGTCTGCAAAAACGCGAGTTCGTCACCGAAGGCGGTCGTGATCGCCTGGAACAAAAAGGCCTGGTTGAAGGGGGTTCGGACCGTCTGCAAAAACGCGAATTCATCGTCGAAGGCGGTTCCGACCGTCTGGATCAAATGCACAAAGCCACGAGCTAAGCCTGTGCTGGCCCTTAAAAAAGCCCGATCCCCAGCGATCGGGCTTTGACTTTGTGTGACCCGCCCCACCTTTGTCCTGTTTCAAGTTCGACGCCGGTAAAGTTGTTTTGCTAGAGTGCGTCGCTGTCCTTGTCTACAAAGCCCACCCGCCAATGCTCCCCCGCGCCGAACAGAAGCAACAGACCCGCCTTGCCTTGATGGACGCAGCCCGCCATCTGATGGAGTGTGGCCGAGGGTTTGGCAGCCTGAGCCTGCGCGAAGTGGCCAAGAGCGCCGGTATCGTGCCCACCGGTTTTTACCGTCACTTTGCCGATATGGACCAACTGGGCCTGGTGCTCGTCAGTGAGGTCGGCCAGACCTTCCGCGCCACTATCCGCCTGGTGCGCCACAACGAATTCGTCATGGGCGGCATCATCGATGCCTCGGTACGGATCTTTCTCGATGTGGTAGCGGCCAACCGTTCGCAATTTTTGTTCCTGGCCCGTGAGCAATACGGCGGTTGCCTGGCCGTGCGCCAAGCCATCGGCGCCCTGCGCGAAGACATCACCTCGGACCTGGCGGCCGACCTGACGCTGATGCCCAAGCTCCAGCACCTGGACGCCGAGGGCCTGCATGTGATGGCCGACCTGATCGTCAAAAGCGTGTTCGCCACCCTGCCCGACATTATCGACCCTCCCGCTGCCGCCCTGCCGGCGCACCTCACACCCCAGGCCAAGATCACCCAGCAACTGCGCTTTATCTTTATCGGCCTCAAGCACTGGCAAGGCCTGGGCAGCACCGAATAGGCCGCTCAGCGCACCGCTTGGAAACGCTTGGCGGTGGTGTAGTTTTTCTTCCAATAGCTGTTGGCCAGTGAGTCGATGCGGATACTCTTGCCCTTGCGCGGCGAGTGAATGAACTTGCCCTCGCCGACATACAGGCCGACATGGCTGATCTGGTTGCGCCCATTGCCCCTGAAAAACACCGCGTCGCCCGGCTGCAGCGCATCACGCTTGATCGTCGCCGCCGTCGAACGGTGCATCGCCGCCGTGGTGCGTGGGATGACAATGTTGGCCTCGGTCTTGAACAGATAGACCAGTAAACCGCTGCAATCGAACCCCTGCTCCTGAGAGGTGCCGCCCCATTTGTAGGCGGTGCCCAGCAATTGATGGGCACGGTCGACCACATTGTCGATGCTCGGCTGCGGCACGCTCTGCAGCGATGAGCTGAAGGGAGCCAGCGAGGTATGGCGCTTATTGAAGTTGGCCGAAGCCGAGGACGTGACGCCAAACAGGCCGGCAATCAGTACACATAAAAATGACTTGAACATGATGAACGTCGCAGTGGATTAAACACGGGGTGCAATCCTAGTGAAGCGATGCGTAGCAAGATGAACGGAAAGTCGAAGATGCTCGTAGGACAAATCCCAAATCGTCCCTACATATAAATGGCCCTGGTCAAATCGCCCAATTCAGGTGCCTTTACATCCCATCACGCACCAAAAAAGACCACTTCAGCACCAGCCAGCGCCCCGTTTAGTGGCGCAACCCCCATAGCCTACGGTGATTTCCTACGCCAAGCCTGGTTGGCAAGCCCCTTGCTCTAGCCTGTTTATCGCTCATAGCTGGAAGCTTCCTGATGCTGGTGATCCACCGCCGAATCGCCCCCCAACCTGTCTGGGCCGCAGAGTTACTGCTGAACTTCGAAGCCCGCAGCAAAAGCCGCCTGCGCTGTTTCAGTGCCGAGGGCGAAGACGTCGGCCTGTTTCTGGAGCGCGGCCAGCCGCCGCTGCACGATGGGGAATTCCTACAGGCTGAAGACGGACGTGTCGTACGTGTCTGCGCACGCCCTGAACAACTGCTGCACGTCACCTGCAGCAGTGCCTTCGAACTGACCCGTGCGGCCTACCACCTGGGCAACCGCCATGTGGCCCTGCAAGTGGGCGACGGCTGGCTGCGCCTGCTCGATGACTACGTGCTCAAGGCCATGCTGGAGCAATTGGGCGCCCACACCCAAACCCTCGAAGCACCGTTCCAACCAGAGCACGGCGCCTACGGTGGTGGCCATCATCACTCGCGCCACGGTGATGAAGACTTCAACTACCCGCCCAAACTGCATCAGTTCGGCGTGCGCCTGTGAACCCCGCCTGGGCGCTGTTGCGTCTGGCCAGTCCGCAATTGCCGATTGGCGGCTACAGCTATTCCCAAGGCCTGGAAATGGCTGTGGAGAACGCCCGGGTCAGCAATGCCGACAGCGCCCGACGCTGGATCAGCGACCAGTTGCTACTCAATCTCGCGCGCTTCGAAGCACCGCTGCTGCTTGCCCATTGCCAGGCCGCCGTCGACCAGGACTGGGGGCGCCTGCGTCAACTCGGTGAAGAACACCGCGCCAGCCGCGAAACCCGTGAGCTGTTCCAGGAAAGCCGGCAAATGGGCTATTCCCTGCAACAACTGCTCAGTGGCCTGCCGGAGCTGGATGAAGCAGCACGCCGGTTTCTCGACGCCACCGGTGAACCCCATCTGGCCCTGGGCTGGGCACTCGCCGCCCGCGCCTGGGCGATCAGCCCCGAGGATGCCCTGGCCGCCTGGCTGTGGAGTTGGCTGGAAAACCAATTGGCGGTGCTGATGAAGACCCTGCCCCTGGGCCAACAGGCTGCCCAGCGCCTGACCAGCGAACTGCTCCCATTGCTGCAACAAGCCCAGCAGGACGCCAGCCAGCGCGATCCCCATCACTTTGGCAGCGCCGCGTTCGGCCTGTCCCTGGCATGCATGGCCCACGAGCGCCAGTACAGCCGCCTGTTCCGTTCCTAGGAGAACCCCATGAACACACAACCCCTGCGCGTCGGTATCGGCGGCCCCGTTGGCTCCGGCAAGACCGCCCTGACCCTGGCGCTGTGCCTGGCCCTGCGAGATCGCTACAACCTGGCGGTGGTCACCAACGACATCTATACCCGCGAAGACGCTGACTTTCTGGTGCGCAACCAGGCCCTGGCGCCCGAGCGGATCATCGGCGTGGAAACCGGCGGCTGCCCGCACACAGCGATTCGCGAAGATGCCTCGATCAACCTCGAAGCCGTGGATCAATTGAACCGGCGCTTTCCGGGCCTGGATCTGATCCTCGTGGAGTCCGGCGGCGACAACCTCTCGGCCACCTTCAGCCCCGAGCTGTCGGACCTGACCATTTACGTGATCGATGTGTCAGCTGGCGACAAGCTGCCACGCAAGGGCGGGCCGGGGATCTGCAAGTCGGACCTGCTGGTGATCAACAAGATCGACCTGGCGCCACTGGTCGGCGCCTCGCTGGAACTGATGAACAGCGACACCCAGCGCATGCGCGGTGGCAAGCCGTTTGTCTTCAGCAACCAGAAAACCGGGGTCGGCCTGGAAGAAATCGTCGCTTTTATCGAACGCCAGGGCCTGCTGACCGCAGCCTGAGCCCTCTACCAAGGAGCTGTTGTATGACCTTCAACAAACTATTGGCCACCTGCGCATTGCTGCTAGTCCCGGCCCTGGCCTTTGCCCATCCGGGTCACGGCGACAATGGCCTGGTAGCCGGCATCGGCCACCCCCTCGGCGGGCTGGACCACTTGCTGGCGATGCTGGCCGTGGGCCTGTGGGCTGCGCAGCAACAAGGCGCGGCGCGCTGGGCGCTGCCGTGTACCTTTGTCGGCACTATGTTGCTCGGTGGCGTGCTGGGTTTTGAAGGGTTGGCATTGCCAGCCCTGGAAAGCGGGATTGCCGCGTCGGTGCTGGCCCTGGGGCTGGCGGTGGCCTTGGCGATTCGTCCACCGGTGGCAGTGGCCGTGGCCGCAACAGCCGTGTTTGCCCTGTTCCATGGTGTGGCCCATGGCCTGGAGCTGCCGGACATGACCAGCCCCTGGGCGTATGCAGCCGGATTCGTGGGGGCGACGGCGGTGTTGCACGCGGCCGGTTACGCGCTGGTGCGGTTCCTGCCGGCTGCGGCGGCGCCGCTGGTGCGGGTGGTGGGAGCGGCTTCGGCGGCGACTGGGGTTTGGTTGCTGGCGGGCTGAGTGATGCAGCGCTGTTGAGGGCCTCTTCGCGAGCAAGCCCGCTCTCACATTTGACCGGGTTCCATCATTGGAATGCGTCAAATGTGGGAGCGGGCTTGCTCGCGAAAGCGGTAGCAAAACCACCGCTGCCCCCAAGCCTGCTAACATGCGCGGCAAACACCCCTGCCGTGACGACGCCAGCCGATGCCCATCGCTCCAAGCTCTGCCAACAAGCCTCAATTGAACGCCGTGCTCACGCACTTCAACGACCTGATCGTGCCGCTCTGGCAGGGCCCAGGCTGGAATGCCGAGTTGGCGCTGCCCTATGAGGCGCTGGACGCCGACCACCGCCCTTTGCCCCCGCAACGCTACCGCGCCATGGCCTGTGCCCGGCAGTTGTACGTGTTTGCCAGCCTGATCGGTACGCCTGGCAAGGATTTTGCCGAAGAACGCGCCGCGGCGCTGTTTCGCTCGCTGCAACGGCACTTCCACGACGCCGAGCACGGCGGCTGGTTCTACAGCATCGACCCCCACGGCAAGCCGCTGGACAAGCGCAAAGACCTCTACACCCACGCTTTCATCATTTTTGCGTGCGCCCATTACTGGGCCAAGGTCCGCGAGCCGTTGGTGGAGTCGGTGCTCAATGCCGCCCTGGAAGTGGTCGCCGAACGCTTTGCCACAGGCGACGGCCTGTATGAAGCGGTGTTGGAACGTAACTGGTCGTCCCTCAAATCCGGCCCGCTGCAGAACCCGCTGATGCATCTGGCCGAAGGTTTCCTCGCCACCCTCGCGGTGCGTGAAGACGCAGCGGTGCAACAGGCCCTGCTGGCATTGGCGACGGCCATGCAGCAGCGTTTCATCGAACGCCAGCATGGCGTGATGATGGAAAAGCCCCTGGGCGCTGTGGATAACTGGTTCGAGCCAGGGCACCAGTTCGAATGGTTCTTCCTGCTGGAGTCCTCACCCGTACTGCGCGGCACTGCGCTGCATGCCTCGCTGAGCCGGGCATTTGCCTATGCCGAGCAGATGGGTGTGGATAACGTGAGCGGCGCCGTCAGTGGCATGTTGGCGCTGGACGGTACCGTGCGTGATGGCACCCAACGCATCTGGGCCCAGGCCGAGTACCTGCGGGCACTGACTTTGCGTGCGGGCAGCGCAGCGGTGCTGGAGCGCCAATTGCTGGCGTTGCAGCAGCATTTCTTGCATGCCCGGGGCTGGAATGAGTGCCTGGATGCCAAGGGCGAGGTGAGCCGGCGGGATATGCCGTCGACTACGCCCTACCATTTGGCGACGTGTTATCAGGGCCTGATCGAATTTTTCGGCTGATCTTTGCGGCCCCTTCGCAGGCAAGCCAGCTCCCACACTTGACCGAGTTCCATCTTTGGAATGCGGTCGAATGTGGGAGCTGGCTTGCCTGCGATAGCCTCACCGCGGTCTAACTGACTATCAGGCAATCCACTTGCGATCGCCGGTAAAGCTGATGGTCAACCAGCGCGCCTTGTCCGCCGCACCCAGCCCTGTGGATATCTCTTCACGCAGCCCATCGAGCGTCGCGACCTTATCCACCGGGTAGTCAGCCGGCAACACCACATGAATCTCGATAAACCGCGCCCGCCCGTGTTTCTGCACGTAGGACACGTAGTCCTCGAAACCATGCCGGGCCTGGGCCGCGTCCATCACTTCGCGCACCTTGTCGTCCAACTGGTCCGGGGCTATGCCCAGCACATCGCGCAAGGCCGGGCGCAGGATTTTCAAGGCCGGCGCCAGCATGCTCAGGGCCAGCAGGATCAGGATCATGGGGTCGACATACACCGCCCACTCGCCATAGCCCTGGGACTTGAGCAGCAACGCGGCCAGGAAGCTCACCAGCAGGCCCACGGAGAGCATCGCGTCCACCAGCCAACTGATGTTGTCGAACTGGATCAGCGACGACTGCAACGTGCGGTTGCGGTGGCGCACATAGAAGAAATAGGCGAACTCGACCACCGTAAACACTGCCGCGTAGATGATCACCAACCCCAGCTCGATCTCACGCCCGCCATTGATAATGCCGAACACACCGTTGAGAAACGCATAGATGGCGATCAACAGCAGGAAACTGCCCTCGATCAGCAACACCATAGGTTCCAGGTGCCAGTAGCCGAACTGGAAGCGGTCGTTGCTTTTCTTGGCGATCAGCTTGGCCGTGATCAGCATCAGCACCTTGATAAAGGTCGCAATCAGCGAGAAAAAGCCGTCGAATAAAATGGATTGGGCGCCAGATATCACACCCGTGACAATCCCCGCGATCGCTACGGCGAACATCAGGATGGTCGATTGTTTGAGCAGTGCCTGCTCACCTCGGTTACTCACATATCCTCCTGTCAAAACCTTTAAACCGCTGGGTGCGGTGGGGTTTTCAGGAGTGAAGTGTACCTTATGCCGCATTTTGGCCGATTTGCCGCCATCGCGAACAACCCGCCCCCACATTTGACGGTGTCCACAAATCCAAGTGTGGGAGCGGCGGTGCGACTTGCTCGCGAAACAGGCGACGCGGTCTTAATCCTTACTTGGCCCCACGCTCAATCGCAAACCCAGCCCAGGTCTGGCTCACCGGCATCAACTCCAGACGGTTGATGTTCACGTGGGCCGGCGTGTTCATCACCCAGAAGATGGTGTCGGCAATGTCCTGCGGCTGGATCGGCTCGGCACCGGCGTAAGTGGCGTCGTAACGCGCCTGGTCACCGCCGAAGCGCACCAGGGAGAACTCGCTTTCGCACAGGCCCGGTTCGATGTTGGTCACACGCACACCGGTGCCTTGCAGATCGCAGCGCAGGTTCAGGGAAAACTGTTTGACGAACGCCTTGGAGCCGCCATACACATGGCTGCCCGGGTACGGGTAGTTGCCGGCGATGGAGCCCAGGTTGATGATCCCGGCGCCACGGCCATGGGCGATCAGGCGCGGCAGCAGCAGGCTGGTGGTGGTCAGCAGGCCCTTGATATTGGTATCGACCATGGTTTCCCAATCGTCGAGGCTGCATTTGGGCGCCGGGTCGGTGCCCACCGCCAGGCCGGCGTTGTTGATCAGCCCGCGCAGCGTGCTGAACGACGATGGCAGGTTGGCAATCGCCTCTTCCATTCCCTTGCGGTCACGCACGTCCACCACCAGCCCATGCACCTCGGTCTGCTTGGAAAGCTCTTCGACCAGGGCATTCAAGCGTTCGGCACGACGACCGGTGAGCACCAGTTTCCAGCCTGCCTCGGCAAAGCGACGAGCACAGGCTTCGCCGAAACCTGAAGTTGCGCCAGTAATAAACAGCGTGTCGGACATGGTGTTCTCCTTGCGGGCATCGAGAAAAAATCAGCCAGCAGAATGCCCTTACCCCGCCGTCCCGGCAACCGCTATGCGCACAACCCGGCACACGCCTGATCAATTTTTGACCACTTCGAGCAGCGCTATATAAACCGTGGCTTGCAGCCATATGCGCGCAGGTTATCCACAGCTGCGCCCACAGTCTTTGGGGGCAAGTTCAAAACCCTCCAGGCCGCTGTACACAAGGCTTTCAGCGCGATTCAAAAAGTTTTTTGCTTGACCTTGGAACGGCCATATGTAGGCCTGTGCAAAGGGACGTGTCGAGGGACATGGCTCCAGGCCAGTAAAACCGGCCTCTGCGCACGTCTTTCCAGAGTTTAACCACAGACTTATCCACAGGCCTGTTCGTCATCTTTCGGCCATATACCTGTGTCTATGAACAGGTTGACAAACCCTGCGCAAGCCCACGAAAAAGCTGCTGATCAAAAAACAAACACCTCGCTACAGGCCACGTAAACAAAGGCTTGCAGCCAGCTACTCCCATGTTACCCACAGCCGGTTCCACAGTGGATGGGGACAAGTCATTTGTGTGACAAAACAGGGATTTGCGGCGGCTATATGTCGCGCTTTGGAGGAGAGCCAGATTTGTTTTCCACAATTTCCAGAACGGTCTATGGATATGCAAAACCTGTAGGAACCAGCTTGCCGGCGATGGCGCCCTAGGGATCGCCATCGCCGGCAAGCCGGTTCCTACAATTCAGTGCCCGCCGAGGTAGGCGTTGCGCACTTCCTCGTTCACCAACAACTCCTTGCCGCTGCCTGTCAGGCGGATTTCGCCGTTGACCATCACGTACGCCCGGTCAGACAGGCGCAACGCGTGGTTGGCGTTCTGCTCCACCAGGAAGATCGTCATCCCGGTGGCGGCCAGTTCGCGCAGCGTGGCAAAGATCTGCTTCACCACGATCGGCGCCAGCCCCAGGCTCGGCTCATCGAGCAGCAGCAGCTTGGGCCGGCTCATCAGCGCCCGGGCGATGGCGAGCATTTGCTGCTCGCCACCGGACATGGTCATGGCCCGCTGGTTACGCCGCTCCTTGAGCCGCGGAAACAGCTCGAACATGCGCTGCATATCCTCACTGGCGTGCTTGTCGCCAATGGGGATGGTGCCCATCAGCAGGTTTTCCTCGACGGTCATGTCGGGGAACACCCGCCGCCCTTCCGGTGACTGGGCAATACCGTTGGAAGCGATGTAGTGGGATGACTTGTGGGTGATGTCCACGCCCTGGTACAGGATCTGCCCGGACTCGGCGCGCGGCTGGCCAAAGATCGACATCAGCAGCGTGGATTTGCCCGCGCCGTTGGAACCGATCAGGCTCACCGTCTCGCCTTCGTCGATGTGCAGCGAGACTTTCTTGAGAGCCTGGATCGGACCGTAGAACACGTCCAGGTCCTTCATTTCGAGGATAGGCGTACTCATACCAGCTCCTCTTCATCGGCGCCCAGGTAGGCCGCGATCACTTTCGGGTCGTTGCGGATCGCTTCCGGCCCGCCCTCGGCGATGACGTTGCCGTGGTCCAGCACCACGATGTGGTCGGAAATACTCATCACCATGCCCATGTCGTGTTCAATCAGCACCACCGTGAGGTCATGTTCGTCGCGCAGCAGGCGAATCATCGCACTGAGGGCTTCGGTTTCCTGGGGGTTGAGGCCTGCTGCCGGTTCATCCAGGCAGATGATCTGTGGCCGGGTACACATGGCCCGGGCGATTTCCAGGCGGCGCTGCTGGCCGTAGGAGAGCTCGCCAGCCAGGCGGTTGGCACAGTCCACCAGGTCCACCACCTCCAGCCAGTAAAAGGCATGGTCCAGCGCATCGCTTTCCGCCTTGCGGTAGCCCTTGGTGTTGAGGATGCCCGCCAGCATGTTGCGGTTGACCCACATGTGCTGGGCCACCAGCAGGTTTTCCACCACCGACATTTCCTTGAACAGGCGGATGTTCTGGAACGTGCGGGCCAGGCCTGCGCGGTTCACCAGGTGAGTGCCGCCGAACATCTTGTAGTACACCCGGCTGAAAAAACCCTTGGGCGAAACGAAGTCGGCCGGCTTGAAGCGCTCGCCGAGCAACTGGATCACGTTGGTCTGCTTGCCACGGATGTTGAGTTCGATCTTGCCGCCACTGGCCGTGTAAAAGCCGGTCAGGCAGTTGAACACGGTGGTCTTGCCGGCGCCGTTGGGGCCGATCAGGGCGAAGATCGAGTTGCGCTCGACCTTGAGGCTCACATCGCTCAAGGCCTTGATGCCACCAAAGTGCATCATCAGGTGTTCCACGTTGAGGACCACTTCCTTGCTCATGGCGCTACCCCCTTGCGTGGCGTCACTCCGGTGCGGCTGATCCGGATCAGGCCGCGTGGCCGCCAGATCATCATCACCACCATCAATACGCCAAACAGCAACACCCGGTACTCGGAGAAACTGCGCAACAGTTCAGGCGCCACCGTCAGCACGAATGCGGCAATGACCACGCCCACCGTCGAGCCCATGCCCCCCAGCACCACAATGGCAAGGATCAGCGCCGACTCGAAGAAGGTGAAAGAAGACGGGTTGACGAAACCCTGGTAACTGGCAAAGAACACACCCGCCAGGCCGGCCGTCGAGGCACCAATAGTGAAGGCCGAGAGCTTGACCAGCACATGGTTCAGGCCCATGGAACGGCAGGCGATCTCATCTTCGCGCAAGGCTTCCCAGGCGCGGCCCACCGGCATGCGGGTCAGGCGATGCTTGATGTACAGCACCAGCAACACCACCAAGAACAGCACGATGTAGATGAACAGGAACTTCACGTTGGGGTTGTAGGCGATGCCGAAGAACTCATGGAACGGCACCCCGCCTTCCTTGGCACGCCGGCCGAACTCCAGGCCGAGGAACGTCGGCGATGGCACCGGCATACCGTTCGGCCCGCCGGTAAACGACAGCCAGTTGTTGAGCACCAGACGGATGATTTCACCAAAACCCAGGGTCACGATGGCCAGGTAGTCACCGTGCATTCGCAACACCGGGAACCCTAGGATGCATCCCGCCAATGCCGCAGCGATGGCTGCCAGCGGCAGTACCGTCCAGAACCCCAAGCCTAGGTATTGATAACCCAGGGCCAGGCCATAGGCGCCGATGGCGTAGAACGCCACGTAACCCAGGTCGAGCAGCCCGGCCAGGCCGACCACGATGTTCAGGCCCAGGCCCAACAACACATAGATCAGCCCCAGGATCACCACGGTCAACAGGTACTTGTTGGCGAAGAACGGAAAGACAATGGCGATCACGATCAACGCCGGGATGATCCAGCGCAGCCGCGACTTGTAGTCCGGCGCCAGCACATGCACGCCCGAACCCGAGCTTTCAAAACCCTGGAGAATCTTCAGGCCCTTGGGCGTTTGCAGGAACAGGCTCATGGCCAGGCGCCCGGCCATGACAATGGCCACCAGCAAGCCGACGCGAGCTGGCTCCAGGTTGAAGCTGTAGCCGTCCAGGACCACGCCGACGATGGGCCCGAACACGATCAGGGAAATCAGCCCGGCAAGGACCGCATCGACCACACTTTTCTTGATATCGATAGATTTGGCAGCAGACATGTTTACACCTTCGCCACGAGCGGGCGACCAAGCAGGCCCTGGGGACGGAAAATCAGAATCACCACCAGCAGTGAGAAACTGAACACGTCTTTGTAGTCAGAGTTGATCAACCCCGAGAACAGCGACTCGGAAATCCCCAGGATGATCCCGCCCAGCATCGCCCCAGGCAGTGAGCCGATGCCGCCGAGTACCGCTGCGGTAAATGCCTTGATGCCGATGATAAAGCCGGCATAGAAGTCGAACGTGCCGTAGTTCAGGGTGATCAGCACACCGGCCAGGGCCGCCATCGCGGCACCGATGACAAACACGTAGGAGATCACGCGGTCGGTGTTGATCCCCAGGATCGAGGCCATCTTGCGGTCTTGCTGGGTCGCACGGCACATGCGGCCGAGCTTGGTGTACTTGATGATGTAGGTCAGCAGCGCCATACCGGCAAAGGCCGCGACCAGGATAAAGACCTTGGTGTAGGTCAACTGTACGAACCCGGTGCCGATATCGACGCGCCAGGCGCCGGCCAGCAGGGTGGGAATCCCTTGTTGCTTGGCGCCCTGGGCGATCTGCGCGTAGTTCTGCAGGATCAACGAGATCCCGATGGCACTGATCAGCGGGGCCAGGCGCGTGGAGTTGCGCAATGGTTTGTAGGCGACACGCTCGATGACCCAACCGTAGACGCCGGTCACGACGACGGTGAATATCAAGGTGCCGAGAATGAGCAGCGGGAAGGATTCGAGGCCGAAATAAGCCAGCAGTGCCAGACTGATCGCCGCGAGGTAAGCGGAAATCATATAAACCTCGCCGTGGGCGAAGTTGATCATGCCAATGATGCCATAGACCATTGTGTAGCCGATGGCGATCAGGCCATAGACCGACCCGAGGGTCAGGCCGTTGACCAGTTGCTGCAGGAAAATACCATCCATAACGCAATCTCACGCGGTGAGGACCTGCACACCATCAGGTGTGCGGCCCTTCTGGAGGAAAAGACAGATTGGGTGCCGGACGCAATGGCCCGGGCAACCTCGATCCAATGCAGGAGCCGGCTTGCCAGCGATAGCGGCTTCACATTCAACACAGGTGTTGGCTGTCAGTCCGTCATCGCGGGCAAGCCCGGTTCCCACAAGGAGTCGGTGGTGGCTGGTTGATTACTTCTGCTTTTCCAACTGGTGGTACTTGCCATCCTTGTCCCATTGGTAAACCACGTAGTCGGAGACCTTCAGGTCACCCTTGGCATCCCACTCCTTGATGCCCATCACGGTTTGCACCGGGTTGGCCTTGAGCCACTTGGCCGCGTCCTCGCCCTTGTTGGACTTGGCGCCGTTGAAACCGGCCGCCAGGGCCTGGATCGAAGCGTAGGCATACAGGGTGTAGCCTTCAGGCTCGGTGCCCTGCTTGCGGAACTCTTCGACCACAGCCTTGCTGTCTGGCAGCAGGCGCGGGTCGGCGCCGAAGGTCATGTAGACGCCATCGACGTACTGCGCACCGCCGGCGGTCGCCACCAGTTCGTCGGTCACCACGCCATCGTCGGACATGAACTTGACGTCCTTGAGACCCGCTTCACGGATCTGACGCACCAGTGGACCGGCTTCCGGATGCAGGCCGCCGAAGTACACGACGTCGGCGCCCAGGGAGCGAATCTTGGTGACCAGGGCGCTGAAGTCTTTCTCGCCGCGGGTCAGGCCTTCTTCCAGCACCGGCTTGACGCCGCGCTTGGTCAACTGGGCGGCGGTGGCATCGGCCAGGCCTTTGCCGTAGGTGTCCTTGTCGTTGATGACCGCGACTTTCTTGCCCTTGAGCACGTCGACGATGTAGTCGCCGGCCACAATGCCCTGCTGGTCGTCACGCCCGCACATACGGAACATGGCGCCCAGGCCACGCTCGGTCACTTGTGGGTTGGTGGAGCCTGGGGTGATTGCGATGATGCCCGCTTCGTCGTACACCTCGGAGGCTGGAATGGTGTTCGACGAACAGAAGTGCCCGACCACGCCGATCACTTTGTCCTGGTCGGCCAGGCGGTTGGCCACGGCCACGGCCTGCTTGGGTTCGCAGGCATCGTCGCCAGCCACCAGCTTGATCTGCTCGCCGTTGATCCCGCCGGCCTTGTTGATCACATCGGCCGCCGCCTGGGCACCCTTCATGTACTGCTCACCGAAGGCGGCGTTGGCGCCCGTCATCGGCCCCGCCACGCCAATCTTCACATCAGCTTGAACAAACGTAGAAACGCCCAGCGCGGCAGCTACCGCGAGGGCCAGGAAACCTTTCTTGTAAAACGTCTGGGACATGAGTGGTGCTCCGAGTTTTTTATTGAATGGGCACTGCAATTTCACTTCAAACTTTCACTTGAAACCTTCACTGGAAAGCTGAGAGCAAGCGGCGTGCCATTGCGTTTTTTTATTTCAGAAAGACACGGTGTCATTGTTATTACAGGTGTTTCGGTGCCTTTTTGGCGGGACGTGCAACCCTCTGGCTTCAAGAGGTGCAACCAGAGAGAGAAAAAAGGTAAAACCCGCTCGATGAGTTGATGTCAGCCAGCCATCAAGCGCCCCTCCAAGCATCTGTAACCCTGTGCGTAACGGAAGTGCACATTTACAGTGCGTCACTGCTACGACTCGCACCAATACAGATTAGTAGCCGGCTAAGAAAATGCCGGCTTCTGAGCGCTATTTCGCTGATCAGATGACAATACGCAGGCATTGACCGGCGTGATACAGCGAAAATCCGGCCTCGTACAGACAACTGCGCAGGCCCACCCCGGCCAGCGGCTGCATCGGTGCAAACGGAATCGGCAAGGCCTGGGGATCCTGGTGACACACGTACTCGGCAAATGCCTTGCCCACCACGCTGCCGGTGGTCACGCCACGCCCGTTGTAGCCGGTGACGGCCACCAGCCCGGGCGCGGGCTCGAAAAGACGCATCAAGTGGTCCGGGGTGAAGGCGATGCAACCGGTCCAGGTGTATTCCCAGTCCACCGCCTTGAGGAAGGGGAAATAGTGCTGCTGTACGCGGTCGGCCCATGCCTTGAGGAACCACACAGGCTTCTGGTTGCCATTGCCCAGGCTGCCCAGCAGCAAACGGCCATCGGCATCGCGGCGGATACTGCTCAACACCTGGCGGGTATCCCAGGAGCCCTGGCCGCCGGGCAGGATGTGTTGCGCGGCCTGATCGCTCAACGGAGCCGACGCCACCTGGTAGTAATAACCGGGGAAAAAACTGCGCCGCAGGTCAGTCCATTCACCTTCGGTGTAGGCGTTGGAAGCGATCACCACGTGCTCAGCCTGGACCGCCCCCTGGGCAGTTTGCACAGACCAGCGGGAGCCCTGGCGCTCCAGTTGGCTCACCGGGGAATGGTCGAACAACTGCCCACCCAGGCCCACTGCGGCATTGGCCAGGCCGCTGGTGTAGGCCATCGGGTTCAAGGTGCCGGCACGCCGGTCAAGCAAGGCGGCGGCGATCTTTTGGGTGCCGGTGGCCTGCTCGCACGCGGCACCGGTCAACAGCTCCACGGGCGCGCCACGGCGCTTCCATTGCTCCTCGCGGCTGCGCAGGTCGGCTTCGCCACGGGCGTTGTGCGCCATGTGCAATGTGCCCTCGCGGCGCAGCTGGCAATCGATGTTGTACTTGTCGATCAAGTTGAACACCAGGGACGGCGCCGCGCCGAGCATACGGTTGAGCTGGCTGCCCACCGCCGTGCCGAAGCCGGCCTCGATCTCATCCGGGGGGATCCACATCCCGGCGTTGACCAAGCCAACGTTGCGCCCCGAACCGCCGTGGCCGGTGCGGTGGGCCTCCAGCACGCAGACACTTTTACCTTGCTCCAGCAAATGGATGGCCGCCGACAAACCGGTGATGCCGGCGCCAATCACACACACATCCACCTTGACCTCGCCCGTGAGCGCGGCGCGATCCGGCCGCCCTGGGGTCAGTTGTTCCCACAAACACGCTTCGCGTAATGCCATTGCCAGACTCCGGGCCAAGACCTAACAAACAACGCTTTGGAACTGCCAACACATCCCCCTGTAGGAGCCGGCTTGCCGGCGATGACGATGGTGAATCCAACACCGCTATCGCAGGCAAGCCAGCTCCCACATTGGCCGCACCTGACTCAGTCGAAGGTGATGCCCTGGGCCAACGGCAGTTCCAGCGAATAGTTCACCGTGTTGGTCTGGCGGCGCATGTACCCGCGCCAGGCATCCGAGCCCGACTCACGCCCGCCACCGGTTTCTTTCTCACCGCCAAACGCCCCGCCGATCTCCGCACCACTGGGCCCGATGTTGACATTGGCAATCCCGCAATCACTGCCCACCGCCGACATGAACTGCTCGGCCTCGCGCACATCAGTGGTGAAGATGCACGACGACAAACCCTGCGGCACTGCGTTGTTCAGGCGCAGCGCTTCGCTGAAGTCGTTGTAGCCGACCACATACAGAATCGGCGCAAAGGTTTCGCTGCACACCACATCGCTTTGCTCGGGCATTTCGACGATGGCCGGCGACACGTAGTAAGCGTTGGGGAACTGCTCCTGCAACTGACGCTTGCCGCCAAACACCTTGCCGCCTTCGCTCAGGGCCTGCTCCAGGGCGTCCTGCATGTTTTCGAAGCTGTGCTTGTCGATCAGCGGGCCGACCAGGTTGCCTTGCAGCGGGTGGCCGATGCGCACCTTGGAATAGGCGGCCTTGAGGCGTGTGACGATTTCTTCCTTGACCGACTCATGGGCGATCAGCCGGCGCAGGCTGGTACAGCGCTGGCCAGCGGTACCCACCGCACTGAACAGGATGGCGCGCACGGCCATGTCCAGGTCGGCACTGGGGCCGAGGATCATCGCGTTGTTGCCGCCCAGCTCCAGAATGCTGCGGGCAAACCGCGCGGCGACCTTGGGCGCCACTTCGCGCCCCATGCGCGTACTGCCAGTGGCGCTGATCAGCGCCACACGCGGGTCATCCACCAGGGCGGCGCCGGCGTCACGCCCGCCAATGACCACCTGGCTGAGGTACGGCGGCGCATCGCTGAAGCGCTTCGCGACCCGCTCGAACAGGGCCTGGCAGGCCAGGGCGGTGAGCGGGGTCTTTTCCGAGGGTTTCCAGATCACCGCATTGCCGCACACCAGCGCCAGCGCGGTGTTCCACGCCCACACCGCCACCGGGAAGTTGAAGGCGCTGATCACGCCCACCACACCCAGTGGGTGCCAGGTTTCCCGCATATGGTGGCCAGGGCGCTCGGAGGCAATGGTCAGGCCGTACAACTGGCGCGACAGGCCCACGGCGAAGTCACAGATGTCGATCATTTCCTGCACTTCACCCAGGCCTTCCTGGGTGATCTTGCCGGCTTCCCAGGAAACCAGCTCGCCCAGGTCGGCCTTGTACTCACGCAGCAGGTCGCCAAACTGGCGCACCAGCTCGCCGCGCCGGGGCGCCGGTACGTTGCGCCAGGCATCGAATGCATGCTCGGCGCGACTGACCTGCTGCTCGACCTCGGCGGCGCCTTCCCAGTGCACACTGGCAATGCGGCTACCGTCGATGGGTGAATGCACGGGCTGTTTCCCCGCCTGGTACAACGCCGGGTCTACACCGAGACGATCAAGCAATGCAGCAACCATGGGTCACTCCTTCAATCCACCAACAAAAAATTGCGCCGCGGCCCGCACGACGATCCAGGCCTTATTTGTAGCCGGCCCAGGACTTGCCAACAAACGACGTTTAGGCGAGATATCATTCCGTTTATTCATGCAAAACAAAAAAAGAGGCGTGCCGTGCTCAATAAAAGACATTTGCCTTCGATCACCGCCCTGCAGTGCTTCGAGGCCGTGACCCGCCATCTGAGCTTCACCCGCGCCGCCGCAGAGCTGAACCTCACCCAGAGCGCCGTCAGCAAACAGGTCGCGCAATTGGAGGAGTTGCTGCAGCACCTGCTGTTTCGCCGGGTACGTCGCCGTTTGCAGATGACTCCGGCGGGCGATCTGTACCTGGTGCAAGTGCGCAAGATCCTCAGCCAGGTGGAGATGTCGACCCATTACCTGCGCTCCTACGGCGGCGAGACCGAGGTACTGCGGGTATCCACGCCCTACACCTTCGGTGCGCGCTGGTTGGTGCCACGGCTCAAGGGCTGGCGCCTGCGCCACCCGCAGATCCACCTGGACCTGTGCAACGAGCAGTCCCCGGACGAGTTGCTGCAAGGCAAGGCCGACCTGGCTTTCTACTTCGGTGCCGGCTCCAGGCCGGGCACCGAAAGCCTCAAGCTGTTCAGCGAAGAACTGGTGCCAGTGTGCGCACCCGAGAGCCTGCCGGCCCAGCCCTTGCGCGACCCCACACAACTGAGCGAACTGGTGCTGCTGCAAAATGCCTCGCGCCCCCAGGGCTGGCACGACTGGTTCGCCAGCCTCGGTTACCAGACCGAGCACAGCTATCACGGGCCGCGATTTGACACGTTCTATATGTGCATCCGCGCCGCGCAGGTGGGTTGCGGGGTGGCGCTTTTGCCGCGCTTTCTGGTGGAGGAGGAACTGGCCGACGGCAAGTTGGTGATCCCCTGGCAACATGGGATGCCCAGCCAGGATGCGTATTACCTGGCCTACCCGGAGCATGCGGCGGAGGTGCCCAAGGTGCGGGATTTTGTGAAGTGGATGATGGAGCAGGTTGTCTAGCACCAGGGATACCGCCATCGCTGGCAAGCCAGCGATGGCGCCAGTGCGCCTTAACAAAAAAACCTCTGGCAAAACAACACAGGTCTATGCGCCACTAGCGCCATTCTTGTTTGGAGATTCCCGTTATGAGCGAGAGCGTGTTTGCCGATCGCATCGTGCAGAACCTGCTCGACACCGACTTCTACAAGCTGACCATGATGCAGGCGGTGCTGCACAACTACCCCAACGTGGAAGTTGAATGGGAGTTCCGTTGCCGTAACAGCGAGGACCTGCGCCCCTACCTGGCAGAAATCCGCTACCAGATCGAGCGCCTGGCCGAGTTGAGCCTGAGCCCCGACCAGTTGGGCTTCCTGGAACGTATCAGCTTTATGAAGCCGGATTTCCTGCGCTTCCTCGGCTTGTTCCGTTTCAACCTGCGCTATGTGCAGACCGGGATCGAGAACGGCGAATTGTTTATCCGCCTGCGCGGCCCCTGGCTGCATGTGATCCTGTTTGAAGTGCCGCTGCTGGCCATCGTCAGTGAAGTGCGCAACCGCTATCGCTACCAGACCATCATCCTGGAACAGGCCCGTGAGCAGTTGTATCGCAAGTTCGACTGGCTGAGCGCCAATGCCGGCAGCGATGAGCTGGCCGAGTTGCAGGTGGCGGACTTCGGCACCCGTCGGCGCTTCTCCTACCGCGTGCAGGAGGAAGTGGTGAATGTGCTCAAGCACGACTTCCCCGGCCGTTTCGTCGGCACCAGCAACGTGCATCTGGCCCGCGAGCTGGACATGAAGCCTCTGGGCACCATGGCCCATGAATGGATCATGGCCCACCAGCAACTGGGCCCGCGGCTGATCGACAGCCAGATCGCCGCCCTCGATTGCTGGGTTCGCGAGTACCGTGGCCTGCTGGGCATCGCCCTGACCGATTGCATCACCACCGATGCCTTCCTCAGCGATTTCGATCTGTACTTCGCCAAACTGTTCGACGGCCTGCGCCATGACTCCGGCGACCCGGTGCAGTGGGCCGAAAAAGCCATTGCCCATTACCACAAGCTGGGCATTGAGCCGATGAGCAAGACCCTGGTGTTCTCCGACAGCCTGACGCTGCCCAAGGCCCTGGAGATTTTCCGGGCGCTGCGCGGTCGGATCAATGTCAGTTTTGGCATCGGCACCAACCTGACCTGTGACATTCCAGGTGTAGAACCCATGAGCATCGTGCTTAAAATGACCGCCTGCAATGGCCAGCCCGTGGCGAAGATCTCTGATGAAGCGGGCAAGACCCACTGCACGGATCCGAACTTCGTCGCCTATTTGCGCCACGTTTTCAAAGTACCTGCCATCTCTAGCGAGGAGTGAATCATGCAAGCCGTACAGCGTGAGATTGCCCAACAGCTCAAGGTCCAACCGCCGTTCCAGGACCACGCCGCCCTTGAGGCGGAAGTCGCCCGGCGAATTACCTTTATCCAGGACTGCCTGCTCAATTCGGGGCTCAAGACCCTGGTGCTGGGCATCAGCGGCGGTGTCGACTCCCTGACCGCAGGCCTTTTGGCCCAACGGGCGATGAAAGAACTGCGCGCCATCAAGGGCGATGAGGCTTACCGTTTCATTGCCGTGCGCCTGCCTTACGAGACCCAGTTCGACGAACACGACGCCCAGGCCAGCGTGGACTTTATCAACCCCGACGAGCGCCACACGGTCAATATCGGCCCGGCGGTCAAGGCCCTGGCCAATGAAGTGGCGGCCTTCGAAGGCAAGGCTGCGGTGTCCCGTGACTTTGTGCTGGGCAATACCAAGGCGCGGATGCGCATGGTGGCGCAATACACCATCGCCGGCGCGGCAAGTGGCCTGGTGCTCGGGACGGACCATGCGGCAGAAGCCGTGATGGGTTTTTTCACCAAGTTCGGTGATGGCGCCTGCGATCTGGCACCGCTGAGCGGGCTGGTGAAAAACCAGGTGCGGGCAATTGCACGGCACTTTGGTGCGCCGGAGTCGCTGGTGGAGAAGATCCCCACGGCCGACCTGGAAGACCTGTCACCGGGCAAGCCGGATGAAGCGTCCCATGGCGTGACCTATACCGAGATCGATGCGTTCCTGCACGGCGAGCCGGTGCGCGAGGAAGCGTTCAGGATTATCTGCGATACCTATCGCAAGACGGAGCACAAACGGGTGATGCCGTTTGCGCCTTGAGATGTAAAGAGTTCTGGACCGCCATCGCCGGCAAGCCGGCTCCTGCATTTGGAATGCGTTCCCCTGTAGGAGCTGGCTTGCCGGCGATGAACGATAACGCGGTTCGAGCCTTACTTCAGGGTCACAGTGCCTTTCATCATCGAGATGTGGCCTGGGAACGAGCAGAAGAACATGTAGTCGGTGCCAGCAGTCAGCTTGGACACATCGAAAGTCACCGAATCAGTCTCGCCAGCACCAATAATTTTGGTATGGGCGATGATGCGCGTGTCGTCTTTTTTCAGATAGTTGTTGTCGATGCCGGCGGCCATGCCATCGGTTGCAACCGGCTGCATGTCGGCAGCAGTGGTCAGCACCCAGTTATGGCCCATGACGTTCTTTGGCAGCTTGCCGGAGTGTTTCAGTTCAACGGTGAACGTCTTGCAGCTCTTGTCGATTTCAATGGCCTTGGTGTCGAAGGACATCTGGTCAGTGGAGTCGACGGTGACCTTGCACTCTGCAGCAAGCAACTGGCCGCTGGCCAGAGTCAGCAGGGAAACAGCAACGATTTTGGCAAACATGTGAATCTCCAAGGCAGGGTTTAAAAAACGCATGTGCGACAAGGGTGCCTGAGGCAGGCAGATGTTCCAATGATCTGAATCAACAAATTGTATACAACTTTAGGCTATCAGACTGATCGACAGAATCAACCAGCCAAAGTGCCGCACGCGGCCTATGATCGGCTCGTCTTTACTTTCCTGGAGTCCGAGCCATGCACCTCAACAGCCTGTTGCGCAGCTTGCTCGCCGCTTACGCCTGTGGCGCCAGCGGTACTTACGAAACGGTTAATGTCGACTAACGTTTAACCTGGAGAGGCGATTCTGAAACCCGATTAACCCTTGGGGCACGTTTAAAGGCAGAATACCCGCCGCTCAACCTCACCTTCGACCCCAGAGGATCGCCCATGGCAAAACCCAACTACTCCTTCGCCAAACGTCAGAGAGACTTGGCCAAGGAACAGAAGAAAGAGGAAAAGCTGCAACGCAAGAAAGCCGCAGCCGACGAAGAAGCAGGCGCACTGAACCCGGATGCCGAAGGTGAAGTGGCGGCTGATGACACCGAGACTGCGAAAGACGCCTGAGCATAGACACAGGTTCGTGTAGGAGCCGGCTTGCCAGCGATGGCGGCGCATCAGCCGATGATGCGCCAACAGGCAACTCGCTATCGCCGGCAAGCGGGCTTCTACAGCGCCTACATCAGCGGCATGACCGTTACCCGCACTTCCGGGTCATGGCTCCCGCCCCCCAGGATCACCCCACGCAACGGCGACACATCGGAAAAATCCCGGCCCCAGGCCAGGGTGATGTGCTCCAGTGCCGGCTGCACGTTGTTCGTCGGATCAAAATCCACCCAACCCGACAGCGGGCAAAATACCGACACCCATGCGTGCGACGCGTCGGCGCCGATCAGCCGTGGCTGGCCGGGCGGCGGCTGGGTCAGCAGGTAACCACTGACGTAACGCGCCGCCAGGCCCCGTGAGCGCAGGCAGGCGAGCATCAGGTGGGCAAAGTCCTGGCATACCCCCCGTCGGCGCTCCAGCACCTCCACCAGTGGCGTGGCGACCTGGGTGGCTTCGGCATCGAAGGTGAACTCGCTGAAAATCTTCTCCATCAATGCCTGCACGCCCAACAACAGAGGACGGCCGGCCGCAAAGCAGCTCTCGGAGAAGTCGACGAAGTTTTTCTTCAAATGCACGTAGGGCGATTCGAAACGATAGCGGCACGCCTCGATGGCCTCCAACGACAACGGCAGGCCACTATAGGTGAGGCTGTTGCGGGTCTGGTCCCAGGGCGGTGACTGACTGAAGTCCAGCACAGGCCGGGCCAGCACTTCCACGGTCAAGCCGGCGTTGACCAGCAACTCATCGTGGGGCCGCTCGAATGCCAGCCGGGTGATCGGGTTGCCGAATACATCCAGCTCATCGCGACGTGCCGTCGGCTCGGGGCTGATCTGCAATTGCCGCGAGGTGCAGCGCTGCCAGGCACACGGGCGCGGCCACAAGTGCGCCAGCTGCTGGGCCAGGGACACCGGACTGTCGTAGTGGTAATGGGTATCGTGGAAAATCTGGTAACGCGCGCTCATCACACCGACACCGTTTGCTGGCTGACATCATCCACATGGGCAAAATGGCGCAGGGCCAGGCGATCGGAGACTTGCCCGCTTTCATCGGCCACCGCCTGCAACAGGTCCGCCAGGCCATCGAGGGCCGCGCGCACGCTGGCGTCGCCAAACAACGGATTCTCCAGGCAACCCAGGTCAAAACGCGCCAGGCGCTCCACCAGCGGTGCCAGCCCGGTCTCCCGGGGTACGCCGAAGTCATCGTTGAGCCGGCGCAAGGTACGGCTCACCAGCTTGAGCTGGAACACCACGGCGTGAGGGTTCTGCTCATCCAGCAGCAACAGGTCCAGCACCGGAATCAACTGCGGCACCGCCAGGTAGCGCGACCGATAGGTGATGCTGCTGTTGCCCAGCTCCAGCAGCCACTCCAGCCCGGCCTGGTCGAACACCGCGACCCCGCGCAGGAAGGCCGCCAGGCTGCTGCTGAGAAACTGCAGGCGCTCGATGCGCCGGCCCATCATCAAGAAGCGCCAGCCTTCGTCGCGGGTCATGTCGTCGAGGGCAAAGCCGGACAGGGCCGCCAGGGACATCACCAGGCGGTTGAGAAAGTCCAGCAACTCGCCGAAATCCGGCGCCTCGCTTTCCAGCTCCATGGCCTCACGCTGCAACTCCACCAGGGCTTGCCAATTCTCCCGGGAAAGCTTGCCGCGCACTTGGGATGCCGCCCACTGCAAACGTTGCAGGTTGGCACGCAGGCTCGACGGCCAGTCCTCACCGAGCAGGGCTTGCAGCAGGCGCTCGGGCAACTCGCCCTCCTCCGGCAGCAGGCGCAGGCTTTCCCCAAGCTCCACGGCAGCCTGCAAGGCCAGGGGGTCGTCGCCGTCGACATAACGGGCGAGCACGATGCGCAGCCAGCGCGCACTGTCATCACAGCGCTCGCAGTAACGGCCGAACCAGAACAGGTTTTCTACCACCCGCGAAGGCAGGTATGGATCGCGACGCACCAGGTCATGGGTGCCGATCACCCTTTGCGCGCGCCATTGCTCGCCACCGGGGGCTCGCTCGCCCAGCACCCAGGTGTCCTTGCTCGCCCCGCCGCGCTGCATCGACACCACTTCAGCGTCGGCCTGCGCAGCCACACGGGTCAGGCCACCGGGCAGCACCCGGTAGCCATCGTCGCCAGCCACCGCGTACACACGCATGCCGATGGCGCGATGTTGCAGATGGTCATCCACCGTATGCCACACCGGCGCCTGGGACAGTTGCGCCAACTCCTGGGCCACGTAGGCATATGGGCGCGCCTGCATGCGCTCGGCCAGGGCCTGGCGCTGTGCGTCGTCCAGGTCGCGGCCAAACACCGGGGCAAAACTTTGCGACGGGAAGGCCGGTTTGATCAACAATTCCGGCAGTTTCTCCAGGGCGTCGGCCAGCACCGGCGCTTCGCCGCACCACCAGGTGGCGATGGACGGCAGGATCAGCTCTTCGCCAAACAGAAACTGATTGATCCGCGGCAAAAAACCCAGCAATCCGGGGGACTCCAGCACGCCGGCACCCAGGGCGTTGGCCACCAGCACATTGCCCTGACGCACTGCGTCCAGCAGGCCGGGCACGCCCAGGGCCGAGTCAGTGCGCAGCTCCAGGGGGTCGCAAAAATCATCGTCCAGCCGCCGCATGATCGCGTGTACACGACGCAGGCCGCTGAGGGTCTTGAGGTACACGGTGCTGTCGCGCACGGTCAGGTCGCCGCCTTCTACCAATGGGTAGCCGAGCTGGCGGGCAAGGTACAGGTGTTCGAAATAGCTTTCATTGAACCGTCCCGGCGTCAGCAGCACGATCAGCGGCGGCTGGTCATCGCCGGGTGCCTGACGGGCCAGGGTTTCCTGCAGGGTGCGGAAGAAACCGGTGAGGTGCTGTACCTGCAGGTCACGATACAAATCCGGGAAGGCACGGGAGACGATGGTACGGTTTTCCAGGGCATAACCGGCCCCGGACGGCGCCTGGGTGCGGTCCGCCGTGACCCACCAGCGGCCATCCGGGGTGCGCGCCAGGTCCACCGCGTACAGGTGCAGGAACACCCCATCGGGCGGCTGGATGCCCTGGCACGGCCAGAGGAAGTTGTTATGGCCAAACACCAGCTCTGCCGGCAGCAAGCCTTCGGCAATCAGGCGTTGCGGGCCATACAGGTCGGCCAGCACGGCATTGAGCAACCGTGCACGCTGGGCGATACCCGCCGACAAATGCGCCCACTCATCCGCCGCCAATACGTGGGGCAGCAAGTCCAGCTCCCAGGGACGGTCGGCACCCTTGGGGTCGGCGTAAACGTTGTAGGTCACGCCGTTTTCCTGCATCTGCCGGGTCAGCAACGCCTGGCGCTGGGCCAGTTGCGCCGGTGTGCTGCGTTGCAGATGGTCGAGCAGGCGCTGCCAATGAGCGCGCACGGCGCCGCTGTCATCCAGCAGTTCGTGATAAGTACCCGCAGTCAGCGGGTAACGGTCGAGCAAGTCGGACATGGAACGCTCGGCAGGGGCAAGGGAAGTCAGATTAACTCACAAACACTGCAAATCTACTGTAGGCGCTGGCTTGCCGGCCTCTACATTAGGGCTGGGCTGCGTCATTTTTATGGGGGAAGCGCCGCAGATCCAGGGTCATTGGCAACTCATCGCTCACGACCACCGTCGGCACCGGCAGTTTCCCAGGGCTGTGGCCCAGGCGGAAGAAGCGCGCCATGCGCCGGCTTTCCGCTTCGTTGGCATTCACCGGCAAGCAGTCGTAATTGCGTCCACCCGGATGGGCCACGTGGTACTGGCAACCGCCCAGGGAACGCTGCATCCAGGTATCCAGCAGATCGAATACCAACGGTGCATGCACGGGAATGGTCGGCTGCAAGCAGTTGGCCGGTTGCCAGGCGCGATAGCGCACGCCCGCGACGAACTCACCCACCCGGCCGGTGGCGTGCAGCGGCACGGCCACGCCGTTGCAGGTCAGCATATAGCGCTGCGGCGCCAGGCCGTTGAGTTTGACCTGCAAGCGCTCAAGGGATGAGTCCACATAGCGCACCGTACCGCCCGCCGCCCCCTCCTCGCCCAGCACATGCCAGGGCTCCAGGGCCTGGCGCAGTTCCAGTTCGATACCGCTGACGGCATAGTCGCCGACCTTGGGAAAACGGAACTCCAGGTGTGCGGCAAACCATTCGGCGCGCAGCGGGTAGCCGGCCGCGTTGAGTTCGACGATCACGTCGGCAAAGTCCTGCTCGATAAAATGCGGCAGCAGGAACCGGTCATGCAGCTCCGTGCCCCAGCGCGCCAGCTTTGGCGGCGCGTAGGGCTCACGCCAGAAGCGTGCCACCAGGGCCCGCAACAGCAACTGCTGGGTCAGGCTCATGCGTGCGTGGGGCGGCATTTCAAAGGCCCGCAACTCCAGCAGGCCCAGGCGGCCAGTGGCACCGTCGGGGGAGTAGAGTTTGTCGATACAGAACTCGGCGCGATGGGTGTTGCCGGTGACGTCGATCAGCAGGTTGCGCAGCAAGCGGTCCACCCGCCACGGCGGGCATTCTTCGCCCGGCGCAGGCATCTGCGCGAAGGCGATTTCCAGCTCATACAGCGCATCGTTGCGCGCCTCATCCACCCGCGGTGCCTGGGAGGTCGGCCCGATAAACAGCCCGGAAAACAGGTACGACAAGGACGGGTGGTTATGCCAGTAGCTGATCAGGCTGCGCAGCAGGTCCGGGCGGCGCAGGAACGGCGAGTCCTTGGGCGTGGCCCCACCCAGCACAAAGTGGTTACCGCCGCCGGTGCCGGTGTGGCGCCCGTCGATCATGAATTTTTCGGTGGTCAGGCGGGTTTGCCTGGCCTCTTCATAGAGGAACTCGGTGCGCTCCACCAATTCATCCCAGGTCGCCGATGGCTGCACGTTGACTTCGATCACACCTGGGTCTGGCGTCACCCGGAAGTTGCTCAGGCGCGGATCACTCGCAGGCTCGTAGCCTTCCAGCAACACCGGGCAATGCAGTTCCTGGGCAGTGGCCTCGATGGCGGCCACCAATTGCAGGTAATCCTCGACCCGCTCCAGGGGCGGCATGAACACGTAGAGCCGCCCTCCCCGCGCTTCGGCGCACAGGGCGGTGCGGGTCAGCCAGTCGGCGGACTCGTCGATCCCGGGCACGCGCTCGTCGATGAGGGCGGGCTCGCCAGGCGTTGACGCAGTGGAGGGAAGCTCCGGCAAGTCCTGATTGGGGTCTGTCGGATGAACAAAGGGATAATCTGCCGCCGTCACCCACGGCTGCGAGGCCAGGGGCAAGCGATAGCCCAGCGGTGAGTCACCAGGCACCAACCGGCAATGGGTGTCGCGCAGGTACCACCGGCCACTCTGCCAACGGTCATTGGCCGCCGTGCGCGCCAGGGGCAGCACATGGCCGATGACTTTATCCAGGCCCTGACTGAACACCTTGCGCAGGCGCTCGCGCTCCAGTTCATCGTCCAGGCGTGAATCCTGGGCGCTGACATTCTGCGCCAGGGCGCCTTCGCGCCACAGGTAATAGAAATTGTCCTCAAAGGCCGGGAATACAAAGCGCGCCGGCAATTTGAGGCGCTCGGCGATGCTCGCCAGGAAGCGCCCGGCCATCACCTCATCTGCGCCGTAGTCTTGCTGCTCGTCGGCAATCAACGCGTCGTTGTGCCAGACCGGCACCCCATCCCGGCGCCAGTGGCAGTTGAGGGACCAGCGCGGCAGTTGCTCGCCGGGATACCACTTGCCCTGGCCGAAGTGCACCAGGCCCTTGGGCGCATAGTGCTTGCGCATACGCCGGAACAGCTCGGCAGACAGTCGGCGCTTGTCCGGGCCGAGGGCTGCGGTGTTCCACTCGGCGCCGTCAGGGTCGTCGATAGAGACAAAGGTCGGCTCGCCGCCCATGGTCAGGCGCACATCGTCCTTGAGCAGGTCACCATCGATCTGCCGGCCCAGCGCCTGGATCGCCAGCCATTGTTCTTCGGTATAGGGCTTGGTGACACGCGGTGCTTCCCAGATGCGCTCCACCGACATTTCGTGGGTAAATTCGCACTCGCACGGTTCCACCAGGCCGCTGATCGGGGCGGCGGACGATGGATCGGGACTACAGGCCAACGGGATATGGCCTTCACCGGCAAACAGGCCAGAGGTGGCATCCAGGCCGATCCAGCCGGCGCCGGGCAAGTACACCTCGCACCAGGCGTGCAGGTCGGTGAAGTCCACTTCGGTGCCGGAGGGGCCATCAAGGGCTTTGACGTCGGCGGTGAGTTGAATCAGGTAACCAGACACGAAACGTGCTGCCAGCCCCAGGTTGCGCAGGGTCTGCACCAGCAACCAGGCTGAGTCGCGGCATGAGCCGCAGGCGTTTTCCAGGGTGAACTCCGGGGTTTGTACACCGGGCTCCATGCGGATCAGGTAGCCGATATCGGCAGCCAGACGCTGGTTGAGGCTCACCAGAAAGTCCACGGCCGGCAATGGCGTGCGGTCAATACCGGCCAGGTACGCGGCGAACTTTGGCGTCAGCGGCAGGGTTTCCAGGTACGGCGCCAGCTCGCGCTGCTCATCGGCGGCGTAGCTGAAAGGGATTTTTTCGGCGTAGGGTTCGAGGAAAAAGTCGAACGGATTGAATACGGCCATCTCGGCGACCAGGTCGACTTCGATGCGCAGCTCGTCGGTCTTTTCCGGGAATACCAACCGCGCCAGGTAATTGCCCTGGGGGTCCTGCTGCCAGTTGATGAAATGCTGCTCGGGCAGCACTTTCAGCGCGTAGGACAGAATCCGCGTGCGGCTATGGGCCGCCGGGCGCAACCGCACAATCTGCGGGCCGAGTTCGACAGCGCGGTCGTAGCGGTAATGCGTAACGTGGTGCAACGCGACATGAATCGACACGGCGGCCTCCTGCGAGCCAGGGCATGGGCTTGATGCGCGCAAGACTTATGCCAGAGCGGCGGCCATTGCGCTTTATCGTGGGGCCCGGTGCAGTACAGCACCAAAACGGCGCTGGCGTGGGCACGATGGTGCAAGCGTTGCACATATTTGTGGCAAGCCGGCTCCTACAATGAACATGCATTCCCCTGTAGGAGCCGGCTTGCCGGCGATAGCGTCCGAGTCCGCGCCACCTTAACAAACAGGCCAACCACCGCATTGAAAGCAAAACGCCAGCACGAGGCTGGCGTTTTGCATATTCAGGCCACGATCAACGCGGTACCACCGGCTTGCGCGCAGGCTTGCCGCCCTTGCCCTTGGCCGCATCGCTGCGTTCCTTGGCAGCCTGCTTGTTACGCGCCTGGGCCGCGGCCTTGGCTTGTTCGCGCTTGTCCCACGGGTTGCTGCCGTCGCTGCCACGGGGTGGCAGGCCGGTATGCTGGGTGAGGATCCTGGTGGTGGTTTCCTTGGCGACCTTATGGCTGCCCGCCGGCGTCGAGTTCTTGCGACGGGCGCTCTGGTAGCTGTCAGTGGACGGCTGGTGCAGCGGGATCAACTGGTCCTTGCCCGACCCGATCAGGTCGGCGCGGCCCATGCGGGTCAATGCCTCACGCAGCATCGGCCAGCCTTTCGGGTCGTGGTAGCGCAGGAAGGCCTTGTGCAGGCGACGCTGGTCTTCGCTCTTGACGATGGTCACCGCGTCGCTCTTGTAGGTGACCTTGCGCAGCGGGTTCTTGCCCGAGTGGTACATCGCGGTGGCGGTGGCCATTGGCGAGGGGTAGAACGCCTGCACCTGGTCGGCACGGAATCCATTGCCCTTGAGCCACAGGGCCAGGTTCATCATGTCTTCATCGGTGGTGCCTGGGTGGGCGGCGATGAAGTACGGGATCAGGTACTGCTCCTTGCCCGCTTCCTTGGTGTACTTCTCGAACATGCGCTTGAACTTGTCATAGCTGCCGATGCCCGGCTTCATCATCTGGTTGAGCGGACCTTCCTCGGTGTGTTCCGGGGCGATCTTCAGGTAGCCACCGACGTGGTGGGTCACCAGCTCCTTGACGTACTCCGGCGACTCGACGGCCAGGTCATAGCGCAGGCCGGAAGCAATCAAAATCTTCTTCACACCCGGCAACGCACGGGCGCTGCGATACAGCTGGATCAACGACGAGTGGTCGGTGTTCAGGTTCGGGCAGATACCGGGAAACACGCACGATGGCTTGCGGCACGCAGATTCGATTTCCGGGCTCTTGCAGGCGATGCGGTACATGTTCGCGGTCGGGCCGCCGAGGTCAGAGATCACGCCGGTAAAGCCCGGGACCTTGTCGCGGATCTCTTCGATCTCGCGAATGATCGACTCTTCGGAACGGTTCTGGATGATCCGGCCTTCGTGCTCGGTGATCGAGCAGAAGGTACAGCCGCCGAAGCAGCCACGCATGATGTTCACCGAGAAGCGGATCATGTCGTAGGCCGGGATCTTCTCCTTGCCATACACAGGATGGGGAACACGTGCGTAAGGCATGCCAAACACGTAGTCCATTTCTTCGGTAGTCATGGGAATGGGCGGCGGGTTGAACCACACGTCCACTTCGCCATGCTTCTGCACCAGGGCGCGGGCGTTGCCGGGGTTGGTTTCCAGGTGCAGCACGCGGTTGGCGTGGGCATACAGCACGGCGTCGCCACGAACCTTTTCCACCGATGGCAGGCGGATCACGGTCTTGTCGCGGGTCATGCGCGGGCTGGCAAGGATCTGTACGACCTTGGCTTCTTGCGGGTCATCAACCGGGCCTTTCTCTTGCTCGATGGCGCAGGCCTGGGTGTCCTGGGTATTCACGTATGGGTTGATGATCTTATCGATCTTGCCCGGGCGGTCGATACGGGTGGAGTCCACTTCGTACCAGCCGGCGGGTGTGTCACGGCGAATGAACGCCGTGCCGCGCACGTCGGTGATGTCTTCGATCTTGTGGCCCCACGACAGGCGCTGGGCGACTTCGACAATCGCCCGCTCGGCGTTGCCGTACAGCAGGATATCGGCGGTGGCGTCGATCAGGATCGAATTGCGCACCCGGTCCTGCCAGTAGTCGTAGTGGGCGATACGGCGCAGGGAAGCCTCGATACCGCCAAGCACGATCGGCACGTTCTTGTAGGCTTCCTTGCAGCGCTGGCTGTACACCAGGCTCGCACGGTCCGGGCGTTTGCCGGCCATGCCGCCAGGGGTGTAGGCGTCGTCGGAACGGATTTTTTTGTCAGCGGTGTAGCGGTTGATCATCGAGTCCATGTTGCCGGCCGCGACGCCGAAGAACAGGTTCGGTTCGCCAAGCTTCATGAAGTCGTCTTTGGACTGCCAGTTCGGCTGGGCAATGATCCCGACGCGAAAGCCCTGGGACTCCAGCAGCCGGCCGATGATCGCCATGCCGAACGACGGATGGTCAACGTAGGCATCACCCGTGACGATGATGATGTCGCATGAATCCCAGCCAAGCTGATCCATCTCCTCCCTGCTCATGGGCAGGAATGGCGCAGGACCGAAACATTCGGCCCAGTACTTGGGATAGTCAAATAACGGCTTGGCTGTTTGCATGACGGTGACCGGTGTTGAGATGAAAAATCGCGGGCGCGGAATATAGCACAAATTTTGACCAATTCCGACGGCTATGGTCGGAATTAATGTGGGAGCGGGCTTGCTCGCGAAAGCAGTGTGTCATTCAGCAAAAGGGGGAATGTGATACCGCATTCGCGGGCAAGCCCGCTCCCACAAGGTTACTCGTCCTCGAAGTTATAGCTGCCCGGCGCGAGGTTTTCGAAACGTGTGTATTTACCGATAAACGCCAGGCGCGTGGTGCCGATGGGCCCGTTCCGCTGCTTGCCGATAATGATCTCGGCAATGCCTTTGTGTTCGGTCTCCGGGTGATAGACCTCGTCCCGGTAAACAAACATGATCACATCAGCATCCTGCTCGATCGCTCCGGATTCCCGCAAGTCGGAGTTGATCGGGCGTTTATTCGGACGCTGCTCCAAGGAACGGTTGAGCTGCGACAGCGCAACCACCGGGCAGTTGAATTCCTTGGCCAGGGCCTTGAGGGAGCGCGAGATTTCGGAAATCTCGTTGGTCCGGTTATCACCGCCGGAACCAGGGATCTGCATCAATTGCAGGTAGTCGATCATGATCAGGCCGACGTCACCGTGTTCACGCACCAGGCGACGGGTTCGGGCGCGCATTTCCGAGGGGCTGATACCTGCGGTGTCATCGATGAACAGCTTACGGTCGTTGAGCAGGTTGACCGCCGAGGTCAGGCGCGGCCAATCGTCGTCTTCCAGGCGGCCGGCCCGCACCTTGGTCTGGTCGATCCGCCCCAGGGACGAGAGCATACGCATGATCAGCGATTCACCTGGCATCTCCAGGGAATAGACCAGTACCGCCTTCTCACTACGCAGCACCGCGTTCTCCACCAGGTTCATGGCGAAGGTGGTCTTACCCATGGACGGACGACCAGCGACGATAATCAAGTCAGCCGGTTGCAGGCCGCTGGTCATGCCGTCGAGGTCGGTGTAGCCAGTGGACAGGCCGGTGATGGCGTTGTCGGTGTTAAACAGCGTGTCGATGCGGTCGATAGCCTTGGTCAACAGGTCGTTGACACTGACCGGGCCGCCGGTCTTGGGCCGCGCTTCGGCGATCTGGAAGATCTGCCGCTCGGCCTCATCAAGGATTTCTTCCGCCGTGCGGCCTTCGGGGTTGAAGGCGCTATCGGCGATTTCCGTGGCGATACCAATCAGCTGCCGCAAGGTTGCCCGTGCACGGACGATCTGCGCGTACGCCTTGATGTTAGCGACGGAAGGCGTGTTTTTCGCCAGCTCTCCCAGGTAACCGAGCCCCCCCACCTGCGAAGTCTGACCTTCCTTGTCCAATTGCTCGGCAAGGGTCACGACATCGATGGGGGAGTTAAGGTCGGCCAGCTTGGCAATGGCGCGAAAGATCAGGCGGTGGTCATGCCGATAGAAATCACCATCCGAGACTTGATCGAGCACACGTTCCCAGGCGTTGTTGTCCAGCATCAAGCCACCGAGCACGGCCTGTTCGGCCTCGATGGAATGCGGCGGCACCTTCAGGGCAGCGGTTTGCAGATCGTATTGCTCGGGAGCTGAAATATCGTTCATGGCCACTTGGAATTAGGGGGGTGTAGAAAAACAAAAGGCACGACCTGTAAACAGGATCGTGCCCGATGTTAACTGCCTGACACGCGCGGTGCCAGTCAGTTAGGTGCTTTAAGCTGCTACCACGACAACGCGTACGGTGGCTTCAACTTCAGCGTGCAGGTGCACGGCTACGTCGAATTCGCCTACGTTGCGGATGGTGCCGTTCGGCAGACGAACTTCGCTCTTCTGCACTTCAACGCCGGAGGCGGTCAGTGCGTCAGCGATGTCGTGAGTACCGATCGAACCGAACAGCTTGCCTTCGTCGCCAGCAGTGGCAGTGATAGTCACTTCCAGCTCGGCCAGTTGGGCAGCACGGGTTTCAGCCGAAGCTTTCTTGTCTGCTGCAGCTTTTTCCAGCTCAGCGCGACGCTCTTCAAACGCGGCCAGGTTGGCAGCGGTTGCAGCGGTGGCTTTGCCGTATGGCAGCAGGTAGTTACGACCGTAGCCGGCCTTAACGTTTACTTTGTCGCCCAGGTTGCCCAGGTTGGCGACTTTTTCCAGAAGGATCAGTTGCATGTGAAAATCCTCTAACTTTTAACCTTCACCGTTCGCGTTATCGGCGTCTTTCGGCGCCAGACGACCGCGAAAATCAATCAGGCCGTCGACAATGGCCAAGACCACGAGTAACGGATAGATCAGTTGCATAAACAGCAACAGCGTCACGTACAACCCCACCAGCCAGAACTTGGCCAGGCGCTTTTGCGCCACCAGCCCGTGCATCAGGGCCAGCCCGGCAATCACCAGCGGTACGCTGCACAACGGCGTCAACATGGCCATTTGCGGACCGAAGTTCGGCCCTACAAGCATGCACGCCAGCAGCAACATCGCTGGGCCTGCGGGGATTCTGATACTGCGAAACTCGCGACCAAAACCACCCGGGTTATACAACAACGCCTGCCAGTAGCGCCCAAGAATCAGGCTCAGCACACTGACGATCTGCAACAGTGCCGCTATCAGGCCGGTAAGAACCGGAGCAATCAGTGTGGCCATGCGCGCTCGCTCATCTACCGACAATTGCTGGTAGAGATCCCCGAGGGCCAGTGGCAGGATTTTTACCAACTCCTGCGACAGCGCCTCGATTTGCGGGCGGAAAGCCGCGCCAAGCACCACCGAATACACCACTCCCAATGCCACGCTGACCAGCAGCGTACGGACCCAGGACTCACTTGCGCGCAAAACCAACGCAAGGCTCGAAGACCCCACCAGTACCAGAAGCACCCGTGGATCACCGAATTGCAGCCACCAGATCAAGGCCGGCAACAACCCCAGGGCAAGGACGCCCAGGGCGTCCTTCAAACCGCGCCGCAGCAGCACAAGGCTTCCCGCGGCAGCACCCAACCAATACAACAACGGCAATGCAGCACATCCAGCCACTACCAGAGTGGCCTGCACACGACCGCGCATGATGAACTCAGCTAAGGCGCGCATGCATTCAATCCCTTACCACTTGTCGACTGCCCGGTCTCAGCGGCCGTGGCTGTCGGTGTAGGCCAGCAGGGCCAGGAAGCGGGCGCGCTTGATAGCGGTGGCCAGCTGACGCTGATAACGAGCTTTGGTACCGGTGATACGGCTTGGAACAATTTTGCCGGTCTCGGATACGTAGGCTTTCAGAGTGTTGAGATCTTTGTAGTCGATCTCCTTCACTTCTTCAGCGGTGAAGCGGCAAAACTTACGACGACGGAAGAAACGTGCCATTTGATAGGCTCCTTAATAAGGTCCGTGGATTACTCGTCAGCGTTATCGCTGTTGTCGCTGTCATCACTATCAGCGCTTTCAGCGCCTTCGTGCTCAGGACGGTCGCGACGCTCACGGCGCTCACTGCGGTTTTCTTCAGCCTTGAGCATCTCGGATTGGCCGGTAACGGCTTCTTCGCGACGGATGACCAGGTTACGGATCACTGCATCGTTGTAGCGGAAGTTGTCTTCCAGCTCGGCCAGGGCCTTGCCAGTGCACTCAACGTTCAGCATCACGTAGTGAGCCTTGTGAACATTGTTGATTGCGTAGGCCAGTTGACGACGGCCCCAATCTTCCAGACGGTGGATTTTGCCGCCGTCTTCTTCGATCAGCTTGGTGTAACGCTCAACCATGCCGCCGACTTGCTCGCTTTGATCCGGGTGGACCAAAAAGATGATTTCGTAATGACGCATGAATGCTCCTTACGGGTTGTAGCCTGCCGCTCAAAAACGGTCAGACAAGGAGTGAATGACACTTAGGAATCTTGCCGAAGGGAGGCACATAAGCACCCGCCAGGAAGGCAAGGGGCGCAATTGTAGAGAAGGGGGAGAAAGGGCGCAAGGCAATTGGTGATTATTTGAACAACCTTTCAGGCGATGCAAAACCAGTGCGGGAGCGGGCTTGCTCGCGAATACGTTAGGCCAGCCAACATTGATGGCGACTGACACTGCGCATTCGCGAGCAAGCCCGCTCCCACATTTGGACCTGCGTCAGGCCTGATTACTTCTTGGTCTTGGCCTTGGCGCCACGCTGGCGCTGGGCTTCGAACAGGCAGACGCCCGTTGCGACTGAAACGTTGAGGCTGCTGACGCTACCGGCCATCGGCAAGTGCACCAGGTAGTCGCAATGCTCACGGGTCAGGCGGCGCATGCCCTTGCCTTCAGCCCCCATGATCAGGATGGTCGGGCCCGTGAGGTCCTGGTCATAAATGCTGACCTCAGCCTCCCCCGCCGTACCCACGACCCACAGGCCGCGCTGCTGGAGCTTTTCCAGGGTGCGCGCCAGGTTGGTCACGGCCACCAGCGGAATCACTTCCGCTGCACCGCAGGCGACTTTACGCACAACCGGCGTCAAGGTAGCCGACTTATCTTTAGGCACAATCACCGCCAGCGCACCGGCAGCATCCGCCGAACGCAAGCAGGCGCCGAGGTTGTGCGGATCGGTCACGCCGTCGAGCACCAGCAGCAACGGCGCGCCTTCCGTGCGATCGAGCAGCTCATCGAGCATCGCCTCGCCCCAGACCTGGCTCGGACTCACGTCCGCTACCACGCCCTGGTGCACACCTTCGACCCAGACATCCATTTCGCGACGCTCGGCCTGGCCGATGGCAACCTTGTTCTGGTTGGCCAGCTCGACCAGCGCCTGCACGCGCGGCTCACTGCGACCTTCGGCCAACCATACTTGCTTGACGCGCTTGGGATGGTGACGCAGCAACGCTTCTACGGCGTGAACGCCGTAGATTTTTTCCAGACTCATGACTTGGCCTTAGGTTTGCGCGACCCGCCGCTTTTCGCAGGGGCCGAACCCGCCTTGGGCGGGCCTTTACGGTGTTTACTCGGTTTGCTCGACGGTTTGTCGGCGCCCTGGGACTTTCCCCCAGACGCCGCTTTACCACCGCTCTTGGCCTCATTGAGCAACTGCTGCTTCAGCTCGCGACTCTTGCGCAGCTCCGCGTTCTTCGCCGCAGCATCACTGGGGCGATAAGCGTCGCTGACTTTTTCCTTGCTCGACGAACGACGAGCAGGCTTGGCCGCCGGTTCGGCTGCGACCGCAGCCTTTGCCGGAGCACCTTTCTTCGCTGGCGCAGTTGTTTCGGCACCACGCTTTTTACGGCCGATAGGCGCGTCGATGGTTTTCTCGGCCATCTCGAAGTCGATCTTGCGTTCGTCGAGATCAACGCGCATAACCCGCACTTCGACGGTATCGCCCAAACGGAAGCTGCGCCCGGTACGCTCGCCCGCCAGGCGGTGATGCACAGGGTCGAAGTGGTAGTAGTCACCCGGCAAGGCAGTGACATGTACCAGGCCTTCGACATAGATATCGGTCAACTCGACGAACAGGCCAAAGCCGGTCACGGCGGTGATCACGCCCGGGAAGGACTCGCCCACGCGGTCTTTCATGAACTCGCACTTGAGCCAGTTCACTACGTCGCGGGTGGCTTCGTCGGCGCGGCGCTCGCTCATGGAGCATTGCTCGCCCAGTTGCTCCAGGGCCGCTTCGTCGTACGGATAGATCCGTGCCTTCGGAATCGTCATGGCACCGGCGCGCTTGACGTGCGGGGTGTTCAGCTTGGAATGGATCACACTGCGGATCGCGCGGTGCGTGAGCAGGTCCGGGTAGCGACGGATTGGCGAGGTGAAGTGGGTGTAGGCTTCGTAATTCAGACCGAAGTGGCCCTGGTTGTCGGCGCTGTACACCGCCTGACTGAGGGAGCGCAGCATCACAGTCTGGATCAGGTGGAAATCCGGACGGTCCTTGATGCTGGCCAGCAGAGCCTGGTAGTCCTTCGGCGATGGGCCATCCTTGCCTTTGTGCAGGGACAGGCCAAGCTCGCCAAGGAAGGCCCGCAGTTTTTCCAGGCGCTCCGGTGGCGGACCATCGTGGACCCGGTACAGCGCAGGAATTTCGTGTTTTTTCAGGAATTCGGCGGTGGCCACGTTGGCCGCCAGCATGCATTCCTCGATCAGCTTGTGCGCGTCATTGCGGGTAGTCGGCGTGATTTCGGCGATTTTTCGCTCGGAACCGAAGATGATCCGGGTTTCCTGGGTTTCAAAATCGATCGCGCCACGCACATGGCGTGCACCCAGCAGCACCTTGTACAGCGAATAGAGCTGCTTGAGGTGCGGGACCACGTCTGCGTATTGACTGCGCAGCGCCTTGGCTTCGCTGGTCTTCGGCGCTTCCAGGATGGTGCTGACCTTGTTGTACGTCAGGCGTGCCTGGGAGTGGATCACCGCCTCGTAGAACTGGTAGTCGGTCATTTCGCCGGTTTTCGAGATAGTCATCTCGCACACCATGGCCAAACGGTCGACTTTCGGGTTCAGGGAGCACAGGCCGTTGGACAACTGCTCAGGCAGCATCGGAATCACGCGCTCAGGGAAGTACACGGAGTTACCGCGTACCTGGGCCTCGTTATCCAGGGCCGAACCGATCTTCACGTAGCTGGACACGTCGGCAATCGCGACGAACAACTTCCAGCCACCGGAGAACAGGCGCAGCTTGCCGGGCTTGGCTTCGCAGTAGACCGCATCGTCGAAGTCACGGGCATCTTCGCCGTCAATGGTGACGAACGGCAGATGGCGCAGGTCGATGCGTTTCTCTTTGTCTTTTTCTTCAACTTCCGGCTTGAGCTTGGCGGCTTCCTTGAGCACAGCCTCGGGCCAGACGTGTGGAATATCGTAGGTGCGCAGCGCCACATCGATTTCCATGCCCGGCGCCATGTAATTGCCGACCACTTCAACGATATCGCCCTGTGGCTGGAAGCGCGGGGTTGGCCAGTGAGTGATTTTCACCTCGACGAACTGACCGACCTTGGCGGCGCCATTGCGACCCGGCGTCACCAGCACTTCCTGCTGGACCTTCGGGTTATCTGGGATCACGAAGCCGATGCCGCCTTCTTCGAAGTAACGACCGACGATGGACTCGTGGGCACGGGATACCACTTCGACGATGACGCCTTCGCGACGGCCGCGACGATCCAGGCCGGATACACGCGCCAGGGCACGGTCGCCATCGAACACCAGGCGCATTTGCGCCGGGCTCATGAACAGGTCATCGCTGCCATCGTCAGGGATCAGGAAGCCGAAACCATCACGGTGACCGGCAATGCGGCCCAGGATCAGGTCGAGCTTGTCCACCGGCGCGTAGGTGCCGCGACGGGTATAGATCAACTGTGCATCGCGCTCCATGGCACGCAGGCGGCGGCGCAGTGCTTCGAGTTGGTCTTCGGTGGTCAGACCGAATTCTTCAACCAGCTGCTCGCGGCTAGCAGGCGAACCCCGATCGGCGAGATGCGCCAGGATCAGTTCACGGCTAGGAATAGGGTTTTCATATTTTTCCGCTTCACGAGCGGCCTCGGGATCGAGGGACTGCCAATCGGCCATTAGAGAGTTTTCACCTTGTCTATATGTGGGTTAGTTTGGCATACGCGTATTGAAACGGGAAATTTCCAGCAATAACTAGCCAGGAAATGCGTTTTATAGCCCCAAGAAACCACCTTGCGCGACCGCCCGCGAAATTTCCCAGGCTTTTTTGATGACGGGGGTTTACAGCTTAAAAGTCACTCCGTATAGTGCGCGCCATCGACGACGGCAACGTTGAAGATACTGCCCAGATGGTGAAATTGGTAGACACGCCAGCTTCAGGTGCTGGTGGCCGCAAGGCCGTGGAAGTTCGAGTCTTCTTCTGGGCACCAATTCAAAACTCAAGGCTGGCCTTGAGTCTCACAAAAACCCGCGAAAGCGGGTTTTTGCGTTATAGGCCTTTGATTTTTAACCCAAAAATTGATTTATAAAATCAAATCAGGGGTTTACAGATCAAAAAGCCCGCCGTATAGTTCGCCCCATCAACAGCGGCAACGTTGCTTGATAATGCCCAGGTGGTGAAATTGGTAGACACGCCAGCTTCAGGTGCTGGTGATCGCAAGGTCGTGGAAGTTCGAGTCTTCTCCTGGGCACCAAATTCAGATCAAACCCGCGAAAGCGGGTTTTTTCGTTTCCGGGGTTTAAAAAGCCCGCCTGCAATTCCTGCCCCCCGTCCGCACTTGAGAAGTTTTATCGTTTATCCTTGCAATAATTTGTTGCACTCAAGTGAGGAAAACCCCGGATGATGATCCGCGATACCCGTCTCAAGACATCCCTTCTGCGTGGCCTGACCATCACTCTGCTCGGCCTGACCCTGCTCACGCCCACCGCCCATGCCGCCGACAAGGTTGAGTTGACCCTGTACAACGGCCAGCACAAGGAAGTCGGCGATGAACTGGCCAAGGCTTTCGAAGCCAAGACCGGCATTCACGTGAATGTACGCAAGGGCAGCAGCAACCAGTTGGCCAGCCAGGTCGTCGAAGAGGGCGAGCGCTCCCCTGCCGATGTGATCTACACCGAAGAATCCCCACCTCTGAACAAGCTCGGCGAACAAGGCCTGCTGGCGACCATCGATGCCAGCACGCTTGATGTATTGCCCAAGGAATATGTCGCCGCCAATGGCGCCTGGATGGGCGTGACCGCACGCACCCGGGTCGTGGCCTTCAACCCGAAACTGATCAAGGAAGCAGAGCTGCCCAAGTCGGTACTGGATTTTGCCAGCCCCGAATGGCAAGGCAAGGTCGGTTTCGTCCCCACCAGCGGCGCCTTCCAGGAACAGGCCGTGGCAATCATCAAGCTGCATGGTCGCGAAGCCGCAGAGGAGTGGCTGACTGGCCTGCGCGCGTTCGGCAAGGTCTACAGCAACAATATGGTCGCCCTCAAGGCCGTGGAAAACGGTGAAGTCGCGACGGTACTGGTGAATAACTACTACTGGTTTGCCCTGAAAAAGGAAAAAACCAACCTGGACTCGCAACTGCACTACTTCACTGATGGCGATGCCGGTGGCCTGATCACCGTCTCGGCAGCGGCAGCCTTGAAATCGAGCAAGCACCCCAAGGAAGCCCAGCAACTGCTGGCGTTTATGGCCAGCGAAGAAGGCCAGCGTGTGATCACCAATACGTCCGCCGAGTATCCGTTGCGCAAAGGCATGGAATCCAATCGTGGCCTCAAGCCATTTAGCGAGCTGCAACCACCGAAAATCACTCCCGCCGACCTGGGCAATGCCGAAGAAGCCCTGGAGCTGGAACGTGAGGTTGGCCTGAACTGATGAACCCATCGCTATCGCCCCCCGCCTTGCGCGAAGGGTTTAGTCCACGGCACAAGCGCCCCTCAATCTGGCTACTGCTGCCGGTCCTGCTGTTGGTGGGCCTGAGCCTCCTGCCCTTGGCCTATGTCGGTCTCAAGGCCTGGCAGGCCGGCTGGGCCGAGGCCGTGCATCTGCTGTGGCGGCCATACGTGTTCGGGTTGCTGCGCAACACCTTGGCACTGATGGTCGGGGTGACCGCAGCCTGCGCAGTGATCGGCCTGTCCCTGGCCTGGCTGCTGGAGCGCAGCAACCTGCCCGGCCGCCGGATCTGGGGGGTGATTCTGTGCCTGCCGTTTGCCGTGCCGGCGTTTGTCAGCAGCTTTACCTGGGTGTCGCTGAGCGCCCAGTTCGAGGGCCTGGGCGGCGCAATCCTGGTCATGACCCTGTCCAAGTACCCCCTGGTGTTCCTGCCGGTGGCAGCCACCCTGCGCAACCTGGACCCATCCCTGGAAGAGTCGGCCCGCACACTGGGCTTGAATCGCTGGGGCGTTTTCTTTCGCATCACCCTGCCGCTGCTGTGGCCGTCACTGCTGGCCGGCGCACTGCTGATCGCCCTGCATATGCTGGTAGAGTTCGGCGCCTTGTCGATCATCGGCCTGCAAACCTTCACCACGGCGATCTACCAACAGTTCGAGCTGGAATTCAGCAATGCCAACGCGGCGATGCTGTCTGCGGTGCTGCTGGTGATGTGCCTGACCCTGCTGTGGCTGGAGTTGCGCGCGCGCGGCAAGGGCCGACATGTGCGCACCGGGCAAGGCGCGGCGCGGCATGCCGAGCAGGTTCGTCTGGGTAAATGGGCGCCACTGGGGCAGCTTTATTGCCTGATACTGGCGATCATCGGCAGTGGTATTCCATTGGGGATGCTCGCTTACTGGCTGGCTGTGGGTTCTTCGGCGGCCTTCCCGGTTGCGCAAATCAGCGAGGCGCTGCTGTCCTCCCTGGCCCTGTCCCTGGGCGGCGGCGCCCTCTGCCTGGCACTGGCAGTGCCGGTAGGCCTGTTGGTAGTGCGCTACAAGGGCCATCTGGCGCTGTGGGCCGAACGCCTGCCCTACCTGCTGCACGCCCTGCCCGGCCTGGTGATTGCCCTGACTCTGGTGTATTTCGCCCTGCATTACGTACCGGCGCTGTATCAGACCTCGACGCTGCTGCTGATTGCCTATGCGTTGCTGTTCCTGCCACTGGCCCAGGCGCCGATCCGCACCGCGCTGAACAAGGCCGCACCGCAACTGGAAGAGGCTGCGCGCACGCTGGGCGCATCGTCCTTCAGCGCGTTTTGCCGGGTAACCCTGCCGATTATCTTTCCGGCATTGGGCGCGGCGTTTGCGCTGGTGCTCCTTGATGCGATGAAGGAGTTGACGGCGACCTTGCTGCTTAGCCCCACCGGGTTGAATACCTTGGCCACGGCCGTATGGGCGCATACCTCGAATGTGGAGTTTGCGGCGGCGGCGCCTTATGCGGCGCTGTTGATTGTGGTGTCGGGGCTGCCCGTCTATTTGCTCACGACGCGGATGTATCTGAGCCGCTGAGAGCGCTATCGCAGGCAAGCCAGCTCCCACATTGGAACGCGATTACCTGTGGGAGCGGGCTTGCCCGCGATGAGGCCCGAGCAGCCAACCTCAGGCCCGAAACTGCCCCAGGCTCGCCTTCAACTGCGCCGCCAACCCATCCAGCACCTTGCCACTGGCTGTGGTTTCCACCACCGCCTGCGCCGCACGCTCGGCCTGGGCGTGGATCACCTCGACCCGGCCACGCACCGCATGCGCGCCCTGAGCCTGATGCTCGGCAGCCCGGGTCGCCAGGCCAATCGCCGTATGCACCTGCTCCACCGAGGCTTGTACCGACTGCTGCAAACGCACGCTGTCACGCAGCACCAGCAATCCCTCGTTGGCCTGGCGCCCGGCCTTGCCGATGGTTTCCACCGCCTCACGCGCGCCTTGCTGCAAGGCCACGATATGCGCCTGGATATCGCCAGTGGAGCTTTGGGTTTTACTGGCCAGCGCGCGCACTTCGTCCGCCACCACCGCAAAACCACGCCCGGTCTCACCGGCCCGCGCCGCTTCGATAGCCGCGTTCAGGGCCAGCAGGTTGGTCTGCTCGGCAATGCCGTGGATAACCGTCAGCACCACTTCAATCTGCTCACTTTGCTGGGCCAGACGCTCGATCACCTTGGAGCCGGCCTGCACCTGGCCTGCCAAGGCTTCGATCAGACTGCCGACCTCAGCCGAGGTCCGCGAATTTTCATCGGTCGCCTGGCGGATATCCACCACCTGCTGCAACGCCGCCTGCATAGCATGGCTTTCGGCCTGGGCCTCGTCGGCCATTTGCGACAGCGCTCGCAGGCTCTCGGCGACTTCATCGCGCTGCAAACCCGCCGCCGCATCGGCACCGGCATTGCGCAGGGTCATCGCGCCGATTTCCACGCCAGTGCGCTGGGCCACATCGCCCGCCTCGCGCACGATTGGCTGCAACTTATCCACAAACCGATTGACTGCCGAGGCCATGGCGCCGATTTCATCCCGGCTGTTGATCTGTACGCGCTTGGTCAGGTCACCTTCGCCAGCCGCCAAGTCATCCATCGCAGCGATCAGCAGCTTCAGGCGATTGACCACCTGCCGCCCCAGCACTACGGCAATCAGCAACAGGACGCCCAGGCCGACCAGCGCCAAACCCAGCCCGATGCGCCAGCGCAGCGCCTGCGCGGCCTCTTGTACGGCACTGGAGGTATTAGCGGTCATTTCGGTGGCCGTGGCCTGTGCCGACTGCAAGCGGGCGCCCATGGCTGCCGCACTGTCCGCCGCCGCCCCCTTGAGGCTATCTCCCACCAATTGGCCGCCACTGGCAATCAGCGCAGCAAAACGCTGATCCAGCGCCGCCAGGTCGGCCTCTACCGCGGCAGTGGAAACCCCCATCAGCACCTTGCCGATCTCCACGCCATTGGGGCTGATGGGCGCTTCGACGTAGTAAACCGAAGGGTCGTTTTTTGCGGCGTTCAACACTTTATCCAGTGCACGATCACCCTCGCCTTTCTCCAACAGCGCCTTGTTGATCGGGTTTTCCCGATTCAGATAACGCGTCAAATGCTGGCCGGTGGCATCGTCATACACCACAAACAGCACATTGGGATTGCGCTGGGCGCGCCGGGCGAATTCCGACAGCGCCGGAACATCACTGTCCCACATAGCACGCGGTGCAACCGAGGCCAGCAGCTGCGCCATGTCATTGGCCGAGTCCTTCAGGTCCTTTTCCAGGGTCGTACGCAGTTGCTGCTGTTCTTGCTTCAAACGCGCAGAAAGCCCCGCAGTCAGCCGGTCGCTGGTGCTGGTCGACAGGCTGTCCAGGCTGGACATAACCTCCTTGCCCGCCTGGCTCAACTCGCCAGACAGTTTCTGACTGTCCACCCCCAGGCGCTTGTCCAAATCGGCTTCCAGGGCCGTGACCGTGCTCCGGGTCAGGGCGACCGCCACCAGCACTTGCACCAAAAGAGCGATACCAAGGGTAACGAACACCGGCCGCAACAGCCGGCTTTGTAACAATGAGAGAACGGCAGACATCGGGAATCCCTCCACCACGGGTGCCATTAAATTGATGGCACCCCGAAAGAGAGAAACATAGCAAGGGTCGTGCCGTGCATCAGGCAGAAACGACAAAGGGCCCCCGAAGGGACCCTTTGCTTTTTACATCAACAGCTTATTAAGCGAACGGATGACGCAGAACGATGGTCTCGTTGCGGTCCGGGCCCGTCGAAATAATGTCAATCGGCGCGCCGATCAGCTCTTCAACACGCTTGATGTAGGCTCGGGCGTTGGCTGGCAGTTCTTCCAGGGTCTTGGCACCCACGGTCGATTCGGTCCAACCCGGCACTTCTTCGTACACCGGCTGCAGGCCCACGTAGCTGTCGGCGTCAGTCGGGGCAACATCGTTACCGTCTGCATCTTTGTAGCCGACGCAGATGTTGATGGTTTCCAGGCCGTCGAGCACGTCCAGCTTGGTCAGGCAGATGCCCGAGATGCTGTTCACATCGATAGCGCGACGCAGGATAACGGCGTCGAACCAGCCACAACGACGAGCACGACCGGTAGTCGCGCCGAACTCGTGGCCTTGCTTGGCCAGGTGCGCACCGACGTCGTCAAACAGCTCAGTCGGGAATGGACCCGAACCTACGCGAGTGGTGTAGGCCTTGGTGATGCCCAGGATGTAGTCCAGGAACATCGGGCCAACACCCGAACCGGTCGCCACGCCACCAGCGGTGGTGTTGGAGCTGGTCACGTACGGGTAGGTACCGTGGTCGATGTCCAGCAACGAGCCCTGGGCGCCTTCGAACATGATGTCTTTGCCGGCGCGACGCAGGTCGTGCAGCTCGGCAGTCACGTCCAGCATCAGCGGCTTGAGCAGCTCAGCGTACTCTTTGCACTCTGCCAGGGTCTTGTCGAACTCAATGGCCGGCTCTTTGTAGTAACCGACCAGCATGAAGTTGTGGTAATCCACCAGTTCACGCAGCTTGTCTTCAAAGCGCGGCATGTTGAGCAAGTCGCCCACACGCAGGCCACGACGTGCAACCTTGTCTTCGTAGGCCGGGCCGATGCCGCGACCGGTGGTACCGATCTTCAGCTCGCCACGGGCCTTTTCACGGGCCTGGTCCAGGGCGACGTGGAAGGACAGGATCAGCGGGCAGGACGGGCTGATACGCAGGCGCTCGCGCACCGGTACGCCTTTCTCTTCCAGCTTGGTGATCTCGCGCAACAGGGCGTCAGGTGCAACCACCACGCCATTGCCGATCAGGCACTGCACGCCTTCGCGCAGGACGCCCGACGGGATCAGGTGCAAGACGGTTTTTTCGCCATCGATGACCAGGGTGTGGCCAGCATTGTGGCCACCTTGGTAGCGCACTACGGCGGCAGCATGTTCGGTCAGCAGATCAACGATCTTGCCTTTGCCCTCATCACCCCATTGGGTGCCCAGGACTACGACATTCTTACCCATAACACTTGTCCTCATTCGCGCAAACTTGGTGCCGGCGTTGGCCGGCAGGAAAACTCAAGAAGCCAGTGGCGATACTTGCCAAAGCCCGTTCTGCTGAATCAATTGCCGGTCGCAGTCCGCTTCACGGGCGGCGGCCAATGGCTGCCCAGGCAAGGCCTGGACGACACGCTGACCCTCGCTGCGCAACTGGCAGACCTGCTGCCAGAGTGCCGCGTCCGTACTGTCTGGCATCCAGATACCGCCAGACGGTAGCTCGACTTCAGCACGCCCCAGGGTCACCAGGGTTTTCAAATCGGTAGAAAAGCCGGTTGCCGGACGGGCACGGCCGAAGTCAGCGCCGATATCGTCATAACGACCGCCCTGGGCGATAGCTTGGCCAACACCCGGAACAAAGACCGCGAACACCACACCGGTGTGGTAGTGGTAGCCGCGCAGTTCGCCCAGGTCAAAATACAACGGCAGTTGCGGGAAGCGCGCCGACAACTGTTCGGCAATCACCTGAACGTCGTCCAGGGCCGCCAACACCGGGGCCGGAGCATTGGCCAGGCGATCACGGGCGGCGGCCAGCACTTCACGACCACCACACAGATCCACCAGCGCACGCAGCATGCCAGCCAGATCGGCAGGCACACCTTCGGTCAGGGCAACCACCTCATCGATGGCCTTGCGTTGCAGGGCATCGAACAGCTGTTGCTCCACTTCGCCAGACAAACCGGCTGCACGGGCCAGACCACGGTAGATACCGACGTGCCCCAGGTCCATGTGCACATCCGGCACGTCAGCCAGTTGCAGCATCGCCAACATCAGGCTGATGACTTCGACATCGCTGCTCGGGCTCGCATCGCCGTACAACTCGGCGCCCAGCTGGATCGGGCTACGGGAAGATGACAAGGCGCGCGGTTGCGCATGCAGCACGCTGCCGGCGTAGCACAAGCGGCTCGGCCCTTCACGGCGCAGGGTATGCGCATCGATGCGCGCCACTTGCGGTGTGATGTCGGCACGAAACCCCATTTGCCGGCCCGATTGCGGGTCGATGACCTTGAAGGTGCGCAGATCCAAGTCCTGGCCCGCGCCGGTCAGCAGGGATTCCAGGTACTCGATATGGGGAGTCACGACAAACTCGTAACCCCAGCTCTGGAACAGATCCAACACCTGGCGGCGCGCGACTTCAATACGCGCAGCCTCTGGTGGCAGTACTTCTTCGATGCCATCTGGCAGCAGCCAGCGGTCTACCGTTGCCATTACGCCATTCCCCTATGACCCGGCCTGCCCTTGGGCGAGCCTTGAGTGAAGCAGAAAATACCCGGCCCCTGCATAAACCACGCGCAAGAGCGACGTGACGAATGGCCTGTAACCGGCCTCGTCGGGCACTTTCCTCGAAAAACCTGTCGCGCCTGCAACGCACAACAACAATCAAACATGCAGACGCAAAAAAGCCGGGAATTTCCCGGCTGCCGCATCATACACCCGTTTTCCGAAAGGATCACCCCGCCGAGCGTTTTAGCCGCCCGACGGAGTGGAACCAACCAGTCAGCGGGTTACTTGGACTTTTCCAGGTAGCGGAAGAAATCGCTGCTTGGGTCCAACACCATGACGTCGGTTTTATTCGCAAAGCTTTCACGGTAAGCACGCAGGCTACGGTAGAACGCGTAGAACTCCTGGTCCTGGCCGTAAGCCTTGGCGTAGATCGCCGCGGCTTGAGCATCACCATCACCGCGAGCCTCTTCAGACTCACGATAGGCCTCTGCCAACAGTACACGACGCTGACGGTCGGCATCCGCACGGATACCTTCAGCCAGCTCGTTACCCTTGGCGCGGTGCTCACGAGCCTCACGCTCACGCTCGGTGCTCATACGCTCGAACACGCTGCGGTTCACTTCCTTGGGCAGGTCAATGGCCTTGACCCGGACATCGACCACTTCGATACCCAGCTCTTTTTCCGCCATGGTGTTCAACGAACGCGTGATGTCAGCCATCAGCGCATCACGCTCACCGGATACCACCTCGTGCAGGGTGCGCTTACCAAACTGGTCACGCAGGCCCGATTCCAGACGACGGGACAGACGCTCGTCGGCAATCTGCTTGAGGCCGGAAGTCGCGGTATAGAAACGCTCGGCATCCTTGACGCGCCACTTGGCGTAGGCATCCACCATCACGGCTTTCTTTTCCAGGGTCAGGAAGCGCTGTGTCGGTGCATCCAAGGTCATCAGGCGGGCGTCGAACTTGCGCACCTGGTTGACGTAGGGGACTTTCACATGCAGGCCCGGCTGGACATCCGCCTGGACCACACGCCCGAATTGCAGCAACACCGCACGCTCGGTCTGAGCCACGATGTAGAAGCAGTTCCAGGCAGCGATGACCACGACGACGCCCACAATCAGGGCGGTCAGCGATTTATTGCTCATCAACGACTCTCCCTGGAACGTGTTTGCTGTTGCTGCAAGTCAGCCGCCGCACGGGCGCTCGCTTCATTGGCAGCGGCAGTCGAACTGGCGGAAGACGAAGTAGTACCGGCGCTACGGCCACCGTCGATCATCTTGTCCAGCGGCAGGTACAGCAGGTTGTTCTGCCCACCCTTGTTGCCGGTCACGAGAACCTTGCTGGTATTGCTGAAGACTTCCTGCATGGTGTCCAGGTAAAGACGCTCACGGGTGACTTCCGGTGCCTTGCGGTACTCGGCCACCAGTTTGGTGAAGCGGTCGGCCTCACCCTTGGCGCGGGACACGACTTCGTCGCGGTAACCGTTGGCATCTTCAAGGATGCGCTGGGCCTGACCACGGGCTTCCGGCACGACGCCGTTGGCATAGGTTTCAGCCTGGTTGCGCGAACGCTGCTCGTCTTCACGGGCACGAATCACGTCATCGAAGGCTTCCTGCACTTCGCGCGGTGCAGCTGCGCTCTGTACGTTGACCTGGGTAACGGTGATACCGGTGCGATAGGTATCGAGGAACCGTTGCAGGCGCTCCTTGATCTCGCTGGCCATCAGCTCACGGCCTTCGGTCAGCACCTGGTCCATCGCAGTGGAACCCACCACGTGGCGCAGGGCGCTTTCGGTCGCGTGCTGCAGGCTGATTTCCGGCTGGTCGACGTTAAGCACGAAGTCCTGCAGGTTGCTGATCTTGTACTGCACGGTCAGCGGTACTTCGACGATGTTCTCGTCTTCGGTCAGCATCTGGCCCTGCTTGGTGTAGGCACGCTCACGCGTGACGTTCTCCATGTACTTCTTGTCGATCGGCGGGAAGTAGATGTTCAAGCCTGGACCGACCGTCTCGTAGTACTTGCCGAAGCGCAGCACCACAGCTTGCTCCTGCTCGTCGACTACATAGACCGCGCTGTACAGCCAGACAGCCGCCAATGCCACGAGGCCGAGGCCAAGCAAGCCGTAGCCGCCGCCCTTGCTCGTGCGACCGCCGTCGTCACCACCACGTTTTTTTCCACCACCGAACAACCCATTCAGGCTTTCCTGCAGCTTTCGGAAGGCCTCGTCGAGATCTGGTGGCCCCTTGCGGTCGCCATTATTGCGGCGTTTACCACCCCAAGGATCCTGATTATTCGAGTTGCCACCCGGCTCATTCCAAGCCATAGCGCTCTCCATCTGATAAAGCAAAGACGCACCCACGGCGCGCCGACCAATGCTACAGAATGCCTGCCACAGCGGCACAACCGCTTTCTCAGGCTTTTATTGCAAAGTGTGTTGTTCGAGGAACTCTGTCGGTACAACGCCTTCACGACTCACCAGCCGATTGAGCTCCGAACGGGGCAAACGAACAGCCAGCAGGCTGACACCTTCGTCGTCGTGTTCTTCTTTCTGTACGGCGCCCAACTCAAAAAATTGAGCACGCAGTCGAGCAAAACGCTGCGGCAAGCGCAAGGTGCCAACAAACAAATCGCCACCCAGCAACTCTGCGATCGCCTGCTCAAGCAGTTCCAGGCCGCTACCGTCCCGCGCCGAAAGCCAGACCCGCTGGGGCCTGCCGTTTTCGTCGCGCTGGATCTGCGGCTCTACACCCTCAAGCAAATCGAGTTTGTTATAGACCTCGAGGATCGGCAAGTCCTGGGCACCAATCTCGCCCAGTACCACCATGACCTGCTCGATCTGCAACATCCGGTCAGGCTCGGCCGCATCGATAACGTGCAGCAGCAGGTCGGAGTTGCTCGACTCTTCGAGCGTAGACCGGAATGCCTCGACCAGCTTGTGGGGCAAGTGGCGAATGAAGCCCACGGTGTCGGCCAGCACAATCGGCCCCAGGTCGCCCAGCTCCAGGCGGCGCAAGGTCGGGTCGAGGGTGGCGAACAGTTGGTCCGCCGCGTACACGTCCGATTTAGTCACGTTGTTGAACAGCGTGGATTTACCGGCGTTGGTATAGCCCACCAGGGACACGGTAGGGATATCCGCACGAGTCCGACCACGGCGTGATTGCTCGCGCTGGCTGCGTACTTTCTCCAGGCGGCCCTTGATCTGGCGCAGGCGAACCCGCAGCAGGCGCCGGTCGGTTTCAAGCTGGGTTTCACCCGGGCCACGCATGCCGATACCACCACCCTGACGCTCAAGGTGAGTCCAGCCGCGAACCAGGCGGGTGCTCATGTGGTCAAGCTGGGCCAGTTCAACCTGGAGCTTGCCTTCATGGGTACGGGCGCGCTGGGCGAAAATATCGAGAATCAGACCGGTGCGGTCAATCACGCGACACTCGAAGACACGTTCGAGGTTACGTTCCTGACTGGGCGTGAGGATGTGATTGAAGATCACCAGATCGGCTTCTTCGGCATGGACCAGGTCGCGTAGTTCTTCGACCTTGCCGCTGCCAATCAGAAATTTGGCGGTTGGCCGATGACGCGGCACGTTAAAAAACGCGACGGTCTCGGCGCCGGCCGAATTTGCCAGCTCCTGAAACTCCTGCGGATCTTCGCGCGCCTCAGGGTCCTGTCCATCCAAGTGAACGAGGATTACTCGCTCACCACCACCGTGGCGCTCAAAGAACAAAGGAGACTCCTATCAGGCGTTACCTGGCTCAGCGTCACCCTGTTCGGATTCGGTTGCGCTAGGCAGACGAATTGGACGAACCGGCACTACTGTCGAGATAGCGTGTTTGTAGACCATCTGGCTGACGGTGTTTTTCAGCAGGATAACGAACTGGTCGAAAGACTCGATCGTACCTTGCAGCTTGATGCCGTTGACCAGATAGATGGAAACCCCAACTTTCTCTTTACGTAAAGTATTCAAGTAAGGGTCTTGTAGCGAATGCCCTTTTGACATGTGCCGCACTCCTTTAAGGATCAATAATAAAAAATCGGAAAAATAGATAGTTTGTAACCGTCACACCCCCAAGGATAGACGGCAATTGCAAGGACTCAGCTCAATATGGAGACCGTTCCCAAGTATTTCAAGGCGCGTGACAGATTGTCGCAATCCAGACTGTCCAGCCAATGCAAGTCAGTCCAGCTGCGTAGCCAAGTGAACTGGCGCTTTGCCAATTGGCGCGTGGCAATAATGCCGCGTTCCTGCATTTCGGCTGACGTCAGCTTGCCATCCAGGTGATCCCAGACTTGGCGGTAGCCTACAGCACGTATCGAAGGCAATCCCGGATGCAGATCACCTCTTGAACGCAGTGCTACGACCTCCTCCACGAACCCCTGTTCCAACATAATTGTGAATCTTTGTGCAATTCGCTCATGCAGCACCTGACGATTCGCCGGAGCAATAGCCAGATTGGCGACAGTATAGGGCAATTGTCCCGGTCCAGAGGTGCCTGCGTCAGTACTTTGCGCAGATTGTCTGAGGCGATGGGCCGTCATCGTCTGGCCACTCACGCGCCAGACTTCCAGGGCCCGGCTCAGGCGCTGGGGGTCGTTGGGGTGAATACGCGCGGCAGACACCGGGTCAATCGCTGCCAATTGGTCATGCAGGGCCTGCCAGCCAAGACGTGCAGCCTCTTCTTCGATTTCGGCGCGCACCTGTGGATCGGCGGGCGGCATGTCCGCAAGGCCGTCCTGCAGCGCCTTGTAATAGAGCATCGTGCCGCCCACCAGCAGCGGGATATTACCCCGCGCAGTGATTTGCGCCATGGCGGCAAGGGCATCACTACGAAAGTCCGCCGCCGAGTAGCTTTGTGACGGATCGATAATGTCGATTAAACGATGGGGATGAGCAGCCAACAACTCTTTGGACGGTTTGGCCGTACCAATATCCATATCCCGATAAACCAGGGCTGAATCGACGCTGATCAACTCGCAGGGCAGCACCTTGGTCAGCTCGATAGCCAGGTCGGTCTTGCCAGCGGCCGTCGGCCCCATCAGGAAGATGGCGGGAGGTAGAGAGCTCATCAACGGCCGCGCAGGAATAGTTTGTCCAGATCATCCAGGCCCATCTGGGTCCAGGTCGGGCGGCCGTGGTTGCACTGGCCGCTGCGTTCGGTGTTTTCCATGTCCCGCAGCAGGCCATTCATTTCCGGCAGTGCCAGGCGCCGGTTGGCGCGGATTGCGCCGTGGCAGGCCATGGTGCCGAGCAGTTCGTTGATATGCGCCTGGATCCGGTCACTGGTGCCGTACTCCATCAGGTCGGCCAGCACGTCGGCCACCAGCCGGTTGGCCTCGGCCTGCTTGAGCAAGGCCGGGATCTGGCGGATCGCCAGGGTCTCCGGGCCCAGGCGCTGCAATTCAAAACCCAGCGTCTGGAACACCGCCAGATGCTCCTCGGCACAATCGGCTTCACGCTGGCTGACGGCCAGGGATTCTGGCACCAGCAATGGCTGACCGCTCAGACCTTCACTGGCCATGGCGATCTTCAGGCGTTCATACATGATCCGCTCGTGGGCCGCGTGCATGTCCACCAGCACCAGGCCGTGGGCGTTTTCCGCAAGGATATAGATACCCTTGAGCTGGGCCAGGGCATAACCCAGGGGCGGAATATCACCGCCACCTTCCGGCAGGGCCACTGCACCCGGCTCGGCACCGGGCAGCGGCGCAAAGAACTCACGATAGGCCGCCTGCGCCTCGGCCACCGGCACCGCCGATTGCGGACGCGGGGTGTACTGATATTGATACCCCGCCCCCGCGCCGGAACCCGCCGCCGGGTAGCTTGGCTGGGCCTGCGGCGATTGCAGCAGGTTGGCCGCCAGGCTCATTTCGCCCTGGGGCCCGAACTCGCCAGCCTGGGGCCCTGTCGGGCGGACGACGGCCGTAGCAATCGGCGCGGCCAGCTGATCATCCGGACGCACATCGCCCAGGGCGCGGTGCAAGGTGCCATAGAGGAAGTCGTGGACCATGCGCCCGTCACGAAAGCGCACCTCGTGCTTGGTCGGGTGTACGTTGACGTCGACTACTGCCGGGTCCACTTCAAAAAACAGCACAAAGGTTGGATGCCGGCCATTAAACAGCACGTCGCGATAGGCCTGGCGCACCGCATGGGCCACCAGCTTGTCGCGCACCGCGCGGCCATTCACAAAGAAGTACTGCAGGTCTGCCTGGCTGCGGGAGAACGTCGGCAGGCCGACCCAGCCCCACAAATGCAGGCCATTGCGCTCAATTTCAATCGGCAGCGCTTGTTCCAGGAAGCCCGCACCGCAGATTGCCGACACGCGTCGGGCGCGCGCGGCATCGTCGTTGGCTTCGTGCAGGCTGAGGATGGTCTTGCCGTTGTGGCGAAGATGGAAAGCCACATCGAAACGGGCCAGGGCCAGGCGCTTGATGACTTCTTGCAGGTGATCGAATTCGGTCTTTTCAGCCTTGAGGAATTTGCGCCGCGCCGGGGTATTGAAGAACAGGTCGCGCACTTCCACCGAAGTGCCTACCGGATGGGCCGCTGGCTGAACCCGAGGGGCCATGTCGCGGCCCTCGGTCTCTACCTGCCAGGCCTGTTCGGCGCCTCGGGTGCGGGAGGTCAAGGTCAGGCGTGCCACCGAGCTGATCGACGCCAGCGCCTCCCCCCGAAAGCCCAGGCTCATCACCCGCTCAAGGTCTTCCAGGTCACGGATCTTGCTGGTGGCATGGCGCGCCAGCGCCAGTGGCAGGTCATCGGAAGAAATCCCGCTACCGTCGTCACGCACCCGTAGCAGCTTGACCCCGCCCTGTTCCACATCCACGTCAACGCGCCTGGCACCGGAGTCGAGGCTGTTTTCCAGCAGCTCCTTGATCACCGAGGCTGGCCGCTCGACGACTTCACCCGCTGCGATCTGGTTGGCCAGCCGCGGGCTGAGCAGTTCGATGCGTGAGGCGCTGTTCAATACCGATTCGCTCATTACTGTGCTGCCAATTCAGTGCCAGGGATGGTCAACACCTGGCCGACTTTCAGTTCGTCGGTTTTCAGGCTGTTGGCGCTACGCAATGTAGCGGCCGACACCTGGAAGCGTACCGCCAGCATGGCCAGGGTGTCGCCAGGCTGCACCCGGTGGTCACGCGGGCCCTGGGCAATCTTCCCGGAGTCCCGCAGCCAGGCGATATAGGTGCCCGGTGGCGGGTTCTGCTGGAAGAACTGGCGCACGCCAGCGCTGATCGAGCGTGCCAGCGCCTGCTGGTGGCTGGCACTGGCCAGCTTGTTGGCTTCGTTGGCGTTGGAGATAAAACCGGTTTCGACCAGGATCGACGGGATATCCGGCGACTTGAGCACCATAAACCCGGCCTGCTCCACCCGTTGCTTGTGCAGCGGCGTGACCCGGCCCATGTTGCTCAGCACTTTCTGCCCGACGTTCAGGCTGGAGGTCAGCGAGGCGGTCATCGACAAATCCAGCAACACACCTGCAAGCATGCGGTCCTTGTCATCCAGGGACACGTTGCCGGCACCACCGATCAAGTCGGAACGGTTTTCGCTGTCGGCCAGCCAGCGTGCGGTCTCGGATGTGGCACCGCGATCCGACAGGGCAAACACCGAAGCGCCAAAGGCCGCCTTGGACGGTGCGGCGTCGGCGTGGATCGAGACAAACAGGTCGGCGCCCTTCTTACGGGCGATTTCAGTGCGCCCACGCAATGGGATGAAGTAGTCACCGGTACGGGTCAATTCGGCGCGGTAGCCTTTCATCCCGTTGATCTGGCGCTGCAGTTCACGGGCGATGGCCAGGACCACGTCTTTTTCGTGCTGGCCACGGGAGCCGGAAGCGCCCGGGTCTTCACCGCCATGGCCGGCGTCGATCACCACGATCACGTCACGCTTGCCGGCCGGCGCTGGCGGCAGCGGTGGCAACTTGACCTGGGGCTGGGCGGGGTTGACCGGCACGGCAGGTGTCGTGGCAACAGCAGGGGTCGGCGCCGGGGTTGGCGCGGCGTCGGCCGGATTGTCAAACAGATCGACCACCAGACGGTTGCCATACTGGGCATTCGGCGCGAGGGAAAAACTCTTGGGCGTGACGACCTTCTTCAGGTCGATGACCACCCGCAGGTCGGTCGGTGTGCGCTGGGCCGAACGCATCGCGGTAATCGGCGTGTTGGCAGTGGAGACCTTCAAGGGCGCGGCCAGGGTCGCACCGTTGATGTCGATCACCAGGCGATCAGGGGCCGTCAGGGTAAAGACGCTGTGCTGGACGGGGCCAGACAGGTCGAACACCAGTCGCGTGTTATCCGGTGCTCGCCACAGGCGCACACTTTTTACCTGTGAAACGGCCAGAGCATTGACAGTCATTGCCGCAAGCAACACCCCCACGACAGCAACCAACGCGCGAAAGCGCATACCTAACCCACCCATTATTAGAATTCCAAAGCCAAAGCGGCACACCAGGACTCACTGCGCGCGCTCTGGGACAACAATTTCAACTGACGTCCATGCTCATGCGGGGTAATGGTAATGGTCAGGTCGGGCTTTGGCAAAAAGCCTGTGCCTTTGTCCGGCCACTCGATCAGGCATAAAGCGTCGCCGTCGAAGTAATCACGGATGCCCATGTACTCCAATTCCTCAGGATCCACCAGGCGATACAGGTCGAAATGGAACGCCCGCACGTCACCGATCTCGTAAGGTTCTACCAGGGTGAAGGTCGGACTTTTCACCGCGCCGGTATGCCCAAGCCCGCGAATGATGCCGCGCGACAGCGTGGTTTTGCCGGCTCCAAGATCCCCTTGCAGAAAAATCAGGCCCGCGCCCCGGGTGATTTCGGCAATGCGTTTGCCAAAAGCCACCATGGCCTCTTCATCCGCAATAAACAGCGTTACTTCAGACACGGTGACTGCTCCTCCAACAACTGACGAATGGCGGGAATCAGGTCGCTGGCAGCCAGGCCTCGGCCAAAGGCGCCCTGGCGATCGCCCGCCGCGGCATGCAACCACACCGCCAGGCTGGCGGCCTCGAACCCCGGCATGCCTTGGGCCAGCAATGCACCGACAAGGCCCGCGAGCACATCACCCAGGCCCGCCGAAGCCATGGCCGGATGCCCCTGATCACAACGCGCCACACGTCCATCCGGGCTGGCGATCAGGCTAGCAGCCCCCTTGAGCACCGTGACTGCATTGAATTTCTGGCTCAGCGCGCGCGCCACCTTAAGCCGGTCGGCCTGAACCTCGGCTGTCGAGATCCCCATCAGCCGCGCCGCTTCCCCCGGGTGCGGAGTGATCACGCAATCGGCCGGCAGATTGACATGGCCTGCAGCCAGCAGGTTCAAAGCGTCAGCATCCCAGACCTGGGGTTGCCGGGCATTGGCCGCCACCGACAGCAGGCTTTTGCCCCACGCCATGTCGCCCAGGCCTGGGCCGATAACGATCACCGAGACTTTTTCCAGCAAGCCCATCAACTGATTGGCCGAATGCACGCCCCGCGCCATGACTTCCGGCAACCGAGCCAGGGCGGCCGGAACGTGTTCACTGCGGATCGCCAGGGACACTAGGCCAGCACCACTGCGCAGGGCACTTTCGGCACTCAGCAGCGCCGCGCCGCCAAAACCATGGTCGCCGCCAATCACCAGGACGTGGCCAAACTGGCCCTTGTGGGCCGCTGGGGAGCGCGCAGCCAGTTGCGGCAAATGGCCGGGCAACAGGGGCTGAACGTCGGTTATTTCGTGTTTTGTCTGCGGCATGCGTCTTCAAGCTCCGATGTCTGGCAGAATTATACGCATCTAACCTGCGGTTTCTCTCGTCTCATGCCTGCTATTACCACCGATCTGCCTGCCCTCGCCCAATCGATCAAAGACTGGGGCCGCGAGTTGGGCTTTCAACAAGTCGGCATCAGCGGCCTGGACCTGGCCGAGCATGAACAGCACCTGCAGCGCTGGCTCGACGCGGGCTATCACGGCGAGATGGACTACATGGGCGCCCATGGCAGCAAACGCTCGCACCCGGACGAACTGGTGCCCGGCACCTTACGCGTGGTGTCCCTGCGCATGGACTACCTGCCTGGCGACACACAAATGGCGCAACTGCTGGCCCAACCCGAAAAAGCCTATATCTCCCGCTACGCCTTGGGCCGCGACTACCACAAGCTGATCCGCAAGCGTGTGCAGCAACTGGCCGACCGCATCCAGGCCCAGATCGGCCCGTTTGGTTTTCGCGCCTTTGTCGACAGCGCCCCGGTGCTGGAAAAAGCCATTGCTGAAAAGGCCGGGCTGGGCTGGATCGGCAAAAACACCCTGGTCCTCAACCGCAAGGCCGGCAGCTACTTCTTCCTCAGTGAACTGTTTGTCGACCTGCCGCTGCCCATCGACCCGCCTCACAGTACCGAACACTGCGGCCGCTGCACGGCCTGCCTGGATATCTGCCCGACCAATGCCTTCGTCGGGCCCTATGTGCTGGACGCCCGGCGCTGCATTTCCTACCTGACCATTGAACTCAAGAGCGCCATCCCCGAGGATCTGCGACCGCTGATCGGCAACCGCGTGTTTGGCTGTGATGACTGTCAGATCGTTTGCCCGTGGAATCGTTTCGCCCGCCCCTCAGGAGAAAGCGATTTCAAGCCACGCCACAATCTGGATAACGCCGCACTGGCCGAGTTATTTATGTGGGATGAGGATAAATTCCTCAGCAGCACCGAGGGCTCGCCGCTGCGCCGCGCCGGTTATGAACGCTGGTTGCGCAACCTGGCGGTGGGACTGGGGAATGCGCCCTCCAGCATTCCCGTGCTGGAGGCCTTGAAGGCGCGCCGGGATTACCCCTCCGAACTGGTCCGCGAACATGTGGAATGGGCGCTGAACCAGCATGCGACGCGTCAGTGCTCGTCGTTGTAGACGAACTTGGGCATTTCCCAGTGAAAACGGATTGCCAACAGACGCAACAGGAAACCGCTGAACAGGGTCAACAGGATCGCTTGCTCGCTGGGCAGTTCCAGATAGATGCACAGCATGTAGCACCAGGCGGCGAGGAACGACACGCTGGCGTACAGCTCGCGACGGAAGATCAGCGGGATGTCGTTGCAGAAAATATCCCGCAGGATTCCACCGAATACCCCAGTGATGACGCCACTGACCGAGGCCACCAGCATGCCGTGGCCCATCTCCAGTGCGGTCATGCAGCCAATCAGGGTAAAGGCCACCAGGCCCACGGCATCCAGGGCCAAAAACAGGGAACGCAGGTGGCGCATCAGCGGGGCGATAAAGATCGTCACCAAGGCCGCCACCGAGGTCAGCACCAGGTATTCCGGGTGCTTGACCCAGGTCAGCGGGTAATGGCCGAGCAGCACGTCACGCACTGAACCACCACCCAGCGCCGTCACGCAGGCAATCAGCACCACGCCAAACCAGTCCATGCCGCGCCGGCCAGCCGACAAGGCGCCGGTCATGGCTTCGGCGGTGATGGCGATGAGGTAGAGCATCAGCAACATGATGGCGATCCTTGCAAAGAGGCGCGCAGTCTAATCATTTGGCAAGGGCACCAAAAGGGGGCGCTCAGAAAACCCACGCGAGCATCCCTGCAGGAGCCCGGCTTGCCGGCGACAGGGCCCTTGAGGATGCCATCGCCGGCAAGCCGGACGCCTACAAGGGACGCCGCCCCGCTCCAATTCAAGCCTTGATGAAATGCTTGCGGTAATGCTGCAACTCGGCAATCGACTCGCGGATATCGTCCAGGGCCAGGTGAGTGCTGCCCTTGTGGAAGCTGTCCTTGACCTCCGGCGCCCAGCGCGCGGCCAGTTCTTTCAAAGTCGACACATCAAGGTTGCGGTAGTGGAAGTAGCTTTCCAGCGCCTTCATGTGGGTATAGAGGAAGCGGCGATCCTGGCAGATGCTGTTGCCACAGATCGGCGACTTGCCCTTGGGCACCCACTTTTCCAGGAAAGCGATGGTCTGCGCCTCAGCCTCGGCCATGCTGATGCGACTGTCGCGCACGCGCTGGGTCAAGCCCGAGTTGCCGTGGGTGCGGGTGTTCCACTCATCCATGGTGGCCAGCACCGCGTCGCTGTGGTGGATGGCGATCACCGGACCTTCGGCCAAGGTGTTGAGGTTGCTGTCGGTGACAATGGTCGCCATCTCGATGATGACGTCGGTGTCTGGGTTCAGACCGGTCATTTCCAGATCGATCCAAATCAGGTTCTGTGGGTTTTGCATGTCGTGGTTCCTTGGCACCTTGGCGTAGCTGCGCAGTTTAGCAGGCGGGGCGTGCTAGACTCGCGACCGTTTTATCCAACCTTTGCATTATCGACACGGAACACCAATGGCCAAACGCCAGCTCAACCGCCGCCAAAACTGGCGCATCGAAAAAATCCAGGGTGAACGCGCTGCCCGCGCCGCCAAACGTGAATCCTCTGCCGTGGAAGCGCTGGAGGGTGGCGACCTGGGCCCCGAGCAAACGGGCCTGGTGATCGCGCACTTTGGAGTGCAGGTCGAAGTCGAGGCCCTGGAAGGCGAGCTGGCCGGCGAAGTGTTCCGCTGCCACCTGCGCGCCAACCTGCCTGCGCTGGTAACCGGCGACAAAGTGGTCTGGCGTGCCGGCAACCAGGGCATCGGGGTGATCGTCGCGCAACTGCCGCGCACCACCGAACTGCGTCGCCCCGACAGCCGCGGCCAACTCAAGCCGGTGGCGGCCAACGTCGACATGATTGTCATCGTCTTCGCTCCACTGCCTGAGCCCCACGCCAACCTGATCGACCGCTACCTGGTGGCCGCCGAACACGCCGGCATCCGCCCGCTGTTGCTGCTGAACAAATTCGACCTGATTGACGAACAGAACGCCCCGGCGCTGAATGCGCTGCTCGCGGTTTATCGGCAGTTGGGTTACCCGGTGCTGGAAGTCTCGGCGCACCATGGCAATGGCATGGAACAGTTGCAACAACAACTGGATGGGCGCATCAGCGTGTTCGTCGGCCAGTCGGGCGTGGGCAAGTCGTCGCTGGTCAACAGCCTGCTACCGGAAGTCGAGACCCGCGTCGGCCCGCTGTCGGAACTGTCCGGCCAGGGCACGCACACCACCACCACCGCACGCCTGTTTCACTTCCCGGGCGGCGGCGAGTTGATCGACTCACCCGGTATCCGTGAATTCGGCCTGGGCCACGTCAGCCGTAGCGATGTGGAAGCAGGTTTCATCGAGTTCAACGACTTGATCGGTACCTGCCGTTTCCGCGACTGCAAGCATGACCGCGAACCCGGCTGTGCCTTGCTCAAGGCCCTGGAAGATGGGCGCGTACAACAGCAACGCATGAACAGCTACCGCTCGATCATCGCCAGCTTGCCAGAAAGCAGCTATTAAGCTGTAGGCACACGCTTGTGTGGGAGCGGGCTTGCTCGCGAAGACGTCGGCCCAGCAAACATTCAGGTTGGCTGACCCACCGCTTTCGCGAGCAAGCCCGCTCCCACACAAGCCCGCTCCTGCACAAACCGCTTCAGCTCCCGGCCGGGGCTTCTCCGGGAGCCTTCACCCCTCCCTCATCAAACAGATTCAGCTTCTGCCGCAACTCATGGGCCGGCAACGGCTCCTGCTCTGGTGGCAGGGCATTCGGGTCCACCGGGACTTCACCCGGAGCGCCATCGCCCTGGGTTGGCACTGGCGCGGGGGCACCCTGATCACCTTCAATGGCACGCTGGGCCTTTTTGGTCAGCACCACGATATCGATGCGCCGGTTGACCGGGTTGAACGGGTCCTGGGCATCAAACAGCTGTGATGAAGCAAAACCCACCACACGCGCTACCTGGGTGTCCGGATAACTGCCAGCCACCAGGGCACGGCGGGCGGCGTTGGCGCGGTTGGCGGACAGCTCCCAGTTACCGAAATCCCCCAGGCCCGAATACGGCTTGGCATCGGTGTGGCCGCTGACGCTGATCTTGTTCGGCACCGCCTTGATGGTATCGGCCATGGCCAGCAGGATGTCTTCAAAGTAGGGCTTCAGGCGCGCACTGCCAGAATCGAACATCGGCCGATTGGCAGCATCCATGATCTGGATACGCAAGCCATCCGGGGTGATCTGGAAGTGGATCTGATCCTTGAACTTCTGCAGTTGCGGGTTCTCGTCGACCTTGTTCTGCAGCTCTTGCAGCAACAACTCCAGGCGCTCCTGCTCGACCTGTTCAGCCAGGTTCTCGACGGTCTGGCGTTCGATCGGGATGTTTTCCTGGGGAGATTCGGTCTGGACTTCCGGGTTGATGGTGCGCTCAGGAGCCAACTCTGGCGAGCCACCCAGGTCGATCACAAACGGCGTACCACTTTCGGAGAAACCGATGGGGTCCTTGAAATAACCGGCAATGGCGATTTTCTGTTCCGGCGTCGCGGTGGACATCAGCCACAGCACCAGGAAGAACGCCATCATTGCCGTCGCAAAGTCAGCGAACGCGATTTTCCAGGCACCACCGTGGTGCCCGGCAGCGAAGCGCTTGACGCGCTTGATGATAATTGGCTGGTTGTTTTCCATGGCTTAGCGACCGCGGACTGCTTGTTCCAGCTCGGCAAAGCTCGGACGGTGCTTCGGATACAGCACCTTGCGCCCGAATTCCACCGCCAGGGAGGGCGGCATACCGGAAGCCGAAGCCACCAGCGACGCCTTGATCGCCTCGTAGATATTCAGCTCTTCCTTGGCATCATGGGCCAGGGAAGTGGCCAGCGGACCAAAGAAGCCGTAGGCCGCGAGGATACCGAAGAAGGTCCCCACCAACGCCGCCCCCACGTGCATGCCGATTGCGGCCTGATCGCCCTCACCCAGGGACGCCATGGTCACCACAATCCCCAGTACCGCCGCGACAATACCGAAACCGGGCATGCCGTCGGCGATGCCGGTCACGGCATGGGAGGGGTGTTCAAGTTCTTCCTTGAGGCTGAACAACTCCATGTCGAACAGGCCTTCCAGCTCGTGCGGGGCCATGTTGCCGGAGGACATGATGCGCAAGTAGTCACAGATGTAAGCGGTCATGCGATCGTCTTTGAGCACGGCCGGGTACTTGGCGAAGATCGGGCTCGCCGCGGCGTCCTCGATATCAGCCTCGATGGCCATCATGCCTTCGCGGCGGCTCTTGTTGAGGATCTCGTAGACCAGGCCCAGCACTTCCAGGTAGAAGGTGTGGGAAAAACGCGAACCGAACATGCCCAGCGACTTTTTGACCACATGCATGGTCATGTAGCTTGGGTTAGCCTGCAGGAAAGCGCCAAACGCCGCACCGCCGATGATCAGCACTTCGAAGGGCTGGATCAGCGCAGCGATTTTACCGTGGGACAGAACGTATCCGCCGAGCACGCTTGCGATGACGACGATGATGCCGATAATTTTAGCCATAGGAGATGAGTACTTGCGCCGTCGGGTTCATGGACATATTCGGAAGATCTAAAAACTCTTCTTCTACTTATCGGCAAAACTGCGCCAGACTATAGCCCGTTAAGGCGAAAAGCCAGTTCGGCCCACTCCGGGCGTGTTGACCGCAAGTGATGATCGCGCCCCAATCATGGCAAACGAAACGACAATCCCAACGGCAAAACCCAACTCCCTGGCTGGCTGGATCAAGCATCTGGACGCGGTACACCTGCCCGTCCCGCAAGCGAGCCACGTTGCGGTGTGCAAGGCCATCGGCGACAGCCGCCGTTCGTTGCGAGATATTGCAGAGCTGATGCAAGACAGCCCGGCACTGGTCCTGAGCGTCATGCGCGAAGCCAACAACCAGGCTCACGACAGCCTGGCAGAGCCCGCAGAAAACCTTGAAGTGGCAATCAACCGTCTCGGCCTGAAGCGCACCGAAGAATTGCTCGCGCGCCTGCCGTCAGTGCCCCTCACTGAAATCCCCGCGGCCCTGCGCCAACTGCAACTGGTCAGCCAGCACGCCTCGCAGCAAGCCAGCGGCCTGTTCGCCAGCCGCCTGGCGCGCCTGTGGCAGGATATTCATTGGGGCAGCCTGCTGTTTCTCTCGCCGCTGTGGCCGATGGCCGTTGCCTACCCCAAGCTCCTGGAAGAATGGGAGCTGCGGGTCATCCACAAGGGCCAATCGGCACGCAAGGTCGAGCTGGAACTGTTTGGCGTGCGCCTGCTGGAACTGTGCCTGGGGTTGACCGAGGCCTGGCGCCTGCCGATCTGGGTGTCCCAGGGCTACCAATTGCTGCTCAAGGAACAACGCTTGCTGGTCAAGGCACTGCACATCGCCCGCGATGAAGTGCCCTTGAGCCAGCAGCAAAAACTCGATGATGATCCGGCATTGCGCCGCTGGCTGAACCAACCGGCCAACACCGTGCTGCTGGCCAATGGCATGGCGCTGGCCGCCCAGGAATCCTGGACCTGCCCGCACACCCAGCGCTGGCAATACCTCACCGCACTGTACCTGCAGCAACCGTTGGCCGACGTGCAGCAACAGGTGCACCAACAAGCCGTGATCAGCGCCCGCCATACCTTGACTGCCGGCCTCTGGCATCCAGCGTTGGCACTGATCTGGCCGTGGCATGTGCAGCGCGTCCATCATGGCCTTCTGCCAGCACCACCACCGACCGCCGAAGCCCTGGCGATCTGGCGCAAGCGTTGCAGCGAGCTGCTGGTGGAGCCCAGCCGCTTCGCCAACGCCATGCACTTGACCACCTGCGCCAAGGAGGCCCTGGTGGCCAGCGGCATGCAGCGCATCATGCTGCTGATGGCCGACAAGGCCTTGGCCACGTTGCGGGTGCATCAGGTCGATGGTCTGCCCAAGGATGCTGCCAACCTGACGCTTGAAGCCGCACAAAGCACACTGCTGCAACGCTTGCTGGAGAAGTCTGCGCAAGTGCGACTCAACCCGGACAATCACGCACAATTCGCAGCGCTGCTGCCTGCCCCGTTGCGGCGCCTGTTCATGGGCGAGCACCTGCTGTTGCGCTCCCTGAGCTGTAATGGCCGGGTGGTAATGCTGATGATTGCTGACCAGGGTGGCGGGCCGCTTTCCGAAACCACCGTGCAGGCCTTCGGCAAGACCGCCCAATGCATCGAGAAAGCCCTGCACTGCTTTACCAACCGCAGCGCCTGATGCTTGCGTTACAATCGCCCTCTTCTATTGCCCAACCGAGTGCCCGGGAGATCTCACATGCCTGACTTTTCTGGCTTGCCGCTGGTGATCGAGCCCAGCGACCTGCTTGGCCGTCTCGCCGCCGAACAGTTGATTCTGGTGGACCTGACCAGCGCCCCCCGCTATGCCCAGGGGCATATCCCCGGCGCGCACTTCGTTGATCCCAAGCGCACCCAACTGGGCCAGCCACCGGCACCGGGGCTGCTGCCGGCCAAGGCCGACCTGGAGAAGTTGTTCGGCGAACTGGGTCACTCCCCGGATGCCACCTACGTGGTGTATGACGACGAAGGCGGCGGCTGGGCCGGACGGTTTATCTGGTTGCTCGACGTGATCGGCCACAAAAAGTATCACTACCTCGATGGTGGCCTGCTGGCGTGGCTGGATGAACAGCATCCCGTCTCCACCGAGGTGGCCGCCCCTGTCGGTGGGCCGGTCAGCCTGACCCTGCACGACGAGCCCACCGCTACCCGCGAGTACCTGCAAAGCCGCCTCGGCGCCGCCGACCTGGGCATCTGGGATGCCCGTGGCCCGCTGGAATACACCGGTGAAAAAGTCCTCGCCGCCAAGGGTGGGCATATCCCCGGCGCAGTGCACTTCGAGTGGACCGCCGGCATGGACAAGGCGCGCAACCTGCGGATCCGCCGTGACATGCCGCAGATCCTCGAAGGCCTGGGCCTGACCAAAGACAAAGAAATCATTACCCACTGCCAGACTCACCACCGTTCTGGCTTCACCTACCTGGTGGCCAAGGCGCTCGGTTATCCGCGAGTCAAAGGTTATGCCGGTTCCTGGGGCGAATGGGGCAACCACCCTGACACCCCCGTCGAGATTTAAGGTTTAAGGACAGTTCATGAAAAAGCGTTTGTTTATCCTCAGCCAGTACCTGCTGCCCCACCATCTGCTGTCGCGCCTGGCCGGCTGCATTGCCGAATGCCGCGTGCGCTGGTTCAAAAATGCCTTCACCACCTGGTTTGCCAAGCGCTATCAGGTGGATATGTCCCAGGCCCTGGTGGAAGACGTGACCGCTTACGAGCACTTCAACGCCTTCTTCACCCGCGCCCTGAAAGACGGCGCCCGCCCACTGGACCCAACCCCGGGCGCAGTGCTGAGCCCGGCAGACGGCGCCGTCAGCCAGCTCGGCCCGATCGAGCACGGTCGCGTGTTCCAGGCCAAGGGCCACAGTTTCAGCGTGCTGGAATTGCTCGGTGGCGACGCCGCCGTTGCTGCACCGTTCATGGGCGGCGACTTTGCCACCATCTACCTGTCACCGAAGGACTACCACCGCGTACACATGCCACTGGCTGGCACCCTACGGGAAATGGTCTACGTGCCTGGACGAATTTTCTCGGTCAACCAGACCACAGCCGAAAACGTGCCGGAGTTGTTTGCGCGTAACGAGCGTGTTGTCTGCCTGTTCGATACCGAGCGCGGCCCGATGGCTGTGGTATTGGTCGGCGCGATGATTGTGGCGTCGATTGAGACCGTATGGGCCGGGCTGGTGACGCCGCCCAAGCGCGAGCTGAAAACCTTCCGTTACGACGAAGCCGCCCGCGCACCGATCCACCTGGAAAAAGGTGCGGAACTGGGGCGTTTCAAACTGGGTTCGACCGCTATCGTATTGTTTGGGCCGGATCAGGTGCAGTGGGCGCAAGAACTGACGGCAGGTACGCCGGTGCAGATGGGCCAGGCTATCGCGCTGCCGAAAGCCTGATCCGAATACAGCGAAAATCAAATGTGGGAGCGGGCTTGCTCGCGAAGGCGGTGTGACAGCAGACACCTTAGTTGACTGACACACCGCCTTCGCGAACAAGCCCGCTCCCACATTTTTGACCGCGTTTCTGTCGTTATTGGCCGTCGCGGTCGCGAAAGCCCAACAGATACAGCACACCGTCCAGCCCCAGCGTCGAAATCGCCTGCTTGGCCGATTGCTTGACCAGTGGCTTGGCACGGAATGCCACGCCCAAACCGGCGATTGCCAACATCGGCAGGTCATTGGCGCCATCGCCGACCGCAATCGTCTGCTCCAGGCGCAAACCTTCCTTGTGTGCCAGTTCCCGCAGCAGGTCGGCTTTGCGTTGCGCGTCGACAATCGGCTCCACCGCCACGCCCGTCACCTTGCCGTCCACCACTTCCAACTCGTTGGCGAACACATAGTCGATGCCCAGCTTGGCCTGCAATTGCTTGGCGAAGTAGGTAAAGCCACCCGACAGGATCGCGGTCTTGTAGCCCAGGCGCTTGAGTTCGGCAAACAGGGTTTCAGCGCCTTCGGTCAAGCGCAGGGAGGCGCCGATGGAGTCCAGCACATTGACGTCCAGGCCCTTGAGCAGCGCCAGGCGTTCCTTGAAGCTGGCGCGAAAGTCCAACTCGCCCGCCATCGCGCGTTCAGTGATCTCGGACACTTGCTCGCCCACTCCGGCGGCCTTGGCCAACTCGTCGATGACTTCGGCTTCGATCAGCGTCGAGTCCATGTCGAATACCGCCAGACGGCGATTGCGGCGAAACAGCGAGTCTTCCTGGAAGGCGATATCCACGTTCAGCTCCTGGGCCACGCTGAGGAACTCGGCGCGCAAAGCCTGCGGATCCGCCGGTTCGCCGCGCACCGAGAACTCGATACAGCCCTTGCCCTGGTCAGCGGGAGTGTCCAGCGGCATACGACCCGACAGACGGTCGATATGGTCGATGTTCAAGCCATATTGAGCGGTGATCGAACTGACCCGCTGCAGTTGTTCAGCCGTCACTTTGCGCGTCAACAGCGTGACGATATGGCGCTTCTTGCCTTGGCCGGTCACCCAGTGCTGGTAATCCTCTTCGGAGACCGGGGTGAAGCGCACCTGCTGATCCAACTTATAGGCCGTAAACAGGATGTCCTTGAGCACAGACGAGGCCTGCTCGGTGCTCGGAATCTCTACCAGGATGCCAAACGACAGGGTGTCGTGGATCACGGCCTGGCCGATGTCGAGAATGCTCACACCACCCTGGGCCAGAACACCGGTAATGGCTGCGGTAAGACCCGGACGGTCCTCACCGGTGATGTTAATCAGGACAATTTCGCGCAAAGCGCACCCCCGAGCTGGAAAAAAACCGCATTCTACCCACTTTCAGTGACCATCGGGCACAGCCAGCGCTTTGCCGGCCTTGGGCCTGTCGCTATACTGCGCGTCAACTTCACGGACCAAGAGCCGAGCGCAAGTGAACCGGCCCACGCCAGTAAAAACCGATAACTTCTTCCTGCTGATCTTCCGGGCACTGCGCCACCGCCGTGTACCGATTGCATTACGCATTGCCAGCCATAACGTGATCCTGGTCGCCCTGGCCCTGGTGATCTATGCCTGCGTGATGGGTTTGCAGTTCAAACAGGCCATGCACGAGCAAGCCGACGCCCTGGGCGAGAGCTTGACGACCCAGACCGCCACCTCGGCGACCGAGCTGTTGGTGTCCAATGACATCCTCAGCCTCAACGTGCTGCTCAACAACCTGACCAAGAACCCGCTGGTGGCCCACGCCGCCATCTACAGCGTGGACAACCGGATCATGGCCGAAGCCGGGCAGCGCCCGAAAAACGGCCTGCTGGGTGAGGCCGAAGGCCTGTACCAGAGCAATATCACGTTTCAGGATGTAAAAGCCGGCCAGTTGCGCATCAGCCTGGACATGCAACAGTTCCAGCAGCCAATGACCATCAGCCTGCAAAGCATGGGCATCCTCAGTGCGATCCTGCTGGCCTTGGCCCTCGCCTTGAGCCTGCGTCTGGGCCGGCATATCTCCACGCCCCTGATGCAACTGCGTATCTGGCTGCGCGACATCGACGAGCACACCCCGGCCACCGACCGCCAGGATGAGATCGGCGACCTTGCCCGCCAGTTGCACACCAGTTTTGCCCCGGAGCCCGCCGTGAAGCACGTCGAGCCTGAACCGGCGCTGGATGACGCCGATTACGACGACGAACCCGAGTTCGAGGTACGCAACCTGCGCGATCCGCGCTTCGACGAGTCGGCCCCGGTCGCCGGCCTCAAGCCGGCCCCGCGCACGGCAATCAAGGCAGACGAGGACGATCTGGAGGATGAAGATCCATTTGCCGACTTGCGCGACGATTCGGCCCCCAGCCAGGTAGCCGTGCCCAAGCCTGCGGCCGTACACAACAGCCAGCCACAACACAGCGCGGTGCTGGCCGTGCAACTGGGCGCCCAGGAACAGCTGCGCCGCCTGCCCCGCGCACGCCTGACCGAACTGCTGGAGCGCTATCGCGACTGCCTCGACCAGGCGGCCTCGCTATACCAAAGCGAGCTGCACACTCTGAACGATGGCAGCACGTTGATGCTGTTCCACAGCGAAGACAGCGGCGAAGATTACCTGACCAATGCCATCTGCTGCGGTGAGTTGCTGCGCGCCTTGGGCCATGCATTGCAGATCGAAGTCGCTGATAGCGGCATCACCCTGCAGCTGCAACTGGGCCTGACATTGGGCGACGATCTGTATGGCATGAGCCAGATCGATCTGCTGCTCACCGAAAACGCCCAGGATGCCCTGGCCTTGTCGCAACACAGCCGCAACCTGCTGCTGGTGGAGCGCAAGATCAGCGACGACACGCTGATTCGCCAACGCGCACGCATTCGCCCGATTGCCAGCCCGGAAGGCGCGTGCTGTGTAGAGCGGTTGATGGAGCCTTATCCGTCGATGCTCGAACGCCAGCTGGCGCGGATGCATGAGACTCGGAACAAACCCTAAAGCACACCGCGCAGCCAATGTAGGTGCGGTTTGTGTGGGAGCGAGCTTGCTCGCGATCGCGGTGGATCAGCCACCACATGTATGGACTGGCACACCGTCATCGCGGGCAAGCCCGCTCCCACAGTTGATCTTCATCGTGGCTTAAATCACGGACACACAAAAAAGGCCCGCTTACTCAGCGGGCCTTTGTTTGTCTGCAACTTTGATCAGAAGCGATACACCTCCATGTCCGTGCGAATCGGCGAAGCCATCGGGATCTTCGGCTTTTCCGGTGCTGCCGGCTTGGCAGGCGCCGGGGCCTGCTTGCGCGGGGCTTCGGCAATCGGTGGCTGGTTGGCCAACGGCTTGAGAGCAACCGACAGCTGTTCGGCCAGACGCTGCAACAACACACCCTGGGCCTGGACCTGGGAAGCAGTACTGCCCGCATGCTGCTCCTGCAGATGCACGATGCGGTTGTCCCGCACCTGGCCGCGGCGGTCGATCAGGCGCCATTGCGCATCAAGGATGGCCGGCTGCGTAGCCCCGGAGTCCAGGCGCGTGATGGTCAGCAACACCTGCACATCCGGTGCAAAGCTGGTGGGCGCCGGCGACAGCACTACACGTTGGCTGTCCAGGTGGCCAGCTACCTGGCGCAACATCAATTGATTGATATCCGACGACAGGCTACCGGCCCAACGGCCGTCGATGGAGCCTTGCAGGCTGCCATCGTCCTGGCGCTGCAGCAGGGTCTCACGCTGCAGATAATCGGCAACCACGACCGGCCCGAGCAACACCGCCATACCAGCACTTTGCGCAGGCTGGGCCGGACTTCCGCTGTCCAACTGGTACAGCGACACCGGTTGATGCGTGGTGCAACCCGCCAACCCCAAAAGGCCAGCGAGCATCAAAAATAAAGGAAGGCGTGGAGCAGTCATCATCCCATCCAGGTGGCTGCCACAAGGCAAACCACAATGTAATACTAAAAATAACCTATACGCGCTCAGCCACGCCGGCGCTGGAAAGGCCATATCATCCGTGAATATGCGCCATGACTCCAGCGCGAAAGCGCCGATCTACGGGTTAAATCGTAGATCGGGTGCTCTACATCGCTTTAAGCAGGTGTTTCGACCAACAATGCATCCACCCGCTGGAAACCACGGGGCAGCTTATTCCCTCGGCGCCCACGCTCGCCCTTGTAGTGCTCAAGGTCGTCGGGACGCAGGGACAGCGTCCGTTTACCGGCCTGGAGCACCAGGGTCGAACCTTCCGGGATCACCGCGATGTCGGTCACATACTCTTCGCGACTGGCCACCCGCTCCCCTGGAATCCCAATGATCTTGTTGCCCTTGCCCTTGCCCAGCTGCGGCAGGTCGCTGATCTTGAACACCAGCAAGCGCCCTTCGGTGGTCACCGATGCCAGCCAATTGCTTTCGCGGTCCTCGACCGGACGCGGCAGGATCACCTTGGCGTTGTTGGGCAGGCTCAACAGGGCCTTGCCCGCCTTGTTCTTGGCCTGCAAGTCCTCGCCCTTGACCACGAAGCCGTAGCCGGCGTCGGAGGCGATGACATACAGCGAGTCATCATCAGGCAACAGCACACATTCAAAATTTGCCCCTGGTGGCGGCGTCAGGCGCCCGGTCAACGGTTCGCCCTGGCCTCGTGCAGACGGCAAGGTATGAGCCGGCACCGAATAACTGCGTCCGGTGGAGTCGATAAACACCGCAAACTGGTTGGAGCGCCCGGCCGCAGAGGTCTTGAACCCATCGCCAGCCTTGTACGACAAGCCGGTGGCGTCAATATCATGCCCCTTGGCGGAACGAACCCAACCCTTTTCCGACAGAACGACGGTAATTTTCTCGTTGGGCAACAACTCGGTTTCGGTAAGGGCCTTGGCTTCGGCACGCTCGACAATCGGCGAACGGCGATCATCGCCATAGGTTTCTGCATCTTTGATCAGTTCGCTGCGCACCAGCTTCTTGAGCTTGGCCTCGCTGCCCAGCAGCGCTTGCAGCTTGGCTTGTTCCTTGAGCAACGCATCCTGCTCGTCGCGCAACTTCATCTCTTCCAGACGCGCCAACTGGCGCAGGCGGGTATCGAGGATGTAGTCGGCCTGGATCTCGCTCAGCTCGAAACGCGCGATCAACTCGGCTTTCGGGTGCTCGGCGGTGCGGATGATGTGGATCACTTCATCCAGGTTGAGGTAGGCAATCAACAAGCCGTCCAACAGGTGCAGGCGACGCTCGACCTTGTCCAGGCGGAATTGCAGGCGGCGGCGCACAGTCTGCACCCGGAACTCCAGCCACTCCACCAGCAGGTTGCGCAGGTTTTTCAGCTGCGGCTTGCCGTCCAGGCCGATGATGTTGACGTTGACCCGGTAGCTGGACTCCAGGTCCGTGCTGGCGAACAGATGTTGCATCAGCACTTCGTGATCGACCCGGCTGTTGGTCGGGATGATCACGATACGGCAGGGATTTTCGTGGTCGGACTCGTCACGCAGGTCAGCCACTTGCGGCAACTTCGACGGTTTGGCCTGCATCAGCGCGGCAATCTGTTCCAGCACCTTGGCGCCGGAGACCTGGTGCGGCAAGGCGGTGACAATGATGTCGCCATCTTCGACGTGGTACACCGCACGCATGCGCACCGAGCCCTTGCCGGTCTCGTACATTTTCAGCAGGTCGGCACGTGGCGTGATGATTTCCGCTTCGGTCGGGTAATCCGGGCCCTGGATATGCTCACACAGCTGCTCGACCGTAGCCTTGGGCTCATCGAGCAGGCGCACGCAGGCCGTGGCAACTTCGCGCAGGTTGTGCGGCGGCACGTCGGTGGCCATGCCCACGGCAATGCCGGTGGTGCCGTTGAGCAGGATATTCGGCAGGCGCGCCGGCAAGACCAGCGGCTCGTCGAGGGTGCCGTCGAAGTTCGGGCCCCAATCGGCGGTGCCCTGGCCCAGCTCGCTGAGCAGCACTTCGGAATACCGCGACAGCCGCGCTTCGGTGTAACGCATGGCGGCGAACGACTTGGGATCATCCGGCGCCCCCCAGTTGCCCTGGCCATCGACGAGGGTGTAGCGGTAGCTGAATGGCTGGGCCATCAGCACCATGGCTTCGTAGCACGCCGAGTCGCCGTGGGGGTGGAACTTGCCGAGCACGTCACCAACGGTACGCGCCGACTTCTTGTGCTTGGAGTCTGCGTCCAGGCCCAACTCACTCATGGCGTAGATAATGCGCCGCTGTACCGGTTTCAGGCCGTCGCCGATATGCGGCAGGGCGCGGTCCATGATCACGTACATGGAGTAGTTGAGGTAGGCATTTTCGGTGAAGTCAGCCAGCGACCGGCGCTCTACGCCGTCTAAGCTGTCTGCAAGGATGTCACTCATGCGGGCCTCATCATTGTCTGGTCTGGCGCAGCAGCAAGGTGCCGCCACGCTGGGTAAATTCAAGTTGTTTCAATGCGCTCATGCCCAACAGCACTTGTTCGCCACCCAGGCCCGGCGCCACCAGGGCGCGCACGTCCTGCAGGACGATATCGCCCAGTTGCAGGCGGTCGAGCTGGGTGCGATAGCCCTGGCTGCGGCCGTTGGCGGTGCTCAGGGTCACCGGCAAACCGCGCTTGAGCCCCAGGCGTTCAGCCAGCTCGGCCGGCACCGCCACGTCGGTGGCGCCGGTATCGAGCATGAAATCCACCGGCTGGCCGTTGATCTGGCCAGTGGCGACAAAATGCCCCTGGCCGTTGCCGACCAGTTTCACTTCTATATAACCCGCATGTTGCTGCGAGGTGACCACGGCATTGGGGTTTTCCTGACGCGCTTCCCATTGCCCGAAAAACCGCGTGGCCAGGAACAGCCCGGCGCCCCACGCCACGAACATCAATAGGCGTCCGGCGCGCTTGCCGGGCGGTTGCGTGCTCACGGCTGGGCGCTCCAGCCACCGGCCGGGGCGGCAAAACGATAGACCATCGGGCGCTTTTCACCGTCATCCCTGGCGCCGAAATTATTGTCGATGCCAATCCAGGCGCCGTCGGCGTCAATCAGCAAGGCTTCCGCCAGGCCATAGCTTTGGGGGTAACGCCGATTCGGCACCAGGGCTTCATCAGCGTACGACCAGCACAGCTCGACCTTGGCCGTGGTGCTATCGCGCCGGCAAATCTGAAACCCATTGCGCTCCAGGGTAAACAGCTTGCCGTTGAACAACGCCAGGTCGGCAAAGTCCTTGGACACCGCCTTGGCCCCCGGAAACTGCGCCGGCTGCATTTCCTGGCCGGCTTCGCTCAGCAGGACACACGGCCCGTCACAATCCCAAACGCTTTGCCCACGCCTGATCGAAATCAGCCCGCGCCGCTCACGCTCGGCCGCCAGCCAGATCTGGTTGCCCTCGGGGTTGATCGCCAACCCTTCAAACAAGGCATTGAAGTGCAGCAACAGGCCACTGGCCCGCGCCTCGCGAACCATGCCGGGGGCAATCTTCAACCACTCTGGATCACCGCTGACCGGCACCTGCAGCACTGCCGCATGGGCTTCACTGACGATATAGCGATTGCCTGCGGCGTCACAGCTGATGCCTTCAAAATCCAGGTCACCGCCACGAATCACCGCCGCCGCCGTGGTACGCGCGCGCAAACCCCATGGCAGGCCCGATTCGGGCACCGGCGGGACTTCGATCGCTACCGTCTCGGCCTGCCAGGTGTCGGCACGGGTATCGAGGCGGTAGATCTGGTCATCGTCACGGTCAGAGACCGTCCACAACTCCTTGCCACACAAGGCCAGGCCCGACAGGTTGCCACCGCGCATGCCATCTACCGGGTGTTCGGACAGCAACTTGAGCTCGACCGCAGGCTGGGCAACGACCTGGGTCGCTGCCAACCCGCTCACCAACAGTATCGCCAGGGCGAAACCGCTGCGCATCAGCCCAATACCTCGGCCAGGTTGCCTTTGGATTCCAGCCAGGCCTTGCGGTCGCCGGCGCGCTTCTTGGCCAGCAGCATGTCCATCATTTCCGAGGTGGCGGCGTAGTCTTCCAGGGTCAACTGCACCAGGCGCCGGGTGTTCGGGTCCATGGTGGTTTCCCGCAGTTGCGGCGGGTTCATTTCACCCAGGCCTTTGAATCGGGTGACCTGTGGCTTGCCACGCTTCTTCTCGGCCACCAGGCGGTCAAGAATCCCGTCGCGCTCGGCTTCATCCAGGGCGTAGTAGATTTCTTTGCCCAGGTCGATACGGTACAGCGGCGGCATGGCCACGTAGACGTGGCCGGCATCCACCAGCGGGCGGAAATGCTGGACGAACAGTGCGCAAAGCAAAGTAGCAATGTGCAAGCCGTCGGAGTCGGCGTCGGCGAGGATGCAGATCTTGCCGTAGCGCAGCTGGCTCATGTCCTCGGCGCCTGGATCAACACCAATGGCCACGGCGATGTTGTGCACTTCCTGGCTGGCCAGGACTTCGCTGCCATCGACCTCCCAGGTATTGAGGATCTTGCCGCGCAGCGGCAGGATCGCCTGGAATTCCTTGTCCCGTGCCTGCTTGGCCGAACCACCGGCGGAATCACCTTCCACCAGGAACAGTTCGGAGCGCATTGGGTCTTGCCCGGCGCAATCGGCCAGTTTGCCGGGCAATGCCGGGCCCTGGGTGATGCGCTTGCGCTCGACCTTTTTGCTGGCCTTGAGGCGACGGCCGGCGTTGTTGATCGCCAGCTCTGCCAGGGCCAGGCCCAGTTCCGGGTGCTCGTTGAGCCACAGGCTGAAGGCATCCTTGACCACACCCGAGACAAAGGCCGCAGCTTCACGGGACGACAGGCGCTCCTTGGTCTGGCCGGAGAATTGCGGCTCCTGCATTTTCATCGACAGCACAAAGGCGATGCGTTCCCAGACGTCTTCCGGCGCCAGCTTCACCCCACGCGGCAACAGGCTGCGGTATTCGCAGAATTCGCGCATGGCATCCAGCAAGCCCTGGCGCAGACCGTTGACGTGAGTCCCGCCCTGGGCGGTGGGGATCAGGTTGACGTAGCTTTCCTGGACGCTGTCGCCTCCCTCGGGCAACCACAGCAGGGCCCAGTCCACGGCTTCTTTGTTTCCGGCCAGGCTGCCGCAGAACGGCTCATCGGGCAGGCGCTCGAAGTCGCTGACCGAGTCTTCCAGGTAGGAGCGCAGGCCGTCTTCGTAGTGCCACTCGACCTTCTCTCCAGTGCCTTTGTCTTCAAAACTGACCAGCAGTCCCGGGCACAGTACGGCCTTGGCCTTGAGTACGTGCTTGAGGCGGCTGATGGAGAACTTGGGGGAATCGAAGTATTTCGGGTCCGGCGCAAAGTACACGCTGGTCCCGGTGTTGCGCTTGCCGACGGTACCGACCACTTCCAGTTCGGTGGACTTGTAGCCATCGGCAAAGGTCATCTGGTATTCGTTGCCATCGCGCTTGACCTTGACCCGGACCTGCGTCGACAAGGCGTTGACCACGGAAATACCCACACCGTGCAAGCCACCGGAAAATTGGTAGTTCTTGTTGGAGAACTTGCCGCCGGCGTGCAGCTTGGTGAGGATCAACTCGACACCCGACACGCCCTCCTCGGGGTGGATGTCCACCGGCATGCCGCGCCCGTCGTCGGACACTTCCAGGGAATGGTCGGCGTGCAAAATGACCTGTACCGACTTGGCGTGCCCGGCCAAGGCTTCGTCGACGCTGTTGTCGATGACTTCCTGGGCAAGGTGGTTCGGCCGACTGGTGTCGGTGTACATGCCGGGGCGTTTGCGCACCGGGTCGAGGCCCGAGAGGACTTCGATGGCGTCGGCGTTATAAGAGCTAGCGCTGGGAGTGGCCATGGGGTCTCGTCGTGAGTCGTTCGATTAAAAAATAACCTGCGATTTCACAATGCGGTGAAATCGAAGGATTGGTACTGATCTGCGCCAATGCCGGCAAAACTCAACAAGGCCGGCAATTGTCGGCCAAAGCCCTGGTAACTGTGGTCGCCACCGGCCTGGATACGCAAGGCACAGGCCCGGTAATACTGCTCGGCGAGGCGATAATCCAGCGTTTCGTCCCCGGTCTGCAACCACACCTGATAGCGCTGTGCATCCTGGGGCGCCGCAACCTCAAGTTCAGCCAGGGCCGCGACGTGATCATGGGTCAACTCCCAGGTTTCATCGGTGTAGAGGTTCTTCTGGGTGCCCAGGTAACCGTCGAACATCCGATGGGGGCTGACAGCCGGGTTGACCAGCAGGGCCTTGAGACCATGGCGTTCGGCAAGATGGGTTGCATAGTAGCCGCCGAGTGAGCTGCCGACCAGCAGCGGCCGCCCCAGCTCAGCGATCGCCTGTTCCAGCTGGGCAATCGCCTGGCGCGGGTGGTGATGCAGGGCCGGCACCCGCAGTTGACCGGCCAGGCCGAGACTGTCCATCACACCCATCAGTTGGCTGGCCTTGGTCGAGGCCGGCGCGCTGTTGAAACCGTGGAGATACAAGATCGAAGCGGACATGCCGGGCTCTCCGTGCGTTATCGACCAAAGGGGCGCAGTTTACAGGGAATGACGCGGCGTGAGCAGGGCGACTGCCGAACGCGGCGTACCAAGGGGGTGGGAGCGGGCTTGCCCGCTCCTACATTTTGATGTGTGTTCTCAGGTTTAGTAGCCGTTGCTGCCGTAATCCACGGTAAAGGTGAAGCCTTCGATCCGCTCTACCCCAGTTTCCAGCAGCCCATCCGGGTGCAAACGCAGCCAGCGATAGCCAGGAGCCTGTTCACTGACCTTGAAATCCTCACTGCCCGGGGCGAACTGGATGCAGGTCGACGGCGACGCCAGCAGGCGCACGCCATTGCGCTCACGGTCGATTTCCTGGTGTACGTGCCCCCACAGCACCGCCCGCACCTGGGGAAAGCGGTCGAGCACGGCAAACAGCGCCTCGGGGTTGCGCAGGCCGATGGGTTCCATCCAGGCGCAGCCAATAGGCACAGGATGATGATGGAAGCACACCAGATGATGACGGCTCGGCGCTTCGCTCAGGGCCTGCGCCAGCAACTGCAGTTGCGGCTCGGCCAGATAACCCGGCACCGAGCCCGGGACGGCGGAGTCCAGCAAGGTAATACGCCAGTTCCCCACATCCACCACCGGCTCCAGCAACGCACTGCCCATGGTCGCCCGGGCCATGACCTGTGGTTCATCGTGATTGCCCGGAATCCAGCGCGCCGGGGCGCCGATTGACTGGGTCAGGTCGCGAAACAGCTGGTAGGACTCAAGCGTCCCGTCCTGGGACAGATCGCCGGTAGCCAACAGCAAATCAATCTGCGGCTGCCGGGCACGGACCAGGTCAATCACCCGTTGCAAGCTGTCACGGGTATTCATGCCCAACAGCGTGCCGCAGGCCTCGGCAAACAGGTGGCTGTCGGACAGTTGCACCAGCAACGCCGGCGCCTCGGGGTTCACGGTGGCTACGCTCGGCAAGGCGCTCTCCCAGGGCAATCACATAAATGGACAATGGGCGCAATTATGCTGGGGCAGGACACAAAGAGGAAAGCCGTGAAGCGCACGCTGTCGAACACTATCGAACCACTTCAAACTCATGGCCCAGAGCCAGACAATGGCTCAGCCATTCACCGAGGAACACATTGAGCTGGGCTTTTTCATCGGGCTGGTGCATGAACACATTGGGGTACGGATAGATGCTGCGAAAGCGCCGCGCATGTTCGGCGCTGACCACTTCGGCCATCCGCGCATCGTGATACACCTGCACTTCCAGCTGTGGCACCGGCAACCACGGCAGGCTGTGTTCCTGGCGCACGCGCAGGGTGCTGGTGTATGGGCAGGTGAGGATGACTTCCAGGGTCAGCACGCCGAGCATCTGGTCGCCATGGGTCACGGCAATGCGCCGCGCCTCAGGCATGTGGCGCATGTCCGGCAACAGGCGCATCAGCCGTGCATAGTTGGCCTCGCAGGCGGCTTGCAGCCCGATCAGGTCAACCCGGTAGCGTTCCCGTGCCTTTACTGCCATAACCCCCTCACTTCCGCGCGATTAAGCGCAAGCCATTGCAGGGCGATAATGCTGGCTGCGTTGGAAATCTTACCGTCGCGTACCGCTTGCAGGGCATCTTCGAAGGCCCAGGCGGTGACACGGATATCTTCTGCTTCTTCGGCCAGGCCATGAATGCCGCCAGCACCGCTACTGTCGCAACGGCCCAAAAACAGGTGGACGAATTCGGTGCTGCCCCCCGGCGACGGAAAATACTTGGTGATCGGCCACAGCGCGCAGAAGGTCAGCCCAGCTTCCTCCTCGGCTTCGCGGTGCGCAACCTCCTCCGGTTGCTCGTCCTTGTCGATCAGGCCGGCGACCATTTCCACCAGCCAAGGGTTGTCGGTGCGGCCCATGGCACCCACACGGAACTGCTCGATCAAGACCACTTCATCGCGTTGCGGATCATAGGGCAGGACGCAAACGGCATCGTGGCGCACAAAGACTTCTCGGTTGATCACCGGGCTCATGCCGCCGTCGAACAGCTCGTGGCGCAGCTGTACACGATCGAGCTTGTAGAAGCCCTGGTAGGCATTGTCGCGCTGAACCACTTCAATTCTGTTCGGCGTCGATTTAGCACTGTCGGTCATATCAACCCTCGTTTATTGCGTTGTGTGTCTTGGCATCGCGCCATCCTACAGCGCCCGCGTGCCTCGGTGCAGCCCCTTTCCTGTTGCCGGGACAGGCGGCGACGGTCAAACTCACTGTAATCAGCTTAGTGGCGAACTGACTGGGATGCCGACAGTCCAAGCCCCATCTCTTTCGCTCTTCTCCGCTTTATGAAGGACGCCCATGTCGCTGTTAAAAGTCGCCTCCGTGGCCTGTATTGCCTTGACGCTCGGCGCTTGCCAGAGCCTGTTCCAACCCAGCTACCGTGCGCCGCTGGAAGCCACCCGCGACGCATCCGAAGTCGTGCAACCGGGCTGCACCACTGCCGATTGCCCACTGGTGAATATCGATACGGTGCATTTCGCCAACGAACCCAAGCTCGATGCATTGATCGAGCAACGCCTGCTGGAAATGACCCGCACTTCTCCCGGCACGCCACTGCCAGCATCACTGAATGCCTATCGGGAAAAATTCCTGCGCGAGTCCGATCCTCGCAACAGCATGTACTTGCAGGCCAAGGTACGGGAGCAGCATGACGGCTTGGTGATCATCGAACTGTCCAGCTACCTGGACACCGGCGGCGCCCATGGCGAACCGGGCCGCGGCTTCATCAACTACTCGCGCCAACAGCAGAAAAACCTGACCCTGGCGGACATGCTGCGCCCCGGCAAGGAAGACGCGTTCTGGAAAGCCGCCCAGGTGGCCCACAACAGTTGGCTGATCAGCACCCGCCTGAGCCTGGAACCGGACTACGTGAAAAGCTGGCCCTTCCAGAAAACCCCGAACGTGGCGCTGACCTATGGCGCCGTGGTGCTCAAGTACCCTACGACCACCATTGCGCCCTACGCCATGGGCCACGTGGAGTTGCAGATTCCCTATGCGCGCCTCGACGGCATCATCAAGCCTGAGCTGGTGCCCGCGCGCCGCTGAAGGCGCGCCCGAGGCTAACCTGCCAGTGCCGGCGGGAATGCTTAAGAGGGCTCTCTCTGAGGGACTTTATTATTCGGCTGGGTACAAATCCCTTGTAGGAGCCGGCTTGCCGGAGATGGCGGCCGCAAGACCGCCGCAAGGCCTGAGGGCCTCATCGCCGGCAAGCCGGCCCCTACAGGGGAGCATCAGACCTTTTTGTAGAGCTGGCTGCCTTCCTGCTTGAACCGCTGCGCCTGCTCGGCCAAGCCCTTGGCCACATCCACATCCACCGCTTCAATACGCTGGTTGGCCGCGTACTCGCGCACTTCCTGGGTAATCTTCATCGAGCAGAACTTCGGCCCGCACATCGAACAGAAATGCGCGACCTTGGCCGAATCCTTGGGCAGGGTTTCGTCGTGGTAGGAGCGCGCGGTATCCGGGTCCAGGCCGAGGTTGAACTGGTCTTCCCAACGGAACTCGAACCGCGCCTTGCTCAAGGCATTGTCGCGGATCTGCGCACCTGGATGGCCCTTGGCCAAATCCGCCGCGTGGGCCGCAATCTTGTAGGTGATAATCCCGGTCTTCACATCATCCTTGTTCGGCAGGCCCAGGTGTTCCTTGGGCGTGACGTAGCACAGCATGGCGCAACCGAACCAGCCGATCATCGCCGCGCCGATGCCCGAGGTGATGTGGTCGTAGCCCGGTGCAATATCGGTGGTCAGCGGGCCCAGGGTGTAGAACGGCGCTTCGTCGCAGCACTCCAGCTGTTTGTCCATGTTCTCTTTGATCAGTTGCATCGGCACATGGCCAGGGCCTTCGATCATGGTTTGCACATCGTGCTTCCAGGCGATCTTGGTCAGCTCGCCGAGGGTTTCCAGCTCACCGAACTGCGCCGCGTCGTTGGCGTCGGCAATCGAGCCCGGGCGCAAGCCGTCGCCGAGGGAGAAGCTGACATCATAGGCCTTCATGATTTCGCAGATTTCGTCGAAATGGGTGTAGGTGAAGTTCTCTTTGTGATGCGCCAGGCACCACTTGGCCATGATCGAGCCGCCACGGGACACAATGCCGGTGACGCGTTTGGCGGTCAGCGGCACATAGCGCAGCAACACGCCGGCGTGGATGGTGAAGTAATCGACGCCCTGCTCGGCCTGTTCGATCAGGGTGTCGCGAAACAGCTCCCAGGTCAGGTCTTCTGCAGCGCCGCCGACTTTCTCCAGGGCCTGGTAGATCGGCACCGTGCCGATCGGTACCGGCGAGTTGCGGATGATCCACTCGCGGGTTTCGTGGATGTGCTTGCCGGTGGACAGGTCCATCACCGTGTCCGAGCCCCAGCGAATGCCCCAGGTCAGTTTCGCCACTTCTTCTTCGATGGACGAACCCAGGGCGCTGTTGCCGATGTTGCCGTTGATCTTCACCAGGAAGTTACGGCCGATGATCATCGGTTCCAGTTCGGTGTGGTTGATGTTGGCCGGGATGATGGCGCGGCCACGGGCGATTTCTTCGCGCACGAATTCCGGGGTGATGATTTTCGGCACGCTGGCGCCAAAGCTGTGGCCGGCGTGTTGCTGGGTCAGCAGGCCGGCGGCGCGGGCTTCTTCAAGTTTCATGTTTTCGCGGATGGCGACGTATTCCATCTCGGCGGTGATGATGCCCTGGCGCGCGTAATGCATTTGCGTGACGTTGGCCCCAGCCTTGGCGCGGCGCGGGTTTTTCACGTGGGCAAAGCGCAAGGCGGTCAGCTCGGCGTCGCTCAGGCGCTGTTGGCCGAAGTGCGAACTCAGGCCCGGCAGGCGCTCGGTGTCGCCACGGGATTCGATCCACGGCGAGCGCACATCGCCCAGGCCTTTGCGCACGTCAATAATCACGTTGGGGTCGGTGTACGGGCCGGAGGTGTCGTAGACCACCACGGGCGCATTGATCTCGCCACCGAAATCGGTGGGGGTCACGTCAAGGCTGACTTCGCGCATCGGCACGCGAATATCCGGGCGAGTGCCCTGCACATAGACTTTTTGCGAACGGGTAAACGGCTGCACGGATCCCGAGTCAACCTTGGCCGACTCACTCAAATGCACGGTGTTTTTTAGTTTTGTACTCATCACGGGCTCTCCAGACACATCCAGGCAGTGGATTTTTGTCGGAGCGAACCTGTGACGGACGGACGCACTGGAAGCAGTGCTGTGCTTGGCGCACGAGGGCTGTTCGATTGTCGAACAACATCCCGGACGAAGCACAAGAGGACTCGCCGGGTGACGAGAAATCTTGTTCCCTACGCAGGCGCTAACCTGATCAGGTTCAACGGGATCCGGTATTTACCGATCTCAGCCTCATAGCAAGGCACCCCGACAAGAACGCAACCAGTCTAGACCATGGAGCAGGCAAATTGCCAATAGCGGTGCATTCAGCGTGATGAATGGCGCAATTACAGGATTGTTGTGCCGGGGTGTGGCCACTACACTCGGCTACTGCCTCAACGCCTTGACGCTATGGATCGCTCGTCGTAGCCTTGGGCGCTAAATTATCGCCGTAATATTTATCTAGGGATCGCCTCATGCTGCGCAAACTTTCACTGGCTCTTGCCGTGTCTTGTGCGACCAATGGAATGGTCTGGGCAGCAGAAGCGCCCTTGTCGACCAAAACCGACCTGGTCAGCGTCTACCAGGAAGCCGTGGACAACAACGCCGACCTGGCCGCCGCCCGTGCCCAATACGGCGCGCAGAAAGAAGTGGTGCCCCAGGCCCGTGCCGGCTTGCTGCCCAACCTCTCGGCCGGTGCCGACGTGAACAATGTACGCACCCAGATCGACAGCCCCTCGGCCACCGCCAATCGCGACGCCCACACCTGGCGTGCAACCCTGAGCCAGCCGTTGTTCCGTGCCGATCGCTGGTTCCAGTTGCAGGCCGCCGAAGCGGTCAATGAACAGGCTGCGCTGCAACTCTCGGCCACCGAGCAGGAACTGATCCTGCAAAGCGCGGAAAACTACTTCGCCGTACTGCGCGCCCAGGACAACCTGGCCTCGACCAAGGCCGAGGAAGCGGCCTTCAAGCGCCAGCTGGACCAGTCCAACGAGCGTTTCGACGTCGGCCTGTCGGACAAGACCGACGTGCTGCAATCCCAGGCCAGCTACGACACGGCGCGGGCCAACCGGATCCTCGCCCAGCGCCAGGTGGATGACGCGTTTGAAGCGCTGATCACCCTGACCAACCGCCAGTACAACGCGATCCAGGGGATTGTCCACACCCTGCCGGTGTTGCCGCCGGCGCCCAACGACGCCAAGGCCTGGGTCGACACCGCCGGGCGGCAGAACCTGAATCTGCTGGCCAGCAACTATGCGGTCACCGCCGCCGAAGAAACCCTCAAGCAGCGCAAGGCTGGCCATGCACCAACCCTGGACGCGGTGGCGCAATACGAGAAAGGCGACAACGACGCCCTCGGGTTCAGCAACCCCAACGCGTTCGGCCGGCCTTATGGTGGCGATGTGGAACGACGCACCATCGGCCTGCGCCTGAATATCCCGCTGTACAGCGGCGGCCTCACCAGCTCCCAGGTGCGTGAATCCTATTCGCGCCTGGGCCAGACCGAACAGCAGCGCGAAGGCCTGCGCCGCCAGGTGGTGGAAAACACCCGCAACCTGCACCGTGCGGTCAATACCGATGTGGAACAGGTACAGGCGCGCCGCCAGTCGATCATCTCCAACCAGAGCGCAGTGGAAGCCACGGAAATCGGTTACCAGGTGGGCACACGCAATATCGTCGACGTGCTCGACGCCCAGCGCCAGCTGTACACCTCGGTGCGCAACTACAACAACAGCCGCTACGACTACATCCTCGACAACCTGCGCCTGAAACAGGCAGCGGGGACGTTGAACCCGGGGGACTTGCAGGACCTGGCGCGGTACCTCAAGGCAGACTACAACCCCGACAAGGACTTCCTGCCGCCAGACCTGGCCAAGGCAGCGGCCGAACAACTGAAGGCCCGCCCCGGCAACTAAACCCACCGCATAACAAATGTGGGAGCGGGCTTGCTCGCGAAGACGGTGTGTCAGTCAATACATGTGTCGCCTGACACACCGTCTTCGCGAGCAAGCCCGCTCCCACAAGATCAGCGGTTAATCAAGCGGTCGAGACCATCGAGCAAACGCTTCAACGCCCCCTGATTGGCCTGCATCACCTTGAGCCCTGCCTGCGCCATTTTCTGCGCATCCTGCGGCAGCTCGAACAGTTGCCGTACCGCCTCGGCCAACCCTTGGGCATCCTCCACCTCCCGCAACGCCCCGGCCTCGCGCATCATCGCGGCGATTTCGAGGAAGTTGAACAGGTGCGGGCCACTGATCACCGGTTTGGCCAGCGCAGCGGGCTCCAGCAGGTTGTGCCCGCCATTGGGCACCAGGCTGCCGCCGACAAAGGCGCTATCGGCCAAGGCATAGAGAAACAGCAACTCGCCCATGGTGTCGCCTAGCAGTACCGAGGTATCGGCACTGACCGGCGCGCCGCTGGAGCGCCGTATCGTGGCAAAACCCTGCTGCTGGCACAGCTCAAACATCGTGTCGAAACGCTCCGGATGCCGGGGAACCAGGATCAACAAGGCGTTGGGGTAGCTGGCGAGCAACTGCCGATGGGCAGCCAGCACCACTTCATCCTCGCCCGCGTGGGTGCTGGCGGCGATCCACACCGGGCGTTCGCTGGCCTGCCACTGCTCACGCAGCGCAGCAGCGCGCGCCAGCAGTTGTGGGTCAATGCTCAGGTCAAACTTGATCGAGCCAGTGACTTCGACCGTTTCCGGGCGCGCGCCCAGGCTGCGAAAGCGCTCGGCCTCGGCAGCGGTCTGCACGGCAAACAGGCTCATTTCTGCCAGCATCGGCGCAGTCAGTCTGGCAAACCGGGCGTAGCCCTTGGCCGATCGCGCCGACAGCCGTGCATTGGCCAGGGCCACGGGAATCCCGCGTTTGGCACACTGGTGGATATGGTTGGGCCACAGCTCGGTTTCCATGATGACTGCAAGCTCAGGCTGGACCCGGTCCAGAAAACGCTTGGCAGCACAAGGCAAATCGTAGGGCAGGTAGCAATGCTGGATGCGTGGTTCATTGGCAAACAGTGCCTGGATCCGCTCGGAACCGGTGGGCGTCATGCAGGTGACGGTGATCGGCACCTGTGGATGACGCTCCAGCAAGCCGCGGATCATTGGCGCCGCAGCGATGCTCTCACCCACCGACACCGCGTGCACCCAGATCCCGCCGGGCTTGAGTACCGGCAAGCCATAGGAAAAGCGCTCGCTGACGCGCGTGGCGTAGGCCGGCGCCTTGCGGGCCCGCAGCCATAGACGTAAGGCCACCAACGGCAGCGCCAGGTAAAACAGACAGCTGTAGAGAGTTCTATTCATGGCGGCGGAGTTTATCGGCTTTTTCAGCCGATCGCCTGCAAACAGGCAGTAAACCGTTCAGCCAGAAAGCGCGCGGCCGGGCCCAGGGGCTCATCGCGCCGCCACACCAGTTCCACCACCAGGGCCGGCGGCGTCCATTCGCTGTCCAACTCGACCATCTGCCCCTGATAGGTCGGGTATTGCACCACGTGCCGAGGCAACCAGGCCCAGCCCAGGCCACGGGCCAACCATTCGGCCAACACGTAGAAACTGTCGGCACGCCACACCTGCGGGCTGGCCGCCTCACTGCCGGGGTAGACGCTGGTCTGGGTCGACATCAGCAATTGGCGAAACTGCGCCAGGCGCTGGCAATCGACAAACCCGCCCCTGGCCAACGGATGGTCGACCCCGCACACCGTGACCATCTCCACACTGCCGACCACCCGCCGCTCAAGGGCTTCGGGGATCTGGTCGTGATAGAACAACAACCCCAGGTCGGCCTTGCGCTCCACCAGCTTGCGGGCGACATCGCCCTGGGCCGTGCTGGACAACTGCACCTCCAGGTTGGGAAATTTCCCGGCCAGCGCCTCAAGGCTATCGAGTACCGGCTGATACAACATGGCCTCGTCCTGGGCCAGCCGCAGCCGCGCTTCCTCACCGCGCATCAAGGACAACGCCCGACCGTTGAGGCGTTCGCACTGGCGTAACACTTCCCGGGCTTCCTCCAGCAACACCGCACCGGCCTCGGTCAGACGTGGCTGGCGACCGCTGCTACGCTCAAACAGGCTCACGCCCAGATCGGCTTCCAGCAAGGCAATGCCATTGCTCACCGCCGACTGCGCCTTGCGCTGGTCCCGCGCCACCGCCGAAAACGAGCGCTGCTCAGCGACGCTGACAAACAGGCGCATCTGCTCCAGGTTCCATTGCACGCTCATTGGCTCAACCCATCTTGAATTCGGATAGGTAATGACTTTACCCCATCTACGGATTCTCTAGAATGCCGGCCTTGCTACGCGCCCCTATTTCCGAGGAACACCCCATGAATGTCGCCTACTACTACCTGGCCATTGCCATTTGCTCGGAAGTGATCGCCACCGTTTCCATGAAAGCGATCAAGGGCTGGAGCACGCCGATCCCCCTGCTGCTGGTTATCGTCGGCTATGGCGTGGCCTTCTGGATGCTGACCCTGGTGGTGCGCACCGTCCCGGTGGGCGTGGCCTATGCGGTATGGGCGGGAATGGGGATCGTCATGGTCAGCATCGCTGCGCTGTTTATCTATGGGCAGAAACTCGACCTGCCGGCGATGCTGGGAATGGGCTTGATTGTGTTGGGGGTGGTGGTGATTCAGTTGTTTTCAAAAACCGCCGGCCACTGACCGCCGCCCTCCGGGCTCCTACAAATAGTGATCCCTGTATACTGCGCCTCTTGTTCTGAACACTGAGGTCGCCCCATGCCATCCGTTATTTCCACCGACGTCCTGATTGTCGGCGCCGGGGTTGCCGGCCTCTGGCTCAATGCGCGCCTGCGCAGCCAGGGGTTTTCCACGATTGTGGTGGAGAACGCAACCCTGGGCGGCGGGCAGAGCGTGAAGTCCCAGGGGATCATTCACGGCGGTGCGAAATACGCCTTGCACGGCGCCCTGACCGGCGCCTCCGAAGCCATTGCCGACATGCCGCGACGCTGGCGCGAAGCGCTGGCGGGCACCGGTGAGCTGGACCTGACGGGCGTGCGCCTGCTGTCCCAGGCCCATTACCTGTGGTCGCCCGGCACCCTGGCGGGCAACCTCACCAGTTTCTTCGCCAGCAAGGCAGTGCGCGGTCGCGTCGACCAGGTCAAGGGCGACGATCTGCCGCCGGCCCTGCAAGATCGCCGCTTCAAGGGCAAGGTCTATCGCCTGGCCGAACTGGTGGTGGACGTGCCGAGCCTGATCGAGCGCCTGGCACAACTGGCCGGCGACGGCCTGCTCGCCGGGCAACAGATCGAGCCGCTGCTCGAGGGTGGCATCCTGGTCGGCCTGAAAGTCGATGGCCGCGCGATCCGCGCCCAGCGCATCGTGCTCAGTGCCGGTGGCGGCACCGCCGAGTTGCTGACGGCCCTGGGCCTGAGCCAACCGGCCATGCAAAAACGCCCGCTGCATATGATCATCGCCAAGGGCCCCGGCCTCAAACCGCTGTACGCGCACTGCCTGGGCGGCGGCACCAAGCCACGGCTCACCATCACCACGCACCCGGCCGCCGATGGCAGTTGGGTGTGGTACATGGGCGGCGATATCGCCGAGACCGAAGGCGTACACCGCACGCCCGCCGAGCAGATCGCCACCGCGCAAAAGGAGCTGGCGCAACTGCTGCCGTGGATCGACATGAGCCAGACCCAATGGGCGACCCTGCGAGTGGATCGCGCCGAACCCCTGCAAACAGGCCTGACCCGACCGGACAACGCGTTCCTCGCCGAACAGGGCCGCCTGTTGGTGGGCTGGCCAACCAAGCTGGCCCTGGCCCCGGACTTCGCTGACCGGGTGCTCAGCGCCCTCGAACGCGACGGCATCCAGCCAGCACCCAGCGCACCGCTGCCTGAACTGCCGCGCCCAGCCATCGCCCAACCTGTCTGGGAGCAATTATTGCCATGAGCCTGCCGACCCTGCATGACCTTCATCGCCCCTTGGGCAGCACCGGCCTGCTGGTGTCGCCGCTGGGCCTGGGCACCGTGAAGCTGGGGCGTGACCAGGGCGTGAAATACCCCAATGGTTTCCAGATCCCCAATGATGAAGAGGCGCGGATGTTGCTGCGCCAGGCGCGCGAGCTGGGGATCAACCTGATCGACACCGCCCCCGCCTACGGCCACAGCGAAGAACGCCTGGGGCCGCTGCTGCGTGGCCAGCGCCAGGACTGGGTGATTGTCAGCAAGGTCGGCGAAGAGTTTGCCGACGGTGTGTCCCATCACGATTTCAGTGCAGCCCACACCCGGTTGTCCGTGGAGCGCAGCCTCAAACGCCTGGAAACGGACTTTATCGACCTGGTGCTGGTGCATTCCGACGGCAACGACTTGCATATCCTCAATGACTGCGAGGTCTACCAGACCCTGGCGCAGCTCAAGGCCGAGGGCAAGATTCGCGGTTTCGGCTTCTCCGGCAAAACCGTCGAAGGCGGCGTGAAGGCTCTGGAACAAGGCGATTGCGCGATGGTCACCTACAATCTGACCGAGCAGAACGAAAAGGCCGTGATTGATTATGCCGCTGCCCACGGCAAAGGCATTCTGGTGAAAAAGGCCCTGGCCAGTGGGCATGCCTGCCTTGAGCCAGGAGTGGATCCAATTCATGCCAGTTTCGTCTTGTTGTTTGCGCAAACGGGCGTGGCCAGTGCTATTGTCGGGACCATCAACCCGCTGCACCTTGCCCATAACGTGGCAACCGCTGCCAAGATCATTCGCCAATCCTGATGCCGCCGACGCGGCCGACCCCGACGCAAGAAGGAGCCGACATGCCGCGAACGCTCATAAGAAAAAACCCCAGTAACTTTAAAACACTGCCGCTGTACGTCGAAGCCGCTCCCGAAGGCCTGAGCTACCAGAGCGTGGGCATGCCGCTCAACTTTGCCCAGACCTTGCAACGACGCAAGCCGGTGGAGGTGGCGGATGCCGAGCGTTTCGCCCTGGAACTGGCCAATCTCGGCGTATCCGTGCGCCTGACACTGCACTGGCAAAACCGCGATTATTGGGTGCTGGTGCGCCAGCGTCGCCAGGACCGTGGCGATGTGGTGCTCAAGCTGATTTCCGGCTACGTGCCGGCCCACGAACTGAACCTGCCGCTGCACACGGCCATCCAGGAAATTGCCGAGGAATGCCTGCTGGAAACCCCGGAAGGCTGGCTGGGCGGGCGGTTCAACGACACCTGGCTGCCGGCGCCCTACTCCAGCGCACTGCATTACCGCGAGGCCTTGCCGTTTCGCCTGTCGCCGCTGTCCGGCGCGGCCCGCCCGGTGCGCTGCGCCAGCATGCAGTTGATCGAACGCCCTCGGGCCTATGTGCACCTGCCCACGGCCTCGCTGCAATTGATCTATGACCTGCGCCTGGAAGTGCCGAAGGAAGCCAAGTCCCTGAGCCTGTTCCATGTGGACGAACGCCTGGAAGGCGACCAACTGGTGGCGCGCCTGGACCGCCAGCGCCCGGACCTGTACCTGATGCCCCTGAAGGACGGCCAGCCTTGCGCCGAGCTATATACCCTGAAAAAGGATCAATTGATCCCGGCAAGCACGCGCGGGTTGTACCTGGCCGAGAGCTTTGCCCAGCAGGAGGGCTGGCTGGTGCGCGATGAGCGGATCCGCTGGAAGGACTGGCTCAGGCAACAGGGCCTGAGCGCGCCGGAGAAAGAATCGAAGTTGAAACAACTGACCGGGCGGGCCCGGCAGATCTTGCGCAAGATGGTGCCAAAAAAAGCAGGACGCTGACGCCTCCCCTGTAGGAGCCGGCTCCTACAGGGAATAAGGGCTCAGCCGTGGAGCAGCTTTTCCAGGCCAACCTTCAACGGCGTTGGCTCAGGCAACGTGAAGCTCGCCGCCAAGCGCTGGTTATTGGCCCTTGAGTGCCGGATATCCCCCGAGCGCGGCGCCGTGTAGCTGACGGCCGGCAACGCGCCGACGATTTCCGATAGCGCCTGCAGCAACTGCTTGAGGGTGGTGGTGCGGTTCCAGCCGACATTGATTGCGCCCAGGGGTGCTTCAGGCATTTCCAGGGCCTGCACCAGCACGGCCACCAGATCCCCGACGTACATGAAGTCCCGGGTTTGCTCACCGTCGCCGAATACCGCAATCGGCAGGCCTTTTTGCGCGCGCTCGCTGAAGATACTGATCACCCCGGAATACGGGGATGAAGGATCCTGGCGCGGGCCAAAAATATTGAAAAAGCGGAAAATCACCGGCTCCAGGCCATGCTGGCGACGGTAGAAATCAAAGTAGTGCTCACTGGCCAGCTTGTCCGAAGCGTAAGGCGTCAACGGGGCCTTGGCAGTTTGCTCATCGATGGAGTCCCCTTCACCGTTGTTGCCATACACCGCCGCACTGGAGGCAAACACTACGCGCTTGACTCCAGCCTGGCGCATGGCTTCGCAGACATTCAGGCTACCCACGAAGTTGCTCTGGTGCGTACTGACCGGGTCATCCACCGACGCCTGCACCGAGGCGACTGCCGCCAGGTGCACTACCGCTGTCGCCCCCACCGCTGCTCGGGCCACCAGGGCCGCATCGGCCACGTCGCCTTGCAGCAGTTGCAGGCGCGGGTTATCCAGGGGCAGGTTGCTGCGCTTGCCGGTGGACAGGTTATCCAGCACGCGTACCGCATAGCCCTTGGCTAGCAGCGCATCGACCAGATTGGAACCGATAAAGCCAGCACCGCCGGTAATCAGTACGAGAGCATCAGACATAGCGGTAAAACCTATTGAGCGGCATCGTTGGTTTGGCGGATTTTTTCGACAATCGCGGTGGTCGAGCTGTTCTCCACCAACCCCAGGACTTTGACCTTGCCACCGTAGGCATTGACGATATCGGCGCCGACCACCTGGTCGACCGAGTAATCACCGCCCTTGACCAACACATCTGGCTTGACCTGGGCCAGCAGGTTTTCCGGGGTCCCCTCGGAAAAGCTGATAACCCAGTCCACCGCACCCAAACCCGCCAGGACCGCCATGCGCCGGTCCACACTGTTGATGGGCCGGCCCGGCCCTTTCAGGCGGCTGACCGACGCATCGTCGTTGATCGCCACGATCAGGCGATCGCCCTGGGCACGTGCCTGTTCCAGGTAAGTCACATGGCCGGCGTGCAGGATATCGAAGCAACCGTTGGTAAAGACGATGCTTTCGTTATGGGCGCGGGCATCGTCAATCGCCAGCAGCAATTGCTCAAGACTCAACACGCCACGCTCCGAGCCTTCCTCGCGCTGGATCGCGCGACGCAGTTCCGGAGCGCTGATGGACGCCGTACCCAGCTTGCCGACAACGATGCTCGCCGCGAGGTTGGCCAGGGCCACCGCATGGGGCAATTCCTCGCCCGCCGCGATTGCCGCCGCCAGGGTGGAGATCACGGTGTCGCCGGCGCCAGTGACGTCGAACACTTCCCGCGCCCGCGCTGGCAAGTGCATCGCCGGATGATCGGGGCGCAGCAGGGTCATGCCATGTTCGCCACGGGTCACCAGCAAGGCGCCAAGGTCGAGGTCAGCCATCAGGCTTGCGCCTTTGCTCACCAGCTCATGCTCATCGGCGCAGCCGCCGACGATGGTTTCAAATTCGCTGAGATTCGGCGTGATCAGGCTCGCGCCCCGGTAGACCGAGAAGTCCTTGCCCTTGGGATCGGCCAGCACGGGAATGCCACGGGCCTTGGCCGCCTGGATCAACACCTGGTGGTTTTTCAACGCGCCTTTGCCGTAGTCCGACAGCACCAGCACCTTGATACCTTCGAGCAACGCGTCGACCTGATCACTGAGGGCCAGGGCGTCGGTGGCGAAGGGCTCTTCAAAGTCGATACGCAGCAATTGCTGGTGACGGCTCATGACCCGCAGCTTGACGATGGTCGGCTGGTGGGCAATGCGCTGGAACAGGGCACGCACGCCAGCGCCGCGCAGGCTGTTGGTCAGGCTGTCGGCGGCTTCGTCGTCGCCGGTCACGCCGACCAGGGAGGCCGGGGCGCCCAGTGCGGCGATGTTAAGGGCGACGTTGGCAGCGCCGCCCGGGCGGTCTTCGATTTGCTCGACCTTGACTACCGGTACCGGTGCCTCAGGGGAAATCCGTGAGGTACCGCCATGCCAGTAACGGTCGAGCATGACATCGCCGACCACCAAGACAGGGGCTTGATCGAATCGCGGCATGGACAACTTCATGGAGCAACCCACATACAAAATGAACAGGGGCGCGATATTAGCACAGGGAAAAGCATCGACCGATTCAATCCTGACGGTCGATCCCAGCCCGGCGGCAATGGCGCCTCAATAGGCATCCGTCACGTGGGAAGGCGCCACTGCGTCGCCCTCTTCGAACTCCTTGGCGTGCAAACGGGCGTAGTAGCCATTCTTCGCCAGCAACTCGACATGGGTGCCGCGCTCGACGATCTGGCCGTCGTCCATCACCAGGATCAGGTCGGCTTTCTCGATGGTGCTCAAGCGGTGGGCAATTACCAGGGTCGTGCGGTTTTTCACCACATGATCCAGGGCCGCCTGGATATGACGCTCGGACTCGGTATCCAGGGCCGAGGTTGCCTCGTCGAGGATCAGCAGCGGTGCATCCTTGAGCAAGGCCCGGGCAATCGCGATGCGCTGGCGCTGGCCGCCGGACAGCAGCACGCCGTTCTCGCCTACCAGGGTTTCATAGCCCTGGGGCATCTTCACGATGAACTCATCGGCATACGCTTCGCGAGCGGCATGGTGCACCGCCTCGGTTGGCGCGCCGGCCAGGTCGCCGTAGGCGATGTTGTTGGTCACGGTGTCGTTGAACAAGGTGACCTGCTGGGTCACCAGGGCGATTTGCCGGCGCAGGTTGCGCAGGGTGAAATCCTGGACACGTACGCCATCGAGCAGGATCTGCCCGTGCTCATGCTGATAGAAGCGCGGGATCAAGCCCGCCAGGGTCGACTTGCCGCTGCCCGAACGCCCCACCAGCGCGACCATTTGCCCTGGCTCGACGATAAAGCTGATGTCGTTGAGCACCTTCTTGTCGCTTTCCGGGTACTGGAAGCTGAGGTTGCGCACCTCGATACGCCCAGCCAGACGCTCATGTTCAATCACGCCCTGGTCGACCTCTACCGGCTCATCCAGTTGCTCGAAAATGCTTTCGGCCCCTGCCACGCCTTTCTGGATAGTCGAGCTGACTTCGGAGAGCTGGCGAATGGGCTTGGGCAACAGGCCGGCCATGGTGATATAGGCCACCAGGTCGCCCGGCGACGCATCGCCACGCAGATACAGGACCAGGAACATGACCACGGCCATTGCACTGTAGGTCACCAACTGCAACATCGGCGTGTACACCGCGCCGGTCTTGGTCATCGCCAGTTGCTTCTCGGTATTGCTCAGACTCGCCTGTTCGAAGCGCACCTTTTCATACTGCTCGCCGCCAAAGCTGCGGACCACGCGGTAGCCGTGGATCGTCTCGGAGGCCACATGGGTCACATCGCCCATGGACACCTGGATTTTCTTGCTTTGCTTGCGGAATTTACGGCTGGTGCTGTTCACCATCATGCCGATCACCGGCAGGATCGCCAGCATTACCAGGGTCAGTTTCCAGTTCATCCAGACCAGGGTGCAGAACAGGAAAATCACGGTCATGCCTTCACGGATAACCACCTTGATCGCATCGGTGGCCGCACCGGTGACCATGGTGACGTTGAAGGTAATGCGGGAAATCAGGTGGCCGGAGTTGTTCTTGTCAAAGAAACGGTTCGGCAACTCCAGCAGCTTGTTGAACAGCACCACGCGCAGGTCGTGGACCAGCCCCAGGGAAACCCGGGCCAGGAAGAAGTTACCGAGGAAAGAACCCACACCCTGCCAGGCTGCGATCAGCACGATCATCAGCGGCACGGTTTCCAGCAGTTGCAACTTGCCCAGATACGGGTTGCCGGGAAACAGACTGGCCTCGGGGTTCGCCAGGCCATCGACGAAATACTTGAGGATGTAAGCGAGCATCGGCTGGGTCGATGCGAAGATCAGGAACCCGACGATACTCAGGATGAACAGACCCACATAAGGCCGTACGTAAGTCAGCAGGCGAAAGTAAATCGCCAGCGTCGACTGGGTTTTCGGTTCAGGACTGCTCATGGGAATCCGCGCAAATCAGTAAGGCGCGGATCATATCACAGGCCTCTTCGCCCCAAAAAACATGAGCAGGGGCCAGCCTTGCACCAAGTCGGTTAAGATAACCGGCTATTGATGGGAGTCAGGCATGCAAGTAATCGATCACAACACCTATGAAGCATTGCGCGCCGGCGCGCAGGTGCTGGAAGCCGATGGTTCTGGCGACAAGGTGCTCCGGTTGACCGATGGCTGCATGCTCAAACTGTTCCGGCGCAAGCGCCTGCTCAGTTCGGCGCTGTTCTACCCCTATGCACAACGCTTCGCCAACAATACCCGTGCGCTACAGCAACGGGGCATCCCCTGCCCGCGCATCATCGCGGTGTATCGCATCCCCAGCATTGCGCGGGATGCGGTGTACTACAGCCCGCTGGCCGGGGAAACCATCCGCCAGCTCAAGCTCGCCAAGCAAGACGCCGACGCCCTGCGAGGGCGCCTTGGCTACTTCATTGCGCAACTGCATGAGAAAGGCGTGTACTTTCGCTCGCTGCACTTTGGCAACGTGGTCCTGACACCGGAAAACACCCTGGGGCTGATCGACATTGCCGACCTGAGCTGCCAGAGCGCCCCACTGAGCCAAAGCAAACGGCTGCGTAACTTCAGCCATCTGCGGCGCTACCAGGAGGATCGCCAGTGGCTGCTGGGCGATGATGCCGGGCAAGCCTTCTTCGAGGGCTATCGCCAGGGCTTGCCAACAGGTAGCCAGCAGGCGCCGCTGATCGAGCGTCTGCGGCAACTGCTGGACTGATCTCACCGGGTGATGATCAGTACCGTGGCGCCTCGGCGATTGGCGAAGCGCTCGACGATGCGCAGGTCGCGCTCGGCCAGCCAGCGGGTGAGCCACGGCTCGTTGCCACGGGCCTCAATCAGGAAGTAGCGGAATTGGTCCACATGGGCCGGCGACATGGCGGCTTCCCGGGTCAATTGCTTGAGCTGATAACCGCGCCCGGCGTAATAGCCGATCCGCCCGTCGTCGAAATACGCCGGGACATCCGGCTCGACATTCGCCGCCATCCAGCGCCCGGCATCGACGTACTGGACCTTGCCCGGCCCGCTGGACACCACATTGGACAGCATCACCAACAGGCCTACCGCTACCAGAACCTTGCCCAGGCGCGGGAACTGTTGGGCGAACATCTGCAAGGCCAGCGCCAAGGCCGGCACAAACAGCAAGTTCAAGAAGCTCATGTAGCGCAGGTTCATGAACTGCTGCTTGATAAAGAACAGCAGCAGTACCAACAGGTACAACGCCGCCGCCCAGGCAAAGGGCCGGTACTCATGCCAATAGCGCTTTATCGACTGCCAGTTGCGGCCCAGCAAGAACGGCACGGCAAACGGTCCGCAAATATTCACAAACCCGATTGCCATGGCCGCCAGGATGCCAAAAAAGATGATTCGTCCTGCTTCGTCCTGGGAGTACTTGTTGATCAGCGAGTTGGCAAACTGCTCACGCAGCAGCTCAAACGACGCCAGCACACTGCTCGGGTTGATCAAATCCAGATAGTAGGCAACGCGCGCCGACGAAAAACCACCCGTCACCGAGACCAGCACCAGCCCCGTCACCACACCCAGCAGTGGCAGTGCAACAAACTGCGCGAGCGCCAGGCGCCGCTCGCGCAGCCACAGGCCAGGCAACTGCCATAAGCCCAGCGCCGGTAACAGCAACAATGCCTCCAGCCGGAAGGCTGCCGCTGCGACAATCGCCAGGTGGAGGGTGGCCGCCCGCAACCATCCCCCACGGGCCTGCCAACGCATGGCCAGCCAGAATGTCAGGCTGCAGAAGAACCAGAAGCCGAACTCACGCAGGATCTCGCCACGGAACTGGTTGAACGCCGGCATCGCCAACACCACCAGGCAGGCCCATGGCGCAACCTGCACCGAACGCTGGCGCACGCAGTCAACCAGCAGCGCACAGGTCCCGGCGGCAAACAGCGAACACCACAAATAAGCACTCAGTTCGATGGGCAGCGCCAAAACCGCATGGGTGCCCGCCAGGAGCAGGGAGAACCAGGGCCAGTTGAAGGTTTCAAAGGCCGCTTTCGAGCCATGGACCTGAACGTCCTGGGCAATGGTCAGGTAGAAAGCAGCATCACGCCCAACAGTCGCTGCGCCCCATACAGCGATCAGGGATAGCAGCAGGCTCCCGAAAAATGCCACTCGAACGGGATGCTCGACGACAACATTCAAAACCCGTGTCCACACCTTGCTGCCTATACCAACCACACCCCCCCCTTAAAACCTGGTGTCACATTGCGCGCACAAGGTTTGGAAAACAGACATTCCAGAAAAATCATCGCGCCGCAAAAACCAAACGCCCGGTCATGACAATCAACTCAGGCGCTGTATCGGTGATTTGCGGCGTAGCGTAACAGGCTATAAAACCCTTACTTGAACAATAGCTGAAGCGCTTTGCGTGTATATGACCAGCGCGTCAGGGCGCGCCAATCCGTGCGCACTGCCTGGCAGTAAAACTGCCTGGCAAGCGTGTATTCCCCAGCACTGAAGCAATTGCGAAACAGCGACAGGCAGCGCTGCGCCATAAAAGCCCTGCGCAGGCCTTGCAGCTCTGCGGGCATGCGCACTGGCGAGAACACCTCGTCAACCAGGCTCACGCCCGCCGCGATACTGTGATTGATGTCATGTCGCAAGCTGTCTGCATGCTTGTAGATCAACGCCAGTGGCTGGTCGATAACCGTGCAGGGCACGCGCGCCAGGGCCTGGGCGAACACCGGGATATCCTCGGCATTGCGCATGCGCTCCGGGTAGTTGCCTACCACGAAGATGTCCCGGTGCATGGCGCAGGCACCATTGGAAATCGCAATGGTCTTGTCCAGCAAATACCCGCGCACCCGCTGGTATGGGGTCGCAGGCAGCGGCTTGACGGTGTGCAGGCGACGCTTGCCATCCTCGAACACCGACCAGTGGCCACCGATGATCAGGCGGCTGTCCGGGTGCGTGGCAATATGCTGCGCGACCAGGGCCAGGGCACCTGGCGCCATCTCATCATCGGCGTCCAGGAACATCAGGTACCGACCCGCAGACTCTTCAATCCCGCGATTGCGCACCGAGGCCAGGCCGCCATTGGGCTTGCGTAGCGCCTGGAAACGCCCGGGGTGCTTGGCCAGCAGCGCCTGCAACACCTGAGGCGTCTCGTCGGTAGAGCCGTCATCAATCACCAGCAACTGCGCATCGGCTTCGTCGAGTTGCGCCAGCACCGATTCAACCGCACGCCCCAGGGTGCGCGCATAGTTGTAGGCGGGGATGACGACGCCAATCAGTGCTTCAGTCAATGACTTGCCCTTCCACACCGTCTTTGACGACCAGGATGTCTTCCATGATCAGGTACTGCAGGTCGGAGCCGAAGAACATATTCAACGCATCGGTCGGCGAGCAGATCATCGCTTCGCCACGACGGTTGAGCGAGGTGTTCAGGGACACACCGTTACCGGTCAGCACTTCCAGCTCTTTCATCATGTCGTAGTAGCGCGGGTTGTACTCGCGCTTGAGCACCTGGGCGCGGGAAGTGCCATCTTCATGGACCACTTCCGGCACGCGGGTTTTCCATTCTTGCGCCACTTCAAAGGTGAAGGTCATGAACGGGGCCGGGTGATCGACCTTGATCATCTGCGGGGCGACGGTGTCGAGCATCGACGGGCAGAAAGGCCTCCAGCGCTCGCGGAACTTGATCTGATGGTTGATCCGGTCAGCCACGCCCACGGCGCTCGGGCAACCGATGATCGAACGACCGCCCAGGGCGCGCGGACCGAACTCCATGCGCCCCTGGAACCAGGCCACCGGGTTGCCGTCGACCATGATCTGGGCGATACGCTTGGGCATGTCGTCGATCTGGCGCCACTTTGGCTTGCTCGGGTGCTTGGCGCAGGCAGCAATCACTTCTTCGTTGCTGTAGGACGGGCCGAGATAGACATGCTCCATCTTCTCCACCGGCACACCACGGGCATGGGACACATAAGCCGCCGCGCCCACGGCGGTGCCGGCATCGCCGGACGCCGGCTGTACGAACAGCTCCTTGACGTCGTCACGGGCAATGATCTTCTGGTTCAACTTGACGTTCAGCGCGCAGCCACCGGCAAAGGCCAGCTTGCCGGTTTCCTTGAGGATATCGCCCAGGTAGTGGTCGATCATCTGCAAGGCCAGCTTCTCGAACAGGGCCTGCATGCTTGCTGCGTAGTGGATGTACGGTTCGTCGGCGATGTCGCCTTCGCGCTTGGGACCCAGCCACTCGATCAGTTTTGGCGAGAAGTAGAACCCCTTGCCCTTCTCTTTATAGCGGCGCAGGCCAATGACGTTGGCGTAGTCGGTGTTGATCACCAATTCGCCGTTTTCAAAGGAAGCCAGGCGCGAGAAGTCGTACTTGCTGGCATCGCCATACGGCGCCATGCCCATGACCTTGAACTCGCCGTCGAGCATCTCGAAGCCCAGGAACTCGGTGATTGCGCCGTACAGGCCACCCAGGGAGTCCGGGTCAAAGAATTCCTTGATCTTGTGGATCTTGCCGTTCTCGCCATAACCGAAGAAGGTCGTGGCGTACTCGCCCTTGCCGTCGATCCCGAGGATCGCGGTCTTCTCCTGGAAACCGGAGCAGTGATAGGCGCTGGAGGCGTGGGCCAGGTGGTGTTCAACCGGCTCGATCTTGATCTTCTTCGGATCAAAACCCAACTGCTCCAGGCACCAGACAATCTTGTTGCGGTAGCGCTTGTAGCGACGGTTGCCCATCAGGATCGCGTCAAGGGCGCGGTCCGGCGCGTACCAGTAACGCTTGGCGTAGTGCCAGCGGGCTTCGCCGAACAGGCTGATCGGGGCAAACGGGATCGCCACCACATCAACGTCGCCAGGTTTGATACCGGCCTGCTCCAGGCAGAACTTCGCTGACTCGTAGGGCATGCGGTTCTTTGCATGTTTATCGCGTACGAAGCGCTCTTCTTCGGCGGCCGCGATCAACTTGCCGTCGATATACAACGCTGCGGAAGGATCATGGCTAAGGGCGCCGGACAGGCCAAGAATCGTCAATGCCACTGGGGTCTAGCCTCTTTTAGTCTGCATGCAGGCGCTTGCGCCCGAAAAATGTGTGCCTCTCGCCTCAGCGAGAAAAGCTAAAGGGCGGGATTATAGCTTAAAAGCGGCAAAACGCCTCTAGCCGCAAATGGCACGGAGAAACAAGAGACATCATTGGAAAGTCTCGATACTACCATCGTGGTTCTACGGGTAAACGGCGCGGGGCAGTACCAAAGTATCGAAGGTGCCACAGACCGTGGTCGAAAGGACAATGGCGGCAAGCAGCAGAATATTTGTAGGATTCGCTGGCAACCCTCCTGAGTATGGGGCCGATAGCCTAACCCAAAGCCGTGTAAGACGAATATGCCGGCATTGTGCAGGAATATTCTTCAAAAACGTCTCGCAAAATCGTTAAACTCGCGCCCTTTTTTCCGCGCCCGCGCTGCGCATCATGGAAGTTGGTTTGCTCATGAAAGTCGTTGTACCCACCTGTTTTGCGATGTTGCTCCCTGGCCTGCTGGGCCTGCAGCAAAGCGCCCTGGCAGAAGATGCCCCGCTGATCCTCGATCCCAGCGTGGTGACGGGCTCGCGCAGCGCCAGCCGCAGCTTCGACCTGCCCTACTCGGTGGACAGCATCAGCCGTGAGCAGATCAGCGACGGCCAGTTGGGCATCAATGCCTCCGAAGCCCTGTCCCGCGTACCGGGGCTGGTGGTGCAGAACCGCCAGAACTATGCCCAGGACCTGCAGGTTTCTTCCCGCGGCTTTGGCGCGCGCTCGGCGTTTGGCGTGCGCGGGATCAAGCTGATTGCCGATGGCATCCCCGCCAGCACCCCGGATGGCCAGGGCCAGGCCGCCACCTTCAACCTCGACACGGCGGACCGCATCGAAGTCCTGCGCGGCCCGGCCGCCACCCTGTATGGCAGCAACGCCGGCGGGGTGATCCAGATGTTCTCGCGCAACGGTGAAGGCCCGCCCCGTATCGGCGCCGAAACCCTGGTCGGCAGCGACGGCCTGAACAAAAACCACCTCAGCGCCGAAGGCGCGGTTCAAGGCGCGGGGTTTGTCCTCGACGCCTCGCGCATGGACACCGACGGCTACCGCGACCACAGCAGCGCCCGTCGCGACCAGACGTTCGCCAAGCTCAACGTCGAGCCCGATGACGACAGCAAGCTGGCCCTGATCTACAGCAGCCTGGAGCAGAACGGCACCCAGGATCCGCTGGGGCAGACCTGAGCAGGCTACAAGGCCGACCCACGCTCGGTCAGCAGCAATGCCCTGGCGTACAACACGCGCAAGAGCATTGACCACCAGCAGTTGGGGATGAATTACGAGCGCTATATTGGCGATGCGACGTTGCAGGTGAATGCCTATACCGGGCGGCGGAGTGTGATTCAGTATTTGTCGATTCCCAAGGGCGTCCCGAGCAACGAACGCGGCGGCGGCGTGGTGCAATTCGACCGCAAGTTCTACGGCGGTGGCGTGCGCTGGATGCAGCCTATCGACAGCGCACCGGGCGAGCTGATGATCATCACCGGCCTGGACTTCGACCAGAGCGAAGACAGCCGCCACGGCTACCAGAACTACAGCGGCAATACCCTGGGCGTGAAAGGTGAGTTGCGTCGCAATGAAATCGACACCGCCCGTAGCCTCGACCCGTATGTCCAGGCCAACTGGGCCATCGAGCGCTGGACCCTGCAAGCCGGGCTGCGCCACAGCACGATGGAGATGGACGTCGATGACCAGTTCCTGAGCAATGGCGATGCCAGCGGCAACAAGACCTACCAGAAGAACACGCCCTCGATGAGCGTGATGTACGCCTTCACCCCTGACCTGCATGGCTACGTCAGCGCCGGCAAGGGCTTTGAAACGCCGACACAGGCAGAAATGGCCTATGCCCCGGGTGCCATCGAAGGTTTCAACTTTGGCCTGAAGCCCTCAGAAAGCACTCAATATGAAGTGGGTTTGAAGGCGCAGGTGAACAACAGTACGCGGCTCAACGCTGCCGTATTCCAGATCACCACCGAGGATGAGTTGGTAGTCGCACAGTCCAATGGCGGGCGCACCAGCTACCAAAACGCCGGCCGCACCCTACGCCGCGGCTTTGAACTGGGCGTGGAAAGCCAACTGAGCGAACAATGGAGCGCCAACCTCGCCTACACCCGCCTGCAAGCTACCTACGACAGTGACTTCAGCAACGTGAAAAAGGGCAACTACCTACCCGGCGTCCCGCAAACCCTGCTCTTTGCCGAGTTGAACTGGAAACCACGGGACTGGGTCAGCACCGCCGTCGAAGGCATGTACCGCAGCAAGATCTATGTCGAAGACACCAACCAGGCGCACGCGGCGCCGGGCTATAGCGTGTTCAACTGGCGTGCGCGGTTTGAGCAGAAGGTAGAGCACTGGACCTTTCACCAGACCTTGCGCCTGGATAATTTGCTGGATCGCCAATACGTGGGATCGGTGATTGTTGGCGACAGCAATGGGCGCTATTACGAGGCGGCACCGGGGCGGTCCTGGTATGCCGGCGCTGGGGCCGAATACCAGTTCTGATCGGATATTGCGGCGTCACGCCTGACGCCATCGCGGCCAAGCCTGCTCCCACAGAGGACCGCGACTACCTGCGGGAGCTGGCTTGCCAGCGATGGGCCAAAGGCTCGATTCAAGCGCCAGTGTCGACCCTTTTAGGCAGGCGCTGATCGATCACGCGATACAGCGCGCTGTCGACCGGCCAGTTGCGCATAAATCGCGCACGATCCTTGGCAAACGCCGGTGCAAAGCTACTCAGCGAGCGGTGCTGGCACATCGAATCCAGATCGATCAGCACCCAGCGCCCGCCCTGCCAGAACAGGTTGCGCCCCTTGAAATCGCCATGACTGATCCGCTCGCGAATCAGTTCGCCAAACAGGCGCTCCAGGGCCAACAGTTCGGGCTCGGGTACCTCGCCGCTTTCGACATAAGGGGCCAGATGCTCAATCAGGTCTGGCCCGGCCAAATGCTCGGTGACCAGGTAAGCCCGGCTGCGCAGCCAGAAAAAGCGCCGCTCCAGAAGTGCCAGGGGCTTGGGCGTCGCGATCCCCAGGAACGTCAGGCGATTGCCTTCGTACCAGGCGTGCCAGGCGCGGCTTGGCCGCCAGAAGCGCTTGAGCCAGTGCACAAAACCCTTGATGTTGTAGCGTTTGATCACCAATGGTCTCTCGGCCACATCCACTCGGGCCACCGTGGCCGAGGCGCCGGCCTTGTACATCTGGCCTTGGCCGACAAGCCCATCGACGTTTGCCAGTACCGGCAGCAGGGTCGCCTCCTCTTCCCGGCGGATCACCCGCAGCCCAAAGGCCCCGCGCACCACGCTGAACAAGGTGCACTCGCGGCCGACCTTGCCCAGGAAGTCTTTCAGGCGCCAGGCCCGCACTTTGTGCACCTGCTTTTGCAGGGCTTCGAGGGGCAACGCGTGCTCACCGTTGCTTAACAGGTAGTACACCAGCAATTCTTCGGTGAACGGTTCAAGGTCGCTCGGCAACTGGGCAAAAAACACCCCGAGGTTTTCCAATACCCGGTTGCGTGACAGGGGTTTGCCCGCCTGTTCGACGCAAACGCCCCCTCCATCGATCAGATACAGCTTGTCGCCCTGACGCATCAGGTTGTCCAGATGCAGGTCTTCCTGCCACAGGCCCTTGGCGTGCATCTGTGCAATCGCACCCAGCGCTTGCGCCAATACCGCCTGTTGCTCATCGGCCAGGGGTGGCAATGCCTCGACGGCGGACCAGGCATCGCCCAGGCTCTGGGCCCCTTCGAGAAACTCAAACAGCAACCAGCCGCCCTCGCCGTCCTGCAGGCCATCGGCGAGCAACAGCGGAGTGACCAGGCCTTGTTCGGCCAACAGGCGCACGCCCTGGAGTTCACGCTGGAACTGCCGGGCGGCACTGCGGCCCACCAGCAATTTGGCCAACACCGGCCGGCCACGCCAGATCGCCGCACCGACATAACGCTGGCCCGGCAGTACCCGCAGCAAACTCAACAGTTGCAACTGCCCCGGGCCTGCCGCATCGGCCAACTCAATACTCAAAGGCAGCATAGGCGTGCGCCCGGCGTTTTTGAGTTCAGACAGCCGCATCAGCGGGCCTCCTTGTGACTGCGGCGCCCAGCCAGATACTGCGCCCAGGTATCCACCAGTGAACTGTCCACTGGCTGGTCGAGGTAGGCCGCCAAAAATTCTCGCACCTGCTCTGCTGTCCATGCCCCGGCACGGCGCAGCAGTGGCTCCAGGTCCTTGACCCGGTCACGCCGGCCCAGCAACAGCGGCCGGGTTTTTTCCAGGTCGATCAACTGCGCGGCGTAACCGTCGCCGGTGGCCTGCAGGAAGATATGCTTGGGGTAAAAACAACCATGCACCTGGCCGACGCCATGGAGTGTGCGCGCCAATTGGCCGCAGGCCACGAGGATCGCATGGTGCTGGGCCTCACCCAGGGCAGGCCATTGTTCAAGCAGCGAATCCAGATCGTTCCAGCCATCCAGCGCGCGGGTCAGCAGCAAGGCACGATATTCGCCGGCAACTTTGCGTTCGCCGTAGAAAGCGGCCTGCAAGGCCGGGATCGCTTTCTGCCGATAGCGGCTGATATTGCGAAACTCGCGGGCAAAGGTCGGCTCGCCAAACGGCCGGTGCAGGGTGCGCGTCAGGTAGTTGCTCTGGCGCTTGAGGTAAAAACCACGGCCCTCCAGCTCCAGGCGGAACACGCTGCTCCAGCCGCCGCGGCTGGTGTTGGGCTCATCCACGGCGTCCAGTTGCCTGGCCCACAGGGCGTCGAAGTCAGCCAGGCCATTGCGTTCCAGCAAGGCCCGGTCTTCAGTTGCCAGGAAGTCATTCATTCACGTCCCTCGAAAAACTTCAGCACATGGCGAATCCGCTGTTTATCCGATGCGCTCAGGTGTTTGCGCCGACGATATTGCAGGTAGAAGCGCAAGCGCTGGGTGGCCGACAGATGGTATTTGGCGACTTTGTCCAGGCAGGCCAAGTCCTTGGTGATCCGGTACTTGAGCCAGAACCCGCGCCAGAAGTCGCCGTTGGGGCAGTCGATCAGGTACAGGGTCTGCTGATCGTCGATCAACAGGTTGCGCCACTTCAAATCGTTGTGGGTAAACCGGTGGTCGTGCATGGTCCGGGTATATTCGGCGAGCTGGCGGCTGACCTTGTCGACCCATACCGGGTCGGACAATTGCGGGTCCTTGCGTTCAGCCAGGGCCGCCAGGTCTTCGGTGCGGGGCAACTCGCGGGTGATCATCGCCCCACGGTCATAGGCCAGGCCGTTACGCTCCAGGCCCCAGGCCACGACTTCAGCCGTTGGGATGCCCCACTTGGCGAAGCGCTTGAGGTTCTGCCACTCGGACTTGACCCGCGGCTTGCCCAGGTAACGCCGCAAGCCTTTGCCGGCGCCGGTGTAGCGCTTGACGTAATAGTTGACCCCGCCGCGCTCCACACGAATGACTTCGGACAGCGGATCACGGGTCAGCCGCTCGCCCTGCAGGGCGAACACTGCCTCGAGGCTACCAAAATCATCCACAAGCTCCGAGTAGGCAGGTTCCAGGTTCCAACCCGCCATCAGAGCGCGCCTCCGTACCGGACTTTGCGGTCATAGAGCTTGTTGGCCTTGCGCTCCAGCCACTGCAGCAACGGGCCTTCCTCGGCCAGGATCTGGCGCAGGGGCTGCTGGAAGTAGACCTTGAGGAAGCGCAACGTGTCGCGACGGGTCAGGCCAATATCCAATATCGAGAAATACAGGGCCGCCAGGTCCTTGTTGCGCCAGCGCTGACTGATGCGCGGCCGCACCTGGGCACGGTGCAGGTCGATCACCGACAGCTTGAAGTCATCGGCGGTCACCGGCTTGTCGGTGTGCAGCAGGAAGTGACAGATGTAGCAGTCACGGTGGTTGACGCCAGCGCGATGCATCATCCCGGTCATGCGGGCCACCTCGGCAATCAGCGCGCGCTTGAGGCGCGGCTCGGGCGGCTGCTTGAGCCAATCCATGCTGAAGTCTTCCAGGCTGATGGTCGGCGCCAGTTCCTCAGTGACAATAAAGGAATGCTGGTCGGCCGGATTGGCACCGCGCTCGCCGTAGGCGACGGCGGTCATGGTCGGTACGCCGACTTGTTGCAGGCGCTCGATTGCCTGCCACTCCTGGCCGGCGCCCAGCACTGGCAGCTTGGCGGTGAGCAGGTTCTTGAAGATTTCGCCCCAGCCGATGCCACGGTGGATTTTCACAAAGTAGCCGCGCCCCTCTACCTCGGTGCGCAAGGTGCGACGGGCTTCCAGTTCACGGTAAACCTCACCGTCCAACAGCTCGACTTCGGCGAACGCGTCGCGTCCGGCCCAAAGGCTCTTGAACGGTTCGGCAAGAATCAACTTCATCAGTGTTGCTCCGCCAGAATTACATCCGCAGCGCGCTGCGGCATGCTATAGAGGTCGGCCGTCTCGGCGAAGGCCAGACCATTGCGGCTCCAGGCCGCACGTTGCTGCTGATCGCTGAGTATCCCCGCCAGGGACTGGTTGAGCTGGGCCTGTTCGAAAGGCTCGTCCAGCACCCGCCCGCAATCGGCCTCACTGATGTAATGGGCATACCCACACACCGCCGTGACCAATACCGGCAACCCGGCCACCAGCGCTTCGAGCAGCACGGTCCCGGTGTTTTCGTTGTACGCCGGGTGGATCAACAGGTCGGCGCCCAGCAGAAAACGCGGGATATCACTGCGCCCCTTGAGGAACTGCACATTGTCGCCCAGGCCAAGGGTAGCACTCTGTAGTTGGAATACTTTGGGGTCGTCCTGGCCAATTACAAACAGGCGGGTGCGCTGTTTCAGGTCGGGCGGCAGCGCGGCCAGTGCCTTGAGGCTGCGGTCCACGCCCTTGGTCTTGAAGCCCGACCCGATCTGCACCAGCAGCAGATCGTCGTCAGCGAGGTTGAATTCGGCGCGGAACCCGGCGCGGATCTCGACCGCATTCGGCGGCGCCCGACGGTCCTGGGCGATGCCCGGTGGCAACAGGTGGAAGCGCGCCAGCGGCGTGTCGTAGTGTTTGATAAACAGCGGCTGCTGGACCTCGGAGATCATCAGTACTTCGGTCTTGGCCTCCCTGGCAAACACCGCGCGCTCGTACTCGGCAAAGTGCCGGTAGCGGCCAAAGCGGCGATACAGCGAATGCCGCAGGTTCTGCGCCTTGTCCTCAAAACAGCCGTCGGCGGCGTAGTACACGTCCAGGCCAGGCATCTTGTTGAAGCCGATCAAGCGGTCCACTGGGCGCTTGGCCAGGTCGGCCTGCATCCAGTCGGTCAATTTCTCGTTGCGCCGATGGTTGAAGAACGCCTTGACCGGCGCCACCAGCACTTCGAAGCCGGGAGGCACGTCGCCCTCCCAGATCAGGGTGTAGACACGAATCTGGTGGCCGCGCCGCTGGCACTCCAGGGCGATGCGCATGAAGTCGCGCTGCAAGCCGCCAAAGGGGAAATATTTGTACAGTACAAATGCCAGTTGCATCAGTGCAGCTCCTCAGCCAATAACAACGTGCTCAGTCGGCTGGCCACACGCTCAGGGTTCAGGCGAGTAAAGCACAACGGCCACTCGCGCTTGAGATCAAACCGGCGCTGGTCTTCAGCCGTCGGTTGGTAGGTGCATTTCTTTTGCAGGCAGGGCGCACAGGGGAAGTCGCTGCCCAGATGGATCTGCGCCTTGCCGTAGGCCCCCGTCAGGCCGGGGTTGGTCGGGCCGAACAGGGAGATCGTCGGCACATCCAGCGCAGCAGCCAGGTGCCCAAGGCCAGTATCCACGGCCACACAGGCCCGGGCGCCGGCCAATACCCGCGCCACACCCGCCAGGTTCAGCCTGGGCAACACTTCGGCGTTGGCCAGGCCTTGGGCCAGGCGCTCGGCCCGAGCTTTTTCGGCGGCGTTGCCCCACGGCAACTTCACATCCACCCCCAGGCTGCCCATGCGTTCGGCCAGGTCGCGCCAGTAGGCTTCGGGCCAGTGCTTGGTGTCCCAGGTGGTGCCGTGGAGCAGCAGTACGAAGGGTTTTTTCGGCGGCAGGCCCAGCAGTTTTTCGGTGCTCAGGCCGTAATCCCCCAGGCCCTTGGGCAGGTCATAGCCCAGGGCCACGGCGAACAACTGGCGCAAGCGCTCTACCGCATGCTGGCCACGGGCAACCGCCAGGCGTCGGGAGTAGAAGCGCGCGGCGATGGGCTCACGGGCCGATTGCTGGTCGAAACCCGCCACCGGCGCCCGCACATAGCGGGTCAGCCAGGCGCTTTTCAGCAAGCCCTGGGCGTCGATCACCAGGTCATATTTGGTGGACTGGATCTGCTGCTTGAAGCGGCGCCATTCGCCACTCTTGAAGGTCTGCCAGAGGTTCTTGCGCCAGCGACGAATCGCCACGGGGATCACCTTGTCCACCGCCGGATGCCAGGTGGGGATCTCGGCGAAACCCTCTTCCACCACCCAGTCGAAGCGAATCCCCGGAATGGCCCGGGCCGCGTCGGTCAATGCCGGCAAGGCGTGGATCACATCGCCCAGGGATGAGGTCTTGATTACCAGTACCCGCAACTCAATGAACCTCGACCACGTTGCCTTGCAAGCGCTGCAAAGCCTCGGCTACCGAATCGGGCAACAACTGGCGCAAGCAGTTGTAGTGGCCGAAACGGCAGGTGCGCTCAAAGCACGGGCTGCAATCCAGGCCCAGGCGCACCACTTCGACCTTGTCGGCCAACGGCGGCGTAAAGCCTGGCGACGTGGAGCCATACACCGCCACCAGCGGGCGGTTCAGCGCAGCGGCTACGTGCATCAGGCCGGAGTCGTTGGACACCACCGAATCGGCGCAGGACAACAGGTCGATCGCCTCGGCCAGCGACGTATCGCCACTGAGGTTGACCGCTTCTTCGCGCAGACCGGGGATCAGGCGTTGGCGAATGTCTTCACCCACCGAGTGATCGTTTTTCGAGCCAAACAGCCAGACTTGCCAGCCTTCGCGGATTTTCAGCTCGGCGACCTTCGCGTAATGCTCCGACGGCCAGCGCTTGGACTCGCCAAACTCGGCGCCCGGACACAGCGCCAGCACCGGCCGGTCCAGGCTCAGGCCGAACTTGGCCAGCGCCGCATCGCGAGTAACCGGGTCGATTCGCAGGCTCGGCCGCGGGTACGGCGTCGGCAACTCGGCATCAGGCGCGTAGGCCAGGGCCATGAAGCGCTCGATCATCAGCGGGTAGCGGGCCTTGTCGAGCTTGCGCACATCATTGAGCAGGCCGTAGCGAAATTCGCCGCGCCAGCCGGTGCGCTTGGGGATGCCGGCAAAGAACGGCACCAGCGCCGACTTCATCGAGTTGGGCAGCAGGATCGCCTGGTCATACTGGCCGGCCAGGGACTTGCCGATACGCCGTCGGGTCGCCAGTTCCAGCGCGCCATGGCCGAGCGGGAAGCTCAAGGCCTGCCGCACCTCGGGCATGCGTTCCAGGATCGGCCGGCTCCACTCGGGTGCGAGCACGTCGATTTGGCAGTCGGGATGACGCTGTTTCAGGCACTGGAACAGTGTCTGCGCCATCACCATGTCACCGACCCAACTGGGCCCAACGATCAGAATATTCATGTAGTTTCCACAAACGATTCGGGGAGGCTCATGCCTCCCCGCCTCGAAAATTTCTGTAGGAGACGAACAATTGTAGGAGCTGGCTTGCCAGCGATAACGTCCGAAAGATCCCCATGGATTCCAAGGGCCTCATCGCCGGCAAGCCGGCTCCTACAGTTGACTCAACTTAACCCCAGTTCTTTCCAGATCCGTTTCACCTGGCGCCGTTCGTCAGCAAACTGATCCCCTGCCACCACGCCCGCCTCGTTCTGCAAGGCCTGGCGATGGGCCGCCGAGCGGTAGGCCTTATATACCTCGCGCAACAGGTGGGCATCGGCGGCGGGCATCAGCCCGACCTGCTCCAGGCCTTCCAGAATGCGGATATTGTCGGTGTAGCGCAGCAACGATGGATGTTGCGCAGACCACGCCAAAGCGGCGTATTGCACCATAAATTCAATATCGACGATACCTCCGGCGTCCTGCTTGAGATCGAACGACGCCGTAGGCTCGAAGGCATTCGCCGCCGTACCGGCCCCGGTTGACTTGGTGCCCAGGTTGTCGCGCATCTTGGCGCGCATCTCGCTGACCTCCTGGCGCAGCTTCGCCAGGTCCTGCGCGCGCCCCAATACCTGTGCGCGCACGCCTTCAAACGCACGGCCCACGTCCTGACTGCCGACCAGGACCCGCGCCCGCACCAGGGCCTGGTGCTCCCAGGTCCAGGCCTCGTTTTCCTGGTAACGGGCAAAGGCCCCCAGGGAACTGACCAGCAGCCCCGATGCGCCAGAAGGTCGCAGGCGCATATCCACTTCGTACAATTGCCCGGAGTTGGTCTGGGTGGTCAGCAGGTGAATGATCCGCTGGCCCAGGCGGGTAAAGAACTGCGCGCCATCGATCGGCTTGGCGCCATCGGTCTCGGCCTGCGGATCACCGTCGTGGATAAACACCAGGTCCAGGTCCGAGCCATGCCCCAGTTCGATGCCGCCGACCTTGCCATAGCCGACGATGATAAACCCGGGATCGCACAAGGTACCGTCCAGACGCTGCGGCGTACCGTGGCGAGCCACGGTCTGGCGCCAGGCCAGGGCCAGCACCTGCTCCAGAATGGCCTCGGCAAGCCAGGTCAGGTAGTCACTGACCTTCATCAGTGGCAGGCTGCCAGCGATTTCCGAGGCGGCAACCCGCAGGCGGTGGGCCAGCTTGAAGTGACGCAAGGCCTCCATCTGCTGCTCAAGGTCATCCTCGGGGATGCGCGTGAGGCGCTCGCGCAATTCGGCGGCCAACTCGGGCGCCAGCGGCGGCTTGAACAGGCGGCCTTCATTGAGCAACTCGTCCAGCAACAGCGGGAAGCGGGTGATCTGCTCGGCAATCCATGGGCTGGCGGCGCACAGGGTCAACAGCCGCCGCAGGGCGTCAGGGTTTTCCGTCAAGAGCACCAGATAAGCGGAACGCCGCGCAACGGCTTCGACCAACGGCAGTACGCGCTCCAGTACAAGGTCCGGGTTGGCGTGCTCGACGGCCTGGGCCAGCAGGCGCGGGATAAATGCATCCAGCCGCTCACGCCCAAGGCGCTGCATCGCCCGCAATTGCGGACTGCCGCGCAGGCCGGCCAGGGCTTTCAGGGCCTTGGGTGCATCTGCAAAGCCACCTTCGGCCAATTGACGACAGGCGGCCTCTTCATCTTGGGATTCTTCCCACAAGGGCAACCACTCGCCGCCGACCACCAATTCGCTTTCGGCACCCTCTTCTTCGTCAGGATCGGCAATCACCTGACGAAAATGCCAATCCACCCGGCCACGCCAGTACATCAATTGTTCATGGAACGCACTCCAGTCGGCAAAGCCCATCATGAACGCGATCCGTGCCTGGTCTTCATCGCTGTTAGGCAACATCTGTGTCTGGCGGTCGGCGATGGCCTGGATCGCATGTTCGGTGTAGCGCAGGAACTCATAGCCATTGCGCAACTCGGCAACCACCGCCGGCGGCAGGTAGCCCTGGCCTTCCAGGGTGCCCAGCACCTTCAGCAAGGGCCGTTGCTGCAGGCTCAGATCGCGACCACCGTGAATCAGTTGGAACGCCTGGGCGATAAACTCCACCTCGCGGATGCCGCCCGCGCCCAGCTTGATATTGTCGGCCATGCCCTTGCGCCTTACCTCCTGCTGGATCAACTGCTTCATGGTGCGCAGCGCTTCGATGGCGGAAAAATCCAGGTAGCGCCGATAGACGAACGGGCGCAGCAAGTCGAGCAATTGCGCGCCGGCCACCTGGTCGCCGGCCACCACCCGCGCCTTGATCATCGCGTAGCGTTCCCAGTCGCGGCCCTGATCCTGATAGTACTGCTCCAATGCATTGAAACTCAGCACCAGCGCCCCGGCTGAACCGTAGGGCCGCAGGCGCATGTCGACCCGGAATACAAAGCCGTCGACGGTCATCGGGTCCAGGGCCTTGATCAGCTTCTGGCCCAGGCGGATAAAGAACTCCTGGTTGTCCAGGGCGCGCTTGGCCCCCACGGTCTCGCCGCCCTCGGGGTAGGCGAAGATCAGGTCGATATCCGACGACAGGTTCAACTCCACCGCACCCAACTTGCCCATGCCGAGGATGACCATCTGCTGCGGCTCGCCGCTACGCCCGCCAGTGGGGGTGCCGAATTGCACGCAGTGGCGCTGGTACAACCACTGGTAGGCCTGATCGATGCAGGCATCGGCCATGTCCGACAGGTCGCGGCAGGTCTGCACCAGGTCCGCCTGTCGGGTCAGGTCGCGCCAGATAATCCGCACTTGCTGGCGGGTGCGCTGACGGCGCAGTACACGCCCCAACTCGTCTTCCGTTTCAGCCTGTTGCACGGCTGCGGCAATCTGCCCACACAGCTCATCGGGTGCAAAGCCGCGGTCCAGCTCTCCCCAGGCCACCAGTTCCAGCAACATCAAAGGGTCACGAACACTCTGTTCAATCACAAAATCACTGGCGGCGCACACCCGCGCAAAGTCAGCCCAGCGTTGCGGCGTCCACGCAGACAGGCCATGATCGGCATCCAGCATGGCCGCTGCGTCACGAAATGACTGCTCGGCCCGGCTGGCAAATGGCAACAGAACGGCTGGGAGTTCAACCCGCATTGGAAGGCTCATGGTCTATCCTTGATCGGCGCGTAAATGGCTTGTGGCGATGAACGCAAGAACCACGCTCGATGAAGGACTGTCGAACAAAAGTTAGAAATAGCTGAAAAAACATTAATTTTGGCAGGCAACATTAAACTTCTACCTTTTCTTGTTCGCAAAAGATCAACAATAACGATTATGCTCACCAGCCAGACCGAGTCATACGCTCAGTCTTGTGTAGTTTTACTACTCGTATATACATTCGAAAGGCTGAAATGGCCGACGATTTGTAGTAAAACTACAGGACGCCGAAGCAACCTTCGGCCATCCAAGAATTTATGTCGTCTGCCCACAAGGCCAGTCGCAAACTTCAGGCAACCGATTCTGGTAGCCTTTCCGCCCTGGAGCAAGCCATGCAAGACCTCGATCCCGTCGAAACCCAGGAATGGCTGGACGCCCTGGAATCGGTTCTCGACAAAGAAGGCGAAGACCGTGCGCATTACCTGATGACCCGTATGGGTGAACTCGCGACCCGCAGCGGCTCGCAACTGCCCTACGCCATCACCACGCCATACCGCAATACCATCCCCGTTACCCACGAAGCACGCATGCCTGGCGACCTGTTCATGGAACGCCGCATTCGCTCGCTGGTACGCTGGAACGCGATGGCAATGGTGATGCGCACGAACTTGAAAGATTCTGACCTGGGCGGTCACATCTCCAGCTTCGCTTCCAGCGCAACCCTGTATGACATCGGCTTCAACTACTTCTTCCAGGCCCCGACCGACGAACACGGCGGCGACCTGATCTACTTCCAGGGCCACACCTCGCCAGGCGTCTACGCCCGCGCGTTCATGGAAGGGCGCATCACCGAAGACCAGATGAACAACTTCCGCCAGGAAGTCGACGGTGGCGGCCTGTCGTCGTACCCGCACCCTTGGCTGATGCCTGACTTCTGGCAGTTCCCGACCGTATCCATGGGCCTGGGCCCGATCCAGGCGATCTACCAGGCGCGCTTCATGAAGTACCTGGAAGCCCGTGGCTTCATCCCCGAAGGCAAGCAGAAGGTCTGGTGCTTCCTGGGCGACGGCGAGTGCGACGAGCCGGAATCCCTGGGCGCCATCTCCCTGGCCGGCCGCGAAAAGCTGGACAACCTGATCTTCGTCATCAACTGCAACCTGCAGCGCCTCGACGGCCCGGTTCGCGGCAACGGCAAGATCATCCAGGAACTCGAAGGCGTGTTCCGCGGTGCCCAATGGAACGTGACCAAAGTCATCTGGGGCCGTTTCTGGGACCCACTGCTGGCCAAGGACGTCGACGGTATCCTGCAACGCCGGATGGACGAAGTCATCGACGGCGAGTACCAGAACTACAAGGCCAAAGACGGCGCGTTCGTGCGTGAGCACTTCTTCAACACGCCTGAACTCAAGGCGATGGTTGCCGACCTGTCCGACGACGAGATCTGGAAACTCAACCGTGGCGGCCACGACCCGTACAAGGTCTATGCGGCGTACCACGAAGCGGTCAACCACAAAGAACAACCTACCGTCATCCTGGCCAAGACCATCAAGGGTTATGGCACCGGTGCCGGCGAAGCGAAGAACACTGCGCACAACACCAAGAAAGTCGATGTCGACAGCTTGAAGTTGTTCCGCGACCGCTTCGACATCCCGGTCAAGGACGAAGAGCTGGAGAACCTGCCGTTCTTCAAGCCGGAGCCAAACAGCGCCGAAGCCCGCTACCTGAGCGAGCGTCGCACTGCACTGGGTGGTTTCGTGCCACAGCGACGCGCACAGAGCTTCAGCGTACCGACGCCGGACCTGAGCACCCTCAAGGCAATCCTCGACGGCTCGGGCGACCGTGAAATTTCCACCACCATGGCCTTCGTGCGGATCCTCGCGCAGCTGGTCAAGGACAAGGAAATCGGCCCGCGCATCGTCCCGATAATCCCGGACGAAGCCCGTACCTTCGGTATGGAAGGCATGTTCCGCCAGTTGGGCATCTACTCCTCCGTCGGCCAGCTCTACGAGCCAGTCGATAAAGACCAGGTGATGTTCTACAAGGAAGACAAGAAGGGCCAGATCCTCGAAGAAGGCATCAACGAAGCGGGCGCCATGAGCTCCTTCATCGCTGCCGGTACTTCGTACTCCAGCCACAACCAGCCGATGCTGCCGTTCTACATCTTCTACTCGATGTTCGGCTTCCAGCGCATTGGCGACCTGGCCTGGGCTGCCGGCGACAGCCGTACCCGTGGCTTCCTGATCGGCGGTACCGCCGGGCGGACCACGCTCAACGGCGAAGGCCTGCAACACGAAGACGGTCACAGCCACATCCTGGCGGCCACCATCCCGAACTGCCGCACCTTTGATCCAACCTACGGCTACGAGCTGGCGGTGATCATCCAGGACGGCATGAAGAAAATGACTGAAGAACAGCAGGACGTTTTCTACTACATCACCGTGATGAACGAGTCCTACCAGCAACCTGCCATGCCGGCCGGTGTTGAAGAAGGCATCATCAAGGGCATGTACCTGCTCGAAGAAGACACCAAGGAAGCGGCACACCACGTACAGCTGATGGGCTCCGGCACCATCCTGCGCGAAGTGCGTGAAGCGGCGAAGATCCTGCGTGAAGAGTTCAACGTCGGCGCTGACGTGTGGAGCGTTACCAGCTTCAACGAACTGCGTCGCGATGGCCTGGCCGTGGAACGCAGCAACCGCCTGCACCCAGGCCAGAAGCCTGCACTGAGCTACGTCGAAGAGTGCCTGGCTGGCCGCAAGGGTCCGGTGATCGCCTCTACCGACTACATGAAACTGTTTGCTGAACAAATTCGCCAGTGGGTCCCGTCCAAGGAATTCAAAGTCCTGGGCACCGACGGTTTTGGCCGCAGTGACAGCCGCAAGAAGCTGCGTCACTTCTTCGAGGTCGACCGTCACTTCGTGGTGTTGGCAGCCCTGGAAGCCTTGGCTGACCGTGGTGAGATCGAACCGAAGGTGGTGGCTGACGCCATCGTCAAGTTCGGGATCAACCCGGAAAAACGCAACCCACTGGACTGCTGAGGAGACTATCTGTGAGCGAACTCATTCGCGTACCTGACATCGGCAGCGGTGAAGGTGAAGTAATCGAGCTGTTTGTGAAGGTCGGCGACACCGTCGAAGCCGACCAGAGCATCCTGACCCTGGAATCGGACAAGGCGAGCATGGAAATCCCTGCTCCCAAGGCCGGCGTGGTCAAGAGCCTGAAAGTGAAGCTGGGCGACCGCCTGAAAGAAGGCGACGAACTGCTGGAGCTGGAAATCGAAGGTGCTGCCGATGCAGCTCCTGCGGCGGCGCCTGCTGCCGCTGCTGCACCTGCACCTGCACCTGCTGAAAAACCAGCCGAAGCGCCTGCCGCTCCGGCTGCTGCACCTGCCGCCGCGACGGTCCAGGACATTCATGTCCCGGACATCGGCTCGTCGGGCAAGGCCAAGATCATCGAACTGCTGGTCAAGGTCGGCGACACCGTCGAAGCCGACCAGTCGCTGATCACCCTGGAGTCCGACAAGGCCTCCATGGAAATCCCGTCGCCGGCTGCCGGCGTGGTGGAAAGCATCGCAGTCAAGCTCGAAGACGAAGTCGGCACTGGCGACTTCATCCTCAAGCTGAAAGTACAAGGCACTGCACCTGCTGCAGCCCCAGCCCCGGCCGCCGCTCCAGCGGCCAAGGCTGAAGCTGCACCGGCCGCCGCCCCGGCTCCTGCGCCTGCGGCAAAAGCCGAGGCCGCTCCGGCCCCGGCTGCTGCCCCAGCGCCAAGCGGTGCCAAGGCTCACGCCGGCCCTGCCGTGCGTCAGCTGGCCCGTGAATTCGGCGTCGAGCTGAGCGCTGTCAGCCCTACCGGCCCGCATGGTCGCGTGCTCAAGGAAGACGTGCAGGTCTACGTCAAGTCCATGATGCAAAAAGCCAAGGAAGCTCCGGCTGCCGGCGCTGCTACCGGTGGCTCGGGCATTCCGCCGATCCGCACCGTGGACTTCAGCCGCTTCGGCGAAACCGAAGAAGTGCCGATGACCCGCCTGATGCAAATCGGCGCAGCCGGTCTGCACGCCAGCTGGTTGAACATTCCCCACGTGACTCAGTTCGACCAGGCCGATATCACCGACCTGGAAGCTTTCCGCGTAGCGCAGAAAGCCGTGGCCGAGAAGGCCGGCGTGAAACTGACCGTACTGCCACTGTTGCTCAAGGCCTGCGCGCACCTGCTCAAGGAACTGCCGGACTTCAACAGTTCGCTGGCCCCCAGCGGCAAGGCGATCATTCGCAAGAAATACGTGCACATCGGCTTTGCGGTCGACACCCCGGATGGCCTGCTGGTACCTGTGATCAAGAACGTCGACCAGAAGAGCCTGCTGCAGCTTGCTGGCGAAGCGGCTGCACTGGCTGCCAAGGCCCGCGACAAGAAGCTGACGCCGGACGACATGCAAGGCGCCTGCTTCACCATCTCCAGCCTCGGGCACATTGGCGGCACTGGCTTCACGCCAATCGTCAACGCGCCGGAAGTGGCGATCCTGGGTGTTTCCAAGGCCACCATCCAGCCTGTGTGGGACGGCAAGGCCTTCCAGCCGAAGCTGATGCTGCCGCTGTCGTTGTCCTACGATCACCGCGTGATCAATGGCGCGGCTGCCGCACGTTTCACTCAGCGCCTGAGCCAGTTGCTGAACGATATCCGCACCATCCTGCTGTAAGCCGCAGCGGCCTCCCTCTTTGCGGGGAGGCCTGGCTGCAACGATTTCCGAGCGCCACGCTCGTACCTCAACCCCGCCAATTTGGCGGGGCTTTTTTTGCCTGTTGTTTGTAGCCGCCGGCTTGCCGGCGATAGCGGTGTGTCATCCGGTGACGCAATAACAGATAGATCGCAATCGCCGGCAAGCCGGCTCCTGCAGAGAATCGATTGACCATCCATCATCCCGACTGTAGAAAACCGCTGCGCGGCCGATAACCCACTTATAGCACTTAGCCTTCATCCTCTCTTGTCAGTCCGTGCTGCATGATGCAACCTTGCCGCAGACGGCAGTAAAGAGGGCGATAGCCCGGCGCAATGCGCATTTTTCCAAGCGAGCTCCCCATGAAAAGCCAACCCGATGTCGCCCGAACGGCGGCCGAGGTCGTGACGCAATTACCGGTGCCTTCGCGCCTCGGTATGCTGCGTTTCGAGCGGCTGAATGAGGCAAGCTGGGCACTGCTGTACCTCGACCCCAATTGTGAACGCCAATTCGGCTTGCCCGCGGTAGAGCTGTGCTCGCTGATCGGCTCGCCCTACGCCAGCCTGATGGAGCCCCAGGCGCGCTATCAGCTGCATGACGCGATCCAACAGCAACTGACCGCCAGCCCCCATTACCTGGTGCGCTACACCCTGCACACCAACGACGGCCCGCTGAGCCTGCTGGAGGTCGGCGAGGCTTACAAACAGCACAATCGCCACCTGCTGCGCGGTTACCTGATGGTAGTGGATGGCTTGTTCAACAACCTGACACCAATGCCCGCCGCCGACCTGGAAGACCAGAACAGCCGGTTGCAGATCGCCCTGGAGCTCAACCAGCGCGCCCAGCAGGAGCAATTGCAGCACCTGGAGCGGGTGCGCGCCCAGCAGGAACTGATCCTGCTGCTGGCCCGCCAGCGCTACAGCACCAACAACTCCCTGCAAGAAGCCGCCGAACTGATCACCCGCACCGCCTGTGATATCTACCAGATCGACTGCGCCAGCATCTGGAACCTCGAAGGCCAGCAACTGGTGCCGATCTCCGCCTTTCAGCGCGCCGACCAACAGCACCATCTGCCCCAGCCGATCGACGCCAGTGGCTTCCCGGATTACCTCGAAGCCCTGCACAGCAGCCGCGCCATCGACGCCAGCAATGCCATGCGCGACCCGCGCACCCGGGAAATGGTCGAAAGCCTGCGGCCCATGGACATCCACGCGATGCTCGATGCCAGTATCCGTGTCGATGGCCAGGTGGTGGGCGTGCTGTGCCTGGAGCAAAGCGCCGGCACCCGGGATTGGCTGTCCGATGAAATCGCCTTTGCTGGCGAATTGGCCGACCAGTTCGCCCAGGTCATCAACAACCACAACCGCCGTACTGCCACCAGCGCCCTGCATCTGTTCCAGCGCGCCGTGGAGCAAAGTGCCAATGCCTTCCTGCTGGTCAATTGCGACGGCGTGGTGGAGTACGTCAACCCCAGCTTCACCGCCATCACCCAGTACAGCACCGAAGAAGTCCACGGCCATCGCCTGGCCCAGTTGCCAGCCCTGGAAAACCTCAGCGAACTGTTGTTCGACGCGCCCTCCAGCCTGGCCAAGAGCAACAGCTGGCAGGGCGAGTTCAAGAGCCGACGCAAAAACCTAGAACCGTACTGGGGCCAGCTGTCGATCTCCAAGGTCTACGGCGACAACCGCGAACTGACCCACTACATCGGCATCTACGAAGACATCACCCAGACCAAGCTGGCCCAGCAGCGCATCGAACGCCTGGCCTACACCGATAACCTGACCAACCTGGGTAACCGTCCAGCGTTTATCCGCAATCTCGATGAACGCTTCGCCCGCGACAGCGACGCCCCCATCAGCCTGCTACTGGTCGATATCGACAACTTCAAGCGCATCAACGACAGCCTCGGCCACCAGACCGGCGACAAGTTGCTGATCAGCCTGGCCCGGCGCCTGCGCAACAGCCTCAATGCCGGCGGTAGCCTGGCGCGCTTTGCCAGTAACGAATTTGCGGTACTGCTCGACAACGCCGACCTTGAGGTCGGCCAGCAAATGGCCTCCCAGCTGTTGATGACCCTCGACAAACCGATGTTCGTCGATAACCAATTGATCAGTGTCACCGGCTCCGTGGGCCTGGCCTGCGCGCCGCTGCATGGCCGCGACCCACAGACCCTGATGCGCAACGCCGGCCTGGCACTGCACAAGGCCAAAGCCAACGGCAAGCACCAGGTGCAAGTGTTCACCGAGGCCCTGAATGCCGAGGCCAGTTACAAACTGTTCGTCGAGAACAACCTGCGCCGCGCCCTGACCCAGAACGAGCTGGACGTGTTCTACCAACCCAAGCTGTGCCTGCGCAGCGGGCGCCTGCTGGGCATGGAAGCGCTGCTGCGCTGGAACCACCCGGAAAAGGGCATGATCCGCCCGGATCAGTTCATCAGCGTCGCCGAAGAGACCGGCCTGATCATTCCCATTGGCAAATGGATCGCGCGCCAGGCCTGCCGCATGAGCAAGCAATTGAGCGCCGCCGGCATGGGCAACTTGCAGGTGGCGATCAACCTGTCGCCCAAGCAGTTTTCCGACCCGGACCTGGTGGCGTCCATCGCCAGCATCCTCAAGGAAGAACAACTGCCGGCCAACCTGCTGGAGCTGGAGCTGACCGAGGGCCTGCTGCTGGAAGCCACCGAAGACACACGCCTGCAGCTGGACCAGTTGAAGAGCTTCGGCCTGACCCTGGCCATGGATGATTTCGGCACCGGTTACTCGTCCCTGAGTTACCTGAAGAAATTCCCCATCGACATCATCAAGATCGACCGCAGCTTTATCCATGAGATCCCGGACAACCAGGACGACATGGAAATCACCTCGGCGGTGATTGCCATGGCGCACAACCTCAAGCTCAAGGTGGTCGCCGAAGGCATCGAGACCGCCGAACAGCTGGCGTTCCTACGCCGCCATCGCTGCGACGTCGGCCAGGGCTACCTGTTCGACCGGCCAATCCCCGGCGGCGAGCTGCTGGACAAGCTCAAACGCTACCCCCGTGGGCCAATCGCCTGACAGCGCTGTAACACTCGGGCACACTGGCGGTCTGAACTGTTAACTCAACCTGACGAGAGGACTGATCATGGTCTTGCGCTCGGAAATCCTGGTGAATAAAAACGTGCTGCCTACCGCCGAACAAGCCCTGCCGGGTCGTGACACCCCGATGACGCTGCCCGAGACGCACTTCGTCAACGGTAACCCGCTGCTGGGCCCGTTCCTCGACGACGTGGGGTTTGCGATCTTTGGCCTGGGCTGTTTCTGGGGCGCCGAACGCAAGTTCTGGCAACGCGATGGCGTCGTCAGCACCGTGGTCGGCTACGCTGGCGGCTTCACGCCAAACCCAACCTATGAAGAAGTCTGCTCAGGCCTGACCGGCCACAGCGAAGTGGTGCTGGTGGTGTATGACCAGGCCAAACTCAAGTACGAAGACCTGCTGAAAATGTTCTGGGAACTGCACAACCCGACCCAGGGCATGCGCCAGGGCAATGATATCGGCAGCCAGTATCGCTCGGTGATCTACGCCACCACGCCTGAACAACTGGACGCAGCGAAGGCCAGTGCACAGGCTTACCAGGAAGAGCTGAGCAAGGCCGGCCTGGGCCAAATCACCACCGAAATCGAGCAGGCGCCGACGGTGTACTTCGCCGAGGCCTACCACCAGCAGTACCTGGCGAAAAACCCGCAGGGTTACTGCGGGATCGGCGGGACTGGCGTGACCTGCCCGATCTAAAACTGTGGGAGCGGGCTTGCTCGCGATAGCGGTGGATCGGTCAGAAATGCATCAACTGACACTCCGCTATCGCGAGCAAGCCCGCTCCCACATTGGTTCTGTAACCGACTTGAGATCCCGTTATTCGGCGATCAGCCAATCCATCTGCCAGCCACCCTGGGTCTGCCCCAGTTTCCTCGACAACCACGGCAGCAGCTCACGCAACTCTTCCTCCAGCCCCCACGGCGGGTTGGCAATCGCCAGGCCCGAGCCGGTCAGGGTGTTGGGGGTGTCCAGCGGGTGCACCAGCAACTCCACCCGCAACAGCTTCGGTGCGCCGGTGCCCGCCAGGTCCTGGTAGAAACGGCGCAACATGCGCTGGTCCTTCACCGGATACCAGATCGCCGCGACCGTCTGGCGCATGCGGCCCACCGCTTCCTTGAGGGAGGCGGCGCAACGCTGCATCTCGTCGAGTTTCTCGAACGGCGGGTCGATCAGCATCAAGGCGCGCTTTTCCGGCACGGGCAGCAAGGCCCGCGGCACATGCCAGCCTTCTCCCAGATGCACCTTCACGCGGCGGTCGCCCTTCATGTTGTCCTTGAGCAGCACGCCGTCTTGCGGGTGTTTTTCGTTGAGCAACACACGGTCCTGGGGCCGGGTCAGGCGCCGCGCCAGCTCCGGCGAGCCTGGGTAATAGCGCAACTGGCCATCCGGGTTCATCTCGTGCAGCACCTGCATGTAGTCAGCGGTCAGCGCCGGCAGGTCCGCCTCGCCCCACAAACGGGCAATGCCTTCCAGGTACTCACCGGTGCGGTTGGCCTGGTCGCCTTGCAGGTCGTACAGACCGATCCCGGCGTGGGTGTCGAGATAGGCAAACGGCTGCTCCTTGCGCGACATCAGGGCGATGAGGCGGGTCAAGGTCAAGTGTTTGAAGACATCGGCGTGGTTGCCGGCGTGAAAGGCGTGACGATAATTCATGGTTGCTCCTGCGCAGGGCGCGAAGTTTACCTTTTACGCAGGCAAAGGTGCAGGGCTGCATGCCGGGCGGTACTGATGCCGCAAACAGCACCGAAAACGGTCTAGCGGGTTATGCGGGGAAGCCCATGGAATCCAAGGAGGTCAAAACAGCACCATGAAAGACGCCACCCTCGCCCTGCACCACGGCGTAGGGCTGGCGCACAAACTACGCGACCTTGTGAAGGCGTCATGCAGGTCGGGGCGCTCATGGGCCCGCCATTCGCGCCTTCCAGGTATGAGCCGTATGGCAGGGCTGCTCATCACTGACTTTGACTAAATAGACTTTGGGCAAAAAAAGGCCCGCCATCCAAGGATGCGGGCCTTTTTTCAGTTCACCTGGCCATCAAGGCCAACATGAACACCTCACTTGTTGAGGTTGTAGTCTTTCTCGGCAGCCGTGAAGCGTTCAACCATGCCGGCAGTCGGGGCGCCCATCTTGCTCACGAAGTAGATCGCCAGGCTGGCGAACAGGAAGCCTGGAATGATTTCGTACAGACCCAGTAGCTCGAAGTGCTTCCACACAATCACAGTGATCGCGCCGACCAGAATACCGGCCAGTGCGCCGTTACGGGTCATGCCTTTCCACAGTACCGAGATCAGCACCACTGGGCCGAACGCAGCACCGAAGCCTGCCCAGGCGTAGCTCACCAGACCCAGCACACGGTTTTCCGGGTTGGCGGCCATCGCGATAGCAATCAACGCAACCACCAGCACCATGATGCGGCCGACCCAGACCAGCTCAATCTGGGACGCGCCCTTGCGCAGGAAAGCCTTGTAGAAGTCTTCGGTCAGGGCGCTGGAACACACCAGCAACTGGCAGCTCAGGGTGCTCATCACGGCAGCCAGAATGGCCGACAGCAGCACGCCCGCGATCCATGGGTTGAAGAGCAGCTTGGCCAGTTCGATGAACACACGCTCAGGGTTTTCGGTCACGGGGCCGGCGACTTCAGGGTGTGCCGAGAAGTAGGCAATACCGAAGAAGCCTACAGCCACGGTGCCGCCCAGGCACAGGATCATCCAGGTCATGGAGATACGACGTGCATTGGCAATCGACTTGACCGAATCCGCCGCCATGAAACGCGCGAGGATATGCGGCTGGCCGAAGTAGCCCAGGCCCCAGCCCATCAGCGAAATAATGCCGATGAAGGTGGTGTTTTTCAGCATGTCGAAGTTGGTGGGATCGTTCGCTTCGATGGCCAGGAACGTGGTATCGACACCGCCTGTGGCCAGCAGCACGATGATTGGCGTGAGGATCAACGCGAAGATCATCAGGGTGGCTTGTACGGTATCTGTCCAGCTTACTGCCAGGAAACCACCGATGAAGGTGTAGGCAATGGTCGCCGCAGCACCGGCCCACAGCGCCGTCCCGTAGGACATGCCGAAGGTGCTTTCGAACAGACGGGCACCGGCAACAATGCCGGAAGCGCAGTAGATGGTAAAGAACACCAGGATCACCACGGCCGAGATAATCCGCAGCAGGCCGCTTTTGTCTTCAAAGCGGCTGGAGAAGTAGTCCGGCAGGGTCAGGGCGTCGCCGTTGTGTTCGGTCTGCACGCGCAGGCGGCCAGCCACAAACAGCCAGTTCAGGTAAGCACCGACGATCAGGCCGATGGCGATCCAGCTTTCCGACAGGCCCGACATGTAGATGGCACCTGGCAGGCCCATCAACAACCAGCCGCTCATATCCGAGGCGCCAGCCGAGAGTGCAGTGACGACGCTGCCGAGGCTGCGACCACCGAGGATGTAATCGGAAAGGTTATTGGTGGAGCGATAGGCCATGAGACCGATCAGCACCATTGCCGCGATGTAGATCACAAATGTGATCAAGGTTGGATTACTTACGCTCATTGAGTTACGCCCTGGCTTTGTTTTTATGTAGCGGCGGTCTGTCAGCCCATCTACAAAGGAGTCGTTTGTAGACGAAGCGGCGTACCGCGCATTTATGACTGACGTTTCCCCAGGAAAGCCATCAGCCGATGAACCGACCCTTGCAGATGGTTGCACCTTGGGCGCGAATGCTATTCAACAAAGCAAATAAGGTGCAACCAGTTTCGTGAGAATTAGTTGCACCTGCGCGTGTTTTTCGGCAAACGGTGGTTTTTTGCTCCTTTTCGGAGCAAGAACAGCCAAATCCAGAAGTAAATGCACCAATAACAAGCCGATTCCGTCGAGTGAAAATGATTTCTGACGAGCAGCGCGGATTTCATGAAGAAAATGGGTTGCACCCGGTTGCACCTCTTACGGCGCAAAGCTAATCTTGCCGCCAGCTGATGCCACGCAGTAGTGGCACCCATGAGGATAAAAATATGGCTACGACCACCCTTGGGGTCAAACTCGATGACCCGACCCGCGAACGCCTGAAGGCCGCCGCGACCTCCATTGATCGCACGCCGCACTGGCTGATCAAGCAGGCAATTTTCAATTACCTGGAGAAACTGGAGGGTGGTGCAACCCTGACCGAACTCAATGGCTCTGGCCTCAAGGACGCAGACGATGCCGGCGAGGTGCAAAACGACCACGCCCACCAGTGCTTCCTCGAATTTGCCGAAAGCATCCTGCCGCAATCGGTGCTGCGCGCCTCGATCACCGCCGCTTACCGCCGCCCCGAGCCGGAAGTGGTGCCCATGCTGATCGAGCAGGCGCGCCTGCCGGCCCAAATGGCCGAAGCCACCAACAAGCTGGCCGCCTCGATTGCCGAAAAACTGCGCAATCAGAAGAGTGCCGGTGGCCGTGCCGGTATCGTCCAGGGCCTGCTGCAGGAGTTTTCCCTGTCGTCCCAGGAAGGCGTGGCGCTGATGTGCCTGGCCGAAGCCCTGCTGCGTATCCCCGACAAGGGCACCCGTGACGCACTGATTCGCGACAAGATCAGCACCGGCAACTGGCAGCCGCACCTGGGCAACAGCCCGTCGCTGTTCGTCAACGCCGCCACCTGGGGCCTGCTGCTGACCGGCAAACTGGTCGCCACCCATAACGAGGCCGGCCTGACCTCGTCCCTGAGCCGCATCATCGGCAAGAGCGGCGAGCCGATGATCCGCAAGGGCGTCGACATGGCCATGCGCCTGATGGGCGAGCAGTTCGTCACCGGCGAAACCATTGCCGAGGCCCTGGCCAATGCGAGCAAGTTCGAAGCCAAGGGCTTCCGCTACTCCTACGACATGCTGGGTGAAGCTGCGCTGACTGAACACGACGCGCAGAAATACCTGGCCTCGTACGAACAAGCCATTCACTCCATCGGCAAAGCCTCCCACGGCCGTGGGATTTATGAAGGCCCGGGCATTTCCATCAAGCTGTCGGCCCTGCACCCTCGCTACAGCCGCGCCCAGTACGAGCGCGTGATGGACGAGTTGTACCCACGCCTGCTGTCCCTGACCCTGCTGGCCAAGCAATATGACATCGGCCTGAACATCGATGCCGAAGAAGCCGACCGCCTGGAACTGTCCCTGGACCTGCTCGAACGCCTATGCTTCGAGCCGCAACTGACCGGCTGGAACGGTATCGGTTTCGTGATCCAGGCCTACCAGAAACGCTGCCCGTACGTGATCGACTACGTGATCGACCTGGCGCGCCGCAGCCGTCACCGCCTGATGATCCGCCTGGTAAAAGGCGCGTACTGGGACAGCGAAATCAAGCGCGCCCAGGTCGAAGGCCTGGAAGGCTACCCGGTGTACACCCGCAAGGTGTACACCGACGTTTCCTACATCGCCTGCGCACGCAAGCTGCTGTCGGTACCGGAAGTCATCTACCCGCAGTTCGCCACGCACAACGCCCACACTCTGTCGGCCATCTACCATATTGCTGGCCAGAACTATTACCCCGGCCAGTACGAGTTCCAATGCCTGCACGGCATGGGCGAACCACTGTACGAACAGGTTGTAGGCAAAGTTTCCGAAGGCAAGCTGAACCGTCCGTGCCGCGTGTACGCTCCAGTCGGCACCCACGAAACACTGCTGGCCTACCTGGTGCGCCGCCTGCTGGAAAACGGCGCCAACACCTCGTTCGTCAACCGTATCGCCGACCAATCCATCTCGATCCAGGAACTGGTGGCCGATCCGGTGGCCAGCATCGAGCAGATGGCGACGCTGGAAGGCGGCTTCGGCCTGCCGCACCCGCGTATCCCGCTGCCGCGTGACCTGTATGGCAGCGAGCGCGCCAACTCGGCCGGTATCGACCTGGCCAACGAACATCGCCTGGCTTCGCTGTCCTGCGCCTTGCTGGCCACCGCGCACAACAACTGGAAAGCCGCGCCGATGCTCGGCTGCGCGTCGAGCAATGAAGCCGCGACGCCGGTGCTGAACCCGTCCGACCTGCGTGATGTGGTCGGCCATGTCCAGGAAGCCACCGTCGAAGACGTCGACAACGCGATCCAGTGCGCCCTCAACGCGGCACCGATCTGGCAGGCCACTCCGCCGGCCGAACGCGCCGCGATCCTGGAACGTGCCGCCGACTTGATGGAAGGCGAGATCCAGCCACTGATGGGCCTGCTGGCCCGTGAAGCCGGCAAGACCTTCGCCAACGCCATCGCTGAAGTGCGTGAAGCCGTGGACTTCCTGCGCTACTACGCCGTGCAGGCACGCAACGATTTCACCAACGATGCCCACCGCCCACTGGGCCCGGTGGTCTGCATCAGCCCATGGAACTTCCCGCTGGCGATTTTCAGCGGCCAAGTCGCCGCCGCCCTGGCTGCCGGTAACCCGGTCCTGGCCAAACCGGCCGAACAGACCCCGCTGGTCGCCGCACAAGCCGTGCGCCTGCTGCTGGAAGCCGGTATTCCGCAAGGCGTGCTGCAACTGCTGCCAGGCCAGGGCGAAAGCGTTGGTGCCCGCCTGGTCGGTGATGATCGCGTCAAAGGCGTGATGTTCACCGGTTCCACCGAAGTGGCGCGCCTGCTGCAACGCAACGTCGCCGGTCGCCTGGATGCCCAGGGACGCCCGATTCCGTTGATCGCCGAGACCGGTGGGCAGAACGCGATGATCGTCGACTCCTCGGCCCTGACTGAGCAAGTGGTGATCGACGTCGTCTCTTCGGCCTTCGACAGTGCCGGCCAGCGTTGCTCGGCCCTGCGCGTGCTGTGCCTGCAGGAAGATTCGGCCGACCGCGTCATCGAAATGCTCAAGGGCGCCATGGCGGAATGCCGCCTGGGCAATCCGGAGCGCCTGTCCGTGGATATCGGCCCGGTGATCGACGCCGAAGCCAAGGCAGGTATCGAGAAACACATCCAGGCCATGCGCGACAAAGGCCGCACCGTGTACCAGGTGGCAATTGCCGACAGCGAAGAAATCAAGCGCGGCACCTTCGTGATGCCCACCCTGATCGAGTTGGAAAGCTTCGATGAGCTGCAACGGGAGATCTTCGGCCCGGTGCTGCACGTGGTGCGCTACAAGCGCAAGGAAATCGACCAATTGATCGGCCAGATCAATGCTTCGGGCTACGGCCTGACCCTGGGCGTACACACCCGCATCGACGAGACCATCGCCAAGGTGATCGACAACGTCCATGCCGGTAACGTCTACGTCAACCGTAACATCGTCGGCGCCGTGGTCGGCGTGCAGCCGTTCGGCGGCGAAGGCTTGTCGGGCACCGGCCCGAAAGCCGGTGGCCCGCTGTACCTGTACCGCTTGCTGTCGACCCGTCCTACCGATGCGATCGAGCAATCCTTCGTGCGTGGTGATGCCCTGGCGGCCCCGGATGTACGCCTGCGTGAAGCCATGAGCCAACCGCTGACTGCCCTGAAAACCTGGGCCGACAGCAATAAGTTCAGCGACCTGAGCGTGCTGTGCAGCCAGTTCGCCGCACAATCCCAAAGCGGCATCACCCGCCTGCTGGCCGGCCCGACCGGCGAGCGCAACAGCTACGCCATCCTGCCCCGCGAGCACGTACTGTGCCTGGCCGAGGTGGAAGGCGACCTGCTCGCGCAGCTGGCGGCGGTGTTGGCCGTAGGCAGCTCGGCGGTGTGGCCGGAATCTGACCTGACCAAAGCGCTGTTCCCACGGCTGCCGAAGGAAGTTCAGGCGAAGATCCAGCGCGTGGCCGACTGGACCAAGGACGAAGTGATCTTCGATGCGGTCCTGCACCATGGCGATTCCGACCAACTGCGCGGGGTTTGCCAGCAAGTGGCCCAGCGTAGCGGCGCGATTGTCGGGGTCAACGGCTTGTCTTCGGGCGAAACCAACATCGCGTTGGAGCGCCTGGTGATCGAGCGCGCGCTGAGCGTCAACACCGCTGCGGCGGGGGGCAATGCCAGCTTGATGACCATCGGCTGATCAATGCCAAAGTGGGGCACCCGCAATGGGTGCCCCACTGCATTAAGGCTGCCTACACCGGATAACTGTAGGAGCTGGCTTGCCAGCGATAGCGGTCGACCAGCCACCCAGGTGGTGACTGATACATCGCCATCGCTGGCAAGCCAGCTCCTACATTGACCGCACCATACCTTCACGCTGTGTTTTGCTGCTGCATCACTCAGATCAATCTTGCTATCGAACCTCTATTTGCGCACTTAGACTGCGGCCTATTCCCACATAGGTAAGCCGCCATGTCCGAGACGCTCCTCAGTTCCCGCAATCTGGCTTTCGAGCTGTATGAAGTCCTCGATGCCGAGGGCCTGACCCAGCGCGAGCGGTTTGCCGAACACAATCGCGAAACTTTCGATGCCGCCATCGGCACTGCGCGCAGCATTGCCGAGAAGTACTTCGCCCCGCACAACCGCAAGGGCGACGAGAACGAACCGCGCTACGAAGACGGCCAGGCGATCCTGATCCCGGAAGTAAAACCTGCCGTGGACGCGTTCCTCGAAGCAGGCTTTCTCAATGCCGCCCGCAGTTTCGAAGCCGGCGGCATGCAACTGCCGACGCTGCTGTCCCAGGCCTGTTTTGCGCACTTTCAGTCAGCCAATGCGGCGTCCACCTCGTACCCGTTCCTGACCATGGGGGCGGCCAATCTGATCGAGAGTTTTGGCACCGAGGAGCAGAAGCAGCGTTTCCTGCAACCGATGATCGAAGGCCGGTTCTTCGGCACCATGGCCTTGACCGAACCCCATGCCGGCTCATCGCTATCGGATATCCGCACCCGCGCCGAACCGGCGGCGGACGGTACCTACCGGCTCAAGGGCAACAAGATTTTTATCTCCGGTGGCGACCACCCGCTGTCGGAAAATATCGTGCATATGGTCCTGGCCAAACTGCCAGACGCGCCCGCTGGGGTGAAGGGTATTTCGCTGTTTATCGTGCCCAAGTTCCTGGTCAACGATGACGGCAGCCTGGGCCGGCGCAATGATGTGCTGCTGGCCGGGCTATTCCACAAGATGGGCTGGCGCGGCACCACCTCCACCGCGCTGAATTTCGGCGATAACGGCGAGTGTGTTGGCTATCTGGTGGGCAAGCCGCACCAGGGCCTGGCCTGCATGTTCCAAATGATGAACGAGGCGCGGATTGGGGTCGGCATGGGCGCGGTGATGCTGGGCTACGCCGGTTACCTGTATTCCCTGGAATACGCCCGGGAACGCCCGCAAGGCCGCCTGCCCGACAGCAAGGACCCGAACACCGCACCGGTGTCGATCATCCAGCACGCCGATATCAAGCGCATGCTGCTCACACAAAAAGCCTATGTAGAAGGCGCCTTCGACTTGGGCCTGTATGCCGCGCGGCTGTTCGATGACACCACCACCCTGGACAGCGAAACCGGGCGCAGACAGGCCCATGAATTGCTCGACCTGCTGACCCCGATCGTCAAGTCCTGGCCCTCGCAGTTCTGCCTGAAGGCCAACGAACTGGCGATCCAGATTCTCGGCGGCCACGGCTACACCCGCGAGTACCCGGTGGAGCAGTACTATCGCGACAACCGTCTGAACCCGATCCATGAAGGCACCCATGGCATCCAGTCCCTGGACCTGCTGGGGCGCAAGCTCGCGCAAAATGGCGGCGCGGGCTTGAAGCAACTGATCCGCCTGATCGCCGAGACCGGCGCACGGGCCCAGGAGCATCCGTCACTCACGGCATTGCGCGAGCCGCTGGAACACCTGGTGGCACGCCTGCAAAGCGTGACCCTGGGACTGTTGACGGATCTCGCCCAAGGCAAGGTCAACAGCAGCCTGGCGAACTCGGCGCTGTACCTGAAAGTGTTTGGGCATACGGTGATTGGCTGGCGCTGGCTGGAGCAGGCAATTCGCGCCGAAGAAGGCTTGGCCAGGGGCAATGCGACGGATACGGCCTTCTATAAAGGCAAGCTGCAAGCGGCCCGGTACTTCCTGACCTGGGAAGTGCCGGGCTGCCATCATGCATTGTCGATCCTGGAAACACGGGACGATACGTGCCTGGCCATGCAGGATGAATGGTTCTGACTCCCCCTGTAGGGGCCGGCTTACCGGCGCCTACACATCGTCAAGGTTGGCCGATGGCCTTGGAAATCACGTCGACCGTGGCGCTGACTTGCTCTTGGTAACGGTCGAGTTCCTGCTGGTGACGCTGTTGCATGTCGATCTGCTCGGCGCACAGGTTCAGCGCCGCCAGCACCAGCAGCTTGTCACCGATCAAGGTCGGGTACTTCTGCTTGGTGGTGGCCAGGGACGCCTTGAGCAGGGTCACGGCTTTGAGCAGGGTGTTGTCTTCGCCATCCGGTGCCTTGATCGAGTAATCCTCACCGAGAATCGAAACGACCTTTATCCCTTCATTCATGCGCTGACAGGACCTGCGCTCACACGCTCAACCAACGCCTGGATACGGGCGGCGGTGGCGCCCTGCTTTTCTTCCTGTTCCATCAGGTTCAGTTGCAGGCTGTCGTTTTCATCCTTGGCACGGGCCAGTTCCGCCTTGAGGGATTCGTTGGTGCCCAAAAGTTCTTGATTCTGCTGCACCAGGTCACTGACCAGTTGTTCCAGTTGGCTGAGGGATGTTTCTAACATTTTGAATTCTCGGGCTTTTTCAAGGGGCGGTGACGATAAAGAAAATTCACCGTGGAAGCCAGGGATACCTGGCGCGCAGCCCTGATTTCATGGGTCAGGCCACGCTGTGGAGCCTTAGTGACTGCATTTACGCCATCTGGTTCCTGAATCCATTCCAATCGGCACAGGGTGCGACAAAAGCGCGCAGCCCCTCAAGACTTTAGTCGTACGTCCGATAGGTCATGCTTAGCCCGCCTCAACGCCGCACGGATCGCGCCTCTCCCAGGACCATTGCATGTCTCTTCGTAATATGAATATCGCGCCGCGCGCGTTTCTCGGCTTCGCGTGCATTGGTGCGCTGATGTTGTTTCTCGGTATTTTTGCGCTGAACCAGATGAGCAAAATCCGTGGTGCCACCGAAAACATCACCCTGCGCAGCGTGCCGAGTATTCGCGCACTGGACGATTTCACCCAATTGACCCTGCGCCTGCGGGTGCTGTCCTACCGCTTGCTGACCAACCGCGAGCCACAGGTACAACAAAAGACCCTGGAAGCCTTCGAGCTGCGCAACCAACAGATTCGTGCCGCCCAGAGCGTGTATGAAAAGCTGATCGACAGCCCCGAGGAACGCTCGGCCTACGACGATTATGTGCGCCTGCTGGGCCAATACCGGCAGATCGAAGAGCGGATGAAGAGCCTGTCGCGCAACAACCAGATCGAAGAGCTGCGCACCTTGCTCAACACCGAACTGCTGAGCAACTCCGAGGCGGTCAACGCGGTCCTGACACGCTTGCTGGACATCAACAATTCGATGGCCAACGACAGCAACCAGAAAGCCGCCGATCAATACGACTCGGCCTTTGACCTGGTGGTGGCCCTGCTGGTGCTGGCCACGGCGCTGACCGTGCTGTTTGCCTGGCTGCTGACCCGCAGCATCACCCTGCCCATCGCCCAGGCCCTGGGCGCCGCCGAGAACATTGCCGAAGGCAACCTGACCCAGCCGATCAAAGTCGATGGCGATGACGAAGCCGGCCGCCTGTTGCGCGCGATGAACAAAATGCAGGAGAAGTTGCGCGACACCCTGCAGCGCATTTCCGGCTCCGCCACCCAACTGGCCTCGGCGGCCGAAGAGTTGAATGCCGTCACCGACGAAAGCGCCCGTGGCCTGACCCAGCAGAACAACGAGATCGAGCAGGCGGCCACCGCCGTCAACGAGATGACCAGTGCCGTCGAAGAAGTCGCGCGCAATGCGGTCAGCACCTCCGAAGCCTCGAAAAACGCCACGGCCTCGGCGGGCGATGGCCGCGACCTGGTGCAGGAAACCGTCAGCGCCATCGAACGCATGAGCGCCGATGTGCAGGGCACCGCTACCCTGATCGGCAACCTGGCCGAAGAGTCGCGGGATATCGGCAAGGTGCTGGACGTGATTCGCGGCCTGGCCGACCAGACCAACCTGCTGGCACTGAACGCCGCCATCGAAGCCGCGCGCGCCGGGGAAGCCGGGCGCGGGTTTGCCGTGGTGGCCGATGAAGTGCGGGCCCTGGCCCATCGCACCCAGCAGTCGACCAGTGAAATCGAGCGGATGATCGGCAGTATCCAGGCCGGCACCGAACAGGCCGTGGACTCGATGCGCAACAGCACCGAGCGCGCCGAGTCGACACTCAATATCGCCAAAGGCGCCGGGATGTCCCTGGATACCATCAACAGCGCAGTTATCGAGATCAACGAGCGCAACCTGGTGATCGCCAGCGCCGCAGAAGAACAGGCGCAAGTAGCTCGGGAAGTGGACCGCAACCTGGTGAACATCCGCGACTTGTCGGTGCAATCGGCCACGGGTGCCAGCCAGACCAGCGCGGCCAGCAGCGAGTTGTCGCGCCTGGCGGTGGACTTGAATGGGATGGTGGGCAGGTTCCGCCTCTAACAGACACCTCACATTGGTTCTGTGTAAACCTGAAAAGCTTTTTGACAGTGCAGCAATTGCACAGGTTAGAATCGCTGGCACGCAGGCTGCATGGTCAGCTTGCGCCTCGCCTTATTTCCGGAGTACTGCCTTTGAATGCGACGACCATCAACAGCCTGTTCTTGATCGGCGCGTTGCTGGTAAGTGCGAGCATTCTGGTGAGTTCTCTTTCATCCCGCCTGGGCATCCCGATCCTGGTGATCATCCTGGCCGTGGGCATGATCGCCGGCGTCGATGGCGGCGGGATCATTTTCGATAACTACCCGACCGCGTACCTGGTGGGCAACCTGGCCTTGGCCGTGATCCTGCTCGATGGCGGCTTGCGTACCCGGGTCGCGAGCTTTCGCGTGGCACTGTGGCCAGCCCTGTCGCTGGCGACCGTGGGGGTATTGATAACCACCGGCCTCACCGGGATGGCGGCGGCCTGGCTGTTTGACCTCAACCTCATCCAGGGCCTGCTGATCGGCGCCATTGTCGGTTCCACCGATGCCGCCGCCGTGTTCTCGCTGCTGGGGGGCAAGGGCCTGAACGAACGGGTCAGCGCCAGCCTGGAGATCGAATCCGGCAGTAACGATCCCATGGCGGTGTTTCTCACCGTGACCCTGATCGACATGCTCGCCAGCGGCCAGACCGGCCTGCACTGGAGCCTGTTGACCCAACTGATCCGCGAATTCGGCATTGGCGGCGTTATCGGCCTGGGCGGTGGCTGGTTGATGTTGCAACTGGTCAACCGGATCAACCTGGCCAACGGCCTGTACCCGATCCTGGTGATCGCCGGTGGCCTGTTCGTCTTCGCCCTGACCAACGCCCTGCACGGCAGCGGCTTCCTCGCCGTGTACCTGTGCGGCCTGGTGATCGGCAACCGTCCGGTGCGCAGCCGCCACGGCATCCTGCACATGCTCGACGGCATGGCCTGGCTGGCACAGATCGGTATGTTCCTGGTGCTGGGGCTGCTGGTCACGCCCCACGACCTGCTGCCCATCGCCCTGCCGGCCCTGGGCCTGGCGCTGTGGATGATCCTGTTTGCGCGGCCACTGTCAGTGGCGGTTGGCCTGTTGCCGTTCAAGGCGTTCCATGGCCGCGAAAAAGTGTTTATCGCCTGGGTCGGCCTGCGCGGTGCGGTACCGATCATTCTTGCGGTGTTCCCGCTGATGGCCGGCCTGCCCCACGCCCAGCTGTATTTCAACCTGGCGTTCTTTATCGTGCTGGTGTCGTTGCTGGTGCAGGGTACCAGCCTGCCGTGGGTCGCCAAGTTGCTGAAAGTGACGGTACCGCCCGAGCCTGCCCCCATATCCCGGGCCGCCCTGGAAGTGCACGTCACCAGCGAGTGGGAGCTGTTCGTCTACCGCCTGGGCGCCGAAAAATGGTGTATCGGCGCCGCCCTGCGCGAGCTGAAAATGCCCGAAGGCACGCGGATTGCCGCACTCTTTCGCGGCCAGCAGCTGCTCCATCCGTCGGGTAGCACGGTGCTGGAAGCCGATGATTTGCTGTGCGTGATCGGCCATGAACACAACCTCGCGGCCCTGGGCAAGCTGTTCAGCCAGGCGCCGCAACGGGGCCTGGACCTGCGCTTCTTCGGCGACTTCGTACTCGAAGGCGACGCCCAGCTGGGCGCGGTGTCGGCGCTGTACGGGCTCAAGCTCGACGGCATCGACCCGGACATGCCCCTGGGCCAGTTCATCACCCAGAAAGTCGGCGGCGCGCCGGTTGTCGGCGACCAGGTGGAGTGGAACAACACCATTTGGACCGTCGCCGTGATGGACGGGAACAAGATCGGCAAAGTCGGCGTCAGATTCCCCGAAGGAAGTCGCCCGGCCCCCGGACTCTTCCTCTAAACTGCGGGGCGACGGCGTGCCATTGGCCATCAGCGCGCCCCCTATTCTTCACCTTGTTCGACCGGTCTCTATGACAATCCTGCGCACCTTTTTAGCCACCGCCCTGCTGGGCCTGAGTCTCTGCGTCAGCCCAGTGTTCGCCGCCGACCCACCCAGCGTCGAGAGCGTGCAACAGACCCTGGACAAGCTGCCGGACCGCAAACTGCCCGACGCCGACATGAAGGCGCTGCAAAACGTATTGCAGCAGACCCTGACATTGCTGGGTAACAAACAGGATTACGAGCAGCGCCTGAGCGATCTCAAGCGCCAATTGCAGGATGCGCCACGCCAGACCACGGAAAACGCCCGTGAACTGGCCCGGCTCAAGGCCAGCAAGGTCGTCCCGGTCGCCCAACGCTACGCCAGCCTGCCGGTGCCGCAGCTCGAACAACTGCTGGTGCAACGCACCACCCAGCAAGGTGACCTGCAAAAGGAACTGGCCGACGCCAACAGCCTGAGCATTGCCGCCCAGACCCGCCCCGAGCGCGCCCAGACCGAAATCAGCAACAGCCAGACGCGCATCCAGCAGATCAACGGCATCCTCAAGGCCGGCAAGGACAATGGCAAACCGCTCAATGGCGACCAGCGCAACCTGCTGAATGCCGAACTGGCAGCGCTCAATGCCTTGATCCCGTTGCGCCGCCAGGAACTGGCGGGCAACAGCCAGTTGCAAGACCTGGGCAACAGCCAGCATGACCTGGCGGTGGAAAAAACCGCGCGCCTGGAGCAGGAAATCCAGGACCTGCAAACCCTGATCAACCAGAAACGCCTGGCCCAGTCCCAGGAAACCGTGACCCAGCAGTCCATCGAAGCCCAAAAGGCCGGCGGCAGCAGCCTGCTGGCCACGGAAAGCGCGGCCAACCTGAAACTCTCCGACTACCTGCTCAAAAGCACTGACCGCCTCAATGAACTGACCCAGCAGAACCTGCAAACCAAACAACTGCTGGACAACGTGACCCAGAGCGACTCGGCCCTGGACGAGCAGATCAACGTGCTCAAGGGCAGCCTGTTGCTGTCGAAGATCCTCTACAAGCAGAAACAGGCCTTGCCGCGCCTGAAGGTCGACCGCGACCTGGCGGACGATATTGCCAACATTCGCCTGTACCAGTTCGAGGTCAACCAGCAACGCGAACTGATCAGTTCACCGAGCACCTACGTCGACAACCTGCTGGCGAACCAGCCTGAAGACCAGGTCACGCCACAGCTGCGCCGTACCCTGCTGGAACTGGCGGTGACCCGCAGCGACCTGCTCGAACGCCTGAGCCGGGAGTTGAGCGCGCTGCTCAATGAGTCCATCACCCTGCAACTGAACCAGAAGCAACTGCTCAGCACCGCCGCCAGCCTGCGCGCGACGCTCGACGAGCAAATGTTCTGGATCCCCAGCAACAAACCGCTGGATGTCGAATGGCTGGAAAGCGTGCCCACCCGCCTGGGCAAACAGGTCGATACCCTGCCCTGGGCCTCCAGCCTCAGCGAACTGTACGACGGCCTGGCCCAGCGCCCGCTGCTGTTCCTGCCCCTGCTGCTCTTGATCGGCGCGCTGCTGTGGCGGCGCAACAGCCTCTACGAGCGCCTGAAAAAAATCCATCTGGATATCGGTCACTTCAAACGTGACAGCCAGTGGCATACCCCGGTCGCGATCCTGGTGAATATCCTGCTGGCCTTGCCCGTGACCCTCGGCCTGGCGCTGTGCGGCTACGCCCTGCAAATCGACGCACGCGGGCAGAACGCCAACCTGGGCATGGCCCTGGTGCAGATCGCACAGGCGTGGCTGGTGTTCTACACCGCCTATCGCATCCTGGCGCCGGGCGGCGTGGCCGAATTGCATTTCCGCTGGGAAAAACCCCAGGTCGAATTCCTCCAGGGCTGGGTCCGCAAACTGGGGCTGGTGGTGCTGGCGCTGGTGGCCGTGGTGTCCATCGCCGAGCATCAACCGGCAGCCCTGGCCGATGATGTGCTGGGTATCGCCGTGGTCCTCACCTGCTATGGGCTGATGGCTTGGCTGCTCAGCCGCCTGCTGCTCAACAGCCCGACCCATGAAAAAGCCTCGCTGTTTCGCAAAGTCGTCGGCGTGGCGTTTACCGCGCTGCCCATCGCGCTGTTTATCGCGGTGTGTTTTGGCTATTACTACACCGCGCTCAAACTCAGCGACCGCCTGATCAACACCCTGTACCTGCTGATGTTCTGGCTGGTGATCGAAGCCACCTTCGTCCGTGGCCTGGGCGTTGCCGCACGGCGCCTGGCCTATTCCCGGGCGCTGGCCAAGCGCCAGGCGGCCAAGGAAGCCGGTGACGGCGAAGTGGTGATCGAAGAACCGACCCTGGATATCGAGCAGGTCAACGAACAATCCATGCGCCTGATTCGCCTGGCCTTGCTCGGCGGCTTTATCGCGGCGCTGTACTGGGTCTGGTCGGACTTGATCTCGGTATTTTCCTACCTGGACAACATCACCCTCTACGAATACACCAGCGGCACCGGCGCCAACATCAGCATGGTGCCCATCAGTATCGGCGACATGCTGGGCGCACTGATCATCATCGGTATCACCTTTGCCCTGGCGCGCAACCTGCCAGGCCTGCTGGAAGTGCTGGTGCTGTCGAAACTGGACCTGGCCCAGGGCAGCGCCTACGCCACTACCACGCTGCTGTCGTATGTGATCGCCGGTGTGGGTTTTGTAACGACCCTGTCGACCCTCGGGGTGAGCTGGGACAAGTTGCAGTGGCTGGTGGCCGCGCTGTCGGTGGGCCTGGGTTTCGGCATGCAGGAGATCTTCGCCAACTTCATCTCCGGCATCATGATCCTGTTCGAGCGCCCGGTGCGGATCGGCGACACCATTACCATCGGCAACCTGTCCGGCACGGTGAGCAAGATCCGCATCCGTGCCACCACCATTACTGACTTCGACCGCAAGGACATCATTGTCCCGAACAAAACCTTCATCACCGGGCAGTTGATCAACTGGTCGCTGACCGACACCATCACCCGGGTCACCCTCAAGCTCGGCGTGGACTACGGCTCCGACCTGGACCTGGTGAAGGAATTGCTGCTCAAGGCCGCCAGGGATAACCCTCGGGTACTGAAAGACCCGGAACCCCACGTGTACTTCCTCAACTTCGGCGAAAGCACCCTCGACCACGAATTGCGCATGCATGTGCGCGACCTGGGCGACCGCAACCCGGTGCTCGATGAGGTCAACCGCTTCATCAACCGTGAGTTCAAGAAGCAGAGCATCAACATTTCGTTCCGGCAGATGGAGGTTTACCTGAAGAACCTGCATGGCCAGGAATACAAACTGGTGGAAATCGAACCCCTGAGCAAGCCGGCCAACGACGGCTCGCCGCAACCCACGCCGCCGGCCAAACTCGACTAACCGCACTATCCCCAGCAGAATGCTCGGACATTCTGCTGGAGATGGCCGGTGAAAGCCCTCGACGACCTGACCTTCGACAACCGCTTCGCCCGCCTGGGCGATGGTTTCTCAACCCACGTATTGCCCGAGCCCATCGACGAACCCCGGCTGGTGGTGGCGAGCAATGCCGCCATGGCCTTGCTGGACCTCGACCCGGCCGTCGCTGACACGCCAGTGTTCGCCGAACTGTTCGGCGGCCACAAGCTGTGGGCCGAGGCCGAGCCACGGGCGATGGTCTATTCCGGGCACCAGTTTGGCTCCTACAACCCGCAACTGGGAGATGGTCGTGGCTTGCTGCTGGGCGAGGTGTACAACACTGCGGGCGAACACTGGGACTTGCACCTCAAGGGCGCGGGGCAAACGCCTTACTCGCGCATGGGCGATGGCCGCGCGGTGCTGCGCTCGTCGATCCGCGAGTTTCTCGCCAGCGAAGCCTTGCACGCCCTGGGCATCCCCAGCAGCCGCGCCTTGTGCGTGATCGGCTCCAACACGCCGGTCTGGCGTGAAAAACAGGAGCGCGCCGCCATGGTGCTGCGCCTGGCGCCCAGCCATATCCGCTTTGGTCACTTTGAGTACTTCTATTACACCCAGAAAACCGAGCTGCACCGACAACTGGCCGAGCACGTGCTGAAACTGCACTTTGCCCCATGTCAGGAGCAACCCGAGCCGTACCTGGCGATGTTCCGCGAGATCGTCGAGCGCAATGCCGAACTGATCGCCAAGTGGCAGGCCTATGGCTTTTGCCACGGGGTAATGAACACCGACAACATGTCGATCCTGGGTATTACCTTCGACTTCGGGCCGTTTGCCTTCCTCGATGACTTCGACGCCCATTTCATCTGCAACCACTCCGATCACGAAGGCCGCTACTCCTTCAGCAATCAGGTGCCGATTGGCCAATGGAACCTCAGCGCCCTGGCCCAGGCCTTGACACCGTATATCAGCGTTGAGGCCCTGCGTGAAACCCTGGGCCTGTACCTGCCGCTGTACCAGGCCCACTACCTGGACCTGATGCGCCGCCGCTTGGGCTTGACCCGCGCCGAAGACGATGACCAGAAATTGGTGGAACACTTGCTTCAACTGATGCAAAACAGCGGCGTGGACTACACCTTGTTCTTCCGCCGCCTGGGGGATGAGCCCGCGGCACTGGCCGTGGCGCGGCTGCGCGACGACTTTGTTGACCTCAAAGGCTTTGATGCCTGGGCTGACGATTACAAGGCCCGGGTTGAACGTGATGGCAATGGCAGCGAGGCAGAGCGCCGCGAACGGATGCACGCGGTCAACCCGCTGTACATCCTGCGCAACTACCTTGCACAAAACGCCATCACCGCCGCCGAGTCAGGCGACTACAGTGAAGTGCGAAGGCTGCATGACGTATTGAGCAGGCCATTTGAAGAACAGCCAGGGATGGAGCAGTACGCGCAAAGGCCGCCCGATTGGGGCAAGCATTTGGAGATCAGTTGTTCTTCTTGAGAGCACTGATCCTTGATAAGTCTGGGCAACGGCTCCAATTAGGAGCCATTGGCAACCTCACCAACGGAGCCCGCGATGTCCGACTCTCTTGTAATTCCTTGCCCACACTGCAACGGCCTGAACCGCATCCCCCACGAACGCCTGGGTGATACCCCGAAGTGCGGGCGCTGCAAACAGCCGGTATTGCTGAGCAAACCGTTTGAATTGAACCAGGGCGCTTATTCCAGCCAAATCAAAGGCGATTTGCCACTACTGGTGGACGTATGGGCCGAGTGGTGCGGACCGTGCAAGTCGTTCGCACCGGTGTTTGAACAAGCAGCCGGGCAGTTGGCCGGCAAGTGCCGCCTGGCCAAGCTCGACAGCGAAGCCAACCAGCAGCTTTCGGCGCAACTGGGGATTCGCTCGATTCCCAGCCTGATCCTGTTCAAGAATGGCCGGGAAGTGGCGCGCCAGAGCGGGGCGTTTCCTTTGCCGCAGTTGATGAGCTGGTTGCGCAGCCAAGGAATATGACTCCCTCACTGTAGGAGCTGGCTTGCCAGCAATGAGACCCGTGAGCCTTGCACTGGTCTTGCGGCCGCCATCGCCGGCAAGCCGGCTCCTGCATCAGCTGTTTTCCAGCAGGTTATGCAGTTCCACGAACTGTCGGGTCAGCTTGTGGCGCGGGTCCAGGTGGATCAGCGGTTTGCTTTCCTGGTGGGATTCGCGCATGCGTACCGAGCTGGCCAGGTACACCGGCAGCACCGGCAGGCCTTCGGCAATCAACTCGTCAAGCATCTGCTGTGGCAGGCTCGCCCGGGCCTGGAACTGGTTGACCACAATGCCTTCCACTTCAAGGCCTTCGTTATGGTCGTCCTTGAGCTCTTCGATTTCCGCCAGCAGGCCGTACAGTGCCTGGCGCGAAAAGCTGTCGCAATCGAACGGGATCAACACACGATCAGCAGCGATCAGCGCGGAAACCGCATAAAAATTCAGGGCCGGCGGTGTATCCAGGTAAATCCGGTCGTAATCCTCGCCCAGCTCATCGAGCAGCTTTCGCAGCTTGTTGATCTTGTGCTTGGCCTCAAGCTTGGGCTGCAGGTCCGCCAACTCTGCGGTGGCGGTGATGACGTGCAGGTTGTCGAACGGGGTTTCGTAGATATCCACCTGGTTTTTCTTCGAAAACGGCCCGGATGACAGGGTCTGCTTGAAGAAATCGGCAATGCCCATGGGAATATCGTCACCCGTCAGCCCCGTCAGGTACTGGGTCGAGTTGGCCTGTGCATCGAGGTCCACCAACAGGGTTCGATAGCCTTCGCTGGCGCTGACCGCCGCCAGGTTGCAGGCGATGCTGGATTTGCCAACGCCACCTTTTTGATTGAACACCACGCGCCGCATGGAAAAACCTCCGTGTATCAATGAATGCCCGAGTGTAGAGGGCAAAAGCGCCCGCTCGCTACCTTGATCAAGCTTGTACTGCAGCACCTGAAGACCGATCCCGCCTAACTATCTCGTATTACGCCAACCAATAAAGAGTTGCCTGACACCGGCCCCTGTAGGCATTGGCGGACAATCGATGATTCTTTTCGCCGATTTTGTAATATCTCGTGAACAATTCTTTACCAAAGTTTGCTAGAACCCCACCGCACCGGGATAATGCGCGCCACTCGGCCATCGCGCCATGTCCCGGTTTCATGGGCAATTTGCAGCACAAGGAAGCCCGCAGGGGCGGGAAATCTTCTCAGTGATCAACTTCAACATCGCCCAATGGCGCGCCTGGGCCCCTGGGCTCGACAGCGTGGATGCCTGGCGCGACTGGTGCCAGGCCCCGGTGTTGCTGGCCCAAAGCGATGCCGCACCCGATGTGTCGTTCCTGCCGGCCATGCAGCGCCGGCGCCTGAGCCGCCTGGCCCGGATGGCCTTCAGCGTCGGCTGGCCCCTGGCCGAAGGCTTGCAGGACCTGCCGCTGGTGTTTGTCTCGCGCCATGGAGAAACCCCGCGCACCCTGGCTATTCTCAGCGACCTGGCCACGGACCAGCCCCTGTCGCCGACCCAGTTCAGCCTCTCGGTACACAACGCGGTGATTGGCCTGTGGTCGATCCTGCGCAATGAAACCAGCGAAATGACGGCCCTGGCGGCAGCGGGCGACGGCCTGGAGCATGGCATGCTGGAGGCTGCGGCCCTGCTCAACGAAGGCGCGCCGGCCGTACTGCTGGTGATTGCCGAAGAACAGCCTCCCCACGCCTACGCGCGCTGGATCGACGACGTGCCGTTTCCCTATGCCCTGGGCCTGCTGCTGACCCCAGGCGACGAATGGCAACTGGCGCTGCATACCGCGGCTGTCCAACCCACCGACACACAGTGGCCCCACGCCCTGAACCTGCTGCGTACCCTGCTCACCGAGCAGGGTGCCTGCCAACATGCCTGGAAGAACCGAGTATGGAACTGGCAACGCAAACACTGACCGACAAGCCCAGGGACGCCTACTACTGGCGCCTGTTCGCCACGGCGGCCAGCTTCGTGCTGTTCGGCCTGGGCGGCTTGTGCCTGCGCCTGCTGGTGTTTCCGCTGCTCAGTTGCCTGCCCGGGGATGGGCGTCAGCACCAGCGCCGTGCGCGCCTGACCGTTGGGCGGTTGTTCTGGTTCTTTATTAACCTGATGTACCGCGCCGGCATCCTGACCTACAGCATCGAAGGTGCCGAAAAACTCGGGCGCCCCGGGCAGATGATCATCGCCAACCACCCATCGCTGATAGACGTGGTGGTGCTGATCGGCCTGGTGCCCCAGGCCAATTGCGTGGTCAAGCAAAGCCTGTGGCAGAACCCCTTCACCCGTGGCCCGGTGAGCGATGCCGGCTATATCAGCAATGACGGCAGCATCGACATGCTCGATGCCGCCGCCGGCGCCCTGCAGGGCGGCCAGACCCTGATTATCTTTCCCGAAGGCACCCGCACCGTGCCAGGCGCGGCGCCGGCCTTCCATCGAGGGGCCGCCGCCATCGCCCTGCGCGGTGCGACACTCGTTACCCCCGTGGTGCTCAAGGTCAGCCCGACCACGCTGACCAAGGCCGAGCCCTGGTATCGCATCCCCCACCGCCGCTTTCACTTCAGTTTGCAGGTGGGTGCCGATATAGACCCACAGGTGTTTGCCTCACAAGGGCCCGCACCCCAGGCCTCACGCAAGCTCAACGATTACCTGCATCACTATTTCATTAAGGAGCTCGCCGAAGATGAGCAACCCAAACAGCCTTGAGCACGACATCAAAACCCTGATCATCGAGGCCCTGGGCCTGGAAGACATCGACGCCTGCGACATCGGCAGCGAGCAAACCCTGTTCGGCGAAGGCCTGGGCCTGGATTCGGTAGACGCCCTGGAGTTGGGCCTGGCGATCCAGAAAAAGTACGGTATCAAGATCGATGCCGACGCCAAGGACACCCGCAATCACTTTATCAACGTGGCCAGCCTCGCGGCATTCGTCACGGCCAGACAGGCAGCTTGAGACCCGACCATGCAAACTCGTGACGATATCTTCAACACCCTGCGCGACGCCCTGGTGGAACTGTTTGAACTGGAGCCGGCGCGGGTCACCCTCGACGCCAACCTGTACCAGGACCTGGAAATCGACAGCATTGATGCGGTGGACCTGATCGACCATATCAAGCGTCAGACCGGCAAGAAAATCGCCGCCGAAGAGTTCAAGGCCGTGCGTACGGTCAATGACGTGGTCGAGGCGGTCTACCGCCTGGTCCAACCGGCCGCATGAGCCGGCTGATCGGCCTTGGCCTGTTGCTGGTAGGGCTGCTGTATCCGTTTGCGGTGTATTACGGCACGGAGCACTTCGCACCGTGGCAATTCGGCCTGCTGCTGGCCAGCCTCTGGCTGCTGCGCGCGCTGACCGGCGCACGGCGCCCCGGCAACGCCTGGATGGCCACGGTTGCGATTGTGTTTTGCCTGCTACTGGCCTGGTTCGACAACCCGCAATGGCTGCGCTGGTACCCGAGCCTGGTCAGCCTCCTGATGCTGGCGCTGTTCGGCCTGAGCCTGAAATACGGCCCGCCGATGGTCGAGCGCCTGGCGCGCCTGAGCGACCCGCACTTGCCTGAACAGGCCATTGCGTACACACGCCAGGTCACGGTGGTATGGAGTGTGTTTTTCTTGTGTAACGGCCTGCTCGCCGCCGCGCTCACCCTGTGGGCACCACTGAGCTGGTGGACGTTGTACAACGGCCTGATCGCCTATGGGCTGATGGGGTTGTTGTTTGCCGTGGAATGGCTGATACGACAAAGGGTTCGAGGCCGCGTATGAATTGGGTCAATCTTGAGCATCTGTTGCTTGAGCCTGTGGAGCTGCGTTCGGTCACCACTGAACCTGTGATGAACCACGCACAGCTGTGCGAACGGGCCCTGAGCCTCGCGGCCGGGCTGCAAGCCCGTGGCATCCGGCGCCTGGCCGTGCACCTGAACGACGCCGGCGAGCTGGCGATTGCCCTGCTCGGTGCCTGGCGTGCCGGGGTCAGTGTGTTGCTGCCCGCCGACCTGCAACCCCAGACCCGTCAACGCTGGGCCACTGCGGTTGATGCCTGGCTGACCGAAACGGGCGACCTGGATACGCTCTACCAACCGCCGCTCGCTGCCGCAGCCCTCGACCTGGACACCTGCCAACTGAGCCTGTGTACCTCCGGCTCCAGCGGCGAGCCCAAGCGCATCGACAAAACCCTGCGCCAGCTGGCCAACGAGGTGCAGGCCCTGGAAGCCCTGTGGGGCGCCGACCTGGGCCAGGCGTGCATCATCGGCAGCGTCGCCACCCAGCATATCTATGGCCTGCTGTTTCGCGTGTTGTGGCCGCTGTGCGCCGGGCGCGGTTTTGTGCGCCAGCAACTGCCGTTTCCCGAAGACTTGCAGCGCGTCAGCCGCCAGCACCCGCATTTCGCCTGGGTGACCAGCCCGGCCCTGCTCAAACGCATGGGCGACAACCTCGACTGGCTGGCGTTGAGTACGGTCAAGCGCGTGTTCTCTTCCGGTGGCGCGCTGCCCGCCGACGCCGCCGACAGCCTGCACCGACGCCTGCAACAGTGGCCGACCGAGATCCTCGGCAGCTCGGAAACCGGCGGCATTGCCTGGCGCCAGGGCCACACGCCATGGCAGCCGTTTGCCGGTGTACGCCTGACTCAGGATGCCGACGGCGCCTTGCGCATTGCTTCGCCGTACCTGCCAGCCGGGCATGTCGAGCAGACTGCCGACGCCGCCCGGATCCACGCCGACGGCCGCTTTGAACTGCTCGGGCGTCTGGATCGGATCGTCAAGCTGGAAGAAAAGCGCATTTCCCTGCCGATGCTCGAACAGGCCCTGGCGGAGCATGCCTGGGTCGCCGAGGCACGTCTGGGGGTGATCCAGGAAAACCGCGCCTCCCTCGGGGCCCTGGTGGTGCTCAGCAGCGATGGCCTGCACGCCTTGCGCAATCAAGGCCGACGCAGCGTCACCCAAACCCTGCGCCAACACCTGAGCCAACACTGCGAAGCCCTGGCCCTGCCCCGCCGCTGGCGCTTGTTGCGGCAGTTGCCGCTCAACCCCCAGGGCAAACTGCCCCAGGCCGCAATCGAAGCCCTGCTGCTGGCGCCACGCCCCAAGGCGCCACACGTGCTGGCGCAAGTCGAGGCGAATGGCGAATGGACCCTGCAACTGAGCATTGCGCCGGACCTGGCCTATTTCAGCGGCCACTTCCCCCACACGCCGGTGTTGCCGGGGGTGGTGCAGGTGGAATGGGCGTTCAATCTGGGCCAGCAACTGCTCGACCTGCCGCCGGCCTTTGCCGGCATGGAAGTGCTCAAGTTCCAGCAACTGATACGCCCTGGGGACGAAATCGAACTGCACCTGCGTTTTGATCGTGAGCGGGGCAAGTTGTATTTCGCTTATCGCAATGACAGTGCGGCGTGTTCCAGTGGGCGGATTCTGCTGGAGAACTCCCATGCATAAGTTGGGTGAAGGGTGGGAGCTGGCTTGCCTGCGATGCAGGCCGCTCGGTCTCACAGGGAAGCCCGACCATGCATAACCCCTGCGCCCTGATCCCGGTCTACAACCACGAAGCCGCCGTGCCCACTGTGGTGCGTAGCCTGCTGGAGCGCGGCCTGCCCTGCCTGCTGGTAGACGATGGCAGCAGCCCGGCCTGTGCCGCCGTGCTGGCGCAACTGGCCAGCCTGGACAATGTGTCGCTGCTAAGCCTGCCCATCAACCAAGGCAAGGGCGCAGCGGTCATGGCAGGTTTTCGCGAAGCCGCGCGCCTGGGTTTCACCCATGCCCTGCAAGTGGACGCCGATGGCCAGCACGACCTGCGCGAAGTCGCGCTGTTTCTCGACGCCTCGCGCGCCCATCCCGACGCCGTGATCTGCGGCTACCCCGAATACGATGACAGCGTGCCCAAGGGCCGCCTCTATGCGCGCTACCTGACCCACGTCTGGGTATGGATCAACAGCCTGTCGCTGCAGATCCGCGATTCGATGTGTGGCTTTCGCCTCTACCCCCTGGCACCGGTGCTGGCTTTGATGGACTCGGCGCGGATCGGCAAGCGCATGGATTTCGACTCCGACATCCTCGTGCGCCTGTCGTGGCGCAACCAGCCGATGCGCTGGCTGCCGACCAAGGTGCACTACCCGGCCGATGGCCTGTCGCACTTTCGCCTGGTCCACGACAATGTGCTGATTTCATCCATGCACACCCGGCTGTTTTTCGGCATGTTGCTGCGTGCGCCGCTGATCCTCTGGCGACGGTGGCAGGCATGAGCGAGACCACCCGGCACTGGGCCGACCGCCAGGAGCGCGGCAGTTTCTGGCTGATGAAACTCACCGCGTTTGCCGCCAAAGTCCTCGGGCGCCGGGTGCTGAGTCCACTGCTGTATGGCATCGTCCTGTACTTTTTCCTGTTTGGCCGTGCCGCGCGCCAAAGTATCTGGCAATACCAGCAGCGCCTGGCCGAGTGGAGCGGGCGTGGCGAGCTTCGCCCCAGCCACCGCCGGGTCTTCAGCCAGTTCATGGCCTTCGCCGACGCCTTGCTGGACAAGCTCGACGTGTGGAACGGCAAGCTGCGCCTGGAGCAGATCGAGATCATCGACCCGGCCCAACTGCGTGGGCAACTGCGCAGCGAGCGCGGGCAGATGCTGGTGGGCGCGCACCTGGGCAACCTGGAAGTGTGCCGCGCCCTCGCCGAGCTGGGCGAGCAAGTCACCATGAATGTGCTGGTGCACACCAAGCACGCCGAACAGTTCAACCGCCTGCTGGGCGAAGCCGGGGCGAGCAACCTGCGACTGATCCAGGTCAGCGAGCTGGACCCGGCGGTGATGCTGCTGCTCAGCCAGCGCCTGGACGACGGCGAATGGCTGGCGATTGCCGGCGACCGCATCCCCCTGCATGGCGGGCGCACGGTGCGCGTGGATTTTCTCGGCCACAGCGCCGCCTTCCCCCAGGGTCCATGGCTGCTGGCCGGCCTGCTCAAGTGCCCGGTCAACCTGCTGATGTGCCTCAAGCACCAGGGGCGCTACCGGCTGATCATCGAGCCCTTCGCCCAACTGATCGAATGGAAACGCAGCGACCGCCAGCAGGTGATTGCCCACTGGGCCGCCCGCTACGCCGAGCGCCTGGGCCAGTTCTGCCTGCAGGCGCCCCAACAATGGTTCAACTTTTACCCTTTCTGGAAGACCGATGACGACGCATCTGCTTGAGCCGGTAACCTTCGGCGAACTCCCATTGCGCATCGAAGACGTGCTGGCCCTGGCCAACCGCCAGGCGCCCACCCGCCTGCAAGACGATGCCGGGTATCGCCAGCGCATCGCCAAGGGCGCGCAGTTCCTCGATTCGCTGCTGGACAAGGAAGGCGTGATCTACGGCGTGACCACCGGCTACGGCGACTCGTGCGTGGTGGCAGTGCCGTTGCAGCATGTCGAGGCATTGCCGCGTCACCTGTACACCTTTCACGGCTGTGGCCTGGGCAAGTTGCTCGACGCCCAGGCCACCCGTGCGGTGCTGGCGGCGCGCTTGCAGTCGCTGTGCCATGGCGTGTCCGGGGTGCGGGTTGAACTGTTGGAACGCCTGCAGGCATTCCTTGAACACGACATTCTGCCGCTGATCCCGGAAGAAGGCTCGGTGGGCGCCAGCGGCGATCTGACGCCGTTGTCGTACGTGGCCGCCACCTTGTCCGGCGAGCGTGAAGTGCTGTTTCGGGGCGAGCGCCGCCAGGCTGGCGATGTACACCGCGAACTGGGCTGGACCCCGCTGGTGCTGCGGCCCAAGGAAGCCCTGGCCTTGATGAACGGCACCGCGGTGATGACCGGCCTGGCCTGCCTGGCCTTCGCCCGCGCCGACTACCTGCTGCAACTGGCCACGCGCATTAGCGCGTTGAACGTGGTGGCGCTGCAAGGTAACCCGGAACACTTTGACGAGCGCCTGTTCGCCGCCAAGCCGCACCCCGGGCAGATGCAGGTTGCAGCCTGGCTGCGCAAGGACCTGGCCATCGACGCCCCGACCGCACCCTTGCACCGCCTGCAGGATCGCTACTCGCTACGCTGCGCGCCCCACGTCCTCGGTGTGCTGGCCGACAGCCTGAACTGGCTGCGTTCGTTTATCGAAGTCGAGCTCAACAGCGCCAACGACAACCCGATCATCGATGCCGAGGCCGAACGTGTACTGCACGGCGGGCACTTCTACGGCGGGCATATCGCCTTCGCCATGGACAGCCTGAAGAACCTGGTGGCCAACGTCGCCGACCTGCTCGACCGGCAACTGGCGCTGCTGGTCGATGAGCGCTACAACCACGGTTTGCCAAGCAACCTGTCGGGCGCCCCGGCGGATCGCGCGATGATCAACCACGGCTTCAAGGCCGTGCAGATCGGCACCAGCGCCTGGACTGCCGAAGCCTTGAAAAACACCATGCCGGCCAGCGTGTTTTCGCGCTCCACCGAGTGCCACAACCAGGACAAGGTCAGCATGGGTACCATCGCCGCCCGCGATGCTATCCGCGTGCTGGAGCTGACCGAACAGGTCGCCGCCGCCACCTTGCTCGCCGCCAACCAGGGCGTGTGGCTGCGCGCCCAGGCCAAGGATGCACGGCCGCTGCCACCGGCCCTGGCCGCGATGCACATCGAGCTGGCCAAGGACTTTGCGCCAGTGATCGAAGACCGCGCCCTGGAAGGCGAACTGCGCCTGTGCCTGCAACGCATCGCCGCGCAACACTGGAGGCTGCATGCGTAGCCCCGGTGTGTTGCATTGCGACACTGAAATCCTCGTGCCCTTCTTCGACATCGACACGATGAACGTGGTCTGGCACGGCCACTACGTGAAATACCTGGAAATCGCCCGCTGCGCGCTGCTGGACAAACTCGGCCACAACTACACGGCGATGCTCGAATCCGGCTATGCGTGGCCGGTGATCGACCTGCAACTGCGCTACGTGCGTGGCGCCACCTTTGGCCAGACCCTCAATGTGCGCGCCAGCCTGGTGGAGTGGGAGAACCGCTTGAAGGTCAACTACCTGATCACCGACCTTGCCAGCGGCGAACGCCTGACCCGCGCCAGCACCGTGCAAGTGGCCGTCGAAATCGCCAGCCGCGAGATGCAACTGGCCTCGCCCACAGCCTTCACCAGCGCTGTCGAAAGGGCCTTGAAATGCTGACCCCGGGAGGAGCCGGCTTGCCGGCGATGGCCGTCAACGATAACCCGGGCCACCTGGCACTGCGCGGCGCTCTCAAGTTTTTCGCGAGCAAGCTCGCGCCTACAGGAGTTGGGTTGTTTTTGAGCTTTGGGGCTTATGCCTTCGACCTGCAACAACTGAGCGATCAACTGGCCAAGCCCAGCGTGATCCACGGCAACTTCATCCAGGAGAAACACCTGCGCGCCCTGCCCCAGCCGCTGACCAGCAAAGGCACCTTCGTCCTGGCCAAGGACCACGGCCTGCTCTGGCTGCTGAAGACCCCGCTGCAACAGGACTACCGCATCAACGCCCAAGGCATTGCCCGCCGCGATGCCAACGGCTGGCAACCCCTGCCGAACAAAAGCGCCGGGGCCCAGCAGAACCGCTTGTTCCTTGCCGTGCTGCAAGGCGACAGCAGTGGCTTGCAACGCGACTTCGAGCTGCACCTGCAAGGCGAGGCCAAGGCCTGGAAACTCACGCTGATCCCGCGCTCGCTACTGCTCAAGCAAGTGTTCACCCAGATCAACATCGACGGCAGCGAGTTGGTACACACCATCGAACTGCGGGAAACCCAGGGCGACAGCACCCTGCTGCGCATGCAAGACAGTACCGGCACACAACCCTTGAGCGCCGCGGAGCAACATGACTTTGCCCAGTGAGCGTTGGTTGCCGCGCCTGTTCCTGATCCTGCTGGTGGCCGTGCTGGCCCTGGCCGGCTGGCAATGGCGCCAGGGCGCGCCGCTGTCGGCCAACCTCATGGAACTGGTGCCGGGCAACACCCCGGATGCGCTGGAGCTGGCGGCCGAGCAACGCATGCAAGAGCCGCTGAACCGCGAGATGCTGGTGCTGGTGGGGCATGCCGAACGCCAGCAAGCCCTGAATATGGCCCAACAACTCGGCGAGCAGTGGCAGGCCAGCGGCCTGTTTGAAAAGGTCACCTGGACCCTGCAGGCCGACCTGCCAGCCCTGCGCCAGCAATTGCTGCAAGGGCGCCTGGCCATGCTGTCGGCCAAGGACCGCGAACAGTTGATCGGCGAACCCGAGGCATTTATCGCGCAACGGGTGCAGGCCCTGTTCGACCCCTTTACCGGCTTCAGCCTGGTACCGAGCCAGGACGATTGGCTGGGCCTGACCGGGCGTATCCAGAACAGCCAGCCGCAACACGGCGCGGTGCAGTTGGATATCGGCAGCGGTGCGTTGATCGCCGATGCCGACGGTAAAAGCTGGGTACTGCTGCGTGCGCGGACCCTGGGCAATGCCTTTGACATGAAACTGCCGCTGCACGTCGCCGACCTGCTGCAAGCCAGCCGCGACCGGGCCAGCGAGCACGGCGTGCAACTGCTCGCCGCCAGCGGCCTGCTGTACGCGGCCAACGGTCAACAACAGGCCAGCCGCGAGATGACCTGGGTCGGCGGCGGCGCAACCGTGGGCATTCTGTTGCTGTTGCTGCTGGTATTCCGCCGTTGGCGCGTGTTGCTGGCCTTTGTCCCGGTGCTGGTGGGCATGCTGTTTGGCGCAACCGCTTGCGTGGCGCTGTTTGGTCATATGCATGTGATGACCCTGGTGCTGGGCGCAAGCCTCATCGGTGTGGCGGTCGACTACCCGCTGCACTACCTGTCCAAAAGCTGGAGCCTGCAACCCTGGCGCAGTTGGCCGGCCCTGCGCCTGACCCTGCCAGGCCTGAGCCTGAGCCTGGCGACCAGTTGCATCGGCTACCTGGCCCTGGCCTGGACGCCGTTCCCGGCGCTGACCCAGATCGCCGTATTCTCCGCCGCCGGCCTGGTGGGCGCCTATTTGTCAGCGGTGTGCCTGTTGCCGGCGCTGCTCAACGGCATGGACCTGCGCCCGGCACAATGGCCGCTGCGGGTTGCCGAGTTTTTGCTGGGGGTGCGCGAGTCGCTGCAAAAGCGCCTGCCAAGCCAGGCACTGCTGGTGCTGGCCCTGCTGTTCTGCGCCGGTGGCCTGTGGCAGTTGAACAGCAAGAACGATATTCGCCAGTGGATCGGCGCACCCGCGCAATTGCTCCAGGAAGCCCAGGCCATTGCGCGCATTACCGGCTATCAGCCCACCAGTCAGTTCTTCCTGGTGCGTGCGGACAATCAACAGCAGTTGCTGGAACGCCAGGCGGCGCTGAGCCAGCGCCTGGATCAACTGGTGCATATGGACAAACTCCAGGGTTACCTGGCGCTCAATCAATTGCTCAGCACTCCCGGCGAACAGCAGCAAGTGCGCGAGGCCCTGAAGCAATTGCCGGCGCTGTGGCAACCGCTGCTGGACCTTGGCATCCCCGCCAGCGCCCTGCAAGCGGAGCTGGCGCAGTTGCAGGCGCTGCCCACCGAAGATATCGATACGGCCCTCGCCGGCCCGCTGGCCGAGCCCTGGCGCCTGTTATGGCTGGGCAATGTCGACGGCGGCGTGGCAGCGATGGTCAGCCTGCAAGGCTTGAACAACCCGGCGCTGCTGCGTATCCAGGCCTTGGACCTGCCTGGCGTGCAACTGGTGGATCGCCTTGGCGACTTGAACCAGGTCTTTGCCGCGACCCAGGTCAGCGCCGCCGAATTGAAATTATTGTCCTGTGTACTGATCGTCTTGCTGCTGGTCCTGCCCTTTGGCCTGGGTGGCGCGTTGCGCATTGTCGCCCTGCCACTGCTGGCCGCCCTGTGCAGCCTGGCCAGCCTCGGCTGGCTGGGGCAACCGCTGACCCTGTTCAGCCTGTTCGGCCTGCTGCTGGTGACGGCCATCAGCGTCGATTATGCGATCCTCATGCGCGAACAGATCGGCGGCGCCGCGGTCAGTCTGCTGGGGACATTGCTGGCGGCTGTCACCACCTGGCTGTCGTTTGGCCTGCTGGCGGTCTCCAGCACGCCGGCGGTGAGTAACTTCGGCCTGTCGGTCAGCCTGGGCCTGGCCTTCAGCTTTATGCTGGCGCCATGGGCCGGCCGCCAGGAACATGCGCCATGACGCCCACTGATTGTTTTGAGTTGAATGTGATAATCGCCAACCCGGCAAGGAGCCACAGTGCCCACAGTTGAAATGGAACGTCGCCAGGTCGTGGTGATCGGTGCCGGTCCATCCGGCGCCATTGCGGCCGCGTTGCTCAAGCGTAACGGGCATGATGTGTTGATCATCGAACGCGAGCACTTCCCGCGTTTTTCCATCGGCGAGAGCCTGCTGTCCCACTGCATCGACTTTATCGAAGAGGCCGGCATGCTTGAGGCGGTCAACGCCGCCGGCTTCCAGCTGAAAACCGGTGCCGCATTTGCCTGGGGCGAGCGCTACAGTGCCTTCGATTTCGGCGACACCTTCAGCGATGGCAAGCCCACGACCTTCCAGGTCCAGCGCGCCGATTTCGACAAGTTGCTGGCCGATCAGGCCGCGTTGCAAGGCGTGGAGATCCGTTACGGCCAGACCCTGGTCGGCGTGGATTTCGCCGCAGGCCACCGCTACCTGCACGTGCGCCGCGAGAATGGCCGCGAATACCACATCAAGGCCGGTTTCGTCCTCGACGCCAGTGGCTACGGTCGCGTGTTGCCGCGCCTGCTGAACCTTGAAGCGCCGTCGAACTTCCCGGTGCGCCAGGCGGTGTTCACCCATGTCGAAGACCGCATCGAACACCCGGGCTTCGACCGCAGCAAAATCCTCATTACCACCCACCCGACCCAGCGCGATATCTGGTTCTGGACCATCCCGTTCAGCAACGGGCGCTGTTCGGTGGGCGTGGTCGCGGCCAAGGAACATTTTGCCGGTTGCGATGGGGATCTCGATGCCTGCCTGCGCGGTTTTATCGAGCAAACCCCGAGCCTGTCCAACGTCCTGGCGAACGCGGTCTGGGATACCCCGGCACGGGCCATCGGCGGCTACTCGGCCAACGTCACCACCTTGCATGGCCCAGGCTTTGCGCTGCTGGGCAACGCGGCAGAGTTCCTCGACCCGGTATTCTCCTCTGGTGTGACCATCGCCATGCGTTCGGCCAGCATGGCCGCCGGCCTCTTGCACCGCCAGCTCAAGGGCGAAAGCGTGGACTGGCAGACCGAGTTCGCCGAGCCGCTCAAGCGCGGGGTCGACACCTTCCGCTGCTATGTCGAAGGCTGGTACGCCGGCACGTTCCAGGATGTGATCTACCACCCTGGCAGCTCGCCGCAAATCCGCCGCATGATCAGCTCGATCCTCGCCGGTTATGCCTGGGACGAGCGCAACCCCTTTGTCAGCGAACCCAAGCGCCGCTTGCGGATGCTCTCGCAAATCTGTGCCGGGGATAACGTATGAGCAGTCCGTCTGTGCAAAAAGAATACTTGAGCAAAAATTACGTCGAAGAGACCAAGTTCGGCTTCTGGTTCCTGCGCAGCCATACCTGGCAACATCATGTGCTGCGCGTGGCGATCAACGACCTGCGTGGCCTGTTCAGCGAGCCGTTGCCCCAGGCGCCAGTACTGCTGGATGCCGGCTGCGGCCAGGGCAAGTCGTTTCGCTATCTGCAACAGGTGTTCGCCCCCGCACGCCTGATCGGCCTTGACGCCGACCCGCACAGCCTTGACCTGAGCCGTGCCGAAGCCGCGCGCCAGGGCATTGATATCGAGCTGATCGGCAGCGATTGTGCAACCCTCGACGTGGCCGACGAGAGCGTCGACATCCTGTTCTGTCACCAGACTTTCCACCACCTGGTGGAGCAGCAACGGGCACTCACCGAGTTCTATCGGGTGCTCAAGCCGGGTGGCTACCTGCTGTTTGCCGAGTCCACCGAAGCCTATATCGATACCTGGGTGATTCGCTGGCTGTTCCGTCACCCGATGCATGTGCAAAAGAGCGCCGCCGAGTACCTGGAAATGGTCCGCGACCAGGGTTTCGAGTTCGGCCCGCAGAATGTGTCCTACCCCTACCTGTGGTGGAGCCGCTCGGTTGACTTCGGCCTGCTGGAGCGCTGGGGCCTGCGCCAGCCCAAGCCGTTTGGCGAGCGTGAAGAGACCTTGGTGAATGTGGTCGCGCGCAAGCCACTTACAGGCCCGGCAGCATGATCCGCGCGTTGCTGATCGCCAGCCTGCTGCTGCTCGCTGCCTGCGCCAGCCAGCCACCGCTGCCGGTGCATACACCAAGCCTGGCCTTGCCCCTGCAATTGCATATCGAGCGCGAGCAGGATGGCCAGCGCCAGGACTGGTTGCTGGTGATCCAGCGCGAAGGTCGGGCCATTCGCTGGTCGCTGATGGATCCACTGGGCATTCCCCAGGCCCGACAAAAGCTGGTGGCCGGCACCTGGCAGGCGGATGGCCTGCTGCCGCCCAATCCCCAGGCCCGTGAATTGTTTGCCGCGCTGCTGTTTGCCCTGACGCCTGCCGCCGAGGTGCGCGGCAACTATCCCCAAGCCCGCGAATACGATGGTGTGCGGGTGCTCAAGCCACATTGGCAAGTGCTCTATCGCGCGCCGTTGAGCTTTAGCGTGGGCATGCCCGGCCAGCACCTGAACTATCGCGTCAGCGCGCTTGAGAGCAGCCCATGACTGCCTACCTCAATGCCCTGGGGGTCATCTGCGCCCTGGGCCGTGGCCAGGACGAAGTACGGCGCAACCTGTTTGCCGGGGATTGCTCCGGCATGCGCGCCGAGCGCGGCTGGGTGCCTGAGCGCAGAGTGCCGGTGGGCAGCGTGCTCGGTGAACTGGCACCGCTGCCGCCGCACCTGGCACAACAGAACAGTCGCAATAACCAGTTGCTGCTGGAGGCTGCGTTACAGATAGAAGGCCCGATCCGCCAAGCGATCCAGACCTTTGGCGCGTCACGCATCGCGGTGGTGCTGGGCACCAGCACCTCGGGCATCGATGAAGCCAGCCGCGGCATCGCCCACTACCTGCGCGAAGGGCAGTTCCCCGAGGATTACGACTACCGGCAACAGGAACTCGGCGCCCCGGCCAACTTCCTCGCCGACTGGCTGCAACTGAGCGGCCCGGCCTATGTGATTTCCACCGCCTGCACCTCCAGCGCCCGCGCAATGATGAGCGCACGCCGCCTGCTGGACCTGGGCCTGTGCGATGCGGTGCTGTGTGGCGGGGTCGATAGCCTGTGCAAGTTGACCCTCAATGGCTTTACCTCCCTGGAAGCGGTGTCTGCCGAACGCTGCAACCCGTTTTCGGTGAACCGCAATGGCATCAATATTGGTGAAGCGGCGGTGCTGTTCCTGATGAGCAGGAGCCCGGCGCCCATCGCCTTGCTGGGCAGCGGCGCCAGTTGCGATGCGCACCATATCTCCGCGCCGGAGCCCACCGGCAAAGGTGCGCTGCAGGCAATGAGCAAGGCCCTGGCCAGTGCAAAGTTGGCCCCGGCGCAGATCGGCTACCTGAACCTGCACGGCACCGCGACCCCGCATAACGACGCCATGGAAAGCCTGGCCGTAGCCACCCTGTTTCCCGCGGGCGTAGCCTGCTCCTCGACCAAGCCGCTGACCGGCCATACCCTTGGCGCCGCCGGGGCGCTGGAAGCCGCGTTCTGCTGGCTGAGCCTGAGCGAGGGCACGCTGGCGCCGCATATCTGGGACGGTCAAGCCGACCCGGTGCTGCCTGCCCTGCACTGGGCGAAGGTCGGCGATCCCCTGGAAAAACGCTACCTGATGAGCAATTCGTTTGCCTTCGGCGGCAATAACGTCAGCCTGATTATCGGAGACGCCCCATGATCGATTGGCCACTCGCCGAACTGCTGCCCCACGCCGGGGACATGATCCTGATCGACCAGGTGCTGGCGTTCGATCAAGAGCAGATCCGCACTCGCGTCACCGTCAGGCCCGGCGGCCTGTTCAACCGCCCTGACGGCAGCCTGCCGGCCTGGGTCGGCGTCGAGCTGATGGCGCAAAGCGTCGCTGCCTATGCGGGCTGCCGTGCACGCCAGAACGGCGAAGCGGTGGCGTTGGGGTTCCTGCTGGGCACCCGTAAGTTTGAGTGCAACGTCGAGCACTTTCCCGTCGGCACCGAGCTGACCATCCACGGCCTGCGCTCCCTGGAAGACGACAACGGCATGGGTGTGTTCGAATGCCACCTGACCGGCAACGGGATCCAGGCCAGCGCGCGCCTGAACGTATTTCGACCGCCCCAGGCGGCCAACTATTTAGCTGAATCGAAGGACACGCGTCATGACTGAATCCGTACTGGTCACCGGCTCCAGCCGGGGTATCGGCCGCGCTATTGCCTTGCGCCTGGCCCAGGCCGGCCATGACATCGTGCTGCATTGCCGCAATGGCCGTGCCGAAGCGGATGCCGTACAGATTGAAATCCAGGCCCTGGGACGCAAGGCCCGGGTGCTGCAGTTCGATGTGGCAGACCGTGCCACCTGCAAGCAAATCCTTGAGGCCGACGTGCAAGCCCACGGCGCCTATTACGGCGTGGTGCTGAACGCCGGGCTGACCCGCGATGGCGCGTTCCCGGCGCTCTCGGAGGATGACTGGGATGAGGTGATGCGCACCAATCTCGATGGTTTCTACAACGTGCTGCACCCAGTGATGATGCCGATGATCCGACGCCGCGCGGCCGGGCGCATTGTGTGCATTACCTCGGTCTCGGGGCTGATCGGCAATCGTGGCCAGGTCAACTACAGCGCGTCCAAGGCCGGCTTGATCGGTGCGGCCAAGGCCCTGGCCATTGAGCTGGGCAAGCGCAAGATCACCGTCAACTGCGTGGCCCCCGGCCTGATCGACACCGCGATGCTCGACGAGAACGTGCCGGTGGAAGAACTGATGAAGATGATCCCCGCCCAGCGCATGGGCACTCCCGAAGAGGTCGCCAGTGCGGTGAACTTCCTGATGTCGGCCGAGGCCGGCTACATCACCCGCCAGGTGCTGGCCGTGAACGGGGGCCTGTGCTGATGAAACGTGTGGTAGTCACCGGCATGGCCGGCATGACCTCCCTGGGCTGCGATTGGGACACCATCGTCGCCAGCTTCCGCGCCCAGCGCAGCGGCATCCGGCGCATGGATGAGTGGGACCGCTTCAGCGAACTGAACACCCGCTTGGCCGGGCCGATCGACGATTTTGTGGTGCCGGCCCACTGGACCCGCAAGCAACTGCGCAGCATGGGCCGGGTCTCGCGCCTGGCCGTGTGGGCCGCGGAACAGGCGCTACAGGACGCCGGCCTGCTGGGCGATGCGTCGATCAAGGATGGGCGCATGGGGGTGGCCTGCGGCTCATCTACCGGCAGTACCGACGAGATCAAGGCCTTCGGCAATATGCTGCTCAACTCGGTGGCCGAGGGCCTGAACGCCAACTCCTATGTGCGCATGATGCCGCACACCACGGCGGCCAATATCAGCATTTTCTTTGGCCTCACCGGGCGCCTGATCCCCACATCCAGCGCATGCACCAGCGGCAGCCAGGGCATCGGCTATGCCTATGAAGCGATCAAGTTCGGCCGCCTGCCACTGATGCTCGCCGGCGGAGCCGAAGAACTGTGCCCCACCGAAGCCATGGTATTTGACGCGCTCTACGCCACCAGCCTGAAAAACGACGCCCCGCAGACCAGCCCGCGCCCCTACGACAGCGGCCGCGACGGCCTGGTGATCGGCGAAGGCGGCGGCATGCTGGTACTTGAGGAGCTGGAACACGCCCTGGCCCGTGGCGCGCACATCCATGCCGAGATCGTCGGCTTTGGCAGCAACGCTGACGGCCAGCACACCACCCGTCCCGAGCAGGTCACCATGCGCCGGGCCATGGAACTGGCCCTGGAAGATGCCGGCCTGACGCCGGATGCCATCGGCTACGTGAACGGCCACGGCACCGCCACCGAACAAGGCGACATTGCCGAAACCCTGGCCACCAGCAGCCTGTTCGGCAGCCGCATGCCCATCAGCTCGCAGAAGAGTTTCCTGGGCCATACCCTGGGTGCCTGCGGGGCCCTGGAGTCGTGGTTCAGCATCGAGATGATGAACCGCGACCAGTACGTACCGACCTTCAACCTCGATCAAGTCGACCCGCGCTGCGGCGAACTGGACTACCTGCGCGGCGAGTTCCGCCAGATGCACAACGACTACGTGATGAACAACAACTTTGCCTTTGGCGGCGTCAACACGTCGCTGATCTTTCGCCGCTGGCAGTAAGCCTTTTATTTGACTGGAGAGAACGGAATGTCTTCGTTGCTACGCGCCACCCTCATCGCCCTGACCCTGCTGGCCGTTGCCGGCTGTACCAGCAAGCCGGTGCTCAACACCCAGCATGCGCTGGCTGCCAGCGAGCAGGTCAGCGAAGAAAAAATGAAACAGGCCATCCTCACCGCCCTGGACAAGCGCAACTGGAGCGTGCAACGCGCCGACCCACGCCTGATCCAGGCCCAGATCAACGTGCGCAACCGCTACTACGCCGAAATCGACATCCGCTACACCGGCACCCACTACGCCATCACCTACCGCGACAGCCAGGAACTGGGCTACAAGGACGGCAAGATTCATCGCAACTACAACCGCTGGGTGAGCATGCTCGATCGCGACATCATGGCCGGGCTGCGCGCAAGCGGCGCGGCGCAAGCGGGCACGGCGGCGCAGTTGTTCAAGGAGACGGGGACGTCGAAGCAGAACTGAAAATACCCTGAGGCCGCGCGTCACCCTGCGAAGCTGCAATAACAACGTACCAGGTGACATTTTTACCGCCTGTGCCGCCATCATCGCCGCCTCACAGGGCGAGGCGGCTCCCACAGCACTACACCAACGCCTTGCGCGTCAACAGCTCGACAAACGCCCTGGCCATCGGCGACTGCTGGTCCTTGCGCTGTACCAGCCATACCGCCGTCACCGCCTCCGGGTCGAGCAAGGTGCGGTAGACCACGCCGTCGATGCGGATGCGCTGGTACGACGCCGGCAACACCGACACCCCCAACCCCGCTGCCACCAGGCCGATGATGGTCATGGCCTCGCCGGCCTCCTGGGCGAAGTGCGGGCTGAAGCCGGCGTCACGGGCCAGGCTGAGCAACTGGGCGTACAAGCCGCTGCCATAGGCCCGTGGGAAAAATACAAAAGGCTCGTCAGCCAACTGTGCGAGGTACAAACCCCGCTCGCTGCCTTGTGCCAATGGATGGCCGGCACTGAGCACCGCCACCAGGGGCTCACGCATCAACTCCACGACACTCAGCGAATCCGGCAACGGCAGCGGGCGCATCAAGCCGACCTGGATCGACTCATCCACCAGCGCACCTGCCACTTCGGTACTGCTCATTTCCTGCAGGTTCAGATGCACCGCCGGGAAGGCCTGGCGAAAAGCGAAAATCGCCTGTGGGATGCTGGAGTTAAACGGCGCCGAAGAGGTGAAGCCGATCTTCAGCTCGCCCAATTCACCCAATTGCGCACGACGCGCCACATCGGCGGCCTTGTCGACCTGGGCCAGCACCAGCCGTGCCTCATGCAGGAACAATCGCCCCGCTTCACTCAATTGGACCCGACGGTTGGTACGTTCAAACAGACGCGCGCCCACGTGCTGCTCCAATGTCTGAATCTGCTGGCTCAGGGGTGGCTGGGAGATGCCCAAGACCTGGGCGGCCCGACCGAAATGCAGCTCTTCAGCCACGGCAATGAAGTAGCGCAAATGGCGCAATTCCATAAAAACCTCATTAGGTCGCAAAAGCTATCAAACAGGTCGAACAATATATTGGAAAGAATCATTAGCCAGCTATATTCTTTTTTGCATGGCCTGTCCTGGCTGCCTTTGCTTCCCGAGGTCCCGCGTGAAAGCTGCTGTCGCTCCACTTGCCCAAGAACGTCCGCCCACCGCCCTGGATGAGGTGGTGGCGCAGCTCAACGATGTGTACATCGAAAAAGGCACACCGATGTTTATGCGTACGGTGCTGGCCCTGTTTTCCGGCGGCTTTGCCACCTTTGCCCTGCTGTATTGCGTACAGCCGATGATGCCGGCGCTGTCCCACGAGTTTTCCATCAATGCCGCGCAAAGCAGCCTGATCCTCTCCGTCTCCACCGCAATGCTCGCGTTTGGCCTGCTGATCACCGGGCCGATTTCCGATCGCCTGGGACGCAAGCCGGTGATGGTGACCTCGTTGTTCTGCGCGGCGCTCTGCACCATCGCCAGTGGCCTGATGCCCACCTGGGAAGGCATCCTGTGGATGCGCGCACTGCTGGGCCTGTCTCTCAGTGGTTTGGCGGCCGTGGCCATGACCTACCTCAGCGAGGAGATCCACCCGCAGCACATCGGCCTGGCCATGGGCCTGTATATCGGCGGCAATGCGATTGGCGGCATGAGCGGGCGTCTTCTCACCGGCGTGTTGATCGATTTCGTCAGCTGGCACACAGCAATGCTGATCATCGGCGCACTGGCATTGGCTGCCGCAACGGTGTTCTGGAAAATCCTCCCCGAGTCGCGCAACTTCCGCTCCAGCAGTCTCAAGCCGCGCAACCTGCTCAACGGTTTTGTCATGCACTTCAAGGATGCCGGCCTGCCCTGGTTGTTCCTCGAAGCCTTCGTGCTGATGGGGGCCTTCGTCACGCTGTTCAACTACATCGGCTACCGCTTGCTGGCCGCCCCCTACGACCTGAGCCAGGCGGTGGTGGGTTTGTTGTCGGTGGTGTACCTGTCGGGTATCTACAGCTCGGCAAAGATCGGCTCGCTGGCCGACCGCCTGGGCCGCCGCCGCATGCTGTGGGCCACGATCGTGCTGATGCTCGCCGGCATCACCCTGACGCTATTCAGCCCGCTGGTACTGATCATCATCGGTATGCTGATCTTCACCTTCGGCTTCTTCGGCGCCCACTCGGTGGCCAGCAGCTGGATTGGCCGCCGCGCCCTGAAAGCCAAGGGCCAGGCTTCATCGTTGTACTTGTTCAGCTATTACGCGGGGTCGAGTATTGCCGGGACCGCCGGTGGGGTTTTCTGGCATTACGCGGGGTGGAACGGGATTGGCGGGTTTATCGTCACGCTGCTGATCGTTGCGCTGCTGGTGGCGTTGAGGCTGGCGAAGCTGGCGCCGTTGGGGAACGGAAATACCTGATACGGTGTTGCTTCAAATGTGGGAGCGGGCTTGCTCGCGAATGCGCTGTATCAGTCATGAATGTATGAACTGACACTCCGCATTCGCGAGCAAGCCCGCTCCCACATGTATTTTGCGTGTTATTCGTGATACTGCGCCGACAGCTCATGCACTGCACGCAGGAACGCGCCCGCATGCTCCGGGTTCACTTCCGGGGTGATGCCGTGGCCGAGGTTGAATACGTGGCCGCTGCCCTTGCCGTAGCTGGCGAGGATGCGGCCCACTTCAGTGCGGATCGCTTGCGGCTTGGCGTAGAGCACGGTCGGGTCCATGTTGCCTTGCAGGGCCACTTGGTTGCCGACGCGGCGACGGGCTTCGCCCAGGTCGCACGTCCAGTCCAGGCCCAGTGCATCGGCACCGGCGTCGGCAATGCTTTCCAGCCACAGGCCGCCGCCCTTGGTGAACATGATCACGGGCACTTGACGGCCTTCGTGTTCGCGGATCAGGCCGCTGACGATTTTGCGCATGTAGGCCAGGGAAAATTCCTGGTACGCCGCCGCCGACAGGTTGCCACCCCAGGTGTCGAAGATCTGCACCGCTTGCGCGCCGGCCATGATCTGGCCGTTGAGGTAGGAAATGACCGACTGCGCCAGCTTGTCCAGCAGCAGGTGCATGGCTTGCGGGTTGTCGTAGAGCATAGCCTTGGTCTTGCGGAAGTCTTTCGACGAACCGCCTTCGACCATGTAGGTGGCCAGGGTCCACGGGCTGCCGGAGAAGCCGATCAGCGGTACGCGGCCATTGAGTTCACGGCGAATGGTGCTGACCGCGTCCATCACGTAGCCAAGGTCTTTGTGTGGATCAGGGATCGGCAGGGCTTCGATATCGGCCAGGGTGCTGACCACTTTCCTGAAGCGTGGGCCTTCGCCGGTTTCAAAGTACAGGCCCTGGCCCATGGCATCGGGGATGGTCAGGATATCGGAGAAGAGAATGGCCGCATCCAGTTGTGGATAGCGGTCCAGCGGCTGCATCGTGACTTCGCAGGCGAACGCAGGATTCATGCACAGGCTCATGAAATCGCCCGCGTTGGCGCGGCTGGCGCGGTATTCCGGCAGGTAGCGGCCGGCTTGACGCATCATCCACACGGGGGTGACGTCTACAGGTTGCTTGAGCAGGGCACGAAGGAAACGGTCGTTCTTGAGGGCAGTCATGTCGGCATCCGCAAAAAAAGTGCGGGCATTTTCTCAGAGCCGGACGCAAAAGGCACGGTTGCAGGTCAGCCTTTTGTCTATCGGGTCAATTTGTCGCGGACATGAGAGCGTCGCAAAACAAATGTGGGAGCGGGCTTGCTCGCGAATACGGTGGCTCAGTCGACATATTTAGTGACTGATACAGCGCATTCGCGAGCAAGCCCGCTCCCACATTTTTGATCCCATTCCAGCTAGGGACCCGTATTAGACCTGCAAGTAGTCCAGGATGCCTTCGGCGGCATTGCGGCCTTCGAAGATTGCCGTCACCACCAGGTCAGAACCGCGCACCATATCGCCACCGGCGAAGATTTTCGGGTTGCTGGTCTGGTGTTTGTACTGGCCCTGCTCCGGGGCCACGACACGGCCCTGGCTGTCGGTCTGGATCTGGAACTGCTCGAACCACGGCGCCGGGCTCGGGCGGAAGCCGAAGGCGATGACCACGGCGTCCGCCGGGATGATCTCTTCGGAGCCCGGGATCGGCTCGGGGCTGCGGCGGCCACGGGCGTCCGGTTCGCCGAGGCGGGTCTCGACCACCTTCACGCCTTCGACGCGATCTTCACCGACGATAGCGATCGGCTGGCGGTTGTAGAGGAACTTCACGCCTTCTTCCTTGGCGTTCTTCACCTCTTTGCGCGAGCCCGGCATGTTGGCTTCGTCACGGCGATAGGCGCAGGTCACCGACTTGGCCCCCTGGCGGATCGAGGTACGGTTGCAGTCCATCGCGGTGTCGCCACCACCGAGTACCACGACCTTCTTGCCTTTCATGTCGACGAAATCTTCCGGCGACTTTTCAAAGCCCAGGTTGCGATTGACGTTGGCGATCAGGAAGTCGAGCGCGTCGTACACGCCGGGCAGGTCCTCACCGGCAAAACCGCCCTTCATGTAGGTGTAGGTGCCCATGCCCATGAATACAGCATCGTATTCTTCGAGCAGTTGCGCCATGGTCACGTCTTTGCCGATCTCGGTGTTCAGGCGGAACTCGATGCCCATGCCGGTGAAGACTTCGCGGCGATTGCTCAACACGGTCTTTTCCAGCTTGAACTCGGGGATGCCGAAGGTCAGCAGGCCGCCGATTTCCGGGTTCTTGTCAAATACCACCGGGGTCACGCCGCCACGTACCAGCACGTCGGCACACCCCAGGCCCGCCGGGCCTGCGCCGATGATCGCGACACGCTTGCCGGTCGGCTTGACCTTGGACATGTCCGGGCGCCAGCCCATGGCGAACGCGGTGTCGGTGATGTATTTCTCTACCGAGCCGATGGTCACTGCGCCAAAACCATCGTTGAGGGTACAGGCACCCTCGCACAGACGATCCTGCGGGCACACCCTGCCGCAAACCTCCGGCAGGGTATTGGTCTGGTGCGACAGCTCGGCGGCGGCGAGGATGTTGCCCTCGGCCACAAGCTTGAGCCAGTTGGGAATGAAGTTGTGCACCGGGCACTTCCATTCGCAATACGGGTTACCGCACCCCAGGCAGCGGTGGGCCTGGTCGGCCGAGTGCTGGGGTTTGAAGGGTTCGTAGATCTCCACGAACTCTTTCTTGCGTTGACGCAACAGTTTCTTCTTCGGATCTTTGCGCCCGACATCGATGAACTGGAAGTCGTTATTCAGACGTTCAGCCATGTTAAAACCTCATCAAACTGTTCAGGCGCATATCACTGCGGGTTGGCACGGATGCTGGAAAGCAACGATTTCAGGTTGGCAGCCTTGGGCTTGACCAGCCAGAAACGACGCAGGTAATCATCGAGGTTCTCGGCGAGGTTACGGCCCCATTCGCTGCCGGTTTCCTCGACGTACTCGTCCAGCACGTGCTGCAAGTGGTTCCGGTAGGACTCCATGGCTTCGCCGCTGATCCGCTGGATCTCGACCAACTCGTGGTTGACCTTGTCGACGAAGGTGTTGTCCTGGTCGAGCACGTAGGCGAAACCGCCGGTCATGCCCGAACCGAAGTTGTAACCGGTCTTGCCCAGTACCGCGACAAAGCCCCCGGTCATGTACTCGCAGCAGTGATCGCCCGTGCCTTCCACCACGGTGTGGGCCCCGGAGTTACGCACGGCGAAACGCTCACCGGCAGTGCCGGCGGCGAACAGCTTGCCACCGGTGGCGCCGTACAAGCAGGTGTTGCCGATGATGGCGCTGTCCTGGGTCTTGTAGATGCTGCCCGCTGGCGGAACGATCACCAGCTTGCCGCCGGTCATGCCCTTGCCCACGTAGTCGTTGGCGTCGCCTTCGAGGTACATGTGTAGGCCGCCGGCGTTCCACACGCCGAAGCTCTGGCCCGCAGTGCCCTTGAAGCGGAAGGTGATCGGCGCTTTCGCCATGCCCTGGTTGCCGTGCTTGCGCGCGATTTCGCCGGAGATCCGCGCGCCGATGGAACGGTCGCAGTTGCAGATATCCAGGGCGAATTCGCCACCGCTGGCGTCATTGATCGACGAACCGGCGATTTCCACCATCTTCTCGGCCAGCAGGCCTTTGTCGAAGGGCGGGTTACGCTCGACGCCGCAGAACTGCGGTTTGTCGGCCGGAATGTGATCGCTGCCCAGCAGCGGCGTGAGGTCCAGGTGATGTTGCTTGGCGGTCTGGCCTTCGAGGATTTCCAACAGGTCGGTGCGACCGATCAGCTCTTCGAGGGAACGCACGCCCAGCTTGGCCAGCCACTCACGGGTCTCGATGGCGACGTAGGTGAAGAAATTCACCACCATGTCGACGGTGCCGATGTAGTGATCCTTGCGCAGCTTCTCGTTCTGAGTGGCGACGCCGGTGGCGCAGTTGTTCAAGTGGCAGATGCGCAGGTATTTGCAGCCCAGGGCGATCATTGGCGCAGTCCCGAAGCCGAAGCTTTCGGCGCCGAGGATCGCGGCCTTGATCACGTCGAGGCCGGTTTTCAGGCCGCCGTCGGTCTGCACCCGGACCTTGCCGCGCAGGTCGTTGCCGCGCAGGGTCTGGTGGGTTTCGGCCAGGCCGAGTTCCCACGGTGCGCCGGCGTACTTGATGGAGGTCAGCGGCGAAGCGCCGGTGCCGCCGTCGTAGCCGGAGATGGTGATCAGGTCGGCATAGGCCTTGGCCACGCCAGCGGCAATGGTGCCCACGCCGGCTTCTGCTACCAGCTTCACCGAGACCAGCGCCTGCGGGTTGACTTGTTTCAAGTCGAAAATCAGCTGCGACAAGTCTTCGATCGAGTAGATGTCGTGGTGCGGCGGAGGCGAAATCAGCGTGACGCCCGGCACTGCGTAACGCAGCTTGGCGATCAGACCATTGACCTTGCCGCCCGGCAGCTGGCCGCCCTCACCGGGCTTGGCACCCTGGGCCACCTTGATCTGCAGCACTTCGGCGTTGACCAGGTATTCCGGGGTCACACCGAAACGACCGGTCGCAACCTGCTTGATTTTCGAGCTTTTGATGGTGCCGTAGCGCGCCGGGTCTTCCCCACCTTCGCCGGAGTTGGAACGCGCACCCAGGCGGTTCATGGCTTCGGCCAGGGCTTCGTGGGCCTCGGGGGACAAGGCGCCCAGGGAAATACCGGCGGAGTCGAAGCGCTTGAGGATCGACTCCAGCGGCTCGACTTGGGCGATGTCCATCGGCGTGTCCAGGGTCTTCACCCGGAACAGGTCACGGATCATCGACACCGGGCGGTTATCCACCAGCGCGGTGTATTCCTTGAACTTGGCGTAGTCGCCCTGTTGCACAGCAGCTTGCAGGGTGTTGACCACGTCCGGGTTGTAGGCGTGGTATTCGCCACCGTGCACGAACTTGAGCAGGCCACCTTGCTGGATCGGCTTGCGTGCGCTCCAGGCTTCGGCTGCCAGGGCTTTCTGCTCGGCTTCGATGTCGACGAAACGCGCGCCCTTGATACGGCTCGGCACGCCACGGAAGCTCAGCTCGCAGACTTCTTCCGACAGGCCGATGGCCTCGAACAACTGTGCGCCGCGGTACGACGTGACGGTGGAGATGCCCATCTTCGACAGGATCTTCAGCAGGCCCTTGGTGATGCCTTTGCGGTAGTTCTTGAACACCTCGTAGAGGTCGCCCAGCACTTCACCGGTACGGATCAGGTCACCCAGCACTTCGTAGGCCAGGAACGGGTACACCGCCGAGGCACCGAAACCGATCAGTACGGCGAAGTGATGCGGGTCGCGAGCGGTGGCGGTTTCGACGAGGATGTTGGAGTCGCAGCGCAGGCCTTTTTCGGTCAGGCGGTGGTGTACCGCACCGGTCGCCAGGGACGCGTGGATCGGCAGCTTGCCCGGGGCGATATGGCGGTCGGTCAGCACGATCTGGGTGCGACCGGCACGCACGGCTTCTTCAGCCTGATCAGCGACGTTACGCACCGCGGCTTCCAGGCCGAGGCTCTCGTCGTAGTTCAGGTCGATGATCTGGCGGTCGAAGCCTGGACGCTCCAGGGTCATCAACGAGCGCCACTTGGCCGGGGAAATCACCGGCGAGCTGAGGATCACGCGCGAAGCGTGCTCAGGCGACTCCTGGAAGATGTTGCGCTCGGCACCGAGGCACACTTCCAGGGACATGACGATGGCTTCACGCAGCGGGTCGATAGGTGGGTTGGTCACCTGGGCGAACTGCTGGCGGAAATAGTCGTACGGCGTGCGCACGCGCTGGGACAGCACGGCCATCGGCGTATCGTCGCCCATGGAGCCGACAGCCTCGTAGCCTTGCTCGCCGAGCGGGCGCAGCACCTGGTCGCGCTCCTCGAACGTGACCTGGTACATCTTCATGTACTGCTTGAGCTGGTCGACGTCATAGAACGCCGAACCGTGATCGTTGTCTTCCATGGTCGCCTGGATACGCAGGGCGTTCTTGCGCAGCCACTGCTTGTACGGGTGTCGCGACTTCAGGCGGTTGTCGATGGCATCGGTGTCGAGGATCTGCCCGGTTTCGGTGTCCACGGCGAGGATCTGGCCAGGGCCGACCCGGCCTTTGGCAATCACGTCCTGCGGCTGGTAGTTCCACACGCCGACTTCCGACGCCAGGGTGATGAAGCCGTTGGTGGTGGTGACCCAGCGCGCCGGGCGCAGGCCGTTACGGTCGAGCAGGCACACCGCGTAGCGACCATCGGTCATGACCACGCCAGCCGGGCCGTCCCACGGTTCCATGTGCATCGAGTTGTACTCATAGAACGCCCGCAGGTCGGGGTCCATGGTCTCGACGTTCTGCCACGCTGGCGGAATGATCATGCGCACGCCACGGAAAAGGTCGATGCCGCCGGTGACCATCAGTTCCAGCATGTTGTCCATGCTCGAGGAGTCGGAACCCACGCGGTTGACCAGCGGGCCGAGTTCTTCGAGGTCCATCAGGTCGTTGGCGAACTTGGTGCGACGGGCCACGGCCCAGTTGCGGTTGCCGGTGATGGTGTTGATCTCGCCGTTGTGGGCGAGGAAGCGGAATGGCTGGGCCAGCGGCCATTTCGGCAGGGTGTTGGTGGAGAAGCGCTGGTGGAACACGCAGATCGCGGTTTGCAGGCGCTCATCGCTCAGGTCTGGATAGAAGGCGGTCAAGTCCGCCGGCATCATCAGGCCTTTATAAATGATGGTCTTGTGGGAAAAGCTGCAGATGTAGTGGTCGGTGTCCAGGGCGTTGGCCACGGACGAGCGACGACGGGAGGTGAACAGCTTGATCGCCATGTCCTGGTCGCTCAGGCCGTCGCCGGCGATAAACACTTGCTCGATCTGCGGCAGACGCTCATGGGCCAGGCGGCCGAGCACGCTGGTGTCGATCGGCACTTTGCGCCAGCCGACGAGTTGCAGGCCGGCGGCGAGGATCTCGCGGTTCATGTTCTCGCGAGCGGCCTCGGCTTTGACCGGGTCCTGATTGAAGAACACCATGCCCACCGCGTATTGCTTGGGCAAATCGGCGCCGAAGGCTTCCTTGGCGACAGCGCGCAGGAACAGGTCGGGCTTTTGAATCAGCAAGCCACAACCGTCACCGGTCTTGCCGTCGGCGTTGATCCCACCACGGTGGGTCATGCAGGTCAGGGCCTCGATGGCCGTTTGCAGAAGGGTATGACTGGGTTCGCCCTGCATATGGGCGATCAGGCCGAAACCACAGTTATCCTTGAATTCATCGGGTTGGTACAGACCTGCTTTCATAGACACTTTCTCACCAGGCTGCCTCTTATTCCGAGGCAAATTTCTTTTCAATTCAACCAGTTACCTTCCGCGCCGAACGTACGCCGGCTTAGCAGGGGCAAAAGGGAGGTCATTGTACACACCGACACAGACGCCCACAAATTTGGCGACGAACTGTCGCAAATCTATGTCGCATTTATGAAAGGTTTAAAGCGATATGCTGTGCTAGTCAAAACTTTTTTAATTTTGACCGCTACGACTCAAAAGCTACCGTGACGCAGACACCACAAAGCGCGCGGCCTTCAGGGCTGCACGCTGTTGTCGTTTTTTTGAGGTGCTGGGAGGGCGACCTGGGTAAGGTCGCCGGATCTTCAGCGAGTTGTTGCGAGTTCTTGTTGAACGCTGGCAACAGTGCGAGGCCAAGGTTTACCAGCCTGAACCTTCGCTGGCAAGGCCTTGATCGCGGAATCGGCTGCCGCGCGGCTCGGGAAACTGCCGTAGGTGATCACGTAGAGAGGCTTGCCGTTGAGCACTTTCTTGAAATAACGGTACTCGCCACCCTGCTCTTTGACGAACGCCTGAGCGTTGGCTTCGGAGCTGGTGCCGAGGATCTGCACTACGTAGTTCTTGGCCGGCTGGCTGGTGTACCAGCCGCTGCCGGCAGCGGCTTTGGCCACAGTCACCGGCTTTTCAGCAGGCTTGGCGGCGGGTGCTGGCTTGGCCGCAGGCGCTGGCGTCGGCTTGACCACTGGCGCCGGGGCTGGTTTGGCGGTGGCGACCTGGGTCGGGGCAGGCGTCGGCCTGGCCGCAGGCACAGGCGCCGGGCTGGCAGTTGCGCCGGGAGGCGGGGCCACGGTGGTAACGGTGGGTGGCGTAGCGCTGGAGCCTTCTACCGGCACACCGTCGTCGCCTTCGGAGATCGCGCCCGCTTCTTCTGCCAACGGACCACGCATGACCGGCTGGCCGACCATCGGCAGGTTGGTAGGCTGGCCGGAACCGGCGAACTCAACGGCAGGCGCGCCATTGGTGGTGGGCTTGCCCAGTGGCAGTTGCGCCTGCTCGGTAGGCGCGCCTGGCGCGGTCGGTGCCTTGCTGCGGCCAGGAATCAACCAGGCGGCGGCAACGGCAACCACGACAACAGCAGAAATCGCCAGTACGTGTTTCTTCGGCATGGTGAACCCCATCTTTGGACGCTTAACCGCTGAACGGCTGGCAATCATGGCTTCGATCATCGCATCCCGGGCCACCTGGTTGATGGTGCCAGGCCAGCCGTCGGAGCTTTCGTGAATATCAGAGATCTGCTGGGCGGAGAAAAGTTCGATACCCTGGCCGGCACCTTCAAGGCGCTGAGCCAGATACTCGCGGGTTTCCTCTTCTTCGTAGGGCTGCAATTCGATGACATGGAACAGCTCTTGCTCGCCACTGAGCTGCTCCAGATCGGCAATCAGCGACGCCTCACCAAACAGGAACACATGGGGACGACCTTCCGGCGTACCCGCCGCCAGGGCCAGCAACGCTTCCAGGGCGGACTCGTCGAGCTGCTCGGCATCGTCCACCAGCAGGTAGACTTCCTGGCCGGTCAGGCCCAGTTGCACCACTTGCTTGAGAATTGCAGTCGGCTCGGCATTGGCCACGTCCAGCGCCTGGGCAACCTGGCGCAACACACCCGCCGCATCACCGGCACCACGGGCGGAAACCACCACGCTCTGCACCGATTGCTTGTTGGTACTGGCCACCAGAGCCTGGCGCAACAGCGTCTTGCCGCTGCCCAAAGGGCCTGTGACCACCAATAGCAACTGGCTGTAGCGCGCCAGGTGGTGCAACTGCCCCAACACCGGCTTGCGCTGCGCTGGGAAAAACTTGAAACCTGGGACCCGTGGCGCAAAAGGGTCATGGCTCAACTGGTAATGGCCGAGGAACGCCTCGTCGGCATGCAAACTAGTCATCGGGATCTGGTTAACCTTTCAGCTGGGCCAGGGCGCGGTAATCCGCTCCCAGCGTGGCCTGTAGAATCTCTTTCGGATAATCGTCGGTCACTACCGCTTCGCCCATTCGGCGCAACAGCACCAGACGCAAACGACCATCGATCACTTTCTTGTCTATCGCCATATGTTCGAGGAAATCAGCCTCGGTCATTTCCTCAGGAGGAATGACCGGCAACCCGGCGCGCTGGAACAGGCGAATACCGCGGTCACGCTCTTGGACACTGATCCAGCCCAGGCGTTGCGACATCTCCAACGCCATTACTGTGCCAGCCGCCACGGCCTCCCCATGCAACCAGACACCATAGCCCATATGGGTTTCAATCGCATGGCCAAAGGTGTGGCCCAGGTTCAAGGTGGCGCGCACGCCAGACTCACGCTCGTCGGCGTTGACCACCAGTGCCTTGGCCGCGCAGGAGCGGGAGATCGCCTCGGTCAGCGCCACCTGGTCCAGGTTGCGCAAGGCATCGACGTGTTCTTCAAGCCAGGCCAGGAACGGCTCATCGCAGATCAACCCGTACTTGATAACCTCCGCCAGACCCGCCGACAACTCGCGGGGTGGCAAGGTATTGAGCGTCGCGGTATCGATCAGCACGGCATTGGGCTGGTAGAACGCACCGACCATGTTCTTGCCCAGGGGATGGTTGATGCCGGTCTTGCCGCCCACCGACGAATCGACCTGGGACAGCAACGTGGTCGGCACCTGGATAAAGTCCACGCCTCGCTGGTAACAGGCCGCCGCAAACCCAGCCATATCGCCGATCACGCCGCCACCAAGGGCTATCACCGTGGTACGCCGGTCGTGGCGCGCGGTGAGCAGCCCGTCAAAGATCCGTTGCAGGGTTTCCCAGTTCTTGAAGGCTTCGCCGTCGGGAAGAATCACCGAGATCACCGAATACGCCGCAAGGCTGCGGCTCAGACGCTCAAGGTACAGCGGCGCCACTGTCTCGTTGGAGATGATTGCCACTTGTCGCCCGGCAATATGCGGTGCGAGCAACTTGGGCTGGTCCAACAAACCTTCACCGATATGGATCGGGTAGCTACGCTCGCCAAGATCGACCTTAAGTGTCTGCATGTGTCCCCGCGCTGAAGATAGAAGCAGGCGTCCTGCCGTGTATTAACGTTGTCGGCATCGTCGAGATCGGACGCTGCATGATGGCTCTACGCCACAACTCGGACGGCTGTGACGCGCTGCCGAGAATAGCGCATTTCGGCCCAGGCTTTAACGGGGCGGCAACTGCTGCAAGCGTTCAAGAATGTCGATTACGACCATGCGCGGTGGCCGCTCATCGGTTTCCACCACCAGGTCGGCGATTTCCCGATAAAGCGGATCGCGTAGCGTCAGCAAATCGCGCAAGGTTTTCTCCGGATTGGCAGTGCGCAGCAATGGCCGATTGCGATCGCGAGCGGTACGCCCGACTTGCTGCTCGACCGATGCATGCAAATACACCACTCGGCCGCCGGCATGCAGCGCCCGCCGGTTTTCCTCACGCATCACCGCGCCGCCGCCGGTGGCCAATACCACGCCATCGCAGCCGCACAACTCGGCAATCATCGCCTGTTCGCGGTCGCGAAAGCCCAGTTCGCCTTCCTTATCGAAGATCCACGGGATATTGGCGCCCGTGCGCAATTCAATTTCCTTATCGGAGTCTTTGAATGGCAGGCGCAGCTCTTTGGCCAGCAAACGGCCGATGGTGCTTTTTCCAGCCCCCATCGGCCCTACAAGAATCAAATTTCGCACAGAATCAACGACTCACAGCAATCGCCTGGTTATTCATAATACGCGGAGTCAGGAATACCAGCAGCTCGGATTTTCTTTGGGCCACGACATCACGCCGGAAAAGGCGGCCAAGATACGGCACATCGCCCAAAAATGGCACTTTATCTACCACCTTGCTTTGGTTTTTGGAGAAAACCCCACCGAGGACGATGGTCTCGCCGTCCTTGACCTGGACCTTGGCGTTGACCTCATTCTTCTTGATAGGCGGCACATCGTTGAGTTTGTTCAGGTAGTCCGGCTCATCCTTGGTCACCCGGACCTCCATGATGACCTGGCCATCCGGAGTGATTTGTGGCGTCACTTCCAAGGAAAGCGAGGCTTCCTTGAACGAAACCGAAGTCGCCCCTTCGGACGTGGCTTCCTGGTAAGGAATCTCAGTGCCCTTGAGAATCCGCGCCGTCTCCTTGTCGGAGGTCACCACCTTGGGCTGGGAGATCACTTCACCATTGCCGCCTTTTTCCATGGCCGTGAGTTCCAGGTCCAGCAACACGTTATCGGTAACAAACGCGATACCCAGGCCAGAGCTTGCGTTAACGACCCCCAGGTCAACGAACGGCGAGCTATCGGGCGACTCGCCCTCACCTGACGGGCTGTTGTCGACGCCACCACCACTCCAATTGCCTTTATTCCGCAGCAACCCGCCCCAGCGCACCCCTACGCTTTTGTCATAGTCGACATTGGCTTCGACTATTCGTGCCTCGATCATCACCTGGCGTACCGGGACATCCAGTTGGTTGACGATGCGCCGCAACTCTTCCAAACGCTCCCCCGTCTGGTAGGCGATGATGTTGTTGGTCCGGTCATCTACCGTCACCGAACCACGCTCATCAGCCACCCCCTCAGACCCGCCCACCGACTGGAACAGTTTGGCCAACTCGGCCGCCCTGGCGTAATTGACTTGCAACAGCTCCCGCCGCAGCGGCGCCAGTTCGGTCATCAACTTGCGTGATTCCAGGGCCAGCCGCTCGCGCGCGGCCAGTTCCTCGGCCGGCGCCACCAGCAGCACATTGGCCGTCACGCGTTGATCGAGGCCCTTGGCCTGCAGCACCAGATCCAGGGCTTGATCCCAGGGCACATCCTTGAGGCGCAAGGTAATCGAGCCCTGCACATCATCGCCGGCCACCAGGTTGAGGCCGGCCACATCGGCAATCTGCTGCAGTACTGCGCGGACCTCGATGTCCTGGAAATTGAGGGACAACCTGTCACCGTCAAAGGAGCCACGCCCATTGCCCAGAGGCGAAGCACCGGGAGGTGGCAACTGAATCAGGTCGATTCTCTTGGGCACAGCCTCAGTCATCGGTGCCGTGAACGCTATCCATAGCGCCACACCGAAGGACGAAATAATCCTTTTCATTTTTTGCTTCCGTTATGAATTCACGTTCAACACCAGAGTGCGCGGGCGCTCAAGCCAAGCACCCTCACCATCGGGAAAAAGCTCGACCAGCTCCAACCGCCCCTCGTGGATCGCCACGACGCGCCCATGATCGGTCCCCAGGTAATCCCCCACCGCCAGGCGATGAACACCTGCGACGCCACGCAGCAGGGCAAAGGTCTGCGCGCCCAGTGAAAGGGTGCCGACCATCTGGAACTGATCGACGGCAAACCCTTCGAGAAACTGCCGGGGGCGGTCGAAGTCCGGCGCGGGTCCGGGCTTGCCGGCGGCACGAACGGCAGGCGGGTCCGGGGGCTGAAAAGGATCACGCAGGGGTGGCGCGCTGGAGAAAAACCTTGGCCCTGGCATGACTGCCGGCGCTTCGTGAGCAAGAGGCACTGCCTGCTGGCGAATCGCTTGCAACTCGTCATTCAACACCTGCAACTGCGGGTCATTCTCGCATCCAGCAAGCAAGACCAGGCTCAAACCCATGACCTTGAGGCGGCTCATGGCAAGGCTCCCGGGTTGCTGTACCGGTAGGTCTTGGCAAGCATCGTCAGGCTCAGCAATGCACCACCCTGGGAGTCAACAGGGCGAATGATAAAGTCATGCAGGGTAACGATATGCGACAACCCAGCCACGCCATGAATGAACGCCAGAAGGTCATGGTAAGTGCCCAGCAGCTTGAGCTGCATCGGCCGCTCGACGAACACCGGCTGCACCTGCTCGTCCAGCACACTGAGCTGATCGACCAACACCCCACTGGCGTGCCCCAGACGGGCGAAGTCTTCCAGCAGGCCAGGCATTTGCATCAGCGTCGGCATTTGGCGCAACTGTTCGGTGAAGGCGATACGCAGGGTCTCAAGCTCGCGCACCACCCTGTCATGCTGGGCGGCTTGCCGGGCCTTTGCGGCAAACTGCTGGCGCAGTGTTATTTCTCCCGCTTCCTGACGCTGCAAGGCCTCGCGGGCACCGCCCAGGTACACAGCATCCCCTGCCACTAGCACCAGCAAGGCAAGCGCGGCGCCCACCAGCAGCCTGCCAGCCAAGGGCCAGTGAGCGATGTTGCGGTACAGCATGGAGAGTTGCGGGAGTGCCAGCCCTGACAGGCTGGACGATAGACTCACCGCTGCATCTCCTGGCGCTCCCCATGATCCACCATCAACTGGAAGGCGCTGCCCGCACCATCCTCCTCGGCCCGGACATGGCGCAGGTTGGGCGCGCGTAGCGTGCTGGAAGCCTCCAGGCTACGCATCAACCGGGCGACATCGTCGCTGGACACCGCCGTGCCGGTGACCTCCACCAAGGTGCCGCTGACGCTGACCTCATGCAACCGGACGCCATCCGGCACCGCACGGGCCAACTGCTCGAACAGCTCCTGGCCTGCCGCGCGATGGCCCTGGAGATCTTCGACCACCTTCATCCGCTCCATCAGTTGCTGGCGCTGTTCGCGCAAATCGTCGATGGTCTTGATGCGCGAATCCAAGATGGTGACTTGCTTGCTCAAATGGTTGTTACGGGCCACTTGTCGATCAATCGCGCGATCGATGACCCGATCAGCCAGCCATACGGCGGCCAATGCAATCGTGGTGATCACCAACAGAAAAATCAGGAAAAACTTGCGACGGCGCTCCGCCCGTTCTTCACGCCAGGGCAAAAGGTTGATTCTTGTCATCAATCGAAACTCCTGAGGGCCAAACCGCAGGCGACACGCAATCCCTGGGCATCGGCAGCCCATTGTGCACTATTGATACCATTCCCCGGCGCTATGCGAGCGACCACCTGATCGGTCACCCGCGCCAAGGCAAACGCCTCTACATCCACCACTCGCGCAACCAGGCCAGACATGGCCAATACCGCCTCACGCGCTTCCACCTGCTCCTTGAGGCACGCCACAAGCAGCACATCAACATAACCGGGTTCACGACCCGATGGGCCCTGGACCTGAAAATCAATGGCTACCTCATCCAGCGGATAAGGAACGTACTGGTCAGCTTCGCAGCGCAAGCGCTGCTCCATCTCATCGGCCTCAAGCCCTGCCTCCAGCGCAATCACCCGGCTGATCACCGAAGGCCCCGCCACGGCAACGGCCGCATGGGTGACCTGGGTCTGTGCACGGAACAATGCCTTGGAAAGGGTCTGCGCGACAACCTCCAGATCAACGATACTACTGTCGATCACCGCATGACCCGGCAAAGGCTGGCTCGCATACGCACGCATGGCATAGCCATCGCCGGCGCGGGCCAGCTCCACTATCTTCACGCCGCTGTCCTGGATATCCACACCCAGTACGGTATCGGCTTTTCGCCTGAAAAATCCCTTTTTCATAAAACTCCCTAAAGCTTTGCCTGTCTCAGGGCTGGCCAGTTCTGGGGTTGATGCATTCGGTCGGCTCGGTTGAGCGGCGCCCATGACGCCCCGAGGCGAAAAATGCTTTAATGCCCAGCGTTTTTTCCCGCTTTTTATCTGCAGGTCGGGTCGATACAACCTTAGTCATGCCTATCCCGACACTTAACTCATTCTTTTCTCTGGAAATCCAAAAGCCTTGATTCGTCTGCTGAAGTTTCTCGGATACTCCTTCGTCGCTATCGTTTGCGGGCTGCTGCTCGTGTTCAGCGGCGCCTATCTCTACCTTAGCCCGGGATTGCCCTCGGTAGAGGCCCTGAGAAGTATCCAGTTGCAGATTCCTTTGCGGGTCTACAGCAGCGATGAAAAGCTGATCGCGGAGTTTGGCGAAATGCGCCGTACCCCGATCCGTTTCGCCGACATCCCACCCAATTTCATCAATGCCCTGCTGTCAGCCGAAGACGATAACTTTGCCAACCACTACGGCGTGGACCCCAGCAGCCTGGTGCGTGCGGCCACGCAGTTGGTAAAAAGCGGACACATCCAATCGGGTGGCAGCACCATCACCATGCAGGTAGCGAAGAACTTCTTCCTGACCAGCGAACGCAGCTTCTCGCGCAAGGCCACGGAAATCCTCCTGGCGCTGCAGATCGAACGCCAACTGACCAAGGATGAAATCCTTGAGCTGTACGTCAACAAGATCTACCTGGGCAACCGTGCCTACGGGATCGAGGCGGCGTCCCAGGTGTACTACGGCAAGTCGATTCGCGATGCCAGCCTGGCACAAATGGCAATGATTGCCGGCCTGCCCAAGGCGCCTTCGCGCTTCAACCCGCTGGCCAACCCGGCCCGCAGCAAGGAGCGTCGCGACTGGATCCTGGGGCGGATGTACAAGCTGGGCAAGATTGACCAGAACGCCTATGAAGCGGCAGTGGCCGAACCGCTGAACGCCAGCTACCACGTGCCGACGCCAGAAGTCAGCGCACCCTATATCGCCGAGATGGCCCGCGCCGAAATGGTTGGCCGCTACGGCAGCGACGCCTACACCGAAGGTTTCCGCGTCACGACGACCATTCCGAGCAATTTGCAGGAAATCGCCAACCACGCGGTGCATGAAGGCCTGATCACCTACGACCAGCGCCATGGTTATCGCGGGCCGGAATCGCGCCTGCCGGGCAAGACCCTGAGCGCCTGGACCGTCGAACTGGGCAAGCAGCGCTCCATCAGTGGCCTGGATCCGGCCATCGTCACCCAGGTGAAAAAAGATGGCGTGCAAGTCCTGACCCGCAGCGGTGAAGAGCATGTGCCGTGGGACAGCATGAAATGGGCCCGCCCCTTCCTGAATACCAACAGCATGGGGCCGATGCCCAAGCAGCCGTCGGATGTGGCTCAGGTCGGCGACCTGATCCGCGTGCAGCGCCAGAAGGACGACAGCCTGAAATTCAGCCAGGTCCCGGTCGCCCAGGGCGCACTGGTCTCCCTGGACCCGCAGAACGGTGCGATCCGCGCCCTGGTCGGTGGTTTCGCCTTCGAGCAGAGCAACTACAACCGCGCCACCCAGGCCAAGCGCCAGCCGGGCTCCAGCTTCAAGCCATTCGTCTACAGCGCCGCGCTGGATAACGGCTACACCGCCGCCAGCCTGGTCAACGATGCGCCTATCGTGTTTGTCGACGAGTACCTGGACAAGGTCTGGCGCCCGAAGAACGACACCAACACCTTCCTCGGCCCGATCCGCGTGCGCGAGGCGCTGTACAAGTCGCGCAACCTGGTGTCGATCCGCTTGCTGCAGGCGATGGGCGTGGGCAAGACCATCGACTACATGACCCGCTTCGGCTTCAACAAGCAGGACCTGCCGCCAAACCTGTCCCTGGCCCTGGGCACCGCGACCCTCACGCCAATGGAAATCGCCACCGGCTGGAGCGTGTTCGCCAACGGCGGCTACAAGGTCACGCCGTACCTGATCGACAAGATCGAGAGCCGCAACGGTGACACACTGTTCGTCGCCAACCCGCCGAGCGTGCCCAACACCGTCGCCGCCAGCGATGGCCTGGCCGCCCCCGCCAACGGCGGTATCACCATCGAGCCGGCACCTGGTGCCGCACCTACCGATGCGGCAACTGCCCCACCAACCCCGGCAGTGGCAGAGCGCGTGGTTGACGGGCGTACCACCTACATCCTCACCAGCATGCTGCAGGACGTGATCAAGCGCGGCACCGGCCGCCGTGCCCTGGCCTTGGGCCGCACGGACCTGGCAGGCAAGACCGGCACCACCAACGAATCCAAGGATGCGTGGTTCTCCGGCTACAACGCCGACTACATCACCACTGTCTGGACGGGCTACGACCAGCCGGAAAGCCTCGGTCGCCGCGAATACGGCGGCACCGTCGCGCTGCCGATCTGGATGAGCTACATGGGCGGCGCCCTCAAGGACAAGCCAGCCCACACCCAGGCCGAGCCGGAAGGCATCCTCAGCCTACGCATCGACCCGATCAGTGGCCGCGCCGCCGCACCCGGCACACCGAATGCGTACTTTGAACTGTTCAAGAGCGAAGACACGCCGCCGTCGATGAATGAGCTGGGCAATGGTGTGGCACCGGGTAGCCCGCTACCGGCGGATGAATCGGCGCCGATCGACCTGTTCTGATGAACACAGCCCGCTCCCACAAGGAGTTATGTGTGCAGCCACAAAAAAGCCCCGACTCGCAAGAGCCGGGGCTTTTTGTTGGTGCGCTACAACGGCTTAGCCGTTGAACACATCATCCACGCTTTTGAGCGGGTAGTTTTTCGGATACGGCAGGGTAGCAACACCTGTCTCGATGGCGGCCTTGGCCACGGCATCGGAGATCACGGTGATCAGGCGCTTGTCCATAGGTTTGGGGATGATGTACTCACGGCCGAACTCCAGCTTGGCACCACCGTAGGCGTCGCAAACGTCCTGTGGCACTGGCAGCTTGGCCAGTTCACGCAGGGCGTTGGCAGCGGCCACTTTCATCTCTTCGTTGATGCGCTTGGCACGAACGTCCAGGGCGCCACGGAAGATGAACGGGAAGCCCAGTACGTTGTTGACCTGGTTCGGGTAATCCGAACGGCCAGTGGCCATGATCACGTCGTTACGGGTGCTGTGAGCCAGTTCCGGGGCGATTTCCGGATCGGGGTTCGAGCAGGCGAACACGATCGGGTTGGCCGCCATGGACTTCAGGCCTTCGGCGCTCAGCAGGTTCGGGCCGGACAGGCCGACGAACACGTCAGCACCGTCAAGCGCGTCAGCCAGGGTGCGCTTGGAGGACGGATGGGCAAACATCGCCTTGTACTGGTTCAGGTCGGTACGCTCGGACTGGATCACGCCCTTGCTGTCGACCATGTAGATGTTTTCAAGACGGGCGCCCATGCTCACGATCAGCTTCATGCACGAGATGGCGGCAGCACCAGCGCCCAGGCAGACGATCTTCGCGTCGGACAGGGTTTTGCCAGCGATTTCCAGGGCGTTGATCATGCCAGCGGCGGTCACGATCGCAGTGCCGTGCTGGTCATCGTGGAATACCGGGATGTCGCACTGTTCGATCAGGGCCTTTTCGATCTCGAAGCACTCAGGTGCCTTAATGTCTTCCAGGTTGATGCCACCGAAGGTGATGGAGATGCGCTTGACGGTGTCGATGAAGGCTTGTGGGCTTTCGGAGTCGACTTCGATGTCGAATACGTCGATGCCGGCAAAGCGCTTGAACAGTACCCCCTTGCCTTCCATCACTGGCTTGGAAGCCAATGGGCCGAGGTTACCCAGGCCGAGAATTGCGGTGCCATCAGAAATCACTGCAACCAGATTGCCCTTGCCGGTGTATTTGTAGGCCAGTTCAGGATCGCGGGCGATTTCACGCACGGGCTCGGCTACACCGGGGCTGTACGCCAGCGACAGGTCGCGTGCGGTAGCAGTGGCTTTGGTGAGCTCGACACTCAGCTTTCCTGGACGAGGATGGGCATGATATTCGAGAGCGGCAGTTTTCAAATCAGACATATCGGCATTCCGCTTTTTACTGTTGGACGACGGATCGCCGAGGATACTCGCCTCGCAAAGTCCCTACAAGACTGAGCAGTCACAGGTGTCAAGGGCCCTACCCTACGACTTTCGGCCAAGAGCCACGGGATACAAGGCCTGCAACTGTTCACAATCGACAGAAAAAATGTCTACAATTTTTTCTTATTGTGCCATTTGCAGCATGCCGGGATCGGTCAACGGGAGCAGCCAGCGTGCCTGGCCACTTTTCAACCCCCCACGCCGGGAGCGGTCCAGCACCCAGCCACGGGCCTCGATATCCTGGCCTTGCAGGCGCTTGAGCAGGGCGTTATCGAATTGCCCGACAAGATTGGGTGCAACCCGTAATACCAGGGAATCCTGCAATTCGATCCAGATCCCGCCACGATTGCGCTCCACCTTGCTTACGCGGCCACTGACCACGGCAAAGCCCGACCGCTGGATTTGCGTGGCTTTCTGTACCGGTGACTGGCGCCACAGGCCCAGTCTTGCCGCCCGCGCACTGCGCTCGGCGGCTTGCTGGCAGGCGACCAGATCGACATTGGGCACCACTGCCACCAGGAACCCGAGCCCCTCGGCGAGCAACTGGGCCTCAAGGTTCGCGCCGTTTGCCCCATAAAGATGGGCCAGGGTCCGCCCGTAACGGTCCTTGCCCTCACGACCCGGCACCACCCCGACCCGACCACCACTGGCATCCACCAACCCTTGCAGGCGTTGGCGCGCAGCCACGGCGAATGGCTCGTCCGGGCGGCCTTTCTTGCCGGTCTCCGGGGCATTGACACCAATCATCCGCACGCTGCGACCGTCCTTGAGACGGACGGTATCGCCATCCACCACGCGCTGCACCTCGAAGGTGCCGACGGTAGTTGGCGCAGGGCAAAACACCTCGGCCTGGGCAGTCGACAGCCAAATCGCGGGCACAAAAAAGGCGCCCACAAGGGACGCCTTTCTTATCAGCAGGTAAAAGCCCATCAGGCTCTTGAACCTTACTCTGCAGCAGCTGGAGCTTTCTTGCCGAAAGCACCGAAACGGTCTGCGAAGCGCTGTACACGGCCGCCAGTATCCAGAGTCTTCTGCTTACCGGTGTAGAACGGGTGGCACTCGTTGCATACGTCAGTACCCAGTGGCTTGCACAGGTTCGAACGGGTTTCGAACTTGTTGCCGCAGCTGCAAGTAACTTGGATGGTTTCGTACGCTGGATGGATATCGGCTTTCATGGTGTCTTCCTCAGGCTAGCGTGCCGCCACTCGACACTATTGTCGAATACCGCACGTAATTAGGCCGCGGATTCTACCAGAGCTTTTTAATCACGCAAGCGCCGCCGTACCCCCTTTCATCAGAAACTGTGGCAGGACACTCCCCTGCGGGTCTGCTAGGCTCGCGCCCTTCTTCACCGCCTGCCATATGAGAACCTCCCGCGTGCCCGACGCCATTTTGCGCCTCGCCCTGCCCTCGCCCCTGCGCCGCCTGTTCGACTATCGGGCACCCGCGGGCGTGGTGCGGTCGCAGTTGCAGCCGGGGATGCGCGTACGCGTGCCGTTCGGCCGACGGGAGATGATCGGGATCCTGATCGAAGTGGCGGATCATAGCGAAGTGCCACCAGAAAAGCTCAAGCCGGCCCTGGCCATCCTGGACGCCACGCCGCCGCTGCCGGCGTCGCTGTTCAAGCTGTGCCTGTGGACTTCCCAGTATTACCAGCACAGCCTGGGCGATACGTTGAGCTGGGCATTGCCGGTGCTGTTGCGCCAGGGCGAGCTGGCCGAGACCCGCCAGGAGCGCTTCTGGTCGATAACGCCCGGTGCACGCCTGGACGACCCACGTATCGCCCGCGCCCCACGCCAGCGCGAGGTCCTGGCCACACTGGCGCAGCACCCCCATGGCGTTGCTCACCCACTGCTGAGCAAACTGATGTTGAGCAAGGACAGCCTCGACCTGCTGCTGGCCAAGGACCTGGTGCAGGTGGAAATCCGCCGCCACGCCCCCGGCGAGCGCCATGAACACTGGCTGGCCCAACCGGAGCTGCCGCTGAACCCGGAACAGCGCGCCGCGTTCGAGGCCATCAGCGCCAGCGCCGACAGCTTCCACGCATTCCTGCTGGCCGGCGTCACCGGCAGCGGCAAGACCGAAGTCTATTTGCAATTGATCCGCGAAACCCTGGAAGCCGGCAAGCAGGCCCTGGTGCTGATCCCCGAGATTAACCTCGGCCCCCAGACCCTGGCGCGCTTCGAACAACGCTTCAATGCGCGGATCGCCCTGGTGCATTCGGCCGTCAATGACCGCGAGCGCCTGGAATCCTGGCTGGCCGCCCGGGACGGCGAGGCCGACATTATTATCGGTACCCGCTCGGCCCTGTTCACGCCGATGAAAAACCCCGGCCTGATCATCATCGACGAAGAACACGACGGCTCCTACAAACAGCAGGAAGGCCTGCGCTACCACGCCCGCGACCTGGCCCTGGTGCGCGCACGCCAGGAAAACATTCCGATTGTGCTGGGCTCGGCCACGCCCTCCCTGGAAAGCCTGCATAACGCGTACACCGGACGCTACGGCCTGCTGCGCCTGAACGAACGGGCGGGCGGGGCCAAACAACCGCGCTTCCTGCGCCTGGATGTAAAAAGTCGCCCACTCGACAGCGGCATTTCCGGGCCGATGCAACAGGCCATCGGCCAGACCCTGGCGGCCGGCCAGCAAGTGCTGGTGTTCCTCAATCGCCGGGGCTTTGCGCCGACACTGCTGTGCCACGACTGTGGCTGGATGTCCGAGTGCAACCGCTGCGATGCGCGGATGACCGTGCACCAGCGCTCCGCCGAATTGCGCTGCCATCACTGCGGCCATGTGGAGCGGGTCCCGCGTCATTGCCCGCAGTGCGGCAAAGTCGACCTGCGGCCAGTAGGCGCGGGCACCGAACGCGCCGAGGAGCGCCTGGGGATTCTGTTCCCGGACTTCCCGGTACTGCGCGTAGACCGCGACAGTACGTCGCGCAAGGACGCCATGAACCAACTGTTCGCCACCATCCAGAAAGGCCAGCCGTGCATTTTGGTAGGCACGCAAATGCTTGCCAAAGGGCACCACTTTCCACGTGTGACCCTGGTCTCGATCCTGGATGCCGACGGCGGGCTGTTCTCCGGCGACTTTCGCGCCAGCGAACGCATGGCGCAGTTGATCGTGCAGGTTGCTGGCCGCGCCGGGCGTGCCGAGGAGCCTGGCCGAGTGATCATCCAGACCCACCTGGCCGACCATCCATTGCTGATTCAACTGACAGAACAAGGCTATTTTGCCTTCGCCGAACAGGCCTTGAGCGAACGTCGCGCAGCCGGCCTGCCACCCTTTGCGCACCTGGCGCTGTTGCGCGCCGAGGCCCATAAACCGGGGCAGGCCGAAGGTTTTCTGGATGAGGCCTGCAGCGTGGCTGAACGTTTGCTCGGTGAACTGGGTCTGAGCGGCATCGAGTTGCTGGGCCCGGTGCCAGCACCGATGGAACGCCGCGCCGGACGTTATCGCGCGCAGCTACTCTTGCAAGCCACCGCTCGTGCACCGCTGCATCGGCTATTAAGTAGCTGGTTACTTGCTCTGGAGCAAATGCCCAGCGGACGGCAGGTGCGATGGTCGTTGGATGTCGATCCGGTCGATTTGTACTGACGCACCTCCCAATGTAGGAGCCAGCTTGCCGGCGATGAGGCCCCCGGACTCCCTGCTGCACTTGAGGCCACTATCGCCGGCAAGCCGGCTCCTACAAGGGAATGTGGGCCCGCAGGTCCGCCAACCGGTCTGAATGGTTGGCAAGCCCGCCCTCGCACCGGATAATGTCCAGTTTTTCCACCTGCGCATTGCGCGCCGCCGCTTGCGGTCGAAAGAGAACACCATGAAAGACACAATTCGCCAGTTGATCCAACAAGCCCTCACCCAACTCGTCAACGAAGGTGTGTTGCCTGAAGGCCTGACGCCGGCGATCCAGGTGGAAAACTCTCGAGACAAGACCCACGGCGACTTCGCCAGCAACATCGCGATGATGCTGGCCAAGCCAGCCGGCATGAAACCCCGTGACCTCGCGGAGAAAATCATTGCTGCACTGCCGGCCGACCCACAGGTCAGCAAGGCCGAAATCGCCGGCCCCGGCTTTATCAATATTTTCCAGAACACCCAGGCCCTGGCTTCGCGCCTGGACGCAGCCCTGGCCGACGCCAGGATCGGCGTGCGCAAGGCCGGCCCCGTGCAGCGTGTGGCCATCGACCTGTCGGCACCCAACCTGGCCAAGGAAATGCACGTCGGCCACCTGCGCTCGACCATCATTGGCGACGGCGTGGCGCGGGTCCTGGAGTTTCTCGGCGACACCGTGATCCGCCAGAACCACGTGGGCGACTGGGGCACCCAGTTCGGCATGTTGATGGCGTACCTGCAAGAGAACCCAATCACCAGCAATGAGCTGTCGGACCTGGAAAACTTCTACCGCGCCGCCAAAAAGCGCTTTGACGAGTCCGAGGAGTTCGCCAACCGCGCCCGTGGCCTGGTGGTCAAGCTGCAGGCCGGCGACAAGGAATGCCTGGAGCTGTGGGCACGCTTTCGCGATATTTCCCTGTCCCACTGCCAGAAAATCTATGAGTTGCTGAACGTCAAGCTGACCATGGCCGACGTCATGGGCGAAAGTGCCTACAACGACGACCTGATCAATGTGGTCAACGACCTCAAGGCCAAGGGCCTGCTGGTTGAGAGCAACGGCGCCCAGTGCGTGTTCCTCGACGAATTCAAGACCGCCGACGGCGAGCCGCTGCCCGTGATCATCGTCAAGGCTGACGGCGGCTATCTGTATGCCACCACCGACCTGGCGGCCGTGCGCTACCGCAGCGGCGTACTGAAAGCCGATCGTGCCCTGTATTTCGTCGACCAGCGCCAGGCCCTGCACTTCCAGCAAGTGTTCGAGGTGGCACGTCGTGCCGGGTTCGTTACCCATCCGATGCACATGGAGCATATGGGCTTCGGCACCATGAACGGCGCCGATGGCCGTCCGTTCAAGACCCGCGACGGCGGCACCGTGAAGCTGATCGACCTGTTGAACGAAGCCCAGGAACGTGCCTACAACCTGGTGAAGGAAAAAAACCCGGAGTTGGCCGAAGCCGACCTGCGCAATATCGCCCGGGTGGTGGGGATCGGTGCGGTGAAATACGCCGACCTGTCCAAGCACCGTACCAGCGACTACAGCTTCAACTTCGAGCTGATGCTCAACTTCGAAGGCAACACCGCGCCGTACCTGCTGTATGCCTATACCCGTGTAGCGGGCGTGTTCCGCAAGCTGGGCAAGGATTTCAGCGAAGTCGACGGCCAGATCATCCTGCAAGCACCACAAGAACACGACCTGGCCGCCAAGCTCGCGCAATTCAGCGAAGTGCTCAACAGCGTGGGCGAGAAAGGTACACCGCATATTCTGTGCACCTACCTGTATGAAGTCGCCGGATTGTTCTCCAGTTTCTACGAAAACTGCCCGATCCTGAGCGCCGACGACGAAACGCAAAAGCAAAGCCGCCTGCGCCTCGCCGCACTGGCTGGACGGACCCTCAAGCAAGGCCTGGAACTGTTGGGCCTGGAAACTCTGGAGCGCATGTAAGTTGGCAGCCAAGAAAAAACCTGCACCCAAGCGCGGCGCCAGCCGCTACCAGGCACCGGCAAAACAACCGATTCCAGGCTGGATGTGGCTGGCCATCGGCCTGTCGGTCGGTGCGTTTATCGTGTTCCTGATGAAACTGGAGCCGGGCCAGGGCGAAGACGTCAAGCGGGTCAAGCAGGAACAGCAGAAGGCCAGCAAGATCGCCGAAGCGAACAAGACACCGCCAAGCCCGACCGCACCGGTGAAGCCGAAGTACGACTTCTACACGCTGCTGCCGGAATCGGAAGTGATCGTGCCGCAAGAAGCCGTGCCGGAAAAAACCCTGCCGACGCCGCAAGTGCCGACCACCCCGGTAACCCCAGCGGAAGCAGCAAAGATCGACACCGCGCGGGCCCAGGCGGCACTGGCCGGGATTACCCCGCCGCCGGCACCGCCGGTCGCCACGACCAAGGCGGCACCGGTGACCAAGTTCTTCCTGCAAGCGGGCTCGTTCCCCAAGCAGGCCGATGCAGACCGGGTGCGGGCACAGATCATCCTGCTGGGGCAGACGGTGACAGTGGAGTCCGGGACCGTGAAGGAAGCGACCTGGTATCGCGTCTTGGTCGGGCCGTTCAGCAACCGTGAACAACTGACCGTGGCGCAGAAACAACTGGCCGGCGCAGGCTTTAGCAACCTGTTGTTACAACAACGCCAGAGCCGCTGAACCACAACCAACACGAATCAAATGTGGGAGCTGGCTTGCCTGCGATAGCGGTGTATCAGTCAATAGTTTCAGTGACTGGTGCACCGCTATCGCAGGCAAGCCAGCTCCCACATTTGGTTTTGTGGTGTTCGCAAGGGCATGCCAGAGCGCAAGCCACCACTCATCCGCAGACTCTTCCTACGGTTGAAATCTCCCCCACCACCCCCATATGAGTTCCATCAGGGCATTTTCGCCCCGCAGCGTGGAGACTCTCCCCTTGACCACCATCGTTTCAGTTCGTCGCCACGGCAAAGTCGTCATGGGCGGCGACGGCCAGGTTTCCCTTGGCAATACCGTGATGAAAGGCAACGCCAAAAAAGTGCGCCGCCTGTACCACGGCCAGGTCCTCGCCGGCTTTGCAGGTGCGACCGCTGACGCCTTTACCTTGTTTGAACGCTTTGAAGGCCAACTGGAAAAACACCAGGGCCACCTGGTTCGCGCCGCTGTCGAACTGGCCAAGGAGTGGCGAACCGACCGCTCCCTCAGCCGCCTCGAAGCCATGCTCGCTGTCGCCAATAAAGACGCGTCCCTGATCATCACCGGCAACGGTGACGTGGTTGAGCCCGAGAACGGCCTGATCGCCATGGGTTCCGGTGGTGGCTATGCCCAGGCCGCAGCCAGCGCCTTGTTGAAAAAAACCGACCTGTCGGCACGGGAAATCGTCGAGACCGCCCTGGGTATCGCCGGCGATATCTGCGTGTTCACCAACCACAACCTGACCATTGAGGAGCAGGACCTCGCGGAGTAAGCCGTCGGCTTTTTCCTGCTTGAGGACCACACACCACTATGTCCATGACTCCCCGCGAAATCGTCCACGAACTCAATCGCCACATCATCGGCCAGGACGATGCCAAGCGCGCCGTTGCCATCGCCCTGCGTAACCGCTGGCGCCGGATGCAACTGCCCGAAGAGTTGCGCGTTGAAGTAACCCCCAAGAACATCCTGATGATCGGCCCGACCGGTGTCGGCAAGACTGAAATCGCCCGCCGCCTGGCCAAGCTGGCCAACGCGCCGTTTATCAAGGTCGAAGCGACCAAATTCACCGAAGTCGGCTATGTGGGCCGTGACGTCGAGTCGATCATCCGTGATCTGGCCGACGCCGCCCTGAAGATGCTGCGCGAGCAGGAGGTGACCAAGGTCAGCCATCGCGCTGAAGACGCTGCTGAAGAACGCATCCTCGACGCCCTGCTGCCACCGGCACGCGCGGGTTTCAATGAAGACTCGGCACCGGCCCAGGATTCCAACACCCGCCAGTTGTTCCGCAAGCGCCTGCGTGAAGGTCAACTCGACGACAAGGAAATCGAGATCGAAGTCGCCGAAACATCCGGCGTCGATATCTCCGCCCCGCCGGGCATGGAAGAAATGACCAGCCAGCTGCAGAACCTGTTCGCCAACATGGGCAAGGGCAAGAAGAAAAGCCGCAAGCTCAAGGTCAAGGACGCGCTCAAGCTGGTGCGTGACGAAGAGGCCGGGCGCCTGGTCAACGAGGAGGAACTCAAGGCCAAGGCCCTGGAAGCGGTCGAGCAGCACGGCATCGTGTTTATCGACGAGATCGACAAGGTGGCCAAGCGCGGCAATTCCGGCGGCGTCGACGTATCCCGCGAAGGCGTGCAGCGCGACCTGTTGCCGCTGATCGAAGGCTGCACGGTGAATACCAAGCTGGGGATGGTCAAGACTGACCACATCCTGTTTATCGCGTCCGGTGCATTCCACCTGAGCAAGCCAAGCGACCTGGTGCCGGAGCTGCAAGGCCGCCTGCCGATTCGCGTGGAACTCAAGGCGCTGACCCCTGGCGACTTCGAGCGCATTCTCAGCGAACCGCACGCCTCGCTCACCGAGCAATACCGTGAGCTGCTGAAAACCGAAGGCCTGGCTATCGAGTTCCAGCCGGACGGTATCAAGCGCCTGGCGGAGATTGCCTGGCAGGTCAACGAGAAGACCGAGAACATTGGTGCCCGTCGTCTGCATACCTTGCTTGAGCGCCTGCTGGAAGAAGTTTCCTTCAGCGCCGGTGACATGGCCGGCGCGCAGAACGGCGAAGCGATCAAGATCGACGCCGACTACGTCAACAACCACCTGGGCGAATTGGCGCAGAACGAAGACTTGTCTCGTTATATCCTGTAAGCCTCACACAGGAACCGCTCTGCTTTAATGTGGGAGCGGGCTTGCTCGCGAATGCGGTGGGTCAGTTTATGCAACTGTGACTGACCCACCGCATTCGCGAGCAAGCCCGCTCCCACATTTTAAAACCGGTTCCTTCAGGATCATCCATGAGCGGTTCCCCCAATGTCTAAAATCCCCACCGCCATCAACCTGCACAAAGCCTCCAAGACCCTGTCACTGACCTACGGCCCGGACGAGGTCTATCACTTGGGTGCCGAACTGCTGCGGGTACACTCGCCTTCCGCCGAGGTCCAGGGCCACGGCAATCCGATCTTGCAATTCGGCAAGCTGAATGTCGGCCTGACCAAGATCGAACCTGCCGGGCAGTACGCACTGAAATTGACCTTCGACGACGGTCATGACAGCGGGCTGTTCACCTGGGACTACCTCTACCAACTCGCCGTACGTCAGGACGAGCTGTGGGCCGATTATCTTGCCGAACTCAAGGCGGCCGGAAAAACCCGTGACCCGAGCCAGTCCGTCGTCAAGCTGATGCTCTAACTCAAGCCTCTTGCTCATTAGTGGGCATTTTCTAATTTCATCTGCTTGAATGCCCTGTCGTGTGGTCAACGATTGGCCCGCTTGCGCATTAAATAAAACTCGGGTAACCAATGGAATTGGCAAGTTCCCTGCATTTGACGATGCGGTATCAACGGTCACCCGAGCAGCAGTACCAGGCTTGTGTTGTGCCTCTCTAGTGGGGGCACAGCGGTACCCGGTATTCGTCTTTCGGACAATGGAGCGTCGTAGATGAGTAATAAGAATAACGATGACTTGAAACGCCAGGCCTCGGAAAACACCTTGGGGCTGAACCCGATCATCGCGTTACGGAAAAAGGATTTACTGGCTTCTGCGCGGATGGTGCTGACCCAGGCCATCAAGCAACCGTTGCACAGCGTCAAGCACGTCGCCCACTTTGGCGTCGAATTGAAGAATGTGGTGTTCGGCAAATCCGAGCTTGCCCCCGAAAGCGATGACCGTCGCTTCAACGACCCGGCGTGGAGCCAGAACCCGCTCTACAAACGCTATCTGCAAACCTATCTGGCGTGGCGCAAGGAGCTGCACGACTGGATCGGTGACAGCAATCTGTCGGAACAGGACATCAGCCGCGGGCACTTTGTCATCAACCTCATGACCGAAGCCATGGCACCGACCAACAGTGCCGCCAACCCGGCCGCCGTCAAACGCTTTTTCGAAACTGGTGGCAAGAGCCTGCTGGACGGGCTTTCGCACCTTGCCAAGGACCTGGTCCATAACGGCGGCATGCCGAGCCAGGTAAATATGGGCGCCTTTGAAGTGGGCAAGAGCCTGGGCACCAGCGAAGGCGCGGTGGTGTTTCGCAACGACGTGCTGGAGCTGATCCAATACAAGCCGATCACCGAACAGGTCCACGAGCGCCCGCTGCTGGTGGTGCCGCCGCAGATCAATAAGTTTTATGTGTTCGACCTGAGCCCGGACAAGAGTCTGGCGCGCTTCTGCCTGCGCAATAACCAGCAGACCTTTATCGTCAGTTGGCGCAACCCCACCAAGGCCCAGCGTGAATGGGGCCTGTCGACCTATATCGAAGCGCTGAAAGAGGCGGTCGACGTGGTGACGGCCATTACCGGCAGCAAGGACGTCAACATGCTGGGGGCTTGCTCCGGTGGTATCACCTGCACCGCGCTGCTGGGTCACTATGCGGCGCTGGGCGAGAAGAAAGTCAACGCCCTGACGTTGCTGGTGAGCGTGCTGGACACCACCCTCGACACCCAGGTGGCCCTGTTCGTCGACGAGCAGACCCTGGAAGCGGCCAAGCGCCACTCCTATCAAGCTGGCGTGCTGGAAGGCCGGGACATGGCCAAGGTGTTCGCCTGGATGCGCCCCAATGATCTGATCTGGAATTACTGGGTCAACAACTACCTGCTGGGCAATGAACCGCCGGTGTTCGATATCCTGTTCTGGAACAACGACACCACGCGCCTTCCGGCGGCCTTCCATGGCGATCTGATCGAACTGTTCAAGAATAATCCGCTGGTGCGAGCCAATGCCCTGGAAGTGTGCGGTACACCAATCGATCTCAAGCAGGTGACAGCCGATATCTACTCGCTGGCAGGCACCAACGACCACATCACGCCGTGGCAGTCCTGCTACAAGTCGGCGCAGTTGTTTGGCGGCAAGGTCGAGTTCGTGCTGTCCAGCAGCGGGCATATCCAGAGCATCCTCAACCCGCCCGGCAATCCGAAGGCGCGTTACCAGACCAGCGAAAGCATGGGCGAGAAAGCGCTGGACTGGCAGGAAAACGCCACCAAGCATACCGACTCATGGTGGCTGCACTGGCAGGGCTGGTTGGGAGAGCGCGCGGGCAAATTAAAGAAGTCACCTACAAGCTTGGGTAACAAAGCCTACGTTGCGGCGGAAGCTGCACCAGGGACATACGTTCACGAGCGGTAAGACCACACTGTTGTGTGATTGAAATGAGATCAAATGTGGGAGCAGGCAAGCCAGCTCCTACATTGGCCGCATTCCAGCAGTAAAACTTCACAGGGCTTGAGCATGCCGCAACCGTTCATCTTCCGTACCATCGACCTGGATGGCCAGACCATCCGCACGGCGGTACGACCGGGCAAGTCTCACTTGACGCCACTGCTGATTTTCAACGGCATCGGCGCCAACCTTGAGCTGGTGTTCCCGTTCGTCCAGGCCCTGGACCCGGACCTGGAAGTGATTGCCTTCGACGTGCCCGGTGTCGGCGGATCATCGACACCCAGCCACCCCTACCGCTTTCCCGGCCTGGCCAAGCTCACCGCGCGCATGCTCGATTACCTGGACTATGGCCAGGTCAATGCCGTCGGGGTTTCGTGGGGCGGTGCCCTGGCGCAGCAGTTTGCCTACGACTACCCGGAGCGCTGCAAAAAATTGATCCTCGCCGCCACCGCGGCCGGCGCCTTCATGGTGCCGGGCAAGCCGAAAGTACTGTGGTTGATGGCCAGCCCCCGGCGTTACATCCAACCATCCCATGTGGTGCGTATTGCGCCAATGATCTATGGCGGCTCGTTCCGCCGGGACTCGAAACTGGCTGCCGAGCACGCGAGCAAAGTGCGCTCGGCGGGCAAACTGGGTTACTACTGGCAATTGTTCGCAGGCCTGGGCTGGACCAGCATTCACTGGCTGCACAAGATCAAGCAGCCAACCCTGGTGCTGGCCGGCGACGACGACCCGCTGATCCCGCTGGTCAACATGCGCATGCTGGCCTGGCGCATTCCCAACGCGCAGTTGCACATCATTGATGACGGCCACCTGTTCCTGATCACCCGGGCCGAAGCAGTGGCACCGATCATCATGAAGTTTCTCCAGGAGGAACGCTTGCGTGCGGTGATCCATCCGCAGCCGGCGCCCTTTAGCAATACCTGAGCGGTACCGGGTCAGGACGACCCTACGGGCAACTTGGCCAGAACCGACTATGGTTCTGAATTGGCGTGCTTGTTGGCGAATTGACGAAGGAGTGTTGACCCATGCGTGACAGACCCGTAAACGTTCCGGCGCCCACACCCGCCGCGTTCATCAATGCACAAAGCGCAATCACCGGCCTGCGCGGCCGGGACCTGTTGGCGACCCTGCGCAGCGTCGCCGCCCATGGGCTGCGCAACCCGCTGCACAGCGCCCGGCATGCCCTGGCGCTCGGTGGCCAGTTGGGCCGGGTACTACTGGGCGAAACCGTGCATGAACCCAACCCCCGCGACAGCCGCTTTGCCGACCCCACCTGGAAACTGAACCCGCTGTACCGGCGCAGCCTGCAAGCGTACTTGAGCTGGCAGAAACAGGCCCGGCACTGGATTGACGACAGCAGCCTGAGCGACGACGACCGCGCACGGGCACACTTTGCCTTCTCGCTGCTCAACGATGCAGTGTCGCCGTCCAACACCCTGCTCAACCCATTGGCAATCAAAGAGCTGCTCAACTCCGGCGGTCACAGTGTGGTACGCGGCATGGGCAACCTGTTCGACGACCTACTGCATAACAATGGCCTGCCGCGCCAAGTCACCAAGCAAGCCTTCGAAGTCGGCAAGACCGTGGCTACCACCCCCGGCTCGGTGGTGTTTCGCAATGAGCTGCTGGAGTTGATCCAGTACAAGCCCATGAGCGAAAAACAGTACGCCAAGCCGCTGCTGGTGGTGCCGCCGCAGATCAACAAGTACTACATTTTCGACCTGAGCCCCACCAACAGCTTCGTGCAGTACGCCCTGAAAAACGGCCTGCAGGTATTTATGGTCAGTTGGCGCAACCCGGACGTGCGCCATCGTGAGTGGGGGCTGTCCACCTACGTGGCGGCGTTGGAAGAAGCCTTGAACATTTGCCGGGCGATCAGCGGCGCCCGTGAAGTGAACCTGATGGGCGCCTGCGCCGGTGGCCTGACCATCGCCGCCCTGCAAGGCCACCTGCAAGCCAAGCGCCAGCAGCGCCGTGTCGCCAGTGCCACGTACCTGGTAAGCCTGCTGGACAGCCAGATCGACAGCCCCGCCACGCTGTTTGCCGACGAACAGACCCTGGAGGCCGCCAAGCGTCGCTCCTACCAGCAAGGGGTGCTGGATGGCCGGGACATGGCCAAGGTCTTCGCCTGGATGCGCCCCAATGACCTGATCTGGAACTACTGGATCAACAACTACTTGCTGGGCAAGGAGCCGCCGGCGTTCGACATCCTGTACTGGAACAACGACAACACCCGCCTGCCGGCGGCCCTGCATGGCGATCTGCTGGACTTCTTCAAGCACAACCCGCTGAGCCATCCTGGTGGCCTGGAAGTCTGCGGCACCCCCGTCGATTTGCAGAAAGTCACGGTCGACAGTTTCAGCGTGGCCGGGATCAACGATCACATCACGCCGTGGGACGCGGTCTACCGTTCGACCTTGCTGCTGGGTGGAGACAAACGCTTCGTGCTGTCCAACAGTGGCCATATCCAAAGCATCCTCAACCCGCCAGGCAACCCCAAGGCCAACTTCGTCGAAAACCTCAAGCTGAGCAGTGACCCACGCGCCTGGTACTACGACGCCAGCCACATCGAGGGCAGTTGGTGGCCGCAGTGGCTTGCGTGGATCCAGCAACGCTCCGGCGTGCAGCGCGAGACCCTGACGGCCCTGGGCAACCAGAACTACCCACCGATGGAAGCGGCGCCCGGCACCTATGTGCGAGTTCGCTGAACCCCTGGCTTATTGATACCTAAGAAGACTGGATGAAAACCCGCGACCGTATCCTTGAATGTGCCCTGCTGCTGTTCAACCAAAAGGGCGAGCCAAATGTTTCAACCATGGAGGTGGCCAATGAAATGGGGATCAGCCCCGGCAACCTCTACTACCATTTCCATGGCAAGGAGCCCCTGGTACTGGGGCTGTTCGAGCGTTTCCAGGGAGAGTTGACCCCGCTGCTCGACCCACCGTCGGATGTGCAGTTGGCACCGGAGGATTACTGGCTGTTCCTGCACTTGATCGTCGAGCGCATGGCGCACTATCGGTTCCTGTTCCAGGATCTGTCGAACCTGGCCGGGCGACTGCCCAAGCTCGCCAAAGGCATTCGCAACCTGTTGACCGCGCTCAAGCGCACCCTGGCCTCGCTGTTGGCACGGCTCAAGACCGAGGGGCAACTGGTCAGCGATACCCAGGCACTGGGACAATTGGTAGAGCAGATCACCATGACCCTGCTGTTTTCCCTGGATTACCAGCGGATTCTTGATCGCGAGGCCGAGGTGCGGGTGGTGGTGTATCAAGTGATGATGCTGGTGGCGCCGCACCTGTTGATGCCCGCGCGCTCGGCAACCGAGCGCTTTGCACTACGCTATCTGGACGACACAGAGCCCTTATAGCCTCGACTTACGAATCGGCAATCAACGCTGACGGGGTTACCTCGTCATCTGCTCCTGTTGCAACTTTACGATATTGTTTTTCCCACTTGGCAATTACAAGAGGCGCTAACGCGTTGCCTAATACATTAAGGGCGGTGATTGGCATATCCATCAGACGGTATACGCCGGCGATAAACGCAATACCCTCAAGCGGCAGACCCGCACTTGTCAGTGTCGCCGTTAAAATGACAAACATAAAACCGGGAACACCGGCAGCACCTTTTGAAGTCAACACCATAATAAGTACCAGCATCGCCTGATCAGCGAACCCCAGCGGAATTCCATAAAGCTGGGCAATGAAAAGCGTTCCAATACCGACAAAAAGCGAAGCCCCATCTAGGTTGAATGAATACCCTGCGGGTATTACCAGGGTTGTAATCGAGCGAGGAGCCCCATAAATTTCCATTTTCTCTATCAATTGCGGCATGACTGTAGCCGAGCTTGCCGTACTGAAAGCCAGGATCAACTCATCCTTGATAGCCTTGATCAGCGAAAAAATATTAATACCCACAGCTTTGGCGATTCCACCCAAGACAACCACAGCAAAGAAAATCACGGCGATGTATGTCACCAGGATCAATTTCGCCAACGGGAGCAATGAGGTGAATCCAAAGTTTGCGACAGTGACACCAATAAGCCCGAAAATCCCGATCGGCGAGTAGTGCATCACAATATGAGTAACTTTGAACATGGCCGCCGACACACCATTGACTACTGCGATCAAAGGCGCCTTCTTTTCCTTCTCAAGAGCTCCCAGCCCCACGCCAAAAATGACGGCGAAGAACAAGACCGGCAATAACTTTCCTTGAGCCAACGCCTCCACAATGTTCTCGGGAATAATGTTCAATATGACCTGACCAAGCCCCGCACTACTTGATGCAGATGGCAAAGAAAGCGGCTGTGTGGATGCAAGACTGGTGATGTTTGCCCCGACACCTGGCTGCGAAATGTTGCCGATGACCAACCCGCATAAAATCGCAATGCCCGTGACCACAAAGAAATAGAACAATGCCTTGACACCAATTCGCCCTATCGCTTTGCCATCAGCACTTCCAGCAATCGCACCGACCATACAGGCAAAGACAAGCGGCGCAACGATCATCTTCATCATTTTGATAAAAATATCACCGGCAGGTTGAAGTATATTTCCGATCATCCAGGCGCGGTACTCCGGATAGATATTCAGCAAGGCACCAACAGCAATACCGAGTAAAAGGCCAATAAGAATTCGCATCACCAGGCTGGTTCTTTTTAGGATATTCATATGTCCTCCTATTATTATTTTTGGACAGCATTCAACTTGCAAATATATTGCCAAAGCTGTTGAAGCCTTTTATCTCAATGGGATTCCCACTTGGGTCCAGAAAAAACATCGTACGTTGCTCACCCACCTCTCCAAAAAAGCGAATAACGGGCGGAATTTCAAATACAACTCCCTCAGCCTCCAGGCGATCAGCCAGCAACAGCCAATCATCCAGGCATAGAACCAAACCTATATGTGGCATCAATACCATGTGATCACCGACTTTACCGGTACGGGTAGTTTTGAACGGCTCGCCCAAGTGCAGTGAAATCTGATGACCAAAGAAATTAAAGTCGACCCATGTTTCTGTGCTCCGCCCTTCTTCACACCCCAAGACGCCACCATAGAAGGCTCTTGCCGCATCAAGATCGGTAACATGATAGGCAATATGAAAGATTGACTGCATGTGGCATACCCTTGTTTTTATAATGACGAGTCAAGAGTAACGACGTAGCATCATTATAAAAAAACGTATTACATATCTCTCAGCGAAAGGGATTCTTATGGACATCAGATTTCTCGAAAGTTTGATTGCCGTCATCGAGACAGGCTCAATCGCCGCAGCAGCCCGCAGGGAAAACCTTACCGCCCCCGCGATCAGCCAGCGTATCCAGGCGCTTGAACGCTCTCTTTCATGCGAATTGCTCAATCGTGCAGCCCATTCCGTCGGCCCTTCCGAGCAGTGCCTTGTACTCTTGCCGAGCATTCGTGCCCTGATACAGGGCTGCGCGCAACTACACGATGAACTGGATGCGGGCGGCCTGTCCGGCGATCTCCGGCTGGGCGCCGTATCCACGGCATTGACCGGAATCCTGCCAGAGGTCATGGAACAGTTGCTGGTCGCTGCCCCACTGTTACGACTGCGGATCACACCTGGCGACTCGCGCAACCTTTATGAACAGGTCGTCTCCGCAGAGCTGGACGCTGGCATTATGGTGCGCCCCCCTTTTGCCCTGCCCAAGACCCTGCGCCTGGAAATTTTGCGGCGGGAGTCCCTGATGCTGCTTACAAAAGTGCCTGTCGAACAATCCGAAATCGCGTCGACCATTCTCTCGCACCCGTTGATCAGCTATGACACCAATGCCTGGGGTGGCCAGATCGCCCAACAGTACCTTCAAGACCATCAATTGCGACCCGATGTGCTGTGCAACCTGGATGCCTTGGAGGCGATCTCCCTGATGGTCGCCAAAGGCATGGGCGTATCCCTGGTGCCAGCATGGGCCGGGTTGAAGACCGATGATGTCTATGCAACACCGGCAAGCCACACGAACGACTATCAACGAGATGTGGTCCTTCTTTACCGATCCGTCCCGAGACGCCCCCAAGCCTTAAAGCTGCTCAAGAACCTGCTGATGCAGACCTGCCGCGAACCCAAGCCCCCAGGCGAATCAGCCCACTAGACGCACAACATTGCTGGTTTTCAAACGGCCAAAAAAACGCTCGACCTTTGCAGGTCGGGCATTTTTTTGTCCGAAACAAGCAAGTTTTGCCAGCTCGGCACAACGTGGACGAAAGCATTCAGGAAGTTTCCCACAGACCATATCGGCTCAGTCTGACTTAACGCGCTGAAAAAGCCTCGTAACATTCAGTCATGATTTTCATGGCCAACAGATTTGACCACTGATCATCAAGCCTCGTGCTCACTGAGCTTTGCCTTGCAAGCAGAGTTCCTGGTGCAACCGAGCGGACCATCACGTACGACCTACATGCAGCAACGGATTACATTTATGAAGATCATTTCTCGGCCCACCCTCGCAGCTTCCCTGGCCTTGACCCTCGCAGTATCACTGCCGGCATTGGCCAGCAACGACGGTGTCATCAATTTCAGCGGCCTGGTAACCGATGTGACCTGCACCATCGAAGGCTCGGCTCCCGGTACCGGCGCCGTGGTCAAGGATGTAAGGCTGGGCGGGGTCTCGGCTTCGCGCCTGACGACTGCGGGCGAGCGGGCCAACCTGACCGGGTTCAGCATTCGCATTGGCGGGCCAGGCGAAGGCGGTTGCACCAATGGGCGCACCGCCATGGTCGCGTTCGACCCCACCAGCCCGGCGATTGACGTCGCGACTGGACGTTTGAACATTGATGGCTACAACGACCCGGCCGACACCACCGCCGCCAAAAACATCCAGGTCGAAGTGACCAACCGCGATGGCAGCCCGATCCACCTCTACACCGAGAAGTCAGCAGGCGTGGTCATCGCCGAAAACCAGGCAGTGATTTCACTGGCTGCGCAAATCTACGCCACAGGTCCCGCCAGCGAAGGCACGATCAAGACCCGGGTTGGCTTCATGGTTGAGTACGCCGACTGAGGGACATTCACTGCGCAAGGTCATTTCAACCTTGCCCAGAACGGAGCCCGGACGATGAAAAGCATGGCCCGTTTCGCGCTTACCTGTGGTGCTTTCGTACTGTTCGTGCTGCGGACGCCGCCCTGCGATGCCGGCATCATCATTCACGGCACCCGTGTGGTTTATTACGCAGAGCAGCAGGAAGTCATCGTGCGCCTGGAGAACAAGGGCAGCCGTCCGACACTCGTCCAGGCCTGGCTGGATGCCGGAGACCGGCAATCGACACCCGCCAAGAGCCAGGCACCGTTTACGCTGACGCCGCCTATTTTTCGTATTGAACCTGAGCAGCAACAGGCTTTGCGCCTGCGCTACTCCGGCGCACCGGTCCCATCCGATCGCGAGAGCCTGTTCTGGTTGAATGTTCTGGAAATACCACCGTCGCCTACCGAGGCCACGCAAAAGAACCAGATCCAATTGTCTTTCCGTACGCGTTTGCGCGTGTTCCTGCGACCACAGGATTTGCCCTACCCGATCGACAATGCGGTCTCGAAACTGCAGTGGAAACTGGTACCTCATGGCACCGGTCATGCCTTGCAAGTCACAAACCCGACGCCGTACCACCTCTCTCTCGCCGCGGTGGACTTACTGAGCAAAGGCAGACGTTTCAAAAAGGCCGTGAACAAAGATGTCAACGACAGCCTGCTGCTGCCAGCCGGCGATATCAAATGGTTTGCACTGCCTGAGTTGCAAGCCCGGCCCGCTGGCAGGGCGAGGGTTGAATTTACTGTCGTCAGCGACTTTGGTGCCCGTGTCCATCACTCAGTCCCCCTCATTCTTTAATACCCCGGACAACCCGTTACATGAACACCTCCAGCGTTTTAAGCCCCTTGGCGAAAATCATCGCTCTGGTGATAACACTGCTGGCCTGCATTTCAGCGCAGGCCAGCGTGATTATCAGCAGCACCCGCGTGATCTACCCACAAAATGACAGGGAAGTGACCGTAAGGCTTGAGAGCAAGAACCACAAACCGGTGCTGATCCAGGTGTGGCTGGACAACGGCGACGAAAACTCGACACCCCAAGTGGGTGATGTCCCTTTCGTCGCGACACCGCCGATCTTGCGCATGGAGCCAGAACAACAACAGGTTATCCGCCTGGCGTATACCGGTGAGCCCTTGCCGCCAGAACGCGAAAGCCTCTTCTGGCTCAACGTTCTGGAGGTGCCCTCACAGCAGGTGAGTGGGGAGCAGAGCAATCGCTTGCAGTTGGCCTTTCGTTCACGGATCAAGGTTTTTTTTCGCCCGCACAACCTGCCTTACACGCCAGACGCGGCGCCTGCAAAGCTGCAATGGCGGCACTTTTCGACCGATCAGGGTCAAGGGCTGGAGCTCTACAACCCAACGCCCTACTACGTAAGTTTCGATCAAGTCGACATGCTCGCCGCAGGGCAGCGCCATACCCGAGCCCCCAGTACATCGGGTGCCGATAGCATGGTCGAGCCCAATGGCCACATGCGCTTGCTGTTGCCCGGCCTGAAATCGGCACCGTACACAGCAACGGCAGTCGAGTTCCAGACCCTCGACGATTTTGGAACCAGGGTTTCGCACAAGGCCAGTGTTTCGCAATGAACCTCCAAGTGCGCCGCCTTACCCCACTGAAACTGACCGTCAGTCGGCTGTTGCTGCTCACCGGCGCTCAAGCGATGGCCGCGCTGGGTGTGGAGCATGTCGAGTTCGACCCGGCATTTTTTCCAGATAGAGCCAGGGGCTTGCAAATCGATGTTTCGAAGTTCAACCAGGGGAACGTGATCCTGCCCGGCAGCTACCGTTCAGACCTCTACCTAAACGGGCAGTGGATGGGGCATCAAACCCTGTCCTTTGCAGCAGTCGAAGGCCAGGACTCCGCGCAGCTGTGCCTGGAGCATGACATGTTGCTCACGGTTGGCATCGACCTGGGCAGCCTCACCCATCCCGCACCACCGTTCCCCATCTGTGGTGATATTGCCAACTACATACCGGGCGCCAGTGCTCGCTTCGATCCCGCTGAAAACCAGTTGCACCTGCAAATCGCGCAGCTGTACCTGACGCGCCAGGCAAGGGGATACGTCAACCCCCGGCAATGGGACAGCGGCGTCAATGCGGCTTTTGTACGCTACAACGCCAACACCTTCACTTCCCAGACCGGCGGACGTTCGCTCACGTCCAGCTACCTGGGCTTGAACAGCGGGCTCAATCTCGGCGACTGGCACTTTCGGCACAATGGCAGCTACAGCTACTCCAGTGGTACCTCCACCTACCAAAGCAGCGCCACCTATGTGCAACACGAACTGAGCACATTGCAGTCGCAGCTGATGGCAGGCGAGATCTATACCCCTGGCGAACTGTTCGACAGTGTCCGCTTGCGCGGGGCAAGCCTGACCAGCGATGAGCGCATGTTTGCCGACTCCCAAAACGGTTTTGCGCCAGTGGTGCGGGGCGTCGCGGAGACCAACGCCAGGGTCAGCGTGCGCCAACGGGGTATCCTCCTGGACGAGTTCTCCGTAGCGCCTGGCCCGTTTGTGCTCGATGACCTATCGCCCACCGGCTTTGGAGGCGACCTGAACGTGACCGTCACTGAAGCCGATGGCCGCCAGCGGCAGTTCATTGTGCCATTCGCCGCCAATGCCCACTTGCTGCGCCCTGGCCGCAACCGCTACTCATTGAGTGCCGGGCAACTGGATGAGGTGGGCCTGCTGCACCCGCCCACCCTGCTGCAAGCGACCTACCAGCAGGGTCTGAGCAATCTGCTCACGGGCTACACCGGGTTTGTCGTCGGCGATGACTACCGCTCACAGCTGTTCGGCGCGGCATTCAATACCTCATTCGGCGCGCTGTCGCTCGACATGACCAACTCCAACGCACACATACCAAAACACGGCACGCATCAGGGGCAAAGCTTGCAGTTGCGCTACAGCAAGAACTTCACCAATACCGGCACCCACTTTGCCCTCGGTGCATACCGTTATTCCACGGAGGATTTCCTGAGCGTGCGTGACGCAGCACAACTGCGCGATCTGGCCATAGAAGGCCTCAACGTCGATAACGTATCGCGTCTTCACGACCGCATGGACATCAGCCTCAACCAGCAATTGAGCAATGGTTCGGTCTATCTGACCGGATCCTCGCAAAACTACTGGAACCGCAAGAGCGGCAACCTGACGTTCACCACGGGCTATAGCAGCGCCTGGAAGGGCATTCACTACACCCTCAGCGCCCAGCGTATCCGTGACCTGTTAAGTGACAAAATCGACAAACAAATCGACCTGACCTTGAGCATGCCACTGGGCAGCGGTGCCCGTTCGCCGACCCTCACTGCATCGGCCTACCAGGGTGATCAGGGCCACGGCGAACGCCTCAGCCTGGGCGGTACCGCCGGCGAACGCAGCCAGTTCAGCTACGGCCTCAGTACCAGCCGCTCCCCGGGAAATGGCAGCGCCGCCAGCGCCGACGTGAAGTATCAGGCCAGCCAAGGTGTGCTTTTCGCAGGTTACGGCCAAAGCAACGCATACCGCTCGGTTTCGCTGGGTGTGACAGGAGGCATCGTTGCCCACCCCGGTGGCGTCACCCTGGCCCCGGAACTGGGAGACACCCTTGGCATCGTCCAGGCACCCGCCGCACAGGGGGCACAGGTCAACGGTAGCCAAGGCTCGCAAGTAGGGAGCAACGGTTTTGCCGTGGTGCCCCATCTCACGCCATACCGCAAGAACGTTGTCGAACTGGACCCCAAGAACCTGCCCGTCGACGTGGAACTCAAGACGGCCGCAAAGACCGTGGCACCTCGGGCGGGTTCAGTGGTGATGCTGGGGTTCGACGCGGTCAGTGGGCAGGCCCTGATGATTACGGCAGTGCGTGAAGATGGCAGCCCACTGCCATTTGGCGCGGATATGTTCGATGAGAAAGGCGTCAACGTCGGTATGGTCGGGCAAGGCGGAAAGGCATTTGTGCGCGTGCCAGACAAGCAAGGGCAGTTGACCGTCAAGTGGGGCTCCAAAACTGGCGCCATGTGCCAGCTCCACTACGACCTGGATGTGGAGCATGGCACTGGAGGCGCTTCACGTTTGCATCACCTGAATGCAGGTACCTGCCACGCCGACGCAGCTATCGCAGCACAAGCAGGTGCAGGCGATGCAAGAACCCACTGACAGCGGGCCCAGTGTGGCCCGCATGCCCTGAAAGCGCCTTGCCCCCCCTTACTTTGATGCGGGACTGAAGATGAAATACTCCACCGGATTCATTTCGATGCTGACTGCCCTTTGCCTGCCAAGCGCTGTCCAGGCTTGCAATTACTATCCCGACTTCACCAACAGCGTCTCTTTTGCAGACACGATCATGGTGCCGGACAATTTGCCTGTGGGTGGGCTGATCGCCCGCGCGTCATTTACGGGCTCCGTACGTTCCGGTGTGAGTATCTGCCCCTCTCCGGTCCAACAGGTAGCGATTGGCCGCTTTACAACCCTGGTAATGCTGCCAGGGCCTCACAGCGTGTATCAGACCAATGTTGAGGGGGTTGGCATGCTAGTTCACTCAACGCTCCGCGGCGGCATAAAATATTATCATCCGCTGCAAAACAGCAGCGTTTTGCTTCGCCCTGAGAGTTATGAGCATACCCAAACCAATATAACGGCGGAATTTTACAAAGTCGGGCCTGTATTGGCGGGTACGTTCCCCAGCGGAAACCTTCAGGAACTGAGTTGGAACGGCAGAAAAATTTCTCAATTGCTGCTGAACACCTCTGTGCGTTTTGTCACCGCCATTGCCACCTGTGACCTGGCAGCCGGTGACATCAACCGCATGATCCTGCTCGATCCCGTGCCAGCTAGCACATTTCAAAGCGCCACTACTGCGGGTGCAAACAACTTCGAGTTAACCGCACACTGCAAAGATGCCTCCAACGTTACCTTCCGTTTTTCCGGCACGCCCGCCCCCGGGAATGATCGGCTCTTCGCCAACACCGGCAGTGCCGACGGAGTGGCCCTGTGGCTGTACTCCCGCATCAATGGGAGCACCCAGAACATTTTTGCCAATGGCACCGAGAACACGCGCACGGTAGTTGTCTCCGGCAATCGGGCAGTCTTGCCGCTCGGCGCTGCCTACCATAAAAACGGCACCGTTGGCCCAGGCACCCTGACCAGCGTCGTTACCGTTTCGATCACTTACAACTGACGGAGTGTGGTGCAGCTGTCGAGACTGGAATAGTGCGCATAAAAAACGCCCGACCTTCGCAGGACGGGCGTCTTGGGTGCCCCAAAGAATCAGGACTGACTGGTAGGCGTCGGGGTTGCCGGCGTTACAGTCGGGGTTGCTGCGGCTGGCGTCGGCGCGGCGGCCGAGTTGGTCCCGTGTGCCGGGGGGACTGCAGGCTTGGCCGCAACCGCTGGCTTGGGCGCTGCCGGTTTCTTGGCTACGGTCGGTTTTTTCGCCGCTGGCTTTGCAACAGGTTTGGCTGCTGGCTTGGCGGCGGCCGGTTTGGCAGCGGGTTTGGCGGCAGCGGTTTTGGCCGCTGGTTTGGCGGCGGGTTTCGCTGCAGGTTTTGCAGCAGGCTTGGCCGCTACTGGCTTCTTCGCCGCCGGCTTGGCTGCTGCCTTGGCCGCAGGTTTAGCTGCGGGTTTGGCAGCGGCCTTGACCAGTGGCTTGGCCACGGTTTTCGCCGCAGGCTTGGCCGCAGCCGTCTTCGCGGCCGGCTTGGCTGCAGGTTTGGCCGCTGCCTTGACTGGAGCAACTTTAGCGCCGGTGAGTTTTTCGATTTGCTTGGTCAGGGTATCGACCTTGCTGTGCAGCGCCTTCACTTCAGTACGACTCGGCACGCCCAGTCGCGAAATGGCACTGTTGAGGCGCTTGTCGAGAGCGCCTTCAAGCTCACCCCAAGTACCCAACACCTGCTTCTTCGCATCACTGATGCGCGAGCCGGCAGTTGCCTTGGCCGCAGTAACTTGTTTACCGACTGTGCTCTTGGTCAACTTCTCGGCCTTCTCGCCGTCTTTAACCAAAGTCTCGAAGAGTTTGCTCCCGTCACTGTCGATCTTCGAGTACACGCCTAAACCAGCCAGCCAGATCTTGCGGGAGTATTCTTCAACTTTCCCGACCCAAGAGCTGCCTTCTTTCTGAGTAGTCTTTTTAACAGCCATCCGATGTCTCCTTAGTGTTTACGCGCGACACGTTCGAGCAATGCCGTTAGCTCATCGAGCTTAGCAGAGAGTGTCTCCACGTCATGTTTAGACGCAATGCCGATTCGATTCAAGGCACTTGCAACACGCGCGTCAAAAGCCTTCTCGACTTTATCCAGTTGCACTTCGACGCGACCTTTGACGCTGGAGACATTGCTCTTAACGTAATCAATCTGACTGTTGGCGGCATCAAGTTGTTCATTCACAACTTTTTTACCTTTACTTTCAACATGTTGACCAGTCTTAACGAGCTCTTTGAAGTATTCGCTACCTTCGCTGCCGACCTTTGCGTAAGCCCCCAAACCCGCCAACCAGATCTTGCGAGCATAGATTTTAACGTCGCTCAGAGCGTTGGTTTGGGTGTCGATTTTTTTCTTCAAAATAACTTTGGCCATGGTGCACCTCACGCATAAAAGGGTGGAGGAACTGCCCACAGGAGTTGAGGGCTGACTACAAAGTAGGGAGAAAAATTAGAATCGGCACCCTAAGAACAAAGCAATTGGCCGGCAACCAATGCGGCGCGCAGTCGCAGATCAGGCCAGGGCCTTATCCAGGGCCTTCTCGATTTCGGACTTGATGGTGCCACTCATGGCCGACATCAGCAGGCCCAGTTCCACGTCGATCCTTAACGAATCCTCGGCCACTTTCAGTGTGCCTTTGACCCCGGAACGCTTGAGGTTCAACGTATCGCCAGACCATGAAGGCTCCAGGCCATATTGTTCCTTGAGTTTATGCGCCAACTTCTCGGCTTTCGCCCTGGCAGCTTCCTTACCCAGTGCATGGGCGCGTTCAATCTGTATGCGGGCCATTTGAATGACTCCTCGTTATTAAGGCGTATTGAGCACCCTGCTCACCCGCCATGCGGCAAAAGGTCTCGGTGACCGCCTATCTTACCTTCAGCCTTGCCAAGACAAAGCATGCCTTGGGGATTAGAATGCCCCCATTCTCTTTTGGTGACAGCGATATGACTGATCAGCGCAAAGGCAGCGATGCCGAACCCACCACTCACTTCGGTTTCAAGAATGTCCCGGAAAGCCAGAAAGCGGAAAAAGTCGCTGAGGTGTTCCACTCCGTGGCCGCCAAGTACGACCTGATGAACGACGTACTGTCGGGCGGCATGCACCGCCTGTGGAAACGCTTCACCATCGAGTTGTCGGGCGTGCGCACCGGCAACCGGGTACTGGATATCGCCGGCGGCACGGGCGACCTGGCCGCCAAATTCTCCAAGCTCGTGGGCCCGACCGGCCAGGTGGTATTGGCCGACATCAATGGTTCGATGCTCAAGGTCGGTCGCGATCGCCTGCTGGACAAGGGCGTGGCGGGCAACATCGAGTTCGTCCAGGCCGACGCTGAAAAACTGCCGTTCCCCGACAACCATTTCGACTGCGTGACCATCGCCTTCGGCCTGCGCAACGTGACCCACAAGGAAGACGCCCTGCGCTCGATGCTGCGGGTGCTCAAGCCGGGCGGTCGCCTGCTGGTGCTGGAGTTCTCCAAGCCGACCAACACGCTGATGTCCAAGGTCTACGACACCTACTCGTTCGCCTTCATGCCGTTGATGGGCAAGCTGATCACCAATGACGCCGAGAGCTATCGCTACCTGGCCGAATCGATCCGCATGCACCCCAACCAGGAAACCCTGAAGTCGATGATGGTAGAGGCCGGTTTCGACCGCGTGACCTACCACAACATGACCTCCGGTATCGTTGCCCTGCATCGCGGCATCAAGCCCTGATGTTGTTCACGGGCCTTCTTGCCAGTGTCGAACACGGCCTCAACCGTGTCCTGCGCCTGGACAGCACCGCCCTGGCGCGGCTGGCGCACCTGAACGGCAAGATCATTGCCGTCGACTGCACCAGCCCGGCCCTGCAGCTGTATATCCTGCCCAGCGATGAAGGCCTTATGTTCGCCGCGCATTGGGCCGCCGACGCCGACTGCACCCTGCGCGCACCGGCTGCCAGCCTGCTGCGCCTGGCCCTGAGCCGCGACAAGACCGCGATCCTGCATGGTCCGGACGTGACCCTGGAGGGCGACAGCGCGGTGCTGATGGACCTGGCCGCCGTGTTGCAAGACCTGGAGCTGGACTGGGAATACGAGCTGTCCCGTTGGCTCGGCCCGGTGGCCACCCAACTGATCAGCGGGCACCTGCGCAGCCGTTCGCGCTGGTACCAGCAGGGGTTTGCCAGCCTGAACCAGAACCTCGCCGAATACCTGAGCGAAGAATCGCGAACCCTCGTCGGACAACGGGAAGCCGAAGCGCGCTTTCGCGAACTCGACCAGGCCAAACTCGACCTGGATCGGCTTGAGGCGCGCTTCGAGCGCCTGAGCCGCTCCCTTGATCCAAGCGATAACGCATGAAGCTGCTCGCCGTCCGCCGTTTGTTCCGTATCCAGCGCGTCGTAATCCGTTACCGCCTTGATGACCTGCTGTTCGCCCTGCCACTGCCATGGTTCTTACTGGCGGTGCGCTATGTGTTGCCGTGGCGCTGGTTCCCACGCAGGGCCCTGGACCTGAGCCGTGGTGCCCGCCTGCGCCTGGCCTTGCAGGACCTGGGGCCGATCTTCATCAAGTTCGGGCAGATCCTGTCCACCCGTCGCGATTTGCTGCCGGAAGATATCGCCGACGAGCTGATGTTGCTGCAGGACCGCGTGCCGCCATTCGATTCCCGGCAATCGATGAAGCTGATCGAAGAACAGCTGGGCAAGAAAATCAGCGAAGTGTTCAGCCGTTTCGACGTCGAGCCCCTGGCCTCGGCTTCGGTTGCCCAAGTGCATGCCGCACAGCTGAAAACCGGCGAAGAAGTGGTGGTCAAGGTGATCCGCCCCGGCCTCAAGCCGATCATCGGCCAGGACCTGGCGTGGCTGTTTATCCTCGCCCGCGCCGCCGAGCGTTTCTCTGCCGATGCGCGCCTGCTGCACCCGGTGGACGTAGTCGCCGACTACGAAAAAACCATCTACGACGAACTCGACCTGTTGCGCGAAGCGGCCAACGCCAGCCAGCTCAAACGCAACTTCGAGGGCTCGCCGCTGCTGTACGTGCCGCAGGTCCATTGGGACTGGTGCCGGCCAAAAGTGCTGGTGATGGAGCGTATCTACGGCGTGCAGGTCACGGACCTGGCGACCCTGGCCGACCAGCGCACCGATATGAAGATGCTGGCCGAGCGCGGCGTGGAAATTTTCTTCACCCAGGTGTTTCGCGACAGCTTCTTCCACGCCGACATGCACCCCGGCAATATTTTCGTCAGCACGGTGAACCCATGGAGCCCACAGTACATCGCGATCGACTGCGGCATCGTCGGCAGCCTCACCCCCGAGGACCAGGACTACCTGGCGCGCAACCTGTTTGCCTTCTTCAAGCGTGACTACCGCCGCGTGGCGCAACTGCACATCGATTCGGGCTGGGTGCCGGCCGAAACCAAGCTCAACGAATTCGAGGCGGCGATCCGCACCGTGTGCGAGCCGATCTTCGAAAAACCGTTAAAAGATATTTCCTTCGGCCAGGTACTGATGCGTCTGTTCCAGACTGCCCGGCGCTTCAATATGGAAGTGCAACCGCAGTTGGTGCTGCTGCAGAAGACCCTGCTCAATATCGAAGGCCTGGGCCGCCAGCTGTACCCGGACCTGGACCTGTGGAACACCGCGCAACCCTTCCTTGAACGCTGGATGCGCGAGCGCGTCAGCCCAAAAACCCTGCTGGGCAACCTGCAAAGCCAGGTCGAGCAGCTACCGCACCTGGCCAACATGACCCGCGACCTGCTGGAGCGCATGTCCCAGCCCCACGCCAAGGACCCGACGCCGCCCTGGCACCAACGCAAGGACGACTGGTTCCTGCGCCTGCTGGGTGCAGCGCACTTGGGTGGTGGCGCGGTGCTCGCAGCCGGTGGGCCGCTGAACGGGCTGGGCCATTGGCCAGCCGGGATCATGGTTGCCGTGGGTCTTTATCTGGTCGTGCGTCGATAGGCCGACCGGTTATACACTGTTGCACATTGCCGGGGCGGTCATGCACGGCTGTCGGAGTCGAAGATGAAAGACTGGCTGGACGAGATCAAATGGGACAGTGACGGCCTGGTGCCGGCCATTGCCCAGGACCACAAGACCGGGCGTATCCTGATGATGGCCTGGATGAACCGCGAGGCCCTGAGCCTGACTGCCGCCGAGCAGCGTGCCATCTACTGGTCACGTTCCCGTGGCAAACTGTGGCGCAAGGGCGAAGAGTCCGGGCATGTGCAAAAACTGCACGAGATGCGCCTGGACTGCGACGCCGACGTGATCGTGCTGATGGTCGAGCAGATCGGCGACATCGCCTGCCATACCGGCCGTCACAGCTGCTTCTACCGGGTGTTCGAGAACGGCGCGTGGAAAACCGTCGAGCCGGTGCTCAAAGACCCGCACGCCATTTACTCGGCAGGACATTGAACATGAGCGATACCCTGAACCGTGTGGCCCAGGTACTGGAGGACCGCAAAGGTGCGGACGCCGACAGTTCCTATGTCGCCAGCCTGTACCACAAGGGCCTGAACAAGATTCTGGAAAAACTCGGCGAAGAATCCGTCGAAACCATCATTGCCGCCAAGGATGCCGAAATCAGCAAAGATTACAGTGATGTAATCTATGAGACCGCCGACCTATGGTTCCATAGCCTGGTCATGCTCGCCCAACTGGGGCAGCACCCACAGGCCGTGCTGGATGAACTGGACCGTCGCTTCGGCTTGTCCGGGCATGCCGAAAAGGCCTCGCGCCCGTCCGCCTGAATAACTTTCTGACTTTAAGGAATTGCAGCATGGGCATTTTTGACTGGAAACACTGGATCGTCATTCTCGTGGTGGTCGTGCTGGTGTTCGGTACCAAGAAACTGAAGAACCTGGGCACTGACGTCGGCGAATCCATCAAGGGCTTTCGCAAGGCCATGAACGACGACGAAAAACCGGCCGATACCGGCGCCAACCCGGTCCCGCCGGCGCAGCCTGTACACCCGCAGGCGGCACAGCCGATCACTGAGCGTCGCACCTTCGACGTGCAGGCCGAGAAAGTCGAAGAGCCGTCCCGCAAAGACTCGTGAGCACAGACTAATGTTTGGTATCAGCTTCTCTGAACTGCTGCTCGTCGGCCTCGTCGCCCTGCTGGTGCTGGGGCCTGAACGCCTACCCGGCGCCGCGCGCACGGCCGGCCTGTGGGTCGGGCGCCTGAAACGCAGTTTCAACGCCATCAAACAGGAAGTTGAACGGGAAATCGGCGCCGACGAGATTCGCCGGCAACTGCACAACGAACACATCCTGTCCCTGGAGCAGGAGGCGCGCAAAATTCTCGCGCCCCAGCAACAGACGCCGACACCGGTTGAGCCGGTGGCCGGGCAGAACAGTGCGCCAGTGGTCGAAACCACTCCGACCGCCACGCCCGTGCCCCCGGCAGAGCCAGTGCCGACGCCCGCCGCGTCGCCCGCCCCCCACGACCCTACATTGCCGCCGCGAGTCCCATGAGCGCTGATAAACCGGAAAACGACCAGCATATGCCGCTGGTCTCGCACCTCACCGAGTTGCGCACCCGCCTGCTGCGGTGTATCGCGGCGATCTTCTTGATCTTTGCCGGGCTGTTTGCCTTTACCCAGCAGATCTACACCTTCGTCTCGACGCCGCTGCGCGAGTACCTGCCGGTGGGCGCGACGATGATCGCCACCGACGTTTCCTCACCGTTCCTCACGCCGCTCAAGCTGACGATGATGGTTTCGCTGTTTTTGGCGATCCCGGTGATCCTGCACCAGATCTGGGGTTTTATCGCACCCGGCCTGTATAAGCATGAGAAACGCATCGCCGTGCCGCTGCTGGTGTCGAGCATCATGCTGTTCTACACCGGCATGGCGTTCGCCTACTTCCTGGTGTTCCCGTTGATCTTCAAGTTCTTCGCCGCCGCCACCCCGGCCGGCGTGGAGATGATGACCGACATCACCAGCTACCTCGACTTCGTGATGACCCTGTTCTTTGCCTTTGGCGTGGCCTTCGAGATCCCGGTGGCGGTGGTGCTGCTGGTGTGGATCGGCGTGGTCGACGTGCAATACCTGCGCAAGATCCGTCCATACGTGATCATCGGCTGCTTCGTGGTCGGCATGATCCTGACCCCGCCGGACATCTTCTCGCAGACTTTGCTGGCCGTGCCGATGTGGATGCTGTTTGAAGTGGGCATCCTGTTTGGCAGCCTGGTGAGCAAACGTGGCGAACACCCGGATGACCAACCCGCCGACGACGACCAGCCGCCAGCGACCCAACCGTGAACCTGCTGCTGCTTGAGGAGGCCGACTTTATCGCGTCCGACCGGGTGATCTTGCGTGACCGGCGCCTGGTGCACATGCAAGAGGTGCATCGCGCGGCGGTCGGCGACAGCTTGCGCGTCGGGCGTATTGGCGGGCTGATGGGCAATGCCCAACTGCTGCGCCTGGAGGCGGGCGAGGCAGAGCTGCAAATCACCCTCGACCAGCCACCACCGGACAAGTTGCCACTGACCCTGCTGCTGGCCCTGCCCCGCCCGAAAATGCTGCGCCGGGTGTTGCAGACCGTAGCGTCCATGGGCGTGCCGCGGGTGGTGCTGGTCAACAGTTACCGGGTCGAGAAAAGCTTCTGGCAGACCCCGTTCCTGGAGCCGGAGGCGGTTCGCGAGCAACTGATCCTCGGCCTGGAACAGGCGCGCGATACCGTACTGCCGGAGATCCACATCGAAAAACGCTTCAAGCCCTTCGTCGAAGACCGCCTGCCGGCCCTGGCCCAGGGCACTCTCGGCCTGGTCGGTCATCCCGGTGATTACCCGCCCTGCCCACGCGGCCTGGATGAGCCGGTGACCCTGGCCATCGGCCCGGAAGGCGGCTGGATTCCCTATGAAGTGGACCTGCTGGCCAAGGCCGGCTTGCAGCCGGTGCAACTGGGGGCGCGGATCCTGCGGGTCGAAACCGCCGTCACCGCCCTGCTCGCCCGCCTCTTCTGACCCCGCCCCGCCAAACGCCTCAAACCCTGTAGGAGCTGGCTTGCCAGCGATAGCGATCAATCAGCCAACATCTCTATTGACTGACCCACCGCCATCGCCGGCATGCCGGCGCCTACAGATTCTCCGCGCCTGGCCGATACTCCGAAGATAAGTCCAAGCCTTGTTCAGGGGAGTTCACCGCATGTACCGTTGGCTAGCTGAAAAACTGGGGAATGTAAGCGTCAATCGCAAGCTGAGCATGGGCTTTGGCCTGGTATTGGTCCTCACGCTCCTGATCACCTTCACCGGCTGGACGGGCCTCAGTGGCGTGATCAGCCGTGGCGACAAGCTGGGCTTTATTTCCAGCCTCAATGAATTGACCAAAGACCTGCGCCAGGCCCGCCTGGATTATGAAATGCGCCGCGGTGAACAGGGCCCTGGGCTGGTCAACGAGCTGATGGACAAACTCGACAGCGGCCTGAAGACCGCGCGCAGCCAGATCGAGCAGCCGGCCGACGTCGCCATCATCGATGAGCAACTGGCCGCTGTCGCCAAGTATCGACAGGCCTTCGGTGCCATGGTCCAGGCCGGCGCCCATCGCGAAGATGCGCGCAGCAAACTCGGCGCCACGGCTGACAACGCTGTCGCACAGGTTTCACAGATCGAAAAGATCCTGCTGCAAGGTGACAGCGTCAGCCAGTTCAACAGCGTGGTCGACTTGAGCAAGTTGATCCAGCAGGCGCGTTTCCAGGTTCGGGGCTACACCTACAGCGCCAAGGCCGACGCCGAGCAGCCCGCCCTGGACGCCATCGCCAATGCCCTGAAAGCCGCCGATAGCCTGCGCAGTCAATTGCCAGAGCAATACAGTGCCAACCTGCAAGAGGCCAGTGACTCCCTCAAGGCCTACCTTGCCGCTGTCAGCCAGTTTCGCGACTCACAAGTCGCCAGCGCTGCGGCCCTCAAGGCCATGGTCGAACAAGGCGACCTGCTGTTTGATCGCAGCAAGAAACTCACCGCTTCGCAAACCGTAGTCCGCGACAACGATGCCGCACAGGCCAAACAATTGCTGATGCTGGCCACCGCCCTGGCCCTGGCGTTCGGTCTGTTCGCCGCCTGGGCGATTACCCGGCAGATCGTGATTCCATTGAGCCAGACCCTCAAGGTCGCCGAGCACGTCGCCGCCGGTGACCTGACCCACGACCTGATCTCGCAGCGCCAGGACGAACTGGGCCAGTTGCAGCGCGCCATGCAAGGCATGACCATGGGCCTGCGTGACCTGATCGGCGGTATCAGCGACGGCGTGACGCAAATCGCCAGCGCCGCCGAAGAGCTGTCGGCCGTGACCGAACAGACCAGCGCCGGGGTCAACAGCCAAAAGGTCGAGACCGATCAGGTCGCCACCGCCATGAACGAAATGGCCGCCACCGTGCAGGAAGTGGCTCGCAACGCCGAGGAAGCCTCGGAAGCCGCCGTCGCCGCCGACCAGCAGGCCCGGGAAGGTGACAGGGTAGTCAGCGAAGCCATCACCCAGATCGAGCGCCTGGCCGGCGAAGTCGGCAACTCCACCGAGGCCATGGGCCACCTCAAGCGCGAAAGCGATAAGATCGGCAGCGTGCTGGATGTGATCAAGTCCGTGGCCCAGCAAACCAACCTGCTGGCCCTTAACGCCGCGATTGAAGCAGCACGCGCCGGGGAAGCCGGTCGTGGCTTCGCGGTGGTGGCCGATGAGGTGCGCAGCCTGGCGCAGCGCACACAGAAATCCACTGAAGAAATCGAAGAACTGATCGTCGGCCTGCAAAGTGGTACTCAGCAGGTCGCCACCATCATGGACAACAGCCGCGGCCTCACCGACAGCAGTGTCGAACTGACCCGCCGGGCCGGCCATGCGCTGGAAAACATCACCCGCACGGTCTCGGCTATCCAGGCGATGAATCAGCAGATCGCTACTGCTGCCGAGCAGCAAAGTGCCGTGGCCGAAGAGATCAACCGCAGCGTCCTGAACGTGCGTGATGTTTCAGAGCAGACGGCCGCCGCCAGCGAGGAAACCGCTGCGTCCAGCACCGAACTGGCACGCCTGGGTACCCATCTGCAAAGCCTGGTCGGTCGCTTCCGGGTTTGATACCTCCCCTCGCGGCGACCTGTCCGGGTCGCCGCTTTCATCTTGTGAAACTTCCTACATGTTTTTCAGCCCGTGATGGGCACACCTGACGATCAAGGGAACTAGCGTTCAAGTTGATTCAATGTGCTTGCACCTTGAGCATCTTGTGCCCCCTTGTCGGAGGTTGACCATGTTCCGTCGAATGAGTCATCTGCTGGGTAACGCCAGCGTCACCCTCAAACTGGCCTCGGGTTTCGCCTTGGTTTTGGCCCTCAGTCTTGTCATCGCCCTGACCGGTTGGCAGGCGCTCGCCGCCTCGCTGTACCGTTCACAGACCCTCACTGTTCTGTCGCAACTGGCGGTAACCGGTGAAGAACTGCGCACAGACAGAATCCTTTACCGCACCCTTGACGATGCCGAGAATTTCGACAGGCTGAACCTGAGTATGGAGAAGGTCGAAGCCTACCTGGGCGAGCTTTCAAACCGCCTCAAAATACTGAAGTCCATCCAATACCTGCAAAACATGGCCCGTATTGGCGACACCTTCAAAACCACACTCAAGGATGTCCCCGCGCAGGTCAAACAGCGGGAGACTGCCCGCGAGCAGTTGAGACAAAGCTCCATCCGGGCCAGCGACCTCCTCGCGCAACTGGCCAGCAACCTGCCTGATCAAGAAGATGAAAAAGCCCTAGATGCCATCGAAAACCTGCGCCAGGCCATGGAACAGGCCGCAGAACGGGCCGGCAGTCCCGCCTGGGCTGCCAGCTCCCTGGACACATACGCCCAGACCGTCAGCGATGCAGTGCGCAGCCTTGAACAGGCCCTGGCCACTGTGGCGAAGCTGCCGGTAGACAGCACTGCCTTAAGCGATGCGGTGCTTAGGCTGCGCACGCACCTGACACGTCTCAAGGAGACCCAGCTCACCATCGAGACTTCACAGAACCAACTGGAGCAGCAGTTGGATCAATTGCTGGCGCAGAGTGATCTGCTGAGCCAGGACCAAACCCAACGCCGCGACCAGGAAGCCGAACAAGCCCGCAACCGGACCCTGGCCATTACGGGTGCAGCCTTGCTCTTTGGCGCCCTGGCCGCCTGGACCATCGCAGGGCAGATCGTAAAGCCGCTGCGCAGGGCCCTGGCAGTGGCCAATCATATTGCCGATGGCGACCTGAGCCACGATATCCAGACCCGGCGCCGAGATGAACTGGGCCAGTTGCAATGCAGCATGGCGCAAATGACCCTGAACCTGCGGGGGCTGATTGGCAGCATCAGCGACAATGCCCGGCAAATCGCCAGCGCCGCCGAGGAGCTTTCGGCCGTCACCGAGCAAACCCGGACGGGCGTCAATAATCAGCGTGAAGAAACCGAGCAGGTGGCGACCGCCATGAACCAGATGCTCGCCACCGCCCAGGAAGTCGCCCGGCATGCCGAACAGGCCTCGATTGCCGCCAGCCAGGCTAATCAACAGACCGAACTGGGCGACCAGGTGGTGACGGATGCGGTGACGCACATTGAACACCTGGCCCACGAGATGGCGCGCTCCAGCCAGGCGATGCTGGGCCTGCAACGGGAAAGCCAGAAGATCGGCAGTGTGCTGGAGGTGATCAAGTCGGTATCCCAGCAAACCAACCTGCTGGCGCTCAATGCCGCGATCGAGGCCGCACGTGCCGGTGAAGCCGGCCAGGGATTTGCGGTGGTGGCCGACGAAGTGCGCAGCCTTGCCCAGCGTACCCAGCAGTCCGCCGAGGAAATCGAAGAGTTGATTGGCGGGCTGCACAGCGGCACGCAACAGGTCGCCGATATCATGGACAACAGCCGCACCCTGACCGATCGCAGTGTCAGCCTGACCCGCAACGCCGGGGACGCCCTGACGGAAATCGCGCGCACCGTGCTGGTCATCCAGGAAATGAATCCACAGATCGCCGCCGCCGCCGAACAACAAAGTGCGGTGGCCGAGGAAATCAATCGCAGCGTGTTGAAAGTCCGCGATGTATCGGAACAAACCGCCACGGCCAGTGAACAGACGGCGACGGCAAGTATTGAATTGGCGCGATTGGGAACCAATCTTCAGCAGTGCGTGGGCAAGTTCAAGGTATGAACCTGCCCATGCCACTTACAGAACCTGACGCAAAAACGCCTGTGCCCGCGGGTCCTTCGGCGCATCGAAGAACTGCGCGGGCGCAGCATCTTCCAGCAGTTTGCCGTGATCGAAGAACAACACCCGATCCGCCACTTCCCGGGCAAAGCCCATTTCGTGGGTGACGCAGACCATGGTCATCCCTTCCAGGGCCAGGGTCTTCATGACGTCCAGCACCTCACCAACCATTTCCGGGTCCAGCGCCGAGGTAGGCTCGTCAAACAGCATGACCTTAGGCTCCATCGCCAACGCCCGGGCAATCGCCACACGTTGCTGCTGGCCACCGGAAAGCCGCGAGGGGAACTCATTGGCTTTCTGTGCAATGCCGACCTTCTCCAGCAACGCCAGGGCCTTGGCCTCACGCTCTTTCTTGCCGCGCTTGCGCACGACTTTCTGTGCCAGGCACAGGTTCTCCAGCACGGTCATGTGCGGGAACAGGTTGAAGTGCTGGAACACCATGCCGACTTCACGACGATAGGCGTTTACATCAGTCTTGGGGTCGGCCAGTTGCAGGCCATCGATGCTCACCGAGCCCGAATCGAACGCTTCCAGGCCATTGAGGCAGCGCAGGAATGTCGACTTGCCGGAACCGGACGGACCGATCACTACCAGCACTTCGCCCTTGGCCACCTGGGTGGTGACGTGATCCACCGCGCGGACCACATGCCCACGGGTGTCGAAGACTTTTACCAGATCGCGGACTTCAATCACTTTGGGCGAGCCTCCGCTCAAGCCGGCTGGCCATTTTCGACAGCGGCAGGTTGATCAGCAGGTACAGGCCTGCGACACAGAACAGGATTTCAAACGGCGAGAACGAGGTGGTGATGACTTCACGGCCACTCTTGAGCAGCTCGGTAATGGCGATCACCGAGACCAGCGAAGTGTCCTTGACCAGGCTGATAAATTGCCCGGCCAACGGCGGCAGTACGCGTTTGAAGGCCTGCGGCAATACCACGTGGCGCATCGACTGGCTGGCACTCAAGCCCAGGGACCGGGCAGCTTCGCCTTGGCCACGGGCAATCGACTGCACACCGGCGCGCACAATTTCGGCCACATAAGCCCCGGTAAACAGCGACAGCGCAGCGATACCTGCGAACTCACGGGACAGGTTCAGGACCGTGCCGATAAAGAAATAGAAGATGAAGATCTGCACCAGTAGCGGCGTACCGCGTACCAGTTCGACGTAGATCGTCGACAGATCACGCAAAGTCGGGTTACTCGACAAACGACACAGGCCTGTCGCCAGGCCGATAAACAGGCCCAGTACCCCCGAGACCAGGGACAACCACAGGGTGGTCCACAAGCCCCACATCAAAGGGCCCAGTGCCCAATGCCGGGTTACACCGATCACATCGCCTTCGGCCACATCATCGCCACGGGCCACTTGCAGGCTGTTTTCGGCCACCGTCAGGTGCTGCTCGGCGCCCGCGTCATTGCGCAGGGTGACTTCAGCCACGTCGCCCTTGCGCACCAACTCGACCACCGTGGAAATGTCCGCCGCCCGCTTGGACTCTTCAGCCTGGTAGGCGAAGTATTGCGGCACGCGGTTCCAGCGCCATTCGTAGGACATCAGCGAGGTAGCGTAGTACAACGCGCCGGCCATGCCGACCAGCACCAGCACCGTCAGCAGGTGCCAGGGCCATTGGGCTTTTTTCTGTTTCATTGCAGGTTCCGGGATGTGTATCGGCTGTCAGGCCGCCATCACGGGCAAGCCCGCTCCCACATTTTTTGTGAACACCGTTAAATGTGGGAGCGGGCTTGCCTGCGATGGGCGCGACGCGGTGTCTGGCTTATTCCATGTCCTTGAGCCACTCGGAGCTCTTGAACCACTTGTCATGGATGCGATCGTAGGTGCCGTCGTTACGGATCTGGTGCAGGAAGTTGTTGATAAAGTTGATGCTGTCGTAGTCGCCCTTCTTCAGGCCGAATGCCAAAGGCTCGTAGGTGAAGGGTTCTTCGAGGTACACCAGCTTGCCATTGCCGACTTTTTTCTCGGCAACCACGTTGTACGGCGCGTCGTAGACAAAGGCGTCGGCCTTGCCGTTGACCACATCAAGCACACCTTCCTGCTCGTTGTCGTAGCCGTGGTACTTGGCCTTGGAGATCAGTTTCTTGGCCACCATCTCGCCGGTAGTGCCGAGCTTGGAGGTCAGGCGGTATTTCTCGTCATTCAAGTCTTTGTAGGACTTGATGGTGCCTTCCAGCTCCTTGCGAATCAGCAGGGTCTGGCCAACTACGATGAACGGTTCGCTGAAGTTCAGGCGCAGGTTGCGCTCCTGGGTCAGAGTCATGCCGCTGCCGATCATGTCGAACTTGCCGGTGAGGAAAGCCGGGATAATGCCGTCGTAGCCGGTGGAGACCAGCTCCAGCTTGACGCCCATGGACTTGGCCATCGCCTTGAGCAGGTCGACTTCGAAACCAATGATTTCGCCGCGCTTGTTGGTCATCTCGAACGGCATATAGGTCGGGTCCATACCGACTTTCAAGGTGCCGCGCTTGACCGCTTCGTCAATCGCCCCGGCCTGGGCCGTATTGACTGCCAGCAGGGCCGTCACGCCGAGCATCAGCATCGAAAGATACTTTTTCATCACCAAGTCCCCTGACTCATTTTATTTTGATGCAGGCCTTTGCAAGGCTGCACTATTTCTTCGGGGAGCGATGCTAACCCACTCGCCCACCGGCACAAAGGTCTAGCCGGCATTTGTTGGCGGATATGACAGAAAAACCCCACATAACCCCAGAGAAAAGCGCTGTTAGACGGCTTGCCACGCAGGGTCCGCGCCAACGAGTTATGTAAGCAGTTGTGACCATCATTCGATCTCCGAGAGCCAGTCCGTGTCCCGGAACCACTTGTCATGCAGCCGATCGTAGGTGCCGTCCTGGGCAATCTGATTGAGGAAGTGGTTGATCCAGTTCAGGCTGTCGTAATCGCCCTTCTGCACCCCGAACGCCAGGGGCTCATAGGTGAAGGGCTGCTCCAGGGCCAGCAGCTCACGGTTTTGCGGCTTGGCCAGGGCGATCAGGTTATAGGGCGCATCATGGATAAACGCATCTACCTCACCGCTGACCACCTGGCGTACGCCTTCCTCTGCCGTGGCAAAGCTGCGCAGCTGTGCAGCCCCCAGGAAGCGCCGCGCTGCTGCTTCGCCCGTAGTGCCTTCCGTTGCGGCGATCCGATAGCCGGCTTCGTTCAAGTCTTCAACGCTGCTGACCTTGCCGGCCAGGCGCGGGTGGAGCAGGACAGTCTGACCGACAATGATGAATGAATCACTGAAGTTGAGCTGCAGGTTGCGCTCCTGGGTCACGGTCATGCCGCTGCCGATCATGTCGAACCGGCCGGCCAGCAGGCCCGGGATCAGTTCGTTGTAGGCCACCGGGATCCATTCCAGCGTCACCCCCAGGGCTTTGCTCATTTCTTCCAGCAGGTCGGCTTCAAAGCCAATGACACGCCCGTGTTTGTCGGTCATTTCAAAGGGCACGTAGTTGGGATCGGTCCCTACTTTCAGTGCCCCGCGCCGCACGGCCTCATCGATGGCGCCTGCCTGTGCCATCTGCACATGCACCCATGCGAATATGCCCAGCAACAGCATCGACCAATAACCCTTGATCATGAAAAGCCCCTTTTTCATTAAGCAGCCGCACACCGGGCGTTGCGGCGTTAGCGCAAACCAGAGGCGGTCAGTTCAGATTTGGGGGGCGATCCTAACCCACTGGCAGGCACGGCAATACGCCTTGAGCCAGGGTCTTTTGTATCGAAGTTAGAAGGCCAGCCCAGAAGAGACAGGCGCTGTAGGAAGGGCGTATCAAGCGCCCCCGAGACAGGTCTCGGGGGCGTCTGAATCAGGCCGGTTGAGCCTGGGGTGACAGCGGTTGGAGCGGCAGCAACGGCGCATGGGGGTCAGAGTTGACCGATTCACGCCAGGCGCCAAGCCATTCGGCATGCCCTTCGCTCCAGACCTGCTCATGCAAGCGCGCCAGGGCCACAGGGTCGCTGAGCAAGGCCACGCGTTCGTTGTTGTTCAGGCCCGCCGGGCCGACTTTCAACGCATGCCGCACGCGATCGGTACGCAGCCACTCGATCGGCTCAGCCTGGCCATGGCGGGAGGTTGCCAGGGCACAAGCCAGGGCATTCTGCTGCGGGTCGACCACGGCCCGCACAAACCCGTCATTAAGTGCATGCCAACGGTTTTCGTGGGTGTAGCGGTCGGTCGACAGCAGCGCCTGCGGCGGATTGTATTCCTCAGGGATCAGGAACAGGCTTTCGTCGCGGGACTTGAGACCCAGCTTGACCCGGCTGGAAATCACCGACACCGGGATCGACAGCATCAGTGAACCGACGATCGGCACCAGCCACCACAGGAAGCTGGGGTTCAACCACACCACCAGCAGCGCCCAGAAGAAGCCCAGCAGGGTCTGCGGCCCGTGGCGCTTGACCGCCTCGCTCCATGGCGTGGAATCGTCGTCACGTTGCGGCGAGTTCCAGGTCGCGGCCCAGCCGAGGAACGCGGCGAGTACGAAGCGGGTGTGGAAAATCATCCGCACCGGCGCCAGCAGCATGGAGAACAGCATCTCCAGCAGCATCGACAAGGTCACCTTGAACTTGCCACCGAACTCTTTCGCGCCCTTGGCCCAGATCAGGATGATGCTCAGCAGCTTGGGCAGGAACAGCAGCACAATCGTGGTGGAGAACAGTGCCACGGCCTTGTCCGGGTGCCATTGCGGCCACAGCGGGTACAACTGGCGCGGCGCCATGAAGTACTGTGGCTCCATCAGCGTGTTGACCGCCAGCAGGGCCGTGGACAGCACCAGGAACAGGAACCACAACGGCGCCGACAGGTACGACATCACACCGGTGAGGAACACCGCACGGTGTACCGGGTGCATGCCCTTGACCAGGAACAGGCGGAAGTTCATCAGGTTACCGTGGCACCAGCGACGGTCACGCTTGAGTTCGTCCAGCAGGTTCGGCGGCAGTTCTTCGTAGCTGCCCGGCAGGTCATAGGCAATCCACACACCCCAGCCGGCACGACGCATCAGCGCGGCTTCAACAAAGTCGTGGGACAGGATGGAACCGGCGAACGCGCCTTTGCCGGGCAATGGCGCCAGGGCGCAGTGCTCGATAAACGGCTTCATGCGGATGATCGCGTTGTGGCCCCAATAGTGGGATTCGCCCAACTGCCAGAAGTGCAGGCCCGCGGTGAACAGCGGACCGTAGACGCGGGTGGCGAACTGCTGCATGCGCGCATACAGGGTGTCCATGCCCGATGCACGTGGCGCGGTCTGGATGATCCCGGCGTCCGGCGTGGCTTCCATCAGGCGTACCAGGCTGGTCAGGCATTCGCCGCTCATCACGCTGTCGGCGTCGAGGACCACCATGTACTTGTAGTCACCGCCCCAGCGACGGCAGAAGTCGTCAAGGTTACCGCTTTTGCGTTTGACGCGGCGGCGACGGCGGCGATAGAAAATCTTGCCAAAGCCACCGGCCTCGCGGCAGACGTCAAGCCAGGCCTGCTGCTCGGCGATGCAAATATCGGCGTCGTTACTGTCGCTGAGCACGAAGAAGTCGAAACGATCCAGGTCACCGGTAGCGGCCACCGACTCGAAGGTCGCACGCAAACCGGCAAACACCCGCGGTACGTCTTCGTTGCAGATCGGCATGACCAACGCAGTGCGGGCATCCTTGGGGATCGGCTCGTCGCCTGCGCTTTTACCGGAAATGCGGTATTTGTCGTGGCCGGTGAGCAATTCGAGGAAGCCCATCAACGCGGTCCAGAAACCCGCCGAGACCCAGCAGAACAGAATCCCGAACATGATCAGGATGCTGGTTTGCAGGGCGTACGGCAGCACCTGGGTGGCTGTTTGCAGCAAGGTCTGGTTGCGGATCTCGTCAAAGTCGACGAAGGACCAACCCTGGTACGGCATGATGCCTTTCATGTACCAGCCCGCCACAATCGTCTGGCCAAGCATCAGCACCAGCAGGATATAGCGGCGGATCGAACCGACGGTGCGCCAGCGGGCAGCGGGCAGCACGCGCTCGTCTTTTTTCGGTTCCGGCGGGTTGCTGCGACCGGTCAACCGGCGCCAGCCGCGCACCAGGATATTGGTACGCCAAGGTTCGGGCACCACCTTGGTCCGACGGATCGGCGGCGTAGCCTTCAGGCAAACCCGACCGCTGGCATCGAGCACCAGCATTTCGGCTTCTTGCAGTTCTTCGGCAGTGCTAAGGGTCAACCGACGACCAACCGACGCCTGCGCGGCGTCCACCGGTGCATCAAAGGTCGACGACGACAAGCGCTCGTGCAGCTCGGAGAAGGACTTGCAGCCCGCCAGTTCGGCGCGCTGCTCATCAGTCATCGGAAGGTGCGCCAGGTACTCGGCAAGCGTCTCTGGCTGGACTTGAGAGTTACTCATCGGCAGGCAACTGATTGCTCCAGGTTTCGGTCAGGACTTGCTCTGTCTTGACCGGTTCCGGGGTGGCTGGGGCAGCTTCTGGCTGCTTGTCTTGCTTATCCTTGGCGTCTTTCTTGGCCTGTTTTTCGTGCTGCTTGGCCAAGACCTTGTCAGCCTTCAGAACCTGGGTGGAAGCCTGCTCTGGCTCGGCCTTGACGATGTCCTGGACCAGGGCCGCACGCATTTCGGTCGGCTTGCCTGCATCCTTGATCTTCAAGCGCAGGGTCAAACGCCAGCCTTTGGTGTGCGGGTTGTAGCGCACGCTGTTTTCCACGATTTCGCCGTTTTCACCGACGCTGACCTGGCTGCGCACTGCCGCATCTGGCTTGAGGGCCTTGAGGGAGGGGCCCTCGAAGTCCACCAGGTAGGCCACGCTGCCATCTGGTTGGCGGATCAGGTTCGATTGTTTCACGTCACCGGTAGAACGCAGGGTCTGCTTGACCCAGGCGCTCTCTGGCGAGTGGAACGGCGCGTCGTTCAGGGTCCAGTGCAGACGGTAGGCCACGTTGAGCGGCTCACCCGGCTTGGGCAGTTCGGCCGGGCTCCAGAACGCAACGATGTTGTCGTTGGTTTCATCGGCGGTCGGAATCTCTACCAGATCGACCGAACCCTTGCCCCAGTCGCCTTCAGGCTCGATCCAGGCGCTTGGACGCTTGTCGTAGTTGTCGTCGAGGTCTTCGTACTGGCTGAAGTTGCGACCGCGTTGCAACAGGCCGAAACCACGCGGGTTTTCTACCGAGAAGTTGCTGACCGACAGGTGTTTGGGGTTGTTCAGCGGGCGCCAGATCCACTCGCCGTTACCGGCATGGATCGACAGACCGCTGGAATCGTGCAGTTCACGGCGGTAGTTGAGGACCTTGGACGGCTGGTTCGCGCCGAACAGGAACATGCTGGTCAACGGGGCCACGCCCAGTTTGCTGACCCTGTCGCGCAGGAACATCTGCGACTTGACGTCAACAATGGTGTCGGTGCCCGGGCGCAGGATCAGGCGATACGCGCCGGTGGCCCGTGGCGAGTCCAGCAGGGCAAAGATCACCAGGTGCTTGTCGCCCGGCTTTGGACGCTCGATCCAGAACTCGGTGAAACGCGGGAACTCTTCGCCGGACGGCAACGCAGTATCGATCGCCATGCCACGGGCGGACAGGCCGTAGACCTGATCCTTGCCCACGACGCGGAAATAGCTGGCGCCGAGCATGGTCATGATTTCGTCTTGCTTGTCGTCCTTGTTGATCGGGTACAGCACACGAAAGCCGGCATAACCCAACTGATCGGTGGCTTTGGGATCAAACTTGACGTCGCCGAAATCGAAACGCGTCGGGTCGTACTTGATTTCCTTGACGTCGGTCGCCGTGACTTCGTTGATCTTCACCGGCGTATCGAAGTGCATGCCCTGGTGATAGAAGGACAGCTTGAACGGGGTTTTCTGATCGGCCCACTCGGCTTTTTCATTGCGGAAACGAATTTTCTGGTAGTCAGCGAACTTCATTTCGCGGAATTCGTTCGGCAGATTGCTGCGCGGGGCTTCGTATTTCTGCCCGGCCAGCTCTTTTGCCTTGGCCGACACATCATCCAGACTGAATGCCCACAGTTGACCCGCGCCGAACAGGCAAAACAGGGCAGAGCCCGTCACCAGTGCGTTTCGTAACCGTTTGGCAGACAATTTTGGTGCATTACAGGGACTAACAATCACGAGCAACCCTCGCCGAAAACAGATCAAAAAACCAACGGCCAGCTATCTATATGCCAGGTTGGCGAGCATTGTTCCGACTCCGATGGGGCTAAATGATTCCCCATGGGCGAGCGGACAAGTCTCTACCTAAGTCAAAAATGGATCAATTTACGCTGATCCCCGTAGCGCGCGATTATCTAGTAGCCCGTGAGATAACGCAGCAGGGGCAGCGAAGTATTTGTAGCGAAAACCTGCGTTTTTGCGCATTAAAAGTCGTTTTTCATACAATCAGGTCTGCAAAAGGAAGGTGACCGGCCCGTCATTGACCAAATGCACCTGCATATCCGCGCCAAAACGCCCCGACGCCACCGTGCCATGCAATTGTTGCGCTTGTAGCAGCAAGTGCGCGAAAAGCGCCTCGCCCAACGCCGGAGCAGCCGCTGTGGAGAAGCTGGGACGCAGGCCACTCTTGGTATCGGCGGCCAGCGTGAATTGGGATACCAGCAGCAAACCGCCGCCAATGTCCTTCAACGACAAGTTCATCTTGCCCTCGTCGTCGCTGAACACCCGATAGTTAAGCAGCTTATGCAACAGCTTGTCGGCACTGGCGGCTGTATCTGAAGGTTCGACGGCCACCAGCACCAGCAAACCCTGGTCTATCGCGCCAACCACTTCCCCCGCCACCTCGACCCGGGCGCCACGCACCCGCTGCAAAAGGCCTTTCATGCTTCTTCAGGTGGCAGATCAAGCAGGCGCCGTGCCATCTCGTTCGTTGCACGCACCAACGCATCGGTGATTCCAGGTTCGGCAGCAGAATGCCCCGCCTCGCGGATCACCTGCAATTCGCTGTTCGGCCAAGCTTGATGCAGCTCCCAGGCGTTATCCAGCGGGCAGATCATATCGTAGCGGCCATGGATGATGACGCCAGGCAGATGGGCAATCTTGTGCATGTCGCGAATCAGTTGGCCGGGCTCCAGGAAGGAGTTATGGGTGAAGTAGTGGCACTCGATGCGTGCAATGGACAAGGCACGCTGGGGCTCGGAGAAGCGGTCGATCAACTGTGGGTTGGGGCACAGGCCCAGCATGCGGCCTTCCCAGGTGGACCAGGCCTTGGCGGCATGCATCTGGGCGATCTGGTCGTTGCCGGTCAGGCGCTTGTGGTAGGCGCTGATCATGTCGTGACGCTCTTCCACAGGGATCGGCGCAATGTAGTCCTGCCAGTAATCCGGGAACAGGCGGCTCGCACCGGCCTGGTAGAACCACTGGATATCCTGGGGGCGCGCCAGGAAAATGCCGCGCACGATCAGGCCATGCACGCGCTCGGGGTGAGTCTGTGCATAGGCCAGGGCCAGGGTCGAGCCCCAGGAGCCGCCGAACAACACCCACTTCTCGATGCCCAGATGCTCACGGATCCGCTCAAGGTCGGCGACCAGATCCCACGTGGTGTTGTTTTCCAGGTTGGCCCGTGGGGTGGAACGCCCACAACCGCGCTGGTCAAAGGTGACGATGCGGTACAGATTGGGATCGAAATAGCAGCGGCTGTTGGCGTCACAGCCGGCGCCGGGGCCACCATGGATGAAGACAACGGGCAAACCTTGCGGGGAACCGCTTTCGTCGACATACAGCGTATGGGTTTCATCGACGGCCAGATCGTGCCGGGCGTAGGGTTTGATCTGCGGGTACAAAGTCTGCATTGCGCGCTCCGTAAGGGTCGGTTCCATCCCTGGGGGGACGTCTATTATTTTGCCGTCTGGCATCATAAACCCGAATTGTGCAATGAGCATGTTCTTGAGGGCTTGGATCTGTGTCAGCCATCCGCCAGGAAGATTCACGCAACCACATGTAGGAGCGGGCTTGCCCGCTCCCACAGGTTGATCTTCGTTGGCTCAGGTGTAGTGCTTCTGGCCCCAGGCCAGGAATCCTTGCAACAACTGCTTCAACACCACCCGCGTCGGCTCGGCCAAATCCTGCCGATACCTGAACGGCTCGAACTCCTCCATATACGTACACTGCCCAAGCTCCAGTTGTACCGCATGGATATGCTCGGCCGGGTTGCCATAGTGCCGGGTGATGTGCCCGCCCTTGAAACGCCCGTTCAGTACATGGCTGTACTGCGGGTGCGCCGCGCAGATCGCTTCCAGCTGGCTGGCCAGTTGCGGGTCGCAGGAGGCGCCGTTGAAAGTGCCGAGATTGAAGTCCGGCAGCTTGCCGTCGAACAGATGGGGGATCACCGAGCGGATGGAGTGGGCGTCGAACAGCAGCGCATAGCCGAACTCGGCCTTGAGTCGCGCCAGTTCCTCTTGCAGGGTGCGGTGGTACGGGGTCCAGATCTGCTCCAGATAGGTTGCCCGCTCCGCCTTCGACGGTTCCAGCCCCTCACGAAACAGCGACACGCCGTCAAACAGCGTTGCGGGATAAAGGCCCGTGGTCGCACCGGCATACAACGGCTTATCGTCCGAGGGCCGATTGAGGTCGATGACAAACCGCGAATACTCGGCCGCCAGGGTGCTGGCCCCCAACTCCTGGGCAAAATCGTACAGCGTGGGGATATGCCAGTCGGTATCCGGCAGGCTTTGCGCCTCAGGGATCAGGCCCGACTCGACCGCAGGCGTCAGGCGCAGGCCGGCGTGGGGCATGCTGACCAGCAGTGGCACGCGGCCTTGTTTGAAATTCAGAACCTTATCCACAACACGACTCCTTACACAGTGGCGTCGACGCCATGGCGCACGACGCGTTTATCCAGCTCGCCGCCCAGCCAGTAGGCCAGGTCGGCAGGGCGATCGATCTGCCAGGCGACAAAATCCGCAATCTTGCCCACTTCCAGCGAACCGTGGGTGTCGCCCATGCCCAGCGCCGTGGCGGCATGCCGGGTGGCGCCGGCCAGGGCTTCTTCCGGGGTCATGCGAAACAGCGTGCAGGCCATGTTCAACATCAGCCGTAGTGACAAGGCGGGCGAGGTACCGGGGTTGAGGTCGCTGGCGATGGCGATCTTCACCCCGTGCTTGCGCAAGGCGTCCATCGGTGGCAATTGGGTTTCACGCAGGAAGTAGAACGCCCCCGGCAATAGCACGGCGACAGTGCCGGAGGCGGCCATGGCGATGGCATCTTCTTCGGTCATGAATTCCAGATGATCCGCCGACAATGCCTGATACCGCGCGGCGAGGCTGGAGCCGTGCAGGGACGACAATTGCTCGGCGTGCAGTTTTACCGGCAAGCCCAAACGCTGGGCGACCTTGAACACACGCTCGACCTGCTCGGTGGAAAACGCCAGGTATTCGCAGAACGCATCCACGGCATCCACCAACCCTTCAGCGGCCAGGGCTGGCAGCATCTCATTGCAGATATGTTCGATGTAGTCGTCGGCGCGGTCCTTGTACTCCGGCGGCAACGCATGGGCCGCCAGGCACGTGGCGCGCACGCTGACCGGCAACTCCTGGCCCAGGCGCCGGGCCACCCGCAGCATCTTGCGCTCGTTGGCCAGGTCCAGGCCGTAGCCGGACTTGATCTCTACCGTGGTCACACCATCGCGCAGCAAACTGCGCAGGCGCTTGCGGCTGCTGTCGAACAGCTCGTCCTCGGTCGCCGCGCGGGTGGCACGCACAGTGCTGGCAATGCCACCACCGGCCGCGGCGATCTCGGCGTAGCTCACGCCCTGCAAGCGCTGCTCGAATTCACCGCTGCGGTTGCCGCCAAACACCGTATGGGTGTGGCAGTCGATCAATCCCGGCGTGACCCACGCACCTTGCAGGTCATGGGTCTGCGCGTAGTCGCCAGCCGGCAGCTCGGCCCGGGGGCCGATCCACTCGATCAGCGTACCGGCCGTGACGATGGCGCCATCCTCGATGATCGAGTACTCGCCCCGGGCCATGGTTGCGATGTGGCAGTGTTGCCAAAGCGTTTTCATCAACGCCTCCCTAAATTATCGATGAGACAAAGCCGGGTCGTAATGGACCTTGGCCGCTTGCCCGGCTGCCGGCTTGACCCACAGCAGGTAGGCGACGACCAGCAGCACAATCCACGCCGCCCCCACCAATAGCGCCGCCTGGGTGTCCGGGAAATAGCCCAGTACGCCAAAAATAAACAGCATGAAGACAATGGCCGCCGCCGGCGCATAGGGCCAGAACGGTACCGGGAATTTCAGTTCGGCGATCTGTTCCTTGCTCATCGAGCGGCGCATCGCCACCTGCGTGACCAGGATCATCAGCCAGACCCACACGGTGGCGAACGTGGCAATCGAGGCAATCACCAGGAATACGTTTTCCGGGATCAGGTAGTTCAACACCACGCCGCCCAGCAGCGCGGCGCCCATCACCACCACGGTCATCCACGGCACGCCATGACGCGACAGTTGCGCAAAGCCCCTGGGCGCCTGCCCTTGCTGGGCCAGGCCGTACATCATGCGGCCTGCGCCGAAGATGTCACTGTTGATGGCCGAGACTGCCGCCGAGATCACCACAATATTGAGAATGGTCGCCGCCGAGCCAATCCCCAGGTTGCTGAAGATCTGTACGAACGGGCTGCCCTGGCTGCCGATCTGCGGCCATGGATAGATGGCCATCAGCACAAACAGGGTCAGCACGTAGAACAGCAGGATGCGCAGTGGCACCGCATTGATCGCCTTGGGGATCACCCGTTGCGGGTCCTTGGCTTCACCGGCCGTGATGCCGATGATTTCGATGCCGCCAAAGGCAAACATCACCACCGCAAACGAGGCGATCAAGCCACCCACGCCATTGGGCATGAAGCCGCCATGGGCCCACAGGTTACTCAACCCACTGGCGGGCGCATCACCGGCCGAATGCACGCCGAACAGCATGATGCCGAAGCCACCGAGGATCATCGCGACAATCGCGCCGACCTTGAGCAGCGACAGCCAGAACTCCATTTCGCCAAACACCTTGACGTTGCACAGGTTCAGCCCGCCGATCAGCAGGACAATGCCGAGCACCCAGACCCAGCGTGCGACCTCGGGAAACCAGAAGCCCATATAGATGCCGAAGGCGGTGACGTCGGCCAGGCAGACGATGATCATCTCGAAGGCATAGGTCCAGCCGAGGATAAAACCGGCCATCGGCCCCAGGTAGGTGCTGGCGTACTGGCCAAAGGAACCGGACACCGGATTGTGCACGGCCATTTCGCCGAGGGCGCGCATGACCATGAACACAGCGGCGCCACCGATCAGGTAGGCCAGCAACACCGCCGGGCCCGCCATCTGGATAGCCGAGGCAGAGCCGTAGAACAACCCGGTGCCGATCGCCGACCCCAGTGCCATGAAGCGAATATGGCGGGCGGTCAGTCCGCGTTTCAAACCTTGTGCTTGCTGGTGCATTTCTCGTCCCTAATTATTGTTATCCAGAGAGAATCCGAACCTATGGACGATCACCTGTGGGAGCTGTCGAGCCTTGGCGAGGCAGCTCCCACACGGGATCGGGGGAGTGTTTAGAGGCTTGGCAGCAGCTTGGCGGGTACCAGCTCGTTCAGGCAGCGGCTGGCCAACAGTTCGCTGGCGGCGTTGATGTCCGGGGCGAAGAAGCGGTCCTTGTCATAGAACCCTACTTTGGCGCGCAGGATGCCACGGGCCTGTTCCAGCTTCGGCGAGGTTTTCAGGCCATCGCGCAGGTCCAGGCCCTGGCACGCGGCCAGCCATTCCACCGCGAGAATGCCACGGGTGTTTTCAGCCATTTCCCACAAGCGCTTACCGGCAGCTGGGGCCATGGACACGTGATCTTCCTGGTTGGCCGACGTAGGCAGGCTGTCGACGCTATGGGGATGGGACAGCGCCTTGTTCTCGCTGGCCAACGCCGCTGCCGTCACCTGGGCAATCATGAAACCGGAGTTCACCCCGCCATTGCCTACCAGGAACGGCGGCAGTTGCGACATGTGCTTGTCCATCATCAACGAGATGCGGCGCTCGCTCAGAGAGCCAATTTCGGCGATGGCCAGGGCCATGTTGTCAGCGGCCATCGCCACCGGTTCAGCGTGGAAGTTACCGCCGGAGATCACGTCGCCTTCAGCGGCGAAGACCAGCGGGTTATCCGAGACTGCGTTGGCTTCGACCACCAGCACCTCTGCCGCCTGGCGGAACTGGGTCAGGCAGGCGCCCATGACTTGTGGCTGGCAACGCAGGGAGTAGGGATCTTGTACCTTGTCGCAGTTCTGGTGGGACTGGGACACCTGGCTGCTGTCACCGAGCAGGTCGCGATAAGCCGCCGCCGAATCGATCTGCCCACGCTGGCCACGGGCCGCATGAATGCGTGCATCGAACGGTGAACGCGAGCCCAGCACCGCTTCCACGGTCAGGCCGCCACAGGCGATGGCGGCGGCGAACAGGTCTTCACCTTCAAACAAACCGCGCAGGGCGTAGGCGGTGGAGACTTGGGTGCCGTTGAGCAGCGCCAGGCCTTCCTTGGCGGCCAGGGTCAGAGGCGTAAGGCCGGCAACTTTCAGCGCTTCGGTGGCCTCCAGCCATTGCCCTTTGTAACGGGCCTTGCCTTCGCCGAGCAGCACCAGGGACATGTGGGCCAGCGGCGCCAGGTCACCGGAAGCCCCCACCGAGCCCTTGAGCGGGATATGCGGGTAAACCTCGGCGTTGACCAGCGCGATCAACGCGTCGATCACCTGGCGACGAATCCCGGAAAAACCCCGGCTCAGGCTGTTGACCTTGAGCACCATCACCAGACGCACCAGCGCATCGCTGATCGGCTCGCCAACGCCCGCGGCATGGGACAACACCAGGGAGCGCTGGAGGTTTTCCAGGTCTTCGCTGGCGATACGGGTCGAGGCCAGCAGGCCGAAACCGGTGTTGATGCCATAGGCGGTACGGTTCTCGGCGAGGATCTGTTCGACACAGGCCACACTGGCTTCGATCTGCGCCGTGGCGCTGTCATCCAGGCTGAGGGTTACCGGCTGCTGGTAGATGGCACGCAGTTGGGCAAGGCTCAGTTGGCCTGGGATCAGATTTAGCGCAGTCACATTCATGCTCCTTTTGAAATAGGGTTCAGTGCACATTCGGTAAAGCGTGATTCAGCAAATCGGTGTTCTTGAGCAGCGTTGCGGTGGTCGCGATATCCGGCGCCAGCCAGCGGTCCTGCTCATAGGCCGGGACGTGCTCGCGCAGCAGGCGCCAAGCAATGTCGGTACCGGTGCCGAAGCCTTGGTCCTTCAAAAACTCAAAGGCCTGGGCCGCCAGCAGGTATTCGATGGCGAGGATCTGGGTGACGTTGCCCAGCACGGCATGCAGCTTGAGCGCGGCATTGGTGCCCATGCTCAGATGGTCTTCCTGCAGGCCCGAGGTGACGAAATTGTCGAGGACCGCCGGCTGTGCCAGTTGACGATTCTGCCCACAGAGGGACGCGGCGACGTACTGCACAATCATCATCCCCGAGTTGACCCCGGGGTTGCTCACCAGGAACGCCGGCAGGCCGCTGACGTGGGGGTTGATCAGGCGGTCGAGGCGGCGCTCGGCGATGGCGCCGATCTCGGCCAGCGCGATGGCCAGCATGTCTGCCGCCAGAGCCACGGACTGGCCGTGGGGGTTGGCCTGGGACACCACGCGGTAGTTGTCCGGCGTGCCCAGCAGCAACGGGTTGTCGGTGGCGCCGTTGAGTTCGGTTTCGATCTGCCGGGTGGCGTGTTCCAGTTGATCGCGGGCGGCGCCGTGGACCTGGGGAATCGAACGGATGCTCAGCGCGTCCTGGGTACGAATGCCCCTGCTGGCAGCAATGACCTCACTGCCGTCGAGCAAGGCCCGCAGGTTACTGCCGACCTGCTGCATGCCCGGGTGCGGCTTGAGGGCAATGATCTGCTCGTCGAACGCGTCGATCTGGCCGCGCTGTGCTTCAAAGCTCATGGCCCCGATCACATCGGCCCATTGCAGCAAATGGTGGGCATCGGCCAGGGCCAGGCAGCTCAGGCCACTCATGCACGGCGTGCCGTTGACCAGACACAGGCCGTCCTTGGCGCCGAGTACCACCGGCTGCAGGCCTTCGGCGGCCAAGGCTGCCTGGGCGGCAACGATCTGGCCGCGGTAGCTGACATTGCCCACACCCAGCAAGGCAATACCGATATGGGCCATGTGGGTCAGGTAGCCCACCGACCCCTGGGACGGCACTTGCGGGGTGATGCCATGGTTGAGCAGCGCCAGCAGCGAATGCACCACCTGTGGATGCAGGCCGGACTTACCCTGGGTGTAGTTGAGGATGGCCGCGCAGATGATGGCGCGGGTCTGTTCATCACTCAGCGGCGCACCGACGCCACAGGCATGGCTGAGCAGGGTGTTGCGCGACAGCTGGCTCAATTGCTCGCCCTTGAGCGATACGTTGCACAAGGCGCCCAGGCCGGTATTGACGCCATAGGCGCGCTCGCCGCTGCTGACGATGCGTTGCACGATGGCCTGGGCATTGTCGATGCGTGCCCAGGCCTGGCCCGACAGCTCCAGCTCGGCGCCGAAGCGGGCGACGGCGACCACGTCCTGCCAGCGCAGGGGCGTGTCGGCGATAATGATTTTTCTAGCCTGGGACATCTTCATACCTTCTTCAATTCTTGTGCAGCCTTGTCGGCCTCATCGCGGGCAAGCCCGCGGCCACATTTGCAATGCGCTCCCCTGTGGGAGCGGGCTTGCTCGCGAAGAGGCCAGCCAACTCACCACAAAACCCGGCTCAGACCACCGCCGCCCGCCGCTGGACAAACCGATCCACATATTCATCCGCCGGCGAATGCAAAATTTCCCGCGGCGTGCCGACCTGGATCAGCTTGCCGTCCTTGAGGATCGCGATGCGGTTGCCGATGCGCACGGCTTCGTCCAGGTCGTGGGTGATAAACACGATGGTCTTGTGCAGAGTCTTTTGCAGTTCCAGCAATTGGTCCTGCATCTCGGCGCGGATCAGCGGGTCGAGGGCACTGAACGCCTCGTCCATCAGGATGATGTCGGTGTCGGCCGCCAGGGCCCGGGCCAGGCCCACACGCTGGCGCATGCCACCCGACAGCTGGTGTGGGTATTTGTTTTCGTAACCCTTCAGGCCCACGGTTGCGATCCAGTGCAAGGCGCGCTCGGCACACACCTGCTTGCTTTCGCCGCGCACTTTCAGGCCATAGGCGACGTTGTCCAGCACGCTCTTGTGGGGCAGCAGGCCGAAGCTCTGGAACACCATGCTGATCTTGTGCCGGCGGAACTGGCGCAAGGCGCCCATATCCAGTTGCAGAATGTCTTCGCCGTCCACCAGGATCGCGCCGCTGGTGGGGTCGATCAGGCGGTTGAAGTGGCGCACCAGGGTGGACTTGCCAGAACCCGACAGGCCCATGATCACAAAGATCTCGCCGGTGCCGATGCTCAGGGACAGGTCATTGACCCCCACCACACAACCGGTCTGCGCCAGGACTTCGTCCTTGGTCTTGCCCTGGCCGATAAGAGCCAGGGCTTCTTTGTCCCGTGCACCGAAAATCTTGAATACGTTTTTCACTTCAATCTTGCTGACAATAGTCATTTGCTCGCCTCATGCCGTGGACGACCGTAGGCCTGGGTAATGCGGTCGATGACCACTGCGAGAATCACAATCGCCAGGCCGGCTTCAAGCCCGCGCCCGACGTTAAGGGTCTGGATGCCGACCAGTACATCTTCACCCAGGCCACGGGCGCCGATCATCGAGGCGATCACCACCATCGACAGGGCCATCATGGTGGTCTGGTTGATCCCGGCCATGATGCTCGGCAGGGCCAGCGGCAGTTGCACGCCAAACAGTTGCTGCCAGCGGTTGGCGCCGAAGGCATTGATGGCTTCCATCACTTCACGGTCCACCTGGCGAATGCCCAGGTCGGTCAGGCGAATCAGCGGTGGCGCGGCGTAGATCACCGTGGCGAAAATCGCCGGCACCTTGCCCAGGCCAAACAGCATCAATACCGGGATCAGGTACACGAAGCTGGGCATGGTCTGCATGATGTCCAGCAACGGCATCAGTACCGAGCGCAGGCGATTGCTACGTGCCGAGAGGATGCCCAGGGGAATGCCGATCAGCACCGAGATCACCGTGGCCACCATCATCAGCGCCAAGGTCTGCATCAGCTTGTCCCACAGGCCGACCGCCCCCACCAGGAACAGCAGGCCGACGATCACGGCCGTGGTCACTAACTTGCGGGTGGCGTGCCAGGCAATGCCACCGACGATCGCCAGCATCAGCCACCAGGGCGCCATGCGCAGCAGGCCTTCCAGGTTGACGATGGCCCACAGCAAGGTGTCGGAAATCTGCCGGAACACATCGCCGTAGTTGGTCACCAACCCATCGACCCAACCATTGACCCAGTCGGCGATGGAAAACGTAAAACTCTCAGGAAACATAGGGTGCTCTCGATTCAGTGGAGTGTGGCCGGGTGGCCGGCTGCCTTTTCAGGGTAGCCGGGAGCACTGTGCCTACAAGGCCGCGTCGATTTTCTTGGCTGCGTCTTCACTGACCCAGGTGTGCCAGACTTCCGGGTGTTCCTTGAGGAAAATCTTCGCCAACTTCGACGACTCAATGCGTTCCTTGCTCATGCGCGCCAGGTTCTGGTTGAGCAGGTCGATCGGCAGGTTGACCTTCTCCAGCACCGCCACCAGTTCCGGGGCCTGCTCGTGGAAGGTCTTGGACAGGCCGATCTTGATGGTCACGCTTTTATCCACGCCGGGTTTTTCGTCGAGTTTCACCAGGTCCACCTGGCCCATCAGCGGCGTGGGCGACCAGTAGTAGAACAGGATCGGCTCGCCACGCTTGTAGCTCGACAGCACCGCCGCATCCAGCGCCGGGCCGGTGCCTGGGCGGAAGTTGGTGTAGGAATTTTCCAACCCATAGCTCTTGAGCATTTCGCTGTTGTCCAGCTCGCAGGTCCAGCCAGCCGGGCAGTTGTAGAAGCGCCCCTTGGATGGCTCCTCCTGGTCCTTGAATACCGCAGAGTACTTGGCCAGGTCGGCAATGTTCTTCAGGTCCGGGGCCTTGGCTTCGAGCTTGCGCTTGGCGTCGCCTTCAATCACGTAGCGCGGCACGTACCAGCCTTCAACGGCCCCGACCACGGGTGCGCCGACACCCACGACTTTCCCGGCTTTTTCTGCCTTTTTCCACACTTCGCTACGGCCAACCCACTCTTCGGCGAAGACCTGAATATCGTTGCTGCCCAGGGCGTTCTCCATGGTGATGGAATTGCCCGGCAGGCTATCGGTTTTGCAGTCGTAGCCTTTCTCCAGGACCACTTGCAGGACGTCGGTCAGCAGCATGCCGCTTTCCCAGTTCAGGCCGGCGAACTTCACCGGCTTGCCCGACTCGCACCAACCGGCCGCCTGGGTGGCGCCAGCGCCTGCCAGCAGGCCTGCGGCGAACAGTGTGGTCAGCAGGGTCTTATGCATTCTCATTAGGTGACGCTCCCAATCATGAAATGGATTACGGCAGTCAAAAGGCATCCTGCCTTGTCCACGTCCCATCAGGCTTGTGCAATCAGCCCATTGTTTTTAGGGGTAACTACGGGTGTAGCGCCCTGCTCTGCCGGCAGGATCAGTCGTTCGGGAATCGCGCCATGCCATTTTTTCGCGCACACGTAATACAGGGCGGCAGGCAGTACCAGGCCGATGATCCAGGAAATATCCACCCCACCCAAGGCGGCGACCAGAGGACCGGTGTAGAACTTGGTGGCGATAAACGGCAGCTGCACCAGCACCCCGAAGACATAGACGCTGATACCCAGCGGGTTCCAGCGGCCATAGCGACCGTTCGGATCGGCCAGTGCCGGCACGTCATAGCGATCACGGGTGATGCAGTAGTAGTCCACCAGGTTGATCGCACTCCATGGCGTAAAGAACGCCAGCAAAAACAGAATGAAGGACTTGAACGCACTGAGGAACGCGTGCTGGCCGAGCAACGCGATCAGGGTCGCAGCACCGACAATCAGCAGCACGAAAACCAGGCGCTGCAAGCGCGTGACTTCCAGGCGCCCACGAAAACCACTGACGATGGTCGCAATGCACATGAAGCTGCCGTAGGAGTTCAGCGTGGAGATGGTGACCTTGCCAAACGCGATGCTGAAGTACAGCAGCGCAGCCGCGGCCCCCGTGCCGCCCAGGCCAACGATGTAGGCCACTTCATTACCGACAAATTGCCCGTTGGACATGGCGGCGGCAAACACGCCGAGAATCATCGCCACCTGAGCACCGATGACCGACCCTGCGCCTGCGGCCAGAAAGGTTTTCACCGAGGACGTCTTGCGCGGCAGGTAGCGGGAATAGTCCGCCACGTAAGGCCCGAAGGCGATTTGCCAGGACGCCGCGAGCGACACCGCCAGCAGGAAGCTGCTCCCGTTGAAGTGACGGATTTGCAGGAGCGCGCCAACGTCGGTCTGGCTCATCAAGCGGCTGAACAGGTAGACAAAGGCGATCACCCCAATGACGCTGGCGACACGGCCAATGAAATGGATCACCCGATAACCGAGCACCGTGACCAGCACGATGACGCTGGCGAAGATCAGGATGCCGACACTGTCGCTGACTCCAAACAACTGGCCCAGGGCCTGGCCGGAAAGCACGGTGCCGGTTGCGGTGAAACCGAGGTACATCAAGCACACCAGCACAATCGGAATCGCCGCGCCATACACACCGAACTGCACCCGACTGGAGATCATCTGCGGCAGGCCAAGCTTCGGCCCTTGTGCTGCATGCAACGCCATCACGCCGCCGCCCAGCAGTTGACCGATCAACAGACCGATCAACGACCAGAACACGTCGCCGCCCAGCACCACCGCCAGGGCCCCGGTGACAATCGCGGTGATTTGCAGGTTGGCCCCCATCCACAGGGTGAACTGGCTAAATAGACGACCGTGTCTTTCCGCTTGCGGGATGTAGTCGATCGAACGCCTTTCGATCAACGGGGTGGAGCTTGCACGCGCGTCTTTTGCAGCCATGGGTGTTCAACCTCTAATGGATTGTTATTCGGTGATGCGGATAAAACAGGTCTTGTGTACACAGCCGGTCAAATGTAGGAGCTGGCTTGCCTGCGATGGCATCACTGTGGTCCGTCAGGCAGACCCCAGTGATGCCATCGCGGGCAAGCCCGGCTCCCACAGGAACCGAGCCAGGCGCTACTTGATCATCGGGAGATTGAGGCCCTGTTCCTTGGCGCAGTCGATAGCGATCTGATAGCCCGCATCGGCGTGGCGCATCACCCCAGTGGCCGGGTCGTTGTGCAGTACGCGGGCAATCCGCTCGGCAGCTTCGTCGGTGCCGTCACACACGATCACCATGCCCGAATGCTGGGAGAAGCCCATGCCCACGCCACCGCCGTGGTGCAGCGAAACCCAGGTCGCGCCGCTGGCGGTGTTGAGCAAGGCGTTGAGCAGTGGCCAGTCGGACACGGCATCGGAACCGTCCTGCATGGATTCGGTTTCGCGGTTCGGGCTCGACACCGAGCCGGAGTCGAGGTGGTCACGACCGATCACCACCGGTGCCGACAACTCGCCGCTGCGCACCATTTCGTTGAACGCCAGGCCGAGCTTGGCGCGCTGGCCCAGGCCGACCCAGCAGATACGCGCCGGCAGGCCCTGGAAGCTGATGCGCTCACGGGCCATGTCCAGCCAGTTGTGCAGGTGGGCATCGTCGGGGATCAGCTCTTTGACCTTGGCGTCGGTCTTGTAGATATCTTGCGGGTCGCCCGACAGGGCCGCCCAACGGAACGGGCCGATGCCACGGCAGAACAGCGGGCGGATATAGGCCGGCACAAAACCCGGGAAGTCGAAGGCATTTTCCACACCTTCTTCTTGCGCCATCTGACGAATGTTATTGCCGTAGTCGAAGGTCGGAATGCCTTGTTTCTGGAACGCGAGCATCGCTTTGACGTGCACGGCCATCGACTGTTTGGCAGCCTTGATCACGGCGGCGGGCTCGGTCTTGGCGCGGGCGCGGTACTCGTCCCAGGTCCAGCCAGCGGGCAGGTAGCCATTGAGCGGGTCGTGGGCGCTGGTCTGGTCGGTGACCATGTCCGGGCGCACGCCGCGCTTGACCAGCTCGGGCAGAATTTCAGCCGCGTTACCCAGCAGGGCGATGGAGATGGCCTTACCTTCCTGGGTGTACTTGGCGATGCGCGCCAGGGCGTCGTCGAGGTCGGTGGCTTGTTCATCGACATAACGGCTGTTCAAGCGGAAGTCGATACTGACCTGCTGGCATTCAATGTTCAGCGAGCACGCGCCAGCCAGGGTCGCAGCCAGCGGCTGGGCGCCACCCATGCCGCCGAGGCCGGCCGTGAGGACCCAACGGCCTTTCAGATTGCTGTCGTAATGCTGGCGGCCAGCCTCGACGAAAGTTTCGTAGGTACCCTGGACGATGCCCTGGCTACCGATGTAGATCCAGCTGCCGGCGGTCATCTGGCCATACATGGCCAGGCCCTTGGCATCCAGTTCGTTGAAGTGTTCCCAACTGGCCCAGTGCGGTACCAGGTTGGAGTTGGCAATCAGCACGCGCGGGGCGTTGCTGTGGGTCTTGAACACGCCCACCGGCTTGCCGGACTGCACCAGCAGGGTTTCGTCATCGTTCAGGTGAGTGAGGCTTTCGACGATCTGGTCGTAACACTCCCAGTTACGCGCCGCACGACCGATACCGCCGTACACCACCAGCTCTTTCGGGTTCTCGGCCACTTGTGGGTCGAGGTTGTTCATCAGCATGCGCAGCGGCGCTTCAGTCAGCCAGCTTTTGGCGGTGAGCGTGTTGCCACGGGCGGCGCGGATTTCAACGTCGCGGTACTTGGTAGGCTTGTTCTGGGAAAAGTCAGTCACAAAAAACTCCTCAGCAATCGATGCGCGAACACGATGGTGCGAAGAGGATGTCTAGCGACTCTTATGCACACACCTTTACTTGTACATACAAGCATATGCAATCAAGCGGCCAACTTGGGGCGCCTGTGTCTAAGATTTTCTTTGAGCGCGGGTACAGGCCCCGTGGATCAAGGCTTCATGGCTTGATGAAATTTCTTACAAGAGCGATCTGAACAGCTGGACGGTTGTTACAAAGACAGGGCATTGCGCCATGCTGGGGCATTCGGTAACAACTTGGTGCGGGGCTGGAAACAGATTTTGTAGCCTATGAAGATCCAAATGTGGGAGCGGGCTTGCTCACGAATGCGGTGTGCCAGCTAACGCTTGCGGTGACTGATACACCGCATTCGCGAGCAAGCCCGCTCCCACATTTTTAAGCGCGTGCGGTCAGTTCGATGATGCAGCAGCGGCCAGTTACTGCAATGTCCAACAGGCCGGTGTTACCGTCCACCTGCAAGCAATCATGATGACCGAGCACTTCGCCCAGCACCTTCACCTCATCGGCCACACTGAACACCAGCACGGTGTGCGCCGTACTGAACAACTGCTGCGCCCCATCCAGCCATTGCAGCCGCGCGTGGTAACGCGTGGGCGAATAGATCAGGTTGAAATCGCGAATCGGCCCACTGATCAAGCGGCACGCCACCTGGCTTTCACCCTTGAAGGCAAACGGTTGCAGGGGCAGCAACCCGCGCTGCTCTTCGCCGTCCACGGTCAACACCATGCCCGCGCCCTGGATCACGGTAATCACCCGCTGATACCCGGCAAACGTGGAAAACCCACCCGACTCGCCAATATCGGCAATCGACAGGCGCCAGCCAAAACCGTCGAGGCCCAGGCCAGCGTCGCGGGTGATTTCTTCGGTGCTGCCACCGCCATTTTTCCACGGCATGCGTACGTAATCGGCAGCGCGCCAAACCCTTACTGCACTCATTTGCTGAAACGTCCTTCGAGGCTGTGGCGCGAGCCGGGGTGGATCAGGCGTGCAGCGGTCACCGGCTGGCGCCCGGACCAGGTGCGCCGGCGAATCAGCAGGCACGGCTCACCCGCCTCGATCTGCAACAGCTTGCATTCCTGCGGGTCGGCCAGGATCGCCTCCACCACATGCTCGCCCTCGGTCAGCGGTGCCACCTGGTTGAGATAGGCGTAGGGGGTTTGCAGGGTGAAATCCTGTTGCAGGTATTGCGGCGCCACCAAGGCGTTGACGAAGCGGTCTTCGATTTGCACCGGGATATCGTTCTCGTAGTGCACGATCAGCGAGTGGAACACCCGCCCGCCTTCGCGCATTTCCAGGGCCACGGCGCGTTCCGAGCCCGCGGCTTCTTCGCCCAGGGTAATGACCTTGCAGGTGTGGCGATGGCCACGGGAGGCAATCTCATCGGCAATGTTATGCACCTCGAACAGCGCCGACTGGCTCTTGGGCTCGGCGACAAACGTGCCGACGCCTTGCATGCGCACCAGCAGCCCTTCGGCAGTCAGCTCCCGCAGGGCCCGATTGATGGTCATGCGGCTAAAGCCCAGCTGGCTGACCAGCTCGCTTTCCGACGGCACGCGATAGTGCGGCGGCCAGTTGCCGTTGAGAATCTGCTGGCTGATCATCTGCTTGACGCGGGCATACAAGGGCGCCGGACTTTCGTCCATGTGGGCAGCCAGCGGGGACTTGGCGGGCGGAGTCGGCACGGGAAATCCTTGCAGAGGGAAAAGATGCATAGATTGCCGGAGTTTACCGAGCAGGCAAACGTCTGTATATGTATATACAAATAAACACACGACCGGGGTGCCTTGATCATGTCCGCTTTCTTTGCCGAACGCGCGCTGCTGCCTAATGGATGGGCCACTGATGTACGTCTTGAAGTCAGTGCCCATGGCCTGTTGGCCAACGTTACGGCCAATGCCAGCGCAGACGGCGCCGAGCGGTTGAGAGGCCCCGTGTTGCCGGGCATGCCGAACCTGCATTCCCACGCGTTTCAACGGGCCATGGCGGGGCTGGCGGAAGTCGCCGGCAACCCCAATGACAGTTTCTGGACCTGGCGCGACCTGATGTACCGCATGGTCGGCCAGATCAGCCCCGAGCAGTTGCAGATCATCGCCCGCCAGCTGTACATCGAGATGCTCAAGGCCGGCTACACCTCGGTCGCCGAGTTCCACTATGTGCATCACGATCTCAGCGGCCAGCCTTACGCCGACCCTACCGAACTGTCACGCCAGATCAGCCTGGCGGCAGCCAGCAGCGGGATCGGCCTGACGTTGCTGCCGGTGCTTTACAGCCACTCGGGCTTTGGTGGCCAGGCACCGAACGACGGCCAGCGCCGCTTTATCAACAGCACCGACAACTACCTGGACCTGCAAGCGCGTTTGCAACCGATAGTGGCCGCACAACCGGCGCAGCAACTGGGCCTGTGTTTCCACTCGTTGCGTGCGGTCACCCCGCAGCAGATCCGCGAAGTATTGGCCGCCAGCGACCAGGCCTGCCCGGTGCATATCCATATCGCCGAACAGCAAAAGGAAGTCGATGATTGCCTGGCCTGGAGCGGCAAGCGCCCGCTGCAATGGCTGTATGACAATGTCGACGTCGATCAGCGCTGGTGCCTGGTACACGCCACCCACGCCAACCCCGACGAAGTGACGCTGATGGCCAGCAGCCGAGCCATTGCCGGGCTGTGCCTGACCACTGAAGCCAACCTGGGCGACGGGATTTTCCCTGCGGTGGACTTCCTGGCCCAGGGCGGGCGCATGGGGATTGGCTCGGACAGCCATGTGTCATTGAGCGTGGTCGAGGAATTGCGCTGGCTGGAATACGGCCAGCGCCTGCGCGACCAGCGGCGCAACCGGCTGTATCGCAGCGACCAGCCGATGGTCGGCCGCACCCTGTTTGACGCAGCCCTCGACGGTGGCGCCCAGGCACTGGGGCAACCGATTGGCCGCCTGGAAGCGGGCAAGCGCGCCGACTGGCTGGTGCTGGACGGCAACGATCCGTACCTGGCGACGGCCAGTGAAGACGGGATTCTCAACCGCTGGCTGTTTGCCGGGGGTGATCGGCAAGTGCGCGATGTGCTGGTCAATGGCCAGTGGGTGGTGCGCGATGGGCATCATGCGGGCGAGGAAGAGAGCAGCCGCGCCTTCACACAGGTCCTCAGAGACCTACTGTCCTAACACCACATCCCACTGTAGGCGCTGGCTTGCCAGCGATGACGGATTGTCAGTCAATAAATTCATTGGCTGACCCACCGCTATCGCTGGCAAGCCAGCGCCTACAGTGGTTGGGGCTGGCGTTTGGTCATGGTTTGTAAAGGGCCAGCAAGGTGCGTCCCTTTAAATCGCAGGACATTTCCGAGACAATCCCGGCCGCCTTGTGCCTGTTGGAATCGATGGCTAGCCTGCGATCCGTCACTGCCCATCAGTGATCGGGTTTAGTCGCCCGGTACATCACAAGGTGCATGGTCCCATGAAGTTTTATGGTGGCTGTGCGCAGGGCACCCTCGGGTGCGCCGGATTTCCTTGTGGCCGGTCGACTAACCTGCGTACAGCCGCCACCCTTCGTTTAGTCGCGACGGGCCGGCTCCGATTCTCACAAGGAGCTTCGCCATGCATAAAGTTGTCCCCGACCCACCCCGTGATCCTGCCAAAGACCGCGCCGCGTTCAATCGCGCCATCGACCATTACCTGCCGACCCCAGATGCTCACAGCACTCACTCCGACTTGAGCTTCGAAGATGCCCTGCTCTTCACCGCCAGCCTGCTGGATAGCGCTTCGGCGACTGCGCTCGATTGTGGAGAGCTGCTGCACAGCCCCGAACGGGCCAAAGTGCTGGCGGTATGGCATTTACTGGAGATCGCCAAGACCACCGTTGATCGATCCATTGAATGCCTGCGTCCCACCACAGCAAAAACCTGAGGGCAAAAAAAGGGCGGGTTTATTAAAAAACCCGCCCTTTCTATTTCACATCACTGCGACGTCTTGGCCATCTGCTTATCCGACGTACGCCAGATCAACCGCGTGGTGTCGTAACCCTGCTGACGCGCGCGGCTCAACAGGTCTTCGCGGGTGTCGGCACTGACGGTCGGCGTGCGCGACAACAGCCACATGTAGCGCCGGCTCGGGCTGCCGACGATGGCAGTCTTGTAGTCATCGCTGACGTACAACACCCAGTAATCGCCCTTGGCCACACCCGGTAGCAATGCGGTGAACCAGTTGTTGAATTCGACCCACAGCTTGTCGGTCTTGCCCGGTACTTGCGGCGTGGCCGTGCCCTTGGCTTCTTCCCATTTCCACTCGGTGGTCAGGCAGCGGTTGAACACTGACATGTCGCCATCGGGCAACAGGGAATAACGGGCCTCCGATTGCGCGCAGTTGCGCTGGAAGTACATGGGCAGGCGGGCCAACTCGTACCAGGTGCCCTGGTAACGCTTGAGGTTGACGCTGCCGACAGTCTTGGGTTGCAGATCATCGCCAGAATGGCTGGCGCAGCCTGCCAAAAACAGGCTGGCGCAAAGGTATAAAACGAAACGCATCATTCTTCTTCTCCCGCAGGCTTTCGCCCCGGTTTACTTCAGGCCTTGCCCGGAAAACATCAGAACTTTGTCACCGGCGTACTGCACACTGATAAAGCTGTTTTTATCGCCCCAGGTGCAACTGGACATGCCCAGCGCGCCGGAACAATCGGTGGGCTTACCCAGCAACGACTCCACTTCGGCCTTGGCCATGCCAGCCGAGAGCTTCTGGTAGTTTTCCTGGGTGACCTTGCTGCAAGCGGCCAACAGGACGCAAAAGCACAAGAGGGCGAGACGGCGTAACGACATGGTAGAGCTCCTGGAGGGACACGCAGCAGTGGGGATCTGCCAGAAGCTTAGAAGGGAAAAGGGGGGTCTGGTTCCCGGAAGGCAAAAACAAAAAAAGCCCCGAAACGCTGAAACGTTTCGGGGCTTGATCTGACGCGCAAGGTTCACTGTAGGAGCGAGCTTGCTCGCGAAAAAGGTACAGCCAACGCAGTAATGCGCCTGGAATACTTTCGCACGCTCGCTCCTACAGAAGGCGTTACGCCTTCTTGTGGTAACCGGTCACACGCGCCACTTCTTCCTTGGAGCCCAGGAACACCGCCACACGCTGGTGCAGGCCTTCAGGCTGGATGTCGAGGATACGCTGGTGGCCGTCAGTCGACGCACCGCCCGCCTGCTCAACCAGGAACGACATCGGGTTGGCTTCGTACATCAGGCGCAGTTTGCCTGGCTTGGATGGCTCGCGACTGTCGCGTGGGTACATGAACAGGCCACCACGGGTCAGGATGCGGTGCACGTCGGCAACCATCGCGGCCACCCAGCGCATGTTGAAGTTTTTCTTCAGCGGGCCTTCTTCGCCTTCCATCAACTCGTTGACGTAGCGCTTGACCGGTTCTTCCCAGTGGCGCTGGTTGGACATGTTGATCGCGAATTCCTGGGTAGAGGCAGGAATGGAAATATCTTCGTGAGTCAGGACGAAGCTGCCCATTTCACGGTCCAGGGTAAAGCCCTTGACGCCATCGCCCAGGGTCAGCACCAGCATGGTCTGCGGGCCGTAGATGGCATAACCGGCGGCAACCTGCTCGGTGCCTGGCTGCAGGAAGGCCTTTTCGTTCAAGGCTTCGTTCTGGCTCAGGTATTCGTTAGGGCAACGCAGTACCGAGAAGATGGTGCCGACTGGCGCATTGATGTCGATGTTCGACGAGCCGTCCAGCGGGTCGAATACCAGCAGGTACGCGCCTTTGGGGTACTTGCCCGGGATCTGGTAGGCGTTGTCCATTTCTTCGGACGCCATGCCGGCCAGGTGACCGCCCCATTCATTGGCTTCGAGCAGGATTTCGTTGGAAATCACGTCAAGCTTCTTCTGCACTTCGCCTTGCACGTTTTCAGTGCCCATGCTGCCCAGGACACCGCCCAGCGCGCCCTTGGACACGGCGTGGCTGATTTCCTTGCAAGCACGCGCCACCACTTCGATCAGGAAGCGCAGATCGGCAGGGGTGTTGTTGCTGCGGGTCTGCTCAATCAAATAGCGACTCAGGGTAACGCGGGACATGGAAGGCTCCGGAGAATGGGGGGGGCTAAAAAACCCGCGCAGTTTAGCGCGAGTCGGGGCGCATTTCCTCCTATCAGACGAGATAAGCCTGACAGAGTTCATGTAAGCCCCGGCTCAGGGCTTGGCCGGCGGCTTGCGCAACAGACTGTAGGCCATCGCCCCCAGTGCCGCTACACCCAGCAGCAATACGGCCCACAGGCCAACTTTTTGCCAGTTGAAACCTGCGACCGTGGGTGCGGCAGGTGCATTGGCGTGCCACGTGCCATCGACCCTGGCCTGGCCCAACGCCGCGAGGCGCTGCGGCTGGTAGTCGGGAATCAAGGTCGCCAACGGCAGGTTGGCGGCCTTGGCCAATGGGTTGCCCAGCGCCAGGATAAACGGTGGCTCGCCCCGTGCCAGGAACACCACTTGCGTGGCCCGCACGGCGAAACTCAACGCTGGCGCCTGCGCCCCCAGGCCACCGCCCCGCTCATCGACCTCCAGCTTGAGCTGCCGGACCGGATAGCCCGGCAGTTGCAATTGATCCTGGGTGATTTCTTGCCCGCCTTGCGTCAGCCGATAGAGCAAACCACGGCTCAACGGCTGCCATGCCTGCTTGCTGTCCTGGCGCCCCTGAAGTCCCACCGGCGCCAGGCTGTTGGGCTGGCGCAACTCGACGCGTACCCGCTCGATGCTCAACACCCCAGGCAACTGCCAGCTGTACTGTCCCGGCTCAAGGGTGCTGCCGGCCAAGGGCTCGGACCATACCAACGGCACCGGCAGGCTACTGGTGCTCTGCACTTCAATGGACGTCAACTCGGGCGCAGCCTGGCCTTGCCACAGCAGGCGCAGATAACGTGCCGACTGCCCCGGCAAGGCGACCTCACGCTGCTCAATCCGATCGTCGGCAAATGCCAGGCGCGCCACCTGCCCTTCGCCCCAGGATCGCCAGTGCTGCAAATCATCACTGGCTTCGATGCTCAAACGCTGGAAGCCGTCCTGCTCAGCAGACCAGTCGAGGATCAATTTTTGCATCGGTGCCTTGATTGCACTGGCATCGAGCAACCAGCCGCGGCGCACCTGCGCGCCGGCCGGCACCTCGCTGGAAGGCTGCACTTGTACCAGAGTGCCCGAGGCACTCGATTGCACGCGCACGCCGGGCACACTGTCGCTGGCATTGTCGGCGGCATACAGCGCAAAGCCCTTCAGCCGGGTCGTGTGTTTTGCGCTTTCAGCCGACTGGCGCACCCACGCATACGCCTGGGGCTCGCCGGCTGCGTTAAACACCCGCAGGTCACGCAGATCGGCCTGGCGGGCACTCAACTGCACCGCCAGTGGCAGCTCCAGGCGATACCAGGGGCCTTCGCCGCTGATTGCCAGCGGTACCCGGGCGGTGAAGTCGGCGGGGGTTTCTGCGGCCCATGCCGATAACACGGTACACAGGCCCACTAGCGCAATACTCAGTTTGCCGATCAAGACGACGCTCCTTGGGTTTGAGTTCCAGTCTCACTGCGTTTGGGCGGCAACGGGGCAAAATAGCCCACCACCAGCAACAGCCCGCCCACGCCGATAAACGACACAATCCGCTCCAGCCCGCCACGGTTGCTCAGCTCGACGAGGAACAATTTGGCGACCACCACACCAATCAGCACTGCGCCGACCAGCCAGACCTCACGACGATGGCGCAGATGGCCGCCGATCATCAGCCCCAGGGCAATCAGGGTCCAGACAATCGACAGCCCAGCCTGGACCAGCATCGAATCGAGCAACGCATCCAGATAAAACGGCACGCCCCCCCAATGGTGCGCCGTGCGCATCACCAACGCGGTGAAAAAGGCAAACAGCGAGAACCCGGCGACGCCTTGGGCAATCTGTGGGGTACGCCCGCCCAGTTGTGGCGCTGCACCGCGCGACCACAGGTACACCCCCAGCAGCGCAAACAGCAGGCCGATGTCCAGGGGGTTGAGCAACGGCACGTAGGGCAAGGGCTGGGCGGTACCGTCGCTGAAAATATTGGCCAACCAGAACCACACCAGCATCAGCAAGGCCAGCGGTAGCGCGGCAAGGAGGCGGTATTCGCGCGGATAAGCAGACACCGGCCACGGCCATTGGCGCGCTGAAGCGACGGCGATCAGGTACAGGCTTGGGAAAATCGCCCAGCCCAGCCAACGCCAGGCGTTGTATTGCACCGAGAGCACCAACAGGCCGTAGCGCAACTCCAGGGCCAACAGGCCGATCAGCATCCAACAGCCCAGTACATGGGCAACGCTCAGGGCCTTTGTCGCCGCCAAGCCGGCCAGATAACGCAGCGCGATGAAATGCACAGCGAACACCGCGAACCAGGCCAGCCAGCCCCATTCGGCCGCCGGGTGGTAGTAACGATGCACCGACACCAGCAACACCAGCGCCGCCGCCGGCATCAGCAACAGGCAGAGGGTTCCCAGCGCGGCCCAACGCAGGCGCAACGCCAGCAACCTCCACAGTGCCGCGCTGGCCGCTGCCGCCACCAGCAGGAAGGTGGCTTGCAGCTCCGGCGGAGTGAAGCGCAGCACTTCATGGTTCAGTGCCAATACCCACCACGCCGCGCCCCACGCCAGCAGGCCATTGGAGAGATGGGGCACCTTGAGCCGTTGACCGCGGCCCTGCACACGCCAGGCACCGACAAAGGCGGCCAACCCGACCAGCATCGGCGCCCAGAAACCGATATGGCGAAACGCCGACAGTTCCTCGGCACCCCATGACGTCAGCGTGAGCAACGCCCCTGCCAACACCTGCACGCCGAGTGCGCAAAACAGGACGGTGCGCGATGCGATATGCAGGCCGACAAACACCGTGATCAGCCCCGCCAACGCCCAACTGATCGCGGTGCCCTGCTCGGCCAACAGCAACGGCGCCAGCAGATACACAAAGCCCAGGCCAAGGCCGGCCAGGACCGGCAAGCCTCGGCGCTCCCACTGGGTAATCTGCTCCCGTGTAGCCTTGCGCAGTTGGTGAAAGCTGAATAACAACGCCACGCCGAGCAACAAGGCTCCCAGCGCCGCGCCCTCCAGCAGCGTGTGCTGGCCCACGCCCAGCTCACTGAGAAAGGCCAGCGCCGAGCCCAGTTGCAACAGCAAGCCAAAGGCTCGCGCCAACCACCGCTGCTGGCGCAGGCCGAGCCACAAGATACCCGCGCCCTCCACCGCCCAGGCCGCGGCGGTCCAGCGGGCATCCAGGCCCAGGGGGATCGCCAGGCTGGCGAAAATCACGCCAAGGGCCAGGCAGGTTTCTGCCAGCAAGACGGTGCGCCCGCCACTGAGTACACGCGCCAGGACCATATAGATGATCCCCAGCACCAATGCGCTGAATGCCGGAGCGAATGCCAGGTGTTGCACCAGGGTGAACTGCAAGCCAAAGGCTACAAGCGGTGGGCCGAACAACAGGCCGCCATCGACATAATCACCCTTGGCCGCAGACCAGCGCAGCAGCGCGCCACGGCTGTCATCGGTCGGGGCGTCGGGGGTTTCCAGGAGTTTGCGGCGCGCAAACAGCAGGCCGATGGCCAGGTACATGAGGAAAAACAGGATCAGGAACGGCTCGATACTCCACAACAGTTCCGGCGTGTAAGAGCGAATACCCCAGGCAAAGCCGATGCCGAAAGTGCCGGCAAAGCCAATCACATTGAGCAGACGCCAGGCCTTGGACCAGGCGATGGCGAGAATGCCGGCGTTAAGCAGGGCGAAGTAGCTGAACAATGCGACAGGGTTGCCCTCGCCGGTGGACGCCAGGATCGGCGCGGCAAAACCGCCGAGGGCGGCGGCGCAGGCCAGGCCGATGGCGTCCTGGGTAATGGCGAGGATCGCCGAGAACACGGTCACCGCCACCAGCAGGCCCAGCGCCGCCCCCGGATCGAGCAAAGGGTGCAGGCGCATGGCCGCGAACACCGTCAGGTACAACACGGCAATGCCCGTGCCTTGCAGAATTAACGCGTAGCTGCCCCGGCGCAGGCGCAACCACCAGCCCAGGCCCAACAAGCCCAAGGCACAGGCGGCGACACCGGCGTAACGCAACTCGATGGGCACCACCATGCCCTCGGTGGCATAACGCAGCAAAAATGCCAGGCCCAGGAACAGCAGCACCACGCCGACCCGCAGCACGGTATTACCACCCAACAGCCAGTTACGCGCCCCCTGGAGGGCACGTTCGATCAGGTTGGGGCTGCGGGGCATTTCGGGCTCAGCTTCGCGTGCAACAGCCGCCGGCTTCCATAGGTCGTCGGGCAGCGGCTGGCTCGGTTCGGGGGCATAGGTTGGTTGCAGCTCGGCGGGCAGCTCCCAGACCAGCTCGGGCGCGGCCACGGGCTCAGCAACAGGCGATTCGGCTTGAGGCGGCTTCTCCAGCACCGTGAGGCGTTGCTCCAGCGCCTTCATGGCACTGTCGAGGCTCGATAGACGAACGGCCTGGCCAATCACCAAACCCAGTAAAGCCCCGAGGCCTGCATCACTGAACGACTCATCCAGCGCCCAGCCAAGCACCAGGCCAATGAGCATGAACATCCATTGCATGGTCGACATCCCTAAGCAGCCCGAAGCAGGCATAACCGGCGCTCAGTATATCGACACAAATCCAATGTGGGAGCTGGCTTTCCTGCTCCCACACAAGCCCGTTCCTACACGGGATTTCTCGGCGTCTAGTCCAGGGCTTTCCAGATCTCGGTCGCGTACTCCCGGATGGTGCGGTCCGACGAGAACCACCCGGTGCGGGCCGTATTGAGCACCGCCGAACGCCACCATTGCTTGGAATCATGCCAATGGGCCTCGACCCGCGCCTGGGCGTCCCAGTAAGAATCAAAGTCGGCGCACACCAGGAAGCGGTCGTAGTAGATCAACGAGTCAATCAATCCCACGTAGCGCCCCGGATCGTCCGGCGAGAACACCCCGCCACGAATCGCCTGCAGCACGTCATTCAAGCGGTGAGAGGCCGCGATATCAGGAGCGGCATTGAATTCACCTGCCTGTTTACGCGCGTCCACCTGCTCGGCGCTGAGACCGAAGATAAACATGTGCTCGCCGCCGATGCGCTCGTGCATCTCGACATTGGCACCATCCATGGTGCCGATGGTCAGCGCACCATTGAGGCCGAACTTCATATTGCTGGTGCCCGAGGCCTCGAACCCGGCGGTGGAAATCTGTTCCGACAAGTCTGCCGCCGGGATGATGTTCTCCGCCAGGCTGACGTTGTAGTTGGGCAGGAACACCACCTTGAGCAAGCCACGCACGGTCGGGTCGTTATTCACCGTACGCGCAATGTCGTTGGTCAACTTGATGATCAGCTTGGCCTGGTGATAGCTGGCCGCCGCCTTGCCGGCGAAGATCTTCACCCGCGGCACCCAATCCACCTCGGGCTCGGCACGAATGGCCTGGTACAGGGCGACGGTGTGCAACAGGTTCAGCAACTGGCGCTTGTACTCGTGGATGCGCTTGACCTGCACATCGAACATCGCCGCCGGGTTGACCGAAATCCCCAAGCGCTCATGGATGATATCGGCCAGCACCCGCTTGCTGTGCAGGCGTTGCTCGGCGAAGGCTTTGCGAAAGGCGTCTTTCTCGGCGAAGGTTTCCAGCTCCACCAGGCGCTCTTCCATATTGTCGAGAATGTCCGGGCCCAGGGCGTCCACCAGCATCGCGGTGAGCTTGGGGTTGGCCTGGAACAGCCAGCGGCGGAAGGTGATGCCGTTGGTCTTGTTGTTGATCCGGTCAGGGTAGAGCTTGTGCAGTTCGGAGAACACCGTGCTGCGCATCAACTGCGTGTGCAGGCCGGAAACGCCGTTGACGCTATGGGAGCCGAGGAACGCCAGGTTGCCCATGCGCACGCGGCGGCCATTGTCTTCTTCGATGAGCGAGACAGCGCGCAACACGTCGAAGTCGTGAATACCCTTGGCCCGCAGCGAATCAATGTGCTGGGCGTTGATCAGGTAAATGATCTGCATATGCCGGGGCAGCATGCGTTCCATCAGGCCTACCGGCCAGGTTTCCAAGGCTTCGGGCAGCAGGGTGTGGTTGGTGTAGGACAGTGTCTCGACAGTGACCTGCCAGGCCGCATCCCAGGCGATGTCGTGCAGGTCGACCAATTGGCGCATCAACTCGGCCACGGCGATGGACGGGTGGGTGTCGTTAAGCTGGATTGCCGCGTGCTCGCCCAGGCTCAGGACCGAGCCGTGCATGTTTTTGTGGCGACGCAGCAAGTCTTGCAACGAGGCTGCGACGAAGAAGTATTCCTGGCGCAGGCGCAATTCCTGCCCCGCTTCGGTGCTGTCGGCCGGGTAAAGCACCCTGGAGATGCTTTCGGCACGGGCCACTTCGGCGACGGCGCCCAAATGGTCGCCAGCGTTGAAGCGCTCCAGGTGCAAGTCTTCCACCGCTCGGGCACGCCACAGGCGCAAGGTGTTCACACTGGCTCCGCGCCAGCCGACGACCGGGGTGTCGTAGGCCACCGCACGCACGGTTTCATTGGGCGACCAGACCTGGATCGACTTGCCGGACGCATCCAGCACGGTCTCGACGCTGCCGCCAAAGCCGATCGGGTAGATCACCTCAGCGCGCTCGAACTCCCAGGGGTTGCCGAAATCCAGCCAGCGCTCGGTCTGCTCCTGCTGCCAGCCATCGACAATCGCCTGGCGAAACAGCCCGTGCTCGTAGCGAATGCCATAGCCATGGCCGGCGATGCCCAGGGTCGACATGCTTTCCATAAAGCACGCGGCCAGGCGCCCCAGGCCACCGTTGCCCAGAGCCGCATCGGGCTCCAGCAGGCGAATGCGCTCCAGGTCCACGCCCAACTCACCGAGGGCTTCGCGTGCCACCTCCAGCAGGCCGAGGTTGCTCAGGCTGTCAAACAGCAGGCGACCGATCAGGAACTCCAGGGACAGGTAATACACCCGTTTCTGCCCACGCCGGTAGATATGCCGGGTGTGGTCCATCCAGTGGTCGACCATATGGTCGCGCGCCGCCAGGGCAATGGCCTCGAACCAGTCATGGTCGAAGGCGTGATCGGGATCCTTGCCCACCGCGTAAGTGAGTTTGGTCAAGACAGCATCGCGAAATGCGGCTACCTCTGCTTCTCGTACAAGCGGTTCCTGAGACATCGGTGCGACCTCGGGCGAGATAGAAGAAGGGAAATCCTAGAGCCTAGACGGTCTGACACATGGCATGGCTGACGGTTCGGCAGTTTTTTCATTCATTCACGCATGCAGGTTTTAGATGCAGGGGCCGTGCCCGTTTGCACCGCGACGCAGCCTTTGAGCCGAAACCCGCAAAATATTGTTCAAAAAACCACCAATCCCGGTATGATCGCGCGCCCGGACAAAGCCCCTCTTGGAAACCTGATGAAGCCTCAACTGATCGCCGCCGCGGAACTCGACCGTCTCGAAACGTGGCAGAAATACTCCAGCCACATGTGCGGCGGCTGCACGTCCAACTGCTGCACCCTGCCGGTTGAGGTGAAGATCAAGGATTTGATCCGCATTGGCATCGTCGACGAGTTCGAGCGTGGCGACCCGCCAAAGAACATCGCCAAGCGTTTGCAGAAGGAAGGGATCGTCGAGCGTTTCAACTCCAAGTCCGAGATCTTTACCCTGCAGCGCATGAGCAACAACGATTGCCTGTACCTGGATCGTAAGACGCGCTTCTGCACTATTTATGACAAGCGCCCGGATACCTGCCGCAATCACCCGAAGATCGGGCCACGGCCGGGGTATTGCGCGTACAAGCCCAAGGAAGTGGTACGCGAGACCAAGTTCAAGACCCTCGACAAGTTCTGATCCAAGTTCTTTATTGCTTGAACTACCGCTTTCGCGAGCAAGCCCGCTCCCACATTCGACCGCGTCTTTTCAGGATGAATGTGGGAGCGGGCTTGCTCGCGAAGGGGCCGGTACAGCCACTGCAAATATTGCAGGCATAAAAAAACGCCCCCGGCCTTTCGACCGGGGGCGTTTTTATTCAGCCGGAACTAAGTATCAGTTCTTGGCCTTTTTGGCAGCGCGGGTACGCTCGCCTTCGTCCAGGATCTTCTTGCGAAGACGGATGGACTTAGGCGTCACTTCACACAGCTCGTCGTCCTGGATGAATTCCAGGGCCTGTTCCAGGGTGAAGCGAACAGGTGGAACCAGGGCGATGGTTTCGTCTTTACCCGAAGCACGCATGTTGTCGAGCTTCTTGCCTTTGGTTGGGTTGACGCCCATGTCGGTGTCACGGCTGTTCAGACCAACGATCTGGCCGTTGTAGATCTCTTGACCGTGCTCAACGAACAGCTTGCCACGCGCCTGGAGGGTTTCCAGGGAGTAGGTCAGCGCCTTGCCGGTTTCTACCGATACCAGAACGCCGTTCTGGCGGCCGGACATTTGGCCGGACTTCATGACGTCGTAGCGATCGAAGATCGAGGTCAGGATGCCAGCGCCGTTGGTCAGGGTCAGGAACTGGTTACGGAAACCGATCAGACCACGAGCAGGGATGTTGTATTCCAGACGCACACGGCCTTTGCCATCCGGCACCATGTTGGTCAGGTCGCCCTTACGCAGGCCCATCTCTTCCATGACCTTGCCCTGGGATTCTTCAGGGGTGTCGATGGTGACGTTTTCGAACGGTTCGTGCTTGTTACCGTCAACAACGCGGATGATCACTTCCGGACGGCCAACGCCCATTTCGAAGCCTTCGCGACGCATGGTTTCGATCAGTACCGAAAGGTGCAGCTCACCACGGCCGGAAACCTTGAACTTGTCAGCCGAGTCGCCTTCTTCAACGCGCAATGCAACGTTGTACAGCAGCTCTTTGTCCAGACGTTCCTTGATGTTGCGGGAAGTCACGAACTTGCCTTCTTTACCGCAGAATGGCGAGTCGTTTACCTGGAAGGTCATGGAAACGGTTGGCTCGTCGACGGTCAACGGCTTCATCGCTTCAACGTTCATCGGGTCGCACAGGGTGTCGGAGATGAACAGCGAGTCCATGCCGCTGATGCACACGATGTCGCCGGCAGCCGCTTCTTCAACGTCTACACGGTGCAGACCGTGGTGACCCATCAGCTTCAGGATACGGCCGTTACGCTTCTTGCCGTCAGCGTCGATAGCGACAACCGGGGTGTTCGGCTTGACGCGACCACGAGCGATACGACCAACGCCGATAATGCCCAGGAAGCTGTTGTAGTCCAGTGCCGAGATTTGCATCTGGAACGGGCCGTCACGGTCAACAGCCGGTGCTGGTACGTTGTCGACGATCGACTGGTACAGCGGGGTCATGTCTTCAGCCATGTCGGTGTGGTCCAGACCGGCAATGCCGTTCAGGGCCGAGGCGTAGACGACTTTGAAGTCCAACTGTTCTTCGGTGGCACCCAGGTTGTCGAACAGGTCGAAGATCTGGTCCAGAACCCAGTCCGGACGCGCACCTGGACGGTCAACCTTGTTGATGACCACGATTGGACGCAGGCCGGCTTCGAACGCCTTCTTGGTCACGAAACGGGTTTGCGGCATAGGGCCGTCTTGGGCATCAACCAGCAGCAGAACGGAGTCAACCATCGACATTACACGTTCAACTTCGCCACCGAAGTCGGCGTGGCCCGGGGTGTCCACGATGTTGATGTGGTAGCCGTTCCAGTTGATGGCGGTGTTTTTCGCCAGGATGGTAATACCGCGCTCTTTTTCCTGGTCGTTGGAGTCCATCACGCGCTCGTCGTTGAGCTCGTTGCGCTCCAGGGTGCCGGATTGACGCAGGAGTTTGTCTACCAGGGTGGTTTTACCATGGTCAACGTGGGCAATGATGGCGATGTTACGTAGATTTTCGATCACTTGTGTATCTCGATCAGAGGATTCGGTGTGCTGACAGGTCGTGGCAGCGATTAACAGTAGAGTCAGGCCTTGCCGTTACAGCTTGACGGCAGAGTCGGGGGGCCGGTGACGCAGGCCACAGGCAAACAGCCCCGGGCTCTTAGCTCGGTCGATAAACGCGCACATTGGCATGCCCCTCACTGAGCAAATGGTGGGCATGCAGGCGACTCATCACGCCTTTGTCGCAATACAGCAGGTACTGACGGCTGTTATCCAGTTCCTTGAAACGCGCGTTCAGTGCATAGAACGGCAGCGTTTGCACGTCGATGCCAGCGATTTCCAGCGGCTCGTCGCAAGCGGCATCCGGATGACGGATATCGATGACGATCTGGCCGGCCAGGGCTTCGCTGACTTCTTCGATCTTCACATCCTGGCCCAGTTCATCGATTACCCGATCGATTGGCACCAGTTTGGCGTTCTCGAGCGCTCGCTCCAGAATCGCCATGTCGAATTCTTTCTCTTCATGCTCCACGCGGTAGCGCTTGGCATGGGTCTTGGGGTTCACCGAGATGACCCCGCAATACTCTGGCATGTGCTTGGCAAAATCAGCGGTGCCGATTTCGTTGGCCAGGTCGATGATGTCCTGCTTGTGGCTGGCGATCAGCGGGCGCAGTACCAACTTGTCGGTCACGCAGTCGATCACTGACAGGTTCGGCAGGGTCTGGCTGGAGACCTGGGAAATCGCCTCGCCGGTCACCAGCGCTTCGATTTGCAGGCGGTCGGCGATTTTCGACGCCGCGCGCAACATCATACGCTTCAATACGACGCCCATATGACCGTTATCGACTTTTCCGAGAATTTCTCCCAGGACTTCCTCGAACGGTACGCTGACAAACAGCACGCGCTGGGAACTGCCGTACTTCTTCCAGATATAGTGCGCGACTTCCATCACGCCCAATTCATGTGCACGCCCGCCCAGGTTGAAGAAGCAGAAGTGACTCATCAGGCCGCGGCGCATGATCTGGTAGGCCGCCACCGTGGAGTCGAAACCGCCGGACATCAAGACCAGGGTCTGCTCCAGCGAACCCAGCGGGTAGCCGCCGATGCTGTTGTGCTGGCTGTGGATCACAAACAACCGTTGGTCGCGAACTTCGATGCGCACTTCGATTTCGGGGTCTTTCAGCGAGATCCCGGCAGCACCGCACTCACGACGCAGCTTGCTGCCGACGTATTTTTCGACATCCATGGAGCTGAACGGGTGCTTGCCGCCACGCTTGCAGCGCACGGAAAAAATCTTCCCGGCCAGCTCGGCCCCGTAGTGCTGCTTGCACTTTTCGGTGATGTCGTCGAAGTCGCCCAGCGGGTACTCGTCAACCTGCAGGAAATGCGCGATGCCCGGCATGCAGCTCAGGCGTTCGGTCATATCTTTCAAGGCCTTAGGGTCGCTGATGCGGGTTTCCAGCTCGAGATTGTCCCACACACCGTTCACCACCACAGCCGGGTCCAGATCGCGGAGCACGGCGCGGATATTCTTGGCCAATTGACGGATGAAACGCATCCGTACCGGTCGGCTCTTGATGGTGATCTCGGGGAAGACTTTAACGATTAATTTCATGGAAACAGCGCGCACAGGGCCAGCCGAAAAAGGGGGGCGCGGATTATAGCGGAAATCGCTCAAGGTTTGACCAGTTAATATACAAACCGCACACGGCGCACCATAAAGGTGCATTTTCAGGCAATTACGCTACATTGCAGTGCGCGGATTTTGTCGCTTTGACGATTTGCACCTTTATAGGGGGCGATTTTGAGGCAAAAAACCCATGTCGGGGCACTGGCATGCAATTTGCTCTCTTGTGAGGCAGGTTGCCATGACGGACTATCCGCGCCGGCATCACCCACATTCTAAGGGCTACTCCACTACCCAAGCCCGAAGCCACCCGGAGGACACTATGTCGAAGTCGGTTCAACTCATCAAAGATCATGACGTTAAATGGATTGATCTGCGCTTCACGGACACCAAAGGCACTCAGCACCACGTGACCATGCCGGCTCGCGACGCGCTGGATGACGCCTTCTTCGAAGAAGGCAAAATGTTCGACGGCTCCTCCATTGCTGGCTGGAAAGGCATCGAAGCCTCCGACATGATCCTGATGCCGGACGACTCCACCGCCGTACTCGACCCGTTTACCGAAGAACCGACCCTGATCATCGTCTGCGACGTGATCGAGCCGTCGACCATGCAAGGCTACGACCGCGACCCACGTGCGATCGCCAAGCGTGCCGAGGAATACCTGAAGTCCACCGGTATCGGTGACACTGTATTCGTGGGCCCGGAGCCTGAGTTCTTCATCTTTGACCAGGTGAAGTTCAAGTCCGACATCTCCGGCTCCATGTTCAAGATTTTCTCCGACCAGGGCTCGTGGATGTCCGACCAGGACGTGGAAGGCGGCAACCATGGCCACCGTCCGGGCGTCAAAGGTGGCTACTTCCCGGTTCCGCCGTTCGACCACGACCACGAAATCCGTACCTCCATGTGCAACGCCATGGAAGACATGGGCCTGGTCATCGAAGTTCACCACCACGAAGTGGCGACTGCCGGCCAGAACGAAATCGGTGTGAAGTTCAACACCCTGGTGGCCAAGGCTGACGAAGTCCAGACCCTGAAGTACTGCGTACACAACGTAGCTGTGGCCTACGGCCGCACCGCGACCTTCATGCCCAAGCCACTGTACGGCGATAACGGTTCGGGTATGCACGTTCACCTGTCCATCGCCAAAGATGGCAAGAATACCTTCGCTGGCGAAGGTTATGCCGGCCTGTCCGACACCGCCCTGTACTTCATCGGCGGCATCATCAAGCACGGTAAGGCCCTGAACGGCTTCACCAACCCATCGACCAACTCCTACAAGCGTCTGGTCCCAGGCTTTGAAGCGCCGGTCATGCTGGCCTACTCGGCACGCAACCGTTCTGCCTCGATCCGTATTCCTTACGTGTCCAGCCCTCGCGCTCGTCGTATCGAAGCACGCTTCCCGGATCCAGCAGCCAACCCGTACCTGGGCTTCGCTGCACTGCTGATGGCTGGCCTGGACGGCATCCAGAACAAGATCCACCCAGGCGACGCCGCCGACAAGAACTTGTACGACCTGCCGCCTGAAGAGGCCAAGGAAATCCCACAAGTGTGCGGCAGCCTGAAAGAAGCCCTGGAAGAGCTGGACAAGGGCCGTGCGTTCCTGACCAAAGGCGGCGTGTTCAGCGACGACTTTATCGATGCCTACATCGCCCTGAAAAGCGAAGAAGAAATCAAGGTCCGCACCTTCGTACACCCACTGGAATACGAGCTGTACTACAGCTGCTGATCCGGTAGTGCTGCTTAACGTGGCGTGACCAAAAGACCTCCTTCGGGAGGTCTTTTTTTTGCCCGCCATAAAGCATGCCCCCTGTAGGAGCCGGCTTGCCGGCGATGGGGATCCGAATCATGTGGTGATCTTGAGGGCGCCATCGCCGGCCAGCCGGCGCCTGCAGGGATCTGGAAAACAACGAAGCGCGTGAATTCGCACTATATTGGTGCGATACGTTGCACCCATGCCCACCGGCCAACCCATTTTGGGTCGAAATCTCCCGAACAGGCTGGCAGAGCGCCATAGTTTCGCGCTTCAAGCCCCCATTTCAGGGCTTTTACGCTTCTTTTCGGAGCCTTGGTTTGGTTTTTGCATTTTCCTGGTATCAGCGTGAGCCTCAAGCCCGCGCCTTGCTCCAAAAGAGGTCCTCATGACCATCAGCGACGCACTGCACCGTTTGCTACTCGACAACCTGACCACCGCGACCATCCTGCTCAATGACGAACTGCGCCTTGAGTACATGAACCCTGCGGCGGAGATGCTCCTGGCCATCAGCGGCCAGCGCAGCCATGGGCAATTTATCAGCGAGCTGTTCACCGAGTCCGCCGAGGCCTTGAGTTCCTTGCGCCAGGCCGTGGAGCAGGCCCATCCATTCACCAAGCGCGAAGCGATGCTCACGGCCCTCACCGGCCAGACCCTGACCGTCGACTACGCGGTAACCCCCATCCTGAGCCACGGCACTACCCTGCTGCTGCTGGAGGTGCATCCCCGTGATCGCCTGCTGCGCATCACCAAGGAAGAGGCGCAGCTGTCCAAGCAGGAAACCAGCAAGATGCTGGTGCGTGGCCTGGCCCATGAGATCAAGAACCCCCTGGGCGGAATCCGCGGAGCTGCGCAGCTGCTGGCCCGCGAGTTGCCGGACGAGAACCTCAAGGACTACACCAACGTCATCATCGAGGAAGCCGACCGCCTGCGGAACCTGGTGGACCGCATGCTTGGCTCCAACAAGCTGCCGTCGCTGGCGATGACCAATGTGCATGAGGTGCTCGAACGCGTCTGCCAGCTGGTGGAAGCCGAAAGTCAGGGCTGCATCACCCTGGTGCGCGACTATGATCCGAGCATTCCCGATGTGTTGATCGACCGCGAACAGATGATCCAGGCGGTGCTCAATATCGTGCGCAACGCCATGCAGGCCATCAGCAGCCAGAACGAACTGCGCCTGGGCCGCATCAGCCTGCGCACCCGCGCCTTGCGCCAGTTCACCATCGGCCATGTGCGCCATCGCCTCGTGACCAAGGTCGAGATTATCGACAACGGTCCGGGCATTCCTGCGGAACTTCAGGAAACAATCTTCTTTCCCATGGTCAGCGGCCGCCCGGACGGCACCGGGCTGGGCCTGGCCATTACCCAGAACATCATCAGCCAGCACCAGGGCCTGATCGAATGTGACAGCCATCCCGGCCACACGACCTTTTCGATCTTTCTGCCACTGGAACAAGGAGCCCCATCGACATGAGCCGTAGTGAAACTGTCTGGATCGTCGATGACGACCGTTCCATCCGCTGGGTCCTGGAGAAAGCCTTGCAACAGGAAGGCATGACCACCCAGAGCTTCGACAGCGCCGACGGGGTGATGAGCCGCCTGGCGCGCCAGCAGCCCGATGTGATCATCTCCGATATCCGCATGCCCGGCGCCAGTGGCCTGGACCTGCTGGCGCGGATCCGCGAGCAGCACCCGCGCTTGCCGGTGATCATCATGACCGCGCACTCGGACCTTGATAGCGCTGTCGCGTCCTATCAGGGCGGCGCCTTCGAGTACCTGCCCAAGCCGTTCGACGTCGATGAGGCGGTGGCGCTGGTCAAGCGCGCCAACCAGCACGCCCAGGAACAGCAAGGCCAGGCCGTTGAACCGACCCTGACCCGCACGCCGGAAATCATCGGCGAAGCGCCAGCGATGCAGGAAGTGTTTCGCGCCATCGGGCGCCTGAGCCACTCCAACATCACCGTGCTGATCAACGGTGAGTCCGGGACCGGCAAAGAGCTGGTGGCCCATGCCTTGCACCGCCACAGCCCAAGGGCCGCCTCGCCGTTCATCGCGCTGAACATGGCGGCGATTCCCAAGGACTTGATGGAATCCGAACTGTTCGGCCATGAAAAAGGCGCGTTTACCGGCGCGGCCAACCTGCGCCGGGGCCGTTTTGAGCAGGCGGACGGCGGCACGCTGTTTCTCGACGAAATCGGCGATATGCCGGCCGACACCCAGACCCGGCTATTGCGGGTGCTGGCCGACGGTGAGTTCTATCGTGTCGGCGGTCATACGCCGGTCAAGGTCGACGTGCGGATCATCGCCGCGACCCACCAGAACCTGGAAACCCTGGTCCACGCCGGCAAGTTTCGCGAAGACTTGTTCCACCGCCTGAATGTGATCCGCATCCACATCCCACGCATGTCGGACCGTCGCGAAGATATCCCGACCCTGGCCCGCCACTTCCTCAGCCGCGCCGCCCAGGAGCTGGCGGTGGAACCCAAGCTGCTGAAGACGGAAACCGAGGAATACCTGAAGAACCTGCCATGGCCGGGCAACGTGCGCCAGTTGGAAAACACCTGCCGCTGGATCACGGTGATGGCGTCCGGGCGCGAAGTGCATATCAGCGACCTGCCGCCCGAGTTATTGAGCCTGCCGCAGGATTCGGCGCCGGTGACCAACTGGGAACAGGCCCTGCGCCAGTGGGCCGACCAGGCCCTGGCCCGTGGCCAGTCGAACCTGCTGGACAGCGCCGTGCCGACCTTTGAGCGGATCATGATCGAAACCGCCCTCAAGCACACGGCAGGCCGGCGTCGCGACGCCGCCGTGCTGCTGGGCTGGGGCCGCAACACCTTGACCCGCAAGATCAAGGAATTGGGGATGAAGGTCGATGGCGGGGATGATGATGAGGGTGAAGAGGGCTGATTACAGCCCTCCAGGCCGGTAAAGATCACCTGTGGGAGCGGGCTTGCTCGCGATAGCGGAGTGTCAGTTGATACATGTCTAACTGATCCACCGCCATCGCGAGCAAGCCCGCTCCCACATTTGGACCTGCATCCAGTCCCGGGATCGTGCACTGCTTCAATGCACCACGAACCGGCATCGCGCACAAAACCCAGGCCGCTTTCAAAAAATCCTGAACGCCGAAAACACAAAAGCCCCGTAAACCGGGCTTTTGTCTTCTAGAGCAAAAAAAATCGCAAGTCCTCACAACTCTGGCACGCCCCCTGCAATACCTCTGGTACTACCCAGTTTCGGGGACCTTGGTACAGGCAGGCCGAGAATCCCCTCTTTAATTCAAAGCTCCAAGCCGTTTTGGGAGCCCTGGTACAGGCAGGCCGGGAACTCCCTCTTTTATTGCTCCAGGAGATGGACCTCCAGTCGCCAGCGGTCATCGACCGCCTTGCCCGACCACTCCCCACGCAGGGGCCGTGCCGCCACCAGGTTCAACAGCAAGCCACCATCGGTCTTGCGCACGCGCCAGTTCACATCCTTATCAGTGACCTTCAATTGCCCCGCCTGCGCATTGCCCTGAGCATCGAACAGCAGCGCCACGGTGCCGTCGATATGCTCGCCGTGCAGCTTCGGTTCGCTGTTGAACCACACCACCAGGCCATCCTTGACGGGCTCGACCTGCAACAGGGCAATCGGGTCCGGGGTGGTCAAGCGACCGATCATCAAACCCACCATCAGGCCGACAATCGCCAACGATCCCAAGACTCTGGGCAATAGCTTCGGCCTGGGGTCGTCTTCAGGGGTAGAATGCGCTGCATCTTTATCTTCGGAGCCGTGCATGTTTCACGTCATCCTTTTCCAACCAGAAATTCCGCCGAATACCGGCAACGTTATCAGGCTGTGCGCCAACAGTGGCTGCCACCTGCATTTGATCGAGCCGCTGGGCTTTGAAATGGACGACAAGCGCCTGCGCCGCGCCGGCCTGGACTATCACGAGTACGCCACCCTGCAGCGCCACGCCGACCTCGCCAGTTGCCTGGAAAGCCTGGGCCACCCACGGCTATTCGCGTTTACCACCAAGGGTTCGCGGCCATTCCATGATGCCCGTTTTGCCGAAGGCGACGCCTTCCTGTTCGGCCCGGAAAGCCGGGGCCTGCCGGCTGAGGTGCTCGACGCCCTGCCCGAGGGCCATCGCCTGCGCCTGCCGATGCGCGAGGGTTGCCGCAGCTTGAACCTTTCCAATACCGTGGCCGTTGCCGTTTACGAAGGCTGGCGCCAGCTCGGCTTTAAATAACACCGCAAAACAAATGTGGGAGCGGGCTTGTGTGGGAGCCGGGCTTGCCCGCGATGCAGGCACCTCGGCGTGTCAGTCACACCGCGGTGATGCTATCGCAGACAAGCCAGCTCCCACACAAGCCCGCTCCCACATTTTTTACCGCGTCGACTTATTGAACCGTCGACGAACCTTCCTGTTGCATGCGCTGCAGCTCTTGGGCATACAGGGCATCGAAGTTCACCGGGGCCAGCATCAGGGCCGGGAACGAGCCACGGGTGACCAGGCTGTCCAGGGTCTCGCGGGCATACGGGAACAGGATGTTCGGGCAGAACGCGCCCAGGGTGTGGCTCATGGACGCATCGTCCAGGCCCTGGATCAGGAAGATACCCGCCTGCTGCACTTCAGCGATGAACGCCACTTCTTCACCGTTCTTCACAGTGACCGACAGGGTCAGCACCACTTCGTGGAAGTCGCCCTCCAGTTGCTTCTGACGGGTGTTCAGGTCCAGGCCGACGCTTGGGGTCCACTCCTGGCGGAAGATCGCCGGGCTTTTCGGCGCTTCGAACGACAGGTCACGCACGTAGATACGCTGCAGGGAAAATTGTGGGCCTTGGGCCTCTTCTGCTGCCGCTTCGGTGTTCTGTTGGTCAGTCATCTCGCAGATCCTTCTTGATCTTGGGGTCTTTTAGGGTTTTGGAGTCAGACGTGAAGCAGCGCGTCCAATTTACCGGCGCGCTCCAGGGCGTACAGGTCGTCGCATCCACCGATGTGCTTGGTCCCGATCCAGATTTGCGGCACAGAAGTGCGCCCCGCCTTCTGGACCATCTCGGCACGCACCGCAGGCTTGCCATCGACCTTGATCTCGTCGAAGGCAACCTGTTTGCTTTGGAGCAACTGCTTAGCTCGCATGCAATAAGGGCAATAATCGCTGGAATAAACGACAACCTGGCTCATATCACTTCACCAACGGCAGGTTATCGGCGCGCCAGCTGGAGATACCACCCGACAGCTTGGCCGCGGTGAAACCGCTCTTCATCATCTCGCGGGCATGGCCGCCGGAGTGCTGGCCCTGGGCGTCGACCAGGATAATGGTCTTGGCCTTGTGCTTTTCCAGCTCGGCGATGCGTGCGATCAGCTTGTCCTGGGGAATGTTCAGGGCGCCGACGATGTGGCCTGCGGCAAAGTCCTTGGCCGGACGGATATCGACAACAACGGCCTGGTCCTTGTTGACCAGCGCGGTCAGCTCGGCGGTGCTGAGGCTACGGCCGCCACGGCTCACTTCATGAGCAATCAGCAGTGCCAGCAGTACGACGAAGGCACCGACCAGCAAATAGTGAGAGGTAGCAAATGCAATCAGGTGATCAACCATCAAGGAGGTTCCAGGGCGTTAAAATGGCGGTAAGTATACACAGCCGCCATGGGGGGCCAACCCCCGTAAAGCGGTGACGGCATCGGAACTTCGCTTTAAACTGCCACTCCCTTTTCAATCGCCTTCCTTTAATACCGCCGCGAGAGGATCTATGACTACTACGCCTAAACCTTTGGTCCTGATGATTCTCGATGGCTTCGGTCACAGTGAAAACCACCATGACAACGCCGTATTCGCGGCGAACAAGCCTGTGCTGGACCGCCTGTGCGCCAGCGTCCCCAATGGCCTGATCTCTGGATCAGGCATGGACGTCGGCCTGCCGGACGGCCAGATGGGCAACTCTGAAGTCGGCCACATGAACCTGGGCGCCGGACGAGTGGTCTATCAGGACTTCACCCGCGTGACCAAAGCCATCCGCGATGGCGAGTTCTTCGAGAACCCGACCATCTGCGCCGCGGTGGATAAAGCCGTCGCCGCCGGCAAGGCCGTGCATTTCATGGGCCTGCTGTCCGACGGTGGCGTGCACAGCCACCAGGACCACCTGGTGGCCATGGCCGAACTGGCCTACAAGCGCGGCGCCGAGAAAATCTACCTGCACGCCTTCCTCGACGGTCGCGATACCCCGCCCAAAAGCGCGCAGTCGTCCATCGAGCTGCTGGACGCCACCTTCGCCGCCCTCGGCAAGGGCCGCATTGCCAGCCTGGTCGGCCGCTACTTCGCCATGGACCGCGACAACCGCTGGGACCGCGTGTCCCAGGCCTACAACCTGATCGTCGACGGCAATGCCGAGTTCAACGCCGCTACTGCCCAGCAAGGCCTGGAAGCCGCCTACGCCCGCGGCGAGAGCGATGAGTTCGTCAAGGCCACCACCATCGGCGAGCCCGTGAAAGTCGAAGATGGCGACGCCGTGGTGTTCATGAACTTCCGTGCCGACCGTGCCCGGGAGCTGAGCCATGTGTTTGTCGATGACGGTTTCAAGGACTTCGAGCGCGCGCGCCAGCCGAAAGTCGAGTTCGTGATGCTGACCCAATACGCCGCCAACATCCCGGCCCCGTCGGCCTTCGCACCCGGCAGCCTGGAGAACGTGCTGGGCGATTACCTCGCCAAAAACGGCAAGACCCAGCTGCGCATTGCCGAGACCGAGAAGTACGCCCACGTCACCTTCTTCTTCTCCGGCGGGCGTGAAGAGCCGTTCCCGGGCGAAGAGCGCATTCTGATCCCGTCGCCGAAAGTCGCCACCTACGACCTGCATCCAGAAATGAGCGCGCCGGAAGTCACCGACAAGATCGTCGACGCCATCGAGCACCAGCGTTATGACGTGATCGTGGTCAACTACGCCAACGGCGACATGGTCGGCCATAGCGGCAACCTGCAAGCGGCGGTCAAGGCCGTGGAATGCCTGGACGTGTGCGTAGGCCGTATCGTCGACGCCCTGGAAAAGGTCGGCGGCGAAGCCCTGATCACCGCCGACCACGGCAACTGCGAGCAGATGTCCGACGAATCCACCGGCCAGGCCCATACAGCCCACACCACCGAGCCGGTGCCGTTCATTTATGTCGGCAAGCGCGACTTCAAGGTGCGCGAAGGCGGCGTGCTGGCCGACGTGGCGCCGACCATGCTTATGCTGATGGGGCTCAAGAAACCTGCCGAGATGACCGGTACGTCGATCCTGGTCTAATTTTAGAACCCACCCCAAACCCCATGTGGGAGCGGGCTTGCTCGCGATAGCGGAGTGTCAGTTGATACATTTTTAACTGATCCACCGCCATCGCGAGCAAGTCCGCTCCCACATTGTTTTGTGGCGTTTTTGAGTATGGCGTTTAGCCATGCCCTACCACACGGCAGCTAACTTACCCATTGGGCGTTTTTTTTGCAGCGTGGGGCGGGCATACTAGGCCGTCCCTTTCCCTGGTGTCGCCCGCCTCTATGCTTCGCGCCTTGATTACCCTTGCTCTTGTCTGCGTGCTCCAACCGGCCCTGGCCGACGAGCGTGCGCAAACCCAACAACAGTTGGACGCTACGCGTCAGGACATTACCGAGCTGAAGAAACTGCTCGGCAAGCTCCAGGAAGAAAAATCCGGGGTGCAGAAAGACCTGCGCGGCACGGAAACCGAAATGGGCAAGCTGGAGAAGCAGGTCCAGGAGCTGCAAAAAGAACTAAAGAAGAGCGAGTCGGAACTGGAGCGGCTCGACGGTGAGAAAAAAAAACTCCAGAGCGCGCGCGTTGAACAGCAACGCCTGATCGCGATCCAGGCCCGTGCCGCCTACCAGAACGGTCGCCAGGAATACCTCAAGCTGCTGCTCAACCAGCAGAACCCGGAAAAATTCGCCCGCACCCTGACCTACTACGACTACCTGAGCACCGCGCGCCTGGAGCAACTCAAGAGCTTCAACGAAACCCTGCGCCAGTTGGCCAACGTGGAGCAGGAAATTGCCGACCAGCAAAGCCAACTGCTGGCCCAGAAAAGCAGCCTGGACAGCCAGCGCAACGAGCTGGACAAGGTTCGCAAGGAGCGCCAGCAGGCCCTCGCCAAGCTCAACAGTGATGTAAAAGCCCGGGACGCCAAGTTGCAGGCACGTCAGCAGGACCAGGCCGACCTGGCCAAAGTGCTGAAAACCATTGAGGAAACCCTGGCGCGCCAGGCCCGTGAGGCCGAGCAAGCGCGACAAAAAGCGCTGATCGCCCAGCAGGAAGCAGAAAAAAAGCGCCAGCGTGAAGCCGAGGCGCTCGCCACCGACGCCCCGCGCAAACCGGCGCGTGCAGCGCCTGGCCCACTGGTTTCCAGCGCCGGCGAATCGTTTGGCGGGCCTTTTGCTATTGCCCGGGGCAAACTTCCATGGCCCGTTGATGGTCGACTACTGGCACGCTTTGGTGAAACCCGTGGCGATGACACCCGTACCAAGTGGGACGGCGTGATGATCAGCGCCTCTGCGGGCAGCCAGGTCCACGCCGTCCACGGCGGGCGCGTGGTGTTCGCCGATTGGCTGCGCGGCGCCGGTTTGCTGGTGATTCTTGACCACGGTAATGGCTATTTGAGCCTGTACGGCCACAATCAGACATTGCTCAAGGCCGCAGGTGATGTTGTAAAAGCCGGTGAATCCATCTCCACTGTCGGTAACAGTGGTGGCCAGGACACCCCGGCGCTGTACTTTGCTATTCGTCAGCAGGGCCGCCCGAGCGACCCTGCACAATGGTGTCGCGCCCAAGGATAGGCCGCACCTACATTAGGAGTTCGTTCGACATGCTGCATTTGTCCCGCCTCACTTCGCTGGCCCTGACGATCGCCCTGGTGATCGGCGCGCCTTTGGCATTCGCCGACCAGACCGCCCCGTCAGCCACGGCCGCGACCACCAAGGCGCCGCTGCCGCTGGACGAATTGCGCACCTTTGCCGAGGTCATGGACCGGATCAAGGCAGCCTATGTCGAACCGGTGGACGACAAGACCCTGCTGGAAAATGCCATCAAGGGCATGCTCAGCAACCTGGACCCGCACTCTGCCTACCTGGGCCCGGAAGATTTCGCCGAGCTGCAGGAAAGCACCAGCGGCGAATTTGGCGGCCTGGGCATTGAAGTCGGAGCCGAGGACGGCATTATCAAGGTGGTGTCGCCGATCGACGACACCCCGGCGTCCAAGGCCGGCATCCAGGCCGGCGACCTGATCGTCAAGATCAATGGCCAGCCGACCCGCGGCCAGACCATGACCGAAGCCGTCGACAAGATGCGTGGCAAGGTCGGCCAGAAAATCACCCTGACCCTGGTACGCGACGGCGGCAGCCCGTTTGACGTGACCCTGACCCGCGCCACCATCATGGTCAAGAGCGTGAAGAGCCAGTTGCTCGAGTCAGGCTACGGCTACATCCGCATCACCCAGTTTCAGGTCAAGACCGGCGACGAAGTGGCCAAGGCCCTGGCCAAGCTGCGCAAAGACAACGGCAAGAAGCTCAACGGCATCGTCCTGGACCTGCGCAACAACCCCGGCGGCGTCCTGCAATCGGCGGTGGAAGTGGTCGACCATTTCATTACCAAGGGCTTGATCGTCTACACCAAGGGCCGTATCGCCAACTCCGAACTGCGCTTCTCGGCCACCGGCAAGGATCTCAGCGAAAACGTCCCGCTGGCGGTGCTGATCAACGGTGGGAGTGCCTCGGCCTCGGAAATCGTCGCCGGCGCCCTGCAAGACCAGAAACGCGGGGTGTTGATGGGCACCACCAGCTTTGGCAAGGGGTCGGTGCAAACCGTGTTGCCGCTGAATAATGAGCGGGCACTGAAGATCACCACGGCGCTGTACTACACGCCTAACGGTCGTTCGATCCAGGCCCAGGGCATCGTGCCGGATATCGAGGTTCGCCGGGCCAAGATCACCAGCGAGAACGACAACGAGTACTTCAAGGAAGCCGATCTGCAAGGTCACCTGGGCAATGGCAACGGCGGCGCCGATCAGCCAACCGGCAGCGGCCCGAAAGCCAAGCCGATGCCCCAGGACGATGATTACCAGCTAGCCCAGGCCTTGAGCCTGCTCAAGGGCTTGAGCATTACACGCAGCCGTTGATATGCGCTTTGCTCTGATCGCCGCAATACTGTGCAGCCTGGCGGGAGTCGCCCAAGCGACTCCCGCCGACAAGCCCCACACAGCCTACCTGACCCTCATCATCGACGACCTTGGGCAAAACCTGCCCCGGGATCGCCGCGTGCTGGCCCTGCCCGGCCCGGTGACCGCAGCGATCATGCCCGATACCCCCCACGCCGCCGAATTCGCCCGCGAAGCCCACCGCGCCGGCAAGATCGTGATCCTGCACATGCCCATGGACCCGGCCACCGGTCCGTTCGCCTGGCACCCCGAACTGTCCGTCGAAGAACTGGGTACGCGCCTGGATGCGGCCTTCAAGGCGGTGCCCTACACCGCAGGCATCAACAACCACATGGGCAGCCGCATGACCGCGCAACCTGCGGCCATGGCCTGGTTGATGGGTGAGCTGCAACGTCGCCACAAGTTCTTCGTCGACAGCCGCACCAGCGCCCAGACCGTGGCCGCCGCCGAGGCACAGAAGGTCGGCCTGGCTCACGTATCGCGGGATGTTTTTCTCGATGACGAGCGCACCGAAGCCGCCATCACCACACAGCTGCAGACGGCTATCAAGCTGGCTCACAAACAGGGCTCGGCCGTGATGATCGGCCACCCTTATCCACAGACCCTGGCGGTATTGGAGCGTGAACTGCCCAAGCTCAAGGCCCAGGGCATCGAGTGGATTGATATCAAGTTGATGATCAGTGTGCGCAGCAACCAAGCGATGGCGGGGCATGGCAAAGACGGCAAGTATCTGCCGGCGCCTAGATAACTACCACTTTCCAAATGCCCGATCCTGAATAGTTGGCCTTTATGGGCAACACTTTCAGGACACGACATGAACACCACCTGCACTCTTCTTTCAGGGCTGCTACTCGCCAGCCTTGCAAGCGTACTCATGGCCGCCCCCAAGGACTTTGGCGAGGGCCTGGCTAATGGCAGCCCACCCAGGCTGCTGACGAACGCCCAAAACCAGCTCAGTCACTGGACTGGCATTGGCCGGATCAGGAACGAAGCCAATACCCTTTGTACCGCCAGCCTGCTGGATACCCGTGACGAAATGGGCCTCTCGGGCCCGGCCTACGTGGTGACCAGCAGCCATTGCCTGCATAGACAAAGCGGCGTCGTACAGAAAGACGTGCCTATCGAAGGCAGTATCAGCTTCAACTATTTTGATGACACCCTCGAAACGCTCAAGACCTACTCTCTCAAAACGCTCAAGTGGGCCTCCAGCCAAAGCGTCGACCTGGCGATCATTGAATTGGATGCCTCATTGTCGGACCTGCTCAAGGAAGGTATTACCCCCTTGAGACTGGCAGAAGAAGTACCGCCAGCTGGCAATAACATTCTGGCCTTGGCAGCCCCTGAATGGGAAACGCTGCACCTGTCAGCCTGCACGCAACAACACTCACAGGAACTGATAGAGCAGCCATTTGTCTGGCGGGTCACCATGAAAAACCAGTGCAAGGGCATCATGCTTGGCGCCTTTGGTGGCCCCTTGCTGGACAGGGCCAGCAACACACTGTTTGGTGTTCTCAGCACAACCACGTCCGGCCAAACGCAAGAGCGTAAATGCCAGCGCGACGCGCCGTGCGAGGTCAACCAAGGCATACCGACCTGGCACGCCAACACGAACTATGGCAGCCCGATTACCTTCCTCAACACCTGCTTTGTCAAAGGCGTGCTGACAGCCGATGCCGAGCACTGTGATCTGTACCCCAGTACCTCCATAACCTTTCAGAATCCGGAGCCGATTCAGCAATACTTCATAAAAAAGCCGGGTGCCAAGAACAAGGATATCGTTCCGCGCTGGGACCTGAGCTTTACGATCAACACCCCGTTCTATCGATACAAAACCACTCGACGCGCCCGCGAATGCGAAAACCCGGCCAGCTACAGCGTCCCCTATGAGGCGGCGCATGCCCACATCAACGACGCCATTCCCCCACAAACGGGCATGCATATGCTTTGTATCCTGGGTGTCGACTCTGCGCAGCAGCCTGCAACCAACGGAATGATGACAAATGCACTCAGCCTCGCCGTGGAGCTTGCCGAGCCAGGTCCGGCACGCACACCCGACGTACATATCGCTCTGGACAAAGACGTAATCGGCACCTACAGCGTGACCTGGAAGCTAGCGTCGCCCTTCATGAGCCGTTACACCTACAAGTATGGCCCGGCCGCGCAAATCGACTGCCTGCGCCCTGTCGATTACAAGGTCATCCCCCCCACTCCCAGTGCGCCTCCACCTCCCCCCATCGAGGAAGACGAGGCAGAGCCCATCAACCTTTTCCACTCCCCCCAGGAAGAGACACCTATCCGCTCCGGGGACAACTACATCCATCTGATCACCACCCGGAACAATCCCATCAAGATCTGCACCTACGCCTTTGACCAGGCCAACCAACCTTCAACCTTAAGGGTCGACCTGCTCAAGCCGCGCTGATCACTCTGCAACCTCAACAGAACAGACATGGACGACAAATGATGGAATCCATCCAATATTCAAACCTGCTTATCAATTTCTCCACCGAATTCAGCCCGCTCTGGAGCGACCAAGGCGCAGGCAGCGTAAACCCCGTGAGCTTCTGGCGCCCCGTTCCCTCTTCAGATTTCCTGAGCGGCTTCTTTCCCCTGGGGGATTTGGCTGTCGCTGGATACGGCAACGTCAATAAGCATCGAACGGTCGCCGTCGTCAGCGAAGCGCCGCCTTCCAGCGATGGAGCCCGGGGGGCGAATGCCCTGAACCCACCCGTTGAGTACGAATTGGTCTGGAAAGACTCGGGGTCAGGCGCACATGCGAACGGCTCTATCTGGCGCCCTATCCCGCCAGAGGGATATGTCGCCCTGGGCCTGGTCTGCGGCATTGGTCATGACAAGCCCTCGCGCAACGCCATACGCTGCGTCAGGGCCGATTTGGTTATCGCGTCCTACATCAGCGACCTGATCTGGAACGACAAAGGCAGCGGCGCTCACAAAGACTTCAGTGCATGGAGCGTCGAGCCTCCAGGCGCAGCTTCAGGCGAGGCCTACTTCTCGGCAGGTACTTTCGTCGGAGTCGACAGTTACACAAAACCATCAACCCACGTCGCAGCGTATTCGTTGCGGATGCAGATCCCCCTGAGGGTCAGCGCCGCACCACCTGCGCCTGCACTGCCCGGTTACAGGCAGCCTGCCCCCTTCGAAACGGCCCACATCACCCACGTCTCAATGATCCCCTGGTTCACCATAAAGGATCCGAATCTACTGCCCATCGAGCAACTGCGCACATCGCCGCTGTATCGACTGGAAAGAACCGACAGATACGTCTTGGTTGGCTTCGGGCACAACAAAACCACGCTCAATCAGACCTTCAAGTGGACAGCAACCCGCGGCGAGAATGGGGGAAAATCAAAAACCCTCACCAAGACAACGGCCGTTGAAGTCGGCGCGGAGTGGCAGTTCAATGTCTGGGCATCTTCAATCAAGTTCTCAGCCAAACTGAGCAAGGGCATGACTCATACCGAAACGTCTTCCGATGGCTGGACAACCTCGACCGCCTTCGAAATAGCCGCAACGGTTCCCGCCAACAAAGCCGTGGCGGTCTACCTGATACAGAGTGACTACAAACTGCTGCGGCAAAATGGCACTCAAGTGGCGACGGACGTGAGCTATACCGACGGAGACAGCGTCTACTGGAGTGAGTATCCGCCCACTCGAGAGTGTGAAGTGACCTGCCGCCCCCTGCCTGCGGAATAACCGGTCAGAGATAGCGAGCCATGATGGCCTCTACTTCTCCCTCTTTACGAAGCTCATCCAGTGCCTGTTGAAGCCTGGCAACGATGTCGTCAGAAACATCCTTGTTCAACGCCAGATACAGTTGAGCACTGTTGAAACGCAGCACCGTCTTGAGCCCTGAGACACCCACCTGTCGCGCCAGGTAGCGGCCGGCAGGGTCGCCCGTGGCCCAGAGGTCAATCTGGCCGTCCAGCAGTTTTTGCGCATTGTCCTGGTCGCGAAGCACAATCAGCGGCTTGAGCCCTTGTTTCTCCAGGGTCTGGGCAATGGCGTCGCCCTTGTACGCGCCGATTCTGTAGCGGCGGGCGTGTTCAAGGTCGCTCAGTTGAATCGGGCTGTCGGCCTTGGCCAGCAGCACCCAGTCATCCGGGCCAATAGGGCCGACCCATTTGAACAACGCTTCGCGGTCTGGCAGGCGAGCCATGACGAACACCCCATAACCCGGTTTTTCCAGGGCGAGCTTGTAGATTCGCTCCCAAGGGAATCGCAGGGTGAGGTTGTAGGAAATACCGGCACGCTTGCAGGTCTCGCGCACGATGTCTGCGGCAATACCTTCGATGTTCTCGTCCCTGGCGAAGTTCTTGCCGTTTTTCGCCATGTTGTAGGGCGGAAAATTTTCCGTCAGCAGCACCAGCGAATCAGCAGAGGGCTCGGCAGCCCTGGCCGAACCTGCCAAAAGAATGGAAGAACTGGCGAGGGCAAGAAGCAGGTCTTTGAACATGTAGGGTTACCGGAATCCATGGCAGGCCCAAGAGTGCCGCGAGCCTGCCATGGTGTCCAGTGACGTTTAGCGTACGACGATTCCGCGCGCAGCCATGTAGGCCTTGGCCTCGGGAACAGTGTATTCGCCAAAGTGGAAGATGCTCGCTGCCAACACCGCGCTGGCGTGGCCTTCGATGACCCCGTCGGCCAGGTGTTGCAGGTTGCCTACGCCACCGGACGCGATCACCGGAATGCCCAGTGCATCGCTGATAGCACGGGTCACGCCCAGGTCAAAGCCGTTTTTCATGCCGTCCTGGTCCATGCTGGTCAGCAGGATTTCGCCGGCGCCCAGGCCCTCCATCTTCATCGCCCACTCCACCGCATCCAGCCCGGTAGGCTTGCGCCCGCCGTGGGTGAAGATCTCCCAGCGCGGGGTTTCGCCCGGCCCGGAGACTTTCTTGGCATCGATGGCGACGACGATGCATTGCGAGCCGAAATGCTGCGCAGCCTCGCCGACAAACTCCGGATTGAACACCGCAGCAGTGTTGATCGAAACCTTGTCTGCACCGGCGTTGAGCAGGTTGCGGATATCCTGCACGGTGCGTACGCCACCGCCGACGGTCAGCGGGATAAACACCTGGCTGGCCATGCGCTCCACGGTATGCAGCGTGGTGTCGCGGCCATCGACGCTGGCGGTGATATCGAGGAAGGTAATCTCGTCGGCACCCTGCTCGTCGTAGCGACGGGCGATCTCCACCGGGTCGCCGGCGTCACGGATGTTCTCGAACTTGACGCCCTTGACCACCCGACCGTTGTCGACGTCCAGGCAAGGGATGATGCGTTTGGCCAGCGCCATGGTCAGTCCTCAGCCTTTGTAGGCATCGCAGTAAGCCTGGGCCTCGGCGACGTCCAGGGTGCCTTCATAGATCGCACGGCCAGTGATGGCGCCGATGATGCCAGGCGCCTTGGCGTCCAGCAGCGACTTGATGTCGCCCAGGTTGTGAATACCGCCGGAAGCGATCACCGGGATCTTGGTCGCAGCGGCCAGCGCGGCGGTGAACGGTACGTTGCAGCCCTGCATCATGCCGTCTTTGGCGATATCGGTATAAACGATGGCCGACACACCGTCGGCTTCGAACTGCTTGGCCAGGTCGATCACTTGCACGGTGCTGATCTGCGCCCAGCCGTCGGTGGCGACGAAGCCATCCTTGGCGTCCAGGCCCACGATCACCTTGCCCGGGAACGCGCGGCAGGCTTCGGCGACGAAGGCCGGATCTTTCACCGCCTTGGTGCCGATGATCACGTAGCTCACACCCGCCTTGACGTAGTGCTCGATGGTTTCCAGGGAGCGGATACCGCCGCCGATCTGGATCGGCAGGTTCGGGTAGCGTTTGGCGATGGCGGTAACCACCTCGCCATTGACCGGCTGGCCTTCGAAGGCGCCGTTCAAGTCCACCAGATGCAGGCGACGGCAGCCGCCCTCCACCCACTTGGCAGCCATGCTCACCGGGTCGTCGGAGAACACCGTGGAATCTTCCATGCGGCCCTGGCGCAGACGTACGCAAGCGCCGTCCTTGAGATCGATAGCGGGGATAATCAGCATCTGGCAAACCTTATTCGATATTCAGCATTGCTCGGAAAATCAGGGTTTTTCGAGCGCCCACAGGTCGCTTTCGATGCTCTCGAACCTTTCTTTAAGGTGCGTCTGCACATCGAAAATCGCCCTGTTGTAATAGTGCGGAGCAATTTCAGTGGTGAACAGTTCGAGGATCTCAGCCACCTCGAACGACCCAAGCCTGAGATCGAAGCGCTCTTCCATGAAACGCTTGATCTTGTCGGTCGCCTCACTCTCCTGCTGGGGAGTGAGGTTGAGGATCGGCGGCTTGATCTTCTTGGCCATTACCAACGCCCGTCCCAGCTGGCGAAGTTCTGCAGCAACTGCAGGCCATGGGTATGGCTCTTCTCCGGGTGGAACTGCACGGCAAAGCGCGAGCCTTCGGCCAGCGCTGCGGCGAAGTCGACGCCATAGTGCCCGCCACCCACCACCTGGCGCGGGTGACCGGCGGCGATGTAGTAGCTGTGCACGAAGTAAAAACGCGCCATGTCCGGGATGTCATGCCACAGGGGGTGATCGACGGTGCGGCGCACTTCGTTCCAGCCCATGTGCGGGACTTTCAGGTGCTCGCCGTCTTCATGCAGGTCTTTGCCGAAGAACTTCACATCCCCCGGGAACAGGCCGATGCAGTCGACGCCGCCGTTTTCTTCGCTGCGGTCGAGCAAGGCTTGCATGCCCACGCAGATCCCGAGGAACGGCCGGTCCTGGCTGACTTCGCGCACCAGGCTGTCAAAGCCCAGGCGGCGGATTTCAGCCATGCAATCGCGAATCGCGCCGACACCGGGAAACACCACCCGGTCGGCTTCGCGGATCACCTTGGCATCGCTGGTGATCAGCACCTTGCCGGCGCCTACGTGTTCGAGGGCCTTGGCCACCGAATGCAGGTTGCCCATGCCGTAGTCGATAACCGCGACCGTCTGCATTACAGAACGCCCTTGGTCGAAGGCATCTGCCCGGCCATGCGGTCATCGAGCTCCACGGCCATGCGCAGGGCGCGGCCAAAAGCCTTGAACACGGTTTCGATCTGGTGGTGGGTGTTGGTGCCACGCAGGTTGTCGATGTGCAGGCTGACCAGGGCGTGGTTGACGAATCCCTGGAAGAATTCCTGGAACAGGTCCACGTCAAAGCCGCCCACGGTGGCGCGGGTGTACGGTACGTGCATCTGCAGGCCGGGGCGGCCGGAGAAGTCGATGACCACGCGTGACAGCGCCTCATCCAGCGGGACATAGGCGTGGCCATAACGGCGGATGCCTTTTTTGTCGCCGATGGCCTTGGCAAACGCCTGGCCGAGGGTGATACCGACATCCTCCACGGTGTGGTGGTCGTCGATATGCAGGTCGCCCTTGCTGACGATATCCAGGTCGATCAGCCCATGACGGGCGATTTGATCCAGCATGTGCTCAAGAAAAGGAACACCGATATCAAATCGGGCCTTTCCGGTGCCATCCAGGTTGATCGAGGCTTTGATCTGGGTTTCCAGAGTGTCGCGCTCGACGGACGCCTTACGTTCGGCCATCACCAACTCCGCAAAATCATTGGGCGAAAAAGGTGGCCATTATAGGGGCTGCGCACGCTAAACAGAAACATCGAAGGGGATAAGACTGACGGCCTGTCGGGGATAGACATGTGCATACAACCCCCGACAAGCACGCAACAACCCCTGTAGGAGCCGGCTTGCCGGCGAAGCATTCGCAAGATCAGCATCGACCTCACTGACGCCATCGCCGGCAAGCCGGCTCCTACAGGTTTTTTACATCAGTGGAATAGCACTGCAGTCTTCTGCAAGGTCACCCACACACCCCACGCCAGTGGAATACCCACCACCAGCCACGCGGCGATGGCCAATGGCACGGTGCCGGAAGCGGCTTTCCACTCCAGGGAAGTGGTGGCATCGGCGCCCTTGTCATGGCCCAGCGCCTGTTCGGCAGCCAGTTCGGCGTCGGTCATGAAGTATTTGTCGGCCACCGGGCGTACCAGCAGGTTGCAGATAAAGCCCAACACCAGCAGGCCGGCGAGGATGTACAAGGTGATGTCATAGGCAGCGGCGCGCTCGACGCCGATGCTCAGTTGATACTCACGCAGGTAGTTCACCAACACCGGGCCCAGCACGCCCGCCGCCGCCCAGGCGGTGAGCAGGCGACCATGGATCGCGCCGACCATCTGCGTGCCGAACAGGTCCGCCAGGTAGGCCGGCACGGTCGCGAAGCCACCGCCGTACATCGACAGGATGATGCAGAACGCTGCCACGAACAGCGAGATGTTGCCCAGGTGGCCAAGGTTCGGGATCAGCGCATACAGGGCAAAGCCCAGGGCGAAGAACACGAAATAGGTGTTCTTGCGGCCCAGGTAGTCGGAAAACGACGCCCAGAAGAACCGCCCACCAATGTTGAACAGGCTCAACAGCCCGGTGAAACCCGCCGCGATGGCCGCGATGGATGCCAGTTGCCCGGCATCCAGTTGGCCAAATGGCACATCCACACCCAGCAACTTGCCGCCAAACACTTCCTGCAACAGCGGCGAGGCCATGCCGAGGATACCGATACCCGCCGATACGTTCAGGCACAGCACCAGCCAGACCAGGCGAAATTGCGGGGTTTTCCAGGCCACGTTCACGTGCACGTGACGGTGGGTGATCATCGCGTTGCTGGCTTTTTTCGCCGGCGCAGTCCAGCCCTCAGGCTTCCAGCCGGTCGGCGGGACGCGATAGGACAGCGCGCCGCCGATCATGAACACGAAGTAGATCGCAGCCATGACCAAAAAGCTCTGCCACACGCCCACGCCGGTCGGCGAAGCAAAGTGGCCCATCAGCGCTGCCGCCAGGGGCGCACCGACCATCGCACCACCGCCAAAGCCCATGATCGCCATGCCGGTCGCCATGCCACGCTTGTCCGGGAACCACTTGATCAGGGTCGACACCGGCGAGATATAGCCCAGGCCCAGGCCGATACCGCCAATCACCCCCGAGCCGAGCCACATCAGCCAGATCTGGTGGGTATAGATCCCCAGCGCGGAGATCAGCAGGCCACCGCACCAGCACAACGCCGAGACCACACCGGCCTTGCGCGGCCCGGCGTGTTCCAGCCAGCCGCCCCAGATCGCTGCCGAGCAGCCCAGGAAGATGAAGAACAGGGTATAGATCCAGCCCAGCATGGAGATCGGCCAGTCGCAGGACGACGAGAAGATCTGGGCGATAAAGCTCATGTCCGGCGCACAGGCCACCGGCGCGGTCACGCCCAGCGCCTTGGACAATGGCAGCCAGAACACCGAGAAGCCGTAGGCCATGCCGATGCACAAGTGGATGGCCAGGGCGGCCGGCGGAACCAGCCAGCGGTTGAACCCGGGCTTGGCGATGATGCGCTCCTTGGACAGGAACGCAGGCTGCGCAGCAGTAACGCCGGCCGCAGTGCTAGTGTTCATTGGTGTTTCCCCCAGTTATTAGTCTGTGCTCGCCAGGCGCTCTCCTCCTCGGCCTTTGCACGCAATGCGTGGCCGTTTTGTTGAGTGAAGCTCCCTGTAGGCGCGACGATTCGTCGCAGAAGGCGGGCGAGCGGGCAAAGATTAGCATCTGGCGCAGCGAGAAAAACCAAACTGACACTACCTTTTTCGGTTCATCTGTTTTGTTTGACACTATGTAACGATGCGTAAACAGCCGTGGACCTCGCGGCGTTATACTCTGCGGCTAAATTTTGAAATCGACATACAAGGACTCGCCCATGAAAGCGTTCGGCAAAATCCTGGGTCTGGTACTTCTCGGGCTGTTGCTGATCATTGTGGCTCTGGGCTTTGCCCTGACCCACCTCTTCGATCCCAACGACTACAAAGAAGAGATTCGCCAGATTGCCCGCGACAAGGCCCACATCGAGCTGACGCTCAATGGCGATATCGGCTGGAGCCTGTTCCCCTGGCTGGGCCTGGAGCTGCATGAAGCCAGCGTGGCTACCCTGAACAACCCTGCCCAACCGTTCGCCGACCTGCAGATGCTCGGTCTGTCGGTGCGCGTGCTACCGCTGCTGCGCCGCGAAGTGCAGATGAGCGATGTGCGCGTCGAGGGCCTGAACCTGCGCCTGACCCGCGACAAGCAAGGCCATGGCAACTGGGAAGACATCGGCAAGGCGCCGCCCGTTGCGGCCACCGGCACTGCCGAAACTCCCGCGACGACTGCACCAACCACCGCGCCGGCACCGGAGAAACCGGCCCAACCGATCCGCCTGGACATCGACAGCCTGACGGTCAACAACGCCCGTATCGAGTACAACGACGAGCAGACCGGCCAGCAGTTCAGCGCTGAAAGCATCCAGTTGAGCACCGGCGCCGTGCACGAAGGCGCGAGTATTCCGGTCAAGCTCACTGCATTCTTTGGCAGCAACCAGCCGGTGATGCGGGTCAAGAGCGAGCTCAACGGCGAGCTGCGTTTTGATCGCGCCCTCAAGCGCTATCAGTTCGAGGACATGAAAGTCGCCGGCGAAGCCACTGGCGAGCCGCTGCAAGGCAAGACCGTGACCTTTGCCACCCAGGGCCAGTTGTTGGTGGACCTGTCGGCAAACGTTGCCGAGTGGACCAGCCTCAAACTCTCGCTCAATCAACTGCGGGCACTGGGCGAACTGAAGGTCAACGACCTGGATAAAACCCCGCAGATCAGTGGCGCCCTGTCGATTGCCCAGTTTGACCTGGCCAAGTTCCTCGACAGCGTCGGCCAGCCGCTGCCAGCCATGGCCCCGGAGAGCCTGAGCAAGGTCGAACTGGTCAGCCGCCTGCAAGGCACGCCGTCGAGCATGGCCCTGGAAGACCTCAACTTGAAAGTCGATGGCAGCACCTTCACCGGGCGCCTGGCGGTGGAAGACTTTGCCAAGCAATCCCTGCGCGTGCAGTTGAAGGCCGACACCTTCAACGCCGACCACTACCTGCCCGCCAAGTCCGAAGCCGCCAACAGCGCCGCCGTCGCGCGCCAGGCGCAAGTGCAGAGCAGTGAAGCCGGGGCCATGGCCGCCGGTGGCACCACACCGTTGCCGGAGGCACCGACCAAAGGCGCCTGGAGCACCGAAAAACTGTTGCCCCTGACACGCCTGCGCAGCCTGGACGTGATTGCCGACCTGTCCTTCGGCCAACTGACCCTCAGCCAGTTGCCCATCGAAAATGCGGCCCTCAAGGCCTCCGGCCAGGGTGGCCAGCTCAAGCTCGACACCTTGAGCGGCGGTCTCTTCAACGGCACGTTCCAGGCCAATGGCAGCCTCGATGCACGTGAAGATGTGCCGGTGCTGGCGCTGCAGACCAAAATCAAGCAAGTACCGGTCGAGCGCATCCTGCAGGCCCAGGGGCAAACTCCTCCAGTCAAGGGCCAGGTCACCCTCGACAGCAACCTGACCGGGCGCGGCAACAGCCAGAAAGCACTGATCGACAGCCTCAACGGCAGCGCCAGTTTCGTCATCAATAACGGCGTGCTGCTCAACGCCAACCTTGAGCAACAGCTATGCACCGGCATTGCCCTGCTTAATCGTAAGACCCTGGCGAGCGCCCCCCACAGCAAGGACACGCCATTCCAGGAACTCAAGGGCAACCTGGCCTTTCGCAATGGCGTGGCGAGCAACCCGGACCTGAAAGTGCGCATCCCCGGCCTGACCGTCAACGGCAATGGTGACGTGGACCTGCGCGTACTGGGTATGGATTACCGCGTGGGTATCATCGTCGAGGGCGACAAGCGCGACATGCCGGACCCGGCCTGCCAGGTCGGCTCGAACTTCCAGGGTATCGAAGTGCCGCTGCGCTGCCGCGGCCCGCTGGAACTGGGCGCCAAGGCCTGTCGCCTGGACAAGGACGGCCTGGGCCAGGTTGCCGCCAAAATGGCGGGCAACAAGCTCAGCGAGAAGCTTGAAGAAAAGCTCGACAAGGTCAATCCCAAGCTCAAAGACGCCCTCAAAGGTTTGTTCAACCGATGAGAAACGAGCAATTTTCAGCGGCCGTGCTTGATTGGTACGACCGTCACGGCCGCCATGACCTGCCCTGGCAACAAGGCATCACCCCGTATCGGGTGTGGGTCTCGGAAATCATGCTGCAACAGACCCAGGTCAGCACCGTGCTCAACTACTTCGACCGCTTCATGGCCTCGCTGCCAACGGTCGAAGCCCTGGCGGCCGCGCCGGAAGATGAAGTGCTGCACCTGTGGACCGGGCTGGGCTACTACACCCGGGCGCGCAACCTGCAGAAGACCGCGAAGATCGTGGTTGCCGAATACGGCGGCGAGTTTCCCCGCGATGTCGAGAAACTGACCGAACTGCCGGGGATCGGCCTGTCCACCGCCGGCGCCATCGCCAGCCTGAGCATGGGCCTGCGCGCACCGATCCTCGACGGCAACGTCAAGCGCGTGCTGGCGCGCTTTACCGCCCAGGAAGGCTATCCGGGCGAGCCCAAGGTGGCCAAGCAGCTGTGGGCCACTGCCGAGCGCTTTACGCCCCAGTCCCGCGTCAATGCCTACACCCAGGCGATGATGGACATGGGCGCCACCCTGTGCACCCGCAGCAAGCCCAGTTGCCTGCTGTGCCCCCTGGAAAAGGGCTGCGAGGCACACATGCTGGGCCTGGAAACCCGTTACCCGATCCCCAAGCCACGCAAGACCATCCCGCAAAAGCGTACGCTGATGCCGATGCTGGCCAACCCTGAGGGCGCGATCCTGCTTTACCGTCGCCCCTCCACCGGCCTGTGGGGCGGGCTGTGGAGCCTGCCCGAACTGGACGACCTGAACGACCTGGAACACCTGGCCAACCAACACTCACTGGCGCTGGGCAAACAGCAGGAACTGCCCGGGCTGGTGCACACCTTCAGCCACTTCCAACTGGCCATCGAACCCTGGCTGGTGCAGGTCGAGGAATCGGCCCATCACGTGGCCGAGGCCGACTGGCTCTGGTATAACCTCGCCACCCCGCCGCGCCTGGGCCTTGCCGCCCCGGTGAAAAAACTGCTGAAGCGCGCGGCCGACGTATTGAACGCAGGAGTTTCGTCATGACCCGCACCATCATCTGCCGCAAGTACCACGAAGAACTGCCCGCCCTGGAGCGCGCGCCATTCCCGGGCGCCAAGGGCCAGGACATTTTCGACCACGTCTCAGCCAAGGCCTGGGCCGACTGGCAGAAGCACCAGACCCTGCTGATCAACGAAAAACGCCTGAACATGATGAACGCCGAAGACCGCAAATATCTTCAGGGCGAGATGGACAAGTACTTTTCCGGCGAGGATTACGCCAAGGCCGACGGCTACGTGCCGCCTGCTCAATAATTGAGCAAAAACCGGGGTTGGCACGTAAGCGACGGTAATAATTAAATATTTTTTGAAAACTTGCTTGACGACCCCCTGAAAAACCCGTTTAATGCGCCCCGTTGCCCAGATAGCTCAGTCGGTAGAGCAGGGGATTGAAAATCCCCGTGTCGGCGGTTCGATTCCGTCTCTGGGCACCACTCATTAGTTTCAGGTGGTGCCAATATCATCTGAAATACACAAGAAACCCGCCTAGTGCGGGTTTTTTGTTGCCTGCGATTTACTGCAGGAACTGGCTTGCCAGCGATAGCGCCAAATCAGCCACGTCATACAGGGCTGACACCCCACTGCCCCAGCCGAGATGTCACCAGGAACCGGCCACATGGGTTACTTTGAGGTTAACGCCAAGCCTCACCAGCAACTGATGTGTTATTTATCGCGCTGCCCAACCGTCTAGCCTTAATCCAATCTTCAGCAAGGTAGTTACTTCATGACCCGGTACTTGTTCTGCACGCTGTTAATGCTGACAACGCTGCTCAGTGGATGCGCCACGACGATGGACGTCGCGATCAACGCCACCCCTGACCCGGACTATCACTTTGACCGACAGGCACCAGTGCTGGTGACATCGGTGGGCGGCAATGGCGAGAACGCACTCAATGCCCGCTACTACCTGCGCGATATGGTTAGCGCCATGAAAGACCAGGGTTTTCGCGAGGTGTACACCGACATCACCCTGCCCAAGAATCGAACACCGAAAATTACAATCACCCTTGATATCGACAGCCGCCAGGCCACCTACCGCTATACCGCCACCGACTATGGGCAGGTGCCAACCAGCACCTCCACCGTCTGCAAGAACAGCAAGAAAAAAGGCGACCAACTGATCTGCACCAGCACGCCGAACACGACCTATGGCCCGGTCGGCAGCTCGGAGCGCACCGCCTACACCACCCTCACCACCTTCACCGCCACAGCCCGGGATGACGCGAGCAAGCGCACCGTGTATCTGCTGCGGGTGACGTCCTACAACGAGGACTGCCAGGCCGCCAAGGTCGAGGCCTTCCTGGTGCAACAGGGCCTGCAGAACCTGAATTTCCAGGACCGTGTGCAACGCAATTACAGCGTCACCATGCCTGAGGGGTATCGCTGCAAATAGTCGAGGACAACCAGCGAGCCGCCGCCCTCCTCAAATTCATAATGGCAACCACTGGACTTACCTGGGGAAATTCGCCAAAAGGCTGGCCACAGACCGGGCCGTACAGCTGGATGCGTCGACACGACGAATACGGCGACTGATCACGGCACCCGGAACACCAGCAACGGGTTGTCATTGAGTCGCCCATTGAACGCCGGCACCAAGTGCTCCAGCGGCGTCCCTTGCAATAGCTCGGTTTCCTTGCGCGCCACGATGACCCAGGACGAGCGCGGCAGCGCGCTCAGTTGCGCAAGGTCGTCACGCCCGACAAACAGCGGCTGCTCGTCATGATCCAGGTTCATGATGTAGCGAATGGCCCAGGTGTCCTTGCCAAGATTGAGAAACACCAGCGGTCCAGGGTTCTCGGCCCGCAGGGTTTCCACCGCGCCAACAAAATTTTTGGTGTCAAATTGCAGATCCTTGGCCGGCTCCACGACCCTCACCAGCACCAGCCACTGGGTGGCCAGCGCGATCAGGCTAAGTACCACCAGTCGCCGCCCCACTTGGCCGCGCAAACGACGCCAGGCAACGACCGCCGCCAGTTGCAGGACGATCAGCAGCGCAACCAACCCCGGTACCGAGACATCGGGCCAGTAACCGTGTTTGCTCCACAGTTGCCGGCAGACCAGCACCACGACAACCCCCAGCACCGGCAGGCTCGCCACCAGCCACTCATAACCCCGACGCACGCCAAGTAACCACCCCCGGGCCTGCAGCAGCCCATAGGCCGCCACAGCGGCAAACATCGGGACCATGGGCACGATGTAATAAGCACGCTTGAAGTTTGGCACCGACAACCCCAGCAGGATCATCAAGCCACAACCGCCCAGGCGCAGCATCAACTGCACATCGGCATCCTCATGACGCGCCGACCAGGTGTGGCGCAGGGCAATCAACGTCGCCAGCGCCAGCGGTATCACCGGGAAATAGCGATACAGGCTCAGCTTGAAGTAGAAGTAGAACGGTTCGCCACTTTCATCCAGGCGACCGGCCACCTGCATCTTCATCACCTCATCGGCAAACCCATCACCACCGCTGATCCGCGCCAGCTTCAATAGCACCCACCAACAGGCCAGGAGCAGGACCAGGCCGATCACGCCATGGGCGATCGCCTTTTTCAGCAAGCGAATCTTCTCTTCCCGCGAACGGGCTGGCCCCAGCGCCCAGTACACACAGGCCACACCACAGACCTCGATCAACCCCAAAGGGCCACGAATGGCAAACGCCGCCACAAACAAGGGAAAGATTGCGTATTGGCGCAACCGTGAGCCCAGGCGCTCACCCGTGTGCAGCAAGTAGAAACAGCCCAGGCACAGCAGGGAGACCATCTGGTCCAGACAGACCGAACGCGACTTCTCCAGCAATTGCGCAGTCAATGCCGTAAGCAATACCGTCAGCAACGCCCAGGCGCGCCCGGAGGGCACCAGCAAACGGTAGACCAGGGCCATGACCCCGGCCGAGGCCAGGGCGGTGGGCATGACGTTAGCCAGGTCGTTAGGCGCACCGAACAACCGGGCAAAGAGCAAGCTGAAATAAGTCGCCGTGCCTGGATAATCCGGGTAAGGCTCACCGTAAGTGGTGGGGAAGAGGCTCGCACCGTGGCGAAACATCTCCTGCATAAACACCGCCCAACGCCCGTCAAACCCTTGGGGCTGTTGATCCCAGATGCCCAGCGTAAACAGCAACAAGGCCACCAGGAAAATACCCAGGGCCTCCAGACGAAAACGGTTGCGGTGTTCCATGGTTTAACCTGCCAGGCCGGGGGGGGATATGCCTGCGTATATTGCCGATAGCACGCCTGAATCACGCCTGAACCAAGTGCAACATTCCTCCCTTCACCTCAGGTTGGCGTTCGCACTTAAAGATTACGGGCCTTTGCCCGTCGATTTTGTTAGCGTCAACTTCCAATAAAAACTGCGCATGGGCAGCCCTTGCCCCATCGAAAGCGCATGGATCGAGGCCCGTCATGAACCTGCCCAGCCGCCTTCACCCCGAACCATTTTGCGAACCCGCTGCCGATCGTTATCCCATAGGCGGCTTTACCTGGCGGCATATCCGCAGTGATATCGAACGCCCGGTGGTGATCATCAACGCCGCCACGTCCGTGCGCTGCCGCCACTATTCACGTTTTGCCGACTACCTGTTCGCCAACGGCTTAGACGTCATTACCTACGACTATCGCGGCATCGGTGAGTCGCGCAGTGGCTCATTGCGCGGGTTCAAGGCCTCCTGGTCGGACTGGGGCCAGCTGGATTTCGAGGCGATCATGCAGCGCGCGCAGCGCGAGTTCGCCGGGCAACCCATTGACGTGGTCGGCCACAGCTTTGGCGGCTGTGCGGCCGGGCTTGGGGCGTCGGGGGCAGCGATCAGGCGATTGGTCACCGTGGGGGCGCAGTTCGCCTACTGGCGTGACTATCAAGCGAAGGGCCGCTGGCAGATGCTAGCCAAGTGGCACCTGGTCATGCCCCTGGTGACCGCCCTCTGCGGATATTTCCCGGGCAAACGCCTGGGCTGGCTGGAAGACACGCCAGCCGGAGTGGTGCGCGACTGGAGCACACCCACGCCCACCTACGAGACACGGCCCAGCGGACGCACTTTGGGCGAGTTGCCCTTTGCCCGGGTAAAGGCGCAGATCCTGGCGGTCAGCATCAGCGACGACCCCTTTGGCACGGTGCCCGCCATTGAGCGCCTGCTGAACTACTTCCAGGCCAGCGAACGGACACACTTGCGCATCGCGCCGGTGGATATTGGCGAAGTGGCTGTCGGGCATTTCGCGTTCTTCCGCAGTGAATATCAGGATCGCTTATGGCCGATTGCACTGGCGTGGCTGCAACACGGGCAGTTGGCGGCCGACGCACCGGGTGTGCAGCTATAGAAACCCTTGGGATTTCCCCAGACCTGCGTTTCAATACGCCACCCAGATCCTGAACCGAGAACATGAGCCCATGGCTTCGCCAGACAAGCAGCAAAAACGTGCCCAACGGGCAAAAGCCAAGGCCAAGCAGAACCGCACCCAGCGCGCCAATGCGCCGAAGCAGGATGCGTTTGCCGGGGATGACGAGCGGATTGACCTTGAGTCGGTGGATTTGACCGAACTGTTCGTGGAGATGCGCGAGGCCGGCGAGACCAGCCAACAGGCACTGTGTGCGGCGTTCCTGGCACACCCGCTGCTGGCGTTAGTGCTGGAGCAGGAAGGCGAAGAAAACGCCACTGACTTTATCCTGGCGGCGCTGATCGAATACCGGCAGTGGTCCACCGACAGCGATGATGAAGCGGCAGCGTTGGCGTGGATTGAATCGCCAGCGTTCCAGGCCGATTACGTGGCAGCTTCGCAAGCCCTGGCCAATTTGCAAGACTGACGCAACCGTTGTAGGAGCCGGCTTGCCGGCGATGGCTTTCTTGATATCACCGCAAGGCTCAAGGGCCTCATCGCCGGCAAGCCGGCTCCTACAGTGGAGGGGTGCTGATCAATTCAGCACCGCTGCCCCAAGATTGCGGGCCTTGCGCCGGCTCGCCACCAGCAACCCCGCTACCACCACCAGTACACTCAAGACACCGGTCGCAATAATTTCCACCCGGTGCGCTTCCTGGAACAACATGATGGTCAACGCCCCCACGATAAACACGATCACCGCATAGGTCAGGCCCGGGAACAGCCACATCTTGAAGGCAATCTCCTCGCCCGCCGCCGTGCGCTTCTGACGCATGCGCAGTTGCGACACGGCAATCACCAGGTACACCAGCAGCGCAATCGCGCCGGAGCTGGCCAGCAGGAACTCAAACACCGCCGCCGGCGCCACGTAGTTGGCGAATACCGCAAGGAAAGCCGCGCCGGTGGACAGCATCACCGCCCAGTAAGGCGTGCCGCTCTGGTTGGTGCGCTTGGCCACCGCCGGTGCATCACCACGACGTCCCAGGGAAAACAGCATGCGCGACGCGGTGTACAGCGCCGAGTTCAGGCAACTGGTCACGGCGACCAATACCACCAGGTCGACGATCAGCTTGGCATTCGGGATGCCCATGCGTTCCAGCACGGTCTGGTAGGACCCAACGGCCGCCAGGGTCGGATCGTTCCATGGCACCAAGGCGACAACGATGAAGATCGACACCAGGTAGAACAAGCCGATCCGCCAGATCACCGAATTGGTGGCCTTGGTGATCTGCTGGCCAGGGTTCTTCGACTCTGCGGCCGCAATGGTCACGATTTCGGTGCCCATGAACGAAAACATGGTGGTCAGGATCGCCGCCAGCACGGCGCCCATGCCGTTGGGCAAGAAGCCCTGGGTATCAAACAGGTGTGAGACGCCGCTGACCTGGCTGCCCGGCAGCAAACCGAAGATCGCCAGCACACCAAGGATCACAAAGCCGACGATTGCCACCACCTTGATCAGGGCAAACCAGAACTCGAACTCGCCGTAGTTCTTCACACTGAACAGGTTGGTAGCGGTCAGCAGCAAGGTTATGACCAAAGTGAAGGCCCAGATCGCCACGTCGGGGAACCAGGCATGCAGGATGGTCGCGGCAGCGTTGGCCTCCAGGGGAATGACCAGCACCCAGAACCACCAGTAAAGCCAGCCGATGGTAAAGCCGGCCCAATGGCCGATGGCGCGGTCGGCGTAGGTGGAAAATGAACCGGTGTCGGGAGACGCCACGGCCATCTCGGCCAGCATGCGCATCACCAGCACCACCAGCGTACCGGCGGCGGCGTAGGCCAGCAGCACGGCGGGCCCGGCTGCTGCAATCGCGTGGCCGGAACCGACAAACAACCCGGCGCCGATCACACCGGCAATCGACAACATGGTGACATGACGCGGTTTGAGTCCCTGTTCGAGGTCATTGGAGCTTTGCGTACGACTCATTGACACACCTTTGCGAGGAATTGCGAATACGGTCCGCCCGGCCTGCTGTACTTACGTGAAAAGAAACAAACGGGGCGTTCTTTATTTTTTACGCAATATTTGCGCCAAAATGTTACAAAGCCAAGCTTGACGCGGGCTGCAGGACAGTCCATCAGCGCTCGCAAGCCATTGAGATTAATGGCAATTCGCCACAACGTTACCGACCGACTCATATCCATAACGAATGAACGCACTAAAAACACACACAAAAAGTAAGCGACGCCCGATTAACGGACCGATCGCCACCGTTTACCCGTTTAACCCTTCCAACGCCCGGCCAAAGCTGGCACCATCGCGCCCTTTTTTACGCGACTGCCACGGGTTTATCGGTTAAAACGGCTGTTCGGTTGTTGATGGCGCGACACGCTGCTGTGCCGATGCGACAACCTGTCACACACCGTCTGTTTAACGCCCGTGGCGCTGTTGGCTGTCATCCGAACGCTATGCTAGCTTGGCGCCACGCCAGGAAGGCGACCCAACAGCAGGAACGCAACGCACACAATGAGGACCGCTCATGGCTTTGGCCGCGCCCGCGCTTGAAATCCGCAACTTGCATAAACGCTATGGTGAGCTGGAGGTGCTTAAAGGCATCTCGCTGACCGCTCGCGACGGCGATGTGATCTCGATCCTGGGCTCATCCGGTTCCGGCAAGTCCACGTTCCTGCGCTGCATCAACCTCCTGGAAAACCCACACCAGGGGCAGATCCTGGTGGCCGGCGAAGAGCTCAAGCTCAAGGCTGCCAAAAACGGCGAGTTGATGGCCGCCGACGGCAAGCAGATCAATCGCCTGCGCAGCGAAATCGGTTTTGTCTTCCAGAACTTCAACCTCTGGCCACATATGAGCATCCTCGACAACATCATCGAGGCCCCGCGCCGCGTGCTTGGCCAGAGCAAGGCCGAAGCCATCGAAGTGGCCGAGGCGCTGCTGGCCAAGGTCGGCATTGGCGACAAACGCCACGCCTACCCGGCGCAATTGTCGGGTGGCCAGCAACAACGCGCCGCCATCGCCCGCACCCTGGCGATGCAACCCAAGGTCATTCTGTTCGATGAACCCACTTCGGCACTTGACCCGGAAATGGTTCAGGAAGTACTTAATGTGATCCGCGCGCTGGCCGAAGAAGGTCGCACCATGCTGCTGGTCACCCACGAAATGGGCTTTGCCCGCCAAGTGTCCAGCGAAGTGGTGTTCCTCCACCAGGGGCTGGTCGAAGAGCAAGGATCGCCACAGCAGGTGTTCGAAAACCCGCTTTCGGCGCGCTGCAAACAATTCATGTCCAGCAACCGCTAACGGAGCAACCTGCATGCAGAACTATAAAAAATTCCTCCTGGCCGCCGCCGTTTCCATGGCATTCAGCGCCACGGCCATGGCCGAGACTTTGAAAATGGGGATCGAGGCGGCCTACCCGCCCTTCAACAATAAAGACGCCAGCGGCAACGTTGTAGGCTTTGACAAAGACATCGGCGACGCCCTGTGCGCCAAGATGAAAGTCGAATGCAGCGTGGTCACGTCTGACTGGGACGGCATCATCCCGGCCCTGAACGCCAAGAAGTTCGACTTCCTGGTGTCGTCGCTGTCGATCACCGACGAGCGCAAGCAGGCCGTTGACTTCACCGACCCGTACTACTCCAACAAGCTGCAATTCATCGCAGCCAAAGCCATCAAGGACTTCAAGACCGACGCGGCCTACCTCAAAGGCAAGACTATCGGCGCACAGCGCGCGACATTGGCCGGTACCTACCTGGAAGACAAACTGCCAGACACCACCGCCAAGCTCTACGACACCCAGGAAAACGCCTACCTCGACCTGACTTCCGGCCGTTTGGACGGGATGCTCGCCGACAAGTACGTGCAGTACGAGTGGCTCAAGAGCAAAGACGGTTCGGCCTATGAGTTCAAAGGCGAGCCGGTTGTAGACAGCGACAAGATCGGCATCGCCGTGCGCAAAGGCGACCCACTGCGCGAGCGCTTGAACAAGGCCCTGGCGGAAATCAAGGCCGACGGCACCTACAAGAAGATCAACGACAAGTACTTCCCTTTCAGCATCGAATGATCCTGATTGGCCAGACCGGCGCGCTCCGTTGAGCGCGCCGGCTTTTCGCAATGCCTTGCTCGATATGAAAAAACCATGAATTTCGATCTCTACGGATTCGGCCCCGCACTCGCTGCCGGCGCGCTGATGACCGTCAAACTGGCACTCACGGCGTTATGCCTGGGGCTGGTGCTCGGCCTGGCCGGCGCCCTGGCCAAGACCTCCCCGTACAAGTCGCTGCAATGGCTTGGCGGCGCTTACTCGACCATTGTTCGTGGCATTCCCGAACTGCTGTGGGTGCTGCTGATCTATTTCGGCACGGTCAATATGATGCGGGCCCTCGGGGAGTTCTTCGGTAACCCCGACCTCTCACTCAGTGCCTTCGCCGCCGGTGTGATCGCCCTGGGCCTGTGCTTTGGCGCCTACGCCACCGAGGTATTCCGTGGCGCGATCCTGGCGATCCCCAAGGGCCACCGTGAAGCGGGCGTTGCCCTGGGCCTGTCGAAGCTGCGCATCTTCACCCGGTTGATCATGCCGCAGATGTGGCGCATCGCCCTGCCGGGCCTGGGCAACCTGTTCATGATCTTGATGAAGGACACCGCGCTGGTCTCGGTGATCGGCCTGGAAGAAATCATGCGCCACGCGCAAATCGGCGTGACCGTCACCAAGCAGCCTTTCACCTTCTTCATGGTGGCGGCCTTCATGTACCTGGGCCTCACCGCCCTGGCCATGGCCGGCATGTACTTCCTGGAAAAACGTGCCGCTCGCGGCTTTGCGAGGAGCACGCAATGAACGGCGACTACAGCTGGCTGTCGCATTTCGACCTGGGCCTGAACTGGGCCGTGATCATCAAGTGGCTGCCAAGACTGGCCCAGGGCGCGACCCTGACCCTGGAACTGGTGGCCATCGCCGTGATCGCCGGCCTACTGCTGGCAATCCCCCTGGGCATCGCCCGTTCCTCACGCCGCTGGTACGTGCGCACCCTGCCCTACTGCTACATTTTCTTCTTCCGTGGCACACCACTGCTGGTGCAGCTGTTTTTGGTCTACTACGGCCTGGCGCAGTTCGACGCCGTGCGTGAAAGCGCCCTGTGGCCCTATCTGCGGGACCCGTTCTGGTGCGCGACTGTCACCATGACCCTGCACACCGCCGCCTACATCGCCGAGATCCTGCGCGGCGCGATCCAGGCCATCCCGCCCGGTGAAATCGAAGCGGCGCGGGCGCTGGGCATGTCCAAGCCCAAGACGCTGTTCTACATCATCCTGCCGCGTGCCGCGCGCATCGGCCTACCGGCCTACAGCAACGAAGTGATCCTGATGCTCAAGGCCAGTGCCCTGGCCAGCACCGTGACCTTGCTGGAGCTGACCGGCATGGCTCGCACCATCATTGCCCGTACCTACCTGCCGGTGGAGATCTTCTTTGCCGCCGGGATGTTCTACCTGCTGATGGCCTATGTGCTGGTACGCGGCTTCAAGCTGCTGGAACGCTGGTTGCGGGTCGATGCCTGCCAGGGGCGCTGACACCGGATTGACGGGCGAGCGACTGCTGGCCCGCTTCCTCGCACTGGACGCGTTCCTCACCGAACATCAAAGGCTGTGGCGACCACGGCCCTTCACCCACCTGCAATTGCCCTGGGAAGCCCAGCATCCAGCGCTTGCCCAATGGCTGCGCCAGCGCTCGCTGGCAGAGGCCGAAAGCAGCCACAACCTGCCCACCGAACTACAGGCGCCAGCGCCATTTCCCCAATGGGCGCAGTTGGCCGCGCGTCTGAGCACTGTGGATAAGTTACCGTCGGGCGCGCTACATACGGCGCCGTCGCGTCTGAATGTGGATGTGCCCGGCCGTAAATGGCAACAGATCGAGGCATTTGGCGGCGCCTTGCACTTTGCCCGGCGCCCCACCCATTGGCTCGACTGGTGCGCCGGCAAAGGCCACCTCGGCCGGCGGCTGCTGCAACCGGGGCAAGGCCTGACCTGCCTGGAGTATGATCCGACGCTGAGCGCCGCAGGCCAGGCCCTCAGCGACCATCACCAAATGAGCGCCCGCCACCGTCAGCAAGACGTGATGGCCGAGAGCGCCGTACAGCAACTCACCGACAAACACACACCCGTCGCCCTACATGCCTGCGGCGACCTGCATGTACGCCTGCTGCACCTGGCCAGCGCCACCGGCTGCCCGCACCTGGCCGTGGCGCCCTGCTGTTACAACCGCATCGGCAGCGAGCAATACCAGGCGCTATCGACCCCGGCCCGCGCTTCGGCACTGCGTTTATCGCGGGAAGACCTTGGCTTGCCCCTGAGCGAAACCGTCACCGCAGGCACACGGGTACGCCTGCAACGGGACACCTCCATGGCCCGGCGCCTGGGCTTTGACCAATTGCAGCGGCAACTGCGCGGGTGCGACGAGTACCTGCCCACGCCTTCATTGCCAAGCGAATGGCTGAACCGGCCCTTTGCCGATTACTGCCAGCACCTGGCGGCGCTCAAGGGGTTATCCACAGGCGAACAGGATTGGCCAAACCTGGAACAGCACGGCTGGCAACGCCTGGCGCAGGTACGAAATCTGGAGTTGGTACGTGGCCTGTTTCGCCGCCCATTGGAATTGTGGCTGGTTCTGGATCGGGCACTGTTTCTGCAAGAAAACGGCTACAAGGCTCAAGTAGGCCTCTTCTGCGAAACAGCGCTGACACCGCGCAACCTGATGGTGCTCGCCGAGCGCGCATAAGGGGCAAGGCACCCTGTGGATAACTCTGTTGATGAAACGCTGTAGGACGCCGCAAAGGCGGGCGCTACAGGCGAAAATCCTGACTGGTCATTTTTTGTTCACAAAATAAAACGCACTCAAAACAGGCAGTTGCAGCGTAATGAGAACAGCTCCACAAAATGACTGTTTCGATACCTGTCCAACCATCAGATTGTGCATAAGCATCTGCGGTTAACCCTATAAACCGTGGTTCAGGGCATGCTTGGAGGGCTATCCAGTAGCTGGCACAGCACATGGATATCGTCACAGGCCATGCTCATAGCCTCGTTATCCAAAGGGTCCTCGCCAAAGGCCAGTGCCTCGCTGATCTGCGGGTCGCGATGAATCACCTCCAGATGGCGCGCCGCCAGACGTTGCTTGAACTCCTCTGCCATATCCAGGCTGAAGGCACTGCCCTCATCCAGTTGGTTGACGAACACATGACAACGCGGTGCCGACGGTTGCGCAAGGTACGGCGCCAACAACCGCTGCATTTGCTCCAGCGCGCCCAGCGACGCCGCGTCCGCCAGGGCAACCACCACCACGGTATTGGCCACGTGCAATGCCTGATGCAGGTAGACATTATTGCCGGCGGGGGTGTCGATGATGATCATGTCGTGCTCACTCAAGCCCAGGCGCGACAAGTGCTGCGCCAGCCATTGCGGGTCTTGCTTGAGCCAGCGCTGCAGGTCTTCCTGCTGCTGCGTGTCGGTCTGACCAAAGACCACCACCCGGCAGCCACAAAAGCCAGGTTGGACGAGTTGATCCCACGGTTGATTGCACAGGCTGGAACGACCGATTCCCGGGGTGTCGTGGGGCAAGCCAAAATGCAGATGCAGGGCATTTTGTGGATCCAGCTCCAGGACCGTCACCGCCCGCCCCCGGCGCTGCAAGCCACTGCCCAACGCCGTCGCCAGGGTGCTGCGCCCCACGCCACCATTGACCGACACCAGCACCACGACCTGCGCTCGGCAGGCCGGCATCGCGGTTGGCTGGGGTTGTTCACCGGGGGAAAGCGCGTCATCGATGGGGGTATCTTCGAAGAACTGCAGCGTCGACGTCATCGGCTGATCATGAATGTTTGCAAAACGTTCGTCGGGCTGGCTCACAGACCCTCCTCCTTTGTCACGGCACCTCTAATGGAACATGGGCGCACTTGTTGTATAAACAGTGTGTGACAGGACTCGGAGAGTGTCATTATTTTGGTGTTTTTTATCGCAGCCATTTAGACGAACGGCAATAAGTCAATTTAATGACGATTATTTATCCGCATCCACCCGCGCCAGGTCAACGAGATACTCCACCCTCGGCCCCATCGCCCTTGATCGAGAGCTTCATCTCGATGCGGGATTTTGCTGCTGAGAATCAACAGGAAAGCGCGACCGGCAGAGAAAAAACCGCACTCTGAAAAATAGTCAGAATTCAGGGGTTTACAGAACCTTTCCAATCGCTATAATCGTCGCCCTAACACGCCGGTATAGCTCAGTTGGTAGAGCAACTGACTTGTAATCAGTAGGTCCCGGGTTCGACTCCTGGTGCCGGCACCATACAAGGTTCCAGAGAAGGCTTTCAAAATCTCTAGAACCCCCGAAAAACCCGCCTTCTGGCGGGTTTTTTCGTTTTGGCGTTCCATCGGTTTCCGTCAGAAACTGGTGGATTCCAACCGTTTTAAGGGTAGAGTTTGGGATACAGGTCACTTCGATAAAAGGGAGTACCCTTATGTCGCGCACCACTGCTCCACTCTCTGATTCGGCTTGCCGCTCAGCCAAGCCCACCGACCGCGCCTACAAGCTTTTCGACGGCGACGGCCTCTACCTCCTAGTCCAACCCAATGGCCGCAAAGGCTGGCGGCTCCGTTACGTCAAACCTGACGGACGGGAAGGACTGACCTCGTTCGGCAACTACCCCGTCATTGGCCTCGCCGATGCGCGCCGCAAGCGCTTGGAGATCAAGCGAATGCTGGCGGATGGCATTGATCCCATAGAGACCAAGCACCAAGCCAAGGCGGAAGCCGTGATCAAAGGCAGAACCTTTGAAAGCGTTGCGCTGGACTGGCACACAGAAATGTCGGCCAAGTGGGCACCAGGCCATTCCAAGACAGTGATGAGCCGCCTAAAAACCCACGTATTCCCGCTGATCGGCGCACGCGCCATTGTTGATCTCGACACCCATGACCTTATGCAGCCCTTGGAAGCGATCAAGAAGCGCGGAACGATAGACGTTGCTTTAAGGGTACAAAACTACCTGCAGAGCATCATGCGCGAGGCAAAGCGACTCCGGCTTATCACCGCAAACCCTGCTTACGACCTCGAAGGCTTGATCAAAGCCCCGCGGGTGATCCATCGCCCCGCTCTACCCTTATCGCGACTGCCGGAACTGCAAGAGCGGATCGACACCTATAAAGGCCGGGCACTTACCCGTCTGACGGTGATGCTGTCGCTCCATGTGTTTGTACGGTCCAGCGAGCTGCGCTTCGCCCGATGGAGCGAGTTCGACCTTAAGCGCGGCGTCTGGGAAATCCCGGACACTCGACCCGCGTTGGAGGGAGTAGCCTTTTCCACAAGGGGTACGAAGATGGCAGGGGATATCCATTTAGTACCCTTATCGCCGCAAGCAGTGGCCTTGCTTGAACAGATCCACGCACTCACCGGTAAATTCGACCTGGTGTTTGCAGGCGATGCCAAGCCCTGGAAACCCATGTCTGAAAACACCGTGAACAACGCGCTACGGACGATGGGATACGACACCAAAACCGATATCTGCGGACATGGGTTTCGTTCGATGGCCTGCAGCGCACTGATCGAGTCAGGATTGTGGTCCGAGACAGCCATTGAACGGCAGATGAGCCACAAGGAACGCAACAATGTCCGCGCCGCTTACATCCACAAGGCCGAATTCATTGAGGAACGCAGGCTGATCATGAACTGGTGGAGTCGGTACCTGGAGGCCAACCGACAGGAGCATGTCACTCCACACGAATTCGCCAACCAGATTGGAGATAACGTTACTCGCATAAAGGCGAAGCCTGGCATTGGCGCAGAGAGGAGGAGTTGATATGGATATCTCAACCGCACAAAGCATCAAGCTCGCCATTGTGTCGGCAACCGGACTGTCAAAAGACGCGCTGCATATCTATTTGGGCATGGCGGTCTATTTGACGTTGATCGTTGGCACCCGACGATTCAGGCCATACCTTGGCTGGCTGGTTGTTTTCATCATTGCGTGTGCAGGCGAGTGGGTAGATCGGCGAGACGATATTGGAAGCTTCGGGTACTGGCGCTGGCAGGCAAGCGCTCACGACGTTCTCAACACGTTATTTTGGCCGACGGTGCTAACACTACTTTGGCTTTTAAAGTGCCGCAGTAAAGTAAGCGTACATCCGTAAGGCTCTCGCAATCTGCTCTGCCACGCGGGTCCATCCAAACAGGGCTGCAAAGCCGCCCTGTTTGGATGGACCTCACTTAAAAAATCTAAAGCCCACGCAACTGTCTGTGGAAAACCACGGATTTCCACCGGTGGATAATTTCATCCACAGCCGCAGAACTCCCGAAAATTGGGGCCTTGACCCAAATTATCCACAGGCGTAGAAAAGATCGAGCAAAGCGCTGTCGTCGACAGCAACCCAGGTAGCCAGAACCTTCAAGGCTACGCCACACGGTGGTGGTTCTCCCAAAGTGCGATTAGCGTCCGGTGGCTCGCACAGTCACAGCGATGTGATGGATGCCTACTTCTATCAGAGTGCCCACTGCGGCAACTCACCCCTTTCATAGCTGCCCTGCAGCAACCTATCCGCTTGGCCATTTCCTTGCGCCAACCTGCGCCCGTCTCTTTCTCCCGGAAAGAGACGGGCGCTCCTACCGCTGCTGCAGCCCAACTCGTACAAGGCTTTGCGGCATTCCCCCTCGTGACAATCGGCGTGACAAACACCGAAGTCACCAGCAACAGCGATGCAGATGATGGTGTCGCAGCCCAGGGAATGGACTGAACCTGACTGACAGTCAGGCATGCCCCGGTCATCACATCACTGCCTTCACTCGACTCAGGATCTCGCGGCGTTGGTTTCGTCAGCCAGCACAGCCTCCACCCGCCCACTTCTTCGGAAGTGTTCAGGAGGCCAGATCATGAGATGCCCACGCTCCCGGTCGTAAGGAGCCGCCAGTCCCGCGTTAATGGACAACCCTCACAGGTCGCAGGGGCCTTGATCCCTGATAACACTCAACATTCTTGGCGGGATGACGTGGGGAAAGTTTTAAAAGTTTTGGCTTCGAGAGGAGTTTGATCATGGCGCTGGTGGGCAGACGAGATGGGCGCAATTTTGGCTATGGCCGGCAACTGAGCTATGCCGGGCCGCAAGCGCTGAGAGACATGTTCGGTGGCGGGCACTACGGGACCGTTAAAGCGCACTGTGATCGTTGGCAGGCATTCGTGCGCTGGTGCCGCTCAGACGATGGACCAGGACTCAACGATGCACGACAGGTAGATCGTCAGATCTTGGCGGATTACGTGGCGCATCTGCGTCACTTGGTCGATCGCGGCGACCTCTCCATCGCCACCGCACAAAATCGATTGTCCAGCGTCAACCGAACCATGGCGGCGCTTCGCGGTGATCAGTACGTGAAAGTGCCGAGTCCGAGCAAAGCGCTGGGAATGCAGCGCACCACCATCCGCACGACAGCTCCACAAGGCCAGGATCGCGAACACCTGATGCGAATCGTCGAGACGCTCAGCGAACAGCACTCTCGTGCCGCGGCCATCGCTCAGTTAGCGCGGGCCACCGGAATGCGCCTGCGCGAGGCCATTTTGGCCGACTTACCGCGCTTAAAACGTGAGGCCGAACACTACGGCAAGATCAACATCCAGGATGGCACCAAAGGGGGGCGCTCAGGTGCCTCGGCACCTCGCTGGATCAGAGTGGATGATCATATTCACGAAGCTTTGAGATTCGCCGAACAGGTCTCACCCCGCGGCAGCCACAACCTGCTTGCGCCGAATGAAAGATACCTCGATTTCCAACGGGAAATCGTCCGTCCCGCGCGGGACCTTCTCCATAAGCACAACCTCAAAGGCTTTCACGAGCTACGGGCGGCGTTTGCTTGTGAGCGCTATGAGCAAATTACCCAGCACCAAGCGCCGGTTAATGGTGGTCAGTGCTATGCCGTGGATCGGCGTCTTGACTGTGAGGCTCGCATGCAGATCAGCAAAGAACTGGGGCACAGTCGGATCGACGTTGCCGCTGCCTATATTGGAGGACGGACATGAGTAAGGCGTTTGATATGGAGATGTTCCTAGGTGGCGTGCTGACTGGATCGCATGCAACGCAGCAGCGGCATTTGCGGCAAGCCAGGATTATTAGCGCCGAGATCGCAGCGCGATGGCGGCGAGAGACGCCATGGAGCTGGCAGAGAAAACACCTAATTTGGTTTATGGACCATCGGCTAGCTGGGCGTAGTGAAGCGACTCGTTACTATTACCTGCTTACCGTCCGACTGCTCGCTCAGCGCCTACAGACGTCATGGACTTTCAATCTCTAAGTGGCACCTGATACCGATAGCAATCAACCCAAAAGCAACTGACCTTGACTAGTGGCTTTTTGCGTAGGCATCAGTCAGCTCCCCTTGATGAGCGCTGATGTCGAGCTCTAGACACAGCGGACACTCATCCGCTTGCTAGAGTGTAAACCTAGCTGTAAACTGTCAATCAAAGTGTCAAGCTGAGTAATCGAAATGGGAAAGAAATACGCAAACGCCCCAGTCTACTTCACCATCGGCCAGGTGCGTCACAACACACTGCTGTCACTGAAGGCTTACCTTCCGGCTATTCAGGAGCGGATGCGCAAGGCTGGTTACCCTGATTTCAAAAGCGCTCAGCAGATGCAATTCTCTTTTGGTGCTATTACAGGCGGGGATGACACGCAGCCTTTCCAGCCGGGCGTACAGCAGATCGAAAGCTATACGTTCTCCAACCTCGAAGGTACTCAAGGCTTTCTGATGGAGCCGAGTGCGCTTTCGTTTCGCTGCACTGAATACGAGACCTTTCCGAAGTTCTATGCTGAATTGGAACGGGGTTTGAGCATTCTGGAGGAAGCGGTCGACGGTCTCGCTTATTTTGAGCGCTTAGGCCTGAGGTACCTCGATGCTGTAGTACCTGCTGAAGGGGAAACCTTACAGCAGTACCTTGCTCGAGAGGTGTGGGGAACACCAGCCTCGCTCGATCTCAACCAGATGTACCAGTTCGAAGGGCAACCACTGACTTACAATCATTCTTTTGCCGAGTCGTCGGCCACCATCCCAAGCATAGGGCAGGTGGTCTCGCGGGTGGTTGCCCAGAACAGCGAACTGCGCTTTCCACCAGACCTGCTGCCAGATCCGCTCAAAGTTGGCGAGCGCTTCAGAGGACTCAATGGTCAGCACGCAACCGTTGACGTCGACGCCAGTTTTTCCGAGCGCCGAAAGTACGACTCGACCGAAATCAAAGATAGGTTTCAACACCTTCACGACCTCGTTGAGCTGTTCTTCAACGCGACTGTGACGGACTACGCACGGAAAGCATGGAGTTAACCTATGAGCACAATGTACGCGCCATCTCCAAACCCGGGAATGGCAAACCGATCATTTAATGCAGCAAGCCGGCATCTCGAATCCGAACGAGAGAAGGTCAAGCGCACGGCAGGCAGCGCAGCACTGGCTTGGGGCTACGGCCTGACTGTTGCCTTTGCACTATGCCTTGGAACCTTGTCACCACAACCCCAACCTCGCGAGAACCGGGCTAGCAAGGAATACAAAGAATCGGCTCAAGGCATCGCCAAGCATGAGCAAACAACTGCCCCACGGACAACCGCAGAAGCTATGTCTTACGTACGCAACACCTTGAAACCAGCGGTGACCGAATTGGCATTGATCTTCGGAGTTTCGAGGCAGGCGATTTATAACTGGCAAGCCGGTGAGCACATCTCAGAGGGCAACCAAGCCCTGCTCTACGAACTGGCCGCAGCGGCCGATCGTATCGTGGCCCATCCGCTAGCAGGACAAGTGAACGCCAAGCGGAAGCTCCCAGGCGGCAAATCTCTATTTGAAGCTGTTGCCGGAGGCATGTCGGGTGTAGAGGCAGCTGGGAAACTCATCGCTATGGCTCAAAAGGAAGGCGCACAACGTGCAGCAATGGACTCGAGACTGAAAACTCGAAATCGGGCCGCCGTAGATCTCGCGTCGATCGGCTCACCCCATTTGCAAGACAGAGCATGAGGTAGCAGTTGATGGTGAGCTGGAGTCGATCAACACCGTGGCGACAAGGTTATATTGTCGATAGCGAAACACTCGCCCAGCTCGGCATCACCATCGACGGCGATGACCAGGAAAAAATCATCGCAGCCGTCGCCACGCATGATTGCGACCTTGCGCAGCTAGCATACGGCGAACCGGAGGTGGAGCTCATTTTAGGGAAGGTCCTGACGGACAAACTTGATGGGAACTATACGCACTGCAAAACCGCGAGGCGCCTACATATCGAACTGACTGGCACGGACGAGCACTTACTTTGCGAATTCGATGCAAGCAAGCGGGTTAGGGTTCAGAAGGAGCATAAGGATCCGTCCAAGGCATTTGTGTCCTACGAGCCGACTCGGGCTGCCTTGATGAACGGCCAGGAACGAAGCATCTTCCAGCGCTGGCTAGCAGCAAGATATCGCCGATCATCGTTCCCGGACGAGTTTGACCGCAGGCTGCGAGATACAAAGGTTGCCGATCGACTTGCCAGGCTTTTTAAAGAGTCCGGGAACCACATTCCAGCAGTGTTCTTTGACGTTGATCAGGGGACGGAGAGAACCCGAGAAGGATCGGACGATCTTTACGAGCTCGCGATCTTGGTTCTCTACAAAACCGACGAAGATCCTGAGACTGCGGAAGAAGCAGCCTTGGCTGCAGCAAAGGCCATCGACGAACTTTTTCTGAGCCGCTGCAGAACAGGCGCGAATCAGGCTTGGGAATGGATCGAGCTGACAGAAATCAACGTGATATCCGATGAGGCGCTGACCTATGGTCAGTCGCTAAACCTGATCAGATGGCAGGCTGACTATGTGAGCTTGCGAAGCGACCCAGCGCAGCCAATTTTTGACGTCTGAGTGAAAAAATCTCAACTTCTGAGCCAACGGCCTGAAAACGAAGGGAAAATTAGAGGAGAAGGGTTGACGGCAAGATGATATGACAGGATAATTATAATTGCCGATAGCTTTTTTATCGACAAAAAAGCCCACCAATGTTTGCAGCATTGGCAGGCGATTTGAACCGTGCAATGGATGTTTTTGCAGAACTCCAAAGCACAATTAGAAAACAAACCCGGAGGTCAGGTTTCCATACTCGGGAAGAGATTCTACGTACATATCGATCTCTTTACAACACCTGCTTGACTAGCGGCATTTGCAGTGTCGCAAGTACTTCCGGGTTCTCTTGGAGAATCCGTATGACTTTGATTTGCAGACCCTTCATTACCCTCCGCAACGGCAAACGCCTTTTCGCACACGAGGTTGGTAAAACCGCGTTCTGCTTTGAGGTAGATGAAGTTCGGAAGGCGAAGCAACCAGAAGGAGCCGGTGAGCAAGGTACGCTCGACCTGACGGACGACAGCGCACCATCCAAGCCTCACTGATGTAGATAGAAAGCCCGGTAAGCTCAATCGCTTGCCGGGCTTTTTTGCTAAAATTTCTTTAGCACTGTTTTCAGCTTCCGGCCATTTTCCGCCATGGCCGCTTCCCACGCATTTATAGCAGTCAGCTCAAATTGAAAGAGTATCGAGCTTTGCCTTTTACACGAGGTCATGTGCTGTCGCTTACCCTAAGCGGTAGGGTCGTGCCCTCCATCATCCGACTATGAGGGTCTGCGATATCGAAACCTCGAGGCAGTGTAATTCCCTAAGTTCTTGTTTTAGCTTTCCTTGACTCGTTAATCATCAGAGGGGGCGCCTGAGGATAGTTTTAGAGATAGAAGTACGCGCCTATAGAAGTAAAATACTTAAAAATCAATTAGTTGTGAGAATTTTCGACTCCTGGTGCCGCACCATACAAAACAAAGCCCTCACAGAAATGTGGGGGCTTTGTTGTTTCTGGGGATTGGATTTTTGAACACCGCTCTCACCTCACCCCGCTGATATTTCTGAGAATTATTCCACCAGACAAATCCTACACCCTGCGAGTTGCGCCCCATAAGCTGTCGCGCTCCCCCCTAACGTCGCTGCTCATCAGCGACCGGGCGTGGAATCCCGAGTTAAGAAGACACTACAGCGTCGTCAAGCAATCAGCGGGCGCTTTTGACCTTCCGTATTCAGGAGGCCAACAATGAGCCCCCCACCCCAAGCAACCACCCTCGGTGCCGTGACCTTCGCAGACTGTGGCGAAAGCAAACACGATAGGAAGGTTCTCGCGCCCTGTTCTCAACTATCTATAGTTGGGCCGGCGAGATCAGGACGGTGAAGATCAGCAAGGGTAGAAATCAGTTTTGCATTCTTGACCGCATAGAACCGGAAGCGGCCAGAGAATTCCGAAAAATCGAGGCCAATGCCTGATTTGAAGGCTATTCACGCAACTTGCTGGTCAAAGCCGTCGCTGAGTCCTACGGCACGCTGAACGTTGCATCGGCCTACCAATCATGGAAGACGATGCCAACCTGATGCCTTAGCAAAGTACCGACTCGGTACCTCCCCCAATACCCGCCTGAACACACTCGTAAACGCACTCGAACTGCTATACCCCAGATCAATCGCCACCCGGGTAACCGACTCCCCATTCCCCAACCTGACCACCGCTGCCAACAAGCACGCTTGCTGGCGCCATTGCACAAAGCTGATTCCCGTTTGCTGGCGAAACAACCGGGTGAAGGTGCGGCGGCTCATGCCGACGCGTTGGGTCATGTCGTCGATTCCGGTTTCCAGTGAGGGTTGTTCCAGCAGGTTGCGGCAGATGAGGGCCAGCCGGGGGTCGCTGGGGATCGGGGCATTGAGTGACAGGGGGCGCATATCGGCTATTTCGTCGAGCAGCAGGCTCATCAGGCGGCCGTGCAGATGTTCCTTTTCGTACAGCGCCGGTATGTCGATGGCACGGCTCAGCAGTTCGCGCAACAGCGTCGATACACCGAAGACCTGGCAGTGCGCGGGCAGGTTGAGCCGGGTTGCGGCGGGGTTGTGGATGTAAGTGTTGAGCATGGTCACGGGGCCGCTCATGCTCATTTCATGGGGCACGCCCGCCGGGACCCAGATGGCGCGGTGCGGCGGCACGACCCAGTTGCCCTGCTGGGTGAAGACGGTAATCACGCCGCAGGCGGCATAGGCGAATTGCCCGCGACGATGGGTATGCCGCGCAAAGTGCTGGCCATCGAGGTAGTCGTTGGCCGTGACCACCGCGTCGCGGGGGGTGTTTTCGTAGGGATCGATTTCAGTTTCGCGCATGGCCCGGATTTAATGATTAATGACCTGATAGTGCAAGCGAGCCATCACACCTATTGCGCATAGTTGCGCCTTGGCTGGCGCACACAGGTGCCGGCGCTGCTTTGTGGGATCAGAACACCATGCAAAAGAAACATCTGGCCCTGGCCGTGTTGGTGACGGCGGTCTGGGGGCTGAATTTTCCGATTACCAGGCTGGGGCTGGCGGGGATCGATCCGCTGTTGCTGACCGCCCTGCGCTTTACATTGGCGGCGTTGCCATGGGTGTTTTTTGTACCGCGTCCAGCCATTGGAATGAAGTGGTTGGTGGCTTATGGCTTGATTTTCGGGGTGGCGATGTGGGCCTTGATCAACCTGGGGATTGAACTGGGGGTACCGCCAGGCACCGCGGCCCTGCTGATCCAGTTCAGTGCCTTTTTTACCCTGGGTTGGGGCGTGTTGTTGTTTCGCGAGCAACTGAATGTCGGCCAGATCCTGGGGGTAGGGCTGGCAACAGTGGGACTGGTCGGCATTATTGCCAACAGCCCGGGCGAGGCTACGACGCTGGGCTATGGCTTGTTGCTGGTCAGTGCGTTCAGCTGGAGCGTAGGCAATGTCATCATCAAGCACTCGAAAGTGCGTGAGATGTTTGCCTTTGTGGTGTGGGCCAGCCTGTTCCCGCCGATTCCGTTGCTGCTGCTGACCTGGCTGGCCCATGGATCGGCGCCGTTCAGCGCACTGGCCGCACAGGTGGAATGGCTGACGGTGTTTTCGCTGTTGTTTCAGGTCTACGCGGCCACGCATTTTTGTTACTGGGGCTGGAATCTATTGCTGCGTGAATACCCGGTATCCAAGGTAGCGCCGCTGTCGTTGCTGATCCCTGTGTTTGGCATCACCGGTTCGATGCTGTTGCTGGGGCATCAGGTGGATTTGAATGAGGGGATCTCGATTGCGCTGATTCTGTCTGCCCTGGCTGTTGGGTTGGTGAAATGGCGCCAGCCAATACGCAGTGCCGCGCCCGGCAAATAGCTCTACACCCTCGACCCGAGCTGCCCCAAATGAGGCCAATGGCTCCGGCATGGGCTAACGCGCTCTTGCATAAAAAGCCCCGCCCTTACAATGATGCTCTCCACCCGCTGGAGTTTCTGAGCACCTGCAAGCACCTGTCCGTCCAGGCATCACATCAAGATGCTTGGATGAAAGTCTGGCAAGCTAGATGGCACTTAGCCATATTTCTAATTGACACCCCCCGCTCCGTCCTTTAAAACCCATGCATTCGCTGCGTTACTGCGGGAAACCTGCCCCAATAGCCCCCGCCGTTTTTTTATTGAGACATGGATGTCGAAGAACCCCCCGCTTTTCAATCGCCGTCGCTATTTGCTCGCGTTTTTTATCGTGCTGCTGGCGGTGCTCGACCCCTTCGGCCTGGCCAGCTCCAGTGACAAGGCGTCCGCCCAATGGCTCAACCGGATGTTCTCCAGCAACTATCCCAGCACCGGCCAGCAACATATCGCCGTGGTGTTGATCGATGACGCCTACCTGATGCGCAACAACACTTCATGGCCGATGCCGTATAGCGAGCAGAGTAAGTTGTTCAAGCGCCTGCTGGCCTACAAACCCAGGGCGGTGTTTGTGGACTTGCTGTACAGCCACGATCACTCCCTTGGCGACCCGACACAGGGCAGTCAGTTGCTGGCCAATGTGTTCGAGCGCTATCAGCGCCGGGGCATTCCTTTGCTGCTGGCCAATACCGGAGTGACGCGGGGCGAGAATGGGCAAGCCAATACCCTCGAACAATTTGCCGCCTTCAGCCAACCGGGCCTGGTGGTGTGGGACGGCGTGGACGACAAATACCCGCTGGCGATGCCCACCGCGCTGGGACTGATGGAGACCCCGGCCCTGGCGCTGTACCGCCAGTTCTGCAAGGACGCAGCGTGCGCGGCGTTGCCCGAAAACGCCGAAGCCGCCTCACGCTTGCAGCCAATAGCCGTGCAATGGGGCTTGAAGCTGGCAGCCGAGCAGGCGCAGATCGCAGATATCCGCCATTGCGCAGCACCGCGCAATTTTGTGCTGGATTGGGTGGCGCAGTTTTTCCAGGCGGTGTTCTGGAAGCTGGATAACTCAGCCCAGGCCCGATGCCCTTACAGCCTGACCCTGTCGGCCAGCGATCTGGAAGTCAGCTCGGCGCAGGATCAAGCGCTTGTTGCAGCGTTGCTGCGCGACCGGCTGGTGATGGTCGGGGCCAGTATCACCTCCACCGGCGACCTGGTGCAGTCACCCGTGCACGGGCTGATCCCGGGGGTTTACCTGCACGCCATGGCCTTGGACAACCTGATCGACAAGGGTATGGATTACGACCGCGAGCCGGCCAATTTCCCGGGCTGGAACCTGCATTGGGTGGACGTGCTGGAGCTTGGGTTGCTGGCGCTGATTATCGTGCTCAAGGCCCTGCATGCCCGGCGCCTGGCCGGCCTGCATCCCTGGACTCGCTGGCGCAAGCAGGAGATCCGCTTCTTCACTTCGCCCTACCCGTCGTGGGGCTTGGTGATGCTGATGCTGCTGGTGGTCTGCGGGGTGCTGTATCTGAACCACATCACCCTGGTCAACGTGCTGGGTATTGTTTTGCTGTCATTGGCGCTGTTCAGCGAGCGGATCGAAGCGTTCTTCGACCGTGGCCGCTGAGGGTGCCGCCATGTCGTCTCACTCAAGGAAACCAAGGATGAACAGAACCCTCATCGTGCTGCTCGCTGCCCTCTACAGCCAGGGCGTACTGGCCGAAACCCATGTCATCAAGGCGTTCCTGGCCGACCCGGTAGAGGTGGTAGACGAGCAAGGCAAGCTGCAGCGGGAAATCGCGCACAAAGACACACCCAAGCAGCCCGTTCCCGTGTTGCAGCTCAACAAGGCGCTGGAGTTGGTCCAGGTGGAACTGGCTGGGCAGAAAGTCTGGCTGGACACCAGGGACCTGCGGATAGAACCGCCACTGCATGTCATGAGCCTGCCGTGCCAGCAAATGCCCCAGAGCCTGGTCAGCGACAGCCGCAACAATTCCACTCTGGGCTACGGTGCCGGCTGCAATCAATAAAGGAGTATCGCGGTGAAGGGATATCTATTGCTGGCCAGTGCCTTGCTCAGCGGCTGCGCCACCTTGAAGGGCGCAGACCAGGCGTTTCTGAACCTGGTGGGACCGTCGACCCAGTCGCGGGTCCAGGGCCACTATGTGGATAACGCCGATGTGCGCCAGTACTACAAACTCGACCCGCAACGCGCAGGCCAGCAACGCTTGAGTTATGACGGACGTACCGTGCCGGCGGCCGAGGCACGCCAGCAAAACCTGGTGGATATCCCGATGCTGCAGGTGTACTTGCAGGGCATCGTCACGCGCCTGTCCAAGGGTTGGCCAGGGGAATTGCCGCTGCTGCAGGTGAAGATCACCGACAGCTATAGCTTCGGGCCGTCGGCGGACCCGTACGGCAATATCTTCGTGCCCCTGGGCATGTTGGAAAACGTCGGCAGTGAAGATGAAATCGCCGCCATGCTCGGCCATGAAATGAGCCACGTGCTGCTGCATCACCACGACCGCGCCGCAGCATTCCAGCAGCAAAAAGACATGTTCACCACCGTGGCCTCAACGGTGGCACTGGCAACCGTAGCAGCCAACACCGGGGTGGATCGCAGTTCAGGCACCATGAAGCTGTTCAGCAAAGACCCGGCGGGCACACAAAAAACCATCGGCAATACCGTGCTGTATACCTCGCTGGCCAACAGCTTTTCCGACAACGTCTGGAGCACCGCCTGGGGCCGTAGCCAGGAAGACCAGGCGGATTTGCTCGGCACCGACCTGATGATTCGTGCCGGCTACGCCCCCCGTGCCGCGACCCACAGCCTGGAGCGCCTGAATGATTTCCAGGGCAAGCAGAAGCCACTGCTGACGGGCTTTCTCACCGCACGCAAGAACGCGATGCAAGACTCGTTGCAGCAGTTCAACCTCGACCGCTTCACCAAAGAACTGGACGTGCTGGTCAAGGACGGCTTGAACACCACCCTCAGCGCCACCAGCCAGTACTTCAACCGCTCCCACATGTCCGCCCTTGATCGTGACACCGAACTGCGCCAATACCTGCAACGCGAGTACCGCAAGGAGCGCCGCGCCCGGGTCAACACCACGAGTTGGCCAAAGGTGCGTGACGCCACGCCAGTCGCCAAGGCCATGCAGGGCTACAAGGACGCCTACGCCGCCACGGCAGCCCTGGAGAAAAACAAGGTGCCCGAGGCCGAGGCCTTTATCCGTCGCGCCTTGAGTTCACCGGTCAAGGACCAGCCAAACATCCGCCGCACGGCCTACACCGTGCGCCTGGCCCAGGGCAGAAATGCCGATGCGCTCAAGGAACTGAAAGCGATCAAGGACTGGTCCCTGGCCGGGCCTTCGACCTATGACTTGATGATCAGCTATTACCTCAAGCGCGGCGACGGCCAGGCAGCCTTGGCGATGATCGATAAGGCCGAGCGCAACCTGGGCTCGGAAGAGTTGTTTATCACCGAGAAGCTGCTAGCCAACCAGCAACTGCAAAACACCCAGCAGGTGCAAAGCGTACTGCGCAAGTGCGGGCAATACCCGGCACGCAAGGCCAACTGCCAGAAGCTGGCGCAGGTGAAGGCGTAGGGTTTCAGGCCGCCATAAAAAAGCCCCGACAAGTCGGGGCTTTTTATTGCCTGGCATCAGGCACGACGCACGATCTTAGAACACGTTGATCGGGTAGTCGGCGAACAGACGGATTTCGTTACCGCCCACGTTGTAGTTGTTGGCGTTGGTCGAAACACGCAACCACGACGCGCGGGCACGCAGGCTCAGGTCTTTAGCCGGGCCGCTCTGTACCACGTACTTGAACTGGTTGAAGATTTCACGCTCGGTGCCATCGCCACGCTACCGTCGTCGATGTTGGTGCCGCGCACGTAGGCAATGTTGTAGGTCAGGCCCGGAACGCCAAAGGAGCTGAAGTCAATGCCGTAGCCGACCTGCCAGGAGCGCTCGTCTTTAGCGTTGAAGTCAGACCAGTAGGAGTTGGCCAGCAGGATGGTGTTGCCACCGTCGCCGATGCCGCTGCCACGGGTGTTGTTACGGTAGCCGCCATACATGTAGCCGGTGTCACCGGTGCTGCGCTGGTGAGCCAGGGTCAGGCTGTGCGGACCGAAGGCCCAAGTGGCGCCCAGGCTCCAGATTTTGTTGTCGCGGGCGTCAGCATCACCTTGGGTCAGCTGGGCGAAGCTCTTGTCCAGCTTGGTCTTGTAGCCGTTGAAGTCAAACGTCAGCGACTGCTCTTGTGGCAGGGCCAGCACGTAGTTGACGTTGACGTATTGCTTCTTCAGCACGTCTTCCATGTCGGAAGCGTACAGCGCGGCCGACAGGCTTTCGGTGAACTTGTAGCTACCGCCCAGGTAGGCGATGTTTTTCAGGTTGCCACTGTCGGTGCCTTCGGCGCCTTTTTGGGCTTCCTTGGTGAAGTAACCACCTTGCAGCTCCAGACCCTTGATCTCTTTGGAGACGATCGAGGTACCGGTATAGGTTTCCGACAACAGACGGGAGTTGTCGTACTGCAGGACAGGTACGGCTGGCATCTGGTCACCGTACTTCAGCACAGTGTTGGAGATGCGTGCCTTGACGGCTGCGCCGCCCTTGGCCAGGTCGTGTGGTGCTGCGCCGCTGTCGCCTTGCTTGAAGAAGTTGATGCCGCCAGCGCCGCTGCGACCTTTACCACCGTCCAGACGGATGGCGTATTGGCCGATCACGTCCACACCCACACCGACGGTGCCTTGGGTGAAGCCGGACTCGAACTTACCGATGAAGCCTTGGCCCCACTCGGCTTTATCCTGACCACCATCTTTGTAATCGCGGCTGATATACGCATTACGCGCCGCGATGTTCAGGTGACTGCCTTCCACGAAGCCTTTGGATTGCTCCTGGTCGTTTGCCATTGCCTGAGTAGCGCTCAAAATCCCCAGAGCAAGCAGACCCATCCGTTTATTCAACATTTTCTTATTCCTATTACTGGTTGAGTACGCGCTGTGACACCTGACTCCGTTAGCTTTTTTTGTATCGACTTTCCCCGGATAACAAAAGGCCTGCGGACGACTGAAATACGCCGCAGGCCTTTAATATTGGAGAAGTCATGGCGGTTAGCCACAGGCGTTGAGGCGAATCCTATCCGTGCCCTCAACTACCTGTCAATTTAGTGAATCGTCTGTATTTAGGCAAAAAAAGTCTAAGGAAGGTCTGAAGTAAGCAGCCGTTTTTAACGGCCTCGCTGTCTGAGGTTCAAAAAACACCGACTTAATCGAAAATCAGACCTTTCCTCCTGTCAGTTCACTGTTTTTTGCGGAATAGCACCTTTTCAGGGCTCATTGTCCACATCACAGGCGCACCTCGCCTGCATTCAACAGTCGTTTTCGCATCATCCACAGGTTCGATAAGGCAAACAGTGTGGTCTGCTGCGCGGTGTTTTTCACCAAGCCTCGGAAGCGGACTTTCGTATAACCAAACTGGCGCTTGATCACCCTGAATGGATGCTCAACCTTGGCCCGGACTTGAGCTTTCGCGTATTCGATTTTGCGGCGCATGCGACCGATCAGGCTCTTTTTTGCATGCTTCTTATAGCTGCTGGGGCGCGCTGCGATCGACCAGATCATCTGGCGATGTTGATGCTCCGCACGCTTCTCCACGCCGGTGTAACCGGCATCGCCAGAGACGTAAGTTTCCTCGCCATGCAGCAACTGATCGACCTGAGTCACGTCCGCCACATTCGCCGCCGTGCCCACCACGCTATGTACCAGACCGGATTCAACATCGACACCGATGTGCGATTTCATCCCGAAATAGTACTGATTTCCTTTCTTTGTCTGGTGCATTTCGGGGTCGCGTTTACCGTCCTTGTTCTTGGTCGAACTGGGCGCATGAATGATCGTCGCATCGACCACAGTTCCCTGACGCAGCAGCAAACCTCGGTCGCCCAAATAGCCGTTGATGACCTGCAAAATCCCACCGGCCAGCTCATGTTTTTCCAACAGCCGGCGGAAGTTGAGGATCGTGGTTTCATCCGGAATCCGATCCAAATGCAGCCCGGCAAACTGGCGCAGAATCGTGGTTTCGTAGAGGGACTCTTCCATCGCCGGATCGCTGTAGCCGAACCAGTTTTGCATCAGATGAACCCGCAGCATGGCCATCAACGGATACGCCGGACGACCGCCTTCACCCTTCGGATAATGCGGCTCGATCAACGCAATCAGGCCTTTCCAGGGCACGACCTGATCCATCTCAATCAGGAAACGCTCACGGCGGGTCTGCTTACGTTTGCCTGCGTACTCGGCATCAGCGAAAGACATTTGCTTCATCGGGGCTCAACCGTTCAGTTCGTGGGACAGCCGTATCTCACCAGATTTGGAAGTCTTTTTCAGAGTTTCCCTAAGCGATATTATTTAGCCATTATTTACGCGATATATACGCTCGCCCAATTCATCCCGTGAATAAGCCGCTGGCAGGTAACGCATTTTCCATGGGGTGTAAAATTCCATAAAAATCACACCCAGAAACAATTTGAAATATTTATCAAGGGGCGAAACGCAGGAATAATTAACGTACGCAAATAGCAAGCATTATCATTCGCGCGTTATTTCCCTCCCTCTTACGGATGCGCCCCTCAATGCCTGCCCCTCGCCTGACGCCCATGACCCTTGGGCTTTCTGCACTGCTGTGCGCCGGATTTGCCTGCGCCGCCACCACACTGCCCGCCACCTCCATCAGCGCCGAAGCTGACGAGGACGATCCACGTGTCAAAGACACCAACACAGCCACGCGCACGACCACGCCAGTGCGCTACGTGCCCCAGGCGATCGACTCGGTAAAAACCGACAACCTGCGCGCCTACGGTACCAATGACCTGGGCCAGGCCTTGAGTGGGATCCCCAACGTCAGCAGCGGTGCCGATACGCGCTTTGACAGCTTGCGCATCCGCGGCTTCGAAGCCAGCAGCGATTTCTACCTCGACGGCATCCGTGACGACAGCCAATACGTGCGCGACCTGCACAACATCGAACGCATCGACGTGCTCAAGGGCCCCGCCGCCGTGTTGTACGGGCGCGGCGGCCAGGGCGGGATCGTCAACCGCGTCAGCAAGCTGCCCCAGGCCGGGCGTGCTTCCAGCATCGAAGCCCAGGGCGGCACGAACGGGCTGCGTAGCCTGTACACCGACTTGAGCGCCGACCCTACCGAGAACATCAGCCTGCGCCTGAACATGGGCAACGAGGACACTGACAGTTTCCGCGACAATATCAGCGGCAACCGCAAACTGTTTGCGCCGTCGATAAGCTGGCAACTGACCCCACAACTGAACTGGCTGGTGCAGTACGAATACAGCCGCTACGACCGCACCCCGGACCGCGGTATCCCTGGCGTGCGCGGTCGTCCGGCCAATGTGAGCCGCGACACCACGTACGGCGACCCTCGTGACTATATCGACGACACCACCCAATCCCTGCGCTCCAAGCTCGCCTATGAACTCAACGACACCTGGCAACTGCGCCACACTCTGGGCGTGTTCAAGCTCGACAGTGATTTCGACAACACTTACCAGACCGGCTACAACCCGGTGACCAACCAGGTCGCGCGCCAGCGCTGGCAGCAAGACCTGACGACGCGCAATGTGTTCAACAACGTCGAGCTCGAAGGTGGCTTCGACACCTTTGGCCTGGAACACCGCCTGCTGACCGGTGTGGAGTTGGGCAGCCAGCGCCGCGATCCGAAGCTGTACAGCGCGGTAACTGCAACAGTGCCCGGCCTTGATCTGAACCGCCCCAACCGGCACCTGAGCCATACCGGACCGGTGAAAATCTCCAGCAACAACCACACCGAAGTCGAAAGCCAGGGCCTGTACGTGCAGGACCAACTGCGCCTGAACGATCAGTGGCAGGTGCTCGCCGGTTTGCGCTACGACCGTTTTGAAGTGGACACCACCAATAAGATCACCAACGTTCGGCAAAAGGTCGACAGCCACAACACCAGCCCACGGCTGGGCGTGGTGTGGACGCCGGTTGAGAACCACTCGTTCTACGCGTCCTGGAGCAAGACGTTTTCCCCTACCGGCGGCGGCCTGATCGGCATCACCCCGAATGCTGCGGGAAATGCCAACGACCTGAGCCCCGAGCTGACCAAGCAAAAGGAAATCGGGGTCAAGAGCGATTGGCTCGACGACCGCCTGAGCACCACCCTGGCCGTGTATGAGCTGGAACTGTACAACCGCCGCACCCGCGACCCGGAGAACCCGTTGATCACCCTGCTCAGCGGTATACAACGTTCCCGAGGGGTCGAACTGACCACCACCGGCAAAATCGCCGGCAACTGGTACGTGCGCGGCGGCGTCGGCTTGCAGGATGCCAAGGTGGTGAAAGACAACAACGGCTTTGAAGGCAAACGCATCAGCGACGTGGCCAAGCGCAACGCCAGCCTGTTTGTCACCTGGAAACCGCAGATGGGCTGGTACGCCGAGACCGGCCTGACCCTGGTGGGCGAGCGTTATGCCGATAACGCCAATACTGTGGTGCTGCCCGGATATGGCCGCTGGGACGCACTGGCAGGGTTCCGGCACAAGGAATGGGATGTAAAAGCGGCGCTGAACAACATCAGCGACAAGACGTACTACGCGTCGGCAACCAGCGCCAACCAGATTCAGTTCGGTGACCCGCGCAGCCTGGTCGTGACCGGGACCTATAACTTCTAACCCACCCCACTGCTACCACTTCCTGTAGGAGCTGGCTTGCCAGCTCCTACACAAGCCTCACATCCGGGTATTCAGTCCTGGATCAATTCGCACAGCATCTGCACTTCATCCTCACTGAACAACCCCGCCGGATAGCGCTCACGCATCACCCGTCGCGGATCAGTCTGCCTGATGCGCCGCGAGCCATTTGCCTTCAACCAGAGTGCCAGTGCGTGAATCGCGTCACCCCGCACTGCCAGGGGATGGGGCGCGCGTTTATAGACAAGGTTGATATCGGCGTTCATTTCAGCGCTCTCTCCTACTGCTTGAGCGGCTAACTTACTCAAGGTTTATGACAGAACTGTGCAGTCATCACGCCGATACAAGCACTACGCCCAGGTGCCCGGTTTATAGGCCTGCAGGTACAAAAAAACCCACGACCCCGACGGGCCATGGGCTTGCTGTTGTTGCCTGGCGCACTGGCCAGCGATCCGTCATGTCACAACGAAATCGCCTGTTACAACTACCCTCGGTTTTTGTGCGGCGCAGGCTGTTGTTGGGTCAGGCAGTGGATATTGCCCCCGCCCAGTAACAGCTCACGGCCTGGCACCATCACCACTTCATGTTGCGGGAACAGGCCCTGGAGGATTTCCTGGGCACGGCTGTCCAACGGATCATCAAAGCTCGGCGCGATGATGCCGCCGTTGACGATCAGAAAGTTGACGTAGGAGCCGGCCAGTCGCACGGTCGGATTACGCTCCTGGGAACCATCCACCGGGTCGACACCGGCGCATTCTTCCTCAGTAGCGTACAGCGGCCCCGGGATCGGCATTTTATGCACGGTAAATGCGCGGCCCTTGGCATCGGTGCTGTTTTGCAGCACGTCCATGGCGGCATGGCAGCGTGCATAGTTCGGGTCTTGCGGGTCATCGGTCCAGGCCAGCAACACTTCGCCCGGGCGCACGTAGCAGCAGAAGTTATCCACATGGCCGTCGGTTTCATCGTTGAACAGGCCGTCAGGCAGCCAGATGATCTTATCCACAGCCAGGTTGGCACTCAGTACCGCTTCGATCTGCCCGCGATCCAGGTGCGGGTTGCGATTGCGGTTGAGCAGGCATTCCTCGGTCGTGATCAGGGTGCCTTCACCATCGACGTGGATCGAGCCGCCTTCGAGCACAAAACCCTCAGTGCGGTAACGCGGGCTGCGCTCGATCTCAAGGATCTTGCCGCCCACCTGGGCATCGCGGTTCCACGGTACATACAGGCCGCCGTCAAACCCGCCCCAGGCGTTGAAATCCCAGTTGACGCCACGGACTTCGCCCTGGTCATTGATCACAAAGGTTGGCCCGCTGTCGCGTACCCACGCATCGTCGCTGGACATCTCCACCACGCGAATATTCGGCACATCCAGGCGTGCCCGGGCGTTTTCGTACTGGCCTGCGGAAACCGCGACGGTCACCGGTTCAAAACGCGCAATGGCCTTGGCCACCGCCACATGGGCGGCCTGCGCCGGCTTGCCGCCCAGGCGCCAGTTGTCCGGGCGCTCGGGCCAGATCATCCAGGCCTGGGTCTGGGGTGCCCACTCGGCTGGCATATGGAAGCCGTCAGCGCGAGGCGTGCTGTGCAAAGTGGTCATGGCGATCAGGACTCCAGGGAACCGTCGAGGGTCTTGAGCGCGCCGTACAGGTTGGGCCGACGATCACGGAACGAGCCCCACGCGCTGCGGATGTGCTCCAGCTCATCGAGGTCGAAGCTGTGCACCAGGATGCCTTCTTCGGTTTCGTTGAGCTCTTGGACTTTCTCGCCGAACTGGTTGGCAATGAACGACGAACCGTAGAAGTCGATGTCGTAGCCGTCCTGCTCTTCGTTGCCGATACGGTTGCTGGCGATCAGCGGCATCAGGTTGGCACCGGCATGGCCTTGTTGCACACGTTGCCAGTGGTCGCGGGACGAGATGGTCTTGTCGTGTGGCTCGCTGCCGATGGCGGTCGGGTAGAACAGGATTTCCGCACCTTGCAGCGCCATGCTGCGCGCGCATTCCGGGAACCATTGGTCCCAGCAGATGCCCACGCCGATTTTCGCGTAGCGGGTGCTCCACACTTTGAAACCGGTATCGCCCGGGTTGAAGTAGTACTTCTCGTGGTAGCCAGGGCCATCCGGGATGTGGCTTTTACGATAAATCCCGAGGTTGGAACCGTCGGCATCGATAATCGCGATGCTGTTGAAACGCGCACGGCCAGCCAGCTCGAAGAAGCTGATCGGCAGGACCACTTGCAGTTCCTTGGCGACTTTCTGGAAATGCTTGATGGCCACGTTTTCTGCAACCGGGGTCGCCAGTTGCAGATAGTCCGGGTTTGGCTTCTGGCAGAAGTACGGGCTTTCGAACAGCTCCTGGATCAGGATGATCTGCGCGCCTTTGGCAGCGGCCTCACGGACCAGCTTTTCAGCGGTCTCGATATTGGCTTCAAGGTCCCAGGAACAAGCCATCTGGGTAGCGGCGACGGTAACGATACGGCTCATGAATCATCTCCTGGGCGGTGGTCAGCGGCCAGGATAACCGGGGCCGATGACAGAAAGGGGAATACTGGGCGACTTTATAGCGGATAAAAATCGGCTTTTAAAGCTTGCAGATCTCCACCCATCGAAAAAAATCAAAATATTCCCGATAACAATCGGGTTAAAGTTTGAAACACCGTCGCCCTTGTGGGAGCGGGCTTGCTCGCGAAAGCGGTGTGCCTGTCTACAAATCTGTCACTGATACACCGCTTTCGCGAGCAAGCCCGCTCCCACAGTGGTGATCTCATTTCAACTCATAGAAAGGTGTCTACAACCCTTCATCCAACACCTTCGACAGCATGTCGACAAAGAAATCCACGCTGCGTTTAGACGTCACCATCGGCGGCTTGATCTTGAGGATGTTCAGATAGTCTCCGGTTGGCTGCATAAAAATCCCCAGCTCACGCAGGCGGTCACACAACCGGGCGGTCTCTGCGGTGGCCGGTTCCAGCGTCTGCCGATCGCGCACCAACTCCAACCCCAGATAGAAGCCCGAGCCATGTACCGCTCCCACCAAGGGATGGCGCTCGATCAACGCTTGCAGCCGTGCCTTGAAATGCCCGCCGACCACCTGGGAGTTTTCCCAGAGTTTTTCTTCCTCCATCACATCCAGCACCGCCATGCCAATCCGGCAACTGACCGGGCTGCCACCCGAGGAAGAGAAGAAATACCCTTCGGCCTCCAGTGCCTCAGCGATTTCCCGGCGAGTAATCACTGCCCCCAGAGGCTGGCCATTACCCATGCCCTTGGCCATGGTAATGATGTCCGGCACCACGCCTTGCTCTTCATAGCCCCAGAAGAAATGGCCCATGCGCCCGTAGCCGACCTGCACTTCATCGGCAATGCACACCCCGCCCTGGGCGCGCACCCGCGCGTACACCTGTTGCAGGTAGCCCGCCGGCAGAGAAATCCCACCTGCATTGCCGTACACCGGCTCGCAGATAAAACCCGCCAACTGGCGCTGGCTGGCCGCGATCTTCGCCAGGTTGTGCTCCACGCTGCGCACATAATCCGGCGCACTGTCCGGGCCACGGAATTCGCCACGATAAGTATTGGGCGCAGTCACGGGATGCACCCAGTCCGGCCGGCTGCTCAAGGCCTGGGGGTTGTCGGCGATGGAGGTGGACACCGCATCGGCGGCCACCGACCAACCGTGGTAGGCCTCCAGCACGCTGAGCATGTCGCGCCCGCCGCTGTAGGCCCACGCCAGGCGGATCGCCAGGTCGTTGGCTTCAGTGCCACTGTTGACCAGGAACACCCGGTCCATGGAGTCCGGTGCCAGCGCGAGCAGGCGCTCGGAAAACTCGGCGATCGCGGCATAATGAAAGCGCGAGTTGGTGTTGAGCAACGACCACTGCCGCGCCGCCACCTGGGCCATGCGCGGATGGCCGTGGCCCAGCACCGCGACATTGTTGAGCATGTCCAGATACGAACGGCCCTGCATGTCGATCAAATGGTTGCGCCAACCGCGCTCGATGCGCGGCGGGTCGGCGTAATAGTGCTTCTGCGAGCGCGCAAAACTGGCATCGCGCCGGGCCAGCAAGGCTTCTGGGTCAAGCTCCGGCTCGGCGTCACAGGCAAGGCCCAGCAGCGTCGCCGGCGAGGGACACAACGCCTGCCAGGCCGCCGCGCGCGATGGCGTACAGAACAACGGCGGCTCAAGATCGGCCCGGCACAACTGCACCGTCAATGGTCCGCCAACCTCCCCCAGGACCTGGCCCTTGAGCACCGCTGCGCCAGGTTTCAATGGGGTTTTTACGCCCCACAGTCGTACATTCAAGGCAGCACTGTGCACCCATAACCCACCATCGGCAGTGCTGCGCAGGCTACCGGCAAACGGCGCTTGCACGGCAGTGCCCTGGGGGGCACGCAATTCGACATGCAGCGCGAAAGTATCGGGTTCGCCCGCGCAGTCGGTGCGCGTGCGGGACAGGCGATATTGACCATAACGGCTGGCCGCCAAGCCATGCACTGCTGCCGCCTGCTGCAACAGCTGTTGATCAATGCCGGGGGTTTCCCAGTTTCCCGCCTCGAAGTGCGGGCTGAGTACGCCCAGGTCGATCAGCGCGAACTCGCGCCCCTCCAGACCCGGGAGCAGCGGGGCAAAGCCTTCACTGGACATCGGCGCCAGGCTTCTACCGGCGCACTCCAGGATCGCCGCCTCCATCAACTCAAACGGTACCGAGGTGGCAACCTGGAAGATTTCCCACTCATGCTCGGCATTCTTCAACAGGTAGCTGTTATCCGGGTCCAGGCGCTGCTGCTGTTCACTGCTCAACACCAATACCGCCGCGCGGGCCACGATCAGCGGCCACAACGCCTGCAATTCCTGCGGTTGCAAGGGCGTCAGGGCGTGAAACGCCTGGATCGCCGGCAGGACCGCAAACGGATCGCCCTCGGCGTGATGCAACAACGCGGCGCAGGTCACCGACAGATCGGCGATCCGCCAGGTGTGCACCAGGTCACCGAAATCGATGACACCCTGCACCTGCCAATGCCGCTGGGCATCGCGCTGCCACACCACATTGTCATCGGTGATATCCATATGCACGGCCTGCCAGGGCAATTGCCCGGCCAGGGGCCGGATGCGCTGCTCGAACTGTGTCGCGACCCGCTCCAGGGCCGCGCGGTGCGGCAGGTTGTCGAGTGTCGACACTAAATGGCTGATCAGCTCGCCAGCATGACGCGGGTCCCATTGCAGGGTGCGTTCCAGGCCCGCATGGGTGAAACCAGCCAAGGCCTGGCTCATCTGCCCGCACAACCGGCCAAAACCTTCGATCACCTCACGGCCCAGGTGCGGCAGATGGGTCACAGGCTGGCCTTCGATATAGTCCAGCAACCGCAGGTGCAAGGGCTGCCCGTCCACCGTCACGCTCACCAACTGCTGGCCGCCGAGGGTACTGACGACCTTCGGCACCCGGACCCCGGCCTGCTCCTGCAAGTGCGCAAGGGCCGCGTGCTGGGCGTGCAACTCGACAGCGGCGTACTCGCCACGGCAGATTTTCAGGACGAAGCGGCCACGCTCGCTCTCGACCCGGTAATTGAGGTCTTGCTGGCTGCCCAGGGACTGCAGCGTGCCGCTCTGGCCGTAATGCTGCTCAAGCAACTGCAAAGCCTGCTGCGGGCTGACCTGTGGGCACGGCAAACTGGCGCGGTGGATCAATGTATCGAGCAACATGTGACAGCCCCTGGTTATTTATTCGGTGCTTATATCGCCATTGTTAGTACATCTGATGCAACCCCGACCCGATAGAAGTGTCTTCTGCCAAACCAACAACCTCTATAAACAACTTCGTGGAGCACACAAGCCGGGGCCAATCTGACCACCGCCCCTTGCACCGGGCACCGCAAGCCCGCAAGCTATGCCCCATTTCGCTCAATGTCCGTCTAAGGAAAAGGCCTCTCGACATGCGTATTCTTGTTACCGGTGGCGCCGGTTTTATCGGTTCCGCACTGATCCGCCATTTGATTCAAAACACTGAACATGAAGTCCTCAACCTCGACAAACTGACCTACGCCGGCAATCTTGAGTCGCTGACCAGCATCGCGACCAACAGCCGCTACGAGTTCGTCCAGGCCGATATCATCGACCAGGCCACCGTCAGCGCCGTCCTGGCACGCTTCCAGCCCCAAGCCATCATGCACCTGGCGGCCGAGTCCCATGTCGACCGATCCATCGACGGCCCATCGGATTTCATCCAGACCAACATCGTCGGCACCTACAGCCTGCTTGAAGCCACTCGCGCCTACTGGCAACAGTTGGCAGAGCCGGCCAAGAGCGCCTTCCGCTTCCATCACATCTCCACCGACGAAGTCTATGGCGACTTGCACGGTGTGGATGACCTGTTCACCGAAACCACACCTTACGCGCCAAGCTCGCCTTACTCCGCCAGCAAGGCGGCATCCGACCATCTGGTCCGCGCCTGGCAGCGCACCTACGGCTTGCCAGTGCTGCTGACCAACTGCTCGAACAACTACGGGCCGTTCCACTTCCCCGAGAAGCTGATCCCGCTGGTGATCCTCAATGCCTTGGCGGGCAAGGCCCTGCCGGTGTACGGCGATGGCCTGCAAGTACGCGACTGGCTGTTTGTCGAAGACCACGCCCGCGCGCTGCTCAAAGTGGTCACCGAAGGCGTCGTGGGCGAGACCTACAACATCGGCGGGCACAACGAGCAGAAGAACATCGACGTGGTCCGCGGCATCTGCGCACTGCTCGAAGAGCTGGCGCCACAGCGCCCGGCCGGCGTTGCCCAGTTCACCGACCTGATCACCTTCGTCAAGGATCGCCCAGGCCACGACCAGCGCTACGCCATCGATGCCAGCAAGATCGAACGTGAATTGGGTTGGGTTCCTGAAGAAACTTTCGAGACTGGCCTGCGCAAGACCGTGCAGTGGTACTTGGATAACCTGGAATGGTGCCGCCGGGTCCAGGACGGCAGCTATCAGGGCGAACGCCTCGGTAACACCGATGCGAAGGACCTGATTGCATGATGAAGGGAATCGTACTGGCCGGTGGCTCCGGGACGCGCCTGCACCCCATTACCCTGGGGGTTTCCAAGCAGTTGCTGCCGGTGTACGACAAACCGATGATCTACTACCCGATTTCCGTGCTGATGCTCGCCGGAATCAAGGAGATCCTCGTGATTTCCACGCCGGTGGATTTGCCGCAATACCGCAATCTGCTGGGTGACGGCAGCCAGTTCGGCGTACAGATCAGCTATGCGGAGCAACCTTCTCCCGATGGGTTGGCGCAAGCCTTCCTGATCGGCGAAGCATTCATCGGCAATGATCCGGTGTGCCTGATCCTGGGGGACAACATCTTCCACGGCCAGCACTTCAGCGAACAACTGCGCACCGCCGCCAAGCGTCCAACCGGCGCCACGGTGTTCGGCTACTGGGTCAAGGACCCGGAGCGCTTCGGCGTGATTGATTTCGACGGGGAAGGCCGCGCCCTTTCCATCGAAGAAAAACCCGCCAGGCCGAAGTCCAGCTATGCCGTGACCGGCCTGTACTTCTATGACAATGATGTGGTCAAGATTGCCAAGGCCGTCCAGCCATCGCCACGCGGCGAACTTGAAATCACCGACGTCAACAATGCCTACCTCAAGCGTGGTGACTTGCACGTCGAGCGTTTCGGCCGTGGTTTTGCCTGGCTCGATACCGGCACTCACGACAGCCTGCTGGAAGCCTCGATCTATGTTCAGACCATCGAGCACCGCCAGGGTCTGAAAGTGGCTTGCCTGGAAGAAATCGCCTACGAAAATGGCTGGATCGACCGCGACCATTTGCTTGAGCGGGCCAAGTACTTCGGCAAGACTGGCTATGGCCAGTACCTGTTCAGCCTCGCCGGGGAAACCAAATGAATGTGAGCGGTACGCCGTTGAAAATCCTCATCACCGGCCAACACGGCCAGGTTTCCCGTGAACTGCAACAGCGGCTCCAGGGCCTGGGCGAACTGATCGTGCTCGGTCGCGACCAGCTCGACCTGGCCAACCCCGGGCAGATCCGCCAGCAGGTGCGCAGCCATCGCCCGGGGCTGATCATCAACGCGGCGGCGCATACCGCTGTCGACCAGGCCGAAAACGAGCCCGACGCTGCGTTCGCGATCAACGCTACGGCGCCCGGTATCCTGGCCGAAGAAGCCAAGACCCTGGGCATCCCGTTGATCCACTACTCCACCGACTATGTGTTCGACGGCAGCAAACCTGCGCCCTATACCGAAGACGATGTGCCCAACCCGTTGGGCGTCTACGGCAAGAGCAAACTGGCAGGCGAACAGGCTATCGCGGCGGTGGGCGGTCAGTACCTGATCCTGCGTACCAGTTGGGTGTATTCGAGCCACGGCAAGAATTTCCTGCTGACCATGCAGCGCCTGCTCCAGGAAAAACCGCAGATGCGTATCGTCGCCGACCAGATCGGCGCGCCGACCTGGGCCGGGACCATCGCCAACAGCACCCGGGCACTGATCGAGCGCTGGCAGGCCGGCCAGGCCGGAGACTGGGGCGTCTATCACCTGACGGCCCAGGGCGAGACCTCGTGGTTCGGCTTTGCCCAGGCCATCGGCGAGCAACTGCTGGCCGAAGGCAAGGCGTGCGCCACACTTGAAGGGATTCCCGCCAGTGACTACCCGACGCCCGCCAAGCGCCCGTTGAACTCGCGCCTGGATTGCAGCCGCCTGCAACAACAGTGGCAGGTCGGCCAGCCACAATGGCGCGAAGCATTGCGCGAGTGTCTTGCACAGCAGCACTAGGCATAATGCGCCTGTACCCACAGGCGCATGACCCCCATGACTCCACCCCTCCCGCGAAGACCCCGCTGGCGCAGCCTGGCCTTGCTGGCATTGTGCCTGGCGCCGCTGCTGTGGCCGCTGGAGCATCTGGCCGAGCATTACTACCGCAGTGAACTGGCCGGGCAAAACCGCCAGACCCTGGACCTGTACGTCGCCAACCTGCTGGGCACCCTGCACCGCTACGAAGTATTGCCGCAGATCCTCGGCGACCTGCCAGCCCTGCGCACGGCCCTGGCAGCGCCCCACGTCAGCACCAACCTGGTCGCCGCCAACCAGTTGCTCAAGCAGGTAGCAGCCCAGGCGGGCGTGGAAGTGATGTACCTGATGGATACGCGCGGCAAGACCCTGGCCGCCTCGAACTGGGACAAACAGGACAGCTTCGTCGGCCGTAATTTTTCCTTTCGGCCTTATTTCAGTGAAGCCATGGCCGGGCGCCTGGGACGTTTCTTCGGCCTGGGCACCACCTCGGCCAAGCGTGGGTACTTCTTCGCAGCCGCGGTGCGCGAAGACGAGCATGTGATCGGCGTGCTGGTGGTCAAGGTCGACCTGGACCACACCGAGAGCCTCTGGGGCCAGACGCCTGAGCAATTGCTGGTCACCGACCACAACGGCGTAGTGATCCTGACCTCACGCCCGCAATGGCGCTTTCGCGCCACCCGGCCACTGACCGAGGCCGAGCGCCAGGCGATCATCGCGATCCAGCCCTACCCTACCCGCGATCCGCAGCCCCTGAATTTCAACTCCAGCGCCTGGCTACGGCAATCGGCCGAAATTGCCGAAACCGGCTGGAACGTGGAAATCCTTGCCCCGCGCACTCTGATCGACCGCCCCGTGCGTACCGTGGTCGCCGTGGGTGGCGCGACCTTGCTGGTGCTGATGCTGCTGCTCGGCCTGATGATGCAACGCCGTCGCCACTACCTGGAACGCATCGCCTTTGAAGCCAAGGCCCGGCGTGAGCTGGAAATGCGCGTGGCCGAACGGACCAGCGACCTCGAAGGCCTCAACCGCCGCCTGCGCCAGGAAGTGCTGGAGCGCGAAAATGCCCAGCAGGAACTGGTGCGTGCCCAGGACGATCTGGTCCAGGCCGGCAAACTGTCGGCGCTGGGCACTATGTCCGCGAGTATCAGTCATGAACTCAACCAACCCCTGGCCGCCATTCGCAGCTACGCGGAAAACGCCGAAATCCTCCTCGACCACCAGCGCACCGACGACGCCCGGGGCAACCTCAAACTGATCAGTGAGCTGACCGGGCGCATGGCCTCGATCATCGCCCATTTGCGCGCCTTTGCCCGCCGCGACCGGCATGCCCCGGAAAGCGTGGCCCTGCAGCCGGCCCTGGATGACGCACTGGCACTACTGGCCAAGCGCCGGCGGGCCATGGAAGTGGAACTGATCCGCGATTTGCCAGAGGCCTCCCTGTGGGTGGAGGCCGGGGAAACCCGCCTGCGCCAGGTGCTGGGCAATCTGTTGGCCAATGCCCTGGACGCGCTGACCGAAAAAGGCCCGCCGCGCAAACTGTGGCTGAGTGCCGAATCCACCGATCAAGGCGTCAACCTGTACATCCGCGACAACGGGCCGGGGTTCTGCATGGAAGCCCTGGGTCGCGCCGGCGAGCCTTTCTACACCACCAAGACCCGCACCCAGGGCCTCGGGTTGGGCCTGGCCATCTGTGACACCCTGATGCGCGCCTTTGGGGGTGAACTGCTGTTCGCCAACCACAAGGAAGGCGGCGCACTGATAACCTTGAAACTGCGCGCCGGAGCCCCCGGCGTCAGTCTGCAACCGTCCGAGGACCGCAGTGTATGAGTATCGATAACCAGATTCAGGTGGTGTTGATCGACGATGATCCACACCTGCGTCAGGCCCTGTGCCAGACCCTGGACCTGGCCGGGCTGAAAGTCCTGCCCCTTGGCGAAGCCAGCGGCCTGACCACGCGCCTGTCGCGGGATTGGCCAGGCGTAGTGGTCAGCGACATTCGCATGCCCGGCATGGACGGCCTGGAATTGCTCGCCGAGCTCCATGGCCAGGACCCGGAGTTGCCGGTGCTGCTGATCACCGGCCACGGCGATGTGCCCTTGGCGGTGCAGGCAATGCGCGCCGGCGCTTATGACTTCCTCGAAAAGCCCTTTGCCAGCGACGCCCTGCTCGACAGCGTGCGCCGCGCCCTGTCATTGCGCCGGCTGGTGCTGGACAACCGCAGCCTGCGCCTGGCCCTGAGTGATCGCCAGCAGTTGAGCACGCGCCTGGTGGGGCAGTCGGCGCCGATGCTGCGCTTGCGCGAGCAGATTGGCGCGCTGGCAGCGACCCGTGCCGATGTGCTGATCCTGGGCGAAACCGGTGCCGGCAAGGAAGTGGTGGCACGCGCCCTGCACGACCTGTCGAACCGCCGGGCCGGGCCCTTCGTCGCCATCAACGCCGGCGCCCTGGCCGAATCCGTGGTGGAAAGCGAGCTGTTCGGCCATGAGCCGGGGGCCTTTACCGGCGCGCAGAAGCGGCGGATCGGCAAATTCGAGTTTGCCAACGGCGGCACGTTGTTCCTCGATGAAATCGAGAGCATGAGCCTGGATGTGCAGGTCAAGTTGCTGCGCCTGCTGCAGGAGCGCGTGGTCGAGCGCCTGGGGGGCAACCAGCAGATCCCGCTGGATATCCGCATCATCGCCGCCACCAAGGAAGACCTGCGCCAGGCCGCCGACCAGGGCCGCTTTCGTGCCGACTTGTACTACCGCCTGAATGTCGCGCCGCTGCGCATTCCACCTCTGCGCGAGCGTGGTGAAGATGCCTTGATGCTGTTCCAGCACTTCGCTGACGAGGCCAGCAGCCGCCACGGCCTGCCACTGCACGAGTTGCAACCCGGCCAACGGGCAATGTTGTTGCGCCATAACTGGCCAGGCAACGTGCGGGAGTTGCAAAACGTCGCCGAACGCTTCGCCCTCGGCCTGGAACTGGCCCTGGACAGCACACCGGACGGCCCGGCGCCGGGTGTACCGATATCTACCGGGGGCTTGAGCGAGCAAGTCGAACATTTTGAAAAAGCCTTGATCGCCGCCGAACTCGGTCGCCCCCACAGCTCCGTGCGCAGCTTGGCCGAAGCCTTGGGGGTGCCACGCAAGACCCTGCATGACAAGTTGCGCAAGCATGGGCTGAACTTTGCCGACAGCGGCAACGCCCACGCCGATGACGAGTGACCTTTTCCACCTGCCAAGAGACCGCCATGAGCCGCGATAGCCGTTACCTGGAATCCATTCTGCACCATGACATCCCCCTGACCCGGGAGATGGGCCTCAAGGTGCTCGACTGGCAGGATCGGCAACTGCGCCTGCACTTACCGCTGCAAGCCAATATCAACCACAAGAGCACCATGTTTGGTGGCAGCCTGTACTGCGGCGCGGTCTTGGCGGGCTGGGGCTGGCTGCATCTGCAATTGCGCGAGGAAGGGGTTGAAGACGGGCACATCGTGATCCAGGAGGGGCAGATCAGCTACCCGCTGCCTGTCACCCAGGACGCCACGGCGATTTGCCAGGCGCCGCAAGACAAGGTGTGGAAGCGTTTTTTGGCGACCTACCAGCGCCATGGCCGGGCGCGCCTGGCGCTGCAAACCTGGGTTGTGAATGAGGGCCATGAAGAGCCGGCGGTGATCTTTACCGGGCAGTACGTCCTGCACCGCTAACCCCCCGCAACACAGAACCAATGTGGGCACAGGGCTTATATGGGAGCGGGCTTGCTCGCGAAAGCGGTGTATCAGTCAATACAAGTGCTGACTGACACACCGCTTTCGCGAGCAAGCCCGCTCCCACATTTTTGATCGCGGCGGTTTATGACCTTGCCAGCGCAAGCAAGCGCTCGCGCCAGGCAGCCTTGGCCGGCAAGGCCAGGAAGAATGGGTTCAACAACGACGCCCGTGCCGGGTAGCTGAACGGCTGGCCATTCAACTCCAGCACTTCGCCACCAGCGCCCTCCAGCACACCCTGGGCGGCGGCAGTGTCCCACTGCGAAGTCGGCGCCAGGCGCGGATAGCAATCGGCGCTGCCTTCGGCCAACAGGCAGAACTTCAGGGAGCTGCCGATATTGGCCAGCTTCAACGCTCCCAGCCCTTCACTCAGCCCGTCGAGCAACCGCTCCTGTTCGGGGCTGGTATGACGACGACTGGCGACCACGGTGAACGCCTCGCCTGCGGCCGGCTTCTGGCGCACCTGGATCTGCCGGGGCGCCGCATTCACGTCGGAGCGCCACGCCCCAAGCCCGGCGCCGCCGAAGTAGCAACGGCCACTGGTGGGCATCGACACCACGCCAAACACCACCCGACCGTCTTCGATCAAGGCGATGTTGACGGTAAATTCTTCACTGCCGCTGATAAATTCCTTGGTGCCATCCAGCGGGTCCACCAACCACCAGCGCTGCCAACCGGCACGCACGCTCTGGTCGATATCGGCGTCTTCTTCCGACAGTACCGGGATACTCGGGTCCAGCGCAGTGAGGCCGGCGAGAATCAGGTGATGGGCCGCCAGGTCGGCGGCAGTGACCGGCGAATCATCGGCCTTGGCCGTCACGGCCACACCGGCGCGCCAGTACGGCAGGATGACCTCGCCAGCCTGGCGGGCCAGTTCAATCACCGGGGCAATGTACGCGTGGCCGAGGAACAGTTCGCTCATGGCTGGTAGGCTCCGCGCTGGGTCAACAGGTCACGTACCAGGTACAACGCCGCCAGGGCGCGGCCTTCACTGAACTGCGCATTTTGCGCCAGTTGTGCCAGTTCGCGCAGGTTGACCCGGTCCACGCGCATCGGCTCGGGCTCATCGCCCTCCAGGCGTTCTTCGTACAGCTCGGTGGCCAGCACCACCTGGATTTTCTGGCTCATGTAGCCAGGGGAAAGGGACAGTTCAGTCAGGTGTTCCAACTGCCGTGCACCATAACCCGCCTCCTCCTTGAGTTCGCGGTCTGCCGCCGCCAGCACATCTTCGCCCGGCTCGATCAGGCCCTTGGGCAAGGACAACTCATACTCATCGGTACCGCCGCAGTATTCTTCCACCAGCAGCGCATGGTCAGCGTCGATCATCGCCACGATCATCACCGCGCCATACCCTGCGCCACGGCCCACCAGGCGCTCGTAGGTCCGCTCAACGCCATTGGAAAAGCGCAACTGCACTTCCTCCACACGGAACAAACGACTACTGGCGACAATTTCGCGGGCGAGGACGGTGGGTTTCTGGCGCATAAAGGGCTCCTTGGCGTGATCGGGTTACTATACCGTGGCTTTTCCGATTGTCTGTGTCGGATATATTTACTCACCTGCTGGGAACCCACCATGCCTCCACTGCCCTGGTCCGATATCGATACCGTCCTGCTGGACATGGACGGCACCTTGCTCGACCTGCATTTCGACAACCACTTCTGGATGGAACACCTGCCCCGGCGCTATGCCGAACTGCACGGGGTGAGCCAGGCCATGGCCGAGATGGAATTGCAGCCGCTGTTCGAGCGTAACGCCGGACAGTTGCAATGGTATTGCCTGGACTTCTGGAGCGCCGAGCTGAAGATCCCGGTGCGCGAACTCAAGCTGGAAACCGCTCACCTGATTGCCCTGCGCCCCGACGCCGACACCTTTCTGGCGGCGATCAAGCAGGCTGGCAAGCGCGTGATCCTGATCACCAATGCCCATCGCGACTCGCTGTCGTTGAAGTTGGAGCGCATTGAACTGGCGCCGTATTTCGAGCGGCTGATCAGTTCCCATGACTATGGCTTTGCCAAGGAAAATCCACAATTCTGGGACGCATTGCACGCGGATATCGGCTTCGACCCGTCGCGCAGCCTGTTTATCGACGACACCTTGCCGATTCTGCGCAGTGCGCGGGATTTTGGCGTAGGGCATTTGCTGGCGGTCAAACAGCCGGACAGCCGCAAAGGGCCGAAGGACACGGCAGAGTTCGATGCAGTCGGGGATTACCGGGAGTTGATCGGCGGACTCTGAAGCCAGGTGTGACACCTTGTAGGAGCGGGCTTGCCCGCGATAGCGGTATGTCAGTCAGCAAATCTGTCTCTGACTCACCGCAATCGCGGGCAAGCCCGCTTCTACATTATTTGGTTGCCCCGGGTATTACTCAGGAATACGCAGCGTCTGCCCTGGGTAGATTTTGTCCGGGTGCGACAGCAGCGGCTTGTTGGCCTCGAAGATTTTGTTGTACTTGTTGGCATCGCCATAAACGGTCTTGGAGATCGCGCTGAGGGTATCGCCGCTTTTCACCACAACAAAGCGCGAAGCCACAACTACAGGCCCGGCCACAGTGATTTGATCGTCCACAGTCGCCACGCCGGCGATATTGCCCAGCGCCAGCAGAATCTTCTCTTTTTCTTCCTGGCTGGCGACTTCACCGGTGACTGTCACCTTGTCGCCGTCCACCGTGGTCTGCACATTCGGATTACCCAGACCGACCTTGGCAACGTGGTCCTTCAACTGCTCACTCGCGTTCGCATTGCCCGGCGTCAACAGATCAACGATTTTCTCGCCGGCTTCTTTGATAAAGCTAAAAAGACTCATAGTGCGCTCTCCTTGGGATTGGGTTTCCAGATGCCAAAGACTAGACCAGTCTTCCAGACCTTGGTTCCAGTCCGACCAATGACGCAAACGCGCTAGAATCCCCCCGCCATTGGAATAAGAGCCCCCGGAGCGAAGATGGACATCAAGCAGCTGAAATTCCTCATCGCCCTCGACGAAACCCGTCACTTCGGCCAGGCGGCCGCGCGCTGCCACATTACCCAGCCGACCCTGTCGATGCGCCTGCGCAGCCTGGAAGAAGAGCTGGAGCTACCGCTGGTCAATCGCGGCCAGCGTTTCGAGGGCTTTACCGCCCCCGGCGAGCGCGTGTTGGCCTGGGCACGTACGGTGCTCGCAGCCTATGACGGCCTGCAGGCCGAAGCGGCGGCCTGCCGGGGCAACCTGGTGGGGACATTGCGCCTGGGGGTGGTGCCACTGTCGAGCTTCGATCCGCTGGCCTTGATGCAACAACTGCACAAGCAGCATCCCAGCCTGCGCTTTGAGCTATCGGCCCTGAGCTCCGAGCAGATCCTCGAACAACTGGCGAGCAATCGCCTGGACCTGGGCGTGTCTTACCTCGAGCGCCTGGACGCCGAGCGCTTTGACTCCCTGGCCCTGGACGAGACACGCATGGGTTTGCTGTACGACCAACGGTTCTTCAGTTTCGGCGAAAAGCCCCTGAGCTGGGAGGCGCTGATCGAACTGCCCCTGGGCATGCTCACCAGCGGCATGCACTTTCGCCAGTCCATCGACCATAACTTCCACAGCCGCGGCCTGACCCCCCAACCCTTGCTGCAAACCGATGCCGTCCATCAGTTGCTGCAGGCCGTGCATGGCGGCCTGTGCTGTGCGGTGATGCCCCTGGACGGCGGCCTCGACGCCCTGACCGAACACCTGCGCCTGCAACCCATCGAAAACGCCCAGACCCTGGCCAAGCTGGGGCTGATCATGCGCCGCAGTGCGCCGCGCTCGGCGCTGGCGGAGGCGTGTTTCGCGCTTTATCAAAAATCGCTACTGGAACCTTGATCGACGTCATCTATCGGTAGATCAGTACTGGCGATTAGACGCGACCCTTTGTCGCGCCTAGTCTTCACTCTGAACACTTCGCCGGTGACTAGACTTCATGACCGCCCAGCGCCCAGCGTGCGCGGCGCCCGCCCTGACAACGCCCGCGCCCGCCGCCAGCCAGAGTTATCAGTATTGCAACCTCGACCGTACACAATCGGCCAGCACCGCGCTGGCCGAGGAAGTCGCGTTGGCGATTGCCTATAACGACATCAGCCAGGCCGTGATGCTAGTGACGCCCACCGATCTTGAAGACTTTATCGTCGGTTTCAGTCTGGGCAGCGGCATCATCAGTGACATCAGCGATATCTACGACCTGCAACTGAGTGGCACAGGCTCAGCCCAGTACGCCCAGGTGCAGATCTCCAGCCGTGCCTTCTGGAACCTCAAGCAACAGCGCCGGCAACTGGCCGGCACCAGCGGCTGCGGCCTGTGTGGCGTGGAAGCGGTGGAGCAGGCACTGCCGGACCTTCAGGTGCTGCCTGGCGCCCCACTGCCGCCTGCCGCCTGGCTGGAGGGCTTGCGCCAGCGCATCAGCGCCTTTCAGCCGTTGGGCCAATACAGCGGCGCGGTGCATGCGGCGGTATTCATGAATAACCACGGCGAACTGCTGCTGGGCCGCGAAGACATCGGCCGACATAACGCCCTGGACAAACTGATCGGCGCCCTGGTCCGCCAGCGCATCCCGACCGCCGGCGGCGTGGCAATTGTCACCAGCCGTTGCAGCCTCGAATTGATCCAGAAAGTCCTGCGCGCGGGTATCCAGACCCTGGTCAGCCTGTCGTCGCCTACCGGCCTGGCCCTGCAATGGGCACGCCGACACAACCTCAATCTTATCCACCTGCCGCACAAAAGCGCGCCGCGGGTCTACAGCCCTGCGATGGAGTACCAGCCATGAGCAATCATCACCAAGCCGACCAAACCCCGATCCCACGCTACAAGCCCTATAAAGGCCCGGCTGGCGGCTGGGGCGCGCTGATCAGCGTGGCGCAAGCGTGGCTGACCAGCGACAACGCGCTGAAAAATATCCGCATGATGCTCAAGACCAACCAGAACGGCGGCTTCGACTGCCCGGGCTGCGCCTGGGGCGACTCGCCGGAAAGCGGCATGGTCAAGTTCTGCGAGAACGGCGCCAAGGCGGTCAACTGGGAAGCCACCAAACGCCGGGTGGATGCGGCGTTCTTCGCTAAACACAGCGTCAACGCGCTGCTGGAGCAAAGCGACTATTGGCTGGAGTACCAGGGCCGCCTGACCGAGCCAATGAGCTACGACGCCGAGACTGACCGCTACACGCCCATCAGTTGGGAATCGGCCTTCGACCTGATCGGCCAGCACTTGCGAGCCTTGCCAAGCCCCGACATGGCCGAGTTCTATACCTCGGGCCGCGCCAGCAATGAAGCCGCGTACCTGTATCAGTTGTTCGTGCGTGCCTACGGCACCAACAACTTCCCGGACTGCTCGAACATGTGCCACGAAGCCAGCGGCGTGGCCCTGGCGCAAAGCGTGGGTGTCGGCAAAGGCACCGTGACCTTTGACGACTTTGAACACGCCGACGCGATTTTCGTCTGGGGCCAGAACCCCGGCACCAACCATCCGCGTATGCTCGAACCACTGCGCGAAGCGGTGAAGCGCGGCGCCCAGGTGGTGTGTATCAACCCGCTCAAAGAGCGTGGCCTGGAGCGCTTCCAGCACCCGCAACACCCGCTGGAAATGCTCACCAACGGCGACAAGCCCACCAACACGGCGTATTTCCGTCCGGCGCTGGGTGGCGACATGGCCATCTTGCGCGGCATGGCCAAATTCCTCCTGCTGTGGGAGCGCCAGGCCCAGGCCGAAGGCAAGGAAGCGGTGTTCGATCACGACTTCCTCAATGAGCACACCGTCAACGTGCTGGATTACCTGGCCAGGATCGACGACACCTCCTGGGAGGAAATTGTCGAGCAGTCCGGCCTGCCGCTGGTCGAGATCGAAAAAGCCGCGCGGATGTACGCCAAAGGCAAGAACGTGATCATGTGCTGGGCGATGGGTATTACCCAGCATCGTCACTCGGTGCCGACCATCCAGGAAATCGCCAACCTGATGCTGTTGCGCGGCAACATTGGCCGACCAGGTGCCGGCTTGTGCCCGGTGCGTGGCCACAGTAACGTGCAGGGCGACCGCACCATGGGCATCAACGAACGGCCACCCGTGGCCTTTCTGGATGCCCTGGAACGCCGTTTCCAGTTCAAGGTGCCCCGTGAAAACGGGCATAACGTGGTCGAAGCGATCCACGCCATGCTCGAAGGTCGTGCCAAGGTGTTTATCGGCCTGGGTGGCAACTTTGCCCAAGCCACGCCTGACAGCCCTCGCACTTTCCAGGCCCTGAGCAACTGCGACCTGACGGTACAGATCAGCACCAAACTCAATCGCAGCCACCTGGCCCATGGTAAACAAGCCTTGATCCTGCCATGCCTGGGCCGTACCGATATCGATATGCAAGCCGATGGCCCGCAAGCGGTGACGGTGGAGGACTCCTTCAGCATGGTGCACGGCTCCAATGGCCAGTTGCAGCCGCTGTCGAAGCTGATGAAGTCGGAACCGGCCATTCTCGCCGGCATCGCCGCCGCCACCCTGGGCAGCCAGCCGGTGGACTGGAACTGGTTGGTGGCCGACTACCGCCGCATCCGCGACTTGATTGCCGATACCATTCCCGGCTTCAAGGATTTCAATGAGCGCGTGCAGCACCCAGGGGGTTTCTACCTGGGCAACAGCGCCGGCGCCCGCCGTTGGAACACACCGTCAGGCCGCGCCAACTTCCGCGCCAACATCCTGCCCAAGGACCTGGTGCACGAACGCACCCGCGCCACTGGCCAGTTGCCCGACCTGATCATGCAATCGATGCGTTCCCATGATCAGTACAACACCACCATCTACGGCCTGGATGACCGCTATCGCGGGGTCAAGGGTCAGCGCGACGTGCTGTTCGTCAACGAAGCGGACATCATCCGCCTGGGCTTCAAGCCAGGGCAGAAGGCCGATATCGTGTCGATCTGGGACGATGGCCGCGAACGGCGGGTCAAGGGCTTCACCTTGCTGGCGTTCGATATTCCGGCGGGGCAGGCGGCGGCCTACTATCCGGAGGTCAACCCGCTGGTGCCGCTGGAAAGTACTGGGGATGGCAGCCATACGCCTACCTCCAAGTTCGTGGCGATTCGCCTGGAAGCGGCCAGCGAGAGTGGCTTGATAATGGCGCGTACAGCCTGAGATCCATTGCCGACGATTGCGCTCCAGAGATTGCAGGTGATCTCTGCGACCTCATCGCCGGCAAGCCGGCTCCTACAAGAGCAGTGGTGGTAGTAAATCGTGGGCACAAAAAAGGCCGCTTTTGCATAAAAGCGGCCGTCCCTAAGTAGCTAAAGACCGACAAAAATGACTTAAGTTCCCTAGAAAAAACAGCCACTTAGCTAATTGTATACAACCCACACCACTGGTCGGATTTCGATTGTAAGAACACTCCTACAACCTCAGGATCGCGCCGTCATCCCCTTGAGGTTCACCTATGAAGTTCTCCTCGATTCTCTTGTTGTCCCTTGGCCTGGTCAGTGGCGCAGCCATGGCCGGCGGCACCACCGAAGCCGGTGTAGGCGGCGCATTGGGCGGGGTTCTAGGCTCAGTCGTCGGCCAGCAGATCGGCGGCAATACCGGTTCGGCCATTGGTGCCGCCCTGGGTGGCGCCGGCGGTAGCGCAGTAGGTGCAGACAAACGCAGCCGTGGCGAAGCAGCCATCGGCGGCGCCCTGGGCGCAGCAGGCGGCAACGTGGTCGGACGCAGTGTCGGCGGCAGCACCGGCAGCCTGATCGGCGCAGCGGCAGGCGGTGGTGCCGGCGGCGCCCTGGGTAACTACATGGGCAACAAAAGCGATGACGACGACCGTCGCTATCGCGGGCGCGATAACCGCCGCTACGACCGTGATGATCATCGTGGTCGTGGGCATGCCTATGGCCATCGCAAGAACAAACATCACAACCGTCATCGGTAAGATGTAGAGAACCCTGCAAAATCAATGTGGGAGCGGGCTTGCTCCTACATTTGCTTCGGTGGCGTTTGCAAGTTCGAGGTCAGACCACCAACCGCTGCAACGCCTCACGCAACATCCCCGCAATCGCCACCGGCTGGTTCGTCGCCCGGTCCACAAACACATGCACAAACCTCCCCGCCGCGCAGGCTTCGTCCTCACCGAGCTTGAACACCGCCAATTCGTACTGCACTGAACTGTTGCCCAACTTGCCCACCCGCAGGCCGATATCAATACGGTCAGGAAAGGCAATCGAAGCGAAATAGTCGCACGCCGAACTCACCACAAACCCCACCACTTTGCCGTCATGGATATCCAGCCCGCCCTGCTCAATCAGGTAGGTGTTCACCGCCGTGTCGAAAAAGCTGTAGTAGGTGACGTTGTTCACATGGCCATACACGTCATTATCGTGCCAGCGCGTGATGATCGGCTGGAAATGGCGGTAATCGGCACGCTGTGGCATTGAGTCAGGCATGGGCAAATCTCGTTGAAGTGAATTCACAGGTCGTTCAGATGGGCCTCGGCCCAATCCCGCACCTCGGCGTAGGGATACTGCTCCAGCGCGGCAAACCCTGGAATCCCCCGGGCTTTGAGTTTGGTAAACAATGGCACGCTGATCCCGCATAAAAACCGCGTCAGGCGCTCAGCCCCCGGCAAGCTGCCAGAGTGCCGATGATGCCTGTGGATAAAATCTGCGCACAATCCCTGGAAGTTTTTATCCACAAGCGGTGCCAAGCCAGGGGGCGATGGAAGATAGGCGACCTGGCCACGGCAGACCGAACAATGCCCACACTGGCGCGGCGCCTCTGCGTCACCAAAGTACTCGGCCAGCCGAAAGCCCAGGCAGCGCTCGCTGGCGAACAACGCCAGCATCCCATGGATCCGCGCCACTTCCGTGACCTCATGCTGCTTGACGCCTGTGTATAACTCGGCGCTCATGGCCTGGGGATCAAACCCGCTATCGAGCAGGCTGTAGACCTCGGTCATTTGCTTGCTCTCCAGCTCGATCAGCCCCTGCTCCTGGAAATAGTCCAGCGCCTTGACCACCCGCCCACGCTCGGCCTGGTGCAGTTGATAAAGCGCGTCGAAGTCCACGGTGGCCCAGCTCCTGGCCCGCTTGCATACCTGGATGATCGCGGCGACAAACTGCTGTCGCTCACCGGAAAAACGCGCCAGCAATACATCCGGCTCCACCAGGTACTTGAAGCGATACTCGGCATAAAACGCATAGCGCGGTGCGATGACGCCCCTGAGCTCCAGCTGCACCAGCAAGGTCTTGAGCGGTAGCTCGCGGATATTGCTCAACTCCGCCAACGAGCGCAGCAGAAACTCCCATTGCCCGTCATCACGGGCTGCCAGCAGCTCCTCCAGCACCAGCCGGATGCCTTCCTGCTCCGGCGTATCGCCGTACACAAAGTTTTCCAGCACCGTAAGGCTGTCGCGGTTGGCCAGCACCAAGCACTCAGAAGGCTGTCCATCACGACCGGCACGCCCGATTTCCTGGCTGTAGTTCTCAATGGATTTGGGCAGGTCGAAATGCACCACGTTGCGGATGTCACTCTTGTCGATGCCCATGCCGAAGGCAATGGTGGCGACGATGCAATTGGACTGCCCCCCCATGAACCGGCGCTGGATGCCCTCGCGTTGATCATGGGGCAACCCTGCGTGATAGGCCTCGGCCTGGATGCCATGGCGATTCAGGTGCTCGGCGATCTGCTCGGCGGTTTTCTGCAAGGTGACATAGACAATGCTCGGCTGGTTGCCCCGTTCTCCCAGCCACTCCACCAGGCGCCGGCGCTTGTCCGCGCCACTGACCGGCTCTACCAGCAGATTGAGGTTGGGCCGATAGAAGCCGGTGGTGATCACATCTGCGGGGGCAATGGCGAACTTGGCCTGCATATCCGCGATCACCTTGGGTGTCGCGGTAGCCGTCAACAGCAGCGCCTGGGGAATCTTGAACTGGCGCTGGTAGTCGGGGAGCTTGAGGTAGTCCGGGCGGAAGTTATGGCCCCATTCGGAAATACAGTGGGCCTCGTCCACTACCAATAACGAAATCGAAACGCTTTGCAGAAAGTTGCGAAAGCGCTCGTTCTTCAGGCGCTCCACAGAAACCATCAGGATTTTCAGCTCGCCGGAGCGGGCGCGGGCCATGACGTCATTGGCCTGATCACGGCCTTGCGTCGAATCGATACTGCCGGCCGAAATGCCATGACGCTGCAAAAAGTCCAGCTGGTCCTGCATCAACGCCAGCAGCGGCGACACCACCAGCGTCAGGTGCGGCAGCAACACGGCTGAGAGCTGATAACAGAGGGATTTACCGGAACCGGTGGGAAAGATCGCCGCCGCCGAACGGCCGGCCAACACGGCGCTGACAGCCGCCTCCTGACCTGGACGAAACTGTGGATAGCCAAAGACCTGTTGGAGGGTGTCATGCATAGCTGTCACTCCATTGACCGCTGAACAGGCCTAAAACATAGCCCGGGATTTTCAGCGAATCGAAAAAGGTCGCGAGGAAAAGAGAGACAGGATGATACACAGGCTACGAGGTCCAGATTGGCAATCGACCAACCACCACAACCCCTGTAGGAGCCGGCTTGCCGGCGATAAGGCCCTTGGCATCAGGGCTGCCATCGCCGGCAAGCCGGCTCCTACAGAGTGTTACTGACCACAGCTCAATCAGCGGTTCTGCACACGCTCAATGGCTTTGTCATACACCGGATTGGCCTTCTGCTCCTTGGCCAACTGGTAGTGGCGCAGCGCATCAGCAAACTGCCCGGCCGCTTCGTAGATCCGCGCGATGTTGTAGTAGGAACCGGCGCGCACGGTAGCGGCTGTCGGGCCACTGGCCAGGGCAATCGCCTTGCGGTTGGCCCAGATCGACTCGGCAGTGTTGCCGGCTTTCTGGTAGGCCAGGCCGAGGTTGCCATAGGCCTTGCCGAAGGCGTTATCCAGCTCGATGGCCTGGCGGAAGTAGTCGATGGCCTGGTCCAGGTTACCGGCCTGGTAGGCCGCTTCGCCTTTGAGGTTCAGTTTTTTCGCATCACCCTGGACTGCTGAACTGACCACCACGGCATCAACGGCAACGCCATCGTTGAGCAGGGGTTTGACTTCGTTGAGCACATCCTTGGCTTCAACCAGCACGCCGGTGAAGGTGTTGATGTCCTGGAAGTCACCGTTGCCGGTCATGCGGAATACGGTCCACAAGTTACCGGTGCGATTGGTCGGCACGTAGTAGGTGCGAACCAGGGACTGGCCCATGTACACAAACACTTTGGCCTGGCTCTCGGACAAGGCAGTGGAACGGGTGTTGGTACGGTTGGAGAAGTCATGCACAGCGTAGACATAGCTTTCGCCGTAGTGCTTTTTCTGCAGGGTGATGGTTTCCGGGCCGTAGCTGTCGGTGTCATCCACATCCAGCTCGGCGTCGGTGCCGGTCTTGTTGTTGAAGTAGATATTATTGCCGGGGAAGATCATGTGGGAATCGAGGTCAGAGGGGGTCTGGCCCCAGGTCAGCACCACACGCAGGCCGTCGAGGTTCTCCATCACCGGGCTGATGGCATAGGTCATACCTTTGCACGGGCACTTGACCACCAGGTTGGAATAGCCGGGCTTCTTGATAATCAGCAGGTTGTCGGCACCGTCGGCAACTTCGCTGTTGAGGGTGACCTAGCCCTGGGCGTTGGTGCGTCCCACCACGTTCTGGGCGCCGTTGCGTTGCAGCAAGACCTCAGCGTCGGCGATTTTCTGGTCCTTGACCACGGCACTGAGCACTTCAATCGGCAACTGTTCAGCCTGGACGGCAAACGCCAGCGCGCACAATGACATCGCCGAGGCGACACGAAGCAAACCCATGCTTAACTCCCTTTAAGTCGTGGGCAAAATCGCCCTACAAGATTTTGCGGTGAAACATACGCTGAATTCAGGCTGTTTGCCGGAATTTTATACAGAGTGTGACGTGGTTTTTATCCCGCCTGCACCTGAGCGCCTTACAGCAAAACCTAATGGATCGGAAGCCTCCGTAGGAAATCGCCAAGCCGGCCACCATACGCTTCCCAAACTGCCTCCAAGCGCCATTCAAGCCTCTACAGAATCAGCCATGCCTGACCGAAACTAGCGCCCTCTCAATCCCTCTCGGCAAGAAATCCGTGAACCTGGAAAGGACTCAATACATTGACCATTACGGGGTCACGTTCAGCGTGATTCGTTTCACCGGACGGCCCAACAACAAGCAAGCACTTGCCAGCCTTTGCTTGCTAGAGGCAAAGACCTCTGCACCAGCAGTTCGTCTGCGACTACAGCGTCTTTACGAACGAATGCTTGCCCAAGATCTTCCGTGCCTCATGACGGTGGTCATTTCAAAACCATTGACGAGAAAACAGGCAAAGAGCTTGAACAACCGGAACAAGATCATCAAAGAAGCTATTTCAGGTGCGGTTGCAGCCCCAATTGGGATCATCTCAGGCAAGGCAGAATCACTGATCGAAAATGCTACCCGCGATTTGATATCCCGCCAGCTCCGCAACTTCCAGCGTGCAGACATCACCATCGGCCTGGAGGCTCGGGTTAGCGGGGGAATAGGCCCGCAGCGCTCAGGCCTCTCAATGCATGTGTACTCAGATGAACCCTAGTCAAATGCTCTACCTACAGACGGCGATCTTCTTCGCCCTTTATCTATTGCTGCACTACAAAATCACCGACTGCACACTCAGAAAGCGTTTTGCTGTCACGTTTATCGTAAGCGGCTTGACCCTGACATTCTGGCCACCTTACGTGGCCATCATTCTCAGCATTCAACTCCTGCCCCTCGCCCTGTTCTTGATAGGCTTGGCACTGTTTCTTACCCGCAACAAATACCGCCATCGTCACGACTTCCCCCCTTATCCGCTCCAGCGTGCCCCCACCATGAACCTGGCCCCCGACTTCCCCGAAGACCCTGTCATGCAGCAGCTCCTGCAATTGCTGCACGAAGAAATCGGCCTGCCCAAGCACAAGACCATCCGCCTTAAAACCTCGCTTAACTTCGACCTCGGTTGCGATGGCCTGGAAGCCAGGCAATTTATGGAGGCCCTGGAGCAGGCTTTTGATCTCGACCTGGGCGACTATGATGCCTACCGTTACTTCAACCCACCGGTCTTTGACGTGTTTCTCAAGCATCGTGCCAAGGGCCGGGGGGAGAAGATGCCGCTTACCATTGGCATGCTCTACCTGGCCGTCAAGACTCAGGGCTGGGATACGCAGACGCTGGAAAACTTGAGCTGATAAACACTGAGTAACGGGTGTGAGAGCGGGCCTGCCAAGATGCCTGACATGCCGTATTGTTCTTGTCTTCTTCGCCGGCAAGCCGCTCCTGCAAAACCGCATCGCACAAAAAAGCCGCCCACTAGGGGCGGCTTTTTAGCAGCTCGCGAATCTTACAGCTTCGGACCCGCTGCCTTGATCGCATCGCTCACTTCAAACTTCTTGAAGTTCTCGACGAACAGGCCGGCCAGTGCCTTCGCTGCTTCGTCGTAGGCAGCCTTGTCAGCCCAGGTGTTGCGTGGGTTCAACAAGCCGGTTTCAACGCCCGGTACGGCCAATGGCACGTCGAGGTTGATGGTGTCCAGGTGCTCGGTTTGCGCACCGATCAACGCGCCGCTCTGGATCGCTGCGATCACTGCACGGGTGGTCGGGATGTTGAAGCGCTTGCCGACACCGTAGCCGCCGCCGGTCCAGCCGGTGTTGACCAGGTAGACCTTGGAGCCGAAGCCACGGATGCGCTTGATCAGCAGCTCTGCGTACTCACCGGCCGGGCGCGGGAAGAACGGCGCACCGAAGCAGGTGGAGAAGGTCGACTTGATGCCGCTGCCCGACCCCATTTCAGTCGAACCCACCAGTGCGGTGTAGCCGGACAGGAAGTGGTAGGCCGCTTGCTCTTCATTGAGGATCGACACCGGTGGCAGCACGCCAGTCAGGTCGCAGGTCAGGAAGATCACTGCGTTCGGCTCGCCGCCCAGGTTCTGCTCGGAACGCTTGGCAACGTGTTCCAGCGGGTACGCGGCGCGGCTGTTCTGGGTCAGGCTGACATCGGTGTAGTCGGCGTGCTTGGCATCGTCGATCACCACGTTTTCCAGGACTGCGCCGTGCTTGATGGCTTTCCAGATGACGGGCTCGTTCTTCTCGGACAGGTCGATGCACTTGGCATAGCAACCGCCTTCGATATTGAACACCACGCCTTCGCCCCAACCGTGTTCGTCGTCACCGATCAGGTAACGGCTTTCGTCGGCAGACAGGGTGGTCTTGCCGGTGCCGGACAGACCGAAGAACAAGGTTACGTCGCCTGCTTCGCCAATGTTGGCAGCACAGTGCATGGGCAGCACGTCAGCGGCCGGCAGCAGGAAGTTCTGCACCGAGAACATGGCTTTCTTCATTTCGCCGGCGTAACGCATGCCGGCAATCAGGACTTTTTTCTGGGCGAAGTTGAGGATCACGCAACCATCGGAGTTGGTGCCGTCACGCTCAGGTACACATTCAAAGTTGGCAACGTTGAGCACTTGCCACTCTTCACGCCCGGCCGGGTTGTACTGGGCCGGATTGATGAACAGGCAACGACCGAACAGGTTCTGCCAGGCCGTCTGGGTGGTCATTTTCACGGCCAAGTAGTGGTCTTGGGCAGCACCAACGTGAACGTGGGAAACGAAATGCTCTTGCGCGTTGTTGAAAGCCTCGACGCGAGCCCACAGGGCATCGAACTTGTCGGCCGGGAACTTGCGGTTGATCGGGCCCCAGGCAATGGCAGCCTGGGTGGATGGCTCTTCAACGATGAAACGGTCGACCGGCGAACGACCGGTGCGGTGACCGGTTTCTACGACCAGCGCGCCAGTATCGGCAAGCACGCCTTCACCGCGCTGCAGGGCTTCTTTGACCAGATCGTCAACACTCAAATCGGTGTATACGGCGTTATTGGCTTGCGTCATGAGGTTCCCCGTCGGCCTATGGCCGAGTGCTCCAAACGTTTTGTAGTAGAAAGTTGCGCACTACTACCGCGAAAAAAGTGGGCCGGATTATGCCAGAAAAGCCCAAAAAGAGTAGGGCCCTCCCGTCAGAACACCTCTAATCCGGCGTTTGTCAGGTGATTTACCTGTGCTTAAACGTTTTAGTGGTGGGTACCCGAAGGGGTGTCAACGCCAGCGCCAGCGAACAATTGGGCGATATCGGCAGCGTCGAACAGGTAGCGCTGGTTGCAGAACTGGCAGTCGATTTCGATTCGGCCACCGTGTTCCACCGCAAGGTTTTGCGCATCCTCCAGACCCAGGCTCACCAGGGCATTGCCCGAGCGCTCACGGGAACAGCTGCAATGGAAACGCAGCGATTGCGCATCGAACAGGCGCACCTCTTCTTCGTGGTACAGGCGGTGCAGGATAGTTTCGTTGTCCAGTCCCAGCAGTTCTTCCGCGGTCAAGGTACCGGCCAGCGCGGTGAGGCCGCGCCAGCTTTCTTCGCGTTCTTCCTCGTCCTTGATACGGTCGGCCGGCAACTGTTGCAACAGCAGGCCACGGGCGCGCTTGCCGTCAGCGTTGAGCCAGAAACGGGTACCGACTTGCTGGGACATGACGAAATAGTTGGTGAAGCAATCGGACAGGGTTTCACCATCCAGGTCGACAATACCCTGGTAACGCTGGCCAACGGTCGGGTCGATGGTCAACGCCAGGACGCCGTTGGGCATCAGGTCGGCCAGGGTCGCATCTGCCGGGATCAGGGCCTCGTCATAACGGGCCAGGCCACGAATTTCACGCTCGCTGGAACACTCGATCATCAGCATGGGAACCGGGCCTTCGGAACGAGCCTGAAGAATCAGCAAACCATCGAATTTCATGGTGCCCACCAGCAGCGACGCGGCGGCCATCAGCTCGCCAAGCAACTGCGCGACCGGCTCCGGATAGGGGTGCTTGGCAAGGACTTCGGCATAACTGCGCTCCAGGGCAACCAGCTCGCCACGAGCGTCGTTGTCGTCAAAGAGGAAACGTTGGGTGAAGTCGGTATCCGGTAGATCAGTCATAGGTCTGGGTATCTGAATTAATGACAAAGTGATGACAATGTTTCTAAAATTATGCGCTTTAGCACCAATTTGGTGCGCTTTTCTTCCGATAGGTGAAGAGTTTTAGAGCGAAGAGGAAACAGTTTATGAACAATCCGGGTTTGTTCCAAGCCAAGTGGAACCTCGGGCGATTGGCCCTGTGCAATTTACTCGCTCTGGGGCTGCTGTGTTTTTGGCTATGGCCCGCGGGCCAGATGTTTTGCGTGATATTCGACGAATGGCTGTTTCATCTGCTCAACGACCCGCTGGCCAGCAACCCGGCCTGGCTGCATGTCTGGGCGGTAGCCAGCCTGCGGCCATTTGATGCGGTGGTCGGGGTGATCCTGCTGATGCTGCTGATTCGCGGTGAATGGGTGTTCAAGGCGATTGAAGTGCGCCAGGCGTTTTTCGGTTTCCTCGCGATCCTGCTGTTACTGCTGTTCATCCGCATGCTGTTTTCCAAGCTCGCCGCACAGATGGGCTGGCAGCACAACAGCCCATCAATGGTAATCAATGGGGCAATCCATATGAGCGACTACTTCCCAGACCTGGAAAAAACCTGGGAATTGAAGGACCGCTCCAGCCAGAGCTTCCCCGGTGACCATGCTTCGGTGCTGCTGATCTGGGGAATGTTCATGAGCGTGTTTGCCAAGCGCATCGGGCACGTCGCGCTGGTCTGGGGGCTGGCACTGCTGTTCATGATGCCGCGCCTGGTGGCCGGGGCGCATTGGGGGCAAGACGACTATATCGGTGGCGTGCTACTGGCCCTGTTGGCGCTGGGCTGGGGTTACTACACACCGTTTGCGGCGAAGGTTTCGGGGCGGCTGCTACGGGTGACCGAGCCTGTATTCACGTGGCTGCAACGGATAGCGGTGATCAATCGCTTGAGCGTAATCCGCAACCCCTGACCTGTAGGAGCCGGCTTGCCCGCGATGAGGCCCTCGAACGTGCCGCCATCGCTGGCAAGCCAGCACCTACAATAGATAACCTGCATTCACTCATCGCTGCCGCTGCCGCGAAACTTGAACAGATCCCGGCGCTGTTTCTTGCTCGGCTTGCCGTCGGTACTCATCCCCAAAGCTGCGGCCTTGCGCATGGCCGCCGCATTCTCGCGCTTGGCGATACTTGCCGGGGTTTCGGTGTACAGCGCCTGCGCTTCGGGAGCGCCCCGGCGGACGATGGAAAGCGCCTGCACCACCACTGTCTTCTCATCAAACCCGACACGAATCTGCAACTCGTCGCCAAGGCGCGGCTCCTTGCCCGGCTTGCAGCGTTCGCCACGGCAATGCACCTTGCCGCTCTCGATGGCGGCCTTGGCCAAGGCCCGGGTCTTGTAGAAACGTGCCGCCCACAACCACTTGTCCAAACGGATCTTTTCGTCCTCTTCCTGCTTTTGAGCCACTTCAATTCCTCGCTCTGAAAAATGTCGCAACTTAACCGTCGACTCCCTTCGACGCACAAACGCCAAGGCTCACCTAAGATACGCCAGGTGTCAGGCAGTTACCCTTTCGCCGTGGTTTTTTGTGGCGTGAAGATATCTGTCGCCATTTGATGAATATTCTGCGTGAATACCGCAAATTCGGCACCAAGCGCCCCTCAACACTCCTGGGTTGTCACAATTCGTGAGCAGTTGGGCGCTAGTGTCGTCTGACATCGAAATATTTCTGATTGCCGGTTGTTCATATTGAAGACATTTGACCATTTGACCGTTGTCGGTCTGCGCGAATGGGTGGCACTTCCCGATCTGGGGGTGGCGGGCCTGCGCGCGAAGATCGACACCGGTGCCAGTACCTCCAGCCTGCATGCCACCGAGATCGAGCCGTTTGAACGTGACGGTGAAAAATGGGTGCGCTTCACAGCGCATCTGGGCAGCGTGGTTCAACTACGCCACCGGCGTTGCGAAGCGCCGCTGGTGGCGATGAAAACCATTAAAAGCTCCAACGGCCAGGCGCAGGTGCGCTACGTGATAAGCACCACCCTGGCCCTGGGTGATCGGGTATGGCGGGTGGAGTTCACCCTGGCTTGCCGCAAAACCATGCGTTACCGCCTGTTGCTAGGTTCCAAAGCCCTGATCGACGGCCAGTTGGTGGTCAATCCGGGGCTCAAGTACGTTCAAGACAAGCCGGTGTTCCCGGTCTCTACTATTGCTGCCACAGGTGTTGCATGAAGATCGCTGTGCTGTCGCGTAACCCGCGCCTGTATTCCACCCGTCGTCTGGTCGAAGCCGGCACTGAACGGGGTCATGAGATGGTGGTGATCGATACGTTGCGCGCCTATATGAACATCGCCAGTCATAAGCCGCAGATCCACTACCGGGGTAAACCACTGGAAGGCTTCGACGCGGTGATCCCGCGCATCGGTGCCTCCGTGACCTTCTATGGCTGCGCGGTATTGCGCCAGTTTGAAATGATGGGCGTGTTTCCGCTCAACGAATCGGTGGCCATTGCCCGCTCCCGGGACAAGCTGCGCTCCCTGCAACTGCTGTCGCGCCGTGGTATCGGCTTGCCGGTGACCGGTTTTGCCCATTCCCCCGATGACATTCCTGACCTGATCGAGATGGTCAACGGTGCCCCCTTGGTAATCAAGGTGCTGGAAGGTACCCAGGGCATCGGTGTGGTGCTGTGCGAAACCGCCACGGCAGCAGAGTCGGTGATCGAGGCATTCATGGGCCTCAAGCAGAACATCATGGTCCAGGAATACATCAAGGAAGCCGGCGGTGCCGATATCCGTTGCTTCGTGGTGGGGGACAAGGTCATTGCGGCGATGAAACGCCAGGCCAAGCCTGGGGAGTTTCGCTCCAACCTGCACCGGGGCGGCAGCGCCAGCCTGATCAAGATCACCCCGGAAGAACGCATGACTGCCTTGCGTGCAGCCAAGGTCATGGGGTTGAGTGTGGCAGGGGTGGATATCCTGCGCTCGAACCACGGGCCACTGGTGATGGAAGTAAATTCTTCACCGGGCCTGGAAGGGATTGAGACCACCACCAACAAGGATGTGGCGGGGATCATCATTCAGCATCTGGAGAAGAACAGCGGGCCGAACATGACCCGCACCAAAGGCAAAGGCTGACTGTAGGAGCCGGCTTGCTGGCTCCTAGACAAAGTTACACAGCATCCCTTGGCAGCATCAGCCCCAACGGCAAGCGTACCCGCGCTTCCAGCCCGCCATCGGCACGGTTGCGCAGTTCGACATTGCCGCCATGCATCGAAGCAATCCGCCGCACAATTGCCAGCCCCAGGCCGGTACCTTTGCCACCACGGGCACGGTCGCCACGGGTGAAGGGGTTGAAGATGCCTTCCAGTTCCGCCGGATCGATCCCGGCGCCACGGTCCATGACACTCAGCACCACATAAGGTGCGTTGGTATCACCGGACACATAGGCGGCCACTTCCACCTCCGTGCCCGCATGATGCAAGGCGTTGCCGATCAGGTTGTTCAGCAGGCGCTTCATCGAGACCCGGCGCAAGGCAAAGGGCTGGATCGGTTCCAGGCGCATGCGCACCTGCTCGCCATTCTGGTTGTAGGGCGCCACGACCTCGCGTACCAGGTCGGTCAGATCCACCTCTTCCACCACTTCATCGCGACCATCGCGGATAAACGCCAGGAACTGGTCGAGAATCGCGTCCATGTCTTCGATATCACGGACCATGTCATCGGTAAGGTCAGTGTGATTGCCCATGAGTTCGAGGGACAGACGCAAACGGGTCAGCGGCGTACGCAGGTCATGGGATACCCCGGCCAGCATCAGCTCACGCTCGCGCCCGGCCTGTTCGACATCTTCGGCCATCTGATTGAACGCGCTGTATACCTCGGTCATTTCGCTGGGCGTATCGCTGATCGGCAAACGCACGCTACGCCCCTGCCCCAGTTGCCTGGCGGCGAACACCAGGCGCTTGAGCGGCTGGTTGAGCTGGCGCACGAAAATCCAGGCTGACGCCGTTGAAAGCAGACCAATGGCCAGGAACCAACCGAGCACGTTCCAGATCTTCTGCCCCCGCAACGGGTGCGGGTACAGTGGAACCTTGACCCATGCATCGCCCAGGCTCGGCGCACGCACCCAGAGGGCCGGCGACACGTGCATGCGCAAGCGCACTTCGGTGTCATCGCCCAGCTCGTCCTGCATCTGCCGCTGGTAGATTTCACTGTAGGGCCAATGCTGCTCGCCTTCCGGCACCCCGGCGCCGACCACCCGGGTCAAGGGAATTGCCGCCGCAACCTTGTCACGATCCTTGGGATCGGTTGCCCAGTAAGCGCGCAAGGTCAAGGCAACGCCATGGCTGTACTGTCGGTCCACCAGCACATCTTCGTTCATCAACAAGTAAACGAGGGTCAGTGCCTTGGAAAACAGAACGACGATCAGCACCAGCCAAAGGGTGCGGGAGAAGAAACTTTGGGGGAACCACAGCGGGGTTTTCATAGAAGACAGCTAGACACCTGGCAAGAGCGAGCGAGGCTCGCAGAATTGCAGACGCCGGGCATCCGGCCGCCCCATTGGGGTCGAACTCCGGAGTACCCGCATGTGCAAATCATTGGTTACTTGGTTGCCGTACCATCCGGCACAAACACGTAACCCACGCCCCACACTGTCTGGATGTAACGCGGCTTGGACGGATCGGGCTCGATCATCCGGCGCAGACGGGAAATCTGCACGTCGATGGAGCGCTCCAGGGCGTCCCATTCACGACCTCGGGCCAGGTTCATTAGCTTGTCACGGGTCAACGGTTGGCGAGCGTTCATCACCAGCGCCTTGAGTACCGCGAATTCACCGGTCGTCAGCATATGGACTTCTTCACCGCGCTTGAGCTCACGGGTCGCCAGCGACAGCTCATAGTCACCAAACGTGACGCTTTCATCTTCGCTGCCAGGGGCACCGGGTACGGGGGCAGCCTGGCGACGCAATACGGCCTTGACCCGAGCCATCAACTCATCAGGGTTGAACGGTTTGGCCAGGTAATCGTCGGCGCCCAGCTCCAGGCCCTTGATACGGCTCAGCTCGTCGCCCTTGGCGGTCAACATGATGATCGGGATCTGGTTGTTGGTACTGCGCAGGCGCTTGCACGCCGTCAGGCCGTCTTCACCCGGCAACATCAGGTCGAGCACGACCAGGTTGAATACCTCGCGCCCCAGCAGGCGGTCCATCTGCTCGGTGTTCGGCACCGCGCGGGCACGGTAACCCTTGGAGGTGAAGAACCGCTCCAGCAGGCTGCTCAGCCCCGGATCGTCATCAACGATGAGAATTTTTTCGCCTTCAGCAGTTTGTGCAGTGCTGCTCATTGGATGCTCCTCTTATCTGGCGCGCATTATGGCTTAGCTGCCGTTATACGCACGGTACGCATTGTTAGCAGATTTTTCTCCAACCACCAGTGCGCCTGCGCCTGGCGCAATCCCCCCAAGGACGGAACGCTGGTTATAATGCCGCGCCACAGTGCCGTGCAATGCCATGGCCGGCCTGGTGTTTTTTTCATCTGCTTATCGTGATTTTTCCGATTTCGAGGGTCAATAGGCTGCCTCTTGACCCAGGCAGCGGCGCCAGTCGGGCCGCTCAACCAGCCGCGCAAGGCCTTGTTTTCCGGGCCTGCGAACTGCTTTCAAGAATTTCAGGTGGTTTTATGGACAGCATCAACAGCCGCATCGCCGAGGAACTCGGTGTACGCCCACAACAGGTCGAAGCGGCCGTCGCTCTACTGGATGAAGGCTCCACGGTGCCCTTTATCGCCCGTTACCGTAAAGAAGTGACCGGCAGCCTCGATGATATCCAGTTGCGGCATCTGGAAGAACGCCTGCGCTATCTGCGAGAACTCGACGAACGGCGCGTCAGCATCCTCGCCAGCATCCAGGAGCAGGGCAAGCTGACCCCGCAACTTGAACGCGACATCAAGCTCGCCGACACCAAGACCCGCCTCGAAGACCTGTACCTGCCGTACAAGCAGAAGCGCCGCACCAAGGGCCAGATCGCCCTGGAAGCCGGCCTCGGCGACTTGGCCGATGGCCTGTTCAACGACCCGTCCCTGACGCCTGAAAACGAAGCCGCACGTTTTGTGGATGCCGAAAAAGGCGTCGCCGACGTCAAGGCCGCCCTCGAAGGCGCCAAATACATCCTCATGGAGCGCTTCGCCGAAGACGCCAACCTGCTGGAAAAACTGCGTAACTACCTGAAACAGGAAGCCACCCTCAGCGCCCGCGTGATCGCTGGCAAAGAGGAAGAAGGCGCCAAGTTCCGCGACTACTTCGAACACGACGAACCGCTCAAAAGCATGCCATCGCACCGTGCCCTGGCCATTTTCCGCGGTCGCAACGAAGGCATTCTCAGCTCTGCACTGAAAGTCGGCGACGAGCTGCCGGGCACCATGCACCCATGCGAAGGCATGATCGGCCAACAATTCGGCATCCAGAATCAGAATCGTCCTGCGGACAAGTGGCTCGGTGAAGTCGTGCGCTGGACCTGGAAGGTCAAGCTCTACACCCACCTGGAAACCGACCTGCTGGGCGAGTTGCGCGACGGCGCCGAAACCGAGGCGATCAACGTATTCGCCCACAACCTGCACGACCTGCTGCTGGCCGCGCCAGCCGGCCCGCGCGCGACCCTGGGCCTGGACCCGGGCCTGCGCACCGGCTGCAAGGTCGCCGTGGTCGATGCCACCGGCAAGCTGCTGGACCACGCCACCGTGTACCCACACGTGCCCCACAACAAGTGGGACCAGACCATCGCCATCCTGGCCGCCCTGTGCGCCAAGCACGCGGTAGACCTGATTGCCATCGGCAACGGCACCGCCAGCCGTGAAACCGACAAGCTGGCCCTGGAACTGATCAAAAAATACCCAGGCATGAAAATGACCAAGGTCATGGTCTCCGAGGCCGGGGCTTCGGTGTACTCGGCATCGGAACTGGCCTCCAAGGAATTCCCGGACCTCGATGTATCGATCCGTGGCGCGGTGTCCATCGCCCGTCGTTTGCAGGACCCGCTGGCCGAGCTGGTGAAGATCGACCCCAAGTCCATCGGTGTCGGCCAGTACCAGCACGACGTGTCGCAGCTGAAACTGGCGCGTGGCCTGGATGCAGTGGTGGAAGACTGCGTGAACAAGGTCGGCGTCGACGTGAACACGGCCTCGGTTGCGCTGCTGGCGCGGATTTCCGGCCTCAATGCCACCCTGGCGCAAAACATCGTCACCCATCGTGATGAAAACGGCGCATTCAAGACCCGTGCAGCACTGAAAAAAGTCGCACGCCTTGGCGAAAAAACCTTCGAGCAGGCCGCCGGGTTCCTGCGCGTCATGAACGGTGACAACCCGCTGGACGCCTCGGCAGTCCACCCGGAAGCCTACCCGCTGGTACAACGCATTGCCGCGCAAACCGACCGCGATATCCGTTCGCTGATCGGCGACGCCGCCTTCCTCAAGCGCCTGGATCCGAAGAAGTACACCGATGAAACCTTCGGCGTGCCGACCATCACCGACATCCTGCAAGAACTGGAAAAACCCGGCCGCGACCCGCGACCCGAGTTCAAGACCGCCGAGTTCCAGGAAGGCGTCGAAGACCTCAAGGACCTGCAACTGGGGATGATCCTCGAAGGCGTGGTGACCAACGTGACCAACTTCGGCGCTTTTGTAGACATCGGCGTGCATCAGGACGGTTTGGTGCACATTTCTGCGCTTTCGGAAAAGTTCATCAAGGACCCGCGCGAGGCGGTGAAGGCCGGTGATGTGGTCAAGGTCAAGGTCATGGAAGTCGATATCCCGCGCAAACGTGTGGGCCTGTCGATGCGCATGAGCGATACCCCCGGCGAGAAAATCGACGGTGCCCGAGGCGCACGCCCGGGTTCAGCGCCGCGCCAGTCGCAAAACCGCTCTGAAGCACCACGCAAGGAAACCACCACCGCAGCCCCGACCAACAACGCCATGGCTTCGCTGTTCGCCAACGCCAAGCAACTGAAAAAACGTTGATGGCACTGCCGGCCGGCCTAACCCACAGCGCCTTCAGCGAACTGCTCGGCTGCCGCCTGCAACGCCTGGACCAGGGCGTTGCCGAGGTTGCCCTGACCCTGGAGCCACAACTGCGCAATCGCGCAGGCAAGCTCCATGGCGGGGCGATTTTCAGCCTGGTGGACATTGCCATGGGGCTGGCCTGCTCCAGTGCCCATGGTTTCGACCAGCAGAGCGCGACCATCGAGTGCAAAATCAACTACATCCGCGCCGTGTCCGACGGTGACGTGCTGTGTACCGCCCGGGTCATCCACCCCGGCCGGCGCACCCTGGTGGTCGAGGCCGAGGTGTATCAGGACGAAAGACTCGTCGCAAAAGCACAAGGCACCTTCGCTGTCCTATAGCTCCCTGTCATCAATTTGGGTTAATTTCGGCGCTGCAAAAGCAGCGTCGGAGTTTTCTTCCTGCGCGATAGCCAAATTCAGGGAATGAAGTCGGCACTTTCAGAGCAGGTTATTCCGGCTCGAAAACCAGGCGATAACGCCAGTTTTAACTTCACCCTTGTAGACCGTCCTGCCCACCCCCATATTGGGGCGACTGACGCGTGAAGGAATCCAACTTGAGCGAACTTCTCAACCGCCGCCTGGCTCTGCTCGGCAAGCGCGAACACCTCTCTTTGCTTGAGCACTGCCTGCACGGCATCGAGCGTGAATGCCTGCGTGTCACCGGCGAAGGCCGCCTGGCCCAAACGCCGCATCCAGAGGCCCTGGGCGCTGCATTGACCCACGAATCGATCACCACCGACTATTCCGAGTCGCTGCTGGAGTTCATCACGCCGGCGCTGCCCAACCCGGCAGATACCCTGCACAGCCTCGACAAAATTCACCGCTTTGCCTACAGCAAGCTCGGCAACGAGTACCTGTGGAGCCCATCGATGCCGTGCCCATTGCCGGCCGAGGAAGATATTCCGATTGCCTACTACGGCACCTCCAACATCGGGCAGCTCAAGTACGTGTACCGCAAGGGCCTGGCCCTGCGCTACGGCAAGACCATGCAGTGCATCGCCGGCATCCACTACAACTTCTCCCTGCCGGAAGAGCTGTGGCCGCTGCTCAAGCAAACGGAAGGCTTCGTGGGAACCGACCGGGATTACCAGTCCACGGCCTATATCGCCCTGATCCGTAACTTCCGCCGCTACAGCTGGCTGCTGATGTACCTGTTCGGCGCCTCGCCGGCCCTGGATGCGGGCTTCCTGCGCGGGCGTTCCCATCAGCTTGAACAGTTCGATGCCGACACCCTGTACCTGCCGTATGCCACCAGCCTGCGCATGAGCGACCTGGGTTACCAAAGCAACGCCCAGGCCGGCCTGACCCCTTGCTACAACGATCTGGCCAGCTACACCGACAGCCTGCGCGAAGCGGTGGCAACGCCCTACGCGCCTTACGTCGCAGTCGGCACCCATAAGGACGGGGAGTGGGTACAGCTCAACACCAACATCCTGCAGATCGAGAACGAGTACTACTCCAACATCCGCCCCAAGCGTGTGACCTACACCGGTGAGCGGCCGATCCAGGCGCTGATGGCCCGTGGCATCCAGTACATCGAAGTGCGCTGCCTGGACATCAACCCGTTCCTGCCGATGGGCATCGACCTGCCGGAATCGCGCTTCCTCGACGCGTTCCTGCTGTACTGCGCGCTGAACGATAGCCCGCTGTTTGAAAACAGCGAGTGTGGCAATGCCACGTCGAACTTCCTCAGTGTGGTCAAGGAAGGCCGGCGCCCGGGCCTGCAATTGCAACGCCGCGGCCAGTCGGTGGAAATGAAGGAATGGGCCACCGAACTGCTGGAGAAAATCGCCCCGCTGGCCGCACTGCTGGACCAGAGCCAGGGCATCAGCGAACACAGCCAGGCGCTGGACGCCCAGTTGGCGAAGATCCAGGACACGTCCCTGACCCCGTCGGCCCAGGTGTTGGCGGCGATGCAGGCGCGCAAGGAAAGCTTTGCGCAGTTCTCCCTGCGCCAGAGCGAAGTGCATGCCGAGTACTTCCGACGCGAGCCGTTACCCGCGCAAGAGCAGGCGCACTTTGAAGAGCTGGCCCGTACGTCGCTGGCCCAACAGGCGGAGCTGGAGCAGAACGAAGTGGGTGATTTCGACGTGTTTGTCGGGGCGTACCAGGCAAGCATCCTGGCGATCAGTAACTAAGACCTGGCTCGGATCCCGTGTGGGAGCGGGCTTGCTCGCGAAAGCGGTGTATCAGTCAGCACTTATATTGACTGACACACCGCTTTCGCGAGCAAGCCCGCTCCCACATTTGTCCTAAGCGTCTTCAAAGTTCTCCTCATAAGCTAATTCGAAAATGTTATTTATTTTCGGATTCTTAGATCATTTAGTCTCCTCACACGCCGATCCTCGGCCGCCTGATGAGGAGCTTTTCCATGAAACTGCCTGCCCCCTTTCGCCTCCTGGCGGCCCTGTCCCTGGCCGGCGCCAGCCTGTTTGCCCACGCGGCCGACGTGACCATCGCCTATCAGACCACCGTTGACCCGGCCAAAGTCGCCCAGGCCGACGGCGCTTATGAAAAAGCCACCAACGCCAGCATCGACTGGCGCAAATTCGACAATGGCGCCGATATTATCGCCGCCATCGCCTCCGGCGACGTGCAGATCGGCTACCTCGGTTCCAGCCCGCTGACCGCAGCCATCACCCGCAAAGTGCCGGTGCAGACCTTTCTCGTCGCCACCCAGATCGGTGGCGCCGAAGCCCTGGTGGCGCGCAACGGTTCCGGGATCAACAGCCCGCAGGACCTGATCGGCAAGAAAATCGCCGTGCCGTTCGTTTCCACCGGCCACTACAGCCTGTTGGCCGCGCTCAAACACTGGAATATCGACCCGGCAAAAGTCACCGTACTCAACCTCGCCCCGCCGGCCATCATCGCGGCCTGGAAGCGCGGCGATATCGACGCCACTTACGTCTGGGACCCGGCCCTGGGTGTCGCCAAGGAAAACGGCAAAGTGCTGATCACCTCCGGCGAGCTGGCCAAATTCGGCGCACCGACCTTCGATGCCTGGATCGTGCGTAAGGACTTTGCCGAAAAGCACCCGCAAATCGTCAGTGCCTTTGCCAAAGTCACCCTCGATGCCTACGCCCAATACCGCAAAGACCCACAAGCCTGGCTGGCGGACAAAGGCAACGTCGACAAACTGGTGAAACTCTCCGGCGCCAAGGCCAGCGACATCCCACTGCTGCTGCAAGGCAACGTCTACCCACTGGCCGCCGACCAGGTGATCCTGCTCGGAGCCCCGACCACCAAGGCCGTGACCGACACTGCCGCGTTCCTCAAGGAACAAGGCAAAGTCGAGGCCGTGCTACCCGACTACGCCCCTTACGTCAGCGCCAAGTTCATCACTAATTGATCAGGAGTTCATCGCGATGGCCTTGCTACAGCTGGAGCGCATCAGCGCACAGTACCCAGGCGCGACCACGCCCGTGCTGGCGGATATTTCCTTGAACCTTGGGCCCCGGCAATTGCTGGTGGCCCTCGGCCCTTCCGGCAGTGGCAAGACTTCGCTGTTGAACCTGATTGCCGGCTTCGTCGAACCCAGCGCCGGGCGCATTACCCTCGATGGCGTCCCCGTCAAAGGCCCGAGTGCCGAACGTGGCGTGGTGTTCCAGGACGACGCCCTGTTGCCCTGGCAGGATGTACTGGCCAATGTCGGCTTCGGCCTGGAGCTGGCCGGTGTGCCCAAGGTCCAGCGGCACATCCGCGCGCGTGAAATGCTCGCGCTGGTGGACCTGGCCGGCTTTGACAGCCGGCGCATCTGGCAGCTCTCCGGTGGGCAGAAACAACGCGTGGGCCTGGCCCGCGCCCTCGCAGCCGACCCACGGGTGCTGCTGATGGACGAACCCTTCGGCGCCCTCGACGCCTTTACCCGTGAACAGATGCAGGAGTTGCTGCTGCAAGTCTGGCGGCGCACGGCCAAGCCGGTGTTCCTGATCACCCACGACATCGAAGAAGCCGTGTTCCTCGCCACCGACCTGATTCTGCTGGCCCCCAACCCAGGGCAAATTGTCGAGCGCCTGAGCCTGGATTTCGGCCAGCGGTACGCCGCCGGCGAGTCGGCCCGCGCGATCAAATCCGACCCTCGGTTTATCGAAACCCGCGAACACGTGCTGGGCAAAGTGTTCTCGCAACGGCAGGTGTCCCCATGAGCAGCTATGAAATCCCGGCCACCGCCGTCAGCCAAGCCACCCCGCCGCTGCGTCGCAGCCTGAGCACGCGCTGGATCAGTGTGCTGACGCTGGTTGCCCTGCTCACAATCTGGTGGGCCGTGACCGCCAGCGGGCTGATCGAGCCGCTGTTCCTGCCGCCGCCATCTGCCGTGCTGCAAAAAGGCTGGCTGCTGGCAACCAGCGGCTACATGGACTCCACCCTCTGGCAGCATCTGGGCGCCAGCCTTGGGCGCATCGGCCTGGGCCTGGGCTTTGCGGTGCTGACCGCCGTGCCGGTCGGCATCGCCATCGGCGCCAACCGCATCGCCCGTGGCATTCTCGACCCGCTGATCGAGTTCTACCGCCCGATCCCGCCGCTGGCCTACCTGCCACTGATCGTGATCTGGTGCGGCATCGGCGAGCTGTCGAAAGTGTTGCTGATCTACCTGGCGATCTTCGCCCCGATTGCGATTGCCACCGCTACCGGCGTGCGCACGGTCGACCCGGCCAAACTGCGTGCAGCGCAGTCCCTGGGCGCCAGCCGGGTACAGTTGATCCGCCATGTGATCTTGCCCAGCGCCCTGCCCGACATTCTCACCGGCGTGCGCATCGGCCTGGGTGTCGGTTGGTCGACCCTGGTGGCCGCCGAGTTGATCGCCGCCACCAGTGGCCTGGGCTTCATGGTGCAGTCGGCGGCGCAGTTTCTGGTGACCGATGTAGTGGTGCTGGGCATCCTGGTCATTGCACTAATCGCCTTCGCCATGGAAATGGGCCTGCGCGCCCTGCAGCGTAAATTGGTGCCTTGGCATGGCCAGGCACACTAAGAAGAGAACAACATGAGCCGCCTGACCGTTACCCCTTTAAGCACCGCCCTGGGCGCCCAGATCAGTGGCGTCGATATCAGCCAGCCGCTGAACCTTGAACAGCGTGATGCCATTGAGCAGGCGCTGCTCCAGCATTCGGTGCTGTTCTTTCGCGATCAGCCGATCACCCCGCAACAGCAAGCGAGCTTTGCGGCAAACTTCGGCGACCTGCATATTCATCCGATCTACCCCAACGTGCCGGAACAGCCGCAAGTACTGATCCTCGACACCGCCGTCACCGACGTGCGCGACAATGCCATCTGGCACACTGACGTGACCTTCCTGCCCACTCCGGCCCTGGGCGCGGTGCTCAGCGCCAAGCTGTTGCCGGACGTGGGGGGCGACACCCTGTGGGCCAGCGGTATCGCGGCCTTTGATGCGTTGTCGGCACCGATGAAGCACTTTTTGACCGGCCTGACGGCGACCCATGACTTCACCCGCTCCTTCCCTCTGGAGCGCTACGGCAACACCGCCCAAGACCTGGCCCGCTGGGAAGAAGCCCGTAGAAAGAACCCGCCACTGTCCCATCCGGTGATCCGCACCCATCCGGTCAGCGGGCGCAAATCACTGTTTGTCAGCGACGGCTTCACCAGCAAGATCAACGAGCTGGAGCCGGCCGAAAGCGAAGCCATCCTCAAGCTGCTGTTCGCCCATGCCACCCGCCCGGAATTCACCCTCCGCTGGCGCTGGGCAGCCAACGATGTGGCCTTCTGGGATAACCGCGTGACCCAGCACTACGCCGTGGACGACTATCGGCCACAACGGCGGGTAATGCATCGGGCGACAATCCTCGGCGACGTCCCCTTCTGACCCCCCCTGTGTAGCAGCCGGCTTGCCGGCGATGAGGCCGGTGGCCTCGTATCGCGCTCAAGGCCGCCATCGCCGGCAAGCCGGCTCCTACCGAGGTTGGGTCAGCGGACCAAGTGCAGGAACTGCAAGTGCCGCTCGTACTGGTCGAGGATGTCGTTGATGATCTGCTCCTTGGTATAGCCCACCAGGTCGTAGTCCTGGCTGCCCTCGCTCAAGTGCACTTCCGCCCGGTAGTAGCGGCGGTTGTTGATCGCCTTGGAGCCCAGGCCCCCCAAGGCAAAGGACGGCGTGAAGTAGCCGCGCATCTGCACCTGGTAGATAAACGGACGTTCTTCACCATGGCCGATTTCCAGGCTGACACTGTCATTGGACGGATCGGGCTGGGTAACGACATTCAAGCCCTTTTCGACAAACACCGCCGTCACCTCTTCAATCGCCGGGCGCACCGTAGTTTCCAGGAAGCGGTACACCTCATCGCGTGATGGAAAGTGCACCGCCTGGCTCAAGCGCTGGCGCCAGCCGCCACGGCCTCTGCGCGAAGCCGCCGAGACGGGTGCCAGGGAGTGCATCCGGGCGATCTGCTTCTGCGACTCCAGGTAGAACGCCTTGTGCAGCCCCCACATCATCAACAGCAGGATCAGCGAGAACGGCAGCGAGGTCAGCACCACCGCGGACTTGAGCGAGTCGATGCTGCCAGCGAACAGCAAGGCACTGGTGACCAGCGCGGTCATCGCGCCCCAGAACACCCGCAGCCACTTCGGTCCGTCTTCATCGGCGTTGCCGCCCTTGGACGACAGGGTCGATAGCACCACAGTGCCGGAGTCGGCGGAGGTGACGAAGAACACAAAGCTGATAAACACCGTGACCGCGATAACGGTCTTGCTCCAGGGATAGGTTTCCAGCAGCAGGTAGAGGCTCATCGATGGGTTGTCGATGGCCGACTGACCCAACGCAGCCATCCCATGGTTGAGCACCTGGTCGATGGCGCTGTTGCCAAAGATCGACATCCACGCCAGGGTGAAGCCCAGCGGGATCAGCAGCACGCCGAAGACGAATTCGCGGATGGTTCGGCCACGGGAAATCCGGGCGATGAACAGGCCCACGAACGGTGACCATGCAATCCACCAGGCCCAGTAAAACACGGTCCAGCCACCGAGCCAGTCACTGGGTTCGTTGTAGGCGTAGACGTCAAAACTCTTGGTCGGCAGGGCGCCGAGGTAGTCGCCCAGGTTCTGGATCAAGGTGTTGAGCAAATGCTGGGTGGGCCCGGCAAACAACACAAACAGCAGCAGCGCACAGGCCAGCAGCATGTTGATGTCGGACATGACCCGCACGCCCTTGTCGACACCGGCCACCGCAACCAGGATTGCCGCGCCCATCATCAGGGTGATCAGGCCGACCTGGATCCATTGGGTATGGGCGATGCCGAACAGGTAGTCCAGGCCCGAGTTGAGGTGCAATACCCCAAAGCCCATATCCGCCCCCAGGCCGAACACCGTAGCGATGATGCCGAAACCATCCACCGCATAGCCGATGGGGCCGTTGATGCGCTTGCCGATCAACGGGTACAGCGCCGAGCGCAAGGCCAGCGGCAGGTTATGCCGGTAGGCAAAGTACGCCAGGGCCATGCCGACAAACGCAAATACCCCCCAGCCGTGCAGGCCCCAATGCAGGAACAGCACCTGCATGGCCTGGCGTGCCGCATCCGCGTTCAAGGCCTCGCCCTGGGGCGGTTGCACCAGGTGGGTCAAGGGCTCCGAGACGCAGAAGAAAAACAGCGTGATGCTGATCCCGGCGGCGAACAGCATGCCGGCCCAGGACAGGTAACTGAATTCGGGCTCGTCGTGGTCGGCACCGAGTTTGATCTTGCCGTAGCCAGACAGCGCGGTGACCACCACGAAGACCAGATACAGGGTCATCGCCAGCATGTAGTACCAGCCAACCGTATTGGCCGCCCAGTTTTGCGCAGCCAGCAACCAGGCGCCGGCCTGTTCAGGCATCGCGATAACGGTAAGGCCAAACAGCAGGATGAAGCTTGCGGCGAAGTAAAATACCGGCGCATTCATGCGCACCAGGCCGCTTGCAGGGGTAGACGATGCACTCATGAACGGCGCACCTCAAGGGTGTTGGATGTGGCTGTATAAAACGGACTCAGCAAAGGTAAGCCTCCTGTTGTGAGCGGGCAGCGAACCACCGGTTTAACTTGAACGAGCATTCAAGTTAAACATGGATAGGCGGTCTGGGACTAATCGCAGGGCTGAGTGGTAGGTATTTCCTACACTAGCTCAAGGAACGGTATGACGGCTGCGAAAGGCAAAACGTTCAGCGATTGCTGGTTGAATTTGGAATACAGGCAAAAATGTGGGAGCGGGCTTGCTCGCGAATGCGCAGTGTCAGCCACTGACGTTGTGCCTGACACACCGTATTCGCGAGCAAGCCCGCTCCCACATTAGATCGTCGCTACTTCAACACTACTTCTGCGTACCGTCATCATGCTGCAAGTTCGCCTGCGTAATATTCGCCCCCGCCGGCACGCTGCGCGTCAGCCACACATTGCCGCCAATGGTCGAGCCCTGGCCAATGGTGATCCGCCCCAGGATCGTCGCCCCGGCATAGATCACGACATCGTCCTCGACAATCGGGTGGCGCGGATGGCCCTTCTGCAACTGACCATCCTCATCCGCCGGGAAACGCTTGGCGCCCAGGGTCACCGCCTGGTAGATACGCACCCGCTCGCCAATGATCGCCGTCTCGCCGATCACCACACCCGTGCCGTGGTCGATGAAGAAGCTCGGGCCGATCCGGGCGCCAGGGTGAATATCGATCCCGGTAGCCGAATGGGCGATTTCCGCGCTGATGCGCGCGAGCAGAGGCAACCCGGCGCGATACAAATGGTGGGCCAGGCGATGGTGGATCACCGCCAGGATCCCCGGGTAGCACAGCAACACCTCATCCACACTGCGCGCAGCCGGGTCGCCGTGATAAGCGGCCAGCACGTCGGTGTCCAACAGGCTGCGCAGCGCCGGCAAGGCCAGGGCAAAGTCCTGGATCAGGCGAATGGCCAATGCATCGACTTCATCGTCGGCCCGGCCGCCCTGGCGCGCGGCATAGCGCAGCTCCAGGCGGGCCTGGGCGAGCAGGGCATTGAGCGCCACATCGAGGGTATGGCCGACGTAGAAATCCTCGCTTTCCTCGCGCAAATCCACCGGCCCCAGGCGCATGGGGAACAGTGCGCCGCACAACGCCTCAAGAATCTGCGCCACCGCATCACGGGAAGGTAACTCACGACCGCCCTGCTCGCCGCTGACCCGGCCGTTGCGCGTGCGCCACTGGTCCCGGGCGCCGCGCAACTGGCTGACGATGGTCTGTAATTGCCAATGACTGGAACGCTCGCTCACGGTATTCACTCCTGACGTAATGGCCGCCACTTTACGGTATGCAACCGGGCCGCCCTTAAGAACCAATGGTGCAATGCTAATAACATCCCGGCATAAGCAACTGACGGTTGCCCCCGTAAAAAGCCCTGCCTATAGTCCTCCCCATCTCCTATTACCCGTGCGTAACCATGATCAAACAACAGCTCGACCGTTTTAATCGTCTGGAACTGCTTGGTGGCGCCACCGCTCTGGAAAAACTCGAACGACTGTCGACCTGGCTGGGCCGTGATATCTACATCAAGCGCGATGACACCACACCACTGGCCATGGGCGGCAACAAGCTGCGCAAGCTCGAATACCTTGCCGCCGATGCCCTGGCCCAGGGCGCCGATACGCTGATCACTGCCGGCGCGATCCAGTCCAACCATGTGCGCCAGACCGCAGCCCTGGCGGCCAAGCTTGGCCTGGGATGTGTCGCCCTGCTGGAAAACCCCACGGGCACCGACGACCCCAACTACCTGGGCAATGGCAATCGCCTGCTGGTGGAGCTGTTCGACGCCAAGGTCGAACGTGTGGAGAACCTGGACAACGCCGACGAACAGCTCGACGCCCTGGCCGAACGCCTGCGCAACAATGGCAAAAAACCCTATCGGGTGCCGATCGGTGGCTCCAATGCCCTGGGCGCCCTGGGCTATGTGCGCGCCGGGCTGGAGCTGGCCGGGCAGATCCAGGACAGCGGCATGCAGTTCGCGGCGGTGGTCCTGGCCTCTGGCAGCGCCGGCACCCACAGCGGCCTGGCCCTGGCGTTGAGTGAGGTGCTACCAGACCTGCCGGTGATTGGCGTCACCGTCTCGCGCACCGACGAAGCCCAACGCCCCAAAGTGCAAGGCCTGGCCGAACGCACCGCGCAGTTGCTGGGGGTGGCTGTACCCGAGGCGTTCAAGGTGATCCTGTGGGACGAATACTTCGCCCCGCGTTACGGCGAACCCAACGCCGGCACCCTGGCAGCAATCAAGCTGCTGGCAAGCCAGGAAGGCCTGTTGCTGGACCCGGTCTACACCGGCAAGGCCATGGCCGGATTGCTCGACGGTATCGGGCGCGGGGCCTTCGAGGACGGGCCGATCATCTTCCTGCACACCGGCGGGGCGCCTGCGTTGTTTGCCTATGACTCATTGTTCTGACGGGAGGCATGCCTACTAAATGTGGGAACGGGCTTGCTCGCGAACGCGGTGTATCACCATCAATGACCCACCGCATTCACGAGCAAGCCCGCTCTCACAATTGAATTTTCATCGAACTTATATTCCTTAATGAAATATAAAACTTAATTTATATTATTTTTAATGCTTTAAAACCCGCCCTATAGTCGCGCTCCCACACACCGCGTTTTTAGGGCAGGATACGACCACTGCGTCACCTGCTTCGCACACCATAAAAAACACAGGGGCTTGTCATGACTATTTCTGTACTGCGTCGCACGTTGCTGGTTGGCACATTGGGCCTGGCCCTTGGCGCCGGGTTGCTGGGCCAGGCGGTTGCCGGCGAGCAACTGGGCAACATCAAGAAGGCCGGCGTGATCAAGATCGGCCTGGAAGGCACCTACCCGCCGTTCAGCTTCGTCGATGAAAGCGGCAAGCTCAGCGGTTTTGAAGTCGAGCTGTCCGAAGCCCTGGCCAAGGAGCTGGGCGTCAAGGTCAAGCTGCAAGCCACCCCGTGGGACGGTATCCTCGCCGCGCTGGAGTCCAAGCGCCTGGACGCCGTGGTCAACCAAGTGACAATCTCCGAAGAGCGCAAGAAAAAGTACGATTTCTCCAAGCCCTATACCGTCTCCGGTATCCAGGCGCTGGTCCTGGCGAAAAACGTCGACACCATCAAGACCGCCGATGACCTGGCCGGCAAGAAAATCGGCGTAGGCCTGGGTACCAACTACGAACAATGGCTCAAGGACAACCAACCCAAAGCCATCATCAAGACCTATAACGACGACCCCACCAAGTTCCAGGACCTGCGCATCGGCCGTATCGACGCGACTCTGATCGACCGCCTGGCGGCCCTGGAATATGCGAAAAAAGCCCCGGACACTGCCGCTGCCGGCGCGGCCTTCTCCCGCCAGGAATCCGGGATTGCCCTGCGCAAAGGCGAGCTTGAGCTGCTCGAAGCGGTCAACCAGGCCCTCGACAAACTGCGCGCCGACGGCACCTTGAAGACGCTGTCCGAAAAATACTTCAACGCTGACGTCACTCAATAATGGAAGCAGGTTTCCAACTCGCACTCGACTCTGCGCCCTTTCTGCTCAAGGGCGCGTACTACACGGTGATCCTCAGCCTCGGCGGGATGTTTTTCGGCTTGCTGCTGGGCTTCGGCCTGGCCTTGATGCGCCTGTCGCGCTTCAAGCTGTTGAGCTGGACCGCCCGGGTCTACGTCTCGTTCTTTCGCGGTACGCCGTTACTGGTACAGCTGTTTTTGATCTACTACGGCTTGCCGCAAGTGGGCATCGAACTGGACCCGATTCCGGCGGCAATGATCGGCTTCTCGCTGAACATGGCCGCCTACGCCTGTGAAATCCTGCGCGCCGCCATCGGCTCCATCGAGCGTGGCCAGTGGGAAGCTGCCGCCAGTATCGGCATGACCCGCGCGCAGACCCTGCGCCGGGCCATCCTGCCGCAGGCGATGCGCACCGCCCTGCCGCCCCTGGGCAACAGCTTTATTTCACTGGTCAAGGACACGGCCCTGGCCGCCACCATCCAGGTACCCGAGCTGTTCCGCCAGGCCCAACTGGTGTCGGCGCGAACCTTTGAAATTTTCACCATGTACCTGTCCGCGGCCCTGATCTACTGGGTCCTGGCCAGCATCCTGGCGCATTTTCAGAATCGCCTGGAAGACCGGGTCAACCGGCATGACCTGGAGTCTTGAAGCATGATCGTGGTTGAAAAGCTGACCAAACAATTCAAGAGCCAGGTGGTGCTCAACGGGATCGACCTGCAGGTCAAGGAGGGCGAAGTCGTCGCCATCATTGGCCCCAGCGGTTCCGGCAAGACCACCTTCCTGCGCTGCCTGAACTTCCTTGAAGAACCCAGCAGCGGTCGAATCAAGGTCGGTGACATCGAGATCGACGGCAGCCGCCCGCTCAACCAGCAGCAGGGCCTGGTGCGGCGCCTGCGCCAGCATGTGGGCTTTGTGTTCCAGAACTTCAACCTGTTCCCCCATCGCACCGCCCTGGAAAACGTCATCGAAGGCCCGCTGGTGGTCAAGAAGATGCCGCGCGAAGCCGCTGACCGCCTCGGTCGTGCACTGCTGGCCAAGGTTGGCCTGGCAGGCAAGGAAGACGCCTACCCACGGCGCCTGTCCGGCGGCCAGCAACAGCGGGTGGCGATTGCCCGGGCGCTGGCGATGGAGCCGGAAGTGATCCTGTTCGATGAGCCGACCTCGGCCCTTGACCCGGAGTTGGTGGGCGAGGTCCTGGCGACCATCCGCGGCCTCGCCGAAGAGAAGCGCACCATGGTTATCGTTACCCACGAAATGAGCTTTGCCCGGGACGTGGCCAACCGCGTGATTTTTTTCGACAAGGGCGTGATCGTCGAGCAAGGCGAAGCCAAGGCCTTGTTTGCCAACCCCAAGGAAGAACGGACCCGGCAGTTCCTCAGCAAATTCCTCACCCATTGACCCTCCCCTTGTAGGAGCCGGCTTACCGGCTCCTACAAGGATTATCGTTTTCGGAAAAGGCCCCGTCATCACTGGGCAAAGCGTCTGTCAGCCCCCCCCTTGAATACCCCCCGCCAGTAAGACCCTTCTGAATAATCCCGAACCCGCCGTTTAGCCTTTTGCCGCCATTGACGCCCCTTGGCCAACCCTCTTATCTAAGGCCCGGAGGATTGGATCCTATCCTGGCTTTTCAAAAAATCGTTCCTTTCGAACCCCATGCCTGGGGTTCGGAACGATCGCTGCTGGCTGCATCACGGAGATTATTTATGACACACATTTCCCCCCTGGCCATGCTCGCCGCGCCGACAGTGCCCCAGGCCCTCAAACAAGGTATCAATGCGCAGGCCGCCACCCATTTGCAGGTCGATGTTGCCCCTTACCCAGACATGGGCAAGGGGGACTTGATCGAGCTGTTCTGGAACAACTGCTTTGCCGCGTCCAAGCGGGTGGGCGCCGCCGATATCGGCCAACCCAGCAGCCTGCGGGTGCCGGAGAGTTTTGTACAAAACGGCGCCGCCCGGATTCATTACCGCATCATGCAGGTGGGGCGTGGCCCGGCGCGCTCGCTGATTACCCGAGTACAGGTCAAGACCGCTTGCCCTGGCGGCCAGCCATCGGTGTTGTGTGGCGAAGAAAACCAGAACCTGGCCCCCGTCGACCTGCCTGAAACCATCCGCCGCCATGGCGTCAATCCCAACCAGATCCGCCGTGGCGTGCCATTGACCATCGAGCCGTACCTGAACATGGCCACCGGTGATGCAATTACCCTGCGCTGGGGCGATGCGCGCCTGGACCTGCCGCCCATCCAGGCCAACGAAGTGGGACAGGCCGTGCAGGTCTGGGTGCCTTCGGCGTTGATCCTCGAAGCGGGGGACGATGCTCGCCAGGAGGTCACCTACTGCGTGATCGACCGCGTGGGCAATAACTCCCGCTGGGCACCACCACGGACCCTGAGCATCGCCCAGGCTCAGGCCCAAGACGCGGCAAACACTCCGTCGGTGTACCAACCCCGGCGTCCTGGCTCGCCGTGCGAGCCGGGGTGACAGACCTTCTATGCATATTCCTAAAAGTTAGTTTATTTAAAAAATAAACACGTTTAGGGTATATAAACCGGACCACCGGACCTTCCTGATTTTTCAGCTTTTCCACGGATGTGAGGTAGGTATGGTCAGAATTACCCCGGTGCACAACGCCAGGGCATTACGTGTAGCCACGCAGGGGCGCACCGATGTCTAACTTGGCGCAATCGCCCCTCCAGAGCGATCTGGATGTCGCCCCGCTGCTGTTGCCTGCCAAGGTGCTGCGCAACGACAGTGAAGCCCTCGCCGCCGCCCACGAGCTTGCCCAGGCAGCCCGCCTGCAAGCCGGGCTGCGCGACCGCCAGCGCAAACTACCCTGGGCCGAAATCGAACAGTTCACCCGCAGCGGCCTGGGTAGCATTTCCATCCCCCGCCCATACGGCGGCCCACAAGTGTCGTTCGTGACCCTGGCCGAAGTGTTTGCGATCATCAGCGCCGCCGACCCGGCCCTGGGGCAGATCCCGCAGAACCACTTCGGCATCTTGCACACGCTGCAAGGTGCTGCCAGCGATGAGCAGAAAAAGCAGCTGTTCCAAAGCGTCCTCGACGGCTGGCGTATCGGTAATGGCGGCCCGGAACGCGGCACAAAAAAGTTCTGGTGTCAAGTCCTTTGTGCAAATCACGCAGGACTTGAAACCGTATATGGGACAGTAGGTTAGCTCTTTTCTCGGCCACTTTGGCGCGGTGTGGCTTCGTGGGCTAGGAGCCACATAGGAGCGTTGGGAGAGAAAGCCACATCGCACTGTGTCGTGCTGGATTGCCGAGGGACGGCGGGCTTGTCTTGTCATCATAGCCCAGGCGGCTCTTGGCGGCATCCAGAATGAAGAACGCGCAGCCTTGGGCTGCGCGTTCGATGGATGTTGCTGGGCAGGCTTCGAGGGCCATCACGTCGGCTTGGACGGCACGCTCCGCGTCGTGGTGCCCTTCCTGAATCCCCGATCCCCCGCCATGAACGCCTCCAGCATGTGCGGGATCAACTTCTCGGCATCGACGGCCTCGCCATACGCCTGCGCGTGCAGCGCGGCGTAGCGGTCGAGGTCGGCTTTCAAGCTGGCCGGGCAGGCAAAGGTCAGCTTGACGCTCTCGGTCTTGGGCAGCGGCCCTAGCCGCAGTTTCTTCGTGTTCATTGGGAAGCTCCCCGGTTGAAGAACAGCGGCTGGCACGGCCGCAGCACCAGATCCCGGTTCACGATGACGCGAACCGGCAGGCCCGGCCTAATGGTCAGCGTCGGCTGGATGTCCATGTTGCGCCGGGTGATCTCCTGACCCACCTGATTGATGCTGTCCTGGGCGCTGTCGCGCCCCGCGATGACGATGCGGTTGCCGTCCTGGCGGTTCTCTGGCGCGGCCAACTCGGCGCCTACGCCCAGCAGCGTCGTCAGCACGGCGCCCGCGACGATGCGATTCCAATGCCAGTCCACGTCGTCTTCCAGGCCGGCGTAGCCGGCTGGATCGGTGCCGACAAGGTTGTCGAGCGTCAGCGAGGACGTATCGGGCAGGATGACCCGGTTCCACACCACCTGCACGCGGCTCTGCCCGTAGCTGACCTGGCTGTTGTATTTACCCAGGATGCGCGACCCCTGCGGGATCAACAGGAACTTGCCCGTGGCCGAGTCATAGACCGGCTCCGTCACCGTGGCGATCACGTCGCCTGGCAAGTCCGACTTGATGCCCGTCACCAGCGCGCCCGCAATCACCGTTCCGGCCATGACCTGATACGGCGAGGCCGGCATTTTCAGGTTTCCGGAATTGCGGGTTTCCATAGAGCCGCCTTTCAGGAACGCCTCTTTCTGGTCTTGCCGGTTTTGCACAGCTGTCGGATCGGCAGGCTGGGGCGCCGCCGAGGCCGGCCCAGCCGCGAGCGGGTCGAAGGCCGCGAGCGTGTTGGCAGCACCAGGCACACCCGGCGGCGCCACCGTGGCCGTGGCGGCGGCCTGGCCCTGGCCGCCCGAGCGGAAAAACACCGACGAAGCCGCTGCGGCTTCCGCCTCCTTGCGCAAGGCGTCGTTGGGATCGTGGCCGGGGGCCGCGTAAGCGGCCACGGCGGACTGCTGCGAGTTCACGATGGCCGGGCCAAGATCGCCCGGCAGTGGCGGCCCCAGCTCGGGCACCTTCGGCGGCAGCTTCGAGTAGTCGGACGGCAGGCCGTCCAGCCCTTCGGACTTCGAGACGCGATCGACGTTGTAAAGCTCGGTCTGCTCGCCCGCGCCGCGCCGGTGCGGTTGCAATGACCAGATCGTGGCCCCGAGCACGGCGACCGACAGGCCGCCGACGAGGACGGCCAGCGTGCGCCGGTTCAACCGGGTCACGGCACGCGGCTGGGCGCGAAGCGCCACCGCCTCGGGCGCGACCTTGCCTGCCTGCCGCGTGGCGAGGTCGGGGGTATCGTCCTGGCTCATGGTCAGTTCCTCCGTGCCACGCCATCCGTGCGCTCGATCCGCACCACGTCGCCCTTGTCACCGCCCAGGCGCAACTCTGCCGCGCCAAACAGGCGATCCACGATGTAGTACGGCGAACGGAAGCGGTAGTTCACCAGTTGCCCGTCGCCTTCCGGCCCGATCACGAACAGCGGCGGCAGTTCGCCTTGCGCGATGCCGGCGGGGAACTGGATATAGACCTTCTGCCCGTCGTCGAAAGCGCGCAGCGGCTTCCACGACGGATTGCTGCCGCCGATCGCGTAGCGAAAGCGCAGGTTCTCCAGCGACAGGCCGCTATCCACCGGCGCGGCGGCGCTGGCCGCTTGCGCCTGGCGCTGCAAGGCCAGCATCCGGTCGCGCGGGTACTCCCAGGACACCGACGCCATCCACGTCTTTTCCGTGGAAGTCAGTTCCAGCAGGTACGTCCTCCGGCTGGTGATGATGACCAGATTGGTCTTGAGGCCCGAGCGGATCGGCTTGACCAGCACGTTGACGCGCAAGTCGGCACCGCTGCCGCTGGACGTGTCGCCCACGATCCAGCGCACGGTATCGCCGGCGGCCACCGTCACCAGCTCCTCGCCCGGCTGCAAGGCAACCATCGTCACCCGGCCCACGGCCGCATAGACCTGATACAGCGCGCCATCGGTGAAGGGCCACACCTGAATCGCGTTGACGTAGCCCTCGCGCGTGGGCGCGACACGCGCCTCGGCATTGGCGCGTGAAACGCGCACCTTCTCGTCGGCCGGCTCGGGCGTGGGCTTGGCGTCCTCGGCCTCGGGTGCCGGCATCAACTGCGCCGGCATCGGCAGCACCTCGGGCACGGCCACAACCTCCACGGGCGCGGGCGGCTCCGGCATCGGCTGGGCCTGCACCGGCACCGGCTCATCGAGCGAGATGGTCGGCGGCGGCTTGCCTTGCGTGGCGCAGCCCGCCAGGGCAACAAGCATCAACGGCAAAGCGTAAAAGCGGAAAGACAGGTTCATGGTTTTGCTCCTTCGGAAGAATCCAGCTCGCGGCTCCAGGAAAGGCCGTTGACGTAGATGCCCAGCGGGTTCTTGCGCAGGCGTTCTTCGGTGCGCGGCGGCTGGAGCACGATGGACACCACGGCCGTCCACCGTTCCAGGCCCGCCGCAGCGCCGTTGACGTAGCGGCGTTCCGTCCAGCGCACGTTGAAAGACGTGTCGCTGGCACGCACGACGCTGGTGATCTGCACCGTCACCGACTCCTTTCCGATGCGCGCGAACGGGTCGTTGACCCGCGCGTAGTCGTTGAGCACGGCCGCGCCTTTGTCGGTCGTGTAGTCGTAGGCGTCCAGCCAGTTCTGGCGGACGACGATGGGGTCGATGGACAGCGAGCGCACCAGCGTCACGAAGCGCGCGATGTGGTGCGCCGTCTGCGCATCGTTGGGCCGGTACGGCGTGGCGGCTTCGCCCACGGCGCGCACCTGGCCCGCGTTGTCCACCTCCACGACGTAGGGCGTGACGATGGATTGCGCCGAGCGCCACACCAGTCCGCCGGCCATCAGCAGCGCGAGCGTGAGGCAGCCGAAGGCCATGAATCGCCAGTTCTTGGCCTGGACGCGGGCCGAGCCGATACGGTCGTCCCACACCTGGCCGGCGGTTTGGTACGGCGTGGCAGGCTGCGGCGTGTCGGCGTAGCGCACCTGCGGTTTCTTGAATCGCATGGTCAGTTCTCCTTGTGAATCGCGTCAGTCGTCGGAGCCGCGCAGGCTCGGGCCTTGCCCGGAGCCGCCGCCGTCGCCACCGCGCAGCGCGTGGGCAGCGGTGGTCGCGGCGTGGGTGAGCTGCTGGCGGCGATGCAGCCGCTTGGCCCAAGCGGGCTGCTCGGGCGCCTGTGCAGCGGCAGCGCCTGCCGGCGCTTCGCTGGTGGCGGCCTGGCCGGCTGACGCGCCAGCGTCGCCGTTCCAGCCCGCGCGGAACGGTGCGGCCATGCGCTGCCCGGCAGCGGAAGCGCGGGATGCGGCAGCGCGTCCGGCAGACTGCGCGCCGGTCTTGGCGACGTTGCCCAAGCCCGCCATCGCGCCTTTGGCACCGCCGCCGGCGGCAGCGGAACCCGCCTGGAACGCCGACTTCGCGCTGCCAGCCGCCGACGTGGCGGCACGCGCGCCGCTGCCGGCCAGCTTGGCGGCAGCCGGGGCCATGCGCGCGCCAGCGGCCACCGCGCCGCCCACGCCCGTCGCGGCAGCACCGACAGCCACTGCCGTTCCGGCCGCGCCGACGGCGGCACCGGCCATCGCGCCCGCGCCGAGCTGGGGCGCGCCGGACACAAGGCCCGTGGCGATGCCGGGGCCGAAGATCCCGAGCGCGAGCAAGGTGAGCGAGGCCAGCATGATGACCAGCGCGTGGTCGATGTTCGGCTCGGCGGGGTGGACTTGGAACTGCGCGAACAGGCCCGAGCCGATGCCGACGATCACAGCCAGCACCAGCACTTTGATGCCAGCGGCCACGACGTTGCCCAGCACCTTCTCGGCGAGAAAGCTGGTCTTGTTCCACAGCGCGAACGGCACCAGCACGAACCCGGCGAGCGTGGTCAGCTTGAACTCGATCAGCGTGATGAAAAGCTGGATCGCCAGCACGAAGAAGCACAGCACCACGACCAGCCACGCGAGGAACATCACCACGATGGGATCGAGATTGGCGAACACCTCGGGGAAGCCCGCCATCTCGCCGATCTGCTCCAGAATCGGCGCCCCGGCGTCGATGCCGGTCTTGGCGAGCCGGCCCGGCTGCAAGAAGTTCTCCATCGTGATGGCCGAGCCGGTGGCGGTGATGCCCAGCCCCGCGAACGAGCGGAACACGATGCTGGCCAGCCAGTTGAAGTTGTTGAGGATGTAGGCGAAGGCACCGACGTAGAGCACCTTGCGCAGCAGCTTGGCGATCACGTCATCGCCTTGGCCGGTGGCGTGGCTCATGGCCCAATACAGCCCGGCGATCGTCATGTCGATGACGATCAGCGTGGCCGTGAGGAACGCCACTTCGCCGCGCAGCAGCCCGAAACCCGAGTCGATGTAGGTGGCGAAGGTGTTGAGGAACTGGTCGATGATGGTCACGTCATTCATGGCGTGCCCTCCGGTTCCTCGAAGCTGGGCGGGATCGGCGGCAGGTCGGCCAGCGTCTGGTATTCATCCGGCCCGGCCTCGCCGGAAAAGAAGCGCCGCCGGAAGGCTTCGGCGGCGGCGCGGCAAGCGTCCTCGCCCGTGGCCTGCCGGTCGGCCGCGCATTGCGCGCGCAATGCCTTGAGCCGCACGCGATCGGCGGCCAGGGCATCGGCGAGGTTGTCGGCCGGCTGCTCGCCGCAAGCGGCCAGCAGCACGGCACCAAGGACGAGGACGCATCGCATGGCGGCCTCCTGTCAGTCGCGGTAGAAGTTGACGGACTGCGGCGTGTACGGCGTGCCTTCCCCGAGGAAGCGCCGCCGCACTTCGCGGGCGCGCTCGGTGGCCGCCGCCTGCCGCGCCAGTTCCAGCGAGGCGGCCCGGTCTTGCGTGATCTGGAGCCGCTGCGACTGGATCGACTGCTTGGCCTGCAAGGCGAGCAACTGGTTCATGGCCTGCATCGCCTGCAACGCGCCTTGCGCCGACTGGCTCTTGCCGACCAGATCGGCCAGCACGCTTTCGTCTTCGCCCAGGTTCTGCGACACCTGCGCCTGCATCTGCATGGTGGTCTGCAAGCCGCCCAGCGTGTTCTTCCACCGCTCCTGGGCGTCGCGGTACATCTGGTCGCCGCTGACGGTGGCGGCGTACTGCTCCGGGTACAGGCGGGCAAACTCCCGATCCAGATTCGTCACGTCGTAGGCCAAGCCTCGGGCCTGGGCGATCAGCCGCTCGGTCGTCGCCAGGTTGGCGCGCAACTGGCCGACCACGCTGGATGGAAGGCTGGCGAGGTTGCGCGCCTGGTTCATCAGCATTTGCGCTTCGTTCTGGAGCTGGCGAATCTGGTTGTTGATCTGCTCCAGCGTGCGGATCGCGGTCATCGTGTTCTGCACGAGGTTGGTGGGGTCGATCACGACCCATTGCGCATGGGCAGTGGCGGTGCAAAGCATGGCCGCGATGGCAGCGGCGACAAGGCGCTTCTTCATGGCAGGATCTCCTGTGGTTGGTCAGCGAGGGAATCCGGCGCGAGGCCGGGGAACGAGGGCAGCAGGTCAGCCGCCCAATCGAGGCCGCGATGGCGCAGCCAGGCACCCGCGAAGCCGGGCGTGCCGGCGTCCAGCAGCACGCGGTCTATGTCGCGCTGGTCTTGCGGCGTGGAAGCGCCCGCGAAGGCCAGCGTCGCCGCCCCCAGGTCGAGGTCGAACAGGCGGTTGCCGAGGCGGGATTGGTAGTAGTAGTCGCGCTTGGGTTGCGCGGTGGCGACGATCTCGATCTGGCGCGAGTTCAACCCGAAGCCCTCGTAGATCGTGCGAATCTGCGGCTCGGTCGCCTGCGGGTTCGGCAGGAAGATGCGGCTTGCGCAGCTCTCGATGATTGCGGGCGCGATGCTCGAATCCTTAATGTCCGCGAGCGACTGCGTGGCGAAGATCACCGACACGTTTTTCTTGCGCAGCGTCTTGAGCCACTGGCGGATGCGCGCGGCAAACACCGGGTCATCCAGGAACAGCCACGCTTCATCGAGGATCAGCATCGTGGGCGCACCGTCAAAGCGTTCGTCAAAGCGCGCAAAGAGGTAATGCAGCACGGCCATGACGGCGGCCTTGCTGTGCATCAGCTCCTCCATCTCGAAACCCTGCACGTCCGCCATGCCCAGCCGGTCGTGGTCGGCATCCAGCAGCTTGCCGTGCGCGCCGCCCAGCACATAGGGCGCGAGCGCCTGGCGCAGCGCGTTCGATTGCAGCAGCACCGACAGGCCGGTCATCGTGCGCTGCTCGACGGGCGCACCGGCCAAGCTGCCCAGCGCCGACCAGATGGCGGCTTTCTCGTCCGGGCCGACTGCTACGCCTTCATGCAGCAAACGGCCTTCGATCCATTCGGCGGCCCAGGTGCGGTAGCCTTCGCGGTCAATGCGGGCGAGCGGCTGGAAGGCGATTTCGCCGTCCGTGCCCAAGTCGTAGTGCTCGCCGCCAAGCCCGAGGATCGTGGCGCGCATCGAACGCCCCATATCGAACGCGAAGATGCGCGAGCCGAGGTAGCGGCGGAACTGCATCGCCAGCGTGGCGAGCAGCACTGACTTGCCCATGCCCGTCGGGCCGGCCACCAGCATGTGGCCCACGTCGCCATCGTGCGTGACCAAGCGAAACGGTGTGGCGCCATCGGTGCGCGTCACGATGAGAGGCGGGCCGTCCAGATGCGCGTTGCGCTCGGGGCCGGCCCACACGGCCGACACCGGCATCATGTGCGCCAGGTTCAGCGTCGAGACGATCGGCTGGCGCACGTTGGCATAGGCGTTGCCGGGGAGCGAGGACAGCCACGCATCCACGGCATTGAGCGTTTCGGAGATGGTCACGAAGCCCCGGCCCTGGATGACGCGCTCCACCATGCGCAGCTTCTCGTCGGCTGCGGCCGGGTCGGCATCGAGCACCGTCACCGTGGCGGTGAGGTAGCCGAAGGCGACTTGATCACTGCCCAGCTCCTGCAACGCGGCATCGGCATCGGTCGCCTTGTTCGAGGCATCCGTGTCCACCAGCGGCGACTCCTGTTGGAAGATCGTTTCGCGCAGCAGCGCGATGACGTTCTTGCGCTTGGCGAACCACTGGCGGCGCAGGCGGGCGAGGTCTTTTTCCGCCTCGGATTTGTCCATGCAGAGGAAGCGCGTACTCCAGCGATACGCAAATCCGAGGCGGTTGAGGTCGTCCAGAATCCCCGGCCAGGTCGAGGTCGGAAAGCCCCGCACCGACACCACGCGCAGGTGCCGGTCGCCCAGCATGGGGGCCAGGCCGCCAACCAGCGGCGAGTCGGCCAGCAGCGCGTCGATGTGGAAAGGCACCTCGGGCACACCGACGCGATAGCGTCGCGTCGAGATGGTCGCGTGCAGGTAGGTCAGGGTCTGCGCGTCATCGAGCCAGGCAATTTCCGGCATGACGCCATCGAGCTGGTCAAAGACCCGATCCGTTTCCGCGACGAAGGCTTGCAGCCGCTCGCGCCAGTCCACGCCATTCGTCGGCGTGTTCTCGTAGAGCATCTTGGCGGCACGAGCGCGCGATTCTTCAGGCGGCAGGTACACCAGCGTCAAGTGATAGCCGCTCTCGAAGTGATGGCCGGTGTCCTCGAAGGCCGAGCGGCGTTCTTCGTCCACCAGCCACGACAGCGCCTCCGGAAACTCTGAGTGCGGGTAGTCCGCGGCGGCGCTGCGTTCGGCCTCGATGAACAGCGCCCAGCCCGATCCCAGCCGGCGCAGCGCATTGTTCAAGCGGGCCGACGTGGCGATCAGCTCGCCTTGCGTGGCACTGTCGAGGTCAGGCCCGCGAAACCGGGCCGTGCGCTGGAAACTGCCGTCCTTGTTCAAGACGACACCCGGCGCGACGAGCCCGGCCCACGGCAGCCAATCGGCGAGCAAGGCCGGGCGCTGGCGGTATTCGGCGAGGTTCAGCATGGCGGCGTCCCCTCACACGTCCAGCAGCGGGCGGTGCTTGATGTGCCGGGCGAACACGGCCATGAACTGCGGATCGACGCGCGCACCCCATACCGCCAGCGAATGGCCGACGATCCAGAGCACCACGCCAGGAATCCACAGTTGCAGGCCCAGCCCGACGGCGGCGGCCAGCGTGCCGTTGGCAATCGCCACGGTGCGCGGTGCGCCGCCCAGCAAGATCGGCTCGGTGAGCGAGCGATGCAAAGGCACCTCGAACCCGGCCGCGAAGCTATCCGGGCCGCTCATACGACAGCCCCGCCCGAGAACGAAAAGAACGACAGGAAGAAGCTCGAAGCCGCGAACGCGATGGACAGGCCGAACACGATCTGGATCAGCTTGCGAAAGCCGCCCGACGTGTCGCCGAAGGCGAGCGCGAGGCCCGTGGCAATGATGATGATGACCGCGACGATGCGCGCCACCGGCCCCTGAATCGACTCCAAGATCGACTGCAACGGGCCTTCCCAGGGCATCGAGGAACCAGCGGCCTGCGCGGTGCCGGCCAGGAACAGCAACAGCGCGGCCAGCAGCAGCCCTCGCCCCGCAGGGCGGGCCAGGCAGCGCAGCCGTGCAAGGCGCAAAGCCGGATTTACGGAAACACGGAAAGCAGGAATGGTCATCTGCGTCATAGCAGTTCTCCAGGTTGGTCAGGGGACGAGGAAGTCGCCGCAGCGGGTGCGGCATCAGGGATCGGCGGCAGCTCGGGAAACGGCGTTTCCAGCGCGTCCACCAGTTGGTAGCCCACGCCGTCGAAGCCGACGATGCGGGCGATGTTCTCGATGCGGCGCTTGCGTCCGCGCCCGGCGATCTGGATCACCACGTTGACCGCCTCGGCGATCAGCGCACGCGGCGGATTCACCGCCACTTCGAGAATCAGTTGCTCCAGGCGCAGCAACGCGCCCAGCGCGGAGCCGGCGTGGATCGTGGCGACGCCGCCGGGGTGGCCGGTGCCCCACACCTTGATGAGATCCAGCGCCTCGGCACCGCGTACCTCGCCGACGACGACGCGATCAGGTCGCAGGCGCATGGACGAGCGCACCAGCTCGGTCATGGACACCACGCCGGAGCGCGTGCGCAGCGGAACGTGGTCGCGGGCCGCGCATTGCAGCTCCACCGTGTCTTCGAGCACCAGCACGCGGTCGCCCGTGGCAGCTATCTCGGCCAGCAGCGCGTTCGCCAAGGTCGTCTTGCCGCTGCTGGTGGCCCCCGCGATCAGGACGTTCTGGCGCTCGCGCACGGCGCGCACCAAAAAGCCCGCCTGGGCGGCGGTCATCATTCCGTCCACGACGTACCGCTCCAGCGGGATCACGCCGATGGTGCGCTTGCGCAGCGCGAAGGCCGGCCCCGGCGCGGCTGGCGGCAGGATGCCCTCGAAGCGTTCACCGGTTTCGGGCAGTTCGGCGGACAGCAGCGGCTGGCCGCGATGCACCTCCGCGCCGACGTGGGCCGCGACCAGGCGGATGATTCGCTCGCCATCGGCTTCGGGCAGCTCCACGCCCATAGGCGCGCGGCCCGACGACAGGCGATCCACCCAAAGGGTGCGGTCAGGGTTGAGCATGATTTCCACCACGTCGGGGTCTTCGAGCGCGGTGGCGATCAGCGGCCCCATTGCCGTGCGCAGCATCTGGATGCGCCGGTCGAGCGACGTGGCACTCATGGATTGGGAAACGGCGCTCATGACGCACGCTCCTGCGCATCGGCGGCTGCCGCCGCGTCCTCCATCCGCACCGAATCGGGATGCAATTCCTCCACCACGTCGCGCACCAGGCTGCGCCCACGCATCAGGTGGCGGCCAAGCTGCTCGGTGAACTGCTCGAAACGCGCCTTGCCCAAGGCGCGGGCCGCCTCTTGGTGCGCCTCGGGAACCGGCGTGCTGACGGTCAGGTAGTAGCGGATGAACAGCGCCAGCGTCTCGATGGCGATGCTCTGGTCGCGCTCCATTCGCTCGGCCTGGCGCGAGAGGCGATCAAGGCGCTTGGCGATGGCCGCCTCGCGCTGGTCGGCCGCGTCCGGCGACAGCCAGGACGCCAAGGCAGCGGCGACGATGCTGGACTTGGACACGCCTTTCTTGGCGGCCAGTTCATCGAGCCGCTGGGCGTGCTCGGGCTGGATAAAGAGGTTCAGGCGATAGTGGCTCATAGCTCGATTCCGTCGTTGGGGTCGAGGGACGCCAGCCGGGCCGTGCGCTGCATGGCCGGATCAAGCTGGCGAGGAAGGGGAAGCGGCAGGTCGTCGTCGTCATCGAGCAGGCCGAGGTCGGCCGCGGGCGCGGCCAGCTCGGGGTCGTAGGCGACGGCCTCAGTTAGCTCGGGCTGACGGCGCGGGCCGCCGTCGTCGGCCGACGCCCGGAAGCCTTCGGCGGCATCGGCCGCAGGCGCGGCAGGCACGGCAGGAATCGCCAGGCCACTCCAGTCGTCGGGGCGCAGTGGCGGCGCGTCGGCGTACCGGCCGTCCGCCAGCTCGGGCGGCGGCAGCACGCGCTGCTTGAAATTGGCGTCGGCGTAGTAGCGCAGCTTCCGGGCCTTGATCGGCGCCATGCTGGACACCATCACTACGGCATCGTCCGGCGGAAGCTGCATCACCTCGCCCGGCGTCAGCAGCGGGCGGGCCGTCTCCTGGCGCGACACCATGAGGTGGCCCAGCCACGGCGCGAGCCGGTGGCCCGCGTAGTTGCGTTGCGCGCGCAGCTCGGTCGCAGTGCCCAGCGTCTCGGAAATGCGCTTGGCGGTGCGTTCGTCGTTGGTGGCGAACGTCACCCTGACGTGGCAGTTGTCGAGAATGGAATGGTTCTGTCCATACGCCTTGTCGATCTGGTTGAGTGACTGCGCGATGAGGAAGCTGCGGATGCCGTAGCCCGCCATGAAGGCCAAGGCTGTCTCGAAGAAGTCGAGCCGACCCAGGGCCGGGAACTCGTCGAGCATCAGCAGCAGCTTGTGGCGGCGTTCGATGCCGTCGCTGCCGTCCAGCGATTCGGTGAGGCGTCGCCCGATCTGGTTGAGGATCAGGCGGATGAGCGGTTTGGTGCGCGATATGTCCGAAGGCGGCACCACCAGGTACAGCGACACCGGATGCTCGGCCGCGATCAGGTCGGCGATGCGCCAGTCACAGCGCGAGGTGACTTCGGCCACCGTGGGATCGCGGTACAGGCCGAGGAACGACATGGCGGTGCTTAACACGCCGGAACGCTCGTTGTCCGACTTGTTGAGCACTTCACGCGCCGCCGACGCGACTACCGGATGCGGCCCCTCGCCCAAGTGGGGCGTGGTCATCATTCGATGCAAGGTCAGCTCGAACGGGCTGGCCGGGTCGCTGAGGAAGTTGGCGACGCCGCGCAGCGTCTTGTCTTCGCCCGCGTAGAGCACATGCAGGATCGCGCCGACCAGCAGCGCGTGGCTGGTCTTTTCCCAATGGTTGCGCTTCTCCAGCGCGCCTTCGGGATCGACCAGAATGTCCGCGATGTTCTGCACGTCGCGCACTTCATGCGCGCCGCGCCGCACCTCCAGCAGCGGGTTGTAGGCCGCCGACTTCGCATCCGTGGGGTTGAACAGCAGGCAATGCGAGAAGCGCGAGCGCCAGCCTGCGGTGATCTGCCAGTTCTCGCCCTTGATGTCGTGGATGACGGCGGACGCGGGCCAAGAAAGCAGCGTCGGCACCACCAGGCCGACGCCCTTGCCCGAGCGCGTGGGTGCGAACGTCAGGACATGCTCTGGCCCCTCATGGCGCAGGTACTGGCGGTCGTGCTGGCCGAGGAACACGCCCTCTGGCTGCGTGAGGCCCGCCTTGCGAATGTCATGCGCGTTCGCCCAGCGGGCCGATCCGTAGGTCGTGACAAGGCGTGCCTGCCGCGAGCGCCAGACCGACATGGCAATGGCGACGGCCACGGCGACCATGCCACTGCTGCCAGCGATGGCTCCGCCGGTGTCGAAGATTTCCGGGGTATAGGCGCCGTAAGAAAACCACCACTCAAACAGCTTCCACGGGTGATAGATCGGCGTGCCAAGAAGATCGAACCAGGGCGAGCCAAGGCGTACTTGATAGCCAAGGGCTGCTGCTGTCCATTGTGTGGCACCCCACACTCCGGCGATCACGATGCCGAATACCACGGCGATCTGACCGAACAGCACGTTCGTCCCTTGCATGACCTGGCCTCCGATTTCTCCTGCGCCGATTCCTCATGGAAAAAGCGGCACAAGGACGTGCCGGAGGCGTCAGGATCGGTGCCGCGTCAGTGCCGGTCAAAGACCGTTTTAAGCAGAAAGATCGAGCAAAAAGAAAGAATTAGCGCGGTGGCGAGCCAACGAAAAACGTCGCAAGCGCAGGCGCGTTGCGGCGTGTCGGTCAGGAAATCCAATATTCGTGGCGAAGCGGCCACGATCAAAACTTAGGCGGCTCCTTCGGCGGTGTGTAGGGCGTTTCCCCGTCGCCATAGAACCGCTTGCGCGTGGCCTCGGCCACCCGGTTGCACAACACGTCGCCCAGCTTGGGGCGGTCGGTCTTGCACTGCTGGCGCAGTTCCTTGAGCCGTTCGGGGTTGGCCGCCAGCTCTTCCACTGTCGGGATGTTGGCTGCGGAACCGGCGGACTTCTGTGGCCCATCGGACTGGCCGCAGGCAGTCAACACGGCAACCAGCAAGAATGGGATGATCTTCTTCATGGCGTCAGTTCCTCCGGGTGATCGGGATTACGGCCTCGTATGGGCCTGGGGGTTTCCGGCTGTTCGATGGCCTGTGCGCGCTCAATAAACCGCGCCAACTCGTCGGACGGATCTCCGTCCAGCCGCAACAGATAGGTCGTGAGGGGCGACACGCGCGAAGCTAGCGGCCGGGCCACTACACCCGGCTCACGGCTGGCGGCAATGTGTGCACTGCCTGCTAGGCCGAGCGCAAAACCGGCCGAGACTAGGGCCATCATCAGGTCGGTGGACGAAACCCTCTCTGCAATCAGTGGCTCCACATCCGCACGGCGCAACACCCGTTCAACTTGCTTGGCATGGCCCTCACATGCCTGTGGATCGCACAGAACCAGTGGATAGCGAAGCAACTCATCCAAGGGGATGCGCTTGTGGGCCAGAAGCGGATGCCGAGCTGGCACGGCCACCATCAGCGCATCGCTCCATGCGGGCGTGGCGACGATACCGTCGCCCACTTCGTCGGATTGAGCAAACCCTACGTCATACAGATCGCTATGCAGCCCCTTGATCTGTTGCGATAGGGGCACCTCGAAGAACCGGATTTCGACCTCGGGTTCTTCCTGGCGGCAAAGTACGAGCAACGCAGAAAGGCGCGACGGCGTGATGCCGTCGGACAATGCCACGCGCAACTGGCCATGAAAACCGTTTGCTGCCGCTTTCACGCTATCGCGTGCCTGCTCCAAGGCGGAGAGCACGCGGCGCACGTGCTCCAGAAACAGCTCGCCCGCACGGGTCAGCCGAGTGCTGCGCGTGGTGCGGGCAAACAGCATCACGCCCAGTTCTTCTTCCAGTTCCTTGATGGCCCGTGACAGTGGAGACTGCTCGATGTGCAGCCGCTCGGCAGCGCGGGCGAAATGGAGTTCCTCAGCAACCGCAATGAAGCAGCGCAAGTGACGAAGTTCCATAGTCTTGTCCTTCCATGATCCATGTTGATTCGGGGGACGAGATGCACGCCTGCTGTAGCACCAGTCGAGCTGAGGCCAAATATTGAATAAACAATTATACATGTGTTCATATATTAGTCAAAGAAGCCTGCACCGTGCCGTGGTGATGTTCGATTGTGAGGAGATGAATGGTGCAAGCTGCACGAGGGCCAATGGGCATCGTGGAGGCCGCTTGCCAAAATAGTGCGAGCCCCACCGGGGCTCGCGAGATGCGGAAGGTGCTATGCCTTCAGGGGGAAAGCCCGAATCAGGCTGGGTTGATTTCCAGCGCGCCGCGGTTGATCTGGTCGCGCTCCATCGACTCGAACAAGGCACCGAAGTTACCTTCGCCGAAGCCCTCGCGGTAGTTGCCCTTGCGCTCGATGAACTCGAAGAACACCGGGCCGAGCAGCGGCTCGGAGAAGATCGGCCTCACGCTCACGGCCTACCTGAACGTGCGTCTCGAAAAGCACTCCGACTCGCACAAGCGCAATCCCATGGACGTGTTCCGCGCGTCGGTCCAGAAATGGCCGGAGGTCGTGGAATGCCATGCGCTGACCGGCGACATGGACTATCTGCTGCGGGTGGTCGTCAGGAACATGGCTCACTACTCTCGCTTCGTGCTCGACACGCTGCTCAAGCACCCCAGCGTGCAGGACTGCAAGACAAGCTTCGTGCTGGATCGGGTAAAGAGCACCACGGCCTTGCCCTATGAGCATTCGGCCGATTGGTGTAGCGGGGATGCAAATAGCGCTTGACCTTCCAACCGTGGCAAGGACCAGACTTCAAACACCCCAACCCGAAAGGAGTTTTCCATGCAATTCCATCTCGAAGACATGACCTGCGGCGGCTGCGCCCGCACCGTTACGAAAACGATCCAAACGATCGACCCCAACGCCAAGATCGTCACGGACCCGCCGACCCGCCGTGTCGAGGTCCAGACCTCGGCCTCGCAAGAGCAGATCGCCGCGGCCCTGAGCGAAGCTGGCTTCCCGCCGCGCGCGCAGTAACACCGCGTCGTGGCCGGCCTGCACACAGGACGGCCGATGCGAGCACGTGCGCTGCGCCGTACCTGGCGCGGCGCTCAGTGCATCCCAAGGTAGGCGACCTTGGCCCACATCCACAGGGCCATCGCCACCATCATCAGGTTCTCGGTCAGGGACACGAAGCCCAGCGGCACGTTGCTGTCCCCGCCCACACAGGCGCACTTGAGTTCCCGGCGATCGACATAGACCGCCTTGAAAACCGACACGGCCCCGACGGTCCCGATGAACAGCGCCAACGGAATCGACACCCACATCCCCACGCCCGCGACCATCAGGACGCCTGCGATGGCCTCCGCGAACGGGTAGAAATAGGCATACCGAACCCAGCGCTTGGCCAGCAGGTCGTAGTTGAGGAACATCGTCGCGAAGCCGTCCACGTCCTTGAGCTTCTGCAGCGCCAGGAGACACATGGCAAAGGCCACGAACCACTCTGCCGCCTGAATGCTCCAGAGCTGGCCGAAGGCCGCCCAGCTCGCCGCCAGCGCCATCGCGGCCGCCATGGCGAACAGCGCGATCACAGGGGTGTAGGTCACGGCGTTCTTGTCCTTCACGGACATGCCGAAGAATTTGCGCAGGTCGTCGTAGCCGCCCACGCGCCGCCCGTTTATGAAGACCTGGGGCGTGGTCTCGACGCCATGCTCCTTCTTGAACGCATCCGTCTGCTCGCGGCTCGCCAAGTGTTTGTCCTCGACCTCGTAGCCCTTGCGGTTGAGCAGATCGAGCGACTTCAGCCCGTAGGGGCAGGTATGGCCGGGCATGACCATCCGGTAGAGCGTGGCTTGTTTGGGCGCAGACATGCTGGACTTCTCCTGTGGGACTTTTCATGGGCCGGCCGCAGCGCCGACTATCACGGATTGAAGGACTTTGACGACATTTCCAGCCTAACCGGCGGTGGTGCAAGGGGGTGTAGGCATCTGGCTCCCGGGGCGGTCGTCAGGCTGCAACGCCGTCAGTCCTCCGTCTGCCAGAGCAACCCCGCCGCAGGCCGGCGCGCCCGCGGCGGCACGCTGGGTCCTAGTGGTTCTCCTTGGCATGGTTGATCGTGTACTTCGGGATCTCGACGGTCAGGTCCTCGTTCGCCACGATGGCCTGGCAGCTCAGGCGCGATTGCGCCTCTAGCCCCCAGGCCCGGTCAAGCAGGTCGTCCTCGCACTCCTCGACCTCGTTGAGGGAATCGAATCCCTTGCGCACGATGCAGTGGCAGGTCGTGCAGGCACAGCTCATGTCGCAGGCATGTTCGATCTCGATGCCGTTGTCTAGCAGCGCCTCGCAGATCGAGGTGCCGACCGGCACGTTCAGCTCGGCGCCCTCGGGCGCCAGTTCAGGATGGGGCAAGACGGTGATCTTGGGCATGGTCTCTCCCGGCTGCTCAGTGCGCACGCGGCTTCTTTGCCGCTGCGTTGCCACTTGCACGCCGTGGCACGGCGCCGGTGCGCGCTTCGGGCTCGTCGTCGCTGGTATCGAGTTGCTCCAGCGTGTGCAGGATCGGGCAGTCGGGCCGTTCGTCGCCGGCGCAGCACCGGATCAGCGCCTTGAGCGTCTCGGCCATCTCCAACATGCTCGCGATGCGCCGGTCCAGCTCGGAGATGTGCTGCTGCGCCAGGCGCTTGACGTCGGCACTCCGGCGCGACTTGTCGTTCCACGGTCCCAGCAGGTCCGTGATCTCGGCCACCGAGAAGCCGAGGTCGCGCGCACGCCGGATGAAGTGCAGCCGGTGTACGTCGTCCTGGCTATAGGCGCGGTAGCCCGAATCGTTCCGGTCGGCCGGGGGAATCAAGCCGATCTGCTCGTAGTAGCGGATCATCTTGGCCGAGACCTTCGAGGCCTTGGATGCTTCACCGATGTTCATGGTGTTCCTCCTTTCTCAATGAGCGGTATCCGCCGCCAGCGGCGGCTGGAAGCGGCGCAGGCGCAGCGCGTTGCCGAGCACGAACACGCTGGACAGCGCCATCGCTCCGGCCGCGAAGATCGGCGACAGCAGCACACCGTATGCGGGGTATAGGACGCCAGCGGCCACCGGGATCAGGGCCGTGTTGTAGCCAAACGCCCAGAACAGGTTCTGGCGGATGTTGCCGATGGTGGCCTTGGACAGCGCGATGGCGTTGGGCACACCCTGCAGGTTGCCGGACATCAGCACCACGTCGGCCGACTCCACCGCCACGTCGGTGCCGGTGCCGATCGCCAGGCCCACGTCGGCCTCGGCCAGCGCCGGCGCATCGTTGATGCCGTCACCCACGTAGGCGATCTGGCCGTGGGTGGCCTTTAAGCGGCGCACGGCTTCGACCTTGCCCTCGGGCAGCACTTCGGCCACCACCTCGTCGATGCCCAGTTGCTTGGCGATGGCCTGCGCGGTACGCGCGTTGTCGCCAGTGATCATCGCCACCTTCAGGCCGAGCTGGTGCAGCGCGGCAATGGCCGCGGGCGTGCTGGACTTGATCGGATCGGCCACCGCGATGATGGCGGCCAGTCGGCCGTCGATCGCGGCGTACAGCGGCGACTTGCCCTCATTGCCCAGGCGCTCGGCCGTGCGAGCGAAGCCGCTCACGTCCAACCCCAGCTCACGCATGAAGCGATCGGCACCGACCTCGACACGCGCGCCGTCCACGGTGGCGCGCACGCCCATGCCCGTGACCGAATCGAAGTCTGTCATCGTCGGCAGCGCGATGCCACCTTCCACGGCCGACTCGACGATGGCGCGTGCGATCGGATGCTCCGAGCGCGATTCGACAGAGGCGACCTTCGCCAGCACCTGGTTGCGGTCAAAGCCGTCGGCAATCTCCAGGTCGGTCAGGACCGGGCGGCCCTCGGTCAGCGTGCCGGTCTTGTCCACGGCCACCACCTTGGCGTCCTTGAGCAGTTGCAGGGCTTCACCCTTGCGGAACAGTACGCCCATCTCGGCGCCCCGGCCCGTGCCGACCATGATGGAGGTCGGCGTCGCCAGACCCATGGCGCACGGGCAGGCAATGATCAGCACCGCCACGGCATTGACCAGCGCGAAGGACAGCGCGGGCGACGGGCCGAACACCAGCCAGACCAGGAAGGTCAGCACGGCGGCCAGCATGACGGCGGGCACGAACCACAGTGTCACCTTGTCCACCACGGCCTGGATCGGCAGCTTGGAACCTTGCGCCTGCTCGACCATGCGGATGATCTGCGCCAGCATGGTCTGACCGCCCACGGCGGTGGCACGCAGCGTCAGCGCACCCTTCTGGTTGACGGTGCCGCCGACCACGGTGCTGCCTTCCGCCTTTTCGACGGGAATCGGCTCGCCGGTGATCATCGACTCGTCCACGAAGCTGCGGCCCTCGGTCACTTCACCATCGACCGGCACGCGCTCGCCGGGGCGCACTTCCACGATGTCGCCCTGCGCCACGTCGTTGATCGGGATGTCCACGATGCGGCCGTCGCGCAGCACGTGCGCCTCCTTGGCCTGCAGGCCGACCAGGCGCTTGATGGCCTCGGAGGTGCGGCCCTTGGCCCGTGCCTCAAGAAAGCGGCCCAGCAGGATCAGCGCCACGATGACGGCGGCCGCCTCGTAGTACACGTTCACCGTGCCGGCCGGCAGCAGACTGGGCGCGAATGTGGCGACCATCGAATAGCCGAAGGCTGCGGCCGTGCCGACCGCGACCAGCGAGTTCATGTCGGGACCCAGGCGGAACAGCGCCGGGAAGCCCTTCTCGTAGAAGCGCCAGCCCGGAATGGCGAGCACCAGCAGGGTCAGCACGAACTGCAGATACCAACTCTGCTGGATGCCGATGGTGGAAGCCACCCACTCATGCATGCCGGGAATCATGTGCGAGCCCATTTCGAGCACGAACACAGGCAGCGCCAGCACGGCGGCCAGGGTCAGGTCGCGCTTGAGTTCGGCGCGCTCGGCGTCCTTCTTCTCGGCGGCTTCCTCGTCGGCCTGCGCGCCGGTATCCACCGGGTTGGCCTCGTAGCCGACCTTCTCGATGGCCGCGATCAGGTCCGCCACGGCGGCCACGCCGCGCACGGTGGCACGCTCGGTCGCGAGGTTGACCGTGGCCTCGGTGACGCCGGGCACGGCCTTGAGTGCCTTCTCGACGCGGCCCACGCAGGAGGCGCAGGTCATGCCCTCGACCGCCAGTTCGACGGTGCCAGCCGGCACGTCGTAGCCGACCTTCTCGACCGCCTGGATCAACGCGATGCGATCGACAGGACTGGCCAGGCGGATGTCCGCCCGCTCGGTGGCGAGATTGACGGACACGCTGTCCACGCCCGGCACCTTGGCCAGGGCGGCCTCGACTCGGCCGACGCAGCTCGCGCAGGTCATGCCCTCGATGGGTAGGCTGATCGCTGCTGCGGTGGCACGAGCATCACTCGTTATTGGCATGCTCATGGTTGTTTCCCATAGTTGATATTCGACATGGGGGAGCTTAGGGTTTACCATCGTGGGAAGGTCAAGCGCTTTTTTCGGGTACTGTCAGGTTTCAGAAATGGCCCGGCGCACGGGGGAAACGAGGGGCCTTGGTCGCCAGGCTCGCCCTGGTCCCGGGCTGTGCGCGCGCTCAAGCGGTCGCAGCCTCGTTGATCCTGAAGGGCACGAACAGCCGTTCGAGGGTAGGAATTTTTGAGAGATGACTCCACGCAAACCAGCCAGTGCCCCACCGAAGGGCCCAAGCACCGATCTGGCCTCCCTGTCACAGAATGACGTGACCATCCTGGCCGAGACTTTCCGGCTCCTGGGCGATCCGTCGCGGCTCAAGGTCATGCTGTGCTGCATGAAGGGGTCCACGTCGGTAAGCGACATCGCGGAAGCCGTCGAACTCTCGCAGTCGTTGGTCAGCCATCACCTTCGACTGTTGCGTGGAGCCCGTCTGGTCAAGGGCGCGCGCCAGTCCAAGCAGATCTTCTATGAGGTAGCGGACAAGCACGTGAGCCAGGTGCTGCTGGACATGGCCATCCACATCGTTGAGGACAACAGCGACGACTAGCCTTGGTGCGAAACAGCCCTTACCGCGTCCCGTGAGGCCTATCCTTTCGGCCAGATCCGGTGCAAGTCATCCACGACCAGCACGTGATGGTGCCCGCCTTGGTTCGCGTGCTGACGCAAGTGGGGGTGATCCGCCGACAGGTTCGGATGGTCATGGGCCAAGTCCGACGGGTCGCTGGCCGGCCACAGCCGAAGCGCCAGCGCCACGCCAGCTAGGCCGATCAAGGACATGACGACGAACGTCGATTGCAGCCCCATGGCCGCGCCGAAGCGTCCGGCCAGCGGGTAGCAGATGAGCCAGCAGGCGTGCGACAGCGCGAAGTGGGCCGCGAAGATCGCTGGACGGTCCTCGGCGTGGGCCGAGCGGCGCAGAAGACGGCCGGATGGCGTCTGCGCCACGCTGTAGCCAAAGCCGATCACCAGCCACAGCGGCAGCAACAGCGCATAGCTCGGCAGCAGTGCGCCGATCGCCGTGCCCACGACGAGGACAGCGGCGCCGGTGAGCATCGCGGGTCGGTCGGCTACTTTCTCCAGTAGGGACGGCAAGACGAAGGCGGCCACCATCGAGCCGCCTCCGAACGCCGCCAGTGCCCACGCCACCTCGACTTCGCCCAGGCCGAAACGCGCCTTCACGAGCACCACCGTGTTCACGATCACCATCGCGCCGGCCGCCGAGACGGCCAGGCTGATCGCCAGCAGGCCCCGCAGGCGAGGCGTGGCGAGGTAGATGCGCGTGCCGCGCGTCGTTCGCTCCCAGATGCCGCGGCGCGGGCCGGGGACGGACGTGGGCAACCGCACGCTGACCACGAGAGCGGCTGAAACGAGGAAACCGAGCACCGTTCCCGCGAACAGGTTGTGAAAGCTGATGACGGTCAGCAGCGCGGCGGCCAGCATCGGGGAAATCAGGCTTTCCAGGTCGTAGGCCAGCCGGGACAGCGACAGCGCCTTCGTGTAGTCCTCTTCGTCGGGAAGGATGTCCGGGATGGTGGCCTGGAAGGTCGGCGTGAAGCCGGCGGATGCCGCCTGCAGAACGAAGATCAGCAGGTAGATCTGCCAGACCTCGGTGACGAAGGGCAGGCACAGCGCGACGGCCGCTCGCACGAGGTCCAGCGCCACGAGCAGCGAGCGCCGCGGGAGCCGGTCGGCGAAGGCCTGCGCGACCGGCGCGACCCCCGCGTAGGCCAGCATCTTGATGGCCAGCGCCGTCCCGAGCACCGCGCCTGCATCCGCGCCGGCCAGCTCGTAGGCCAGCAGGCCGAGCGCCACCGTCATCAGGCCGGTGCCGACGAGCGCGATCACCTGGGCGGTGAACAGGTGGCGGTAGGTGCGGTTATTCAGGACGGAGAGCATCGGACGGCCTCAGAGCAGTTTGGTCAGCGCCTTCATTTCGGTCAGAACGGAGTCCTCGTCATGGGACAGGCAGTGGTCGATGTGGTCGTGGATCAGGACGCGCTTGGCCGCCGTCACCGCGCTTTCCACCGCCGCGAGCTGGCGGGCGATGTCGAGGCAGGTTTCTCCCCCTTCGATCATCCCGATGACGTGCCGCAGATGCCCCTCGGCGCGCTTGAGCCGCTTCACCAGGTCGGGATGGGTGGTGTGCTTATGCATGTCTTCCATGCTGAAATCATATCCCCCCAGGGGGGATACTGCCACTGGATGTTAGATCAACGGCTGCTTGCCAGGCGGGGGGAATGGTCGCCGAGCCAGGCTAAGGCAATTGCCCGGAGCGGCATCCCGGCCGTGGTGAGACGCGAACACAAATGTGTACAACAATTCACATGAAAACATGTTCATGTGTTATATTTTGAGCCACAGTCAAAGACCCAGTTTCCCGAGGCCCCATGTCCCAATCCCACGCACATGACCATGGTCACGATCACGACCATGATCATGACCACACCCCGACCGTGACCAGCGCCAACGAGCGCAAGGTCCTGCTGTCCTTTTTCCTGATCTTCGGCTTCATGGTCGTGGAGGCCGTCGGAGGCGTGCTGTCGGGCTCGCTGGCCTTGCTGGCCGACGCGGGCCACATGCTGACCGACGCCGCGGCGCTCGCACTGGCCTACGCAGCATTCCGGTTCGGCCGCCGCGCGGCCGACAGCAAGCGCACCTTCGGCTACCTGCGCTTCGAGGTCATCGCCGGTTTCCTGAACGCCGTGACCCTGTTCGCGATCGTCGCTTGGATCGCCTACGAGGCGTGGGAGCGGCTGCAGGCGCCGCCCGTGATCCTGGCCGGCCCGATGATGATCGTCGCCGTGCTCGGCCTGCTGGTGAACGTGCTCGTGCTGTGGATCATGACCCGCGGAGAGACCGATCACGTCAACGTGAAGGGGGCCATCCTGCACGTGATGGGCGACCTGCTCGGCTCGGTCGGCGCCATCGTCGCTGCGATCGTCATCTACCTCACGGGCTGGACGCCGATCGATCCCATCCTGTCGGTCCTGGTCGCGGCGCTGATCCTGCGCAGCGCATGGAAGCTGCTCGCCAAGTCGATCCACATCCTGCTGGAAGGCGCGCCGGAGGATGCTTCGCCGGAGAAGGTGGAGCAAGGCCTGATGGGCGCCGTGCCGGGCCTGGCGGCCGTCAGCCACGTTCACGTGTGGCAGCTCACCTCCGGGCGCACGATGGCCACGCTGCACGTTCGCCCCAACGTGGACGAGGAAGCACGCGCCGTGGTCAAGCGCGTCGAAGCGGTGCTTCGAGAGCAATTCAGCATCGAACACGCCACGGTCGGGATCGACTGGAACTCGGGCACCGACGAGAACGTCTGCAGCTTGCAGCCCACGTCGGAGCGTCAGGACCACAGCGGCCACGATCACAGCGGTCATGACCACAGCGGGCACGACCACAGCGGCCATGATCATGGCAATCACAAGCATGGCGGCGGGCACAGCCACGGCCATGACCACGACCATTCCGCTCCTGGTCACAGGCATTGAGGCCGCGCGAGCCGGCTCGCACTCCACTTGAGGATTTGCATCCATGACGTCCCGCAAAACCACCAGCGCCGACACCGCGCAATGCTCGACCACCAGCCACGACGCGGCGACCGATGCCCTCGCAATGTCGCAAAGTGACGTCGCTGTTCTGGCCGAGACCTTCCGCCTGCTGGGCGACCAATCGCGATTGAAGATCCTGCTGCAGTGCATGCATGGCTCGGTCGCCGTGGGGGACATCGCCGAAGCGCTCGACCTGTCGCAGTCTCTGGTCAGCCATCACCTGCGGCTGCTGCGCGGTGCGCGCCTCGTGCGCGGCGAACGCCAAGCCAAGCACATCTTCTACAGCATCGCGGACCAGCACGTCAGCCAGGTGCTGCAGGACATGGCGGTCCACATTTCCGAGGACAAAGCCGACGACTGACCAGGCCCAAGCACCCAGGCGAATGGCAGGTTGCGAGGCGCCGGTACCCACGCCGCCGGTTAGCCTCAAGGACGTCCTCGATGCGGCCTGGGCGCAACACCCTGAATCGCGGGCCCTGCCTGGGCGCCGGGATGCCGCGCAGGCACAGCAATGGGCGGCGGCAGCTTGGACGCCTGAGCCTCCCGCGCTCGCAATCACCCACAAGACCGACCGGTTCAACCGCACAACGGCACTCGTGAGCTGGATGTCGGAGTGGCCACAGCGACGACGCGGGGTTTTCCCACCACCTTGTCCATGCAGCCTGCCCGCTAGGGCAACCCAAAGGGCTTGACCTTGCCTTCGTTGTAACGCCTAGCCTCCACACAAATTTCTGCAGAGCGCTTCGGAAGGGCCGGAGTCCTGCATCCAAGAAAGGGGCACTTCCATGCGTAAAAAAATCAGAATCGTTGTGGTGGCAGGCGTCATCGCAGCCGTCGGGGGCATAGCGATTGCCGCCCGCGACGCCAAGGACGAGGGCAAGGCCGCGGCGCCCCCGGCGGGCGCGCCGATGGCGCCGCAGGTGCCCGTGGCCGAGGTCATCACCCGCACGGTCGCGCCATCGGCCGAGTACACCGGCTTCCTGGCCGCGCCCAAGACCGTCGAGCTGCGCTCGCGGGTCGGCGGCGCCGTCGATGCTGTGAGCGTCCCCGAGGGCAGCCTGGTGCGCAAGGGACAACTGCTGTTCCAGATCGACCCCCGACCGTTCCAGGTCACGCTCGACACGGCTGCGGCGCAACTGCAACAGGCCGAGGTGCTGGCCAGTCAGGCCCAGGCCGACTTCGACCGCGCCGAGCGCCTGGTGGCGACCGGCGCTGTCGCGCGCAAGACCTACGACGATGCCGTCTCCGCGCGCAGTGCGCGCCAGGCCCAGGTGCAAGCGGCCAAGGCCGCCGTCGCTGCGGCGCGGCTGGATCTGTCCTACGCCCGCGTCACGGCGCCCATCGCCGGGCGCGTTGACCGCGTGCTCGTGACCGAGGGCAACCTGGTCAGCGGCGGTGTCGCCGGCGCGGCCACGCTGCTGACCACGATCGTGTCCATCGACCCGCTGCACGTGTACTTCGACATCGACGAAGCCACGTACCTCAACGTCGTGAGCCGCTCGCGGCCCGCTGCGGGCGCCGGCGGCAAGGCCTCGCTGCCCGTGCAGGTCGGGCTGACCACGGACAAGGGTTTCCCGCACAGGGGCGCGCTCGACTTCGTGGGCAACACCATTGACCGAAGCACCGGCACGATCCGCGCGCGCGCCGTTGTGCCCAACCCGGATGGGCGCATGGCACCCGGCATGTTCGCCCGGGCCAAGCTGTCCACCGGCGCGGCGCGCGAGGCCGTCCTGATCGACGATCAGGCCGTGGGCACCGACCAAGGGCGCAACTACGTGCTGGTCGTGGGCGAGAACAACCAGGCCCAGTACCGGCCCATCGAACTGGGGCCGGTGGTGGACGGGCTGCGCGTCATCAACGGCAGCCTGCAGGCCGGTGAGAAGATCATCATCAAGGGCCTCGTGCGCCCCGGCATGGCGGTCACGCCGCGCATGGTGCCCATGCAGCCGCCCGCGGCACCGGCCGCCGGCGCGGACCCCGCCAAGGCTGACGGCGCGGCCGGCTCGGCGGAGGCCCGCAAATGAATTTCCCCCGCTTCTTCATCAACCGGCCCATCTTCGCCATCGTCCTGTCGGTGCTGATGCTGATCGCGGGCGCGATCAGCTACTTCCAGCTGCCGCTGAGCGAATACCCGCAGGTCACGCCTCCCACGGTGCAGGTCACCGCTAGCTATCCCGGTGCCAACCCGCAAGTGATCGCCGATACCGTGGCATCACCGCTGGAGCAGGCGATCAACGGCGTAGAAGGCATGATGTACATGCAGTCTCAGATGTCCACCGACGGGAAAATGGTGCTCACCGTCTCCTTCGAGCAGCATATCAACGCCGACATTGCGCAGATCCAGGTGCAAAACCGGGTCTCGCGGGCGTTGCCGCGCCTACCGCCTGAAGTTCAGCGCATCGGTGTTGTCACCGAGAAAACGTCGCCGGACGTTCTCATGGTGGTGCATTTGCTTTCGCCTGGAGGTCGATATGATCCGCTGTACGTCTCCAACTACGCCACACTTCATGTGAAGGATGAGCTGGCTCGTACGCCAGGCGTCGGCGATGTCCTAGTCTGGGGCGCCGGGGAGTATTCGATGCGGGTCTGGCTCGAACCCGCCAAGGTCGCTGCTCGTGGGCTGATCGCGAGCGACGTGGTTGCCGCCATCCGCGAGCAGAACATACAGGTTGCCGCTGGTTCGGTTGGTCAGCAGCCGGATGCCTCGGCGGCGTTCCAGGTCACGGTCAACACTCTGGGCCGACTGTCGAGCGAGGAGCAATTCGGCGAGATCGTCGTGAAGACGGGCGCCGACGGCCAGGTAACTCGCCTGCGGGATGTCGCCCGCATCTCGATGGGGGCCGATTCCTACTCTTTGCGCAGCCTGCTCAATGGCGAGCCGGCGGTGGGGATACAGATCATCCAGAGCCCGGGCGCGAACGCGCTGGATGTGTCTAGCGCGGTGCGCGCGGCAATGGACCGACTTCAAGCTAAGTTCCCCGACGGCATTGAGTATAGGATCGCCTACGACCCCACGGTCTTCGTGCGCGCCTCGCTCCAGTCCGTCGCCGTCACGCTGCTGGAGGCCATCTTCCTGGTGGTGATCGTGGTGGTGCTGTTCCTGCAATCCTGGCGCGCGTCGATCATCCCGCTGATCGCCGTGCCGGTCTCGCTGGTCGGCACGTTCGCGGTGATGCACATGTTCGGTTTCTCGCTGAACACACTGTCGCTGTTCGGACTGGTGCTGTCCATCGGCATCGTGGTGGATGACGCCATCGTGGTGGTGGAGAACGTGGAGCGCCACATAGCGCTGGGCGAATCACCCAAGGACGCGGCGCGCAAGGCGATGGATGAAGTGACTGGCCCGATCCTGGCCATCACCTCGGTGCTGGCAGCGGTCTTCATCCCCTCGGCGTTCCTGTCGGGGCTGCAGGGCGAGTTCTATCGCCAGTTCGCGCTAACCATCGCGTTCTCGACCATCCTGTCGGCGATCAACTCGCTTACGCTGTCGCCAGCGCTGGCCGCCATCCTGCTCAAGCCGCACCACGGCGCGGCCAAGCCCGATCGCGTCACGCGCATCATCGACGGCGTGTTCGGCGGCTTCTTCCGCCGCTTCAACCGCTTCTTCGACCGCGCCTCGAATTCCTACGTCGGGGGCGTGCGCCGCGCGGTGCGCGGCAGCGCCATCGTGCTGCTGCTCTACGTCGGCTTCCTGGGCCTGACCTGGCTGGGCTTCCACAAGGTGCCTGCGGGCTTCGTGCCCGCCCAGGACAAGTACTACCTCGTGGGCATCGCCCAGCTTCCGACCGGCGCCTCGCTGGATCGCACCGAGGCGGTCGTCAAGGAGATGACCAAGATCGCACTGGCTGAGCCGGGCGTCGAGAGCGTGGTGGCCTTCCCGGGCCTGTCGGTCAATGGACCGGTGAACCAGCCGAACACCGCGCTGATGTTCGCCATGCTCAAGCCCTTCGATGAGCGCAAGGACCCGTCGCTGTCGGCCTTCGCCATCCAGGGCAAGCTCATGGGCAAGTTCAGCCAGATCCCGGACGGCTTCGTCGGCATCTTCCCGCCGCCGCCGGTGCCGGGCCTGGGTTCTATGGGCGGCTTTAAGCTGCAGATCGAGGACCGGGCGGGCCTGGGTCCCGAGGCGCTTGCACAAGCACAGGGCCAGATCATGGGCAAGGCCATGCAGGCGCCCGAGCTGGCGAACATGCTCGCCAGCTTCCAGACCAATGCGCCGCAGTTGCAGGTGGACATCGACCGGGTGAAGGCCAAGTCGCAGGGCGTGTCGCTGACCGAGGTGTTCGACACCCTGCAGGTCAACCTTGGCTCGCTCTACGTCAACGACTTCAACCGCTTCGGTCGCACCTACCGGGTAATGGCCCAAGCCGATGCGCAGTTCCGCATGCAGGCTGAGGACATAGGCATGCTCAAGGTGCGCAATGCAGCGGGCGACATGATCCCGCTGAGCGCGTTCGCGACCATCGAGCGCAGTTCCGGCCCCGACCGGGTGATGCATTACAACGGCTTCCCCTCGGCGGACATCAGCGGCGGGCCAGCGCCGGGCTACTCATCCGGCCAGGCCACCGCCGCGATTGAGAAGATCGTGAGCGAATCGCTGCCTGACGGTATGACCTACGAATGGACGGACCTGACTTTCCAGGAAAAGCGAGTTGGCAATACTGCTATCTATATCTTCGCGCTGGCGGTGCTGCTCGCCTTCCTGTTCCTGGCGGCCCAGTACAACAGTTGGTCGCTGCCGTTCGCTGTGCTGCTGATTGCACCCATGGCGCTGCTCTCGGCGATCGCCGGCGTCTGGCTCTCTGGGGGGGACAACAACATCTTCACGCAGATCGGTTTCGTGGTGCTGATCGGCCTGGCCGCCAAGAACGCGATCCTGATCGTGGAGTTCGCCCGCGCGAAGGAAAGCGAAGGGGCCGATCCGCTGGCAGCCGTGCTCGAAGCCGCGCGCTTGCGGCTGCGCCCGATCCTGATGACGTCGTTCGCCTTCATCGCTGGCGTGGTGCCGCTGGTGCTGGCCAGCGGTGCGGGCGCCGAGATGCGCCACGCCATGGGCATCGCGGTGTTCGCCGGCATGCTGGGCGTGACGGTATTCGGCCTGGTGCTGACGCCGGTGTTCTACGTCGTGGTGCGCAAGCTGGCGCTGCGCCGCGAAGCGCGCCATGCCCGTGTCGGCATGACCGACCAGCACGCATGACGGCCAGGAGGACATACGACATGAAAACATCTTTCGCATTCACACGACCCGCCAGGACGCTGGCGCCGCTCGCCCTCGCGGCGGCGTTGACTGGCTGCTCCATGGCACCGAAGTATGACCGGCCCGCAGCGCCGATCGACACGGCTTATCCCTTGGGCGCGGCCTATGTGGAACCGGCGGCCGCGACGCCCGACGACGCGATCACGGCCGAGATCGGCTGGCGGGACTTCTTCCGCGACCCGCTGCTGCAGCAGTTGATCGGCATTTCACTGGAGAACAACCGCGACATGCGCAAGGCCGCGCTCAACGTGGAGGCGGCTCAGGCGCTGTACCGTATCCAGCGTGCCGAGATGCTGCCGAACCTGGGCGTTTCCGCCCGCGGCGCGTCAGAGCGCGTACCGGCCGACCTCAGCACCACGGGGCAAAGCGACGTGCTCCGGCGCTACGACGTGGCCGGGGTGACGGCCGCCTGGGAACTGGACCTGTGGGGCCGCATCCGCAGCCTCAGCGACCGGGCGCTGGCGTCCTACCTGGCCCTCGACGAGACCCGCATCGCCACGCAGATGAGCCTGGTGTCCGAGGTGGCCAGCGCCTACCTCACGCTGCGTGCCGACCAGGAACTGCTGCGCCTGACGAGCGACACCCTCGCCACGCAGAAGCGCTCCTACGGGCTGACCACCCAACTGGTGGAAGCGGGCAACTCCACGCAGCTCGACCTGCGCCGCGCAGAGATCGCGTTGCGCACCGCCGAGGCCAACCATGCCGCCTACACACGGCAGGCGGCCAAGGACCGCAACGCGCTGGTGCTGCTGTTGGGCCAGCCGCTGACGCCGGAGCTGTCCCGGCAGCTTGACGAGGCCATGGCGCTGCCGGACGACATCGTGCCGACCGGCCTGCCGAGCGGCCTGCCGTCCGAACTGCTCGCGCGCCGGCCGGACATCCGCGCCGCCGAGCAGATGCTGATCGGCGCCAACGCCAACATCGGCGCGGCGCGGGCCGCGTTCTTCCCGACGATCAGCCTTACGGGCTCGGCGGGCACGGCCAGCGCTTCGCTGGACGGCCTGTTCGATTCGGGCTCGCGGGCCTGGAGCTTCCTGCCGCAGATCACGCTGCCCATCTTCCGCGGCGGCGCGCTGCGCGCCAACCTGGACGTGGCGCACGTACAGAAGCGCATCGAGATCGCCAACTACGAGAAGTCCATCCAGGCGGCCTTCGCCGAGGTGGCCGACGGCCTGGCGGGCAAGCGCACGCTCGATGAGCAGATCCGCGCGGAGCAGCTCCTGGTGGCGGCCAGCCAGAAGGCCTACGAGCTGGCCGAGCAGCGCTTCCAGGAGGGCGTGGACGACAACCTCACTGTACTCGACGCGCAGCGCACGCATTACGGCACGCAGCAGACCCTGGTGCGCACGCGCCTGACGCGGCTGAACAACCTCATCCATCTGTACAAGGCGCTGGGCGGCGGCTGGACTGAGCACACGGTGCAATCGGGCGCCACGGCGCAGCAGTCCGCCCGGTCGCCGGGATGAGGGCCGGCGCGCAGCGGTGGCGTCCCCCATCGCTGCGCGCGGAGAGCTGGATGAGGATTGGTGAACTCGCGCGCTTGACCGGCACGCCCCCTGAGAACATCAGGTTCTACGAACGGGAGGGCCTGCTGCCCGCTCCCGAGCGGTCCCGCAACAACTACCGGCGCTATGGCCCGGCCCATGTCGAGCGGCTTTACCTGATTCGCAACTACCGCGCGTCGGGCATCGGCCTGGATGACATGCGCAACTTGCTGGGCTGGACGCATCGCGAGTCCCCGGAACCCGAGCTGCTGACGCAGGCTGTCCGGGACCATCTCGCCTATGTCGAGGAACGCATGGCGCAACTGACCCGGGTGAAAGAGCACCTGCTCGCATTGGAACGGCAGGCTGTTCCTTCTGCCGCTCGGGAGATTTGCGAGGAGCGACCAGGTTGCGGCGGTTCATGAGCATCGCATGGCCGAATCATGGTCGGATAACTGAACATATATTCATGCGTGTAATATTTCCGGCCAGACAAACGAACAAGAAAGACCGCCCATGACCGACCAGAGCATCACGCGCCGAAACATCGGCGTTCTCACCGCCGCGCAGGCGCTCGGTGGCGCCAGCGCGCCCATCGTGATGTCGCTGGGCGGGCTGGTCGGCCAGCAGCTTGCCAAGGACTCGGCCTGGATCACCTTGCCCGTGAGCCTGTTCGGCCTGGGTCTTGCCATCGGCACCTTGCCTGCGGCGTTCATCATGCGGCGCCATGGCCGCCGCAACGGATACGTGGTCGGGGTCGGCTTCGGCGTGGCCTCGGGCCTGATCGCCGCGCTGGGCATCATGCTGGCCTCGTTCTGGATCTTCTGCGCCGGCACCTTCCTGGCGGGCTTCTACGGCGCGTATGTGCAGAGCTACCGCTTCGCAGCCGCCGACACCGCCGAGGACGCGCTCAAGGCCAAGGCGATTTCCTGGGTAATGGTGGGGGGTCTCGCGGGTGCCATCATCGGGCCGCAGTTGGTGATCTTCACGCGCGACGCGGTAGCGGGCACGCCCTACGTCGGCAGCTTCCTCAGCCAGGCGCTGCTGCCGCTGATCGCCCTGCCGATCTTGCTGATGCTGCGCACGCCGCGCCAGACCCCGGCCGAAGCCGCCGCCGACAGCGGCCGCACGGTGCTGCAGCTCCTGGCGATGCCGCGCTACGCGCTGGCCGTGGCCGCGGGCGTGGTGTCCTATGGGGTGATGGCGTTCGTGATGACCGCCGCGCCGGTGGCGATGGTCAACCACGGGCATTCGGTGGACAACGCCGCCCTGGGCATCCAGTGGCACCTGCTGGCGATGTTCGGGCCGAGCTTCTTCACTGGGCGGCTGATGGTGCGCTACGGCAAGGAGCGCGTGACCGCCGTGGGCATGGTGCTGCTCGCCGCCTCCGGGGTGGTGGCCCTGGGCGGGCTCGGCCTGTCCCACTTCTGGGGCTCGCTGGCGCTGCTGGGCATCGGCTGGAACTTCAGCTTCATCGGCGCGACGGCGGTGGTCACCGATTGCCACACCCCGGCCGAGCGCAGCAAGGCGCAGGGCATGAACGATTTCTTCGTCTTCGCCGCCACGGCGGCCGTGTCGTTCCTCGCGGGATCGATCCTGCACAGCTCGGGCTGGCAGGCGGTCAACTGGATGATCTTCCCGGCCCTGGCGCTGATCTTGGTGCCGCTGCTGTGGCAGACCGCGCGAAAGCCGGTGCGGCTAGGTCCGGGCTGATCGGGCCGATGCGGGAGGTGTTCCATCTAGCGGTCGCCTCAGGCGCTACATCACCTGCTTCCACCGCTGCAGCTTCGACAGCGCGTTGTCGTAGGCGGCGGAAGTGAAGGACTGGATCTTGCGCCGAGGGTCTTCATCGGCATCAACGGCGAAATGAGGGGCTTGACCTTCCAACAATGGGAAGCCCTACAGTGACTCCATCAATCTCATTCAAGGAGTTTTTCATGAGAGTCAACAAGTTCAGCCTGTTGTTCATTGCGGGCGCCGTCGTGGTCGCCATCGGCCTGATGGCCGTTCAGAAGAAGGTGGTCCCGTCGGGTGAAGTGATGCAGGCCAATGCGAGCGGAGATCACCAAGGGCACGCGATGCCCTCCAGCGCCTCGGCCAATGACAGCCCTTCCACGACCGCGTATCGCGCCGTGAACGACCAGATGCACGCGGGGATGGGAGCGCAGTTCACTGGCAACGCCGACGTCGATTTCATGCGCGGCATGATCCCGCACCACCAGGGCGCGATCGACATGGCCAAGGTGGCGTTGCAGTACGGCAAGGACCCGGAGGTCCGCAAGTTGGCTGAGGAGGTTATCTCTGCGCAGGAAGGCGAGATCGCCATGATGAATAAGTGGCTTGGAGAACGCGGCCAACAGGCGGCGACCGGCAGCTCGGGCGACGCCTCGACGACCGCCTACCGTGCCGGCAATGACCGCATGCACGCCGACATGATGATTGACTTCAGCGGCGATGCCGATGTGGACTTTATGCGCGGCATGATCCCGCATCACCAGGGCGCGATCGACATGGCCAAGGTGGCGTTGCAGTACGGCAAGGACCCGGAGGTCCGCGAGTTGGCTCAGGAGGTTATCTCTGCGCAGGAAGGAGAGATCGCCATGATGAAGAGCTGGCTTGCCGCTCGGGGAAAGTGAAGGCACGACCATGAACCAAGCCAGCACCCCGCGCATCATCATCTATAGCACTCCAGCCTGCCCGGACTGTCGGGTGCTGAAGGAGTGGCTGTCCCAGCAGAGCATCGTGTTTGAAGAACGCGACCTGACCGACCCGAAGATTTCTGCGGAAGCCAAGTCACGAACCGGCGTGCGCGTGGCTCCGATCACGCTCATCGGTAATGAGGTCTTCTATGGCACCTTTGCGAGCCAGAAGCCGGGGCTGATGAAGGCGCTCGGCCGTTCGACAAGTAGATGAAGGGTCTCAAGAAATACTTGGCCCGCGCTGCCGTCCAAGCTCCCAAGATACGCCGCCACCGCGCACCACGGCGGCGATATGCTGCCCCAGCCGCTGCTCGATCACCGGCCGCCACGGCACCAAGCTGAATCCCATGCCGTCGTCCAGCATCGCGTAGCGCCCGCTGGCGAGCATGACGCTGCGCCGGTAGATGCCAGCCACGCGCTGCCCGTCGGCCACCGGGCGATGCTCCAGGCCGGTTTCAGCGGCAATGCCCTTCGCGGCCTGTGCCAGTTCCCGGTTGCGCAGTGTGCCCAGCAGGTTGCGCGCCAGGATCACGCGCTGCCCGCGCCGCTCGGCCAGCCCCTGTTCGGCCAGGAAGTCGGCGCGCTGTTGCATGGCCTGTTTGGCCTCGCCACCAAAGCCCAGGTCGCCCAGGCCCGAGCCGCCGCCGATCAACTGCTGGTCGAGCCACGTGGCCCCGATCACGCGGGCCTGCCGCTCGATGGGCAAGTGCGATTTCAGCTCCACGGCCACGCCGCCCAGGCGCTGCGCGTCGTACTGGCGGCCACGCTCGGCCAGGTCGTCCGGCACCTTCCATAGCCCTTCGGCAACGCGCTCCACAATGCCGGCCCGACGCAGGGCCTCCAGCCGGCGGATGTGGGCGGCGACGACTTCTTGCGGGTCGCGTCCGGCCTTGGCCCGGCCCTGCCCGATCGCCAGGTGATGGTCAGTGCGGTACAGGCCATCGCTCGCCAGCGCGGCGATGTTCTTGTCGGCTGCGCGCACGTCGGCCGAGCCTTTCACCTCCACCACGGCGCCGCTCGGGTAGTTCGCCAGCTCGTCGCGGGCGTTGAGCGCGACGTAATGGGCCTTGCCGTCCACCCCGTCGATGACCAGATAGCCCCGGTCGCGCAGCTCGTCGGCCAGCCCCTTCGCGGCCACACGGCCGAGGATGGTTCGGCCATCGTCCCCCGGCTCGAACACGGCCAGCTCGCGCGGCTCGCCGCGCATGGCCCGCTGCACGGTGCGGATGATGTCGCCGCGCTCGCCCAGCGCGCGCAATGTCTTTTCCGCATCGGCATGGATGGCCCAGGTGCCGGGCTGCGTCTCGTCGGCCAGGCCCAGGCGCTGCAAGTGTTGCAGGCGGCCGATTAGCATCAGGCGTTGGCGCTGCAAGCGGGGGGCGTTGAACCTTTCGACGCGCACCAGGCCATCGCCGCCGGCCTCGCCTATCTCACGCTTGAGGGTGCGATCCAGGCTCGTCCACCGCTCTTGCTCCACCTCACGCTGCAAGGTCTGCTGGATCTCCAGTTCGGTGCGCGGCCCCAGCCATTCGGTCGCCAGCTCGGCGGCGCGATAGCGGAAGCCATCGGCGATGTAGTCGCCCGCGATGATGAGGTCTTTGCCGGTGTCGTCGCGCCCGCGCACGACGATGTGCGTGTGCGGGTTGTCGGTGTTCCAGTGGTTCACGGCCACCCAATCGAGGCCCGTACCCAGGTCGGCCTCCATGCGGCCCATGAGGTGCCGCGTGTAGGTGCGCAGGTCTTCCAGCTCCGCGCCATCCTCGGGCGAGAGGATGAAGCGGAAATGGTGCCGGTCGTCGGCGCAGCGTTCCTTGAAGGCGTCGAGATCGGCCACGTCTGTCTGCGGCCCGTAGGCTTGGCCCGGCTCGCCGTCGCGGCCCACGCCGTCGCGCTCGATGTAGCGCAGGTGCTTGGCGAGCGACTGCGGGCTGGCCCGCTGGTGGTTCACCAGCAGCGTCTTGATGGTCGCGCGCCGCGACATAGGCGTCAGCTTCGCCCCGGCGAAGCGTGCTGCCGTGTGGCCGCGCCCCAGGCGCGAGCCGGGCCGCTGGCCGGTGCCACTCGCCGATGCCGGACGGCGCACCGTGGACTTGCCGCTGCTGGCTTTGCCCGCCTGTTTGAGCACCTTGGAAACGAAGCTCTGCCCCTGGCCCTTGCCCCGGTTCTTCGGGGCGCTGGGGCGCACGCGGAAATCGTCGTCGCGGCGGTCGGTCATGGCTGCGCTCCCTGCAAGCTCTGGCGTGTCCTGTCGTGCGAAGCACGCGGACATGCCTGCATTGGCGCGACCTTCGCGCCGAACGCGGCACGGCGGCAAAGCCGCTCCGTGCCGCGCCACCCCCATGTGCAGACTGGCTTTCGACGCGGCCCGGTGCCGCGTCCTTTTGTCTTGCCTTCCGCCTTTGCCCTTCGCTGTCGCTCCGGGCGTCGGCGGCCCGGCGGCGCTGCGCTGCTTGCAGCCAGTCCGCCGGCGAACGCGCCAATGGCCGCAGGCCGGCAGCGTTCGAGGCAAGACGCCTGCACGTTGGACGGCTGCGCCGAAGGCAGCGCGACGTGCGGTGCCCAATTCGCTGGATTGGCACCCGCACGGCAAACGCGACGACACGGCAACAACAGCGAGAACGACATGCCCGATGGCACGCCGGAGCACAGCGAATCGGCGGCCGTCATGGGCGTGTCTCCAGCCAGATCGGGCGCGCAATGCCGATCACGGCGGATGCGCTGACCGGGCCGAAATACCGGCTGTCGAACGATGCCGGATTCGTCACGCCCAACAGGAACAGTTCGCCCGGTTCAAGGCGGCGGCAAAGCTGCAAGGACGGCAGCGCCCGGCCCAGCCGGTCGGCAGGCAGCGCGGCGGCCGAAGGCACGCCGTCGATGCGTACCTGACCGGCGACGATGCAGACGTGTTGCGGCGCGACCGCGCCCACACGTTTGAGCAGCGGAACGCGCGTCGGCAGGTAGCCGCGCTGCGCAGCGAGCGCGGCAGCCGTAGCCGGAAGCGGCACCAGCACGATGCTGTCCACGGATAACGGACGTGGCAGCGAGGCGGTGCGCGGGTCGAGCGGGTCGATGCGATACCAGCCGACAGCCACGCTGTCGGACGGGTTGTAGGTCAGACGCGTCAGCGGCGACACGAAAGCCGCCCAGGCCAGCGCAGCGAAGCCGATGGCGGTTAGTGTCGCCAGCACGATGCGAGCGCGCAGGCGTGAGCGAGGACGCGGCGGCACGGCAGGCGCATTGGCCGTGGTGGTCGGGGCGGTCATGGCAGCACCTTCCCGGCCAGCGAGGCGGTATGCCGCTCGGCGGTGTATTCGGGCAGCGCAAGGCGAGCCGCAAGACGGTTGCCCAGCGTGCACCAGTATGCGGGCGACACGTCGATGAGGGCGATGCCCAGCGCCTCGATGCCGTCGATGCGCTCCAGCACGGCGCGCACGTTGGCATCGCCTTCGGTGTGCAGCAGCAGACGCGCGCCCGGCTGCACGCCGGGGATGCGCTGCACGGCATCGAGCGGCGTGGCGGTCTGCATCACCATGAGCTGCCAGCGCACGGTGCCGTAATCGTTGGCCTGCCAGCGGATGCGGCAGAGCATCGCGCCCGGCAGGAACACCGCGCAGCGCCGCCAGCGGTCGAGCGGAAGCGTGCGCGCCGGTTCGCCGAAGCGCAGGTAGAGCTTGAAGCGATGTTCGAGGTAGGCCAGCGAAACGCGCGTCAGCGGAACATTGCCGGCCTGTCCGGCGAGTGCTGCGGGATGCGGCGGCAGCGCAGCCGTGGCCGCGCCAGCGGCCGGCGAAGCGGATGTGGTCATGGCGTGTTCTCCCTGCGGTGATCGGGAAACTCCCGCTCCAGCAGGCCGCGCAGCAAGTCGGCCACGGTCACGCCTTGCGTGAAGGCCGACACCTTGATGCGCGCCCGCATGGCGGGCGTAATGTCCAGGGTCAGGCGCGCGGTGTAGAGGTCGCCTTTGCCCAGCGCATCGGCGTCGCCCTGGCGAATCCACGCTTCGGCGTGCGGATTCGCGGGCGGACGTGCGCCGATGCCGACGCGCTTGCCCGTGCGTTTGCTGTTGGGTGGCTGCTGCGCTGTCATGTCGGCCACCGCAGCAGTTCGTCCACCAGAGCAGTGATTTCGCGGGCGGCGGCGCTGTCGGGCGCTGTCTCGCGTGCGAGCCGGCCAGCGGCCACGCTGTCGGCGAACGCGATGCGCTGATGCACTTCCGAGCGCAGCACAGGCAGCGGCTGTTCTGCCAGCGATTGCCGCGCCTCGCGGCCGATGATGGTGGTTCTGACGCGCCGGTTGATGACGAAGGCCGCGCGCAGCGCAGGCCTGAACACCTGGCCTTCGCGGATCAGCGAAACCATTTCCGAGCTGGCCCAAAGGTCGTAGGGGCTGCGCTGCACCGGGATCAGCACGCGCTCGGCCGCCAGCAGCGCGGAGCGCGCCAAGGCGGCGATGCGCGGCGGGCCGTCGATGATGACGTGATCGGCCCTCTTGGCGAGTTCTGGCGCTTCCTGATGCAGCGTTTCGCGGGCAAGACCCACTGCGCTGAACAGCCGTGGCAAGCCTTGCTGGCTCCGGCGCTGCGTCCAGTCCAGCGATGAACCCTGCGGGTCGGCATCGAGCAGGACGACATGCTGGCCGCGCAGCGCCAGTTCGCCCGCGATGTGGGTGGCGAGCGTGGTCTTGCCGACGCCGCCTTTCTGGTTGAGCAGAGCGAGGATCATGGCGCGGCCCTCCGTGTTGGAAAGCCGGTCTTTCGCTTCTGGGTTTGGTGCCGTTGGGTGGTTGTCCACCGAAACAGCGCTTCTCTACTAAAAGTTAGAGAATTTAAGTTAGGAATGTTAGAGGGCCGAAAAATCCAACGCTGGCGCAGGTTTGCAGCCGATTTTGTTGCCTGATAGCACGAGGATTTGTTGCCTGATAGCACGAGCCTCCTGTTGCCTGATAGCACGAGTGAATTAACAGCTTTTCCCAGACTTATCCCCGTGCCGTGGACGGCACCCGCCGGAAAGTCAGCAGTTCGGTTTTCTCGCCGGGCATCCGCTCGATGCCCAGGACGTAGCCGGGCAACGACTGCCGTGCCACCAGCGCACGCAGGTCGGCGGCGAAGTCGTAGAAACGCGCCACGCTGCCCGACTTGCGGTACAGGTGCTGGAAGTCGAATTGCCAGCCGTGCTCCTGCCGGCCGCCATGCTTGCGCACCAGGCGGTACAGCCACCGCTCGATGCCGCCGGTGAGCCGGAAGTACGTCGGGTCGATGGTCAGCACCAGGGCGGCGTCCACCACGCCCGCGTAGAACCAGTCCGGCAGGATCAGCTCGATGCCCAGCGGCGTGCCGCTGGCGTCGGCCAGTTCCTTCCACTCGTTGATCCACGAGAAGCGGTGCAGCCGCCTTCCCGTGGTTTCGCGGATGGACGTGGCTACCGTGGTCGATTGCAGGCGATCCAGGGCCGCCTTGAGGCGCTGGTAGTCGCGCAGCGACGTACCGCGCCCGATGAAACGCAGGATCTCGTAGGGGCGCACCTGCATCAGCCGGGATGGCTTGATGCCCGCGTCCTTGGCTTCGACGATCTGGCTGGCAGCCCAGATCAGGATGTCGGCATCCCAGATCGTGGCGATGCCGTGTTCCTGCGTGCCCTCCACGCGGATGGTGATGCCGCCCGCCTGGAAGTCGATCGGCGCAGTGCGCCGCGACTTCGCCAGCGAGAAGAACGGAAAGGCCATCAAGTCCTGGCTGTCGCGCGGCGCCATGTCGCCCGGCAGCGCACGGAACAGGTCGAGCTGTTCGCGCTGCTGCACTGGTCGCTGCCGCAGGGGCAGCGATGGGCTGGACATGGCGATGGCCACCGGCGAGCCAGAAATCAGCGGCCGTCACGGTAGTCGCCCGCATGCCGCTCGGCATATTCCGGGTCGGAAGTCGCCGCGTAGCTGCGCGCATCGGCCCAGGCATCGAGGTCGCTCACGGCATACATGACGCGGCGGCCGAACTTGCGGAACTTCGGCCCGCCACCGATCACGCGCTGTTTCTCCAGCGTGCGCGGCGACAGGCGCAGGTAGTCGGCGGCTTCGTCGTTGGTGAGATAGCGTTGGGGCTGCGCGGGCGCAGCGACAGCAGCGGCGGCAGGCCGCAAGGGAGCGGGTCGCATGGGATGTACCTCCATCAAGCTCGGCCACACCACGCGGCCGGATAGAGGCACTTTCAAGAAATTCAGGCTTCTTGCTAAGGGACGAATTGCAGGGACTGCAAAACGTCCCCCCTTACTGCGATGCGACTGGCGGAAGCTGCGCCAGACTGCGATAGCCGCCGCGCATCAACGCGTCGCCACGCCGCACCAGCCGCCGCACACGGGCACGCAAAGCGCTGTCCTTGTGCCAGTCGGCCACGACGGCATCCGCGCCGAACAAGCCTTCGGCCACCTCGCGCAAGGACGCCCCCGCCAGGGTGGCGTCGAGCGCCTGCAAGGTGTGCAGTTCGAGCACTGCGGCCGGTGTGGGCCGGGAGCGCGCCGCCGCCGCAGGCGTGGCGACGGGAGCGGCCGACAGTGCATCCAGCTCGGCCGCGAGGGTGCGATAGCGCGCGCAGGGCGTGGCGCACGCGCGGGTGGCGTAGAGGTAGGCCATGCCGTCTTCCAGGCCCGGCCCGAGCGCGAGCCGCAGGCAGCAGCCGGGCCAGTGCGACACCAGCACCAGGCGCTTGCCATCGTGGATCAGTTGCTTGCGGCCAGGAACGCGCCAGAACTCGAAGGCATGGGCTTCGGGTGGCGGGTCGGCATCGGGGTAGAGCTGCACCACGGCATCGTGATCGGGGAACCAGATTGGATGCGCGTCGCGCGCATCCAGGGCCGGGTCTTCCAGCAGGCGCAGGCCCCATGCCTGCGCTGCGTCCGGTCGGCGGCGACGGCGCAGCCAGTCGCGGCGGTAGTTGGGATTTCGGCGCAGGTACTCCCAGGCCAGCGCGGGGCCGTCCAGGTGCAGGACGTAGAGATAGGCCGCTGTCGGATACCAATGCTCGGCGCTGCGATCAGTCATGGCGAGACCTCCCTGTGCTTGGGGCGCGTCGCCACGGGTTCCGCCGTGCGGGAGCTATCGAATCGCCATCAGGTCGTCATCAAGAAAGGTTAAGCTGTAACTGTCGGTGTCAAGACCGTTTGGCTCCTGCGCGTTGCGGAAATCGTCTGAATGCGACGGCTGCGACACCCGGAAATGGTGCGCGGCACCGGATACCGTGGCGCAGTCCGCGCCAAAGATCATGACTGTTTCCAGCATGGTCGCACCGCTTCGGTGCAAAAATGCCGATCCAGACCGTGCAGGTCTTGGGTAAGACTGAAATAGTCACAATGCGCCCCGGCTGGCCGGACTGCGCTGGCTTTCATCAGTCCGTGATCGCGCCGTTCTCCTGCGCCAACCGGACGTACTCCGACAGCGGGCGCAGCGCCTGGAAATAGCGATCCCGTCGCACCGGCAGCTTGCACGGGCCGACGATGCCGGCCAGGTCGGAGAGCTTGACCGTCCCCAGCGCAGGCATGCCGATGCCGAGGTCGATCAGGCCGTAGGCCGTGTCGCCGTCCACCGGGTCGAGCGACACCAGCAGCCAGGTTAGATGCGCGTCCGGGGTGAACAGCCGCACCACGGGCAGCGGGTCGATGCCTTGGCCGGCAGCGAGCGCCGCGCCGTGGGCCAGCAGCCGGGCGCGTTCGTCGGTGGTGACAAGTGGCAAGGTCATGGCCGGAACCTCCACGAAACCGAGGATGCGCGGATGCGCTTCTGCGTCGAAGCACGGAACCGCCTAACCGTCTCCGTGCTTTCGTGGGGAAGCACGGATGCGCAAGCCATCGCATCCGCAGAAGCACGCAAGCGCAGAAGCGGAATTGTAGGAAGCCGGAAAGACACGGATGCGATTCCCCGGTTCTGTCGGAAACCGTAGAGGCGGATTTCCGTAAAAACACGGAACAGCGTTTTTTCGCCAATGAGTTAAATATAACGTGGTTTTAATTGACCTTCGCTTCGACGCTTCTGTCTATGCAGAAGCGATCCGTTCAGCCAGGCCGACCGGCCGGCGTTACCACCTTTGATGCCGACCTGGCGCAAGCCTTCGGCGCGGCGGTGCGCGCGCTACGGATGGAACGAGGGATTGCGCAAGAATCGCTGGCGCACCTGGCCGGCATCGAGCGTTCGCACATGGGCAAGGTCGAGCGTGGCGAACACATGCCCACGCTGGCACTGATCTTCAAGATCGCCGGTGCGCTTGAGTGCAGCACGGCAGTGCTGATGAGCGAGGCTGAACGCCAGCTCGCAGCGGCGGCCCAGCCGTAGGCGCGGGCCGGGCCGATCCGGCGTAGCCGGTTCGGCGGTGTTCAAGGGTGGCCAAGCGCAGCGCGGCGGGGATAGCCCGCAGGGCTTTCCCCCGGAGGCAAGCAAAGCGCGCAGCGCCGCAGGCGCGAAGGCGTGAGGGATTGAAGCCGAATGGCCGTGACGACAAAAGCGGCACGGGGCGCAGCTCGAAAGCCCGGCGGCGCATCGCGCCGACACGCCATGCTGTTCCTGCTGCCGCGGGCTTCGGAACATTCGACCATCACCGATGCGATGCCTGCCCTGAACACGCCGGGCATGAGGCAACCGCCGAAACCCTGTGCGTGCGGTGCTGCGATCAGCAGCACCGCACCCCGTCGCAATGGACGGGGCGCGGTGGGCGGCAGTCAGCCCGCCTTGGGCTTGCTGCGCGACCAGATCAGGTCATGCGTGCCGTTCTCACCTTCGATCAGGCGGGCATAGACCGTCGCCGGGAACGAAGGATCGTCGATGGCCACCGACAGGTAATCCCGCCTGGCCTCGCTGGTCTTCTTCCACGCCGCGCCGAAGTCGTGGCCGGCCGCCTGGAGGCGGAAGTCCGGGGCGCTTTCGTTCTCGCCCTTGTCGTTGGGAACCAGCTTGGCCTTGACGTTGAGGGTCAGGGTGCGAAGCTGGCCGGTGAAGCCGTCTTTGTCTGCGGTGAAGGTGCCGATGTTAGCCATGATGATTTCTCCTTTCGGGTTGAACAAGGTCGCGCCAGTGCGTCCTTGTTGTGATCCGTCAGGCGGGGGATGGGCGGGCCGCACCGCTTGCGGGCGCAACGCAGTGGAGCGCCTGGAAGCGAAAAGAATTTGTTGCGCGAGGAAGCCGCCGAACGCAGTGACAAAGGCGGGGAAATTGTTTTCGCTGGAAGGTTGCGGCCATGAAGCCCAAGGCGCAGCCGTGCCACCGCCAGGATTCACAACAACACAAGGACGTACTGGCCGCCCGCTCCCGAATGGAGACATGGCCGACTCGGCATCCCCGCGTGACGGCTTCACCGGCCTGCGCCCTGACACGGGCAAGGACAACACCGGAGACAAGGGCGCAAGCGCCCTTGACGTAGCAGGCGGCCTCTTGCGTGAGGGGTGGTGTGGAAGCTCCATACAGGGTCGGGCGGTGTGTCGGTGAGCCGTCCTTCGTGACGTACAGGCGACGAACCGCCAGCGTCGAGGACGGCACGCTTTCGTGCAACCTGCCGCAGCAAGCCGGGGCGTAGCCCCACAAGTCCCGCTCCTTGCGGCGGGGCGCGTTCGGCATGTCGTCGGCGCTGTGCGCCGACGCTCTGTTGGGCTTCGCAGGTTTCTCGCGCACAAGGCCGCTTGTGCGCCGCCCCTTCGCCGCCTGCCCGAAGGCGGCGAAGGGGCGTTCTGGCTTTGGGCCTTGAAACCGGGCGCGGCCACCGCCGCGCCCGGATTTTGCGTCTCCCGCGCCCAGGTCGGAAGGGCGTGGGCGCGGGGCTGATCGTGGTTATTCCTTCGTTTCGACAATCCACCACACGGCACACGGCAAGGCGCGGCCCGTGATGGGGTGAATGTCGGTCAGGTCGGCGCAGGCCGTCCAGCCGCAAGGCGGACGGTAGCCACGCACGTCGCCATCGCCGTGCCAGCGGCGGGCGCGTACCGTGCCAGGGGCGTAGATCGCCGCCATGCGTGGGCGGCTGGTGGGGATGCGGGTCATGGGGTGTTCTCCTTCCAGCGAAGCGCCCCGGTCGAGGCCGGGGCGCTTGCTGTCGGCGCGGGTCAAGCGGCCAGCGCGACGGCGAGTTCATCCGCCATTGCCTCGGCTTACTCCGGGGCGTCATCCTGCTCCTGCGGTTCTGCCTGCGTGGCTTTCTGCGTGCCTTCGGTGGCGAAGATGGCAGGCATCCAGCCTGTGCCATCCGCCAGCCGTTCGGCTTCGCTGGCAATGTCGGCCTTCTTCAACTTCGCCAGCCGGGTGACGTGCGACGGGGCAAACTGCTCCACGGCTTCCAGAATCGCGGCCTTCGGCACATGCCGGAAATAACCCTCATCGGTAGGCTTCCACCATGCGGCCATGTCCAGCCCAACGGCCTGCGCCAGTTCGGCGCCGGCTTGGTGCTGTGCAGCGCGGGGCGTCACCACGTCCACCGTGACGGCCACGCATACCGCCAGCAGGCGCACCAGTTCATCCTGCGGTTTCGCCAGCAGCACGGCGAACAGTTCGGCGCTGTCCTGCGGCAAGCCTTCAGCAGCTACTTGTTGCAGTTCGCGCAGCGCCACGGCGGCGGTCGATTCCGGCCAGTCCGGTGCCATGCCTTCCAGTCGGTCTTGCACCTTCAGGCTCACGCCCAGCGGCAAGTCGTGGCCGTAGCGGCTTTCCTGCAAGACGGTCTGCACCATGCCATGCACCAGCGCGGCCAGCGCCACTTGCGGATGCCGGGCGACTTCGATTTGCAGCGCGGCGGTACGGTGGGCGCTCAACCACTGCGCCAGCTTGTCGGACATGGCGGCGGTCATGGGCTGCCCCTCGCTGTCTCCGTCCTCGCCTTCGTCGTCGTTCCCGGCATCCTCGCCGCTGAAACCCTGCCGCAAGCGTTCCAGCGTGCGCAGCGCCTTGGCTTCGGCTTCGCGCAGCAGCCCGCGATGAATGACGGCCTGCCCGTTGCGGTCGATGGTGACGATGGCACCGGCTGCGGCCTCCACGGTCGGGCTGTAGTTCTGCAAGCCATCTTCCAGCGCCTGCAACTGCTCGCCCACGGCTTCGCCTTCTTCCTGCAAGGCGTCGGCCTTTTCCTCGTCCTCGGCATCCAGTGCGTCATCCACGGCTGCGGCCAGTTCGTGCAGCTTGGTTTGCAGCTTCTCGATGCGCTGCGCTTCGCGCTTGCTCGGCTCGCGCCGTTCCCTCGGGGCACGCTGGAAGGCATGCAGGTCGGCGTGGGTCACGGCGGGGGTGACATCCACCCACGCCCAGCCTTCGGACTTCATCTCGGCGGCGATGCCTGCCAGCTTGTCTTGCGCCAGCCGTTCCAGCAGCGCGGCATCGGTCAGATACACGCCCGCGTCACCTTCCGCGAACAGGTCGCGGCGCACACCACCGCCTGCGGCTCCGTAGGTATCCAGCCCCACGAAATGCACCAGCGGATGCCGGTATGCGTCAATCTCGCGCTCGGTGAGGCGGTCGCGCAATTGCGAAGGGTTGCGCTGCCACGTCGGCGCGTCGTAGAACGCGGTTTCCTGCGCGGCGTGGTCGTCGGTGATGGCAAGGGCCATCAACTGATCGAGCGTCACGGCTTCGGCGCGGTAGTCGGCCAGCAGGCGCGGCGAGACGTTCGCCAGCTTCAAGCGGCGCTGCACCACCAGCGGGGACACGCTGAAATCGGCGGCTATGTCCTCGATGGGTCGGCCTTCGGCCACCAGCGCGGCGAATGCCTCGAACTGGTCGGCGGGGTGCATGGCTTCGCGCTGCACATTCTCGGTCAGGCTGGCCGTGCGGGCGGTGCCATCGGCCACCAGCAGGCAAGGCACTTCCCATTCCTTGCTGATGCGGCGCTTTTTCGCCAGTAACTTGAGGGCTGCGAGGCGACGGCCACCGGCCACCACTTCGTAATGCTCGCCATCGGCGGCGGCGATGACGATGAGGTTTTGCAGCAAGCCGACACGCTGAATGCTCGCGGCGAGTTCGGGAATGGACATGCGCGGGGTCTTGCGCACGTTGCGCCCGGTCGGGCGCGACACCAGCCGCGACAGCGGAACCAGAATCAGATTCTTGGTCGGGTCGGCGGTTTCCAGCGGGATAGCGGCGGCGGTGTTGAGGGCGCGGGCTTCGGTCTGGGTAACGGCGTTCATGGTGATAACTCCTATGGGTTCAGGGATGCAGCAGCGAAGAAAGCGGCAAGGGCTGCTGCCTGCCCCTGCCGCGTGGGGAATCAGGCTTTCAACTGGCGCAGGCCATCGGCCAGCATCCAGAGGGCGCGATTGAGGCGCACATCGGAATCAATGCCCTGCACCGGGCGGGTTTGCTGGCGGCGTCCGTTGGCGCTGCGGCCATGCAAGCCGCCTTTGGTCAGGTTTTCTTGGGTGCGGTTGAACACGCTCCACAAGTCCGGGCGGCGGTCGTCGAACCGGCGCGGCATCAGGATTTGCGATTCGGTGATGGGCGCGGGCTTGTTGTCGGTGGGGTCGTACTTCAAGGCCAGCGCGGAACGGGCGAACACTTCGGCTTCGGAGTCATGGAGCGTGATGGCGCGCATGGCATCGCGGGAATCCTTCACCCGGTCGAAGCCGCGCAAGACTTCGTAAGCGCCTTCGATGACATGCCCGGAAACGTCGCCCTTGTGGGGCACGCGCACATCGGCCACGGTGTCGCCGCACACAAGGCCATTGCTGCACACGAACCGGAACATGCCGGCCAGCATCTGATAGCTGCTCGTCCCGTCATGGGAATTGAGCAACACGATTTCATTGGCTTCCGCGCCGTTGATCTGGCTGGCATGGCGTAGGCGCAGCATGTGTTTGGTGTGCTCGCGCTTGCCTTCGTCGCGCACGCGGGTTTGCGTCACCATGAAGGGCTGGAAACCTTCTTTGCGAAGCTCGGCCAGCACTGCGGCGGTGGGGATATAGGCGTACCGCTGCGAACGGCTTTCATGCGGCGCGTCCGCGAAGATGGACGGCGCTACGCGGTGAATCTGGTCATCGGTCAGCGGGTAGTCACTGCGCAGCGAGGGGGAACGGGAAGCGAAACGGGATGCGAGTTGCATGATCTTTCTCCTGACGAAAAGGGTTTGCTGTTCACACCGCACACCGGATTCCAAGATTCGGAGCCCAGCCTTTCGGCTGTTCGGTGCGGTTGGCACGAGGAACCCGGTTGGCCCTGTTGCCACCGTCTTTCCTGAGTTCATCGCCCGCGACGGTCAGGAGCCCACGGACGTGGGCCGTCAAGGAGAAAAGCGTCAGGTAGGTGCGGCCCGCAGGCGCAGCCGAGGACACGGCCTGGCGCGCCTTGACGGCACGCGGACACGGGCTACAGTCGCGGACAAGGTGATGAAGTCAGGGGAGACGGCTGGACATGGCAACGGCCGTCCCCGTGTGCTGAACTGCACGCAAGCGCAAGCGCGCAGGCCCGGATCGAGGATTCCGGGCCGAAGGCGTCAGCCGAGCGGAGCGAGGGAACGATGGAAGCCCGTCAGGGGCGAGACGCCGCAGGCGGCTCGATGCGCCACGCGCACGACAGCGCGACCGGCCATCTCCCCGGGGACGCCCGGATTGCATTGGCGTGGGTACCTCAGAGCCGGTTCATCAACAGTCGCTCGGGTACCGACAAATCAGGCAGGGTTCAATACGCTGTGAAGCATCTAAAACATCAAGGACAGACCGTGAGTTCGTCTCAAACCGTGAATCCGCAGCAAGCCTGCGAAGACCTCCTCCTGGAGGGAAAGCAGTACAACATCGAGCACCACATCCTGCCCAGCGAGAACGCGGTCGCGGATCGCCTGCTGGCGCGTGGCGTCGAATTGAAAGACGCCTACGATGAATTGCATGGAAAGCTCCACGCCCGGCCTCCGGCGCTCCAGGTCTTTCTCGGCCTTGTGTTGAGCACTGCCGCTTTCTGGAATCCACAGAAGATGCTGAAGGCGCGCACCGCCCGCAACGACCTCACCAACGTCAATCAGCAAATCGCGAGGAAGGCGAATGAGTTGGCAGAACTGCTGGATCAACGCACCGATCTGCACAACACCTCGGGTTTCAGCAGCGAAACCCACTATCACGTTGGCGACGTGATCGAGGCTGCATCCCAGAACAACTGCCTGTTCCAGTCATACGTACAAGAGAAGCTGGATGCCCTCCGGGGCCAGTTCGATCTGAAGTATTGGCCCTCATTGGGCGACTTCATGCGCGAACTGGCATCGGATGCTGAGAAGGCGGAGATGGCGGCCACAGACCCACTGACGGCCGCCGCCACTGCGGCGACCCGTCCCTCCAAGGCCGACTTCTTCAAGGCACTGTTCGCTTCGATCGAGGAAAACAGCACGGAGAACTACGGCCAACTGCCAAGGGCGTTCAAGCTGACCGATCGGACATTGGCCTCATTGGCGAACTGCGCACTGGATCTCGGCCCCGACGAACTGGTGGACGAAGCTTACGTGAAGCGCCTCCGTCAGCGTGAGCGCAACGGAACCGAGTAGCACGGCGCAGCAAAAAGGGGCCGAAGCCCCCTTCGTCAGATCAGGCCACGTTCGGCAAACGATGTGGTGTCGGTGCCTGCAACGATGATGTGATCCAGCACGCGCACGTCCACCAGCCCCAGCGCCTCCTTGAGCCGCTGGGTCAGCGTCCTGTCGGCACCGCTCGGCTCGGGATTGCCGCTCGGGTGGTTGTGCGACACGATGACCGCCGCCGCGTTGAGCCGCAGCGCCTCCTTGACCAGCTCGCGCGGATACACCGATGCGCCGTCGATGGTGCCTCGGAACATCTCGGCGTACTCGATCAGCCGATGCTGCGTGTCCATGAACAGCACCGCGAACACCTCATGCTCGAAGCCGGCCAGCTTGGCGCGCAGGTACTCCTTGACCGCCGCCGGCGACGTGAACGAAGTACCACGCTGCATCTTGCGCTCGATGGCCTGGCGCGCGGCCTCCAGAATCTGCTCGGCAGTCGCGAGCAGGTAGCGCCCCTGCGCGTCACGCACCATCAGCGAGGAATCGAACGAGGAAAAGGACAGTTGCGACATGATCGTGCTCCGGTTGCTCGGGCGGAATTGCCCGGAACCGTGGAGAGCACGGCGCAGCGCAAGCAGTCAGGGATCGGAGACGGCCATCAGGCCGCAAGCGTGCGAGCACGCGCAGTCATTGACGGCGAGAACGCCGTGATACGGTGAAGGGAACAGCAAGACCGCCTACACCCTCCCATTGCACACACTGGCCCTTGTGCAAGCGGAGCGCGCAGGCCCGTCAGGGCCGAAGGCGTCAGGGGTCAAAGCCGAATGGCCGCGATTCGGCACGAAGCGCGGGGCGCAGCCCGTGAACCCGACGGCTGCACGCCGGGACGCACTGGATTGATTGTGCGCTACTCCACGGGAGCGAGTACCAAACCTCGGCCTGATTTCGGCACCAATTCGGCGTATAGAGATTTTCGTCCGACGATGACAGCAATCATTGGCCGCTTGTCCCGACGCTTCGCTGATAAGCGGTTCCATTCCGATCTATCCAGACCAGAAGGGTGAGGATGATCCTCTGAATGAGTGTGCCATTCCCCCAAGTAGCGGATGGTCCCGTTACTCCCCGTCCATCGCGCCAGGGCAATAGATTCGTGACCAAAGGGCATACGCTCGAATAGACATCTGAATCGTTTGTCATATTCCGTAGGGGCCGTTGCTTCATCGATAATCATGTGAGCCCCATGAACTGAACCAAGCAGAATTCCACCAGCTTCACAGGCGGTATCAATAACCTGAATATGCTGGCAAAAAGTCTCCAGTGTGGAATCCGTAAAATGCAGCAGCGTCCTCCTGTCGCCAGTGGCCCAAGAACTCATGAATTGCATACAGGACATTCCGGGTTCCGCAGCGGATCACAGTCGGGCGTGGCAGATTGCTGGGTACGGTCGATGACCCTCGTTCGAAGTGCGGGGGAATGGACGCCGTTAACCCAATCAAGCGCCATCTCTGCGCCCAGGCTGGCAGCATGCACCGACACCGAGGCAGGAAACGGCACGTATAAGCCCTCACATCCGTGCCCCGCCAAGATGGCAGGAAGAGGATCAACTGTAGAGCGGAGTTCGCCTCTTCTATTGCTATGCCAAAGACATCGGTAGCAAGCACCAGATGCGTGCGTTCTCAATAGTGCGCGGACAGCCGTACCCGGCCCCTCTATCCAGACCGAAAGCATGGGCGTAGGTGGTGGATAGTGGCCGCACAGCCAATGCCCGAGGGATTCCTCCCCGGTGGCATCTATGAGAAGGTTCAGTTCTCCCAACTGGGCCTGCCTGACATCAACGGGAAGAGAACGAATCTCGGCCCCTGGCGCCAAGCGGTTCAGTTCCTTCGCCATAGCCTCGGCTTTGTTAGACAGCAGATCTGGAAATCCCAAGCGATGGCGCCCGATGTTCTGCGGGAGAAGGCAGTCGAAGTCCACTAACGTGAGTTTTCCGCCGCCTGTCCCCGCCCCGGCCTTGACCAGCATGTCCGACAGATATCCGCCGATCGTGCCGCATCCCACGACGGCTAGGTTCTTACCTGCAAGCGTCTTTGCCTTAGGCATGTTCCGCTGGGCAAGGTAGCGATCATCTATTCTGACCATTGAGATGGGTATCACCTTCAATCCATAGCTGGAATCCCTGCGATCTGCGAGCTTGCTCTTTTGCACAGGACGTTGGCGGTCATAGAGAACCACGAAGCCATACGTCATCAATGGGGATTCGACGACGATCAGAACGCCATTGGCCTTTTTCCTTTCTCCTTCCTTGATGCGTTCGTGAATCTTGCGCCGGCACCGAGGGTCAAGGGCGCTTTGCCATGCCAAGATATCCCTCACTGTTTCAGGAGGCCAATGGCTGGTCAGAGGACGGGGTTGAGCACCCGTCTTCACCCGGTAAGTCAGCACCGTTCTATCGGTGACTTGGTAGCCGAGCGACTTCAGTTTTTCTGTTGTTCGATCTTCGTTGTCGGTGATGAACCACAAGGGATTCCCATTGGCCTGCGCGACGATGCAGTTCTGCCGCCCCAAATCCTCGCCTTGCATGTCCACGAAGCAAAGCCCACCGTGCCAGTAGGCGAAGAACTCTTCCGCGAGATCTTCGATCATCTCTCCCTTCAGGATCTGCCCGAACAAGACGGCCGCGTGTTGCAGGCATGCCAGCGACTGTCCGACAGGATCGTAGATGTCCAGGACGACCGTGCCCTTGGCGAGATAGCAAAGACCGCCATCTGCGCCAAGATGAGGAACCGCAGCCGGCAGTTCGGAGGGGATTTCCAGCAGCCGGATGCGAGGCAAGTCAAAGAATGTGGGGTCGAGTTGGACTTCGCACGGACAACCCTTGCCCGCACCGGGTGGGTTCAAACACCCGTGCAGCTTGAACCAGCCGTCATCCGTCTTGCCAACAAACGCGAAGCCTTGCTGCTCAAAGGCCTCGATCACGTTTGCGACCGCTATGGCGCCGCTCATCCGGCCTTCGTTCGTCCGACGAGTTCGCTCGGACCAGCGGCGGCGGGAGCGGCGGCGATGGTGGCGACGATGGATACCACCTTGATCCGATCCGGCTCATTCGGAAAACGCGGGCCGAATTCGCCCTGCATCCAGATGCAAGCTTGTGAAGGGCTGCTGGCGTCGGTTGCGCCGCGAAGCACCTTCTCAAATTCTTCGAACGCCTTTGCAGCTTCTTCGACACCGGCTTTGCCCAGCCGTACCGTAAGCGATTCGGATTCATCCACGGGGTTGTTCACCCCCGCACGCAATCGGGCCGGTAGTGCCGCGACGACATCTAGCAACGCGAGGTCGTCGCGCCGATCACGCTTTTCAAATAGCGGAGCCGCGGCGGCCATCAGCAGGATCGAAGAGGGCCCGCCGCTGGACCACCTCCAATCGCGGAATGCCTTCAAGTAACGAACCACGCGGCGGAACTGCTCCCCCTTAGCTTCCACTTCGCCCAGGAACCACTCCTTTACAGGCCTAGGATCAGAGGGCATCCAATTGCATTCACGATGGGCAAGTAAAACCTTGTCGCGCGGTAATGCCGTCCACGCATCTCGCTCCGCTTTGATAATGGCATCCATCACCGAGTCATAGCCATATCGCCTCATTGAGGCCTCGGCCAGATTCACGAACTCCTGATCGGGGATGGCATATAGTGGGATGTCAATGTGGGCATAGGCAGCAATGACAATGCGAATGCAAGTCGGCTTGTCAGTGACAAGCTTCCACCCCTTTTCTTCGACCAGCGGCCTTAACGCCTCTTCCGCAGCAGTAAAGAAAACTGTTGCCGCTGTGCTGGGGCGCTGCGTCTGCGAGACGAAACTCATTGGTAGATAGCAACCATCATCGACATCCGCCTGCTGCGGACGTTGTGCCGGCGAGTTCAGCGTCTTGTATGCCCACGATCCCTGCGTAAAGAAGCGCGGCTGCGGTACGTCTTCCGTGTATCCGCCAGCTCTCATCACACGAGGAATGCCCGTGCGTAGGCAGCTTCTGACATCCGTCCGTGCACTGGCGATCTTGGTACGCTGTTCAGGCGTCAAATCCAGCTCATCATGGATGCAGGATTCGTCGTCAACAGTGGTAAAGAAAAGCGGGCTCAGGTTCAGCATGCGGCCTCCGGTACATTCTTGTTGGGGCCGTGATAGAAAATGGGGGCGCCGGCCTGGTGCGCCCGAAATGGTTGAAAAAGAGGATCGCCAAGCGCGCGCTGGGCCGCGTGGTTGCCACGATCCTTGAGCGTATTCGTGGCGCCAATGGAAACCCGATCCAGCGCCTTCACGTCCTTGCTCTGATCCGGCGTTGCCTTGTCGTCGATCTGGAAGTAGTTGTTCCCCAACAGCTGCCTCAGCATGTAGTCCACGGACGATTCCTGGGCGGAGATCACCAGATCGAAGAGTCCTCCGCGCCACTTACCGAATCCTCGGTCAAGGCTAGCGCCGCCACGGACGGTCGCACCAATCGTCATCGTGCCGATGGAAAGAACCCGAATCCGCACATCCTGTTTCGGTGCCAGGAACGTGTTGACTTCATGCAATCCGAACAGGCCGGGGGCATTACCTACCAGTCCGCCATCCGCGAAGACACCGCGGTCGTTGCGCGCCAGCGGAAAGTAGACGGGCGCGGCAGCGGTCGCCAACGCAACATCGACGATCTTCATGCGGTGATCAAATTCAAAGAAAGGGTGATGAGGTGTCTTGAAAAACTGTCCGCGACCTGTCGAGTAGTTGACTGCTGGTACAAGAACACGATGCTTCAGGTCGCCTACGGTGGTTCCCTGGAAACGTTCGGTCAGCACTTCCCGCAACCCTGCCGAATCATGTTTTGCAGTCAGCCAGAATCCCAGAAGCCGTCTTGAAAGACTGCGGCAACCAAAAATGCGGCTGCCTTCGTCTTCGAACAGTGCTTTGAGTTCGCTGGCAGGGATTTCCGCTGCCAGTCCCAAAGCCAACATCCCTCCTGCCGATGTGCCACAAATCAGATCAAAGTGGGAAGCGATAGGCCGGCCCAGCACGGCTTCAAGCTCGGCAAGAACCGTGGCCGTATAAAGGCCGCGATAGCCTCCCCCTGACAGGGCGAGCACATGGTAGGTAGGGATGTCAGTCATGACGTCTCAACCTTTCGGGGGAAAGGAGTCGTTGCCGTGGCTATCCTTGTTACGGATACGGCCATCTGGACGATGGATGACGAGTTCGGACTTCTGGTTGCGTGCAATATCCCGCGCTGCATCTATTGCTTGCTGCTGCGTGTCATGCACAGAGGTCGCCCGCTCGTTGCCAGCGCCTTTAACGGCCCAACCGTCTTGATGAGGAACAACATGCTGATTTTTTCCGGCCATGATGGCACTCCTACAATGGAACTATGGAAGTCCCAGCCAGCCGGCTGGGTTGTCAATGGTCGCCCGCTGTAGCACAATACGTTGCTTATGCAGACAACAGGAAGACCAAGCCAATCCAACCCGTAGCAGGCGTAAAATCCGCCTCCGTTGTCTGGCTAGACAACAATGTATCAGAGCATGTGCGCTGGCGCAACACCTGCGCAACATGCGCCTTTAGACTCGACTGAATGTGGGGTTGATGCAACAGAGGGCTACGGCCTTCCCCCGCAACGCAAGGATCAGAACTCATGCCACAAACAGGCTTGGGCGTCGCTATCAAGACGCTACGCGAACGCAGAACCCTTTCCCTGCGTGAAATTGGGCAGCTATCGTCAGTGGACCATGCATACGTCTACCGCCTCGAAACTGGCGAAAAAACAAACCCCTCCCAAGACCTGATTGAAAAGCTATTGAAGGTTCTTAAGCCGACGGAGAGAGATGCTGCACTCGTAACTTGGCTGGTTGACCATGCGGACGCCGACCCGAACCTCGTCGAATTTGTGCTACAAGATTCGTCTATTGGTATCGACGTATTTACGATGGCGGCCGGCGTCAGGCATCGGGGTAACGCAAGGCCTGATCCCGCCACATTGATTACCCGGATCAAAAAGGCCCTTGAGGACGACGACGAGGACGATTGAACATGGACGAATCGGATGTCAGACAGAAAGCACGCGCGTTCATTGCGAAAGTCGATGTTTCTAACATCCGAGAAGACCTGTCTCCCTATGTGACCGCTGCTAATGCCAAGGTCAAGAAAGATGAGCTTGGCGAAGGAGAGTCTGGCTATACCATTACCAAGCCGAACGGGAAGCACATAATCACTGTAAACTCCCTAGAGACTGAGGAACGCCAGCGTTTCACTATTTGCCACGAGATAGCGCATATCGTGCTCGACCTAGAATCGAGTCACGAGGAAGTCCCGTCCTGGTCTTATGCCAAACGGCATCCCAACGAGATCGCCTGCGACACATTTGCCGCTGAACTACTGATGCCTTATCAGCGATGGCTTTCTGTCGTTCCCAAGGAAGAGCCTTCCTTGGACCTTATCCAGCGCATGGCCGATTTGTTTGGCACTTCATTTCCCGCGGCTGCGTCGAGATTCGCCAGTCTCAGCGATGTGCCGTGTGCCTTCGTCACCATGGAGCGTGGCGCAGTACGGTATGCAGCACGCTCCACGTCTTTGAGACAAGCTGGGGCCTGGATATCACCCAGGTCGGTAATCCCGACTGGCTCAGTGGCTCATCGAGTCAGATCCTCTGGGAACAATACAACTGATACGGGGGAAGTCTCCCAGGACGTATGGTTCGACAACTGGGAAAAGGGCCTGGATCTCTGGGAACTTTCAAGGCACTACGCACGCACTGACACCACTATTTCGTTGCTATGGTTTGACGGCGAAGACCTGCCGGAGATCGAAGTAAACCGCTTCGGCGTGCGAGTGGAAGACGATAGCGGCCTACCAGAATTAACTGGTGAGCTGCCGTGGCCAGGGCGCAGCAAGCGTCGTTAGCTAAGCCTGGCAGCATCACGCTGCAACTGCCCTAGTTTTCGCTGGGCGTATTGTGGAATGCCGGTCTACGTGATTCGAGCAGACGCCGCGTGTTCTCCAGCTCCTTTTGTAGCAGCTCCGCATCCGGCAGCACGGTGCGGTAGTTCGCCGCCATCACCTTGGTTGGCAAGCCATCCAGCGCATACCGCGCCAAAGCATGGCCCTTGTCGGCACACAGGATCAGACCCACCGGCGGATTCTCGTTCGGGTAGGCCCAATGCTCCTTGGCATAGTTGCAGTACATATGCATTTGCCCCACATCGGCATGGGTCAAGCCACCCAGCTTCAGGTCGATGATGACCAGGCAGCGCAGCTTGCGATGGAAGAACAGCAGATCGACCCGATACCAGGTCTGGTCGATGCGCAACCGGCGCTGCCGCCCAACGAAGGTGAAGCCTTCCCCCAGTTCCAACAGAAAGTCTTCGAGCCGCCGGATCAAGGCCGCTTCCAGATCGGACTCCGAATACTCGTCCCTGAGGTCGAGGAACTCCAGCACATACGGGTCTTTGATGGCGTCGTTGGGCGTGACGGCATCCTCGGGCCTGGCCACCGAACCCTTGACCAGCATCGCCGCTTTGTCCTTCGACAAGGCTGTGCGCTCGTAGAACTGGCTGCCGATCTGCCGGTCGAGCTGGCGCACACTCCAGCCACCGCGCAGCGCTTCGACCTCGTAGAACCGGCGGGCATGGTCATCTTTCACCGACAGTAGCCGGACATAGGCCGACCACGGCAAGGTGAAGACCTGGGCCAGTGCGGAGAGGTCGAATTTCCGAGACACTGCCTGGGATTTCTCGGCAGGCGACTCATTTCCCAATTTCCCAGACACTGTCTGGGAAATCTCGGGCTGGGGGTATGCGAGGAAGAAACGCCGCATGCTCTCCAGGTTGTTGACACCGAACCCGCGCCCGAATCGGGCCGTCAAGTCGGCGGACAAGCGCTCCATCAACTGCTCGCCGTAACCGGCCCGTCGCCTGCCTTTCTGCTCGGCCTCGACGATCCTGCGGCCAATCTCCCAATAGCTGGCTGTCATCAGTGCGTTGACACTGCGCGCCGCTGCCTGGCGCGCCGCATCCAGCAACTCCACGATGCCGCCGTGGATGCCGGCATAACCGGCAGGTAAGGCTGCAGGTTTCCGCGTTGCCACGGGCGTCTTCCTTGTCATGCTGTCACCTCCATAGAACGGGACGCCCCGGTGATCGCCAGCCGCCGATTCGCCACCAGTTCGGCCGCATCCCGCACCGGCTTGTCCTCGGTATGAACATAGTGCATAAACATCGCCACGGTCTTATGACCTGTGAGCTTCATGCCCACCTTGGTCGGCACGCCCGAGTTGGCAATATCGGTGGTCGCCCGGTGGCGGATACCATGCGTGCCAACGTGCGGCACGCCAGCGGCCTTGAGCACCCGCGTCCAGCCACCATAATGCTCACCGTGGGTCATGTGGCGGGTCGGGTCGTTCGGCGACGGCAGGACGTAGGGGCAACCATCCTGGCGTGGCGCCGAGGACAGTAGCCGATAGGCTTCCTCGCTCATGGGCTTGGAAATCCCGCCGGTCTTACTGTCGGGCCAGACCACACGGCGCTTTTCCAGATCAATCCAGTCCCATTCCAACGGGCAGATTTCGGAGCGGCGGGCCGCGAACTCGAATTGCAGGCGGATCGCCAGCGGGATGACGTAGCTCTCCAACCCTTCGGCCTCCAGATGCTCCAGATGGCGAAAGATCCGCACCAGTTCCTCGTCCACGATGAGCCGGGTTTCCTTCCCCGGTGGGTACATCGGGACGTGGCGGCACGGATTCGTGCCGTCTGGGCGTAGGCCCCATACTTCGGCCAAGTTGAACATCTTGCGCAGCACGCCGAAGGTGCGATTCGCCTCGGCCTGCTTGTAGGCCAGCTTCTTCATCAGTGCTGCCACGTCTGGGCGCTTCACGTCCTGCACCTTCATCCGCCCCATGATCGGGATGATGCAGCGGTCGATGACGCCCTGATAGCCGCGCTGCGTGCTGGGCTTGTTGCGTTGCTTGGAGTAGTCCTCCATGAAAGTGTGGCAGAACTCCTTCATGATCGGCGCCTTTCGGGCAGCGTTCTTGGCCGCGCTGGGGTCACCGCCCTTGCGCACCTCGGCCAGCCACTCCTGCGCCATCGTGCGCGCCTGATCGACGGTCAGTTCCCCGTACTGACCCAAGGCGGGCTTACGGCGCTCGCCGGCATTGGTGCGGTACTGGAGCATGAACACCTTGCGGCCCGCCGGGGTGATCTTGCACAGGAAACCGGGTACCACGGTATCCCGCAGTTCGACGGCCTTGGCCTGGGGTTGCGCCGCATCGACTGCGGACTTGGTGAGCTTGATCTTTGCCATGATGACTCCTCAGAAAGCCCGGTTTCCAAGAGCCGCATGGGAGCCACGCGAGGGGAAGCCGGGTCAGGTTTCGGAAAGCACCGGCATATGTTGAACTCGCCTAAGTGATTGATAAACCTGCTGTATCGAGCCTTGGCGTAGTCCAGCGAATTGCGGTACTGGAGTCATCGTGAAACAAAAAACACGTTGGACGTGAAGGCACGGATCAGCGCCGAGGGTGACGGTTTTGTCATCAACGGCCAGAAGTTCTACTCCACAGGTGCACTGTTTGCCCATTGGGTCGCGGTCAAGGCTCTGGACGACGAGGGCCGCCAGGTCATGGCTTTTGTGCGACGCGGTACACCGGGACTGCGCATCGTCGACGACTGGTCGGGCTTTGGCCAACGCACCACCGCCAGCGGCACCGTACTGCTGAACAACGTGCCGGTGGACGCTGACCTGGTGGTTCCGACCTGGCGCCTGGGGCAGGCTCCGGGCATCCAGGGCGCGGTCTCGCAATTGATTCAGGCCGCTATCGACGCCGGCATCGCCCGCGGCGCCCTCGACGACACCATCCGCTTTGTCCGTGAACGTGCACGGCCATGGATCGACGCCAAGGTCGAGCGTGCCAGCGACGACCTCTACGTGATCGCCGATATCGGCAAACTGAAAATCGAACTGCACGCCGCCGAAGCGCTGCTGCGCAAGGCCGGCCAAGTGCTGGACCAGGTCAGCGCCGCGCCCATCACCGAGCACTCCGCCGCACGGGCCTCGATTGCCGTGGCACAGGCCAAGGTGCTGACCACCGAAGTCTCGCTGCAAGTCAGCGAGAAGCTCTTTGAGCTGGCCGGCAGCCGCGCCACCCTCGCCGAATTCAACCTCGACCGCCACTGGCGCAACGCACGGGTGCACACCCTTCACGACCCGGTGCGCTGGAAGTATCACGCGGTGGGCGCCTGGCACCTCAATGGAACATTGCCGGCCCGGCATTCCTGGATCTGACGACCAGACATCTGGAGAAAAACATGACGCTTTCCCAACCTGTCGCGGTCATCACCAGCGATGAACAAGCCCTGATTGTCGCCAGCGACCTGGCCGAAGACTTACGCCGCGACAGCGCCCTGCGCGACCGCGAACGCCGCCTGCCACTCGCGGAACTGGAAGCCTTTTCCCGTTCCGGCCTGTGGGGCATCAGCGTACCCAAGGCCTACGGCGGCGCCGGTGTATCCAACGTCACCCTGGCCAAGGTCATCGCCCTGATCGCCCAGGCCGATGCGTCACTGGGGCAGATCCCGCAGAACCATTTCTATGCCCTGGAAGTACTGCGCGTAAATGGCAGCGCGGCGCAGCAACAGCGCCTGTACGCCGAGGTTCTGGCCGGCCAGCGCTTTGGCAATGCCCTGGCGGAACTGGGCACCAAGACCGCCCATGACCGCGTGACGAAAATCTCCCGCGACGCCGGCGGATTTCGCATCAGCGGCCGCAAGTTCTACGCCACCGGCGCGATCTATGCCCAGCGCATCCCCACTTCCGCGGTGGATGAGCACGGCGTGCAGCAACTGGCCTTTATCCCGCGCGACAGCCAGGGCCTGACGGTGATCGACGACTGGAGTGGCTTTGGCCAGCGCACCACCGGCAGCGGTTCGGTGGTGCTCGACCATGTGTGGGTCGCCGCCGAGGACGTGATCCCGTTCCAGAGCGCCTTCGAGCGCCCGACCACCGTGGGGCCCCTGGCCCAGATCCTCCACGCGGCCATCGACACCGGTATCGCCCGCGCCGCCTTTGAAGACGCCTTGCATTTTGTGCGCACCAAGACCCGCCCATGGATCGACTCAGGTAATGACAAGGCCAGCGAAGACCCGCTGACCCTGAAAAGCTTCGGCCACCTGAGCATCCGCCTGCACGCCGCCGAAGCCTTGCTGGAGCGTGCCGGCGAATTCCTCGACCGCGCCCAGGCCGACAGCAACGCGCAAACCGTCGCGGCGGCGTCGATTGCCGTGGCAGAAGCACGCGCCTTGAGCACCGAAATTTCCCTGGCCGCCGGCAGCACCCTGTTCGAACTGGCCGGCAGCCAGGCCACCCTTGCCGAACACGGCCTGGACCGCCACTGGCGCAACGCCCGGGTGCATACCCTGCACGACCCGGTGCGCTGGAAGTACTTTGCGGTGGGCAATTACTACCTCAACGATGAAAACCCGCCCCTGCGGGGTACCCTCTGATGCCAAAGAAAAAGATCCTGCTCAATGCCTTCAACATGAACTGCATCGGGCATATCAACCATGGCCTGTGGACCCATCCACAGGATACTTCGACCCAATACAAGCGCATCGAATACTGGACTGAACTGGCACAACTGCTGGAGCGCGGCCTGTTCGACGGGTTGTTCATCGCCGATATCGTTGGCGTGTATGACGTCTATCAAGGCTCGGTCGACGTGCCACTCAAGGAGTCGATCCAACTGCCGGTCAACGACCCGTTGCTGCTGGTCTCGGCCATGGCCGCCGTCACCCGCAACCTGGGCTTCGGCCTGACGGCCAACCTGACCTACGAGCCGCCCTATCTGTTCGCCCGGCGTATGTCCACCCTCGATCACCTGAGCCGTGGTCGGGTGGGCTGGAACATCGTCACCGGCTATCTGGACAGCGCCGCCAAGGCCATGGGCCTCACCGAGCAGGTCGAACATGACCGGCGCTACGACCAGGCCGACGAGTACCTGCAGGTGCTCTACAAACTCTGGGAAGGCAGTTGGGAAGACGACGCGGTGCTCAACGACCCGCAGCAGCGGATCTATGCCCAGCCGGGCAAGGTGCACAAGGTCGAGCACCATGGCGAGTTCTATCAGGTGGAGGGCTATCACCTGTGCGAGCCGTCGCCGCAGCGCACGCCAGTGCTGTTCCAGGCCGGCAGTTCGGAGCGCGGCCTGCTGTTCGCCGGGCGCCATGCCGAGTGCGTGTTTATCAGCGGGCAGAACAAGGCCGCGACCAAGGGACAAGTGGACAAGGTCCGCGCCAGTGCGGTCGAGGCCGGGCGCACCCCGGACGATATCAAGGTGTTCATGGGCCTCAACGTGATTGTCGACGCCACCGAAGAGTTGGCCTGGACCAAGCATGCCGAGTACCTGAGCTACGCCAGCGCCGAAGCCGGGGTGGCGCACTTCAGCGCATCCACCGCCATCGACTTCTCGCAGTACGAACTGGATGAACCGATCCAGTACGTGAAGAGCAACGCGATACAGTCAGCCACCAAGGCCCTGCAGAACAACGATTGGACCCGTCGCACGTTGTTGGAGCAGCACGCCTTGGGCGGGCGCTATATCACCCTGGTGGGTTCGCCTGTGCAGGTGGCGGATGAGTTGGAGTCCTGGATCAGTGAGACCGGCCTGGATGGCTTCAACCTGACGCGCCTTGTTACGCCGCAAAGCTATGTGGATTTTATCGAGCTGGTGATTCCCGAGTTGCAACGGCGAGGGTTGTACAAGACCGCCTATGAGACCGGGACACTGCGGGAAAAAGTGTTCCACGCCGGCGCCCGCTTACCCGAACAACACACCGGTTCCACCTACCGCCACTAACCCAAAAATGTGGGAGCGAGCAAGCCCGCTCCCGCATTTAGATTTTTATTGCCCATACCTACACGTTACGACTGGAAATCGACCATGAAAAAAACACAGCTCTCCCACCCAGTCAAAGCACTGGCCCTGGCCCTCGGCCTGCTCAGCTCGGCGGTGTTTGCCGCCGATGCGCCACTGAAAGTCGGCACCACGGCGGCCTTCGCCATTCCCCTGGAAGCCGCCGTGCAAGAGGCTGGAAAACAGGGCCTGAACGTCGAGCTGGTGGAGTTCACCGACTGGATCGCACCCAATGTCAGCCTCGCCGCCGGCGATATCGACGTGAACTACTTCCAGCACATTCCCTTCCTGGAAAACGCCAAGGCCGCCGCCGGTTTTGACCTGGTGCCGTTCAAGCCCGGGATCATCAATAACGTCGGCCTCTATTCGAAAAAATACAAAAGCTTCAATGAGCTGCCACAGGGCGCCAGCGTGGCCATCGCCAACGATCCGATCAATAGCGGGCGCGGCCTGCAACTGCTGGCCAAGGCAGGCCTGATCACCCTCAAGCCGGGCGTGGGCTACAAGGCCACCGAAGAAGACATCGTCACCAACCCGAAAAAGCTCAAGATCCTGCAAGTCGAAGCGGTGCAGTTGGTGCGCGCCTATGACGACGCTGACCTGGTGCAGGGCTACCCGGCCTATATTCGCCTGTCCAAGACCTTCAATGCCGAGTCGGCGCTGCTGTTCGACGGGCTCGACCACCCCGAATACGTGATCCAGTTCGTGACCCAACCCAAAGGCACCACTGATCCACGGGTGATCAAGTTCGTCGAGATCTACCAACATTCGCCGGTGGTGCGCGCGGCCCTGGATAAGTCCCTGGGCACGCTCTATCAAGTCGGCTGGGAAGGCTGAACATGAGCGTCGCCAACAGCCAGCTGCGCGACCTGGGCACACGGCCCCGGGACGCCCGACAGACAGCGCTGCATCCTGACTTGAACCATGCCCATGTGCGTTTTATCAACCTGGGCAAAACCTATGACGGCACGGTACACGCGCTGCAAGGCATCGACCTGGCGATCCAGCGCGGCGAAGTGTTCGGCATCATCGGTCGCAGCGGTGCCGGCAAGTCGTCGCTGATCCGCACCATCAACCGCCTGGAGCAACCCAGCAGCGGCAGGGTGCTGATCGACCAGGTGGATATCGGCGACTTCGACGAAGACCGTCTGGTGGCCCTGCGGCGGCGCATTGGCATGATCTTCCAGCACTTCAACCTGATGTCGGCCAAGACCGTGTGGCAGAACGTCGAACTGCCGCTGAAAGTCGCCGGTGTGCCCAAGCCACAACGCGAGCAAAAGGTCCGTGAGCTGCTGGAGCTGGTGGGTTTGCAGGACAAGCACAAGGCGTACCCGGCGCAATTGTCCGGTGGGCAGAAGCAACGGGTGGGCATCGCCCGCTCGCTGGTGCACGACCCACAGATCCTGCTGTGCGACGAAGCCACCTCGGCCCTGGACCCGGAGACTACCCAATCGATCCTCGGCCTGTTGCGCCAGATCAACCAGCGCCTGGGCCTGACCATCGTGCTGATTACCCATGAGATGGCGGTGATCCGCGAAATCTGCGACCGCGTGGTGGTGCTGGAACACGGACGGATCGTCGAGCAAGGCCCGGTGTGGGAAGTGTTTGGCAACCCTCGGCATGAGGTCAGCAAGACCCTGCTGGCGCCCCTGCAACATGGCCTGCCCGATGAGCTGCAAAAACGCTTGCAGGCCACGCCGCCGCTGGCGCAAGCGGCGGTGGTACTGCGCCTGCGGTTTACCGGCGCCAGCGCGGATGAGCCGGACCTCGCCGCGCTGTTCAGCGCCTTGGGTGGGCGTGTGCAACTGCTGCAAGGTGGGGTCGAGCGCATTCAGGGCCACGCCCTGGGCCAACTGCTACTGGCGGTGACTGGCTCGCCCCTGGATGCCGACGCCCTGCGCACCCGTGCCGCGCGCTGGGCACAACACGTGGAGGTGCTGGGCTATGTGGTTTGATCGTTTATTGCAGGGCGCCATCGACACCTTGTTGATGGTGGGTGTGTCGTCGCTGATCGCGCTGCTGGCGGGTATCCCACTGGCGGTGTTCCTGGTCACCAGCGACAAAGGCGGGATCTATCAGGCACCGGTGTTGAACCGGGTGCTGGGGGCGTTCGTCAATCTGTTCCGCTCCATCCCGTTCCTGATTCTGATGGTGGCACTGATCCCCTTCACCCGCCTTATCGTTGGCACCACCTACGGCGTATGGGCCGCCGTGGTACCGCTGACCATCGCCGCCACACCGTTCTTTGCGCGGATCGCCGAAGTCAGCCTGCGTGAAGTCGACCATGGCTTGATCGAAGCCGCCCAGGCCATGGGCTGCCGACGCTGGCATATCGTCTGGCATGTGCTGTTGCCCGAAGCGCTGCCGGGGATTGTCGGCGGGTTCACCATCACCCTGGTGACCATGATCAACTCGTCGGCCATGGCCGGGGCAATTGGCGCCGGTGGCCTGGGGGATATTGCCTACCGCTACGGTTACCAGCGTTTCGACAGCCAGATCATGCTGACGGTGATTGTGTTGCTGGTACTGCTGGTGGCCGTGATCCAACTGGGCGGTGATCGCCTGGCGCGCGGGCTGAACAAACGCTGAGGTATAGTCGGCATCTCTCTTTTCAGGTGCCGACTGCCATGAAACTCGCCCCCGACGACCTCGACCAGATCACCTCCACGACCCTGGGCCACTACAACCAAGTGGCCGAGGATTTTCGCGAAGGCACCCGCGACCATGATGTAAGCCAGAACATCGACGCGCTGCTGCGGCATATCCAGGCGCAGGCGCCGTTTACCGTGCTGGATTTTGGCTGTGGGCCAGGGCGCGATTTGCAGACGTTTACCCGGCTTGGGCATATCGCGGTGGGGCTCGATGGCGCCGAGCGTTTTGCACAGATGGCACGCCAGGACAGCGGCTGCGAGGTGCTGTGCCAGGACTTCCTCAAGCTGGAGCTGCCGGCCGGGCGGTTCGATGGGATCTTTGCCAATGCGGTGCTGTTTCATATTCCCAAGCAGGAACTGCCGCGCATTCTCAGGCAATTGCATGGAGCGTTGAAGCCGGGTGGGGTGTTGTTCAGCTCCAACCCCAGGGGGGAAAACCAGGAGGGCTGGAACGGGCCGCGGTATGCCTCGTACCACGATCTTGAGGCCTGGCAAGAACTGCTGACTGCTGCTGGGTTTGTGGAACTGGAGCACTACTATCGCCCGGCAGGGCTGCCGCGTGAGCAGCAGCCCTGGTTGGCCAGTGTGTGGCGCAAGGCTTAAAGCCCGTGGTGCCTGAGCTGACGCTCCTACAATGGCTCGCGGATTTTGTACCAGGCCACATACAGCGCCGGTAAAAACAGCAGCGTCAGCAAGGTGGCGATGATGATGCCGCCGATCATCGCGTAGGCCATCGGCCCCCAGAACACTTCCCGGGCGATGGGGATCATGCCCAGGCTGGCCGCCGCCGCTGTCAGCAGGATCGGCCGGCGCCGGTGCTCGGTGGCCTGCACCACCGCATCCCACGGCGTATAGCCCTCTTGCTCATAGGCATCGATCTGGGTCACCAGGATCACCGAGTTACGGATGATGATGCCGATCAGCGCCAGAATCCCCAGGATCGCCACAAAGCCCATGGGCGTGCCCGTGGGAATCAGCGCCAGCACCACGCCGATCAACCCCAGCGGCGCCACGCTGGCCACCAGGAACATCTTCTGCACGCTGTGCAGTTGGATCATCAGGAAGGTCGCCATCAAAAACAGCATCAACGGCACCACGCTGGCAATCGGGCCCTGGGCCTTGCCGCTTTCTTCCACGGTGCCGCCGGTCGCCACCTTGTAGCCTACCGGTAAGCCGGCGCTGAACGTGTCGATTTGCGGCTTGAGCTGCTTGACCAGGTCGGTCGGCTGCATCTCGTCGCGCACCGCGGCCTTGATGGTGATGGTCGGCTTGCGATCGCGGCGCCACACCAGCGGCTGCTCCAACTCGTAGCGCACGGTGGCAAAGGCCAGCAGCGGGATCGAGGTGCCGCTGGGGGTGACGATCTGCAGGTTCTGCAAGGTTTCCGGGGTACCGCGCTCGGCGTCTTCGGCGCGGCCGACCACGTTGATCAGGTAGATATCGTCATGCACCTGGGTCACCGCCGAGCCGCTGACCACGCTGTTCATCAACTGGGCCACGTCTTCGGACGACAGCCCGAGTTGGCGCGCCTTGTCCTGGGCGATATCGACCCGCAGCACTTTGCCCGGCTCGTTCCAGTCGTAGATGATTTCACCCAGGTGCGTGTTTTTATCCAGCAACGTCGCCAGTTCGATGGCGTGTTTGCGCACCTGGTCGATATCGTTGCCCGACACCCGGTACTGGATCGGTCGCCCTACCGGCGGGCCCATTTCCAGGGGCTGGACAAAGCTGCCGATGCCCACGAAATCATCACGCAACTGTTTTTGCAGGCGCTCGATCAGTGCGCTGCGCTCCTCCAGGCCCTTGCTGACGATCACCAACTGCGCGTAGTACGGGTTCTCCAGTTGCTGGTCCAGGGGCAGGTAGAAACGGATCGCCCCCTGGCCGATGTAGGTGCTCCAGCGGGCGATATCCGGGTCGTCCTTGATGATTGCCTCCAGCCGGTCCACGGCCTTGCGGGTTTCATTGATCGAGGCGTTTTGCGGCAGGTTGAGGTCGACGAGGATCTCCGGGCGATCCGACGATGGGAAAAACTGGTTCTGCACAAACTGCATGGAAAACACCGAGGCCACGAACAACAGTATCGTCAGGCCAATGGCCCACCAGCGATTGCGCATGGCCCAGAGCATGCCGGCGTTGAACACCCGCCCGACCCGCCCTGGCTCGTCACTGTGGGGTTTGACCTTGCTGCTGAGGATATGCACGCCAATCACCGGCGCAAACAGCACGGCCACCACCCACGACACCAGCATCGCCACCGCAATCACTGCAAACAGGGTGAAGGTGTATTCGCCGGCCGAGCTGGCGTTGAGGCCAATCGGCACAAACCCGGCCACGGTCACCAGGGTACCGGTGAGCATCGGGAACGCGGTGGAGGTGTAGGCAAAGGTCGCGGCCTGCTCCAGGGTCTCGCCTTTTTCCAGGCGGGTGATCATCATTTCCACAGTGATCATCGCGTCATCCACCAGCAGGCCGAGGGCGATGATCAACGCGCCCAGTGACACCCGCTGCATGGTGATACCGCTGTACTCCATAAATACAAATACCAGCGCCAGCACCAGCGGAATCGAGCACGCCACCACCAGCCCGGCACGCAGGCCCAGGCTGATAAAGCTCACCACCAGCACGATGATCACCGCCTCGAACAGCGCACTGGTGAAGCCACCGACAGCCTCTTCCACCACTTCAGCCTGGTCCGACACCTTGTGCACGCCGATGCCCACCGGCAGGTCAGCCGTCAGCTCGTCCATGCGCTGGTGCAGCGCCTTGCCGAAGGCCTGGATATTGCCGCCCTTTTGCATGGCGATGGCCAGGCCGATGGCCGGCTGGCCGTTGAAGCGAAACATCGGGCGCGCCGGATCCACATAGCCACGGCTGATATCAGCGATATCCGCCAGGCGGTAGAAGCGGTCATTGAGGCGCAGATTGACGTCGGCCAGGTCCTTTTCCGAGGCGAATTGCCCGGAGGTGCGCACCGAAATGCGCTCCGGCCCGGCCTCGATCACGCCGGCCGGGGTCACCGCGTTCTGCGATTGCAGGCTCTGCACCACCTGGCGCTGGTCAATCCCCAGGGCGGCGAGTTTGCGCGTGGAAAAATTCAGGTAAATCACTTCATCCTGCTGGCCGATCATCTCGACCTTGCCCAACCCCGGCACGGCGCGGATTTCTGCGCGCACCTGCTCGACGTAATCACGCAGTTGGCGCATCGACATGCCATCGGCGGTAAAGGCATACACCGAGCCAAACACGTCACCGAACTCGTCATTGAACGACGGCCCCTGCAACCCTTGGGGGAAGGTGCCCCGGATGTCGTCGATCTTCTTGCGCACCTGGTACCAGATCTCGGGGATCGCCTTGGCGCTGGTGGTGTCCTTGAGGAACACGAAGACTGTGGATTCACCAGGCCGGGTGTAGCTTTTCACGTAGTCGAGGGAGTCCAGTTCCTCAAGCTTTTTCTCGATGCGGTCAGTGACCTGCTTGAGGGTTTCTTCCTGGGTCGCGCCCGGCCATCGGGTCTGGATCACCATGGTCTTGATGGTGAAGGACGGATCTTCCTCGCGCCCCAGATTCATGTAGGAAAATACGCCCATCAGCAACGCGACGAACATCAGGTACCAGACGAAGGACTGATGCTTGAGCGCCCAGTCGGATAAGTTGAAGCTCCCTTTCATCGCGGGCTGTCCTCGTCGGTTTTGACTTTTTGTCCGGGTTTGAGGCTGTTGACGCCGGCGCTGACCACACGCTCGCCAGGCTGCACCCCACCGTTGAGCACAACATGGCTGGCATCACGGCTGACCAGGGTCACCTCGCGGGGTTGTACGGTCTGCTGCTGCCTGTCGATGACCCAGATGCGGGTCTGACCCTCGACGTCCTGCACCGCGCTGGCGGGCAGTTCGATACGCGGGGCGATGGCCGAACTCAGGGTCACGCTGATCGCCGTGCCCAGGAGGAACGCCGGGGGCGTCTGGGCCAGGGTCAGGCGCGCGCGACGGGTACGGGTTGCGCTTTGGGCCTGGGGCTCGATTTCGCGCACGGTGGCGGTGGTGTTGATGCTGGGGTCCAACTGGCTGGCCACCAGGAACACCACATCGCTGGGCAGGCGCTCGGCGAGGCCCGCAGGCAGGTCGATCACCGCTTCCTTGATATCCGGGCGGGCCAGCGTCACCACCTGCTGGCCGGCACTCACCACTTGCCCGGCTTCGGCATTCCAGGCGGTGACGATGCCGCCGTGGTCGGTGCGCAACTCGGCGTAGTTGAGCTGATCCCTGGCCTGGTCCACCGACGCCTTGGCCTGGTCGAGGGAGGCCTGGGTGGTTTTCAGGTCAGTCTGGGCAATGTCCAGTTGCGCCTGGGCGCCGACGCCACGGTTGAACAGTTCCAACTGGCGGCGGGCATTGGCCTGGGCATTGATAAATTGCGCCTGGATCCGTGCCAGGTCGCCCTGGGCGGCGCGCAACTGGTTCTGCTGGTCGGTGGGGTCGAGTACCGCCAGCAAGGCGCCCTTGCCGACTTCCGTACCCACGTCTACCGCACGCCGTGCAATGCGCCCTGGCACCCGGAAGCCCAGGTTGCTTTCATAGCGCGCCTGGATGCTGCCGGCAAAGCGGCCGAGGTGTTCCTGGCCTTCGGCTTTCACCTCGACCCAGAGCACCGGCCTTACAGGCTCCGGCGCAGGGGCTTCCTTGGAACAGGCGATCAGCAACAGGCTGCTGGCGAGGATCAGCGTCAGGCGCTTCATGGCTGCACACCCTTGGCCGGGGCCGGCGCCTGGGCGATCTCCACCAGCATGCCTGGGTGCAGCAACTGCCCACCGGCCACCACGACTTTTTCGCCGCCCTTGAGGCCTTCACTGATGATCACTTTGCCGGTCAGATAGCGCGCGACAGTGACCTTGTGCAATTGCGCCTTGCCGTCGCTATCCACCCGCCACACGGCGGGCTCGTTGAGATCCTTGGTCAGTGCGGCCCAGGGCAATTCGATACTGGCCTTGGCTTGTCCGTTGGCCGTGGCGCTGACCACCGAGCCCAGTTGCATGCCCTTGGGCAAGGCATCCAGGGCGATCTTCACCTGCACCGTGCCGCTGTTGGCAGCGACGGCCGGGGTGACTTCCCGCACCCGGCCCACGGCCTTGATGCTCGGGTTATCCAGCAGGCTGACGGTAATCGGCGCATCCGGCGGCGGCTCCGCCAGCAGCGATTCGTAGACGTTGAACACAGCGTCGCGCTCGCCATCACGGGCCAGGCTGAAAATCGGCACGGTGGCCTGCACCACCTGGCCGACTTCGGCCTGGCGCGCGGTAATCACCCCCGGCGCGTCGGCGATCAACGCGGTATAGCCCAACTGCTCCCGGGCATTGGCCAACTGCGCCTGCGCGGCAGCCAGGGCACTTTGGCTACTGCGCAACGCGGCCTGGGCGGCGTCATATTCGCTGCGGCTGGTGTAGCCCTTGGGCAGGAGTTTTTCCTGACGCACAAAGGCCGCCGCCGTCTGTTTGACCCGCGCCTGCTCCGCCACCACCTGGGCCTGGGCGGAATCGACATTGGTCTGCAAATCCTTGGGATCGAGCCTGGCCAGCACTTGCCGGGCCGTCACACGGTCACCGACATCGACCATGCGCTGGATAATCTTGCCGCCCACGCGAAACGACAAATCGGTCTGCACCCGCGCCTGGATATCCCCCGTGAGGGTCACGGCCGCTGCGAAGTCGGTCGGCTGCACGGTTTGCACAAACACCCTGGAGCGGGCCTTGGGCTCAGGTTTTTCCTGGCCGCAGCCGCTCAGCAATGCCAGCAGGGCAACGCCACATATAACTGTTGAGGTGGGACCGCCCATGCAGACTCCTTTTGCGTGATACCGACGTGCCAGTGTGTATGCGACTGTGAGCTTAGTTCAGGGTTCCGCCTTCGCATAAGGGATTTACGCGGCGTCGGCTGCTCGCCGGCAAGCCGGCTCCGACGGGGTTGGCATTGGCCAAGTTAAGTGGTGCGCTGGAAGACCTTCGCCCGGTGCAGTACCAACGTAACTGCCGTCTATACGCAGTATTAGTCTCGCCATTTAACCAGATGGAATTATTCCTTCAGAACCTTACAAGTTAAACTTCGGAAACATCTTACTTTACTTAAAACTTGCACCTCCTTATGTTAGATGAATTGCGTTGATGTATCGCGCACCCCATCATACTAACGAAACAATAAATACACCACACAACCGAGCATTACTTACATTACACGAAAGCGTACCCAGACCTGGCCACACGCGAATTTATGCTCGCTAGTTAGTAGGCATCAACTAACCACCCATACAAAAACCAATTGTCGATCGCAATACCACTTACCCGGCCGCACACAATGGAGAACAACAATGAATAAAGGTTATTTTATTGGGCAAGGTGATAAAACCACCTGCGGCGGGACAGTTCTGGATGGTGATGCAAGAGTAAATATTTACGGCCTGCTGCACGCCCGCGAAGGGGGCGAAGTCACGTGTGGGAAAGACGGGAAAACCTATCAGATCATCGGCGGCGTATCGCACATCTCAAGTCATGGAAAACAGGTGGCTGGCACACTGGACAGTTTCAGCAGTTGCCCCTGCCGAGCGCAGTTGATTCCCTCTGTGTACAGGGCGAGCTACACCAATCCAGGCACAGTACCGCGAGCGGCCCGGCGCACCGCCGAACCTACTGCGCCGCCCGTTACCCACCGACCGGTAGAGCCGACCTCATCGAGCTTTGCGCCTCCAGGCAATCGCGCCCCAGCCGTATTCAACAGCGTTGAGCCCCAGGAACCGGGGTTCTACGTAGTCCCCAAAAGCATGACCCGCGAAGCGTTGGAGGCGGTCCTTTTTCCCGAGCGCAACCCCACCGTCATGGGCAAATTCCAGGGGCTCAACCCCAATAGAGGCGCAGTTAAAGCCGGCTCGATCATCGTGTTGAGCGACCCGAACAACACCGCCTGCACTTACCAGGAAGCCCTGTTGATGCAGGCCGCCCAGCAAGTGGACGCAGCGCTGGAGCCCCTGACACCCGAGGAGGCCGACTTTCTGTACCGGCACAGCGCAGAAATCGCCGGGTTTATCGGCCACAGCTCAACCTGGCTAGGCGTCAGCGCAGTGGTGATGGAACAGCACCTGAGCAACTTGCGCGATACCCTTCAATCGATCGAGCGCCTCCATCAGGAGAGCTATCGTCGGGAAGGACACCTCAAGTCCCCGCAATTTCTCGCTGGTCGCAAGCGCCTGCTGGCTCAGTTGGATGCCCATCTGTTGAAGTCCACTCGCCTGCGTGGCCAGACAACCCTGGGCGATCACCCCAAACTGAAAACTGCCCTCGGCATCTCCAGTCGCAGCCTGGTGCATCACTGGGGCAAGGCCGGAGCACCCGGACACATTCCGGGGTATGCCACCCATGTGGAAGCAACCAGCCGTGCAGCCAACTACATGAAGACCGGTGGGTACATCGCCATTGGTATTGGCGGCGTGTCTTCGTTGCTGGCTATTCAGGAGGTGTGTAATGGGGGGACTGTGGAAGCTTGTGAGAGGGTTAAGTTTGTTGAGGGGGGGAAATTTGCAGGGTCTACGATGGTTGGTGCTTTGGGTGGTGTGTCAGCTAGTTCGGTGAGCGGTCCAATCTGCATAGCGATTGGCGTATCTACAGGAGGTATCGGGGGTGTTGTGTGTGTCGCCGCGATAGTGGGAGTTGGCACATGGGCGGCCACTACTGTCGGTGGTATGGCAGGTGAAGCACTGGGAGAGCAAATTTACCAGGCGACTCAACCATGACCATTATCGATAGTTGGCCTCTCTGGTTTGCGATTTTTTTTCTAGGGGCGCCACTGCTGATAGGCGTTGCCGGCATCGCCCACAGTCTGTATCTAAGCCACCGTCACCTGAACGCAATAAAAGAGGCCCTGAAGAACAGCCACTACATTTATATTTGGGGTCCGAGCTTGGGGAGGCGTGGTTTTATTTGGTCGATCCTGGAAATATCAAAAATCACCGGAATGATCGTTTGGCCCAAGCCCTTTATCAGGATTGGGGAACTAGACCCACTCGATCTCAAAAATTTCCCTCCTCACTTGAAATGGTGTTTGATCGCCAACTTAACGATGATAAACATTCCACTCGCCTGGATGATAGCTATAGCCTTTTTATTAAAATTCAGGTAATTCGAATGTAGCCTCAATTGAGTTGTTATGTATGCACAGCATGCCTTAATAGGGACTGACATATGGATGAATATAGTTATCGATGAGCCGAGAGGGAAATACATGAGCAAAACAATTACCAAGACTACATAACCATGACCAATATCGATACCTGGTCTCCCTGGGTTGCGATTTTTGCTCTAGCGGCCCCAATCCTGCTTGCATATGTAGGGGCGGCATACAGCCTGTACCTGAGCCATCGTCATCTGGGCGCAATAAAGGAGGCCTTGAAGAACAGTCGATATATTTACATTTGGGGGCCGAGCCTGGGGAATCGGGGTTTGATTTGGTCGCTTTTTGAAATATCAAAAATCAGCGGAATGATTGTGTGGCCCAGATCCGCCATCATGATTGGTGAACTAGATCCAGTCGATCTTAAAAACTTCCCACCTCACTTGAAACGACATTTGATCGCCAACCTGACGATTATGAGCATTTCTTTAATCTGGGGAATAGTTTCAGTCGCGCTAGTGAAATATTAATAATTCGGGCCAACTCCAAAATTTAACTGCCGTATATACGCTGCATATTTAGTAAGTTCTGGCTATTCAGGAGGTGTGTAATGGGGGGACTGTGGAAGCTTGTGAGAGGGTTAAGTTTGTTGAGGGGGGGAAATTTGCAGGGTCTACGATGGTTGGTGCTGTGGGTGGTGTGTCAGCTCGTTCGGTGAACGGTCCGATCTGCATGGCGATTGGCGTATCTACAGGAGGTATCGGGGGTGTTGTGTGTGTCGCCGCGATAGTGGGAGTTGGCACATGGGCAGGTACGGCTCTCGGTGCTATGGGTGGCGAAATAGGCCGAGAAATTATGTATGAGAGAACGTTGCCATGATAACAGAGGGTTTCTGGACGTCCTGGCTGGCTTTTTGGATGCTAAGTGGTGCGCCGGGCCTGATCGGAGTTGCCGCTATCGCCCACAGCCTGTACCTAAGCCGCCGTCATCTGGACGCTATAAAGGAGGCATTGAAAAACAGCCACTACATTTATATTTGGGGGCCGAGCTTGGGGAGGCGCGGTTTTATTTGGTCGATCCTGGAAATATCAAAAATCACCGGAATGATCGTTTGGCCCAAACCCTCTATCAGGACTGGAGAACTAGACCCACTCGATCTCAAAAATTTCCCTCCTCACTTGAAATGGTATTTGATCGTCAACTTAACGATGATGAGCATTCCACTCGTCTGGTTGATAGCTGTAGCCTTTTTATTGAAATACAGGTAATTCGGATGTGACCTCCATTGAGTTGTTATGTATGCACAGCATGCCTTAATAGGGACCGGGATATGGATGAATATAACTCATCGATGATCCGGGAGGAAAATACACGGACAAAACAATCACCAAGACTACATAACCATGACCATTATCGATAGTTGGCCTCTCTGGTTTGCGATTTTTTTCTAGGGGCGCCACTGCTGATAGGCGTTGCCGGTATCGCCCACAGTCTGTATCCAAGCCACTGTCACCTAGAAGCCATACTTTCTGATTAACTATTGGTAACTCTGACGGTGCCTCACCCGGCCCTCATTGCACAAGGTGCCGAGTGAAGCCTTCAACTTGCCTGCAATAGCGACTTCAACCCTGCCACTTACCCCCTTCAACAATCACACTCTCAGGCTTGGTGTCATCGCTCAGCTCTTTACGCACGTACTGGTCATACAGCTTGAGCAAGAACTTCTCTTCACCCAACTTCGCCAACTCGGCATTCACCCAGTCGCGCAGTTCGATATTGCCCTTCTTCACCGCCGGTGCAATCGGCGCTTCATCGCCCAGCGTCTCTTCCAGCACGCGGTAGCCCGGGTTCTGTTTGGCCCAGCTGAACAGCACCAGGTTGTCCTGGGCATAGGCATCGCCACGCCCAGCCGACAGGGCTTGCAGCGACTCGGAGTTTTTCTCGAACTTGAGCAGTTTCCAGTCCGGGTGGTTCTTGGTCAGCCAGATATCGGCCGTGGTGCCGGTGGTGACGATGGTGGTGCGGGTCGCCAGGTCGTCGAGGCTTTTCACCGTGCTGTCGTTCGGCACCAGGGCCTGGACCGCGACTTTCAGGTTGGGGTTGGTGAATTCCACCGCTTCCTTGCGCTCGGGGGTCACGGTCATGTTGGCGAGGATCAGGTCGACCTTGTCGCTTTGCAGGAACGGGATGCGGCTGGCCGGTTCCACGGCCACGAACTCGACCTTGTTTTCATCGCCCAGCAGGTCCTTGGCAAACTGGCGGCCGATATCGGTATCGAAGCCCACGTAGCGCCCGGCTTCATCGACAAAGCCAAACGGCGGCTTGTCGGTAAACACGCCGACGATCAGCTTGTCGCGGGCCTTGATCTTGTCGATATAACTCACCGCCGCCGGCGCGGCAGCGGCGGGTTTGGCCGCTTCTTCGGTTTTGTTGCAGCCGGCCAGTAAGGCGAGGCCGAGCAGCGGCAGTAACAACTTGGCAGTTTTCATGACAGCTCCAGTTCCTTGGTTTTCTTGGACAGTGTTGAAACAAACGAGAATTTCTCGAGGAACTGCTGCGCGCGTGCGGTCTGCGGGTTCGTAAAGAAGGCCTCGGGGGTGTTGTGTTCGAGGATGCGGCCGGCCTCCATAAACACCACGCGGTCGGCGACGGCGCGGGCGAAGGCCATTTCGTGGGTAACGATCAGCAGGGTCATGCCATCGCGGGCCAGGTCCTGGATCACCTCCAGCACTTCCTTGACCATTTCCGGGTCCAGAGCGGCGGTGACCTCATCAAACAACATGACCTGAGGGTTCATGCACAGCGAGCGGACGATGGCGATGCGTTGCTGCTGGCCGCCCGAGAGCTGGCGCGGGAACGCATCGCGCTTGTCGGCGAGCCCCACCCGTTCCAGCAGTTTTTCCGCCTGCTCGCGGGCTTCGCGGGGCTCGCGTTTTTGCACTTTCAGCGGGCCCAGCAGGAGGTTGTCGAGCACGCTCATATGGGGGAACAGGTGATAACTCTGGAACACCATGCCCACGTCCTGGCGTACCTGGCGCCAGTCGGTGTGTTTACCCAAAAGCTCTTTGCCGGCAAACCGCAAGCTACCGCCGTGGGCCACTTCCAGGCCGTTCAGGCAACGCAACAAGGTGCTTTTGCCACAGCCGCTGGGACCGAGGATCACCACCACTTCGCCGCTTTGCACACTCAGGTCGATGCCCTTGAGCACCTGCTGTTCGCCGAAGAATTTATTGAAACCCTGGAACTCGATCAGTGCGCTCATGCTTGGGCCCAGCGCCGTTCCAGCACCTTGGAGGCGGCCGACAACGGGTAGCAGATAAAGAAGAAAAACAGGAACAGCGCGCCGTAGATCAATACCGACTCATAGGTGCGCTCGATGATTTGCTGGCCGACCTTGATCACATCCACCACGCCGATCAGCACCGCCAGGGAGCTGGTCTTGATGATCCGCGTGTAGACGTTGATGGTCGGCGGCGTCATGCGTTTGAGCGCCTGGGGCAACAGCACATAGCCGTAGAGTTGCGGCGCCGACAAACCGATCGACAGCCCCGCCTCCCGCTGCCCACGTGGCAGCGAATGCAACGCGCCGCGCACCACTTCGCCCACTTCACTGGCGCCCCACAGCGACAGCACCAGCACCGCACACCAGAAACTGGGGATGCTCAGGCCGGTGAAAATCGGCAAGCCAAAGAACAGCAGATACAGCCACACCAGCACCGGGATCGCGCGGAACAACTCCAGGTAAATGCGCAGCAGCAGGTTGATCGCACGCACATTCAACGTGCGTAGCACCCCATACGCCACCCCGCCAAGGGTGCTGAAGGCGATGCTCAAAAACGAAATCGACAAGGTTTGCGCAGCGCCCTTGCCCAGTTGCGGCAACGACACCCACAGCAACTCAAGACCCGAACTGGCCATGCTGGAGCCTCCTTTCCAGGCGGCTGAGCAGCAGCGACAGCGGCAAGAACAACAGCACGCAGATCAGCGTGAGTACGGCGAGCATCTCGTAAGTCTTGTAGTACAGGGCGATGTAGCTTTTGGTGGTGTAGAGAATCTCTGGCACCGCCACCGCCGAGACCACCGTGGTTTCCTTGAGCAGGAAAATGAAATTGGCGAACAGCGCCGGCAGGCTGAGAATCCCGGCCTGGGGCAGGATCACGTGGCGCAGCAGTTGCCAGTCGGACAGGCCGATAGACTTGCCCGACTCGATCTGCGCCAGTGGCACCGCTTCCACACCCGCGCGCAGCACTTCGGTGAGGTAGGCGCCGCCAAGGAAGGTCATGGTGATAATCGCCGCCCAGAACCCGGAGATATTGAAACCCAGGGCCGGCAAGGCGAAGTACACGAAGAACAACTGGATCAGCAGCGGTGTGTTACGCGCCAACTCCACATACAACGCCACCAGGCGCGACAGGTAGGGCGTGCGGAACACCAGCAAGGCTGAGTTGATCAGCGCCACCAGCAGCGAGGTGGCGATGGCGATCAAGCCCACTTGCAGGGTCACCCCCACGGCCTTGAGAAACGCAGGCAGGGTGCTGAGGATAAACGCGTAGTCGAAGGTCATTTCAAGTCCTGGGCGCCGCAGGGGTAATGCGGCGTAAACACAGTCCGGCCCGACGTGGGTAACGCCGGGAAGCGCTGACTTTAAAGGTATAAAAACCAAAATTTAAATACCGAAATAGCATATTGATATCACCCAAAAAGCTAACCGGTGGATTCGCCGGGTTGGCGGGTGACAGCTATTGTTCTTGGGCGCGTAGGAAGGGTCTTTTTTTCAGCGCTGAACGATAGGAATGGACAGCGCGTGGCCAGACTGAGGGCCATTTAACCAGCGAGGGAATGGCAGATGAGCGAAACCAAACCGATTGATCCGCAGGAGTTGGTGAAATGGCTGGTGGCGTTGCGCCGGGCGATCAACAGCCGGGATGAACAGGCATGACACCCACCCAATGTGGGAGCGGGCTTGCTCGCGAATGCGGTGGTTCAGTCAACACAGACAGTGACTGCACCACCGCATTCGCGAGCAAGCCCGCTCCCACATGATGTTCGGCGTTCAAACCTTGAAGGGGGTTTGGGCAATCAGAACGCCGGCACGACCGCGCCGTTGTACTTCTTCTCGATGAAGGCTTTGACTTCAGGGCTGGTCAGGGCCTTGGACAGTTTCTGGATGGCGTCGCTGTCCTTGTTGTCTGGACGGGCCACCAGGAAGTTCACATAGGGCGAGTCGGACGACTCAATGATCAGCGCATCCTTGGCCGGGTTCAGGCCGGCTTCCAGGGCGTAGTTGGTGTTGATCAGATCCAGGTCAACCTGGTCCAGGACCCGTGGCAGCAGGGCCGATTCCAGTTCCTTGAACTTCAGGTTCTTCGGGTTGCTGGCGATGTCTTTTGGCGTGGCCAGGGCATTGGTCGGGTCTTTGAGAGTGATCACACCGGCCTTCTGCAACAGCAACAGGGCGCGGCCGCTGTTGGAGCCTTCGTTGGGGATGGCAACGGTGGCGCCATCTTTGAGGTCTTCGATTTTCTTGATCTTTTTCGAGTAGCCGCCAAACGGTTCAACGTGCACGCCAACCACGGTGACCAGGTTGGTGCCTTTACCCTTGTTGAAGTTTTCCAGGTACGGCAGGGTCTGGAAGTAGTTGGCATCCAGACGCTTCTCGGCCACTTGCACGTTCGGCTGCACGTAGTCGGTGAACACCTTGATTTCCAGGTCCACACCCTCTTTGGCCAGGGTCGGCTTGATCAGCTCAAGGATCTCGGCGTGGGGCACCGGAGTGGCCGCAACCACCAGTTTTTCGTTGGCTTGAGCGATACCGGCAGTCAGGGCAGCCGCCAATGCGGTGAACAACAGAACCTTTTTCATGCAGTGTCCTTAATCGAAAATCCGGGCGTCAGTGACGGCCACTTCTTATGGGATTGCCATCGATTTGCTATCGCGGCGTGAACGTGACAATACCGATATTTTTTATTCCCGAACAATACCTTTTATTCACTTTGATATTCCATTTTGCTCATGCAGGAGCCGGCTTGCCGGCGATAGCGCCCCCAGAACCTTGCGACAAACCACAAGGCCCCACCGCCGGCAAGCCGGGCTCCTACAAGTCCGGGTGTTGGCTGAGGTAGTGCTTCAAGGCCTGCCGTTCAGCGGCGTTGGCACCGGCCACAATCCGCTGCACCTGCTCCACCGCCGAGCCCGCCACCGGCAGGTTCAAGTGCTCCGGCAAGATCTCATCGCCACTGCTGACCAGCAGCGCAAAGTGGATCACGTTCTCCAGCTCGCGGGTGTTGCCCGGCCAGCTGTGCTGCTCCAGCACCCGCTGCGCATCCTCGCTGATCAACGGTACCGGCAAGTCCAGGCGCTGGCTGTAGATCCCCAGGAAGTACTCGGCCAAAGCCAGGATGTCCCCCACGCGCTCGCGCAGGGCCGGCAGTTCCAGTTGGCCTTCGTTGAGGTAATGGAGCAGGCGCTCATGGAATTTACCCACGGCCACGGCCTGGGCCAGGTCGATGCTGGTGGCGGCGACCAGCCGCACGTCCACCGGGCTCGGCTGATGGGCGCCGACACGGGTGACTTCATGGTTTTCCAGGGCGGCGAGCAGCTTGATCTGGATCGGCAACGGCAAGTCACCGATCTCATCAAGGTACAACGTGCCACCGTTGGCCGAGCCGAACCAGCCCGCCCGGCTGCTGGCCGCGCCGCTGTGGCTGCCGGCGGCGTAGCCGAACAATTCCGCGTCGGCGTAGGTGGGGCTGATCGCGCCGCAGTTGACCGACACAAACAGGCCGCTGCGGTCACTGCCGCGATGGATATGGCGCGCCAGCAATTCCTTGCCGCTGCCGGTTTCACCGCGGATCAATACGGGCAAGGCACGCGGGGCCAGGCTTTCGAGGTCTTCGCGCAGTTGCCGGGAACGGGGGTCGACAAACACCAGTGCCTTGGCGCGGATGCTCAAGGGGCTTTTTTCGGCATCGGGAAAGGTCAGCAGTGGCTGGCCAAAGGTTTCATGCAGGCTCATGGCAGGCTCCCGCCCCGTTTCCATTCAAGGGACGGGGCGTTGAAAAGGTATTAGGCGCGGCGCCGGGAGTGATGCTCCAGACGGTTTTGCAGGCGATAGAGGTAGGCGAAACCCTGCTCCCAGCGCTGATGGCCGGACTTCACGTTGATATGCCCGGCACCTGCGAGAATCCCGGCTTCAGCCCCCCAGTCACGCGCCAGCTCCAGGGCCCGAGGGGCGCTGATCGCACTGTCGTTGTCGGAGCTGACAACCTGGCTGGGAAACGGCAACAGGTCGCGAGGAATCGGCGCAAAGTTGCGCAAGGCCGGCGCACACGCCGGGCGCTCGACATCCGCCGGGGCCACCAGCAGGGCCCCGCGCACCTGGCGCAGAAACGGCAACGGCGCGCTGGCCGCCCAGTGCGCAACGGTGATGCAACCCAGGCTGTGGGCAATGAGGATCACCGGGGTGCTGTCGGCCGCAACGGCTTCGGCCAAGGCCGCCACCCAGTCTTCGCGGCGCGGGGTCAGCCAGTCGGCCTGCTCCACGCGGGCGCTGTTGGGCAGGCTGTTCTGCCAATGGGTTTGCCAATGATCTTCTGGCGATCCTTGCCAGCCCGGCACGATCAGGTAACGGATCAACTCGCTGTGCATGGGTGTGCCCTCCTGCAGCGTTTAACGTTGCTGACCAGTATAGGGACGGGGCATATATTCGTTAAGGAATAAGAAGCTATTTATTAATAACCAAAAACACAAACCCCTTTCGCTCAAAATGTAGGAGCTGGCTTGCCAGCGATTGCGCCGTTTCAGCCGAAACATTCATCGACTGACTCACCGCTATCGCTGGCAAGCCAGCGCCTACAGGGGTTTGGAGACGGCTTAAATCCCAGGCAAAAAAAAGGCCGCACCCTGCCAAGGAGACGGCCAAAAAATTGTCGAGGCTGTTGACACTAACGCGCAGTAATTACCGACAGTTTGCTAATCCCCGCTCGCTCAATCGACGCCATGGCCCGGGCCACTTCGCCATAGTTCACGCCATCATCCGCCTGCAGTTGCACCCGCACCTGCGGATCCTTCGCCTTGGCGGCCTGCAGGTTGAATTCCAGCAGGTCCGGCTGGATTTCATCCTTGTTGATAAACACCTTGCCAGCGCCGTCGATGCTCACCACCAGCGGGTCTTTCTGCTCCACCGGGGCCACGGCTTCGGTCTTGGGCAGGTTGATCGGGATCGCATTGGTCAGCAGCGGCGCGGTGACGATAAACACCACCAGCAGGACCAGCATCACGTCTACCAGAGGCGTGACGTTGATCTCACTCAGCACCTCGTCGCTGTCTTGGGTGGAGAAGGCCATATCAGGACGCCTCCTTCACTTTTTGCGCACTGCCCTGGGCGGCGTTTTTGTGCAGCGCCGGATGGACCAGCACGCGGAACGCATTTTTCTGCGCCAGGCTGTAGAAGTCATGGGCGAAGTCATCCAGGTCGGCAGCGGTCAGCTTCAGGCGCCGCAGGAAGTAGTTGTAGACCAGCACCGCCGGTACGGCGACGGCAATCCCCACACCCGTGGCGACCAGCGCCGCACCGATAGGGCCGGCCACCGTTTCAAGGCTGGCCGAACCGGCGGCGCTGATGCCTTTCAACGCTTCCATGATCCCCCACACCGTGCCGAACAAGCCGATAAACGGCGACGTACTGCCGATACTCGCGACCACGGCCAGGCCGGTTTCCAGGGAGCGCCGTTCACGCACGATCTGCTGGCGCAGGGCACGCTCCAGGCGGTCCTGGTGATTGATTGCCTGGCTCAAATCTGCGGCGTGAGGCGCATCGCCCACCTGGATCGCGGCATAACCGGCCTGGGCCACACGGGCGGCGGCGCCGGGGTGGGTTTGGCTCAGTTCGGCGGCCGAATCGAGGCTCGACGCCGCCCAGAACTGTTTGTGGAACTTGCGATCCTGGGCCTTGAGGCGGGCGAACTGCACGCCCTTGAGCAGCGCCAGGCCCCAGGTGGCGACGGAAAAAACCACCAGCAGCCAGATCACCGCGCTTTCGATGGATTCAAGTGGAGATGCCAGTAACGTCATGATGTGTACCTCGGTGTAAGCGATAGAGTGTCGAGCCAAGGCTCAATGAATCTTGAAATCGATGGGCACGCTGACCCAGCCATCCTGTGCCACGTCGCCCTGCTTGGCAGGCACGAAGCTCCAGCGCTTCACGGCGCTGAGTGCGGCGTCGTCAAGTTGCTGGCGACCGCTGCTCTTTTGCACCTGGATTTCACCGGGCTTGCCGCTGGCCAAGACATGCACCCGCAGCAACACCGAGCCTTCCCAGCCACGGCGCTGGGCCAGTGATGGGTACTCGGGCGCCGGGTTCTTCAGGTACGCGGCGTTGGCCGAAGCAGGGGTCACCGGTGCCGGCGCAGGCGGGGCTGGCTTGGGTGCGGGCGGTGCCGGTACCGGTGGCGCAGGCGGCTGTTCCACCGGCTTGGGTTCGGGCTTGGGCACCGGTTTGGGCTTGGGCTTGGGGATCGGCTTGGGTGGCGCCGGCTTGGCCGCCAGCTCATCCACCACCGGTGGCGGCGGTTCTACGACCGCAGACGGTGGCGGTACAGGCGGCGGCGGTTCCACCACCGGCGGCGCCGGCTGAGAAAACTCGATGGTCATCGGTGGAATTTCCGGCGGCACAATCGGCAGCACCGGCACCGGTTTCTGGCTGACCCAATAGATCACGGCACCATGCAGCGCCAGCGCCAACAGGCCCAATAAAATGCCTTCACGGCGGCTCAAGATCCCCTTGGGGGTTTTCTGCAAACGCAACTGCCCCAAGGGCGCGCGGTGCGGCCGGCCAAGGTCGACCAACTCACCGCCAGGTGCCTGGCGCCACAGCGCCTCATGTGCACTGGCGGCGGTCTGGACATTGCCCATTGATTCACTCCCTGCTGTCTTCAGCGAAAAAACCGACGGGCCTGCGGAACGACCGTCGAGAGCTGAATCATCGGGGGCAGACACTTATCTCTTAAAGTAATCTTTAAAGTTATACATAGACCAAAAATGAATATGAAAAATCAACGGACCGGCCAAAGCCACGCCCCACGGGGCTTGGGAATGAGGGGCAAAATCATGATGCTTTGCGGGCATGCAAAATATTCATCAAAGGCATGGCTCAGCGCGGGTTGGCCTCGCATAAATCCCACAGTTGACGCTGCAGGCTCTGCCCCGCCGCCCCCATCCCAGTGCGCCCATACAGCGCCAGCCGCACCCCCTGCACCGCTGGCAACCCGCTGTCGGCGCCCAGCACCACATGCCCGGCCTGCACCACCCGCTGCGGCAGCAGGCTGATGCCCAACCCCGCCGCCACCGCCGAGCACACGCTGGCCAGGCTCGCGCTGGAATAGCCAATGCGCCAGCGCCAGCCACCGACCTCCAGGTGCTGGAGCATTTCATTGCGGTACAGGCCGCCCACCGGAAAAGCCACCAATGGCAGTGGGTCGCGGTCCAGGGCCGGCATGCTGCGGCTGTCGACCCAGCACAACGGCTCCGGCCATGAGGCCAGGCAGTCATCGCTGTCGCCCATCTGCTTGACCAGCAACACATCGAATTCGCCGCCGCGATACTGACGCAGCAGCGCCGGCCCCAGGCCGCTGGTGACCTCCAGGCGCACCCGTGGATAGGCCACGACAAACGCCGAGAGCAACGGCATCAAGCGCTCGGCGGCAAAGTCCTCGGGCACGCCCAGGCGCAGCACCCCGTCGCTCTGCTGGTTGATCAGCACATCGGCGGCTTCTTCGTTCAACGCCAAAATACGCCGGGCATAGGCCAGCAAACGCTCGCCCTCGACCGTCGCCACCACCCGGCGCTGTTCGCGCTCGAGCAGGCGGCAACCGACACTGTCTTCCAGGCGGCGCAATTGCTGGCTGACCGTGGATTGGGTCAGGTGCAGGCGCTCAGCGGCGCGGGTGAAATTCGCACAGTCGACAACGGCGATAAAACTGCGCAACAGCACGGGATCGAACATCAACACCACCATCGTGTTTGCCACTGGTTGGCATGGTTATATTTAATTTCAGAATACCTCAACCGGTGGCCATACTTCGCGCTCACCCAGAGGGGGATTTTCCATGACTGACGATCAGCGTCATCTGCAGCGCGCCGTTGCCCTGGCGCAGGACAACGTGCTCCAGGGCGGGCGGCCGTTTGGCGCGGTCCTGGTCAAGGCGGGTGAAGTGCTGGTGGAAGCGGTCAACCAGATCCACCTCGACCAGGACCCCACTGCCCACGCCGAGATGCTCGCCATTCGCCACGCCAGCCAGCAGCTCGGCGCGCGCCTTGAAGGCTGTGTGATCTACGCCAGCGGCCAGCCGTGCCCGATGTGCCTGGGGGCGATGTACCTGTGCGGCGTGTCCCGCGTGGTGTTTGCGGCAAGCAACGAAATGGCGGCGCCTTTCGGTCTGTCGACTGCGGCGATTTACCAGCAGATGACCCTGCCGCTGGCCGCCCAGCCATTGCCCGTCGAACACCTGGCTGTGCCGGCCATGCAAGCCCTTTACCGCCAATGGAAGGCCCTGCATGCCCCTGAATAAATCCCTCGCCGGCTGGGGCCTACTGATAGTGCTGGGCCTGAACCTGCGGCCGATCCTCAGCTCCATCAGCCCACTGCTCGGGGAAATCCGCCTGGCCACCGGCCTGAGTTTCCAGAGCAGCGCCTTGCTCACCAGCCTGCCGGTGGTGTGCATGGGCCTGGTGGCGTTGGTGGGCATCCGCGTCGAGGCGCAGTTGGGCGAGCGACGCGGGATCGCCCTGGGCCTGATGATGATCCTGCTGGCCTGCCTGGCGCGCTGGCTGTTGGGCCAGGCGCCGGCACTGCTGGCCACCGCGTTGCTGGGCGGGGCCGGTGTGGCGCTGATCCAGGCGCTGGTGCCGGCGATGATCAAGCGCCAGTTTCACCAACAGGTGCCATTGGCGATGGGGGTGTATTCGGCCTCGCTGATGGGCGGCGGTGGTTTGGCGGCGCTGCTCAGCCCCCTGGTCGCCAGCCATTTCCAGCATTGGCAGGCCGGCCTTGGCATCTGGCTGCTGCCCGCGCTCGGCGCGTTGCTGCTGTGGGCATGGCTGCCGTTGGGCGCGGCGAAGAACCTGCACGTGACGGCGCCGCTCCAGGGCCTGCGCAATCGCCGCGCCTGGTTGCTGGCGCTGTATTTCGGCCTGGTGAACTGCGGGTACATGAGCATGGTGGCGTGGCTGCCGGCGTACTACCAGCAACTGGGTTGGGGCGTTCTGCCCAGCGGCTCGCTGCTGGCGTTCATGACGATTTTCCAGGTGATTGCCGCGCTGTTGATGCCAGCGCTGGCGCAACGCGGTGTCGACCGCCGGCCCTTACTGAGCATCAGCCTGCTGGCCCAGACCGTGGGCTATCTCGGCCTGCTGCTGGCGCCGCTGCAATACCTGCACCTGTGGGTGGCGCTGATCGGCTTCGGCCTGGGTGCGTGCTTTGCCCTGAGCCTGCTGTTGACCCTGGACCATCGCCGCGACCCACGGGAAGCGGGGCAGTTGGCGGCATTCGTGCAAGGCGTGGGCTTCTTGATCAATGCCGTGTCGCCGTGGATGACCGGCTGGCTGCGCGAACTCACTGGCAGTTTTGTCAGCGCCTGGGGGGTGTTGGCGGTGACGGTGATCGCGATGCTGCTGGTCACCCGGGTATTCAGCCCGGCCACCTACCGCACAGAGCCCGGGCGCAAAGCAATACACCTGTAGGCGGTTAAAAGTCGTAGCGCCCGGTCACGCCCAGTGTGCGCGGGGTGCCCAGCAGCCCTTCATAACCACCGTTGCCGCCGGTCCACAGGGTGGTGTAGTAGGTTTTGTCGAAGGCGTTTTTCAACCATAACGACACGTCCCACTGCCCTTGCTGGAAGTCGCCGCGCAGGCCGGTGGACAGGTTGACCACCGCGTAGCCTGGAATCTGCCCGTAATCCGAATCCTCGACCGTGCCCACCGCCTTGGAGCGGTAGGCATAGCTGGCGGTAACGTAGGGCTCGAAGCCGTTATCCAGGTTCCACTTGTATTCGCCGTTGGCGTTGGCTATCCACTTCGAGGCGCCCACCACCTGGTGCCCACTGAGGTCGCACGAGGCCGGCGCGCCGGGGCGCAGGCTGACTTCCGGGGGGCATGGCGCATCTTTGTACGACAAGTAACGCACGTCGTTGAACGAGCCATTGATATTCAGCGTCAGCCCGCGGATCGGCACCAGGGTGCTTTCCAGCTCCACCCCACGGGAGCGCACGGAACCGGCGTTGGTCAGGTACTGCACGCGGTTGCCGTAATCGTAGGCATTGGTCTGGTAGCCGTTGACCTGGGTCCAGAACAGGTTGGCGTTGAGTTGCAGGCGACGCTCCCACAGCGTGCTTTTAAAACCCAGCTCGGCGTTGTTGGCGCGCTCGGTGCCGATCAATAGCGAATCCGCGCCAGCGGTCGGGGCCGAGCCTACCGCCAGGTTGACCCCGCCGGATTTCTCACCGTGGGACAAGGTCGCATACCCCAGCCAATCATCGCTGAAGCGATAGCTGAGGTTGAGCAAACCCGAAGGGCTGGTGCTGTACTGGTTCAGGTCACCGGACTCATAGGCACCGGCCCGGCCACGGCGAACGGTAGCCGCCACCCCCGTCACCGCCGCGCCACCGTCCGGCGCGTTGCGGCTGACCCAGGCGCTTTTTTCTTCATAGGTGCCGCGCAGGCCGGCGGTGAAATCCAGGCGTTCGGTCAGGTGCCAGGTGCCCTGGGCGAACAGGGCAAAACTGTCGGTGCGGATATGCCCGTTGCCAACGCTGCTGACATTGCTCAAGGCCCCTGCCGGCGTGCCATTCCAGATATCGGCCTGGGGCCCGTAATAGGCGAAGGATTTGTTGTCCAGGGCGGCGCCGAAGTAGTAGGCGCCCACCACATAATCGAAAAACCCACCGGTCGGCGACGCCAGGCGAAACTCCTGGGACCACTGCTTATCTTCCACCGACACGCCGGCGTTATACGAGGCCGGCACGTTAAGGCCATCGTCGTTGCGCGGGGTGAAATTCCACCAGCGATAGGCACTGACCGAGGTCAGGGTGAAATCACTGGGCAGGGTCCAATTGGCCTCCAGCGAAGTGCCGCCCTGGAACACGGTGACATGCTGGTCGTTGTCCAGGTTGACCTTGCGGTGGGCACCGTTGACCAGGGTCGCCCCGGCCGCCTGTGCCCTGGATTCATATTGGTTGATGCCATTGATGGTCGGCCCGGTGCTGTACAGCACGCGGGTACCGGCGCTGGAATCCTCTTCGTTGTAATCGCCGATCCAGCGCAGGTTGAACGCCTCGTTGGGCTTGTACAGCAGTTGCCCGCGAAAGCCCTGGCGTGAGCCGCCGTTGAGGTCATGGCCATCGTATTCGTTCTTGATATCGCCGTCGCTGCGGGTGCGATAGGCCGAAAAACGCCCAGCCAGTTCATCGTTGAGCGGCCCGGAAATCGTGCCCTTGGTCTGGAAGTATCCGTCTTCGCCCACCGAAGTCTCGATGCTGCGCTCTGGGGTGAAACTCGGTGCGCGGGTGCTGATATTGATCACCCCGGCCGTGGTGTTCTTGCCGAACAGCGTGCCTTGCGGGCCGCGCAAGACCTCAAGCTGCTCGATGTCCATCAGGTCGAACACTGCCATGCCCGGGCGCCCGAGGTACACGTTGTCGATGTACAGCCCGACGCTGCCTTCCAGGCCGTCGCTGGCCGGGTTGTTGCCCAACCCGCGAATCGACACGCTGGACTGGCGCGCATGCATGTAGGCGACGTTGACGCTGGGCACCAGTTGCTGCAAATCCTGGATCCGGTAGACCCGCTGGCTCTCCAGCGCCTGGCCGCCGATCACGCTCATGGGCGTGGGCACTTGCTGGGCGCTTTCGGTGCGGCGCCGGGCCGTCACCGTGACCGTCTCCAGTTGCCCGCTGGCGCTCTCGCCCTGGCGCGCCGGGGCGGGTGTCTCGGCGGCCTGGCTCGGCGTCCAGCTGGCACTGCCCGCCAGCAACAGCGCCAGGGGCAGGCGTTTGAGCCGCCAGGAAGAGGACGGTACAACGGGCTTCGACACACTCATAAGCGGCTCCGGAATCGCGGAATATAGACGGCCATATATTCCATAAAGTTATTTATTTATATTTTTACAAGCATTTACTGCATAAGAGATAGCCTTTATAAGGAGTCGACCTAATGCATAGCCAATGCATTTCCCCGATATTTTTAATGTGAAAAATGCATATCGACCTGCGCCAGCTTCGCCACTTCATCGCCCTCGCCGAGCAGCGCAGTTTTGTCGTGGCCGCCACCACGGTGAACCTGTCGCAATCGGCCTTCAGCCGCAGCATCCAGGCCCTGGAGCACAGTGCCGGGTGCCAACTGGTGGATCGCGGGCGCAAGGACCTGGCCCCGACCAAGCAAGGCCTGGTGTTGCTGGAACACGCGCGGCGCCTGGTCAGCGGCGCGCAGCAGTTGGCCAACGAGATCAGCCAGTTCAATGGCCTGGAAGCCGGCGAGCTGCGCTTTGGCTGCGGCCCGGCCCCGGCATCCGGGTTGATCCCGCGGGCCATTGGCCGTTTTATCGGGCGCTACCCCAAGGCCCGGGTGCAGTTCCAGGTGGACGACTGGCAAAGCCTGGGCAAGCGCCTGCTCAGTGAAGAGTTCGAATTTTTCGTCGCCGACACCCGCCACTTCGAAGCCAACCCCGACTACCAGACCCACCGCCTGCGCCCGCGTAAATGGCACTTCTGCTGCCGCAGCGGGCACCCGCTGGCCCAGCGCGAAAGCGTCGGCGCCGCCGAGCTGATGAGTTATCCCCTGGCCGTGACCCTCCGCCCGCCGAACCTGCGCAAGGTCATCGTCGACCTCAGCGGCCGGCCCGACTACACGCCCAATGTCGAATGCGAGAACGGCTACAGCCTGCTGGGGGTGGTGCTGCGCTCTGATGCCATTGGTATCGTCAGTGCCAACAGCGACGTGCTGCATATGGCCCGGGGCGACTTGGTGTGTTTGAAGATCGACGGCCTGGCCGAGGACCTGGAGGAGCGCTACACCCGCTATGGCATCGTCAGCCGCGCCGGGTATCGATTGTCACCGTTGGCCGAGGCAATGATCGAGCAGATCAAGGAGGTGGATGAGCAGGATGACGAGGTGTGTTCGCTGGAGAATGTTGCGGTCTGAGGGACCGCTATCGCTGGCAAGCCAGCGATAGCGCCAGTCGCCCCACCCATGCAGCTACTGCATAAACCTCATTCCCCAAATGCACTTGCCTCAACCCCCTCCAACCGGCGAAAACCCTCACCTGCCCCTCATCCGGTGACCCCTTATGCCCCACGTACGCAACGTGCTCTACATCATGTGCGACCAACTACGTCGCGATTACCTGTCCTGCTACGGCCATGCCCACCTGCACACGCCCAATATCGACCGCCTGGCCGCCGCCGGTGTGCGTTTCAGCCGCGCCTACACCCAAGGCACGATCTGCGGGCCGTCGCGCATGTCGGCCTATACCGGGCGCTATGTCAGCAGCCATCAGGTGGCGTGGAACGCGGTGCCGCTGCCCCTGGAAGAGCTGACCATAGGCGATTACCTGCGCCCCCATGGCATCCGCACCGCGCTGGTGGGCAAGACCCACGCCACGCCCAATCTCGACGCCCTGCAACGCCTGGAGATCGACCCCGACAGTGGGCAAGCGCAGGCACTCAATGAGGTCGGCTTTGAAGCGTACTTTCGCCATGACGGCATCTTCCCCGACAGCCCGCTGTTCGCAGACAAACGCGAGTCCGCGCCCTACACCCACTACCTGCGCGCGCAAGGTTATGCCGGCAGCAATCCCTGGCATGAATGGGCCAATGCCGCCGCCGGCAGCGCCGGGGAAGTCCTGAGCGGCTGGCACATGCGCAACGCCCATTTGCCGGCGCGGGTGGACGAGGCGCATTCGGAAACGGTCTACACCACCGACCGCGCCATCGACTTTATCCACGAACAGGGCGAGCAACCCTGGTGCCTGCACCTGTCCTACATCAAACCGCACTGGCCCTACATCGCGCCCGCGCCCTATCACGCGTTGTATGGGGCCGATCAGGTGCAGGCGCCCATTCGCGCCGAACCCGGGCAGGCCAGCGATCACCCGGTGTACCAGGCCTTCCGGCAACATCAGGAGAGCCTGAATTTTTCCCGCGACGAGGTAAGGCTGCGGGTGGTTCCCACCTACATGGGCCTGATCAAGCAGGTGGATGACCAGCTCGGCCGACTGTTCGATTGGCTGCAAAGCACTGGCCGCTGGGATGACACCCTGATCGTGTTCACCAGCGACCACGGCGACTTCCTCGGCGACCACCACCTGGGCGAAAAAGAGTTTTTGCTGGAGCCGGCTGTGGGCATTCCGCTGATTGTCCGCGACCCACGTCGCGCCGCCGATAGCAGCCGAGGCACGGTGGACGAGCGCCTGGTGGAAACCATCGACGCCCTGCCCACCTTCCTTGAGGCCCTGGGCCTGCCCACAGCCGAGCATCGCCTGGAAGGCCGTTCGCTGATCCCGTTGCTGCATGGCGTACAAACCGATTGGCGCCGCTACGCCATCGCCGAATACGACTACGCGTTCCAGGCCCCGGCTCGCGAGCGCCTGGCGCAGCCGATCGATCGATGCCGCATGACCATGGTGCGCAGCGAGCGCTGGAAATACCTGGCCTATGACGGCTTTCGCGCGCAGCTGTTCGACCTGCAAAACGATCCCCAGGAATTGCACGATTTGGGCGCTGACCCGGCGTATGCCCCGGTACGCGAAGTGCACCAGGGTTATCTGTTCGAGTGGCTGCGCGGCTTGAAGCGGCGCACCACCATCAGCCACGCGGAAATTGACCTGCGTGGCCAGCGGTTTCGTTACGGTGAGCCAGAAGCGGAAAAGGTGGTGCAGATCGGTGTCTGGTAAACGGAACGCGGACTTGAGTGGGAGCGGGCTTGCTCGCGAAAGCGGTATGTCAGTTAACAACGCTGTTGACTGATCCACCGCTTTCGCGAGCAAGCCCGCTCCCACAGTGGATCTCCCATCGTTGATCTGTGGTGGGCTACAGGCCTTTGGTGGTCTGGCTGCGCTGCCCCTGCACCCCCACCGGCACATCGCCCTTGAGGGTCACGCGGCGCACGATGCGTTCCTGGGTGCCGTAGTCATCCACCGCGTAATGCTGGGTGGCGCGGTTGTCCCAGATCGCCACGTCGCCGGTGCTCCAGCGCCAGCGCACGGTGTTTTCCAGGCGGGTGACGTGGCTTTGCAGCAGGTTGAACAGGTGCGCGGAATCTGCCTGCGAGTAGCCCTTCAGGCGTTTGACGAAATGCCCCAGCAGCAGGGTTTTCTCGCCACTGACCGGGTGTACGCGCACCACCGGGTGCTCGGTCTCGTACACCGTCGAGGTGAAGACCTTGCGATATTCCTCAAGCTTTTCCGGCGCCACATCCGGCTTGCGCGCGGCGTAGTCGTATTCGTTGCTGTGCACCGCCCACAGGGTATCGGCCAGGGCACGCACTTCAGGCGTCAAATCGTTGTAGGCGCTGGCGGTGTTGGCCCAGACCGTGTCGCCACCCGAGGCCGGCGCCAGCACCGAGCGCAGGATCGAGGCCTTGGGGTAGGCCGCGACGAAGGTCACATCGGTGTGCCAGGAGTTGGCGCGCTGGCCACGCCCGCCATCCAGCTCCATCAAAAAACGCGTGCCGTCGCGCACCGGGACCGTGGGGTGGGCAATCGGCTCGCCGAGCAAATGGGCGAACGCTTCCTGGCTCTGGTCATCGAGGTGAGCCTGCTCACGAAAGAAGATCACCTTGTACTGCACCAGCGCTTGCTGGATGGCATCGACCGTGGCGGCGTCGAGGTCGCCGGACAATTTGATACCCCGGATCTCGGCGCCGATGCGCCCGGCGACCGGGTGAATATCCAGCGCCAGGGCGACGGGTTGAACAGCGAGTGCGGCATTGCTCATTGGATGACCCTCATGTGTCTGCTTACGGTGGGGAGACGCGGCGCCAACGCTCTATTCATATGCAATTTAGGTCTAGCAAATGAATAAATACTTCGTTGACGGAATAAGAGCTTGCATTTAAAACCTCAGCACCCCTGGTCGCAAATGCCTTCGACCTATTTTTAAAATGCCGGGAAAGCATATGGATCTTCGCCAACTGCGCTACTTCATTGCCCTTAACGAACACCGTAGCTTTGTCCGCGCGGCCGACGCCATGGGCATCACGCAACCGGCGTTCAGCCGCAGCATCCAGGGCCTGGAGCAGGAGTTCGGCTGCGTGCTGGTGGACCGTGGCCATAAGGATCTGCGCCCCACGCCGGAAGGCCAGGTGGTGCTGCAACATGCCCTGAGCCTGGTACATGGCGCGGCGCTGTTGAGCAGTGAAGTGACGCGCATGACCAAGCTCGACGCCGGCGAGCTGCGCTTCGGTTGCGGCCCGGCGCCCGCGGTGAGGCTGGTGCCGGATGCGGTGGCGCGGTTCGTCAACGCGCACCCGAAAATCCGCACGCGGTTCCAGGTGGATAACTGGGAAACCCTCAGCCGCAGCCTGAGCCGGGAGGAGATCGAATTCTTTATCGCCGACATCCGCCAGTTCGAAGCCGACCCGAACTTCCAGACCCAGGCGCTGACACCCAAGCGCGGGGTGTTTTTCTGCCGGCCAGGGCATCCGCTGCTGGCCAAGGACAGCCTCTCGACCAACGACATGTTCGACTACCCACTGGCGTCGCCGCTGATCTCCCAGGGCATTCGCAAACTGCTGGCAAACTTGAGTGGGCGCATGGATTTTTCACCGAGTATCCAGACCGAGCACTTTGCGGCACTGGTAAAGATCGTGTTGCAATCCAACGCCATTGGCGTGGGCACCGCGGAAGCCTTTGCCGAGGACATCGCCCGCGGCGCGCTGGTGCTGTTGCACTGGCGTAACCTGCCGCAGAACATGGAGACCCTGAGCGCGCGTTGCGGGATAGTCAGCCGCACAGGCTCGCGCTTGTCGCCAGCGGCGAAGGCAATGATCGAGACGTTGGTGGCGGTGGATCGCCAGGAAGTGGATGTGGCGGTCTGAAAGGCCCCATCGCCGGCGCTTACCGTTGCGCCGCCGCCAGCTCCGGCACCACCCAATCGCTGACCTGGAACGACTTGCGAATCAGCCGCTCCTTCGAGGCCAAGTCCACCGCATCCTGCAGCTTGCCAAGAAACACCGGATCCAGAGTTGAAGGGAAAATTTCACTGAGTTTCTGGTCCTTCAGGTCATTGGCCAAAATCAGCGGCGGATAACTCGCCAGCCCCGACACCAGCTCGATATACGCCTGCTTGTTGTTGTCATCGGTCAACCACTGCACCGCCTGCTGCTGGGCCTTGAGCAGCTTGGCCACCACCTCGGGATGGGCATCGACAAACGTGCCGCTGCCCACCAGCACCCCCTGCACGCTGCCCGCGCCGCCCAGGTCCTTGGTGGTCAGGGGAATTTCAGCCAGGCCCTTGGCCTGCAATGCACTCAGGTTCGACCCGCCCCAGGTCGCATCGATCTGTTTGGCGGCCAGGGCTGCGACAGCAGCGTTGAAATCCAGGTTGATGATTTTCAGGTCCTTTTCACTCAAGCCCTGGCTGGCCAGGGCGCTGTCGAGGGACAGTTGGGTGGCCGTGCCGCGAAACACCGCCACGCGCTTGCCCTTAAGGTCCTGCAAGGTTTTGATCCCCGAACCCGGCACCACGCCCAGGTACTGTTTTACCCCGCGAGCGGTGGCGCTCAGCAGCCGGGTGTCGAGGCCATTGGAGCGACCGATGATCGCCGCCAGGTCGCCCAGGTAGGCCAGATCTACCTGGCCGTTGGCGAAGGCTTCGTTGATCACGGGGCCGGCGCCCTTGAAGTAATTCCACTGGATCTTGATGCCCTGGTCGGCGAAGGCTTTTTCAAAGATCTGCTGGCTCCTCAATACATCCGTCAGGCCACCTCCACTGTTCTGGGTGCCGGCACTCAGGTCGGGCACGGCAATCCGGATTTCCTTGAGATCGGCGGCATGCACCAGCCCGGCGAGCGCAGTGCCGGCGACCAGGGTGATCAAGCGTTTAAAGGGCAGTTTCATGAGGCGTGCTCCTGTGGGCGACGGTGGCCTGGGAAGCAGAAAGTACGCATAAGCCGATCAAAACTTTAAATACTATAAATTCACAATTTAATAACTTTTTGGACTATAAAGCCGCAGATACCGGCTCCAGAGGGTTATGCATCAACAGCATGGAAAATATTCTCCAAATGCATTGGATGCGTGTCGGGCAGAGGCTTTAAATGGTTTTTCTTATCCCTAAATAATCTTGATTGTTTATTTATAAGATCAAAATCACATAAAGCCCCAGCCGACCACGGAGGTCTTCCATGGCCCGAATCTCACTGTTGAGCCTGCCGCTCGCCGCCCCCGCCAAGGGTGGGCGCACACACTGGCCGAACCTGAGTGAACGCCTGCTGCCGTGGCTGCTGCCACTCACACTGTTTGCCCTGTGGTGGTTGGCCAGCCGTCAGCATTGGATGAGCGAGCAGATCCTGCCGGCGCCCGCGCTGGTCTGGAGCAGCGCCGTGGAACTGGCCGGCGGCGAGTTATGGAGCCACTTGGCGATCAGCTTGCAACGGCTGTTCTGGGGGCTGTTGGCGGGGGTCGGTGCCGGGGCGTTGCTGGGTGCACTGCTGGGCTTGAGTGCCCACGCCGAGCGCCTGGTGTTCCCGACCTTCAGCGCCCTGTCGCAAGTCCCGACCCTGGCCTGGATCCCGCTGTTCATGGTGTTTTTCGGGATCGGCGAAACCCTCAAGCTGGTGGTGCTGGTCAAGGCGATCGTGGTGCCCGTGACCCTGCACACCCTGGTTGGCGTGCGCGATGCCCAGCCCGGTTTGCGCGAGGCCGCGCGGGTGCTGCGCTTGCCCACGCACCTGCTGGTCCGCCGCCTGATCCTGCCTGGCGCACTGCCCGCGTTCATGGCCGGCGTACGCCTGGCCCTGGCGGCCGGTTGGACTTCGTTGCTGGCCGTGGAGCTGCTGGCCTCCAGCGAAGGCATTGGTTACCTGATGGTCTGGGCGCGGCAGTTGTTCATGCTCGATATCGTCTTTGTGTGCATCGTGGTCATTGGCGTGCTGGGAGTGGCAATGGATCGCGGGATTGGCTGGCTGGATCGCACGTGGGTGCACTGGCCCCATCCGGCTACCGCGCAAATCCGCCGGGGCCCGCGCTATCAAGGCTGGCAACGCCTGCAACCGTGGCTGCTGCCCTTGGGCCTGTTGGCGCTGTGGCAATCGGCGACAGCCCTGGACTGGGTCGATCCCAATATTCTGGTCAGCCCTTGGACGGTGCTGCACACCACCGCCAGCGGCGTACTCGATGCCAGCCTGCTCAGCGCCCTGGGCAAAAGCCTGGGGCGCACCTTGAGCGGCTTGCTCCTGGGCGGCGGGCTGGGTTTTGTCCTTGGCCTGCTGCTGGGCCTGTCGCGCCGCAGTGAGCGGGTGTTGGGGCCGACCCTGGCGGCCCTGCGCCAGATCGCGATTTTTGCCTGGGTGCCGCTGCTCACCGCCTGGTTCGGCCTGGGGGAGTTGGCCAAGTCGGTGTTTATCGCCCTTGCCGCGTTTTTCCCGCTGTTTATCGCCACCCAACGCAGCGTGTTGAACCTCTCGCCGCAGCTCAACGAGGCCGCCCAGGTGCTGCGCCTGAGCCTGGCCTTGCGCCTGCGGCGCCTGGTGTTGCCAGGGGCGGCGGCGGGGATTTTCTCCGGGCTGCGCCTGAGCCTGATCTACGCCTGGCTGGGCACCATCGGCGCGGAATATTTCATGCCGTCCAATGGCGGCATCGGCAGCCTGATGATCGGCGCCCAACAGTTGCTGCGCATGGACCTGATCATGAGCGGCATGCTCCTGGTCGGCCTCACCGGCGCGGCACTCAACCTTATCGGCCAACGCATCGAAACCCGCGCCACGCGCTGGAGACACGCATGACTGCACCTATTGTCAGCTTCAACCATGTGGGCAAGACCTTCGACGTCGATGGCTTCGAGTTGGAGGCCATCCGTGAATTCAACCTGGAGATCGCCGAAGGTGAGTTCGTCGCGATTGTCGGCTCCAGCGGCTGCGGCAAATCCACCTTGCTGCGCCTGCTGATCGGCCTGGATACGCAGTTTCGCGGCGAGATCCGCGTCGATGGCAAGGCCGTAGAAGGCATCGGCGGCGAGCGCGGCATCGTGTTCCAGGAGCACCGTCTGTTCCCCTGGCTGACGGTGGCGCAAAACATCGCCCTGGGCCTGGTCAACGAGCCCTTGAGCGAGGCCCGACGCCAACAGCGCATCAGCGATTTTATCGAGTTGGTGGGCCTCACCGATTTCACCCGCGCCTACCCCCACCAATTGTCTGGTGGCATGGCGCAACGGGTGGCGATTGCCCGTGGCCTGGTGGCCAGCCCGCGCATCCTGTTGCTGGACGAGCCCTTCGGCGCCCTCGACGCCCTGACCCGCCAGCAGATGCAGGATGAACTGCTGGCGATCCGCGCCCGCGCGAAGATCACCACGGTGCTGGTGACCCACGATGTGGAGGAAGCGATTTTCCTCGCCGACCGCGTGGTGGTGATGGAGCCGCGGCCCGGGCGGATCAAGCAGGTGGTGGACATCGCCCTGCCCCATCCGCGCCAGCGCAGCAGCTTCGACTTCCACCAATTGCGCGAAGAGTTGCTGCACGAATTGATCAGCGACGACCACTACCAGCCGCCGCTGCGTGAACAGATCCGTGACCTGCCCCTGGCCTTTATTGCCTGCTGATTGAGGAGTGTCTTGATGCCGCAACGTCCCAACTTTCTAGTGATCCTGGCCGATGACATGGGCTTCTCCGACCTCGGGGCCTTTGGTGGGGAGATCTCCACACCGCACCTGGACGCCCTGGCGTTCAACGGCCTGCGCCTGACCGATTTTCATACCGCCCCCACCTGCTCGCCGACCCGTTCGATGCTGCTCACCGGTACCGACCACCATATCGCCGGGATCGGCACCATGGCCGAGGCGCTGACCCCGGAACTAATCGGCAAACCGGGCTATGAGGGCTACCTCAACGACAAGGTAGTGGCCCTGCCCGAGCTGCTGCGCGATGCCGGCTACCAGACCTTGATGAGCGGCAAATGGCACCTGGGGCTGACGGCAGAACTGGCTCCCCACGCCCGGGGTTTCGAGCGCTCGTTCTCGCTGTTGCCGGGGGCGGCCAACCACTATGGTTTCGAGCCACCCTATGACGACACCACCCCTGGGCTGCTCAAGTCCACGCCGGCGCTGTACATCGAGGACGACCGCTTCGTCGAGCAATTGCCCGAGGATTTCTATTCCTCCGATGCCTTTGGCGACAAGCTGTTGCAGTACCTCAAGGAGCGCGACCAGTCCCGGCCGTTCTTCGCCTACCTGCCGTTCTCCGCCCCGCACTGGCCGCTGCAGGCACCGGCAGAGATCGTCGACAAATACCGTGGCCGCTACGACGAAGGTCCCGAGGTGCTGCGCCTGGAGCGCCTGGAAAAACTCAAGGCCCTGGGGCTGATCGATGCCGATGTCGAGCCCCATCCGCTGATCGAACTGAACACACAATGGGCGGCGCTGAGCGATGAACAGCGCCAGGTCTCGGCGCGGGCCATGGAGGTGTATGCGGCGATGGTCGAGCGCATGGACTGGAACATTGGCCGGGTGGTGGAGTACCTGCGCCAGCAGGGGCAACTGGACAATACCTTTATCCTGTTCATGTCCGACAACGGCGCCGAAGGTGCGCTGCTGGAAGCCTTCCCCAAGTTCGGCCCCGAGCTTTTGACCTACCTCAGCCAGCATTACGACAACAGCCTGGACAATATCGGGCGCGCCAACTCCTATGTCTGGTATGGGCCGTCCTGGGCCCAGGTGGCGACCGCGCCATCGCGCCTGTTCAAGGCCTTTACCACCGAAGGCGGGATCCGCGTGCCGGCGCTGGTGCATTACCCGCAGCTGGCACTCAAGGGGCGCATCAGCCATGGCTTCGGCACGGTGATGGATATCACCCCGACCCTGCTGGACCTCGCCGGCGTGCGCCACCCTGGCAAACAGTGGCGCGGCAAACCGATTGCGCCGCTGCGGGGCAAGTCGTGGCTGGGCTTTTTGTCTGGGGAGACCTTGCAGGTACACGACGAACACACCGTCACCGGCTGGGAACTGTTCGGACGCCGGGCGATTCGCCAGGGGCAGTGGAAGGCGGTGTACATCCCAGGCCCCGTAGGGCCGGCGACCTGGCAGTTGTATGACCTGGGGAGGGACCCCGGGGAGATCCATGACCTTGCATCGAGCCAGCCGGAGAAACTGGCGACCTTGATTGGCCACTGGCAACAGTATGTGGAGGAGACGGGGGTGGTGCTCAGTGCTTCGCCGTTTCAGCCGGACTGAGGTTTTGTAGGGCCTGGTAGAGCCCTTTCGCGAGCAAGCCCGCTCCCACATTCGGCCGTATTCCAAAGAATGTACTCGGTCGAATGTGGGAGCGGGCTTGCTCGCGAAAGGGGCCCTACCAGGCACCGCCTACCCCTGCGCCATCTCCCGCAGCCGCCCTACATCAAGTATCTCAATCTCCCCATACCCCAACCGCACAACCCCCTGCTCTTGCAACGCTTTGAGCAACGCATTGGTCGTCTGGCGCGACACCCCCAGCATCGCCGCCAAGTCCTCCTGCGCCAATTGCACCACACGCCGCGAGCCATCGATCTCGCCATAACCCTCGGCGATCATCCACAACCGATGGGCTACCCGCACTGACGCGGGCGCAAGGCTCAACTGCTCGATATTGATAAAGCTCAGCCGCAGCTTCTGGCTCATCAGCAAGGCCATGTCCCGCCAATAGGCCGGGCTTTGCGCAAGCAGTTGCAGCATCGCCGACTGCGGTACCTGCAACAGGGTACAAGGCCCGACCGCGCACGCATCGTGGGTACGTGGCAGGCCGTCGAACACGGCGATTTCACCGAACCAGAAAGGCGCCTGCGCCAGGCTCAGCAACGCCTCCTTGCCCTGCTCGTTCACCGCGCAGATACGCAGGCTGCCCTCCAGCACCGCGTACAGGCCGCACGGTGGGTCGCCACGTTTGAACAGCACCTGCCCCGCCATCAGCTGCCGCACGCGGGCGTGGGCCAGCAGGCTATGCTGCAAGGGAGCGGGCAGGTGGCGGTACCAGTGGCCGCTGGACAACCGCGCGTGCCAAGACTCTGCGTCCATGAGAACTCCAAAGATTGTCGCCCAGTTGACAGTTTGTCGCAGTCCTACAGGGCATGATCAAGCATCCTACAGGAGGAACAATAATGAAAAGCCTCGTCGACCATCTGAGCCAATACGCCGCCTACCACCGCGACCCGCGCAACATCGCCAGCCACTTTATCGGCATCCCCATGATAGTCGTGGCCGTCGCCGTGCTGCTGTCACGCCCCGAATGGACGGTGGCCGGCCTGTGGCTGTCACCGGCGGTGCTGCTGGCGTTGTTTTCTGCGGGGTTCTACCTGCGCCTGGAACTGGCACTGGGCGTGTTGATGAGCGTGCTGATGGGGCTGTCGGTCTGGGCCGGGCATGTGCTGGCGGCACAAAGCACGCTGGTGTGGCTCAGCAGCGGCATCGGCCTGTTTGTGGTGGGCTGGGTGATTCAGTTTGTCGGCCATTACTACGAAGGGCGCAAACCTGCGTTCGTCGACGACGTGTCCGGGCTGATCGTGGGGCCGTTGTTTGTGGTGGCGGAGTTGGCGTTTCTGCTGGGGCTGCGCCATGACCTCAAGCGGCAGATCGAGGAGCGGTCGGGGCCGGTGGCCGTGCGTCACAAGAACGCCACGGCCTGAGAAGCACCGGTCATCCAAATGTGGGAGCGGGCTTGCTCGCGAAGGCGGCGGTTCAGTCGGTACATCCAGTGACTGAACCACTGCCTTCGCGAGCAAGCCAGCTCCCACAGGTTTTCTGCAATCTTTTTAAGCCTTTTGCCAGACCTTGGGCTTGAAGAACAACGTCTCGCCCCGCGCCAGCCCGGTGAGGCTGTCGTGATCCTTCACCACTTCGGCTTCGATCAGTTCGCTCTGGCCTTCGACCTTGAGCGTGATCCGCGTGGTGGCGCCCAGCGGGCGGATGTCGCGCACTTGCGCGGCGTGGTGGTCTTCCAGTTCATGGCGTGACAACGACACTTCGTGCGGGCGGAACAGCACGTGCTGGTCTTCGCCCAGATGCAGGCGGTTGGAGTCGCCCAGGAAGTGGTAGACGAAATCGCTGGCCGGGTTTTCGTAGACATCGCCCGGTGAGCCGATCTGTTCGATCACGCCCTTGTTCATCACCACGATCCGATCGGCAACTTCCATGGCTTCTTCCTGGTCGTGGGTCACGAACACCGAGGTCAGGTTGATGTCCTCGTGCAGCCGCGCCAACCAGCGACGCAGCTCCTTGCGCACCTTGGCATCCAGGGCGCCGAAGGGTTCGTCGAGCAGCAGTACCTTGGGCTCCACCGCCAGGGCACGGGCCAGGGCGATACGCTGGCGCTGACCGCCGGAGAGTTGTTCCGGGTAGCGATCCGACAACCAGTCCAGTTGCACCATGTTCAGCAGTTCGTGGACCTTGGCCGCGATCTGGGTTTCGTTCGGGCGCTGGCCCTTGGGTTTCATGCGCAGGCCGAACGCGACGTTGTCGAACACGGTCATGTGGCGGAACAGCGCGTAGTGCTGGAACACAAACCCGACGTTGCGATCACGCACATCGTGGCCGGACACGTCTTCACCGTGGAACACGATGCTGCCGGCATCCGGGGTTTCCAGGCCGGCAATGATGCGCAGCAAAGTGGTCTTGCCGCAGCCGGACGGGCCGAGCAAAGCCACCAGCTCGCCACTCTGGATATCCAGGTTGATGCTGTCCAGGGCCTTGAAAGCGTTGAAGTTCTTGCTGACGTTACGGACTTCGATCGACATGATTTATTCCTCAGCCGCACTGGCGCGCAGGCGATTAATACGGTTCTCGCTCCACTGCTTGAGCAGCAGGATGAAGAGCGCCAGGATCAGCAACAGACTCGCCACCGCGAACGCGGCGACGTGGTTGTATTCGTTGTAGAGAATCTCGACGTGCAGCGGCAAGGTGTTGGTCACGCCGCGAATGTGGCCGGACACCACCGACACCGCGCCAAACTCACCCATCGCCCGCGCGGTACACAGCACCACGCCGTAGATCAGCCCCCACTTGATGTTCGGTACGGTCACATGCCAGAACATCTGCCAGCCATTGGCGCCCAGCAGGCGCGCGGCTTCTTCTTCCTGGGTGCCCTGCTCCTGCATCAGCGGGATCAGCTCACGGGCCACGAACGGCACCGTGACGAAGATCGTCGCCAGCACGATGCCCGGCAACGCGAAGACGATCTGGATATCGTGATCCTGCAGCCACGGGCCGAAGAACCCCTGGGCGCCGAACATCAATACATAGACCAGGCCGGCGATCACCGGCGAGACCGAGAACGGCAGGTCGATCAGGGTCACCAGCATGCTTTTGCCACGGAACGAGTACTTGCTCACGCACCAGGCGGCACTGACGCCGAATACCAGGTTGAGCGGCACCGAAATCAGCACGGCAATCACTGTCAGCTTCAATGCCGACAGGGCGTCGGGCTCGAAGATCGCGGCGAAGAACGCCCCCAGGCCGAGCTTGAGGCCCTGGGACACCACGATAAACAGCGGCAACAACAGAAACAGGGCGAAGATCAGCCAGCCAAGGCCGATCAGGACACGTCGCGAAGCCGCACTGCCACGACGGGCAGCGTTGGCCGAGGACGCAGCGGAAATAGACGATTGGGACATGTTCCGCGCCTCCTTATGGACGTTCGATGCGCCGCTGCAACAAGTTGATCAGCAGCAGCAGGACAAAGGAAACCACCAACATCAGCACGCCGATGGAGGTGGCGCCGGTGTAGTCGTATTGGTCGAGTTTGACCATGATCAGCAGCGGCAGGATCTCGGTTTTCATCGGCATGTTGCCGGCGATGAAAATCACCGAGCCGTACTCACCCACACCTCGGGCAAACGCCAGGGCAAACCCGGTCAGCCAGGCCGGCAGCAGCGCCGGCACGAGGATGTAGCGGAACACCTGCAAGGGCTTGGCGCCAAGGCAAGCGGCGGCCTCTTCGATTTCCCGCGGGATATCGGCCAGAACCGGCTGCACGGTGCGCACCACAAAGGGCAGGGTGACAAAGGTCAGGGCCAGGGTGATGCCCAATGGGGTGTAGGCAATCTTGAACCCCATGTCGGTGGCGAACTGGCCGACCAGGCCGGACGGCGCGTACAGCGCGGTCAGTGCGATACCGGCCACCGCCGTGGGCAGGGCGAACGGCAGGTCGATCATCGCATCGATGATCTTGCGCCCGGGGAAGGTATAGCGCACCAGCACCCAGGCCAGCAGCGTACCGATCACGCCGTTGATCAACGCGGCGTACAGGGCCGTGCTGAAGCTCAACTTCAACGCGGCCCACACACGCGGCGCCGAGATGATGGCCCAGAACTGATCCCAGGTGAGTTGGGCGGCGTGGACGAACATGGCCGCCAGCGGTATGAGCACAATCAGGCTGAGGTACACCAAGGTGTAGCCCAGCGTCAGCCCGAAGCCGGGTATGACGGGGGAGATACGACGCGACATAAAAGTCCTTGGTTAACAGTTAGATACCACTGCAGGCATGCGTTTTTGTGGGGTCGGGCTTGCTCGCGAAAGCGGTGTGTCAGTCAACGTATTTGGTGACTGACACACCGCTTTCGCGAGCAAGCCCGACCCCACACAGGCCGCATTCCACAGGGAGGCCGTGTTGGTTATTGGGCCGTGTAGATCTGGTCGAACACGCCACCGTCATTGAAGAATTTCGGTTGGGCAGTTTTCCAGCCGCCGAAGTCTTTGTCGATAGTCACCAGGTCCAGTTTCGGGAACTGTTGTGCGTATTTGGCGGCCACGTCCTTGTCACGCGGGCGATAGAAGTTCTTCGCCGCGATCTCCTGGCCAGCCGGGCTGTACAGGTGGTTGAGGTACGCCGTGGCGATTTCGGTATTGCCCTTTTTCTCGGCGTTCTTGTCGACCACGGCCACGGGCGGCTCGGCGAGGATCGACAGGGACGGCACGATGATGTCGAACTTGTCGGCGCCACCGTCTTCCTTGAGTGCCAGGAAGGCTTCGTTTTCCCAGGCCAGCAACACGTCACCCTGACCGTTGTTGACGAAGGTGATGGTCGAACCGCGCGCCCCGGTGTCGAGGATCGGTACGTGCTTGAACAACTCTTTCACGTATTCCTGGGCCTTGGCTTCGCTGCCACCGGCCTTGAGGCCATAGGCCCAGGCGGCGAGAAAGTTCCAGCGGGCGCCGCCGGAGGTTTTCGGGTTTGGCGTGATCACCGACACATCGTTCTTGATCAGGTCGCCCCAGTCCTTGATGCCTTTGGGGTTGCCCTTGCGCACCAGGAACACAATGGTCGAGGTGTAGGGCGTGCTGGCCTCAGGCAGGCGGGTTTGCCAGTTCTCTGGCAGGGTCTTGCCCAGCTTGGCAATTTCGTCGATGTCGCCGGCCAGGGCCAGGGTCACTACGTCGGCGCGCAGGCCGTCGATCACCGCCCGGCCCTGCTTGCCCGAACCACCGTGGGACTGCTGGATCTTCACGTTGTCGCCAGGGTGCGTCTTCTTCCAGAAACTGGTGAATTCGACGTTGTAGTCCTGATACAGCTCGCGGGTCGGGTCGTAGGAAACGTTGAGCAGTTCGTAATCCTTGGCCACTGCGGAACCGGCAAACACGGCACTGGCCAGGGCGGCCTGGGCATAACGGCGAATCGACGACATAGACAAGCTCCTGAAATTCTTGGGTGTTGGCTTTTTCTTATGAATAAGGTCCCGCAATCGAAGCGCCGTGTTGGGTCAGCTCGGTTTGTTGCCCGGGCTCTGCAGGCGGAATTTCTCTTTGCGTTCGATCTGCACCACTTGGGCGTTGTGTACGGTGATTTCCACTGCGCCGAAGCGCAGGTCACGCAATGCGCTCTGGATCTCGCGCAAAATGGCTGCTTCGTCCTGGCCGTCAACGCTGCGTAGAGATGCGCTCATGGTCGTGCTCCTGAAATGAGAAGTGCCTGGCAGTGGCGGCACTGCTTGCGGCGTGAGGGCGATAGTAGATAAGCGCAGATATTCTTAAAAATACTATTTAAGAATGTTTATATAACCAGAAAGAATTTTCAGGCAGGACACGACGTTACACAGAGTGGAGACCCAAATGTGGGAGCGGGCTTGCTCGCGAATGCGGTGTGCCCGTCACCGAATCTGCTAGCTGACACACCGCATTCGCGAGCAAGCCCGCTCCCACATTGACTGTATTGCGACCCCGCAGAGAGGTCAGCGGATAGCCGGGGCCCTGGCCCAATCAATGTCAGCCGCCAGCATTGGCCGGCCAAACCAGTAGCCCTGGCCCAGGTCGCACTGGTGATTCAACAGGAACCGCGCCTGTTCCATCTGCTCGATGCCTTCGGCATGCACTTGCATGCCCATGCTCTGCGCCAGGGCGATGACTACCCGCACAATCGCCGCATCGTCTTCATCCCATGGCAGGCCCGCGACGAAGCCCTGGTCGATTTTCAGCTTCTGCACCGGCAAGCGCTTGAGGCGCAGCAGCGACGAATAGCCGGTGCCGAAGTCATCGATGGCCAGGCTAAGGCCCAGCTCACGCAGGCGATGCAGTTGTTCCAGGGCCACTTCCGGGTCATCCATCACCGCGCTTTCAGTGACTTCCAGCTCCAGCTTCGCCGGGTCCAGGCCGGTGTCGTGCAGCACCTTGGCCACCTGCTCGTACAGTTCGTGGCGGGCAAACAGGCGGCTGGAGATATTCACCGCCAGGAACGACAGGCCCCTGCCCTCTGCCAACCACTGGCACATCTGGCGACAGGCCTGGTCCATGACCCAGGCATCGATCTCGGCGATCAGCCCGGTGCGCTCGGCAATCGGGATGAATTCCGCCGGCGGCACCAGGCCGCGCAGTGGGTGCTGCCAGCGCACCAGGGCTTCCACGCCAATCATCTGGCTGGTTTGCAGGTCGTGGACCGGCTGGTAGTACACCCGCAGTTCCTGCTGATCAAGGGCGCGGCGCAGCTCATTGCCGATCTCGATCCGGTTCTGGGCATGGGCCGTCAGTTCCTCGGTGTACAGCGCGTAGCCTTCGCGCCCGGAACTCTTGGCCTTGAACAGCGCAGAGTCAGCATTGCGCAGCAGTTGTTCGGCACTCAACGCGTCGCTGGGGAACAGGCTGATGCCGATACTGACGCTGATAAACAACTGGTGGCCGTCGAACACAAACGGCTGTTTCATGCTGTCGATAATCCGCTGGGCCAGGGCCGCCGCCTGGACCACCTGTGGACAACTTTCCGCCAATACCGCGAACTCATCTCCGCCCAGGCGCGCCAGGGTCACGCCGGGGCCGAACAAGCCCTGCAGGCGCTCGCCCACGGCCTTGAGCAACTGGTCACCGACATTATGGCCAAGGCTGTCGTTGATGATTTTGAAGTGGTCCAAATCCAGCATCAGCAACGCGCAGCCACGCTTGTGGATCTGCGCCGAGGCCAGCGCCTGTTCGGCGCGGTCGGTAAACAGCAGGCGGTTGGGCAGGTCGGTCAATGGGTCGTGGTGAGCCAGGTGGGCCAGTTCATGCTCGGAATGCTTGATCGCACTGATGTCGGAAAACACCGCCACGTAATGGCTGATCTGGCCCAGGTCATCATGGATGACGCGGATGGTTTGCCACTGTGGATAGATTTCCCCACTTTTACGCCGGTTCCAGATCTCGCCACTCCATTCCCCGTCTTGATTGAGTGTGCGAAACATCTGCTCATAAAAAGCCGGCGAATGGCGACCGGACTTGAACAGGCTCGGCTGGCGCCCCATCACGTCATCCACCTGGTAACCGGTGATTTCGATAAAGGCGCGGTTAACGTGGACGATCCGTCCACGGGCGTCGGTGACCAGCACCCCTTCGCGGGTGCAATCGAACACCGCCGCCGCCTGGCGCAGGCGTTCGCGGTTTTCCCTCAGCGGTTGCTGGATGCGATGGGTACGGGCGCAGCGGGCGCACAGCAGGAAAATAAACAGCGCGCTGAGGCTGACCCACAGGTAGCCACGCAGCATCTGCCAGTGGACTATTTGCGCCGGTTCATCGATGAGATTGATAAATACCTGCTGACTGAGCTGTATCCACAAGACGGAAATCAGCAAGTACACCAGCCCTGCGCGCAGGGCACCTCGGTATGAAAGCAGCATATAACTAGTAATCCTTACTAAAAAACAGAATCGCCCTACAAAGGCTGCGGATTATAGGATAAGTAACATCTCGTCACTCCTATTCAAAAGGGTGACTGGTTTTATCTGTAGGCTAAGTGATAATGCGCCAGCTGTTCTTTTCTTTATCTGAGGGCCATACAGCCTATGTGGTACAACGGTTTTCTCGACTTGTCAGCCTGGCAACTGGTGGCAGTCACTCTGTTGATGACCCATGTGACCATCATCGGTGTCACGGTCTATCTGCACCGCTATTCAGCCCACCGCTCCCTGGAGCTCAATGCTGGCCTGAAACACTTCTTCCGCTTCTGGCTGTGGTTGACCACGGCGCAGAACACCCGCGAGTGGACGGCCATCCACCGCAAGCACCACGCCAAATGCGAAACCGTCGACGATCCCCATAGCCCGGTGATCAAGGGCCTGTCCACGGTCCTGCGCAAAGGTGCCGAGCTGTATCGCGCCGAGGCCGAAAACCCCGAGACCCTGCGCATCTACGGCAAAAACTGCCCTGAGGACTGGATCGAACGCAATCTCTACACCCGTTACCCACTGCTGGGCGTGGCCATCATGGGGGTCATCGACCTGCTGCTGTTCGGCACCATCGGCATCACCATCTGGGCCATCCAGATGATGTGGATCCCGGTCTGGGCCGCCGGCGTGATCAACGGCCTGGGCCATGCCATCGGCTACCGCAACTTCGAATGCCGCGACGCGGCGACCAACCTGGTGCCGTGGGGCATCATCGTTGGTGGCGAAGAGCTGCATAACAACCATCACACCTACCCCAATTCCGCGAAGCTATCGGTGAAAAAGTGGGAATTCGACCTGGGCTGGGCCTGGATCAAGGTGTTCAGCTTCCTGCGCCTGGCCAAGGTTCAACGCGTCGCACCTATTGCCCACCGGGTTGAAGGCAAGGGCCACCTGGACATGGACACCGCCATGGCGATCCTCAACAACCGCTTCCAGATCATGGCCCAGTACCGCAAGCTGGTGATCGCACCGCTGGTCAAGCAGGAACTGGAGAAGGTCGATCATTCGGTGCGCCACCAGTTCCACCGCGCCAAGCGCCTGCTGTCGCGCGAGACCAGCCTGCTGGATGAGCGCCACCATCTACGCATCCAGAGCATGCTGGAGCACAGCCAGGCCTTGAAAGTGATCTACGAAAAGCGCCTGGCGCTGCAACAGATCTGGCTCAAGACCAGCAGCAACGGGCATGACATGCTCGCGGCCATCAAGGAATGGGTCCACGAGGCCGAAGCCAGCGGGATCCAGTCCCTGCGCGACTTTGCCCACCAGTTGAAGACCTACTCCCTGCGCCCCACTGCCTGATCTTGCCGGCGATGGGGGCCTTTGAACTGCGCACCAGATTCAAGGCCGCCATCGCTGGCAAGCCAGCGCCTACGAGACCCAGGTATGTTTCAAGCCGGCCCCACAGTTTTTTGGCGCCATTTCACAGTCGCCGAGCATTCCGTCTCAATCGCGCCTGATAACGGAACTTAGCTGCAATTCCCCTCTCTCAAACAACACTTCGCCATCTTGGCGGGCCTTGTTTTGACTGCTGTTCGATGCTGCGGCATGTCCAGAGAGAATTGTGCCGATGGTCCACGAAACGGACTCCCCAACCTCCACCACACCTGACTCGACGGATACGTCGCGGTCGGCGGCTGCCGCCACCTTGCTGGCACTCATGCATGCCCAGGGCGAAGTGGAGCGCTTGAGCGAGCGCGAACAGCTGTTGAGCTCACTGCTGGTCAGTGTCAACGCCGTGCTCTGGGCCATCGAGTGGGAAACCCGGCGCGTGCTGTATGTGAGCCCGGCCTATGAGCGCATCTTCGGGCACTCGGCCAGCCTGCTGTTGGCCGAGCACCGTGGCTGGCGAGACAGCATCCACCCCGAAGACCAACAGTACGCCGAGCACAGCCTGGCCCAGGTGTTGGAGCTGGGTGCAGTCGAGGATCGCCAGTACCGCATCATCACCGCAGACGGGCAGATTCGCTGGCTCAGCGACAAGTGTTTCACCAACCAGCAGGCGGCGCCGGGAAAACCGCTGATTGTGGTGGGTATCGCTGAAGACATCACCGAAAAGAAGCACCTGGAACTCGAACTGCAACGCCTGGCCACCACTGACGTGCTGACCCGCAGCAGCAACCGTCGGCACTTCTTTGAATGCGCCCACCACGAATTCGAACGCGCCTGCGCCCAGGGCCTGCCCTTGGCCTTCCTGTTGCTGGACATCGATGACTTCAAGGCCATCAACGACACCTACGGCCACCTGCAGGGTGACCAGGTGTTGCTGCGGATCGCCGAGAGCGGTCGCGGGGTATTGCGCCGTGGCGACCTGTTCGGGCGTATTGGCGGCGAAGAATTTGCGGCGGTGCTGCCGGGATGCACACCGGAAAGGGCCATGCAGGTCGCCGAACGCCTGGGCCAGGAAGTACGGCAACTGGGTTTCAGCCATGAAGGCCTGCCCTACAGCGTGACCGTCAGCCAGGGCCTGGCCAACCTCACCACTGAAGATACAACCCTGGACAGCCTGTTCGCCCGCGCTGATGCGGCCATGTATGAAGCCAAGCGGCAGGGCAAGAACCGGGTAATCGCCGGCTGACTGCCTGCCTTGTCAATGACGGTGTGTCGCCTGGACTATCGCCATCGCGGGCAAGCCCGCTACAGGGGATCTCGTCCAGGTGGGGAATTCAAATGTAGGAGCCGGCTTGCCGGCGATGGCGCCGGCACATCCAACGCCTACACAGGCTTGCGGATGCGCGTGAGCTCCGAGAGCCCGACCTTGAGCAACCGCGCCGTCTTGCCCTTGGCCAACACCTCGACACCTTCATGCTCGGCCAGCCCCGCCAATTGCGCCGCTATGTTCATCACCAGCGCCTCACGGGAGTACACCCCACCTTCCAGGGAGTAGATCGCCGCGATCAGCTGGCGCAGTTCCAGGGGCAAGCGCCAGCGCGTGCGCAACGCCGAGCCGTAGCTGGCGCCATAGGCGGACAATGACTCGCCAATCAACCCATCGTCCAGCTCCCCGCCGCCCTGGCACCACTCCTGCAAACTGCGCAGCAGGGCCAGGTCGCCCAGGCGATGGAGAATACCGGCGCTGTAGCAGCGCTCGTGATCAAGGTCGAGCATGCGCGCCAGGGAGCGGGCGTATTGCGCGGTTTGCTGGGACAACTGCCAATAGCGCTCGGCGTGCTCCATCAGGCTGGCATCGCTGAGGATCACGTTGTGCTTGAGGGCCAGGCCAAGAATCAGGTTCATGCTCTGCCCCGCTGCCAGCTTGTGCAGCGCCATGGACAAGGTCTGCACCGGCGTACCGTGATGGCCGGCACTGTTGGCGGCGGCGATCAGCACGGCGGTGATCTGTGGATCGGTTTTTACCTGATCTTCCAACTGCTGAAGGTCCAGACCCTCCGGCGCCAGGCTGTGCTGTACGGCGGCTTTGACGTCAACCCGCAATGGCGCGCCGTCCGACAGCTCGCGGCGCCGCTCCAGGAACACCGGCAAGGTCATGCCCACCGCCAGGGCCGGGATTTCGCAATACACCGTTTCACCTTCGTTGAGCAGCAAGTCCTGCAGGCGTTGCGTGAGGCCTTCCATGTTCAGCGGCTTGGTCAGGTAGGCGGTAGGCGCCAATGGCAATGCTTCGCGCACGCTGGTGCCATCATTGCGCGTACTCAGCAGGATAAACGGCAATGCCGGCACCCGCCGCTGCTGGCGCACACTGCGCAACAGACTCAGGCCGTCAACGCCCGGCAGTTCCCAATCGGCAATGATCAAATCGTAGGGTTTGTCTCTGAGTAACTCAGCGGCGTGCTGCCCATCGGCGCACACATCCAGCCGCGCATCACAGCGCACATTCAACAACACCTGCTTGAGCAGATCCCGCGACCATGGGTCGGCCTCGGCAATCAACACACGGGGTACAGCAGGTAAATCAACAGCAGTCATGCAGAACGCTCCATCGGCAATCCTTGCACCTTAGACAATGGAAGCGCCTGCGTACAATCGACAAGACCCGAATAGGGGCATAGCCCACAAAAAAACCCGCCGAAGCGGGTTTTTTCTGTCGATCAGGCCAGCCTCTGCCTACAACTCGGAGAAGCACTCTTCGATGATCGCCAACCCTTTATCCAACTGCTCGTCCGGCGAGGTCAACGGGACCAGTACGCGCAACACGTTGCCGTAGGTACCGCACGACAGCAGGATCAGGCCCTTGTCACGCGCCTTGGCCACCACGGAGGCAACCGCCGCCGCATTTGGCTTGTGGCTGTCGCCATCTTCAAACAGCTCGAGGGCAATCATCGCGCCCAGGGCACGTACTTCGCCGATGACCGGGTACTTGGCCTGGATGGCCTTCAGGCCGGTGACCAGACGCTCGCCCACCGCCTTGCAACGGTCCAGCAGGTGCTCCTCCTCGAACACTTCCATCACGGCCAGGGCCGCGGCGCACGCGATCGGGCTACCGGCATAGGTGCCGCCCAGGCCGCCCGGGGCGATGGCGTCCATGTATTCGGCCTTGCCGCATACACCGGCCAGCGGGAAGCCGCCTGCGATGGATTTGGCGAAGGTGGTCAGGTCGGCGGCAACGCCCATCTGCTCCATGGCAAAGAAGGTACCGGTACGACCCGCGCCGGTTTGCACTTCGTCGGCGATCAGCAGGATGCCGTGCTTGTCGCACAGTTCGCGCAGGCGCTTCATGAAGGCTTTGGGCGCGACGTAGAAACCGCCTTCGCCCTGCACCGGCTCGATGATGATGGCCGCGATATCGCGCGGCTCAGCATCGTTTTTGAAGATGCGTTCGATGCTGGCGATAGAGTCGTCGACGCTCACGCCGTGCAGCTCGTTCGGGTACAGCGCGCGGAAGATGCCGCCTGGCATCAGGCCCATGCCAGCGGAGTACGGCACGACCTTGCCCGTCAGGCCCAGGGTCATCATGGTGCGGCCGTGGTACGCGCCAGTGAAGGCGATCACGCCGGCACGGCCAGTTGTGGCACGCGCAATTTTCACGGCGTTTTCAACGGCTTCGGAACCGGTGGTGACCAACAGGGTTTTCTTGGCGAAGTCACCCGGGACCTTGGCGTTGACTTTTTCGCACAGCTCCACGTAAGGCTCATAGGCCAGGACCTGGAAGCAGGTGTGGGTCAGTTTGTTCAGTTGCTCGGTCACGGCCGCAATGATTTTCGGGTGCAGGTGACCGGTGTTCAGCACGGCAATACCGCCGGCGAAGTCGATGAACTCGCGACCTTCAACGTCGGTCACGGTGGCGTTCTTCGCGGATTCGGCGAAGATCGGGTGAATCTGGCCAACACCGCGCGGTACAGCGGCTTCACGGCGTTTCATCAAGGAAGCGTTGGTCTTGTTGCTCATAAAGTCCTCATTCGCCACTCATCGGGTGGCGTGGTCCAAGGATTACGTGGCAGGGAGGCAACTACGGCAGCATGCGATGATCGACTGCCACAGCTTTCCCGGCCACTTCGAATAACGGTGTGAAACACGCAAAGAGACAGCGCTCTCGTGCCCTTCGCGTTTGCAGCAATACCTTGCCGGTTAGACACCCAGGCAGAGGTATTTGATTTCCAGGTAATCCTCGATTCCGTACTTGGAGCCTTCACGCCCCAGGCCCGACGCCTTGATACCACCGAACGGTGCCACTTCGTTGGAAATCAGCCCGGTGTTGACGCCGACCATGCCGTACTCCAGGGCCTCGGCCACACGGAACACACGCCCCAGGTCGCGAGCATAGAAGTAGGACGCCAGGCCGAACTCGGTGTCGTTGGACATCGCGATCACTTCGGCTTCGTCCTTGAAACGGAACAATGGCGCCAGCGGGCCGAAGGTTTCTTCCTTGGCCACGGCGGCGTTTTTCGGCACGTTGGTGAGGATGGTCGGTTCAAAGAAGTTACCGTCCATGACCTTGCCGCCGGCGAGCAGGGTCGCGCCTTTGCCCAGGGCGTCGGCAATGTGTTCCTGGACCTTGGCTACGGCCTTTTCATCGATCAGGGGACCTGTGGTGGTGCCTTCTTCCAGACCGTTGCCGATCTTCAGCCTGGCCACGGCCGCCTTCAGTTTTTCAGCGAACACGTCGTACACCGAATCCTGGATGTACAGGCGGTTGGCGCAGACGCAGGTCTGGCCGTTGTTGCGGTACTTGGAGATGATCGCGCCTTCGACGGCCTTATCCAGGTCGGCGTCGTCGAACACGATGAATGGCGCGTTGCCGCCCAGCTCCAGGGAAACTTTCTTGATGTCCTTGGCGCATTCGGCCATCAACTGGCGACCGATTTCGGTCGAGCCGGTGAAGGACAATTTACGCACGGTCGGGTTGCTGGTCAGCTCGCTACCGATATCGCCGGCACTGCCGGAAACCACGCTGAACACCCCGTTCGGGATACCGGCACGCTGGGCCAGTTCAGCCAGGGCAAACGCCGAGAACGGGGTTTGCGACGCCGGCTTGAGGACCATGGTGCAACCGGCGGCCAGGGCCGGGCCGGCTTTACGGGTGATCATCGCGGCCGGGAAGTTCCACGGCGTGATGGCGGCGGTGACGCCGATCGGCTGCTTGATCACGATCAGGCGCTTGTCCGGCTGGTGGCCAGGGATCACGTCACCGTAGACACGCTTGGCCTCTTCGGCGAACCACTCGATGAACGAAGCGGCGTAGACGATTTCGCCCTTGGCTTCGGCCAGTGGCTTGCCCTGCTCCAGGGTCATCAGGCGTGCCAGGTCATCCTGGTTCTCGATGATCAGCTCGAACCAGCGACGCAGTTTGTTCGCACGGTCCTTGGCGGTCAGTGCGCGCCAGGCCGGCAAGGCCTTGTCGGCGGCTTCGATGGCACGACGGGTTTCGGCGGCGCCCATCTTCGGCACGGTGCCCAGGATCTCGCCAGTCGCGGGATTGTTGACCTTGATCGTTTGGCCGTTGTCCGCATCGACCCAAGCGCCATCAATAAAGGCTTGCTGGCGGAACAACTGGGTGTCTTTAAGCTGCATGTCGTCTTTCCTTAACAGCACCGCGCGCGCGCGGGGCAAATTAGAGTTGTTGAAAGGCGCCTCGAAGGCTGCCGTCAGGGAAATCAGTCACTGGGCGCAAGCTGAAACATCGCGCACGGGAGACAGAGCGTTTGAAATCTCAAACGAATCCTAGGATCAATGGGGGGGCAGGGCAATAGTCTGTTCGAAAAAAAGAACGAAAACGGCACATTAGCGGGATTATTCTGACAGGCGTACGGCAGCCGGATTCTGCGCCCCTGGCACACACTGCCCGGTACAGAGCCTCGCTACTCCAGAATCCCACCGGCAGACGGCCAAAAACCAGCATGGACGCCCAAGGTCGACATGGGTATGATGGCGCCCGCACAAGCATCCGTAGCTCAGCTGGATAGAGTACTGCCCTCCGAAGGCAGGGGTCGTGGGTTCGAATCCCGCCGGGTGCACCATCTTCTTTCCCTTGTATTACAAGGGGATAGCGCTCCTGACAGAAACCTGTCCTAGTCCTGAAAGTCGTTTTTGCCACAAATTTGCCACACTCAAAAGTGGCGGGAATGGTCGAAATGGCAACAATCAGGAATCGCGGCGAGTATCAGTGGGAAGCGCAAATCCGCCGTAAGGGCTATCCAGCCCAGCGCAAAACCTTCGAAACCAAATCCGATGCCCAGGCCTGGGCACGCATGATCGAAAGCGAAATCGACCGGGGTATATTTGTCTCTCGGGTCGAGGCTGAACGCACTGCCTTTCATCAACTCATTGATCGCTACATCTCCGAGATCGCACCGAAACACAAAGGCGCGTATTCGGAAATCAAACGTCTGGAAGCGCTCAAGCGTCACCCGCTGGCGACACGCATCGTTGCCACCCTCACCTCTTCAGATTTTGCACGCTACCGTGACGAGCGCCTGAAGATCCGGAAGGGCAATACGGTGAAACGTGAACTCGCACTGTTCCAATGCGTGATTGAGGTCGCTCGCCGCGAATGGGGAATTCATCTTGCCGAGAACCCAGTCAGGATGGTCAGCCGTCCCAGCTACAACGACGAACGCTCGCGGCGGCTCGACCCAATTGAAGAGGAATACATCCTCAACGCCCTGGAGCTTCGTGAGCGCCGTGCTGACGGCACCTATGCCGACGCCTCACACAATCCATGGATACGGCCCATCGTCCAACTGGCGATTGAGACAGCCATGCGCCGTGGCGAAATTTTCGAGCTGCGCTGGAAGCATGTGAACCTAGATCGCAGGACCGCGCATCTTCCAGCGACTAAGAACGGACTGCCCAGAACCGTCCCACTCTCCCCGCGAGCTATTCAGCTTCTAAAAGATTTGCCACGCTCACTTTGCGGCAGAGTCTTCCCCACCACCGCAGACGCCCTCAAGAAGGCCTTCACACGTGGTTTGGAGCGAGCAAGGACGAAATACTTAGGAGATTGCGAACGCGCTCTGGTACCGCCCCAGGAAGACTTTCTGCTCGACCTGCGCTTTCACGACCTGCGCCACGAGGCCACCTGCCGGCTGGCCACCAAACTTCCCAACCTAATCGAGCTCGCTAGCGTGACGGGACACCGCGAGGTGAACATGCTGAAGCGTTACTACAACATCACCGCAGAAGAACTCGCGGCGAAGCTAGCTTGAGAATCAGTCGATAATTTCAAGCCTTAGGGAGCTTGCCAGTTCCCTAAGCTCTGAATCCGTTCGAACACGGTTTAGCGCCATCTCCTCGCGTTCCCGCTGCTTGAGCATATAGACCTCGTTGAAACACTCAATAACTTGGTCACGGGTTAAGTCCGCGATCGATACGCGACGCTTGAGGGTGTTCAAAATATTGCGCGCACTGAGCTGAGCCGTCTCCCGTAGATAAGTCCTCAACAGCAAGTCGCGAAAAACCCAGTCGCTGACCCACGCCTTAGACAAGGCCCAGAACAACAGCCGCTGATAGGTATGCCAAGCCATACGCGTTTGGCCACTCAGATACCGCCGCAGAATGCGCCCATCTGCATCCTTGAAACCGTAAATGCCGAGCTCAGTCAGAAATCGCTCCAAGGTGACCTTCGACATACCCGACTTCTGCAAAATCCCAGAGAACAGGTACCCCACCAGATCCACCGGAACGCGGACAACAAAGTTTTTTCGGCCCGTTTCTTGGTGACGTTCAATCTCACGGAAAACGAGCTGAAAGACTTCTTCAGGACTGATATCGGATTCAAAGGACGATGGCTGCATGTACCCATTCTTTGGCTAACCGCCGCATCTGTCAAAAAGGTGTCCTAGTTGATCGGTGCTCGATTGGCGAAAGCTTGACGTACTCCATAGCAACCGAGCGACTGTAGCGATGAGCGTCGATTACGAAACCATTCAAAAAATCCAAAAACTTTCAGATGACGTACTGATAGGCGTAGCCGAAGTCGCGGCGCTTACAGGCTTCAGCGTGCTGACAGTGCGTCAGCGTAAGTTGCCAGGCCTTAACCCCGTGCCAGGACTTTCACGCCTGCGTTGGCGGTTGGGTGATTTGCGACAGTGGATGCGCACAGGTGCCGAAAGAAAACTGACCTCATCCCCACTTTCCTCTCTTGACGCTGATATTCGAAAAATCGGGCGCCCTAGCAAAAAGACCCAAGTGGAGGAGCGAAAATGAGCAGCTTGGAAGTATCAGGCGATCCAAGCCCCCAGACGCCAGAAGACCATCTGCAATCCAATACGTACTGGTTTCACATATTCCAGGCCATGGTGGATCATGAACTCGCAAAACTCGGCCCTGACGCGTTTGCGGTTTACTGCGTGATTAAATCCCACTGCAACCTAAAGACAGGTCTATCGATTCCCTCGATCCAGACCATCGCGCAGAAAGCTGGCATCAGCGAGCGTCAGGTCATGCGCAAGATAAAAACGCTCGAAGCAGAGGGCTACATCAGCAAGACCCGCTCGCGTAAATACAACGAATATTCGCTCACGGAAAAGATAGCGATCAAAGACAGCCAAGGTCGACCACGAGCCCTCGCACATTGGAAATATCGACCCGCGCAGATCCAAAGCACTGTGGAAGAGCTGAAACGTATGCTTCGCCACAAGCAAACGGTTGGGCAGGACATTTACATCGAACACCTACACATCGTTCAAAGCCAAACCAACGTCGGTTTTCAGATCAGCCCAGCTGATTTAGAAAATTTGGCTAATAGCAATCCTGCTATCTACCAAACGCTTTTATCGATCCGCAGCTCAATCCAAAAACGCAACAGCACTGATGAGTAGGGTTATGCACAAGCCAGTCAGTCACGTGACTGTTTGGCAGGCATAACCTCATTTAAAGTGACTGTATGGCAGCTCCAACCTGCTTTCAACTGACACACTGTCATACATACAAGAAGAGATCTAAACCAAATCTAGACGGCACTCAAAAGCAGTGCTTGCTCCCTGTTGATAACCATGCAGAGCCTGGACATCAACAGGGAGCTCTTCAGGTACTGGACGGTGTCAATCGCTATCACTGAACGCCGGAGGCCCAATGCGCTGTCGACGCTGGCTGGGATCCAGTGAGGGACGCATAACCTCCTTGATACGTTGAGCAGACGCCTCGATGTCTTCAGGAACTGCCTTCTCGATAGCACGGATCAGCTGCTCACGATTGGAACGCTTCAGCTGCATGATCTCAGCGAAACTACTTTTTGAGTGACTAGAAGAGCACATAAAAAATCTCCAACGATCATGACTACTTATACACACAAGCTCAGGGTTTGACGCATCAATCAGCTCCCGAACTCTTTCATCAGATAACTGACTTTAGCTCCTCTGTGACCTCACCACCAATATCCCGAAAGGCATTCTCTTCAATCATGAGTTTTCATCTATGAACATCTCGTTTTCATCTCTCGGCGATCGTCTTAAAAATCATTCTGAGCTAGGCAAAACTGCATCCGCATCGTCAATCATTCACGCCGCTGGCGTTATCCTGTTTCGTCACCGTCACCGTCCACTCATCGTCTTGCACTCATCCCAAACAGATGCACTTATGATCAACGCGATCGTCCTAAATACGCTTTTTTGCCGTATCCGTGCTGTCCTCCTTACTGTCAACGATCCTTGTACCCCCTTCGTATCCGCATTTTGCAGATATCACCTATTTTCGCGAGGGAACTACATGGACAAGGTAGGGTTTGTGATACCGCCAGTACCTGGCGCCTCACAACCGGCGCGCACCAGTCGTTCCACTCCATCTGCTTTGCCTACCTTCCCTGCTCAGGGCAAGCCCCGAGACCCCGACACCTGGAAAAGGAAAGATCATGAGCCGTAGCGAACAGCGCCAGCGCACAGGATGGTTACCGGCAATTCGTTGTTTCGAGGAAGAAGAAGCACGGGTACGCGAGAAGGCGCATGACTGCGGAATGAGCGTTGGTCAGTTCATGCTGAGCGCGGCATTGAAGCGACAGACCAGAAGCAAAATTGACTCTCACGTAATCAACGAGCTGCGGCGCCTAGGAGGCCTTCAGAAGCATCTCTTCACCAAGGGCAACGGTGTGCTTTCCAAGGAATATGCAAATGTATTGGTTGAGATAACAGAAGCCATTAAGCGTATCGACTGTTGAAAAAAACAGTCGATACGTCGCTGGTTCAAAGCTCTGTGTCTATCTCGAACAACGATAGGATTTCATGCTCTGCATGACCACGGCTACGCAACTGCAACCCAACAGTTGAGCTCATCACCTGATGTTCGATGCCCTGCTGCTCCAATAGCCTTCCCAGCAGAATGATCTCGCCATCCGCTTCCAATCTACGAAGCCGCCCCGGATAGTTGAGCGCCCAGCGATCGAGTATTTTCCAACCGCAAGCGTGGTAAGACGGAGAGCGGAGGACGGATTCAATGGTGGTGCTCGCCAACACGTTAACCGCGATCGATAGCGGCGTGCTATCACTGAGCATATGCGTCTCCCACCTTGCGAAGGCGTGTAATCATTCTTGTGTTTTGCGCGATCGAGGAAGACCGGAAGCCGCCTTTTTGCTTCAGCTCTCCGATGTGCTGATGGGAGAATCCGAGAGCAGAAAGGGTGGCGATATCATCGCGAGCAAGGGCCAGATTAGCCGAGCGCATCACCGCATTCGCCTGCTCCAGTCGAACGATATCTGTCGGCACAGAACTGCTTCTGACTGGGTTGCTCATAGATTGCTCCTACTGAATGATGGACTGACGCTCAAGAATAGTAGCCCAAAGCCATCGCTAGGTACCAAGCAACGTATCGAGTCGAGCCTCAGTATTGAGTACCTCTGTCGGCTTCAAAACGAGGCTGAACACGGGAACATCAAGATTGCTGGTCAGTACCTCCAACCGATGATTGTGCTTCCCTACCGGGACGATCCGCCAAGAATTAATTTCATCGAACCTGAAGAAATGCTCTGCGCCTTTGACTGGATAGGCCAGCAGCCTGCGTGCAGAACCATCGATACCCAAGTAGGCATCGTTAATCTTTGCGAATACTTCGAGCTGCGGTTGAAAACCTGCATTCTGGAAACCCGCAACCAGTTGTTTCAGCTTCTCTGCATAGCGTTGGTTAACACGCCAAAACAACCAGCCCCCTCCAACGAAGTAGAAAGCCAGAGCCCAGAACAACCATCGAATGGCCGGATCAGCACCACCAGAAAACCCCAAAAAGAACGGTAGGTTGAAACCGCACAAAACCACCACAACCAGCAGCAACGCACCAACCGGCAGACTCCCAACAATCCATAGCACTCGAAATAGCTCCCAAATCTGCCTCATCACTTTTACTCACGCCAATGCCCAGCACAAAATATCTGAAAATCAGATATCTTAAAAGCAGATATAGCTTGGTAAGCCGCCCCTCCAGATACGCGGCAATGACCAAAGCAATCTATCGACGTGAGCATGAGATTTTTCTTCAAGTGCTAAAACGCATGCGCGTCGAGTCCGGAATGACTCAAGCACAGTGCTCTGCTGCCCTGGGTAGACCGCAGTCATTCATGAGTGATGTGGAGCGAGGAGTCAGAAGGCTCGATATTGTTCAGCTTCGCGATCTTTGTCTCGTCCTTAAGACTGATCTCTCAAGCTTTTCCAAAACGTATGAGCAAACCCTTAAAGAGGGGTAATGCATCCCAAGCCTGATTGTATCCAGCAGGACAAACTGGCAGAGATCGCCCCTAAGCGACCCTTCCCGAGGGCAGCAATCGGCCGAGGCGGTGTAAAAACGTTTTTTCGGCGCGAAAGGTACTCAAAACAGGACTGGAAATCGCGCTTCTATGCGAAATCCACATCTACTAACAGGCCAATAAATTTCAGATTTAACTTAGATGCACGCACTTCAATTTTGGCGAAGAGTTTTTACACACTCTGGGTCCAAAGCTGACGGTGGCGACAGACAGAGATCGGCCAAAAGTGGTCGTTCAAATCAAAGAATCCTGAGGGGATTCGGACTGCTCTTTCACATTGCCTGGAACACTGCTTTACTGCCGATTTAATACGCAGCCGCAGCTCGACCTTCCGTACGGCGGTTCGCAGAATATTTGGATAGAGCTTTGGTCGCTACTAACTCGCTTCACGCTCAAGAGGATGGAGCCCAGATGAATGACAACAGCCCAGCTTTAAACCAAATCCTCTTTGGCCCTCCGGGGACTGGCAAAACTTACGAAACCATTGACGCCGCGTTGAGAATACTTGCACCTGATACGCTGGGCGCAGAGCGATTTGAGCGCAAAGCGCGTTTCGATGATTTTGTTGCTAAGGGACAAATCCGCATTACCACCTTTCACCAAAGTTTTAGTTACGAAGACTTTGTTGAGGGCTTACGTGCAGAGACCGGTGAAGACGGTCAGCTGCGTTATGAAGTGGTCGACGGTGTATTTAAAAGCCTCTGCGAGGCTGCTGTCGCCAAGGTTACACAGCAGGCGCAGACGTCGATTGACATTAGCGGTCGGCGCATTTGGAAAATGTCCTTGGGTAATACCTTGGGCGACGATGCCTACATCTACGATGAGTGCATAAGCAGTGGCTATGCGTTGTTGGGCTACGGGGAACAGGTGGACTTCACCGGTTGTAAGGATCGCCAAGCCATACATCAACGCTTTGCTGAGGCCGGCTACAAGCTTGCTCCAGATGCATACAACATAACGGCGGTAGCTGCTTTTCTGTTGAAGGTTAAACCCGGTGATTTAGTGGTAGTTACCGAGGGTAATCACAAATTCCGGGCCATCGGCGAATTCACAAGCGATTATCAAGCGATTAAGCGTGCAGATGCGGATGAGGGGTATGGGCAGTGCCGTAAAGTCAATTGGTTGCGGGTATACTCACCGTCATTGCCGTATGAATTGCTAATGAATAAGACGTTTAGTCAGGCAACCATCTATCAATTACGAGAGGGCTCGATTGATAGTGCCAAGCTGAGTGGCTTGTTGGGAGCTGCCGTACCCGTGCCGGAGCTAAGTCAGCACGCAGCACCGTTTAAGGTGGGTGATCGTTTTGGTTCAGGTTATGTAGTGGTTAGCGCATCAGCTGATTTAGTTGAACTTCGAAAGCCAAATGGAAAAAGCTTGCCGCTGGGCATGAGCGTGTTAAATACGCTTGCCGATTACGTCCGAGCGCAACGCTTAACCCTAGCGGATATTCGTGAAAAGCGCGTTTTTGATCTAGTCACGGAATCCAAACTAGAGCCCTATCTAGTCAATGGCTACAACAACATATTGCCGGCTTTGGTAGAACGTGTATTGAGTGACTCTGTGCAGGGTGAGGAGCTTGTGCCTGGTTTTGTGTCGACAAATGCGCGTGTTCTGATCATCGATGAAATCAACCGTGGCAATATCTCGCGGATCTTTGGTGAGTTGATCACTTTGATTGAGCCGTCCAAGCGAGCAGGGGCAGAAGAAGCGCTTTCTGTTGTGTTGCCTTACTCAAAAAGTCAGTTCAGTGTCCCGTCTAATCTGTATCTGATAGGCACCATGAATACCGCCGACCGATCGCTGGCCGGCTTGGATATCGCACTACGTCGGCGTTTCACCTTCCATGAGATGCCACCACGACCTGAGCTGCTAGATAGCGTGTCCGTGGATGGAGTCAATATCGGCCAGTTGCTACGGATAATGAACCAGCGTATCGAGGCGTTGCTGGACCGTGATCATTGTTTAGGTCACGCCTACTTCATGCCTCTGATCAATGATTGCAGCCTGGAACTGCTAGAGTCGATCTTTCGCAATCAGGTGCTGCCGCTTCTGCAGGAGTATTTTTTCGAGGATTGGCAGCACATTCACTGGGTCTTGAATGATCATCGCAAAGCACCGCAATACTGCTTTTTGAGCCAAGCTACTCGGATAGCAGACTCTCTATTTGGAGCTGAGGTTGCCCTCCCCGCGCATAACTTTCCGTGGAGTGTTAACGAAGAGGCTTTTGAGCGTTTAGAAGCCTATCTCGGCATCATTGACCATCAGGCAATTGCCTCCAATTCGGATATTGCTCGGCAGGCGGAACACGGGGCGTTGACCATTCGGCAATTGAGCAGTGGCACCATAGAGGTATGGCAGGATGGCAAGTTTCTACCTATCGCTAAACCAGCCCTGCGTGATGTTGCGGGGCAGCTAGGGCTGGCCCTTACGAATGGCAAGGGATCCTTACATAACACCCGGGCACTGGGACGTAAGGTGATCGAAGCGATAGCGGTTGTGAACGCTTGATTACGCTAATAACTGTACGTGAGTACGCGAGACTGACGATTGATGCTGTGGAGCCAACGCTAGATCGTGCTCAGATTTCAGCGAGTGCGTTTGACTGGTTATGTAAGCAAAGTGAGTCTTTTAGTAAGGCTGGCGCGGCATTGGTGCAAGTGGAAGGGCGCCACTGGTTAAGGCTCGATAGCTATGTGGGCGTGCTGGAAACACCCTGCGGCACGCGCTTGGAGATCCTGCCTAAGCACTTTGAATGCGGTGATTGTGAAGTACAAAGCCGGGCGTTGTTACGGCGTATGATCCAGCGTTCGCTTAACTTAAAGTCACGGAAAGTCGGTCCTACGGCCCTTGAGTTGTACCACGCTCCTTTGTCCGAATGGGTGATTGGGCAGTTTCTAGCCGCGTTTGATCATCTGATTAAGCGTGGTATGCGTTTTGATTATCAGCGCATAGAGGAAGAACAGCGTTATCTGCGAGGCCAACTAAACGTGGTGGCGCAGATGCGTCAGCCACCGGCACGGCAGCAATTCTTCCAGGTACGTCATGACATTTTCGTAGCCGATCGAGCGGAGAATCGCTTGCTAAAGTTGGCCCTAGAGCGCGTTTGTAAAGCCACCCAAGAGCCAACTAACTGGAGGCTGGCCCATGAGTTGCGCAGTTTGCTGCATGAGGTACCGGCCAGCAGTTTGGTGCGTGAAGATTTTCGTGCTTGGGGTACTGATCGGTTGATGGCCCATTACCAGCCGATTAAGCCTTGGTGCGAGTTAATTCTTAACCAGCAGATGCCGATTGCGGTAGCGGGAGAGTGGCAGGGTATTAGTTTGCTGTTCCCGATGGAGAAGCTTTTTGAACGCTACTTCGAAGCCTGGTTACGCCGCTCATTGCCACCGGAGGCTAAGCTCACCTCTCAAGCCTCTAGTGAGTATCTGTGTGAGCACAACCATGGACGCATGTTCCGCCTAGAGCCGGACTTACTCGTGCGCCAGGGCAGTCAATGTTGGGTGCTAGACACTAAGTGGAAACGTTTAAATGCCGCTGATCGCGACAAAAAGTATGGCTTGAGCCAAAGCGACTTTTATCAGTTGTTTGCCTATGGTCAGAAGTATCTACAAGGGCATGGCGAGTTAGTGCTGATCTACCCGCGCCGCGAGGCTTTCCAGCGAGCACTGCCGCCTTTTGATTTCGGAGGTGGCTTGCGGTTGTGGGTGCTGCCTTTCGACTTGGAAACTGAACGGTTGCTTGATGCTGATTTGCTGAGCCTTGTCATAGCCCAAGCTTTGAGCCGCGTATGACTATCTTGAGCTTAGCGCCCGTTTCTGGCCGATAACAGCCTGTCACAAAGGGCTGCTTCCGGCCCAGAGTGTGTAAAAACGCTTCGCCAAAATTGAAGTGTGCGCGTCTACTTTAAATCTGAAATTTATCGGCACGTCTGCAGATGTGGATTTCGCGTAGAAACGCGATTTCCAGTCCGGTTTTGAGCACCTGGCGCGCTCAAAAACGTTTTTACACAGCCTCGGCCAGAAGCAGACATTCGCCATAGAACAGCGCCCGGCAATTATTAAAACCTTTCACAGGGAGTCCGCAGCTTGCCGCTAATGGTTAGGGCCGCTTGTTCTTGATCCTTCAACCGCCGCTTCGTAAGCGTTTTCTCCCAATCTACGGCCTTCAATTTTCCTCCAGTTAAAGCTGCTCGATGCCATGGAGCAGCGGCGTCGATATTGAAACGTTGACAGTGATGGCACTCTGATCTAGATTCGGCATCTCTTTACGCGTTCATAGCTAGACGGTTTCCGTCGATGGCTTAGTCAGGCGGTTCGCCAGACTCAATTACATTGCGTTGTTTTATTCCGCAGACAAGATCTGCGGCCCTACGCTCGCTTCGCTCACTCCGGTCCACAGATCTTGTCTGCGGCTGATCCTTGGTAAAGAGCCCCCAATCGCATGGACCCGCGACAAAGAATTCTTGCAGACGTCGATCTTGAGCAAAGCAAGGTTCATTTCTCAAAAAATCCTATCGTGTTGCTTTGCGGAGGATTCGTTCCAGAAAAGGAACATGCGGACGCCGAAGACCCACCAATTAGGTCCCTTCGCGACGCGGTGAAGCGCAAAGCACTTCAGATGGCCGCGTCACCTCATATATTCCGTCCAGAAGAAATCAAGTCTTGGCATGAAGACGGCGTGTTTAGAAACCTGATGGACTTCGAGGCGGATCTCGGAAGTGTTTGCTCCTTGGTGGTAATTGCCGTTGAAAGTGAAGGTGCGATTGCAGAGTTGGGTGCATTTTCTCAGCTGCCAGACTTTAATAAAAAACTGATTGTTTTTGTTCCTGAAGAGTATGCGGGTGCCAGTTCATTTATTAATCTAGGTATTCTTCGCCATATTAAAGAGAAACATGGGACAGGGGTGAAAGTGTATCCTTGGAGTCCAAGGTTTCCAGGTGATATATCTGAAGATATTGTAGCCGATGTCCTTGAGGATATTGCCAGTGAGATACTGGCACTTCAAAAAACCCAATCCTTTAACGTAAATAACAATATTCATCTTATTGTTTTGATTTACGAGCTGCTCAAGTTATTCGTCGCTTTGAAAGAGAAAGAGCTGATTGATTCAATCAAAGCTTTAGGTCGGGAAGTGCACAGGGATGACTTGAGACGAAAGCTTTTTCTTCTCCAAGAATTTAGGCTTGTAAGAAAAATAGAATATAGCGATTCAACATTTTATGCCTGTGATGATGATACTTTTCACAGCCTTCGCCTTGTTTTGAAGTCAGGTATAGCCGTTGACGCTCTGCGTTTGCGTGTTGAGTGTGTGGATTACTACAAGGTCACTGGAGCTGAACGTAACCGCAATAGGGCAATAGATCGTGCGAAGCTGGGAGGCCAAAAATGAGCCTATATGACTTTCGAAAACATATGTCAGAGATGTTGTCTTTGTCTGAACATGATGTGGCTCGACTGATTGTTAGGGCGCCTTATGCTTACAAAAGATACTTCATTCCAAAAAAATCTGGTGGAGTGAGGCCCATCGCACAGCCCGCAAAAGAAACTAAAGTAATACAAGGTTTGCTAGTTGAAGACTGGTTCTCTCAGCTCCCTGTTCATGAATGTGCGGCCGCCTATAGGCAGGGCTCAAGCATTAAAGCAAATGCCGAGCGGCACAAGCAGAATAGTTATATTGCCAAGTTCGACTTCTCCAGCTTTTTTGGATCTATAACCGAGTCCGACCTAGTTAAGCACCTTTCCTACGTGCTCAGCGGAAAATTATCAGTGCAAAGTATCAAAGATATTGCAAGGGTAAGCTGTGTTAGAGATCGAATTACAACTCGACTTGCTCTCAGTATTGGAGCACCTAGCTCTCCAGTTCTGTCGAATTCAATTATGTATTATTTTGATCTAGCAGTGAATTCCTGGTGCCTAGAGCGGAATATAGTGTACTCGCGTTATGCGGATGACCTTACGTTTTCCACAAATGATAAGGGGGCAACATCTGAAATTGAGAGATTTATCTTGGAGACGCTTGAAAGTATCCCTTATCCACGACTTCAATTAAATAATGAAAAAACAGTCTATGCCTCAAAGAAAAAGCAGCGTCGTATTACTGGGCTAATTATATCCAATGACAATCAGGTTTCTTTAGGGCGCGACAAAAAAAGATTGATCAGCGCGATGATTCATCGTTATACCCATCATGAGTTAGATGAGAAATCAATCCTCCATCTTCAAGGGCTGATGGGCTTCGCACAAGATGTTGAACCGCTGTTTGTTGCAAAAATGAGAGGCAAATATACAGGCCGACTAATTTCAGATTTGCTCAGGCAGAGAGGAAAAAAAATTTAAGTGCAATCGTTAGTACGTGAGTCACTCCTAAATCGTAGGAGCAATGAATTAAGTACTCTATCGGCCTTCCTTGGCAGGCAGCTATTAGCCGATAGCCGCGCTGTCTGATCATGACAATGCGGGCTATTGTGGACTGAAGTCCGACGTGGACAACATTGAAGTCCGAGAAAGCTCACCAATCAAAATCTGCCTCCAATCACGGGCAGCCAAGGGTCCCATGAAACCATGATCGCGGTCCACGTCGCATGAGCTGATCTGCGTTAAGCCTTTGAATTTAGGCCCAACACATCTCGTAAGGACTCGTTATCCGGCCAGTGCCGATGCATTAACCACCAAACGCACGCTTGGCCAATGGCCCGACTAATGCCCCCTATGCCTTGAAGGTGGATGACGCACAGCTTGTCACTTTCGGATTTCTCTGACGGGGTCTCATTGTGGCCGTGCGTTTCAAGCGATAACAATCGGTAAAACACCGTATACAAGTCTAGGATGCCTGCTTCCCTTGCTTGCTCCTCGACGCTTCTGCGTTTGCGGCTCTGCTTTGCCTGCTCATTGGCCAAGTAGTCAGCTGTAACGTCTTCTCCCGTATGGTGGTCTCGGATCTTCGCGGTGCCTGCTTTCAAGTTGATCCTGAGGGCTTTCGCCATTTCCACTGGACCTGCACCGATCTGAGATTCCGCATTTTCGACTGATCTAATGCTCCAGGAAACCGTGATCAGTTGTTCAAGCAAGCTACGGCTCAAGATCCCCAAGCAGGCGGCATTTCGAGCAGCGCCTAACGCCGCTGCTCCACTCACCAGATCTGCCGCACGCTTCAACTGCTGACGAACAAAGGTATCACGCGGATCAGCCGATCCAGAGGCCTCCATCTGGGATGAGGCGATAAGGAGGGCCGTTTGGTTACTCAACGACTCAATCAGTCCATCGATATCTGCTGAGGGTCTGCTCATTCGGTTCCAAGGCCTTCTGATCTGTGGAATACAGGACAATATTCAATGGAAACGTTTTTATCCACCTGGTAGCGGCGATCAGGCGCCATGCATGTCCCTCCATGCGCAGCAAGTGTAAGCGCACGATATACAACGCTCTCGCATCAAGCCAGCCAAGTACATCCCACTGGACCTTTTCGGCTACGCCGGTTCTACCATCTCACCCGCACCGCGCCAGTGCAGTCACCAAATCCGCATGAGTTAGTTCTTATTGCTATCTAGCTGTCCGCCACCCAGAGCAGAGGCCGTCTACCTCAGGCAGCAATCGGCCGAGGCTGTGTAAAAACGTTTTCGAGCGCGACAGGTACTCAAAACCGGACTGGAAATCGCGCATCTGCGCGAAATCCACATCTGCTGACGTGCCGATAAATTTCAGATTTAACGTAGGCGCGCGCACTTCAATTTTGACGAAGCGTTTTTACACACTCTGGGCCAGAAGCAGTCATCAGATCGACCCTACAGCAGTAGGGCCTACAGTAACTTGGACGCACCGAATAGCGCTATTCCACATAATGGTGATGGTGAATGGGCATGGAGGACCATAAATTTTTCCGTCACTGATGGCATATTGATAAGGTTGACCAATCTAGTAACGTGCCTGGCTTTCGCCAGATGAGCAACCAAGGACGAAAATGCCGATTTCGCTGGAATACTACGACCATCCAACCCTCTGTCATGGTCAAGCTTGGACGATCACGGACGAAAATCTACTCGCAGAGCAGATCGCGCGGGTTGCTTTGGGCCAGTCCAGACACGTCCAAAAAATTATAGCGGGAACGAATGTTGGTCCGCCGGCATCGAGGGCTAGTGCTGCTCAGGGCGCGATAGGGTTACTTACAGTTCCTCCTGGTGAAGATCCTTGGCATAGGGATGGCTGGATCTTTCAGGTGATATCGTGGATAGCTGCCCAAAAAGCAGATCCGGGCGCACTTATTCGGCCCCCTCAAATGATTCATGCCTTGAAAGGATTCGATGGCCTCCGTCTTGAATTGAATGACGGGGAGGTAGTTGCTGCAACCATATTTGAAGACAAGGCCACGGATGATGCGAGAAAAACGGTTCGTGATTTAGTTTGGCCAGAGTTTAAATTGCTCGATCAAGGCGATAGAGAGAACGTCTTAGTTGCGGAGGTCGTTGCTTTATTGGAAACCAACAGGGAAGTTGATCCTGATCTCGCGATCGAGAACATAATATGGAAAAATATTAGACATTATCGAGTTAGCATAACAGTTGGAAAATTTCACTCAACAAATACGGGGCGAGTAAAAGTTTTTAAAGGTTACGATAAAATCATAGAAGGCAACGTGAGCAAGCGAGGTGGAGAAGTTTTCTATGTAGAGCATTTGCGCTCATGGATGTCTTCACTAGCTGAAAAATCAATTGCTCACGTTAAGCTCATGGTGGCTGCTCATGTTTGATAACGATACCGTAGAATTAATTAATAGTGCTCCAAAACTTGACGGCCTCGACCTTGCTGAGCTACCAAAACAGCTGACTGAAGCTTACGCATCGATAGTTTCTGCTCGTGTTTGCTTGCGTGAGGGAGCGGATCAGGCAGGATTGCCCGATGAGGTGATAGAAATAGTCAAGCGGATGACGCGCCTTGCTTTTTCTCACGAGGCTATAGTTTCCGCTTCAGAAGATATGGAAAACCGAGCTGCCGCAGCCTTCGTCGCTGGTTCGGCTCATCATGTAATACTGCTTGCTCAGGAGTTGTTATCAAGAGATATTAAATTTAGCACATTGAGTGCGTTTAGTGTCTCTCCTGAGGTTTCTGCAACTTTGCTGTTCCTAATCGCGGAAGCAAGTTCTGATGCTGCTGAAACGGCAAAAAATATTGTAGTAAGCGCTGAACTCTCTGTTGAAGCAGCTTTGCTTAAAGCAATCTATCATTTGGCAAATGGAAGTCTTCTAAAAATACTTGCTATGCGTGTGCCCGGACTAGGAAACTTTGATAGCGCTGACAGTATGGGGCAGGCCGTTGAGTCGCTGTATTACATGCTATTGCATGGGGTTCGTGCGATGGCGGCATCATTGCTCGGAACTATTGATGAATTTGATTTAATAGACCATGACTCGAAAGTAATTTTTGATCGAGTTAGAGAGCTATGCGTCGAAAAAATTGATAATTTAGTTGGCTTTGAAAATCACCCTGTACATAACATTTTTCCAGGGCCACTGCATTTAGCATCTCTTTTGGCGATGGTTGCGGATCACCTTATTCCATCTGGGGTTATAAATGCAAAACCACCAAATGGTGTCGAAACAGCTAAATGGTTTGTGATGAAACAAGACATAGCGTCAATCAGACCATATCTATGGAGGAATCATCGCCAGGCTATATCCTCAGGTTATTTGGAAATAGGAGTTTCATCTGTAATAAGCTTTCCAACCGGTGCAGGAAAATCTACACTTTCCGAGTTGAAAATTGCTACCGCTCTGCTGCGTAATGTGAAAGTAGTTTTTTTGGCGCCGACACTTTCACTGGTGGACCAAACAACTAGGGCTCTAGCTAATACTTTTCCAAACGCAGACGTTCAGCGAGAAATCCTGGATGAATTGTTATTTGATTTGGAAAATGACGTACTTCCTGCTATTTCTGTTATGACACCCGAAAGATGTTTGGCAATGTTGAGCTTTGATCCGGACATATTCTCAAATGTGGGGTTGTTGGTGTTCGACGAGTGTCATTTGTTGCACCCAAGGGACACGGATCACAGCCGACGTTCGATAGATTCTATGCTTTGCCTTCTTAATTTTACATCGGTCGCTCCTAACGCTGATTTGCTTTTATTGTCGGCAATGATGAAGAACTCTGAGGAGATTGCAGATTGGGTTTCAGAGCTAACTAAAAGACCTTGTCTGCCCATGTCATTAACATGGAAGCCTACCCGTCAAGTAAGAGGGTGTGTGGTTTATGCTGGCGATGAAATATCCAAACTAAAAAAGCGACTCAGAGCCGTGCGGTCTGAGGTAACGAACATAAATGCGCCTACCTCGTTGAAGCGAGAGCTGCTTGTACAGCCATTCGGCTTTTTTTGCTTGAATCAAACTTGGCATTCAGCAAGTCGTAAAGATTATGCATTAATGCCCGTTCTCAACGAAGCTGTTCAACTATCAACAGGTACCGCTCCAGCAGGCGGCTGGTATTTAACGCCTAATGGCAATCAGGTATCGGCTACGATTGCAGTCTCAACAGCCCGGCAAAAAATAAAGACTTTAGTTTTTACACAAACTATAACGCTCGCAAATAACGCGTCGAAAAGAATTTCAGATGATCTTGAGTCGTCTGGATGTATTTTGACTGATGAGGAAGTACGCCTTTACGAGACAGTAGTCGATGAATTCGGAGGAAAGGAGCATATCTATATCGAAGTGACAGATGAAGGCAGGCTGATATCCTCTAGTGCTTGCCATCACGGACTTTTGCTTACTATGGAGCGACATTTGCATGAATCGCTTTTTAAGCGAGCAGATGGGTTGAATGTTTTAGTGGCGACATCAACTCTTGCCCAGGGAATGAACCTTCCAAGTGAAGTGGTCATTATTAGTGGCGATAGTAGATTTGATCAAGAAGCCGATGCGATGCAACGCTTGGAGGCTCATGAGCTTCTAAATGCAGCGGGACGGGCAGGCAGAGCGGGCGACAGTTCCTACGGCTTTGTATTGGTAGTACCGAGTAAAGTCGTTAATTTTGATAATAGCACCAACCAAATTCATAATCACTGGATGGATTTAAGGTCGATATTTTCTCAAAGTGATCAATGCTTAATTATTGATGATCCTCTCACTGCAATTCTCGACCAAATACATAGTGAGGTGTTACCTCTCTCTGGTGTGGCAAGCTATTTTTTGAGCAGGTTACCGGTCGATTATGACGAAGAGCAAGTGGGGCGAGATGTATTAGCTCGCGCGACTATTAATCGGTCTTTCGCGGCCTTCAGGGCTAGAAAAAAAGGAGATCAACAGTGGATAGCATCAAGGATAGAATCTGCAATATTGTCTAGAAATTCAAATTTAGATATCTCTCAAGTGCTCACTTGGGCGGATCGTTTGGCAGCAGCATCAGGTATATCGGTAGGGATAATCCGAGAGCTTGGTGAACCACTTTCTAAAAGTGTCAATCATTGGGCGACTACGGATGCTTGGTATCAATGGCTTCGCGAATGGTTAAAGCGTCGATCCGCTTTGCTTCCAACTCTTATTAGGACGGAGACGTTAGAAGGCTTTTTCGGCAGCAGTTATAAAAAGCTCAAAGATGACAATTCAAGAGGGAAATACGCTGCTGAAATAATATTCCCATTGCTGGAACTCTGGATGTCAGGTCATACACTAGCTAGCATTGAGGCCTCGACTGGCACTCAAATTAATAAAGTGGGGAAATGTGAGTTTGCCAGGGAGTTTGTTTTGAGGATAATCCCTGAGCTTTCTTATATATTCGGTCTTCCCAATCAGATTTTTAGGGCAATTACCGTTGATAGAGGAGAAGATATTGAATCACCTGTCGGCCTTAACTGTTTGGCCTTGTGCGTTAAGGAGGGTTTGAACAGTGTTGAGAAAGTTGCTCTGCGTGAAATAAGTAAGAAGCGCTTAGCTCGAAGGGAGTTGCACCGTAAGTATCAGCGCATCGAAGCCTACGCAGGCGTGCTTAAAGAGGGTGAAAGCTTTGGCGACGTAGTAAACCGTATAACTCAAGCCTTGGCTTTAGTAGATCTTTAAGTACTCACATTTGATTCAAGCGAGTTAGCCAACAGAAAATCATGTACGGCTCTGATTTATGCACCACCTTAAAGGAATTGCATTGGCAGAAGTGCATCGAGGGCGACCCGCTGACGTTCGCGTGCTCCACATTGCGTTTCTGCATTCCTTATTTAATGTGGATTTCCAAAGTCTGCTTCTGGCCGAGAGTTACCCGCCGTGAACGGCCGCTTCTGGCCGCTTACTGCCCTTCATTACTGACTACTTTGGGTGAGCTCAGTCGATTAGGTGGGTGGAGAGGCTTAGCTACTGATCGGAATGCCACAAATTTGCCACACTCGCCCCGCTAACCGGGGCGAAAACCCACTAACCCCAGCTAACACAACCCATTGATTCCCCAGCTAATCCCCGCTAACGTATTGATTCTAAACGTCGACTTTTAGGACTCCGAAGGCAGGGGTCGTGGGTTCGAATCCCGCCGGGTGCACCAGATACAGCCGAAAGCCCCAGGTCGCAAGACCTGGGGCTTTTTTGTGGGCGCCTGTTCAACGTTTTTGCAGCGCTTCCAACCGAGCGGGCAGGTCTTCGTCGGGAAAGCGCTGGTGCAGCGTCAGAAGTTTCTCATCCGCCGCCCTGCTTTCCCCTGCCTGGCGCAGGCGCGCAATCTCCTCAAGTCCTTGTTCCAGGGACTGCGGCTTGGCGGCCATCTGTTTGCTCAGTTTTGCCACCGGCTCATCAGCCATGGCACTCGCCATCTCGGCCTGGACCGGCGCATGGTCTGCCTGTGGTGCCATCGCCAGGCGCGCCATAGGCGCGGGGGAGGCCGGGGCAGACAGTGCCTGCGGCGGTGGCGCGGCGGCGTATTGGGTGGCGTCGGGCAGGTTGGTGTCGGGCACTGGCGAGCGCGTTACCACGCCAATCAATAGCGCAACCCCGGCGACAGTCGCAAAGGCCATCTGCCAGCGTGGTCGTTGGCAGGCTTGCAGCCAGCGTTGCCACAGGCTTGGCGCCGGCGTGGGGGCTTCGCGGCGGGCGGCGGCGAGGATAAAGGCGTCGAGGGACGCAGGCGGCTCGCTGGCGCGGTGTTGGCGAAAGTGCTGGATCAGCTCTTCGTCAGTCGGATCCTGAGTATGTCGGGAGTCAGTCATACGGGTACCTCCTCGGCCAGCAGCCGACGCAGTTTCTGCTGGGCGTAACGCAAGCGGCTTTTTACCGTTTCCAGTGGGCTGCCGGTGAGGGCGGCGATTTGCGGCAGTTCCAGGTCACCGTGCAGGCGCAGCATAAACACTTCGCGCTGGTCTTCGGGCAGGTCTTGCAAAGCGGCATCGAGACGGCCCTGGTCGCGGCTCAGGCTCAGTTGCCGTTCGGGGCCGGCACTGTCGTCGGGTTGGGCGTGCACCTGTTCGTCGTAGCTGTCGTGCAGCGGGTTGTGGATGCCGTGCTTGCGCCAATGATCGATCAGGCGGTTGCGGGCAATCTGGAACAACCAGGTACGAAAACTCGCCCGACCCTGTGGCTGGGTGGTGCTGCGGATCAGGCTGAGCCAGGTGTCCTGGTAGATCTCCTCGGCCAGTTCGGCTTTGTTGCAAAGGCCCACGAGAAACCGGTAGAGGCCCTGGCGGTGCCGGGCGTACAAGGTCTCGAACGCACCAGCGTCGCCAGTGCGGTAGCGGGCCAGCAGCGATTCGTCGCTGGGTGGATCGTCTGGTACGGCCATGTTGGGTGGCGAACTCCTTTCGATGGATCAATGCAGATTAGCTGTGGGAGCCGGGCTTGCCCGCGATAGCGGTGGGTCAGGCGCTATTTTCGGCGCTGACCCACCGCTATCGCGGGCAAGCCCGGCTCCCACAGGGGATTTCTGTTGTGGGCAAGATCAGTGTTTGAGGCTTTGGGCCAGTTCCACCAGTTGTACGAATTCATTGCGCAAGCCGTAGGGATCATCGCCACGGGCCGAGCGGGCCAGGGTGGCGGTGTCCTTCAGGCTCATGCTGCCAGTGTAGCGGCCATCGCCTTTGAGCTGTTGGGCGAAGGCGGCCACGGCCGCGGCGAAGCGCAGGTCGTCGCTGGCGGCGTGTTGCGCGTGGTTGATCGGGTGTTCGATCAGGCGACTGCTGCCTCCCGCCGCCGGCTTGTAGCGTACCCGCAACATCGCCAGCTCTGCGGCGTTGCCTTCGGCCACAGGTGCCGGAGCATAGCGCAACGGTTCCAGCCAGCCTTTGGCGCCCTTCGGTACGATTTCATACAGCGCTGTCACCGTATGTCCGGCACCGATCTCGCCGGCGTCCACCTTGTCGTTGCTGAAATCCTCACGCTTCAAGGCACGGTTTTCGTAGCCCAGCAGGCGATATTCGCTGACGTGAGCCGGGTTGAACTCCACCTGCAGCTTCACATCCCGCGCCACCACGGCCAGGGTCGAACTGAGTTGTTCCACCAGCACCTTGCGCGCTTCGCGCAGGTTGTCGATGTAGGCGTAGTTGCCATCGCCCGCGTCGGCCAGTTGCTCCATCAGGTGTTCGTTGTAGTTGTCCACGCCAAACCCCAGGGTGGTCAGGGATACCCCACTTTTGCGCTGGTCCACAGCCATCTGCTTGAGGCTGTCGAAGTCGCTGATGCCGACGTTGAAGTCACCGTCGGTAGCCAGCAGGATGCGGTTGATGCCCTTGTCGATAAACCCTTCGCGGGCCATCTGATAGGCCAGTTCGATGCCCGATGCGCCCGCCGTGGAGCCGCCGGCGGTCAGTTGGTCGATGGCGTTGCGGATTTTTGCCTTGTCGCGCCCGGACGTGGGCTTGAGCACTACCCGCGATTCGCCGGCATACACCACCAGGGACACGCGGTCTTGATCGCGCAATTGGTCCACCAGCAACTTGAGGGTGCTTTTGACCAGCGGCAGGCCTTCGCGACGGTCCATGGAGCCGGAAACGTCCACCAGGAACACCAGGTTGGCCGGCGCCAGTTCAGCCACCCCACGCTCGGACGCCTTGATGCCAATGCGCAGCAGGCGCGTGTTGGGGTTCCAGGGGGTCGGGGCGACTTCGGTGGTCACACCGAACGGCGAGCCATCGGTCGGCAGCGCGTAGTCGTAGGGGAAGTAATTGACCATTTCCTCAAGTCGCACGGCGCCTTCAGGCGGCAGTTGGCCTTGGTTGAGGAAACGTCTGACGTTGGCGTAGCTGCCCGTGTCGACATCGACGCTGAAGGTCGAGACCGGGGTTTGCGCAACGCTGTGCACCGGGTTGTCCGGCAGGCTCTGATACTGCTCACGCGGCTCGGCGCGGTATTGCATGGCCACAGCGTCATGCATGGCCATCGGCGCGGGCATCGCCATTCTTTTGAGCATGGCCCCCTGAGCCTGAATGGGCGCGCTTTGCAGTTCGGGGACAGCGGCCGCTTGGGGCGCCTTGGCCTCGTCGCGGGACGACAGCCCACACCCGGCAAGCGCCACCAGCAAGGTCACGGCAAAGCCCTGGGCAGCGGGGCGCAGGAGGAGAAGAGGATGGGACATGGGCTGAACCTCGTGAGAAATGATGCGTTCACAAGGTCAGACGTAAGCGTGTCAGGATTCGGGTTATCGCCGGCAAGCCGGCTCCTACAAGGTTTGTGTTCAGGCGGTGGGGACGGGGATGCGCTGCGCGGGGTCGGTGATGTCATACACATGCTGCTCACAGCCGGCGCCGACGATCACGAATTCCACCAGGTAAACCTTCTGCTTTTGCGGCTTGAACGCCGAGGTCATCGGGCCACAGGCGTAGACAATTTTTTCGGCGTAGCGGTAGTAGTTCGAGTCATACACCCGCGACTCGCCCAACACCTCGATCGTTTGCTGCGGATCGGCCAACACTTCCAACTGCGGGAAGCGCTTGACCGCCGCACTGTTGGCCACCTCGCTCATCTTGGCGATCCAGCCGAACACCTTGCCCCGCCCTGAATCCACCACCGTGCCGAGGATTTCCGGACGCGGGTCGGCATCACCGCCTCGGCGCACGGAGAACTGCACCGGGTAGGTAAAACCGGTGGTGCGCATGATCACCTTGGCGTGCCCGGCATCGGCCACGACTTTGTCCTGCTGCAACTGAACGCCATCTTTGAGCAAGCTGGGCGAGGAATCGCGGGCCGTGGAGTGGCACCCCGCAAGGACCAGAGCCGAGAGGATAAAAGCAACCTTCTTCATAAACGGTTTTCCGTGGCGTCAGCGAGGCCGGGTTGGCCCTGCAAGGATCAAAAACTCAAAAAGAACACGACCCCATATAAAAACAGGGAAAACCCGGCCAAGGCCGCACGCCACTCCGGGTCGGCGTCCTTGCTCATGCCGCCCGGCGCGATGGCCACCCGGGCACCTCGCGCATAGTTGTAGACCGCCTGGCCAAACCACAGCTGGACCAGCACCATGGTGAAAAAGCGCGTCCAGCTACCGTCAAACCGTAGAACGCCATTGAGTAGCGCGGCCAGGAGTAAAACCAGGCCAATGCCATGCCGATATTTGTACAAGTTCGCGATCATGCTACCCACCCTTGACTGCTCCTTTGAGGCCTTCAACCAACTTGTCCCACACACCCGCAGTGCCCAGGGCATTGGAAAGTCTCGACGCGGTTTCAGGCGTTACGCCCTTGGCCATCGCAAATTTTTCAAAGCCCATGCTGAGCGCGTTACCGGTGGCGGCTTCCGGCAGTTCTTCTTTCAAGTAGCCGGACAGGAAAGAGGCCGCCATCGAGGTGTTCGACAGCCCGGCACTCACGCCACCCGTCGTCACCGCCGCGCCCGCGCCCAGCACAAACCCGACATCGCTGACCATTTTTGCATCGGCGGCCTTGATCCACTTCAGCGTATTGGGGTCAGCCAGGTCAATGTTGGCACCGACCGCGATGCATTCGGCACTGCCACACGACATGAAGCGTGGGGTGTACAACACGCCCTCGATCGTCACCGGGACCTTGTATCCGCCCTTCTCGTCCAACGGGTAGCCGGTCAACCGGTCGCGTTTACCCGAGCCACCGTCCGGGTAGGCGTATTCCCCGCCCGTCAGCACCCGGGAAAAACCACTCTCTGCCTCCATCGTCCACGCATAAGCCTGGGTGTTTTCCTTGATGTAGGCGATCACTTGGTAGTCTGACTTCCCAGGCAACTGCACATAGGTCTTGCCATCGCCCGTGGCCATCCAGTTACCGTCGGGGTCATAGATACCGGTCCCGGAAGCGACCATGTCGGTACCCGGCGTGATGTCGGTGCCTTTGACGAAAGACAAGCGCATCTGCGCCTCGATCTGTTCGGCGGTGTATTTGCCATTACTCTTCTTGGCCAGTTCCAGGGCGAGTGCTTTCTCTTGCGGGTGCAACTGGCGGTTGTATTTGTCCACCGCAAACGCCGTACCGCCGGCCACCACCCCGCCTTTCACGCCATCGCCTGAGCCCACAACGCTGCCGACACCTGTCGCAATCAAGGACGTAATCGCTTTTTGATCCGCAGCCGACAGATCGCTGTCGGCCAGGGCCTTGGCAATGGACGGCATGACCGCCGCCGAGGTACCTGCACCCAGGGCGCCACTTTGTGCGCTACCGCTCGACAAGCCCATGGCCGCACCGGCCAGCGCGTGCAGCAGAATCCGCGCGGCGCCGCCTTCGGCCCAGGCCGCCTTGGTCGTAGCGTCGCTCGACTTATCACGCTGTGCGTTGGCGAAGTCACCGATTTTATTGAAGATGTCACTGGACGAGGTGTTGGCGACGATACCCACGGCCGTGCCACCCGTGGCGCCACCCAGTCCGGCGGCAATCAGCCCGGTTGCAATGTCAGCCATCAACTTCTTGTCACCGCCGACCTGCCAGCGCAGCGCCTCTGCGTTGGCCACACGCGCCGCCTCAGCGGCAGCGGCCGCACCTGGGGAGCCCGCCTGGAGCTTGGCTTCATCGGCAAGTTTTTTCGCCTCATTCGCCTTGGCCTTGGCGACCGCGCCGATCACGCCACTGGCCAACTGCGCCGAGCTCTGGATCAGGTCGATGCGCTCCTGCATGGCCTTCTGGTCAGGTCGGTCGAGCTGCTGGTTGGCGTTGGCAGTGTCGCGGTTGAGCCCCACCAGGTCATTGGCGCCCTCGGGGTTGCGCACCTCAATCGTGCCGTCGCTGACCGCGCTGCGGGTGTGGCTGCGTTCGTCATCCTTGAGCGCCACCGGAATGCTGCCACCCGGGGAGAAGCCGCCATTGCTGCTGAACGAAGCCGAAAGCCCCGCCGACTGGCTCTGGATCTGGCTGGTGTTCTTGATATCGCTGACGATCAGGCGATCGGTGCTCAAGCGGTTCTTCACCGCCGCCGCTTCGCTGGCAATCACCCCGCCCTGCAAGGTGGTGGTCTTGCCGACATTGATGTCGTAGCCCCCCGTCCCTGCGAACAGGCCGGTCTGGTCGGTCACCGCCTTGTAGTCGCTGTTCATCTTGGCCGCGGCAATACTGGCCGAGCCGGTCACGGTGGAGCCGAAGCAGAACGGTGGCACACAGATACTTGCGCCAAAGCCTGCGCTGTTCTGTTTGCTGCGCGCCGATTCGGTGTCCTGGCGCGAGAGGATATTGAGGTTGCCGCCGATGTCGGCCTTGATGCTGTCGGCCCGCACCTGGGCACCGGCCAGGGTGGTGTCAGCGCCACTTTTGAGCAGCAGCGAACCGGTGTCCAGGGTGGTGTTGACCTGGGTCACCGAGTGGCCGTTACCCCTGTTCTTCGCGCCTTGCGCCCCCAGGTCGAGGGTGAAGCCGTTCTGTTCGCCAATGTTGAAACTGGCGCCTATCGCGGTCTTGTTGGTCGACCCGTCGTTCTTGCGGTCCATGGTGTCCTGGGCGCTTTGCAGCAACACCGTGTTCTTGGCCAGCAACAAGGTGTTGGCGGCTTTCAGGCTGCTGCCGGTGATCTCGAGATTGCCCTGGCTGCCCGGTGCATCGCCGGTGGCCACAATCGACAGGTTCTGCCCGGCATTGAGCGTGCTCTGGCGGGCCGTCACGCTGTTGTATTCACTGCTGGCCTTGCTGCGGGTGTTGGCCAGTTCGGTGCCGATCTTGATCAGCGAACCGTTGCTTGGCGTGCCGCCCTGCTTGTTCTTGAAGCCCGCGCTCTGGCCGTTGGCTTCCGACGCCTGGCCACCCAGGTTGTAGGCTGCCAGCGCCGCCTGGGCGATTTTTACCGCCTTGAGACGTGGGTCATCGGCGTTCTTCGCCGCTTCGGTGGCATCGTAAATACTGCGCCCGGTGTCCACCACCGCCCCGCCAATCACCCGGCCTACGGCCAGGCTTTTGGCGCTGTCCTCGGTGGTTTGCCGCGCCGTTTCAGCGCCGGCGGTGATGGTCACGTCGGCGCCACTGAGTGCCATGTGCCGGGTGCTGACCAGGTCACTGGCAACCACCTTCAACTCGCGCCCGGCCGACAGCGAAACGTTACCGGCACTGGAGCCGATGGTACTGCCGGTCAGCGTGGTTTCCTGGGCCGTGCCGTTGTGTTTGCTGCTGCTGATAGACAAATGCTGGTTGCCGGTGAGGTCGTCCAGGCCCAGCTTATTGCCGGTCAAAACGCCGGTCAGGTCGCGGTTTTTTTCCTTGTGCATATCGGTGCGCGAAAAGGTGTTCTGCGCCGCATCAATGGTCAGGTCGCGCCCGGCCTGCACGGCCAGGTCGCCCGTGCTGACCAGCGCCGAACCGGTCACTTTCGCATCCTGCCCCGCCACGACGTTGACCGTCTCGCCGGACACCATGCTGCCCACGGCCAGCGTGCGTTGTTCGTCGACCTTGTCCTGGACCTTGCTGGACTTCAGGCCACCCCAGCTGCTTTTGCTTTCCTTGCGCTCGCGGCGGGCACTTTCGGCATCGGTCACGGCAAGGATCTGCACATCCTTGCCTGCTGCCAGGGTGGCGGCGCCTTTGTCGGCGGCAACGGTGCTGCCCGCCAGCAGCAGGTTTTCACCGGCCACCAGGGTGCTGTTGCCGCCAGAGCTGACGGTGCTGCCGACGTTGTTGATCGTGTCGGTTTCATCAAGACGGAATTTTTTCCCGGACGAGCTTTTCTTGGTCTTGCTGTAGAAGCTGTAGTCCTGGTCTTCGGCGGCCTTGAGGGCCAGGTTCTTGCCAGCCACCAGGTAGGCTTCGTTGCCGGCGCTGACGTTACTGGCCAGCAGCAGCAAATCCTCGCCCGCGTTCAAGGTCAGGTTGCCACCGGCCTTGAGCACTGTGGAGACCTGGCTCACATGGTCCTCGATACGCTTGACCTTTTTCGAGTTGTACGCCGAATGCTGCTCGTTGGCCGCCGCCGCCAGGTTCACATTGCGCACGCCGCCGACGTTGACGTCGCGCTTGGCTTCGATCTGGCTGCCAACCGCACTCACATCACGCCCGGCGACCACATGGAAGTCGCGCCCAGCCTCAACCACCGAGCCTTGCTGGGTGATGATTTCGTGGCGCGAACGGCTGCCGATCGCGCCGCTGTCCAGGGTGCGTGCCGAGACGATATTCACGTCACGCACCGCCTGGGCGGTGGTGTCGCCGCCACTCTTGAGGGCACCGCCGACGCTGTTGATATCGCGCCCGGCCTGCATCGCCAGGGTGCTGGCCGACTCAATGCGTGCGGCGTCGTCGATAAAGTCCGTGCGCTCGATGCGGTAGTCACTGGCGCTCTGGTGCGTGGTGACGCTGCGCTCGTTGAGCAGGTCGGCACCGGCCACCAGGTTGACCTGCTGCCCGGCGATGATGCCGCCGGCGCGGTTGTTGAGGTTATTGCCGCTCAGCAGGTCAAGGCGATTGCCCGCCTCCATCAGCCCGCTATTGCTCAGGTCGCCGCCCACATTGGCGGCCAGGTGGCTGGTGGCACGCAACGTACCGACGTTGTTGAGGTTGGCGCCGGTCAGCAGGTTCAAGTCGCTGCCGGAGATCAGCGCGCCATTGGGGGCCAGGCGATTGCTGGCCTGGGCCAGGTACAACACCGGCACCAGTACTTGCTGGCCGGCGACGCTGGCGTTTTCCAGCCAGACGATATCGTGGGTCAGGGCCGCCACCTGTTCGGCGGTGAGGCTCACGCCCACGGCCAGGTTCAATTGCTGGCGGGCGCCGACGGCATTGTCCATCAGGTACTTGAACACCCCGGCGTCGCTGGTCTGGCCGTCGATAAAACGCTGGCCGGTACGGGCGACCACCGCCTGCTGGATCAGGCGCTGTTCGTAGAAACCATCGCCCAGGCGCTTCTGGCTGGCGTCGGGGTCGTAGCCCAGCTTGGCCAGCAGGTAATCCGAACCCATGAACGCTGCCATGTTGGTCAACTGCGAGTTGGTCTCGATCAGGTACTTCTGCGGCTTGTCGGCAAACTGGCTGTTGGGCAGGCCCTGTACGCCACTGCCGTCGCTGAAGTGGAACAGGCCGTTCTGCCCGGCGGGCAAGCTGAAGCCCGGCAACCCCAGCGGGTTGACTTGTTGCTGGGCGACGTCCGGTGGCAATTGCCCGTTGAGCTTCACTTGGGTGGAGAAGCCGGGGGCGTTGGTGTCGGTCTTCGCGCCACTGCCGACATAGGTGTAGCCGCCGCGCACCACGCTGTTATCGATACCGGCCTGGGCCTGGATATTCACCGCGCCGCCGGCCTGGATCACCGCGGCGTAGCGCTGGTCCGTGGCCGCCAGTGGGGTGGTCACCGTCGGGCCCCATTGGCGCTCCATGGCGCCGATAAAGAACGCCATGGCCGCTTCCAGGCCACCCAGGTCATTGGGGTTATAGGCCGCGCCGCCGATGGAGTAACGCTGGGTAAATTGCGCCGCGGTCTGGTTGTAGCCCGATGGATCACGGGTGCGCTCGGAAGAAAACACGCGCTCGGTCAGGGTGTCGTGGGTTTCCAGACCAACGTTGGTCAGTTGGTTGACCCGCGCCGTCAGGCTGCCGGCCGCAGCGATGCTACTGCTGCTGTTGAGCACGTCGCCGCCGACCAGCAGCAGGTTGGCGCCGGAGGTAATGCTGGAGGCCGCGCTGGCACCGGTGACCATCAGGCGATCACGCTGGGCAATCAGGAACGGGCGGTTTTCCTTGCCGCCTTCGCAGTCACCGCCGTTGACGTTTTCAATGCACTGCACCGGGCTGATCGAAGCACTGTAGATCCCCGACTCGCTGGTCAACACCGTGCGGATATTCTGCAGGGTACCGGCGGCCAGGCTCAGGTTGCCGTCACTCTGGATGCTCGATGAGCTGTTGATGATGCTGGTGGCCAAGGCCCCTTTGCCGTCGAGGTCGATGCTCAGGTTGCCCATGGCGTAGATGTCGGCACCCAGGTTTTTCAGGCGCTCGACCCGCAGGCTCATATCGGCGGCGCTGAACAGCAGGCCGTTCTGGTTGAGCAGGCTGGCGGTGGTCAGGGTCATGCTGCGACCACTGCCCAGGGTGCCGAGGTTGTTCAGCGCGGCGCTGGCCAGCGTGAAGTCTGTGGCGGCGGTCAGGCGGCCAGTGTTGTCGAGGGTGCCGCCCAGGGTCAGGTCAAGGTTGCCGTGACTGGCGATCACGCCCTGGGTGGACCAGTTCTGGCCCGTGCCCTTGATGCCGTTGGCCGCGAGCAGTTGGCCGCTGGTGGTTTGTTCGAGGGTGTCGACATTGACCGTGAGGTTGCCGGCCTGGATCAGGCTGCTGTTGGTCCAGGAGGCTTTGTCCAGGCTCAGGTCGCCCTGGGTGATCAGGCTGCCGCCGACGTTATCGAGGTTGATCCCAGCGATATCGAACACCCCGGTGCCCACATGCAGCACGCTGCCGCCCTGGTTCTGGAACGTACCAGCGGCCAGGCTCAGGTCGGTATTGGCGGCTTCCAGCTTGCCACCGCTGTTGTCCAGCACACCGCCAATGGCCAGGCGGCTTTGGCCACCGCTGCCCAGCGCACGCAATTGCCCGCCCTGGTTGCTCAGGCTGGCGGCGGCGATAGCCAGGGTGCTGGTGCTTTCGATCAGGCCACGGTTGTTAAGGGCGCCCAGCAGGCTGAGGTCGACCTGTTGCCCGGCGATCTGCCCGGCGTTATCGACGCCGCCGCCACTGAGGCGCACGCGCTGGCCGGCGAATACACCGCCATTACCGTTGTTGAAAACACCCGCGTTGATCAGCGCATCGCCCGCCTTGGCCGCGAGCTTGCCCCCGCCGTTGTTCAGGCTACCGACCGTGAGGTTGAGGCCGGCGTTTTCGCTATGGATCAGGCCATCGCTGTCGTTTTGCACCAGGCCGCTGGCGTTCAGGGTCAGCCCACCGTTTGCGGCCAGGGTGCCGCTGTGACGGTTGTCCAGGCTGGCCGCCAATACCGTGAGCAGGGTTTGGCTGGTGAGTTTGCCGCCCTGGTTATCGAGGGCTGCCACACGCTCGATCGACAGCGGGCCTGCACTGGCCAGTTTGCCGTTGCGGTTGATCAGGTCGGCCAGCAGGTCGAGGGTCACCGCCGCGCTGGCGGTCAGGCTGCCGGCGCTGTTGTCCAGGCTGCTGCCACGCAGGGTGAATGCGGCGGCACTGTCGATGGCCCCGCCCTGGCTGTTGTTGAGCGCGCCGCTCAAGGTCAGGGTTTGCGCTCCGGCACTGGAGATCACGCCTTTATTGCTGTTATCCAGGCTGTCGCCGGTCACGCTGAGGGTGCCGTGGCTGACCAGCACGCCGCCCTGGTTATTGACCTGCGCGACCGTGGCCTGCAACGCGCCATCGCTGATGATTTCGCCCTGGCTGTTGTGCAGCGCAGCGGCGGTCAACTGAGTGTTGCCGCTGGCCAGCAGTCGGCCTTTGTTGCGGTTATCCACGGTGGTGGCGGTGACGTCCAGGGACTTCCGGGCGCTGAGGGTGCCGCCCTGGTTATCCAGGGTCTGGCTGGCCTTGACCGTGGCGGCACGGCTGGCAACCACGCTGCCGTTGTTGCGGATATCACGGGCATCGAGGCTGACATCGCCGGTGGTGGTGCGGGTGTTATCGGCATTCACACCGGCCTCGATCACGCCGCTGTTGCTCAACTGGCCACCGCTGCTCAGGCGCACCGTGTCGCGGGCGGCGAGGCTTTTCTGGGTGTTCAGGTCGCCACTGGTTTTCACCGTCAGGGCGGTGCCGGCGTAGGCCGGGCCCTTGGCATCAAGACTCGCCGCCTTGACGTCAATCGCGCCACTGGCCGCCGCTTGCGCCATGCTCAGGTGCCCATTGGCATCGAGCTGGATATCGCCCGCACTGGCCGCCAACGTGCCGTCCAACTTCACCCCGACGCCGGTCTCGGTGCCCACCAGCTTGATCGCGCCGGCATACATGCCGCCCAAGGCCGAGGAGTCAATCGCAAGCTCAGGCTTGCTGCTGCCATCGTCGGCCCGCGCGGTGGTTTTTAAAGTCTGTGCATCCACATCATTGCGCCCGGCGATCACGGTCAGGTTGCGCGCATTGATCTGTGCATTGATCTTGGCCGAGCGGGTGATGATTTCGAAGCGGTCGACATTGCTCGCATTCAAGCCCTGGCCGTCGATGGTCACCGCGCCGCCATCGACCTGGTAACGGTCCAGGCGACCGTTGTCGAGGATGGGTTTGCCGGTGGTCAGGGTCACGTTGGGGGTGTTGATAAAGCCACAGCCATTACAGGTCACGCCATAGGGGTTGGCGACGATGACCTTGGCCGACGGCCCTGCCACTTCGGTGTAGCCGCGCAACTGGCTGGGGTTGCCACCGTTGACTTCGTTGAGGATGACATTGGCCGAGCCGCCCTTGAGGTTGGGGTTGCCCAGGATGATCCCGCCCAGTTGGGTGGACTGCATCGGGCCGCCGGCGTTGTTGAGGATCACGCCATTGGGGCCGACGTTGTAGTCCTTGAACTGGTTGTGGGACAGGCCGCTGCCATTGGGCGTGGCGATGTTCACCACCGGTACGCCATTGCCCGCCGCGCCCACCGTGGTGCCGGGGCCGCTGACCACAATGCCGTCGGCCTGGGCCAGCAGCGGCTGCCAGAACAGCGCGTTGGCCAGGATCAGCACCAGGCCGCGCTTGGGCAGGCCGCAGAACGCGTCACGGCTGTTCATGGCTGAAGAAGGCAGGCGGGCAAACAGGCGGACATCCATGTCAAATTCTCGATGCGGCTAGGCGTTGAATTACAGGTAGAAATCCATCCGGAAGTAGATCGGCGCTTCGCGCTCGCTCATCACTGCCGGACGTTCCAAGGAATGGGCAAAGGTCACACTGGTGCTGACGTATTTGCCACGGGCGAACAGCTCCACGGAGTTGCTGGAAACCCGGCCGTGGGTAGTGCCGTTGTAGCGGTCGTTGCGGATCACGCCCTGGTCGTAGCCCAGGCTCACGCCGTACTCGCCGAAGGCCGGGCGCAGCCAGTCCACCAGCACCGGGCGCGCCCAGCGCAGGTCGTTGCGCCAGTAGCCGCCGCTGTCGCCGTTGAGTTGCTGGTCCTTGAACCCGCGCACCGAGGACGAACCCCCCAGGCTCATGCGCTGCGGGCTGAACAAGATGTCTTCACTGCGTTGCCCGGTGGCCAGGCTGGTAAAGCTGAGCGACTCGCCCCACAGCGTGAACGGCTGCAGGTAGCTGACGGTGGCGGTGTATTTGCGGTAGCGCGAATCGGGTAGGCGATTGCCGAATCTGTCGCGGTCCTCTTGAGACTGGGCATCGAGCAAACCAATGCCATTCTGCATGCCCAGGTCCATGTTGACGTAGGCACTGCCGACCCGCCGGCCATGGTTGATACCTACCTGCATTTCGCTCAGGCGGGTGCTGCTGTCCAGACGAGTGTTGAACACGTAGTTGTTGGTGCGCAGGTGGGCCAGGCCAACGTTGACCGAAGTCTTGCTCACATCATCGCGGTGCACCACGCGCTCGGCGCGCAGTTGGTGGTTCTGGCTGTCGCCCGATTGCTTGAAACTGAACGTGTCAGCCTGGCCCAGCGCACGGTAATCGCTCTCGCTGTAGGTGTAGCTGAAGTTCCACCAGCCCCACGGCACGTTGTAATAGAACATGCCATTCTTCGACGTCTTCTGGTGATCGCTGATCGCGTCGTGGCCGCCGCGCAGCACCAACTGGTCGGCCAGGCCCAGGGGGCTGTCCCACTCAAGGCCGGCGCCCCACTGCTGCTCGCCAGTGCTTTTCTGCCCGTCGTTATTGCGCGACAGGCTGGCGCGCCAGGGTTTTTGCGGGGCGTTTTTCACCAGCACCGTACTGCCGCCCACCGCATCGCCAGGGGCCAATTCCATTTGCGCCTGGTTGGATGGCAAGCGGTTGAGCTGATCGATGGCCTGCTCGATTTCCCGCAGGTTGAGCAAATCGCCGTTTTTACCGGGGAAGGCCATGGCCAACTCGCGCGGTGACAGTTTGCTGTCGTCGGCACCCTTCAAGTCTTCGAGCTTGCCTTCCACCACCAACACTTGCAGATGCCCTTTGGACAAATCCTGCTGCGGCAAGTAGGCGCGGCTGGTGACCATGCCCTTGTCGATGTAGTGATCGGTGACGGCCTTGAGCAGTTGATTGAGTTGGGAAACGCCCAGGCACTGGCCCGTGTAAGGCTTGATCAAGCGCTCACGCTCGGTGGCAGACAGGCTGTCGGCGCCTTTGAGTTCGATGGTCTTGATCGGGAAGCAACGGCTGTCCACTGGAGCGGTGGGCGTTGCGGGTTTGACTTCCTTGCCGGGCAACTCCTTGAGGTCTTCAAGACGCCGGCGCTGCTCTTCCAGCAGACGGTTTTGCCGGTCGCGGATCAGGTCCTGATCGCCAGGCGAGGTCGCAGCCACTGCGCTGTTTGACGCGCAGAAGGCGAGCAGGGCAATACACAGGGAATACCGAATCCGTGGTAATAACAAAGGCATGTTCGATCCATCGAATAACAAGGGGCGGCAAACTAACATCGAACTTCCACACAGCCAAAATTCCCGGCTAGTTGAAGCTGAAAATTAAATCACCCGTAAGCTGCTGATTAGCAAAGATAAAAAACATCAGCAACAATTAAATGCTTGTATTCGGAATTTTTATTCCGACAAGCGGTATCAGTTTTGATACTGCTTTCGGCGCAACTTGAAAGCGGCCATTAGTTGGCCATCAATGTTGTGCCGCGAGGGTTTAGTAGCCAAATACGCGAAAAAGTTCGTGGTTATTTTGTGAATTGGATCCCATTTCCGACGACAGGCCTCTCCCCCTCCCTCTGTAGGAGCTGGCTTGCCAGCGATAGCAGCCGCGAGACCGCCGCAGGGTGTCAGATGCCCAGCGTCATCGTTGACGACCATCGCCGGCAAGCCGGCTCCTACACATGCCACCTCGCACCACTCCCGTGCGATGGCTGCAACTTGATGGATGTGATTGGGCGGCGTGTGAATCCACAATGCTGCTAAAAATAAATCTGTCCCCTTTTCCCGAACCTAATCCAAGAATTGCTATTGCACAAGGACGAGCCAGCCGAGGTCTTTGAATAGCTCAAGCTCGATACGGCGTGCAACGTCCGGTCACTGTAGCCATATCCCTCCAATGAGAAGAAAACACCGGCACTAGGCCGGTGTCTGTGTAAAGGGAGTGGCCATGCCCTACTCATGGACCTCCTTCTTCGTATCCTTCAAACTCCCACAAGCCTAATCTTGATACTTTTTTTGAGATTTCGCGCCAGTTCGTCCCTGAACAATCCAGCAAGAACTTCTCAATAGCGTGAACAATTTTTTGATAATTGTACTCACGAACAATAAGGTAATGCATTCCTATAAGAACCTCGTCTGTTCCAAGGTTATTTTCAATCCACTTTGGAGTGTAAACCTCGATATCAAATGACTCCTCACCATCCTCACCCGATGGGCCAATCATCGCTTGCAGAAGGACGCAAAAACTATCCGCACATGCAGGATGGTAACTTTCGAGATCATAAATACCGGGACTATGAACCCGCTTTAATTCTGCGCTCATAGTTTAATCCGTGATATCCAAGTGGACATTTGACTACCACTTTTTTGTTTCTTGATCTGGAAATTTTTGCTAAAAATTAGCTTGAGTTACCTGCTGGTATGGTTTGTAAGTGAGAGGCCTATACTGCCTCAAACCATCCTGGCCAACTAACGTTTTTCCGTCACTAGCTACTTTATACCCATCACCAACCCAAGCTTTTCCCATAACATCAGCTTGTTCTCTTGTAGCTGAACCAATGCCAAAACTACCTTTCCCTTTCGTGGCCTCACTGAGTTGACCACTCAATTTTTCCCAATCGCCTGTCGCTTTTGCACCAAGAAAAATTTATGAAATTACGTGTTGCCTAAATAAACGGCCCCATCCGAGAACTCCATCAGCCAAGGCTCAGTTGATGACGAACAAAATGCATTCAAGACGCGGCCGTCAGATAATTTAAAAAATGGATCAATTGGCTGAGCATCAATAAGCCAATCTACCTCAATAATGGATAAACCTAAAAGCTCAGAAACATGGTCAAGGGCGTCGTCGTCCCAACAAGCGAACAGCAGTTCCCCCCCCTTAGACACGCGCCACGCGCTCTCAGTCCGAAAGCTCCAACCCGCTGAAAAAAGCATCAAAGTATCGCCATCCCAAAATACTCTTTCAATTTTCATAGGCAACAAAAGAGCCACAGCTTGCATGAATGTATTCATCATTTAGTCCACTTGCTCAATATGCGTACGCTCTCTAATCCACTGCTTCCGTTCAGCCTTCGATAAACCCTGCGGGGGCTTTCCAGTAGTAGGATCAACAGGTCCGCCATTAGCGTTCTCGAATGATGCGCGCTGGGGACTTCGACCATCCGCCTGCATCACCCGAACTCGCGAACCATCAAGCAAGATGTATTGAGTTCCGACCATATTTCCTCTGGTCGGAGAAACTACTGGTTTTGTTGGGTACCCTGCTGTTTCAAAATCAGCAATCATCTTAGACTGACTTTTAGGAAGATTCACTCCAGAGATATGACTATATTGACCCCACATTTGCTTTGCACCTGTTCCAGATGGCAAGCTTTCCGCTAGCCCTTCCACCAAATCCACGGACTCAGCCACCTTCCCTTCAAGATATAGTTTTTTGCCTTACCCAGGACTTTCTGAGCAGAGTCTCCAAGTCCGGGGATCAACCCAACGCTTGCGATCGCATAATCGAACGGATCTTGAGCTTCTGAGAATGCCTTGGCATCGCCATAGACAGAAATAAAGTCCGATCCAAATTCTGCCAACTCTTTCGCTAATCGCGCCGTTTGCGCCGCCGCAAATGGGTTGTTTATCTCCTTGATACTACGAAGCTCGGACTCGATCGAATAAGCTGCAAGCTCCTTGTCTTGCGCAGTCTCTTTAGCTTGCTCTTTGGCCTCAGGACCAAACCTTGCAGCCACGAAACTCCGGGCTGCGTCCTCTGCTTCTTTTCGTAACAAGGGGTAGCAAGATCAATTCTTGCCATCGAAAAAATTACATCTATGTCCGAGTCGAATAGTCATCTAATTTTCTGCTCACGCAGTGAAAAACTGGAAAACCAAATCACCCGCCTTTTTTATTTTTTATATCTTTAATTTTCGATAGCACCCAAATCCCTATCGCCACCGGAACACCATAACTAGCACCAATCAACAAGGAAGCCTCGACATTAGAATAATCAAAGCGCCAAGTTTCAAACTTGAAATAACCGACCACTAAAACAATCAACTCCCCCATCAGCCAAAGTATAAAAAAGCCAGTACAAAGTATACAATAAGAAGCGCAAACAGATAAATCCCTATAGACTTAGGCTTCATTCACCACCACCTAAATTAGATATACCTCCACCTACCACTTCAGACATGGCAGATCCCTTGGTAGATCCTACCCCTTCGCTAGCTGCATTACCTACGAGTGGCTTTAATTGGCCAGATACCATATTACCCACCCTATAACCTACTCCAGTACCTATAGCTGAACCTAAAAGGGAATACGTCGAATCCTCACCCTTGATCAAACTTCCCAGATAAGATCCGCCCAATCCCATACCTTGCGTAGCCCAAAACCCTCTACCCTGAGTCGCCCCACCAACAGCAGCGGCAATCGATGCATCGACGTAAATAAACGGCTTTTCTGTGGACAACTGATAACTGATGCTTGCACCACCAGAAATAGCAGCAACTGCTGCTGCACCAACAATACCTGCTGCCGGCATTGCAGCTACACTTAGTGAGCCGGGAACATACACCCAACCAGCAACATAATCATGACCAAGACCTTTATACCCGACTACCTCTCCGCCTCACTATCATTGGCTTTGCCGCTTTTACGCTCTTTGAGCAGATATAAAACCCAAACACCTATTGCTACAGGAATGGCGTAAGCCAAAGCGCCAAAAACCAAGCGGAGAGCATCAATTTTTGTAAAGTCCAAAACGCCACTCTTAAAGTAATGAATAGATATGGCCATGAAGGTCCCTACAAAGGCCAAAAAAACAAACAAAACAATACAGTAAATAATTAATAGAAAAAACAGTTTAAATTTAGACTTCCCTCTATTCATCTTTAGTCCCCAATGATTGAATTTGCCCACCAACAACTTCCGAAACAAAAGAACCGGCAGTATTACCTATTGTATCAGCTGCCCCTCCTAGGACGGGCCTCAGTTGACCAGTTACCAACTGCCCGCCTTTAAAACCCATCGCCCCCCCCACAGCTGAACCCATTAACGAATACGTCGGATCCTCACCCTTGATCAAACTCCCCAGATAAGACCCGCCCAATCCCATACCTTGCGTAGCCCAGAATCCTCTACCCTGAGTCGCCCCACCAACAGCAGCAGCAATCGATGCATCGACGTAACTAAACGGCTTTTCTGTGGACAACTGATAACTGATGTTTGCACCACCAGAAATAGCAGCACCTGCTGCTGCACCAACAATACCTGCTGCCGGCATTGCAGCTACACTTAGCGAGCCAGGAACATACACCCAACCAGCAACATACTCATAACCTGGTCCTTTATAGCCATCGCTTCTGGCTAAGGATCTGAACGCTTCAGACATCTCGTCTGGCGTTTTGCCTTGCTCGATCATATCAGCACCGAGACTGGAAGCAGCCGCTCCCCAGCTCCCACCCGGATGTAGAAAGTCATTATAACGCTGTGCATTCCCCGCTACCCAACTGGCGGTCTCAGGGTCACCATTGCCCAAAGCCCCCGCCAAAACTCCTATGACCTGAGCGGTGGCCACTTTGAACTGGGGATTCGTAGTAATTTGAGAGTCTAGGTATTTACTCAGGTTTTCCGTTGCGACAGACGTCAGACCCTCCGCAGCAGCCCCCGCAAGTGCACCTGTTTTAAAATCACCACCCTTTGCCGATGACAGTGCCCCACCCAATACAGCATGCATCAAGATTTTCTGGGCTGACCCCGGGCTCACCTTCAGATAGTCGGCCAAATCACCGACCTGTTTATTGCCAAAGGCCGCGGTCAGATCAAGCCCCTCAGATACTGCCGCCGTGCCAAGATTATCTTTTAGACTTCCACCATTGATCGCCGTGTTAACGCTGCCCGCGACCAAAGCATGTGTACTACTTCGAAGCACATTTTCACTGACCGTATTCCAATCCAACATGCTCGAAGAGTAGCCTGGATTGTTGACACCATTGGCATTCAGAATCAACGGACCATCGGGATTCCAACCAGCAACTGAATTGTCTATTCCACTCAGAATCTCACTTGTCACCATCTGCGTGGCATAGCCCTTTATGGCATTTTTGCTGGTTGCAGCTTTCAGGCCCGCACCAATATCTCCGCCGCCATTGATCGTCCCAACTGCAAAGTTGCTGGCCATGGCCCCGGCAAGAGGCCCCAAGTAGATGCTGGCGACAATCGAAATAATCAGCGCGGGCGCAGCACCTAATCCGGACTGCTTATAATCCCAACTGTCGTGGATCTCCTTTACCACGCGCCAATTCACTTGCCCGCTGGCCTCAGCTTGCTTGATCCACGCCAACTGAGGCTCAGCTTGAACCATCGCATCAATCGTTTGGCTGACTGTCTTTTGATCAATTTGTTTAATGTCAATGTTGATCTTGCCAGCAGCACGAATAGCTAACTCCCCCTGAGCCACCATCTGTGTCTGACGCAAAGTCTCGTCTGTAGCGCCCTTCCCCTTGGCACTATTCCATGCCATATCACTCTTACTCTTCTCATGACTCTCCTGCCGCAAATCCTTAACCGCCTCAAACGTCACCGCTCCCCCGCTGACAATCGCAATATCCCCGCCACTGTCGAGCTTCGCCGCCTGGTACTTCTGATCCCCACCACTCTCCAGCGTCAGGTCTCCACCGGTCTTGATCTCGCTGCCGATGTTTTTCACATCGGTCACTTCATCGCGTTGGGTCTTCTTGCTGCCCCAGTTGCCCTTCTTGCTCATGTCATACAGCGAATAACTGCTGTCCTGCGCCGCCAGCATGTTCAGCTCGTTTTCGGCGTGTACATACGCTTCATTGCCCGCGCTGATTTTGCTGGCGACCAGGGTCAGGTCGGTGCCGGCGATGGCGATCAGGTCGCCGCCGGCCTTTAGTTCGGCACTTTGTTGGGTGACGGTGTCCAGTTGGGTGGTGGTTTTGGTCCCGCCTTTTTTGCCTTTGGAATAGTCATGCTCCTCGTTGGCCGCTGCAGCCAGGGTCAGGCTTTCGCCGGCCTTGGCGCTGAGGTCTTTTGCCGCGCTAACGGTGCTGGCGACCACAGCGATGTCGCGTCGGGCGTCGATGGCCAGGTTGCCACCCACGTCTACGCTGGAGCCGTGTTGCAGGAGGGTTTGTTCGGTGCTCTTGACCCGGCGGCGCTGGTAGGCGGCGCTGTCTTCTTCGGTTTGGCTGGCGATCACTACATCGCGCCCAGCGGTCACGCTGGCATTGCCTCCAGCCTTGAGGTGGCTGCCGAGGTTGAGGACGTCACGCCCAGAGCTGAGTTTGAGGGTGTCCGTGGCTTCGAAGCGCGAGGCATCGCTGACCACGTCATCGCGCAGTTGAAATTTCTCCCCCTCACGCTTGAAGGTGGTCACGGTGCGCTCGTTGATGATGTCGCCGGTCAGCGCGGTGGCGCTGATGTCGCGGCCGGTGACAATGCCGCCGCGGCTGTTGCGGATCGAGTCGGTGGCGAGCATGTCCAGGCGGTTGCCGGCTTGCATCAGGCCGCTGTTGTCGATGTTGCCGCCGACCAGGTCCAGATTATTTTTGGCCCGTAGAGTGCCACTGTTGTGCAGGTCGCCGCCGGTGATCAGGCTCACGTCCTGGCCCTGGATCAGTGCGCCGTTGGGCGCCAGGCGGTTGTTGGCCTGGGCGAGGTAAAGCACGGGGGTCAGGACTTTCTGGCCGTTGACCTCGGCCTCCTCCATCCAGACGATGTCGTGGGTCAGTGCCGCCACTTGTTCGGCAGTCAACGACACACCGAGCTGCAAGTTCAGCGAGTCCTTGTAGGAGATGGCGTTGTCCATCAGGTAGCGGAACAACGCGTCGTCGCTGGTGATCCCGTCGATGTAACGCTGGCCAGTGCGCGCTACCACGGCTTCGCGGATCAGGCGTTGCTCGTAGAGGCCATCACCTAGGCGTTTCCAGCTGTCATCGGGGTTGTAACCCAGCTTACCCAGCAGGTAGTCGGAGCTCATGAACTGCTTGAGGTCGGTGAGCGCCGGGTTGGTCTCGATCAGGTATTTGTGGCTGTTATCCACCGGAGCGATTTCCGGTAGCCCTTGCACGCGGGTGATCGAAGGTGCACGGCTGTCCAGGACCAGCGGGCCCTGGCCGTTGACCGCACTACTAACCGGCTGACCAGCGAGGCTGAAGCCGCGCTCTTGCACGGCACTGTAGTCGAGGGTTTTCTCGCGCTCGGCGGCGCTGACCACACGCCCACTCACGGTGAAGTCACCGGTACCGGTGGCCGCTTGACCCGCTGCGCCGCCTTTCGCGGCTTGGCCGCTGAGGCGGAATAAACCGTTCTGGCTGGTCGGCAAACTGAAGCCAGGCAAGGTCACCGGGTTGACCTGACGCTGGGCCAGGTCCGACGGAAGTTGTGCAGTGATCGCCGGTTTGACCGTGGAGGCAAACACGTCAGAGTTGGTGTTGCGGTTTTGCGCCGGCGTATTGATATCCGTGGCGTTGGGGCGGATCACACTGTTGTTGATTTGCTGGGTGGCGTTAACGGTGACTGAACCGGCCGCCTGAATAACCGCGGGGGCAATCACACTGCCGGTAGTCGGTACTACATAGCTGGAGAAGTTAAAAAAGTTGCCAATCCCGCTCATCAACTTGTCCATGGTCATTTCACCAGGACGGTAATCGCCGGAGTTGGGGTCGTTGTAGAGGTTCAGCTGGTCTCTGCGGCTGATAAACGTGTTGTATTGGCCGCGATCCCGGGTATAGAACTCGGAGTTGTAGTGTTTCTCTTCACCACCGGCTGCGCCGACGTTGTTCAGCACAGCAGTGTTGATCTGGATGTTTTGGGCAGCCGAGACCGAGCTGTAAAGGTTGTCGAAGGTCTGGCTGCCCACTGTCAGGTCACCGCCGGCATTGATGAACGCCGACGCCGCACTGCCGGTGACCACGTCTTCATAACGCTCGACAGCGCTGAAGTGGACTTCACAGCCCTTGCCTTTGCAGAAGTCATCGAAGCGCGTGCTGAGGTTGCCCGACACCAGCTTCTTTTCAGTGCTGAACTGGTCGCGACGGTTGCTCAGGGTGTCCGCCAGCAATCGCATATTGCCGGCGCTTTCCAGCGTGCCGGAGATGTTCTCGATCAGCGCACTGCGCCCGTTGGCATCGTCCCGGGCAATGTCCAGGCCGCCAAGGCTGTAGACGTCGCCATAACGGTTGCTCAAGTCGTTGACGCGCAACGTCATGTCGTTGCCGCTGAAGATCAGGCCCTTGTCATTGAGCAGGTGAGTGGCGTTCAGGCGGACCTTTTCAGCGCCGCCCAGGGTGCCGTAGTTGTTCAAAGTGGTGGCGTTGACGGTCAGGTCGCCGATGGCGGTCAGGCGTCCGCGATTGTTCAGGGTGGTGCTGTTGATCTGGGTAAGTGCACCGCCAGCAATACGCCCGTTGTCGCCCAGGTCCGTGCGGGCGCTGGTGAGGGTCATGCTGCCCAGGCTGCTGACCCGACCGTTGCCGCTGTAGCCACCGGTAAGCGTGAGGTTGAGGGTGCCGTCACTGGCCAGCAGGCCTTCGTTGGTCCAGGTATCGCCAGTGCCGGTCAGGCTTTGTGAGCCGAGCAACTGACCGCTGGCGGTCTGGGTGAACTGGCCGATATCGAGGTTCAGGCGCCCGGCCTGGATCACGCTGCTGTTGGTCCAGCTCGCGGCCTTGATGTCCAGTTGGCCGTTGGTGACGAAACTGCCGCCGGCACGGGTGACCTGGTCGGAGGTCAGGTCGAATTTGCCGCTGCCGCTATGGACGATGCGCCCGCCGTTGTTGTCCAGGCTGGCAGCTTGCAGGTTGAGGTTTTCGTTGGCACTTTCCAGCGCACCGAGGCGGTTATCGAACAGCCCCAATGTGCTGATGTTGGTGGAGCCGGTGCGGCCCATGGCCCGCAGGGTACCGCCCACGTTGCTGATGGTTTGTGCGGCGAGACGCAGGGTTTCGTCGCTTTCGATCAAGCCAAAGCGGTTACTCAGGGTGCCTGTCAGGCCAAAGTCGATGGCGCGTGCCCCGACCTTGCCACCGTTGCCGATAGCCGTGCCCTGGTTATCGAAATCCTGGGCCGTGACCTTGAGCAAGGTATCGGCATACACGCCACCGCCCTGGTTGTTCAGGGTGCTGGTGACGATGCGGTTTTCACCGCCCAGGGCCGACAGGTGCCCCAGTTGGTTGAGCAACCCGCCCTTGGCTTCGATGTCCAGCGATTGCGCCTGGGTGATACCGCTGCCATTGTTGAACAACCCTGTGACCAGTTTGATCCAGCCCTTGCTGCTGTTCAGTACGCCGCCAGCAGTGTTGACCACACTGGCCGTTTGCAGGTCCAGGTTGCCGCTGAGGCTGTCGACCCGGCCGCCCTGGTTATTCAGGGCGCCACTGAGGCGTAGCTGGTTGTCGGCCTGGCTTTGTAACGTGCCCTTCTGGTTACTGAGGGTTCGAGCGACGAGATCAAGCTTGCCCTTCTGGCTGAAGATCAGGCCGTCTTCCTGGTTGTTGACGTCACCGGCCAGCAACTTGATCACCAGGTCTTGCTGGCTGGCGAGCGTGCCTTTGTCGCGGTTATCCAGGTCGCCCTTGGCGAGGGTCAGGTCGAGCCGGTCCTGGCTGACCAGTTGGCCGCCACGGTTATCCAGGTTCGATGCGTTCAGCAGCAAGGCCGCGCCACTGGCCAGGCGGGCATTGTTGGCGTTGATCAGCGCACCGCTGAGGGTGCCTTCCAAGGTGCCCTGGCTGATCAGTTGGCCGGCGCTGTTGTCCAGACTCTCGCCAACAAGGGTGATGTTGCCAGCGTTGACCCGGCCAGCACGGTTGAGGATTTGACTCTGGGCGTTATTGAAGTCCAGGCGTTGAGCGGCGGAAATCAACCCGTTGTTGCTGTTATCCAGGCGACCGGCAACGTTAAGGCTGACATCAGCCTGGCCTGAGATGATCCCTTGATCATTATTCAGGCTGGCGGCGCTGATGGTCTGCTTGCCCTGACTGACCAGGGCACCCGCTGCGTGGTTATCCAGCACGCCAGTGAGCGTGGCTTGCAAGGTGCCGCTCTTGCTCGACAGCGTACCCTCGGCGCTGTTGTCCAGGCTGCCCCCAACGACCGTCAGGCCATTCCAGCCAGAGATCAAACCCTTGTCGGCGTTGACCACTGCATCCGCTTCGAGACGCAGTTGATCGGCACTGAGGATGACCCCGCGATCACCGTTATCGATGCGCTTGGCTGCCACGGTGAACGCCGTCTGGCTGGAGATTTCGCCTTGCTCACGGTTGGTCAGGTTGGCCAGACGGGCGAAGGTCAACGGCCCTTTGGCGCTGATCAAACCCGCACTGTTGTCCAGATCTCCACCTTGCAGGTCGAGGGTCACGGCGCGCTCGCCGATCAAACGGCCCTGGCGCTGAATCAGTTTCTGGACGGTGAGTTTCAAGTCGCCCTTGGACGAAATTTCCCCGTCCAGGCTTGAGTCCACGCGCTGGCCCACCAAGGTGAGATCGCTTTGACTGTTGATCAGGCCCGCACCGTTATCGAGGTTGGCGACGGTCAGGTTCAAGGCTTGCTGGCTGCCGATCACGCCACTGCGGTTATCGACATCAGCAGCGGTCAGCGTCAGGCTGCCATCGCTGACCAGTTGCCCGCCCTGCCCGTTGTTCAGCGTGCCCGTGCTCAGGGTCTGAAGCGTACCGGCAGAAAACCGGCCCTTGTCGCTGTTGTTCAATGAGCCCGAGGTTGTAGTAAGCGTGGTGGCAGCGGAAATCAGCCCCTGGTTATGGTTGTCCAGAACGCCAGTGACCTTCAGGCCCAGCGCGCCACGGCTGGCGAGTGCGCCGCCGGCCTGGTTGTCCAGGCTATCTGCATCCACCTGCAGGAGGTTCTTCGCAGACAACACACCTTCGACGCTGTTATCCAACGCCTTGGCGACGCGTACCTGAAGGCTGTCGCCACTGATGACTTTGCCGCCCCGGTTGTTCAACGCATCGGCCGCCAGCAGGAACGATTGCGTGCTGGAAATTTCGCCGCCCTGGCTGTTGTCGACGCTGCCCAGGTTGTTCAACAGCAATTGGCCTGGGGTCGCAATCAGGCCGCGGTCGCGGTTGATCAGTTGCCCATGGCTCAAGTCCAGGTCGATGCTGGTATCGCTGACCAACTCGCCACGATCATGTTGGTCCAGCCCGGCCAGGGTTGCCTTGACCGTGGACTTGGCAAAGATCGAACCTTGTTGGCTGTTGTCCAGTTGCCCGGCATTGAGGGTGATCCCGGCGTCACTGCTGATGCTGCCTTGCCGGCTGTTGTCCAGGCCGGCACTGCGCACGTCAATCTGTTGCTTGGCGCTGATCACGCCGCCCTGGCTGTTGTTCAGCGCAGTACTCGCCAGCGTGGCCGTGCCATCGGCCAGCAGTTTGCCCGCCTGATTGTTCAATTGGCCCTGAGTCGTGATCGACAGGGCGTTGGCGGCAGACAGAATGCCGCCCTGGCTGTTGTCCAACGTGCCAGCCTTGACCGTTAACACGCCTTCACTGAGCAATGTGCCCTGGGCCTGGTTGAGCAGGTCACCGGTCAGGTTGATGTTCAGGTTCTTTTGGCTGGTGACGCGACCACCCAAGCGGTTATCCAGTTGAGCGCCGTTCAACACCAAGCTCTCGCGCCCCGCCAGCAGCCCTTTGCTCTGGTTGAGCAGGCGTTGCACCGTCAGGGTCAAGCCACTGTCACCCATCACCTTGCCGGTGCTGTTGTTCAGTTGATCAGCCACCAGCAGCACTTTGGCCTGGCTGGATATCTCGCCTTGCTGGTTGAAGACGGTCTGGCTGCGCAGGTCCACACCTTTAACGCCAGAGACAAAACCCGCATTGCGGTTATCCAGGGAGGTGCCTTTGAGCGTCAGCGCACCTTCGCTGACTAATTCACCCCCCTGTTGATTAAACACCCCGACCGTCGCCAGCACATCGCTCTTGGCACCGAGGTGTCCGGCGGCGTTTTCGATTTGGCTGGCATTGAGGGTCAACACTCCATCGCTGTTCAGTTGACCGCCTTGACTATTGTCCAGACTGGTCAGTTCAACAAGGATGTCAGCTTTGCTACTGATAGAGCCCTTTTGACTGTTGTCGAAGCTGCCACCGGTCAGGGTCAATGCCCCGTCTGCGATGACCTGGCCTCCCTGATTGACCAAGCTATCGCCGTGCACAACCAGAGTGGTTTTACTGGATAACAACCCCGCCTGGCTGTTGTTCAACTGCCCCACAGTGACCTGCTGAGCACCTTCACTCACCAACCGGCCTTCGCTTTGGTTGCTGAGCAGCCCCGTGACGGTTGCAGTCAAGCCACCCTGGCTTTGCAGGGCACCTTTAGCACTGTTATCCAGGCTCGCCGCCTGCACCGTCAGCAAACGGGTGGCCGAGAAAATCCCCAGGCGGTTATCGATCGCGCCGCTGGCGATCACGTTGAGGTGGCTGCCCAGCAGCTTGCCGGAGCGGTTATCCAGCGTCGTGGCGGTAACGTTGGTTTGGCTGGCGGAGATTTCGCCCAGTTGGTTGCTCAACTGCCCAGCGGTGACACTTACTCGCTCGGTACTCGCAACCTGGCCGTTATCGTTGATCAGTTGATCGGTGCTAAGCGTCAAGTCCTTGAGACCTATCACCCGACCATTCTGGTTGTTCAGCGCAGCCACCACCGTGACGTCCGCACTGTTCTCACTTTGCAGCAATCCATCGGCCCGGTTGTCGAAACCATTGGCGTTAACCTTCAGAGAGTCGACACCGAGGACACGGCCACCACGGTTATCGAGTTGACCAGCGATCACTACGGTTTTTAAGCCGCTCAATGTCCCAGCCTGGTTATCCAGGGTCTGGCTAGTCGTCACCGTCAGCGTGCGACTGGCAACCACGCTTTTGGCATTCTTGAGATTGGAGGCTGTAAGGCTCACGTCACCATTGGTATTGCGGCTTTCATCAGGGTTGACGCCCGCTTCGATGATGCCGTTGTTGATCACCTGCCCGCTGCTGGTCAGGGTGATGCTGTCTCGTGCAGCGAGGCTTTTCTGGTTGTTCAAACCCGTGGTGGTTTGTACATCTATACGGGTACCGGCATAGACCGCACCTGTGGCATCCAACTGGCCGGCCTTGATGACGACCGCTTCGCTGGCCTTGGCATTGACCATGCTCAAACGGCCACTGGCATCAAGATGAATATCACCACCACTGGCAGCCAAGGTGCCGTCCAGCTTCACCCCGACACCGGCTTCGGTGCCTACCAGCTTGATCGCACCGGCATACATCCCGCCCAACGCACTGGAGTCAATCGCCAACTCCGGTTTGACACTGCCATCATCTGCACGTGCAGTGGCATTCAGGGTCTGGGCGTTGACGTCGTTGCGCCCGGCAATCACGGTCAAGTTGCGCGCATTGATCTGCGCGTTGATTTTGGCTGAGCGCGTGATGATTTCGAAGCGGTCGACAGCGCTGGCGTCCAGGCCCTGGCCGTCGATGGTCACCGCGCCGCCATCGACCTGGTAGCGGTCCAGGCGACCGTTGTCGAGGATGGGCTTGCCGGTGCTCAGGGTCACGTTGGGGGTGTTGATAAAGCCGCACCCGTTGCAGGTGATGCCGTAGGGGTTGGCGACGATGACTTTGGCCGACTGGCCCGCCACTTCGGTGTAGCCGCGCAACTGGCTGGGGCTGCCGCCGTTGACTTCGTTGAGGATGATATTGGCGGCGCCGCCCTTGAGGTTGGGGTTGCCGAGGATGATCCCGCCCAGTTGCGTTTCTTGCGTACGGCCCGTGGCGTTGTTGAGGATCAGGCCGTTGGCGCCGACGTTGTAGTCCTTGAACTGGTTGTGGGACAGGCCGCTGCCATTGGGCGTGGCGATGTTCACCACCGGTACGCCATTGCCCGCCGCGCCCACCGTGGTGCCGGGGCCGCTGACCACAATGCCGTCGGCCTGGACCAACAGCGGCTGCCAGAACAGCGCATTGGCCAGGATCAGCGCCAGGCCACTCTTGGGCACACCACAGAAGGTGTCGCGGCGCTTCAAGGCCGAAGACGGTTGGCGGGCAAGGAAGGCAAATTGGCGGGCGTCCATGTCAAATTCTCGATGCGGCTGGGCGTTGAATTACAGGTAGAAATCCATCCGGAAGTAGATCGGCGCTTCGCGCTCGCTCATGGCTGCCGGGCGTTCCAAGGAATGGGCAAAGGTCACGCTGGTGCTGACATGCTTGCCGCGGGCGAACAATTCCACGGAGTTGCTGGAGACACGGCCATGTACTTCGCGGTTGTAGCGGTCGTTGCGGATCACGCCCTGGTCGTAGCCCAGGCTGACGCCGTATTCGCCAAAGGCCGGGCGCAGCCAGTCCACCAGCACCGGGCGCGCCCAGCGCAGGTCGTTGCGCCAGTAGCCGCCGCTGTCGCCGGTCAATTGCTGATCCTTGAAACCCCGTATCGAGGCTGAACCACCGAGGCTCATGCGCTGCGGGCTGAACAAGATGTCTTCACTGCGCTGCCCGGTGGCCAGGCTGGTGAAGCTGAACGACTCGCCCCACAGCGTGAACGGTTGCAGGTAGCTGACGGTGGCGGTGTATTTGCGGTAGCGGGCATTGGCCTGCCGATTGCCGAAACGGTCGCGTTCATTTTCGGCCTGGGCATCGAGCAAGCCGATACCGCTTTGCATGCCCAAGTCCATGTTGACGTAGGCGCTGCCGACCCGCCGCCCGTGGTTGAGGCCCCATTGCAGTTCGCTGAGGCGATGACTGCTGACATCCAGGCGGCTGCCTTCGATGTAGTTGTTGGTACGCAGATGAGCCAGGCCAACACTGAGCGAGGTTTTGCTCAGGGCATCACGGTGTACCACCCGCTCGGCGCGCAGTTGATGGTTCTGGCTGTCGCCGGTTTGCTTGAAGTCAAAACCGTCGCCCTGGATCAGCGAGCGGTTATCGCTCTGGTTGTAGCTGTAGTTGAAGTTCCACCAGCCCCACGGCACGTTGTAATACAGCATGGCGTTTTTCGAGGTTTTCTGATGATCGCTAACGGCGTCGTGACCGCCGCGCAAAATCAGCTGATCCGCCAGCCCCAGCGGGCTGTCCCATTCAAGCCCGGCGCCCCACTGCTGCTCACCGGAGCTTTTCTGCCCGTCGTTATTGCGCGACAGGCTGGCGCGCCAGGGCTTTTGCGGGGTGTTTTTCACCAGTACCGTACTGCCGCCCACCGCATCACCGGGGGCCAGTTCCATTTGTGCCTGGTTCGATGGCAAGCGGTTGAGCTGGTCGATGGCCTGCTCGATTTCCCGCAGGTTGAGCAAATCGCCGTTTTTGCCGGGGAAGGCCATGGCCAGCTCGCGATCTGACAGCTTGCTGTTGGCCGCGCCTTTCAAACCTTCGAGCTTGCCCTCCACCACCCACACTTGCAGGTGCCCGGTGGACAGGTCCTGTTGTGGCAGATAGGCGCGGCTGGTGACCATGCCTTGGTCGATGTAGTAGTCGGTGATCGCCTTGAGCACGGCATTGAGCTGTGAGACGCCCAGGCATTGGCCGATGTAAGGCTTGAGCAAACGCTCGCGATCGGAGGCGGGCAGGCTGTCGGCGCCTTTGAGTGCGATGTCTTTGATGGGGAAGCAACGGGCATCCACCGGCGCAACAGAAGCAGCCGGCCCCGCCGATTTACCGGGCAGGCTCTTGAGTTCTTCGAGGCGTCGTTGCTGTTCTTCCAGCAAGCGATTTTGCCGGTCACGGATCAGGTCTTGATCGCCTGGCGTGGTAGCCGCCAGCACGCCGCTGGCCCCCAGGCTTATCAAAAGGCAGATACTCAGCCGCAGCCGAGTCCAGGTTGCTAATGAAGGCATATTCGATCCATCGAAAACAAAAGGCCGTGAACCCAGCACGGAACCTGTGACAACCCAAGAAGATTGCTTGAGCGCAAAACCTTGAGGCAAAACCTCAACTAACTTATTGATTAGTAAGAAGTTACTTATTAATCGTCATCTCAGGACAGCTGTAACGGCAAGAAAACGTGGTGATTGTCATGGGATGGCTGAATGATATGAATGGGAAATTTCTTAAAAGTTTTAAGAAATTTCCTTCAAATAGTGTCAGCCTTTCCTACTCCCCTACCTTTCCTGCCCTGCCACCAGCTTCAACCCTGGCCGCCGCACCTCGCGGGCATGAGGCGCCGTCACCGCCTGCACTCCGCCCTCATGATCGTTATGAATCACCAACACCCCTGGCCGGCGCAGTTTCTCAAGCTCCCCCGCCGCCAGCCGGAAACTCTCGCTTAGACCGTGGTCACTCAACGCCTTGGTCGCTGCACGCCGCTGGGCAAACTGCTTGCCGCGCCGCTGTTGATAACGCGCCCAGCCGATCAGCAGCAGCGCGTTGAACAAGGCGATCCACAGGTAGATCTGCAAGGTGTTCAGCGCCGCAAAGATCGGCGCTTCGATACGTGGGCCGCCATTGCTGTCGAGCATCGGCACCAGGCCGCGCACCAGCAGGATCACCAGCCCGGCCCAGGCCAGCAGGGTCAGGAAGATATCGATGGCCTGCATCACAGGTCGCTGGGGGGTGCGGATCAGGTTCATGGGTTCACTTCCTTGGCAGGTGCCTTGATGCCGCGATCCGGGCTGACCCAGCGCGCGCGTTTCTGATGTTGGCGGAACAGGACTTTGGGAAAGCTGACCAGGGTGGTGAACAGGCTCACCAGCCAGAACACCAGCGGGTACCAGACAGTCCAGAACAGGGTCTTCCACAGGCCGCGCTCGTAGCGCCGGTCAATCATGATGCTGACGGCGAACTGCACCAGGCACACCACCGCCAACAGCAAGCCGGTGAAGGCCGGCGGCATCAGCGAGTCGACGGCAATCGCCTCGGGCAACGGCACAACCTTGCCCACGCCCCAGAAAATCACCGACAGCAGGAAGGTGAAGGCCCAGCCGGTGGACAGGCAGTACTCGAACAGCAGCGGCCACAGGTAACGGTGGCGCCATTGCCAGATCCCGCGGATGTTCTTGAACAACACTTCGGCGCCGCCCTGGGCCCAGCGCAGGCGCTGCTTCCACAGGCCGCCGAGGGTTTCCGGCATGAGGATCCAGCACAGTGCGCGGGGCTCGTAGAAGATGCTCCAGTGGTCCAGCTGCAGCTTCCAGCTGACGTCGATGTCTTCGGTGATCATGTCGGTGCTCCAGTAATCGACCCGGTCCAGGGCCGCCCGCCGAAACGCAACGACCACGCCGGACACGGTGAAGATCCGCCCGAAGACCCGCTGGGTACGCTTGATCAAACCGATGATCGAAGAGAACTCACCCACCTGCACCCGGCCGATCAACGTCGAGCGCGTGCGGATCCGTGGGTTGCCGGTGACCGCCCCCAGCCGTGGGTTGTCGAGCATCGGCGCCACCAGATAGGCCGCCGCATTGCGGTCGAGCAAGGCGTCGCCGTCGATGCACACCAGGTATTCGCTATGCGCCGCCACAGCGCCCATGCGCAAGGCCACGGCCTTGCCCTGGTTTTGCGCCAGGTGCAGCACCCGCAGGCGCGGCTCGCGTAGCGCCAGGGCATCGAGCACCTCGGCAGTGTTGTCGCTGGAGCCGTCGTTGATCGCGATCACTTCCAGGTTGCGATAACGCTGGGCCAGCGCCGCACCGATGGTCTCGGCGGCGTTGTCGCCTTCGTTGTAGCAGGGGATCAGGATCGAGATCAGCGGCTCGCCCTTGAGCACCGGTGCCGGGGTGTCATCGGCCCACGGCCAGTGCCGTTCCCAGTGCAGCCAGAAGTACACGCCACCGGCGATCCACAGCCCGGACATGAACAGCGGATAGAAAAACACAAAGTCCATCAGGAACTGCCCGGTGACCAGGAAGATCAGGCCCAGGGGCACACCCAACACCAGTGCCAATACGAGAAGAGCAAGGATTCTGTCGAACATGAGTCAAGGGTTCCACTGGTTGGAAAGGGCCGGACGCACGGTGTTCAGATCCGGCGAATTCTCCAGGAAGTTGTCGGGGTAGTAGCCAAAACTGTTGGCGCCCTGGCGCTTGAGCACGCCCATCCACTCGGCCATTTGCGCGCCGGAAAGGTCCGGCGCGGCAGCGGTGCGCCAGTCCTTGGCCTGCAGCTCAAAGACCGTGCGCTGCATCGCGCCGGGCCGCGCCTTGACCGTGGCCACCAGCTTTTCCAGCCAGGCATTGGCGTTCTGCGGGGCCTGCCCTTCCATCAGCGGCATGGCCATGGGGGCGGTCCAGTCGTAGCGTTGCAGGAAGTCGTCGAGGTTCTGCGCGAACCAGGCTTCGCTGGCCGGGTTGAGCATCGGCTCGGCGAAGATATTGCGTGCGGTCTGCACCTCTGGCCCACGCAGGACGCGGACCTTGGCGGTCAACTCATCGGTGAAGTCGATCAGGTAGCGGCTCTTGAAGCGGGTCCAGCGCTGCATCACTTCAGGGTCGGCACGCAGGGCCTGGAGGCTGCCCGGCAAACCGTGGGCGGCGTAGGTTTTCAGGGCTTGGGGGCTGGCGTCTTCAAAGTCCGACAGCACCGCATCGTCGTGGAACAGCACACCGTCGATGGCGCTGGTGCGGGCCAGGTCCTGGTAGATCTCACCGATGATCGTGCGCACCTGGGGATCGAACGGTGACAGGCGCTGGTATTGGTCCGGATCAATCGCCGCCTTGCCGGTTTCAGGGTCCCAACGGGTAACCCGCGCCAGCTTGGGATCCAGGGCGAAACTGAGCACCGGCATCCAGGCGAAGACCTTGGCGTGACCACGGGTTTTCAACTGCCAACTGACACGGTTGAACAGGTCGGCGCGCATGGGCAGGTGGCGATTGGGAAAGTACAGCGAATGCACCAGGCCGTCGCCCTTGGGGTCGGCGAAGGCTTGCAGGAATACGGTGTTGGCGCCCATGTCCACCACGCGCTGCACCAGCTTGTCGAGGTTGCGCGCCTCCTGGGCCTTGTCCTCGTCGTAGACATAATCCAGGTCCACATGCAGCACGCGCATCGGCGGTTGCTCCTGCACCGCGACCAGGCTGTTGGCAAAGTGCTCGCCATCCGGGTCGGAGGCCACCAGAAAACGTGGGCTGCTCATCAGGTTGCCGAGGCTGTCGAGGCCGTCTTCCAGGGTCAGGGCCATCTGGTAGCCCTGTTCGCCGACCACGGCCAACGAGGTGCCATCCGCGGCACCGTAAGGCCATACCCACACACGCGGAGCCTTGCCGGTCACGGCACGGATCTTGTTGGAGATGGCCGTGACGTCAGCACGCATGCGCGCCTGGAACTGCGCTTCGGTTTCATAGCGCCCGGTGGCCGGGTCGTAGCGACGGGTGGTGGCTGCCGGTTGCAGGTTGCCCTGGGGATTGGCCAGCACGCCCTTGTGATTGGCATCGGTGTGGGCGGCGATTTCCACCAGGCCCGACTGCGCCACCTCGCGCACTTGTTGCCAGGTCAGGAAATCGCCACGGGCACGCGGCGTGCCGGCAAAGTCCACCGGTTGGTTGAGCGGTGTATCGACCCAAGTGCCCACCGGCGCCAGCAGCGCCGGCCAGCGGTAAGCCCGCAGGATCGGCATGACGCGGGTGTAGAAGCTTGAATAGCCATCATCGAAGCTCAGCATGATTGCCTTGGGGGGCAACGCTGGGCCGCCTGCACGGGCGGCAAGGATCTGATCGACCGACACCGGCTGGTAGCCGTTTTCCCGCAGCCACGCCAGTTGCTCGATCAAACGTTCAGTACGCACCGCCACCACCGCCTGGTCGGGGTCGCGATCCTCGACGTCGTGATAGGCAATCCCCAGGAAGTGGTTTTTCGGCCAGGGCGCCTCACTGGCAGCCTTGAGCCGCTCGGCCGGGGGCGTGTAAGGCGCGGCTTGCTGGGCGCAGGCGCTGCTCAGCAAAAAGCCCAGGGCCAATAGGCAACGGGAAACAATGGTCATGATCGGACTCTTCTAGAAGCGGTAGGTGAGGTCGACGATCAGGCGCACATCGCTTTCGCGCTCACCGTCATAAGGTCGGTTGATCCAGCTCAGGTTGGCGCCGGTTTCCAGCACATCGTTCCAGCGATAGCGCTGGCCGTAGCTGAGCAAACCGACGGCACCGGTGGAATAATCGCGCTGGCTGTAAGTGCCCGCACCGGCCTGGAACTGCTGACTCCACTGGGTCTCGTAGCGGTGATAGAGCACATGGTTGACGTTCACCGTGGGCAGCACGCTGAAGTCCGAGCGGGGGTTGAAGTACGGCGTGTTTTCCTTGCTGTTGCGGCTGGCACCGACTTCCAGGCCCAGGTCCACTTGCACCCCAGGCGTGCTGTAAACGCCTTCACGCCCCGTGAGCAGCGCTTCGACGCGGTTGTTGCCGTCGCTGAAATGGGACGGGCTGAGGGCCAGCCTCCATTCACGGCTTTCGTTGGCGCGCCAGCGGATAAAGCCGCTGCCGCCATTGGCGGTGATGTCGGCGTTGAGGGCGCGCAGTGGTGTGCTGGCCGCGAGGTAATCAAGACTGCCGCCGTATTGCCAGTGGTCGTTGATATCCCGGGCAATCGCCAGGCGCGCGCCTTGTTTGGTGCCCGAACCGTAGGAATGATTGGAGACTTCGGCCTCCAGGGTCATGTCGCGGGTACGCCGCTCCACGCCCAGGCGCTGCCAGCGGTGCTGACCGGTCCCTTCTTCAAAGTCGGCGGTGGCGTAGCCGATACCACCAAACACCCGCCAGTCTTCATCGATGGGCGGGCTGTAGAGCAAGGTTTCAATGCCCCAGTCCTTGCTGCCGGACACCGCACCGCCGCCACCGTAGCTTTTGCCGGTGTAGGCTTCGACCCGCAGTTCGGCCATGTCGTGGACCTCACGCAGGCGCTTGAGGCGCTCTACCTGGCGATTTTCCGGGGCGCGGGCGACTACGTCGTCGGTGAGGGCGTCCAGCTGGCGCCACTCCTGCAGATCCAGGGCGGTGTAGCCTTGGGAGACTTCCAGGCTGATGTCCCGTGGGGCCTGGACTTCGGTGTCCTTGAGGGCATATTCGGCCCGGCGCGGCCAGTCGCGGGCGCGGAACATATCGGCCTGGGCCACGCGCAGGCTAATGTTGCCCGGGGCCTGGCGCACCAGGGTATCCAGGCCCTTTTCGCTGGCCGGCAGGTCGGCGCCATAAGTGGCAGCCTGGGCCGCCAGTTGTTGCGCGTCCATCCAGGCGTCGTTGGGGTTGCCGACCGCCAGGCCCTTGAGTTCAACCCGTGGTTTTTGCGTGCTTGCCAGTTGCTCGGCAACGGCACGGGCCTCGTTGGCCTGGTCGTTTTCCAGCAGCGCGTAGAACAGTGCGGTGCTGTCTTCAACGTGCATGTCGGGGTCGGCATCTGCTGCCGTCAAGGCCTGACGATACAGCGGCGCAGCCTTCTCGGGCTGGCGCTGGTCGAGGTAGGCGGCGGCCACCCAGCGCAGGGCGTAGGTGGGGAACTGTACGCCCTCGGCGTGCAGGGCTTCGTAGTCGTGCACCACCTCGGCGGTGCGCGCCCGGGCCTTGAGCGCGCCCAGGCGGTCGATGCGCCAGCGCACCACATCGTCATGGGCGCTGGCGTCCGGGGTCCAGGTAGCGAGCAGTTGGTCGTAATTGTCGAGGGCGCGATCGGCGATCACAAAGCGTTCGCGCTCGCTACGGGTGGCGAGTTCGGCCATGCGCACACGTTCGGCGGCCAGGTCGCCTTCCAGGTGGCGCTGGGTCACCGGGTCCAGCAGGCCAGGGTGGCGTGCGCTCAGGCGCAGGGCCGGTTCCGGCATACGGGCTCGTTGCAGGGCGATCAGGTATTCGCGCACGACATCGGGCTGGTTGCCGGCGCGGATAAACGCCTGGTCGAACTCGAACAGCGAATCAAACGGCTGCCCGGCCCGGGACAACGCGTAGCCCAGGGCCATGCGGCGCTGGACATCCTCAGGCTTGGCCGCCACCAGGGATCGGGCACGCTGTACGGCTTCGGCGGTTTTGCCGCCATCGGCCAGGGTCAGGGCCAGGCCCAGTTGCAGATCCGGGTTGTTCGGCTCACGCTGCAACGCCTGGCGATACACCGCCTCGGCGCTCGCCCAGCGCTGTTGATCGCGATAAGTGCGGGCCACGGTGGCCAACGCTTGCGTCGTCAGTTGGCGCTGGCGCCCCTGGGTTTCATAGACCTTGAGTACTTCTTCATCCTGGCGCGCCCAACTGGCAATCAGCAGGTGGTCGCTGACCTGGCCAGAAGTCTGGCGTTCGGCAGGCAATTGGCGCAGCAGGTTCAGCGCCGGGGTGTAATTGCCGGTGCGGGCCTGGCGAATCAGGGAGTCATAGGCAGCATCGGCCACGGCCAGGGTCGGCAGTAACAGCGCGGCGCCGATCAGTAGACGCAATCGGCCAGGGCCAGTGGGAGAGAGGTTGTGCAGCATGTCGTCAGCTTCCTTACACGGAAAGCTGTAGCGATATCGCCTGTACAACGCGCATCAGGCCGCCGGTGTCTGATGACCCGGACTAGCTTTCCTGGGGCGCAATATCCCTGAGAGGGTTAGGGAATAGGGTAAATCAGGACAATTGTTCAGAATCGTCCTACAAACCAATGGCGATCAGATGTAGGAGCGGGCTTGCTCGCGAATGCGGTGGGTCAGTCATGGCTATGTTGACTGATACACCGCATTCGCGAGCAAGCCCGCTCCCACATTTTTGCTTCGGTGTTGGCCTACAAGGGCTTACTGCGCGCCGCTGACCGCACCCAGTTTGCCCAGTACGCCACCGATAAACTGCTCGACGGTCATTTTCTGGCCATTGAAGGTCACTTCATTGTTGGCGTAGTGCAGCTTGGCCAGGATGTCGTTGCCTTCCAGGGTCGCCAGTTGCGTACCAACCGCCATGCCGCTGATCATCTCGCTGGCCATCTGGGATTGCTGCTCGATGGCTTTCGGGTCGGTCACGCCATCGATCTGCGCCTGCAAGGCCGCAACGTCAGAGATCATCGGCTTGGACAGGGTCAGGTTGGCATCCAGCAGCGTGATCATCTGCTTGGCCAGTTCAACCGGTGGCAGCTCCATGGTGGACGGCTTGGTCAGGTCCACCACCAGGTTGAAGCGGCTTTCGCCATTGGCGGTCTTGAGGGACAGGTTTTCCAGGGCCACTTGCGGCTTGGCGGCCAGCAGCAGGTCGACATTGGCCTGGGCCAGCGCTTGCTCGGCTTCGCTCAGTTGCAGTTCCGGAATCGGTTGGCCGGCAGCCTGGGCGGCCTGCACCGGTTGCATCTTGTCCTGATACAGCTTGGTCAGCACCATCGCCGCCGGTACGTCGATGTTCTTCATGCTCACGGCCATGGCCGCCGAACCTACAGGTTTACCCTGGTAACCGATCTCGGCGATTGTGTAATCGACGCGGCCGCCGAGGTTGTTGTCCTTGGTCTGGCTGCTGTCTTTCTGCTCGAAGCCTTTGACCGTCAGCACCGCTTGCTGCGGGCCGAAGGTGAACTGGGTGCTGCTCAGTTCAATGGTGTTCTGGCCGACATAGAAGCCGAAACTGCTCTTGGACAGGTTGCTGGCTACGGTCAGGCCATTGAGTTGCGCCTGGAACGGTGCGCCATCCGGGCCGGCGAGGTCCAGCTTGAGGGCGTCCATGTAGCCATTGACCTTGATTTCTTCACCCTTGGCGGTATTGAAGTAGTCCAGTTTCAGGCCAGAGAAGTTGACGCTGGTGGTGGCGTCCTTGTACTCCAGGGGCAGCAACTCCAGGTTGCCGTTGACCGAGCGGTTGAAGCCGATATTGGCCACGCCCTTGACCGGAGAAACATCCTTTGTGGCGGCGAACCATTTTTCGGTGGTCGGGTTTTTCTCAAGTGCCAGATGGCTGGTAGCCAGCACCGGCCACCACTTCAGGGTGACCAGGCGCGAGACGGGCAGCGGGCCGTGTTCGATACGGTCGACAAACAGCAGCTCGCTGTCTTTGAACTGCTCACCGAACGCCGCACCTTCGGCCTTGAGGCGGAAGTGGCCGACGCTGCTGAACCAGCCGCGATCCAGGGAGACCATCTCCAGGGTCATACGGCCATCAACGCCGGCCAGGGAGCGCTCCATCTCCTTGTTGGCGTCTTCGATCGTGGTTTTCAGCACCCCTTCCAACTGGCTGCCGGTGTACCAGGCACCGCCGGCACTGACCACGCCGACGGCGGCAACAAAACCCAAGAGTACAACGGCTGATTTATTCATGAAGTGTCCTGATCCAATCCTGTGCGAAGTGGGCTGTCTTCCCTGACCCCCGAAGTGGGGCGCCGGCTCAAGCCCGCCGAAAACCGGGCAAGGTTAGCACTGGCGGGGGGGCAGGACGCAATGCCCGGTAATAACACGCCCCCTGCCGGCGAAAAACACCAGGGCGCCGTGGTCATTCAGGCAAGCCGCGTTATCGTTGACGGCTATCGCCGGCTTGCCGGTGATGAAGCCCCACGGTGGGGTCAGGAATACTCGGTCTCGATCTCGTCGAGTTGATGGTCGAAGCTCTTCAACCGCGCGGTCCAGGTGTATACCAACACTTCAAACTCGCGATGGATCACCGCATTGCCGGGCGTGTCGGCCTTGGGATCGTAGAAGTCCAGTTGGTAGCGCTCACGGGCCATGGCGGTGGCGACGTCGGACAGCTCCCGGGCATTGTTCAGCCAGTGCCGCCCTTCGGCCACTTGTCGGTCGAGTACCACGCATTGCTGCTTCAAGGCTTCGAGGCTTTTTTCGAGCGGGGTGCCGGTCAGTTCGCCCATGACTTCCTGGAACGTACGCCCGGGTTGCCAGTAGCTGCCCCAGAAATAGCGGTCGAACACGGTTTCGACCCGGCGCAGGGCAACCTTGGTGTCCCAGATCGCTACCCGCGTCTTGCCTTGTTCGAGGATTTTTTTCTGGGTGCGCTGGCCCTGGTAAGACGCCCAGGCGACCATACCCACGGATAACGCAGCGATCAGCGCGCACGCGCTGTCGAGGAACACCATGGCCTTATCGAGTTGATGGGCCAGCATGACGCCATAGAAGTAAGTCGCCGATAACAACACCAGTGCGAAGAGCACGCACCAGAAAGCGGGAGCATAAGGGTTTTTCATTATTGGAATCCCCATGAGCAACGCAGGCAGTGATCAGCGGGCCATCACGCGGGCCCGTCTGATCAAAGCATAGCAATCGCCTCAGGGTTTGCCGGGTTCTGCACCGTGCGTTCGTCCGCTTTCCCAGCCGCCACCCAGGGCCAGGAACAGGTCGATCTGGCTCATGGCCACCTGGGTGTTGGCCTGGGCCAGTTGCCCACGCATATCGGTGTAGGTGCGGGAGGCTTGCAGGTCGGCGAGGAACGACTCGCGGCCGGCCTGGAAGAAGCGGTGCGTCTGGTCAGCGGCCTGTTGCGCCGACTGCTCGGCCTCGGCCAGGGCATCGCGGCGCTGCAGTTGCGCGGTGTATTGCGCCAGCCCGGTCTGGGTCTCACGGATGGCGTTGAGCACCACTCCGTCAAAGTGCGCCAAGGCGCCCTGGGTCGCGGCCTCGGCTTCGTGAATGCGTGCGCGCGAGCCGTTGGACGGCACCGTCCAGCTCAGCAACGGGCCAAAACCCCAGCGGTTGGTGGCCGGTTTGCCCAGGTTGTCGATAATGCCCACGGTGCCGATGGAGGCGCCGATGCTGATATCGGGGTACAGCTCGCCCGTGGCCACGCCAATGCCTGCGGTCGCCGCCGCCAGCCGGCGTTCGGCCTGGCGCACATCCGGGCGGCGCTTGAGCAGGGTTGCGCCGTCACCCACCGGCAGCAACTGGGCGATATGCGGCAACTCGGCGCACTCGCGAGTGCCGGCCGGCAATTGCTCCAGGGGCTTGGCCAGCAGCATCGACAGACGGAACAAGCCGGCCTGGCGCGCCGCCTCAAAACGCGGCAGTTCGGCGCGCAGGGACTTGAACTGGGTTTGCGAACGGGTGACCTGGGTTTCATCACCGCGCCCGGCATCGCGCAGGCGTTGGGTCAGGCGGGTGCTCTGGGCTTGCAGGTCGAGGGACTGGCGGGCGATGTGCAGTTCTTCGTTGGCCGCACAGACCTGGGTATAGGAGCGCACCACATCCGCCACCAGGGTGATGCGGGCGGTATCGACGGCAGCCTGGGTCGCGTCGGCATTGGCCTGGGCACCTTCGATACCGCGCTGCAAGGTGCCGAACAGGTCGAACTGATAGGAGGTGGTGATGCCGATATCCGCGACATTGGCCACTGGCACCTTATCCGCCAGCAGGAAGGCCTCGCCGGACTCCTGCAAACGCTGGGCGCCGAGCTTGACCCCGCCGCTCCAACCGCCCGCCGATTGCGCTTCCTGCACCTGGAAGCGCGCCCGCTGCAGGTTGGCCGCCGCCACGCGCAAATCGGTGTTGGAGGCCATGGCCTGGCGCACCAGTTCATCCAGGCGTGGGTCCTGGTACAGCTTCCACCAGTCGGCGGGTACCGGGGCCGAGACCACATTATTGCCCTGCCCGGCCAGCCGGCCTTGCAGGTCGCCACGGTTGACCGCCGCTGCGTCGGGCAACTGGTAATCCGGGCCCACCACCTGACAGGCCGACAACAGCAGCCCAAGCCCGGCAGTCGCCAGCAGTTGCCTCATGGCTGGCCTCCGGCTGTTGGCTGGTCATCGATGATCGACACGGTGGCCGTGCGCCCGGCAATCATGCGGAAATCCGCCGGCACATCGTCAAACGCAATGCGCACCGGAATCCGCTGGGCCAGGCGCACCCAGCTGAACGCCGGGTTGACGTTGGGCAGCAGGTTGGAGCCGCTGGTGCGGTCGCGGTCTTCGATCCCGGCGACGATGCTCTGTACATGCCCGCGCAAGCGCGCGTTATCGCCAATCACACGGATATCGACGCTTTGGCCGACATGAATGCCGTCCAGCTTGGTCTCTTCAAAATAACCGTCGATATGGAAGGAATTGCTGTCCACCACCGACAGCACCGGGCGCCCGGCGGTCACGAACTCCTGGGTGCGGGGCGCACGGTCGTTGACGTAGCCGTCCACCGGGCTGCGCACCACCGAGCGGTCAAGGTTGAGCTGGGCGCTGTCCACGGTCACCTGGGCTTGGGCCAGGGCCGACTGGGCGCGGGCCACGCGGGACTGGCTTTCTTCCAGTTGCTCGCTGGCCACCAGGTTGCCCAGGCCGCGGTTGCGCCTGGCTTCACGCTGGGCCTGGGCCAGGGTTTCCTGGCGGTCGGCGACGGCGGCCTGAGCCTGGCGCAGGGCGAGCTTGAAGCGGTCCTGGTCCACCGAAAACAGCACCTGGCCACGGGTCACCAACTGGTTGTCGCGCACGTCCACTTGCTGGATCAGCCCGGACACGTCCGGGGCGATCTGCACGATGTCCGCGCGGATATGCCCATCGCGGGTCCAGGGAGCAAACATGTAGTACATCACCATGCGCCAGACCACGACGCAGGCGAAGGTCACTACCAGTAACGTCAGGACCACGCGGCCAATCGTCAAAAAAGGTTTTTTCATGTCATCAGGTATCGACTGAGTGAGTCCACAGCGCCAAGCAACAGCGCGTAGAGAGCCACATTGAATAATGCCCGGTGCCAGACCAGGCGATAGAAGTGGACGCGGGTCAACAGCCCGTGCACCACCAGGTAAAGGCCATACGTAATGCCCATCAGCACCAGCAACGTAGGCAGGAATACCCCGCTGATATCCAGGTCACCGATCATAGAGGCGCTCCATCGGGTAACGGCGCATCCAGCTCGCCGGTGCCGACAAACTCCACACCGGGCAACAGCGCCAGGCGCAAACCACTGAGGGCGTGCAGCAGGTGCAGGCGGGTTTCGCCCTCGCCTTGCAGGCCCTGGCCATTGAGGGCACGGCGGGTGCGGTCCAGGGTCATCAGCAGGCCGCTGGGGGCCGGCAAGCGTTCACCGGCCTTCAGGCATGCCTTGAAGTACTCGCCTACCTCGGCCACCACCTGGTCGAGCAACACCCGTGGCACCCCCAGCACGCGTGGCGCGTAGGCCAGCAGGTCGAGCAGGTTCAGCGCCACGCGCAGTTCGCGCAGGGCGACGCCGGTGTCCTGGCCGGTCATGGCCAGGCGCGGCAGGTGCTGCATCAGGCGGTCGAGCATCTGCACGCCCAGGCGCCGGTGCTCGGCCAGAGTGGCCGGCTGCGTGAGGCCGACGATATCGCGCCAGCTGAAACGGGTCAGGCGCTTGGCCGCCAATTCAGCGCCGAAGGGCCGTGCGATCAGGGTCCAGATAAAGGCGAACAACAAGCCCACGGGGCCGGCGAGGTTGGAATTGGCGAAGCTCAAGAAGTCCGCGTCGTAGGCACCCTGGATGCTGATAAAGGACGAGGTGTTGACGATCGTCAGCAGCATGCCCAGGTAAAAGCGCGGTTGCACCGTCAGGGTGCCAACCCAGATAAAGGGCACAGCGAAAGCCAGTACCAGCATCGGGAAATCATGCAGATTGGGCAGGATCAGGAACAGATAGAGGCTGGCGAAGAGCACCGACATCGCGGTCCAGAAAAAGAACCGGTAGATCTGCGGCGCGGGGTCGTCCATCGACGCGAAGAAACTGCACGCCACCGCAGCCAGGATCACCGCGCTGCCGCCATCGGTCCAGCCCAGCAGAATCCACAATACCGAGGCGACAATGATGGCGCTGACCGTGGAAAACGCCGAGTAGAGCATCAGGCCACGATCAAGGAACGGCGTCAGCCGGCCCAGGCGCCAATGACGATAGACCGCACGCCATGGGGCCTGGCTTTCACTGTGGATGGCGGCTTGCAGGCTGCGGCAGTCTTGCCAGAGGTCGATCCACTCGCCCAGGCGATACAGCGCGTTGGAAAACAGCAGTTGATGACGGTCGTCCAGGGCCTCGGCGTCGGGCTGCAGGGCCTCGAGCTGGTCACGCAGCGCCCGCCAGCGCTGCACCGGCGCCTCGTGGGTGGTGCTTTGCAGCCACTCGGTGGTGGCCGCCAGCAGCGGCGCGAACTGGCCGACCAACTCCGGGGTACGGCGCTCCAGGGCATACAGTGCGTCGTCCAGGGCATCCACCACCGGCAGCAGATGAATCATGCGCCCGCGCAGCTCCTTGGTGTTGCGCACCGTTTGCGGCCGCGCGCCTTCATGGGGCAGTTGGCCGATCATCAACTCCAGGGTGTTGAAGGTCGCAACCATGCCGCCGCGCAGGCTGCTGACTTCTTCGGGCTGCACGTTGCGTGTGAGGAAGCGCTGGCTGTAGACCGTCGCGTCGGCAAACCATTTGCGCACCGAATCATCGAACACCGGCGCCAGGCGCCGTGGCCAGAACATGGCGCCGACCACCGCCGCCACTGCGATGCCAAGGAAGATTTCTTCGGTACGCGCCTCGGCCACATCCCACACCGCCAGGGGGTTATCCACCACCGGCAAGGCGATCAGGGGCAAGGTGTAGCCCGCCAGCATCAAGGCGTAGCTGTTGGCGGTACGCAAATGCAGGGACAGAAACAGCAGAATGCCGGTCCACAGCGCAATCACCACCACCAGCAGGAAAGGCGTCTGCACAAACATCGGCACGAAGAACACCGCCGCCATCGCCCCGAGAAAGGTGCCGATGGCTCGGTACAAGGCCTTGGAACTGGTGGGCCCGACAAACGGGCTGGAAACGATATACACCGTGGCCATCGCCCAATACGGACGCGGCATTTGCATCAGCATGGCGATATACAGGGCGATCATCGAGGCGGCGAATGTACGCACGCCGTAGAACCAATCCCGGGCCGGCGGCATGCCGGTAAAAAATCCGTTCAAGGAGCCACGACCAACGGTGGCTGGCTGGCGTCTTCAAAAGCGCGCAGCACCCGCAGCGCCGCTTCCAGATCGGCAGGCGCCATGTCCGCCAGCACTTCACGGCGCAGGCGCACCAGTTGCGCTTCGACAGCCTGCACCAACTCCCGGCCACGTTCGGTCAGGCTCAAGGCCTTGGCGCGGCGGTCGTGCCGGTCTTCGGCGCGGCACACATAGCCTGCGCTGCACAGTTGGTCCAGCAGGCGCACCAGGGACGGGCTTTCCATCCCCGAGGCCTGGGCGACCTTGACTTGGTGCACGCCGTCGCCGAGACGGCCGATCATCAATAAAGGCACCGCACAGGCTTCGGAAATACCGTAGCTCACCAGGGTGGTCTGGCAGATTTTGCGCCAGTTACGGGCGCCCGCCACCATGCTGCTGCTAAGGCTCATATGAAGGGTTTCGAGGGTTCGGGGCACGGGATCATTCGCATACAGTTAGTTTGCTAACTATCAATATGCTGGAGGAATGGAGTCTCGTCAAGTTTTGATACAATTTCACAGGTAGGCGGCGGCAGCCCCCTGTAGGAGCGAACTTGCTCGCGAAAAACGCCAAGACACGGCGTTGACCCAGGGTACCCACCTCACCGTTGACGACCTTCGCGAGCAAGCTCGCGCCTACAGACGCCCGTGGCGCAGCAGCACATTCAACTCCTCCACCACTTGCGCCCAATCCGCATCCTCCAGAATTTCTTCGCGCAAAAACACCTTCTGGCTATCTGTCCAGAAAAACGCATCTTCGAGTTTCAACTCTGGCTTGAGCGGTGAATGCACGGCGACAAAACGCTCAATGCTGACGGCGTCATCAGGCAGCCCGAGCTGTTTGAACAACGACGGCAGGCTGTGAACAGGCGATTCCATGGCAACTCCTAGACTGGGTGATTGCCCTCAGTCTAGACCGATAAAACCCACAGATTGGCCGCCATCGGTGCAACATTTTGCAATGTTCACGCTATCATCTTTGCCTTTCGCCCAGCGGCATTCACGGACTCCCGGAATAAGGACAATTCATGCGCATCGGTCTCCTGTCATCCCTGACCCTGGCACTGTGTGCCGGCGTATCCCTACAGGCCCAGGCCAGTGGCGACGACTCGTGCTACCCCGACTGGCGCGTCTCCCAGGATTCGCTGACCGCCTGCAGCAACATGCCTTTCCTGAGCCCCGGCAATGACAGCCGGACCAATCTGCGCCTGTTGCTCGCGGCAAAAAAGAATGCGCCCCTGACCCCCAATGCGCTGGGCGAAGATGACCTGGCCCAGGGCTTCGGCCCGGTGCCGTTCCCGGTGTACCGCCTGGTGCCCCACCCGCCCGCAGGGCAAGCGCCTGAGGAGCAAGGCGCGGAGCTTGCGCAACTGTTGGCGTCGCTGGGCATCCAGCGCGAGGACACGGCGGTGGCAGGCGACCAGTTTTTGTGGGGCGAAGGCAGCCGTTGCCGTAGTAACAATGTGCAGAGTGCCACCGACTTTGCGCGCCAAGTGAGCAAGGCCGATGTGCCGGCGAATGAGCGTGTGCTGCTGGCCAATGCCCGCCTGAAATTGCTCACCACCTGCGACTGGCAGGGCGACGTGCTGCTGGAGCCGCAGCTGATTGCATCCACCCAGGGCCGTGAACTGAGCACCTACCTGCTCGCCGCCTCCGACTTTTACAGCGGGCGCTTTGCGCATGCCGAGCGCGGATTTGCCGCCGTCACCCTGACCACGCTGCCGTGGCTGAAGGAAACGGCGGTGTACATGATCGCCCGCGCGTCGCTCAACCATGCCCAGGAAAACGCCTTCGACGAATACGGACTGCCCCAGCGCGAGGCTGTGGATAAGCCTGCCTTGGAGGAAGCCGAGCACCGTTTCCTCAGCTACCTGAACACTTATCCACAGGGTGAATACGCCGCCTCCGCCCGCGGCCTGCTGCGCCGGGTGCATTGGCTGGCAGGCGATGCGGGCAAGCTGGCCGATGACTACGCCTGGCAACTGACCGAGGCCACTGATGCCGAGCGCAATGCTTCCATCGATGAGCTGGTGGAAGAAACCGACAATAAGCTGCTGACCCGCTACGCCGAGACCATCCGCAACCCACTGCTGCTGGCGGTCAACGACCTGATGTGGATGCGCGCCAACAACCCGCCCAAGCTGACCCGCGCCACCCTCGACGGGCAGAAGGCCGCGTTTGCCAATGAACCGGCGCTGTACGACTACTTGCAGGCGGCGTTTGCCCTGTATGTCGAGCACCAGCCGGAGCAAGCGTTGAACCATCTGCCGCCAGCGCTGCCAGCGAGCCTGGACTACTTGGCGTTCAGCCAGCAGACGCTGCGCGGCCTGGCCCTGGAAGCCAGGCAGGACTGGAAAGGTGCAGAGGCGCTGTGGCTGCAACTGCTGCCGCTTGCCAGGCAGCCCTTGCAGCGCGATCAGTTGGAGTTGGCCCTGGCCATGAACTACGAACGCAGCGGCCAACTGGCCAAGGTGTTCGCTGCCGACTCGCCGATCCAGAGCAAGCAAGTGCGCTATATCCTGCTGCGCAGCGTGGCCGGGCCCGAGTTGCTGCGCCAGCAGATCACCCAGGCCAGCGACCCACTGGAGCGCAGCACCGCACAATTTGTGTTGCTCTACAAAGACCTGCTGCGCAGCCAGTTCGCGACCTTTGCCGAAGACTTGCAGCAACTGCCGGCCTCCCCCGCCGCCGACAAGATCGGCACCAGCCTGGGCTATGTATACGACGGTGGCCAGGCGCTGACGTTGTTCCGCTGGAGCGGCGACAAGGCGGCCTCCGGCTACACCTGTGCGACCATCGCGCAAACCGCCAGCACCTTGCAGAACGACCCGAAAGACCCACACGGCCTCAACTGCCTGGGTGAGTTCATCCTGCGCAACGGCCTGGACAGCATGCCCCTGGAAGAAGCACGCTCGGCCGGCAGCCTGGGCAGCACGGCATCGGGCTTCAGCGGTGAAACCTTCTCGCGGCTCGAAGGTTATCAACAGGTGATCGCCAACCCCAAGGCGCCCCGTGACGACAAGGCGTATGCGCTGTTCCGGGCGATCAACTGCTATGCGCCTTCAGGCTATAACAGCTGCGGTGGCGAAGATGTCGACAAGGCCGTGCGCAAGGGCTGGTTCCGCCAGCTCAAAAGCGGGTTTGCCGATACGCAGTGGGGCAAGTCGCTGCAGTACTACTGGTAAGCCGATGAAAGGTTTGTGGCTCGCGCTGCTGGTCCTGACGAGCCCGGCCTTCGGTGCGGTCGACGCCCGTGACTATGAAGCCTTCTGGCTGTGGAGCGGCGTCGCGCCGCAGCCGGTGCTCAAGCAGGCCAAGACTCTGTACATCCTCCAGGGCCAGATCAACTCGACCCGCCGCCATCCCGAGCGAGGCGTGCAGTTCATCGCCCAGGGTATGAGCGTGCCGCGCATCCGCCAGGGCCAGGTGTGGATCGTCTACCGCGCCCACACCCTGCGCTGGCCTGAGCCGGTCTACACAAAACTGCTGGGGCAAGTGCAGCGCTGGAAGGCCGCCGGCAACCCGGTGGCAGGTATCCAGATCGACTTCGACGCCCGCACCCAATACCTGCACGAATACGCCGAGTTCCTCAAGGACCTGCGCCAACGCCTGCCAAAGGATCTGCGCCTGAGCATCACCGGCCTGATGGACTGGAGCAGCAACGCCGACCCGGCCGCCATCGCCCAGCTCAAGGGGGTGGTGGATGAAGTGGTGGTGCAGACCTACCAGGGACGCCATAGCATCCCGGATTACGCAGCGTACCTGCCACGGATGAACCGGCTGGGGATGGCGTTCAAGATCGGCCTGATCCAGGGCGGGGAGTGGCAGGAACCGGGGTATTTGCAGGAGAGCGAGTGGTTTCGGGGGTACGTGGTGTTTTTGCAGAATCCCGGCTGATCAACCTGTAGGAGCCGGCTTGCCGGCTCCTACAGGGGTTGTGTCTTACCAGTCGTAGGTCAGGCTCGACACCACCGTACGTCCTTCGCCGTAGTAGCAGTCCAGGTCACTGGTGCACTGCGACACGTAGGTTTTGTTGGCGAGGTTCTGCACGTTCATCGCCAGCTTCACGCCTTTGAGCTTGAGGGGCGAGGCGCCCAGATCGTAGCTCAGGCTGGCATCGTAGACGGTGTAGGACGGCACGCTGAACGCGCCTTCGTAGTAATCGCCAAAGCTGCTGCGGGCGTAGCGCGCACCCAGGCCTGCGCCGAGGCCGGCCAGGGGGCTGTCGCCGATCACGGTGTAGTTGACCCACAACGCTGCCGTCAGCGGTGAGATGCCCGCGGGGTGGCGGCCTTCGCGGCCTTCGTTGTCCTGGGTGTACTTGATGTCGTTGCGCGCCGCCGAAACGACCACATCCCAGGCATCGTTCAACACCGCCTTGGCTTCGAACTCGACGCCGCGCGAACGCATGGCGCCGCTCTGGCTGCTGAAGTTGGTCAGCGGGATGGCGGTCAGGATGTTTTCCTGGTCCAGTTGGTAGACCGAGACCTGCACAAAACTTTCCTGGCCGGGCGGCTGGTACTTCACGCCGACTTCGTATTGGTTGCCGGTGGAGGGGTCGAAAGGTTTTTGATTGGCGTCGGTGCCGGACAATGGCAGGAAGGATTCCGAGTAACTGATAAACGGCGCCAGGCCGTTATCGAACAGGTACACCAGGCCCGCACGGCCGGTGAAGGCCTGGTCCTTGCTGCTGGTGCGATCGCCGCTCAGCGGCACCTTGTTGACCACATTGGCCCAGTCGTAACGCCCGCCCAGCACCAGCGCCCACTTGTCCCACTTGATCTGGTCCTGCACATACAGGCCGGTCTGGGTGATGGTGTTGTCCCAGCGATAGGGCTGGCCGAAGTTCAGCGGCTGGCCGTAGACCGGGCTGAACAGATCGATGATCGGCGGGTTGCGGTCATAGAGGCCAAGGAACCTGGAGTTGGAATGGTAGTAATCCAGGCCCACGATCAGGGTGTGGGAGAACTCGCCGGTGGTGAATTCGGCCTGGGCGATGTTGTCCACGCCAATCACTTTGTTGTTCTGCTTCCAGTCCACGCCGAAGCGTTGCAGGTAGCGTTGATCCATGGCCCCGGTGGCCGGGTTGGCGACAAAACGGTAGCCGTGCAACGGCGCCACATAGCGGTCGTCCACTTCGGCATAGCGCGCGTTTTGCTTGAGGGTCCAGGTGTCGTTGAGGCGATGGGACAGCTCGTAGCCGAAGGCCAATTGTTCGCGGTTGTACTGGTTGACGCCCGGCTCGCCGATGAACACATCACGGTCGATCTTGCCGTTGGGGTTGCGCCAGACCGTCCCGGAGGCTGGCAGGCCTTGGGCTTCAGGCACCCCCTTGTCTTTCTGGTACTGGGCGAACAAGGTCAGGCTGGTGTCGTCGTTGGGCCGCCAGGTCAGGCTTGGGGCAATGAATTGGCGGCGGTTTTCAAAGTAGTCGATCTCGCCCTGCTCGTCCTTGAGGCGCCCGGTGAGGCGATAGAAGAACTGGCCTTGGTCATCCAGTGGGCCACTGAGGTCGATGGCTGCGCTTTTGTGCTCGTAGGTCCCGGCTTCGAGTACCACCTGGCGCACCGGGGCCTCGCTGGGGCGCTTGCTGACCATATTGACGATACCGCCCGGCTGGTTGTGCCCATACAGCACCGATGCCGGGCCCTTGAGCACCTCGATGCGCTCCAGGGAATAGGGTTCGATCTGCAACGCGCCGCCGGTACTGCCACCGCCGTAAGGCAGGTGCAGGCCGTCGAGGTACAAGGGCGTGGGCGAGAAGCCACGGGACGTCGGCTCATCGAACACTTTGACCCGGTCGGAGAAACCGCCCGCACTCATGCCCGGGGTGTAGAGCAGCGCCTGGGTCACGCTTTGCGCACCGCGCGCCTTGATTTCAGCGGCGGTGATCACGTTGATGGTCTGGGGGATTTCCACCAGTGCCGCATCCGTCTTGCTGCCGGTGGCACTGCGCGTCGCGACGATGCCATCGACCGGCCCCCAGGCGTTTTCCTGGGTCTGGCGGGCGCTGATCTGGGTGGCGCCCAACTGCACCGAACCGTCCCCCGACAGAGCCTGCACCGACCAGCCGCCGCCAGACTGCATCGCCACCAGCCCGCTGCCTGCCAACAAGCGCTCCAACCCCGGCCCGGTGGCATAACGGCCCTGCAAGCCAGGGCTGCGCTTGCCAAAAGTCAGCGACGCATCCACCGAGAGCAAAATCCCCGAGGCGCTGGCGAAGCGGTTCAACGCCTGGTCCAGGCTGCCGGCGGGAATGTTGTATTGGCGCAAGGCTTCGCCGGCGCTCTGCTGGGCCAGGACCACGGTCGGTACGGCCGGCACAGTCGCCAGCACACTGACAAACAGGCCACGGCGCAGTGCGCGGGCCAGGGGTTGGATTGGGTGGTGCGGCATTGCAGGACTCCCCGTGAGAACGCTTCTTGATTGGCTTTCAAGAGGTATCCCGGACGGGATTGGAAAACCGACAAAAGAAAATCAAAGTTTTTGCAAATACCTGTGCAGGAGCCGGCGATGGCGGTATGTCAGGTATCGCCACCTCAACAGATAGGCCGTTATCGCCGGCAAGCCGGCTCCTACCAAGGGGCGAGTCAGGCCCTGGCTTTGAGGGTGACCCAGTAACGGGTCACCGCCTGGACCTGCACCGGCAGCGAGCGCTCCAGCGCTGCGAGGATCGCGTCGGTGTCATTCAGGGGAAATACGCCCGTCAGCAACAGGCCCGACACCGACTCATCGCAACGCAACACCCCCGGCCGATAGCGGCTCAGCTCGGCGACAAAGCGCCCCAACGGCTGACGTTCGGCAATCAGGCGGTGCTGGGTCCAACTGCTGGCGTTGGCATCCAGCGCGGTCACGGCCCGGGCCTGTGTCGTGCTGAACCACAGGCTGTCCCCCGCATTCATCAGCACCGCTACACCTTGCACCGGGCGCACCTGCAGGCGCCCTTCATACAGGTCGACGCGGCTGCCGTCGTCCAGTTCGCGCACGGCAAACCGGGTGCCCAGGGCCTGGATATCGCCGGCGGCGGTTTCGACGATCAGCGGGCGCAACGGGTCATGGCCGCTGGTCAGCAGGATTTCGCCACGAATCAGGCGGATGCGCCGCTCGGTGGCACTGAAGCGCAGGTCGATGGCGCTGTCGCTGTTGAGGTCCAGATGGGTGCCGTCGTTCAGGGTCAGGTGGCGAATTTCGCCGATGGCGGTGCGATGCTCGGCAAACGCCACCTGCCACGGCTGGCTGCCCTGGACCAGGTAGCCACTGCCGCCGGCCACCAGCAACAGCCCGAGCAATTTCAACGCGGCACGGCGCTGGGGGTCCGGCGCGTCGCGCAGTACCGCACGGGCGCTGTCGGCAGGCACACCCCCCAAGGTCTGCTGCAACTGCTGTAAACGCTGCCAGGCGCGGCGATGCTCCGGGTCGGCGGCCTGCCAATGGGCGAAGGCCTCGCGCTGGGCGCCATCGAACTCACCGCCCCATTGCAGCATCAACCACTCGCTGGCCTGCTCGACCACGGCCTGGGCAATCGGCGCGTCATGGCGGGCTCTCATGCTTCGTAGGCCACTTGGTAGCAGGCGATGATCGCGCGGGTCATGTACTTCTGCACCGAGCTGATCGTCACCCCCAGGCGTTCGGCGATCTGCGCGTAGGTCAGGCCCTCGAACTGCGACAACAGGAACGCCCGGCGCACGTTCTCGGGCATGCGGTCGAGCATGGCGTCGATCTGCATCAGGGTTTCGAGAATCAGCGCACGGGTTTCCAGGGACGGCGACTCGGGCTCCGGCAAATGGGCAATGCTTTGCAGGTAGGCGCGCTCGATGCGCAGGCGGCGCCACTGGTCGATCACCAGGTTGCGGGCGATCTGTGTCAGGTAGCTGCGGCTTTCCCTGGCACCGGGAAAACGCCCCGACACCAGCAGGCGCAGGAACGTGTCCTGCGCCACGTCGGCGGCGTGCTCGCGGTCGCCCAGACGCTTGCGCAGCCAGCCTTGCAGCCAGCCATGATGGTCGCGGTACAGGAGATGAAGCTGTTGCTGGCTGTCAGTCGCGGTGTCCATGAATCGCCCGGATACACTATTGAGAGCAATTATCATTACAGTTTGTATCGCGACTGGCAAAAAACTTTACCCGTCAGCGCCCGGCGGTCTGCACTGGATACACCGACTCCCAGCCCCCGCCCAGCGCCTTGTACAGGCCGACCATGGCCAGGGACACGCCGGTGGAGCTTTCCACCCATTGCTCCTGGGTCGCCAGCAAGGCGCTCTGCACCGTGAGCACGTTGACGAAATCCACCACCCCTTCGACGTACTGGTGCTGGGCGGTGTCCAGGGCAATCTGGTTCTGGCGCACGGCTTCGGCGAGTCTGTCGCGCCGCAGTTGGCTGGCGTTGTAGCGGGTCAACTGATCATCGATTTCATGCCAGGCGCGCAGCACGGTCTGTTGGTAAGCCAGGGCCGCTTCCTGCTGCTGGGCTTCGCGCAGATCGAGCATGCCCTGCAGACGACCACCGTTGAACAACGGCAGACTCAGCGACGGGCCGAAGGCAAAGGTGCGTGAACCCCAGGAGCCCAGATCCGACAATTGCAGGGCCTGTGAACCGAGGCTGCCCGACAGGGTGATCCGTGGGTAGAAGTCGCCCTTGGCCACGCCGATGCTGGCAGTCGCCGCATGCAGGCGCGCTTCGGCCTGGCGGATGTCGGGGCGGCGCTGTGCCAGTTGCGACGGCAAGCCAATCGCAACCTGGCGCTGGGTCTGGGGCACTGCGGCGTGCGGCGACAGTTGCGCATGCAAGGCCTGTGGAGCCTGGCCCATCAACAGGCTCAGGGCGTTGATCAACTGGTCCTGGCGTTGCTGCAAATCCGGCAGGCGCGCTTCGATGGCGGCCACTTGCGCAGCGGCTTCAGCTACATCCAGGTGGGTGGCCACGCCATCGGCCAAACGCAGTTGCGAGAGCTTCAGGCTTCGGCGCGCCACGTCGAGGTTTTGCTCAGTGACCGCACGGGTGCTTTGCACGCCGCGCAGTTGGATGTAGTCCTGGGCGGTCTCGGCCAGCACCGACAGCAGGACACTGCGCCGGTCGTTTTCGGCCACCTGCAGGGTGGCGTCGGCGGCTTCGGTTTCACGTCTTACCCGGCCCCAGAAGTCCAACTCCCAGGAGGCGGCAAAACCGGCATCCCACAGGTTGAAGGCCGCACGGCCATTGTTGCCGGACGGGTCGCTCAGGCCATTGGCGCTATTGCGTCTACGGCCATAGTTGCCATCGGCGCTGACCTGCGGATAGCGCTCGGCGGTGGTCACCTGGCGCACTGCGCGGCTCTGTTGCAGGCGGCTGCTGGCCAGTTTCAGGTCGAGGTTGTCGGTCAGCGCCCGGCGTACCAGGGCCGACAGTTGCGGGTCGTGGAACACGTCCCACCACTGTTCTTCCAACGGGTCGCTGACCGCACGGCTGGCGGCCTGGCGCCCCTGGGGCTCGGCCCATTGCGCCGCTGGCCGGGCGTCGGGCCGCTGGAAGTCAGGGCCAACGGTGCAAGCGCCCAGGCTGATCAGGCTGAGGGTCAGCAGCGTCAATTTTCTCATTGCTGCGCCACCTCACGTTGCGGCGCGCCGGGATGGGTGTTGACGCTGGCCTCCACCGACATACCGACGCGCAAGCGATGGATATGCGCCTGTCCAGGCTCCAGGAGGATTTTCACCGGAATGCGCTGCACCACCTTGGTGAAATTACCGGTGGCGTTGTCTGGCTTGACCGAGGCAAAGGTCACGCCCGTGGCCGGCGCCAGGCTTTCCAGGTGGCCGCTGAGGACTTCACCGTCAAGGCTGTCGACCCGCACTTCAACCGCTTGGCCGGCGTGCATATGGGACAGTTGGTTTTCCTGGAAATTGGCCACCACATAAGCGTCGGCCAGCGGCACCACGGCGAGGATCTTGCTGCCCGGGGTGACAAAGGCACCGACCCGCACCGCACGCTCGCCGACCATGCCATCCACCGGCGCGACAATGCGCGTGTATGACAGTTGATAACTGGCCATTTCCAGCGCGGCCTGGGCACGTTTCAAACCACCTTCGGCGGCATCGCGCTGTGCGCTGAGGATTTCCACCTGTTTGCGTTCGGCGGCCAATACCGCTGTGGCGTTGGCCAGGCGCGCCGTGGCCTGGTCGATACGGGTCTTGGCTTGCTGAGCGTTCTGCACAGTGCCGGCACCGACGCCGGCGAGGTGGTTGTAGCGATTCAGTTCGTGTTCGGCGAAAGCCACTTCGGCGCGGTCTGCCGCCACCGTGGCCTGGGCCTGGGCGATCACCGAGCTTTGCCGTTCAAGGGTGGCCACCGCGTTCTTCAATTGGGCATGGGCCATCAGGGTTTCGGCATCGGCGGCCTGGGCAGCGGCGCGCAAGTCACGGTCGTCGATCAGCGCCAGCAACTGCCCGGCCTTGACCTGTTGGTTGTCCTCCACCAACACCTCTTTGATAAACCCGGCAACCCGTGGCGCCACCAGAGTGTAGTCGGCGGCCACAAAGGCGTCATTGGTGGTCTGGCGCTTGTTGCCAAATACACCCGGCGCCAGCAGGTACACCAGTACACCCACGGCGCACACGGCGATAACGGTCACGGCAATCTGGTCTTTACGTTTCATGGGAATCCTTTGTCTCAGTCAACAATCAGGCGGGCGCGCGCGGCGGGAAAATCCGCGTCGGCATCCAGAAAATCAGCAGGATCAACGCCACCGCGACACCGGCCATGACGTAATAAAGATCCGAAGCAGTCAGCACCACCGCCTGCTGGTGCAGGCGATGGGCCAGGCCCGTGGCATCGCTGTCGGCCAGGGGCGAGTTGCCGAGGGCATCGACCAGCATGGTCGAGTGAAAATGCAGGCGGTGGGTGGTCAGCACCTCGATCACCCCGGTGGCGACCACCGCCGCCAGGCCCTTGACCGTGTTGAACCAGGCCGAGGCAAACGGCCCGTCGGTGGGCACGATGCTGCCGGTAGACAGCATCAACAGCGGCAACACCGCCATCGGCTGCCCGAAGATTTGCAGCAGTTGCAGCACGTAGAACTCATCGCGGACCCACACCGACGTCAGCTGCGCACCGCCAATGCAGGACAGGGTCAGCATGCCCAGGCCAATCCCCAGCACCCAGCGGCAGTCCACCCAGCGCAGGTTGCACAGGGCCGCCACCAACGGCAGGGCGAGCAACTGCGGCAGGGCCATGATCAGCATCACCGGCGCGGTTTGCAGCGGCCGGTAGCCCTGCACCTGCGCCAGGTAGCTGGACGGCAGGATGATCACCGCCTGCAACACCACCAGCACCCCGGCCAGCACGATCAGGGCGAACGACAGGTTGCGCAGGCCAAGCATCTGCAACTTGAAGAACGGCATCGGGTGCGTCCATTCATTGAGCATGAACAGCACCAGCAGCAGCCCCCCGCCCACCAGCAACGTGGTGATCAGCGGCGACTCGAACCAGTCCAGGCGATTGCCCTGCAAGATACCGATCACCAGCATGCAGATCGCCGGGAACCCCAGCAGCAGGCCGCGCCAGTTGAATTGCCTGAGGCGCTCCAGGCGCAGGGGGTCCTGGGGCAAGCCGTAGGCCACGGCAGCCATGGCCAGCAGGCACGGCGCAACGATCTGCCAGAACGCCCACTGCCAGCCGACGTATTCGGTCCAGAGCGCCGCCAGCGGCGTACCGAGGCTGGGGCCGAAGGTGGCGGTCAGGGCGTAGCCGGCCAGGCCATAGAGTTTGACGTTGGCCGGCAAGAAACGCAGGGCCACGGTCATCAGCATCGGCGGTAGAGCGCCACCGGCCAGGCCTTGCGCGGTGCGCAGCAGCAGCAGGCTTTCATAGTTCGGGGCCAGGGGGCAGAGCACCCCCAGCAGGGTAAACAGGCCGATGGCCCACAGGGTGAAACGGCGCAGCGAAAACGTCACCGAACACCACGGCGCAAAGGCCATGGCCGAGACAGAGGTGGCGGTGTAAGCGGCAACCAGCCAGGTGCCTTCGTCAAAACCGATGTACAGCGCGCCGCGGATATCGGCGAGGGCAACCTTGGTCACCATCTCGTTCAGGCCCGAGACCAACACCGCCAGCAGCACGCCGACCAGGCCGATGATGATCCGCGGGCCAAACACAGGGGGGCTGACGGCGGCGGGTTTGGCGGCGGCCAAGGGCGCGGGGGCAGCGAGGGAAGTCATGAAGGCACAGCTCGTCAATAGAATACCCGAGCAGTTTAATAAGGCTTAGACATGACGAAAACTGACTTATGGGAAGGTTATAACTGCATCAGACGCAGCTATCAGACCCACCACGACACTCGATGCAAACGCGAACTAAATGTGGGAGCGGGCTTGCTCGCTCCCACACACGCCCATTCCACATTCAGATGGGGTTGTCAGGTGGGCTGGGCTTCGCGCCAGGTCGCCGCGCAGCTTTCGCGCATGGTTTCGCGCAGCCATTTGTGTGCCGGGTCTTTGTCGAAACGCGGGTGCCAGGCCTGGGTCAGCACCAGGGTGGGCAGGGAGATGGGCAGGGTGAATGCGCGCAGCGGCAGTTTCAGGCGATTGGCGCTGTAGAGCGCTTCCTTGGGCACCGGCAGGAGCAGGTCGGAGTCGGGCAGCATAAACATCGCACCGTGAAACCCCGGCGCAATCATCGCCACCCGGCGCTCCAGGCCCTGGGCACTGAGAGCGGTGTCGATCGGCCCGCGGGCGATGCCCCGCCGGGAGATGCTGATATGGGAATAGCTGGCAAAACGTGCGGCGGTGATTTCTTCATCGAACAGCGGATGGCCTTCGCGGGCCAGGCCGACGAAGGTGGTGGAGAACAGGTTCTGCACCTTTACTTCCGGGGTGATCGGCATGGTGTTGCCAACACGCAGGTCCAGGCGCCCTTCACGCAAGGCTTCGTCATCGCTGTCGCCTTCCGGGACAAAGCGCAGCTCGCAATGGGGCGCCACGCGCTCCATGGCGTCGAACAGGCGACCGCCATACACGCCGACAAAAAAGTCATTGGCGCGCACGCTGAACCGCCGGCGCAGGGTGCTCAGGTCGACCTCGTCCGCCGAGCGGAACAGCAACGCCGCCTGCTCCACCACGTTGCGCACCTGGCCCTGCAACTCCAGGGCCTTGGGCGTGGGCACCAGGCCGCGACCGGCGCGCACCAGGATCGGGTCGCCAACGGCCTCGCGGATACGCGTCAGGGTGCGGCTCATGGCGGCCGGGCTGAGGTTCATCCGCCGCGCCGCGCCCACGACGCTGCCCTCATCGAGCAAGGCGTCGAGGGCCACCAGCAGGTTCATATCCGGTAATTGCATGCCAAGCACTCGTGATGACTGTGGAGTACAGCGCACGCAATCGTAGCAGGCTTTACGGCGGCGGTTAGAGCGGGCAATTTAGCGCTGCATGCCCCAGCGCTTCACGGTGACGCGTTCCAGGGTGTCGAACACCAGATTCTCCACGAGCAGGCCGATCAGGATCACCACTGCCAGCCCGGCGAATACCTTGTCGGTGTACAGCTCGTTGCGGTTCTGGAAGATGTACCAGCCCAGGCCGCCCTTGCCGCTGGTGGCGCCGAACACCAGTTCGGCAGCGATCAGCGTGCGCCAGGCAAAGGCCCAGCCGATCTTCAGGCCCGCGAGGATCGACGGCAATGCCGCCGGGATCAGGATAAACAGCACAAAGCGCATGCCCTTGAGGCCGTAGTTGCGCCCGGCCATGCGCAGGGTTTCCGACACCCCCATAAACCCCGAGTACGTGTTGAGTGCCAGGGCCCACAGTACCGAATGCACCAGCACAAAAATCAGGCTGTTCTGCCCCAGGCCAAACCACAGCAACGCCAGGGGCAGCAGGGCAATCGCCGGCAGCGGGTTGAACATTGAAGTCAAGGTGCTCAGCAGGTCCCGGCCCATCTGGGTCGAGACGGCCAGGGTGGTCAGGGCGAAGGCCAGGACAATACCGATCAGGTAGCCCTTGAGCAGCACCACCAGCGAGATACTGACCTTGCCCAACAGCTCGCCACTGGCAATGCCGGCGTAGAAGGCGTGGAAGGTCTGCAAGAAACTGGGCAGCAGCAGGTCATTGTTCTGATAGCGCGCCGCCGCTTCCCAGAGGAGCGCCAGCACGATCAGGATCAGGCCCTTGCGCAGCCAGCCTTGTTGCCACAGGCGTTGGCGCAGGGGCAAGGCGCGCTCCACGGGCACGCCGGGCAGCGGTTGCAGGGTGATCTCATATTCCTGGCGCATGGGCACAATCCTTCAATAAGCGATGCGGATATCAGCGAAATCCAGGTCGGTTTCTGCCTCGGACGACTCATCGAACAATAGGCGATGGATACGCCGCGCCGACGCCTGGAACTCCACACCGCCAAGGCTGTGCAGGTCGTATTGATGGCTGTGGATCTCTGCGCGCACACGCCCTGGATGGGGCGACAGCAACAGAATGCGGTTGCCCACCACCAGCGCTTCTTCGATGGAGTGGGTGACGAACAGCAGGGTAAAGCGCACCTCCTCCCACAGCCGCAGCAACTCCTCCTGCATCTTGCGCCGGGTCAAGGCATCGAGGGCGGCGAAGGGTTCGTCCATCAGCAGGATTTTCGGCTGCATGGCCAACGCGCGGGCAATGGCCACGCGGGCTTTCATGCCACCGGACAGGGTGTGCGGATAGGCGTCGGCAAAGGCGCTCAGGCCGACCTTGTCGAGGTAGTACAACGCCCGGTCTTCAGCGTCGCGGCGCTTGAGGGTCTTGGAGGCCAGCAACGGGAACATCACGTTCTGCTTGACGGTTTTCCACGGCGGCAGCTGGTCGAACTCCTGGAACACCACGATACGATCCAGGCCAGGTTGTTCGACCTTCTGCCCTACCAGGCGAATTTCGCCTTCGCAGGGTTTGATAAAACCGGCTACCGCCTTGAGCAGCGTGGACTTGCCGCAGCCCGAAGGCCCCAGCAGGACGAAGCGGTCGGCCGGGTCGATCTCGAAACTGACCTGATGGGTGGCCCGCACCACCCGTTCGGGCGTGCGGTATTCAAGGCTGACTTGGTCCACCGCCAGCAACGCTTGGACGGCATTCAGGTGGCTGGCCGTGTGGCCTTGCAAGGGCGCGTTCATCTCAGCTCCCTTGCAGCGGCTTGGCATCCTGGAAGAAGTAATCCTTCCACGATTCAGGTTTGTTCTTGATCGCGCCCACGCGGTAGAGGAACTCGGCCAGCGGGTAGGTGTTTTTCGGGGTGACGCTGAATTCGAATTGCGGGTTGTCGATGATTTTCAACAGCGCCGCACGGTCGATCTTGGCCTTGGTCACGCGGATGTAGGTATCGACAGCGGCGCCCTTGTCGTTCTGCGCAAACTGCGCGGCCTCGGTCAGCGCATCGATAAAGGCCTTGTAGGTTTTCGGGTTGTCGTTGCGAAACTTCTCGGTGGCGAACAGCACGGTCGGCGAGTTCGGCCCCAAGAGGTCATAGGTGTTGAGCACCACATGCACGTTCGGGTTGGCCAGGGCCTGGTCCTGGAACGGCGGGTTGGAGAAGTGCCCGGTCAGCTCGGTGCCGCCAGCGATCAACGCGGCCGTGGCGTCGGGGTGCGGCACGGCAATGGTGTATTTATCCAGGCGATTGAATTCCTTGTCGCCCCATTGCTTGGCTGCGGCGTATTGCAGGAACCGCGACTGCACGGAAACGCCCACGGCCGGCACGGCGATGCGGTCTTTTTCGGTGAAGTCGGCAATGGTCTTGACCTTGGGGTTGTTGCTGACCAGGTAGTACGGGAAGTTGCCCAGGGAGGCCACGGCCTTGACGTTCTGCTTGCCGTGGGTGCGGTCCCAGATGGTCAGCAGCGGGCCGACACCGGCGCCGGCAATGTCGATGGAGCCGGAGAGCAGCGCGTCATTGACCGCGGCGCCACCGGACAACTGGGTCCAGTCGACCTTGATGTCGATGCCCTCCTGCTTGCCGTATTTCTCGATCAGGTTCTGGTCACGTACCACATTGAGCAGCAGGTAAACGATGCCGAACTGCTCGGCAATGCGAATCTCGCCTTCGGCCTGGACGACGGCGGGAGCAACCAGACTGCCGGCCAACAGGCTGACGCCAAGGCCCACGGTCGCGGCCAATCGTGCAAAGGGGGTTTTGCTGGACATGGTCATGCTCCGAATCAGAAAGGCGCGTCGCCCTGGATGGTGGTGCGAAACAGTTTGCGGCGCAGGTGGCTGGGGCAACCGGCGGCCAGGTGGATCAGCGAGCGGTTGTCCCAGAACACCAGGTCGTGGGGCTGCCAGCGGTGGCGGTAGATGGTGTGCGGGTGGATGCTGTGGGCGTAGAGCTGGGCCAGCAGGTCGCGGCTTTCATCTTCGGGCAGGCCGACAATGCGGGTGGTGAAACCTTCACTGACGAACAGCGCCTTGCGTCCGTTTTCCGGGTGAGTACGCACCACGGGATGCACCACTTCAGCGACTTGGGCCAGTTGTTCGGGGGTCAGGGTCGGGCGCCAGTTGCCTTCGAATTTGCTTTCGCTGTAGCGCGCCGTGTAGGAGTGCGCGGCCCGGCGGCCTGCCACGGCGGTGCGCAGGTGCTCGGGCAATTGCTCCCAGGCGTTGTGCATGTCGGCAAACAGAGTATCGCCGCCTTCAGACGGCAGTTCCTGGGCATGGAGCATCGAGCCCAGGCTTGGCAGTTCCTTGTAGGACAGGTCCGAGTGCCAGAACTTGCCCGCATCGCCCAGGCCGATGGACTGGCCGTTCTCGATGATGTTGGAGACGATGAGGATTTCTGGGTGGTTGGCCAGCAGGAACTGCTTGAGCACATGGATCTGCAACACACCAAAACGGCGGCTGAAGGCGATCTGTTGCTCGGGGGTGATGCGTTGGTCGCGAAACACCAGCACATGGTGATCCAGGTGCGCCCGGTGGATGCGCGCGAAGTCCTGGTCGTTGACCGGGCGCGACAGGTCCAGGCCAATGATCTCGGCGCCTACGCTGCCGGGGAACGGGCGGATGTCGAAGGTTTGCGCGGTGGGCGAAGCGGCTGTGGCGGTGGACATGAGATCACTCCCTGGCAGTCAGGAGAGTGACTTTATAGATATAAGAACTGGAATTTAAATACCGTTAGAGAATAACGATATGGCCTTTTTGCGGCAGGACTGGCGTGGGGTTGAGGGCCCCTTCGCGAGCAAGCCCGCTCCCACATTCGACCGATTTCCAACATAGGAATGCGGTCGAATGTGGGAGCGGGCTTGCTCGCGAAGGGCCCGCCAGGACACTGAAAATCAACGCTCCTGCAACGACTCGGCCCGGGCCTTGATGATGGGCTTGAGCAGGTAGCTGAGGATGGTTTTCTTGCCGGTGATGATGTCGACCGATGCAACCATGCCAGGGATGATGATCAGTGGCTTCTCATCGGTACCCAGGTGGCTGCGGTCGGTGCGCAGGGTGATCATGTAGTAGGTGGTTTTCTTGTCTTCGTCGGTGATGGTGTCGGCACCGATGCGTTCGAGCTTGGCCTTGAGGCCGCCGTAGATGGTGTAGTCGTAGGCGGTGAACTTGACCACGGCCTCTTGCCCAGGGTGCAGGAAGGCGATGTCTTGCGGGCGGATCTTGGCTTCCACCAGCAAGGTGTCATCCAGCGGTACGATTTCAACCATGTCGCTGCCCGGCTGGATCACGCCGCCAATGGTGTTGACCAGCAGTTGCTTGACGATCCCGCGCACCGGCGAGGTGACCAGGGTCCGGCTCACGCGGTCTTCGAGGGCTTTGCCGGTGGCCTGGGCCTTGTTCAGGTCAGTGCGCGCCTCGTTGAGCTCAGTCAGCGCTTCGCTGCGGTATTTACCCCGGGTTTCGTCGATCTTGCGCTGCACTTCCTTGATCGCCGAGTCGGCACGGGGGATGGCCAGGGTGGTGGCATCCAGTTGCCCGCGGGTTTCCATTTCTGCGCGCTTGAGGCGCAGCACTTCCACCGGCGACACCGCCCCCTGGGCGACCAGGGGTTCGGACATGTTGATTTCCTGGCGTTGCAGCGACAGCTGGTTACGGTACTGACCCTGCTTGGAGGTGTATTCGCGCATCTCTTGCTGGCGCTGGGTCAGTTGCTCCTGCAAGCCGCCGATTTCGTCCTTGAACTGCTGGCGCCGGCTTTCGTACAGCGACTGCTCGTTGATGGCCTGGGTAGGCGCAGCGGCCCGCACGTCTTCAGGGATGTTCAACGGCCGATCTTCGACCTGGGCGCTCAAGCGCTCGATGCGCAGCAGCAGGGACAGGCGCTGGGCCTCGGTTTCCCCGGCGTTGGAGACGAAGCGCGTGTCGTCCAGGCGGATCAGCGGCGCGCCGGCTTCGACGATCTGCCCTTCCTTGACGTACAGCTCGGCAACGATGCCGCCCTCAAGGTTCTGGATCTTCTGCAGCTTGGAGGATGGAATGGCCTTGCCATCACCGCGCGTCACTTCGTCGACCTTGGCAAAGCCGGCCCACAGCAGCATGCACAGGAAAAACCCGATGATCCCCCAGATGGTCAGCCGCACCACGCGCGGGGCGTCTTCGATCAGGGCCTTCTTGACCTCTGGCAGTGGCTGGCCGTCCAGCGAGTCGGAACCAATGAAATAGCGACGGACCGTGTCCCTGAATTTACGCAACACTGATCTGCCCCTTCTTCAACGCTTCCATCACTACGGCTTTCGGGCCATCCGCGAGGATTTGCCCACGGTCGATAACCAACAAGCGGTCCACCAAAGACAGCAAGGACGCACGGTGCGTCACCAGCACCACGGTCTTGTTTGCCACAACGGCTTGCAGACGCTGCTTGAGGCGTTCCTCACCGGTGTTGTCCATGGCGCTGGTCGGTTCGTCCAGCAGCAGGATGGGCGGGTTGAGCAACAGGGCACGCGCCAGAGCGACGTTTTGTCGCTGGCCGCCAGAAAGGTTCTGGCCCCGCTCCCCTACTTGCAGCTCGTAGCCTTGTGGATGCAGGCGGGCAAATTCGTGGACGCCCGCCAGTTCTGCGGCTTGCAGTACCACTTCGTCTTCAACGTAGCGGGCGCCGGAGACCAGGTTGTCGCGCAGGGTGCCGGCTAGCAGCTGGATATCCTGGGGCACGTAGCCGACGTTGTGGCGCAGCTCGCTGACGTCGATCTGGCGAATGTCCACGCCGTCCACCAGCAAGGCGCCGGAGTCGGGCTGGTAGAGGCCCACGATCAGTTTGGCCAGGGAGCTTTTGCCTGAGCCGCTGCGCCCGATGATGCCGATCTTCTCGCCGGGCTTGATCACCAGGTTGATGTTCTTGAGCGCCATGTTCTGCTGGTTGGGGTACGTGAAGTTCAGGCCCCGGCATTCGATGGCGCCTTGCAGGGTGCGGCGGCTCAAGGGGCGCTCCTCGAAGTTGCGCTCCTGGGGCAGCTCCATCATCTGGTCGGTGGAGACCATGGTGACCTTGGCTTGCTGGTAGCGGGTCATCAGGCCCGACAGCGATGCCAGGGGGCTGAGGGCGCGGCCACTGAGCATGTAGCAGGCAATCAGGCCGCCCATGCTGAGGTTGCCGGCGATGATCTGGTAGACGCCGAAGACAATCATGATCACACCCGCCAGTTGCTGGATCAGCAGGGTGATGTTCATCGACAGCCCGGAGAGCATTTTCACCCGCAACTCAAGGCGGCTGAGGGTGCCAATGGTCTGTTCCCACTGGTACTGGCGCTCGCTTTCAGCGTTGTTGACCTTGACCGCATCCAGCCCGGCCAGGGTTTCGATCAGGCTCGACTGGCGCTCGGAGGCCAGGGCCATGGTGCGCTCCATGGTGGCGACCAGCGGCTTTTGCAGCAGGTAGCCGATGCCCAGGGCAATCGGGAAGGCCAGCATGGGAATCCACACCAGATGCCCGCCGAGGATGGCGATCACCAGGAATATCAGCAGGGTGAACGGCAAGTCGATCAGGCTGGTGAGGGTCAGGGAGGCGAGGAAGTCACGCAGGCTCTGAAACTCGTGGATGTTCTGGGCGAAGCTGCCGACCCGCGCCGGGCGGTACTTCATCGACATGCCGACAATCCGCTCGAACAGCGTGGCCGAGATGATCAGGTCGGTTTTCTTGCCGGCCAGGTCCAGGCACAGGCTGCGCAGGCTCTTGAGGATCAGGTCGAAGACGTAGGCGATGAAAATACCGGTGGCCAGCACCCACAAGGTGGCGATGGCCTGGTTCGGCACCACGCGGTCGTAGACGTTCATCACGAACAGCGGCGCGGCCAGGGCAATCAGGTTGATCAGGAAGCTGGCGGCGATGGCATCGGCGTAGAGCCAGCGCGAACGCTTGAGGGTGTCGCGGAACCAGGAGCGGGCCCGGGGGATCAGGGTGCCGTGGCTGACATCGAACTTGTGCTGGGGTTGGGCAAAGAACACTTTGCCGATGTAGTCATCCGCCAACGCCTGGCGCTTGACGATGGTTTCACCACCGTCGCTTTCGCTGAGCAGTACCTGGGCCTCGTCTTCACCCTGCCAGCCGAGCAGCACGGCACTGCGGCCGTCCTTGAGCAACAGCAGCGCCGGCATGGCAATCGCGGGGATCGAATCGAGCTTGCGCTGCAGCAGCCGCCCCTGCAAACCGGCCCGGGCCGCAGCGCGGGCAAGCAGATCAGCCGTCAGTTGCTGTGACGGCAATGGCAGACCGGTGGTCAGCATCGCCGCACTGGCAGGCTTCTGGTGCAGTGCACAGAGCGCCAACAACCCGTCGAGTAACGGGTCGTCGTGCAGTGTGCGTGGATCATGGCTGAGATTAACTCGACTAACTTCTGATTCCACGCGGGTACTCTCGACTAACTGATGGGACTATAAGGAATAGCTCAATTCATCCCAGGCAGTTGGACTTTCGGCTTCACATCGTTCTGTACGACGGAGGCCATCGGTGCGACCACTCCCTGGCTCTTGAGCAACTCGCCCATGGTCGCCTTGATTCGGTACTGAGTAAATAACTGAACGTTTTTTATCTCTTCCAAGCGACGCGAAGCGGTGAACAGCTCGTTTTCACTGTCGAGCAAATCGAGCAGGGTCCGCTCGCCCAGGCTGAATTGCTTCTGGTAGGCACTGCGCACCTTGCTGCTGTGGTCGACGTATTGCTGGGCAATCGGCACCTGGGCATTGGCGTTGCTCATCGCGTTCCAGGCCAGGCCCAGCTCTTCGTTCAACTGGCGCAGGGCGTTGTTGCGGATATCCAGGGCCTGGTTGGACTGGTAGGACCTGGACTCCAGTTCAGCCTTGTTACTGCCACCGGCATACAGGTTGAAACGCATGCGCAGCATGGCCTCCCAACCGTTGTTGTGGCTGGAGATGCCGTCGATGTTGTTGTCGGCATTGCGGCCCAGCTCGGCGTCGAAGCGTGGGTAGAAGGCAGACTTGGCGGCTTCGTACTGTTTTTCGGCCGCGGCGATGTCGGACTCGGCCGAGCGCAGGATCGGGCTGTTATCCAGCATCTGGCGACGTGCTTCATTCAGGTCGGCAGGCAGCAGCGCCATGAAGCTGGGCGGACGCTCCAACTGATCGGCTTCCTGGCCGACGGCGCTCAGGTAGTTGGTCTGGGCATCGGCCAGGTTGGTCTGTTCGGTGATCACGTTGTTGCGGGCCTGGGCCAGGCGGGCTTCGGCCTGGTCCAGGTCGGCCCCGCTGCCAACGCCACGCTGGGTGCGCAACTTGATCTGGTCGTAGATGCGCTCGTGGTTGCGCAGATTTTCTTCCGCCAGGCGCACGAACTCACGACGAGTCAGGACGTCCAGATAAACCTGGGCTACCGTCAATGCAGTGCGCTCGGAAGTGCCAAGCAACGAAAACGCACGGGAGTTAACGGTGGCTTGTTGACGCCCTACTTCGCTGGAGGTGGCAAAACCGTCAAAAACCATCTGTTGCAGGCGTAGGCTCGACTCACCGCGATTAAGGGTTTCCCAATGGCCACCAAGGGCACGGGTGGTGGAACTGTCGGTGCCTTCACGGCCATAACCGGCGTTCAAGTCGACGCGAGGCAGGTAGCCGCCCTTGGCTGCGCGCAACTGATAGTCAGCGGCGATACGAGCGTTGACACCTGCTTGAATCTCCGGGTGCACATCCAGCGCTTGCTGCATGGCCTGGGGCAGGGTTTGGGCTTGTACGAAACTGGCGGCGAGAGCGAACGGTATTGCCTTAAGCAGGTGCAAACGCATTTAAGAATCCCCAGGACTTCTTGTCTCAAGTCACAGCAACTTGGCGTGCTGCGTTAGAAAATGGCTACCGTATTGACCGTACGTCGGAAAGTTCAAAAGCGGAACTGGTTCACACATGTAGGACGGTTCGCCGCGTGAATATCAATGTGACATTAGCGAGGCGATTGTTTAGGATGGCGCCAATAAGGTCAATAGTTTGGCATAAAGTAAATCGCCAATAAATATAGCCAATTATTTGACGCCACCCGTTTTATAAACTACGTACTTCCCAGGCTGATGAATTCCATCAAGTCTCAGCCACAGGAACACCCACAGAATGGATCGCCGGAGAAATCTTCAATGAGCAGTGTTGTTGCAATCGTCAAAAGCATTGTTGGCCAAGTTTTCGTCATTTCTCCGGAAGGCGCTCGCCGGGTGCTGGTTGAAGGTGATCGTCTGTTCGCGGGCGATCAAATTGACACTGGCATGTCGGGTGCCGTGAGCCTGGAGCTGGCCGATGGCCGTACCCTGGACCTGGGGCGTGATACCCAGTGGAGCGCCAATACGCCCGACTCCAGCACTGACCTGGCCCAAGCCACTGCTCAGGCTGCACCTTCGGTAGCGCAGTTGCAGCAGGCCATTGCCGCCGGCGCTGACCCGACCACCGACCTGGAAGCCACCGCCGCCGGCACGGCAGCGACTGGCACGGGCGCTGCCGGTGGCGGCCACAGCTTTGTGCTGCTCAATGAGACCGCAGGCTCGGTCGACCCAACCATTGGTTTTCCGACGACTGGCCTGGGTTTCGCGACCAATGCGTTGACCGACGAGCTAGGTGGGCAGCGCACCGACCCTACCGTGCCCCCACCTTTGCCGTCGACCCTGACCCTGGGCGCCACGCCGACCATCACCGAAGCCGGCGGCGTGCTGACTTACACTGCCACGGTGTCCCAGCCATCCACCAGCAACCTGACGGTGACCCTGTCCAACGGCGCGGTGATCACCATCCCGGCCGGCCAGGTGACCGGCTCCGTCAATGTGCCCCTGGCACCGAATGACAGCCCGTACATCGATCCCGGCCAGATCAGTGTGACCGTGACCGGCACTACCGGTGGCAACAATCTGGTACTCACCGTCGACCCGACACCGGCCGTGACCCAGATCACCGACACCATCGATACCACCACCGTCACCCTGACAGCAGGCGACACGGTGACCGAAGGCGGCCAGATCACCTACACCGCGACCTTGACCAACCCGGCGCAGACGCCTGTCTCCATTACCTTGAGCAACGGCTCGGTCATCACCATTGAGGCGGGCAAATCCACCGGTACGGTGGTGGTCGATACGCCGGCCAACGACGTCTATAACAATGGCAGCACGGTCAGCACCACCATTACCGGGGCAACCGGTGGCAACTTCGAAAACCTGGTACCGGACACGACCCCTGCCGTCACCACGATTACCGACTCGGTCGACGACACCGGCGTGACCCTCACCGCCACCAACACCGTCACCGAAGGTGGCCAGATCACCTACACCGCGACGCTGACCAACCCGGCGCAAACTCCGGTTACCGTGACGCTGTCCAACGGTTCGGTGATCACCATCAAGGCCGGCGAGTCCGTTGGCACCGTGGTCGTCGACACCCCGGCCAACGACGTCTACGTCAACGGCAGCACAGTCACGACGACCATCACCGGGACGACCGGTGGCAACTTCGAAAACCTGGTGCCCAACACGACGCCTGCCGTCACCACCATCACCGACTCGGTCGACACCACCACCGTGACACTGACGGCTCCAGGTGATGTCAGCGAAGGCGGCCAGATCACCTACACCGCCACGCTCTCCAACAAAGCGGACACTGACGTTACGCTGAAGCTGGATAACGGTTCGACCATCATCATCAAGGCGGGTGAAACCGTTGGTTCCGTCACGGTCGATGCTCCGGGCGATGACGTGTTCATCGATAAAAGCACGCAAACCGTGAAGATCGTCGAGACGACTGGCGGTAACTTCGAAAAACTGGAAGTGGCAGGTGATGGTGCGACCACCACCGTCAACGACACCATCGACAAGGTCGATGTGGTGCTGACCGCAACGACCACCGTGGGCGAAGGTGGCCAGATCGTCTACACCGCGTCGCTGGTGGACAAGACGGGTAACCCGGTCACCAACACCACCAATGCGCTGACCGTCACGCTGGACAATGGCCAGACCATCACCATTGGCGTCGGCCAATCCGCTGGCACTGTCAGCACTGTCGCGCCGAACGATGTGTATGAGGGCAACCAGACCGTCACCACCGCGATCACCAATGTGACCGGCGACGCGCACTTCGAAAACCTGGTGCCTGGCACCACGCCGGTCAACACCACCGTGACCGACACACCCGGCACCACCGACACCACCACCGTCACCCTGACCGCGCCAGGCGAAGCCGACGAAGGTGGCAACATCACCTACACCGCGACCTTGAGCAACAAGGCCGGCAGCGACCTGACCCTGACCCTGAGCAATGGTGACGTCATCACTATCGCCAAGGGCGAGACGACCGGCCAGGTGACGTCAAAGGCACCGAGCGACGACGTATTCAAAGATGCAGGCCCGATCAACGTCACGATCAATCCGGACTTCGTGGGGGGTGGCTTCGAGAAGCTTGATATTGCTCCGGGCGGGGCGACGACGCAGATCAACGACACCATCGACAAGGTCGATGTGGTCCTGACGGCCACCAAAACCGTGGGTGAAGGCGGCCAGATCGTCTACACCGCCACCCTTGTGGATAAAAACGGCGCACCGGTGACTAACGTCACCAGCCCAGTAACGGTGACTTTGGATAACAACCAAGTCATCACCATCGGTGTGAACCAGTCGAGCGGCACCGTTTCGACTGTGGCTCCGGACGATGTGTACAAAGGCGATCAAACCGTCACGACCGGCATCAAGGAAGTGACTGGCGGCGAGCACTTTGAAAATCTCGTTCCAGGTACCGATAAAGTCACCACCATCGTGACCGACACACCGGGCACCGATAACACCACTACCGTCACCCTGACTGCGCCTAACGCCGTCAACGAAGGCGGCAAGATCACTTACACCGCGACGTTGAGCAACAAGGCGGACACTGACGTCACCCTGACCCTCGACAACAAGCAAACCATCACCATCAAGGCCGGTGAAACCGTCGGTACCGTGACGGTGGATGCTCCAGGCGATGACGTGTTCATCGACAAGAGCACCCAGACCGTCAAAATTACCGGTACTGAAGGCGGCAACTTCGAGAAGCTGGTGGTGGCTGGCGATGGCGCAACAACAACCATCAACGACACCATCGACAAGGTCGATGTGGTGCTGACGGCCACCAAAACCGTGGGCGAAGGCGGCCAGATTGTTTACACCGCCACCCTTGTGGATAAAAACGGCGCACCGGTGACTAACGTCACCAGCCCAGTGACTGTGACTTTGGATAACAACCAGGTCATTACCATCGGTGTTAATCAATCGAGCGGTACTGTCTCGGCTGTGGCTCCAGATGATGTGTACAAGGGCGATCAGACCGTCACGACCGGCATCAAGGAAGTGACTGGCGGCGAGCACTTTGAAAATCTGGTTCCAGGTACCGACAAAGTCACCACCATCGTGACTGACACACCAGGCACCGATAACACCACTACCGTCACCCTGACTGCGCCAAACGCCGTCAACGAAGGCGGAAAGATCACTTACACCGCCACCTTGAGCAACAAGGCTGACACTGACGTCACCCTGACCCTCGACAACAAGCAAACCATCACCATCAAGGCCGGTGAAACCATCGGTACCGTGACGGTGGATGCCCCGGGCGATGACGTGTTCATCGACAAGAGCACCCAGACCGTCAAAATTACCGGCACTGAAGGCGGCAATTTCGAGAAGCTGGTAGTTGCAGGCGATGGCGCAACAACAACCATCAACGACACCATCGACAAAGTCGATGTGGTGCTGACCGCCACCAAAACCGTGGGCGAAGGCGGCCAGATTGTCTACACCGCCACCCTTGTGGATAAAAACGGCGCACCGGTGACTAACGTCACCAGCCCAGTAACGGTGACGCTGGATAACAACCAGGTCATTACCATTGGCGTCAACCAGTCGAGCGGCACCGTTTCGGCTGTGGCTCCAGATGATGTGTACAAAGGCGATCAGACCGTCACGACCGGCATCAAGGAAGTCACCGGCGGCGAGCATTTCGAGAACCTGGTTCCAGGTACCGACAAAGTCACCACCATCGTGACTGACACACCAGGCACCGATAACACCACTACCGTCACCCTGACTGCGCCAAACGCCGTCAACGAAGGCGGAAAGATCACTTACACCGCCACCTTGAGCAACAAGGCTGACACTGACGTCACCCTGACCCTCGACAACAAGCAAACCATCACCATCAAGGCCGGTGAAACCATCGGTACCGTGACGGTGGATGCCCCGGGCGATGACGTGTTCATCGACAAGAGCACCCAGACCGTCAAAATTACCGGCACTGAAGGCGGCAATTTCGAGAAGCTGGTAGTTGCAGGCGATGGCGCAACAACAACCATCAACGACACCATCGACAAAGTCGATGTGGTGCTGACCGCCACCAAAACCGTGGGCGAAGGCGGCCAGATTGTCTACACCGCCACCCTTGTGGATAAAAACGGCGCACCGGTGACTAACGTCACCAGCCCAGTAACGGTGACGCTGGATAACAACCAGGTCATTACCATTGGCGTCAACCAGTCGAGCGGCACCGTTTCGGCTGTGGCTCCAGATGATGTGTACAAAGGCGATCAGACCGTCACGACCGGCATCAAGGAAGTCACCGGCGGCGAGCATTTCGAGAACCTGGTTCCGGGTACCGATAAAGTCACCACCATCGTGACCGACACACCGGGCACCGATAACACCACGACCGTGACTTTGACGGCTCCGTCTGAAGTGAGTGAGGGTGGCAAGGTCACCTACACCGCTACGCTTTCCAATAAAGCGGACACCGACGTCACCCTGACCCTCGACAACAAACAAACCATCACCATCAAGGCCGGTGAAACCATCGGTACCGTGACGGTGGATGCTCCAGGCGATGACGTGTTCATCGATAAGAGCACCCAGACCGTCAAAATTACCGGCACTGAAGGCGGCAATTTCGAGAAGCTGGTAGTTGCAGGCGATGGCGCAACAACAACCATCAACGACACCATCGACAAGGTCGATGTGGTCCTGACGGCCACCAAAACCGTGGGCGAAGGCGGCCAGATTGTTTACACCGCCACCTTGGTCGACAAGGACGGGAAAACGGTCACCAACACTACGGGTCCGCTGACCATCACCCTGGATAACAACCAGGTCATCACCATCGGTGTGAACCAGTCGAGCGGCACCGTTTCGGCTGTGGCTCCGGACGATGTGTACAAAGGCGATCAGACCGTCACGACCGGCATCAAGGAAGTCACCGGCGGCGAGCACTTTGAAAATCTCGTTCCAGGTACCGATAAAGTCACCACCATCGTGACCGACACACCGGGCACCGATAACACCACTACCGTCACCCTGACTGCGCCTAACGCCGTCAACGAAGGCGGCAAGATCACTTACACCGCGACGTTGAGCAACAAGGCGGACACTGACGTCACCCTGACCCTCGACAACAAGCAAACCATCACCATCAAGGCCGGTGAAACCGTCGGTACCGTGACGGTGGATGCTCCAGGCGATGACGTGTTCATCGACAAGAGCACCCAGACCGTCAAAATTACCGGTACTGAAGGCGGCAACTTCGAGAAGCTGGTGGTGGCTGGCGATGGCGCAACAACAACCATCAACGACACCATCGACAAGGTCGATGTGGTGCTGACGGCCACCAAAACCGTGGGCGAAGGCGGCCAGATTGTCTACACCGCTACCTTGGTCGACAAGGATGGGAAGACCGTCACCAACACTACGGGTCCGCTGACCATCACCCTGGATAACAACCAGGTCATCACCATCGGTGTGAACCAGTCGAGCGGCACCGTTTCGGCTGTTGCTCCAGATGATGTGTACAAGGGCGATCAGACGGTTACTACCGGCATCAAGGAAGTGACTGGCGGCGAGCACTTTGAAAATCTGGTTCCAGGTACCGATAAAGTCACCACCATCGTCACCGACACACCGGGCACCGATAACACCACTACCGTGACTTTGACGGCTCCGTCTGAAGTGAGTGAGGGTGGCAAGATCACCTACACCGCTACGCTTTCCAATAAAGCGGACACCGACGTCACCCTGACACTCGACAACAAACAAACCATCACCATCAAGGCCGGTGAAACCGTCGGTACCGTGACGGTGGATGCTCCGGGCGATGACGTGTTCATCGACAAGAGCACCCAGACCGTCAAGATCACCGGGACCGAAGGCGGCAACTTCGAGAAGCTGGTGGTGGCTGGCGATGGCGCAACAACAACCATCAACGACACCATCGACAAAGTCGATGTGGTGCTGACCGCCACCAAAACCGTGGGTGAAGGCGGCCAGATCGTCTACACCGCTACCTTGGTCGACAAGGATGGGAAGACCGTCACCAACACTACGGGTCCGCTGACCATCACCCTGGATAACAACCAGGTCATCACCATCGGTGTGAACCAGTCGAGCGGCACCGTTTCGGCTGTTGCTCCAGATGATGTGTACAAGGGCGATCAGACGGTTACTACCGGCATCAAGGAAGTGACTGGCGGCGAGCACTTTGAAAATCTGGTTCCAGGTACCGATAAAGTCACCACCATCGTCACCGACACACCGGGCACCGATAACACCACGACTGTGACGCTGACGGCTCCGTCTGAAGTGAGTGAGGGTGGCAAGATCACCTACACCGCGACGTTGAGCAACAAGGCTGACACCGACGTCACCCTGACCCTCGACAACAAGCAAACCATCACCATCAAGGCCGGTGAAACCATCGGTACCGTGACGGTGGATGCTCCGGGCGATGACGTGTTCATCGACAAGAGCACCCAGACCGTCAAAATTACCGGCACTGAAGGCGGCAATTTCGAGAAGCTCGTGGTGGCTGGCGATGGTGCAACAACAACCATCAACGACACCATCGACAAGGTCGATGTGGTGCTGACGGCCACCAAAACCGTGGGCGAAGGCGGCCAGATCGTCTACACCGCTACCTTGGTCGACAAGGATGGGAAGACCGTCACCAACACTACGGGTCCGCTGACCATCACCCTGGATAACAACCAGGTCATCACCATCGGTGTGAACCAGTCGAGCGGCACCGTTTCGGCTGTGGCTCCGGATGATGTGTACAAAGGCGACCAAACCGTCACGACCAGCATCAAGGAAGTCACCGGCGGCGAGCATTTCGAGAACCTGGTTCCTGGGACCGACAAAGTCACCACCATCGTGACTGACACACCGGGCACCGATAACACCACTACCGTGACTTTGACGGCTCCGTCTGAAGTGAGTGAGGGTGGCAAGATCACCTACACCGCGACGCTTTCCAATAAAGCGGATACCGACGTCACCCTGACCCTCGACAACAAGCAAACCATCACCATCAAGGCCGGTGAAACCATCGGTACCGTGACGGTGGATGCCCCGGGCGATGACGTGTTCATCGATAAGAGCACCCAGACCGTCAAGATCACCGGGACCGAAGGCGGCAACTTCGAGAAGCTCGTGGTAGCTGGCGATGGTGCAACAACAACCATCAACGACACCATCGACAAAGTCGATGTGGTGCTGACCGCGACCAAAACCGTGGGTGAAGGCGGCCAGATCGTCTACACCGCTACCTTGGTCGACAAGGACGGGAAAACGGTCACCAACACTACGGGTCCGCTGACCATCACCCTGGATAACAACCAGGTCATCACCATCGGTGTGAACCAGTCGAGCGGCACCGTTTCGGCTGTGGCTCCGGACGATGTGTACAAAGGCGATCAGACTGTTACTACCGGCATCAAGGAAGTGACTGGCGGCGAGCATTTCGAGAACCTGGTTCCGGGTACCGATAAAGTCACCACCATCGTGACCGACACACCAGGCACCGATAACACCACCACCGTCACCCTGACTGCGCCTAACGCCGTCAACGAAGGCGGGAAAATTACTTACACCGCGACGTTGAGCAACAAGGCTGACACTGACGTCACCCTGACCCTCGACAACAAACAAACCATCACCATCAAGGCCGGCGAAACCGTCGGTACCGTGACGGTGGATGCCCCGGGCGATGACGTGTTCATCGATAAGAGCACCCAGACCGTCAAAATTACCGGCACTGAAGGCGGCAACTTCGAGAAGCTGGTAGTTGCAGGCGATGGCGCAACAACAACCATCAACGACACCATCGACAAGGTCGATGTGGTGCTGACCGCCACCAAAACCGTGGGTGAAGGCGGCCAGATCGTCTACACCGCCACCCTTGTGGATAAAAACGGCGCACCGGTGACTAACGTCACCAGCCCAGTAACGGTGACGCTGGATAACAACCAGGTCATCACCATCGGTGTGAACCAGTCGAGCGGCACCGTTTCGGCTGTGGCTCCGGACGATGTGTACAAAGGCGACCAGACGGTTACTACCGGCATCAAGGAAGTGACTGGCGGCGAGCACTTTGAAAATCTGGTTCCAGGTACCGATAAAGTTACCACCATCGTCACCGACACACCGGGTACCGATAACACCACTACCGTCACCCTGACTGCGCCAAACGCCGTCAACGAAGGCGGCAAGATCACTTACACCGCCACCTTGAGCAACAAGGCTGACACTGACGTCACCCTGACCCTCGACAACAAACAAACCATCACCATCAAGGCCGGTGAAACCATCGGTACCGTGACGGTGGATGCCCCGGGCGATGACGTGTTCATCGACAAGAGCACCCAGACCGTCAAAATTACCGGCACTGAAGGCGGCAACTTCGAGAAGCTGGTAGTTGCAGGCGATGGCGCAACAACAACCATCAACGACACCATCGACAAGGTCGATGTGGTGCTGACGGCCACCAAAACCGTGGGCGAAGGCGGCCAGATTGTCTACACCGCCACCCTTGTGGATAAAAACGGCGCACCGGTGACTAACGTCACCAGCCCAGTAACGGTGACGCTGGATAACAACCAGGTCATTACCATTGGCGTCAACCAGTCGAGCGGTACTGTCTCGGCTGTGGCTCCAGATGACGTGTACAAAGGCGATCAGACCGTCACGACCGGCATCAAGGAAGTGACTGGCGGCGAGCACTTTGAAAATCTCGTTCCAGGTACCGATAAAGTCACCACCATCGTGACCGACACACCGGGTACCGATAACACCACTACCGTCACCCTGACTGCGCCTAACGCCGTCAACGAAGGCGGCAAGATCACTTACACCGCGACGTTGAGCAACAAGGCTGACACTGACGTCACCCTGACCCTCGACAACAAACAAACCATCACCATCAAGGCCGGTGAAACCATCGGTACCGTGACGGTGGATGCCCCGGGCGATGACGTGTTCATCGACAAGAGCACCCAGACCGTCAAAATTACCGGGACCGAAGGCGGCAACTTCGAGAAGCTGGTGGTGGCTGGCGATGGCGCAACAACAACCATCAACGACACCATCGACAAGGTCGATGTGGTGCTGACCGCGACCAAAACCGTGGGCGAAGGCGGCCAGATTGTCTACACCGCCACCCTTGTGGATAAAAACGGCGCGCCGGTGACTAACGTCACCAGCCCAGTAACGGTGACGCTGGATAACAACCAGGTCATCACCATCGGTGTTAATCAATCGAGCGGCACCGTTTCGGCTGTGGCTCCGGATGATGTGTACAAGGGCGATCAGACCGTCACGACCGGCATCAAGGAAGTGACTGGCGGCGAGCACTTTGAAAAACTGGTCCCGGGCACTGACAAGGTCACTACCACTGTCACTGATACCCCTGGTACTGACAACACCACGACCGTGACTTTGACGGCTCCGTCTGAAGTGAGTGAAGGTGGCAAGATCACCTACACCGCCACTTTGAGCAACAAGGCTGACACCGACGTCACCTTGAAGCTCGACAACAACCAGACCATCACCATCAAGGCCGGCCAAACGGTCGGCACGGTGATCGTGGATGCTCCGGGCGATGACGTGTTCATCGATAAGAGCACCCAGACCGTCAAGATCACTGACGCCACTGGCGGTAACTTCGAGAAACTCGTAGTTGCAGGCGATGGTGCTACCACCACGATCAACGACACCATCGACGACGTGAAGGTTGTGCTGACAGCCACCACTAACGTCACAGAGGGTGGCCAGATCGTCTACACCGCCAGCCTCGTGGGCAAGAACGGTGCGGCGGTGACTAACGTGGGTTCCGACCTGGTGGTCAAGCTGGACAACGGCTTGAGTATTACCATCGGCAATGGCAAGACCAGCAGTACTGCCAACTTCACCGCGCCGAATGACTTCTACGTTGGCGCCAAGGATATTTCTGCCAAGATCACCAACGTGGTCAGCGGTGGCGACAAGTATGAAAACCTGATTGTTGTCGGCACTCCAGTGGTCACCAAGGTGACGGACGTGACAAGCGACACCGTGATCAGCATCGCGGGCGATACCTCGGTGACCGAAGGCCAGACCGCTCACTACACGTTGAACCTGACCCAACCGGCAGACACCGAAGTCACCGTAACCCTCTCGTATAAAGGCGTGGCCCAGGACGGCACCGACTTCAACGGCGTGTACACCGTGAAGATTCCGGCCGGCCAGAGCAGTGCGACGTTCGATATCAAGACCATCGACGACAAGCTGACCGAGCCTACGGAGAAGTTCGAGATCAGCATCTCTGGCACCTCCGGTGGCAACTTCGAGAACCTGGTGGTCAGCCCCACCAACGGGAAAATCGAAACGTCGATCATCGATAACGATGCTCCACCGACCATCGACCTGGATGCCAACAATTCCAGTGGCGCCACCGGGAACGACTTCAAGACCACGTTCACCGAAGGCGGCACGGGTGTGTCGATTGCTGACACTGACATCAAGATCACCGACCCGGACAGCACCCAGCTGACTGGCGCTACCGTGGTCCTGACCAATACTCAGCCAAACGACTCGCTGAGCTATACCAAAGTCCCCGGCATCAACGTGACCTCGGCCACGGATCCGGTCACCGGCAAGATCACCCTGACCCTCACCGGGACGGCGTCGCTGGCTGACTACATGCTGCAGATCAAGAACATCACGTTCAACAACAGCAGCGAAGACCCGAGCACCACGCCACGGACCATCACCGTGACCGTGACCGACGGCGGCAACTACTCGAACGTGGCCACCACCACAGTCAATGTGGTGGCCGTCAACGATGCACCGGTTGCCACAGGCGGTGCCGTCACCGGTACCGAAGACACGTCGCTGACGCTGACCTGGTCGAACTTCGGCGTCACCGATGTGGACTCCCCGCAGGCCAGCCTCGGGGTGAAAATCACCGAGCTGCCAGTGGCCGGCAAGCTGCAGTTCCTGGCAGCGGACGGCACTACCTGGACCAATGTCACCGCCGGCCAGACCTTCACCAAGGCGCAGATCGACGACGGCAAACTGCGCTTCACACCTAACGCCAACGAATCCGGAGCCGACGGCTACGGCGGCACAGGTGTGGGCAACAAGCAGGCCGACTACGCACAGTTCAAGTTCCAGCCGACCGATGGCAAGGACCTGGGCGTGAATGCCACCGTGAAAGTCGACATCACCCCGGTTGCAGATGCGCCGACCTTGAGCGTGGCCGATAACAGCATCGCCTCGGTAGGCCTGACCAAGCAGAGTTGGGACAGCATTTCGGGCCTGGGCAACAACGGTAATGGCGCCTCGGCGACTGTACTGAAAAATGCGATCGACAACGCCGGGACACCAACCACCACGACGATTGCAACCGACGTAGCATCAACTGCAAACGTACCGGGCGGCGCTGGGTCCAAGACCTCCGGCCTGATCTACCTGGAGGCCGGCAAGACCTATACCTTCAGCGGCTATGGCGATGACAGCATCCTGATCAACGTCGGCGGCAAAGACGTGGCCAACGGTCTCTGGGGCTCGAACTCCGGCCAGTTCAACGGCACCTTCACCCCGACCAGCAATGGCTACTACAGCATTGATATCTACCATGCCAACCAGGCGGGTGCCGGTAGCTATGACGTCAACCTGTCGGTCAACGGCGGTCCGGTCACTAACCTGAGCAATACCAACATCCCGATCTACACCGGGGTCAACGACCTGATCAACGCCGGCGCCCAGGTGTCTGACCTGCACGGCACCAATGGCCAGGGCTATTACGATGCGTACAAGCTCAACGAAGGGCTGGAAAACGGCACGGTCAAGCTGAGCAAGGTCACCACTGGCCTGACCGATACCGATGGTTCGGAAACCCTGAGCGTGAAGATTGGCGGCATCCCGGTGGGTGCGGTGCTCAGCGACGGTGCCGGGCATACCTTTACGGCGACCAAGGGCCTGACCGAAGTGGACGTCACCGGTTGGAACCTCAACAGCCTGAGCCTCAAGCCACTGCCTTACACCAGCGGCCAATACAACCTGACCGTGACGTCGACCTCCACCGAAACCCTCGGCGGCTCGGCTACAACCGTGGCCAATGTGCCGGTCAAGGTGTACCCGGCAACCTACAGCGGTAACACCGCGACTTCCGGCGATGACAACGTCACCGGTACCAGTAACAACGACATCATCGTGGCGGACGTTTCGGGCCTGAACGTGGTCCAGGGCAAGAACTACAACATCGCGTTCATGATCGATACATCGGGCAGCATGGATGCGAACGCGGTGAAAACGGCGAAAGACTCGCTGACCACCGTGTTCAACTCCCTGAAAGACAGCATCGGCTCCAGCACCTCGGGCACCGTGAATATCTTCCTCGCGGACTTCGATACGCAAGTCAACCAGACGGCGTCGGTCAACCTGAAAGACCCGGGCGCCCTGGCTGCCCTGCAAAGAGTTCTGGATTCGATGGTGTCAGGAGGCGGCACCAACTACGAAGACGTGTTCAAGGCAGCAGCCAACTTCTTCAAAAGTGCCCAGGCGACCAGCAATACGGGCGCAATCAACACGACGTACTTCATCACCGACGGTGAGCCAACGTACTACCAGCGCAATGAGCAGACCAATCCGAACTTGTACGGCAACGTCAAGCTGGACGATGTTGTCACCATGAGCAACTACACCCTGGGTACCGCCACCCGGATCACTATCGATTCGGAGCACTACCTTGACATCAATGCTGCCGGGACGGTGACCCTCGGGACCTACAACTGGTGGGGCTGGGGGCAGTCCAACCTGGGCACTATTCATGCCCAAGGGGATGGCACCTTTGAGCTCTCAGTCCTTGGCGCCAACGGTACAGCGGCAAGCGCCACCGACCCTACGCTCATCAGCAACTCCCAGAGCGCATTTGCACTGCTCAAAGGCTTGTCCACAGGGGGCATTGAAGCCATCGGCCTCAACAACGGGGTCAGCTTGCCTCAGTTGGCGCCGTACGACAGCGATGGCAAACCACAAACCAACATCGATCCGAAGGACCTGGCCAACGCCATCCTCGGTCACAGCGAGGCCACCCTGCCGGGTGCCGACCGTGTCGATGGGGGTGACGGCAACGACATCCTGTTCGGCGACCTGGTGAGCTTCCCGGGCATTACCGGCGAGGGCTACAACGCCATCCAGTCCTATGTGGCTGGGAAAAACGGCGTCGCGGTGTCTGCCGTCACCGGCCAGGATGTGCATAAGTACATCACCGAGCACTACAACGAGTTCAACACCTCGGGTGCCAAGGACGGTAATGACACCCTGCTGGGTGGCTCGGGTGATGACATCCTGTTCGGCCAGGGCGGCAACGACTACCTGGACGGCGGCAAGGGTAATGACATCCTGCTGGGCGGCACCGGTAACGACACGCTGATCGGCGGCCAGGGCAATGACATCCTGATCGGCGGTACGGGTGCCGATACCTTTGTCTGGAAAGCGGGCGACACCGGCAACGATGTGATCAAGGACTTCAAGGCCGCCGAAGGCGACCGTATTGACCTGCGCGACCTGCTCAAGGGTGAAACCGACGGCACCATCGACAACTTCCTGAAGTTGACCACGGTGGATAACGTGACCACGCTGCAGATCAGTTCCGAAGGCAAGCTCAACGCCGCCGGTGGCCTGGCCAACGCGGATGTGACGATCAAGCTGGAAGGCAATAACTGGTCCGGCCAGTCGATCAACTCGCTGATCACGGGTGCTGACCCGACCATCAAGGTCGATCACACCTAAGCTGAGCCATTGACCCGGCCGCCTCCTGAGGCGGCGGGGTCATTTGCGGCGACCGTTCGCTGGCCTGGGGCAACGATTGCACGGCATACTCACGCCCAATCGCGCTCCGTTGGCCTATGCTGCTGACAGGCTGTCGTCAGTTCTCCTCATGAGGGATGTTCAATGTTCTACGTGCAACGTGATGCACAGGGTGAGCTGATTCGCGCCGAAGCGGTTGCCTTCGCCGAATCGACGGGCACCCTGCCAGCGGATCATCATGAGATCCAGGCCTGGTTTGCCAATGAAGAAGCGGAGCTGAGCCTCCAGCAGCTCAAGCACAGTGACTCGGAGATGATCCGGGTGCTGGAAGACTTGATTCAGGTGCTGATCCAAAAAGGCGTAATCAACCTGACGGACCTGCCGGTCGCCGCGCAAGCCAAATTGAAAGATCGCAGCAACGCCCGGGAATCACTGGGTGGCCTGAGCCACCTGATCAATGATGATGAGACCGGCCTGATCTGAGGCCGGCCACGGTCTCAGCGCCAGGGTGCCGGCTCACCAAACAGCTGACCCTGTACGCCGAAAATCCCCATCTCGCGAATCACCTTCAATTCACCTTCGGTTTCGACCCGCTCGGCAATCAGCGGCAAGTCGATGCTGTGGGCTGCGCGCTGGATGGCTTCGATAAACAGACGCTTGTCGCTTTCCTGGTCGATGTCGCGGATGTAGCTGCCATCGATCTTCAGGTAGGCCAGGCCCAGGCGCGCCAGGTTGCCGATCATGCTGAAACGCCCGCCAAAGCGTTGCAGGCTGAGGGAAAAATTCAGCTCCCGCAGGCGCTGGGTTAACTGCTCCAGCACCGCTTGTTCAGGCACTTGCTCTTCACCGATTTCCAGGGTCAGGCGCGGGCCCAGGCTGGCGTGCTGGCGCAGCAGGTCGAACACACGGCTCAGGGCCTGCGGGTCGGCCAGTGTGGCCGCAGACAGGTTCAGAGCCAACGCATGTTTGTGGCTGGCCATCTGCTTGAGCACCAGTTCCAACATCAACCGGTCCAGGCGCGCCGACCAGCCAAACCGCTCCAGCCAAGGCAGGAAGCGCCCGGCCGGGATGGTGTGGCCCTGGCCGTCGACCAGGCGTGAAAGGACTTTGTAATGCAGGACCCGTTGCGGATCCTGGCTGGCCACCACCGGTTGGAAGTACAGCTCGAAGCGCTGCTGGATCAACGCCTGGTCGAGCAGGGAGTGCCAGGCGTGATGATCGTCGCCAACACTGGCGGCGGCACTGTGGTCCAGGCACACCCAACTGACATCCCCCAGGGTTTCGGCCTGGGCCAGTGCCTGGTCGGCCAGGGTCAACAGGGCTTGGGGCGAATCACCGTGATTGAACGGCGCCAGGCCAATACAGGCGACCGGCGAAACATCGCTGGCACCGGTGGCTTGCAGGCTTTGCAGGGTGCTTTCCAGGTTCTGCGCCAGCTGCAATGCCTCTTCACGCATCAGCCCTGGCGCCAGCACGGCAAATTCGCCACCGCGGATGCGCGTCACCAAATTGTGGGTTTCCGGATAGGGCTCGCACTGGCGCAGCAGTTGTTCGCCAACTGCCTGTAACAGCTGATCGGTACGCTGGCCACCGAGGCGCTGGTTGAGGCCGGCCAAGTCCTTGACCCGCAGCACCAGCAGGTAGCCTGAGCTGGTTTCCTCGGGGTTGCTGACCCGGGCGTTGAGCTGCATCTCGAAATAGCGACGGTTGGCCAGGCCCGTGAGGTTGTCCTGGTAAGACTCCACCCGCAGCTTTTCGCTGCGCTCGGCCTGCTCCTGGAACAGGGCCTTGAGTTTTTCGACCATCTGGTTCATCGCCTGCACCACGCGACGCAGTTCCGGGGTGCGCGGCAGATCCGGCAGGCTCAGGAACTCGCGGCGGGCAATGGCATGGGACTGCTTGACCATATAGTCCAAAGGCTTGAGTTGCCGGCGCAGCAGCAACGCGCCCAGCACCGCACTCACCGCACCGCACAGCAGCAGCCACCCCAGGCTGCCCAGGGCGCTCTGCCACAGCTTGGCCAGGGCGAACATCGGATGGCTGACCACCTCGACCCGTGCCGCCTGCTCCCAGCCACGGCTGACCAAGGCATCGCCACCGGCCGGCTCCAGGCCGATCAGCTTGACGAACCAGTTGGGCACGCCGTTGTTGTCTGGGATGCCGCTGCGCTCGACGATGGGCTGGCCATTAGTCACGTCAACCACACGGATGCTCGCGTAATAACCGCTGTCGAAGATCGAGCTGACCAGCAGCTCGACCATCGCCGGGTCGTCGATGTTTGGCGTCAGGGACAATGCCAGGGCTGTCGCCGCGTCCTGCGCGTGGGAGCGCAGTTGGTTCACGTACTGGGTACGCGAGCTTTCCAGGCTGACCATGAAGCTGCCACTGAAGGCGACCACCAGGAACAGACAGATAGCGATCAACAGCTGTTTGAACAGTGACATCTGAACAGTTACTCCTAGTTGGCCGGCTCGGCAGGGAAGCCTTCCGCACGCATTTTCTTCAGCACATCCTGCCAACGTGACAGGCGTTTGGTGTCGCCGACCTTCTTGTTGCCCTTGGCGCCGGGCAGGTACAAGCCTTCGGCGTTGAAGGAATAGACCGGCAGCAAGTCGGTCCGTTGGCTGGCAGGCTGGATTTCGTCGATCAGGCTGTCGAGTACCAGCGGCATGGCCTCTGGGGTCGAATAATAGGTCAAGACCATATGGGCGCGATTCTGCCGCAATGCCTTGACGTAGGTAATGCGCAATTTGTCGCTGGAAACACCCAGGTGCCGCAGGCTGAAATATTTGGCGATGGCGTAGTCTTCACAATCGCCGGCGCCTTTCCACAGGGCTTCGATGGGCGTCTCCCAATAATCGACCTGATTCCACAAGTCGATATCTTCGACATAGCGCACACGCTTGTTGAAGAACAGGTTGACCACCTTGAGCTGCTCCAGCTCGCTGCCCTGTTTTTGCGTGGCCAACAGCTGCTGCCAGTCATCAATGCGCTGCTGCCCCGCACCCAGCGGCCCATAGAGCGCAGTGGCGCGCCGGCTGATCTGGGAGAAATCCCAATCGGCATGCAGCCCGCCAGGCAATAAGCCAGCCAGCAGCAGCGCTGAAAACAGCCAGCACAGAACCCGCGAGGAAGTAAAACGTACCGCCAATGGCTTCAGTCCGTAGGAAGAGACGGAGAATCAATCGATGGTGAAGGGTCGGTCGGCAAAAAACAATGGCACAGTGCAATCACCCAGCTAAAGCCATAGCGCTTTGTAAGACGCCAGCAAGCCATAATGTGCGATGAAAAACCGCGCTGTTGAGTCGCTTACAAAGGGAAACCTAGCCTGTTTGACAAGCCTGCATGCAATCTCTAGTGTTCTTTGGATCCAATCAATCAAAACCCATTCCAACAAGAAAGGAGGATAGCGTAGTCGTGACGCACAAGCCGAACCCTTTGAGCAGCATCAAGATCAGTGGGCCCATTCCCGCCCACCTCGCCCGCTCCGTCATTGAAGAAACATTGCGCAACGCCATACTGGATGGCCGCCTGCCCTGCGGTACTGCCATGCGTCAGCAGGAGCTGGCCAGCCTGTTTGGAGTAAGCCGGATGCCGGTGCGTGAAGCCCTGCGCCAACTGGAGGCACAGTCGCTGCTCCATGTTGTAACCCATAAAGGTGCGGTGGTTGCCCCGCTGATTGAAGATAACTCGGCTGAGACCTATGCCTTGCGTATTCTCCTGGAGTCGGAGGCACTGCGCCTATCGATCCCACGGCTTGAGCCGAGTGATATCGAGCAGGCAGGCACCTTGATCGACACTCTTGAGCGCGAAACCGACTACACCGAAATCGGCCGGCTCAACCGCCTGTTTCATATGGCGCTGTATGGCAAGGCTCCCAACCAGCGATTGTTGAACCTGGTGGAACACGGGCTGAATGAGGAGGAGCGGTTCCTGAGGTTCAACCTTGAAGCCATGGGGCTGGGCGAAACCTCCCAGGAGGACCACCGCGAACTGCTGAACCTCGTAGCGCAGAAAAAGGTCGAGCAGAGCGTGCTGACGCTGCGCAATCACCTGATGCGCGGGATGGAGGTGATCACTCATTACCTCAACAGCATTGAACAGGAGAACGATAAAGGAACGCGTTGATTGCTCCCGGCTTGGGCCGCCAAGTGCGCGACCTGGATGACCAGGCGCCGCACGCGCCCAAAGCTGGTCCATGCCTGCCGTCACCCTTCTGGGCGGTTGCGCCAATAGGCTCCCCATTGATCAACAGGAAGTTTCCAGCGTTGCACTGCAATAGCGGAAAAAAACCTGCCCGTTAAGCCAATTACTTAAAACTCGCAAATAACAAGGAAAGTTCCCACTCCGAACAGCAAGTTCAATTACAACATCCTCCTTCCTGCAAAAAAACCTTATACAACTCAGAAAGTATTTGAATACTTAACCAAGTGATTATTCTTTAATTGGCCTTGGCACTTCAGTCGATAGCGTATGTACAGGCTTTGGCACGGCTGTGGACGATGCATGCTCCAACAGGACAAGGTTGCTTTGCCACTACTTGTTGCTTGCTGATCAACTAAGCCAGCCGCGAGAGGCAACGCAACACTCGCCAGTAACGTGCACTTGGTTCTAAAAAACCTTTCATCCGAGTCGACATAACGACTTATAGGCATTAACTATGTTTCAACTACAAGAACTACTTCGGCAGAAAAAACTGCAATTGCATGACCATCCGATTTTTTTGGAAATCAATTCTTTCCCCCGGTTACAACTTTTTATGCAGAACCATGTGTTCGCTGTCTGGGACTTCATGACGCTGACCAAACGCCTGCAACAGGACCTGACCTGCATGCGTCTGCCCTGGCTACCGCCAGCAGACCCGCAAGCCGCGCGGCTGATCAACGAAATTGTGCTGGATGAGGAGTCCGACCAGCGTTTGGGCGACGGACACAGCAGTCACTTCGAACTGTATCTGGAAGCCATGCGCGAGGTGGGGGCCTGTACCCTCAGCATCGAACGCTTCATTGCGTTGCAGCGCGAGGGTGCAAGCGTCGACAGCGCCTTGGCACAGATCACGATTGACCCTGCAGTAGAACGCTTTGTGCGGCACACCCTGGACGTTGCCTTGAACGCCCCGACCCATTGTGTCGCCGCTACCTTCCTGCATGGCCGCGAAAGCATTATCCCGACGATGTTCAAACGCCTCCTGGAAGGCTGCAACGTCGCCCATCGGCAAGCCCCCAGCTTGTGCTACTACTTGCAGCGGCACATCGAACTGGACACCCAGGGCCATGAGCCGGCCGCAGAGCAGCTGTTGCGACGGCTGACCCAGGCAGACCCCCTGCGCGAACAACAAGCCTGGAACGCAGCCCTGAGCGCCGTGGAGAGCCGCATTGCCTTGTGGGATGGCCTGCACCTGCACGCAGGACGCCAGGAGGTGGACCTGTGAACGCTGCCGACTACCGCTCGTTTGCAGCCGACTGGGAGCATCAGGCAACCATCCGGACTCGCCCGCGACGCCTGCTGGAAGATGACGACAAGTTGATCTACCCCCCCTGCCGCCAACCGCTGGTACTCAGTGCGAATTTTCTCGAACATTGCCCGCAGTTGCGCGATTTTGTCCTGGTGCAGACGTTCTACAAGTTCATCAACGACGTGGTGATCTTTGAAACCGAGATCGTCGATAAAACAGCAAGGAGCATCGCCAAGAATCGCTTTTCGGTGCCCTTCCCTGCGACGTGCCGCTATGACGCCATGACCGTGGTGGTCGATGAAGATTATCACGCCCTCGTTGCCCTGGATTTCATGCAGCAAACCCAGGAGAGAACGGGTATTGCACCACTGGCGCTACCTGCGGCCATAGAGTTGAGCCGCGCCATACCCGTCGCACAAGCCTTGGCACCTGCGCATCTGCGTGACGCCGTGGAGCTGGTCTGCGTAGCGATTGCCGAAAACACGGTCACCCATGACGTGGCGGCGTTCGCCAAGGATGACAGCGTCAAACACTCGGTCAGGGGGTTGATGGCCGACCATCTGGCAGACGAGGGTCGCCACGCCAGCTTCTGGACCTGCCTGGTACGGCTCTACTGGCAAACGGCAAGTGAAGAAGACCGCCACTGTATCGCCCGAATCCTGCCGATATTCCTGCAACACTACTTGACCAACGACCTGCAAAGGGAGTTTGACCTGCGATTGATCGACCATCTGGATATCAATCCCAACATCCGCGAAGCACTGCGGGTCGAAGTCAACGCCCTGGCCTTCCCTATCACCCGACAGCACCCGCTGATCGGTAACATCATGGGGTTCTTGCGTCGTAGCGGACTGCTGCAAACCCCTTGTGTCATCCAAGCGTTGAGCGCCTATCTGCCCGTATGCGGGAGCCAGCCATGAGGCGCCTTGGGATTAAGCTGGTCGGCACCAGCCCGGCCCTGCACGAGCTCAAGCAGGCATTGGCACCCTATGGCCATGAACTCGCCGCACAGGCGCCGGCAATCGATCTGCTTATTGAAGACGGCAGCCAGCCCCTCGCCCAGGATCTGGCCGACATAGCCGTGATGAGCCTGCGCCTGTCCATCGGCCCCATGAGCGATTGGGGGCTGCCGGCCCTGCAAATACGCTGCTATGACCGTGTACAACAACTGCTGGCCGTGCTGGACGTGCTTCCCCCCTCCTGCGGCAACGGTCAACAGCTGCGACGCCAGGCCGTGGCGCGTCTGGTCGAGTGGGCCGCGCTGCAGGTCTGTGGTTTCTCGCGCAACCCTGGGCACTTCACACGGCGTGCTAGCGCTTCCACGTTTCCAGAGCAGAGTCTCCAGGGCCTGGAGGGACTGGCCTACCTGCATCGCCTGAATCGAACCGATGATCCGGTGCTGCTGCAAAAAGCCGAGATACCACTGATCAAGCAGTTGGAGCATAGTTTGCGGGTCTTTGCCGACAGGCCGGCCCTGGAGATCGCTGGGCTCACCCTGAGCTATCGACAATTGTTGCGGCACAGCCTGGCCATTGCCCAGGTTTTGCGGCCGCTGCTCGGGCCTGGGCAGGCGCCTGTGGTAGGCATCTGCCTGGACAAGTCTGTGGGGTTATACGCCAGCATTCTGGCAACCCTCGGCTGCAATGCCGTGTATCTGCCGTTGGAACCGGGCCACCCGCTGCCGCGCCAGCAGGCCATGCTGGAGAATGCCGCAGCGGTGGTGTTGCTCGATGATGGCCAGCACCCCTTGCGCGGGCATTTCGTGACGCTGGATGTCAGCCGCATAGACTGCCAGCACATGGACGACAGCCTGCCCCTGGCGCTCACTTCGCCATCGGCTGATAACGCCAGCATGGTGCTTTACACCTCGGGCACCACCGGCCAGCCCAAGGGAGTCTTGCTCAGCCAACATAACCTGGCCCATTTCTGTGCGTGGTACCGCCAATATGCTGAACTCACCGAGCACAGCCGTGTGCTGCAGTTTTCGTCCTTGAGCTTTGACTCCTCCCTGGTCGACCTCTTTCCGGCACTGTGCCAAGGCGCAACCCTGATTGTTCCCAGCGAGGAACAGCGCCGCGACCCTTGCCAGTTGGTTGAGTTGATCCAGCAACGACGCGTCTCCCACGCATTCCTGCCGCCAGCGCTGTTGAGCCTGCTGCCGATGGATCAACCGCTGGGCCTGGAGCACCTGCTGACCGGCGGTGACATCTGTGAGCCCCATGTCATCGCGCAGATGGCCGGGCAGTGCGCCCTGCACAACCTGTATGGCCCGACGGAAGCCACCGTGCTGGTCAGCAGCCGTCGGATGCGGGCTGACGACAGTAATCTGAACCTCGGTATACCCATCGCCAACAGCCAGGTGCTGATCCTCGACGAGCAGCGCTGCCCGGTCGAGGATCAGGTGGTGGGCGAACTTTACATCGTCGGCCCCGGGGTGAGCCTTGGCTATGTGAACCAGCCACGACAGACCGCTGAGCACTTTGTGCACCTTGTACTGCCTGACGGCCAGACCTTGCGCGCCTATCGCACGGGAGACATGGGGAAATGGACGGCAGAAGGCATCGAGCTGGCCGGGCGCCAGGACCAGCAAGTGAAAATCCGCGGCTTTCGGGTCGAGCCGCAGGAAATCGAGCAGTGTCTACGCGCCAGCCAGATGTTTCGCCAGGTCGCGGTGGTGGTTGACCGTGATCGAAGAGTCCTCGCGTTCGTGGCTCACGCTGATCCCGGTTATCCGGGCTCGGCACTGGCGGCGCTCAAGCAACATGCCAGGCAAATGCTACCGGACTATATGCAGCCGACCGTGTGCACAGAGTTGATGAGCCTGCCCTATGGCAGCAATGGCAAGGTTGACCGCCAGGCCTTGCTGACGCTGGCGGTTCAAGCCGTCTCGGGCAACGCTCAATGCCGCCCTCAAACGCCGGTAGAAGTGCAACTGCTGAGCCTGTGGAGTGAACTGCTGGGCTTGCCGGTCGACGAGATATCGACTGACGACAGTTTTTTTCATCTCGGCGGCCACTCGATTCTGCTTTCGACCATGCTCCTGCGGATTCGCGAGTTGTACGGGCGCAGCTTGCCTCTGAACCGGTTCATCGAAGCACCAACGGTACAGACGCTCGCGGCGTTGATGGGCGACAGCGTGTCGGGAGCTGCTCCCGCCGACCGGGCGATAAGCGATGCACTGCGCACGCTGGATATCACCCTGCTGCCAGCAGAGCGTGTTGGCAATCGCCACAAGGCTATCGTGACCGGCGCCAACAGTTTTTTGGGGATACATATCGTCGAAGCCTTGCTGGTGGCCGGAGCGACAGAGGTCGCCTGCCTGGTTCGCGAAAGTCCAGGGCTATCGGCTACCGAGAGATTTGCCGAAGCCTTGCGTGAATACCACCTGGAACACCTGGACCTGAGCCGCGTGCGTGTGTACGCCGCCGACCTGCGCCAACCTCGCCTGGGGCTGGAGGTACAGGCCTATGAGCACATCGCCCGTCAGTACGGAGTACTGGTGCATAGCGCGGCCCACGTCAATCACGTCATGGACTATGCATCGCTGGCCAAGGACAACGTGGAACCGGTGCTTGAATGCCTGCGCCTGTGCGAGACCCACTGCAAGAAGGTGCTTAATTTCGTGTCCACGTTATCGGCGTCAAGCAGCGTCGGGGCCGACGGGCAGGTGCTGGAAGCGCCTGCGGCGAGCACCCCACCGCTCTACATCAAGAATGGCTACAACCTGTCCAAATGGGTGGCTGAGCGTCTCTTGGGGCGTGCCGCCGGCCAAGGTGCCTGGGTCAATATCTATCGGCCCGGCAACATCAGTTTCAATAGCCGCAACGGCGTCTGCCAGCCGCACAAAAACCGCCTGATGCTGATGCTCAAGGGATCGCTGCAGTTGGGCCGGGTGCCACGCCTGGACTTGAACTTCGATCTGATGCCAGTGGATTTCCTCGCGCGCTTCATTGCCTTCCACAGCGCAAACTGCGTTGCCGGGCGCAGCGTTTTCAACCTGCATAATCCCCAGCCCCTGAGATGGGAAACCTATGTGGAGTCATTTCGCCAGGCGGGCCATGCATTCGAGTTGGTGAGCGTAGAGGATTGGCAACACCACCTGCGTGAAGTGGGTCACGAAAATGCGCTGTTTGGGGTGCTCGGGTTCTACCTCAATGAATTGGGAGAAGACATTGGCGACATCTCGATGATTCGCCACGAGAACGCACGGCATGGCGTCGAGCAGATGGGGGCGCAGTATCCCGAAAAAGCACCTGAGCTGCTGCGCAGAGGGTGCCAGTACCTCAACGCCATCGGCTTTCTGTGAGCCCCCTTCATCAGGAAAAACTTATGAGACAACTGCAACCCGATACGTTGATCAAAAACCCCCAGGGCAAGCCTCTGGTGTCATCAGTGGAGATTGCCTGCAGCGCCGCCAACCTGTGGAGGGTCGTGGGTTGCTTTGAGGGGTTTGATGCGTTCATTCCTACCCTGGCATGCATCACGATGACGGGCACCGGTGTGGGCTCGCTACGCAAGAAACGCTTCCATGATGGCAATATCGTCGTGGAACAGCTCAACAGCCACGATGCCCTGGCGATGCGCATGAGCTGGACGACGATCTATAACACCCTGGGCGTAGCCCGACTGTGGGCGGCAATGAGCGTTGAGTCGCTCGGGGAAAACCTGGCACGGGCGACCTGGACCATCATCGCCGAGCCTGTTGAGACCGGCGATAAAAAGGGATTTGAACAGTTCATCCAGGATTTTGCCGACAGCGCACTGGATAACGTGCGCCGGTTGCTTGGCTGATAAAAATGGCGCAGTGCACTGCTGCACTACGCCACATTTACCGCCTGATGATCAGATCTTGAAACTGTCGACCAGTTGCTTCAAGCGATTGGCTTGCTGTGACAGCGCATCACAGTCTTTCAAGGTCTCGTTGAGGTTGGCCACGCCTTGCTGGTTCAGCAGGTTGATCTGGTTGATATCGACATTGAGTGTCTCCACCACGGCAGTCTGCTCCTCAGTGGCTGCCGCCACCGACTGATTCATGCCATCGATCTCGACGATTCGTTGGGTCACACTGATCAGACGCTCACCGGCCTGGTTGGCAACTTCGACACTTTCTTCACTGGACACCTGGCTGGCATTCATCGTGGTCACTGCTTCGCGTGAGCCAATCTGCAAGGAGGTGATCATCTTGTGGATCTCCTCTGCCGATTCCTGGGTACGGTGCGCCAGGTTGCGTACTTCGTCGGCCACGACGGCAAAACCACGGCCGGCTTCACCGGCGCGGGCAGCCTCGATCGCGGCGTTGAGAGCCAGCAGGTTGGTCTGCTGTGAGATGCCTTTGATCACATCGAGAATATGGCCAATGTTGTCGGTACTGGCGTTCAAGGTTTCGATCTGCGTGCAGGACAGGCTGATCTTCTGCGACAACTCGGACATCGCCAGGATGGTTTTCTCCACGACCTGGCGACCATCATCAGCCTGTTCACTGGCGCCACTGGCGTGTTGCGAGGCGTCAGCGGCGTTACGGGCGATTTCCTGGGTAGCGGCACCCAGTTCGTTAATGGCCGCCGCAACGCTGTTGGTACGGGCGCTCTGCTCGTCAGAGCCGATGATCGAAGCGTTGGATGAGGCCATCACGCGCTGGGAAAGATCGTGCACATGCCTCGTCGCCGAAGACACTTCGCTGATCGAGGCGTGAATGCGCTCGACAAACTGGTTGAAAGCACCGCCCAGCTCGCCGAACTCATCCTTGCTTTCGACAACCAGGCGGCGGGTCAGATCGCCCTCACCCTGGGCGATGTCCTGCATTGCACGGCCCATGGTGGTCAGTGGGCGCATCAGCACCTGGATTAACAGGCTCAGCAATACGGCAATCGCGGTGACGGCAATGAACATGGCGATCAAAGCGGAGGTACGGAATTTACTCAGGGGAGCGTAGGCTTTGTCTTTGTCGATCGACAGGCCTATGTACCAATCGGCGCCAGGCAAGTCGCTGATCGGAGTAAAGGACAGAATGCGGTCCTGACCATTGAGGACGACATCCTGGTTAACCTTCTCGACACGGACGGTGCTGCCGGGATAGATGTCCTTGAGGTTTTTCATCACATGGTCCTGGTCGGGGCTGACGATCACCTGACCGTCGCCGCTCACCAGGAATGCGTGACCAATACCGCCAAAATCGACCGAGTTGATGATCTTCACCAGGGTTTGCAGGCTCAAGTCGCCCCCCACTACACCCAGCAGTTCACCATTTTTCTTGACCGGCATTGCGATGGTGACGATCAGGCCACCGACCGCGGCCATATAAGGCGGCGTCAGCATGGGTTTGTCGGCAGCAACCGCTTGCTTGTACCAGGGGCGTTGGCGCGGATCGTAGCCCTCCGGCATTTTCGCGTCTGGACGCTGGGTGAAGACACCGTTGGTTGAACCGACGTATGTGAACTGGAAGTTCGAAGTGAGTGCCGGCTGATCGACCAGTCCGGGAAGGTCGGCATTGCTGCCTTGGTGAGCAACGTTTTGCGCAAGGTTTTCCAGGACCAGCACCCGGCCACTGAGCCAGTTCTGCACACTGCTGGCGGTCAGGTCACCTGACTGCTGGATAGATGACTCCAGGTTTTGCCTGATGGTATTGCGTTGCAGGTAGTCGTTGTACAACGTGAACAGCGCGAAGGCCAAAACCACGACGCCTGACGCGGCCAACAGAATTTTATGACTGAACTTGAGATTCATTTCATCGACTTCTTTTTGCCAAAAGGGGGTGAGCGTGCCGAATGCAACATTCCATGTACGGGTATAGGCGGACTCTACGACCGCTCTATTTCGGTGCACGCATGGCTCATTAGTCTTTCGGCCAAGACCGGATAAATCTTAGGAATTTGTGGGATACATCTTCTTTTTATGTGGGAAATCGACAAGCGGTCAGGATGTGGCACGTGCCCCAAAACGACAAAACCCCCGTCTGCGTTAGCAAACGGGGGTTTCGGAATTTGATCTTGACGATGACCTACTCTCACATGGGGAAACCCCACACTACCATCGGCGATGCATCGTTTCACTACTGAGTTCGGGATGGGATCAGGTGGTTCCAATGCTCTATGGTCGTCAAGAAATTCTGTGTACCAGAGCGTTACGCTAGCAACGGCCTGATGAAATTCATGGACTTCTACATAAACAAAACCCCAACTGCTCTCGCAATTGGGGTTTCGGAATTTAATCTTGACGATGACCTACTCTCACATGGGGAAACCCCACACTACCATCGGCGATGCATCGTTTCACTGCTGAGTTCGGGATGGGATCAGGTGGTTCCAATGCTCTATGGTCGTCAAGAAATTCGGGTACTGAGTCGTGACCAAACGGCCTCGCTTCAGCAAATTGGGTATGTAATAGAGTCGGTGTCTTGTGCATTCGAACTTTCGGTTCGTTTCGTCTTCACACACCGCAATCTGGTGCTCTTGGGCTTTTCAGCTTCAGGCAAGCAAATTGCTTGGGTGTTATATGGTCAAGCCTCACGGGCAATTAGTATTGGTTAGCTCAACGCCTCACAGCGCTTACACACCCAACCTATCAACGTCGTAGTCTTCGACGGCCCTTCAGGGAACTCAAGGTTCCAGTGAGATCTCATCTTGAGGCTAGTTTCCCGCTTAGATGCTTTCAGCGGTTATCTATTCCGAACATAGCTACCCGGCAATGCCACTGGCGTGACAACCGGAACACCAGAGGTTCGTCCACTCCGGTCCTCTCGTACTAGGAGCAGCCCCTCTCAAATCTCAAACGTCCACGGCAGATAGGGACCGAACTGTCTCACGACGTTCTAAACCCAGCTCGCGTACCACTTTAAATGGCGAACAGCCATACCCTTGGGACCGGCTTCAGCCCCAGGATGTGATGAGCCGACATCGAGGTGCCAAACACCGCCGTCGATATGAACTCTTGGGCGGTATCAGCCTGTTATCCCCGGAGTACCTTTTATCCGTTGAGCGATGGCCCTTCCATACAGAACCACCGGATCACTAAGACCTACTTTCGTACCTGCTCGACGTGTCTGTCTCGCAGTCAAGCGCGCTTTTGCCTTTATACTCTACGACCGATTTCCGACCGGTCTGAGCGCACCTTCGTACTCCTCCGTTACTCTTTAGGAGGAGACCGCCCCAGTCAAACTACCCACCATACACTGTCCTCGATCCGGATAACGGACCTGAGTTAGAACCTCAAAGTTGCCAGGGTGGTATTTCAAGGATGGCTCCACGCGAACTGGCGTCCACGCTTCAAAGCCTCCCACCTATCCTACACAAGCAAATTCAAAGTCCAGTGCAAAGCTATAGTAAAGGTTCACGGGGTCTTTCCGTCTAGCCGCGGATACACTGCATCTTCACAGCGATTTCAATTTCACTGAGTCTCGGGTGGAGACAGCGCCGCCATCGTTACGCCATTCGTGCAGGTCGGAACTTACCCGACAAGGAATTTCGCTACCTTAGGACCGTTATAGTTACGGCCGCCGTTTACCGGGGCTTCGATCAAGAGCTTCGCGTTAGCTAACCCCATCAATTAACCTTCCGGCACCGGGCAGGCGTCACACCCTATACGTCCACTTTCGTGTTTGCAGAGTGCTGTGTTTTTAATAAACAGTCGCAGCGGCCTGGTATCTTCGACCGGCATGAGCTTACGGAGCAAGTCCTTCACCCTCACCGGCGCACCTTCTCCCGAAGTTACGGTGCCATTTTGCCTAGTTCCTTCACCCGAGTTCTCTCAAGCGCCTTGGTATTCTCTACCCAACCACCTGTGTCGGTTTGGGGTACGGTTCCTGGTTACCTGAAGCTTAGAAGCTTTTCTTGGAAGCATGGCATCAACCACTTCGTCACCCAAAGGGTAACTCGTCATCAGCTCTCGGCCTTAGAATCCCGGATTTACCTAAGATTCCAGCCTACCACCTTAAACTTGGACAACCAACGCCAAGCTGGCCTAGCCTTCTCCGTCCCTCCATCGCAATAACCAGAAGTACAGGAATATTAACCTGTTTTCCATCGACTACGCTTTTCAGCCTCGCCTTAGGGACCGACTAACCCTGCGTCGATTAACGTTGCGCAGGAAACCTTGGTCTTTCGGCGTGGGTGTTTTTCACACCCATTGTCGTTACTCATGTCAGCATTCGCACTTCTGATACCTCCAGCAAGCTTCTCAACTCACCTTCACAGGCTTACAGAACGCTCCTCTACCGCATCACCCGAGGGTGATACCCGTAGCTTCGGTGTATGGTTTGAGCCCCGTTACATCTTCCGCGCAGGCCGACTCGACTAGTGAGCTATTACGCTTTCTTTAAAGGGTGGCTGCTTCTAAGCCAACCTCCTAGCTGTCTAAGCCTTCCCACATCGTTTCCCACTTAACCATAACTTTGGGACCTTAGCTGACGGTCTGGGTTGTTTCCCTTTTCACGACGGACGTTAGCACCCGCCGTGTGTCTCCCATGCTCGGCACTTGTAGGTATTCGGAGTTTGCATCGGTTTGGTAAGTCGGGATGACCCCCTAGCCGAAACAGTGCTCTACCCCCTACAGTGATACATGAGGCGCTACCTAAATAGCTTTCGAGGAGAACCAGCTATCTCCGAGCTTGATTAGCCTTTCACTCCGATCCACAGGTCATCCGCTAACTTTTCAACGGTAGTCGGTTCGGTCCTCCAGTTAGTGTTACCCAACCTTCAACCTGCCCATGGATAGATCGCCCGGTTTCGGGTCTATTCCCAGCGACTAGACGCCCTATTAAGACTCGCTTTCGCTACGCCTCCCCTATTCGGTTAAGCTCGCCACTGAAAATAAGTCGCTGACCCATTATACAAAAGGTACGCAGTCACCCAACAAAGTGGGCTCCCACTGCTTGTACGCATACGGTTTCAGGATCTATTTCACTCCCCTCTCCGGGGTTCTTTTCGCCTTTCCCTCACGGTACTAGTTCACTATCGGTCAGTCAGTAGTATTTAGCCTTGGAGGATGGTCCCCCCATATTCAGACAAAGTTTCTCGTGCTCCGTCCTACTCGATTTCATGACTAAGAGATTTTCGCGTACAGGGCTATCACCCACTATGGCCGCACTTTCCAGAGCGTTCCGCTAATCTCAAAGCCACTTAAGGGCTAGTCCCCGTTCGCTCGCCACTACTAAGGGAATCTCGGTTGATTTCTTTTCCTCAGGGTACTTAGATGTTTCAGTTCCCCTGGTTCGCCTCTTGCACCTATGTATTCAGTACAAGATAACCATCTTATGATGGCTGGGTTCCCCCATTCAGACATCTCCGGATCAAAGTCTGTTTGCCGACTCCCCGAAGCTTTTCGCAGGCTACCACGTCTTTCATCGCCTCTGACTGCCAAGGCATCCACCGTATGCGCTTCTTCACTTGACCATATAACCCCAAGCAATCTGGTTATACTGTGAAGACGACATTCGCCGAAAATTCGAATTTCTCAATTAAGAGAACTCACAAATTTTACCTTAGCCTGATCCGTTACCAGTGAAAGTAACGTTCAGTCTATCTTTCTATCACATACCCAAATTTTTAAAGAACGAACTAGTCAAAGACTAGAAATCAACATTCACCATCACAATGATGGAATGCTCATTTCTAAGCTTTCTACAAACAGAAGCAGTAGTGGTGGAGCCAAACGGGATCGAACCGTTGACCTCCTGCGTGCAAGGCAGGCGCTCTCCCAGCTGAGCTATGGCCCCGTATTTCTACAGGCGTTTCCCACACAAAATTGGTGGGTCTGGGCAGATTCGAACTGCCGACCTCACCCTTATCAGGGGTGCGCTCTAACCAACTGAGCTACAGACCCAATTTCGGGCTGCTTCTTTTCGTCTTCTTCAATGAATCAAGCAATTCGTGTGGGAACTTATGGAGCAGCTGATGTCGTCGATTAAGGAGGTGATCCAGCCGCAGGTTCCCCTACGGCTACCTTGTTACGACTTCACCCCAGTCATGAATCACACCGTGGTAACCGTCCTCCCGAAGGTTAGACTAGCTACTTCTGGTGCAACCCACTCCCATGGTGTGACGGGCGGTGTGTACAAGGCCCGGGAACGTATTCACCGCGACATTCTGATTCGCGATTACTAGCGATTCCGACTTCACGCAGTCGAGTTGCAGACTGCGATCCGGACTACGATCGGTTTTATGGGATTAGCTCCACCTCGCGGCTTGGCAACCCTCTGTACCGACCATTGTAGCACGTGTGTAGCCCAGGCCGTAAGGGCCATGATGACTTGACGTCATCCCCACCTTCCTCCGGTTTGTCACCGGCAGTCTCCTTAGAGTGCCCACCATTACGTGCTGGTAACTAAGGACAAGGGTTGCGCTCGTTACGGGACTTAACCCAACATCTCACGACACGAGCTGACGACAGCCATGCAGCACCTGTCTCAATGTTCCCGAAGGCACCAATCTATCTCTAGAAAGTTCATTGGATGTCAAGGCCTGGTAAGGTTCTTCGCGTTGCTTCGAATTAAACCACATGCTCCACCGCTTGTGCGGGCCCCCGTCAATTCATTTGAGTTTTAACCTTGCGGCCGTACTCCCCAGGCGGTCAACTTAATGCGTTAGCTGCGCCACTAAGAGCTCAAGGCTCCCAACGGCTAGTTGACATCGTTTACGGCGTGGACTACCAGGGTATCTAATCCTGTTTGCTCCCCACGCTTTCGCACCTCAGTGTCAGTATCAGTCCAGGTGGTCGCCTTCGCCACTGGTGTTCCTTCCTATATCTACGCATTTCACCGCTACACAGGAAATTCCACCACCCTCTACCATACTCTAGTCAGTCAGTTTTGAATGCAGTTCCCAGGTTGAGCCCGGGGATTTCACATCCAACTTAACTAACCACCTACGCGCGCTTTACGCCCAGTAATTCCGATTAACGCTTGCACCCTCTGTATTACCGCGGCTGCTGGCACAGAGTTAGCCGGTGCTTATTCTGTCGGTAACGTCAAAATTGCAGAGTATTAATCTACAACCCTTCCTCCCAACTTAAAGTGCTTTACAATCCGAAGACCTTCTTCACACACGCGGCATGGCTGGATCAGGCTTTCGCCCATTGTCCAATATTCCCCACTGCTGCCTCCCGTAGGAGTCTGGACCGTGTCTCAGTTCCAGTGTGACTGATCATCCTCTCAGACCAGTTACGGATCGTCGCCTTGGTGAGCCATTACCCCACCAACTAGCTAATCCGACCTAGGCTCATCTGATAGCGCAAGGCCCGAAGGTCCCCTGCTTTCTCCCGTAGGACGTATGCGGTATTAGCGTCCGTTTCCGAACGTTATCCCCCACTACCAGGCAGATTCCTAGGCATTACTCACCCGTCCGCCGCTCTCAAGAGAAGCAAGCTTCTCTCTACCGCTCGACTTGCATGTGTTAGGCCTGCCGCCAGCGTTCAATCTGAGCCATGATCAAACTCTTCAGTTCAAACATCTTTGGGTTTTTAAGAAACCCTAAACTTGGCTCAGCAATCGTTGGTTACATCTTTGATTTCTCGCGGAGTAACTTGTGATGCTGATAATCTTGTTGACTATCAGTCTGACTCCACAAGCACCCACACGAATTGCTTGATTCAGTTGTTAAAGAGCGGTTGGTTAAGATCTTTCGTCTCAACCGAGGCGCGCATTCTACAGCAGCCTCACTTGCTGTCAAGTGGTTATTTTCAGAAGTTTTCGAGGATTTCCTCAACAACTTCAACCACTTGCGCTTTCGATCTCTCGTCAGCGGGAGGCGAATTCTACAGCGTTACACGCTGCTGTCAACACCTCTTTTTCTCCGCTTTCGAACCAGAGGATCGAAACGTCGATAGAGCCAAACAACCCTGCCCTACCCACTCCTTCTGGGCTTCGATGAACTGAAGCGCCTCGCTGTCGAATCCTGCATAACTCTTTGTTTACCAAGGAGTTTTCCGTTTCGACTGCGCCGGAAGTGGGGCGAATTATAGGCTTCCAGAATCTGCCGTCAACCCTTGATTTTACTTTTCTATCAATTACTTACGATCGATTAAAAAACAACCAATTCTTTCCATATAGAAACCCCTCTATATAGAAGAAGCACTTCATATAACCCCCGCCTCCTTTAAAGCCGCCACATGAGCCGTCCCCAACCCCAGCACCTGGCTGAGCACCCGAGCCGTATGCTCACCCAGCAGGGGAGGCGCACTCCGATACTCCACAGGCGTCTTGGACAACCGTATAGGGCTCCCCACCTGAGGTACCTTGCCTGCCAGCGGGTGAGGCAGCTCTATAGCCAACCCACGCGCCTGCACTTGCGGATCGGCAAACACCTGCGCCAAGTCATTGATCGGCCCGCAGGGCACACCGACCTGCTCAAGTTGGGCCACCCACTCGGCCGTGGTCTTGAACACCGTTGCCTGGCGAATCAATGGAATGAGCACCGCCCGATTGGCCACCCGCAGCTTATTAGTGGCGAACCGCGGATCATCAGCCCACTGCGGCTGCCCGGCAACCTGGGCAAACTTACGAAACTGACTGTCATTGCCCACCGTAAGAATAAAGTCGCCATCGGCCGTGGGAAAATCCTGATACGGCACAATATTCGGATGCGCATTACCCAACCGCTTGGGGGATACCCCGGTTGTCAGGTAATTCATCGCCTGATTGGCCAGGCAAGCGACCTGGACGTCCAACAACGCCATATCGATATGCTGGCCACCACCATCATGATCGCGATGCGCCATGGCCGCCAGAATCGCCACCGCCGAGTAAAGCCCGGTCAAGATGTCAGTCAGTGCCACACCTACCTTGACCGGACCTTCCCCCTCATCACCCTCAGGGCGACCCGTCAGGCTCATCAATCCGCCCAAGCCCTGGATCATGAAGTCATAGCCAGCGCGCGCCGCATACGGCCCCGTCTGACCAAACCCGGTGATAGAGCAATAAATCAGCTCAGGATTGATTTCCTTGAGCGACTCATAGTCCAGGCCATACGCCGCCAAGCCGCCGACCTTGAAGTTTTCGATCAAGATATCTGACTTCGCCGCCAGGTCCCGGACCAGCTTCTGACCCTCTGGCCGGGTGAAGTCGATAGTCACCGATTCCTTATTACGGTTGGCCGATAAGTAGTAGGACGCTTCACTGGTGTTCTCACCATAAGCATCCTTAAGGAAGGGCGGCCCCCAGGCGCGGGTATCGTCACCACTGCCAGGCCGCTCGACCTTGATCACCTCAGCGCCAAGGTCGGCAAGAATCTGCCCGGCCCAAGGCCCAGCCAGCACCCGTGACAAATCCAGTACCCGCAGATGCGATAGCGCGCCCATGGTCACACTCCTATTAATAGAACGCCTGGAGACCGGTCTGGGCACGCCCGAGGATAAGCGCATGAACGTCATGCGTGCCTTCGTAGGTATTCACCACTTCCAGGTTGACCAGGTGCCGGGCGATCCCGAACTCATCGGAGATGCCATTACCCCCCAGCATGTCGCGGGCCATGCGGGCGATATCCAAGGACTTGCCGCAGGAATTGCGCTTCATGATCGAAGTAATCTCCACCGCCGCCGTTCCTTCATCTTTCATCCGCCCCAGGCGCAGACAGCCCTGCAAGGCAAGAGTGATCTCGGTCTGCATATCGGCCAGCTTTTTCTGGATCAGTTGGGTAGCTGCCAATGGGCGCCCGAACTGCTGGCGATCAAGGGTGTACTGGCGCGCAGTGTGCCAGCAGAACTCTGCGGCCCCCAAGGCGCCCCAAGAGATACCGTAACGTGCCGAGTTCAGGCAGGTGAACGGACCTTTCAAGCCCCGCACATCCGGGAAGATGTTTTCCTCGGGAACGAATACGTTGTCCATGACGATTTCGCCGGTAATCGAAGCACGCAAACCAACCTTACCGTGGATCGCTGGCGCACTCAGCCCCTTCCAGCCTTTTTCCAGGACAAAGCCCCGGATATCGCCAGCGTCGTCCTTGCCCCAGACGACAAACACATCGGCAATCGGACTGTTGGTAATCCACATCTTGCTGCCGGTCAGGCTGTAGCCACCATCTACCTTGCGCGCACGGGTAATCATCGCGCCCGGGTCCGATCCGTGGTTTGGCTCGGTCAGGCCGAAGCAACCAATCCACTCACCCGAGGCCAGCTTGGGCAAGTACTTCTGTTTTTGCGCTTCAGTACCGAACTCATTGATCGGCACCATCACCAGGGAGGATTGCACACTCATCATCGACCGGTAGCCGGAGTCGACACGCTCCACTTCACGGGCAATCAAGCCGTAGCTGACATAGTTCAAGCCACTGCCACCGTACTGCTCGGGAATCATCGCGCCCAGCAAACCGGTCTCACCCATTTCCCGAAAAATCGCGGGATCGGTCTTTTCATGACGGAAGGCTTCAAGCACACGCGGCGCCAGCTTGTCCTGGGCGAACTGCTCGGCACTGTCGCGCACCATGCGCTCTTCTTCGGTGAGCTGTTGATCCAGCAGCAGTGGATCGATCCAGTTGAAGCTTGCCTTGCCACCCATGAGTGAGTCCTCGAGAAGTAAATCAAAAGTCGTGCATGGAGCCTAGGCCGGGCAGGCGAAGAGGGCAAACGAGGTTTTTGCATAGCGTTGTGCTAATTTCTCACTCCGTAACGTTTGATAAAGATAAAAACACCTTTCATTAGTGAGGGTACGGTACATGCGCAGGAAAATCCCCAGCACCACGGCCCTCATCAGCTTTGAGGCGGCCGCTCGCCACGAAAGCTTTACCAAGGCCGCACAGGAGCTTTCCATTACCCAGGGTGCGATCTGCCGACAGATCGCCAGCCTGGAAGAGTTTTTGAGTATCGAACTGTTTCGTCGCTCGCGGCGTGGCGTAAAGCTCACGGAGGCCGGGCTTTCCTATAGTCGACGAGTGGCGACGCAACTGGACGCAGTGGAACGCGACACCCTGTCGGTGATGGGCCAGCAAGGCGCCAATGTGATCGAGCTGGCGGTGGTGCCCACGTTCGGCACACAGTGGCTGATCCCACGCCTCAAGGACTTCCAGCAGCAACACCCCGAAGTCACCGTAAACCTGACCAACCGTACCCGCCCGTTCCTGTTTGCCGACACGGAGTTCGATGCCGCGGTGTATTTCGGCGATGCCGACTGGTCCGGTACCGAATCCCACAGACTGATGGGAGAAAACCCACTGCCCGTCTGCAGCCCACGACTGCTGGGGCAGCGCTCGCACTTCAGCGCAGAAGACATTGCCGAGTTACCGCTACTGCAACAAACCACACGGCCCTACGCCTGGCGCCAATGGTTCAACGCCCAGCAATTGAACATCCCGCGGGACATGACAGGCCCGCGCTACGAGCTATTCTCCATGCTGTCCCAGGCGGCCATGCATGACATGGGGATTGCACTGATACCGCCGTTCCTTATTCAGCGGGAACTGGGCGAGAAACAGTTGGTGATCGCCAACCAACAGGCGTTGAGCAGCAGCAAGGCCTATTACCTGATGATTCCCGAGAGAAAGGTCGAATCCGCGTCATTGCACGCCTTTCGAGACTGGCTGACTGATCAGGCGCAGCGCTACAGCCGCCAATTCTAGAAGCCTTCGATATTTGCTGACCTTGTAGTCAGATTATTTATAGCACTACAGATATAATTATATGTCGCCTTTAGACAGACTGTACCGCTCGACTTAAAAATTGCCTGAAAGCCAATAACTGCATGCCCTACGGCTATTATTCGCAGCCCATGACCGGCTATTCACGTCGACCATTGCAAAAATCGTATTTTTCCGCAAAAAGCCTTTAAACACCTGTATTCCAAGAGGTTATTCTGGCTTATTGCGACAATCAGTCACAGGGTGACTTGTAGTTAATTTTTCGTCACCCGTCATAATCCCTTGAAGGCCGTAAAGTTCGCCTGCAAAATGCCGCGCCCTGCTGTCATTTCAGCGGGGTCGTGCTGATCGGCCGCCCCAGTTGCGCCACTCGCGGTGCACTGGCCTTTTTACAAAAATCAAAAGCAAAAAGATCATGCAGGAGATTTGACGTGCACATTGGTGTTCCTCTCGAAACCCAGACCGGTGAAACGCGGGTTGCTGCAACCCCGGAAACCATCAAGAAGCTGATCGGCCAGGGCCATAAGGTCACTGTACAAAGCGGTGCAGGCATTAAAGCCAGCGTCGTCGACAGTGCCTATGAAACGGCAGGCGCCACCATTGGCAGTGCCAGCGACGCGTTTGGCGCCGAGCTGATTCTCAAGGTGGTCGCCCCCAGCGACAGCGAGCTGACGCTGATTAAAAGCGGCACCGTGTTGGTGGGCATGCTCAATCCGTTCAGCAACGAAACCATCGCCCAACTGGCCGAACATGGCATCACTGCCTTCGCCCTGGAGGCCGCCCCACGCACCTCCCGTGCGCAGAGCCTGGATGTGCTGTCCTCCCAGGCCAACATTGCCGGCTACAAGGCGGTACTGCTGGCGGCCCATCACTATCCGCGCTTCATGCCAATGCTGATGACCGCCGCAGGTACAGTGAAAGCCGCTCGCGTGCTGATCCTCGGCGCCGGCGTCGCCGGCCTGCAGGCGATCGCTACGGCGAAACGCCTGGGTGCGGTTATCGAAGCGTCCGACGTACGTCCGGCCGTGAAGGAGCAGATCGAATCCCTCGGCGCCAAGTTCGTCGACGTGCCCTACGAGACCGATGAAGAGCGCGAATGCGCCGTCGGTGTCGGCGGCTACGCTCGCCCGATGCCCTCCAGCTGGATGCAGCGCCAGGCCCTGGCTGTGCACGAGCGCGCCAAGCAAGCCGATATCGTCATCACCACCGCCCTGATTCCGGGCCGCAAGGCCCCGACTTTGCTGAGCGCCGAAACCGTCGCCCAGATGAAGCCCGGCTCCGTGGTGATCGACCTGGCCGCCGCCCAAGGTGGCAACTGCCCCCTGACCGTCGCCGACCAGGTGGTAGTGGAAAACGGCGTGACCATCTGTGGCCCGACCAACCTTGCCGGCGCAGTGGCTGCCGATGCTTCGGCCCTGTATGCGCGCAACCTGCTGGACTTCCTGAAGCTGGTCTTCACTAAGGAAGGGCAGTTTGAAATCAACCTCGAAGACGACATCGTCGCCGCGTGCCTGATGTGCCGCGACGGCCAAGTCATCCGCAAAAACGCCTAAGCAGGGATTCAGACGATGGAAGAGCTTATCTCCCCCGGCATCTACAACCTGATCATCTTCGTGCTGGCGATTTATGTCGGTTACCACGTGGTCTGGAACGTTACCCCCGCACTGCATACGCCGTTGATGGCAGTGACCAACGCAATCTCGGCGATTGTGATCGTTGGCGCCATGCTCGCGGCCGCACTCACCGTTACACCGCTGGGCAAGACCATGGGCACCCTGGCCGTGGCGCTGGCGGCCGTCAACGTATTCGGTGGTTTCCTGGTTACCCGCAGGATGCTTGAGATGTTCAAGAAGAAAGCGCCCAAGGCTAAAGAAGAGGTGCAAAAGTAATGAGCATGAACCTTGTGACGACGCTCTACCTGATCGCGTCGATCTGCTTTATCCAGGCCCTCAAGGGCCTGTCGCACCCCACCACCTCCCGGCGCGGCAACCTGTTCGGCATGCTCGGCATGGCGTTGGCGGTGCTCACTACCGTGGGCCTCATCTATAAGCTGGGCGCTGAGCTGGCCACTGCCGGCATCGGCTACGTGATTGTCGGCCTGTTGATCGGCGGGACCGCCGGCTCGATCATGGCCAAGCGCGTGGAAATGACCAAGATGCCGGAGTTGGTCGCCTTCATGCACAGCATGATCGGCCTGGCCGCCGTGTTCATTGCCATTGCTGCCGTGGTCGAGCCGCAGTCCCTGGGGATCGTCAAGCAACTGGGCGACGCGATTCCTGCGGGCAACCGCCTGGAATTGTTCCTCGGCGCCGCCATTGGTGCCATTACCTTCTCCGGATCGGTAATCGCCTTCGGCAAGCTGTCGGGCAAGTACAAGTTCCGCCTGTTCCAGGGCGCACCGGTACAGTTCGGCGGCCAGCACAAGCTGAACCTGGTGCTGGGCCTGGCCACCCTGGGCCTGGGCCTGGTGTTTATGTTCACCGGCAACCTCAGCGCCTTTGCGCTGATGCTGGCCCTGGCCTTCGTGCTGGGCGTGCTGATCATCATCCCGATTGGCGGCGCGGACATGCCGGTAGTGGTGTCGATGCTCAACAGCTACTCCGGCTGGGCTGCGGCAGGTATCGGTTTCTCGCTGAACAACTCGATGCTGATCATTGCCGGCTCCCTGGTGGGTTCGAGCGGTGCGATCCTGTCCTACATCATGTGCAAGGCGATGAATCGCTCGTTCTTCAATGTGCTGCTCGGTGGCTTCGGCAATACGCCGGATGCAGCAGGGCCAGCCGGTTCAAAAGAAGCACGCCCGGTGAAATCCGGTTCGGCCGACGACGCGACCTTCCTGCTGACCAACGCCGACACCGTGATCATCGTCCCAGGCTATGGCCTGGCGGTAGCACGGGCACAACACGCCCTTAAAGAGCTGACCGAGAAGCTGACCCATCGCGGCGTCACCGTGAAGTATGCGATCCACCCGGTGGCGGGCCGCATGCCCGGCCACATGAACGTGCTGCTGGCCGAGGCCGAGGTGCCTTACGACCAGGTGTTCGAAATGGAAGACATCAACTCCGAGTTCGGCCAGGCCGACGTGGTGCTGGTGCTCGGCGCCAACGATGTGGTCAACCCGGCTGCCAAGAACGATCCGAAATCGCCTATCGCCGGCATGCCGATTCTCGAAGCCTTCAAGGCCAAGACGATCATCGTCAACAAGCGCTCGATGGCCAGTGGTTACGCCGGCCTGGATAACGAACTGTTCTACCTGGACAAGACCATGATGGTCTTCGGCGATGCGAAGAAGGTCATCGAAGACATGGTCAAGGCCGTCGAATAAACACTGCTCCAGCGCAATACCCAAAACCCCGGCCTCCCGTAGGCTGGGGTTTTTTATTGACGGGAAAAACCCGACCAAAGGCTCTAAATCGCCACCTGGCATTCGACCATGGTAGCGGGACGAACGCCTTTGAAATCACTAGACTGCCCACCTTGCCTCCGTTGCCCGAGATAACAATCCATGTACCGTGATCGTATCCGCTTGCCTTCGCTGTTGAACAAGGTCATGAGCGCCACCGATGCTGCCGCCCTGATCGAGGACGGCATGACCGTCGGCATGAGCGGCTTTACCCGCGCCGGTGAAGCCAAGGCTGTGCCCCACGCCCTGGCCGAACGCGCCAAGTCCTCGCCCCTGAAAATCACCCTGATGACCGGCGCCAGCCTGGGTAACGACCTGGACAAGCAACTGACCGAAGCAGGCGTGCTGTCGCGCCGCATGCCATTCCAGGTCGATAGCACCCTGCGCAAGGCCATCAATGCCGGCGAAGTGATGTTTATCGACCAGCATCTGTCGGAAACCGTCGAACAGTTGCGCAACAACCAACTCAAGCTGCCGGACATCGCGGTGATTGAAGCCGTGGCCATCACCGAGCAAGGCCATATCGTGCCCACCACGTCTGTGGGCAACTCCGCCAGCTTCGCGATTTTTGCCAAGCAGGTGATCATCGAGATCAACCTGGCGCACAATCCGAACCTGGAAGGCCTGCACGACATCTATATCCCAACCTACCGCCCGACCCGCACGCCGATCCCGCTGGTCAAGGTCGATGACCGCATCGGCAGCAGCGCGATCCCGATCCCGCCGGAGAAGATCGTCGCCATCGTCATCACCCACCAGGCAGACTCCGCGTCCACGGTGACGCCGCCCGACAACGATACCCAGTGGATCGCCAACCACCTGATCAACTTTCTCAAGCAGGAAGTGGATGCCGGGCGCATGAGCAACAAGCTCGGCCCGCTGCAAGCCGGTATCGGCAATATCGCCAACGCCGTGATGTGCGGCTTGATCGAGTCACCGTTCGAAGACCTGACCATGTATTCCGAAGTCCTCCAGGACTCGACCTTCGACCTGATCGACGCCGGGAAGCTGAGCTTTGCTTCCGGCAGTTCGATCACCTTGTCGCAGCGGCGCAATGCCGACGTATTCGGCAATCTGGAGCGCTACAAGGACAAGCTGGTGCTGCGCCCGCAGGAAATTTCCAACCACCCGGAAGTGGTGCGCCGCCTGGGTATCATCGGCATCAACACCGCGCTGGAGTTCGACATCTACGGCAACGTCAACTCCACCCACGTCTGTGGTACGCGAATGATGAACGGCATTGGCGGCTCAGGGGATTTCGCCCGCAATGCGCACCTGGCGATCTTTGTCACCAAGTCCATTGCCAAGGGCGGGGCGATTTCCAGCGTGGTACCGATGGTCAGCCATGTCGACCATACCGAGCATGATGTCGACATTCTCGTGACCGAGATTGGCCTGGCCGACCTGCGCGGCCTCGCGCCACGGGAGCGGGCCCGGGTGATCATCGATAACTGCGTGCACCCTGACTACCGTGACGCCCTCAACAACTACTACACCGCCGCCTGCGCCATCGGCGGGCACACTCCACATATCCTGCGCGAAGCCCTCAGCTGGCACATCAACCTGGAAGAAACCGGGCACATGCTCAAAGATTGATCGATGTACATCCGGGCGAATGCAAACACAGTTGCATTCGCCCGGATCCAAGCGTGGCACTTTCCACAAAAACTGTACTGCTGTACCGGTCATTTCCTACCGTAAAACCTTACAAATCCTTTCTGCAATGCCAAAAACGCACCAAAAAAGTGCCAATAGGTACAGTTGCCCCATTTATGTACAGTACAGCCGCTATAAACAGTTAACTGGCCCCTCACAATACAGGTGAACTGTATCTAGAGAGTCTTGCGCCGGAGGAGGATCATTGGCATCAGTTAAACCACTACCTAATCCCGCCACAAGCGGAAGGATGTCATCATGGAACGTACACTCAGTTCCGAACTGTTCTTCGAAGAGAAAGCTGTAAACACCCAGGCCTCCCTGCCTCTGCGCGTTATCGCCAACCTGATGTTGTGGCAGCGCCGCATTTCCAGCCGTCATCAGCTGGCTCGTCTGGACTCGCGTCTGCTGGCCGATGCCGGGATCAGCGAAGCTCAACGCTACGAAGAGCTGAGCAAGCCGTTCTGGCGTTGATTTAGCGCCTGCTGGCCCTGACCTGTAGGGTCCACCGCCAGCACCCCGAATTGTTGTAGCAGAGCCCGCCCCGGGCAACCGGAGGCGGGCTCTGCTGTTTCTGGGAGGCTGAAACCCCACACGATCGCATCCTTTATCATCCAGACCATTACAGTTTAAAAAATACAAAATCAGACCAGTACAATTAAAGTCACCCTGACTTGTACCGGCTAAATTGCCCTCCCTGGCAACGACTTCCCATCGCGCACTACCCGAACAGATGGGCGCCAGCTACTATCCCGTCATCAGCCCTGCGCCACCTTCTTCGTTTCATACACAGGAGTCACCCATGTCCCGTCTTCGTCTACTGAGCGCTGCCGCCCTGCTTGCCGTAGCTGCCAACGCCGGCGCTACCAGCCTGATCGTGACCACCGACTCGATTGTCGGCGCGCTCAAAGCCACTTCCGACGCCACTTCAGATGCCACCTCGTCCCTGCGCGACAACAAGGTTGTCCGTGCAGCCCGTGACGACGCTGCCAGCTTCGTCGCCAGCCAAGGCGCTATCCGTGGCGTGAAGCTGGAAAGCGCCCTGGCGCAGATTCGCCAACAAGCACCGCAACTCAATAGCGCTACTGACGCGCAACTGGCCCAGGCCATCCTGGCCATCTGAGACGAATCTGTTATGTAGGAGCCGGCTTGCCGGCGCCTACATAGGGATGCCCGCGCTGGCTCTCGCCCGGGCATTACGCTAGCCTTGGCGCTCGTTTTCAGTTGTCGAGTCCCATGGCTTTTTCATACCGTTCGTTGATTGTTCCCACAGTGCTTGCCATGTGCGGGGCCGGCCCGGCCCAAGCCTTTGATCTGTCCACCCAAGGCCTCGTCGCCAGCGCCTATGCCACCAGTAAAGTGACGTCGGCACCGTTCGATCGTAAATTGATATTGGCAGCCCAGGATGACGCTGCCGCATTCATTGCCACTGACGGCCAATGGCGGGGCGCCCGGCTGGAAAGCGCACTGGACTACCTGCATCGTACCCAGCCAAAACTTAAGTCCAGTGACCTTGAACTGGCCCAGGCAATTCTCGTCCAATAATCATCTTTACCTTTTTGGAGTCATTCCATGCGTCGCCCGTTGATCGCAGCTGCTCTCGGCCTGTTCCTGCTGGCCGATATCGCCCAGGCACAAACCCTCGTGGCCACCAGTAACATCATTGTTCGTGCCTTCGGCCGCACCATTGATTTCACCTCGGACACCACCACCTCCATCCGCGACTCCAAAGTCGTGCGCGAAGCCCACGACGACGCTGCCAGCTTTGTCGCCAGCAACGGCGATATCCGCGGCGCGCAACTGGAAGCCGCCTTCGACACCTTGCGAACCCGCGTGCCAGAAGCCCGCAACGCCAGCGACCAGGTTCTCGCGCAAGCCATCCTCGCATTGTGAGGCGCTTCACCGCCTGGCTATTGGCGGCGACGGTACTGCTGACTGGCAGCGCCGCCCAGGCCAGCCTGCAACTACGGCTCAAGACCGACGGCCTGAGCCCAGCCCAACAGCAGGCCAGCCAGGCATTGCTTGATGAAGCCATGCAGGCGCTGCCGCCGCGCTTCATCGAGCAACTGGACCGGCGCATTGACGTCGGCTGGACCGACGACATGCCCGCCAATGCCTATGGCCAGGCGTCGCTGGTGTCCGAACTGGACCTCAACCGCAAGCTGCTGGCCAGTCTGACCGACGGCACCGCTGCCACCCAACAGACCCAGCGCCCCCACGGCACCGTGCGCCGAGAACTGCTCGCCACCGTGCTACATGAACTGACCCACATCTATGATCGCGCGCGCCTGTGGCCCCAGGAGCAGCGCTCGTTGATCCAACGCTGCAGCCGCCAGAACAACATCACTGGCCTGATCGGCCTGCCCGACCAATGCCGCGGCCAGAACGACCGGCGTTTCACCCTCAGCGATGACCCACGCTTGCTCGACCTGGCCGGCTGGCCGCAATACGTCGGCCGCCGTGGCGAGCGCGAGCAACACAACCGCCAAGTGGCCCGCAGCCCGGACCTGTACGAAATCACCAACCCCAAGGAGTTCGTCGCGGTCAATATGGAGTACTTCCTCCTCGACCCGAGCTACGCCTGCCGTCGCCCTGCTCTCTATCGCTACTACCAGCAACACTTCGGCTGGGCACCGCCGGCCAAGGACGCTTGCGCCAACACCTTCGCCTTCCTCAACGCCGGCAACGATTTTGCCAAGACACCCTTGGGCCAGGTCGACCCAGAGCGCGTGTACGCCATCGACTACCTGCTGGCCGAAGCCAACCAGAACCTGGTGAGCCGCTGGGGCCACAGCATGCTGCGCCTGGTGATCTGTGCGCCGGGCCGCCCCCGTGGCCCGGATTGCCGCCTGGACCTGGACCAGCATCTGGTGTTGTCCTACCGCGCTTTCGTAGGCGATGTGCAGCTATCCAGTTGGGACGGCCTGGTAGGCAAATACCCATCACGCCTGTTCGTACTGCCCCTGGCCCAAGTGATCGACGAGTACACCAAAACTGAACTGCGCGGCCTGGCTTCGGTGCCCTTGATCCTCACACGCAAGGAGATCAACGAAACCGTCGAACACGCCGCCGAAATGCACTGGAGCTACGACGGCAATTACTACTTCCTCTCCAACAACTGCGCGGTCGAAGGCCTGAAACTGCTGCGCAGCGGCAGCGCCAACCCGCAACTGACAGCCCTGGACAACATCACCCCCAACGGTTTGCTCGAAGTGCTCAAGGCCCGTGGACTGGCCGACACCAGCGTGCTGGACGACCGCCGCGAAGCCTTGCGCCTGGGCTATCACTTCGACTCCTTCCGTGAGCGCTACCAGGCAATGTTCGACGTGCTGAAAAAACATCTGCCGATCCCGCAAACCGAGGTCGAAGACTGGCTGAGCTTGAGCGCCGGGCAACGCCGGGCATGGTTCGGCAAGGCTGACCTGCGCACCAGCGCAGCATTGCTGCTGCTGGAACAGGCCAGTTTTCGCAAACAACTGATGCTCGCCCAGGATGAGGTCAAACAACGCTACCTCGGCGCCCGCGAGTTGAAGAACGGCGGCATGGCCAAGGCCGATGCCACTTTGCAGCAGATCCTCGCCAACAGCGGCTTCCTCAGCCGCCCGGCGGAACTGCTCGGCAGCAGCGGCTATGGCTTGCCCCAACCCAAGGAATGGCAGCGCCTGGAATCAGAAAGCGCCTTGCGCCAGAAACAACTGCAATCGCTGACCGGCGACCTGGATAAAGAGGTGAGGGCGCTGCTGGAGCCGGCGCGAGCGGCGGAAATTGCTGCCTGCGAGGCCAATCTCAAGCAAGTCGGTGAACACCTGCGCGCGCTGCACAAAGCCGCTGGCGGGCTGCAGCTGCCTTAAAACCCGTTGATCGCGTTTCAACTGCAGGAGCCGGCTTGCCGGCGATGGCGGCGTGTCAGGCAACAGCCCTGCAACAGGTCGATCGCCATCGCTGGCAAGCCAGCTCCTACAGAGGTCAATCGCATATTTCGAGCATCAAAAACAGACCATTCCCACGAAACATATCGCCATAACCTGATTGCTCAGCGAAAGCTGGCTGAAAGCTTTCACGATTAGGATCGCCCTCACTACCGGCAATAGACCGGTTGGCCAACCTGAGCGCTTTTATGCACAGGGGCCCAATTAACAACAACAATGGTGATTCTGATGTCCGCTCGTACCCGCCTGTTTTCTCCCACTCCCCCCGTACGCCCCGCGCTTTTCGTTCTGCGCTGACCCCACCCGGTTCGCCATTCCCTAGCCGCGCTACGCCTGGAGTATTCCTATGCTGACTTTCCTTGGCTTTGCCATGGTCATCACGTTCATGTTCCTGATCATGACCAAGCGCCTGTCGGCGCTGATCGCCTTGATCATCGTGCCTATCCTGTTCGCGCTGTTCGGTGGCTTCGCGCCAAAGATCGGCCCGATGATGCTCGAAGGCATCACCAAGCTCGCCCCCACCGGCGTGATGCTGATGTTTGCCATCCTCTACTTTGCCTTGATGATCGACTCCGGCCTGTTCGACCCGGCCGTGCGCAAGATCCTCAAGCTGGTCAAGGGCGACCCGCTGAAAGTCTCGGTCGGTACTGCCGTGCTCGCGCTGGTGGTGTCCCTGGACGGTGACGGCGCCACCACCTACATGATTTGCGTGGCCGCCATGTTGCCGCTGTACAAGCGCATCGGCATGAGCCCGCGAATCATGGCCGGCCTGATCATCCTCGCCGGTGGCGTGATGAACATGACCCCCTGGGGCGGCCCGACCGCCCGCGCCGCCAGTGCCCTGCACGTGGACCCCTCGGACATCTTCGTACCGATGATCCCGGCCATGGCCGCCGGCGTAGTGGCCATCCTGGTGATTGCCTATATGTACGGCCTGCGCGAGCGCGCCCGTCTTGGCGTGCTGCACCTGCAAGGCGATGAAATCGACCACAGCGAAATCAGCGTCTCGCAGTTCCCCGATGCCCGTCGCCCGAAACTGATCTGGTTCAACGGCGCGCTGACCCTGGTCCTGATGTGCACCCTGATCGCCGGTCTGTTACCGCTGCCAGTGCTGTTCATGGTGGCCTTCAGTATCGCGATGATCGTCAACTACCCGTGCCTGCAACAGCAGAAAGACCGCGTTGCCGCCCACGCAGGCAGCGTGCTGGCAGTGGTTGGCCTGATCTTCGCCGCGGGCATCTTCACCGGTATCCTGTCGGGCACCGGCATGGTCGACGCCATGTCCAAGAGCCTGCTGGCGGTCATCCCTGAAGCCATGGGCCCGTACCTGGCGGTGATCACCGCGCTGGTCAGCATGCCGTTCACGTTCTTCATGTCCAACGATGCGTTCTACTACGGCGTACTGCCTGTACTGGCCGAAGCCGCCAGCCATTACGGCATCACCGCCGCAGAAATGGGCCGTGCTTCGATTGTTGGCCAGCCGGTACACTTGCTCAGCCCGCTGGTGCCTTCGACTTACCTGCTGGTGGCCCTGGCCGGTATCGAGTTCGGCGATCACCAGCGCTTCACCCTGAAGTGGGCAGTCCTGGTGTGCCTGTGCATAATGGTTGCCGCATTGCTGTTGGGCACATTCCCGCTGTTCAGCACTCTATAATCGTAACAACCCACCGCGCCGGCCTTCCCCCCGGCGCGGTCTAACACTCGCGCAAAGGAACACATATGGAATGGCTGACCAATCCGGAGATCTGGATTGCCTTCTTCACCTTGACGGCACTCGAGATCGTCCTGGGCATCGATAACATCATCATGATTTCGATCCTGGTCAGCCGCATGCCCAAGCATATGCAGGCGCGCACTCGGATCTTCGGCCTCGCCCTGGCCATGATCACCCGGATCCTGTTGCTGCTGTCGATCACCTGGGTCATGCAACTGACCGCCGACCTGTTCGTGGTATTGGACCAGGGTATTTCCGGTCGTGACCTGATCCTGTTCTTCGGTGGCCTGTTCCTGCTGTGGAAAAGCTCCCAGGAGATGTACCACGCCCTGGAAGGTGAAGACGAAACCCACGACGAGCCGACAGGCAAGGGTGGCAAGTTCATCTACACCATCATCCAGATCGCCATCATCGACATCGTGTTCTCCCTGGATTCGGTGATTACCGCCGTGGGCATGGTTTCCCACGTACCGGTCATGGTCGCGGCGATCATCGTTGCGGTACTGGTGATGATGCTGGCCGCAGGCACCATCAGTGCGTTCATCGACAAGCACCCGTCGCTGAAAATGCTCGCGCTGTCGTTCCTGCTGGTGGTGGGTACGGTGCTGATCGCCGAATCCTTCGACGTGCATGTGCCAAAAGGCTACGTATACTTCGCCATGGCGTTCTCCCTGGCGGTAGAAGCGGTCAACATCAAGATGCGTACCGCCATCGCGAAGAAGAAAAAGCAGCAGGATCCAGTGAAACTGCGCAAGGACATTCCGGGTCAATAAACCCGAGATGACCGAAAGGGGGGCTCTGGTGAGCCCCCTTTTTTTCGCCCGCAAAAAGCTGATTTCATGACCGTTTTGTTTCAAAGCCAAGTTTAGCTATGCGATGCTGGCACACAGGCCGTTCGCCAACTACAGCTTAAGTACACAACACAAAACGGCACGCGGCACTTTTTGCTCCACTTCGAGCACGACTCAATACAGGGGGCCGAGCATGCTGACCCTGCTCAATCTTCTTTCTGCGGTGACCCTGCTGATCTGGGGCACGCACATCGTCCGTACCGGCATCCTGCGGGTCTACGGCTCCAACCTGCGCCAGGTCATCGGGCAGAACATGGCCAGGCGCTGGCTGGCGTTCATTGCCGGGATCCTCGTCACCGCCATGGTGCAAAGCAGCAACGCCACGGCAATGCTGGTGACATCGTTTGTCGGCCAGGGCCTGATGGGCCTGACACCCGCCCTGGCGACCATGCTTGGCGCCGACGTCGGTACGGCGCTGATGGCACGGGTGCTGACCCTGGATCTGTCGTGGTTGTCGCCGCTGCTGATCTTTCTCGGCGTGATCTTCTTCCTGTCGCGCAAACAGACGCGCGCCGGGCAGATGGGCCGGGTCGGCATCGGCCTGGGCTTGATCATCCTTGCTCTGCAACTGATCGTCGAAGCCGCCGGGCCGATTACCCAGGCCCAGGGCGTCAAAGTCCTGTTCGCCTCACTGACCGGCGACATCCTGCTCGACGCCCTGGTGGGCGCGTTGTTTGCGATGATTTCCTACTCCAGCCTGGCCGCCGTGCTGCTGACAGCGACACTGGCCGGCGCTGGCGTCATTGGCCTGCATGTGGCCATTGGCCTGGTGATCGGTGCCAATATCGGCAGCGGGGTGCTGGCCTTCCTCAGCACCAGCATGCAAAACGCCGCCGGCCGCCAAGTGGCCCTCGGCAGCCTGCTCTACAAACTGATCGGCCTGCTGCTGATCATTCCCGTCCTGGATCCCCTGGTGCGGTGGATGGACACCTTGGACTACAGCGCCCAAGGCATGGTCATCACCTTTCACCTGCTCTACAACGTCACCCGCTGCCTGATCCTGCTGCCCACCATCGGCCCCATGGCACGCCTGTGTGCCTGGCTGCTGCCGGAACGCCCGGAGGCCAACGGGCTGGCCAAACCCCGCCATCTCGACCCGACGGCGCTGACCACCCCGAGCCTGGCCCTGGCCAACGCCGCGCGGGAGACCCTGCGCCTTGGGGACCTGATCGACAACATGCTGGCCGCCATGCTGGAAGTGCTGCGCGGCAAACAAACGGCCATCACCCAGGAAATACGCAGCCTCAGCGATGATGTCGAGGCGCTCTACAGCGCGATCAAGCTGTACCTGGCGCAAATGCCCCGGGAAGACCTCAGCGAGCACGACAGCCGGCGCTGGGCCGAGATCATCGAACTGTCGATCAACCTGAAACTGGCCGGTGACTTGATCGAACGCATGTTGCGCAAGGTCCAGCAACAGAAAACCTCCCAGCGCCGCTCCTTTTCCGAAGTGGGCCTGGAAGAGCTGGCGGGCCTGCACAGCCAATTGATCGCCAACCTGCGCCTGGGCCTGTCGGTGTTTCTCAGCGCCGACCCGGAAAGCGCCCGCCAATTGCTGCGCGAAAAGCGCCGCTTCCGCGCCCAGGAGCGGCGCCTGGCCCACGCTCATGTCAGTCGCCTGCAGCGCAAGATCGTGCAAAGCATCGAGACCAGTTCCCTGCACCTGGAGTTGATTGCCGACATGAAACGCCTGAACTCGCTGTTTTGCAGCAGCGCTTATGTCGTGCTGGAAACCTCCGAGACCGGCGCACTGGCGGCGGACAGTATGGCCGACATCACCCATTCGCCCTGAACGAACCGCACACCCCGGGAGTCAGTTAAAAATACCGCCTGACCAATGTGGGAGCGGGCTTGTGTGGGAGCGGGCTTGCTCGCGATAGCATCACTGCGGTGTAACCGATACACCGAGGTGCCTGCATCGCGAGCAAGCCCGCTCCCACAAAAAGCCAGTTTCAACCGTTATTGCTCGCTAGGAACCCCGTTATGCGTCGCCTGTTATTCGCCTGCCTGCTCATAGGCTCGGCCCACGCCTTTGCCTTTGATCGCTTGCAGGTCGAAGGCTATATGCTGCCCAACGGCCTGCAATTGCTGCTCAAGCCGGGTACCGAGCGCGGGCATGTGGCGATCCGCCTTGTAGTCGGCGTGGGCCTGGATGACTTCAGTTGCCCGGACAAGGAACTGCCACACCTGCTCGAACACCTGCTATTCAGCGGCATCGACGGCGGCGGCGAAGGTGAACTGGAAGAACAGATGCAGGCCCTGGGCGGGGAGTGGAACGCCTACACCAGCAATGCCGACACCACCTTCGTCATCGAGGCGCCGGCGCGCAACCAGCGCAAGGTGCTGGACCTGCTGAAGGCGATCCTGACCCGTACCCAACTGAGCGAGGCTGCGATCAACGCGGCCAAGCAAGTGGTGGAGCGCGAAGACGGCGGCCACTATTCGCACCTGCAACGCCTGCTGGACCGCCAGGACCTGGGCCATAACGCCAGCAACCAACTGGCGGTGGAGCTGGGCCTCAAATGCGCCGAGCGCGCCGAGGTCGAACACCTGACCCGCGCCCAGTTGGAGACAGTGCGCCAGGCCTGGTACGCCCCCAACAACATGACCCTGATCATTGTCGGCGACCTCGACAAGCTGCTGCCGGCCTATCTGGAACGCACCTATGGCCAGCTTGAGCCGGTAGACCCCAGCGAACATCGCCCCTTGCCGCAAATCCAACGGGCTGCTGCGCCCCATCGCGACCTGATCCGTGGCTGGGTCGGCGATGGCGCCAAACTGTACTGGCTGTTCCCCGAACCGATACTGGACGACCAGCACGATGCCACCTACGACCTGCTCAAGGACTACCTGGATTGGGCGTTGTATCGCCAGTTGCGTCTGCAGCACGGCCTGTCCTACGGTCCATGGAGCGAGCGCCAAGTGCTGGGCGGCGTGGGCTTCATGAGCCTCAATGCCGACCTGGACCGCGACAAACTGCCCGAAGCCGAACAGGTCCTTGAAGCTCTCAAGGCCAGGCTGCTTGAGGACGGCCTCGACCCGGCCACCTTCAGCCGCCTGCAACACGCCGCCATCGACCGCCAGGCCTGGGCCGTGCAGGGCAATAGCGCACTGGCCGACTATTATTGGGGCGCCTTTGCCGACTACGCCGATGGCCGATTCAGCGACCCGGCCAAGCGCATCAAGGCCGTCAGCCTGGCGCAGGCCGACCAGGCCATGCGCCAGCTGTTCAGCCAGCCAGGCTACTGGCGCATCGAAAAGCCGCTGCTCAGTTACACGGCCTTGGGCTGGCTCACCGCAGGTGTTCTGGGGCTGATCGCCATTGTGCTGATTGCGCTGCGCCGTTATCGCAAAGCAATTGTGCAATGACACGCCCGGCAACGAGCTAAGGCGTTATTCTGTCTGGGATTTTTTCCTACGAAGACTGCGAACCACCGAATGCCAAACCTGACCCATTTCATACAGCGCATCCTCGAACTGATGAAGCGCTACCCAGGGGTGATTGCACTCGGTGGTTTTATCTCGGGGGTGGGCAGCTTCATCCTGGTGGACCGCCAACAAGGCATGGCCAGTTGGATCGCGATCATCATGCTGGTGAGCTGGCTGTGGCTGATGCTGGAAAACAGCTTCACCCAGTTGTTCAGCAAAGTCTTCAAGCGGGAGATCCCCGAACCGCTGCTGCGCTACGCCACACAGATGATCCACCAGGAAAGCTTGTTCTTTGTCCTGCCGTTCTTTTTTGTCACCACCACCTGGAACAGCAGCCAGTCGATTTTCACCGGGTTGCTGGGCGCGGCTGCGCTCATCTCGATCACTGACCCGCTGTACTACAAATGGCTGGCGCCCAAGCGCTCACTGTTCCTGGCGCTGCACACCCTGACCCTGTTTGCGGCCTTGCTCACCGCGCTGCCGATCATCCTGCACCTGACCACCGCCGAGAGTTACAAACTGGCGCTGGGGGTGGCGATGGCCTTGTCGATCCCCAGCCTGGCCGTCAGCCTGCCGCTGCGCAGCGTCAAGGGTTGGCTGATGCTGCTGGGTGTCACGGCGGCGATTGGTTGCGCGGGCTGGTTCCTGCGCAGCTGGGTGCCGCCGGCCACACTGTGGATGACCGAAGTGGCGATCAGCACCCAATTGCAGGACCGCACCCCCGGCGATGACCTCAAGGAAGTCAGCGCCAGCCAACTGCGCAGCAGCGGCCTGTTCGCCTACACCGCAATCAACGCACCGCGCGGGCTGGATGAGCGCATTTACCATGTGTGGCAGTTCAACGGCAAAGAAGTCGACCGCATTGCCCTGGACATCCACGGCGGGCGCAAGGAAGGCTACCGGGCCTGGACGCACAAGCAGAACTTCCCGACGAATGCCGTGGGCCGTTGGCAAGTGCGGGTGCTCACTGAAGATGGCCAAGTAATCGGCGTGCTGCGCTTTAAAGTCACTGACACAGCACAAACGGACACGCCAAAGTAGGACGGATCGTGTTATTACATAGGAATTGTGGAATAGCCAAACAAGCTCGGAGCTTATGACCAGTAGCACAACGGCAGGCAATGCCCACCTGGACGCGTCCACCCAACCGCCCCGACTACGGGTCAGCGGGGACTGGACGCTGGCCCACTACAGCGCCCTGAAGAAGTTGTCGGCGACCCTCGACGGCCAGTACGACGCCAGCACCCGCGTCGACCTCAATGGCCTGGGCGCACTGGACACGGCCGGTGCCTCGCTGCTGGTCGAGTTGCTGGGGCCAGAACGCATTGAGCATTCGGCTGAACATACCGACTGCAGCCTGTCCACCGCCGACCGCGCACTGCTCAAGACCGTCTACCGCTCGCTGAACGACTTTTGTGTGCCGGTCAAAGAGCCGCGGGAAAGCGCCGGCATCCTGCTCCTGGCGCGCATCGGCCGCGCGGTGGATACAGTCTGGCAAGACGCCAGGACGCTGTTGGGCTTTATTGGCCTGATCCTTGAGACCTTTGCCCGTAACCTGCTGCGCCCCAAGCGTTGGCGCCTGACGCCGATGGTGGCGCATATCGAACAGACCGGGCTCGATGCCGCGCCCATCGTCGCCTTGCTGACCTTTCTGGTGGGAGCCGTGGTCGCGTTTCTGGGCGCCACGGTGCTGGAGAGTTTCGGTGCCAGTATTTTTACCGTGGACCTCGTGGCGTTTTCCTTCCTGCGGGAGTTCGGCGTCCTACTCACGGCAATCCTGATGGCCGGGCGTACCGCCAGTGCCTTTACCGCGCAAATCGGCTCGATGAAGGCCAACGAAGAAATCGACGCCATCCGGACCATGGGCCTAGACCCCATGGAGTTGCTGGTGCTGCCGCGTGTCCTCGCGCTGCTGGTGGCGCTGCCGATGCTGACCTTTCTCGCCATGATTTCGGGGATCGTCGGCGGCGGCGTGGTGTGCGCCGTGGCCCTGGACATCTCACCGGCGATGTTCCTCTCGTTGCTGCAATCGGACATTGGCGTCCAGCACTTGCTGGTAGGCCTGGTCAAGGCGCCGTTCTTCGCGTTCCTGATTGCCGCCATTGGCTGCCTGGAAGGCTTCAAGGTCAGCGGTAGCGCCGAATCGGTCGGCGCCCACACCACCTCCGCCGTGGTGCAATCGATTTTCGTGGTGATCGTGCTCGACGCGGTGGCCGCACTGTTCTTTATGGAGATGGGCTGGTGAGCCGTTTACAGCGTGCGCCCAGCGAGGCGGTGATTGAAGTCCGTGGCCTGTGCAACCGCTTTGGCCCGCAGAGCGTGCACGAAAACCTCGACCTGGATCTGTACAAGGGCGAGATTCTCGCCGTGGTCGGCGGCTCGGGCAGCGGCAAATCGGTGCTGCTGCGCAGCATCATCGGCCTGCGTCAGCCCAGTGAAGGCCAGGTGCGGGTCTTCGGGCAGAACCTGCCGAACCTGTCGGAGCACGAACGCTCCCTGGTGGAACGGCGTTTTGGTGTGCTGTTCCAGAAGGGCGCACTGTTTTCCTCGCTGACGGTCACAGAAAACGTCGCCCTACCGCTGATCGAGCACGCCGGCCTGAGCCGCGCCGATGCCGAACACCTGGCGGCGGTAAAACTAGCCCTGGCCGGGTTGCCCTTGTCGGCGGCCGACAAATACCCGTCGTCGCTGTCTGGCGGGATGATCAAGCGTGCGGCCCTGGCCCGCGCCCTGGCCCTGGACCCGGATATTCTGTTTCTCGATGAGCCGACTGCTGGCCTCGATCCCATCGGCGCGGCGGCGTTCGACCAACTGATCCTGACCCTGCGTGACGCCTTGGGCCTGAGTGTGCTGCTGATCACTCACGACCTCGACACGCTCTACACCATCACCGACCGCGTGGCGGTGCTGGCGCAGAAAAAGGTGCTGGTGGCGGATGCCATCGATGTTGTCTCGGAAACAGACGACACCTGGATTCACGAATACTTTCATGGCCCCCGGGGCCGCGCGGCATTGGATGCCGCTCAACAGCTCAACGAGGTATGACATGGAAACCCGAGCCCATCATGTGATGATCGGCCTGTTCAGCGTGATAGTCGTGGTCGGCGCCATGCTGTTCGGCCTGTGGCTGGCCAAATCCAGCGTCGACACCGCGTTCCAGGATTACGAAGTGATCTTCAACGAAGCGGTCAGCGGCCTGTCCCAGGGCAGCGCGGTGCAGTACAGCGGGATCAAGGTCGGCGACGTCACCAGCCTGCGCCTGGACCCAAAGGACCCACGCCGCGTACTGGCGCGTATCCGCCTGGCCGGGCAGACGCCGATCAAGGAAGACACCCAGGCCAAGCTGGCGCTGACCGGCATCACCGGTACGTCGATCATCCAGCTCAGCGGCGGAACCCCACAAAGCCCCGAGCTCAAGGGCAAGAACGGCGAGCTGCCGCAGATCACCGCCTCGCCATCGCCCATCGCCCGCCTGCTGAACAACAGCAACGACCTGATGACCAGCATCAACCTGCTGCTGCACAACGCCAACCGCATGTTCTCGCCCGCTAACGTCGACCGCCTGAGCGGCACCCTGGCCCACCTGGAGCAAACCACCGGGGCCATCGCCGAGCAGCGGGGCGATATCAAGGTGGTGATGCAGCAGTTGGCCCAGGTCAGCAAGCAGGCCGGTGCCGCCCTGGAGCAGACCACTGCGCTGATGCGCAACGCCAATGGCCTGCTCAACGACCAGGGCAAGCAGATGTTCGGCAGCGCTGAAGGCGCCATGCGCTCCCTGGAGCAAAGCACCGCGACCATCAACGGTTTGTTGCACGACAACAAGGATTCCCTGAACAGCGGCATGCAGGGCCTCAACGAACTGGCACCCGCCGTGCGCGAACTGCGCGATACCCTGGGCTCCTTGCGCGCCATTACCCGTCGCCTGGAAGCCAACCCCAGCGGGTATCTGCTGGGCAGTGACAAGAACAAGGAGTTCACGCCATGAAGCGTGCTTACCAAATGATTGTTCCCGTGGCCCTGGCCCTGGTCAGCGCCTGCTCGATCCTGCCCAAGGCCGATCCATCCAACGTCTATCGCCTGCCTGTGGCCCAGACGGCAGCTCATGGCAGCCCCGGTACCTGGTCATTGCGGCTGGCCAAGCCGCAAGCCAGCGAATTCCTCGACAGCCCGCGCATTGCCGTAGTGCCCGAGGGTGACTTGATCAGTAGCTATGCCCAGTCGCGCTGGAGTGATCCGGCGCCGGTGCTGCTGCGCAACCGCCTGTTGGACGGCTTCCAGCGCGATGGCCGGGTGGCGTTCCTGAGCACCGATGACACCAACCTGCAGGCAGATTTCGAGCTGGGCGGGCAGTTGCAGGCCTTCCAGAGCGAGTACCGGGGAGGGGCGGTGGAAGTGGTGGTTCGGCTCGATGCGCGCCTGGTGCGTGGCAATGACCAGCGGATCGTGGCCGCCAAGCGCTTTGAAGTGCGCCAGCCGGTGAGTAATACCCAGGTACCGGCGGTGGTGGCCGGGTTTGGGTTGGCCGGGGATACTTTGAATAAACAGGTGGTGGATTGGGTTGTGCAGCAAGGCAATACAGCGTCGAAACGCTGAGGGCCTCATCGCCGGCAAGCCGGCTCCTACAAGAGAGCCCGCTTGCCGGCGATAGTGATCTAAACCTCAGCCAAAGAACCAGTAGCAGACGGCAATCGCCGCCACCACGCCCGCCAACTCCGCCAGCAACGCGCACCCCACCGCATGCCGCGCCCGCTGGATACCCACCGAGCCAAAGTACACTGCCAGCACGTAGAAGGTGGTCTCGGTACTGCCCTGGATCGTCGCCGCGACCAACGCCGGGAAGCTGTCCACGCCTTGGGTCTGCATGGTCTCGATCAGCATCGCCCGCGCCGCGCTGCCAGAGAATGGCTTGACCATCGCCGTGGGCAAGGCATCGACAAAACGCGTGTCCAGGCCCGTCCAGGCCACCAGGTGGCGAATCCCTTCCAGGCCAAATTCCAGCGCCCCGGAAGCACGCAACACGCCAACCGCACACAGCATCGCCACCAGGTAGGGCAACAGGTTCTTGGCAACGTCGAAGCCCTCTTTGGCGCCCTCGACAAACGCTTCGTAGACCTTGACCTTGCGCAGCGCACCGATCAGCAGAAACAGCATGATCAGGCCAAACAGCGTGAGGTTGCCGAGGATCGAGGACAGGCCCGCCAGGGCCGTCGCCGACATCGTCGCCAGCAAGGCCATGAAGCCGCCCAGCACCAGCGCGCCGGGAATCAGATAGGCCAGCACCACCGGGTCCCACAGGCGCAGGCGCTGCATCAGCGCTACCGACAGCAGGCCCACCAGGGTCGAGGCGCTGGTGGCCAGCAGGATCGGCAGAAACACTAGGGTCGGATCGGGCGCGCCTTGCTGGGCGCGGTACATGAAGATCGTCACCGGCAGCAGGGTCAGGGAGGATGCATTGAGCACCAGGAACAGGATCTGCGCGTTGGTCGCGGTGTTGGGGATGGGGTTGAGCTCTTGCAGCGCCTTCATGGCCTTGAGGCCGATGGGCGTCGCCGCGTTGTCCAGGCCCAGGCCGTTGGCGGCAAAGTTGAGGGTGATCAAGCCGATGGCCGGGTGACCGGCCGGCACTTCCGGCATCAGTCGCAGGAACAGCGGGCCCAGGGCCTTGGCCAGCCACTCGACAATCCCGGCCTTCTCGGCGATGCGCAGAAAGCCCAGCCACAGGGTCAAGGTGCCGAACAGCAGCACCATCACTTCCACCGACAGCTTGGCCATGGCGAAGATACTCTCGACCATCGCCGCAAAGATCCCGGCGTTACCGCCCACCAGCCATTGCGCCAGCGCCGATACCATTGCCACGACAAAGAAGCCAAGCCACAGGCCATTGAGCATCAGTCACACCCCTTTAAAGATGTGGCGAATGATAGCGGGGCTGACAGAAACGACAAACCCCGGATTTACCGGGGTTTGTTCGATTCAGGCAAGGATCAGCCCTGGCTGGTCTCGCCAGCCGGCAGCACGGTCTTGGTACGCCAGTGCGGCAGGGAGTTCCAGTAGCGCTCGCCCTTGGCATCGTCGTACATGCCTTCCCAGCGCGCGATGACCAGCACGGCCAGGGCGTTGCCGATCACGTTCAGGGCCGTACGCGCCATGTCCATGATGCGGTCGACACCGGCGATGAACGCCAGGCCTTCCAACGGGATGCCCACGCTGCCCAGGGTTGCCAGCAGTACCACGAAGGACACACCCGGCACGCCGGCGATACCTTTGGAGGTGACCATCAGGGTCAATACCAGCATCAGTTGCTGGCCGACCGACAGGTCGATGCCGTACAGCTGGGCGATAAAGATCGCCGCGATACTCTGGTACAGGGTCGAACCGTCGAGGTTGAACGAGTAACCGGTCGGCACTACGAAGCTGCAGATGGCTTTCGGCGCGCCGTAGGCTTCCATCTTCTCGATCACACGCGGCAGCACGGTTTCGGAGCTGGCGGTGGAGTAGGCCAGTACCAGCTCATCCTTGAAGATGCGCATCAGCTTGATCACCGAGAAGCCAAACAGGCGAGCGATCAGGCCAAGAATCACGAAGGCGAAGAACAGGATGGCGACGTAGACCAGGATCACCAGCTTGGCCAACGGCAACAAGGAGGCGAAGCCGAAGTTGGCCACGGTCACGGCGATCAGGGCGAATACACCGATAGGGGCGTACTTCATGATCATGTGGGTGACTTTGAACATGCTCTCGGACACGCCCTGGAACATGGTCACCAGAGGCTCGCGCAGGTCTGGCTTGAGGCTCGACAAGCCCAGGCCGAACAGCACGGAGAAGAAGATGATCGGCAGCATCTCGCCACGGGCAACGGCGGCAAAGATGTTCGATGGGATCAGGTTGAGGATGGTCTCGATGAACGCATGCTCATGCTGCACCTCGGCGGCGGTCGCCTGGTACTTGGAGATATCCACGGTACCCAGGGTACTCATGTCGATACCCGCACCGGGGTGGAACAGGTTGGCCAGCAGCAGGCCGACCACAATCGCAATGGTAGTGACCACTTCGAAGTAAACGATGGTCTTTACGCCGATCCGACCGAGCTTTTTCGCATCCCCTACGCCAGCGATTCCGACAATCAACGACGAAATCACGATCGGGATCACGATCATCTTGATCAAGCGGATAAAGATATCGCCCGCCGGTTGCAACACGTTGCTGATCCACCAGGCTTTTTCGGCACTGAAGTGGTTGAGTACAGCACCGATTGCAATCCCTAGCACCAGACCGATGAGGATCTGCCAGGCGAGGCTTAGTTTTGCCTTCTTCATGTCATTACCCTTGTTTCAAGTGGACTCAGGCAGATGCGCCAGCTGGAACGCCCGGAAGCGAAAAAGTGTGTGCATGAGCCTGCGTAGAAGGTCACCGCAGATGGCCGATATGGCTTACTGGCAAGCGAAAAAAGGCGCAACTATTCCGATGCAGGGGGGCATAGTCTAATGCCGTAAACGCCTACCCTATGCCGAATCGGCATGGGTTTTTTCAAATAAAACTGTCTGTTTGGTCAGTTCGAATGCGACATTTTGTCAGGCATACATGCCGTGAACCGGCCATTTCAGGCTCGCTCAGGGGTTTTAGGTTTATTTGCCGGCCGGAAAAAACTCGTGAAAATTCCTACGCATACCATCGAAAAACTAGTCTGGCCGAGGGCAAACTTTCTCGATAGATGGTCGCGCAGCAACACCGCGAAACGGTTGTGATGAAGCAGAAGGGAAATTTGTAGCTATGTGCGGCATAAATGCCGTGTGATGGCTATCAAGCCCGTCGCAAGTCCATCAGGCCAAAACGGCCTGTGGACTCGCGTCGCAGCCTTTCTCCTGACCCGGCCCTTGCGCAGGCACTCCCTGTCCCCGTAGGTCACGCCGATCCAGCTTGATCAGAGCAACCCGGCCCCCTGGTCATGCACCGCCGGCAGGCGGTGATGCAAACGCAAACGAGCAGTTGACCTGTTTCCATATTGGGCAGGCCCGCAGACGGGCCTAGTACCAATTCGGATCTTTCTTCAGTTGCTCCATCAGCAACTTCCGCATGCCTTCATCCGGCTTGCCGATGAAGCGATAGTCCGCATGGCGTGTAGGTGACTTATCCGCCGGAAGCCCTGCAGGGACTTCGACCAACATCGCGTAGGCATCGTCCTTATCCATACTGAACGCAACGATCAGACGCTTATTTAGGCAGGTGTCAGCCGTTTCACACAGTGGCCCGACCAAATACCCATCTCCGTCTTCCGTCACGGCATTCATTTGCTCAGAGGTGCCCGAGAGGTTGATCACCCATTCAGGCAGACGCTCTTCCTTCTTCACCACGCCCTGCCAGGTTTCGCGATATTGCGGGTCGGCATTGAGCAGTTCATTGGCCCGCGCCTGGCCGTCATTGGCGGCCAGGGCCAAGCCACTGCCGCCTAGCAACAGGGCGGCAGCAAGGGTTTTGAGAGACAAGTTGACCATGTTCAGCCTCGACCGCGACGGCCAAAGAAGAAGGAAGCGATGAACATCACCAGGAATACGACAAAGAGAATCTTGGCGATACCCGTGGCGGTGCCCGCGATACCACCGAAGCCCAGGACTGCAGCCACGATGGCAATGATCAGGAATGTGATTGCCCAACTCAACATGGTGATTCTCCTTTTACGCCTATAGAAATGGCTGCCGTGCAGCCATCCTGTCGCACCCTGCGGGGCGGCAGGTTCGTGCCTAGAACACCCAACGTTCCTGGACGGGTTCGTCATACAGGGCAATGCCCTGTTCAACCGCCATCATGCGAGGGGCTGTCACGTCAGCACTGTTGCTACCAACGGAACGGAAATGGGTCTGTGTCTTGGGGGCGTGCTCGAACTGCGGGGCGGAGTGCTGACTCTGCTGCCAATGCTGCAGCTGCTGGCCACCGATCAAGGTCACCATCAACGCAAGGCTGGCAAATAGCCCCTGCTGAAGGCGCAATGGCGATACACGCAATGGCTTGAGGCTTTGGCGAGTCATCCTGAATCTCTCCCGCATGTTGTTTTGTTCGTTATCACGCTTGTAGGAGGGGTATTGCAGAGTGCATGCCAGTTTTTATTTCAAATAAAAATCAACAAAATCAAATAGTTATAATATCCATGAGTTTATTTCCAGCAGCATCCTGCACGATGCGCCTATCCTCACCGTGCGAAATGCACGATGGTCAGCGGTCGGCTAAGGGGTCAGAAGGGCCTGTAGGACTGCCGAGACACCAAACAGGGTCGAAAACACGCTACCCAAGCATATAAGTAGGAAGAGTTTCAGATAGCTGCGCGACAAGGCTTTGAATCGATCAGAATAAACCATGCAACTTGCCCGATTATTCCGGGACTAACCAAGATCAATCATTCTTATTTTAAGGAGCGCGGGACAGATGGAATCAGCCAAGGAGCTTCAAGGCCGCATTCTTTTAGTGGACGACGAGTCCGCAATCCTGCGCACCTTCCGTTACTGCCTGGAAGATGAAGGCTATACGGTCGCCACCGCCAACAGCGCGGCCCAGGCCGATGCTCTGTTGCAGCGCCAGGTGTTTGACCTGTGCTTCCTGGACCTGCGCCTGGGCGAAGACAACGGCCTGGACGTGCTGGCGCAGATGCGCATCCAGGCACCCTGGATGCGCGTAGTGATCGTCACCGCTCATTCGGCCGTCGATACCGCCGTAGATGCAATCCAGGCCGGCGCGGCCGATTACCTGGTCAAGCCTTGCAGCCCGGACCAACTGCGCCTGGCCACCGCCAAGCAATTGGAAGTGCGTCAGCTGTCGGCACGCCTGGAAGCACTGGAAGGCGAAGTGCGCCAACCCAAAGATGGTCTCGACTCCCATAGCCCATCGATGATGGTGGTACTGGAGACCGCCCGCCAAGTGGCCGGTACCGATGCCAATATCCTGATCCTGGGCGAGTCCGGCACCGGTAAAGGCGAACTGGCCCGGGCCATCCATGGCTGGAGCAAAAGGGCGAAAAAGTCCTGTGTCACCATCAACTGCCCGTCCCTGACCGCCGAACTGATGGAAAGCGAGCTGTTCGGCCACAGCCGCGGGGCCTTTACCGGTGCCAGCGAAAGCACTCTGGGCCGGGTCAACCAGGCGGACGGCGGCACCCTGTTCCTTGACGAGATCGGCGACTTTCCCCTGACGCTGCAACCCAAGCTGCTGCGTTTTATCCAGGACAAGGAATATGAACGGGTCGGCGACCCGGTCACCCGACGCGCCGATGTGCGCATCCTGGCGGCGACCAACCTGAACCTGGAAGACATGGTGCGCGACGGGCGTTTTCGCGAAGACTTGCTGTATCGCCTGAACGCCATCACCCTGCACCTGCCGCCGCTGCGCGAGCGCAGCGAAGATATCCTGGCCCTCGCCGACCGCTTCCTCGCACGCTTCGTCAAGGAGTATGCACGACCGGCCCGCGGCTTCAGCGATGAGGCCCGTGAAGCACTGCTCAACTACCGTTGGCCGGGCAATATCCGCGAACTGCGCAACGTCGTGGAACGGGCGAGCATCATCTGTGCCCAGGAGAAGGTTGAGATCAGCCATCTGGGGATGGCCGAGCAACCGACCAATAACTCACCACGCATTGGGGCGGCGTTGAGCCTGGATGAGCTGGAAAAGGCCCATATCGGCGCCGTTCTGGCCACCAGCGACACCCTGGACCAGGCGGCCAAGACCCTGGGCATCGATGCTTCGACGCTGTATCGCAAACGCAAGCAATACAACCTGTGAGCTGCACCTTATGAAGCTGGCGATGAAACTGCGCACGCGACTGTTCCTGAGCATTTCTGCGCTGATCACCGTGGCCCTGCTCGGGTTGCTGCTGGGCCTGGTGAGCGTCATGCAAATGGCCAAGACCCAGGAATCCCTGATCCGCAGCAACTTCATTACCCTGGACCTGGGGCTCAAGCTGCGCCAGACCCTGGGCGACCAGTTGATATTGATGCTCAACGACACGCCGGATCCGGTCGCCCTGGAGTCGTCCAAACGACAGTATTTCAAGCTGCTGGACCAAGGCATCGCCCATGAAATGAGCGTCGCCAGGGCTGGAGGCTTCACCCAGGCCAAGGCTGATTACCTGACGTTCCTGGAAGCCTTCGAAGAAAATGAAAGTGCGCCGCCTTCCCTGCGCAATAACGAAAAACTCACCTCCAGTTTCAACGTGTTGCGCAACGGGCTGATCAGCGAGCACAAAAAAGCGCTGGACAACATCAACGACACCGAAAGCCAGTCTCGCGAGCGTGCCCTGTGGATTGCCGGCCTGCTCGGGCTGGTAGGCCTGGCGGTACTGATCATTGGCTTCATCACCGCCCATGGCATTGCCCGGCGCTTTGGCGGGCCGATCGAAGCCTTGGCCAAGGCTGCCGACAAAATCGGCCAAGGCAATTTTGATGTCACCCTGCCGATTTCTTCAGCGGCAGAAATGAACCAACTGACCCGGCGCTTTGGCATCATGGCCGAAGCCTTGCGCCAGCATCAGGCGACGAATGTCGACGAATTGCTCGCCGGCCAGCAACGCTTGCAGGCCGTGCTCGACAGCATCGACGACGGTTTGCTGATGATCGACCGCCAAGGGCGCCTGGAACACCTCAACCCAGTCGCCCAGCGCCAGTTGGGCTGGGACGACAGCCGTCTGGGACAGGAGCTGGGAGAAGCGCTGCAACGCCCTGAACTGGATGAGCAACTGCATCTGGTGCTGCGCGGCGGCACCCTGGAACGCGCACCCGACGACCTGGAAGTGGAAGTCGAGGGCGAATCGCGCCTGCTGACCTACAGCATGACGCCCGTCAGCCACCACGAGGGGCATATCCTCGGCGCCGTGATGGTGTTGCATGACGTTACCGAGCAGCGCGCCTTCGAACGGGTGCGCAGCGAGTTCGTGCTGCGCGCCTCCCATGAACTGCGTACGCCAGTCACGGGCATGCACATGGCGTTCGGCCTGTTCCAGGAGCGGGCGAAATTCCCTCCTGAGTCGCGCGAAGCCGACCTGTTGAATACAGTCAACGAAGAAATGCAGCGCTTGATGCAACTGATCAATGACTTGCTGAACTTCTCCCGTTACCAGAATGGCCTGCAGAAACTCACCCTGGCGCCTTGCGACATCAACGACCTGCTTGAACATGCCCGCGCACGCTTTGCCGAACTGGCAAATGCGCAAAACATCGAGCTGGTGGTAGAAGCACAAGAACAGCTGCCCAGGCTGCATGCCGACCGGGCGCAATTGGAACGGGTCCTGGACAATCTGTTGGGCAATGCCCTGCGTCACACCAGCGACGGCGGGCAGATACGCCTGCAAGCACGTCGCCATGGCGAACGCCTGATCATCAGCGTCGAGGACAACGGCGAAGGCATCGCCTACGGTCAGCAGGGCCGGATTTTCGAGCCGTTCGTCCAGGTTGGTCGCAAGAAAGGCGGGGCTGGGCTGGGGCTGGCACTGTGCAAGGAGATCGTACAGTTGCACGGGGGCCGCATGGGGGTCTATTCCCGGCCAGGGCAGGGCACGCAGTTCTATATGGCGTTGCCGCTGTAAGCGGTCAGTCAAACACACGGCGAAGATCAAGGGTGGACGCTGGCTTGCCTGCGATAGCGGTGTGTCGGTCATTCATTGCAGTGACTGAAAAATCGCTATCGCTGGCAAGCCAGCTCCTACAAGAATTGCGTGCTTAGCCGCTCAGCGGTGATTCAATACCCGCAGGATCGCGGCACTTTGCGCATCCGGCGTGCCGTCGAACAGTGCTGGCCGGAAGCGCATCTGGAACGCAGCCAGCACGCGCCGTGTCGCCACATCCAGTTCGCCCGTCTGCGGCGTGGCATAACCCAAGCGTGCCAGCTCTTCCTGGAACCAGGTAATGCTCGGCAGTTGCCTGGTGTACTCGACCTGATAGCGCGCAACCGCCTGAGCCTCGGGCCAGATCCCCAAACCTTCATCCGCCAGGCGCTTCCACGGGAACAACGGGCCTGGATCGAGCTTGCGACCGGGAGCGATATCGCTATGGCCGATAATGAACTTCGGGTTGATCCTGTTGCGCTGGCTGATGTCCTTGAGCAAGGTCACCAGGGACTGGATCTGCGCTTCGGAGTACGGATACCAGACACGCCCGGTAGGTGTATCGCGGTAGCCCGGATTGACGATCTCGATACCAATGGAACTGGAATTGAGCCAGGTACGCCCCATCCACTCGCTTGCCCCGGCATGCCAGGAACGCTTGTCTTCATCTACCAGCTTATAGATGGTCGCACGGGCATCGTCGCCAATCAGGTAGTGGCTGCTGACCTGGCCCTTGGTCAATAGCGCCAGCGAGCCTTGGAGGTTGGTCGCGGTGTAGTGCAGGACGACGAACTGCACACGATTATCGAAGTTCACCGACGGGTGGCTGGTATCCAGCCGCGGGCCACTTGCACAGCCGACGAGTGTGAGGGACAGAAGAGCAACAACTAGAAATTTCATGGCAACCGACAGTACGTTAAAGACAATAATGCAACAGTGTAACGTACCGTTTGCCGTTCAGCGGCAGGCTTACAAAATGGAACAACTTTTCAGGCCGCCTGCACCTGATTGCGTCCCGCCGCCTTGGCCCGATACAAGGCTTCGTCAGCGCGCTTGAGGGCCAGGTCACTGCGCTCGCCGGGCTGGAACTGCGCCATGCCGATGGACATGGTGATGGTCACGCGCTCGCCCTTGAAGTGAAACGGGCATGCCTCGATGGCCGCCCGCAGTCGCTCGCCGAGTTCCAGCGCATCGCCCAACGCCGAATCCGGCATCAGCAGCACAAACTCCTCACCGCCAAAGCGTGCGATAAAATCAGTCGGCCGCAGGCGCTTGCTCAACACATTGGCGATGATTTTCAGCACCTTGTCGCCCGCCAGATGGCCGTAGCTGTCGTTGATACGCTTGAAATGATCAAGGTCCAGCATCGCCAGTGACAGGCTGTTGCCCTGTTGGTGCCAGGCATTGACCTCATACTCCAGGCGCTCGTTCCAGGCCGCACGATTGGGCAAGCCGGTGAGTGGGTCGATCAACGCTTTCTGGCGCTGGACCTCAAGGTGGTCACGATAGCCCTGGGCCTCCTGCTCCATGCTCGCCACCCGCTCAGCCAACCCCTGCAGCCGTGCGGCGACTTCATGTTCGCGCTGGTCACGCTGTTTCTGGTGCTCGTCCATGGCCCCCAACAGGCCCTCAAGGTGACTCTCCAGCACTTGCTTGAGGTCATCGAGATCGGCGGCTTCCTGGACACTGCTTTGCAAGCCATCCATCTGCTCACGGATGTGCGTATCCATCTCGCGCGCGGCGCTGCGACTGTCGGCATGCCCATCGCTGGCCGCCTGCAGATTGCTCTGGAAGGCTTCCAGCCGCTCGTTGAGACGCTTGAGGTAGGCTTCGAACTCATGCTGGCCGCTGTCAGTGATGGCCAGCATCAATACCGCCAGGTCATCGAGGATCGGCAGCAACTCGTACCAATTCAGTCCGTGGGCCAGGCGCTCGCGCATGGCTTCGGCCTGGGGCCGGTGATGCTCGGGCAGGTCGAGATCACCCAGCAGGCCGAGCAGGGTGCCTTCAATATGTTTGGCGACCGAACTGTAGGACGGCTCGGGAGAATCGGGCAGGGCGTATAGCTCCTCGCCATCCAGCGCGTCAGGATCAACTTCAACCGACTCATCCTCCAGCACCGGCGGCAACGACAGGCTGCCGATCACCGTAGGCTGCGGCGCTTCTGGCTGGGCCTGAGGTGCTGCGGGTATCGCTGCAAGCACGCGCTCAGGCTGCGGGGCAGCAATGACTTCGACTGGTTGGCGTTGTTCTAGCGTTTCGATGGCCGCGACAGGTATCTCGACGGGCACCAACCGGGCCATCGGTGCCTGCTGCGGTGTTGCCAAGCGCTCCTCGACATCGATTCGGGGCGCAACGCTCACCGCCACAGGCGCAGCCTCAGGTACCGGCTGCTGCGGGGCCTGGGCTTGTGGTGCAAAGGCACGCAGCGCCTGGGCCAGCTCGGGAGCCTCCTCAACCACCTGGGCGGTTGGGCTGGATTCTACCGTTGGGGTTTGCCGGGTGGCCGGGGAAACAGCGGGTTCACCCTCTGTGTCCGCCTCCTTCGCGCCAAACAGACGTTGCAGCAAGCCCGGGCGAGCGGGTTCGTTATCCGACTCAAGATTGCTCAGCGCCTGCCCTTGAAGCCCGCTCAACTCACTGAGCAGCAGGGGAATCTCCCGCGCCTGGCCAACACGGCTGTCCAACTGCTTGGCAAAGTTCTTCAGCGGGCGGCTGACTTCCCGGGGTAACGGCAGCGCCTGCAATTGCGCGACCAGCGCGGTCAGGGCCGTGCTGATTTGATCAACCCGCGTCTCACGGCGCTGCTCGGAGTCCAGCACGGCCTTTTCCAGGCGCGGCAACAAGGCAGCGAGCGCAGCGTCCATGTCATCGCTACGCACCACATCTCGCATCTCTTTCATGCATTGGTCGACAGCCCGGTCCGTGCCCTCGGCCGCCAGGGTGCTGCGCACCAAGCCACGGCGCAGCAAGTCGAGGCGCGCAGCCCAACGGCGCTCGAGCTTTTCTTGTTGCTCGATGCTTAACAGGTATTTTTCTTTCCAGCGCTGGGCTTCGTCGCTCATGCAAGGGGTCCGCGAGGGCCGGGGCTCAACGCGGGTAATGCATCAACCGTGAGCGAACCCGGCAGACGAATCTCTACCGCGACCGGCAGGTGATCGGAAATGGGTTGCGCCAGCACCTGCACGCTTTCCAGCGTCAGGGTCGGGCTTAGCAGGATGTGATCAAGACAGCGTTGCGGGCGCCAGCTGGGGAAAGTGGCTTCGACCTGTGGCGCCAGCAGCCCAAGGTCGCGCAACGGAGAATTTTCCAACAGATCACTGGCGTGGGTGTTCATGTCCCCCATCAGCACCTGGTGTTTGTAATCGCCAATCAGCTCACGGATGTAGGCCAACTGCAGGGTGCGAGTACGCGCCCCCAGCGCCAGGTGCATCATGACCACTATCAGCGCCTCAGGCCCCTCGCCAAAACGCACGAGAATCGCCCCGCGTCCTTTCGGACCCGGCAGTGGATGGTCTTCGATCACCGAGGGTTTCAAACGGCTGAGCACGCCATTGCTGTGCTGGCCCAGCCGTCCGAGGTTGCGATTGAGTTGTTGGTACCAGTAGGGAAAAGCCCCCAATTGCGCCAGGTGTTCGACCTGGTTGACGTAGCCCGAACGCAGGCTGCCGCCATCGGCCTCCTGCAGGGCCACCAAATCGAAGTCGCCCAGCAAGTCGCCAATCTTCTGCAGGTTGCCGGCCCGCCCGTTGTGGGGCAGCAGATGCTGCCAGCCACGGGTCAGGTAGTGACGGTACTTCTCGGTACTGATGCCGACCTGAATATTGAAGCTCAGCAAGCGCAGCCGGCTGTCCCCCGGCAGGCCGGTGGACGCGAGATGGTGTTCGTTGACCTGCGGATCATGCAGGCCAACCACTCGTTCGGTACCCCAGCGACGCATGGCGAGCCCCTTACTTGGCTGCGCGCTCTTTGGCGATCAACTGGTCGGCAACATTGAGGGTCGCTTCAGGGCCGCCGGTGGAGCCCAGGTCAAAGCGGTACTTGCCGTTGACAATCAGGGTGGGAACGCCTTGCACGCCGTACTTCTGCGCCAGTTCCTTGGCCTGCTTGATCTGGCCCTGGATGGCGAAGGAGTTGAAGGTCGCCAGGAACTTGTCCTTGTCCACGCCTTGGGTGGCGAGGAAGTCGGCCATTTGATCAGGCTTGGTCAGCGGCTTGCGATCCTTCTGGATAGCTTCGAACACGGCATTGTGGACTTTATGCTCCACACCCATGGCTTCCAGAGTCAGGAACATCTGGCCGTGGGCATCCCACGGGCCGCCGAACATGGCAGGAATGCGCTTGAAGTTCACGTCCGAAGGCAGCTTCTCGGCCCAAGGGTTGATGGTTGGTTCAAAGGAATAGCAATGCGGGCAGCCATACCAGAACAGCTCTACGACTTCGATCTTGCCCGGCACGGAAACCGGCACAGGGTTGGCCAATTCAACATAGGTCTTGCCCGCTTCAAGCGGCACATCGGCGGCTTGGGCGGTCATGCCGAACAGGCTGGCAGTGACGAGAGCGGCGCTGAGGATCAGATTACGCATGCTTTACTCCTGGACAAATAAAGTCGCCTCGCGCGACCTTTTTTATGACAGGTCTGCACGGGCATGAGTTCGTTAGTGTAACGGTAGCGGCCACAAAAAAGGGCAGCCCGAGCCACCCTTTTTATGCTTGCATCGACAGATTAATCGAGCGTTAACGTTACGCAAGGTATAGGCCCTGGCAACGTCAGGTCATCCAGGCCTTACTTATGCAGGCCCTGGATGTAGCTGGCCACCGCTGCAATGTCTTCATCACTCAGCTTGCGCGCGATGGTGCGCATGGTCATGGCGTCGCCATCGTTGGCGCGACCGGCTTCTTCCTTGCGGAAATCCGTCAGTTGCTTGGCGATGTACTGGGCGTGCTGGCCACCCAGGTGCGGGAAGCCTGCCGCGGCGTTGCCCGAACCATCCGGGGAGTGGCAGCCGGTACAGGCCGGCAGGCCTTTTTCGAGGTTGCCACCACGGAACAACGCTTCGCCACGTTCGACGATTTTTGGATCCGCCGCACCCACGCTACCTGCCTGGCTGGCGAAGTAGGCCGCGATATCCGCCAGGTCCTGATCGCTGAGGTTGGCCAGCATGCCGGTCATTTCCAGTACCGTTCGCTTGCCATCCTTGATGTCGTGCAACTGCTTGGTCAGGTACCTCTCACCCTGGCCCGCCAATTTTGGGAAGTTGGGCGCCGGGCTGTTGCCATCCGGTCCATGGCAGGCACCACATACGGCGACCTTGTCCTTGCCCGCAGTAGCGTCACCTGCAGCATGGGCAACACCAGTGATGCCCAAGGTCAACAGCAGACTCACGATCAATTTGTTCATCAGCTAATCCAATTACGGCTAAAGGTTATAGAGTTATGGACCGGGTCTACTCGCTCATCAAAAGAATGATGGCCTGGTAATCCTCGGCACGGCATTCCATGCACAAACCACGCGGCGGCATCGCCTTGAAACCCTGGGTCACGTGCTGCACCAGCGTATCCATGCCTTGCGCCAGCCTCGGCGCCCAGGCTGCCCGGTCACCCCGCTTGGGGGCCGTTGGCAACTGCCCGGCATGGCAAGCCGCGCAAACGCGGTTGTACACAGCTTCCGGATCCTGTGTAGCCTGCGCACTGTAAAGTGGTACCAGGACACCGACAGCTAGCAGCCACTTGGTCATACGTCGACCTTTTCAGGGTTTGGAAGCGTTTTGCGTTCTAATGCGCAATAAAGGTCTATCGCTCCCGTGAACTTCATCCTTCGCTGGGACAAAGCACACACAAAATCTGCGGCATTATATACTGGCGCTACTGAAACGGGAACGACACTACTTGCCGCACCCATTCCCGGCACCGCCCACATCGGAAATCCCATGCAACTCAAGAACCCCATCCTCGGTCTGTGCCAACAGTCCACCTTCATGCTCAGCGCCGCCAAAGTCGACCAATGCCCCGACGACGAAGGCTTTGAAGTCGCCTTTGCCGGGCGCTCCAACGCCGGCAAGTCCAGCGCACTCAACACCCTGACCCATGCCAGCCTGGCTCGCACCTCGAAAACCCCGGGCCGCACACAGCTCCTCAACTTCTTCAAGCTAGACGATGATCGGCGTCTGGTCGACCTGCCGGGCTACGGTTACGCGAAAGTGCCTATCCCATTGAAGCTGCACTGGCAGCGTCACCTGGAAGCCTATCTGGGTGGCCGCGAAAGCTTGAAAGGCCTGATCCTGATGATGGATATCCGTCATCCAATGACCGATTTCGATCTGTTGATGCTCGATTGGGCCGTCGCCAGTGGCATGCCGATGCATATCCTGCTGACCAAGGCTGACAAACTGACCTACGGCGCCGCCAAGAACACGTTGCTCAAAGTGCAGGCCGAAATCCGTAAGGGCTGGGGGGATGCAATCACCATCCAGCTGTTCTCGGCGCCCAAGCGCATGGGCCTGGAAGACGCCTATACCGTGCTGGCAGGCTGGATGGAGCTGGCGGACAAAGGCGCCGAAGTCGCCGAGTAACTTTTCTGCGGGCAAAAAAAACCCCGGACTTCGTATGGGGAGGGGAAGTTCGGGGTCCAAGTTCCGGACCGCTAGGGCGGGGTCCAGATATCTGCCAACACTTAACACAACATAGGAGCATTGAAGGGCTTCACCACCCATTCAGTAACTCTGAGTGACGTTTCATGGGTTAAGTTCCGGCGCCCGGGAAAACTATTGGAAATAACCCTCGGCCGTTTTCGATCTATAGGCATTGCTACGACGTCATGCCGCAGCAATGCCCTGTGATCAGTGCGCTTCGTCCCAGTTATCGCCCACCCCAACCTCAACCAACAGCGGCACATCCAGTTTCGCAGCACCGCTCATGTGCTCACGAATCTTTTCGCTGACCTGCGCCACCAGGTCTTCGCGGACCTCGACCACCAATTCATCGTGCACCTGCAGGATGACCTTGGCGTCCAGCCCCGACTCTGTCAGCCAATTGTCGACCTTGACCATCGCTTTCTTGATGATATCGGCGGCAGTACCCTGCATCGGCGCGTTGATCGCAGTACGTTCTGCGCCCGCACGCTCCTGGGGTTTGTTGGAGTGGATGTCCGGCAGATACAGGCGGCGCCCGAACAATGTTTCCACATAGCCCTGGTCAGAAGCCTGGGCACGGGTGCGTTCCATGTACTCGCGCACGCCTGGGTAGCGGGCGAAGTACACATCGATATAGGCCTTGGCGGTCTTGGTATCGACACCAATATCCTTGCCCAGCTTCTGCGCGCCCATGCCGTAGATCAGACCGAAGTTGATCGCCTTGGCACTGCGCCGCTGGTCAGACGTGACCTCACCCAGCTCGACCTTGAACACCTCGGCCGCCGTGGCCGTATGCACATCCAGGTTGTCGCGGAAGGCGTTGAGCAAGCCTTCGTCTTTGGACAGGTGCGCCATGATCCGCAGCTCGATCTGCGAATAGTCCGCTGCCAGCAGTTTATAGCCCTTGGGCGCAACGAATGCCTGGCGGATCCGCCGGCCTTCGGCAGTGCGCACGGGGATGTTCTGCAGGTTCGGATCACTGGACGACAAACGCCCGGTGGCCGCCACGGCCTGGTGATAAGAGGTATGAATGCGCCCGGTACGTGGGTTGATCTGCTCGGGCAAACGGTCGGTGTAGGTGCTTTTGAGCTTGCTCATGCTGCGGTACTGCATCAGCACCTTGGGCAGCGGGTAGTCATCTTCGGCCAGTTTGGCCAGCACTTCTTCGGCGGTGGAGGCCTGCCCCTTGCCGGTCTTCTTCAACACCGGCAGCCCGAGTTTCTCGTAGAGGATCGCTCCCAACTGCTTGGGCGAGCCCAGGTTGAACTCCTCGCCGGCGATCTCGTACGCCTGGCGCTCCAGTTCCACCATCTTGTTGCCCAGTTCGATGCTCTGCACGCCCAGCAACGCAGCGTCCACCAGGGCTCCCTGGCGCTCGATCCGTGCCAGCACCGGCACCAATGGCATCTCGATATCCGTCAGCACACTGGCCAGGCTCGGCAGGGCGCTGAGTTGTTCGTACAGAGCCAAGTGCAGACGCAGGGTCACATCGGCGTCTTCGGCGGCATAGGGGCCGGCCTGTTCCAGGGCAATCTGGTCGAAGGTCAGTTGTTTGGCGCCCTTGCCAGCAATGTCCTGGAAGCTGACGGTGTCATGCTCCAGGTACTTCTTCGCCAGGCTGTCCATGTCGTGGCGGGTCGCAGTGGAGTTCAGCACGTAGGATTCGAGCATGGTGTCGAAGGCGATGCCGCGCACTGTGATGCCGTGTGCCGGGTCGCCGCCAATCGCACAATTGGCCAGGATATTCATGTCGAACTTGGCGTGCTGGCCAACCTTGAGCTTTTGCGGGTCTTCCAACAGCGGCTTCAAGGCCAACAGCACCGTATCGCGGTCCAACTGCTCGGGCACGCCGATGTAGGAATGGGTCAGCGGGATGTAGGCCGCTTCATTGGCCTGCACAGCAAACGAAACCCCCACCAGTTGCGCCTGCTGGGCATCGACACCAGTGGTTTCGGTATCGAAGGCAAACAGCTTCGCGTCATTGAGTTTCTTCAACCACACATCAAAACGGGCCTGGTCGAGGATGGTTTCGTACTGCGCTTCAGCCGGGGCCACGGGCTGTTCGGCTTCAGGCGCAACCGCGGCCTGGGCCGGTGCCGCGTCGGCAACCGCTTTCAGCTCGACCCGCTTGGCATCGCGCTGAATCTCATCGATCCAGCTCTTGAATTCCAACAGGGTGTACAGCTCAAGCAACTTCTCGCGGTCCGGCTCGATCAGGTGCAAGTCTTCCAGGCCAACATCCAGTGGCACGTCGACCTTGATGGTCGCCAACTGGTAGGACAGGAACGCCATCTCTTTGTGTTCTGCGAGCTTGGCCGGCAAGGTCTTGGCCCCACGGATCGGCAAGCTCGGGACAATATCGAGTTGCTCATAAAGCTCTTTCAGGCCGCCGTTCACACCCACCAACAGGCCCGAAGCAGTCTTAGGACCGATACCTGGAACGCCTGGGATGTTGTCGGAGGAGTCGCCCATCAGCGCCAGATAGTCGATGATCTGCTCGGGAGCGACACCAAATTTCTCCTTTACGCCGTCCACATCCATGGCGCTACCGGTCATGGTGTTGACCAAGGTAATGTGCCCGTCGACCAACTGCGCCATGTCCTTGTCGCCGGTGGAGATCACCACCGGGCGGTTGGCGGCCGCACTGCTGCGGGCCAGGGTGCCGATCACGTCGTCCGCTTCGACGCCTTCGACGCACAGCAGCGGGAAGCCCAGGGCGATCACGCTCTGGTGCAGAGGCTCGATCTGCACGCGCATGTCGTCGGGCATGCTCGGGCGGTTGGCCTTGTATTCGGCGTACATGTCATCGCGAAATGTCCCGCCCTTGGCGTCGAACACCACCGCGAACGGGCTGTCCGGGTATTGCTTGCGCAGGCTTTTGAGCATGTTCAACACGCCCTTGACCGCACCGGTCGGCAGGCCTTTGGAGGTGGTCAGCGGCGGCAGCGCGTGGAAGGCGCGGTACAGATATGAAGAACCGTCCACCAGGACGAGGGGGGCTTGGCTCATGAGCAGGATCAACCTTTTCGGCGGGTCAGGCGCTAGAATAGCCGGACCAATGACAACAAAGGGACAAGGTTATCATGCGTACATTCAATCGCCTGCTGTTGACCGGCTTGATTGCACTCGCTCCGATGGCTGCCATGGCGGCAGACGACGCTCCCTCGGGGGATCCGGAAGTCACCATTCGCACGGAAGGCGACAAAACCATCCAGGAATACCGCCAAAATGGCTTCCTGTATGCAATCAAGGTAACCCCGAAAGGCGCGCCGCCTTACTTTCTGGTGCGTGCAGACGGAACCGACGCGAACTTCATCCGCTCGGACCAGCCGGATATGCTGATCCCGTCATGGAAGATCTTCGAATGGAAATGATTTCTTAATTTTAATCGGCGCTGCGGCCCGCGGCGCCCGTACTGGCAGTTTTAACCATGTCTGTGTTCACCCCCCTGGCTCGGCCCGAGCTGGAAACCTTTCTCGCCCCTTACGGGCTCGGCCGCCTGCTCGATTTCCAGGGGATTGCCGCTGGTAGCGAAAACACCAACTTCTTTATCAGCCTGGAACAGGGCGAATTTGTCCTGACCCTGGTTGAACGCGGCCCCGTGGACGAAATGCCGTTCTTCATCGAACTGCTGGACGTACTCCACGACGCCGACCTGCCCGTGCCTTACGCCCTGCGCACCACCGACGGCGTGGCCCTGCGCGAATTGGCGGGCAAGCCGGCGCTGCTGCAACCGCGCCTGGCGGGCAAGCACATCAAGGACGCCAACGCCCAGCATTGCGTACAAGTGGGTGAGCTACTCGCTCATCTGCACCTGGCCACCCAGGGCGACAAGGTGCTGGAACGCAAGACCGATCGCGGGCTGGACTGGATGCTCGACGAAGGTGCACAGTTGATCTCACACCTCGACGCAGAACAACAGAGCCTGCTGCAAGCGGCCCTGAATGAAATCCAGCAACACAAGGTACACATCCTCACGCTGCCCCGCGCCAACATCCATGCCGACCTGTTTCGCGACAACGCGATGTTTGAAGGCACCCACCTGACTGGGTTGATCGACTTCTACAACGCGTGTTCCGGGCCGATGCTGTACGACGTGGCGATTGCCCTGAATGACTGGTGCTCGGACGATGCCGGCGTGATCGACGGCCACCGCGCGCGGGCGCTGCTGGGCGCCTATGCCGCACTGCGACCGTTCAGCACCAGGGAAGCTGAACTGTGGCCGACAATGTTGCGCGTGGCGTGTGTGCGGTTCTGGCTGTCACGGCTGATTGCGGCAGAGTCGTTTGCCGGGCAGGACGTGTTGATTCACGACCCACGGGAACTCCAGCAGCGGCTGGAGCAGCGCCAGCAGGTTGCGATCCAGTTGCCGCTCGCCCTCTAAATGTGGGAGCGGGCTTGCTCGCGAATGCGGTGTGTCAGTCACCCGCTACTTGGCTGACACACCGCATTCGCGAGCAAGCCCGCTCCCACATTGGGTTGGCGCTGTGCCTACAGTGATTCCAGGCACCCTGCCAAATCATTGCCCAGCTTCTCCAGCAACTGCTCATAGCCTTGAGCGGTCGCCGGGGTGTAGCCGCCCAACGCATCCAGTTCCGCCAGTTTCACCGGCAGGCCCGCCACCAGGGTCTCGGCCAGGCGCGGGCGCAATGGCGGCTCGCTGAACACACAGGTCTTGCCCACTTCCTGCAGGCGCGTGCGCATTGCCGCCACATGCTGGGCGCCGGGTTGTACTTCGGCGGCCACACTGAACACGCCTGTGTGCTTGAGGCCATAGGCATCTTCAAAGTAATCAAAGGCTTCGTGGAACACGAAGTAAGGCTTGCCGGCGATACCCGCCAGGCGCGCCTTCAAACGCAGGTCCAAGGCATCCAGGCGCGCGACGAAGGCTTGCAGGTTTTCCTTGTAGCGCCCTGCATTGGCTGGGTCCGCGGCGCTCAAGTCCGCCGCCATTTTGCTGGCGATCACCTGCGCATTCAGCGGCGACAGCCACAAGTGGGCGTCCAGGCTGCCAGGGCGGTGATCGTGATCATGCTCGTCGGCTTCTTCGCCATGGGAGTGATTATCTTCGGCGAAGTGCCGCAATTTCAGGCCCGGCAGGTCCTGCACTGCAACGGTCGGCAAACGGCGGCCCTTGAGAACCCGGGGCAGGAAGCCCTCCATGTCCGGGCCGATCCAATACAACAGATCCACCGATTGCACACGCCGTACGTCGGAAGGGCGCAGCGCATAGTTATGCGGCGAAGCTCCCGGCGGCAGTAAAACCTCTGGAACCGCCACGCCGTCCTGCACAGCGGCAGCAATCAACTGCAACGGTTTGATGCTGGTCAGCACCCGAACCTCAGCCTGAGCGGCACCGGCGACGAACAAACTGGTGACAAATACGACAAAAACAGGAAAAAGTCGGGACACGATGAGCACTCAAGGCGGCAGGAACGAGTAACATAATAACGTCTCTCACAAATATCTGTCGCCGCTCATGCCTAAAACACCGCTTGCCAGCCGTCCCCATGACCACTCTCACTGCGTACACAACGCACTGTCAGAGGCCGACGCCCTGTGCGCACGCCAAGGCCTGCGCCTGACGGCCTTGCGCCGGCGGGTGCTGGAACTGGTGTGGCAAAGCCACAAGCCGCTGGGTGCCTACGACATTCTCGGCGTGCTCAGCGAGCAGGACGGCCGCCGCGCCGCGCCGCCAACGGTGTACCGTGCGCTGGACTTCCTGCTGGAAAACGGCCTGGTACACCGCATTGCCTCGTTGAACGCCTTTGTCGGCTGTAATCACCCGGAACATGCACACCAGGGGCAGTTCCTGATCTGCCGCGAATGCCACGCCGCCATCGAGCTTGAACAAAAAAGCATCAGCGACGCGATTATCAAGAGTGCCGGCGATGTCGGCTTCCGGGTCGAAGGGCAGACCGTCGAAGTGGTTGGCGTCTGCTCGGGCTGCCAGGGGGCTTGATGAGCACTGCGCTAATCCGCCTGGAACAGGTCGGCGTCACGTTCGCCGGCCAAAACGTGCTGGACAATATTCACCTGAGCGTCGAACCGGGGCAGATCGTCACCCTGATCGGCCCCAATGGCGCCGGCAAGACCACCCTGGTGCGGGCCGTGCTGGGCCTGCTCAAACCCGACAGCGGCAGCGTCTGGCGCAAGCCCAGGCTGCGCATCGGCTACATGCCACAAAAACTTCATGTCGACCCGACCTTGCCGCTATCGGTGCTGCGCTTCCTGCGCCTGGTGCCCGGCGTGGACCGCTCCCGCGCCCTGGCTGCGCTCAAGGAAGTTGGTGCCGAGCAGGTCATCGACAACCCGGTACAAAGCATCTCCGGTGGCGAAATGCAGCGCGTGCTGCTGGCCCGTGCCCTGCTGCGCGAACCCGAACTATTGGTACTCGATGAACCGGTGCAAGGGGTCGACGTCGCCGGCCAGGCCGAGCTCTACAGCCTGATCACCCGCCTGCGCGACCGCCATGGCTGCGGCGTGCTGATGGTCTCCCACGACCTGCACCTGGTGATGAGCACCACCGACCAGGTGGTGTGCCTCAACCGCCACGTCTGCTGTTCCGGCCACCCGGAACAAGTCAGCGGCGACCCGGCCTTCGTCGAGCTGTTCGGCAAGAACGCCCAGAGCCTGGCGATCTACCACCACCATCACGACCACGCCCATGACCTGCATGGCGCCGTGGTCGCCGATCCGAGCGCCCCTCACACCCACGTCCATGGAGATAGCTGCAAGCATGGCTGATTTTCTGCTCTACGCCCTGCTTGCAGGCTTGGCTTTGGCGCTGGTGGCGGGCCCGCTGGGTTCGTTCGTGGTCTGGCGGCGCATGGCCTACTTTGGCGATACCTTGTCCCACGCGGCCCTGCTCGGTGTGGCCCTGGGCTTTTTGCTGGACGTCAGCCCGACCATCGCGGTGACCGTCGGCTGCCTGCTGCTGGCGGTGCTGCTGGTGACCCTGCAACAGCGCCAGCCCCTGGCGTCGGACACCCTGCTGGGGATCCTCGCGCCGAGCACCCTGTCTCTGGGCCTGGTGGTGCTGAGCTTTATGCATGAAGTGCGCATCGACCTGATGGCCTATCTGTTCGGCGACCTGCTGGCGATCAGCCCCACGGACCTGGCCTGGATTCTCGGCGGTAGCGCTGCCGTCTTGATCCTACTGGTGGCCTTGTGGCGCCCGCTGCTGGCAATCACCGTCCACGAACAGTTGGCCACCGTCGAAGGCCTGCCCGTACCGGCCTTGCGCATGACCCTGATGTTGCTGATCGCCGTGGTGATTGCTGTCGCAATGAAGATTGTCGGCGTATTGTTGATCACGTCGCTGTTGATCATCCCCGCCGCAGCCGCCCAGCGTCACGCACGTTCGCCGGAGCAGATGGCGGTCGGCGCCAGTTTGCTGGGGATGCTTGCCGTGTGTGGTGGCCTGGCACTGTCCTGGTTCAAGGACACTCCGGCCGGGCCGTCGATTGTGGTCACGGCCGCCGCACTGTTTCTGCTGAGTTTTGTCCTGCCCCGTCGAGGGGTGTAGACTTGCTCGCTTTTTGCGCAATTAGAGAGTCGCAGGAATGAAGCCGTTCACCTCCCGTTATCTGCTCCTTGCCGCATTTTCGCTGCTGCTGGGCGCCTGCCAAAGCACCCCGCCCGTCGCCCCCGAGGCGCCGGATGCGCGCGCTGCGGCCATTGCACAGCTGGAGCAAAACCTGGCCAGTAGCGAACTGGCCACCGCCGAAGACCAACTGGCCGCATTGCAGGCCCAGTCGCCCGACGATCCGGCGCTGGAGCCTTATCAGCGCCAACTGGCCGAAGCCTATTTGCAGCGCAGCCAGATCGTCCTGCAAAAAGGTGATGTCAACGCTGCCGCCACCGCCTTGAGCCGCGCCCGGGCCTTGATGCCCAAGGCTCCCGCGCTGACCGGCGGAGTCAACAGCGCCATCGCTCACGCCCGCAAGGCCGAGCTGGACAAAGCCGAAGCCGCCCTCAAAGCTGCCGAAGCCAAGCCACCTGCCAAGGTCATCGACCCCACCGCCGAGAGCACGACCGTTGCGCTGAACCTCACGGATATTCAGCAATTGCGCCATCAACTGGACGCCATCGCCACCGACGTGGTGAATTACCAGTGCGATGTGAGCATCCAGGTGCCACGCACCGAGGATTACCCATGGCTGAACACGCTGCTGAGCAAGCGGGTGAAGCGGATTGATACTGGGTATGACCTGAAGATTCACCGGCAGATCCTGAAACACATCCCGGCGCAGGTTGTGCTGATTCCGCGCAAGGCCGAATGAGGCCAATCGCCGGCCGGTTCCTACAGGGGAATGCATTCCATTGTAGGAGCCGTCTTGCCGACGATGACACCCGATGCTGGGCAATCGCCGCAGCAAACGCCTTCAGCGCCTTGGCAGCCCCGCCAACAATCAACCCCGCATCCGCCTCCAGCTTCAACACCGGCAGCAATGGGTGAAGTCGCCCGGGAAATCGAGTTGCGCAAGTAGTGACTGACGGGGTTTTTTTACCGTTCCTTTTTTATGACCTTTGATCGCGTTATTGCCAAATCGCTGGTTGAATACGAAATAAATGCTAAGAAACGCTATACGGACAGGCTAAAATGCGCGCCCGGCTTACCGCTGATCCCTTTTCAATGCGCCCCACAAGGTTCGCTACGTGATTGAGTTTCATAACGTCCATAAAACCTACCGGGTCGCCGGCAAGGATATTCCCGCACTGCACCCCACCAGCCTGCGCATCGAGAACGGCCAGGTGTTTGGCCTGATCGGCCATTCCGGCGCAGGAAAAAGCACCCTGCTGCGCCTGATCAACCGCCTGGAAGAGCCCTCGGGCGGCCAGATCAAGGTCGACAGCGAAGAAGTCACCGCCCTCGATGCCAACGGCCTGCGCCGTTTCCGACAACAGGTTGGGATGATCTTCCAGCACTTCAACCTGCTGGCCTCCAAGACCGTTGCCGACAACGTGGCGCTGCCACTGACTCTGGCGGGTGAACTGTCGCGCCGCGAGATCGATGCGCGCGTGGCGCAACTGCTGGACCGAGTCGGCCTGTCCGACCATGCCAAGAAATACCCGGCGCAGTTGTCTGGCGGCCAGAAGCAGCGTGTCGGCATCGCCCGCGCCCTGGCCACCAAGCCAAAGATCCTGCTGTGCGACGAAGCCACCAGCGCCCTCGACCCACAGACCACCGCCTCTGTCCTGCAACTGCTGGCCGAGATCAACCGCGAGCTGAACCTGACCATCGTGTTGATCACCCACGAAATGGACGTGATCCGCCGTGTCTGCGACCAGGTCGCGGTGATGGATGCCGGGGTGATTGTCGAGCAAGGCCCGGTCGCCGAGGTGTTCCTGCACCCCAAACATTCGACCACCAAGCGCTTTGTGCAAGAGGCCGATCAAGTCGACGAAAGCGAACAACGCGACGACTTTGCCCATGTGCCCGGGCGCATTGTGCGCCTGACCTTCCAGGGCGAAGCGACCTACGCGCCGCTGCTGGGTACCATCGCCCGCGAAACAGGCGTGGACTACAGCATCCTGGCCGGTCGTATCGACCGCATCAAAGACATTCCCTATGGGCAACTGACCCTCGCCATCACCGGTGGTGACATGGAAGCAGCGTTCGCCCACTTCACTGCCGCAGACGTCCACATGGAGGTGCTGCGCTAATGGAGACCCTGTTGAGTTTCTTCGCCAATATCGACTGGTATGAAATCTGGCTCGCCACCGGCGACACCATGTTCATGCTGTTCGGCTCGTTGCTGTTCACCGTACTGCTCGGCCTGCCGCTGGGCGTACTGCTGTTTTTGTGCAGCCCACGCCAATTGTTCGAGCAAAAGGGCCTGTACGCGCTGCTGTCGCTGATCGTGAATATCCTGCGCTCGCTGCCGTTCATCATTTTGCTGATTGTGATGATCCCGTTCACGGTGCTGATCACCGGTACATCCCTGGGCGTTGCCGGTGCCATTCCGCCGCTGGTGGTAGGCGCCACGCCGTTCTTTGCACGGTTGGTGGAAACCGCCTTGCGCGAGGTTGATCGCGGGATCATCGAGGCGACCCAGTCCATGGGCGCCACGACCCGTCAGATCATCACCAACGCCCTGCTGCCCGAGGCACGCCCTGGCATCTTCGCTGCGATTACGGTGACGGCGATTACGCTGGTGTCCTACACGGCCATGGCCGGTGTAGTCGGCGCGGGCGGCCTGGGCGACCTGGCGATCCGTTTCGGTTATCAGCGCTTCCAGACGGATGTGATGGTTGTCACCGTGGTGATGCTGTTGGTTCTGGTGCAAATTCTGCAAACCGTCGGCGATAAGCTGGTGGTGCATTTTTCTCGAAAATAACGGCTATAGCCGGCGCAAAGTCGGCACATACCCGAACAAGGAGCTTGTTGGATGAAAAAACTACTGGTTGCTTTCGCCGCGGTTGCCGCGTTTTCCGCCCACGCCGCCGAGACCCTGACAGTGGCCGCCACGCCGGTGCCCCACGCGGAAATCCTTGAGTTCGTGAAACCGGCCCTGGCCGCGCAAGGCGTAGACCTGAAGGTCAAGGTGTTCACCGACTACGTGCAGCCGAACGTACAAGTGGCCGAGAAGCGCCTGGACGCCAACTTCTTCCAGCACCAGCCGTACCTTGAGGAGTTCAACAAGGCCAAGGGCACCCACCTGGTCAGCGTTGCCGGCGTGCACCTGGAGCCACTGGGCGCGTACTCCAGCAAGCTGAAGAAACTCGACGAACTGAAAAGCGGCAGCACCGTAGTGATTCCAAACGATGCCACCAACGGCGGTCGTGCACTGCTGCTGCTGGATAAAGCGGGCGTGATCAAACTGAAGGACTCGACCAACATCCTGTCGACCGTCAAAGACATCACCGAGAACCCAAAAAACCTGAAGTTCCGCGAACTGGAAGCCGCCACCATCCCGCGCGTGCTGACCCAGGTCGACCTGGCGCTGATCAACACCAACTACGCCCTGGAAGCCAAGCTGGATCCCTCCAAGGATGCTCTGGTGATCGAAGGCAGCGACTCGCCTTACGTCAACATCCTGGTGACCCGCGAGGACAATAAGAATTCGGACGCGGTACAGAAGCTGGTCAAAGCCCTGCACACGCCAGAAGTGAAGAAATTCATCCAAGAGAAGTACAAAGGCGCGATCCTGCCGGCGTTCTGACCTGAAATACGGCCTCTAAAGCCACGCAACTCAAACTGTAGGAGCTGGCTTGCCAGCGATGGCGATGTATCAGTCACAGCACCGTTGACCGACAGACTGCTATCGCTGGCAAGCCAGCTCCTACACTTGATCTGGGCTGTCGGTCAGTTACGCTGCAACAACCCCGGCAACTGCGCCACCAGCTTCTGGTTGTTCAACGGCGCACGGATAAACCCGCGCTGGGTACCATCCGGGCCAATCAGCGCCAGGTTGCCGCTATGGTCGACGGTATAGTTCGGCTTGCTGGTATCGGCCGGGATGAACGGAATGCTCACGGCATTCGACACCTTCTGCACGTCGCCCACATTCGCCCCGGTCAACCCTGAAAACTGCGGATCGAAGTAGCCCAGGTATTGCTTGAGCTGCGTCGGGGTATCGCGGTGCGGGTCAACGCTGACCAGGATCACCTGCAGCTTATCCACCACATCCTTGGGCAGCTCGCCCTTGATCTGCCGCAGTTGGGCGAGAGTGGTCGGGCAGATGTCCGGGCAGAAGGTGTAGCCAAAGAACAACACGCTCCACTTGCCCTTCAATTCATTGACCAGCACCGGCTGGCCATCCTGGTTGGTCATGGTCACAGGCGGCAACTGGCGGCTTTGCGGCAACAGGATAATGCCCGCGTCGATCAACGCCGTTGGGTCACCCTGACCCTTGCCGGACAGTACTTTGTTGACGGTCAGGCCCATGATCAACGCCACCAGGGCCACCAGGATAAAGACAGTTTTTTGAGTTCGAGTCATAGGTTCAACAATAAGTAGTGGTCTACGAGCAGGGCGATAAATAGCAGGAACAGGTACCAGATAGAGTACTTGAAGGTATTGATCGCCGCGTGCGGCCGACTGCCACGGTACAACACCCAGGCCCATTGCAGAAAGCGCGCGCCCAGAAGCAACGCACAGCCCAGGTACAACAGCCCGCTCATATGGATCACATAGGGCATCAGGCTCACCGCCAGCAGCGCGAAGGTGTAGAGCAGGATATGCACCTTGGTGTAGTGCTCGCCATGGGTGACCGGCAGCATCGGGATATCGGCCTTGGCGTACTCCTCCTTGCGATGGATGGCCAGTGCCCAGAAGTGCGGCGGCGTCCAGGCAAAGATGATCAGCACCAGCAGCAACGGTTCGGCACTCACATGACCGGTGACCGCCACCCAGCCGAGCAGCGGCGGCGCCGCACCGGCAAGGCCGCCGATCACGATGTTCTGCGGCGTCGCTCGCTTGAGAAAACCGGTGTAGATCACCGCATACCCCAGCAATGAAGCCAGCGTGAGCCAGGCCGCCAGAGGGTTGGTAAACGCCAGCAGCAACACTAGACCGGCCACGGCCAGCGCCAGGGCAAAGGTCAGCGCTGCGGCCGGCGAAACCCGACCCTGCGCCAATGGTCGTTTATGGGTGCGCGCCATCAGCGCATCAATCCGTCGATCCACCACATGATTGACCGCCGCCGCGCCACCGGCACACAAGGCAATCCCCAGGTTGCCGAACACCAGCACCGCCCACGGCACCCCGGCGCGAGTGGCGAGAAACATGCCCACCAGCGAGGTGATCAACATCAGCACCACCACCTTGGGCTTGGTCAGTTCCAGGTAGTCACGCCAGATGGCCCGGCTGTGACGCTCGCCAATCAAGGTCGCCATGGCATCTCTCCTTTAAGGGTGATCAGGCCTGAAACCTGTTTGCGCGGGCTGAAGCGCCAGCCGAACGGCACCTGATGACGGACCCGCACCAGGCTGGTACGGGCGTGGTAATTGACCAGCACCAGGGTCAGCAACAGCGCTGCACCGCCGGCGTTATGGGCGACCGCCACCGGCAGCGGCAAATGAAAATACACATTGCTCAGGCCCAGGCCGATCTGCACAGCCAGGGCCACCAGCAGCAGGCCCGCCAGGCGGGTCATGCCCACCGCCTTGAGCTGCCAGGCCAGGCCGAGCAGCGCCACGGTCACCACCAGCGCCCCCAGGCGATGGGTCAGGTGAATCGCCGTGCGCGCATCACTGTCCAGCTGCCCGCCCAGGTAGTTGGGGCCGATATGCTGGGTCAGGTGGAAGCCATTGGCAAAATCCGCCGCCGGCCACCACTCGCCGTGGCAGGTCGGCAAGTCGATACAGGCCACCGCCGCATAGTTGGAACTGACCCAGCCGCCCAGGGCGATTTGCCCGATCACCAGCACCAGCCCGGCCGTGGCCCAATACTGCAGGCGCCGGGGCACGATCAGCGCCGGCAACACCCCGGACAAACGCAAGGTCAGCAAAAACAGCAGGCTCAAGGTCGCAAAACCACCCAGCAAATGCCCGGTGACCACCTGCGGCCACAGTTTGAGGGTCACCGTCCACATGCCAAAGGCCGCCTGGGCGAAGACCACCACCAGTAGAAACAGCGGCAGCTTCAAGGGTTGCCCTGGATGCCGGCGATGGGTCCAGGCGCGGGTGGCCAGCAACGCGATCAGCAGCCCCAGGGTGCCCGCGGCATAACGATGGATCATCTCGTTCCAGCCCTTATCGGCCTCCACCGGCGTGTCGGGGAAGTGCAACTCGGCATGGGCCAGTTGGGCCTCGCTTTTCGGCACGCTGATAAAGCCGTAGCAGCCCGGCCAGTCCGGGCAACCGAGGCCGGCATGGGTCAGGCGGGTGTAGGCGCCCAGTAGCACTACAACCAGCGCCAGCAAGGTGGCAAACAGCGCGAGGCGAAATCCAGGCTTGGCCATGACGATGCCCTTATCCGATATTCGACAGTTTCAGCAGGTGGCGCAGGTCATTGAGCAGGTCCTTACCCTTGACCCGCGCGTCGTAGCGCAGCACCAGATTGCCGTGGGGGTCGACGATCCACAGTTGCGCATCCCCCGGCGCGACGGCGTTTTGCCTGAAGGTCGGCAGGTCCAGGGGCAAGCGCTGCAATTGCGGATATTCGGCCTTAAGCTTGGCCTCGTACTCGGCGCTGACCGGCTGCGCGCTGGCCAGGGCATGGCTGGCGCGGGACGCATCGCGCCCCAGGCCGATCTGCAGTTGGCGCGCGAGGTAGACCAATTGCTGGCAATCGGCAGCGCAGGCTGCGGGAGCCGTCACCAACAGTTGCCAGCGATCTTCGTCGGCCTGCACGCCGATATCGGCGCGGGTCTGGCCATTGCCGATCATCTCGCCATGGTCGCTGCGATCGTCCGGCACCCAGAACTGCAGCTTGTACATCAGGGTCGCCAGCACCATCGGGCCGATCACCATCAGCAGGATCAGGATCAGTTGCCAGCGCCCCTTGCGCCGGTTGGGCGCCGCCGCGTCAGACATGTTGAGTGGATTCATGGCCGCTCCCATGGTGCTTCTCCCTTGCGTTGTGCCAGCCGAGGTAGAGGTAAAGGCCCAGCAGCGCCAGCGCCATGGCGAACCACTGCACGGCATACCCCAAGTGTTTTTCCGGGCCCATGGCGACCACCGGCCACTGGGTCTCATAGGTTGCCGGGCCCGCTTCGGCCCGCAGCTCGAAGGCAAACCCGCGGCGCTCCAGTTCGGCCCACAGCGCCTGCGGGTGCAACGCCGTCAATAAACGCGGCCATTGCGCGGCTGCCGGGTCGGCATGCAGTTGGAACGTCTCGCCCGGCGCGACATACACCCAGGCGTTGATATTCAAAAGCTGATCAGGCGTCGTGAAGGCCGGCGGCGTGCGCCGATCCGGCCACGCCAGCCAGCCGCGATTGAGCAACAGCCATTGGCCGCTGGCCTGGTCATGAAAGGGTTGCAGCAACTCGACACCGGCCTTGCCGTCGCGCATGCGGTTATCCAGCAGCACGCTGTGTGTGGCGTCGAACTGCCCGCGCAACTGCACCCGGCGAAAGGCTGGGTCAGCCATCGCGCCCAGTTGCTCAACGCTGATAGGCGCCGCCGCCCGGCGCTCGGCGTAATTCTGGAGCAGCGCCTGTTTTTCCTGGCCGCGGGACAATTGCCAAAAACCCAGGAGCACCATCAGCGGTAGCAGCACCAGCACCACCAGGGTCGGTGCAATCCCGGGGCGAAAGCGCTTCATGGCGTTACCGCGAAGGTCGATGCTGCGCTGGCTATACTGAATCTCATTGCCCGCCCCTCAAAAAAAAGAGCCCTGGAGCCTGACCATGCTCAAAGCCACCATTGCCCTGATGCTGATCGCTACCGTTGTGAGCCTGTTCAGTGGCTTGTTCTTTCTGGTCAAGGACGAGGGCCACTCCAACCGCCTCGTCACCGCCTTGACCGTGCGCGTGGTGCTGGCCGTGATCACCCTGGCGCTGATCACCTGGGGGTTCTTCAGCGGCCAACTGGTATCCCACGCCCCCTGGTAAGTCGCTACAGCACGTAGACGAAGAAAAACAAACCGATCCACACCACATCCACAAAGTGCCAATACCAACTGGCCGCTTCGAAACCGAACTGATGCTCGGCATTGAAATGCCCCTTGAGGATGCGCATCAGCATCACGAACAAAATGATCGTGCCGATAGTCACGTGGGCGCCGTGAAAGCCAGTCAGCATGAAGAAGGTCGCGCCATACACCCCAGACCCCAGCGTCAGGCCCAGCTCTTTGTAGGCGTGGATGTATTCCTCGGCCTGGAACCCCAGGAACGCCAGCCCCAGCAACACGGTGATCGCCAGCCAGATTTTCAGCGCGCCGCGATGGCCCTTGCGCAAGGCGTGGTGGGCGATGGTGATGGTCACACTGGAACTCACCAGCAAGAGGGTGTTGACCAACGGCAAGCCCCACGGGCTGATGGTGCCTTCCGGCGCAGGGAACAGCTTGGGGTCCGGGTTGTTGAGCAGCGGCCAGGCGAACTCGAAATTGGGCCACAGCATATGGGCAATGCCCTTGGAGCCTTCACCGGCCAGCCACGGCGCCGACATATGCCGCACATAAAACAGCGCACCAAAGAACGCGATAAAAAACATCACCTCGGAAAAGATGAACCACGTCATGCCCCAGCGGAACGAGCGGTCCATCTGTGCGCTGTACAACCCGGCGCGACTTTCCTTGATCACCGCGCCAAACCAGCCAAACATCATGTAGGCCAGCAACAGGCTGCCGACGAAAAAGATCAGCGGGCCGTGGGATTCCGGGCGTGCCGCCTTGAGATCGTTGAACCACACACCCAGGCCATACACGGTGATCAACAGCCCAAACGTGGCAATTATTGGCCATTTGCTTTGCGCCGGTACGTAGTACGTATCATGAATCGACATGTATCCGTTCTCCTAATCGAGCCCGCAGGCACGCCTAGCCGCCGGTATGGACAGCCACGGGCGGTTGGCGCGCAGTGATATCGAACAGCGTGTACGCCAGGGTCAAATGCTTCACATCCTTGGGCATGTCGCGATCGACAATGAAGCGCACTGGCATCTCAATGCGTTCCCCCGGTTGCAGCACTTGCTGGGTGAAGCAAAAACACTCGGTCTTGTGGAAATACATCGCCGCTTCGGCCGGGGAAATGCTCGGGATAGCCTGGGCGGTCATCGGCTTGTCGCTGGGGTTGAAGGCGACGAACACCATCTCGTTGACCGCCCCGGGGTTGACCACAATTTCGTCGGCCTTGGAGTGGAATTCCCAGACCATATCGATGGCATTGGTCGACAGAAACTGCACCCTTACCTGGCGCGACGGATCCACCACCTGCGAGCCTTCGTACTGCCCGGCGGTCTTGCCGTTGATGCCGAAGGCCTTGCACATCACGTCGTAGATCGGCACCAGGGCAAAGCCGAAGGCAAACATCGCCAGGACCAGGATCAACAGGCGCGTGACCAGGCGCTTGAGGGGTACGGAATCAGCCATCACCCACCCCCGTCTCGCGATTTCCTGTAGGCGCTGGCTTGTCAGCGATGAGGCCCTCAGGTTCGCGGCAGATTTTGAGGCCGCCATCGCGGGCAAGCCCGCTCCCACAAGGAGGCAGCGGTGCTTTTAGAACCGGGCTCATTTGACCTCCGGCGGCGTGGTGAAGGTGTGGTAGGGCGCAGGTGAAGGAATGCTCCACTCCAGCCCTTCGGCGCCATCCCACGGCTTGGCCGGCGCCGGCTTACCGCCACGGATGCACTTGATCACGATAAACAGGAAGAAAATCTGCGTGGCGCCGAACATAAAGGCGCCAATCGACGACACCATGTTGAAGTCGGCGAACTGCAGGTTGTAGTCCGGCACCCGCCGTGGCATACCGGCCAGCCCCACGAAGTGCATGGGAAAGAACGCCATGTTCATCCCCACGAACGAGAGCCAGAAGTGCAGCTTGCCCAGGGTTTCGTCGTACATATGGCCGGTCCACTTCGGCAGCCAGTAGTAGGCCGAGGCGAAGATCCCGAAAATCGCACCAGGCACCAGTACGTAATGGAAATGCGCCACCACAAAATAAGTGTCGTGGTACTGGAAGTCCGCCGGGGCGATGGCCAGCATCAGCCCGGAAAAGCCACCGATGGTGAACAGGATCACAAAAGCCACGGCAAACAGCATGGGCGTCTCGAACGTCAGTGAACCTTGCCACATGGTGCTGACCCAGTTGAACACCTTGACCCCTGTGGGCACGGCGATCAGCAGGGTGGCGTACATGAAGAACAACTCGCCCACCAACGGAATACCGACCACGAACATGTGGTGCGCCCACACGATAAACGACAGGAACGCGATACTCGCCGTGGCGTAGACCATGGAGGTGTAGCCAAACAGCGGCTTGCGCGAAAAGGTCGGGATGATCGAGCTGACGGCACCAAACGCCGGCAGGATCATGATGTACACCTCAGGATGGCCGAAGAACCAGAACACATGCTGGAACAACACCGGATCACCGCCGCCAGCAGCGCTGAAGAAGCTGGTGCCGAAGTGAATATCCATCAGCATCATGGTCACGCAACCGGCCAGCACCGGCATCACCGCGATCAACAGGAAAGCCGTGATCAGCCAGGTCCAGACGAACAGCGGCATCTTCATCAGGGTCATGCCCGGTGCGCGCAGGTTGAGGATGGTGGCGACCACGTTGATCGCCCCCATGATCGAGCTGATACCCATCAAGTGGATGGCGAAGATAAAGAACGTCACGCTTTCCGGCGCATAGGTCGTGGAGAGCGGGGCGTAGAAGGTCCAGCCGAAATTCGGCCCGCCGCCCGGGGTGAACAAGGTCGAAACCAGCAGCAGGAACGCCGCTGGCAGCAACCAGAAGCTGAAGTTGTTCATGCGAGGCAGGGCCATGTCCGGCGCGCCGATCATCAGCGGGATCATCCAGTTGGCCAGCCCGACAAACGCCGGCATCACCGCGCCAAACACCATGATCAGGCCATGCATGGTGGTCATCTGGTTGAAGAACGCAGGCTCGACGATCTGCAGGCCTGGCTGGAATAGTTCGGCACGGATCACCATGGCGAACGAACCACCCAACAAGAACATGGCGAAGCTGAACCACAGGTACATGGTCCCGATATCTTTGTGGTTGGTGGTCAGCACCCAGCGCATCAGCCCCTTGGCGGGACCGTGGGCGTGGTCAGCGGCATGACCGTGGTCATCGATCACAGTGCTCATGGCCGTTCTCCTGCAAGCGGATGGGCGGGGCGGTTCAGGGCATACGCAATGAAGAGGTTCATTTGCTTTCCGCCTGTTTGATGGCCAGCACGTCTTTAGGCGTGACCATGTCGCCTTTGTTGTTGCCCCAGGCGTTGCGCTCGTAGGTTACGACCGCCGCAATATCGACTTCAGACAGTTGCTTGCCGAAGGCCGCCATCGCTGTACCGGGCTTGCCGTGGTAGACGATGCTCAGGTGGTCTGCCGCAGGCCCGGTGGCGATTTTCGAGCCCTTGAGCGCCGGGAACATCGGCGGCAGGCCCTGACCTTCGGCCTGGTGACAGGCCACGCAGGTGGTGTGGTAGACCTTGTCACCACGGGCCACCAGCTCTTCGAGCGTCCACTCCTTGGACGTCAGCTCTTTGAGCTTGGCCGCCTCCTCCTTGCGCTCGCCCAGCCAGGTTTCGTAGTCGGCCTTGGACTTGACCTCGACCACAATGGGCATGAAACCGTGGTCCTTGCCGCACAATTCTGCGCACTGCCCACGGTAGATGCCGGGCTTCTCGACCCGGGTCCAGGCCTCATTGACGAAGCCGGGGATGGCATCACGCTTGACCGCAAACGCCGGCACCCACCAGGAGTGAATCACGTCGGCGGCGGTCACCAGAAAGCGCACCTTGGCGCCCACCGGCAGCACCAGCGGCTGATCGACTTCCAGCAGGTAGTGTTCGCTCTTGGTGACCTGGTTGTGGATCTGTTCGGCGGGAGTGGCCAGGTTGCTGAAGAACTCGACGTCCTGGCCCAGGTACTTGTAGTGCCACTTCCACTGATAGCCGGTGACCTGGATATCGATATCCGACTCACTGCTGTCGTAGATGTTGATCAGGGTCTTGGTCGCCGGGATGGCCATGGCGACGAGGATCAGCAAGGGCACTACGGTCCAGAGAATCTCGACCGTCGTACTTTCATGGAACTTGGCCGCCACCTGGCCTGTGGAGCGCCGATGCACAATCATCGACCAGAACATGGCGCCAAACACGATGATGCCGATCACCACACAGATCCAGAAGATGGTCATGTGCAGGTCGAACACGGCGTGACTGACTTCAGTGGCCCCTGGTGCCATATTCACCGTCCAGGCGGCTTGCGCCTGGCTGAATACTGACCACAAGAGTAAGCCCATCCAAACATGTGGATGTCGCGTCATTGCGGGTTCCCCTTATCGTTCTTGTTATCCCGCCGGTTTGCACCTGCGGCCAAGGGGGCGGCTTCCAAACTGCTTACATCCGCCAAGCCTTGCCTGCCTAATGCAGTTGGGCGTCATCAGCTAATTGCGTACAAACCCGAGTATAGACAGCGACTGCGACCCCGCAATGTGTGGGGACAAATCAGTAAAAAGAGACGAATGGCGCTGGCCGGCCGGCATATTCAAGGCCTATCCGACGAACGATGGCATTTCGATATAACAGCGGCGCATAACCATGAAATAATTATGACAAATGCGTCTTAGGGGCTCGTATAAACGAGCTACCTTATGCAATCCCCTTTCCTACGCCCGTATTCTCTGGAGCTTTCATGAACACCGCCGCATTGCGCGAGCAGATTTCCCGTGCCCATCAACACGAAGCATCCACCGGCCAATTGGCTAAACAGCTGGACGCACAGTTACCGCACCTGCATTCGGCCATTTCCCTGGCCGAGGGTGATCGTAATGCCGTGATGACTCGTTTCGTCACGGCCTACATCGATCAGGTCCCGGACCTGCTGGACGCTGCCAACGACGTGGCCCGGGAAGCCGGGATTGAAAGCCAGATCAAGCCGGTGCTGAAAATCGCCGAGCATTTCTTTCTCCAGCCACCCGCCATCCTGGCCGCCCATGAAGGCCTCAACGGCCTGCTGGACGAGGCCTACCTGGCTCACCGACTGGTGGAAGAAGTCAACGATCTGTATATCAAACATTTCGGCCAACCCTTGATTCCGGCGGACACCACCGTTGCCAACGTGATTGCCCACCAACTGATCGGCGAAGATTTCGCCAATCAGTTAGACGAAGCCGTACACCTGGCGGTGGATGAAATGCTCAATGAAGAGAGCTTCGCCCTGGAGTCCGTCGAGGCCTACCGCGAGCAGCTCAAGAGCCCTGCAACGGAAGCCGCGTGGAAGCGCTGGCCGTGCCTGTCGCGCCAGTTGGGTGTGGAGTTGGAGCTGGATCAGCCGGCCTGAGTTTTCCAGCCTGACACAGCACAAATGTGGGAAGGGACCGGTGTGGGAGCGGGCTTGCCCACTCCCACACAAGCCCGCTCCCACATTTTTTTAACCGGTTTCGTCAGCCAACCGAGGGGCGGAACCCATCCGGGTCGTGGTACGTACCCGCCCTTCCAGCCGGCGTTTCAACCCCCGCGCCTCAATCACCAGCTTGGAGCCCTTGGCCGCATTGGCCCGCCCCCATTCCTCCAGCAATTCCAGGCACGAGTGATCCACGTAGCTCAGGTTATTGAGCGGCACGTGCACCGTGGTCCCCGCCGGCACGGTCGCCAGCACCTGGGTCAGTGCGGGCACCTTGAGAAAGGTCGCCGCGCCAATCAGCCGCAACTCCATCTCACCGTCCTGGGGCAGGTCGATCAGGCTGACTTTCAAACGTGAAGCCTTCCACGCCAGTTTCGCCAGCGTCAGGCCAAAGCCCACCAACACGCCCGTCAGCAAGTCGGTGAGGATGATCGCCAGGGCCGTGGCGGCGTAGGTGAACATCGGCATCCGGCCATAGCGGGCCAAGCCTCGGAAGGCCTTGAGGTCTACCAACTTGATCCCGGTGTACACCAGCACACCCGCCAGGCTCGCCACCGGAATGCTTTGCAGCACGCTCGACAGCAGCAACACGAAGGCCAGCAGCCAAAGGCCGTGGAACATCGCCGACAAACGTGTGGTCGCACCCGCCTGGACGTTGGCCGAGCTGCGCACGATCACCCCGGTCATGGGCAACGCACCCACCAGGCCACACAGCATGTTGCCTACGCCTTGAGCGGACAACTCCTTGTCGAAGTCCGAGCGCTGGCCGTTGTGCATACGGTCCACAGCCGCCGCCGAGAGCAACGTTTCGGCACTGGCAATAAAGGCTACCGCGAAGGCTGCAATCAACAGGTTGGGATCGGCCAGGTTCAACAGGTCGCTGGGGCGTAGCCAATCAATGGCATCGGCCAGGTTTTCCGGCACCTCCACGCGCTTGACCTGCAGGGCCAGCGCCAGGCTGGTCACGGTCGCCAAGCCCACGCCGAGCAATGCGCCCGGCACAAAACGCAGCTTTTGCGGACGAAACCGGTCCCACAGCCACATCACCAGCATCGTCGACAGGCCCAGCAGCCCGGCTTGCCAACCGAGCCCACCCCCCAGACCGGGAATGGCCTGGGCCACTGCGCCAGGGAAGCCGGCAAGGTTATCCAACCCAGAGGGTTTGGGCGCCCCATCGAGCATCACATGCACTTGCGACAGGACAATCAACACCCCGATCCCCGCCAGCATGCCGTAGACCACCGCTGGCGCCGTCACCCGGAACCAGCAACCCAGGCGCATGCGCCCGGCCACCAGTTGCAGAAAGCCCGCCAACAGCAGGATCGGCCCGAGCATCAGCATGCCGTGCTGGCGCACCAACTCGAACACCAACACCGCCAGGCCGGCCGCCGGGCCACTGACTTGCAGGGGCGAGCCGGCCAGCCAGCCCACCACCAGGCCACCGATGATCCCGGTGATCAGCCCCTTGGCCGGTGGCATACCGGAGGCAATGGCAATGCCCATGCACAGGGGCAGGGCCACCAGAAACACCACCACCGAAGCCAACAGCTCCCGTGGCAGCACTGTTTTTAATTGAGCTGCACGCATGATGACTCTCCCGAGGCATTCGCCGGGCGTGGCAAGGCCTGGCTGCATCCATGGCAGCCATCGCATTACCCGGCAGGGGATTGTTTTAGAAGCGCGCTTTGGGCGTCGCCGAAGGGATCGGGCCGGAACCGTTCAACGGCAGGAACGTGGCCTGGTCTGCATCGTAGGCTTTGATCTCGCTGGTCTCGATGTTGTAGATCCAGCCATGGATAAACAAATGACCGTTGGCCATGCGCGAAGCCACAGAAGGGTGGGTGCGCAAGTGTTGCAACTGGGCGATGACGTTTTCTTCGGTCAGCACCTGCATGCTTTCGCCTTCATTGGCGCAGTCACAGTTGTCCTGGACCATGGTCTTGGCAACCTCGGCGTGGCGCAGCCAGGCTTTGACCGTGGGCATTTTTTCCAGGCTCTGGGGGTTGAGCACGGCCCGCATCGCGCCACAATCGGAGTGGCCGCAGACGATGATGTGTTGCACGCCCAGGGCCAGCACCGCGTACTCGATGGCCGTGGACACGCCGCCGTTCATCTGCCCATAAGGCGGCACGACGTTACCCACGTTACGGGTGACGAACAGGTCGCCAGGGGAGCTTTGGGTGATCAGTTCGGGAACAATGCGGGAGTCAGCACAGGTAATAAACATCGCCCGTGGGCTCTGGGCCGTGGCGAGTTTCTTGAAGAGTTCTTCCTGCTGGGGAAAGACCTCGTTATGGAAATGCAAAAAGCCATCAACGATGTGCTGCAGCGCTGCATCGGCGGACTCCGCCTCGTGAGAGGCTGAAGCCGACGCAGCCAACGGCTGTTTATCCTTGTCACTCATGATTCATCCTCGTGATTGGAGCAGGAGAGCTTTGCCGTTCAGGTCGACAGACAGTCGCTGGAAAACCACCCAGCCAGTGCCGCCAACCAACTAGTCACTCGATGAACAAGGTACCTGCCGAAACTTAACTCAAACTGAATGAACCGCTCTATTTCGCGGGTTTCAGTGATATCAAAACGCGACCACCCTGATCGGAAAGCCTGCGTATTTGTGTCAGTCTACAACAAAGCCAGCTGCCTGCCCGGAGGACAGAATGCACTGCAATCCAGATTAAACGCTTCCCTGTGATTGAGCCCCAATCGTTTGATCGCCTTGGCAAACCGTTGTGCCAGCAGATCGGCAAACGGTCCTTCGCCACGCATGCGCACACCGAAGCGGCTGTCATACACTTCGCCACCGCGCACCTGGCGCACCAGGCTCATTACATGAGCCGCCCGTTGCGGGTAATGGGCCGCCAGCCACTCCTCGAACAGCGGCGCCACTTCAAGGGGCAGGCGCAGCATCATGTAGGCCGCGCTCTGCGCACCTGCAGCATGGGCTTCGGCCAGCAGGCCTTCCAGTTCGCAGTCATTGATCATGGGAATCATCGGTGAACACAGCACGCCCACCGGGATGCCTGCCTCACGCATTACCCGAATCGCCCGCAGTCGCGCCCTGGGCGCAGCGGTGCGCGGCTCCAGAATGCGCTTGAGCTCATCGTCCAGGCTGGTGAGGCTGATCATCACCGCCACCAGCCGCTGCCGAGACAGTTCCGTGAGCAGGTCAAGATCACGCAGGATCAACGAGCCCTTGGTCACGATGGTCACCGGATGGCGATAGCGCAGCAGCACTTGCAGGGTTTGTCGGGTGATCTCGTATTCGCGCTCGATGGGCTGGTACGGGTCCGTGTTTGAGCCCAGGTTGATCGGCGCGCACACATAGCCGGGCTTGGACAATTGTTGCTCCAGCACCTCGGCGGCGTTGGTCTTGGCGATCAGTTTGGTCTCGAAGTCCAGGCCCGGGGACATGTCCCAGTAAGCATGGCTGGGCCGCGCATAACAATAGATGCAACCGTGCTCACAGCCCCGGTAAGGGTTGATGGTGCGGTCGAACGGCAGGTCCGGCGAAGTGTTGCGGGTGATGATGGTCTTCGCCGTCTCGATGCGTACTTCGGTGCCTTGGGTCGGCGGCACTTCCTGATACCAGCCGTCGTCCTCGGCCACACTCACTGTGGGCGCAAAGCGGTTGTGCAGGTTGGTAGCGGTGCCTCGCCCGCGCGGCGGCAGAGGAGTGGACATGAAAGCGCCTCGATACTGGTTTTATATACAGTATAGAGGCGCAGCGTGTCTGACCAGTGCCGTTGGGCGGCAAAGGCTGAATCAGTGACCCGCCGTCACTTGCCCCAGATCGCCGCCCGAGGTGCTGTATTTATCGCTTTTACGCAGGTCGGCCACATCGCCAGCCTTCACTGGCGCGCCCTGGTTACCCCAGCTGCCACGAATGAAGCTGACCACATCCGCCACTTCCTGATCCGACAGGCGCCAGGCAAAAGCCGGCATGGTGAAGGTAGAGGGCGCGGCGTGGGTGGCCGGGAGTGTTCCCCCCTTCAACACGATGTTGATCAACGACGTGGCATCTGCCGTCTGCAACACCGGGTTGCCCGCCAGCGCCGGGAATACCCGGGTATAGCCATGGCCATCGGTACGATGGCAGGCCGCGCAGTTGTCGATATACACCGCAGCGCCTGCCTGGCTGTCATCACCTTTCCACAGTGCCTCGGCCACCTGCTTGTCGTAGCGGTGCGGCTGATCCTTGGGGTCCACCGCTGGCAGGCTCTTGAGGTAGCGGGCGATAGCGGTCAGGTCGTCTTCAGACATGTACTGCATGCTGTGGACTACAACGTCGCTCATACCGCCAAACACCGCGCTGCGATCACTGCGACCGGTCTTGAGAAACTGCACCAGTTGCTCTTCGCTCCAACTGCCCAAGCCATCCTTGTGGTCACCGCGCAGGCTTTTGGCGATCCAGCCTTCCAGCGGCGCACTGCCAGACAGGAACGCCACACCGTCAGACGCGCTCAGGGCCTTTTCCTGCATGGTCAGGGCCCGGGGGGTGTGGCAGGCGCCACAGTGACCGAGGCCTTCCACCAGGTAGGCACCACGACTGGTCACCGGGTCGGCATTGGCCGGGGTCTGATAGTCCGCCACCTCGGGCGCGAACATCCAACGCCATGCCGCCAGGGGCCAGCGCATGCTCAAGGGCCAGGGAATGTCACTGTCCTGGTTTGCCTGGGTGACCGGCTCCACGCCTTTCATAAAATACGCATACAGCGCCTGCATATCGGTTTGGCTGACACGTGCGTAAGACGGGTAGGGCATCGCCGGGTAAAGGGTACTACCGTTTTTGGCGACGCCATGGCGCACAGCCTTGTCGAAGTCTTCAAAGCTGTAGTCCCCCAGGCCGGTTTTATCCGGGGTGATATTGGTGGAGTAGATCACACCGATCGGAGTCTCCATCGGCAGGCCACCGGCAAACGGCTTGCCGCCCTTGGCGGTGTGGCAGGCCACGCAGTCGCCGGCGCGGGCCAGGTATTCGCCTTGTCTGATCAGATCAGTTTCAGCCGCGCTCACCGAGCAACTGCTGAACAGGGCCAGGGTCGCGATAACAAATGCTCTCATGGTCGTCGCTCCTTATGCCTGAACCAGCGGGCCGGGATTTTTCAGATACTGCTCGCGAATCGCCCGGGCCGACCAATAGGTCAGCGCCGCCACCAGGCCCGTAGGGTTGTAGCCCAAGCCCTGTGGGAAAGCAGATGCGCCCGGGACAAACACGTTGTGCACGTCCCAGCACTGCAAGTAGCGGTTCAATGCGCTGGTCTTCGGGTCAGTGCCCATGATCGCGCCACCATTGAGGTGGGTGGTCTGGTAGGACGCGGTGTTGAAGTGCTCGCCAACCTTCTTGCCGAGCACGGCAATCGCCTTGGGATTCATCGCCTCGGCGATCTTGCCCATTTTCTCGACCATGAAGCGGTTCATCTTGATGTCGTTTTCCTGCCAGTCGAAGGTCATGCGCAGCAGCGGCAGGCCGTAGGCATCACGGTAAACCGGGTCCAGATCCAGGTAATTGCCCCGGTAGGATTGATGGGCGCCATGGGCATCCATCGACACCTGGTGGGTGTAGTAATCGGCCGTGGCGCGTTTCCAGGCGCTGCCCCAGGCCGGCGTGCCCGGCGGGTTGGAAGTGCCGGCAATCGGCCGGCTGCCCGCCTGGTTGACCCACATCGGCGAGCCGCCAACGAAGCCGTGGGGGCCATGGTCGAAGTTGTCGGCGTTGAAGTCGTCCACCGCCACGCCATTGCCGCCGGCACCGATGAAGTTGTTGGTGTGCACGTCTTTGTCGAAGTAGGCCTTGATGGTGGCCATGTTCTGGTAGGCGAAGTTCTTGCCCACCACCCCTTCGCCCGTGATCGGGTCGTAGGGCTTGCCGATGCCCGACAGCAGCATCAGGCGCACGTTGTGGAACTGGAAGGCGCCGAGGATCACCAGGTCCGCCGGCTGCTCGATCTCGCGGCCCTGGGCGTCGATGTAAGTCACCCCAGTGGCCTTGCGCTTGGTGCTGTCGAGATTGACCTTGAGCACGTGGGAATTTGGCCGCAGCTCAAAGTTCGGCACCTGGCGCAGGGCCGGCAGAATATTCACGTTGGGCGCTGCCTTGGAGTACATGTAGCAGACATACCCGCTGCAAAACCCACAGAAGTTGCACGGCCCCATCTGCGCGCCGTAGGGGTTGGTGTAGGGCCCCGAAGTATTGGCCGAAGGCAGGTTGTAGGGCTTGTAGCCCACGGCATTGGCGGCCTGCTGGAACAACTGCGCCGAGTAGGTATTTTTCTGCGACTCCAGTGGGAAATGGCTGGAGCGATCCGGCGCGTAAGGATTGCCGCCCTTGCCTTCACCCACCAACTGGCCTTTCACGGTCCAGGCTTGGCCAGAGGTGCCGAAGACTTTCTCGGCGTAGTCAAAAAACGGTTCCAGCTCTTCGTAGCTGACACCGAAGTCCTGGATGGTCATGTCCTTGGGAACAAAGTGTTTGCCGTAGCGCTCTTCGTAGTGGCTGCGCATGCGCAACTCGATGGGGTCCACCCGAAAATGCACACCCGACCAATGCAGGCCTGCGCCGCCCACGCCGTTGCCCGGCAGAAAGGCGCCCAACTGCCGGTTGGGCAACGCAATGTCATTGACGCTATGGCGAATGGTCACGGTTTCCTTGGAAATGTCCTGGAACAGCTTTTTGCGCACGCTGTAGGTCAGTTCATCGATCACTTGTGGGTAGTTACCGTCCGGGTAGGTGTCCTGCATCGGGCCGCGCTCCAGCGCTACCACGTGCAGGCCAGCTTCCGTCAGTTCCTTGGCCATGATCGCGCCGGTCCAGCCGAAGCCGACAATGACCGCGTCCACTTTCTTCATGATGGTCGCCACGTTTATGCCCTCTCGCCGCGGATGGAAACAGCCGGGAAGGGGTACTGCTCGTTGCGCTCGACCCAATCCATGAAATCGGCGCGGGCGCCGGGGAAGCCGATCATGGTCCAACCGACCATGCCTTTGTTGCCACCATGGATCGGGTCACAGAAGAACCCTTCCTTGGTGTTTTGCAGCAACACATTGAAGAAAATCTTCGGCGGGACCGCCGCGAAATGTTCGCCTGCTTCAGCACCGCCTGCCTCCAGGCGACGCAGCAAATCATCCTGGGTAGCGCTGTCTTGCCCAGCAAATGTTTTACCGTTGAACGCTTTCGACCAGGAATCCGTGGCAGCAATACCCAGGCGATAGATCTCCCTGGGCACCAGCTTGCTCTGCCAACCCATCTCCGGCGGCGCGTCGGCATTGAACGGCCCTTGCATAAACCACAAAGCGCCACTGGCGTAGGGCGTGTTCATCTGGCGGTCGATGTACTCCGGTGCGCCAGCTTCCAGAGCACCGGGGCCTTGATCGTCGGCGGGGATCAAACGTGCGACCGCCGCATTGATGAAGGCCCATTCCTCAGCTGTGAAGTAGCTGGGCTCGTAGGCCTTTTCACTGACGGCTGCCTTGGCCGGGCTGGCCTGGGCAGGTTCGGGTGCGGCCATCAGCATCGAACCGCCAAGGCCGCTGCTGGCAACCGTGACCACCGGGATCAAGGTCAAGGATTTGCGTAAAAACTCACGCCGGGGGTTGTCTCGATCTTGATCAGACATGGTGGCACCTCATCATGTAGTCACGGATTTGAGCAGCCACTTCATGGAGCGGCTTGTCGTTTTGATAGCAATGAATAGTTACAAATGATAGCAGGCTAAGGAATGGAGTAATCGTTTCAGCCAGGAAATTCGAGAAATGCGCGCAAAAAAATGTAGGAGCGAGCTTGCTCGCGAAAATCTCAAGGACGCCACGTTCATTCAGAATGAACGCGTTATCGTTAACGATCTTCGCGAGCAAGCTCGCTCCTACAGGGATTGGCGTAGCTTCTTTAGTCTTTTTTCAATTTCGGATTAGGGAAGAACTGCACCGCCTGTACCTTCGGATCCGCCGGGGCTTTCAGCGCCGACGTGTTGACCCGCGTCCCCAACTCTTTGGGTACCGACAAACCCTGGTCATTGAGCGTGTCGGTATAACCACAGGCCACGCATTCGCGATGGGGCACGCTGTCCTCGGTCCACATCTTCAACTTGTCCGGCTCGCTGCACGCCGGGCACACGGCGCCGGCGATAAATTGCTTTTTGGTGATCACAGGCCCGTCACTCATGCTGCCGCGTCCTCGCTCAGGCCGCTGTGGCGCAAGAGTGCGTCAATCGACGGTGCGCGTCCGCGGAAGTCGACGAACAGCACCATCGGTGCCTGGGAACCGCCACGGGCCAGGATCGCCTCGCGAAAGGCACGGCCGGTTTCGGCATTGAGTACGCCATCTTCTTCAAACTTGGAGAAGGCATCTGCCGACAACACTTCGGCCCACTTGTAGCTGTAGTACCCCGCCGCGTAACCGCCGGCGAAGATATGCGCAAAGCTGTTGGGGAAGCGGTTGTAGGCCGGCGGGCGCATCACGGACACTTCGTCACGTATGCCTTCGAGCACCTGCGCCACGCTGCGGCCATCGCCGTGGGTGGCATGCAGTTCAAAGTCGAACAACGAGAACTCCAACTGGCGCACCATCATCAGGCCGGACTGGAAGTTTTTCGCCGCGAGCATTTTTTGCAGCAGGTCCTGGGGCAGCGCCTCACCACTTTCATAGTGGCCGGAAATCAGCGCCAGGCCTTCAGGTTCCCAGCACCAGTTCTCCATGAACTGGCTCGGTAGCTCCACGGCATCCCAAGCCACGCCGTTGATGCCGGACACGCCCGCGTGTTCGACGCGGGTCAGCAGGTGGTGCAGGCCGTGGCCGAATTCGTGGAACAGGGTGGTGACTTCATCGTGGGTCAACAGGGCCGGCTTGCCGCTGTCAGCCGGGGTGAAGTTACACACTAGGTTGGCCACCGGGCTTTGCAGGGTACCTTCGGCGGTACGCCGACGATCACGGGCGCCATCCATCCAGGCGCCGCCACGCTTGTTGGCGCGGGCATACAGGTCGAAGAAGAAGCGCCCGACGTGCTGGCCGTTTTCCTTGATTTCGAACAGGCGAACATCCGGGTGCCAGGTGTCGAAACCTTTCTGCTCGGTGATTTCAATGCCGTACAAACGCTGCACGATGGCAAACAGGCCGCCCAGCACTTTGTCGATCGGGAAGTAGGCCCGCAGGGCTTCCTGGGACACGCTGTAGCGCTGTTCACGCAGCTTTTCGCCATAGAAACCGCTGTCCCAGCTTTGCAGGTCGGGGCAACCTTGTTCGGCGGCGTAGGCCTTGAGCTGCTGCAGGTCCAGGGTGGCGAATGGCTTACTGCGCTTGGCCAGGTCGCGTAGGAAACTCAGTACCTGGTCGCTGGATTCGGCCATCTTGGTGGCCAGGCTCAGTTCGGAAAAGGACGCGAAACCGAGCAGTTGCGCCAGCTCCTGACGCAGGTCGAGGATCTGTTCCATCACCGGGCCGTTATCGTTCTGGCCGGCATTCGGGCCCTGGTCCGACGCACGCGTGCAGTAGGCCGCGTAGATTTCCTCACGCAGGGCGCGGTCGTGGGCGTAGGTCATCACCGCGTAGTAGCTGGGGAATTCCAGGCTGATCAGCCAACCGTCGAGGCCTTTGGCCTGGGCAGCGGCCGCCATTTGCGCCTTGGCCGAGTCAGTCAGGCCGGCCAGGGTGGCCTCGTCGGTAACGTGTTTGGTCCAAGCCTGTGTGGCGTCCAGCAACTGGTTGGAAAATTTGCTGCCCAGCTCTGAAAGCTTGCTTTGCACTTGGGCGTAGCGCTTCTGCTGCTCAGGCGCCAGGTCGATACCCGACAGGCGGAAGTCACGCAGTGCGTGCTCCAGAATGGTTTTTTGCGCCACGTCGAAACCGGCCGCTTGCGGGCTGTTGGCCAAGGCCTCGAAAGCCTGGAACAGCTCGCGGTTCTGGCCCATCTCGGTGGAATAGGCGCTCAACGCCGGCAGGCAGGCCTCATAGGCTTCGCGCAGTTCGGCGCTGTTGCACACGGCATTGAGGTGGCTGACCGGGCTCCACGCGGCGCCCAGGCGGTCGTTGAGTTCATCCATGGCCAGGACCAGGCCGGTCCAGGTCGGATTTTTACCCTGGCTTTGCAGGATGCCTTCGATGGCGACACGGTTGTCGGCCAGGATCTGTTCGATGGCCGGTTGGACGTGCTCGGCACGGATCGCCGAGAACGGCGGCAGGTCGTAGGACTGCAAAAGAGGATTGTTCGCGCTCACGGTTGGCACCTTGGCTGAAGAAACAGGTAAGACAAAGATGGGGCCATCTTAATTACAATCAACGTCCACCGCAGCTATCAACCAAACAGAGAGAGGCTATCGTGACCCTTCGCACCTATCAGAATCACACGCCAACCCTCGGCGCCGGGGCTTTCGTCGATGCTTCGGCGGTGGTGATCGGCGATGTTGAAATCGGCGCCGACAGTTCTGTCTGGCCGCTGACGGTGATTCGCGGCGACATGCACCGCATCCGCATCGGTGCGCGCACCAGTGTGCAGGACGGCTGCGTGCTGCACATCACCCACGCCGGCCCCTTCAATCCCGACGGTTTTGCGTTGCTGATCGGTGACGATGTGACCATCGCCCATAAAGTCATGCTGCATGGCTGCACCGTGGGCAGTCGCATCCTGATCGGCATGGGCAGCATTGTGATGGACGGCGCGGTGGTTGAAGACGATGTAATCATCGGCGCCGGCAGCCTGGTGCCGCCGGGCAAGACACTTGAAAGCGGTTTTTTGTATGTGGGCAGCCCGGTTAAACAAGTCCGCGCACTGACTGACAAAGAACGCGCCTTTTTCACCTACAGCGCCGCGAACTACGTGAAGCTCAAGGACCTGCACCTGGCAGAAGGATTCGACCAATGACCCTGGATTACCAAACGGTTCTATTTGACCTGGACGGTACCCTGACCGACCCACGGGAAGGCATCACCCGCTCGATCCAGTACGCCTTGGCCAAGCTGGGCATTGATGAGCCGGACTTGAGCAAACTGGAACACTTTATCGGCCCGCCGCTGTTGCAGGCCTTTATGCAGTTCTACGATTTCGACGAAGCCCGCGCCTGGGAGGCGGTGAATTTTTACCGCGAGCGTTTCAAGGTCACCGGGCTCTATGAAAACCGGGTGTTCGACGGCGTCATGCCATTGCTGGAGGCATTGAATGGCCAGGGGCGCCAGCTGTATGTGGCCACCTCTAAACCGTGGGAATTTGCCCGGGAGATCGCCAGGCATTTCGATTTCGCCAAGCACTTCAAGGTGATCTACGGCAGTGAGCTGGACGGCACCCGCACCAACAAGGTCGAACTGATCGCTCATTTGATGCGCGAGGAAGGCCTGGACCCGGCCAGCACCTTGATGATCGGCGACCGCAAGCACGACCTGATCGGTGCACGCAGCAACGGGTTGGATGCGGCAGCGGTGGGGTATGGATTTGGCAGCCTTGAAGAGTTGAGTGCCGAACAGCCGCGCTGGCATTTTCAGACATTGGACGAGATGCATCAGGCGTTTTTGCGGCGGGCTTGAGGTCGCTATCGCGGGCAAGCCCGCTCCCACATTGGACGGTGTTCACCAATCAAAATGTAGGAGCGGGCTTGCCCGCGATGGGGCCCTGACGATCATGCCCTTCCAACTGCCGCAACGTCGATTTGCGCTGCTCCACCGGCAACCGCCCCAACTGCTCCACGGCACCGTAAAACCTCAGCCAATCCCCGCCCTCCTGGCGAAACAGCGCCGCAAACGCCGGCACCCACTGGTCATACAAACCAAACGGCAACAACCGCGCATTGTTCAGCGGCTGATTGATCCAGGCGTCATAACGCTGGTCGCCGGCCCACTGGCTGTCGCGCAGTTGCCGGTAATCACGGCGCAAACGCTCGAATTCGGCCGCCTTGGCCCGGCGCATGGCATCTGCGGCCAATGGCTGTGCATACAGGCGCTCCAGGCGATTACGGGTGTCGAGGATCAGTTGGATGAACTGGTCGCGCTGCTTCAAGGTCGATTCGCTCGCAGGCCCAAGGCCACGGGCCGCGCGCCATTGCCGGGTACCTTCCTGTTCGACAAAGGTGGCAAACGACTCATTGAACTCGGTATCGTCCTTTACATAAAAACGCTGGTGCGCCAGCTCGTGAAAAATCACCGTGGCCAAGCGCTCCTCACCCCAGCGCATCATCGAACTCATGATCGGGTCATTGAACCAGCCCAGGGTGGAATAGGCCTCGACCCCGCCAATCGACACATCCATGCCACGCAGTTGCAACAAGGCCGCCTCGCCCCGTGCCGCGTCCTGAGTGTAATAACCGCGATAGGCCACGCAGCCGGCGATCGGAAAGCAATGGTTCTGGGGTAACAGGGAAAACTCTGATGTAGCAAAGACATTCCAGACTACGTACGGCCGACCGATATCGGCGTACAGGCGGTAGCTCTGGTTGTCGGGCAGTTGCAGCTGTTGGCTGGCGAAGGCGCGCGCCTTCTGGGATTGCGCCAAATGGTCACGCAACACTTGTGGCCGTGCCGGATCGGCGATCACCTTGGCCACCGGCTCTCGTGCCTGCAGCAGTTGCCATTGACCGCTGGCCAGTTGGCTGTAATAGCTGACACTGGAGCAGCCGCCGAGCAAGAGACAGGTCAGCCCCGCCAATAAACGCCGCACCATTTCAAACCGCTCCACAGTCATAGGCCTGCCAGACTAACTGGCTTGCAGCAGGTATGCTCATTCCATTCCTACGGTTGAGTGCCCACTATGCGTCAGCTCCTGCTTCCCTTGGCGGCGATTTTTCTCAGCGCCTGCGCCTCCACCCCGATCCCGCCGGCGGATCCGCAGCAGGCCTGGGTGGATTTCGCCACCCCGACGCCGAGCGCCAAGCTGATCATGGCGCAGCGCCTGGACGGCAAAGCCCTCGACGATGGGCGCTACTTCCAGGTGCCACCGGGCAGTCACGAGTTGATGGTGCGTTTTGACTTTGAAGTGTATGCCGGCGCGGGCCTGGGGGGCGGGCTGAACCAGCCCCAGGAGCGCACGTGTTTTATCACCCTGCAATACGACCGGTTCGAGGCCGGCCAGCGCTATCGCCTGGAAGGGCGCTCGCTGGGCTTTACCCCGAATATCCGGCTGTATGACGCCGCACGTCAGTTGCTGGCAGAAGAACGCAGCGTCAACTGCATTCCTTGATCAGTCGTCGTTGCGCTGGTAGATGATGCGCTTGGTGCCGTTTTCGCAGGAGCCGACGATCATGGCTTCGTCATGATTCTTGGCTTCTTCGGCAGTGATGATTTCCAGTGTGTAGGACGGGATCGCCTTGGCCTGTAAGCCGACCTCAATCTCTTTCCTGAGCTCTTCACAGTCTTTCGGCGCGGCCAGGGCCGATGTGGCCAAAGCACCGCAGATAATCGCCAAGGCAAAACGTTTCATGGGTGGAGCTCCCTAAATGCGCTGCGCACGGGTGTGCGCCAAAGGCTGCATGGGTATGAGACCACATTTGCGAAACGCGAGTTCTGATTTAACGCACAACAAAATGTGGAAGGGGGCTTGCTCGCGAAGGCGGTGTGTCAGCCAATACATTTGTTGCCTGACCCATCGCCTTCGCGGGCACGCCCGCTCCCACATTGGACCTGCACAGATCAGTTGATGAGGGTGCCATCCAGAGTGATGGTGGCGTTCAAGACTTTGGACACCGGGCATCCTTGCTTGGCCTTTTTGCTCAACTCATCGAACTGCGCCTGGCTCGCGCCAGGGATCTTGGCCTTGAGGATCAGGTGGACTGCGGTAATCGCAAAACCGCCGTCCACCTGGTCCAGGGTCACTTCAGCCTGGGTGTCGATGCTGTCGGCCTTAAGCCCGGCATCGCCGAGAATCATGGAAAAGGCCATGGAGAAGCAGCCGGCATGGGCCGCGCCGATCAATTCTTCGGGGTTGGTGCCCTTGCCGCCTTCGAAACGGGCCTTGAAGCCGTAGGGAGCTTCGCGCAATACGCCGGTTTCGGTCGAGATGGAGCCCAGGCCGGTTTTCAGGTCGCCTTCCCAATGTGCAGAGGCTTTTTTCACGATACTCATAGCGTTCTCCCAAGTAGTGGTTGTGCATCAGTAAAGTTCTGAGGATAGAACCTCTGGCAAAGTTCACACCATCGGAAAAACCCAGCGCACAAGTAGGAATTTTCGCAGCGCCTATTGAATCTCGGGTATATGCCCACATTGCATACAGCATGCACATGAAGCGGCAGGTTTTGGTTCGTCACAAGCCTGCGCCCCTATGGAGAAGCAGGCTTAATGAAACCACTGTCCGATGTAAAGTTCTCGACCCTCGACCTGGTACCGGTGCGCGCCAATGGCAGCCCGGCGCAGTCGCTGCGCAATTCCCTGGACCTGGCCCAGCACGTGGAAAAACTCGGCTACACCCGTTTCTGGGTGGCCGAGCACCACAATATGGATGGCATCGCCAGCTCCGCGACCTCGGTACTGCTGGGCTACCTGGCCGGCGGCACCTCGACCATCCGGGTCGGCGCAGGCGGCGTGATGCTGCCCAATCATGCACCGCTGGTGATCGCAGAACAGTTCGGCACCCTGGAAAGCCTGTACCCCGGCCGTATCGACCTGGGCCTGGGCCGCGCGCCCGGCTCCGACCAGATGACCGCACGCGCCCTGCGTCGCGAGCGCTCCGGCAGTGCCGATGACTTCCCGGAGGATGTGGCCGAATTGATGGCCTACCTGGGTCCACGCACGCCCGATCAACGGGTGATTGCGGTACCGGGCACCGGCACCAACGTCCCGGTATGGCTACTCGGTTCCAGCCTGTTCAGCGCCCAACTGGCCGGTGAGCGCGGGTTGCCCTACGCCTTCGCTTCCCATTTCGCACCGCGCATGATGCATGAGGCGATTCGCGTCTATCGCAATCACTTCAAGCCTTCGGCTGTACTCGACAAGCCCTACGTGATGCTCGGCGTGCCATTGGTGGCCGCGGATACCGATGAGCAGGCCAATTACCTGGCCACCTCGGTCTACCAACGGATCCTCGCGCTGATGCGCGGGCAAAGCCTGGTGCAGCGTCCGCCGGTCGACAGCATGGACGGCCTGTGGCTGCCCCACGAGAAGGACGCAGTAGGGAGTTTCCTAGGACTGGCGATGGTGGGAAGCCCGGCGAAGATTCGCGCCAAGCTGGAGGTGTTGATCGAACAAACGGGAGCCGATGAACTGATCTTTACCTGTGATGTGTACGAGCATGCTGATCGGATTCATTCCTACGAGTTGCTGGCACAGGTGATGAAGGGCTAAACCCCTGTAGGAGCTGTCGAGCCTTGAAGAGGCTCGACAGCTCCTACACTTGATTGCTACCACGGGATCACCCGCGCTTGTACGCGATGTCCTTGGTGCCCCCTTCGCAACTACCAACAACGGTGTAACCTTCGGGCGCAGCGCCCTTATCTACCACCTCCAGCGAATAAGCCGGCACGCCATTGCCGTCGATTTTCGCTGCAATTTCGCTTTTCAGCTCTTCACACGGCTTGCCAGCCGCCAGGGCTGTACCTGCCAGGCTCAACAAACCTACCGCTAACAGAAACTTTTTCATCCGTTACGTTCCTTGCGCTGATCAAAAAATGTACGCCGACACATCGAACATCGGCGCCCAAAAGGTGTAGCGCAGGTTATGGCAATCGGCCAGCGTGCAAGTTCAACCACCCGCCTCAACTATTGGCAATACGAAAGCCCACCTTGAGGGTCACCTGAAAGTGCGCGGCCTTGCCGTCCTTGATATGACCACGGGTTTCGGTCACCTCGAACCACTCCAGGTGCTTGATGCTCTTGCTGGCCTCGGCCAGGGCATTGTTGATGGCGTCCTCGATGCTGGTTGGCGAGGAACCCACCAATTCGACTTTCTTGTAGGTGTGATGATCAGACATGAGCGTTCTCCTGGGTCGTTGAATACAGCCTAGCAGTGATTCTTCGTACTGCTTCTGGCGACCCTTCTCACATGAAAGTTCAGATTTACTGCACTTTCTGAACCCCCCGCAGTCGGAATCAACACACGCCACTCATTCACTCCAGGAGAGCCCACATGGCCAACACCTCTTTACGCAAAGCGTCATTGGAAAGCATGGAAGCCGAGATTTCGAGCCTGCTCAAATCCCTTGAGAGCCTCAAGGACGATGCGTCTGACGAGTCGCGCAAAACCCTGAAGGCCCTCAAAAGCAATGCCGAAAATGCCCTCAAGCATTCCCGTCACCTGATCAGCGACGCCTACGAAGAAAGCAAAGTGAAAATCCGCGAAACCGGGGCTGCCACCCGTGACTATGCGCAGGAACACCCGTGGACCACCGCCGGCGTTGCCGTTGGCGCACTGGGCCTGCTGGCGGCCTACCTGCTGTGCAAACGCGGTGACTAAACCGGCTGGCGCGCCAGCTCAGCCTTGAGCCATTGCGCCAGCTGCCGGGCGCGCCCATCCGCGGCGCGCTTGGGTAGCCACAACGCCAGTTGCGCCGGGGTTTGGCTAAAGCCCCACGGTGCAACCAGGCGACCGGCACGCACATCCTCCGCCACCAGCGGTTGCGGGGCGATCGCCACCCCCAGGCCAGCCACGGCCGCCTCCAGCAAATAATACAAATGCTCAAACCCCTGGCCGTACTTCAACGCGCCGGGCTCGATGCCATGGTGCTGGGCCCAGTTGGGCCAGGCTTGCGGGCGCGATGTGGTGTGCAACAGCGCTTCGCCCAGCAGCGCCTGCGCTGGCGCCTGGTGCAGGGCTTGGTAATGGGCAAAGTGCGGGCTCATCACCGGACCGATTCGCTCACTGGCCAGTTCGTATACCTGCATATCCGCAGGCCATGGCGGCTCGGCAAACAACAGCAGGGCGTCCAGGCCAGGTCGCCTTGGATCAAGGTCGCCTTCGCCCGCCGACAGGTGCAGGCGCAAATCCGGCAAGTCGGCATTCAAGCGCCCCAGCCGTGGAATAAACCAGCGCGCCAGCAGGCTGCCGGAACAGCCGAGGACAAATGGCGCGTCGGCGCTGCTCTGGGTCAACGCCCTACACACATCCCGCAGGCGCTCGAACGCTTCAACACTGGCGTCGCGCAACCGCACGCCGGCATCTGTGAGTTTAATGCCACGTCCATCCTTGACGAAAAGATTCACCCCAAGGTGTTCTTCCAGTACCTTCAGCTGTCGGCTGACGGCACCGTGGGTCACATGCAATTGCTCGGCAGCCTGGCTGACGCTGTTGAGGCGGGCAGTGGCTTCAAATGCTCGCAGGGCATTGAGCGGCGGAAGGTCTCGGCTCATCTGTGAGTTTTCCTGACAGGTTGCGGCGATCTTATCGGTTTTCACGCTCCGACGTCAGGGGTAGAGTGGCCGTCATTGCCTTTTCCAACTCTTCTTCCTGGAGCGTCCCATGACTCAGTCCCAGACCGATTTACGCAACGGCCCTGACGCCAATGGCCTGTTTGGCGCGTTCGGCGGTCGCTACGTGGCGGAAACCCTGATGCCGTTGATCCTTGATCTGGCCCGCGAATACGAAGCGGCCAAGATCGATCCGGCCTTCAATGAAGAACTGGCCTACTTCCAGCGCGACTACGTCGGACGCCCAAGCCCGCTGTACTTCGCCGAACGCCTGACCGAGTTCTGCGGCGGCGCCAAGATCTACCTCAAGCGCGAAGAGCTGAACCACACCGGCGCGCACAAGATCAACAACTGCATCGGCCAGATCCTGCTGGCACGGCGCATGGGCAAAAAGCGCATCATCGCCGAGACCGGCGCCGGCATGCACGGCGTGGCCACCGCCACCGTCGCCGCGCGCTTTGGCCTGCAATGTGTGATCTACATGGGCACCACCGACATCGAGCGCCAGCAGGCCAACGTGTTCCGCATGAAGCTTTTGGGGGCCGAGGTGATCCCGGTGGTGGCCGGCACCGGCACCCTCAAAGACGCCATGAACGAAGCCCTGCGCGACTGGGTGACCAACGTCGACAGCACCTTCTACCTGATCGGCACCGTGGCCGGCCCGCACCCGTACCCTGCGATGGTGCGCGACTTCCAGGCCGTGATCGGCAAGGAAACCCGCACCCAGCTGCAAGCCCAGGAAGGCCGCCTGCCAGACAGCCTGGTCGCGTGCATCGGCGGTGGCTCCAATGCCATGGGCCTGTTCCACCCGTTCCTCGATGACACCCGTGTGCAAATCATCGGTGTTGAAGCCGCCGGCTACGGCATCGAAACCGGCAAGCACGCCGCCAGCCTCAATGGCGGCGTACCGGGCGTGCTCCACGGCAACCGTACCTTCCTGTTGCAAGACGACGACGGCCAGATCATCGACGCCCACTCGATCTCTGCAGGCCTCGATTACCCCGGCATCGGTCCTGAGCATGCGTGGCTGCACGACATCGGTCGCGTCCAGTACACCTCGGTCACCGACGACGAAGCCCTCGACGCCTTTCACAAATGCTGCCGCCTGGAAGGGATTATTCCTGCACTGGAAAGCGCCCACGCCCTGGCCGAAGTCTTCAAACGTGCACCAACCCTGCCCAAGGATCACCTGATGGTGGTCAACCTGTCGGGCCGTGGCGACAAGGACATGCAGACCGTTATGCACCATATGGAAACCGCCAAGCAGGAGAAACACTGATGAGCCGCCTGCAAACCCGCTTTGCGCAACTCAAGGAACAAAACCGCGCCGCCCTGGTGACCTTCGTCACCGCTGGCGACCCGGGGTATGACACCTCCCTGGCAATCCTCAAGGGCCTGCCGGCAGCCGGCGCCGATGTGATCGAGCTGGGCATGCCCTTCACCGACCCGATGGCCGACGGCCCGGCGATCCAACTGGCCAACATCCGTGCGTTGGGCGCCAGGCAGAACCTGGCGAAAACCCTGCAGATGGTCCGTGAATTTCGCCAGGACAACAGCGATACGCCGCTGGTGCTGATGGGCTACTTCAACCCGATCCATATGTATGGCGTGCCACGCTTTATCAGTGACGCAAAAGAGGCCGGCGTCGATGGCCTGATCGTGGTCGATATGCCGCCGGAACATAACAGCGAACTGTGCGACCCGGCCCAGGCCGCGGGCATCGACTTTATCCGTCTGACCACACCCACCACCGATGATGCGCGCCTGCCCACCGTACTCAACGGCAGCTCCGGGTTTGTGTACTACGTGTCGGTGGCCGGTGTGACCGGTGCCGGTGCCGCCACCCTGGAACACGTGGAAGAGGCCGTTGGCCGTCTGCGCCGGCATACCGACCTGCCGATCAGCATCGGCTTCGGCATCCGCACCCCGGAACAGGCCGCCGCCATCGCCCGCCTGGCGGACGGTGTGGTGGTGGGCTCGGCGCTGATCGACCATATCGCCAACGCCAGCAACGACCAGCAAGCGATTGATGGGGTGTTGAGCCTGTGTGCGGCGCTGTCAGAAGGTGTACGCAACGCCCGTAAATAACTGTAGGAGCGAGCTTGCTCGCGAAAAGCGTGAGCGTTAACGCGTGCATCCTGGATGAACCCGGCGCTCTCGGATGCTTCGCGAGCAAGCTCACGCCTACAAGAGTTCGATACGCTCGACCTTGCCCACCAACAATATGTAGGACAGCGCCCCCAGCAGCGCCAGCACTGCAATGTAGGTAATCGCCGGCGCAAACGAGTCGCCCGTGGCCAGAAAGCCTATGACGATGGGCGTGGTGATCGCCGCCAGGTTGCCGATAAAGTTGAACACCCCACCGGTCAACCCCAACAGCCGCGCTGGCGCCAGGGTCGAGACCAGTGACCAGGTGATCGACGCCAGGCCGTTGCCAAAAAATGCCACCGCCAGGCACGCAATCACCCAGGGGGTCGAGTCAACGAAGTTGGCACCGATGATTGCCGTGGAGATCAGCAGCCCTGTGATGATCGGCAACTTTCGCGCAAATCCCACCGAGGCGCCACGGCGGATCAGCCAGTCGGAAAACAGCCCGGAGCACAGCACCCCGACAAACGCCGCCAGGAACGGCAGCGAAGCGAGCAGGCCGGACTTGATGAAGTCCATGCCGCGATATTTCACCAGGTAGGTCGGGAACCACGTCAGAAAAAACCACAGGGTCGAGTTCAGGCAGAACTGCCCCAGGTAGATGCCCCACAGCTTGCGCTTGGTCAGGACAATGCCCAGGTCGACCCAACTGAAGGGTGCCTTGCGCTTGGCGGCTTGGGCATCCAGGTCCACCAGCCCGCCGCCTTCGCGGATCAGTTCGATTTCTGCACTGTTGACCCCCTTGAAGTCGCGCGGCTCGCGGTACACCGCGTACCACACCAGCGCCCAGAGGATGCCCACCGCGCCGGTGCTGATAAACACCATGTGCCAGCCATAGTGGTGCTGCAACCAGGCCAGCACCGGGGTGAGGAACGCCAGCCCGACGAACTGCCCGGAGGTGTAGAAGCCAATGGCCGTGGCGCGCTCACGCTCGGGAAACCAACTGGTGACGACCCGGCTGTTGATCGGATAGGCCGGCGCTTCCAGGGCGCCCACTGCCATGCGCAATACAAACAGCGCGATAAAGCTCGCGGCAAAGCCCAGCATCACCGTGGCAATCGACCACAACAGCAGGGCTGCGGTGTACAGAATGCGCGGCGGCACCCGGTCCACCAGCCAGCCACCGGGGATTTGCATGGCGGCGTAGGTCCAGCCGAACGCCGAGAAGATCAGCCCCACCTGCACCGGATCGATACCCAGCTCGCTGGTCAGGGCCGGTGCGGCAATCGACAGGTTGCTGCGGTCCAGGTAGTTGATCACCACCGTGATAAACAGCAGGACCATGATGAAGTAACGCTTGCGGCTGGGCGTAACTAGGGACGCCTGCCCGGTGAGGGTTTCAGGGTGCATGGAGGAGCCTCTTATTATGTTTATTGAGGACAGGGGCTGCGAACACCGCTCCTGTAGGAGCTGGCTTGCCAGCGATAGCGATGTTGAATGTTGTGCCGCTATCGCTGGCAAGCCAGCTCCTACAGGGATTGCGTGTCTTCAGGCAGGGATCACCACTCGGCAAAGCTGCCATCGGCATGGCGCCAGACCGGGTTGCGCCAGCGGTGACCAATGGCCGCGCGCTCGATCACGTATTGCTCGTTGATCTCGATCCCCAGCCCCGGCCCGTTGGGGATCTTCACAAAGCCCTGGTCGTAGTCGAAAACCCCCGGATCACGCACGTAGTCGAGCAGGTCGTTGCTCTCGTTGTAGTGAATGCCCAGGCTTTGCTCCTGGATAAACGCGTTGTAGCAAACCGCGTCCAGTTGCAGGCACGCCGCCAGGGCAATCGGCCCCAGAGGGCAGTGCAGGGCTACGTCGTAGGCTTCGGCCATGTTGGCGATCTTGCGGGTTTCGGTGATGCCACCGGCGTGGGACGCATCCGGCTGGATGATGTCGACGTAACCCTCACTGAGCACACGCTTGAAATCCCAGCGCGAAAACAGCCGTTCGCCCAGGGCAATCGGGGTGCTGGTCAAAGGCGCCAGCTCTTTGAGCGCTTCGTAGTTTTCGCTCAGCACCGGCTCTTCGATGAACATCAGCTTGTACGGGTCCAGCTCTTTCATCAGCACCTTGGCCATGGGCTTGTGCACGCGGCCATGGAAGTCCACGCCGATGCCGACATTCGGGCCGACTGCGTCGCGCACGGCGGCGACGTTGGCCAGGGCCTGGTCGACCTTGTCAAAGGTGTCGAGAAATTGCAGCTCCTCGGTGCCGTTCATCTTGACGGCGGTAAACCCGCGGGCCACGGCGTCCTTGGCCGCACGGGCGGTGTCGGCCGGACGGTCGCCACCGATCCACGAATAGACGCGGATCTTGTCTCGCACCTGGCCGCCCAGCAGGTCGCTGACCGACACACCGAGGGCCTTGCCCTTGATATCCCACAGCGCCTGGTCGATGCCGGCGAGGGCGCTCATATGGATCGCGCCGCCCCGGTAGAAGCCACCGCGATACAGCACGGTCCAGATGTCTTCGATATTGCGCGGGTCTTTGCCGATCAAGTAGTCGGACAGTTCCTCGACCGCAGCCGCCACGGTGTGAGCGCGCCCTTCAACCACGGGCTCGCCCCAACCAGTCACGCCCTGGTCGGTTTCCACTTTCAGGAAGCACCAGCGCGGCGGCACGATAAAGGTGGTCAGTTTGGTGATTTTCATCTTCTTGTCTCTCTTGTCGGATGCAGCGCCTGGGGCGCCAAACACACTCAGTTCAAGGCGTTCCAGGCAGCGACATAAGCCTGGGCACGGCTCGCCACCTGCTCGATCGTCATGCCGGGCTTGAACAGCCCGGAGCCCAGGCCAAAACCCTTGGCCCCGGCGTCGACGAACACTTGCATGTTGTCCGGGGTAATCCCGCCCACCGGCAGTAGCACGGTGCCGGCCGGCAGCACCGCCAGCCAGGCCTTGACCACCGCCGGGCCCATTTGCTCGGCCGGGAACAGCTTCAGCACATCGGCCCCTTCGGCCAGGGCGGCAAAGGCCTCGGTGGGCGTCGCGACCCCAGGCGACAGGTACAGGCCCGCGGCTTTTGCGGCGCGCAGCACCTTGGCATCGCTGTGGGGCATGACGATGACCTGGCCACCGGCGGCCTTCACCTGTTCCACCTGCTCGGCCGTCAGCACGGTGCCGGCGCCGATCAGGCAATCGGCGGGCAACGTCTCACGCAGAGTGCGGATACTGGTGTAGGGATCGGGCGAGTTGAGCGGCACTTCGATCACCCGCAACCCGGCCTGGTACAGCGCCTGGCCGACAGCGCCAGCCTCATTCGGGCGCAGGCCCCGCAGGATCGCGATCAAGCCGTTTTGTGTGAGTGCTTGCTTGAGCATGTCAGGCCTCCATGGGTTGAGTAAGCCCGGCGGCCAGCGCCAGTTGCCACAAGCCACGCTCGGTCGCTTGCTGCGCGAGGCTGGCATGCTGGAAACCACACAGGGCGAGGGCACGTTGGTAGCGGGTGCAAAGGGCGACGGCGCCCACCAGGATGATCGGTGTGCTGCGTGTACGGTCGGGCAAGCCGGCCAGTTCATGGCCGATCAGCAGGCCGGACAGGTAGTCCGGCTGCTGCTCGGCAGCCAACTCAGCCGTCAGCCCCAGGGTGCGGGCGCTGAACAGGGTCGACAGCACACCGCGCTGGCCATCCTTTGAAAGCGCCACGTACACACCTCGGTCAAAGGCGTCGGCCTGGAACTGCCCGGCGATCTTTTGCGTGCGCCCGAGAATGCTGTGCTGGCTCAACACCGCAAACAGTTCACCGGTCATGAAGGTATCGAAGTGGGTGATGCGGCCGTCGACCACTTCGACCCATTTGGAATGACTGCCAGGCAGACCGATCAATAACGGCGCGCTGGCCGGCAGACTCTCCAGCACCCCGAGCACCTGGGTTTCCTCGCCACGCATGACGTTGGGCAAACCGACCTGTTCGATCACGCCGGGCACGATATGCACATCGACACCACGCAGGCTGCGCACCTTATGCAGCGCCTGACCCAGGCTGGCGACGTCGGCAGGTGTATTGCGATAGGGCGCCTCGCCCCAACCCTGGGCGCTGCCGACCATGCCGCAGGCGATCACCGGTAGATGGGGCTGGGCGTCGAGCCAGTCGCCGCACGCGGCATCAAAGGCCAGCTCAAACCCATCACTGCAATAAACGCCTGCAATCAGCCGCGGTTCGCAGGGCAAATGCATGATCCCTGACGCCAGCGAACGCTGTTCGAGGACCTGGCCATCGGGGCCGAGTTTATAGGCACGAAGGGAACTGGTTCCCCAATCGAGCGCGATCAATTGCGCCGGCATCACTTCACCTGAAATGTGGCAGATGGCCGACTATAATCTTAAGGCTTAAAATATCTCAATATATAAATATCAATCCCACATAGTGGAAAAATATAAAGAAAATCCCCACGTCCACGTGCCATTCTTCGCACCTGAACGTGAGGATTAAACTGACAGCAACTGCTTAAAAAATCGTCAGATCCAACGGACGCATGGCGCCCATCCAGATCGCGTATTCAGTGTGGTCCTTCAGGTCATCGCCGGTATCGGGGTGCAGGAACACCACCAAACCGTTGCGATTGAGCGCCAGCCACGGCAGCGCCACGCCAATGTACTGCGGGTCGAACGCCAACTGGCAGCTCCAATCGGGGTGCGGGCCTACCGGGCGCTCATGCATGCGCCCCATGCGCACCGGGAAGATGGCCGACGCGTCCTCACAGAGCTTGCGCGCCTGCTCGATCGTGCTGGCGTCGAAGTAGATATGGGCGTGATAGCCCTTGATACGTTGCATGACTGGCTCCGGACTCGTTGATCGGCCGATCCTAGACCGCAATCGACGGCGGGGCCAGCCCGACCAGGGACTGCGCGCTGCTGGCCTGCTCGGCCGCCAGCCAGTCGACAAACCGTCCGATCAACTGCCCACGCCGTTTGCGCTGGGGCAATACCACGTAATACCCAAAGCGCGAGATCACCGTGTCACCAATCGGCCGGCACAGCCACTTCTGCTCCAGCAGGTTATCCACCAGGTGGCGCCAACCAATGGCCACGCCCTGGCCGGCAATCGCCGCCTGGATCAACAGGGTGTAATTGTCGAACCGCAGCGGCCCAGGCGTCGGTGCGGCGCTGATCCCCAGTTCGCGAAATACCCCGTTCCAGTCGAACCACTGGCTGTTGTTTTCCTGGCGCAGGTGCAACAGCGGTAACGCTTGCAGGCTTTGCAGCGACAACGGCGTGGTGCGGCCCTTGAGCAGTTGCGGGCTGCACACCGGGAACACTTCCTCGTTGAACAACCACTGGCTGTCGCCCTGGCGAAAACGTCCATCGCCAAACAACACCGCCACATCGATATCGCTGCGCAAGGTGGCGTGGTTGCGCTCGCTGGTGACCAGGCTCACATCCACCTGCGGGTTGGCCTCATGAAAGCGATGCAGGCGCGGCATCAGCCAGTACGCGGCGAAGGCGAAGTCGGTCGCCACCTGCAACACTTCGTGCTGGTCCTGTTGAGTGATCAACCCAAGGCCAGCCTCAATACTCTGCAACCCGGACTGGACATGCTCGAACAACAGCACGCCCGCGTCAGTCAATTCGATGCCTCGGTAGATGCGGTCGAACAGACGCACCGCCAACTGTTCTTCCAGGCGCTTGATCTGCTGGCTGACGGCCGGCTGGGTGGTGCCCAGCTCCATCGCCGCCGCCGTGAAACTGCGATGACGGGCAGCAGCTTCAAAGGCCCGCAGCAGATCCAGCGACAGGTGACCCAGGGCTTTATACATAAGCAGCACTTATCCTAGACATTGCTTTTCATGGGCTTTACCACGTTTTCCATGGCCTGCATGCTCAATCGCATAAATATTGACTATGGAATGCTGGGAAACCATGAAGCGCAAGAACATTCTTTTCATCATGGCCGATCAAATGGCCGCGCCGTTGCTTCCGTTCTACGGTCCTTCGCCGATCAAACTGCCCAACCTGAGCCGCCTCGCCGCCCAAGGCGTGGTATTCGATGCCGCGTACTGCAACAGCCCGCTGTGTGCGCCGTCGCGTTTTACCCTGGTCAGCGGCCAGTTGCCGAGCAAGATCGGCGCCTTCGACAACGCGGCGGATTTCCCCGCCGATGTACCGACCTATGCCCACTACCTGCGCCGCCTCGGCTATCGCACGGCGCTGTCGGGCAAGATGCATTTTTGCGGGCCGGACCAGTTGCACGGCTATGAAGAGCGCCTGACCAGCGATATCTACCCCGCCGACTATGGCTGGGCGGTGAACTGGGACGAGCCCGGCGTGCGCCCCAGTTGGTACCACAATATGTCGTCGGTGCTGCAGGCAGGCCCCTGTGTGCGCACCAACCAACTGGATTTCGACGAAGAGGTGGTGTTCAAGGCCCAGCAATACCTGTTCGACCACATTCGCGAGGACGGCGACCAGCCGTTCTGCCTCACGGTATCCATGACCCACCCCCACGACCCGTACACCATTCCCAAGCCGTTCTGGGATCTGTACGACGACAATGACATCCCAATGCCGACAACACCGGCCCAGGCCGACCTGGACCCACACTCCCAACGCCTGCTCAAGGTCTACGACCTGTGGGACAAGCCGCTGCCCCTGAACAAGATCCGCGATGCACGCCATGCCTACTTCGGTGCGTGCAGCTACATCGACAGCAATGTCGGCAAACTCCTGCAAACCCTGCAAGACACTGGCCTGGCCGACGATACGATCATCGTGTTCTCCGGCGACCACGGCGACATGCTCGGCGAGCGCGGGCTCTGGTACAAAATGCACTGGTTTGAAATGGCCGCGCGGGTGCCGCTGCTGGTCAGTGCACCGGGGCAATTCAAGGCCGGGCGGGTCAGCGCGGCGGTGTCCACCGCCGACCTGTTGCCGACCCTGGTGGAACTGGCCGGCGGCGAACCGGACCCGCAACTGCCCCTGGATGGCCGCTCGCTGGTCCCGCACTTGCAAGGGCAGGGCGGGCATGACGAGGTGTTTGGCGAATACATGGCCGAAGGCACCATCAGCCCACTGATGATGATTCGCCGCGGCGCCTACAAATTCATCTACAGCGAGGACGATCCCTGCCTGCTGTTCGATGTCCACAACGACCCCCAAGAGCAGGAAGAACTCAGCCAGTCACCGGCCCATCGCGCTCTGTTCGAGGCCTTCCTGGCCGAGGCACGGGCCAAATGGGACATGCCCGCGATCCACCAGCAAGTGCTCGCCAGCCAGCGCCGCCGGCGCCTGGTATACGAGGCGCTGGCGGTGGGCAAACGCAAGAGCTGGGATCACCAGCCGCTGGTAGACGCCAGCCAGCAGTACATGCGCAACCATATCGACCTCGACGATCTGGAGCGCAAGGCACGTTATCCACAACCCTGCCAAAACCAATAAATCCAGTTAGGGGAAAGCCATGCAAAAGTTATCCACAGTCGTGAGTGCCCTGTTGCTGCTCAGTGCTACCAACGTGTATGCCGACGCCCGTTGCGAAACGGTGAAGATGGCCGACCCTGGCTGGAGCGACATTGCCGCCACCAATGCCATCGCCAGCTTTTTATTGAGTGGCATGGGTTACAAGGCCAAGGTCGATACCCTGGCGGTGCCGATCACCTTTGGCGGGCTCAAGGATGGCCAGGTGGATGTGTTTCTGGGCAACTGGATGCCGGCGCAGCAGGGCTTCTACGACAAGTTCGTGGCCAATGGCGATGTGGTGCAACTGGCCAGGAACCTCGAAGGCACGCAGTTCACCCTCGCAGTGCCGGACTATGTCTGGGAGGCCGGCGTACGTGAGTTTGCCGACCTGAACACATTTGCCGACAAGTTCGACAAGAAGATTTATGGCATCGGTTCCGGCGCGCCGGCCAACCTGTCGCTACGGGACATCATCAAGAAGAACGACTTCGACCTTGGCCAGTGGAAGCTGATCGAATCCAGCGAACAGGCGATGCTGGCCGAAGTGTCCAGGGCAGCGAAGCGCGAGCGTTTCGTCACCTTCCTTGGCTGGACCCCGCACCCGATGAACGTGCAACTGAAGATGCGCTACCTCAAGGGCGGCGAAGCCTACTTCGGCGACACCGGCAGCGTGTACACCCTGACGCGCAAAGGTTATGCACAAGCGTGCCCGAATGTGACCAGGCTGCTGACCAACCTTAAGTTTACCCAGGACATGGAGAACAGCATCATGGCCGAGGTGGTGAATAACAAGGTCAGCAATAGCGAAGCGGCCAAGGCGTGGATCAAGGCCAACCCGGCGGTATTGGACACGTGGCTGGAAGGGGTTGAAACCCTCGATGGCCAGGACGCATTGACGGCGGTCAGAGCCAAACTCTAACTATTGCCATCTTTCACTGTTGTGCACTGGCTTGTGTGGGAGCTGGCTTGCCTGCGATGCAGGCACCTCGGTTTAGCAGATACACCACGGCGATCCTATCGCCGGCAAGCCAGCTCATACAGATCTTCCTATCCCCCTGTAGAAGCCGGCTTGCCGGCGAAGAACTCGAAAACGCCGCGTTTTTTCAGACGACCCGCGTTATCGTTACCCATCTTCGCGAGCAAGCTCGCTCCTACAGTAATTCGAGCGATCCATGTCCCGGCCCCACACTCTGCTCCCATTCCTACGCTGGCTGCCACGCCAGACCCGCACCAGCGTCGGCCGGGATGCGCTGGTCGGCCTCAGCGGCGCCGTGCTGGCCTTGCCGCAATCCATCGCCTACGCCCTGATCGCCGGCCTGCCCCCCGAATACGGCCTGTATGCGGCGATCATCCCGGTGCTGATCGCCTGCCTGTGGGGTTCGTCCTGGCATTTGATCTGCGGCCCGACAGCGGCGATTTCCATCGTGCTCTACGCCAGCATCAGCCCGCTGGCGGTGCCCGGCTCGCAGGACTACATCACCCTGATCCTGTTGCTGACGTTGCTCGCCGGCGTATTCCAATGGCTGCTGGGCATACTTCGCTTTGGCGCACTGGTCAATTTCGTCTCCCATTCCGTCGTGCTCGGCTTCACCCTCGGCGCGGCGGTGGTCATCGCCCTGGGGCAGTTGCCCAACCTGCTGGGGCTCGACCTGCCCAGCCAGGGCACGGCGTTCAACAGCCTGCTGGCGCTGATCGACCATGGCGGCGCGTGGGATCGCCCGTCACTGGCCCTTGGGCTCGGCACCTTGCTGGTCGGCGTGCTGCTCAAGTACTGCGCACCGCGTTGGCCGAGCTTGTTGATTGCCCTGGCCCTGGGCAGCCTGGTCATGTGGGCGTGGCCGGCGATGTTCGGGCATGTGGCGCGGGTCAGTACGTTTGTTGGCCGACTGCCGCCGTTCAGCCCGTTGCCACTGGACCTGGACATGATCCTGCGCCTGCTGCCCAGCGCCGTGGCGGTGGGCATGCTGGGGCTGGTGACCAGCCTGTCGATTGCCCGCTCGCTGTCGGCGCGCTCGCAACAGTTGCTCGACGCCAATCAGGAAGTGCGTGCCCAGGGCTTATCCAACATCGTCGGCGGATTTTTCTCCGGCTATCTCTCAGCCGGCTCCTTCACCCGCTCGGGCCTGAGTTACGAAGCCGGTGCCTGTTCGCCCCTGGCCGGGGTGTTTTCTGCGTTGTGGGTCGCGCTGTTTGCGCTGTTCGGCGCGGCGTTGATTGCGCACATCCCGATCCCGAGCATGGCCGCCAGCATCCTGCTGATCTGCTGGGGCCTGGTGGATCATCGGGGCATTCGCGCACTGTGGCGGGTCAGCCGTGCAGAGTTTGTGGTGATGGGCCTGACATGCCTGGCCACCTTGCTGCTGGAGCTGCAAACGGCGATCTATGCCGGGGTGCTGGCGTCGCTGTTCTTCTACCTCAAGCGCACCTCGCAGCCACGGATACAGCAGTGGCGCGATGGTGAAGACGATGTGCTGCGGGTCGGTGGCTCGATCTTCTTTGGCGCCAGCCATTACCTGCAAGTGCGCTTGCAGCGCCTGCAAGGCCAGCGGGTGGTGATCGAGGCACAGCAGATCAACTTTATCGACTATTCCGGGGTGGAGATGCTGCACCAGGAAGCCCGCCGTTTGCGCGGATTGGGGCGCAGTCTGACGTTGCGCCGGGCGCGACCGCAGGTGGTCGAAGAATTGAAAAAGCTGGAAGGGGCCGACAAGTGCCCGATTCTTTTTGAAGACTGAACAGTGCTTTTGTGTAGGAGCCCGGCTTGCCGGCGATGGCGATCTCAAGGCCGCCATCGCCGGCAAGCCGGGCTTCTACAGGGGCGCGATTACAGGGCCAACTGGCGCCGCAGCTCGGCCAGCACCGGCGCCGAATCAGGCCGCACGCCGCGCCACAGGTAGAAGGCTTCTGCCGCCTGCTCCACCAACATACCCAGGCCATCCATCGCCACCGCCGCACGGTGTCCAGTGGCCCAGCGGCAGAATGCCGTCGGTTCCTTGGCGTACATCATGTCGTAGCAAATCGTCTTGCCCGGCTCGATCAGGCTGCTGGCAATCGGCGGTACATCGCCTGACAGGCTGGCGGAAGTGGCGTTGATGATCAGGTCGACCGGCTCGCTCAGCCAATCGAAACCACTGGCGCAGACCCGCCCCAGGTCATCGAACAACTCGGCCAGCCGCTCGGCTTTTTCCACGGTGCGGTTGGCGATGACCAACGAGGCGGGCTGTTGCGCCAGCAGCGGCTCCAACGCCCCGCGCACCGCGCCACCGGCACCGAGCAGCAGGATGCGTTTGCCCACCAGGCTCAAGCCGGCATTGACGGTCAAGTCGCGCACCAGGCCGGCACCGTCGGTGTTATCGCCCAGCAGGCTGCCATCGGCCAGCTTGCTCAGGGTGTTCACCGCGCCTGCGCGTTGCGCGCGCTCGGTCAGGGTGTCGGCCAGGCGGTAGGCTTCTTCCTTGAAGGGCACGGTGACGTTGGCACCGCGCCCTTGCAGGAAAAACGCCCGGGCACAGCCAGTGAAATCCTCAAGCGGCGCCAGCAGGGTGCTGTAGTCCAGCGCCTCGCCGGTCTGCTCGGCAAACAGGCCATGGATCAGTGGCGATTTGCTGTGGCCGATGGGGTTGCCGAACACCACATAGCGGTCCATCAGTTGGCCGCCTGGGGCGCAGCAAGGCCGAGCCAGTCACGGTCTTGCAGGAAGTAGTCGGTCAGGCGCGCTTCTTCGCTGCCGGCGGCGGCTTTCCAGTCATAGCTCCAGCGCACTTGCGGTGGCAGCGACATCAGGATCGACTCGGTACGCCCGCCCGATTGCAGGCCAAACAACGTGCCACGGTCGTAGACCAGGTTGAATTCCACGTAGCGCCCGCGACGAAATTCCTGGAATTGCCGCTGCTGTTCGGTATAGGCCATCGCCTGGCGACGCTGCACGATCGGCAGGTAGGCGTCGATGTAGGCATCGCCAATGGCGCGCATAAAGGCGAAGCAGGTGTCGAAGTCCCACTCGTTCAAGTCATCGAAGAACAGACCGCCAATACCCCGGGGTTCGTTGCGATGCTTGATGTGGAAGTAGCTGTCGCACCAGGCCTTGTAACGCGAATAGACATCCGCGCCAAACGGCGCGCAAGCCTGCTCGGCCACGCGGTGCCAGTGGATGCAGTCTTCTTCGTTGCCGTAGTAGGGCGTCAGGTCGAAGCCGCCACCGAACCACCACACCGGCTCTTCGCCTGCTTTCTCGGCGATGAAAAATCGCACATTGGCGTGGGACGTCGGCACATGCGGGTTATGCGGATGGATCACCAGCGACACACCGAGGGCTTCAAAACCGCGACCGGCGAGCTCTGGGCGGTGGGCGCTGGCGGACGGTGGCAGGCCGCTGCCGAATACGTGGGAAAAGTTGACGCCGCCTTTCTCGATCACCGCGCCGTTCTCGATCACCCGCGTGCGGCCACCGCCACCGGCCGGGCGGGTCCAGGCGTCTTCGATAAAGCGCGTATCCGCCTCGAAGGTTTCCAGGGCGCTGCAAATGCGGTCTTGCAGGTCGAGCAGGTAGGCTTTTACAGCCTCGGTGCGGGTAGTCATGGCATCACCTTGAATCGGGCAAAGCTACGCGAGGCCGTTGGGCCTCGGCGGCAAATGGGCGCACAGGATACCACCGCGCCAGCCGCTGCCACAGTTGACGAAGATCATGCATAGGAGTCCGATAGGAGCCTTTGGCGAAACAGACTTGAGGAGAGAGCAGATGGCCAAACGTATCCAGTTCAGCGCCCATGGCGGCCCCGAAGTACTTGAGTATGTGGACTACACGCCAGCAGAGCCCGGCCCACAGCAGGTTCGGGTGCGCAACAAGGCCATTGGCCTGAACTTCATCGACACGTATTTTCGCAGTGGCCTGTATGCACCGCCAGCCTTGCCCTCGGGCCTGGGCGCGGAAGGCGCTGGCGTGGTGGATGCGGTGGGCAGCGAAGTCACGCAGTTCAAGGTCGGCGACCGGGTGGCCTACGGCAGCGGCCCGCTGGGTGCCTACAGCGAGTTACATGTGCTGCCAGCGGCCAACCTGGTGCATCTGCCAGACGCGATCAGCTTCGAGCAGGCCGCTGGCGCCATGCTCAAGGGCCTGACCGTGCAGTACCTGCTGCGCCAGACCTATGAGCTCAAAGGCGGTGAAACCATCCTGTTTCATGCCGCCGCCGGTGGCGTCGGCTCCCTGGCCTGCCAATGGGCCAAGGCCCTGGGCGTGAAGCTGATCGGTACGGTCAGTTCGCCGGAAAAAGCCGCCCTGGCCAAATCCCTCGGTGCCTGGGAAACCATTGACTACAGCAAGGAAAATGTCCCACAACGGGTGCTGGAACTGACTGATGGCAAGAAATGCCCGGTGGTGTACGACGGCGTCGGCAAGGACACCTGGCTTGCCTCGCTGGACAGCGTGGCGCCCCGTGGCCTGTTGGTGAGTTTCGGTAATGCGTCGGGTGCGGTGGAGGGCGTCAACCTGGGCATTCTCTCCGCCAAAGGCTCGTTGTATGTCACCCGCCCAACACTGGCGACCTACGCCAACAATCCGCAGAACCTGCAGGCCATGGCCGATGACCTGTTTGGCATGATCGCCAGTGGCAAGGTACGGATTGATATCAACCAGCGTTATTCCCTGGCGGAGGCGGCGAAGGCACAGATTGAGTTGTCGGGGCGGCGCACCACCGGGTCGACCATTTTGATGCCGTAAGCGCTGGGTTGTCTGGAAGGTTGCTATCGCGGGCAAGCCCGCTCCCACAGGTTGATCGCATTCCAATATGGGAGCGGGCTTGCTCGCGATGGCACCACCACGGTCTCAGGACGGGCGACGAACCTCGCCAGTCGCCAGATCCCGAATCAAGCTAGGGTTCTTGCGCCCGCCCAGGCTGCCGCCCAACACACAATCCACCTGCCCACGGAAATACTGCTCCACCCGGATCCGCGTGCGCGCCGCTGGCCGGCCCTGAGGGTTGGCCGAGGTGGAGATCAACGGCCCCACCAATGAACACAAATCCCGCACCAGTGGATGATCGCTGACCCGCAGTGCCACGGTGTCGTGCTTACCGGTAATCCATTCAGGCAGCAGATCCTGGTGGGGCACCAGCCAGGTATTGGGCCCCGGCCAGGTGCTGGCCATGCGGTCGATCCAGGTGTCGGGGAAGTCTTCGAAAAGAAAGTCGAATTGCCGGATATTGTCGGCGACCAGGATCAAGCCTTTGTCCACCGAACGGCCCTTGATCGCCAGCAAGCGATCCACCGCCTCCTCGTTCCACGGGTCGCAGCCCAGGCCCCACACGGCCTCGGTCGGATAGGCAATCACCGCGCCTGCGCGAACTTCTCGTGCGGCTTCTTGCACACGCCACCTGTTGACCATTACTCACTCTCCGGACTAAAGCTCTGCGCAGTTTACCGATCTTCGTTACAAAACCTAACTGCGCGCAAGCCAGCGACCACTTTCGCAAACCACCCGGCCCTCCAACTCCAGTTCGGTGAGGCTCGCCAGCACCTGGGAAAGACTCTGGCCGCTGGCAATGGCCAAGCCTTCGCTGGTGTGGGGTGCCGCGTGCAACAGCGCCACCAGCGGGTGGGGCACCGCCACCGGCGCGGGCCGCGACAACGCCTGCCAACCGCGCAGCCCTTCAAGAATGTGTTCGATGGTTTCCACCAACACCGCCCCCTCACGAATCAACTGGTGACAGCCCCTGGCACCCGGATGATGAATCGACCCCGGTATCGCATACACCTCGCGCCCCTGCTCGGCCGCCAGCCGTGCGGTGATCAGCGATCCGCTGGCGACGCTGGCTTCCACCACCAGCACCCCCAGGGACAGGCCGCTGATAATACGGTTGCGTCGCGGGAAGTTGCCGGCCTGGGGAGCGGCGTCCAACGGGAACTCGGAAACCACCGCGCTGCCCTGGGCGATCATCGCCTCGGCAAGCCGGCGGTGGCGCTGTGGATAAAAATTTTCCAGGCCGGTGCCCAACACCCCGACAGTCTGCCCCCCGACATCCAATGCCGCCTGATGCGCAGCCCCATCGATACCCAGGGCCAGGCCGCTGGTGATGACAAAACCAGCACTCGCCAGACTGCGGGAAAAGGCCGCCGCCGTATCGATCCCGGGTCGGGAAGCGTGGCGGCTGCCGACCATGGCCAACTGCGGCTTTTCCAGGATCGCGGGGTTGCCGGCCACGAACAACAAGGGTGGCGCATCGTCCAACTCGGCCAGCAAGGCGGGGTAATCGGGCTGGTCCCACATCAGCAAATGCTGGCCCGCACGCTCTAGCCAGGCCAATGCAACGCTGGCGCCATCGCGCACTGGCACGCTGCGCCGGGCCTCGGCGCAGGCCGTAGGCAACCCCAGGGAACGCCAGGCACTGGCCGGGGCACCAATGGCTTTCGAGGCGCAACCAAAGGCCTCGATCAGTGTTTTGAAACGCTTGGGCCCCAGCTCCGGCATACGGTGCAAACGCAGGCGGGCTTCCAGTTCGGCGGGGGAAATATCCGGGCGATGGATTGCTGACATATGATCATCCTTGATCAGGAACAAGCTGTGGATAACTCTGTTGGTAACTTCTGTAGCAGGCTAATAATTGCAACGGGTCACTGCCGCTCAACCCGTCGGCTCGTTTTGAAGACGAGTAGCGATTTCCTCATGGGGGCAATCTCCTTTATTATGTCGGTTCGCGTGAAATGCCTTGGCCTTCGCGGCCTGCGAGCGTTTCACACCGGTCGTGCGGGTTGTCCCGAGGCCGATTTGCCTTTACCTCACATGTGCAGCAATTACGCTTATGGCTATTTTGAACATCCTCGAATTCCCGGACTCGCGCCTGCGCACTATTGCCAAACCGGTGGCCGTAGTGGACGACAAGGTTCGTCAGCTGGTCGATGACATGTTTGAAACAATGTATGAAGCCCCGGGCATCGGCCTCGCCGCGACCCAGGTCAACGTGCACCTGCGCGTGGTGGTCATGGACCTGTCCGAAGACCGCAGCGAACCGATGGTGTACATCAACCCGCAGTTCGAGCCGCTGACCGACGAGATGGGCGAATACCAGGAAGGCTGCCTGTCGGTGCCCGAGTTCTACGAGAACGTCGAACGCCCACTGCGCGTCAAGATCAAGGCCCTGGACCGTGACGGCAAGCCATTCGAGCTGATTGCCGAAGGCCTGCTGGCAGTATGCATCCAGCATGAGTGCGACCACCTCAACGGCAAGCTGTTTGTCGATTACCTGTCCACGCTCAAACGCGACCGGATCAAGAAGAAACTGGAAAAGAAGCATCGCCAGCAAGCTTGATTCCCTTCCTCCAAAGGCTTGCTCCGGCAAGCCTTTTTCTTTTGTGAGACGTTTCCCATGACCGAGCCACTGCGCATCGTTTTTGCCGGCACCCCCGAATTTGCCGCCGAACACCTCAAGGCCCTGCTTGCCAGCCCTTATGAAATCGTCGCGGTGTATACCCAGCCGGATCGCCCGGCCGGCCGTGGGCAAAAACTGATGCCCAGCCCGGTCAAGCAACTGGCGCTGGAAAACGGCATCGTTGTGCTGCAACCACCGACCCTGCGCAACGCCGAGGCCCAGGCTGAACTGGCCGCGTTGAAACCGGACCTGCTTGTAGTGGTGGCCTATGGCCTGATCCTCCCGCAGGCAGTACTGGATATCCCACGCCTGGGCTGCATCAACAGTCACGCCTCGCTGCTGCCGCGCTGGCGCGGAGCCGCGCCGATCCAGCGCGCGGTGCAAGCCGGTGATGCAGAAAGCGGCGTGACCGTGATGCGCATGGAGGCCGGCCTGGACACCGGGCCAATGCTGCTCAAGGTCACCACACCCATCACCGCGCAAGACACCGGCGGCAGCCTGCATGACCGGCTGGCCGAGATGGGCCCGCCAGCGGTGGTCGCGGCAATTGCCGGCCTCGCCGCCGGTACCCTGCAAGGCGAAATACAGGACGACAGCCTCGCCACCTACGCCCACAAGCTGAACAAGGACGAAGCGCGCATCGACTGGAGCCGCCCGGCCGTGGAGCTGGAGCGCCTGGTACGCGCCTTCAACCCGTGGCCGATCTGCCACAGCACCCTCAATGGCGAAGCCTTGAAAGTCCTCGCCGCCACCCTGGCCGAAGGCAGCGGCGCGCCCGGTGAAATCATCGGCGCCAGCAGGGAAGGCCTGCTGGTGGCCTGCGGTGAACAGGCACTGTGTCTGACCCGTTTGCAATTGCCCGGCGGCAAGGCGCTGAACTTCAGCGATTTGTTCAACAGCCGCCGTGAGAAATTTTCCCCCGGTATCATTCTTGGAGTGGACGCTTGATGAACCCGCGTTTGGCCGCTGCCAAGGCCCTGGCCGCCGTGCTAACTGGCAAGGCTTCCCTGAACAGTTCGTTGCCAGTGCAACTGGATAAAGTCGAAGACCGTGATCGCGGCTTCACCCAGGACCTGGCCTTTGGCACCGCCCGCTGGCAGCCGCGCCTGTCGGCGCTGGCAGCCAAGCTGCTGCAAAAGCCGTTCAAGGCTGCCGATGCCGATGTCGAGGCGCTGTTGCTGGTGGGGCTCTACCAGTTGCTCTACAGCCGGGTGCCCGCCCACGCCGCCATCGGTGAAACCGTGGGCTGCGCCGACAAGCTGAAAAAGCCCTGGGCCAAAGCCTTGCTCAACGCCGTGTTGCGCCGCGCCCAGCGCGAAAGCGAGGGGTTGCTGGCCGAGCTCGAACACGACCCGGTAGTGCGCACCGCACACCCACGCTGGCTGCAAAAATCCCTCAAGGCGTTCTGGCCCAAGCAGTGGGAAGCCATCTGTGCCGCCAACAACGCGCACCCGCCGATGATTTTGCGGGTCAATCGCCGCCATCACCACCGTAATGCCTATCTCACGTTACTGGCCGATGCCAGCATCAATGCTAGCGCCTGTGTGTACAGCCAGGACGGAATCGTGCTGGAGACCGCCTGCGATGTACGCAGCCTGCCGGGCTTTGCCGAAGGCTGGATCAGCGTGCAGGACGAAGCGGCGCAACTGGCCGCCGGCCTGCTCGACCTGGCACCGGGCCAGCGGGTGCTGGACGCCTGCTGCGCCCCAGGCGGCAAGACCTGCCACATCATGGAAGTCGAGCCCGGCCTGGCCGGAGTCGTCGCCGTCGACCTGGAAGCCAAGCGCCTGGTACGGGTGCGCGAAAACCTTGCACGCCTGGGCCTGGACGCCGAGCTGATTGCCGCCGATGGTCGCGATACCGCCACCTGGTGGGATGGCAAGCCGTTCCAGCGCATCCTGCTGGACGCGCCCTGTTCCGCCACCGGCGTGATCCGCCGTCACCCGGATATCAAGCTGACCCGCCAACCCGATGACATCGCCTCCCTGGCCGCGTTGCAAGGCGAGCTGCTGGACGCACTGTGGCCGACGCTGGAAGTCGGTGGCATCCTGCTCTACGCCACCTGCTCGACCCTGCCGACCGAAAACACCGAGGTCATCGAAGCCTTCCTCGCGCGCACCAGCGGCGCGCGGGAGTTGGACATGGCTACCACGGCGGGCCTCAAGCAGCCCCATGGCCGCCAGCTGTTGGCGCAGGAAGGCGGACACGATGGTTTTTACTACGCCAAACTGATCAAGATTGCCGCTGCACGCGGCTGAATGGTTTTTAAGGGAGTGACCGGATGAAGATCATCATCCTCGGCGCAGGGCAGGTCGGCGGTACGCTGGCCGAGCATTTGGCCAGTGAAGCCAACGACATTACCGTGGTCGACACCGACGCCGAACGCCTGCGCGGCCTGGGCGACCGCCTGGATATCCGCACAGTCCAGGGCCGCGCCTCGTTCCCCACCGTGCTGCGCCAGGCCGGGGCCGACGATGCCGACATGCTGGTGGCAGTGACCAACAGTGACGAGACCAACATGGTTGCCTGCCAGGTCGCCCACACCCTGTTCCACACCCCGACCAAGATCGCCCGGGTGCGTGAAGCGGCCTACCTGACCCGCGCCGGCCTGTTCGACAACGACGCGATCCCCGTGGACGTGCTGATCAGCCCCGAGCAGGTGGTGACCCACTACATCAAGCGCCTGATCGAAATCCCCGGTGCGTTGCAGGTGATCGACTTTGCCGAAGGCAAGGCGCAACTGGTGGCGGTCAAGGCCTACTACGGCGGGCCGCTGGTGGGCCAGCAGCTGCGCCAGCTGCGCGAACACATGCCGAATGTGGAAACCCGCGTGGCCGCAATTTTCCGCCGCGACCGGCCGATCCTGCCCCAGGGCGACACAGTGATCGAAGCCGACGACGAAGTATTCTTCATCGCCGCCAAGGCCAACATTCGTGCCGTGATGAGCGAAATGCGCCGGCTCGACGAAAACTACAAGCGCATCGTCATCGCCGGCGGCGGGCAGATCGGCGAACGCCTGGCCGAAGCCATCGAAAGCCGCTATCAGGTAAAGATCATCGAGATGAACCCGGCACGTTGCCGGCATTTGTCCGACACCCTCGATAGCACCGTGGTCCTGCAAGGCAGCGCTTCGGACCGTGACCTGCTGATGGAAGAAAACATCGCCGACGCCGATATCTTCCTGGCCCTGACCAACGACGACGAGGCCAATATCATGTCGTCGCTGCTGGCCAAGCGAATGGGGGCGAAGAAGGTGATGACCATCATCAACAACCCCGCCTATGTGGACCTGATCCAGGGCGGCGATATCGACATCGCCATCAGCCCGCAGTTGGCCACCATCGGCACCTTGCTGGCCCACGTGCGGCGCGGCGATATCGTCAGCGTGCACTCATTGCGCCGCGGCGCGGCGGAAGCCATCGAAGCGATTGCCCATGGCGACTCCAAGTCGAGCAAGGTGATTGGCCGGGCGATCCGCGATATCGGCTTGCCGCCGGGTACCACCATTGGCGCGATCATTCGGGATGAAGAAGTGATCATCGCCCATGACGACACGGTGATCGCCGCTGGGGACCATGTGATTCTGTTCCTGGTGGATAAAAAACATATCCGCGATGTGGAGAAATTATTCCACGTGGGGTTGAGCTTTTTTTGATGTGGATTGTGCCGTCGGTGATGGCGCCATCGCCGGCAAGCCGGCTCCTACAAGGATCTTTGTATGCTTGAGTCGCTGGAAAAGATGCTCGCCAAGGGTGTGGATAACTCACTGCTGCGCTTTGGCCTGGGCAAGGGTTATCTGGACTTGAAGGACAACGCCCAGGCGGCGGTGCATTTGCAAAAATGCGTCGAGTTCGATCCTAAGTATTCAGCGGCGTGGAAGCTGTTGGGCAAGGCACACGCTGCGCTGGGCGATAAAGACGCGGCACGGCAAGCCTGGGAGAAGGGCATCGAAGCGGCCCAGGCCCATGGCGACAAACAGGCCGAAAAAGAGATGATCGTGTTCCTGAAGAAGCTCGACCGCCAGACCTGAATGGAGATCACCAATGTGGGAGCGGGCTTGCTCGCGAATGCGGTGTATCAGCTACACATTCAGTGACTGAGACTCTGCATTCGCGAGCAAGCCCGCTCCCACATTGGTTTCGCATCGACCTTGAATCAGTCGTGTATCAGTACCACCGCGCCTCACCCGGCGGGCGTTTCTTGAAGCGCTTCATGCTCCACATGTACTGGCTCGGGTAAGCGCCGACATAGCGCTCCACCACCTTGCTCATCGCCGCGCAGGACGTGGCGGTGTCGGTGCTGTACATGTCTTCTGGCGCCGCCTCCAGGATCACTTTGTAACCCGAGCCGTCCGGCAGCCGCAGGGCATGCAGGAACACACCGACCGCCTTATGGCCCGCGAGCATGTTCGGCACGAACTTGCTGGTCAGCGCCTGGGTAGCAAAGAACGGCACGAAGATCCCGGCCGATTCCGCCGGCTCCGGGTCAGCAGGAATCCCCACCTGGCCGCCCTTGCGCACTTCCTTGATGACACTGAGGATGCCTTCCTTGGTCGACGCCGCCACCCGGTTGCCCAACTGCACACGTTGCTTGCGCAGCAGCTCATCCACCGCCTTGAGCTTGGGCGGGCGGTAGAAAATGATCGGTTTGCACTGGCTGCAATAGAAGTGATTCAACACTTCCCAGTTGCCCAGGTGGCTGGTGATGCCAACCACCCCTTTGCCCGAAGCCAGGGCTTGCTGCAGCACTTCCAGGCCTTCGACTTCGCGCACCAGGTCGATGGAACGCTGGGCCGGCCAGATCCAGGCGCAGGCGCTTTCGGTCAGGGACTTGCCGATGTCCATCAGGCTGCGACCGACCAGCGCTTCACGTTCGCCTGGGTCCATGTCCGGGAAGCATTTGGACAGATTGATCCGCACCGTGTCGCGGGAGCGGTTGGGGGTTTTCCACATGATCCAGCCAATCGCCGTGCCGACGGCCTGGACAGCGCGCCAGGGCAGCAGGGCAAACAACCGCAGAGCGCCTACCAGCAAGGCGCCTTTTAACTTTTCCACAGGTCACTCCTGATCGTGTGTGGTGCGCAAAGCGGCCATTCTACCCGGCGTTGGCCCAGTCCGCGTAACGGTCGCAGTCCTGGGTGTGGTCCATGACCATGCCCGAGGCCTGCATGAACGCGTAGCAGATGGTCGGCCCGACGAACGTGAAGCCGGCTTTCTTGAGGGCTTTGCTCATGGCCTCGGCCTGTGGCGTGATCGCCGGGACTTCGCTGCGATCCTTGAAATGATTGACCTTGGGCACGCCGTCGACAAACGACCAGAGCAACCCCACCGGGTCCTCCAGCGCCAGCCAGGCCGCCGCATTGCGCCGGGTGGCATTGAGTTTCAAACGGTTGCGCACGATGCCTGGGTCAAGCATCAACTGCTCAATCTCTGCATCGCTCAACTGCGCCAGGCGTTGGGGATCAAAACCGAACAAGACCTTTCGATAATGCTCGCGTTTGCGTAAAACGGTGATCCAGGACAGGCCCGCCTGGAACCCTTCGAGCAAAAGCAACTCGAACAATCCCTGCGCATCACGCAGCGGCGTTCCCCACTCTTGATCGTGATAAGCCATGTACAGCGGATCTTCAGAACACCAAAAGCAGCGTGGCATAAGGCTCCAGGGAGTGGTGGCGGGGCCGAATCGGGTATACTCCCGCCCTTTAAATCGCAGCCCAAGTAACAGGTGAATTTTGTGAGCCAGCCTACGCCAGCCGTGCGTACCTTCCAAGACTTGATCCTCGCCCTCCAGCAATACTGGGCCGAGCAAGGTTGTGTGGTACTTCAGCCCTACGATATGGAAGTAGGCGCCGGCACTTTCCACACCGCAACATTCCTGCGGGCCATCGGCCCGGAAACCTGGAACGCCGCTTATGTGCAGCCCAGTCGTCGCCCGACTGACGGCCGCTACGGCGAAAACCCCAACCGTCTGCAGCACTACTACCAGTTCCAGGTGGTCCTCAAGCCAAACCCGGACAACTTCCAGGAGCTGTACCTGGGCTCGTTGAAGCATGTCGGCCTGGACCCGCTGGTCCACGATATCCGTTTCGTCGAAGACAACTGGGAATCGCCAACCCTCGGCGCCTGGGGCCTGGGCTGGGAAGTCTGGCTCAATGGCATGGAAGTGACGCAGTTCACTTACTTCCAGCAAGCGGGCGGTATCGAGTGCTACCCGGTGACCGGCGAGATCACCTACGGCCTGGAACGCCTGGCCATGTACCTGCAAGGTGTGGACTCGGTCTACGACCTGGTGTGGGCTGACGGTCCGTTCGGCAAAGTGACTTATGGCGATGTGTTCCACCAGAACGAAGTGGAGCAGTCCACCTACAACTTCGAACACGCCAACGTCGAGAAGCTGTTCGAGTTGTTCGACTTCTACGAAAGCGAAGCCAAGCGCCTGATCGAACTGGATCAGCCGCTGCCGCTGCCAAGCTATGAAATGGTCCTGAAGGCTTCCCATACCTTCAACCTGCTGGATGCTCGCCGTGCCATCTCGGTCACCGCGCGCCAGCAATACATCCTGCGTGTGCGCACCCTGGCGCGTTCTGTCGCCCAAGCCTACCTGCTGGCTCGCGCCAAGCTGGGCTTCCCGATGGCAACCCCGGATTTGCGTGATGAAGTGTTGGCTAAGCTGGAGGCTGCACAATGAGTGCTCAAGATTTCCTGGTTGAACTGGGCACCGAAGAGCTGCCACCCAAGGCCCTGAACACACTGGCCGACGCCTTCCTGGCCGGTATCGAAAAAGGCCTGCAGACCGCTGGCCTGAAATTCGAAGCGAAGAAAGTCTATGCCGCGCCACGTCGCCTGGCCGTGTTGCTGACCGCGCTGCAAACCCAACAGCCGGACCGCAGCATCAACCTCGACGGCCCACCGCGCCAGGCCGCTTTCGATGCCGAAGGCAACCCGACCCAGGCCGCCCTGGGTTTTGCCAAGAAGTGCGGCGTCGAGCTGAGCGAGATCGACCAGAGCGGCCCGAAACTGCGTTTCAGCCAGGTCATCAAGGGCAAGCCGACCGCCAGCCTGCTGCCGACCATCGTTGAAGACTCCCTGAACGACCTGCCGATCCCCAAGCGCATGCGCTGGGGGGCTCGCAAGGAAGAGTTCGTACGTCCGACCCAATGGTTGGTGATGCTGCTCGGTGATCAAGTCATCGACTGCACCATCCTCGCCCAGAAGGCCGGTCGCGACTCCCGTGGCCACCGTTTCCACCACCCGCAAGACGTGCGCATCACCTCGCCCGCCAATTACCTCAATGACCTGCGTGCAGCCTATGTGCTGGCGGATGCCAACGAGCGTCGCGAGCTGATCAGCAAACGCACCGAAGAGCTGGCCCGCTTGCAGGAAGGCACGGCTATCGTGCCGCCAAGCCTGCTCGACGAAGTGACAGCCCTGGTCGAGTGGCCGGTGCCGCTGGTGTGCTCGTTCGAAGAGCGCTTCCTCGATGTACCGCAAGAAGCCCTGATCACCACCATGCAGGACAACCAGAAGTATTTCTGCCTGCTGGATGTGGACGGCAAGTTGCTGCCGCGCTTTATCACCGTGGCCAACATCGAAAGCAAGGACCCGCAGCAGATCATCGCCGGTAACGAGAAAGTCGTTCGCCCGCGCCTGACCGATGCCGAGTTTTTCTTCAAGCAAGACAAGAAGCAGAAACTCGAAGACTTCAACCTGCGCCTGCAGAACGTGGTGTTCCAGGAGAAGCTGGGCAGCGTCTACGACAAGGCTGTACGGGTTTCCAAGCTCGCGGCCTACATCGCCCCGCGTATTGGCGGCGATGCGGCCCTGGCCGCACGCGCTGGCCTGCTGTGCAAGTGCGACCTGGCCACCGAGATGGTCGGCGAGTTCCCGGAAATGCAAGGCGTTGCCGGTTACTACTACGCACTCAATGACGGCGAGCCTGAAGACGTCGCCCTGGCGTTGAACGAGCAGTACATGCCGCGTGGCGCTGGCGCCGAGCTGCCGACCACCCTGACCGGTGCGGCCGTGGCCATCGCTGACAAGCTGGACACCCTGGTCGGTATCTTCGGCATCGGCATGTTGCCTACCGGCAGCAAAGACCCGTATGCCCTGCGCCGCGCCGCCCTCGGCGTGCTGCGTATCCTGATCGACAAGAAACTGGACCTCGACCTGACCCAGGCCGTGGTGTTTGCGGTGGGTCAGTTCGCCAGCAAGGTCAAGCAAGCCGGCCTGGCCGAGCAGGTGCTGGAGTTCGTGTTCGACCGCCTGCGTGCCCGCTACGAAGACGAAGGCGTGGATGTTTCGGTGTACCTGTCGGTACGTGCCCTGCAACCGGGTTCGGCGCTGGACTTCGACCAGCGCGTACAAGCCGTGCAGGCCTTCCGCAAGCTGCCGGAAGCCGATGCCCTGGCCGCCGTGAACAAGCGCGTGTCAAACCTGTTGAGCAAGGCCGAGGGCCTGGGCAACGCCGATGTCGATCCTGGCCTGTTTGCCGATGCCAAGGAGTTCTCGCTGAACTCGGCCATCGCCAAGGCAGAAAACGCGGTGAAACCGCTGATCGCCGAACGCAACTACGCCGAAGCGCTGGCACGCCTGGCCACCTTGCGCGAGCCGGTGGATGCGTTCTTCGAAGCGGTGATGATCAATGCCGAAGATGCCGGCGTGCGGAAAAACCGCTACGCCATGCTGGCGCGCCTGCGCGGTTTGTTCGTCAACATCGCTGACATTTCGACGCTGAGCTGATCATGTTGAAACTGCTGATTCTCGATCGGGACGGGGTGATCAACTACGACTCCGACGCATACATCAAGTCGGTGGAGGAGTGGATCCCGCTGCCCGGCTCGATCGAGGCCATCGCGCAGTTGAGCAAGGCCGGCTGGACAGTCGCCATTGCGACCAACCAGTCCGGCATCGCCCGCGGCTACTACGACATCGCTACCCTGGACGCCATGCACGCGCGCTTGCGCGCATTGGTGGCGGAGCAGGGCGGTGAGGTGGGGCTGGTGGTGTACTGCCCCCACGGGCCGGACGAGGGCTGCGCTTGCCGCAAACCCAAGCCTGGCATGTTGAAAATCATTTCAGAACATTACAAGGTGCCCCTGGCTGGGATATGGTTCGTCGGGGACAGTCTCGGTGACCTGGAGGCGGCCAAAGCCGTCGACTCTCAGCCAGTTTTGGTAAAGACCGGGAAAGGCGAAAAGACCCAGGCAAAAAGCCTGCCGGTCGGCACCTTGATTTTTGACGATCTGGCGGCGGTTGCCGCAGAACTTATCAACAACTAGTCGCCCTCGACTTCCTGACCAGGGATTGTTCGGGAGTGCACTTTTAACAGGCGGGCGTTGTCCCGCAACGGTAAATGCTGCCATGTCGATTTTGCAGGCCATCAGAACCTTCTTCTTTTACCTGCTGCTGGGCACCAGTTCGTTTCTCTGGTGCACCCTGAGCTTTTTCATTGCGCCCTTTTTGCCATTCAAGGCGCGCTATCGCTTTATCAATGTCTATTGGTGCCGCTGCGCTTTGTGGCTGACCAAGGTGTTCCTGGGCATTCGTTTCGAGGTCAAGGGCGCCGAGAATGTCCCGGACCAACCGTGCGTGATTCTGTCGAACCACCAGAGCACCTGGGAGACCTTCTTCCTTTCTGCGTATTTCTCGCCCCTGAGCCAGGTGCTCAAGCGTGAGCTGCTGTTCGTACCGTTCTTTGGCTGGGCCATGGCCATGCTGCGCCCGATTGCCATCGACCGGGACAACCCCAAGGCTGCGCTCAAGCATGTGGCGAAGAAGGGTGACGAGTTGCTCAAGGATGGCGTTTGGGTACTGATCTTCCCAGAAGGCACCCGCGTTCCCTTTGGCACTGTAGGCAAATTCTCTCGGGGCGGTACGGCATTGGCGGTTAACGCCAACCTGCCGGTACTGCCGATTGCCCACAACGCTGGAAAGTTCTGGCCCAAGGAAGGTTGGGCCAAGCGTAAAGGCACCATTACCGTGGTGATCGGCGAGCCGATGTATGCCGAAGGGGAAGGACCACGTGCAATTGCCGCACTCAATGACCGCGCTGCCGCCTGGAATGAAGCGCAGCAACGGGCCATGGGTTCGCTGCCGCCACTGCCCGTTGCAGAAGACCACGCGGTGATCTGACGTTCTGTGGATAACCTGTGTACGGTTTGTTGGCGAAATGCAATTTTCGGCATGTAGCCTTATGATTTTATTACATATTTCTTAAGCTAATAAAACGACGAAAAACGTGCATAAGTTTTTTCGACCATTGAAGACCGGCCCTTGCGGCCGGTTTTTTATGCACAGCTGTTTTACTCGTCCCACAACGGCAATTGCAGGCTGAAAACCGTACCTTGTCCCACCACACTCTCACAGCCAATCCGCCCCCCATGACGGTCCATCACGGCCTTGACCATGGTCAGTCCCAGCCCCAGGCCTTCACTGCCCTGGGCAGAAGCAAAACGCCGATATTGACTGAACAGTTCAGGAAGGTCCTGGGCTGCGATGCCGGGGCCCTGATCCTGGATATGACAGGCCAGCCATTGACCGTTGCGTTCAAGGCGCACCGTTACCGTGGTCCCGGATGGGCTGTACTTGATCGCATTCTCCATCAGGTTGAACAGGGCACGGGTCAGTAGCGATTGATCCGCCAGGACCATATCCTCACCCGCCTCGTGCAGGTCATGGACCAACTGGATTTTTTTCAATTGGGCCAGCAGCGCGACCTGGTCAAATGCATCGAGAACCAGCATGGCAAACAGGCTGGGCTCAAACTGATAACCGTCGGACTCGGCCTTGGCCAATTGAACGAACGATTCGGTCAGATTCAATGCCCGCCGCACTTGCTGTTCGATCTGGGTAAACACCTGCGAGACATCCGAGGTCTCGTGCCGTTGCACATCCAGCAACGCCAGAATTGCCGAGTGGGGAGCCCGCAGATCATGGGAGAGAAAGCGCAGCAGGGTCTCACGCTGCTGCTGGGCGTCACGTTCGATACTCAGGTCAGTCAGGCTCAACAGCCAGCCCAGGGCTACATCACCATCGGCCGGTAACAGAGGGGCCAGCTCCAGGCGCAGACTGCGTTGCTGGGTATCGCGGAACTCGACGATTTCCAGGGCCGACAGCGGCGTGTGTACCTGGCCCTGCAAGGGCGGGTAACCCAATGCCGCCAGTTGCTCCAACAGGTTCTCGGTAATCAGCTCGCTGCCAAACACATCCCGAGCAATGCGGTTTGCCAGCAATATCTCGCCCGAGGGATCGGTAATCAATGTGGCCACCGGCAGGCACTCCAGGCCATCGGCCATAAAGCGTCGGGTGTCGCGGGTACGGCTGACCGCTTGCTCCAGGGCCACGATACGGCCCTGCAACACGTCGCCATTGCTGACGGCGGCACGACGGCGCTCCGGCAGCACCTTGGGTTCGCTGTCGAGGCGCGCCAACTCCCAGCCGAAGTAGGCCAGAATCACGCTCAGGCGGCGCCAGTTCCAAATCAGGTAGCCCAGCAGCATGCCGATCAGCGTGGCCGCTGGCGACCACCAAAGCCCCAGGCGCAGCAAGCCCCAGGAAGCGAGGAGGGCGCCACCCATGCAGCCCAGGGTCAGCCACAGCGCATAACGCGGGCGCAACAACAGCAAGCCCAGCAACAATGCGACCATTGAGGTGGACAGCAGCGTGGCCAGCCAGCCAGGCAACACGGTAATGCTGCGCCCTTGCAGCAGGCCGTTGAGGATATTGGCCTGGATCTCGACGCCCGGGGTGGTACCGACAGTGGCCGAAAGCGGTGTCACATAGCGATCGCCCATGCCCGGCGCAGTGGCTCCCACCAGGATGATCCGATCACGCAGCAATTGGGCGGGGACTTCACCGCGTAGCACGCTGACATACGGCACGCTGGGAAAGCCATTGTCGGCAGCGATAAACGGAATGCGGATGGCTTTGTCCCGTTGCCAATCGGATGCTTCAGAAGGCGCTGACAGCCCAGGCATATCGGTGTGCTGGCCGGTCAGCTCAAAGGCCAACCAAGCCAGTTGCGGGACCAGTTGCCCCGGCGGCCCTTCACGCAAGTAGAGACTGCGCACAATGCCGTCGCTGTCAGCTTCCACGTTGATATGACCCACCCCCCTGGCACAGTCGCGCAGGGGCAGCACCGGGAGAATCTGCATGAGGGGTTGCCCCAGGCGCGGCGTTCCTTCACGAATCAACGGCAACAGGACATTGCCGGCATTGCAGATCGCGTGGGCCAGGCGTTGATCATTGGCCGGCTCACGCGCCGGTTCGCTGAAGATCACATCGAGTAGGATCCCGGCGGGTTTGGCGGCACTCAACTGGTCGATCAGGTCGGCGTGCAGGCGGCGCGACCATGGCCACTGGCCGAGCTCCCGGAGACTCATGTCGTCAATGTTCACCAACAGAATGCGCGGATCCACCGGCAACGGCGCCATGCGCCGCAGGCTGTCGTACAACAGGTTATTCAGGGACAGGCCAGGGCTCAGGGACAGAAAAGCCGTCATCGGCAGCAGAAGCAAGCTGATCCACAGCCACTCACGGACCAGCCCATTGAACAGGCGTTGTGCCTGGGTCGGCTGACGCTGTTCAGCCCGGCGCCACCACTTCACCGTCCGAGCGCCGCAGTGCTACTGCACACGGGTGGCAGGTGGGTAATAGAAGATGTCATAAACGCCCGCTTCTCCTTCCAGTCCCTGGTCGTCAAAGGCCGACACGCGAACGTGATAGAACGAGGCCTTGAGTCCAGTGAAGCTCAAGCGCGGTTCACTGGAGAAGTTTTCCTGCTTGATGTTCATGAAGGTTTTATCGGTGGCCACTTGCGCACGGTAGCGCTGGGCGCCCGGTTGCGGATGCAGGATCAATGTCCAGACGGGCGCATCGCCTTTCTGGCCGTCCTGGCCCATCAGGCGCGGAGCGGGCAGGAGGTCGATCGTCTTCAACTCGCCCTGGGTCTTGAGAAGCACCCCTTGGAGGGCGCCGACCTTCAGTTCACCTTCCACCGGGCCCGTCTGCGGCTTTTTCTTGGGCTGTTTGCCCACCGGCGGCGGCTCGGCACGGCTGGCGGCCACCTGGCCGTTGAGCACTTCGACAACCGATTGCTGATCGTCGTTACGCACACGAAAGTGCGTACCGCGCACACCGAGTACGCCCACCGGCGTCACGATCTGAAAGCGGTCATAGTCGCTGGTCCGCTTGAGTACATAGGCTTCCACTTGCCCTTGTTGCAGGATCACCTGGGGGATCGCCTGTTCTTCCACCAGATGCAAACGCACTTCGGAACTGGAAGGCAAGACAATCCGCGAACCATCGCCCAACAACAAGCTGACAAACGCCGAGGGTGAGGTTTTTACGCTTTCCTGTTCATCAATCAGCATGCCTTCCTCCAACACGCTGGGGCGTCCCTTGATGTCCAGCTTCCAGGCTTCACCGGTCAGGTGCTGGACGACTGCCGGCAGCGGCTGTGCCCGGCACATCAGGTTGTCATCGACGTAGGGCGCACGCACAGGTGCAGGCTTGGCCAGAACATGCGGGCTATTGATAGCAAGCACCAACGCCAGGCTTGAGCCGAACAGAGAGGAAAGGCAATAGTGGCGAGGAAAGAGGGTCATGGCACTCATCAAGGTTCTAGTTCTAAAGGTCCGTCAGACTGCACATTCAGAAAGTGTCTTGCGGCGGTAGGCCTTGAATTTTGCCTACGATACCTGATGACGCATCGAACTCGATAGCCGTAGAGTCAGGGATGAGGTGCTAGATAAAGGTGACACATCCCTGTGTCTGCCGGATCGGCGATACCGAACCGGTTGTATATCGAAGAAATACTGTCCCTCACATCCCTCCGACAGCAGCCCGTAGCGAATTGCGGACTACAGATGATACGTCCGTGTATCGAGAGCGCTTCCCGCGCACGCCCTCCGTGTGCCACTCAGCGAAAGAGAATTTACCTACAAGAGTGGTGCATAGGGGCGTAGCGCAACATTTGTTCAGATTCAGAAGACCCATCGCTGGTCCTGGTCCAGCACACTACCGTGTTGAAAGGCCTGCGGGGCGTCAACCTCTCTGAGTCCCGCGTAACCGAGACCGTCTACGGATTCGGTGTACACCACCATTTCGTCAAGTGAAGCAGACTGCGCCGGGCTGCTGGCGTCCACCATGTCCATCCCAAAACCCGTTGCTACAACCAGCCCCAACATCTTTCCCCACACTCTGACCTTCTGCACGAGACTCACTTGTCCCGACAGCGCATAAAACCTGATTGCCATTGATCCTTTTCCTGAGGGGCTTGAGCCGGTATCTTTCCAGCTGGGTACGCGATGTCTTACAGCCCTTGGGCTATCTGATATCAGCGTACCGAGAGATTCAGGGAGCTTGAGAAACTGACCATAATTGTTCAGATTCAACGCCGACCCCATTCGCTCTCTTCAACCGCAGCAACACTCTTCAAGAAGAAAGGACCCTGCCATGCGTGTCGCGATACTGGATGACGAACCTGCCGAATTGCGGCGGGTGGAACAGACACTGCGACAAATCCCGAGTACCTCGGAGCAGCCATGGGCGCTGCATTGTTTCGAGCGCGGCGAAGACTTGCTGCGCCAACTGCGCCGAGAAACCTTCGACTTGCTGGTACTCGACTGGCAGTTGCCAGACCTGAGCGGTATCGCGATCCTGCGCTGGACCCGTGAACACATGGAGGCACCACCTCCTGTGATCATGCTTACCAGCCGCGATGCCGAGAGCGATATCGTCCAGGCATTGAACAGCGGTGCGGATGACTACGTCAGCAAACCGTTTCGCCCCAACGAACTGAAGGCGCGGGTCAGTGCAGTCCTGCGTCGTCACGGCCTGCAGAAATCTGCGGCCACCGAAGTGCTGGTGTTCAACGACCTGACCTTCGATGACGCCGAGCTGACGGTTAGCCGGGCCGGTGATCCAATCAACCTGACAGAACGGGAATACCGTCTGGCGCGCTGCCTGTTCGCTAACCTGGCCCGGCCGCTGTCACGGGAGTATCTCTATGAACGGTTCTGGACCCATGAAGAGATGGTGTCCTCACGACCACTGGATACCCACATCTATCGACTGCGCAACAAGCTTGGGCTGACACCCGAACGGGGTTGGCAGTTGTTGACCATCTATGGCTACGGCTATCGGTTGGAGAGCGTGACCTCTGCCACGGCATAGCAGATGTTCCACGTGGAGCATTAAAAAATGGGCAATAAAAAAGGCCAACGCTAAGCGTTGGCCTTTTTTGTTGCGCAATAGCTTTATCAGAAATCCAGGTTGGACACTGCCAAGGCATTGCTCTCGATGAAGTCACGACGTGGCTCGACCGCATCACCCATCAGGGTGTTGAAGATCTGGTCCGCGCCAATGGCGTCTTCGATGGTCACGCGCAGCATGCGGCGCTGGGCCGGGTCCATGGTGGTTTCCCACAGTTGATCCGGGTTCATTTCGCCCAGACCTTTGTATCGCTGGATGGTGTGGCGCTTGGTGCTTTCTGCCATCAACCAGTCCAGGGCTTCCTTGAACTCCTTGACCTGCTTCTTGCGTTCGCCGCGCTGAATATAAGCACCGTCGTCCAGCAAGGTGCTCAATTGCGCGCCAAGGGTGACAACCGTCTTGTAGTCATTGCTGCCGAAGAAGTCACGGTTGAAGGTGACATAGTTCGACAGGCCGTGGGAGATCAGTTCAACCTCCGGCAGCCAGACGTTACGTTCACGGTCTTCACGCAGGCTGGCTTTGTACACCAGGCCCGACTTTTCGACAGTACGCAGGCGCACTTCATACTGGGCCAGCCAATCCTGCATCGCTGCATGATCGCCCAGCTGTTCCAGGCTGACGGCCGGCAGGTAAATGAAGTGTTCAGTCAACTCCTGAGGGTACAGGCGCGACAAACGCTTGAGGGTCTTCATCACCATGCGGAAGTCGTTTACCAGGCGTTCCAGCGCCTCACCGGAGATGCCCGGGGCTTCATCGTTCAAGTGCAGGCTGGCATCTTCCAGGGCCGACTGCGTCATGTACTCTTCCATGGCGTCGTCGTCTTTGATGTATTGCTCTTGCTTGCCCTTTTTCACTTTGTACAGCGGCGGCTGGGCGATGTAGATATAGCCACGCTCAATCAGCTCCGGCAACTGGCGGAAGAAGAAGGTCAGCAACAGAGTACGGATGTGCGAACCGTCGACGTCAGCATCGGTCATGATGATGATGTTGTGATAGCGCAGTTTGTCGATGTTGTACTCTTCACGACCAATGCCACAGCCCAAGGCGGTGATCAAGGTGCCGACTTCCTGGGAGGAAATCATCTTGTCGAAACGCGCTTTCTCGACGTTGAGGATCTTACCCTTCAACGGCAGGATCGCCTGCGTGCGGCGGTTACGACCCTGCTTGGCGGAACCGCCAGCAGAGTCACCTTCCACCAGATACAGTTCGGAAAGGGCAGGGTCCTTCTCCTGGCAGTCTGCCAGTTTGCCCGGCAGGCCAGCGATATCCAGCGCGCCTTTACGACGAGTCATTTCACGGGCTTTACGCGCCGCTTCACGAGCCCGTGCCGCATCAATCATCTTGCCGACGACCAGCTTGGCTTCGTTAGGGTTTTCCAGCAGGAAGTCGGAGAAGTACTTGCCCATTTCCTGTTCGACAGCCGTCTTCACTTCAGAAGAAACCAGCTTGTCTTTAGTCTGGGAGCTGAACTTCGGATCCGGAACCTTGACCGAAATAATCGCGGTCAGGCCTTCACGGGCATCGTCACCGGTGGTGGCGACTTTGTGCTTCTTCGCCAGGCCTTCAGCTTCGATGTAGGTGTTCAGGTTACGCGTCAGTGCGGAACGGAACCCTACCAGGTGAGTACCACCGTCACGCTGAGGAATGTTGTTGGTGAAGCACAGTAGGTTCTCGTTGAAACTGTCGTTCCACTGCAGGGCGATTTCCACGCCGATGCCATCTTCACGCTGAATGTTGAAGTGGAACACCTGGTTGACCGCAGTCTTGTTGGTGTTCAGGTATTCAACAAACGCACGCAGGCCGCCTTCGTACTTGAACAGCTCTTCCTTGCCGCTGCGTTCGTCCTTGAGGACGATACCCACACCGGAGTTGAGGAACGACAGTTCACGAATACGCTTGGCCAGGATGTCCCAACTGAAGTGGATATTCTTGAAGGTGTCAGCCGAAGGTTTGAAGTGAATCTGGGTGCCTGTGGTTTCACTGTCACCGACGATTGCCATGGGAGCCTGAGGCACACCATGCACATAGGTCTGTTCCCAGATCTTGCCGCTGCGGCGAACGGTCAGAATCAACTCTTCCGACAGGGCGTTTACCACCGACACACCTACACCGTGCAAACCGCCGGATACTTTATAGGAGTTGTCGTCGAACTTACCGCCGGCGTGGAGCACGGTCATGATGACCTCTGCCGCCGATACGCCTTCTTCTTTATGCACATCTACCGGAATGCCGCGACCGTTGTCGCGTACAGTGATGGATTCATCCGGGTGGATGATGATACTGATGTCGTCGCAATGGCCGGCGAGCGCTTCGTCGATGGAGTTGTCGACCACCTCGAACACCATGTGGTGCAGACCGCTGCCATCATCGGTGTCGCCAATGTACATACCGGGACGTTTGCGTACGGCATCCAAACCTTTCAGCACTTTAATGCTGGTTGAGTCGTACGTGTTTTCTTCGCTCATGCCTTCACTCCCGATGGTCGTGGGTCTGGGTGATACGGCCTTGTTCCACGTGGAACAAAGCGACTGGCGTTTCCGTCTGCCAGCCTTCCCTCAATAATTCGTGGTCTACACAGGTAATAAATACCTGGCAGCGTAAGTCTTCCAACAAGCGGCATAGCGCGCGGCGGTGTTGCTCGTCCAACTCGGAGGGCAAGTCATCCACCAGATAAATACACTGACCACGCCGGGCTTGGCTAACCAAATGCCCCTGGGCGATACGCAACGCGCAGACCAGCAACTTCTGCTGTCCACGGGACAAGATATCCGCGGCGTTATGTGCGCCTAATCTAAGACGCAAATCAGCCCGTTGCGGTCCAGCCTGGGTGTGGCCAATTTGCTGATCCCGTTGCAAAGAGGTGGCGAGTACTGCACTCAAGTCACGCTCTTTGTCCCAACCACGGTAGTAGCTCAGTGTCAGCCCCTCGAGTTCCAGCAACTCACTCAAGGTCTGTTCAAAGACTGGTTTCAAGGCTTTGATATAGGTGCGGCGGTATTCATCAATTTCGTCGCTGGCCAGGCACAGTTCACGGTCCCAGGCCGCTTGCGAAGCGGCGTCAAGTGTACCATGCCGCAGCCATGAGTTCCGCTGCCGCAGGGCCTTCTGCAGGCGCTGCCAAGTAGCCATGAACCTTGGTTCCACGTGGAACACTCCCCAATCGAGGAACTGCCGGCGAATTTTCGGTGCCCCCTCCAGTAAACGGAAGCTGTCGGGGTTGATCAATTGCAGGGGCAGAATTTCCGCCAGTTGCGCCGCACTGCGCGCATTCTGCCCATCGATACGGATCTGGAACTCCCCCTGGCGATCGCGAGATATCCCCAGGCTGCTATGCCCGCCTTGCGCCAGTTCAACCTGGCCAAAAACAGTGCACGCCAATTGCTCGTACTGAATCACCGGTAGCAGACGGGCGCTGCGAAAGGAACGAGCCAGGCCCAGCAAGTGAATGGCTTCCAGCACGCTGGTTTTGCCACTGCCGTTGGCGCCGTGGAGAATATTGATGCGGGGGGAAGGGGAGAAGGTCACCGGGTGCAGATTGCGCACCGCGGTGACCGAGACACGACTGAGGGACATCTAGCGTCTGCTGAGCATGATTACAGGCGCATCGGCATAACAACGTAGGCCGAGTCGTCGTTATCGGATTCTTGCACCAGGGCACTGCTATTGGAATCCGACAGGATCAGGCGCACTTGCTCAGTGGTCATTACACCCAGAACGTCCAGCAGGTAGCTGACGTTAAAGCCAATCTCCAGCGAACCACCGTTGTAATCAACGCTGATTTCCTCTTCCGCCTCTTCCTGTTCCGGGTTGTTAGCCTGGATTTTCAGTTGGCCGTTGGCCAATTGCAGACGGATACCACGGTACTTTTCATTGGACAGGATCGCGGTACGGCTGAACGCTTCACGCAAGGCCTGCCGATCACCGATCACCAGCTTGTCGCCACCCTTCGGCAGCACGCGCTCGTAATCCGGGAACTTGCCGTCTACCAGCTTGGAGGTAAAGGTGAACTCGCCAGTGGTGGCACGAATGTGATGCTGACCCAGGACGATGCTGACATTGCCATCCGGCTCGGTGAGCAGACGCGCCAGTTCAAGGATACCTTTACGCGGCACGATCACCTGATGGCGATCCGGTTGGCCGATATCGGCCTTCATCGAGCACATGGCCAGGCGGTGACCGTCGGTAGCCACGGCACGGATGATGCCTTCGGAGACTTCCAGCAGCATACCGTTGAGGTAGTAACGCACGTCCTGCTGGGCCATGGCGAAGCTGGTGCGCTCGATCAAACGACGCAGGCGGCTTTGTTCCAGGCTGCAGGTCAGCGAGCCCGGGCCTTCTTCCACGGTCGGGAAGTCGTTGGCTGGCAAGGTCGACAAGGTGAAACGGCTGCGACCGGCCTTGACCACCAACTTCTGCTCATCGACCTTGATGTCGATCAGTGCGTCGTTGGGCAGGCTTTTGCAGATATCCATCAGCTTGCGCGCAGGCACGGTGATCTCACCCGGCTCGGCGGGTTCTTCCAGCTGTACACGACCAACCAGTTCGACTTCCAGGTCGGTACCGGTCAAAGACAATTGCTGGCCTTCGACAACCAACAGTACGTTGGAAAGTACCGGCAAGGTCTGTCGGCGCTCGACGACGCCTGCGACCAGTTGCAGGGGTTTCAACAGGGCTTCGCGTTGAATGGTGAAATGCATGGTCTAGTCCCTTGCCTTAATAAGCTGCGCTGGTGTTCATCAAGTTGTCAGTGTACGCAGCAGGTTCTTGTAGTCCTCGCGAATATCCGCGTCGGATTCCTTAAGTTCGTTGATCTTGCGGCACGCGTGCAAGACCGTGGTGTGGTCACGACCACCAAATACATCGCCAATTTCCGGCAGGCTGTGGTTGGTCAGCTCCTTGGAGAGTGCCATGGCCACCTGACGGGGACGTGCTACCGAGCGCGAACGTCGCTTGGACAACAGGTCGGAAATCTTGATCTTGTAGTACTCGGCCACGGTGCGCTGAATGTTATCCACACTCACCAGCTTGTCTTGCAGCGCCAACAGGTCCTTCAGGGATTCGCGAATCAACTCGATGGTGATATCGCGGCCCATGAAGTGCGAATGGGCGATGACGCGCTTGAGCGCGCCTTCGAGCTCACGCACGTTGGAGCGGATGCGCTGGGCAATGAAGAACGCTGCGTCGTGAGGCAGGTCGACTTTCGCCTGGTCGGCCTTCTTCATCAGGATCGCGACCCGGGTCTCCAGTTCCGGCGGCTCTACCGCAACGGTGAGACCCCAGCCAAAGCGCGACTTGAGGCGCTCTTCAAGGCCTTCGATTTCCTTCGGGTAACGGTCACTGGTGAGGATGACCTGTTGGCCACCTTCAAGCAGGGCGTTGAACGTGTGGAAAAACTCTTCCTGGGAACGTTCCTTGCGTGCGAAGAATTGAATGTCATCGATCAGCAGCGCATCGACCGAACGATAGAAGCGCTTGAATTCGTTGATCGCATTGAGCTGCAACGCCTTGACCATGTCGGCCACGAAACGCTCCGAGTGCAGGTACACGACCTTGGCATTCGGGTTCTTCTTTAATAAGTGGTTACCCACAGCGTGCATCAAGTGCGTTTTACCCAAGCCAACGCCACCATAAAGGAAGAGGGGGTTGTAACCGTGCTTGGGATTGTCGGCAACCTGCCAGGCCGCGGCGCGGGCCAACTGGTTGGATTTGCCTTCGACAAAGTTTTCAAAGGTAAAGGTGCGGTTCAGGTAGCTGGTGTGCTTGAGCGCTCCTTCGACCTGGACCGTACGCTGTTCGGCGCGTACCGGAGCCTGCTGGGAGCTGGCTCCTGCCATCGGGTCGAAGCTGTCCCGGGATGGCTCTTCACTGACCGGGGCATTTTTTTGTACCACGGACTTGCTCGCGGCTGGTGCAGCGGGAGCCGGTGCGTGGTTAACCGGGGCTGCGGCAGCCTGGGCGTGCGATGCAGCCGCCGCCAGTGGCGCATTAGGCGCAGCACGGGGAGCGGAACTGCGCTTGCTGCCTATTAATAAGGAGAGCACTGGAGCCATCCCGTTGCCATGCTCATCGAACAATTCGAGGACGCGGCTCAGGTATTTTTCGTTGACCCAGTCGAGAACAAAACGATTCGGCGCGTAGACACGCAACTCGTCGCCTTCGGCTTCGACCTGTAGTGGACGGATCCAGGTGTTGAATTGCTGGGCAGGCAGCTCATCGCGCAAAAGCTCCACGCACTGCTGCCAAAGTTCCACTGACACGGATATCCCCTAAGTTGAAAGCCGGTGAGGCAAAAACAGCCGCCATTGTAGCGGCGAGCGGCCCACTTATCCACATGTAGGTTGCTCACAGGCCGCCAAGAATCAATGCCTTAACCGTAAAAAAGCCGACAAGTGGTCTGTGTATAGGCTCTGTGGATAAGCCACCCTAAGCTCGTTGTACAAGTGGGGGCGAAAGTCTGTGTGTAACTGGCTTGTGGATAAGTAGCCCTTCCACACACAGCTTATCCGATAGCGCAGCACAGGCAGAGCACCGTTTCTCCCCTGTGTTGTCATTCTCTGTACAGCACGTAGAATATGGCCTTAACCTAGTTATCCACAGATAACCTCCGCCCTAGCTTTTATAAGCTTTACAGAAAAGCTTTAAATAACTTCCTTCTTTATTTTTATATCTATGGCATTGCTCGTGAAAGCCAGGCCTCAAGGAATCGGTCCCGGGCCTGCAGATATCTAATTGAAGGAATAGCTGGTTGGAAATTGACCTAGAGGCTTGCTTTCTCTAGAATCCCCGGTCTCTTAAAACGGGGGCCATTCCGGCCCGTTGTGGACGAACCAGGTAACACGCCATGAAACGTACTTTCCAACCAAGCACCATCAAACGCGCCCGTACCCACGGTTTCCGTGCTCGCATGGCTACCAAGAACGGCCGTGCTGTCCTGTCGCGTCGCCGCGCCAAAGGTCGTGCGCGTCTGGCAGTTTGATAATCCGGTACTGGTGGTGAGTCAGGACTTCAGTCGGGAAAAGCGTCTGCTAACCCCCCGGCACTTCAAGGCAGTCTTTGACTCCCCCACCGGCAAGGTTCCGGGGAAAAATCTCCTGCTCCTTGCGCGTAACAACGATCTGGATCACCCCCGTCTCGGGTTGGTGATCGGCAAGAAGAGCGTAAAGCTCTCCGTTGAGCGCAATCGCCTCAAGCGTCTGATGCGCGAATCGTTTCGCCTCCACCAGGACACTCTGGTTGGTTGGGATATTGTTATCGTCGCGCGCAAAGGCTTGGGGGACGTAGAAAACCCCGAATTGATTCAGCATTTCGGCAAGCTCTGGAAACGTTTGGCTCGCACCAGCAAGCCGACCCCAGCAGTCAGCCCCGAAACTGTAGGGGTAGACAGCACTGATGCGTAAACTGGCCCTCGTTCCGATCCAGTTTTACCGCTATGCCATTAGTCCGCTGATGGCCAGCCACTGTCGTTTCTACCCCAGTTGTTCCTGCTACGCGTATGAAGCCATAGAAAATCATGGCCTTCTGCGCGGTGGCTGGCTGACCTTTCGTCGTTTAGGTCGCTGTCATCCGTGGAATCCCGGTGGTTATGACCCGGTTCCGCCTATCCCTACCTCCCGTTCTTCTTCGATGGCCGAGTAATCATGGATATTAAACGCACGATCCTGATCGTCGCCCTGGCAATCGTGTCCTACGTTATGGTTCTGAAATGGAACCAGGACTATGGCCAGGCTGCCCTGCCGACTCAGAATGTTGCTACCAATCAGTCTGCCCCGGCTATCCCGGATGCACCGTTGGGTAACAACGCTTCCGCCAGTGCCGATGTACCCAGCGCGAATGCCGATACCAGCACCCCTGTAGATAACGCAGTCATCACCAATAAAGACCTCATCCACGTCAAGACGGATGTACTGGACCTGGCGATCGATCCACAGGGCGGTGATATTGCCCAGCTGAAATTGCCACTGTATCCACGTCGCCAAGACCATCCGGATGTTCCTTTCCAGTTGTTCGATAATGGTGGCGAGCGTATTTATCTGGCGCAAAGCGGCCTGACCGGCACTGATGGTCCTGATGCTCGTGCGACCGGTCGTCCGGTTTATTCGACCGAACAGAAGACTTATCAACTGGCTGATGGCCAAAACCAGTTGAACGTCGACCTGAAATTCAGTCACGACGGCGTCAATTACATCAAACGCTTCAGCTTCACCCGCGGTTTGTACGATCTGAAAGTCACCTACCTGATCGACAACACCAGCGAAAAAGCCTGGACTGGCAACCTGTTTGCCCAGCTCAAGCGTGATGGCAGCTCCGATCCGTCTTCCAGCACTGCCACCGGCACCGCGACTTACCTGGGCGCCGCCCTGTGGACAAGTAACGAGCCGTACAAAAAAGTGTCGATGAAAGATATCGACAAGGGCACGCTAAAAGAGACGGTGCAAGGTGGTTGGGTAGCCTGGCTGCAACACTACTTTGTAACAGCGTGGATCCCGAACAAGGGCGAAGCCAACCTGGTCCAGACCCGCAAGGACAACCAGGGCAACTACATCATCGGTTTCACTGGCCCGGCGTTGACCGTTGCGCCAGGCGCCAAAGCTGAAACCAGCGCCACCTTGTATGCCGGCCCGAAAAGCCAGGCCGTACTCAAGGAGTTATCCCCAGGCCTGGAACTGACTGTGGACTACGGCATTCTGTGGTTCATTGCCCAGCCAATCTTCTGGTTGCTGCAACACATCCACAGCATCGTCGGTAACTGGGGCTGGTCGATCATCTTCCTGACCATGCTGATCAAAGGGATTTTCTTCCCGTTGTCGGCTGCCAGCTACAAATCGATGGCTCGTATGCGCGCCGTTGCACCGAAACTGGCTGCACTGAAAGAGCAACATGGCGACGACCGGCAGAAAATGTCCCAAGCCATGATGGAGCTGTACAAGAAAGAGAAGATCAACCCGCTGGGTGGATGCTTGCCGATTCTGGTACAGATGCCGGTATTCCTGTCGCTGTACTGGGTACTCCTGGAAAGCGTGGAAATGCGCCAGGCACCGTTCATGCTGTGGATAACTGACCTGTCGATCAAAGACCCGTTCTTTATCCTGCCGATCATCATGGGCGCAACCATGTTCATCCAGCAGCGTCTGAACCCTACACCTCCGGATCCGATGCAGGCCAAGGTGATGAAAATGATGCCAATCATCTTCACCTTCTTCTTCCTGTGGTTCCCGGCTGGTCTGGTTCTGTACTGGGTGGTCAACAACGTATTGTCGATCTCTCAACAGTGGTACATCACTCGTAAGATCGAAGCGGCTGCCAAAAAAGCCGAGGCGTAACTTACTCTGTGGATAACCACTCAAGACGCCCCCTCGTGGGGCGTTTTGCATTCTGTCACTTTTGTCTGGGAAACCGCTGATGAGCGCTCCTCGTGAAACCATCGCCGCCGTCGCCACCGCTCAAGGCCGGGGCGGTGTCGGTATCGTCCGTATTTCCGGACCACTTGCCGGCATTGCCGCCCAGGCGATCAGTGGGCGCGAGCTGAAGCCCCGGTATGCGCATTACGGGCCTTTTTTCGGCGAGGATCTTGAGGTGCTGGATGAGGGCCTGGCCCTGTATTTCCCGGGGCCGAACTCGTTCACCGGCGAGGATGTGCTGGAATTGCAAGGCCATGGCGGTCCTATCGTCCTGGACATGCTCCTGCAACGTTGCCTGCAACTGGGTTGCCGCCTTGCACGGCCGGGTGAATTCAGCGAGCGCGCGTTTCTCAATGACAAACTCGACCTTGCCCAGGCCGAGGCCATCGCCGACCTGATCGAGGCCAGTTCTGCACAGGCCGCACGCAATGCACTGCGCTCGTTGCAGGGGGCGTTTTCCCTGCGTGTGCATAACCTCACCGAGCAACTGATCAGTTTGCGCATCTATGTCGAGGCAGCAATTGATTTCCCCGAAGAGGAAATCGACTTTCTCGCCGATGGCCATGTCCTGGCCATGCTCGATAAGGTCCGCGATGAGTTATCCACAGTACTGAAGGAAGCCGGCCAGGGCGCATTGCTGCGCGATGGGATGACAGTAGTGATTGCTGGCCGGCCCAACGCTGGCAAGTCGAGTTTGCTCAACGCTCTTGCGGGCCGTGAAGCGGCCATTGTCACCGAGATTGCCGGCACCACCCGGGATATCTTGCGCGAACACATCCACATTGATGGCATGCCACTGCACGTGGTTGATACCGCCGGCTTACGCGATACCGATGACCAGGTGGAAAAAATCGGTGTGGAACGGGCGCTCAAGGCCATCGGTGAAGCAGATCGGGTGCTGTTGGTGGTGGATGCCACAGCACCTGAGGCTGTGGATCCTTTTGCGCTGTGGCCCGAATTCCTTGAACAACGGCCGGACCCGGCCAAAGTCACGCTGATTCGCAACAAGGCGGACCTGACGGGTGAAGCCATTGCCCTGGAGGTCAGCGACGATGGCCATGTCACCATCAGCCTCAGCGCCAAGTCTGCCGGGGCGGGCCTGGAACTGCTGCGCGATCATCTCAAGGCGTGCATGGGTTATGAACAGACCTCGGAAAGCAGCTTCAGTGCTCGCCGCAGGCACCTTGAAGCCCTACGCCATGCCAGCGCCGCCCTTGAGCACGGTAGAGCACAGCTGACGCTGGCGGGCGCGGGAGAGCTGCTGGCCGAAGATTTACGGCAGGCACAGCAACTGCTGGGGGAAATTACCGGGGCGTTCAGCTCTGATGATCTGCTCGGCAGGATCTTTTCCAGCTTCTGCATCGGTAAATAACCCTACTTGCCGGCGATAGGGCCCGAAAAACCATTTGCGTTCTTCAGGTCGCCATCGCCGGCAAGCCGGCTCCTACAGGTTTGCAATCACGACCAAAGCCCACGGACAAATTCCCGAGGCTCTGCTTCGCTTATCGCTCTCGTTTTCACAATCCCCGTCTGAATTTCCGGTTTTATTCCGTCTGCTGACTCACCGAAGCGGCTTTCGCGTGGCTGTCATTCAGCCAGTTGGGTGTTTTTCTGTGGATTAAACCCTGTGAATAACCGCCCCTGTGCCCAGTTGATAACAGGGCTTGAAACCTGAGTAGAAACCGATCTGTGGATAACCACCTGTTTAATCCACAGGCTTAACGCACTTATCCAAGGACCTCATTGGCACCTAACCACAGACTTTTGAATCTCTGTACACATTGAAAATAAAGGCCTATAGAAATCTATCCACAGAAAATAGGTTCAATAGAAATAAACATAAAAACAAAGATTTAATAAATTTCTCTCTTTTAATTTCTATTACCTTCGATTCATCCACAGGTGGTTAAATTTTGTGCAAAGGGTTCTTTAGGTGGGGCTAAGTCCCTATACTTGCCGCCATAGCTCCAAAACTCTTTCAACAAACAATTCCTGATTACCTACATAAGCAGGCACGAGGTGCGTGGTGGATTTCCCTTCCCGTTTTGAAGTGATCGTCATCGGCGGCGGTCATGCCGGTACCGAGGCAGCACTGGCGTCAGCACGCATGGGCGTAAAAACCCTGTTGTTGACGCATAACGTGGAAACCCTCGGTGCAATGAGTTGCAACCCTGCCATTGGTGGGATCGGCAAAAGCCACCTGGTCAAGGAAATCGATGCCCTTGGCGGCGTGATGGCCATGGCTACCGATAAGGGTGGTATTCAATTTCGCGTGCTCAACAGCCGCAAAGGCCCAGCCGTGCGTGCGACACGGGCTCAAGCCGACCGCATCCTGTACAAGGCGGCCGTGCGCGAAACCCTGGAAAACCAGCCGAACCTGTGGATATTTCAACAAGCAGCGGATGACCTGATCGTCGAGCAAGACCAGGTACGCGGTGTTGTCACGCAAATGGGCCTGCGTTTCTTCGCAGAGTCCGTGGTGTTGACCACCGGCACGTTCCTCGGTGGACTTATCCACATAGGGATGCAGAACTATTCCGGCGGCCGCGCCGGTGATCCGCCGTCGATTGCCCTGGCAAAACGCCTGCGTGAATTACCGCTGCGTGTCGGTCGCCTGAAAACCGGGACCCCGCCGCGTATCGACGGGCGTTCTGTGGATTTCTCGGTGATGACCGAACAGGCCGGTGACACGCCGATTCCGGTCATGTCGTTCATGGGCTCCAAAGAGCAGCACCCGAAACAGGTGAGCTGCTGGATCACCCACACCAACGCCCGCACCCACGAAATCATTGCCGCGAACCTCGATCGTTCGCCGATGTACTCCGGTGTGATCGAAGGTATCGGCCCGCGTTATTGCCCATCGATCGAAGACAAGATCCACCGCTTTGCCGACAAGGAAAGCCACCAGGTCTTCATCGAGCCGGAAGGCTTGACCACCCATGAGCTGTACCCGAACGGGATTTCCACATCCCTGCCATTCGATGTGCAAATCCAGATCGTGCAGTCGATTCGCGGTATGGAAAACGCGCATATCGTGCGCCCGGGCTACGCCATCGAATATGACTATTTCGACCCGCGCGATCTGAAATACAGCCTGGAAACCAAAGTGATCGGCGGCCTGTTCTTCGCTGGGCAAATCAACGGCACCACCGGTTACGAAGAAGCCGGCGCCCAGGGTTTGCTGGCCGGGACCAACGCTGCATTGCGTGCCCAGGGCAAAGACAGCTGGTGCCCGCGTCGCGATGAAGCGTACATCGGGGTGTTGGTTGACGACCTGATTACCCTGGGCACCCAGGAACCGTACCGTATGTTCACCTCCCGGGCCGAATATCGCCTGATCCTGCGCGAAGACAACGCCGACTTGCGCTTGACCGAAAAGGGCCGCGAGCTGGGCTTGGTCGATGACGCGCGTTGGGAAGCGTTCTGCAAAAAACGCGAAAGCATCGAACTCGAAGAGCAGCGCCTGAAAAGTACCTGGGTGCGCCCGGGCACCGAACAGGGCGACGCCATTGCCGAAAAATTCGGCACGCCGCTGACCCACGAATACAACCTGTTGAACCTGCTGTCCCGTCCGGAAATCGACTACGCTGGTCTGGTTGAAGTAACCGGCGGCGGTGCAGAAGATCCACAGGTCGCCGAGCAGGTCGAAATCAAGACCAAATATGCCGGTTACATTGACCGCCAGCAGGATGAGATCGCTCGGCTGCGCGCCAGTGAAGACACGAAGCTGCCTGTGGATATCGATTACACCGGGATTTCCGGGTTGTCGAAAGAGATTCAAAGCAAGCTGGGGATAACTCGCCCTGAGACACTGGGCCAGGCTTCCCGTATCCCGGGCGTCACCCCGGCAGCCATTTCGCTGTTGATGATTCATTTGAAAAAACGCGGCGCGGGCCGTCAGTTGGAGCAAAGCGCTTGAGTTCGTTGGTCACCTTGCAACACGCCGAAGAGTTATCCACAGGAGCACGTCAATTGGGCGTGGAACTGACCGAGGCCCAGCACGAATTGCTGCTGGGCTACCTGGCCCTGTTGATCAAATGGAACAAGGCCTACAACCTCACGGCGGTGCGCGATCCGGATGAAATGGTGTCGCGGCATCTGCTCGACAGCTTGAGCGTGATGCCATTCATCGAAAACGGTCGCTGGCTCGATGTAGGCAGTGGCGGTGGCATGCCTGGCATCCCGCTGGCCATCCTGTTTCCCGGGTCGCAAGTGACCTGCCTGGACAGCAACGGCAAGAAAACCCGCTTCCTGACCCAGGTCAAACTCGAACTCAAGCTAGACAACCTGCAAGTTATCCACAGCCGCGTCGAAGCCTTCGTGCCTGAACTGCCCTTCAACGGAATTGTTTCCAGGGCCTTCAGCAGCATGGAGAACTTCAGCAACTGGACCCGCCACCTGGGCGACCTGAACACCCGTTGGCTGGCAATGAAGGGCGTTCATCCAAGCGACGAGCTGTTAGCATTGCCGGCAGACTTCCACCTCGATAGCGAACACGCCTTGGCCGTACCCGGTTGCCAAGGCCAACGCCATCTGCTGATACTGCGCCGCACGGCATGATTGGGAACACAAGCAAGAATGGCTAAGGTATTCGCGATAGCGAACCAGAAAGGTGGCGTGGGCAAAACCACCACCTGCATCAACCTCGCAGCATCCCTGGTCGCTACCAAGCGTCGGGTGCTGTTGATCGACCTCGATCCACAGGGCAACGCCACCATGGGTAGCGGTGTGGATAAACACGGCCTGGAAAACTCGGTCTACGACTTGCTGATAGGCGAGTGCGACCTGGCCCAGGCCATGCACTATTCCGAGCACGGCGGTTATCAACTGCTGCCGGCCAACCGCGATCTGACCGCGGCGGAAGTAGTGCTGCTGGAAATGCAGATGAAAGAAAGCCGTCTGCGCAGCGCCCTGGCGCCGATTCGCGAGAACTACGACTACATTTTGATCGACTGCCCGCCGTCGCTGTCGATGCTGACACTCAACGCGCTGGTCGCCGCCGATGGGGTGATTATCCCCATGCAGTGCGAGTACTTCGCCCTCGAAGGCTTGAGCGACCTTGTGGATAACATCAAGCGTATCGCCGAGTTGCTCAATCCGAACCTGAAAGTCGAAGGCCTGCTGCGGACCATGTATGACCCGCGCCTGAGCCTGATGAACGATGTGTCGGCGCAGCTCAAGGAACACTTTGGCGACCAGCTCTACGACACGGTGATCCCACGTAACATCCGCCTGGCCGAAGCCCCAAGCTATGGCATGCCCGCGCTGGCGTACGACAAGTCATCGCGTGGTGCCATTGCCTACCTGGCGCTGGCCGGCGAGATGGTTCGCCGCCAACGCCGCAATTCACGCACCGCTGCAGCCCAGCCAACTTAAGGAACCCCCATGGCCGTCAAGAAACGAGGTCTCGGACGTGGACTGGATGCACTGCTGAGTGGTCCGACTGTCACTTCGCTGGAAGAGCAGGCGGTGCAGGCCGACTCCCGTGAGCTGCAACATTTGCCCCTGGACCTGATCCAGCGTGGCAAGTACCAGCCGCGTCGGGACATGGACCCGCAGGCGCTGGAGGAGTTGGCGAACTCGATCAAGGCCCAGGGCGTGATGCAGCCGATTGTCGTGCGCCCCATTGGTAGTGGTCGGTTTGAAATCATCGCCGGCGAACGCCGCTGGCGCGCCAGCCAGCAGGCCGGCCAGGAAACCATTCCGGCGATGGTGCGCGATGTGCCGGATGAAACGGCCATTGCCATGGCGCTGATCGAAAACATCCAGCGCGAAGACCTCAACCCCATCGAGGAAGCGATTGCCCTGCAGCGCCTGCAGCAGGAATTCAAGCTGACCCAGCAGGAAGTGGCCGACGCGGTAGGCAAATCCCGTGTCACGGTTTCCAATCTGCTGCGCCTGATCGCACTGCCGGAAGTGATCAAGACCATGCTGTCCCACGGTGACCTGGAAATGGGTCATGCCCGTGCTTTGCTCGGTTTGCCGGAAAATCAACAGGTTGAAGGGGCGCGACACGTTGTCGCACGAGGTCTCACCGTTCGTCAGACCGAGGCCCTGGTTCGCCAGTGGCTCAGTGGCAAACCTGCACCGGTTGAAACCGCCAAAACTGATCCGGACATTGCGCGCCTGGAGCAGCGCCTGGCCGAGCGGCTGGGCTCTGCGGTGCAAATTCGCCACGGCAAGAAGGGCAAAGGGCAATTGGTTATCGGCTATAACTCCCTCGATGAGCTTCAGGGCGTTCTTTCCCACATCCGCTGAAACATTTGCTTATGTAGCGTGCAGTCGGAAATCACTACCCGGCAGTTGAATAGGGGCAGAACCGCCCCTATACTCTGCGCGCATTTTGTCGGCACAAATTATGCCAAGTTATTGATTTCCGGCAGCCGACCACTGAGGAGCAAGAGTGATGGAAACCCGCACGCCAAACACGTTGCCGTTCCATCGCTTGGCCGTTTTTCCGGTTTTATTGGCCCAATTTGTCATTTTGCTGATCGCCGCATTGGCGCTTTGGTATTGGCATGGGGTCGTAGCCGGATACTCAGGACTCTGCGGAGGCCTGATAGCCTTGCTGCCCAATATGTATTTTGCTCACAGGGCCTTTCGGTTTTCCGGCGCCCGGGCAGCCCAGGCTATCGTCCGGTCCTTTTATGCCGGCGAGGCAGGGAAACTGATTTTGACGGCAGTGCTGTTTGCACTGACCTTTGCAGGTGTGAAGCCATTGGCGCCGCTGGCTGTATTCGGCGTCTTCGTGTTGACCCAACTGGTCAGCTGGTTCGCTCCCCTGCTAATGAAAACAAGACTTTCGAAACCTTAGGGCGTTTGAGGCAACCATGGCAGAAACAACCGCTTCGGGCTATATCCAGCACCACTTGCAGAACCTGACCTTCGGTCAGCTTCCCAACGGCGGCTGGGGCTTTGCCCACTCCGCAGCAGAGGCCAAAGAAATGGGCTTCTGGGCTTTCCACCTGGATACTCTGGGCTGGTCGGTCGCATTGGGTCTGATCTTCGTCTTCATTTTCCGCATGGCGGCAAAGAAGGCGACCTCCGGTCAGCCAGGTGCTTTGCAGAACTTCGTTGAAGTATTGGTCGAATTCGTCGATGGCAGCGTGAAAGACAGCTTCCATGGCCGTAGCCCGGTGATTGCGCCGCTGGCACTGACCATTTTCGTCTGGGTGTTCCTGATGAACGCCGTCGACCTGATTCCGGTGGACTGGATTCCTCAGTTGGCCATGGCGATCAGCGGCGACCCGCACATCCCATTCCGTGCCGTATCGACCACCGACCCTAACGCTACCCTGGGCATGGCCCTGTCGGTATTTGCGTTGATCATTTTCTACAGCATCAAGATCAAGGGCATCGGCGGCTTCATCGGCGAACTGACCCTGCACCCGTTCGGCAGCAAGAACATTTTTGTTCAAGCCCTGCTGATCCCGGTGAACTTCCTGCTGGAATTCGTCACCCTGATCGCCAAGCCAATCTCCCTGGCACTGCGACTGTTCGGCAACATGTATGCCGGCGAGCTGGTGTTCATTCTGATCGCTGTGATGTTCGGCAGCGGCCTGCTCTGGCTTAGCGGCCTGGGCATTGTTCTGCAGTGGGCGTGGGCTGTGTTCCACATCCTGATCATTACCCTGCAGGCGTTTATCTTCATGATGCTGACCATCGTCTACCTGTCGATGGCGCACGAAGAGAACCATTAAGACCAGTCTCGACTAGTCTGATGTCCTTCCCGGTAAAACGGGAAGGTGGGCCCTACCGGGCTATGAAACGATTTGTTTTACCGCTTTAAAATCTAAAAAACCTAAACCATACGACGTAAAAGTCGGGAGGAAAGATGGAAACTGTAGTTGGTCTAACCGCTATCGCTGTTGCACTGTTGATCGGCCTGGGCGCCCTGGGTACTGCCATTGGTTTCGGCCTGCTGGGCGGCAAGTTCCTGGAAGGCGCAGCGCGTCAGCCAGAAATGGTTCCAATGCTGCAAGTTAAAATGTTCATCGTCGCCGGCCTGCTCGACGCCGTGACCATGATCGGTGTTGGTATCGCTCTGTTCTTCACCTTCGCGAACCCTTTCGTTGGTCAACTCGCCGGTTAATCACTCGTTTTTTCGAGTGATTGGTGTGTTGTGCAACGAATGAGCGAGGTATTGGCGTGAACATTAATGCAACCATTATTGGTCAGTCCTTAGCGTTCTTGATTTTTGTCGTTTTCTGCATGAAGTTCGTATGGCCTCCGGTCATCGCAGCTCTGCACGAACGTCAGAAGAAGATCGCGGATGGGCTGGACGCTGCAGCACGAGCAGCTCGCGACCTGGAGTTGGCCCAAGATAAAGCGGGTCAGCAACTGCGCGAAGCGAAAGCTCAAGCAGCCGAAATCATTGAGCAAGCCAAGAAACGCGGTAACCAGATCGTTGAAGAGGCTGTTGAAAAAGCCCGTATCGACGCTGACCGTGTGAAGGTTCAGGCTCAGGCCGAGATCGAGCAGGAACTGAACGGTGTCAAAGATGCGCTGCGTGCCCAACTGGGTGCTCTGGCCGTCGGCGGTGCTGAGAAGATCCTGGGTGCCACAATCGATCAAAACGCGCACGCGGAGCTGGTAAACAAACTGGCTGCTGAAATTTAAGCGAGGGCGATCATGGCAGAATTGACCACGTTGGCCCGACCTTACGCTAAGGCAGCCTTCGAGCACGCCCAGGCCCACCAGCAGCTGGCCTCTTGGTCAGCCATGCTCGGCCTGGCTGCAGCAGTGTCGCAAGACGACACCATGCAGCGCGTGCTCAAGGCCCCGCGACTGACGAGCGCAGACAAGGCCGCCACTTTTATTGAAGTGTGCGGCGACAAGTTTGATGTGAAAGTGCAGAACTTCATCCACGTCGTTGCCGAAAACGACCGTCTCCTGCTTCTGCCGGAGATTGCCGCTCTGTTCGACCTGTACAAGGCCGAGCAAGAGAAGTCGGTAGACGTTGAAGTGACCAGTGCTTTTGCATTGAACCAAGAACAGCAAGACAAACTCGCCAAGGTTCTCAGTGCACGACTCGACCGGGAAGTGCGCCTGCAAGTTGCGGAAGACAAGTCCCTCATTGGGGGCATTGTCATTCGCGCCGGCGACCTGGTTATCGATGGCTCGATTCGCGGCAAACTCGCGAATCTTGCCGAAGCATTGAAATCTTGAGTTTGAAGGGGCAGCAGAGCAATGCAGCAACTCAATCCTTCCGAAATAAGTGAAATTATCAAGGGCCGCATCGACAAGCTCGATGTGACCTCCCAAGCCCGTAACGAAGGCACTGTCGTCAGCGTATCTGACGGTATCGTGCGGATTCACGGTCTGGCCGACGTAATGTCCGGCGAGATGATCGAGTTTCCGGGCGGCGTCTTCGGTATGGCCCTCAACCTGGAGCAAGACTCCGTAGGTGCCGTAATCCTGGGCGCTTACCAGTCTCTGGCTGAAGGCATGAGCGCCAAGTGCACCGGCCGCATCCTGGAGGTTCCGGTTGGTAAGGAACTGCTGGGTCGCGTAGTCGACGCACTGGGTAACCCTGTTGACGGCAAAGGTCCACTGGGCAACACCGAGACCGACGCGGTCGAGAAAGTTGCTCCAGGCGTGATCTGGCGTAAGTCGGTAGACCAGCCTGTACAGACTGGCTACAAGGCTGTCGATGCCATGATCCCTGTCGGCCGTGGCCAGCGTGAGCTGATCATCGGTGACCGTCAGATCGGTAAAACCGCTCTGGCCATCGACGCGATCATCAACCAGAAAGACAGCGGCATTTTCTGCGTCTACGTAGCCATCGGTCAGAAGCAATCGACCATCGCCAACGTGGTTCGCAAGCTGGAAGAGAACGGCGCACTGAAAAACACGATCATCGTGGCTGCCAGTGCTTCGGAATCGCCTGCACTGCAATACCTGGCACCGTATGCCGGTTGCACCATGGGTGAATTCTTCCGCGACCGTGGTGAAGACGCGCTGATCGTTTATGACGATCTGTCCAAGCAAGCAGTGGCTTACCGCCAGATTTCCCTGCTGCTGCGCCGTCCGCCAGGCCGTGAAGCCTACCCAGGCGACGTGTTCTATCTCCACTCCCGTCTGCTGGAGCGCGCATCCCGCGTCTCCGAAGAGTACGTAGAGAAGTTCACCAACGGCGCAGTGACCGGCAAAACCGGTTCCCTGACCGCACTGCCGATCATCGAAACCCAGGCTGGCGACGTTTCCGCGTTCGTTCCGACCAACGTGATTTCCATCACCGACGGTCAGATCTTCCTGGAATCGGCCATGTTCAACTCCGGGATCCGTCCTGCAGTGAACGCCGGTGTTTCGGTATCCCGTGTGGGTGGTGCCGCTCAGACCAAGATCATCAAGAAGCTCTCCGGTGGTATCCGTACCGCTCTGGCTCAGTACCGTGAACTGGCGGCATTCGCCCAGTTCGCTTCTGACCTGGACGAAGCGACCCGTAAGCAACTTGAGCATGGTCAGCGCGTTACCGAGCTGATGAAGCAGAAGCAATACGCCCCAATGTCGATCGCTGACATGGCGTTGTCGCTGTATGCCGCTGAGCGTGGGTTCCTGACTGACGTCGAAATCGCCAAGGTCGGCAGCTTTGAACAAGCGCTGATTGCTTACTTCAACCGCGATCACGCCGACTTGTTGGCCAAGATCAACGTGAAGGGTGACTTCAATGACGAAATCGACGCTGGCCTCAAAGCCGGTATCGAGAAGTTCAAGGCCACCCAAACCTGGTAAGCCGCAGCGGGAGCCGCAAGGCTCCCGCTTGCTAACCTGATAGGTGTTACATGGCAGGCGCAAAAGAGATTCGCAGTAAGATTGCGAGCATCAAAAGCACGCAAAAAATTACCAGCGCCATGGAAAAAGTGGCGGTCAGCAAAATGCGCAAGGCACAAATGCGCATGGCTGCTAGCCGTCCTTATGCGGAGCGTATCCGCCAGGTAATTGGGCATCTGGCCAACGCCAACCCGGAATACCGCCACCCGTTCATGATCGAGCGCGCCGTCAAGCGTGTGGGTTATGTGGTAGTGAGCAGTGACCGTGGTTTGTGCGGTGGTTTGAATACCAACCTGTTCAAGGCCCTGGTCAAGGACATGGCGGTAAACCGCGAAAACGGCGTCGAGATTGATCTGTGTGTTGTTGGTAGCAAGGGTGCGGCCTTTTTCCGCAACTTCGGCGGTAACGTCGTTGCAGCTATCAGCCACCTGGGTGAAGAGCCGTCGATCAATGATTTGATCGGCAGTGTGAAGGTGATGCTGGATGCGTATCTGGAAGGCCGGATTGATCGCCTGTCCGTGGTATCCAACAAGTTCATCAACACCATGACCCAGCAGCCAACCGTGGAGCAATTGATTCCACTGGTGGCGACCCCGGATCAGGAACTCAAGCACCACTGGGACTACCTCTACGAACCAGACGCTAAAGAGCTGCTTGACGGCTTGATGGTGCGCTACGTGGAGTCGCAGGTGTACCAGGCGGTGGTCGAGAACAACGCAGCTGAACAAGCAGCGCGGATGATCGCGATGAAAAACGCTACCGACAACGCCGGTGATCTGATCAGCGATTTGCAGCTGATCTACAACAAGGCGCGTCAGGCTGCGATCACCCAAGAGATCTCGGAAATCGTCGGCGGCGCTGCCGCGGTTTAACGGTTCAAATATTCAGAGGATCCAGCTATGAGTAGCGGACGTATCGTTCAAATCATCGGCGCCGTTATCGACGTGGAATTTCCACGCGACAGCGTACCGAGCATCTACAACGCGCTGAAAGTACAAGGCGCGGACACTACTCTGGAAGTTCAGCAGCAGCTGGGCGACGGCGTAGTTCGTACCATTGCGATGGGTTCCACCGAAGGCTTGAAGCGCGGTCTGGACGTTGTCGACTCTGGCGCAGCCATCTCCGTACCGGTCGGTAAAGCGACCCTGGGCCGGATCATGGACGTACTGGGCAACCCGATTGACGAAGCTGGTCCGATCGACACCGAAGAGCGTTGGGGCATTCACCGTCCAGCACCTTCGTTCGCGGAGCAAGCTGGCGGCAACGACCTGCTGGAAACCGGCATCAAGGTTATCGACCTGGTTTGCCCGTTCGCCAAAGGCGGTAAAGTCGGTCTGTTCGGTGGTGCCGGTGTAGGCAAGACCGTAAACATGATGGAACTGATCCGTAACATCGCCATCGAGCACAGCGGTTATTCCGTGTTCGCCGGTGTGGGTGAGCGTACTCGTGAGGGTAACGACTTCTACCACGAGATGAAGGACTCCAACGTTCTGGACAAAGTGGCACTGGTTTACGGTCAGATGAACGAGCCGCCGGGAAACCGTCTGCGCGTAGCACTGACCGGCCTGACCATGGCCGAGAAGTTCCGTGACGAAGGTAACGACGTTCTGCTGTTCGTCGACAACATCTACCGTTACACCCTGGCCGGTACTGAAGTATCCGCACTGCTGGGCCGTATGCCTTCGGCAGTAGGCTACCAGCCGACCCTGGCTGAAGAGATGGGCGTTCTGCAAGAACGTATCACTTCGACCAAGGAAGGTTCGATCACTTCGATCCAAGCGGTATACGTACCTGCGGATGACTTGACCGACCCGTCGCCAGCGACCACCTTCGCCCACTTGGACGCCACCGTCGTACTGTCCCGTGACATCGCTTCCCTGGGTATCTACCCAGCGGTCGATCCACTGGACTCGACTTCGCGCCAGTTGGACCCGAACGTGATCGGCCAGGAGCACTACGACACCGCTCGCGGCGTTCAGTACGTGCTGCAGCGTTACAAAGAACTGAAGGACATCATTGCGATCCTGGGTATGGACGAGCTGTCGGAAGCCGACAAGCAGTTGGTAAACCGTGCTCGTAAGATCCAGCGTTTCTTGTCGCAGCCGTTCTTCGTGGCTGAAGTCTTCACCGGTGCATCGGGTAAATACGTTTCCCTGAAAGACACCATTGCTGGCTTCAAAGGCATCCTCAACGGTGACTACGACCACCTGCCAGAACAAGCGTTCTACATGGTCGGCGGCATCGAAGAAGCGATCGAGAAAGCCAAGAAACTGTAATCCAGGCGCCCGGAAACGGGCGCTCATCAGGTTGAGGCAATCAGATGGCTATGACAGTCCATTGCGATATCGTCAGCGCGGAAGGGGAAATCTTCTCCGGTCTGGTAGAGATGGTGATTGCACACGGCGAACTCGGTGACCTTGGTATTGCCATGGGTCACGCGCCGTTGATCACCAGCTTGAAGCCAGGTCCGATCACTCTGACCAAGCAAGGCGGGGAAAAAGAGGTGTTTTACATCTCTGGTGGTTTCCTCGAGGTTCAGCCGAACATGGTCAAGGTACTTGCCGACACCGTGCAACGTGCTGGCGACCTGGATGAAGCCTCCGCTCAGGAAGCCGTCAAGGCTGCTGAGAAGGCCCTGAACGAAAAGGGTGCGGACTTCGACTACAGCGCTGCTGCTGTACGTCTGGCCGAGGCTGCAGCTCAGCTGCGCACGCTCCAGCAGATCCGCAAGAAGTAAGCGGCCACGCCGTCATGCTTCATGCGCGATTGATTAAAAAGGGTAGCCTCGGCTACCCTTTTTCTTTTTTTGCAAAACACTTCTTTGGTCTGAAGCCGGACCGCCCAGGATTGGTAGCCATTCATGTCTCTTGAAATCGTCATTCTCGCCGCAGGCCAGGGCACCCGCATGCGCTCAGCCCTGCCCAAGGTGCTGCACCCGGTTGCTGGCAACTCCATGCTTGGCCATGTTATCCACAGCGCCCGGCAACTGGAGCCACAGCGTATCCACGTAGTGATTGGCCACGGGGCCGACGTGGTGCGTGAGCGTCTGGCGGCCGACGACTTGAATTTCGTGTTGCAGGACCAGCAACTGGGTACCGGTCACGCCACCGCGCAAGCCGTACCGTTCATCAAGGCCGACACTGTGCTGATCCTCTATGGTGATGTGCCGCTGATCGAAGTCGAAACCCTGCAGCGCCTGCTCAAGCACGTGGTGCCGGGCCAAATGGGCCTGCTCACTGTCGAGTTGGACGACCCGACCGGTTACGGCCGCATCGTGCGCAACGCCGATGGCAAAGTGGCAGCTATCGTTGAGCATAAAGATGCCAGCGAAGCCCAGCGCGCCATCACCGAAGGCAACACCGGCATTCTTGCGGTGCCTGCCAATAAGCTCGCTGATTGGATGAGCCGCCTGTCCAACAACAACGCCCAGGGCGAGTACTACCTCACCGATGTCATCGAAATGGCAGTGAGCGATGGCCTGTTGGTCGCCACCGAGCAGCCCCACGACCCGATGGAAGTGCAGGGCGCCAACGACCGCAAGCAACTCGCCGAACTGGAGCGTCACTATCAACTGCGCGAAGGCCGCCGCCTGATGGCCCAGGGCGTGACACTGCGTGACCCGGCGCGTTTCGACGTACGTGGTGAGGTGACCGTAGGCCGTGACGTGCTGATCGATATCAACGTGATCCTCGAAGGCCGCGTGATCATCGAAGACGACGTGGTGATTGGCCCGAACTGCGTGATCAAGGACAGCACCCTGCGCAAAGGCGTGGTGGTCAAGGCCAACAGCCATATCGACGGTGCGGTGATGGGCGAGGGTAGCGATGCGGGTCCATTTGCACGGTTGCGGCCTGGTAGCGTCCTGGGCGCCAGGGCCCATGTGGGTAACTTTGTCGAGCTGAAAAACGCACGGATGGGCGACGATGCGAAGGCAGGGCACCTGGCCTATCTTGGCGATGCAGTGATTGGGGCCCGCAGCAACATTGGCGCCGGCGCCATTACCTGCAATTACGATGGTGCCAACAAGTACCAGACGACGATTGGTGAAGACGTATTTATCGGCTCCAACAATTCGCTGATTGCGCCGGTGACTATTGGTGACGGTTCAAACACGGCGGCAGGCTCAACGATCAACCAGGATGTGGATAAGTCCCAATTGGCAGTGGCTCGTGCCCGCCAACGCAACATCGACGGCTGGAAGCGCCCGGTCAAAATCAAAAAGACCTAAGTTATCCACACCGTCACAGGTAACAAATCTCCAATGTGGGAGCGGGCTTGTTCGCGAATGCGCAATGTCAGTCAATGCATTTATCAACTGACAGACTGCATTCGCGAGCAAGCCCGCTCCCACATTTGGTTTCTGGGGATTTAAAATTTTACTCGCCGCGCTTGACGATTTCTCGCCGATAGGTTTTGATTGCCTTCGTTATCTTTCGAAACGAAACTTATCATCACCATGTCGAAACGAAATACACCACAAAGACGCCACAACATCCTCACCTTGCTCACCGAGCAGGGTGAAGTGAGCGTGGATGAATTGGCCAAGCGTTTCGAAACCTCCGAAGTGACCATCCGCAAGGACCTCGCCGCGCTGGAAAGCAACGGTTTGTTGCTGCGCCGCTACGGTGGCGCAATCACCATGCCCCAGGAACTGGTCGGCGATCCAGCCCAGCCTGTTTCTGTGCACAAGCGCGCCATCGCCCGGGCGGCGGTCAAGCGCTTGCGCGAACATGCGCGGATTATCATCGACAGCGGCAGCACCACTGCTGCGATGATCCCGGAACTGGGCCATCAACCCGGCCTGGTGGTGATGACCAACTCTTTGCATGTGGCCAGTGCCCTGAGTGAGTTGGAGCATGAACCGGTGTTGCTGATGACCGGCGGCACCTGGGACCCGCACTCGGATTCGTTCCAGGGCCAGGTCGCCGAACAGGTGCTGCGTTCTTATGACTTCGACCAACTGTTTATCGGCGCTGACGGCATCGACCTGCAGCGTGGCACCACCACCTTCAATGAACTGCTGGGCCTGAGCCGAGTGATGGCCGAAGTCGCCCGTGAAGTGGTGGTAATGGTCGAGTCCGACAAGATCGGCCGCAAGATCCCCAACCTGGAGCTGCCCTGGAGCAGCGTCCATACCCTTATTACCGATGATCGCCTGCCGCTTGAGGCCCGCGACCAGATTCAAGCCCGCGGCATTACGCTGATTTGCGCGGCAGTCATCTAGGAGAGAAACCATGTGTGGAATTGTAGGCGCAGTTGCTGAACGAAACGTTACCGCCATTTTGCTCGAGGGCCTCAAGCGCCTGGAATACCGTGGCTACGACAGTGCCGGGGTGGCGGTTTTCAGCAATGCTGGCAAGCTTGAACGCATGCGTCGCCCGGGCAAGGTCAGCGAACTGGAGCAGGCCCTGGCCGGCGAGCCCCTGGTTGGCCGCCTGGGCATCGCCCACACCCGCTGGGCGACCCACGGTGCGCCGTGCGAGCGCAATGCCCACCCGCACTTCTCCGGTGATATTGCGGTGGTACACAACGGCATCATCGAAAACCACGAAGTGCTGCGTGAACAACTCAAGGGCCTGGGCTACGTCTTTACCTCGGACACCGACACCGAAGTCATTGCTCACCTGCTCAACCACAAGCTCAAGGACCATAGCGATCTGACCACCGCCCTCAAGGCCACGGTCAAGGAATTGCATGGCGCCTATGGCCTGGCGGTCATCAGCGCCAGCCAGCCGGACCGTGTGGTGGCCGCCCGCAGTGGCAGCCCGTTGGTGATCGGCCTGGGCCTGGGAGAGAACTTCCTCGCCTCCGACCAATTGGCGCTGCGCCAGGTCACCGACCGCTTCATGTACCTGGAAGAAGGCGATATCGCCGATATCCGCCGTGAAAGCGTGGCGATCTGGGACGTCAACGGCAACTCCGTCGAGCGCGAAGCCGTGCAGTATCGCGACGGCGCCGAAGCCGCCGACAAGGGCGAGTTCCGTCACTTCATGCTCAAGGAAATCCACGAGCAACCGGCCGTGGTGCAACGCACCCTGGAAGGTCGCCTGAGCCAGCACCAGGTGTTGGTCAACGCCTTCGGCCCGCAAGCCGCGGAGCTGTTTGCCAAAGTGCGTAATGTACAGATCGTCGCCTGCGGTACCAGCTATCACGCCGGCATGGTCGCCCGTTACTGGCTGGAAGAGTTGGCCGGTATTCCGTGCCAAGTCGAGGTCGCCAGTGAGTTCCGCTACCGCAAGGTGGTGGTGCAACCCGACACCCTGTTCGTCACCATCTCCCAGTCCGGCGAGACCGCCGACACCCTGGCCGCCTTGCGTAATGCTAAAGAACTGGGGTACCTGGCCAGCCTGGCGATCTGCAACGTCAGCATCAGCTCCCTGGTGCGTGAATCTGACCTGACCCTGCTGACTCAGGCCGGTCGTGAAATTGGCGTAGCGTCCACCAAAGCCTTCACCACTCAGTTGGTGGGTTTGCTGCTGCTGACCCTGTCCCTGGGCCAGGTTCGCGGCACATTGGCCGAAGGCGTCGAAGCCACCCTGGTAGAAGAACTGCGTCGCCTGCCGACCCGCCTGGGCGAAGCCCTGGCCATGGACAGCACGGTAGAGAAAGTCGCTGAGCTGTTTGCCGACAAGAACCACACCCTGTTCCTAGGGCGTGGTGCACAGTACCCCGTGGCAATGGAAGGCTCCCTGAAGCTCAAGGAAATCTCCTATATCCACGCCGAAGCCTACCCGGCCGGCGAACTCAAGCACGGCCCATTGGCCCTGGTGGACGATGACATGCCGGTGGTCACCGTTGCGCCGAACAATGAACTGCTGGAGAAGCTCAAATCCAACCTGCAGGAAGTCCGCGCCCGGGGCGGCCAACTGATCGTGTTCGCCGACGAAAAGGCCGCCATGACCAACGGTGAAGGCACCCACGTCATCAACATGCCGCACATCCATGACACCCTGTCGCCCATCCTCTACACCATCCCGTTGCAACTGCTGTCGTATTACGTGGCGGTGCTCAAGGGCACCGACGTTGACCAGCCGCGCAACCTGGCCAAGTCGGTGACGGTTGAGTAAGGCAGTACCAAACCTGTGACAGGTGGCTTCTAACAATAAAGATTGACACTTAACAATAAAGATTGACACGCCGTAACATAGATTGACACAAGGCCGAAACCCCCGTATTTACGGGGGTTTCCATTTTTTGGCTGAGCCATCGGTCTAGATTCTCCGCTTCGCCACGCTCCGGGAGTAGGCTAAAGAGGGCTGTACCATGAACAGGTGGTGGGCGATTTTTTCCTATAACTATTTTTCAGGGCGAGGAGAGGCGGTCCCGGCGGACGAAGGAGGTAGCATTGCGCGGTCGTAGGTTTTCGTCTGAGACAGATATTCAGCGGCATATTTCGAATGGATTCGGTAGCGGAGCTGGTGCCAGTTATCTGCCGTGGCTGCGCGTCCAAGACGTGCCTTCCAGAGGACGCTCCCACAAGATCCAAGGTGTGAAGATCGATCGTCTCCACCACCTCTTTTCTGACCTCGAACGCGCTTATTTTTTGGTATGTGAATTTTCGGAAAATGTTGTGGATATACGCGAACAGTATCCACTGCTACCGCGAGAAAGTGCTCAAGCAATCGCGAGCTCTATGGGAGTGCGATACCCGAAGTATCCGAAGACAGTGCTTCCTTACGTTATGACCACGGATTTTTTATTAACGATAAAAAAGCCCGATGGCAGCTTTAAATCCGTAGCCAGAACAATCAAATACCGCAGTGACCTCGAAGGCAAAAAAGCCAGGAGGACGTTGGAAAAATTTGAGATCGAAAAGCGTTTCTGGACTGGCCAACACGTTGATTGGGCCATTGTCACCGAAGAAATGTTCAGCCCCGATTTGATCAAAAATTTAGGCTTACTCAGGAAGTTCGCTCAACTGCCGCGCGCCTTGGCAGAGCCATCATTACACACAGATTTTCTGGGGCACTTAGGGAAACTCCGAACAAGTCTCCAAGTATGCTGAAATACAGCCTCACCACCTGACCCGAGTGCTTCATGAGCCAGATGAGCTTTTCCGATTTCGAATACGCGGGCAAGCGCAAGCAAACACGCCGCGAACGGTTCCTCGCCGAGATGGATCAGGTCGTGCCCTGGAGCGGTTTACTGGCGTTGATCGAGCCGTATTATCCGAAGGCTGGCGGTGGCCGCAAACCGTATCCGCTGGAAACCATGCTGCGCATTCACTTGCTGCAAAACTGGTTCTCGCTGAGCGATCCTGCCATGGAAGAAGCGCTGTATGAAATCACGCCCATGCGCCAGTTTGCGCACTTGACCCTGAGCGCGCCGATCCCTGAAGACACCACGATCATGAACTTCCGGCACCTGCTGGAGAAACATAAGTTGGCGCCGGCGATCCTGGCGGTCATCAACGGTTATTTGCAGGAGAAAGGCCTCTCGCTGCGCCAGGGCACCATCGTCGATGCGACGATTATCCACGCGCCCAGTTCGACTAAAAACGAGGACGGTAAACGCGATCCAGAGATGCATCAGACGAAGAAAGGCAATCAATATTTCTTCGGAATGAAGGCCCATATTGGTGCCGACGTTGAGTCGGGGCTGGTTCACCACGTTCACGGCACCGCGGCGAATGTAGCCGATGTCACTCAGGTTGCCGAACTGCTGCACGGCGAGGAAAACGCGGTCTACGCCGATGCTGGTTACACCGGTGTCGAGAAGCGCGAAGAGCATGAAAACCGTGAAGTGGTTTGGCAAATCGCCGCGCGACGCAGCACCTATTCCAAGCTGAGCAAGCGCAGCGTGCTGTACAAAGCCAAGCGCAAAATCGAGTACCTCAAAGCCCAGACACGGGCCAAGGTCGAACACCCATTTCGGGTGATCAAACGTCAGTTCGGTTATGTGAAAGTGCGCTTTCGCGGCCTGATGAAAAACACCGCTCAATTGACCACGCTGTTTGCCTTGTCCAATTTATGGATGGCTCGAAAAAAGCTGATGGGTATGGGCTAATTACGCGCGTAACACGGAGAAATGGGCTGACAAGCTCGCCAAGGCGGCGCGTACGGGATATTTCGCGGTCAATAGCGCCAAATTCAGCGGGATTTTCAACTTGCCGCACGGTTGCGGCAAGTTGATCGGAGCTTCCTTAGCGAGCTGTCGTCCCTACCCGTGGAGTACTGCTGAATCTCTGCGAAAGATTGCCGCACGTTTATTTATCTCCTATCAAGACTCTCGGGCTTTATATCATCACCTGATATGGGCTAAGTCGATCAAGGTAGATTTGGTTGGTACTCCCATTCAAATGACTGCACCACTACCAACATTTGAAATCATTGAGAAACCAATGAAAATTTCACTGACGGCGGAGGGCCTATCATGAAAGTCCAAGTCAATGATTGTTTCGAACCGCTTACTGAGTTTTCCGTCGTGCCGGGCTTCGTTAGGGTCTTGTACCTCAATGAGCGATACGATGCGGTCGTTTTGATCCAATTAACGGATCCGCCCCGCCAACCGATTGGTTTAGGCCTGGAGGAGCTTCGCGGATCCGTCATTGCAGGTGATACGAAGCTAGCCAAGGTCGTTACGCCTGAGTTTCTCTTAGTGTTAGAGGATGACTTGGATGAGAAAAAGAAGCGGGAAAGGGATGAAAAGTGGAACATCATCGCACCCCTGATCGACTCAGGTTATCCAGGTCAGATATTCGCTCCTGGTGAGATGGGTCAAATGGTCGGCGCTAGAGCTGTTGAGCTCGGTATACAGCGCAAGAGCATCTATCGGCTTCTGTACCGTTACTGGATCAACGGCCAAGTTCGAAATGCGCTCTTGAAAAACTATGCGGGCGTCGGAGTTCCTGAGCGCAAGTATGATCCCGCAAAGCCCCCGGGTAGGAAGCCAAGGTATCAAGGTATTGCCGTTTCACCGACCAAGGTTATCGATGCAGTGGATAAGCGCTGTATCCGTATCGGCTACTCGTTATTTGTCGGGGATAAGACTTCTACGATAACCAACGCCTATGTTGAGATGCTCAGGAGGTTCTATACCGCGAAAGACCTGTCGAAAAATCCAGAATCAGGCGGTCGTTTGCTACCCGAATCGGAAATTCCTTCCTTTAGACAGTTCGATTATTGGGGAAAGCAATATTTCGACGAGGTTGAAACTGAACGTGGCCGTAAGGGAATGCGTAAGTGGCTAAAAGATTGCCGCCCCCTTTCTGGAACCGTCCGTGACTGGCTTCGTGGCCCCTGCCATCAGTTTGAGATCGATGCCACCATTGCGGACATTTATCTCGTGAACGGATACTCCAGGCGAATGCTCATTGGACGGCCGGTTGTGTACGTCGTCATTGATAGCTTTTCCGGCATGATCGTCGGTCTCTATATCGGATTAGAGGGCCCGAGTTGGAACGGAGCCAGGCAAGCGCTTTTCAACGCTTTCACTTCGAAGGTTGAGTTTTGCGCTACCAATGGGGTCACAATCGATTCAGAGGAATGGGCCTGTCATCACCTCCCACATCACATCTACGCTGATCGAGGCGAGATGTTGGGGAAAGCAGCTGAGGGTCTTGCCACTGGCCTGAATATCGAGCTGGGAATCGCTCCGCCTTACCGCCCTGACTGGAAGTCGATGGTTGAGAGCCGGTTCGGTATCCTGAACAACCTGACAGGCATCAGGTGGCTTCCTGGTGGTGTAGCTGCTAGGGAGAAGGAACGTGGCGAGCGAGATTACCGACTCGATGCAACGCTGAGCATTAAAGAGTTCACCAAGATTATCATCCAGTGTGTCCTTCACTATAACCGCTTCAACAGGCAGCCCGACAGGCTCACTCAAGAGATGATGAACGACGGTGTCGATCCGACGCCGTCAGGTATCTGGACTTGGGCATTAGAAAATGGTCATGTCGAACCAAACAATCATCCCGACGAGATGGTCTATCTCCATTTGCTTCCGCGTGAGCAAGCGACGGTGCAAAAGGGTGGTGTGCTATTCCGAGGGATGCACTATGTCTGTGATGTAGCGATCGAGAACAACTGGTTTGCGAAGGCCCGTAGCCGCGGGGTTTGGTCGATAGAGTGTTGGTATGACCCAAATTCCTCAGCACATATTTGGATTCGGGGAGACAACAAACAGTTCATCCGTTGCGATTTGCGTAAGTCTGATAGCAAGTATGCTGGTTATCGATCCGATGAGATTTTCGATCTGCTCGAAGCTTACCGCCAGACTCCACCGACTCATAAACGTGCTGAGCTGGAGAGTCGGATTTCGTTGCTGGAGGAAGTTAATAAAGTCGTCAGCGGTGCGATCGCTGAGCGAAATGATGAGCCAGCGCCTGCGACCAAAGCTGAGATGATTGGAAATATTCGTGAGAATCGCGCCGTTGAGCGCCTCAAGGAGCGTGAGACCGCCCATGTGCCAGAGGGTGTGAGGATTGAATCGCCTGTGCTCAAGACAGAGATCTCCCAAGATCGCTCAGAAAACTTTGCCGGCCCTCGCAGCGCTCAGGTTATCGATATGCTCAAACGCCTCCGCCCAGGACAAAACTCATGAAAGGCGCCCAAGTTTTCGCAAGCTACACGAAGCAGGCGATAGCGGACTACGCGGGAAATCCACTCATCGAAGCGCTGCCACCGATCTTCTCAGAAGAGGTGGCAATGCAACTAATCTCGAACTTCCCCCGTCCTGTTGATCCAGAAGAGCTGACCCTCGACCGATCGACTCGGGTTCACTGCATCGACCGCTTGAGAACGGTGGTCCAGCCTTTGTTGGTCCACATGGATCTGGAGTCCGTATTTTCATTGCTGGTACGACGTGGGTACGTCGGACGCAACCCGACCTCTCCAGACACTGTCAGACATCTTCACTCACTTTCGGGCGCACAGCGCTACCACGATGGATTCAAGTCCACTGCCGAAACGTTCAGTCTGGTTGGCCTTAGTGGCATTGGAAAGTCCACCGCACTCGAAGCCATTTTGAGTCTCTACCCTCAAACGATTCGCCACGAGCGTTATGAAGGAAAGCAGTTCGTTCATACCCAGATCACCTGGCTCAAGCTTGACTGCCCCCGAGATGGTTCGCTGGCAGGCTTCTGTCAGCAATTTTTCTATGCGGTCGGGCGAGCTTTAGGTGATGAGGATTACTACAAGCGGTATAGGGCTCGGAACATCAATGACTCGTTGCAACAAATGGAACAGGTTGCGAGTACATTTTTCATCGGAGCTTTGCTGATCGACGAACTTCAGAACCTGCACCTCGCGAAAACTGGGGGCAAGGACAACATGCTGAATTTCTTCCTCCATCTAGTGAACAACATCGGAATTCCTGTGGTGTTCATCGGGACAAATTCGATGATCAGCCTATTTTCGGACGTCATGCGCAACGCAAGGCGTTGCTGCGGCGTCGGGGTACTCGAATTTAAACGTTTTGAGAAGGACGATGACGAGTGGCGCATGCTTGTTGAAAACCTCTGGAGCTATCAGTGGTACCAGCAGCCGGTCGAACTGACAGAGGATGTGTTTGATGCGCTGTATGAGCATACACAAGGGGTCACCGACTTTTTGGTGAAGCTTTTGGTGCTCAGTCAAAGGTATGCGATCCAGAGTGGTTCGGAATGCGTTACCGCCGAGACAATTGCGTTGGTGAGCAACACCAAGATGCAGATATTGAAGCCAGCTTTGTCCGCTCTGCGAAGCCGAGATCCGAAACGGATGCGGCAGTTCGATGATTTGCTTCCGATTGAAGACCAACTAAGCGACATGATGGCGTTCGATGGTGTGGCTCGGCCGGAGCGACTGGCATTGCTGCGCAGTGTCATCAGTCGCAGCGACAATAGTGCTACCAAACCTAATGTGGCGGCCGTTAACCAAGTCAAATCGCAGTCACCTGCGGCGGTGGCGGTTGAGACCTCAGAGGCACAGGCGCTAAGTGAAAGTGAAGACTCCATTGAGGCGTTGAAGAGCGCCGGTTGGATAAGCAGTGATCTCTTTGAGTTTTCTCCGTTGTATCGGAAGGGGTGAATTAAGGGTGACGAAATGGGGCTCAAATTCCATTTCTTTCCGGCCGTTTTCCACGATGAGACGCTTCACAGCGTTCTCTCAAGATACGCCCGGCTCTGTGGCGTACGTAGTTGCGCAGCAGTTTTCGATGGAGCGCAGTCCGCGAAATGCTTTTCGCAGAACGTTGCTTTTCCATGTCGACTAGCTGAGCTTGTCGAGGCGCTGCCGTGTGATACAGGCTTATCGCTAGCCGCTGTCATAAAGCGCCATACGCAACTGCCCTACTACGAACCTTTTTTGACCCCGCAACAGGTGGGCGACGCCAATATCTTGATGGCGGGAAACGGCAAGGGGTTGATGCTAAGGTTGGGGTTAATCGCGAGCCGACTCCAGTTTGCTTCGAGAGTGCGATTTTGCTTCGACTGTGTCGAACAGGACATGGCCTGTGTGGGAGCAGCGTACTGGCACCGTGTGCATCAGCTTCCAGGCGTTTTGATCTGTCCCCACCATGGAACTCCGTTGAGGCTCCTTGATTACCGCTGGTTGAGCAGAAACTCTCGAAGAATGCATTTACCGGACGATGAGGACGTTCAGTCTCACTCCATTTCGCTAGAGATCCCTCAAAATCTACAAAGTGCTCTGCACGAAATAGCGCAGCGTTCGATGCAGGTGCTTGAGACCGATGTTCCGCCATTATGTCCTGATGCGATTCGCTCGGTGTTTCTGGATAGCGCTATTGCCTTGAAAATGGCTTCCGATACTGGTCGGCTGCACTTAGGCATTTTGGCGCGACACATGTCTGCATTCTTTGAGGGGCTCCCCTCCTCAGGGGAGTACTCGATACTGAGCAAGTCGTCTGCGGATATACCGGCGGCCTGGATTGTGAAGCTTTTACGTAAGCCGAGGGGCACCCATCATCCACTGAAATTCATCCTGCTGGCCTGTGCGCTCAAGGTCGACATGGAAAGGATACTGCGGCCAAACGGTCCTATTACCGAGTCGCTTAGTCGAACTGCCAATACCGAAACTCCCTGTGGACGAGCTGCCAACAGATCTCCAACCAATCGCTCAAGCACCAATGAGTATATGAGTGAGGCATCTGAAACGATCTGGACGCTGGCGCTCTCGGGGGCTAACGCTAAAACCATAGCGTCAGAAACAAGGAGCTCGGTTACATGCGTCTATCGAATGATACGCGCGATTTCGAATGGACCTGACCTATGGAAAGAGGCGAGGCTTTCGAAACTTCTGGTTGATAGGAGGAACCGATTTGACGGGGAATACAGAGCTCGCCTAGCTCATGAGTGTCGAGATTATGTGTGGCTTCATCGAAACGATCGGCAATGGCTGTCCGAGCTGACACAAGAGCCAGGTAAAGCCCACAGACCGCGCGGACAGCAGGCAGAAAGATTCAAAGACCTCGACCTTGCCAACGAAGTGGTTCAATGCGCTGAAATGTTACGAGCGCTTCCAGGTAAACCTGTCCGCATCTCACGGACAAAAATAGGCAGAGAGCTTCATGTGTTATCTAGGTTTGAAAAGCAGCTCAACAAGCTGCCGCACTGTGCGGCTGCACTGGCAGCCGAATGCGAAACCCTTGATGCATTCCATCGGCGGCGCCTGAGCTGGGCCGAGCGGAAGCTAAAACTTGACGGCAAGCCAATCACTCAATCAGCGCTGTATCGAACAGCGTGTCTCAGAAAACTCCAAATATGAGTGAATGCACCCTGATCCGCGTATGAATATTGCTCTGTAACGCCGTCGGCACAAGCCTCTATATATATGAGCTGTGCGTGGATTCGATGTGTGAATTTTGACGAGGCGTGCAGTGAAAGTATTTATATGTGTGGTGTATTGTATTTTGACTCTGGCGTAAAAACTGCTGTTTTCTAATAAAATAATTGCTGGCTGTTCGCTACTGTATGGCGTTCATTTTTAAAAATCCTTACCCGGGTACACGGTGATATGTGATAAAAGAACACCATCCACAGGACTCGCGTCCTACCAGAACCCACGTTAGAAGTCGGCTACTCATGTCCAGTATTCTGTTTTTCCCAATGTCTATGCCAGACGAGACACTATTATCTCGTATTACGAGATACCATTTTTTGTCCGGAAACAAAACCGAGGCAGAAACCTTTCGTGATCTTTTTGGCGTTGCGCCATTTCAGCTATCTATCATACCGAAGCAATTAGAAAACCTTGCTTCTCGATTGCCGGGAGTTAAAGAAAGCAACTTGGCTGAGTTGCTTGAGATTAACACTACGTTCCCAGCCTACAAACCTTTTATAGGATTATCAAAAGAACCCTCTAAGGAGTTTGACAAGGTTTTATCTGATGTCGCTCGAGTGCCTAGGAGAGAAGGTACGAGGAATAGCAGAGCTAAAATTTGCTTGGCCTGTGTGCAGGCCGACCTCATAGAGTGTGGCTACGCATATTGGCACCGAGCTCATCATGTACCGGGCGTTACAGCGTGCTGGCGACATGGTGAAGAACTTCTTCAATCTTGCCCTAATTGCTCTCATCCTTTTTATCGTAAAAACCGATTGTTACCGGGGTTGACCGATGATTGTGCTTGCGGGTGGAACGCTGTTAAACCTGCGAACCGCTCACTCGCCTCAAATGAAGAGCGCGAGTTTGCAGTTTTTGTAAATGATATTCTGCAACGCAATCTGCCATCGATAGATTATACGGTTTTGGCTGCTTGTTATCGGCGTCAAGCAAAGAAGCAAGGGTTTGTTCATGGGAACCTAATTGGCACAGCTAAATTATTTAGCAGTATTCGTGATAAGTTCAGCGATAAAATTATTTCAAAAATTGATTTGGCATACGCAGCTGGAATTCGAAGTCAATGGATTAGGCTATCGACAACAAGAGGTCAAATTGATATGCCGTTGGCAAGGCATCTTTTAATATCTCTCCATCTTTTTGGATGTGCAGAAAAGTTTGAGAAATGCTTGGCAGAAGAGTCTCTACTTGCTAGCTCGGCAAACCCGACGGTCCGTCTTAAAGAGAAAACTTTGCCAGAACATAAGAAAAAGGCTTATCGAGAAAAAATCTCAATGCTACTTGAAGTGAAGCCAGGCATTGGTATGGACTATCTTTGGGTAAGTGCTTATCAAGTAACCCGTTGGCTCAACGAAAACGATAAGGACTGGTTGTTGAGTAAAATTACAGGGAACGTAATGCAGAAGAGTAGTGCCGAGCCGGCGGTGAACGATGAGGACGAAAAATACGCAACTATTCTTATAGAGGGCGTTGAGAACTTGTACCGCATCACCCAAAAACAGGTGCGAGTAAATATCAGTAACATGCTTGCACTTTTGCCGCGAAAAGTAAGTAGGCAGCGTGCGACTCGTAAGTCTTTCCCGTTGTTGTCAGCTCAACTTGAACTTCAATTTGAGTCTCTTTGGCATTTTAGGTTGCGGAGATTTATATGGACGATGTCGGAGATCGCGAGGCTTAAGTTACCGCCAAACAACTCCAGCTTGAGATTATTGACAACAGTACCTCATGTGGCCTGCCAGGCTCTCATAAATCACTTCGAGTGGAATTTAGACAGCATGGTTAAGGACGGCATTAAGGTTGAGGTTATGCTTAGAAATACCGGCGTCTCGCGGCAATGGGAAGGGCCACTAGGTTATGATATTCCCATGGGTGGCAATGCATACATGGAGATGATCGCGTCCAATTCAAAGCCCCAGTAGATATTTTTATGGCGTGGCGCAGTTGCTCTGGATCCGGTGATTTCTGTGGCTTATTGCTGGGCGTTGGATGTCATTGTTAATACCGACGCCTATTGCGTATTGATCGGGCATTGGATGTGCACCGATAGCAGCGGTTTACGCATATACGGGATTTATGCCGCATACGTCGATTTCGCGTATTCAATGTCCGCAGACATCGGTATCTATCTCAACGTCGATTCAAGCATGAGCAGGGGAATTACGTCGCTAGCGCAATCCACTCCAGTGGGCTGCGTAATTACATAGGCTTGACCACCTATTTGCATTCGACTTGACCAGTTAGGCCGTGATTGATTGTTTCGCTGTACGTAGCCTGACTGACAAGATTTTAAGTGTGATAGAGAACCCTAACAGCCGCTTAATCCATTTGATTCAGTCTTGGTTGCAGCCATTGGTGTTAGCCACGGCATTTGATTCGTAGGAATGAGTCGCTCGACAATTGCGCAGTCGATCCAACGACCGTCAAGGCATGCATGTTTCTCGTAAACCCCGACTTGGCGGAATCCGCAAGCTTCGCACAGGGCGAGACTGGCGCGGTTAGATGTGAACACGCGAGAAAGGACTTTCCAAAATCCACGAGCTTCTGCCTCTTTAAGCAGCGCCTGAAGGAGATTCTTACCCAGCCCTTGGCCTCGCACCTCACGGCTCATGTAAATCGAAAAGTCAGCGATGCCGTCATAGCACGCGCGATTGCGGTAGTCACTAAGGCTCGCCCATCCGATGACCTTATCGTGCTCATCAAGCATCACCAGAACGGGATAACGATCATGAGCCTCAAGTCGCTCTAGCATGTCATCAGGGTTACGCGGAGTGGTCTCGAACGTGGAACTTCGTTCCGCAATCCCTTGGTTATAAATAGTGGCTATCGAGGTTGCATCAACTGGCTCAGCAGGACGGATACGCATGATCGGGTTCCATTATGTTGGTAGTAACAACGTTTGAATCAAAAAATGGAGATTCAATAGGCTTGCGTTGGATCTGAGCCACGCTCATTTGTGAGGCCGCAGCGTTTTTCGGTAGCTCGTGTAATCTGCCTGAGCAAGGTTAATGCTCCTTGCCTGGCTTCGGCTGAAAGGTTCTCGATCATTGTTATCTCTTCGGCAATGAGATCGCCCCTGATTTTTTCGTAGAGTTCCCTGCCCGCGTCCGTGGCCTGGATCTTCACGGCACGGCGGTCTTCGTTATCCTCAGCGCGTGACACATACCCCTTGCGTTCGAGCGCATCGATTACGCGGCTTGCCGTGCTTTTGTCTAAAAACATCTTTTCAGCCAAGACCTGAAGCCGCATGGCTCCTTTCTTGACCAGCGTTTCGACCGCGTAGCACTGGGTGACTGAAACGTCGTAGCAGCAAATCCGATCTCTATCTCGAAACTGGTAGACACGGACGAGCTGATTCAACGCCTCGTACAGATCCTCGGCATCCTGGGACAACTGGTCTTTTTTCCGCTTCGGCATAATCGTCACAAATTCGTTGTTAGCCGCAACAATAATCTGGGGGATGCAGATCGTCAACAAGCCTCCGCTGGCTGATGACAGGAAATCTGTCGCACTAGCATGTTGTGCCCAACAGCCAAAAAAGAATTCAGCAAGTGAGCTTTGTGGCCCAATCCTGGCACCTCTTAGTGTTGGAAAAATTCGGCCCAATGCTGCTGTTGAACTTGCTGTACTGGTTACAGCTGATTTGCGTTGTGATCAGCTCGTCTTCCGACGAAAAGTCGTCCGACGATCTGACGAGCGCTGCCCTTACACGCTGGTGACCGGCGACGCAAAAATATACGCTTTACCGAATATGCGATAAATCATATATTCGATTCAACGTATGTGTCGAGATTGCCATGTCTGCCCCAATCAAAGTGCTTTTCATCTGCGTTGCCAACTCTGCCCGCTCCCATTTAGCAGAAGCATTGCTTCGGCACACAGATCCGCGTTTTGCCGCTTACAGTGCGGGCTTGGAGCCAACCAGCGTCGACCCGCGTACTGTCGCTGCTCTGGCCAATGTCGACGTAGATGCATCCGGACTGCATAGCAAATCCATTGATGAGCTTCGCGACGAAAAATTCGATTACGTCATCACGCTGTGTGACAAGTCCGCACGGGAATGTGCATGGATGCCCGCCGCTGGCGAAGTCATCACTTGGGATTTCGCAGATCCGGTCACCAGCGATCATCCCGACGCGTTTCGCCACACACTTCATGACATCCATGAGCGCATTAAGCTCTTCGTCTTGGTCAAGACAAAACACTTGGAGGATCTATGACAGAGCCTATGAATCCCACGGCACTATTCAAGTGCTTGGCAGATGACACTCGAACCAAAATCACACTGCTCATCGTGAGCGAAGGAGAGCTGTGCGTATGCGAGCTTACCGCTGCGCTCGACCAGAGCCAGCCCAAGATTTCTCGCCACTTGGCGCTGCTTCGTTCAGCGGGACTGCTGATGGATCGTCGTCAAGGCCAGTGGGTTTACTACCGCCTGAATCCCGGCCTTCCTAGTTGGGTGAGTGCAATTCTGAAGGACGTCGTGGATGCGAATCAGGATTGGCTAGATACCGAAGCCAAACGACTAAGCGACATGAATGCTCGTCCTATCAACCAGCTCGTATGTGGCTGATCTGCTTCCAAATCGAGTGATTGAAATGTTGATTGCCGTACTGATCTTTATTGCCACCATCGTCCTGGTGATCTGGCAGCCCAAAGGGCTGGGTGTTGGCTGGAGTGCAACCTTTGGCGCTGTACTCGCGCTCTTGACTGGAGTGGTCACTCTTGCGGATATCCCCGAGGTGTGGCACATCGTTTGGAATGCCACTGCAACGTTCATCGCGGTGATTATCATCAGTCTTCTGCTCGATGAAGCCGGCTTTTTCGAATGGGCAGCATTGCATGTCGCACGCTGGGGCGGAGGCAGCACTCGTAAGCTATTTGCTTTCATCATCCTACTGGGTGCTGCGGTATCAGCATTATTTGCTAATGATGGTGCGGCATTGATTCTCACGCCCATCGTGATCGCAATGCTATTTGCATTGCGCTTTTCGCCCGCTGCCACCCTCGCATTCGTCATGGCGGCCGGTTTTATCGCTGATACCGCGAGTTTGCCTCTGGTAGTTTCGAATCTGGTCAACATTGTCTCTGCGGATTACTTCAAGATTGGGTTCAGCGAATACGCATCCGTCATGGTGCCGGTGAATCTGGTCAGCGTTGCGGCTACGCTGGTGATGCTGATGTGGTTCTTCCGCAAGGAATTGCCCAAGACTTACGAACTTGCTCAGTTGCATCATCCTAAAGAGGCGATACGTGATCGTCCGACTTTCATAGCAGGCTGGTGGGTTCTAGCTCTGCTGCTGGTCGGTTTCTTTGTCGTCGAGCCTCTGGGCGTGCCGATCAGTGCCATTGCGGCTGCCTGCGCATTCATTCTTTACGTCATCGCGGCCCGTGGACACGCCATCGACACCGGCAAGGTGCTCAAGGGCGCGCCATGGCAGGTGGTGATCTTTTCCCTGGGCATGTATCTGGTCGTCTACGGCCTCAAGAACGCCGGTTTGACCAACCACATCGCCCAGATCCTGAATGTATTTGCCGGCTACGGTGTCTGGGGCGCGTCCTTGGGTACGGGGCTGCTCACAGCCTTTCTGTCTTCAATCATGAACAACATGCCCACTGTCCTGATCGGTGCCTTGTCCATTCATGCTGCCGAAGTCGATGGCGTCGTTCTTCAAGCAATGGTGTACGCCAACATCATTGGCTGCGACCTGGGGCCGAAAATCACTCCCATCGGTAGCCTGGCCACGCTCTTGTGGCTGCACGTGCTGGCCAAAAAGGACATCACGATCAGCTGGGGTTACTACTTCAAGACCGGGATCGTGCTGACCTTGCCCATCCTTATCGCCACCCTCTGCGCCCTGGCATTGCGCCTCAGCTTCTGAATCAAGGAATCTACTGATGAAAGTCTTGTTCATGTGTACCCACAACAGCTGCCGTAGCATCCTCTCCGAGGCACTTTTCAACCACCTGGCGTCAGAGGGCGTGGAGGCGGTCAGCTCAGGAAGCTTTCCCAGCGGTCGAGTGAACCAAAGGGCATTGCAAACGCTGGAGGCTGCGGGCATTTCCACGGCAGGCTTGAGCAGCAAAGCTTCGGATATTTTTGAAGGCTCTCCACCAGACATCGTGGTAACCGTATGTGACCGGGCAGCGGGTGAAGCGTGCCCCATCTTTTTCGGGCCAGCCTTGAAGGCCCATTGGGGTTTGGCCGATCCGTCGGAAGCCACTGGGTCGGAGATCGAGATCACAAAAGCGTTTGACGCCACTCTCGCCAAAATTCGCGAACGCGTGAGCGCGTTTCTTGCGCTGCCGTTGAAAACCATGAGCCCTGATCAGCTCAAAGCTGAACTGAACCGTATCGGTTCGCTTTGAAGAGCAATGGAAGTTGTGCCTACTTGGCGCATCCCTAGGAGTTTGTATGCAAGATACGCTGCCGAATGTCCAAGCCGAGCTGCTTGACATTCCAACCCTGGAGCAACTGGCGCCTCGCACGTCCTCACTCCATAAACCTCGAATCCTTCTTCTGTATGGGTCGACACGAGAGCGATCCTTCAGCCGGTTGGTGACCCAGGAGGCCGCTCGACTTCTGGAGCAGTTTGGCGCTGAAACAAAGATATTCGATCCGTCGGGCCTTCCGCTGCCGGATGATGCACCCGACACCCACCCCAAAGTCGCGGAGCTGCGCAAACTGATGCAATGGTCGGAAGGCCAGGTGTGGTGCTCTCCTGAGCGACACGGCTCCATGAGTGCGGTTTTCAAGGCTCAGATTGACTGGGTTCCGCTGGCGATAGGTGCTGTACGACCTACGCAAGGAAAGACCCTTGCGGTGATGCAAGTCTGCGGCGGCTCGCAGTCCTTCAACGTAGTTAATCAGCTGCGGGTACTGGGGCGTTGGATGCGCATGTTCACCATCCCAAACCAATCCTCAGTAGCTAAGGCCTTCACCGAATTCGATGAGACGGGCCGGATGAAGCCGTCCTCGTACTACGACCGTCTGGTCGACGTGATGGAAGAACTGATGAAGTTCACGCTGTTGTTGCGTGATCGCCAAGATTACCTGGTTGATCGTTACTCCGAGCGTAAAGAGTCCGCTGGGGAGCTATCCGAACGCGTCAACCAGCGATCCATTTGAGCCTCTCAACAGCGAGACATCAGATATGAATCAGATCACGATTTATCACAACCCGGAATGTGGCACTTCCCGCAATACCTTGGCATTGATCCGCAACAGCGGTGAAGAGCCAACGGTAATTGAGTACCTGAAAACCCCACCTGATCGGCCAACGCTAATCAGGTTGATCAAGGATATGGGTATAGAGGTGCGGGCGCTCCTCCGTATCAAAGGCACGCCGTACGAAGAGCTTGGGTTGGGCGATCCGTCACTTGCCGATGACCAGCTCATTGACGCCATGATGGCTCATCCCATCCTGATCAATCGTCCCATCGTCGTGACCCCCTTGGGGGCACGCCTGTGTCGTCCGTCTGAGGCTGTCCTCGACCTGCTTCCACAAGAGCAGCGCGGCAGTTTCGTCAAAGAGGACGGACAGGTCGTTGTGAAAATTGATGATCTGGGCCGTAAAGTCTGATCCCACGTAAGCGATACGCAGCAAACGTAGGGGGGGATGGTGGTGAGTCATAATCCGAAATTTGATGTCGTGGTTATTGGCGGCGGCCAATCCGCGCTTCAACCCTCCGCTCCTCGTGCTGATGAATGGCATAGATTATGATACTGTATACATATACAGTTATTGGGTTCGTGCAGCCTTACTGATCGGTAGGTATTGGAGCCCTTCGGTGATATCTGATATCGAGATAAGCCCTGAAGTTTGCTGGGTAAGGTGCTATTTTCAGTGATTCCATATTGATACTATCGGAACGGAATTCGACCTATGATTACGCTGAAAACTGCCATTATTCACAGCTTCAAGAAGCTGGCCAAGACCAGTTTTATCTCCGAGGTGGTCAAGAAGGATGTGGCGCTCGATACTGAAAATCCCGCGTTGCATTTTCTGGTCAATGGTATCCACGGCCTCATCGGCAAAGAAGGCAACAGCGTGGTCTACGGCCAGTTTGCCGATGATGACCGTCAGGGACCGTTTCCAGAGCGCTTCACCGCGTTCGTAGAAGTACAAGATGATGAAGCGCGATTTATCGACTTGACCCACTTGGCAATGGACCAGTTGGTGGAGCAAGCCGGTAATCAAGTCTTATCGACCGGTGGACACATCCTTTGCGCTCAGTACACCGCAGGTGCAACCGACTTTTTCCTGGTCGCCAGCATGAAGGAACGCGGCGGTATACAGCTGGACGAGAACTATGTGCCCAAGGAAATTCAAGAGGTCGATCTCAACAAGGTTCAGCAGGCCGCCAGGATCAATTTAGCGAGCTTCGTGGCCATAAAGGCTATGGCTGCTGCGGCCGCTGCTGCGCCTGAGCAGAATGAAGATGACGCGGAGGATGAAGTGGATTCAACCTACCTGTGCTTCATCAGCCGGGGCCGTGATAGTCAGGCATCCGATTATTTCATCTCTGCACTGGGATGCGCGAAAGGAGTAGCTTCCGGACGCGCTACCAAAAATGCCATTGATAACGTTGCACGGTTTTTTCGCGACAACAAAACGTTAAAAGGCTTTGGTTACAAGGCCAAAGAGGCGGTGATCAAGTATCTGGAGGAGCAGTTGGCCGCAGGCAAATCTGCGCGCTTGGACGCTATCTGCCACGTCGCTGTCGCACACGTACCCGCTGACTTAGTGGATGAAATTGTTGGGCTGAAAGACTATTTGAATAGCGAGAAACATAAGGTGCCAGACGACTTTACGGTCAATGCGAAATCGCTGAAAGAGAAGACCCGTATCAAGGGGGACGCGGCTAACTGGTCGTTGCAATTCGAGCGTGGAGCGTTAGGTAAGGATCCGGCCGCAGACGTTTATTATGATGAGGGACGGAAAAAGTTGACACTGTCCAATCTGACTGCCGAACTGGTTGGTGTGATCGAGAAAGAACTGCTGGCCAGGGTCGGCTAAGAATGTTTTCTAATGTGGTAGCTCTCTACCGCGCCATTGGAGCGCCCACCATTGAGGACGGAGTCATCCGCTATGAGGGGATGACAACGCCCGACATTATCGGTGCGTTGCGAATGTGCGATGGCCTGCCCGCAGCCTATGGCAAGTTCGAGCATTGCTCTGAAGAAGCAGACTCTCTCGATATTGAGTTTCGCTTGCCATCGAACGAGTCTGGCCGGTTCTACGCGAACCTCGGCGAGTTTGTCGCTCGCAATGGCTCATTGGGCAAGGGGCAATTCCCGAGCAACGTATACATTGTTGAGCTCTGTTGGGCAGATAGCGATGACATCGAGCCTCCGGCGATTAAGGCGCTCAGGCGCGTCTGCCGGCTGATCGAGCTGCTTGCACTGCTAGCGATCGGTGTCGACAAAGACAGCAGCCAAGATGGTTTTAATCTGTTCTTTGCCTTGCCTCCCGATGGGGCTAAGCCTCCGAGAACTTTTCTGTTACCTACCCAGGTTGACGTCAAGGTCCTTGACTATGAGCTCAATCACCTGAGCTTGTTGGAAGAAATACTCAATCGAAAAAACGAAAATAAGGCACACCTCTCCGAACGAAAATTAATGATTCGGATGGCGGTGGCTAGCGTCATCGAGAAGTTTGAGAGCGAGCCCAATCTGTTCTTGGTGATCGTGCGGGAGTGGCGGGAGGTCCTCGCCACATACCGCGCTAATCTGCAAACCTACGTCTATAGCTTCTCGTTTGAGCGGGCCCGGCGGGAGGTGGCCCAAGCTGAAATCGACTATGGCACGAAGCTTAGCGGGGTGCTGGGCGACATCGCCGGCAAGATGCTCGCCCTGCCGATATCGCTAGCGGGTTTGGTCGTGCTGGAGAAAACAACCTCAAGATTCGAAGGTTTTATCCTTGTCCTTGGGTTGGCAGTGGTTTCTGTGGTTCTGCTTGCAATCCTTCACAACCAAATGCTGCAAACGGAGCGCCTCCTACACAGCTTCAATGTCATTTTCGATGATTTCAAGGACAAGATAAAAACATATCCCCCGAAACTTCAGGGGCTGCTCAGGATCACCATCGATCAAGTCGACAAGCAAGGCCGAACCCTCACCAGGACCTTTCGGTTGCTGAAGGGGTTGTCCCTGCTTCCAATCGTCGGTGCTTTGCTGCTAGCCGCGATAAAATACTGGGACGATTTCTTATGGCTGTTAAAGGCTATCCTAGCGATGGTATTTTCGGTACTCCACGTAGCCCCTAATATTCTCAGCCTATAAGGCTTTTGTAACACGTTCCTCGTCTCATCTTACTGCGCTCAAACCACTCATCCATATGGAGCAGTCCAAGCAGCTGTCCATAATATAGATGAGATGTATTTTTAATAAAAAATCTTGGGTATTTCGTGAGAAACTCGAGTTGATCTTTAATGCTTATCTGACATATTCAGCCTACTCCGCCAATAAGTTAAAATTCTAATAGCCGAGCTCACCAGTGCTGAGGGACACCTTACGCATATGTAATATTCGCGGCAGCTTTCTGAAAGGCATCACTGGTTATCCTCTAGTCAGAAGTAAGTGAACACTAGGAGAAAATCATGAAATCACTAAAAGCTTTTTTTGCCGTTTCCATCTTGACCTTGTCTTCTTTGGCCATGGCTGAAGGCGGTGGTGACCGTGTTTATGGTCGAATGATGCAAGAGAACCAGAAGGCGATGGAGCAGTACGCTTTAGAAAATGGAAAGACGACACCTGAAGTTGTTCATTATGAATATGGAATGAACCTCGATGTCCAGAAGGTAATCAGTACTACTCAAGCCAATAAAACCTGTGGCGTAGCTCCTTCGCGCATGACCTATGAAGATTCGGCGGGCAAGCTCAACACCCTGGAATACAAGGTTATGGGTACTAACTGCCCTCACGGAAGCTAGTTAGCGTTGGCCCTAGCTGCGCCAGTTTGTTCGGTATGTTTCGAGTCTGCTTACTGTTCGCTGACATAGAAGTAATTTTCAGGTCACGCTGGAGTTATCTATTGTATGAAATTATGTCTGCCGGCACGTAGGAGAAATCCTCACGTGCTGGTGGCTTTTTATAATTATAAAAAATATTTCATAAAGAAACTCTGCCAAGCTAAAGCCTGGAGTGTTAAATGAACAATAAAAGCATTTATGGTCTTTCTCTCATTGCCCTTGGCATGAGCATGGGGCAAGTTGCAGTAGCTGTGGAGCAAAAGCCTGAAGGGTTCATTGAGGGGAGCACCTTTAGTATTCTCAATCGGAATCTCTATCTCAATCGTGATTATCGAAAGGGCCAGTCAAGCCCCACGGGCAATGGTTACTCAGCCGAATGGGGTCATGGCATCATTGGCCGATTCGAATCAGGCTTTACTCAAGGAACCGTAGGCTTCGGCATTGATGCGTTTGCAATGGAAGGCCTCAAGCTCGATTCAGGTGATGGTCGCTCGGGAGCCCGTAGCTCAGTCGATGTCTTGCCGCACAATAGCAAAGGCCAACCTGAAGACTCCTACTCAAAAGTAGGCGGGGCCGCAAAAGTGCGTTTCCTGGATACAGTCGTCAAGGTAGGCGACGTATTTCCATCGACGCCTGTCGTTGCCTATGGGGATTCCCGACTCCTCCCTGAGAGTTTTCGTGGCGCAACGTTTACCAATACCAGCATCAAAGACCTGACCCTTCAAGGGGGTCGGCTGCATGCGATGAGCCAACCCAATTCCAGTGGCATGCGTGACGGCTTTTCGACTTTCTACGCCGGTGCAGTAGATGCTCCGTGGATCGCTATCTAGGGGGCGATTACACGGTCAATGAGCACGTAGGTGTGAGTCTTTACACCAGCCAATTCAAGGATGTGTGGAACCAGTATTACGCAGGCACCACATTGAACTATCCGCTCTCAGACAGCGTATCTCTAATCGGTGGCTTTAATTACTACCGAGCGGTTGATGAGGGTAAAAAACTTTTGGGAAGCTTCGATAACAACATTTGGAGCGGCAAGACCGGGGTCAAATTCGGAGCGCATACCGTGACCGTTGGGTACCAGCGCAATAATGGTAACGACGACTTTGACTACCTACGCCAATCCGACTCAATTTTCTTGGATAACTCTATTCAGTACAGCGATTTCAACTCACCGAAAGAGCAATCCTTGCAGCTGCGCTACGATCTAGATATGCAGGCTTTCGGCATCCCCGGTCTCAGCTTCATGACCCGCTACGCTAAGGGTTGGGATGCGGACTATTCCAACGCGAACAGCGTGTACATGCGTCGCGGAGTGGACGGTGCACCATTGCAGGACCAAAAGCGTTGGGAGCGAGACATAGAGGCCAAGTACGTCATCCAGTCCGGCTCACTGAAGGACATGTCTTTACGTGTTCGCCAAGCAACAACACGAGCTACCGATTTCGAATCTGATTTGGACGAGGTCCGACTGATTGTTGAATATCCACTGCAACTTCTTTAACGGGCATTAGCCATCGGCATCAAGTGTCCGCTATCCCCGATACACCCCGTCTCCTTGTTTCTCCTTTGGTTTGGAGACGGCTTAGGCGCCCTAGTGGCGCCTTTTTTTATGGATTGAAATAACTGTTGGTATCCATCGCCGGCGGCGAGCATCCCTGGGGTTGTATGGCTAATTGGAACGTGTGATCATACTCTCAATATAGGTAGGGGGGGTATGGTATGGGTCATATGAGATCAAGCAAAGACAATCTTCTTAAGCGCGTAAAGCGAATCGCTGGGCAAGTCCAGGCTATTGAGCGAGCACTCGACTCTGATGATGACTGCTCGAAAACTCTGCTTTTGGTCGCTTCTGCCCGTGGCGCTATCAATGGGCTGATGGATGAAATTATCGAAGACCACGCTCGTGAACACGTCGCGAATCCGACACTCAGCAACGACGAAAGAGCGAAAGGTGTCGACGAGCTGCTCGAAGCCATTCGCCGCTATTCCAAATAGGATTTGCCCAGATGAGTAATTCGTACGCCGAGTATTCCCACGACCATATGTTCCTTGGGAAATCACATGAAGAAAACGCCAAGCGAACCTTGTGGGTGGTGGCCCTGACCGTCGTAATGATGGTTGCTGAAATCACCGCAGGTTATCTCACTGGCTCAATGGCGTTGCTTGCCGATGGTTTTCACATGGCAACGCATGCAGGAGCACTCGGCATAGCCGCAGCTGCTTACGCTTACGCTAAAAGACATGCCTCAAGTGCTCGCTACAGTTTTGGAACTGGCAAGGTGGGAGACTTGGGTGGCTTCGCTTCTGCTCTGATTTTGGGACTGGTTTCCTTGGGAATTGCTGGAGAGTCGCTGTTTCGTCTCTTTCAACCGACTCAAGTGCAATTCGGGACAGCGACTCTAATCGCAATTGTCGGACTAGCAGTGAATGTGGTGAGCGCGCTTTTGCTGTCTGGCGGTCATGATCACCACCATGGGCATGACCACGGCCACGATGAGTCTCACCATGCGCATGGTCACGACAATAATTTGCGCTCTGCATACGTTCACGTCATTGCAGATGCATTGACTTCGGTTCTGGCCATCGCAGCCCTTCTTGCTGGTCGATACCTTGGTTGGGTATGGCTCGACCCTGCAATGGGGATTGTGGGTGCCGTTGTGATTGCACGCTGGGCTTGGTCGTTGATGCGGGTGACTTCGGGTGTATTGCTCGACCAGACAGATGATCATGTCGCTGAAGAGATTCGTGAACTGGTTGAGCGACCGGGAGATGCTTCGATCATTGATCTTCATGTCTGGCAGGTTGGGCCGCAAGCCCGCGCCGCGATTGTGAGTGTTCTGGGCAGCCCAGCAGTCAATGCAGAAAACATACGAGAACGGCTTGCGACGTATGCGTCCGGGCATCCCGCCTTGCGCAACTAAACCGGTTGCCATCTATGCGGCAGCAGCTCCGCAATCTCACTCGCCCGCTGCGTCGGCAGGCGCGTGAGGACGTCCTTCAAATAAGCATACGGATCATGCCCATTGAGCCGCGCCGACTGGATCAAGCTCATGATCGCCGCAGCCCGTTTGCCGCTGCGCAGTGAACCTGCAAAGAGCCAGTTCTTGCGACCCAACGCCCATGGCCGGATCTGGTTCTCGCACCAGTTATTGTCGATGGGTACGGCCCCGTCATCGAGATAGCGCGACAGCGCCGTCCAGCGTTTCAGGCTGTAATCCAGTGCTTTGCTGATAGCCGAGCCATCGTGCACAAGTAGGCGCTGGGCGATCATCCAGGCATGCAGTGCACCCATCACCGGCACAGCTTTTTCCTGCCGTATTCGGTGGCGAAAATCCGGTTCAAGGTCGCGGATCTCACTTTCGATTTCGTAAAGTAACTGGATGTAGCGCAAGGCCTGCTCGGCGAGCTGGCTCTTGTTGGTGGCGTGTAGCTCGAAGAACTTGCGTCTTGCATGGGCCATGCAACCGATTTCGGTTACGCCGAGTTCAAAGCTGGCCTTGTAGCCACCGAAATCATCACAGACCAGCTTGCCCTTCCAGTCTTGCAGAAAGTTACGAGCATGCTCACCGGCGCGGCTGGGGCTGAAGTCGTAGACGACAGCCGCTGTTTCGCAGAGTTGGCTGGTGGCGTAGGCCCAGACATAGGAACGATGAGTTTTTTTCGAGCCCGGCATTAGCATCTGCACGGGTGTTTCATCGGCGTGAATGACCTGCTGCCCGAGCACTACATCGCGCAGCGCATCCACCAGAGGCTGTAACTGCACGCCAGTAACGCCAACCCATTGGGCCAAGGTTGAGCGTGGGATGGCCAAACCGGCTCGACCAAAAATCGACTCCTGGCGATAGAGCGGCAAATGGTCGGCGAACTTGGCGATCATCACATGGGCTAGCAGCCCGGCGGTGGGGATGCCCTTGTCGATGACCTGCGCCGGAACCGGCGCCTGGATCAGCGTTTCGCAGTCATCACAAACCCACTTGCCGCGAATGTGACGCTCCACGGTAAACACGCCGGGCGTGTAGTCCAGTTTCTCGCTGACGTCTTCACCGATACGCTTGAGGGCGCAGCCGCATGGGCAGTGAGTGTTGTCCGGTTCGTGATGGATCAGGGTGCGTGGAAACTCCGGCGGCAACGCAGCGCGCTTGGGCTTTTGCTTTGCCTCGGTTGGAGTTGGAGCTGTTTGCAAGGCCTGAAGCTCAGCCTCAATCGCCGCGATATCGGTATCGATCAAGTCATCGAGCAAGCTGGCCTGCTCCGGACTCAACTGCTCGCTACGCTTGGCAAATTTGAAGCGCTTGAGCTGCGCGATCTCGTGGCTCAACTTTTCGATCACCGTTTGACCATGATGGATCCTCTTACCCATGGTCTCGACGGTCTTGCCCATTGTTTCGACTTGTTGGTCCAGCGTCTCGACACGCTGCATCAACTGCGCTGCCAGAGCGCGCAGTTGTTCAGGGGTCAGGTGATTGAGATCAGGGAGCGAAGTCATGCCGCCGATTTTGCCAGAACAGGTCAAAACCAACGATAGGCTGATCGGACAATTGCACAGCCAGATGGGGCATGGCAGAAGTTATACGATGGAAATCGCGTTGCCTGGCCCGACCCTTTGCCAAGGCAAACCTAGCACCAGAGCATGCAGTTGCTCGGAGCCCAATTCTATCTGCGAACCGTGCCGGGAACCCGGCCAGAAGAACTTGCCCTGATGCAGCCTGCGCGCCGCCAGCCAGATGCCCAGCCCGTCGTGCACCAGCACTTTCATGCGATTGGCACGGCGGTTGGCAAACAGATAAGCACAGTGCGGCTGCGCCGCACCGAACACTGCTACCACCCGAGCCATCGCAGTGTCGGTGCCGGCGCGCATGTCCATGGGCTCGGTGGCGAGCCAGATGGTGTCGATGCGGATCATCGCAACAGGTCTCGCAGAAAGGTGGCGCAGGCGGCAGCACTTTCGGTCGGCCAGTTCACTTTGACGGTGCCACGCGGGTGCTGGATTTCAACGCAGATGTTCGATGATGCAGCTTGCGAATTTCCTCCGGCTAGCTGCAAGGGTAGCGGAACGAAAGCAGGTTGCAGCGCCATGGCTTTCTGCGTTTGCACTCGAATCCATTTGTGGACGAGGTTCGCGTTAAGGCTGTGGCTGAGTGCGACGCTGGCAATCGAAGCGCCGGGCTGGGCACACTCTTGAATGAGCTGGGCCTTGAAGGATTTGGAGTAGGAACGGCGTTGTGGCTGCATGGAAAGACCCGCTTAAAAGGCTAGAAATGGTGTCCACTTAAATTAGGTGGACACCATCGCCTTTGGCGTCGGGGTCAGGAAGGTGTGTTGGCCGGACGCATACCTTGCGACGGTTCATGAGATCACTCATCTGACAGTTGAGTACCGCACCAAGTTGGGCGCTGACTCACCTGATCAGATCGTTCTGGCTTAGCAATGAACCCGCAGCACGCATAAGTTCGACGAGGAATTGAACAATGGCCAAGGACATCGAAAATCCCTGTATTTCTGTTTGCCAGCTGAACAGCGAACTGTGCGTTAGCTGCGGTCGCACCAAGGAAGACATCAGAAAATGGAAACGAATGAAGCGTCCAGAAAAAATGGCCGCTGTACAACGCGCGGCCCTGCGTCTGAAGAGCCTTCAAAAAAAGAACTCTTAAGCCACCGTCATTTACGTTTTCTACTGTTTCAGCCGAGACAGATGTCCTGATTCGGGAAGGTGCGCTGAGGGTGCAACGCCATCTCCGAACTTAACACTATCGCGATCAACTGCGCAGTGCTTGTCAGCATGCGGAGGATGGGGTCATCTCAAATTCTTATTGAGGACTGCTGTTCGGGGTTATCTGATTAGGCACAAGCATGCCTTTACGACGGCTGTTGATCGTCTTTAGCCATGGCTTGAGAATGAAATCGAAGGAGCATGTCCCGCTGCATGGTCATGAACGCTGACCATGCTGTGACGGGAGGGATGTGGTGGGATTAGTTTTGAGGGTACTCAGCAATGACCTGATCTGTGCCAGCTTTGGTCAGGCCGATTATCTGGTAGGCCTCATGCACTCCGTCGACTTCCATTCCTGGAGAACCAGGTGGCATGCCAGGAGCAGCGATCCCGAGAAGGTCGTCGCGTTTACTCATCGCAATTATTTGCTCAGCTGGCACGTGGCCTTCAACAAACTTCCCGTTGATCATCGCGGTGTGACAAGACGAGAGTCGTGGAGCGACACCCAGATCTTGTTTGAGAGCACTCATGTTGGTTTCTTCATGATCGATGACGGTGAAGCCATTAGCCTCAAGATGCTGAATCCATTTTTTGCAACATCCGCAGTTTGCATCACGATGCACATCGATGGTGAGGGCCTGCGCCGCTTGAGCCGTTGAGCCAATGAACAGCGCGGCGAATGTTGCGATACGCAGAGATCGACTTGAAAGTCGGAAGCTACCTGTCATGAATATTTCCTTTTCCCTTGGAGACGGCGAGATGTTCTACGAAGCAATAGAACCCCACTCAAGCGTTCATGCCGCTGCAAAGGTTGCATTGAAGGATCTACTCTAGAGTCGGGGAGCTAACTCCCCGATCATTAGAATTCGTAGGGCTAGTGCTCAAATCGCTTAGAACCACATCCGAATACCAGCTACAAATCGGGCCTCGTTTGTTTTTTCCCCTTCATCGCTGGCAAGGTCAGCCGTCTTACCGTATGAGCGATTCCAGCTAACTCCAATGTAGGGTGCGAATTGACGAGTAATTTCGTAGCGCAACCGCAGGCCTAGTTCGGTGTTGGCCAATCCAGATCCTATGCCGCGCTGAGGATCATTTTTCCCGTACAAGTTTACTTCGGCGGTCGGCTGCAAGATCAGGCGATTGGTCAACAGGATGTCGTAATCGCCTTCAAATCGAGCAGCGGTTTGACCGTTCTCACCAATATAAGCAGTCGCTTCAGCTTCAAAGTTATAGAGGGCCATGCCCTGAATACCGAGCGCTCCCCAGGTTTGAGGTGACCCAGGTTTGAAGTCTTGTCGAATGCCGGTGACGACATCCCACCATGGACCGATGGCGTGTCCCCACAGAGCCTGAAGTTCAGCGTTTTCGGTTACGCCATTTGTACGTTCACCTTCCGAACGCAACCAGAGGCGGTCGACGTCACCGCCGATCCACCCTTTTGCATCCCAAGCCAGCGCACTGCCGTTGTCAGCGTCTTGGTACTCAAATTTATCCAGGAGGATGAACGAGTTAATTTTTTTATCGTGCACACCATGGCCTGGTACGTCTGGAAAAGCGGCGGCCCGGTCAGCGTCGGTAAGTACGGGGATCGGGGTTCGGCTTGTGGTAGTCGCCCCTCCATCCATGCTTTCCATACCGTCCATTTGCCCGTTATCCATGCTCATCTTGCTGTGATCCATCGCCCCCATCTTGCTATGGTCCATGGCTCCCATTGAGCCGTGGTCCATCTTGGAGTGATCCATCGCGGCATCTTTCGCTTTGGCTGGTTTGGATTTTTGTGCAGTTGAAGGCTTTGCGTCCGCACTTGATGGCATCGCCATCGACGGATCCATCTCTTCAGCGGCTTGAGCCATAAAAAAGAATGCTGGACCGGTGGAGACTGCAAGTGCCATCAGCGTTGGGCGTAAAAACTTACTGGTCATGATCTCAATCTGCCTTTTTGGTTTTTTGGTCATGATCCATCGACTCATGGCTCATCTTGCTATGGTCCATTGACCCGTGATCTAGCTTCGAATCGTTTGCCGCTGCTGGCTTGTCCGTTGCTGTAGCAGGAACAGTGGTTGAATGATCGCTGCCATTTTCCTCTGCCAGCACCGTGGACGAGAGTCCACTCAGCAGGACAGCGGCAAAGAGGCAACCCACGAGGGAATTACGATTTAGGTATGTGCTCACAGATCGTCTCCTTTACTCATCAACCCGTACTTCACGGAACATGCCCATTTCCATATGGAAAAGCAGGTGGCAGTGATATGCCCAGCGGCCTAAGGCATCAGCGGTGACTCGATAGCTGCGTTTGGTACCAGGTGGCATATCAATCGTGTGCTTGCGCACCATGAACTTGCCGTTCTCATCCTCGAGGTCACTCCACATGCCGTGAAGGTGGATGGGGTGGGTCATCATGGTGTCGTTCACCAAGGTGATGCGCAGACGCTCGCCATACTTCAGGCGCAGCGGTTCGGCGTCAGAGAATTTGATGCCGTTGAACGACCACGAAAACTTCTCCATGTGACCGGTCAGGTGAAGCTCGATGGTGCGATTTGGCTCGCGGCCGTCAGGATCTTGGAAAGTGCTTTTCAAGTCGGAGTAAGTGAGCACTCGACGACCATTGTTCCGCAAGCCTATGCCAGGATCGTTCAGCTTTGGCGTTGGACTCATGGCTTGCATGTCAACCAAGGGATTGTTGGTTTCAGAGGCTGGGTGAGTCTGCATTTCTCCACCCATACCGCCCATGCCAGCCATCCCTGACATATCGCCACTGCCCATTCCTGCCATCTTGCTGTGGTCCATGCCAGCCATGTTGGACATGTCGCCTTTGTCCATGCCAGCCATCTTGCTGTGGTCCATGCCAGCCATGTTAGTCATGTCACCGCTGTCCATGCCGGTCATCCCGGTCATGTCACCTTGGTTCATCCCTGCCATCTTGCTGTGATCCATGCCGGCCATTCCACCCGAGCTGCCATGGTCCATACCAGCCATACCGCCCATCCCCATGTCATCCATAGTTACTATAGGACGTGGGTCAATCGCAGGTATCGGTGCCTTTAGGCCGTCACGCACTGCAAGTGTTCCGCTGGCGTAACCTGTGCGATCCATAGACTGAGCGAAGATGGTGTAAGCCTCATCAGTAGCAGTCTCCACAATAACGTCATATGTTTCAGCTACCGCAATACGAAACTCGTCGACGCTCACCGGCTTGACATGTTGACCGTCTGCGGCAACCACGGTCATCTTCAACCCAGGAATGCGGACGTCGAAATAGCTCATGGCGGAGCCGTTGATAAAGCGCAGACGGAGTTTCTCACCCGGTTTGAAAATACCAGTCCAGTTACCGTTGGGTGCCTGGCCATTCATGAGATAGGTATAGGTATCCGCGCTGACATCGCCGAGGTCAGTAGGACTCATGTTCATCTCAGCCCACATCTTTCGATCTGCTACCGTCGAAGACCAACCTTTGCTGCTGACATCGTCTATGAAGTCTCCGACGGTGCGCTTGTGATGGTTGTAATAGCCCGATTGTTTCTTGAGCTTCGCCATAACGCGACTGGGATCTTCGTCGGTCCAGTCAGTCAACATCACCACGTAGTCGCGATCGTATTGAAACGGTTCAGGTTCTTTCGAATCGATGACGATTGGACCGTAAACGCCTGCCTGCTCCTGCAAACCCGAGTGGCTGTGATACCAGTAGGTTCCGTTCTGATGAAGCTTGAATTTGTATTCGTACATGCCATCGGGTGCGATGCCATGGAAGCTCAAGCCAGGCACACCGTCCATGTTGGCGGGTAAGATGATCCCGTGCCAATGGATTGATGTGTCTTGGTCTAGACGGTTTTTTACACGCAGAGTGACGGTCTCCCCCTCACGCCAACGCAGCAACGGTCCGGGCAATGATCCGTTGATGGTCATAGCTGTGCGAGGCGAGCCTGTGATGTTTACAGGGCTTTCACCAATAAACAGATCAAATTCGTTACCGGAGAGTACGCTCGGCATACCAGGACTTGTCACCGCCCATACAGGAGTGCGCCAAAGGCCAAGGCCGCCGAGAATGCCACCAGCGGCCAAGCCTTTCACGAATGTCCGCCTAGAGGTTTTGGAGTGCATGCCGTTATGTCCAATCAGTCAAAAGGGAAGCCGCGCGAAACAACAAATGAATTGTCTGGATGAGACTCACTCACCGTTACAAAAGACGAACTCAAACGGTAAGCGAGCTCAGAAATTGCCACATTTAAACCACCACAGTGATTACATTTCTGTCAGCTTGTGAGCGTAGCTCAAATATTTAGCAATTTTTGTGGTCCATCGCCCTGGCTTTGCTTTCCGCGACAGGAGGCTGGGCATTTTTCGTTTGGGCTACTTGGTACGATTCCATCGAGTTACTCCTGGCCGCTTCCATACGTTCGAAAGTGCGGTCACCTCCGCCTTCAGCCATAGCAAAAGAAGATACGGTCAGAGCAGCGATGACGAACAAGGTTTTGATAGGGTTCATTTGGGTTTCCTCTGATAGATGGTAGCCCCTGAATCCACAACAAAGTTGTTGATGCTCAGGGAAGAGCTTAAGGCTCAATAGGACTATAAGACTGATTCCCTGTCAGGCAGCTTAGGCCAATATTACAGTTGTGTCAGGTTCCGATATTTCTCTTGAGCTGCGATGTACTTAATCCGTATGGTCTATCCATTGTCGGAATTCGCTGAAATCAAGCTCCTAAAATTTAGCCGTTCGGTGTTCTGTGCTTTCGGTCACTTTCACAGGGCTTGACGTTTTTTGAATTTGCACCGGAGTTATAAGCCGACTCAGACGCACCACATTCAACACATAAGTGTTTGATATAGGTGAAAATGGGAAATAGTAGCGTGACGGAAGGTGGCCGCTTGTGAGCATTAATTTTGAAAAAGCGCTTGGCTCCGCAGAAAGAGCGTTAGTTTATCGCAGCCAAAGAGCTGAGGTACTTAGCAATAATATCGCTAACGCTGATACTCCTAACTTTAAGGCTAGAGATTTGGAGTTTTCTGCTGTGCTCGCCAGCCAGACAAAACGAGGCTTGGATTCTCCGTTCTCTTTGAAAACAACAAACCTAAAACATATTGCCGCAAACGAATTAGCAAGTGATGGTCAAGGTGATGGTTTGTTTTACAGCACGCCTTACCAACCGTCACTTGATCAAAATACTGTGGATGCACAGCTTGAAGTGGCAAAGTTTACTGATAACGAAATTCATTTTGAAAGCGCTTTTAATAGATTGAACGGAGCATTTAAGGGGCTGCTTAAAGCTCTGCGAGGTGATTAGTAAAATTTACCCAACAATGAAATCGGCGCCTTAAGCGCTGATTTGCGATGGGAAACCGAGTGATTCGACAGCTTTACGAACTTGCTCTGGGTTTTCGCTACTTTCAACGCTTACCTTACCTGCCGCGCGATCCACGGAAACTTTAGCCTCGCTGTCCAACGATTGAATCGCTTTAGTGATTTTGCTGACGCAGCTACCGCAACCAATGCCTGATACGTTTAAGACGAACATGGTTATACCTCTTGTGCTGAGCGGTCTCTTTTCACCGCGATGACAGCATCAACGTTGACACCGCGGTAAGGTCAAGAGTTATGTTTTGTGGGGAGCGAGCAACGGTTGCGCTCAAGCTATATGGGTATTCCTCAGTCTCAAAGCATTGAAAACTACTGACGCAGAACTGACGCTCATGGCTAACGCAGCGATCATCGGCGACAGAAGGTGCCCCGTCAGCGGATAGAGTAGGCCTGCGGCCAAGGGAATACCCATTGAGTTGTAAAGGAAGGCGAAACCCAAGTTTTGCCGCATGTTTTTTACTGTCGCAACCGAAAGTGCCCGTGCCCGTAGAATCCCCATCAGGTCGCCTTTTACCAGCGTGAGCTGAGCGCTATTCATCGCGACATCAGTCCCTGTACCCATGGCAATGCCCACATCTGCACGCGCTAAGGCCGGTGCGTCGTTGATACCGTCGCCGGCCATGGCAACCTTTCGACCGTATCGCTGGAGGTCCGCCACCAGGCGCTCTTTGTCCTGAGGTTTAACTTCTCCATGAACCTCTTCAATACCCATCTCCTTGGCGACAGCACGTGCGGTGGTGAGCCCGTCTCCGGTGGCCATGATGATTTTTACGTTATCAGCTTTAAGCTTGGTGACTGCTTCTTTGGAGGTCGGTTTTATCGGATCTGAGACCGCCAGTAATCCTGCCAGAACCCCGTCAACTGCTAGATAGATGATGCTGATGCCTTCAAGGCGCAACAACTCTGCACGGTACTGTAAGACCTTAGTGCTTACACCGGCAGCGTCCATCAGTGCTGTGTTGCCCAGCTGTACCTTCTTGCCATCAACAAGGCCACTGACTCCAATCCCAGACCCGGACTCAAACGATTCAGGTTTGGTGAGCACGATATTTTCAGTTCGGGCATGGTCGACGATGGCGCGCGCCAAAGGATGTTCGCTGCCTTGATCAAGGCTAGCGGCCAGTTGAAGAACATCGTGTGGGTTGAAATCTGGTGTGGCGTCCACACTGTGAAATACCGGCCGTCCCTCTGTAAGGGTCCCCGTTTTATCGACAATCAGCGTGTCGATCTTGCAAAGGTTTTCAATAGCACTGGCGTCCCTGAACAGCACACCCATACTGGCCGCTTTACCCGTCGAAACCATGATCGACATTGGCGTTGCGAGACCAAGTGCACAGGGGCAAGCGATGATAAGTACGGCGACAGCGTTGATCAGGCCGAAGACCCAGCTGGGCTCCGGGCCGAATAGTCCCCAACCTAAGAATGTCAGCAACGCAATCGCGATAACTCCCATCACAAAGTAGCCGGCGATCGAGTCTGCCATTCTTTGCATTGGCGCTTTGGAGCGTTGGGCTAGAGCAACCATTTGCACTATCTGCGATAGCATGGTGTCGGCGCCGACCTTTTGCGCCTCCATCACCAAGCTCCCGTGAGTATTAAGCGTGGCGCCGATCAAACTATCCCCTGGTCTTTTCATTACCGGCACAGGCTCACCAGTGAGCATGGACTCATCCACCGCACTTTCTCCCTCGAGCACAGAGCCATCAACTGGCACCTTTTCACCAGGTCTGACCCGCAAATGGTCGCCCAAGTGAACATGGGTAAGAGGAATGTCTTCCTCCTGACCATCGGCGTTGATCTTGCGTGCAGTTTTGGGAGATAGGCCTAGAAGGGACTTAATTGCTGCGGAGGTTTGTGACCGTGCTTTTAGCTCAAGAATCTGCCCAAGCAAGGTGAGCGAGATGATGACCGCAGCGGCTTCGAAGTAAACGCCGATGCGTCCATCTTGCATGAAGGTGGTGGGAAAACTTTGGGGAAAGAGGGTTGCTGCGACGCTGTAAAGATAAGCTGCGGAAGTACCCAAACCTATCAGAGTCCACATATTTGGACTGCGATTTCTAACAGATGCTATGCCCCTTACAAAAAAGGGCCACCCTGCCCATAAGGTAACCGGTGTCGCAAGAGCAAACTCGATCCAGTTTTGAACCGAACCATGGAAGAGTTGTAATGAATGGCCCGCCATGGCTAGAACGGTCACTATCACGGTTAAAGGCAGAGACCACCAAAAGCGGCGCGCGAAATCACGGAGCTCGGTTTTGTCATCGTCATCTAGCGCCGGAATGACAGGTTCTAATGTCATGCCACATTTTGGGCAATTGCCGGGCCCTGGCTGTTTTACTTCCGGGTGCATCGGGCAGGTAAATTCAGTGGCTACTTGGAGCGCGGGTTCTGTAGCCGCGATGCTGGGTTCAGTGCTGGGATGAATACCACTGTAGTGCTCTGGAGCTGCCCGAAATTTCTCTTGGCATTTCTGGCTGCAAAACTGATAAATCTGTCCCTGATAAGACTCGCCAAATTTACTTGGAGGCGTAATCGTCATGCCGCACACCGGGTCACGTAGATCAGCGTCAGGGGGCGAAGCTGCGTGGGTAGGACCGTGATCGTGGTGGCTCGGTTTATTGGGCATAGCTATTTCTCTTCCTTGTTGGCTTGCGCCTGATTGCCATGGTCATGTGCGCCATGTCCATGCCCAAAAAAATGCATCAATGGACAGATCAACAGAATGAGATAGGGCAAGTATGTATAGACGTGGCTGAAATGCTCCCGCACCACGTAGAAGGCGCCGATCACAATGAACATAATCAGTACAACGCCTGTTTTGCGCGTCCAAAATGGGGTGGTGATGCTTCCAGCCGGATGCTGATGGTTATTCATGATCTAGACCCCAGTGTTTGAGCGAGTTGCTCTGATGTCTGCCTCAGAGCGTAGCCAACTCTTGAGGAGACGCGGGTTTAGCGGTCAGTTCGGGCTCACTTCAGGTCAAATTGACCGACCATCCCAGACTGGTAATGACCTGGTACGTTGCAGGCAAATTGAAGTCCAGTTGTATTGTTGAAGGTCCAGATCAATTCCTTTGTTGCTCCGGGCTCGATCAGCATGCTGTTCGGGTCGTTGTGTTCCATTCCAACCATCTTCATCCCTCCCATGCTGTGACCCATGCTGCCCGTCATTTTCCCTGACCCGGTGGGTGTAAGCGTTCCATTCTGGAACATGCTCGCCATTTCTTTTTGGTGCGCCGCATGAGCGGCGGCTTGGCCGATATTGAATTCGTGCAGCAGTGCGCCCTTATTACGAAGGACAAAACGAATAGTCTCACCAGGCTTCACATCGATGTTTTTAGGCATGAAGAAAATATCACCCATCTCCACATCTACCGTACGGGTCACCGCAGAAGCGACGCCAGGCTGGCCGATGTCCTCTTTGCCATGACCTACGTCTGCCATGGCCGTCGCACCGAGGAATAAGGTGATCGCCGCAATAACTGGGGTAACGAGCTTAGCTTTCATGATGACCTCAAGAGCAAATGGAAAACACTAGCTATGCTAAACGGATAGAGCTGCCAGCTAACTGACGTGAACACTACATTTCTGTCAGTTTCCAAGAGTAGTGCGGCGCGCTTATGACGCCGTACCAACCGAGCGGATCAAACAGCCCATCGGAGGTACCCGGTTACTGATGGCTCTCAGAAAGCATCAGTTTGTGTTCGCGCTGCATTTGGTTCAAAACGTCATCAACCATAGCGTCGTGCTTTTCCATCCAGGAAAGATGTTCCTGAGGCGACATTGATGCTTTTGGGTGATCCTGATGGAGTTGGTTCATGATCTCGCCCAGCAGTTTCATATGCTCGGCCATGTGTACATGGCGCTCTCCCTCTGGGGCTTTTTCAGCTTGTACCAAGGTCGCTTCTGCTTTGTCGCGTAGGCTTTCCATACGCTCCGCAATCCGATCTGCGCCACCTTCAGCCAAAGCAGACGCTGAGATGAGTATCGAACCCACAAAGAAAAGGATTTTTAGATGATTCATGAGGAAGCTCCTTTTTGATCTGTTTTCCGGCTCCCACAAGGTTTCATGCGGCGGCGTCGGTCGAGTACTAGGGAGTACTCATGCTCGAACCCTAGACAGCACTCGCTGACATCTACCTGAAGCCAATATTACTTTTCTGTCAGTTGCTGGTTGGCAGAAGCATTTCCTTGCAGACTCATCATCACAATCATTCGAGAGCCACCCCCATGAGACTTCTGGTTGCGGAAGACGAACCCAAAATAGGCATTTATTTGCAGCAAGGTCTTGCTGAGGCAGGGTTCAATGTTGATCGCTTTACCAATGGTAAGGAGGCGCTTCAACACGCGTTGAGCGAGGCTTATGACCTGCTGATTCTCGATGTGATGATGCCTGGGCTGGACGGATGGGAAGTACTTCAGAAGGTGCGGGCATCCGGAAAAAATGTCCCCGTGCTTTTTCTCACGGCGCGAGACCGCGTCGAGGATCGCGTCAAAGGACTTGAGCTGGGGGCAGACGATTACCTCATAAAACCCTTCGCTTTTTCTGAATTGCTGGCCCGCGTCAGAACGCTGCTGCGAAGAGGGAGTACAGCCCCCTCCCAAACTCATATGAAATTGGCTGATCTTGAGGTTGACCTGCTCAAGCGCAGGGTTGTCCGTGGAGGCAAACGTATAGATCTCACGGCCAAAGAGTTTGCGTTACTCGAATTGCTGCTCCGTCGTCGAGGTGAGGTGCTGCCTAAGTCGCTTATCGCTTCCCAGGTGTGGGACATGAACTTCGACAGCGATACTAACGTCATCGAGGTCGCCGTAAGGCGGCTCAGAGCAAAGATTGATGATGATTTTGAGGTCAAGCTTATCCACACCTCCCGAGGCATGGGCTACATGCTAGATGCGCCGGATTCTGGGACGGGGCTGGAATGAAGCGAATGTCTCTGACTACCCGCATGAGCCTGATGTTCATGCTAGCTGTAACGGCGGTGCTCACCGTCGCTGGACTCAGTTTTAACAGCCTTAGCCGGCATCATTTCAAAATGCTAGATCAGCAGGCGCTAAACGAGAAGCTACACTCGACCCAAAGAATTTTGACGGGATTGAGTAGCATTGACCAGTTCAGTGATGTTAAGCCTGAGTTGGAGGCGCTGCTGGGTGCTCACCGAGATTTGACAGCCCTGATCTTCGATGGTCACGGCAAGACCCTTTTTGCTGATCCAGGTCCAATCGATATTCCTGAAGACTTTCGCACGACCTCAAACAACAATGTTTGGGAGTGGCGTGATGATGAGCAAACGTTCCGGGGAATAACGGCGCAAGCGATTGTGACGGGACAAGAAAAACCGCTGACCGTACTGTTAATCTTTGACGTTACGCAACATATGGCGTTCTTTGAGACGCTTGAACGCTGGTTTTTGATAGGGTTGTTTATAAGCGCGCTGGTCAGTGCGGCGCTGGGCTGGATGGTCGCGAGCAGTGGACTAAGGCCTATTCGCCAGGTTACTCAAGTCGCTGCGTCAATGTCTGCTAAATCGCTCAAAGAACGAATTCCTTTAGCGGCCGTTCCTAAAGAGCTTCAGCAGATGGTGCTTTCTTTCAATGCAATGTTATCTAGACTGGACGATGCATTTGTTCGCTTATCAAACTTCTCTGCGGACATTGCTCACGAACTACGAACACCTGTCAGCAATTTGATGACTCACACCGAAGTGGTTTTATCTAGAAAAAGGAATATTGAGGACTACGAAGACAACTTGTACTCGAATCTTGATGACCTGAAGCGTATGGGCCGGATGATCGATGACATGCTTTTTCTAGCGAAATCTGACAATGGTCTGATTTCTCATGAAAACAAACCGATAGACTTGGTAGCACTAGTAGAAAAATTACTCGAGTACTACCGCTTGCTGGCTGATGAGCAAGGCATCGACCTCAAAGTGACAGGGAGAGGCAGCGTCCGAGGTGACGTTCTTATGCTCGACAGGGCTATCTCTAATCTGCTCTCAAATGCGCTCCGGTACACCCCCGCAGGGAAATGTATTAGCGTCGATATAAGGCAGGAAGGGACGTCAATCTCAGTCTCCGTGGAAAACCCTGGAGAACCTATCGCTCCTGAGCACCTTGAAAAACTGTTTGATCGATTTTATCGAGTGGACCCCGCTCGTAGAGAAGGAAACCCAAGTAATGCGGGGCTAGGCTTATCAATCACTCGATCCATTATCGAGTCGCATGGCGGCAAGATATGGTGCACGTCGTCAGATGGAAAAACAGCCTTTCATATACAACTCCCATGTGCGAGTGCAGAAAATGCATAGTCAACGACACCATATACACCCGAGCAGCTATGTGGTCTTGCGAACGGTTTTCACGGTGTGCACGTCGCAAAACGGAAGCCCGTTTTAACCATTTTTTCAAGAAATTCAGCGTCCCAAAGCAGGTCCAAGCTGACTGAAATGTAATCGAATAGTTTGCGTTCGTGTGGCATCGTGTACTTGCGCTGTGACGTTGGAATTCTTGTGATTATTCCTGTCCAGCCCGCCCTAGAACAAGGAATTTGCTAGGTAGCTCGCCAGTGTTTTTAATAAGCGTAAAAGTAATAACTAGATACTCATCAAAAACCTAGAATCAACAGCTTTTGCTGTGAGGAGTCTTGCATGTCATTCCTTAAAACCACCACCGTAGCTGTAGCACTGACAGCGGGTTTGCTTTTGAGTGCAGTTGCTCAGGCACATCCAAAGCTGCTTTCTTCCACTCCAGCAGAAGGGTCGGATGTTGCTGCTCCTGCGAAAATTGAACTGCAATTTTCTGAGAATCTAACGACTCAGTTTTCCGGTGCTAAGCTGATCATGACCGATATGCCTGGCATGCCTAACTCCCCAATGGGCGTTAAAGCAGCTGTTGCAGGCGGTGGAGATCCTAAGACGATGGTTATTACGCCTGCATCGCCATTGACCACAGGTACTTATAAAGTTGAGTGGCGTGCCGTCTCGTCTGACACTCATCCAATTACCGGCAATTTTTCTTTCAAAGTGAAATGATTCATGAGCGACTCAATAAATATAGCTGTTCGCTTTGCTCTATATTTTGATCTGATGCTGTTATTTGGACTGGCAATATTTGGTCTTTATAGCCTGAGAGGAAAAGAGAGAGTATCGGGAGCAGTTTTAAATTTTGAGTCGCTTCTTTACAGTACATCTGTTTTAGGTGTAGCTCTGTCTCTAGCAGCCATGTTGTTGCTTGCGAAAGCTATGAGTGGTGTGTCGGGCTTCATGGAGCTACATCACCATATTTTTCAAATGGTTCTCATGGGGACGGACGTCGGTTTGACCTGGATGGTCCGGATAGTGGCGTTGCTGACGGCTGTTGTCGGCGTTGCTCTGAGTAAGCGCTTTCCGACACTTAGTCTTTGGATTGTCAGTGTATGTGGCGCCATTGCGCTAGCGACGCTGGCATGGACAGGGCATGGTGCGATGGACGAAGGGAGCCGTCGTTACTGGCATTTTACTAGCGACATCTTCCATCTCTTGGCCGCAGGCGGTTGGTTGGGTGCGTTGGCAGCATTTGCACTGCTGCTGCGTTTAAAATCGCTGAAAGGTGATCAGGAAGTACGAGTTCTTGCTCGGGTACTGACAGGGTTTGAATCGGCCGGCGCGGTGATTGTAGTAATCATCAGTATAACGGGCGTGGTGAATTACCTATTTATCGTAGGACCAAGCCTCGATGAGGTGATGCTCAGCACTTATGGCCAGTTACTATTTTTGAAAATCCTGCTATTTGCAGGGATGATCGTATTAGCCACGCTTAACCGTTTTCATCTAAGCCCCTTATTGGAGCGATCAGTTCGCAATGGCGAATACGCTGTCGCGGTGAATGCCTTGCGCCGTAGCATGAAACTTGAGTTTTCAATGGCGGTCATCATTATCTGTCTTGTCGCATGGTTAGGTACTTTAAGCCCTGTCATGGAAATGAGCGCAGCATAGACGTTGGTAACAGCCAATACAGGAGTCTTAAGGGTGAATTGTAAGGGCCATTTGCACCGTCTACACTTTAGCCCATGAAACGCTATGTGCGGTTTTGCCTGATTTTCCTAATTAGCTTGGCGCTTCCCCTTAGCGGGATGGCGGGTGTTCAGGCATCGACTGAACCATGCCCGATGAAAACCATGGATATAGCGATGAAGGATGGTATGGGTCAAGACTGCTGTCACGACATGAAAAGTACCGCTGAGCATGGCAAACCTTGTAAGTCGGGCCAGGAATGCAAAACGGGCGGCATGCTGCAAGTCTCGATCATCAAGCCTCCTATTACCTTGTCCAGTCCAATCGTTCCGCCCTTCTCCAGCCATTTCCCACTCGTACAAACCCCTTCTGGGTTATGGCGACCGCCCCGTACTTGATTCCTGTACCACACTGAGCCTCATTCCGCGTTAGCGGGATGGCATATCTGCGCGCATGTCTTATGAAGCGCGCGGTGGATCATCACAGGAATCGTGAACATGAACTCCAACTGCTTTTGCACAGGTTGGTCCCTCGTGGCCGGCCTGGCGGCAAGCGTACTGGCATTGCCGAGCCTTGCTGGTGCATTGACACTCGATGAAGCGCTGCGGCTGGCCGAAAACAATGCACCGTCGTTGACCGCACAAGACGCCAAAATTCAAGCAGCCACCAGTGCGGCCATTCCCGCTGGCGAACTACCCGATCCCAAGCTACTGCTGGGCGTGCAGAACTACCCCATTGGTGGTGCCGACAGATGGAGCATCGACCAGGACTTCATGACCATGCAAATGGTCGGGGTCAGACAGGAGATGCCCAACAGCGATAAGCGCAAAGCACGTATCGAGGTCGCGGATGCGGCTGTTGATCGAGCGTCCGCTGAGCGTCGAGTGGCGCGTCTGAACGTCCGACAGTCCACGGCATTGGCCTGGATCAGTAGCTACTCGGTTGAGCGTAAAGATGCGATGTTCCAGGACTTCTACAAAGAAAACCGTCTTCTGACCGATACCGTCAGATCTCAGATTGCGGGTGGCCGCGCCCAACCCGCCGATGCGGTGACACCTAAACAGGAAGCTGCCCAACTGGCGGAGCAGCAGGATGATTTAGTTCGCCAACGTGCACAGGCCCGGGCGGCCCTCAAGCGCTGGATTGGCCCAGCTGCCAATGACAAACCGGCGGGCAGCTTGCCTGATTGGCCCATTGAAACCTCTGGATACTCCCATAAGCTGCAACATCACCCTGAATTGGCGGCGTATGTGCCGATGACCCGTGAAGCACAAGCCAAGATCCGTGAAGCTGAGGCGGAAAAGCAATCTGACTGGAGCTGGGAATTCGACTATCAGCATCGAGGCAAACAATTCGGTGACATGGTTAGCGTCCAGTTTTCATGGGATCTCCCGCTGTTTCCTGACTCTCGGCAAAACCCCAAAATTGCGGCAAAGCACGCCGAACTCAACCAGCTTGAGGCTGAGCGGGAAGCTCTGTCGCGCGAGCATACCCAGCAACTGGAGGATGAGTTGGCCGACTACGAGCGACTCAATCGTGCAGTCAACCGTAATCAGGAAAGCTTGTTGCCGCTGGCTAAAGAAAAGGTTGAACTCACCATGGCTAGCTACCGTTCCGGCAAAGGTGATTTGAACTCGGTTGTGGCCGCCCGACGCGAACTCATCGAAGCCCGTCTCAAGCAGATTGACGTTGAAGAGCAACGTGCTCTCACCAGCGCTCGCCTGTATTTCTCTTACGGGGAGCCCGCTCAATGAATTTCAAAGTATGGAAAGGGACTTTAGTTGTCGGCATCTCGATTGCCTTGGGTGTTGCCGGAGGTTACTGGTTAGCCCAACCGCGAATGAGCGAAGTAGCTGGTGTCGAGCCGGATCAGGAAGCCAAAGCCTCTCCTGATCGAAAGGTTCTGTATTGGTATGACCCCATGTACCCACAACAGAAATTCGATAAACCGGGTAAGTCACCCTTCATGGACATGCAGATGATCCCCCAATACGCAGATACCAAGGGGGACAGCGGCGGCATTCGAATTGATCCAAGCCTGACTCAGAACCTTGGTGTGCGACTGGCTAGTGTCAGTCGAGGGGTATTTGCCTCGACACTGAACGTGGTAGGTGTTCTGGCCTTCAACGAACGGGACGTTGCAGTCATTCAGGCCCGTACGGCGGGTTTTGTCGAGCGCGTGTACGCCCATGCACCTGGTGATGTGCTGAAAGTGAATGCCGCCTTGGCAGATATCTTGGTGCCGGATTGGGCAGCTGCTCAAGAGGAATTTCTCGCCCTCAAGCGTAGTGGCGATGCTGACTTGCTGACAGCGGCCCGCCAGCGATTGAGGCTCACCGGAATGCCAACTAAGTTAATTGCTCAAGTTGAGCGCAGTGGCAAAGTTCAACCGAACCTGACTCTGACCAGCCCTATTGGTGGTGTGCTTCAAGAGCTGAGTGTGCGTGAAGGTATGACGGTGGCCGCAGGCGAGACGCTCGCGCGTGTTAATGGTTTGAGCAGTGTCTGGCTGGCCGTGGCGGTACCAGAGTCGGAGGCTGGGTCAATCGTTGTAGGGCAAGCAGCCGAAGCGCGTTTGTCCGCGCTCCCTGGAGTTGTGCTCAAGGGCGTCGTCAGTGCGATTCTTCCGGAAACCAGTTCGGACAGTCGCACACTTCGCGTTCGAGTTGAGTTACCCAATCCGGATGGCCGACTCAGGCCAGGTTTGACCGCGCAGGTAAGTCTCAATCGTTCGACGGAGCAAAGTGTTTTGTGGGTGCCGAGCGAGGCCGTCATTCGTACCGGTCGACGTACGTTGGTCATGCTCTCTGAAGACGCTGGTCGATATCGCCCGGTGGAGGTGCAGTTAGGCCAAGATAACGATGGCAAAACGCTGATATTGAAAGGCTTGGAAGAGGGGCAAAAAGTGGTGACTTCTGGCCAGTTCCTTCTCGACTCGGAGGCCAGTCTCAAGGGCGTTGTCGCAAGCTCACTGGACGTTTCGCCATCTACTGTAACCGCAGGCGCTTTGCATGAGGCCGATGGTCAGATCGTTGAGATCAACGACAAAGAAGTCACGCTCGCCCACGGTCCCTTCAGAACATTGGGTATGTCAGGCATGACGATGACTTTCCCTCTCGCCGCTCCAGCTCTGATGAAGGATCTTAAAACGGGCGACAAGGTTCGGATCGCTGTCAGCCAGACGGAAGATGGTCTGCGCGTTGAGCGTCTGGAACGCTCTGGGACCCAGCCATGATCGCGGCCCTTATTCGCTGGTCGGTGGCTAACCGCTTTCTTGTGTTGCTGGCGACGCTGTTTGTCACGGCATGGGGGATCTGGGCGGTTCAAAGTACGCCCATTGACGCACTGCCAGACCTGTCGGATGTTCAGGTAATTATCCGTACACCTTATCCAGGCCAAGCCCCACAGATCGTAGAGAACCAGGTCACCTATCCATTGGCAACCACCATGCTCTCTGTGCCTGGTGCCAAGACTGTGCGCGGTTATTCCTTCTTTGGCGACAGTTTCGTTTACGTACTATTCGAAGACGGAACTGACTTGTACTGGGCTCGCTCGCGCGTATTGGAATATCTGAGCCAGATACAAAGCCGGCTTCCGGCCAGTGCCAAGCCCGCTTTAGGACCTGATGCCACTGGGGTTGGCTGGATTTTCCAGTACGCCCTGGTAGACCGAAGCGGCGGGCATGACTTGGCGCAGTTACGTGCCTTGCAGGACTGGTTCCTTAAATTCGAGCTTAAGACCCTACCGAACGTTGCGGAAGTGGCCACGGTGGGTGGCATGGTAAAGCAGTACCAGGTGCAGCTTGATCCGGTGAAGCTGGCCAGCTTGGGTATCACGCAGTCTGAAGTGACCGAGGCGATCGGCAAGGCCAATCAGGAAACTGGTGGGGCGGTGCTGGAGATGGCGGAGACCGAGTTTATTGTGCGGGCTTCCGGGTACTTGAAGACCCTCAATGACTTTCGTGCTATCCCACTCAAACTGGGCACGGGTGGTGTGCCGGTCACTCTGGGCGATGTTGCCACGATTCAGATGGGGCCTGAGATGCGTCGAGGCATCACCGAACTCGATGGCGAAGGTGAGACCGTCGGCGGCGTTGTAATTCTGCGCAGCGGTAAGAATGCTCGAGAAACCATTGCGGCGGTCAAGACCAAACTCGACGAGCTGAAAAGCAGTCTGCCGGCGGGGGTAGAAATCGTCACCACCTACGACCGCAGCAAGTTGATTGATCGTGCCGTGGAAAACCTCAGCCACAAGCTGATCGAAGAGTTCATCGTCGTCGCGTTGGTCTGCGGAATCTTTCTCTGGCACCTGCGTTCATCTCTGGTGGCAATCATCTCCCTGCCGGTTGGGGTGCTGATCGCCTTCATCGTAATGCGCTATCAGGGTATCAACGCCAACATCATGTCCCTTGGCGGGATTGCCATCGCCATCGGCGCCATGGTCGACGCTGCCGTGGTGATGATTGAAAACGCCCACAAGAAGGTCGAGGCTTGGCACGTGGCTAATCCTGGGGAGGAACTGAAAGGTGAACGTCATTGGCACGTGATGACTGAAGCGGCTGCCGAGGTAGGACCCGCATTGTTCTACTGTCTGCTGATCATCACCCTGTCGTTCATTCCGGTGTTCACGCTGGAGGCTCAGGAAGGACGTCTATTCGGTCCATTGGCGTTCACCAAAACCTACGCTATGGCCGCAGCGGCTGGACTGTCGGTAACTCTAGTTCCGGTGTTGATGGGGTATTGGATTCGCGGACGAATTCCTAATGAGCAACAGAATCCGCTAAATCGCTGGTTGATCCGGATCTACGAGCCCGCTCTGGACGCCGTATTACGTCGACCTAAAGTAACGCTGCTGGTTGCATTGCTAGTCTTTGTCAGCGCGTTGTGGCCGATCTCTCGTCTGGGTGGTGAGTTTCTTCCCCCGTTGGACGAAGGGGACCTGCTCTATATGCCGTCAGCTCTGCCTGGATTATCGGCGCAGAAGGCCGCGCAACTGCTTCAGCAGACTGACCGTCTGATAAAGACAGTTCCAGAGGTCGAACATGTTTTCGGAAAAGCCGGCCGCGCTGAAACCGCGACTGACCCGGCACCGTTGGAAATGTTCGAGACCACCATTCAATTCAAACCACGCGAACAGTGGCGCCCAGGCATGACCCAGGAAAAGCTCGTTGAGGAGCTAGAACAAGTGGTGCGTGTCCCAGGATTAACCAACATCTGGATACCGCCTATTCGTAACCGTATCGACATGCTGGCCACCGGCATAAAAAGCCCGATTGGCGTGAAGGTTGCCGGTACCAACCTGACGGAGATCGATGCCGTCACCCAAGCCATCGAGCGTGTTGCCAAGGACGTCTCAGGTGTCAGTTCAGCGTTAGCCGAACGACTGACCGGTGGCCGCTATATTGATGTGGATATCGATCGCAAAGCTGCGGCACGCTATGGGTTAAATATTGCCGATGTGCAATCAATCGTGGCCGGCGCAATCGGCGGTGAAAACGTCGGGGAGACGATTGAAGGGTTGGCTCGTTTCCCAATTAACGTACGTTACCCTCGTGAGTGGCGGGATTCGCTCGGCGCTTTGGAGCAGTTGCCGATCTACACCCCGCTAGGCAGCCAGATCACCCTTGGCACCGTGGCGAAGATCAAGGTCAACGACGGGCCGCCAATGCTCAAGAGTGAGAACGCACGGCCTTCAGGCTGGGTGTACATCGATGTGCGTGGCCGGGACATTGCCTCCGTAGTCGCCGATCTACGCCGGGTCGTCAGTGAGCAGGTCAAGTTGCAGCCCGGCATGAGCCTGAGCTACTCAGGTCAGTTCGAGTTTCTCGAAAGGGCCAACGCACGACTCAAACTGGTGGTGCCTGCCACGCTGTTGATCATCTTCGTGTTGCTCTACCTGACATTTGCACGCCTTGATGAGGCTTTGCTGATTATGGCCACGCTGCCATTCGCTCTCACGGGCGGGGCATGGTTTCTCTATCTGTTGGGATTCAACCTGTCGGTTGCCACCGGGGTCGGCTTTATCGCCTTGGCCGGTGTTTCTGCCGAATTTGGCGTGATCATGCTGCTCTACCTGAAAAATGCATGGACCGAGCGTCAAGACCTCGGTGACAACACAGAACGCGGGTTGATGGCCGCGATTTGTGAAGGCGCTGTCCAGCGCGTTCGACCTAAGGCTATGACCGTGGCAGTGGTTATCGCTGGTTTGTTACCTATACTTTTGGGAGGCGGTTCCGGTAGCGAGGTTATGAGCCGCATTGCCGCCCCGATGATTGGCGGTATGGTTACGGCACCCTTGCTATCGCTGTTTGTGATCCCGGCGGCCTATCACCTCATGCGTCGTCGACACTTGTCCGTTGAGCCTGGCAAGCACTGACGCGTAAAAACGCATACGAAAGGGGCTGCGCTTGCAGCCTCGTTTGAGCTGCGCAGCTCGTTTTCATCAGTCCTACATACGCTGTGGTCAGTGCCATTACCCACCAGCACTTGCCAGAAAACGAACGCCGCCACCACCGCCTTTCGATGAGCCAAAAAAGCATCCTGCTAAAAGGCGACTCAGCATTCGTCACCCTCAGATCTCTCTTGAAATCGGGACGAATGACCCTAATATGATCTTATCTTGCCATCATCGTTTTCAATCATGGATGTTTTTCGGGGGTCGGTCGAAATGGCAGAAAAAGAAGACGCTAAGCCCGCGAGCGGGCGCTTTAACACGAATGATGAGACGAAGCGGATCGTATGGACACAGACCGCTGGTCATTGTGAACTGTGCGGTACGGATCTAACGTTCGACTATCGTGCCGGCAAGCCAATGAAATGGGGCGAAGTGGCGCATATCTTACCCGCCAGTCCCAAGGGGCCTCGGGGACGCGCGGATCATGATGCTGAGGCGCACACTAACGATACTGCTAACCTGATGCTCCTGTGCCCAGGCTGTCATGACAAAATTGATCGTGACGCAGATGGCTACCCTGAAAATGATCTGAGCGGTTTGCACCAAGCGTACCTTGAACGCATCCGACTCGCCGCAACGACCCCCGATGGTGGCAGAGCCATTCCTCTCATCGTCCAGAGTCAGCACTTTCAGACGATCAACGATATCCCCGTTCGCGATCTGTTGACTGCGATGTCCGCCGAGGGATTAACCGCCTTCGATCAAGGCATCAAAATCGCCTTCGCTGCGCCCGGACCACGTGGCAGGGACACTACCTATTGGCAGAACGTCAAAGACAGCGTCCAGTATGAGCTGGAGCAGCAACTCAAGCGTCGCGGCGGCACTTATGGCGATTCGCCCGCGCTAGCAGTAGTCGGCTTGGCCGACATTCCGGCCTTGATGATGTTGGGCCAGAGTATCGGCGACCGTTCCAAACGCTTGATCTTCTCTTTTCATCGCGAGCATCTTTTGCGCTGGCCCGATCAGTCTGCTGAGCCGCCTAGTTTTCTGTTTACGCCTCCACCCAACGGCGATGGCCCACTGGCGTTGGTGCTCTCCATTTCTGCGCAAGTTCCAGTACGCGACGTGACCGACGCTCTACCCGGTGCACGTATTGCAGAGCTGTCGATCCCAGAACCAAGCTACGCGATGGTACAGAACCGTCGGGTGATTCATGCTTTTCGCGACGCACTTCAAATACGACTGAGCCAGCTTGAGGCTCTGACTCCTGACCCCATCCACGTCTTCGCCGCCATTCCTGCGGCATTGGCCATCGAGTTTGGCGCGTTGCTCACAACACAGCATCAACATACATACCTGATCTTCGATCGGGACAAAGAAAACCAAGATCGGTTTACGCAAACACTGCAATTGGGTCCCGTGGCCCAGGAGGCTATGTAATGCTTTTGAGCAACGAACAGACCAAGCGCAGCAGTTGGGAATATTTTCTGCTTCGCGCCGCGCGGGAGATCTCGCTGTCGGAAGCGCAGTACGAAAAAATCAATGACCGCTACTCCCAACTGGAAAAAATCCTCTCGGCTTCCGACAATCCGTTGCTCGCTGAGGCTCATATTTTCGTTCAGGGCTCAATGCGGCTGAAAACGACCATTAAGCCAATTCCCGGCGCGCCTGCGGATCTGGACACCATTGATGCGGACGCGATTATCTGGCTCCCTCACGCTCAAGGCGCTGGTGCGAAGGAAGTTCTAGAGGCGATTGAGCAGCGTTTTAGGGAAGGCTCCCGCGTTCAGGAAGAAGTTAAGCAACTACGTCGTGGTATTCGAATCGTTTATGCAGACGAAAATCCAGGTTTCCACATCGATGTCACACCTGCCCGGGCGATCAACGGAAATGGCGAAGCAAACGGCGAGGGTAAGCTTGAGGTTCCGGATCGAGTCACAGGATGGAAAGCGAGCAGCCCTATTCCTTACTCGAATTGGTTGCAGGTCGCTTCCGCCCAGGAAATCTCTCTGGAAAGCTTAGTGGTTGCCAAAAGCCAGCGGATGCTTGATGCCGCGACCCAAGATCCTTTGCCGCATTATCAGGATTACATCGATCAAGATCCCCTGCGTGCGACCATTAAGCTGCTCAAGCGGCATCGCGATGAATGGGCCATCAAGACAAGGAGCGCTGATACTCGCCCAATATCTGCGGTCATCACCACTCTAGCCACGCACGCATACCTGGATGTCGTAAAGGAGTCGCAGTCGAAGCCTCTGGCACCGCTCGATGCAATTTTGGAAATCGTTCGCAGAATGCCGCAGCACATCGCGCATAGAGGTAGCGACTGCTATGTCTGCAACCCTGCCGATAACGGCGAAAACTTTGCAGAGAAGTGGAATCGACCGGGCGAGGGGCAAGGCTACCGTCAGGCATTCGCCAAGTGGCATGCGGACGCCAGTGCATCTGTGTCATTAGGTTTGGAAAGTTTTGAATCCAATGACTCCTTTGCCGAGGCAGTGAAAAAGAACTTCGGTATTGCGCCGGCGTTCATCACGGCAGTGAACAATGAAATCCCTGCGAATTGGACGATGCCCGGTCGACCGGATGGCACTACTCGAAACTCTGCTTCGATGGGTTCGCTCTTCGGAGGGGCCAGCGGTGGCGGAACCTCTCAGTCGAGCGTAAAGCCAGTTGGACGCCTTGGCTGATCCTATTAAGACACCATTGCAGCGCGGAATCGCCGCACTGCGTAACACCCTAGGTCAGGATGCTGCCGATGCATTGCTCCAGCCCGCACCCATGCGGGCTGACGAAGCGGCGTGCTTTCACTTCCCCTTGCCCATCGATTACACGGGGCAGGAGCGGCGACTGCGTATAGGTTTCCCCTCCAACTTTCCCCGCGGGCTCTTGCGGCTGAACGTCGAACCCTCTCCATGGCTGGTTTGGCCGCATGCCACTAAGTCGGGGCTTTGCCTTCATGGCTTTCAGGAACGCCCCATCATGGGCTCCCCGGAGGTCGTGGTAGAGGACAGCCTTGCTCGCTTGGCCCAGATCGTTTCGTTGTCCAAGATGGGATCAAACCAGGCAACACGCGATATCGAATTTCAGAATGAGATCACTACCTACTGGTCGTTTCAGCACGGGCAGTCATTCCAGAACCTCTTACTGTTGGATCGACCTCAGGCTGCCTCGCAGTTGTTTGCGCTCAGCGATCCGCGCCGAGCTGTGCCATCCGGTCAGGAAACGGTTTGGTTAGCATCGAATGTAGCTGCACTCAAAGGGCATTACCGACGGGTCGTCGGGCGCTCTGCTGTCATTCGTGCGGCCGAAACTCCCGGTTTTTACGTCAAGCTTCAGACTTATCCGGATATCCGCACCCCGGATCCAGAAGATTTATTGCTGTGGCTAAAGCCACACCTTCAACCAGACGATGCCGAGCAATTGCTGGCATGGTTTGAGCTGCATGGAACGTTGGCGAGTCGATGGATTGTTCTGGAGCTTCCAGGAGGCGCAGATGCTCCAACATATTGTCTCAATGTGCGTTCGCTCGGTGTACAGCAGGAGCGGGGGGCAAAGTTTGGCTTGCGTACAGCTCGCCGGCGGCCAGCTATCGCAAATGCTCATCCTCCGGCGCTCGTCCGAGCAACTGCCCTGGATGTGCTTGATCGAGCGTCCATCCTGTCCCGCGATATAAGCGGCACTGCACAGCACCTTGAAAATGCTCGAGTCGTTTGTGTTGGCGTTGGCTCATTAGGCAGTACGGTGGCAATACAATTGGCACGATCCGGTGTCGGCCACCTTACCCTCATCGATCCTGACACTTTGGTGTCAGCCAATCTGGGGAGGCACGTTCTGGGAGCGGATAGCCTAGGGAGGCTGAAAGCCTCAGCGTTGAGGGACAAGATTCTGTTAGATCTTCCGACGACAGAATGCACCGCTTATTCGACTTTTGCCGAAGTAGTGATGAGTAGCAAACCAGAAGTGTTCGATAACGCAGATCTGGTGGTGATCACGACAGCAGACTGGCAGTCGGAGGTCACTGTATGGCGAACCAAATCCAGCGGCGCTCCTTGGGGGCTTTTACAAGCCTGGAGCGAACCGTATACCCAGGTCGGCCATGCTCTATTCGCACCAGGCGGCACCTTTGATGGCCGTCAGTTGTTCACGGACGTCGGCGATTTTTTGCATAGATTTACAGAGTGGCCGGGAGGCGGTGTTGTTCCACTGCCCGCGTGTGGCGAGAGCTTTATCCCAGGCGGCTCGCTGGGAATGACCAATATCGCCTCTATGGTGTCGCACACGGCCTTACGCGCATTGACCGGCAAGATCGCCACTGCATCTTGGGTCAGCAGCATTTATAGGCCTGAAGATGTGCTGAGCCTAGGAGGCCAATACCATGGGCCCAAACTGCCAGAGGGGACGCAGCAAATCCTACTCGAACGCGGATGGCCGGAAGATAAGGACGAAATGGTATGACGGATATCGCATGGCGCTGGCGATGGCCGGAGGTGGACTCCGAGCTATTGGTGTCCCAGGCGGTCGCGGACATCTTGGATAGTCATCGGCAGGGCCTTTTTGGCGTGGAGCGAGGTGGACAGTTATTCGTCAACCCTGTTGATCCGAAAGGTTTGCTGCTGGCCTTGGCCACGTTGCCTCATCGCGCCGATCGGTCAGGCTGGTCTTGGCTAGAGTTGGATGCGGCGCGGTGCCGTCAGGAGATCCAGGCTGCCAACGAACAAGGGTTACGCCTGGTGGGCTATTGGCATACGCATCCCCAATCCGTTCCGGTGATCTCTCCGGCAGACATCGGTAGTTTCTCCAAATTTGCTGCACGTTACACGCAGGATCTGCCGCACCCAATAGCCATTATTGTCGGCAAGTCCGAAAAACCAGAAGGTATCAAGGCGTGGTCGTTCAGGGACGGCAGATATGTTGAGGCAACCTGGGTCAGATGAACTTCAAGTCAGTGCGGTGGAAGGCAGGTCAGCGTTTATAGTTACCCGCCAGCATTAGGGCGAAGAGCTCTGCCTGAAAGCGGGCATCATCCAATGCGTTATGGTTCGGTTCGCTGAGTGGCTTCAGCACAGCGGTCATTTTGGATGATTTTGTTTCCTTCCAGCTGCAACCTACAGCGCCCATAAAGTAGGCCTTCATGTCGATAGCGGTAAAACCAAAGGGGTTGGTTTCTAGGTATTTGTGGAAGTAGTAATTGACGAATGACCAGTCAAACGGTGCATTGAGTCCTACGAAAATGACCTTTTGCCCCGTTTGGCAGGACGATCTCAGCCACTGATCAAATGTCAGCATCGCCTGTTGCGGAGCGAGACCCTCGCGCTCCAGCTTCTCCAGACTCAGCCCCGATACTGCCAGCGCTTCGGGGTCGTGTTTCGGACTGTCAGGCCGTAGTTCAAGATAGATGGACGTTTCAGGTTGGGCTACAAGACAAGCTCCAATGGAAAGCAGACTGTATTCGCCTGGTATAGGCCCAGAAGTCTCGACGTCGACGGAAACATAAAGCTCATCAGGGTGCATGTCATATCCTTTCGTGTAGTTAACTGATCACGCTCAGGCTCTTAGCCATGTGAAGGTGGAAAGGCAGGTATATCCATTGCCCCATTTTTTGCTGTTTCACTCGCTATCCGGCGTTCGAGCAGCGGCAGTGCCTGTCTACCAGCGGATTGCGCGTTCCTTTGGTCAGCTCTGGGCCCAACCATGATGATGTGTGTCATTCTCTGATGGCGGATGAGGGCCGGACGATCATGAGTGAAACTGAGCGTTGGATAGTAAAATCCCAGAAAACTGAGGACGGAACTGGCGACATCATCATTGATCTGCCTCAAGAGTTGCTTGACCAAATGAGGTTAGGTGTTGGGGACGACCTGGAGCTAACGGTAGCGAATGGCACATTAGTGCTGACGCCCGTGCACAACACAATATCAGTGCGGCCCATGTTTGCTGGCGTCCTGAGTCAGGATGTCTATCATGCTTACCGCATGCGTCTGGAGACGCTTCTTCATATCTCTGTCAATGCTTCGGATCTGGACGTTCACGACATGATAGTAGCTGGCTTCTCGGTCAGCCTGATAAAAATGCTTTGTGATGATGGAACCCTCAGCGACGAAGAACGCGACAGAATCATTCAACCCAAAACGCTTAAAACAAAACTGTCAGCCAATCAGCTTTTAACGTTGCATGAGAGCGATCGCCTGTTCCGGTTTGCACATATTAGCGCCATGGCCGAGGTGATCTTCGGTGACAAAGGGAAGGCCAAACAATGGCTTTCCAAACCCAAAGCCCGTTTTTTAGGAGAAAGCCCATCGGCGGTGGCCACTACAACCTTTGGCACACATCTAGTCGAAGAAATGCTGATTCAAGTGTCTGAGGGCATGTCATTTTGATTCAGTCGCAGCCAAACGGCTTCTACCGCTCCTTGAGTAACATGGATTTCATGCGCCTATGCCCGCGTCGCCTTGCCGAATACGGCATGCACGGGCATCCATGAAGCACTAGGTTTCACCCACATCGGAACCTACCGCGAGGTAAGGTTCAAGCACGGCAATGGCATAGCCGGGTACTGGCGTAAACCACTTTATCTGGTGACAGCTAGATAGAAATCATCCCGTTCAGTGGGATGAGGGGAGAAGGCGGACCAGCTGTAAAATGGCCCAGTGGTCGGCATAGGAACCTCGTGTGTCGCGGGGAGCTAAGCTGAATGATGCTTCTCGTTCGAATCAGTTTTTTTTGATCGGCCGGAGGTACAAATGAACCTGGCAGATTTTGTCTCAGTGCTTTCTGCGGGTGAGAAAATAGACGGGTGCCAACTCACCACCTCAGATGCTGTGGCCCTCGCCAGTCTGCATTTTCCTTCCCGTGCCTATTGTCTTGTTGCTGATTGGGCAATATTGGATCTCGACATTACAACACGTCAGCGAAAAGCCATTACGGATAGACAGCTAATACCTGCTCTCGTTTACGCTTTGACCGTTATCCAAGACAGTAAAGGCCGCTTCCCGCCTGGTGGTTGGGTCCGAACAACGCTGGGTGTTTCCTTCACCCATGGCTGCTTATTTCGAACAAAAAACACAGTTTATGTGCTGATGGGGACCGGTCGAAGGTTGCGCACGGATTTAGACATCGCACTGAGCCTGTGTTGAAAAAAGACTATTTCCGCACAGGTGAGTGACCGGTCGCGCTCACATAATATTTCGTGCCTGAATGAACGCTCGCTGTTGTGTCAATCTATGTTGTTACCAATCGGGCCCCGTATTTGAAGTGCGACCCGTCTGTGTCAGTCTATGTTGCTGTTGTGTGGATCCCGGGTCATCCTACAGGCCCCGATTTACGAGAAGGGCTGTGTCAAACTATGTTGTTGGCAACCAACAGGATCGACTTCAAGCCTTCCATAAGCCTTGATGAGTTGATCGCCTCAACACCCCGCGATGGCGATGCCTTCGTGGGGTGTTTTATTTGTGCGGGACATCTTGGGAAGTCGTGCTCACCAATGAAAAATTTGATCTTGGGCTAATTACTTATAGGTTGTTCAAGTTCACTAAGATTGGCTGAGTTAAATAATAGAAGCTGGTTGGTTTTTAACTAATTAGCTCTTTTGAAATGATGGTATTGGCCTGTTCTCAAGGCTGGCAGAACGCCATTCCGACGTCGTTAGGGCTCCATTTTTTGTGTTATGATCCTGCGCAACTTTAGGCTTGCGCCAGGCTTGATAGATTTTTTCTATTAACCATGCCCCCCGGTTTTTCAGGCGTGACCGCTGTTTCAGGCGTGCTTTTGTCCTGGTGCTTCAAGGAAGAGCGATTTGAACGTTTGGCAATGGCTACCCTTTCTCGTCAGTGATGATCCTGTGGTTCTGAAACGCTCGGTCAGTGGCGTGAGGCATTGTGGCTATACATGGCGATCTCGGATAAACGACTCATCCAGTCTTTTAATTAATTTTTGCGAGAGTTGGTGATGGCTTATTTTCCCTGTTTTTTATCTGTCGTTTTTGTCGTTCGTAATCAGGGCGATAAAATTGAAAAAATACTGTCCGAAGCCGCCGAAGTCATTGCGAAAACCGTCAGCGACTATGAGTTGATCGTTGTTGATAACGCCTCTGATGATGACAGTGTCATGGTCTTGAAGGGGTTGACGAGCGAGAAGGGCCTGGCCAACTTGCAGGTCTATGCACTGACCAAGGAAGTGGACACCGACACCGCATCCTGGGTCGGCCTGGAAAACGCCTTGGGTGACTATGTCGCGGTCATCGATCCGCTGGTGGACGACATCAACTTCGTCCCACAGATGCTAGATCAAGCGGTGAGTGGCGCCGATGTCGTCTTTGCCCACAACGAACAAAAGAGCACCCAGAGCCTGGCCTATCGTTGGGCCAACGCGGTGTTCCACAGCATGTATAACCGCTTCAATGGGGTTCATCTCGCCAAGGAGGCGCCTCAGTACCGCATCCTGAGCAAGCGAGTGATCAACTTCATCCTGCAACACCCCCAGCCGTCGATGACGTACCGCCATCTTCCGGCCACCGGTGGTTTTGCCCGCTCCTACCTCAACTACAGTGCAGTGCCTCAGGCCTCCAGCCCCAAACGACTGGGCGACAGTATTGATCGTGGCGTGCGTTTGCTGGTTTCCACCACCCGCGCGCCGATGCGTCTGGTGACCTACCTTTCGCTGTTTGGCGCCGTTGCCAACCTGGTGTACTGCGTCTATGTCATCTCGGTGGGTATCTTCAAGGCTGATGTAGCGCCTGGCTGGATCAGCTTCTCGCTTCAGCAGTCAGGCATGTTTTTCCTGATTTCACTGGTATTGCTGGTGCTGGGTGAATACATCCTCAACATGGCCAGCCTATCGAATGAAGGGCCGCTTTATCATGTAGGGCAGGAGTTCACCAGCGCCCGCATGACCCGGCGCGAGAAGCTGAACATTGAAGAGGTAGCATCTGGTTCGGTCGCACCCAAGGCTCAGCCCTCCGAACGAGTTTCCTGATGTCGAGCGCCCAAGCCAGCCAGCCTGAGCAGGATGCCGTCATCATCGGTGGCGGTTTTTACGGTGCAGCCATTGCGGTCTACCTGGCCAAGCAACGGGGCTTCAAACGGATCCTTTTGGTGGAGCGCGAGCCTGAATTGATGATGCGCGCCAGCTACAACAACCAGGCACGTGTGCATAACGGCTATCACTACCCGCGCAGTTTCACGACGGCCTATCGCAGTCGGGTCAACTTGCCCAGGTTTGTCCAGGACTGGCCGCAGGTGGTCAAGCAGGACTTCACCAAGCTGTACGCCATTGCCCGGCGCAATTCCAAGGTCACAGCCAAACAGTTCGAGCGCTTTTGCCGGGACATCGGTGCGGACCTCAAGCCTGCCGATCCTGCGCTGCGCGACTTGTTCGAACCACGCTTGATTGAAGAAGTATTCCTGGTCGAGGAGTATGCCTTCGACACCACCCGCCTGGCGGCCTGGGCGGCGCGCGAGTTGACAGAAAGTGGCGTGCAGATCCGCTTCCAGACACGGGTCACTTCGATTTCCAGGGGCGCCGAGGCGCCTTTGCAGGTGGTCACCCAAACGCCCCAGGGCGATAAGGCGCTGACGACTTGTCGGTACGTCTTCAACTGCACGTACAGTGGCCTCAATCAGTTTGCCGGTGATTTCGCGGGGGTCAGTACCGGCCTCAAGCAAGAGATCACCGAAATGGCCTTGATGCAGATGCCCGAATCCCTCGAGGGGTTGGGGGTCACGGTGATGGATGGGCCGTTCTTTTCAATGATGCCGTTCCCGGCCCGTGGGCTGCACACCTTGTCCCATGTACGCTATACGCCGCACTTGCACTGGAACGATGAAAAGGGCCTCGACCCTTACGAAAAGCTGCGGCTTTATGACCGCGATACACGGGTCGATCGTATGGTCAGGGACGTCGGGCGGTATATCCCCGCAGTGCTCAAGGCCCAACACAAGGATTCGCTGTTCGAGGTCAAGACCATCCTGGTGAAGAATGAAGGGGATGATGGACGCCCGATTCTTTTCGAGAAGCATGCCGAGCTGCCAGGTTGCTTTTCCGTGCTGGGTGGCAAGATAGACAACATTTACGATGTGCTTGAAAAACTGGATACCGAGAGTTTTTCCCATCAAGGTCAATAAAACTTCAGGTTTGGAGCGGAAAAAGATGAATTCGCTTATTGGTTTCTCCGGGTTTGTCGGGGGCACGCTTCTTAAACAGGCTTGCTTTGAAGACTTGTACCGTTCCACCAACATCGGTGAGATAGAAGGCAAATCCTTCGACCTGGTGGTCTGTGCCGGCGCCCCGGCGCAAAAATGGATTGCCAACCGCGAGCCTGAGGCCGACCGCCAGAAGATCGAAGCGCTGATCGCCCACCTGAAAACCATTCAATGCAAGACCTTCGTCCTGATCAGTACGGTGGACGTGTTCAAAAGCCCTATCGGTGTCGATGAAGACACCCCGGTGGATGAGTCCGGCCTGCATGCCTATGGCCTGCACCGTCGGCTGTTGGAAACCTTCGTTGAAAGTCATTTTCCGAATCATTTGATCGTTCGCCTGCCAGGGCTCGTCGGGCCTGGGTTGCGTAAAAACGTGATTTTTGACTTCCTCAACGACAACAACCTGCAGGCGATCGATAGCCGCGGCGTGTTCCAGTTCTACCCGATGATCAACTTGTGGTACGACATCCAGACCGCACTCGACGCAGGGCTCAAGCGGGTCCACCTGACCGCGCAGGCAGTGAGTGTCGCCGACATTTCGCTGAAGGGCTTCGGCAAGCCTTTCACCAACACCCTGGCTAATGCCGCTGCCACCTACGACATGCAGACCAAGCATGCGCAGCTGTTTGGTGGCACTGGGCGTTACCAGTACAGCGCCCGCGAAACCGTGCAGGCCGTGCGGGCCTACGCGCAATCGGAACCGCTCAAGGCCGCATCGGGAGCACAGGCATGAGGCTGGCGATTTCCAATATCGCATGGGAGACCACCGAGGATGAAGTCATCGCTGAACTGCTTGCGCGCTTTGCCGTGGATGCGATTGATATTGCACCGGGCAAATACTTCCCGGAGCCTGCCAAGGCCACGGATGAGGAGATTGCGCGGGTCAAGGATTGGTGGGCGCAGCGCGGCATTGCGCTGACCGGCATGCAGGCATTGTTGTTTGGCACCACAGGCCTGAACGTCTTCGGCTCCCCACAAAGCCAGGCGGACTTGTTGGAGCACTTGGCGGGTGTATGCCGCATTGGCGCAGGCCTGGGTGCAACACGGATCGTGTTTGGCTCGCCGAAGAACCGCGATCGCAGTGGTCTGACTGATCAACAGGCGCTGGAGGCCGCTGTGCTGTTTTTCCGGCAACTGGGCGATATCGCCCAGGCATGTGGTGTCACGATCTGCCTGGAGCCCAACCCCACCTGCTACGGGGCGAACTTCATGACCACCAGTGCGCAAACGGCAGTGGTGGTGCGCGCGATCGATCACCCGGCGATCCGTATACAACTGGACACCGGAGCATTGGCGATCAACGGTGAAGACCCGTTTACCGTGCTTGAGGATTGTGCGGCGCTGATCGGGCATATCCACGCCAGTGAACCGGACTTGCTCCCGTTGGGTGACGGCGGTACTGAACACGCCAACATGGCGCGTGCCGTGGCCCAATACCTGCCCGGGCATGTGGTCACCATTGAGATGGTGGCGACCAAGACCGAACCCCACGCGCAATCGATCGAGCGTGCGCTGCAGGTTGCCCGCCAGCATTACCGCACCCCCGACGAGGTGACGGCATGAGCATGAAATGGATCATCTTGATCCTGGGTATCTTGTCGAACGCCTCCGCCAGCGTTTTGGTGAAGATGGCGATGATGCCCCCGCGCAAATTTCCTTCCTTGAGCGACCCGATGGCGGCACTCAGCAATTGGCCGTTCTGGCTCGGGCTGGGCCTGTATGGCGCTGCGTTCCTGCTCTATGCCGCGGCATTGGCCCGTTTGCCGCTGAACGTGGCACACCCGGTCCTGACGGCCGGGGCTATCGCGACGGTCGCCCTGTTTTCCCTGCTGTTTTTCCGTGAGTCCTTCCACTGGACCACCGGAGTCGGCATCGCCCTGGTTATTGCTGGCGTAGGGCTGATCACAGCTCGCGTCGTTTGATGGACATTAAAATGACTTCTTCTGATATTGCTCCCGATGTACGTGCCGGCTGGCAGGTGCCTTCCTTTGACACGCCACTCTGGCTGGGTCGCCAGCACCCTTGGTGCGTGGTCATTCCGGTCATCAACGAAGGTGACCGGATCAAGAACCTGCTCACCCGTATGGCGGCGTTCAACATCGCGGACATGGCCGACATCATCATTGTCGATGGTGGCAGCTCTGATGGCTCGCTTGAGTTGCAATCACTGCAACAGGTGGGTGTACGCGGTCTGCTGGTCAAGACCGCTGCGGGCAAGTTGAGCGCACAGCTGCGTTGCGCCTATGCCTTTGCCCTGGACCAGGGCTACGAAGGTATCGTGACAATCGATGGCAACGACAAGGATGATCCAGAGGCCATCCCGCGTTTTATCGAAGCGCTGAAGCAGGGCGTGGATTTTGTCCAGGCTTCGCGCTTTGTCGAGGGCGGTGTCGCCGAGAACACCCCCAAGTCCCGCGACTTTGCGATCCGTTTTATCCATGCACCGATGCTGAGCCTGTTTTCCGGCTTCAAGTGGACCGATACCACCCAGGGCTTTCGTGCATACAGCCGCAAGATGCTGATTGATCCAAAGATGGCGATCTTCCGTGACGTGTTCACCACCTATGAGCTGCTTGCCTATCTGTCGTACCGCGCGCCGAAACTGGGCTATCGCTGCGTGGAATTGGCGACGGTGCGCCGCTATCCCCAAGGTGAAGTGCCTACCAAGATCAGTAGCGTAAAAGGCAACCTTTCGGTGCTGGCAGTATTGTTCCGAGCTTGTTTTGGCAAGTACAACTAAAGATCTGGTAGTGAAATGTTCAAGCATCTGGAATTGAATGAAAGGGTTTCTTCAGTGCTGGCGACCGTGGTTATCACGGCGTTTGCATTGTTGCTATGTCTGGGTATCTCGACCGCCCCCAAGTATGCCGACTTCATCGTGGGCTACATCAGTTGGACCGCAGATACCAAGTTTCAGGATCAGGTGGTTGCTCCGGTATTCATCGCCGTTCTTTTCTGTGCGTTGCTGTTTTTTACGTCCTTGATGGGGCGTCACAAGCAGCAGTTCGGGAACGACAGCGCACTGGTTTTTTCCAACCAACTGCTGTGGTGGTCGCTCCCGGCGATCACTGCCATTGCGTGTATGGTGCTCGGCACGGACCTTGAACCCAAAGTCCTGTATTGCTCGGTGTTTGGCGTCTCGTTTATCGCTTTGGCGGCCACGGTTTGCGCGGTCAAAAAGGTCAGTGTCGACCCTCGGGTATTTGGCCTGGGCGCGCTGGGTATCCTGTTGCTGGCGCTGGTACAGCTGGAAGTGGTCCTGGCTCTGGGTCGGGCGCCAGCCGCCTTGACCCAGGGTATCGAGCTGTCCAGATATGCCAAGCCTACTTACGCAATAGCCATCGTTGGATGGATCCTGGGTATGGTGTACATTCTCTGGAACCCCAAGGGTTTTGCCCGAGTCGCCGCGTGGCTGTTGGTGGCCGGTCAACTCGGCCTGTCGACCTTTTATCTGGCGTTGTACCCCGCTCGTATACAGGAGCCGGATGGCAGTATTTCCAAGTACGAGACCACGATCTGGTTGAAGGTACTGGTTATCGCAATGCTGGTGTGGGGCGTGATAGATGTGCTGCGCCGTTTGCGGCGGTACACGGCAACGGGCGACATTGCCACGCTGTTGTCGCCTATCGCGTTCTTCGGCTTGTTGGTGGGTTTGAAAATGGGCACGACCATTTTCCCCAACATCAGTGCCGACGACTATCACTTCGGTGAAAGCCTGTTGGGCTGGTGGTCCTATCTGCAAGGTGCCGTTCCCTACATTGACTATGTTCCTGCCCATGGCGTCATCGGTGATGACCTGACCCAGTTCTTGTCATTTGTGTTTTATGACGGTTCTGCCGGCAGCATTATTCATGTCGGTACCCTCAGCATCGCGCTGTTGTCTTTTGCTGCCTTCCTGTCGCTCTACTATTTTTCGCGCAGTATAGGGCTGGCGTTTGCCGCCATCTTCTTCTTGACCGCCAACATTATCTGGCTGTTTTTGATCCCGTTTCTCTGCCTGTGGCTGAACCCATCGTTGCGCGAGCGTCCCGAGCGTTGGCTGCTGGCGTGGATGATCACGGCGCCGCTGGTAGTCCTCGGAATCCCGCCACAAGGGCTGCTGCTTGCGGCGGCGTCCGGGGTGATGGCTGCTTATTACGCCTGGCACCTTTGGAAAGCGCCCCAGCCCCGGAAACTGAAGAGCATTCTGATTGCTGGCGTGGCGCTTCTGGTGTTGGCGGTGGTTACGCCTGCGGGGATCATGCTGTTGGGGGCTATCCGTTATGTATTGGAAAACGGGCCCATCAACCAGGTGGCTTATGGCATGCCATGGGAACTGAGTTGGGAGGGGGCACGCAAAGGCTTTGTGTTTGAAGTGTTGCGTATGTCCTGGATCGCTATTCCGCTGGCGTGCCTGTTGTTGGTCCATCGCTGGTTTCAAACGCCCGAGCGTCGTCTCGACACCTTGCTGCCATTGCTGGTGGTCTTCCTCTTTGCGCTGTTGCTGATCCCTTACTCGATGGGACGCGTCGATCCAGGTGGTATGTCTCGCCCGGGGTTGGCGGCGAGTTTTGGCTGGGCGATCCTGTTGCCTGTCGTCTGCTGGGGCATGCTCAGCGCGCGCAACAAAGTGCTCATGGTTGTCCTGGCTGCGAGCATGAGCGCATCCCTGGGCTTCACGCCGGTGTCGATCAATAACCTGGTCAAATCCACCACGGCCGTTATCAGCACCCAAGGGTTGGGCATCAGTGATGGCGCCGCCGCTGGCTTGCCGAACATCGGCCGGTCCTTTGTACAGCCTCCTCACTGGGACAGGCTTACCCGTCTGTCGCGAGTATTGGCGGACAACGTTCCGGCCGGCGAAACCTACCTGGATCTGACGTCCCGGAACGCCCAGTACTTCTACCTCGGTTATCGACCGCTGCTGCCGGTTACGGCGGCGTACAACATGGTGTCGCCCGCCCAGCAACTGCGGGCTATCGAGACCCTGAAACAAGACCTGCCGACCATCGCCTTGCTGGAAGGGATGAATATCATCCACGATGGCGGCGGCCTGGCGCTGCGTAATCCGTACCTGTATCGGTTTATTGTCGATCACTACGACCCGGTCTATGTGGACGGCTTCATTCTCGGGCGTAAAAAGGGCAGCGCCTCAGCGCCAGTTACCAGTATCGAGATTCCCTTGATGGACTTCACCGATGCGAACTGGAGCCACGGCATCAATCGCACTGTCGCAGCGCTCTATGTGTCCGATCCGGGCATGTTGGCGGCGCTGACGGTGGGTGATCAGATCCAGGTCAACCAGAGCGAGATTCGCCGGATTCGCGAGATACGTACCGCAGGTCAAAGTGTATGGTTGGAGGGCCCGGCGTTGCAGGTTTCGGACGCTGATCCGGTCAGTCACCCACGCCTGATCGATCCTCGCCCCGAAGCGCTTGCCGAATACCAGACAGCCTTGCTGCAGCGCGCTTTTGCATCACCGGACCTGAAAAAAATCCCGGTTGCCTGGGGCCGTTCCCAAAGCTCCCTGAGCAACAAGATGACACTGATCAACAATCTCAATGACGTAACGCCGAGCCTCAACCAGTTAGTGGCACACGAAAGCAGCTACCGGGTGGATGGCGATGACCCATCGATGAGTTTCGATGTTGCGGCGCTGAATCTGTCTGGCCACGACGCTGGCCTGCTCAAATTCGAGTTCCGCTGCTCGGGCCGTGCCACCGACCCGCGTATGCAGGTGTTCTGGTGGGGTGACGGGCAGCAGGGGCCGTTCGAAGCCTCCAGTGTTCGTTTCAATGCAGAGGACGGGACGTTGATCGTGCCACTGGATGCGTCACCACGTTGGTTGACGTTGCAGCATGTGAAGGGCATCCGGATTGATCTGGACAATGCTGGCGCTTGCAGCAGTTTCAAGGTCGATAACCTGGCGCTCTACCAGCGGCAGCACTGATGTAAGGTGCTCTCAACCCACAAGACCCGATGTTCCTGGCGGACATCGGGTCTTGTCGTTTCAGCACTGCGGGGGGCTGCTCAAGTCCACCAATAGCGCACCAGGTGAAAGAAAATCGGCGCCGCGAAACACACCGAATCCAGGCGATCCAGCATCCCGCCGTGCCCTTCGATCATATGCCCCCAGTCCTTCACGCCTCGGTCGCGCTTGATCGCCGACATCACAATCCCACCGGCAAAGCCCAGCAGGTTGATCAATAGCGCAATCAGGAAGGACTGCCAGGGGTTGAACGGGGTGGTCCACCACAGTGCCGCGCCGATCAGGGACGACAACAGGATGCCGCCGACAAAGCCTTCCACGGTTTTTGACGGTGACAGGTTGGGGGCGATCTTGTGTTTGCCGAACAGTTTGCCGCACACGTACTGCAAAACGTCCGAGAGTTGCACCACGATGACCAGGTAGGCGATCAGCAACAGGTTGCGGCCCTCATAGCCGACGATGTCGAGGGTCAGCAGGGCGGGCACGAAGGATACGCAGAACACCGCGATCATCAGCCCCCACTGCACTTTCGACGCCCGCTCCAGGAAGTGCGTGCTGTCGCCGCCCAGCGAGGCAAGGATGGGCAGCAGCAGGAACACGTAGACCGGGATAAAGATCGAGAACAGGCCGTACCAGTCAAAATAGATCAGCAGGTATTGCAGGGGCAGCGCCAGGTAGAACGCGGCGACCAGTGCCGGGTAGTCGCTGCGCCGGGTGGGGGTGAGGGTGAGGAATTCGCGCAGGGCGTAGAACGACACGGCGTAGAACAGCAGGATCACCGCGCCGGTGCCGAGCCAGAAGGCAATGCCGATCACGACCACCATCACCCACCAGGCGTTGATGCGTGCATTGAGGTTGTCGATCACCGCGTTAGGTGTGCCGCGGGTACGCAGCTTGAGGATCAGGCCGATCAGCGAGGCGAGCACCAGGATCAGGCCGATGCCGCCGAACAGCATCAGGGTTTGGCTATCCATGTCAGGAATGCTCCGGGGCGAGGGCCAGCAGGGCGTCGCGGCTGCGGGCGAGAAACAGGGCCTTGTCTTCACCCTCTTGCAGTTGCAGGGGGGCGCCGAAGCTGGTGGTGCACAACAGCGGCAGCGGCAGCACACGGCCCTTGGGCATTACGCGGTTGAGATTGGCTATCCACACCGGGATCAGTTGCGCCTGTGGGTAACTGTTTGCCAGGTGATACAGGCCGCTCTTAAATGGCAAAAGGCCGTCCTCCAGGTTACGGGTGCCTTCGGGGAAGATGATCAGTGAGTCGCCATGTTCCAGGGCTTCGAGCATCGGTTGCAAAGGGTTATCCACAGGGTCTTTGCGTTCGCGGTCGATCAGCACCCCGTTGAAGACTCGGTTGATGATGTAGCGGCGCACTGCGCTCTTGTTCCAGTAGTCGGTGCCGGCCACGGGACGTGTGGCTTTGCGCAGGTTCGGCGGCAACGACGCCCACAGCAGCACGAAGTCGCCGTGGCTGCTGTGATTGGCAAAGTAGATACGTTGCACCGGCTCCGGGGCGCAGCCCAGCCACAGGCTACGGGCGCCGGTCACGGTGCGGGCCATTGAGGTAATCAGGGTCGCGACCACGGGTTCGAACATGGGGATTCCTTATCCGGAGAAGGGCAGCCACGGGCTGGCCAGGATGACGGCCAACGTCAGTATTACTTGCGCGCCCAGCAGGTAGGCCTGTTTGCGCAGCAGTTTAAGGGCTCCACGCTGGCGCTCGGCCCAGGGCCGGCTGGGGCGATTGGCGGGTTGCAGGCCCAGGGTTTGCAGGGTCTGGTCCAGTTCGCCGGTGCGTTCTACGTCCCTGGCCATTAGCGCAAACAGATCTGCGTCGAAGGCCACCCGCAGCGCCCAGTACTTTTGCAGCAGTCCGAGGATAATCATCCATAGGCTGAGCAGCAGGCAGATCGGCGCAATGCTGGCCATCAACAGTTGCGCCAGGCCGAACAACACCCCGAGCAGGGTCAGGCCTGTGGATAACTGATCCAGCGAACGGCCACGGCGCAGCAGGCTGGCGACTACCTGGAGTTGCATATCAGCGGGCATAAGGCAGTTCTCCCAAGGCTTGGCGGTGATTGGCATGCAGGACCACATCCGGTCGCGCTGTACGAATAATAGCCAGCGCTTCATCGACCGTACTGGCACGCCCGCTCTGTAGCAGCCATGCTGCCACGGCGCTGGCGCTGCGGGAGTAGCCGAGGGCGCAGCACACCAGCAATGGCCCGTGTTCGCGCAAGCGTTCGATGGCTTGGGCCGCTTCCAGGCATTGGGCAGGTGTGGGGGCGGTCAGGTCGAGGACGGGCAGGGCATGGTAAGCGCGACCTTGTGGATAAACAGGCAACTCGGCACACAGATCGACCACGGCATTGAATGAACTCAACTGCGCAGTCGTGGGAATCCGCCCCAGCCATACGTTATCCACAACCCGGTCGGGCTGCGGATGCTTGCGTGTCCATAGCCGCGAGTTGAGCCACGCCGCCGCGAGATAAGGCGCATACAGCCAGCGTGCTGCGGGGCTGAGGCGGCCATCGGCCTGCTTCTGAAAGCCAGCGGCGCCCAGCAGCCAGTAGTTGAGCGCCACCAGCAACGCCGCGACGGCTGGCCACAGCAGCCATAGCCAGGCCCCGCCCCAGGCAAAGGCCGCTATCGCCAACAACAGGGCGCCCACGGCGTAGCGCAAACCCAGGCGCCACCGTTTCGGGTCTTTGGCCAGGCGTACACTCAACAGCGGGCTTGGATGATCCACCGGCCATAGCCACACACACAGCCAGCCGGCCAGGGCGCCTGTGGGTAAGTCGATGAAGTGATGTTGGTAGGTGGTCAGTACCGAAATACCGATCAGCGCGAACCAGCCATGCACCAGCCAGCGCCAAAGGCCCTGGGTATGGCGCTGGTACATGACCCACAGGATCACCAGCAAGGCGATATGCAACGAGGGTGCCTGGTTGAACGGCTTGTCGAACCCGGCCAGCACCGCAAACAGCCAGCCGAACACGCCGTCCATTTCTGGCCGCTCAAAGGTGAAGCGCAGCGGCCAGAGCAGGAAGCAGCTCACCGCAATCACCTGGGCACTCAACAGGCGCAGGGCATGTTGCTTGAGTTCATGACGGCTATTGGGCAGCAGCAGGGAGAAACCGTAGAGCAGGTCGATCGACCAGTAGGGCACGATGGTCCAGGCCCAGAAGGGCATATGGGCTTCCCAGCCGAACACCAGGGTGCCGACGTCGCTGCGCTGGCTGGTGACCCAGGTGGCGAAGCCGTAGGTGCTGAAAAACAGCGGTGCCAACAGCAGCAGCCACAGCACCGCTGGTTTTAACAGGCCTGGTTCGCGCATGGTCAGACCTTCTGCGCCAGCGACACGCTGAAAATGCCCCACTCATCCACGCGTTGGGTGATCTTGCGAAAGCCTGCCGCTTCCACCAGTTGATCCATTTCTGCCTGGGTGCGCCGGCGCATCACCCAGGCCTGGCCCTGGCGGTGGCTGGTCAGGGCGCGGGCGATCAGTTCCAGTTGCGGGTGCCACGGTTGGCCGGTGTACACTAGGTAGCCACCGGGCTCCACGGCCTCGGCCAGGCCGGCGAGGGACCCACCGACCAGGGTGTTATCGGCAAACAGTTCGTACAGGCCGGACACCACCGCCAGCGTCGGCTTGGGCGCCAGCGCCGCAAGGTCGGCCCGGTCGAAGGCATCCCCTTTGACGAACTGCGCAATGTCCCCCAGGCCTTTCTCGCGAATCAGTGCGCCACCGTCGCGCACGTTGATATCGCTGTAGTCGCGCAACAGAATCGATTCCGGAAGTGGTGAAACGCCCTGCAACGCTTCCAGAATGTACCGGCCGTGACCGGCGGCGATATCGACGATGCGCACTTCGCGCCCGTCATCGCGCAGCTTGGCCATGGCCAGGCGCAGCAACTCTTCGACATGCAGTTTGCGCTGGCGAATCCCGCGCCAACCGATGGAGTTCAGGTAGTTGGTGTCGATCATCCGCCCCAGTGCGCCCTTGCCAGTGGGGGTATTGCGGTACACGTAGTCCAGGGTGCTGCCCGAATCAAAACCGGTATCGAAACCCAGTTTCACGCCCTCGGAGAGCTTGCGGCCCAGGCCCATGCTGGCGCGGGTCATGCGCCAGTACAGGTCGCGCAGCGAGTTGTGCGGCAGCGGCGCGGCGAGGGACTCGGATTCGGCGCAGGTCGCGCCGATCTTGTCGGCATCCAGCAGGCTGGCGCGGTCCAGCGGGTGCTCGAAGTTTTGCAGGATAAAGCGCCTGGCGCTGGCGAGCGCCACGGCGCGGTCACGTTCGCCGAGGGTGTCGTGGAAAAAGCCGGGAAGGATGTGTTGTTCCTTTTTCAGGCTGCCCAGGCGTTCAAAGAACTGTTGCTGGGGCTTGCGATGCACCACAAAGTCCGAGCCGGAAATCAGCAACTGGGTCGGCACCTGGATGGCCTGGGCATCGGCGACCACACGGTCGGCCGCTTCGTACAGGCCCAGCAGCACATTCACCGAGATCGCCTTGGTGATCAGCGGGTCGCTGTCATAGGACGCCACGCGCTCGGGGTCATGGCTGAGGAACTTGGCCTTGACGTAGCTGTTGACGAAAAAGTTGCCGCGAAAACGCCGCATCAGCGCCAGGCCCTGGCGAGCGAAGGGTACGTAGAGCTTGACCTTGAACGCCGGGGAGGCGAGCACCAGGGCCCGGATGTTCGGGGCGTAGTCGTGGACCCAGGTGGCCGCGATCACTGCGCCGACGCTTTGGGCGATGATCGCGAGGTCGTGTGGCTCGATGCCATATGTGGCACCGATATGGTCGCAAAAGGTCTGCACATCCCGCGCACTGGTGGCAAAGCTCGGGCTGTCACCACGCTCGCCGGGGGACTGGCCATGGCCACGGGCGTCCCAGGCAAAGAAATCGAAGTGCGGCAGATCCACCTCGTCTACCAGATGCGCTATGCGCCCGGAATGCTCGTGGCCACGATGAAATAGCAGGATCGCCTGGCGTGGCTCAGGCCCGGTCGTAGTGGTCGCGGGCCAATGCCGATAGAAAAGCTCTGCGCCGTCATGGGTCGTGAAGGTGTGCTGTTGCTGTTCGCGCATCGCAAAATCCTTATACCGTCGCAGAGAGGTCGTGTGGTTCTTTGAGGCCCTGGCGCACCCGGTTGACCAAGGTGTAGGCGAGCAATGCAGCCACCAGCCACATCACCCCGTCGACCCAGCCTGCGCCGAGCCAGCCCAGAGCCACCCCGGTGGCCAGCACGCCGAGGACAAACGCCCGATCACTCTTGCCCATGGGCCCGTCATAGCGCCGCGAGGCACCGACCATGGGCCCGAGTACGCCGGCATATTCGCTGAACACTGCCAGCAGCGTCACCAGCAGCACCGGCGCCAGGCTGACCCCGGGGATCAAGGCAAACGGCAGGATCAGCGCGCTGTCGGCGATCACATCGCACAGTTCATTGAGGTAGGCGCCCAGGCGCGACTGTTGGCCGAACTCCCGGGCGAGCATGCCGTCGATGGCATTGAGGGCCATGCGCAGGATCATCCACAGCGGGATCAACACGAACAGCCAGGTGTGCTGGGCAAAACCGGCGATTAGCAGGCCCACCAACAACGATACGATTCCCGCCAGCACGGTGACCTGGTTGGCGGTGGTGCCGTTGTCGTACAGGCGCTGGACCAGGGGCCGCAGCAGGTTTTGAAAACGCGGTTTGAGCTGATAGATCGAAATCATGAGCGTGACGCTTCCTTGTCCGTGGTCCCGCGAAAAAGCTGCTGCGAGTGTGACGATAAATCGTGGCGGGCACTAGTAGAAGCCGGCTTGCCGGCGATGGCTATTTCAAGACTGGCGGAGCACTGACGGACGTCATCGTCGGCAAGGCCTCGTCGGGTATAGATAAAAATGTTGATCGCGCTGTAACGCCCATCCGACACCTCACTCTAGTGCTGTGTCGGGACTGAACAAACCGTTCAGCCGACCCCCTATCGAGCTATGAGGATTACAACGATGAACATCAAAAACGCCGTTTCCGGTGCTGCCCTGGCCATTGCTGCGGCCACTCTGTTTGCCGGTGTCGCTACCCAGGTCCAGGCCGCCGAAGAAGCGAACGTGCATTGCTACGGTGTGACCTCCTGCAAAGGCATGAACGACTGCAAGACCGCTGAAAACGCCTGCAAGGGCCAGGCTGTGTGCAAGGGCCATGGTTTCAAGGCCATGACCAAGGCAGCCTGCGATGCGGCTGGCGGTAAAGTCGGCGAATAACCGCGAATACGTGATCCCACAGCGGTGTGCACGCCGCTGTGGGCACTTTCCAGGAGTTCGTCATGTCGGTATCGGTTCCTCGCCTGGGCTACGGCCTTGGGCTGCGCAGCACTTACTATCAGCAAATCATCGAGCAGTCGCCGCAGGTGGACTGGTTCGAAATCGTCTCTGAGAATTATCTGGTCCAGGGGGGTAAAGCCCTGTACTACCTGGACGCCATCGCCGAGCGTTATCCGTTGGTGATGCATGGTGTGTCCCTGTCCATTGGCGGGCCCCATGCCCTGGACAGGGACTACCTCACGCAACTCAAGCAATTGGCCGACCGGGTCAAGCCGGCCTGGGTCTCCGATCACTTGTGCTGGAGCCGTGGCAACGCCCATCAGTTGCATGACTTGTTGCCGCTGCCCTACACAGAAGAAAGCCTCTACCACGTCGCCAGCCGCGTGCGGCAGGTGCAGGAGGTGCTGCAGCGGCCGTTGGTGCTGGAAAACGTCTCCAGTTATGTGCGATCCAACGCCGATGAGTTTACCGAGTGGGAGTTCCTCAACGCCTTGAGCGACCTCAGCGGCTGCGAGCTGCTGTTGGACGTCAACAACGTGTATGTCAGCTCGCGCAATCACGGCTTTGACGCCTGGACCTTTATCCGCAGCCTGACCCCCCACAGCATCCGCCAACTGCACCTGGCCGGGCATAGGGACTATGGCGACTATGTCGTCGACACCCATGACCATCCCGTGTGCGATCCGGTGTGGCAGTTGTTTCAACAGACCCTGGAACACCTGGGGCCGGTGGCGACGTTGCTGGAGCGCGATGACCATTTCCCGCCATTTGCCGAACTGCTCGACGAGCTGGGCAAGGCCCGTGAGCTGGGTGCAGGCGCCTTGGCACGGAGGTCAGCATGGGCCTGACTGACTGGCAGCTGGCGTTCGAGCGACATCTATTGGCAGACACCGGCAACAGCGGCTTTGCCAGCACCTTGATCGGTGGCCCGACCCTGGATGTCGACACGGGCCTGGCGATCTACCACAACGCCTACCGGGCCCGTCTGCTGGAAGTGATGCAGGGGGATTTCCCCGCCGTATGGCATTGGCTGGGGGATGACGAGTTTGCCGGGCTGGTGGCGGCCTACGTGCAGCGCTATCCATCGGCGCATTTCAGCTTGCGCTGGCTGGGGCAACGGTTTGAAGGCTTTATCGGCGAGCACCTGGTCGCCGAGCAAAGTCCCCCTCTGGCAGAGCTGGCGCGCCTGGAGTGGGCCTTTACCCTGGCGTTTGATGCGCCCCCAGGCCAGCCCCTGACCCTGGACGACATGGCACAACTGGCACCTGAAGACTGGCCGTCGTTGCAGGTCGAGTGGGTGCCGGTGGTGCAGCAGGTGGCCTGTCGCTTCAACAGCCTGGAGATCTGGCGCGCGGTCAAGGACCAGGCGGTGTTCCCCGGCAGCATCCCGTTGCCGCTGGCCGAGGTATGCCTGATCTGGCGGGACCGGCAGGTGTGCCGCTACCGGAGCCTGGAGCCTGCCGAGGCGCACGCCTTGGCGGGGATGGCCGATCAGGGCTGGACTTTTTCAGCACTGTGCGCCGAATTGGCAGTCGCTTATCAAGAGGGCGCGCCGCTGCAGGCTGTCACATGGTTGAAACAGTGGGTTCAGGACGGTCTGTTGCAACGCCGGGCACCATAGGGCAGGGCTATTGAATCGATAGCCTGCTACTTTTTGGTGGATGGTCTACCCTGATTTCAGACGTCTGAAACAAGGGGGACTACTCATGCTCGCGCAACTTCCACCGGCCTTACAGAATCTTCAGCTACCGCTGCGTCTGCGACTCTGGGATGGCCATGAGTTCAACCTGGGCCCGGAGCCCAGCGTTACCATCGTGGTCAAGGACCCGGTGATGGTGACGCAACTGACCCATCCCACGCTCGATTCCCTGGGCGCTGCCTTCGTCGAAGGCAAACTGGAGCTGGAAGGTTCCATCAGCGATGTGATCCGTGTGTGTGATGAATTGAGCCACGCACTGGTCGAGGAAGATGAGCACGCCGGGCCGGTGCGTTCGATCCACGACAAGGCCACGGACGCTGCCGCGATTTCCTACCACTACGACCTGTCGAACGAGTTCTACCAACTCTGGCTGGACCGTGACATGGCGTATTCCTGCGGTTACTTCGAGACCGGCAGTGAATCCCTCGACCAGGCCCAGCAAGACAAATTCCGCCACCTGTGCCGCAAGCTGCGCCTGCAGCCTGGGGAGTATCTGCTGGATGTCGGCTGCGGCTGGGGCGGGCTGGCGCGTTATGCGGCGCGCGAGTTTGGGGTCAAGGTGTTCGGCATCACCCTGAGCAAGGAACAACTGGCATTGGCCAGGGAGCGGGTGCTCGCCGAGGGCCTGGAAGACCAGGTGGAGCTGGCGTTGCTCGACTACCGCGACCTGCCCCAGGACGGGCGGTTCGACAAAGTGGTCAGCGTTGGCATGTTCGAGCACGTCGGTCACGCCAACCTGGCGCAGTACTGCCAGACCCTGTTCGGCGCCGTGCGCGAAGGAGGCCTGGTGCTCAACCATGGCATCACCGCCAAACATACCGATGGGCGCCCGGTGGGGCGTGGTGCGGGGGATTTTATCGAGCGCTACGTGTTCCCCAATGGCGAGCTGCCGCACCTGGTGATGATCAGCGCCGAAATCAGCGAGGTCGGGCTGGAAGTGGTCGATGTGGAAAGCCTGCGCCTGCATTACGCGCGCACCCTGGATCACTGGAGCGAGCGTCTGGAAGACAATCTGGAGGCGGCAGCGAAAATGGTTCCGGCCCAGGCACTGCGCATCTGGCGGCTGTACCTGGCGGGCTGTGCGTATGCGTTTGCCCGGGGCTGGATCAACCTGCACCAGATCCTGGCGGTCAAGCCCCATGCCGATGGCAGCCATGAGCTGCCGTGGACGCGGGAAGACCTCTACCGCTGAGATCGTTGGCCCACTGAAAGACTAAATGTGGGAGCTGAGCCAGCTCCCACATTTGGTTTGATGTTGGCTAAAGGATCGGGGAAATCAGTCGCGCCACCCGCATGCCCAGTTGTTGCAGGCGGCGGGTCTGTTGGCTTTCTGCCTGGCTGGTTTCGTGGGCCTGGGCAAAGTCGTCCAGCAGCATGTGCTCCACTTCGCTGGCGAAGGCTTTGTCCACAGTCAGCAACATCACTTCAAAGTTGAGGCGAAACGAACGGTTGTCCAGGTTCGCGCTGCCGATGGCACTGATTTCGCGGTCGACCAGCACCACTTTCTGATGCAGAAAACCCGGCTTGTAGCGGAACACCCGAACCCCGGCGCGCACCGCTTCAATCGCATACAGGCTGGATGCGGCGTAGACAATGCGATGGTCGGGGCGTGACGGCAGCAGCAAGCGCACATCCACGCCACGCAACACTGCCAGGCGCAGCGCGGCGAATACCGCTTCGTCGGGGATGAAATACGGGCTGGTGAGCCACACCCGCTCAGTCGCGGCATGAATGGCCTCGACGAAAAACAGTGAGCAGGTTTCATACGGGTCCGCCGGGCCGCTGGCCAGCAGTTGGCAGAGCACACCGTCATCGGCATAGGTGTCGGGCAGAATCAGCGGCGGCAGTTCGCGCGCGGCCCAGAACCAGTCCTCGGCAAACGATTCCTGCAGGCAGGCCACCACCGGGCCGCTGACTTGCACATGGGTGTCGCGCCACGGCGCAAGCGGGGGTTTCTTGCCCATGTATTCGTCACCCACGTTATGCCCGCCGACGAACCCGGTCAGGCCATCGACCACGACAATCTTGCGGTGGTTGCGAAAATTCACCTGGAAACGATTGAGCCAGCCGCTGCGGGTGGCAAACGCCTTGATCTGCACCCCGGCGTCGCGCAGCGACTGCACATAGCGGTGGGGCAGGGAGTGGCTGCCGATGCGGTCATACAGCACGTAGATGGTCACGCCCTGCGCGGCCTTGGCCTTGAGCAGGCTGTGCAGTTGGCGCCCGAGTTCGTCGTCATGAATGATGAAGAACTGCACCAGCACGGCAGTCTTGGCGGCGCGGATGGCGTCGAAGATGGCGCTGAAGGTTGCGTCGCCATTGACCAGCAAACGGACCTGGTTATTTGCCAGGCACGGCATGCGTCCCAGCTTGGGCATGGCGCGCAGAGAGGCATAGGCGCGGGAGTTACGCGCGGCCAGGGCTTCTTCGACCCAGGGACGCCAGTTCAATTCGGTGATGGCCTTGTGCATTTCCTGGTTGGCCTGGCGCCGCGCCTGGATATAGGCGTCGAAGCTGCTGCGACCGAAGATCAGGTAGGGGATCAGCGTCAGGTAAGGCATGAACATCAGCGACAGCGCCCAGGCAATCGAGCCTTGAGCGGTGCGCACGGTCAGCACCGCGTGGAGGGCGGCGAGGGAACCGAGAAAATGCAGGGTGGCGATGACGTAGCCAAGCAAGTGCGGGCCGAAGAAATCCATGGACAACGTTACTCCTGACAATCCATTGCGTAACAGACCATGTTCGGCGGCGATTGTCGCTATTTTCTTGAACATGCAACGCCGACCGCTTTGCGACGTCTAACGCCAACAATTACCCAGGAGTTACCCGATGAATGCTCGTCTGCTTGGTTTGGCCATGGTTGTTGGTTTGACGCTGCCTGTGGCAGCGCAGGCGCAGATGTTGGCGCCGGGCTTGTGGGAATTGACCACCAGCAACATGAAAGTCGATAACCAGAGCCTGCCGGACTTGTCGTTGATCCTCGGTCAACTGAAGCAACAGATGACCCCGGAACAGCGCGCCATGCTGGAAAAACAAGGCATCACCATGGCCGGCAAGGGCGTGCAGGTGTGCCTGACACCGGCTCAGGTCGCCACCGATTCCATCCCGCTGACCGACCCGCAATCGGGTTGCAAGCAAGAGGTGACGGACAAGACCGGTAACCAGTGGAAGTTCCGCTTCAGCTGCCCGAAAGCCCAGGGTTCTGGTGTGGCGACGTTCCAGAGCCAGAAGGCGTTCACCACCACAGTCAACGGCACCTTCAATGCCACCGGTATCCAGCAGAATGGCAGCCTCGACACTCAAGCCCAGTGGCTGGGCAGCGACTGCGGCACGGTAAAACCTCGCGCCTGAAACATCCCTTGTAGGAGCCGACTTGCCGGCTCCTACGCATTTGGGTCAACGCAAAAAGTGCAGGGGCAGCCCCTGGCAACTGTCGATTATCTGACCGTCATGCCAAGCCAGGTGCCCCGATACCAACGTGGTGCTGACACTGTGGCGAAAGCTGCGCTCGGCAAACGGCGTCCACCCACAACGAGCCAGGATCGGCTGGCTGCTTACCGGCTTGCCGTGGGGTTCGGGCTTGATCAGCACCAGGTCGGCCCAGTAGCCCTCGCGCAGGTAACCCCGGTCGGGAATGGCGAACAGGTCGGCGACGCGATGACTGGTTTTGGCCACCAGCATCGTCAGCGGCAACAGGCCGTCGGCCACCAACTCCATGAGCGCTGGCAGTGCATGTTGCACCAGGGGCAATCCTGCCGGAGCCTCACGGTAGGGCCGCTGTTTTTGCTCCCAGGTGTGAGGTGCATGGTCGGTGCCGATCACATCCAGCCGGTTGCTCAACAGTGCCAGGCGCAGGGCATCCCGGTCGGCCCGGGTCTTGATCGCCGGGTTGCATTTGATCTGGTGGCCAAGGCGCGCGTAGTCGCGGTCATCGAACAACAGGTGATGCAGGCAGACTTCGGCGGTGATGCGTTTTTCCGCCAGCGGTTTATCTTCGAACAGTGGCAGTTCCCGGGCGCTGGTCAGGTGCAATACATGCAGGCGCGTGCCGTGACGCTGCGCCAGTTCTACGGCCAGGGACGAGGAGCGATAGCAGGCTTCGGCGTCGCGAATCAGCGGGTGGGCGACGGCGGGGATCGCCTCGCCGAAACGGTTTCTCAAACGTTGCTCATTGGCCTGGATGCTGGGCGTGTGCTCGCAATGCGCCAGGAGGAGGGTCGGCACCTCGGCAAACAGGCGCTCCAGAACCCTCGGATCATCCACCAGCAGATTGCCGGTGGAAGCCCCCATGAACACTTTGACCCCGGCAACTTCCCGAGGATCGAGGGCGGCCACCGTGTCGAGGTTGTCGTTGCTGACACCAAAGTGAAAACCATAGTTGGCCACCGAGTGCAGGGCCGCACGACGTTTTTTGTCGGCCAGTGCTTCCAGGTTCAAGGTCGCCGGCTGGGTGTTAGGCATGTCCATGAAACTGGTAATGCCACCGGCCACCGCGGCGCGGGATTCGCTGTAGAAACTGCCTTTGTCCGGCGCGCCCGGTTCGCGAAAATGCACCTGGTCGTCGATCATCCCCGGCAGCAGCCATTGGCCTTGCGCGTCGATTTCGACGAGCGCGTTTTGCCCTTCGATACTGTTGGCGATTTTTTCGATACGGCCGTTGGCGACCAGCACGTCGGCGTCGAACTCTTGCCCTTCATTCACCAGGCGGGCATTGCGGATCAGCAGGCGGCTCATGTTCAGAACTCGTTTTGCAGGGCTTTATAGCCGCGCACCAGGTCGACATTGGTGCGCGCCACGTCTTCGGAAAACTCCGACGCGCTGACGCTCACTGGCGGGAATTGCGAGAGGTCGGTGTTGGGGCCGATGCGGGTGGTGGAGGGTACGTAGAAAGCAGCGGGCAAGTCGCGACCATCGACCACCGAGTTGTGCCGTACCACACAACCATCGCCGACCACGCAATTGAACAGCACGCTGTTGAAACCGATAAACACCCGGTCGCCGACGGTGCAGGGGCCGTGGACGATCGAGCGGTGGGCGATGGAACTGAACTCGCCGATGGTCACCGCTGCGCCGGATTTTGAGTGGATCACCACACCATCCTGGATATTGGAGTTGGCACCAATGGTGATCGGGTCCATGGCACCATCAGCGTTGACTTCATCGGCGCGGATCACCGCATAGGGGCCGACGAATACATTTTCGCCGATCACCACTTTGCCGCAGATGATCGCGGTTTTATCGACGTAGGCTGACTCGGCAATGACCGGCAGGTCGCCGGAGGGGTTCTTGCGGATCATGCAGCAGGTTCCTTGAGGGGCGCGGTGAGGATATGCACCTGGTCTTCTTCAATGGCGTTGTAAAAGCAGGTTGGCCGGCCGGTGTGGCAGGCCGGGCCTTGTTGGTCGACGATCAGCAACACGGCATCGCCGTCGCAGTCCAGGCGTGCTTCGATCAACCGCTGCCGGTGACCTGAGCTTTCACCCTTGCGCCATAAGCGCTGGCGGGAGCGCGACCAGTAACAGACCCGGCCGCTGGCGAGGGTCTCGTCGAGGGCCTGGCGGTTCATCCAGGCCAGCATCAATACTTCGCCGCTGCGGTGTTGCTGGGCGATGGCCGCGATCAGGCCGTCACTGTTCCACGGCAAGGCATCCAGTACCTGGGCCAGGGGAAAGCGGCTGCCCCCAGCGGCGCCTTCGAGCTCAAGCATCGACAGCGTCATGGCGTGCCCAAGGCGTTGTACAAGGTGTTGAGGTTGTACTCGAACAGCCCGGTGAAAGTGCTGGCCGGGCCTTTGGCAGCCAGCGCATCGGAGTACAACGTGCCGCCGATATGGGCGCCGCTTTCCTCGGCAATCTGTTTGAGCAGCCGCGCATCCTTGATGTTTTCCATAAACACCGCTTTGACGTGGGCCTGGCGGATCTGGGTGATCAACGCAGCGACTTCGGCAGCCGAGGGTTCGCGCTCGGTGGATAAACCTTGGGGGGCCATGAAGTCGATACCGTAGGCCTGGCCCAGATAGCCGAAGGCGTCATGGGAGGTGACGATGCGTCGATTGCCTGCGGGCAGCACGGCAAACTTGGCTTTGGCTTCAGCCAGCAGGCGGTAGATTTTTTGCAGGTACGCCTGGCTGTTACGTTGATAGTCGGCCTTGTTGGCCGGATCGGCGCTGATCAATGCCTGGGTGATGTTGTTGACGTAGATTTCGGCGTTGGCCAGGTTGTGCCAGGCGTGGGGATCGGGGATCTTGTTGCCACCTTCGTCCAGGGTGCGGGCGATTACGCCTTTGCTGGCGTTGACCACGCTGGCGTGGGTTTCGGTGCTGGTAATCAGGCGATCGAGCCAGGGTTCGAAGCCCAGGCCGTTCTTGATGATGACTCGGGCCTTGAGCAGCGCCTTGGCATCGTCCGGAGATGGCTCGTAGGTATGGGCATCGGCGTCGGGGCCGACCATATTGCTGAGCTGGATATGCTCGCCGCCGACCTGGCGGGTCATGTCGGCGAGAATGCTGAAACTGCTGACCACCTGGAGCTTGTCCTGGGCCGTGGCGAACGACAGCGGCAGCAGGACGCTGAACAGCACGAGTAGAGCGCGCATTGGAAAACACCTCATTGGGATGTGAGCAAGGGCGGGCGGCGCAGCAAGCCATGGACCGGCCCGAACACCACGGACAGCAGGTACAAGCCGCCAGCTACCAGCACAATCGCGGGGCCGCTGGGCAGCGAGTAATGGAACGACAGCAACAGGCCAAGCCACACCGAGAGGCTTCCCAGCACGGCCGAGACGGCAATCAATGTCGGCAGCCGCCGGCTCCAGAAGCGTGACGCCGCCGCGGGCAACATCATCAGGCCGACCACCATCAAGGCGCCGATGGCCTGGAAACCGACCACCAGGTTCAACACCACCAGGGTCAGGAATACCCCATGGGCCAATGGCCCGAGGCGGCTGACGGTTTGCAGGAACAGCGGGTCGAGGGTGTCCAGCACCAGCAGCCTGTAGATCAGTGCCAGGGCAATCAGGCTCAAGCTGCAGACCCACAGCATGCCGGTCAATGTCGGGCCGTCTACCGCCAGCGCTGAGCCGAACAGCAGGTGCAGCAGGTCCAGGCGCTTGCCGGCAAGGCCGAGGATCAGTACGCCAGCGGCCAGGGAAATCGGGTAAATCGCCGCCAGGCTGGCGTCTTCGCGCAGGCCGGTGCGGCGGGTGATCCACGCGGCGAGGCCGGCCATGCCCAGACCGGCACCGAGGCCGCCGAGGGTCAGGGCCGGCAGGCTCAGGCCGGCAAACCAGAAGCCCAGTGCGGCGCCGGGCAGGATGCCGTGGGCCACCGCATCACCGATCAGGCTCATGCGCCGCAGGATCAGGAACACCCCCAGGGGCGCGGTGCTACAGGCCAGCAGCAGGCCACCGAGCAGGGCGCGGCGCATAAAGACGAAGTCGTTGAAGGGCATCCACAGTTGGGCGGCAAGGTGCATCAGGCGACCTGCATCTGAGGCTGTTGAAGGATCAGCTGCGTGCTTGGCGCCAGTACACAGCCGCTGCTTTTGATCTGCAGTGCCTGCGGCAGATGTTGGCGTACAGCGGCCAAGTTATGGCAGACCACCAACACGGTGCGGCCTTCGGCATGCCAGGTGTGGATGTGTTTCCACAGTAGCGCCTGGCCTTGTTCATCCAGCGCGGCATGGGGTTCATCGAGCAACAACACCGGCGCTTCGGTCAGGCTCAGGCGCGCGAGCAGGGCACGTTGCAATTCGCCGCCGGAAAGGGCCATCAGGGGGCGTTGCTCCAGGCCATTGAGGCACCAGTCTTCCAGTACCGTTTGCAGGCGTTGGCTGCGTTGTTGCGGTGAGTGTTTTGCGCCCCAGAAACCTGCGGCTACCAGTTCCTGCAGGCTGATGGGGAATTGCCGGTCCAAGTGTTGTTGCTGTGCCAGGAACGACAGGCCACCGCGCCGTGGAACATCCAGCGTGACCTGGCCGGCCAGGGGTTTTTGCAGGCCAGCGATGACTTTCAACAAGCTGCTTTTACCCGACCCGTTAGCGCCGATGACGCCAGTCAAGCTGCCTTTGCCCAGTTCGATATCAGTGGCCGGTGTCAGCGGTTGGCCCGGAGCGCCCCAGCGCAGCGCTTTACAGCGGATCACGCGGTGGTCCTCGTCCAACGGCTTTCGGCCACGGCATCGTGGGCGTGCAGGCTTTCGGCGTGGATGACTTTGAGGTGAAAGGCTTGTACGGCATCCGAATGTTGCAGCGCCAGGTTCAGACGCCGGGCAGCGTCTTCACAGAACATCAGGTTCTGGCCGTTGGCCAAGGCAAAGGCTTGTTCATCGGCACGTTTGACGGCGGTTTGTACGGCGGTGCCGAGGGCCGCTTCAACGTGGTCGATCAAAGCCGTCAGTGGCAGCGTGGGTTGGTCGGGCTGTAGATGAACCCATACTTGAGCATGGCTGCGTTGACTGTGGGGCGTGGCAACAATCCCTTTGACGCTGCCAAGCCAGGTCAACACGTCTTCGTGTTGCAGCGACGTGTTAGTGAAGTCATTGATAAATTGCTGCTGAATCAACTGCCTGGCGAGGGCAGCCGAGCAGGGGCAAGTCGAGGAGTAAGTAACGTCAATTTTTAGTTCCACGTGGAACATCTGGTTTTCCAGGCGTGCTTCGATGCTCACCGGATAGCTCTTCCAACCGGCCAACGGGCTGACCAACGCCGGGCGTTTGAGCAGCAAGTCGGTATGAATCCGCAGGTACGCACTGTTCGATAAACCTTCATGGCTATCGAGAAAGCCCTGCAGCACCTGACGCAGCAGTGCCGGTTGCAGCTCGTGTTGCTCAAGCATTTCCAGCGCCAGGTACAAGCGCGACATATGAATGCCCCGCGCTTCACCGTCGTCCAGGCTCACCCCTGCATCGGCTGTGGCGCTTAAGCGCTTGCCGTCGAGCAGGATGGGGAGGGCAATGCCGCACATGCCCACCCAGTCGAGTGGCAAGGCTTGGCGAGAAGCCTGCGCGGCGATATCCGGCAGAGTCAGCGCATTCATAAGCAGATCCATCGTTGGCAATAAATCGACATATTATAGTATAACAATTAAGGCGACGATTATTTTTCTGCGGTGAGTGTCATGCACAGACGTCAACTTCTTAACTTGCTGCTGGCCAGCGCCGTGTTTTCGTTACCTTTTACGGTGAGTGCGACGCAGATTCGCAATGCGCGCCTGTGGCGCTCGAATGACAAGTTACGCCTGGTGTTCGATCTCAGCGGCCCGGTGAGTTACAAGACTTTTTCTTTGAGCGCGCCCGAGCGGCTGATCATCGATATGAGCGGTGCCGGCCTGAGCGGTGATTTCAGCCAATTGGCCCTGGCCAACAGTGGCATTACCGCGATTCGCTCCGGGCGCCACGGCACGGGCGACACACGTATCGTCCTCGATCTGGTACAGCCGATGCAGCTCAACAGCTTTGTCCTGCCACCCCAGGATGGGCAGGGGCATCGCCTGGTGCTGGATTTGCTCAGTCGCCCCAGCCAGGCGCCGCTGGATAGTGCTCACCCCAAGCGCGACATCATCGTCGTGGTCGACCCAGGCCATGGTGGCAAGGACCCCGGCGCCGTGGGTGCCAAAGGTGAGCGGGAAAAAGATGTCGTACTGGCGATTTCCCGGTTGCTGGCCAAGCGGCTCAAACGCGAGAAGGGCTTTACCGTGAAGCTGGTACGCAACGATGACTTCTTTGTACCGCTGCGCAAACGGGTGGAGATTGCCCGCCGCTACAAGGCCGATATGTTTATTTCGGTGCACGCGGATGCGGCACCACGGCTGAGCGCATCAGGGGCTTCGGTGTATGCCTTGTCCGAAGGCGGTGCCACGTCGGCGACCGCACGCTTCATGGCGCAGCGGGAAAACGGCGCTGACCTGCTGGGTGCCACCAGTCTGCTCAACCTCAAGGACAAGGACCCGATGCTCGCCGGGGTCATCCTCGATATGTCGATGAGCGCCACCCTGGCCGCCAGCCTGCAACTGGGCACTACCATACTGGGCAGCCTGGCGGGCATCACCACGTTGCATCAAAAGCGCGTAGAGCAGGCTGGGTTTGCGGTTCTCAAGTCGCCGGACGTGCCGTCGATCCTGGTGGAAACCGGCTTTATCTCCAACGCCCGGGACAGCCAGCGGCTGGTCACCGTGCGCCATCAACAGGCAATCGCCGATGGCCTGTTTGAAGGGTTGCAGCGCTACTTCCAGAAAAATCCACCGATCAACAGTTATATGGCCTGGGCCCAGGAGCAGAAGAAAGGCCAGGCCTAGCAACCACTGATCCGACTGCAAGTGAATTTGGCGCTGGCGCCGCCGGAGCTGGAAAACCGGTTGATCGTGGTCCAGCCCACCCGCCGCGTGTAGCCGACCCACGCCTCGCCGTCGGAAGCCAGCCCGGTAAAGAACGTCAGCTGGCCATAGCGGCTGTTGGTCTGTGCCCAGTAGCGTTTGCCGATCACCTCGAACCCGCGCAAATACGTGATGTTACCTGCGGTCGCCACACTGTAGGCATTGCCCTGAGCATCGATGCAGGCCAACAGGGTGGCGCTGCGGGTGCAGGTGGCCAGCATGCTGGGCACCTGAGCATTGGCTTGGGCCGCCGTCAGTAGCAACACGCCGTACAACAGGTATCTCATCGCGCTTCTCGGGATGGGGAGGGGCTCAAGGATTGCGCCCTTCGTCGTGTTGGGCAAGAGGGGATTGGCTTATTTGTATTGTTATACTATAACATAAAAACACAGCCTGACCCGTGAACCGCCCTGATGACTGAACAAGACCTGCTCGCCCAGCCACCTGCTGATTACATGAATGAGTCCCAGCAAGCTTTTTTCCGCGAGCTGCTGTTGGCCCAGCGCTCTGACTTGCAAACACGCATCGACGCCGAGTTCATAGTGCTGCGTGAGCAGGAACCCAGCAGCGATCCTGCCGATGTCGGCAGCGCCGAAGAACAGCGCCACTGGCAACTGCGCCTGCTGGAGCGGGAAAAGAAGCTGCTGGACAAGATCGATGAAGCCCTGGAGCTGCTGGCCCGTGGTGAATACGGCTGGTGCCGCGAAACGGGCGAGCCGATCGGCCTCAAGCGCCTGTTGCTGCGGCCGACGGCCACCCTGTGTATCGAAGCCAAAGAACGTGAAGAGCTGCGCGAACGCCACCAACGGGCGATTTGACCGGCCACCCTGATGAGGAACCCCTGATGACCGACCGTCTACCCGTTACCGTACTGTCCGGATTTCTCGGCGCCGGTAAAAGCACGCTGCTCAATTATGTCCTGCGCAACCGCGAAAACCTGCGAGTGGCGGTGATCGTCAACGACATGAGCGAAATCAACATTGACGGCGGCGAGGTCCAGCGCGACGTCAGCCTCAATCGCGCGGAAGAAAAACTGGTCGAAATGAGCAACGGCTGCATCTGCTGCACCTTGCGTGAAGACTTGCTGGTCGAGGTAGGAAAACTCGCCAGGGATGGCCGGTTCGATTACCTGCTGATCGAATCCACCGGTATTTCCGAGCCGCTGCCAGTGGCCGAAACCTTCACCTTTCGCGATGAAAATGGCCAGAGCCTGGCGGACGTTGCACGGCTTGACACCATGGTCACGGTGGTCGATGGCATGAACTTCCTGCTTGATTACCAGGCTGCCGAAAGCCTGGCATCCCGGGGCGAAACCCTGGGCGAGGAGGATGAGCGCTCGATCACCGACCTGCTGATCGAACAGATTGAGTTTGCCGACGTCATTCTGATCAGCAAGATCGACCTGATCGGCAGCCATGAGCGTGAAGAGCTGATGGCCATCCTGGAGCGCCTGAATGCCCAGGCACGCATTATTCCCATGGTGATGGGCGAAGTGCCGTTGGCCGAGATCCTCAACACCGGGCGTTTTGATTTCGAGCGCGCGGCCCAGGCACCGGGCTGGTTACAGGAGCTGCGCGGCGAACATGTGCCGGAGACGCAGGAGTATGGCATCGCCTCCACAGCCTATCGTGCACGCCGGCCATTTCATCCCCAGCGGTTTTTCGACTTTATCGACCGCCCGTGGAGCAACGGCAAGCTGCTGCGCTCCAAAGGGTTTTTCTGGCTGGCCAGCAAGCACCGCGACGCCGGCAGTTGGTCCCAGGCCGGTGGCCTGATGCGCCATGGTTTTGCCGGTCGCTGGTGGCGCTTTGTGCCCAAGGGCCAATGGCCCGAGGACCCGGAAAGCGTCGCGGCGATCATGGGCAACTGGCAACTGAGCACCGGCGATTGCCGCCAGGAACTGGTGTTTATCGGGCAGAACATCGATTTTGCGCAGCTGCGCGCCGAACTGGATGCGTGCCTGCTGACGGATGATGAAATGGCCTTGGGCGTCGAAGGTTGGCGCCTGCTGGTCGATCCTTTTGGCCCTTGGTACGAGGAGGCTGCCGCCTGATGCTGGCACCTGTGATTCAACTGCGCCCGGTCATTCGCCAGACCCGTGGGGAAACCCCGCTGGCGCTGGCCGACATCCTGGATAACGGCGTCAACCTGGCGTTGTGGCAGCGCCGGCTGCCACTGCACATCGCTGAATTTGGCGCCTTGTTGGTCTCGCTGGACGAGCCGCTGGCAGAGTCGCTGGTGGTGGAGTTGGACAGCGAAGAGGCTGAGCCCAACTTGCAGGGCCTGGCTGCAGGCTGCCGTGATCTTGAGGGCTACGACGGGTTTATCGCCGATGTGGCTTGGCTGGTCAGCGCCTTTGCCTGCCTGTTGGGGGCCAAGCGCATTGGCGTGCGGCTGAGGCTGTTAGACAAGGCCATGTGCCCGCGCTTTCACGTCGACCATGTGCCCGTGCGCTTGATCACCACCTACGCTGGCATTGGCAGTCAGTGGCTGCGTGAAGGGGGAATGGACCGTCGCCAGTTGGGCCAGGCGGACGTGCAGCCCAGTGAGCGTATCGAGCAGATCCACTGTGGCGAAGTCGCCCTGCTCAAGGGCGAAAAGTGGCGCGGCAATGAAGGCTACGGCTTGATTCATCGTTCACCGGCGTTGGCCGCCAATGAACGGCGGCTGATTCTGACGCTGGATTGGTTGGCATAACCGGGTAGGATCAAGCGTCTCTACACGGCCTGAATAATGTCCACGATGTTGCAGAATATTCCCACCCATGTGATTGCCGGCCCGTTGGGGGCTGGCAAGACCAGCTTGATCAAGCACCTGCTCAGCCAGCGTCCGCCCGACGAGCGCTGGGCGGTGTTGATCAACGAGTTCGGGCAGATTGGCCTGGACGCTGCGCTGCTGACCCTGGATGACGACGGCATTGCCCTCGGCGAAGTGGCCGGTGGCTGTTTGTGTTGTGTGAACGGTGCGCCATTCCAGGTAGGTCTGGGCCGTCTGCTGCGTAAGGCCCAGCCGGACCGGCTGTTTATCGAACCCTCGGGGTTGGGGCACCCGGCGCAATTGCTTGCGCAGTTGCGCCAGGCACCCTGGCAAACCGTGCTGGCCGTCCAGCCTTGTGTATTGGTACTCGATGCCCAGGCACTGGCGGCGGGCAGACCGTTGCCCGACGCGCAACACGACGCATTGGCCAGCGCCGGGTTACTGCTGTTGAACAAGGATGAGGGGCTGGACGCCGCACAACGTACTGCGATCGAAAGGGCGCTGCCGGCCAGCGAGGTCTACTGGACCCGGCAGGCGCAGTTGCCACTGGCCCGGCTGCCGGGGTTGGACGCGCAGGCCGAGGCGGCTGTGGATAACGTTCAAATGCCCAAGGCGTTGGCGCAAATCCCGGCAATCTGGAGTGATCCGTGCGTGCCGATTTGCCTGCATCAGGCTCAGGAAGGCGCGTGGAGCATTGGTTGGCGCTGGCACCCGAGCCAGCAGTTCGACCCCACGCTGTTGCGCCAATGGTTGCAGGGCCTGGACTGGCGCCGTGCCAAACTGGTCATTCACAGCGCCGATGGCTGGGTTTCGGCCAACGCTGTGGATAACACCCCGCTCACCTGGCAACCCAGTGAATGGCGCCGGGACTCGCGTATCGAACTGATCTTCAGTGAGGAGCAAACCGTGGCGGTCTTGCAACAAGCCCTGGCCGCTTGCCGTCAGTGACGGCTCTTGCCGTGCTCCTGGCGCCACTGGCTCAGTTCAATCACTTCGGCGCTAGGCGGTGGCGTCTTTATTTCAAACGGGTAGGGGGCCAGCTCGATCTGTGCACTGTGGGCGCCAAATTGGGTGATGGTGCCGGGATGGCGGGCTTCGCCGGTCACGGTGAACTCGAAATTGTAGACCCGCGCCAAGCGCCGACGCCCGTTGGCGTCCTTGACGAAACCGATGCGTTTCAAGGCCACGGCACCGTCGAGCAGTTCGATGTCGAGCTTGGCGCAATGCTGTTTGACCCTCTCCAGCGCCCGCTCGCGCAGGCCGTGGTTGTGCCACACCCAGGCGGCAGCCGCCGCCAGCAGCATCAGCACAAAGATATTTCCCAGGGTCAGCATGCGATTTGCTCCAACAAAGTAAGGCCAGCTTAACTGTGTCTCCGGTCTGTCGTACAGGCTGCTTTTAGTCGCATACTGCGCGGCCAGAATTTAACGGTTTTACGGAAGTCCCCTGCATGAAACGTACGCCTCATCTGCTTGCGATCCAGTCCCATGTGGTTTTCGGCCATGCCGGCAACAGCGCCGCCGTGTTTCCTATGCAGCGGGTGGGGGTGAATGTCTGGCCGCTCAACACCGTGCAGTTCTCCAACCATACCCAGTATGGCCAGTGGGCGGGAGAAGTGTTGGCGCCGCAGCAAATTCCGGCATTGGTAGAAGGGATCGCGGCGATTGGCGAGTTGGGCAACTGTGATGCCGTGCTATCCGGTTACCTGGGCAGTGCCGCCCAGGGCCGAGCGATTTTGACGGGAGTGGCGCGGATCAAGGCGATCAATCCCAAGGCCCTGTATCTGTGCGACCCGGTGATGGGCCATCCGGAAAAGGGCTGCATCGTGCCCCAGGAAGTCAGTGATTTTCTGTTGGACGAGGCGGTCGCCATGGCGGACATCCTGTGCCCAAATCAATTGGAGCTCGACAGCTTCTGCGGGCGTAAGCCGCAGTCGCTGTTCGATTGCCTGGGCATGGCGCGGACCCTGCTGGCGCGTGGGCCCAAAGCGGTGCTGGTCAAGCACCTGGACTACCCGGGCAAGCTGGCGGACGGTTTCGAAATGCTGCTGGTGACTGCCGAAGGCAGTTGGCACCTGCGTCGGCCATTGCTGGCGTTCCCGCGCCAGCCAGTGGGGGTGGGCGACCTGACGTCGGGCCTGTTCCTGGCGCGGGTGCTGTTGGGTGACAGCCTGCTGGCCGCCTTCGAGTTTACCGCCGCCGCGGTGCACGAAGTACTGCTGGAAACCCAGGCATGCGCCAGCTACGAGTTGGAATTGGTGCGGGCCCAGGACCGTATTGCCCATCCACGCGTGCGCTTCGAGGCCAGCCCGATCAGCCTCTGAACACCCCCTGTAGGCACTGGCATGCCAGCGCTTACAGGGGTTGTGTCCTACAGGGTATCGGCCTTGATTTCCTGGTAGCGCTTCTCCAGCTCCTGGCGGACCAGCCGACGCTGCTTGCCCTGGATAAACCGGCGCTTGTCTTCACTGCTCTGTGGCTGCAATGCCGGCACCGCGGCGGGTTTGCGGTCGTCGTCGACGGCGACCATCGTAAAGAAGCAACTGTTGGTATGGCGTACCGAGCGCTCGCGGATGTTCTCGGTGACGACCTTGATCCCCACTTCCATCGACGTGTTACCGGTGTAGTTGACCGACGCCAGGAACGTCACCAGCTCGCCCACATGGATCGGCTCGCGAAAAATCACCTGGTCCACCGACAGTGTGACTACGTAGCGACCGGCATAACGGCTGGCGCAGGCGTAGGCCACTTCGTCGAGATACTTGAGCAGGGTGCCGCCATGGACATTGCCTGAGAAGTTGGCCATGTCAGGGGTCATCAATACCGTCATCGACAGCTGGGCGGTTCCGGGTTCCATAGCACACTCACGGTTATAGGCATTGGTTGGGGGGGCACCTCTGCGGATGCTGAAATCGTTACAGCGCCATCCCTTACGGGACGCCAGGGCGGGGCTTGCCGTCACGCCCAAGACGATCTGTTTCCATATATTGCACCGGCTTTCTGCCGGAAGTCGCGGTGTTACCCTTGAAAAGCCCATTTCAAGGGCATTTCTTACGAATAAGGCAGACTTTTCCTTCCATACATTACGAACCGTTTTGGCGGCTGCGTGGAACTCGGAAAAGTGCCAGTACCCTCAAGGAGCCCCTCGCCATGCACGCCATCAGCTTTATCCAGGATTTGGCCGTGATCATGCTCGTGGCAGGGGTGGTGACCATCCTGTTCCACCGCCTCAAGCAACCGGTTGTCCTGGGGTACATCGTCGCCGGCTTCATCATTGGCCCACACACACCGCCATTCGGCCTGATCCACGATGAAGACACCATCAAGACCCTGGCGGAACTGGGGGTGATCTTCCTGATGTTCTGCCTGGGCCTGGAGTTCAGCCTGCGCAAGCTGTTCAAGGTGGGCGCCACGGCGTTTATCGCGGCCTTCCTGGAAATCATCCTGATGATCTGGATTGGCTACGAAATCGGCCAATGGTTCGACTGGAACACCATGGACTCGCTGTTCCTCGGCGCGATCCTGGCGATTTCCTCGACCACCATCATCGTCAAGGCGCTCAACGACCTGAAGATGAAAAACCAGCGTTTTGCCCAACTGATCTTTGGCGTGCTGATCGTCGAAGACATCCTGGGCATTGGCATCATCGCCTTGTTATCGAGCATCGCCGTCAGCGGTACGGTCAGCTCCGGCGAGGTGTTTTCCACGGTCGGCAAGCTCTCGCTGTTCATGATCGTGGCCTTGGTGATCGGCATTTTGCTGGTCCCGCGGTTGCTGGCCTATGTGGCCAAGTTTGAAAGCAACGAGATGCTGCTGATCACCGTGCTGGGGTTGTGCTTCGGTTTTTGCCTGTTGGTGGTCAAGCTCGAATACAGCATGGTGCTGGGGGCCTTCCTGATCGGTGCGATCATGGCCGAGTCCCGGCAGTTGCTGAAAATCGAGCGCCTGATCGAGCCGGTTCGCGACATGTTCAGCGCGATCTTCTTTGTAGCCATCGGCTTGATGATCGACCCGCAGATCCTGCTGCAATACGCCTGGCCGATTGCGGTGATTACCGTGGCCGTGGTGCTGGGCAAGATGCTGTCCTGTGGCCTTGGCGCGTTTATCGCGGGTAACGATGGCCGCACCTCGTTGCGGGTAGGGATGGGCCTGTCACAAATTGGCGAGTTTTCCTTCATCATCGCGGCGCTGGGGATGACCTTGCAGGTGACCAGCGACTTTCTCTACCCGGTGGCTGTCGCGGTTTCTGCCATTACTACGTTGCTGACGCCGTACCTGATTCGTGGCGCCGACCCATTGTCATTGAAGATCGCAGCGGTGATGCCCCAGCGCTTGAGCCGCGTGTTTGGTCTGTATGGTGAATGGCTGCGCAGCATCCAGCCCCAGGGCGAAGGCGCGATGCTGGCGTCGATGATCCGCAAGATTATCCTGCAGGTCGGGGTGAACCTGGCGCTGGTGGTGGCGATTTTCTTTACCGGCAGCTTTTTCGCGGCGCGAATAGGTGGGTATCTGGAAGGCTGGATCAGTGATCCGAGTTGGCAGAAGGCATTAATCTGGGGCGGTGCGTTGTTGCTGTCGCTGCCATTTTTGATCGCGGCTTATCGCAAGCTCAAGGCGCTGTCGATGTTGCTGGCAGAGATGAGCGTGAAGCCGGAAATGGCCGGGCGCCATACCCAGCGCCTGCGGCGAGTGATTGCCGAACTGATCCCGATTCTCTCGCTACTGGTGATCTTCCTGCTTTTGGCCGCCTTGTCGGCCAGTATTTTGCCGACCAACAAGTTGCTGGTGTTGATCGCGGTGGTAACCGCCGCAGTGGCAGCGGTGCTCTGGCGCTGGTTCATCCGCGTGCATACGCGCATGCAGGTGGCCTTGCTGGAAACCCTGGATAACCACAAGGACACGCCGGAGCGCTGACCACTATCAATTGCCAAACGATTCACTGCAGAAGCCGGCAAGCCGGCTCCTGCAAGGGCATTCGGGCGATCCGCAGGTATCAGCTTTCCAGCCAGACATCCCGTGCCCAGTGCCACACCGACTCCCAGGACTCTTCGGTGACCAGCTCTTCTTCGCCGGACCACAGCACCACCGTGCCGTCTTCTTCGACGCAGTAGTAGTCGTCGCCATCCTGGCAAATCGGGATCAGCTCGCGAGGTACGCCGATATCCCAGGCATTGGCGGCGACTTCCGGCAGATAGGTGTGGGACTGGGGATCGGTGATAGTCACCGGCTCCAGGCTGCCATACACCACATCGCTGACGGTCAGCAGGAATTCCTTGAACACAAACGGGATGTTGATAAACAGCTGTTCTTCGACTTCCACCAACTGGTCTTCGTCGGGCAGTTCCAGAGGAACCGGTACCGGTTCGTTGGCTTCACGCAATTGTTCGATAACTTCTTCCACGGCCGGGATCCTCATGCTAGATGGCGCGGTTTATAGGGGCGTTTTATACAGTAGCTCGCTATAAGTGCAACCGCGAAATAGAAAACCCGGTGTAGTCGGTCAAAACTGCTTTTCCAGCTTTAGGCTGATGCTGTTTTTGTCGTAGGAATAAAGCCAGTCGACATTGCTTACGACTTTGTTGTACTTGACCGTTAGGCTGGGCACCACATCCATCACCGCCAGGCGTGGGGCGCGCAGGATAAAGGTGTAGCCTTGTTCATCGTCGCTGCGTCGGTCATCAACAATCGCGCTGTAGGCATCGTATTGACGCTTGCGGTACGAAGCGAACAGCACGGCGCTGACGCCTACGTCGAAATCCTTGGCGACCCCTAGCCGCACGCCTTTTTGCAGGTAGGCCTGGGTGCGGTCCCGGGTGTTGCGTTGGCTCAGGTCCACACCGCCGAACAGCGTCCAGCGCTGAGGCAGGGCTTGCCACAGGGTGGCGTAGACCGAAGTGATCCCGCCGTCGAGGTTGGTATTGAGTTCGTGTTTATAGGCCATGTCCTTGTATTCGCCTTCCAGCTTGAACATACGCGTGGCCGATAATGTGTGAATCCATTCGCCGCGCAGTCCCCAGGCGCTGTACATGGCGTTGTCGGCAATGGTGTTGAATTCATACGACGGCCCGAGAGAGTACTGGTTCCTGGCATCGTGGTAGCTGTAGCCCGCATTGTTGATGAGGGTGCCTTCGTTGTACTTGCTCTCTTTTTCATAGGCCTGGCCATACAACAGCGAGCGCATGAACACCCCGTGGTGACCGCTGATGGCGATGCGTTTGTTGAGCGTGGCCTCGTAATCTGCACCACGGGCAGAGACGGCCTTGGGCAGTGAGCGCCTGACCAGGATGGTTTCTTCAGCGGTGACGAAACGGTAAGTCACCGTACTTTCAGGAGACTGGTTGAGGTTTTTACCCCAGGTCGGGCCGATGGCGAAGGAGCCTTGCCAGTCTTCACGGTGGTCCAGGGCCTGCAGAAAACTGTCGACCGTCTTGCCCACGCCCATGGCCTGCGCGTCGGCTGGGCTGAGGCCGCTGCTGATCTGTTGGAAGGCGGCGTTGGACTCGCCATCCTTGCGGTTTTCGAACAGCACCCGCGCCAGTTCCAGGCGGCCGGGCAGGAAGTCGGATTGTATCGCCAGCAATTGGCGGTAATAGTCTTCGGCCTGTTCAAGGTTGCCGTCGGCGCGGGCCAGGCCGCCCTTGGCATAGGCGGTGAGCATCGGGTCATGGCCGGGCAAGGCGGTGTAGCGCTTTAGATAGTCCCTGGCCTGCGGCCATTGCTGGCGCTCGATGGACAGGTACACCGCACGACCCAGCTCATCGAGGTTGTTGCCGACGCTGTAGGTCTGCCCATCGATATTCAACAGCGGTGCGGCACCGTCGCTGGGCAGTTCATCCTTGAGCAACTCGCGCTCTTGCTGGTTGGCGCGGTACTCGATGGTTTGGTTCAGGCGCAGGCTGGTGTCCTGGTCGGCGGCGATTACCGCCGGGGCGATGGACAACAGCAGGAAAAAGGGCAAAGCGTGGAGCGCAAGGGATCGCTTGCAGTAGGGCTGGGGCATTACCGGGCTCTCGGGATCGCTTCAAAACGCCAAAAGCAAGTGCCTGGGGGCAGGCACTTGCTCGGTGGTGCTACAACAGGCTCAACCGGCGATTACTTGGCGACGCCACCGAAGGCGGTGTCGTAGTCGCGGTTGGCGAACTTGGCGATACCGGCCAGCGACGCGGTGGAGCCTGCGCCGAAGAAGCTGCCTTGCGAAGTGCCGGAGGAAAGCAGTGCGTTGGTTGCGGTGTTACGCGCCTGGGCCGTGCCGGCGAAGCCTGCAGTGGCGGTGTCGATGGCGGCGGTGACTTGAACTTTCAGCGCACTGTTGCTCAGCGAGCCGACGAGGGTTGGCGCTGCGGTGCCGAATGAGGCGGTCAGGTCGCCGGACAGCACGTTGGCTCCGGAGTAGTTGTTGATGCCCTGCACTGCATAAGTCACGTTGGCGGTTGGCAGTACTCGGCCGGTGGTGTCGCCGGAGTAGTACACGACGCGGCTCGGGTCGTTGGTGGCGCCGGTCTGCGACCATTCACCGTAGTACACCTGCTGGCTGGCGACCTGTTTGAAGTCGAAGTTGCCAAGGGCAGAGTGAGAGGCCGGCATCATTGCCGGGGTGATGGTGGTTACGCCGTTGGCGTCGGTGGCCACCATGCCTTTGAGGCCACTGAAGGGCACTTTTGCGCCACCGTAGAAGGCGAGGACACCCACGGCTGGCTGGCCTGGCGAGCTTGGGTGGTTAGGGGATGAAGCGCCCGTGCCGCCGACGACGATAGTGCCGGTGTAACTTTGTGCCGAAGAAGAGTCTGCCTGGGCAACGCCGGCCAGACCAAGAAGTGCTACTGCCAATACTGTGTAGTTGAAAGATTTCATTTCATCATCCATTGAGTGATTTAAATTAAGTCAACACGTCAAGCGTTTGCCAATTACTTCTTAGCCTCCCATGCGCTACCTCCAGAGTTAAAACGTAGTGGTAAAAGCGAGTTTTAAGGTTCGCCCTGGCGCGGGCATCGCCGAACGCGTCAGTGGGTCGATGTAATACAAGTTGCTCAAGTTGGTGCCGATCAGTTCTATTGAGGCGTCATCGGTTAACTTGTAGTTAACATAAGCGTCATAAGTAATGATCTTGTCCCATGACATGGGTGTATTCAGGTAATAACTGACCATGGCACTGTTGGGGTAGTTGTTGTAGAACTTGCTTTCATGCTGACGGTAATAAATGGCGCGCCCGCCCACTTCCAGTTTTCGATCAAGAAAACGGGCCCCCAGGCCCAGGTTGGCAGTCCATTCCGGCATCGCCATGCTGACCAGATAACCGCCAACGAAGCCGTCATCCACGCAGTTGGGGGTACTGCCATCGGTGCTGACGGACACGGCGGAATCTTCATCGCAGACTTTGTTCTTCAGGACATGGCCGATGCTCATGTCGGTGAAAAAGCGCCCGCTGTCATAGCGGCCCTGGATTTCCACGCCAGAGGTGACCTGCTTTTCCAGGTTGGTGAAGCGCAGTTGCGGGCTGCGCTCGATCACGTTTTTCGTGGTGTTGTAGTAGTAACTCAGCTTGATATCGGCGGTTTCGCTGCCACCCCAGCCGGCCAGGTTATGGATGTAGGCGGCTTCATAGTTGTGGGCATGTTCGGGCTTGAGCCCCCAGGGATTGACGGAGGAGGAGAAGCCGATGGTGCTTTCGAACATGCTTGGATAACGGATGGCCTCGCTGTAGCGCAGATAGACCCGGCCGTTTTCCGAGGTATAGAAAGTGCCGGACAGGCTCGGGGTCCAGCCGCTGTCTTTCTGGTGCTTGGCACTGATGTCTTGCTGGTAACCATCCCCGTTACCGGATGCTCTGCAGGAAATGATGTTTTCACCGGCGCTCAAGCCGTTGATGCAGGGATTGTTACTGCGAGCGTAACGACCTTTTCCGTCGCTCGCCCAATCTGCCGTGTGTTGGGTGTCTTGTACACGAGGTGTTTCTTGTTTGATCAGTGCTATTAGTTCTTGGCGCTCCGACTCTGGAGTGTCAAACATGTCCCAGAAGACCTTTTCAGCGGCGACTTTTTTATCGATGGTTGCCTGCAGTTCGGCATCCGACAGGGTTTTGCGCGTGGTGTAGTACACGGACCTTCCGGTGTCTTCGTATTGTGTCGTTATACCGCTCTTGTCCTGCGCACCTTTCAAATAATCATCAAATGCCCAATAAGACGAATACCGCATGCCGGCTTCAAACTTGGCGAAGCTCACGGGGCGCCAATCGAACTTGAAGTTGTATTCCTGCTCTTCACGCCGTCCGGCCCGGGGGTACATACGCAAGGTGTCGCTGATGATCGGATCGTAGTAGTTGTCGTTCGAGCCTAACTTTTCATGTTGGTAACTACCGCCCAGGGTCAGGTCGAGGCTGTCGAGTAACTTGAATTTGTTGCTGGCGATCAGGCCGATACGGTCGTGCTTGGCGTTGGCCAGGGCGGTGTTTCGGAACACCGGGTCGGCCATGGTGGTTTGGTTGGGCACGCCGCCGCTGCTGTAGGTATCGCTGCGGGTGTTGGTCATCCACAGGTTGGAATAGAAATCCACCCACGGGTTGCCCTCGGGCTTGAGGTTGTATTCCAGGTTGTAGGCCTTGCTTTGCACATGGCTCAGCGGCCACTGCGGTACGCCATTGGTGGCGGCGTCGTAGATCGTGCCAGGCGTAAAGAACGAGATCCGCGAGGGCATGATTTCGCCGTACAGCGCATCGGTGTCGCGGTAGCCGAATTCCAGGGATTGGTTTTCATCAATCTTGAGCTTGGCCTTGCCCAGCCAGGATTCCATTTTGCTGGAGGTGTTGGGCACTTCATCGCCGGGTTTGTAGATGGTCGCAAGGTTAGGGATGTAGTCAAACTGGCCGTTGATCTGTTTCCCGCTGGAATAGAAGTCGCTCTTGTTCTTGCCCGCGTAGTGGTTGCCCTTTTCCCGGAAGGCGTAAGCGGCCAGCAGTTCGAATTTTTCCTGGCGCGTACCCAGGGCCAGGCGGTAGGCCGCGTCATCACTGGACAGCAACTTGTTGCTGCTGCTGGTGCGTGGGTGTTTGTACAGCGAAGGGTCGTAATAGCCGCTGATAGGGAAGTACTTGTAGTCGGGGCTGGGCATCTGCCCGGTCATCAGTGTCGGCAGTTTGGGGGACACCGAGTTGTTGCTGCCTTCGATTTTCAGCTCGCCACCGAATGCCTGATCTTCCTTGAGGATGTCATCGACATTCAGGGTGCTGGCCACTACTGCGCCGCCAATGCCGCTGTAGACGTTGCGCTCCAGGTTCGGCCCCTTGAGCACCTTGATGCTGCCGATCAGGTTGGGGTCGATGTAGTTGCGGTTGTTGGCGCCCATATAGCCGCGATAAGCGGTGATTGCCTGCTCGGTGCCATCGATGGTCAGAGGCACGCGGCCCGGGCCCTGGATGCCGCGGATGTTCGGGTCCAGCGCGCCGCTGTTGCGCGAGTCGCCGCTGTACACGTTGAGCATGCCCTTGAACATGTCGGCAGGGGCCGCGCCTTTGTAGCGTTCGATCTGCTCCTTGCCGGCGTAGACCGAGGAGATGTCTTGGTCGTAGATGTCGTTGTAGCCCTTCTCGTCCCGGGACTGCTTGCCCTCCATGCCCATTACGTAGGTTGGATGCAGGTCGCCGGCCTGGATGCCTGCCGAGTTCGGCGTCGATTGCACTTGGATAATCGGGCGCTCGGACGAACCGGTGAGGCTGTAGCTGACCCCTTGATTGGCCAGCAGCGTTTGCAGCGCGGCGTCGAGGGACAGGCGCCCCTTGACCGGGTTGCCGTAGCTGTTGGTGAGGTCGTTGCTGCCCAGGTAGAGCTCGACACCGGCCTGGCGCGCCAGGAGTACCAGGGCTTGATCCAGCGCCAGGGTGGGCACGTCGAAATTGTGTGTATCAGTGGCCGGGGCGTGTTTTGCACTCGCGGAGGGCGCCGCCAGCACAGGGCTGAGGGTGGCGGCATCGGCGACCAGTGCAAGAGCGGCCAGCTGAATCCCCAGGCTCAGTCGGGTGCGTTTTGTCGCCTTGCACTTTTTGTTGTTCTCTTGCGTCTGCAAAACCGGCCTCACTAAAGTAAATAAGATTTATTCACATGTAGTAGAAACGGCTCAGCTGCAAAAACGCGATAGATCGTTATGATCTATTTGTTTTGTTTTTTATATAATTTTGAAGTTAGCGCTGACTGAGGTCGCTCAGTAAATCAGCGTCAGTCCTGGCAGGTCGATCATGCGCCCGTGGACTTGCGCCACCAGGTGTTTAAGCGCGTCGTCGAGGTTGTCCAGGCGCATCACCGCACTGACCCGGGCATTGCGCAGCGCCTCGCCCTTGACCAACACCAGCCCCGGTCGGTAACGATTGATGCGGGCTGCGGCGTCGGCCAGGGATTCACGCTGGAAAACCAGCCGGCCTTCCTGCCAACTGGCCAGTTCCTCGGGGCTGGTGTTCAGGGGTACCAGGCCCGTTCTGGGGCTGAAGTGCAGGCTGTTGCCCTGCTCCAGCAGGGCAGAGCCGGCCGCTTCATCGCGCCCGTGTTGGGTCAGGTTGACCTCGACCCGGTGTTGCAACACGCCCACCCAGCCTTCGCGATCCTTGCCGACACCCACCAGGTAACGCGTGCCACGCGCCGTGATATCGGCTCCCGGTGCTTGTACGGTGAAGGGGCGCCGCTCCGTTTCATTCATCGGTGCCGGAGTGAAGATCGCCTCGCCTTGGCTCAGGCGCACCCGGCGGGTCTGGTCGTCATAGGCCAGGCTCAGGAGGCTGTGGCTGCCCAGCTGCACCTGGCTGCCGTCGGCCAGGGTGATCTGGCGCACTTCGCCAAAACCGGTGTGATAGTCACTGTTCAGGGCCTGGACCCAGAAGGGCGGGGCCAGCAGCATCCAGCAGCCCAACGCCAGCGCGGCCACAGCGCTGCCGCCGACCACCGGCATGCGCAGCCAGGCAGAACGCGGCGGGCGCTGGGGTTTTACATAACCGGGACGTTGTTTGAGCTGCGCGGTGGCCTGCCACGCACGGTTTGCGCGCTCGACGGCGGCAGCGTGCAGTGGGTCAGCGGCCAGCCAGCGCTGAAAGGCCTCGAGTTCACGTGCCGAAAGCTGTCCTTGGCGATGGCGCATCACCCAGTCGGCAGCTTTGCGCTCTACCGGGTCGATAGTGTGTGGGGAGGCGTTCACGGTTCGGTCTATTTACCTTTTGGCTCTTTATCGTACACAAGGCTCAGCCCTCTTGGCCCGGTTCCAGCGCCCGACCAATCCTGGCCAGGGCCATTGCCATGTGTTTTTGTACAGAGCTTGTGGATATCCGTAAATAGCGCGCGGTCTCTTTGTGCGTCATGCCCTCTACCCGGCAGAGCATGAACACGTCGCGGGTACGGGGCGGCATGCGCTCCAACAGGCTTTCCAGGTGCTCCAGCTCCAGCGCACCGAGGGCCTGCTCTTCGGGGCAACTGGTTTCGTCGACCAGGGTGGCGAAGAAGGCGGTGGGGTCGTTGTCGTAGCGCTTTTCGCCATAACGGCGGTGATGGTCGATCATCAGGTTGTGCGCCACCCGAAACAGATAGGACGGCGCGCACAGCACGCGTTCCAGGCTCTCCAACTGGGCGATGCGCAGGAAGGTGTCCTGCACCAGGTCCGAGGCCAGGCTTGGTGAGCACTTCTTGCGCAACAGGTAACGATGCAATGCGGGTGCATGTTGAGTGAACAGTTTTTCCAGCACGGCGGCACTTTCCTATGCTCGGGCAGAACCGGGGAGGGCGAGTATAATGAGAGTCGTTCTCATTAATCCAGCAAAACTGCGCACCCACTTTTCCACAGGCAAAAAAACACCCCGGCGGTGCAGGCTTCAAAAAGCACTGCACACGGCCGGGGTGTTTGTTACAGCAGGCTCCAGGCCTTAGCGGATCAGCCGTTCTGGCGGATACCGGCAACCAGCCAAGGCTGGTTTTCGCCTTGCGGGCGCTCCATGTTCCAGCTTTCGCTGAACACTTCGCCCTGGTCAAAGCGCGAAGTCTTCGAGGTACCGCTGAAGGTCAGGGTGGCGATAGTCTTGTCGGCGCGATCATCCACACCTTCCAACTGCACACGCAGGTCGTCGATATAGGTCGACTGGAAGCCGTCGCCCAACTCGGCGCGCTCGCGCTTGAGGAACTCCAGCAATTGCGGGGTCACGAACTCGGCGATCTTGTCCATTTCGTTGGCGTCCCAGTGTTGCTGCAGGGACTGGAAGTGGTTGCGGGCCGCTTCGACGAAACGCTCTTCGTTGAACCAGGCTGGCGCATTGATCACCGGACGGGTGGCAGCCGGTGCTGCCGAGCCGCCGAAGATCGAACCCATGGCAGGCTTCTGCTCGAACACTTCACGCTGCATCGGCGCGCCGGCTGGAGCCAGGTGCTCCTGCTGCTTGCGACGACGGGCGGCGATAAAGCGGAAGATCACAAAGGCGATGACCGCCATGATCAGGATGTCGAAGATCTGCATGCCCTGGAAGCCGCCGCCCATGAACATGGAGGCGAGCAGGCCACCGGCGGCGATGCCGGCCAGGGGACCCAACCAGCGCGAAGCACCGCCGGCCTTGGCAGCAGCGCCTGCGGCACCGGCTGCACCTGCGGTGGCAGCCGCTCCGCCCATGCCGCCAGCGGCAGGGGCCATTTGGCTGGTCTGGTGGCTCGGCGCTGCGCCGGAGCTTTTGCCGCCACCGAAGCGTTTGGCGTTGGCGTCGAGGCTCATCGTCAGGCCGATGCACAACGCCATGGCGATGCTAAGAAAACGTTTCATAAAGGGAATTCCCATTTGTGGATTGCACGCGCGCCATGTTGCACAGGTGCAGAGTCAGTGGCTAGCGGCATAATGTTTCGGGCTTTTGCGTAAGACATAATCCGAATGGTCTGTAGGGCTAATTACACCCATGCGTAATCTATCCACCTTGTAGGGGCCAGCAAGCCGGCTCCTACAGGGGAGGGTGATTAGCCCATTACACCGCTTCGAGCTTGGCGTAACCCATCATCAGCCATTTGCTGCCCTCGGCGAAGTTCACCTGCACCCGGGCCTGGGCCCCGGCGCCTTCGAAGTTGAGGATCACCCCCTCGCCAAAGATCGCATGCCTGACCTGCTGGCCGAGACTGAACGGGGTCTCGGGAATTTCCGAGCCGGCAAACAGGTTGCTGGAGTTCTGCTGCTGGCCTCCGCCAAACGGCCGGCTGACGCTATTGGACAAGCGCACTTCCTGAATCAGCCCTTTCGGCACTTCCCGCACGAACCGCGACACCTTGTTGTAAGTCTCGCTGCCATACAGGCGACGTGTCTCGGCGTAGGTCATCACCAGGTTCTGCATCGCCCGGGTGATGCCCACGTAGGCCAGGCGGCGTTCTTCTTCAAGGCGGCCAGGTTCTTCCAGGCTCATCTTGTGCGGGAACAACCCTTCTTCCATGCCCACCAGGAACACGTAGGGGAATTCCAGGCCCTTGGCACTGTGCAGCGTCATCAGCTGCACGCTGTCCTCGTGTTCGTCGGCCTGGGTATCGCCGGCTTCCAGGGACGCATGGCCGAGGAACGCAGCCAGCGGCGACAGCTCGGCATCCTCCTCGCTGTTCTCGAAAGCGCGGGCGGCGCTGACCAGTTCCTCAAGGTTTTCTACCCGGGCCTGGCCTTTCTCGCCTTTTTCCGCTTCGTGATAAGCGATCAGGCCGGACTGTTCGATCACGGTCTGGGTCATCAGGTGCAGCGGCATTTCCAGGCACTTGGCGGCGAGGGTGTCGATCAACTCGACAAACCCGCCCAAAGCCCCGGCAGCGCGACCTGTCAGGCCTTTATTGACGATCAGCAGGCGCATGGCCTCCCACATCGACACATCGCTGTGCCGTGCGTGCTCGCGGATCGCCTCGACGGTTTTCTCGCCAATCCCCCGTGCTGGCACGTTGATCACCCGCTCCAGCGCCGCATCGTTGCCACGCCCTTCCAGCAGGCGCAGGTAGGCCATGGCGTTCTTGATTTCTGCGCGCTCGAAGAAGCGCTGGCCGCCGTAGATGCGGTAGGGGATGCGCTCACGCAGCAAGGCCTCTTCGAGCACCCGCGACTGGGCGTTGGAGCGATACAAAATGGCGATATCGCTACGGGCCAGCCCGGTTTTCAGGGCACTTTCAATGGTTTCCACCACGTAGCGGGCTTCGTCGTGCTCGTTGAAAGCGGCGTAGAGGTTGATCGCCTCGCCTTCGCCGCCGTCGGTCCACAACTCCTTGCCCAGGCGCCCGGTGTTATTGGCGATCAAGGCGTTGGCGGCCTTGAGGATCCCGGCGGTGGAGCGATAGTTCTGCTCCAGGCGAATGGTCTCGGCGTCGGGGAAGTCGTCGGAATACTGGTAGATGTTCTCGATTTTCGCGCCGCGCCAACCGTAGATCGACTGATCATCGTCGCCCACGACCATCAGGCTGTCGCCGCCCTTGGCCAGCAAGCGCAGCCAGGCGTACTGCACGGCGTTGGTGTCCTGGAACTCATCCACCAGGATGTGCCGGAAGCGCTTCTGGTAATGGGCCAGCAAGCCGGGGTTGTCGCGCCACAGATCGAGGGCCCGCAGCAGCAGTTCGGAGAAGTCGATGACCCCCGCACGCTGGCAGGCCACTTCATAGGCTTCATAAATGCTGCGCATGGTGGCCAGGAACAGGTCGCCACTGGCCTGGATATGTTGCGGGCGCAGGCCTTCGTCTTTCTGGCCGTTGATAAACCACTGGGCCTGGCGCACCGGCCAGCGTTGCTCATCCAGGCCCAGCTCGCGGATCACTCGCTTGACCAGGCGTTGCTGGTCATCGCTGTCGAGAATCTGGAAGGTCTGGGCCAGGCCCGCCTCCTGCCAGTGCGCCCGCAACAAGCGGTGCGCCAGGCCGTGGAAGGTGCCAACCCACATCCCGGCCGGGCTGATGCCCATCAACTGCTCGATGCGGTGGCGCATCTCGGCAGCGGCCTTGTTGGTGAAGGTCACCGACAGGATGGAATGCGGGGACGCGTTTTCGACCTGGATCAACCAGGCGATACGGTGCACCAGCACTCGGGTTTTACCGGAGCCAGCACCGGCCAGGACCAACTGACGGCCAACGGGGGCTGCTACGGCCTGGCGTTGGGCATCGTTGAGGGAGTTCAGCAAAAGAGAGAGATCATCGCGCATCGGCGCATTCTAGGGTGCCGGGGGAAGGGGGGCAAATCCCATTGCCGGATGGTCGATACAAAAAACCGCGGCGACCTGTAATTGGCAAATAGTCGGGCCACGGTGATGACCGGTAAGTCATCGGCTGCAGCCCGCGGCCTGTCTTGTTCAGCCCCTCTGGGCCCAAGGTTTGCGGGGGTTATTCGCAGATTTTTATGATCCAGAGCAGTTTGGTCTGCACGCCTGCTTGTGTATGCTCCGTCGACGTTTCGGGCTCACGATTATAAGAACACTGCCTATGACCCTCAGCACTGACCTGCCTGGCCCTTCTGTTGCGCCGGCGCAGGTTATCCGCAAGCACTACGCCATGGAGATGGCGGTCGAGCGCACGCGTCTGTTGTACCAAGGTTCGTTGCTGCCCACTTTATTGATGTTGATCAACGGTCTGGTCTGCGCCTGGTTGCTCTGGAGCCCGCAGCGCTATGTGCTGGTCAGCGCGTGGCTGGTGTGGTTGCTGGCCCTGGTGGCGATGCGCGTGATCCAGGTGGCGGCCTTCGAGAGCGCCTTGCCCAGCCGGCAGGCCCAGCCGTTCTGGCGGCGGATGTTCATGTTGGGTTCGGCGGCCAGTGGCCTGACCCTGGCGAGTGCCGCCATTGCCCTGGTGCCGTTGGACAACTTCGTACAACAGGCCTGGGTCTTTGGCCTGATTGGCGTGGCGACCTTATCGGCCAGCGTGGCCTACGCCGTGAGCGTGCCGGCGTTTTTGTCATTTGCCTTGCCCTGCCTGGTGCCCACCATTCTTTACCTGTTGTTGAGCGGCGAACCGCACTTGCAGGGTTGGAGTTACCTGGGCCTGATTCTGCTGGCGTCCCTGAGCCTGGTGGCCTGGCAGGTCAACCGCCTGATCCAGCGCGGTTTACTGCGGCGCTTCCAGAACCAGGCCCTGATCGAGCACTTGCAACAGGCCCGCCAGCGTAGCGAACAACTGAATCAGGAACTGGTGCGCGAGGTCGAGCAGCGGCGCCAGGTCGAGCAGGAGTTGCGTGAGGCCCAGGTCGGCCTGCAACACCGTGTCGAACAGCGCGGCCAGCAATTGGACGCCGCCAGCCTGGCCCTGAATAAAAGCGAAGCGCGCCTGGCCATGGCATTGCAGGCCAGTGAGCTGGGGCTGTGGGACTGGAACCTGCAAACCGATGAGGTCCATCACACTCAGCTCAAGGAGTTGTTTGGCCTGGAGCCGGAACACGTCATGGCAATGCTGCGCGACCTCAAGCCACGCCTGCATCCGGACGACTTGCCACTGCTCAAGCGCGCGTTGGTCGAGCACTTGAAAGGTCGCAGCGACGACTATCAGGTGGAGTACCGCGTGCGCCATGGTGACGGGCGCTGGGTGTGGGTCGAGGACCGCGGGCGCGCCGTGGAGCGTACCGCCGGCGGGCGCGTGACACGCATGCTCGGCACCCGGCGCGATATCAGTGCCGGCAAGGCTGCGGAAGAGCAACTGCGGCTGGCGTCCACGGTGTTTGAAGCGGCCAGCGAAGGCATCGTGATCCTGGACCCGGAGTATGTGTTGATTGCGGTCAACCAGGCTTTCAGTCGTGTCACCGGCTTTGAGATCGACGACATGCTTGGCCGCAATGTCGTGGAATTGCCGTGCAGTCGCGATGCACGCCGGCACTTCCCGATGATTCGCCAGGCCTTGTTGAGCCAGGGCAGTTGGCAGGGCGAACTGGTGGAGGCGCGCAAGAACGGCGAGCTGTATCCCCAGTGGCTGCAATTGAGCGTCGTGCGAGATGTCCGGGGAAATGTCAGTCACATCGTAGGCTTTTTCGCCGACCTGTCGGCGCGGCGTGAGTCCGAGGAGCGCATGCGCTACCTCACCCATTACGACGAACTGACTGGGCTGGCCAACCGCTCGCTGTTTCGCGAGCGCCTGCGTGAAGCCCATCAACGGGTACGCCAGGGTGGCCGCAGCCTGGCGTTGCTGCATATCAACCTGGACCGTTTCAAGCTGCTCAATGACAGCCTGGGCCATGAAGTCGCCGACCAGTTGCTACAGAAAATGGCCCGGCGCCTGATCAATGCCTTGCCGGAGGCCGACACCATCGCACGGCTGTCCGGCGACGAATTTGCGGTGCTGTTCGATGCCTATGGCAGTCTGTCGAGCCTGGCGCGGGTCGCTACGCGATTGCTGGCCAAGTTGCGGGTACCGGTGACGGTGGAGGGGCATGAGTTGGTGGTCAGTGCCTCAATCGGTGTCAGTTTGTTACCGGATAACGCGCGGGAAATTTCCGCATTGGTCAGCCAGTCGAACATGGCCATGCAGCACGCCAAGCATTTGGGCGGCAATAACTTCCAGTTCTACACCGACAGTCTGCAAGCCAGCACCCTTGAGCGCTTACAGTTGGAAAATCAACTGCGCAAAGCCATCGATGAGCGTCAATTGCAGGTGTTCTACCAACCCAAACTGTGCCTGGCCACTGGCAAGATGAACGCCGCCGAGGCGCTGGTGCGCTGGGATCATCCACAATGGGGCAGCGTGCCGCCCGGTGATTTCATCGGCCTGGCGGAAGAAACCGGGTTGATTGTGCCGCTGGGCGAGTTCGTACTGCGCCAGGCCTGCTGGCAGGCGTGTGAATGGCAGCGCCAGGGCCTGGCGCCGATCCGGGTGTCGGTCAACCTGTCGGTGCACCAGTTGCGCCAGGGCAAGTTGGTCAGCCTGGTGCGCCAGGTCCTGGAAGAAACCGGGTTGGCGCCGCAATACCTGGAGCTGGAATTGACCGAAAGCCAATTGCTCGACAGCGTCGAGCACATCATCGCCACCTTCCAGCAATTGCGTGACTTGGGGGTGAAGTTGGCCATCGATGATTTTGGCACCGGTTATTCGTCCCTCAGTTACCTCAAGCGCATTCCTGTGGACTACGTGAAGATCGACCAGACGTTTATCCGTGGCCTGGGGCAGGGGCGCGAAGACCTGGCGATTACCCGGGCCATCATCGCCATGGCCCATGGGCTTGCGCTCAAGGTGGTGGCCGAGGGGGTGGAGGATCTGCAGCAGTTGGATTTCCTCAGGGCCGAGCAGTGCGATGAAGTGCAGGGCTATCTGATCAGCCGGCCAATCGAGGCGGAGGGCCTGGCGGATTTGTTACGAAAAAATGCAGATATTTCTTAGCGTCGCTCGGCCCGCCCAAGTGGCTACATAGTGCCTGCCCGCTGTTTCAGTGGTTGGCAGGTCGATTTAGTGATGCATCGAACGGGCAAATCAACAATTCTTGTAGTATAACTACAAGCTTGCTACATCCCTGGCGTCTGCCAATAACAAGAGTCCTGCCCTTTGAACCTGTTGCAACATATCGCCCAGTCGCGCCACCTGTTACGCAAATCGGAACTCAAGGTTGCCGATCACGTGCTGCTTGACCCTGCGGCCGTGATGCACAGCTCCATGGCTGACCTGGCCCACAGTGTGGGGATCAGCGAGCCGACCATCGTGCGCTTCTGCCGCGCCATCGGTTGCTCGGGGTTCCAGGACTTGAAGCTCAAGCTGGCCCAGAGCCTGGCGGCCGGCGCCAGCTTCGGGCAGTTCGCGATTCATGAAGACGACTCCGTCGCCGACTATAGCCTGAAAATTTTCGACACCACCCTGCACACCCTGATGGAAGTGCGGGAGAAGCTCGACCCGATCGAGCTGCAAAAAGCCGTGACGGCCATGTCCCAGGCCCAGCGCGTGGAGTTCTACGGTTTTGGTGCATCCGGCGCAGTGGCGGCGGATGCCCAGCACAAGTTTTTCCGCCTGCTGCTGACCGCGGCGGCCTACAGCGACCCGCACATGCAGGCGATGTCGGCGGTGACGTTGAAGCCCACCGATGTGGCGATCTGTATTTCCCAGTCGGGCCGCTCCAAGGACTTGCTGATCACCGCCAACCTGGTGCGTGAAAGCGGTGCCTCGTTGATCACCCTGTGCCCGAGCCAGACGCCCTTGGCCGAGCTGTCCACGGTCAACCTGGCAATCGATGTGCATGAAGACACCGAAATCTACACCCCGCTGACCTCGCGTATCGCCCACCTGGTGGTGATCGACGTGCTGGCGATGGGCGTGGCGATGGCCCGTGGCCCGAGCCTGGTCAACCACCTCAAGAGCGTCAAGCGCAGCTTGCGCAGCCTGCGGTTGTCGCCCAAGTCCGTCAAAGCCCTCGACGACTGACCCAAGGTCGCACTCGGTCAACTGTAGGAGCTGGCCGGTGTTGTATCCGCAAGATTCATCGTCCTGTAACCCCCGCGCCGCCAAACCGTCATCCCCCGCGCCCATCCTGAACTCCCCGTACTCGCATTGGGAGACTCGAAATGGCCCGGCACTACGAAGACAGCACCAGCACCGTCAAGACCCGTCGTCAGCAGGAAGACCAGCGCCGCATGGCGTTCCGGCGTGCAATTGAAGATCGCTGCGAACAGCGTCAACTGCTGCAGAACATCAGTGACTACCCGGAACTGCACTGGCAGGCGCCCGCAGCTGCCCAGCGAAGCGTTCAGCCAGCGCGCTGATCTGCACCCGCTCGCTGCGGATAAAGCCCAGGAACGCATGGGCCACCGGTGACAGGCGCTTGGCCTTGGCCTGCACCAGGCACCAACTGCGGTACAGCGGCAGTTCTTCTACCGGCAGCTCCTTGAGCCCGCCGGTGGCCAGTTCCAGGTTCAGGGCGTGGCGCGTCAGCAGCGCCACGCCCAACCCCGCCACGACGCACTCACGCTGCGCTTCGGCCGAGGCCACTTCCACCGTCTGGGTGAAGTGCACGCGCTTTTCCTTGAAGTATTCCTCGCAGGCCAGTCGCGTCCCGGAACCCGGCTCGCGCAGCAGCAAGGTGTAAGGCTCCAGGTCCTGCAGGCGCAGCGGCCCTTGCAGGCTCAGCGGGTGGTCCGGCGGGGCCACCGCCACAATCGGGTTGTTGAGAAATGGCAGGAACTCCAGCCCCATGTCCTGAGGCACCATGGACATGATCACCAGGTCATCCCGGTTGTCTGACAGCCGGCGGATCACCTGGGCGCGGTTGACCACGGTCAGGTGCAACTGCACCTCCGGATGCTGGCGCTTGAAGGCCGCGAACAAATGCGGCACGAAGTATTTGGCACTGGACTCCACCGCCAGCTTCAATTGCCCCTGCAGCGAGCCTTGCATGTCCGAGAGCTGCATATCGAGGTTTTCCAGGCGCCCGAAAATGTCCCGGCTGGCCCGTTGCAGGGCTTCGGCGGCTTCCGTCATGTAGAGCTTTTTGCCCACGTAGTCGAACAGCGGCTGGCCGATCAGCTCTTCAAGCTGGCGAATTTGTAGGCTGACGGCTGGTTGTGTAAGAGACATTTCCTCGGCGGCGCGGCTGTAGGAACGTAAATCGCAGACCTCATTAAAAATCTGCAATTGGCGTAATGTCATACGCATCAATGACTTGCGCATAATTCAAGGTGGCTCGCTGGGGTTGTAGCGCCAACTATAAGTCTTTACTTATACACAGCCCAATAATTATTGATTTTTGTTAATCCCTAAGTGCGCATAGTGTGTCTCTCGCGACTGGCTTGAAACATTTGGTCACGCGCCGACCTGGTCTAGCAGGTCGATGAATGCAGCAATCGGCTCAAGGGAATTTCCAAGTGATAACAAAGATCCTGATCGCCAACCGTGGTGAGATTGCCGTCCGTATCGTGCGGGCCTGTGCCGAAATGGGTATCCGTTCGGTGGCGGTCTATTCCGACGCAGACCGGCACGCCCTGCACGTCAAGCGCGCCGACGAGGCCCACAGCATCGGTGCCGAGCCCCTGGCCGGTTACCTCAACCCGCGCAAGCTGGTGAACCTGGCGGTGGAAACCGGCTGTGACGCGTTGCACCCCGGCTACGGCTTCCTGTCGGAAAACGCCGAACTGGCCGATATCTGTGCCGAACGTGGAATCAAATTCATCGGTCCATCGGCCGAAGTGATTCGCCGCATGGGCGACAAGACCCAAGCGCGCCGCAGCATGATCAAGGCCGGCGTACCGGTCACCCCCGGCACCGAAGGCAACGTCGCCGATATCGCCGAGGCGCTGACCGAAGGTGACCGCATCGGCTACCCGGTGATGCTCAAGGCCACCTCCGGTGGTGGCGGTCGCGGTATCCGTCGCTGCAACAGCCGCGAAGAACTCGAACAAGCCTTCCCCCGCGTGATCTCCGAGGCCACCAAGGCTTTCGGTTCGGCGGAAGTGTTCCTGGAAAAGTGCATCGTCAATCCCAAGCACATCGAGGCGCAGATTCTCGGTGACAGCTTTGGCAACGTGGTGCATCTGTTCGAGCGCGACTGCTCGATCCAGCGCCGTAACCAGAAACTCATCGAAATCGCTCCAAGCCCGCAACTGACGCCGGAACAGCGCGCCTATATCGGCGACCTGTCGGTGCGTGCGGCCAAGGCTGTGGGCTACGAGAACGCCGGCACCGTGGAGTTCCTGCTCGCCGAGGGCGAGGTGTACTTCATGGAGATGAACACCCGGGTGCAGGTGGAACACACCATCACCGAAGAAATCACCGGGATCGACATCGTCCGCGAGCAGATTCGCATCGCTTCCGGGCTGCCGCTGTCGGTAAAACAGGAAGATATCCAGCACCGTGGCTTCGCGTTGCAGTTTCGCATCAACGCTGAAGACCCGAAGAACAACTTCCTCCCCAGCTTCGGCAAGATCACCCGTTACTACGCCCCCGGCGGCCCGGGCGTGCGCACCGATACGGCGATCTACACCGGCTACACCATCCCGCCGTTCTACGACTCCATGTGCCTGAAACTGGTGGTGTGGGCGTTGACCTGGGAAGAAGCCATGGACCGCGGCCTGCGTGCCCTGGACGACATGCGCCTGCAAGGCGTGAAGACCACCGCCGCCTATTACCAGGAAATCCTGCGCAACCCGGAATTCCGCAGTGGCCAGTTCAATACAAGCTTTGTGGAAAGCCACCCTGAGCTGACCAACTACTCGATCAAGCGCAAACCCGAAGAGCTGGCCCTGGCCATCGCCGCCGCCATTGCCGCCCACGCAGGCCTGTGAGGAACATTCCAATGTCTAAGAAAATCTTCGTAACCGACACCATCCTGCGCGACGCCCACCAATCGTTGCTGGCGACCCGCATGCGCACCGACGACATGCTGCCGATCTGCGACAAGCTCGACAAAGTCGGCTACTGGTCCCTGGAAGTGTGGGGCGGCGCGACCTTCGACGCCTGCGTGCGCTTTCTGAAAGAAGACCCGTGGGAGCGCCTGCGCAAACTGCGTGCTGCGTTGCCCAACACGCGCCTGCAAATGCTCCTGCGTGGGCAGAACCTGCTGGGCTACCGCCACTACAGCGACGACGTGGTCAAAGCCTTCGTCGCCAAGGCTGCCGTGAATGGCATCGACGTGTTCCGCATCTTCGACGCCATGAACGACGTGCGTAACCTGCGCGTGGCCATCGAAGCCGTGAAAGCCGCGGGCAAGCATGCCCAGGGCACCATCGCCTACACCACCAGCCCGGTGCATACCATCGAGGCGTTTGTGGCCCAGGCCAAGCAAATGGAAGCCATGGGTTGCGACTCGGTGGCGATCAAGGACATGGCGGGCCTGCTGACCCCGTACGCCACTGGCGAGTTGGTCAAGGCGCTGAAGGCCGAGCAGAGCCTGCCGATCTTTATCCACTCCCACGACACTGCCGGTTTGGCCGCGATGTGCCAACTCAAGGCCATCGAAAACGGTGCCGACCATATCGACACCGCCATCTCCAGCTTTGCCTGGGGCACCAGCCACCCGGGCACCGAGTCGATGGTCGCCGCCCTGAAAGGCAGCGAGTTCGACACCGGCCTGGACCTGGAACTGCTGCAGGAAATCGGCCTGTACTTCTACGCCGTGCGTAAGAAATACCACCAGTTTGAAAGCGAATTCACCGCCGTCGACACCCGTGTGCAAGTCAACCAGGTGCCGGGCGGGATGATTTCCAACCTGGCCAACCAGCTGAAAGAGCAGGGCGCCCTCAACCGCATGAGCGAAGTGTTGGCGGAAATTCCGCGGGTGCGTGAAGACCTGGGTTTCCCGCCGCTGGTGACCCCGACTTCGCAGATTGTCGGCACTCAGGCGTTCTTCAACGTGCTGGCCGGCGAGCGCTACAAAACCATCACCAACGAAGTGAAGCTTTACCTGCAAGGCGGCTACGGCAAGGCGCCGGGCACGGTGAACGAGAAGCTGCGGCGCCAGGCCATTGGCAGTGAAGAGGTGATCGACGTGCGCCCGGCCGACCTGCTCAAGCCGGAAATGACCAAACTGCGTGGTGAAATCGGCACGCTGGCCAAATCCGAAGAAGACGTGCTGACCTACGCCATGTTCCCGGATATCGGGCGCAAGTTCCTGGAAGAGCGCGATGCCGGGACCTTGTCCCCTGAAGTGCTGCTGCCGATCCCTGAAGCCGGTGGCGTAGCCCGTGCCGGCGGTGAAGGTGTGCCGACCGAGTTTGTCATCGACGTACACGGCGAAAGTTACCGCGTCGATATTACCGGTGTCGGGGTCAAGGCCGAAGGCAAGCGCCACTTCTACCTGTCCATCGACGGCATGCCGGAAGAAGTGGTGTTCGAGCCGCTCAACGAATTTGTCGGCAGCGGTACCAGCAAACGCAAGCAGGCCAGCGAGCCGGGTCATGTCAGCACGGCGATGCCGGGCAATATCGTGGATGTACTGATCAAGGAAGGCGACGTGGTCAAGGCCGGCCAGGCCGTGTTGATCACCGAAGCAATGAAGATGGAGACCGAAGTGCAGGCGGCCATCGCCGGTAAGGTCACCGCTGTGCATGTGGCCAAGGGCGACCGCGTCAACCCGGGTGAAATCCTGATTGAAATCGAAGGCTGATCCACAGCCTTCGACACTACCGCTTAATCCTCGGGGGGCATGTTGCCCCCTTTTTTTTCGCCTGCAAAAAATGCGAAATCAGAACGTCAGGGTCCATTGGCCTATCAGGGCCTGGTTTTTGCTGCGTGTGCCAACGTCACCTGTGTAGGTCAGGCCGACGCTCTGGCTCGTCGACACGCCCAGCCCCAGCCCGGCTTGCAGCGTCAGGCTATCGCGATCCAGGGATGTGCCTTCGATGGTGAAGTCGCTGTTGAACACGGACTTGTCCACCCAGGCCGAGGACTGGCGCACGCGGCTGCCGACATCGCCGTACAGATGTGTCCAACTGGCGCTGACGTGGGGTTTGAGCGTCATCTGGTTGTCCAGGGTATAGAGGCCGGTCATGCGCAGGCCGAAAGTGCTGCTTGGATTCTGCTGGGTCTGCTCGCCGACACTGAGCGCGCTGAGGCCGCCTTTTTCCTTGAAGCGTTCGCGGTGGTAACGCTGATAACCCACGCCAGCGAAGGGTTCGACGGTGAAGCTGCCGTGGTCCACGCGATAGCCCAACTCGCTGAAAACCGTCTGGCTTTGCGCGGTGTACTTGCCCTTGAGCTGTTCTCGATGATCGATGAAATCAAAGTCGATACTGCGCTTGTTCTGGCCGGCGTGGCTGCTATGGATCGCGCCCAAACGCAGTGTCAGCGGGCCGTCCTGGCGCATTGCGTAAGCGCCCAGGTGCCAGCTGTCCAGCCCAGCCTTGAAGCGTTTGGCACTCAGGTCGCTGGTGGATTTTGCGCCCATGACACCCACGCGCCAGGCCGGGTCCACGGCCCAATCGGCGCCTAGCATCAGGCCTTGGGTCCGTTGCTGTAGATCGGTTGCGCCGTGCTGGCCCTCCAGGCCGCCGACGTTGCCCAGGCCGTGCAGCCAGAAACGGCCAGAGGCGTCGCCGTTCACTTCGCCCATGGCTGACAGCAGGCTGGTGTGCAGCGGCTTGAGGCTGTTGCGGGTGGCGCTGCCCAGGTTGGCGTTCTGGCTGGCGGCCAGTTGCTCCAGCACCGCGCCGATCCTCTCGGGTGCCAGGCTGCTGAAGTACTCAGCGTCTTTTGTTATCAGATAGCGCTCCGCGTCACTCAAGGTGTCCGACACCAGCAGTTCGTCCACGGCGCGGTCCAGCATTTGGGCGACCTGCCGGCCATTGTCGGTGGTGGCGTAGTCGATGAAGTAAAAAGGGCTGGCAGGTTCAGGGTCGCTGGGCGGTCTCATATCGCCGCGTGCCGCGGCCATTTGAATGTTGAAAGCGCTCAACGCGAAGGTGATGACAAGGGTGAGTCGCTTGGATATGTAGGGCATACGGTCCGAACCTCATATATGTGAGGCCGGGAATTTAGCGAGGCGCAGGGAGGATAACTGTCAGGGAGGGCGTTCGAAGTCGGCGGGAGATGTCTTGGGTGTCGAGCGAATAAAGGCGCAGGGGCTGTGGCTTTTAGAGACGCACAGCCAGGCAGCCATCTTACTTGAGACGGCAAAGGTCGCCGGGGCTCGACAACGCCGACAACGGCGGCGTCAGCCTCGGCATTGGGCCAGGCTTTTCACCTGCCCATCAGTTGTCTGGTTGGCCTCGCTAAGCCACGCCTCGAACCCGGCACCCACCATCGGCCATTCCCCGTCAAGGATCGAATACCACGCGGTATCGCGGTTCTGCCCTTTGACGACCATGTGCTGGCGGAACACCCCTTCAAAACTGAACCCCAACCGCTCGGCCGCGTATTTGGAGCGGGCGTTGGCGTTGTTGCACTTCCATTCCAGGCGCCGGTAGCCCAGTTCAAAGGCATGCCTGGCCAATAGATACACCGCCTCGGTGCTTTTGGGCGAGCGCTGCATCGGCGCGCCGAAGGTGACGTGGCCGATTTCGATGCGGCCCTGGGCCGGGACGATGGACATCAGGCTGAGGATACCCTGCACGTCGCCGCTGGCCCGGTCGATGACGCTGAAGAAGTAGGGGTCGCTGTTGGCCGCATGGTTGTTCAGCCAGGTGTCGAAGACAGCACGCTCGGGAAACGGGCCGTAGGGCAAGTAGTCCCACAACTTGGGATCGGCGCCGGGGCCTTGGAGCGCATGCCACAGTCCTTCGCCGTGGCGGGCCGGGTCGAGTTTTTCCAGGCGGATAAAACGCCCCTCGATCCGGTGGGCGGTGGGCGGTGGGACGCCTTTCCAGTCTGTAAGTGAAGTCGACATGCTGCTCTCCTTAAAGGCCTTTGCGAAACTGGATGAAACCGGGGCGTTCGGCGATGCGCTCATATAACGCAATAGCGGTGGCATTGGTCTCATGGGTCAACCAGTGGACCTTGCCGCAACCGTCGGCCTTGGCGCGGGTGTAGACGTATTCGATCAGCTTGCGGCCAACCCCGGTGCCCCGCTGGGCGGGCTCCACCAGTAAGTCTTGCAGGTAGCACGAGTTTTCAATGCTCCAGTTCGACCGGTGATAGATGAAGTTGACCATGCCCACCGCCTTGGCGTCCTGCCAGGCCAGGGCCGAATAGGTCGGCTCGCGGGGGTCGATCAAGCGTTGCCAGGTACTGGTGCTGACCGCGTCTGGCAACCGGGTGTTGTAGAAGTGCAAGTACGCCTGCCACAGGGGCAACCAGGCGGCGTGGTCGGCGGCTTCTACCGGGCGGATTTGGATCGGGTTCATGAGGGCTCCTTGGGCATGAATCGGGCGAGGGTCTGATCGCGTACATCGGGGCTCGCGGCGAGCCCTTGGCGCACGCCGGCGATGTCGGCCGCGCTGCGGTTCTGGCTGAGCTTGCGTTTGCCCTCCAGGCGTTGGATCGGCAGGGCGAAACCGACAATGGCCTTGAGCATGCCGTCGATGTAGTCCGCGGGTGCGTCGCTGACTTTCCACGGCTGGGCGCGGCCGGATTCGTGGCGGTCGGTGAGGGCGCCGACGACGCCGAGCAGGCGCTCGGCATCGGAGAACACTTCGGCCCGGCCATAGGCGTGTACGGCGATGTAATTCCAGGTCGGCACCACTTTGCCGTGCTCGGCCTTGGCCGGATAAAACGCTGGGCTGACGTAAGCCTCGGCACCGGCAAAGATCACCAGGGCATCACTGCCATTGTGCAGGTCCTGCCACTGGCGGTTGGCTTTGGCCAGGTGCCCGTAGAGGGTGCCATGGGGGCCTTCCTCGGGATTGAGCAGCAACGGCAGGTGACTGGCTTGCAGGCCCTGCTCGCCAAGGGTCACCAACTGCGCCAGGCGTGTGTGCTGGATCAGTTGCTGCAATTCGGGTAGATCCTGGAGGGCAAAGGCGCGGGGTGTGTACATGGAGATTTTCCTTGGCGAATGCCTGCATCGTAGGCAGGCTAATGGTTCGTTGTAAGAGCCATTTTCTGTTCATTTCATAGGTCCAATTCTGGAGCCGTGCCATGTCGCCCTCAGCGCCTGCGTTGCCCTTCAACCCAGCCGGTATTGATCTGGATCGCCGCCAGGGGCTGGCACGCCAGCTCTACCAGGCCTTGCGCCAGCGGGTACTGGATGGGCGACTGGCCAGCGGAACCCGATTGCCCGCCAGTCGCGATCTGGCGGTGGCATTGGGCATCTCCCGTAACAGTGTGGTGCGTGCCTACGACCAGTTGTATGCCGAAGGCTTTATCGAAGGGCGGGTCGGTGATGGAACCTATGTGGCGCAATTGCCGCCCGCCGCGAGCGGCGCAAAAAAATTATCCACAAAACTGTCCACAGGGTTTTCAACAGGCTTATCCCCAGCCTTATCCACAATCGATGATGATTTGTCCGGTGTGGCGCCCGGTAAAGTTATCCACAATCCGGCGCTGACGCGTCTGGAAAGCAACCATCTGCCGTTGCCGCCCACCGGGCCGCCACGGGCATTTCGAGTGGGTGTACCGGCTTTCGATCTGTTCCCGTTCGACGTCTGGGCCAAGCTGAATGCGGCTTTTTGGCGCAAGCCGGACCTGCAGCAGCTGTGTTATGGCGACCCCGCCGGTGATGAGCGCCTGCGCGGGCTGATCGCCGCCTACTTGCGCAGCTCCCGGGGCATGCAATGCACGGCTGAGCAAATAGTGATCACCAGTGGTGCGCAGCAGGCCATCAGCCTTTGTGCACAGTTGTTGGTCAGGCCGGGAGATGGCGTGGCGATCGAAAATCCCGGCTACCGTGCTGCCGGGCATGCGTTCGCGAATGCCGGGGGGCAGTTGCTCGGTGTGGCGGTGGACAGTGAGGGCATCGACTGTACGGCGTTGGGGGCCAGTCGCCTGGCGTATGTCACGCCGTCCCATCAATACCCGTTGGGGGTGGTCATGAGCCTGGCCCGGCGTCTGGAGTTGCTGGCCTGGGCCGAGCGCTGCGACGGCTGGATCATCGAGGACGACTACGACGGCGAATACCGCTACAGCGGCGCGCCCCTGGCGCCGTTGGCAGCGCTGGACCGCTGTGGGCGGGTGCTCTATGTCGGTACCTTCGGCAAAGTCGCTTTTCCGGCCCTGCGCCTGGGCTATCTGGTCTTGCCACAGGCCTTGGTCGAGCCGTTTGCCCGGCGTCGGGCGGTGGACGTGCGCCACTCTGAAGTCAGTACCCAGGCGGTGATGGCCGAGTTCATGGCCACCGGGCATTTCCAGCGGCATGTACGGCGGATGCGGCGTGCCGCATTGAGCCGGCGCAATGTCTTGCTGGCGGGCTGGCCCGCTGACCTGCCGGGCGTCAGCAACCTGCCCGGTGTCGCGGCAGGCTTGCACTTGACGGTGCGGGTGCAAAGCCTTGCCCGAGAACGTGAGTTGCTGGCCCAGGCGCAGGCCGCTGATGTCGAGATCAACGGCTTGAGTACCTACTGGCTGCCAGGTTCCAGCACGCCACCCGATCAGCGTGCGGGGCTGGTGCTGGGCTTTGCCGCGGTGCCTGAAACCGCTATCGGTGAGGCACTGGCCCGGCTGCGCAAGGCATGGCAAGGCGCATGACACGTCAGACCTCGGGGTTTGCCTGCTCGAAGAACAACGAACGCGCCAATGGCAGGCTGACGCGGGTACTTTTACCCAGCTCGTACAGGTGCGCTGTGCTGTCGTGGAGTTTTCTATTGAGGGCGGCGGACGGGCGGTCGCTTTCGGTGAGATTGAGCCGGGTCAGCGCTTTCTCGATAGTCTGCGCCGTACGTTCCAGGCGGGTGGCGGTGTGGGGGAGGTGATTGTTGTGATTGATGGAGACGTGGTTATTGGCGAAAGAGGCATTGGGCATGGGTGTTACCTGTGCAGTCGTTGGGCCAGGGGCCGATAGCGACAAGCCGGAGAAACCCACGGTAACGACGCAGGCAATGCCAGGTAGGGTAGATAAATAGCCTGCCGCGTTAAACGCGGCAGGCGTCTGGCGGGTGTATGGATCAGGTTCCGGACTTGATTTTGGTCCAGGCCCGTGTCCGTGCGCGTTCGGCCTCGCGGGCCAAGGGTTTCAAGGTATACAGGGTGGTCATGGCGGCATCGGTCGGGTACAGGTTGGGGTTGTTGCGAATAGCCGGGTCCACCTGTTCGGTGGCGTCCTTGTTGGGGTTGGGATAACCGACAAAATCGCTGATGGGGGCAATGACCTGGGGTTGCAGCAGGTAGTTGATAAAGGTGTAAGCGTCTTGCGGGTTCTTCGCGCCCTTGGGGATCGCCAGCATGTCGAACCAAATCGGCGCGCCTTCCTTGGGCAGGCGCATATCGACGGTTACGCCGTTGTTGGCCTCCTTGGCACGGTTGGCGGCCTGGGAGAAGCTGCCGGAGTAACCGACGGCGACGCAGATGTCGCCATTGGCGATATCGGCCATGTATTTGGATGAATGAAAATAGGTCACGTAAGGGCGGATCTTCAGCAGCAGCGCTTCGGCTTGCCGATAGTCCTCGGGGTTGTTGCTGTTGGGGTCCAGGCCCAGCTGCTTCAAGGCCAGCGGCAGGATTTCCGACGGCGAATCCAGCAGGGCGACGCCGCACTGTTTGAGCTTGCTGAGGTTTTCTTCCTTGAAGATCAGGTCCCAGCTGTCCACCGGCGCATTGGCGCCCAACGCCGCCTTGATCTTGTCGGGGTTGAAGCCAATGAGGATGGTGCCGTACATGTAGGGCACCGCGAATTTATTGCCAGGATCGTTGACCTCGATCAGCTTCATCAACGTGGGGTCGAGGTGATTCCAGTTCGGCAACTGGCTGCGGTCCAGGGGCTGGAACACGCCGGCTTCGATCTGTTTGGCCAGGAACACATTGGACGGTACCACCACGTCATACCCGGAGTTGCCGGTCAGCAGCTTGGCCTCCAGGGCTTCGTTGGTGTCGAAGATGTCGTAGACCAGTTTGATCGCCGGGTTCCCGGCCTTGAAGTCCTCCAGGGCCTTGGGGGTGATGTAGTCGAACCAGTTGTAGACCCGCAGGGTTTTCTCTTCGGCCTGGACGGTGCTGCCCAGCACGGCAGCACACAGCAACAGCGACTTGAGCCTGTTCATTGGGCTGACCTCTCGTGTTCAAAGCCTTCAAGGACGTTCACGGCATTGAGGCCGATTTCTTCCACGGCATAACCGCCTTCCATCACGAACAAGGTCGGCTTGCCCAGGCGTGCAATGCGCCGGCCCATGGCCAGGTAGTCCGGGCTGTCGAGCTTGAACTGCGAAATGGGATCGTCCTTGAATGTGTCGACCCCCAGGGACACGACGATGATCTGGGCGCCCAACCGCTCGATTTGTGTGCAGGCCTGTTCCAGGGCGACGCTCCAGCTGTCCCAGCCAGAGCCGGCGGGGAGCGGGTAGTTGAAGTTGAAGCCAGTGCCAGGCCCCTCACCGAGTTCATCGGCATAACCGAGGAAAAACGGAAACTCTGCCTCCGGATGCCCGTGGATCGAGGTGAAAAGCACGTCACTGCGCTCATAGAAAATCGACTGGGTGCCATTGCCGTGATGGTAGTCGACATCCAGTATCGCGACCCGGGTGTGGCCCTGATCGATAAAGGCCTGGGCCGCGATGGCGGCATTGTTGAGGTAGCAGTAGCCGCCCATCAAGTCGCTGGCGGCGTGATGTCCCGGTGGCCGGCACAAGGCGAAGGCACTGTGCGCGCCGTGCTGGATGGCCTGCTGCGCCGTCAGTGCAACCTGGGCTGCGCTATAGGCTGCTTGCCAGGTACCGGCGGTAATCGGCGCGCCGCCGTCGAAGCTGTAATAGCCCAGTTGCCCGTGCAGGCTGGAGGGCATGACGCGACGCAAAGTACGGGCGGGCCAGGTGTAGGGCAGCAGGTCGCCATCCTGGCCAAAGGCCGTCCAGCGTTGCCAGGCCTCTTTGAAGAAATCCAGATAGTCGCGGCTGTGGACCCGTTGCAATGGCGCCAGGCCAAAGTCCTGGGGCGGTTGCACCGGGCCCAGTTCGCGGTCCTTGACCCGTTGCAACACGTGGTCGGCGCGGGAGGGCATTTCGAAGCAGGGCATCAGTTGCCCGTCCATCAATTCGCAACGGCCGTGATGCAGATGGTGATCGTCCGAGTAGATCGTCAGCATTGTTGTTGTGCTCCGCAGGCTGCTTGGGATGCCATGCAGTGTTACTGCACGGCGGGCGCAAGAGAACGGCAGGAGCGGCCAAAAGGGGATTGATCAGGCCAAAGAGTATGTCCGCTATTCGCCCCTCGATAGTGCGCTGACGCCCCGGGCCTGTGCATCAGGGCCGGAACTGGCTCGGAGCCACGCCACTCCAGCGTACAAAGGCATGCCGGAAGCTGGCCGCTTCGCTGAAACCCAGTTGCTCGGCAATCTGGTGGATCGCCAGTTCGCCGTGGCCCAGCAACTGCTTGGCCTGTTCGAAGCGCAGCTCGTCCAGCAATTCCTGATAGCTGCAGCCCAAGGCGTGGAGGTGGCGGCGCAGGGTGCGTGGCGAGCAGTTCATTTGCCTGGCCAGGCCATCAAGCCCTGGGGAGGTGCTCAATTGTGCGGCCAGCAGTTCACGCACTCGCCCCAGCCAGGCCTGGCGCCCGGTAAATTCCGTGTTCTGCTTGCGACAGCGCTCGGCTATGGCGCGGTGGGTAATGGCGTCGGCCAGGGGCAGGGGGTAGTCGAGCCAGTCACGGTCAAAGGCGAAGGCGTTAGTGCCAGCGTCAAATTGCAGGGGGCAATCGAAGCGTTCGGCATAGCGTGCCTGGTACGCGGGCGCGGCGTAGTCGAAGCGGGCTCCGAGCAAGGGCAGTGTCTGCCCCAGCAGGTCGTCGCAGATCACGTTCAACGAGACCAGGCACAGTTCGACATTGAACTGGACCAGTGCCGGGTCTTCACGGTAATCGCGGGCGGTGAACCAGATCCGTTGACCCTCCTCTTCCAGGCTCAGCGCAAAAAGTGTTCCCAATAACGCTGGATAACGCAGGGCCAGACGCAAAGCGTCACCAAAGGTGGCACAGGTGAGCAATCCATATCCCAGCATGCCGTAGGATGAAACATGCATGCGCTGGCCCAGTTCCAGGCCCAGGTCCCGGCGCAGCGCCACGGCATTGGCGCACACGCGCATCTCTTGGTTGGTGGTGATGCGCGCGTCGGCCCGGCCCAGATCCGCCGCGCAGATACCGCTACCTGCCAGCAACGCCTCACTGGCCACGCCCTGCGCCTGGAAGCTGTCCAGCACCAGTGAAACAGCGTTGAGGGTTGTCAGGTGAGAGTGCAGCATGGGCCGGCTCCGTCAGGGGGACTGCTTGTTGGAGCAAAGAATGTGCCCCGATGTTATGACGTGAAAAACAATTTGCGCGCCTGCTCCAGATTGATGCCGCTGCGGTAGAAATCGATCTGCTGCTGCCTTGTCGGATTCTTGAGTACGTCGGCCTCAGGTCCCTGGCGGTATTCCTGCGGGGTTTTCAGGCGAGCGAAGAGAAAGCGCTTGGTTGAGGCCCAACTGGCCGAATAATGGAAGTGTGCATACCAGAGGACAGTGCCAGTAGCACGGTCGGTAATGACATATTCATCCAGATAATCCGGTTTGGGTCCCTTGAGGCGGCGGCGTTTCAAGGTCTGCTTGATGGTTATGGCATTGTGTTCTTTAAGCCATTCGACACCGTTGATGGTTGGCGCCCGTTGCTTGGTGATCTGCATCATGAATTGGGTGGCGTGCTGGTAAAGCGTAGTGGCGGCCTCTTTGAGTTGCCTGCGGATAATGGCTCCTGTGCGCCGTTGGTGATCGGTTGGGCGGCCTTGCTCCAGCGCCTTTTCAAGGGCGTGGTCGGCTTGCTCCATCAGCCGTGCATGTTGATGAAACAGGTATTCGATCCCTTGCGCCGTGCGTTCGGTGTTTTCTTGTTGTGCAGCGGCACGGGTGAAAAATGTCGTGAGCCCGTCCAACAATGCCTGGCCTTTTTCCAGGCCAGTCCGGATATCCGGCACCGGCACCGGCAATTCCGCCTCGGATGCTGTGATGTGTTGTACCCAGACGTCTTTGTCTTTCTCATGGAACGTGGCGATGACTTGCTGGGTCAGGGGGGAACGGATATCTACCAGGCCGGTTTCCAGTCCCTGTTTGGTCATTCTCGGTTCGCCAATCAGCATGCCGTTGTAGCGTGAATGAATGAATCTCTTCTTCGGTCTTGGTGGGGTCGGTGGGGGCGTCGGTCGTGCTCTTAAGTTGTCACGCTCGGCACTCAAGAGGGCCAACTGGGCCAGTGTCTGCTGCGAGAACCCGTGGATCTTCTGCTGCAGGAGCTTGACCTCCTCAGGAACAGCCGAATCGGAAAATTCCTGCTGGAAATCCCCCAGGCGCTCATCAATCACCTTGAATTGTTCAATCAGGCTGCACAACGCTTCGATCCGTTCGTCCAGGCGCGCTTCGCTGCGCTCCAGCAGGGTGTCGCGCAGGGCCTGCACCGAAATATCGGCGGTATCAACCAACGCGTCTATCGCATTCCAGGCTTCGGGGCGATGGCTCAGCGAACTCTCCGTCAGGCATAGGTTACGGGCCAACGTCACTTGCAACGCCTTGAGGTCGTCGCTGGTGTAGGACGGAAGCCGGCCCCTGCTCTCCTGGATCAGGCGTGTGCCTTCCAGCGCCAAAGTCTTTAGCTGGTCGAAGCGCGATTGGGTGTAATCCAGGCGCTCGATCATGTCCTGGCTCATCGTAGTCATTTGCCTGGCGTCGCTGATGTGCCGCACTTCACGGTCGCGGGCCTGGTGTTCGATGTGGTCCAGAACGGTATGCAGCTTGGGTGTAAAGGTGGTCTGGGCTTCCAGGATCCCTGTTTCGTTCAATGCCAACTGAGCCTTGATGTAGGCCAAGGCCTTGGGCTGATAGTCGCTGGAGGGGCTGAAAACGTTTAGCGTCTTGAGGCGTTGCAGTGCCTCTTCGTAACTCGTTTGCCTGCCGAGCAGGGCTTGCAGGTAGTGTTCGCGCTTGACGGCTGCGGAGGTGCTGGGTGCGTCCGTCATTTCCTGATGAGCCTGCTGCAGCAGCTGTTGTGCGGCGGCTTTGGCATTTTCGAAGGTGGCCAGTTGCGAGCGTAGCTCGTCGCTTTTGATGGAGGCATCGGACACGGCTTTTTTGATGACCCGTTTGGGGCCACCACCGAGCAAGCGCAGGCGAGTGTCGATAAACCATTGGCCCTTGGTATTGTGTATCAGCGGCAGGCTGGTGCGATTCGGGTCCTTGGGGTCAACGATAATGACGGGCTCATCCTCACGGGCCTGCACTTCAAACCAGCGCTCGCCCACCGGCGCGTAGTAACGCTCGGCATGGCGGTACAGATAGCGGTAAGTGCCTGGCTCGGTAATCACCGCGCCAAGCCCATCGGGCTTGCTGACCTTGAAGCTGTCCAGCAACTGCGCCAGTTGGCCTGGCTGGCGCTGGATGGCGCCCTGGATGTAAAGCGGTGTCTTGTGCAAAAACACAGGCGTATCAGGGCCGGGGGCAGGTAGCTGGCGGACCGTTGCGGGGCCTGTGGATTTATCGGTCTGCGGCCGGCTTTCCAGGCCATGGCGTCGGGTGGTGAGGTGCAACGTCAATGCAACGCCCAGATTCAGCAGCACGTCGGTGAGGGTTTCCCATTCCAGCTGTTCCTCGCCTTGTTCATGGGCTTGGACGAACTGCTGCAGTTCATCGACCACCTGCCAGATCCACAGGGCCGCACCCGCTGTGCGGCCAAGGAAGGGCAATATGGCATTCAGGATCATCCAGCCTGCTTGCTTGAGGGTTGCCCAGCGGTTTTCGGCGTTGGACACCGATTGGCGATCCGCCAGTTCAATCAGGGCCTGCGCATTGGCGTTGAATAGGGTACTGAACAGGTCGCCATTGAGCGGTTGGCCACCCAGGCTGATGGGACCGTTCATGATCAGCAGATTGTCGGGCTCGACCAGAAAGTCACTGACCACCCATGGCGATGGTAGTGCCCCGGGAAAGACATAGTTGGCGTAGTCCGCACGGACCGCGTTGGGTAGCCAGGCCAGTACCGAAGCGCGCAGATCCGAGGACTGGGCGATGCCGTACAACAGGTTGGAAGGCGAGGCGTATTGGATCAACGGTGGGTCAAACAGCGGGCGGTAGAGCAGGCAAGGTCCGTCGCCGGGGGGCTGGGGACCAATCACGTACATATTGGTGACCACATCCTCGGCATGGCCCTCCCGCCGCTGGGGAATGAAGGCCAGGGGACGTATGACGATGGTGCGTCCGTCTACCTGGCGCTCGCTTTCTTCGCTATGCATCACGCCAGCCACGTAGCGATAACCGCGTTCGTCGATGCCGCACTGTTGTTGGATCTTGTTCTGCAAGGCGATCAACGGCAGTTGGATACGCAGGTGGCTGGCGTACAGGTTTTTGCGGCGGATTGACTCCAGGCGCAGATCCAGCAGTCTGTTTTTGATCAATTCGGGATAGGCGCTGCCGATATCGACTTGGGTGATGAGCTTTTCCAGGTAGTCGACAGTCATCCAGGCGGGTAAGCGCTGGCCATTTTTCAGATGCACATTCTTGTTGCCCATGGGCACGGCAATCAAGTTTTGCAGGGCCAGGTCAGCCAGACTGAACGTCGTGGTTTCCAGGCGACCCGGCACGATGAAGGTTCCCCAGGTCACCAGGCTTTGCACTTGGATGACGACCTGCTCAAACGGCAGATGTATGGCGTCGGGGTGGTCGAGAAGGATTTGCTGCTTGAGGGTGGTCAGCGCGTACTCACGGATCGGTGGGATTTCATCCAGGTAGGACTGGCCGTTGTTCAGGCTGTTGAGGACCGCCAAGTCTTTGAGGTGCCGTGCATAGCTGTTTCGATCGCCGCTGGACGCCTGGCGCAGCCAGTCGGGCAAATGATGGTAGTACCACTCCTGGCTTTGGCCGCTGTTCGAGACCTTTTGCGTTGCGTCAGGTGGACCGTCGAGTGCCGGCCTTGCCTGGCGCAGGTCGGAGAAGTCCAGCTCGCCCACGGCCTTGATTTGCATGGCGAGCAGCGCACAGGCCTGCTCGTCGAAAAAATGGCCAGGCGGCTCGTACAAGCGCCAGTGCAGTGTCTTGCCCTGGGCCGCTGCGCCGATATGAGCGGGCAGGGATTGGCCCAACTGCTCCAGCGAGTCGTACTTCTGATAGCCGTCGAGCATTGAATAGCTGAGGAGGCGGTTTTTTCCCTGGTGTTGCCCTATCAGTACGGCGATCACCGCCCCGCTCACCGGCTGAAGCGGGTCGCCGTCAGCCAATTGGATATCCAGCAAATACGCTCTGCTGGAGTACGCGTCCTGAGGCTGGCGGTCGGAAAGGACCGGGGCGTGGAACAAGCCACGGGCCATGGCGCAATCGATGGCGTCCCAAGCCCCGGCCTTTTGTACATTCCAGAGCGAACGCAGGCTGCTGGACAGTTCGTGCCATCTCGGGCCGCTGCCGCTGCTCTCGTTCCAGTACGCCACCAGTTGCTCCTGGCAGGCGCTGAGCATCGCGGGTGCGAGGGTATTGAGGGCCTTGGCGATTTCGATAATGCGTACCGGCAAATGCGTGGCCGGATCACTGATTGGCTGTCGCGTCAGGAAGTGCTCGCCTTCGATACATTGCATGGGCACCGCCAGCACCGCTTGCCTGGCAAGTATGTCGCTCAAGGCCTGGTAGTGAACCGGCCCGGCCACGATCCGGTCGTCGACCAGCTCCCAGGTGGGAATACCCATCAGGGTGGTATTGGGGTCGATGCACAGGTCTGGATACAGTTCGCTCAGTGTCTGGCGCAGCAGCTCGGTGGCGGCCTCTCTGAATGAGGGGCCCGTGTGCAGTTGGGTGATCAGCCCCAGCGTCGGGTCGCCGTTGTTGGAGGCTGGTGGGAGGGGGGAGGAAGGGGCCATGGGTCATCCCTGTCGTGGCGGTTGATGGAAATAACCCGAGACGAGGCGCGGGTTGTTTGCATGCTAGGGACCGCCCGATCAGGGAAGGGGGTGCTTATATAGCGTGGCTCATAGGTCGAGTTCCACCAGGCGTCGGACTTCAGCGGTGTGCAGCCCGGCGCCGAGCAGGGCATTGAGTTTGCCGAACGCCGCCTCGCGGGTCATCCCGTGGCCTGACAACACGCCGCTGTCACGCAGGCGGCTGCCGGCCTCATACACATCCAGTTCCACACCGCCTTCATGGCATTGGGTGATCGCCACGACCACAATGTCCAGCGCCTGCGCCCGCTTGAGGCCGGCGAGGAACTCGGGGTTGTCGCTGGGCCCGGTGCCACTGCCATAGCACTCCAGGATCAGCGCCTGGATACCGCTGTTGATCAAGCCGTCCAGTTGCGCCGCCGAAATCCCCGGCACCAATGGCAGTACCCCAACATTCACCAAGGCCTTGGGCTGGCGATAATCCAATGCAGGCGGAATCGCATCGGCCCTGGGCATGCCACCTTGACGTTGCAGCGTCGCGAACGGATGGCGCCCGAAGCTGCGGATTTTTGCGCAACGGGTCGGCTCCAGCAGCTCGCCATGAAAGTACAGCTGGACACCGGGGGCCAGGCCTTCGCCGAGGGCGGCAAGCGCGCCGCTGACGTTTTCCCAGGCATCACTGTCCGCCACACCGGCGGGCAACATGGAGCCTGTGAACAGCACCGGCGCCGGCAGGCCCAGCAACTGAAAACGCATGGCCGCCGCGCTGTAGGCCAGGGTATCGGTGCCGTGCAGGATCAGTACTGCATCGGCGCCGTTATCCACCGCCTCGACCACGGCGCTGCGCAAGTGCTGCCAGTAGGCGGGGGTCATGTTGGCGCTGTCGATCAACGCCGGCATTTCCTGAAAGTGCCAGGCTGGCACTGGCAGGCCGGCAAGCTGTTGGCGCATGCGCGCTTCAAAGCCGGACGCCGGGGCCAAGCCATTGGCGCTGGCTTGCATGCCGATGGTGCCACCGGTGTAGAGCACCATGACGTTGTTAGCTGGTTGCATTGCAAAATCTCCTGAACGAAAAACGCCGCCAAGCCCAGAGCATGCCCAAGGCTTGGCGGCGTGTCATCTGCGCTTAACGCTGCGTTTGAGCGTCCAGTTCAGCCGGTGGTGCAACCTGCGGTTTTGCCGGGGTTGCCGGCCATGCCTTGCAATCGAGGTCCAGGTCGGGGAACCGGCTGGCGTCGAACACCGGAGTCTTGATACCCGCCGCGCGTTGGCTGTCGTAGTCGTTGAGGATACGCATGGCGATCTTGAACAGGAACGCCAGGGCGAACAGGTTGACGAACGCCAGCATGGTCATGGTGATATCAGCGAAGGCGAACACGGTGCTCAGGTTCTCGATCGAACCCCAGAAGATCAGCATCAGCACCAACGCGCGATAACCGATCAGCACCTTGCGATTGTTACCCACCAAAAAGCGCAGGTTGCTCTCGCCCAGGTAGTAGTTGTACATGATCGAAGTGAACACGAACAACGCCAGGGCCACCGAGATAAACATCCGGCCCCAGTCACCCACCACCGCGGCCAGGGAGTTCTGGGTCAGGGCAATGCCATCCCCTTCGAAGCCTGGGGTGTAGAAGCCCGAGAGCAGAATCAGCAACGCAGTGCAGGTGCAGATGATGAAGGTGTCGAGGAACACACTGAACGCTTGCACCACGCCTTGGGCGACCGGGTGTTCCACCGAGGCCACCGCAGCTACGTTCGGTGCGCTGCCCAGGCCCGCTTCGTTGGCGAACACGCCACGCTTCACGCCCATGATGATGGCGCTGCCCACCAGGCCGCCGAAGGCCTGGTCCAGGCCGAAGGCGCTCTTGACGATGGTCGCGAGCATGGCCGGTACCTGGTCGAATTGCAGCACGATCACGTAGATCGTCACGGCGATATAGACCAGGGTCTTGACCGGTACCAGCAAGTCGGCGATCGAGGCGATGCGCTTGATCCCACCGATAAACACCAGGCCCAGCAATACCGCCAGGGCCAGGCCGGTGTAGGTGGTGTCAAAGCCAAAGGCATTGTTCAGCGAGTGGGTCACCGCATGGGCTTGCAGGCCGTTGAAGGCCAGGCCGAAGGTCACCAGCAGCAGGAATGCCATCACCATCCCCAGCCAGCGTTTTTGCAGACCGTGCTGGATGTAATAGGCCGGACCGCCACGGTAGGTGCCTTCGGCGTCGGTGCGCTTGTACAGCTGGCCGAGGGAACACTCGATAAAACTCGAAGACATGCCCACCAGCGCGGTGACCCACATCCAGAACACGGCACCCGGCCCACCCAGGGTCACGGCAATGCCGACACCGGCGATGTTACCGGCACCCACCCGTCCAGCCAGGCTGAGCATCAGCGCCTGGAACGAACTGAGCTGGCCGGCACTGCTTTTCAGGCTGTCGCGAAACACCGCGAACATATGAAAGAAGTGACGAAATTGAACGAAACGCGAGCGGATCGTGAAGTAACCACCGAGCCCGACAATGAGCACGATCAGTACTTTTCCTGAGAGGAAGTCGTTGATGACTTCAAGCATGGAGTATTCCTCGCTGTTTTTTGTAAAGGCAAAAGCCGGACGGGCCGACACATCGTGTTACACACAATCGCGCAGGCAGCACGATAGGTGGGTCGAGTGCTCGTCCCGGTTCCAAGTCGCGGGTTGTTATTAGTTCGGCGTTCGCATACGACGACTGTGCATGCGAAGAGGGGCGGCACTATACCTAGGTGCGCGCCAGCCGTCTGCAAGCAGCGCAACTGAGCGAGGAATGGTAGGCGGGCAAAGGCGCTGAATCGGTTTTTGTGGCGGGTGGTTTCGGCGGGGCCAGCAGCGCTATCGCCGGCAAGCCGGCTCCTACAAGGGGTGGCGAGTTGCGGGCAAAAAAAAGGGCCTGAAGAGCAAGCCTTCAAGCCCTCAAAAGGATGAGAGGTGTCTAGTCCCCCAACCTGGTGAGCGGTGCTACATGCGCTTAGGCCTTCAACGGCACCAGGCGCGGGGCAATCATGTTTTCCGGGCGCAGGATGTCGTCGAGCATGGCGTCGTCGAGCAAGCCTTCTTCGCGCACCAGCTCCAGCACGCCGCGGCCGCTTTCAAGGGCGATACGGGCGATGCGGGTGGCGTTTTCATAGCCGATGTACGGGTTCAGCGCGGTGACCAGGCCGATGGAGTGCTCCACCAGTTCGCGGCAGCGGGCTTCGTTAGCGGTGATGCCGACGATGCAATGCTCACGCAGCATGTCCATGGCACGTTGCAGCAGGCGGATCGAGTCGAAGATCTTGAAGGCGATCAGCGGCTCCATCACGTTCAGTTGCAGTTGGCCGCCTTCGGCCGCCATGGTCAGGGCCAGGTCGTTACCGATGACCTGGAAGGCCACCTGGTTCACGGCTTCCGGGATCACCGGGTTGACCTTGCCGGGCATGATCGAACTGCCTGGCTGGCGCGCTGGCAGGTTGATCTCATTGATCCCGGTACGTGGGCCGCTGGACAGCAGGCGCAAGTCGTTGCAGATCTTCGACAGCTTCACCGCCGTGCGCTTGAGCATGCCGGAGAACAGCACGAACGCGCCCATGTCGGAGGTGGCTTCGATCAGGTCGGCAGCCGGTACCAGCGGCTGGCCGCTGATGGTGGCCAGGCGTTGGACGGCCAGGGCCTGGTAGCGCGGGTCGGCGTTGATGCCGGTACCGATGGCGGTGCCGCCCAGGTTGACTTCGGTCAACAGTTCCGGCGCCAGGGTCTTCAGGCGTGCCAGGTCTTCACCCAGGGTCGTGGCGAAGGCGCGGAATTCCTGGCCGAGGGTCATCGGCACGGCGTCTTGCAGCTGGGTGCGGCCCATTTTCAGGACGTGGCCGAACTCGACACCTTTGGCGGCGAACGCCTGGATCAGGCTGTCGAGGCTGGCCAGCAGCGCGTCATGGCCCAGCAGCAGACCCAGGCGGATCGCGGTCGGATAGGCGTCGTTGGTCGACTGCGCCATGTTCACGTCGTTGTTGGGGTGCAGGTACTGGTACTCGCCCTTGTTGTGGCCCATGGCCTCCAACGCGATGTTGGCGATGACTTCGTTGGCATTCATGTTGGTTGAAGTGCCTGCGCCGCCTTGAATCATGTCCACCACGAATTCTTCGTGGAAGTCGCCGCGGATCAGGCGGGCGCAGGCTTCGCTGATGGCAGCGTGCTTGGCTTCGCTGAGCTGGCCCAACTCGCGGTTGGCATCAGCGGCGGCTTGCTTGACCATTGCCAGACCGACCACCAATTTCGGGTAATGCGAAATCGGAACGCCGGAGAGACGGAAGTTATTCACGGCTCGCAGGGTCTGGATGCCGTAATACGCTTGTGCAGGTACTTCAAGTACGCCAAGCAGGTCTTTTTCTGTGCGGAATGATGCAGCGGAGGACATGACGGAAATCATCTCGATATGGACCCGGAACAGGCCGGAACGCTGCGAATGCTAGGCTTGCAGAAGTTTTTGGGCCAATGCTGTTAAACACTGGCCTATGCACAAACGGCATAATGTTGATGTGACCCGGTTATCATGGCGGGCGTGTGTGCCAAAATGGTGCATGCACTGGAGAATCAGATGAACCTCGAAAGCAAATGGCTGGAAGACTTCAGCGCCCTGGCGGCCACGCGCAGCTTCTCCCAGGCGGCGGAGCGGCGCTTTGTCACCCAGCCGGCCTTCAGCCGGCGTATCCGCAGCCTTGAGGCCGCCCTGGGGCTGACGCTGGTCAATCGTTCGCGCACGCCGGTGGAACTCACTGCGGCGGGGCAGTTGTTCCTGGTGACGGCGCGTACGGTGGTCGAACAGCTGGGCGAAGTGCTGCGCCATTTGCATCACCTCGAAGGCGGGCAGGGCGAGGTCATGCAAGTGGCCGCTGCGCACTCCCTGGCATTGGGCTTTTTCCCACGCTGGATCGCACAATTGCGCAACGAAGGGTTGAACATCGCCACGCGGTTGGTGGCCACCAACGTGGGCGACGCCGTGCATGCCCTGCGCGAAGGCGGCTGCGACCTGATGCTGGCGTTCTACGACCCGGATGCGGCGATGCAGATGGACCCGGACATTTTTCCGTCGCTGCACCTGGGCAACACCGAAATGCTTCCGGTATGTGCCGCCGATGCCCATGGCAAGCCGCTGTTCGACCTGGAAGGCGAGGGCAGCGTGCCATTGCTGGCCTACAGCGCCGGCGCGTTCCTCGGGCGTTCGGTGAACCTGCTGTTGCGCCAGCGGGCCCTGCGCTTTACCACCGTGTACGAAACCGCCATGGCCGACAGCCTGAAAAGCATGGCCCTGGAAGGGTTGGGGATTGCCTGGGTGCCACAGTTGAGCGTGCGGGCCGAACTGGCTCGGGGTGAACTGGTGGTGTGTGGCGGGCCGCAATGGCATGTGCCGTTGGAGATTCGCCTGTATCGCTGCGCGTTGGTGCGCAAGGCGAACGTGCGGTTGTTGTGGCGCAAGTTGGAAGGTGGGGCGGCCCAAACCGCTTGAGGGCACAGCAAGTCAAAATGTGGGAGCGGGCAAGCCCGCTCCCACATGAGTTTTGCGGTGTCTTTGGCTGACTCTTAAGTCAATAAAACCGCAGGTTTAAAGCGTAAGACAGATGGTCGGTGCAGGGGCTGTTTATCTGGATTATTACGGTATACTGCGCGGCCTTCGGCCGGTCCAACCGGCCTTAATTCGTACAACAAGCCACGCCGGATTTCCCGCGTGGCTTGTTGTTTTTTGACGCGCCTGCGGGCGCCCAGAGAGAAGAGGCACGACGATGAGTGCATTGGTTGGCGTGATCATGGGCTCCAAGTCCGATTGGTCCACCCTTAGCCACACCGCCGATATGCTGGAAAAGCTCGGCATTGCGTTCGAAGTGAAGGTGGTTTCCGCCCACCGCACACCGGACTTGCTGTTCCAGTATGCCGATGAAGCAGAATCCCGTGGCATCGAGGTCATCATCGCCGGTGCCGGTGGGGCAGCCCACCTGCCGGGCATGTGTGCGGCCAAGACCCACTTGCCGGTACTCGGCGTGCCGGTCCAGTCGTCGATGCTCTCGGGCGTGGACTCGCTGTTGTCCATCGTGCAGATGCCCGCCGGGATTCCGGTGGCGACCCTGGCGATTGGCAAGGCTGGCGCGATCAACGCGGCATTGCTGGCCGCCAGTATCCTGGGCGCCAAGCACCCGCAGTTCCATGTGGCACTGAAGAAGTTCCGCGCGGAGCAGACTGACAGTGTCCTGGACAATCCAGACCCACGCATCGCCTGAGGTTGATTGATGAAAATCGGTGTAATCGGTGGCGGCCAACTGGGCCGCATGCTGGCTTTGGCGGGGACTCCGCTGGGCATGAACTTCGCGTTTCTCGATCCGGCGCCGGACGCTTGTGCGGCAGCCCTGGGCGAACACCTGCGGGCGGACTACAGCGACCCGGACCACTTGCGCCAACTGGCCGATGAAGTCGACCTGGTGACCTTCGAGTTCGAAAGTGTGCCGGCCGAAACCGTGGCGTTCCTGTCGCAATTCGTTCCGGTATACCCGAGCGCCGAAGCCCTGCGCATTGCCCGGGACCGCTGGTTCGAAAAAAGCATGTTCAAGGACCTGGGTATTCCGACCCCGGCGTTCGCCGACATCCAGTCCCAGGCGGACCTGGATGCGGCCGTCGCCAGTATCGGCCTGCCGGCTGTGCTGAAAACCCGCACCCTGGGTTATGACGGCAAGGGCCAGAAAGTCCTGCGTACCGAGGCCGATGTGGTCGGCACGTTTGCCGAGCTGGGCAGCGTCGCCTGCCTGTTGGAAGGTTTCGTGCCGTTCACCGGCGAAGTCTCGCTGGTGGCCGTGCGTGCCCGGGATGGCGAAACGCGGTTCTACCCGTTGGTACACAACACCCACGACAGCGGCATCCTCAAGCTGTCCGTGGCCAGCACCGACCACCCGCTGCAGGCCCTGGCCGAAGACTATTCCAGCCGAGTGCTCGAGCAACTGGATTATGTCGGGGTGATGGCGTTCGAGTTCTTTGAAGTCGACGGTGGCCTCAAGGCCAACGAAATCGCCCCGCGTGTGCACAACTCCGGGCATTGGACCACCGAAGGTGCCGAGTGCAGCCAGTTCGAGAACCACCTGCGGGCGGTTGCGGGCTTGCCACTGGGTTCCACCGCCAAGGTTGGCGAGAGCGCAATGCTCAACTTCATTGGCGTGGTGCCGCCGGTGGAGCAGGTCATTGCGATTGATGACTGCCACCTGCATCACTACGGCAAGGCCTTCAAGGTCGGGCGCAAGGTCGGCCACGCCAACCTGCGTTGCAAGGACCGCGCGACACTCGACGCGCAAATCGCCAAGGTCCAGGCGCTGATCGCCGCGCAATAACCCTCGGGGCGGCGGGAACCATTGGTTGCCGCCATCCTCTGATTGCAGGATGCCAAAGTCTGACTAGGCTTCAGCTAACTTTCATTCAGAGGGAAATGCCATGGGTATCATTGGGACCATCTTTATCGGTTTGATCGTCGGCCTGCTGGCGCGTTTCCTGAAGCCAGGTGACGACAGCATGGGCTGGATCATGACCATCCTGCTGGGTATCGCCGGCTCCCTGGCGGCGACCTATGGCGGTCAGGCGCTGGGTATCTACCAGGCAGGCCAGGGCGCAGGCTTCATCGGCGCGCTGATCGGCGCCATTGTGTTGCTGGTGATCTACGGTCTGCTGAAAAAGAAGTGATTTAGCGACAAGCCCTCTGCGCTGCGCAGGCGCAGAGGGCTAGAATGCCGGCACTGTTCCTATTTGCCGAGCTCCTTCATGCGCCGCCTCCTGTTGACTGTCTTTTTGCTGGGTGCAAGCCTGGCCCACGCCGCTGAGCTGCCGGAAACCGACTGGCTGGAACTGATGCCCAAGTCGGACCAGAAGGCGCTTGAGCAAATGCCGGATATCGACCACAACTCCCCTGAAGCCCTGGGTACCTTTACCGAAAAGGGTGGCTTGAAGCAGAGCAAGGGCCTTCCGGCCGTGATGTATTCGACCAAGACCGTGGCTGCCATGAACGGCAAGCACATCCGCCTCGGCGGCTACCCGGTGCCCCTGGAAACCGACGCCAAGGGCCGCAGTACCTTGTTCTTCCTGGTGCCTTACCCGGGCGCCTGCATCCACGTGCCGCCACCGCCGCCCAATCAGTTGGTGCTGGTGCGCTACCCCAAGGGCCTGAAGCTCGATGATATCTACACGCCGCTGTGGGTGACCGGCACCTTGAAGGTGGAAACGGTCAACAACGACCTGGCGGATGCGGCTTATGCGCTGGATGCCGGGGTCGTGCGGGTGGTGCAGGAATCGGATTTATAACCCATGACCCTGTAGGAGCTGGCTTGCCAGCGATCCAGGCGACACGGTGTGTCAGTTGTACCGAGGCGATGGGATCGCCGGCAAGCCGGCTCCTACAGGATGGCGGCGATGCTCACAGCCATGGTGTGGCTCGCTCCAGGTGCCAGCACCACTACATCGTCCAACACATTGGCCGTCTCGATGCATAGCATGCCCTGCCAGCCATCGTCGGCCATGTCATCGAAAGCCTTGGCACGTTCGGTCCAGGGGTTCCAGATCACCGTCGATTTTGACCCTTCGCTGGTGAGCTGGATCCGGCGCTGCCAGTCTTTATCGATGATGTTCAGCTGTGCAGGCGTATCGAGGTAGATGCGGTCGGTCTCGGCAGTGAAGTGCAGGAGGCCGGATTGCTTTTTGGTCGCCCAGCCGTCGGCGGTATCGATATAGTCCAGCCCATCCAGGCCTTCGACCTGCACCTTGCGCACATCGCTGACGGCGAAGTAGCTGTGCAGCGCCTGGCTGATCGTCACCGTGTCGGTGCCACGGTTGTGGCTGGTCAGGCGGATATGCAGTTGCTCATCCAGCAGGATGCTCATTTTCAGATCGACCAGATGCGGCCAGCCAGGGAAGCCGCCGGCAGGCGCAATGAGCGCCAACTCAAGCCGATTGTCTTCCACGCCGACCAAGGTCCAGATGGCGGTACGCGCAAAGCCATGGGCGCCGGCCGGCTGATCGCTCTGGCGCATCGCCTTGACGCTTTGCGGGTTGCGCTCGAACACACCAAACCATGGCCAGCACACTGGCACGCCGGTGCGGATGCCTTTGCCTTGCTTGAACACCGCCTTGTCGTTGGGCCAGATCACCGGTTTTGCATCGGCAGGCTGATAACTGAAGACGTGCGCGCCCTGTTGGGCCACCAGCACTTCGGCGCCGTTGTGGCGGATGCGCCAGCAGTCCAGCTCATCCATTTTCACGGTTTCAACGTGGGGCGTAGGCATACAAGGCTCTCTCAATGACAGGCAATGGGGCAATGGACCGTCAAACCGCCGCGAGGTTTAACGCGCCCGGGACGGAACCGAGCGGGTGCGCCCGCTGCCATCGATGGCGACGAACACAAACACCGCCTCGGTGACTTTGCGCCATTCGCTGGACAGTGGGTCATCGCTCCACACTTCGACCATCATCTGGATCGAACTGCGGCCGATTTCCAGGGCCTGGGTGTAGAAGGACAACTGCGCGCCCACCGCCACGGGAACCAGGAAGGCCATGCGATCGATCGCCACGGTCGCCACGCGGCCACCGGCGACCTTGCTGGCCATTGCCGTGCCGGCCAGGTCCATCTGCGCCACCAGCCAGCCGCCGAAAATATCACCGAAACCGTTGGTTTCACGGGGCAGTGCAGTGATTTGCAGGGCGAGATCGCCTTGCGGGATAGGATCTTCTTGTTCGAGTTCGATCATGCCGGGGGTGCCTCTGACCCGTGACTCTTGGACTATGTAATCGGTGAATAGCCGTCTTGGAAAAACGATTCAGCCCCGAACATACTACGTTCGTCACGTTTTTCGAAAGGCGCCTTGAGGGAAACTCTGCGAAATCGGCTGACCGGTGCCAACGACGTTTTCGCGCAACTTCCACGGATAAGCAGGTGCAAGGTGCGCAGTATATCGGTCGATAGCCTGCACGACGACCATCGGGCCCGGATTTTGTACATCTATTGACACGGCTTTACAGGCGTCAAAAAAATGGCCAAAACAGTCATGCAACTTGAGGGGTTTGACCATTGTTTCTGTCGAGCCCTGCACCCCAGTATTTGCGGGTGTTTTCGGTCCCCGACAATCATTCGAAGAGAGAACGGACGGGCCTCGCAAAGGGGTGACGTTGCGAGTCGGCGCTAACCGCCGAGCAGGTGTTTAGACTGTGCTTTTGCAGGCAATTTGTTATCTTGCCGGACCTGCCGGGCCAAACCCACGCTGTTGCGGATTCCTGATCTGACCTAATAAGAGAAGCCTTGCCATGACCACAGTGCCTTCAAGCATTGCGCCGCCTGCCCGACCGTTGAACCGCAACGATTACAAGACCCTGTCGCTGTCTGCCCTGGGTGGCGCGCTGGAGTTCTACGACTTCATCATCTTCGTGTTCTTCGCCACGGTGGTCGGGAAGCTGTTCTTCCCTGCCGATATGCCCGAATGGCTGCGCCTGATGCAGACCTTCGGGATTTTCGCCGCCGGCTACCTGGCACGGCCGCTGGGCGGGATCATCATGGCGCACTTCGGCGACCTGCTGGGGCGCAAGAAGATGTTCACCCTGAGCATCTTCATGATGGCCGTGCCCACCCTGATCATGGGCTTGTTGCCGACCTACGCGCAGATCGGCCTGTGGGCGCCGATCCTGTTGCTGCTGATGCGCGTGATCCAGGGCGCGGCCATTGGCGGAGAAGTGCCGGGGGCGTGGGTCTTTGTCTCCGAACACGTACCGCCACGGCATATCGGCTACGCCTGCGGCACCCTGACCAGCGGCCTGACCGCCGGGATCCTGCTGGGTTCGCTGGTGGCCACGGCCATCAATACGCTGTACACGCCAGAGCAGGTGTCGGATTACGCCTGGCGGATCCCGTTCCTGCTGGGCGGTGTATTCGGCCTGTTTTCCGTCTACCTGCGCCGCTGGCTGCACGAAACACCGATCTTCGCCGAAATGCAGCAGCGCAAGACGCTGGCCGCCGAGTTGCCATTGCGTGCGGTCCTGCGTGACCACCGTGGCGCCATCGTGCTGTCGATGCTGCTGACCTGGCTGCTGTCGGCCGGTATCGTCGTGGTGATCCTGATGACCCCGACCGTGCTGCAGACGGTCTACCACTTCAGTCCGACCGTCTCGTTGCAGGCCAACAGCCTGGCGATTGTCACCCTGAGCCTGGGCTGCATCCTGTCAGGCGCATTGGCTGACCGCTTCGGTGCCGGGCGTGTGCTGATCGCAGGTTGTGCGTTGCTGCTCGCCACCTCGTGGACGCTGTATCACAGCCTTTTGGACCACCCGGACTGGCTGTTCCCGCTCTATACCCTCACCGGCCTGTTCGTCGGCGTGGTGGGCGTTGTGCCCTACGTGATGGTCAAGGCTTTCCCGCCGGTGGTGCGTTTCAGCGGTCTGTCGTTCTCCTACAACGTCGCCTATGCCGTGTTCGGTGGCTTGACGCCACTGGTGGTGTCGCTGCTGATGAAGGAGAGCCCGATGGGCCCGGCCTATTACGTCGCCGTCATCTGCACCATGGGCATACTGGTGGGTGCGTACCTGTGGAAACGCGGGCGCTAAAACAGCTGTAGGAGCCGGCTTGCCGGCGATGAGGCCGCAAGCTTTGAGGTGATCTTGCTGGCGCCATCGCCGGCAAGCCGGCTCCTACAACGATTACAGAGTGTTTCTGAATTATCCCGATCCCCTGCTTCACCCCCGTATTGACTACGCTTCTCCCCCCGCGCCGGCTTTGTCTTCCGATACTGGCCTTTCATCTAATTGTCATATTCCCGACATAGAGTGTTCACACGGCCTACCGATACTTGGCCCCGATCCAACTATCCCTATCTGCTAGGAGTAAGGCATGAAACTGAAGCGTTTGATGGCGGCAATGACTTTTGTCGCTGCTGGCGTTGCGACTGCCCACGCGGTGGCCGCTGGTGTTGACCCGGCAATTCCGGCTTATACCAAAACCACTGGTGTATCGGGCAACTTGTCCAGCGTCGGTTCCGATACCCTGGCCAACCTGATGACTCTGTGGGCCGAGAACTACAAAAAAGAATATCCGAACGTCAACATCCAGATTCAAGCCGCCGGTTCCTCCACCGCGCCGCCTGCTCTCACCGAAGGCACCGCTAACCTGGGCCCGATGAGCCGCAAGATGAAGGACAACGAACTGCAGGCTTTCGAGCAGAAGTACGGCTACAAGCCGACTGCGATCCCTGTGGCCGTGGACGCCCTGGCTGTGTTCGTACACAAGGACAACCCGATCAAGCACCTGACCATGGCTCAGGTCGACGCAGTGTTCTCGTCGACTCGCCTGTGCGGCGCCAAGGCGGATGCCAAGACCTGGGGCGACCTGGGCGTGACCGGCGACCTGGCCAACAAGCCAGTGCAACTGTTCGGTCGTAACTCGGTGTCCGGCACCTACGGCTACTTCAAGGAAGAAGCCCTGTGCAAAGGTGACTTCAAGCCAAACGTCAACGAACAGCCAGGCTCGGCTTCGGTTGTGCAGTCCATCAGCTCTTCGCTCAACGGCATTGGTTACTCGGGCATCGGCTACAAGACGGCCAGCGTGAAAACCGTGGCCCTGGCCAAGAAAGAAGGCGGCGAGTTCGTCGAAGACACCGAAGAAAACGCCCTGAACGGCAAGTACCCGCTGTCGCGCTTCCTCTACGTGTACATCAACAAAGCCCCGAACAAGCCTCTGGCCCCACTGGAAGCCGAGTTCGTGAAACTGGTTCTGTCCAAACAGGGCCAGGAAGTTGTAGTCAAGGACGGCTACATCCCCCTGCCAGCCAAAGTTGCCGCCAAGGCACTGGCTGACCTGGGTCTGAAAGAAGGCAAGTAAGCCTGCGCTACCTGGTGTAGACGCATGCTCTTGTGTGGGAGCGGGCTTGCCCGCGATGCTGGCGACGCGGTTTGAAATTGAAATCGTGTTGATGCCATCGCGGGCAAGCCCACTCCCACAACAAGCCTGCCTACACCCCTAATTTTTCGGTCCGCTGCCAGCCCTGCTACGCGGCGGATTTCTTGCGTCACTGCATTGTCATCTTTCTGTCATACAGGATCGCTAGGGTGTGCGCATGAATGATCTGGCCAATTCCACCATGACGACGACTTCTCCTCCCAAACGTATTGATTTCAATACGCCTGAGCTGCAACGCAAGCGCCGCATCCGCGCGCTCAAGGACCGCCTGACCCGTTGGTACGTACTGGTCGGCGGCCTTGCCGTTCTCGGCGCCATCACGCTGATTTTCTTCTTCCTGGCCTACGTGGTCGCGCCACTGTTCCAGGGGGCCAGCCTGACCAAGAACGAGGCCCTGAGCCCGGCCTGGATGCAGGATGCCGGCAAGCCGTTGCTGATCTCACTGGAAGAGCAGAACCAGGTCGCCATGCGGGTTTCCGACAAGGGCCAGGCATTGTTCTTCACGGTTGATACCGGCGCTGAACTCAAGCGTGTCGACCTGGCCCTGCCGGCCGGTGCCAGTGTGGTGTCCATCGGTGAAGACCAGCCGGGCAGCCCGCTGGTGATCCTCGGCCTGTCCAACGGCCAGTCCCTGGTGTTCCGCCACTCTTATAAAGTGAGCTACCCGGACGGCAAAAAGACTATCTCGCCCGAGATCGAATACCCCTACGGCGAAGCGCCGATGGTGCTCGACGAAGCCGGTCGCCCGCTGGAACATGTCGCCCTCAACGCCACTGACAGCTCGCTGATCGTTGCCGGTTCCGCCGGTTCGCACCTGAACGTGTTGTCGGTGAGCCGTGAAGAAAACATGATGACCGGCGAAGTGGTCAGCGAGCAGAAACGCATCGAGCTGCCGCAAATGACTGAGCCTGTGAAAGCGATCTTCGTCGATCCGCGCCAGCAATGGCTGTACGTGATCAACGGCCGCGCCCTGGCCGATGTGTTCAGCCTGCGGGACAACAGCCTCAACGGTCGATACAAATTATTGGAAGATGGCAACGCCGAAATCACCGCCAGCACCCAGTTGGTGGGTGGTATTTCGCTGATTGTCGGCGACTCCAAGGGCGGCCTGGCCCAGTGGTTCATGGCCCGCGACCCGGATGGCGAGCAACTCCTCAAGCAGATCCGTACCTTCCAGATGGGCACCACGCCTATCGTTGAAATCACCGCCGAAGAGCGCCGCAAAGGTTTCACCGCCCTGGATGCCTCCGGTAAGTTCGGTGTGTTCCACAGCACCGCGCACCGTACCCTGCTGGTTGACCAGGTGGTCGAAGGCCAGGGCATCTTCGGCATGTCGCCACGGGCCAACCGCGTGATCGTCGAGGCCGGCGGCAAGTTGCAGCCATTGGCCCTCGACAACCCGCACCCGGAAGTGTCCTGGAGCGCGTTGTGGAGCAAGGTCTGGTACGAAAACTACGACGAGCCTAAATACGTCTGGCAATCGACCGCCGCCAACAGCGACTTCGAACCCAAGATGAGCCTGGCACCCCTGACCTTCGGTACGCTCAAGGCCGCGTTCTACGCCATGCTGCTGGCTGCACCGCTGGCCATCGCTGCGGCGATCTACACCGCCTACTTCATGGCCCCGAGCCTGCGCCGCAAGGTCAAGCCGGTGATCGAGTTGATGGAGGCGATGCCCACGGTGATCCTCGGCTTCTTCGCCGGCCTGTTCCTGGCGCCGTATGTCGAAGGGCACTTGCCGGGGATTTTCAGCCTGCTGATGCTGTTGCCGATCGGTATCCTGCTGGCCGGTTTCATCTTCAGCCGCCTGCCTGAGTCGATCCGCCTGCGGGTCCCGGACGGCTGGGAAAGCGCGATCCTGATCCCGGTGATCCTGTTGGTGGGCTGGCTCTCGTTGTACATGAGCCCGTACCTGGAAACCTGGTTCTTTGGTGGCGACATGCGCATGTGGATCTCCCATGACCTTGGCATCACCTACGACCAGCGCAACGCCCTGGTGGTCGGCCTGGCCATGGGTTTTGCGGTGATCCCGAACATCTACTCCATTGCCGAAGACGCCGTGTTCAGCGTGCCCCGTGGCCTGACCCTGGGCTCCCTGGCCCTGGGCGCCACGCCGTGGCAGACAATGACTCGCGTGGTGCTGCTCACCGCCAGCCCGGGGATTTTCTCGGCGCTGATGATCGGCATGGGCCGCGCGGTGGGTGAAACCATGATCGTGCTGATGGCCACGGGTAACACCCCGGTGATGGAGATGAACCTGTTCGAAGGCCTGCGAACGCTCGCCGCCAACGTCGCGGTGGAAATGCCCGAGTCGGAAGTGGGCGGCAGTCACTACCGTGTGCTGTTCCTCTCGGCGCTGGTGCTGCTGCTGTTCACCTTCATCATGAACACCCTCGCCGAGCTGATCCGTCAGCGTCTGCGCAAGAAATACTCGTCGCTTTAAGAAAGGTAGAAGTCTGTGAAACAGAACTCCCTGAATGGATGGTTCAAGAGCGGCGCCCCAGGCGTCTGGATCAGCGGTGGCGCGGTGGCCATCGCGGTCATCATGACCATTGGTTTGCTGGCTGTGATTGCCGTGCGCGGCCTGGGTCACTTCTGGCCGGCCGACCTGATCCAGGCCAACTACAACGTGCCGGGCCAGGCCAACCACATCGTCATCGGCGAAGTGGTACAGAAAGAACAAGTGCCACGTGAGCGCCTGAAAAGCGCGGGCTTGCCCGTGCCGGACGAAGGTCCGGAGTTCATGACCCGTGAGCTGATCAAGGTCGGCAACCGTGACTTGAACGGCAATGACTTCACCTGGATCGTCGGCGAGTGGCTGACCAACCAGACCACGCCTGCCGAGTTGATGGCCATCGAGCGCCGTGAGTGGGGCAACTTCTACGGCACCCTGGTCAACGTCAAGCAGGATGGCAAGGTCGTCGCCGAAGGCGAGGCTGCATGGCCAGAGCTGCAGGCGCGGGTTGAGCGAGTGAACAAGCTGGCCGCCGATCTCAAGACCCTTGAGAAGAGCGATATCGGCGCGATCAACGCGGGCCTTGAACGTATCCGCCTGCACGGTCGCAAGCTGGAGCTCAGTGGCAAGCTCGACGCCACCGCCCAGGCTGATATGGATGCCGAGCGTGCTGAACTGAATGCGCGTTACCAGGCTGTCGAGGCACGCCTGACGGACCTGCACGCCCAGTTCAACCGCGACAGCCTCACTGCCCGCGATGCCAACGGCAAAGAGCTGGAAATCAACATTGGCCATGTGGTGCACGCCTACCAGCCGAACGCCATGGGCACCCTGACCAAGATGGGTTTCTATGTCAGCAAGGTCTGGGAATTCCTCAGCGATGACCCACGGGAAGCCAACACCGAGGGCGGGATCTTCCCGGCGATCTTCGGCACCGTGATGATGACCCTGATCATGGCGATGATCGTGACCCCGTTCGGCGTACTGGCGGCGGTCTACCTGCGTGAATACGCCAAGCAGAACACCTTGACCCGTGTCATCCGTATCGCGGTGAACAACCTGGCGGGCGTACCGGCGATTGTCTACGGCGTGTTCGGCCTGGGCTTCTTCGTCTACGTGCTGGGTGGTTCGGTGGACCGTCTGTTCTTCCCTGAAGCCCTGCCGGCGCCGACCTTCGGTACACCGGGCCTGTTGTGGGCCTCGCTGACCCTGGCGCTGCTGGCTGTGCCGGTGGTGATCGTGGCCACCGAAGAAGGCCTGGCGCGGATTCCACGCACGGTGCGTGAAGGCTCCCTGGCACTGGGCGCGACCAAGGCGGAAACGCTGTGGAAAATCGTCCTGCCCATGGCCAGCCCGGCGATGATGACCGGCATGATCCTCGCCGTGGCCCGCGCCGCGGGTGAGGTGGCGCCGCTGATGCTGGTGGGTGTGGTGAAGCTGGCACCGTCGCTGCCGGTGGACGGCAACTACCCGTACCTGCACCTGGACCAGAAGATCATGCACCTGGGCTTCCATATCTACGATGTCGGCTTCCAGAGCCCCAACGTCGAAGCGGCCCGCCCGCTGGTGTACGCCACGGCGTTCCTGCTGGTGCTGGTGATCGCCGCGCTGAACCTGTCGGCGGTATGGATTCGTAACCACCTGCGCGAGAAGTACAAGGCGCTGGATAGCTGATTGAATTGAACGCGGACCCAATGTGGGAGCGGGCTTGATCGCGAATGCGGTGTATCGGTAGTGGATAGGTCGGCTGACCTGACGCTTTCGCGAGCAAGCCCGCTCCCACAGGGAACCGGGTTGGAAACAGATTTGAGGTAAACCGCAAGGCCCACTATGAAGCCTCGGTTCAACGAAACGAATTGGTAGCACAGGGAGCATCCCATGCAACATGAAACCCATTCCCACGGCATCAACATGTCAGCCCTGGGTCGCGACAAGCAGAGCCTGAGCCTGGCCGAAGAAACCGTGGCCATCGAAGTCCCGGGCCTGAGCCTGTACTACGGTGAGAAGCAGGCGCTGTTCGACGTCAGCATGAACATCCCCAAGCAGCGCGTGACTGCCTTCATCGGCCCGTCGGGTTGCGGCAAATCTACGCTGCTGCGCACCTTCAACCGCATGAATGACCTGGTGGACGGTTGCCGTGTGGAAGGCGCGATCAATCTCTACGGCAGCAATATCTACCGCAAGGGCGAAGACGTGGCTGAGCTGCGTCGCCGGGTGGGCATGGTGTTCCAGAAGCCCAACCCGTTCCCCAAGACCATCTACGAAAACGTGGTCTATGGCCTGCGCATCCAGGGCATCAACAAGAAGCGCATCCTCGACGAAGCGGTCGAGTGGGCCCTCAAAGGCGCGGCGTTGTGGGACGAGGTCAAGGACCGCCTGCACGAATCGGCACTCGGCCTGTCCGGTGGCCAGCAGCAGCGTCTGGTGATTGCCCGTACCATCGCCGTGGAGCCGGAAGTGCTGCTGCTCGACGAACCCTGCTCGGCACTCGATCCGATCTCGACGCTGAAAGTCGAAGAGCTGATCTACGAGCTCAAGTCCAAGTTCACCATCGTCATCGTGACCCACAACATGCAACAGGCGGCACGGGTTTCCGACTACACCGCGTTCATGTACATGGGCAAACTGGTGGAGTTTGGTGATACCGATACCCTGTTCACCAATCCGGCGAAGAAACAGACCGAAGACTACATCACCGGTCGCTACGGCTAGGACGCCGTGGTTCTGATTGCACTGAACGCTGCGGTTCTCCGCACCTTACCGGACGCTCCAAGGACGCCAACATGATTAGCAAAGAAGGCCTTACCCACCACATCTCCGCGCAGTTCAACGCCGAGCTTGAGGAAGTGCGCAGCCACCTCCTGGCCATGGGCGGTCTGGTGGAGAAGCAAGTCAACGACGCGGTGACCGCACTGATCGAGGCTGACTCGGGCCTTGCCCAGCAAGTGCGTGAGATCGACGACCAGATCAACCAGATGGAACGCAATATCGACGAAGAATGCCTGCGCATCCTCGCCCGCCGCCAGCCGGCGGCGTCCGACCTGCGGTTGATCATCAGCATTTCCAAGTCGGTGATCGATCTTGAGCGTATCGGCGACGAAGCCACCAAGATCGCCCGTCGCGCCATCCAGTTGTGCGAAGAGGGCGAAGCGCCGCGTGGCTACGTGGAAGTGCGCCACATCGGCGACCAGGTGCGCAACATGGTCCGCGACGCACTGGATGCTTTTGCCCGTTTCGACGCCGACCTGGCGTTGTCGGTGGCCCAGTACGACAAGATCATCGACCGCGAGTACAAGACCGCCCTGCGCGAGCTGGCGACCTACATGATGGAAGACCCGCGCTCCATCTCGCGGGTGTTGAGCATCATCTGGGTGTTGCGCTCCCTGGAGCGGATCGGCGATCACGCACGCAACATCTCGGAACTGGTCATTTACCTGGTGCGCGGCACCGACGTGCGGCACATGGGCCTCAAGCGCATGAAAGCCGAAGTTGAAGGCACGGCCGATCAAATCCCTAATGTTCCGGACGAATCTGACGATAAGTAAGATTGCCCGAGAAATAAACGCCCGGCCTCTGGTCGGGCGTTTTTGTTTGTGGCGTATGAGTTTTGCGCTGCGGGCAGGCATAAAGTCCCGGCGTGACTGACGAGTTTTTGGCAAGATGCCATCAGTTAAGCGTTTTGCTTGCCGAGGTTTTGAGAGGATGAAGGGTCGATGAGTAAAGTCAGTGTGTTGGTGGTGGATGACGCCTCGTTTATTCGCGACCTGGTGAAGAAGTGCCTGCGCAACTACTTTCCCGGCATCAAGATTGAAGATGCGGTAAACGGCAAAAAGGCCCAGGCCATCCTGATGCGCGAAACCTTCGACATGGTGTTGTGCGACTGGGAAATGCCGGAAATGTCCGGCCTGGAACTGCTGACCTGGTGCCGTGAGCAGCCGCAACTCAGGGCCATGCCGTTTGTCATGGTCACCAGCCGCGGCGACAAGGAAAACGTGGTCCAGGCCATTCAGGCCGGAGTCTCCGGCTACGTCAGCAAGCCGTTCACCAACGAGCAGTTGCTGAACAAGGTCAAGCAGGCATTGAACAAGATCGGTCGCCTTGATGCCCTGCTGGCCAGCGCACCGACCAAGATGAACTCGGCCTTTGGCAACGATTCCCTCAGCGCCTTGACCGGCGGCAAGCCCGAAGCGGTCAAGCCGGCGCCGGTGGCTGCGCCGAGCAAAGGCTTGCTCAACAGCTCGCCCGCGCAGCCTGTCGCCGCCCCTTCGGCCGCCAGCGGTCGTGGTCAGGGCCAGTTGCGCCTGTCCAGCGGCACCCAGCAATGCGTGATCAAGGCGCTGAGCATCAAGGAGGCGTTGCTGGTGGTGCGCCGTGGCGACGTCCTGCCCCAAGTGCTGGAAAGCGCGGTGCTCGACCTGGAGCAAGGCGAGAACGCCGAAACCGCCCGCCTCAACGGCTACCTGCACGCCATCGTCGCCTACGAGCCACGCCCCGACAGCGACTGGCTGCAACTGACCTTCCGCTTTATCGACCAGGACGCGCAGAAGCTCGACTACATCTCGCGGCTGATCGCCCGGGGTACGGCGCAGAAGCATTTTGTGCCGGGTGCCTGAACCAACCCCCCGATCCCTGTAGGAGCTGGCAAGCCGGCTCCTACAGGAGGCGCAGGCTCACACAACAGTGTCATGAACCCTTGCTAGCCTGCCGTTCAGTCATACCCGGCAGGTTCATCCCATGCTTGTGCGTTTTATGTTGTTTTGTGGCCTGTGCGCGGTCGCTTCATCGACCCTGGCCATGACCCTCTATCGTTCGACCGATGCCCGAGGCGTGGTGTTTTTCAGCGACCAGAAAACTCCCGGCGCCCAGGCGTTTGTGTTCCAGGAGCGTCGGGTGGTGCCGGTGAAGCGCCAGGTGCTTGAGCCCCAGCCGCCGCACAACCTGCGGCCAGCGCAGTTCCAGCGCTACCCGTTGCCCTGGCGCGGCGGTCCCTTCCGCCTGACCCAGGGCCCAGGCGGTACGTTCAGTCACGCCGACGTCAAGAGCCGCTACGCCATGGACATCGCCATGCCCGAGGGCACGCCGATCATCGCTGCGCGGGGCGGGGTGGTGGTGAGGACCGAGAACAGCCAATCGGGGCGGGGCAGTGACCCGTCGGGCAACTTCGTGCGGGTGTTGCACGATGACGGCACCCACGGTGTGTATCTGCACCTCAAGCAGGGTTCGGTCAGCGTCAGGGACGGGCAACGGGTGGGGGTGGGCAGTCCTCTGGGGTTGTCGGGTAATACCGGCAACAGCAGCGGGCCGCACCTGCATTTTGTGGTGCAGCGCGATACGGGCGCAGGGTGGGTATCGATTCCGTATGAGTTCACGCAGCCGGTACAGGCCTTGCCCAACTTTGCGTCGGGCCTGTAGGCGCCGGCTTGCTGGCGATCCAGGCGCCTCGGTACATCAAGTTTTACCGAGGGGAGGCTATCGCCGGCAAGCCGGCTCCTACAGGGGTCAGTCGAGCATCAGTACTTTGGCCAGTACGATTTTCGGGCCTTTCATCTTCTTGATGATGATCCGCAGGCCTTCCACTTCCAGCACTTCTTCCTCTTCCGGCACCCGGTTCAGGGTGTCGTAGATCAAGCCGGCGAGGGTTTCGGCCTCGATGTGGTCCAGGTCGAGGCCCAGCAGGCGCTCGATCTTGAACAGTGGCGTATCTCCGCGCACCAGCAGCTTGCCTGGCTGGTAGGCGAGGATGCCGCGCTCGGCCTTGCGGTGTTCGTCCTGGATATCGCCCACCAGCACTTCCAGCACGTCTTCCATGGTCAGGTAGCCGATGATGTTGCCGTCGGCCTCCTCAACCAGGGCAAAGTGCGCGCCGCCCTTGCGGAACTGCTCCAGCAACTGCGACAGCGGCATGTGCCGCGAGACGCGCTCCAGCGGGCGGGTCAGCTCGGCCAGGTTGAACGACTCGGGGATATGGTCCAGGGCCGCGAGTTCCAGCAGCAGATCCTTGATGTGCAGCAGGCCGACAAACTCACCGCGCACGGCGTCGTACACCGGGTAGCGGCTGAATTTGTGGCGACGGAACAACGCGAGGATTTCCTTGAGCGGGGCATTGAAATCCAGGGTCACCAGGTCTTCTCGGGAGTTGGCCCAGTCCACGACTTCCAGTTCGCCCATTTCCACGGCTGAGGCCAGCACGCGCATGCCTTGGTCGCTTGGGTCCTGACCACGGCTGGAGTGCAGGATCAGCTTGAGCTCTTCGCGGCTGTAATGGTGCTCATGGTGTGGACCGGGCTCGCCCTGGCCGGCGATGCGCAGAATCGCGTTGGCACTGGCATTGAGCAGGTAGATTGCCGGGTACATCGCCCAGTAGAACAGGTACAGCGGCACCGCAGTCCACAGCGACAGCAACTCGGGCTTGCGAATGGCCCAGGACTTGGGCGCCAGCTCACCGATCACGATGTGCAGGTAGGAAATCACGAAGAAAGCGGCGAAGAACGACACGCCCTTGATCACTTCGGCCGATTCGACGCCCATGGCGCTCAGCAGCGGCTCCAGGATATGCGCGAAGGCCGGTTCACCGACCCAGCCCAGGCCCAGGGAGGCGAGGGTGATACCCAGCTGGCAGGCCGACAGGTAGGCGTCGAGCTGGTTGTGTACGGTGCGCAGGATCTGCCCGCGCCAGCCATTGGTGTGGGCGATCGCCTCGACCCGGGTAGCGCGCAGTTTGACCATGGCAAATTCCGCCGCAACGAAGAAACCGTTGAGCAGTACCAGGATCAGTGCAAAAAGAATCATGCCGAAGTCGGCGAAGAGTGTCGCGAGGGTGATACCAGGGGAAGGGTCCATGATGGGGTTTTGCGGGTTCCGTGTGTTCAAAGAGGGTGATGGCTGTGCCTCAAGGGCGGGCACAAGTCAGGCAATGTAGCGGCTGATGGGGCGCTTGCCTAGTGGCGGCTGCCAGCTCTCACAGGGGAATGGGGATGGCTTCAGATTATTCCTTTGTCGCCACGGCCTGCGAATGAGTGACCTGGGTCGGCGCAAAGTGGCAGGTAAAGGTGCTGCCGTGGCCCAGCACACTGCTGATTTCCAGGCGGGCCCGATGGCGCAGCAACACATGCTTGACGATCGCCAGGCCCAGCCCGGTGCCGCCGGTGTTGGAGTTGCGGCTGGAGTCGACGCGGTAGAAGCGCTCGGTCAGGCGTGGCAAGTGCTTGCTGTCGATCCCGATCCCCGAATCCTGCACGCTCAGGTGCGCCCCCTGCGGATCGGCCCACCAGCGGATGCGGATCGTGCCTTGGTCCTGGGTGTACTTCACGGCGTTGAACACCAGGTTGGAAAAGGCGCTGCGCAATTCGCCTTCGCTGCCCTTGAGCAGCACCGACGGGTCGGCTTCCAGGGTGATCTGCTGGCCGCGTTCGCCGGACAGCGCCTGGGCATCATTCTTGATGCTCTGCAGCAGGCTCTGTACGGCCACGGGATGGTTGTCCGAGGGGTAGTCGGTGGCTTCCAGCTTGGCCAGCAGCAACAGGTCGTTGAGCAGGGTCTGCATGCGCGAGCCCTGTTGCTGCATTTGCTGCAAGGCTCGGTTCCAGCGCGGGTTGATCTCTTCGACGTTGTCCAGCAGCGTCTCCAGATAGCCACAGATCACCGTCAGCGGCGTGCGCAACTCGTGGGAGACGTTGGCGACGAAGTCCTTGCGCATCTGTTCCAGTTGATGGATGCGAGTCACGTCGCGCACCAGCATCAAGTGTTCGTTGTTGCCGTAGCGCGTGAGGTACAACTGGATGCGCACCCGGTCATTGGTGGGCGACGGGATTTCCAGGGCTTCTTCGTAGTTGTCCTGCTCGAAGTACTCCTTGAAGCGCGGATGGCGTACCAGGTTGGTCACCGGCTGGCCGCTGTCCTGGGGCGTCTTGAGGCCCAGCAGGGTCTCGGCGGCGCGGTTCCACCATTCCAGGTTGCCGTCGCTGTCGAGCATGATCACCGCGTCCTTGAGCGCGGCGGTCGACTCCTGGACCCGGTCGATCACCGCTTGCAGGCGGCCACGCACCCGCTGGTCGCGGCGTTGCAGGTGGTAGATGCTGTCGAACACCTCGCCCCACAGGCCGTAGCCGTCGGGTGGCGCTTCATCGGGTTTGTGCTGGCGCAGCCACTCGTGCAGGCGCAGCAATTGCTTGAGGGTCCAGCCCAGGTAGAGGCCCAGGCCAATGGCCAGGCTCCAGCCGTAGTAGCCGCTGATCAGGCCGACCAACAGGCAGCCGGTGACCAGCAAGAGCATGTGGCGGATCAGGGTGCCATGCCAGTTTTGATTCACTTGACCATGCGTCCTTGTCGGCTGTTAAGTCTGGATAGGGCTGGCTCAGCCTTTGGTGGAAAACCGATAGCCGGTACCGCGCACGGTTTGTACCAGATTCTCGTAGGCATCGCCCAAGGCTTTGCGCAGGCGGCGGATATGCACGTCCACGGTGCGTTCCTCGACATACACGTTGCCGCCCCACACCTGGTCCAGCAGTTGCCCACGGGTGTAGGCGCGTTCCTGGTGGGTCATGAAGAACTGCAGCAGGCGGTATTCGGTAGGGCCCATCTCGGCAGGCTTGCCATCGATGGTCACGCGATGGCTGATCGGGTCCAGCAGCAGGCCGCCGACTTCAATCGGGGCCTCGCCATCGGTCGGGCCGGCGCGGCGCAGTACGGCCTTCAGGCGAGCGACCAGTTCCCGTGGGGAAAATGGCTTGGTGATGTAGTCATCGGCACCGACTTCCAGACCCTGGATCTTGTTGTCCTCTTCGCCCTTGGCGGTGAGCATGATGATCGGGATATCCCCGGTCAGCTCATCGCGCTTGAGGCGCCGGGCCAACTCGATGCCGGAGGTGCCGGGCAGCATCCAGTCCAGCAGGATCAGGTCCGGCTTGCGGTCGACGATAATGGCGTGGGCCTGCTGGGAGTTCTCTGCCTCCAGGCAGTCATAGCCGGCCATTTCCAACGCAACGGCGATCATTTCGCGAATGGGCGCTTCGTCGTCAACGATCAGAATGCTCCTGCCAACCATGCTAAGTCCTCTTGTCATTTAACTGTCTTGCGCCGCATTAGATAACGGAATTATTGCAGTCGTGTGACAGTATTTTACTGGCATGCGCAATCAGTCGGGTCCTGAACTACGCTTTGAGTCCGAATCCTGACAACCGCAAAAGGAAGGCTCCGATGACTCAACGTATTTTTTCCTGGAAAGCCCTGCTGGTCACGACGGCGTTGACGCTGCCCGCACTGGCGTTTGCGGCAGAGCCAGCAATGACTAAAGACGGGATGTTGGTGGATCACAAGGGCATGACGCTCTACACCTTCGCCAAGGATGCGGGCGGCAAGTCCAAGTGCAATGACAAGTGCGCCGCCAACTGGCCGCCGTTGAAGGCCGAGTCCACCGATAAGTCGATGGGCGAATGGACTGTTATCACCCGTGACGACAACACCAGCCAATGGGCCTATGACGGCAAGCCGCTGTACACCTTCATTGCCGACAAGAAGGCTGGCGATGCGACCGGTGACGGCAAAATGGATGGCGCCTGGAAGATCGCCAAGCCCTGAGCTCCCTTGTAGGAGCCGGCTTGCCGGCGATGAGGCCAACGGCCCTGCGGTGGTTTCATAGCCGCCATCGCCGGCAAGCCGGCTCCTACACGGTACAGGGCGTTATCGAAAGGCGTAGTCAGCCACAATGCCGACAAAAATCGCCAACCCGGCCCAATGGTTGTGCAAAAACGCCTTGAAGCACTTCATCCGGTCCCGATCCCGGGTGTACCAGAACTCCCAGGCAAAACACCCGGCTGCCGCCACCAATCCCAGGTGGAACCAGGCGCCCAGCTCGAAGCGCGAACCTGCCAGCAACAGGCAGAGCAGCGCCAGCCCTTGCAAGGTGAGGATGATGATCCGGTCGGCATCGCCAAACAGGATCGCGGTGGATTTGACGCCGATCTTCAGATCGTCATCGCGGTCGGTCATCGCGTAATAGGTGTCGTAGGCCACTGTCCACAGCAGGTTGGCGATGTACAGCAACCACGCAATGGCCGGCAGGCTGCCGGTCTCGGCAGTAAACGCCATGGGCATGCCCCAGGAAAACGCCGCGCCCAGCACCACTTGGGGGTAATAGGTGTAGCGCTTCATGAACGGATAGCTGACGGCCAGCGCCAGACCGCCCAGGGACAGCCAGATGGTGGCGGCGTTGGTCAGCAGCACCAGCAGGAAACTGATGGCCATCAGCACCGCAAAGAACACCAGGGCCTCTTTGGAACTGATCCTGCCGCTCGCCAGCGGGCGTTGCGCAGTGCGTTTTACGTGGCCGTCGACCTTGCGGTCGGCCCAGTCATTGATCACGCAGCCGGCGGCCCGGGTCAGGGTCACGCCGAGGACAAAAATCACGATATTGCTCAACGAAGGCGAGCCCTTGCCGGCAATCCACAGCGCCCACAGGGTGGGCCACAGCAACAGGTAGATGCCGATGGGCTTGTCCATCCGTGTCAGTTGCACGAAGTCCCAGGCCCTTGGGTTCAGATGGTTCAGGGATTGGAGCAGGCGCTGGTACATCAGCAATTCTCCGCAGATTGATGCACGGCTTGCCACAGGCTCGGCAGGAACACTTCCGCCACCAGGACACTCAACGCCCCGCGATCAAAGCGCGAGCGCCGTGCCCACAAACCACTGGCCTGATTCGCCGTCGGCAGCCAGGCGCGTGGGTAGTGGCAGACTTCGATGGCCTGACGGGTGAAGGCCTGGTCACAAAACAGCAACTCACCCAGGGAGCGACTGCCCAACGCATCCATCTGCAAACCGTCTCCCTGCAAGGCACTGCGCGCCGCGACGCTGCGGGCGAACACCCAGGCCTGGCCATGACCGCGCAAATACACCTCGCGTACCCAGCCAATACTGGCCGCTGGGAGGTCGAGGGCGGCGCATTCGTCATCTCGCAGGGGCTGCCAGCCTTCGTACACGGGCGTGACACTGAAACCATCGTGGGACAGGTGTGTCAGGCGGCGGGTCAGGGAGCCCTCATCGAACAGCCAGTCGAGGGCAGGAGGCGCGGGCAGGGGGCGCAGAAGGCTCTGGTTCAGCCATTGGCAGGCATCGGGAACAGCAATCGAATGCGGCACGGGGAGTCATTATTGGCAGTTAATGAGGCGCCGAGCTTACCATGGCAGCCTGGATTGTTGCCGGGGTGCGCCGGGACATTGGGTCGAACGTGCTTGCATCTGGGCGCCCCGATCAGTACAAAACGCCCTGAGCCGGACGGCAATGCTGGATCTATCGACTGTCGGCCAGTACGCCTGGACCCTGAGGAAGCAAGTAATGAAGAAGTGGCAATGTGTAGTCTGTGGCCTGATCTATGACGAGAAGGATGGTTGGCCGGATGACGGGATCGCCCCAGGCACTCTGTGGCAGGACGTTCCGGAAGACTGGCTGTGCCCGGACTGCGGCGTCGGCAAAATGGATTTCGAAATGATCGAAATCGGTTGATTCGCTGAATTTAAGAAACGTACTACAAGGAGAATGGAATGAGCGTACCTGTCGTGATCATCGGTACAGGTTTGGCCGGTTACAACCTGGCCCGGGAGTTTCGCAAGCTCGATAGCGAAACCCCGCTGTTGCTGATCACCGCCGATGACGGGCGTTCCTACTCCAAGCCCATGCTCTCCACCGGCTTTGGCAAAAACAAGGATGCCGATGGCCTGAGCATGGCGACTCCTGGCGCCATGGCCGAGCAACTCAAGGCTGAGGTGCGCACCCATACCCGAATCAGTGGGATCGACCCTGGCCACAAGCGCCTGTGGATCGGCGAGGAGGCGGTGGCCTATCGCGACCTGATCCTCGCCTGGGGGGCCCAGACCGTGCAGGTGCCCATCGAGGGCGATGCCGCTGAACTGATTTTCCCGATCAACGACCTGGAAGACTACGCGCGCTTTCGCCACGCCGCCGCTGGCAAGCGCCGCGTGCTGCTGCTGGGGGTTGGCCTGATCGGCTGCGAATTTGCCAACGACCTGATTCTTGGCGGCTACACCATCGACCTGGTGGCGCCGTGCGAGCAAGTCATGCCGACCCTGCTGCACCCGGCGGCGGCTGCAGCGGTGCAGGCCGGGCTGGAAGGCCTGGGCGCGCGTTTCCACCTGGGGCCGGTGCTCAATCGGCTGCAGCGCACGGCTGAAGGCCTGGAAGCCCACCTGTCCGATGGCACGGTGATCGAATGCGACCTGGTGGTGTCTGCCATCGGCCTGCGTCCCCGGGTGGACCTGGCGGCCGCAGCCGGCCTGCAAGTCAACCGCGGGATCATGGTCGACCGCCACCTCAAGACCTCCCACGCCAATATCTACGCCCTGGGCGACTGCGCTGAGGTCGATGGCTTGAACCTGCTGTACGTCATGCCACTGATGAGCTGTGCTCGCGCCCTGGCCCAGACCCTGGCGGGCAACGCTACGGCGGTCAACTACGGGCCGATGCCGGTCACCGTGAAAACCCCGGCATGCCCGCTGGTGGTCTCGCCACCGCCACGGGGCACTGAAGGCGTGTGGAGCGTCGAAGGGCAGGGTGGCGACATCAAGGCCTTGTGCCGCGATGCCAGTGGACGCCTGCTGGGCTATGCGCTGACCGGCACCGCGGTCATGGAAAAACTGGCCCTGAACAAGGAACTTCCGCCACTGCTGGCGTAAACAGCGGTCGTTCTGTCGGAATAAGCACCGGTTTGGCCCTAGAAAGGTCGCTGCGAGACTGGCGCAGGCACCAATGGCATGCCATCCTCACTCCCGTCTGCCGCAGAGTAGAGCCTGCGGCGCCTTGGCGCTGCTCCAGCAGAGAGCAGCACGGACATAACAACAAAAAACCGTCAAAGAGGCTTCACCTATGCGTAAACCAGAACTCGCAGCCGCCATTGCAGAAAAAGCAGACCTGACCAAAGAACAGGCCAATCGCGTCCTCAACGCCGTTCTTGAAGAAATCACTGGCGCCTTGCACCGCAAGGACAGCGTCACCCTGGTTGGTTTCGGCACCTTCCTGCAACGCCACCGTGGCGCCCGCACCGGCAAAAACCCGCAAACCGGCGAGCCGGTGAAAATCAAGGCGAGCAACACCGTGGCGTTCAAACCGGGCAAGTCGCTTAAGGAAACTCTGAAAAAGACTTCCAAATCTGGTGAGATACGGCTGTCCCACGAACTGAACGGTTGAGCCCCGATGAAGCAAATGTCTTTCGCTGATGCCGAGTACGCAGGCAAACGTAAGCAGACCCGCCGTGAGCGTTTCCTGATTGAGATGGATCAGGTCGTGCCCTGGAAAGGCCTGATTGCGTTGATCGAGCCGCATTATCCGAAGGGTGAAGGCGGTCGTCCGGCGTATCCGTTGATGGCCATGCTGCGGGTTCATCTGATGCAAAACTGGTTCGGCTACAGCGATCCGGCGATGGAAGAGTCCCTCTACGAAACCACGATTCTGCGCCAGTTTGCCGGGCTGCATTTGGATCGGATTCCGGATGAAACCACGATCCTCAACTTCCGCCGGCTGTTGGAAAAACATGAGCTGGCCGGTGGGATTTTGCAGGTCATCAACGGCTATTTGGGCGACCGAGGTTTGCTGCTGCGTCAGGGAACTGTGGTCGATGCGACGATCATTCATGCGCCCAGTTCGACCAAGAACAAGGACGGTAAACGCGACCCCGAAATGCACCAGACAAAGAAAGGAAATCAGTACTATTTCGGGATGAAATCGCACATCGGTGTCGATGTTGAATCCGGTCTGGTACATAGCGTGGTGGGCACGGCGGCGAATGTGGCGGACGTGACTCAGGTCGATCAGTTGCTGCATGGCGAGGAAACTTACGTCTCTGGCGATGCCGGTTACACCGGCGTGGAGAAGCGTGCGGAGCATCAACATCGCCAGATGATCTGGTCGATCGCAGCGCGCCCCAGCAGCTATAAGAAGCATGCAAAAAAGAGCCTGATCGGTCGCATGCGCCGCAAAATCGAATACGCGAAAGCTCAAGTCCGGGCCAAGGTTGAGCATCCATTCAGGGTGATCAAGCGCCAGTTTGGTTATACGAAAGTCCGCTTCCGAGGCTTGGTGAAAAACACCGCGCAGCAGACCACACTGTTTGCCTTATCGAACCTGTGGATGATGCGAAAACGACTGTTGAATGCAGGCGAGGTGCGCCTGTGATGTGGACAATGAGCCCTGAAAAGGTGCTATTCCGCAAAAAACAGTGAACTGACAGGAGGAAAGGTCTGATTTTCGATTAAGTCGGTGTTTTTTGAACCTCAGACAGCGAGGCCGTTAAAAACGGCTGCTTACTTCAGACCTTCCTTAAAGACAGCGTCAACCCGTAAGTAAGCGCGGCACCGTCTCGAAGGGAGGCGGGGAGGTATGAAAAATGGGCACGCCGACTGGTTCGGGTGCCCATTTTTATTGGGCGTGTCTTGAAGTTTTGTCGTAATTTAAACGGAACTAATTATTGCTATATATCAAACGGTTTAGTGTTGTGTGCGGATGGCCGCATGTTGGGTTTATGAATCTTAACTACGGTCCAGGTTTTCGATGATTTATTTCACGACTTTAGCTATTAGGGTTGGAACTGTTTTTTGTGTAGTGCCACTTAACGGCGAGACTGCAGGGAGCTCTCTCTAAAACTATATTAGTTAAAGGTGAGAACGTATGAAGTTATCCAGTCAATCCGATGCTTTACTGAATTTGCCTTATGTAAAACCCGATGTGCAGACGCAACAACTGCCCGTGCCCGCGGGACTAATAAGTGATCCACCAGTAGGGATGCATCCGGATGATCAGGCGACAAAGGCGTTTAAGTATCCGCCGGGAAGTGACCATGAGCGTTACAAGCGTGGGACTTTGAGGAAGGGCGGTTTTAGAGGCCAAAAATCAGGTCGAAAGTCGGACTCAAAAACAAACCAAAAGTCGGACTCAAAAACAAACCAAAAGTCGGACTCAAAAACAAACCAAAAGCCGGACTCAAAACCAAACCAAAAGCCGAACCTTCCCATCAGAAACAACGGAAGTGCTCAACAGGCCTCCAAGGACTTGGTCACCTTAGGTCAATTGGCTGAACGTGACGCTTTTCCGATTCGATCCTCGATCGGGGCGACTGCCCGTGAGTCGCTGGTCGGAGCGGGTGTCCGCGGGCTGGTCAATATTCCGTTCACCGCAGCTGAATATGCAGTTTCTACTGCGGTCTCCGAAAGGATCAAGGCGCAGTCCGAAATGCCCGGTGCTACAAAGCGTAATGCGGACGGTACGACAGGCACGGTCAATCCGGCCGCGACGGCCCAGCAAAAAACGGCCGCCCGCCTGGAAGACGCCGAAATAAAGTTGGAACTACTCGCCAACCAAATCATCTCGATCAACTCAGGGCCAAATGCGCAGGCTGTTGCTAAAAGCCCCGATGCGTCAACTACTGACAGTGCACGTTTGGAGTATATTGAAAAGACGCAGGATGCTGCAGAGAAACAAATACAAGATATCGCAAAGCGCTACGATATAATTTACAGACCTTATGTCGCCCTGGCGACAACGGAAGAGATGACTACCGAGAGTCGCCTGGATGCTATCGAAAAGCGCTACGCAAGCATGAATAAAGTTATCAATACCTTGGTGGTTCTGAAGCAGAACGAGGCTGAAACAACGGATTGAAGTCTCAGCACCTTGAAAGCTGAGAAATATTAAAAATGGGCACGCCGATGCGGTCGGGTGCCCACTTTTTTGGGTCGTATCATCAGGTGCTCGTCGGTGTACACCAGCGTTTCGCCACCTTCGGGATGGAGGCGGATTTCGACGCAGACTTCATACGGTACGCTCCACCCCTTGGCGAACAACGCGCCACCGACTTCAACAAAAGCGCCTCCGACATCGACCGCAGCACCGTGTACGCCAAGGCGTCCCAACAGTGCTATCAGAGCGCGTTCACCAAGCTTGTGGCCGACCGCAAGGCCAGCGAAGACCTGAACAACTTCATCCAGGCTTACGAGAAAGATCTGCAACAGGTGGGTGTGCAGCGTATAAGGCAAGTTGTTGCTATAAGCGGCAAACGCCAGCCGATCTCCTGCTAACGCGGGAGATCGGTAGCGTTGCGCGCACAAATCGTTAAACTGCTGCGGCCACCCAATAACTACACTGAGGCCGTGTGCATGAAATTTCGTTTTCTTCTGTGGGTGCTGGGCCTGATGATGGCCAAAGCCAGCCGCAACAACCCCGCGTTCCAACAACAGTTGGGTGACAAGGACCTGGCGTTCCAGCTGCAGACCCTCGACGGCAAGGTTGCCCGTCACTTCATCGTCAAAGACCAGCGCATCACCAGCCGCTCGGGCGTCCACCCGGAGCCTGCGTTTGCCATCGCCTTCAAAGACGCCGCCTACGGCTTCGCCACGATGCAGGCGAAGAACAAGCAACTGGCGTTCATGACGGGGATTCAGGACAAGTCGATCCAGATCAAGGGCAACCCGGCCCTGGTGATGTGGTTCCAGGGTTTGACCAAGTATCTGAAGCCGAAGAAAAAGAAGGCCTGAAGCTGTTCAGTCAGACCGAGCTGCACTCATCGCCGGCAAGCCGGTTCCTACAATAGCAATCCTGTAGGAGCCGGCTTGCCGGCGATAGCAGCACAACAGGTGCCGGGTTTATCCCTGGCTGAACTGTGACGCCAATTCGCGCAACAACACCTCGGCATCCAACACCTTGCTCACCACATCCTCCGCCTTGTCCCGGCTCAGGCCCAGACGCTCCAGCAGCTCGTCCGGGATCTCGGCTTGCGGCCCGGAGCCTATCCCGCGCCCGCGCAACAGACGCACCGCCAGGCACACCAGGTTCGGGTATTCGGCGTATTGGCCGTCGTAGCTCGGGTCGTGCTGGAAGCGCAGGGCCGTGGACAGCTCTTGCGGCATATCCCAGTAACGCATCAACCAGGCACCGATCTGCTCGCGACTGATCCCCAGCAAGTGTTGTTCGATGTAGCTGTGGCACAGGTGCGGGTTGACCTCCAGGTGCCGGCAGATCAGCGAGAAATGTGGCGGGAAGACATGGGCCAGCAACAGATAGCCAAAGTTGTGCAGCAGGCCCGCCAAGTAGGTCAGGCCGGCTTCCGGGCGCTGCGTGCGCGGCATGGCGCGGGTCAGGCCTTCGATCACTGCCGCGGTGTAGATCGACTGGTGCCAGTAGGGCGTGGCCTGTTGCGGATGGTCCTTGGGCAGGCTCAGGGTCTTGCCCAGCGCCAGGCCCAAGGCCAGGTTGATCACCAGGTCGAAGCCCAGCACGCGCACAATCGCATCTTCCACCGAGCGGATCTTGCCCGGCGAGGCGTAGTACGGTGAAGCCGCCCAGCTCACCACTTGTGCGGCCAGGGCCGGGTCGGTCTCGACCACGCCGGTGATGTCATCGATGGTCGCGTTAGGGTCAACCCGGAGCTTGATGATCTTCTGCGCGGTATCGGCCAGCGGCGGGATTTCGATGGTGGCTTCCAGGCGTTGCTGAATGCGGCGGGCGGTAAACGCCTGCATCGCCTGGGAGATCTCGTCGCGGTCGTCGTTGGGGCGGTCGAAGTTGGGCCGGATACTGCTCAAGGGCTCGCCGAAATTGGCGGCACTGGCTTTGCTCAGCATACGTTTGAAGTCTTCACTGGCGATCTCCAGCAACACCGTGGCTTCGCCCGAATGCACCAGCAGGGTCGGTTCGCGCAGCAGGCTTTCTTCGTACAGGCACGGCGAGCTGGTCAGCGGCGGCAGGCCGGGCAGCAGGCTCAGGCTGTGTTTGCCGAGCATGCGTTCCAGGCGTTCCGGCGATACGGCGGTCAGGTTGCGGCCGGTCAGTTCGGTAAGGCGGTTGAGATCCAGCAACTGGCTCTGGGGAAACAGCACCATCAGCGCACCTACCGCGTCATCGAGCAGCACTGCTTGAACCTTTCGGGCCGGGTTCAGGCCTGGGTGTTCGGTGACTTGCGTGTAGCTGATGGCAAGTTTTGCGAGCAGGTCCCGAATGACCGAGGGGGCGCTCGGCGGGGCTGTGGCGTGGGCAACTTCTGACATGGCCGGATCCAATTTCTTACATTTGTTTGGAGTATAACCAGCTTGGTCCGGCTGAGGGGGGTCTAACTGTGGTTTGTGATGGTGTTGGCTCTAAGGCCTGTAATGGCGTTTCGGGCGCTATCGCCGGCGAAGGCGGTCTGTCAGACCTGGCCGTATTGCTGGCCGTGGCGCAGCCAGCGATCCAGCAGCGGGCTGACGTGGTGCGGCCAGCGCTCCAGCAGGGCCTGGGCAGCGTCGCGCACGGCGGGCAACAGATCGGCATCGCGCATCAGGTCGGCCACCTTGAATTGCAGCAATCCGGTCTGGCGGGTGCCGAGCATCTCGCCAGGGCCACGTAACTCCAGATCCTTTTCGGCAATCACAAAGCCATCGTTGGTCTCGCGCATGATCCCCAGGCGCTGGCGGCCAATCTGCGACAACGGCGGATGGTAGAGCAGTACGCAGTGGCTGGCGGCACTGCCCCGGCCAACACGGCCGCGTAGTTGGTGCAGTTGCGCCAGGCCCAGGCGCTCGGGGTTTTCGATGATCATCAAGCTGGCGTTGGGCACATCCACGCCGACTTCGATCACTGTAGTCGCCACCAGCAATTGCAGATTGCCAGCCTTGAACTCGGCCATCACCGCGGCCTTTTCTGCAGGCTTCATGCGACCGTGAATCAGCCCGACCTTGAGTTCGCCCAAGGCGCTGGTGAGGTCTTCGTAGGTGGTTTCGGCGGCCTGGCAGGTCAGTTCTTCCGACTCTTCGATCAGTGTGCACACCCAATAGGCCTGGCGTCCTTGCGCGCAGGCGTCGCGTACCCGTTCGATCACTTCGACCCGTCGGGTGTCGGTGACCAGCACGGTGTTGACCGGGGTGCGGCCGGGCGGCAGTTCATCGAGAATCGAGGTGTCGAGGTCGGCGTAGGCACTCATGGCCAGTGTGCGCGGGATCGGTGTGGCGGTCATGATCAACTGGTGCGGGTTCATCCGCCCGCCCACGCCTTTTTCGCGCAGGGCCAGACGTTGTTGCACACCGAAACGGTGCTGCTCGTCGATGATCACCAGGGCCAGGTTCTTGAATTTCACTTCGTCCTGGAACAGCGCGTGGGTGCCCACCACCATCGGTGCGCCGGCGGCGATCTGTTCCAGGGCGGCGCTGCGGTTCTTGCCCTTGAGCTTGCCCGCCAGCCACGCCACGTCCAGGCCCAGGGGTTCGAGCCAGCGCTTGAAGGTGATGAAGTGCTGTTCGGCGAGGATCTCGGTCGGTGCCATCAAGGCCACTTGATAACCGGCCTCCAGGGCCTGTAGCGCGGCCAGGGCGGCGACCACCGTCTTGCCGGCGCCGACATCGCCCTGGATCAGGCGCAACATTGGTTCTTTCTGGCTCAGGTCGTAGGCGATTTCATTGCCCACCCGTTGCTGCGCGCCGGTCGGCGCAAAGCCGAGGTTGGCCAGGTATTGTGCGGGCAGGCGCGTGGCCTTGGGCATGGCCGGCGCACGCAGGGAACGCATGCTTTCGCGCAGGCGCTGCTGGGACAGTTGGTGGGTCAGCAACTCCTCAAAGGCCAGGCGATGCTGGGCCCAATGATGACCCAGGGCCAGTTCATCGACATCGGCATCGGCCGGTGGGTGGTGCAGGTAGCGGATCGCATCATCCAGCGGTGCTAACTGGTAGTCGCGGGCCAGCTCTTGCGGCAGCCAGTCGGGCAGACTCTGGGGGCCGAGCAGGGTCAGGGTCTGCATGCACAACTGGCGCAGGCGCTGTTGCGTCAGGCCTTCGGTGAGCGGGTAGATGGGGGTGAGTGTGGTGTCTACCGGCGGCGGTTCGTCGCCGGTAATGGCACGGTACTCAGGGTGGTAGATTTCCAGGCCCGAGGCTCCCGGCCGTGCTTCACCGTAGCAACGCACGCGGGTGCCGCGCTTGAGGCCTTCCTTTTGCGCGTTGCTGAAGTGATAGAAGCGCAGGCTCAGGCCACCAGTGCCGTCCTGCAGGCGCACCACCAGGCTGCGCCGCTTGCCCATCACCACATCGGCACCGCTGACGGTGCCTTCGACCACGGCATCCTGCCCAGGGCGCAGATGGCCGATGGGCACGACGCGGGTGCGGTCCTGATAGCGCAGGGGCAGGTGAAAGAGCACGTCCTGGAGGTTTTCCAGGCCAACCTTGGCCAGTTTCTCGGCCATGGCCTCACCGACACCCTTGAGTGCCGTCACCGACACCTGTGACAGCTCAGTCATACGCTTACTTAGCTCGCAGCAGGCGGCTTGGCCACCGAACACAGGCGGATCGAATCGGCGAGGATATCAATCGCTTTCGGGCGCGGGAAACTGGCACGCCAGGCAATCGCCACGGTGCGGAATGGCACGGGCGGGGTGAGCGGACGTACTTCGATCACGCCGGCAGCGTAGTGATGGCTGTCCACGGCCGACAACGGCAGGATCGAGATGCCCAGGCCGGACGCCACCATATGGCGAATGGTCTCCAGTGAACTGGACTCTACGGTGGTGTGCTTGACGCCATCATTGCCCTTGGTCAGGGTCGGGCAGGCTTCCAGTACCTGGTCGCGGAAGCAGTGGCCTTCACCCAGCAGCAGCAGGCTCTTGTCGTTGAGCAGGCCGGCGTCGATCGTATCTTTTTGGGTCCACGGGTGGGATGCAGGCATCAGCACGTAGAACGGCTCGTCGTAGAGCGGCAACGTCAGCACGTCGGCTTCATTGAACGGCAGGGCGATGATGATCGCGTCCAACTCACCGTTGCGCAGCTTGTCGCGCAGCACGTGGGTGAAGTTCTCTTCGATATACAGCGGCATCTGCGGTGCGACGCGGTGCAGTTGCGGGATCAGGTGCGGGAACAGGTACGGCCCGACGGTGTAGATCGCGCCGACCTTGAGTGGGGCGGTCAGTTGGTTCTTGCCGGCCTGGGCCAGTTCACGAATGCTCTGGGCCTGCTCCAGCACCTTCTGGGCCTGGGCCACAATGCCTTCGCCTACCGGGGTGAGGCGCACGGCGCTTTTGCTGCGCTCGAAAATCAGCACACCGAGTTCGTCTTCAAGCTTCTTCACGCCCACCGACAGCGTCGGCTGGCTGACATGGCAACGTTCGGCGGCATGGCCGAAGTGTTGCTCTTGGGCGAGGGTCACGATGTAGCGTAATTCTGTAAGAGTCATAGCGGGCGTCCATGAGGTTGCGGGCCAAGCATACCGGCTGCAATCGATAGGCGCACGTTATCAGAACTGGAGTGGGGATTGAGCGGTTTATGCGGGGGATTTTGCTTAAGGGGGTTGGCAGCTTTGTGTGGGAGCGGGCTTGCCCGCGATGGCGGTATGTCAGTCATAGATGTCGACTGTTACAGCGCTATCGCGGGCAAGTCCGTACCTCCAGGGTTTAGCGGCGGCGCTTCTCGATGTTGTAGACAAACGGAGCAACGATTTCGATGCTGCCGTTTTTCAACATATCGGCCGGTGGCTTGGGCAGCGGCTGGGCGCGACGGATCATTTCCAGGGTCGCACGGTCCAGGTCGGCGTTGCCGGAGCGGCCTACCAGTTCATAAGACAGCACCTTGCCTTCGGCATCCACCACGAACCGCAAGCGGTTCAAGCCTTCCTTGCCACGGGCCTGGGCGCCTGGCGGGTACTTCTTGTATTTGGCCAGGTGACCCAGCAGCGTGCTTTCCCACGTTGCCTTGGCCGCGACCTGCGCCGGCGAAGGGCCGGGTTGCGGTTGGGCCGATTTTTCCGAAGGCGCGTTATTCGCCGGGCTTTCGCTTGGCGGATCCTCGGAAGGCTTTTCCTTGGGCGGCTCGACCTTTTTCTCAGGCTTGGGCGGCTGTGGCTTGGGCTTTGGCTTGACCGGCTTGGGTACGGAAATCGTGGGTTTCGGTGCCTCGGCCAGTTTCGGCAAAGGCAACTCTTCCACCGGTGCCGGCGGCTGTGGTGGCGTCACCACCTTCGGCGGTGCCGGAGGTGGTGGGGCAGGCATCGGTGCCAGGTCGATGACCATGGCCGCCGGTGGCAACTGCACCCTATGTGGCGCCGACCACTGGTACGCGATGATGATCGCGATGGCGTGGACGCCCAGCACGACGGCGAGGCTGGTGCCATAACGCGTCAGTTTGTGGCGCGTCGTGATCATTTCTTGGCTGCCGTCTCAAGTCCGACCAGACCCACCTTGAGGTAGCCGGCTGCCCGCAGGGCATCCATCACGCTCATCAGGTCGCCGTAGTCCACGCCCTTGTCGGCCTGGAAGAAGATCGTCGTGTCTTTCTTGCCCTGGGTCCGGGCATCGAGCACCGCGCCGAGGGTTTCGGATTTGACTTCTTCTTCGCCCAGGAACAGGCGCTGGTCAGCCTTGACGCTGAGGAACACCGGTTTCTCCGGCCGGGGCGCGGGTTTCGCGCTGGAGGCGGGGAGGTCGACCTTTATATCCACCGTGGCCAAGGGGGCTGCCACCATGAAGATGATCAACAGCACCAGCATCACGTCGATAAACGGCGTGACGTTGATTTCGTGGTTCTCGACGAGCTCGTCGTCGCCTTGATTCAAATGCAGGCCCATGGCCGATTACCCCACTTTCACCATGTGCGGTTGCGAGCTGCGCTCGGTAGGCAGGTGATCGAGGTCACGGCTGACCAGCAACAGGACTTCTGCCGAAGCATCCGATACCTGGGCCTTGTAGCCGGCGATCGAGCGGGCGAATACGTTGTAGATCACCACCGCAGGAATCGCCGCGACCAGACCCAGGGCCGTTGCCAGCAGGGCTTCGGCGATGCCGGGGGCAACGACGGCGAGGTTGGTGGTCTGGGTCTTGGCGATGCCGATGAAGCTGTTCATGATGCCCCAGACGGTACCGAAAAGACCGACGAACGGCGCAGTAGAACCGATGGTTGCCAGCACGCCGGTGCCGCTGCTCATGTTCCGGCCACAGGCCGCCACCAGGCGTTCGAGGCGGAAGCTCACGCGCTCCTTGATGCCTTCCTTTTCGCGGGTGTTGGCCGACAGGCGCATTTCTTCCAGCGCGTCGTGCACCAGCAGGTGCGCCAGGGTGCCCTTGATGGCCGCGCTTTCGCTGGCCTCTTTGAGGGTGGTGGCTTTTTTCAGGTTGGCGATTTCAGTGCGCAGGCGGCGCTTGGCGCCCAGCAGCTCGAAGCCCTTGGCGATCCAGATGGTCCAGGTGATGATCGAGGCGATGGCCAGGCCGATCATCACGATCTTCACGATAATGTCGGCGTTTTGGTACATGCCCCATGGCGACAAGTCGTGGGCCATGCCCAGGGTGTTGTCTTCCTCCAGGACCAGGCCGGTTTCACCTTCCGGGGTAACACCCTCGGTCGCGACTGGAGCCGTGGCTGCAGGGGCGGCAGGTGCAGCGGCATTTTGTTCAGGTGCGGGGGCTGCGGCCGGGGTCGACACAGCGGCGGCAGGCGGGGTGGCCGGGGCCGTGGCATCGGCGAAAGCGGCGGTCGGTGCCAGCAAGGCGCTGAACAGCACCGCAGCAATCGCACGCCAGGCGCGGGACGGGCTGTGAGGCTTGGTTGGCGAAGCGGGGAGGTTATTGCGTGTCATGCTGGCCGGACCTGAGAGTTGAAAATAAGTAATTGTCCTGCCAGGCCGGAGGAAGGCCGAGGACAAAGGGGCGGTTATTATTGCAAGTAATTCTTGTTAACAGAAGTAATACAGTAACTTTATTTGTGCTTTTTCTGGCCGCTGGTCACCTGCGAGGGCTAATCTAGACCTTTGAGAACGGAGTTTTGTGATGTCTGCGCCTTCTGTGGTGATTGCCGGTTGTGGTGATGTGGGTAGCCGGCTGGCGAGTCAATTGCTGGCTGCGGGCTGGGAGGTGCATGGCTTGCGACGCAATGTCGCGCGCTTGCCGCAAGGGGTGATCGGCATCGCCGGCGACCTGTTCAAAAAGGACTGCCCTGATACCTGGCCAATCGGCGGTGTGGACTACCTGGTGTATTGCGCGGCTGCGACCGAGCACGATGAGGCCGGTTATCGCAAAGCCTATGTCGAAGGCTTGCAGCACGTGCTGGAGTGGCTCGACGACTACGGCCAGCAACCCAAGCAGTTGCTATTTGTGTCCAGCAGCAGCGTTTACGGGCAGCAAAGCGGTGAGTGGGTCGATGAGACTTCACCCACCCAGGCCGTCGGCTATTCCGGGCAGGTGATGCTGGAAGCCGAGCAAGTGGCGTTCGACAGCGGTATCCCCGCCACGACCATACGTTTGACCGGTATCTACGGGCCCGGGCGTGAGTGGTTGTTGAGCCAGGTGCGCCAGGGCTATCGCGTGGCAGTCGAGCCACCGTTGTATGGCAACCGAATCCATGTCGATGATGCGGCAGGGTTGTTGGCCTTCCTGCTGCTGCATGTGGAGCGGGGTGGTGCGTTGGACAAGGTCTATATCGGTGTGGACGATGCGCCTGCGCCGCTGGCTGAAGTCGTGGGCTGGCTGCGGGAATACCTTGGGGTGACCGAATGGGCCGAAGACGCCAGTGTGCGGCGCACGGGCAGCAAGCAGTGCAGCAATGCACGGGCCAGGGCGTTGGGCTGGGCGCCGACCTATCCAAGCTATCGCGAAGGCTATGCCGCGATCCTGAAAGGCTGACACGCGATTAAAATGTGGGAGCGGGCTTGCCCGCGATGCAGGCAGCTCGGTGAGTCAGTGACACAGAGGTACTGCTATCGAAGGCAAGCCAGCTCCCGCACAAGCCGGCCCCTACCACGAATCACTGTTTTTCCAGCAGCCACTGGCGCGGTCCCGGGGTAAACGAAGGGACTTCGTCGGCCTGGGACGTGTTGATTGCCTGGAAAATTTCCAGCTGCTTGTCATTGCGGCTGAAGATCCATGGGTTGCCCTGGCCGCCTTGTTGCAGCCAGATGCTGTCGTAGCCGCCGCTCATTGAGGCGCAATCGCCAGCCAGGCACAGTGAGTACTGGTCTGCACCAGGCAGGCCGGAGACTTGGCCGTTGGCCTGGAACTGTACGGTCTGGCCCAGGCCGCTGCCGCTGGTAATTTTCCAGCTGCCGCCCATATAAGCCGAGTACAGCGCCCGTTCGAAGTTGGCACCCAGGGGCGCGCCTTGGGGGGCCGGGTCCTTGGGGCGATCAAAGAGCTGTTCGGGCTCGTTGTCGTTGGCCACTTGCAGCAGCTGTTTGCCCTTGCGCTTGAGCTCGGTGGTGGAGCTGCCGTAGAAATCAACGCTCCAGGTGCCTGACTTTTCGCCTTCCAGTTTGCCTTCAGGCAGTTCAAAGCCATTGAAGTAGCGCGCCTGGTTGGCCCGAGTGTTGACCTCCCATTCGAGGTTCGGGCCATAGGCCTGCAGGGCTTCACGCAAAGGGCCGCCCTTGGACGCCGCATCGATGGCAACCTGGTTGATCCAGGTGCCACTCACATCCCGGGCTGCAGGATTGCTGGCGCAGCCGCCAAGGAGAAGGGCAAGCAGCGTGGAGGCAACGAGCGCTTTGCGCATTACGGAATCCTTTTAAAACGAAGTCGGCGCAACCCCTTGGGTTGCGCCGAATGCATTACTCGATGACCAGAATCGCGTCCATCTCAACCTGCGAGCCCTTGGGCAGGGCGGCAACGCCAATGGCGGCGCGGGCTGGGTAGGGCTGCTCGAAGTACTTGCCCATGATCTCGTTGACCTTGGCAAAGTGGCTCAGGTCGGTGAGGAAGATGTTCAACTTGACGATGTCCTTGAACGAACCGCCCGCTGCTTCGGCTACCGACTTGAGGTTTTCGAAGACCTGCACGGTTTGGGCTTCGAAGCCTTCAACCAGCTCCATGGTCTTTGGGTCCAGCGGGATCTGGCCGGACATGTAGACGGTGTTGCCCGCCTTGATCGCCTGGGAATAAGTACCGATGGCGGCAGGTGCCTTGTCGCTGGTGATAACAGTCTTGGTCATGAATGACTCCTTGTAATGTCCGGGATATAGGGGGTGTCATGCGCGCATGCGAGTGATGCGGATAACCCCGGTCAGGGCACGCAATTTCTTGATCACGCGGGCCAGGTGCACGCGGTCGTGCACGCTGACCACCAACTGAACCACGCTGATGCGACCATCGCGCTCGTCCATGCTGATTTTTTCGATATTGCCATCGGCGGCGTTGACGCTGCTGGCCAGCAAGGCGATCAGGCCTCGCTGGTGCTCCAGCTCGACCCGCAGTTCGACGTTGAATTCGCCGGTCACATCCTTGGCCCATGACAGCTGGATGCATTTTTCCGGGTTGTGGCGGATTTCACTGATGTTGCGACAGTTGTCCAGGTGCACGACCATGCCTTTGCCAGCGGACAGGTGCCCGACAATCGGGTCGCCCGGGATCGGCGTGCAGCACTTGGCGTAGCTCAGCACCAGGCCTTCGGTGCCGCGAATGGCCAGCGGGCCTTCGGGGCTCGGCAGTTGTTCGCCTTCGCCCAGCAGGCGACGGGCAACGACGTAGGCCATGCGGTTGCCCAGGCCGATATCTTCAAGCAGGTCTTCGATGGTTTCCTGGCGGTACTCGTGGAGGATCGCCTGCACGCGCTCGGCGGGGATCTTCTCCAGGGAGCTGTCGAAACCGTTGAGTACCTTGTTCAGCAGGCGTTCGCCCAGGCTGATGGACTCGGAGCGGCGTTGTAGCTTCAGGGCATGGCGGATATGGGTGCGAGCCTTGCCGGTGACCACGAAGTTGAGCCAGGCCGGATTTGGCCGGGCCCCCGGCGCGCTGACGATCTCCACGGTGGAGCCGCTTTGCAGCGGTTCCGACAGCGGGGCCAGGCGACGGTTGATCCGGCAGGCAATGCAGCTGTTGCCGACGTCGGTGTGTACCGCGTAGGCAAAGTCGACCGCCGTAGAACCCTTGGGCAGCTCCATGATGCGGCCTTTGGGCGTGAACACGTAGACCTCGTCCGGGAACAGGTCGATCTTCACGCTTTCGATGAATTCCAGGGAGTTGCCGGCACGCTGCTGCATTTCCAGCACGCCTTTGACCCACTGGCGGGCGCGGGCATGGGTGCCTTTGGGCTGTTCGTCGCCACTGGATTTGTACAGCCAATGGGCGGCGATGCCGTTGTTGGCCATCTCTTCCATTTCCCGGGTGCGGATCTGGATCTCGATCGGTACCCCGTGCATGCCAAACAGCGTGGTATGCAGGGACTGATAGCCGTTGGCCTTGGGGATGGCAATGTAGTCCTTGAAGCGGCCCGGCAGGGGCTTGTACAAATTATGTACAGCGCCCAGCACGCGGTAGCAGGTATCGACCTTGTCGACGATGATGCGGAACGCATACACGTCCATGATCTCGTTGAACGCCCGACGCTTGCCGCGCATCTTCTTGTAGATGCCGTAGATATGTTTCTGCCGCCCGCTGACTTCGCCTTCAATCTCGTCGATTGCCAGGCAATGGCTCAGGGACTCTTCGATCTTGTTGACGATTTCCTTGCGATTGCCCCGGGCGCGCTTGACCGCCTGGTAGATGCGCGCCGAGCGCATCGGGTGCATCGCCTTGAAGCCAAGGTCTTCGAACTCGATACGAATGGCGTGCATGCCCAGCCGGTTGGCGATGGGCGCGTAGATTTCCAGGGTTTCCTTGGCGATGCGCCGGCGTTTTTCGCCGGATAGCACTTCCAGCGTACGCATGTTGTGCAGCCGGTCGGCAAGCTTGACCAGGATCACCCGGATATCCCTGGCCATGGCCATGGCCATTTTCTGGAAGTTTTCCGCCTGGGCCTCGGCTTTGGTCTCGAAGTTCATCTGGGTCAGCTTGCTGACCCCGTCGACCAGGTCGGCCACGGTTTCGCCAAATTGCGCGCTGAGCGCTTCCTTGGCAATACCGGTGTCTTCGATCACGTCATGCAGCATCGCGGCCATCAGGCTTTGATGGTCCATGTGCATGTCGGCAAGAATATTGGCCACCGCAAGAGGATGGGTGACATACGCCTCGCCGCTGCGGCGGCGTTGGCCGTCGTGGGCTTGTTCGGCGTAGAAATACGCTCGGCGGACCAGGTTGACCTGGTCGGTGCCGAGGTAGGTCGATAAGCGATCGGCGAGGGCGTCTATGCTCGGCAAAGTGTTAACTCCTGCCGAAGGCTGTGACCCCGCGCCGTGCTACGTCGACCAGGCATAGGCTTAGACGGCCTCGTTGGACTCGTCCTCGAACGCTGCAAACAGCGGTTCGTCTTCAACGATCTCAGCGTTGGCAATGAACTCGTAGCTCATCAGGCCTTCAGCGATTTCGCGCAAGGCTACAACGGTAGGCTTGTCGTTTTCCCACTGGACCAGAGGCTCTTTGCCGCCAGTGGCCAATTGACGGGCACGCTTGGTAGAGAGCATGACCAGCTCAAAGCGGTTATCCACGTGTTCTAGGCAGTCTTCAACGGTTACGCGGGCCATGGTATTCCTCGGAGCGAATGCAAGATGCGCGCTGCCCGGTTGGGCGAGCGGACTCAACAGTTTAAAAAATCACCAGCGTTTAGGGAAGCGCTGATTTTCCGCAGGCCCCGGTAAACACGCTACAAGTGCCAATGTAAGGCCCTTGCAGCGGTTTTGGAAAGAGCCATTCAACCGAGCAGTTCGGCCAACAATTTGCCAAAACGCTGTTGTTGGCGCTTTTGCTGGAGCTGATTGGCGCGGAAAATCGCCTTCAGGTCGTCCAGGGCGTGGGCAAAATCGTCGTTGATGATCAGGTAGTCGTAGTCCACATAGTGGCTCATTTCACTGACGGCTTCGCGCATGCGCCCGTCGATGATTTCGTCGCTGTCTTGGCCGCGGTTGGTCAGGCGCTGGTGCAAGGCTTCCAGGGACGGCGGCAGGATGAAGATCGAGCGCGCCTTGGGCATCAATTGGCGCACCTGTTCGGCGCCCTGCCAGTCGATTTCCAGGATCAGGTCATGGCCTTCGTCCAGGGTCTGCTGCAAATGACTCTGGGACGTGCCATAGAGGTTGCCGAACACTTCGGCGCGCTCCAGGAAGTCGCCGTGTTCGATCATCTTCACGAACTCACTGCGCTCGACGAAGTGATAGTTCACGCCGTTCACCTCGCCGGGACGCATGGCGCGGGTAGTGTGGGAGACCGATACGCGGATCTCCGGCTTGGCGTCGGTCAGGGCCTTGACCAGGCTGCTTTTGCCCGCGCCCGAGGGTGCGGAAATGATGTATAGGGTGCCGGTGCTATGGGTCATGGGAGCTGCCTTACTCAATATTCTGTACTTGTTCGCGCATTTGCTCGATCAACACTTTGAGGTTGACCGCAGCCTGGGTGCTGCGCGGATCGAAGGCTTTGGAGCCCAGTGTATTGGCTTCGCGGTTGAGTTCCTGCATCAGGAAGTCCAGGCGCCGACCAGCGGCACCGGCCGATTTGAGTACGCGGCGCACTTCCAGGATGTGGGTGTTGAGGCGGTCGAGTTCTTCGGCGACGTCGCTTTTTTGCGCGAGCAGGACCATTTCCTGCTCCAGGCGCACCGGATCAAGGTCGGCTTTCATGTCGGTGAAACGATCGAGGACTTTCTGGCGCTGGGCGGCGAGCATTTGCGGTACCAGTTCGCGCAAGGTCACGACGTCGGCTTCGATGGCCGTCAGGCGCTCGCTGATCAGTCGGGCCAGTTCGCCGCCTTCGCGCTCGCGACCGGCCTTGAGTTCCTTGAGGCCTTGGTTGAACAAGGCCAGGGCTTCGGCATTCAGTGCCTGCGGGTCAGTGGCGTCGGCCACCAGGACGCCAGGCCAGGCCAGGACTTCCAACGGGTTCAGTGCTGCCGGCTGCTTGATCAGGCTGGCGATGGTTTCAGCGGCGGCAACCAGTTGCGCGGCGCGCGCGCGGTCAACCTGCAGCGGCTTGCCGGTGGCCTCCTCGGTAAAGCGCAGGGTGCATTCCAGCTTGCCGCGGGAGATGCCGGCGCGCAGCGCTTCGCGCACGGCACCTTCAAGGTCGCGAAAGGATTCGGGAAGGCGCAGGTGCGGCTCCAGGTAGCGGCTGTTGACCGAGCGCAATTCCCAGCTCAGGGTGCCTTGGGCGCCGGCTTTTTCAACGCGGGCGAAGGCGGTCATGCTATGCACCATGGAGGTACCTCGCGATACAGTCCCGCAAACGGGCGGGCTGGTGGGTAGATTGAAGCCGACTGGCTGCGAAGGCGCAGGATTGTAGCGCAACGGGGCGAGCGGTCCCAAATGGTGGCTGTGACAAAGGGTGGCAGGGGCTGCCCATTCGTAACCGAATTTATTAGCAGTGCCGAGAAGCGGCCTGCGGCTCTATAATGCTCGGCAGTTTTTCGTCCTTAGTACAGGTATCCCCTATGAAACGTCCAAGTGGTCGCGTTGCCGATCAGCTCCGCTCGATCCGCATCACCCGCAACTACACCAAACACGCCGAGGGATCTGTACTGGTCGAGTTTGGCGATACCAAGGTCATCTGCACCGTCAGCGTTGAAAACGGCGTGCCGCGGTTCCTCAAGGGCCAGGGCCAGGGTTGGTTGACCGCTGAATACGGCATGCTGCCGCGCGCCACCGGCGAGCGTAACCAGCGTGAAGCCAGCCGTGGCAAGCAGGGTGGTCGTACCCTGGAAATCCAGCGCCTGATCGGTCGCTCCCTGCGCGCAGCGCTGGACATGTCTAAATTGGGCGATGTGACCCTGTACGTCGACTGCGACGTGATCCAGGCCGATGGCGGCACCCGCACCGCATCCATCACTGGTGCCATGGTGGCGCTGGTCGATGCGCTGAAAGTGATCAAGAAGCGCGGCGGCTTGAAAGGCGGTGATCCGCTCAAGCAGATGATTGCTGCCGTATCGGTGGGCATGTATCAGGGCGAGCCTGTTCTGGACCTGGACTATCTGGAAGATTCGGCGGCCGAGACTGACCTGAACGTGGTCATGACCAGCACCGGTGGTTTCATCGAAGTGCAGGGCACCGCCGAAGGCGCGCCGTTCCAGCCGGCAGAACTGAACGCTATGCTGGCCCTGGCCCAGAAAGGCATGAGCGAAATCTTCGAACTGCAGAACGCCACACTGGCTGACTGAAACCGGCCTCAAGGAGCAACGCCATGAGTGACAACCAGCTTCCCGTGTCAGCCCAGAACAAGGAAGTGCGCCAGTGGGCCATGCTCTGTCACTTCGCGGCGTTCCTGGGCTTGGTGTTCCCCTTTGGCAGCGTGCTGGGGCCGTTGATCCTGTGGCAGGTGAAGAAGGACATGGACCCGCTGATCGATGATCAGGGCAAGGAGGCCCTGAACTTCCAGTTGACCGTGGTCATCGCCTGGCTGGTCTGCTTTGTCCTGGGGTTCGTGGTGATTGGCTTCCTGTTGATGGTGGTGTTGGTGATCGCCGCGCTGGTGTTGACCATCATTGGTGGGGTCAAGGCCAACAAAGGCATTGCCTACCGCTACCCTTGTACATGGCGATTGATCAAATAATGATCGCCCACAAAAAAACCGACAGCGATGTCGGTTTTTTTGTGCCTGGATGTTGGCCTCAGATGGTCAAGGTCCAGTCGTAGTCCACGATCAACGGCGCGTGTTGCGAGAAGCGCGGTTGACGCGGCAGGCGTGCGCTGCGGACAAACCGGCGCAGGCCGGGGGTCAGCAACTGGTAGTCAAAACGCCAGCCCAGGTTAAGCATCTCGGCCTGTTCGTTGTCCGGCCACCAGCTGTACTGGTCGCCTTCGCGGCTGACTTCACGCAAGGCATCTACATAACCCATGTTGCCGACAATCTCGTCCATCCAGGCCCGTTCCGGCGCCAGGAAGCCCGGGGATTGCTGGCTGTCGCGCCAGTTCTTGATATCCAGCTTCTGTTGCGCCACATACAGCGAGCCACAATAAATGTACTCGCGGCGTTTGCGTCGCTGTTTATCCAGATAACGGGCGAAATCGTCCATTAGCTTGAACTTCTGGTTCAAGTCTTCATCACCGTTCATCCCTGAAGGGAGGAGCAAGGTGGCAATACTGACTTTGTCGAAATCGGCTTGCAGGTAGCGCCCGTAGCGATCGGCTGTCTCGAAGCCGAGGCCGCTGATGACCGCCTTGGGTTGCAACCGTGAATACAGAGCCACGCCACCTTGGGCAGGGACTTCGGCATCACAGGCATAAAGGAAGTAGCCATCCAGTTGGAAGGCTGGGTCGTCCAGTTCAAAGGCGGAGGCGCGGGTGTCCTGCAGGCAGATGACGTCGGCATTCTGGGCTTGCAGCCAACTGAGCAAACCACGCTCGACTGCAGCCTGAATACCATTAACGTTCACACTGATGATCCGCATAAATGGCCCCAAAAATCGCGTGCGTGTATGATACACGCGGTCTACCTATTTAGCTAAATCCGTGGTATCTGAGGCTTTTTTCATGCAGGCGTATCAACGCGATTTCATTCGTTTTGCCATCGATCGCGGGGTTTTGCGCTTCGGTGAGTTCACCCTCAAGTCCGGGCGCACCAGCCCATACTTCTTCAATGCCGGCCTGTTCAATTCGGGTTCTGCCCTGGCGCAGCTGGGTCGTTTCTACGCCGCCGCCATCGTTGAAAGCGGTATTTCCTTCGACGTGCTGTTTGGCCCGGCCTACAAAGGCATTCCATTGGCTGCCGCGACCGCCGTGGCCCTGGCTGAACATCACGGCCGGGATCTGCCATGGTGCTTCAACCGCAAGGAAGCCAAGGCCCACGGCGAGGGTGGTAGCCTGGTCGGCGCGCCGCTGGCTGGTGAAGTGCTGATCATTGACGACGTGATCACCGCCGGTACCGCGATTCGCGAAGTGATGCAGATCATTGCGTCCCAGGAGGGCGCCAAGGCCGCGGGCGTGCTGATTGCGCTGAACCGCCAGGAACGCGGCAACGGTGAGTTGTCGGCGATCCAGGAAGTGGAGCGTGATTTCGGGATTCCCGTGGTCAGTATCGTGTCGCTGAACCAGGTATTGCAGTTCCTCGAAGACGACCCGCAGCTCAAGCAGCACCTGCCGGCTGTTCGCGCATACCGCGAACAATTTGGCGTCTGATACCGAACCCTGTGGGAGCGGGCTTGCTCGCGAATACGGTAGGTCAGAAACATATTCAGTGACTGACACTCCGCTTTCGCGAGCAAGCCCGCTCCCACATTTGGATCGAGTGCAAACAAAAGGCCCCGCTCAATTTGATTGAGCGGGGCCTTTTGTTTTCTGGTGCTTAAGGACGCTTGCGATTGCTGATCAGCGTGCCCATGCCTGTATCGGTGAAGATCTCCAGCAACACCGCATTGGGCACCCGGCCATCGATGATCAACGAGCTGCCTACGCCACCTTGCACGGCTTCCAGCGCGCAGCGGATCTTCGGCAGCATGCCGCCGTAGATGGTGCCATCGGCGATCAGATCGTCGACCTGTTGGGTGGTCAGGCCGGTCAGGACCTTGCCTTCCTTGTCCATCAGGCCGGCGATGTTGGTCAGCAGCATCAGCTTCTCGGCCTTCAGGGCCTCGGCGACCTTGCCGGCCACCAGGTCGGCGTTGATGTTGTAGGACTCGCCATTGGCACCCACGCCGATCGGCGCGATCACCGGAATGAAGTCGCCCTTGACCAGCAGGTTCAGCAAGTCGGTGTTGATGCCGATGACTTCGCCTACCTGGCCGATGTCGATGATTTCCGGCTGGGTCATCTCCGGGGTCTTGCGGGTCACGGTGAGTTTCTTCGCGCGGATCAGCTCGGCGTCCTTGCCGGTCAGGCCAATGGCGCTGCCGCCGTGGCGGTTGATCAGGTTGACGATGTCTTTGTTCACCTGACCGCCAAGGACCATCTCTACCACGTCCATGGTCTGCGCATCGGTGACGCGCATGCCGTCGATGAAATGACTCTCGATGGACAAGCGCTTGAGCAGGTCACCGATTTGCGGGCCGCCGCCGTGGACCACCACCGGGTTGATCCCGACGGCTTTCATCAGCACGATGTCGCGGGCAAAGCCGGTTTTCAGCTCGTCGCTTTCCATGGCATTGCCGCCGTACTTGATCACCAGCGTCTTGCCGACGTAGCGTCGAATGTAAGGCAACGCTTCGGAAAGGACCTTGGCGGTGTTGGCGGCGGCTTCGCGTTCGAGGGTCATTCAGGGCTCCGGGGCAAATAATCAGAACGGTAGTTGGAGATCAGGGGCAACGCGTTTCAACTGGGCGTGGAACACGTCCTTGATGCGCTGCAACTCGGCCTCGGTATCCGCCTCGAAACGCAGGACCAGCACCGGAGTGGTGTTGGACGCGCGAACCAGGCCCCAGCCTTCGGCATAATCGACTCGCACACCATCAATGGTGGTCAGGTTGGCGCCTTCACCCCATTGCGCATCGTGCAGAGCATCAATGATGCTGAATTTGCTCTCTTCGGTCACATGGATATTGATTTCCGGCGTCGAAATATCGTTCGGGAAGGTCTCGAACAGCACTTCGGCGCTGGATTTTTCCTTGCTGAGTATCTCCAGCAGGCGGGCGGCGCTGTAGATGCCGTCGTCAAAACCGAACCAGCGCTCCTTGAAGAACACATGGCCACTCATTTCGCCGGCCAGCAGGGCGCCGGTTTCCTTCATTTTCTTTTTGATCAACGAATGACCAGTCTTCCACATCAGTGGGCGGCCGCCGTACTCCTTGATCAGCGGTGTCAGGCGACGGGTGCATTTGACGTCGAAGATGATCTCGGCACCAGGGTTGCGTGCCACCACATCACGGGCGAACAGCATCAGCAGGCGGTCGGGGAACACAATGCTGCCGGTGTTGGTCACCACGCCCACGCGGTCGCCGTCGCCATCGAAGGCCAGGCCGACATCGGCGCCGACTTCTTCGACCTTGGCGATCAGGTCCACCAGGTTTTCAGGCTTGCCCGGGTCCGGGTGATGGTTGGGGAAGTTGCCGTCGACGTCGCAGAACAGCGGGATCACCTCGCAGTTCAGGGCTTCGAGCAGTTGCGGGGCGATCACGCCGGCCGCACCGTTGCCGCAGTCCACCACGACTTTCAGGCGGCGCTCAAGCTTGACGTCGCGGGTGATTTCGTCCGAATAGCGCTGGAGGATATCGACCTTGGTGATACTGCCCTGGCCGCTGGTCAGGTCATTGGTCTTGAGGCGAGTGTGCAGGGCCTGGATCTGTTCGTTGGCCAAGGTGTCGCCAGCGATCACGATCTTGAAGCCGTTGTAGTCCGATGGGTTGTGGCTGCCGGTGAGCATGACACCGGATTTGCCGGCCAGTACGTTGGCGGCGTAGTACAGCGCCGGCGTCGGTACCAGGCCTACGTCACTGACATGGCAGCCACTGTCGGCCAGGCCTTGGATCAGGCGCTCCACCAGCTCGGGGCCGGACAGGCGGCCGTCGCGCCCGACAGAGACGTTGGGCTCGCCCTGGGCCAGGCTTTGGGAGCCGATGGCGCGGCCGATCCAGTAGGCGGTTTCGGCGGTCAGGGTTTTCGGGACGACGCCACGGATGTCGTAGGCGCGGAAAATGCTGTCGGGAAACGTCGGTGCGACTGGGGCTGCGTTGCTCATCACTGGGGAAACTCCATCGATACGGGGCGGACAGGCCTGAATGTGGCGACCGGTAGGCTCAAACTGAAGCGTAAGACGGCGTTTTTGCCCTAGAGTTCGTGGTGCGAAAATGCCATCGGGGCATGCCGGACGCAGCGCCCGGCATGCCTGAGCGTAGTCAGTGGCTGCCGGAATGCCCGAAACCGCCCGCGCCACGCTGGGTTTCGTCGAACTCGGTCACCAGCTCGAAATGCGCCTGTACCACCGGTACCAGCACCAGTTGGGCGATACGCTCGCCGACGGCGATGTTGAAGGCGGTCTGGCCACGGTTCCAGCACGAGACCATCAGTTCGCCCTGGTAGTCGGAGTCGATCAGGCCTACCAGGTTGCCCAGGACGATCCCGTGTTTGTGGCCCAGGCCGGAGCGCGGCAGGATCAGCGCCGCCAGGCCAGGATCGCCGACGTAGATCGACAGGCCGGTGGGGATCAGCAGGGTCTGGCCCGGCTCAAGGACGGTGTCCTGCTTGAGCATGGCACGCAGGTCCAGGCCGGCGGAGCCTGGTGTGGCGTAGGCCGGCAGTGGGAATTCGCTGCCGATGCGGGGGTCGAGGATCTTGGCTTGCAAAGCGTGCATGGAAATTAAACCTGGTTCAGCCGTTGGGCGATAAAGGAGATCAGCTGGCGGGCAATCTTGCCCTTGCTGGTCTGGGCGAAAAGGGTGGCGTGCAGCTTGCGGTCGATCACGCTGCAGGCGTTTTCCTCACTGTTGAAGCCGATGCTCGGGTTGGCGACATCATTGGCAACGATCAGGTCGAGGTTTTTGTCTTTCAGTTTGCGTGCGGCGTAGTCCAGCAGATTTTCGGTCTCGGCGGCGAAACCGACGCTGAACGGACGATCCGCGCGGGTGGCGATGGTGGCCAAAATATCCGGGTTGCGCACCATCTGCAGGAGCAGGCCGTCACCGCTTGTAGGGTCTTTCTTGAGCTTTTGCGGCGCAACCACTTCCGGGCGGTAGTCTGCGACCGCTGCCGAAGCGATAAACACATCGCAGGGAATCGCTGCCTCACAGGCCGCGAGCATGTCGCGGGCGCTGACTACGTCGATGCGGGTGACCCGGTCCGGGGTCGGCAGATGCACCGGGCCGGTGATCAGGGTCACGCGTGCGCCTGCTTCAACTGCAGCTTCAGCCAGGGCAAAGCCCATTTTTCCTGAACTATGGTTGGTGATGTAGCGCACCGGGTCGATGTTTTCCTGGGTCGGGCCGGCGGTAATCAGCACGTGCTTGCCGGTCAGGGCCAGGTGCTGGAAACACTCGGCGGCGCACAGTGCCAGGTCGGTGGCTTCGAGCATGCGGCCCAGGCCGACGTCGCCGCAGGCCTGGCTGCCGGAGGCCGGGCCGAAGACCTTGAGGCCACGGCTTTGCAGCAGTTGGGTGTTGGCCTGGGTGGCCGGGTCGCGCCACATGGCCTGGTTCATCGCCGGGGCGATGGCGACGGTGGCGTCGGTGGCCAGTACCAGCGTGGTCAGCAGGTCGTCGGCAATACCTTGGGCGAGGCGTGCGATGAGGTCGGCAGTGGCGGGTGCGATCAGCACCAGGTCGGCCCATTTGGCCAGTTCGATATGGCCCATGGCAGCTTCGGCCGCCGGGTCCAGCAGGTCCAGGTGAACAGGGTGGCCGGACAATGCCTGCATGGTCAGTGGGGTAATGAACTCACTGCCGCCACGGGTCATGACCACACGCACTTCTGCGCCCTGGTCCAGGAGCCTGCGAACCAGCTCTGCGCTCTTGTAGGCGGCAATGCCGCCGCCGACGCCGAGAACGATGCGTTTCCGATACAGACGCTGCATTGGTTTGCCTTTCCAGTTCAGTGATGGCGTTGCGATCCCCCTCCCCAGGTGAAATCGCGCGCAAAAAAGAGGGGCTAAGATAACACAGCGTCCGCCATGCAACAGCGACGCACACGCACACGGAGGTGTCATGAGTATTCGCAATTGGCCTGCGGCGGAGCGCCCGCGGGAGAAGCTTTTGGAGTTGGGGGCGGCGAGTCTCTCGGATGCCGAGTTGCTGGCGATTTTCCTGCGTACCGGCGTCTCGGGTAAAAGCGCGGTGGATCTGGCGCGCCATCTACTGGGGCAATTTGGCAGCCTGCGCGCGTTGCTGGAGGCCCGACAGGCCGTGTTCATCCAGCATCTGGGCCTGGGGCCGGCCAAGTTCGCCCAGTTGCAGGCGGTGCTGGAAATGGGGCGGCGCCATTTGGCCGAGCATGTGCGTAATGAGTCGGTACTGGAAAGCCCGGTCGCCGTGCGTGATTACCTCAAGGCACTGTTGCGCCATCAGCCCCATGAGATATTTGGCTGCCTGTTTCTCGACTCAAAGCACCGGGTGCTGGGCTTCGAGGCGCTGTTCCAGGGCACCATCGACAACGCCACGGTCTACCCGCGACAAGTGGTCAAGCGCGCCTTGGACTACAACGCGGCGGCGCTGATCCTGTGCCACAACCATCCCTCCGGGAATGCCGAGCCGAGCATCGCTGATCGAAAGTTGACCAAGGTGCTGCAAAAAGCCCTGGATCTGGTGGATGTGCGGGTTTTAGATCACATCATTGTCGGCGACGGCGATCCGTTGTCGATGGCCGAATATGGTTGGATGTAACGCAATCCCTTGCAGGAGCCGGCAAGCCGGCTCCTGCACAGGGCGGGTCAGGGTGTGACGCTGACTTTGGAGAAGTCCTGGCGCCCAAACGGGCTGACCTGATACCCCTCGACATTCTTGCGCGTCAGGGCAAAGGCCGTCGGGTGGGCCAGAGGCAGCCACAGCGCCTGCTGCTGGATCTGCGCCTGCGCCTGTTGGTACAGCTTGCTGCGTACGCCTTGCTCGCTGGTGGTCTTGCCGGCACTGATCAGCTTGTCCAGCGTCGGGTCGCAGTAACGGGCAAAGTTGGTACCGGATTTGACTGCCGCGCAGGAAAACTGCGGGGTCAGGAAGTTATCCGGGTCGCCGTTGTCGCCGGCCCAGCCCATGAACAGCAGGTCGTGCTCGCCGGCCTTGGAGCGGCGGATCAACTCACCCCATTCGATCACGCGGATCTCTGCCTGGATGCCGACCTTGGCCAGGTCCGCCTGCAGCAGCTGGGCGCCCAGGCTCGGGTTGGGGTTGAGCAGGCTGCCCGATGGACGGGTCCAGATCGTGGTCTTGAAGCCGTCACCCAGACCGGCGCGGGCCAGCAGTTCCTTGGCCTTGGCGATGTCCTGTGGATAACCCGGCAGCTCCTTGGCAAAGCTCCAGGTATTGGGCGGGTAAGGGCCGTTGGCGGCTTCGGCGGTGCCTTCAAACACGGCCTTGAGGTAGCTGGCCTTGTCGAACGCCAGGTTGATTGCCTGGCGCACTTGCGGCTTGTCCAGCGGCGGGTGCTGGCTGTTGATGGCGACAAAGGCAGTCATGAAGGCGGCGGTTTTTTCCACCTTGAGCGCTGCATCCTTTTGCGCCTCGCCGATATCCAGGGGCTTGGGTGAAAAGGCGATCTGGCATTCATCCCGGCGCAGTTTCTGCAGGCGCACATTGGCGTCAGGGGTGATGGCAAAGATCAAGTTATCCACAGCAGGCTTGCCGGCGAAGTAATCCGGGTTGGCCTTGTAGCGAATGGCCGCATCTTTCTGGAAACGCCCGAAAACGAAGGGCCCGGTGCCGATGGGTTGGCTATTGAGCTTTTCCGGGGTGCCCGCCTTGAGCAGTTTGTCGGCGTACTCGGCGGAGTAGATCGAGGCAAAACCCATGCTCAGCGTGGCGAGGAATGTGGAGTCGGCGTGATCCAGGGTAAAGCGCACGGTCAGCGGGTCGAGGGCGTCGATCTTCTTGATCAGCGCTGGCAATTGCAGCGACTGGGCATGGGGGAAGCCGCTCTGGGCGATCTGGTGCCAGGGGTTGGCCGGGTCGAGCATGCGCTCGAAGCTCAAACGCACGTCTTCGGCGGTGAGGCTGCGGCTTGGGCTGAAATACGCGGTGCGGTGGAATTTGACGTCCGGGTGCAGTTTAAAGGTGTAGGTCAGGCCGTCCGGCGAGACTTCCCAGCTATCGGCCAGGCTCGGTACCAGTTGGCCGCTCGCGGCGTCGAAGTCCACCAGGCGATTCATCAGTACATCCGCCGAAGCGTTGGTGGTGGTCAGCGAGTTGTACTGCACCACATCGAACCCTTCGGGGCTGGCCTCGGTGCAAACGCTCAACGTGGAAGCAGCCTGGGCCAGGGGGGCGAGGAAGAGTGGGGCGAGCAGGAGTGGCAGGGCAGCGAGGCGCATGGTCGGTTTCCTTTGCAGATCGGAGGCCCATCTGCGAGTGCAGTCTGGAAAAGGCCTACCGTAGTGGGCTGATTCATAAATGACTAGCCCATTTTTGCCTGTGCATTTGCGGCAAATACTGTTTTGATGGCGCCTCAGGTCATTTTGCCGGAGGCCTTGGCCTACAAGCAGCGGCGATAAATCATTCGGTGCGACGAGCGGTTCGGCAGCATGGCGGCCCACCCGGGCGGCGCTTGAGACCTGTTTGGGCGAGATTTACAGCGGGAAAAACACACCGGCTGTTGTTGCGCCGGGGTCTTTCTGGTATAAAGCAGCGCTCTTTTCTAGGGGCCCGGTTCCTTCACTGTAGGTGTAGCCGGTAAGACCCTTAAAGAAACGCGGCGCCTGGCGCCAAATGACTGAGAGATTAAGCGGCCAACCCATGCCGGGTTGGGCATGTGGTTTTAGAGGGCTGAGGCATGTCGAGAGTCTGTCAAGTTACCGGTAAGGGTCCGGTGACTGGGAATAACATTTCCCACGCAAACAACAAAACCCGTCGTCGTTTCCTGCCAAACCTGCAGCATCACCGCTTCTGGGTTGAAGAAGAGAAACGTTTTGTCCGTCTGCGCGTATCTGCCAAAGGCATGCGTATCATCGACAAGCGTGGCATCACTGTCGTGCTCGCTGAACTGCGCCGCGACGGCAAAATCTAAGGAGCTAAATCATGCGTGAATTGATTCGAATGATCTCTAGCGCCGGTACTGGTCACTTCTACACTACCGACAAGAACAAGCGTACTACCCCGGACAAGCTCGAAAAGAAAATGTTCGACCCGCGCGTTCGCAAGCACGTGATCTACAAAGAAGGCAAAATCAAGTAATTGGTTTTCTTTCTTGTGAAAAGAACCCGCATCTCACGATGCGGGTTTTTTTTGTCCTGGAAAAAGTCGTGGCCGACCGATCAGGCCTTTTCTTCGAATATCACGTAAATCTTGCGGCACGGTTCCAGCACTTCCCAGGTGCCACGAAAGCCGGCCGGGATGACGAAACGGTCACCGGCGCGCAAGGTCTTGGCATTGCCCTCGGTATCACGCAGCACCGAAACCCCCTGCACGATCTCGCAATATTCGTGTTCGCTGTAGTTCACCGTCCATTGCCCGACTTCACCTTCCCAGACCCCGGCGTTCATCTGGCCGCACGGGCTGTTGTAATGGTTGTAGACCGTTTGCTCAGGGTCGCCCTTGAGGATTTTTTCTGCGGCGGGGCGGTAGCGCTCGGCGGCGGTGTTCGCCTGGCTGAAATCGACGATATCCTGAATGTTCATGCACGTATCCCGTCTAGGCCTGGGGTTGGAGAGCCAAAGTCTATGTTTATTAAAATGAACATCGCAAGGGCGTTTGCTGCCGTTATGTCAAATATATTGAAACATACCTTGCGGCTGGTTTAGGGTGGCGGGTGCCTCGGACCGAATAGCTGGCTGGCCGGGCAAGCATTTGGAAGGGAACGGGTTATACGCCTGGCCCTTAATTTAATAAGAGGAGGACACTCGCATGACCACCCTGACCCGTGCCGACTGGGAACAACGCGCCAAGGCCCTGAAGATCGAAGGCCGTGCGTACATCAATGGCGAATACACCGCCGCCGTTTCCGGTGAGACGTTCGAATGCCTCAGCCCGGTCGATGGCCGCCTGCTGACCACCGTTGCCAGCTGTGACGTCGCCGACGCCCAGCGCGCCGTGGAAAACGCCCGCGCCACCTTCAACTCCGGTGCCTGGTCACGCCTGGCCCCGGCCAAGCGCAAAGCCACCATGATCCGTTTCGCGGCGCTGCTCAAGGCCAATGCCGAAGAGCTGGCCCTGCTCGAAACCCTGGACATGGGCAAGCCAATCGGCGATTCCCTGGGCATCGACATTCCCGGCGCGGCGCAGGCGCTGAGCTGGAGTGGCGAGGCCATCGACAAGATTTACGACGAAGTTGCCGCCACCCCCCATGACCAATTGGGCCTGGTGACCCGTGAGCCCGTTGGTGTAGTGGCGGCCATCGTGCCGTGGAACTTCCCGCTGATGATGGCTTGCTGGAAGCTGGGGCCGGCGTTGTCCACCGGTAACTCGGTGGTCCTCAAGCCGTCGGAAAAATCGCCGCTGACCGCCATCCGCATCGCCGCCCTGGCCGTTGAAGCGGGTATCCCCAAAGGCGTGCTCAACGTGCTGCCGGGCTACGGTCACACCGTGGGCAAGGCCCTGGCGCTGCATATGGACGTCGATACCCTGGTGTTCACCGGTTCGACCAAGATCGCCAAGCAACTGATGATCTACTCCGGCGAGTCGAACATGAAGCGCGTCTGGCTGGAAGCCGGTGGCAAGAGCCCGAACATCGTGTTTGCCGATGCCCCGGACCTGCAGGCTGCTGCCGAATCCGCCGCGGGTGCCATCGCCTTCAACCAGGGCGAAGTCTGCACCGCCGGCTCGCGCCTGCTGGTGGAGCGTTCGATCAAGGACAAATTCCTGCCGATGGTGATCGAGGCCCTCAAGGGCTGGAAGCCGGGCAACCCGCTGGACCCGGCCACCAACGTCGGGGCGCTGGTGGATACCCAGCAGATGAACACGGTGCTGTCGTACATCGAAGCCGGGCACGCAGACGGCGCCAAGCTGGTAGCTGGCGGCAAGCGCACCTTGCAGGAAACCGGTGGTACCTACGTCGAACCGACGATTTTCGACGGTGTGACCAACGCCATGAAGATTGCCCAGGAAGAGATCTTTGGCCCGGTGCTGTCGGTGCTGACCTTCGACAGCGCTGAAGAAGCCGTGGCCATTGCCAACGACACGCCTTATGGCCTGGCCGCTGCGGTATGGACTTCGGATATCTCCAAGGCGCACCTGACCGCCAAGGCCCTGCGGGCCGGTAGTGTGTGGGTCAACCAGTACGATGGCGGCGACATGACTGCACCGTTCGGCGGGTTCAAGCAGTCGGGCAACGGTCGCGACAAATCGCTGCACGCGTTCGACAAGTACACCGAGCTGAAGGCGACCTGGATCAAGCTGTAAGTCCGGGTTCAAGCTGCAGTAGATACAACGTGGGAGCGGGCTTGCCCGCGATAGCGGTGCATCAGTCACTCATGAGTTGACTGGCACACCCTCATCGCGGGCAAGCCCGCTCCCACAGTGTTTTGTGTGATCAGGAAATAATCCACAGGAGCGTGGCAATGCGTTGGGCGACTTATTTCGCCGTCCTGGCCTCGGTGCTCAGTGTCGGGCTTGCCCTGGGCGTGAGCATGCCGCTGGTGTCCTTGCGCCTGGAGAGCTGGGGTTATGGCAACTTTGCCATCGGCATCATGGCGGCCATGCCGGCGTTCGGTGTGTTGCTGGGCGCCAAGGTGTCCAGTCGCCTGGCTTCCTGGCTGGGCACGGCGAACCTGATGCGCCTGTGCCTGTGGGCCGGGGCGATTTCCATTGGTTTACTGGCGGTATTGCCCAGCTATCCGGTGTGGCTGGTGCTGCGGTTGATGATCGGGGTGATCCTGACCATCGTGTTTATCCTCGGCGAAAGCTGGATCAACCAACTGGTGGTGGAGCAGTGGCGTGGTCGGTTGGTGGCGCTGTATGGCTGTACCTACGCCTTGAGCCAATTGTCGGGACCATTGTTGCTGGGGGTGCTGGGTACCGATCACGACTATGGTTTCTGGGTCGGTGTCGGCCTGCTGATCGTTGCACCTTTCCTGCTGCTGGGGCGCTCCGGTGCGCCCACGGCGCAGGCCTTCAGCGTGACCTTTGGCGATTTATGGGGCTTTTGCCGAGGCTTGCCGGCGATCGCCTGGGCGGTGGCGTTGTTTGCCGCGTTCGAGGCGATGATTCTGACGCTGTTGCCGGTGTATTGCCTGCAACAGGGCTTCACTGCCGAGGTGGCGCTGGCGATGGTCAGCACCGTGGTTGTAGGCGATGCCTTGCTGCAATTGCCGATTGGCGCGCTGGCCGACTACTTGCCAAGGCGCACCCTGTTTCTGGGCTGCGCGGTGCTGTTGCTGGCGTCAAGCCTGGCCATTGCGCCGCTGCTGGATACCTGGCTGATCTGGCCGATCTGGGTGCTGTTCGGCGCCAGCGCAGGCGGCTTGTTTACGTTGTCATTGATCCTGATTGGCGAGCGCTACCGTGACGATGCGCTGGTGCGCGCCAATGCCCATATTGCGCAACTATGGGGCATTGGCTGCCTGATCGGACCGCTGGTGGCGGGGGCAGGCAGCCAGTGGATCAGTGGGCACGCGTTGCCGTTGCTGATGGCCGCAGGTGCCTTGGGATTGGTGATTCTGTTGTTGCGCCAAGGAGCATTTGGCGCCGAGCAACCGGCCTAGGTAACCCTGTAGGAGCCGGCTTGCCGGCTCCTACAGGGTTTAGAGCATGCGTTCCAGGCCCACAGTGGTGGCGAACCAGGCATTGAACCGGCGCCACCAACTGCCCGGCTCTCGGGTCAGTGTGTGCAGTTGGCCGTTATCTTCCGTCACCCAGACTACCTGACCATCCTGCAGTTTCGCCTCATAGCTCAAGGCCGGTGCCATGCCTTGCAGGGCCAGCTTGCGCACATGCTCGGCCAGCTCCGGGCTGTCCACCAAGACCCCGACTTCGGTGTTCCACAGCACCGACCGTGGGTCGGAGTTGAACGAGCCGATAAACGACTTTTGTCGGTCGAAGATCATCGCCTTGCTATGCAGGCTGGAGTCCGAGCCGTACAGCGCACGGCTGCCCAGCAGATGGGGCCCACTGCCGCCGCCGTCGCCGGGTTGGCGACGCAGTTCGTACAGTTTCACCCCGTGCTCCAGCAGTGCCTTGCGATAGGGCGCGTAGCCGCCATGTACCGCCGGTACGTCGGTGGCTTCCAGGGAGTTGGTCAAGAGGCTCACAGCAACGCCCGCGTCCGCGCGGCGGGTCAGGTACACCAGGCCTGGTTCGCCGGGGACGAAGTAGGCCGAGATCATCATCAGCTCGTGGCGCACACCTTCGAGCTCCGGCGCCAGTTGAGTGGTAAGCAGCAACCGTGGGTCGGGATCGGCCTTGGCCAGGACCTTGCTCGGCGCATCCCACAGCGCCTGGTTCCAGGCCCAGATCAGCTCCCGGCGCCAGATATCCATGCGCGGCTGGGTCTTGTAGGTACGCAGGCGGTTGTACAGGGCATGGTTTTGCTGGCGGGACTCGGCCAGGGAGTTTTCCAGAAGCCCGCGCGCCGTGGCCAGGTCGCGGGAGGATGGAGCCCGGAAGATAAAGTCGGCAATAGGCTGGCTCAGCGCACTGTTCCAATACTGATCAAAGCTGTGGCCCAGTTGCTCGGCCACAGGCCCCGCGCTGAGCATGTCGATATCGGTGAAGTTCAGGTTGGGCTCGGCATCGAAGTACTCGTCCCCCAGGTTGCGCCCGCCGACAATCGCCACACTGTTGTCCGCCAGCCACAGCTTGTTGTGCATGCGCCGGTGTTGCAGCGACAGGTTGAACAGCCGGCCCACGGCCCGCGTCACGCCGGTGCTGCGCCCCAGGTGCAAGGGGTTGAACAGGCGAATCTGGATCTGCGGGTGCGCGGCCAGGGTGGCGATGACCTGGTCCAGGCCGTCGCTGGTGGTGTCGTCCAGGAGGATGCGCACTCGCACGCCACGGTCGGCGGCCGTGAGCAACTCGTCCACCAGCATGCGTGTGCTGATGCCGTCGTGGACGATGTAGTACTGCAGGTCGAGGCTGGTCTGGGCATTGCGGATCAATTCGGCGCGGGCCATGAAGGCTTCGCTGCTGTTGGGCAGCAGGCGGAACCCGGAGCGACCTTGATAGGGAGCGGCCTGGGCCTGGATCGAGCGGCCGAAGGCGGACTGCGTCGCTGGCAGTGCCTCGCTGGGCACGCGGGGTACGTCCAGGGTGGCGCAACCGCCCAGGCCCAGGAACCCCAACAGGAAAAACGCTAACAGCCTTTGGCTCATCAAGGAGGCAGGTTCCGAATCAGGGCAATCGTGGGCATATGACGGTGATTGATGGCAAAAGGTCAGTCCACCCGTTGTCCGGCTTCTGCGAGCATTTTGATCGCCGTTGCCCCGACCTTGCGCACCGCCTCTTCTATCTGGGGGGTGGGCTTGGCAGCGTAGTTCATCCGCAGGCAGTTCCGGTATTTGCCCGAGGCAGAAAAGATACTGCCCACGGCAATCTGTACCCCTTGTTCGACCAGGGCCCGGTTGAGCCTGAGGGTGTCGAATCCCTCGGGCAGTTCCACCCACAGCATAAAGCTGCCCTGGGGTCGGCTGGCGCGGGTGCCGGAGGGGAAATAACGGCTGACCCAATCGAGCATCAGGTCGCGATTGCGCTGGTATTGGCTGCGCATCCGTCGCAAATGGGGTTCGAAGTGCCCGTTCTTGAGGAACTCGGCTATGGCGATCTGGGGTTGAGTGGCGGTGGAACCGGTGCTGATGTACTTCATATGCAGCACCCGCTCCAGATAGCGGCCAGGCGCTACCCAGCCGATCCGCAGGCCGGGGGCCAGGGTTTTGGAGAATGAACTGCAGAGTAGGACGCGGCCATCTTCATCGAAGGATTTGATGGTGCGTGGTCGCGGGTAGCTGTAGGCAAGTTCGCCATACACATCGTCTTCGATAATCGCCACGTCAAAGCGCTGGGCCAGGGTCAGCAGTGCCCGTTTGCGTGCCTCGGGCATGATGTAGCCCAGGGGATTATTGCAGTTGGGGGTCAGTTGGATGACCTTGATCGGCCATTGCTCAAGGGCCAGTTCCAAGGCTTCGAGGCTGATGCCGGTGAGCGGATCGGTGGGGATTTCCAGGGCTTTCATGCCCAGGCCCTTGAGGGTCTGCATGGCGCCGTGGAAGCTCGGCGAGTCGACGGCGACGATATCGCCGGGCTCGCAAATCGCACGGATGCTGGAGGACAGTGCCTCATGGCAGCCGGTGGTGATCACGATGTCCTGGGCGTCGAGCTGGCAGCCGGAATCCAATGACAGACGGGCGATTTGCTCGCGCAGCTCCATACAGCCATAGATATTGTCGTAGTACAGGCCTGGCAGGTCCTGGCGGCGGCTGACGCGGGCAAGGCTGCGCAGCAGGGGCTTGATGGTCGGCGACAGTACATCCGGCATGCCTCGGCCCATCTGTATGACATCTTTGCGCGGCACTGCACGGACCAGCTCCAGCACCTGGTCCCACTGGGAAATCTCCACCGGGCGCTGAGCCGGCCGCCCCACGGCGGGCAGCGCCGGCAGTTCGCGCCCGAGGGGCACGAAATAGCCGGATTTCGGCTTGGGCATCGCCAGGCCGTTATCTTCCAGTAACCGGTAAGCCTGTTGCACGGTGCTCAGGCTGACCCCATGTTCCACGCTCAGGGCGCGCACCGAGGGCAGGCGGTCGCCGGGGCGATAGAAGCCCTGTTCGATGCGCGTGCCCAGCAGTTCGGCGAGGTTGACGTAAAGTGTCATGGCGGTCACTCCCCAGGACCAGTACAGATGCCAGGAAAATACAGGATTCAGCCGGCTATGGGCAGTATCTGTATGGATTTAATATAGGTTGGCTGAATCTGTAATGGTTTTGTTGCGGCGCTCATTCTAGTCACTCATGGCAACAGGCAAATGAGGGGCAAGACAATGAGTGGCTTGAGCGATGTGCGGCTGGCGTTACACAGTCAGGAACTGGAGGCAGGGCAAGAGCACGGGGTGGCGGGGTTGGCGTCTGGCAAGCCGAGCCGCTGGGAGCTGTTCTGGCGCCGTCGCCACACGCGCAAGGCCTTGCTGGAACTGAGCCGCGAACAATTGCGTGATATCGGTTTGAGTGCCGAGCAGGCGCGCCGGGAGGGTTTGAAGCCGTTCTGGCGCGGTTGAGTCAGAGCCGTTCTTTCAAGCGGTGCCAGAGCATGCCCAGGGCCAGCAGCGGAGAGCGCAAGTATTTGCCGCCGGGGAAGGTGATATGTGGCACCTGGGCAAACAGATCGAAGCGCCCGCTGTGCTGGCCGCTGATGGCTTCGGCCAGCAGCTTGCCCGCCAGGTGGGTGGCGTTCAGGCCGTGGCCGGCATAGGCCTGGGCAAAGTACACATTGGGCTGGTCGGCCAGCCGGCCAATCTGCGGTAGGCGGTTGGCGCCGATGCCAATCATGCCGCCCCACTGATAGTCGATCTTCGCCTCGGCCAGTTGCGGGAAGACCTTGAGCATCTTGGGCCGCATATACGCCGCGATGTCCTGGGGATCGCGCCCGGAATAATGGCAGGCGCCGCCAAAGAGCAGGCGTCGGTCGGCCGATAGTCGGAAGTAGTCCACGGTAACCCGCTGGTCACAGACGGCCATGTTCTGCGGCAGCAATTGGGCGGCCTGGGCCGGGCTCAAGGGTTCGGTGGCGATGATGTAGCTGCCGGCGGGCAGTACCTTGCCGCTCAGGTGCGGGTTGAGGCCATTGAGATAGGCATTGCAGCCCAACACCAGGGTCTTGGCGCGCACGCTGCCATGGGCGGTATGGACTTTGACTTCAGGGCCATAGTCGATACGCAGGGCTTCGGATTGCTCGAACAGCCTGACCCCCAGTTGCTGCGCGGCGGCGGCTTCGCCGAGGGCCAGGTTCAGCGGGTGCAGGTGGCCCGAACCCATGTCGATCATGCCGCCGACGTACCGGTCGGAGCCGATCACGCTGCTCATTTCCCCGGCTTGCAGCAGGCGCAGTTCATGACGATAGCCCAGCTCGTGCAGCTCTTGGGCATCGGCGGCCAGGCCCTGCAGGTCGCGGGGCTTGTTGGCCAGGTCGCAGTAGCCCCAGGTCAGGTCGCAATCAATCTGGAAGCGCTCGACCCGCTGGCGCACGATTTCCACGGCCTCCAGGCCCATCAGCTTCATCTGCCGCACGCCTTCGGTGCCGATCACATTGGCAAACTGATCAAGACCATGGCCGACGCCACGAATCAACTGCCCGCCGTTACGCCCGCTGGCGCCCCAGGCGATCTTGCGTGCCTCCAGCAGCACCACACTAAAACCCCGTTCCGCCAACTCCAGCGCTGTGTTCAGCCCGGAAAAGCCGCCGCCCACCACACACACATCAGCGACGACTTCGCCGGCCAGCGCCGGGTAATCGGGTTGTGGCAGGCTGCTGGCGGCGTAGTAGGAAGCGGTGTGCCGGGCGCTGGCGATCATGGGGAGCATCCGTGTTTGGAAAATTTGACGCAGGATACAGCGCTCGGGTGAAGCTGTCTCACTCGGGGTATTTAGGGCAAAATCCACGCCTATTCGCCGTTCGGTATGGGTTTCGATGAGTTGCAACAGCCAGAAAGTCAACGCGCTGCGTCGGCAGATTCCCTCGTTCGAGTGTGTGCCGGGTTGCCATGATTGTTGTGGCCCGGTGACGACATCCACCGAGGAAATGTCGCGCCTGCCGCGCAAGACTGCGGCTGAGCAGGAAGCGGCCATGGATGAGCTGAACTGTGTACACCTGGGGCCCGACGGTTGCACGGTGTACGACGAGCGCCCGCTGATCTGCCGGTTGTTTGGCACGACGCCCAGCCTGCCGTGCCCCAACAAGCGTGGCCCGGTGGAAATGATTCACCCCAGGGTGGAGAAGCAGATTCACGAGTACATGGCGACCACCCGCCAGGTGCTGGTCTGACCGAGCCCCGTAGGAGCTGGCTTGCCGGCGATGAGGTCCTGAACCATGCATTGGATTCAAGGGCGCTATCGCCGGCAAGCCGGCTCCTACAAAAGGGGGTCAATCCGGGATCGGCAGGTTCAGGCTCTCCTTTACCTCTTCCATCACGATGTAGCTCTTGGACTCGCGCACATGGGGCAGCTTGAGCAGGATGTCGCCCAGCAACTTGCGGTACGAAGCCATCTCGGAAATCCGCGCCTTCACCAGATAGTCGAAATCCCCTGAGACCAGGTGGCACTCCAGCACATGGGGCAGTTTCAGCACGGCGCGTCGGAACTCTTCAAAGGTATCGCCGGACTTGTAGTCGAGGCTGATCTCGACAAACACCAGCAGGCTACCCTTCAAGTGCTGCGGATTGAGGCGGGCGTTGTAGCCCATGATGATCCCCTCGCGCTCAAGGCGTCGGACCCGTTCGGTGCAAGGCGTGGTCGACAGCCCAACCTTTTCCCCCAGCTCGGTAAACGAAATTCGCCCGTCCGCCTGCAGGATGCGCAGGATGTTGCGGTCGATCTTGTCCAGCTCCCGCTTGGTCTGGGTGTTGGTCCGCATAGGGGATGCTCCTCCGTGAAAAGGGTTTTTGCCGAGAATTGTCGCCAAATATAGGCACTTATATAGTGAAATGCACTGGTCATTGCTTTTTATACTGCGCACATCTTTGTGTTGAACAATAAACGTCAGCGGTCAAGCCGTGATGAGGATATAAAAATGCGCGTTTTGGTCTTGGGTAGCGGTGTCATTGGTGTGGCCAGTGCCTACTATTTGGCGCGTGCCGGTTTTGAGGTGGTCGTGGTCGACCGTCAGCCGGCCGTTGCAATGGAGACCAGCTTCGCCAACGCCGGCCAGGTTTCACCTGGCTATGCATCGCCATGGGCCGCTCCGGGTGTGCCGCTCAAGGCCATCAAGTGGCTGCTGCAACGTCATGCGCCACTGGCAATCAAGGCCACGGCCGATATCGACCAATACCTGTGGATGGCGCAGATGCTGCGCAACTGCACGGCCAACCGTTATGCGGTGAACAAGGAGCGCATGGTGCGCTTGTCCGAGTACAGCCGCGACTGCCTCGACGAACTGCGCGCCGAAACCGGCATTGCCTACGAAGGCCGCAGCCTGGGTACTACGCAATTGTTCCGCACTCAGGCGCAGTTGGATGGCGCGGCCAAGGACATCGCCGTACTGAAAGAGTCTGGCGTGCCGTTCGAGCTGCTCGACCGCGCCGGCATTGCCCGCGTCGAACCGGCCCTGGCCAGCGTCACGGATATCCTGGCCGGTGCCTTGCGCCTGCCCAATGACCAGACCGGCGACTGCCAGATGTTCACCACCCGCCTGGCCGATATGTGCAAGCAACTGGGTGTGGAGTTCCGTTTCGAGCAGGACATTCAGCGCCTGGACCACGCCGGCGATCGCATCAACGGCGTGTGGATCGATGGCAAGCTGGAAACCGCCGACCGCTACGTGCTGGCCCTGGGCAGTTACTCGCCGCAGTTGCTCAAGCCGCTGGGGATCAAGGCACCGGTGTATCCGCTCAAGGGTTACTCCCTGACCGTGCCGATCACCAACCCGGCGATGGCCCCGACCTCGACCATTCTCGACGAGACCTACAAGGTAGCGATCACCCGTTTCGACAACCGCATCCGGGTGGGCGGCATGGCTGAAATAGCCGGTTTTGACCTGTCGCTGAACCCGCGTCGGCGCGAAACCCTGGAGATGATCGTCAACGACCTTTATCCTCAGGGCGGTGATTTGAGCGAAGCCACGTTCTGGACCGGCCTGCGTCCGACGACCCCGGACGGCACGCCGATCGTCGGCGCTACTCCCTTCAAGAACCTGTTCTTGAATACCGGCCACGGCACCCTCGGCTGGACCATGGCCTGTGGCTCTGGCCGCCTGTTGGCGGACCTGATAGCCAAGAAAACCCCGCAGATCAGTGCCGCAGGCCTTGATATTTCCCGTTACGGCAACCCTCAGGAGTCCACAAAACATGTCAATCCAGCGCCAGCTCACCAATGAGCGCATGAGCCAGATCGTTGTCCACAGCGGTACCGTGTACCTGGCCGGGCAAGTCGGCGACGACATGAGTGCCGGGATTGAACAGCAGACCCGTGAAACCCTGGCCAATATCGAGCGTTTGCTGGATCTGGCCGGTACCGACAAAACCCGGTTGCTGTCGGTGACGATCTACCTCAAAGACATCGACGCCGACTTTGCCGGCATGAACGCGGTATGGGACAAGTGGCTGCCAAAAGGCGTCGCCCCGGCCCGTGCCACGGTCGAGTCGAAACTGTGTGAGCCCGAAATCCTGGTCGAGCTGTCGGTCGTGGCCGCTCTGCCTTAAACGATCCCTCTTGCGGTGCCGGCGCTATTGGCCAGCACCGTTTTTTCTTCCCATCGCCGTCTAGAAGCCTGCCGCCATGCGTCCTGCCCGTGCCCTGATCGACCTGCAAGCCCTGCGCCACAACTACCAATTGGCCCGCGAACTGACCGGGGCCAAGGCCCTTGCCGTGATCAAGGCCGATGCCTACGGTCATGGTGCCGTGCGCGTGGCCCAGGCCCTGCAAGACCAGGCCGACGGTTTTGCCGTGGCCTGTATCGAGGAAGCGCTGGAGCTGCGCGCCGCCGGGATTCGTGGGCCGGTGTTGTTGCTCGAAGGGTTCTTCGAGGCTGACGAACTGCCGCTGATCATCGAGCATGATTTCTGGTGCGTGGTGCATTCGCTGTGGCAACTGGAGGCGATCGAACAGGCACGCCTGAACAAGCCGCTGACGGTGTGGTTGAAGCTGGATTCGGGCATGCACCGGGTTGGCTTGCACCCCAAGGATTATCACGACGCCTACCAGCGCCTGCTGGCCAGCGGCAAAGTGGCCAAGATCGTGTTGATGAGCCACTTCGCCCGGGCCGATGAACTGGACTGCACCCGCAGCGATGAACAGGTTGCGGTATTCGACGCGGCGCGCCAGGGCCTGGCGGCGGAGGTCAGCCTGCGCAATTCGCCGTCGGTGATGGGCTGGCCGGGCGTTTCCAGTGATTGGGTACGGCCGGGCATCATGCTCTACGGCGCGACGCCTTTTGGCGAAGACCAGGCGGTTGCCGCGCGTTTGCAGCCGGTGATGACCCTGGAGTCGAAAGTCATCTGCGTGCGCGAGCTGCCGGCGGGCGAGCCCGTGGGTTATGGCGCGCGGTTCGTGACGCCCAAGCCGATGCGTATCGGTGTGGTCGCCATGGGTTATGCCGACGGCTACCCAAGGCATGCGCCGACCGGTACCCCGGTGTTGGTCGCCGGCCAACGCAGCCAGTTGCTGGGGCGGGTATCGATGGACATGCTGTGCGTTGACCTGACCGATGTCCCACAGGCTGGCTTGGGTTCAACCGTCGAGCTGTGGGGCAAAAACATTCTTGCCAGCGATGTGGCGACCGCCGCCGAAACCATTCCGTATCAGATTTTCTGCAACCTGCACCGAGTGCCACGGCTCTATTCCGGCGCTTAGCCGCAGGCTACAGAAGACGTCCACCGGGATTCAGACCAAAGTGTTGTAAATACTGAACGCTGTCGCCATGATAACGCTCAATTACAACAAAGCCTGAATCCTAGGAGGCTCCTGCATTGGACGTCGGCGACCGACTGCAATCCATCCGTAAACTGAAAGGTCTTTCCCAGCGTGAACTCGCCAAGCGTGCGGGCGTCACCAACAGCACCATTTCGATGATCGAGAAAAACAGTGTCAGCCCATCCATTAGCTCCTTGCGCAAGGTGCTGGGCGGCATCCCCATGTCCATGGTCGAGTTCTTTTCCGAGGAGATCCTCCAGGAAAAACCGACGCAGATCGTCTATAAAGCCAATGAGCTGATCGACATCTCCGATGGCGCGGTCACCATGAAACTGGTGGGCCGGGCGCATCCCAGCCGGGCGATTGCGTTTCTCAACGAAATCTATCCGCCGGGCGCCGATACTGGCGAAGAAATGCTGACCCATGATGGCGAGGAAACCGGGATCCTGTTGGAAGGACGATTGGAACTGGTGGTAGGTGCCGAAACTTTTGTGCTCGAAGCCGGCGATAGCTACTACTTTGAAAGCACTAAGCCGCACCGTTTTCGCAATCCGTTCGATGTGCCGGCGCGACTAATCAGCGCAGCCACACCCGCGAATTTTTAACAAAAGAGGCGCCCTGCCTACCTTGCAGAGGTGCCCGTAGTTGTATTTCGCCATGCTGAATCTCCCCTTGGATAATAGGGTTGTTTCAGTGAGGCGGCCTAACCGTTATACTTTCGCCGCCTGCGAAACCGTGGCCGCAGGCGTGAATAGCCACCATGAGGGTGAACGCGTGAACCTAATTATGAAAATGCTGGCTGTACCAGCAATTGTATTGGCCCTAGCGGGTTGTGGGCAGAAAGCTGAGCCCCCTGTCAGTAAGACGAATAGTGATGCCATTGCCGAGCGTCTGGAGCCTGTGGGGAAAGTCTGTGTCCAGGGCGAAGAATGCAAGGGGATGGAAGTCGCGGTAGCAGCAGGCGGTGGCGGCGCGAAAACGCCGGACGAGGTCATTGCCAAACACTGTAACGCTTGCCATGGCACCGGCTTGTTGGGCGCACCGAAAATCGGTGACACCGCTGCCTGGAAAGAGCGCGCCGACCACCAGGGCGGCCTCGACGGCATCCTGGCCAAGGCCATCACCGGGATCAACGCCATGCCACCTAAAGGTACCTGCTCCGATTGCTCGGATGACGACCTCAAGGCTGCTATCGAGAAGATGTCTGGTTTGAAATAAACCGATCTTCGCCAAAAAGCCGCTGACCAGCGGCTTTTTTGTGGGCGCAATTTGGCTGCCAAGGCTGTTCATTGCAGCAAAGACCCGGCAAGCTCGGTCCAACCCCTATTCATGGAATATCAGGAGGGTCGGATGGTGCAGTTGTGTTCAATCGAGCAAGCGGTCGATGACGTACTGGCGCGCCTGCCTGCGCATATCCACATGGGTATGCCGCTGGGCCTGGGCAAGCCGAACCTGTTTGCCAATGCCTTGTACCGGCGCATCGCCAAGCTGCCCGAGCGTACGCTGACGATCTACACCGCCCTGAGCCTGGGCCGCCCACCGTTGGGCGATGGTTTGCAGAAGCGCTTTCTGGAGCCGTTTATCGAGCGGGTGTTCGGCGATTATCCCGAGCTGGATTTCCTCGCCGCCCTGCGCAAGGACAACCTGCCGGCCAATATCCACGTGCAGCAGTTCTTCATGCAGCCCGGCAGCCTGCTGCATAGCGCTTCGGCCCAGCAGGATTACGTCAGCAGCAACTACAGCCACGCCGCCCGCGATATCAATGCCGCAGGCCTGAACCTGGTTGCCCAGTTGGTGGCCAGCAGCAGCGAGCACCCGGATCGCCTGAGCCTGAGCTGCAACCCCGATATTACCCTCGACCTGTTGCCGATGATCGCCAGGCGCCGCGCGGCCGGGGAGACCATCCTGGTGGTCGGCCAGGTGCATGAAGGTTTGCCCTATATGCCCGGTGATGCCGAGCTGGCCATGGATCAGTTCGACTTCCTGATCGATGAAAAAGACTGCACCACGCTGTTTTCCACGCCGAACATGCCTGTGGGTTTGCAGGACCACTTCATTGGTTTGCACGCCAGTACCCTGGTGCGTGATGGCGGTACCTTGCAGATCGGCATCGGTTCGATGGGCGATGCCCTGACCGCCGCACTGCTGGCGCGCCAGGCCGATAACGAAGGCTACCGGCAGTTGCTCACCGACCTGGATGTGTACCAATGGGCGCCGTTGATCAGTCGTGAAGGCGGGGTCGAGCCGTTCGCCCGGGGCCTTTATGGTTGCAGCGAAATGTTCGTCAACGGCCTGCTGGTGCTGGCCGACGCCGGGATTGTGCGACGCAAGGTGTACCCGGATGTGGCGACGCAGGAACAGGCCAACGCGGGCCTGCTGGACGATGCGGCACAGCCGGATGGTGTGTCGATCCACGGTGGTTTCTTCCTGGGGCCACGCAGCTTTTACCAGCGCTTGCAGGAGATGACCCATGCCAAGCGCCTGGAATTCAACATGACCCGCATCAGCTATATCAACGAGCTGTACGGGCAGGAAGAACTCAAGCGCTTGCAGCGCCGCGATGCGCGGTTTATCAACAGCGCGATCATGGTGACGTTACTGGGCGCAGGCGTTGCCGACCAACTGGAAGGCGGTAGCGTGCTCAGTGGGGTGGGCGGGCAATATAACTTTGTGGCCCAGGGCCATGCGCTGGAGGGCGCGCGCTCGATCCTGATCCTGCGCAGTTGGCGTGAATCGGGGGGGGATGTCAGCTCCAATATTGTCTGGGAGTACGGCCACTGCACGATTCCCCGGCACCTGCGCGATATTGTCATCACTGAGTACGGCATCGCTGACTTGCGTGGCCAGACCGACGCCAAGGTGATCGAGGCGCTGCTCAATATCACCGACTCGCGGTTCCAGGCCGACTTGATCGAGCAGGCGCAAAAAGCCGGCAAGTTGCCCAAGGATTTCCAGCTCGATCCACGCTTTGCCGACAACACCCCCGAGCGTTTGCAGGCGGTGCAGGCGCGGCATTCAAGGCTGTTTCCGGAGTATCCGCTGGGCAGTGACTTCACTGATCAAGAGCGGGATTTGTTGCGGGCGTTGAACTGGCTCAAGAGCAAATTCAAGCTGACGGAGATTCTGGAGCTGGGCAAGGCGGCGCTGGATGCACCGGAGCCTGAGGCATTTCCCGATCATCTGGTGCGCATGCGTCTGGATAAGCCTGAGGGGTTTAAAGAGGATCTGTATCAGCGCTTGCTGCTCGCAGGCCTCAAGGCCACCGCACACTAACGGCCACCACAAACCCAATGTGGGAGCGGGCTTGCTCGCGAATGCGGTCTGTCAGTCGGCCCATGAGTGGCTGATCCACCGCTATCGCGAGCAAGCCCGCTCCCACATTTTTAACTGTGCTCGCTCACCTTCAGTCGATGAAGGTCACGACCCCACCGGCCAGGGACTTCACCCGCGCCAGCGACTCGACCCGGTAACCCTGGGCATCCAGTTCCGCACGACCGCCCTGGAACGACTTCTCGATCACAATCCCCAGGCCCGCCACGGTAGCGCCGGCCTGTTTGATGATCGAAATCAGCGCCTGGGACGCCTTGCCGTTGGCCAGGAAATCGTCGATCACCAGCACGCGGTCGCTGCTGGTCAGGTGGCGCGGGGAGATCGCCACGGTGCTTTCGACTTTCTTGGTGAAGGAGTACACCGTCGCCGACAGCAGGTTTTCCGTCAGGGTCAGGGACTGCTGCTTGCGGGCGAAGATCACCGGCACGCCCAGGTTCAGGCCGGTCATGATCGCCGGCGCGATGCCCGAGGCTTCGATAGTGACGATCTTGGTGATCCCCGAGTCCTTGAACAGCGCGGCGAATTCGTCGCCGATCAGCTTCATCAGCGCCGGGTCGATCTGATGGTTCAGAAAGGCGTCGACCTTGAGTACCTGGTCGGAAAGCACGATGCCTTCTTCGCGAATTTTCTTGTGCAGTGCTTCCACAAAAGCTTCCTCTGGTGGCGCAAGGGGCGCCGAAAGTAGATTAAAAAGTAGTCGATTCTAGCGCTTTAGCATCGCGCGTATATCCGCCAGGGCAGTGTTGCCGCGTACTGCCTTGACTTCAGTTGGGGTGTCGTCGTTGCCTTCCCAGGCCAGGTCGTCCGGTGGCAGCTCATCGAGGAACCGGCTTGGGGCGCAGTCGATGATCTCGCCGTACTGTTTGCGCTTGGCCGCAAAGGTGAAGGCCAGGGTCTGGCGTGCACGGGTAATGCCCACGTAGGCCAGGCGCCGTTCTTCTTCGATGGTGTCGGCTTCGATGCTGGAGCGATGCGGGAGGATTTCCTCTTCCATGCCCATGATGAACACATAGGGGAATTCCAGGCCCTTGGACGCATGCAAGGTCATCATCTGTACACCTTCGGCGCCATCTTCCTCTTCCTGCTGGCGTTCGAGCATGTCGCGCAGCACCAGCTTGCCGATGGCGTCCTCGACGGTCATTTCGCCGTCTTCGTCCTTTTCCAGGGTGTTCTTCAGCGCCTCGATCAGGAACCAGACATTGCCCATGCGGTAATCCGCGGCCTTGTCGCTGGAGCTGTTGGTGCGCAGCCAGTTTTCATAGTCGATATCCATGACCATGCTGCGCAGGGCGCTGATCGGGTCTTCGCCGGTGCATTGCTCGCGCACCTTGTCCATGAAGCGCTTGAAGCGCGACAGGCGATCGGTGAAGCGCGTGTCCAGATGCTCGCCCAGGCCGATTTCGTCGGTGGCGGCGTACATCGAGATCTTGCGTTCGGTGGCGTAGTTGCCGAGTTTTTCCAGGGTGGTGGAGCCGATTTCCCGGCGCGGTACGTTGATGACGCGCAGGAAGGCGTTGTCGTCGTCCGGGTTCACGATCAACCGGAAGTAGGCCATCAGATCCTTTACTTCCTGGCGTCCGAAAAAGCTGTTACCGCCGGATAGGCGATACGGAATCTGGTGGTGTTGCAACTTCAACTCGATCAGCTTGGCCTGGTAATTGCCGCGATACAGGATGGCAAAGTCACTATAGGGGCGGTCGGTGCGCAAGTGCAGGGTCAGCAACTCGACGGCCACGCGCTCGGCTTCGGCGTCTTCGTTGCGGCAGCGGATCACGCGGATTTCGTCGCCGTGGCCCATCTCGCTCCACAATTGTTTTTCAAACTCGTGGGGGTTGTTGGAGATCAGCACGTTGGCGCAACGCAGGATGCGGCTGGTGGAGCGGTAGTTCTGCTCCAGCATTACCACTTTCAGCGACGGGTAGTCGTCCTTGAGCAACATCAGGTTTTCCGGGCGCGCACCGCGCCAGGCGTAGATCGACTGGTCATCGTCGCCGACCACGGTGAACTGGTTGCGCGTACCGATCAGCAGCTTCACCAGCAGGTACTGGCTGGCGTTGGTGTCCTGGTACTCGTCCACCAGCAGGTAGCGCACCTTGTTCTGCCACTTTTCGAGGATGTCGGCGTGTTCCTGGAACAGCTTGACCGGCAGCAGGATCAGGTCGTCGAAGTCCACCGCGTTGAACGCCTTGAGCGTGCGCTGGTAGTGGGTGTAGACGATGGCGGCGGTCTGTTCCTTGGGGTTGCGCGCGTTTTCCAGGGCTTCGGCGGGCAGGATCAGGTCGTTTTTCCACGAGCCGATCATGTTCTTGATCTCGTCGACACCGTCGTCGCCGGCATATTCCTTCTGCATGATGTCGGTCATCAGGGCCTTGACGTCGGTCTCGTCGAAGATCGAGAAACCGGGCTTGTAGCCCAGCCGCACATGCTCCTTGCGGATGATATTGAGCCCCAGGTTGTGGAAGGTACACACCGTGAGGCCGCGGCCCTCGCCACCCTTGAGCAGGGTACCGACGCGCTCTTTCATTTCCCGCGCCGCCTTGTTGGTGAAGGTCATGGCGACGATGTACTGGGCACGGATGCCACAGTTCTGGATCAGGTGCGCGATCTTGCGGGTGATCACGCTGGTCTTGCCGGAGCCAGCACCGGCGAGCACCAATAGAGGGCCGCCGACGTAGTTCACGGCTTCTTGCTGCCGGGGATTGAGTCGGGACATACGGGGTTTTGGGATTCTTTGAGCGAAAAGGGCGGGCATTTTAACAGGCTGGCAAGATTCTGCCGCCTCTGAACGACAGTGTGACGTACCACTCGATCTAAATTTGCCGGTTTTGTTACTTTGCCGCAGGATGTGCGGGGTTTTTAGGTCTATTGTTCGATCTAGAGCCGCACAGCACGTATTTGATAACCAATATCATTGGTCATTATCAGGCTGCACGTCATAATGCCCGCCGCCAACGAAATCCTGCACAGTCTAGGGAGCTAGCTTGTCTACGCCTGTCGAACCCTTGCGTTTGCTGCTATTGGCCGATACGCCTACGTGGGCAGCGTTGTTGCGCGAGTGCCTGGCGCCGATGGGCGATGGGGCTGTGCTGATCAGTGCACCAAACTGGGAGTCGGTGAGCAGCCTGTTCGACGACGACCGCACGGCCGTCTTGCTCACCACTCCAAGCCTGCAACCCGGCCCTGGCCGTTGTAGCCTGCCCACGATTTTGCTGCTGGAGCAGGAACCGCTGGTTGCGCCGTTGGGCGCCAGTGACTGGTTGATCCATGACGGGTTTGATGTGGATACGGTGCGCCGCTGCCTGCGCCATGTGCGCGAGCGCGGTTTGCTGGAAAACACCCTGCAACGCCTGGCCGAACAGGATCCGCTGACCGGCATCGCCAACCGCCAGGGTTTCCAGACCCTGCTGGCCGCGCGTCTGGCGGAAAACGACGGGCGTGGTCTGGCCCTCGGCCACCTGGACCTGGACAACTTTCGCCATGCCAACGATGCCCTCGGCCACCAGGCGGGCGACCGGCTGATCCTGCAAGTGGTCGCGCGGCTCAAGAGCCAGCTGGAAGTCGGTGATCAACTGGCGCGCCTGGGCAGTGATGAATTCGCCTTGCTGATCGACACCCGCCGTGCGCCGCATCGTGCCGAGTGGATGGCCGAGCGCATCACTGAAGCCATGGCCGAACCCTACTGGGTCGATGGCGAAAGCCTGCTGATCGGTTGCAGCCTCGGTGTGGCCCATGCCCGCGCCAAGGCCGGTGCCGATCCGTTGATGTGGCATGCCCATATCGCCATGCAGCAGGCCAAGAGCACCCAGGGCTGCACTTTTCATATCTTCAATGAACGCATCAATCGCAACGCCCGCAGCCTCGCCGACCTGGAAAGCGAACTGCGCCGGGCGCTGCGCCGTGACGAACTGGAACTGCATTACCAGCCCCGGCTGGACCTGGATGATGGGCATATCGTCGGGCTCGAAGCCCTGGTGCGCTGGCGCCATGGCGAACGTGGCCTGTTGCCGCCGAGTGAGTTCGTGCCGCTGGCCGAGCAGAGCGGCCTGATTGTGCCATTGGGCTACTGGGTGATTTCCCGGGCCCTGCGCGATATGCAGGACCTGCGCGAACGCGGCCTGCCGCCACTGCATATGGCGGTCAACCTGTCGTTTCGCCAGTTCCAGGACAGCCAGTTGCTGTCGACCCTGAGCCGCTTGATCGCCGAGCGTGGGGTGGAGGCGCAATGGTTGGAATTCGAACTGACCGAAACCGCCGTGATGCGCCGCAGCGACCTGGTCAAGCAGACCATGGATGCCTTGGGCCGCCTGGGCGTGCGCTTTTCCCTGGATGACTTTGGCACCGGTTTTTCGTCCTTCGTCCACCTCAACAGCCTGCCGATTGCCTTGCTCAAGATCGACAAGAGTTTTGTCGGCGGCATGGAAGAGCGCGAGGAAAACCGCAAGCTGGTGCACGCCATGATCAACCTGGCCCACAACCTCAACCTGGAAGTGGTGGCTGAAGGTGTGGAAACGCCGGAGCAACTGGCGTTGTTGCGCCTGTTTGGCTGCGACCAGGCCCAGGGTTACCTGATCAGCAAGCCGTTGCCGCTGGCGGAACTGGTGGAATACCTGACATTTGGCAGCAGCCAGCAGGCGTTGTTGGGCGAAGTGATCTAAGGCCGGTGCCGGGACCTCAATCATTGTAGGAGCTGGCTTGCCAGCGATAGCGGAGGATCAGTTGGCAATGAAGCTGACTGTCCCACCGCCATCGCTGGCAAGCCAGCTCCTACAGTGAACGCGTACCTTCTTCAGTTTGTCTGGGCAATCATCCGCTTCATCTTTCTTTCAAACGCCCACGTCAGGGTAATCGCCGCACAGGCCAGGCCCAGCGCCAGTCCCCACCACACCCCGGTCGGGCCCCAATCCAGGGTAAACGCCATCAACCAGGCCGCTGGCGCGCCAATCAACCAGTAGCATCCCAGGCCGACGAGGAAGGTGGTCTTGGCATCCTTGAGCCCGCGAATACAACCCATGGCGATAGTTTGCACGCCGTCGAACAACTCGAACCACGCCGCCACCGCCAACAGGCTGACCGCCAGGCTGATCACTTGAGCGAAAGCCGGGTCGTCATGGTCGAGGAACAGGCCGATCAGCGGGTCTGAAAACAACCAGAACACCATGGCGAACCCCAGCATTACCGTCGCGCCGAAGGCGATCCCGACCCGCCCAGCCAGCCGCGCGCCGAGCAAATGCCCGCCGCCGTAGTGCAGGCCGATGCGCATGGTGACCGCATAGGACATGCCCGCTGGCACCATAAAGGCCACCGAGACGATTTGCAGGGCAATCTGATGGGCTGCCAACTGCGTGCTGCCCATGGTGCCCATGCACAGCGCGGCGAAGGCGAACAAGCCGACTTCCACCGCATAGGTGCCGCCAATCGGCAGGCCCAGGCGCCACAGCTCGCGCAAGTAGTGCAGGTTGGGTCGCAACAGGCCCTTGCCCAGCGGGTAGGCGGCGTAGGCGCGGTTGTATTTGATGTACCACAGCAGCGCCAGGGCCATGCAGTTGGCGACAATTGCGGTGACCAGGCCAATACCCATCAGGCCCAGCCTGGGCAGGCCGAACATACCTTCGATCAGCGCATGGTTGAGCAGGTAGTTGACGACCGTGCCGCACAGGCTGATCACCATCACCGGGGTGGCTTTGCCGATGGCACTGGTGAAGCCGCGCAGGGCCATGAACGTCAGGTAGCCGGGCAGGGCGAACGGCAGGATCATCAGGAACTGGCCGGCCGACTGCACGTTGGTTTCGGTCTGGCCGAACATCAGCAGGACGGGCTTGAGGTTCCACAGCAGCAAGCCGGCCATCAGCGCCATCAGCCAGGCCAGCCAGAGCCCGGCCTGGGTCAGTCGGGTGGCGCCTTCGATGTCGCCGGCGCCCTGGCGGATGGCGACCAGGGTACCCACGGCGGCAATCACGCCGATGCAAAAGATCGACACAAACGAATAGCTCGCCGCGCCCAGGCCGCCGCCGGCCAAGGCTTCGGGGCTCAGGCGGGCCATCATCAGGGTGTCGGTGAGCACCATCAACATGTGCGCCAACTGCGAGGCAATCAACGGCCCTGACAGCCGCAGAATGGCCCAGAGTTCGGTACGCGCCGGATGCTGCATGATCATCACGCTCAATATTTGCACAAAGGGTAGAAGGGTTGATTCTCGGCGCTCTCAGCGCTTTGCACAAAGGGATAAATGCGATCGTTTACATGATTAAAACTCATGCCAGGATGATTCTGGTAGGGTTCCGGGATCGTGCCGTCGGAGTTTTCCTCATGTCTCGTCGCCTTCCTCCGCTTTACGCCTTGCGGGCCTTTGAAGCGGCCTCTCGGCACAACTCGTTCACCCGCGCCGCCGAAGAGCTTTCCATCACTCAAAGTGCGGTGAGCCGGCATATCCGTACCCTGGAAGAACACTTCGCTTGTCGCCTGTTCCAGCGCAGCGGGCGCACCTTGCAGCTCACCGAGTCGGCGCGCTTGTTGCTGCCAGGCGTGCGCGAGGGTTTTGCGGCCCTGGAGCGTGCCTGCCATACCTTGAATGCCGAAGATGACATCCTGCGCATGAAGGCCCCGTCGACCCTGACCATGCGTTGGTTGCTGGCGCGGCTGAGTCGGTTCCGCCATTTGCAGCCGGGCAATGAGGTGCAGTTGACCAGTGCGTGGATGAGCATCGATGAGGTGGACTTCAATCAAGAGCCGTTCGACTGCGCGGTCTTGCTGAGCGATGGCCACTTTCCTGCGGACTGGGAAGCCAGTTACCTGTTTCCCGAATTGCTGATCCCGGTGGGCGCCCCGAACCTGCTCAACGATGGTCCCTGGGGCGTGGAGCGCCTGGCCAGTGCTGAACTGCTGCATCCCACGCCGGACCGGCGTGACTGGCGCCGCTGGTTGCAACGCACAGGCCTGGCCTCCCGCGTCGCAATCAAGGGCGGGCAGGTGTTCGATACTCTGGAGCTGGGCATGATTGCTGCGGCGCGGGGCTATGGCGTGTCCATGGGCGACCTGCTGATGGTGGCCGAAGATGTGGCTCAGGGGCGCTTGAGTCTGCCATGGCCTACTGCGGTGGCCAGCGGCGAAAGCTATTACCTGGTCTGGCCGAAGACCCGACCCGGCGGTGAGCGTCTGCGCAGGCTGTCGGACTTCCTGCAAAGTGAGGTCAGAGCCATGGCCTTGCCGGCGGTCGAGCAGCTTGACTGAATCGATGCAGCGCCCGCAAACAATGCGTTTGGGTGATACCCCTGTGATTTGCTCAAGTATTGATCCGGGCCGCCGAAGTAAGGAGTGTCGGGGCCGCCAAGACGATGCGGCCCAGCGTGCCCCCTTTTCAAAAAAATCGCCGATTAGCGCTATGAGATCAGGATGATCCGGCCTCGGCCAGGAGCTGTCATGTCTCAACCCCGCGCCCGCATAGCTTCGCAACTGGGCCTTGCCTTGTCGGTCATATTGGCCGTCGTGATCAGCGGCAGTACCGTGTTTGCCCTGCGCTCGCTGGATTCGGCCAACCTGCAGACCCGCGAAGAACACTTGGCCAGCGAAGCGCGTTTGCTCGCCGACCAACTCAATACCTTCCACAGTACCTTGCGTGAGAGCACCCAGCGTTTGAGCGGGCTGTTTGAAAAGCGCTTCGGCGCGGGCTTGAGCGTGCGTCCCGAGCAGGTGGTGAGTGTGGCCGGGGTGCAGACCCCGAGCCTCTACCTGGGCGATGAAGTGTTGAACAACAACTTCGATGAGGTCGATGAGTTCAGGCAGATGTCCGGCGGCGTGGCCACGGTGTTTGTGCGCAGCGGCGAAGACTTTATCCGCATCAGCACCTCCCTGACCAAACAGGACGGCAACCGCGCCATCGGCACTGTGCTGGATCGCCAGGGCCCGGCCTACCAGCGCCTGCTCGCCGGGCAGAGCTACATTGGCCGCGCCGTGCTGTTTGACCGCTCCTACATGACCCAGTACAGCCCGGTGCGTGATGCCAGTGGCAAGGTGATTGCGGTGTTGTTTATCGGTTTTGACTACACCGACGCGCAGAATGCCCAGTTCGCCAACCTCAAGCGTTTCCGCATTGGCCAGACCGGCTCGCTGGCACTGCTGGATGAGCAAAAAAACTGGCTGGTGCCGCCCGCCGGCGTGCAGGCGTTGGAGCAGGCGGTTCCGATGATCCTGGAACTGGCGCAGAAGCCTGGCCAGGGGCGGTTCTGGAGCGATAAGGGCGAAGACTTCTACAGCGTTGCAGTACCGTTTGAGGGTGGCCCGTGGTCGGTGGTGGCGAGCATGCCCAAGGCCGAGATCCGCGCCGTGACCTGGGCGGTGGGTATCCGTCTGGTGATCGGCAGTGTGCTGGCGATGCTGTTGGCCGTGGGGGCTGCGGTCTGGTTGCTGCGCAGCAAACTGCAGCCTCTGGGTGATCTGGTACGCCAGGCCGAAGCCTTGGGCGCCGGTGATTTGAGTGCGCGGTTGAATGTGTCCAGCCATGACGAAATCGGTCAGCTGGCGCGCAGTTTCAACCAGATGGGCGAGGCTCTGTCGACCATGGTGTCGCATATCCGCAAGGCGGCCGAGGAGGTCAATAGCCGCGCCCAGGCGCTGTCGGGCCTGTCGGGTGGGGCTTATGAAGGCATGGAGCAGCAGTCTGGCGAGATCACCAGCATGGCTGGCGCAGTAGAAGAGTTCAGCGCCACCTCGTTGAACATTGCCGACAATATGGGCAGTACCGAACGCTTGGCCCAGGAAAATGCCCAGCAGACTCGCATCGGCCGTCATTCGATGCAGGAGGCGTCGTCGTCCCTGGAGCATATTGCTACGGCACTCAACAGCACGGCCACGGTGATCAATACCCTGGGCCAGCGCTCCCAGGAAATAGGTGGCATCGTCGGGGTGATCACCTCGATTGCCGACCAGACCAACCTGCTGGCGCTCAACGCCGCCATTGAGGCGGCAAGGGCCGGGGAGCAAGGGCGTGGGTTTGCCGTGGTCGCCGATGAAGTGCGCAGCCTGGCTTCACGCACCCGTCAGGCCACCGACGAAATATCCGGGATGATCCAGAGTATCCAGCAGGAAACCGGCAATGCCATCAGTACCATGGAGCATGGCAATGTGCTGATGCAGGAAGGCTTATCGCGCAATGCAGATGTGGCCTCGGCCCTGGCGCGGATCGACGAGCAAAGCCGCTCGGCGGGGCAGCAATTCGCGGCAATCACCACTGCCACCCAGGAGCAAAGCAGCACGGCAACCTTGCTCAGCAGTAATTTGCAGAGCATTGCGCTGGCCAACAGTGAGCAGCGGGAGGTGGTCTCGAACCTGGCGATTACCGCCCGGGAACTGGAAGTATTGGCGGCGGGGTTGCGGCAGGAAGTGGATCGGTTTCGCTGAAACACCCTCAATCAACTGTAGGCGCGGGCATGCTTGCTCCTACAGTGGCCTCAAGTGATTGCAGCAGGTCGGTATTGCAGTGCTTCCAGCAGATGGTGACGAGCGATGGCATCCGCTTGCTCAAGGTCTGCCAAGGTCCGCGCCACCTTGAGCAACCGGTGTGCCGCCCGCAGGGATAGCGTCAGGCGTTCGCAGGCGCTCTCGAGCCAACTTTCATCGACTTTCTCTAACGGGCAGTGCTCGCGCAAGCCTGGCAGGTCGAGAAACGCATTCGCACAACCCTGACGATTTTGCTGGCGCTCACGCGCCTCGGCGACACGGCGCGAAGCGCTGGCGGTGTCGTCGCCGGTTTGTCGGGCGGGATTCAACGCTGTGCTTTCCCGTGCGACTGTGAGGTGTAGGTCAACCCGGTCCAGCAACGGCCCCGAGAGCTTGTTGCGATAGCGCTGGATCTGCTCCGGCGTGCAGCGGCAGCGCCCACTGGGCTCGCCCATGTAACCGCAAGGGCAGGGGTTCATCGCTGCCACCAGTTGAAACCGTGCAGGGAAGCTCACACGGTCGCGCGCCCGAGAAATCACGATATGCCCCGATTCCAGTGGTTCGCGCAGCACCTCCAGCACCTTGCGATCAAATTCCGGCAGCTCATCGAGAAACAACACCCCATGGTGGGCCAGGGTGATTTCCCCGGGTTGCGGTTTCGAACCGCCACCCACCAACGCTGGCCCGGACGCGGAATGGTGCGGCTGGCGAAAGGGCCGGTGGGGCCAGTGGCACAGGGGGGCGAGACTGACGACCGATTGGATCGCCGCGACTTCCAGGGCTTCCTGTTTGCTCAACGGTGGCAGCAATCCCGGCAGGCGGCTGGCCAGCAACGTCTTGCCGGTACCGGGCGGCCCGCTGAGCAACAGGTTGTGTATTGATACAAAACATTCTGAAATTGCTCGAAAAACCTCCTGAAAACCCACATAAAACATGTGTGATTAATCTGTCAAATGGTGCTTTATTGGTATCGGAGGTCAACGTTTCTGGGGCGTTTGCTAAGCAAATGGCTGATTGCGATCTGGTTTGAGGTTTACCGCACTACTAATGCATAATTGGGTCCCAAATCGGTCCCCGATTCGTCATCCTGCTCTTCAACGCACGCCATTGTTGACGCTGGCTCCAGCATTTGTTGGTCAGTGACGTAGAAGATCGATTGAATGCACAAGTATAGGAGGGGGACTCCGAGTGAGTATGTTCATCTGTAGAGGGAGATCAGTGTGTGAGTGAAACCAGTGAAGACAAGACCAAGAGAAAGTATCTGACTGTCCTTCGTGACTACCAGTGGTCGTATCAGCATTCAATCTTTTACAAAGATGCTGAACAAAGTCATGCCTTGCTTGGTGACATGGTGAAATTCAAGCAGGTACTCCGTAGGCGGTGTCCAGATCAACCGTTCCTGATTCGAGTACAAGCACTCAAGAAGGGAGCTGTCCATCAGGCGTTTCTCTCGATCATCACCACAGCCAAGGTGGAGGACCTAGAAGGGATCGCAAACAAAACGTTCCCTGCGGCCATGAATGTTGTTGGTCGGCGTCTGTCAGCCGAGAGGCTGTCCCAGCAGGCACATGTCATCGAGGAAGCCAAGCCACACGACCTATCCAAGCTGTTCGACAAGTCTGGGATCAATCGGTGGTCGGTACTGAATAAAGACAAGCTGCACTCAATTGAGGGCGAAGCCTTTTGCGTACAGGAAGAATGAAGGCTTCTGGCCATTTTTACCTCGATCTGCTCCCTGTCGATCAACTATCATTGGCCTTGGCCCCGTCAGGGTAGACATGTAAAGGTTGGAGAACCTATGAAATTCTTGTTCAAGTGGGCATTCATTATCGTTGGTGGTTTGATGGTGCTCGGCATGATCACCAACGCTCTAAAGAGCCCAGAAGAGAAGGCTGCTGATCAGGCAGCACGAGAGCAGCATCAGCTAGAGCGCCAGCAAGCCGACGTGGCTAAGCGTCAAGCTGCGATTGAGGCTGAGAAAAAGGCGTTTGCAGAGATGCCTACAGTCACAGCTCAAACTCTGGCATCTGCTTATCAGGCCAACACGGTTGCCGCTGACGCTCGCTTCAAAGGCCAGCGTTTCAAAGTCACGGGTACTGTGTCTGACATCAATACCGATTTCACTGGCGATCCCTACTTGACCTTGCGTGGAGGAGTGAATCAGTTCATGGAGCCTCAATTCGGCTTCGAAAAATCTGAGTCTCAGCAGCTTGCAGCTCTCCGAAAAGGCAGCAAGGTCACTTTGGTTTGCACTGGTCGTGGGGATGTAGCCAAAACCCCAATGTCCAAAAAGTGCAGCCTGCTTTAAATCCCTTCCTTGTATAAGCGCAGCAGGCAGACTTTCTGTCTGCTGTTCTCTTGTTGCAGATAAGCCAACTTCCTAAATTCTGCACTGTGTTCAGTTGGGTACACCCTGATGACCACTTGTCGGGTGACTACAGTTTCGTGGCTCCCAGAGTTGTTTTCGCTTGGTCGGCGGCGCAGAATGTCAGAATCTAGACCCAGATGAATACAGGAATGGAAAATGGACATCGGTTATGTACGGATCAGTTCGGTAGACCAGAACACTGCCCGTCAGCTTGACGGCGTACAACTGGGCAAGGTCTACACCGACAAATGCTCGGGTAAAGACACCAACCGTCCACAGCTTCTAGTGATGCTGGATTCAGTCCGTGAAGGCGATACAGTTCATGTTCACTCGATTGACCGTCTTGCTCGTAGCCTGTCCGACCTGCTGAATCTGGTTCAGTCCTTGAACGAGAAGGGCGTGTCTATCCGCTTCCACAAAGAAGGTCTGCTGTTCACTGGGGCCGACGACAAGTACCAGAACCTGATGCTCCAGATGATGGGGGCTGTTGCCGAGTTTGAGCGTTCAATGATTCGTGAGCGCCAGCGTGAGGGCATCAAGAAGGCGAAAGACGCAGGTGTCTACAAGGGCGGTGTGAAGAAAACCAACGCTGATGCCATCCGTACCCACATCGCTAACGGGTCGTCATACCGCGACACTGCCAAGGCTCTTGGCGTGAGTCTGAGCACGGTACAACGAGCCATGAAGAAAGAATCTGTTTGATTAACGACCTTTCACACCGTCCTACAGCCCGCCAGAGAGCGGGCTCGATTGTTCTTGGGCGTCGGTCATTCTGTTTGCTGATCGCTTCCATGTGGCGTAGTAGAGCGTCTGTTGGGGTCGACAAGGGTTATTTATGGTTCCCTTTGTACCTTTTCTAGCGACCCCGGCCTTCGCCTGCTAAACACCTCAGGCGTCGAGCAGTGATTTCATGGGGCGTTCAGCTTATTGGTTTGGCTGGCGCTTTGATCGACCCCACCCTGTACAAAGTTCGAAAAACGGCGGGGCTGATATGGCGTAGTGAGGGGATGGCGGCACAGTTGACCTGTCGTCTATGCAGGGGCATGAGCCTGCCTGATAGCCCCTGTGGGGCGTTATGGGTGGCCTTGCTTGTGCACCCTTGCCCCTACACAGTCTTTTGGTGCTTTTGGTCCTGTGTGGCGCTGTGGCTCGTCCTGTTGACTGCTTGTCTCATGGTGAGGTTTTTATGTTTGGCAAAGTGCCTGTGAATTTGATTTTGACCTTGCTGAAATCTATCGCTTTGAGCCGATTTGCAATTTCGCTTGAGTCCATGAGCGGTGGATTGTTGAGGCGATCTATCAGGCGAATGGCAGCGTCCCGTTCCTCAGCAGAAATCTCTCCCTGTAGCATTCTCAGTTCGACGACTTTCTTCTGGGCGGAGAGGAACATCATCGAATTTTCTAAATGAATGATCTGGAATTGGGGGATGCCTTCTGCTGACACGCTGTGCATCTGCACCGGCATCTTTCGGATACTGGAGGTAGACGTGGATATCAATATGCCGAGGCGTTTCAGGAGCCTGTTAGCAGCATGCCTGCCTTCGAATGACACTATGTCCAGTTGGGCGAAGAAGTCCTTCTTGGAAACTACCTGATTGACCGCCAGCAATTCTTTCAGCCGTTGTTGCTCTTCACTCAGCGTCGCTTGCTCACCCTCGAGGTTTTGTACCAGTACCGCCAACGCAGACGATGGAGTTTCGGTCATCAATGCCACAGCCATGGCTAGGCGTTCGTTTACGGTCTGCATCTTGCCGTCTACGGTAGCCAGTTCTTTCATCGTCTGGCCTTGACTGGCTTGTACGAGGCTCAGGCTATCCACCTTCGCCAGCACTTCACGCAATACACGTTCTGCACGTTCCACTCGAATATAACCGTTCTTGCATACGCCTTTGCGGGCTGAATGACATTGCAGGTAGGTTGCCCCTTTTGGTGGGCGTCCCTTGTTAACGAGATGCATCGAATCGCCGCAAGTCCCACACTTCATGATCCCTTGGAACACATTGAATCGTTCGGATTGCTTGCCCGTCTTGTGAATGCGACGTTCAGCACGAACCGCTTGTGCCTGATAGAAAAGAGACTCTTCAATCACGACCGGGAAGAACCCAACTACAGGCTCACCATCATTGACTCGTTTCCCGCCGACGATATGCGTTGGCTGATACTCGCCAAGCAGAGCACGGTTTCCCAGAAGCTTGGATACGCTGCTTGTACCCCATGCACCAGAGTGGTTCCGATTGCGACTGCCAAAGACGGGGATGCCACGTTCGTTTAACAATCGGGGAATCACACCCTGGCCGTAGCCCTGTATCGCCAAGTTGAAGATGAGCCTCACGGTTTCTGCACGTTCTGGGATCGGTTGGTACTGGTCATCAATGAGCGTCAGCCAGTAAGGGCATGCTTTCCCAAGCGGCTTCCTCTCTGTACGGGCGAGTGCTTTCTTGTTGGTCCATGCCGCCGATACACGTTCACCTTTGATGGAGCTTTCGTTGTGGGCACGCGACATGTGGACGATTGAAATGATGAGATCAAGCTCATTGAATTCATCGGTGTAGAGGCGTCCGTCTGCAAGCGTGACTACTCGGATTCCTTGGGTGAGCAAGTCCATGAATCGGGGTAATGCAGTGTTCACCTTTTCCCTCGACAGCCTGTCGAGGCTTTCCACCAGAAGGTATGAGCCACGCTCGATGGTGCCGTTCTCGACCAGATCAAGAAAGCGTTTCAACTGGCCCTCATCGTCGAGATGACGCCCGCTGTAGGCGCTCTTGCCTTTATCGAGAAACGTGTACTCTCGGGCCGTAGCAAGCTCAAGGTCGTGATCAATACAGTACTTCACTGCTGCATCACGCTGTCGCCGGTAGCTGTCCCCTTTGGCTTGCTCGGGGCTACTGAAACGGATGTAGCTGTATGCTTTGTGGGTCATGGCGTGGGAGCTTGGTTTCAATTGTTTTGTAACCTATCACAATGTGAACAGGTTATGCGCACCTGCCGCCGCAATCAGCAATGCGCGCTTGGCGGCAAGTTGGCCCTGTACCTCGCAGAGGTCCGGGTAGGGCTTGTTCAGGCATAGCAGCCCGTTGGACGTGTAAGGCTCGATTGGCACCTGCCCATTCAGGTGCGCCACCACTTGCAGCAGATGATCCACCGCAATCACTTTCAACCCGGAGGCCAGGCAGGCCTCTTCTGCATTGGCCCGAGGCACGATCACCGTGCGCCCGGCCTGGCGCGCTGCCAGGGCTGCCGGTAACACACCCTTCACCGCTCGCACTTCGCCCGACAACGCCAACTCCCCGAGACACTCCACATCGTCGAGCATCAGCGCGGGTACCTGCACGCTGGCGGCGAGAATACCCAGGGCAATCGCCAGGTCGAAACGCCCGCCGTCCTTGGGCAGGTCGGCGGGCGCGAGGTTGAGGGTGATGCGGCGTGCGGGGTATTGCAGGGCACTGTTGAGAATGGCGCTGCGCACGCGGTCCTTGCTTTCCTTGACCGCAGTCTCTGGCAGGCCCACCAGGGTCAGCGACGGCAAGCCATTGGCCATATGCACTTCGACAGTGACGGCTGGCGCTTCGACGCCAATCTGGGCGCGGCTGTGGACAATGGCGAGGGACATGCTCGTTCCTTGAAAGGGAGGGCCGCTTGCTGCGGGTTTTTCAAGGGTAGACGAGGGCGGGAGAGGCGCCGTGCGCAGGTTTTACAGAACGTATCCAGGCGCTGAGCTTGTAGGCGCCGGCTTGCCGGCGATAGCGCCGTGTCAGGCAGGCAGCCATCGCCGGCGAGCCGGCTCCTACAGAGGCGGTTATTCCTGAGGTGGATTCAACCGCGCTTCCAGTTCCGCGACCTTCGCCTCCAGGCTCTCCAGCCGCGCACGGGTGCGGGCCAGGACTACCATCTGGCTGTCGAATTCTTCGCGGCTGACCAGGTCCAGTTTGCTGAACCCACTTTGCAGCAGCGCCTTGAACTGGCTTTCGATTTCATTGCGGGGCAGCGGGGTGTCGCCGCTGAACAGGCGAGAGGCGTGGCCGCTCAGGGCGTCGAGGAGATCTTTGGGCGCGAGCATGGGAAACATTCCGGGAAACAGTTGGCCAGCAGTGTATCACGCAGCGCCTATCGTCTTTTCCAAGTGCGCTGCGCACGCTTTTCGCGCATTGGCTTGAATACGAATGCACCGTTTTTGTGCGTATCCAGGCTGCTGCACAAGCCTATTGGTGGATGTAAGCGGGCAACGGATTGATTTCAGTGATGTTTACGGAGCTGGCAAGGTTTCTGCTTAGACGATCATGACCCATGCACTGATGCAGTCGCTGTGACGAATGCAGTGCGCTGACGGACCAGGGTACATGTTTCGTCACCAACGGTTAGCTGGCGTCGCAAAGGCAATTGCCGAGGCGACGATGCGTTACAAAGCCAGGCACTGCGCTTAGACTTGAGACGGGTTTGTTTTCCTGGGGCAAGTCCACCAATTCGGGAGAGAGTTTTCATGAAGCTAGTCACTGCCATCATCAAGCCGTTCAAGTTGGACGATGTACGCGAGTCGCTGTCCGAGATCGGCGTGCAGGGCATTACCGTCACTGAGGTCAAAGGCTTCGGTCGGCAGAAGGGTCATACCGAGCTATATCGCGGCGCGGAGTACGTAGTCGATTTCTTGCCGAAGGTGAAGATTGATGTCGCCATTGACGACAAGGATCTTGATCGGGTTATCGAAGCGATAACCAAGGCGGCCAACACCGGCAAGATCGGTGACGGCAAGATCTTCGTGGTCAATCTGGAACAGGCTATTCGCATCCGTACCGGCGAAACCGATACCGACGCAATCTAAGCCGCCAAACCCCAACGCCCCAGGAGAAAACAATATGACTCTGCGTAAATTCGCAGGGCTAGGAGCCCTGTTGTCCATCGTAATGCCCAGCCTGGCCATGGCGGCAGACGAAGTGGCGGCTCCGGTCCTCAATTCCGGCGATACCGCCTGGATGCTGACAGCCACCGCACTGGTGCTGTTCATGACCATCCCTGGCCTGGCGCTGTTCTATGGCGGCATGGTCCGTTCCAAAAACATTCTTTCCGTGATGATGCAGTGCTTCGCCATTACCGGTCTGATCAGCATCCTGTGGGTCGTCTACGGCTACAGCATTGCGTTCGACACCACCGGCATGGAGCAGGGCGTCGTCAACTTCAACTCGTTCTTCGGCGGCATGGGCAAGGCATTCCTGGCAGGTGTCACACCTTCCAGCATCACTGGCCCTGCGGCATTGTTCCCGGAAGCGGTGTTCATCACCTTCCAGATGACTTTCGCGATCATCACCCCGGCGCTGATCGTCGGTGCGTTCGCCGAGCGCATGAAGTTCTCCGCCATGCTGCTGTTCATGGCCATTTGGTTCACCCTGGTCTATGCGCCGATCGCGCACATGGTCTGGAGCGGCAACGGCGGCCTGATGTGGGACTGGGGCGTGCTGGACTTCGCGGGCGGCACCGTGGTGCACATCAACGCGGGTGTGGCGGGCCTGGTGGCGTGCATCGTGCTCGGCAAGCGCAAAGGCTACCCGACTACGCCGATGGCCCCGCACAACCTGGGCTACACCTTGATCGGCGCGGCGATGCTGTGGATCGGCTGGTTCGGCTTCAACGCCGGCTCCGCGGCAGCGGCCAACGGCACTGCCGGCATGGCGATGCTGGTGACCCAGATTGCTACCGCGGCTGCGGCACTGGGCTGGATGTTTGCCGAGTGGATCACCCACGGCAAGCCAAGCGCCCTGGGCATCGCCTCGGGTGTGGTTGCCGGCCTGGTGGCCGTTACCCCGGCCGCCGGTACCGTAGGCCCGATGGGCGCTCTGGTGATTGGCCTGGCGTCGGGTGTGATCTGCTTCTTCTGCGCCACTAGCCTCAAGCGCAAGCTGGGCTACGATGACTCCCTGGATGCCTTCGGTGTACACGGTGTTGGCGGGATTGTCGGGGCGATTCTCACCGGCGTCTTCGCGGCACCGATCCTGGGTGGATTCGGTACAGTGACCGATATTGCCGCACAGGTCTGGATCCAGGCCAAGGGCGTAGGCTTTACCGTGATCTACACCGGTATTGTGACCTTTGTGATTCTCAAGGTGCTGGACTTGACCATTGGCCTGCGTGTGACCGAGGAGGAAGAGGCGGTTGGCCTGGACCTGGCGGAACACAACGAACGTGGCTACAACTTGTAAGAGCGTATGAAAAAAACATGCCCGGCTTGCCGGGCATTTTTTTGTCTGGTATTTGCCTGTGGTGACGGCGTGTGAGAATTTTTGTGTCGAGTTTGTGATCGGATCCACACGGTACTTTTCGCTATGCGAATGTCTTACAGGCATGTAGGCGTATTCGGCACTTTGTTTTTTCCCAGAGCGCGCTAGAATGCGCGCCGATGGGCGCAGAACTGTATACGGCGACAGACCCTGATTACCCTGCGGGCCAAGCCCCGGGTCATTTCAAGGGCAGCCTATCGGGTCGCCAACTGAGTTTGCCGGTCAAGGCCGGCCACTTGGCAATGGGCACATGGCAAAGCGTTTATCTGGACGGGCAGCGTGATTATGGCGGTGCTCGTAAAGTCCTCGGCACTTTGTAGGGTGGCGGGGCATAAGCCACTGGTTATCTGGTGGACGTTGATTTTTTTCCGGCAGCCTTCGACAGATGGTGAAGCTGGGCTATAACTAATCTGCTTTTCGCAAGTCATGAGGTAGAACATGAGCGACGATGATCTGGAAAACGACGACCTCGAAGTAGGTGACGACGAAACCGAAGAAGGTCTTGAGGCGGCTGCCGAAGACGTAGCGGACGACGACGGCGGCGATGACGCACCGGCCCCGACCACCAAGGGCAAGGCCAAGGCTGCTGTGTCGGTTGACGAGTTGCCGAGCGTTGAAGCCAAGAACAAAGAGCGCGATGCGCTGGCCCGTGCGATGGAAGAGTTCCTCGCCAAGGGCGGTAAAGTGCAGGAAGTCGAAGCCAACGTGGTGGCAGATCCACCGAAAAAGCCGGATAACAAGTACGGCAGCCGGCCTATCTGAGGCCGGTTACTTGCTTGCTGAAAAAGCCCGCCGTCGCTGCGGGCTTTTTCATGCCTGAAACAAATCCCGACAATACACCGCAAAACAAATGTGGGAGCTGGCAAGCCAGCTCCCACATTAACGTGACGGTGTTACTGCCACCGGGCTAGCAGTTCCGGTAGCTCCTTCAGGCTGCGAATCTCGGCATCCGGCTGTTTTTCTGCTTCCCAAGCCTTGCCGGCCGGGTTGAACCACACCGCTCGCAACCCTGCCTGCTGTGCCCCGGCAATGTCATCACCGGGGTGATCGCCAATATGCACCGCCGCCGTGGCATCCACCCCGCCTCGCAGCAACGCTTCCTCAAACAACCGCGCATCCGGCTTGGCGATGCCGATGTCCTCGGCCCGCAGGGCAAAGTGGAAGTAATCCGCCAGGCCCACGCGCTGTACATCGGCATTGCCATTGGTGATCACCCCCAGCAGGAAGTGTTGGCGCAGGGCCAGAAGCATCGGCTCGGCTTCCGGGAACACCGTGAGCTGGTGCCGTGCGTGAATAAACGCTTCAAAACACACATCGGCCATTTCCGTGGCTTGCGGCTGTGGGTAACCGGCTTGTTCAAAGGCGAGCATCAGCACCCGGTGGCGCAGGATGCTGATCCGGTGTTTGAGCTCGGGATGACGTTGCAGCACCTGCTGGCGCAGGCTGGCGAAGTGCTCCAGGGGCAGGTCGCCGGCTTTGGGCGCATGGGTCGCCAGCCATTGGCGCATGGATGCTTCGGCGCTGATGATGACGGGAACGTTATCCCACAGGGTGTCGTCCAGGTCGAAGGTGATTAGCTTGATGCTCATGAGTCGCCGCCTTTAACGCGTTTGGCCCGTGGATGGGCGCTGTCGTACACCGTCGCCAGGTGCTGGAAGTCCAGGTGGGTGTAGATCTGGGTGGTCTTGATATCCGAGTGGCCGAGCAGTTCCTGCACGGCACGCAAGTCTTGTGACGATTCCAGCAGATGGCTGGCAAAGGAGTGCCTGAGCATGTGCGGATGCAGGTTCTGCCCCAGTTCCCGTTCGCCGGCAGCCTTGACCCGCAACTGAATGGCCCGTGGCCCCAGGCGCCGGCCTTGCTGGCTGACAAATACCGCATCGTCCGGCGGATTGCTCAAGGCCCGCAGGGGGAGCCACACCAGCAGGGCGTCACGGGCCTTTTTGCCGATGGGCAGTACGCGGGTCTTGCTGCCTTTGCCGTGCACTTGCACCAGGCCATCGGCCAGGTCCAGTTGCTCAAGGTCGAGGCTGGTCAGCTCCGACAGGCGCAGGCCCGAGGAGTAGAACAGCTCCAGGATCGCCTGGTCGCGGTGGGCCAGGAAGTCATCCTCGACCGCACCATCGAGCAATTGCAGGGTGCGGTCGGCATCCAGGGTCTTGGGCAGGCGGCGCTCACCCTTGGGCGGCGCCAGGCCGTTGGCCGGGTCGTGATCGCACAGGCCTTCGCGGTTGAGGTAGTGATAGAGGCCGCGCACCGCCGACAGCAGGCGGGCCAGGCTGCGGGAGGATTGGCCTTGCTGGTGCAGGCGAGCAATCAGGCTGCGCAGGCCCTGGATATCGAGGGCCTTCCAACTGTTGATCTGCTGCTTCTGGCAAAACCCCAGGACCTTGTTCAAGTCCCGCTGATAAGCCTCCAGCGTATGGGGAGACACCTGGCGCTCGCTGCGCAGGTGAGCGCAGTAGGCGTCCAGTTGTCGTTCCATGGCTAGCGCACCGCGCGCAGGGCAGTGGTAAAGCGCGGCAGGCTGCGGCTCAACACTTCGGCAATGTAGGTCAAAAACAGCGTGCCCACGGTGCTCTTGTAGTGCTGCGGATCACGGCTGGCGATGGCCAGGACGCCGTGCAAGCCTTGATGACTGAGGGCGACCACGGCAGTCGAGCCGATCTGCACGCGCTGGTCTTCGCCAAACAGGAAATCCAGCTCGTGCTCGCGCAGGCTGCCGCTGATGGTCTTGCCTTCCGACAGCAGGCCGCCAATGGCGGTCTGCGCCTCGCTGCCCTTGACCCAGCGCCCGACCGGCATCGGGTTGTCACTGAACAGGATCAGACTGACAAACGGCACCTGGAAGTCCTGGCGCAGGCTGTCTTCGACGGCAATGGTCAGGTCTTCCAGGCTGCCGGCATCCAGTAACGCCAGGATCAGCCGGCGGGTCTTGTCGAACAGGCGGTCGTTGTCGCGGGCCACATCCATCAACTGCGAGAGCCGATGGCGCATTTCGATGTTGCGCTCGCGCAGGATCTTCATCTGCCGCTCCACCAGGGACACGGTATCGCCGCGCTGGTGAGGGATGCGCAGGGCCGGCAGCAGCCCGTCGTGTTCGACGAAGAAGTCCGGGTTAGCCTCCAGGTAAGCGGCGACGGCCGCTGCCTCCAGGTTTTTGCAAGGAGATCCTTCGGGCTGTTTGGCGGGTGCCTGGGGCTTATCGGTCATTGGCGAGTCGCTCTCATAGACGGACCTGTCCTTCGTATACGCGGGATGCCGGGCCGGTCATCTTCACCGGTTGGCCTGGGCCTGCCCATTCGATGGACAGGCGTCCGCCGGGCAGGTCGATCAACAGTGGCGAGTCCATCCAGCCCTGGCTGATCGCGGCCACGGCGGCGGCGCAAGCGCCAGTGCCACAGGCCTGGGTCTCCCCGGCTCCGCGTTCCCACACACGCAATTGCGCACGGGAGCGGTCGATGACCTGCAGGAAACCGACGTTGACCCGTGCCGGAAAGCGCGGGTGGTGTTCGATCTTCGGCCCCAGCTCATGTACCGGCGCATTGTTGATGTCGTTGACCCGCAGTACCGCATGGGGGTTGCCCATGGACACGGCGGCGATCTCGACGACAGTGCCGTCGACCTCCAGCGGATAACTCAACGCCTGGGCATCAGCCTGGAACGGAATATCGGCCGGTACCTGGCGTGGGGCGCCCATGTCGACGCTGATCTGGCCGTCGCTGCGGATATCCAGCTCGATAATGCCGCTTTTGGTCTCGACGCGAATCTGCCGCTTGGCAGTCAGGCGCTTGTCCAGCACAAAGCGCGCGAAGCAGCGCGCGCCGTTGCCGCACTGTTCCACTTCGGAACCGTCGGAGTTGAAGATCCGGTAGCGGAAGTCCACCTCCGGGTTGCTCGGCGCCTCGACGATCAGCAGTTGATCGAAGCCAATCCCGGTATGCCGGTCACCCCACAGCTTGGCGTGCTTGGGCAGGATATGCGCGTGCTGGCTGACCAGGTCAAGGACCATGAAGTCATTGCCCAGGCCGTGCATCTTGGTAAAACGCAGCAGCATGGGATTACTCCGGCAGCAGGCTTTCGCCAGCAAACAACTCGGCTACCGTCTCGCGGCGACGCACTTCAAACGCTTGATCACCGTCCACCAACACTTCGGCGGTACGTCCGCGGGTGTTGTAGTTGGAACTCATGACAAACCCATAGGCACCGGCCGAATGCACGGCCAGCAGATCGCCTTCTTCCAGGGCCAGTTCACGGTCCTTGGCCAGGAAGTCGCCGGTTTCGCAGATCGGGCCAACGATGTCATAGGCGCGCGCTTCGCTGTCACGAGGCGTCACGGCGGTGACGTTCATCCACGCCTGGTACAGCGCCGGGCGGATCAGGTCGTTCATCGCCGCATCGACGATGGCGAAATCCTTGTATTCGGTGTGCTTGAGGTACTCGACCTGGGTCAGCAGCACGCCGGCATTGGCGACAATATAGCGGCCCGGCTCGAACATCAGCGTCAGGTCGCGGCCTTCGATGCGCTCGCGCACGGCCTGGATGTAGTCGGCAATCAGCGGTGGCTCTTCATCGCGATAACGCACGCCCACGCCACCACCGAGATCGATGTGATGCAGGTAGATGCCGCATTCGCCGAGACGGTCGATCAGGGCCAGCAGGCGGTCAAGGGCATCCAGGAACGGTGGCAGGGTGGTCAGCTGCGAGCCGATGTGACAGTCGACACCCAGCACTTCCAGGTTCGGCAGTTGGGCGGCGCGGATGTACACGTCTTCGGCGTCGGCAATGGCGATACCGAACTTGTTCTCTTTGAGACCGGTAGAAATGTACGGGTGGGTGCCAGCATCGACGTCCGGGTTGACGCGCAGGGAGATCGGCGCACGCACGCCCATCTCGGCAGCCACCCCTTGCAGGCGCTCGAGCTCGTCAGTGGATTCGATGTTGAAGCAATGCACGCCTACTTCCAGGGCACGGCGCATGTCTTCGCGGCTCTTGCCGACACCCGAGAACACGATCTTGTCAGCCTGGCCGCCAGCGGCCAGGACACGCTCCAGCTCGCCACGGGACACGATGTCAAAGCCAGCACCGAGGCGCGCCAGGACATTGAGCACGCCGAGGTTGGAGTTGGCCTTGACCGCATAGCACACCAGGTGCGGTACGCCGTCGAGCGCGTCGGTAAAGGAGCGGTACTGCGCCTGGATATGCGCTCGCGAGTACACGTAGGTCGGGGTACCGAAGCGTTCGGCAATCGCGGACAGCGCCACGCCTTCCGCGAACAGCTCGCCGTCCCGGTAGTTAAAAGCGTCCATGATGTTCCCTTAGTAGGTGTCGTGCTTGTGCGCTTTGGATTGCGACGTTTGCGCCTGTTCATTCGGATCTTTGCTGTCGTCGGGCAGGTACAGCGGGCCTTTTTGACCACAGGCACTGACGAGGCAAGCGACCGCGACGAGCGCAGCAAGGGAAGAGATCAGGCGCTTCATGGCTAAATCCTTGAATATGCATTAATTGCGCCCGAGTATACCGACCACCCGCCAGCTTGCCTATGCGCCGGGACACCCGTCCGGCGGGGCTTTGCCGAGTATCTCGTGAAGTAGACTACATCGCTCTGGGATATTTCATGCGGTGGGCGGGAATGAAATCGGTATCCTTTGCAATCATGATGGCGCCTCCGTATCGTGCGGCGCTTGAGCGTGAGTAGACACTTTTTGAGGTTCCCACCATGAGTTTGACCGAAGCCCGTTTTCACGACCTGGTCGATGCGACCCAGCAAGCGCTGGAGGATATTTTCGACGAGAGTGGCCTGGACGTGGATCTGGAAAATTCTGCCGGCGTGCTGACCGTCAAGTTCGAGAATGGCAGCCAACTGATCTTCAGCCGCCAGGAGCCGCTGCGTCAGTTGTGGTTGGCGGCGCGTTCCGGAGGTTTTCACTTCGACTATGACGAAGAAGAAAAACGCTGGTCGAACGACACCAGTGACGAGCTGCTCAGCGAAATGCTTGCACGCATCACTCTGGAACAAGCCGGCGTCGAGCTGGATTTCGACGAGATCTGATCGTGACCCAGCCCGCGCCCGCCCGTCCGCCCAAGCCGTTGTTCAGCAATGTCAGCCCGTCCGTGCCGTCACCTTGTATCAGTTTGTGTCGGCTGGATGAGCAAAAAGTCTGCCTTGGCTGCTTCCGGCACGTGGAAGACATCCGGGAATGGCGCTCCGCCGACGATCAGCGGCGCCGCGTGATCGTCGCCCAGGCCGAGCAACGCAAGGCTGGCGCCTGACCTCCAGACCGGCCCATCTTGTTTATTTGGTGTGCTGTGGTAGTGTCCGGGTACGCCTCAACTCATCGAGGTCCGTGAGAACCCCGCCGTTTACTGGCGGGGTTTTGCTTTTTTGTGCAGAAAAAAAAGGAGTCTGCCGCAATCATGACTGCACCTTCCATCATCCTCACCCGTCTCGATGTGCAACGTCTTGAGCAATTGATCGACCGTCTGGGCGACGAATTTCCTGGCGTCGAGGCGTTGCAAGCCGAACTTGACCGTGCCGAAGACTTGGTTGGCCACGATGAAGTGCCTGCCGGTGTCGTGACCATGAACTCCAGTGTCCATTGCCGTGAGCAGAGCAGCGGCAAGGACTATCACCTGACCCTGGTCTACCCCAAGGACGCGAATGCCGACGAGGGCAAGATTTCGATCCTGGCTCCGGTGGGCAGTGCGTTGCTGGGCCTGCAAGTCGGCCAGCACATCGATTGGCCGGCCCCGGGCGGCAAGACCCTCAAGCTTGAGCTGCTGAGTGTCGAAGGCCAGCCTAAAGACGGCGGCGCCTTCACGCTCTAAATCTGGTTCAAGGCCTGGTTGAGCGCCTGTTCCAACTCGGCCTTGTAGCGCAGGTACAGATTGCTCGGGCTTTGGACGTCACCGAGCAGGCCAGACAGGTCCAGATCGGTGATGTAGCAACGATAGCGCTCGGTTTCCCGACGCTGCCCGACAATCTCCTGGGCGACCACTGCAAACAGCTGGTCGCCAAATTCCAGTTCGGAAAACTCCCGTTGATTGCAGTACAGGGTAATCCCCACCTGACCTGGCGAGCCCTTGCCGATAATCGCTTGCACGTCGTAGAACGGCTTGTTGGCCGGCGTCTGGGGGGCCGGTCGTGGCTCGACCCGCCGGGCGCGGCCACCGGCCGATGGCAGCAGTTGGTAATACAGCGTCTGCACGGCCCCCAGTGGCTGTTGTGGGTCCAGCGGTGACAGGGCGTCCCGACGATAGATGATCGATTGCAGGAAGCGTTGCAAAGGCGCCAACAGGCTTTGCTCATCATGAAACGGCAGGTGCTGCCGCCAGAGGGCGTTGAATTCATCGAGCACGTAGAGCTCGGCGAAACCCTCGTTGATGCGGTAGAACACCTGCACGCACTCCGGCAGGCCCATGGGCAGCAACGCTGCCAGGTCGTGGTCCTCCAGGGCCATGGCATCCAGGTGCAATGGGCTGTAGCTGGCCAATTCTTCGCTGAGGTAATCCACCAGCGCCTGCTGGCTGGCCAGCGGCACGTGATTGGCTTGCCCCGGCGCCAGCTCCATGACGTGATAGTGCTGTTGCACCTGGATCAGGTAGCGGTGATTGAGCTGGCTGAGCATCAGGTTTTGTGCGGTGTCGAAAATCTCTTCCACACGCTGGGCAATGAACTGTGCGCGGTTGTGACAGAAACAGCGCACCCGTAGGCGCGGCAGTCGGTCGCGGGGCAGTTGGTTCAGATAGTCGCGCAGGCAGTCGAGCAGGGCGTGAGGGCCGTCGTAGCGGCTGACCATCACCTCGTTCCAGCTGTTGAGTGTCACCTGGTCCAGGGTCAGCACCAGGTTTTCCCTGACGCCTGCGTAACTCAGGGAGTCGGTGCGCTCGGTGGTCATCAGGATATTCAAGTCGCGGTGATGCTTGAGCGGGTCGACCCCCACGTTGATCAGCAGCAGCACTTCATCGGGTATAGCCGTACGCAGCAAGCGCTCCTCATCGACCGTGGCCAGGGGCAGGGCGACAGTCTGTTGCAGGCTGCCCAGCAGGTTAAACAGCTCGAATTCGCTCAAGTCGCTGCTGCCCGGGTGCAGGGCCAGGCGGGTGCTGCTGTCGATCACGCCGTTGCGATGGCACCAGGTGAGCATTTCCAGCAGGTCGCGGCTGCGTTTGATCGGCGCAAAGTGCTCCCATTCCAGGGCGGCCAGGCTGCCGTTGTACAAGCCCCAGTGAAACTGACCCGGTTCCTTGCGGTTGGGCGAATGGACCAGGGTGAGGGTATCTTCAGCCAAGTCTGGGGCAATCCCGGGGTTGATGAATTCGACTTTGCCGGCCTTGCGTTCAAAGGCGGCGTACAGGCGTCGGCCCAGCACATTGAGGTCGCGCTTGTTGATCAGGCTCACGGTTTGCTCGGTGCGCGCGAACTGGGTCAGGAAGCGATAGCTGTAGTTGAGCTCATTGACCAGGGCCCGACGCTCGGAGGCGACCTGGCGCACTTTCCACTGGCTGCGGCTATCGAGCAGGGCCAATTGCCGCGGGTCCCAGCCCCATTCATTGGCCAGGCGTTCCAGCAGCGCGCGCTGCCAACCGATGGTGCGCTGGCCGGTGGTGAGCTTGCGGTTGACCTTCAGGTACAGGCTGCGCCGCACCAGCTCCAGGCGTTCGGGTTCGTTGCGGCCGCGCAGGTATTCCTCGATGCGGCGGTAGACCACGATGTACGGGTCCAGCTCATCCAGATCCAGTTGGTTGGCGAACACTGCACGTTTGAAACGCAGGCTCAGGCACTGCACCCTGGGGTGTTCGCTGGCGTACACCTCGGTGAGCAGCAGTTTGAGCACGGATTTGTAGGGTGACTCGATACCCTTGAACAACTGCCACAAACCGGCGCCGATGAATTCTCCCGGCGGGATGTGGGCCAGATGCCCGAGATCGAGGGTTTCGTCGGCGCGGATAAAACGCTTGGAAATCAATGCGTGGGTAAATTCGGCGTAGCGCGCTTCTTCGTAGACCGGCACCAGCCACCAGATCGGTGTGCGCCCGGCCAGCCAGATGGCGGTGCGGTAGAACTCGTCGAGCAACAGATAGTGCTGGCTGGTGCCACAGTCATCCGAGCTGAGTTGGGTATCGCGCCCGCCTTGTACAAAGCGCTGTGGTTCGATCAGGAAAAAATGCGCCTCGGCCCCCATGCCCAGGGCCCAGGCCTCCAGCAGTTGGCATTTTTTGCGCAATTCGCCCAGCTCTGCCTCGTCCAGGTCGGCGGCGTGGCATACCCACAGGTCCATATCGCTCTGATCGGCCTGGGCCAGCGTGCCAAGGCTGCCCATGAGGAACAGGCCGTGGATCGGGGTTGGCGGGTTGCCGTGGCGCGGCTTGTAGGAAAACGAGCGGGTCAGGCGCTGGGCTTCGGCCAGGACTTGGGCATCTGGTTCAAAATTCGACAGCCCGGCCGGGGTACTGCCCGAAACATAGCCAGGCAACAGCGGGTGATTGACGTGGAAGAACAGTGGCAGCAGCGCCAGTACACTTTGCTGGCGCGGGGTCAGGCCTTCGACCGCGCGGGCCATGCGGCCTGCATTGAGGCTCAGGAAGCGCGCGCGCAGTTGGGCCAGTACCTTGCGGTCAATGCCTTCATCCAAGTCAGGGCGGATTTCATGGGTACTGGTCATGGCAACTCAATGGCCCGCAGTGCCCGGCGTGGGCAGCTGTGTAGGAGTTTACAGACAGAATCGTAGGAGGCTTAAGGGGAATTTGTTTTTGACGTCAGAATTTTATCGCGCACGCAGGAATGCCCGCGGAATCCATGAGCAGAGGATTCCGTGGGCGATACGCAGTGTCAGGCGGCTTCTTTGGTGGTGGCGGTGGTCAGAATAGTCAGCAAGGTTTGCGCTTGCTCTGCTGCGTCACGGCCCAGACTGGTCAGGTAGCCGCCATCTGGCTGGTCGATCAGTTTTTTGTCGAACAGGCGCTTGGCAGCGGCGATGGCAGTAGGAGCGGCGGTCTGGTGGACTTTCAGACCTTCATGGGTGCTATCCAGGGGGAAAAGTACAAGGATTTCCAGTTCGGCAACCAACTCAGGGGTATACGACATAAGGACTCCAGACGTTCTAGGAATTGTTAGACGCTAGCAGCCCCTAAGGTGAACGTACTTGGGCGAACTGTCCAGTGTGCAGGCGCGAGCGTGCTCGCGAAAAGCGTTAACGTTGACGCGGGACAGTTGGATAAACGTGGCGCGCTCAGGTTTTTCGCGAGCAAGCGTGCTCCTGCAAGCAGGGTCACTGGTTTTCGGGCGGCAGCTCTGGCAGTGCGCGCAGGGCGGTTTCATACCACTGGGTATTGAACGGCCGGTCTTCTTCCAGCATCGCGTCGATTTCCACGGCCAGCACGTGGGCCATCAGGTTCAGGATGTCTTCACGCTCGTAACCCACCAGGGTCAGTTTGTTGAACGTGGCCTTGGCTGCTGGTGGGTTGTCGCTTTCGATCTGGTTTTCGATCGCTTGGGTCAAGGTGGATTCGGCGAACTCTTCTTCGTCGTTGTCGATATCGGTTGGCTCGCTCATGGCAGCCTCCTGTCAGGAAAGGGCGCCAGTCTACCCCCATTCACCCAGGTGATGCTGCTGGCCAGGCCGTGCATCACGTTCTATAACCTACCCAGCCAACCCCTGCACGGCCTGGAGGCTTTGTGATGCTCAAGCTCTACGGATTTTCGGTCAGTAACTACTACAACATGGTCAAGCTGGCGCTCCTGGAGAAGGGCCTGCCCTTCGAGGAAGTGCCGTTTTATGCTGGGCAAACCCCCGAAGCCCTGGCAGTAAGTCCGCGGGGCAAGGTGCCGGTGCTGAAGGTTGAAAAAGGGTTTATCAACGAAACCAGCGTAATTCTGGAGTACCTCGAACAGACACAGTCAGGCCCGTCCCTACTGCCAGGTGAGGCGTTCCAGCGCGCCCAGGTGTTGGCGTTGTGCCGGGAAATCGAGCTGTACATCGAACTGCCGGCCCGGACGTGTTATCCCGAGGCGTTCTTTGGCATGTCGGTACCGCAGGTGATCAAGGACAAGGCCAAGGCCGAGTTGCTGTTGGGAATTGCGGCGCTGGGCCGGCACGGCAAGTTTGCGCCGTATGTGGCGGGGGAGAGTTTTACGCTTGCCGATCTCTACTTCATGTACAGCGTGAATGTCGCCAGTGCCGTAGGCGAGAAGCTGTTTGGCATGGATCTGTTGCTGGAGCTGCCGGCGGCCAAGGTGTTGTTGGCGCGACTGCATGCAATGCCCAACGCCCAGAAGGTAGCAGCGGACAGGGACGCTGCAATGCCGGCGTTCATGGCGATGATCGCGGGCAAAAAATGACCCTGTAGGAGCCGGCTTGCCGGCGATGAGGCCTTTGAATCAGGGGTGACCTTTCGGGCGCCATCGCCGGCAAGCCGGCTCCTGCAGGGGTTCTTTAGCGGCTGGCGAGCAGAGCCTGGCCGCGCGCGGCTGCCGCCTTGACCTGGGCCGGTGCGGTGCCGCCGATGTGGTTGCGGGCATTCACCGAACCTTCCAGGGTCAGTACTGCAAACACGTCCTGCTCTATCTGGTCGCTGAACTGGCGCAGTTCTTCCAGGCTCATTTCTGCCAGGTCCTTGCCGGTGTCCACGCCGTATTTCACGGCATGTCCGACGATTTCATGGCAGTCACGGAACGGCAGGCCCCGGCGCACCAGGTAGTCCGCCAGGTCGGTGGCGGTAGAGAAACCGCGCAGGGCCGCTTCACGCATGACCGCGTGCTTGGGCTTGATCGCCGGGATCATGTCGGCAAACGCGCGCAGCGAGTCGCGTAGGGTGTCGGCGGCGTCGAACAGCGGTTCCTTGTCTTCCTGATTGTCCTTGTTGTAGGCCAGGGGTTGGCCTTTCATCAGCGTCAACAGGCCCATCAGCGCGCCGAATACACGGCCACTTTTACCGCGCACCAGCTCCGGTACGTCGGGGTTTTTCTTTTGCGGCATGATCGAGCTGCCGGTGCAGAAGCGATCCGGCAGGTCGATGAATTGGAACTGCGCGCTGGTCCACAACACCAGTTCTTCGGAGAAACGCGACAGGTGCATCATCGCAATACTGGCCGCTGCACAGAACTCGATGGCGAAGTCACGATCCGACACGCCGTCCAGGGAGTTGCCACCCACGGCGTCGAAACCCAGCAGTTGCGCGGTGTATTCGCGGTCGATCGGGTACGTCGTACCGGCCAATGCGGCGCTGCCCAGGGGCATGCGGTTGGCGCGCTTGCGGCAGTCGACCAGGCGTTCGTAGTCGCGGCTGAGCATTTCGAACCAAGCCAGCAGATGGTGGCCGAAGGTCACGGGCTGCGCGGTCTGCAGGTGGGTGAAACCCGGCATGATGGTGCCCGATTCACGTTCGGCCTGCTCCAGCAGGCCTTTTTGCAGGCGGGTAATTTCGCCCAGGATCAGGTCGATTTCATCACGCAGCCACAGGCGGATATCGGTGGCCACCTGGTCGTTGCGGCTACGTCCGGTGTGCAGCTTCTTGCCGGTCACGCCGATGCGGTCGGTAAGTCGCGCCTCGATATTCATGTGCACGTCTTCAAGGTCCACGCGCCAGTCGAAGGTACCCGCCTCGATTTCGCCACGGATGGTGGTCAGGCCATCGATGATGCTGTCGCGCTCGGCATCGGTCAGCACGCCGACCTTGGCCAGCATGGTGGCGTGGGCGATGGAGCCCATGATGTCGTGGCGATAGAGGCGCTGGTCGAAATTGACGGAGGCGGTGAAGCGCGCGACGAAGGCGTCGACGGGCTCACTGAAGCGGCCGCCCCAGGACTGGTTGGTCTTGTCGGTGCTCATGGATTCGCTCGTGATCTGCTTAAAAGAGGGCATGAAATGTGCCGTCGATAATAACAGGGTTGCCCGTAGAGGCGTTGATACGCCGTGCTGGCATTTTTATTTGTTTGATGGGTGGCAAAGTGCCTTGCCGTTGGCCGCGTCCGGGATGAGACTGGGGGCAGGAGTGAAAGAGGGGGTTTAAACCGCCCGGCTCCTGAGGTAAACAAAGGGTGGTTATAGAAACGATATTTGACGATTGAGCAATGTCGCCTTCGTGAGCGTCTACAGTTGCACTGACAGGGGTGCAGTGCACCAATGCCAGGCGATGAGGTCGAACTCCAGGCTAACCTTAAAGTAGAGGGGGTGTTCATATTGTGTATCAGCAAACCCTATGACGATGCCCTGCGGTATCGGGTTTTGGGCGGTATTGAACAGGTCCGGGTAAATATTGGTGTCGCTGTCGGGGCACTTTTTGCCGCTCACGCTAGTCTTAGCGTGGATCGCCGTGACGGAAGTCACCGCACCTGTCTACGCTATCCTTGTGCGAGACTCACGCAGGAATCCAGCGCAATATGAATGTCCTGATCGTTGATGACGAATCCCAAGCCCGCGAGCGACTGAGCCGTATGGTCAGTGAGCTCGAGGGATACACTACCCTTGAACCGAGCGCGTCCAGTGGCGACGAGGCGTTGGCCTTGATCGACAGCCTGAAGCCGGACGTGGTGCTCCTCGATATCCGCATGCCAGGCCTTGATGGCTTGCAGGTCGCCGCCCGCTTGAGCGAGCGTGAGTCGCCGCCTGCGCTGGTGTTGTGCGCAACCGATGAGGAGTTTTCCTCCCAGGCTCTGGAGGCCAGCGGTGTCAGCTACCTGACCAAGCCGGTATCCGCCGATGCGGTGCTCAAGGCCTTGAAAAAGGCTGAGCGACCCAATCGGGTGCAGCTAGCCGCTCTGACCCAGCCCGCAGCGCAAAGTGGCAACGGCCCCCGCAGCCATATCAGCGCCAGGACCCGCAAGGGTATCGAGCTGATTCCCGTGGACCAGGTGATTTATTTTATTGCCGATCACAAGTACGTGACCTTGCGTCATGAGCACGGTGAAGTGCTGCTCGATGAGCCACTCAAGGCCCTGGAAGACGAATTTGGCGAGCGCTTCGTGCGTATCCACCGCAACGCGCTGGTGGCCCGCGAACGCATCGAGCGTTTGCAGCGCACGCCCCTGGGGCATTTCCAGTTGTTCCTCAAAGGGCTCAACGGCGACGCGTTGATCGTCAGCCGGCGCCATGTTGCAGGCGTGCGCAAAATGATGCAGCAGCTTTAGTTCGAGGGCTCTAGCGACCTGCATGCCCCCAATCCCGGTGCGAAGCGGCCAGGGAGGCCCCGCACTTGCTGATTCAAATCAAGGCGATTGTGCCTGAGCTGTTATTATCTGCCGTATCTATTCAGTACGGATTGATCCATGTCCTCTCGCGAAATCCGCATCGCCACCCGTAAAAGCGCCCTGGCCTTGTGGCAGGCCGAATACGTCAAAGCCCGCCTTGAGCAAGCCCACCCGGGGCTCACGGTGTCCCTGGTACCCATGGTCAGTCGTGGCGACAAGCTGCTTGACTCGCCGCTGTCGAAAATCGGTGGCAAGGGCCTGTTCGTCAAGGAGTTGGAAACCGCTCTGCTGGAGAACGAAGCCGACATCGCCGTGCACTCGATGAAAGACGTGCCGATGGACTTTCCCGAAGGCTTGGGCTTGTACTGCATCTGCGAGCGTGAAGACCCGCGCGATGCCTTCGTGTCCAATACCTACGCTTCCCTGGATGAGCTACCGCAGGGCAGCATCGTCGGCACATCCAGCCTGCGTCGACAGGCCCAGTTGCTGACCCGTCGTCCGGACCTGCAGATCCGCTTCCTGCGGGGCAACGTCAACACCCGCCTGGCCAAGCTGGATGCCGGCGAGTACGACGCGATCATCCTGGCGGCGGCCGGCCTGATCCGCCTGGGTTTTGAAGATCGCATCACCTCGGCCATCAGCGTCGAAGACAGCCTGCCAGCCGGTGGCCAAGGTGCAGTCGGTATCGAATGCCGCACCGCAGACCTGCAAATCCAGGCGCTGCTCAAGCCCCTCGACCACCCGCAAACCGAAATTCGCGTCACCGCCGAACGCGCCCTGAACAAGCACCTTAACGGTGGCTGCCAGGTGCCGATTGCCTGTTACGCGGTACTTGAGGGTGACAACCTCTGGTTGCGTGGCCTGGTGGGTGATCCTGACGGCGGCTTGCTGCTTACTGCGCAAATCCGCGGGCCGCAAACCGAGGCCGCGAGCCTGGGCGTAAAGGTAGCCGAGGAACTCCTGGCAAAAGGCGCCGGTACCATTTTGCAAAAAGTCTATGGCGAGGCCGGTCCGCAGTGACCGGCTGGCGTGTGCTGCTGACGCGGCCTGCCGAGGACGCGGCAGCCTTGGCGGCCTCGTTGTCCGAAGCCGGTATTTTCAGCAGCAGCCTGCCGTTGCTGGAAACCGAACCCTTGCCCGTCACTGCCCAACACCTGGCGGTTTTCCAGGGCCTTGATCGCTATTGTGCGGTGATTGTCGTGAGCAAGCCGGCTGCGCGTCAGGCACTGCAACTGCTCGACCGGTATGCGCCTGCGGTGCCAACCTTGCCGTGGTTCAGCGTCGGTGCGGCTACGGCCCGGGTCCTGGCCGACCATGGCCTGGACGTGAGTTACCCCGCGCTTGGGGATGACAGCGAAGCCTTGCTTGAATTGCCCAGGTTGCGCGAGGCTGTCGCCGTTGAAGGTGCGCGTGTATTGATCCTGCGTGGGCAGGGTGGGCGGGAGTGGCTGGCTGAGCGTTTATGCGGCCAAGGTGCTAGTGTCGATTACCTGGAGTTGTATCGCCGGTTCCTGCCGGCCTATGACCCGGATGTGCTCGCCCAGCGCATTGATGTGGAACGCTTGAACGGCCTGGTGGTCAGCAGTGGGCAGGGTTTTTTGCATCTGCAAGGCCTCGCCGGTGCCGATTGGCTACGCGTGGCACAGTTGCCGTTGTTCGTGCCCAGCCCACGAGTTGCCGAAATGGCGCGGGCTGCGGGCGCGGAAAAAGTTGTGGATTGCCGTGGTGCCAGTGCCGCGGCTTTGCTAGTGGCGTTACGGAGCCAGCCCGTCCCCACTCTCTAATAACGCAAAGGATGGACACGTGAGCGAAACAGCCTTGCCTAAAGATGAAGCTCAGCCCGCGCTTGATGCGCCTGCTGAGACCCCGGTCACTCAGCCTCGCCGTGGCAACGGCCTGGCCGTCTTTGCTTTGCTGCTTGGCGCTGCCGGTGTTGCGGCCGGCGGCTGGGGGATCTGGCAAGTCCGGGCCCTGCAAGCGAGCAGCCAGCAACAGATGGGGCAGGTGCGCACTCTGGATGAGCAATCCCAGAGCATCGCGCAGGCTCAACAGCAATTGGCCGCGCGCCTGGCACAATTGCCGGGCGCTGATGAGCAGGAAGAACGCCGTCGGTTGGTAGCGCAATTGCAGGGCGACCAGCAACGCCTGAACCAGCGCCTGGAAACTGTCCTGGGCGCCAGCCGCAAGGACTGGCGCCTGGCTGAGGCCGAGCACCTGCTGCGTCTGGCCAGCCTGCGTTTGTCAGCGTTGCAGGACATCAACAGCGCCCAGGCGCTGGTGCAGGGCGCCGATGAGATCCTGCGTGAGCAGAGCGATCCAGGCTCCTACGCCGCCCGTGAGCAGTTGGCCAAGAGCCTGGCAGCCTTGCGCAGTGTCGAGCAGCCAGACCGTACCGGGCTGTACCTGCAACTGGCGGCGCTGCGTGACCAGGTGGTGCAACTGGCCGCCGTATCCCCGGAATATCAACTGCAAGAAAGCCCGCAGGGCCGTCCAACTACCGACACTGACAGTCGCTGGAGTCAATGGTGGGAGCAGATATCCCGCTACTTCCGTATCGATTTCAATCCTGACGATAACGTTCGCCCACTGCTGGCAGGCCAAGGCTTGAACCAGGTGCGCCTGGCCCTGAGCCTGGCGCTGGAGCAGGCGCAATGGGCCGCACTCAATGGCGAGCCGGCGGTGTACACCCGGGCGTTGGGCGAGGCGCGCAGCGTATTGCAGGGCAACTTCAACCAGGACAACCCACAAAGCCAGGCCATGCTGGCGCGTATTGCCGAGCTTGAGCCCAAGGCTGTCTCGGTGGTGACCCCGGACCTCGCCGCAAGTTTGTCCGCGGTGCAGGCTTACCTTGAACGCCGCCATCAGTCTGGCGATGAAGCCAAGGCTTCCGCCGGTAAGCCGGCGACCCAGGAGTAAAGCCGATGAAGCGTTTCTATGTGGTCCTGGTGCTGGCGATTGCCCTCGCCCTGGCGCTGGCGGTGGGCATCTCGAAACACACCGGCTATGTACTGATCAGCTATCCCCATGTGCTGCATTACGAGTCCGGCCTGTGGTCGACCCTGGTGGCGGTGTTTGTCGTCGGCCTGGCGATCTATCTGTTGCGGGTGCTGCTGGGGTTGGTGACGACCTCCGGTGGCGTGGTCAATCCCTGGTCGCGGCGCAATCGCAGCCGGCGAGTACAGGTGGCTATCGAACAGGGGCAGATGGACCTGGCGGAAGGGCGCTGGGCCAGTGCCGAACGGCACTTGCACCGCGCGGCGGAGGCAGAGCGCCAGCCATTGTTGTACTACCTCGGCGCGGCGCGGGCGGCCAACGAGCAAGGGCGTTATGACGAGTCCGACAGCTTGTTGGAGCGGGCCTTGGAACGCCAGCCCCAGGCCGAGTTGGCGATAGCCTTGAGCCACGCGCAGTTGCAGATGGACCGTGGCGACACGGACGCTGCGCTTGTGACGCTGCAAGCCATGCATGAACGCCACCCGCACAACGCCCAGGTCTTGCGCCAGCTCCAGCGCCTGCACCAGCAGCGTGGTGACTGGCCCTCGGTGATCCGGCTCTTGCCGGAGTTGCGCAAGGATAAAGTGCTGCCAGCCGCTGAACTGGCAGATCTGGAGCGCCGGGCCTGGGGTGAAAACCTGAGCCTGGCCGTCCAGCGTGAAGAGCATGGTGAAGCGGGCCTGCAATCCCTTGAGCGGGCCTGGCAGCAATTGACCTCGGCCCAGCGCCAGGAGCCGCAGTTGGTGCTGGCCTATGCCGAGCAGTTGCGCCAATTGGGCGCGGATGCCAAGGCCGAAGAGGCTTTGCGTGGTGCCCTCAAGCGCGGGTACGACAGCCACCTGATCCGGTTGTATGGCCTGCTGCGCGGTGGTGATGCGGCGCGGCAACTGAAGTTTGCCGAGGGTTGGCTCAAGGATCATCCTGGGGATGCCAGCCTATTGCTGACATTGGGCCGGCTCTGCCTGCAAAACAGTTTGTGGGGCAAGGCGCGGGACTATCTGGAAAGCAGCCTGCAAGTACAACTCAATCCCGAGGCCTGTGCCGAGTTGGCGCGGTTGCTGGCGCAGTTGGGTGATACCGAGCGCAGTAATCAACTGTTCCAGGAGGGCCTGGGGCTGTTGGACAGCCGTCTGCTGGCTTCGCCGCTACCGGTGCCTGCACGGGTTTAACGTAGGATGTTTTGAAGGGTTGGCTCGGAAACATCTGGCAACCAGCCCTTCAAAACCCCTTGGCTTGCAGGTCTTAGGGGCTTGAGGTGGTTTCCCACATAGCGCCACGTAAAGTTACCCGTCCTCTGACGGGATATCCCAGTGATCTCGCGGAAGCGTCTGCTCCAACGCATATTGAAAGGGGTAAGGTCTTTCCTCTACCGTAACTGCCTATCTCTTGCGTTACGGATAAACAATGTCTCTGGCCCCCTCACGCTCCCTGTTCCTCCTGGCGTTCATGGCCGGTGCGCTGACGTTGGGTGCGTCTTTTTACCTGGAATACGGGGCTCTTTTGCGGCCTTGTTTCCTGTGCCTGATCCAGCGCAGCCTGCTGGCGGTGTTCACCCTGATCAACCTGATAGCGGCGATCCATGGTCCCAAGCGCGTGGGCATCTACCTGTACTGGGCGGCGAGTACAGGCTGTGCGTTGCTCGGCGCAGTTACTGCGGTGCGCCAGGTGTTGTTGCAGAACATCCCGCCTGACCAGATGCCCAACTGCTGGCCAAGCCTGGAATACATGATCGAAAACCTGTCGCTGGGGCAAGCCCTGCAATTGGCATTCAAGGGCACCGTCGACTGCGTGGAAATCAACTGGACGTTGTTCGACTTGAGCATTCCGGAATGGAGCCTGCTGTTCTTCGTGGCCATGCTCATGCTGGGGGTAACGCAATTTTCCCGCCTGTTGTCCGATCAGAATTTGCGATTTATGAAGCACTGATTGGGTGGGGTGGTTCGTAGGATGGGATTAAACACTTGTATGAACTTTCTGGCCTGCGTACCTTGAAGCCATAGTCGTGGGGGCATAATCTGGCCCGCACGCGATGTTGAAACAGTTTGTTCGATGCGGCTTTGTCCGCTTGCCGCTTTATCCTCGACGTATTGCGCGGGCAAAAGCGGCACCGCCCATAAGGGAAGAGATCATCATGTTGGAAAGTTGTCAGAATGCTCAGGAACGCTGGGGTGGTGTGCATAAGCTGATCGACAGCTGGTTGAAGGCACGTCACGAATTGGTTCGGGCCTTTGATGCGCTCGGTGAGAAGCCCGAAGCGCTGGCTGAGAACCGTGTGCCTCTGCAGGACTTCTGTGGTGTGCTGGTGGATTACGTCTCGGCAGGGCACTTCGGGGTCTATGAGCAATTGACCAAGGAGGCCGAGGCCTTCGATGACCAGCGTGGTCTGGACTTGGCCGAGACCATTTACCCGCGTATCGATGTCATCACCGAAAAGCTCCTGGCCTTCAACGACCTGTGCGACAAGGGTGAGTGCGTTGCTGCGAAGTTCAAAGAGCTTGGCGGCTTGCTCCATGAGCGTTTCGAACTGGAAGACTGCCTGATCGAAGTGCTGCACAACGCCCACAAGGAAGAGCCTGCAACCCAGGCGTGACCCTCAGCGGCAAGACAAAAAAACGGTGCGCATGAGGCACCGTTTTTTGTTGGGTTCAGGCACCGGTTGCGAGTAGCTCAATCTCGAAAACCAGTGGTGTGTAAGGCGCGATCAACTCGCCCGCACCCTCGGCACCATAGGCTTGTGCCGATGGAATCACCAGGCGCCACTTCGCGCCCACTGGCATCTGCTGCAATGCGCTTTGCCAGCCGTTGATCACACTGTCCAGGCGAAACCATTGGGGCTGGGCACTCTGGTCGAAAATCGTTCCGTCGGGCAATTGCCCCACATACTTCACTTGAATCCGATCATGGGCGCCTGGCTTTTTCCCGCTGCCGGGGGCCAGCTCCGTGAGCAATATACCGTCGGCCAATTCACGCACGCCGATCCGGGCTTTTTCTGCGCTCATGAATTGTTGTTCGGCGGCGAGGGCCTTTTCGCTTTGCGGCACTTGGGGCCCGTTGCTGGCCTGCGCTTCATGCTGGGCGAGAACCTGTGCGATGCGTGCGTCATCCAGGGCCAGGGGCTTGCCTTGATAAGCTTGCTTGAGGCCATCGAGCAAGGCCTGGATTTGCAGGTCGGGGACTTCCTGGCGCAGGCGTTCGCCAAGGCTGGCACCCAGGCTGTAGGCCAGGTCGTGGCTGTCCTTGGACGCCGCAGGCTCAGTCGCGTTGGCCACTGAAAGCGACAAACCCAGGATGAAAAAAAGGTAACGCGACATGGGTATTCTCCAGCCGAAAGTGCGGTGGATTATGCCAGTGTGCAGGGGTAAAGAATGGAGTGGTTTTGCGTTATATCGATAAGAATTTTTGTGCGGTGCAACGCAACGCATTCGATACTGTCAACATGCCCTAGCGGCGGTAAGAGCAGAGGGCTAGTATGAGCCGCACCCACGTCAGCCAGGAGGTAAACCATGTCGGCCAAACAGAAGCCTGTTAATACCCCGTTGCACTTGCTCCAACAACTCTCGGGCAGCCTGCTCGAACATTTGGAAAGTGCTTGCTCCCAAGCCTTGGCTGATGCAGAGAAATTGCTCGCCAAGCTGGAAAAGCAACGCGGCAAGGCTCAAGAAAAACTGCATAAGTCCCGCACCAAACTGCAAGACGCCGCGACTGCCGGCAAAGCCAAGGCGCAAACCAAAGCCAAGGGCGCCGTGAAAGAACTTGAGGACTTGCTCGATGCTCTCAAGGATCGTCAGTCCGAAACGCGCACCTACATCCTTCAACTCAAGCGCGATGCCCAAGAGAGCCTGAAATTGGCGCAGGGTGTCGGGCGTGTGAAAGACGCGGTGGCCAAAGTGTTGAGCACTCGTGCACCAGCCAAGGCAGCTGCTGCCAAGGCGCCGGCCAAGCCGGCTGCTAAAAAAGCGCCTGCGAAACCAGCCGCCAAGCCGGTCGCCAAAACCGCCGCTGCGAAACCTGCGGCCAAGCCAGTTGCTAAAACTGCTGCTGCGAAACCAGCCGCTAAGCCAGCTGCCAAAACCGCCGCTGCGAAACCTGCGGCCAAGCCAGCTGCCAAAACCGCCGCTGCGAAACCTGCGGCCAAGCCAGCTGCCAAAACCGCCGCTGCGAAACCCGCGGCCAAGCCAGCTGCCAAAACCACTGCTGTGAAACCAGCCGCCAAGCCAGTTGCTAAAACCGCCGCTGCGAAACCAGCCGCCAAGCCAGCTGCCAAAACTGCTGCTGCGAAACCTGCGACCAAGCCAGTTGCCAAAACTGCCGCTGCGAAACCAGCCGCCAAGCCAGCTGCCAAAACCGCTGCCGCGAAACCAGCCGCTAAGCCAGCTGCCAAAACTGCTGCCGCGAAACCAGCCGCTGCAAAACCGGTCGCAAAACCAGCCGCCAAGCCTGCTGCTGCAAAACCGGTCGCAAAACCAGCTGCCAAGCCAGCTGCTGCAAAACCGGTCGCAAAACCAGCTGCCAAGCCTGCCGCTGCGAAACCGGCCGCCAAACCAGCGACCCCTGCCGCACCGGCAGCTCCAGCCGCTACCACCGCACCGGTCAGCAGCACGCCTGCCCCGGTAGCAGGCACCACCCCAACCAGCGCTTCCTAAGTGCCGGTGGCCGCGGCGCGCAGCTGATGCAGCGCGTCGTGGTCGAGGTTGGCGGCTTCGGTCGCCAGTCCTTCAAGCCATGCCTGGTTCGTGGCGCGTTCCCCCATTGGCCAACCCTGTGCCAGCGCCTCCAGACGTAATAGCAACTGCTGTTCGGCTTCCAGCTCCAGAGCCTTGACTCGCTCGCGCAACGCTCCCAGTTCCACATCCTGCTGTGCCATGGCGCGCCATTGCTTGCGTATCCTGCGCAAGGGCTCCACAACGTCTGCCTGCCAAGGCTCGGCGATTGTTCGCAGCGCCTGTACGCGTCCAGGTTCAGGTGCGACCCTGCGCTGTTCCAGCCAGAGCCCGCACAACAACAGACACACATCCGCCCCTTGTTCCTGCAAGCGCAGGCAGGCCTCTTCAGCATCCGCGCGGGCGTAGGTCGAGAGGGCAAAGCTCCACAGGTCAGCGCACATGTTCACACCCAAGCCAGCGGCCAACGAAGCTGGTAGACTCCGCCGCCATTATGATCCGACTTCAAAGCCTAACATTACAGCGTGGCCCGCAACGTCTTCTTGAAGACGCCGAGCTGACCCTGCACGCCGGTCACAAAGCCGGCCTGATCGGTGCCAACGGCGCCGGCAAATCCACATTGTTCGCCCTGCTGCTCGGTGAGCTGACCCCGGATTCCGGGGACTGCCTGCTGCCAGCCGACTGGCGTATCGCTCACATGCGCCAGGAGATCGACACCCTGGACCGCATCGCGATCGACTACGTGCTCGATGGCGACCTGCGCCTGCGCCAGGTGCAACACGACCTGGCCGAGGCCGAGAAAGCCCAGGACGGTGCCGCCCAGGCCCGCCTGCACTCGGAACTCGACAGTGCCGACGGCTACACCGCCGACGCCCGCGCGCGCAAGATGCTCGCCGGCCTGGGCTTCACCAACGAGCAGATGGACCGCCCGGTCGCCGACTTCTCCGGTGGCTGGCGCATGCGCCTGAACCTGGCCCAGGCCCTGATGTGCCCGTCGGACCTGTTGCTGCTCGATGAACCGACCAACCACTTGGACCTCGATGCGATCCTGTGGCTGGAGGATTTCCTCAAGAGTTACCCCGGCACCTTGCTGCTGATTTCCCACGACCGGGATTTCCTCGACGCCGTGGTCGATAACATCGCCCATGTCGAACAGAAGAAAATCACCCTCTATCGCGGTGGCTACAGCGCGTTCGAGCGGGCTCGTGCCGAGCGCCTGGCCCAGCAGCAACAGGCCTTCGAGAAGCAGCAGGCGCAGCGTGCACACATGGAAAGCTACATCGCCCGGTTCAAGGCCCAGGCCACCAAGGCCCGTCAGGCCCAGAGCCGGATCAAGGCCCTGGAGCGCATGGAAGAGCTGTCGGCGGCCCACGTCGACTCGCCGTTTGACTTTGTATTCCGCGAGTCGGTGAAAATCTCCAGCCCATTGCTGGACCTCTCGGATGCACGCCTGGGTTATGGCGACAAGACCATCCTGGAGAAGGTCAAGCTGCAACTCACGCCGGGCGCGCGCATCGGCCTTCTCGGTCCCAACGGTGCGGGCAAGTCGACGCTGATCAAGAACCTGTCGGGCGAGCTTTCGCCCCTGGCCGGCCGCCTGACCCGTGGCGAGAACCTGGTGGTGGGCTACTTCGCCCAGCATCAACTGGACTCCCTCGATGCCAAGGCCAGCCCGCTTCTGCATTTGCAGCGCCTGGCGCCGACCGAGCGCGAGCAGACCCTGCGCGACTTCCTCGGCGGTTTTGACTTCCGTGGCGCACGCATCGATGAGCCGGTACTGAATTTCTCCGGCGGCGAAAAAGCCCGCCTGGCCCTGGCCCTGATCGCCTGGGACCGGCCAAACCTGCTGCTGCTCGACGAACCGACCAACCACCTGGACCTGGAAATGCGCCTGGCACTGACCATGGCCCTGCAGGAATTCAGCGGTGCGGTACTGGTGGTGTCTCACGACCGCCACTTGCTCAAGAGCACCACTGATAACTTCCTGCTGGTAGCCGATGGAAAAGTCGAAGAGTTCGATGGCGACCTGGACGACTACGCCCGCTGGTTGACCGACTATCGCCTGCGCAATGCGCCGGTCAGCAACACCCCGGTCAACCCGGACAAGACCGACAAGAAAGCCCAGCGCCAGGCCGCAGCAGCCCTGCGCCAGCAGTTGGCGCCACACAAGCGCGAAGCCGACAAGCTTGAAGCCGAGTTGGGCAAGGTCCACGAACGCCTGGCCAAGATCGAGGCCAGCCTCGGCGACAGCGCAGTCTACGAAGCGGCCCGCAAGGATGAACTGCGTGACCTGTTGGCCGAACAGGCCAAACTCAAGGTGCGCGAAGGGCAACTGGAGGAGGCCTGGATGGAAGCCCTCGAGCTGCTGGAAGGCCTGCAAGCGGAGCTGGAGGCACTGTCCTGATGGAAGCCTTGCAACTGCCGCTGCCAGCGCAATGGGTCGAGCCGGTGTGGGTCGGCGTGCAAATCCTGCTGATCCTGCTGGCCGGGTACCTGGCGCAACGCTTTGTCGCCAAGGGCCTGACGCGCCTGGGCGAGCGCTACCCGTTCCCGCCGCAACTGCTGATGCCACTGCGCGGTGGCCTGCGCTGGCTGATCATGGGCAGCGCGCTGATCTTCGTCCTCGGACGCCTGGGGGTGTCGGCCACCGTGCTGTGGACCGCGTTGTCGGGCTTCGTGGCCGTGGCGGCCGTGGCGTTTTTTGCCATGTGGTCGGTGTTGTCCAACCTGCTCTGCGCGATCCTGATCTTTACTGTCGGGCCGTTTCGCCTGGGCGACGTGGTGGAGTTGGTGGATACCGTCGACAAGCCTGGCGTCAAAGGCCGGGTGATCGCGATCAACCTGCTTTACACCACGCTGATCGAAGTGGCCGAAGCGGGCACCGACAGTGCCGTGGTGCAAGTGCCCAACAGCCTGTTCTTCCAGCGTTCGGTACGCCGTTGGCGCGGCAGCGATATCAGCCCCTTGCCTTAAAATTCTCTAGCCAGTCCTCGGCCCTCGGAGTTAGCTTAGTGCTCACAACGAATTTGCTACGAGGTGTGTAATGGCGCTCGACACATGGCTGGCCTTTTTCCTGGCCAGTTGGATCATCAGTCTCTCTCCCGGCGCGGGCGCCATCGCCTCGATGTCCAGCGGCCTGCAATACGGTTTTGTGCGCGGCTACTGGAATGCCATCGGCCTGCAACTGGGCCTGGCGATGCAGATTGCCGTGGTTGCCGGCGGCCTTGGGGCAGTGCTCGCGGCATCGTCTACGGCGTTCTACGCGATCAAATGGTTTGGCGTGGCTTACCTGGTGTACCTGGCGATCAAGCAATGGCGCGCCTTGCCCATGGACCTGAGCGATGACGCCGCCGTGCGCCCCATCGGCAAGCCCATGGCGATGATGTTCCGCGGGTTCCTGGTCAATGCCAGCAACCCCAAGGCCCTGGTCTTCATGCTGGCAGTGCTGCCGCAGTTTGTGAACCCGCAGGCGCCGCTGCTGATCCAGTACTTGATCCTCGGTGCGACGATGATCGGCGTGGATATGATCGTCATGGCCGGCTACACCGGGCTGGCGTCGAAAGTGTTGCGCCTGCTGCGCACGCCCAAGCAGCAAAAGCGCGTGAACCGCACGTTTGCCGGGTTGTTCGTGGGCGCTGCGGGTTTCCTTGCCAGCTTGCATCGCGCCACGGCCTGACTGAACAAACCTCATCAAAACTGTAGGAGCCGGCTTGCCGGCGATAGCGGAGTATCAGTTGGCATCTATTGCACTGACCCACCGTTATCGCCGGCAAGCCGGCTTCTACATTGCGTTTGGTCAGCGCAGGATCTTCGGCGCTTCGTCCCTTGGCAGGTTGTTGTGCCATGCTGGCTGGCCGGGCTCTTGATAGCCGCTGCCCAGTTGTTCTTGTAGCTGGCGTGCCACGTCCTCACCCAAGGCTTTCGACACTTCCCTCACCACCCGCGGCCGGTTCAGGTTCACGCGCACATCACGACGGCTCACCAGCTTTGTGTCCTGGCCTTCACCCATGGCCGTAAACGCCGAGGTGATTTCATAGGTGCGCGTATTGATCAGACTGAAATCCGCCACGACCGCCAGCCCCAGTACTGCTGAATAGCTATGGGTGCGATCCAGGGCGTTGATGTCCCGGGTGAAGTCGATAGCCGATAAGGTGCCAAACAGCACATAGTCGGCCCCTTTGAAGTGGCCAGCCTTGATCCGTTTGATCACGTCGTACACATCGCCCTTGGCTTCGCTGGTGTAGGGCGTGCCCTGGACCAACTGGAACTGGTGCGACTTGAGGATCTGGCCCTTGATATCGCCGCTGAATGTACGCAGCTCGCCCTGTTCGATGTAGCTGTTGCGGCTTTCGAATTCGCTGTAGCTGGACGCGCCACTGGCGTTATAGGCACTGGCCTGGAAGTTATTGCCGGCTGCGACGGTGTGGATGTATTCCTCCACGCGCGCCTCGTAGGCCAGGTCCGTAACGGCGATTTTCGGCGCCGCCCACGCGCCAACGCTGCACAGCAGGGCGATGATGCCGATCCATGGGCGCATGGCTTAGCGCTCCGTGGTTTTGCGGATTTCTTTTTCGTCCATCCATTCGGCCAGGCCGCTTTCGACGTCGACCAGTTGCAGGCTGAACTTGTAGAACACGTCCTTGTAGTCGGCGCTGCGCTTGACGATGGAGCTGATGGAGCCTTCCAGGCGGTACTTGGCAGCAATCATGTTGCCGGTCTTGCTGACCGTGGACTTCTTGTACAGGCCGCTCTGGTTTTGCAGCTTGAGCTGGTCCACCTGGCTTTGCATGTCGGTGTTGTCGCTGGCGAAGCGGGCGGTGCCGGTCTTCATCAGTTGGGTCTTGATCGAGGTGGTGATCTCGCGGGTATCGATGTACTCGCTGGTCTTGTTCTTCACGTCATACACCTGCACCACCGGGCGGCCCTGGAGGATGCCGGACTGCGCCAGGGAGCGGGTCATGCTCTCGGCGATCATCTGCAGGTCGGTGGAGCCGAACTCGTTGGTCACCAATTCCACGGCCTTGGTATCGCCGTAGCTGATGTTTTTGCCGCCGATGACTGGCGAGGTGTTGGCACAGCCGCTGGCCAGGACGGCAATGACGGCGAGGAACGAAAAGCGTGCAAGCATGGGAAGGTTTCTCGAAAGCTGAATGGGAGGCTGCCTCAAGGCGTTTTCACTTCAAGGCGGAAGTCGGCGGCCTGGGGCAGGTTGGCGATGGCCGGCAGGAAGGTGGTCTGGTTGGCGTAGAGGTTCAGCACTTTCCAGGTCTCTTCATTGCCCACCGGGAAGCCATCGGCGCCCAGCCAGGCGAAGCGGTAATACATCATCTGGTTGCTGCTGGTGATGTTGCTCAGTTGCACCTTGGCCGTCAGGAAACCATTCTCTCGTGCCACCCGAATGGCGCCGACGGCGATGCCCTTGAACGTGCCCATCACCACGACTTTGCTCGCGGCGCTGCCGGGCTCCGGCGGCGGGGTGGCGCAACCGGCGAGGAAGACCAGCGCCAGGGCGCCGAGAATGAAATGACGCATAGCGTGCTCCTTAAGGTTGTTTGAGGCTGGCGACGGCCTGGGCTGGATTACTCGCGACCCCATGGGCCGCCAGACCGCTGGCGAATACCTGGTTGCCGACCACGCGCAAGGTGATCACCTGGTGGCGTTGCTCGGCCTTGACCGTCACCCGTGTGCCGCCCAAGGCATTGGGCAGGCTCACTTGGTGCTCACCGTGCTTGAGGCGCAGGCGCGTGACTTGGGTCATGTCCGGCAGGGTGCGCCAGGTGCGGGTGTCGGCGCCTTCGGTGACGGCGGAGGCGATGCCCAGCATCAGGCCGGCCATCGGGTTGGTCTGGTTCAGGTTCTTTTGCGTCACACCCCGGCTGATGGCGCGCACGGTAGTACGCAGGATGATCCCCGGCATGTCGTCGCGCAGGGCGCGGCGTGACATGGACGTCGTGCTGTTGAGGGCCGTGAGATTCTGCTGCCGGCCATCGACGCCGATCTGCGCAAAGGTGGCCGTCGAGGTGTCTGGCTTGATCACCGGGAACGACAGTGGGGTGATTACCCAATGCCCGTCGATAGGGATCGGCAGTGGCAGGCGGATCGAGTCGCGGGCCGGCGCCAGGCCGCTTTGCACCACGATCAGTACGTCGCTTTCGTCATCCGCCACGCTGGACGCATCCAGATCGAGCAGGGCCTGTTCGAGCAACGGTGTATTGGGGCGCAATTCAGCGGCCTTGCGATAGCCCGGCGCGGCCAGGTCCTTTTCGCCCAGGGCTTCGTAGACGAAACCGGCCAGGTAGTGACTGAATGCACTCTGGTAGCTGTTCTTCAGGGCTACCACGTCCGGCGCGTCGAGGCTCTCCACCGGGTAGCCGCGCAGGTCCTTGAACTGGGTGGCTATGCCCTGGCGCTCGGCTTCGTTTTCGCGCTTGAGGTATTGCTTGTCCCGCAGTTCGGCGATCACGGCTTCGCGTTCGTGGGTTTTCTTGATTTCAGTGCGGGCGCCGTCGAAGTCATTGACTGCCAGCAGGTTCAACGCCATCTGGGTGGTGAGCATGACTTTTTCATAGTCATACCCTTCGTAGCGCCGCACCTTGTCGTTGACCAGGAAGCTGCCAAATTGCGCCAGATAGCGTTCGCTGTCGAACTTGACCGACTCTTCCCACTTGTAGACCACTAGGTCCGCGCGGTGCCAGGCCGCCTGGCTGCCGGCCAGGTCGCCCTTGGCGCGCAACAGCTCGCCTTTTTCGAAGTAGTAGAGAAGGTCTTTGTCTTCGCTGCTGTTGTTCTTCTCCAGCAGGGTCAGCGCGCCGTCGACGTTGCCACTGGCCAACTGCTGGTTGGTGGCTTGCAGTTCAGTGTCGTAGCTGCGCAACATCGAACAGCCCGGCAGCAGCGTGGCCGCCACAAGGGCAAGGGAGGTGAAGACGCGAGATGCCATTGAGGTGCTGCTTCCCTGAGCGTAATCGGCCGAAGGTGCTGGTCGGGCCGAGTAACCAATCGCAGGAAAGGCTTCTCCTACATATTCCTCATAAAAAGAGGAGCGCAAATGCCGATTCGCGCTAACGAAGGCGGCGCATTATAGGCTGCGATAATGGCAAAACAATGGCTTTTTGGAGGCGCTCTTTAAGGTTTGTGCCACTATCCTGGCAGCTGATTTCAACCGCCAAGCACTAACGCCTTGAGTCAAACCCATTAACATTCGACAATATGTTACTTCTTGTTTCCATCCGAGATTCATTCATGACTGCCCCTTCCCGTTTTCTCGCCTGGCTGTTGTTGCCGGCGTTGGTGTCGTGCAGCTTCAATCTGCTGGCTGCTACCGCAGAAGGTGCCCCCCAGGCCCTGCATTTACTCGACTACATCGGTGCTGACTATCCGCCGACGGTGGAGGCGGGCAAGGTGGTCGATGAGTCTGAATACCGTGAACAGGTAGAATTTCTAGGCGTGTTGCAGGGGCTGGTGGCGCAGTTGCCTGACAAGCCCGAACGCGCAGGCCTGGTCAAAGGCGTCGATGAGCTGTTGGTCGCCGTCACCCACCACCAGGATGGCAACGCCGTGGCGCGTCAGGCGCGGCAGTTGGGCGCTCAACTGGCGGCGGCCTATGAGGTCAGCCAGGCGCCGGCCATCACCCCGGACCCGACTCGCGGTGCGCCGCTGTACGCCCAGCACTGCTCGGTGTGCCATGGTGATGCCGGGGCTGGCGATGGCCCGGCCGGAGTCGGCATGACCCCGCCGCCGGCCAACCTGCGTGATGTGCAGCGCCTGGACCGCCTGAGCCTCTACGGTATCTACAACACTTTGGGCCTGGGCGTCGAAGGCACTGACATGCCGTCGTTCGCCGACCAGTTGGATGACCGCCAGCGCTGGGACCTGGCGACCTACATCGCCGGCTTCACCGCTGACCCTGCGGCGGCGAAAAGCGAAAAATCCTTCAACTTGGCCGACCTTGCGCGTCAGACCCCGGAAGAAGTGCTGGCCGCCGAAGGCCCGGATGCAGTCCGTGTATTCCGCGCACAGCGGGCGCAGCCGCCGCAGGTGCAGCGTGGCCCGGCGCAATTGCTCGATTACACCGCTGCCACGTTGGATAAGAGCCTGGCGGCGTTTCGCAGCGGCGAGCATGAGCAGGCCTACGACCTGTCGGTAGCGGCGTACCTGGAAGGCTTCGAACTGGTTGAAAGCTCCCTGGATAACGTCGATGCCAACGTGCGCAAGGACACCGAGAAAGCCCTGATGGCTTATCGGCAGTCGTTGCAGGATGGGCTGCCGATCGAGCAGGTTCAGCAGCGCCTGGACGTGGCCAAGGGCAAGCTCACTGAATCGGCCGGCCTGTTGGGGGGCGACGGCCTGAGCTGGTCGTTGAGTTATATCTCGGGCTTGCTGATTCTGCTGCGCGAAGGCTTGGAAGCGATCCTGGTGCTGGCGGCGATCCTCGCCTTCCTGCGTAACACCGGCCAACAATCGGCAGTGCGCAGCGTCAACGTCGGTTGGGGCCTGGCATTGGTGGCCGGTGCGGCGACCTGGGCCCTGGCGGCGTACGTGATCGATGTCAGCGGCGCCCAGCGCGAGTTGCTGGAAGGCTGCACGGCGCTGTTTGCCAGCGTGATGGTGCTGTGGCTTGGCGTGTGGATGCACGACCGACGCCATGCGGCCGCCTGGCAGGACTACATCAAGAGCAGCCTGGTCGGCGGCGGTGGGCGCTTTGGGTTTGCGATACTGGCGTTCTTCTCGGTGTACCGCGAATTGTTCGAAGTGATACTGTTCTACGAAACCCTGTGGCTGCAGGCCGGCCCTGCCGGGCATAACGCTGTCCTGGCCGGTGGCGCCACGGCGCTGGTGCTGCTGATAGGCCTGGCGTGGATCATCTTGCGCGGCTCGGCGAAGTTGCCGCTGGCGCTGTTCTTCGGGATCAACGCGGCGCTGCTGTGCGCGTTGTCGGTGGTGTTCGCCGGGCATGGCGTCAAGGCGTTGCAGGAAGCTGGCATCTTCGGCACCCGACCGGTGGCGTTCTTTGACTTCGATTGGCTGGGCATCCATGCCGATGCGTATTCATTGAGTGCGCAGGCGCTGGCGATCATTGCGATTGTGGTGTTGTACAGCCGCAGCCGCCTGGCCGAGAAGCGCCGGGTGACGGCTTCCTGAGCACGCCACGGTAACAAGCAAGGTAGGGGCTGCTGGGTGTAACTGATACACCCAGGCGCCTGCATCGCCGGCAAGCCAGCTCCTACAAGCCGCCCAAGGTGACTCAGTCGTTCTCGTGGGTCAGTTCCAGTACCCGGTCCACCAGCTTGTTGATCCCCGACGCTACTTCACTGATGTTCCTGGCCAGCATATAGGCCGGCGTGCTTACCAGTTTGCGCGCCTTGTCTTCGACGATCTCGTCCACCGTGCATTCCTGGTGGGTGGCGCCCATCTTGTCCAGGGCCGCCGCCGTGTCGGTGTCATTGCCGATGGTGCAGGTCACGCCTGGGCCGTAGATTTTCGCCGCCAGCGCCGGTGAGATGCAGATCAGCCCCACGGGCTTGCCTGCTTCGGCAAAGGCTTCGGCCAGTGCCAGTAGATCCGGGTTGACGCTGCAGCCAGCGCCTTCGACAGCAAAGTTCGACAGGTTCTTCGCCGCGCCAAAGCCGCCAGGCACGATCAGGGCGTCGAATTCCTCCACCTGGGCTTCGCGAATGTCCTTGACCTCACCTCGGGCAATACGCGCCGATTCCACCAGCACATTGCGCGATTCGGGCATTTCTTCGCCCGTGAGGTGGTTGATCACGTGCAGTTGCGCGATGTCCGGGGCAAAGCACTGAACCTGGGCGCCGCGTTGGTCCAGGCGCAATAAAGTGATCACGCTTTCATGGATTTCAGCACCGTCATACACGCCACAGCCGGAAAGGATCACTGCAATCTTTTTGCTCATGGGCATTTCTCCTGATTTATGGCGTTAAATGTCTACTTATTTGTCGAGCATTGCCAATGGGACATCGGGCCATCGCCCCTAATCTTCATGTAACAATAAATGACTGGGCGGGCCCATGGAATCCTTCCCTTGCACAAGGCTGGCTTTCGAAAGTTGGGCGTAACTGTCCTGTGCAGAACGCTCTCTACATGGATCGCAACTGCGGCAGGGTGTTCATTTGGATGAGTTTCTGCGGATGCATGCCGACCGTGGCCCGGGTATCAGGCTGGCGTGTAGTGGCGGTGGGGCTGCCCAGCCAGCCTGTTCGGCGCGATCGACCTTTACTGTTGCAGGGACCGGCTTACTCGATTGGCGTCGTAGGCTCGGGCTTCTTCGGCTCGGCCAGTTGCTGCTGCGCCAGTTGGGCCTTCGCGGCCGCGCAGTTTTCCCGGGCCAGGCGGGCGTTACGGATGCGTCGGCGCAGCCACAGGCCCAGGCCAAGCACCAGCAGGGCGCCCAGTACCCATAGCTCGTACTTCTTGACGCTGCCCAGCATGCCTTCGAGCACCGCGCCGAAGTGATAGGCCGCTGCACCCAGTGCTGCCGCCCAGATCGCCGCACCAATGCCGTTGAGTAGCAGGTAGCGTCCCGGCGGATAGCCCGACAGGCCGATGGCCACGGGCATGACCGTGCGCAGGCCATAGACGAAACGGAAACTCAGCACCCAGATATCCGGATGCCGGCGGATGTGCTCCAGTGCGCGGTCACCCAGCAGTTGCCAGCGTGGCTTGCGCGCCAACAATTTGCGCCCATGCTTGCGGCCCATGAAGTACCAGAGCTGGTCGCCGGCATAGCTGCCGAAGAATGCCACCACGACCACCACGTTGATATCCATGTATCCGCGGAACGCCAGGAAGCCTGCGAGAACCAGGATGGTCTCACCTTCAAAGAACGTCCCCAGGAAGAGGGCAAAGTAGCCAAAGTCATTCAGAAATTGTTGGAGCATTGTCTGGGTGCTGGCGAAATGAACGCGCAGCCTACGCCTTCGCGAACATTCATGAAAGTATCGAGATGTGTCACGAAGTGAACATTTCCTACATAAACCATGAATGCGGCTACAGGTCGCATGCCGTTCGTATGAGTAAGCACAACTGTCATTCCTTCGTCATAATGGCCGCTTATAACTGTCACGCTCGCCCGTCAAGCCGGGCTCAGGAGTCTGCCGTGAGCTTCACCCCCGCCCAACGCCTGTTTCCCGCTACCCGCCTGCGCCGTAACCGTCGTGATGATTTTTCTCGCCGCCTGGTCCGTGAAAACGTACTGACGGTGGATGATCTGATCCTGCCGGTGTTCGTGCTGGACGGCGAAAATCGTCGGGAAGCCGTAGCGTCGATGCCAGGTGTCGAGCGCTTGAGCATCGATCTGCTGCTGCAAGAGGCTGCGCACTGGGTAGAACTGGGGATCCCTGCGTTGGCGCTGTTCCCGGTCACGCCGGCCGGGCTCAAGTCCCTGGACGCTGCCGAGGCCTGGAACCCCGAAGGCATTGCCCAGCGCGCGACCCGTGCCCTGCGCGAGCGTTTCCCGCAGTTGGGGGTGATCACCGACGTGGCACTGGACCCGTTCACCACCCACGGGCAGGATGGCATTCTGGATGAAGAGGGCTACGTGCAGAACGACATCACTGTCGATGCACTGGTCAAGCAGGCGCTGTCCCATGCCGCAGCGGGCGCCCAGGTGGTGGCGCCGTCGGACATGATGGACGGCCGTATCCAGGCGATCCGCGAAGCCCTGGAACTGGCCGGGCATGTCAACGTCCGGATCATGGCCTATTCGGCCAAGTACGCCAGTGCCTACTACGGCCCGTTCCGCGATGCTGTCGGCTCGGCGCTGAACCTGGGCAAGGCCAACAAGGCCTCGTACCAGATGGACCCGGCCAACAGCCATGAAGCCTTGCACGAAGTGGCGGCGGACCTGGCCGAAGGCGCCGATATGGTGATGGTCAAGCCCGGCATGCCGTACCTGGATATCCTTTATCGGGTCAAGGAGGAATTCAAGGTGCCGACCTTTGTCTATCAGGTCAGTGGTGAATACGCCATGCACATGGCTGCGATTCAAAATGGCTGGCTGGGTGAAGGAGTCATTCTTGAATCCCTCACAGCCTTTAAACGTGCGGGTGCCGATGGCATCCTGACTTACTTTGCCGCCCGTGCCGCCCAATTGCTTAGAGAGCAACCATAGCCCTCACAGGAACACTCGATGAATACCGAAGGACTCACAGAAGTTGCCGTAAAAGATGCGCTCCCGGTGGTCGAACAGGTCGACGAAATTCCGCCGGAGCTTGCGCCTGAGCACCCAGCCGTGATCACGGAACCGGCGGTGGCGGCACCGCCGATCGTGATTCCGAACCTGGATGACAGCAGCCTGTACATCCACCGCGAGCTGTCACAACTGCAATTCAACATCCGCGTGCTGGAGCAGGCGCTGGATGAGTCCTACCCGCTGCTGGAACGCCTGAAGTTCCTGCTGATCTTCTCCAGCAACCTGGACGAGTTCTTCGAGATTCGTGTCGCCGGCCTCAAGAAACAGATCACCTTCGCCCGTGAGCAGGCTGGCGCCGACGGTTTGCAGCCGCACCAGGCCCTGGCCCGTATCAGCGAACTGGTACACGGCCATGTGGATCGCCAATACGCCATCCTCAATGACATTCTGTTGCCAGAGCTGGAAAAACATCAGGTGCGTTTCATCCGCCGGCGCAACTGGACCGTCAAGCTCAAGACCTGGGTACGTCGCTATTTCCGTGACGAGATCGCGCCGATCATCACTCCGATCGGCCTTGACCCGACGCATCCATTTCCGCTGTTGGTGAACAAGAGCCTGAACTTTATCGTCGAGCTCGAAGGTATCGATGCCTTTGGCCGTGACTCGGGTTTGGCGATCATCCCCGCCCCGCGCCTGTTGCCACGGATCATCAAGGTACCGGAAGAGGTCGGGGGGGCTGGCGATAACTATGTATTCCTTTCGTCGATGATCCACGCCCACGCCGATGACCTGTTCCAGGGCATGAAGGTCAAGGGCTGCTATCAGTTTCGCCTGACCCGTAACGCGGACCTTGCGGTCGACACCGAAGACGTCGAAGACCTGGCCCGCGCCCTGCGCGGCGAGCTGTTCTCGCGGCGCTACGGTGACGCGGTGCGCCTGGAAGTGGCGGACACCTGCCCCAAGCACCTGTCTGACTACCTGCTCAAACAGTTCAACCTGGCCGAGACCGAGCTGTATCAGGTCAATGGCCCGGTGAACCTGACGCGCCTGTTCAGCATCACCGGTCTGGACAGCCACCCGGAGCTGCAATACACGCCGTTTACCCCGCAGATTCCGAAACTGCTGCAAAACAGCGAGAACATCTTCAGCGTAGTCAGCAAGCAGGACATCTTGCTGCTGCACCCGTTCGAGTCGTTCACGCCGGTGGTCGACCTACTGCGCCAGGCCGCCAAGGATCCCCACGTCCTGGCGGTGCGCCAGACCCTGTACCGCAGCGGCGCCAACTCGGAAATCGTCGATGCGCTGGTAGACGCCGCGCGTAATGGCAAGGAAGTCACCGCGGTGATCGAGTTGCGGGCGCGGTTTGACGAAGAGTCCAACCTGCAACTGGCCAGCCGCCTGCAAGCGGCCGGCGCGGTGGTGATCTATGGCGTGGTGGGCTTCAAGACCCACGCCAAGATGATGTTGATCCTGCGCCGTGAGGCGGGTGAGATTGTGCGTTACGCGCACCTGGGCACCGGTAACTATCACGCCGGCAACGCCAAGCTCTACACCGACTACAGCCTGCTGACTTCCGACGACGCGCTGTGCGAAGACGTCGGCAAACTGTTCAGTCAATTGATCGGCATGGGCAAGACCCTGCGCATGAAAAAGCTGCTGCATGCGCCGTTCACCCTGAAAAAGGGCATGCTCGACATGATTGCCCGCGAAACCCAGTTCGCCCTCGACGGCAAGCCGGCGCACATTATCGCCAAGTTCAACTCGTTGACTGATCCGAAGATCATCCGCGCGCTGTACAAGGCCAGCCAGTCTGGCGTGCGCATCGACTTGGTGGTGCGTGGCATGTGCTGCCTGCGCCCTGGTATTGCCGGGGTGTCCCACAATATCCACGTGCGTTCGATCATCGGCCGCTTCCTGGAGCACACGCGGGTGTTCTACTTCCTCAACGGCGGTGAAGAGCAGATGTTCCTTTCCAGCGCCGACTGGATGGAACGCAACCTCGACAAGCGCGTGGAGACCTGCTTCCCGGTGGAAGGCAAGAAGTTGATCATGCGGGTCAAGAAGGAGCTGGAGAGTTATCTGACCGACAACACCCACAGTTGGAGCCTGCAGTCGGACGGGCGCTACGTGCGCAACACCCCAACCGGCAACCAGAATCCGCGCAGTGCGCAGGCTACGTTGCTGGAGCGACTGGGCAGCCCGGTGCTGGCCGTTCGCTGACATCCCCTTGGTGGGAGCGGGCTGGCCCGCTCCCGCGCTTGTAACCTACACCCACGACTGAGCCCTCGGACAGGGACTCCAGACTTTCCAACTGGGGGTTTGTTGCGCCTTCTCTTTAACTGACGCCGGGCTATCAAACGATAGCCTTTACAGGTCAGATGAGGAGTTCTCCATGATTGGACCAAGTATGGGCATCGGGTTAGGAGCCTCCGGGTTTTTCGAGGCGCTGGCCTTCGCGCCAAAAGACTATCGAAGTGTTCAGGCAATGTCGTCGGACATGACCCAGAGGGGCGCAGTGACTTCAGAAACCCTGGTCAGCGATGCGTTGAAGAGCATCGCCAATATCGATCAGGGGTTGCAGGGGGGCAATGCGTTTATTCAAGTCAATCCCGATGCTCGAGAAGCAGCGAAGAGACTTGACCAGGAACGCGCTGCGGGCCATGTGCGTGGTGTCTTGCACGGGGTTCCGATTGCCCTGAAAGATGTCTTTGAAACAAGTGGCAAAATGCAGACCAGTGCGGGTTCTCGTGCGTTGGTGGGTGCTCCACCGAAAAAAAATGCCAGGGTCGTGGACAGCTTGCTCAAGGCTGGCGTGGTGATCCTGGGCAAAACCAACATGACTGAGCTTTCCAACTTTCGTTCTGAGATTCCGGTTGATGGATGGAGCTCGCGCGGCGGGCAAACGCTCAATCCCCATCGGCTAGGCGGGCAGGTGGCAGGGTCCAGTTCGGGGTCGGCCGTCGCGGTAGCCCAAGGGCATGTCCCATTGGCATTGGGGGTCGAGACCAATGGTTCAGTCATTGCCCCGGCGGCTTTCAATGGTGTGTTCGGTTTGAAAACGACGGTTGGGCTGGTGAGTACTGAGGGCGTCATGACCAGTTCCAGAATGGACACGGTGGGCACTTTTACGCGTAACGTCAGTGATGCCGCCCAGGCACTGAACGCCATGACCCAAACTAATGCCTATACCGCAGGCCTGAGGCCGGATGCCCTGCAAGGCAAACGCATCGGTTATACCCCCCTGCCTGAGTTGTCGCCTGAAGAAGCCAGGGATCCTGCCCTGCGCTCGGACAGGCAGCATTTCGAAGACGCGATCAGGTTGCTGGAGTCCAAAGGGGCAGAGATGGTGCCGATCCTTACGTTGGGCGTGAATGTGTCACTTGAAGCCTACAAAAACTACGACGACGCGCTATTTGCGGACGTTAAGCAAAGCCTGCAAGGCTATCTGGCCGGCAGAGAAGGGTTGCCGGTGAAATCGTTGTCCCAGTTGATTGCGTTCAATGAGCGCAACAAGCGACCCGGGGAGCCTGACCAGGACTTTCTCAAAATGATCAACAGCCTGGAGACGACCGATGAACAGCGGGAAGCACTGTGGGAGGCGGTCATCCCGGTATTCAGGCAAACCCTCGATCAACCACTGACCGAGCACAAACTCGATGCCATCGTGTCGAGCTTTCGTTCAGACAGTTATTACTTTGCCGCCGCCGCAGGCTATCCCGGCATCTCGGTACCTTCGGGTATGGATGATGAAGGTATGCCGACTGCGCTTCACGTCACCGGTGCGGGCAACAGCGAAGCCACCCTGCTCTCGATCGCGTATGGCTATGAGCAGGCAACGCAGGCAATCAGGGCGCCGGCATTCATTCCTGGCGTGCCATTTAGGCCGCACTCGCTGTAGGCAATTAGATCTGTGGGGCCGCGCCCGTTGTCAACGTGGCATCGGGTGCGGCATCTGATCAACGCACGTTCAGGCTAAAACCTACCCGCGTCAGCCACTCAGCCTCCTGGGCGAAATCCGCTTGGGTCAGTTGATTCTCATCCAGCCAGTTCTTGGGAAACACCACGTCCAGGCTGTCGCCATTGGCCTGCAGGGTGACTTGTGGCATCTGCTGGGTGCCACGGATGTGGTGGAACAGAATCGCAAAACGCAGCAGGGCGCACAGGCGGATCAGCTTGATGCCCTCGGCGCCGAACTCGGCGAACTTGTCCTTGGGGATATTGCGGCGATGACCGCGTACCAGCAGGGCCAGCATCTGCTGGTCTTCCCGGGAAAACCCCGCCAGGTCCGAGTGTTCGATCAGGTACGCGCCATGCTTGTGGTAATGATAGTGAGCGATATCCAGCCCCACTTCATGGACCTTGGCCGCCCAGCCCAACAGTTCACGCCAGACCCCGTCCTGCAGGTCCCAATCCTCGGCGACCTGGTCAAAGGCATGCAGCGCCTTGCGCTCCACCCGCGCGGCCTGTTCCAGATCGACGTGGTAACGCTCCATCAGCGAGCCCAGGGTGCGCTCACGGACGTCTTCATGGTGATGGCGACCCAGCAAGTCGTAGAGCACGCCTTCACGCAGAGCGCCATCGCAGTGATCCATGCGTTGCAGTTCAAGGGCGTCAAAGATCGCCTCAAGGATCGCCAGGCCTGCGGGGAAGATGGCTCGGCGGTCGGGCTTGATGCCCTCGAAGTCAATTTTCTCGGCATCGCCGAGCTTGAACAGCTTGCGCTTGAGCCAGGCCAGGCCTTCTGCGTTGACCTCTCCGGTGCCATGGCCGCCGGCCTTCAGGGCCAGGCCGATGGCGCGGATGGTGCCGGATGAGCCGATGGCTTCATCCCAGGTCAGGCGATGCAGGGCATGCTCGATGCTCATGATCTCCAGCCGCGCCGCCGTGTAGGCCTGGGCGTAGCGGGCCGGGGTGATCTTGCCGTCCTTGAAATAACGCTGGGTGTAGCTGACGCAACCCATTTGCAGGCTTTCGCGCAGCAGCGGCTCGAAGCGCTGGCCAATGATGAATTCGGTACTGCCGCCGCCAATGTCGGCCACCAGGCGTTTGCCGGGGGTATCGGCCAGCGTATGGGAAACGCCGAGGTAGATCAGGCGCGCTTCTTCACGGCCAGAAATGACTTCCACCGGGTGTCCGAGGATCTCCTCGGCGCGGCGAATGAATTCGCCACGGTTACGCGCTTCGCGCAATGCGTTGGTGCCGACGATACGCACAGCGCCCTGAGGCATGCCGTTGATCAATTGGGCAAAGCGCTTGAGGCAATCGAGCCCACGTTGCATGGATTCTTCGTTGAGCTTGCGCTCATCGTCGATTCCGGCAGCCAGTTGTACCTTTTCGCCGAGCCGCTCAAGGATACGGATCTCACCGTTCTGGGCCTTGGCCACGACCATGTGAAAGCTGTTGGAGCCCAGGTCGATGGCGGCGATCAGGGACAGATTCTTGGCTTGGGATTGCGGCATGGGTAGGGGATCTCGGTCGATAACCTTGCCATCGTGCCACGATCAAACGCTGGCGCCAACGCGTAGTGCTCGGTGATTTCTCTTACTCCTGCTCTCGATCAAGTTTTGTAGGAAATGTAGGGCAAATTCCCAGATGGCTGATGACATCTCTTTGTTGAGGTGTAGGTAGTTATGAGGCTTTTCGCGATTTTAGTTTTTATGCGGTTTCCTACATAAGTAAGTTAATTATGCTGATCCATAATTTGTTCTGGACTACTTTTGGAGATGTTAAAGGAGACAGTTGTTTTTAATGGGTCTCACAGAGATCAAGGTATGGTCTTATATTTATTGAAGGGGGGTGAAGGTGAAACTGTCATTCGGCAATGACGCCGTGGTGTTACTTATTTATAGCTTTTTGTTTCATGGAGGAACTAATGATGGCGGCGGAATTGTCCGGGTTTGATAAGTAATGCCTGACACTTTTTAACGACAGGTCGATCATGAAAAAAGTATTGGGTTTGACGATGGGCATTGTTTGCCTGGCTGCAAGTATTGGCGCTCAAGCAACAAACGTCGCACAGCTGGTGGTGCGGGGGACGATTACTCCAGCGTCCTGCAATCTCAGCCTGGGCGGCGGCGGGATCATCGATTATGGGACCATCCGCTCTGGCGAGTTGTCCCAGACCGCCTTCAACCCCCGTGAAGAGAAAACCACCTCGGTGTCCGTCAACTGTGGCAGCACCCCGGCCAAATTCGGCCTGGCCCTGACCGACCTGCAGGCTGGCAGCAAGGTTACCGGGATCCTCGGTGCCGGCTATACCGAAGCGCAGAACTTCGGATTGGGCGCTGTCTCGAACCGGCGTACCGGCGGTTACTCGGTCACGCTGCGCGACCTGAGGTCGTCAGGCACCGTGTTGAACCCGATCATGCGGACCACCGGTTCCGGTGCCTGGCAGAACAGCGATGGGAAAGTCGCGCAATCACCCAGCCAGTACTCGTGGCGTAATGGTACGACGGTGACCCCGGCATCCATTGCCCAACTGACGGGTGTCCTTGCAGTCAAGGCGGTCATCAACCGAGGCCAGGATTTGGACCTTACCCGGGATGTCACGCTGGATGGTCGCGCTACCTTAGTACTTAGTTACATTTAAATCCATTAAAGCAGCCGATATTGAACCGGAAGTTAAATGAAATTTCCGGAACTTATCGGCTGTTTTTACGTGGGCGCTTTTCAGAAATTTGTTTTGGGGTGTTGCGGAGAAAGTACAGTGAATGGTTTTTTTAAATCCAGTGTGGCGTTGTTTCTGTATGCGAGTTTGTTGCTTTGTGCAAGTCGCCTGGCAGTTGCCGATGGCATGCGGCCCGAAACAACGGTTGTCGTGCTCTATGAAGAAGACGGTGAAGCGACGATCAATGTCAAGAACACTGACCCGGGACCCGCGCTACTTCACTCGGTGATCGAAAATATTCCGCAGGATCAAGAGCCGCTATTGATCGTCACTCCCCCCATTACCCGGGTCGAGGCAGGTGAAACCCAGTTGGTTCGCTTTATCAGCACGGCCGGGGTGCCGCTCAAGACACAACGGTTGAAGCGTGTTTCCTTCGAGGGGATTCCCCAGTCCCGCGGCCCTGGCGGTACGACCATCGGTATCACGTTGCGGCAGAACCTGCCGCTGATCCTGCACCCCAAAGGGTTGGCCAGGCACCAGGCGCCCTGGGAGCTGCTCAAGTGGAAGCGCCAGGATGCAGGTCTGGTTGTCCACAACGACAGTGCCTATGTGGTGCGGTTGGCCCCTGAGTTGCAGTTGCTGCCGGGAAAACAACTGGCGGCCCTGCCGCGCAGCTATGTCCTGCCGGGGGAAGTGCTGGCGGTTGAGACCCGCAGTTCCTTGGCCGATGTCACGTCGGTAGTCCTGCAGCCAGCCACGGTGTACGGATTTACCGTTGACAGTTACCAAGCCGAAGTGGCCGATCATGGTATTTGACCGGGTGGTGGGCAAGGCTGCGAGCGGTGCCTGTTCGGGGCTGTTCGTGGGGCTGGCAACCTTGTTCGGGGCAGATGGAAATGCACTGGCTATCGAGTTGGGTGAGGGGTTCGACCTGGCAGCTCTGACCACCCACGGTATTGATCCGAAGATCTCGGAGTATTTCCGCAGTGCCGCGCGTTTTCGCGAGGGGGTCCAGGTGGTCGGACTGCGGGTCAATGGCAATGCATTAGGGTTGGTCGATGCCCGTTTCGATTTTCAGGGCCAGTTGTGTTTTACCCGTGGGTTGTTGGACAAGGCCGGTTTGCGGGTGCCATCGTCGGTGTTGCAGGCCGGTGTGACGGCTGACCAGGCCTGTCATGACTTTGTTGGCCAGTATCCGGCGACGATCGTGAGGTTGCGTCCTGGCAATGACGAAGTGTCGCTGGTGGTGCCCACGCAATCGTTGCGCGAGCCGGAGTGGGAAGCGGGCAGCTTCAGCCAGGGTGGCACGGCCGCCCTGCTCAACTATGACGTGCTGGGATTCGACAACCACTCGCGCGATGGCTCCAGCCGTTTTATCTCGGCCTATACCGAGGCTGGGTTCAATCTCGGCAATTGGGTTGTGCGCAGTCGGCAGTTCTATATGTCCGACAATGGCAGGAACAGTAGTGAGCATATATACGCCTACGCCCAGAGAGATTTCGCAGCCCTGCAGTCGACTTTCCAGGCAGGCCAGATTTCCAGCAGGAGCCCGGTGTTCGGCGGTCTCCAGCTCTCGGGTCTGCAGCTCTTTCCAGATGGTGTCGCGCGTGCGGGCAACTCCAGCGGCGTAGTGGTTGAAGGCCTGGCCCATAGCCAGGCGCGGGTTGAGGTGCGCCAGTCCGGTGTTCTGATCTATTCGACCCTTGTACCGGAGGGGCCTTTCACCCTCGCAGACCTACCGTTGCTCAACGGTACCAGCGACCTGGAGGTAAGTGTCATCGGCACCCGGGGGGGCAAGCGCAGTTTCGTGGTGCCCGCGGCGTCTTTCGGTGCGCAGGTGCCGGTTGTGCCAGGTTTTGACTTCGCCCTGGGCAAGGTGCGGGAAACCGTTGCCAGCGACAGGGAGTCGCCGGTGGTGGCGATGGGCAGTGGCACCTGGGGCTTGGGCGCAGGTACGGCCCTGGGGGTTGGCGTGCTCGGTACCGACGAATACTACGCGGCAGGTGGCACCTTGAGCCGTGTGTTTTTCCAAAGGATTTCGGTGAATGCGCGACACAACCTGTCCCGCGACAAGGTCAGCGGCGTCGGCGGGACGCGCAGTGCTGTGTCGCTGGGCAGCCCATTGGGTGCCGGTGTCGAGGCCAGCCTGAGTGTCACCATCCAGAGTCGAGGTTATCGGGATGTCCTGGAGGCAGGGGAGGCATCGCCCAAGGGCTATCTGGATACGCGTTTCCAGCGCCAGTACACCGCTGGGCTGAGCTGGACGGAGCCCACTATCGGTGCGCTCTCCTTCACTTATTCTCATAACGCACAGTTTGACGGGCATAGTACTGAATATGTCTTTGCGTCGTGGAACAGGCGCTTCAGGGACGTCGATGTTGCACTGATCGCCGACTCACAGACAGGCCCGTCGCGTCGACGCAATCGCCGTTACGCGGCAAACGAGGCACCTCCCCTGGAAGGGGCATCACTGCGCCTGCAGGTCAGCATGCCTTTTGGCGAGAGCCGTCGCCTCAGCTCTTTCGCCAGCCGACGCAATGGTCGTTCCGATATCGGTACGACAATGTCGGAACGGGTCAACGACTATATGGATTACGAAGTTGGTGTCGAACGAGACCTGACGGATCGCGAGCAATCGGTGCGCGGTCGGGTCGACGTCATGCCACGCTATACGCGCATTGGCGCGGGTATCAGCCGGGATGGATCAGGCACCAGCTACACCGGGCAACTGCAGGGTGGCATCGTGGCCCATGAACAAGGGCTGACCTTCTCGCCGTATGCCGTCCAGGACACGTTTGGCCTGTTGTCGGTAGGCAATATCGCGGGCGCCAAAGTCTCCACGCCCCAGGGTCCGGTCTGGACTGATTATCGCGGTCATGCGGTCATTGCGGGGTTGCCGGCCTACAGCACCAGCCACCTGGAAGTGCAGACCCAGTCCTTGCCCAGGTATGTCGACCTCGGGAACGGCACCCAGACCCTCGCAGCCGCACGCGGATCGTTCAATACCGTGGAGTTCAAGGTGGTCAGCGCCCGCCGCGTTCTGTTGACGGCCCGTGATCAGGGCGGGCGTGCGCTGCCCCAGGGCGCGCCGGTGTTTGGCCCGGGCAAGGTCTTCCTTACCAGCGTGGTGGGCGATGGCCTGATCTTCCTGAACGACAGCGATCCCCAGCAAACCCTGAGTGTCGAGCTACCAGACGCTACGAAACCCTGTCTGTTGCAACTGAACCTTGAGCCAGAGCCCTCCAATGACAAACTCTATGAAACTGCCTCGGCTACCTGTCGTGCGTTGTAAATCGATGGCTAAGGCGGGGCGGCAGTTGGCATTCGCGGTGACGTTGCTGGCCAATCAGGTCAGTGCCGCCGATTGCCAGTTAAGCTTAAGCCAGCCCCGGGTTGATTACGGAGTATTGCGCCATGCGCAGTTGCTCGATGATCACTGGGGGTCGCCGTCGCTGGGCAAACGGACGGTGCTCCTGAACGTGATATGCATTGATCCTGTTCCCATGGCGGTGCGGTTCAGCGGATTGCCTGCGGGCCCTCAGGGCTTTCGATTTGGCGGTGACGGCGCGATTGTCTTGAGTGTCAGGCATGCCCAGCTTGATGGCAGGGCCGTGGACCTGCTCGCCGAAGACTCGATGCCTGGGGCACCTCGTGAGCGGCTTTTGCCTGGGCAGGTCTTGATTGCCCGCGCTGCCGGGGGGCCGGTGGCAGGCAGACTGCTCTCGGTGCAACTGGACATCGCTCCCAATGTACCGATGTCGGTTTTCTCGGTTCGCGGCGAAACCACGCTTGAAGGACGGGTGCAGATCGAATGGGTGCCCCGTGAGGCCAGTGCCAGCACGGCAGTTGCACCGGGCCGATGACGTCGGCCTGTTCAGCTGTTTTGTTGGTTGGAGCAGGCAGTGGGCATTGCGCACTTTTTTCGCGCCTGGTCTTCGGGTTTCCCCAGCGTCAGTGCCGAAAAGCCAGAAACTACCGTTCATCCGACCGGGTTCTGTGCTGGAAACCGCGCAGGAGGACCGCAGAGTCTTGCATGCCCTGGCTGGGGCATATCCAAAATGATGGCGCTCAATAGCAAGAGTCAATCAGCGGCGGCTTCCTGAACGAAGGAAGGGCGGCTATGATGGGCAACGTTTTTTTTGCTTACAACCCGGAGACATCCATGAGCAACGATCTTATCAAGCACGTCACCGACGCGACCTTTGAGGCCGAAGTACTGCAGGCCCAAGGCCCGGTGCTGGTTGACTACTGGGCTGAGTGGTGTGGTCCTTGCAAAATGATCGCTCCGGTCCTGGACGACATCGCAACTACCTATGAAGGCAAACTGACCATCGCCAAGCTGAACATTGACGATAATCAGGAAACCCCAGCCAAGCATGGCGTGCGTGGTATCCCGACTCTGATGTTGTTCAAGAATGGCAACGTCGAAGCCACCAAAGTCGGCGCACTGTCGAAGTCGCAACTGGCAGCATTCCTCGACGCCAACATCTAAGCGTCGAAAAAAGGCCCCGCAAATTGCGGGGCTTTTTCGTAAAACAGGGCTAGACGCTCTGAAATTCAGGTGGTACATTCGGCCCCGCACTGGTTTCTCCACTGCCCCCTGCAAGCCGTCGCCGACGCATTCCTTTCGATTAGTACGCGATCCTGTCGCCTTCTCTGCGGCGCGGCCTCATTAAGCCAAAAGCTTAATTCCCCCCCTCTATAAATGATTACGTCATTCCTATATGAATCTGACTGAACTCAAGCAAAAGCCGATTACCGACCTGCTCCAACTGGCCGAAGAAATGGGCATAGAAAATATGGCCCGTTCGCGCAAGCAGGACGTGATTTTCTCCCTGCTGAAAAAGCACGCGAAAAGCGGCGAGGAAATCTCCGGTGATGGCGTGCTGGAGATTCTCCAGGACGGCTTCGGCTTTCTCCGCTCTGCAGACGCCTCCTATCTCGCCGGCCCAGACGATATCTACGTCTCGCCGAGCCAGATCCGTCGCTTCAACTTGCGCACCGGTGACACCATCGTTGGCAAGATCCGCCCTCCAAAGGAAGGCGAGCGTTATTTCGCCCTGCTCAAGGTTGACACGATCAACTTCGATCGCCCGGAGAACGCGAAGAACAAGATTCTCTTCGAGAACCTGACGCCGCTGTTCCCGACCGTGCGCATGAAGATGGAAGCCGGCAACGGCTCCACCGAAGACTTGACCGGCCGCGTTATCGACCTGTGCGCCCCGATCGGCAAAGGCCAGCGTGGCCTGATCGTCGCCCCGCCGAAAGCCGGTAAGACCATCATGCTGCAGAACATTGCAGCGAACATCGCGCGTAACAACCCTGAAGTTCACCTGATCGTGCTGCTGATCGATGAGCGTCCGGAAGAAGTGACCGAGATGCAGCGCACCGTGCGCGGCGAAGTGGTTGCCTCGACGTTCGATGAGCCGCCAACCCGCCACGTGCAGGTTGCCGAAATGGTGATCGAGAAGGCCAAGCGCCTGGTCGAACATAAGAAAGACGTCGTGATCCTGCTCGACTCCATCACCCGTCTGGCCCGAGCCTACAACACCGTGATCCCGAGCTCCGGCAAAGTGCTCACCGGTGGTGTCGATGCCCACGCCCTGGAGAAACCGAAACGTTTCTTCGGCGCCGCGCGTAACATCGAAGAAGGCGGCTCGCTGACCATTATCGCCACGGCGCTGGTTGAAACCGGCTCGAAGATGGACGAAGTGATCTACGAAGAGTTCAAGGGTACCGGCAACATGGAGCTGCCTTTGGACCGTCGCATCGCTGAAAAGCGCGTGTTCCCGGCCATCAACATCAACCGCTCCGGCACCCGCCGTGAAGAGCTGCTGACTGCCGACGACGAACTGCAGCGCATGTGGATCCTGCGCAAGCTGCTGCACCCGATGGATGAAGTGGCTGCCATCGAGTTCCTGATCGACAAGCTGAAAACCACCAAGACCAACGACGAGTTCTTCCTGTCGATGAAACGTAAGTAATACGACGTTTCAGGTCCGAAAAAATGGCGCCCCCAGGGGCGCCATTTTTTTGCTTGGGATTTTTAACCACGTTTAGCGGACAATTGCGCCGCCGATAGGGCTGCCAGTCGCCCTCAGAGCAGGTAGGATGTACGCCTATTTTACGGGTGGCATGGTTAATGAAATTCAAGGATCTTCGGGATTTCGTGCAGCAACTTGAGCAGCGCGGAGAGTTGAAACGTATTCAGGTGCCGGTTTCCCCGGTTCTGGAAATGACTGAGATTTGCGACCGCACCTTACGTAACAAGGGCCCGGCGCTGCTGTTCGAAAACCCCACAGGCTTTGATATCCCGGTGCTCGGCAACCTGTTCGGCACGCCCGATCGGGTGGCGTTCGGCATGGGCGCCGAGTCGGTCAGCGAACTGCGCGAGATCGGCAAGCTGCTGGCCTTCCTCAAGGAGCCCGAGCCGCCCAAGGGCCTGAAGGATGCCTGGTCGAAGCTGCCGATCTTCCGCAAGATCATTGCCATGGCGCCCAAGGTGGTCAAGGACGCGGTATGCCAGGAAGTGGTCATCGAAGGCGATGATGTCGACCTGGCGATGCTCCCGGTGCAGACCTGCTGGCCCGGCGACGTCGGCCCGCTGATCACTTGGGGCCTGACCGTCACCAAGGGCCCGAACAAGGATCGCCAGAACCTTGGCATCTACCGTCAGCAAGTGATCGGCCGCAACAAGGTGATCATGCGCTGGTTGAGCCACCGTGGTGGCGCGCTGGACTTCCGTGAGTGGTGCGAGAAGCATCCGGGCCAGCCGTTCCCGGTCTCTGTAGCCCTGGGCGCCGACCCGGCCACCATCCTCGGTGCCGTGACGCCGGTGCCTGACAGCCTGTCCGAATACGCCTTTGCCGGCCTGCTGCGCGGCAATCGCACGGAGCTGGTGAAGTGCCGTGGCAATGACCTGCAAGTACCGGCCACCGCCGAAATCATCCTCGAGGGCGTGATTCACCCGGGCGAGATGGCCGATGAAGGCCCTTATGGCGACCACACCGGCTACTACAACGAAGTCGACAGCTTCCCGGTGTTCACCGTCGAGCGCATCACCCACCGGATCAAGCCGATCTACCACAGCACCTACACCGGCCGGCCGCCCGATGAGCCGGCGATCCTTGGCGTGGCGTTGAATGAGGTGTTCGTACCGATCCTGCAGAAGCAGTTCCCGGAAATCACCGACTTCTACCTGCCGCCGGAAGGCTGCTCGTACCGCATGGCCATCGTGACCATGAAAAAGTCGTACCCGGGCCATGCCAAGCGCGTCATGCTCGGTGTGTGGTCGTTTTTGCGACAGTTCATGTACACCAAGTTCGTTATCGTCACTGACGACGACATTAATGCCAGAGACTGGAACGATGTGATCTGGGCCATCACCACGCGCATGGACCCCAAGCGCGACACAGTGATGATTGATAACACGCCGATTGACTACCTTGACTTCGCTTCGCCGGTGTCGGGCCTGGGATCGAAGATGGGCCTGGATGCCACCCATAAATGGCCGGGTGAAACCACCCGTGAATGGGGCCGGGTGATCGTCAAGGATGAAGCCGTGACGGCGCGTGTCGATGCGATGTGGAAAGAACTGGGAATAGATTGATGCGTGTAACCCTGCAACCTTCCGGTGCGGTCCTCGACTTGCAGCCCGGCGAGCGGATTCTTGAAGGTGCACGGCGCCTGGGCTACGAATGCCCGCAGGCGTGCCGCAATGGCGTGTGTCACGTGTGCGCTGCGCTGCTGGTCGAAGGCCGGGTGCAACAGGCCGGCGAAGTGCGTGACCATGGTGAGTTCTACACCTGCATCGCCGAACCGCTGGAAGATTGCATCGTGTTATGGGATGGCGTGTTGGCACCGGGAGAGTTGCCGGTACGCAAGCTTGCCTGCCAGTTGAGCGAATGCGTGGACCTGGGTGGCGATGTCTGGCGTGTGCGCCTGCGTGCGCCAGCCGGCAAGGCAGCTCGTTACCACGCGGGCCAGTACCTGATGATAGAGCGCGAAAACGGCGAGAAATCGGCGTTTTCCCTGGCTTCGGCGCCCCATGCCGGGCGCGAGCTGGAGTTGCATGTGCTGGTCCGTGAAGACAGCGCCCGCAGCCTGATCGAGCAGTTGCAGCGTAACCAGATGGCGCGGGTCGAGCTGCCGTTTGGCGATACCCACCTGGCCGAGTTGCCCGACGGGCCGCTGGTGCTGATCGCGGCCGGCACCGGCATGGCGCAGATGCACAGCCTGATCGAACACTGCCGGGCCAGCGGTTTCAGGCACCCGGTACATCTGTATTGGGGCGTGCGCCGTCCCGATGATTTCTACCAGGTCGAGCATTGGGAGCAATGGCAGCAATTGCCCAATCTGTTCCTGCACAAAGTGGTCAGCGACCTGTGCGGTTGGGAAGGGCGTTGTGGCTTGTTGCATGAGGCGGTGTGCGAAGACATTGCCGACCTCAAGGCCGTGCATGTCTATGCCAGCGGTTCGCCGGCGATGATCTATGGCACGCTGGATGCGTTGGTCAATGCCGGTATGGATGCACACCAGATGCGCGCCGACGTATTTGCCTACGCCCCGCGCTCCTGACCTGTAGGAGCCGGCTTGCCGGCGATGAGGCCCTTGAGTCATGCGTTGTTTTCAAGGACGCCATCGCCGGCAAGCCGGCTCCTACACACGGCGGGTTCTTAGAACCGCACGCCCGTGGTCACCATCGCCGCATTGAACCCCAGCAACACCAACTCTGCCGCCACCGGCCCATAGTGAGCCCCCACCGAGGGAATGATCACGGGTGCCACGCCATAGCGGTTCAGTGGAATCTTGTCGCGATACTTGCCGCGATAGCCCTGGATCGCCCCACCGGTCAGCTTCACATACACCGGATAGTCGCTCATGTCGTAGCGTTTGCCCACGTAGGCGTAATACGAGCGTTGGCGAAACGAGTTGCGAAAGGTCGCACCGCCATACACCCACCGCGAAGCGTCATTGCGCTCCAGACCGATCAGGTCCTGATGGTTGTTGTGTTCGGGATCCGGTGCAAAGTGCCGGGTGTAGACGCTGGTCTGGGCGTACCAGAAGCCTTTGTCGTCCTTGGCTGGCGCTTCGGCGGCCAGGGCGGTGGTGGCCTGCGCCAGGAGCAGCAGGCCGGAAAGTCGGTTTTTCATGGGGCGACCTCGATAGTCGGTGGGTGCGCGGCTAAGTGGGTCGTGATGCGCGCCTATTTTGAAGGTTCGCTCTGCACAAAGGCTGAACGGGCGCTGAAAATAGCGGGATCTCCCGTGGCAATCCTGACGAGTGGGACCTGTTGCTTATGCTTTTTCTTATTCTTAAAAGGTATTTATTGGCTTTCATAAATATCATTAAGGTATATACAAATCGGGCCACCGACTATCTGCCAATAACCAGTAAATGACCGCCACCGTCCGCCACACGGATCGATCGTATGAACTCAGGGCATTGACGTTCTGACTTTTGATTCCAAGGGGAGCGGTATGGGGAGCTACAAGAAGCACGCGCTGTGCACGGCGATTTTGTCAGCCAATTTGCTGACCGCCGTGGGATTCAATCCAGTGATTGCTGCTGAAACGGCGACAACCGACACGCCAAAACTCGACACCGTGATCGTTACCGGTACCCGTGCCCAGGAGCGTACGGCCAGCGCATCGCTGTCGCCCATCGATGTGATTTCCGGCGAAAGCCTGCGCAGTACCGGCTCCGACGAGTTGGGCGCGGTACTGGCACGGCTGATTCCTTCCATCAATTTCCCACGCCCCAGCCTGGTGGACGGCGCCGAACTGGTGCGTCCGGCGCAACTGCGCGGCCTGTCGCCGGATCAGGTGCTGGTGCTGGTCAATGGCAAGCGGCGCCACACCAGCGCTTTCGTCAACCTGGGCGGGGCGGTCGGCCGCGGTTCGGCCCCGGCGGATTTGAATGCCATCCCGCTGTCGGCGGTCGACCATATCGAAGTGCTGCGCGATGGCGCGTCGGCCCGATACGGGTCCGATGCGATTGCCGGGGTGATCAACGTGATCCTCAAGCAGACCGACCACGGCGGCTCGGTTTCCAGCAAGTTCGGCCAGTACAAGAAAGGTGACGGGATCCAGCGCAACATCAGCGGCAATACCGGCCTGGCCGTGGGTGAGAATGGGTTTATCAACCTTTCCGCCGAAGGTGCCGACAATGACTACACCAATCGCGCCGGCCACGATTACCGCCCAGGCAGCATCGGCTCCACGACATACGGCCAGCGCGTGTTCCGCCAGGGCGAACCCTCGACCAACGAAGGCAAGCTGTGGCTAAACGCCGGCTATGCCTTCAACGATGCCGCCGAGTTCTACACCTTTGGCGGCTACAGCAAGCGGCGCGGCGAGACGGCGGCGTTCTACCGGGCGAGCAATGCGCCCAACAACCTCCCGGCGCTCAACCCCAATGGTTACCTGCCGCTGATCCGTGGCAATCTCGAAGACACCTCGCTGGTGGCCGGCCTGCGTGGGCAACTGGCGTATGACTGGCACTACGACCTGTCGGCCAACTACGGCAAGAACCAGTACGAACTGCGCACCGAAACCATCAACACCTCCCTGGGCCTGGCGACGCCGCGCAAGTTCGACAACGGCACCCTGAGCAACGAGCAGAAGCAGCTCAGCCTGGACCTGTCCCGTGAATTTGACCTGAGCTGGCTGCCGTACCCGGTATCGGTGGCATTCGGCGGCGAATACCTGCACCAGGGCTATGAAATTGAAGCCGGCGAGCCGGCGTCCTACTACCAGACCGGCAGTTCAGGCCTCGGCGGTTTCCGCGATGCCGATGCCGGGAGCACTTCGCGCCACAACTGGGCGCAGTACCTGGACCTGGAAACCAACTTCACCGAAAAGCTCGGCGTTTCGGCAGCGGTGCGTCATGAGGACTACAGCGATTTTGGCTCCAACGTCAGTGGCTCGCTGTCGGCGCGCTATGACTTCACCCCGCAGGTGGCCCTGCGCGGCAGCATTTCCAATGGTTTTCGCGCGCCATCCCTGGCCCAGCAGAACTTTGCCTACACCTCGTCGCAGTTGATCGGCAATACCCTCCAGGAAGCCGGCACCTTCCCGGCCAACAGCCAGGTGGCGCGCTTGCTCGGTGCTGAGGATCTCAAGGCCGAGAAGTCACGCAACTACAGCCTGGGCCTGGTGCTGGAGCCTGCGGACAACCTGACGGTAACGGTCGACGTCTACCGTATCGATATCCGCGACCGTATCAGCCTGTCGTCCAACCTCGCCCTTAATGCAGCGACCCGTGCCTATCTGCAGGCCAACGGTGTCGGCAATATCGACTACACCACTGCCCGCTACTTCACCAATGCCACTGACACCAGCACCGACGGTGTCGACCTGGTGGCCAACTATCGCTATCAACTGGACAACGGCATCCGCTGGAACAGCACTGTGGGCTACAACTACAACCACACCAAGGTCACGGACGTGAAGGCCAACCCGGCCATTCTCGATAGCCTGGGCGCCAACCTGGTGCGGGTCGACCGGCGCGAGCGCATCGGGTTGCTGGGCGACACGACGCCCCAGCACAAGCTGAGCCTGGGTAACGATTTCACCTTCGGTAACTGGGCGCTGCACAGCAACCTGGTGCGCTATGGCGAATTCACCAGCTACCAGGCAGACAAGGTCAACGACCAGACCTTCAAGGCCGCCTGGGTGCTGGACCTGTCAGCTGACTATAAATTGCACAACTGGACCTTCACCGTGGGCGGCGACAACGTCACCGACAAGTACCCGGAAAAGCTCAATGCCTACGCCAGCAGTGGCGGCAACCTGGCCTATAGCACTTTTTCGCCTTACGGTTACAGCGGCGCGTTCTATTACGGTAAAGTCGCCTATAACTGGTAGTAGCTCTTCATTTCCAAGAAAGGAGACCTAAGCGATCCGCCATGACCGTTATTGAATCCGAACCTCTGCAATTGGCTTACCCGCCGCGGCTCGATCTGGGGCCGCAACTCACTCACGAACAATTGATGAGCTCGATGCAGGCCACCATGGACCTGCATAAGGGTGGGCCGGTCTGGCTGTTTGCGTATGGCTCGCTGATCTGGCGTCCCGAGTGTTCGGCAACCCAGCGTCTGCGCGCACGGGTCCACGGTTATCACCGGGGCCTGTACCTGTGGTCCCATGAGCACCGGGGCACGCCGGAATTGCCGGGGCTGGTGTTCGGTCTGGATCGCGGCGGCTCGTGCAGTGGCTTTGCCTACCGCCTGCCGGAGGAGCAACTGGAAGCCTCGCTTTATGCCTTGTGGCAGCGTGAGATGCCTTACCCGTCGTATCGACCACACTGGCTCAGTTGCCGGCTGGAAGACGGCAGCCAGGTGCAGGCATTGGGGTTTGTGTTGGAGCGGCACCTGCCCAGCTATGCCGGCAACTTGCCCGACAGCGTGCTGAACCAGGTATTTGAAAGCGCTTGCGGGCGCTACGGCACTACTCGCGATTATGTCGAGCAGACCGTCAACGCCCTGCGTAGCCACGCCATGCCAGACAAGAATCTGGAGGCGCGGCTCAAGCGATGTGCCAGAGGCTGCGACGGCGATTAACGCGCCGAGCTGACGCTATTGGTATGCCACAGGGTGGGGATCAGGAACGCGATGGCCAGCAGGCACGCGCCGATCAGCAGCACAAAGCCACCGTCCCAGCCGAAGTGGTCCACGGTGTAGCCCATGGCCGCACTGGCGGCCACTGAACCGCCGAGGTATCCGAACAGGCCGGTAAAGCCTGCGGCCGTACCTGCGGCTTTCTTCGGCGCCAGTTCCAGCGCCTGCAGGCCGATCAGCATCACCGGGCCGTAGATCAAAAAGCCAATGGAGAACAGCGCGATCATGTCGACCATCGGGTTGCCTGGCGGGTTGAGCCAGTACACCAGGGTTGCCACGGTCACCAACGCCATGAACACAATGCCGGTCAGGCCACGGTTGCCACGGAAGATCTTGTCCGACATCCAGCCGCACAGTAGCGTGCCCGGAATCCCCGCCCACTCGTAGAAGAAGTACGCCCAGGACGACTTGTCGACGGTGAAGTGCTTGGCTTCCTTGAGGTAGGTCGGTGCCCAGTCCAGCACGCCATAGCGCAGCAGGTACACGAACACGTTGGCGAAGGCGATGTACCAGAGCATTTTGTTGCGCAGCACGTACTTGACGAAGATTTCCTTGGCGCTGAATTCGTCTTCGTGACTGGCGTCGTAGCCTTCCGGGTAGTCGTTCTTGTACTTCTCGATCGGCGGCAGGCCCACCGACTGTGGGGTGTCGCGCATGGTGATGAAGGCAAAGACCGCCACAGCCAAGGCCACAGTGGCCGGGACATAGAACGCGGCGTGCCAGTCGTTGAACCAGGCCATGCCCAGCAGGAACAGCGGGCCGATCAGGCCGCCGCCGACGTTATGCGCCACGTTCCATACCGACACCACGCCACCGCGCTCCTTCTGCGACCACCAGTGCACCATGGTCCGCCCGCTCGGTGGCCAGCCCATGCCTTGGGCCCAACCGTTGATGAACAGCAAAATGAACATCATGGTCACGCTGGAGGTTGCCCAGGGCGCGAAACCGAAAATGAACATCACCCCGGCCGATACCAGCAAGCCGAAGGGCAGGAAGTAGCGCGGGTTGGAGCGGTCGGACACCAGGCCCATGAGGAACTTGGACAGGCCGTAGGCAATGGCAATGGCCGACATGGCCAGGCCCAGTTGACCACGGGTGTAACCCTCGTCGATCAGGTAGGGCATGGCCAGGGAGAAGTTTTTGCGCAGCAGGTAGTAACCCGCGTAGCCAAAGAAGATACCGGCGAAGATCTGCCAGCGCAGTCGTCGGTAGGTACTGTCGATCTTTTCTTCAGGCAGGGGTGCCTGATGGGGGGCAGGACGAAAGAAAGCAAACATTCAAGAGCTCCAAATTTCTTGTTTTGACTGCGGATGCGAATGTTACAGTTTCGTTACCGAAAATAGCATCGCCTCTTATCTGCAAGTACAGGAAACGGGAGCAATTGCATGTTCTTTTACGAACATGTCGCCAATAGATAAGTGTGGGTCGTGATCAGAGCAAATGTAGGCGCTGGCAAGCCAGCTCCTACATTGGACGTATTTCAGACCATTTACCGGACCTGCACGACCACCTTGCCCACGGCCTTGCGCTGCCCCAGGTCGTTGATCGCCTGGGCGGCGTTATCCAGCGGGTACACCTGCGACACCAGTGGCTTGAGCTTCCCCTCGGCATACCAACTGAACAATTGCTGGAAATTCGCCGCATTATCCTGCGGCTGGCGTTGAGCAAACGAGCCCCAGAACACGCCCACCACCGCCGCGCCTTTGAGCAATGCCAGGTTCACCGGCAACTCGGGGATGCGCCCACTGGCAAACCCCACCACCAGCAGGCGACCGTTCCAGGCAATGGCGCGGATCGCCTGGTCAAACAGATCGCCGCCCACCGGGTCGTAGATCACGTCGGCACCGTTGCCATCGGTCAGGCGCTTGATTTCATCCTTGAGGTTGCTTTCGCTGTAGTTGATCAGCTCATCGGCACCTGCGGCCTTGGCCACGGCCAGCTTGTCGGCGCTGCTGGCGGCAGCGATCACCCGGGCACCCATGGCCTTGCCGATTTCCACGGCGGCAAGGCCAACGCCACCGGACGCACCCAGCACCAGCAGGGTTTCACCAGCGGCCAGGTGGCCCCGTTGCTTGAGGGCGTGCATCGAGGTGCCGTAGGTCATGCTGAAGGCGGCGGCGGTGTTGAAATCCATGCTCGGCGGGATCGGCAACACGTTATAGCCCGGTACCGCGACCTGCTCGGCAAAGCTGCCCCAGCCGGTCAGCGCCATGACCCGATCGCCGGCCTTGAGGTGGCTGACCTTTTCCCCGACTTCGCTGACCACGCCTGCCGCTTCGCCACCCGGCGAGAACGGGAAGGGGGGCTTGAACTGGTACTTGCCCTCGATGATCAACGTATCCGGGAAATTCACTCCGGCGGCATGCACCTCCAGCAGGACCTCGTTCTTCTTGATCGCGGGGCTGGCGACCTCTTCCAGCACCAGGGTTTCGGCGGGGCCGAAGGCTTTGCACAGCACGGCTTTCATCGGACTCTTCCTTTTGGCGTATTGGCCGATAAGTGTAGGTGGGTCAGGTCAAGGGTCAACGAGCATGCCCCGGCCTGATAAGTCGCCATAAGCTTGTGCTCTGCCTTGCTAGCGTTATGCTACTGGCAATCGAATGTGAGGAATGAACTGTGAAAGCGTGGACCCTGTTGATGCTGGCCCTGACGCTGCCGATGGCAGCCCATGCCGAAGAAGCCAAGGAAGGCGAAGCGCCGAAGGTCAGCTATTACAGCCTGACGCCGCCTTTTGTGGGCAACTACGCCCTGGATGGCGGCGCGAAACTGCGGGTGTACAAGGCCGATGTGGCCCTGCGCGTGACCGGCCCGCAAGCGGCTGCGGCGATCAAGGCCAATGAGCCGTTGATTCGCAACCAACTGGTGGCGTTGTTTACCCAGCAGACGGTCGAGAGCATGGGCAGTGTCGAAGGCAAAGAGAAGCTGCGCCAGGAGGCGTTGAAGCAGACCCAACAAGTGATGAATGACGAGACGGGCCAGCCGGTGGTTGAAGATCTGCTGTTCAACAACTTGATCATCCAGTAAAGCGCACGCTTCGCGCCCATCGCCGCGACGCGGCGCCCCGGTAAGCCAGCTCTCACATTTGATGGTGTTCACAAATCAAGATGTGGGAGCTGGCTTACCTGCGATGGCGTCTTTGCAGGTGCCTCATGAGGCCAGACTTTTCCTGAATCGCGCCAACGCCACCGCAAAAAACAACAATCCAATCCCCGCCAGCGCCAGCAAGTCCGGCCACACCACGCTCACTCCCGCATCCCGGAACAGAATCGCTGCACTCAGGCTCACAAAATGTGTCGACGGCGAACCCTGCATCACCCACTGCAACCATTCGGGCATGCTGTCCAACGGCGTACTGCCGCCTGACAAAAGCAGCATCGGGATAATCACCGGAATCGCCAGCAAGCCGAACTGTGGGGTTGAACGGGCGAGGGTGGCGAGGAAGATTCCCAGGGCGGTGCTGGCAAACAGATACAGCGCCGTCACCAGCAGGAACAGGCCGGGCGACCCGGCCAGCGGCACGCCGAGCAGGCCCTTGACCACCACTTCCAGTGACAGCCAGGTGCAGAACACCACCACCAGCATGTTGCTCCAGATTTTCGCCAGCATGATTTCCAGGGCCGTGAGCGGCAGCACCAGCAAATGGTCGAGGGTGCCGTGCTCGCGTTCGCGCAGCAGCGCGGTACCGGTCAGGACGATGGCGAGAATAGTGATGTTGTTGACGATCTGGATCACCGCCAGGAACCAGCCGCCTTCCAGGTTGGTGTTGAACAGTGCCCGGGTGGTGAGGGTCGCCGGCGCGCGTTGGCTGGCGTCAGGCTGGCCGCTGTAGTTCAGCAGTTCGCGCTGGAAAATCCGCCCGATATAGCCAGCCCCCATAAAGGCCTGGCTCATTGCCGTGGCATCCACGTTGACCTGCACGCTCGGCTGGCGCCCGGCCAACAGGTCCGCCTGGAAATTAGCCGGCACGTTGATCACGAAGGTGTACTGGCCGCTGTCCATGACCTTGTCCAACTGGTCGTAGGGCAGTGGCACGGCAGGCTGGAACTCCGGTGGCTGCAGGGCTTCGGCCAACTGGCGCGATAATTGGCCGTGGTCTTCATCGACAAAGGCCACACTGGCGTTGTGTACGCCAATCACCGAGCCGGCTGCTGGCATATAGATGGCGACGGTAAAGGCGTAGAACAGAAACAGCAGCAACACGCTGTCGTGGCGCAGGCTGGTGAGTTCTTTGATCCCCAGGCGCAGGATATGGGCGAACGTGTGCATCAGGCCTCCTGCTTCTTGAGCATGACCAGGCTCAGCCCGGTGAACCCCAGGAAAAACCCGAACAGCGCCAGGCACTGCGGCCACAACTGGCGCAGGTCCAGCGCTTTGGTGAAGGTACCGACGGCGACATCCAGGAAGTAACCGGCGGGAAACAGCATGCCCATCAGCGCGGCGGCCCCTTCCAGGGACGAGCGGGGCACGATCAGCCCGGAGAACTGGATGGTCGGCAGGCTGGTGATGATCATGGTGCCGAGGATCGCCGCAATCTGGGTGCGGGTGAACGCAGAAATCAGCAGGCCCATGCTGGTGGTAGCCAGCACATACAGCAGGCCGCCAAACGCCAGGGTTAGGCCGCTGCCCTTGAACGGCACACCGAACAGCCAGCGATTCATGACTACCAGCAAGGCCAGGTTGATCAGGCTGATGACCAGGTACGGCGCCTGTTTGCCGAGGAGGAATTCCAGGCGGGTCAGCGGCGTAGCATAGAAGTTAGTGATCGAGCCCAGCTCCTTCTCGCGCACGATGCCCAGGGCAGTGAGCATTGCCGGGATAAACGCCAGGATCAGCGCCATCACACCGGGGCCGATGGCATTGACGCTGACCACGTCCTGGTTGTAGCGAAAGCGCGTTTCCAGCCTGGCAGCGGCCTGCGGGTTCAACGGTGAGCTGTTGAACTCGGCCAATTGCTGGAGGTTGGCCTGGTGTACGGCTTCTACATAATTGCGGCTGGTCTCGGCGCGAAACGGCATGCCGCCATCGAGCCAGGCGGCCACCGCCGGTTGGCGCCTGGCGTACAGGTCGCGGCCAAACCCGGGTGGAATTTCCAGGGCCAGTTTGATTTCCGAGCGTTGCAGGCGCCGGTGCAGTTCGGCCGAATCGGTGATCGGTGGCTGTTCGGCGAAGTAGCGCGAACTGCGGAAGGCCTCCAGGTAAGCGCGGCTTTGTGGGGTCTGGTCCTGGTCGTACACAGCGAAGGCGAGTTTTTCCACGTCCAGGGAGATGCCGTAGCCGAAGATCACCATCATGAAAATCGCCCCGAGCAGGGCAAAGGCCATGCGCACTTTGTCGCGCAGCAGTTCCTTGCCTTCACGGCTGGCCACCGCCAGCAGGCGGGCCAGGCTGAAGCCGCGCTTGCTGGCGGGTGGCGTGGTCGGTGTGCTGACGGTCGGGCTGGGCGCGCTGGCTTGCGGGGTTTGCTGGGCTTGCTCCAGGCAGGTGACGAACGCGGCTTCCAGGGTCTGGCCGTGGAATTGCTGTTGCAGGGCATGCGGTGTATCGCAGGCCAGGACTTTGCCGGCGTGCATCAACGAAATGCGGTCGCAGCGCTGGGCTTCGTTCATAAAGTGGGTGGAGAGGAAAATCGTCACCCCTTGCTCGCGGGACAATTCCACCAGCAAGCGCCAGAAATCGTCGCGCGCGGCGGGGTCCACACCGGACGTGGGTTCGTCGAGGATCAGCACTTCCGGGCGGTGCAACACGGCCACGGCCAGGGACAGGCGCTGGCGCAAGCCCAGGGGCAACTCGCCCGAGGGTTGTTCGGCGACGCTGTCCAGGTCAAAGCGTTGGATCAAGGCTTCGATGCGCGGGCTGCTGTCGGCCTTGGGCAGGTCGAACAACTGCGCGTGCAGCACCAGGTTCTGGCGCACGCTGAGTTCACCGTACAACGAGAAACTCTGGGACATGAAGCCCACGCGCTTGCGGGTTGCCAGGTCCTTGGCATTCACCGGGTTGCCCAACAGCGTGGCGCTGCCTTCACTGGCCGGCATCAGCCCGGTGAGGACTTTCATGGTGGTGGTCTTGCCGCAGCCGTTGGAGCCGAGAAAGCCAAAGATCTCGCCGCGGCCGATGGCGAAGCTGACGTTGTTCACCGCCGTGAAGTCGCCAAAGCGCAGGGTCAGGTCGTGGGCTTCGATGGCTATATCGGTGTTGTCGTTATCCCGCGGGGGGATCACCAGCGGCTGGTTGTTGTGCGCGCTGTCGCCCTGGAAATGGGTGAAGGCGTCATCGAGCTTGCCACTGGGTGTGGCGGCGGCCAGGTCACGGCTCAGGCCGTCGGCGATCAGCTTGCCGCGGTCGAGCATCAGGCAGTGCTCGAACTGCTCGGCTTCTTCCATGTAGGCCGTGGCCACCAGCAGTGTCAGTTGCGGGCGCTCGCTGCGCACGGTTTCCACCAGTTCCCAGAAGCGCCGGCGTGACAAAGGATCCACGCCGGTGGTGGGTTCATCGAGGATCAGCAGGTCCGGATCGTGGATCAGCGCGCAGCACAGCCCCAATTTTTGCTTCATCCCGCCGGACAGTTTACCGGCCGGGCGATCGGCGAAGCGTGCCAGGTCAGTGGCCTGCAGCAGGTTGTGCATACGCGGGTCGCAATCGGCCTTGGACAGGCCAAACAGGGTGGCGAAAAAACGGATGTTCTCGCTGATGGACAGCTCAGGGTACAGGTTGCCGCCCAGGCCCTGGGGCATAAAGGCGATCAACGGGTACAGGCTGTTGCGATGGCGGCGGTCTTCGATGGCGCCGCCCAGCACCTGCAAGTGACCGGCCTGCAGCTTTTTTACCCCGGCGATCAAGCCCAGCAGGCTCGACTTGCCCGCGCCATCCGGGCCGATCAACCCGCAGCGCGTGCCGGCCGGCAGGCTGAAGGTGATGTCGATCAGTGCCTGTTGCTTGCCGTAGCGATGGTTGATGCCCGTGGCGTGCAGCGCCAGCCCGTTCATTGCAGGTTGGCCGGCCAGTCCAGATCGGCGGTGCGCACGTAGCCGGCGCCCGGCATGCCGGGCTTGGCCTGGGGCACGGCGCTGGGTTGAGTCAGGCGCAGCTTGACGCGGAACACCAGTTTCTGGCGTTCGTCGCGGGTTTCCACTTCCTTGGGGGTGAACTGGGACTTGGCCGCGACAAAGCTGATTTTCGCCGGCAGCGGCTGATCCGGCAGGGCATCGAGCACGATCCGCGCCTCGCTGCCCACGGTCAGGCGGCCGGTGACGGAAGCGGGGAGGTAGAGGTTCATGTACTGGTCATTCGGGTCGATCAGCAGCAACACCCGGCCGCCGGCACCGAGTACTTCGCCGGGTTCGGCCAGGCGTAATTGGATGACGCCGTCGATGGGCGCGCGCAGGCTGCTGTCCTCGATTTCACTGGTCAGTTGCGCCACCTGCGCCCGGGCGGCACCGATGGCGGCCTTGACCGCATTGACCTGGGCCTGGGCCGCTACCACCGCTGCGTTGCCGGTGCTCTGCCGCGCCTGTTGCTGGTCGATCAGCTGCGCGCTGGCGAAGCCGCGTCGGTACAGCTCCTGGGTGCGCTTGAGTTCCTGGCTGGCCAGCAGGTTTTCGCTCTGGCGCAGTTGCACGTTGGCTTCGGCGGCGGCGAAGTTTTCCTTGGCGCGCAGCACTTCAGCCTCGGCCTGGGAGCGTTGGGCCTCCAGGGTGCGCGTATCGATACGCGCCAGCAGTTGGCCCTTGAGCACCTTGTCGCCTTCATCGACCCGCACTTCGGCCAGGCGGCCAGGGACCTTGGTGGCGATCTGCACTTCGGTGGATTCCAGGCGACCGTTGCCCATGCTCAGGCCTTCTGGCAGGCGATCGAGGGTGGATTTCCAGTAGCCGAAGCCGCCGGCGGCCACCAGCAGCAAGATCAGGAGAAAGGCGAAGAACTGCGAACGGCGATGTGGCGTCGACATGGGTGCATCCTGCGGTGTTAGCTTCCTAGTTTGCCCGGATCGTAACCGATAGCCGTTGATACCGGTCAAATGAATACCTTTAAGCGTCAGCGCAAGGCCATTACTGCCGCCCATTGCTGCGCCGTCACCGGCATCACTGACAAGCGACTGCCTTTTTGCACCAGCGGCAATTCGGCCAGGGCTGCCTGCTGCTTGAGGTAGCCGAGCCGAAGGACTTTGGGGAAGGTTTCGGCGTGGGCAACGGTGATCGCGCTCCACGGATTTTTTTCCGGCGTGGCCTTGGCATCGAAGTAATGGCTGCCAGGTTCCAGTGCCGTCGGGTCCGGGTAAGCCGCTTCGATGATTTTCCCTACGCCGGCAATGCCTGGTTCCGGGCAACTGGAGTGGTAGAAGAAAAACGCGTCACCCACGGCCATGGCCCTCAGGAAGTTGCGCGCCTGGTAATTGCGCACGCCATCCCAGCGCGCCTCGCCGAGTTTTTCCAGGCCCTTGATGGACAGCTCATCGGGCTCGGATTTCATCAGCCAATAGGCCATGGTTTTTGCTCCTTTGCAGGTAGGTGAGCCGGTTGTGCGTCACTTTCATGACAAACCGACGGTCGGTTGACGTCAAGGTTTGCGTGTTGGTTCACGTTCACGCAGAATGCCGGGATTTTAAGCTTGACGCAGCTGGAACGGACTATTTTGGAACGTTGCTGTCATCGTGTGTGATATGCCTGAAGGGGGGCAATCGATGAAACGCAAACCGGATTTACTATGGATTTTGGTTATTTTGTTCGGTCTGGGCGTCGTGACCACCGGGTATGCGCAAAGCCTGTGGTCGAACAAGACCGAAGTCCCGGTTGAATTTGCACAGCAGCAGCAACAAACCTTCAAGCGTTGACGCTATTTTGGCGCCGTTGATTCCAGCGGCGTCCCCTCTGCGACATACCACTTTCTATCGGTAACGGTGCCTTTTAGCGGCACGTCCCAGCTTGCCTGTACCAGTCGTTCGACTTTCTGACATTCATGGGCCAGGCCCAGCAGCGTCGGCTTGCGCCAGGCACAGCGGCGCGCCAGGTAGGCCAGGCTGCGATCGTAAAAGCCGCCACCCATACCCAGCCGCCCGCCCGTGTCGTCGAAACCCACCAGCGGCAATAGCACCAGGTCCAGCGCCCAGATCTTGCGCTGGCGGCCGACATTGATCCGTGGCTCAAGAATGCCAAAGCGATTGGGCGCAAGTTTTTCCCTGGGGCCCACGCGCTGGAACACCATCTTGGTCCGTGGCCAGGCGCTGAGCACCGGCAGGTAGGTGGCCTTGCCCCGGCGCTGGGCCGCGCGCAGCAGCAAGCGCGGATCGATTTCGCCATCCGTCGGCAGGTACAGGGAAATATGTTTGGCCCGGCGAAACAGCGGGTGCTGTGCCAGTTGGCGATACAGGCCAGTGGCGGCCTGGCGCTGCTCGCTTGGCGTCAGGGCACGGCGTGCCTTGCGCAACATGCGTCGAAGTTGCGGACGGGAAAGCGGCGCAGGTTCGGTCATGGTGTTCGGCTCATAAAACAATGCCAGTCCGAAGACTGGCATTGAGTTTGGGAATCAGGCTCCCCGACAGAACCGCTGTCGACTTAGCCCTTGAACCCGAAAGTTCAAGGTGGAAGAAGCAGTAGGCTTTAAGGCTTTCCGTCTAGCGGACATGCACACCAGCCCAACGTGCAACTTCCAGGGTAGTGCGAATCGGCTCAGGGACATCGCCGACTGGCAAGCACGCCAGGGAGTGAGGGGAGTATACCCCAAACAGGCGTGGCAATCAGCCCTTGGGTGGTTCCTGGTCGGTAGACAGCACCAGGTCAACGCGTTCGAGCAGGTCACGCACTTGCTCGCGTGTCGAGCCGCTGGCCTGTACGTCAGGGCGTTCCTGCTTATGCAGCAAATCGTGGGTAATGTTCAGCGCGGCCATCACGGCGATTCGGTCGGCGCCAATGACTTTGCCGCTGCTGCGGATTTCACGCATCTTGCCATCCAGGTAGCGGGCAGCGCTCACCAGGTTGCTGCGCTCTTCCTGGGGGCAGATGATCGAATACTCTTTGTCGAGAATCTGCACGGTGACGCTATTGCTTGAACTCATGAGTCTTGCTCCAGGGCCTTCAGGCGCGAAATCATCGATTCGACCTTACGCCGGGCGATTTCGTTTTTTTCAATGAGGTGCGCGCGTTCCTCGCGCCAGGTCTTTTCCTGAGCTAATAGGAGTCCGTTTTGACTCTTTAGTTGCTCGACCCGGGTAATTAGCAATTCGAGTCTGGCCATCAGCGCTTGCAAGTCGGTGTCTTCCATGGGGTTCCACTGGATTTGTCTGATGAATGGCAACTGCAGGATAAACGATCTGACGCCCTTGATAGTCGGGTGCGTCTGCCGGTGCTAGGATACAGCGCTTCATTCTAGACATCGCGCCGCCTGGCGCCTAGCTCATCATGCCTATTCAGAATTCCCCGTACGACGCTTTTTCCAAACTGCTGAGCACCAGCGGCCACCCTTGCTCGCCTGCCGAACTGCATGGCGTGCTCCTGGGCCGCAGTTGCACCGGCGTCGGTTTTGACGCCGACAACTGGCTGGCCGACGTGGCCGAACTGCTGGAGAAAGAGCCTGAAGACAATGTGCGCGCCGCGCTGATCGGCCTGCAAGAGATGGTCAAGGGCGAGTTGACCGGTGATGACGTCACCGTGGTCCTGCTGCTGCCAACCGACGATGCGCCGCTCACCGAGCGCGCCGCTGCACTGGGCCAATGGTGCCAAGGCTTTCTCCACGGCTTTGGCGTGAATTCCGGTGGCCTGGAACTGAGTACCGATGCCCAGGAAGTGCTGCAGGACCTGGCGGCCATCTCCCAGGTGCAAGACGCCCTGGAAGAGTCCGAAGACGGCGAAGGCGACTATATGGAAGTCATGGAATACCTGCGCGTCGCGCCGCTGCTGCTGTTCACCGAGACCAAAAAGTCTGCGCAACCGGCAGCCGCCAAGCCGTCGCTGCACTAAAAGAGGGAACCCACCTGCCCATGATCCATATCCCCAAGGCGGAATACACCCGCCGCCGCAAGGCGCTCATGGCGCAGATGGAACCCAACAGCATCGCGATCCTGCCGGCCGCCGCCGTGGCGATCCGCAACCGTGATGTCGAGCACGTCTACCGCCAGGACAGCGACTTCCAATACCTGAGCGGCTTTCCCGAACCCGAAGCGGTGATCGTGCTGATGCCTGGGCGCATTCATGGCGAATACGTGCTGTTTTGCCGTGAACGCAATGCCGAGCGCGAGTTGTGGGACGGCCTGCGTGCCGGCACCGAAGGCGCGATTCGCGAATACGGTGCCGACGATGCCTTCCCGATTACCGATATCGACGACATCCTGCCCGGCCTGATCGAAGGCCGCGACCGCGTGTACTCGGCCATGGGCAGCAATGCCGAATTCGACCGGCACCTGATGGAGTGGATCAACGTGATCCGCTCCAAGGCGCACCTCGGTGCGCAGCCGCCGAACGAATTCGTTGCCCTGGATCATCTGCTGCACGACATGCGCCTGTATAAATCCGCCGCAGAAGTGAAGGTCATGCGCGAAGCCGCACGGATTTCCTGTGCGGCCCATATCCGGGCGATGCAGGCCTGCCGCGCCGGGTTGCATGAGTTCAGCCTGGAAGCCGAGCTGGACTACGAGTTCCGCCGGGGCGGGGCGAAGATGCCGGCCTATGGCTCCATCGTTGCTTCGGGGCGCAATAGCTGCATCCTGCACTACCAGCAGAATGACGCGCTGCTCAAGGACGGTGACCTGGTCTTGATCGACGCCGGTTGTGAGATCGACTGCTATGCCAGCGATATCACCCGTACCTGGCCGGTCAATGGCAAGTTCTCCGCCGAGCAGAAGGCGATCTACGAAGTGGTGCTGGCCTCCCAGGAAGCCGCTTTTGCGCAGATCGCGCCGGACAAGCACTGGAACCAGGCCCATGAGGCGACGGTGCACGTCATCACTGCCGGGCTGGTGAAGTTGGGTTTGTTGCAGGGTGATGTGGACGAATTGATCGCCAGCGAAGCCTACAAGGCGTTCTACATGCACCGTGCCGGGCACTGGCTGGGCATGGATGTGCATGATGTCGGCGAGTACAAGGTCGGCGGCGAATGGCGGGTGCTGGAAGTGGGCATGGCCCTGACCGTGGAACCGGGCATCTACATTGCCCCGGACAACCAGAACGTGGCAAAGAAATGGCGTGGCATAGGCGTGCGCATCGAGGACGACGTGGTGGTGACCAAGCAAGGCTGTGAAATTCTGACCGGTGGCGTACCCAAGGGCGTGGCCGAGATTGAAGCACTGATGGCGGCCGCCCGATGAGCCGGGTCAACCTGGCGATTATCGGCGGCGGCCTGGTGGGCGCCAGCCTGGCGCTGGCGTTGCAGGCCGGGGCCAAGGCCCGGGGCTGGAAGATCGTGTTGATCGAACCCTTCGCCCCCGGCGACAGCTATCAGCCGAGCTACGACGCGCGCTCTTCGGCGCTGTCGTTTGGGGCGCGGCAGATTTACCAGCGCCTGGGCGTATGGCAGGACATTTCCCGGCGCGCCGAGCCGATCAAGCAAATCCACGTTTCCGACCGTGGCCGCTTCTCTACCGCACGCTTGTCGGCGCTGGAAGAAGGCGTACCGGCCCTGGGCTATGTGGTGGAAAACGCCTGGCTTGGGCAGTGCCTGTGGCAAGGCCTGGACAAAGACGTGATCAGTTGGCGCTGCCCGGCGCACGTCAGCCGCATGGAACCGTTGGCCGATGGTTATCGCCTGACCCTCGACGATGAAACCGTCATCGAGTGTGACCTTGCGGTACTGGCTGATGGTGGCCGCTCCGGGTTGCGCGAGCAGCTGGGCATTGGCGTCAAGCAACGGCCATACAACCAGAGCGCCCTGATCGCCAACATCACCCCCAGCGAAGCCCATAACGGCGAGGCGTTCGAGCGCTTCACCGATGACGGCCCGATGGCCTTGCTGCCGTTGGCGGACAACCGCTGCGCACTGGTCTGGACCCGCGTCGGCATGGACGCCCAGCGCCTGGCACAGCTGGATGAGCGCAGTTTCCTCAGCGAGCTGCAGGGTGTGTTCGGCTATCGCCTGGGCACCCTCAAGCAGGTCGGCGCGCGTCACCTTTACCCGTTGACCCTGGTGGAGGCCGAAGAACAAGTACGCTCGCACCTGGTGATCCTCGGCAACGCCGCCCATAGCCTGCACCCGATTGCCGGCCAGGGTTTCAACCTGTCCCTGCGCGATGCCTATGCGTTGGCCGAGGCCTTGCTGGCCGGGCCTGCGGTGCCGGGCGACCTGGCGACTCTGCAGGCCTACCGCGAACGCCAGCGCCTGGATCAACAACTGACCGTGGGCTTCTCCGACCAGGTCACCCGCCTGTTCGGCAGCGGCCAGCCATTGGTCGCCATGGGCCGCAACCTTGGCCTGCTGGGCCTGGACCTGCTGCCGCCGGCCAAACGCTGGTTCGCCCGGCAGGCCATGGGCCTGGGTACGCGCCCCGATGCGTAAGTGGCTGATCGAGCGCCTGGGCAAGGCGCGGTTGTTGCGCTGGGTCTTGAGCCTGTACCCGCCGTACCTCGGTGCCGGGGTACGGGTCCAGCACCTGAGTGCTGACTTTCGTCATGCCAAAGTGCGCATGGGCCTGGGCTGGTACAACCGCAATTACGTCGGAACGCAGTTTGGCGGCAGCCTGTACTCGATGGTCGACCCGTTCTACATGCTGATGTTGATGGAGAACCTGGGGCGCGACTACATCGTCTGGGACAAGGCCGCCAGTATCGATTTCATCTCACCGGGCAAAGGACCGGTGTTTGCCGAGTTCTCCATCGACCAGGCCTTGCTGGATGAGGTGCGGCGCCAGACCGAGGGTGGCGAGAAGTACTTGCCACACCTCAAGGTACAGATTCACGACGGCTCCGGCACCCTGGTGGCGCGAGTCGACAAAACCCTTTACGTGCGGCGCAAGCCGCCAGCGAAACAGGCATAAAGCATGGACATGCGCGCAGATGTGCTGATTGTCGGGGCCGGAATGGTCGGAAGCGCCCTGGCGCTGGCGTTGCAAGGCAGTGGCCTGCAAGTGCTGCTGCTCGACGGCAGCCCCTTGAGCGTCAAACCGTTTGACGCCGATGCTCCGTTTGAGCCGCGGGTGAGCGCCTTGTCGGCGGCCAGCCAGCGTATTCTTGAGCGCCTGGGGGTGTGGGACGGCATCGCCAGCCGCCGCGCCAGCCCTTACGGCCAGATGCAGGTGTGGGATGGCAGCGGTACCGGGCAGATCCACTTTTCAGCGGCCAGCGTGCATGCCGAGGTGCTGGGACATATCGTCGAAAACCGCGTGGTCCAGGACGCCTTGCTTGAGCGCCTGCACGACTGCGACCTGGGGCTGCTGGCCAATGCCCGCCTGGAGCAGATGCGCCGCTCCGGCGATGACTGGTTGCTGACCCTGGCCGATGGCCGCACCCTGCGGGCGCCGCTGGTGATCGCCGCCGACGGCGCCAACTCGGCCGTGCGCCGCCTGACGGGCACTGCCACCCGCGAATGGGATTACCTGCACCACGCCATCGTCACCAGCGTGCGCAGCAGCCAGCCGCACCAGCGCACGGCCTGGCAGCGTTTTACCGATCATGGGCCACTGGCGTTCCTGCCGTTGGTACGTGATGGTCAGGAAGATTGGTGTTCCATCGTCTGGTCGACCACGCCGAGTGAATCCGAGCGCCTGATGGCCCTGGACGACGAAAGCTTCTGCCGCGAACTGGAGCGCGCCTTTGAAGGGCGGCTGGGCAGCGTGGTCAGTGCCGACCCACGCCTGTGTGTGCCGTTGCGCCAGCGCCACGCCAAGCGCTACGTCGCCGAAGGCCTGGCGCTGATTGGCGATGCGGCCCACGTTATCCACCCGTTGGCCGGGCAGGGCGTGAACCTGGGCTTCCTCGATGCGGCGGTGTTGGCCGAGGTGTTGCTGCAGGCCAGCGAGCGCGGTGAGCGCTTGGCGGATGTGAAGGTGCTTAGCCGCTACGAGCGGCGGCGCATGCCGCACAATCTGGCGCTGATGGCGGCGATGGAGGGCTTTGAGCGGTTGTTCCAGGCCGACCAACTGCCGTTGCGCTGGTTGCGCAATGCCGGGCTGAAGATGGTTGATCAGATGCCTGAGGCTAAGGCGCTGTTTGTGCGTCAGGCGCTGGGCTTGACCGGGGATTTGCCGGATCTGGCCAAGGCCTGACACTTTTGTGAGGCCAGTTGCCGCACCCTCAGAATCCAATCACGCAACATCTCGTAACGCCTCCACCCAGTGTTCGGTTGAGATGCTAAATGTGAGTCCTTATCATTTACGTTCACTTTTCCTACGAGAGACCGCACCTATGTTGGCCCCCAAGCGCCTCCTGACTGCCCTGGCACTCACCCTTATCGCCAGCACCACCGCCCAGGCGGCTGACGAAGTGGTGGTCTATTCCTCTCGTATCGACGAGTTGATCAAGCCAGTGTTCGATGCCTACACCAAGAAAACCGGTGTCCAGGTGAAGTTCATCACCGACAAGGAAGCGCCGCTGATGCAGCGCATCAAGGCCGAAGGCGAGAACGCCACCGCCGACCTGCTGCTGACCGTGGATGCCGGCAACCTCTGGCAAGCCGAGCAGATGGGTATCCTGCAACCGTTCACCTCCAAGGTGATCGACGCCAATATCCCTGCGCAATATCGTTCATCGAGCCATGCCTGGACCGGCCTGAGCCTGCGTGCGCGGACCATCGCCTATTCCACCGCCCGGGTGAAACCGAGTGAGCTGACCACCTACGAAGCCCTGGCCGACAAGCAATGGGAAGGCCGCCTGTGCCTGCGCACGGCGAAGAAGGTCTACAACCAGTCGCTGACCGCCACCCTGATCGAAACCCATGGCGCGGCCAAGACTGAAGAAATCATCAAGGGCTGGGTGAATAACCTGTCCACCGATGTGTTCTCCGATGATGTTGCTGTGCTGGAAGCAATCAACGCTGGGCAATGTGACGTTGGCATCGTCAACACGTACTACTACGGCCGCCTGCACAAGCAAAAGCCGGACCTGGGGGTCAAGCTGTTCTGGCCGAACCAGGGCGACCGTGGCGTACATGTCAACCTATCGGGCATTGGCCTGACCAAGTACGCACCGCACCCGCAAGCCGCCAAGGCTCTGGTGGAGTGGATGACCACGCCTGAGGCGCAAAAAATCTTTGCCGACGTCAACCAGGAGTTCCCGGCCAACCCGGCGGTGCAGCCCTCCGAAGAAGTGGCGGCCTGGGGCAAATTCGTTGCCGATACCCTGCCGGTGGAAGTGGCGGGCAAGCGCCAGGCTGAAGCCATTCGCCTGATGGATCGTGCGGGCTGGAACTGATGCGGGTTTAAAAACACCGCAAATCATAGGTAGGAGCAGGTTTTTGTGGGAGCGGGCTTGCCCGCGATAGCATCACCTCGGTATTGATGATAAACCGAGGTGCCTGCATCGCGGGCAAGCCCGCTCCCACATTGGTTTGCGGCCCTTTCAAGACCCCCACAGCCTGAGAGTTCGTCCTTGGCCCACCCCGCCCAACGCCGCTGGTACCTGCCGGTTTTCACGGTCGCCGCCCTGGTGCTGCTGCCGCTGAGTGTCCTGTTGCTGTCCTGGCAAAGTATCGACACGCAAATCTGGTCGCACCTGTGGGACACCCAGATGCCGCGTCTGCTGCGCAACACCTTGACCCTGGTGCTGGGTGTCGGGGTTGGCGTAACAGTGCTGGGCGTGAGCCTGGCCTGGCTGACCAGCCTCTGTGAGTTCCCCGGCCGGCGCTGGCTGGACTGGGCGCTGATGCTGCCGTTTGCCATTCCGGCCTATGTTCTGGCATTTGTCTTCGTCGGCCTGCTGGACTTCTCCGGGCCGGTACAAACCCTGCTGCGCGAGTGGTTCGGCACAGGGCTGCGCCTGCCCCGGGTACGTTCCACCAGCGGCGTGATCATCGTGCTGGTGCTGGTGTTCTATCCCTACGTCTACCTGCTGGCGCGCACTGCCTTTCTGGCCCAGGGCAAGGGGCTGATGGAAGCTGCGCGGGTGCTGGGTCAATCGCCCTGGCAGGCGTTCTGGCGGGTGGCCTTGCCCATGGCGCGACCGGCCATTGGCGCTGGCGTGGCCCTGGCGCTGATGGAAACCCTGGCGGACTTCGGCGCGGTGTCGGTCTTTAACTTCGACACCTTTACCACCGCCATCTACAAGACCTGGTATGGCTTTTTCAGCCTGTCCAGCGCCGCGCAACTGGCGAGCCTGTTGCTGTTGGTGGTGATGTTGGTGCTCTACGGCGAGCGTCGTGCCCGTGGCGCCAGCCGCCCAAGCAACGAACGCCCGCGGGGCAAGGCGCTCTATCACCTGCATGGCTTCAAGGCCGCCGCCGCGACCGGCTGGTGTGCCCTGGTGTTTGCCTGTGCCTTTGTTATCCCGATGATTCAATTGGTGGTTTGGTTCTGGCAGCGCGGGCGCCTGGACCTCGACGAGCGCTACGCCGGGCTGATTGTGCATACCCTCTACCTGGGCGGTATGGCGGCGCTGATTACCGTCAGCGTGGCGTTGCTGCTGGCGTTCGCCAACCGCCTGGCGCCGACCCGGGCCATCCGCTCCGGGGTGAGCCTGGGTAACCTGGGCTATGCCTTGCCGGGCTCGGTATTGGCCGTGTCGATCATGTTGGCGTTCAGCTATCTGGACCGCGAGTTGGTGATCCCGGTTTCCAGTTGGCTGGGAGGCGCAGGCAAACCGTTGCTGCTGGGCAGCCTGTCGGCCCTGGTGATGGCCTATTTGGTGCGCTTCCTGGCCGTGGCTTATGGTCCACTGGAAAATAGCCTGGCACGCATCCGCCCGTCTTTACCGGAAGCGGCACGCAGCCTGGGCGTCAGTGGGCCACGACTGTTTTGCAAAGTGTATCTGCCGCTTTTGCTGCCCGGCACCTTGAGTGCAGCGCTGCTGGTGTTTGTCGATGTACTCAAGGAAATGCCCGCGACCCTGCTGATGCGCCCATTCGGCTGGGATACGCTGGCGGTACGCATTTTTGAGATGACCAGCGAAGGCGAGTGGGCGCGTGCTTCCTTGCCGGCATTAACCCTGGTACTGGTCGGCCTGTTGCCGGTCATTGGCTTGATACGACGCTCCGCCCGACGAATCGGTTAGGTGCCAGTCCTACGGCTTGAGGCTACAATGCGCGGCATTCGGTGCGGCCCGTCTTTTGGGCAGGGTGGTTGATTGTGGCTGCAGGCCTTTTATTTCAAGGTGTGTAGCCCGAATCGCCATTGCCCGCACCTTCGCCACGCCCGGAAGGAGAAACCCATGGGACAGCGTACGCCTCTGTATGACCTGCATCTCGCCCTTGGCGCGAAAATGGTCGATTTTGGCGGTTGGGATATGCCTCTGCACTACGGCTCGCAAGTCGAGGAGCACCATCAGGTGCGCCGGGACTGCGGGGTGTTTGATGTTTCCCATATGACCGTGATCGATATCTCGGGCCGCCAGGCCAGGGAGTGGCTGCAGTATCTGCTGGCCAATGATGTCGATCGTTTGCATGGCTGCGGCCATGCGTTGTATAGCGCCATGCTCAACGAGCAGGGCGGCGTGGTGGATGACATGATCGTCTATCGTGCCGACGACGGTTACCGACTGGTGGTCAATGCGGCCACTCGCGACCAGGACATCGCCTGGATGCAGGCCCATTTGGGCAGCTACCAGGTGATGATGCGCGAACGCCCGGACCTGGCGATGCTGGCCATCCAGGGGCCCCAGGCCCGGCACAAGATTGCCGAGTTGGTCACCCAGTCCCGCGCCACCTTGATCCACCAGCTCAAGCCTTTCGAAGGCAGGGCCGACGGCGACTGGTTTATCGCCCGTACGGGTTATACCGGCGAAGATGGCTTGGAAATCGTCCTGCCCGCCGACCAGGCGCCAGGTTTTTTCAACGACCTGGTGGGCGCGGGCATCTCGCCCATTGGTCTCGGCGCGCGTGACACCTTGCGCCTTGAGGCCGGCATGAACCTCTACGGCCAGGATATTCATCTGAATGTGTCACCTTTGGCTGCCAATATGGCATGGAGCATTGCCTGGGAACCCGCCAGCCGCGACTTCATTGGCCGCGCCGCCCTGGAAGCCGAGCGGGCGGCTGGCGTGAAGCTCAAACTGGTGGGCCTGGTGCTGGAAGAACGTGGAGTTTTACGCGCTCATCAAGTGGTGCGTATCGCCGATGTTGGCGAAGGAGAGATCACCAGTGGTAGTTTCTCTCCTACGCTGAGTAAATCCATTGCCCTGGCGCGTGTACCGATGGCCACCGCTGACCGTGCTGAAGTCGAGATTCGCGGCAAGTGGTACCCGGTACGAGTGGTCAAGCCGACCTTTGTGCGCCATGGCAAAACCTTGATCTAATCTTTTCCGGCGGGCCGATGGCCGCTGACATTTCTTTTTGAGGACACAGACTATGAGCGATATCCCTGCCGCACTGCGTTTTGCCGAAAGCCACGAATGGGCACGCCTGGAAGCGGATGGCACCGTGACCGTCGGGATCTCCGATCATGCCCAGGAAGCGTTGGGTGATGTGGTTTTCGTTGAGTTGGCTGAAGTGGGCAAGGTGTTCGCCGCGGGCGACGCTGCGGGCGTAGTAGAGTCGGTGAAGGCTGCTTCGGATATTTACTCGCCAGTTTCGGGCGAAGTGATTGCGGTCAACGAGGCGTTGGCCGATGCCCCTGAGTCGCTCAATGAAAAGCCGTACGAGGCCTGGATCTTCAAGGTCAAGCCAAGCAATGCCGCCGATCTGGAAAAGCTGCTGGATGCCGCTGGCTACAAAGCTGCCATCGGCGAATAACACCGCCCCCTGTAGGAGCCGGCTTGCCGGCGATGAGGCCTTCAAGCCGGGTGGCGATCTTGTGATCGCCCTCGCCGGCAAGCCGGCTCCTACAACCGTCAGGGCTTGAGCGCCTGCTTCACTGCTGCGACGGCCCGCTCCACATCTCCCTTGGTCATCGCCGTAAACATCGGCAACGACACAATCAAGCGCCCAACACTTTCCGCTACCGGGAACATGCCTTCCTTGAATCCCTGCGCCCGATATAGGCTCAGCAGGTGGATTGGCGGGTAGTGATAGCCAATGCCCACGCCCTGGGCTTGCATCTGCTCCATGAAGGTGGCGCGGGCTGGCAGGCCATCCGAACGCTCAGGCAGTACTAGTTGGAATAGATGCCAGTTGCTGTTTTCAAAGTCTGCTGGTGGCAGTTGCGCGCCGTACGTTGCCTCGAAATCGCTGCCGAAACACTCGAAGTAATGCCGGGCTAGGGCCTGGCGATGGGCTGTGATCTGCTCGATATGGGCAAACTGGCCCAGGCCGATGGCGGCGGCGATATCGGTCATGTTGAACTTGCCGCCCAGCACATCCACGTCCAGGCCATCGAACCCGCTACGGGTCACGCCTTGCAGGCGGTACTTTTCCGCCAGGCGCGCTTCTTCGGCATTGTTCAATACCAGGCAGCCGCCTTCGGAACAGGTGATGTTCTTGTTCGCCTGAAAACTGAACGAGACAAAATCCCCGGTGGCACCAATACGCTGGCCATCCCAACTGGAACCCAACGCCTGGGCGGCATCCTCGATAATCCGCAACCCGTATTTGTTGGCCAGTGCGTAAAGCATCGGCATGTCCAGTGGCAGGCCAGCCAGGTACACCGGGATGATTGCCTTGGTGCGCGGTGTGATCGCCGCTTCCAATTGAGTCAGATCGATATTGCGTGTGACTGGATCGATATCGACAAACACCGGCGTGGCGCCTACCTCCAGAATCACGTTGGCCGTTGCCACCCAGGAAATCGGCGTGGTGATCACTTCATCCCCCGGCCCGACGCCGGCAATGCGCAAGGCAATTTCCATGGTGCAGGTGCCGGAGTTGAAGGTGCGCACCGGCCTACCGCCAAAGTATTGTGACAATTGCGCTTCGAACGCCTGCACCTTGGGCCCGCTGGTGATCCAGCCGGAGCGCAACACATCACCGACTGCCGCAATGGTGGCTTCATCAATGGTAGGTTTTGAAAACGGCAGAAAAGGCAGTTGGCTCATGACGTTGAAGGCATCCGTTTTAAGAAGAACTAAGAATAAAAGCTCAAATCAACCCCGGCATCGTCGCATGGGGTGACTGAATATAGCCTGTCATCCGTGAATGAATCGTCGAACAACAGGCAAAAAAAAGCCGCTTCAAAAGCGGCTTTCTTGTGCCGGTTGTCACTCGGCGGCGATGGCGTTCTTCGCCAGGATGGCGTTGGCCAGCTCCATGTCAGTGGCCTTCAGGCCTGGGTTGTCCGCACGTACTTTCTGCATGGCGGCTTCCAGGTAAGGGCCACGGATGCCGCCGTCGCTGGCAACAAAGCTGCCGGCGTCGTCCTGGGCGGCGACGACCAGCTTGTGGTCCTTGAAGGTCAGGTAGGTCGAGCCGGTGGTGGCGCCCGATGAAATGACATTACGCCAGAAACTGTCGGCCATCGCTGAACCAACAGGAAGGGACAGCAGGGCAAGTGTGGCGACAGCATATTTGAGACGCATGATGGGTGACTCCGACTGGGTTATCTGAACAGTTTGATTGTAGATAACCCGATCGAGTTCCATGGCTGACTAAACAGTTTCAACGCGTAAAATCACGCCATCCTGGCCAATCACCCGGACTTGAGTGCCTACAGGCATATCAGGGCCTGTCACCATCCACACCCCGTCGCCGACCTTGATCTTGCCCCGGCCGTCGATAATGGCCTGGTGTACCACAAAGGTGCGGCCAACCAGCTCCGAACCGCGCATGTTCAGCCCAGGCTGATCGCTGGCCTTGGCGCTGCTGCGCTGGCGTTTCCACCAGTACACCGCCGTCAGGATGGACAGCATCGCAAACAGTAGCAGTTGCAGCTCCAGTCCAAGCCCCGGGATCAGGAACTTGAGCACGCCAACGGCCGCCGCCGCGATGCCCATCCACAACAGATAACCGCCGGCACCAAACACTTCGAGAATCAGCAGTACCGTGCCCAGCGCCAGCCAATCCCAGAAAGACAGGTGTTGCAGGAACTCCCACATGGCGCGAGCCTCAGGCTTTCTTGTTGTCGAAGGTGGCCTTGACGATTTCGCCGATGCCGCCCACTGCGCCGATGACCTGGCTGGCTTCCAGCGGCATCAGGATCACTTTGCTGTTGTTGGCCGAGGCCAGCTTGCCCAGGGCATCGATGTATTTCTGCGCAACAAAGTAGTTGATGGCTTGCACATTGCCCGTGGCAATCGCTTCCGATACCACTTGTGTGGCGCGGGCCTCTGCCTCGGCCTGGCGCTCACGGGCCTCGGCTTCGAGGAATGCGGCCTGGCGACCACCTTCAGCTTCGAGGATCTGCGCCTGTTTCTTGCCTTCGGCGGTCAGGATGGCGGAGGCACGCAGGCCTTCGGCTTCGAGGATCTGGGCACGCTTGATCCGTTCGGCTTTCATCTGGCCGGACATGGCGGCCATCAGGTCGGCTGGCGGGCTGATGTCCTTGATCTCGATGCGGGTGATCTTGATGCCCCACGGCGCGGTGGCTTCATCGACTGTGCGCAGCAGCTTCTCGTTGATGCCGTCGCGCTGGCTGAGCATGGCGTCCAGCTCCATGGAGCCGAGCACCGTACGGATATTGGTTTGCAGCAGGTTGCGGATCGCGTGTTCGAGGTTGTTGACCTCGTAGGCCGCCTGGGCGGTGTTCACCACCTGGAAGAAGCACACCGCGTCGATCTGCACCGTGGCGTTATCGGCGGTGATCACTTCCTGGGGTGGAATATCCAGCACGCTTTCCATCACGTTGATCTTGCGCCCGATACGGTCCATCACCGGAATGATGATATTCAGGCCAGGCTTGAGCGTATTGGTGTAGCGGCCGAAGCGCTCCACTGTCCACTGGTAGCCCTGGGGTACGACCTTGAAGCCCATGAACAGGATGGCGATGGCCAAGCCTACAAAGAGGAGAAGCACTGTTCCGATCTGCATAACGATTCCTTGTCTGGTGGTGGCGGTGACGCGAAGTCTGTCGATTGTAACGGGCTTGTCGCAGATAAGAACGGTTTACTCGTTCGCCGGTGTGACCCGTATCACTTCTTCCAGGGTAGTCAGCCCCGCAGCCACCTTGTGCGCACCCGCCAGGCGCAGGCTGTGCATGCCGCCCTTGAGCGCCTCGCGGCGCAATGCCTGCAGGTCGGTGTCGGCGCTGACCAGGGCCTTGGCTGCGTCATTCATCAGCATGATTTCGTAGACCCCGATGCGCCCGTGATAGCCGCTGTCCCGGCACTCCACGCAACCATTGGCCCGGTAGGCGTGGGTGGGCGGCGGTGTACATGACTGGGTGGCGCTGTGCCAATCGTCCTGGTTCAACACCACCGGGCTTTTACACTGCGGACATAATCGCCGAACCAGGCGCTGGGCCATGACCCCAAGCAGGGTGGCCTTGATCAGGTAATGGGGAATGCCCAGCTCCAGCAAGCGGCTTACCGCGCTGGGAGCGTCGTTGGTGTGCAGGGTCGACAGCACCAGGTGGCCGGTCAATGCCGCCTGGATCGCCATTTCAGCGGTTTCCAGGTCACGGATCTCGCCAATCATGATGATGTCCGGGTCCTGGCGCATCAGTGCGCGGATGCCGCTGGCGAAGGTCAGGTCGATATTGTGCTGGACCTGCATCTGGTTGAAGGCCGGTTCCACCATCTCGATAGGGTCTTCCACCGTGCACAGGTTCACTGTGCGGGCCGCCAGTTGCCGCAGGGTGGTATAGAGCGTGCTGGTCTTGCCTGACCCAGTGGGACCGGTGACCAGAATGATACCGTTGGCCTGGCCGGTCATGTACTGCCAGCGCTGCAGGTCATCGGTGGAAAGCCCCAGTTGCCGGAAATCCTGGAGCAGTACCTGGGGATCGAAAATCCGCATCACCAGTTTCTCGCCGAAGGCCGTGGGCAGGGTCGAAAGGCGCAGCTCCACTTCGATACCCGTGGGCGTCCTGGTCTTGACCCGGCCGTCCTGGGGCTTGCGCTTCTCTGCGACATTCATCCGCCCAAGGCTTTTCAGGCGGCTGACCACGGCGGTCGTGACCTGGGGCGGAAACTGATAGACATCGTTCAGCAACCCATCGATACGCAAGCGCACGCGTCCCTGGTCGGCGCCGGGCTCGATATGGATGTCGCTGGCGCGCTGGCCAAAGGCAAATTGCAGCAACCAATCGACAATGTTGACGATATGCGCGTCGTTGGCATCAGGCTCCTGATCACCGGTACCGAGGTTGAGCATTGGCTCGACGGGGGGCGCCATGGGGTTGGTCTGGTCGGCCCCGCTGACCGACCTGGCCAGACGGAAGAACTCCTGGGTGCAACTGCGGATCGCCTGGGGGTTGGCCAGTACGCGCTTGATCGAACGCTTCAACACATGGGCCAGTCCCGCTTCCCAGTCACGCAGGTAAGGTTCGGCACTGGCCACGGTCACGCTGTCGCGATCAAGGGCGACGGCAAGGATATGGTGGCGTTGGGCGTAGGCGTGGGACATCAGCGGTACCACGCTCGCTGCATCGATCTTCAGTGGGTCGATGCGTAGATAGGGCTGCCCCACATGACTGGAGAGCCACTCCGTCAGCCGCTCCAGGGACAGCGACATGCCGGGCCGTGTGGGGTCGGGCAGTGACTGGCCGGCGAGAAGCTCCAGCGGATGCAAGCCATTGGCCGGGGTACGCCGCAAGCGCTCGGCCAGGGCTGTGTCGATCAGGCCGTGAGCGGTGAGGGCGGGCAGCAGTTCGTCGAGGCAAAGCTTGCGATCCTGAAGTTCTGGCGCTACGGGCATAGCGGTTTCCTGGGCGGTTTCAAGCGGTGGTGCCAAGGCTAGTCCGATCCTGACCGCTGTCGCCCAGAGGGTTATTGCCGGCTTTTACTGAGCTGCCGCCAGTACGGTTTGCAGCCGTGTGGATTCAACGGGTTGCAGCTCCAGCGAGCACACGCTGATCAGGTTACGAAGTTTTTCACCGATCACTTGGGCGCGGTGCCAGCTCAGGTCGTCCATCACCACGTCGATGTTCAGCAGGTCATGGTCGCGGGTCACGTTTACCTGTTGCGGCACGAGGAACTGCAAGGCGAAGTAATTGAGGATCCGGCACAGCACATCAGGCTCGGCTTCGGCGAGGATCTGGTAGCGCGCCTGGCAATGGCTGTTGCTCGCGGCCCAGGCATCGACGCGGGTGGTGGGGCTGGCTGGGACTGAATGCATGGATGTTCTCCAGGTTTGACTGGAGAAATTTTTACATGGGCTGTGGGGTATTTCTTATCTATGTTTAATTGATATGCCTTATAAATGAATAGTGCAATTTGCAGAAGCCAGATTTAAGGGAATTTTTATGCATAGTGAGTTGGACATGTATGACCGCCGTATCCTGGCACTGCTCCAGGAAGACGCGTCACTCTCCAGCGCGCAGATTGCCGAGCAGGTCGGGCTATCGCAGTCGCCCTGCTGGCGGCGGATCCAGCGGCTCAAGGAAGAGGGGGTGATTCGCGCCCAGGTGACGTTGCTCGATCGCAAGAAGATTGGCCTCAACACGCAGATCTTTGCCGAGGTCAAACTCAACGCCCACGGGCGCTCCAACTTCACGGAGTTCACCGAGGCGATTCGCGGGTTCCCGGAGGTGCTGGAGTGTTATGTGCTGATGGGGGCGGTGGACTTTCTGTTGCGCATTGTTACCTCGGATATCGAGGCGTATGAGCGGTTTTTCTTTGAGAAACTGTCGATGGTGCCGGGGATACAAGAGGTCAATTCGATTGTGGCATTGTCGGAAATCAAGTCGACCACCAGCCTGCCAGTGTTGCGTTGAAAGTGCAGGCATTATCGCGGGCAAGCCCGCTCTCACAGGAAAAGGCATTCCAATGTGGGAGCGGGCTTGCCCGCGATAGCAATCTTACAGACGCAGCAAAGTCTTCCAGGCACGGTTCTGATACACCGCAATCACCTGATGCATCCGCGCATCCAGCGACTCATCAGTAATTGGCTGGTTGGCCAGTGCCGCCAACTTGTTCAACTCGCCGTACAAACGGTCCAGTTCCGGGATCTCCAGCAGGTGCCGGGCATGGTGCAGCCAAGCCTGCAGACGCTCGATGCGCGGCAGTTGCTCGGCCAGGTCTTCGGGCTGTTGCTGGTAGCGTGGCAGGCGCAGGGCGACGGCTTCGTCGGCCAGCAGACGCGGCAGCCAGTTGGCGACCTGGGCGGCGCCCTGGCGGTTGCCGCGCACATTGCGGTCCAGGGTCCAGGTGCGGGCCAGCAGCCAGCGCGAAGTGTTCAGTGAGAACAGGCCCCAGCGCACGTCGGTCAATTCTTCAAGGAACTGCTCCGGCGCGGCTTTGCGCACGTCTTCATCATCTTCACCGGCCTGGACCAGCGGGCGCCAGTCTTCCAGCAGGGCATCGAGGGCGCTGCGCAGCTCGCTGGTAGCCTGGCGTGGCGCGGCCTGGCCGAGGCTGCCGATCAGGGCCCGCATTTCTGCGAGGTTTTCTACCCAGTCCTGCAGCAGGCGCCAGTGTCCGTTGAAGCGGTACTGTTCGGCCAGGCGCTGGCTGCTCCCCAGCAGATGCCAGGTGAGGGCGGCGAAGGCGTCGTCCAGGGGCATCTGTGGTTGCAGTTGCGGGGCCGGCAGGCTCAGGGAATAGCTGTTGGCGTCGAACAGACGGTAGCCGCGCTCGGCCTTGCTGATATCGCACGGCATCAGTGCCAGGGTCTGGGCCAGTTCGGCAGCCAGCTCCAGCAGGGCGGCGGGCTCGCCTTCGCGCAGTTCCAGCTCCAACTCGCAGATTTCTTCCTTCTGCTTACCGGCAATCACCTGGCCCAGGTCCAGGGCGGCTTCGATCACCACCTTGGCCTTGCCACGGCCCCAGGCGATTTCGGCGCGTTCGCGCACGAAGTCGGTGGTGAAGATCGGCTTGAGGGTCTTCTTGTCCAGCCCGGCCAGTTGCTCGGGCCAGCATTCGCCATCGAGTTTTTTTACATCCAGCTTGGCCTTGGGCAGTTTCCAGTCGTACTCATTACGCTGCGACAAGCCGGCAACGCTGTGGCCGCGGGTCTTGAGGGTCTGGATCACTTCGTCGCCATCCTTGCGCAGGCGCAGGGCAACCTTGGCCTGAGCCAGGTCGCGCTCGGGGGTATCGAAGTACTGGTTCATCAACTCACGGCGTTCCCAGCCACTTTTGTTGCGTTTTTTCAGGAGCGGGTGCTCACGCAGCGCGGCGAGGGTCTCGCGGCTGACGCGGAGCTTGATTTCGGTTTCTTTTTGCATGGCCGGAACATCCAGGATCGGGAGTGCAGCCGGGGGAATAGGTGGCTGCCAAGGCCGTGCAGTGTACAGGACTGAGCCGGGCAACGTGCCGCCACGGGTTTATTGTGCAGCGCAGATGGTTCTATGATGGGTTTCATCTGTGGAAGTCGAGAGACAGCACATGCCTTTACCGTCCATGAAAGAACAATTTGCTGCACTGATTGCTGCGCCTTCTGTCAGTTGCACCCAAGCGTCTCTCGACCAGACCAACCGCCCGGTGATCGATTTGCTCGCCACCTGGCTTGGCGACTTGGGTTTTGAGTGCGAGATCCAGCAGGTCAGCCCCGGCAAATTCAACCTGTTGGCCAGCTTCGGCAGTGGCCCCGGTGGCCTGGTGCTGGCGGGGCATAGCGATACCGTGCCGTACGACGAAGCGCTGTGGCAGACCGATCCTTTGAGGCTGACGGAAGTGGATGGCCGTTGGGTAGGGCTGGGCAGTTGCGACATGAAGGGTTTTTTCGCACTGGCCATCGAAGCGGTTCTGCCGCTGCTGGATCAACCCTTCAGGCAGCCCCTGTTGATTCTCGCCACCTGCGATGAAGAAAGCTCCATGGCCGGCGCCCGCGCCCTGGCTGCGGCCGGCCGTCCCCTGGGGCGTGCGGCGGTGATCGGCGAGCCCACAGGGCTCAAGCCGATTCGCCTGCACAAGGGCGTGATGATGGAGCGCATCGATATCCTCGGACGCAGTGGCCATTCGTCGGATCCGAGCCTGGGCCACAGCGCCCTCGAAGCCATGCATGACGCCATGGGCGAGTTGCGTGGCCTGCGCCTGGCCTGGCAGCGGGAGTATCGCAACCCACAATTCACGGTACCCCAACCGACCCTGAACTTTGGTTGCATCCATGGCGGCGACAACCCCAACCGGATATGCGGCCAGTGTTCCCTGGAGTTCGATCTGCGGCCTTTGCCCGGTATGGACCCTCAGGTGTTGCGCGACGCCATTGGCCAGAAACTGCAGCCTATCGCCGAGCGCCATCAAGTAAAAATCGACTACGCACCGCTGTTCCCCGAGGTGCCGCCCTTCGAACAGCCGGAAGACGCCGAGCTGGTGCGGGTCGCGGAACGGTTGACCGGCCATCGTGCCGAAGCAGTGGCGTTCGGCACTGAAGCGCCTTATCTTCAGCGCCTTGGTTGTGAAACCCTGGTGCTCGGCCCTGGGGATATCGCCTGTGCCCACCAGCCGGGCGAGTACCTTGAAATGTCACGCTTGACGCCTACAGTGCGTCTATTGCGGGAATTGATTGAACACTACTGCCTCAAGTCTGCATAAATTAACCCCATTGCACCCCGTACATAGAAGGAGAGCGAGCGTGTCGCCAAGCCTGTTCCGACGATAACCATCAGCCCGCTGTGCGTTTAGCGATTCATCCTTTTTTGGCTGCTTTTTATTACAGGCCCAGGTTTATGCCCGAATACGTCAATTGGCTTCGTCACGCTTCGCCCTACATCAATGCCCACCGCGACTGCACCTTTGTGGTCATGTTGCCGGGCGATGGTGTGGATCACCCCAACTTCGGCAATATCGTCCACGACCTGGTGCTGCTGCACAGCCTCGGCGTGCGACTGGTGCTGGTGCATGGTTCGCGTCCGCAAATCGAAGCCCGCCTCGCCGCTCGCGGCCTGACCCCGCATTACCACGACGGGATGCGCATCACCGATGCGGCGACCCTGGAGTGCGTGATCGACGCGGTCGGCCATTTGCGCATCGCCATTGAAGCGCGGCTGTCCATGGACATGGCGTCCTCGCCGATGCAGGGCTCCCGCCTGCGGGTGGCCAGTGGCAACCTGGTGACTGCGCGGCCGATCGGTGTGCTGGACGGCATCGATTACCACCACACCGGTGAAGTGCGCCGGGTCGACCGCAAAGGCATCAACCGCCTGTTGGACGAGCGCTCCATCGTCGTGCTGTCGCCTCTGGGCTATTCGCCGACCGGGGAGATTTTCAACCTCGCTTGTGAAGACGTCGCCACCCGCGCCGCCATCGACCTGGGGGCCGACAAGTTGCTGCTGTTTGGCGCCGACCTGGGCCTGATCGACGAAAACGGCCGCCTGGTGCGTGAACTGCGCCCGCAACAAGTGCCGGCACACCTGCAACGCCTGGGCAATAACTACCAGGCCGAATTGCTGGATGCGGCGGCCGAGGCCTGTCGTGGAGGCGTGGGTCGCAGCCATATCGTCAGTTATGTAGAAGATGGTGCGTTGCTGACTGAACTTTTTACCCGGGACGGCGGCGGTACGCTGGTGGCCCAGGAGCAGTTCGAACGGGTGCGCGAGGCAGCGATTGAAGATGTCGGCGGCCTGCTGGACCTGATCAGCCCGCTGGAAGAGCAAGGGATTCTGGTGCGCCGTTCGCGGGAAGTGCTGGAGCGGGAAATCGAGCAGTTCAGCGTGGTGGAACGCGAAGGCATGATCATCGCTTGCGCCGCGCTGTACCCGATTGCCGATTCGGATGCTGGCGAGCTGGCATGCCTGGCGGTCAATCCGGAATATCGTCATGGCGGCCGTGGCGATGAGCTGCTGGAGCGCATCGAAACCCGCGCCCGCACCCAAGGCTTGAAGACCCTGTTCGTGCTGACGACCCGTACCGCCCATTGGTTTCGCGAGCGTGGTTTTGTGCCCAGCAGCGTGGATCGCCTGCCGTCGGCGCGGGCGTCGCTGTACAACTTCCAGCGCAACTCGAAGATCTTCGAGAAGACCCTGTAAACACGGTATTCGGTACATCCAATACCTAATGTGGGAGCGGGCTTGCTCGCGAAGGCCGTGTGTCAGTCAGCACATTTATTGACTGGCACACCGCCTTCGCGAGCAAGCCCGCTCCCACATTCTTTGTCCGGATTATTCTTTGACGAACTTTCCGGTCACATAGGCGGAATAGTCCGGTAGTACTGTCTCTACCTTCCCTTGTTCCTTGAGAAACTTCGCCGTTTCCCCGATGGCCTTGGCCGTCCCGCCGTTGAGCAAGGCGCCGGTTTGCTGCGCCTGGGCATCCGGGAAAGTGCTGCCCTCCAGTAACTCTGGGATATCTGCGGCGTTCGCACCGGTCAAGCGGGCAATCTTCTGCACTGGCACCGAGTCCGCCGTCCAGCTGGCTTTATTGGCCGCATACTCGGCAAACGAATCAAGCGTGACCTTGGCAAACTTGGCCACGACCTCTGGATGCTTCTCGGCAAAATCCTTGCGCGCCACCCACACTTCGAACGTCGGCGCGCCCCATCGGCCCACCTCGGCCGCGTCGGTCAGCGTCTTGCCGGTCTTGCGGATTTCCCCCAGGGCCGGCGACCAGACAAAGGCACCGTCGATATCCCCGCGTTTCCAGGCTGCGGCAATTTCGCCCGGTTGCAGGTTCACCACTTTGACCTGGCGGGTATCCAGGCCCCAGTGTTTCAAGGCCCCGAGCAGGCTGTAGTGGGATGTGGAGACAAAAGGTGTAGCAATGGTTTTGCCGATCAGGTCTTTAGGTGCGTCAATATGGCTGCCGTTGCGCACCACCAAAGCTTCAGAACTATTGATCTGGGCCGATACGATGAACGCTACGATGGGTAGGTTACGGGATGCGGCGGCCGCCAACGGGCTGGAGCCTAGGTTGCCGATCTGTACATCGCCGGAGGCAATCGCGGTGACGACTTCCGGGCCGCTGTTGAAGCGGCGCCAGTCGATCTTCTCGCCGATGACCTGCTCATACAGACCGTCGGCCTGGGGCACTTTGCTCGGGTCAATGCCGGTCTGATAACCGACAGTGAGGTTGGCCGCCTGCGCCCCAAAAGAAATTGTAAGTGATAGTAAAACTGTAACAAATTGACTAGAGGATGCGCGTTTGGCCATGATGGCGTCGCCTTTTTGATCGTGAGTGACGTGTGCAAACTTCAGTTCACACTAAACGATCTAAAAAACGGCTAACAAATACCCTTTAGTAATTAGCTTATGGAGCGATACCCCGTTGCGGGTTTGTTGCCCCATGGAAAGTGTTATTCCTGAATGGTATGAAAAAGGATGAAATAATTCTTTTTGGGTGTATGAAAAACTCATTACCCTGCAGGGACCAAATCAACTGCGATTAGACGAAGGTAGTAGACACACAAGGTTACGATTGACTTGTCAGTCACGATCTGGCGCTAATCGCGCATCTGTGGATCAAGGGCGTCAGACCCGAGACCAAAGAACTACAAAAATTAGAAACGAGAGGAGCGGTACATGAAGAAGTCCACATTGGCGTTCGCCGTCGCGGCTGGGGTTTTGGCCCAGCAAGCTGGCGCCGCTGGTTTTGTTGAAGACAGCAAGGCAAGCGTTACTGCACGTAATTTCTATATCAACCAAGATAACCGTAATGGCACCGCCAAGCCTTCCAAGCAGGAAGAATGGGGCCAGGGTTTCATCTTCAACTTCGCCTCGGGCTATACCCAAGGCACCGTTGGCTTCGGTGTTGATGCGATCGGCCTGTACGGCGTCAAGCTGGACTCCGGTAAAGGCACCGCCTACAACAACAACAGCGCCAACAAAGGTGGCGTTGTTTTCCCAAGCGACAGCGACGGTCGTGCGGTAGACGATTTCGCTAGCCTGGGCCTGACCGGCAAGGTCAAGATTTCCAAGACCGAACTGAAACTGGGTACCTTGCTGCCGAAACTGCCGGTAGTGACTTCCAACGACGGTCGTCTGCTGCCACAAACCTTTGAAGGTGGCCAGATCACTTCCAACGAAATCGACAACCTGACCCTGGTTGGCGGTAAGTTGGAACACGCTAAAGGTCGTAACTCCAGCAACAATGACTCGCTGACTATCGCGGGCTCCAACGGTGCAACCCGCACCGCCACCGCCAACGCACGTAGCAACGAGTTCTATTATGCCGGTGGTGATTACAAGATCACCAAGGACCTGGTAGCCCAGTACTACTACGGCAACCTGTCCGACTTCTACAAGCAGCACTTCCTGGGCCTGACCCACAACTGGGAACTGCCAGTGGGCAGCATCAAGTCCGACCTGCGTTACTTCAACAGTGACTCCGATGGCAAGAACTCGAGCCAGGAAGGTCGCATTGCCGGCTACCGTGCGTCGGGCTACCAGAATGGCGGCGAAGTCGACAACCGCACCTGGAGCGCCAAGTTCACGTACAGCCTGCAAGGCCACGCGATCAGTGCCGGCTACCAGCGTGTCAATGGCACCAGCGACTTCCCGTTCCTCAACCAGGGTGACGGTGCTTCTTCGTACCTGATCACTGACGTGCAGATCGGCAAGTTCCAGCGCGCCGGCGAGCGTACCTGGTTGGCCCAGTACGCTTATGACTTCGCAACCATCGGTTTGCCAGGCCTGACCACCTCCGTGGTCTACCTCAAGGGTGACAACATTGCCACCGTGACCGGTGACAAAAGCGAGTGGGAACGTGACTTCAACCTCGGCTACGTAATCCCGGGAGGCACCTTCAAGGGCCTGGGCCTGGCGTGGAAAAACGCCTCGCTGCGCTCCCAGGTTGCTTCCCAGCGTGACCAGGACGAAAACCGTCTGATCGTCAGCTACACCCTGCCGATCTTGTAAGACCTGCTGTAAAACCTTGCCCGGCGCAATGCCGGGCAAGGTGCTGTTGCTTCCAAGTCGGGCTCAACCCCCGCAAGCCCTTCCTGAACCCCTCTTTTTACAGCGTCTCAAGGCCTTCTCGAACCTTGGGTGCATGTTCGTCTGCACCTGGGTTGCGGTCCAGTGAACAGATTTTTAATATTCATTTATCGTCTAAATAAATCGATATTTATTCTTTTTAAATTTTCAGCAGCACAGGCACAGTGGGCTCCATAAGCACTCATCAGGAGCCACACCATGAGCCTCAGACTGGGCGATATCGCCCCCGACTTTGAACAGGATTCCAGCGCCGGCAAGATTCGTTTCCACGAGTGGCTGGGCGACAGCTGGGGCGTGTTGTTTTCCCACCCGGCGGACTTCACCCCGGTGTGCACCACCGAGCTGGGCTTCACTGCCAAGCTCAAGGACGAATTTGCCCAGCGTGGGGTCAAGGCCATCGCCCTGTCGGTGGACCCTGTGGACTCCCACCACAAGTGGATCGAGGACATCAACGAAACCCAGCACACCCTCGTCAACTTCCCGATCCTGGCCGACGCCGATCGCAAAGTCTCGGACCTGTACGACCTGATCCACCCCAACGCCAATGACACCCTCACCGTGCGTTCGCTATTCGTGATCGACCCGAACAAAAAGATTCGCCTGACCATTACCTACCCGGCCAGTACCGGGCGCAATTTCCACGAAATCCTGCGGGTCATCGACTCATTGCAGCTGACCGACAACTACAAAGTCGCCACCCCAGCCAACTGGCAGGACGGCGATGAAGTGGTGATCGTGCCTTCGCTCAAGGATGAGGAAGAGATCAAGAAGCGCTTTCCCAAGGGCTACCGTGCGGTCAAGCCGTACCTGCGGCTGACCCCACAACCCAACCGCTAACGCATCAGCCCATGTAGGAGCTGGCTTGCCAGCGATAGCGGTGTCAACTGACAGGCCGCCATCGCTGGCAAGCCAGCTCCTACAGTGGGACCGCATTTCAGTGCTCACACAGCAGGGGTTTTCAGGCCGTCTCCACGGCCTTTTTTTTCGCCTGGGAAATGATCTTTTTATATGCAGTTTAAGAATAAACAAATGAAAAAATAAGATTTATAGATATATAAATCTGCTGCTAAGGTCTGTTCCATCTTGGCGCCATCGCCGCACCGCGAACCGCCGAAACTTGCTCAAGGAAACTCCAGATGCTGGTCGTAACACTTGGTGGCAGCCCCAGTCAGCGTTCCCGCTCCGGGGTCTTGCTGGATCATTCCCGGCGCTGGTTGCAGCAGCAAGGCGTGGAAGTGGTGAGTTATCAGGTGCGGGACTTCCCGGCCGAAGATCTATTGTATGCGCGCTTCGACAGTCCGAAGGTCCTCGACCTGCTGGCCCAGGTGGCCAACGCCGATGGTCTGCTGATCGCCACGCCGGTCTACAAGGCGTCGTTTTCCGGCGCATTGAAAACAGTCCTCGACCTGCTGCCGGAACGGGCCCTGGCCCACAAGGTGGTACTGCCCATGGCCACTGGCGGCAGCATTGCCCACATGCTGGCGGTGGACTACGCCTTGAAGCCCGTGCTGTCGGCGCTGAAAGCCCAGGAGCTGCTGCACGGGATTTTTGCCGAAGACAGCCAGATTGCCTACGGTGAAGGCAGTGCCCAGGCGCAGTTGGTGCCAATCCTGGAACAACGCTTGAGCGAAGCCCTGGAGCAGTTCTACAGCGCCATGGCCCGCCGCCCGCAACCGCTGGACCCCCATGTGTTGAATGAACGTTTGTTGAGTGCTCGCTGGAGCATCTGAACCGCACCCGAATACCAGAAACCCTCACCTTACTCAGCCGCCAACGGCCAAGCAGGTGCAGCCACAACCCTCATCGTCAATTTGGAGAGCGCCATGCGCACTATCATCTTGCGTCGGGGCCTGGTCGCACTGTTTGCTGCGACTGTGTCCTTCGGCGCCATTGTTCAGGCTCAAGCGGCTGAAACCCTGCGGATCGGCTACCAGAAATACGGCACCCTGGTGCTGCTCAAGGCCAAGGGCACCTTGGAAAAGCGCCTGGCTGACCAGGGCGTGAACGTGCAGTGGACCGAATTCCCCGGTGGCCCGCAGTTGCTTGAAGGGCTGAATGTCGGCTCCATCGACTTTGGCGTCACCGGTGAAACCCCACCGGTGTTCGCCCAGGCCGCGGGTGCCGATCTGCTCTACGTCGCCTACGAACCGCCGGCACCGACCAGCGAGGCGATCCTGGTACCCAAGGGCTCGCCGATCAAATCGGTGGCCGAGCTCAAGGGCAAGAAAGTCGTGCTCAATAAAGGTTCCAACGTGCACTACCTGCTGGTACGTGCCCTGGAAGATGCCGGCCTGAAATACACCGATGTGCAGACCGTGTTCCTGCCACCCGCCGACGCCCGTGCCGCCTTCGAGCGCGGCAGTGTCGACGCCTGGGTGATCTGGGACCCGTACCAGGCGGCGGCGGAGAAGCAACTGCAAGCACGCACCCTGCGTGACGCCACCGGCATTGCCGACAACCATCAGTTCTACCTGGCCACCAAGCCTTACACCGAAAAGCATCCGCAGGTGATCAAGGCGTTGGTCGAAGAAGTGCGGGCCGTGGGCGAGTGGTCCAAGGCCAACCCCCAGGAAGTCACCGAACAAGTTGCCCCGCTGCTCGGCCTGCCGGCTGACATCACCCTGACCTCGGTGAAACGCCAGGGCTACGGCGCGCTGTTCCTGACCCCGGAAGTGGTCGCGGCCCAGCAGAAAATCGCTGACAGCTTCTACCAGCTCAAATTGATTCCCAAGCCCTTGAGTATCAAGGACGTGATCTGGACGCCACCTGCGACCGTTGCCAAAGCGCCGTAATCCGACTTCTTCAGGAGACAACTCCATGAGCCTCACTATTTTCTGGTTCCTGCCTACCCATGGCGACGGCCATTACCTTGGCACCGCCGAAGTCGCTCGCGCCGTGGATCACGGTTATTTGCAACAGGTGGCTCAGGCGGCAGATCGCCTGGGCTTTGGTGGGGTGCTGATCCCCACTGGCCGCTCCTGCGAAGACTCCTGGTTGGTGGCTGCCTCGCTGATCCCGGTGACCCAGCGCTTGAAATTTTTGGTGGCACTGCGCCCCGGGATCATTTCCCCGACGGTGGCGGCGCGCCAGGCCGCGACCCTGGACCGGCTGTCCGGCGGCCGTGCACTGTTCAACCTGGTGACCGGCGGTGATCCAGAAGAACTGGCCGGTGACGGCCTGTTCCTCAGCCATGAGGAGCGCTACCAGGCCTCGGTGGAATTCACCCGCATCTGGCGGCGCGTGCTGGAAGGCGAAACCGTGGACTACGACGGCCAGCACATCAGCGTCAAAGGTGCCAAGCTGCTGTATCCACCGATCCAGCAGCCCCGTCCGCCACTGTATTTCGGCGGTTCATCCGAAGCGGCCCAGGACCTGGCAGCCGAACAAGTGGAAATGGTCCTGACCTGGGGCGAACCACCGGCGGCGGTGGCGGAAAAAATCCAGCAGGTGCGGGCCAAGGCGGCCAAGTTCGGACGTACCGTGCGCTTCGGCATTCGCTTGCATGTGATCGTGCGTGAAACCAACGAGCAGGCGTGGAAGGCCGCCGACAAGCTGATCTCTCATCTGGACGACGACACCATCGCCCGTGCCCAGGCCTCACTGGCGCGCTTTGATTCCGTAGGCCAGCAACGCATGGCCGCCTTGCATGGCGGTAGCCGCGACAACCTCGAAGTCAGCCCCAACCTGTGGGCCGGCGTCGGCCTGGTCCGCGGTGGCGCCGGTACGGCACTGGTGGGCGATGGCCCGACGGTGGCGGCGCGGGTCAAGGAATACGCGGACCTGGGCATCGACACCTTTATCTTCTCCGGTTATCCACACCTGGAGGAGTCGTACCGGGTCGCGGAATTGCTGTTTCCGCACCTGGATATCGAACGTCCCGAACGGCCGAAAAGCGCCGGCTACGTCAGCCCGTTTGGCGAGATGGTGGCCAACGACATTCTTCCCAAAGCCGCGTCGCAGAGCTGAGGGGCCATCATGAATAGTCAACGGATTCTGCATCGGCTGGCGCCCTGGGCGCTGCCGATCCTGTTGCTGGCGGTGTGGCAGTTGTCGGTGGCGGCGGGCTGGTTGTCGACACGGATTCTGCCGGCCCCCAGCGCGGTGATTGCCGCCGGGGTACACCTGGTCAGCAGCGGTGAAATCTGGACCCACCTGGCCATCAGTGGCTGGCGCGCGGGCCTGGGCTTCGTGATCGGCGGTGGCATCGGCCTGGCCCTGGGTTTTATCACCGGCCTGTCGACATGGGGCGAGCGCCTGCTGGACAGCTCGGTGCAGATGATTCGCAACGTGCCGCATCTGGCGCTTATCCCGCTGGTGATCCTGTGGTTTGGCATCGATGAGACGGCGAAGATTTTCCTGGTGGCCCTCGGCACGCTGTTCCCGATTTACCTCAACACCTATCACGGCATCCGCAACGTCGATCCGGCACTGGTGGAGATGGCGCGCAGTTACGGCTTGTCGGGGTTGAGTCTGTTTCGCCAGGTGATCCTGCCCGGCGCCTTGCCCTCGATCCTGGTGGGGGTGCGCTTTGCCCTGGGCTTTATGTGGCTGACGCTGATCGTGGCGGAAACCATCTCCGCCAGTTCCGGCATCGGCTACCTGGCGATGAATGCCCGGGAATTCCTGCAAACCGACGTGGTGGTGCTGGCGATCGTGCTGTACGCGCTACTCGGCAAGTTGGCAGACCTGGCGGCGCGCGGCCTGGAGCGGGTTTGGCTGCGCTGGCATCCAGCCTATCAAGTGCAAAAAGGAGGTGTGGCATGACGGCTCAACAACCTCCTCGTTTGCTGCGGGGCATTCCGTTGGCGGTGCGCAAACTGCGCAAGGCCTTTGGCGCGCGGGAAGTCCTGCGCGAGATCGACCTGCATATCCCGGCGGGCCAGTTCGTGGCCGTTGTCGGGCGCAGTGGCTGTGGCAAAAGTACCTTGCTGCGCCTGCTGGCCGGGCTTGATCGCGCCAGCAGCGGCGAGTTGCTCGCAGGCTCTGCGCCGTTGAGCGAAGCGCTTGAGGACACGCGCCTGATGTTCCAGGAGGCGCGTCTGCTGCCCTGGAAAAAGATCATCGATAACGTCGGCCTGGGCCTTAAAGGCAACTGGCGACCACAGGCCCTTGAGGCCCTGGAAGCGGTCGGCCTGGCCGAGCGTGCCGATGAATGGCCGGCGGCGTTGTCTGGCGGTCAGAAACAACGGGTGGCCCTGGCCCGCGCCCTGATTCACCAGCCGCGCCTGTTGCTGCTGGATGAACCCTTGGGTGCGCTGGATGCCCTGACCCGCATCGAGATGCAGCAGTTGATCGAAAGCCTGTGGCGCAAACACGGTTTTACCGTGTTGCTGGTGACCCATGACGTCAGCGAAGCCGTGGCCATTGCCGACCGGGTGATCCTGATCGAGGACGGCGAAATCGGCCTCGACCTGCATGTGGAACTGCCACGTCCGCGGGTCCGAGGGTCCCATCGCCTGGCAGCCCTGGAAACCGAAGTGCTCAACCGTGTGCTGTCACTGCCCGGTACGCCGCCGGAGCCGGAACCTGTTTCACCGTTGCCTACGCAATTGCGTTGGGCGCAATAACTCACTTGTCCTTTAAGGAATAACACCATGACTATCAAAGCGATCAACGTGCGTAACCAGTTCAAAGGCACCATCAAGGAAATCGTCGAAGGCGACGTACTGTCGGAAATCGACGTGCAGACGGCGTCGGGCATCGTCACTTCGGTGATCACCACCCGCTCGGTGAAAGAGCTGGAACTGGTGATTGGTAGTGAAGTGATAGCGTTTGTGAAGTCTACCGAGGTGTCGATCGCCAAGCTGTGATCGGCTTTAGACCGCTATCGCGAGCAAGCCCGCTCCCACATTCGACCGCATTCCCATGTGGGAAGTCGGTCGAATGTGGGAGCGGGCTTGCTCGCGAAGAGGCCGGCCCAGCCACGACAACACTTATCGCTTAGGCAAAAACACCGGCAAATAAAGCCCCACATACGCATCGAATACCCGCATCCCTTCCTCCGCCATGCGTGGGGTGATCTGCCCATGCTGATGCACCGAGCGTGCGTACACGCGGTCACTCAGTTCCAGTGCCAGGGCGAACACATCCACATCCGCCGGTAGCACCGGCACTTCAAAGTGGCGGTTGAACACTTCCAGCATCAAGTTCCCCAGCTCCAGGTCATGCTGGCGGTCGGCCTGGGTCACTTCGGTGAGGCCGTGCTGGGCGAGGATCAACTGGCGGGCGGCGGCGTCCTTGCTGTAGATGGCCAGCATGCGCAACTCGACCAGGTGTGACAGGTCACGCCAATGGTGGAGTGCTTCGTGGTCGATGGGGGCCTGCAGCGCGGCGCGAAACGCAGCATGCACGTCTGCGGTCAGGGCTTCGAGCAAGGCCGGTACGCTGGCAAAGAAGTGATACACCGAGGACGGCGGAATCTGCGCCCGTTCGGCCACGCTGTAGATCGACAGGCTGGCCACCCCTTCGGCGGCCAGCAAGGTGCGGGCGGCGTCGAGGATCGCGTCGATCCGGGCCTGGCTGCGGGCGCGGGGTTTGCGAGGGGCGGCGGGGCGGGTGGTCATGAACGTCTCCTACAAGGCAGCGGGCATTGTATGAGCAGGAAGGTGTGTTGTCTGCCAAACCGCGATCGCCGCGGTGCGACGATTCGACAAGCCGGCTCCCACATCGAACACGCGTCAACCTGTAGGAGCCGGCTTGCCGGCGATCCGCCGCAGGCGGCCATAAAAAAACGCCACAGGCCAAAAGCCTGTGGCGTTTCTTTTACTGGCGCACCCGCTTACACGGTATGCAAGTACCAGTTGTACTCAAGGTCGGAGATGGAGTGTTCGAACTCCTCCAGCTCGCTCTCCTTGCAGGCGACGAAGATATCGATGTATTTCGGATCGATGTACTTGGCCATCACCTCGCTGTCGTCCAGCTCGCGCAGGGCATCGCGCAGGTTGTTCGGCAGGCTTTGTTCGTTCTGCTCGTAGCTGTTGCCTTCCACCGGTGCACCAGGCTCGATCTTGTTGGTCAGACCGTGGTGCACGCCCGCCAGGACCGAAGCCATCAGCAGGTAAGGGTTGGCATCGGCGCCGGCCACACGGTGTTCGATACGTACGGCGTCGGACGAGCCGGTCGGTACGCGAATCGCCACGGTGCGATTGTCCAGGCCCCAGCACGGCGAGTTCGGCACATAGAACTGTGCGCCGAAACGACGGTAGGAGTTGACGTTGGGGCACAGGAAAGCCATTTGTGCAGGCAGGGTCTCCAGCACACCGCCGATCGCGTGACGCAATGCGGCGTTCTGCTCGGGATCCTCGCTGGCAAAGATGTTCTTGCCGTCTTTGTCCAGGATCGAAATATGCACGTGCAAACCATTGCCAGCCTGGCCCGGGTAAGGCTTGGCCATGAAGGTGGTGTCCATCTCATGGTCGTAGGCAATGTTCTTGATCAAACGCTTGAGCAGCACCGCGTAGTCGCATGCCTTGATCGGGTCGGCGACGTGGTGCAGGTTCACTTCAAACTGCGCCGGGGCACTTTCCTTGACGATGGCGTCAGCCGGAATGCCTTGCTCTTTGGCGCCTTCCAGAATGTCCTGGAGGCAATCGACGTATTCGTCGAGGTCGTCGATCAGGTAGACCTGTGTCGAGTGCGGGCGTTTGCCGGAAATCGGCGAGCGGGGAGGTTGTGGCCGGCCGTTCACGTTCTCCTGGTCGATCAGGTAGAACTCAAGCTCGAAGGCAGCGCAGATGGTCAGGCCGAGGTCGTCAAACTTGGTTACAACTTGGCGGAGCACTTCGCGCGGATCGGCAAAGAAAGGTTCACCTTCAAGTTCGTGCATGGTCATCAGCAGTTGCGCAGTAGGGCGCTTTTGCCAGGGTTCATTGCACAGGGTGTCGGGGATTGGATAACAGATTCGGTCAGCATCACCGATGTCCAGACCCAGGCCGGTGCTTTCCACCGTCGAGCCATTGATATCCAGGGCAAATAAAGAGGCCGGCAAGTTGATGCCTTTCTCGTAAACCTTGTGGAGGCTGGTGCGTTCGATGCGCTTACCGCGCACCACACCATTCATATCCGCAATTAGAAGGTCTACGTACAGAACCTCAGGATGATCCTTAAGGAACGCGTTCGCTTCGTTAAGCTGAACGGCACGCGGGGGTACCGACATGATGCAACACCTTTGTTGTTAAAAATATCAATCATTGATCTTTTCTGGTTTCAGTCAACCCGAACGGCATGCCGAAGTCAAGCGAGGCCTTTTTTGCCCTAAAAAAGCGCTGTGGAGGCTTTTTTGGGGCTTTTTAGGGCGGTTTTGGTGGTTTGATCGGCTTGGGACCAGCAGGCTTGAGCGGGCCGTGTTGTATTTTTTACGGGGGTGTTGTGTAAAAAAATGAACAAGGCTAAGCTCGATTCAAACCCATAACAGCAATAATACCGGGGTGCTTCATGTCTGGCCTGCCGTTAATCGGCGTCACCGCCTGCTCCAAACAGGTTGGTCTGCATGCTTATCACATCAGTGGCGACAAGTACGTGCGTGCCGTGGCAGTCGCTGCCAAGGGCCTGCCACTGATTATTCCGTCCCTGGCGCAGTTGCTCGAACCGGCCAATATTCTTGACGGCCTGGACGGCATTCTCTTTACCGGCTCACCTTCCAATATCGAACCCTTTCATTACGACGGTCCGGCCAGCGCGCCTGGGACTGCCCATGATCCTGCGCGGGACCAGAGCACCCTGCCGCTGATTCGCGCCGCGATTGCTGCAGGCGTGCCAGTCCTGGGGATCTGCCGGGGCTTCCAGGAAATGAACGTGGCCCTGGGCGGCAGCCTGCACCAGAAGGTTCATGAATTGCCGGGTATGCTCGATCACCGCGAAGACGACACCCAGCCGCTGGACGTCCAGTACGGCCCGGCGCACGCCGTGGCGATTGCCCCGGGCGGTGTATTGGCGAGCCTGGGCTTGCCGCACACGATCCAGGTCAACTCGATCCACAGCCAGGGCGTCGACCGCCTGGCACCCGGCCTGCAGGTCGAAGCCACCGCGCCGGATGGCCTGATCGAGGCTTTTTCGCTCAAACAGGGCAAGGCTTTTGCAATAGGAGTGCAATGGCACCCTGAATGGCAGGTAAGCTCCAACCCGTACTACCTCGCGATCTTCCAGGCATTTGGCGATGCCTGCCGAACGCGGGCGAAACAAAGAGACGCGCACGCGTCAAACAACGCCTGACCTTTAATGGATGTCAGGAAACCCAGCCCAGAGGCATTTATGAGTAACAACCTCGACCAGCTCACCGATTGGTTGAAAGACCACAAGATCACAGAAGTCGAATGCATGATTGGCGACCTCACGGGGATCACCCGGGGCAAGATCTCGCCGACCAACAAGTTCATTGCCGAAAAAGGCATGCGCCTGCCCGAGAGCGTTCTGTTGCAGACCGTGACCGGCGACTATGTCGAAGACGACATCTATTACGAACTGCTCGACCCGGCCGACATCGACATGATCTGCCGCCCCGACCAGAACGCCGTGTTCCTGGTGCCCTGGGCCATCGAGCCCACCGCCCAGGTGATCCACGACACCTACGACAAGCAAGGCAACCCGATCGAGCTGTCGCCGCGCAACGTGCTCAAGAAAGTCCTCAAGCTCTACGCCGACAAAGGCTGGCAGCCCATCGTGGCGCCGGAGATGGAGTTCTACCTGACCAAGCGCTGCGAAGACCCGGACTTCCCGCTGCAACCGCCGATTGGCCGCTCCGGCCGCCCGGAAACCGGTCGCCAGTCCTTCTCTATAGAAGCGGCCAACGAATTCGACCCATTGTTTGAAGACGTCTACGACTGGTGCGAGTTGCAAGAGCTGGACCTCGACACCCTGATCCACGAGGACGGCACGGCGCAGATGGAAATCAACTTCCGTCACGGCGATGCCCTGTCCCTGGCCGACCAGATCCTGGTGTTCAAGCGCACCATGCGCGAAGCCGCGCTCAAGCACGACGTGGCCGCCACCTTCATGGCCAAGCCCATGACCGGCGAGCCCGGCAGCGCCATGCACCTGCACCAGAGCATCATTGATATCGCCACCGGCAAGAACGTGTTCTCCAATGAGGATGGCTCCAAGAGCGAGCTGTTCCTGCACCACATCGGCGGCCTGCAGAAGTTCATCCCCGAACTGCTGCCGCTGTTCGCGCCCAACGTCAATTCGTTCCGCCGCTTCCTGCCCGACACCTCGGCGCCAGTGAACGTGGAGTGGGGCGAAGAGAACCGCACCGTCGGCCTGCGCGTGCCGGATGCCGGCCCACAGAACCGCCGCGTGGAAAATCGCCTGCCAGGCGCCGATGCCAACCCGTACCTGGCCATCGCCGCCAGTCTGCTGTGTGGCTATATCGGTATGGTCGAAGGCATCAGCCCGAGCGCCCCGGTGGTCGGTCGTGGTTACGAGCGACGCAACCTGCGCCTGCCGTTGACCATTGAAGATGCGTTGGAACGCATGGAAAACAGCAAGACCATCGAGAAATACCTAGGTCATAAATTCATCACAGGCTACGTCGCGGTCAAGCGGGCCGAGCATGAAAACTTCAAGCGCGTGATCAGTTCGTGGGAGCGGGAATTCCTGCTCTTTGCCGTCTGATGCGCCGGGTGCGGCCAGGAGCGCCGCACCTTCACCTACTTTTTGGAGATTGGTATGTCCAGCAACAACCCGCAAACCCGTGAATGGCAGGCCCTGAGCAACGATCATCACCTGGCGCCGTTCAGCGACTTCAAGCAGTTGAAAGAGAAAGGCCCGCGCATCATCACCGATGCCAAGGGCGTTTACCTGTGGGACAGCGAAGGCAACAAGATCCTCGACGGCATGGCCGGCCTGTGGTGCGTAGCCATCGGTTATGGCCGGGAGGAGCTGGCGGATGCCGCTGCCAAGCAGATGAAACAACTGCCTTACTACAACCTGTTCTTCCAGACCGCCCACCCGCCGGTGCTGGAATTGGCCAAGGCCATTGCCGATATCGCTCCGGCCGGCATGAACCATGTGTTCTTCACCGGCTCCGGCTCCGAAGGCAACGACACCATGTTGCGCATGGTCCGCCACTACTGGGCGATCAAGGGCCAGCCGAACAAGAAAACCATCATCAGCCGCAAGAATGGCTACCACGGCTCCACCGTGGCCGGCGCCAGCCTGGGCGGCATGACGTATATGCACGAGCAGGGCGACTTGCCGATCCCGGGCATCGTGCACATCGCCCAGCCGTACTGGTTCGGTGAAGGCGGCGACATGAGCCCTGAAGAGTTCGGGGTCTGGGCCGCCAACCAACTGGAAGAGAAGATCCTTGAAATCGGCGTGGACAACGTCGGTGCCTTTATTGCCGAGCCGATCCAGGGTGCTGGCGGTGTGATCGTGCCGCCAGAAACCTACTGGCCGCGCATCAAGGAAATCCTCGCCAAGTACGACATCCTGTTTGTCGCCGACGAAGTGATCTGTGGCTTTGGTCGCACCGGTGAGTGGTTCGGTAGCGATTTCTTCGGCCTCAAGCCGGACATGATGACCATCGCCAAGGGCCTGACCTCGGGCTACATCCCCATGGGCGGCCTGATCGTGCGCGACGACGTGGTGGCGGTGCTCAACGAAGGGGGCGATTTCAACCACGGTTTCACCTACTCCGGGCACCCGGTGGCGGCTGCGGTGGCCCTGGAAAACATCCGCATCATGCGTGATGAAAAAATTGTCAGCCGCGTCCATGACGAAACGGCACCGTATTTGCAAAAGCGTCTACGCGAGCTGGCGGATCATCCACTGGTGGGCGAAGTACGTGGTGTCGGCATGTTGGGTGCGATCGAACTGGTGCAGGACAAGGCCACGCGCAAGCGTTACGAAGGCAAGGGTGTGGGCATGATCTGCCGCACCTTCTGCTTCGAGAATGGCCTGATCATGCGCGCCGTGGGCGACACCATGATCATTTCGCCGCCGCTGGTGATCAGCAAGGCCGAGATTGACGAACTGGTGACCAAGGCTCGCCTGTGCCTGGACCTGACTTTGGCGGCATTGCAGGGCTAAGTGCTAGGCTCAGAATGCAGCGGTTGCGGCTGCTGCATTCAGGCAGTGATAAATGCGGGGCTTTGGTTGAAAGCCGGCCCCTGAACTTGCCAGACTGTCGCCCTGTTTTGTCGCCCTTCGACGGGCCATGAAACGCAGAAAAAATGTGGCCCAAAAAAGAAAAATTGGAGCATGACCGAATGAAGGCATTAGGTTTGAAGAACGCTGGCAAGACCCTCCTGGCCTTGTCCCTGATGGGCGTGATGGCGGGCGCGGCCCAGGCAGACAGTAAAGTACTGCATGTCTACAACTGGTCCGACTACATTGCACCGGACACCATCGCCAACTTTGAGAAAGAGTCTGGCATCAAGGTGGTGTACGACGTTTTCGACAGCAACGAAACCCTGGAAGCCAAGCTGCTGGCGGGCAAGTCGGGCTACGACGTGGTTGTGCCGTCGAACAACTTCCTGGCCAAGCAGATCAAGGCCGGTGTGTATCAGGAACTGGACAAGTCCAAGCTGCCTAACTGGAAGAACCTCGACACCGACCTGCTCAAGGCCGTGGGCGATGCGAGTGACAAAGGCAACCTGCATGCATTCCCGTACATGTGGGGCACCATCGGCATCGGCTACAACCCAGACAAGGTCAAGGCTGCGCTGGGCGTCGACAAAATCGATTCCTGGGATGTGCTGTTCAAGCCCGAGAACATCGAAAAACTCAAAAGCTGTGGCGTGAGCTTCCTCGACTCGCCAACCGAAATGATCCCGGTGGCCCTGCACTACCTGGGCTACCCGACCGACAGCCAGGACAAGAAACAACTGGCTGAGGCCGAGGCGCTGTTCCTCAAGATCCGCCCTTCGATAGGCTACTTCCACTCTTCCAAGTACATCTCGGACCTGGCCAACGGCAACATCTGCGTGGCCGTGGGTTACTCGGGTGACCTGGAACAATCCAAGTCCCGGGCAGCGGAAGCCGGTGGCAAGGTCAAGGTTTCCTACGCCATTCCGAAGGAAGGCGCAGGCAGTTTCTATGACATGGTTGCTATCCCTAAGGATGCCGAGAACCTGGACGCCGCCTACCAGTTCATGAACTACCTGCTCAAGCCTGAAGTCATGGCTGCCATCACCAACAGCGTACGTTTCCCGAACGGTAACAAGGCTGCTACGCCGCTGGTGAACAAGGATATTTCGGGCGACCCGAGCATCTATCCGTCGGATGCAGTGAAGGCCAAACTGTATGCAATCAGCGATCTGCCGGCGGCAACCCAGCGCCTGCTGACACGCAGCTGGACCAAGATCAAGTCGGGTAAATAAGCGAGAACCTGTAGGAGCGAGCTTGTGTGGGAGCGGGCTTGCTCGCGAAAGCGGCGTATCAGTAGATATAAATGCTGGCTGACACGCCGCCTTCGCGAGCAAGCCCGCTCCCACCCAGGCCCGCTCTCACAAATTAAATGACAGAAAGTTTTGCCGGATCGGTTTATCGAGGGTAAGTTGCGCGCCGGTTTTGTTGTCGGGCAACAACTTTGGGCCCAACTATTTAAGAGGACCTCCACTTGCCAATTTCTTTATTTCGCAAAGCCTTGCTGGTAGGGGCGGGCCTCACGTTGGCAGTCAGCGTGCAGGCGGCTTCGACCGTGCATGTTTATAACTGGTCGGACTATATCGGCCCCGATACCTTGGCCAACTTTGAAAAGGCCACCGGCATCAAGCCGGTCTATGACGTGTTCGATTCCAACGAAACCCTGGAAGGCAAGTTGCTGGCCGGGCGTACCGGGTATGACGTGGTGGTGCCGTCCAACCACTTCCTGGGCAAGCAGATCAAGGCCGGTGCATTCCAGAAGATCGACAAGTCGTTGCTCGGCAACTACGCCAATCTCGACCCGGCGCTGCTCAAGCGCCTGGAAAAGAACGACCCGGGTAACCAATACGCGGTGCCTTATCTGTGGGGCACCAACGGCATTGGCTACAACGTCGACAAAGTGAAAGAAGTGTTGGGTGTCGACAAGATCGACTCCTGGGCCGTGCTGTTCGAGCCCGAGAACATGAAGAAGCTGGCCAGTTGCGGCGTGTCGTTCATGGACTCGGCCGATGAAATGCTGCCCGCCGTGCTCAACTACATGGGCCTGGACCCCAACAGCACCAACCCGGCCGACTATAAAAAGGCCGAGGAAAAACTCCTGAAAGTGCGTCCCTACGTGACCTACTTCCATTCATCCAAATACATTTCGGACCTGGCCAACGGCAACATCTGCGTGGCCGCCGGGTTCTCCGGCGATGTATTCCAGGCCAAGGCCCGGGCGGCCGAGGCGGGCAAGGGCGTGAACATCGCCTACGCGATTCCCAAAGAAGGCGGCAACCTGTGGTTTGACGTGCTGGCGATCCCCAAGGACTCGACCAACGTCAAGGAGGCCCACGCCTTCATCAACTATTTACTGCAGCCTGAAGTGATCGCTCAGGTCAGTGATTACGTCGGCTACGCCAACCCTAACCCAGGGGCGGACACGCTGATGGAGCAATCGATACGCACCGACGAAGCGGTTTATCCACCGCAGGCGGTTCTCGACCGGACGTTTGTCAACTTCGAGCTACCCCCGAAAGTGCAACGCTTGATGACCCGTAGCTGGACCAAGGTCAAGACGGGCAAGTAAGGCTCAAACTATCCAAGGTTCGTCCGTACTGGACGTTCTGCACTCTTTTTTTTCTGGGAGTTTCGTAAATGGCAGTTGCCTCCGGCGCCTATAAGAAAGCCCTCGAGGGCGACCAGACACCGAAAAAGGTGTTGGTCAAAATCGACCGGGTCACGAAGAAGTTCGACGAGACGATTGCCGTGGACGACGTGTCCCTGGAAATCAAGAAAGGCGAAATCTTCGCCTTGCTCGGCGGTTCGGGTTCGGGCAAGTCCACTTTGCTGCGCATGCTCGCAGGTTTCGAGCGCCCGACCGAAGGGCGGATTTTCCTCGACGGTGTGGATATCACCGACATGCCGCCCTACGAGCGGCCAATCAACATGATGTTCCAGTCCTACGCCTTGTTCCCGCACATGACCGTGGCGCAGAACATCGCCTTCGGCCTGCAACAGGACAAGATCCCCAAGGCTGAAGTCGAAGCCCGTGTGGCCGAGATGCTCAAGCTGGTACAGATGAGCCAGTACGCCAAGCGCAAGCCGCACCAGTTGTCTGGCGGCCAGCGCCAGCGGGTGGCCCTGGCCCGTTCCCTGGCCAAGCGCCCGAAACTGCTGCTGCTCGATGAGCCGATGGGCGCCCTGGACAAGAAGCTGCGCTCGCAGATGCAACTGGAGTTGGTGGAGATCATCGAGCGCGTTGGCGTGACCTGCGTGATGGTGACCCACGACCAGGAAGAGGCCATGACCATGGCCGAACGCATCGCGATCATGCACCTGGGCTGGATCGCGCAGATCGGCAGCCCGATCGATATCTACGAGACCCCCACCAGCCGCCTGGTGTGCGAGTTCATCGGCAACGTCAACATCTTCGACACCGTGGTGGTCGATGATGCCGAAGGCCACGCGGTGCTCCAGTGTGCCGACCTGGACCGCGATATCTACGTGGGGTATGGCATCGCCACCTCGGTGGAAGACAAGTCGGTGACCTACGCCATCCGTCCGGAAAAGCTGCTGGTCACCACCGAAATGCCGACCTGCGAGCACAACTGGTCCAGTGGCAAGGTGCATGACATTGCCTACCTGGGCGGCCACTCGGTGTTCTACGTCGAGCTGCCGAGCGGCAAGCTGGTGCAGTCCTTCGTCGCCAACGCCGAACGCCGTGGCGCGCGGCCGACCTGGGGTGACCAGGTCTACGTCTGGTGGGAAGACGACAGCGGCGTGGTACTTCGCTCATGAACATGAAGAAATTCAAACGGCGATTGCACCGAATAATTCCCAGCGGCAAGCAGGTGGTCATCGGGATTCCGTTCCTGTGGCTGTTCCTGTTCTTCATGCTGCCGTTCTTCATCGTCCTGAAGATCAGCTTTGCTGAGGCCGACGTGGCGATCCCGCCCTACACCGAGATCTACACCTACGTTGAGCAGAAGCTGGAGGTGGTGCTCAACCTGGCCAACTACGGCCTGCTGGCCGGTGACGAGCTGTATATCGCCGCCTACCTGGGCTCGCTGAAGATGGCGTTTTTCAGCACGGCCCTCTGCCTGCTGATCGGCTACCCGATGGCCTACGCCATCGCCAGTGCACGCAAAGAGATGCAGACCGTGCTGGTGCTGCTGATCATGATGCCGACCTGGACCGCGATCCTGATCCGTGTGTATGCGTGGATGGGCATCCTCAGCAACAACGGCCTGCTCAATGGCTTCCTGATGTCCATGGGCCTGATCAACGAGCCGTTGCAGATCCTCAACACCAATATCGCGGTGTATATCGGCGTGGTCTATTCGTACCTGCCGTTCATGATCCTGCCGCTGTATGCCAACCTGGTCAAACATGACCAGAGCTTGCTGGAAGCCGCGTCGGACCTGGGTTCGAGCACCTTCAACAGCTTCTGGAAAATCACCGTGCCGCTGTCCAAGAACGGCATCATCGCCGGCTGCATGCTGGTGTTCATCCCGGTGGTGGGCGAGTTCGTGATCCCGGAACTGCTGGGCGGCCCGGAAACCCTGATGATCGGTAAAGTGTTGTGGCAAGAGTTCTTCAACAACCGCGACTGGCCGGTAGCCTCTGCCCTGGCGGTGGTGATGCTGGCGATCCTGATCGTGCCGATCATTCTGTTTAACCGCAGCCAAGCCAAAGAGATGGAGGGCAAGGTATGAAGCGCTTCAGTTTCTCCAGCTTCATGCTGGTAGCCGGGTTGTTGTTCATCTACCTGCCGATGCTGATCCTGGTGATCTATTCGTTCAACGAATCGAAGTTGGTGACGGTGTGGGGTGGCTGGTCGATCAAGTGGTACGTGGGCCTGCTGGACAACACCCAGTTGATGGGCTCGGTGGCGCGCTCCCTGGAAATCGCCTGCTACACGGCGGTGGCTGCCGTGGCGCTAGGTACGTTGGCGGCGTTCGTACTGACCCGTATCAGCCAGTTCAAGGGCCGCACGCTGTTCGGCGGCCTGGTGACCGCGCCGCTGGTCATGCCGGAAGTGATCACCGGTCTGTCGCTGTTGCTGCTGTTCGTGGCCATGGCACAGATGATCGGCTGGCCCCAGGAGCGTGGCATCGTCACCATCTGGATCGCCCACACCACGTTCTGTGCGGCGTATGTGGCGGTGGTGGTGTCGGCGCGCTTGCGTGAGCTGGACCTGTCGATCGAAGAGGCGGCCATGGACCTCGGTGCGCGGCCATGGAAGGTGTTCTTCCTGATCACCATTCCGATGATCGCCCCCTCGCTGGCGGCGGGCGGCATGATGTCCTTCGCGCTGTCCCTGGATGACCTGGTACTGGCCAGCTTCGTGTCGGGCCCGGGCTCGACCACCTTGCCGATGGAAGTGTTCTCGGCGGTGCGCCTTGGGGTCAAGCCCGAGATCAACGCCGTGGCCAGCCTGATCCTGCTCGCGGTGTCGCTGGTCACGTTCCTGGTGTGGTTCTTCAGCCGTCGTGCTGAAGAGCGGCGCAAGAAAGCGATCCAGCAAGCCATCGAAGAAGCGGCAGCGGATGGCTGGAAACAGCCGGATGTACGCCGGGCGCCAGCGCCGGTCTAAAAATGTGGGAGCGGACTTGCTCGCGAATGCGCAGTGTCAGTCACCAGATATATAGACTGATCCACCGCATTCGCGAGCAAGCCCGCTCCCACCTTTTTTGATGGCATTCCAGTCAGATTAAGCAGTCCACGGCGAGTGGCGAATCACCTCGACAAAGTTCATCGGCTTGAACCCCGGCTCCTGATCCACCAGCACATCGGTCTTCACGTTGCCAAACGTGGTCTGCGGGCGATGGCGCAAGCCGTCGGCAAAGGCGCAGATGATGCATTCCTTGAACCCGTCACCCCGTGGATGCGCATGCACCACCGCCTCGCGCTGCACGCCGGTAAACGCGGCGTAGTCCATACCCAGCACATCCATCTCCACACCAGCGGTCACCAGGGCGACCGTAGGGCGCAGGTGCTTGGGCACGCCCGGCGTGGTGTGCAGGGCAATGGACAGCCACACCTGCTCGATATCGTCATCGCTCAAACCGTAGGGCCTGAGAAACTCAGCGGCCGCATTGGCGCCGTCCACTTCAAACCGCTCCTCATCGCTGCGATGGCCGGCCACCAGGCCCAGGTCATGGAACATCGCGCCGACGTAGAGCAGCTCTGGGTTGTAGGCCAATTGCTTGCGCTCGCCGCTCAAAGCGCCAAACAGGAAGACGCGGCGGGAGTGGTGGTAAAGCAGGTCGGATTCAATATCGCGAATGTATTCGGTGGTGGCCTTGGCCAGGGCACTGTCGGGGATTTTGATGCCAGCGATGGTGGTGCTCATGGTCATGCTCCTCACGAGGGCGCCGGGTTGGCGCTGATGAGTGCAGTTTGGTCGCGCCTGTGCGCGAGGGCCATTGCGGTGAGGATGCGATCCCGGCCAATGTGCGGTCACATCGTGCCACGTGAAATCGGCTAGGGTGTAGCAGGCACTGCTATCCCTTGAAGCCTGCAACAATCCAAATGTGGGAGCGGGCTTGCTCGCGAATGCGCAGTGTCAGTCACAAGATGTATAGACTGATCCACCGCATTCGCGAGCAAGCCCGCTCCCACATTTGTTTCTTCGTTCATTCCGATAGAAAGGTGTGCCATCCATGCGCAAGACCGTCGCCATCCTGATCTTCCCCGGCGTCCAGTCACTGGATGTGACCGGCCCGATGGATGTGTTCTGCGAGGCCAATCGCTTCCTGGCGCCTGCGGATCATTACCAGCTCGAAGTCATCGGCCAGGTCCATGGCCAGATCGCCTGTTCCAACGGTCTGTCCTTGCAGGCCCACATCCATTACAGCGACGCGCTGCAAGCCTATGACCTGTTACTGGTAGCCGGTGGCCCGCAGTTGCCCTTCGAGGATTTCGGCCCGGCGTTCAATCAGTGGTTGCAGGGCGCCAGCGCCAGGGCCCGGCGTTTCGGTTCGATCTGCAACGGCGCGTTCATGCTCGCTCGCGCTGGTTTGCTGGAGGGCCGTACGGTCACCACCCACTGGGGCGACGCAGCCGACCTGGCGCACCTGTGCCCCTCGACCCTGGTCGACACCGACCGCCTGTACGTGCAAGACGGCAACCTCTACACCTCCGCCGGGGTCACGGCAGGCATCGACCTGTCGCTGTACCTGCTGGCCCAGGACCACGGCCCGGAAGTGGCCTTGAGCGTGGCCAAGCGCCTGGTGGTGTTTACCCAGCGCAGCGGTGGCCAATCGCAGTTCAGCCCGTTTCTTACGCCCCACGCCGAAGCCACCTCGGCCGTGGCGCAGGTGCAGTTGTATGTGCTGGCGAACCTGACCGGCGACCTGGGCATTGCCGACCTGGCTCGCGCGGCCAATATGAGTGCGCGCAACTTCTCGCGGGTATTTGCCCGTGAGGCGCGGATCACCCCGGCAGAGTTTGTCGAACGGGCGCGGGTGGACGCGGCGCGGGTGTTGCTCGAAAGCAGCCACGTACCGCTCAAGACCGTGGCCTATCAATGCGGGTTTCGCGATGCCCAGCACATGCGCAGCGTGTTCAACCGTCGGCTAGGCGTGACGCCGCAACAGTTCCGGCTCAACTTCTCAACCCTTCTGTAGGAGCCGGCTTGCCGGCGATGACGGCCTTGAGTCTGGCGCCCAATCTGAACCCGCTATCGCCGGCAAGGGGGGCTCATGGGGTTCTTGCGGGCAAAAGCTTGAGGGTGCCGCGAGTATTAGCCTGGACCTCTTCTTCATCAAAGTGCGCCTGCTCGTACCCGCCCTCGATATAGGTCTCGGCCTGGTCGGCATAGTGCTTGTCGAATGGCACGCCGCTTTGTCCCACCGGGTTGATGGTCAGGGCATGGGCGGCGTCGGCGAAGTCGATCAGGCGTCGGGTCGAGGGGCCGTAAGTCACCGGCCATGGCGCCGGGCCGATGATTGCGGACAGGTTGTTCGGCACTTCATGGCTGCCCGGTGAGGCAAACGGGCCGACATTGACGATCTGGTCCAGCGGCTGCTTGATGCCCAGTGGATGGCCGTGGGTCAGGGTATGGGCCTTGCCCCACTGCCATTGCGCCGGATCAGCGCCGAAGGTGGATTTCAAATGGGCCAGGCTCTTGTCCCAGGCGCGCTTGACGGTCTCGGCGCGCTGGCCGTTCCACCACGGCGAGTCTGGGTCCGCGGCCAGGCGCGGCAGGGCAGCGTCGATCACGCGGGTGGTGATCAGGGTCTTGAACATCTCGTCACCCAACTTGGGGCGAAAGGCTGCGTCTACCAGGTCGAACAGCAGTTGGTTGAACAGCGTGGCCGGGAGCGACTCCACCGGGTAGTCACCTTTCCACGCGGCCAGTTGCTCCAGCAGCTTGAGTTCGGCAGGATCCTTGACCACCTCGCGCAGCACCGGCAACAGCGGGGCCAGCAGACGGGGCCCGTAGGCGGTGGTGGTGCCCAGCTGCAACGCCTGGCTGTTGTCCAGGTCCCATTTGACTGGGTTGTCGCTCAATTGCGCGTTCAACTGTTGGCCGCGATCCGCCAGGTTGTAGTAACCGGGGATCTGCATGCCGGTAGGCGACACCGGCTGGGCATTGGCTGAGACCACATAACCGCGCGCCGGGTTTTCTTCCTGGGGGTTGGCGCTGAACGGGTAGAAGCCCGGCTTATCGGCCTGGGCCGTGCTGCCGTCGAGGATAAACCCGGCGTTGGCCCCGGCCGGCCGGATCGGCAACTGCGCCGCAGCCCACCAGCCGATATCGCCCTTGGCATTGGCCCACACGATATTCAGCCCTGGCGCATGCACCTTGGCCACCGCCTGGCGGGCCTTGGCCAGCGTGTCGGCGCGGTTGAGTTGGTAGAAGCCATCGAGGATCGGGTTTTCGGTCTCGAGGAAGGCCCACCACATGGCAATTGGCGCGGTGCCAGCATTGGCGCCGAGCACGTCGTTGATGATCGGACCGTGGGGCGATTGGCGCAGGGTCAGCGTCACCGGGGCCTGGCCCTTGACGGCGATCTGCTGCTCGCTGGTGGTCATGTCGACCCATTGGTCGTGGTAGCGCACCTGGTTGGGGTTGTCCGGGTTGACCTTCTCGGCGATCAAGTCGAGATCGTCGTTCTGGAACATCGTCAGGCTCCAGCCAAACGCCTTGTTGTGGCCCAGGAATGCCACCGGTACCAGAGCGTTGTGATAACCATAGAGTTCGAAGCCGGGCGCTGACAGGTGCGCCTCGTACCACACCGATGGCACCGAGAAACGGATATGCGGGTCGCCCGCCAGCAACGGCTTGCCGCTCTTGGTGCGGTTGCCGCTGATGGCCCAGGCGTTGCTGCCCTCGAACTGCGGCAGACCGTTGTCGGCCAGGGCCTGTTCGCTGAGGCGGGCGATGGCACTCAGGCCTTGCCAGTCGGTGGCCGCCAGGCCCAGGTCGCCCTTGGGTTTCCAGTCGAGGTCAAACACCTTGAGATAGTCGCTGCCCAGTTGGTCGCGCACGTAAGTCAGCAGGGGCTCTGTACGAAAGGCTGCGGCAAAGCTGTAGGCCAGGTAACCGGCGATGCTGATGGTGTCTTCGGCGGTGAACGGTCGCTTGGGGATGCCCAGCACGTCAAACTCCATGGGGCTGGCGTGGCGGTCCTGATACTGGTTGATCCCGTCCAGGTAGGCTTGCAGGGCCTTCCAGTGCGGCGACTGGCGGTCCATCTGCGCCGCGTAGGTGGTGGCGCGCTCGCGGATGCGCAGGCTGCGGAACAGTTTGTCGGTGTCCAGCAACTTGACGCCGAGCACCTCGGCCAGTTCACCGCGCGCCAGGCGGCGCATGATTTCCATCTGGAACAGGCGGTCCTGGGCATGCACATAACCCAGGGCGCGATACAGGTCGGCTTCGTTCTCGGCGCGGATATGCGGCACGCCCCGGTCGTCGTAGCGCACCGTGACCGAGCCTTGCAGGTTGGCCAGCTCCACCGTGCCCTGGCGGGTGGGTTGCTTGCTGTAGACATACCAGCCGGCCCCGAGGGCGATCAACACCAGCAGGGCCGCGAGACCCGACAAGACGCGCTTCATGAACGATCCTTATTATTAGAAGTGGGACGTTGAGTCTTGCGACCAGGAACAATAGCAGCCCACCGCCAGGGTGTGGGTTGCATTCACCGCCCGCCCGCCCTTGAGCGCCTGCAGGATCGGTTCGATAAAACTGTTGCTCGAATTACAGGTCAGGCCCTCGCTGTACGGGCCGAAATACGCCAGCTTGCCGCTGCTGTCCCAGATACCCACCGCCGGGCTGGCGGGCAGTTGGTCGGCGCCGGGCACGGTGGTGAGGATTTTCATCGCGCCAAGGGTCGCGGGCAATTGGCCGTGGCTGCCGGCTTTTTGCAGGGCATAGAACTCCACCCCCAGGGGCGCGTATTGCTCGATCAGTTCACTCAGGTGCTGCTGGTTGCCGACATTGCACGGGCAGGCCGGGTCCCAGAAGTGGACCAGGCGGATCGGGCCGGGGCCTGCGAGGTCGTCGGGCAGGCGCAACAGGTCGCCGGAAAACACCGCCGTATGTTCGCTGAATGCCCGCAGATAGCGGCCCTGGAACCAGTCATACGCGGCCCACAGCACGGCGGCGCAGATCAGCAGGATCAGGCTGGCGAGCAGGGCGGTGCGGTAGGGCTTTCGCATTCAGGACAATCCTCGACGGTGGCGTAGCTTGCCATGCTTGCTCTGACAGATGAATATCGCGACTCGATATTCATCTGTTCAATGCTGTGAAGCCCTAGTCTGGAAGTTCTTATGCCCGTTACCTTTGACCCCGATCATCTGCGCGAAAGCTTGCGGCCCCTGGTGGACGCGCAGGCGCTTTCGGCCGAGGCCAGGGTCTACCAGCGCTTCTATGGGTTGGACCTGGCTGGGCGCAAAACGCCGGTGCGCAGCCGCCTGGGGCGTTTCGAGGTGGAGGGGTTCGAGGTGGTCAGCCAGGTCTGGTGGCCGGCGCAACCGGTGGCCACACTGTTTATGTTCCACGGTTTCTACGACCACATGGGGCTGTACCGCAATGTGGTGGAGTGGGGGCTGGACCAGGGTTTTGTGGTGATCGCCTGTGATTTGCCGGGCCATGGCCTGTCCAGCGGCGAGCGCGCCAGCATCGATGATTTTGCGGTGTACCAGCACGTGGTGCGGGGCCTGTTCGAACAGGCCGACGCGCTGCAACTGCCCAAGCCCTGGCATCTGTTCGGGCAGAGCACTGGCGGGGCGATTGTGGTGGACCATCTGCTCAACCATGGCCCGGGCAGCCCGGCGCAAGGGCAGACCTTCCTGTTGTCGCCGCTGGTCAGGCCGCGGGCCTGGGGTTGGTCGCAGCTCAGCTATTACCTGCTCAAACCGTTCGTCAAAGGCATTGCCCGGCGCTTCAGTGATAACAGCAATGACCCGGCGTTTCGTCCGTTCCTTGAGGCCGATCCGTTGCAGCCCCGGCAGTTGCCGACGGCCTGGGTGGGCGCGCTGGCGCGCTGGATCAAACGCATCGAGGCCGCGCCGCGCAGCACGCGGCGGCCACTGATCGTGCAGGGAGAAGAGGATATGACGGTGGACTGGCAGCACAATCTGCAGGTGCTGCGCAGCAAGTTTGATCAGCCGCAGATCTTGATATTGCCGCGTGGGCGGCATCACTTGGCCAATGAGCTGCCGGAAATCCGCGCGCACTACTTCAAGTTCCTCACCGATCACCTGACCTGACACGCCCCCTTTGTAGGAGCCGGCTATGGGGCCAGGCTGGAGGTGCTTTGGCCGACCGCCAGGCCGGCGCGGATCGCTGCCAGCGCCGCTTGGTAATACGCCTTGCCTTCCGGCGATTCGGCAAAGGTGGCGAACTCTTCCAGCTCCGGGTCCGACAGATCCCGATAGACGTACAGCAAGGTGTTGTTCAGGTCATTGCCGATCTGCTGCATCAGCCGCTCACGCTGGCCGTTGAGCATGCTTTGTGCCTGGCCGCCGCCCAGCAGGCCGGGGATCATCTGGCTCAGGCTGTCCGCTGCCACGCCGGCAATCGCCAGGCTGACCTCGGCCCCGGCTTCGCGGGCGGGCAGGGCCTGGGCCAGGTGGCCGATGATCAGGCTGCGGGTGGCGTCGGCCTGGATCTGCGGCAAGCCCTGGGCGTTCTTGGCCAACTGGTCGCGCCGGGTCGCCAGCAACTCGGCGGCGACAATCTTGCGCCCCAGAGGTGACTGGAAAAACGCCAGCGCCGGCTTGGGGTCCGCCAGGTTCTGGCGCAACTGGGCTTCGGCGCGCTGATCCATGGCCTTGGGGGCGAAGCGTTTGTTGCTGTTGTCCACCAGCGCCTGATACACCGCTGGCGGCAAGCTGTTGCGGTAGCGCTGTTGGGCGGCACTCAAGGCGTCATTGAAATGCGCACGTTGTTCCGGCCAGCCGGCGACCGCGTACAACTGGTCATGGCTGTCTGCCCAGGCGGGCGACACGCAGAACATCAGCAAGGATAAAAACAAACGACGCATAGGGACTCCTGTCAGTCGGCCACTATTGTCCGTGTCGGGCGTAGGATTTGTCGAGAAGTCCTATCAATTGCCTGACTAAAGTGTATTTAGGCGCTCGGCGGCGCTGTCGGTTTTCCAGGCGGATGGATACTATGCGCGCCATGCAAATATCCCCTGATGACCCGCTGCTGCTACGCATCGTCGACGACCTGGCCGTGAAAGGCTGGTCGCAGCAGAACATCTTCTTGCCAGAGGCTCTGACCCTGGAACTGGCGGCTGAGTGCCATAAACGTGCCGCGGAAGGTGAATTGGCACCGGCCGCAATCGGGCGCGGGCCGGCCCAGGAGATTCGCGAGGGGATCCGTGGCGACCATATCCAATGGCTGGAGCCCGGCCAGGCGATCATCTGTGACCGCTATCTGGCGTTGATGGACAGCCTGCGGCTGGCGATGAACAGGGGGCTGTTCCTGGGGCTGGAAGAGTTCGAGTGTCACTTCGCCATGTACCCGCCGGGGGCGTTCTACCTCAAGCACCTTGACCGTTTTCGTGACGATGATCGGCGCATGGTCTCGGCGGTGGTCTACCTGAACCAGGACTGGCTGCCCGAGCACGGCGGCCAGTTGCGCATGTACCTCAAGGATGGCATTGAATACGATGTGGACCCCGCCGGCGGTTGCCTGGTGGTGTTCCTGTCGGGGGAAGTGCCCCATGAAGTCCTGCCTGCCCACCGCGAACGCCTGTCCCTGACGGGCTGGTTTCGCCGGCGGGGCAATGAGCCGTTTTGAGCATGGAAAAGATGCTGGTCAGCCGCTGCCTGTTGGGGCACCGCGTGCGGTATGACGGTGGCGCCAGCGGGCCGTTTGACCAACTGGCTGCCTGGCAGGCCGCAGGCCGGTTGGTTGCGGTGTGCCCGGAGGTGGCTGGCGGCCTGCCGACGCCACGACCGCCTGCCGAGATTCCGGGCGGGCAGGGGGTGGATGTGTGGGAAGGCCGCGCCCATGTGCTGACCGCCGATGGCGAGGACTTCAGCGAAGCCTTCCTGGAGGGGGCGCGGCAGGCCCTGGCCCTGGTGCAGCGCCATGGCATCCGCATCGCCGTGCTCAAGGCCAACAGTCCGTCATGCGGCAACCTGCTGACTTATGACGGCACCTTCACTGGGGTGAAAGTCGCGGGCGAAGGGGTGACGGCGGCGTTGCTCAAACGCCATGGGGTGCAGGTGTTCAGCGAGTTGGAGTTGGCTGAGGCCGCCGCTGCCCTGGCCCAACTCTCAAGCCCCACCTGAATCCATTGTAGGAGCGGGCTTTTTGTGGGAGCGGGCTTGCTCGCGAAAGCGGTATGTCAGTCAACAAATCTGGCACTGATACACCGCTTTCGCGAGCAAGCCCGCTCCCACACAAGCCCTCCCCACATTGGTTATTGGGTGGTTTTTTTGGTATCCGCCTCAAACCACTTTTCCGACAGTGCGGTCAGCCGTCCATCGGCCTTGATCCGCTCCAGTGCCTTGTCCAGGCTCGACTTGAACGCCGGGTTGCCCTTCTGGAACGGGATGGCCAGGGTCAATGTGGCCTTGGCATCGGCTCGGCTGCGCAGATCCACGCCGTCGCTGGGCTTTGCGGCAAATTGGCTGCTGGTGAGCGTGTCCAGGTTGTTCAGCAGGCGGTTTTGCTGCTTGTGCACAATCATCTGGGCGTTGGCGTAGCTGTAAGGCACGCTGAAGTCGAAACGATTCCGCAGTTCAGGAGTCACAGCGATATGGTTGATTGCCACGTCGTACTTGCCGCTCTCCACCCCGGGCAGCAAGTCGCTGTCGTCGGTGGTGATGAAGGAAGCGCGCACGTCCATTTCCCGAGCCAGCAACTCACCCAGTTCCACTTCAAAACCGGTGAGTTTGTCGCCTTCCTTGAAGTTGAAGGGGGGCGTATCGGCCTCCAGGGCAATGCGCAGTTCCCCACGGTCAAACACGTCGTCGAACAGCTCGGCGTGAGCCAAGGGGCTCAGCAAAGGCAGCAAAAGTAACAGGCCAGGCAAAAAGCGCATGGTCACTCCTAAAGAATTCGAAGGTGCGAGACGCGGTTCAGGCTCGCTTTGCTATGGTGTCGAGTGCCTTGGACAACGTTTCGTCACTAAGTTGTCATAACCCTACAGATTTCACAGAAAAACTGGAGAAGTTAATGAAAGCCATTTTGTCTCGTGCAACCCTGGCCAGCCTGCTGCTGGGGGCTTCCATGCTGGCATCTGCGGCGGATATCCCGCGTACGCCTGCGCCCAAAGGGGCTGAAGTGTTCATTGTTTCGCCCAAGGATGGCGCTACGGTCGACAAGACCTTCACGGTTGAGTTCGGCATCAAGGGCATGGACCTGGAGCCCATCGACAAACAAGTCCCTGGTGCTGGCCACCACCACCTGCTGGTCGACCAGGCACAACTGCCTGATCCGAGTCAGCCGATCCCCGCCACCGATACGGTGATCCACTTCGGCAAGGCGCAAACCAAGACTGAACTGACCCTGGCACCCGGCAAGCACACCTTGCAACTGGTGGCGGGCGATAACGTGCATCGTCAGTTCGAACCTACTGTAGCCTCAAAAGTGATCACTGTTACCGTCAAGTAAGATTTGTTCAGACGCAAAAAAGGGAGCCCCGCGGGGCTCCCTTTTTCGTGGTGCGTTGCAAACCTTAGAACAATACGCGGCTACGGATGGTGCCGGTGATGTGCTGCAGTTTCTCTTGCGCCAGGTCCGAGTACTCGGCGTCGACGTCGATGACCACGTAGCCGACCTTCTCGTTGGTCTGCAGGAACTGGCCGGAGATGTTGATGCCGTTTTCCGCGAAGACCTTGTTGATTTCCATCATCACACCCGGGATGTTCTGGTGGATGTGCAGCAGGCGGTGCTTGCCAGGGTGAGCCGGCAGGGCCACTTCCGGGAAGTTGACCGAGGACACCGACGTACCGTTATCGCTGTACTTGACCAGCTTTTCCGCCACTTCCAGACCGATGTTGGCCTGGGCCTCAGCGGTGGAGCCGCCGATGTGCGGGGTCAGGATCACGTTGTCCAGGCCACGCAGCGGGCTTTCGAAGATATCGTCGTTGGAGCGCGGCTCCACCGGGAACACGTCGATGGCGGCGCCGATCAGGTGCTTGTCCTTGATCGCGTCGGCCAGGGCGTCCAGCTTGACCACGGTGCCGCGTGCGGCGTTGATCAGGATCCCGCCTTTCTTGATGGCACGGATTTCCTTCTCGCCGATCATCCACTGGGTCTCAGCGGTTTCCGGGACGTGCAGGGTCACGATATCGGACATGCCCAGCAGTTCGGTCAGGCTCGACACCTGGGTGGCGTTGCCCAAGGGCAGCTTGGTCAGGGTGTCATAGAAGAACACCTGCATCCCCAGGCCTTCAGCCAGTACCGACAGTTGGGTACCAATCGAGCCGTAACCGACGATACCCAGCTTCTTGCCGCGGATTTCGAAGGAGTTGGCCGCGCTTTTGATCCAGCCGCCACGGTGGCAGGAAGCGTTTTTCTCAGGGATACCGCGCAGCAGCAGGATGGCCTCGGCCAATACCAGCTCCGCCACGGAGCGGGTGTTGGAGTACGGGGCGTTGAACACCGCGATACCGCGCTCGCGCGCCGCATTGAGGTCGACCTGGTTGGTGCCGATGCAGAAACAGCCGACCGCCACCAGCTTCTTGGCATGATCGAAGATCTCTTCGGTCAGCTGGGTGCGGGAGCGAATGCCGATAAAGTGCGCGTCGGCGATCTTTTCCTTGAGCTGGGATTCCGGCAGAGAACTGGTGATGTACTCAATGCTGGTGTACCCGGCGGCCTTTAGGACATCGACGGCCGATGGGTGGACGCCTTCCAGAAGAAGGAACTTGATCTTGCTCTTATCGAGAGAAGTCTTGCTCATCTGCGTAAACCTGTATCCCGGAGAAAAATGGCAGGGAATCGGATCACTTAAGCTGACCCGGACGGCAGGAAAGCCGTCACCGCAGAAACGCCCTTGGGCTCTGTCCTGCGGGGGCGGTATGCTAGCATACGCGCCCCGCTAAACACTCATTCCTGCGACGTGAAGCGTTCTCAGGATGACCATGAATTGTTCGAGAGTTCTGTCGATGACCCATCCTGCCCTGATTGATGAGCTAAAGACCCTGGTTGAGCCCGGCAAAGTGCTGACCGACGCCGACTCCCTGGAGGCTTACGGCAAGGATTGGACCAAGCATTTCGCCCCCGCACCGAGCGCTATTGTCTTCCCCAAGACCATTGAGCAGGTGCAGGCCATTGTCCGCTGGGCCAACACGCACCAGGTGGCGCTGGTGCCCTCGGGCGGGCGTACCGGTTTGTCGGCCGCTGCCGTGGCGGCGAATGGCGAAGTGGTGGTGTCATTCGACTACATGAACCAGATCCTCGATGTGAACCTCACGGACCGCACCGCCGTGTGCCAACCGGGCGTGGTTACCCAGCAATTGCAGAACGTCGCCGAAGAAAACGGCCTGTACTACCCGGTGGACTTCGCTTCGTCCGGCTCCAGCCAGATTGGCGGCAATATCGGCACCAATGCCGGCGGGATCAAGGTCATTCGCTACGGCATGACCCGCAACTGGGTGGCCGGCTTGAAGGTCGTCACCGGCAAGGGCGATGTGCTGGAACTCAACCGCGACCTGATCAAGAACGCCACCGGCTATGACATGCGCCAGCTGTTTATCGGCGCCGAAGGCACCCTGGGCTTTGTGGTCGAAGCCACCATGCGCCTGGACCGGGCACCGAAAAACCTCACCGCCATGGTCCTGGGCACCGCCGACTTCGACTCGATCATGCCGGTGCTGCACGCGTTCCAGAGCAAGCTGGACCTGACCGCTTTCGAATTCTTCTCCGACAAGGCCCTGGCCAAAGTCCTCGGGCGTGGCGATGTGCCGGCGCCGTTCGAAACCGATTGCCCGTTCTACGCCCTGCTGGAATTTGAAGCCACCACCGAAGAAGTGGCCAACCACGCCCTGGAAACCTTCGAGCACTGTGTCGAACAGGGTTGGGTGCTGGATGGCGTGATGAGCCAGAGCGAAACCCAGTTGCATAACCTGTGGAAGCTGCGCGAGTACATCTCCGAGACCATCTCCCACTGGACGCCGTACAAGAACGACATCTCGGTCACCGTGTCGAAAGTGCCGGCATTCCTCAAGGAAATCGACGCGATCGTCGGCGAACACTACCCGGATTTCGAGATTGTCTGGTTCGGCCACATCGGTGACGGCAACCTGCACTTGAACATCCTCAAGCCGCAAAACCTGTCCAAGGACGAGTTCTTCGCCAAGTGCGCCACCGTCAACAAATGGGTGTTCGAGACGGTCGAGAAGTACAACGGCTCGATCTCCGCCGAACATGGCGTGGGCATGACCAAGCGCGATTACCTGACGTACAGCCGCTCCCCGGTTGAAATCGAATACATGAAGGCTGTGAAGGCCGTGTTCGACCCGAACGGGATCATGAACCCGGGCAAGATCTTCGCTGTTTAACCATCACCAAAGAGGCAGTGGTCCATGAGCTATCAGCATAAGTACGTCGACGGCACCAATATCCACTTTCCACTGGGCAAAGTGGTGTGCATCGGGCGTAACTACGCCGAACACGCCAAGGAGCTGGATAACCCGGTGCCGACCGAGCCGCTGCTGTTCATCAAGCCGGGCAGTTGCGTGGTGCCATTGGAAGGTGGCTTTGCCATTCCAGCCGAACGCGGTTCGGTGCACTACGAAGCGGAAATCGCGGTGCTGATCGGCAAACCCTTGTCGAAAACTCCGAGTCGTGAAGAAGTGCTGGACGCCATCTCCGGCTTCGCCCCGGCCCTGGACCTGACCCTGCGCGACAAGCAGGCCGAGCTCAAGGCCAAGGGCCTGCCGTGGGAGATCGCCAAGTCCTTCGACGGGGCGGCAGTGATTGCACCGTTCGTGGTGGGTAGCATGTTCCCGGACCTGGCCGATATCGGCATCCGCCTGACCATCAATGGCCAGGTGCGCCAGGACGGCAACAGCTCGCACATGCTCAACCCGATTGTGCCAATGATCCAGCACATGGCCGGTTGCTTTTCGCTGCAGGCCGGTGATGTGATCCTCACCGGTACGCCTGCCGGTGTCGGCCCGCTGGAGGTGGGTGACGAACTGGTGCTGGAACTGCCGGGCGTCAGCCGCTTCGAAAGCACCGTACGCTAACCTCATACCCTATGTAGGAGCCGGCAAGCCGGCTCCTACAAGGGCTTGGCGTTTATCCCCGCAAATCGGGGCATTGCATTTTTTTCACACGCCATCCGGATAATCCTCGGCCATATGGCACGCAGGCGCTCTGAGCCTGGGCTATCACTTACAGCCGATTATCTGGAATGCCTCCATGGCCGTGCCTCTCCCTTCTGTGAAACCCACCCTTCGCCTGAGCATGCGCTGGTATTCCTGGCTACTCCTGACCGGAGCGATCCTGTATGGGATTGCCTGGTTGATGCACTGGGATGACCGGGGCGCGTTATGGGTATTGGAGCGTTTTGAAAGCCCGGTCGAGCGCCAGGAGAGTGTCTGGCTCCCGGACTACCAGGCCGTGATCGACGCCAAGCCGTTGCCCGGCATGGAAAAGGATGAAGCTTCGGATTTGGCCTACGACCCCAGGACCAAGACCCTGTTCGCGGTCATGGGCCGCAACCCGTTCCTGGTGGAGCTGAACCTGCAGGGCGATGTACTGCGCAAGATTCCTCTGGTGGGCTGGAGCAACCCGGAAGGCGTGACCGTCATGGAAAACGGCGTGCTGGCCATCGTGGATGAGCGCAGGCACAGCGTGACGCTGGTCAAGGTCGATGCCGACACCCGTGAGCTGGCCTTCGCTGACTTCCCCAGCTACGACCTGGGCCCCTCCGAAAACCAGAACAAGGCGTTCGAGGCCATCACTTGGGACAAGCGTAATCAACAGCTGGTCTTGGGTTTTGAACGGCCAGCGCAGTTGTTTACCTGGAAAAGCGACGGCAGCCAGATCCTGGCCGGCGACAAGCAGGCGTTGCCCAGCTCCGAGCTGGATATCCGCAACCTCTCGGCCCTGAGCGTCGATCCGCGTACCGGCCACCTGTTGGTACTGTCTGCTGACTCGAACCTGTTGCTGGAGCTGGACGAAAAAGGCGGGCAAGTCAGCTTTATGACGGTGTTGGGTGGTTTCAATGGCCTGAAAAGAACCATCCCACGTGCCGAAGGCGTCACCATGGATGAGAACGGCACGCTGTACATGGTCAGCGAGCCCAATCTGTTCTACCGCTTCGAGAAGCGGAAATAGCCGACTGATTACGTCGGATTGTTCTCTAGGAGCGGCATTGGCCAGACAGTGAGGGGCGTTTAAGTTTAAATTCAGACTGCTGTGATATTCATTTGCCAGTTTTGACTTTGAGCCAGCCCCCCATGCGTCGATTTGCCCGCCCCAAACCTGCCCTTCTTATCTTGTTGCTGATCGCTCTGGTTGCCGGGGGAGTGGTCGCGCAGCAGTTTCGTCTGTTCGAGCGGGCATGGTTCAACTGGCAGGCCTGGCGCCAGCCGGCGGACGAACGCTCCATCGGCCTGGCGGATTATCAGGTGGTGCTGGAAGCCCGGGTGATCGAGGGCCTGGACGATGATGTCTCGGCGCTGACCTTTGATCCGGTGCGCAAGAGCCTGTTTACCGTGACCAATCAAAACGCCGAATTGATCGAGTTGTCCCTGGACGGCAACATCCTGCGGCGTATTAACCTGGTGGGTTTTGGCGATGCCGAAGCGGTGGAGTTCATCAGCGAGAACACGTATGTGATCAGCGATGAGCGCCAGCAACGCTTGATCAAGATTCATCTGGAGGACGACACGCAGTTCCTCGACGCGGCTGATGCCGAGCAGATGACCCTGGGCGTACACCTGAAGGGTAACAAAGGGTTTGAAGGGCTGGCGTATGACTCGGTGGGCAAACGCTTGTTTGTCGCCAAGGAACGGGACCCGATGCTGATTTATGAAGTGCACGGTTTTCCCCATTTCAAACCAGAAAAAACCTACTCGGTCCACGTCGTCAACAATCCCCGGCGCGATGCCGGGCTTTTTGTGCGCGACCTGTCCAGCCTGCAATACGACGAGCGCAGCGGTCACCTGCTGGCGCTGTCCGATGAGTCGTATCTGGTGCTGGAATTGGACATCGACGGCCGCCCCTTGAGCAGCCTGTCATTGCTCAAGGGGCGCCATGGCCTGAAGAAACGCGTGCCCCAGGCCGAGGGCATCGCGATGGATGACGATGGCGCGCTCTATCTGGTCAGTGAGCCGAACCTGTTCTACGTCTTCAAGAAGCCGTCGCCATAACACCCCGACCTCTGTAGGAGCCGGCTTGCCGGCGATGGCGATCTTGAGGCCGCCATCGCCGGTAAGCCGGCTTCCTACAAGGTCAGGGAATCAGAACATCCACTGCACGCCCAACGAATAACCGGTCTGGCTGCCTTCGGCATGGCCCAGGCGCCCGTTCACTTCGGCGTACACCCCAAGCTGCGGGGTGATTGCCAACTGGCTGCCGACCTGTGCGCGGCCAAAGCTCTTGTCTACAGAACCCAATCTGGCGGTGCGCACCTGGCCGTCGGCGCGGGCGGTCAGGTCCAGATCATCCAGGCGACCGTCGGCCAGTTCCTTGACCCAGGCGATGTCGCCATAAGGCATCAGGCTCAGGCCGTAAGGCAGTGCCACAGCACCGCGCACACGCCAGCCAAGACTGGCTTCCAGAGAGTCGAAGGACTGTTCTTCATATTCAAGGGCTGTGCGCAGGTTCTGCTTCTCGCGGAACTTGTCGATGCGCGAGTGGCTGTAGTCCAGCCCGGCAAACGGCCCGGTCTTGATCGTGCCCAAATCGAAGTCATAACCACCGAGCACCCGGGCCCCGAGGGACAAGGCATCGGTCTCGCCGGTCAACTGCTGGTTAAGCAATACAGGGCCGCCATTGGCCTGGATCACCAGGTTACGTTTTGAGTCGAAGCTGCTGTGGCCCACGCTCAGGTCGCCGGCCAGCCAGGTTGGGCCACCATCGTTCAACAAGGCATAGACTGCGGCTTGCCACGTGTCGCTTTCCAGCTTGCCGCGGTGTTCCAGTTTGTCGCGACCGTTGAGGTAGCTGAGGCTGGCGCCGATGTTCAGGCTGCTGCTCAGTTGATAGTCGCCCAGGGCATGCAGGCCCAGGCGCCGGGCCTCGGGGTTGGGGGCGGCGTCGAAGCCGCTGTCTGGGTTGTATTCGCCGTCCACGCCGATCTCGCCATCGAAGCTGCCCACTTCGCGGCTGGCCGATTGCAGGGTCAGCCAGCGCCGGTCATGCAGGCGCACCATGGCCTGGTGCTGGCGTTGCAGGTTGTCTTGCATGTTGCGTGCGACGGCGCCGCCCGAGGAGGTGGAGGCCATCAGGTCGGCATTGGTCAGCTCCAGCACCAGGCGGCTGAGCAGGCGCGAATAGTCGCGCAGGCGCTGGTCGATGCGTGCCTGGCCGAAGGCGTTGGTCAGGACGGTCTTGTTGTCTTCGTTGGGGTCGTGCCAGGTGGATCCGCCGGGGATTGCCGGGTTGTTGGTCTGGGTGTAGCCGTCCAGGTCACCGAGTTCCCAGTGGGTGGCTTCGATGTACAGGATAGGGATGCTCAGCGCCTCGAAAGCTTCGCCATCACTGCAACAGCCGGTGCCGGCGGGGTATTGCGCGTCCAGGCCGGGGTTGGTGAACAGGTTGATGTTCAGTTCCTTGGCGATCTGGAACGTATGCTCGCGCAACGACGCCAGGGCCGGGTTGGCGGTGCTGTTCTGGCCGGCGTGGGCGTACATCCTGTCGCCGGTGATCAGGCTGTCGAGGTTGATCATGGCCAGCATATTGGCGCGCTGGCTGGCACTCAACGAATCGACAAACGCCCGGGAGCCGCGCAGGCCTTCCTCTTCGGCGCCGAAGCCGACGATCTGCAAGCCGTTTTCCAGTTGCAGGCCGCCGAGGTTCTTCGCCACTTCGGTCAACACGCTGGCGCCGGAGCCGTTGTCGTCCAGGCCTTGCAGGGTTGGCCGGCCGAAGTAGGTATCGAAGTGTGCGCCAATCACCACGTACTGGGGCTTGGTGCCGGCAGCGTAGGCCACCACGTTCTGCGAAGCGCGGCTGCCGCCGTTCCAGGTGAAGTCCTGGCGGCTGATGTTATAGGCGCTGCCCATCTGGCTCTGCATCCAGTCGGCGGCCCCGGCAAAGTTGGCTGTGCCGCGATAACGGCCGGGGTAGTCGGTGATCAGCTTTTCCAGGGTGATATTGGCGTGCTCGCCATAGTCGTAGGCATTGGATTGAGTCGACAGCAGGGCACAGGCAACGCTGACAGCGAGAGCTAGGGGCTTGATCACAAGGTCTTCCTTGAGGTGGTTGAGGGAGTTGCTCGGCGGGACCGATTGCACAATGCGCGCCTCATTCCATGGGGCGGTCGCGAATTGGCGCGTTGTTGGAAGAGGGGGTCGCCTGGCTATAAGTTGTAACGGATTTGATACCAGATACGGCGGGGGTTGCCGTGACGTGGCGCACAAATTGGGGCGGGCGGGGGAGAGGCTGCTGCGAAAAGTAGCGTTTTTGTTACATATCCATCGAACGGAGCGCGGTCAAAAATGTGGGAGCGGGTTTGCTCGCGAATGCGGTGTGTCAGCCAGCAGTTCGGTGACTGGCGCACCGCATTCGCGAGCAAGCCCGCTCCCACAGGGGTTCTGCGTGTACTTAGGCCTTGAGGGTTTTCACGCCTTCACTGGTACCCAGCAGCAGCACATCCGCAGGACGTGCGGCAAACAGCCCATTGGTGACCACGCCAACGATCCCATTGATCTGGGTCTCCAGCGCCACCGGGTTGGTGATCTGCATGTTGAACACATCGAGGATGATGTTGCCGTTATCGGTCAGCACGCCTTCGCGGTACACCGGGTCGCCGCCCAGTTTCACCAGCTCGCGGGCCACGTAGCTGCGGGCCATGGGGATCACTTCCACCGGCAGCGGGAAGTGGCCGAGCACCGGCACCAGCTTGCTGGCGTCGGCGATGCAGATAAAGGTCTTGGCCACGGCGGCGACGATTTTCTCGCGGGTCAGGGCTGCGCCGCCGCCCTTGATCAGGTTCAGGTGCTCGTCGCTTTCATCGGCGCCGTCGATGTAGAACTCCAGGTCGCTCACCGTATTGAGCTCATACACTGGAATGCCATGGCCCTTGAGGCGTGCGGCGGTGGCTTCGGAACTGGCCACGGCGCCGTCGAATGCGCCTTTGTGCAGGGCCAGCGCATCGATAAAGCAATTGGCGGTGGAGCCGGTGCCAACACCGACGATGCTTTTATCGTCGAGTTTAGGAAGGATTAAATCGACGGCGGCCTGGGCCACTGCCTGTTTGAGTTGATCCTGGGTCATGCGGGCTCCGGAACGGGCGGGGAGTTATCGAGGGCGCGAGTATAACCCAACAAAACCTCTGGATTCGTGTGGTCGTCCGGCCAAAAGGCGGGTTAGACTCCTCGGCCCTGCCCAACCCGCCCAGTGATGCTTTCCGATGCTCGAACAGTACGTCAAGAAGATCCTCACCTCGCGCGTTTACGACGTTGCCGTGGAAACCCCGTTGCAGATCGCCCGCCAGCTCTCCGAGCGCCTGGGCAACAAGGTCTGGCTCAAGCGCGAAGACTTGCAGCCGGTGTTTTCCTTCAAGATTCGCGGCGCCTACAACAAGCTGACCCAACTGAGCGCCGAAGAACGTGCGCGTGGCGTGGTCACCGCGTCGGCGGGCAACCACGCCCAGGGCCTGGCCCTGGCGGCCAAGGTGCTGGGGGTCAAGGCCACCATCGTGATGCCCAAGACCACGCCGGAAATCAAGGTCGAAGGCGTGCGCTCCCGTGGCGGCAAAGTGGTACTGCACGGTGACTCCTTCCCGGAAGCGCTGGCGTATTCGCTCAAGCTGGTCGACGAAAAAGGCTACGTCTACATCCACCCCTACGATGATCCGCACACCATTGCCGGGCAGGGCACCGTGGCGATGGAGATCCTGCGCCAGCATCCGGGGCCGCTGGACGCGATTTTCGTCCCGGTGGGCGGTGGTGGCCTGATTGCCGGGATCGCGGCGTATGTGAAGTACCTGCGCCCGGAGATCAAGATCATCGGGGTCGAGCCGGACGACTCCAACTGTCTGCAGGCTGCCATGGCGGCAGGCGAGCGCGTGGTACTGCCGGCCGTGGGCATCTTTGCCGATGGCGTGGCGGTGGCGCAGATCGGCCAGCACACCTTCGATATCTGCAAAGACTATGTCGACGAAGTGATCACCGTCAGCACCGATGAGATCTGCGCGGCGATCAAGGATATCTACGACGACACCCGCTCCATCACCGAGCCCGCCGGGGCCTTGGGCGTGGCTGGGATCAAGAAGTATGTGGAAACCCGTGGCGTCAGCGGCCAGACCTTTGTCGCCATCGACTCGGGGGCCAACGTCAACTTTGACCGCCTGCGCCATGTGGCCGAGCGCGCCGAGTTGGGTGAAGGCCGCGAAGCGATCATTGCCGTGACCATCCCCGAGCGCCCGGGCAGCTTCAAGGCCTTCTGCGAGGCCGTGGGCAAGCGTCAGATCACCGAATTCAACTACCGCTACCACTCCGGCAGCGAGGCGCACATTTTTGTCGGGGTGCAGACCCACCCGGAAACCGACCCGCGCAGCGCACTGATCGCCAGCCTCTGCGAGCAGGGTTTCCCGGTGCTGGACCTGACTGAGAACGAACTGGCCAAGTTGCACATCCGCCATATGGTCGGTGGCCATGCGGCGCATGTCAGCAATGAAGTGGTGTTTCGCTTCGAGTTCCCGGAGCGTCCGGGGGCCTTGTTCAACTTTCTTAACAAATTGGGCGGGCGCTGGAACATTTCGATGTTCCACTACCGCAACCACGGCGCGGCCGACGGCCGTGTGGTGGCCGGGCTACAAGTGCCGGCCAACGAGCGCCACCTGGTGCCGGCGGCGTTGGAAGCGATTGGTTACCCGTACTGGGATGAAAGCGACAACCCGGCCTATCAGCTGTTTCTCGGTTGAGCGACTACGCTGACTGGGCGGCCTTTAAGGAATCGAGAGCATGGAATATCTGACGACCCTCAAGACTATCCACATGGTGGCAACCGTGCTGCTGTTGGCCAGTGGCCTGGCCCTGGCCGTGCTGAGCTGGCGCAAGCGCGCCGCCGGGCCGGCGGTGATGTTGCACCGGCCGTGGCTGTTTGTCTGGTTGTTGATGGGTGTAAGCCTGGTGAGCATGCCATTCACCGGCTGGTGGCTGGTGCACCTGATCGGCTGGCCATTGGGGCAGACCTGGATCCTGGGCTCCAGCCTGATCTACACCGTGGCGGCACTGGCCTGGTTCTGGCTGGTGGTGCGCCTCAACCGCCTGCGCCTGGGCGGTACGGGCAGCGCGAAATTCACCCTGGCCCTGGCAGTTGTCAGCCTGGTGGGGTTTGTGGCGATTGCCGGGTTGATGGGGGCTAAACCTGTTTAACACTTGAGACCGAGTTGGCCTCATTCGCGAGCAAGTCGAATCGTCGCACCGCCGCTCCCACATTCGATCGAGTTCCACCTTTGGAAGGCGGTCGAATGTGGGAGCGGGCTTGCTCGCGAAGGCGTTATCAGCCGCGCAGGCTGATTACCGGCCAGCCACGCTTCTGGGCCTCAGCCCGCAGGTTCGGGTCCGGGTCCACCGCCACCGGGTGGGTTACCTGCTCCAGCAGCGGCAGGTCATTCATCGAGTCGCTGTAGAAATAGCTGTCCTCCAGGCTATACCCGGTCTCTTCCAGCCATCGATTCAAGCGCGTCACCTTGCCCTCGCGAAAGCACGGAACATCCGTGCTGCGCCCGGTGTAGCGGCTATCGGCCATCTCACACTCGGTGGCGATCAGGGTTTCTACCCCCAAACGTGCGGCAATCGGCGCGGTGACAAAGCGGTTGGTGGCGGTGATGATGACCAGCGTGTCGCCGGCGGCGCGGTGCTTGGCCAGCAGTTCAACCGCCTTGGGCAGCATCAGCGGCTCGATGCAGTCGCGCATGAAGTCGCGGTGCCATTCGTCCAACTGGGCCATTTCGGTGCGGCCAAGGATTTCCAGGCTGAAGTTCAGGTACGCGGCGTTGTCCAGCTTGCCGGCCAGGTAATCCTGGTAGAACGCATCGTTGCGGGTCTTGTAGGCAACGGCATCGAGGATGCCGCGCTCACACAGGTAATCACCCCAGGCGTGGTCACTGTCGCCGCCCAAAAGCGTGTTGTCCAAGTCGAATAAAGCCAGGCGCATTGCGGTTACTCGCTGAAAAGTCTGTAAAAAGGCGTCCAGAATACGGTCTTTTCACAAGAGTGCACATAAGGTAAGCAGCCTCGTTGCCGCTGCAACAAGCTTTGTGGAACAATGCGGCGACATGCGTTTGCGAGGTTGTTGCCGTGATCGACCCCGATGGTTTCCGTCCAAATGTCGGGATTATTCTTACGAATGATGCCGGACAGGTGCTATGGGCTCGCCGTATCAACCAAGATGCCTGGCAGTTTCCCCAGGGCGGGATCAACCCCGACGAAACCCCTGAAGATGCCTTGTACCGCGAGTTGAACGAAGAAGTAGGCCTGGAACGCGAAGATGTGCAAATTCTCGCCTGTACCCGAGGCTGGTTGCGCTATCGTTTGCCGCAACGCCTGGTGCGTACCCACAGCCAACCGCTGTGCATCGGCCAGAAGCAGAAATGGTTTCTCCTGCGCCTGATCTCCAACGAGCAACGGGTGCGGATGGATTTGACCGGTAAACCGGAGTTCGATGGCTGGCGCTGGGTCAGTTATTGGTATCCGTTGGGCCAGGTGGTGACATTCAAGCGCGAGGTTTATCGTCGCGCTCTCAAAGAGCTTGCCCCGCGCCTTTTAGCGCGCGACTGACGACGGAGTTCGACCCCGAGCCATGCTCAATACGCTGCGCAAGATCGTCCAGGAAGTTAACTCCGCCAAGGATCTCAAGGCGGCGTTGGGGATTATTGTGTTGCGCGTCAAGGAAGCCATGGGCAGCCAGGTCTGCTCGGTTTACCTGCTGGATCCCGAGACCAACCGTTTTGTGCTGATGGCCACGGAGGGCTTGAACAAGCGCTCCATCGGCAAGGTCAGCATGGCGCCCAATGAAGGTCTGGTGGGCCTGGTGGGGACGCGTGAAGAACCCTTGAACCTTGAGAACGCGGCCGATCACCCGCGTTATCGCTACTTTGCCGAAACCGGTGAAGAGCGCTATGCCTCCTTCCTCGGTGCTCCGATCATCCACCACCGCCGCGTTGTCGGCGTATTGGTCATCCAGCAGAAAGAACGCCGCCAGTTCGATGAAGGGGAAGAAGCCTTCCTTGTGACCATGAGCGCACAGTTGGCCGGGGTTATCGCCCACGCCGAAGCCACCGGTTCGATTCGTGGCCTGGGTCGCCAGGGCAAGGGTATCCAGGAGGCCAAGTTCGTCGGCGTGCCAGGTTCACCGGGCGCGGCAGTCGGTACTGCGGTGGTCATGCTGCCCCCGGCTGACCTGGATGTCGTGCCCGACAAGGCCGTCGATGACATCGACGCTGAAATCAAACTGTTCAAGACCGCCCTGGAAGGCGTGCGCGCCGACATGCGCAACCTGTCGACCAAACTGGCCACCCAGTTGCGCCCCGAAGAGCGGGCGCTGTTCGACGTGTACCAGATGATGCTCGATGACGCGTCGCTCGGTAATGAAGTCAAGACCGTGATCAAGACCGGCCAGTGGGCCCAGGGCGCGCTGCGCCAGGTGGTCACCGATCACGTCAACCGTTTTGAATTGATGGACGACGCCTACCTGCGCGAACGCGCCTCGGATGTGCGCGACCTCGGCCGCCGCCTGCTGGCCTATTTGCAGGAAGACCGCACCACCAACCTGGTCTACCCCGACAACACCATCCTGATCAGTGAAGAGCTGACCGCCACCATGCTCGGCGAAGTGCCGGAAGGCAAACTGGTGGGCCTGGTCTCGGTATTGGGTTCGGGCAACTCCCACGTGGCAATCCTGGCCCGGGCCATGGGCATTCCGACGGTCATGGGCCTGGTGGACCTGCCGTATTCCAAGGTCGACGGCATTTCGATGATCGTCGACGGGCACCGTGGCGAGGTGTTCACCAACCCCAGCGAGGTGCTGCGCAAGCAGTACGCTGAAGTGGTCGAGGAGGAGCGCCAGCTATCCCAGGGGCTTGATGCCCTGCGCGAACTGCCCTGCGTGACCCTCGACGGCCACCGGGTACCGCTGCTGGTCAATACTGGCCTGCTGGCGGACGTGGCGCGTGCTCAACAACGTGGCGCTGAAGGGGTGGGCCTGTACCGCACCGAAGTGCCGTTCATGATCAACCAGCGTTTCCCGAGCGAGAAGGAGCAGCTGGCGATTTATCGCGAGCAACTGTCCGCCTTCCATCCGCTACCGGTGACGATGCGCAGCCTGGATATCGGCGGCGACAAGTCACTGTCTTATTTCCCGATCAAGGAAGACAACCCCTTCCTTGGCTGGCGTGGCATCCGCGTGACCCTCGACCACCCCGAAATCTTCCTTGTCCAGACCCGCGCCATGCTCAAGGCCAGCGAAGGCCTGAACAACCTGCGCATCCTTCTTCCGATGATCTCCGGCACCCACGAACTGGAAGAAGCGCTGCACCTGATCCACCGGGCCTGGGGCGAAGTGCGCGACGAAGGTGCCGATGTGCCGATGCCGCCGGTTGGCGTGATGATCGAAATTCCGGCAGCGGTGTACCAGGCCAAGGAACTGGCACGGCAGGTGGACTTCCTGTCGGTGGGCTCCAACGACCTGACCCAATACCTGCTGGCCGTGGACCGTAACAACCCACGGGTGGCAGACCTTTACGACTACCTGCACCCGGCGGTGCTGCAAGCCTTGCAGAACGTGGTGCGCGATGCCCATGCCGAAGGCAAGCCGGTGAGTATCTGCGGGGAAATGGCCGGTGATCCGGCGGCGGCGGTGCTGTTGATGGCCATGGGCTTTGACAGCCTGTCGATGAACGCCACCAACTTGCCCAAGGTCAAGTGGATGCTGCGCCAGATCAACCTGAGCAAGGCCAGGGAACTGCTGGCGGAACTGATGACTATCGACAACCCGCAAGTGATCCACAGCTCCCTGCAACTGGCCCTGAAGAGCCTGGGGTTGGCGCGGATGATCAATCCGACCGCGACGAAAACCCTCTAGCACCGAGGTGCTGCTATCGCCGGCAAGCCGGCTCCTACAGGGGATCGCATTCCAATGTAGGAGCCGCGGGTCCGGACACCGCTAAATCTCAAGCTGTACCTCGCCCAGCCGCCCACCATGGGGCCCAAAGCTGCGTTCGAACATTTGTCGCCGCCCGTCGGCATGGACAATCAGCGCGGTGCTCGCCCGTGTCCCGTAACTGGGGCTGGCGATAAACACACTCGACAACAAACTCTCCGTGGCCAATCCGACCCCGGTATCCGGCAGCTCGGCAAAAGGTGCGGTCTGCGGGTCGCTCAAAATCCCCAGCAGGGCATCTGGCTGTGGATCACCCAGCACTTCGGCCAGCGCCGCCCTGGCCTTGAGCAGCTTTGGCCATGGCGTATCCAGCCCGGCATTGGATAACCCGTAGATCCCGGCCGTCAGTTGCGTGGGGGCCGACTCATTGGCGTTGTAGTGCCACAGTTCGTGGGGCGTTCCAACCAGCAGGTTGAATCCGGCATATTCAATCGATCTGCCGTTAACCTCGGCCAAGTAGTGGTCAACTGGCAGCGAACCGCAGAGAAAACGTGCCACCAATTCGCCCCGGGACTTGCGCGCCGGTGGCTGGTGCGGGTCACGGATATTGGTCAGCGCGGCGAACCGTCCATCGGCGCCCACCCCCAGCCAGGTGCCGCCTGCTTCCTGGTCGCGGCCGGCATAAACCTGCGGTGCATCCGGCCACTGGGCCAAGGGCAGGCTGGGTCGGGCGTAGAATTCATCACGGTTGGCCGCGACGATCAGCGGTTGAGCGTGGCCAGGCCGCCAGGCGAAAACAATCAGGCACATAAGGTGATCCTTTTGTGTTTTGTTCACTCTACCCATAGAACTGCCGGCTATCCATCGTATCGAAGTTGGGCCAGATGCCTCCCATCCGTTAACATGCCAGGCTGCTTGGCGTGGGGGCGAACTTCTTCATTTGATCGAACTGCTGTAACGCAGGCTTAATCGCCCACCGGCATGGTCCGTGCGCAATAACGAATGAATTAACGAGGAGTCGCAATGCTGCCTTACCCGCAGATCGACCCGGTGGCCCTGGCCATCGGTCCGCTGAAAATCCACTGGTACGGGTTGATGTACCTGATCGGCATTGGCGGTGCCTGGCTGCTGGCTTCTCGGCGCCTGAACCGCTTCGACCCGACCTGGACCAAGGAGAAGCTCTCCGACATGGTGTTCTGGATGTCGATGGGCGTGATCGTGGGCGGGCGCCTGGGCTATGTATTGTTCTACGACTTGAGCGCGTACCTGGCCAACCCGACGCTGATCTTCGAGGTGTGGAAGGGCGGCATGGCGTTCCACGGTGGCTTTATCGGCGTAATGCTCGCGGCCTGGTGGTTTGGCCGGCGCAATGGCAAGTCATTCTTCCAACTGATGGACTTCGTCGCACCGATGGTGCCGATTGGCCTGGGCGCCGGGCGAATCGGTAACTTCATCAACGCCGAGTTGTGGGGCAAGCCGACTGACGTGCCGTGGGCCATGGTATTCCCGCCGTTCAGCGACCCGGCACAGTTGCCGCGCCATCCGTCGCAGCTGTACCAGTTCGCGTTGGAAGGGGTGGCGTTGTTCCTGATTCTCTACATCTTCTCGCGCAAACCGCGGCCAACCATGGCGGTATCCGGGATGTTCGCCCTGTTCTACGGGATCTTCCGTTTCATCGTCGAATTCGTGCGGGTGCCCGATGCGCAGTTGGGCTACCTGGCGTTCGGCTGGCTGACCATGGGGCAGGTGCTGAGCATTCCGATGATTGTTGCAGGCCTGGGCATGCTCTGGTGGGCTTACAATCGCCCGCAGGCGATCAAGAGCACCGCGCTATAAATTCGAACGCCTGGGCCTGAGGGTCTGGGCTTCACCGATACAGGTAATGTCATGAAGCAATATCTCGAGCTGGTTTCCCACGTCATCAACAACGGCACCAAGCAAGCCAACCGTACGGGCGTGAATACCATCAGCTTCCCCGGTGCGATGTTGCGTTTTGACCTGCAGGAAGGCTTCCCGGCCATCACGACCCGCAAAATGGCGTTCAAGTCGGCGATTGGCGAGATGTGCGGCTTTTTGCGTGGGGTCAATAACGCCGCCGAGTTCCGTGCCCTGGGCTGCAAGGTCTGGGACCAGAATGCCAACGAAAACGCGCAGTGGCTGGCCAACCCATTCCGCCAGGGTGAGGACGACCTGGGCGAGATCTACGGCGTGCAATGGCGCAAATGGCCGGCGTACAAGCAGATCCCGTTGAGCAACCAGGCCGCTATCGAGCAGACCCTGGCCCAGGGCTATCGCCAGATCGCCGAAGGCGAGGAAGACGGCCAGGCCTATGTGGTGCTGTACAAGGCCATCGACCAGATCCGCCAGTGTGTCGACACCATCATCAAGGACCCGGGCAGCCGGCGCATCCTGTTCCACGGCTGGAACTGCGCCCAGCTCGATGAAATGGCCCTGCCGCCGTGCCACCTGCTGTACCAGTTCCATCCGAATGTCGAGACCCGGGAGATTTCCCTGACCCTCTACATCCGTTCCAACGATCTGGGCCTGGGCACGCCGTTCAACCTCACCGAAGGTGCCGCGTTGCTGAGCCTGATCGCACGCCTGACCGGCTACACGCCGCGCTGGTTCACCTATTTCATCGGCGACGCCCACGTCTACGAAAACCACCTGGACATGCTCAACGAACAGCTCAAGCGCGAACCATTTGCCGCGCCGAAGCTGGTGATCAGCGATCGCGTGCCGGAGTTTGCCAAGACTGGGGTGTACCAACCCGAATGGCTGGAACTGATCGAGCCGAGCGACTTTTCGCTGCAAGGCTACGAGCACCATGCGCCGATGACGGCGCCGATGGCGGTCTAAGGCAAATGTGGGAGCGGGCTTGCTCGCGAAAGCGGCGGATCAGTCGATTAAGATGTCGACTGACACACTGCTTTCGCGAGCAAGCCCGCTCCCACATTTAGGTGGCGTTCACATTAGTTAGTGGCCGTGGCTTCTACCCACATGTGAATGCTCCGCTTCACTGGCTGCCACACTCCCGCTGACCTCCAGCCGCTGCAAAATCCCACACTGCTCAATCTCCGGTCCTTCGCTACACCGCTGGCGCAGGTCCAGTAGTTGTGTCTGCAAGGCCAGTAGCCCATCAATCCGCGCCTTGACGTGATGGATATGCTCGTCGATCAGCGCATTCACGCTTTCGCACTGGTCCTGGGGGCTGTCGCGCAGGCCCAGCAGGCTGCGGATCTCTTCCAGCGTCATATCGAGGCTGCGGCAGTTGCGGATAAACGTCAGGCGCTCGGTGTGGGCCTGCGTGTACAGGCGATAGTTGCCCTCACTGCGCGCCGGTGGCGGCAGCAGGCCTTCCTTCTCGTAATAGCGGATGGTTTCCACCGGGCAGTCGGTCAGTTTTGCCAGTTCACCGATCTTCATCGCAGCAATCTCCAAAAGGGTGCTTGACCCTATAGTGGCTACAGGGTCTTTACTTGGCAACAGGCACCTTCACGGACGCGACATAATGAGCGATTCCCTGCATACCCCGCACAAGCATGATCACGATCACGATCACGATCACGATCACAACCACGGCCACAGCCACGCGCAAAAGCTAACGCCCGTGCCCAAGCACGACCATGGCGACTCCTGCTGTTCTGGCGCGGCGGCGCCGTCCCTGGTGACGTTGACCGAGGCACCCAGCGCCAACGCGCGCCTGAGTACCTTTCGCATCGAAGCCATGGACTGCCCCACCGAGCAAACGCTGATCCAGAACAAGCTGGGCAAGCTGGCCGGTGTGCAGCAACTGGAATTCAACCTGATCAACCGCATCCTCGGTGTGACCCACGACTTGCCGAATACCGCGCCGATCATCGAGGCCATCAAATCCCTGGGCATGCAGGCCGACCCGATCGAGGAGGGTGTGCCTGCCGCAGCCCCCCCGGTCAAGAAGCACTGGTGGCCGCTAGCCCTGTCCGGCGTGGGCGCCCTGGCGGCGGAAGTGATCCACTTCACCAGTGCCGCACCGACCTGGGTGGTGGCCCTGGTGGCGCTGGTGTCGATCCTCAGTGGCGGCCTCACGACCTATAAAAAGGGCTGGATTGCCCTGAAAAACCGCAACCTGAACATCAACGCGCTGATGAGTATCGCCGTGACCGGCGCGGTCCTGATCGGGCAGTGGCCGGAAGCGGCAATGGTGATGTTCCTGTTTACCGTGGCCGAGTTGATCGAGGCCAAGTCCCTGGACCGTGCGCGCAACGCCATCAGTGGCCTGATGCAGATGACCCCGGAACGGGCCACGGTGCGCCAGGCTGACGGTAGCTGGGTCGAACAAGAGGTCAAAATCATTGAACTGGGCGCCATCGTGCGGGTGCGTCCCGGCGAGCGCATTGGCCTGGACGGCGAAGTCACTGCCGGCCAATCCACCATCGACCAGGCGCCGATCACCGGGGAAAGCCTGCCGATCGAGAAGACCGTCGGCGATAAAGTCTTCGCCGGTACCATCAACCAGGCCGGCTCCCTGGAGTACCGGGTGACTGCCGCTGCCAACAACTCCACCCTGGCGCGCATCATCCATGCGGTAGAACAAGCCCAGGGCTCACGGGCGCCAACCCAGCGCTTTGTCGACAGTTTCTCGAAAATCTACACCCCGGCAGTCTTCCTGTTTGCCTTGGGCGTGGCCCTTATCCCGCCGCTGTTCATGGGCGGGGTGTGGTTCGACTGGATCTACCGCGCCCTAGTGCTGTTGGTGGTCGCCTGCCCATGCGCCCTGGTGATTTCCACCCCGGTGACCATCGTCAGTGGCCTGGCCGCGGCCGCGCGCAAGGGCATCCTGATCAAAGGCGGCGTGTACCTGGAGGCCGGCTACAAACTGGACTACCTGGCCCTGGACAAGACCGGCACCATCACCCATGGCAAGCCGGTGCAGACCGACTACCTGGCGTTGTCCGCCCAAGACAACGCCCCGGTCCTGGCCGCGAGCCTGGCCGGGCGCTCCGACCACCCGGTGTCGCTGGCCATAGCCAACGCGGCTGTGGATAAAAACCTGGCGCTACTCGCTGTGGATAACTTCGAGGCTCTGGCTGGGCGCGGAGTACGTGGCGAGATCAACGGCGAGGTCTACCACCTGGGCAACCATCGCCTGGTAGAAGAACTGGGTCTGTGCTCGCCAGCCCTTGAAGAAAAACTCTTCGCCCTGGAAAAACAAGGCAAGTCGGTGGTGCTGCTGCTCGACAAGTCCGGCCCGTTGGCGCTGTTCGCTGTGGCCGATACGGTCAAGGACAGTAGCCGCGAAGCCATCGAGCAATTGCACGACCTGGGCATCAAGACCCTGATGCTTACCGGCGACAACACCCACACCGCCCAGGCGATTGCCGCCCAGGTGGGTATTGACCAGGCACAGGGCGACCTGCTGCCCACCGACAAGCTCAAGGCCATCGAGGATCTGTACGGCAAAAACCACCGGGTCGGCATGGTTGGCGACGGCATCAACGACGCCCCGGCCCTGGCCCGTGCCGAAATTGGCTTTGCCATGGCTGCCGCCGGTACCGACACGGCGATCGAGACCGCCGACGTGGCACTGATGGACGATGATTTGCGCAAGATTCCGGCATTCATACGTTTGTCGCGACAAACGTCGAGTATCCTCAAGCAGAACATCGCCCTGGCGCTGGTGATCAAGGCTATCTTCCTTGCGGTCACCTTCCTGGGCATGGCCACCATGTGGATGGCGGTGTTCGCCGACATGGGCGTCAGCCTGCTGGTGGTGTTCAATGGTCTGCGCCTGTTGCGCAAATAGTCGATGAGAGGGTGGTGTGCTGAGTGCCGAGCTGAAGGCGTTTTACATGGTCGCCCGCCTGGGCAGCATTACCCAGGCGGCGAAAAAGCTCGGCCTGAGCCAACCCACGGTGACCACCCAGATTCGCCATCTGGAAAGCCAGTACTCGGTTGAGCTGTTCTATCGCGGAGGTCGCCGTCTCACCGTCAGCGACGAGGGCGCGCGGCTGTTGCCGATGGTCAAGGCGCTGTTGCAGCAGGAAGCGGATATCGAGTTTTTCCTGCGCAACAGCGGCCAGGTCCAGGGCACGCTGCGGATCGCCGCGACGGCGCCTTATTACATCCTCGACCTGGTGAAAACCTTTCGCGAACGCTTGCCGCATGTGGAAGTGGCGGTGGAAATCGGCAACTCCCAGCAGGTGCTTGAAGCACTGGATGATTACCGGGTGGACGTCGCCGCCTCCTCGCAACTGCTGGAGGATCCCCGCCTGATCCGCCGGGTACTGGGCACCGACCCGCTGGTGCTGGCGGTGCATCGCAATCACCCGTTGGCCGTGCTGGACCATGTGTCACTCAGTGCGCTGGCGGGGCATACCCTGTTGATGCGCGAAGCAGGCTCCACCACCCGGCGCCTGACCGAGGAGATGCTCGAGGGTGCCGGCGTGAGTTATGGCCCGCTGCTGGAGATCGGCAGCCGTGAGTCGATTCGCGAGGCGGTGCTGCGCAATATCGGCATCAGCATCATTGCCCGCCAGGAAGTGCCCCATGATCCGCAATTGCGGGTGCTGACCATCGAGAATGCACCGCAGATCCCCGAGTATCTGTACTGCCTCAAGGAGCGCAAGGGGGCGCGGCTGCCGGCGGCGTTTCTGGGCTTGGCACAGGAAATGTCGCCGCTCTGAGGGCGTTGGTGGCTTTGAAATCGCCATCGCAGGCAAGCCAGCTCCCACATTTGGGGCTGTGAATACATTCAAATGTGGGAGCTGGCTTGCCTGCGATGGCGCCAGACCAGACACCCCATGGCCATGGTCTTACCCAAATCCACCAATACCACTATCACCCGCTTTTGCCTTCCTGCCACAACAGGGACGCATTTGCTCCCTAGCATGGCCTTCATCAGTTTGATGAGGTGCCACCATGAACACAGCCCAGCTCAACCCCGGCGCGCCGATGAAGGTGCGTGGTATCCAGAAGCGCTTCGGCGCCTTCACTGCCCTGGACCATGTGTCCCTGGACGTCGCCGCCGGTGAACTGGTGTGCCTGCTCGGCCCCTCGGGCTGTGGCAAGACCACCCTGCTGCGCTGCATCGCCGGCCTGGAACGCCAGGACAGTGGCGAGTTGTACCTGGGTGATCGCGATGTTTCCCTACTGGCGCCCCAGGCGCGGGACTACGGCATCCTGTTCCAGTCCTACGCGCTGTTTCCCAACCTCAGCGTCGAAGCCAACATCGGTTATGGCCTGAGCGGCAGCGGGCGCGATGAAGTGCGCAAACGCGTGGCGCAGATGTTGGAGCTGGTGGGCCTGAGCGGTAGCGAAAAGAAGTATCCCGGCCAATTGTCCGGTGGCCAGCAGCAGCGGGTCGCCCTGGCTCGTGCCCTGGCGCCGGCCCCATCGCTATTGCTGCTGGACGAGCCGATGTCGGCCCTCGACGCCCGGGTGCGCGAGCACCTGTGTACCGAACTGCGCCAACTGCAGCGCCGCCTGGGTATCACCACCCTGATGGTCACCCACAATCAGGACGAGGCCATGCTGATGGCCGACCGCATTGCGGTAATGAACAACGGCAAAGTGGAGCAATACGCGACCCCCCAGGAAATCTACGACCGTCCGGCCACGCCGTTTGTCGCCGAGTTTGTCGGCCAGGGCAACTGGCTGCCGTTCAGCCGCAACAGCGCCAGCCACGCCCAGGTCGGCGGGATGAATGTGCGCCTGGCCGAAGACAGTGGCAAGGCGGCGTCGGGCCGCCTGTTCTGCCGGCCGGAAGCGATCAGCGTCAACCCGCCGGTGCATGAGGAAAACCTGTTCCCGGCCAAGGTGCGTGAAATCACCTTCCTCGGTAACCGTTGCCGCATGAGCTTTGAACTGGACCAGTTGCCCGGCCACCCGCTGCTGGCTGAACTGGCACCGGAAGCCATGCCACGCCTGGGGGCCCAGGACATTTGGGTGGCGCTGCCGCCGCGCAGCCTGCAGGTGTTTGCCTGAGATGGCCGCTGACATGACTCTGCCGATACCCCAGCGCGCGGCTCGTCAGGCCTCGCGCGCCGAAATCGGTGACCGCCTCTTCGTCCTGGGCGGCAAATTGCTGCTGCTGGTGCTGCTGGGCGTCGCCGTGCTGCTGCCGTTGCTGGCGATCTTCTGGCGCGGCTTCAGCGCCGAAGACGGCCAGGGCGGCGGGCTGGTGGCGGCGCGTGAGCTGCTGACCAGCGCCAACTTCCGCTGGCTGCTGGGCAATAGCCTGAAGGTTTCCTTAAGCGTTGCGATCATCGTCGTCCCCCTGGCCTACCTGTTTGCCTACGCCCTGCAACGCACGCTGATCCCCGGCAAGACCCTCTGGCGTGGCCTGTCATTGCTGCCGCTGATGGCGCCGTCGATGCTGCCGGGCATTGCCCTGGTGTACCTGTTCGGCAATCAGGGCCTGTTGCGCGGCCTGCTGTCAGACAACATCTACGGCTTCTGGGGCATTGTCCTTGGCGAGGTGATCTACACCTTCCCCCATGCGCTGATGATCCTGCTGTCGGCACTGTCTTTGGCGGATGCGCGCCTGTTCGATGCGGCGTCAAGCATGGGCGCCAGCCCGGCGCGGGCGTTTCGCAGCATCACTTGGCCGGCGACACGCCAGGCGGTGTTCGCGGCGTTCTGCCTGGTGTTCACCCTGACCATCACCGACTTCGGCGTGCCGGTGGTGGTGGGCGGCGACTATCAAGTGCTGGCGCTGGAAGCCTACAAGGCGGTGGTCGGCCAGCAGCAGTTCGGTCGCGGCGCGTTGATCGGCATGGTGCTGCTGGTGCCGGCACTGCTGAGTTTCGCGGTCGATACCTGGCTGCGTCGGCGTCACGGCGACTCCATGAGCGGTCGCGCCCAGGTGTTCCAGCCGGCGCCGTCACGCCTGCGGGATGGCTGCTACCTGGCGATTGTGCTGTTGATCTGCACGGTGCTGCTGTTGGTGTTCGGCATGGCGGTGTATTCGTCGCTGGTGAAGTTCTGGCCGTACAACCTGTCGCTGTCGCTCAATCACTACCAGTTCAACGACACCGCCGGCGGTGGCTGGCTGGCCTATCGCAATAGCCTGACCATGGCCCTGTGCACCGCGTTGATCGGCAGTGTGCTGATCTTCACCGGCGCTTACCTGATGGAAAAGACCAAGGGGCAAAAAGGCCTCAACCTGGCACTGCGCATGCTCAGTTTCGTGCCGATGGCGGTGCCGGGCTTGGTGCTGGGCCTGGGCTATGTGTTCTTTTTCAACCTCAATGGCAACCCGCTGCATGTGCTCTACGGGACGATGACGCTGCTGGTGGTGTGCACCATTGCTCACTATTTGACCACTGCGCAGATGACGGCCATGACCGCCCTGCGCCAACTCGACGCCGAGTTCGAAGCCGCTGCGCTGTCGCTCAAGGCGCCGCTGTACCGCCACTATCTGCGGGTCACCGTGCCGATCTGCCTGCCGGCACTGTTGGACATCCTGCGCTATCTGTTTGTCTCTGCGATGACCACTGTGTCGGCGGCGATCTTTCTCTACAGCCCCGACACCATCCTCGCCGCAGTCGCTGTGTTGAACATGGACGATGCCGGCAACGTTGGCGGCGCCGCGGCCATGTCGACCCTGATTCTGTTCACGTCGGCCGGCGTCTCGCTGCTGCTGGCGTGGGCCTCACGCGGCTTGTTGCGCCGCTCCCAGGCCTGGCGCCAAACCGCGCCCGGTCAATAACGCTGCCCCACACAAGGAAACGCACCATGTTCAAGCCCCTGGCCCTCGCCGCTGCTGTGCTCACCGCGTTCAGCCTGAATGCCTTTGCTGCCAAGACCGAGTTGACCGTGTACACGGCCCTTGAAGCCGAACAGTTGAAGACCTACAAAAAAGCCTTTGAAGCGGCCAACCCGGACGTCGAGATCAAGTGGGTGCGTGACTCCACCGGGATCATCACGGCCAAGCTGCTGGCGGAAAAAGCCCGCCCGCAGGCCGATGCGGTGTGGGGCCTGGCGGCCTCCAGCCTGGCGATCCTCGATCAGCAGGGCATGCTGCAAAGCTACGCACCCAAGGATCTGGACAAGATCGGCAAGAACTACCGCGACGCGGCCAACCCACCCGCCTGGGTCGGCATGGACGTGTGGGCCGCGACCATCTGCTTCAACACCGTGGAGGCCGAAAAACAGGGCCTGAGCAAGCCGATCAGCTGGCAGGACCTGACCAAGCCTGAGTACAAGGGCAAGATCGTCATGCCGAACCCGGCGTCGTCCGGCACAGGCTTTCTTGACGTCAGCGCCTGGTTGCAGACCTTTGGCGAGAAACAGGGCTGGCAGTACATGGATGACCTGCACCAGAACATCGGCCAGTACGTGCACTCCGGTTCCAAACCGTGCAAGTTGGCGGCTTCCGGGGAGTTCCCGATCGGCATTTCCTTTGAATACCCGGCGGTGCAGTTGAAGCGCCAGGGCGCGCCGCTGGATATCGTCCTGCCCAAGGAAGGCCTGGGCTGGGACATCGAAGCCACTGCGGTGATCAAGGGCACGGCCCGCCAGGAAGCGGCACAGAAACTCGCCGACTTCTCCGCCAGCCCCGCAGCGATGGAGCTGTACAAGGAAAACTTCGCGGTCCTGGCCCAGCCGGGTATCGCCAAGCCACAGACCGAACTGCCGGCGGACTACGAGCAGCGCCTGATCAAGAACGACTTTGCCTGGGCCTCGAAAAACCGCGACAACATCCTGGCTGAATGGCGCAAGCGCTATGACGGCAAGTCGGAGAAGGTGGCGGGCCAGTAAATATTCGTTGGGGCTGATGGCCTCATCGCAGGCAAGCCAGCTCCCACATTTGAAGGTGTTCACCATTCAACAGGTGGGAGCTGGCTTGCCTGCGATGGCGGCCTCCCATTCAGGACATCACTTAATGACACACCACACCGACCTACTGATCATCGGCGCCGGCATCCTCGGCCTGTCCCATGCCTATGCTGCCGCCAGGCGCGGCCTCAAGGTCAAGGTCTTCGAGCGCACGGCCACGCCCCTGGGCGCGTCGGTGCGCAATTTCGGCCAGGCGCTGGTCACCGGCCAACCGCCCGGGCAGATGCTCGACCTGGCCCGGCAAAGCCGGGAGATCTGGGGCCAGTGGGCACACCTGGCGAACCTGCAACTCAAGCGCAATGGCTCCTATCTGTTTGCTCGTACCGAGGCCGAAGAGCATCTGCTGCACGCCTTTTGTGCCGGTCGCGCCAAGGAGTACGGCTACCGCGTCAACCTGCTGCAAGGGGCGGCCCTGCACGACCTGTACGGCGGTCAGTTCCGTCATCACCGCGCCGCGCTGCATGGCCTGGACGATCAACAACTGTATTCGCGCGAAGCCCTGCCGGCACTGATCCAATACCTGTGCCGCGAACTCAAGGTGGAGTTCCACTTCTCCACCCTGGTGCGCGACATCGAGCCCGGCCAACTGCACACCACCGCCGGCAGCTTTCGTGGCCAGCAGATCATTGTCTGCTCCGGCCACGACTACCAGACCCTGCTGGCCGAGCAGATCGCCGGACTCAACCCGCAAATCTGCCAATTGCAGATGTTGCGCGCGCGGCCCAAGGTCGACTTGAACCTGCAACATGCCCTGCTGACCGGCCTGAGTTGCGTGCACTACGGCGCCTTCGCCGACTTGCCGCAAGCGGCGCCCGTGCAGGCGCAGATCCTGCGCGACACGCCGCACCTGCATGAGCATGGCATCCACCTGCTGATCAGCCCGACACCCCATGGCGAGTTGATCATCGGCGATTCCCACCATTACGGCAGCGATCCATCACCGTTCAATGCCGAGCAGGTGGACAACTGGATGATCGAACTGGCCGAACAGACCCTGGGCTGCCAGATTCAGGTCGTGGAACGCTGGCAAGGCGTCTATGGTTCCCGGGGGCCGGGGCCGTTTTCGTTCCTGCGCGCCGCCGATGGTGTCAGCGTGGCCTTGATGCACACAGGCGTGGGCATGAGCGTGGGGCCGGCGATGGCCGAGGGCAATATCACTGAACTGTGGGGAGAGGCGTGATGCAGGCTGAGCAAGTCGTCGCCGAGGTCTTTGCTTTGTATGAACAGCACGGCGCCGCCGATTACATCGGCGAACCGGTGTCGCAGATCGAACATATGTCCCAGGCCGCGCAGTTGGCCATGGCCGAAGGCTTCGACGATGAAGTGGTGCTGGCGGCGTTCTTCCACGATATCGGGCATATCTGTGGCCAGGGTGGCGCGAACATGGGCGGCTACGGCGTGGTCAGCCACGAACGCCTGGGCGCCGATTACCTGCGTCGGGCCGGGTTCAGCGAGCGTCTGGCGAAACTGGTGGAGTATCACGTACAAGCCAAGCGCTATCTGACGTTCAGCCAGCCGGGCTATTACGCACGCCTGAGCGAAGCCAGCCGCCGCACCCTGAATTACCAGGGCGGGGTGATGACGGCCGCCGAGGCCCGGGCGTTCGAGCAGGACCCGCTGTGCGCGGTGAGCCTGCGCATGCGTCATTGGGATGAGCAGGCCAAGCAAATGCATGTGCCGCTGCTGGACCTTGAGGTGTTGAAGGCCAAGGCCCGGCAACTGCTGGCGGCTTAAGCCTCGTCCAGGCGCTGGGCCAGGGCTTCGATCTGTTCCTGGCGCTCGGCCTGGCTCAACCTTGGGTGGGGGTTGAGCGACGACCATTGCGGATGGGCGCGCGCCTTGTGCAAGGCCTCGGGCAGCTTGCCGTCGCGCCAGGACTTGTCCTGCGGCGTGTCGACCTTGATGCTGTGCAGCGCCGCATGCCCGCGCAGGTTCAGGGCCTTGAGCAGCTGGCGCTGGCGCAGGGCCAGGAGGCGCAGCACGCTGTCATCCACGGTCAGCTCGCGCTGGCCTTTGATCTTGCCCAGCAGACGGCTGCCGTAGCTGCGCGCGGTTTGCAGCGCGCCGCCGGCAATCGCCCCGGCGAGGGCGGCGGCGCCCAGGGTCAGGCCGCCCACCAGCAAGTCCACACCGGCCCCGGCCGCTGCCCCCGCGGCCATCCCGCCGCCGACCCGCACCCCCAACTGCTTGAGGGTTTCGGGGTTGAACAGGTCGTCGCCCCAACGGCCATCCAGCAAGGGCAGATCGCTGGCGGCGGCGTCTTGCGGGCGAAAGCCGAACAGTTTGAGCAGGGCTTCGACGCAACGTTGCTCGCGTTGGCGCACAGCCTTGCGCAGGTCGCTGATGGCTTGCTGTTCATCTTCGGTGAGTACGCTGCGCCGGCACGCGGCGCAGTCGATCAGCAGCTCGGCGATCAGGCGTGCGGCGCTTTGCTGGCGCGCCTGGCGCTGGGCCTCCTGGTCGCGGATCAGCCGCTCCAACTGCGGCCGTGAACTCTCCAGCAACAGGGCCAGGCTTTCATACAGCCGCCGCTCGCCATCTTCGGGGGGCGCCACGCTGTCAAAGCGCACCAGCGCATGCAGGCCCAGGCGGGCCAGGGCTTCGCGCCAGTCGGGCTCGCGGTGTTCGGCGCTGCTGACAAAATTGAGCACCGGCAGCAGCGGCTTGCCACAACTGGCCAGCACTTGCAGCTCGTCGCGGTACTTGGCCAGTACCGGTTCCCGGGCGTCGATCACGTACAGGCCGGCATCGGACGCCAGCAATTGGCGCAATACCTTGGCTTCCTGCTCAAAACGCTGGCGGGCTTCGCTGCCTTCCAGAAAGCGCGCCAGGCGTGCCGGGCCATCCAGGCGTTCGCCAGGGCGGTCGAGACGTTCGAGGTAGTCGAGCAGGGCGATGGCATCTTCCAGGCCTGGCGTGTCGTACAGCTCCAGCAAGGCCTCGCCGTCGACCGACAAGCGCGCGCCTTCGACATGCCGGGTGGTGCTGGGGCGGTGGGACACTTCGCCAAAGCCCACATCACGGGTCAGGGTGCGCAGCAGCGAAGTCTTGCCGACGTTGGTGTGGCCGACCACCGCCAGTTTCAGGGGTTTAGTCATGACCGGTCTCCAGCCAGGTAAGCGGCGCGCAATCGGCGAAGGGCAGGCCCAGTTGCTGTAACGCGGTGTGCCAATCGCCGAGGCGCTCAGCATCCAGCGCCTGGCCCGGGGGCGCTTGCAACAGCCAGACGCGGGTAGCGCCGGCACTGCGGGCCAACTCGCCGATCAGCGCGAGGCTGCCGCGATCCGGCGAGCGGCGCGGGTCACAGGCGATCACCAGGCGGGCAGGCGGGAAGCGGGTCAGTTGCTCCAGCAGCCTGTGGCGTGATTCGCGGCTGTCGAGGATGCCGGCGTCCTTGACCGTGGCCGGCAGTTTGGGGGGCCAGGGGCGCTGGTCGTCCAGTTCGATGGCCACCAGCAGGGCGCCATCGCTGTGCAGTTCGCTGGCGCCACCTTTGACGTGATGCAGCTGTTCTGGCGCCGCGTCGTTGACACCCAGACGCTCGCTGCTGGGCATCAAGGCTTCGCGCAAGTGGCTGTAGCCGGGCAGGTTGAGATCCAGGGCCAAGGCCGCTCGCCCGCGTTGCCAGCGCCACAGGCACAGCAGGGCGAGGATCAGCCGGGGCAGCAGGCCATAGACCAGCAGCACCCCGACCAGCCAGGCAGCCCAGGCCTGGCGGGCGCTTTCGATGTTCAAGGCGCTGTCGCCGCTGGCGCGGATCATCTCCACCGTCGGTACGCTCAAGCCCAGCAGGGCGGGCAGGCTGCCCAGGGCCTGGGTTACGCTGACAAAGGTGTCGGTGCCCAGGATGGTGGTTTCCCAGACAAACCCGTAGCGCCGGGTGGCCATCAAGGTCAGCAGGATCACCAGCGCGCTGCACAGCGCCAGCAGCCACAGGCCATTGACCAGCGCGCCGACGGCCCAGCGGTTGAGCTTGCGGCGCTGGAGCAACAACAACAGCGCCGGCGCCAGTTGCGCGGCCTTGGCATCGCGGGCGAGTTTTTCGCTGAGCCACAACCATAGGCGGCCGAGGCTGGCGCTGTGTTCGCCGGCAAACAGCAGGCCCAGGGCCCAGCTCAGCAGCAGGATCAGGTTCAAGCCCAACAGGCTGCCCAGGGCCCAGAACACATTGACCGGGGCCAGGCCGTTGCCCAGCGCGGCAAAGGCCAGGCCGGCGCCGCTGACGATGGCCAGCACCATCAGCACGATCAGCGCCAGACGCGCACCTTGCAACCAGTGGTGCAGGGCGGCGGTCAGGCCATCACGCTCGGCCAGCCACAGGGCGCGGTTTTGGATACGCGTCGGCAGGTCGCCGCCGCTGCTGCGGGCCAGGCGATTGGCTTCCTGGTCGTCCAGGGGGCCGGCGTGTTCTTCACGCAGGCGCACAGTTTCCGTCAGCCAGAGTGTGTGCAGGGGGTTCAGAGCAGTCACGCGCCGTCCTGTTGTGTCAGTGAGCCTGGAGCATAACCCCTGGCCCGCGCCTCTGGTATTCTCGTCGTCATGAAAAAAACTCTCCCTTTAAGCCTGATCGCAGCGCTCGGTGAAAACCGCGTGATCGGCGTCGACAACAGCATGCCCTGGCATTTGCCGGGGGATTTCAAATATTTCAAGGCCACCACCCTGGGCAAGCCGATCATCATGGGGCGCAAGACCTGGGACTCCCTGGGTCGACCGTTGCCGGGGCGCTTGAACATTGTGGTCAGTCGTCAGACCGATCTGGTGCTCGAAGGTGCGCACGTTTTTCCGTCGTTGGAGGCGGCCGTTGAACGGGCCGAGGCCTGGGCGCTGGAGCAGGGCGTGGACGAGCTGATGCTGATCGGCGGCGCGCAGTTGTATGCGCAAGGGCTGGAGCAGGCGGATCGCCTGTATCTGACGCGGGTTGCGTTGAGCCCGGAGGGGGATGCGTGGTTTCCGGAGTTTGACTTGAACCGGTGGAAGCTGGTGTCGAATGTGCAGAACCCGGCTGAAGGTGACAAGCCGGCCTACAGTTTTGAAGTCTGGGAAAAAGCCTGAAAGCATCGCCGGCAAGCCGGCTCCTACAGTTGATCGGGTTTTATTGACGAAACCGGTTCAATGGTAGAAGCCGGCTTACCGGCGATAGGGGTCTATCAGGCCTGCGCCAACTCAGCGTGCTCATCGGCATTGAGCAATTCTTTATCCGTCTGCTGCATGATCTGGCTGGTAATCGCCCCCGCCGTCATCGAACCATTCACGTTCAATGCCGTGCGGCCCATGTCGATCAGTGGCTCCACGGAAATCAGCAACGCTACCAACGCCACTGGCAAGCCCATGGCCGGCAGCACGATCAGCGCGGCAAACGTCGCACCGCCACCCACGCCGGCTACACCGGCCGAACTCAGGGTCACAATGGCCACCAGTGTTGCGATCCACAGCGGGTCCAGCGGGTTGATGCCCACGGTCGGCGCCACCATCACGGCCAGCATCGCCGGGTACAGGCCGGCACAGCCATTCTGGCCAATCGTCGCGCCAAACGAGGCGGCGAAGCTGGCGATGGATTGCGGGATGCCCAGGCGGCGGGTCTGCGCTTCGATGCTCAGCGGGATACTTGCCGCGCTGGAGCGGCTGGTGAAGGCAAAGGTCAGCACCGGCCACACCTTGCGGAAGAAGCGCAGCGGGTTGATGCCGGCCAGCGACAGCAGCAGGCCATGGACCACAAACATCAGCCCCAGCGCCAGGTAGGACACCAGCACGAAACTGCCGAGCTTGATGATGTCTTGCAGGTTGGAGCTGGCGACCACTTTGGTCATCAACGCCAGTACGCCGTAGGGGGTCAGCTTCATCACCAGGCGCACCAGGCGCATCACCCAGGCTTGCAGGGTGTCGATGGCGTTCAGCACTTTCTGGCCTTTTTCCACGTCATCCTTGAGCAGTTGCAGCGCGGCAACCCCCAGGAACGCGGCGAAGATCACCACACTGATGATCGACGTCGGCTTGGCCCGGGCCAGGTCGGCAAACGGGTTCTGCGGGATGAACGACAGCAGCAACTGCGGGATATTCAGGTCGGCGACCTTGCCCGCGTAGTCACTCTGGATCACTTGCAGGCGCGCCAGTTCCTGGGTGCCGGCCACCAGGCCTTCGGCGGTGAGGCCGAACAGGTTGGTCAGGCCGATACCGATCAGCGCCGCAATGGCGGTGGTGAACAGCAACGTGCCGATGGTCAGGAAGCTGATCTTGCCCAGGGACGCGGCGTTATGCAGGCGCGCCACGGCGCTGAGGATCGAGGCGAATACCAGCGGGATCACGATCATCTGCAACAGTTGCACATAACCATTGCCCACCAGGTCGAACCAACTGATCGAAGCCTTGAGCACCGGGTGGCCAGCACCATAGAGGGTGTGCAGGACCCCACCAAAAACCACCCCGAGCACCAGGGCGAGCAGGACTTTCTTAGCCAGGCTCCATTGGGTGCGGCGGGTTTGGGCCAGGCCCAGCAAGAGGGCGAAAAACACCAGCAAGTTGAGAATCAGCGGCAGATTCATTGAAGCTCCGAGTAGAAGGCTGCCAATCGCGTGAGCCTGCGATTGCGAACCGGCAAGCCTAACAGTTTGATATCTAATGAATTAATAACAAGATGGAATGGCGACCGTCGTTTTTGGAATAAGGCGTTGACGCTCCTGTGTACGTGGGTGGCGGGATCAGGACGTCGCCGGTCGTGCGTGTGGTGAAGGTTGTCATACAGATTTGCTAGCGTTGATGCCTTTCACTCAGGGAGAAAACGCACATGAAGCTCGCGCCGAGACTGTTTGCCGCCGCGCTATGCCTGGGGCTTGCCAGCCAGGTCATGGCCGCCACCGAGTTGAAACACTGGCCGGCGCCCGCCGCCAAGCAACTCAATGAAATGATTGCCGCCAACGCCAACAAGGGTAACTACGCGGTGTTCGACATGGACAACACCAGCTACCGCTTCGACCTCGAAGAGTCGCTGTTGCCATACATGGAGAACAAGGGCCTGATCACCCGCGACAGTCTCGACCCGTCGCTCAAGCTGATGCCGTTCAAAGACACCGCCGACCATAAGGAAAGCCTGTTCAGTTACTACTACCGCCTGTGCGAAGTCGACGACATGGTCTGTTACCCGTGGGTCGCCCAAGTCTTTTCCGGTTTCACCCTCAAGGAGCTCAAGGGCTACGTCGATGAGCTGATGGCCTCCGGCAAGCCGGTGCCGGTCACCTACTTCGAAGGCGACGTGGTGAAGAACATGGAGGTGCAGCCACCGAAAATCTTCACCGGCCAGACCGAGCTGTACAACAAGCTGATGGAAAACGGCATCGACGTGTATGTGATGACCGCCGCTTCCGAAGAACTGGTGCGCATGGTCGCGTCTGATCCCAAGTACGGCTACAACGTCAAGCCGCAGAACGTGATTGGCGTCAGCCTGCTGCTCAAGGACCGCAAGACCGGCGAGCTGACCACCGCACGCAAGCAAGTCGCGGCCGGCAAGTATGACGAAAAGGCTAACCTCGGCCTGGAACTGACCCCCTACCTGTGGACCCCGGCAACCTGGATGGCCGGCAAGCACGCGGCCATCCTCACCTACATCGACGAGTGGAAAAAACCGGTGCTGGTCGGCGGCGACACACCGACCAGCGACGGCTACATGCTGTTCCACGATGTGGACGTGGCCAAGGGTGGCATCCATTTGTGGATCAACCGCAAGGACAAGTACATGACCCAGCTCAACGGCATGATCGCCAAGCACGCCGCGGCCCAGGCCAAGGAAGGTTTGCCGGTGACGGCGGACAAGAACTGGGTGATCGTCAAGCCCGACGAAATCCAGTAACAGGTTAAACGCGATCAACCAATGTGGGAGCGGGCTTGCTTGCGATGGCGGAGTGTCAGTCAAATATCCATCAACTGACCCACCGCTATCGCGAGCAAGCCCGCTCCCACATTTTGATCTTCGGTGTTCTGGTGTTTTTGGTAGGAAAAAAAAGCCCCGCACTTGGCGGGGCTTTTTTAGGGGCGGGGCTTACAGGCCGTCGAGCATGGCCTTGTTGCGCACTGCCCCCTTGTCGGCACTGGTGGCCAGCAGCGCGTAGGCTTTCAGGGCGGTGGTGACTTTGCGCGGACGCTTCTCCACCGGCTTCCAGCCTTTCTTGTCCTGCTCGACCCGACGCGCAGCCAATTCTTCATCGCTGATCAACAGGTTGATCGAGCGGTTCGGAATGTCGATCAGCACCTTGTCGCCATCCTGCACCAGGCCAATCGCGCCGCCGGCAGCGGCTTCTGGCGAAGCGTGGCCGATGGACAGGCCGGATGTGCCGCCAGAGAAGCGACCATCGGTCAGCAGCGCACAGGCTTTGCCCAGGCCCTTGGATTTGAGGTACGAGGTCGGGTACAGCATTTCCTGCATACCCGGGCCGCCTTTCGGGCCTTCGTAGCGGATGATCACGATGTCGCCTTCTTTCACTTCATCGGCGAGGATGCCGCGCACCGAGCTGTCCTGGCTTTCGTAGATCTTGGCGCGCCCCTCGAACACGTGGATCGACTCATCCACACCCGCGGTCTTCACCACGCAGCCGTCGAGGGCGATGTTGCCGTAGAGCACGGCCAGGCCGCCTTCCTGGGAGTAGGCGTGCTCGACACTGCGGATGCAGCCGTTTTCACGGTCGTCGTCCAGGGTGTCCCAACGGGTCGACTGGCTGAACGCCGTCTGGGTCGGGATGCCAGCCGGGCCTGCCTTGAAGAAGGTGTGCACGGCTTGGTCGTCAGTCTGGGTGATGTCCCACTTGGCGATGCCTTCGGCGATGGATTTGCTGTGTACGGTCGGCAGGTCGGTGTGCAGCAGGCCGCCACGGGCCAGGGAACCCAGGATCGAGAAGATCCCGCCGGCGCGGTGTACATCTTCCATGTGGTACTTCTGGATGTTCGGCGCGACCTTGCACAGCTGCGGCACATGTCGGGACAGGCGGTCGATATCGCGCAGGTCGAAGTCGATCTCGGCTTCCTGGGCGGCGGCCAGCAGGTGCAGGATGGTGTTGGTGGAACCGCCCATGGCGATATCCAGGGTCATGGCGTTTTCGAACGCCTTGAAGTTGGCGATATTGCGCGGCAATACCGACTCGTCGTTCTCGGTGTAGTAACGCTTGCACAACTCGACGATGGTGCGGCCGGCCTGCAGGAACAGCTGCTCGCGGTCGCTGTGGGTGGCCAGTGTCGAGCCGTTGCCCGGCAAGGCCAGGCCCAGGGCTTCGACCAGGCAGTTCATGGAGTTGGCGGTGAACATGCCGGAGCACGAACCGCAGGTCGGGCAGGCGCTGCGCTCGTATTCCGCGACCTTCTCGTCAGAAGCGCTGGAATCGGCGGCGATGACCATGGCGTCCACCAGGTCCAGGCCGTGGGAGGCAAGCTTGGTCTTGCCGGCTTCCATCGGGCCTCCGGAGACGAAGATCACCGGGATGTTCAGGCGCAGGGAGGCCATCAGCATGCCAGGGGTGATCTTGTCGCAGTTGGAGATGCACACGATGGCGTCGGCGCAGTGGGCGTTGACCATGTACTCCACGGAGTCGGCGATGATCTCGCGGCTCGGCAGGGAATACAGCATGCCGTCATGGCCCATGGCGATGCCGTCATCCACGGCGATGGTGTTGAATTCCTTGGCCACGCCGCCGGCGCGTTCGATCTCGCGGGCGACCAGTTGGCCCAGGTCCTTGAGATGGACGTGGCCCGGTACGAACTGGGTGAACGAGTTGGCAATCGCGATGATCGGCTTCTTGAAGTCGTCATCTTTCATCCCCGTGGCACGCCACAGTGCGCGGGCGCCGGCCATGTTGCGGCCATGGGTGGATGTTTTCGAGCGGTAATCGGGCATTTGAGCACTCCGGGCGGCTAATCAGGTACTAAAGGGGAGTGAGCTTCTTTCGACGTCTGGAACACCCGAAAAATGGCCGTGTGTCCGGAAGTTGCCGCAAACGTTACGGGATCGCCGTGCGCATTGGCCTTGAGCTCATAAACCCGCCGGGGATGACTGGCGATGAATAGGGCCGATTCTACACCGTCTTCTTGCAGGCGCGAGCGTGCTCGCGAAAGTCGTCAATGAAAACGCGTGCGTCCAGGCAGGCCGCGTGGCCTGCAAAAAGAATAACTGCGCTCCCCTGTAGGAGCCGGCAAGCCGGTTCCTACAGGGGGGGGACGCTTAGCTGTTTGGCAACAGCCGGCAGGTAATGCTCTTGATATAGCGTGTCTCGACAATTGCCGGGTGTACCGGATGGTCCGGACCCTGGCCGCCGCGTTCGAGCATCTGGATATTGCGGTCCAGGTGGCGGGCGCTGGTCAGCAGGATGTTCTGCAGGTCATCTTCCGGCAGGTGCATGGAGCACGAGGCGCTGACCAGGATACCGTCCTTGCTGAGCAGGCGCATGGCTTGCTCGTTCAGGCGGCGGTAGGCGCCTTCGCCATTCTTCATGTCTTTCTTGCGTTTGATGAAGGCCGGTGGGTCGGCGACGATCACGTCGAAGCGCTCTTCGCTGGCTTTCAGTTCCTTGAGTGCTTCAAAGACGTCGCCTTCGATGCAGGTCATTTTCTCGGCAAAGCCGTTCAGCGCGGCATTGCGCTCTACGCCGTCAAGGGCGAAGGCGGAGGCGTCGACGCAGAACACTTCACTGGCGCCGAACGCTGCCGCTTGCACGCCCCAGCCGCCGATGTAGCTGTACAGGTCGAGCACACGCTTGCCTTTGGCGTAAGGCGCCAGGCGGGCGCGGTTCATGCGGTGGTCGTAGAACCAGCCGGTCTTCTGGCCCTGGATCACCGGGGCTTCGAATTTCACGCCGTTTTCTTCCAGGGCAACCCACTCCGGCACCAGGCCGAATACGGTTTCGACGTAGCGGTTGAGGCCCTCGGCATCGCGTGCGGCGGAATCATTCTTGAACAGGATGCCGCTGGGCTTGAGCACCTGGGTCAGCGCGGCGATCACATCTTCTTTATGGGCTTCCATGGTCGCCGAAGCGATCTGTACCACCAGGATGTCGCCAAAACGGTCGACCACCAGGCCCGGCAGCAGGTCGGAATCGCCGTAGACCAGGCGGTAGAACGGCTTGTCGAACAGGCGCTCGCGCAGGGACAGGGCGACGTTCAGACGGTGTACCAGCAGCGACTTGTCCAAAGGCAACTTGATGTCGCGCGACAGCAGGCGCGCGCAGATCAGGTTGTTCGGGCTCATGGCCACGATGCCCAGGGTCTTGCCGCCGGCGGCTTCGAGGATGGCCTGGTCGCCCGCCTGGAAGCCGTGGAGTGGGGTGGCGGCCACGTCGATTTCGTTGCTGTAGACCCACAGGTGGCCGTTGCGCAAACGACGATCGGCGTTGGCTTTGAGACGCAGGCTTGGCAGGGACATGACGTCGCTCCGGAAAAAAGAGCGGGAGTATACCCTTTGCGCATCCGTTCATGTGGGAGCTGGCTTGCCTGCGATGCGGACGGCGCGGTGTATCTGACGTACGGCGTTGATGCTATCGCAGGCAAGCCAGCTCCCACAAAAGACCGAGATAGAGGTTAGAATCCCCACCTAGCCCAGAGTATGTACCTATATGTCCCAAGAGCTTTCCGCCGAGCAGATCCAACAGGCCCTGCAAGGCATCAGCGTGCCGCCCCAACCGCAAATCATGGTGGATTTGCAGATGGAGCAATACATGCCCGACCCGGATCTGGAGGTGATTGCACGGTTGATCTCCCAGGACCCGGGCCTGTCCGGCTCGCTGCTGAAAATCGTCAACTCGCCGTATTACGGCCTGAGCAACAAAATTGCCTCGATCCAGCGTGCGGTTAACCTGCTGGGCAGCCGTTCCATCGTCAACCTGATCAACGCCCAGTCGATCAAGGGCGAGATGAGCGACGACACCATTGTCACCCTCAACCGGTTCTGGGACACCGCCCAGGATGTGGCGATGACCTGCCTGACCCTGGCCAAGCGCACCGGCGCCCAGGCGGTGGACGAAGCCTATGCCTTGGGGCTGTTCCACGATTGTGGCGTGCCGCTGATGCTCAAGCGGTTCCCGGACTACATGAGTGTGCTGGAAGATTCCTACGCCAAGGCGGGGCCTGATTGCCGGGTGGTCGATACCGAGAACCGCGCGTTCCATACCAACCATGCGGTGGTGGGTTATTACACCGCCAAGTCCTGGCGCCTGCCGGAGCATGTGACCAATGCCATCGCCAACCATCACAACGCCCTGGCGATATTCAGCGATGAGTCGGCGCGCAACAGCCCGCTGAAAAACCTGCTGGCGATCCTGAAGATGGCCGAGCATATCTGCGCGTCCTATCGGGTATTGGGCAACCAGACGGTTGACCATGAATGGGACAGCATCGGCCAACTGGTGCTGGATTACGTGGGCCTGTCGGACTACGACTTCGAGAACATGAAGCTGTCGATCCGCGAGTTGGGCGCGCACTAACCTTTTTATCGCGAGACGAATATGCCTGAGCTGCCAGAAGTCGAAACCACCCGGCGCGGGATCGCGCCGCACCTGGAAGGCCAGCGGGTCAGCCGTGTGGTGGTGCGTGAGCGGCGCCTGCGCTGGCCGATCCCCGAAGACCTGGATGTGCGCCTGTCGGGGCAGCGCATCGTGTTGGTGGAACGCCGGGCCAAGTACCTGCTGATCAATGCCGAAGTCGGCACGCTGATCAGTCACTTGGGCATGTCAGGCAATCTGCGTCTGGTGGAGGTCGGTCTGCCGGCGGCCAAGCATGAGCATGTGGACATCGAGCTGGAATCGGGCCTGGCCCTGCGCTACACCGACCCCCGGCGCTTTGGCGCGATGCTCTGGAGCCAGGACCCGCACAATCACGAACTGCTGCTGCGCCTGGGGCCGGAGCCGTTGACCGACCTGTTTGACGGCGAGCGGCTGTTCCAGCTGTCCCGCGGGCGCTCCATGGCGGTCAAGCCGTTCATCATGGACAACGCGGTGGTGGTGGGCGTGGGCAATATCTACGCGACCGAGGCGCTGTTTGCCGCCGGGATCGACCCGCGCCGCGAAGCCAGGGGCATTTCCCGTGGGCGTTACCTGAAGCTGGCGATCGAGATCAAACGCATTCTCGCGGCCGCCATCGAGCGCGGCGGTACGACCTTGCGTGACTTTATCGGTGGCGATGGCCAGCCGGGGTATTTCCAGCAGGAACTGTTCGTCTACGGCCGGGGTGGCGAGGCCTGCAAGGTCTGTGGGAGTGAATTGCGCAATGTGATGCTGGGGCAGCGGGCGAGCGTGTTTTGCCCCAAGTGCCAGAGCTGAAGACAGCGGGCGCTGCGGCTGGCCTCATCGCGGGCAAGCCCGCTCCCACATGTTGACTTGTGAATACCTTCAAATGTGGGAGCTGGCTTGCCTGCGATGGGGCCAGCCCAGCCACCACAAGGTTTCAGGCCTTGCCGGTAATCAACCGGTACTTCTCCATCAACTGCTCTTGCGTTTCCGGATGGGCTTCATCCAGCGGAATGCAATCGACCGGGCACACTTGCTGGCACTGGGGTTCGTCGTAGTGGCCGACACACTGGGTGCACAGGTTGGGGTCGATCACGTAGATCTCTTCACCCTGGGAAATGGCAGCGTTCGGGCACTCGGGTTCGCAGACGTCGCAGTTGATGCAATCGTCGGTGATGATCAGGGACATGGAAACTCCTGCCAGGGCACTCTGCCAAGGCATCTGAAAAACTAATGCGCGCAATTGTGCCGCATTGGCGCCCGCAGTGCGAGCAGGCGCCGGTTGAGCGGTCTTACTTCTTGAAGCGCAGGGTCAGCGCATCCGCCACCGCTGGGTGTACGAACTTGGTGATATCACCGCCCAACGCCGCAATCTCTCGGACCAAAGTCGAGGAAATGAACGAATAACGCTCCGACGGCGTGAGAAACAGGCTCTCTACGTCCGGCGCCAGTTGGCGGTTCATATTGGCCAGTTGGAATTCGTACTCGAAGTCCGACACCGCCCGCAGCCCGCGCAGGAACACATTGGCATTCTGTTCCTTGGCAAAGTGCGCCAGCAGCGTCGAAAAGCCCACCACTTCAACGTTGGGCAGGTGCTTGGTGACCTCGCGGGCCAGATCCACGCGCTGCTCCAGGGGAAACAGCGGGTTTTTCTTGGGGCTGGCAGCGACCGCGATGATCACATGGTCGAACAAGCGCGAGGCGCGTTCGACCAGATCGCCATGGCCTTTGGTAATCGGGTCGAAGGTACCTGGGTACAACACTCGGTTCATCGCGTCGTCCTGGCGGAGTCCGTTGGGGAACCGGATGGTATCGCAGCCATCCCGGTCGGCCAAGTCAACTTATTCAGAAGAAAGCACTATAGACACCGCGAATACCCCCATGGCCCCTGTAGGCGCGAGCTTGTTCGCGAAGAGCCCATAGGCAACGCGTGCTGTCTGCAAACACCACGTTATCGTTGACGATTTTCGCGAGCAAGCTTGCTCCTGCAGAGGGTCATCACCGTGGTTTCATGCGGTTTTCAGGCGCTCGGCCAGCGCCGTCGCCAGTTGCGCAGTCAGGCCATACACCGACAGTTGGGGATTGGCGCCAATGCTGGTGGGGAACAGCGAACCATCATGGATCGACAGGTTGCGTAGCTGGTGATGCCGGCCAAGGCTGTCGGCCACGGCATTTTTCGGTTCTTCGCCCATGGCGCAACCGCCCATCACATGGGCGCTGCCCAGGCAGGTGCGATGCAACTCCAGGTTCAGGCTGTCAATCAGGCTGCGGGCTTGGGCCAGTGTGCTGACGTAGCGAGCATCGTGATGCAGCGGTTTGACCGACTTGGCACCGGCGGCGAACTGGATCTCGGCCATGCTGTGGAAAGCCCGGCGCAGGCCGTCCCAGGCGTAGGGCGAGACCTCATAGTCGAGCACCGGCGTGCCATCGCCCCGCAGGCTGACGCTGCCGCCCTGGCTGTCGGGGTGGAAGCCGTCCCGCAACAGGGCCAGCATCGCGTGGGTATTGGGCAACTGGCTCATGTCCAGGGCGTTCTGCGTGCCATAACCACCGAACAACGTGCTGGCCAGGGCCGGGTGCAAGGGGGGCGCTTCGAGCTTGTAAGACATTTTGCCGGTGGTGCCGTCCTGCCACTGAAAGTGGTCGGAGTAGATCGATTGTGGTGCGCCATAGAACGGGTTGATCACCTCGTCGAACAGTCCCGCAGAAAAATTCACCAGATGCAGGAAGGTGCGCTTGCCCAGGCGCGAATGCGGGTCGGGCGCGTCTGAGCGCATCAGCAGCGCCGGGCTGTTGATGCCGCCGCCGGCCAGTACGTAATGCTTGGCTTTGACCGTGATCTTGCGGCCGGTGGGCGCTACGCAGCGTGCATCCATAGCCGCGCATTCGAGGCTGGTGATGGTGTCGCCGCTGAACTTCAGGCGCTCGGCACGGGCCAGATACAGCAATTCGCCGCCATGCTCCAGGGTTGAGGGGATGGTGGTCACCAGCATCGATTGCTTGGCGTTGACCGGGCAACCCATGCCGCAATAGCCCAGGTTGAAGCAGCCACGCACGTTACGTGGGATCACGTGCCAGCTATAGCCAAGCTTTTCGCAGCCCTTGCGGATCACATCGTTGTTGGCGCTGGGCGGCATGGCCCAGGGCGCGATGCCCAGGCGCTGTTCCATTTTTTCAAACCAGGGTGCCATTTCGGCACTGCTGTGGCCCTTGACCGCGTACTCGCTGGCCCAGTGAGACAGGGTCGGATCCGGCGTGCGAAAGCTCGAAGTCCAGTTGATCAAGGTGGTGCCGCCCACGGCGCGGCCCTGCAGGATGGTGATAGCGCCGTCCTTGCTCATGCGTCCGATGCCTTCCTGATACAGGCTGGCGTAGGCCTCGTCTTCCAGCAGCTTGAAGTCGCTGCTGGTCTTGAGTGGGCCTTCTTCGATCAGCAATACCTTGTAGCCCGCGGCGCTGAGGATTTCGGCGGTGGTACCGCCACCTGCGCCGCTGCCGATGATCGCGACGTCGGCCTCCAGGGTCAGGTCCTGGTCGAGGGCGGCGCCGTTATGGGTTTTCCAGCCGCGGGCCATGCCATCGCGGAACACATCAGGTACGGGCATTAGCTTGTTCTCTTATTTTTATCAGCGGTCATGACGTGTAGGAGCCGGCGTGCTGGCGATCCGGGCGGCGCGGTGTGTCAGGGTTAGCGCTATCGCCGGCAAGCCTGCTCCTACATTTGATTGGGTTCTCAAGGCTAGATTTGGGGTGGGCCGGGGTAGCCGCAATGGGCCCAGGATTCGGGCCGGAAATACCAGGCCATGATCACCAGCTTGAGCAGCGAACCCTGGCCCATGCGCAGCAGGTTGAGGAAGCTGTTTTCCCAGCGCTGCAGGAAGTTGCGGATCTGTTCGCTGCTGGCGTTTTCCCAACTGCCCCAGATGCCGGTCAGCGGGCCACGGGTGACGGCCATGCCCAGCACATCGAACAGCTGCTGGGTCAGCTTGAACATCTCCGGCGACAGGTGCAGCAGGCTGTAATCGAGTTTTTTCAGGGTGTCTTCAAGGCCTGCTGCCACGACCTCGGCGCTGGCCGCGCCTTCCAGCAACACCGGGATTATCGCGCGCAAAAACGGCAGGTCGCTGTTGCGCAGCATGGCAAAACCGCTGGCGGGGGTGCTGCTGGAGCAGCCGCTGAGGCTGGCGCCAAGGCCCGCGGTCGCCAGGAAGGCACTGGCGCACAGGCCGATTTTCAAGACGCCGCGCCGTGACAGCGCAGGTGATTCAGTCAGGCTAGGGTTCATTTTTATTATTGTCCCAGTGGTAACGGTTTTAGCGCACGAACAGCTTCTGGATCAGTTTCTGGATGGCTTTGCCATACGGCGGGTAAATCAGCCTGGCCGCATTCAAGCGCTGCTTGATCAGCACTCCCTTGGCCTTGCTGAAGGTGAGGAAACCTTCATGGCCGTGGTAGTGGCCCATGCCTGAAGGGCCGATGCCGCCAAATGGCATATCGTCCTGGGCCACGTGCAGCAGGGTGTCATTCAGGCACACACCTCCAGAGTGGGTCTCGTGGAGCACGCGATTCTGTTCGGTCTTGTTATAGCCGAAGTAATACAGCGCCAGCGGGCGAGGGCGTTGGTTGATGTAGGCAAAGGCCTGGTCGATCCCGCGATAGGGCACGATGGGCAGCACTGGGCCGAAAATCTCGTCCTGCATCACGGTCATTTCATCGCTGACATTCAGTAGCAGGCTATGGGCCATGCGCCGGGCCTGGCCCTGGTCATAGAGTGGGACCAGGGTCGCGCCCTTGTCGGTGGCATCCTTGACGTAGGCATTGAGCCGGGCGAGCTGTCGCTCGTTGATGATGGCGGTGTAGTCCGGGTTGTCGGCCAAGGTCGGATAAAACCCGCGCACTGCCTGGGTATAGGCCTCGACGAAACCCTCCACACGGTCTTCAGGAACCAGCACGTAGTCCGGCGCCACGCAGGTTTGCCCGGCATTCAGCGCCTTGCCGAACGCGATCCGTTCGGCGGCGTCTTTCAGAGGCACGTCGGCCGAAACAATGGCCGGGGATTTGCCACCCAGCTCCAGGGTGACTGGGGTCAGGTGTTCGGCGGCGGCGCGCATGACGTGCTTGCCGATACTGGTGGCACCGGTGAACAGCAGGTGATCGAAAGGCAGCCTGGAAAACGCCATGCCCACTTCCGCTTCGCCGAGCACCACACACACCAAGTCTTCGGGGAAGATTTTTGCCAGCAAGGCCTTGAGCAACTGGCCGGTGGCCGGGGTGGATTCGCTGAGCTTGAGCATCACCCGGTTGCCGGCCGCCAACGCACCGACCAGCGGGCCGATGGCCAGGTACAGCGGATAGTTCCAGGGCACGATCACCCCGATAACGCCCAGGGGCTGATAGATAACTTTGGCAGACGCCGGCTGGAAGGCTATACCTACAGCGCGGCGCGACGGTTTCATCCAGCCCTTGAGGTGTTTGCTGGCGTAGTGGATGCCGTGCAGGCTGGGCATCAGTTCGGCGAACAGGGTTTCATCGGCGCTGCGATGGCTGAAATCGTTGCTGATGGCCTCGATCAGCGCCTGGCGCTCATCGCTGAGCAGGTCGCGCAAGGCCTTGAGCCACTGCTGGCGCTGCGCCGCTGGCGGCATCGGATTGGCCGCGTAGGCGCGGCGCTGGGCAGCGAACAGGTCCTGGAGTTGGTCCAGCGCCTGGGAATCTTGCAGGTAGGCAACGTTGGCAGACATGGCGCAGTTCCCGATTGTTATTGGAATACCTGCGTTTTTAGAGTTATTGCTCTATTTTGTCAAATGCCTTTGCAGCAACAGGCAGTTTTATCCTGGCAAGGATAGACCGTAAGATGTTTGCATTAGGATTCAAGAAGCCGATCCCCCATGGCACCACGAGTAAAGACCAGCGAACGCATTGTGCAAACCAGCCTGGAGCTGTTCAACCAGCAGGGTGAGCGCAGCATCAGCACCAACCATATTGCCGCCCACATGGAAATATCCCCGGGCAACCTGTACTACCACTTCCCGAACAAGCAGGCGATCATCGCAGTGCTGTTTCGCGAGTACGAAGCCCTGGTGGACAGCTTCCTGCGCCCGCCCCAGGGACGCGCCATGGTGGTCGAAGACAAGCGCTTCTACCTGCAGGCGGTGCTGGCGGGCATGTGGCGCTACCGCTTTTTGCACCGTGACCTTGAGCACCTGTTGGAAAGCGACCCGGAACTGGCCACCGGTTACCGGCGTTTCTCCCAACGTTGTCTGATCCAGGGCGGTGCGATTTACCGGGGGTTTGTCGAGGCGGGGATCCTGAATATGGACCCGGTGCAGACCGAAGCCCTGACCCTCAATGCCTGGATTATCCTCACCTCCTGGGTGCGTTTTTTGTGCACCACCAACGAGAACTCTGCACACCTGAGTGCCGAGGCGATCAAGCGTGGGGTGTACCAGGTGCTGGTGCTGGAGGCCGGGTTTATCACGCCGCAGGCCAAAGAGGCCGTGGACGCGTTGTTCAAGGAGTTTTACGTGCCGTTAAGTCAGGCACTGGAAGAAGTGAAGTAGGCCCTTTCCCGAACGTATTTCCAGGAGTCCGTTATGCCGCTTGCGCAACTGATCAGCCCGCAACAACTGGCCGAACGCCAGAAGCACGCAGGCTTAGTCATCCTCGATTGCCGTTTCGCCCTGGAAGACCCGGACTACGGGCGTTGCAGCTATGCCGAGGGGCATATCGAGGGCGCGCAGTATGCGGACCTGGAGCGCCATCTCAGCGGGCCGGTGACCAAGGGTGTGACCGGTCGCCATCCGCTGCCGGCGCCTCAGGTGCTGGCCCAGCAGTTGCAGGCCTGGGGCATCAATGCCGATAGCGAGATCGTGCTGTATGACGACGGCCCTGGCGCGTTTGCCGCCCGTGCCTGGTGGCTGCTGGTGTGGCTGGGCAAGCGCGACGGCGTGTCGATCCTCGACGGTGGGCTGAAGGCATGGCATGCCGCTGGTTTCCCTTTGAGCCTGGATGCACCGAAGATCGAGCCCGGCACCTTTGCCGCAACACCGGACAATCATCTGCTGCTGGACGCCGAACACTTGCAAAAGCGCCTCGGCCAGCCCGGCCTGACGTTGATCGACGCCCGTGCCTTGCCGCGTTTTCGTGGTGAGGTGGAGCCCATCGATCCGATTGCCGGGCATATTCCTGGCGCGCAATGTGCGGCGTTTAACGAGAACCTGGGCAGTGACGGACGCTTCTTGCCGGCGGCGCAGCTCAAGCAGCGTTTTGCCGACAAGCTACAAGGCCGTTCGCCAGACGAGTTGGTGGCGTATTGCGGCTCGGGTGTGACGGCGTGTCACAACCTGTTTGCTCTGAGCCTGGCGGGGTATCCGCTGGGCAAATTGTATGCGGGGTCGTGGAGTGAGTGGATCAATGATCCGCAGCGACAAATCGCAACCGGCGATTGAGTTGCCGGGCCTGTAGACCCAATCCAATGTGGGAGCTGGCTTGCCAGCTCCCACATTACTGACCGAGTTGCGACAACAGCCACTGCGGAATCCGCCGCTCCAGGTAGTACCCCGGCTGCTTCAGCGAACCATCGACAAACCCCACATGCCCGCCCTTGGCCTGCAACTCAAACTCGATGCAGTCCGACAGTTCGCTGGTCTCGGGCAAGCTGTGGGCAAACACGAAAGGATCATCCGCCGCCTGGATGATCAGCGTCGGCGTATGAATGGCCCCGAGGAAGTAGCGACTCGATGCTCGCCGGTAATAGTCCGCGGCGCTCAGATAACCATGCAACGGTGCGGTGACGCGCCCATCAAAATCCCAGAACGTGCGCATTTTTTCCAGCGAGCCCAGTTCGGCCAGGGTCTTGAGCGCCTCTTCACGCCCATCCTGCAGGAACTGGCGCTGCTTGACCCGGATATAACCGAGCATCTCGCGCATGAAGTGCTTCTGATAGACCCGTGAAAACCCCAGGCCGATGCGGTCGGCGCACTGGTCCAGGCGAAACGGCACCGATACCGCCGCCGCACCTTGCAGGCCAGAGTCGTCGCCGGTTTCGCCCAAGTGCTTGAGCAGCACGTTTCCGCCCAGGGAGTAACCCACGGCATACAGCGGCGCCAACGGGCGCTTGGCCCGCAGGTGCGCGATAGTGGCTGCCAGGTCTTCACTGGCGCCGGAGTGATAACTGCGAGCCAGCAGGTTGGGTTCACCGGAACAACCACGCCAATTTAGCGCAACGCTGGCCCAACCTTGGCTGGCCAGGGCCTTTTGCAGGCCGGCGACGTAGGGTGAGTTGGACGAGCCGGTCAGCCCATGCAGCACCAGCACCAAGGGCCTATGCGGATCGTGCGGGCCATGCCAATCGAGGTCGAGAAAGTCGCCATCTTCCAGCCACAGCCGTTCGCGCTGGCGCTCGAGGTGGGTGGTGGGGCGCCAGAGCGGCCCCCACAACGTTTGCAGATGTGGGTTGCCGAGTCCAAAGGCAGGGATGAAGCGGTTGGCTAGCGGTGTCATGAATACCTGCCCTGTAAGCGCGAGCTTGCCCGCGAAGGGCTCAAGCTCACCGGGTTCCTCCCGGCATCCCGCAGATAAGTCCGCGCCTACAGCGTTTTAGTGGGCCAGAGCCGTGCGTTGCCACAACGCGTAATACACCCGCCCGGATTTTTGCTCGCGGTGCAGGCGCCAGTTGCCCGGCAGGCCCAGGGTCGAAGGCGCCGCTTCGCTTTCGGTGTAGACCCACGCGTCATCGGCCAGCCATTGGCGCTCTTCCAGCAGCGTGCAGACTGTCGGCAACAGGTTCTGGTTGAACGGCGGGTCGAGGAACACCACGTCGAATGCACTGGCCGGCTGGGTTTCCAGGTAGCGCAGGGCATCGGCTGTCTGTACGTGACCGGTGGTGCAGCGCAGGGTGCCCAGGTGTTCGCGCAGGCTGGACACCGCCACGTTGCTCGCATCCAGGGCTTGGCCCAGGGCTGCGCCACGGGACAGGGACTCCAGGAACAACGCACCGCTGCCGGCGAACGGGTCAAGCACCTTGGCCCCTTCGATGTACGGTGCGAGCCAGTTGAACAGGGTTTCACGGACTCGGTCCGGCGTCGGACGCAGACCCACTACATCGGGGAAGCTCAGCTTGCGGCTGCGCCATTGACCGCCAATGATGCGCAGTTGGCCCACACCGTTATGAACGTTGTGGACAGGTTTTTTAGGGCGCGATGGGCTAGCCATTAATGCTCCGGAACCCCGAGCGGCTGCTCGGCAGGTTTATCAGTGGGGGGCGGTAGTGGCTTTTGCGCGATGGTGGGACCTACGGTCACGATCACCATTTTATCGCTGCTCAAGTGCTTGTTCAGTGCGGCCTTGACCTGTTCGACGGTCAGGGCCTGGGATTGCTGCATGAAGTCTTCCAGGTAATTGAGCGGCAGGTTGTAGAAGCCCATGGCCCCCAATTGCCCGACGATATCGGCGTTGCTCGCGGTGGACAGCGGGAATCTGCCAGCCAGTTCGCGCTTGGCGTCATCCAGTTCTTTTTGCGTCGGTCCGGTCTTGAGGTAGTCGGCCAGCACTTGCTCCACCAGGCGCAAGGTGCCGCCGCTCATTTCGGCGCGGGTCTGCAGGTTGATCATGAAGGGGCCACGCACCTGCATCGGCGAGAAGCCCGAGTAGACGCCGTAGGTCAGGCCGCGCTTCTCGCGTACTTCGCTCATCAGGCGGGTGCCAAAGCCACCGCCGCCAAGAATTTGGTTGCCCAGGGACAGGGCTGCGTAGTCCGGGTCGGCGCGGTCGATGCCCAGTTGTGCGAGCATCAGGTGTGTCTGCTTGGATGGAAACTCGATGTGGCTCAGGCCGGCCTTGGGTTCGGTCGGCTCGACGATCTTCGCCAGCGCCGGGCCTTTGGGCAGGGATGCGGACACTTTAGCCGCCATGGCCTCGGCCTCGGCCCGGGACAAGTCGCCGACCAGAGCGATCACCGCGTTGCCAGCGGCGTAGGCCTTGGCGTGGAATGCCTTCAACTGTGCCTGGGTGATGGCCGGAATGCTCTCGGGCGTGCCCTCGTTCGAATGGGCATAGGGGTGATCACCGTACAGGCGTTTGAACAACTCGATACCTGCCAGCTTGCTCGGGTTCTGTTTCTGGTACTCGAAGCCGGCCAGCAGCTGGTTCTTGATCCGCGCCAGGGAGTCGGCAGGGAAGGTCGGCTGGCCGATTACCTGGTCAAACAGTGTCAGGGCGGCCTCGCGCTTATCGGTGCTACTGAGGCTACGCAACGACACCAGCGCCATATCGAGGAAGGAGCCGTTGCTGAACTCGGCGCCCAGGCCTTCAAAGCCGGCGGCAATTTGCCCCACGTCTTTGCCCGGCACACCTTCATTGAGCATGGCGTTGGTCAGCAGGGCCAGGCCCGGCGTGTTGCCGTCCCGGCTGCTGCCGGCCGCGAACAGGACGCGTATGTCGAACATCGGCAATTCGTGGGCTTCGACGAACAGCACCTTGGCGCCTTCGGCGGTACGCCACGTCTGCACGTTGAGTTCGCGGTTGGTCGGTCTCTTGCCGTCCAGCTCTGCCAAGGATTGCAGGGGCGTGCTGGATTTGGCCTGCTCCAGTTCCGGGCTGGCGACGGATTCGTCCGGGCGACCGATATACACCGCGACCGCCGCCACCAGGGTTACGACGATCAGGCCGGGCAGCACCAGGCGATTGTTTTTGCGATCACTCATGAGTGGTCTCCTCGGGCAGGACATGGGCGACACTCAGGCGTTCGCGGGTGAAATACATACGCGCAGCCTTCTGGATGTCCTCGGGCGTCACGCTTTGCAGCTCGGCAAGCTCGGTGTCCATGAGTTTCCACGACAGGCCGACCGTTTCCAGGGAACCGATGGCCGTGGCCTGGCTGGTGATGGAGTCGCGCTCGTAGACCACGCCGGCAATGACCTGGGCGCGGATGCGTTCCAGCTCTTCTGCGGTGGGTGGCTTGGCCTTGAGTTCATCCAGCAGGCGCCAGAGCCCGGCTTCTGCCTGGGCCATGGTTTTCTTCTTCTGCTGGTTGGGTGTGGCGCTCAAGGTGAACAGGCTGTCGCCGCGGGTGTAGGCGTCGTAGCTGGTCGAGGCGCCGGACACCAATTCTTCACCGCGCTCCAGCTGGCTCGGGATGCGTGCGCTGTAGCCGCCATCGAGCAACGCCGAGATCAGGCGCAGGGCGTTGACCGAGCGTTTGTCTTCGGCGGTGGCCAGGCCTGGGACATTGAAGCCCAGGATGACGCTCGGCAACTGGGTCTGTACATGCATGGTCAGCAGGCGCTCGCCTGGCTCGGCCAGCTCCAGGGGTTTTTTCGCGGGTGGCACGTCACGTTTTGGAATCGGGCCGAAGTAACGCTGGGCCAGGGTTTTCACCTCGTCCGGGGTCACGTCGCCGACCACCACCAGGGTGGCGTTGTTCGGCACGTACCAGGATTGGTACCAGTGGCGCAGTTCCTCGACCTTCATGCGATCCAGGTCGGCCATCCAGCCAATGGTCGGCGTGTGGTAGCCACTGGCCGGGTAGGCCATGGCCTTGAAGCGTTCGAAGGCCTTGGACATCGGATTGTCATCGGTGCGCAGGCGGCGCTCCTCCTTGATGACTTCGATCTCGCGGCTGAACTCATCGGCTGGCAAGCGCAGGGTGGCCATGCGGTCGGCTTCCAGCTCCAGGGCAACGCCCAGGCGGTCGCGGGCCAGTACTTGGTAGTAGGCGGTGTAGTCGTCGCTGGTGAAGGCGTTTTCTTCGGCGCCCAGATCACGCAGGATCAGGGAGGCTTCGCCGGGGCCGGTCTTGGAGCTGCCCTTGAACATCATGTGTTCCAGGGCGTGGGACAGGCCGGTCTGGCCAGGGGTTTCATAGCTGGAGCCGACCTTGTACCAGACCTGCGAGACCACCACCGGGGCGCGATGGTCTTCGCGCACGACAACCTTGAGGCCGTTGTCCAGGGTGAATTCATGGGTGGGTTGAGGGGCGGCAGCCAAGGCTGAAAGGGGCAGACAAACTGTGCTGAGCAGCAGGCCTGCGGCGCGGCGGGCTAGAGCATTCATTCGTTTTTTAACCTGTTGGGCTGCCCGCTTGGTCTTAGCGTCGGCGGGCGAGGAGGTGCTAGGATACTGATCCGTATTAGCGGCGGCCACTGCGGCTGTCATATCGTTTCGGATCCAGTCGTCGTAAAGATGGAGTTATCGGTGGGTTTCCCCGTTTTTAATCCGCTTTTCGCCGATTTTATCGCTTCAGTCCTATATTGAATCGATTTGTTGAGGCTGTATTCACGCCTCACAAAATGCTGCGCATGAACAAGCTGGCTAAAAAACAGTCTGTTGCGCATCGAATATTATTTACCGAGGCGCCACCTTGGCGCGTCGCTACCGTGAGATAGCCGTCCTCCATGTTTGGTTCCAACGACGACAAGAAGAGCCCAGCTGCGGCTGGCGAGAAAAAAGGCCTGTTCGGATGGCTGCGCAAAAAGCCGCAGGAAACCGTCGTCGAACAGCCGCAAGCCCAACCTGAGCCCGTGCCCGAGCCTGTTTTACAGGCGGAACCTGTGATTGAACCGGTGGCCGAGCCTGTCGTCGAGGTGCCGGCGCCGGTGGTGTTGCCTGCCGCCGAGCCGGTCTTGCAGCCGGTGGTGGAGGTTGCGCCGGAGCCGGAGCCGGAGCACAAGCCATGGCCGTCATTGCCTGTGGCTGAGGAGCCTGTCGCGCTGGTCGAGGATGTGCAGGCCGAGCACGTAGCACCGCCGATCCCCGTGTTTGTCGAGCCGCTAAAAGTAGCCGTCGAGCCCCAGCCAGTCGTGCTTGAGCCGGCCCTGCGGGTGGTCGAGCCCGTAGTTGCCGAGCCCCTTGCCGTGGTTGCCGAGCCTGTCGCCGTACCTGTTGAAACCAGCAAGACCGGCTTCTTCGCTCGCCTCAAGCAAGGCCTGAGCAAAACCAGCGCCAGCATCGGCGAAGGCATGGCCAGCCTGTTCCTGGGCAAGAAAATCATTGATGACGAGTTGCTCGAAGATATCGAGACTCGCCTGTTGACCGCTGACGTGGGCGTCGAAGCCACCGGCGTGATCATTCAGAGCCTGACCCAGAAGGTCGCGCGCAAGCAGCTCACTGACGCCGACGCGCTTTACAAGTCATTGCAGGCCGAACTGGCCGCCATGCTCAAGCCAGTGGAAGCACCGCTGGTGATTACCGAGAAAAAACCCTTCGTGATCCTGGTGGTCGGCGTCAACGGCGCCGGCAAGACCACCACCATCGGCAAGCTGGCGAAGAAGCTGCAGCTGGAAGGCAAGAAAGTCATGCTCGCCGCCGGTGATACCTTCCGCGCCGCTGCCGTGGAGCAATTGCAGGTATGGGGCGAGCGCAACAAGATCCCGGTGATCGCTCAGCACACCGGCGCCGACTCCGCCTCGGTGATCTTCGACGCGGTGCAGGCCGCCAAGGCCCGCAACATCGATGTGCTGATCGCCGATACCGCCGGTCGCCTGCATACCAAAGACAACCTGATGGAAGAGTTGAAGAAAGTCCGCCGGGTGATGGGCAAGCTTGACGCCGATGCGCCGCACGAGGTGCTGTTGGTGCTGGACGCCGGTACCGGGCAGAACGCGATCAGTCAGGCCAAGCAATTCAATCAGACCGTGCAACTGACTGGCCTGGCGTTGACTAAGCTCGATGGCACGGCCAAAGGTGGGGTTATTTTCGCCCTGGCTAAACAGTTCGGGCTGCCGATTCGTTATATCGGTGTTGGCGAAGGTATTGATGACCTGCGCACGTTTGAGGCTGAGCCCTTTGTCCAGGCACTGTTTGCCGAGCGGGAGCGTTCATGATTCGTTTTGAGCAGGTGGGCAAGCGCTACGCCAACGGGCATGTGGGCTTGCATGAGCTGAGTTTCCGGGTGCGCCGTGGCGAGTTCCTGTTTGTCACCGGTCATTCCGGCGCCGGCAAAAGTACCTTGCTGCGCCTGTTGCTGGCCATGGAGCGCCCAACCACTGGCAAACTGCTGCTGGCGGGCCAGGACCTGGCCACTATCAGCAACGCACAGATCCCGTTCCTGCGCCGGCAGATCGGCGTGGTGTTCCAGAACCACCAATTGCTGTTCGATCGCACGGTGTTCAACAATATCGCCCTGCCATTGCAGATCCTCGGGCTGTCCAAGGCCGAAATCGTCAAGCGTGTGGATTCTGCCCTGGAGCGTGTAGCGCTGTCGGACAAGACCGACCTGTATCCCGGCGACCTGTCCACCGGCCAGCAACAGCGTGTCGGCATTGCCCGCGCCATCGTCCATCGCCCGGCCTTGCTGCTAGCGGACGAACCCACCGGTAACCTCGACCCTCGCCTGGCCGCGGAAATCATGGGCGTCTTTGAAGACATCAACCGCCTGGGCACCAGCGTGCTGATTGCCAGCCACGACCTGGCATTGATCGCGCGCATGCGCCATCGCATGCTGACCCTGCAGCGCGGCCGCCTGATTGGTGATGGGGAGGCCGGCGTATGAGTGCCACCCGCAGCCCTAAAGTCTCCGAGCGAGTAGCGCCGAAAGCGGCCGACCCTCAGCCACAGAAAAAGAAACGCGATGAGGATGACGGCCCTGACTTCAGCACCTTGCTGCACGCCTGGGTCGAAAGCCATCGCGCCAGCCTGGTGGACAGCTTGCGTCGCCTGGGCAAGCAGCCGATTGGCAGTTTTTTCACCTGCCTGGTGATGGCAGTGGCGTTGAGCCTGCCGATGGGTTTGTCATTGTTGCTTAATAATGTCGAGCGCCTGGGCGGTTCCTGGCAGCGCGCGGCGCAGATTTCCCTGTACCTGCAACTGGATGCCAGTGCCACTGAAGGCGAGGCCTTGCGCGAGCAGATCAAGAACCTGCCGGGCGTGGCGGATGCCGAGTACATCAGTCGCGACCAGGCGCTGGAAGAGTTCCAGCAACAATCCGGTCTGGGCGAGGCGCTCAAGGAGTTGCCGCAGAACCCGTTGCCGGGTGTGGTGCTGGTGACGCCGAATGAAATCGACAAGACGGCCCTTGAAGCATTAAGACAAAAATTGGCTGAATTGCCCAAGGTACAACAGGCGCAGCTTGATTTAGTCTGGGTCGAGCGTCTGGCGGCGATTCTCAAGCTGGGCGACCGGTTTGTCTTCGGCCTGACGGTGTTGCTGGTTTCTGCATTACTTTTGGTGATAGGCAATACCATTCGTCTTCATATTGAAAACCGTCGCACCGAGATAGAAGTGATTAAACTGGTGGGCGGCACAGACAGCTATGTGCGCCGTCCTTTTCTGTACATGGGCGCGCTTTATGGCTTCGGTGCGGGGATTCTGTCCTGGGGCGTATTGGCGTTTGGCCTGGATTGGCTGAACGACGCGGTAGTCGGCCTGGCCGGTTTGTATGGCAGTGACTTTGCCTTGGCTGGCGTGCCCGCTGCCGATGGTCTATCACTCTTGCTTGGCGCAGTGTTGTTGGGTTATATCGGTGCATGGATCGCAGTCGCACGCCATCTCAGGGAGCTGGCGCCGAAATAGTGTCTTTTTGCTTGTATTGACCTTTCAGCGTTTATAGGGAACTTGTCCTACGGTTTCCGGTCAATTTTCGCAGTGCTGAACTGCACGAGTTATGTGAGTCGGAGGTTTTTTCGTATGACCACTTCTTTGCAACCTGCTTATGCTCTGGTCCCAGGCGCGAACCTGGAAGCCTATGTGCACACGGTCAACAGCATTCCTTTGCTGACGCCCGAGCAGGAGCGTGAACTGGCCGAGAGTCTCTACTATGAGCAGGATTTGGGGGCGGCTCGGCAGATGGTGCTCGCCCACCTGCGTTTTGTCGTACATATCGCCCGTAGCTATAGCGGCTACGGCCTGGCCCAGGCTGACCTGATCCAGGAAGGCAACGTCGGCCTGATGAAGGCTGTAAAGCGCTTCAACCCGGAAATGGGTGTGCGCCTGGTCTCGTTCGCTGTGCACTGGATCAAGGCGGAAATCCACGAGTTCATCTTGCGCAACTGGCGCATCGTGAAAGTGGCGACCACCAAGGCCCAGCGCAAATTGTTCTTCAACCTGCGCAGCCAGAAGAAGCGCCTGGCGTGGCTGAACAACGAGGAAGTCCACCGCGTGGCCGAAAGCCTCGGCGTGGAGCCTCGGGAAGTGCGTGAGATGGAAAGTCGCCTGACCGGCCATGACATGGCCTTCGACCCGGCCGCTGAAGCGGACGACGACAGTGCTTTCCAATCGCCGGCCAACTACCTGGAAGACCACCGGTACGACCCGGCGCGTCAACTGGAAGATGCCGATTGGAGCGACAACTCCAACCACAACCTGCACGAAGCACTGGAAGTGCTGGACGACCGCAGCCGTGACATCCTCTACCAGCGCTGGCTGGCAGAAGAAAAAGCCACGCTGCACGACCTGGCGCAAAAGTACAACGTGTCGGCCGAGCGGATTCGTCAGCTTGAGAAAAGCGCGATGAACAAGCTGAAACTGTCGATCGCCGCCTAACACGCAGCGAACGACCAAAAAAATGCCCTGATCGAAAGATCGGGGCATTTTTGTTTGTGTGGCCCTGTAGGAGCCGGCTTGCCGGCGATGGCGATCTGTCTGATACACCGCTATCGCCGGCAAGCCGGCTCCTACAGGTTTTGTGTGGTGTCAGTTGGACCACGGCGCCTGGCGGGTTTTGTTCAGCTCATTCAAATAGCCGGTGCCGCCCAACTGCCCCATCTGCTGACGAATCCACGCTGCCCGCCGTGCCACATACGCCGTGGGATGGCTGGCACTCCACACCCGTGGATTAGGCAGCACTGCTGCCAGGTAGCTGGCCTGTTGCCGCGAAAGCCCCTTTGCGCTCACTCCAAAGTGATGCCGGGCCGCTGCCTCTGCGCCAAATACCCCTTCGTCCCATTCCACGCTGTTGAGGTACACCTCAAGAATCCGCTGCTTAGGCCAGAAGATCTCGATCAGCCCGGTGAACCAGGCTTCCAGGCCCTTGCGCAAATAACTGCGGCCGGTCCACAGGAACAGATTCTTCGACACCTGCTGGCTCAGCGTACTGGCACCACGAATCGAGCCGCCGCGCTCGTTATGCAACAGGGCGGCCTGGATCGCACCGAAATCAAAGCCCCAATGCTGCGGGAAGCGCTGGTCCTCGCCGGCCATCACCGCCATTTTCAGGTCGTCGGAGATCTCATCCCACGCCACCCAGGTGCGTTGCAGGTCGATGGGCTCGCCGTCGATCCAGGACTCGATCTTGCGCTCGACCATCAGCGCCGTGAAGGGCGGCGGGACGACACGAAACAGCAGCACCAGCAAAACACTGCCGATGACAAACCATTTCACGATTTTGAGAACACGACTGAAGAGGACACGCAGCATAGAGATGGCTTGGCCGAACCCGTTGAGCGGGCCATTATACAGACCCGGCCCCTTGAATCTGACTGGAGTTCCTCATGCTGCGTGGCTTTCTGATGTTGGCTGCTTTTTTCGGCTTTACCGGTGTTGCCCTCGGCGCGTTTGCCGCCCACGGCCTGAAAAAAAGCCTGACTGCCGAATACCTGGCAATTTTCCATACCGGCGTGACCTACCAACTGGTGCATGCCCTGGCGCTGTTTGGCGTGGCGTTGCTGGCGGCGCATATTCCCGGGCGCCTGGTGATGTGGGCCGGGGTGTCGTTCAGCGTCGGTATCCTGTTGTTCTCCGGCAGTCTGTACCTGCTGACCACCATCGGCATTGGCAAGTTGGGGATCGTCACGCCGTTTGGCGGCCTGGCGTTCCTGATTGGCTGGCTGTGCCTGGGGCTAGCTGCCTGGCGCCTGCAACTGACCGCCTGACGCTTGTAGCTGACCTTCAGGTCACGATCAGGCTAGAATGCTGGCCCCTAAAAACGATGGCGGCCCGTGGCATGCGCATTCAATTGAACGGCGAACTCTATGAACTGCCCGACGGCGAAACCGTCGCGGCCCTGCTGACCCGTCTGGAACTGACTGAACGTCGCGTCGCAGTGGAGCTCAACCAGGATATCGTCCCGCGTAGCCAGCACACCGAAACCGCCCTCGCCGAAGGCGATCAGGTCGAAGTGGTCCACGCCATCGGCGGCGGCTAGCCTTGGGGCTACTACCCGAATTCTGCAGAACCTCACCCCAACTCGAGGATTTCCCATGAGCATCGTTCGTAGCGATAAGCCCTTCGTCCTGGCCGGTCGCACCTACCAGTCGCGTTTGCTGGTAGGCACCGGCAAGTACCGCGACATGGAAGAAACCCGCCTGGCTATCGAAGCCTCGGGCGCCGAAATCGTGACCGTGGCCGTACGCCGCACCAATATCGGCCAGAACCCGGGCGAACCGAACCTTCTGGATATCCTGCCGCCGGACCGCTACACCATCCTGCCCAACACTGCCGGCTGCTACGACGCCATCGAAGCCGTGCGCACCTGCCGCCTGGCCCGTGAGCTGCTCGACGGCCACAACCTGGTGAAACTGGAAGTGCTGGCGGACCAGAAAACCCTGTTCCCCAACGTGATCGAAACCCTCAAGGCCGCCGAAACCCTGGTCAAGGAAGGTTTCGACGTGATGGTCTACACCAGCGATGACCCGATCATCGCCCGCCAACTGGCCGAAATCGGCTGCATCGCGGTCATGCCGCTGGCCGGCCTGATCGGCACTGGCCTGGGGATCTGCAATCCGTACAACCTGCAGATCATCCTCGAAGAAGCCAAGATCCCGGTGCTGGTGGATGCCGGTGTCGGCACCGCGTCCGATGCCACCATTGCCATGGAGCTGGGCTGCGAAGCGGTGCTGATGAACTCGGCCATCGCCAACGCACAACAACCGATCATGATGGCCGAAGCCATGAAACACGCGATTGTCGCCGGCCGCCTGGCGTACCTCGCCGGGCGTATGCCGAAAAAACTTTACGCCAGCGCCTCCTCGCCGCTGGATGGTCTGATCAAGTAAGAGCCATTGATGACTGAATCAAACGAAACGCCGAACCCCGTGGAAGAAGGCGACGAGTCCAAGCACCGCCGTATCAAGAGCTTTGTGATGCGTGCCGGGCGCATGACTGAAGGCCAGCAAAAAGGCCTGGACCAAGGCACGCCGTTGTTCGTCCTGCCCCTGGCCGATGCGCCGGTGGACTTCGACCAGGTGTTCGGCCGTTCGGCCCCGCGCTCTCTGGAAATCGGCTTCGGCATGGGCCATTCCCTGCTGGAAATGGCCGCAGCGTCGCCCGAGCAAGACTTTATCGGCGTTGAAGTCCACCGGCCGGGTGTGGGTGCACTGCTGAACGGCGTGTTGACCCAGGGCCTGAAAAACCTGCGGGTCTATGACTGCGACGCGATCGAGGTGCTCAACCGCTGCATCGCCGACAACAGCCTCGACCGCCTGATGCTGTTTTTCCCGGATCCATGGCACAAGAGCCGTCACCACAAGCGCCGCATTGTCCAGGCGTCCTTCGCGGAACTGGTCCGCAGCAAGCTCAAGGTCGGTGGCATCCTGCACATGGCCACCGACTGGGAGCCCTATGCGGAATATATGCTGGAGGTGATGAACGTCGCTCCTGGCTATCGCAACCTGGCAGAAGATGGCCAATGCGTACCGCGCCCGGCGGAACGCCCGATCACCAAGTTCGAGCGCCGTGGCGAGCGGCTGGGGCATGGGGTTTGGGATTTGAAGTTCGAGAAGCTGGCGTAAACAGCCAGAAAGCTGAAATGCGCTCAACTGTAGGGGCCGGCTTGCCGGCGATAGCATCACATCGGTATCACTGATGTACCGAGGTGCCTGCATCGCTGGCAAGCCAGCCCCTACAGTTGTTTTGTGGTGGGCTTTTAGTCAGCGGCGGTCGGCAACCACGCCAATCAGTACCAGCACCACCAACAGCACCGGCGCCAGGCTGTAGTTATTGAACTGGCTCAAGCCCCGCACAATCCAAGGCGTAGCGTAGATCAACGCCGCACCGCTGCCGATCATGCACAGCAGGGCCATCAGCGGTACGCGCAAGGCGCCGGCGATATTGCCCAGGCGCGCCTCGACCCAGCCCTTGATATCGGCGCCAAACAGCACCAGCAGGCAGCCTACCAGCGCCAGGGATATTTCCGACAGGTTGCTACGGCTCCAGCGGGATACGGTGGCGAGCAGGTCGAGTACCAGATCCATTCGATTTCCTTAGAGCGATCAGCTCAAAAACTTCTGCAGCAGGTCATTGAGAAAGAGTTGCCCGCGGTCCGTAGCCGCCAGGCGTGACGGTTCGACCTGCAATAAGCCACTTTGTTCGGCATCCGTGCGGGCTTCATCCAGGCTGGCCAGGTCCAGGCCGGTGCGCTCGGCATACAGTTTGGCTTCTACGCCATCGGTCAGGCGCAGGGCGTTCATCAGGAACTCGAAAGGCAACTCTTCATTGGTCAGCTCTTTCGTTCCGGCCTGAAAGTTTTTCGCCGGGTTGAGGTAGTCCTTTGGTGCGCGGGTTTTCCAGGTGCGTACGATGCGCCCGTCTGGATGGCTGAGCTTGCCGTGGGCGCCGGCGCCGATGCCAATAAAATCGCCAAAGCTCCAGTAATTGAGGTTATGTCGTGCGGACCGGCCCGGTTGGGCGTAGGCCGAGACTTCATATTGCGCGTAACCGTGTTCGGCGAGCAGGGCCTGGCCGGCTTCCTGGATATCCCACAGGGTATCGTCTTCCGGCAGCGTCGGCGGTTGGTTCCAGAAGACGGTGTTGGGTTCCAGGGTCAGTTGGTACCACGACAGATGGGTCGGTTTGAGCGCGATCGCCTGGCGCAGGTCGCCCAGGGCGTCGTCCAGGGATTGGTTGGGCAAGCCGTGCATCAGGTCCAGGTTGAAGTTGTCGAACCCGGCCTGGCGTGCCATACCGGCGGCGCGTATGGCTTCGTCGCCGTTGTGGATACGCCCCAGGGCCTGGAGTTTTTCCTGCTGGAAGCTCTGGATGCCGATGGACAGGCGATTGATCCCCAGCTTGCGGTAGGCGACGAACTTCTCTTGCTCAAAGGTACCTGGGTTGGCTTCCAGGGTGATCTCGATATCGCAGGCAAACGGGATGCGTTGCTCCACCCCTTCCAGGAGCCGGCCCAGCGCAGCAGCACTGAACAGGCTGGGCGTGCCGCCGCCAAAGAAGATCGAGCTCAACGGGCGGCCATACACCGCATGCAGATCTTGATCCAGATCTGCCAGCAACGCGTCGACATACTCTTGCTCCGGCAGCACCTTGCTGGCGGTGTGGGAGTTGAAGTCGCAATAGGGGCATTTACGCACGCACCACGGGATGTGGATGTAGAGCGCCAGGGGCGGCAAATGGGGCAGGGCCGCCCGAGGTGTTTGCGCGCCACCGAGGATCAGTGGCTGCGCGGAGGTGTTCTGGGTCATTTCACGCCCAGACGCTGGCGCAGCAAATCCATTGCACGGGCGCGGTGACTGATCTGGTTCTTGTCGGCCGGGCTCAGTTCGGCGCTGGACACATTACGCTCTGGCACCCAGAACAGCGGGTCATAGCCAAAGCCATGCTCGCCGCTGGCGGCATGCAGGATGCGCCCGTGCCACAAGCCTTCGCAAAGGATCGGCAGCGGATCGTCGGCATGTCGCACCAGCGCCAGCACACAGACAAACTGCGCGCCGCGCTCGGCATCCGGCACACCCTTGAGGGCGTCCAGCAGCTTGGCGTTGTTCGCCGCGTCGCCTTTGCCGTCGGCATAGCGCGCCGAATAGATGCCAGGAGCGCCGCCGAGGAAGTCTACCGCCAGGCCTGAATCGTCGGCCAATGCCGGCAGGCCGCAAATGCGCGAGGCATTGCGGGCCTTGAGGATGGCGTTTTCGACGAACGACAGGCCGGTTTCCTCCGGCTCCACCTGGCTGAACTCGCCAATCGAGCGCAATTGCACCGATTCGCCGAGCATGGCCTGGAGTTCCTTGAGTTTGCCGGCGTTATGGCTGGCCAGTACGAGTTGTGTCAGGTTCATCATTCGGCCGGGAACAGTTCTTGGGTGAAATTGAAACCGTGGGCCTTGCCGCCGGTTTCAACATTGATGGTAAAGGTGCGGAATTCCTGCTGCGGCACCGAATAGGGGGCGAGGTAGTAGATCGCGCCTTTTTCGGTGATTTGCTTGAACGTCAGCATTTCGCTCTTGCCGGTCAAGTCCTTGATCGTGCCGGTCACTTGCGCCGCCACGGGTTCCACGCCCTTGATCACCGAGACATTGATCATGCCCTTGTTCTTGCTGCGTACCACACCCACGGCCTGGGCCGTCTCGGGCTGCAGGAAGCTGGAGGTGAAGGTGCTGTAGTGCACGGTGATATCACCAAACGCCTTCTGCCGATTACTGTCGATAGGGCCGGCGGCCATGGCACTGGCGCCCAGGCAGGCGGTGAGTAGAAAAATAGCCAGGCGACTCATGATCGTCCTCCTCGAAAATGGTTAGACGGCAATTTGATGGTCGGTCAGGCCAGGACTGCTGACCCGATAAATCCCGATCTCACCTAGAAGATTAGGCCATAGCTTACTTGCCCAGCCGTGACGGTGCTGTTGATCGACGGCAAGGCGGTTGATGACTTTGGCTTCGCGCCCACTGCACAGCGCTTCGAAGTCCTCGAAGGTGCAGAAGTGGATATTGGGCGTGTTGTACCAGGTGTACGGCAGGAAATCCGATACTGGCATGCGGCCCTTGGTGGCCAGGTACCAGCGGCAGCGCCAGTGCCCGAAGTTGGGAAAGGTGATGATGCATTGGCGGCCGACGCGCAGCATCTCGTCGAGGATCCGATCCGGGTAGTGCACTGCCTGCAGGGCCTGGGTCATCACCACGATGTCGAAGCTGTTGCTGGCAAAGTTGCCCAGGCCCTTGTCCAGGTCCTGCTCGATCACGTTGATGCCCTTGGCCACGCACTGGGCGATGTTGTCCGGGTCGTTTTCCAGGCCGTAGCCGGTGACTTGCTTGTTGTCGCGCAGCCAGCTCAGCAGTTCGCCATCGCCGCAACCCAGGTCGAGCACGCGGCTGCCGGCGGGGATCCAGTCTTGGATGATTTCCAGGTCGGCTCTCATGGCTTTCTCACAATGTAATGCGGTTCATGTAATTGCTGAACGCCTGCAGGTAGCGCGGGATCGGGATGAGGAAGGCGTCGTGGCCTTGCGGTGCATCGATCTCCAGGTAGCACACGTCTTTGCGCGCGGCCATCAGCGCGTCCACCAGTTCGCGGGAACGGGCTGGGGAAAAGCGCCAATCGGTCGTAAACGACATCACGCAGAACTTGGCCGTGGCGCCCTCGAAGGTCTTCGCCAGGTCGTCATCAAAGTTTGCCGCCGGGTCGAAGTAGTCCAGGGCCTTGGTCATCAGCAGGTAGGTGTTGGCGTCGAAACGCCCGGAGAACTCCTCGCCCTGGTAACGCAGGTAGCTTTCGACCTGGAATTCGACACTGTGGAAGTCGTAGTTGAGCTTCTCGCTCTTGAGCCCACGGCCGAATTTCTCGCCCATGGAGTCATCCGACAGGTAGGTGATATGCCCGACCATCCGCGCCAGCATCAAGCCGCGCTTGGGGATCACCCCGGCTTCCTGGAACGAGCCGCCGTGGAACTCGGGGTCGGTGAGGATCGCCTGGCGCGCCACTTCGTTGAAGGCGATGTTCTGCGCCGACAACTTGGGGGCCGAGGCAATCGCCAGGCAATGGCGCACACGGTCGGGGTAGGTGATGGTCCATTGCAGGGCCTGCATGCCGCCCAGGCTGCCGCCAATCACCGCGGCCCATTGCCGGATGCCCAGCACGTCGGCCAGGCGTGCCTGGCTGTGCACCCAGTCCTCCACGGTCAGCACCGGGAAATCGGCGCCAAACGGTTTGCCGGTTTCGGGGTTGAGGCTGCTGGGGCCGGTGGAGCCATTGCAGCCGCCGAGGTTGTTCAGGCTGACCACAAAGAATTTGTGAGTGTCGATGGGCTTGCCGGGGCCGATGCAGCTGTCCCACCAGCCGGGCTTGCGCTCGTCGGCGCTGTGGTAGCCGGCGGCGTGATGATGCCCGGACAGGGCGTGGCAGATCAGCACGGCATTGCTGGCCGTGGCGTTCAACTCACCGTAGGTTTCATAGATCAGATCATAGGCCGGCAGCGATCGACCGCAGGCCAGGGCCAGGGGGGCGCTGAAGTGCGCCACTTGGGGCACGACCAGTCCAACAGAATCGGGGGGGAAGGCAGCTGGCATCGACCCTGCTCTCGTTTAAATGAGGCGTAAGTCTAAAGAGAGGGGGGGCTAGCGGCAAGCGAACCTTGTCCCGGCGGATGCCCGCTTGTTTGTGTAGGAGCCGGCTTGCCGGCGATGGCGTTTTTGCAGGTGCCATCGCCGGCAAGCCGGCTCCTGCAATGGTCAGATCAGCAGGCGCAGGATGTCCGGCATCATGGTCATTGCTGCCAGGTTGTTGATGACCAGCATATCCAGGAGCTTGAGCACCATGAACGCGAGGATCGGCGAGATATCCAGGCCGCCCAGGTTGGGCAGGATCTTGCGGAACGGCGCCAGGGCCGGCTCGCAGATCTGGTTGACCAATTCGGCGCCAGGGTTGTGGCTGCCTGGCGCGACCCAGGATAGGATCACGCTGATGATCAGGGCGAAGAAGAAAATCTTCAGGAACAGCGCGGTCACGCCGATCACGGCCCAGACCAGCAGCTGCAGGAAGTTGCCCATGGTGCCGTAGGTCAGCAACAGCGTCAGGGCCATCAACGCCAGTTGGACCAGGATCGCCAGCACCAGCGACGACATGTCCAGGCCGAACAGGCTCGGGATCACCCGGCGCAACGGCTTGAGCAGCGGCTGGGTGGCCTTCACGGCGAATTGGCAGAGCGGGTTGTAGAAGTTGGCGCGTACCAGTTGCAGGACAAAGCGCAACAGCACGATCAGCAGGTAAAGACTGCCGAGGGTTTGCAGTACGTAAACGGCTGCGGTGTTCAAACCAATCATATTGGCTCCTTATTGACCCAGTTGTTCGGCAAGTTCGGCCGAGCGGTGCGCGGCGGCACCCAGTGCTTTTTCGACCAGGGCTTCAAAGCCCCCGGCCTGGAATGATTCGATGGCCGCCTGAGTGGTGCCATTGGGCGATGTCACGCGACGGCGCAACTCGGCCGCATCCACATCACTGGACACCACCATATGCGCGGCGCCGAGGGCGGTCTGCTGGGTCAGTTGCTCGGCGATTTCCCGCGGCAGGCCCAACTTCACGCCCGCAGCGGTCATGGCTTCGACCAACAGGAAGAAATACGCCGGGCCACTGCCGGACACGGCGGTGACGGCGTCCAGTTGCTGTTCTTCGTCCAGCCACAGGGCCACGCCCACGGCTGACAACAGCTCCTCGGCCTGCTCGCGTTGCCCGGCGCTCACTTGGGCGGTGGCGTAGAGGCCGCTGACACCCTGGCGCAGCAGTGATGGCGTATTAGGCATGCAGCGCACGATGGGCTGGGCGCCGAGCCAGTTGTTCATGCTGGCGCAGTTGATGCCGGCGGCTATCGATACCACGAGTTGCTGCGGTGCCAGGCTTGGGCGCAAGGCCTCGCACACGGCCTTCATGGCCTGTGGCTTGACTGCCAGCACGATCACGTCGACGCCCTGGACGGCCTCGGCATTGTCGGCAAAGGTTTCGATGCCGTGCTCGGCGCTCACCCGGGCGCGGGTCTCGGCGCCTGGGTCGCTGGCACGAATCTGCGAAGCTTCCAGGCCCTTGGCCCGCAGGCCGCCGATCAGGCTGGCCGCCATGTTACCGGCGCCGATAAAGGCTATACGCGTGCTGCTCATGACAGCTCCTTACTCAGATGGAAGTCAGCCATTTTCATGGCTGGCCGTAGTCGCGGGCACCAAACAGGGCGGTACCGATCCGCACCCAGGTGGCCCCTTGGGCAATGGCCGACTCAAGGTCATGGCTCATGCCCATGGAAAGTGTGTCGAGCCCCAAGTCCAGTCTCGCTTGCAAGTCACGCACGGTCGCGAACGCCGCATCCTGTGCCGCACGGTCGTCGGTGGGCTCGGGAATCGCCATCAAGCCCCGCAGCTTCAAACGGGGCAGGGCCTGGATCGCTTCGGCCAGCGCTGGCAGATCGGCCGGTGTACAGCCGGATTTGCTGGCTTCGCCACTGACATTGACCTGAATGCAGATATTGAGCGGCGGCAGGTCGGCCGGGCGTTGCTCGGACAGGCGTTGGGCGATCTTCAGGCGATCCACGGAGTGCACCCAAGCGAAATGCTCGGCGATAGCGCGCGTCTTGTTCGATTGAATGGGGCCGATAAAGTGCCAACTCAAGGGCAGGTCGGTTAATTCGGCTTGTTTGCCAAGGGCTTCCTGCAAGTAGTTCTCGCCGAAGTCGCGCATTCCGGCGGCATAGGCTTCGCGCACGGCTTGCGCGGGTTTGGTCTTGCTCACCGCCAGCAAGTGCACGCTGGTTGCATCCCGTTGCGCGGCCTGGGCTGCGGCACGGATCCGCTCGGTAACCAGGCCGATATTGTCTGCTATGGTCGACATTAAAGTTGCACCCGCGGATATGGAGTCCGCGGCATTCTACTGGAAATGGATAGCCCTATGGATATCACTGAACTGCTGGCCGCAAGCGTCAGCCGGGGCGCCTCCGACCTGCATCTGTCGGCAGGGTTGGCGCCGAGGATGAGAGTCGATGGCGAGGTTGTGCCACTCGATTGGCCATTACTGAGTGCTACGCAAGTTGCGGACTTGCTCAGCCCGCTCCTCAATAAACACCAACAAAAGGATTTCGAAACGTCTCTTGAAACGGATTTTTCTTTCGAATTACCGGGCGTCGCGCGCTTTCGCGCCAACGTGTTCCAGCAACACCGGGGAATGGGCGCGGTGTTTCGTGCGATTCCGTCCCGGGTCCAGGGCCTGGAAACCCTGGGGCTGGGCGATATATTCCGGCGTATCGCCGAGCTGCCCAAGGGGCTGGTGCTGGTGACCGGCGCCACGGGGTCGGGCAAGTCCACCACCCTGGCGGCGATGATCGATTACCTCAACAGCACCCGCCACCGGCACATCCTGACCCTTGAGGATCCCATCGAATTTGTCCATGAGTCGCGCAAGGCACTGATCAACCAGCGCCAGGTGCATCGCGACACCCACTGCTTCTCGACCGCCCTGCGCTCCGCCTTGCGCGAAGACCCGGATGTGATCATGGTGGGCGAGTTGCGCGACCTGGAAACCATCCGCCTGGCCCTGACGGCTGCTGAAACCGGGCACTTGGTGTTTGGCACCTTGCACACTAACTCGGCGGCGAAGACCGTGGATCGGCTGGTGGATGTGTTTCCGGCGGGGGAGAAGGCCATGGTCCGCGCGATGCTCTCGGAGTCGCTGCAAGCGGTGGTTTCCCAGGTCTTGCTGAAGAAAGTCGGCGGCGGGCGCGTGGCGGCCCATGAGATCATGTTGGGCACGCCGGCGATCCGTAACCTGATCCGTGAGGATAAGGTGGCGCAGCTGTACTCGGCGATCCAGACCGGTGGGGCGTTGGGGATGAAGACCTTGGATATGAGCTTGAAGGGGTTGGTCGGGGAAGGGGTCGTCAGCCGGGAAGAGGCGCAGCAGAAGGCGAGGGTGCCTACCGACATGTGAGGTCTTGCGGGCAATAAAAATCAAACGTGGGAGCGGGCTTGCTCGCGAATGCGGTGTGTCAGTCACCCTCTTTGGTGGCTGATCTATTGCATTCGCGAGCAAGCCCGCTCCCACATGTTTTTACCGCATTTCAGCCTTGAATCAGCGTTGCACAATCCGCAGGTTGTTCTGCTCTTTAGGCAGCACGCGTTTGGCAATCACGTAGTTCTTGTTCCAGAACGGCTTTTTCAGGGTGTCGATGCTGACCGACTTGCCACGACGCGGCGCGTGGATAAAGCGGTCATTGCCTAGGTAGATGGCAACATGATTGACCTGGCGGCTCTTGAGCTTGAAGAACAACAGGTCGCCGGGCTTCAAGTCCTTGCGATCGACCTTCTGCCCGTGGCCGCTGGCCATGGCATTGGAGGTGCGTGGCAAGTCCACCGCAGCCACGTCATTGAAGGCGTATTTCACCAGGCCGCTGCAATCAAAGCCTTTACTTGGGCTGCTGCCGCCCCAACGATAAGGGGTGCCGAGCACGTTGACCGCACGGCTCAAGACTTTGCTGCTTTGCTGGTTATTGCTCGCTACCAGGCCGGGAACTGCTTTAACGTTGGCCTTGCTCACTTGAGCCGGGCGCTTGACGGTGAGCTTTACCGATTTGGCGGAGCTGGTAGTAGTGGTATGGGCTTTAGGAGTGAAACCATTAACGTTCGGAAGTCGTTGCTCACGATTGGTGGCGTGGGCGGCCAGTGGCATCAATAGGCAAATGGTTAGCCATGTCTTTAAAAATGGTCGCATCAGGCAGGCTCTTGTTGGTTTGCGCGCAACTTTATAACAGCTTTTAGTGTCTTTCTCAGGCCGTTTGTCGACTGAACCTTGACGTCAAAATCAGGAAAACCGCGACGAACTGCCGCAATTGTCCTACACAAGTCAGGTGGCATAAGGGTTTGAGGGAAGCGACGATAACATTTGCCGTACGTCGGGTGCCTGTAAAAAAGTCACAAAGAAACCAGAAATATTTATCTATCGAGGCAAAAGAGGTCATTCATGAACACCTATCGACAGGATGTTTCGCAGCAGGACACTCACAGCAAGATGATCGGTTACCTGCTCTGGATCTTCGGATTTACCGGGGCCCATCGCTTTTATTACGGCAAGCCGGTGACCGGGACGATCTGGTTCTTCACCTTTGGCTTGCTGGGGATTGGCTGGTTGATCGACCTGTTTTTGATCCCGGCCATGGACCGCGAAGCCGACCTGCGTTTTACCGCAGGGCCTATTGAATACAACGTGGCCTGGATTTTGTTGGCGTTTCTTGGGGTGTTTGGCTTGCACCGCATGTATCAGGGCAAATGGCTCACCGGCCTGCTGTACCTGGTGACGGGCGGCTTGTTCCTGCTTGGCGTGCTGTATGACTTCTGGACGCTGAACACGCAGGTTTCGATCCGCAATGCCGAGCGCCTGGGCGGTCGCTGATCATCTCCAGCCTTGTGAGGATCTAATTGTGGGAGCGGGCTTGCTCGCGAAAGCAGTGTATCAGTCGACCTATTTGTTAACTGATACACCGCTTTCGCGAGCAAGCCCGCTCCCACATTTGACTGTGCCCGCTTCAGTTCTGGATCAAGCCTGGTAGCTGATCCGTCCATCCACCAGGGTGTAGCGCACATTCGCCGGCAGGCTGTGGCCGATGAACGGGCAGTTTTCACCCCTGGACAACCATTGCTCGCCCGCCACCGTGGAGCTGGCCGGATCAAACAGCACCAGATCCGCCGCCGAACCCACTGCCAGCTTGCCCGCTGGCAGGCGCAGCGCGTCAGCCGGGCCTGAGCTCAGGCGGGCAAGTAACGTTGGCAGGTCCAGCAACCCATCCTCCACCAGCGTCATCGCCAGCGGCAGCAGCAACTCGACGCTGCTGATTCCAGGCTCGGTCGCACCGAACGGTGCCAGCTTGGCATCCCGCTCGTGGGGCTGGTGATGGCTGGAAATTGCCGAAACCACCCCGGACTTCACTGCTGCGCGCAAGCCGTCGCGGTCGGCACGGGTGCGCAGTGGCGGTTGCACGTGGTACAGGCTGGAGAAGTCGATCAGCGCTTCATCGGTCAGGATCAACTGGTACAACGCCACATCGGCGGTCACCGGCAGGCCACGGGCCTGGGCCTGGGCGATCAGGGCCACGCCCCGGGCGCTGGTCAGTTGGCTGAAGTGCGCGCGCGCGCCGCTTTGCTCCACCAGCAGCAGGTCACGGGCCAAGGCCACGGTTTCTGCGGTTTCCGGAATGCCAGCGAGGCCCAGGAAGCTGGCGGTGGGGCCTTCGTGGGCCAGGCCACCTTCGGCCAGGTCGTGGTCCTGGGAATGGAAGATCACCGTCAGGTCGAAGGTGGCGGCATATTCCAGGGCGCGGCACAGGGTGCGGGTGCTGCGAAAGCTTTCCAGGCCATTGCCGAAAGCCACGCAGCCGGCATCACGCAGGGCAATCAGCTCCGCCAGTTGCTCGCCGTCCAGGCCTTTGCTCAGGGCGCCGATGGGGAATACTTTGCAATTGCCGGCCTCGCGGGCGCGGTCGAGGATCAACTCGGCCACCGCCGAGGTGTCCAGCACTGGCTTGGTCTGCGGTGGGCAGCATAGGCTGGTGACACCGCCAGCAGCCGCAGCCTGGGTTTCGCTGGCGATGCTGCCTTTGCGGCTGTAGCCCGGCTCGCGCAGGGCAACGTTCAGGTCTACCAGCCCAGGCGCGGCCACCAGGCCCTTGGCGTCGATGGTCTCGACCGGAGTGAAACCGCTGGGAGCGGCGCCGATGGCAATGATCTTGCCGGCTTCCAGGTGCAGATCAGTGGTTTGATCCAGGCCGCTGGCCGGATCGATGACTCGGGCGCCGAGAATGCTGAGCTTCACTGGGCGTTCTCCTGCTCGAATTGACGTTGGGCCGTTTGCCCGCTCATGGCCATGGACAGCACGGCCATGCGCACTGCGATGCCGTAGGTGACCTGGTTGAGAATGACCGAGTGCGGCCCGTCGGCCACCGCCGATTCAATCTCCACCCCACGGTTGATCGGGCCTGGGTGCATGACAATCGCATCCGGCTTGGCGCCGGCCAGGCGCGCGGTGGTCAGGCCGAACAGGCGGTAGAACTCGCCTTCGCTGGGCAGCAGGCCACCGGCCATGCGCTCGCGTTGCAGGCGCAGCATGATCACTACGTCGACATCTTTCAGGCCTTCGGCCATATCGGTGTAGACCTTTACCCCATACTGCTCGATGCCTACCGGCAGCAGGGTTTTCGGGGCAATCACGCGGATATCCGGACAGCCGAGGGTTTTCAGGGCCAGCATGTTCGAGCGCGCCACCCGCGAGTGCAGGATATCGCCGACGATGGCCACCGAGAGGTTTTCAAAGCCGCCCTTGTGTCGACGGATGGTGAGCATGTCGAGCATGCCCTGGGTCGGGTGGGCGTGACGGCCATCGCCGCCGTTGATGATCGCCACCTGCGGGCACACGTGCTCGGCGATAAAGTGCGCCGCGCCCGAGTCGCCATGACGCACCACGAACATGTCGGCCGCCATGGCTTCCAGGTTGCGCAGGGTGTCGAGCAGGGTTTCGCCCTTGCTTGCCGACGAGGTGGAGACGTTCAGGGTGATTACGTCGGCCGACAGGCGCTGGGCCGCCAGTTCGAAGGTGGTGCGGGTGCGCGTCGAGTTCTCGAAGAACACGTTGCAAATGGTCTTGCCGCGCAGCAGCGGGACTTTCTTCACCGCCCGGCCGCCGACCTCAAGGAACGAGTCGGCAGTGTCGAGGATTTCAGTGAGCAATTCGCGGGGCAGGCCGTCGAGGGACAGGAAGTGTTGCAGCTGGCCCTGAGCGTTGAGCTGCAGCGGGCGCTTGGCATCTAGAGGCGTCATCGCGGGGACTCTTTACAAGGCGGATTAAAGGGCGAGGTCTTGCAGTTCGAGTTCGAGCGGCGTGGGACCGGACAATTTTACCCGCTGGCGGGCTGAAAGGGACAGGGTGGCGCCGACCACGTCCGGGCTGATGGGCAGTTCGCCAGCGTTGAGGTCGAGCAGGCAGACCAGGGTGATACTGGCCGGGCGGCCGTAGTCGAACAGCTCGTTCATGGCGGCGCGGATGGTGCGGCCGCTCATCAACACGTCATCGATCAGCACCAGGTGCTGGCCTTCGATTTCGAATGGCAGCTCTGACGGACGCACTTGGGGATGCAGGCCGTTCTGGCTGAAGTCATCACGGTAGAAGGACACATCCAGAGTGCCCAGGGGCGAATCACTGCCCAGCTCTTGCAGCAAGGCCTGGGCGACCCACACGCCACCGGTACGGATGCCAATAAAGCGTGGCTCGCTGATGGCGCGGTGTTGCAAGTGGCTCGTGAGGCTCGTCGCCATCTGACGGATCAGTTCGGCGGGATTGGGCAGGCTCATGGTGGCTCCTTCAAGGGCTTGGGCAGCGTGGCGCCGACAAAGTCCGGGCTCAAACGTAAGAAGACGCGGCAAGCCGCGTCAGTCAGGATTCAAATAAAGCGGTGTTTTCATCCAGCCAGCCCTGCAACAGCAAGGCGGCGGCAATGGCATCGACCGGGTTGTCGCGGTAGCTGCCTTTCTGCCCGCCACGGTCGCGACGCTCACCCTTGGCCTCGAAGGTCGTCAGGCGTTCATCGTGGGTATAGAAAGGCAGGTTGTAGCGGCCGTTGAGGCGACGGGCGAACTTTTCGGCGCGCAGGCACATGTCGCTGGGGGTGCCGTCCATGTTCAGCGGCAGGCCGACCACCACCGCGTCGGGCTTCCATTCCTTGATCAGGGCTTCGACCTGATTCCAGTCCGGTATGCCGTTCTGCGCCTTCAAGGTACACAGCTCACGGGCCTGGCCGGTGATCACCTGGCCAACGGCCACGCCGATCTGCTTGGTGCCGTAGTCAAACCCGAGGATCAGTCGCAAGGCCATCAGGCGTGCCCTGCCTGGCTGGTCAGCAGGCTGAGGTTGACCCCCAACTGCGCGGCTGCGGCATTCAGGCGCAACTCACTGGCAGTATTGAACAGAATGTCGGCATCGAAGGGGCAGGTCAGCCAGGCATTGTTGGCCAGCTCTTCTTCCAGTTGCCCGGCTTCCCAGCCGGCGTAGCCCAGGGTAATCAGGCTCTGCTGCGGGCCGACGCCATCGGCGATGGCAAACAGCACGTCCTGGGAGGTGGACAGGGACACACCTTCCAGGTCGACGGTTGCCTGGAACGTGGGGCCGCTGGGGTGCAGGACAAAGCCCCGGTCAGTCTGCACCGGGCCGCCAAAATAAATCGGCACTGCCTGGCAACAGGTGGGTGGATCGATCTCCGGGCGCAGTTGCTCAAGGATATCCGCCAGGTTCAGCTCCTGCGGGCGGTTGACCACCAGCCCCATGGCGCCATTGGCCGTGTGCTCGACGATATAGGTCAAGGTGTGCGCAAAGTTCGGGTCGGCCATATGGGGCATGGCGATCAGGAAGTGGTGCTTGAGGTAAGTCGGGCTGACATTTTTCATGCCCGCTAGTGTGGCGTTGGAGGGACGAACTGACAAGCTGGGGATGCGTAGGAATGTGGCCTTGCGCTCGACACCTCCCTCTGTAGGAGCCGGCTTGCCGGCGATGGCGCCTTTAATCAGCCATAGGGCCTCATCGCCGGCAAGCGGGATCAGTTGCTGGAGAGGCGGTCGCCCTTGGCAAAGCGCCAGGTGCGGATGATTTCCAGGCGGTCGATATCGGCCAGGTCGCCGGTAAACGGGGCGAATGGTGCCGCCAGGCGGACGATGCGTTGTGCCGCCTGGTCCAGCAATGGCTGGCCGGACGACTCCAGCACCAGCACTTCATATAACGAACCGTCACGGTTGATCGACACCAGCAGGCGCAAGTTGCCGTAGATCTGCTGGCGCCGGGCCTCGTCCGGGTAGTTCAGGTTGCCGATGCGCTCGACCTTCTTGCGCCATTCGTCCTTATACCAGGCGCCTTTGTCGCGCATGGTCGAGGCGGCGTTGAGCCGGTAGATGCGCGGGCGTTTGGCATACAGCTGTTGTTCGTTGGCCAGTTCGGCCTCCAGGCTGGAGATTTCGCTGGAAAGTTGCGAGGCGTCGAATGTCGGTGCGGGTTTGCTGGGTGCCGGTTCGGTCTTCACGGCTTCACGCTGGGTTACGGCCTTCTGGGGCTTTGGCGCAACGGTGGTGACGGCGGCCTTGGGCGCGGCCTGCTTGACTTCGGGCTTGGCCACTGGCGGCGGCGTGACCTTGTTGATCTTGTTGTCCTGGAAAGGCGCCACTTCGGTGGTCTTGGGCACCGCCTTTTTATCCAGGGTGCCACTGCCCTGCTGATTGTCCTGGGCCAGGAAGTCAGCCTTCTCGGGCTTCTTTTCACTCTTGAAGGTGGCGAGGGTGATTTCCAGGGTCTTGCTGATTTGCTGGGGTTCGACAAACGTGAAGCCCAGGCCGAGGATCAGCGCCAAATGAATCAGCGCTGCCAGAAATAGGGTAAATCCGAGCCGATCAGCCGGGCGTACACCGCTGTGGCTGAGTTCGGGGGGCAGGTCGGACGGAAGCGTCATAACAGGAAAACCAACATCGCGCGTTTCACAGGTGGGGCATGATAGCGCAATGTCGGTTTATCTCCGGCTGTTCTATGTCACTTGGCTTGTAGCTTGTCGGCAATGGCTGCCATGAGCATTTCGCCGATATTGGTGCCGAACGCGTTGTCTATTTCGCGGATGCAGGTGGGGCTGGTGACGTTGATTTCCGTCAGGTGCTCACCAATTACGTCAAGTCCTACGAACAGCAGGCCTTTCTCTCGCAGGGTCGGGCCAACCTGGGCGGCGATCCAGCGGTCCTTGTCGCTCAGCGGGCGGGCTTCGCCACGACCACCGGCGGCGAGGTTGCCACGGGTCTCGCCGGCCGCCGGGATACGCGCCAGGCAGTAATCCACCGGCTCGCCGTCGATCATCAGGATGCGCTTGTCGCCGTCCTTGATCGCCGGCAGGTAAGCCTGGCCCATGATCTGCTGGGTGCCCAGGGCGGTCAGGGTCTCAAGGATCACCGACAGGTTCGGGTCACCCGCACGGTGACGGAAGATCGAGGTGCCGCCCATGCCGTCCAGCGGCTTGAGGATTACATCACCGTGCTTGGCGGCAAACTCACGCAGCACATCGGCGCGGCGGCTGACCACAGTGGGCGGCGTGCACTGCGGGAACAGCGTGGCGAACAGCTTCTCGTTGCAGTCGCGCAGGCTCTGGGGCTTGTTGACGATCAGCACGCCAGCGCGTTCGGCCTGCTCCAGCAGGTAGGTGGAGTAGACGAACTCCATATCGAACGGCGGATCCTTGCGCATCAGGATCACGTCCAGGTCGCTCAGGGGGCTGTCGACCTCGTCTTGCAGCTCAAACCACTTTTGCGGGTTGGCGAACACCTGCAAGGGGCGCATCCGTGCCCGCGCCTCGCCGTCGCCCTGGTAAAGGTCGCGCTGTTCCATATAGAACAGGGTCCAGCCGCGGGCCTGGGCGGCCAGCAGCATGGCCAGCGAGCTATCCTTTTTATAGGAAATGCTGGCGATAGGGTCCATGACAATGCCGACGCGAACGCTCATGGGTGATTTCCTCTAGCAAATAAGGGCGCATAAAAGTGGCGTCAGAGTGGCGCTGCGGCTGTTGTGGGTCAAGGAAAAACCACCTTGCCGGTCGGCCGATAGATTGCCTCCCCAGTCTGTGCTAAAAAGGCTGCCATGGCGTGTCGGCCCTTGCACGGCAAGGGTTTTGGCGCTCGTCCCAGGCATTGTCCGGCAGTACACACCGAAAACCGATTCGCTGTGGCGATGGTAGAGCAGATATGGAACAGCATTCCAACGCCTTGAAAGTGATGGTGATCGACGACTCGAAAACGATTCGCCGCACCGCTGAAACGCTGTTGAAGAACGTAGGGTGTGAAGTCATCACGGCCATCGACGGTTTTGATGCCCTGGCCAGGATCGTTGACCATCATCCGCACATTATCTTTGTCGACATCATGATGCCGCGCCTGGATGGCTATCAGACCTGCGCCCTGGTCAAGAACAACCCGGCGTTCAAGGCCATCCCGGTGATCATGCTGTCGTCCAGGGATGGCCTGTTCGACAAGGCCAAGGGGCGTATCGTCGGCGTCGATCAATTTTTGACCAAGCCTTTCAGCAAGGAAGAACTGCTGAGTGCGATCAAGGCCTGTGTGCCGGGGTTCGCTGCAGTAGAACAAGCACATTGACCCAGCCCCCGGGGGCTTGCGTCAACCAATGTAGTGGGGAAGACCATGGCACGCGTTCTGATCGTCGACGATTCACCGACTGAAATGTACAAACTGACCGGCATGCTGGAAAAGCATGGCCACCAGGTCCTCAAGGCCGAGAATGGTGCCGATGGCGTGGCCCTGGCCCGCCAGGAAAAGCCCGATGCCGTCCTGATGGATATCGTCATGCCCGGCCTCAATGGCTTCCAGGCCACGCGCCAGTTATCCAAGGAGCCGGAAACCAACGGGATCCCGATCATCATCGTCACCACCAAGGACCAGGAAACCGACAGGATCTGGGCCGAACGCCAGGGTGCCAAGGCCTACCTGACCAAACCGGTGGAAGAAGACAAGCTGATCGAAGTCCTGAAACTGGTGCTCAAGCCCTGACGGCTCGCCTCCATGACCGAGTCGCAAACCGCCTTTGAACTGCTGCTGGACATCGACCGCCGCTGTCGCCTGCTGGCCGCTGACCTGCCCTCCCAGGAAACCCGTTCCCACAGTTGGAGCGGCATCGGTTTCCGCCTGGGCGAGCATTGGTATGTGGCGCCCATGGGCGAAGTCGCTGAGGTGCTGCATGAGCCGCGCTGCACCCTGATGCCCGGGGTCAAGCCCTGGGTCAGGGGCGTGGCCAACCTGCGCGGGCGCCTGCTGCCGGTGATCAACCTGTGCGGGTTCTTCGGTTATGAACTGTCGACCGCGCGCAAGCAACGCCGGGTGCTGGTGATCGAACACGAAGACACCTTTGTCGGCCTGCTGGTGGATGAAGTGGTCGGCCTGCAGCATTTTGCCCAGGACCTGCTCCGCCCGGTGGCATCCACCACGCCCGCCGCCAGCGCCGCGTTTATCCAAGGCCAGTTCAGCGGCGACCCGCTGTGGCAGGTCTTCAGCCCTTTTGCCCTGGCCCAGGCCCCGGGCTTTCTGGATGTTGCCGCATGAGCACCGCCACCCCCGTCAAGCCACAGGAAGCCTCCCGTAGCCGTTCGCAGATCATCGTGCTGTTTATCGCGCTGATCATTTTCATCATGCTGCTGTTCGCCAACTTTGCGTACCTCAACACCCAGTCCACCTATGACAAGCAATACATCGGCCACGCCGGCGAGTTGCGGGTGCTGTCCCAGCGCATTGCCAAGAACGCCACGGAGGCCGCCGCTGGCAAGGCTGCTGCATTCAAGCTGTTGAGCGAGGCGCGCAATGATTTTGCCCAGCGCTGGAGCTACCTGAAAAAAGGCGACCCGGCCACCGGCCTGCCCGCCGCGCCCAGCGCCGTGCGCAGCGAAATGCGCGCCGTGCAGCATGACTGGGAAGCCTTGCTGAAAAATACCGACGTGATCCTGGCCAGCGAGCAGACGGTGCTGTCCCTGCATCAAGTGGCGGCGACCCTGGCCGAAACTGTGCCGCAATTGCAACTGGAGTCGGAAAAGGTCGTCGAGATCCTGCTGCAGCGCGGCGCGCCTGCCAGCCAGGTCGCCGTGGCCCAGCGCCAATCGCTGTTGGCCGAGCGCATCCTGGGGGCGGTCAACACGGTGTTGGCGGGGGATGACACAGCGGTAAAGGCCGCCGACGCCTTTGGCCGCGATGCCAACCGTTTTGGCCAGGTCCTGGCCGGCATGCTCCAGGGCAGCGCCGGCTTGACGATCAGCGAGGTGCAGGACCCGGACGCCCGGGCGCGTCTGGCGGAGATTGCCGAACTGTTCGAGTTTGTCTCCGGCTCCGTGGATGAAATCCTCGAAACCTCGCCGCAACTGTTCCAGGTGCGCGCCTCGGCGAGCAACATCTTCAGCCTGTCGCAAACCCTGCTCGATGAAGCTTCGCACCTGGCCATCGGTTTTGAAAACCTGGCCGGTGGACGCACCCTCGACACCATCGGCGGCTATGTCCTGGGCTTGCTGGCGCTGGCCTCGATCATCCTGATCGGCCTGGTGATGGTGCGCGAGACCAATCGCCAGTTGCGCGAAACCGCCGAGAAGAACGAACGCAACCAGAACGCGATCATGCGTCTGCTGGACGAAATCGAAGACCTGGCCGACGGCGACCTCACCGTGACCGCCTCGGTGACTGAAGACTTTACCGGCACCATCGCCGACTCCATCAACTATTCGGTGGACCAGTTGCGCGACCTGGTGGCGACCATCAACCTCACCGCCGGTGAAGTGGCCGGTGCCGTGCAGGAAACCCAGGCCACCGCCATGCACCTGGCCCAGGCCTCGGAGCACCAGGCCCAGCAGATCGCCGAAGCCTCGACCGCGATCAACCAGATGGCCCGATCCATCGACCAGGTGTCGGCCAACGCCGCCGAGTCCTCTGCCGTGGCCGAACGTTCGGTAGAGATCGCCAACAAGGGCAACGAGGTGGTGCACAACACCATCCACGGCATGGACAACATTCGCGAACAGATCCAGGACACCGCCAAGCGCATCAAGCGCCTGGGGGAGTCGTCCCAGGAAATTGGCGATATCGTCAGCCTGATCGACGATATCGCCGACCAGACCAACATCCTCGCCCTCAATGCCGCCATCCAGGCGAGCATGGCCGGTGATGCCGGGCGCGGTTTTGCGGTGGTGGCCGATGAAGTGCAGCGCCTGGCCGAACGCTCGTCGGCCGCCACCCGGCAGATCGAGAACCTGGTACGGGCGATCCAGGCCGACACCAACGAAGCGGTGATCTCCATGGAACAGACCACCACCGAAGTGGTGCGCGGCGCGCGCCTGGCCCAGGATGCCGGGGTCGCCCTGGAAGAAATCGAGGGGGTGTCCAAGACCCTGGCCGCGCTGATCCAGAGCATCTCCAATGCCGCGCAGCAGCAAACCTCGTCGGCCGGGCAGATCTCACTGACCATGAACGTGATCCAACAGATCACCAGCCAGACCTCATCAGGCTCCACGGCCACCGCCGAGAGCATTGGCAACCTGGCCAAAATGGCCAGCCAGTTGCGCCGCTCGGTGTCGGGTTTCACCTTGCCGGCCGTGCGCAAGACCAATGAATGACATGCCCCCCCAAAACCAGCGCAATCTAAATGTGGGAGCGGGCTTGCTCGCGAAAGCGGTGTATCAGTCATCTAGTGTGCCGACTGACCCAGCGCTTTCGCGAGCAAGCCCGCTCCCACATGGATTCTCACTTTTCACCCATTCAGACGGGAGTCGTTATGGTTGACCGGCACGACTACGTCGCCCTCGAATGGGTCAAGGGCGAGATCGCCGACACCCTGAAGCAGGCCCGTTCGGCGCTGGAGGCCTATACCGACGAGGCCAGCGATGAGGCCCTCGCGCAGTGCCTGGAAGGCATTCACCAGGTCCACGGTGCCCTGCAAATGGTCGAGTTCTACGGCGCGGCACTGCTCGCCGAAGAAATGGAACACCTGGCCCAGGCCCTGCAGGCCGGGCATGTCAGCCAGCGCGAAGAAGGCATTCGCCTGCTGCAACAGGCCCTTGGGCAACTGCCGCTGTACCTGGACCGTGTCCACAGCGCCCGGCGTGACTTGCCCCTGGTGGTGTTGCCGCTGCTCAACGACCTGCGCAGCGCGCACGGCAAAAGCCTGCTCTCGGAAACCAGCCTGTTCAGCCCACAACTGCCGGTGATCGCGCCGCTGCCCGATGACGCCCTGGCCCAACGTGCACCGGCGGATTTTGCCGAGCAACTGCAGCGATGGCGGCAAATGCTGCAACAGGGCCTGGCCGGGCTACTGCGTGAAGACCACGGCCCGAGCAACCTGGAAGACATGGCGCGGGTCTTCGCCCAACTGGAAGCGCTGTGTCATGGCGCGCCGTTGCTGGCGTTGTGGCAAGTCACCTCGGCACTGGCCGAAGGCATGCTCACGGGTGTCATCGCCAACAGCCCGGCGTTGCGCAGCCTGTTCAAGAGCTGTGACAAGGTGCTCAAGCGCCTGCAGGTCCAGGGCATCGAAGGCATCAACACCCCGGCGCCGGACCAGTTGCTCAAGAGCCTGCTGTTCTATATCGCCAAAGTCACCCGGCCGACGCCGCGCATGCAAAGCCTCAAGGAGCGCTACGGCCTGGATGAAGCGTTGCCTGACAGCACCGTGGTCGATGCCGAGCGCGCGCGCCTGACCGGACCGGACCGTGACGCCATGGGCTCGGTGCTTGGCGCGTTGTGTGAGGAGTTGGTGCGGGTCAAGGAACGCCTGGACCTGTTCGTGCGCAGCGACCGCCAGCACCTCTCGGACCTGGACAGCCTGCTGGCGCCCCTGCGGCAGATCGCCGATACCCTCGCGGTGCTGGGGTTTGGCCAGCCGCGCAAAGTCATCATCGACCAGTTGGTGGTGGTCCAGGGCCTGGCCCAGGGGCAGCGCGAGCCCAACGACGCGGTATTGATGGATGTCGCAGGTGCCCTGCTTTATGTCGAGGCTACCCTGGCTGGCATGGTCGGCACCGTTGAGCCACAAAGTCGCGAAGACAGCCGTTTGCCCACCACCGACCTGACCCAGATCCACCAATTGGTGATCAAGGAGTCGTGCCAGTGCCTCAAGCAGGCCCGGGAACTGGTGATCGACTGCATGCAAGCGCAGTGGGACGCGCAGCGCCTGGAGTCATTGCCGCAGCTGCTGACCCAGGTGCGTGGCGCCTTGGCGATGATCCCGTTGCCCCGTGCGGCGAGCCTGATGCGGGGCTTGAACGACTACGTTGATGAGCAGTTGATGGTCCACAAGATTGCCCCGCCGGCGCTGGAGCTTGAGCATTTTGCCGATGCGCTCACCAGCCTTGAGCACTACCTGGAACGCATGCTCCAGGACCCGGATGCGCCCGGCGAGCGTGTCCTCGATATCGCCTACAAAGGGCTCGCAGCCTTGGGGTATGCACCGGTTCAAGCGCAGCACGCCTGGCGCCAGGAACGATCCTCATTGGGCGAGGAGTTGCCACCTGACTCCCCGACCCTGGCGCAGGCCCTGGCCAGCCCGACCCCGCGTCTCAACCCCCCGGCCCTGCAACGCCCGGGCAGCCTGCTGCCGCCGCCGGCCGACGAAGACCCGGTGGATGACGAACTGCGTGAAGTGTTCCTGGAAGAAGCGGCAGAGGTGCTGGAAGTGTTGCAGCGCCTGGTTCCCCAGGGCGCTGCCAGCCTGGCCGACAAGACCGCCCTGAGCGACATGCGCCGCGCCTTCCATACCCTCAAAGGCAGCGGGCGCATGGTGCGGGCCCTGGTATTGGCGGAGTTGGCCTGGGCTGTAGAGAACCTGCTCAACCGCGTGATCGAACGCGTCGTCGCGCCCGGCCCTGAGGTTCAGGCGGTATTGGACGATGTGGTGTTGCTGTTGCCCGCGTTGATCGCCGAGTTCGCCTCGGGCACTCAGCGCCAGCGCGATGACGCTGACCACCTCGCGGCACGCGCCCATGCCCTGGCCAGCGGAGCCCCGTTACCGGTTGCCGTGGAACCCGACGACAACACGCTGGACCCGCAGTTGCTGGAGATTTTCCGCAACGAGGCACTGGGCCACCTGGACAGTCTCAACCGGTTTTTGCACCAGGCCACCGAACAGATGCCGCTGCCTGTCAGCGATGAGCTGCAACGTGCCCTGCATACCCTCAAGGGCAGCGCCTACATGGCGGGGGTGTTGCCGATTGCCGAACTGGCGCGGCCGCTGGACCACCTGACCCGCGAGTACAAGGCCCATCGCCTGGCGCTGGACCTGGATGAAATCGACCTGCTGTTGGAGGGCGAAGCGCTGTTCCAGCGCGGCTTGCGCCAGTTGGACAGCGATCCCCTGGTCCCCATCGACGGCGCGCAATCCTTGATCGAGCGCACCCAGGCGCGCCTCGACAGCCAGCTCGAGGCGTTCCTCAATGCGCCGAGCACGGGCCTGCGGGTCAAGCGCGACCCCCAGTTGATCAGCAATTTCCTGGCCCAGGGCATGGACATCCTGCTCGACGCCGAAAGCCTTTTGCGGCACTGGCAGCAACACCCTGGTGAGCGCCAGGAACTCAGCGCACTGCTGGACGAACTGACCACCCTGGGCGAGGGCGCGCACCTGGCCGACCTGCACCCGATGGATGAACTGTGCGAAGCCTTGCTTGACCTGTATGGCGCGGTGGAAGAGAGCAGCCTGGCGGTCAGCGAACGGTTTTTCCATGAGGCCGCGCAGGCCCATGAAGCCTTGATCAACATGCTCGACCAACTGGCCGCCGGCCAGGAAATCAGCCCGGCGCCTTTGCGGATGAAGGCCTTGCGCGAGTTGCTCGATGAAGGCCTGGACCCCGGTGCCACCGGCCTGATCAAGACGGATGGCAGCCGTGCCTTGAGCATTGCCGAACTGGGCGCGGCCACCTCGCAATTGCAGCAGGACTGGGCGGTGGACGATGAGATCGTCGAGATCTTCCTTGAAGAGGCGGTGGATATCCTCGACAGCGCCGGGCAGTCTCTCAAGCGCTGGTTGCTGGAGCCCGACGGCGTGGCGCCGCTGTCGTCCCTGCAACGTGACCTGCACACCCTGAGGGGCGGTGCGCGCATGGCCGAAATCGGCCCGGTGGGCGATCTGGCCCAGGAGCTTGAAAACCTGTACGAGGGCCTGGTGGACCGACGCTACAGCTACTGCGGTGAAATAGCCCAAGTGCTGATGGACAGCCATGAACACCTGGCCTTGCAGTTGGAGCAGTTGCAAGAGCAGCTACCCTTGAGTGATTCCAGTGCCCTGGTCAGCCGCTTGCGCGAGGTGCGCCAGAATGCCACGCCGCTGGCGCTGCCCACGCCGCCCGAGGCACAGGGCGGTGGCAGTGATCCCGAGCTGCTGGATATCTTTCTTGAAGAAGCGGCCGACATCCTCGACAGCTCCGGCGCCGCGCTGCTGCGCTGGCAGGCCGAGCCACAGGGCCGCCAGGAAGTCGAGACCCTGCTGCGCGACTTGCACACCCTCAAGGGCGGCGCGCGCATGGTCGAGATCGGGCCTATCGGTGACCTGGCCCACGAGCTGGAGTTTCTCTACGAAGGCCTGTCGGCCGGCCTGCTGGCGCCTACGGCGGAGCTGTTTGCGTTGTTGCAAGGTTGCCACGACCGCCTGGCACAGATGGTCGAGGCGGTGGCGGCGGGGTTGCCGGTGGGCTCGGTGGAGCGCCTGATCGAGCGCATCAAAAGCCTGGTCCAGCCCACCGAAGCCCAGGTTGCCCCGGCCGCGATGCCCGCCGGCAAACCTGAAGCTCCGGCGGCCAGCGAGCCGGGCGCAGACATGGTGAAGATCTCCGCCGAACTGCTGGATGACCTGGTCAACCTCGCCGGTGAGACCTCGATTTTCCGGGGGCGTATCGAGCAGCAGGTCAACGACGCCCGCACCGCCCTCACTGAGGTAGAAACCACCATCGAGCGTATGCGCGACCAATTGCGCCGCCTCGATACCGAGACCCAGGGCCGGATCCTCAGCCGCCAGCACGCCGAAACCGAGCGCCTGGGCTACGAAGAGTTCGACCCGCTGGAAATGGATCGCCACTCCCAGTTGCAGCAGCTGTCCCGCGCGTTGTCCGAGTCGGCCTCGGACCTGTTGGATCTCAAGGAAACCCTCGACCAGCGTAACCAGGACGCGCAGAACCTGTTGCAGCAGCAGGCGCGGATCAACACCGAGCTGCAAGAAGGCCTGATGCGCACGCGCATGGTGCCGTTCGAGCGTATGTTGCCGCGCCTCAAGCGCATCGTGCGGCAAGTGGCCGGCGAGTTGGGCAAGGACGTGGAATTCGTGGTCGGCAATGCCGAAGGCGAAATGGACCGCAACGTCCTGGAGCGCATGGCCGCGCCCCTGGAGCATATGCTGCGCAACGCCGTCGACCATGGCCTGGAATCACGGGATGCACGGCTGCTGGCGGGCAAACCGCAGAAGGGCCGGATCACCCTGGACCTGAGCCACGAGGGTGGCGATATCATCTTCGATATGCGCGACGACGGCGCCGGTGTGCCGCTGGATGCGGTGCGGCGCAAAGCGATCAAACGGGGCCTGCTGGACCCGGATATGGAGATCAGCGACCGCGATGTGTTGCAGTTCATCTTGCAACCTGGGTTCTCCACCGCCGAAAAAATCACCCAGATTTCCGGGCGCGGCGTGGGCATGGACGTGGTGCATGAAGAAGTGCGCCAACTTGGCGGCAGCATGGTGATCGACTCCACCCCGGGGGCGGGCGTGCACTTTCGCATTCGCCTGCCATTTACCGTATCGGTCAACCGGGCGTTGATGGTGCAGTGTGCGGAGGATCAATACGCGGTGCCGCTGAACACCATCCAGGGCCTGGTGCGCGTATTGCCCAACGAGCTGGAGGGGCACTACCAGCTGGATCCGCCGGTGTATGACTATGCGGGCCAGCGCTACGAGTTGTATTACCTGGGCGAGCTGTTGCACACCGTGGCCCGGCCCAAGCTGCTGGGGCAAAACCAACCGCTGCCGGTGCTGCTGATGCAGTGCAACGAACGGCACATCGCGGTGCAGGTGGACGATATGGCCGGCACCCGGGAAATCGTGGTCAAGGGCCTGGGGCCGCAATTTGCGGCAGTGCAAGGGCTGTCGGGGGCAACCATCCTCGGTGATGGCCGGGTGGTGCTGATCATCGACCTGCTGGCGCATATCCGCGCCCTGGCCCCGGCCTTGCCGGCCCAGGCGGCGGACAGCGCGCTGGCGGTCAACGAGCCGCAGAAAAAGCAGCGGTTGCTGGTGCTGGTGGTAGACGACTCGGTGACCGTGCGCAAAGTCACCAGCCGCCTGCTGGAACGCAACGGTATGAACGTACTGACGGCCAAGGACGGCATCGACGCCATCGCCGTGCTCGAAGAACACACCCCCGACCTGATGTTGCTGGATATCGAGATGCCGCGCATGGATGGCTTTGAAGTGGCGATCCAGGTACGCAACGACCCGCGGCTCAAACGCCTGCCGATCATCATGATCACCTCGCGTACCGGCCAGAAACATCGCGACCGGGCCATGGCGATTGGCGTCAACGACTACCTTGGCAAGCCCTATCAAGAGTCGGTGTTGCTCGAAAGCATTGCCTACTGGAGCCCGAAACATGCTTGACCACCGCACCAGTCAACTCACCGGCTTGCTGCTGCCCCTGGCCGACCGCCACTTGCTGCTGCCCAACGTGGCGGTGGCCGAGCTGATCGACTTCCAGCGCGGCGAACCGGCCAGCGACGCGCCGCCGTGGTACCTGCGGCAAGTGGCCTGGCGCGACCAGCAACTGCCGTTGATCAGCTTCGAGGCGGCCTGCGGCGACGCGAGCATCGTCAGCGAACGCGCACGGATCGTGGTGCTCAACGCCTTGGGCGGGCGGCCCACATTGAAGTTCATTGCCCTGGTGATCCAGGGTATTCCCCGCTCCTACAAGCTCGACAGCCAGTTGAGTTACGTGGACGTACCGCTGTCGCCGCTGGAACTGGCGGCGGTACAGGTCGGCGAGCATGTGGCGAGAGTGCCGGACCTGATGGGATTGGAAGCCCTGCTGGTAAAGGCCGGCCTGGCCTGAATGCGGGAGCGGCGGTGCCGGCCTTACTCGATCTGCGCAAAACGCTCAATGAACGGTTGTTCACGGTGCTCTGCTTGCCAAAGATCGTAGGTACTTTGCATCGACAGCCATAACCGCGCTTTGCTGATGCCTGCCCGCTCCAGCCTCACGGCAAGGTCCGGGCTGACTGGCGCGTGACCATGCAGGATCCTGGAGAATGTTTCCCTGGCAAAGCCAAGCCGCCGGGCCATTTCGGTAATGGTGATGCCCAAGCTGGGCATCACATCCTCAAGCAGGATTTCGCCGGGATGTGGTGGGTTGTGCATACCCATGTAGTGTCCCTGTTCAATGGTAGTCAAGGTAATCAACCAGTTCGACGTGATCATCCAGCATACGAAAAATGATGCGCCAGTTACCGCTGATGCTGACGGAACAGTAGCCGAGCAGATCGCCTTTGAGCCGATGAAAGCGCCATCCCGGGAGATTGCGCTATCCAGAATCAGCAGCACACGACGCAAGCGTTTCGCGTGACCCACGTTGATGCCTTTGGTTGATCCTGTTTCATAAAAACGCTGGAGGCCCTTGTGTTTCCAACTGACGATCATGAATGGATTGTGATGTGATGCATCACGCTCTGCAATGGCCTTGTATCGGCTTCCAGGGTCAGATTCATAATGTTCTGCTGGTGAGATGATTCAAATCCCAAAGGCTAGTGAGGCGATATCCGAGCAACAACCCTAAAAGTTTGTAGGAATGATTGGTGGGGACGCGGTCCTCAGATTTTTCCCGCACGTTTTCGCGCCGCCCAGCGCGGCGTACTCCTGGCCATCCAACAAATGAACGAACTGGGCCAACTGCTGATCGAGCGCGCGCTGGAGCAGATATCGCCTGCGGCCGCTGGGTAAAGTGTGATCAGTCCCCAAAAGGGACCGTCCGTTCCCTTTTGGGGACTGATGGCTGCTCGGGTAAAGCCCCACGTAAACCCGCCGATAACCCAAGCAGTCTTTCGGTGGAAGCAACAACACAATGTGGCTATTTGACGTATTTGCCTGGCTGTACACCCTCACCCCGTTTACCGGTGCCCTGCTGTTGTGGTTCCTCGTGCTGGTGGTTACGGCCGGCGTGACGATGAAATACCCGACAAGGCGCGGCAAGCTTGCGGGCTTCGGGATTTCGTCGGTGGGCGCGGTGCTTATCCTGGGGTATCTGGAAGTCCTCACGCTCAGTGCCACGGGTAAAGAACTCAAAGGGGTGGTGATCAATCTGGTGGTCATGAGCCTGGGCGGTCTGGGCTCGGGCTTGCTCGCGGTGGCCATTTCCGAAGGACCGAGCAAGGCCGAAATCGAACAGACCCGCACCAGTATCCGGACCTGGGGCCTGACGGTCTTTGAATACCTGTTCGTGTTTGTTCTCGTGTGCTCACTCGTCTTGTCTGCGATCTGCCTGCCGTTGTGGTTCTTGGGCTGGCCTAAGGTGCCGGTGCATGCCGTGTTGGGGCTGTTGTTGGCTTTCCTCGGCGCGGCGTTGGGCTGTGTGATGGTCTTCCAGCTGCGTCGGTTGATGAAGTGGGAACAGCTGGGCGTGGGGCTGTTGTTTGGGCTGTTGCTGTTACTGCTGCCCGTGTATGCGCAGGCAGTGTGGGCGCTGGTGAACTGGAGCCTGGCGGCGGTGCTGGGGTTCCATCTTGTGGCGGGCATCGCCATGGGCTGGACCGTGTGGCGTAACCGCCTGGCATGGCAACGCGCGCCCCTGTAGGAGCCGGCTTGCCGGCGATAGCGGTAGCGCAGCCAACGATGCATCAACGGTTCGGCCGCCATCGCTGGCAAGCCAGCTCCTGCCTGACCGTTACTCCAACCGTAACATTCCACCCCCCAGCTTGATTGATGCCCCCCCGATTCACTCCTATGGTGAGCCCCACGACAGCGAACCCGTGGAGCGATCATGACAACAACCCTAACCCCCGACTCGCGCTGGACGCGGCGGCGCGATGAGAAACAGCGGCGCCTCGGGCTGGTCCAGGCGTTTGCCAATGGGGCCGTGCTGCCCAGTGACAGGATCGTCGAGGCCCTGCAAGCCCTGATCCTGCCCGGCGACCGTGTGGTGCTGGAAGGCAATAACCAGAAGCAGGCCGACTTCCTCTCGCGCTCCCTGGCCAAGGCCGACCCGGCCGTACTGCACGACTTGCACATGATCATGCCCAGCGTCGGGCGCTCCGAGCACCTGGACCTGTTTGAAAAGGGCATCGCGCGCAAGCTCGACTTTTCCTTCGCCGGCACCCAGTCCCTGCGCATCAGCCAGCTCCTCGAAGACGGCCTGCTGGAAGTCGGCGCGATCCATACCTACATCGAGCTCTATGCGCGGCTGGTCGTAGACCTGATTCCCAACGTGGTGCTGTCTGCCGGCTTCATGGCCGACCGCGCCGGCAACATCTACACCGGCCCCAGTACCGAAGACACCCCGGCGCTGATCGAACCGGCGGCCTTCAGCGACGGTATCGTCATCGTGCAGGTCAACCAATTGGTGGATGGCGTCAGCGACTTGCCCCGGGTGGACATCCCGGCCAGTTGGGTGGATTTCGTGGTGGTGGCCGACAAGCCGTTCTATATCGAACCGCTGTTCACCCGCGACCCCCGGCACATCAAGCCGGTGCATGTGCTGATGGCGATGATGGCGATCCGTGGCATCTACGAAAAACACAATGTGCAGTCGCTCAACCATGGCATAGGTTTCAACACCGCCGCCATTGAACTGATCCTGCCGACCTACGGCGAATCCCTGGGCCTTAAAGGCAAGATCTGCCGCAACTGGACCCTCAACCCGCACCCCACGCTGATCCCCGCCATCGAAAGCGGCTGGGTCCAGAGCGTGCATTGCTTCGGCACCGAACTGGGCATGGAGCACTACATTGCTGCGCGCCCGGATGTGTTCTTCACCGGTCGCGACGGCTCGCTGCGCTCCAACCGGATGTTCTGCCAACTGGCGGGCCAATACGCAGTGGACCTGTTTATCGGTGCCACCTTGCAGGTGGATGGCGATGGTCATTCCTCCACCGTGACCCGGGGCCGGCTAGCCGGGTTTGGTGGCGCGCCGAACATGGGCCACGACCCGCGCGGGCGCCGCCACGGCACCCCGGCCTGGCTCGATATGCGCCACGGCGATGCCCCCGAAGCCCTGCTGGAGCGCGGCAAAAAGCTGGTGGTGCAGATGGTCGAGACCTTCCAGGAGGGCGGCAAACCGACCTTCGTCGAAACCCTCGACGCGGTGGACGTAGCGCGCAAAAGCGGCATGCCCCTGGCGCCGATCATGATCTACGGCGATGACGTGACCCACTTGCTCACCGAAGAAGGTATCGCCTACCTGTACAAGGCCCGCTCCCTGGAAGAGCGCCAGGCGATGATCGCCGCGGTGGCCGGCGTGACCGCCATCGGCCTGCGCCACAACCCCAAGGACACCGCGCGCATGCGCCGCGAGGGCCTGATCGCCTTGCCCGAAGACCTCGGCATCCGCCGCACCGATGCCACCCGCGAGCTGCTGGCGGCCAAAAGCGTGGCCGACCTGGTGGACTGGTCCGGTGGCCTGTACAACCCGCCCGCCAAGTTCAGGAGCTGGTAAATGCACGCACTCAAATTGCACACACTGACCCTGGCCGAGCGACTGGCAGACCTGGCGGTCGACGCGCTGATCGATGAAGCGGACCTGTCGCCCAAGCCGGCGCTGGTGGATCGGCGCGGCAATGGCGCCCACCGCGATCTGCACCTGGGCCTGATGCATGCCTCGGCGCTGGCCCTGTGGCCGGCGTTCAAGGCGATGGCCGAAGCGGCAATTGCACTGGGCGAGATCGGCCTGCCGTTACGCGAGGCCCTCGGTCGTATCGGCCGGGAAGGCGAACAGGCGATGCTCGCCACCACCCGGGGCGTGAACACTCACCGTGGCGCGATCTGGGCCCTCGGCCTGCTGGTGGCCGCCGCCGCGCTGGCGCCTGCCTCGCGCACGGCCAATGGGCTGACCCTGCGCGCCGCGCGGCTGGCCCTGCTCAATGACCGTTATGCGCCGCAACCATTGAGCCATGGCGCGCAAGTCGCACAGCGCTATGGCGTGCGTGGCGCCCGGGAAGAAGCGCAGTTGGGCTTCCCCTCGGTGCTGCAACGGGGCCTGCCGCAGCTGCACGCAAGCCGTTTGCAACAACATGGCGAACAGAACGCGCGCCTCGATGCACTGCTGGCGATCATGACGCAGTTGGCCGATACCTGCGTGCTGTACCGCGCCGGCACCGAGGGCCTGCAGGCCATGCAACTGGGGGCCCAGGCCGTGCTGGACGCGGGCGGCAGCGCAAGCCTGGCCGGGCGGCGGCGCCTCAACGAACTGGACCAGCAGTTGCTGGCGCTCAACGCCTCCCCCGGTGGCGCCGCCGACCTGTTGGCCGCCTGCCTGTTTATCGACCGTATCGAGTCTTGCGACGGAGTGTTTTGATGGAAAACCTATCCTTTGAATTCCCCGCCGGGCAGCCGCCCAAAGGCCGTGCGCTGGTGGGGTGCGTCGGTTCCGGCGACCTTGAAGTGCTGCTGGAGCCGGGCACGGCGGGCACCCTGAGTATCCAGGTGCAAACCTCGGTCAATGGCGCCGAGCAACGCTGGCAACACCTGTTCCAGAGGATCTTCCAGGAACAGACCCCGCCGGCCTTGAACATTCAGATCCACGACTTTGGTGCCACCCCAGGCGTAGTGCGCTTGCGCCTGGAGCAAGGTTTCGAGGAGCTTGGCCATGACTGATTTACGCAACCGGCACAGCTTTGTCGAACTCGGCGCCTGCCAGCGGGCCAAGGCGTTGCTGGATGCCGGCAGCTACCGGGAACTGATTGACCCGTTCCAGCGCGTGATGTCGCCGTGGTTGAGCCGCCAGGGCGTGGTGCCGCAGTCCGACGATGGCGTGGTGATCGCCAAGGGCACGCTCGATGGCCTGCCGCTGGTGATCGCCGCCATCGAAGGTAACTTCCAGGGCGGCAGCCTGGGCGAAGTGGGCGGCGCAAAAATTGCCGGGGCCCTGGAACTGGCCGCCGAGGACAACCGCCACGGCGTCCCGACGCGTGCGGTGCTGCTGCTGGAAACCGGCGGCGTACGCTTGCAGGAAGCCAACCTTGGGCTGGCGGCGATTGCCGATATCCACGCCGCGATTGTCGACCTGCGTCAATACCAGCCGGTGATCGGCGTGGTGGCCGGCAGCGTTGGCTGCTTTGGCGGTATGTCCATCGCGGCGGGCCTGTGCAGCTACCTGCTGGTGACCCGCGAAGCGCGCCTGGGCCTGAACGGCCCGCAAGTGATCGAACAGGAAGCCGGCCTTGAAGAATACGACTCCCGCGACCGACCGTTTATCTGGAGCCTGACCGGCGGCGAGCAGCGTTTCAACAGTGGTTTGGCCGACCGTTATGTGGCGGACGATGTGGCGCAGATCCGACAGCAGATCAGTGAACTGCTGCAACAAGGCCTGCCGGTAACGCAACGCAGCCGCCAGGCCGACCACTACCTGGCGCGCCTGGCTGCGCTGGATGCCGAGCCCCAGATCGAGCCGGCCACGGTTCGCAACCTGTATCAGGGAGAACGCCCATGAGAGGCTTGCAGTGGTTCAACGCATTGAGCGCCGGCGCGGTGCCGCTGACGGGGTTACCGGCGTCGCTGAAAGTCGCCGATGGCGTGCTCGGCGGGCAGGCCGTGCGCTTTATCGCAGTCGTGCCGGATGCCGCCAACCGCTTCCCACGCGCGCGTCATGGTGAAGTCGGTTTGCTGGAAGGCTGGGGCTTGGCCAAGGCGGTGGATCAGGCCATCGCCAGCGGCGATCAACGCCCGATAGTTGCCATAGTCGACGTGCCGAGCCAGGCCTATGGCCGCCGCGAAGAAGCGCTGGGGATTCATCAAGCCCTGGCGGCGGCGGCGGACAGTTATGCCCGTGCGCGCCTGGCCGGGCATCCGGTGATCGGGCTGCTGGTGGGCAAGGCCATGTCCGGGGCGTTTCTCGCCCATGGCTACCAGGCCAATCGCCTGATTGCCCTGCGTGACCCTGGGGTAATGGTGCACGCCATGGGCAAGGCCTCGGCGGCGCGGGTGACCCTGCGCAGCGTCGAAGAACTGGAAACCCTGGCCGCCAGCGTGCCGCCCATGGCCTATGACATCGACAGCTATGCCAGCCTCGGCTTGCTCTGGGAAACCCTGGCGGTCAGCCAGATCGAACAACCGTCGGCCGACGATCTGGTGCGGGTCAGGGATTGTCTGGTACGGGCGATCCAGGAGGTGCAAGACAGCGGCGTGCGGGATTTGCGGGGGCGCCTGGGCGCCGCCAACCGTGCTGCCTCCAGCCATGTACGCCGGTTGCTGCGGGAGCAATGGTGAACGCCCACGACTTGCTCTGGGGCATGATCCCGGCGCACCTGCCCACTGAGGCACCGGCCTGGGTACTGGAGGCGATCGGTACGGGGCACCCGGTGGTGGTGCGCCGGGCACTGGCCGAACCCGGCTATGTGGCGGTGGGGGTGCGCGGGCGTTTGCGTGAGCAGCGCTTTGCGGCCGTGATGCCCGTGGCGTGCGTGCAACGGCGCGTAACGCCGGAGGCCTTGTGTGGAGTGATCTCGCCCCGGGACTTGCCGGCGTTGCGCGCCCTCGATCAACTGCGGCCGGTACTGGCGCACAAGAGGTGGGGCGTTACCGGCAGCGCGGGTTTCGAGTTGGCCACGGGCATTGAAGCCCTGCATGCCCAGAGCGATCTGGATTTGCTGCTGCGCACTCCCGAGCGTCTTGAGCGCGGCGAGGCCCAGGATCTGCTGGCGATTCTGGATGCGGTGCCGTGTGCCGTGGATCTGCAACTGCAAACGCCGTATGGCGCGGTAGCCTTGCGTGAATGGGCAGGGGGATCGCGGCGGGTGCTGCTCAAAAGCACCGGCGGCGCGCACCTGGTCAGTGACCCATGGCAGGCTGTGGCATGAGCAGCCTCTTGGTGTTCCCTGGGCAGGGCGCCCAGCGCCCGGGCATGCTCCAGCAGTTGCCCGCCAGCCTCCTCGACGAAGCCAGCGAGGCCTTGGCGCAAGAGGTGCGCCAGCTCGATTCGGCGCAAGCCCTGGCCAGTACCCGCGCCGTGCAACTGTGCCTGTTGATCGCAGGCGTGGCCCATGCCCGTCAACTGCAACATGCGCCGGACTATGTGGCCGGCCTGTCCATCGGCGCTTATCCGGCTGCCGTGATCGCGGGGGCCCTGGCGTTTGCCGACGCACTGCGGCTGGTCAGCCTGCGCGGTGAGCTGATGCAGCAGGCTTATCCACAGGGCTATGGCATGACGGCGCTGATCGGCTTGGAGTTATCCCGCGTGGAAAGCGTGCTCGCCGAGATCCACAGCGCGCAGACCCCGGTGTACCTGGCCAATATCAATGCTGACAATCAATGCGTGATCGCCGGCAGCGATGCAGCCATGCAATGGGTGGCCAACCGCGTCAAAGGCCAGGGCGTGGCCAAGCGCCTGGCCGTCAGCGTGCCGTCCCACTGCGTACTGCTGGAGCAACCGGCCCGGGTCCTCGCTGAAGCGTTCGCCCAGGTCGCGCTCCAGGCGCCGACCATCACTTACCTGAGCAGCACCCGGGCGCGGCCGATCCGCGATCCTGCGCAGTTGCGCGACGACCTGGCCTTCAACATGTGCCGCGTCGTCGATTGGCGCGGCACCGTGCAAAGCGCCTATGAGCGGGGTGTGCGCCTGCAGATCGAACTGCCGCCGGGTGCGGTGCTGACCGGCCTGTCGCGGCGAGTGTTTGAACAGGGAACCGTGATCGCCTTTGAAGGTGCCCGCCTGGACACCTTGCAGGCCCTGCTGGAACAGGAGGACCGCCATCATCGATAAAGCATGACCTTGGCTTTCGAAGCACAAAAACAACAATTTCGATCAAGCATCAAGAGGACTACCAGCATGATTATTTACGGTGTGGCGTTTCTGGCCTTGTGTACCCTGGCGGGCCTGTTTGTCGGCGAGCTGTTGGGCAAATGGATGGGCATCCCGGCCAACGTCGGCGGAGTGGGGATCGCGATGTTGCTGCTGATCGGCCTGGGCAGTTACCTGGGCAAGCGTGGCCTGTTTACCGGCAAGTCGGAGCAGGGCGTGAGCTTCTGGGCAGCCGTGTATATCCCGATTGTGGTGGCCATGGCTGCCCAGCAAAACGTGTATGGCGCCATCAGTGGCGGCCCTATGGCGATCCTCGCCGGCACCTGCGCGGTGCTGGTGGCGTTTGCCCTGGTGCCGGTGCTGGTACGCATCGGCAACCGTGAGCCGGATGCGGTCGCCACCACCAAGTCGGCAGGGTGAGCGCCATGTACGAGTCCCTGCTGAAAGTCATCACCGGTTACGGCCTGATCAGTGGTTTTGCGGTTATCGGCCTGACCATGTGGGTGTCCTACTGGATCAGCGACACATTCACCAAGGGCCGCCTGCATGGTTCAGCCATCGCGATCCTGCTGGGGTTGGTTTTGTCCTATGTGGGCGGTGCGTTTACGGGGGGCGCCAAGGGCGTGGTGGATATCCCGCTGCTATCGGGCATCGGCCTGCTGGGCGGGGCGATGCTGCGTGACTTTGCCATCGTCGCCACCGCGTTTGGGGTGAGTGTCGATGAGCTCAAGCGTGCTGGATATGTGGGGGTGCTTGCCCTGTTTGTGGGCGTTGGCTCGTCATTTATCGCGGGCGTCGCAGTGGCCATGGCGTTTGGTTACACCGATGCGGTGAGCCTGACCACCATTGGCGCCGGGGCCGTGACCTATATCGTCGGGCCCGTTACCGGGGCGGCGATCGGTGCCAGCTCCGAGGTGATGGCACTGTCCATCGCGGCGGGGTTGATCAAGGCCATTCTGGTGATGGTGATGACCCCGTTCGTGGCACCGCTGATCGGCCTGAACAGCCCGCGTAGCGCGGTGATCTTTGGCGGGCTGATGGGGACTTCCAGCGGTGTGGCGGGCGGGTTGGCAGCGACAGATCCCAAGCTGGTGCCTTATGGCTGCCTGACGGCGGCGTTTTATACGGCGCTGGGGTGTTTGCTGGGGCCTTCGTTGTTGTTCTTGCTGATGCGGGGGTTGGTGGGGTAGTGCGTAGATCGTTGTTGAAAGATAGGGCCTTATCGCAGGCAAGCCAGCTCCCACATTTTGATTTGTGAACACATTCAACGGTGGGAGCTGGCTTGCCTGCGATGGCGGTCTTTCAGACTGCAACCTGTCGGTTGGCATACATCCGGCACTCCGCCAACAACGCCAGCAAATTTGGATCGCGCTCCTTGGCTTTCAAGAACACCACACCAATGTGCTGCTGCAACCGGTAGCGCGCCTGCAAGGGAATCAGCTTCACCCGGTTCTCATACACCGCCGCAATCCTGCCTGGCAGCAATGCATAGCCCACGCCCGAGCTGACCATGCTCAGCAAGGTGAAGATGTCGTTGACCTGCATCGCCACCTTCGGCTCGAACCCCGCCTGCTTGAACACCCGTGCGCCGTCCTGGTGGGTGGCGAAGCCTTGGGTCAGGGTGATGAAGGTGGCGTCGCGCACCTGGGCCAGGTCGATCTCCTGTTCGCGGTCCAAGGGCGAGTCGGCGGGGGTGGCGAGGAAGATGTCATCGGAAAACAGCTGGATCTGCGCGCAGTCCGGCTCGATGGCCTGGTCGTCTAGGGAGATCAGGATTGCGTCGACTTCCATGTTCTTGAGCTTGTACATCAGGTCGACGTTGGAGCCCAGGATCAGGTCGATATTCAGCTCGCTGCGACGGATTTTCAGGCCCATGATCAGTTGCGGCACGGTCTTGACCGTCAGCGAATACAGGGCGCCGAGCTTGAAGCGTTCGGCGCAGAAGCCAGCGGCCTCGCGGGTCAGGCGCACGCTGTCGACCACCTCCTGCACCAGCTTCTGTGCCTGCTCTTCGAGTACGTAGGCGCTTTCCAGCGGGGTGAGGTTGCGCCCTTCGTGCTTGAACAGCGGGCAGCGCAGGGCGTTCTCCAGGGAGTGAATGGCCCGGTGCACGCTGACATTGCTGGTCTGCAACTCGGCGGCGGCGCGGGCCAGGTTGCCGGTGCGCATGAAGGCCAGGAAGATTTCCAACTTCTTGAGGGTGAATTCTTCGTCAATCAACATGGCGGTGGCTCTTGTTCGAATGCGTTCGATTGTGCCCTTAAAGCCTCTGGGCCGTCATAACAGCCTTGCACTATCGCGTTTGGGGCATGAGCCTTGGGGGCCAGTGCAGTCGTTTTTGGAGGTCGGCAACACATGTATCACGGAGAGCGATTCAACGCCTGGAGCCATTTGCTCGGTGCCGTGGCCGCCTTTATCGGCGCGGTGTGGATGCTGGTGGTGGCGAGTATGGACGGCAGTCCGTGGAAGATCGTCAGCGTGGCAATCTATGGGTTTACGCTGCTGGTGCTGTACAGCGCCTCGACGGTTTATCACAGCGTGCGCGGTCGCAAGAAGGCGATCATGCAGAAGGTCGACCACTTTTCGATCTACCTGCTGATCGCCGGCAGCTACACCCCGTTTTGCCTGGTGACTTTGAACGGGCCATGGGGCTGGACGTTGTTTGGGATTGTCTGGGGGCTGGCGGTGATCGGGATCTTGCAGGAGATCAAGCCGCGTTCCGAGGCGCGCATTTTGTCGATTGTGATTTACGCCGTGATGGGCTGGATCGTGCTGGTGGCGGTCAAGCCGTTGATTGCCGCGCTGGGTACGCACGGGTTTATCTGGCTGGCGTCGGGTGGGGTGTTGTACACGGTGGGGATCATCTTTTTTGCCCTGGAGCACCGTTTGCGGCATTCCCACGGGATCTGGCATCTGTTTGTGATCGGCGGCAGCCTGCTGCATTTTGTGGCGATCATGCGCTATGTGCTCTGACGCACCTCTGTAGGCGCCGGCTTAGAGGCGGTCTAACTGTTCCTGGGCACGGTGGGCGAAAATCTCCAGCAGGCTCGCCAGCATATGCGGCGGCGGTTCATCGGCGCGGGTCAGGGCATACAAGGTGATGGGCAGCGGCGGGGCCAGGGGCCGGATGCAGGTGCTCTCGGTGGAGGCGCCCAGCGCGGTGAAAGGGTCGATCACGGCCAGGCCGGCGCCGGATTCCACCATGGCCCGGGCCAGGGAATAGGTCTGCACTGAAATACGCACCCTGGGCGGTGGCTCGACCGCTTCCAGGTAGCTGTCGAGCCGCGCCGACAGCGGGTCGGCACTGGACAGGCCAATCAACGGCGCGCCCGCCAGGGCCATCAGGGGCAAGGGTTTGCCTTGTTCGGTCGCCGGCCAGTATCCCCGTGGCGCCAGGGCGACCAGTACGCCGTGGGCCAGCGCCTGGGCCTTGAGCCCCGGATGGTCCGGCGACTTGAGCGTCAGTGCCACATCCATCTCGCGCATCAACAGGTTCTGCACCAACTCGCGGCTATGAGCGCTGGACAATTCGCAGGCGATGTCCGGGTAGCCTTGGGTCCACTCGCCAATGGCCGGAGGCAACAACGACAAGGCCAGGGCCGGCGTGGCGCCGATGCGCAGGCTTTGGCCGGGCGCGCGCCGCAGGTTCTGGGCCAGGCGCCGCACGCCTTGCAGGCTTTCGCTGACCTTGTCGACTTCCCGCTCCAGGGCCAGGGCTTCCGGGGTGGGCTGCAGCTTGCCGCGTATACGCAGGAACAGCGGGAAACCCAGCTGCAGCTCGGCGTGTTGCAGCACCTTGGTCACCGCCGGCTGCGAGACGTGCAGCAGTTGTGCGGCGGCGCTGACCGAGCCGGTCTGGCGGATGGCCTGGAAGATTTCGATATGACGCAAGCGCATGGCGGGCCCATAACCTTTGTTTATAGGTGGCCCATCTTTATTCATTGTCCGGCGCCTGTCACCTGCCCCTAACCTTGGGCGCTCATTACAACGCTCGGGAATCGACATGGCTCAGCAGGTTTGCATCATAGGCGGTGGGGTCATCGGTCTGGCGAGCGCCTATGCCCTGGTGCGCGCCGGTATGGACGTGACGATAGTCGAAGCCCGGGACAACCTGGGCAGCGAGACCAGTTTTGCCAATGGCGGCCAACTGTCCTATCGCTACGTCGCGCCGCTGGCGGACAAAGGTGTGCCCTTGCAAGCCATTGGCTGGCTGCTGCGCGGCGACTCGCCGTTGAAGCTGCGCCCACGCCTGGACCCGGCGCAATGGCGCTGGATGGCCTCGTTCCTGGGGGCGTGCCGGGCTTCGGTGAACAAGCGCAATGCCAGCCATCTGTTGCGCCTGGCCACCTTGAGCCAGGGCATCTTGCAGCAATGGCGCGAAGAGGACGGGCTGGACGGCTTTGACTGGCAGCGCAATGGCAAGCTGGTGACGTTTCGCAGCCATCACACGTTTGAGCATGCTCGCAATAAGGTGCTCGATCGCCTGCAGCAGCAAGTGTTGTCGGCGGCGGATTGCACGCGACTGGAACCGACCCTGGCGGCGAAGGATTTTGTCGGGGGGATCTACACGCCCAATGAAGAAGTGGCGGACTGTCACGCCTTCTGCCAGCAGCTGGCCGTGCGTCTTGAGGCGTCGGGACGCTGCCGGTTTGTGCTGGGGCGCAGGGTCACGGGTATGCGCCACGCCAACGGCGCGGTGCAGGCGATTGAGTTGGGCAACGAGGTGATGCCGGTGCAGCACCTGGTGCTGGCGGCGGGGGTGCGCAGCCCCGAGTTGGCCTTGCCGGGCGTCGCACTGCCGTTGTACCCGCTCAAGGGTTACAGCCTGAGCGTGCCGATTGGCGAGCGGCATGCCGCCCCGCGCATCAGCATCACCGACTACGACCGCAAGATCGTTTATGCACGGATCGGCGAGCAGTTGCGGGTGGCGGCGATGGTCGACATCGTCGGTTTTGACAGCGGCCTTGAGCCCAAGCGCCTGGCCCTGATCAAGCGCCAGGCGTGTGAGACGTTCCCTTTGGCCGGCGATTACAGCCAGGCCATCGAATGGGCTGGCATGCGCCCGGCAACGCCCAGCGGCGTGCCGCTGATCGGTGCCAGCGCTTACCGCAACCTGTGGCTCAACCTGGGTCATGGGGCCCTGGGTTTCACCCTGGCCTGTGGCAGCGGCCAGGTCTTGGCCGAGCTGATCGGCCAGCACAGAACTTCCATTGACATGCAGGGCCTCGCGCCCCGCGCTGCATAGGGCTGCGCAATGACCATCACCCGGATCAACAGCAATAATCGCCTGTCGGGCGCCGTGGCTTTCCAGGACCTGGTGTTTCTCTCCGGCCAGGTGCCGGGCGAGGGCCTGGATGTCGCCACCCAGACCAAGGAAGTGCTGGCCAAGATTGATACGCTGCTGGCCGAGGCCGGCAGCGACAAGGATCATCTGCTCAACGCGACCATTTACCTGAAGAACATCCAGGAGGGCTTTGCGCCGATGAATGATGCCTGGTCTGCCTGGCTTACGCCCGGCCAGGCACCGACCCGCACCACCCTGCAGGCGGAGCTGGCACGCCCGAGTGTGCTGGTGGAAATCAGCGTCATCGCTGTCCGCCGTCCATAACAAGAAAACCAACGGAGAATAACAATGCAAAAAATCACGTTGATCGGCACTGCACTGGGGCTGTTGTTGACGGCCCAGGCCCAGGCCAATGAAGCGCTGCTGACGGGCACCCTGGCCAAGGTCGCGAATGCCAAGAGCATTACTCTGGGCTATCGCGATGCGTCGGTGCCGTTTTCCTATGTGGGTGACGCTACCGGCAAGCCCATGGGCTATTCGGTGGACCTGGCGAGCAAGATTGTCGAGCGCATCCAACAGAAGACCGGCGTGCCTGCGCTCAACGTGAAGTACAACCTGGTCACCTCGCAGACGCGCATCCCGTTGGTGATCAACGGCACCGTGGACCTTGAGTGCGGCTCCACCGGGGTCACGGCCGAGCGGCAGAAGCAGGTGGCGTTCTCCTACGGTTTTATCTACGTGAAGGGCCAGTTGCTCACGGCCAAAGACAGCGGCATCCAACGCTTCGCTGACCTGCGGGGCAAGAACGTGGTGACCACCGCCGGCACCACCAACGAGCGGTTCCTCAAGAGCTACAACCATGAACACAAGCTCAAGATGTCGGTGATCAGCGCCAAGGACCATGGCGAAGCGTTCCAGATGCTGCAATCGGGCCGGGCCGTGGCGTTCTATATGGATGACGCCTTGCTTTACGGCGAGCGCGCCAAGGCCAAGGACCCGCACAAGTGGGTGGTGGTGGGCGAGGAGCAGTCGCGGGAAATCTACAGCTGCATGGTGCGCAAGGACGACCCGCAGTTCCTGGCGGTGGTCAACGAGACCCTGGGCGAGCTGTACCGCTCGGGGGAAATCAATGGGATCTACCAGCGCTGGTTTGAGCAGCCGATCCCGCCGAAGGGCTTGAACCTGGAATTCCCCATGACCAGCGAGCTGAAGGCGATTATTGCCAAGCCGGTCAGCGATCCGGTGGAATAAACAGGCGAGCACCCGATCAAAACGGTAGGCGCTGGCTTGCCTGCGATGAGGCCCGCAAGTCTTGCGCAGGCCTTGATGCCGCCATCGCAGGCAAGCCAGCGCCTACCGTTTGATTGGGTTTGCAAAGTGGGCTTAGAAGTCGCCCCAGAGTTGTTGAGCGACGGATAGCGCGACGACGGGCGCCGTCTCGGTGCGCAGCACTCGCGGGCCGAGCCGTGCGGCGTGGAAGCCGGCGCCTTGTGCGGTCTGGACTTCGCCATCGGTCAAGCCACCCTCCGGCCCGATCAAAAACGCCAGGCTCGACGGCTTGGCGTGGCTCACCAGCGGTGCCGCCACCGGGTGCAGCACCAACTTCAAATCTGCCTCGACCTGTTTCAACCAATCAGCCAGCAACTGTGGTGGGTGAATCACCGGCACCGTAGAGCGCCCGCATTGCTCACAGGCGCTGATGGCGACCTGGCGCCAGTGCAGCAGGCGTTTGTCGGCACGTTCGTCCTTGAGGCGCACTTCGCAGCGCTCGCTGAAGATCGGCGTAATGGCGTTGACCCCAAGCTCGGTGGCTTTCTGGATCGCCCAATCCATGCGCTCGCCACGGGACAGGCCCTGGCCCAGATGAATGTGCAACGGCGATTCGAGCGGGCCGGCGAAGGCTTCGGTGAGTTGCACCGTCACGCGTTTTTTCCCGACTTCCAGCAGACTGCCGCGAAACTCCTGGCCAGAACCGTCGAACAGTTGCACGGCATCGCCTTCGTTCATACGCAACACGCGGCTGATGTAATGCGCCTGGGCTTCAGGCAACTCGTGGTCGCCGAGGCTCAGCGGGGTATCGGTGAAAAAACGGGACAGTCTCATTTCTGTTCTCTGCAAATAATGTGTGTGTTGCTATGCAGCGGGAGCGACGGTTTTCCTGTAGGAGGGTTAGCCGGGGTCGCGAAAGCCTGGGTGGAAGTCCTTGGGCACGGCCACACTGACTTTGCTATGGGTGGCGATATCAACGCCCTCAGTGGCCACTTCGGCCAGGAAGTCGATCTGCTCCGGGGTAATCACGTAGGGCGGCAGGAAGTACACCACGCTGCCCAGGGGCCGCAGCAGTGCACCACGCTCCAGGGCATGCTCGAACACTTTCAGGCCGCGTCGTTCCTGCCAGGGGTAGGCGGTCTTGGTGGCCTTGTCCTGCACCATCTCGATGGCCAGCACCATGCCGGTCTGGCGCACTTCGGACACATGGGGATGGTCCACCAGGTGGGCGGTGGCCGTAGCCATGCGCTGGGCCAGGGCCTTATTGTTCTCGATGACGTTGTCTTCTTCGAAGATATCCAGGGTCGCCAGGGCCGCCGCACATGCCAGCGGGTTGCCGGTGTAGCTGTGGGAATGCAGGAAGGCACGCAGGGTTGGATAGTCGTCGTAGAAGGCGCTGTACACCTCTTCGGTGGTGACCACGGCGGCCAGTGGCAGATAACCGCCGGTCAGGGCCTTGGACAGGCACAGGAAGTCCGGGCGGATGCCTGCCTGCTCACAGGCGAACAGGCTGCCGGTACGGCCGAAGCCTACGGCGATTTCGTCGTGGATCAGGTGCACGCCATAGCGGTCGCAGGCTTCGCGCAGCAGCTTGAGGTACACCGGGTGGTACATGCGCATGCCACCGGCGCCCTGGATGAGCGGCTCGACGATCACCGCGGCGACGGTTTCGTGGTGGTCTGCCAGGGTCTGCTCCATGGCCTGGAACAGGTTGCGCGAGTGTGCTTCCCAGCTCATGCCCTCGGGGCGCAGGTAGCAGTCCGGGCTCGGCACCTTGATGGTGTCCAGCAGCAGGGCCTTGTAAGTCTCGGTGAACAACGGCACATCGCCTACCGACATTGCGGCGATGGTTTCGCCGTGGTAGCTGTTGGTCAGGGTGACAAAGCGCTTTTTCTTCGGCTGGTCGCGGTTGAGCCAGTAGTGAAAGCTCATCTTCAGCGCGACTTCGATGCACGATGAGCCGTTGTCTGCGTAGAAGCAGCGGGTCAGGCCTTCGGGTGTGATCTTCACCAGGCGCTCGGACAGCTCGATCACCGGCTGGTGGCTGAACCCGGCGAGGATCACGTGCTCCAGCTGGTCCACCTGATCCTTGATGCGTTGGTTGATGCGCGGGTTGGCGTGGCCGAATACGTTGACCCACCAGGAGCTGACGGCATCGAGGTAGCGCTTGCCTTCGAAGTCTTCCAGCCACACGCCTTCGCCGCGCTTGATCGGCACCAGCGGCAGTTGCTGGTGGTCTTTCATCTGGGTGCAGGGATGCCACAGCACCGCGAGGTCGCGTTGCATCCACTGGTTATTCAAGCCCATGTTTTAGTCTCCTCGAAGCGCTGCCGTGAACCGCGCAGGCAAAACAATCGCGCAAGCCTATGCAATGGCGGGCGGTGTCACAACCCATGAACGATGAATTGGTGGTAAATGCAGGACGGTCTGTCACGTTTGTGCTGAATAGTCCTTAATCCCTAGTTAATTTACTGTTCATAGGCTCAAGATCGGATAAATCGATCTTTCAAAGCAAAAATTTCCGCTTTATATCGATAGGTAAAACGCTAGTCTTGGGCACGGCTCTTACGGGATTTGGGGAATGCAACTACGAAACACATCGACCCGCTACGGCTGGGTCAGCATTGTTATTCACTGGAGTGTGGCACTGGTGGTGTTCGGTCTGTTCGCGTTGGGCCTGTGGATGGTCGGTCTTGACTACTACAGCCTGTGGCGCAAAGACGCGCCGGACTTGCACAAAAGCATTGGCATTACGCTGTTTGCGGTGATGCTGCTGCGTATCGTCTGGCGTCTGCTCAGCCCACCGCCGCCACCACTGGCCAGTTATAGCCGCATGACCCGGATTGGCGCGGCGTTTGGCCACGGGTTCCTGTATCTGGGGCTGTTTGCCGTGATGATTGCCGGCTACCTGATTTCCACCGCAGACGGTGTCGGGATCCCGGTGTTTGGTTTGTTTGAAATTCCTGCCGTGGTTTCCGGTCTACCGGACCAGGCAGACGTAGCCGGCCTGGTGCATTTGTACCTGGCCTGGGTGTTGGTGGTCTTCGCCGGCCTGCATGGCATAGTCGCCTTGAAACACCACTTTATAGATCGTGATGTGACCCTGGTTCGTATGCTGGGGCGCAAAGCCTGATGTTCAACCTCGACTCACAAGGAATAGAAAGTATGTTGAAAAAAACTCTCGCCGCTCTGGCAATCGGTTCTGCTCTGCTGTCTGCCGGTTCGGTGATGGCTGCTGACTACGTGATCGACAAGGAAGGCCAGCACGCCTTTGTCGATTTCAAAGTCAGTCACTTGGGCTATAGCTTCATTACCGGTACTTTCAAGGATCTGGACGGCAAGTTCAGCTTCGATGCAGCTAAGCCTGAAGAGGCCAAGATCGAAGTGAATGTGCGCACTGCCAGTGTCTTCAGCAACCATGCCGAGCGCGACAAGCACGTTAACAGCAAGGATTTCCTGGAGTCGGGCAAATTCCCTGATGCCAAGTTTGTCTCCACCAGCGTCAAGCCAACCGGCAAGAATGCTGACGGCAAGCTGACCGCCGATGTGACCGGTGACCTGACGTTCCACGGTGTCACCAAGCCAATCGTGGTCAAGGCGACCTTCCTGGGCGAAGGCAAGGATCCTTGGGGCGGCTACCGTGCCGGCTTTGAAGGCACCACTAGCATCAGCCGTAAAGCGTTCCACGACAAAGGCATGGACGTTGGTCCACAGTCCGACAAAGTTGATCTGTACATCACTTTTGAAGGTGTGAAAGCGAAGTAATGCTTCGCCCGTAGGAGCCAGCCGGCTCGCCGGCGATGAGGCCTTCAAGTTTTGAGATGGCTTCAAGGCCACCATCGCCGGCAAGCCGGCTCCTACAGGTTTGAGGACATAAAAAAACGCCCCGTATCGCAAGATACGGGGCGTTTTTTATGCCTGGAACCTAGCGGTTGCGGGTCAGCAACGCAGGTTTCTCACCACGAGGGCGGCCTGGCAGTTGGTCCAACTGCTCAGGTGTCGGGAAGCGATCGCTTTTCGACTCCTTGTGGATGATCTTCGGCGTCGTGCCGCTGCGCGGGTTCTGCACGGCAGGCTCGGAGGCGCGGGGCTGCTCGTCACGCGCAGGGCGGCGGTTGCGCGACTCTTCGCGACGGGCCTGGCCATCACGTGGAGCGCCGTTACGCGGACCATTGCGCTTGGCCGGTGGGGTGCCCGTGGTGGCGCCGTTGCTGCTGCGCGGACCGTTCTGGCGACCCTGTGGCTGGCCGCCGGTGCGCGGAGCGCCTGCGCCCTGGGCAGGGGCACCAGGGCGACGACCACGGCCCTGGGCCGGTTTGGCCTGGGGCACGTAGTCTACGCGGTTACCGAAGTTATCCACGTCATCGTCGAGGAACTCGTCCGGTGCGCGGTCAGCAGCGGCGCGTGGCGGCTGGCTCGGCTGGCGCTGTTCGCGGGCCGGGGTGCCTTCGCGGGGCTTTTGCTCACGGGCTGGGCGTTCGCCACGGCCGTTGGTCGGCGCCTTGTCCTTGCCGCCCTTGTCCTTGCCTTTGTCGCGACGACCACCGCCACCACCGCCGCCGCCGTTCGGGCCATCGCCCTTCGGACCCCGTGGGTTGCGCGGGTTACGCACGTCCGGACGTTCACGCACTTCCGGCTTTTCGGCTTCCACGGTGCTGGCATCGAAGCCCATCAGGTCGCCGTCGGCGATTTTCTGCTTGGTCATGCGCTCGATGCTTTTCAGCAGTTTTTCTTCATCCGGGGCAACCAGGGAAATGGCCTCGCCCGAACGACCGGCACGGCCAGTACGGCCGATACGGTGCACGTAGTCTTCATCGACGTTTGGCAGCTCGAAGTTGACCACGTGTGGCAGTTGGTCGATATCCAGGCCGCGGGCGGCGATATCGGTGGCGACCAGGATCCGTACGGTGCCGGCCTTGAAGTCGGCCAGGGCCTTGGTCCGTGCGTTCTGGCTCTTGTTGCCGTGGATGGCGACGGCGGTCAGGCCGTGCTTGTCCAGGTACTCGGCCAGGCGGTTGGCGCCGTGCTTGGTGCGGGTGAACACCAGCACCTGTTCCCAGGCGCCGGCGGTGATCAGGTGGGCCAACAGCGAGCGTTTGTGGCTGGCTGGCAGGCGGAACACTCGTTGCTCGATACGCTCGACCGTGGTGTTGGGCGGCGTGACTTCGATGCGCTCCGGGTTGTGCAGCAGCTTGCCGGCCAGGGCGGTGATGTCGTTGGAGAACGTTGCCGAGAACAGCAGGTTCTGACGCTTGGCCGGCAGGCGTGCGAGGACTTTCTTCACGTCATGGACAAAGCCCATGTCGAGCATGCGGTCGGCTTCGTCCAGCACGAGGATTTCCACGTGGGACAAATCGACGCTGCCTTGGCCGCACAGGTCGAGCAGGCGACCCGGGCAGGCGACCAGCACGTCTACCCCGCGGGACATGGCCTGAACCTGTGGGTTCATGCCGACGCCGCCGAAGATGCAGGCGCTGACGAACTTCAGGTCGCGGGCATACAACTTGAAGCTGTCATGCACTTGTGCGGCGAGTTCGCGGGTTGGGGTCAGGACCAGCACGCGCGGTTGGCGCGGGCCGTGACGCTGGGATTTGTCCGGGTGACCGTTGGGGAACAACCGCTCCAGAATCGGGAGGGCGAAACCGCCGGTTTTACCAGTACCTGTCTGAGCCGCGACCATCAGGTCGCGACCTTGCAACACGGCGGGAATGGCCCGCTGTTGCACCGGAGTAGGCTCGGTATAGCCCGCTGCCTCGATGGCGCGGACTAAAGCCTCGGAGAGACCGAGGGAAGCAAAGGACATGAGTAATCCTGTTTGTAGTTAGGGCTTGGCCCAAAGGGATAATCTTGCCGGGCGCGAATGGCGCTTAGAGGAACGCAATCCCGTCCGGTCCTGCTGCGCCTGGCAGGCACTCCAACAGCTCGCGCGGGCTGCAAAGCTGCGCAGTAGCGGGGTTGGATGCCTGTGATACGACCACAGCGGCCGGGCGTAAGCCTGGCGGAAAGGCCGGAGTATAACAGAGCAATCACTGCGCGCTGCTTTCCTGCTGCTCAACGGTGTCGTGAAGCTGTAGCGCCGGGGCTTTTTGCGCACTGGCGCTGGCATATCTTGCCCGCAGGGCTGCATAGGCGGGCTCTTGCTTGAAACGCTTGAGTTCGGCGGCAAAGCGCTGCACCAGCAGGTCCATGCCCGCGCCCCGGCGTACGGCAAGGAATTGCTTCTGGCTGCTGATCACCGGCGCCGCCTGGGTAATCTGGTTTTCCAGGCCTAACTGCTTGAGCACATGCTGGCCGACCCGGCGGTCGGTGATCACAAGATCAATCCGACCACGGGCCAGTTTGCCGAAGTTGGCTTCGTGGCTGGGGGCCGGCTCGCGGGTAAACAGTGTGGAGTCGCTGAACTCGGTGCTGTACAGGTAGCCTGGCGAGGTGCCGATGGTCAGGCCCCGCAGCTCTTGCAGGGTCTTGAAGGGATGTGGGTTTGCGTTGGCGTAGAACATTACAAACTCAACCTGGGATAGCGGTTCGCTGGGGTAAAGCAGCGCTGCGTCCCGTTCGTGGCTGTGAAAAATATCCAGCGCGCCATCGGCCAGGCCCTGGTCGAGCATCGCCAGGCAGCGCTTCCAGGGCAGGAACTGCCATTGCACCTCGATGCCCAGGCGCTGGAACACGATGACAGTGGTCTCGTAGTCGAGCCCGCGCATCTGGCCGTTTTCTTCATAGACGTAAGGTGCCCAGGGCTCGGTGACAATACGCAGTTTCTCGCCGTGGGCGGTCAGGCTCAGGCAAGTGAAAAGAACGGCGGTCAACAGCTGGAGAATGACGGGCATACCCTGAGGTTACGACTGTCTCAGGTTAAAGAGAAGCTCTGGATCGGGGATCTTCAGGTCGCAAACCTGAACTTTTATTGTGCCGCCGAGCCAGGACGAAATCCGGGCTGGCGGTACAGGCGGGCAGCCTCAGCGTGGCAGCTTGAGGTTATTCCAGATTGCCAGGCTCGGGTCAGCCTGGTTCAGGGTGTAGAAGTGCAGCCCTGGCGCGCCACCTTGCAGCAAGGTCTCGCACATCTCACTGATGACTTGCTCGCCGAAGGCCTGGATGCTCTTGACGTCATCGCCATAGGCTTCCAGTTGTTTGCGTACCCAGCGTGGGATCTCTGCACCGCAGGCGTCAGAGAAGCGCGCCAGCTTGCTGTAGTTGGTGATCGGCATGATGCCCGGCACGATCGGGATATTCACACCCAGGGCCTGCACACGCTCGACGAAGTAGAAGTAGCTGTCGGCGTTGAAGAAGTATTGGGTGATTGCACTGTTGGCGCCGGCATTGGCCTTACGGACGAAGTTGTTGAGATCGTCTTCGAAATTACGTGCCTGTGGGTGCATTTCCGGGTAGGCAGCCACTTCGATATGGAAGTGATCAGCGGTTTCTTCACGAATGAAGCTCACCAGGTCATTGGCGTAGCGCAGCTCGCCGCTGGCCATGCCCATGCCCGACGGCAGGTCGCCGCGCAAGGCGACGATACGCTTGATGCCGGCAGCCTTGTATTGGGTCAGCAGGCCGCGCAGGTCATCCTTGCTGTCGCCCACGCACGACAAGTGCGGAGCGGCGGGCACCTTGGCCTCGCTTTCCAGCTGCAATACGGTGTTGATCGTACGGTCACGGGTCGAGCCGCCTGCGCCGTAGGTGCAGGAGAAGAAATCGGGGTTGTAGCTGGCCAACTGCTTGGCAGTCGCCATTAGTTTTTCATGCCCAGCATCGGTCTTGGTCGGGAAGAACTCGAAGCTGTAGCGACGGTCTTGGGACATGGTAATACCCTTGAAAACTCATAAAACCGGAAGACATACACCGTCAATGTGGGAGCGGGCTTGCTCGCGAAAGCGGAGTTTCAGTCAACATACCTGATACTGAAACATCGCTTTCGCGAGCAAGCCCGCTCCCACAGAAGCCTGCCCTCCACATGGAGAGCAGGCAACAGGTCTATCAGTAGCGGTAAGCGTGTGGCTTGAACGGACCTTCGACGGTCACGCCGATGTAGTCGGCCTGGGTCTTGGTCAGTTGCGTCACGACGCCGCCGAAGCCGCGGACCATTTCCAGGGCCACTTCTTCGTCGAGTTTCTTGGGCAGCACTTCCACGGTCAGGCGCTCGGCTTTCTGGGCTGGCGACAGGTCGGCGTATTTCTGGCCGAACAGGAAGATCTGCGCCAGGACCTGGTTGGCGAACGAGCCATCCATGATGCGGCTTGGGTGGCCAGTGGCGTTGCCCAGGTTAACCAGGCGGCCTTCGGCCAGCAGGATCAGGTAGTCATCGTTCTGCGGGTCGAAATCGCCAGCGCCGGTACGGTGAACCTTGTGCACCTGTGGCTTCACTTCTTCCCAGGCCCAGTTTTTGCGCATGAAAGCCGTGTCGATTTCGTTGTCGAAGTGACCGATGTTGCAGACCACGGCGCGTTTTTTCAGGGCCTTGAGCATGTTGGCATCGCACACGTTCACGTTACCGGTGGTGGTCACGATCAGGTCGATCTTGCCCAGCAGGGCCTTGTCGATGCTGGCTTCGGTACCGTCGTTCTGGCCGTCGATGAACGGCGAGACCACTTCGAAACCGTCCATGCAGGCTTGCATGGCGCAGATCGGGTCGACTTCGGAGACCTTGACGATCATGCCTTCCTGGCGCAGGGACTGGGACGAACCCTTGCCCACGTCACCGTAGCCGATCACCAGGGCTTGCTTGCCCGACAGCAGGTGGTCGGTGCCGCGCTTGATGGCATCGTTGAGGCTGTGACGGCAGCCGTATTTGTTGTCGTTCTTGCTCTTGGTCACCGAGTCGTTGACGTTGATGGCCGGGATTTTCAGCTCGCCCTTGGCCAGCATGTCCAGCAGGCGGTGTACGCCGGTGGTGGTTTCTTCGGTCACGCCGTGGACACGGTCCAGGATGGCCGGGTATTTCTTGTGCAGCAGCTCGGTCAGGTCGCCGCCGTCGTCGAGGATCATGTTGGCATCCCAAGGCGCGCCATCCTTGAGGATGGTTTGCTCCAGGCACCACTCGTATTCTTCTTCGGTCTCGCCTTTCCAGGCGAATACCGGGATACCGGCAGCGGCGATGGCCGCAGCGGCCTGGTCCTGGGTCGAGAAAATATTGCAGGACGACCAACGCACTTCGGCACCCAGGGCAACCAGGGTTTCGATCAGCACGGCAGTCTGGATGGTCATGTGGATGCAGCCGAGGATCTTGGCACCCTTGAGCGGCTGTTCAGCGGCGTACTTGCGGCGCAGGCCCATCAGGGCAGGCATTTCGGATTCGGCGATAAAGGTTTCGCGACGGCCCCAGGCAGCGAGGGACATGTCGGCGACTTTGTAGTCGGTAAAACCTGCAGGCGTGATTACAGCGCTCATGTAGAGCCTCCATTCGTAGTGTGCGAATGGGCGCCGTTGTGCGTTTGGTATCCGGCCAGGACAACCCGGCTGGGCAACGCCCCATCCGAGCCTGACAGGCCTGGGCCTGCTGCAGCGCCCCTCGGACAGGTGGCGGGAGAACGGTATCAATCACAGATGACCGTTTTGAAACGGTGGCGATTATAGCCGCCTGCGCCCGACTTCCCAAGCCTTTATGTCAGGCTCATGAAGATCGCTCATGGCGGTGATAGGCAATGGCTCATAGAGCTTGGGCCGGCGCTCTGCCATGATGTCGCCCATCATTCGGCAAGACGCTCTGGAGTGAATATGAACTTCCACACCCGCAAATGGGTAAAACCCGAAGACCTCAACCCCAACGGCACCCTGTTCGGTGGCAGCCTGCTGCGCTGGATCGACGAAGAGGCTGCGATCTACGCCATCGTTCAACTGGGCAACCAGCGGGTGGTGACCAAGTACATCTCCGAGATCAATTTTGTCAGTGCTTCACGCCAGGGCGACATCATCGAACTGGGCATCACCGCCACCGAGTTTGGCCGCACCTCCATTACCCTGACCTGTGAAGTGCGCAACAAGATCACGCGCAAGAGCATCCTCACTGTAGAAAAAATGGTCTTCGTCAACCTCGGCGAAGACGGCCTGCCGGCACCCCATGGCCGTACCGAGATCAAGTACGTGAAAGATCAGTTCCAGGACGACAACCTCTCCGAATAACTGCGCTCTGGCCTGGTTTGCTTTACCAGGTTTTTCCGCAGGGATCTTTCCCAGGCTTTCTCAGCACTCAGGGCTACATCCTGTAGAGAGAGCCTGTGATGAAAGTAACCGCTAGTTCGGCTGGCAATATTCAGCCCCCGTCGTTTAAACCAGTCGTGCCCCTCGTCCAGGGCACAAAGACGCCCTTGGTCGAGGGAGTGGGCGCGCGCAAGCTGAGCCTGTTTCGAGACGATAAGGGCCAGGTTGAAGTGGTGTTGTCACCTCCTGCGGTCAGCCATCTGGTGCTTAGTGGCGGCGGTGCCAAGGGCATCGCTTTTCCGGGGGTGGTGCAGGCGCTTGAAGAAACCGGGCAACTACAAGGCGTCAAAGCCATTTCGGGGTCGTCAGCCGGCGCTATTTCCGCGACGCTGCTTGCCAGTGGCATGGGAGCCAAGGCTTTCGGCACGCTCTCAAACAACATCGACCTTCCCAGCCTGCTTAACAGCAAAGACCCAGTGACCAGTTGGTTGCAGAATGCCAGCTCTAAACTCGGCAAGCTGGCTGGGCGTTTGCCGGGGCCGGCGGGCAATGTATCCCAGTTGCTGCTGACCATGATGCCGCGCCTGCAAACCGAGGCGAGCCCGTTGGAAGAGATGATACGCAGTGAGTCTCGCCAGTCGATCCTGGCTCGTATCGCAGAGACGCCGAAGGCAAACCGGCCCGCCGACGTCGTGAAAATCGCCGATAAGCTGAGTGCGGGAGGGGCCCCTACCTTTGGTGATTTAGAGGTATTGAGTCGGCATATTCCGGCGATCAAGCAACTCAACATCACCGGCACAGGCATGTTCGACGGCCGCCCGCAGTTGGTGGTGTTCAACGCCAGCCTGACCCCGGACATGGACATTGCCCGCGCCGCGCACATATCGGGTTCATTGCCGGTGCTGTTCAGCAGCCCCGCCGAACAAGGCCATGGGTTCCAGGCCGGGGGCGAAATCACTTCGTTCCAGGATGGAGGTTTGCTCCTCAATACCCCAGCCCCCGGGGTGATCGAGCGTTCGTTTCCCGAGAGCCCGCTGAGCAAGAGTGAGTCGTTGATCGTCAAGTTTGAATCCGAGGCGCCTGCTGCAGCGGCGAAAAAGAGCGGCGGCGTCATGAGCAGTGTGGCCGATAAGGCAACGGGGGCCTCCCATGCGGCGGCAAGTGCCTATCAGGAGCTGCGACTTGAGGAATTTAACGAGCAGACCGTGGTGCTGCCGCTCAAATCCGACAAAGGTGATTTCCGAGGCTTATTGAGTGGCACGGTCAACTTCACCATGACGGCGCAGCAGAAGCAGCATCTGCAGGCCCAGGCTCGGCAAGCGGTGACGCAGCACCAGGATGCACGCGCCAAGGTGCGTGATCAGTATGCGTTCGGTTCGTTGGACGATGCCGTGCTGGCGATGGACGATGACATGCTCCTCAGCGTGCAAACCGCATTACAGAAGGAGCCCACGGCTGCGAATGTGCTGTTGTTTCGCAAAAGTGCACAGCAGGCATTGCACGCCCTGGACGCAGCGATCATCGAGGCCAACAAGGCCGGCACCGCACTGGTCTTCACGCCTAGACTGCTCGTGGCATTGCGCAACCTGGATGCGCTTGCTACCCGGCCCCAGCACATCGAGTGGCTGGGCCGGCGGCTCAATGCCCCAGGGCAGCGTAACTTTCAGCAATTGCTGCAAGTGGCCGCCAGGCAGATGCAGGGTGCTGGCGCGGCAACGTCCAAGGTCATGGCGAGTGCGGTAGCAGAAATGCGACGGCGGGATATCTCGGTAAAGGCCGATAACTTTATCCGCGAGGTCATCTACCCATCCCTGTACCGACCGGGCCAACCGGCGGCCAACGTCGAGCTGTTGCACCGGGCCGCTCGCGACCTGGCCAATGCGACCACGCCGGCCGAGTTCAATCGGTCGTTGGACGACATCATCCGGCACTATGGTGCGCGCAACAAACCCTGGTCTTCGCCCCTCAATTCGACAACCGTGGAAATGGCCAAGGCCTGGCGGATACCGGTTTAGTTGCCGGGCCACTGAACAGCCATAGCGCCAGCGTGTCGTAGCTACAGGCACCCTTGGACGCTAGAACATCATGGCTACCCAAAAAGACGGCAAGACTCCCAACCTGTCGCAGGAAGAACAACAGGACGTGGACAAGAACCAGCCACCCCGGGCGGCGGTGCTGCATGAAATCATCCGCACCCAGGGCGATCAGGAGCTGGAGCGCAGCGTCGCGGCGTTGTGGTGGTCGGCGCTGGCCGCCGGCCTGACCATGGGCCTGTCATTGATGGCCATGGGGTTGCTCAACTCCCGCTTGCCGGACGGCGAAGGTTTCAAGGTGATTGCCAGTTTTGGCTACTGCGCAGGCTTTCTTGCGGTAATTCTCGCGCGCCAGCAACTGTTCACCGAAAACACCCTGACCGCCGTGCTGCCGGTCATGAGCAAGCCGACCCTGGGCAATGCCGGGCGCCTGTTGCGGCTGTGGACGGTGGTGCTGGTGGGCAACCTCTGCGGCACTTTGCTGGTGGCCTACGTGATGTTGCACCTGCCGATTTTCGACACCAAGACCGACCTGGCCTTCCTCGACATCGGGCGCAAGGTCATGGAGAACGACACGGGCCAGATGTTCGCCAAGGGCATCGTCTCCGGCTGGATGATTGCCACCATGGTGTGGATGATCCCGTCCATGGAAAGCGCCAAGATGTGGATCATTATCCTGATCACCTACCTGATGGCCCTGGGCGACTTCACCCACATTGTCGTCGGCTCGGCGGAAGTGTCCTACCTGGTTTTTGCCGGTGAGCTGCCTTGGAAAGACTTCTGGCTGGTGTTCGCCGGACCGACCCTGGCGGGCAATATCATCGGTGGCAGCTTTATTTTTGCATTGATCAGCCATGCGCAGATTCGTAGTGAAGGCAGCCTGCCGGACAAGCAAGCTGCGGACCCGAGGCATCCGCAGCCGATCGACAAGGATCAGTGATGTTCAGGTGTGGCCTGAGGCTCGCCCTGGGTCAGCATCACTTCGATCTGGCGCTGCTCGATGCTCTTGATCATCAGGTATACCAAGTAGCCGATCAGCCCGCCAAACACCACGCCAAAGGTTGCCAGCAGGAACGACAGCATCCAGTTCATCAGCCAATCACCAAAATCGATCTGGCCGATCAGTGCTGGATAGGCTCTTCAAAACCGGGATAACGGATAAAGCTCAAGCCCTGGGGCAACAGGGGAAACATCAGCGCCGTGACCCCTACACCGATGGTGGGAGGCAGGCGGATAAACCGGAAGTTCACATAGGTGAGCAGGGGGGTGAGGCAAATGAAGGCGGGTGGGTGCAGCAGGGTGATTTTTAGTATAAACAGGTGCTGACACATGGCGAATCAAATTTGGCCATTCTGACAAGGGGCTCCCCGTGGTTGCGACAGCGTTGGTTCTGGTAGCGGCACTGTTGCATGCGACGTGGAACACCTTGATCAAATTCAGCGGCGAACGCCTGTTGGTGATCGCCTGCATGGACAGCGTTGCGCTGTTGTTTGTTCTATTGGCATTGGGATTTGTGTCGCTGCCGCCCCTGGAAATCTGGCCGTGGATCATTGCTTCGGCATTGTTCGAGTTGCTCTATCGCTATCTGCTGATCCAGGCCTATCGCGTCGGTGACCTGGGGCTGGTGTATCCGCTGATGCGCGGTTTGTCCCCGCTGGTGGTGCTGGCGTTGACCCTGGTGTTTGCCGGGGAAGTGCTCAGTACCCAGCAGATTGTCGGCATCCTGCTGATCCCGTTCGGCATGCTGTGCCTGTTGTGGCAGGGCGGCGGTGGGGATCGGCTGCCCTGGTCGATGCTGCCGGTGGTGGCACTGATCGGGCTGTGCATCGGCTGCTACACCTTCCTCGATGGTCAGGCGCTGCGGCGTTGGTCGCATCCGTTGGACTACCTGGTCTGGCTGACACTGCTTAGCGCCTGGCCCTTTCCATTGTTGGCCATGGTGCGCAAGCGTGCAGCGTTCAGCCTGTTCTGGCGCACGCAATGGCGATTGGGCCTGAGCGTGGGGCTGTGCGTATTGTTGAGCTACGCTCTGGTGCTTTGGGCCATGCAGTTGGGCTCGATTGCCGAGGCTGCCGCGTTGCGGGAAGTCAGCGTGATTCTGGTGGTGTTGTTCGGCATGCGTTACCTGAAAGAACCTTTCGGCCGGTCTCGGCTCTTAGCCTGTGGGTTGGTGCTGATCGGCATGCTCGTGATGAAACTCTAACCAGCGGATAAAACTAAAAAAGGAATGAGTGATGACTGTCGCTTTCTGGTGTGTGTTGATCGCAATTTTTCTGCCTTACCTGTGTACCTGCGTGGCCAAGTTCAGTAGCGGCAAATTCGGGCTGCGGCACAACCATGATCCCCGGGCCTTCCTGGAAACCCTGGAAGGCTTTGCCAAGCGGGCCCATAACGCGCAACTCAACAGTTTTGAAGTGACCCCGGCGTTTGCAGCGGCGGTGATCGTTGCCCACCTGGCGGGCAACGCGGAACTGGTGACCATCAACGTACTGGCGGTGCTGTTTATCACCAGCCGCCTGCTGTACATCATCTGCTACCTGGCGGACTGGGCGATCTTGCGCTCACTGGTGTGGTTCGTGGGCATGGCGTTGATTGCGAGCTTCTTCTTCGTCTCGATCTAAGGCACGCAGCCAGCCTTTGTAGGAGCCGGCTTGCCGGCGATAGCGGTGTCACATCCAGCATCTCTGGCGCAGGTGCTGGCGTCACCGCTGGCAAGCCAGTTTCTACAAAGGGGCATCCGGCACTTTGGGCAGCGCTGCACCCTTGGGCCACAACATCCATATCTGGCCCTGCTGTTTCATGTTCCCGGCCAACTCGCCGGCGGCATCACCCGTGCCCCAGAACAGGTCTGCGCGCACCTCGCCGACAATCGCCCCTCCCGTATCCTGGGCCGCTACCGGTCGTACGACGGGCGAGCCATCGGGCCGGGTCGTCGACAGCCACAACAGGCTGCCCAGTGGGATCACCTTGCGGTCCACTGCCACGCTGTAGCCTGCGGTCAGCGGCACGTTCAGCGAGCCGCGCGGGCCTTCATTGCTGTCGGGCCGGGTGCTGAAGAAGACGTAGCTGGGGTTGCTCGCCAACAATTCCGGGATCCGTTCTGGGTGCGCCTTGGCCCAGGTACTGATCGCGCCCATGCTGACCTCTTCTTTCTTCAACTCGCCTTGTTCCACCAGCCAGCGGCCGATAGGGCGATAAGGGAAGCCGTTCTGGTCGGCATAGCCCACACGCAATTGGCGACCATCAGCCAGTTGGATGCGGCCCGAGCCCTGGATTTGCAGGAATTGCAGGTCCATCGGCTGGGTCAGCCAGGCAATAGGCTTGGCACTGGAGCCTTGCTGGTTGATAGTGCCAGCATCGTCATAGGGCTTGAGGACTCGGCCTTCCAGGCGCCCGCGCAGGCGCTTGCCCTTGAGTTCGGGGTAGATGCTTTCCAGGTTGACGATGATCAGGTCGTCCGGCACGCCAAACACGGGCACATGGGCGGTCTTGGTTTCGGTGAGGCTGCCTGGATAGACCGGCTCGTAGTAGCCGGTGATCAGGCCGTTGGGTGTGTTGTCCGCCGAGCGCAAGCCATAGACGTCCAACTGCTGCTTGAGGAAGCCACGGATATCACCGGCATTGCCCGGTACATTGGCCGCTGCTGCGCAGGTGGTGCCCCACACGGGATCATTCTTCAGGCGTTGGCAGGCACTGCGCCAGGATTCGAAGCCTGCTTGCAGGTCGTTGTCCGAAACCGCTGGCAGGGCTTCCCAGGTGGCGCTGACATAGGTCGCCACGGCGTGGGGTTTTTCGGGCTCCGGCTTAGGGGCAGGGGCGTTACCGCCGTCGCATCCGGCGAGCAGCGCGATCATTGGCAGGGCCCACGCCAGTCGGCGGTTCCAGGGGTTCAATAGCTTATTCATGCAGGTAATTCCCAAGGCGATTGCCCGCGCAGGTTGCGGCGCAAGCATCCATATTATTAATAGGGCTATTGGTCTTTGCGGGCGGGGCGAGGATACTGGCCGCCGTTTCCCGTGACCCTGAGCCACCATGACTTTTAAAAAACTGACTGTTGTATTGCTGGCCTGTCTGACGCTGACCGCCTGCGGCGGTGTTGATCCGAACTCGCCATTGGGCCAGCGCAAGGCCATCTTCAAGCAGATGCTCAAGACCGGTGAAGACCTGGGCGGCATGCTGCGTGGTCGTATCCCGTTCGACGGGGCGAAATTTGCCGAGGGTGCGGTCAAGCTCGACACCCTGTCCCATGAGCCGTGGAAGCACTTTCCAACGGTGCGCGAAGAAGACCACACCAGCGCCAAGGACGATGTATGGCAGAAACAGGCCCAGTTCCAGGAAATGGCGCGCAACCTTGAGGCGGCCACCGGTGAATTGGTGATCGCCAGCCAGGTTCAGCCATACAGGGCCAGTAACCTGGGGCCGGCCGTACAGAAAGTCGAAGATGCCTGCAGCGCCTGTCATAAGCAGTTTCGCGATCATTGAGCCTGAGTGGGCAAGGGCGCGCGCGCCTTACTTATCCAGCTCGTCCAGGGCTTGTTGCAGTTCTTTGCGGGACTCGGCGAGCTTGTCTTTACGTTTGTTGATCTTCTCGGAATCGCCCTTTTTCATGGCCTTGTCGAGGTCGGCCTGACGGCGGCTGACCTCGTGCTTGGCATCCAGCACCTTGTTTTCGCGTTCCTTTTTCAGGGAGGCGTCGGTGCAGTGGGCAGTGACTTCGCTCAAGGCTTTTTCCAGGCCGGCTTGTTGCTCACTGTTGCCGTGGGCCTTGGCTTGTTCGATCTGCTGGCTGATGGCCTGGCGCTTGGCGGCGCAGCCGGTCAGTTGCGGTGCTGTGTCGGCAGCCAGCAAGGGTGTGGTGAAGAAGCTGGTGACGGTCAACAGGGCAAGCGGTGCAAGAAATTTCATGGAAACTCCAAAGTAAACAAGATCGCTGTCAGGTGGGCAGGATGATTTCTGCCGACACCGGTTAATGTAACTGGCCCGGGTCTAAAAGCCGTCTATCCCGGCGGCCCGTAGGGTTTCACTGATGGCCACCACTTGGGGGTCGCGAAAAAAGGCGCTCAACTGCGCTGCGCGTCCCGGGCCGATTCCTGCTTCGGCCTGCCAGGCTTGTGTGTCACGGGCGGCCAGGGCAGGCCAGCCGCCCGTGAGGTCATTGCGGGCCGTAGGTGGAACACCCAGCGCCATCAACCATTGAGCGAACGGTCGTTGGCGCGCGGTTCGCAGGCCCGCCAAAAGGCGTGCACTGCTGCGCTCGCCGAATCCGTCAATGGTAGCAAGCTCTGCCTCATCAAGGTTCAACCAATCCACCAAACCGCTGATTTGACCGGCCTGGATCAAGCTGTTCCAGGTCTCGCGCCCAATGTGTGGCAGGTCCAGCCCTTGCTTGCCACTGAGCCACGTCAGCCGGGCCAGCAGTTGCTCCTCGCAGGCCGGGGCCAGTTGCCAGCAGCTCAGGTGGTGGAAATTGCTCGCTTGCGGCACCTCGACATCGACCCGTGGGTGGCTACGCAGGATGACCTGGTCGAGCTGTGGAATCACCTGGCCGGCGAGGCTGATCGACACCTGGTCGCCGGGGCGGACATCCAGTTCCTGCCAGCGCTTCAAGGAGCCGATGCTGACTCGCTTGATCTGGCGGTCATCGAGCAGCACCGGGTCCAGTTCCAGGATCGGGGTGATGCGGCCGGTGCGGCCGATCTTGAACTGCACCTGGCGTACATGGGCCAGGGCCTTGACGACCGGGTACTTCCAGGCAACAGCCCAGTACGGCGTACTGGCCTGCCAGCGTTGGGCCGGTGCGCGCTGGCTTTGATGCAGCACCACGCCATCGGTGGCGAAGGGCAATGGGTGCCTGTGCCAGAACATGCGCCAGTGCCGCGCCTGCTCGAAGTTGTCGATGGGCTGGCTGTAGCGCTGGCTGTCGCCAAAGCCCCAGCGTGCTAGGTTGTCCAACTGTTGCTTGAGGTCCGCCGGGCCTTGGGGCCAGGCCCAGACAAACAGGCCGATACCTGCTGCGTCAGCGTCACTCAGTTGTTGACGGTTCATCAGCCCGGAGACTTTGCTGCGGGCATTCATGCCGCCTGTTTCCCCTTGTATATGGGCGTCCAGACGCCAGTACAGCTCGCCCTGCAAGAGCAGGTCGATCGCCTCGGGCAGCTGTTGCACGATGCCGGGGATCCTGCGGGCCGAGGCCGTCCAGTCCTGGCCGAACAGGCCGTCGCCGCGACTGATGACCTGGGCCAGGCGGCCCCCGCGATAGACCAGGGTCACGGCCACACCATCGACCTTGGGTTGTATCCACAGGTCGCTACGTGTACGGATCCAGTCTTCCACGAGGCGGTCGTTAATCAGTTTCTCAAGGCCAGTGTGCGCAACTGGGTGGGCGACGGTGCCCCGTGCACTGGACAGTGGGTTGTCGACAATGGGCGCTGTTTGTGCAAAACAACCCCGCCATTGCTCCAGGCGCATGCGGGCCTGGTCGTAGAGCTCGTCGCTGATCAGGGATTGGCCGAGCCGATGGTAGCTGTCGTCCCACAGCCCGATTTGCCGTTGCAGGGCAGTGATTTCGTCCTGGGCCTTGTCGGCTGGCCAGTCCGGACAGCCCTGCGCCCAGGCGACGAGAGGGAAGAACATCGATAACAGGTAGGTCAGCAGGCGTGGCGTCATCATGAGCATCCTTGCTCTGAAGGGGCGCCCAGCCTAAAGCAAGCAAACGCCCATAAAAAAGCCCCGCAGGCGCGAGGCTTTTTACCGGGTGTTTCTGCTTACTTGAACAGACCGCCCAGGGCTTTCACGGTATCGTTGCTGTCTGCCTTGGCCTGCTGCTTTTGCGAGGCGTCGTCGAGTTTGCCTTGGGACTCGCCGACTTTTTTGCAACCTTTGTTAACTTGGTCCAGTGCAGCCTGCATGGCCTTCACTTTCAGGTCTTCGCCGTTGGCTTTGGCGGCATCTACCTTGGCTTGCAGTTCCTGGCTCTGTTTTTCGCAGTTGCCCGAAGCGCCGCCCAGTTGGGAGGTCAGGGCGCCCGTCAGGCCGCTCAGGTCAGCGGCTTGCACTGGCAGGGCGAACAGGCTGAACAGGACGGCGGCAGGGGCGAAGGTGGAAATACGCATGAAAAACCTCAATGTTCGATTGCCTGCGCACTTGGCTGTCCCGAGCTGGCGCAATGCAATATCCAATGGGGTTGAACGCTCGGGAGGGCGCGGATTCTAGTGGGCCATCATTTTGCCTGCAAGGTTTGGATCCAATAAATTTAAACGTGTAGCCAATAGCTTGTCCGCATAGGCGTCAACGATAACGCGGGAAACCTGGTGCTTCGCGGGGGTCTGGCGGTTTTCGCGAGCAAGCTCGCTCCTACAGAGCAGGCGATAAAAAGCCCCGCCGGGAAAACCCGGCGGGGCCTTGGGGACTACAGGCAGTGCTTACAGGCCGGCGGCGGTACGCAGGTCGTCGGCGCGGTCGGTTTTTTCCCAGGTGAACGTGGTGAAGGTGTCGTCGCCGACAGTCTTCTGTTCTGGGGTGCGGCCGAAGTGGCCGTAGGCCGCCGTTTCCTGGTACATCGGGTGCAGCAGGTCGAGCATGGTGGTGATTGCGTACGGGCGCAGGTCGAAGATCTCACGCACCAGCTTGACGATCTTGTCGTCGCTGATCTTGCCGGTACCGAAGGTATTCAGCGAGATCGAGGTAGGCTGGGCCACGCCAATGGCGTAGGACACCTGAATCTCACAGCGTTCGGCCAGGCCGGCAGCGACGATGTTCTTGGCCACATAACGACCGGCATAGGCTGCCGAGCGGTCAACCTTGGAGGGATCCTTGCCGGAGAACGCGCCGCCGCCGTGACGGGCCATGCCGCCGTAGCTATCGACGATGATCTTGCGCCCGGTCAGGCCGCAGTCGCCCACAGGGCCGCCAATGATGAACTGGCCGGTAGGGTTGATGTGGAACTGGGTGTCCTTGGTCAGCAGTTCGGCAGGCAACACGTGCTTGACGATCAGTTCCATCACGCCTTCGCGCAGGTCTTTGTAGGAGACTTCCGGATTGTGCTGGGTCGACAGCACCACGGCGTCGATGCCCACGACTTTGCCGCCTTCGTAACGGCAGGTCACCTGGGACTTGGCATCCGGGCGCAACCAGGGCAGCAGGCCGGATTTGCGGGCTTCGGCCTGGCGCTTGACCAACTGGTGGGAGAAGGTGATCGGCGCGGGCATCAGCACGGCGGTTTCGTTGCTGGCGTAGCCGAACATCAGGCCCTGGTCGCCGGCGCCCTGGTCTTCCGGCTTGGCACGGTCGACACCCTGGTTGATGTCGGGCGACTGCTTGCCAATGATGTTCATCACGCCGCAGGTCGCGCCGTCGAAGCCGACGTCGGAGCTGGTGTAGCCGATGTCGGTGATCACATCACGGACGATCTGCTCCAGGTCGACCCAGGCCGAGGTGGTGACTTCACCGGCGATGATCGCCACGCCCGTTTTCACCAGCGTCTCGCACGCTACGCGGGCGAACTTGTCTTCAGCAATGATGGCGTCCAGCACCGCATCAGAAATCTGGTCGGCGATTTTGTCCGGATGCCCTTCAGACACGGACTCGGAGGTGAAAAGGGAATATTCGCTCATCTCGATGTTTTCCTGATATTTACCGATGGTGAGTGTCGCCAGATGGCCGCTGAAAGTGGCGGACCTGAATCTGGAAACCATTACGTAAGCCTACATAGAGGCTTTCCCCGGGAACGAGTCCCGCAGCGGTGGCCCAACGGGCCAGATCGTCCTGTTCAAACCCCAACCATAGATCACCGCAGGCCTCCCTGGCCCAACTCTGGTTGTGGCTGCATAAATCGGTTACCAACAGACTGCCGCCCGGTTGCAGCAAACCGGCCATTTGCTTGAGGGCATCGGCCGGGGCGGCGAAATGGTGCAAGACCATGTTCAGCACCACGCAGTCGGCCTGCAGCCCTGCATCGTCCAAGGCATCGGCCAGCCGTAGGCTGACGTTGCCCAAGTGCTCGCGCGCGCAGAGCTGGCGCGCCAGTTCCAGCATGGCCGGGCTGTTGTCCAGCGCCGTCACTTGATGGAAGCGTCGTGCCAGGTCCGGCAGGAACCCGCCATCGCCCGGGCCGACTTCCAGCGCCGTGGCGCCTGGGTCGAAGCCCAGTTTGTCGAGCAGTGCCAGCACGCTTTCGCGGTATTGCGCCAACCCGGCAATCAGGTCCTGCTGGGCGCGGAACTTGTCCGCCACCCGTGAGAAAAAGTCCTGGCTGGCAGCGGCACGTTGCCCGTGGACTTGAGCGATCCGCGACTGCACGTCAGCCGGCAGCGTCAGGTTGTCCACTTCTTCGAGCAATGCAGCGTGCAGCTTGCCTCCCAGCAAATCGGTGTGGGGCAGGGCGCGACGGTAAAAAATCGCATTGCCTTCACGGCGGGTGGCCACCAGGTCGGCCTGGGCCAGCACCTTCAAATGGTGGCTCATGCCGGACTGGCCAATGGCAAAGATCCGCGCCAGTTCCAGCACGCCAAACGAGTCGTTGGCCAGGGCGCGCAGTACATTCAGGCGCAGCGGATCACCGCCGGCCTTGCACAGGGCCGCCAGTTCATCGCAGTCGTCGAGGCGAATGGAAGGCGCAGGTAAGTTCATAAGGCCAGCAGTCTAGTGTTGAGGTCAAATCCCCGCAAGGCCAATATCAAAAAGTTTTGATATTGGTCGAGAATGGGGGGTTATAAGTGAGCGCTATAACCTTTAGACGAACGGCGGGAAGTGTTCTTGCCGTCAATGCAGTCCAAACCACAGGAAAAACCTGCATAAGTCGGTATCTGTCATTGCCCCTGAGGCCTTGGCTGAGGGAAAATGCCGGTCCTTTTTTCCGTTTCTTTTATTCAACCCCCAGGAGATCAGCGATGCCCAGCCGTCGTGAGCGTGCCAACGCCATTCGTGCCCTCAGCATGGATGCCGTGCAAAAAGCCAACAGCGGCCATCCCGGTGCCCCGATGGGCATGGCGGATATCGCCGAGGTACTTTGGCGTGACTACCTGAAGCACAACCCGAGCAATCCATCGTTTGCCGATCGTGACCGCTTCGTGCTGTCCAACGGCCATGGCTCGATGCTGATCTATTCGTTGCTGCACCTGACCGGCTATGACCTGTCCATCGACGACCTCAAGCAGTTCCGCCAACTGCACAGCCGCACCCCGGGCCACCCGGAATTCGGCTACACCCCAGGCGTGGAAACCACCACCGGTCCCCTGGGCCAAGGCCTGGCCAACGCCGTGGGTTTTGCCCTGGCGGAAAAAGTCCTGGCGGCGCAGTTCAACCGTCCGGGCCATAATGTTGTCGATCACCACACCTATGTGTTCCTGGGCGATGGCTGCATGATGGAAGGCATTTCCCATGAAGTCAGCTCCCTGGCCGGCACCCTGGGCCTGGGCAAGCTGATTGCCTTCTACGATGACAACGGCATCTCCATCGACGGCGAAGTCGAAGGCTGGTTCACCGATGACACGCCAAAGCGCTTCGAAGCCTACAACTGGCAGGTGATCCGCAACGTTGATGGCCACGATCCGGAAGAGATCAAGACCGCCATCGAGACCGCGCGCAAAAGCGAGCAGCCGACCCTGATCTGCTGCAAGACCACCATCGGCTTCGGCTCGCCGAACAAGCAAGGCAAGGAAGATAGCCACGGCGCCCCACTGGGGGACGCGGAAATCGCCCTGACCCGCGAAGCGCTGAAGTGGAACCACGGCCCGTTCGAAATCCCGGCTGATATCTACGCCGAGTGGGACGCCAAGGACGCCGGCCGTGCCGTTGAAGCCGAGTGGGACCAGCGTTTTGCGGCCTACTCCGCCGAGTTCCCTGAACTGGCCAACGAACTGGTACGCCGCCTGGCCGGCGACCTGCCTGCCGACTTCTCGGAAAAAGCCTCGGCCTACATTGCCGAAGTCGCGGCCAAGGGCGAGACCATCGCCAGCCGTAAAGCCAGCCAGAACGCCCTCAATGCGTTCGGCCCGCTGTTGCCGGAAGTGCTCGGAGGCTCCGCTGACCTGGCCGGCTCCAACCTGACCCTGTGGAAAGGCTGCAAAGGTGTCTCGGCAGAGGACGCCAGCGGCAACTACATGTACTACGGCGTGCGCGAGTTTGGCATGAGCGCCATCATGAACGGCGTTGCCCTGCACGGCGGCCTGGTGCCTTACGGCGCGACCTTCCTGATGTTCATGGAATACGCACGCAATGCGGTACGCATGGCGGCGCTGATGAAAAAACGCGTGATCCATGTCTACACCCACGACTCCATCGGCCTGGGCGAAGACGGCCCGACGCACCAGCCGGTCGAACAACTGACCAGCCTGCGCACCACGCCGAACCTGGACACCTGGCGTCCATCGGATGCGGTCGAATCGGCCGTGGCCTGGAAGCATGCGATCGAGCGCAAGGACGGCCCTACGGCGTTGATCTTCTCGCGTCAGAACCTGCAGCACCAGGTGCGTACTGACGCGCAGATCGCGGCTATCAGCCGTGGTGGCTACGTGCTCAAGGACTGCATCGGCGAGCCGGAGCTGATCCTGATCTCCACCGGTTCCGAAGTGGGCCTGACCGTTCAGGCCTACGACAAGCTGACTGCCCAGGGCCGCAATGTGCGTGTTGTGTCCATGCCATGCACCAGTGTGTTCGAAGCCCAGGACGCGGACTACAAGCAATCGGTGTTGCCGTTGCAGGTCAGTGCGCGTATCGCCATCGAAGCGGCTCACGCTGACTACTGGTACAAATACGTGGGCCTGGAAGGCCGCGTGATCGGCATGACCACCTATGGTGAGTCGGCACCGGCGCCAGCGTTGTTCGAAGAGTTCGGCTTCACCCTGGAAAACATCCTGGGTCAGGCTGAAGAGCTGTTGGAAGACTAAGGCTGTAGATTGGGGTAGCTGTACTGACGCCTTCGCGAACAAGCCCGCTCCCACATTTGGAATGCATTTCAACTGTGGGTGCGGGCTTGCTCGCGAAGGCGGCGGCACATTCACCCTATTACCCAAGGTAATCGAGAACCCCATGCCTCAACCCCGTCCCTACAAAGTTGCACTCAACGGCTACGGCCGCATTGGTCGTTGCGTCTTGCGTGCGCTGTTCGAGCGAGGGGCGGCGGCCGGGTTTGAAATTGTGGCAATCAACGATCTGGCAGACATGGCCAGCATCGAATACCTGACTCGCTTCGACTCCACCCACGGCCGGTTCCCCGGCGAAGTGCGGGTCGACGGCGATTGTCTGCATATCAATGGCAACTGCGTGAAGGTTTTGCGCAGTGCCACGCCCGAGGGCATCGACTGGGCGGCGCTGGGCGTCGACCTGGTGTTGGAATGCTCCGGCGCTTATCACACCCGTGCCGATGGCCAGCGGTTCCTCGACGCCGGCGCGCCGCGCGTGCTGTTTTCCCAGCCGATGGCCAGCGAGGCGGATGTCGACGCTACCATTGTCTACGGCGTCAATCAGGACTGCCTGAGCGGTGACGAGTTGCTGGTGTCCAACGCCTCCTGCACCACCAACTGCGGCGTGCCGCTGTTGCGCCTGCTGGACCAGGCGATTGGCCTGGAATATGTGTCGATCACCACCATCCATTCGGCGATGAATGACCAGCCGGTGATCGACGCCTACCACCATGAAGACTTGCGCCGCACCCGTTCGGCGTTCCAGTCGGTGATCCCGGTGTCCACTGGCCTGGCCCGCGGTATTGAGCGCCTGCTGCCGGAACTTGCCGGGCGAATCCAGGCCAAAGCAGTGCGCGTGCCGACGGTGAACGTGTCGTGCCTGGATATCACGATGCAGACCGTCAGCGATACCGACGCAGGCGAGGTCAACCGGATCCTGCGCGAGGCCGCCACCCGTGGCCCGCTCAAAGGTCTGTTGGCCTACACCGAGTTGCCGCACGCCAGTTGTGATTTCAACCACGACCCGCATTCGGCCATCGTGGATGCCAGCCAGACCCGTGTTTCCGGGCCAAGGCTGGTGAATATCCTGGCCTGGTTCGATAACGAATGGGGCTTTGCCAACCGCATGCTCGACGTAGCAGAGCACTATCTGCACATTGCCACTAAACAACCTCAACAGTAATTCAGGAACTGCAACCCATGACCGTGTTGAAGATGACCGACCTCGATCTGCAAGGTAAGCGCGTACTGATCCGCGAAGACCTCAACGTTCCAGTCAAGGACGGTGTAGTCACCAGCGATGCGCGAATCCTTGCTTCGCTGCCGACCATCAAGCTGGCCCTGGAAAAAGGTGCGGCCGTGATGGTCTGCTCCCACCTGGGTCGTCCGACCGAGGGTGAGTTCTCCGCCGAAAACAGCCTTAAGCCTGTAGCCGATTACCTGAGCAAGGCCCTGGGCCGTGAAGTGCCGCTGGTGGCGGATTACCTGGGCGGTGTCGACGTCAAGGCCGGCGATATCGTGCTGTTTGAAAACGTGCGCTTCAACAAGGGCGAGAAAAAGAACAGCGACGAACTGGCCCAGCAATATGCGGCGCTATGCGACGTGTTCGTGATGGATGCGTTCGGTACTGCACACCGCGCCGAGGGTTCGACCCATGGCGTCGCCAAGTTCGCCAAGGTTGCCGCTGCTGGCCCGTTGCTGGCTGCCGAGCTGGAGGCACTGGGCAAGGCCCTGGGCGCACCGGCCCAGCCAATGGCCGCCATCGTGGCGGGCTCCAAAGTGTCGACCAAGCTGGATGTGCTCAACAGCCTGAGCCAGATCTGCAACCAACTGATCGTCGGCGGCGGCATTGCCAACACCTTCCTGGCGGCGGCTGGCCATCCGGTAGGCAAGTCGCTGTACGAACCGGACCTGCTGGACACCGCCCGCGCCATCGCGGCCAAGGTCAGCGTGCCCTTGCCGGTGGACGTCGTGGTGGCCAAGGAATTCGCCGAAAGCGCTGAAGCGACCGTCAAGCTGATTGCCGACGTGGCGGCTGACGACATGATCCTGGATATCGGCCCGCAAACTGCGGCGAACTTCGCCGAACTGCTGAAAGCCTCCCAGACCATCCTGTGGAACGGCCCGGTGGGTGTGTTCGAGTTCGACCAGTTCGGCAACGGCACCCAAGTGCTGGCCAAGGCGATTGCCGAAAGCTCGGCGTTCTCCATCGCCGGCGGTGGCGACACCCTGGCGGCCATCGATAAATATGGCGTCGCTGAGCAGATCTCCTACATTTCTACCGGTGGTGGCGCGTTCCTTGAGTTTGTCGAAGGCAAGGTGCTGCCAGCCGTTGAAGTGCTGGAAAGTCGAGCCAAGGGCTGAGGCCTGTGGCCTGGAAAAGGAGCATTCCCATGATCAAGCCATTCGCGCTGGTGATTGCAGCAGGCCTGTTGGCCGGCTGCGGCAGCGCGCCCAAGGCGCCGTCAGAGGCCCCAGGGGCAGCGCCGAACACGGGCTGCTACCAGGCCGACTGGCAGGCTGAAACCATGCCGGTGATCAGCAAGCGCATAGGGCCCGACGGGCTGGAGAAGTATGACTCCCCGCCCAAAGGCAAGGAACAGGGTTGCCCTTGACGGGTCTGATTCACTAACCGACAGCAGTGGCGGCCCCGGGCCGCCGTTCGAGGATTGGCAATGAAAGGCGTTATCGCCCTGGCAGCACTGGCTCTACTGGCCGGTTGTGCCAACCTGAACATGTTCAACAAGGCAGAGCCGCAGCAAGACGCCTGGACCACCTGGGTGTGCGACAGCCAGGCCCAGGTGAACTGGCGATTTGTGGGCCGCGACCGCAAGCAGGTGGATGTCCGCCTCGGCGGCTCCGATCAGGTGTATCGCCTCAAGGAAGACGTGGCGGCCTCCGGTACGCTGTATAGCAATGACCAGTTGGCGTTTCACACAAAAGGTGAAGAAGGCCTGATTTATTGGGTTGCCACCGACGATTTGATTGGCCGGGGCTGCAAGGTCCAGTAATACAGAACACTGAAGATCTCATGTAGGAGCGGGCTTGCCCGCGAAAGCGGTGGGTCAGCAAGACAGATATTGACTGACCCACAGCTATCGCAGGCAAGCCAGCTCCTACATGCGGTCCGGTTCCAACTGTACGCTGCAATAACGATTCAGCAGGCAAGGCTCAACCCCTTGATCTGCAATAACTTGAATAGCAGCTGCCGCTACGGCAGGCTTGCACGATTAACGACCCTCGACCGGGAGAGAGAGACAATGGCACTTATCAGCATGCGTCAAATGCTGGACCACGCAGCCGAGTTCGGCTACGGCGTTCCAGCCTTTAACGTCAACAACCTTGAGCAGATGCGCGCCATCATGGAAGCCGCTGACAAGACCGACTCCCCAGTGATCGTCCAGGCTTCGGCCGGTGCGCGCAAATACGCCGGCGCGCCGTTCCTGCGTCACCTGATCCTCGCGGCAATCGAAGAGTTCCCGCACATCCCGGTGTGCATGCACCAGGACCACGGCACCAGCCCTGACGTGTGCCAGCGCTCGATCCAGCTGGGCTTCAGCTCGGTGATGATGGACGGCTCCCTGGGCGAAGACGGCAAGACCCCGACCGACTACGACTACAACGTGCGCGTCACCCAACAAACGGTTGCCCTGGCCCACGCCTGCGGCGTTTCGGTAGAAGGCGAGCTGGGTTGCCTGGGCTCCCTGGAAACCGGCATGGCCGGTGAAGAAGACGGCATCGGCGCCGAAGGCGTGCTGGATCACAGCCAGATGTTGACCGACCCTGAAGAAGCCGCGGATTTCGTCAAGCGTACCCAGGTCGATGCCCTGGCCATCGCCATCGGTACCAGCCACGGCGCCTACAAGTTCACCAAGCCGCCTACCGGCGACGTGCTGGCTATCGACCGCATCAAGGAAATCCACAAGCGCATCCCCAACACCCACCTGGTGATGCACGGTTCTTCCTCGGTACCGCAAGAGTGGCTGGCGATCATCAACCAGTACGGCGGCGACATCAAGGAAACCTACGGCGTCCCGGTTGAAGAAATCGTCGAAGGCATCAAGCACGGCGTGCGCAAGGTCAACATCGACACCGACCTGCGCCTGGCTTCCACCGGTGCGATGCGTCGCCTGATGGCCACCAACCCGAGCGAGTTCGACCCGCGTAAGTTCTTCGGCGCTACTGTGACGGCGATGCGTGATGTGTGTATCGCGCGTTACGAAGCGTTCGGCACTGCCGGCAATGCGTCGAAGATCAAGCCGGTGTCGCTGGAAGCGATGTACCAGCGGTATCTGAAAGGTGAGTTGAACGCCAAGGTGAACTAAGCCCAGGCGTTCATAAAAAACCCGCAGCGATGCGGGTTTTTTGTGGCTGGGATTTGAAAATACATTCATGTGGGAGCGGGCTTGCCCGCTCCCACATTTGGAGGGTGTTCGGTTTATTTATCGACCAGTATTTTTGGGTTTGAATTCCCCCAAACCGTATACAAATCCGCCAACAACGCCCCATTGATATCCTCTACCTCCGCCTGGGTCGTTTGCACATTGCCCTGCTTGCCAAACAACACCACCTCATCCCCGCTTTTGACGGTCGGCACGTCGGTCACATCGACCATCAGCGTGTTCATCGACACCTTGCCCACCACCGGCACGCGATGCCCATTGATCAGCACGATGCCTTTGTTGGTGAATGCCCGGCGATAACCATCGGAGTAACCCACGGTGATGTTGGCCAGTTTCGAGTCCCGCGCCAGGGTGTAGGTGCGGTCGTAGCCGACGGTGTTGCCCTTGGGGTAGCTGTTGACCGAGGCCACGTGGGATTTGAACTGCATCACCCGCTTGTATTCGGTAAACGACGGCACGGTGTCGCCAAACAGCAGGCCGCCGGGGCGTACCATGTCCAGGCGCGACTCCGGCACTTCCAGGGTGGCGAAGGAGTTGGCGGCGTGCAGAGTGATTTTGCTGCGATCCAGTTGGGCGACATTGATCAACCAGTTGGCCTGTTCGTTGAAGGCCTTGAGGCCGGCGCGCACATCGGCGGCGTCTTCGACGGCGAAGTGGGTCATGATCGCCTTCACTTGCAGGTTCGGCACCTGGGTGATGGCCACGGCATCGCGCCGACCTTGGGTGGTGGTCATCTCTACGCCGTTGCGGCTCATGCCGCTGGAGTTCAGGCCCAGGTGTACCACCAGCGGGCGGCCATGATGTTCGGCGATCAGGCTGGCGCGCACGGCGAAGTCGAGGTTGCCCACCAGTTCTTCGACGTTGTACGGCAGTGCCGCTTCCAACTCGCTCAGGGCGGCAGTGCGTACGCGGATCAGTTGGCCCTTGAAGCCGCTTTCGCGCACGACGCGGGCTTCTTCATTGCTGGCCACGCCCACGCAAGGCACGCCCAACTTGATCACCGATGGCATCAGCAGGCCAATGCCGTGGCCGTAGGCGTCGGCCTTGAGCACGGCGCAGATTTTCGATTTGTCGGCGAGGCTGGTTTGCAGGGTGCGGATGTTGTGTTCGAACGCGGCTTTGCTGATCTCAACCCAGGCGTTGCTGTCCTGGATATTGACCTGGGCTACCCCGTCGGTCATCGACAACGGCGGGGCAGCGAAGGCCGGGTTTTGCAACATGACCATGCCCATGGACAGGGCGAGGAGGGTGCGAGTGAAGGGCATCGGTGGGTCTCCATGACTTTCTTATAGGTAAGCATTGCGTGTGCGCGGCGCCATACTCGAATTGTCCTACAGGAAAGTCGAGACCCAGGGTCGCGGTTCTGTCCTAAAGCGTCGTGAGAATGATCAGACTGTCAGTTGTGGTCGATATCCAGCTTGGCAAATGTCACTTTGCCGCCTTCCCTGCTGTCGCCGCTGTTGTCCTGCACATACACGCCGGCCTTGAAGTACAACGGCTTTTTGCCCCAGGCGGCACCGATGCGTTCATTCCATTGCCCGCTGGCCGCTTCGACGCGCAGCAGGCCGGCCTTGTTCAGGTGGACGACGTAGGTGAAGTTTTTCTCCAGCGGCACATTCTCGGCCACGATAATCACCCGGCTTTGGCTGTCATCCGGACGCATGCGCACTTTGGCGACGATGTTGCCGGTCTGGGTTTTTTCCTTGTACTGGTATTCGACTTTGACCAGCGGTTTCTGGCTGTCGTATGCGTGAATCTGGCCAACCACGATCTTGCCCGAAGAGGGCACCTGGTTGATGGCCAGGGTGGCGCGCAGGTAGTTGTCGGCTTCGGGGTAAGTCCAGTTGCGTAGCCGGCCATCGGCATAGGTTTCGCGCAGTTCGCTGCGCGGGTAGATGGCGTTTTCGGTACGGGTGCCGGTGACGGGGGACCAGAATTGTACGCTGCTGCCTTCGGCCTGGAAGTATTTGCCATTGAAACCACTGAGCAGTCTGGGAGTGTCGATGGTGGCAGGCGGGGTGCCAACAGGGATGCTCAGGTTCCAGGTGGACAGATCAATCATGGAGTGCGCCTTTACTGTACGAAAGAAGGGTCAAAAGGCTTTGGCCCGAGGGTTGGCGCGTTCTTTATAAGCGGCTGGTAACTGTTTGTTAATGGTTTTGAGGTGTTTTATTGGCGCCAATAGTCTGTCAAAAAGCCATCTTTCCCGTAATCCGGGGGCTGTAGGGGCTGACCGTTAGTCGGTTGTGTGGCCTTTGAGGAAATGATGGCGCTGCCGCGACTTCTGCTTTATGGGATCCAAGGCTAGAGTGACTCCCCATTAAACGTCCGGTTTATATCAAAAATGACCGGAGCGAATCCTCAAGGAAGAGATGCAGCATGGAATGTGCTCCAACCCCGGCCGATGGCTGTTCAGTGCTCCTGGTGGTCGATGACTACCCGGAGAACCTGATCAGCATGCGCGCGCTCCTGCAGCGCGAGGACTGGCAGGTGGTGACGGCGACCTCCGGAGAGGAGGCCCTTGGGGTGTTGCTCGAACGTGACGTGGACCTGGTGCTGCTGGATGTGCGGATGCCGGGCATGGACGGCTTTGAGGTAGCGCGGTTGATGCGCGGCAGCCAGCGCACCTGCATGACCCCGATCATCTTCCTGAGTGCCAATGAGCAATCACCTGCTGCCGTGCTGGAAGGGTATGCCAGCGGCGCTATCGACTACCTGTTCAAACCCTTCGACCCGCATATTCTCAAGCCCAAGGTCCAGGCTTTGCTGGAGCATCAGCGCAACCGGCGCGCGTTGCAGCGTTTGAGCCATGACCTGGAACTGGCCCGGGCCTTTAATGCCTCGGTGCTCGACAACGCTGCCGAGGGCATCCTGGTGGTTGGCGAAGACGGCGTGATCAGCTACGCCAACCCGGCCATTTCGCGACTGCTCAATGCCACCGTGGACGAGTTGCAAGGCCAGGGGTTCCTGGGCTTCCTGCAAAAACCCCATATGCCTGACTGGTCCAGTTGTGATCTGTACGCCGGATACTGTCGTGGCGAGACCTGGCGCCTGCATGACGCGATCCTGCGCACCGCGCCCGGCCAGCAACTGCCGGTGGCGATGTCTTGTGCGCCCTTGCCCCGTGAGCAGAAGGCCATGGTGGTGACCGTGCAGGACATGTCGCAAGTACGTCACCTGCATCAGCAACTGGAGTTCCAGGCGGTCACCGACCCGCTCACCGGCTTGCTCAACCGGCGTGGCTTCTACCAGACCGTGGAGACGGCCCTGCTGCGCAACGAGCGCAGCGAGCATGCCACGGTGTTGTTGTACATGGATCTGGACGGCTTCAAGCGGGTCAATGATTGGGTGGGGCACGACGCCGGTGACCGGGTGCTGCGCTGGGTCTCGGAGCAATTGGAACTGTGCCTGCGCAGTGGTGACATTCTTGGCCGTTTGGGGGGCGATGAGTTTGTCGCATTGCTGGAACTGGAGTACCCGGAGCAGGCTGCCAAGCTCGCCGAGCAGTTGATCGAACGTGTGTCGATCTGCCAGCAGGTGGACGGCCTGGAGGTGATGCTGGGGGTCAGTATCGGCATTGCCACCTTCCCCGATTGCGGCCGTGACCTGAGCGGCCTGCTGCGCGCGGCCGATATCGCCATGTACGAAGCCAAGCGGGCAGGGCGTCAGCAGTATCGCTATTACGATCAGGAAATGAACGGCCGGGCCCGCTCGCGCCTGATGCTTGAAAGCAGTGTGCGCGAAGCCATCGACAACAAGCAGGTGACGTTGGTGTACCAGCCCCAGGTGTCCCTGCTGGACGGTCACCTGCGTGGGGTCGAAGCCTTGTTGCGCTGGCAGCATCCGAGTGTTGGCGATGTGCCGCCTGGGCTGTTCCTGCCCTTGTTGGAAGAGGCGCGGCTGATCAGCCAGCTCAGCAGTTGGATCTACCACCAGGTGGCGTTGGCGCGACAGGCCTGGGCACCGGTCATGCGCGACGACTGGGTGCTCAGCGTGAGCCTGAGCAGCAGCCAGTTCAATATGCCCAACCTGGTGGCTCAACTGCAGCAGGCACTGGAGCGACATGGGTTGCAGGGGCGGCAACTGGAAGTGGAAATCGCTGAAGAAAGCCTGATGCACAATATTGAAGAGTCCACCAAGCAGCTCAAGCTGCTGCGGCGCCTGGGTGTGCGGATAGCCCTGGATGACTTCGGCTCGGGCAGTTGCTCCCTGGCGCATCTGCGTGACCTGGAATTCGACACGCTCAAACTCGACCCGGGTCTGGTTGCCCGTGTGCTTGGCTCGCCACGGGAGGCGGCGCTGGCCCGCAGCATTATTGAACTGTGCGGGCACTTCGGCTTGCTGGTGATTGCCGAAGGTGTGGAAACCCTTGAGCAATGTCACTGGCTACAGGCCAATGGCTGCCAGTTTATCCAGGGGCCGCTCGTGGCCCAGCCCTTGACGGTCGAGGACATTGCCCACTGGCCACAGCCGTTTGCCCTGCGCGCAGGGCCTTGCTGAATTCGCTACACTGGCGCTCTCACGCCCCTGCCGTTCGAGCCCATGACTGCACTGAAATACCTCCAGGCCTATCCTGTCGCCCTGCAAGAGCAAGTGCGCCAATTGATCGCCAAGGATCAACTGGGCGACTACCTGCACCAGCGTTACCCCGAGCGCCATGGGGTGCAGAGTGACAAGGCGCTGTACAGCTACGCCCTGGCCCTGAAACAAGAGCACCTGCGTAATGCCCCGGCCATCGACAAAGTGCTGTTCGACAACCGCCTGGACCTGACCCACCGCGCCCTCGGGCTGCACACCACCATCTCGCGGGTGCAGGGTGGCAACCTCAAGTCCAAGAAAGAGATCCGCATCGCGGCATTGTTCAAGGAAGCGGCGCCGGAATTCCTGAAGATGATCGTCGTCCACGAACTGGCGCACTTCAAGGAATCGGACCACAACAAAGCGTTCTACAAACTGTGCGAATACATGTTGCCCGGCTACCACCAGGTGGAGTTTGACCTGCGGGTGTACCTGACCTATCGGGACTTGCAGGGCAAGTCCTAATCACAAGGCAATCGATCATGGATGTGAGCAAGACCAAGAGCAGTTTCTACCGCCGCCTGTATGTGGCGTATCTGATTGATAGCCAGTTGGCCAGCAGTGTCCCGGCCCTGACCGAGGTCACCGGCATGCCCCGGCGTACGGCCCAGGACACCATCGCTGCGTTGGCGGACCTGGATATCGTCTGCGAATTCGAGCAGGAAGACGGCGCCCGTAATCATGCCGGGCGCTATCGGATTCGCGACTGGGGGGCGATTGATCGGGGCTGGATAGAGCGCAACCTGGTGCAGGTCAAACAGGTGCTGGGCTACCCCTGAAATTGGGTTGGCGGGTCTGACGCCATCGCGGGCTTGCCCGCGATGGCGATCTCAAGTGCGCCGCATACCAATGTGTGGAATATCATCCTCCAGATACTCCTCACCCTCGACCTTGAACCCATATCGTGCGTAATAGCCCTGCAGATGCGCCTGGGCTGAGAGAAAGATCGGCGTCTGCGGCCAGAGATCGTCGATCTGCTTGAGGGTTTCCTCCAACATCTGGTGTCCCAGGCCGGTGCCCCGGGCAACCTCGGCCACCAGCACGCGGCCGATGACCACATCGCCGCCGTGCAGCTCCGGATCCAGCAGGCGCAGGTAGGCCACCAGTTGATTGTCTTGCCAGGCCATCAGGTGGTGGGTATCGCCCTCCAGGTCCTGGTCATCGATGTCTTGGTAAATGCATTTCTGCTCGACCACAAACACCTCGGCCCGCAGGCGCAAAATGGCGTAGAGCTGCTCCTTGCCCAGATCATTGTGGTGCTTGCAAACCCAATCGACAGTCATCATTCCATCTCGCATAAAGACCAGCCTTGGATAGTAATGCCATGCTCGCCGACTGTCTTGGGGGGTGGTGTAAACAGCCGGAAACACGCCTTTTTGTGAGCAATGTCAATTTGCTATCATTGAGTGCTTTCGCGGCTGACGTCTTTGTGTAATCTGCGGTACATCGCGAGCGATAAGCTACAGTCAGAACCTGGAAGTATTCCTGCCAGGCGTCATCGCCCGCAAGGAACTGCCCGCTGCGCAAGGACATCAAGCATGCTGCGATTGTTTCGTGCCGTTGCTTTGCCTGTACTGCTGTTGCTGGCCCCGACGGCGGCGGCGGAACGCTTGCGCCTGGTGGCAGACGCGTGGCCGCCGTTTACCGATGCGACCCTGATCAATGGCGGCCTGGCCACCGATATCGTCAGCACCGCCCTGGCCCGTGCCGGCTTTGCCAGTGATTTCGAACAGGTGCCCTGGGCGCGGGCGTTGATGGGCGTGGGGGACGGGCGTTATGACGTGCTGATCAATGCCTGGTATGACGAAGCGCGCACGCACTTGGGGCAGTTTTCCGCCGAATACCTGCTCAACCGTGTGCGGTTTATCAAGCGTCGCGACGATCCCATCGAGTTCCAGAACCTGCAGCAACTGCACGCATATCCCATTGCCGTCGTACGTGGCTACGCGTATTCGGCGAGCTTCGATGCCGATCCCCAATTGCAAAAAGTCCCGGTGCATAACTTCGCCATGGGCGTGCGCATGCTCGCGGCCCGGCGCGTGCGGCTGACGCTGGAGGATGAATATGTTGCCAGATATTACTTGGGGCGTGAGTCACCCAGGGTGCGCAATGCGGTGGAGTTCCTGCCCAAGCCCTTGAGTGAGAACAGCCTGCATATTCTGGTCAGCCTGAAAAACCCCAGGCATGAGCAGATTGTCGCCGGGTTCGATCGGGAGATTAGCAGGATGAAGGCAGATGGCAGTTATGCGCGACTGCTGAAACAGCACGGGATGTAGGGGCGCTTTAGGGCCCCATCGCTGCGATGGCGGCCTAAGCCGCACTGGTTTCCTTGATCAAATGCGCCGCCAACGTGCGCAACGGCCCCAACTGCCGGCAGATCAGGGCCAACTGTGTCTGCACCAGGCGCTGCGCCTCATCGATCTCATCCGGCATCTGCTCCAACTCCACCGCCAACGCTTCCTCGGTATCGCTCTGCACCGCAATCGGCTGTTTGTTCGCCAGCCCCGTGGCAATTTCGTCGATGCTGGTGGCGAGGGTTTTGCCGGCGCCTTCGATCAGCTGTTCACGTACGTCTGCCGGCAATTGGGTGTCGCGGTGCGCGCCCAGCCCCGAGAGGTAGCTGAGTAACGTGTGGGACAGCACCAGGAAGCGGAAGCCCACGTCGGCTTCCTTACGGAAATGCCCCGGCTCCATCAGCATATTGGCCAGGGTGGTGGACAGCGCGGCGTCGGCGTTGTGGGCATTGCGCCGGGCCAGGCGGTAGGCCAGGTCGTCGCTCTTGCCGGCCGCATATTGCTGCATGATCTGGCGCAAATAGATGCTGTTGCAGGTCAGGGTGTTGGCCAGCACCTTGTTCAGGCGCCGGCCTTGCCAGTCCGGCAGGAACAGGAATACCGCCAGCCCGGCAATCAGGCTGCCCAGCAAGGTATCGAACAGGCGCGGCAGGAACAGCCCGTAGCCATCGCCCACCTGGTTGAAGCAGAACAGCACCATCAGGGTAATGGCGGCGGTGGCCAGGGTGTAGCGGGTGGTGCGATTGATAAAGAACACCAGCCCGGCGGCGATGGCGAACATCGACTGCACCAGGGGGCTGGGGAACAGATCGAACAGCGCCCAGGCCACCGTCAGGCCGATGGCCGTACCGACGATCCGCTGGCCGAGCTTGCGCCGCGTGGCGCCGTAGTTGGGCTGGCAGACGAACAGGGTGGTGAGGATGATCCAGTAGCCCTGGGACGGGTGGATCAAGTGCACCATGCCGTAGCCGACGCTCAGCGCCAGGGGCAGGCGCAGGGCGTGGCGGAACAGCAGTGAGGTCGGGGTCAATTGGGTGCGCAGGCGCGTCCACATTTCCTTGAGGTTGCGCGGCGAACGGTCCAACAGGCTGCTATCGCTGGCATCTGCCAGGCTGTCGGGGTTGCTGGCGTCACTGAGCAGGCGGTCGAGGGTCGACAGGTTGGCCGCCAGCGCTCGCAACGAACGCAGCAGGCCGCGCCAGGCTGGGTTGCTCTGGATGCGCAGGTGTTCCAGGGACGCATTCAGGTCGCCCAGGGCTTCGGCGAAGCTGTCGTCATAGACAAACGGCTGGCGCAACTGGATCGACTCGGCGAGGGCCTGGCAGGCCTTGCCTTGCTGGCGCAGCAGGCGTTGGCAGCGGAACAGGACGTCGCTGTGGAAGAAGGCTTCAGCCAGGGCGTTGTAGGGGTAGTGGGAGGAACTGGCGCGTTCGTGGATGTCCTGGGCCAGGAAGTACAGTTTTAGGTAGCGGCTGACCTTGGAGCCCGGCCGGCCATTGCCCACGCGATGCAGGATGATTTCCTTGGCGGCATTGAGCGCCGCTACCACCCGGCCATTTTGTTGGGCCAGCTCCAGGCGCCGCGCTTCTACGTCCAGTTGGCGAATAGGCTCGAACAACGATGACTTGAGCTTGAGGTAGCGCCCCAGCTCGCGAAACAGCCGGGCCAGGCTCTGTTGCACCGGTTGGTTGGAAAACATGGCCTGCCACAGCACCGACAGCGCCCCATACCAGGCGGCGCCGGCGACCAGCAGCAAGGGTTCGTGCCAGAAATCGGTGACGGCGCCGCCGCGCTGATCCACGCCGATCATGGTGTAGACCGACAGAATCAAGGTCGCCGAGGCGATCGCCCCATAGCGCTCGCCCAGGGCGCCGAGCATGGTCAGGCAGAAACTTGCCAGGGCGATGGCGATGGCAAAAATCCACGGGTAGGGAAACAGCAACTCGACCGACACCGCCGCCACGCTGAAACACACCAGCGTCACCGCCAGGGCGTTGAGGCGGCCTTGCCAGCTGTCGTCAGTCTCGGCCAGCGCGCTGGCGATAATCCCCAGGAACAGCGGGATCAGCAGCGACATTTCATCCTGATACCAGCACAGCGCCATGCTGCCGGTGAGGGCGATAAACACCCGTACGCTGTAACTGAACTTATCCAGTGCCCAAAGGCGCCGCATGGACTGCTTGAACGAGGTCGAGGACATGAAGTCTGGGGTCTTCCGGGACGATGCCGCTAAATTGAGCCAGTAATGACGCCACGGCAAGCGTGGCGATCACATTCATAAGCAAAAAATGTTTTGGCACACCCCAATCAAAATGTGGGAGCGGGCTTGCTCGCGAATGCGCAGTGTCAGTCGCTGAATGAGCTGACTGACACTGCGCATTCGCGAGCAAGCCCGCTCCCACAGGTGGTCACATGCAGTTCAGGCGTACTGCGCCGCCGCATACCCCGACGCCCACGCCCACTGGAAGTTGAACCCGCCCAGGTGCCCGGTCACATCCAGCACTTCGCCGATAAAATACAGGCCGGGGCTTTTCAGCGACTCCATGGTCTTGGACGACACTTCCCGCGTATCCACTCCACCCAGGGTGACTTCGGCGGTGCGGTAGCCTTCGGTGCCGGCCGGGACGAATTGCCAGCTACCCAGCTTGGTGGCGATATCCGCAAGTTCAGCGTGGGTGTACTGCTTCATCGGTTTGGACACGAACCACACCTCGGCCAGCAGGCTGGCCATCTTCTTGGTGAAGATTTCGCCCAGCAGGGTCTTGAGCTCGCTGTTGGGGCGCTCGGCCTGTTGCTGTTGCAGCCAGGCGTGGGCGTCGTGATCGGGCAACAGGTTGATTTCCACTGTGTCACCGGGTTCCCAGTAGGAGGAAATCTGCAAAATCGCCGGCCCGCTCAGGCCGCGATGGGTAAACAGGATATTTTCGCGAAAGCTCTGCTCGTTACAGCTGACCAGGCAATCGACCGAGGTGCCGGACAGCTCGCCGCACAAGTCCTTGAGCTGGTCGGTAATGGTGAACGGCACCAGGCCCGCGCGGGTCGGCAGCAGCTCGTGGCCGAACTGCCTGGCGACCTGGTAACCAAAACCGGTGGCGCCCAGGGTCGGAATCGACAGGCCGCCGGTGGCGATCACCAACGACTCGCAGCGCAGCTCGCCGAGGGTGGTCTGCAACTGGTAACCGCTGTCGAGCCTGGCGATCTGCTGGATCGAGGTGTCCAGGTGCAGGCTCACGCCGGTCTGGATGCACTCGTCGAGCAGCATGCCGAGGATGTCGCTGGATTTGTTATCGCAGAACAGCTGGCCGAGTTTTTTCTCGTGATACGGCACACCGTGCTTGGCCACCAACCCGATGAAATCCCACTGGGTGTAGCGGGCCAGGGCGGATTTGCAGAAGTGCGCGTTGTGCGAGAGGAAGTTGGCCGGCTCCGTGTACATATTGGTGAAGTTGCAGCGGCCACCGCCGGACATCAGGATCTTCTTGCCGGCCTTGTTCGCATGGTCGATCAACATCACCTTGCGCCCACGCCCGGCGGCGGTCAGCGCGCACATCAAGCCTGCGGCACCAGCGCCAATGATCACAACTTCGGTCGAGCGCAAAACGGTGTCCTCACAAAATATTGATCTGAAATGCAATCAAAAATGTGGGAGCGGGCTTGCTCGCGAATGCGGACTGTCAGCCAACCCATCGGGCGACGGGTACACCGCATTCGCGAGCAAGCCCGCTCCCACATTGGATCTCCATTGAATCGAAGAGCTTTACAGGATCCGCACGCGCAACGAACGGCCCTTGATCTTGCCATCGTTCAAGCGCTGCAACGCCTGCTTGGCGACGCTGCGTTCCACCGCCACATAGGCCTGGAAGTCGAAGATCGCAATCTTGCCCACCTGGGTGCCCGGGATCCCGGCTTCACCGGTCAGTGCGCCGAGGATGTCGCCAGGGCGAACCTTGTCTTTACGGCCGGCAGCAATGCACAACGTACTCATCACCGGCAGCAGCGGCGCGCCGCCCTGGGACTTGAGGTTGCTCAGTTGGTCCCAGTTCAGCGGGGCTTTTTGCAGCAGCTCGATGGCCTGGGCGCGGTGCGCTTCGGACGGCGCTACCAGGCTGATGGCGATCCCGGTCTCACCGGCGCGACCGGTACGGCCTACACGGTGAATGTGGATTTCCGAGTCGCGTGCCAGTTCGACGTTGATCACCATGTCCAGCGAGTCGATGTCCAGGCCACGGGCCGCAACGTCAGTGGCTACCAGCACCGAAGTACTGCGGTTGGCGAACATGGCCAGCACTTGGTCACGGTCGCGCTGTTCCAGGTCGCCATGCAGGCCGACCGCAGAAATACCCTTGGCGGTCAGGTGGTCCACGGTTTCCTGCACTTGCTGCTTGGTAAAGCAAAACGCTACGCACGAGGCCGGGCGAAAGTGCGACAGCACCTTGGTCACTGCGTCCATGCGCTCGTCCGGGGAGATTTCGTAGAAACGCTGCTCGATCTGCTCATCGGAGTGGAACGCTTCGGCCTTGACCTGCTGCGGCGCGCGCATGAATTTCGAGGCCAGTTGCTTGATGCTCACCGGGTAGGTGGCCGAGAACAGCAGGGTCTGGCGACGGGCCGGGGTCTTGCTGATGATGTCTTCGATGGCGTCGTAGAAGCCCATGTCGAGCATGCGGTCGGCTTCGTCGAGGATCAATGTGTTCAAGCCGTCCAGCACCAGCGAGCCCTTGCGCAGGTGTTGCTGGATGCGGCCCGGGGTGCCGACGATGACGTGGGCGCCATGCTCCAGGGAAGCGATCTGCGGGCCGAGGGACACGCCGCCGCACAGGGTCAGCACCTTGATGTTGTCTTCGGCACGGGCCAGGCGGCGAATTTCCTTGGCCACCTGGTCAGCCAGCTCGCGGGTCGGGCACATCACCAGGGCCTGGCAACCGAAATAGCGCGGGTTGATCGGGTTCAACAGGCCGATGCCGAAGGCGGCAGTCTTGCCGCTGCCAGTCTTGGCCTGGGCAATCAGGTCCAGCCCCTTGAGGATCACCGGCAAGCTTTGCGCCTGGATCTGCGTCATCTCGGCATAACCCAGCGAGTCGAGGTTAGCCAGCATGGCGGCGGAGAGCGGCAAAGTATTAAAAGCGGTGGCGATGGTGGTCACGGGACAGGCTCTGCAAAAACAAAATGTCGCGCAGTGTACCAGCCCCGTGGGAATTTCCCTGCAAGTTCTAGACGAGACGCCGCTTAATGCTCAATGTCGTGCTCGCGGCTGACCACCCGTTTGCCGTCTTTTGGCGACAATTGCAGGAAGATCGCCGCCGCCAGCATCGCCATGATGCCCACGGTGAGGAACGTCAGCTGGAACGCCTCAAGCACGGTATTGACCCCATCGTTGCCGGCCTGGGCCGTAAACCCGCCGAGCAGGGCGCCGGCGCACGCGACCCCCAGGCTCAGGGCCAGTTGCGCCACCACCGACAGCAAACTGTTGCCACTGCTGGCCTGGGCGTCGTCGAGGTCGATCAGGGTCACGGTGTTCATCGCGGTAAATTGCAGGGAGTTGATCGCCCCCAGTACGGCGAGCATCGCCAGCAGCAGCGGGTACGGCGTCTGTTCGCTGACCAGGCCCATGCTCGCCAGCATCATGCCCAGTAGCAACGTATTGCCGGTGAGTACGATGCGATAGCCCAGGCGTTCGATCAGCGGCCGGGCGATGGACTTGGCGACCATGGCCGCCGCCGCCAGGGGCAACATGCTCATCCCGGCCTGGGACGGCGAATAGCCCAGGGCGATCTGCAACAGCAACGGCACGAGGAACGGCAGGGCGCCGCTGCCCAGGCGGGCGAACAGGTTGCCGAGAATGCCCACGGCAAAGGTCCGGGTCTTGAACAGCACCGGCGAAAACAATGGGTTGTCGATATGCCCGGCGCGCAACCAGTAGGCGGCCAGGCACGCCATGCCGCCGAACAGCAGCAACATCACGCGCAAGTGCGGCAGGTGCAACTCGCCCAGGCCTTCCATGGCAATGGTGATCAACACCATGGCCGCGCCAAACAGCAAAAAGCCCAGGCTGTCGAAGCGTGTACGCTCGCTGCCGCGCAGGTCGGGGATGAATTTCCATACCGCGTAGCAACCGAGCATGCCCACCGGCAGGTTGATCAGGAAAATCCAGTGCCAGGACAGGTACTGCACCATCCAGCCGCCCATGGTCGGGCCAAGCAGGGGGCCGAGCAGGCCGGGAATGGTAATAAAGCCCATGATCCGCACCAGCTCCGAGCGCGGGTAGGCGCGCAGCACCACCAGCCGGCCCACCGGCAGCATCAGCGCACCGCCCAGGCCCTGGATCACCCGCGCGCCCACCAGCATGGTCAGGCTGCTGGACAGGGCACACAGCAGCGAGCCAATGCTGAACAGCATGATCGCGCCGAAGAAAATCTTCTTGGTGCCGAAGCGGTCGGCAATCCAGCCCGAAGCCGGGATCAGCAAGGCCACGGTGAGCATATAGGCGATGATCACGCCCTGCATGCGCAGTGGGTTTTCCGCCAGGTCCTCGGCCATGACGGGCAATGCCGTGTTGAGAATCGTGCCGTCGAGCGACTGCATGAAGAAGGCAATCGCTACCACCCAGGGTAACCAGCGGGCGGTCTTGGCATCGAGCACGACACGATTCGGCATGAGATCCCTTTTGTTAGCAGGCTATGTGTTGCCGATTATGCGCCAACCCCTGTCGGTTTTCCCATTGGCGGTTCGTCTATATCGGAGATCGCCACGTCTGGGCTCACCAGGAAATCGATCAGTGCGCGATGCACCGCCAACGCCGCCTCCCGCGACTCCAGGTCGAGCAGATGGCCGGTGTGCTCGGCAGTGGCGAAGCTGCTGCGGCCCACATACTGCCTGAACAGTCGGGCTTCATCGGCCGGCGTGTATTCGTCCAGGGTGCCGTTGAGGAAATGCACCGGGGTCTGGATCTGGCGCAATTGCGGCAGGTAGTTGCCATCGCCCAGGGCCAGCACCTGATGAATATGAAAGCGCGCCTGGCGGTATTCGGTGGTGGCCATGGTCGACAGGTGCCGATGGTTATTGCGCTTGAGCCGGCTGGAGAGAAATTTGCCGACGGTTTCATTGAGCAAGTGGCCGACGGCGGACTTGTCATCGGCCTCGATCAGCACCCGCACGCGCTCCACATAATCGAGCATTGCCTGGTTGAGATGGGGCGCCAGGGCCATCACCACCGAGCTTTCGATTGACGTCGGGTTGCGTGCCAGGGTCAGCAGGGTCGAGATGCCGCCCCACGAGGCCGACACCAGGTGGTTGACCTGGAAACGCTCCACCAGCGCCCGCAGGATCTCGACTTCGTCGTCCTTGGTCACCAGGTCGAGGTCGGTGTTGTGCGGGCGCGAATAGCCGGAAAACGGCAAGTCGAACATCAACACATTGAAGTGCTCGGCCAGGCACTTGCTGGTGCGGGCGAATGAACGGGTGGTGGACAGCGCGCCATTGACCAGCAGCACCGTCTTGCGTTGCGGATCGTTACCCAGTTGCTCTACGTGAACGTTGTAGTGCTTGAACAACTTATCAATGACAAAACTTCCTTGGTACATGTCAACGCTCCGGCTCGCCCTGTCCCGGGCGAGGTCATGCATCATTTGCGAACAAATGGGTTGAGAGTGGCGGGGTGCCACTAACCGTTATAACGAGGTTTTGGAGAGACGACAACAGCCCGCCAACCAACGGCATGCTGCCAGAGAAGGATCATCCGAACACAGGACATTCCCCTGTAGGAACCGGCTTGTCCTTAAGCCTTGCGGCCGCCATCGCCGGCAAACCGGACACCTACAAGGTCAGGGTCAGGCGTTTTACCAGGGCGCCGGGCAGCAAGTTGGACGAGGTGTTGCGCCCGCCATAGGTACTGGCCGACAGCAACAGTTCACGCTCGGCGGTCAGCGCCTCCAACTGAGAACCCAGCAACTGGTAGACGCTGTCGTCAAAGCGCATGGTGCTGACCGGTGCCTTGATCTCACCGTCTTGCACCCAGAACGTGGCGAAGCGGGTCATGCCTGTCAGGCGCGCTGCCGGCTGGTCGGAGTAGTTCAAATACCACAGGTTGCTGATATACAGGCCGGTCCCCAGTTGCTTGAGAATATCGGCCTGCATCAGGCCGCCTGCAGCCATCTGCAAGGCGCTGGGGGACTCATCGCCGCTGGCACCGTTGGCGCTCAAGCCGTATTCGGCAGCGCTGCGCGAATTGACCAGTTGCCCTTGCGCCTGACCCTTGGCGATCAACGTCACGTCGCTGCGCGGGTAGCCGTCACGGGAAAACGCCGGGCTTAGGGAGCCGCTGATCTGCTCGCTCATTTCGACCAGCGGGCTCAGGGCCTGATCACCGGCATACAGGCGCTGCAACGGGCTGCCTTTGCTGGCGATGGCCTGCGCAGAAAAACCACCCCAGGCGAGCATGCCGACGATTTCTTCCATCGCTGCCGGTGCCAGGTAAGCACGGTATTGACCGGGTGCCAGGGTGTGCAACGGTCGGCCAAGGAACTCCAGTTGCTCGCGGGCTTGCTGCAAGCGCTGGGCCAAGGCCACGCTGTCCCAGACATCGCCGGCGTAGCTGGCCTTTACCGCCTCGCCGTTGGCATGGAACAGGCTGAAATCGAAGTTGAAGCTATTGGCCTGGTGCCAGCCAAAAGCCCCCGACGAGCTGGCGAACCCACGACTGATCGGCCCGGCAGCATAGATGCCGACCAGGTCCAGACCTTGGGCGCCACGGTTGATGTCTGCCAGGACCTGATCGAGGTCCGGCAGCGCTTGAGCCTGCTCGCTGCTGTTTTGCCAGGCAGTGCGATTGAGCAGCAGGTAAGGATCCTTGGGCAGCAAGGGCAAGGTTTCGCGCAATTGCTGCAAACCCTCCGCCAGGCGCTGGCGGTCCAGTTCAGGTGCCCCGGCCAGGGTGATGCCGAGGTCGGCATGCCGGCCATCGTTGATCAGCTTGAGGTTGAGACTGGCCTGCTGCACCTGGCCGGCCTGGCGTACCTTGGCGTGGTTGAAACGCACGAATTCGGACGACTCTGCCCCATAGCCCAGATGAAACTGTTCTTCGTCGGTGATGGCCTGCTTGAGCCACTCCACCAGTTCCTTGAAAGCCTTCATCAGGCGTCTCCCCCAAACACATCCACATCGCAAAATACACACGCCGGCGATGCATGGCCGACGCGGATCACTTGGTTCGGCTCGCCCTTACCGCAGTTGGGCGTGCCCAGCACCTTGAAGGTGCTGGCATCGCCCACGGCACTGAGGTTGCGCCAGAACTGCGCGGAAATCGCCCGGTAGTTGGGGTTCTTCACCACACCCTTGAGTTCGCCGTTCTCGATCAACTGGCCCCATTCGCAGCCGAACTGGAACTTGTTGCGCGCATCGTCGATGGACCACGAACGGTTGGTCGACATCAGAATGCCGTGCTCGATGCCACCGATCAGTTGCGCCAGGCTCTGGTCGCCGGGCTCGATGTTGAGGTTGGCCATGCGGTCGATGGGCGCGCGGTTCCAACTGCTGGCGCGGCTGTTGGCCACGCCGCCCATGCCCGAGCGGTATTGCGACAGCGCCCCGCCCAGGGGCCTGAGCAGCAGGCCGTTGCGGATCAGGAACTGCTTATTGGCAGGCGTGCCGTCATCGTCGTGGGCGTAACTGGCCAGTTGTTCGGGAATGTCCGGGTCGAAGGTCACGTTCAGCAGGTTGGAGCCGTATTGCAGATGCCCGAAGTCGCTGGCCTTGACGAAGCTGGTGCCAGCGTAATTGCGTTCGTCACCGAGGATGCGGTCCAGTTCCAGCGGATGGCCGATGGATTCGTGGATCTGCAGGATCATCTGGTCGGGCATCAGCAGCAGGTCGCGCGGACCTTGGGGCGTGTTGGGTGCCAGCAGCAGTTGCAGGGCCTCGTCGGCCACCCGAGGGGCGGCGCCAGCCAGGCCGAAGCGGTTGATCACATCAACGCCGCCTTGCTGGCCGAAGTTGCTGCCGCCCAGGGTGCGGGTCTGGCTGTCGTTGCCGTCGTAGGCGGTGACATTGACGCCGGGGAACACAAAACGCTGGGCCTGGCGTAACTCGGCGCCGGCACTGTTGAGGTAGATCTGCTCAACGTGGGTGGTGCCCAGGCTGACTTCCCAGCTCACCAGGCGTTCGTCCCTGGGCACGGCGGCCGATTCGGCGCCGAGCAGTTGGTAGCAGTCGCTCAGGGACGGGAAAGGTTGATCGAGCGCTGGGGACAGATAGTCGGCGATGTCGCTGGACACCGGTTGGTCGCGCAGGTCGAGCAGGGCATGGGGCCTGATCCGCCGGGCCTGCTCTTCGGCCCGCTCCAGCGCGGCTTGCAGTCCGGCCAGGGAAATATCGTTAGTGGCCGCATAGGCTTCGACGCCGTTGAGGCGCACGGTGAGCATGGCACCTTCGTCGCGGTCGAGGTGCGGCGGCTCGGCGACGTTCTTGCGTACCGACAGGTACTGGCCGGATTCGCGCACGTAGCGCAGGGAGAAAAATTCGGCGCGGGTGCGCAGGGCGGCAAAATGTTGTTTGAGTTGCGGGTGTTTGTCGAACATGGGGGCCTCCTTGTTGGCCTTGAGGGCCCCATCGCAGGCAAGCCAGTTGCCACCGTTGAATGTGTTCACAAATCAAAATGTGGGAGCTGGCTTGCCTGCGATGCTTTTGCTTTGACTTTAGACCGGGCAACCCTTGGCGCGCAGGATGGCGTCAAAGCGATCGGGGTCCAGGGTGCCGGCTTCGATCGCGGCCAGCGTGGCTTTCTCGCGGGCCAGCAGGTCATGGCAGCGCACCAGCAATTCCGGCAGTTCGCTGCGCGATGCGGCGACCACGCCGTCGCCATCGCCGATCATCAGGTCGCCTGGCGCTACCAGCATGCCTGCACACGAGATCGGTACGTTGATCTCACCGCCGCCGTCGGTGCTCGGGCCACGGTGTACGCCGCCGATCGCATAGGCCGGCAGTTCGCCGGTCTGCCATTCGTCGAGGTCACGCAGGGCGCCGTTGATCACCACGCCGACGATGCCGGCCTTCAGGGCCATGGCGCGCATGATGCCGCCAAACACGGCGCGGGTCAGGTCGGCGCTGCCGTCAATCACCAGCACATCGCCCGGGCGGGCCATCTGCATGGCTTTGAGGATCATCAGGTTGTCGCCGGGGCGTACGCGCACGGTCAGGGCGCTGCCGAGCATCGGCGCATTGCCGTGGAACGCCTTGAGGCCCAGGCCACCGACGTTGCGGCCCAGGCAGTCACTCACGGCTGCGGCAGGGATCTTGCTGAATTCCTTCAGCCACTTCGGGTCCAGCGGTTCAACGTTTGGATTGATCAGAAAGCCGGTAGGCCATTTGCTCGAAGAAACGACATCAAACATGAGAAAGCCTCGTGGCCAGGCAGAAGCCGGCGTGTCGGTAGGAAGGTGAAACGTTTGCGCGAGGGACTAGATTAGGCCGGCGCGGGGGGTGGGATCAAGGGCGGGGCGGTGTAGGAAGAGTCTGGGAAGGTGTGTGTAGGCTGGACGGGCCTCATCGCGGGCAAGCCCGCTCCTGCATTTGAATGTGTTCACAACTCAAAATGTGGGAGCGGGCTTGCCCGCGAAAGGGGCGCCGCGGTGTAACGATTACTGCGCGCTAGGACCCACTTCACGCAACGGCTTGCCACGCACTGGCGCATCGCCGGCTACGTAGTAGTCTGCGGTGCTGCGCGGCAACTGGCGGCCACGGATCTTGTCGGCGATTTTCTCGGCGATCATGATGGTGGGCGCGTTCAGGTTGCCGGTGGTGATGATCGGCATGATCGATGCGTCGATCACCCGCAGGCCCTGCATGCCATGCACACGGCCTTCGCCATCGACCACGGCCATCTCGTCGGTGCCCATCTTGCACGAGCAGGACGGGTGGAACGCGGTTTCGGCGTGTTCGCGGATGAACTTGTCCAGTTGCTCGTCGGTTTGCACGTCGATGCCCGGGCTGATTTCGCGGCCACGGTACGCGTCCAGTGCCGGCTGCTGCATGATTTCACGGGTCAGGCGGATGCCATCACGAAATTCCTGCCAGTCCTGCTCGGTGGCCATGTAGTTGAAGAGGATGCTCGGGTAGTCCCGTGGGTTCTTCGACTTCAATTGGATGCGGCCACGGCTCGGTGAGCGCATGGAGCCCATGTGCGCCTGGAAACCGTGCTCTTTCACACCGTTGCTGCCGTTGTAGTTAATCGCCACCGGCAGGAAGTGGTACTGGATGTTCGGCCATTCGAATTCTTCACGGGTACGGATAAAACCGCCCGCCTCGAACTGGTTGCTGGCGCCGATGCCGGTGCCGTTGAACAGCCATTCGGCACCGATGGCTGGCTGGTTGTACCAGAGCAGCGACGGGTACAGCGAGACCGGCTGGGTGCAGGCGTATTGCAGATACAGCTCCAGGTGGTCCTGCAGGTTTTCACCGACGCCTGGCAGGTCGTGGACCACCGGGATGTCGAGGCTTTCCAGCAGTTTGGCCGGGCCTACGCCGGAGCGTTGCAGCAGTTGCGGCGAAGCAATGGCGCCGCTGCACACCAGGACTTCCTTGCGCGCGCGGGCTTCAACACGTTCTTCGGCGGCACCGATCAGGTAACGCACGCCGACCGCACGCTTGCCTTCGAACAACACTTTGTCGGTCAGGGCATGGGTGACGATGGTCAGGGTCGAGCGCTTCTTGGCGGTGTCCAGGTAGCCACGGGCGGTACTGGCGCGACGGCCTTTAGGCGTCACGGTACGGTCCATCGGGCCGAAGCCTTCCTGCTGGTAGCCGTTCAAGTCTTCGGTACGCGGGTAACCGGCTTGCACGCCGGCTTCAACCATGGCGTGGAACAGCGGGTTGTTGCCGGCCTTGGGCGTGGTCACGCTGACCGGGCCGTCGCCACCGTGGTAGTCGTTGGGGCCGATGTCGCGGGTCTCGGCCTTGCGAAAGTAAGGCAGGCAGTCGAGGTAGCTCCAGTTTTCCAGGCCTGGCAGCTTCGCCCAGTTGTCGTAGTCCATGGCGTTGCCACGGATGTAGCACATGCCGTTGATCAGCGAAGAGCCACCCAGGCCCTTGCCGCGGCCGCACTCCATGCGACGGCCGTCCATGTGTGGCTCTGGATCGGTTTCGTAGGCCCAGTTGTAGCGGCGGCCTTGCAGCGGGAACGCCAGGGCGGCTGGCATCTGGGTACGGAAATCGAAACGGTAGTCCGGGCCGCCGGCTTCCAGCAGCAGGACGGTGACGCCTTCGTCTTCGGTCAGACGGGTCGCCAGGGTGTTACCGGCGGAGCCGGCACCCACAATGATGTAGTCGTATTCTTGGGACATTGAATGCACCCTCTTTGGAGATGGTCAGGTCAGGCGAGGGCGTTGCCCTCGATCGCCGGCAAGCCGGCTCCTACAGGTCGTGCGCAATCCTTGTAGGAGCCCGCTTGCGGGCGATTGGCGGTAGCCGGGTTAGAACACCGAGGCGTAGTCGCCCAGCTCAACCTGTACCGATTTGATGCGGGTGAAGTTGTTCAGCGAGCTGATGCCGTTCTCACGGCCAACACCCGACTGCTTGTAGCCGCCAACCGGCATCTTGGCGTCGGACTCGCCCCAGGCGTTGATCCAGCAGATACCGGCTTCCAACTGGTGAATCACGCGGTGGGCGCGGTTCAAGTCCTTGGTGACCAGGCCGGCAGCCAGGCCGAAGTCGGTGTCGTTGGCGCGGCGGATCACTTCTTCTTCGGTATCAAAGGTGAGGATGCTCATCACCGGGCCAAAGATTTCTTCACGCACGATGGTCATTTCGTCGGTGCAGTCAGTGAACACCGTCGGTGCCACGAACGCGCCCTTGGCGAAGGCGCCATCGGTCAGGCGCTCGCCGCCGCACAGCAGGCGTGCGCCTTCTTCTTTACCCTTGGTGATGTAGCCCAGCACGCTTTCCATGTGAGCGAAGCTGACCAGCGGGCCGAAGTTGGTGTTTTCGTCTTCTGGGTTGCCGACGCGGATGCGCGCAACACGCTCGACGATCTTGGCTTCAAAGGCCGCTTGCAGGTGCTTTGGAACAAACACGCGTGTGCCGTTGGTGCAGACCTGGCCGGAGCTGTAGAAGTTGGCCATCATCGCGGTGTCGGCGGCGCGATCCAGGTCGGCGTCGTCGAAAATGATCAGCGGGGATTTGCCGCCCAGTTCCATGGTCACGTCTTTGAGCGAGGAACTCGAAGCGCTGGCCATGACTTTCTTGCCGGTGTCGGTGCCGCCGGTGAAGGAGATCTTTTCGATGCGCGGGTGCTCGGTCAGCCAGGTGCCGACTTCACGACCGCTGCCGGTCAGGACGTTGAACACGCCATCCGGAACGCCGGCTTCGGTGTAGATCTCGGCCAGTTTCAGGGTGGTCAGCGACGTCACTTCGCTTGGCTTGAAGATCATTGCGTTGCCGGCAGCCAGGGCTGGCGCGGATTTCCACAGAGCGATCTGGATCGGGTAGTTCCACGCGCCGATACCGGCGACCACGCCCAGTGGCTCGCGGCGGGTGTAGACGAACGAGGTGGTGCGCAGCGGGATCTGCTCGCCTTCGATGGCGGGCACCAGGCCTGCGTAGTATTCCAGCACGTCGGCGCCGGTGACGATGTCGACATACTTGGTTTCGGAGAAGGCCTTACCGGTGTCCAGGGTTTCCAGGGCGGCCAGTTCATCGTTGCGCTCGCGCAGGATTTCCACGGCGCGACGCAGGATGCGCGAACGCTCCATGGCGGTCATGGCGGCCCAGATTTTCTGGCCCTTTTCGGCGCTGACCACCGCGCGCTCGACGTCCTCGAAAGTAGCGCGTTGCACGTTGGCGAGAACTTCACCGTTAGCCGGGTTGATGGCTTCGAAGGTGGCGTCGCTGCCAGCGTCGGAGTAGCCGCCGTCAATGTAGAGTTTTTGCAGTTCGAAACGGGCCATAAAGTCCTCGCAAGTGCATAAGTGGTTGGCGTTAACCACTGAGGGGCGCAGCCCGCTCAGTAGCCGTTCAGGGGTTGAGCGTTTATGTGTGCTCTAACTCACCTGCTTGGCCAATTGGAAATCCATGTATTCGTAAGCGATCCGTTGCGCCTGCTCCGTGTCGAAAGCGTCTCCCGACAGGGCGCCGCGCAACCACAAACCGTCGATCAGGGCCGCCAGGCCTCGGGCTGCGCTGCGTGCTTCGGCAAGCGGCAGCACACGGCGGAACTGGCAGCACAGGTTGGAATACAGGCGGTGATCGTTGATCCGCTGCAACCTGTGCAAAGACGGGTGGTGCATGCTGGTGGCCCAGAAGGCCAGCCAGGTTTTCATTGCCGGGCCATTGACCTGGCTGGCGTCGAAGTTGCCGCCAATAATCACTTGAAGGTGCGCCCGGGGGCTGTCTTCCTTCAATGCCTGCCGACGTTCGTGGACGTTCTCGATCAGCACATTCATCAGGTACCGCATCGTTGCCGCGATCAGGCCATTCTTGTCCTGAAAGTAGTGACTGATGATGCCGTTCGAGACGCCGGCCAGACGGGCGATCAGCGCAATGCTGGCGTCTCCCATCCCGACCTGATCGATGGCCGTCAATGTGGCTTCGATCAACTGCTGGCGGCGTATGGGTTGCATACCGACCTTGGGCATGTAGCACCTCTCCTTAGGCCTGCCGACGGGCGTAAACGTTCGTCGGCTTGAGGGCCAGTCTATTTTGTTTTGATTGAACGTTCAATCAACAAAGAATAAGATCTGCGACAAATGGTCGCTGCCTACAGGTGTTTCCTACATGTAGACAGGCGCATCTGACATCCACGAAAACCCTTGAAACCGCCCATGACCCTGGGTCGCTGGGGTTCGGGGTTTTTCGGGATGTCTTTATAACACCCGTCCGTCGACTGCCGAAAAATCGATGGCGCGGGTCACGCGTTGCCTTGTGTCCTCTCTCGCACTGCCCGGAGCCTCTGTGCCATGAGTTCTGCCTCTCTTATAAAGACCCCACCGGAAAAGGTGCGGGTCAACGGTTGGGTGTTCTACACCTCCACCGCGTTGATCCTGTTGTTGACCGCCGTTCTGATCATCGCCCCGCAAGAGGCCGGCAGAATGCTGGGAGTCGCCCAGACCTGGCTCTCGAAGAGCTTTGGCTGGTACTACATGGTGGTCATCGCCGCCTACCTGGTGTTTGTGGTGGGCCTGGCGTTTTCCTCCTACGGCAAATTGAAGCTGGGCAGCAAGGCCGACACGCCAGACTTCAGCTACGGTGCCTGGGCCGGCATGTTGTTCTCCTCGGGCATCGGCATCTCGCTGCTGTACTTCGGCGCGTCCGAGCCGCTGGATCACTACTTCAACCCGCCTGAAGGCGCCCCCGCTACCCATATGGCTGCGCGCCAGGCGTTGCAGTTGACCTTCCTGCACTGGGGCCTGCATGGCTGGGCGATCTATGCGCTGGTCGGCCTGGCGGTGGCGTACTTCGCCTACCGGCATAACCAGCCGCTGGCCCTGCGTTCGGCGTTGTACCCCTTGATGGGCGAGCGCTGGGTAAAAGGCGCGGCCGGCCACGCGGTGGATGGCTTCGGTATGTTCGTGACCCTGCTGGGCCTGGTGACGAACCTGGGGATTGGTTCGATGCAGGTGTCGTCGGGGTTGGAAAACCTGTTCGGCATGGAACACAGCAACACCAACCTGCTGATCGTGATCATCGTGATGAGCACCGTGGCGACCATCGCCGCCGTGTCGGGTGTGGAGAACGGCATTCGCCGCCTGTCCAACCTGAACATCGTGCTGTTCAGTGGCTTGCTGATTTTCGTGCTGCTGTTTGGCCCGACCCTGCACCTGCTCAACGGCTTTGTGCAGAACATCGGCGACTACATGAACGGCCTGGTGCTCAAGACCTTCGACCTGTACGTGTACGAAGGCGACGGCGATAAATCCGAGCGCTGGATGGGTCTGTGGACCCTGTTCTACTGGGCCTGGTGGATTTCCTGGGCACCGTTCGTGGGCATGTTTATCGCGCGTATTTCCCGTGGCCGTACCGTGCGTGAACTGGTGGCGGGCGTGCTGCTGATCCCGCTGGGCTTTACCCTGGCGTGGCTGTCGATCTTCGGTAACTCGGCCCTGGACCTGGTGCTCAACCATGGTGCCGTGGAACTGGGCAAGACCGCACTGGAGCAGCCATCCATGGCGATCTACCAGTTGTTGGAGTACTACCCGGCGTCGAAAGTGGTGATCGGCGTGTCGATCTTTGTCGGCTTTGTGCTGTTCCTGACGCCGGCGGATTCCGGCGCGGTGATGATGGCCAACCTTTCCTGCAAGGGCGGCAATGTGGATGAGGATGCGCCGCACTGGCTGCGGATCTTCTGGTCGGCGGTGATCACCCTGGTGACCATCGGCTTGCTGTTTGCCGGCAACTTTGAAGCCATGCAGACCATGGTGGTGCTGGCAGGCCTGCCGTTCTCGGTGGTGCTGATCTTCTTTATGTTCGGTTTGCACAAGGCCATGCGCCAGGACGTGGCGATCGAACAGGAGCAGGCGCAACTGGCCGAACGCGGTCGTCGTGGTTTCAGCGAGCGCCTGACGGCTCAGGACCTGCAACCGAGCCAGGCCGTGGTGCAACGTTTCATGGACAAGAAAGTCACCCCGGCGCTGGAAGAAGCGGCCGTGGCGTTGCGCGCCCAAGGGCTGGATGTGCAGACGCTGCTGGGTAAATCCAAGCGTTGCATCGGCGTGCGGATCGAGATGGAAGGCAACCCGTTTGTCTACGAGGTGAGCCTGGATGGTTACCTGGCCGCGCCGAGTGAGTCGATCGAGGCAGACGAGGAGCGTGCGCGCTACTACCGCGCCGAGGTCTACCTGCACAACGGCGGCCAGGAATACGACCTGATGGGCTTCACCCAGGAGCAGATCACCCGGGATGTGCTCGATCAGTTTGAAAGCCATCGCCAACTCCTTGGCCGTGTCTATAGCTGATAAAGGCCAGCGGTGTCGTCACTGACACCGCCTGTTCAAACCTGGCAATGCGGTCAAATGTAGGAGCTGGCTTGCCAGCGATAGCGGTGGTGAATCCAACATCGCTATCGCTGGCAAGCCAGCTCCTACAATGACCCCGTTTCTTCAGTTGGGTCTTTAGCCCAGGTTCTTGCCCAGCAGGGCGTGGTACAGCTCGCTGTCCCCCAGGATCCCCACCACCTTGTTGTTGTCGTGCAGCACCAGCTTGTTGCCGGTCTGGTAGCGAATCTGCAACGCATCGCGCATGCCGATATTGGAGTCCACCAAGGTCGGTACCCGCCCCAGGTCTTCCACGGCTTGCCCCGGCGCCCAATTCTGCAGGTTCATTGCCACGCCATTTTGTCGTGCGCCCTGGATCGTGTTGCCTTCGGCCAGGTCCAGCCACGAGTCGCCGCCCGGATCCAGGCACACCGAGCCGTTGACCCGCTTGCAGTTGTCCAGGGTGCGCATCAGGCTGCGGCCGCACAACACGTTCAGCGGGTTGGTATGGGCGACGAAGGTGCGCACATAGTCATCCGCCGGGTTCAGCACAATTTCTTCCGGCACGCTGTACTGGATGATCTTGCCGTCTTTCATGATCGCGATACGGCTGCCGAGTTTGAGCGCCTCATCGAGGTCGTGGCTGACGAACACGATGGTCTTGCTCAGCTTGCGTTGCAGTTCCAGCAGCTCATCCTGCAGGCCCTGGCGGATCAGCGGGTCGAGGGCGGAAAAAGGTTCGTCCATCAGCAGGATATCGGCGTCCATCGCCAGGGCGCGGGCCAGGCCGACGCGCTGTTGCATGCCGCCCGAGAGCTCGTCGGGCTTCTTGTTGCGCCATTGGGTCAGGCCCACCAGCTCAAGCTTTTCGTCCACCAGCTTGCGCCGCTCTTTCTCGGGGCGGCCCTGCATCTCCAGGCCAAAGCTGATGTTTTCGCGCACGGTCAGCCAAGGCATCAAGGCGAACTTCTGGAACACCATGGCGATGCGCTTGGTGCGCATCATTTTCAGCTCTGCCGGGGTGCAGGACGCGATGTCGATCTGGCGCCCCTCATGCTCCACAAACAACTGGCCACGGCTCACGGTATTAAGGCCGTTGATACAGCGCAGCAGGCTCGATTTGCCGGAACCGGACAGGCCCATCAGCACGCAGATCTCGCCTTTCTCGATATCCAGGCTGGCCTTTTCCACACCGACAATCTGCCCGGTCTTTTTCAGGATTTCGTTGCGGTGCATCCCCTCGTCCAGCAGCTTGAGGGCTGCGCGTGGGTCTTTGGAGAAGATCACATCAACATTGTCGAATCGGATAATGCTCATGCATCACCCCCTACTTTGGCGTCGGGTTGTTTGCAGATACGGTCGAGCATGATGGCCAGCAGCACAATTGCCAGGCCCGCTTCAAAGCCCAGGGCAATGTCGGCGGTGTTCAGCGCGTTGACCACGGGTTTGCCGAGGCCGTCGGCGCCCACCAGGGCTGCGATCACCACCATCGACAACGACAGCATGATGCATTGGGTAATACCGGCAGCAATGCTCGGCATGGCGTGGGGCAGTTCGATGCGCGAGAGCAACTGGCGGCGCGAGCAGCCAAAGGCCTTGCCGGCGTCCATCAGCTCTTGCGGTACATCGCGGATGCCCAGGTAGGTCAGGCGGATCGGCGCGGCAATCGCGAACACCACCGTGGAGATCAGGCCGGGTACCACACCCAGCCCGAAGAGGGTCAGGGTCGGGATGAGGTAGACGAAGGTTGGCACGGTCTGCATCAGATCGAGCACCGGCCGCATCATCGTGTAGAACATCGGTTTGTGCGCGGCAACAATGCCCAGCGGCACGCCGATCACCACGCAGACCAGGGTGGCGAACAGCACCTGGGCCAGGGTTTCCATGGTTTCCTGCCAGTACCCCAGGTTGAGGATCAGCAGGAAAGAAGCGATGACAAAGACAGTCAGTCCCCATTTACGTTGGATGTAGTGAGCAAGCAGCGCAATCAGACCGATCAATGCCAGCGGATTGAACCAGGTCAGCGCAAACGTCACGCCGTGGATCATCGTTTCCAGTGTCGATGCGATCGCGTCGAAATAATCGGCGCCGTTCTGCGTCAACCATTCGACGAAGGCAGCGATGTACTGGCCTAGGGGGATTTTCTGTTCAGTCAGCATGGTAGTGAATGTCCACATGCGAAGAGGGAAAACATCCCGGGCCGGCACGCCGGCCCAGGGTCAGCGGTTACTTGTCGAGGTAGGCTTTCACAGCCTCCAGTCCTGGCTTGCCATCAAGGGTGGTGACACCGGCGAGCCAGGTGTCGAGTACTTGCGGGTTCTTCTTCAGCCAGGCCTTGGCCGCGGCATCGGGTTTCATCTTGTCGTCGAGGACGTTACCCATCAGGGTGCTTTCCATGTCCAGGGTGAACGACAGGTTTTTCAACAGTTGGCCAACGTTGCTGCATTCCTGCACGTAGCCCTTGCGGGTGTTGGTGTAGATGGTGGCCTGGCCGTAGTTGGGGCCGAATGAATCGTCACCGCCGGTCAGGTACTTGAGCTTGAAGCGAGTGTTCATCGGGTGCGGTTCCCAGCCGAGGAACACAATGGCCTGCCCGCGCTTGGTGGCGCGCTCCACCTGCGAGAGCATCCCGGCTTCGCTGGACTCGACCACCTTGAAGCCGGCGTCCTTCAAGCCGAACTGATTCTTGTCGATCACGCTCTGGATAGTGCGGTTGCCGTCGTTGCCCGGTTCGATGCCATAAATCTTGCCGCCCAGCTCGTTCTTGAATTTGACGATGTCGGCGAAGTCCTTCAGGCCCTTGTCATACAGCGCTTGTGGCACCGCCAGGGTGTACTTGGCGTTTTCCAGGTTGGCGCGCACGGTTTCCACGGTGCCGGCATCACGGTACTGCTTGATGTCGTTTTCCATGGTCGGCATCCAGTTGCCGAGGAAGATATCCATGTTCTTGCCGTCAGCCAGGGACTTGTAGGTCACGGGCACGGAAATCATCGTGGTGCGGGGCTTGTAGCCCAGGCCCTTGAGGATTTCGCTGGTGGTGGCGGTCGTGACGGTGATGTCGGTCCAGCCGACATCGGAGAAGTTGACGGTGCTGCACTGCTGCGGATCAGCAGCATGGGCCGCAAAGGGAAGACTCAGCATGGCGGCCAACAACAACGGGGGGGAACCTTTCATGGGTTTGGACTCCTGGTGTTTTTCCGGCGGTGCTTGACCGCGCTTATTAGGTGTTGCAGTTGGGACGTGCGAGCGACGTGCAGCCTTGGTGCCTTGCAAACGAGTCGAGACTGATCATGTACCAGTGAAAATCTGACGCCTACAGGGTGGGTCGTATCCAGTACAGGGATGGTCGTATCCAGTGTCGGTGAGGTCGCTTACAGGTTTTTCCATAGGCAAAACTGCACTTTTTCTCGATCTGCACCGCAGAAAACGGCGATTACACCCCATTGCACGGGGACGACGCTGGTGAGCATGGGTATGTCGGTGTGAGACGCCGGACGGCGCAACGAAAGCTTGATGATGCGGCCATCTGGGCGATTTGAGCGTAGCAGCTGTGACGCGCCTGACCTGTGCTCATCGAGGAGTTTCGCGGCAATGGCTATCAGTGTTTTCGACCTGTTCAAGATTGGCATCGGGCCGTCCAGCTCCCACACCGTCGGCCCCATGCGCGCTGCGGCGTTGTTCGTCCAGGGCTTGCGTGAACGTGCTCTTGTGGAACAGGTGCGGCGCGTCGAAGTGCAGCTCTATGGCTCGTTGTCGGCCACCGGTATCGGCCATGGCAGCGACAACGCGGTGATCATGGGGCTGATGGGCGAGTGGCCAGATGCGATTGACCCGTCGCAGATCGGCCCGCGCATCGAGGCCCTGCGCGAGACGCAGACCCTGCTGCTGGACAACCGCGTGCCGGTGCCATTTGTATGGTCGCGGGACATGCGCCTGATCGACGAAAACCTGCCGTTCCATCCCAATGCCATGACCCTGGTGGTCTACGGCGCCCAGACCGAGTTGCATCGCGATACCTACTATTCGGTGGGTGGCGGCTTTGTGGTGGATGAAGCCCAGGCGCGCAGCGGCGTGGCCGATATGGATCGCACCGAACTGCCCTATGATTTTTCCAGCGCAGTGGAGTTATTGCAGTTGTGCAAGACCCATAACCTGCGCGTCGCGCAATTGATGCTGGCCAACGAAAAGGTCTGGCGCTCCGATGAAGAAATCCGCAGCGGCCTGATGAAACTCTGGCGCGCCATGCAGGACTGTGTCGAGCAGGGCCTCAAGCACGAAGGCATCCTGCCCGGCGGCCTGAATGTGCGTCGTCGCGCCGCCAAGTTGCACCGCAGCCTGCAGGAGTTGGGCAAACCCAATGTGATCGGCTCGACCTTGAGCGCCATGGAGTGGGTCAACCTGTTCGCCCTGGCCGTCAACGAAGAAAACGCGGCCGGTGGGCGTATGGTCACGGCCCCGACCAATGGCGCAGCGGGGATCATCCCGGCGGTGTTGCACTACTTTATGAAGTTCAGCGAGCAAGTCACCGAAGCCAATGTGGTGGATTACTTCCTCGGCGCGGCGGCCATCGGCATCCTGTGCAAGAAGAACGCTTCGATCTCCGGTGCCGAGGTGGGATGCCAGGGCGAAGTCGGTTCGGCGTGCGCCATGGCGGCAGCAGGGTTGGCGGAGATTCTTGGCGCCAGCCCCGAGCAGGTGTGCAACGCGGCCGAAATCGGCCTGGAGCATAACCTTGGCCTGACCTGCGACCCGGTAGGCGGCCTGGTGCAAGTGCCATGCATCGAGCGCAACGCGATTGCGGCGGTCAAGGCGATCAATGCGGCGCAGATGGCCTTGCGCGGTGATGGCCAGCACTTTATCTCCCTGGACCGGGTGATCCGCACCATGCGCGATACGGGTGCGGATATGCATGACAAGTACAAAGAGACATCGCGGGGTGGGCTGGCGGTGAGCGCTGTCGAGTGTTGAACCGGTGATAGCGCTATCGCAGGCAAGCCAGTGCCCACATTTGAATGTATTGGCAGATCAAAATGTGGGAGCGGGCTCGCCCGCGATGGCGGTAGTTCAAACACCGCTGCTCATAAAGTGAACACCCACACCAAAAACGCCACCTTTTAGCGCGTCGCAAACAGATAAGTAGCGTCCGAACGATATTCCCTCCTGTTACCCGTCACCTGTGCGTGTGGTGACACACTTTTCCTACGCCCGGAAAGCGCCTTCCCACAAGTGCTACCGATCTGCTCACAGACCCTGGGCGCAGGCTTTTGCCGGGTCATATCCTTATGTCGGGCGCGGGCTTATATAGACACCTCAGCAGGTCGTTTTCAGGAGTTATTGAATGCCTATTCAACTTTAGGCATGGCATTTGCTCTATCAATCCAAAGCCTCTCTCCTGACGGACGAAGAGTGCAATAACAAGAGCCTCGCCTGAGGCCATCACCCGCTTTGTGTGAGGAGATACCGCGATGACGTCGTTCAACTCCGGGGCCCAGCCCCAGAACCGTGCGCCTCAATCCATCGGCTTTTTGCTGCTGGACAATTTCACACTGATTTCCCTGGCGTCCGCCGTGGAGCCGCTGCGCATGGCCAACCAGCTGTCCGGTCGTGAGCTGTATCGCTGGACCACCCTGAGCGTCGACGGCAACCAGGTATGGGCCAGTGATGGCCTGCAGATCACCCCCGACTGCTCCATGCACAAAGCCCCGGCCCTGGACACTGTGATTGTCTGCGGCGGCGTGGGTATCCAGCGCACCGTGACTCGCGAACATGTGTCGTGGCTGCAAAGCCAGGCGCGCCAGTCGCGCCGTCTCGGCGCGGTGTGCACCGGCAGTTGGGCCCTGGCCTGCGCCGGCCTGCTCGACGGGTTTGATTGCAGCGTGCACTGGGAATGCCTGGCATCGATGCAGGAAGCCTTCCCGCGGGTGTCGATGAGCACGCGCCTGTTCACCCTCGACCGCAATCGCTTCACCAGTTCCGGTGGCACCGCGCCGCTGGACATGATGTTGCACCTGATCAGCCGCGACCACGGCCGTGAACTGTCGGCGGCGATTTCCGAGATGTTTGTGTACGAACGTATCCGCAATGAACAGGATCACCAGCGCGTGCCGCTCAAGCATATGCTGGGCACCAACCAGCCGAAGCTGCAGGAAATCGTCGCGCTGATGGAGGCCAACCTCGAAGAGCCGATCGACCTCGATGAGCTGGCGGTGTATGTGGCGGTGTCGCGGCGCCAGTTGGAGCGGCTGTTCCAGAAATACCTGCACTGTTCGCCGTCGCGCTACTACCTCAAGCTGCGCCTGATCCGCGCCCGGCAGTTGCTCAAGCAAACGCCGATGTCGATCATCGAAGTGGCCTCGGTGTGCGGGTTTGTGTCCACGCCGCATTTCTCCAAGTGCTACCGCGAATACTTCGGCATCCCGCCGCGGGATGAGCGCGTAGGCTCCAACACCACCCAGCAGGTGGCGATGATGCCGATTCCGCAGGCGCTGGTGTTGTCACCGTTGGCCGGGCCGATGTCGGCGTTGAGCCAGGCGCGCAACGAGTCGACGTTTGCCAGTGTAAGGCTGTAGACCGAGGCGTCTGTATTCGCGAGCAAGCCCGCTCCCACATTTGACCGAGTTCCACCTTTGAAATGCAGTCAAATGTGGGAGCGGGCTTGCTCGCGAATGCGGTGTATCAGGCGCCGGAGTTCTGCTTGAACTGCACCAGGGCCGGCAACAACTGCTTATCGATCGCCTGGCGCACCGCCGGCAGAATCGTTGCGCTGCTGGTGTACATCTGCTCGACCATGCCCTTGAGCGCCTTGGCCCGTGCGTCACTCAAACCGCGTACCGCGCACTCACAAGCCTGCTCGGCGGTGGCGCCGCTGGACACCTCGAAACCCAGGGAGCGCAGTTGGCTCAGCAGGTCATCCTGATCAATCAAATCCGCGTGCATCATGATGTTCATCCTGGTTAGGGGAGCGTTCGATCAGGTTCGATTCTGGTGGGCCATCAGCGGGTCGGCAAGGGCTGAATGCCGCAATGGCTGGAACGACTATGAACAGGTCGTTTTCGAGCCAGTTACCGAAGGGGGTTGCAGGCACACTTAGGTTCAAGCAAGCAGCCTGAAGGTTTGGTCACCCTCGGCCCGCCCGCTCACACAAAGCACTCTGCCCCGATCCTGTCACGGCTTGATCGGGGCTTTTTTTATTTGACCGGCAGGCCGATGACGCGACCGAGCAAGGCCGGCCTGGGCAGGTCTGCCTGCCCGGTGCTGAGTGTTGCCAGGCGCTGGGCAACCGCCTCGCTGAACGGTGCCGAGCGTGGCCCGGCGAGGTCGACATGCAGCAGCATCTGCTCATTGCCCGCCAGTTCCCGTGCTTCGCCGACCAGGTGCAGGCTGTGATAGAGATGCAGGCGCTTGGTGTCATGGGCGATCAACTGGGTGTGCACTTCGACCTCGGCGCCCAGTTTTACTTCGTGCAGGTAATTGAGATGCAGCTCCAGGGTGAACAGCGAATGGCCGCTGGCTTCGCGGTGGTCGCTGTCCAGGCCCAGGGTGTCCATCAAGGCATCGGTGGCGTAGCTGAAAATCAGCAGGTAGAACGCATCGCGCAGGTGGCCGTTGTAATCGACCCAGTCGGGGATGATTTTCGTGGTGTAGGTGGTCAGCGTAGGCATTTCATAAATTCCACATCTGTACTCAGCCAACTGTAGGAGCCGGCTTGCCGGCGATAGCGATGGTGAATCCAACACCGTCATCGCCGGCAAGCCGCTCCTACAGGTTATTCGGTGAAGCTCATGCCGTGTTTGGCCTTGGTGGTTTTCACCGCCTCCAGCACCGCCAGCAGGCAATCATCACGATAGCGCTCCAGCGCCGAAATGCTATGGCTGCCCAACTGCTCTCGGGTGCCATCGACCACATCGTCAATCAGTTTGTCCGTCAGTTCCGGTGCCGGCAGGTAGGTCCAGGGCAGTTGCAGTGCCGGGCCGAATTGCGCCATGAAATGCCGCATCCCGGCATCGCCGCCGGCCAGGGTGTAGGTGAGGAACGTGCCCATGAACGACCAGCGCAGGCCGGCGCCAAAGCGGATCGCATCGTCGATCTCACCGGTGGTCGCGACACCATCGTTGACCAGGTGCAACGCCTCGCGCCACAGCGCTTCGAGCAAGCGGTCGGCGATAAACCCCGGCACTTCCTTGCGCACATGCAGCGGCCGCATGCCGAGGGACTCGTAGACTTTGATGGCCGCCTGGATCGCTTCGGGTGCGCTGTGTTTGCCGCCCACGACTTCCACTAGCGGCAGCAGGTACACCGGGTTGAATGGGTGGCCAACCACGCAGCGTTCCGGGTGCGTGGAGCCTTCATAAAATTCACTGGGCAAGAGCCCTGAAGTGCTGGAGCCGATCAGCGCATCGGGCTTGGCCGCCGCGCTGATTTTGCTGTGCAGCGCCAGCTTCAGCTCCAGGCGTTCGGGGGCGCTTTCCTGGATGAAATCGGCGTCTTGCACACATTCTTCGATGGTCGCGACAAACCGCAGGCGCTCCTGGGAGGCGCCTGGCGCCAGGCCCTGTTTTTCCAGGGCGGCCCAGGCGTTGGCGACGCGTTTGCGCAGGGCGGCTTCGGCGCCGGGCGCGGGGTCCCAGGCCACCACATCCAGACCGTGGGCGAGGGCGCGGGCCACCCAGCCACTGCCGATGACACCGCTGCCCAGGGCGGCGAAGGTTTTGATTTCGGTGATAAAGCGCATGATGGTGTCCTAAAGAAGTTCGGTAATTCTCAGTGCTAAAAGGGCTCATTGTGGGAGCTGGCAAGCCAGCTCCTACAGGGTTGAGTCGGTCAGCCGCGTTTGGTCAGGCCCATTTTTATGCGGCCTTCTGCCGGGGTCAGAACCCGGGCACCCAGGCGGCTGAGGATTTCTCCGGCCCGTTCCACCAACTGCCCATTGGTCGCCAGCACGCCCTTGTCCAACCACAAATTGTCTTCCAGGCCGACCCGCACATTGCCGCCCAGCAGCACCGCTTGCGCCGCCATCGGCATTTGCATGCGCCCAATCCCAAAGCCGGCCCACACCACATCAGCAGGCAGGTTGTCGACCATGGCTTTCATGGTGGTGGTGTCGGCCGGCGCGCCCCAGGGGATACCCAGGCACAGTTGGAACAGCGGGTTGTCGAGCAGGCCTTCCTTGATCATCTGCTTGGCGAACCACAGGTGGCCGGTATCGAAAATCTCCAGCTCGGCCTTTACACCCAGCTCCTGGATGCGCTTGGCACCCGCCCGCAACTGGGCCGGGGTGGAGACGTAAATGGTGTCGCCATCGCCGAAGTTCAGGGTGCCGCAGTCCAGGGTGCAGATTTCCGGCAGCAGCGCTTCGACGTGGGCCAGGCGGGTCAGCGGGCCGACCAGGTCGGTGTTGGGGCCGAACGCCATGGGGTGCTCGCCGCCGCCGATTTCCAGGTCGCCGCCCATGCCGGCGGTGAGGTTGACGATGATGTCGATATCCGCTTCGCGGATGCGCTCCATCACTTCGCGGTACAGCGCCACGTCGCGGCTGAACTTGCCGGTGTGGGGGTCGCGCACATGGCAATGCACCACGGTGGCGCCGGCTTTGGCGGCTTCTACCGCCGCCGCGGCGATTTGCTTGGGGGTGACCGGCACGTGCGGGCTTCTGGCGGTCGTGTCGCCAGCACCGGTGAGTGCGCAGGTGATGATGACGTCGTGGTTCATGGGGCAGGTTCCTCACAGGCGTGGTAGTGCCGTTCGCGGTCTTTGTTGGCCGCGAAACGGTGATTCGGGACAGGTTATTTGCGGGTCAATTGCAGATGGGCGGCAGCCGGCTTGCCGTCGAACGTGGTCACGCCTTCCAGCCAGCGCTGCTGGTCCTGGGGGTGATCCTTGAGCCATTGCCTGGCTGACTCGAGCGCATCCTTGTGCTCCAGCAGCGGCTGCATCATCCGGCTCTCGTCGGCGGCGGTGAAGGTCAGGTTGGTCAGCAGCTTATGCACATTCGGGCATTGCTCGGCGTAGGTCGGTGTGGTGACGGTCCAGACGGTGGCCATGCCTTCGTTGGGGCCCAGGGCATCCTCGCTGCCGGACAAGTAGGTCATCTGCACATTGACGTTCATCGGGTGCGGGGCCCAGCCGAAGAACACCACGGCTTCCTTGCGCCGCACGGCGCGGTCCACGGCGGCGAGCATGCCGGCCTCGCTGGACTCCACCAGTTGGAACTTGCCCAGGCCGAACTGGTTCTTGGTGATCATCGCCTTGATCTGGATATTGGCCCCCGAACCGGGTTCGATGCCGTAGATCTTGCCGCCCAGCTCTTTCTGGAACTTGGCAATGTCGGCGAAGGTTTTCAGGCCCTTGTCAGCCAGGTAGGTCGGCACCGCGAGGGTCGCACGGGCGTCCTGGAGGCTGGGTGTGTCGAGGACTTTCACTTGCCCGGCCTCGACAAACGGGGTGATGGTCTGGGTCATCAGCGGGTTCCAGTAGCCGAGGAACAAGTCCAGGCGCTGGTCGCGAATGCCGGAGAAGATGATTTGCTGGGAGGCGCTGGTTTGTTTGGTGCTGTAGCCGAGACCGTCGAGCAGCACCTGGGCCATGGCGCTGGTGGCGATCACGTCGGTCCAGTTCACCACGCCCATGCGCACGTTTTTACAGGAAGGGGCATCGGCGGCCCACAGGCTGGTGCTCAAGACGGCGCTGACGGCGAGCACGCAGCGGCTGATCAGTCGGTTCATGATGGATCCCTCGGCAGGTCGTTATTGTGGAGGCCGGTGTCTTTGTGCACCGTGCAGCCACGTTACGCAGCTTGCCGGGCGATAAAACGCACGGCGGCGACCCGCTCTTGCACTGCAGCGACCTGGACCCTTGAATGGGCGATTGAACTGGCGTATCACAGTGACCACGCTACCCGTCCCACGAGTGCGCACCATGTCCCAGGATTTCTACTTTTTGCTGATGCCAGGGTTCTCGGCCATCGGCTTTATCTCGGCCATCGAACCACTGCGCGTGGCCAACCGTTTTCGCGGCGAGTTGTATCGCTGGCACGTACTGAGCGCGGACGGCGGTGCGGTGCTGGCGAGCAATGGTATGTCGGTGAACGCCGACGCGGGGCTGGAACCTCTGGAAAAAGATGCGACCCTGCTGGTGGTGGCCGGCTTCGAGCCACTGGAGTTTGCCACGCCGGCCCTGGAGCACTGGCTGCGTCGCCTCGATCATGACGGCGTGACCCTCGGCGCCATCGACACCGGCAGCTTCGTCCTGGCCCAGGCCGGCCTGCTCGACGGTTACCGCCTGACCCTGCACTGGGAAGCCATCGATGCCTTCAAGGAGTCCTATCCCGCACTGGCCGTGACCCAGGAGCTGTTCGAGATCGACCGTCGGCGCATCACCTGCGCCGGCGGCACCGCCTCCATTGACCTGATGCTCGACCTGATCAGCCAGGCCCACGGCCCGGAACTGGCGATCCAGGTCTCCGAACAATTCGTGCTGGGCCGCATCCGCCCGCGCAAAGACCACCAGCGCATGCAGATCGCCACGCGCTATGGCATCAACAACCCGAAGCTGGTGCGGGTGATTGGCGAGATGGAACTCCACACCGAGCCGCCCTTGAGCACCCTGGTGCTGGCGCAGATGATCAAGGTCACACGACGCCAGCTGGAGCGCCTGTTCCGCCTGCACCTGAACGACACCCCGAGCACCTTCTACCTCGGCCTGCGCCTGGAAAAAGCCCGCAAACTGCTGCGCCAGAGCGGCATGAGCGTGCTGGAAGTGAGCATTGCCTGCGGGTTCGAGTCACCGTCGTATTTCACCAGGAGCTACAGGGCACGGTTTGCCAAGTGCCCGCGGGAGGATCGGCGACGGTGAGGCATACGCCGACACAAAATGTGGGAGCGGGCTTGCTCGCGAATGCGGTGGGTCAGTCAATTAAGATGTTGACTGATACACCGCATTCGCGAGCAAGCCCGCTCCCACATTGGATTTTTGTGTGGCTTACTTTTTCAGCAGGGCCGAACATGCTGCCTTGAAGGCTTCATGCTGGTACTTGTTCAGCGTCGCCGGCAGTTCGAAGTTGTGCTTCTTGTGCTGGGCATTGATGGTCTGCGGCGACAGCAGCGTCACTTCAACGCCGTCCAACAACTGCAGTACGCCTTCAATCTTGAACGTGGTCGGGCCGCCGGCGAATTCGCCTTTCTTGCTGCGCTTCTTGATCGCGATACGGGTGATGCCGTTGTCGCGCACAAAGCTGCTCACCTGAGCAGCGAAGGCTTTGACATTGGCCGCGTCGTCGTCGTCTTCAAGGGCGATTTTCTTGGTGGCCAGGGCAACGTGGGCCAGGTCCAGGGCGGCAACGGCGATGATGGCTTCGCTGCCTTTGATTTCGATACCGCAGATAGTCATGGGTGGCCTTGTTTCTGGGGAGAGGGTGGGCGCGATTCTCGCTTATTCCTGGCCAATCGACTCCAAAAACTCCGATCGCTCATCACTCATCCGCGCCAGGCAGTCATTCTGCGCAATGGCGTAGGCCTTGGTGCCGGTCACCGCCGGGAAGGTGTCCACCGCACAGTCGGCATCGCGCAGTTTTTCCCACTTCTGCTGGGCATCCTTCAGGCGAGCGGTGATGTCCGCCAACTGCGCCTTGTTGCTGGCGTAGGTAGTGGCCATGCGTTCCAGCAGGCCCTGGTAGTTATCCTTGAGCAGCTCTTCGGCGGTGGTTTTGTTGTAGGAGGCGCATTCCAGGGTCTGTTTGTCGTTTTCGATGCCATCACACGGGGTGCTGTCGGTGTCTTCGGCGGCGTGGACGCCGGTGGCGAGGAGTGCCAACGCCAGGAAAATCGGTTTCATTGCGCCTTCTCATATCAGTGGATGGGTCGAATTCTGGCTCAAGCGTAGGCCAAAGAACAGATGCAGGACAGACGTGTCCCTGCACCCTTTGTCGTGGATTGACGCTTTCGGCAATTCCCCTGTCGTTTTTGCACCCGGCTCCGTCGGCCCCTGGGCATATGCTGGCCCCAAAGCGCCGGCAGACGATTCGGCGCATGAATCACCAATAAGGGGACGCCTGATGAGCCCAGCCGAACTGCACGCCGATAGCATCGTTATCGACGGGCTGATCATTGCCAAGTGGAACCGCGACCTGTTCGAGGACATGCGCAAGGGTGGCCTGACGGCCGCCAACTGCACGGTGTCGGTGTGGGAAGGCTTCCAGGCCACCATCAATAACATTGTGGCCAGCCAGACCTTGATCCGTGAGAACAGCGACCTGGTGATCCCGGTGAAAACCACCGCCGACATCCTCCGCGCCAAGGAGCAGGGCAAGACCGGCATTATCTTCGGCTTCCAGAATGCCCATGCCTTTGAAGACCAGCTCGGCTATGTCGAGATCTTCAAGCAGCTCGGCGTGGGCGTGGTGCAGATGTGCTACAACACCCAGAACCTGGTCGGCACCGGCTGCTACGAGCGCGACGGCGGGTTGTCGGGCTTCGGGCGCGAGATCGTGGGCGAGATGAACCGCGTCGGCATCATGTGCGACCTGTCCCACGTTGGCTCCAAGACCAGCGAAGAAGTCATCCTCGAATCGAAGAAACCGGTGTGCTACTCCCACTGCCTGCCGTCTGGCCTCAAAGAGCACCCGCGCAACAAGTCCGATGAAGAACTCAAATTCATTGCCGACCACGGCGGCTTTGTCGGCGTGACCATGTTTGCGCCGTTCCTGGCCAAGGGCATCGACTCGACCATCGACGACTACGCCGAAGCGATCGAGTACACCATGAATATCGTCGGCGAAGACGCCATCGGCATCGGCACCGACTTTACCCAGGGCCATGGCCAGGATTTCTTCGAGATGCTGACCCATGACAAGGGCTACGCCCGTCGCCTGACCAGTTTCGGCAAGATCATCAACCCGCTGGGCATCCGCACCGTGGGCGAGTTTCCCAACCTGACCGAAACCCTGCTCAAGCGCGGCCACAGCGAACGCGTGGTGCGCAAGATCATGGGCGAGAACTGGGTCAACGTGTTGAAAGACGTCTGGGGCGAATAAGCCACCGTTTTCTCTCCCCGGCCATTCGTGCCGGGTCATTACCAAGAATTTTCCGGAGTTGAGTTTCCATGGCCAAGATCGCCCCGCAATTGCCTATCGAAGTCGACAGCGAAACCGGTGTCTGGACCTCCGACGCCTTGCCGATGCTGTACGTACCGCGCCATTTCTTCGTCAACAACCACATGGGCATCGAAGAAGTCCTGGGCGCTGACGCCTATGCCCAAATCCTCTACAAAGCCGGCTACAAATCCGCCTGGCACTGGTGTGAGAAAGAAGCCGAATGCCACGGCCTGGAAGGCGTCGCGGTATTCGAGCACTACATGAAACGGTTGTCGCAGCGCGGTTGGGGCCTGTTCAAGATCCAGGACATCGACCTCGACAAGGGCACCGCCAGCGTCAAGCTCGAACACTCGGCCTTTGTCTATGTGTACGGCAAGGTCGGGCGCAAGGTGGACTACATGTTCACCGGCTGGTTTGCCGGTGCCATGGACCAGATTCTGCAAGCCCGTGGCAGCCAGCTGCGCACGGTGGCCGAACAAGTCTACGGAGGCTCCGAAGAGGGCCACGACGACGGCTTGTTCACCGTCAAGCCGTTGTAAGCCGAGGACCGTGCCATGGCTTTCGAAGCAATGTTTGCGCCGATCCAGATCGGCAAACTGACCATTCGCAACCGCGTGCTCAGTACCGCCCACGCCGAGGTGTATGCCACCGACGGCGGGATGACCACCGAGCGTTATGTGAAGTACTACGAAGAGAAAGCCAAGGGCGGTATTGGCCTGGCGATCTGTGGCGGTTCTTCGGTGGTGGCGATCGACAGTCCGCAGGAGTGGTGGAGTTCGGTCAACCTGTCCACCGACCGCATCATCCCGCACTTCCAGAACCTGGCCGATGCCATGCACAAACATGGTGCCAAGATCATGATCCAGATTACCCACATGGGCCGGCGCTCGCGTTGGGACGGCTTCAACTGGCCGACCCTGATGTCGCCCTCCGGCGTGCGTGAACCGGTACACCGCGCCACCTGCAAGACCATCGAGCCGGAAGAAATCTGGCGGGTGATCGGCAACTACGCCAGCGCCGCAGGCCGGGCCAAGGCCGGTGGCCTGGATGGCGTGGAACTGTCGGCAGTGCACCAGCACATGATCGATCAGTTCTGGAGCCCGCGAGTCAACAAGCGCACCGATGAGTGGGGCGGCAGCTTTGAAAACCGCATGCGTTTCGGCCTGGAAGTGCTCAAAGCCGTGCGTGCAGAAGTCGGTCCGGATTTTTGCGTGGGTATCCGTTTGTGCGGGGATGAGTTCCACCCGGACGGCCTGTCCCACGAGGACATGAAACAGATCGCCAAGTACTACGACGATACCGGCATGCTCGACTTTATCGGCGTGGTCGGCTCGGGGTGCGACACCCACAACACCCTGGCCAACGTGATCCCCAACATGAGTTATCCACCGGAGCCGTTCCTGCACCTGGCGGCCGGGATCAAGGAAGTGGTCAAGTCCCCGGTGCTGCATGCGCAGAACATCAAGGACCCGAACCAGGCCACGCGCATTCTCGAAGGCGGCTATGTGGACATGGTCGGCATGACCCGCGCGCACATGGCCGACCCGCACCTGATCGCCAAGATCAAAATGGGCCAGATCGACCAGATCAAGCAGTGCGTCGGCGCCAACTATTGCATCGACCGCCAGTACCAGGGCCTGGATGTACTGTGCATCCAGAACGCCGCGACCTCCCGGGAATACATGGGCGTGCCGCACATCATCGAAAAATCCACCGGGCCCAAGCGCAAGGTGGTGGTGGTCGGCGCAGGGCCTGCCGGCATGGAAGCGGCGCGGGTGGCCGCCGAGCGCGGCCACGACGTGACCCTGTTCGAGAAAAAAGACTTTATCGGCGGGCAGATCACCACGGCGTCCAAGGCCCCGCAGCGCGACCAGATCGCCGGCATCACCCGTTGGTTCCAGCTGGAACTGGCGCGGCTCAACGTCGATCTGCGCCTGGGCGTGGCGGCGGATGCCGAGACCATTCTCGACCTGCGTCCCGATGTGGTGGTGCTGGCGGTGGGGGGGCATCCGTTCCTTGAGCAGAACGAACACTGGGGCGCGGCAGAAGGCCTGGTGGTCAGCAGCTGGGATGTGCTCGACGGCAAGGTGGCGCCTGGCAAGAACGTGCTGGTGTACGACACCATCTGCGAATTCACCGGCATGTCAGTGGCCGACTTCCTGGCCGACAAAGGCAGCCAGGTGGAAATCGTCACCGACGACATCAAGCCAGGCGTGGCCATCGGCGGTACCTCGTTCCCGACCTACTACCGCAGCATGTACCCCAAGGAAGTGATCATGACCGGCGACATGATGCTGGAAAAGGTCTACCGCGAGGGCGACAAGTTGGTGGCGGTGCTGGAGAACGAATACACCGGCGCCAAGGAAGAGCGGGTGGTGGACCAGGTGGTGGTGGAGAACGGCGTGCGCCCGGATGAAGCAATCTACTACGCCCTCAAGCCAGGGGCGCGCAACAAGGGCCAGATGGATGTGGAAGCGCTGTTCGCAATCAAGCCACAACCCTGCCTGAGCGAGCTGGGGGAAGGGTACTTGCTGTTTCGCATTGGTGACTGTGTGGCCCAGCGCAATACCCACGCTGCGATCTATGACGCCCTGCGCTTGTGCAAGGATTTCTGACCCAACACCGAACCAATGTGGACTCGGTCAAAAATGTGGGAGCGGGCTTGCTCGCGAAAGCGGTGTGTCAGTCGATACATCCAGTGGCTGATGCACCGCCTTCGCGAGCAAGCCCGCTCCCACATTAGAGCTGTGTGGTCTTTGGGAGCTTCACCATGTTGAACACCCTTCTTCCGATTCTCCTGTTTGCAGCCCTGGGCCTCGCTGTCCTCGGCGCTTTGCGCCGGGTGAACATGTGGCGCCGTGGGCGTGCGGCCAAGGTCGACCTGCTGGGCGGCCTGCTGGCCATGCCCAAGCGCTATATGGTCGACCTGCACCATGTGGTCGCCCGCGACAAATACATCGCCAACACCCACGTCGCCACTGCCCTGGGCTTTGTGCTGTCGGCGTTGCTGGCGATCCTGGTGCACGGTTTCGGCCTGCATCACCGTCTCCTCGGCTACGCCTTGCTGCTGGCTTCGGTGCTGATGTTTGTCGGCGCCATTTTTGTCTATCTGCGCCGGCGCAACCCACCCTCGCGCCTGTCCAAAGGCCCGTGGATGCGCCTGCCGAAAAGCCTGATGGCGTTCTCGGTGAGCTTCTTTGTGCTGACTTTGCCGGTGGCCGGGATCCTGCCCGCCGACTTCGGTGGCTGGTTGCTGGCTGCACTGCTGGGGGTGGGCGTGCTGTGGGGCGTGTCGGAGATGTTCTTTGGCATGGCCTGGGGCGGGCCGATGAAACACGCCTTTGCCGGTGCCCTGCACCTGGCCTGGCACCGCCGTGCCGAACGCTTTGGCGGGGGGCGTTCTACCGGCTTGAAACCGTTGGACCTGAGCGATAAAAGCGCGCCCCTGGGCGTGGAGAAACCCAAGGACTTCACCTGGAACCAGTTGCTCGGTTTCGACGCCTGCGTGCAGTGCGGCAAGTGCGAGGCGGCGTGCCCGGCATTCGCCGCCGGCCAGCCGCTGAACCCGAAAAAGCTGATCCAGGACATGGTGGTCGGCCTGGCCGGCGGCACCGATGCCAAGTTTGCCGGCAGCCCGTATCCGGGCAAGGCCATTGGCGAGCACAGCGGCAACCCGCATCAACCGATCGTCAACGGTCTGGTGGACGCCGAGACCTTGTGGTCGTGCACCACCTGCCGCGCCTGTGTCGAAGAGTGCCCGATGATGATCGAGCACGTGGACGCCATCGTCGATATGCGCCGCCACCTGACCCTGGAAAAAGGCGCGACGCCGAACAACGGGGCGCAAGTCCTGGAGAACCTGATCGCCACCGACAACCCCGGCGGGTTTGCCCCGGGCGGGCGGATGAACTGGGCGGCGGACTTGAACCTGCCGTTGCTCGGCGACAAGCAAACCACCGATGTGCTGTTCTGGGTCGGCGACGGCGCTTTCGACATGCGCAACCAGCGCACCTTGCGCGCCTTCGTCAAAGTGCTGAAGGCGGCCAAGGTCGACTTCGCCGTGCTGGGCCTGGAGGAGCGCGACAGCGGCGACGTGGCCCGGCGCCTGGGCGATGAGGCGACTTTCCAGGTGCTGGCCGCGCGCAATATCCAGACCCTGGCCAAGTACAGTTTCAGGCGCATCGTCACCTGCGATCCCCATAGCTTCCATGTGCTGAAAAACGAATACGGCGCCTTCGGCGGCAACTACCCGGTGCAGCACCACAGTACCTACATGGCCGAGTTGATCGACGCCGGCGCGCTGAACCTGGGCCAGCACAAAGGCAACAGCGTGACCTACCACGACCCGTGTTACCTGGGCCGTTACAACGGCGAGTACGAGGCCCCGCGCCAAGTACTGCGGGCGCTGGGGATCGAGGTCAAGGAAATGCAGCGTTCGGGTTTTCGCTCCCGTTGCTGCGGCGGCGGTGGCGGCGCGCCGATCACCGATATTCCCGGCAAGCAGCGCATTCCCGACATGCGCATGGAAGACATCCGCGAGACCGGCGCCGAGCTGGTGGCCGTGGGTTGTCCACAGTGCACGGCGATGCTCGAAGGGGTGGTCGAGCCACGCCCGTTGATCAAGGACATTGCCGAGCTGGTGGCGGATGCCTTGCTCGAAGAGCCTGCACCGGCCAAGACCCCGAATTCCCGTGAACCTGCGGAGGTGCACTGATGAGCGACATTATCCGCCGCGACCCACGGGCCGAATGGATTGCCCGCAACCGCCTGCACCCGCTGCACGCGGCGATGCAACCGGAGCAGCACAGTTGGATGGGGCCTAACGGCATCATTCGTAAGAATGTGCATGGCATTGGTTTTATCGGCCCCAACGGCATCAAGCGTATCGACCGCAGCGGCGCCCAGCAGGGTGGTGCCACCAAGCGCACGGCAGCGGTGCAGGTGCAGTTGCCGCTGTATCAGGTGCCTGCGCCTGCGTTCTACATCAACGTGGTGCCGGATATGGTCGGCGGTCGCCTGAGCAGCCACGACCGCGACCTGCTGGGCCTGGCGCGGCAACTGGCCGGCAGCGACGGTGCGGTGCTGGCGGTGGTGTTTGGCGAGCATAAGGAAAGCGCCTTCGACACGGCCGGCGTCGACCGCCTGCTGGTGCTGGACGGCCATGAATTCGACGGCTACTCGCCGGAACAACGGGTCCATGGCCTGCGGGCTGTGGATAACCAGTTCAACCCGCGTCATTGGCTGTTGCCCGACAGCCGCAGCGGCGGTGGTGAACTGGGGCGCCGCTTTGCCGCAAGCCTCAAGGAGCGCCCGGCAACCCGGGTGTGGCAGATCAAGGGCAACGAATGCATTGGCCGTGCCGGTGCAGGCCAGGAAGACCTGGTGCGAGCGTTGCCACGGCTGATCCTGGCTGCGGTGGAATGCGCCGATCCCGTCAGCGAGACGCGTCATGAAGTGTTGCCGATGGAGTTATCCACAGCCCTGGCGCGCAGCTTGCCGCGTATCGAGGATCTGGGCGCCGTGGCGGTGGATCCTGGGGCAATTCCCATGGCCGAAGCGGAGTTTATTTTCTCTGGCGGCAACGGGGTCAAGGACTGGGACCTGTTTCACCAGACTGCCGCCGCCCTGGGCGCCACCGAGGGTGCGTCGCGGGTGGCCGTGGACGATGGCTTCATGGCCCGTGACCGGCAGGTGGGCGCCAGTGGTATCTGGGTCACCGCACGGGTGTATGTGGCGGTCGGGATCTCGGGAGCGATCCAGCACCTGCAAGGCATCGGTGCCTGCGACAAGGTGGTGGCGATCAACCTGGACCCGGGTTGCGACATGATCAAGCGCGCCGACCTGTCGGTAATCGGCGACAGCGGCGACATTCTCCGGGCCTTGATCGTTGCGGTCCAGGCCCACCGCAGTGGCGCCAAGCGCGATGCGGCTTAAGCAAAGGATATGGCCATGACGACCCATGTAATCAGCCTGGTCTCCATAGGCGCCCACCCGACCTCTGGCCGGCCACGCCGTGCCGAACAGGATGCCCGCGCCGTCGAGCTGGGGCTGCAACTGGCTGGGGATAGCCTGCAAGTGCTGCATGCCGGCGACATCGCCGAACCGACCCTGCGCGCCTACCTGGGCATGGGGTTGGCGCAGTTGCACGTACTGGAGCAGCCGGCCGGCGCCGATGCGTTGCCGGTGCTGGGTGACTACCTGCGGGACGCCGGCGTCCAGGTGGTGCTCACCGGCAGCCAGGCAGAAACCGGCGAAGGCTCGGGCATGTTGCCCTTCCTGCTGGCCGAGCAACTGGGCTGGCCGCTGGTTGTCGGCCTGGCCCAGGTAGAGTCCATCGACAGCGGCGTGGCCCATGTGCTGCAAGCCTTGCCCCGTGGTCAGCGGCGGCGCCTGAAGGTGCGCCTGCCGTTCCTGGCCACGGTGGATAACGCCGGGCCGAAGCCTCGGCAAAGCGCCTACGGCCCGGCCCAGCGTGGCGTATTGCAGGCGCACGACGTGCAGGTGGTGGACGATCAGTTATACACAGGCGCCGTGCTGCAACCGGCCAAGCCCCGGCCCAAGCGCCTCAAAGTGATCAAGGCCAAGAGCGGCGCCGACCGCATGAAAGCCGCCACGGCCAAGGCCAGCGGCGGCGGTGGCCAGGTGCTCAAGGGCCTCAGCCCCGAGGCGGGCGCCGAAGCCATTCTCAAACTGCTAATCGAAGAAGGTGTGATGCGCTAACCCTGTAGGACGCCGGCAAGCCGGTGCCTGCTGTTTTACTCACAATGCCTGTGGTGCCGCCTGTGGATAACCTGTTTGCGGCTGTCCACACCCCATGTAAATCAGGCGTTGTAGCCTTCTGTATGAAAAACAACCAACCTAAGCGACGGTTTTTAATGGGCTTTTTCTGTGGATAAGGAAAAACTCCGGCCCCGAGTTGCCCCCAAAGTCTGTTGGTGCTTCTGTGGATAAGATGTTCGCTACCCGCTACAGGCCTTATAAATAAAGGTGTGCAGTGGGTTGGTTGAAATATGATCAATATGGCCGTTTCCGCTTGAATCGCCACGCAAAGCCTCGATTTTGCTCGGTTACAGACGGTTTTCCACAGATAGGCCAAAGTTGCCCCCAAAGTCTGTTGGCGCTTCTGTGGATAAGGTGTTTGCGTTCCGCTACAGGCCTTATAGAACGTGGCTTACGCGCTTTCGATCAAAAAATGATCAGTTCTGGATAAAACCCGTTGCTTTGAATAAGTCACGGATTTTCTTGGTTTTATTTCGAGGGAAGAGGGCAGTTGCCCACAATTGCTGTGGGTGGGTTTGTGGATAAGTTGTTGGGGGATGGCTGCAGGGCAGGGTTCCAGGGGGCTGGCAGCCCTGTGCTCAATTTTTGACCAGATGAGGACCCCAATGTGGGAGCGGGCTTGCTCGCGATGGCGGCATGTCAGTCGATGTATTCGGTGGCTGATCCACCGCCATCGAGCAAGTCGCACCGCCGCTCCCACAGTTTGATCTCTGTTGTGTCAGTTACTCGTGTGCGGCAATTCCCTTGAGGTACGGGGCCGGGGCTGCTCCCAGGTTGTTGAGCATGCGTTCGCTGTACCAGTCCACAAAGTTCACCACGCCAAACTCATAGGTCTTGGAGTACGGCCCTGGCTGGTAAGCGGTGGAGTTGATCCCGCGCTGGTTCTCTTCGGCCAGGCGGCGGTCCTGGTCGTTGGTGGCGTCCCACACCTGGCGCATGCGTTCGACATCGTAGTCCTCACCTTCCACCGCGTCCTTGTGTACCAGCCACTTGGTGGTGACCATGGTTTCCTGGGCGCTGATCGGCCACACGGTAAACACAATAATGTGGTCGCCCATGCAGTGGTTCCACGAATGGGGCAGGTGCAGGATGCGCATCGAGCCCAGGTCGGGGTTCTTGATCCGGCCCATCAGTTTCTTGCAGCCCTGCTTGCCATCCAGGGTCATGGACACGGTGCCCTTGAGCAGCGGCATGCGCACGATGCGGTTGCGCAGGCCGAAGCTGGCGTGGGCGTAAGGGATTTTCTCGGCGTCCCAGGCCGCGGCGGACGCGGCGACGTGGTCTTTGAAGGCCTGGTCGGCCCGTGGGTCGGTGACGTCATCCCATTCCAGCAGGGTTTTCAACAGCTCGGGGTGCGAGGCATTGCAGTGGTAGCACTCGCGGTTGTTTTCCAGCACCAGTTTCCAGTTGGCTTTTTCAAACAAGGTGGTCTGGATCGCCACCTTGGTGTTCTCCATGTCGTAGGGTTCCATGTAGTGGTTGAGCGTCGACAAAAAGTCATCGATGGCCGGCGGGTTCTGCGCCAGGCTGATGAAGATGTAGCCGCCGGCGGTCTTGACGTTCACCGGTTTGAGGCCGTACTGCTTCATGTCGAAGTCGGCGCCCATCTCGGTACCGGCGAACAGCAGGCGCCCATCCAGTTCGTAGGTCCACTGGTGGTAATGGCAGACCAGTTTGGCGACCTTGCCCTTGTCGCTGGTGCACAAGCGCGAACCGCGATGGCGGCAGACGTTGTGGAAGGCATGCACCACGCCTTCGGCGCCGCGGATCACGATGATCGGGTTCTTGCCGATCTGCAGGGTCAGGTAGTTGCCCTTGGTGGGGATTTCGCAGGTCATGCCGGCGATCAACCATTCCTTCTGGAAGATCTCCTGCATGTCGATATCGAACAGCCGCTGGTCAGAGTAAAACGGCTGGGGCAGCGAAAAAGTGCGCTCGCGCTCTTGCAGCATTTGCGCGGTGGCCTTGCGTGCGGGTTCCAGCGGATCGCCCAAGCTCAAGGTTGCGGTGACGTCCATCGTGTGTGTCCTCAAGGCCATTCTGTGTGGCCGCGATAAGTGGCTAATCAGGTTTGCAGCAAGGCGTAAAGAAAGCGTGGTTGTTGGCTGCGAGTGTGGGCCCGGCGCGGCCCGTAACCTTATCCATTAACGACATGGCCCACTCTGTTCCCGACGCGCAACCCCAGTGGTATGGGGGCTGGTCGCGATAAGTATGCGAATGTCGCAGATAGGTAAATGGACGGTCGCGGCCTTACGCAGAATCGCCAGCATCAAGCCGAACTACGGCCGTGGAGAACAGCATGTCCAACAGTTTCCTGAATCCTGTCACCACCCAGACCTGGGCCAATGGTCGGCACATCGTCCGTTGCGTCAAAGTCATCCAGGAAACCTGGGATGTGCGCACCTTCTGCTTCATGGCGGACCAGCCGATCCTGTTCTTTTTCAAGCCGGGGCAGTTCGTCACCCTGGAGCTGGAAATCGAAGGCCAGCCGATCATGCGTTCGTACACCATTTCCAGCTCGCCATCGGTGCCCTACAGTTTCTCGGTCACCATCAAGCGGGTACCCGGCGGCAAGGTCTCCAACTGGCTGCATGACACTCTGCATGAAGGGCAAGAGCTGGCGGTTCACGGGCCGGTCGGGCTGTTCAATGCCATCGACTTTCCAAGCCCGAAGGTGCTGTACCTGAGCGGCGGCGTCGGCATCACCCCGGTGATGTCCATGGCCCGTTGGTTCTACGACACCAACGCCAATGTCGACATGACCTTTATCCACAGCGCCCGCTCGCCCAAAGACATCATCTACCACCGCGAGCTGGAGCACATGGCCTCGCGCATCGACAACTTCAGCCTGCACCTGATCTGCGAGAAGCATGGCCTGGGCGAGCCCTGGGCCGGTTATCGCGGTTACCTGAACCACAAGATGCTGGAATTGATGGTGCCGGACTTCCTCGAACGGGAAGTATTCTGCTGTGGGCCGACGCCGTATATGAATGCGGTGAAACGTTTGCTGGAAGTCGCCGGTTTCGACATGGCGCGCTACCACGAAGAGTCCTTCGGTGCCACGCCTCCCGAAGCCCGTGCCGACGCGGTGGAGCAAGCCGAACAAGCGGCGGATGCGCCGGAAATCGACCTGGCGGATTTGCATCAGGTCGAATTCATTGCCTCGGGCAAGAGTATCCGTGTGGCACCGGGCGAGACGGTCCACGCCGCGGCGGCCAAGCTTGGCCTGCTGATCCCCAAAGCCTGCGGCATGGGGATCTGCGGTACATGCAAAGTGATGAAACTGGGCGGGGAGGTCGAGATGGAGCACAACGGCGGGATTACCGAGGAAGACGAAGCCGAAGGCTACATCCTGTCGTGCTGCAGCGTGCCGAAGGGCGATGTGCGCATCGAGTTCTAGACTTGAGCGGTAGGAGCCGGCTTGCCGGCGATGGCGATTGTGAGGGCGCCACCGTCGCCAAACCGGTGCCCACCGGTATGGAATCAGGCGCCCATCACTTCACGAATATCCGCCGCCAGTTCACGCACCCGTTCTTCCTCGGTGTCCCACGCACACATGAAGCGTGCGCCGCCTTTGCCGATAAAGGTATAGAAGCGCCAGCCCTTGGCCGTCAGCGCGGCGATGGCCGGTTCCGAGAGTTGCAGGAACACGCCATTGGCCTGCACCGGGAACATCAATTCCACCCCTGGAATATCCGCCACCAGGCTGCTGAGCAGTTGCGCACAGTGGTTGGCGTGGCGTGCATGTTTGAGCCAGGCGTCGTTTTCCAGCAGGCCGACCCACGGCGCTGACAGAAAGCGCATCTTCGACGCCAGCTGGCCGGCCTGTTTGCAGCGGTAGTCGAAGTCTTCGGCCAGCTTATGGTTGAAGAACAGGATTGCCTCACCCACCGCCATGCCGTTCTTGGTGCCGCCAAAGCACAGCACATCCACGCCGGCTTTCCAGGTCAGGTCGGCAGGTGAGCAGCCGAGGAAAGCGCAGGCGTTGGAGAAGCGCGCACCGTCCATATGCAGGTTCAACCCCAGCTCCTTGCAGGTGATGCTGATGGCGCGGATTTCTTGCGGGGTGTACACGCTGCCCACTTCGGTGGCCTGGGTCAGGGTCACGACGCGGGGCTTGGGGTAGTGGATGTCCTGGCGCTTGAGGGCGATCTCGCGGATCGACTCCGGGGTCAGCTTGCCGTTTTCGGTGCGGGCGGTGAGCAGCTTGGAGCCGTTGGAGAAAAACTCCGGCGCGCCGCATTCGTCGGTCTCGACGTGGGCGGTTTCCGAGCAAATCACGCTATGGTAGCTCTGGCACAGCGAAGACAGGGCCAGGGAGTTGGCCGCGGTACCGTTGAAGGCGAAGAACACTTCACAGTCGGTTTCGAACAGTTTGCGGAAACCGTCGGCGGCGCGGTGGGTCCATTCATCATCGCCATAGGCGCGTTGATGGCCCTGGTTGGCGAGTTCCATGGCGGCCCAGGCTTGCGGGCAGATACCGGAATAGTTGTCGCTGGCAAATTGTTGGCTCTTGTCGGTCATGGCCCGTTCCTGTGGTCGATGTTGGTGCGCACTTTAACCAAGAACATCCGGCGGGCGCACGCACTGTTAATGCAAAGTCTCTGGGGAATTATGCACGGTACTGAAACGTTTCCTGTAAGGCGCGTCCGTGACGGCGCCCTTGATTTGCTCAAATGGCTGGCGCTGCTGTGCATGGTATTGGATCACCTGCGCTATGTCGGCTTGAGCCTCGATGGCCTGTACGTGCCGGGTCGCCTGGCGTTCCCGTGGTTTTGCCTGGCGATTGCGGCGAACCTGCACCGGGTCAAGGATGGGCCTGCGATCTTTCAATGGCGCTACCTGGGCTGGCTGCTGCTGTTCAGCGTGATCAGCGAGGTGCCGTATCGGATGTTTATCGAGGATGCCGATACGTTGAATGTGCTGCCGACCCTGGCGCTGGGTTTGTTGGTTGCCCGGGGATGGCAGCAGAAGACGCTATTTGATCGAGGATTGGCGCTGATCGCCTTGTTATTGGCGGCGGTATTTTCGTCTAGCATGATGTTCGGTTTTTTTGGTGTATTGCTGCCGTTGGCGATGCTGTTGGTGTTCAGTCGCCCCTGGTATTTCAGCGTGTTGCCGGGGTTGGTGTGTGTAGCTGCCAATCAATGGCAGGTCTTACTCAATAGCGGCAATCTCGTCGCGATGCTCGGGTTGGCCACATGCCTGATTGCGCCATTGGCCGGATTGGTCTTGTTGCGACAGGTCACACATGTCTCACCGCCGGCTATGCGGCGCTGGGCGTATGCACTTTATCCCGCGCATTTCTTACTGCTGCTACTCCTTCGAAAGGTCATCACATAGTCCCTGTGGGAGCGGGCTTGCTCGCGAATGCGGTGGACCAGCCAATGCATGTGCTGCCTGACACACCGCATTCGCGAGCAAGCCCGCTCCCACATTTGTTCGGTGTTGTTCTGGCCATGTCGTAAACGCACCTTTGCGTGGCGTGCGTAGGCATTTGACCTGCTGACGCCAGCCCTACCATCGCATCAAAGGGCCCTGCACGGGCCTCAACAATACGAAAGGCTGGGAGAGACGCGATGTTCAGCAAACAAGACCAGATCCAGGGATATGACGACGCACTGCTGGCGGCCATGAATGCCGAGGAGCAGCGCCAGGAAGATCATATCGAGCTGATCGCGTCGGAGAACTACACCAGCAAGCGCGTGATGCAGGCCCAGGGCAGCGGCCTGACCAACAAGTACGCCGAAGGCTACCCTGGCAAGCGCTACTACGGCGGCTGCGAGCATGTGGACAAGGTCGAGGCCCTGGCCATCGAGCGCGCCAAGCAACTGTTCGGCGCCGATTACGCCAACGTGCAGCCGCACTCGGGTTCCTCCGCCAACAGCGCGGTGTACCTGGCGCTGCTCAATGCCGGCGATACCATCCTCGGCATGAGCCTGGCCCATGGCGGCCACCTGACCCACGGCGCCAAGGTGTCGTCCTCGGGCAAGCTGTATAACGCCGTGCAGTACGGCATCAACACCGACACCGGCCTGATCGACTACGACGAAGTCGAGCGCCTGGCGGTGGAACACCAGCCGAAGATGGTCGTCGCGGGTTTTTCTGCCTACTCCAAGACCCTGGACTTCCCACGTTTTCGCGCGATCGCCGACAAGGTCGGCGCGCTGCTGTTCGTCGACATGGCCCACGTCGCCGGCCTGGTGGCGGCGGGTCTGTACCCCAACCCGCTGCCCTACGCCGATGTGGTCACCACCACCACCCACAAGACCTTGCGCGGTCCCCGTGGCGGCCTGATTTTGGCCCGTGCCAACGAAACGATTGAAAAGAAACTCAACGCCGCGGTATTCCCCGGCGCCCAGGGCGGCCCGCTGATGCATGTGATCGCCGGCAAGGCGGTGTGCTTCAAGGAAGCCCAGGAGCCTGGCTTCAAGGCCTACCAGCAACAGGTGATCGACAATGCCCAGGCCATGGCCAGCGTGTTTATCAAGCGCGGCTACGATGTGGTGTCCGGCGGCACCGACAACCACCTGTTCCTGGTGAGCCTGATCCGCCAGGGGCTCACCGGCAAGGACGCAGACGCCGCCCTCGGTCGCGCCCATATCACCGTCAACAAGAACGCCGTGCCCAATGACCCGCAGTCGCCGTTCGTCACCTCGGGCCTGCGCATTGGCACCCCGGCGGTGACCACGCGCGGTTTCAAAGTGGCGCAGTGCATCGAGTTGGCCGGCTGGATCTGCGACATCCTCGACAACCTCGGCGACGCCGATGTCGAGGCCAACGTGGCCAAGCACGTGTCTGCCCTGTGCGCTGATTTCCCGGTTTATCGCTGAGCGCGGTTTTGGAGTAATGACTATGCAACGCTACTCGGGCTTCGGCCTCTTCAAACACTCCCTCAGCCACCACGAAAACTGGCAGAAGATGTGGCGCACGCCGACCCCGAAAAAGGTCTACGACGTGGTTATTGTCGGCGGCGGCGGGCATGGTCTGGCGACCGCCTATTACCTGGCCAAGGAACACGGCATCACCAACGTGGCCGTGGTCGAGAAAGGCTGGCTGGGCGGCGGTAACACCGCGCGCAACACCACCATCGTGCGTTCCAACTACCTGTGGGATGAGTCGGCGCACCTGTACGAACACGCGATGAAACTGTGGGAAGGGCTGTCCCAGGACTTGAACTACAACGTGATGTTCTCCCAGCGCGGGGTGTACAACCTGTGCCACACCCTGCAGGACGTCCGTGATTCCGAGCGCCGCGTGAGTGCCAACCGCCTCAATGGCGTGGATGGCGAATTACTCAATGCCAAACAGGTCGAGGACGAGATTCCGTACCTGGACTGCTCGAAAAACACCCGCTACCCGGTACTCGGCGCCACCGTGCAACGGCGTGGCGGCGTGGCCCGCCACGATGCCGTGGCCTGGGGCTTTGCCCGTGCCGCTGACGCACTGGGCGTAGACCTGATCCAGCAGACCGAAGTGATCGGCTTTCGCAAGGAAAACGGCGTGTGCATCGGTGTGGAAACCAACAAGGGCTTTATCGGCGCCAAGCGCGTCGGTGTGGTCACCGCAGGTAACTCCGGGCACATGGCTTCGCTGGCAGGTTTCCGCTTGCCGATCGAATCCCACCCGCTGCAAGCGTTGGTGTCGGAGCCGATCAAACCGATTATCGACAGCGTGATCATGTCCAACGCCGTGCACGGCTATATCAGCCAGTCCGACAAGGGCGACCTGGTGATCGGCGCCGGTATCGACGGCTACAACGGCTACGGCCAGCGCGGCTCGTACCCGGTGATCGAACACACCATCCAGGCCATCGTCGAGATGTTCCCGGTGCTCTCGCGGGTGCGCATGAACCGCCAGTGGGGCGGCATCGTCGACACCACGCCGGACGCCTGCCCGATCATCTCCAAGACCCCGGTGCCGAACATGTTCTTCAACTGCGGTTGGGGCACCGGTGGCTTCAAGGCCACGCCCGGCTCAGGCAACGTCTTTGCCGCGAGCCTGGCCAAGGGTGAAATGCACCCGTTGGCCGCCCCTTTCTCCATCGACCGTTTCCACAACGGTGCGCTGATCGACGAACACGGCGCTGCGGCCGTCGCCCACTAACAGGAGAAATTCCCTATGTTGCATATCTTCTGTCCTCACTGTGGCGAACTGCGCTCCGAAGAGGAATTCCACGCCTCCGGCCAAGCGCACATCCCGCGCCCGCTGGACCCGAATGCCTGCACCGATCAAGAGTGGGGCGACTACATGTTCTTTCGCGACAACCCCCGTGGCCTGCACCACGAGCTGTGGATCCATGCCGCCGGTTGCCGCCAGTACTTCAACGCCACCCGCGACACCCTGACCTACGAAATTCTTGAAACCTACAAGATCGGTACCTCGCCGCAATTCACCGCCAAGGCTTCTGGAGAGAAGGTATGAGCCAGATCAATCGCCTGTCCAACGGTGGTCGCATCGACCGTAATAAAGCCCTGACCTTCAGCTTCAATGGCCAGAGCTACAAAGGCTTTGAAGGTGACACCCTGGCCGCCGCCTTGCTGGCCAACGGCGTCGACATCATTGGCCGCAGCTTCAAGTACTCGCGCCCGCGCGGCATTTTTGCCGCGGGTGCCGAAGAGCCGAACGCGGTGCTGCAGATCGGTGCCACCGAAGCCACGCAGATTCCCAACGTGCGCGCCACGCAGCAGGCGCTGTACCAAGGCCTGGTTGCCACCAGCACCAACGGCTGGCCGAGCGTGAACAACGACATGATGGGCATCCTCGGCAAGGTCGGCGGCAAGCTGATGCCGCCGGGGTTCTACTACAAAACCTTCATGTACCCGCAATCGTTCTGGATGACCTACGAGAAGTACATCCGCAAGGCCGCAGGGCTTGGCCGCTCGCCGACCGAGAACGATCCGGACACTTACGACTACATGAACCGCCATTGCGATGTGCTGATCGTCGGCGCCGGGCCGGCAGGCCTGTCGGCGGCCCTGGCCGCTGCGCGCAGCGGGGCGCGGGTGATCATCGCCGATGAGCAGGAAGAATTCGGCGGGTCGTTGCTGGACTCGCGCGAAAGCCTCGACGGCAAGCCGGCCGCCGAGTGGGTCGCCAGCGTGATTGCCGAGCTCGAGGCCCTGCCGGATGTGGTGCTGCTGCCTCGCGCCACCGTCAACGGCTATCACGACCATAATTTCCTGACCATCCACGAGCGCCTGACCGATCACCTCGGTGACCGTGCGCCGATTGGCCAGGTACGCCAGCGTATTCATCGTGTGCGGGCCAAGCGTGTCGTACTGGCGACCGGCGCGTGCGAGCGTCCGCTGGTGTATGGCAATAACGATGTGCCGGGCAATATGCTTGCGGGCGCCGTGTCCACCTACGTGCGCCGCTACGGCGTGGCACCGGGTAAAAAACTGGTGCTGTCGACCAACAACGACCACGCCTACCGCGTGGCCCTCGACTGGTTCGACGCTGGCCTTGCAGTGGTGGCTGTGGCCGATGCGCGCCACAACCCGCGCGGTGCGCTGGTGGAAGAAGCCCGCGCCAAAGGCATCCGCATCCTCACCGGCAGCGCCGTGATCGAAGCCCGTGGCAGTAAGCACGTGACCGGTGCGCGGGTGGCGGCCATCGACGTCAAGGCCCATAAAGTCACCAGCCCCGGCGAGTGGCTGGACTGTGATCTGGTGGCCAGCTCCGGCGGCTACAGCCCCGTGGTTCACTTGGCCTCGCACCTGGGCGGCAAGCCGACCTGGCGTGAAGATATCCTCGGTTTTGTACCGGGCGAGGCGCCGCAGAAACGCGTGTGCGTGGGTGGCATCAACGGTGTCTACGGCCTCGGCGATTCCCTGGCCGATGGCTTTGAAGGGGGCGTGCGCGCCGCCAGCGAAGCCGGGTTTGCCCCGGTGGAAGGTACGCTGCCCAAGGTCCTGACTCGCCTGGAAGAGCCGACCCTGGCGTTGTTCCAGGTGCCCCATGAAAAAGCCACCGCACGGGCGCCCAAGCAATTTGTCGACCTGCAAAACGACGTCACGGCTGCCGCCATCGAATTGGCGACCCGCGAAGGCTTCGAGTCGGTGGAGCACGTCAAACGCTACACCGCACTGGGCTTCGGCACCGACCAGGGCAAGCTGGGCAACGTCAACGGCCTGGCGATTGCCGCCCGCTCGCTGAACGTAACCATCCCGCAGATGGGCACCACCATGTTCCGGCCCAACTACACGCCGGTGACCTTCGGCGCTGTCGCGGGCCGGCACTGTGGGCATATCTTCGAGCCGGTGCGCTACACCGCGCTGCAAGCCTGGCACGTGAAAAACGGCGCCGAGTTTGAAGATGTCGGCCAGTGGAAACGCCCCTGGTACTTCCCGCGCAGCGGTGAAGACCTGCATGCCGCCGTCAAGCGTGAATGCCTGGCCGTGCGCGACAGCGTCGGCCTGTTGGACGCCTCGACCCTGGGCAAGATCGATATCCAGGGTCCGGATGCCCGTGAGTTCCTCAACCGCATCTACAGCAACGCCTGGACCAAGCTCGACGTGGGCAAGGCGCGCTACGGCCTGATGTGCAAGGAAGACGGCATGGTCTTCGATGACGGCGTCACGGCCTGCCTGGCGGACAATCACTTCCTGATGACCACCACCACCGGCGGTGCCGCCCGCGTATTGCAGTGGCTGGAAATCTACCAGCAGACCGAATGGCCGGACCTGAAGGTGTACTTCACCTCGGTCACCGACCACTGGGCAACCATGACCCTGTCCGGCCCCAACAGCCGCAAGCTGCTGGCCGAAGTGACTGATATCGATCTGGACAAGGACGGTTTCCCGTTCATGACCTGGAAAGAAGGTTTGGTGGGCGGCGTACCGGCGCGGGTGTTCCGTATCTCGTTTACCGGCGAGCTGTCGTACGAAGTCAACGTGCAGGCCGACTACGCCATGGGCGTGCTGGAGCAGATTGTCGAGGCCGGCAAACAGTACAACCTGACCCCGTACGGCACCGAGACCATGCACGTACTGCGCGCGGAGAAAGGCTTCATCATCGTCGGCCAGGATACTGACGGCTCGATGACCCCGGACGACCTGAACATGGGTTGGTGTGTAGGCCGTACCAAGCCGTTCTCGTGGATCGGCTGGCGTGGCATGAACCGTGAAGATTGCGTGCGTGAAGAGCGCAAGCAACTGGTGGGCCTGAAGCCGATCGATCCGAAGGTGTGGCTGCCGGAAGGTGCGCAACTGGTGTTCGATGCGAAGCAGAGCATCCCGATGAAGATGGTCGGCCATGTCACTTCCAGCTATGCGCACAACTCCCTTGGCTATTCGTTTGCGATGGCGGTGGTCAAGGGTGGCTTGAAGCGCATCGGCGAGCGGGTGTTCTCACCCCAGGCCGATGGCAGCGTGATCGAGGCAGAGATTGTGTCGTCGGTGTTCTTCGACCCCAAAGGCGATCGCCAAAACATCTGATAGACCGAGGCGCGGCCTTCGCGAGCAAGCCCGCTCCCACATTTTGGAATGCAGTTCCCCTGTGGGAGCGGGCTTGCTCGCGATGGCGGCAGTAGCCGCACAACAGAATTCAAGAAAGGTGCTTTATGACCGCAGCCAATGTGTACCAACAACGCCCAACCACCGGGGCCAAGGCCGAGTCGTCGCTGCACCATGCCGACCTCGCCAGCCAGGTGGGCAAGGGCCGCAAGAACGCCGGCGTGACTGTGCGTGAAAAGAAGCTCCTCGGCCACCTGACCATCCGTGGCGATGGCCATGACGCGGCGTTCGCCGCCGGCGTGCACAAGGCCCTGGGCATCGAGTTGCCCGGCGCCCTGCAAGTGATCGTCAAGGGTGAAACCAGCCTGCAATGGCTCGGCCCGGATGAGTGGTTGCTGATCGTGCCAAGCGGTGAAGAATTCGCCGCCGAGCAGAACCTGCGTGCCGCGTTGGGTGAGTTGCACATCCAGGTCGTCAACGTCAGCGGCGGCCAGCAGATCCTCGAACTCAGCGGCCCGAATGTGCGCGATGTGCTGATGAAGTCCACCAGCTACGACGTGCACCCCAACAACTTCCCGGTGGGCAAGGCGGTGGGCACGGTGTTCGCCAAGTCGCAACTGGTGATCCGTCACACGGCTGAAGACACTTGGGAACTACTGATTCGCCGCAGCTTCTCGGATTACTGGTGGTTGTGGTTACAGGATGCATCCGCCGAATTTGGCCTGAGCGTCCAAGCCTGAGGAATACCCCATGAGCCGCGCACCTGACACATGGATTTTGACCGCCGACTGCCCCAGCGTGCTCGGCACGGTGGACGCGGTCACCCGCTATCTGTTCGAGCAGGGTTGTTACGTCACCGAGCACCATTCGTTCGATGACCGCCTCTCGGGCCGTTTTTTTATCCGTGTGGAATTCCGTCAACCCGATGGCTTTGATGAACAGGGTTTTCGCAATGGCCTGGCCACGCGTGGCCAGGCGTTTGGGATGATCTTCGAGCTGACGGCGCCGAACTACCGGCCAAAAGTGGTGATCATGGTCTCCAAGGCCGATCACTGCCTGAACGACCTGCTGTACCGCCAGCGCATTGGCCAACTGTCGATGGACGTGGTCGCGGTGGTGTCCAACCACCCTGATCTCAAGCCATTGGCCGACTGGCACCAGATTCCCTACTACCATTTCCCCCTCGACCCCAACGACAAGCCGTCCCAGGAACGTCAGGTGTGGCAAGTGATTGAAGACGCGGGGGCTGAACTGGTGATCCTTGCACGCTACATGCAAGTGCTGTCGCCGGAGCTGTGCCGCAAGCTCGATGGCAAGGCGATCAATATCCATCACTCGTTGCTGCCGGGGTTCAAGGGCGCCAAGCCGTATCACCAGGCGTACAACAAGGGGGTGAAGCTGGTCGGCGCCACCGCGCACTACATCAACAACGACCTGGACGAAGGCCCGATCATCGCCCAGGGCGTGGAGGTGGTGGACCACAGTCATTACCCAGAGGATTTGATTGCCAAGGGGCGGGATATCGAGGGGCTGACCCTGGCCCGGGCGGTGGGGTATCACATTGAGCGGCGGGTGTTTTTGAACGCCAATAGAACTGTGGTGCTCTGATGGACGCCTTCGCGAGCAAGCCCGCTCCCACATTCGACTGCATTCCAACTTCGAATGTGGGAGCGGGCTTGCTCGCGAAGAGGCCCGCATTAACAACGCAACAAACAGCATCTGTAACCCGAGCACTTAAACGCGCTGCCCACCTAAAGGGATAGCGCAGTTCCATAAAAACAACAGCGAGGTGAAAGCATGTCTGGTAATCGTGGTGTCGTGTATCTCGGCAACGGTCAGGTCGAAGTACAGAAAATCGACTATCCCAAAATGCAGGACCCCCGTGGCAGGAAGATCGAGCACGGCGTCATCCTGCGCGTGGTTTCCACCAATATCTGCGGCTCCGACCAACACATGGTGCGCGGCCGTACCACTGCCCAGACCGGCCTTGTACTGGGTCATGAAATCACCGGCGAGGTGATCGAGAAGGGCAGCGACGTCGAGAACCTGAAGCTCGGTGACCTGGTCTCGGTGCCGTTCAACGTTGCGTGCGGCCGTTGCCGTTCCTGCAAGGAGCAGCACACCGGCGTATGCCTGACCGTCAACCCGGCGCGTGCCGGTGGTGCCTACGGTTATGTGGACATGGGCGACTGGACCGGCGGCCAGGCCGAGTACGTGCTGGTGCCGTATGCCGACTTCAACCTGCTCAAACTGCCGGATCGCGACAAGGCCATGGAGAAAATCCGCGACCTGACCTGCCTCTCCGACATTCTGCCCACCGGCTACCATGGCGCAGTCACTGCGGGCGTTGGCCCAGGCAGTACCGTGTACATCGCCGGGGCGGGTCCCGTGGGCCTGGCCGCTGCCGCTTCGGCGCGCCTGTTGGGCGCGGCGGTGGTCATTATCGGCGACGTCAACCCGATCCGCCTGGCGCACGCCAAGGCCCAGGGTTTTGAAATTGCCGATTTGTCCAAGGACACGCCCCTGCACGAACAGATCGCCGCGCTGCTGGGCGAACCGGAAGTGGACTGCGCGGTGGATTGCGTGGGCTTCGAAGCCCGTGGTCACGGGCATGACGGCGTCAAGCACGAGGCGCCGGCCACGGTGCTCAACTCACTGATGGGGGTGGTGCGCGTCGCAGGCAAGATCGGTATCCCTGGCCTGTACGTCACCGAAGATCCAGGTGCGGTGGATGCCGCCGCGAAAATGGGCAGCCTGAGCATCCGTTTTGGCCTGGGCTGGGCCAAGTCCCACAGCTTCCACACCGGCCAGACCCCGGTGATGAAGTACAACCGTCAACTGATGCAGGCAATCATGTGGGACCGCATCAACATCGCCGAGATCGTGGGTGTGCAGGTGATCAGCCTGGATGACGCGCCGCGTGGGTACGGCGAGTTCGATGCCGGTGTGCCGAAGAAGTTTGTGATCGATCCGCACAAGCTGTTCAGCGCGGCGTAAGCACAGCCACCGATAGCCCATGTGGGAGCGGGCTTGCTCGCGAAAGCGCAGTGTCAGTCAGCGAATATGGCGACTGATACACCGCTTTCGCGAGCAAGCCCGCTCCCACATGGGGTTTATGGTGTTTGAGCGTTAGCGAATGGCCAGTGCGCCCTGGTACACCGTCGGGCCGGTAGGCTGCTTGCTCACCGAGCCACCTTTGGTTTCCGAACTGACCATCAATTCCACCGGCTGGCTGATGCTTTCCTGCTGGCGTGGATTCAGGCCGATGATGCCTTTGCCATCCTCCGGCAACAGGCCCAGGGACACCGGTGTACCGCCAGCAGGCAGGGCCCACAGTTCGAGGCTGCGGTCCGGTTCCGGTGCGGTGTTGGCGATCGGTTGGACTTCCAGGTAATCCTTGTGCGCCACGATTTGCGCCGCCGGTTGTTGGGTGGTGCTGACCAGGGTCGCAGCGGACTTGACGCTGTCCTGGGTGTAGAGCGCGCCGCCGATACCGGCAACCACCACCACACAGGCGCCGATGAACAGGCGCGGGCGTGTCCAGAATGAAGGCTTGTGCTCGATCACTGGAGGTTGGGACGCAGTCATAAGGCTCTTCCTGACAAGTTTTGTAGTGTGTTGATTGACCCTGTAGCGGTCGATGGGTTCCTAGTGGCGGTTTGATGGCTCCGGCTTTTTGGGCTTTTCTGAACAAATCTGTGACGTGGAACAACCGGTTGGATGCTGAGTCCAACGACTGCTTTAGCTCCTAATTCTAGAGGTTGTCCCCATGAAGATTTCACGCGGTTTTGCCCTGTCCTGCCTCCTGGCCGTGGCCGCCAGCCCGGTATTTGCAGCAGGCTTCAGCCTGGGCGATGTGGCCAACGCCGTGGCCGGTGCCCAGGGCACCAACAAGGCCGCCGCTGCTGCGCCGACGACAGAAACCGCCGGCTTGCTGGGCGCACTGACCAAACAGTTGAATGTCACGCCAGAGCAGGCGGTAGGCGGCACGGGGGCGATGTTGGGGCTGGCCAAGAATCAGCTCAGCAGCAGCGACTATTCGCAACTGGGCAAAAGCGTACCGGGCCTGGACAAGCTGTCTGGCAGCAACGCATTGGGCAGCCTCGGGGCCCTGAGCGGCATGCTCGGCCAGACCGGCGGCAGCAAGACCAGTGGCCTCGATGGCCTTCTGGGTAACGTCAAGGACACCAACGACCTGAACACCGCGTTCAGCGCCCTGGGCATGGACAGCGGCATGATCGGCCAGTTTGCCCCGGTGATCCTGCAGTACCTGGGTGGCCAGGGCGCCAACAGCTCGCTGCTGGGCAAGCTGGCCCAGGCCTGGGGCACCGGCAGCTAAGAGCGTTCGGCGCGCAGTTGGGCTATGCGCGCATCCTTCTCCATCCAGAGCTGGTTGACCCAGTTCTGGACGGTCTGGCGAAACGCCGGATCATTCTCGTAATCCCCCTGCCACAGCGCTGGATCCAGCTCGCGGGTGCGGATATCGACAATCACGCGGGGCACCGCGCCGCTGATCAAATCCCAGAACCCTGGAATCTTCTCCTGTGGGTACACCACGGTCACGTCGAGGATCGCATCCAGCTGTTCGCCCATCGCCGCCAGTACAAACGCCACGCCACCGGCCTTGGGCTTGAGCAGTCGGGTGAACGGTGAGCCTTGCAGGGCACGTTTGGCCTCGCTGAAGCGCGTACCTTCCAGGTAGTTGACCACCGTCACCGGCTGGCGCTTGAACAACTCGCAGGCCTCCTTGGTGATCTTCAAATCCTGGCCCGCCAGCTCCGGGTGCTTGGCCAGGAACGCCTTGCTGTAGCGCTTCATGAACGGGTAATCCAGGGCCCACCAGGCAAGGCCCAGGAACGGGACCCAGATCAGTTCCTTTTTCAGGAAGAACTTGAAGAATGGCGTGCGCCGGTTGAGGGTCTGGATCAGCGCCGGGATATCGACCCAGGATTGATGATTGCTGATCACCAGATACGACGTGTCGCGCTGCAACCCGGTGTCGCCGCGAATATCCCATTGGGTGGGAATGCACAGGGCGAAGATCAACTTGTCGATCTCGGCCCAGGTTTCGGCGATCCACATCACGGCCCGGGAGGCATAGTCGCGCGAACGTCCGGGCGCCACCAGCTTGAGCAGGGCGAAGACCAGCAGGGGGCCGATCAGGATCAGCGTGTTGAGTAACAGCAGCAGTGTGACGAAACAGCCGGTGAGCAGGCGGCGCATAAGGAACTCTTGCAAGCGGGTGGACGGGCCATGATAAGCAGCTTGAGTCTAGAGGCCAAATTGCAAATCGCCTGACGAATGTTTCACTTTGTGTTGAGTATGCTCGGCCCGATCCAACTTTGGCCCGTGTTTGCAGTCTAGTATTGGCCTACCTACTTCAAGGAAACCTCTCTCGTGAAATCCCTCCTTGCCCTGCTCGCCGTTGTTGCGCTGCCAGTCATGGCCGCCGAGCCGACCCTCTACGGGCGCTACGAATACATCCAGTTGCCGGAAATCGGCGAGACCTTCAAGGCCAAGATGGACACCGGCGCGCTGACGGCTTCGCTGTCGGCCCGCGACATAGAGACCTTCACCCGCGATGGCGAGGACTGGGTGCGCTTCCGTCTCAGCGCCAAGGATGCGGGCAACAAGGTCTACGAACATAAAGTGGCACGCATCAGCAAGATCAAGAACCGCGCCGACGAAGATGACGACGGCGAAGAAACCAGCGTGGCCAAGCGTCCGGTGGTGGAGCTGCAAATGTGCCTGGGCAACGTCAAGCGCACGGTGGAGGTCAACCTTACCGATCGCAGCAGCTTCAACTACCCGCTGCTGATCGGCGCCAAGGCCCTGCGCGAGTTTGGCGCCGCGGTGAACCCGGCCCGCCGCTACACCGCCGACAAGCCCGACTGCTGATTGACGCGGCATAAGGCATGGGGCACCGTTCACCTTTAGCTCCCCTGTGCCCGGACGCCATGCCCCATATCCTGATTGTCGAAGACGAAGCGGCGATAGCCGATACGCTGATTTTTGCCCTGCAAGGCGAGGGTTTCACCACCACCTGGCTGACCCTCGGCCAGGCGGCGCTGGAGCATCAGCGGCAAACCCCGGCGGATTTGCTGATCCTCGACATCGGCCTGCCAGACATCAGCGGCTTTGAAACCTGCAAGCAACTGCGCCGCTTCAGTGAAGTGCCGGTAATGTTCCTCAGTGCCCGCGACGGTGAAATCGACCGCGTGGTGGGCCTGGAAATCGGCGCGGATGATTATGTGGTCAAGCCCTTCAGCCCACGGGAAGTGGCGGCGCGGGTCAAGGCGATCCTCAAGCGTGTCGCGCCGGTTGCAGCGCCGGCCAGCGGCGGGCTGTTCCAGGTGGACCATGAGCGGGTGCAGATCCAGTATCGCGGCCAACTGTTGGGCCTGACGCGGCATGAGTTCCGCTTGCTCAACTGCCTGTTGGAGCAGCCCGAACGGGTCTTCAGTCGCGAGCAACTGCTGGATGCGGTCGGCGTGGCCGCCGATGCCGGCTACGAGCGCAATATCGACACCCATATCAAAAGCCTGCGCAGCAAACTGCGGGGCGTGGCCGTCGATGCCGAGCCGATCCAGACCCATCGGGGCCTGGGCTACAGCTACAGCCCGAGCCACGCCTGATGCGCATGGGGCTGCGGATTTTCCTGGTGTATGCGCTGTTTATCGGCCTCACCGGCTACTTTGTGCTTAACACGGTGATGAAGGAAATCCGCCCCGGCGTGCGTCAATCCACCGAGGAAACCCTGGTGGACACCGCCAACCTGCTGGCGGAAATCCTGCGTGACGAGGTGAAGAACGGCACCCTCGGCCAAAGCCACTGGCCGACCGTGCTCAAGGCCTATGGCGACCGCCAGCCCGGCGCAACGATCTGGGGGCTGGCGAAGAATCAGGTCAATCACCGTATCTATGTCACTGACGCCAAGGGCATTGTGCTGCTGGATTCCACGGGTGAAGCGGTGGGCCAGGACTATTCGAAATGGAACGATGTGTACCTGACCCTGCGCGGCGAGTATGGCGCCCGCTCGACCCGCAGCGATGCCAATGACCCGGCCTCGTCGGTGATGCACGTTGGCGCGCCGATCCGTGATAACGGGCAGATCATCGGCGCGGTCACCGTGGCCAAGCCCAACAGTTCGCTGCAACCCTATGTCGACCGTACCGAGCGCCGTCTGCTGTGGTACGGGGCTGGCCTGGTGGCGCTGGGCCTGTTGCTGGGGGCGCTGTTGTCGTGGTGGCTGAGTGCTGCACTGCGGCGCCTGACCCTCTATGCCCAAGCCGTCAGCGAAGGCCGGCGTGCCGAGTTGCCACACTATCGCGGTGGCGAGCTGGCGCAATTGTCCACCGCGGTGGAGCACATGCGCACGCAACTGGAAGGCAAGGCTTATGTCGAGCGTTATGTACATACCCTGACCCACGAACTGAAAAGCCCGTTGGCTGCGATTCGTGGTGCGGCGGAGTTGTTGCAGGGGGAGATGACGCCTGCCCAGCAGCAACGGTTTGTCGGCAATATCGCCAGCGAAAGCGCGCGCCTGCAGCAGTTGATCGAGCGTCTGTTGAACCTGGCCCAGGTCGAGCAACGCCAGGGGCTTGAGCAGCAGACCCCGGTGCCTTTGGCCGCCTTGGTGGATGAAGTCCTCAAGGCGCAATGCGCACGGATCGAGCAGGCCGGGTTGCAGGTCGAGCGGCTGATCGAGGCTGACGTAAAGCTCTATGGCGAGCCGTTTCTGCTGCGCCAGGCCCTGGGCAATCTGCTGGAAAACGCCTTGGACTTTACGCCGTACGGCGGCACCCTGCGCTTCAGCGCCCAGCGGCGGGATCAGGATGTCGAGGTGCGCCTGTTCAACCAGGCCGAGCCGATCCCCGAATACGCCCTGCCACGCCTGAGCGAGCGCTTCTATTCGTTGCCACGCCCGGCCAGCGGGCGAAAAAGTACGGGCCTGGGCCTGAACTTTGTCGAAGAAGTGGTGAAGTTGCACGGCGGCTCATTGCAGATCGGCAACGTGCCGGGTGGGGTGCAAGTGGTGCTGCATCTCCACACAGTCTCCACATTACCCTCATAAATCGCCCACAGGCCGTGGCCAGACTCTCCCCATCAAAACCGGGAGAGACCCATGAACCGCAGCCTGCTATTCAAACTGGGCGCCATCGCGCTGCTGATCCTGCTATTGCTGATTCCGTTGTTGATGATCAACGGCATCATCAACGACCGCCAGGCCCTGCGCGACGGCGTGCTGATGGACATTGCCCGCAGCTCCAGCTACAGCCAGCAGGTGAGTGGGCCGTTGATGGTGGTGCCGTATCGCAAGATTGTGCGTGAGTGGAAGCTCAATGAAAAACTGAACAAACGCTATGAAGTGCTCAGCGAAGAGCAAGGCCGCCTGTACTTCCTGCCGGAGCATTTCGAACTCGACGGCAAGGTGCAGACCGAACTGCGGGCGCGGGGGATTTATCAGGCGCGGCTGTTCCATGCTGACAACCGCATCAGTGGCCGTTTTGTGCTGCCGGCGCAGATGGGGATCAAGGAAAATTTTGCCGATTATACGTTCGAGCAGGCGTTCCTCGCGGTGGGTATCAGCGACATCCGCGGGATTGAAAACGCCCTGAAGCTGGAGCTGGGCAGCCAGCGCCTGGAGTTTGCCCCGGGCACCCAAGTGAGTTTTCTTGGCGCCGGGGTGCATGTCCCGCTGCCCGCCCAGGACAGCAAGAACCCTGCACCGCTGGACTTCGCGTTCGACCTGCGCCTGCAAGGTACCGAACAACTGCAAGTGCTGCCGGTGGGCAAGACCAGTGTGGTCACGCTGGCCTCCAACTGGCCTCATCCCAGCTTTGTCGGCAACTTCCTGCCGGTGCAGCGCGATATCACTGATCAAGGCTTTACCGCCAACTGGCAGACGTCGTTTTTCTCCACCAACCTTGAAGAGTCGCTGTACGGCTGCGTAGTCGGCAGCCGCTGCGATGACTTCAACGAGCGCAGCTTTGGCGTGAACTTCATCGACCCAGTGGACCAGTACCTCAAGAGCGATCGCGCGATCAAATATGCGCTGCTGTTTATCGCCCTGACGTTCGCCGGCTTCTTCCTGTTCGAAGTGCTCAAGAGCCTGGCGGTGCACCCGATCCAGTACGCGTTGGTGGGGATGGCCCTGGCGTTTTTCTACCTGCTGTTGTTGTCGCTGTCTGAGCATATCGGCTTTGCCCTGGCGTACCTGATCTCGGCCAGTGCCTGTGTGTTGCTGATCGGCTTTTATGTGTGCCATGTGCTGCGCAACGTGGCCCACGGCCTGGGGTTTTCGGCAGGATTGGCAGCGCTGTATGGCTTGTTGTACGGGCTGTTGAGTGCCGAGGATTACGCGCTGCTGATGGGCTCGCTGTTGGTGTTCGGGCTGCTGGGCACGGTGATGGTGTTGACGCGCAAACTGGACTGGTATGGCGTAGGCAAGCGCAAGGCAGCCGAGCCATTGGCATTTGAGCTGGAGGCGGTGCAATGATCGGGTTACGGGAAGATCGGCGGGAGAGGGGCGAGTTGCTGGCGATGATCGTGGCCTGTCTCCCCGCCCCCCGAAGGAGCAAGCGTACTCGCGAAAAAAGTGCATCCCCCTCGGAATACCTTCGCGAGCCTGCTCGCTCCTGCAGGGAGGGTACGGATCAGGCCGCAGGTTGAGTCGCCAGCATCGAAGGCCGCTGGCTGACCTCGGCGTACCAGGCCGCCAGCTTGGGATTGCTTGAGCGCCACTGCAGGCCGGGGTGGCGGAAATCCACGTAACCCAAGGCGCAGGCGACGCTGATAGACGCGATGTCGAAATGGCAGGCCAACTCGGCGATAGCGTCCCGTTCCAGCTCGGCCAGGGCACGGCGGATCTTGTTGCGCTGTTCTTGCAGCCAACTTTCCCACTGCTTCTGCGCCGGGCGCAGGGCGGTTTCGTAGCGTATCAGGACGGCCGCATCCATGACCGCGTCGGCGATCGAGGCCAGGGTCAGGCGCCGCCAGCGGGCCGAGCCGTCACGCGGGATCAGCGGGTTGCCGACGTGCTGGTGGTCGAAGTAATCGAGGATCACGCGGCTGTCGTGCAACACATTGCCATCGGCCAGGCGCAGGGCCGGGATCTTGCCGACCGGGTTACCTTCGTTCAGCGTGGGGACCGGGTTGACCGGCGTGACCAACACGGTCTCCAGGGCGACCCGGTCTTGCTGGCCGGTTTCGTGGAGCAGAACCAGGACTTTGCGGACAAACGGCGAAGCGGGGTGCTGGAACAGCGTCATGCTGGGCGCGGACATGGGTAATCCTCGGAAAAGGTCGACCATAGCCTAGACAGTTGCGAGGTGACTGGCGAGGGGGATCTGGTTGTTTTTGCGGGCCTCATCGCTGGCAGGCCAGCGCCTGCATTTGACGGTGTTCACACATCAAATTGTGGGCGCTGGCTTGCCTGCGATGGCGTCCTCACGACCGCCGCATCAAGCCCCGGACGCCGATGACAGCAGGTATCCCAAGCCCCAGCCAGCTAAGGGAATCCCAAACCCCATCCCCCAACAGCGCCGCAAACAACCCCGCAGCACTGAGCAAGCCGATCCCCAGCGGAATCCCGAACACTTTCCAGAAATTCGACTGCCGTGGCCTCATGACTGGGCCGCCTTGCGCCGTACCAGCCACAGGTAGACGCCGCTGCCCAGCACGATGATGGTCAGCACATCCAGCACGGCCCAGAGGATTTTCATCGGCATGCCGCCGTAGTCGCCAAAGTGCAGGGGCTGGGACATGCCCATGGCGTCCATGTACCACGGCCGTTCGGCCACGGCGGTGACGCTCAGGTCGCTGGCGTCGATCAGCACCGGCGTCAGCAGGTGCGAAGTCAGGTGCGTGCTGCCTTTCATGAACACCGCGTAATGGTGCTCGCTGGAAAAGCGCGTACCGGGGAACGCAATAAAATCGGGTGTCATGCCCGGCGCGACCTGTTCGGCGATTTTCAGCAGGTCGGTGGCCGGCGCACGCAAGGTCAGCGGCGGCGCGTTTTTGTAGGGCTCGATCATCGCGGTGAGGCTGTCATTGCGCCAGGCGGCGATGATCAGGTCGGCACAGGCGCTAATCACCCCCGTGACGCCAACCACCAGCGCCCAGGTCAGGGTCACGACGCCAATCAGGTTATGCAGGTCCAGCCAGCGCAGGCGCGTGGACTTGTCCTGGCGCACCGTGGCGAACTTCAAACGGCGCATGAATGGCAGGTACAACACCGTGCCGGAAACAATCGCCAGTACAAACAGCACCCCCATGAACGCCAGCAGCCACTTGCCCGGCAGGCCGGCGAACATATCCACGTGCAGGCGCAGCAGGAACATCGTCAAGCCACCATTGGCCGAGGGCATCTCCACACTTTCGCCGGTGCGCGCGTCGAGCATGAAGGTATGGGACGCGTTCGGCTCGGTGCCGGCGGTGGCGGCCATGATTGCAATCACGCCGTTCTTGTCGTCTTCATCCCAGGCCAGGTACTGCATGGCTTCGCCAGGGCGATGGGCCTGGGCCTTGGCCACCAGTTGCTCAAGGTTGAGCTGCGGCGTATCGGCCGGCATCTGCTTGAGCTCGGGCTCGTTGCCCAGCAGGTGATCGATCTCGTGGTGAAAGATCAACGGCAGGCCGGTCAGCGCCAGCATTAGCAGGAACACGGTGCAGATCAGGCTGGTCCAGGTATGGATGAAGGACCAGCGGCGGATGGTTGTGCTTTTCATTTCATAGCCTTCAGGCAAGCCAAAGCCGCCCATCGGGGCGGCCTGGCTGTGGAGCAGGTTAACTCAGTGCATTACCACTGATAGGTGGCACTGGCGACGACACTGCGCTGATCGCCGTAGTAGCAATAAGAGGCATCGCAGGTGGAGATGTACTGCTTGTCGAACAGGTTGGTGGCGTTCAACTTCACCGAAGCGCCCTTGAGGCTGTTGTCGAGGCGGCCAAGGTCGTAATGCACGGAGGCATCGAACACGGTGTAGGCATCGGCCTTGCCCAGCCAGGTGTTGCCTTGGTCACCATAGGTATTGCCGGTATAGCGGGCACCCGCGCCAATGCCGAAACCGTCGAGCACACCGTCGTGCCAGGTGTAGTCGGTCCACAGGGAGGCTTGTTGGTTAGGCATCAGTTGCAGGCGGTTGCCTTTGTAGATACCGGTCTGCACCTCGGATTTGGCCAGGGTGTAGGCGGCGATGACCTTGAGGTTCTCGGTCACGTCAGACACCGCTTCCAGCTCCAGACCCTTGACCTTCACTTCGCCGGCCTGGTCGGTGATCGACTCGCCAGCCGAGCCGAACCGGGTAACCAGTACGTTTTTCTGGGTCAGGTCGTAAACCGCTGCGCTAAGGAGAGTGTTGCTGCCGGGTGGCTGGTACTTGATCCCCAGTTCCCATTGCTTGCCTTCGGTAGGTTTGTACGACTTGACCGGGTCGACGCTGGCGTTACTCGCTGGCTGGAATGACTCGGCATAGGAAAGGTACGGTACAAAACCTGAGTCGAACACATAGCTCAGCGCCGCGTTGCCACTGAAGTTCTTGCTGCGGTCGGTGTTGGTCGCGTCGCTCTTGTTGAGGTACGTGGTGCCTTGGTGCACCCAGTCTTCACGGCCACCGAGGGTCAGGCGCCACTTGTCCAGGGCCATCTGGTCCTGCACATAGAGGCCGGTCTGTACGGTTTTCTGGTCGTAGTCATAGAACGCGTCCTTGCGCGCCGGACGCTCAATGGGCTGCCCATAAACCGGTTTGTAAATGTTAACGGTCCCCGCAGTGCCGAAAATAGACAGATAGGAGGAGTCGGTACGCTGGTGATCCAGGCCGATCAGCACCGTGTGGTTGATGTTGCCGGTAGCGAAGTCAGCCTGGAAATTGTTGTCCACTGCAAACTGAGCGATGTCCTCGTCCACATTGGTTGAGGAGCGGCTGATGTTGCCAGCCGCATCTACCGGGGACCAGGCATAGGCACCCACGGTCAGTTGTTGGAACGACAGCTCCGACTTGGTGTAGCGCAGGTTTTGCTTGAACTGCCAGGTATCGTTGAAACGGTGCTCGAAGGCGTAGCCCATTGCATAGTAAGTGCGGTCGTAGAACTCGTAGTCCGGGTCGCCCAGGTTCTTGTGGTGCGACACCTTGCCCAGAGGCGATCTGATCTTGGTGCCCACGATCGGCAGGAACTGGCTGGTAGCGCCGGTATCGTCACGGGTGAATTGCGAGAGCAGGGTCAGCTTGGTGTCGGTATCGATGTTCCAGGTCAGGCTCGGCGCGATGTTGTAGCGTTTGTTGTCGATGTGATCGACCTGGGTGCCGGCGTCGCGCACCACGCCGCTGAGGCCGTAAAGAAACTGACCGTCATCATCGATCTTGCCGGTGCTGGCGAAGTTGATCTGGCGGTAGTTGTCGCTGCCGTACTGCACCTGGATGGCATTGCTCGACTCTGCGCTGGGACGCCGGCTGACCATATCCAGCAGGCCGCCCGGCGGGGTCTGGCCGTAGACCGATGAGGCCGGGCCGCGCAGCAGGGCGAGGCGGTCAAGGTTCCAGGTTTCGGCTTTCGGGTTGGCGTACACGCCGCGCGGCAATGGCAGGCCGTCGAGGAAGTGCGTGGGTTCAAAGCCACGTACACGCATCCAGTCATAGCGGGTGTCGCTACCGTAGCTGGCGGAAACAATGCCGGGCATGTATTTGACCGCGTCATCCAGGTTCTGGACGTTGCGGTCCTGCATTTGCTGGCGGGTGGCAACGGAAATCGAGCGCGGTGCTTCTACCAGGGCTGTATCGGTCTTGGTGCCAGCCGCCGTGCGCGTAGCGACATAACCTTCCACCGGGCCCCATGCACTTTCAAAATCGCCCTGCCCGGTGATGTTGGTCTCCGGCAGCGCTACAACCCCCTCCGGAATGGCCACCAGGGTGAAGGTCCCGGCGCTGCTTTGCTCCAGCTGCAAGCCACTGCCGCGCAAGGCTTCGCGCAATGCACCCTGGGCATCGAACTGGCCCTTGACCGGGGCCGAGGTCTTGCCGGCTGCCAGTGCTGGGTTGAGGGTCAGTGCCAGGCCGGCCTGGCTGGCGATCTGGTTCAGGGTGCTGGCCAGGGGCGCGGCAGGCAGGTTGTAGGCCCGTACGCTGGACGCCTGCTCGGCGGCGATCAGCGCAGTGCTGGCCAGCGGGGCAGTGAGGGCGATGGCCACGGCCAACAGGCTGGGGCGCAACAAGGTGTCTAGCGTGCGGGACATAGGGCGGCTCCTGAATGGAAATATTTCTCAATTGCCTGTGTGCCGAGCGAGAATCAAAAAGTGATAGGGCGAGGTGAAAATATTTTTTGTCTGGGGAAATAGGGGGCTTTAAGGGCCTCATTGCCGGCGATAGGGCCCTAAGGGTTACCCGCGACCTTTGGTACCACCGTCACCCACCACGGTGTACGTTGCTGGATCTGGACGGGCAACGTTGGCAGCAGGGCATTCAAGGCCAGGTCGGTGTCCTGCAACGGAAAACTGCCGGTAATCCGCAGGTCTGCCACGTTTTTATCCACACCCAGGTAGCCGGTGCGGTAGCGACCGAGTTCTTCGACCACGTCCCCCAGCCGCGCGTTGTCCACCACCAGCATGCCGCGGGTCCAGGCGTCGGTGCCGGGGGCAACGGCCAGCAATGGGCCGAGGCCGTCATGGCGCATCAACACCTGCTGGCCTTCCTTGAACACCTGCTCCTGATGCAACGCCTCGGGCTGCGCTGCAACGGCCGACTGCAATACGCTGAGCCGCGTACCGTCGTCCTCGCGCTTGACGATAAACCGTGTGCCCAGGGCGCGCAGGCTGCCGTCGCGGGTCTCGACGATAAAGGGGCGGGCATCGTTATGGCCGGTCTCTACGAGGATCTCGCCGTCCTGCAACACAATCACCCGGCGTTTTTCGTCAAAGCGCACGTCAATGGCACTGTGGGTATTGAGGTTGATCAGCGTGCCATCCGCCAGTTTCAGCGTGCGCTGTTCGCCGGTGGCGGTGCGTTGGTCGGCCAGCCAATAGTTGATGGGCACGTAGCGCTGGCCGGCGAACAGCGCCAGGCCGCAGACCAGCACCACACTGGCCAGCCCGCTGCCGAGCTTGCGCACCCGCCGGCGGATACTTTCCCGCGATTGCAGGAGCGCTGCCCGTGCCGGGCCGCTGGCCACGCTGAAGCGCTGGTCGAGCATGCCCAGTTGGCGCCAGGCGCGGGCGTGCTCATCGCTGCTGGCCAGCCATTTATTGAATTCTTCCTGCTCCACGGCGCTGCGATCCCCGGAATCCAGGGACAGTTGCCAGGCAATCGCAGCATCCAGCACTCGTGCCGAAACCGGTTTGGAACTGGCCTGAGTCACAGGGGCTCGCCATACAGTGCGATGTAGCACTGGCGAATGCCCTGGGCCAGGTACTGCCGCACGCGGGGCACGGAAACCCCCAGGCGCTGGGCGATTTCGGCGTGGCCCAGGCCATCGAGACGGTTGTAGAGGAAGGCGGCGCGGGCCTTGCTGGAGAGTTTGCCCAGCAGGCGGTCGATGGCCTTGAGGTCTTCGAGGATCAGGTGTTGTTCTTGCGGGGAAGGGTGTTCGCTTTCCGGGATCAGCATCAATTCGGTGAGGTAGGCCTGTTCCAGGGCGGCGCGGCGAAAATAGTCGAACAGCAGGCCCTTGGCGATGGCTACCAGAAACGCCCGGGGCTCGCGGGGTTCGCGCAGTTCTTCACGGCCCAGCAGGCGCATGAAGGTGTCCTGGCTCAGGTCCTCGGCCCGGCTTGGGCAGGCCACGTTGCGTCGCAGCCATGCCAGCAGCCAGCCGCGATGGTCACGGTACAACGTGCCAACAAGCTCACGGTGGGGACTTTGGGCTGACGACAAGGCATCACCAATCGGCAAGTTTAAAATAACGAGAATTATTCGCGATTGTGGCAGAGGCGATGAGGCTGCGCAATTGGCGTTGGTCGGATGATGGCACCACAACCCTGCCGGCGATGGCACCGGTTTATGTCAGAGTAAGACTCAAGGGCCTCATCGCCGGCAAGCTGGCTCCTACAAGGGGGGGTTAGAAGGACGGGGCTTGCTGGCGACGTTTCCACTGGCTCAGGCGCTGTTGCAACGCTGCGGGGCTGTCGAGCCCTTGCTGGCGGGCGCGGCTGAACAGAATCAACATCAACTCAGCGGTGGCCAGGGCATCGGCGCTGGCGTGATGGCGTTCACCGACTTGCAGGTTGAAGTGGGCGATCCAGTCATCCAGTCCCGCTTCGCGAATATGCGCTTGAGGGCACAGCAGCGGCGCCAGGTCCGCCACATCAAGGAACGGATGGGCCAGGCGGTAACCCAGGCTGTCCTTGAGCGCCCGGCCGAGCATGTGCTGGTCGAACGGCGCATGGAACGCGAGCAGCGGGCTGTCGCCGACAAAGTCCATGAAGTCCAGCAACGCCTCGGCTGGATCGCAACCGGCGGCGATCGCGCTGGGGCCGAGGCCGTGGATCAATACGCTGGGGCTGAGTTTGGTTTGCGCCCGCAGCAGGGTGCGTTCAAATTGCTGGGAGAAGTCGATGGCACCGTCTTCGATCACCACCGCGCCAATCGACAGCACCTGGTCGCGATTGAGGTTCAGGCCGCTGGTTTCCAGGTCCAGGACCACCCAGCGCTGGTCGCGCAGGGTAGTGTCGCCGAGCACGCCGGGCGCTGGCAGTTGTTGCCGCCGCGCTTGTTGATGCTCATCCAGCCCCGGCCGGGGAGGGCGCAGCCAACTGAACAGGCTCACAGTTGATACCTCAGGGCCAGGCTGCTTTGCAGGCGCTGCGCCTGGCGCAGGGATTCGCGCAGGATGCGCCGGTCCAGGTGGTTGAGGCTGTCGGGGTCGACCCGGTTGGAGTACGGCTGGTTCTCGCGGGTCTGTAACTGATGCTGCTGCATACGGGTTTGCTGGATAAAGTGGTAGGCCTCTTCATAGGCCGCGCCGTCCAGGCGCTCGATCACCTCTTTGTCCACCAGTTGGCGCAGGCGCTCCAGGGTGTTGTTGGCAGCGATCCCATTGGCCAGGGCCAGCAGGCGTGCACCGTCTACGAACGGCGTCAGGCCCTGTACCTTGAGGTCCAGGGTGGCCTTGTCCGAGCCGTTGCGTGTGAGCACGAAGTCACGGAAACGCCCCACGGGTGGGCGCTGGCGCAAGGCGTTCTCGGCCATCATCCGTTGGAACAGGCGATTGTCCTCGACCTGTGCAAGCATGCCCTGGCGCAGTTGCTCGCAGCCCTGTTCATCGCCCCACACCACTCGCAGATCGAAGTAGATGCTGGATTTGAGCAGGTTCTGCGGCGTAGCCTCGCGGATAAACGCGGCAAAGCGCCGGGCCCATTCGGCGCGGGACAGGCACAGCTCGGGGTTGCCGGCCATGATATTGCCCTTGCACAGGGTAAAGCCGCACAGCGCCAGGCTCTGGTTGATCTGCTGTGCCAGCGGCAGCAGCAGGCCGCGAATTTCGGCGGCCTGGGCGGCGTCCCGGGCGTCGAACAGGATGCCGTTGTCCTGGTCGGTATGCAGCGTCTGCTCGCGGCGGCCTTCGCTGCCGAAACACAGCCAACTGAAGGGCACGCCGGGGTCGCCCTTGTCGGCGATGCTCAGTTCGATGACCCGGCACACCGTGTGATCGTTAAGCAGGGTGATGATATGGGTGATCTGGGTCGAGGATGCGCCGTGGGCCAGCATGCGCTCCACCAGTTGGCCGATCTCGCCACGGATCGCCACCAGGTTTTCCACCCGCGGCGCATTGCGAATGGTGCGGGCCAGGTGCACCAGGTCCACCCGTTGCAGGGAAAACAGATCACGCTCGGACACCACGCCACACAGGCGCCGATCCTTGACCAGGCACACATGGGCGATGTGCCGTTCGGTCATGGCAATCGCCGCGTCAAAGGCGCTGTGATCCGGGCTGAGAAAAAATGGCGCCTGGGTCATATGGCGTTCGATGGCCTGGGTGAAGTCGCTGATGCCGTCGGCCACGACATGGCGCAGGTCACGCAAGGTGAAAATCCCCAGGGGCGCCTTGTGTTCATTGACCACTACGATGCTGCCAACCTGCTGTTCATGCATCAGCGTGACCGCCTCACGCAGTGGCGTCAGTGGGCTGCACGTCACCGGGTGCCGCATGGCCAACTCGCCCAGGCGAGTATTGAGCGAATACTGGGTGCCAAGGTTCTCCACGGCTTTCTGCTGGACTTGCTGGTTGACCTGATCCAACAGGCTGCTGACCCCGCGCAAGGCAAAATCGCGGAACGGCCCGGACAGGGCAAACAGTTTGATAAACGCCGGTTTGTTCAATTGCAGGCAGAAGGTGTCTTCGGCGGCCTTGTGCTCGGTACGGGTCGCCCGCTCCCCCAGCAAGGCGGCCAGGGGAAAGCATTCTCCGGTGGCGATTTCGAAGGTGGTTTCGGTCGAGTCAGGGCGCTGGCCGACCACGCGCCCCTGCTTGACGATATAGAAGTGCTCCACCGGGCCTGCCGACGGCTTGAGAATACTCTCGCCGGGGCCGTAGAAGCGTAATTGGCACTGCTCCACCAGAAACGCCAGGTGGGCGTTTTCCATCTGGTTGAAGGGAGGGAACCGTTGCAGAAATTGCAGGGTGCCGTGAATGTTCTGCAACACCGCAGTTTTTCCTGCCTGGGTGAAAGCATCAGCTTTACTCATAACCATGACCGCAGTTTTTGTCGTTATCGTCCCTCATGGTCGACCCCCACGCGACGGGTGCCCATTGGACGTAAGTCTAGGTAGCTATAAGGCCGTCGATGACTAAGGAAAAACCTTACATGAATATCGTCCAGACCCGTAGAACGCCCACTAGGAAAACTATCCGACGAAGTGCACATTGTTCGCCCTTCCGGCGATGTCTGACTACTGTGCTGGGAGATTGAGCGAAGAACTGCCGAGAAACCTATGCCCGACCAAGATATTTTGAGTGATGCCGAGCGCGAGGCGCTGAGCGCCGTGATGCTGGAGCCGGACTTACCGCCGCAGCGGGTACTGATCGTCGATGATGATAAAGACGCCCGGGAACTGCTGGCAGAAATTCTCGGGCTGGACGGCATTCGGTGCATGACGGCAGACAGTGGTGAGGCAGCGTGGGAGTTATTGCAATCGAGCACTTCCATCGGGCTGTTGATCACCGACCTGCGCATGGCCCCCAGCAATGGCCTGGAATTGATTCGCCAGGTGCGTGAGTCCACCCGCGCGGCCTTGCCGATCATCGTCATGTCCGGGGATGCCGAAGCGCCGGATGTGATCGACGCCATGCATTTGAGCGTGGTGGACTTTCTGCTCAAGCCCATTGATAGCGTGAAGTTGGCGAGGATGGTCAAGCGCGAGTTGGGGATGGCTTCTTAATCCTGTGGTGATTGGGCTGGCGTTATCGCAGGCAAGCCAGCTCCCACATTCGATTGCAGCCCCAGCCGGCAACTCGGTCAAATGCAGGTGCTGGCTTGCCTGCGGTGCCTCCAGCACGGTCCAGTTGCAACCCCCCAAGAAAAAGCCCCGGTCTCACGACCGGGGCTTTTTTATGTTTCAGGGTTCAGTCACAGACCATTCTTGGCCTTGAACTCCCGACGCCGACGATGCAACACCGGCTCGGTGTACCCGTTAGGTTGCTTGGTTCCTTCAATCACCAACTCCACCGCTGCCTGGAACGCGATATTGCTGTCGAAGTCCGGGGCCAAAGGACGGTACAGCGCGTCCCCGGCATTCTGCCGATCCACCACCGGCGCCATGCGCTTGAGGCTTTCCATGACCTGGGCTTCGCTGACCACGCCATGGCGCAGCCAGTTGGCGATGTGCTGGCTGGAGATACGCAGGGTGGCGCGGTCTTCCATCAGGCCCACATCGTTGATATCCGGCACTTTCGAACAACCCACGCCCTGGTCGATCCAGCGCACGACATAACCGAGGATGCCCTGGGCGTTGTTGTCCAGTTCGTTGCGGATTTCTTCCTCGGCCCAATCGGTATTCTGCGCCAGGGGAATGGTCAGGATATCGTCCACCGAAGCGCGCTCGCGCTTGGCCAGTTCGGCCTGGCGGGCAAACACGTCAACCTTGTGATAGTGCAGCGCATGCAACGCTGCCGCTGTCGGCGACGGTACCCATGCGGTGTTGGCCCCGGCCAGCGGGTGAGCGATCTTCTGCTCCAGCATGGCGGCCATCAGGTCGGGCATCGCCCACATGCCTTTACCGATCTGTGCGCGGCCTTGCAAGCCGGTACTCAGGCCGATATCGACGTTCCAGTTCTCGTAGGCACCGATCCATTTTTCGGCCTTCATGGCGGCTTTGCGCACCATCGCGCCCGCTTCCATGGAGGTGTGGATTTCGTCGCCGGTACGGTCGAGGAAACCGGTGTTGATAAACACCACGCGCTCGCTGGCGGCCTTGATACAGGCCTTGAGGTTGACCGTGGTGCGGCGCTCCTCGTCCATGATCCCGACCTTGAGGGTATTGCGCGGCAGGGCCAGCACGTCTTCGATACGGCCGAACAGTTCGTTGGTGAAGGCAGCCTCTTCCGGGCCGTGCATCTTCGGCTTGACGATGTACACGGAGCCGGTGCGGCTGTTCTTGCGGCTGTTGTTGCCGTTGAGGCTATGGATCGCCGCCAGGCTGGTGATCAGGCCGTCGAGGATGCCTTCGGGTACTTCATTGCCCTGGGCATCGAGGATGGCGTCGATGGTCATCAGGTGGCCCACGTTACGCACGAACAGCAGCGAGCGGCCATGCAGGGTCACCGCATTGCCGTCGACACCGGTGTAGGTACGGTCGGCGTTCATGGTACGGGTAAAGGTCTTGCCGCCCTTGGCCACTTCTTCGGCCAGGTCGCCCTTCATCAGGCCGAGCCAGTTGCGGTAGATCACCACCTTGTCATCGGCATCGACGGCCGCGACGGAGTCTTCGCAGTCCATGATGGTGGTCAGTGCGGCTTCCATCAGGATGTCTTTGACGCCGGCCGCGTCGGTCTGGCCGACCGGGGTGCTGGCGTCGACCTGGATTTCGAAGTGCAGGCCGTTGTGCTTCAACAAGATGGCGATTGGCTGGGTGGCATCACCCTGGTAGCCGATCAGTTGGGCGTCGCTGCGCAGGCCGCTGTTGCTGCCGCCCTTGAGGCTGACCACCAACTTGCCATCGACGATCTTGTAGCCGGTGGCGTCGACATGGCTGCCGGCGGTGAGCGGTGCGGCTTCGTCGAGGAAGGCGCGGGCGAAGGCGATCACCTTGTCACCCCGTACTTTGTTGTAGCCCTGGCCTTTCTCGGCGCCGTCGGCCTCGCTGATGGCGTCGGTGCCATACAGCGCGTCGTACAGCGAGCCCCAGCGGGCGTTGGAGGCGTTGAGGGCGAACCGCGCATTCATCACCGGCACCACCAGCTGAGGGCCGGCCATGCGGGCGATTTCGTCATCGACGTTTTGTGTGGTTGCCTGGAAATCAGCCGTTTCTGGCAGCAGGTAGCCAATGTCTTGCAGGAAGGCTTTGTAGGCCACCGCGTCGTGGGCCTGGCCGGCGTGGGTCTGGTGCCAGGCATCGATCCGCGCTTGGAAATCGTCGCGTTTGGCGAGTAGGGCTTTGTTCTTCGGTGCCAGGTCGTGGATGACCTTGTCGGCGCCGGCCCAGAACTGGTCGGCGGTCAGGCCGGTACCGGGAATGGCTTCGTTGTTCACGAAGTCGAACAGGACTTTGGCGACCTGCAGGCCACCGACTTGAACGTGTTCAGTCATTGCTTGCCTCACTCTGCGGAGCTAATTCGCTTTTCAGCTTTTCAATTTACCAATGAAGCCTTTGGCCATTTAAACCACAAACCCAAGGCACCAGTACATGCCATCAACGGCGGCTGGGTGGTTCCAATCAACGGCGCAAGGCTTGCTGACGGGGTGTTCGGGGTTATGACGGCGCCTGGGCAGACATCGACCTAACGTTATGTAGTGCGCGTCGAGGCATACTACATGATGAGTTGCGGTTGTGAAAATTAGACTAAATACGTCGTTTAGCGACCCACTTTGGTTGTACGGTCACAGCGGGGTATGGGATGTTCTCAAAAAACCAATAGATTGTTCCAGATAAATATAAAAATGGTACACGATTTGTTTTTCTTCGCCGCCACACGGCCCATGTAGGCGCCGGCTTGCCGGCGATGGCATCCTCAACGACGCCACCGAACCCGAGGGCCCCATCGCCGGCAAGCCGGCGCCTACATGAGCTCGTCTGCCTATACTGGCTAATCCACAACAAGAGGGCTGTTGCCATGGACCATCTCGTACTCACCGTCATCGCTGCCGACAAGCCCGGCGTGGTTGAACGTGTTGCCCACTGCATTGCCGAGCGCGGTGGTAACTGGCTGGAAAGTCGCATGGCCCATATGGCCGGACAGTTTGCCGGGATCCTGCGGGTCAGCGTGCCGATGGAAAACCGCAGTGAACTGGTCAGCGCCCTGGAGGACCTGTCCACCCAGGGTATCCGTGTACTGGTGGGTGAAAGCGGTGGCGCGCAGGCATCGGCAAGCAAGCCGATCCTGATGACCCTGGTGGGCAATGACCGGCCGGGGATCGTGCGCGAGATCACCGCGCTGTTGAGCAAGCAAGGGGTCAACCTGGAGCGCCTGAGTACCGACGTGCGCCCGGCACCCATGAGCAGCGACCCGTTGTTTCACGCCGAAGCTGCGCTGGCAGTTCCGGCCAGCCTGGCGCTGGACACGCTGCAAGCCGCCTTGGAGACCCTGGCCGACGATCTAATGGTGGAATTGCAACTGCGCAGTGAGGAGTGACTGCCCACAGGGTTGTTCATGGAAATCTTGCATGGGCCTGTGGATAACCTGTAGAGACCTGACGCCAGGCCACGCCGGCCGGGCTTTGCCGTGAACTGAGCAAAAAACGAGCAATTTCAACGGCTTGTGCACAAACGCCGGGGATCAGGTTGTGGATAACCTTGGGGTGAAACCCTGCAAGCCACGCACGCCGTGGCTTGCAGAGGTTTGTTCGTTATTTGATCAGCGCTTGCGCAGGCTGAGCCACGCATCGATGCTATAGACCGCCAGCCCAGCCCAGATAAACACGAACGCCACCAGGCTGGCGGGGGTCATGTGTTCGTCGAACAGCAGCACTGCCTGCAGCAGCACCAGGGTCGGCGCCAGGTACTGGAGGAAGCCGAGCGTGGTATACGGCAAGTGCCGCGCCGCCGCGTTGAAACACACCAGCGGGATCAAGGTCACCGGGCCCGCCGCCACCAGCCACCAGGCCTCGGATGTGCTCCAGAACGCCATATTGGCGCTATGGGCGGTGGGGTTGAGCAACAGCCACGCCAGGGCAATCGGCACCAGCATCCAGGTTTCCACCACCAGGCCGGGCAGCGCCTTCACCGGCGCCTGCTTGCGGATCAAGCCATAGAAACCAAAGGTCAGCGCCAGCACCAGGGATACCCACGGCAGACTCCCTACCTGCCACACCTGTTGCGCCACACCCACGGCAGCCAGTGCCACGGCCACCCATTGCAGGCGCCGCAGGCGTTCGCCGAGGATCAGCATGCCCAGCAGGACGTTGACCAGTGGGTTGATGTAGTAACCCAGGCTGGCTTCCAGCATGCGCCCACTGTTGACCGACCACACATAGGTCAGCCAGTTGCCCGCGATCAGCGAGCCGCTCAAGGCCAGGATCGCCAGGCGCTTGGGGTTGTCCCGCAGTTCGCGCCACCAGCCAGGGTGTTTCCACACCAGCAACAGCAAACCGCCGAACAGCGCCGACCACAGTACGCGGTGGACGATGATTTCGGCGGCCGGCACGCTGGCGATGGCTTTGAAGTAGAGGGGGAACAGGCCCCAGATGATGTAGGCGCTCAGGCCCAGGATGTACCCGCGACGCGGGTTGGCGGCTTGCATGCAAAATCCTTGCTTAGGCAGCTAACAATGCTGCAATTGTAAGGATGTTTGTCAGGAAATGTGTGCTGAAAACGCAATCAGCGCAAAACTTGTAGGCGCCGGCTTGCCGGCGGCGGGGCCCCTCGGGTTGGGTGGGGCCGTTGAGGACGTCATTGCCGGCAAGCAGGCTCCTACAGGGTCAGAAGAGTTTCAGGGGCTCTTCGTTGAGTGCCGCCAATTGCTCGCGTAGCGCCAGCACCTGGTCGCCCCAATACCGCTCGCTACCGAACCACGGGAAGCTGTGGGGGAACGCCGGGTCATCCCAGCGTCGCGCCAGCCAGGCGCTGTAGTGCATCAGGCGCAGGGCGCGCAGGGGTTCGATCAACGCCAGCTCACGAGGATCGAAGTCGTGGAATTCCTGGTAGCCATCCATCAACTCCGACAACTGCCCCAGGCACTCCTGGCGATCACCGGCAAGCATCATCCACACATCCTGCACGGCCGGGCCCATGCGACAGTCGTCGAGGTCGACGATATGGAACATCTCATCGCGGCACATCATGTTGCCGGGGTGGCAGTCGCCATGCATGCGGATGTTTTTATGCGGCGTGGCGTTGTACACATCTTCCACGCGCTTGAGCAGGTCGCGGGCCACGGACTCGTAGGCGGGCAACAGGCTTTTGGGAATGAAGTTGCCTTCAAGCAACGTGTTCAGGGAGTCATGGCCGAAGTTCTTCACCCCCAGGGCTTCGCGATGTTCGAAGGGGCGGGTGGCACCGACCGCATGCAAACGGCCGAGCAACTGCCCGAGGCGGTACAACTGATCGAGATTGCCCGGCTCCGGCGCCCGGCCGCCCCGACGGGGAAACAGGGCGAAACGGAAGCCCGCGTGTTCGAACAGGCTTTCGCCGTTATGGATCATCGGCGCCACGACCGGGACTTCGCACTCGGCCAGTTCGAAGGTGAAACGGTGTTCTTCGAGAATCGCTTCCTGGGTCCAGCGTTGGGGCCGGTAGAACTTGGCGATCAGTGGCTCGCCGTCTTCGATGCCAACCTGATACACGCGGTTTTCGTAGCTGTTGAGCGCCAATACGCGGGCGTCGCTGAGAAAGCCGATGCTTTCGACAGCATCGAGAACCAGGTCGGGGGTCAATGTTTCAAACGGGTGGGCCATGCGAACTCCTGCGCGCAGCAGGTCGCTGCGTCCGGCCGGGTATGGTAGCGCACCGGGCCAGAGATAGGTGGTGTGTGTACGATCGCCCTCGCGGGCCAGCCCGCTCCCACAGTGTTTCTGTGTACACCGCTCAAATGTGGGAGCGGGCTGGCCCGCGATGAGGCCCTAAAGATCACCTAAACCGGCGTGCCCAACAGTACATTGCTCGGCGCAAACTGCACCTGCACCCGCGTGCCTTCACTCGCCGCCAGCGCCTTGAGCTGCTCGGGTGCCGCCAGTGCACACAGCACCAGGCCATTGGGCAAGGTGATGCGCACCTCACTGGGGCCATCATCGGCATCAAGAATGGCCTCGACCACACCGCCCATGCAGTTGAATCCAGGCGCCGGCACCTGGTCAGCCGCGATCAGTTCCAGCCAGCCAGCCTTGATCAATGCCACGACTTGCGTTCCGGCTTCCAGTTCCAGGCGCAGGGTGCTGTCATGGGTGATCTGTGCATCAAGGGGCAAGCCACCGGCCAGTTCCAGGCGTACCCGATCATTGCGGCCATGGCTATCGATGGCAATCACCTGGCCGTGCAACTGGTTGCGCGCGCTGGTGCGCAGCATCAGACGGCCCAGCAGGTTGAAGTCGCTGGCGTCTTCGGCCGCCTCCAGCACCTGGGCCTGCAGGGTCTGCAGGCGCTGATACAGGCGCAACACCCGCTCGCCCTCTGCCGATAACCGTGCGCCACCGCCGCCTTTGCCGCCGACGCTGCGTTCGACCAGGGGCTTTTGCGCCAGATTGTTCAACTCATCGATGGCATCCCACGCCGCCTTGTAGCTCAAGCCGGCGCTTTTCGCGGCGCGGGTGATGGAGCCCTGCTCGGCGATATGTTGCAGCAATGCGATGCGCTGGGGGCGACGGACAATATGTTGGCTCAACAGAGACGGTAAAGGCATGGCGGACGGCTGCACACTGGCTTGGAATGCACAGGACGTTGCGGGCAGGCGCCGCCAGAGTCAAGTCATGTACCGGGCTTGGGCGTGCGCGCCAGGCAATACACGTCGACCTGCCGCGCGCCGGCGTCCATCAGTAAGCGCGCCAGGCTGTGGGCGGTGGCGCCGGTGGTCAGCACATCGTCCACCAATGCCAGGTGCTGGCCCCGGACCTGCACACCGGGTGCCAGGGCAAAGGCCTTGAGCAGGTTGCGCTGGCGTTGCCTGGCGTCCAGTTGCTGCTGGGCGATGGTGTCATGGGGGCGCAGCAGCAGGCGTTCCTCCAGGGGCAGGTCGAGGCCCCGGCTCAGCCAGCGGGCGAGCATGGCTGCCTGGTTGTAACCGCGCTGGCGCAAGCGCTTGGTGGCCATCGGCACGGGAAGCAGGCGGTCGGGGCGTGCCAGTTCGGCATTGTCGAAGCGGTCTTGCAGGCATTGCCCCAGCAGGCTTGCCAGCATCTGTCCCAGGGGCCATTTGCCCTGGTGCTTGAAGCGGCTGATCAGGCTGTCCAGCGGAAAGCCATAGGTCCAGGGTGCCACCACGTGCTGGAATGCCGGGGGTGAGCGCTGGCATTGGCCGCAGATCAGACCGCTGGCCGGCAAGGGCAGGGCGCACACCTGGCAGCAGTCCGTCAGCCAGGGCAGGTCTAGTTCGCAGGCGTTGCAGATGGTAGCGGGGGAATCAGTGGCTTCATCACAAAGCAAACAGATTTGATTGCTTTTTAACCAGATGTAAACGTTGCGTTTGCGCTCAGGTTGACAGTGCATGAATCTTCCTTAAATATGCCGAGCATCCGTGTCGTGCCTGTGGGTATTGCCCTTCCCACAGCGCTTGCCCAAGCATAAACAAGGAATCGCCCATGAGCGCCAGCCTCACTGCCACCTTGCGTCACGACTGGTCTTTGGCCGAAGTCAAAGCCCTGTTCGTCCAGCCGTTCAATGACCTGTTGTTCCAGGCGCAGACCGTGCATCGCGCGCATTTCGATGCCAATCGGGTGCAGGTGTCCACCTTGTTGTCGATCAAGACCGGCGCTTGCCCGGAAGATTGCAAATATTGTCCGCAGTCGGGCCACTACAACACCGGCCTGGAAAAAGAAAAGCTGATGGAAGTGCAGAAGGTCCTTGAAGAGGCAGCCCGCGCCAAGGCCATCGGATCGACCCGTTTCTGCATGGGTGCCGCCTGGAAGCACCCGTCGGCCAAAGACATGCCCTACGTGTTGCAGATGGTCAAAGGGGTGAAGGCCATGGGCCTGGAAACCTGCATGACCCTCGGCCGTCTCGACCAGGAGCAGACCGAGGCCCTGGCCCAGGCTGGCCTGGACTACTACAACCACAACCTGGATACCTCGCCGGAGTTCTACGGCTCGATCATCACCACCCGCACCTATAGCGAGCGCCTGCAAACCCTGGCGTATGTGCGCGACTCGGGGATGAAGATCTGCTCGGGCGGCATCCTGGGCATGGGCGAATCCCTGGACGATCGCGCCAACCTGCTGATCCAGCTGGCCAACCTGCCGGAGCATCCGGAGTCGGTGCCGATCAACATGCTGGTCAAGGTAGCGGGTACGCCTTTGGAAAACGCCGAGGACATCGACCCGTTCGACTTTATCCGCATGCTCGCCGTAGCGCGCATCATGATGCCGCAATCCCACGTGCGCCTGTCCGCCGGGCGCGAAGCGATGAACGAGCAGATGCAGGCCCTGGCATTCTTTGCCGGTGCCAACTCGATTTTCTATGGCGATAAATTGCTGACCACCGCCAACCCGCAGGCGGACAAGGACATGCAGCTGTTCGCGCGCCTGGGCATCCTGCCGCAAGCCGGCCAGGAGCATGCCGATGAAGTGCACCAGGCGGCGATTGAGCAGGCACTGGTCGAGCAATCGACCAGCGAGCAGTTCTACAACGCTGCCGTCTGATCCCCCACAGTCCACCTGTAGGAGCCGGCTTGCCGGCGATAGCGGTCTGTCAGGCACATTGATGTTGGATGTGTCGCCGCGATCGCTGGCAAGCCTGCTCCTACAGTGGGTCGAGTTCAATCTGATCTACCGAGGCCAGCATGTCTTTCGATCTCGCCGCGCGCCTCGCTGCCCGCCGTAACGAACATCTCTATCGCCAGCGCCCGCTGCTGCAAAGCCCCCAGGGCCCGCAGGTGGTGGTGGACGGCAAGCCGCTATTGGCCTTTTGCAACAACGACTACCTGGGCCTGGCCAATCACCCGCAAGTCATCGAAGCCTGGCAGGCCGGTGCTGCCCGCTGGGGCGTGGGTGGGGGCGCTTCGCACCTGGTGGTCGGCCACAGTACCCCGCACCATGCGTTGGAGGAGGCGCTGGCCGAGTTCACCGGGCGCCCGCGTGCGCTGCTGTTCAGCACCGGCTACATGGCCAACCTCGGCACCGTCACCGCGCTGGTGGGGCAGGGCGATACGGTGCTCGAAGACCGGCTCAACCACGCCTCCCTGCTGGATGCGGGCCTGCTCTGCGGCGCACGTTTCAACCGTTACCTGCACAACGATGCGGTCAGCCTGGCCAAGCGCCTGGAAAAAGCCTGCGGCAATACCCTGGTGGTCACCGACGGTGTGTTCAGCATGGACGGTGACCTTGCGAACCTGCCAGCCCTAGCCCGCGAAACCCGGGCCAGGGGAGCCTGGCTAATGGTGGATGACGCCCATGGCTTCGGGCCGTTGGGCGCCAACGGCGGTGGGATCGTCGAACATTTCGGCCTGAGCCAGGAGGATGTTCCGGTATTGGTCGGCACCCTGGGCAAGGCTTTTGGTACCGCCGGGGCGTTTGTCGCCGGCAGCGAGGAACTGATAGAAAGCCTGATCCAGTTCGCCCGCCCGTATATCTACACCACCAGCCAACCGCCGGCGCTGGCCTGTGCCACCCTCAAAAGCCTGGAACTGCTGCGCAGCGAGCACTGGCGACGTGAGCATGTGCACACGCTGATCCGTCAATTCCGCCAGGGTGCCGAGCAGATCGGCCTGGTGTTGATGGACAGCTTCACACCGATCCAGCCGATCATGATTGGCGACAGTGGCCGGGCAATGCGCCTGTCACAGATGCTGCGTGAGCGCGGGATCATGGTCACGGCCATCCGCCCGCCCACCGTGCCGGCCGGCAGTGCGCGCTTGCGTGTGACATTGACGGCCGCCCACAGCGAGGCGCAGGTGGGACTATTGCTAGAGGCGTTGGACGAGTGTTTGCGCTTGTCAGGCCGGGAGTCCGACCATGCGTGATCGACTGATATTGCTTCCCGGCTGGGGCCTGGGGGTGTCGCCACTGGAGCCCTTGGCCGCCGCCTTGTGCGGTCTGGACGGGCGCCTGCGGGTGGATATCGAACCGTTGCCCGCGCTGGCGGGCAGCGACCTCGACGAATGGCTCGACGAACTCGACGCCACCTTGCCAGACAACGTCTGGCTGGGCGGTTGGTCCCTGGGCGGGATGCTCGCGTCCGAGTTGGCGGCGCGACGGGGCGAGCGCTGCTGTGGCCTGCTGACCCTGGCCAGCAATCCGTGTTTTGTGGCGCATGAGGGCTGGCCCAGTGCGATGCCGGCTGAGGCGTTCGATGCGTTCCTGGCCGGGTGTCATGCCGACTCGCAAGTCACCCTCAAACGCTTCGGCCTGCTGTGTGCCAAGGGCACGCAAGACCCGCGAGGCCTGGCGCGCTTGCTGGTCAGCAGTGCGCCGACGACCCCCTCCAGTGTGCTGATGAGCGGCCTTGAGCTGCTCGCGCAACTGGACACCCGCGAGGCCTTGCAGGCTTTCCGTGGCCCGCAGTTGCATTTGTTTGCCGGTCTGGATGAGTTGGTGCCTTGTGAGGCAGCAACCGAGTTATTGAAGCTATTACCTGATGTCGAGATCGGTTTGATTGAACAGGCCGGCCACGCTTTCCTACTGGATAACCCCCACGGCGTGGCGGGGGCGATCCAGGCTTTTTTGCATGAGTGCGGTGATGACTGATTTGTCCCATCCTCCGCTACCGGGCGCCTTGCCTGACAAGCGCCAGGTCGCGGCGTCGTTTTCCAGGGCGGCGGCCAGTTACGACAGTGTTGCCGCGTTGCAGCGAGACGTGGGCAGCGAGTTGCTCAGGCGCTTGCCGTCGGCGTTGCAGCCACGGCGCTGGCTTGATCTGGGCTGCGGCACCGGGTTCTTCAGCCGTGCCTTGAACGAGGCGTATCCCCAGGGCCAAGGCCTGGCGCTGGATATCGCCGAAGGTATGCTTCATCACGCGCGGCCCTTGGGCGGCGCGGCGCATTTTATCGCCGGGGATGCCGAGCGTTTGCCCCTGCAGGACAGCAGTTGTGGGTTGATCTTTTCCAGCCTGGCGGTGCAGTGGTGTGCCGACTTCACGGCGGTGCTCAACGAAGCCTGGCGTGTGTTGCAGCCCGGTGGGGTGTTGGCGTTTTCCAGCCTGTGCGTCGGTACATTGGATGAGTTGCGCGAAAGTTGGCGGGCAGCGGACGGCATGGTGCACGTCAATCGCTTTCGCCCGTTCAGTACTTATCAACAGCTGTGTGCGGCCAGTGGCCTGCGTGTGTTGAGCCTGGAACAGCGTCCCCATGTACTGCATTACCCGGATGTACGCAGCCTGACCCACGAATTGAAAGCATTGGGGGCACACAATCTGAACCCTGGGCGTCCGGGGGGGTTGACGGGTCGGGCGCGGATTGTTGCACTGGTGCAGGCTTACGAGCAGTTCCGCCAGGCCAGGGGCCTGCCGGCAACCTATCAAGTCGTGTACGCCGTATTGGAGAAGCCACGATGAGCGCCGCCTATTTCATCACCGGCACCGACACCGATGTCGGCAAGACCACCGTCGCCGCAGGCCTGCTGCATGCCGCCCGGCAAGCAGGCAGGAGTACCGCCGCTGGCAAACCGGTGGCCTCGGGTTGTGAGGTGACAAGCAAGGGCTTGCGCAACGCCGATGCCCTGGCCTTGCTGGCCGAGTGTTCATTGCCCCTTGCCTATGCCGACGTCAATCCACTGGCCTTTGAGCCCGCCATTGCACCGCATCTGGCGGCCCGTGAAGCGGGTGTGGCGTTGACTGTGCAGGCCCTGCTCAAACCGATGCAGCGCATCCTCGACAAACAGGCGGATTTCACCTTGATCGAAGGTGCCGGTGGCTGGCGCGTGCCGTTGGCTGGCGAGGACAACCTGTCGGATTTGGCCAAGGCCTTGCAGCTACCAGTGATTCTGGTGGTGGGTGTGCGCCTGGGGTGTATCAGTCATGCGCTGTTGAGCGCCGAGGCGATCGCCCGGGACGGTTTGCCGTTGGCGGGGTGGGTGGCCAATATCATCGACCCGAAGACCTCCCGTCTGGAAGAAAACCTCTCCACATTGGCCGAACGCCTGCCGGCACCGTGCCTGGGCCGGGTGCCGAGGCTCAAGCAGCCCACGGCTGAGGCGGTGGCCGAGTATCTGCAACTGGACTTGCTTGATTAGTTTTTCCTAGTGATAAGGCATTATGCTATTAGTGTTATTGACGGGCCTTTTTCCAGATTGTCTGCTTCAATGAAAATTCACGATTTATTGCAAGGCAGGTTCACGCCATGGAAATTTCTGGAAGCAGTGCGTTTTATTCAGGCCTGAGCACTATTCAGGCCGGGCAGAACCGTGTCGACCAGGCCGCCGGCAAGATCGCCAGTGCGGGCACCAGCCAGCCCTCGGATGCGCAGAGTGATCGCTTGCAGGCGGTCAATCGCGGCCAGCCGACCAACTCTGCCAGCAACATGGTGGAACTGGCCGAAGGCAAATTTCAGGTGGAGCTGGGGGCGAAAGTTGCCAAGGCTTCCGATGAAGTGCTCGGCACGCTGATCGACACCTACGCCTGACCCCCCCGCTCTCCTGTAAGCGCCGGCTTGCCGGCGATTGCGATGTGCCTTACACACTGCGATCGCTGACTCCTACATTTATCTCCCGTTGAAATTCTGTGCGGCATCACGCTGCAGGCCTCGTCGTGTCTGGCGTTGACCTACGTCATGACAAACGGCATCTGCTGGGCGCTTGACAAGGATTGGGCGTAAACGTATGTTTCAAACAACTGTTTGACCGCTACAACAAATCCACGCGGTTGTTCATTCCAGGATTCATCAGCAGAGGTTTATCGCTATGCCTGACTACAAGGCCCCCTTGCGTGATATTCGCTTCGTTCGTGACGAACTGCTCGGCTACGAAGCGCATTATCAGAGCCTGCCGGCTTGCCAGGACGCTACCCCAGACATGGTTGACGCCATTCTCGAAGAAGGCGCCAAGTTTTGTGAGCAAGTGCTGGCCCCGTTGAACCGCGTCGGTGACATCGAAGGGTGCACCTGGAGCGAGTCAGGCGTTAAAACCCCTACTGGTTTCAAAGAAGCCTATAAGCAATTCGTCGAAGGTGGCTGGCCAAGCCTGGCCCACGACGTGGCGCACGGCGGCCAAGGCCTGCCGGAATCCCTGGGCCTGGCCGTCAGCGAGATGGTCGGTGAAGCCAACTGGTCGTGGGGCATGTACCCAGGCCTGTCCCATGGTGCGATGAACACCATTTCCGAGCACGGCACTCCCGAGCAGCAAGATGCCTACCTGACCAAATTGGTGTCGGGCGAGTGGACCGGCACCATGTGCCTGACCGAACCGCACTGCGGTACCGACCTGGGCATGCTGCGCACCAAGGCCGAACCTCAGGCTGACGGTTCCTACAAAGTCTCCGGCACCAAGATCTTCATTTCGGCCGGTGAACACGACATGGCCGATAACATCGTCCACATCGTACTGGCCCGCCTGCCGGACGCTCCGGCTGGCACCAAAGGTATCTCGCTGTTTATCGTGCCTAAGTTCCTGCCTAACGCCGATGGTTCGGTGGGTGAGCGTAACGCGGTGTCCTGTGGCTCCCTGGAACACAAGATGGGCATCCACGGCAACGCCACCTGCGTGATGAACTTCGACGCAGCCACCGGTTACCTGATCGGCCCGGCGAACAAAGGCCTGAACTGCATGTTCACCTTTATGAACACCGCTCGCCTGGGTACTGCGCTGCAAGGTTTGTCCCACGCCGAGATCGGTTTCCAGGGTGGCCTCAAATACGCCCGTGACCGCCTGCAAATGCGCTCCCTGACTGGCCCGAAAGCGCCGGACAAGGCGGCTGACCCGATCATCGTGCACCCTGATGTGCGCCGCATGCTGCTGACCATGAAAGCCTTCGCCGAAGGCAACCGTGCGATGGTGTACTTCACCGCCAAGCAAGTGGATATCGTCAAGTACGGCACCGACGATGAAGCCAAGAAACAGGCTGATGGCCTGCTGGCGTTCATGACCCCAATTGCCAAGGCGTTCATGACCGAAGTCGGTTTTGAGTCCGCCAACCACGGCGTGCAGATCTACGGCGGTCACGGCTTCATCGCCGAGTGGGGCATGGAGCAGAACGTTCGCGACAGCCGCATCTCGATGCTGTACGAAGGCACCACCGGCATCCAGGCGCTGGACTTGCTCGGCCGTAAAGTGCTGATGACCCAGGGCGAAGCGCTTAAGGGCTTCACCAAGATCGTCCACAAGTTCTGCCAGGCCAACGAAGGCAACGCAGCGGTCAGCGAGTTTGTCGCCCCGCTGGCTGCACTGAACAAGGAATGGGGCGAGTTGACCATGAAGGTCGGCATGGCTGCCATGAAGGACCGTGAAGAAGTCGGTGCCGCTTCCGTGGACTACCTGATGTACTCCGGTTATGCCTGCCTGGCTTACTTCTGGGCCGACATGGCCCGCCTGGCTGCCGAAAAACTGGCTGCCGGCACCAGCGAAGAAGGCTTCTACACCGCCAAGTTGCAGACTGCGCGCTTCTACTTCCAGCGCATCCTGCCGCGTACCCGCACCCACGTAGCCACCATGCTGTCGGGTGCCAACAACCTGATGGACATGAAAGAAGAGAACTTCGACCTGGGCTACTAAGCCTCGGCGGGTTCACTGCCAAGCCGCCGCTCTTTCGGGAGTGGCGGCTTTTTTGTGAGCGGGTGAAAAAACCTGAGTGGTGCGCTCAGGGATTGCGCCTTGCTGCCGTTACAGTGATGGCAATGTGACGCAGATCACATTGAGTGTGCTTAACTGTGTGCAGTGAAGGCACTGTGCCATCTATTTTGTGGGTCGGAGCTTTACCCTTGTCGCGCGCGTCCGCTGTCCGTTTCAGTCATTTCCTACCATCGTTGCTGTTATTGCTGGCGGGGTTGTCGGCTGCTTACGTCAAGGACCTCAGTGTCTTCTTCACTTCCCTGTTCAACGTGCTACCCACCCTGGTGCTGTTGTTGGGGGGTGCCTACTGCGCGGTGTACCGCCGCCAGCGTGAGCTGTTCTTGATGGTGACGGTGTACGTCGCCTATTTCCTGTTGGACACCCAGACGGATTTCTACCGCGACAATGGCCGCGTGCGCGAAGACGCTGCCGTGGTGTTCCATCTGGTGTGCCTGCTGTTGCCGATGCTGTTCAGTATCTATGCCCTGTGGCAGGAGAAGACCCACCTGTTCCGTGACTTTGTCGCACGCTGCGCGGTGCTGCTCGCCGTAGGAAGCGTGGCATTGGGCCTGACGCAGAGTTATCCGGAACCGTTGCTCAACTGGCTGGCGCAGATTCGCTGGCCGGCCTTGCATGGTACGTGGATGAGCTTGATCCAACTGTCGTACCCGGTGTTCATCCTGGGCTTTGTGGCATTGGCAGTGCAGTACTGGCGTGAGCCTCGGCCATTGCATGCCGCGCAACTGGTGGGGTTGCTGGGGCTGTTCTGGATGTTACCGCAGACCTTTATCCTGCCGTTCACCTTGAACATCATGTGCAGCCAGGTGATGTTGATGATCGCGGCGGGAGTGTCCCATGAGGCCTATCAAATGGCCTTTCGCGATGAACTCACTGGCCTGCCGGGACGCCGCGCCCTCAACGAGCGCATGCAGCGCCTGGGGCGCAACTATGTGCTGGCGATGAGCGACGTCGACCACTTCAAGCGGTTCAACGACACCCACGGCCACGATGTCGGTGACCAGGTGCTGCGGCTGGTGGCTAGCAAACTGTCGAAAGTCAGCGGCGGTGGCCGTGCCTATCGGTATGGCGGCGAAGAGTTTGCCGTGGTGTTCGCCGGCAAGACCCTGGACGAGTGCCTGCCGCACCTGGAAGAAATCCGCGAGATCATCGCCAACTACAACATCAAGTTGCGCAACCAGGACAGTCGCCCCCAGGACGACCATCAGGGCCGCCAGCGACGTTCGGGGGGTGGTGATTCCAGTGTTTCGGTGACAGTGAGCATCGGCGTCGCCGAGCGCCAGGCCGAACAGCGCACCCCGGAAGAGGTGCTCAAATCCGCCGACCAGGCGCTGTACAACGCCAAGGGCGCCGGGCGTAACTGTGTCGTGGCGGCTGGCCAGAACCGCCGTGGCGCGGTGCGCATGCAGGGCGCTGCCGGTTGAGTAATGGTGGTGTATTCAGCGCCCGTACAGTGATTGTCCGGGGCAATCGGCGGCAGTAGGTTGGAGCCATCTGCCGCCGGAGACCTCACCATGCCTGCCTGTGGCTGCGCATGGCGCTGGTGGCGCAGGCGCAGTTGGGCGCGGGCCAAGGCGATGCCGACTACGCCCGTGGCAAGTTGGCTCCTACAAAGGTTGCGTGACTGATAAATACCAATTGGTCACAAGCGGACCCTATGTGTCACAAAAGTTGTTCGGTTACACTCTGGGGCTGTGAAACCGATCCTACCGAATCACTTTTAACGTTCTCACGAGGTTTGCCATGGCTGACTACAAAGCGCCGCTGCGCGATATGCGCTTCGTCCTCAACGAAGTATTCGAGGTTGCCAAGCTGTGGGCGCAATTGCCGGCCCTGGCCGAGACCGTGGATGCGCAAACCGTCGAAGCAATCCTTGAGGAAGCCGGCAAAGTTACCGCCAAGACGATCGCCCCGTTGAGCCGCAACGGCGACGAGGAAGGTTGCCGCTGGGATAATGGCGTGGTCAGCACCCCGGCCGGGTTCCCCGAAGCTTACAAGACCTATGCCGAAGGCGGCTGGGTGGGCGTGGGTGGCGATCCTGCCTACGGTGGCATGGGCATGCCCAAGGCCGTGTCGGCCCAGGTCGAAGAAATGATCAACTCGTCGGGACTGGCGTTTGGCTTGTACCCGATGCTGACGTCCGGCGCCTGCGTGTCGATCAACACCCACGCCAGCGACGAACTCAAAGCCACCTACCTGCCGAATATGTACGCGGGCGTGTGGGCCGGTTCCATGTGCCTGACCGAGCCCCATGCCGGTACCGACCTGGGGATTATCCGCACCAAGGCCGAGCCTCAGGCGGACGGCTCCTACAAGGTCAGCGGCACCAAGATCTTTATCACTGGTGGCGAGCACGACCTCACCGAAAACATTATTCACCTGGTGCTGGCAAAGTTACCGGACGCCCCGGCCGGTCCCAAGGGCATCTCGCTGTTCCTGGTGCCCAAGTTCATGGTCAATGCCGATGGCAGCCTGGGTGCGCGCAACCCGGTGACCTGTGGCTCGATCGAACACAAGATGGGCATCCAGGCCTCTGCGACCTGTGTCATGAACTTCGATGAGGCTGTTGGCTATCTGGTCGGCGAGCCGAACCGTGGCCTGGCGGCGATGTTCACCATGATGAACTACGAGCGCCTGGGGGTTGGCATCCAGGGGCTGGCGACTGGCGAGCGCTCCTACCAGAACGCCGTCGAATACGCGCGTGACCGCCTGCAAAGCCGCTCGCCGACGGGCCCCAAGGCCAAAGACAAGATCGCCGACCCGATCATCAATCACCCTGATGTGCGTCGCATGCTGTTGACCATGAAGGCGGCGAACGAAGGCGGCCGTGCATTCTCCACCTATGTGGCGATGCAATTGGACACCGCCAAGTTCAGTGAAGACGCCGCGACCCGCAAGCGTGCGGATGACCTGGTGGCGCTGTTGACCCCGGTCTCCAAGGCGTTCCTCACCGACCTGGGCTTGGAAACCACCGTGCACGGCCAACAGATTTTTGGCGGCCATGGCTATATTCGCGAGTGGGGTCAGGAGCAGTTGGTGCGTGATGTGCGCATTACCCAGATCTACGAAGGCACCAACGGCATCCAGGCGCTGGACTTGATGGGGCGCAAGATTGTTGGCAGTGGTGGGGCGTTCTACACCCTGTTCGCTGATGAGGTGCGCCATTTCATCACCACCGCCAGCAGCGACCTGGGCGAGTTCACCCTGCCGCTGAGCGCTGCGGTGGACGAACTCGACAACCTGACCGCCTGGGTATTGGATCGCGCCAAGACCAACCCGAATGAAATCGGTGCGGCCTCGGTGGAGTATCTGCATGCCTTTGGCTACATGGCCTATGCCTACATGTGGGCCTTGATGGCCAAGGCGGCCTTGGGCAAGGAGGCTGAAGAAGACTTCTATGCCAGCAAACTGGGGACGGCGCGCTTCTACTTTGCCCGCCTGCTGCCGCGTATCCACTCCCTGAGTGCCTCGGTGAAGGCCGGTAGTGAATCGCTGTTCTTGCTGGACGAAACGCAGTTCTAAGGGGGAGGGCGTGTAAGCATTCTCTTACATGACGTGCTGCTAATCGTCCTCTATCGCCAGATTGGATCCACGGCTAATCTACTTCACATGGACGTCGCGCAGGAAGCGCAAAGCAACAACATGGACACGTAGGATTCTGCCAGGATGGCGGAGTGAAATGGATGTCAGGGAAACAGTCTGCAAAGCCCCGCTTCGGCGGGGTTTTCTTATTGCCCGCGAAAAAGTTCAGGCCAGCCCGTCTACCATGGTCGCCGCCCCATGTGGACCATTCATCACGCCTTCGAGCAAGGTGCGCAGCAGCTCAAGCGTTGCCTGCTGACGTTGCACGTCCCGACACACCAACCCCACCTTCAGCGGCACCCGTGGTTCGCTCAAGGGTTTCCACAGCAGCGCCTGGCTGTTGTGTTCGTCCTGAGAACGGCCCGGCAGTACCGTCGCCAGTTTGGTGTAGGGCAGGCTGTCGAGAATCCCCACCATGGTATTCAGTTCGGCCTGTACCTGCGGCCGGCGTCCCAGGTTCGTCAGTTGCGCCTGCCAGATCTGCCTGATCTGGAACTCTTCCCCCAGCAGCAACATGGGCAGTTCTGCCGCCTGCTTGAGGGAGACTTTCTTGAATTCACGCAGGGGATGGTCGGCCGGGATGACGACTTTCAGTTCATCTTCATACAGCAATACGCCGTGCAAACCGGGCTGGCGTGCCGGTAGGTAGCTGATGCCAATGTCCAGTGAGCCATTGAGCAGGCGACGTTCGATCTCCAGGCCCGTCAACTCGTAGATCTGCACTACCAGGTGCGGCTGGGCCTTGCGCACCCGTTCGAGCATCTGCGGCACCAGGCTGGTATGCACGGTTTGCAGCACGCCGATGGCCAGGGTGCGCAGGGCTTGCCCCTTGAAGTGGCGCAACGCCTCGACGGCTTGCTGCATACCATCGAGCAAGGGCAGGGCGTGGTTGTACAGGGTGTGGGCGGCCAGGGTTGGCAACAGGCGTTTGCTGCTGCGTTCGAACAGGCTTACGTCCAGGTGCTGCTCCAATTGGCGGATCTGTTGCGACAGCGCCGGTTGGGAGATCGACAGGCGCTCGGCGGCCCGGCCGACATGACCTTCTTCGTACACCGCGACGAAATAACGCAGTTGTTTGAAATCCATAAGTAATGCTTATCGAAAAAGCTGGAAAATCGAAATGGCTGTACGCCCTCAAGGCGCCTAGTCTAGCGCCTATTCACAGGGCTTACAGGGCCGAGACGCGCGATGAATACCGTTTACAGCGATGGTGTTTACATAGGCAAGGCAAAAAATGGCTTGGTGGGTTCCCGCCAATTTTGGGTTGCCAACAACCTGTGGAGTGTGCGGGCATGAACCTGTTCAACCTGCGCCGCCCGGCACCGAGCCTGGATGATCTGCTACTGGACGGGAAAACCCCGACGTTGCGCGATGAGCGTTCCAGCCAATCCCTGATGCCCACCGTGGCCCGGCCACCTCAGATTTTCGTGCGTGGCCAGGGATCCTGGCTTTGGGACAGTGCAGACCGTGCGTACCTGGACTTTACCCAGGGCGGCGCTGCCAACAGCCTTGGCCACAGCCCCTCGGTGCTGGTGCGCGCGTTGGCTGACCAGGCGCAGGCCCTGATCAATCCTGGCATCGGGCTGTACAACCGCAACCAACTGAACCTGGTGGAGCGCCTGTGCCACAGCACCGGCAGTGACCAGGCCTACCTGCTCAACAGCGGGACGGAGGCCTGCGAGGCGGCCATCAAGTTGGCGCGCAAGTGGGGCCAACTGCACCGTGGCGGCGCCTCTCGCATTATCACTGCGGGCAATGCCTGTCACGGCCGCAACCTGGCCACACTGGCGGCCTCGGGGGGGACTGGCAACAATCGTTTCGAACCGCAACTGCCCGGTTTTTGCCACGTGCCGTTCAACGATTTACCGGCCCTGCATGAGGCGGTCGATGCGCAAACCGTGGCAATCATGCTGGAGCCGATCCAGGGCGACGCGGGTGTCATTCCAGCCACCGAACATTACCTCAAGGGGGTTGAGCGGCTATGCCGGGAGCTGGGCATCCTGCTGATCCTTGACGAAGTACAAACCGGGATGGGCCGTTGCGGCACCCTGCTGGCCGAGCAACGCTACGGCGTGCGCGCCGACATCGTCGCCCTTGGCAAAGGCCTGGGCGGCGGAGTGCCATTGGCAGCGCTGCTGGCTCGCGGCAAAGCGTGCTGCTTTGAATTGGGTGAGCTGGACGGCACTCACCATGGCAATGCCCTGATGGCGGCTGCCGGAGTTGCCGTGCTCGATAGTGTACTGGGGCACGGCTTCTTCGAGCATGTCCGCGATATTGGCCAGTATCTGTCCGAGGGTTTGGCGCGCCTTGCCCGTCGATATGGCCAGGGCGAGCTGCGAGGCCAGGGCCTGTTGTTGGGCCTGGCCTTGTCAGATGATTCGGCAGATGCGGTGGTCAAGGCGGCACTTTATGAAGGCCTGATCCTTTATGCCCCACAGCCCGACTGCCTGAGCTTCACCCCGGCGTTGACGGTGAGCAAGAGTAGCATTGACGAAATGCTGCTGCGTCTGGCCCGGGCGTTCTCCCGTGTGCACACCGCCCAACTGCAATGCCGCAAGGGCATTGCCGTTTAACCCTTATTCCTGAACCGTCTCGCGGTATACGCGGCGCCTCCAGCCTGATTCTTTTGGCTGGGGGCGTTTTTTTGCGTGTCATTTTTGGATTGAAAAGGAGGCTTGAGGCTTATCGAAATAAACGGCTCTTTAGCGGGCATCGGCATGGCGCTCACGTTGCTGAGCATCGTGCAAAAGCATGGGCTGGAAATCCTCGCCTGAGGAGGATAGCCCCGTGCCAGATCCTACTGAACCCTCACGCGCGCCCAGGGTCGATTAACTGTACGGCTCACACGAGCCGATTTTTCGGAGCTGACCCATGGATTTCATTCGTATCATCATCGCCATTGTGTTGCCGCCCGTGGGTGTGTTCCTGCAAGTAGGCTTCGCCGGCGCGTTCTGGCTGAATATCCTGCTGACCCTGTGTGGCTACATCCCGGGCATCGTGCATGCGGTGTACATCATCGCCAAGCGCTGACCCGTCAGCCTTTGGCGATCAGCCGTGAGTTGCGCTCATTGCGAAACGCCAGTTGTTCGATGGTTTGCATAGCGTGCTCGGCTTCCCGGCGGGCATTGAGGATGATGCCGTGATCGGCGGACTTGCTGCAGACCGGGTCGGCGTTGCTGGCGTCGCCAGTCAGCATGAACGCCTGGCAGCGGCAGCCGCCGAAGTCCTTTTCCTTCTCGTCGCACGAGCGGCATGGCTCGGGCATCCAGTCATAGCCGCGAAAGCGGTTGAAGCCAAACGAGTCGTACCAGATGTGCTGCATGCTGTGGTCACGCACATTGGGAAACTGCACTGGCATCTGTCGGGCGCCGTGACAAGGTAGGGCCGTACCGTCTGGTGTGACTGTCAGAAAGATACTGCCCCAGCCATTCATACAGGCCTTCGGGCGTTCCTCGTAGTAGTCCGGCGTAACAAAGATCAATTTGCAGGGATGATCTTCGGCTTCCAGCTTGGCGCGGTATTCGTTGGTGATGCGTTCGGCACGGGTCAGTTGCGCCTGGGTCGGCAGCAGGCCAACGCGGTTGAGTTGCGCCCAGCCGTAGAACTGGCAGGTGGCGAGTTCGACAAAGTCCGCCTCAAGGGCAATACACAGCTCGATGATGCGGTCGATCTTGTCGATGTTGTGCCTGTGGGTAACAAAGTTCAGCACCATTGGATAGCCATGGGCTTTGACCGCCCGGGCCATCTCCAGCTTCTGCGCAAAGGCTTTTTTGGAGCCGGCCAGCAGGTTGTTCACCTGCTCGTCGCTGGCCTGGAAGCTGATCTGGATATGGTCCAGGCCAGCCTTCTTGAAGTCGCTGATCTTCTGCTCGGTCAGGCCGATGCCGGAGGTGATCAGGTTGGTATAGAACCCCAGCTTGCGCGCTTCGCCGATCAGTTCGGCGAGGTCCTGACGCACCAGCGGCTCACCGCCGGAAAACCCCAGTTGGGCTGCGCCCATTTCCCGAGCCTCGCGAAACACCTTGATCCACTGCTCGGTGCTCAACTCCTTGCCCTGCTCGGCGAAATCCAGTGGGTTGGAGCAATACGGGCACTGTAGCGGGCAGCGGTAGGTCAGCTCGGCGAGCAACCAGAGCGGCAGGCCGATCGCGGGTGTTTCAGGCAAGTTCGATCCAGTGCTCTGCACGTGCGACCTCCATGAACTGCTCGATGTCTTCACCGAGTTCGGGCACGCCTGGGAATTGTTGCTCCAGCTCGCCAATGATGGCTGCCACACTGCGCTCGCCATCGATCAGGCCGCCGATCAAGGCGGCACTGTCGTTGAGCTTGATCATGCCTTCGGGGTACAGCAATACGTGGCCTTTCTGCGCTGGCTCGTATTGGTAGCGATAGCCCTGGCGCCACGCCGGCTTTTTGCTGCGGTCGAAACTCATAGGGTGATCCCTTTATGCCAGGCCCGCTGCGTGGTCACGCTGTGATAAGGCGGGCGGTTCAGTTCATAGGCCATGCTCATGGCATCGAGCATGCTCCACAGAATGTCCAGTTTGAACTGGAGAATCTCCAGCATCCGCTCCTGGCCCGCACGGGTGGTGTAGTGTTCCAGGGTGATCGCCAGCCCGTGCTCGACGTCGCGTCGGGCCTGGCCCAGGCGGGTGCGGAAATACGCATAGCCGGCAGGGTCGATCCATGGGTAATGCTGGGGCCAGCTGTCGAGGCGTGACTGGTGGATCTGAGGGGCGAACAACTCGGTCAGGGAGCTGCTGGCGGCTTCCTGCCAACTGGCCCGGCGGGCGAAGTTGACGTAGGCATCGACGGCAAACCGCACACCGGGTAACACGAGTTCCTGGGAGCGCAGTTGATCCGGGTCCAGGCCCACCGCCTGGCCCAGGCGCAGCCAGGCTTCGATGCCGCCGTCTTCGCCAGGGGCGCCGTCATGGTCGAGCAGGCGCTGGATCCACTCGCGGCGGATTTCCCGATCCGGGCAGTTGGCCAGGATCGCAGCGTCCTTCAGTGGAATGTTCACCTGGTAGTAGAAACGGTTGGCAACCCAGCCCTGGATCTGTTCGCGAGTCGCCCGGCCTTCATACATCGCCACATGATAGGGGTGGTGGATATGGTAGAAGGCGCCCTTGGCCCGCAAGGCCTGTTCAAAGTCGGCGGGGGTCAGCGGTGTATCGGTCATTGGGGCTCTCCTACAATTCGATGCGCATGCCGTCGTAGGCTACTTCTACATTGCGCCGCGCCAACTCGGCCCGTTCAGGGGAGTCTTCGTCGAGGATCGGGTTGGTGTTGTTGATATGGATAAGCACCTTGCGCTGCTTGGGCAACTGCTCCAGCACCTCCAGCATGCCGCCGGGGCCGTTCTGGGCCAGGTGGCCCATTTCACGGCCGGTGCGGGTGCCGACGCCACGGCGCTGCATTTCATCGTCATCCCACATCGTGCCGTCGACCAGCAGGCAGTCGCTGGCGGCCATCATCTCCAGCAGCGGCGCGTCCACCTGGCCCAGGCCGGGGGCATAGAACAGCTTGCCGCCGCTGCGCAGGTCTTCGACGATCAAGCCGATATTGTCACCGGGATGTGGGTCGAACCGATGGGGCGAGTAGGGTGGTGCGGCGCTGCGCAAAGGGAGCGGGGTGAAGCGCAGGTTGGGGCAGGCGGGAATGGTGAAGCGGGCATCCAGCGCGATCCGCTGCCAATCCAGGCCACCATTCCAGTGAGCCAGCATGGTGAACAATGGAAAGCCGGTGCTCAGGTCTTCATGGACCATGTCGGTGCACCACACCTGGTGCGGGCAGCCTTCGCGCAGGCTGAGCAAGCCTGTGGTGTGGTCGATCTGGCTGTCCATCAGGATGATTGCGCTGATCCCGGTATCGCGTAGCGCGCGGCCGGGCTGCATCGGTGCAAAGCCTTGCAATTGGGCGCGGATGTCGGGCGAGGCGTTGCACAGCACCCAGTTCACACCGTCGTCGGAAAGGGCGATGGACGATTGGGTACGCGCCTGGGCCCGCAGGCTGCCATCGCGAAAGTCAGCACAGTTCACACAGTTGCAGTTCCATTGCGGGAAACCGCCACCGGCAGCCGAACCTAGAATCTGGACAAACATCGCCGCTCCTTTACACAAGACTCAACATAAAAACGCCCCGGCGAGCCGAGGCGTTGCATTGCAATACAAAAGCAATCAGCGGCTGGCGAAGTACATGGTGACTTCAAAACCGATACGCAGATCAGTGTAAGCAGGTTTGGACCAGGTCATATTCATACTCCTACGAAGGGATGGGACGTTTACTACCAAGTAATACATATAGTCCACCTCCAGTCGGAGATGTTCAGATGTGTGTGGGAATATTACTTATTTCTCGTCGAGCTAGCGCTGTCTTGGCGGAAAAAGCCTGTTGCAGCATCGGCAACGATCAGCTTTACGGCTGCCAGGAGTCGCCCACCGCCGCACCATTGGCCAGGCAGTGCCAGCCGCCAGCGGCTTGGTTGAGTTGCTGCGCCGCGTCAACCAGATGCTGGCGTGTACGGGTCCGAATCAACTCTTGCAGCGGCTCAAGATAGTCCGTGCCATGCCCCGCCAAACGGGCCTGCCAGAGCAGCTCGGCGGCTTGGGCGGTGGGCAGCGTCTGCGGCGAGAACTGCTGGGCCAGAGCTGCGTTGCCCAGGTCTTGGCTCCCATTGACCAGGGCTGGCAGTTGCTTGAGGAAGGCTTGGACGTGATCGAACAGGTCCGCCAGCGCGACATTGGGTGACTGAACGCCAAATAACAGGCCGGTTTGCCCATTGAACTGTCGGATACCACTGAATACCGCGTAGCCCACTTGCAGTTCGACGCGCAAGCGCTGGTAGAACGGGGTTTGGGCCAGGTGTGCGAGCAATCGCCAGTCGGCCTCGTCGGCGAGGGATAGGCTCGGCGCCGGGCAGAACAGCAGCAAGGCGGCTTCGTCGCCAGCGGTGTCGCAGGTTTGCCAGCGACGCTGGCCGTTGATGGGCTGGGCCTTGTACTCAACGTCGGCCGATTGTCCGGGCAGGCGTGCCGCCGCATTTTTGATCGCCATTTCCCACACGGCCGGTACACCGATGCCCAGGCCTTGCCAGCGGGCAGTGGCCCACAGGTCAGGTAGCACGTTGATGTCGATGATGCGCGCGGTGTCGGCAGCACGGGCTGGCAATGCCTTGAGCAACTCACGAATGGCCATTTGCGGCAGCGGGTTGGTGGGTATCTCTTGCCATCGGCTGGCGTCGGGCTGAGTCAGGTCACGTGCCAGTTGTTCGATGATGATCGGCATGGGCTCATGCAGACCGGTCATTTTCAGGAGCCAGTTGTTACCTATGGCCTCGAAGGAAGTTTCCACACCGGCCTGACGGGCGTTTTCTCGCAGTGGTTGGAGGCTGTTGGCCAAGCGTGGGAAAAGCGCTCCATGCTCGGGCGTATCCAGCTGCCAGCACAGATAAAGGGCACCTTCGCCAGTGTCGTCTGGCAGCGCTCGGCTGAACGTCAGGGCTGGCAGCTCGCGCCTGCCACGGGAGCGATCCTGGGCGAAGGTGCGCAAGCCGCGATGGGCGCTGGTCTGGCCGCGAATCAGGCCGGGGCGTTCCTCTTTAGTCGTCTGTTGCAGGAATGGGTTGCCAGGTGGCAGCTTCCAGGCCTGTTTGGCGTGCGGTAGATGCAAGGCGCCCAACATCGCTTGGAGGGCTTGGCAATGCTCTTCGGACAGTGGCGGTTGGTCGTGTTGTGCCAAGGCCAGCGCGCCACTGGTTTGCTGCTGGCGAGCGCCCAGCAGGGCGTACTCTGCCCGCAGTGCTGTCCAATCGCTGTGGGCGAAAAAGCTCAGCCAGTCATTGAGGAGCGCTTCGATTGCCGCAACCTGTTGTGCTCCGTTTGACCCCAGGGTGAACTCAATATCCAGCAACGCCTGCCCGGCAAACTGGTACAGCACCTTGGCATGCAATGCACTTGCCCATCCGCGTGCTTTCAACTCGGCAAGCAAGCCGCCCGGCGCCGCCTTATTCAGCCAGGTGCAGAGGAATACCAAGGCTTCATGGGGGGTGTTGCAGGCGATGATGTGATGCAAATGGTGTTTACCAGGGTGTGAGTAGCGGTGTTTATTGCCACTCATGAGTGCTGGTGGTGCTTGCTGCGGGCGCCGCGGGCCTGGGCGCAGGCGCTCGCCAACGTACTGGGCCAGGGCTTGCAGTTCCTCCAGCGACTGTGGGCCGACAAGGCTCAAGGTCATTTGCCCGGCGTGATAGAAGTCCTGATAAAACCCCAGCAAGCCTTGTTGGAAATCCTCCCGTTCCACCGGCAGGCTATCGCGATTACCCGCATGAAAACCCCGCAGCGGATGCCCGGCGGCGAGGCCTTCGAGGAGCGCGACCTGCTGCTGTGCCTCGGCATCCTGGGACCAGGCGATAAATTCGGCCTGTAACACTTCGCGCTCGCGCAGTTGATCGTCCATGGCCAGGCGTGGGTGAGTGAGCATATCGCCCAGGCGCTGCAGCGCGTCGCCAAACACTGGGGTGGGCACTTCAAAGAAGAAGTCGGTAGTGCGTTCGCGGGTACTGGCATTGACCAAGCCGCCGTGGCGCTGCACGTAGGCCATCAAGCCGTCAGATGCAGGAAAGGCCTCGGTGCCAAGAAACAGCAGATGCTCCAGAAAGTGCGCCAGCCCCGGCCAGGCCAATGGCACGTCATGGCTGCCGGCCGCGACCTGCAAGGCTGCTGCACAGCGCTTGAGACGTGGGGCGTGGCGCAGGGAAACCCGCAGGCCATTGGCCAGGGTCAGTTGCAGGTGATGAGGGTGGGCCGGCACAGGCATGAGCACTTCCAGAACGTAGGAAGTGCCTATGCTAGCGCAAAGCGCGGTGGTCAGTGCTTGTGCAGCGCGGCATACAGCTCGGGACGTCGGTCCGCGAGGTAGTGATTGGCCGCTTGCGCGTCATGTATCAGTTGGCGATCGAGGGTAGCGACGATCAGCGCCTCATCCAGGCCAGCCTGGGCGACGCGTTGACCATTGGGCGCGGCGATGCTGCTTTGCCCGCAATACTGGATCTGGTCTTCATGCCCGCAATAGTTGGCGTAGGCCACATAGCACTGGTTTTCAAAGGCCCGCGCACGCACGGTGACGTCGGCGACGAAGTCGAAGGGCACCATATTGGCCGTCGGAACCAGGATCAACTCGGCACCGGCCAGGGCCAGGCGCCGGGTGTTTTCCGGGAACTCCAGGTCATAGCAGATCAGCATTCCCAGCGCCCAGCCGTTCAGCTCGACGATGGGGAACTCATCGCCGCCGGCGCTGAACATTGAGTGATCGAGGTCGCCGAACAGGTGCGTCTTGCGGTAGTTGCACAGGCGTTGGCCGTTGGCGTCGATCAGTTGCACGGCATTGTAGATCTGCCCGTCCTCGGCCCGCTCCGGGTAGCCATAGAGAATCGCCAGGCCCGCGTTGCGCGCCAGTTCGGCAATGGTCTGCGCCGACGGCCCATCCTGCGCCTCGGCCAGTGCGCCCACAGCTTCAGTGCCGATGTTGTAGCCGCTGAGGAACATTTCCGGCAGCACCAGCAGGTCTGCATCGGACGCTTCATGGGCGACGATGTGCAGACGCTTGAGGTTGCCGGCGACATCCAGCGGCAATGGCGGGCATTGATACAGGGCGACACGCATGGCTTGGCTCCTTATTCGGCCAGGGCGATGGGGCCGATTTCATCGAATACATCCCCAGGCCCCGGGTTTTGCGGGTGGGTACTGCCACCGAAGTGGGTCATGATGCCCCAAACCGCGTTCAACGAGGTCTGCACTGCGCCTTCGACCCAGGCTGGAGTCCAGGATACGTCATCGCCGGCAATGAAGATCCCGCGCTGCTCGGCCGGCATATCCTTTTGCATGAAGTGCGCGTACATGCGCTGGTTATAGCGGTAATGGCCCGGCAACGCGCCTTTGAATGCACCGAGGAAATGCGGGTCGGCCTCCCAGGAAACGGTGATCGGGTCGCCGATGATGCGCGCCTTGATGTCGACGTTCGGGTAGATCTTTTTCAGCGCGTCGAGGGCCAGTTTCACCCGTTTATCGATGGGCTGCGGCAGCATTTTCAGGGCATCGCTCATCCACGAGTAGGACAGGCAAATGACCCCCGGCTTGTCGTCGCCATTGTCGAACAGGTAGGTGCCACGGGTCAGGCGGTCGGTGAGGGTCATGCTCATCAGGTCGCGGCCGGTTTGTGGGTCTTTGTCCTTCCAGAAAGGCCGGTCGACCATGACAAAGGTTTTCGATGACTGCATATAGCGTGTGCGGTCCAGGGCCATCCACATTTTTTGCGAGAACAGGGTTTCGTCGCATTCGATCTGGGTGGTCAGCAGCCAGCTTTGGCAGGTGGTCAACACTGCGGCGTATTCCCGAGTGTCACCATAGTTGTCAGTCACCGCGAAACGCCCGTCGGCAGCATGGGCAATGCGTTTGACCCCGGCCCGTGGCGCGCCATGGTGCAGGGAGCTGAGGCTGGTGCCGGTTGGCCAATGGGCGCAGCGCTCTGGCACATGACGCCAGATACCCATGGGCACTTGTGCTACGCCACCGACCACCAGGTGCTGGTGGTCGTCGCAGTTGGTCATCACCACCCGGAAGATTTCCAGCATCGAGTTGGGGAAGTCCGAGTCCCAGCCACCGGTGCCGAAGCCCACCTGGCCGAATACTTCGCGGTGATGGAATGACAGCTTGGCGAACGCCTTGGAAGTGGCGACGAAGTCATAGAAGGTGCGGTCGTCCCACAGCGGCACCAGGCTGTTCCACAGCGCTTTGAGGCGAGGCACATCGCGGTCGCGGATAGCTTGCTGGATATCGCTGAACTGTGAGCCGGCTTCCAATGCATCGGCCCAGGCGTCAGCCACTTCCTGGAACAGTGCAGGAAGGTCGGCGAGTTTCTGTGCGTAATGGGTCTGGCCTTCCAGGTCGATCACGGTGCTGCCGGAAGCGGGCGTCAACGGGTTGGGAAACGGCTTGGTTTCAAGGCCCAGCTTGTCCACATAGTGGTAGAACGCCGTCGATGACACCGGGAAGCGCATACCGCCCAGCTCCGCGATGATGCCTTCGGCCCCTTCAAACGCCTGGGAACGCAGGCGCCCGCCCATTTTCGAGGCCTCGTACACCACCGGCTTGAGGCCGAGCTTCATAAGCTCGTAGGCCGCCACCAGCCCGGCGATACCCGCACCGACAATCGCCACTTCGGCTCCGTGGTTGGCGGCGGGAATGCTGCCTAGCCCGGCTGGGTGCTCGATCCAGTCATCGAAGGCGAACGGAAAATCCGGGCCAAAGATGGTGATGGGTTTTTTACCGTCTGCAGGGTGGCGATTGTTTTTGTTGGTGGTGTTCATGGCTGACCTTGCTGGCAACTCGACGGGGCACAACCCGTGGAGTATAGGAAAAGATGGCAGCCATTCTAGGGAGCGTAGCGCTCGTTAATAAGACGCAATGTGTCGTCGAATTGAATTAATTTCAGTCGAAGTGACAGGTTAGGCGGTCAGATTGGCTGGCCACGATCCAATTTGTTGCTGAGGATTATCGAAGTGGTGGTCTTTTCTACCCCGTCGACACTGCCGATCTGGTCCAGCAACTGATCCAGTTGCTCCGGCGAATCGGTGCGCAGCCACGCCACATAGTCAAACTCACCACTGACCGCACACAGTTGCTGGACCTGGGCCATGGCACTGAGCCGGCGCAGCACTTCCTTGCCGGAGCGCGGTTGTACAGTGATCCCCACATACGCCTGCAGCCCACCATCCACCACGCGCTGGCCGAGGCGTACGCCATAGCCAGTAATCACTTGGGTCTTTTCCAGGCGGGCCAGGCGCGAGGTCACAGTGGTGCGGGCAATGCCTAACTGCCGGGCCAGCATGGCCACGCTTTCGCGGGCATTGATCTGCAAGGCGGCAATCAACTGGCGGTCGATTTCATCAAGGACGGGAGGGCGGGTGGCGGACAAGATGGGCTCCGGCGCGGGTGGCAATGGGGAGGTATCTTACAGGCTCAGGGCCAGTGGTGCTTGAGGGGCCTGCCAGAAACGCGAAAGCCACGCAGTGCGCGGCTTTCACCTGTTGTAGGTCCCTTTTGGACAGATCAACGGTCGGACTCGTTTTCGACATCTGCGATCGGCGGCAACTTCAACAGGCGATTGGCTGCCCGCAAGTTTCTGGCAATTCCGATCCCGGCCAGTATGGACAGCGCCGCGATGGGCATTAACCAGAGCGCTTCGGTGTGGCCTGACTTATACAAGTAGCTGGAAAGCCCCATCAACAACCAATATACGAACAGTGCGATCAGTGGGACATACGTAGACCAATTACCATAATTTTGTACGGCACCTGGTATTTTTGATCGCCTAAAGCTCCGGCCATCTTCGGCAACGTGTACAAAGTCGCGGCAAGAGAGGTAGTCCTTGAGTGCGGAGAAGGCCTTGTCTTGATACTCCAGTGCCAGCCGTAAGGCGCGAGCGTCAAGGTTTACCCGGATTCCAAAGGCTTCACGTACGTCCAGCACCAGAACCATTGGATGTACTGTGCGCCAGGATCCGGACTGCACCAATTCGCGCAGGCGCAGGGTGCGTTGGTGGGAAATGCTGGCTGAATTGTGAAGCCAGGTAACGAACAGTGTGAGCATACCTAAGACCAGCGGTATGACGATGAGCTGCACAGTTTGTAGATCCATAACGTTCTCCGTCTCGTTAAGTTTCTTGCGGCTCCCTCCCAGGGCATGAGTCGCAAGCAGGCGCAGTTTAGTCCTGGGCATCTGGCCAAGGGGCTCCCTCTGAACCCGTTGGCAAAGCGGGCTGGACACTTCTTGGGCGTTTCGGCTGTTTTGAAAGACGCCACCCCCCTCACCTTCATCACCGCCAGAAACACGAAAGCCGCGCAATGCGCGGCTTTGAAGGTGGTGGGCCCAGTAGGACTCGAACCCTTATGTGGTGCGTGAATTGTTCGTCCGGATACTGTCCGTCCGGTCTTGATCTTGTCAATCGTCAGTAGACACTGGGGAATGCTGGCGTTCATTTATTGTCGTGTCATATTTCTATAAATACAACCCGAGTGTTGTATTTATACGACTTCCTATCATTCCATCCTTCAGAGATGGGCTGAGCGGACTTAGGGAGAGATTGAGCCTGTGCGGTTGGCTACCCCTGCAGCGTACTGAGCCGATCCTAGCCCCTGTTGGGATGGTTGTTTTGACTACGCCCACCAGGCTTCATGCGGAGCGCTTTTGGATCAGATTCAGCAGCAATTGGCCATCGGGCATGGGAGACATCGTGCGCAAGAAGACGACATTTTTCTGTACCGCTTTCTTGATCTCCGCAGCCGAAATCGGCTTATCCAAGATGGTGAAATCCATCAGTCGCTGAAAATGGCACTCTTCGAGATAGCCGTGATGCTCACGTTTTTCAGTTTCGCCAGTACCTTGGCCGAAGGCGACGATCCCCTTGCCATTTTCGTACAAGAAGACCACGTCACCTTTCTTTATACGGTCAATGTTGTACTTCCAAGGGGCATAAAAAGCTGCTGCGCTACCCTCGCTCAGCATACGGTCATGGTCTTCCAATGAGTGACGCTTGTTCGTATTCAGAAGGTGGAAGCTCGACGGTTCGAGTAACTCGATGTCTACTGCCGCCTGCTCTTTGTCATCAAGCTTCAGAGCCGCCTTGGCAGCTTCAACCCCCTTCTCTAGCAGTTTCAGCATTGTCTCCTGGCGACTCAGATCGAGCTGATCAGCCAGACCTTCGATAAATGAGTAGAGCTCCTTGGGCATGCGGATAGATGCGGACGCCAGGTCATTCTTCGTCTTTGCTGCGTTTTCGATGAGCGAAATAATGTCGTTCATGGGATGGATCTCCTGTCAGATGCTAAGAAGCATCCCATAGCAATAAAATAAAAGCAATTATTGCTTTTCTATAAAAGCATAAAAAGATTCTCGAAAAATGTAACCCAGTGCTCAGCGTTCATGCACGCTTAAACACGCTTACCAGTGAGCCTTCCATCGGACAAGTGATCCTGGGTGGGGCCAAACGGCAGCCAGCCGCTTTCTGTAGGTGTATATTCATACAGTGATTCGTATGCTATGCCCTGCGGGGGACGCTAGGCATAACGCTGAAAAGGTGCTTACATCAATGCTTAATGTCATGTCGCCACCAGCAAGGATGAGGATTTAACTTGGCCACTCTTACGGATAAAGAAATCGAAGCCCTGAAAATCGAGAATTTCATTTTTCACGTGGTGCATCATCGAGCCGATGATCCGATCCTTTTTGACGACACCCCCTTAAGCACCTTCGAGCCGTTCTTCATTGACCGCATCAAAGAAACCCTCAAGGGCAATAAATTCTCTTTCGCTGAAATATCTCAAGTAAAGGCCAAATTGAATAGTTGGGAAAAGGGCGAGTCGAATTTTGTCGATATCTCCAAGAGCTTGGCGCGGCAATTTCATCGCCTTGGTGATAAACGGATGAAGTCAGGCGTGTTGATTGTAATTGGTTTAATTACAGGGGCTAAAAAGTTTTATTCCTTAATCAAGTACGACTCTGAAAAAGTCGTGACATTTGAAACTAAGGGCGCCCAGGCAATACTTCAGGCAGTTACTAACAACTTTACTGAATCACCAAAAGCGTTGCAGAAATCAGCTCTTATTGATTTGGATTCCAAAGACTCAGAAGTAGTGATCATTGATAAAATGAGCCGCTCAGGAATCAGTGATTTCTTCAAAGAATTCCTGGGAGTAGAGCGCCTCCGGAACTCAAAGGAAATGACGGTAGATTTGGTTAAGGCAATCAAAAAAACTGTAAGGACACATCTGGGTGATCTGCCGCCTGCTATCACATCGAAGGTCGCTGAGAAAGTCGTTGAGATTGCGAAAAAGCGTAAAGACTTTGAAGTCGACGAATTCTTCACAGATTTTTTTGGCATCAATGGCCAAGATGAAATCCGAGCGACCTTTGACAAAGAATTGGAAAGCCTAAATTTGACTGGTGAGGTGTTCTCCTATGATGAGGAAGAGCTACCTACCAATGAGGCAAAGAAATACGTAACAAGTGAAGGCATAACCATCAATATGCCTGCGCGGGCAAAGGGAAGCTTAACTATAGAAAATGGAAAGGATGAAACTGTTATTACTATTCGTACAAGTCGCTTGCGTGAATCATGAAACAGCTAGCGCTGGAACTTCGCAGCTTCTTTGAGCGACTTACGGCGTCAGGTGGTTCTGCGCAGGTTGAAACTACGCATATTTTTCGAATTGATGAAGTAAGCGTTACATCTTCCGGGTTTGTTCGAGAATTGAAAGATCTTGCCCAGCGTGTTTGTTCTGTGGGCATCGGAAAGATGGAGCTTTTTGGAGAAGTTTCCGACAGCATCGAGATCAAAGATTTCGATTTGGAGGATGTGGAAAATGACAGACTGACAGTCATCTTGGAGAAGCCAACGGATGATGACTGGTGTTATTTCCTAACTTTAAAAGGTTTCGAAAACTGGTTGAGGACAAACCAATTTTCAGCACAGAACTCACAGAAAAAAATGTGCGTGTGGGTTGCAGGTGAAACCTTTGAATTTTCCACTCATCAGTTCCTAGTGAAAGAAATGGGTGGAGATAGAAATTTACCGACCGCCACTCAACATCCTGAAAAACCTTGGAAAATGGTACGGGATCTTACCCACTCCCTTACCCCCCCGTCGCTTGAGCCATGGCTGCTGACTGCTGAGCCAATTGCTGAAAGCGAACCTTTTACAGCCTGGAAACGCGTGGCGGTGGAAAAGCTTTCCTTTTGCTTGCCAGCCGAGATTCGCAAGGAAGATGATGAGGCTCATGTAATATTTCGAGGCGGGCGCTCACTCCCCATAGCTATAGACCAGCCTATTAACTGGGCTGATATCAATTTTGAGATGCTTCACGACACCTGCCAGTGGATCTACTCCACCCCTAGGGAGTGTGAAACGAAATTCCAACTTTTCAACAACCACATTGCTATCAACTGGAACAGTGGGACGACGTGGCCCTCTGGCTCAACGCCACTCTTAAAAAATAGCCTCTCGGGGGCCAAGGAAGCGTTCGCCTTTCATCTCCAGGATCAAAGCAAGGAGGCTGTCAAAAGCTTAGGGGATCTGCGCAAGGGTTTGCAGGACGAGGTTAATAAGACACAAACTGCGACAAGGGATTTAATATCAGCTCTTTGGCGTGATTTCGCGGTTGCGGGTGTTGTTTTAGCTCTCAAGACTCCGATAGCGACTGCAGGCGTGGCCGATACAGCTACCACGATTCTGTATCTTGGTGTCTCTGCACTTCTCATATTGAGCATAGTTATCAACACTCTATCAACCTTGCGTTTTAACAGTCTTGCTGACAGCAGTAGAGAAGGGTGGCGGAAGAAGATCTACAACTTTATGTCTGCCGAAGACTGGAAGCGCTTGGTTGAAAAACCTATATCGTCCGGACGCACCGTTTACTGGCTCGCTTGGACTGTGTGTTTCTGTCTATACGCAGCCATTGTTCACTACTTCCTATCGCTTGCGGCACCTAACTTTGTAGCGAATCACATCGATTATTATTTTTTCTGCGTCTGGAACTACATCGCCGCTTTTTTTTAGTAAAACTATAAATGCACCTACGGTTGAATCTTTATGGTGCAGTATTGTATGCGTCCGGCCAACACACCTTCCTGACCCCGACGCCAAAGGCGATGGTGTCCACCTAATTTAAGTGGACACCATTTCTAGCCTTTTAAGCGGGTCTTTCCATGCAGCCACAACGCCGTTCCTACTCCAAATCCTTCAAGGCCCAGCTCATTCAAGAGTGTGCCCAGCCCGGCGCTTCGATTGCCAGCGTCGCACTCAGCCACAGCCTTAACGCGAACCTCGTCCACAAATGGATTCGAGTGCAAACGCAGAAAGCCATGGCGCTGCAACCTGCTTTCGTTCCGCTACCCTTGCAGCTAGCCGGAGGAAATTCGCAAGCTGCATCATCGAACATCTGCGTTGAAATCCAGCACCCGCGTGGCACCGTCAAAGTGAACTGGCCGACCGAAAGTGCTGCCGCCTGCGCCACCTTTCTGCGAGACCTGTTGCGATGATCCGCATCGACACCATCTGGCTCGCCACCGAGCCCATGGACATGCGCGCCGGCACCGACACTGCGATGGCTCGGGTGGTAGCAGTGTTCGGTGCGGCGCAGCCGCACTGTGCTTATCTGTTTGCCAACCGCCGTGCCAATCGCATGAAAGTGCTGGTGCACGACGGGCTGGGCATCTGGCTGGCGGCGCGCAGGCTGCATCAGGGCAAGTTCTTCTGGCCGGGTTCCCGGCACGGTTCGCAGATAGAATTGGGCTCCGAGCAACTGCATGCTCTGGTGCTAGGTTTGCCTTGGCAAAGGGTCGGGCCAGGCAACGCGATTTCCATCGTATAACTTCTGCCATGCCCCATCTGGCTGTGCAATTGTCCGATCAGCCTATCGTTGGTTTTGACCTGTTCTGGCAAAATCGGCGGCATGACTTCGCTCCCTGATCTCAATCACCTGACCCCTGAACAACTGCGCGCTCTGGCAGCGCAGTTGATGCAGCGTGTCGAGACGCTGGACCAACAAGTCGAAACAATGGGCAAGACCGTCGAGACCATGGGTAAGAGGATCCATCATGGTCAAACGGTGATCGAAAAGTTGAGCCACGAGATCGCGCAGCTCAAGCGCTTCAAATTTGCCAAGCGTAGCGAGCAGTTGAGTCCGGAGCAGGCCAGCTTGCTCGATGACTTGATCGATACCGATATCGCGGCGATTGAGGCTGAGCTTCAGGCCTTGCAAACAGCTCCAACTCCAACCGAGGCAAAGCAAAAGCCCAAGCGCGCTGCGTTGCCGCCGGAGTTTCCACGCACCCTGATCCATCACGAACCGGACAACACTCACTGCCCATGCGGCTGCGCCCTCAAGCGTATCGGTGAAGACGTCAGCGAGAAACTGGACTACACGCCCGGCGTGTTTACCGTGGAGCGTCACATTCGCGGCAAGTGGGTTTGTGATGACTGCGAAACGCTGATCCAGGCGCCGGTTCCGGCGCAGGTCATCGACAAGGGCATCCCCACCGCCGGGCTGCTAGCCCATGTGATGATCGCCAAGTTCGCCGACCATTTGCCGCTCTATCGCCAGGAGTCGATTTTTGGTCGAGCCGGTTTGGCCATCCCACGCTCAACCTTGGCCCAATGGGTTGGCGTTACTGGCGTGCAGTTACAGCCTCTGGTGGATGCGCTGCGCGATGTAGTGCTCGGGCAGCAGGTCATTCACGCCGATGAAACACCCGTGCAGATGCTAATGCCGGGCTCGAAAAAAACTCATCGTTCCTATGTCTGGGCCTACGCCACCAGCCAACTCTGCGAAACAGCGGCTGTCGTCTACGACTTCAGCCCCAGCCGCGCCGGTGAGCATGCTCGTAACTTTCTGCAAGACTGGAAGGGCAAGCTGGTCTGTGATGATTTCGGTGGCTACAAGGCCAGCTTTGAACTCGGCGTAACCGAAATCGGTTGCATGGCCCATGCAAGACGCAAGTTCTTCGAGCTACACGCCACCAACAAGAGCCAGCTCGCCGAGCAGGCCTTGCGCTACATCCAGTTACTTTACGAAATCGAAAGTGAGATCCGCGACCTTGAACCGGATTTTCGCCACCGAATACGGCAGGAAAAAGCTGTGCCGGTGATGGGTGCACTGCATGCCTGGATGATCGCCCAGCGCCTACTTGTGCACGATGGCTCGGCTATCAGCAAAGCACTGGATTACAGCCTGAAACGCTGGACGGCGCTGTCGCGCTATCTCGATGACGGGGCCGTACCCATCGACAATAACTGGTGCGAGAACCAGATCCGGCCATGGGCGTTGGGTCGCAAGAACTGGCTCTTTGCAGGTTCACTGCGCAGCGGCAAACGGGCTGCGGCGATCATGAGCTTGATCCAGTCGGCGCGGCTCAATGGGCATGATCCGTATGCTTATTTGAAGGACGTCCTCACGCGCCTGCCGACGCAGCGGGCGAGTGAGATTGCGGAGCTGCTGCCGCATAGATGGCAACCGGTTTAGTTGCGCAAGGCGGGATGCCCGGACGCATACGCAGTATTACTACGCGGATATTTAGAAGCTATGCCAGGAACCATTAGGGGCTTGCTTCCAAATCAGAAGATAGTCGGGTGAGGTAGGGGGCTATAGCCATCATTGTCCGCATTCCTTTGCTCAGTTTAATGTCCCCAAATAGGGCCATTAAGCCTAAAAATGATGGTTAATGTGCCTTATTGGGGACATTAAATATGTATCTCAGAGCAACATACCACTAGCGCTCGATTCTAGGAGGGAAGTAGATTCTCTGATTCGCTGGCCTCATGGCGAGCCCAGCGCAAGGTAGCTATCGACATGAATTGCCTAATCGCCAGCGCTCCCCGTTCATTTCTGGCTTTCGAGCCAGGCAGGGTCAGTGCTGACTCTACCTTGGCACGACTCGCTTCGTACATTGCAAATGCGTTGAACTCAGAATCAAGCAGCACCAAGAGCACAGTATCGAAGGGTTGTCGTAGATCAATTGCCCCCATTCGGCCCGTAATCTTTCGTGGGTTGAGGATGCAGCGGCCCTTTATCTGGATTCTCGCGACGCCATCTTCCAGCGCCTCTGTAGCGTCGTAACCCGCCTGCCTTGCAGGATGTAGTAACAGGCCGAGTCTAGTAGCAGCTTCGTACTCTGCGACCTCGCCTGTTATGCCCAGCGGCTTGCCGGTCAGGCGATAGAAGCTACGTGCAAGCACCTTGGCTTCTTTCAAGATCTCTAGGATTTCATCCTGGATCAATGCAGCCTGGTGAGGTTCCTGGCCATGACTGAGTTCAGTCATCTGCAAATGCCTCGAGCGCAGCGAGCAGCTTGGCTAGCTCAGTCAGGTTGGCTGCAGTCACGATGTCATATTCTCCTCGACTACTCAGCCGATACACCTCTCGAGCCTTTTTGACACGTTCCAGCAGAGGGACGACTATGCCTGACGCCCTTTCCAGAAACTCGTTGATGTCAGCCCGTGTCTGAGGAATTTTGTAGCCTTTGGCCGCGCTTGTGATAATCACGTCCGAATCGCGAAGCTTGGCGATGCCGCTGGAGCGGATCCTCTGGTCGTTGATATCTCCGAAGCCGCTATCTTTTAGGTGGCCGACTATTTCTGCGGTTGGCACGTAGTCTTTGGTGACGAATTCGCTTTGGAATCTCAGGAACCGCAAGATGCTCAGCTGCAGGCGCTCATCCTCATTAGGGTGCTCACCAGCCCTTTCGCTAAAAAGGTCAGCCTGGCGGAGAGCTTCTTGGTGTACCTGGTAGTCTGCATACCCAGATTCATCCGCCGGCGGCGGCAGAAGAGACTGGTACTTGGATGGCCACTCAAGCATTCCAAGGGTCAGGCTTCGTAGAATCTTTTTGTAGGCAAGAACTGCTTCTTCCGATGCTTTCTCTTCGTAGATCTGAGCGACTGAGCCAGCAAAAAAATCTGCAACCTGAACCAAGACGTTGTCCTTACTGGCCATCGTCTGGAAGGCATCTTTATCGCCAAATAGGTCATCGACGAACCGTTCTGAAACGTAGCTTTTGAGGCTCTCCTGAAATTCCTGGCCACCATGCTCGTCTACGATCATCTGGAGGTCTGGGTATGCGCGGAACAAACGTTCATAGAGCAACCCATTCACATATTTTATGAATGAGGTCTTGAAACGAAGGCCACCGTCTTTGCGAATTTGGGACTTATCAACGACGGTGAAATAGAGCCTGAATGGCAGATCGGCTAGCTCGTTTAGGATCCGGGCACGGCGATCTGAATCCTTGGGCTTAAGATTGCTGGATTTGATCTCGCCCGTTTGAAAATGCCGCTCGCGGAGTGCTTCAGCTTGGGCATAAGCAGCCTCCAGGTCTTTCTCTGCCACTAGAATGGAGCAGACGATGAAGAAGCCCGAGCTTCCACCCTTTGACGTATCTAGGTCGGAATTCCCGGACTCATCCACGAAGGCATATGTTCTGTCCATGAGCTTGCTCCATCAACAACGTACTGAGCGCGGCGGGTCGCCCAATGACAAGGTGGCGAACTTAGTTCGTCGCAGTGGTAGTGCCTGGAGCGGGGCCTTCGCTGAACGTGTAGTTGATGACCACGTCATTTCGGATCAAGACGTCGAGGGTCTTCTGAGTGCCCGTAGTCGTCACCTTCATGGTGACCACGTAGCTTTGGGCATGCGCTGAGCCATTGGTGTAGGTGTAGATCCACTTCTCGTCAGTCTCGCTGACTGCGCTCTTAGCGTAGGGCTCACCAAACAGCGACTTCAACTCAGTAGTCGTCGTTTTACCTTTGGTGATGCTCGCTACACTGGCCGACGGAAAGTCTCGCCCTGCGGTGTAGTGGGACGTAGCGCAACCGCCAAGTGCGACACAGATCCCCATTACTGCGATGAGCTTTTTCATATCCATCCTTGATCGTAGGAAGCTCCAAATCTAGCTGGCATCGAGGCTAAAAGCCATCACCAAGGTGATCAGCTACTTTCGTGCATTCGCAGATAATGCTTTGCACATGTAGCAAGCCGAGCCAGGGCAAAGCCTCCTGAACTGCTCCGTCTGAGAAATCAGAAGCGGCGCAGAGCCTCGTTGGTTTGCTGCATAGCCCTGCAGCTCAAAAAAGCCTGATGCAGTTGTTGTCAGCAAATGAAAACGAGCGATTCCCTGCTCGGCGCCTATTGCTTCAATGACTCGAAGCACCTCAGCCCCAACCCCTTTCGATCTGTACGCCGGCTCTACGACCATGGAGCGCAGCAATCCATCTGTCCCATGCGTTTCAAACCCTCCCCATCCAACAGTCTCACCATTCCGTGAGAACTCAAAAAAGGTTCGGCCTGGAAGATCAATATCGTCTGCTGGAAGGTCAGCAGATTTCAGCGCATCGCGAAATCGCTGCGACTGCCCTCCGGCTATTTTCGTTGCCTGGATCATCATCTCCTTGCCCATCCCCTTATCTCCTTGGTGCCGCTTTGTAGGAACTGTCACGGCTCAAGCCGAAGCAGCAGCCATCATACTCGCTTTACCAAATATTCGCCAAAGCGTATATTCGATTTTCCATATGCATCGAGTTTAACCATGAGCCCTGCTATCAAAGTGCTTTTCGTGTGCGCTGCCAACTCAGCCCGCTCCCTGCTTGCAGAGGCTTTGCTGCGGCACACCGACCCGCGCTTCGAGGCCTTCAGCGCAGGATCTGAACCGTCTGAGGTTGATCCGCGCACGACTCAGGCATTGGAGGCAGTTGGAGTAGACGCAACGGGCCTGCGCAGCAAGTCCCTCAGCGAATTTCAAGCTGATCGATTCGATTACGTAATCACTCTTTGTGATAAATCCGCAAGCGAGTGCCTACCAATGCCCGGCGCAGGTGAAGTCATTGCATGGGATTTTCCTGACCCAGTAACTAGCGATGATCCTGGCGCATTTCGCCACTCGCTCCACGACATCCACGAGCGCATCAAGCTCTTCGTTTTGGTCAAGACCAAACACCTGGAGGATCTATGACAGAACCCTTGAACCCCACCACCTTATTCAAGTGCCTGGCGGATGACACCCGAGCAAAAATTTCGCTGCTTGTCGTGAGTGAAGGTGAGCTGTGTGTATGCGAGCTAACGGCAGCACTCGACCTGAGTCAGCCGAAGATTTCTCGTCATTTGGCGCTGCTGCGCTCTGCCGGTTTGTTGTTGGATCGTCGCCAAGGCCAATGGGTGTACTACCGACTGAATCCTGATTTGCCCGCGTGGGTGACTGCAGTTTTGAAGGAAGTGGTAGACGCCAATCAGCAATGGCTGGAAACCGAGGCTAAGCGCCTCTGCGGCATGAACGACCGTCCGATCAACCAAGCCGTGTGTAGCTGATTCACGCCCAACCGGATTAATGAAATGCTGATTGCCGTATTGATCTTTATCGCCACCATCGTCCTTGTCATCTGGCAGCCCAAGGGGCTGGGGGTGGGCTGGAGTGCGATGTTCGGTGCCATCGTGGCGTTGCTGGCAGGTGTCGTTACCCTTGCCGACATACCGGAGGTTTGGCGCATAGTCTGGAACGCTACCGGAACGTTCATCGCGGTCATTATTATTAGTCTGTTGCTTGATGAGGCAGGCTTCTTCAAATGGGCTGCGCTGCATGTCGCCCGATGGGGAGGCGGGAGCACCCGCAAGCTGTTCGCATTTATCGTCCTGCTGGGCGCAGCGGTGTCGGCCCTGTTCGCCAATGACGGAGCAGCATTGATCCTCACACCCATTGTGATCGCGATGTTGCTGGCGCTGCGTTTTTCTCCTGCTGCTACGTTGGCATTCGTTATGGCAGCCGGTTTTATCGCCGATACGGCGAGCTTACCGCTGGTGGTTTCCAACCTGGTCAACATCGTTTCTGCCGACTACTTCGATATCGGCTTCAACGAATATGCTTCGATCATGGTGCCGGTAAACATCGTCAGCGTGGCGGCGACGTTAGCCATGCTGCTGTGGTTTTTCCGCAAAGATTTACCAAAGACCTATGACCTCAACCAACTGGACAATCCGGACGAGGCAATCCACGACCGGGCCACTTTTGTAGCCGGTTGGTGGGTGCTGGCACTACTGCTGATCGGCTTCTTTGTCATTGAGCCATTGGGGGTGCCAATCAGCGCCATTGCAGCGGTCTGTGCATTCATTCTTTACGTCATCGCGGCTCGTGGTCACGCCATCAACACAAGCAAGGTGCTCAAAGAGGCGCCATGGCAGGTGGTGATTTTTTCTTTGGGTATGTACCTGGTTGTTTATGGCCTGAAGAACGCCGGCCTGACCGACCACATCGCGCAGATCCTGAACGTGTTCGCCGGTTATGGCGTTTGGGGCGCGTCCCTTGGTACAGGGCTGCTAACAGCGTTGCTGTCTTCGATCATGAACAACATGCCCACCGTTTTGGTAGGCGCCTTATCCATTCATGCCGCCGAAGTCGATGGTGTTGTCCAGCAAGCGATGGTTTACGCCAACATCATCGGCTGCGACCTGGGCCCGAAGATCACCCCAATTGGGAGCTTGGCAACTCTGTTGTGGCTGCACGTGCTCGCCCGGAAAAATATAACGATCAGCTGGGGTTACTACTTCAAGACCGGGATCGTGCTGACCGTGCCCATCCTCGTCGCCACATTGTCCGCCCTGGCACTGCGCCTCAGTTTTTGAATCAAGGAATCGTCTGATGAAAGTCTTGTTCATGTGCACCCACAACAGCTGCCGCAGCATTCTGTCCGAAGCGCTTTTCAACCACTTGGCGCCCGAGGGTGTAGAAGCCGTCAGCTCAGGAAGCTTTCCCAGTGGCCGGGTGAATCAACGGGCATTGCAAACGCTGGAGGCGGCGGGTATCTCTACGGCGGGCTTGAGCAGCAAGGCTTCGGATGCTTTTGAAGGCTCACCTCCAGACATCGTGATCACTGTCTGTGACCGGGCAGCGGGTGAGGCATGCCCAATCTTCTTTGGGCCAGCTTTGAAGGCGCATTGGGGTCTGGCCGACCCGTCTGACGCTAGCGGTTCGGAAGCCGAGATCACCGCAGCTTTTGAAACCACACTCGCCAAAATTCACGAGCGCGTGAGCGCATTTCTTGCGCTGCCACTGAAGACCATCAGCGCTGAACAGTTGAAAGCTGAACTGAACCGCATCGGTTCGCTTTAAAGATCAACCGAGGCGGCACCCAACCAGGCGCCGCCGTAGGAGTTTATATGCAAGACACATTGCCGAACGTACACGCCGACCTGATCGACATTCCGTCGCTGGAGCAACTGTCGCCTCGCACGCCTTCGCTCCATAAACCTCGCATTCTTCTGCTGTATGGATCAACGCGAGAGCGCTCATTCAGCCGGTTAGTCACGCAAGAGGCGGCACGCCTGCTGAATGAGTTTGGCGCTGAAACCAAGATCTTTGACCCATCGGGTCTGCCGCTTCCGGATGACGCTGCCGATACACATCCCAAGGTCGCTGAGCTGCGCGAGCTGATGCAATGGTCTGAGGGGCAGGTGTGGTGCTCCCCTGAGCGTCACGGTTCTATGAGTGCAGTATTCAAAGCCCAAATTGACTGGGTTCCGCTGGCGATAGGTGCTGTACGACCTACGCAAGGAAAGACCCTTGCAGTGATGCAGGTCTGCGGTGGCTCTCAATCTTTCAACGTGGTTAATCAGCTGCGCGTACTGGGCCGATGGATGCGGATGTTCACCATCCCAAACCAATCTTCGGTTGCCAAGGCATTTACCGAGTTCGACGAGGCAGGTCGTATGAAGCCGTCCTCGTACTACGACCGTCTCGTGGACGTGATGGAAGAGCTGATGAAGTTCACCCTACTGTTGCGGGATCGCCAGGATTATTTGGTTGATCGGTACTCCGAGCGTAAAGAGTCCGCCGAAGAGCTTTCCAAACGCGTCAACCAGCGCTCCATCTAACGTCAGTACGAGGAAGCGATATGAGCCAGATCACGATCTACCACAACCCCGAATGCGGCACCTCTCGCAACACCTTGGAGTTGATCCGTAACAGCGGGGAAGAACCGACGGTTATCGAGTATCTGAAGACCCCGCCTGATCGCACCACACTTGTCAGACTCATTGGGGATATGGGTATCGGAGTGCAGGCTCTTTTGCGTATCAAAGGCACTCCGTACGAGGAGCTGGGATTGGGCGATGCATCGCTGACTGACGAGCAGCTCATCGATGCCATGATGGCTCATCCTATCCTGATCAATCGCCCCATCGTCGTGACGCCGTTGGGCACACGCTTGTGTCGCCCGTCAGAGGCCGTTCTCGACCTTCTGCCTCAGGAGCAGAGCGGCAGTTTCGTCAAGGAAGACGGACAAGTCGTCATTGATGAGAATGGCAACAGGGTTTGATCCCACCCGAAGTACGTGGCCTTGGAGTCCCATTCGCACTCCACTTGGCCACCGTCTGCATTCGACCTAACCAGCAATTGCATCTCGTTTGACCTGCTCGCTTTGTCAACATCATAGCAAAGAGCGGCCAATAGCAGAGTCCTGATCATCCTGTTTCGCCCTTCCTCCTATCTGAAGCCAGTTTCGGCAAATAGCTGTTTATGAGCTTTCCGTCAAACGGCGCTTACATAGGTATAGGGGGTATACCTATGATGCGCGTATGCACAGTCAAAGGGGGTTCTCCCATGGGCCATATAGCTTCAAACAAAGACGATCTTCTCAAGCGCGTGAAACGCATCGCGGGGCAAATCCAAGCCGTTGAGCGTGCACTGGAATCGGATGCCGATTGCGCGAAAACATTGCATCTCGTAGCTGCCACACGTGGAGCTATCAACGGATTGATGGACGAAATTATTGAGGATCACGCCAGAGAGCATGTAGCGAGCCCAACGCTTAGCGATGAAGAGCGCAACAAGGGTGTCGAAGAGCTTCTTGAAGCCATTCGCCGCTATTCCAAGTGAAAAATCTAGGTACATGCTCATGAGCAGCAGCCACAACATCGAAATTAATCACGTACATGACCATGTGTTCCTCGGGTCAGCACACGAAGAAAATGCCAAACGTACCCTTTGGGTTGTGGCGCTAACGGTGGTGATGATGGTCGGCGAAATCGTCGCCGGCTATATCACTGGCTCGATGGCTCTACTCGCCGACGGCTTTCACATGGCAACCCATGCAGGCGCTTTGGGCATCGCTGCAGTTGCGTACAGTTACGCAAAACGCCACGCCTCCAGCAGTCGTTATAGCTTCGGTACGGGCAAGGTTGGAGACCTGGGTGGATTTGCATCGGCGCTCATTCTCGGCATGGTGTCCTTGGTAATCGCCGTAGAGTCGGTCATGCGTCTTTTGCAGCCGACGGAGGTTCAATTCGGAACCGCTACGCTCATTGCGATTGTGGGTTTGATCGTAAACATTGTGAGCGCGCTTCTGCTTGGCCACGGTCACAGTCATGGGCACGATCATGATCATCATGGGCACGGCGATAACAACCTGAAATCAGCTTACGTCCATGTGATAGCGGACGCTCTGACCTCCGTCCTGGCAATTGCAGCACTGCTCGCTGGCCGGTATCTCGGATGGGTGTGGCTGGATCCGGTAATGGGCATTGTGGGTGCCATAGTTATTGCGCGTTGGGCATGGAGTTTGATGGGCGTCACCTCGGCTGTACTGCTGGATCAAACTGATGAGCACGTTGCAGATGAAATCCGCGAGCTGGTTGAGAAGCCGGGTGATGCAACCATTACAGACCTGCATGTCTGGCGGGTCGGGCCAGAGGCGCATGCGGCTATTGTCAGCGTCCTCGGCGAATCCACTTTGAACGCTGAAAGCATTCGTGAACGACTGAAGCCTGTCCACGAAGTCAGCCACCTTACGGTCGAGTTTCGATTAGTTTGATTCACCGGCTCCCCAACCTCGACTTCATAGGAACTCCTAATGCCACTAGGGAAACGTGAGCTTGCGCGTATCGAACGTCGATTAATTACTACCCTCACCGAAGCGTGCGAAACAGCAAAAGGGGAGATCGAAGGATTTACGTGGCTCACTCACACCGCCGACCTGAATGCGTTGAGTGAAACCCTCAAGGTAGTCTGGGTGTTCGAAACACTGGCTGACAAGAAGCTCGCCCAGGCTATAGCGAAGGCGCGCATTGTTGAGTTGACCTCTATCGCGTTGAACGAGGCCGACATCGATCTGAACCTTTCAGACCGCTATGTCTGCTTTGACTCTGAGGAGGAGTGCCAGCGCACGCATGGTGGCAACTGGAAAAATCGCCTTGCTCAATCAGGCGCGACTAAAGGGGACTGACAATGGCTAAAGAAATCGAAAATCCCTGTATCTCGACTTGCCAGCTAAGTGGTGATCTCTGTGTGAGTTGCGGGCGCAGCAAGGAAGACATTAGAAAGTGGAAACGCATGAAGCGGCCTGAAAAAATGGCAGCTGTGCAAAGAGCGAACGTGCGATTGAAAGGGCTGAAAAAAGCGCAAGGTTAGTCACTTCCACAGGATGACCGTTGCCCGAGCTGTGCTCAAGCAGCTGCAAGGCCACCTCACTGCCGAAGTCTGATAGTCACAACGCACAGCGAGTGAACCTACTGCGATGCAACCTCAAGCTTGGGGAAAAGAATGGGTTCCAACGGAGGGGTTGCCTGACACAGCCCAAGCCTCCAGTAACCGACGTCGTGCCATTTTCCAAGCTTGAAGCCCACTTCTGGATACGTCCCAATGTGTACGAATCCTAGCGACTCGTGCAGACCGACACTTCCTTCATTGGGCTGCGCAATTCCGGCGTAAGCTGCGCGAAACCTCTGCTTTTCGAGAATCGGAAGCAAGGTTTCATAGAGTTCACGGCCAACGCCCTGCCGGCGAGCCGACTCGGCTATATACACCGTCACGTCCACAGCCCATCGGTAGGCCGGACGAGCGCGATGCTGGCTTGCGTAGGCATAGCCCTTGATCTCCCCACCTTCTTCGGCCACCAAGTAGGGATATGTCAAAAGCGTTGTCGCTATTCGCTGAGCGATTTCCTCAGCGCTTGGCGGAATCTCTTCGAACGAGATGGCCGTTGTCGAAACGATGGGGGCGTAAATGCGCTGGATGGCTACAGCGTCTGCTACCGTCGCCGTACGGATTTTCAAAGCCATGCAAGTCGTCCCTGATTCGAAAGCTGAACATTACCCTTTTTAGATCAGCCTTGGACATGGTCGAAATGTGAAGATGTTATGAGCGCCACCATTCGCCTGAGTAGTTCAGCTAGGCCTCTACATCGATCTGACTGATACGACCTCAACATATTTGTACTTCTTCCTTGCAGCCCTCACGGCCTCCTGCTCCGCAAGCAACGAGCTCAACGTATCAGCCTCGTGAATCAACTCGGTCATTTTCCCCTCAAACTCGTTCCCAACCCGGAGCGTGACCCGCAGCCTGGGCGTAAACGCCTTCGTCACTTTCTTCTTGGCTAGTGGAGCCTCTGCGGGCTTCGTGAAAACGATCTCTGGCACAGGCTCCAGCACTAGCGGAGTAGAAACTTGCTCCTTTGGCTGAGGCGTACCAAAAAGGGCACGACGCATTTCTTCTTCGGTTAATTCAGAGTTCATAGAGCATCTCAAAGGGGTGGCACTTCACTGGTAAAATTCTACAAGGATTGCTGCTGACCGGCGTCCATCGGGAAACTGCTTGGACGTTAAATCCCCAGTTCGATTTCAATACATGAGCCTCGCAGGGCACGCGAAAGCTGCGCCTTTGGTAGCAATGTGATGAGCCCATCAACCAAGCTGCTGGCGTGACGAGCGTATAAGGTGACTGTGCCTGCAGCCCGAATTCGACCCGGTACGAAGGCACCGACTCGTTCCTGGGCAATTTTCAGTATATTCAAGACTTCTTGGCTAACCTTGTCGTGGGATAGATGCTCAACGACTGGTCTGGACGGGCACCCGGCGCGGCTCCACATTTCTATGACCGCTTGGAGGAGTCCGTCTGAGCCGAGATGCTCGAGGGCCATCTCCCATAACTGACCCTCCTGCGCCATATCCAGGCGAGCCCTAGTCATAACGGAGTTCCAACATGAGGCTCTTTCTTGATTGCGAGTTTACCCGGCTCTCAGCCACAGCGAAGCTGATATCACTCGCACTGGTAGCTGAGGATGGACGCGAATTCTACGTGGAATTGGTCGACACATGGCGAGAGGAAGATTGCAGCGACTTCGTCGTAGAGATCGTTCTTCCGCAGCTATGGGGCGGTGGCAATGCACAACCTACTATCGGGGCAAGAAGTGCACTGCTCGATTTCCTAGCCTCGTTCGACGAAGTTCTGGAGATTGTCACAGACGCTCCACAGTACGACTGGGAGCTTTTCTGCGAACTCGCATATGACGATGGTAAATGGCCAAGGAACGTCCGGAATTACCCCACTGACGGCACCACTCTGGATGCCACAAGTGACGGGGTTCCGCTTCCGCATCACGCTCTTCTTGACGCCCGTATCATCGCTAGCATGTTCACCGAAAGCGATCTGAAGAAAGGGTGATGAAGTCCTAAGAGGCCAAGGTGAGCTAAAGCTGTCTTCCACAGCATACCTTCCTGAGGCATCTTCAGCCTGGTGCTGGTCATTCAAAAATCAGGCCTGTTCGGACTTGCTGGTCAAATACCTACGAATAGTAGTTTTAGACAGACCCAACGCTTCCGATATCTCAGTCACTGACACTCCCTCACTGTTCAGGCGATTTGCCTCTGCGGCTTTCTGCGCTGCTCCGGATCGCGCCGGTCGACCAGGAGGAAGCTTCCCTGCACTTACCAACGACTCCATCTCAATATCTACGCTGTCCTTTTTTATCCTATTTAGTTGCTTATTCAAACGCTTCAGCCCCTCCCTAAGCGGCTCGTTGGACTGTAGACACGTCGCCATGAGAATCAATGAGGCCGGCTCAACCTCAAGCAGCGCTGCGAGACGAATGAGCACATCAATCGTGATGTTCACCTCCCCACGCTCAATTCGGCCCCAATAGGAACGGTCAATAGTGATCAGGTTTTCTTGCGTAAGACCTTTTTTTCTACGCAGTGCTCGCACCACTACAGCTAGGGCTTCTGCGGCCTCCATGACATTTCCCCACGCAAATCGAGGATAAGGCCATATTGCGATGCACCATAACACGGGCTATGATCCGTATTACGGTGCCATCAGCGTTTTTGAGGCCTGCTTTTCGATGCATATACATCCGTAAGCGGAGCTAAGCACCTTGCTTGCGGGAGCCATCTGCTCGAGTGCGAGCGACAACAAGCGGGATTGAATTGTCAATTTCCCGGTTATTAATGAAAGGAAGCCCTATGGCTAGCGTCGAAGAACCCGACTTCATGAATGCGCCACGGACACCACTTGAGGGCCTGTCGAGCACCTCTGCAGCTCGAGCTTTAGCAGTCGAACGCTTTCCTAAAAAGCCTTACTGCCTAGTCCGCGACTGGACAATATTTCGCATTGAAGTCACCCGCGACGAACTCTTCAAATGTCATGCAGCGGGCCAGCTCCCGATGATCCTGTTTGCTCACAACGTGGCCGAGGACAGCCAAGGCCGTTTCGAACGCGGCGATTGGGTTCGTTCAAGCATGTGCACCGGTCTCCACGACGGTATTGCGTTCGAGACCAGAAACTCTGTTTACGTATTGATTGGCCCTGGTCATGAACAGCTCGCAAGCCTGAAAGACGTTTTCTCCCTCTTCTAACCTGCGCTCTATATCGGAGCCCCTTCAGGCCAAGGACATACGATGTTTAGAACACACGACGCCGACATGCTGGGCCTACCAGGCATGTTCGGTGAGGGTCAGTACCAATGGCATCAGGTATCCAAAGTGCTTCGTAATCACTGGTATCACGTAACCGTCCAGGCCAAGACCAAGGGCCGAATTTCAGAGGCGGTTCTGATGGTCGACAGCGAACCTCGACTTCAGCAACTCCTGATTTCCCAAGACGCTGAGACGATCATCACAGAGGTGCAAGTAGTCACACCTGCCCACATGAATGGCACGGGAGTTTGGCGAATGGAGAAACTGACCAAAGTGACGCTTGGTGAAGACCAAAACGAGTGTGTTGTGTGCCTGCTGGAGGTGGAGACCGGCTCCAAATACCACAGCTCTCACCAACCTGGCTTCAGCAGCGATGCACTGAACAACGTCCGTCCGATCTATCACGTGAACATGATTCGTACAGCCTGAAATTTTCCAAGAGTCCCGCACGATATCAGGGCAGATGGTTTCGTGCGGATTTCCTGGTAACCCCATACGGGCTGCGAAAGGAGCACAATTATGCTGAATACTTTGGATGTGGATTATCATGGAAAACGACATACAGATTTCGATCTCGCACGAATCCTAAAAGCACAAGCGCAAGGCTTCGACAAACCGATAACAGCCTATCTCTGCGGAGTATCCATAAAGGCTCGTGCTGGATTAGGTGTCGTGTTTGGTCACAAGCGTAAAGACCGGTATGGGCGGTTTGGCGACGGGCACTTGATCCGCACTTCTGACGTGATTAAAGCGGAGCGCGAGGGCCGTTTTTGGGTACTGACAACCGTGAACTCGCGGTACGTAATCGCGACGTTTCAGCGCGGCAATGGGCGTGCGAGCTTGCGGGAGTTTCTGCGGCTTTCACAGGGGATGCGCCATTTCACCCCGCAAGTGTTGCAGTAATGGTCGTGTTTATCCTGGCCATGAAGCCCCATGAACAATCATAAGGTGGGGTTATGATCGTGAAGGCCGGAGAAGTCATCTGCATATCATCCGGCATTTTCGAAGGGTACGCCCGCGCAGGGCCATTTGTCGCAACGCAGGACTTCGACCTAGACTCATTCGTTGCAGAGACAATGAAGCCGTTCACTGAGAAATGGGAGGTGTCGAGCATGTTTAGGGATATCCCCAGGATGCTTTTCGAAATCGGATTCATCACCGAGTTGCCCTGTCGAAAGATCTATTTGGGGGCTATGGGCGAGGTCGACATCCGGGAAGAAAAGGAAGACTTCTGAAGTCTGGATGGATTCGGGGGTGCTCACCCCCGGTGGCATCGCGGCGGACAAGGCACTAAAGCTGTGAAAGCTTCCCGAACCCAGGGCCACTGATTTTAAGTGGCCCTGGCTCTGTCGATGCTTCAGCCAATTATTACGCCGTCAAGTTAAGTAAATCTAAACCACCAAATTGCTAGTGCGTTGATGATGAAAGCGATGGCCCCATGGGGCCCCGCAAAGTTAAGTCGTTGCGCGGTTAGACCGACAGGTACTCGTCCACCGATTTGACGGTGGCATAGCCGAACTCAAAGGCTGCCATCATCGTTGCATGTGCATGAGCGGCTGGAACGTTTACACCACCAAATGTGAGATCCAAAGTGGCGCAGGCATCGTGCAGCACAGTAACCGGATAACCCATATCCACCGCCGCACGTACTACTGCGTCGATGCACATGTGGCTCATCGCGCCTATGACTACGATTTCCTGAACATCAGCGGCTTCCAACTGCTGCTTCAGATCAGTTTCCCTGAAGGCGTTGATGTGTTTTTTTACGATTACAGGTTCATTACCTTGTGGAGCTACATCTGGTTGAATTTCCGCACCAGTGGATCCCTTTGCAAAGATCGGAGCACCTTCAGCGGACTCATGTCGTATGTGGAAAACAGGAAATCCCTTATCACGGGAGTGGCTGATCACCCGGATAGCATTCTCGACAGCGGTGTCGATGCCGGTCAAAGGCAGCTTGCCAGTGGGCAGGTATTCGTTTTGCAGATCAACTACTACAAGGCCACGTTTCATGAACGATCTCCGGTCAAATTATCCGAGCATAGGGATTGGTGGTGAAGGCTCAGGTCGGCAGGTAGAGCACCTGCCTTATTCCGAACCTAAAAGGTTTGAGTCAGAACTCCAGTGAAGCGCCGTCTTCCGGAATATCGACCCGGCTCTCGATACCTTGCTTCTTGACGTATGTGCGCAGCTCTTCACGACTCAGGGACATGTGGTTAATTGCATCCATGTGCACTGCGACGATTTTCGCGTCCTTCGCAGCCTTTGAGGCGCGTAAAACGTCTTCCTCGCCCATGATGATCGATCCCGTATAGCCGGTCATCATTGCTTTCCCAGCATTCAGTACGATGACTTCGGGATGATATTTCTCAATGGTCTGGTCGACCTCTTTACGCCAGACAGTGTCACCGGCTAGATAAAGGGTCTTGTAGCCTGTAGCTTGAAAAACGACGCCCATTGCTTCGCCAAGAGGCTTCGCTAAAGCGGGTACTGCATACATTTCGTCGGTGCCATGCTGACCACCGGTCTTGGTGATTTTGACGCCGCCGAATTCAGCTTCGTCAGTCAGTACGCGCACATTCCTGAAACCTTGGGAGCGAATTAACTTCGCATCGTCCTCATGCTGCGTGAACAGAGGGATGTCTTTCGGCAGTGCTTTTTGTGCGGCATCGTCCCAGTGGTCAAGATGCGTATGAGTGACGATGACGGCGTCAACACCAGAGATCACTTTTTCGGGCGACTCGGTCAGATCAACCAATGGATTGCGAAGGTTGCTCCGATAGGTATTTTCAAATCCTGGATACGCTCCCTTCTTGGCAAGCATCGGGTCGATCAGGAAGGTGGTGCCGCCGTAGGAGATTTTTACGGTGGCGTTACGAATTTCCTGCAAACCCACTTTATGAGATGCATCAGACGGCTTCGGCGTAGTTGTTTCCGCGAATGCCGTGGTGGCCCCTGCCGCGCAAGCAATGCTAAGGACGAGGGGAAGAGCTTTGAAGTTCATGGGGTGAATCCTGTTAATACATTGATGCCTCAATTCTTGCTCAATGCAATAAAGGTCAACAGTGGCCTGAATGACATATTTCGATATAATCGGGCCAAACGATCAGCCTTGTCCGCGAGTCCACGGGATCAGTTGCTTATACCGCCCACGCGATGCATCACCGTTGACCGTTGCTCATATATTCCTGTGCGCGCTCGATGCAAGCCACACAGCTACCTCGAGGATCACTGATGCAATCCATACGTGTTGCTGTTCTGGCTTTTGACGGCGTCAGCCTGTTCCATCTTTCCGTGCCGGGAATGGTGCTGGGGACGGCGCAGTCCGCACCTGGTGAACCTCAGTATGAGGTCAATTACTTCGCAGAGACGCCGGGTATGGTTACTAGCGACCAAGGTCTCGACTTAGCGGTTGCTCAAGGCCTGGAGCTGATGGAGGCCTCTGATGTAATCGTCATTCCAGCGTGGGCTGATCCATCGGTCGCTGCATCTGCGCAACTTGTGAACGCGCTGCAGCTCGCCCACACGCAGGGTAAGCTCATCGTAGGGCTGTGCTTGGGCGCGTTTGTGCTAGGGGATGCAGGGCTACTGGATGGGAGAGAAGCAACCACTCACTGGGCAGGCCGAGAAAAGTTTGCCCAACGTTTTCCCGCCGTTCGTTTCAGACCCGACGTGCTTTATGTTAGTGATGGCAATATCATAACCTCTGCAGGAACCGTAGCGGCTATCGACTGTTGCCTTCACCTGGTACGCCAGAGACTCGGCGCTGGGGTGGCGAATCGCACCGCGAAGATGCTGGTGACGCCGCCGCACAGGCAGGGCGGCCAAGCTCAGTACGTGGAGCATCCTGTGCCACAACTGTCCAGCGAGACTCATCTGTCTGATGTTCTAACGTGGGCCCGTGTGAACCTTTCGAGTGATCTGTCGCTCGACGTGCTGGCGGACAGGGCGAGAATGAGTCGGCGCACATTTACTCGGCGATTCAGGGAAGCCACCGGAAGCACATTCTCAAAATGGTTAAACGCCCAGCGCGTTGTCAGGGCGCAAGAGCTGTTGGAGACGACTGACTTGCCTATTGAGTGTGTGGCGGGTGAGGCAGGGTTCGGAACGCCCTTATCTTTGAGGCAGCAATTCGGCGTTCATCTTGGCACGTCGCCGTCTGAATATCGGCGTACGTTTTTTCGTGAGATGAGTCCGGGCCGAAAAGCAGACGGAAGTGGGCCCACTGCCGAGTCATTTACTGAGTCTCAGGCAAAAGTTTACTGATGCGCATGAGCTCAGGCTGCATTATCCCTGACAACAGCGCGCAGCGCCTGCAGGGGATGCTAGACGGTCACACCATCTTGCCGTTTCACTTGGCTTCGGCAAGAATATCTGTCAGCCAATAACCGGCCAGGGGCACGAGCGGCGCCCAAGACTGCTTGTAGATCACCTCTGAAGTACCGGCGTTTTTTGTCTCATGCCCATAAGTACCAGACATGCCGCAGCACCCGCTCGCTTGAACCTGTAAATTCAGTCCCATGCGCTCATAGACTTGCTGCCAAAGGCCAATGCTGTTTGGCTCATTTGTCTTTTCAGTGCAGTGGGGAAGGAAGTAATACAGGGCAGCATCTTTGACGCTTTGAGTCTGTGGAAGCGCTCCGGCGAGCCACTCCTGAGGTAGTAATACGATGGGGACTTTGTCGCCCAGGGTCGACGGTTTGAGGTTGAAGCTTACGGCGAAGGGTTCTTCCGAGTCAGTCTCCACTTTGGCTTTATCGAGGAGCCTGACGTACCCGCAGCCTTGAGTGTTTGTCATTTGAGTGAGCTGGACTTCAGTCCGATGCGTACGACCTACGTCCTTAGCCGCGAGACCGTTATCCCGACCAAGCGGATCGGTATGGCTCGTTGGCGAGAAGGCTTGTTCGCTTTTCTGCTGAAGAACGCCAACAGCAACCTTAAATATTTCAACTTGCCGCTGAACCGAGTGATCGAACTGGGTACGCAGGTTGAGATGTAGAAACAAACAAGGCCGCAACTGCGGCCTTGTTCTATTCAGGGTGTCACTCGTGTGAGTGTCCGTGTGCAGCGGACTCGGAGGTTTCTCCTTTCTCACCACCGCCGCATGCCGTCATCAGGCCGAAGAAGCAGATCAGGAGCATCGAACGAAACAGGGTGGTTGGGATTTTCATGGAAGGACTCTTCAAAATTTGGATGAAATAAATGGTCTGGTGCTGGCTGAGCGCTGAATTATCGGCAGCAGGACAGCCATCGCTGTTTTGAATTACTGTTTGACGCTCAAGTAATCGCCGTTGGTTTTAAGTGCAATGGTCACGTCGTTGTTGCTGCGATTACGCCAAAACCAACCATGGGTGCCGTCAAAAATGGCCGTAAATTCACCCTTGTCACTTTTGACCTGCTTGCCCTTGCTGTAGCTGTGGAAGTAACCCTTCTCGCCGTTGTAGGGTTCGCCATGGGTATCGAAGTTCACAGGCCCACCAACCGCAGTCCATTCGTAGCTAACAGACTTGCCCTTCAAGACTTCGAGCTTTATTTCCGTCCCTTCACCTGGCTTGAGCGTGACGCTCATTTGATTCGTCTTCAAAGCTGAAGTTGGCGTGGGTGCCGGCTGAGCAACAGGTTTCGCAACAGGCTGGACTTGCGCGACCTGCATAGCTGGAGCTGGAGCTGATGCTTGCGGCGGAGTTGCATCCGCCAAAGCCTCTTGGGCCAGGATGATCTTCAGTTCGCCCATCTGGGTTAGCCCTAATGCTCGGCCCACACCTGTTGGATCAACGGCGTATTCCGAAGGCATGACAACAGTCACCAGCAGACCGACAGCAGTCAGCAGTGCAATGACAGTCGAGCGCACCAGTTTGCGAGTGCTTGGCAATTCATTAACAGTTGGAAGCGGAGTATTAAACATGGTCAGAATTCCTTACGCGGAGAGAAACAGGCCGGTGATTTGGTAACCCATTAGCAGAAACCCGGCACTCATCATGGCGACGTTGGCGGTATAGGCGTGGCGCCAAAAACCACCAGTGCGACGCCAGTACCCCATCAGGATGAGAATCGCGCTGAGGGCCAGTAATTGACCGATCTCAACGCCAACATTGAAGGCGATCAGGTTCGGAATCAGGCCATCAGGCGAGATCTCGTACTCCTGGATCTTCGTCGCCAGACCAAAACCGTGGAGCAAGCCGAAGATCAGCGTGGCCACTTTGGTGTTGGGTTGGAAACCGAACCAGCGCTGGAATGCGCCCAGGTTGTCGAGCGCCTTGTACACCACCGAGAAGCCAATGATGGCGTCGATGATGTACGAGCTGATGCTGACCTCTGTAAGTACGCCAAGCAGCAGCGTGACCGAGTGTCCCACCGCAAACAGCGTGACGTAGAGGCCCACGTCTTTCAGGCGGTAGAGGAAGAAGATTACTCCGAACAGGAACAGCAAGTGATCGTAGCCCGTCATCATGTGCTTGGCGCCCATATAGATGAACGGCAACAACATGATTCCGGTGCTTTCTTGGATGAAACCCTTGTCACCTTCAGCGACGGCATGCGCCATCGCTTCGGGCATGCCGAAGAAAAGTGCCGCCAAAAACAAAAACAACAGTAATAGCGGGCGATGCGAGGGCGCAGAGAATGCGCCAACACCGCTCATTGAGTACGAATGCATGAATTAATCCTACGTTGCAGTGATCGTGGGCCGCATTGCGGCCATGGTCAGGATGCGAACGCAGGACGGGGTGGACGCTCGATCAAAAATATCGGCGGCAGCGGAACAGAGTGTCGAAGCGCATCGACCCGGATGGCTAGCATAGGGGATGTCGCCAGCATCAACGCGGCAGTGAGTTGCGGCGTCTCGTGCTGATGATCAGGGGTCAATGGCGAATGGTAGTGATCTGAAAGACTTGAATAGCTGGATGAGGCCTCTTCGCCGTGGGAATGATTGGCGTCTTGTGTGATCTCCCAGGCTGGCTGTGTCGACGTCACTGATACCGAATAGGTATGCCCGGCCCAAGCCACCAACATAGCGAGAGCAAGCGCGATTACCACCGTTATTGTCAGTGTCCTGCTGAACATGGAGTTCGGTTTTCTACCTGTTGAATGGGGCTTTCTTACGTTTGACTATATCCTCCTAGGGGGGATAGGATGCCAGCATAATTCATTGAAGCCTGAGCCTCAAGTCATGAGTGAACACGAACAAGAACACAGCCATCCCCACACTCACCAAAGTCATGAGGCAATCATCAAGCGCCTCAAGCGGGCGGACGGTCATTTGCGAGGCATCATCACCATGATCGAAGAGGGGCGCCAATGCGTGGACATCGCACAGCAGTTGCATGCTGTAGAAAAAGCGGTGTGCCAAGCCAAGCGGACGCTCATCCAGGATCACATTGATCACTGTCTAGAGGACACCGTTTCGGCACTGGGTAATGGCGAGCGCGCACCGTTGGAAGCGTTCAAACAAATCACCAAATACCTCTAGGTTAAACATGCCAAACTTCGCTATTAGGAAAGAAGATGACGAAAACCACTAGCTTCAAACTTCGCCGGAACATCACGCTTTTGGTTTCCTGTTTTTTAGGAAGTCAAGCCTGGGCGGTTGAACAGCTTAATATAAGCACCGATCAGATGAAGACGATGGGAATCCAGACAGCACCAGTTCTTAGTAACTCTGGAGATCTAAAAAATCGTTACCCTGCTCAGGTGGTCGTACCTCCCGGCGCAGAACAGATCGTTACGTCACCGATGCAGGCTATGGTTTCGCAGCTTCTCGTCTCGGAATTTCAGGTTGTAACAAAAGGTGACCCGGTGGTGCGGTTGACAGGCCCCGCCATGAGCCAATTGCAGCTTGAATTGCTACAGGCTTCATCTCGAGCAAGCCTCGCTAGAAAAGCCTACAACCGCGAAAATACTCTCTTTGAAGAGGGCATTATTCCTCAACGGAGGGCGCAAGAAGCGGAGGCAGCCTTACGTGAGGCTGAGGCAACGCTATCACAGGTGCGCTCAGAACTTTCACTTGCAGGTCTCTCGAAGTCTGACACCGATAAAATTATAAAGTCGGGTTCGCCTTCGGACGGAATTATTTTGGCGGCGGCTCAAGACGGTATTGTCACGTCTATCTCGGTGAAGCCCGGCCAGAGAGTTGATGCTGCTACAGCTTTATTGAATATCGCCCAAGTCAAGGTTCTGTGGGTAGATATACAGGCCACTTCAACGGCTGCGCAAAATATAAGCTTAGGTACTATTGTAAATGTTGTAGGTAAAGATGTATCAGGGAAAATTAAAAGCATCAGCCCCATTATAGCGTCGGGCAATCAGTTTGTAATAATGCGAGCAGAAATAGAGAACGTTCAAGGTAAGCTGAGGCCTGGTGAGTATATTTCAGTCGATATTCCAGTAGCATCTTCAGGAAATACTTGGGATCTACCATTGTCCGCTATCGCTCGCAATAAGGCAGACTCAGTCGTATTTGTGAAAACTGAGCAGGGCTTTTCAGTCCGCCCTGTCGAAGTTATGGCCAGTACAGGCCAATACGTGCGAATTGAAGGTGACTTTCAACCACGAGACCAAGTAGCTATCAGTGGTGTGATTGCGCTGAAAGGCGCCTGGCTTGCTGAAGGGGAAGCAGAATGATTTTGAACAAGCTCATTCAATTTTCTCTGGCCCAACGATTATTTATAATTTTGGTTACGGTTTTGATTTCTGCTGCGGGTTGGTATGCCTATCGCGGCCTGCCGATTGATGCGTTTCCAGACGTTGCAAGCACTCAAGTTAAAATTATTATGAAAGCCCCCGGCATGACGCCGGAAGAGGTAGAGAGTCGTATCGCAGTACCCGTCGAAGTTGAGATGCTTGGCATTCCGAACACCAAAACACTTCGATCAGTGACGAAATATGGTCTGGTAGACGTCACCATCGATTTTCAGGATGGCATCGACATTTTCTGGGCTCGCCAACAGGTTGCTGAGCGACTCGGAAATCTGTCGGACAGTTTACCGGAGGGTATTTCCGGTGGCATGGCTCCTATCACTACCCCGTTAGGGGAAATGTTCATGTTTACGGTCGACGGAGACTCTTTATCGCTGGTAGAACGCCGAAGCTTGTTGGACTGGGTAATTAGGCCGGCGCTGCGGACAGTGCCTGGAGTTGCCGATGTCAACTCCCTGGGTGGTTTGGTGCGCACTTTTGAGGTGCTTCCTGACCCTATGAAGATGGCAGCCAATAAAATAACCCTGGAGCAACTATCGAATGCTCTAAGTATAAATAATCGGAACGATGGTGCAGGACGTTTGGCCGAAGGCGATGAAGTATTATTGGTGCGAAGTGAGGGCAGCATTAACTCGCTTGACGATCTAAAAAATATAGTGGTGAGTGCGACGACCGGAACTCCGGTTCGAGTTAGCGACATTGCGAGAGTACAGATCGGAACGCTCACACGCTATGGCGTAGTAACTCAGAATGGCACCAATGAAGCAGTGCAAGGATTGGTACTAGGCCTTGCTGGTTCAAATGCGCGTGAGGTGGTTAAAGGCGTGCAGGACAAATTGGCAGAGTTAGCACCTACCTTACCTGCAGGGATATCGATTACGAGTTTCTATGACCGCTCGTCTCTGGTAGATAAAGCTGTCGGTGCTGTTTTCAAAGCTTTACTTGAAGCAACCGTACTCGTCATCATTCTACTTGCACTATTTTTGGGGAACATTCGTGCGGCTTTGACCGTTGCGCTCGTGCTGCCACTTGCGGCGCTGATTACTTTCATCCTTATGCGACTATTTAATATGTCTGCCAACCTTATGAGCTTGGGGGGGTTAGCAATTGCAATCGGGATGCTGGTCGACGCGGCAGTGGTCGTTGTTGAAAACATCGTGCAGCGACTGGCTACCGATGAGTCTCGTGGAAAAGTTCCAAGGCTTCATCTCATATTCCGAGCCGTTCGAGAAGTCGCTGTTCCTGTAACTTCTGGTATCTTGATCATCATTACTGTTTTCCTCCCTCTAATGACCCTACAAGGCCTTGAGGGCAAGTTTTTCGTCCCTGTAGCGCTGACGATTGCTTTTGCACTGGCAGGGTCGTTGCTGCTTTCCTTAACTGTTATACCTGTGCTTTCATCTTATTTTTTAAAAGAGGTAAAGCATGAAGATCCTTGGTTGGCGAGAAAGCTTCTAGGGCTCTATAACCCGATTTTGAGTTGGGGCATGCAGAAGCAAAAAGTAGTGTTTGTTGGTGCTGCAGTTATGCTTTTAGCCGCTGGGATTGTGTACACACAAGTCGGTAAAACCTTTATGCCTACAATGGATGAAGGGGACTTGATCGTGGGTATAGAGAAATTGCCATCCATCAGTCTCGAGCAAACTGCCGAGCTGGATAAAAAGATTCAAATGGCGTTGATGACGGCTATACCAGAGATAAAAGGAGTTGTAGCTCGCGCTGGCTCTGATGAGATTGGTTTGGATCCTATGGGTCTCAATCAGACTGACACCTATTTGCTGCTCAAGCCAAAAGACCAGTGGCGCATGAGCTCTAAGGAAGATTTGCTGAATGAGATTCGTAAAGTTCTAGATAATTTACCTGGTATCGAATACAGCTTTACTCAGCCTATCGAAATGCGTGTATCTGAAATGATTATTGGTGTTCGGGGCGACTTGGCCGTGAAGGTATATGGCCCAGACCTTGGCACACTCAATAAGCTCGGAACCCAAATTGAAGAATTACTGAAGACAATCAACGGTAGCCAGGACGTTTATACGGTTCAAAATGACGGTGTCCAATACTTGCGAGTCGAAATTGACCGATTGCAAGCAGGTCGATTAGGACTTGATGTTGAAACCATTCAAAACATACTTAGAGTTCAGATTGAAGGTAAGCAAGCTGGCATTGTGATCGAGGGCAATCAGCGTACGCCGATCTTGATTCGTGCTGATAAAAGTGTTCGTACCTCACCGGCGGAGTTCGATGCTTTGATTATCACTACACCTTCAGGAATGTCTGTTCCTCTGCGCGATGTCGCCAAGTTAGTTCGTGCGGACGGCCCCGTTAAAATTGACCGTGAAATGGGTAGCCGATATGGCGTAGTAATTGCGAACGTGAGTAACAGGGATCTGGTAGGTTTTGTTGAGGAGGCCAAGGCTTCGGTTGCCAAAAATATCGAATTACCCAAAGGTTACACAATTACTTGGGGTGGGCAGTTCGAGAATCAACAGCGCGCTGCTGCGAGATTATCTATTGTGGTTCCAGTCGCACTTGGCTTGATTTTCGTGCTGCTGTTTTCGACATTTGGATCCGTCAGACAGGCTCTGCTTATTCTTAGCAATATTCCTTTTGCACTTGTAGGCGGTATCGTTGCCCTTTGGGTTACTGGCGAATATCTGTCAGTGCCAGCTTCAGTCGGCTTCATCGCACTGTTAGGTATCGCGGTACTCAACGGGATCGTCTTGGTCAGCTATTTCAATCAGCTCTATCATGAAGGGATGGCTATTAAAGACGTAGTCATCCAAGGTTCAAGGCGCCGGTTAAGACCAGTCCTCATGACTGCTTCTATTACTGCTTTTGGACTGGTTCCACTTCTATTTGCAACGGGCCCTGGCTCAGAAATTCAACGCCCTTTGGCTATTGTAGTGATAGGCGGCTTGATCACTGTTACGGCATTGACACTTCTCCTCTTACCGATACTGTATTTGCGTTTTGCTCATTCGAAAAAGGAGAGCTCCAATGCCTAACTTGCGAATTACTCTACTTTTGCCGCTAAGTCTTGAAGAGAAGGTTTCTGACTATTTTCTTTGTGATCCTAGCATCGGAGTCTTTACGAGCAGGGTGGTTTCAGTACATGGACTATCCAACTCCATGTTGAACTCTGCGGAGCAGGTTATGGGAAGCGCTAAAGAAACGGAAATCGTTGTCGTGGTAGACGAGGAACGCTTCGAACTCTGGATTAGTGAATTTGAGAGGCTTTTCACTAGCTCGGGTATTCGCTATTGGTCGACCCCTATTTACCGTTCGGGAGTTCTGGTGTGATGGAAAAGTTATTACTTCTAGTATTACTACTGGGTGCCAGTGGAGCGGCTCAGCCTCAGTCTTTTGAAATGCCATTGCCACCTGCTCAAATTTTACCAGCAAGCATTGCGACAAAGCTATTGGATGCAGATCCACGAGTAGAGTCAGCCCGGGCCAGTCTGGATGCGGCTATACAGGAGGCGGGGATTATTAAAAGATCTCCTTACGAATGGATAGTTAACGGTACCTCTCAGCAGCGTCGTGTCCAGGGGGGGCCTAACTATAACGAGTGGACGGCTGGAGTAGAGCGCACCATACGGCTCCCTGGAAAGTCTAGTGCTGACTCGGATATCAGTACCGCAACCCTTGAAATTGCGGAGGCTAGTTATGGTGAAGCTAGGCATGAAGCCGCCCGTGAACTGATGTTAGCTTGGCTTGATTGGCAAGCTGCTGAGGAGGCCCGAGATATTGCGGCGAGAGGAGTAGAGTCGGCTAAAGATAGCCTGGCAGCAGTGCAGAAACGCAACAGAGCGGGGGACGCATCTACGCTTGACGTGAATATCGCTAAGGCAGAGCTCTCCGATCAATTACGCTCGGGTAATGATGCAAAGGTGAAGGCAACTACGACTTGGATTGCGCTTACCACCAAGTTTCCTGGCGTTGAGCGAGCGCGAGTCGCTCTGCCGGCTCCCGTAAAAGTTACTGGAAATGATGAGTCCTGGACGGCGAGAATTATTGAGCAAAGCGATGAGCTGAGGCGCACCATCGCAACTGCAAGGCGCGCTGAAGGTTTGTCCGGACGTGCCCGGGCGGATAAAATACCCGACCCCACATTTGGCGTATTTACGAACTCTGAGCAGGGTAACAGAGAGCGTATCTATGGCGTCAGCGTGAGTATGCCAATACCTAGCCGGTCACGTAGTGCGCGTTATGCTCAAGCGTTGGCGCAGGAAGACGCTACTAGGCACGATTCAGCGCTTGTTAAGCGACAACTTACGACCTTGATTACACAAAATCTGGCGTTGGCTGAAGGCGCCTTTGAAAGCTATCTGCTTGCCAAGGACGGAGCTCAGGAGATGGAAACGAACAAGAGCCAGACTCAACGAGCGTATGAGTTGGGGGAGGCGGATCTTCAATCATTGCTTTTAGCCCGCCGCCAATCCGTTTCGGCAGCCACAACGGCCCTAGAGGCACAAGTAGAGACGTTAAAGACAAACTTATCCCTCCTGATTGATGCCCACTGGATCTGGGATCTCGATCACAGTTGAGCCACCATTCCGGCAGCGCAATCAGCTGCCGGAATTCTTTCAAATTTGTAATTCTTCAATCATCTTGAGGTTATGTTTGTAGGTCGGAATGAGTGGCGGTCATTGCAATCACCATTATAAAAAAGGCCGTCATCATAAGAAACTGCCAAATCTTCGGAGCAGACATGACTAGGATAACCAAGATCTCAACAGGCGTATTAGCGGCAATAGCTGGGTTTAGCTCAGTCGCCTATAGTGCAGAGAAGTCAGAAGGTTTTGTTGAAGGTAGTAAATTTACCGTTACCAGCAGAACATTCTATTTCAACAGGGATAATCGTAATGGTGAAACTGCACCAGGGGGGCGGGATATTCTGAGGCGACTGCTCAAGCATTCATTGCGAAATTCAATTCTGGTTACACCCAAGGGACGATTGGTTTCGGACTAGATGCTTTCGCCATGATCGGCTTGAAATTGGACACTGGTGGCGGACGCAATGGTGGGCGAAGTTCGTTTGATGTTCTTCCAGTTGACAGTAACGGGGATGCCCGTGATGAGTACACTAAAATTGGAGGCGCCGCGAAGATTCGCGCCTTTGATACGGAGCTCAAAGTAGGCGACGTGTTTCCTACCAGCCCAGTAGTGTATTACGGTGATTCGCGTCTACTTCCTGAGTCTTTTAGAGGTACTATATTTTCCAATAACAGCATCAAAGGCCTGACATTGCAAGGTGGCCGGCTCCATTCTATGAGTCAGCCTGTATCAAGCGATATGAGGGATGGTTTTGCGACCTTCTACGCAGGCCCTGTAAACTCACCAGGAATGAGCTATTTCGGTGGTGACTACGTTCTAAATGAGAACGTAAGTTTCGCGTTGCATGCTGGCCAACTTCAGGATGTATGGAATCAAACGTATTTCGGTACGAACCTCAGCTACGCTCTCACAGATAATCTCGCGTTGATCGGTGGTTTTAATTACTATCGTGCAGTTGACGAAGGCAAGAAGTTATTAGGTGAATTTGATACCAATATTTGGAGCGGGCGTTTTGGTGTTCAGTTTGGTGGCCACACACTCGCCTTAACCCACCAACGAAACAATGGCGAAAACGACTTCGACTATTTACGACAATCCGACTCTGTTTTCTTGGACAACTCAATACAATATAGTGATTTCAACGCCCCCAAGGAAAAATCTTGGATGCTGCGTTATGATCTGAGCATGAAGTCGTACGGGGTTCCTGGACTCAGCTTTATGACGCGTTATGGCCGAGGTAGTGATATTGACTACTCGAGTGCGAATAGTGTCTACATGCGCCGTGATGCCGAGGGCAGTCCGCTCGTGAATCAAAAGAGGTGGGAGCGCGACATCGAAGCAAAATATGTAGTTCAAACTGGAAAAATGAAAGATATGTCATTCCGCATACGCCAGTCTAATACACGCGCGACTCAATTTGAGTCTGACCTGGATGAGTTTAGGCTAATTGTAGAATACCCTCTTGTTTCTTTGTAAGCGGGCTAGACGTAAACGGAACAAAATTTGATTGTGAACTTGGCCTTGATCTAATTTGCACGTCGCTATTTTTATAGATTTTTAGCTATGAATGTTTGCGTGCAAGTTTGATTGGGGGCTGATTGATCTTTCAGCCGTCTAGATCACTGTTAAAGCTAGCGCCCTTTGGGCGCTTTCTAATTCAAATCTTGTGGTTTAAGGCAAATTCAAACTAAAGGGTGTGGGTTACGACATGAAGACTATTAAGATTTCAGTTTTTATCGCGCTTGCTTTTGCGTCGCAATTTATTAATGCGCAAACGCAATCGAAGACAGACGTTGAAAGGGTTGAGCGCGCCAACAAGGTTGCGCTCGAGAATTATGCCAGCAAAGTCGGCGAACCAGTTCCTGAAGTTAAGGATTATGTGTATGGCATGAAGCTAGACGTTGCCAAGACTATACATGTTTCCCCACCAGTAAAATATTGTGGAAATGTCGATAGCTATATGAGTTATCAGGACTCTCAAGGAAAGCTTCACTCCATTCGATATATCCTGCAGGGCGACTGTCCCCAAAAGCGTTAACGCAATTTTTTACCATGACCCCTCGGCTACGCTTCACTGCCTATTTCGCCGTTATCAGCCTCCATCGCAAATCCTTTCATGGCATGTGGTAGGCCGAGGGTTAGCGGACTGCTCATATGCACGCCGACAGTGCGTTTCTATCGGCTCGCCATATACCGGTTGGCGCTAGTTTGAATTCGAGCATGGAGACGTGAGTTCTCGGCCTTACTGATCCCCCCTAAACACATTCCCCTCTAATTTGATCCTCCCCTACCATCAAATAGACCGTACAAAGAGTAGCACCATTCGCTTGATGCCAATGCTTACTGCCATGTCCGCTGCGTCGAAGCTGATGACGGCCAGTTAAGCCAGCACCAGGCTAGAAGGCTTGCATGCAGCGGGAAGCGGTTTCGTATGTGGTGCTCAACATGATTGGAGGCCTGCCTCGCAACAAGCGCGTCCTTTCGTTTGGTCAAAATTGTGTAGGTTCCTCCGTTCAAGAATAAGCGTGTGTCATTTCTCCGTGTCTACGACAACCGACTTTGCCGGTATAGCACGCACTTTTCGTTTCGCGCCTACCAGGGCTAACGTTTCCAGCAATGCAAGTCGCCGGTAGTGCCGAGCGATGTAGCGGGTACAAAAGAAAATCAAAAAAAACTGTTTCAATCGGGTGAGGTTCATGATCCCCCAAAGCCTCTCGCTTACCTATTTTCTGATCATCATCCAGTTGTATGTGACAGCTCTTGTCGATGCATCACTAAATTTTGCTCTGGACTCGAAGGCTTGAGAACTCTTCGCTCCATCAGCGTGGCCACCGACGATGTAGATCATCAATCACATACGGGTGTTCATGCCTTTCTGCGTTGGTGTCGTCAACATGGGCACGATTGTCTGATAGTTCATCATGAGTGTGCTCGACGATTTCTCGATCATGAGCTGGTCGCCAGATGAGGCTACTCATGATAAGCGAGCCTGCTGCCAAGACCGCTAGCGCAATGAACGATGCGGCCAGGCCGTAGTGTGCTCCCAACCATCCCGCCAGAGGGTAAGTGATTAACCAGCAGGCATGGGATAAGGCGAACTGGGCAGCAAATAATGCTGGACGATCCTCAGCATGTGCTGAGCGACGCAAGATGCGACCGCTAGGAGTCTGGGCAAGGGAGTAGCCAACCCCAAGCACCAACCATAGTGGTAGAAGCAAGTTATAAGTGGTGACGTTAATGCCAACCGCTAAACCCGCGACCAATATCCCTCCGCCGAACAGCATGGCAGTTCGGTCTTTGATGTTTTTCAGCAGCCTGGGCAAGACCAAGGCTGACACCATCGACCCTCCCCCAAACGCTGCCAGGGCCAAAGCAGTGGAACTCTGAGGCAGAGCGAAGCGCGACTGCACCAGAACTACTGTATTGACGATCACCATGGCGCTAGCGGCAGCTACCGTAAGATTGAGCGCCAACAGTCCCCGTAACCGGGGCGTAGCTAGGAATATGCGCATACCACGGGTGGTTCGTTCATAAATGCTGCGTCGTGGTACCTGTTTCGCTTTGGGTAGCAGCACCGTAGCGACTAGAGCCGCAGAAGCAAGGAAACCAATGACCGTACCCGCGAACAGATTATGAAAGCTGATCACGGTCAGCAGTGCAGCGGCGAGCATCGGACTGGCAACACTTTCGAGATCGTAGGCCAGACGCGATAGTGACAAGGCACGGGTGTAGTCATCCTCATCCGGCAGGATGTCTGGAATGGTCGCCTGGAACGTCGGAGTGAACGCTGCCGAAGCGGACTGAAGGACGAAAATCAGCACGTAGATTTGCCAGATTTCCGTTACAAACGGCAGTGCAAGTGCGACCAGTGCTCGCACAAGATCCAGTGAAACCAGCATTGCCCGACGCGGTAGACGTTCTGCAAAAGCCGCTGCAATCGGTGCAACGCCGATGTATGCCGTCATCTTGATTGCTAACGCCGTACCTAGGACGGCGCCGGCTTGGGCTCCTGCGAGGTCGAACGCCAGTAGTCCTAATGCGACAGTGGCAAGACCAGTCCCCACAAGCGCAATCACTTGTGCGAGAAAGAGGTGGCGGTAGGTTCGATTGGCTAAGATTTTCAGCATGAGAAATCTCACATAAGGACACACGCGCCCAGTTGGTTGCCGAGCTTTTCTCGAATTAACAAAGCGACGAGTTGTTCGCTTATCGAGGATTCGTATCCCCCTGGGGGGGATATGAAGTCATCCTAAACTAGAGCCGGCATTAGCTCAAGAAGCAGCCGATCAGTCGCTCATCGAATATTTGCGAAATCAAGCAGGATGCGCTTGCTCGGTGAAGGCACTTAGCCATACGCTGCCGGGCGTGAGACCTCTCACGGATATAAAAATATGAGCAAGGAGCAGACCCTGATGAAGCTGTCCGCCATTTTGATCGCCGCTTTACTTTCGATTACGTCCGTTGCTGCCTTCTCGCACAGCGGCGGTACTGATTCAAAAGGTTGCCATCGAAACCATAAAACCAACGACTACCACTGCCATTAAATGGCAAAAGCCCAGCGTCAGGCTGGGCTTTGGTGTGAGCTGGTCACTTCAGATCTGAAGGGGCCTGGGTGTCTGACGGACGCTGTTTAATCCGCTCGTGATAGCTAGCGCAACAGATGTACTGCTAGACCAGCGAGCGCACAGGCCATCAGTACCTGAATGACGCCGCGCTTGAAGCGGAACAATGCTATTGCCGCTGCGATGGCGATTACTGCTGAAGGCCAGTCGAGGTTGCCGCTGAAGCCTTTCGGCCAAAGCACGTGATACCCGAAGAAGCACGCCAGATTGAGGATCACCCCAACTACGGCGGCGGTGATGGCGGTAAGCGGTGCAGTGAACTTGAGTTCGTTGTGGGTCGACTCAACCAGAGGGCCACCCGCAAGGATGAACAGGAACGAAGGTAAGAAGGTGAACCAGGTCACCAGGGCAGCTGCGACAGCTCCGGCCAGAAACACCTGATCAGCCCCGAACACTTGCGAGACATAGGCCCCGACGAAGCCGACGAAAGCCACCACCATGATCAGCGGCCCTGGCGTGGTTTCCCCCAGCGCAAGGCCGTCGATCATCTGTGTCGGGGTTAGCCAGCCATAGTGACCGACTGCGCCTTGATAGACATACGGCAGTACGGCATAAGCCCCGCCGAAGGTCAGCAATGCAGCTTTGGTAAAGAACCAGCTCATCTGGGTCAGGGTTCCTTCCCACCCAAAGAGCGCGGTCAAAACACCCATCGGCAAAGCCCATAGCACGGCACTAATCAGTGCGAGTGAGGCCAATTTCAACCAGCTGAACCGAGCATGTTCGGGGGACGGCGTGTCGTCATCGATTAAGGCCGGGCCGAAGGATTTTTTGGCGGCGCTATGGCCACCGGCTCTGAATTTTTCGGGTGCCATTCGCCCCCCGAAATAGCCAATCAACGCTGCCCCTAAGACGATCAGCGGGAACGGAACATTGAATGCAAAGATGGCGGCAAATGAAGCCGCTGCTATCGCCCACAGCCAATTATTCTTCAGTGCCCGAGAGCCGATTCTATGCGCCGCCTGCACCACGATGGCCGTCACGGCGGGCTTGATGCCGTAGAAAAGTCCGGCTACCACGGGTACTTCGCCGAACGCGATGTACATCCACGACAGCGCGATCAGGATGAATAGTGAGGGCAGCACAAACAGCGCGCCGGCGACCACGCCTCCCCACGTTCGATGCATCAGCCAACCAATGTAAGTCGCCAGTTGCTGAGCCTCGGGCCCTGGCAACAACATGCAGTAATTGAGGGCATGTAGAAATCTGCGTTCTGAAATCCAGCGTCGCCGCTCCACCAACTCCTGATGCATGATCGAGATCTGGCCCGCAGGCCCGCCGAAGCTAATGAAACCGAGCTTCAACCAGAACCAGAACGCCTCACGCAGACTAATCTGTTCAGGCCTCAACGGATTCGCTTCAACCTCTGGTGCCATAACTTTACTCATTGGGTTGCTCCTCTTTCACAAACCCGGCGAGCAGGCCGTCGAAGATGGCGCTCGCGGCAGCCAGAAGTTGGTCGTCGTCGGAAATGGTCTCTCGCAGCCCAGCAAGCACCCGCTGAATCCCGGCAGCCTCCACCGGCTGAATATCGCCAACATCGAGGTAATGCACAAGGGCAGCAATGCGACCTAGACCTTGTATCTGGATTTGAAAACTGGCCTGTAGGGTTTCAAAGGTGACGCGGTTACCAACATGGCTGAAGGTTGCGTCATCAAAATCAAACCCCAAGGCGTTGACTGGGCAGTCCTGTGGAGTGTTCAGCCAGACGATCTGAGCTTGCGGGTCGATGAAGCGGCGGATCAACCAGGCACAGGCGAGCCGGTCGACCCAGGGACGTTTACGCGTTGCCCAGATACGGCCCTGATAATCGCTGAGATTGAGTACCGATATCGGTTGATTACTGCTGTGCGGCTCATCCGGCGACAGGGCTCTACTGACTGCCGTCTCTAACTCCTGTAGAGCCGCATCAATCTGGTGCTTTGGTTCACCTGGGAAGTAATCGATGCTCGCTATCTGATCGTAGGCTTTGCGCAGCTTGCGGATTTGTTTGGTCGTCGCCAGCGCATTTTCAGCATTCAACTGCTCACGGCAGCCTTCGATCTCTCCACCAAGTTTGGTGTAGTCATCCTTGCGGTCGAAAAACTCGATAAAGCGCTCACCGTTGGGATCAACTACAGGCAGGAGGTAGGCGGTGCCATTGATGGCCAATATGTCTCGTTCGACAGAAGTCAGAGCTTCGCGGCAAGCGCTGGTATCAGGGAGCAGGTAAACACCGTCACGGAGTACAGCGGCACCTGAAGCTTTCAAGGCACGCCAGGCTCGCATGCGCTCGGTGGCGTTGGCGGTGGGTAAGCCAAGGATCAATGCGAGCCAATTTTTCATGTAGGAATATCTACTCGATATGTAGTAATCGCTACGCTACTCCTTGCTGCAAGGCTTGGGAAGCGGTGCTCAACAAAAGCAGTTGTTCAGAGGGCATTCGGAAGAAGGAACAGACACGCAGACTTGCGGTGGTCATTGCGAGCGAAGCCAAGCTTCCATTTTTTGCAACCTTCCTCTACGTAAAAGCACCGGTTTCCCTAAATCCAACATCACCAACAATCCCTGCCTTTCGCATGTTGAAGGGAACCAATCAGCGATTTCGACGTTGCAGCGTTTGGCGTCACCTACCGCCCACTTAATAATCATGTCTGCTGCGGCACGGTAGTGATCCGCCATGAACAGCCTTTTGCCGTCTTCTGACCAGCCTCTCATCGCAAGCTCGTCGGTTACGTCGATGAGTCCAGCGTCTCCAAAGAAATCGGTCGTATCTGGATAATGAATACCTGCCAAGGACACCTTGGCCACGCCGGATTTTCGGTCGAAGTAAGACAGGAAATGCCATCCTCCCGTTGTACTACCTGGATCTGGAAAATTGATCGCAGCTTTGCCAGTGATGTAGTGCGTGCGGGAAACGCGTTTGAGATCAAAATCGAAAAGCGGCTGGTTCATGGGAGTGTTTTGAGCCGGGCCAGCCCCTGTTTGATATGACCAGCGTTCTCACCAATTGTGTAAAGCGCACCACGGACGTTGTCGCCGACTTCCGCATGTCCCTGGGCTTCCACCTGGAGGGTCAGCTCCATGAGCGCAGCCTCAAGGGCCAGCTGGTTTTGGTACATCCTTTCCAGCACATCTGATAGCGAGTATTCACTGGGCATCTACATGGACTCCTTGATGTCGACCCAGCATAGCTCGATGATGAGTCAGCAAGTGTCTTGCGGGTATAGGCATACCCTGAGAGCACCTTATGAGCGTCCCGTCCCTAAGTAGTCTCAAGGTGTTTGATTTGCAAGCTAGAACAGCAAGAAGCCCGAAGGACAGAGATGCCCGCTAGACACTTGGTCGGTTTTTATTGACCCGCCGTACCGGATTTATCAGAGGCCGGGCCTCCATTGAAGCTAAAATCGGTGGTGCCGTTGGTGATCCATTCGACCAGCTTTTCCTTGTGAGTGTAAGCCACCACTCCACGTTTTTGAGTCGGATCGAATCTTAAGACGCGCCATATACCGAAATCGGGGCCGAAGTCGATGAACACGGGTTTGGAAACCCACCAGCGAGCAAAAAGCTTGCTGCGGGAATGCCAGCTAAATGAAGCCAGTCCATTCTCCGACACTTTCGACAAACCCATTCTGAAGTTGTACCTGTCGAACTCAGTCCGCGTGCCATCGATCACCCAGATCATATTTTGATAGTAGTTTTGCCTCGCGATTACCTCTTCAGGATGTATCGTCGATCTCTGAAACTCAATAACCATCCCTGAAGGCGTTCGGACATCTGCTATATGTCTCTCCCCTGAGGACGCTTGCAACACAACTTCCTGCCACTCGGTTGGGAACATATTCTTCCAATCGCGATGCCATGCCGTTTCCGTTTCCCACCACGGATCGCAATTGTCCAAACGTTTATGAGCCCAATGCCAGACGACATGGTTCCCGCATTTAGCGACAGTCTGGGAACCACAAAAACTGCAAACACCACGTGCTTTTGGAGTGGCCTCTACACGAGCGCCTTCAAGCAATGAGTATTTCATTTTCTTCCTTGATGATAAAAATGAGGGGCGGTAGCTCTTAACTTCCTAGTTGTCAGTACCTTGTGACCCACAGGACGAAAGACAAATATCTGAACACGGTAGTCGTCGTGTCGCTCTGGCCTCTTTCAACAATTGCTCAGCGTACATAGCCGGATCATCATCTGGCAGCGGGTAGCCTGCAGCAGATAGAGCTTCGGCGCGCTCTTCAATGAGCAGACGCTCGGGATCGCGAACCGTTTGGTAGGCTCTGCCTGGTACGCGTCGAGTCGTGTCCATTCTCGGCTCCCCAGAAGGCTGATGGCTAAGAGCGACTAAATTACTTTTAGAACGATAACAGAACGCTCTGAATAGCGATGCTCCGCTGCGAGTCACGAGGGAGGGTGCGTTACGATCTATGTTTCACAGAGACGCAAACACCAAGCAAGCGGAGCGCGCAGGCGTGAGGGATGCGAGCCCGCAGGGTCGAGACACGCCTTGGCGGGGCTCGATTTACGGCAGCCTGACGCCGCAGGCGGCACGCCATCAACGCCAACAAGAGGTAACTCAAATGCCCGACGATGAACTGCGCGAACTGGAGGCCAAGAGACGAAAGGCTTTGTGGATACTTGCGCACATATCTCCAGGCGATTCGAAGGCGTTCGATGCCTTATCCATCCTTGATGACCTTGACCTTCAAGAACGGAAATACTCCCCCAATGCTGACAAGGCACTTGATCTCAACCAGCTTCGGGATTGTGTCACGCTGCAGCATCACAACTCCGGAATCGACATCATTTTGGAGCAGACTATCCCCCAGCCCTGGAGGGAGCGCTTCAATCAGGCGAGTATCGGGTCGACCAGATTGTTAGATGGGCCTTACGCTGCGGACTGGTATAAATTCCTGGCTTGTTGGGAATCAGAGATGCAGCACCTCGAGGCACACAGAACTGCCAGAAGTAAGCCCAAGCTGGATTGATGCAGACGGAGAATAGACGTGGAACGAGACAGCGATGACACCGTGTATTGCGACATCCAAATGCCGGTGGCTCAAGGGCGTGAGCTATTGGCGTTAGTGAATGCCCTGCGAGAGTCGAAAGCTCATCCAAGTCTCGACAGAGTTTTTGAACACATGCAGGACGAGCTCAGCACCTCAATCGACATCGTTAAGAATCCGCCATCGTGGGGCCCATGGGGGCCGACGCATAACTGAGCCTTTAGTCGGCTATCCTTTCCATTCAGACGAGCAAACGCTGACTGGGAGCATGGAAGACTCAAAAAACGTCGCTCCGGCGCCCTATAACGGGGCGAAAATAACGGCAAAATACACTTTAAGTGGGTGATTGCCATATGCCATACTCGGTTATCAACGATTTTTCGCCCAGCTTGGCCACCTCCCTGATGGAGGTTTTAGTCGCTATGGTAACGACTAGCAGGAGAAGAGCCTTAATGGCGTTCCTGAGAAGCGGAGCTGTGACGGGGCTGCCGTTTGCCGAGTTCTGAGGCTGCTTGTTTATTGAACCTTGGGGGCTTTCGCCAAGTCTGAACTATAGTCGTAAAGCCGCTTGTCGGCTGACGGCAGGTACTGCTTGTGAAGCTTGGTGAACGAGCTCGATAATCCGCACCGCTTTTGCTAGCGAGGCAGTATTACGTTTTTTTCCATTGAAAGCAGTGGTCGCGCATTGGAATTCGTTGATGCACCGTGGAACAAAATTCTTAGAGGATGGAGCTATGACTCTTGAGCGTATGATCGAAGAGGCCCGTAACCGTAACGGTTCTCATGAAGCCAGCCTAAAGGCGGCTCGTGATCGCATGGCCGCGACTAACCACCGTCTGGCACGTGAATTCGCTAAACAAGAAGTCACTGCGACGCTGCTTGCCAAGACCTGCAGCCTCTAATAAATCCCTTCATCCGAAAGCAGCCTAATGGGCTGCTTTTTTTTGCGCGATCACAATGACTCCATACCTCATCACCAGCTTCGAAGAGGCGACGATGGCAGCGTTGATTCATGAGCCATACGGCTATGATCACGCTGACATCTTCAAAAAACCTCAGATCAAGTACATCTATAACTACTTGAAGTCCTTCATGCCCGAGATTCCGAAGGGTAAGAAGACGGTAGGAAGCATCCTGCTTGAGCACGAATACATCGACCGAGACTTCCTCGAGGACTACTCGCGTTTTTACCTGGGGCGTTTCGGCAACGATGGCTACAAGTGCGCTCGGCTTCACTTCTTCAGTTGCGATCTGACTCACAAGCGGCTCGACGCTCTACTGGCGGGTGACGTGGGAGAAATGTTAGATGATGCTGAGGATGACAATGCTGTAAAAACTCTAGAGCAACTCCAGTCGCACTACCTCGGTTTCATGGTTATCAAACCTCTCACCAGGACATTCGTGGGGAAAACCTGCCTTCGTGTCAGTGGTGACCGAGGTGTGGGCAAGAAGAAAATTGACAAGCCTTATGATGTGAATCTCTTTGGCATCAAGCTGACAATCGACTCAATTGCATTCCAAGAACAGGACAAGGTGGTTGCCGCGTGTGCTACCACCGCCATTTGGACAGCGTTGCACAGTTCGCCTGGTCGTAGTGTTAAGGACATTAAATCCTGCAGTGAGATCACCACCGCCGCCCTGAATTTTGTGGACGGTTCCAGTAATGGATTCCCAAATAAAGAGCTTACCAATAAGCAGATCCAGCGAACGCTTGATATTGAGGGGCTGCGATATCACAACAATAGCCTTGAGGAATCAACTCCTGAATCTTTCCGAGAGTCCCTCGTTGCTCACATTAATAGCAACCTGCCCGTCATTTTGACGGGAAAAGTATACGGCGTGGAACCCAACGAAGCTGGTGAGTACGTCAAAGCTGGGCACGCAATTACCGCCCTTGGTTATGACTTCCGGGGTGATTCGAAATGGGTATACGTTCATGACGACCGACTCGGGCCGTACGCACGAGCAGAAATGGTCATGCTTGACGAATTTTTCGGGGAATCCACTCCTGAGGCCGTAAAAGGTCGTTGGGGGCTGGCGATGTCCATTCGAGAACCGGATGCCACTAACTGGGTGGCTCCCCATGAGATTATTGTTCCAGATATCTCGATCATCCCGGCAGATAGAAAGACGCGCATCGACTTCAAGTTCGCTCATGGCACAGCAGAGCGTATTCGTGATCAGGTATTGGGATACCTGGAAGATGAAATGTGTCCTCTGCTTGAGATCCCGGTTCCTTCGGTCAGGTACGAGATCAAACTGGCATCGATTGCTCAAGCGCGAGACGATGTCCGTAAACATTACACCCACCGCAAGGTCAATGACGTGTTGGGTACTTACACCCTCGATGAAGAGAGAATGATTCGCTGGCGTAAGGAAAAACTCAGTTTCTTGACTGGCAGCCTCGCACGCTTACAGTGGCAAATTGATGTCTACTGGGATTCCGAGTGTGCTTTCCAGGTGTTCTTGGATGCGACTGACATTCCCTTGGGCAACGCTGTATCTGGCATTTACATTCATGACCCAATTTATGCAGATGCGATGCTGGCCGGCTTCAAGGGGCAGGAGAGCCAGATCGCCGGTCTAGATGATCAGCACTTCTTCCCGGCGTTCACCAGGGCTGTGAAGCAGCGCCGAGATGACTACGAAAGTCATCTCAATAGCATGTATGGGACATTGCGTGCGCCCAACCACATTAAAGAGAACGAGGTCTCGCGGAACGGAAAAGGCACCAACAAGACCGCGAAAAAATTCTGGGATCCGCAACAAATCCGTTTGGTTGATGTTCACGAGGCCTACAAGAAAGTGGCCGATTCAGTGGCTAACGACCCATCCTCTGAGAGTAAGCTTATCTGGGCCATAGGTAAGGACGGCGTGTTATTCGTCGCTGAGGACATTCCAAAACCTGATGAGCTCGGTCACCCAAGTATGACTGGGATGCAGGCCGCTCGGATTGCGGGAGAAATACGGCCAAAGGCTGGCTATTGGGAGGTCAACTTCTTCTCTGGAAGGTACAGCGGTGATTACGCCGATATAGAGAAGACTCAGTTTCTTACAAACGCCGTGTACAAAATTCAGTCACTCTTCCCGTATGACAAGTTTGAAGCTTTTTACCCTTATGCCCCTTCCTCCCAAGGTCTGGTTTCGCCTGATCTAGCGGCACAGGGAGGCGGTGACGATACGGCGGAACCCGCTGCTGTGCTCGCTTAATCCGAATAAACCCGGCTTCAGGGCATCGCCCTCGGTCGGGTTCACTCCTATCAAGCTGTTCACCGCACTGGTGAATGCCCTTTTCTCAGCCTGCATCCAATCTGGGCGTTTATCCCTTCAGAAAGCCAGTGCCAGACTCACGTTTGACTTTTCAATGGATCAGAATGTGCGAGCTACAGGCACTGTCCAGGGAGGAACTGATCTCTGCATACCGCAAGCGGAGCGCGCAGGCGTGCGGGATGAAAGCCCGAAGGGCCGAGACGCAGGCTTTGCCAAGGCTCGGTTCACGACAGCCGCTACCCGCAGGGGCACGCCGTGACCGAAAACTCAGGGTCATCAGAGCTCCGCATTCCATGCATCCATAGCCTCGCTCACAGCCGCGTACCACTGGAGATCATCGAGCTGTAGGGCATTCGCGATTTGCCTGTTGGTATTGCCGTCGACCCAAGTCGGGAGACTCTCCATGGCCTCTCTGAACAGACTGGCTGTAGCGACAGCGAATCGCCCCGTACTTGTAGACTGGAGGCACACGTAGCGCACAGCAGCGCCACTATGGAGCCGACGCCAAGCCACCACCTCAATACAGTCCTGCAGCTCTACAGGGGCCTCAGCAGCGTGATCAGCCTTCTGCCCCACCTCGATCTCTGCCACAGATTGAAATGGCCTGCTAGATTTTCCCGGTTGGTGGACAAGGTGCTGCAACTGCTCACGTGCCGCGATAATCTGATCTCGGAGTTCTTCAGGATCGATGGACATCCCGCCCTCCGGTGTCACCTTGAGGGTCTTCAAGGAGTTCGCCGCTAGGATGAACTCGCGTTCACGCGCTTTCTCACGCTCGGGGCGGCGGTCGGGGCGGATGACGCTCCAAAGCGTTGTGAGCAACTTCAATGAATTCTCCTACCTGAGGCATTGGGCGCGGATCCCGCGATCATACAAGCAAGGTAAGGCGCCTGAAGCGAAAGCCCTGCCCACAATATTGTAGGGCTAACAACCTGTTTGGTATTCAAACCGAGAAGCCCACACAGAGGGTGTCACTTCGGTTCGGGCGAGCTACCCCCTGCTGCATGATGTCATGCGTGCTTAGGATCAAGGCCAGCCGCTTAGATCGTGAGACGGCTGTGTAAAGCATGCTTCGTTCCACAAATTCGCTTTGACTCAGAGTGCAAAGGATCGACGTCTCGTACTCGCTGCCTTGCGCCTTATGAATGGATATGGCGTAGGCAAGTTTCATTCCCAGCCCGAACAAGTCCATCCTGGAGAGGGTCACTTCGAGCCCATTGAAGAAAAACACACCTGAAGTCTGGCCATCGATTGACGTAATGCCAGTCATGATCCCGGTGTTGCCGTTGAACAGATTATGCTCGTAGCTATTCTGAGTGACGATGACGGGGTCGTTAACGCGCAGCCAGTATTTGCCCATCCAGATACCCTGCGTCTCGTCTGTATGCTGGAGGGCGCTTTGCAGGTGTTTGTTTATCTTGTGCCCGGAATCCGGCATGCGATCAGACATGTGTGGCGTCAGGATCTGAGCGTCAGGGATGATCTGCTTGATCTTCGCGAGGTGTGTCAGCATGTCCTGCGTGTTTGTGCAGGGGATCAGATAAACCCCATCGCTCTCGCCATTCCAGAATGGCAAGGTGTCCAGGTGACCAGATCTAATCTTCATGGCGATGTTCTGAAGATGACTGTTGCCGGTAGACCTGTGAACCTTGATCAGGTGGGTCGACGGTATCGCCTTCGATTTGGCCAGTGCATGGAAGAAGATTCCATAACCAACCGGAGATAGCTGACCGGTATCGCCTACTAGCAAGAGAGACAGTTCTTTCTTCGCAAAGGCATTCAGCAGTTTCAGCATCAAGGCGATGTCTACCATGCTGGATTCATCGATAATTACCAGAGGGTCGCCTCCAGTGCTGAGCCCTGAGCTTGCAGTGCTGATTTTGATCAAGAAACTGTGGATCGTGTAGGTGTCTCGGCCAACAGACTCCTTGGCCCGCTCCTTGGCTTTTCCGCTCAGTGCTAAGACATGCACAGGGCGGTGCTGAGAGGCTATATCAACGATGGCTTTCAGCACCGTTGTCTTGCCCGTACCGCCAAATCCAGTCAGCGTGCTGATGCGATTAGTAAGCGCCATCAGCACTGCGCTTTTCTGGTCTCGGGTGAGTGAGTGTCCAGGCACGCTCTTACCGTGTGCGCAGTAATCTTCAATCGCTTGCTCCAGTTCCTGCGGAGAACCGTGAAGCAATGAGGCCTGAGCGGACAGTAGACTCGCGACTCGCTGCTCGAGTTTACTTTCGACAAGGGCCGCTCCCAGTGGCTGGATAAGCGTCGTCCCTTGATACTTCTTAACGCATACAGCACGCCTTTGTAGGGCGCATTCGATAGCTTGGTCTACCAGTCTGGCGGATGGAAGCTTCTGCATCAGGGCGGCTTTTAGCTCTTCTATTTCGTATGCGGTATGGCCCTGATCCAAGCGCACATAGAGCAAATTCTCCACAAGGCCGGCCAGCCTGCGTGGGTCATCACGAGGTATGCCTAGCTTGGCTGCTGCGGCGTCTACGATTTTCCACATGTTTGGGTGGATGCCTTGAAACGCAATGAGGCTGTACGGATTAAGCTTCAGGCGCTCTACCGTATCCGTCTGGCAAACCTTGAGAACGCTTTTGGCGAGCCCAGGATCGAAGTCGTGCTCCATGAGAAATTCAATTGTTGAAATCTCATCCTGCAGTGTCCTCCAGGCATCCACGACCTTTTGGGCGAGATCAGGATTAATCAGTTCCGCCAGGTGGCTGACTCTGCCTGCAGTCAATGCCTGAGCAAGGTTTTCTGCGCCAAATGCCCTGACCAGTTTCGAGACTTTCGCTTTGCCGAATGACAGCCCGCGAAATGCAGGATGCTTTATCAGCAATCTTTCCACATATGCCGCTATGGGCAGGTTTACGATGTGACAGCTTTCGATCAGAACGAAATCCCTGTACTGATCATGCCCTGTGATCGAGCCTTTGAACTGCCAGCATTCACCGGGTTGAGGAATGCGGGTGATGACTTTATAGCTTGCTCTGCATGTGTAAATTTTGTTTTGGCCAATGATGCGCCCGGAAAAGACTGCACCGCCAAAACTGCCTGGCTTCACCGAGCTCACCTGGATCACGCTCGACAGATTGCTCATAGGATGAATGACCGCCCGGAGTCGATCATCAAGTCCTGCTGGCTACTGATTTCCTGTGCAGATGTGCGAAGCAACCGCAGCTCGGCAGAGAGTTGCTCAACTTGCTCGCGGAGCAGTTCGTTTTCCTTCGACTTTTGCTCAAGCATTACTCGCAACCGATTCGCTTCGCGACTTTTCGAATCCGCCATATCAATCGCCAGAGACTCAGGATCTTTGGCCGCAACAAACTCACTGCCTATGCGGCGAATGTCCTTCGCGATGACCTGCTCAAGGGTTTTGCCCTGTGAGCAAAAGATCTTCTTGGCGCTTTCAGAAAACCACTGCCTACGATTACCACATTCATCAGCGATTTTGCTGAAGTTGACGGCGCCAAACTGATTCACAGGAAACTTTTTTCCAGCCTGTTCAAGCTGCAGCACATAGTCCCTGTAGCGGTCGTACGGAGAGCGCTTTTGATCACTGGTCGCCATGCGCGCTTCCTTTAGCCTTCATCCAAAGGACGAAAGGTTCGACAAGCTCTTTTGGGACAAGACCCTCCCTAGGTTCAAGGTCGTCAAAACTGCAGCAAATCTTTTTAGCCTGCATGTCAACTGTAAACATCCCATCACTTGCATCGAGCACCAACTTGAGGGCCCGGCAGGTTTTGTCAAACTTCGCCATGAATCCTTGATCCACATGCGTTGTGTCCGGCAGGGTTACTGGCTGAGCACCATGGCTACGAAGGGCTGAGCGCAGAGCTTCGACCTCCTTCCTCAGTTTCTCTGTCTCAGCTTGAAGTTGGTCTGCTCGCTGAACGGCCAGCTTTCCGACAAGCTTGTCCTTCTTGGACTCCATGTTTCCAGCAGCATCCCAGTGCTTGAAGAATATTGGCCCGAGCAGAGTCCAATAGTCAGTGCTCTGTACCAAGGTTCTGTAGCCAATCTTCTTTTCGTTTACAGGAAGCCCATCGTTGTAAAGTTCGGCGCAGAATCTTGAGTAAGGCGTAACTCCATCGAATGATGCTTTTCCTACGAAAGACTTCAGCTTAGGTATTACTTCGTCTTTAATTCGGGAAATTCTATAGTCGCGGTTCAGCTTTTGAGAGCCTGCAAAGCGGTTTTGGCCCTTTTTTGCACCTTTGCTCATGCAGGAACACCTCTTGGGCTCGAAATTAGCTTCAGGATTGCAGTAGGTCGTTCCAAGGCCATGGGCTTACTCATTGCATCATTCAAATCATGCAGTGAAAGACCCAGAACTTCACACGTAGACCGAATCAGACCCCTAAATTCATCGATCAACGTGAATCCTGTAGGAGCTTCTTGCAGCATGCGGTTAAAGTCTCCAGTGAATGCAAGGAGCTTGTTTCTTGCCACTTTAACCTGCGTGTCTAACTGTGGAGTGAAATACTCCGCATGCGACTTGGCTTCTGCAGTGCGAGCAATCAGGTTGGAAAGCGAGTCTTTCTTGAGCTCTAAGCGCTCCAGGTGCTCTGAAACGATTTCAGGTTTTTCTACCAGGAAGCTTTCACGCGTTTTGATTTCGTTATGCATTTGCTCGAGGCAGTGAGCAGTAACGCTCCATGAAATGATCTCTGCGGCGAGGAATTTGCGACGATTGGCTTTTGGCACAAGGCTTTCAGGCGATGCTCCATTCCTTTTAGACTCAGCGATATAGGCCTCCAGCTCGCTACACTCGTCAGTTAGCACACGAATGTGACCGTATATCCTTGGCAGGTGGTCGACAGTTTTGACCGAGTAATAGCAGCCCCCGCACGGCATACTTATCCCAGGAATGGCACCCAGGTCTTTAACGACGTCCGCTGGGCAGCGATTACCAAATGGGCAGATATGAGTGGGCATAAAGGCCAGCGAGTCGATGGGGCGCTGCCTTGTCTCCCTGACACCCGAAACCACATCATCCTTGGTCTCACGGTCAAAAGAGATCGCACCGAAGTCAATCAGAGACTTCTCCTTGTCTCGCCGGAAAGCCTGCTGAAGCTTCGATGCAACGTCTTCTGCTTTGATGTTAGACATTGCTGGGCGGTCAACTAGCCATCCATGCTCAATACTCAATTTTTGATACTGGGCAACCGATTTTAGGTATGCAGGGTCAACTTTTGCGTAATACATTACATGTTCATCACTGGCATGGCCGGTAATAAATGCGCCGATGATGTGTGGCGGCAAAATTGGGATGTATTCAGATACAACTGATACTCGGCAGGAGTGCGGGGTATGTTCGATTAATTTGCAGGCCTGTCCCTCAAGTTTGATCACGGTGAGATAGTCGTGAGGATCATTAATAGATTCCAGATCCCCCACAGCCTCTGGCATTGCGTTCGTCGCCTCAATGCCCAGCTGAAACCTGCAGAACAAGTCAAAAGAATAAATTAGCCTTTTGAAATATTTCGCATAGGCCTCCGGAGTCAGCACGCCAGGACTTGTTCCCTTCGGAAATAGCGTGATGATTTTGCCATGCTCATTTTCTTCATGGTAGTCATACCAGGTTTCGACATCCATTGCGGGATCGTTAAACCAAGGGATCATGGCTTTTTGACGATCCAGCAGTTCAATTACCGTCTTCGAAACAGTAGCGTCCCAGGGGCCGTTTACTTTGTCAGTGTTGATGCGTAACTTGCAAAGCGCAGGCAGGGGTCTTGAACGATCAATTCGCATATCATAGGTTCGCCTCTCTAGCCAACGTATGTGAATACTACGAACCCCTGTCTCCAGTGCGATGATATTATGTCTGATGTAATTGAGCTGAGGATAGAACACCCACTTCCCTTCGCGTTCAACCGAGTGTTCAATAATTGGCACGACAAACCTTGGAAGAAGTCGCAGCGCCTCATACTTCATGGGGCGATTATCTTCGGATTTAGGCTGCGAAGCGTCAAATGATGGGTTCCGGTAGAACACAATTGGAACGTACCCAAGTTTTTCAGTTTGAACGATTTTTTGGGTGTTGTTCCAATCCTTTGTTTCAATATCTGCCCTGAATTGTTTGTCGAATAGGTTTATTTGTTCGTGATATACCCTTTCGGCTAGGTGAGTTGTGAAAGACTCTATCGCGTAGCAGTATTGGAGAAGGTATGGGAAATGCTCAGAATGAAATGCAGGCTTATTAGAGCTATTCCTTCTTCGCACGATGGGGAAATCGAGCTCAAGTATGGGGCAAACAAAACCAGAAAGTTTCTCGTCGGCGCTCGAGTGAGCCGTCAAGTAGTTGAAAAAGCTGGTGATGTGGTACATGATCTGCTGGATCGTTGAGTTTGACCTGCCTCTGCGAAGAAAAGTGAGGAAGCCTATGTATCCATCGCCCTCCATGTGCGTCCGATTAAGCTCACTTGGGTGAGGAGGAAGCAATCCCGTGGCAGTAGGGTATTCGCCAAACAACCAGGTATTCAGAACTGAGAAGCTCTTGCTGTAAGCGTCGAAAGACTTAATACCCCGAGACTTTTGTAAGCCGGTGTATTTGTCCTGATATTTCAACCACGACTCGACACTTTCCTTGTGCTCATCAGGATAGTCATATTCGCCAGAGGCCAGAGCTTTTCTACTGGCGTGCAAATCATTTTTAGGGCGGACGGCGACCTGGCTACATCTGTCAGAATACAGCCTCTGAACATAGTTCCAAAACGCGGCTGGGGCGATGGGGTACTGGAACCAGTCAACGTCATTTCTTCGCATTAAGACCAAGTGGTCGGCGAGGTCAGCGATGTCATCTGGATTGATGTCTTCGATTCTATGCCAGTCTGTGCAACGAATCATGCGCCATGCGTACCATCCAAAGTTTTTGACGGCACTAGGCTTCATTACGGAGGTAATGTCCGGAATGTTTTCGTAGGGAACATGCGAGACAAACGGTTTGCTCACAAATGCAAGCACCTCGGTATAGGATGCTGCAGCAAACTCATAGAAGTTGGTTCCTTCGTCCTGATTGTGAACCGTGGGCTTCCTAAGGTCAGCCGGGAGCAGGACAGCTCGCTCCTGCCAGAGAAAGTGAAGAATTAAGACGCAGTCTTTACTCAGCCTCTCCAAGGAAGACTTGTTGAGCCAGTCAATAGAGGCCTTCGGAACGACCTGCTTCGCAATTTCTATCGGCGCAGTCTTTTTCGTGCAAGCTAAAGCATTACGCACCCACACTTCATCATAAATAGGTGCATTTGACACGTTCAGGTGGTCATCAAACAGGCGCACGATGGACGCGTTGTAATATTCGTTACGAGCGCCGCTTGTTACCTTACTTGGAGAGATATAGTTCGTGCCAAACAGCTCTTTGCAGACGCAAGCCTTGGCTTTCGTGATCGCCTCTTTAATGGAGCTATCAAGAGGCGCTCCAGTTTTGATAATCTGAATATCCTTAGTCAGGTTAATCATGTTGCGTCCCTTGAATGCGATTCGCCTCGTCCTTCAATACTTCGAGCTGGCGCAGATAAAACTCCTCGCGAATTGTGGTAAAGGAGGCATCGCCTCTTTGCATGACGTACTGGTTAGCATGTTGAATGTATGCTTCGATGATGTCGGTGTCGTGCTTCGCGTACTTCATCGTGGATGTAACGCTGGCATGGCCCATCAGGATCTTCACGTAGGTAATGGGTAGACCAGGAAGGGTTTGACCAGGAACTGGCATGTAATTAAGCGTGTAGGTTCCGTACATATGCCTCAGAGAGTGAGTGCTGATGCCTGTGACGTCCGGCAAGCCTGCCTTCAAAGAGTATTTCTTGAAGGTTTTGTCACGGCTGCTCCTGTCGCTTGCGAAGAAGGGCCTGCCGTCAGAGTTCTGAAACAAGAAATCATGTCCAACGCTAGAGTTGTATTCTAGGGTCAGGTACTTCTCAAGGCTCTCCCAGAATATTTTAGCGAATGGTTCAATCATGAAGGTGACCTCGGTCTCCCGACCTTTCCAGGAGAGAAGCTTATGCTCTTCTTCAGTAATACCAGGCGCTTTCCTCGCAAAGGGGTCGCGTAGGAACACTGCAAAATCGTCATCGTCGATGTCGGACATTCGAACTTGTAGCGCCTCGCTTGTACGCGAACCTGTCGCGGCAAGTAGGGCATATAGCGTCATATCCCTGTAAAATGTCGTGGACTTTGCAGGCTTGGCCTGTCTGAGAAAGTCGATGGATCGTTCTATAGGGAATGGAAGGATCTTGAACGGCTGCTTGTCGTGTTTGCTGTTCCTACGCCCTGCTTTAGCAAACAGCTTATCTCTCTTGCGTTTAGGCAAAACTGAGTTCAGCGAGCCACGAATGACTGCTGCCATCCATGAATTAGCTTTTTGGGCCGAAACCTCATATTGACTTCGATATTCGGCCTTGCTCGAGCAGAACCGACTGAACAGATGGTCAGGTGCTGTCATGTTTTTTGACTCGGCTACCTCAAGAAACCATCGAATAGACGACTCTATTGATTCCGCGATTGAGTTTTGACCGGTTAGCCGTGTCTTCCCTAGGCTATGGGCCAGCGTCTTCGCTATCGGGTTCGTGGCGTCCGTACCGAAGAGGAGATAAACCTGGTAGCTGTAGATGACGGTCTCGATAGTGACCTCGACATCTGCAGGAAATTGGGTTTTCGTCGCCTCATATACGTAGTCGATGAAGCGGCCAACGTGCTCCGAGTAGAGCTTATCGGTGTTTCCTGCGTAGCCCTTACGTGCCAGCCACGTCGTGTAGTCGGTGAACGGTTTGAACTCGCGTGCCTCGTCGGGCATGCCAGGGTCGAGATGAAGCAGGATGTAGTTAGCCTCGCTCGTAACGGGCGCTTCGACCAAGATGAAGTTTTTCATGAGCTCTTATTCCAAATACCACACCCTATTAGCTTTGGGTGTCGCACTTGCCTTTGTCAAGGAAAAAGGCTCAAGTGGGTGAATCAGGCCAACGCAGAAAGCTCCGTCAGCATGGCCGTTGGCCGTCTGCGGAGTGCGCTAAGTGTTTGATTGTAAGGGGAGATGGGGCCACCGGCGGGAATCGAACCCGCGACCCACCGATTATGAGTCGGTTGCTCTAACCAATTGAGCTACAGTGGCGCTGAGAAGGTGCAAAGCTATCAAAAATCAGGTTCAAATGCCACACCAACATTCGTACCACATAAGAACCTACGACCAAGGGATTATGAGTCCCCTGCTCTAACCAACTGAGCTATAGGCCCTCAGTAGGCCGCGGATTATAACGATGGTTTCTCCACTGTGCTATCCGAAAAATCCGAATGGGTCATGTGAAGGAAGGTGGCGGCGAATATGTCGGGGGGCAGAGGTAGGCTGACGATGTAGCCTTGCATTTGCTCGCAGCCTTCGTCGGCGAGGAAGGCTTGCTGGGCGGGGGTTTCCACGCCTTCGGCGATGATGGTGAATTGCATGCTGTGGCCCAGGGCGATGATGGCGCGCACGATGGCGGCATCGTGGGGGTCGTCTGGCAGGCCGCGGACGAAGGACTGGTCGATTTTCAGGAAGTCCAGGGGCAGGCGCTTGAGGTAGCTCAAGGAGGAGTAGCCGGTGCCGAAGTCGTCGATGGCCAGTTGTACGCCCAGGCGCTTGAGTTTATGCAGCACTTCCAGGGCTTCTTCGGCCTGGCTCATGATGAAGTTTTCAGTGATCTCCAGTTGCAGGCAGTCCGGTTCCAGGCGGTTGTCGCGCAGCAGTTGCTCGATGCGCCCCAGCAGGTTGGGGTGGCGCAGTTGGGCACCGGCGAGGTTGACGGAGAGGGGGCCGAAGTCGTCATAAGACTTGCGCCACTGATGCAGTTGACAGCAAGCCTGTTCCAGGACCCAATCGCCGATCTGCAGGATCATGCCGTTCTCTTCGGCCAGGGCGATGAAGTGTTCGGGTGGCACGTCGCCAAAGGTGGGGTGGCGCCAGCGGATCAGAGCTTCGGCACCGATCAGTTGTTGGGTGTCCAGGCTCAGTTTCGGCTGGTAATACAAAAACAGCTCATCGCGCTCTATGGCCCGGCGCAGTTCGTGTTCGAGGGCAACGCGTTCGTTGGCCTGGGCGGTGAGGTCCTGGGTGTAGCGTTCGACTCGGTTGCGGCCCTTGGCTTTGGAACGGTACATCGCGGCATCGGCGTTTTTGACCAGGGTGGCGACGTCGGTGCCATCCTGTGGGTAGAGGCTGGTGCCGATGCTGGCACTGATAAAGAACTCGTGTTCGCCCGCCTGGAAAGGCAGGGTGAAGCAGGTCAACAGTTTATTGGCCAGGTGCTGGGCGTCGCTGGCTTGTTGCAGGCCGGGCAGGAGGATGATGAATTCGTCACCGCCCAAGCGGGCCACGGTGTCGATATCGCGTAGTTGCTCCTTGAGGCGTACGGCGATGTCCTTGAGCAGCAGGTCGCCAATCGGATGGCCAAGGCTGTCATTGATGTGCTTGAAACGGTCAAGGTCGAGAAACAGCACTGCGCCCTGGCTGCCGGCTTCCTGTTGATTGTTGAGGGCGGTCTGCAGGCGATTCTCAAACAGCGTGCGGTTGGGCAGGCCGGTGAGCGGGTCGTGGTGCGCCTGGTAATCAAGCCGCGCCTGGGCATGCTTGAGGCTGGAGATATCAGCAAATACTGCCACGAAGTGAGTGATTGACTGCTCGAGGTTGCGCACGGCGCTGATGGTCAGCCAACTGGGGTACAACTCGCCGCTCTTGCGTCGGTTGGAGATCTCGCCTTGCCAATGGCCGTTGGCGGTCAGTTGATGCCACATGGCGGCGTAGAACGCGCTGTCGTGCAGGCCGGAAGCCAGCAGGCGTGGGGTATGGCCCAGGGCTTCGGCTTCGCTGTAGCCGGTGATCTCGCTGAAGGCACGGTTGACGGCGCTGATGTTCTGCCGGGTGTCGGTGATCAGGACACCTTCAGCGGTGCTTTCGAAAACCGTTGCGGCCTGTTGCAGTTTTTCCTGCATCAACTGGCGTTCGGTAATGTCGCGGGCGATGGTCAGCATGCAGTCGTCATCACCGATGGGCAGTGGGCGACTGGACAATTCGCACAGGCGAATCTGGCCGTCACTGCGTCGGATATGGCAGACGAAATCACGCACCAGACCATCGCGCTGCAACAGGTCAAGCATGTGCTTGCGTTCGTTCAAATCCACCCAGATGCCCAGGTCCAGGGTCGATTGGTCCAGGGACATTGCACTGTTGAAGCCGGTGATACGGCTGAAGCCTTCGTTGACCTCCAGCAGCAGGCCATCGCACTGGCGTGTCAGCAATAAGCCATCGGGTGAGGCGTGGAAGGCCTTGGCGAACTTTTCTTCGGAGGTTTGCAGTTGTTGCTGGGTTTCCTTCAGTTGAGTGATGTCCCGCACCACCACCACCAGCGCTTCGGTTGCGTCGAGTTGGAAGGGTTCGGCGGAAATCAGTCCGGTAAACGCCTGGCCGTTGCTGCGCAGAAAGGGCATCTCCAGGTTGCGGATGCTGGTGGTCTGCACACGCTTGAGCAGGTTGGGGCCTACGCCCTGGATGCCCCAGATATTCAGTTCGGTGGCGGTCTTGCCGATGACGTCTGCGGCGCTCAGGCCAATCTGGTCCTCGAAGGCCTTGTTGACCTCTAGCAGGCAGCCATCGGACAGGCGGGCAATTACCAATATGTCCGGGCATTGCTGGAACACCGAGGCGAACTTCTCCTGTGAGAGCTGCAGCGCCTCCTCGGTGCGCTTGGCCTCGCTGATATCGATCATCAAGCCGCGCATGACCGGCTCATGCCCATGCTTGATCAGGCTGACAATATCCCTGACCCACAGGCAGCGGCCGTCTGCGGTGATCACCCGGTAATCGATGCTGTGATCGCGGCTGGCGCGGGTTTCCCGCTGACAGAAGGAGTCGGCGCGGGTCAGGTCGGCGGGGTGGATGATGTTGCGCCAGAAGCCGGGGATCAGCCAGTGCGCCCGTGGATAGCCCAGCAGTTCTTCGGCGTGGGGGGACACATAGCTGTAGGTGAAGTCATTGATGTCTGCCTCCCAGGCAATGGCTGACAGGCTTTCCACCAATCCACGGTAATGGTATTCGCTGCTGCGCAGCTCTTGTTCCAGGGCTACCCTGCGGGAAATTTCCGAACTGAGCCGGCGGTTGATGCGAATCACGATGACCAGCACGCTACTCAATAACAGCACTGCTGGCAGGCCATAGAGGAGCAGGTCGGTCCAGAAGGCCCGGTGGTCGATGACATTGCCGACCCAGTGTTCCTGGATCTCGTCAATCTCCCTGGGGCTCAGGTCGGCGAGCACTTTATCCAGAATGCCAATCAGCATTTTGTTCTCGCGGGGCACGCCCATTGCCAGTTGGTAGCGATAAGGCGTTTCACCGCTGACATACAGCCCGTCGAGCTTGAGCTGGCGCAGGCTCCAGACGCTGGAGGCCAGGTCTCCGACAACGGCGTCCACCTCATCGGTGGCCAGGGCCTGCAAGGTTGAGCTGACGTTGGGCATCGCCACCAGGTTCAGGTCGGGATGGTGGGTGCGCAGCAACTCGTGGGGGGCGTAGTTTTCCACCACGGCGATTTTCAGCCCGTAGAGGTCCTTGAGGGAGCGGGGCTGGGCGCCGCCTTCATGGGCAAGAATGACAATGGGGAAGTCGAGATAAGGCCGGGAAAACGCCAGGAAACCCTGGCGTTCCGGGGTGGACATGATGCCCGGCAACAGGTCGAGCTGGTTGTTCCTGGCCTGCTCAAGCAGGGCGCTCCAGTTGGCGGGTTCGATCAACCTGACCTTGATGCCCAGGCGTTCCTGGATCAGCCGTACATAGTCAGCAGCCAGGCCCTGATAGCGGCCTTCTTCATCGCGGTACTCAAACGGCGGCCATGACGTATCAACGCCAAGGCGTAACTCTGGGTGGTCCGCCAACCAGCCATGCTCTTCATCGGTGAGAGTCAACGCGCCAGCCGTTGCGGTCCAGGTCAGCAGCGACAGCAGTAGCACGGCCGGCAGTCTGGGCATAACGGTCTCGTTATGGCACGGGGAATATTTCGAGTGTAGACGGGCATTGCGAGGGGAGGTAAAGCGGGGAAGATTTTAATCTGCACAAAGCAAAACCCCCAGGCCAAGGCCTGGGGGTTCTGTGATCACTCGTCGAGGAAGGAGCGCAAATGCTCGCTTCTCGTCGGGTGGCGCAACTTGCGCAGTGCCTTGGCTTCGATCTGGCGGATCCGCTCGCGGGTCACGTCAAACTGCTTGCCGACTTCCTCAAGGGTGTGGTCGGTATTCATGTCGATGCCGAAACGCATGCGCAGTACCTTGGCTTCACGGGCAGTGAGGCCGGACAGTACGTCGCGAGTCGCTTCTTTAAGGCTCTCAACGGTGGCGACATCGATGGGCGACTGCATGGTCGAGTCTTCGATGAAGTCACCCAGGTGGGAGTCTTCGTCATCACCAATCGGGGTTTCCATGGAGATCGGCTCTTTAGCGATCTTCAATACCTTGCGGATCTTGTCCTCAGGCATTTCCATGCGTTCACCCAGCTCTTCCGGGGTCGGTTCGCGACCCATTTCCTGCAACATCTGCCGGGAAATACGGTTGAGCTTGTTGATGGTCTCGATCATGTGCACCGGAATACGGATGGTGCGGGCCTGGTCGGCGATCGAGCGAGTGATCGCCTGACGGATCCACCAGGTGGCATAAGTCGAGAACTTGTATCCGCGACGGTATTCGAACTTGTCCACAGCCTTCATCAAGCCGATGTTGCCTTCCTGGATCAGATCAAGGAATTGCAGGCCGCGGTTGGTGTACTTCTTGGCGATGGAGATCACCAGACGCAAGTTCGCTTCAACCATCTCTTTCTTCGCGCGACGGGCCTTGGCCTCGCCGATCGACATGCGACGGTTGATGTCCTTGATTTCGGCAATCGTCAGACCGGTTTCGGTCTGCAGTGCAGTCAGCTTCTGCTGGCAACGAACGATGTCGGCCTGGAAGCGACCAATGGCTTCAGCATATTTGCTTTTGCCCTTGGCCAGTGCGTCGGTCCAGCTTTCGTCAACTTCATTGCCCGGGAACTGGCGCAGGAAGTCGGCACGCGGCATGCGCGCATCACGCACACAGAGCTGCATGATCGCCCGCTCTTGGGCACGCAGACGCTCAAGGGCACTACGAACGCGCTCAACCAGGCCTTCGAATTGCTTCGGTACCAGTTTGATCGGCATGAACAGCTCAGCCAGGGCCAGCAGTTCGGCGGTTGCCTGCTTGCTACCACGACCGTGCTTCTTCAGGGCCTTGCGCGCCAGTTCCATCTGATCGGAGACCGCGCCAAAACGCTGGGCTGCGATGATCGGATCCGGGCCGCTTTCGACTTCTTCTTCGTCATCGGTGCTGGCTTCAGCCTCGTCGTCGTCAGTTTCGTCGTCCGCTTTCACGGCTTTCGGGTCGACAGGCGGCGGTACTTCGGCGGCAGGCGGCGTAATGCCGTCGTCCGGATCGATATAGCCGCTCAGGACGTCGGACAGGCGGCCACCTTCGGTGGTAACGCGGGTGTACTCGGAGAGAATGTGGTCAACCGTGCCGGGAAAGTGCGCGATTGCGCCCATCACTTCACGGATGCCCTCTTCGATACGCTTGGCGATTTCGATCTCGCCTTCGCGTGTCAGCAGCTCGACGGTACCCATTTCACGCATATACATGCGCACTGGGTCGGTGGTACGACCGATATCGGTCTCCACAGCAGCCAGCGCGGCAGCAGCTTCTTCAGCGGCGGCCTCGTCGGTATCGGCGTCCGCCAGCATAAGAGAATCCTTATCTGGCGCAGCTTCGAATACGTTGATCCCCATGTCGTTAATCATGCGGATGATGTCTTCCACCTGTTCCGGATCTGAAATATCCTCCGGCAGGTGGTCGTTGACCTCCGCGTAAGTCAGGTAACCCTGCTCACGACCAAGGACGATCAACTCTTTGATACGAGACTGCTGTTGCGCTTTTCCGGACATAACACCCTATCCACTGAAGGTCTTGGCGGGCAAAAAACAAGCCGAGGATTATACCCGAGCTATGACCTCACACGCCAGCTGAGGTCGGGTTTGATGCGGAAACATTCTGTTTTAAGAGGTCGCGCATCTGCTTTGCTATCTGAATTTGCTCGTCAGCCGACAATCCTGGCTGCCTTGCTTTCTTGATAAGTTCATCGAGGGTCTGCGTATGCTGACCCGCGGATAATCTAGTAATGGTGTCTAAAAACTGTTGTTCAAGGTTATCGCCGTCAATTAACCACTCCTTTTCTGCGAGGGCCTTCAAAAGGCGTCCTTGCTCTGTGCCATGCCAACGAGCCATCAGCTGGATTGAGTTTAGCTTAGGATTTTTCTGCACGGCCTCGATCAGGGCAATCAGCACCTGGGCGTAGGTGTTGCTCTCGTTGGCAAAATGTTCGGCACTTTCTACCTTTCCCGCCAGTTGCGGGTGGTGGATCAGGGTGCGCAGGGCAATCAGCGTCGGGGCTTCCACTGCCACCGGCGTGCGCGGGGTGTAGGCCTCGTCGCGGTCGCCGCGCTTGCCATTTTTACTCCAGGGTTTGTCCCATTTCTTGCCGCCAGCGCCGGGTTTCTTCGGCGTCCAGTCCTGTTGGGGCGCAAATGCTTCTTGGGGTTGGTGAAAGTCCGCGTAGTCTGGCATGGCGTCGTAGTCGAAGCCCGGATCGTAAGCCGGTGGCGCATCCTGGGGGGCGCTGTGCACCAGCTGGCTGACGGCCTCGCCACTCAGGCCGGTGATTTCCAGCAGGCGCTGGCGCATCAGGGCCTTGAGGTTGGCGCCGGGAACCTTGTCGATCAGCGGTGCGGCGAGGGTGGCCATGTGAGCCTTGCCTTCGAGGGATCGCGGATCGGCCTCCTCAGTCAATTGCTGGAAGAAATAGTCGGCCAGCGGCTGTGCGTGCTGATGGATGCGCGCGCGAAACGCGTCGGTGCCTTCGGAGCGCACCAGGGTGTCCGGGTCTTCGCCTTCGGGCAGGAACAGAAAGCGCGCGCGGCGCCCATCCTGCAGGCTCGACAGTGTGGCTTCGAGGGCGCGCCAGGCGGCATTGCGACCTGCCTGGTCGCCGTCGAAGCAAAACAGCACGCTGGGCACCACGCGAAACAGGCGTTTCATGTGTTCTTCGCTGGTGGCGGTGCCGAGGGTTGCTACGGCATTGCGCAAGCCTTGCTGGGCCAGGGCGATGACGTCCATGTAGCCTTCAACCACGATGATTTCATCGAGGTTGCGGTTGTTCTTGCGCGCTTCGAACAGGCCGTAGAGTTCCTGGCCCTTGTGAAACACCGGGGTTTCCGGGGAGTTCAGGTATTTGGGCTTGTCGTCACCCAGCACTCGACCGCCGAAGGCGATGATGCGGCCACGACTGTCGCGGATCGGGAACATCACTCGGTCGCGGAAGCGGTCATAGCGCTTGCCGGTCTCGGCGTTTTCCACCAGCAGGCCGGCATCGATCATGGCTTTTTGCTGCAGGGTATCGCTGCTCAGGTGCTTGTACAGGTTGTCCCAGCCCGGAGGGGCGAAGCCCAGGCCGAAGTCGCGGGCGATTTCCCCGGTCAGGCCACGACCCTTGAGGTAATCCACGGCGGCCTTGCGCTGTGGATGGGTTTTCAGGGCCTGGCGGTAGAACTCTGCGGCGGCAGTGAGTAGTGGGTACAGCGGCGAGTCGGTGGGTTGGCGTGGCTTGTGCGGCCGGCCACTTTCTTCGCGGGGGATTTCCATGCCGGCGGCTTTCGCCAGTTCCTCGACGGCCTGGGGGAAGTCCAGGTTGTCGTGGTCCATGATAAAGCCGAGAGCGTTGCCGCCCGCGCCGCAGCCGAAGCAGTAATAGAATTGCTTGTCGGGGCTGACGCTGAACGAGGGGGTCTTTTCTTTGTGGAACGGGCAGCAGGCGGTGTAGTTCTTGCCAGCCTTTTTCATTTGCACGCGCGAGCTGACAACATCGACGATGTCGGTGCGGTTCAGAAGGTCGTCAATAAAGCTCTGGGGAATCAGCCCGGCCATGGCGTTCTCGTCATCACTGCGTGTAAATGAGGGCCCGTGACGCCCTTAAGGCGCACATATTTGGCGGCTTAATCATCGATTGTCTGTTTGGGCTGCCAGGAAGTGTATCTGTCGAGCGCTCACTGACGTTAGTTCCAATCAGTCTTCGACGTATTTGAAAGTGTTGCCCTGGAGTCCGGTCACGGCCAATGGCGGCCTCGGAAGCTCATCGTGGGGCACAGCCGACCTATTGATCGCCTGTTTGGAAAATGGGTGTGCTCGTCAGTAGCCTTGATAGGCTCGTCAGAAGAGACGTGCACCGCTGGCAAAAGAGCCAGTCCTGACGTGTGAAGCTTTGTCTCGGTCGCATGTGCGGCGTCGACGGTGAAGCATCAAGCGATATCCGCAAATGCCAACAGCCCGGCTGAGGGCCGGGCTTGGCAGAAGCTTGCTACGAACGTCTGTGTATTAGTACAGACGAACGGCGCGGCGCTGTTCGCGCTGAACTTTCTTGGCGTGACGCTTAACAGCGGCTGCTGCTTTGCGCTTACGCTCAGAAGTTGGCTTCTCATAAAATTCGCGGCTACGAACTTCAGCCAGAACACCGGCTTTTTCGCAGGAGCGCTTGAAACGACGCAGAGCTACGTCGAAGGGTTCGTTCTCTTTTACTTTGACGGCTGGCATCCAGAGCTACCTTCTTTCATTACCGGGAATCAACGTTCTCGTCGCAAAAAATTCGCGGCTGAGGTCGTCGGTTTTTAAGGGTTGCGGATGTTAACCCCTCATTGCCCGGAATGCAAAGCCTCTGATCGAAAACCGCTAGTCGGGAGGGGAAGTGGCGACTATTATGCGCGCCTTCGAATTCAGCCTCTACAAGGCGCAAACCCATGTTAGTACTGGGCTTAGAAACCTCCTGCGACGAGACCGGCGTCGCGCTATACGACAGTGAACGCGGGCTTTTGGCCGATGCACTGTTCAGTCAGATCGACCTGCATCGGGCCTATGGCGGCGTGGTGCCGGAGCTCGCCAGCCGTGATCACGTCAAACGCATGCTGCCATTGATCCGCCAGGTGCTGGACGAGGCCGATTGTGTTGCGACCGAGATCGATGCCATCGCCTACACCGCAGGCCCGGGATTGGTCGGGGCCCTGCTGGTTGGGGCTTCCTGTGCCCAGGCGCTGGCATTTGCCTGGGGCATTCCAGCCCTTGGTGTACACCATATGGAAGGCCATTTATTGGCACCGATGCTGGAAGAAAACCCGCCCGGGTTCCCGTTCGTCGCTTTATTGGTCTCGGGTGGCCATACGCAACTGGTTCAGGTCGATGCAATCGGCCAGTACACACTCCTGGGGGAAACCCTGGACGATGCTGCCGGTGAAGCGTTCGACAAGACCGCCAAGATGATGGGCCTCAATTATCCCGGTGGCCCGGAAATCGCGCGCCTGGCGCAAAAAGGTGTGGCTGGGCGCTATACCTTCCCGCGTCCCATGTGTGATCGCCCTGGCCTGATGTTCAGCTTCAGCGGCTTGAAAACCTTTGCGTTGAACACCTGGCAGCAAAGCGTCAGCGCCGGGGACGACAGTGAGCAAGCCCGTTGCGACATCTCTCTGGCGTTCCAGCAGGCGGTGGTGGAGACTTTGACCATCAAGTGCAAGCGTGCCTTGAAGCAGGCAGGTATGACGCGCCTGGTCATTGCTGGCGGCGTCAGCGCCAACAAGGCCTTGCGTCTGTCACTGGAAAAAATGCTCGGTGACCTCAAGGGCGATGTATTTTACGCGCGCCCCGAGTTTTGCACCGATAACGGCGCGATGATTGCTTTTGCCGGGTGCCAGCGCTTGCAGGCAGGCCAGCACGAAAGCCTGGCTATCAGCGTGCAGGCGCGCTGGCCGATGGAGCAGTTGCCGCCGTTGTGATCGACGAACATGAGCCGGGCTCACTGGGCGTATTTAAAAATGCCGTTCGCGCCCGGCAAACAGGTCGCGTAAATTGCCGCGATGGCGCCATACAATCAGCAGGGTGAGTACGCTCATCGGCAACAGGGCCGCCGGCTCCTGCCAGGCCAGCAGCGGCAGGGTCAGCGGCGTGGCGATCAATGCCGCGAGGGAGCTGGTGCGGGTCAGGTAGAACGTCAGCAGCCAGGCGGCAATGGCCAGCAGTGCCGCTGGCGGGTAGATCCCCAGCAACATGCCGGCAGCCGTCGCGACGCCCTTGCCTCCGCGAAAGCGAAAGTACAAAGGGAACAGGTGGCCAAGTACGGCGCATACGCCAATCCAGGCTTGTTGTTGCAGGGAGAGACCCGCGAGATCGGCGATCAGTACTGGCAGCAGGCCTTTGCAGACGTCGCCGCACAATGTCAGTACGGCGAGTTTTTTACCGGCCAGGCGCAGCATATTGGTGGCACCGGCATTGCCTGAGCCACTCATTCGCGGATCGGGGTTTCCCGTCAGGCGGCTGAGCAAGATGGCAAAGGACAGCGAGCCGAGCAGGTAGGCGAGGATCGCCAGTAACCAAGACATGCTAACTATTCCGGGCGAGGACGCCTTGATTCTAACGGGGCATTGCGCCCTTGTCGTGCTGTGGAGAAGAGTGCTTGGACAGAGTGTTTATCGAAGGCCTGGAAGTCGACACCGTGATCGGGGCCTACGACTGGGAGCGAGGTATCCGTCAGTGCCTGCGCCTGGACCTGAGTTTTGCCTGGGACAATCGCCCCGCTGCAGCCGGTGATGACCTGACCCTGGCCCTCGACTATGCCAGCGTTTCCACACGCATCCAGGCCTTTGCCGCGCAGGCGCAATTCCAACTGGTGGAAACGTTTGCCGAGCGTCTGGCCCAAGTCCTGATGGCGGAGTTCCAGATTCCCTGGCTGCACCTCAAGCTGACTAAACCGGGTGCGGTCCCGGCCGCCAAGGGTGTGGGCGTGGAGATCGAGCGCGGATGTCGCTAACTCAGGTTTACCTTGGTCTTGGTAGCAATATCCAGCGTGAGCCTCATTTGCATGCGGGCCTTGACGCACTCGCAGGCTTTTTGACGGACCTGCGTTGTTCCGCCGTATTCGAAAGCCAGCCAGTGGGGATCAAGAGCGGGCCGTTCTTCAACCTGGTGGTGTCGGCCTATACCGATTTGCCGTTGATGGAGCTGGACCGTCGGCTGAAATCCATTGAGGCTGACAATGGCCGTTACGCACCGGATCGCAAGGGCTTGCCCCTGGATATCGATGTGCTGCTGTATGGCGACCTGAGCGGCAACTTCGATGGATTGGTGTTGCCGCGGGCAGAAATCCTGAAGAACGCCTTTGTGTTGTGGCCGTTGTCGTTGATGGCGCCGGAACGCGTGCATCCGGAGGTGGGCAAGACGTTTTCCGCGTTGTGGCGCGATGCACAGATCGATCAGGTACTGGCGCCGGTAGCCTTCGAATGGCGCGGCCGGCAACTGACGCAGGGCCTGTAGGGGCTGGCTTGCCGGCGATGGCGTCCTCTGGCTTGCGGTGATTCTATTGACGCCATCGCGGGCAAGCCCGCTCCTACAGTGAATGCTGTTCTTTGTAAGCTTTCAGGGTGTTGAGCCGTTCGCGCTTGAGCGCCTTGCCCAGTTCCGGGCCCTTGAAGCCTTTTTCCAGAAGCGGCGCTACTGCAACACCTCGCGCCACCCGTGCGGCGCCGCGTAAATAGTCCGCCTGTGGATAACTTCTCTGCTCAAGACCCTTGCGCCCCCGCGCGTCCATTTCGCAGGCGACGACAAACTCTTCAAAGCGCTGTGGCCGGCGGAACACGTCAAAGCTTTGTAGCAAATCCAGTAGGGTCGAGGCCTTGAGCTCAAGTGCCCGATGACCATGGGTGTGATACTCGCCAACCAGCAGCGCCAATTCCTGGCAGTCCTTTGGCACTTTGAACCGTTCATTGACCGCCTTGATCAGCTTCAGGCCCCTCTGCTCGTGGGCAATATGCCTGGGCAACTTATCCACAGGCGTCAGGCCCTTGCCAAGGTCATGCAGCAGGCAGGCCCAGCGCACCGTCAAGGGGTGGGCGTGGAGCGCGGCCTGCTCCAGCACGCTGAGGGTATGGATGCCGGTATCAATTTCGGGATGGTGTGCTTCGGGTTGTGGCACGCCGAACAGCGCATCCACTTCCGGCAGCAGGGTTTTCAGGGCATGACAGTCGCGCAGCACTTGGATAAACACCTGTGGCTGATCTTCCATCAGGGCTCGGGAAATCTCCTTCCAGCTGCGCTCCGGCGTCAAGGCTTCCAGTTCACCGGAATCGCTGAGTTGGCGCATCAATTCCAGGGTTTGGGGGGCGATAGTGAAGCCAAGGCCGGCATAACGTGCGGCGAACCGTGCGACTCGCAGCACACGCAGGGGGTCTTCGGCGAACGCCGGGGAAACGTGGCGTAGCACCCGGGCTTTCAGGTCGTGCTGACCTCCATAGGGGTCGGTCAGGTTGCCATCGTCGTCTTCAGCCATGGCATTGATGGTCAGGTCGCGACGGATCAAGTCTTCTTCGAGGGTGACTTCGGGGCTGGCATGAAACACAAAGCCGCCATATCCCCGGCCGCTTTTGCGCTCTGTACGGGCGAGGGCGTACTCCTCGTTGTTTTTCGGATCCAGGAACACCGGAAAGTCAGAACCCACGGGCCGATAGCCCTTGGCGAGCATTTCTTCGGTGGTGGCCCCTACAACGACCCGATCAATATCGGTAACGGGGATGCCCAGCAAGCGATCACGCACCGCTCCGCCGACTTTGTAGATTTGCATGAAAAAGCCTCCATTAGCCCTACAGGATAACGCCTGTGCCAGGCCAATGGAGGCATTGCTGCGTCAAAGGTGAACCACGGCCAGGTCGAGGCGGCCGTAATCGTTGTCGTTGTGTTCATTACGCGGCGGCACATGGTGGGTCTTCATCACCTGGTCGCCTTGCAGTGTCTCCAGATGGATATCGAACCCCCACAGCCGGTGCAGGTGCTTAAGGACCTCATCCGTGGACTCTCCCAGGGGTTTACGGTCATGTTGCTGATGGCGCAGGGTCAGGGAGCGATCACCGCGCATGTCGATGCTGTAGATCTGCACATTGGGCTCGCGGTTGCCCAGGTTGTATTGGGCCGCCAGGGTCTCGCGGATGGTGCGGTAACCGGCTTCGTCGTGAATGGCGGGTACCAGCAGGTCGTCCTTGAGGTCGTCATCCATGATGCTGAACAGTTTGAGATCGCGAATCACCTGGGGTGACAGGTACTGCAGGATAAAACTCTCGTCCTTGAAACTGCTCATGGCGAACTTGATGGTCGATAGCCAGTCGCTGCCGGCGATTTCCGGGAACCAGCGGCGATCTTCCTCGGTTGGGTGTTCGCACATGCGCCGGATATCCCGGTACATGGCAAAGCCCAGGGCATAGGGGTTTATGCCACTGTAGTAGGGGCTGTCGAAGCCTGGCTGGAAGACCACGCTGGTATGGGAGGTGAGAAACTCCATCATGAAACCGTCGGTCACCAAGCCTTCGTCGTAGAGGTCGTTCATCAGCGTGTAGTGCCAGAACGTGGCCCACCCCTCGTTCATCACCTGGGTCTGGCGCTGTGGATAGAAATACTGGGCGATCTTGCGCACGATCCGCACAATCTCCCGTTGCCATGGCTCCAGCAGCGGGGCGTGCTTTTCCAGGAAGTACAGGATGTTTTCCTGGGGTTCGACGGGGAAGCGTGCATTGTCCTTGTCGCTGTTCTTGTCGGCGCGTTTGGGGATGGTGCGCCACAGGTCGTTGATCTGCTTTTGCAGGTGTTCTTCACGGTCCTTCTGCCGTAGCCGTTCTTCCTCGGCGGAAATGGGGTAGGGGCGCTTGTAGCGGTCCACACCGTAGTTCATCAAGGCATGGCAGGAGTCGAGCAGGTCTTCCACCGCATCGATCCCGTGGCGTTCCTCGCATTGCATGATGTACTGCTTGGCGAACACCAGGTAATCGATGATCGAACTGGCGTCGGTCCAGGTACGAAACAGATAGTTGCCCTTGAAAAAGCTGTTGTGGCCATAGCAGGCGTGGGCCACCACGAGTGCCTGCATGCAGATGGTGTTTTCTTCCATCAGGTAGGCGATGCACGGGTCGGAGTTGATCACGATCTCGTAGGCCAGGCCCATCTGGCCCCGGGTGTAGGACTTCTCGGTGCTAAGGAAGTGCTTGCCGTAGGACCAGTGGTGATAGCCCAATGGCATGCCCACCGAGGCGTAGGCGTCCATCATTTGTTCGGCGGTGATTACCTCGATCTGGTTGGGGTAGGTATCCAGGGCATATCCGGCCGCGATGCGGCTGATTTCCCGGTCATAAGCCTGGATAAGTTCGAAGGTCCATTCGGACCCCGTGGAAATGGGTTGGCGCTTATGCTCTTTGGCGGTCATGTCACTAACCTGCGCTGGAAGAGTTCACGGAAGACCGGGTAGATATCACCGGCCGAGACCAGTTGTTGTTGGGCGAAGGTATCGGCGAAGGCTTCTCCGATGCGCTCGTATTCAAACCACAGGGCCTGGTGCTCGCGGGGGGTAATTTCCACATAAGTGTAGTACTGCACGAACGGCATGATCTGGTTGATCAGGATGTCGCGGCAGATGGGCGAGTCGTCGTTCCAGTTGTCGCCGTCGGAAGCCTGGGCGGCGTAGATGTTCCACTCGTTGGCCGGATAACGCTCAGCCATGATTTCCTGCATCAGTTTCAGTGCGCTGGACACAATGGTGCCGCCGGTCTCCCGTGAATAGAAAAACTCTTCTTCGTCGACTTCACGGGCGCTGGTGTGATGGCGAATGAATACGACGTCGATCTTGTCGTAGTTACGCTTGAGAAACAGGTACAGCAGAATAAAGAAGCGCTTGGCGATGTCCTTGGTAGCCTGGGTCATGGAGCCGGAAACGTCCATCAGGCAAAACATCACCGCCTTGGAGCTGGGGTTGGGTTGCTTGACCAACAGGTTGTATTTCAAGTCGAAGGTATCAAGGAATGGCACGCGGTGAATGCGCGCACTGAGCTTTTCGATTTCCCCTTCGATTTCCTGGATATCGCCGAAGTTGTCTGGCTCTTCGCGCTTCAATCGCGCCAGTTCTTCTTTGGCCTCCTTGAGTTTGGCGCGGCTGCTGCCCGACAGGGCGATACGTCGCGCATGGGCTGAGCGCAGGGTGCGGATGATATTGATCCGCGAGGGGTTGCCCTCGTTGCTGATACCGGCGCGTACGGTCTTGTACGTGTCGGTGCCGGTCAAGTTGCGCTTGACCAGGTTGGGCAGCTCCAGGTCCTCGAACATAAACTCGAGGAATTCTTCCTGGGTGATCTGGAACACGAACTCGTCCATGCCTTCGCCGGAGTTGCCGGCTTTGCCTGGGCCTTTGCCGCCGCCACCGCCTTGAGGGCGCTGGATATGCTCGCCGGTGGTGAATTCCTTGTTTCCCGGATGAACCACGGTCTGTTTACCGCCGCGGCCGTGATGGAGCACCGGTTCGTCAATATCCCGACCGGGAATACTGATCTGCTCGCCGTGTTCCATATCGGTAATGGAGCGGCGACTCACCGCCTCCTCGACGGCCTTTTTGATGTGGTCACGGTAACGCCGCAGGAAGCGCTGGCGGTTTACCGTGCTCTTGTTCTTGCCATTGAGGCGTCGGTCGATCACATAGCTCATAGGGAGCCCTCCGGGCAGCTTCACGTTACAAGCTTCAAGCCGCGAGCTGGAAGCTTAGAGACAGGCGGTCAACCCAGACCAGGGGCCTGGCAGTTGACCGCCTGTCGCTGCCTTACTGCGATTTGCGAACCCGCAGGTACCACTCGGAGAGCAGCCGTACCTGTTTGTCGGTATAGCCGCGTTCGACCATTCGTGTGACGAAGTCGTTGTGTTTTTGCTGGTCCTCCTTGCTGGCCTTGGCGTTGAAGCTGATGACGGGCAGCAGGTCCTCGGTGTTGGAGAACATTTTCTTCTCGATGACCACCCGCAGCTTCTCGTAGCTGAGCCAGGTAGGGTTCTTGCCGTTGTTGTTGGCACGCGCGCGCAGTACGAAGTTGACGATTTCGTTGCGAAAATCCTTCGGATTGCTGATGCCGGCCGGTTTCTCGATCTTCTCCAGTTCCTCGTTGAGGGCTACGCGGTTGAGGATCTCGCCGGTTTCCGGGTCACGGTACTCCTGATCCTGAATCCAGAAATCTGCGTAAAGCACATAGCGATCGAAGATGTTCTGGCCGTATTCGCTGTAGGACTCCAGGTAGGCGGTCTGGATTTCCTTGCCGATGAACTCGATATAGCGCGGTGCAAGGTACTCCTTGAGGAAGCGCAGGTAGCGCTCGCGGGTTTCGGCCTGGAATTGTTCCTGTTCGATCTGCTGTTCCAGTACATAGAGCAGGTGTACCGGGTTGGCAGCGATCTCGTGGGGGTCGAAGTTGAAGACCTTGGACAGGATCTTGAAGGCAAAGCGGGTCGACAGTCCGTTCATGCCTTCATCTACGCCCGCCGTGTCGCGGTACTCCTGGATCGACTTGGCCTTGGGATCGGTATCCTTGAGGTTCTCCCCGTCGTAGACGCGCATTTTCGAGTAGATATTCGAGTTTTCCGGTTCCTTGAGGCGCGACAGCACGGTGAATTGGGCAAGCATCTTCAGGGTGTCGGGTGCGCAATGGGCCTTGGCCAGGGAGCTGTTGAACAGCAACTTGTCGTAGATCTTGATTTCATCGCTAACCCGCAGGCAGTACGGCACCTTGACGATATAGATCCGGTCGATGAAGGCTTCGTTGTTCTTGTTGTTGCGGAAAGTGTGCCATTCCGACTCGTTGGAGTGGGCCAGCAGGATGCCGGTGAACGGAATCGCCCCCAAGCCTTCGGTGCTGTTGTAGTTGCCTTCCTGGGTCGCGGTGAGCAGTGGGTGCAGCACCTTGATCGGCGCCTTGAACATTTCCACGAACTCCATCAGCCCCTGGTTCGCCCGGCACAGCGCCCCCGAGTAGCTATAGGCATCAGCGTCGTTCTGCGGGAATTCTTCCAGCTTGCGGATATCGACCTTGCCTACCAGCGCCGAAATATCCTGGTTGTTCTCGTCACCCGGTTCGGTCTTGGCGACGCCGATCTGGTTGAGGATCGAGGGGTAGAGCTTCACCACCCGGAACTGGCTGATATCGCCGCCAAACTCGGCCAGGCGCTTGGTCGCCCAGGGTGACATGATGGTGTTGAGATAGCGCCGTGGGATACCGAAGTCTTCTTCGAGGATCGCGCCATCTTCCGTGGCGTTGAACAGACCCAGGGGCGACTCGAACACCGGAGAGCCCTTGATCGCGTAGAAAGGCACCTTTTCGATCAGTTGCTTGAGTTTTTCGGCCAGGGAAGATTTACCGCCGCCCACGGGGCCGAGCAGGTAAAGGATCTGTTTCTTCTCTTCCAGGCCTTGGGCGGCATGGCGGAAGTAGGAGACGATCTGGTCGATGCATTCTTCCATGCCATGGAAGTCTTCAAAGGCCGGGTAGCGGCGGATCACCTTATTGGAAAATATTCGCGACAGCCGCGAGTTGTTGGAGGTGTCCACCAGCTCCGGCTCGCCAATCGCCAGTAGCAGGCGCTCGGCGGCAGACGCGTAGGTGCTGCGGTCCTTTTTGCACAGCTCGAGATACTCCTGAAGCGTGAGTTCTTCCTGCTGTGTGGACTCGAAGCGTTGTTGGAAGTGGCTAAAGATACTCATGACGTCGTCACCTCGCTCGATACGTGGAGCCGACGCCGGATCAATCAGTCGATGCTGGCAGCCAGTGGCGTTTGCCGTGGCCATTTCCCCCCAGAACACCCTGAAACGCTACCGATGACCCGCACGCCGGTGTACCGGCTCTCCCCTGTTTTGGATGGCCTGCGCTTAATGATAGTTGGGAATCCGGGAGGTCAAGGCGAGATGCCTAATTAGTTTGGGCGCACCGTTCGTCAGAAACGGCGCGAGCCCAAGCGTCACGCGGGGTAGCGGGGTTTGAAAAAAATTATTGTGAATCGCCTGCGGCAATTTCTGCAGGATAGGTCGTACGCCATAGCTCAAAGCCACCATCCAGGCTGTAGACATCGGAGAAGCCCTGGCTGACCAGGTAGGCGGCCGCGCTCTGGCTGGAGTTACCGTGATAGCAGGCCACGATCACGGGCGCGTCGAGGTCGGCGGCGCGGATGAAATCGGCAATGTTGTGGTTGTCCAGGTGCCGTGCGCCCTTGATATGGTTCAGGGCGTAGGTCTGGGGATCACGGATATCCACCACCACGGCGCCTTGCTCACGCAGGGCCTGGGCGTGTTCGGGAGGGATACGTTTGAATTCGCTCATGGCGGGCTCCTTGGGCGGGCGTCAAGCGGTGTCTAGCGCTTGGCGGCAGCCGGCAGTGTAAGGGGAAGGGGAGATTCACACTGGCAGCTCAGGTGCTCGCCGGTGTCGATGTTCATCAGGGTCATGGCTCCGCCCCAGACACAACCGGTGTCGAGGGCGAATACGCCGGGTTCGTCGCACTGACCTTCAAGGGCGGCCCAGTGACCGAAGATGATCTTCGTCTCGCGGGTCTTGCGTTCCTTGTGGGCGAACCAGGGTTTGTAGCCGGGCAGGGCGGTTTCGGCGCCTTCCTTGCTCTTGAGGTCAAGCTTGCCTTCGGCAGTGCAAAAGCGCATGCGCGTGAAGTAGTTGGTGATGACCCGCAGGCGGGTGACACCTGCCAGATCGTTATCCCACTTCACCGGCTCATTGCCGTACATACCGTCCAGATAGGTGGCGAACAGGGTGTCATCGGCCAGGGCGGCTTCGACCTCGGCGGCACATTTCAGGGCTTTTTTCAGAGTCCACTGCGGCGGGATGCCAGCATGCACCAGGGCGGTATTACGGCTCTCATCGTAATGCACGAGTTTTTGTCGGCGCAGCCAGTCCAGCAATTCGGCGCGATCCGGTGCCTCGAGGATTTCCCGCAGGGTGTCGCCCTTTTTCAGGCGCTCGATGTTATTGCCGGCCGCCAGCAGGTGCAGGTCATGGTTGCCCAGTACGCAGACCAGAGAGTCGCGCAAACGATACAGGTAGCGCAGGGTCTCCAGGGATTGCGGGCCGCGGTTGACCAGATCGCCCACCAACCACAGGCGATCTTTGGCCGGGTCGAAGGCTACGCGCTCAAGCAGGCATTTAAGTGGTTCCAGGCAGCCCTGCAGGTCGCCGACAGCATAGGTTGCCATCAGTGCAGGGCTCCGGGCACCGCCAGGCGGAAGGGGGCAATGATGGCGTCGAAGTGTTTGCCGTCGTCGGCAAGCATCTGGTAGCTGCCTTGCATTGTGCCGACCTTGGAGGTCATCACGGTGCCGCTGCTGTAGGTATGGCTGGCGCCGCTGTCGATCAGTGGCTGTTGGCCGATGACGCCGGCGCCGCGCACTTCCTCGACATGCCCGTCGCCGTCGGTGATCACCCAGTGGCGCGACAGCAGTTTGGCGGGCACTTGGCCGTTGTTCTTCACCGTGACGGTGTAGGCAAAGGCAAAGCGATTCTGTTCGGGTTGCGATTGTTCCGCCAGGAAGCGGGTGACGACGCTGACGTCGATCTGATAGCGAGGATCGGACATGCAAGAGGCCTTAAGAGCAAAAGCGGAGGACAGCAGATGCGGATCAGTCTAGGCCATGAGGTAGGCACTAGGCCAGACATGCTGTCTGGCCTTGGATTATCCTGAGATCGCCATCGCTGGCAAGCCAGCTCCCACAGGTAGGACGCTGTGTGTTGTGGGATCCGGCTTGCCGGCGATGGCGGTGGGTCAGTCGACGGCGGGCGCTGGCTGGATGGCCAACTGGTCCGCCAGGCGTACGAACGCGGCCAGGTCCAATTGCTCCGGGCGCAGGCTGCCGTCGACACCGGCGGCCTCGATCTCGGCGTTGCTCAACAGCGCCTTGAGGGTATTGCGCAGGGTCTTGCGACGCTGGTTGAACGCTTCACGCACTACCCGCTCCAGCAGGCGATGATCCTTGGCCGGGTGTGGAAGCACCGCGTGTGGCACCAGGCGCACAATCGCCGAATCGACCTTCGGCGGCGGATTGAACGCGCCCGGGCCAACGTTGAACAGGTGCTCGACCCGGCAATGGTACTGAACCATGATCGACAGGCGGCCCCAATCGCCACCGCCAGGGCCGGCCGCCAGGCGTTCGACCACTTCCTTCTGCAACATGAAGTGCATGTCGCGGATGATCCCTGCGTTGTTCAGCAGGTGAAAGATCAGTGGCGTGGAAATGTTGTATGGCAGGTTGCCGACAACCCGCAGGCTGTGGGGGGCGGCATTGAGGCTGTTGAAGTCAAACTTCAAGGCGTCGCCCTGGTGCAGGTTGAAGTTGGGCCTGGCGGCAAACTGCTGGTTGAGGATCGGAACCAGGTCTTTATCCAGTTCAATGACATCCAACTGGCCGCCGCTATTGAGCAGGCCTTGGGTCAGTGCGCCCTGGCCCGGGCCGATTTCCAGCAGGCGGTCTTCGGGCTTGGCATGGATGGAGCGCAGGATGCGGTCGATAACGCCAGCATCGTGCAGGAAGTTTTGCCCGAAGCGCTTGCGCGCCCGGTGTTGGTAATGCTCGGTCATATACGGGTCTCGGCCATCTGATAGGCGGTTTCCAGGGCCACGTGCAGGCTGCCGGTGTCGATTTTGCCGCTGCCTGCCAGGTCCAGGGCGGTGCCATGGTCGACGGAGGTGCGGATGATCGGCAGGCCCAGGGTCACGTTGACTGCGGCGCCGAAGCCTTTGTATTTCAGCACGGGCAGCCCCTGGTCATGGTACATCGCCAGCACTGCATCGCAGTGCTCCAGATACTTGGGGGTAAACAGAGTGTCCGCAGGCAATGGGCCACGCAGGTCCATGCCATCTTGGCGCAGGCGCTCTAGTGTTGGTTCGATAATGTCGATTTCTTCATGGCCCAAGTGACCGCCTTCACCCGCGTGGGGATTGAGACCACACACCAGGATTCGTGGCTGGGCAATGCCGAATTTTTGTTGCAGGTCAGCGTGCAGGATGCGCGTTACGCGTTCCAGGCGCTCTGGGGTGATGGCATCGGCAATCTGGCGCAAGGGCAGGTGAGTGGTCACCAATGCCACGCGCAGGCCGCGGGTTGCCAGCATCATCACCACTTGTTCGGTGTGGGTCAGGTCGGCAAGGAACTCGGTATGGCCGGAAAAGGCGATACCAGCTTCATTGATCACGCCTTTATGCACCGGCGCCGTGATCATCCCGGCGAAGTCGCCGTCGATGCAGCCTTGTCCGGCGCGGGCCAGGGTTTGCAGGACGAATGCGGCGTTGGCCTGGTCCAGTTGCCCGGCAACCACCTTGGCCCGCAGCGGGGTATCCCATACGTATAGGCTGTTGGCGGGTGCCGGTTGGTCGGGCCAGTTGCCCGGCGAAACGGGCAGCAAGTCGACGGCCACGCCCAGTTGCGCGGCCCGCTCAAGGAGCAGGTCGCGGCTGGTAATGGCAATCAGGGGGTGAGGCTGGGCTTGCGAGGCGAGCAGCAGGCACAGGTCTGGACCTATGCCGGCCGGTTCACCGGGTGTCAACGCGAAACGCTGGGGTTTCACTGGGCTGCCTGGTCGGTGCCTGTCGAGTCGGCGCCAGGGAGCTTGATTTCCACGAAGGCTTCGTCACGTATCTGGCGCAACCAGGTTTGCAGCTCTTCGTCGTATTTGCGGTTACGCAGTACGGTCAGCGCTTGCTGCTCACGGGCCTGGGTGGTGTTGTCGGTGGCGCGGCGGCCAAGGACTTCCAGGACGTGCCAGCCATATTGGGTCTTGAACGGCTTGGACAGCACGCCTTGCGGCGTATCGTTCATGACTTGCTGGAACTCGGGGACCAAGGCTCGCGGGTCGATCCAGCTCAGGTCACCGCCGTTGAGGGCAGAGCCCGGGTCTTCCGAGAAACTTTTGGCCAGGGTCGCGAAGTCTTCACCGTTTGTGATGCGGTCATAGATCTTCTGTGCCAGCTCTTTGGTTTGTGCTTCGGTGCGGATTTCGCTTGGCTTGACCAGGATGTGACGGACATGCACTTCGTCTTTCAACGAAGCCTCGCCGCCACGCCGCTCCAGCAGTTTGAGGATGATGAACCCTCCTGGTGTGCGGGCTGGCTGGGTAATGTCGCCGACGGCCATTGCACTTAGTTCGCGGTCAAACGGTGGCGGTAGTTGAGCGGCTTTACGCCAGCCCATATCACCGCCATCAAGGGCGTTGTCGCTGCCGGACTGGGCAATGGCCATCTGGGCAAAATCAGCACCGGCCTTGAGACGGTCATAGATCGCCTGGGTCTTGGCCGCTGCGGCGTTGAGCTGCTCGGCGCTGGCGCTGTCTGGCGTCGGGATCAGGATATTGGCCAGGCGCAATTCTTCGGAGAGCTGCATCTTGCCCAGGTCCGAGGCCAGGAAGTTCTTCACTTCCTGTTCCGATACCTGTACGCGTTCGGCTACACGGCGCTGGCGCACACGGCTGATGATCATTTCGCGGCGGATCTGGTCACGGGCGTCCTCATAGGACAGACCGTCTCGGGCCAGGGCTGCGCGGAACTGATCAATGCTCATGTTGTTGCGTTGAGCGATAGTGCCGACGGCCTGGTTCAGTTCTTCGTCGGTGATACGGATGCCGGAACGATCGCCGATCTGCAGTTGCAGGTTTTCGACAATCAGGCGTTCCAGCACCTGCTGGTCCAGGACGCTGGTCGGCGGCACGCCACCGCCACGCTTGGCGATGGTTTGCTGAACTTCCTTGACCCGTTGGTCGAGTTGGCTCTGCATGATCACGTCGTTATCGACGATGGCCACGACCTTGTCCAGCGGCTGCACTGCAGCGTGCGCCGTTGCAGTGCCCAGGAACAGCGCGCCCAGCATCAGCGGGCGCAGACAATCAGAAAGCTTGATCTTCACGTTCACGATAACCTTGGATGCCTTTGTCGAGGAAGCTCTCTACCTTGGCGCCAGTCAGGCCGCCGAGTCCCTTGAGGACGATTTGGAGGAAGAGCCCGTGGTCGCCTTTTTCGTTCTGCGGGGCGATCTGGGTGTATTCGTCGTTGGAAACCCAATAACGGTTGATCACGCGCAGTTTCCAGCAGCAGTTGTCATACTCGAAACCACCGAAGGCTTCCAGGGTGCGGTTGCGTGCATAGTCATACTGCCAGCGAGTGATCAGGTTCCACTGCGGAACGATCGGCCACATCATCGAGAAGTCGTGCTGCTGGATTTTGTAGTAATCCTTCTCGAAGCCAGGTTGCCCTTCTGTACCGTAATCGCCACCAAACTGCCATTTACCGGTCAACTGGTTGTAGACCACCTGGTCGTTGCGATAGCGATAACCGACGTTGATAACCTTGTTCGGGTTGTCCTCCGGCTGGTAGTGGAACATGGCGCTGCCGGAACGAGCAGCATGCTCCTCGGTGTCCCAGTTGTAGTCGGCAGTCGCGCGCCAGTCGCGGTTGAAGCGGAACTCGTAGTCCAGGGCGATTGGCGAGACGTCCGACTGCGAGTCGGCGCGGTCAGCGGCCACGATGCCAGGCAGTTGGACCTCGCGGTCCTTGAAGTACAGCGCCTGGCCGATGGCTACGCGCTGACGCTCAAAGCCGTTTTCTTCGATCCAGCGGCTGGTCAGGCCCAGCGACAGTTTGTTTTCGTCACCGATCCGGTCAGTGCCCGAGAAGCGGTTGTCGCGGAACAGCGAGTTGTAGTTGAACGTGGTTTCGCTGCTATCGAACACCGGGATATCGGACTGGTCTTTCTCTGGAACATAGAGATAGAACAGGCGCGGCTCCAGGGTCTGGGTGTAGTTTTTGCCGAACCACTGGGTGCCGCGGTCAAAAAACAGCCCGCTATCGATGCTGGCGATTGGGATGGAGCGATCCTGGGAACTCTTGAAGTCCTGTCCAGCACGAGCCATATCGGCCTTGCCAATACCGTCAAGGTCAAGATCGTACTTGGTATAGGCATACTTGAGCTTCGGAGTGATAAAGCCGTAACTCGAGCTCATCGGCAGCGAAATGCTTGGTGCTACGTTCAAGCGTGTGCCGTTGGCACGGGTCAGTCCTGTTACATAGGTGTCCAGACGGCGTTCACCTACCGAACCGTCCGAGTTGAACGGTCCACCATATTTATTGGTGATATTGCCAGTCCTCAGATCCCGATCAAACCGGACGGCCTCGGCATCATAAGCAAAGTACAGCCCGCCAGGACGGTAAGGCAGTGCACCATTGATGGTTAACTGCGGCAACCGGTTGTACGGAGTGATCTGCGAAATTGTCGCCAGTTCGTAGGCTTGCAGATTCAACTGAGCGGTATAAGTATCGCCGCGATAGCTGGCAACACCTTGCTGATTGACGAACTCACGAGACTCAACGCCAATCTGATCGGACTTCAAATCCTGGAAGTAGAATGGATCGCTGATCTTGGTGTAATCGATCTCAGTCAGTAAGCGCGAGTCCAGCCCACCCTTGTGCTGCCAGTTGAGCATATAACGGGTTTTGTCGTAGTCGCTCTGTCTCTTCCGTTCGTTGCTGTCATCGTTCAGGTAAGCGCCGCCGACCTGGCCTTCACTGGACTTGGTGAGGTAGCGGAACTCGCCTTCCATCAACATGCCGCGCTTGGTCATATAACGCGGGTACAACGTGGCGTCGTAGTTCGGTGCCAGGTTGAAATAGTAAGGCGTCAACAGGGTAAAGCCACTTTCCCCACTAGAGCTGTAGCTCGGTGGCAGGAAGCCGGACTGACGACGATCGTCAATCGGGAAGTAGATGTATGGGGTGTACAGGATCGGAATGTTCTTGACCCGCAACGTCGCGTTGGTCGCCGTGCCGAAGCCGGTGGCCGGGTTCAACGTGATGTTGTTGCCGCGCAGTTGCCAGGCATTGCTGTCTGGCTCGCAGGTGGTGTAGGTACCATCCTTGAGGCGGATGATCGCGTTTTCGGCACGCTTGGCGTACAGCGCGTTACCGCGGATGCGCGATTTGTGCATCACGTATTCGGCGTTATCGATCTGGGCCGCACCGGTGTCCAGTTGGACCTGGGCGTGGTCGCCGACGATGAGTGCGCCATTGTCGCGCAGACGCACCTTGCCGTTCAGCTCGCCACGGTTCTCGGCCTGGTACAGGCTGGCCTCGTCGGCCTCGACCTGCATGCTGCCCTGACGCATGACGACGTCACCGGCCAGGGTTGCGACCTGGGTTTCCTGCTCGTAACGAGAGGCCTTGGCACCGATGAAGGTCGGTGCGTCGCTCTTGTCCGTCTTGTCGTTCATGCCAGGACGGATTGGCTCGACGTACGCACCGGCGCAATAAGGACCGGTTTCGGCCAGTTGCGCTGCGGTGAGTTTCTCGCGAGGGACCCAGTCCAGATGGCTGTAGTCGGCGCTGCGCGAGCGCAGGCCACGGCCCTTGGATTCGGTGACCAGCTTGGTCTGCGGCACGGCTTCGGCACCCGCAGCTTCGCCTTGCGGCGTGCCGTTGGCCGAGCTGACGGCACTGCCGTCATGCACCGGGCGTGGTGGCAAAGGGGCTGCGCTGGTTTTCGGCGCGCAATCCCAGGCACCCGAAGCAGAGACTGAGCAGTCATACTGTTCCGCGGCGACCACGAATGAGGTGGCGAAGGGTTGCATGGCCAGCAGACTGCCGGTTACCAGCAACGGAAATTTTCTACGAAACGCGGGGGATTTCAATGCCATCTTATTAGTCCGGGCTTCCTGCGTGCCATCTGCCCGCGGTGTGGGCCGCACGCCTCTCGATGGTCTGAAAAAGATGCGTGATAATAAAGCATGACCCGCTTGACGGCTAGCGCCGTCGGAGACCCTTGTAATGCCCGACCAAGATCTACGTTTGCAACACCTGAAAGTCTGGCTTGAACAGCAGTTGCCCGAGCTTTTCCATGCCCAGGGTTGGGGTGCCGTACCCCCGGCTACATTGACTGCGGCCAGCAGCGACGCGAGTTTCAGACGGTACTTCCGTTGGGAAGGCGAAGGTCGCACATTTGTCGTGATGGACGCTCCACCCCCCCAGGAAAACTGCAAACCTTTCGTCGATATCGCGCGAATGTTGGCGAAATCGGGAATAAATGTTCCGCAAATTTATGCCGAAGACCTGTCCCAGGGCTTTCTTTTGCTCAATGACCTGGGCAAAAACACCTACCTGGATGTGATTGACGCTGAAAATGCCGATCAATTGTTTGCCGATGCCATCGACGCGTTGCTGGCCTTCCAGCAACTGCCGATGGACGCCGGGTTGCCAAGCTACGACGTGCCGTTGTTGCGCCGGGAGTTGGAGCTGTTCCCCGAATGGTATGTGCGTCGGCACCTGGGCATCGAATTCGATGATCAGCAGGTGGCCCTGTGGCAACGGACCAGCCAATTGCTGATCGACAGCGCCCTGGCCCAGCCCAAGGTCCTGGTGCATCGCGACTATATGCCGCGCAACCTGATGATCAGTACGCCGAACCCTGGCGTGCTGGACTTCCAGGATGCGGTCTACGGTCCAGTCACCTACGACATCACCTGCCTGTTCAAGGACGCCTTCCTCAGTTGGCCCCAGGCGCGGGTGCGCGAGTGGCAACGAGGCTACTGGCAGCGTGCTGGCCAATTGGGCATCCCGGTGCAGGCAGATTTTCAAGATTTCCTGCGCGCCAGCGACCTGATGGGGGTACAGCGTCACCTCAAGGTCATCGGTATCTTCGCGCGTATCTGCCACCGTGATGGCAAACCGCGCTATCTGGCGGACGTGCCGCGCTTCTTTGCTTATATAGAAGCGGTACTGGCCGATCGCCCGGAACTGGCCGACCTGAGCGAGTTACTGTCCAGCCTGCGCCAGCCGGCCGAGGCGCTTGTATGAAGGCGATGATCCTGGCGGCCGGCAAGGGTGAGCGGATGCGCCCGCTTACCCTGCACACCCCCAAGCCACTGGTCCAGGCCGGTGGCAAGCGGCTGATCGAGTATCACCTGGAGGCGCTGGCGAAAGCCGGCTTCACCGAGATCGTCATCAACCATGCCTGGCTGGGCGAGCAAATCGAGCGATACCTGGGGGACGGCGCGCAGTACGGCGTGCGTATCCAGTATTCGCCCGAAGGTGAGCCGCTGGAAACCGGTGGCGGGATTTTCCAGGCCTTGCCCCTGCTGGGGGAAGAGCCGTTCCTGGTGGTCAATGGCGATATCTGGACCGACTACGACTTTGCCCGCCTCAAGCAGCCCTTGAGCGGCCTGGCGCATCTGGTGATGGTTGATAACCCGCCTCATCATCCCAGTGGTGGCGATTTCTATATCAAGGACGGTTTGCTTCATGATGCAGCGCCCGATGCCGATAACCTGACCTTCAGTGGCATTTCGCTGCTGCATCCCAAGCTGTTCGCGGGTTGCAGCGCCGGTGCCTTCAAGCTGGCGCCTCTGTTGCGCACAGCGATGGCTCAAGGCTTGGTCTCGGGGGAACACATGGATGGACGCTGGATTGACGTCGGGACTCTGGAGCGCCTGGCGCAGGTTGAAAATCTGCTGACCGAGGGCCAGTAAGATGCTGTGGCCAGGGACTCTGATCGGAGCCGGAGCGGGGTTTGCCATCGCCAGTATTCCGGGGGCCATGCTGGGCGCGCTATTGGGCCAGGCGCTGGACCGGCGCCTGCAATTGCGCAGTTGGGCGCACCTGCGCGAGCGCCTGGGCGGTCGTCCGGCGCTGCGTAACGATGAGCTGCTGTTTGTCTTGCTCGGCCGCCTGGCCAAGAGCAATGGGCGGGTAGTGGACGGGCATATCCAGCAGGCGCGGGTGGAAATGCGCTCGCTGGATATGAGCGAGCCAGCCCAGCGCCGGGCGATTGCGGCGTTCAATCGGGGCAAGTCGGGGACCGATCACGTGCGCAGTTACCTGCGCATGCTCAAGTCCCAACCCCATGCGGCAGAAGGCGTGCTGCGTGCCTGCTGGCGCATGGTCTGGGCTGACGGCAAGGCCAGCCTCGCCGAGCGCGACTTGATTGAACTCTGGGGCAAGTGGCTGGGGTGGACGCCGCAACAGATCCAGGCTCTGGCCTACGATTACGAACCAGAGCGCAAACCCCTGGCCAATCGCGGCGGCACCTACCAGGACGCGCTGCGGATTCTCGGGGTTAGCGCCACAACCGAACCTGCAGCCATCAAGCGTGCCTATCGACGACTGCTCAGTCGCCATCACCCGGACAAGATTGCCGGCAGCGGCGCCAGCCCCGCGCAAGTACGCGAGGCTACGGAGCGCACGCGAGAGCTGCATAGCGCTTACACAGTGATTCGCGAGCAGCGAGATTTTCGCTGACCCTTGTAGGCGCCGGCTTGCCGGCGATGAGGCGCGTAAAGCAGTGCAAGGCTCAAGGCCGCTATCGCCGGCAAGCCGGCTGCTACAGGGGAGGGTGGGTCAGGTCCCGCTGCCTTGCGGGCTCAACCAGCCGCGAATGCGCCGGTACAACTGCTCCTGGGCCGCAGAGGTATTACCGGGGATAGCCTCCAACGACACCTGCTTATAGTTGTCATTCTTCAGCCGCTTGCTTGCCTGGCTGCGTTCCAGCGCCGTTTTGCTTGCCAGGCCATTGTCCTGATAGAAGACATCGGCGGTCGCCAGCTTCAAGGTCGGTGCCAACTGTTGCAGGTCTGGTTGACGGCCCACCGGGGTTTGCGCAGCGACCATGATGAATTTCTGCACCTGGACGGGTTGTTTTTCGCTCAGGTAGCGCGCTGCCCACCAGGCCCCGGTGCCGTGCCCCAACAGCACCACACTGCGGGCGCTCTGGGTCTGGGCATAGGCGACGGCGGCATCGATACGGGCGAAGATCCGTGTGGCGTCGCTCTTGTCCTGCCCGTCCGCACCGGGGACCACGGCCGGGTCGGTGCCTTCGGCTTCGGCGCTGGCTGCCTGTTCGATCGGCTTGGGCGCGGCGGTGCTCGCATCCTTGCTGCTGGTGTCGACGGCCGCGTCGGGGGCCTGGATGACCCGGGGCGGCAGGGTGTCCAGGCTCAGGTCAGGCAATGACAGGCTGAGGCTGCCCCAGGCCGCATCCGGTAGCTTCTGGCGCAAGGGCCCAATTGCTTGGGGCCAGTCAGCGGTTTCCCCGGCGCCGGGGACGATAATCACCACACCTTGCGGCTCGGCGCTGTTGGCCGGTTTCCACAGGGCCAGGAACGACTCATCGCCTGCCTGCAATTGTTGCTGTTCCTGGGGCGGCAGTTGCCGTTCCAGAGCGCTGGCTTCCTCCTGGCTGCGCTCGGGCAAAGGCTGGCGCTGCGGTGGTTTTTCGGTGGCAGCCGGCGCTGTGTCAGCTGCCTGCACGCAAAAGGTGCTGGTAAACAGTAGCGACAGGCACAATGCTGGCAGTGTCGAACGGTGAAGCAGGGGCATAGTGGAATCCCGGCCAGAAGTGATCCCGGCAGCCTAATGGGTTGGATGTGAGATGTGAATGATGATTTTTCGCTGCCTGCTGTTTATCGGCTATCTGTGCTTTCCCTTGATGGCAAGTGCCGTGCCGGCGTCCATGGGGGGGGCGGCGGTGCTCAGCGCCGAGCAGCGCGAGTGGCTGGCGCAGCACCCGCAACTGCGGGTCGGCGTGGTGTTGCAGGCGCCTTATGCGCAATATGACCGGCGCGTGCAGCGATTGTCCGGGGCCAATATCGAGCTGATGCAGGCACTGGCCAAGGCGCTGAATATCGAACTGACCTGGCGCAATTTTCCCACTCAAGAACAGTTGGAGGACGCGCTGCGCGAGGGCGCAGTCGACCTGGCACCGGGCCTGCTGCAAACCCCGGCCGGCCTGCGTCTGTGGCTGTTTTCCGACCCGTACATGCGTGTGCCCCAGCATATCGTGGGCACCCGTGATGGCAGCGGCGCGGTGGACCTGGAAAAGCTCGACGAACACTCACGGGTCGCCGTGCGCATGCCCAGCGTCGTGGCCGATTACCTGCGCAGCAATTACCCCAAGCTGAACCTGCAAGGCGTGCCTCTGGAGCGCCAGGCCCTGCAATTATTGGTTAGCCAGCAGGCGCGCTATGCGGTGATCGATGAGGCGCAGTTGAGCCGGCTGTCGGTCGAGCCCGAATTTGCCAGCCTGGCAGTGGTCGGTGACATTGGCTTGCCGCAGCTGCTGCGGGTGGCCACGCGGCGTGACTGGCCGCCCTTGGCGGACATTGTCGAAAGTGGCCTGCGGGCCATTCCCGCCCGTGAGTTGGAGCAACTGCACGCCCGTTGGCTGCAACCCAAATACCCACGGTTCTCGGAGTCACCGGGGTTCTGGCAAAACCTCAGCCTGCTGCTGGGCCTGCTGTTGCTCGTATGCCTGGCGGTTGCCCTGTGGCAGCGTCGGCAAAAACATGCCCTGGAGCACCAGTTGCTGGCCACGCGCGAGGAAAGCGCGGCTCGTGCTGCGGGCGCTGAAGCGTTGCGCCTGACCCAGTTTTCCATCGATCAAAGTACGGTGGGCATCCTTTGGGTCAATTGGGACAGCCGCGTGCGCTACGCCAACGTCGCCGCCGAAACCATGCTTGGCTACGGCCCGGGCGCGCTGATCGAGCGCCCGCTGATCGAGTTCGAGCCCAACCTGAGCATGGACCGCTGGCTGAGCCTGTGGAAGCGCGCCCGTGCCAGCGAGGAGGGCGCGCAGAGCTTTGCCACCCAGTGCCTGCGCGCCGATGGCAGCCTGTTGCCCACGGATGTGTCTTTAAGTTTCCTGCGCTTTGCCGGTGGCGAATACCTGGTGGTGTATCTCAATGACGTCACCGAACGGCGGCGGGCACTGGCCGCATTGCAGGAAAGTGAAGCGCGTCTGCAAGGCATTGCCGCCAATGTGCCGGGGCTGGTGTTTCGCCTGGAGCGCTTGCCGTTGAGCGCCGCTATCGACTTTGCCTATATCAGTGAAGGCAGCGAGCGCCTGGTGGGCTATTCGCCATCTGTGCTCAGCCATCGCGATGTGGGGATTCGCAGCCTGGTACATCCCGATGACCGCGCCAGTTATCACCAGACCCAGGACCAGGCCATCGAGCGCGAGAGTAACTGGTCATGGCAGGGCCGTATCCTCACGCGCGAGGGCGAGCAGCGCTGGGCCGAGATCAAGGCCGTCACTCGGCGCCTGGATGATGGCGCTGTGGTCTGGGACGGCATCGTCTGGGACATCAGTGACAGCAAACGTATCGAATTGGAACTGGACGCCTCACGGGCGCAACTGCGTGAGTTGTCAGCCCACCTGGAGACCGTGCGTGAGGAAGAGAAGGCGCGGATCGCTCGTGAAGTCCACGATGAGCTGGGGCAAATGCTTACAGTGCTGAAGCTGGAGACCTCCATGTGCGAGTTGACCTACGCGCAGTTGGACCCCGGCCTGCACGAGCGCTTGAACAGTATGAAGCGCCTGATCGCCCAGTTGTTTCAGCTGGTTCGTGATGTAGCTACTGCGCTGCGTCCACCGATCCTCGACGCCGGGATTGCCTCGGCCATCGAATGGCAGGCGCGGCGCTTTGAGGCGCGCACGCAGATCCCTTGCCTGGTGCAGGTGCCGGATAACCTCCCGGTGTTGAGCGACGCCAAGGCCATCGGCCTGTTCCGGATCCTGCAAGAGGCGCTGACCAATGTCATGCGCCATGCCCGGGCGCATACTGTGGAGCTGACCCTGGTGGTGGAGGGCGACAATCTGCGGCTAACCATCAGCGATGACGGCGCAGGCTTCGCCCTCGCGTCGGGGCGCCCGGTGTCGTTTGGGCTGGTGGGCATGCGCGAGCGCGTGCTGATCATGGGCGGGCAGTTGACCTTGGACAGCGAACTGGGGGAGGGCACCACCCTGAGCGTGACGGTGCCGCTGGATGCCTAACTACAATAAGAGGAAAGTCCCGTGATCCGCGTACTGGTAGCCGAAGACCACACCATCGTCCGTGAGGGCATCAAGCAGTTGATCGGCCTGGCCAAGGACCTGCTGGTAGTGGGGGAGGCAGGGAATGGTGAGCAGCTATTGGAAGCCTTGCGCCATACACCATGCGAGGTCGTGTTGCTGGATATCTCGATGCCCGGGGTCAACGGCCTGGAAGCGATTGCGCGGATCCGCGCGCTGAACAATCCACCCGCGATCCTGGTGCTGTCGATGCATGACGAGGCGCAAATGGCTGCCCGAGCGCTGAAGGTCGGCGCGGCGGGCTATGCCACCAAGGACAGCGACCCGGCGCTGTTGCTGACGGCGATTCGCAAAGTGGCCGCCGGCGGGCGCTATATCGACCCGGACCTGGCGGACCGCATGGTGTTTGAAGTCGGTCTCACCGATGCACGGCCCCTGCACGCGCTGTTGTCCGAGCGTGAGTTTTCGGTGTTCGAGCGTTTGGCCCAGGGGGCGAATGTCAACGATATCGCCCAGCAATTGGCCTTGAGCAGCAAGACCATCAGCACCCATAAGGCGCGGTTGATGCAGAAGCTCAATATCACTTCCCTGGCAGAACTGGTGAAGTACGCCATGGCACACAAACTCCTGTAGGCGCCCGGCTTGTCGGCGATGGCGTCCTCGACATCGCCATCGCCGGCAAGCCGGCTCCTACAGGGACATATCTATTTGCGACATCTTCGCAGCGCTCTGGCGCCCATGCTTGCGGCTTGTCACTTCAAGCCGGCCGCCGCACTGTCCCGTACCCGCCATCCGTGTAGGGCAATCCCTACCCCGAACCTTCCACCGTGCTGATGCCAATCTCTCCTGCGCCCCGATTTCCGGGGGATTTGGCCTGGACTACGCTAGCTCCACAGCAGTCCAAAACACAAAGGTGCGGGTATGAGCGAGGCGGATTCAAATGATGTGCTGGTCAGCTTTCGTGGTGTGCAGAAGAGCTACGACGGCGAGAACCTGATCGTCAAAGACCTCAATCTGGACATTCGCAAAGGCGAATTCCTCACCCTGCTGGGCCCGTCCGGTTCGGGCAAGACCACCAGCCTGATGATGCTGGCGGGCTTTGAAACGCCAACGGCCGGGGAAATCCTGCTGGCTGGGCGTTCGATCAACAATGTGCCGCCGCACAAGCGCGACATTGGCATGGTGTTCCAGAACTATGCGCTGTTCCCGCACATGACCGTGGCCGAGAACCTGGCGTTCCCCCTGACGGTGCGGGGCTTGAGCAAGACTGATGTGAGCGAGCGGGTCAAGCGCGTGCTGAGCATGGTCCAGCTCGACGCCTTCGCCCAGCGCTACCCGGCGCAGCTTTCCGGCGGCCAGCAACAACGGGTGGCCCTGGCCCGCGCACTGGTGTTCGAGCCGCAACTGGTGCTGATGGACGAACCCCTCGGCGCCCTCGATAAACAGCTGCGTGAGCACATGCAGATGGAGATCAAGCATCTGCACCAGCGCCTCGGCGTGACGGTGGTCTATGTGACTCACGATCAGGGTGAAGCCCTGACCATGTCCGACCGGGTGGCGGTATTCCACCAGGGCGAGATCCAGCAGATCGCACCGCCGCGTACCTTGTATGAAGAGCCGAAAAACACCTTCGTCGCCAATTTCATCGGTGAGAACAACCGCCTTGGCGGGCGCCTGCACAGCCACACGGGCGAGCGTTGCGTGGTCGAGCTGGCGCGGGGCGAGAAGGTCGAGGCGCTGGCGGTGAATGTCGGGCAGATCGGTGGCCCGGTGACCCTGTCGGTGCGCCCGGAACGGGTCAGCCTCAACGGCTCCAGCGAAAGCTGCAGCAATCGTTTTTCGGGTCGGGTCGCCGAATTCATCTACCTGGGCGACCACGTGCGTATACGCCTGGAAGTCTGCGGCAAGGCCGATTTCTTTGTGAAACAACCGATCGCCGAGCTGGATCCGGCGCTGACGGTCGGCGATGTGGTTCCGATTGGCTGGCAAGTCGAGCACGTTCGCGCACTCGACCCACTGCTAGAGGCGAATTGATCGCCCCCTTGGCTTCACCCAACCCTGCACGTGGAGAGAACAATAAATGTTGAGATCCCTGAAATTGACCGCCCTGGCCATTGGCCTGGCAGGTGCCTCACAGGTCATGGCAGGTCCCGACCTGACGGTGGTGTCGTTCGGCGGCGCGAACAAGGCAGCCCAGGTCAAGGCCTTCTATGCCCCGTGGGAAAGCGCGGGCCACGGCAAGATCATCGCCGGCGAATACAATGGCGAGATGGCCAAGGTCAAAGCCATGGTCGATACCAAGAGCGTGTCCTGGGACTTGGTGGAAGTCGAGTCGCCGGAACTGGCCCGTGGTTGTGACGAAGACATGTTCGAGCCGTTGGACCCTGCGCTGTTTGGCAAAACCGAAGACTACGTGAAAGGCGCGATCCAGCCCTGTGGCGTGGGGTTCTTCGTGTGGTCCACCGTGCTGGCCTATAACGCCGACAAGCTGAAAGCGCCACCAGGCGGCTGGGTGGATTTTTGGGACACTCAGAAATTCCCTGGCAAGCGTGGCCTGCGCAAAGGCGCCAAATACACCCTGGAATTCGCCCTGATGGCCGATGGTGTGGCGCCCAAGGATGTCTACAAAGTGCTGGCCAGCAAAGATGGCCAGGACCGCGCCTTCAAGAAACTGGATGAACTCAAACCGTCGATCCAGTGGTGGGAAGCCGGCGCGCAGCCGCCGCAGTACCTGGCCTCGGGTGATGTGGTGATGAGCTCGGCCTACAACGGCCGGATCGCCGCCGTGCAGAAAGAGAGCAACCTGAAAGTGGTGTGGAACGGCGGCATCTACGATTTCGATGCCTGGGCGATCCCCAAGGGCCTCGGCAAGGAGCGCGCCGAGGCGGCGAAGAAATTCATCGCCTTCTCCGTCGCACCGCAACAGCAGAAAACCTATTCGCAAAACATCGCCTACGGCCCGGCCAATACCCGGGCGGTACCGCTGTTGGCCAAGGACATCCTCAAGGATATGCCGACCACCCCGGAAAACATCGCCAACCAGGTGCAGATCGACGTCAGCTTCTGGGCTGACAACGGTGAGCAGTTGGAGCAACGCTTCAACTCCTGGGCCGCCAAGTAGTAAGCCGCGCCGCATAACCCTTGTAGGAGCTGGCTTGCCAGCGATCGCTTCACCTCGGTACCCCTGATACACCGAGGCGCTGTCATCGCCGGCAAGCCGGTTCCTACAGGGGTATCAACAGTAGATTTTCCGGAGTTTGCCATGGCCATCGCCGTTCCCTCGAACGAGGTCACCACCCCCAGCTTGAAGCAGCGCCTGGCGCGTGCCGAGCGACTTAATCGCTGGAAGGCCCAGGCCTTGATCGCGCCACTGGTGGTGTTTTTGCTGCTGGTGTTCCTGGTGCCCATCGTTGCGCTGCTCTACAAAAGCGTCGGTAACCCGGAAGTGGTCGCCGGCCTGCCGCGTACCGTGGTGGCGGTTACCGCCTGGGATGGTCGCGGCCTGCCCGGCGAACCGGTGTACCAGGCCATCAGCGAGGACCTGGGCGAAGCCCGTAAAAACCAGACCCTGGGTGATCTGTCCAAGCGCCTGAACATGGAGTTGGCAGGCTATCGCAGCCTGTTGACCAAAACCGCGCGGGCGCTGCCGTTCAGTGAAGTGCCGGCCTCTTATAAAGAGGCGCTGGAAAACCTCGACGAGCGCTGGGGCGACCCGGCGTACTGGCAGGCCATCCGCCGTAACACCAGCAGCCTGACGCCTTATTACCTGCTGGCGGCGGTCGATCATCGGATCGACGACCTTGGCGAAGTTGCCCCGGCCACGCCGGACCAGGCGATCTACCTCGATATCTTCGCCCGCACCTTCTGGATGGGCCTGGTGATTACCGTGTGCTGCCTGTTGCTGGCCTATCCGTTGGCGTACTTGCTGGCCAACCTGCCGGCGCGGCAAAGCAACCTGCTGATGATCCTGGTGCTGTTGCCCTTCTGGACGTCAGTGCTGGTGCGTGTCGCTGCGTGGATTGTGCTGTTGCAGTCCGGCGGTTTGATCAACGGTGCGCTGATGAGCATGGGCATCATCGACAAGCCCCTGGAGCTGGTATTCAACCGGCTTGGGGTCTACATCTCCATGGTACACATCCTGTTGCCGTTCATGATTCTGCCGATCTACAGCGTGATGAAGGGGATCTCGCCGACCTATATGCGCGCGGCCATTTCCCTGGGCTGTCACCCCTTTGCCAGTTTCTGGCGGGTGTACTTCCCACAGACCTACGCGGGCGTCGGTGCCGGTTGCCTGTTGGTGTTTATCCTGGCGATTGGTTACTACATCACCCCGGCGCTGCTGGGCAGCCCGAACGACCAGATGGTCAGTTACTTCGTGGCGTTCTACACCAACACCAGCATCAACTGGGGCATGGCCACCGCGCTGGGCGGCTTACTGCTGCTGGCGACCGTGGTGCTGTACCTGATCTACAACTGGCTGGTGGGCGCCAGCCGCCTGCGCCTGAGCTGAGGAGCGCCTGAAATGTCCAGCAGTCCTTATAGGTCACCGATTGAGCGGGTGTGGTTCTACAGCTTGCGGATTCTCTGCGGCCTGATCCTGTTGTTCCTGATCCTGCCGGTGCTGGTGATCATTCCGCTGTCGTTCAATGCCGGGAGTTTCCTGGTGTACCCGCTGCAGGGGTTTTCGCTGCACTGGTACCAGGACTTCTTCGCCTCGGCAGAATGGATGCGCGCCTTGAAGAACAGCATCATCGTCGCCCCGGCGGCCACGGTGCTGGCGATGGTGTTCGGCACGCTGGCAGCCATCGGCCTGACCCGTGGCCATTTTCCCGGCAAGGCGCTGGTGATGGCCCTGGTGATTTCGCCGATGGTGGTGCCCGTGGTGATTGTCGGCGTGGCGAGCTACCTGTTCTTCGCCCCGCTGGGGCTGGGCAACAGTTTCTTTTCGCTGATTGTGGTGCATGCGGTGCTGGGCGTGCCCTTTGTGATCATCACCGTGTCGGCGACCTTGCAGGGTTTCAACCATAACCTGGTACGGGCAGCGGCCAGCCTGGGGGCGTCGCCGCTGACCGCGTTTCGCCGGGTGACGCTGCCGCTGATTGCGCCGGGGGTTATTTCCGGGGCGCTGTTTGCCTTTGCCACCTCGTTCGATGAGGTGGTGGTGACGCTGTTCCTCGCCGGGCCCGAGCAGGCGACCTTGCCTCGGCAGATGTTCAGTGGCATCCGCGAAAACCTCAGCCCGACCATTGCCGCCGCGGCGACCTTGCTGATTGCCTTCTCGGTGGTGTTGCTGCTGACCCTGGAATGGCTGCGTGGGCGCAGCGAAAAACTGCGCACCGCCCAGGTCTGACGCCAAGCACAGATCAAAATGTGGGAGCGGGCTTGCTCGCGAATGCGGTGTGCCAGTCAGTACATGTATTGGCTGACCCAACGCATTCGCGAGCAAGCCCGCTCCCACATTGGATATGTGCTCTCTGGGGGACCATTCAGCCGCTGAATGGCAGACAACCCACATTCCCCAGCTATTCTTGTGCCAGCCCCCCACCTTATAAGAGGCCGCGCACATGAGTACCTCCTCATTCAAGATCGCCCATAAACTGCTCACCGGCCCAGGTGCCATCGAGCAATTGGCCGCCGAGCTGACCCGGCTGGATATCGATAACCCGCTGATCGTCACCGATGCCGCGCTGGTCAAGTCCGGCACGGTGCAGCTGGCATTGGCGCAATTGGGGGATCGCCCCTTTGAGATTTTCGACCGGGTGCTGCCCGACCCGGAAATCGCCATCGTCGAAGACTGCATGCAGGTCTACCGCGAAGGCGGGCATGACGGCCTGATCGGCGTGGGCGGTGGCAGTGCCATTGATATCGCCAAGAGCGTCGCGGCCTATGCCGGTTATCACGGTGCCCTGGCCGATTTGTTCGGCGTGGACCAGGTGCCGCGCAAGGGCCCGCCGCTGATCGCCATCCCCACCACGGCCGGCACCGGTTCGGAAGTGACCAATGTGGCGATTCTCTCGGACAAGGCTGCGCAATTGAAAAAAGGCATCGTCAGCGACTACCTGCTGCCGGATGTCGCGTTGATCAGCCCGCAAATGACCCTGACCTGCCCGCGCAGCGTCACGGCGGCCAGTGGTGTGGATGCCCTGGTGCATGCGATCGAGTCCTACCTTTCCCTGAACGCTTCGCCAATCACCGACGCCCTGGCCATCGGTGCGATCCAGTTGATCGCCAAGGCCTTGCCCAAGGCCTACGCCAACCCGGCCAACCTGCAGGCGCGTGACGATATGGCCACCGCCAGCCTGATGGCTGGCATGGCGTTCGGCAATGCCGGGGTGGGCGCGGTGCATGCGTTGGCCTACCCGTTGGGCGGGCGCTTCAATATTGCCCATGGGGTGAGCAACGCGTTATTGCTGCCCTATGTGATGCACTGGAACAAGCTGGCCTGTGTCGAGCGCATGCAGGCTATCGCCCAGGCCATGGGCGTGAAGGTCAGCGGCTTGAGTATCAACGACGCTGCCGACCAGGCGGTGGAGGCGATGACGCGGCTATGTGCCGCAGTGGAGATTCCTCAAGGCCTGCGCAGCTTCGGCGTGCCCGAGGATGCGATCCCGGCCATGGCGGCAGAGGCGGCCGGAATCGAGCGCTTGATGCGCAACAACCCGCGCAAGCTCAGCGCGGCGGATATCGAGAAAATCTACCGCGCCGCCTACTAGCCATTGCGTCAGGTCACGGTGCGCGCAGCAAAGCATGAGGTATACAATGCGCGCCATCGTGATTTAGCTCAGAAAAGGTGCGTCATGCAGCCCTTCGTTATTGCTCCATCGATCCTCTCCGCCGACTTCGCCCGCCTGGGTGAGGAAGTGGACAACGTGTTGGCCGCCGGTGCCGACTTCGTACACTTCGATGTCATGGACAACCACTATGTGCCGAACCTGACCATCGGCCCGATGGTGTGCGCGGCGCTGCGCAAGTACGGCGTGACCGCGCCCATCGATGTACACCTGATGGTCAGCCCGGTGGACCGTATCATCGGCGACTTCATCGAGGCCGGTGCGACCTACATCACCTTCCACCCGGAAGCCACGCTGCATATCGACCGTTCCCTGCAATTGATCCGCGAAGGCGGCTGCAAGGCCGGGCTGGTGTTCAACCCGGCGACCCCGCTGGACACCCTCAAGTACGTGATGGACAAGGTCGATATGGTCTTGCTGATGAGCGTCAACCCGGGTTTTGGCGGGCAGAAGTTCATCCCCGGCACCCTCGACAAGCTGCGTGAAGCCCGTGCGCTGATCGATGCCTCTGGCCGCGATATCCGTCTGGAGATCGACGGCGGGGTCAACGTCAGCAACATCCGTGACATCGCAGCGGCTGGCGCCGACACCTTCGTCGCCGGATCGGCAATCTTCAACACCCCTGACTACCAGGCAGTGATCGCCAAGATGCGTGCAGAACTGGCGCTGGCGCGTCCATGAGTGGTTTTGAGCAGCTGTTCCCCGGTAAATTGCCGCGGCTGGTGATGTTCGATCTGGACGGCACCCTGGTCGACTCGGTACCGGACCTGGCGGCTGCGGTGGACCACATGCTGCTCAAACTGGGGCGCAAACCGGTCGGTATCGAATCGGTGCGCGACTGGGTCGGCAACGGCGTGCAAATGCTGGTGCGCCGTGCCCTGGCCAATCACATCGACGCCCAGGGCGTGGATGAGGTGGAGGCCGAGCACGCACTGGAGCTGTTCAACGCCGCCTATGAAGACGGCCACGAACTGACCGTGGTTTACCCCGGCGTGCGCGATACGCTCAAGTGGCTGCACAAGCAGGGCGTGGAAATGGCCCTGATTACCAATAAGCCGGAACGCTTCGTCGCGCCGCTGCTGGACCAGATGAAGATCGGCCGGTATTTCCGCTGGATCATCGGTGGCGATACCCTGGCGCAGAAAAAACCTGACCCGGCGGCGCTGTTCTTCGTGATGAAAATGGCCAATATCCCGGCCTCCCAGTCGTTGTTTATCGGCGATTCGCGCAGCGATGTGCTGGCGGCGAAAGCGGCAGGTGTGCAGTGCGTGGCCCTGAGCTACGGCTACAACCATGGCCGGCCGATTGCCGAAGAGTCGCCGGCGCTGGTCATTGATGATCTGCGACGGCTAATCCCGGGTTGCTTGGCAGCGAGCGCTGAGATAACGTTGCCCGACGCTGTTCCATCCCCTTCTGGAAATCCCATCGTGGTGGTCACTCGCAAACTCTGGATGAAAGTCATCAAGGCCCTGGCCCGCTGGCGTTGGCGCGCCTGACTGATCCTGGCCGCGCTGCGGCACGTTTGCCTACCTGACTGTTAGACCCTCACACCACGAGGCACCTCATGATCCGCGAAGAATTCCTGCGTTTGGCCGCTGCCGGCTACAACCGTATCCCCATGGCCCGGGAAACCCTGGCCGACTTCGATACGCCGCTGTCGATCTACCTGAAACTGGCCGACGAGCCCAACTCCTATCTGCTGGAATCGGTCCAGGGCGGCGAAAAGTGGGGGCGTTACTCGATCATCGGCCTGCCGTGCCGCACGGTGCTGCGGGTGCATGACCATCACGTCAGCATTACCTGTGATGGCATCGAGATCGAAAGCCACGATGTAGAAGATCCGCTGGCGTTCGTCGAGGCGTTCAAGGCCCGTTACAACGTGCCGACGATCCCGGGCCTGCCGCGGTTCAATGGCGGTCTGGTGGGGTATTTCGGCTACGACTGCGTGCGTTACGTGGAACAGCGCCTGGGCAAATGCCCGAACCCCGACCCGTTGGGCGTGCCGGATATCCTGCTGATGGTTTCCGACGCGGTGGTGGTATTCGACAACCTGGCCGGCAAGATGCACGCGATTGTCCTCGCCGATCCGGCTCAGGCCGACGCGTTCGAGCAAGGCCAGGCCAGCCTCGAAGCCTTGCTGGAAAAACTGCGCCAACCGATCACCCCGCGTCGTGGCCTGGACCTCAGCCGTCCGCCGGCGGCCGACCCGGTGTTTCGCTCCAGCTTTACCCAGGATGACTACGAGCGCGCGGTCGATACCATCAAGGAATACATCCTCGCCGGCGACTGCATGCAAGTGGTGCCGTCGCAGCGTATGTCCATCGACTTCAAGGCGGCACCCATCGACCTGTATCGGGCGCTGCGCTGCTTCAACCCGACGCCGTACATGTACTTCTTCAACTTTGGTGACTTCCACGTGGTGGGCAGTTCGCCGGAGGTGTTGGTGCGTGTCGAAGACAACCTGATCACCGTGCGCCCGATTGCCGGCACCCGCCCCCGTGGCGCGACCGAAGAGGCCGACCTGGCCCTGGAAGAGGACCTGCTGTCCGACGACAAGGAAATCGCCGAGCACTTGATGCTGATTGACCTGGGGCGTAACGACACCGGGCGCGTTTCGGAAATCGGCTCGGTGAAACTCACCGAGAAGATGGTGATCGAGCGTTACTCCAACGTGATGCACATTGTGTCCAACGTCACCGGCGAGCTGAAGGCCGGGCTGACGGCGATGGATGCGTTGCGGGCGATTCTGCCGGCGGGCACTTTGTCTGGCGCACCGAAGATCCGCGCGATGGAAATCATCGATGAACTGGAGCCGGTCAAGCGTGGAGTCTACGGCGGCGCCGTGGGGTATTTCGCCTGGAACGGCAACATGGACACCGCCATTGCGATCCGCACGGCAGTGATCAAGGACGGCGAACTGCATGTGCAGGCGGGCGGCGGGATCGTGGCCGACTCGGTGCCGGCCCTTGAGTGGGAAGAAACCTTGAACAAGCGCCGGGCGATGTTCCGTGCGGTGGCGTTGGCCGAGCAGAGCCCGCAGGACTGACGGCCAATCCAGATCCAACTGTGGGGCGAGCTTATGTGGGAGCGGGCTTGCTCGCGAATGCGGTGGGTCAGTGATGGACATGTTGACTGATACACCGCATTCGCGAGCAAGCCCGCTCCCACATTGGTTTTTTGTTGGGCTTGCGACCGCGTTAGAAGTCCAGGCTTACTCCGACACTGACTCCCTGCTGGGTCAGGCTGTCATCCTTCCTCACGTTATACGCCGCGCGTAGCGCCAGCTCCTGAGTCAACTTGTGGCTGACCCCGAGGCTCAAGCGTTCCGAGTTGCTGCGGGGCGTGTAGCCGTCCAGCTTGAAATCGATCCCCTGCACGCTGTTGAGCGAAATGTTCACCTTCTGGGTGTCATTCTCGAACTCGTGCTCGTGAGCCACTTCGCCAAACACTTGGGTTTGCGGGGTGACGCGGTAGCTGCCCTGCAGGCCAACCCCCAGTCGCCTGGAGTCGCGTTGCTGATCATCAAAGGTCAGTGCGGTGGAGCGGTTGCCTTTTTCCCCGTAGCCGTCGACTTCGACTCGCGCATAGTCGGCGCTGATGAACGGTGACAGGTGCCAATCGCTGCCGACCCCGGCGATGTCATAACCCACGCGGCCGCTCAAGGCCCAGAGCCAGCCGTCGGTATCGCCTTTTTCGGAGCCCTCGCTGGCACCCAGGGCGAACTTGCGCTTGAGGCTGTCGAAATCCAGCCTGCCGCCGGTCAATGCGGCATCGGCCCACCAGTGATTGTGCTGATACTGCGCGAATGCGCTGCCCATGTAGCTGTTGAGTTTGTAGTCCGAGTCGCTGGCGCCGGCTTCCAGTGTCTGGCGATACAGGCCCGCCGCGACGCCTACGCGCCAACTCTCGTCGAGCCGAAAGCTGGTGCCGACATTCAGGTTGTAGCCACTGCCGTCGCCACTGGCCGAACTGCGTTGGTCATCAAAGTCCAGGCGCTGGCCACCGCCGGCCACAATTGCGCGCCATTGGCCAACGGCTTGCCAGTTGCCATTGTCCGCTTGCCATTGGTTGCGCAGCTCATCCTGGTGGGCACGCAGGGTGCCTTGGGCCATTTCCGGCAGCAAGGTCAGCTCCCAGGGGGCGGCCAGCAGGGAATAGGCATAGTCGGCGATCAAGCGCTGCCCGGCGACGGTGGGGTGGACCGAGTCGTTGTAGATCAGTTTGGTCGGGTCCGGGTTGGTGCCGCCAATGCCATAGGTCGGGTTGGCGGTGCAGCTGTTGCCGCTGAAACAGGTGCCGGTCAGGTTCTGCCCGGTTGCCAGGCCAAACCGGCCCGGGTCGGCGAAGGACTCCTGCAGCAGCAGCGGAATGTTCAACGGGATGATCTGGGCATCGATCTGCGACAGGCGTTGTACCAAGGCCTGGTTGAAAATATTACTCAGGGCGGAGGTCGCTGCCTGCTGCGGCGTGCCGTTGATGGCAGGTGCCAGGCCCAGGTCGGGCAGCATCCACACCATGATGTAGCGCGCACCGGCCTGTTGCAGGACCTGGGCGCTGTCGGCCAGGCGCCCGCCTGCGGCAATGGCGTCGCTCGGGCTACCGACGCGCTGTTGCAGGAAGTCATTGCCGCCACCGGACAGAAAATACAGGGCATTGGGATCGGCGCGCCCGCCGTTTGCCGGCAGATAGCCCTGGCGACTGCGCAACACCGTGCCCGCGCCCGCATTGCCGGGTGGGATCGCGGTGTTGGATACCGAGGTGATGGAATCCAGGATGTTGTCGGTCCGGTAGCCACCGACCGCCCAGTTGTTGCCGTCAGGCAAGCCTTGCGCGGCACGAACCGGGGAGGTGGAGGCATTCAGGTCGTTTGGCGCTACGCCCAGTTTCGAGCCCAGCAGGGTTGATGACACCAGGCCATAGTCGCCTTGGAATGTCGGACCGGTACGGTTGGTGAAGCGCAGGCTGGCGCCAGACAACCCATCGGGGAACTGGCCTGCGTCCGCCAGGCTATCGCCGAAAACGACCATGGTTGAATAAGGTGAAGGTGCTGCAAACGCCTGCGCGCAGGCCAGTGCCAAGAGGCAGCCGGCAAGGGGCGCAACAAAATATGGTCTGAGCATACGAAATTCCATGTGATTGTTTTTGTATCGGAAGTGAAACACTAGCAATGTAGTGGGAGTTGCCTGCGAGGAAAAACGTTTTTTCCTACAAACCCTTGGTCATCGCCCCCGTATTTGCTGCTCCATATTGCACGGCCGGCGAGGCTACGTTACTGTGCGGGAACGTATGAATGAGACCCTCCCCGTGTTGATCATCAGCAAACTCTTGATGCGAGTAGTCAAGGCACACGCCCGTTGGCGTTGGCGCGCCTGAATTTTCTCTGCCGGCCAGGCCGGACCTGTACCGATTTGCCTTCTTCACCCTCTGTTCGACACCCCTTGCCGGCTGACCCTGGCAACCGGAAAGTGCGTCTGGCAGCGGGTCACTCTCTTGGAAGGCGGTCATTCGAAATCAGTGAATTCAAGAGGTTTGAACCCACATGTTGCTGATGATTGATAACTACGACTCCTTTACCTACAACGTTGTGCAATACCTGGGCGAGCTGGGTGCCGAGGTCAAGGTGGTGCGCAACGATGAAATGACCGTGGCGCAGATTGCTGCCCTGAACCCGGAGCGCATCGTGGTTTCCCCGGGCCCTTGCACGCCGACCGAGGCGGGCATCTCTTTGGAGGCCATCCAGTTCTTCGCCGGCAAGCTGCCGATTCTGGGGGTTTGCCTGGGTCACCAGTCCATCGGCCAGGCCTTTGGCGGTGACGTGGTGCGCGCCCGCCAGGTGATGCACGGCAAGACCAGCCCGGTGTTCCACAATGACCAGGGTGTTTTCCAGGGCCTGAACCTGCCGGTGACGGTGACCCGCTACCACTCACTGGTGGTCAAGCGCGAGACCTTGCCTGAGTGCCTGGAGCTGACGGCCTGGACCCAGTTGGAAGACGGCTCGGTCGACGAGATCATGGGCCTGCGGCACAAGACACTGAATGTCGAAGGGGTGCAGTTTCACCCTGAATCGATTCTGACCGAGCAGGGCTACGAGCTGTTCGCCAACTTTCTCAAGCAGAGCGGCGGCACGCGCTAAGGACTTTCCATGGATATCAAGACTGCCCTGAGCCGTATCGTCGGCCATCTGGACCTGAGCACCGCTGAAATGAGCGATGTCATGCGCGAAATCATGACCGGGCAATGCACCGATGCGCAGATTGGCGCCTTTATGATGGCCATGCGCATGAAGAGCGAGAGCATCGACGAAATCGTCGGCGCCGTCTCGGTGATGCGTGAGTTGGCAGACAAGGTCGAACTCAAGACCCTCGACGGTGTGGTCGATGTGGTCGGCACCGGCGGCGACGGTGCGAATATCTTCAACGTCTCGACGGCGTCTTCCTTTGTGGTGGCGGCGGCCGGCTGCACCGTGGCCAAGCACGGTAACCGCGCGGTATCGGGCAAGAGCGGCAGTGCCGACCTGCTGGAAGCGGCAGGTATCTACCTGAACCTGACGCCGGTGCAGGTGGCGCGCTGCATCGATAACGTCGGCATCGGCTTTATGTTTGCCCAGTCCCACCACGGGGCGATGAAGCACGCCGCAGGCCCACGCAAGGACCTGGGCCTGCGTACCCTGTTCAACATGCTTGGCCCGCTTACGAATCCGGCCGGTGTGAAACATCAGGTGGTGGGCGTGTTCAGCCAGGCGCTGTGCCGGCCATTGGCTGAAGTCCTGCAACGCCTGGGCAGCAAGCATGTGCTGGTGGTGCATTCCAAGGATGGCCTGGACGAATTCAGCCTGGCGGCACCGACCTTTGTGGCGGAGCTGAAAAACGACCAGGTCACCGAGTATTGGGTCGAGCCAGAAGATCTGGGCATGAAGAGCCAGAGCCTGCATGGCCTGGCGGTGGAAAGCCCGGCGGCGTCCCTGGAGTTGATTCGCGATGCCTTGGGACGCCGCAAGACCGAAAACGGTCAGAAAGCGGCAGAGATGATTGTTCTGAATGCTGGCGCAGCACTTTACGCTGCCGATCACGCCTATAGTCTTAAGGAAGGCGTCGCCTTGGCTCACGATGCGCTGCATACGGGTCTGGCTCGCGAAAAGCTCGAAGAGCTGGGAGCATTTACGGCCGTATTCAAGATGGAGAATGAAGGATGAGCGTGCCAACAGTCCTGGAAAACATCCTCGCGCGCAAGGTTGAGGAGGTGGCCGAGCGCCGCGCCCGCGTAAGCCTGGCCGAACTCGAAGGGCTGGCAAAAAGCGCTGACGCCCCGCGCGGTTTTGCCAATGCCCTGATTGCCCAGGCCAAACTCAAGCAGCCAGCGGTGATTGCGGAAATCAAAAAGGCCTCGCCGAGCAAAGGCGTGATCCGCGAGCACTTTGTACCGGCAGAGATTGCTGCCAGCTACGAGAAGGGCGGTGCGACTTGCCTTTCGGTGTTGACCGACATCGACTACTTCCAAGGTGCGGATGCGTACCTGCAGCAGGCCCGCGCCGCGTGCAAATTGCCGGTGATCCGCAAGGATTTCATGATCGACCCGTACCAGATCGTCGAGGCCCGAGCGTTGGGGGCTGATTGTGTGCTGCTGATCGTTTCGGCATTGGACGATGTGCAGATGGCCGAGCTGGCGGCAGTTGCCAAAAGCGTGGGCCTGGATGTGCTGGTCGAAGTCCACGACGGTGACGAACTGGAGCGTGCGCTGAAAACCCTCGACACGCGGTTGGTCGGGGTCAATAACCGCAACCTGCACACCTTTGAGGTCAACCTTGAAACCACTCTGGACCTGCTGCCGCGTATTCCGCGCGACCGCCTGGTGATCACCGAGAGCGGGATCGTCAATCGTGCGGATGTGGAATTGATGGAAATCAGCGGTGTCTACTCGTTCCTGGTCGGCGAGACCTTTATGCGTGCGGAGAATCCTGGGGCTGAGTTGCAGCGCCTGTTTTTTCCGGAGCGTGGCCTACCGGTCAGCGGCTCGACGCTGGATTGATTTGAAGCGCGGTAACGTGGGAGCTGGCTTGCCTGCGATAGCATCACCTCGGTGCAATAGATACACCGAGGCGGCTGCATCGCAGGCAAGCCAGCTCCCACATTTGCTTTTGTGTTTATTCAGAGAGGTAGGTGTCCGATGATCCAGCCCGCACCGATGAGCATTGAAGCAGGCCTTGCCGCCGAGCAGGACTTGCTGGCCGCTGTCTGCGCGGGTGAACAATCCTTCGGCCTGCTGTTCTGGCAGCCCACCGACCAGGCACTGGTAATGCCTCGCCGCCTGAGCCGGTTGCCTGCGTTTGAAACGGCCAGCCAGGTATCGGCAGCCCATGGCTGGCCGGTGCTGCTCCGGGAAACCGGCGGTGAGCCAGTGCCACAGTCGGCGGCAACGGTAAATATTGCCCTGGTCTATGCACCGCCGCGTAGCGAGGGTGACCAGGGCCGGATCGAAACTGGATACCTGCGTCTGTGCCAACCCATCTGCGATTTGCTGACTGAGTTGGGCGGCAATGCCTCTGTCGGCGAAATCGACGGAGCCTTTTGTGATGGCCGTTATAACGTCAATCTCGACGGGCGCAAGATGGTGGGTACTGCCCAGCGCTGGCGTCAGAGTGGTGGACGCCCGGTGGGCCTGGTGCATGGCGCACTGCTGTTGGATAACCATCGTGAGGAACTGATTGCGGCGGTCAATCGTTTCAATCAGGCGTGCGATCTGGAGCAGCGGGTTCGTGCCGACAGCCATATCGCCCTGCATGAAGCTTTCGCTGCGCCGGATGCAATCAGCCGCCTCGACGGCTTATACCGGCAGATGCTGGCGCAGGTCTTTACGCACTAGCGGGTGCCGAACACCACCATTGTCTTGCCTTTGACGTGAACCAGGTTGCGCTCTTCCAGATCCTTGAGCACTCGACCGACCATCTCCCTCGAACAACCGACGATCCGCCCGATTTCCTGGCGAGTGACCTTGATTTGCATGCCGTCGGGATGGGTCATGGCATCCGGCTGCTTGCACAGTTCCAGCAGGCAGCGGGCGACACGCCCGGTGACGTCGAAGAACGCCAGGTCGCCGACCTTGCGCGTGGTATTGCGCAGGCGCTGGGCAATCTGGCCGCTCAGGGCGTAGAGGATTTCCGGATCTTGTTGGGCCAGCTCACGAAATTTTGTATAGCTGATTTCTGCGACCTCACACTCGACCTTGGCCCTCACCCAGGCGCTGCGCTCCTGTTCTTTGCCGGCTTGCTCAAACAGCCCCAGTTCCCCGAAAAAATCACCGGTATTGAGGTAGGCGATGATCATTTCGCGGCCGTCTTCATCCTCGATCAGGATCGTGACCGAACCTTTGATAATGAAGAACAGGGTCTCCGAGCGTTCCCCGGCGCAGATAATGTTCTGCTTGGCTGGATAGCGCCGGCGTTGGCAATGGGTCAGTAACTTATCGAGGTTCTTGATCTTGGGTGTGGGGGTAATAGCAACCATGGTTGTATCCCGAAAAGACTGCACGGTGTGGTTGGACTTGTATTTTTATCGAGCGAGGTCCATCCAGTGGATGGCAATGCGCCATTGATTTGGCGTCAGCTTAACAGACACATTCTGGCTCGATCAGGGAATTTACCTATCAAGGCCTACTGTTGATGGGATTCCGGCAGAGCACTGCGCTCGCGGGGGCCTGTGATAAGCTGGCGCTCCTTTTTTAGCAGTGGAGTCTGGGCGATGAAGGCACGCATCCAATGGGCGGGCGAAGCCATGTTCCTAGGTGAATCAGGCAGTGGCCATGTGGTGGTCATGGACGGCCCGCCGGAAGCCGGTGGTCGCAACCTGGGTGTGCGGCCCATGGAAATGCTCTTGCTCGGCGTGGGTGGCTGCAGCAACTTCGATGTGGTCAGCATCCTGAAGAAGTCGCGCCAGGCGGTGGAAAGCTGCGAAGCCTTTCTGGAGGCCGAGCGCGCTACTGAAGACCCGAAGGTATTCACCAAGATCCATATGCATTTTGTGGTCAAGGGGCGCGGGCTGAAAGAAGCGCAGGTCAAGCGGGCCATCGAACTGTCGGCACAGAAGTACTGCTCGGCCTCGATCATGCTTGGCGCAGCGGGTGTGGCTATTACTCATGATTACGAGATCATTGAGTTGGCTTGATCGCTGGATCAGCCGGTAATCAAGAAAGGGCGCTTTGAAAGCGCCCTTTTTTGCAACTCAGATTCGGTAGGTGCTTTTAGTCATGACCTTGGCCATCAGGCTCATGCCAAACCTCACTGGGGCCGGGAAGCGGAAACCACCGGCATCCAGTGCGCTTTCTGCGTGGTGTTCTTCGTCGATGCGCATTTGCTCAAGAATTGCCCGGGACTTTTCGTCCTCGACCGGCAATTGTTCCAGATGCTCATCCAGGTGTTTACACACCTGATGTTCGGTCGCTGCGACAAAACCAAGGCTGACCTTGTCGCTGATCAGGCCGGCAGCGGCGCCGATGCCAAACGACAACCCATAAAACAGTGGGTTCAGCACGCTGGGGTGGCTGCCCAATTGGCGGATACGTTGTTCACACCAGGCCAAGTGGTCGATTTCTTCCTCGGCCGCGTGCTCCATGGCTGCGCGTACTTGCGGCAGCTTGGCGGTCAGGGCCTGGCCCTGGTACAGCGCCTGGGCACAGACTTCACCGGTATGGTTGATACGCATCAGGCCGGCGACATGACGGGTATCGCTCTCGCTCATTTGCGCTTCGGGTTGCACGATGGCCGGTGATGGGCGATACGGTTGGCCGCTGAAGGGCAGCAGCGTACGCATGGCTGTGTCGGCTTGCAGCAACAGTCGGTCAATGGGCGAGTAGTGACGTTGGGTAGTCATGCTGACCTCCGGGAAAAATCTCGGCGGCCAGTTTACCGCAAGAGAGGGGCGTGCGTTTGCGCTGGATCATGCTTCTTGTAGGTGCGGCTTGCCAGCGATGAGCCTCTTGAGGTCGCCATCGCCGACAAGCCGGCTCCTACCATCGGGCCTCAGCCCGGTGGCCAGTTCATCTGGCGTTGACCCAGTACGTGCATATGAATGTGATAGACGGTCTGGCCGCCATCCTCATTGCAGTTCATTACCACGCGAAAACCTTTTTCACAGCCTTGTTCCACGGCCAGGCGCTGGGCGGTGAACAAGATGTGTCCTGCCAGGCCTTTGTCTTCTTCCGTCAGGTCGTTGAGAGTACGTATCGGCTTTTTCGGAATCACCAGGAAATGTACAGGGGCCATTGGCGCAATATCGTGGAAGGCCAGGACCTGATCATCCTCGTAGATTATCTTCGCGGGTATTTCTCTGTTGATGATCTTGGTGAACAGAGTATCCACAGCTGTTTCTCCATTATGAAAGTGCAGGGTGAGTGTACTCGGCGGGTCAGCGCGGGCAATAGGCTTTGTTGATGACTCCGGCTATCTTGCGGGTCAGCCAGCGTGGGCTCAAGCGTGGGCTGAACGTCAGCCAGCGGTTGCGGCGACCGGGAACAATGATGGCCTTGTTCTTTGCCAGGGCTCTGACGGTGTGCAGCGCTACTTCTTCGGGGCTCATCAGTTGCTGGCGGTCCAGCTTGGCGGTGTCCATCTGCGCGGTGCCGAAGAACGCGGTGCGTGTGGGGCCGGGGCAGAGCACCGACACCTTGATGCCGCAGCTCTTCAGCTCTTCGCGCAGGCCTTCGGAGAAGTGCAGTACATACGCCTTGCTGGCGTAATAGGTGCTCATCCAGGGCCCCGGCTGGAAGGCCGCGACTGAGGCGACGTTGAGAATCTGCCCGCCGCCGTGCAGGGCCATGGAGTTACCCAGCGCATGGCACAGACGGGTCAGGGCCAGGATGTTGACTTCGATCAGATCTTGCTCGGTCATCCAGTCCTGAGCCAGGAATGGGCCGCTGGTGCCAATACCTGCGCAGTTGACCAGCAAGTCGATCTGCCGCTCGCCTTCTTCCAGCTCCAGCAGGAACCCGGACAGGCGCAAGGGCTCGCCCAGGTCGCAGGCACGGAACAGCACCTCGACGCCAAAGCGTTGGGTCAGTTCTATGGCAATACTTTCCAACTGATCACGCTGGCGGGCCACCAGAATCAAGCTGCGGCCGCGACGGGCCAGTGCTTCGGCCAAAGCCAGGCCGATGCCGCTGGAGGCACCGGTGATCAGAGCGTAACGGGTCATGCGTTTCTCCATCACAACGCCGCCGCGCTTGTGACAGAGGCGTCACAGGTGCGGGGCGTTTCTTCATTCTTCCGGAGAGTCTACAGGTTCGGCCGCATCGTCAGCACTTTGCACATCTTCTTCATCGACGATGACGTTCTGGTCAGCGCCTTCATCGGTGGTCATGGAACTGCTTTCGTAGCTGCCGTCCACGCTGTTTTCGAGCTGGTCCAGGTAACCGCCCATGGCCAGCAGCATCACAGCGGCGAAGATCAATGGGATCAACGCCAGCCACAGGGTGGCCAGGACCTTCACTGCGGTCGAGTTGCGTGGCGGTGGCGCACCATATTGGTTGGCCCCCGCATTGCCTGGCAACACGATGAGCAGGATTGGGAAAATGCTGCCCACAATCGGTACGAGATTCAGGAACCATAACCAGCCGGACCAGCCCAGGTCGTGCAGGCGCTGCACGGTGATCTGGACACTGATCCATACAGATGCCACGAACAGGGCGAGACCGAGCAGTGAGCCAATGATGATTGCGGCGGTGGGAGATACTGCGGCAATACCCAGGCCTACGGTAAACAGGGCACCGACGATGGCGAACATGGCCAGGCTCAGCACCAGGGTCCAGGCGAGGAAGCGCAGGCGTCCGATACGCCCGTTGACGGTAAAGACGTTGAGGGTGGAAAACTCTGGAAGGTTATCCCCCACGGCTGCGCGCGGCGGTGCGTATGGCGAAGCAGCCGGGCTTGAGAAGTCGGAGTGCGTGGAATCGGTCTCGTGAGTTTCAGCCAGGCTGAAGGCCACAGGCTGTTCGGTTTCGATGCGTGCATCAACCCCGGCGTTTTTCAGGGCTGCCAGATAGGTTTCGGCATCGGGGCGAGACAGGTCGCGTTTGAGGGCAACCGGGCGTCCAGTGAAGAGTTTTTCGATCGCCTCGACGTCGCTTTTGAACAATTCGGCCAGGTTCAGCTTGGCGGTGGTGCTTTCGACACCCGGGAGCAGGGCTCCATCAAACACAATCTTGAAACGGTTGTCGCTCATGCGGGCATCCTTGTCACTTTCCAGGGGGGGAAATGCAGGCCTGCTTCAATCGGCAGGCCCTGCGGGCGGGTCAGCGCGGCCAGCGCAGTTGTGCCGCTTGCTCACGTGCCTTGCGGTATTCGGCATCGAGACGGGCAACCAGTTCATCGACGCTGGGTAAATCGTCAATCTCTCCGACGCCCTGGCCGGCGGACCATACAGTTTTCCAGGCTTTTGCCTCGTCGCTGAGGGGCTTGAGCTTGGAGCCAAAGTTGACTTCACCTTTGCCTTGCAGGGCCGCGAGGTCGAAGCCGGCGTTTTCCAGGCTCTGGCGCATAAAACTCGCCGGCACGCCGGACACCGCTGGAGTGTGCACGATATCGGCTGCGCGGGATGTGAGCAGCATCTCTTTATAGGCATCTGGGGCGTGGCTTTCGGTGGTGCCGATAAAGCGTGTGCCGAAATAGGCGAGATCGGCACCGAGCAATTGCGCGGCGAGGATCTCGTGCCCATGGTTAAGGCAACCAGCCAGCAGCAGGGTCTTGTCGAAGAACTGGCGAATTTCCGCGATCAGCGAGAACGGGCTCCAGGTGCCTGCGTGGCCACCGGCTCCCGCCGCTACGGCAATCAGTCCGTCGACCCCGGCCTGCGCCGCTTTTTCGGCATGGCGCCGGGTGGTGACGTCGTGGAACACCAGGCCGCCGTAGCTGTGTACGGCGTCTACCAACTCCTTGACCGCCCCCAGGCTGGTGATGACGATCGGCACCTTGTGCTCGACGCATATCGCCAGGTCAGCCTCAAGGCGTGGGTTGCTGTTGTGTACGATCAGGTTGACTGCGTAGGGTGCGGGGTTGTCCAGCAGCGCCAGGCCCGCCTCGATTTCTTCCAGCCAGGCCTTGAACCCGCTGCTTTCGCGCTGGTTGAGCGCCGGGAAACTCCCGACCACGCCATTACGGCAGCACGCCAGGACCAGTTGTGGATTGGAAATCAGGAACATCGGTGCCGCCACCACGGGCAGGCGCAGACGTTGTTCAAGCAAAGCGGGCAGCGACATTGGAAGTACCCCGGGTTAAGTGCGGCTGATTAGAGTTAGAACGGCTTTACGACGACCAAAATTACAATAGCCAGCAATATCAGAACTGGCACTTCATTGAACCAGCGATAAAAGACATGGCTGCGGGTGTTTTCGCCACGGGCAAAACGTTTTACCTGGGCGCCGCACATATGGTGGTAGCCGATCAGGATCACCACGAGGGTCAGTTTGGCGTGCATCCAGCCACCCTGGCTGAAGACACTCGGGTTCAGGCTGATCAGCCAGATACCGAACACCAGCGTCGCAATCATTGCCGGCAGCATGATGCCCTTGTACAGCTTGCGCTCCATGAGGCTGAAGCGTTCCTGGCTGACGGCATCCTGGCTTTGTGCGTGGTAGACGAACAGGCGCGGTAGGTAAAACAGCCCGGCAAACCAGCAGACGATGCTGACGATATGAAAGGCTTTGAGCCATAGATAAAGCATTTTTAGTTATTCCCAGGTTCACGGTAACTGGAGATAGTAGAGGCTAGAGGGCGCACACGTCACCTTGACGGTTGTCGCAGAACGATACGGCCCCTATTATCGACGGCTTTCCAGTGGGTTCGTTGAGGGCAGGTTTATGGTCAAGGTCGGTATCGTCGGCGGCACGGGTTACACCGGTGTCGAATTGCTGCGTCTGTTGGCTCAGCATCCGCAAGCTGAGGTGGTGGTCATCACCTCCCGATCCGAGGCCGGCCTGGCCGTTGCCGATATGTACCCCAACCTGCGCGGTCATTACGACGGTCTGGCGTTCAGCGTTCCGGATATCAAGACCCTGGGCGCCTGTGACGTGGTTTTCTTCGCCACGCCCCACGGTGTTGCCCATGCCTTGGCGGGCGAGTTGCTGGCCGCGGGGACTAAGGTTATCGACCTCTCGGCGGATTTCCGCCTGCAGGATGCCGATGAGTGGGCCAAGTGGTACGGCCAGCCCCATGGTGCTCCAGAGTTGCTTGAAGAGGCGGTATATGGCTTGCCAGAGGTCAATCGCGAGCAGATCAAGCAGGCGCGCCTGATTGCCGTGCCGGGTTGCTACCCGACGGCGACTCAGTTGGGTTTCCTACCGCTGCTGGAAGCCGGCCTGGCTGATGCTTCGCGTTTGATTGCCGACTGCAAGTCGGGCGTCAGCGGCGCTGGTCGTGGTGCGGCCGTAGGCTCTCTGTACTCCGAGACCTCGGAAAGCATGAAGGCGTATGCCGTTAAGGGGCATCGCCACCTGCCGGAAATTCGCCAGGGCCTGCGTCGTGCGGCCGGCAGTGACGTCGGCCTGACGTTCGTGCCGCACCTGACCCCGATGATCCGTGGCATTCACTCGACACTGTATGCAACCGTCAAGGATCGCTCGGTGGACCTGCAGGCCTTGTTTGAAAAACGTTATGCCAATGAGCCGTTCGTCGATGTGATGCCGGCCGGCAGCCATCCGGAAACCCGTAGTGTGCGCGGTGCCAACGTGTGCCGGATTGCCGTGCATCGCCCGCAGGATGGTGACCTGGTAGTGGTGCTGTCGGTTATCGATAACCTGGTCAAGGGCGCGTCGGGCCAGGCTGTGCAGAACCTGAACATCTTGTTCGGGCTGGATGAAAAGCTCGGCTTGTCCCACGCCGGTATGTTGCCTTAGGGCGTTGGTGCCTGTGCAAAAGGCCCGTTGATCGGGCCTTTTGTGTTTTTAAGGGCTGCCGGGCAGATTGATATACCGTAACAATAGTTGACCGCTTTTCTAGGAGAAGCGGATAATGGCCGCCATCACGCATATGGCGGCGTTACGCCGGGAGATTATCAGCATGAGCGTTGAATCCTTCACCCCCACGGCTTTGCAATTCACCCACGGTGCTGCGCACAAGGTGAAGAGCCTGGTCGATGAAGAGGGTAATGATCGCTTGAAGCTGCGCGTATTCGTTACGGGCGGCGGTTGTTCAGGGTTTCAGTACGGCTTCACCTTCGATGAAGATGTGGCAGACGACGACACCATTGTCGAGCGCGAGGGCGTGAGCCTGGTCGTGGATCCGATGAGCTTCCAGTACTTGGCAGGTGCCGAGGTGGATTACCAGGAAGGTTTGGAAGGCTCGCGCTTTGTGATCAAGAACCCGAATGCCACCACTACTTGTGGTTGCGGTTCGTCTTTCTCGATCTGATCAGTGGCGGATAATGCAAAACGCCGCTTGGCTCTTACGGGCTCAAGCGGCGTTTTGCTATCTGCGTTTCAGGCGGGATAGATCGCGCCAAGTACACGAAGGCCGCGGGCGCCAGTGACACTTGGACGGTTGGCGGCGATGCCTTCAAGGCAGCAATGGGCCAGCCAGGCGAAGGCCATGGCTTCCACCCAGTCGGGGTCTACGCCATGGGTGGCGGTGCTGCTGACGCGGGTGGCCGGCAGCAAGGCTGCGATACGGTTCATCAGCCTCGTGTTATGGGCGCCGCCGCCACACACCAGCAGGGTTTCGGTTTGCGGCTGTGCGGTTTGCAGCGACTCGACGATGGTCTGTGCCGTCAGCTCCAGCAGCGTGGCCTGGATATCCTGCGCATCGAATGACGGCAGTCGGCCGAGGTGACGTTCCAGCCAAGGCAGGTTGAAGACTTCGCGGCCAGTGCTTTTCGGGCCTCTGGTCATGAAGAAGGGGTCGCTGAGCAGCGCAGTGAGCAATTGTGGCGCGACCTTGCCTGTGCCAGCCCATTGGCCATCGCGGTCAAAGGTTTCGCCCCGTTGCTGGTGAATCCAGGCATCCAGTAGGACATTGCCTGGGCCGCAGTCAAAACCAGCTACCGGTTTGCCTGTCTCGATCAGGCTCAGATTGCTGAAGCCACCGATATTCAACACGGCCCGGTTGCCGCTGGCCTCGCCGAACAGCGCTTCGTGAAAGGCGGGCACCAGTGGCGCTCCCTGGCCACCGGCGGCCACATCGCGGCTGCGAAAGTCACTGACGACGGTTATTCCGGTCAGTTCGGTCAGTAAGGCGGGGTTGCCAATCTGTACGGTAAAACCACGGGTGGGCTCGTGGCGAATGGTTTGCCCATGGCTGCCAATCGCACGTATGTCGTGGTGAGTGAGTTGCTGTTGCTCAAGCAGCGCGTGAATGCCCTGGGCGGCGAGTGTTACCCAGTTTTGCTGGGCAATCGCCGAGCGGGCAATCTCGTCCGGGCCGCTGGCGCAAAGGCCCAGCAGCTCGACCCGCAGGGACTCAGGCATGGGGATGTAATGGGTGGCGATCAGCCTGGCCGCCGTGTTCTGCTCGATCAGCGCAATGTCCAGGCCATCAAGGCTGGTCCCGGACATGACACCTATATAGAGCGCCATCTTTTAGCGCCTCGCCGAAGCCAGCATGGTGGCGCGTTCCTGGTCCATGCGTGCCATCAGCGGTTGGCTTTGCTGGAGGAAGCGTGTGCGCTCGGCCTTGGCGATTGGGTCGGCCATCGGCAGCTTCTGGCCCAGGGGGTCGACGTGCACGCCGTTGACCTGGAATTCATAGTGCAGGTGCGGGCCGGTGGATAGGCCAGTGGTGCCGATATAGCCAATCACCTGGCCTTGCTTGACGTTGCCGCCAGTCTTCACGCCTTTGGCAAAGCCTTGCATGTGGCCGTAAAGCGTACGGTAGCTGTTGCCGTGCTGGATGATGACGGTGTTGCCGTAGCCGCCGCGGCGCCCGGCCAACAGCACCTTGCCATCGCCGGCAGCCTTGATCGGCGTGCCGCGCGGTGCTGCATAGTCCACACCTTTGTGGGCGCGGATTTTGTTCAGAATTGGATGCTTGCGGCCCATGGAAAAACGCGAGCTAATACGGGCGAAGTCAACCGGAGTGCGGATGAAGGCCTTGCGCATGCTATTGCCATCGGCGGTGTAGTAGCTGCTGTTGCCTTGTTTGTTGGTGTAGCGCACGGCGGTGTAAGTCTTGCCGCGGTTGGTAAAGCGTGCTGACAAAATGTTGCCGGTGCCGACGACCTTGCCGTTGGCCACCTTTTGCTCGTAGATCACGTCGAATTCGTCGCCTTGGCGAATATCCTGGGCGAAGTCGATGTCGTAGCCAAATACACTGGCCATGTCCATGGTCATGCTATGTGACAGGCCTGCGCGCGCAGCCGACTGGGACAGCGAACTGTTGATCACGCCATGAATGTAGGCTGAGCGCATCACCGGCTTGGTGGTCACGCGATTAAAGGCAAAGCCCTTGGCGCCCTTGGTCAGGGTGATGCTTTCAAGGTCGTTGAGATTGGTGTGCAGGGTGGTCAATTGACCGTCCGCGGCCAACTCGAACTCAAGCTTCTGGCCACGCTTTAGTTGGGTGAATTGCTTGGCTTGCTTATCGCTGGCCAGTACATCGTTAACGGTTGCGGCTGGAAGGCCGACCTTCTCGAACAGTGTCGACAGCGTGTCACCCTTGGCCACGATTACCTCGCGGTGCTCCGGGCCTTTCGCTACCTGGGGGGCGGGTGCTGCCTGAGCGGTTTTCTTGGTGTCGTCCGTACTGTCTTCAATCTGGGCAAATGGAGATTCGACGCTGACGGTTGTGGCTTGTTGCGCGTCAGAAGCGTCTTGATCTTGTGTCAGTTGTTCAATCGGGCTCTCCAAGTCGAGGCTTAGAGTCGTGCGTTTGGCTTCTACGTCACTGGAAGGGAATACCAGGAGTGCCAGGCTGAGAAGGGCGGCGATACCACTTGCGGCGAGCAGGTGGGTCTTCGGGTAAAGCGGCGGCGCTTTAGACGGTTCAGTGGTCATAGGTAATTTTGACTTTGAAAAGATGAAATGGAAAAGATGAATGACATGATGAAGATGAAATAACTGTATAAAATATAACCAAATCATCTGTGGTGCAAGCTCGCGAACGCTGGGCTTGCACAATGGTGTCCGTTTACAGGGCAAAACTTGTAATTAGTCCCTGATCTTGTATGGTTGGTTCCCTTTGAATCTGAGCCTTGCGGGTCTGTTATGAAGTCGGTTGAAGAGCAGCTAGCGCTGATCAAACGTGGTGCGGAAGAACTATTGGTCGAGGCCGAGCTGATCGAAAAGCTCAAGCGTGGCCAACCCCTTCGTATTAAGGCTGGCTTTGATCCGACGGCACCGGATCTGCATCTGGGTCATACGGTGCTTATTAATAAGTTGCGCCAGTTCCAGGAGCTGGGGCATCAAGTGATCTTCCTTATAGGTGACTTCACCGGGATGATCGGTGATCCGAGTGGCAAGAGTGCTACGCGTCCGCCGCTGACCCGCGAGCAAGTTCTCGATAATGCCGAGACCTACAAGACCCAGGTCTTCAAGATTCTTGACCCGGCCAAGACTGAGGTGGCTTTCAACTCCACCTGGATGGATCAAATGGGGCCGGCAGATTTCATTCGCCTGACGTCCCAGTACACCGTTGCGCGGATGCTTGAGCGCGATGATTTCGACAAGCGCTACTCCACCAATCAGCCTATTGCGATACATGAGTTTCTGTACCCATTGGTTCAGGGGTATGACTCGGTGGCACTGCGTGCGGATGTTGAGCTGGGTGGTACTGATCAGAAGTTCAATCTGTTGATGGGGCGTGAGCTGCAGCGTGCGTATGGCCAGGAAGCTCAATGCATTCTGACCATGCCATTGCTGGAAGGGTTGGATGGCGTCAAGAAGATGTCCAAGTCCTTGGGTAACTATGTAGGTATCCAGGAGGCGCCGGGCGTAATGTACGGCAAGCTGGTTTCGATTCCGGATGCGCTGATGTGGCGTTACTTCGAGCTGTTGAGTTTTCGCTCGATGGATGAAATCAATGCGTTGCGTGCCGAGGTCGACGCTGGTGCGAATCCGCGGGACGTCAAAATCAAGCTGGCGGAAGAGATAGTTGCACGCTTCCATGGTAATGAGGCTGCGGCCAGCGCTCATCGTGCTGCGGGTAATCGCATGAAGGATGGCGAGCTCCCGGATGACCTGCCTGAGATTGAGTTGACTGCTGTCGAGGCAATGCCGATCGCTGCTGTCCTTAATAAGGCGGGGTTGGTGAAGAACTCGGCGGTTGCGCGTGACCTCCTAGGTTCTGGTGGTGTGCGTATAGATGGTGAGGTGGTAGATCGCACCTTTATATATGAGCTGGGTGCGACCCACGTTTGCCAGGCGGGCAAGAAGGCATTTGCGCGTATTACGCTTAAATCCGAATAAATTTTGGATTAGCGGTTGACGGCGATTTATATCTGTCTATAATTCGCCCCACTTCCGGCGCAGTCGAAACGGAAAACTCCTTGATAAACAAAGAGTTATGCAGGATTCGACAGCGAGGCGCTTCAGTTCATCGAAGCCCGGAAGGAGTGGGTAGGGCAGGGTTGTTTGGCTCTATCGACGTTTCGATCTTCTCGGTCGAAAGCGGAGAAAAAGAGGTGTTGACAGCAGCGTGTAACGCTGTAGAATTCGCCTCCCGCTGACGAGAGATCGAAAGCGCAAGTGGTTGAAGTTGTTGAGGAAATCCTCGAAAACTTCTGAAAATAACCACTTGACAGCAAGTGAGGCTGCTGTAGAATGTGCGCCTCGGTTGAGACGAAAGATCTTAACCAACCGCTCTTTAACAACTGAATCAAGCAATTCGTGTGGGTGCTTGTGGAGTCAGACTGATAGTCAACAAGATTATCAGCATCACAAGTTACTCCGCGAGAAATCAAAGATGTAACCAACGATTGCTGAGCCAAGTTTAGGGTTTCTTAAAAACCCAAAGATGTTTGAACTGAAGAGTTTGATCATGGCTCAGATTGAACGCTGGCGGCAGGCCTAACACATGCAAGTCGAGCGGTAGAGAGAAGCTTGCTTCTCTTGAGAGCGGCGGACGGGTGAGTAATGCCTAGGAATCTGCCTGGTAGTGGGGGATAACGTTCGGAAACGGACGCTAATACCGCATACGTCCTACGGGAGAAAGCAGGGGACCTTCGGGCCTTGCGCTATCAGATGAGCCTAGGTCGGATTAGCTAGTTGGTGGGGTAATGGCTCACCAAGGCGACGATCCGTAACTGGTCTGAGAGGATGATCAGTCACACTGGAACTGAGACACGGTCCAGACTCCTACGGGAGGCAGCAGTGGGGAATATTGGACAATGGGCGAAAGCCTGATCCAGCCATGCCGCGTGTGTGAAGAAGGTCTTCGGATTGTAAAGCACTTTAAGTTGGGAGGAAGGGTTGTAGATTAATACTCTGCAATTTTGACGTTACCGACAGAATAAGCACCGGCTAACTCTGTGCCAGCAGCCGCGGTAATACAGAGGGTGCAAGCGTTAATCGGAATTACTGGGCGTAAAGCGCGCGTAGGTGGTTAGTTAAGTTGGATGTGAAATCCCCGGGCTCAACCTGGGAACTGCATTCAAAACTGACTGACTAGAGTATGGTAGAGGGTGGTGGAATTTCCTGTGTAGCGGTGAAATGCGTAGATATAGGAAGGAACACCAGTGGCGAAGGCGACCACCTGGACTGATACTGACACTGAGGTGCGAAAGCGTGGGGAGCAAACAGGATTAGATACCCTGGTAGTCCACGCCGTAAACGATGTCAACTAGCCGTTGGGAGCCTTGAGCTCTTAGTGGCGCAGCTAACGCATTAAGTTGACCGCCTGGGGAGTACGGCCGCAAGGTTAAAACTCAAATGAATTGACGGGGGCCCGCACAAGCGGTGGAGCATGTGGTTTAATTCGAAGCAACGCGAAGAACCTTACCAGGCCTTGACATCCAATGAACTTTCTAGAGATAGATTGGTGCCTTCGGGAACATTGAGACAGGTGCTGCATGGCTGTCGTCAGCTCGTGTCGTGAGATGTTGGGTTAAGTCCCGTAACGAGCGCAACCCTTGTCCTTAGTTACCAGCACGTAATGGTGGGCACTCTAAGGAGACTGCCGGTGACAAACCGGAGGAAGGTGGGGATGACGTCAAGTCATCATGGCCCTTACGGCCTGGGCTACACACGTGCTACAATGGTCGGTACAGAGGGTTGCCAAGCCGCGAGGTGGAGCTAATCCCATAAAACCGATCGTAGTCCGGATCGCAGTCTGCAACTCGACTGCGTGAAGTCGGAATCGCTAGTAATCGCGAATCAGAATGTCGCGGTGAATACGTTCCCGGGCCTTGTACACACCGCCCGTCACACCATGGGAGTGGGTTGCACCAGAAGTAGCTAGTCTAACCTTCGGGAGGACGGTTACCACGGTGTGATTCATGACTGGGGTGAAGTCGTAACAAGGTAGCCGTAGGGGAACCTGCGGCTGGATCACCTCCTTAATCGACGACATCAGCTGCTCCATAAGTTCCCACACGAATTGCTTGATTCATTGAAGAAGACGAAAAGAAGCAGCCCGAAATTGGGTCTGTAGCTCAGTTGGTTAGAGCGCACCCCTGATAAGGGTGAGGTCGGCAGTTCGAATCTGCCCAGACCCACCAATTTTGTGTGGGAAACGCCTGTAGAAATACGGGGCCATAGCTCAGCTGGGAGAGCGCCTGCCTTGCACGCAGGAGGTCAACGGTTCGATCCCGTTTGGCTCCACCACTACTGCTTCTGTTTGTAGAAAGCTTAGAAATGAGCATTCCATCATTGTGATGGTGAATGTTGATTTCTAGTCTTTGACTAGTTCGTTCTTTAAAAATTTGGGTATGTGATAGAAAGATAGACTGAACGTTACTTTCACTGGTAACGGATCAGGCTAAGGTAAAATTTGTGAGTTCTCTTAATTGAGAAATTCGAATTTTCGGCGAATGTCGTCTTCACAGTATAACCAGATTGCTTGGGGTTATATGGTCAAGTGAAGAAGCGCATACGGTGGATGCCTTGGCAGTCAGAGGCGATGAAAGACGTGGTAGCCTGCGAAAAGCTTCGGGGAGTCGGCAAACAGACTTTGATCCGGAGATGTCTGAATGGGGGAACCCAGCCATCATAAGATGGTTATCTTGTACTGAATACATAGGTGCAAGAGGCGAACCAGGGGAACTGAAACATCTAAGTACCCTGAGGAAAAGAAATCAACCGAGATTCCCTTAGTAGTGGCGAGCGAACGGGGACTAGCCCTTAAGTGGCTTTGAGATTAGCGGAACGCTCTGGAAAGTGCGGCCATAGTGGGTGATAGCCCTGTACGCGAAAATCTCTTAGTCATGAAATCGAGTAGGACGGAGCACGAGAAACTTTGTCTGAATATGGGGGGACCATCCTCCAAGGCTAAATACTACTGACTGACCGATAGTGAACTAGTACCGTGAGGGAAAGGCGAAAAGAACCCCGGAGAGGGGAGTGAAATAGATCCTGAAACCGTATGCGTACAAGCAGTGGGAGCCCACTTTGTTGGGTGACTGCGTACCTTTTGTATAATGGGTCAGCGACTTATTTTCAGTGGCGAGCTTAACCGAATAGGGGAGGCGTAGCGAAAGCGAGTCTTAATAGGGCGTCTAGTCGCTGGGAATAGACCCGAAACCGGGCGATCTATCCATGGGCAGGTTGAAGGTTGGGTAACACTAACTGGAGGACCGAACCGACTACCGTTGAAAAGTTAGCGGATGACCTGTGGATCGGAGTGAAAGGCTAATCAAGCTCGGAGATAGCTGGTTCTCCTCGAAAGCTATTTAGGTAGCGCCTCATGTATCACTGTAGGGGGTAGAGCACTGTTTCGGCTAGGGGGTCATCCCGACTTACCAAACCGATGCAAACTCCGAATACCTACAAGTGCCGAGCATGGGAGACACACGGCGGGTGCTAACGTCCGTCGTGAAAAGGGAAACAACCCAGACCGTCAGCTAAGGTCCCAAAGTTATGGTTAAGTGGGAAACGATGTGGGAAGGCTTAGACAGCTAGGAGGTTGGCTTAGAAGCAGCCACCCTTTAAAGAAAGCGTAATAGCTCACTAGTCGAGTCGGCCTGCGCGGAAGATGTAACGGGGCTCAAACCATACACCGAAGCTACGGGTATCACCCTCGGGTGATGCGGTAGAGGAGCGTTCTGTAAGCCTGTGAAGGTGAGTTGAGAAGCTTGCTGGAGGTATCAGAAGTGCGAATGCTGACATGAGTAACGACAATGGGTGTGAAAAACACCCACGCCGAAAGACCAAGGTTTCCTGCGCAACGTTAATCGACGCAGGGTTAGTCGGTCCCTAAGGCGAGGCTGAAAAGCGTAGTCGATGGAAAACAGGTTAATATTCCTGTACTTCTGGTTATTGCGATGGAGGGACGGAGAAGGCTAGGCCAGCTTGGCGTTGGTTGTCCAAGTTTAAGGTGGTAGGCTGGAATCTTAGGTAAATCCGGGATTCTAAGGCCGAGAGCTGATGACGAGTTACCCTTTGGGTGACGAAGTGGTTGATGCCATGCTTCCAAGAAAAGCTTCTAAGCTTCAGGTAACCAGGAACCGTACCCCAAACCGACACAGGTGGTTGGGTAGAGAATACCAAGGCGCTTGAGAGAACTCGGGTGAAGGAACTAGGCAAAATGGCACCGTAACTTCGGGAGAAGGTGCGCCGGTGAGGGTGAAGGACTTGCTCCGTAAGCTCATGCCGGTCGAAGATACCAGGCCGCTGCGACTGTTTATTAAAAACACAGCACTCTGCAAACACGAAAGTGGACGTATAGGGTGTGACGCCTGCCCGGTGCCGGAAGGTTAATTGATGGGGTTAGCTAACGCGAAGCTCTTGATCGAAGCCCCGGTAAACGGCGGCCGTAACTATAACGGTCCTAAGGTAGCGAAATTCCTTGTCGGGTAAGTTCCGACCTGCACGAATGGCGTAACGATGGCGGCGCTGTCTCCACCCGAGACTCAGTGAAATTGAAATCGCTGTGAAGATGCAGTGTATCCGCGGCTAGACGGAAAGACCCCGTGAACCTTTACTATAGCTTTGCACTGGACTTTGAATTTGCTTGTGTAGGATAGGTGGGAGGCTTTGAAGCGTGGACGCCAGTTCGCGTGGAGCCATCCTTGAAATACCACCCTGGCAACTTTGAGGTTCTAACTCAGGTCCGTTATCCGGATCGAGGACAGTGTATGGTGGGTAGTTTGACTGGGGCGGTCTCCTCCTAAAGAGTAACGGAGGAGTACGAAGGTGCGCTCAGACCGGTCGGAAATCGGTCGTAGAGTATAAAGGCAAAAGCGCGCTTGACTGCGAGACAGACACGTCGAGCAGGTACGAAAGTAGGTCTTAGTGATCCGGTGGTTCTGTATGGAAGGGCCATCGCTCAACGGATAAAAGGTACTCCGGGGATAACAGGCTGATACCGCCCAAGAGTTCATATCGACGGCGGTGTTTGGCACCTCGATGTCGGCTCATCACATCCTGGGGCTGAAGCCGGTCCCAAGGGTATGGCTGTTCGCCATTTAAAGTGGTACGCGAGCTGGGTTTAGAACGTCGTGAGACAGTTCGGTCCCTATCTGCCGTGGACGTTTGAGATTTGAGAGGGGCTGCTCCTAGTACGAGAGGACCGGAGTGGACGAACCTCTGGTGTTCCGGTTGTCACGCCAGTGGCATTGCCGGGTAGCTATGTTCGGAATAGATAACCGCTGAAAGCATCTAAGCGGGAAACTAGCCTCAAGATGAGATCTCACTGGAACCTTGAGTTCCCTGAAGGGCCGTCGAAGACTACGACGTTGATAGGTTGGGTGTGTAAGCGCTGTGAGGCGTTGAGCTAACCAATACTAATTGCCCGTGAGGCTTGACCATATAACACCCAAGCAATTTGCTTGCCTGAAGCTGAAAAGCCCAAGAGCACCAGATTGCGGTGTGTGAAGACGAAACGAACCGAAAGTTCGAATGCACAAGACACCGACTCTATTACATACCCAATTTGCTGAAGCGAGGCCGTTTGGTCACGACTCAGTACCCGAATTTCTTGACGACCATAGAGCATTGGAACCACCTGATCCCATCCCGAACTCAGCAGTGAAACGATGCATCGCCGATGGTAGTGTGGGGTTTCCCCATGTGAGAGTAGGTCATCGTCAAGATTAAATTCCGAAACCCCAATTGCGAGAGCAGTTGGGGTTTTGTTTTGGGCGCTCGAAAAGTCTCGCAAAGGCTTGGCAGAGTGTTCGATTGAAGTCCCTCTATCACCTGCCAGCTTGCTTTCTATGCAATGGCTTTATGCATGGCTATCATGCGTGCCTCATTGTGAGGCGAGACTTGCATGCTGACGTTGTTAAAACTTCTGAAAGATGGTCGATTCCACTCGGGGGAAGCGTTAGGCGCGGCCCTGGGTGTCAGTCGTAGTGCTGTGTGGAAGCAGCTCCAGCATCTGGAGGCCGAACTGGGCCTGACAATTCACAAGGTCAGGGGTAGAGGCTATCAATTGCCGTCTCCACTGGTTCTATTGAGTGCTGACGAGATCGCGTTGAGGTCGCAGGTCTGTGCGGGTTCGGTTTTCATATCGGATACCATCGATTCTACTAATGCCGAGGCGTTGCGCCTAATCGATGCCGGGCAAGCGGCACCGTTCCTGGTTCTCTCGGAGCAGCAGACAGCAGGTAGGGGGCGCCGAGGGCGTAAGTGGGTCAGTCCATTTGCACAGAACGTTTACTACAGCCTTGTACTTCGTATCGATGGAGGGCTCCGACAGCTTGAGGGGTTGAGTCTTGTCGTGGGCTTGGCGGTCATGCAAACCTTGCGCGATCTTGGTGTCAATGGCTCTGGTTTGAAATGGCCGAATGATGTTCTTGTTGGAGCGAAGAAGGTTGCGGGCATCCTTCTTGAGTTGGTCGGGGATCCTGCTGATGTATGTCATGTAGTGCTCGGCATTGGTATTAATGCAAACATGCAGAGTGCTGCGCAAGTTGATCAGCAGTGGACATCGATACAGCTCGAAACAGGTCGTGCGGTAGATCGAAATCATCTGGTCGCTCATCTGAGTCAAGCGTTGCAGGTTTATCTGGAGCGTCATAGGGGTTCCGGCTTCTCGGTAATTCGTGAGGAGTGGGAGCGGAATCATTTATGGCAGGGTAAGGCTGTGTCGTTGATCGCAGGTGTTAACCAGGTCGATGGGGTGGTGTTGGGTGTCGACGGCCAAGGCGCGCTACGTCTCGACGTAGATGGTATTGAGAAAAAATACAGCGGTGGTGAGTTAAGCCTGAGGTTGCGTGATGATTCTTGAGCTCGACTGTGGGAATAGCTTCATTAAATGGCGAGTCCTCAAGGCAAGTCAGGCAGGCGTTTTCGCTGAGGGCGTTGTTGATTCCGATGTGGCGTTGTTGGGTGGCCTTCATTCACTGGTCGGTCTTTCGCTGCAGCACTGCAGATTAGTCAGCGTGCGCGCACAGGAAGAGACGAATCGTCTGGTAGGTGTATTGGTTGCAGCCTTTGGTGTCTCTATAAGTTGTGCAGCGCCATCGCGTGAGGTGGCGGGTGTGCGCAATGGGTATGAGGATTATGCGCGCCTGGGGCTGGATCGCTGGCTGGCGATGCTTGGGGGCTTCCAGCTAGCCTCTGGGGCATGTCTGGTGCTTGATTTTGGTACCGCAGCCACTGCTGATTTCATTGCGGCAAATGGCGAGCATCTTGGGGGGTTTATCTGCCCTGGCATGCCGCTGATGCGTAACCAGTTGCGAACCCATACCCGTAAAATACGGTATGACGACGTTGCTGCTGAGCGTGCGCTGGAAAGCCTGGTGCCTGGGCGCACGACAGCGCAAGCTGTTGAGCGAGGTTGTACGCTCATGCTTCGTGGGTTTGCGCAGTCGCAGCTGGAGCTGGCCCGTAGTTACTGGGGGGAGGACTTCTCGGTTTTCCTTACGGGTGGTGATGCGGGGCTGGTCGTGGATGCTTTGCCGGGCGCTCGCTTCGTTCCGGACTTGGTATTTGTTGGCTTGGCGATGGCGTGCCCTTTGTCTTGAGGTTTTTATGCGTTGGTTGTTTCTGCTGTTGCTGGTTCTCAATGTCTTCTATTACGTCTGGCACCAGCAGGAGGCTCCGTTGCGTGCAAAGGATGTAACGCCCCTGGCGCTATACCGGGGTTCCCAGCAGGATATTCAGTTGTTGAGTGAGTCAGGCGAGGCAATGACGCGTCGCGACCGGTCCAGAGTCCCAGAGGTGCCGGCCGGTTGTTTGTATATTGGTGGTTTTGCCAGTCAGGAGCAGGCGCAGTACCTCGAGCAGCGCCTGACTAGCCTGGATATCAAGGTAAGGATTCAGTCATTGGTTGCCGCAGGTGCTGCCTCTTTTTGGTTGCGTGTGGCGCCTGAAAGTCGTCGCTTGGCTGATGATCTGCCGTTTGAAAGCCTTGCTAATGAATTCAATGAGTTAAAACATAAAATAATGCCGTGCGAAGGCATTGCAAGTGTCGAATAGTTTGCATAGAATGGCGCCCGCTCCACAGTGATGACCCTCTTGGGTAATTGGTGTGGAGCGTTCGTCATGCAGCTAACCTCATATTTTTAATGAGAAAATGCTTGACAGAAGGTCGGCGTAATGTAAAATGCCGGCTCGCTTAGGAGGGGTTCCCGAGCGGCCAAAGGGATCAGACTGTAAATCTGACGTCTACGACTTCGAAGGTTCGAATCCTTCCCCCTCCACCATTTTTAGCGTGAGCTGCAAGCTCCGCGGGTATAGTTTAGTGGTAGAACCTCAGCCTTCCAAGCTGATGATGCGGGTTCGATTCCCGCTACCCGCTCCAAGTTTGCAGGTTGTGCAAGGTGTTTTGCTCTTGTAGCTCAGTTGGTAGAGCACACCCTTGGTAAGGGTGAGGTCAGCGGTTCAAATCCGCTCAAGAGCTCCATATAACAAGGCAGATATGAAAATATCTGCCTTTGTTTTAACAGCTGTCTCGGCTTGAATCTGTTTTGCCTGGTGTTTTTGGGTTGGTTTAAGTCTCTTGGGGTTGGTTGTTGTAAAGTCTTTTTCAGGCCTGCATAATGGTCGGCCTGATTTTGTTTTAGGTCAGTAGCTCAATTGGCAGAGCGACGGTCTCCAAAACCGTAGGTTGGGGGTTCGATTCCCTCCTGACCTGCCAGATTCACGTGGTGTATCTGGCTTTCTTTTCACAGGATCTTCATAGATGACTCCTAAGGCTGAAGCTCAAAGCTCTCGTTTCGATCTGGTTAAGTGGCTCGCTGTCGTCGCTTTGGTGGTCGTAGGCGTTGTTGGCAATCAGTACTATTCTGCTTCGCCGATCCTGTACCGCGTACTCGTGTTGCTCGCTCTTGCTGCTGTGGCCGTTTTTATAGGTCTGCAGACGGTAAAGGGTAAGTCCTTCGCTGTACTGGTTAAGGAGGCTCGCACCGAAATACGTAAAATCGTTTGGCCAACTCGCCAAGAAACCACGCAGACCACGCTGATTGTCGTGGCTGTTGTTCTGGTTATGGCGTTGCTGTTGTGGGGGCTTGATTCCCTGCTCGGCTGGCTTGTTTCCTTGATTGTTGGCTAAGGGTGTCCCGTGGCTAAGCGTTGGTACGTTGTGCATGCTTACTCGGGTTACGAGAAGCATGTTATGCGCTCTTTGCTAGAGCGCGTAAAGCTGGCAGGCATGGAAGATGGCTTCGGCGAAATTCTGGTTCCCACTGAAGAAGTGGTTGAAATGCGGAATGGTCAGAAGCGCAAAAGCGAACGCAAGTTCTTCCCTGGCTACGTGCTGGTACAAATGGACATGAATGAGGGTACTTGGCACTTGGTCAAGGACACTCCTCGCGTCATGGGTTTCATCGGCGGTACCGCCGATAAGCCCGCGCCGATCACCGACAAGGAGGCGGAAGCGATTCTGCGTCGTGTTGCTGACGGTAGCGACAAGCCGAAGCCGAAGACGTTGTTCGAGCCGGGCGAGGTTGTTCGTGTCACTGATGGTCCGTTTGCTGATTTCAACGGCACTGTCGAAGAAGTTAACTACGAAAAGAGCCGGATCCAAGTGGCAGTGCTCATTTTCGGTCGCTCTACTCCGGTAGAGTTGGAGTTCAGCCAGGTCGAAAAGGTCTAGCTGACAAAGCATCCCAACCCCGCAGCCTTAGGCTGTGGGGTTTTGTCGTCACTGGGATAAACGCGCAAGTAACCGGGGAGCCTTTCGAGGCGCTTGAACCCGTAATTGGAGTGCCTCATGGCCAAGAAGATTACCGCTTACATCAAGCTGCAAGTGAAGGCCGCTCAGGCCAACCCTAGCCCACCCGTCGGTCCAGCTCTGGGTCAGCACGGCGTGAACATCATGGAATTCTGCAAGGCCTTCAACGCCCGTACCCAGGGTATTGAGCCAGGTCTGCCGACTCCAGTGATCATCACTGTATATAGCGACCGTAGCTTCACTTTCGAAACCAAGTCGACTCCGGCTTCGGTTCTGTTGAAGAAAGCTGCAGGTCTGACTAGCGGTTCCGCTCGTCCGAACACCGTTAAGGTTGGCACCGTGACTCGTGCTCAGCTGGAAGAAATCGCGAAAACCAAAAACGCGGATCTGACTGCAGCTGATATGGATGCAGCCGTGCGTACCATCGCCGGTTCTGCTCGTAGCATGGGCCTTAACGTGGAGGGTGTGTAATGGCTAAGCTGACCAAGCGCCAAAAGGCTATCGCCGGCAAAATCGAAGCGGGCAAGTCCTACAGCTTTGTAGACGCTGCTGCTCTGCTGACCGAGCTGTCGACTGTCAAGTTCAGCGAGTCCGTTGACGTTGCTGTAAACCTGGGTGTTGACCCGCGTAAATCCGACCAGGTCGTTCGTAGCGCTACTGTGCTGCCACACGGTACTGGCAAGACTGTACGTGTTGCTGTCTTCACCCAAGGCCCGGCAGCTGAAGCTGCTCTGGCCGCTGGCGCCGATCGCGTTGGCATGGACGACCTGGCTGCCGAAATGAAAGGCGGCGACCTGAACTATGACGTAGTTATTGCCTCCCCGGATGCAATGCGCGTTGTAGGTCAGTTGGGTCAGATCCTGGGCCCACGTGGCCTGATGCCTAACCCGAAAGTTGGTACTGTAACTCCAGACGTGGCTACCGCGGTTAAAAACGCCAAGGCTGGTCAGGTTCGTTATCGCACCGACAAAAACGGCATCATTCACACCTCCGTTGGCAAGGTCGGCTTCGACGCCGTCAAGCTGAAGGAAAACGTTGAAGCCCTGATCGCTGATCTGAAGCGTATCAAGCCGGCTTCCTCGAAAGGTATCTACGTCAAGCGCGTTACCCTGAGCACCACTATGGGCCCAGGTCTGGTCATCGACCAAGGCTCGCTGGACGTATAAGACACAAATTGGCGCGAGAGATCGCGCCAATTGAAAGATTGGGGTCCCTGCCTGGCGGGGGCTATCCAAGACCGTAGGCGACGCAAGTCTTAAACCATCAAGCCTACGCAGATGGTGCTCCCGGTTCCTTACCGAATCAGACACCAAAACGACATCCGGCCTAGGCCAGATGAAACGGTAACAAGCAGGAGTTAAACCCGTGGCAATTAATCTCGAAGACAAGAAGGCCATCGTCGCTGAAGTCAACGAGGCTGCCAAAGCTGCTCTGTCCGCTGTCGTGGCTGATGCCCGTGGTGTGACAGTAGGCGCTATGACCGGACTCCGTAAAGAGGCTCGTGAAGCTGGCGTATACGTACGTGTTGTACGTAACACCCTGCTCAAGCGCGCTGTTGCGGACACTGAATACAGTGTTCTCAACGACGTGTTCACTGGCCCGACTCTGATCGCGTTCTCCAAAGATCATCCAGGCGCTGCTGCCCGTTTGTTCAAGGAATTCGCCAAGAGTCAGGATAAGTTCGAGATCAAGGCAGCTGCGTTCGAGGGCAAGTTCCTCGCAGCTAACCAAATCGACGTACTGGCAACACTGCCGACCCGTAACGAAGCTATTTCGCAGCTGATGAGCGTGATTCAAGGCGCTACCAGCAAGCTGGCTCGTACTCTGGCTGCAGTTCGCGAGCAAAAAGAAGCTGCTGCAGCCTAAGGCTGAGCACTTTCTCTCGCGTATTTTTGTTTATTTCGATGGCCGCGTAGGCCGTCCCCCAATTCAGGAAATACAGCAATGTCTATCTCCCAAGACGATATCCTCAACGCCGTAGCTGAAATGTCGGTTCTGCAGGTTGTTGAGCTGATCAAAGCTTTCGAAGAAAAATTCGGCGTTTCCGCTGCCGCTGCTTCCGCTGGTCCAGCTGTTGCTGCCGTCGCTGCTGAAGAGCAAACCGAATTCAACGTCATGCTGCTGGAAGCTGGCGAGAAGAAAGTAAACGTGATCAAGGCAGTACGTGAACTGACCGGTCTGGGCCTGAAAGAAGCCAAGGCAGTCGTTGACGGTGCTCCAGCCCAGGTTCTGGAAGCTGTGTCGAAAGACGCTGCCGACAAAGCCAAAGCTGTTCTGGAAGAAGCAGGCGCTAAAGTCGAGCTGAAGTAAGCATCGACTTTGCGTCTCCAGCCCAAGCGTTAAGCTGAAGGCTGATGGCTGGTGGCTCTTGCCACCGGCCTTTTTCCGTTCTTGGCTGTCGACTCGGTCGCCGCCATTAACGCGCTGTAGCCACCCAATGCGGTGGTGCAAACCAAGGGGTTTGCAAGATTTTCTGGCTGCTCCCGTCGGAGGGGCCAAACAAGCAGGTGACCAAGCTGGGGAACGCTGATGGCTTACTCATATACTGAGAAAAAACGTATCCGCAAGGACTTTAGCAAGTTGCCGGACGTCATGGATGTCCCGTACCTTCTGGCTATCCAGCTGGATTCGTATCGTGAATTCTTGCAGGCGGGAGCGACCAAAGATCAGTTCCGCGACGTGGGCCTGCATGCGGCCTTCAAATCCGTTTTCCCGATCATCAGCTACTCCGGCAATGCTGCGCTGGAGTACGTCGGTTATCGCCTGGGCGAACCGGCATTTGATGTCAAAGAATGCGTGTTGCGCGGTGTTACGTACGCCGTACCTTTGCGGGTAAAAGTCCGTCTGATCATTTTCGACAAAGAGTCGTCGAACAAAGCGATCAAGGACATCAAAGAGCAAGAAGTCTACATGGGCGAAATCCCGTTGATGACTGAGAACGGTACCTTCGTTATCAACGGTACCGAGCGTGTAATCGTTTCCCAGCTGCACCGTTCCCCGGGCGTGTTCTTTGACCACGACCGCGGTAAGACGCACAGCTCCGGCAAGCTCCTGTATTCCGCGCGGATCATTCCGTACCGCGGTTCATGGTTGGACTTCGAGTTCGACCCGAAGGACTGCGTGTTCGTGCGTATCGACCGTCGTCGCAAGCTGCCAGCCTCGGTACTGTTGCGCGCGCTCGGCTATACCACTGAGCAAGTGCTGGACGCGTTCTACACCACCAACGTATTTAGCCTGAAGGATGAAACCCTCAGCCTGGAGCTGATTGCTTCGCGTCTGCGTGGTGAAATTGCCGTCCTGGACATTCAGGATGAAAAGGGCAAGGTCATTGTTGAGGCTGGCCGTCGTATTACTGCGCGCCACATCAACCAGATCGAAAAAGCCGGTATCAAGTCGCTGGACGTGCCCCTGGACTACGTCCTGGGTCGCACTACCGCCAAGGTCATCGTACACCCAGCAACAGGCGAGATCCTGGCTGAGTGCAACACCGAGCTGAACACCGAGATCCTGGCGAAAATCGCCAAGGCCCAGGTTGTTCGCATCGAGACCTTGTACACCAACGATATCGACTGCGGTCCGTTCGTCTCCGACACCCTGAAGATCGACTCCACCAGCAACCAATTGGAAGCGCTGGTCGAGATCTATCGCATGATGCGTCCTGGCGAGCCGCCAACCAAAGACGCTGCCGAGACCCTGTTCAACAACCTGTTCTTCAGCCCTGAGCGCTATGACTTGTCTGCGGTCGGCCGGATGAAGTTCAACCGTCGTATCGGTCGTACCGAGATCGAAGGTTCGGGCGTGTTGTGCAAGGAAGACATCGTTGCGGTCCTGAAGACTCTGGTCGACATCCGTAATGGCAAAGGCATCGTCGATGACATCGACCACCTGGGTAACCGTCGTGTTCGCTGCGTAGGCGAAATGGCCGAGAACCAGTTCCGCGTTGGCCTGGTACGTGTTGAGCGTGCGGTCAAAGAGCGTCTGTCGATGGCTGAAAGCGAAGGCCTGATGCCGCAAGACCTGATCAACGCCAAGCCAGTGGCTGCGGCGGTGAAAGAGTTCTTCGGTTCCAGCCAGCTTTCCCAGTTCATGGACCAGAACAACCCGCTCTCCGAGATCACCCACAAGCGCCGTGTTTCTGCACTGGGCCCGGGCGGTCTGACTCGTGAGCGTGCTGGCTTTGAAGTTCGTGACGTGCACCCGACGCACTACGGTCGTGTTTGCCCGATCGAAACACCGGAAGGTCCGAACATCGGTCTGATCAACTCCCTGGCTGCCTATGCGCGCACCAACCAGTACGGCTTCCTCGAAAGCCCGTACCGTGTGGTGAAAGACGCCTTGGTCACCGACGAGATCGTGTTCCTGTCCGCCATCGAAGAGGCTGATCACGTGATCGCCCAGGCTTCGGCCACGATGAACGATAAGAAAGTCCTGATCGACGAGCTGGTAGCTGTTCGTCACTTGAACGAGTTCACTGTCAAGGCGCCAGAAGACGTCACCTTGATGGACGTCTCGCCCAAGCAGGTAGTTTCGGTTGCAGCGTCGCTGATCCCGTTCCTGGAGCACGATGACGCCAACCGTGCGTTGATGGGTTCCAACATGCAGCGCCAAGCTGTACCGACCCTGCGCGCTGACAAGCCGCTGGTAGGTACCGGTATGGAGCGCAACGTGGCCCGTGACTCCGGCGTTTGCGTCGTGGCTCGTCGTGGCGGCGTGATCGACTCCGTTGATGCCAGCCGTATCGTGGTTCGTGTTGCCGATGATGAAGTTGAAACTGGCGAAGCCGGTGTCGACATCTACAACCTGACCAAATACACCCGTTCGAACCAGAACACCTGCATCAACCAGCGTCCGCTGGTGAGCAAGGGTGATCGCGTTCAGCGTAGCGACATCATGGCCGACGGCCCGTCCACCGATATGGGTGAACTGGCTCTGGGGCAGAACATGCGTATCGCGTTCATGGCATGGAACGGCTTCAACTTCGAAGACTCCATCTGCCTGTCCGAGCGTGTGGTTCAGGAAGACCGCTTCACCACGATCCACATTCAGGAACTGACCTGTGTGGCGCGTGACACCAAGCTTGGGCCTGAGGAAATCACCGCAGACATCCCGAACGTGGGTGAAGCTGCTCTGAACAAGCTGGACGAAGCCGGTATCGTTTACGTAGGTGCTGAAGTCGGCGCTGGCGACATTCTGGTTGGTAAGGTCACTCCGAAAGGCGAGACCCAACTGACTCCGGAAGAAAAACTGCTGCGTGCCATCTTCGGTGAAAAAGCCAGCGACGTTAAAGACACTTCCCTGCGCGTACCTACCGGTACCAAGGGTACTGTCATCGACGTGCAGGTCTTCACCCGCGACGGTGTTGAGCGTGATGCTCGTGCGCTGTCCATCGAGAAGACCCAGCTCGACGAGATCCGCAAGGATCTGAACGAAGAGTTCCGTATCGTTGAAGGCGCGACCTTCGAGCGTCTGCGTTCCGCCCTGGTAGGCCGCAAGGCTGAAGGCGGTGCAGGTCTGAAGAAAGGTCAGGACATCACCGACGAAATCCTCGACGGTCTTGAGCACGGCCAGTGGTTCAAACTGCGCATGGCTGAAGACGCTCTGAACGAGCAGCTCGAGAAGGCCCAGGCCTACATCGTTGATCGCCGCCGTCTGCTGGACGACAAGTTTGAAGACAAGAAGCGCAAACTGCAGCAGGGCGATGACCTGGCTCCGGGTGTGCTGAAGATCGTCAAGGTTTACCTGGCAATCCGTCGTCGCATCCAGCCGGGCGACAAGATGGCCGGTCGTCACGGTAACAAGGGTGTGGTCTCCGTGATCATGCCGGTTGAAGACATGCCGCACGATGCCAATGGCACCCCGGTCGATGTCGTCCTCAACCCGTTGGGCGTACCTTCGCGTATGAACGTTGGTCAGATCCTTGAAACCCACCTGGGCCTCGCGGCCAAAGGTCTGGGCGAGAAGATCAACCGTATGATCGAAGAGCAGCGCAAGGTCGCAGACCTGCGTAAGTTCCTGCACGAGATCTACAACGAGATCGGCGGTCGCAACGAAGAGCTGGACACCTTCTCCGACCAGGAAGTCCTGGATCTGGCGAAGAACCTGCGCGGCGGCGTTCCAATGGCTACCCCGGTGTTCGACGGTGCCAAGGAAAGCGAAATCAAGGCCATGCTGAAACTGGCAGACCTGCCAGAAAGCGGCCAGATGCAGCTGTTCGACGGCCGTACCGGCAACAAGTTCGAGCGCCCGGTTACTGTTGGCTACATGTACATGCTGAAGCTGAACCACTTGGTAGACGACAAGATGCACGCTCGTTCTACCGGTTCGTACAGCCTCGTTACCCAGCAGCCGCTGGGTGGTAAGGCTCAGTTCGGTGGTCAGCGTTTCGGGGAGATGGAGGTCTGGGCACTGGAAGCATACGGTGCGGCATACACTCTGCAAGAAATGCTCACAGTGAAGTCGGACGATGTGAACGGTCGTACCAAGATGTACAAAAACATCGTGGACGGCGATCACCGTATGGAGCCGGGCATGCCCGAGTCCTTCAACGTGTTGATCAAAGAAATTCGTTCCCTCGGCATCGATATCGATCTGGAAACCGAATAACACGTGACGCGAATCGAGAGCGGGGCTGTTTAGCCCGCTCTCTGCTCCGCCAGGAGGAAAGGCCTTGAAAGACCTACTGAATTTGCTGAAAAACCAGGGTCAAGTCGAAGAGTTCGACGCCATCCGTATTGGGTTGGCATCGCCTGAGATGATCCGCTCGTGGTCGTTCGGTGAAGTTAAAAAGCCGGAAACCATCAACTACCGTACGTTCAAGCCTGAGCGTGACGGTCTGTTCTGCGCCAAGATCTTTGGCCCGGTAAAGGATTACGAGTGCCTGTGCGGTAAGTACAAGCGCTTGAAGCACCGTGGTGTGATCTGCGAGAAGTGCGGCGTTGAAGTTGCACTGGCCAAGGTTCGTCGTGAGCGCATGGCGCACATCGAACTGGCTTCGCCGGTTGCCCACATCTGGTTCCTGAAGTCGCTGCCGTCCCGTATCGGCCTGCTGATGGACATGACCCTGCGTGATATCGAGCGCGTTCTCTACTTCGAGAGCTATGTCGTTATCGATCCAGGCATGACCACCCTTGAAAAAGGTCAGTTGCTCAACGACGAGCAGTACTTCGAAGCGCTGGAAGAGTTCGGCGATGATTTCGATGCCCGCATGGGTGCCGAAGCTGTCCGCGAGCTGCTGCACGCTATCGACCTGGAACACGAGATTGGCCGTCTGCGTGAAGAGATTCCGCAAACCAACTCCGAAACCAAGATCAAGAAACTGTCCAAGCGTCTGAAGTTGATGGAAGCCTTCCAGGGTTCCGGCAACCTGCCAGAGTGGATGGTGCTGACCGTTCTGCCGGTTCTGCCGCCAGACCTGCGTCCGCTGGTACCGTTGGACGGTGGTCGTTTCGCGACGTCCGACTTGAACGACCTGTACCGCCGCGTGATCAACCGTAACAACCGTTTGAAGCGCCTGCTTGATCTGTCCGCTCCGGACATCATCGTGCGCAACGAAAAGCGTATGTTGCAAGAAGCGGTCGATGCCTTGCTCGACAACGGCCGTCGCGGTCGCGCTATCACCGGTTCCAACAAGCGTCCTTTGAAATCCCTGGCTGACATGATCAAGGGTAAACAAGGTCGTTTCCGTCAGAACTTGCTCGGTAAGCGTGTTGACTACTCCGGTCGTTCGGTAATTACCGTAGGCCCGACCCTGCGTCTGCACCAGTGCGGTCTGCCTAAGAAGATGGCTCTGGAGTTGTTCAAGCCGTTCATCTTCGGCAAGCTGGAAATGCGCGGTCTCGCGACCACCATCAAAGCGGCCAAGAAAATGGTCGAGCGCGAACTGCCAGAGGTTTGGGACGTTCTTGCTGAAGTGATTCGCGAACACCCGGTTCTCCTCAACCGTGCACCGACCCTTCACCGTCTGGGTATCCAGGCGTTTGAACCGGTACTGATCGAAGGTAAGGCTATCCAGCTGCACCCTCTGGTCTGTGCTGCGTACAACGCCGACTTCGACGGCGACCAAATGGCCGTGCACGTACCGCTGACACTGGAAGCCCAGTTGGAAGCGCGTGCGTTGATGATGTCGACCAACAACATCCTGTCGCCAGCCAACGGTGAGCCAATCATCGTTCCGTCGCAGGACGTTGTATTGGGTCTGTACTACATGACCCGTGAAGCGATCAACGCCAAGGGCGAAGGTCGTGTATTCGCTGACCTGCAAGAAGTTGACCGGGTGTTCCGTGCCGGCGAAGCCGCACTGCACGCCAAGGTCAAGGTGCGGATCCATGAAACCGTCAACGACCGTGACGGTGGCAGCGTGAGCAGCACCCGTATCGTCGACACGACTGTCGGCCGTGCGCTGTTGTATCAGGTTGTGCCAAAAGGTCTGTCTTACGACGTCGTCAACCTGCCGATGAAGAAAAAGGCAATCTCCAAGCTGATCAACCAGTGCTACCGCGTGGTTGGTCTGAAAGAGACCGTGATCTTCGCTGACCAGCTGATGTACACCGGTTTTGCTTATTCGACCATTTCCGGCGTTTCCATCGGTGTTAACGACTTCGTTATCCCGGATGAAAAAGCTCGCATCATCAGTGCTGCCACTGACGAAGTGAAAGAGATCGAGAGCCAGTACGCCTCCGGCCTGGTAACCCAGGGCGAGAAGTACAACAAGGTGATCGACCTTTGGTCCAAGGCCAACGACGAAGTTTCCAAGGCGATGATGGCCAACCTCTCGAAAGAGAAAGTCATCGACCGTCACGGCGTCGAAGTCGATCAAGAGTCTTTCAACTCGATGTACATGATGGCCGACTCGGGCGCACGGGGTTCTGCTGCGCAGATCCGTCAGCTCGCCGGTATGCGTGGCCTGATGGCCAAGCCGGACGGTTCCATCATTGAAACGCCGATTACTGCGAACTTCCGTGAGGGTTTGAGCGTACTTCAGTACTTCATCTCCACACACGGTGCTCGTAAAGGTCTGGCGGATACCGCGTTGAAAACCGCTAACTCCGGTTACCTGACTCGTCGTCTGGTAGACGTTGCGCAAGATCTGGTTGTGACCGAGATCGATTGTGGCACCGAGCACGGCCTGCTGATGACGCCGCACATTGAAGGCGGTGACGTTGTAGAGCCTCTGGGTGAGCGCGTATTGGGTCGTGTTATTGCCCGTGACGTATTCAAGCCCGGCACCGAGGACGTTATCGTTCCTGCTGGCACCCTGGTGGATGAGAAGTGGGTCGAGTTCATCGAACTCAACAGCATCGACGAAGTGATTGTTCGCTCGCCGATCAGCTGCGAAACCCGCTACGGCATCTGCGCCAAGTGCTACGGTCGTGACTTGGCCCGTGGTCACCAGGTGAACATCGGTGAAGCGGTTGGCGTTATTGCTGCCCAGTCCATCGGTGAGCCGGGTACCCAGCTGACCATGCGTACGTTCCACATCGGTGGTGCGGCAAGCCGGACCTCCGCAGCTGACAGCGTTCAGGTGAAGAATGGCGGTACTGTCCGTCTGCACAACCTGAAGCATGTTGAGCGAGTGGATGGCCACCTGGTTGCCGTGTCCCGTTCCGGTGAGCTGGCGATTGCTGATGACTTCGGTCGTGAGCGTGAGCGTTACAAGCTGCCGTACGGTGCTGTGATTTCGGTTAAAGAAGGTGACAAGGTCGACGCTGGCGCAATCGTGGCCAAGTGGGATCCGCACACTCACCCAATCGTTACCGAAATGAAAGGTACCGTGACCTACGTGGGCATGGAAGAAGGCATCACGATCAAGCGTCAGACTGACGAATTGACCGGTATGACCAACATTGAAGTGCTCGATGCCAAAGATCGTCCAGCTGCCGGTAAAGACATCCGTCCTGCTGTGAAGATGGTCGATGACAACGGCAAGGATCTGTTGCTGCCAGGCACTGACGTTATCGCTCAGTACTTCCTGCCAGCCAACGCCCTGGTCGGTGTGGCGGATGGTGCGAAGATCGCGATCGGTGATGTTATCGCGCGTATCCCGCAAGAAACTTCGAAGACCCGTGACATCACCGGTGGTCTGCCGCGTGTTGCTGACTTGTTCGAAGCTCGTCGTCCGAAGGAAGCGTCGATCCTGGCTGAAGTCAGCGGCACCATCGCGTTCGGCAAAGAGACCAAGGGCAAGCGCCGCCTGGTCATTACTCCGAACGACGGTAGCGATCCATATGAAGAGCTGATTCCAAAGTGGCGCCACCTGAACGTCTTCGAAGGCGAACAGGTAAACCGCGGCGAAGTTATCTCCGACGGCCCGAGCGATCCACACGACATCCTGCGTCTGCTGGGTGTGAGTGCGCTGGCCAAGTACATCGTCAATGAGATCCAGGACGTTTACCGTCTGCAGGGCGTGAAGATCAACGATAAGCACATCGAGACCATCCTGCGTCAGATGCTGCGTAAAGTTGAAATCGCTGAATCCGGCGATTCGAGTTTCATCAAGGGCGACCAGATGGAACTGACTCACGTGCTGGTAGAAAACGAGCGTCTGGCAACCGAAGAGAAATTTGTTTCCAAGTTCACTCGCGTGTTGCTGGGTATTACCAAGGCGTCGTTGTCCACTGAATCGTTCATCTCGGCGGCCTCCTTCCAGGAGACCACTCGAGTGCTGACCGAAGCAGCGGTAACCGGCAAGCGCGATTACCTGCGCGGCCTGAAAGAGAACGTGGTTGTGGGTCGTCTGATCCCGGCCGGTACCGGTTTGGCCTACCACAGCGAGCGTAAGCGTCGCCGTGAACTCGACAAACCGTTGCGCGTAAGCGCCAGTGAAGTGGAAGCGGCACTGACCGAAGCGCTGAACTCTAGCGGTAACTGAGTTCTGCGATAAATAAGACCGGGCCCTGGCAGCCCCGTTCGTCGGAACAAGACAGTTTTGTCGGGTTTCGACGGAGGGGGAGGTCGGGGCCTTGCCTTGACTGGGGGCAAGATCCTCTTTAGACTCTTGTACCCCTAAATTTGGCGGGAATTCGTTCCTGCCATTTTGCTTTTCTTGCAAGACAATAGCGTCGCAAGACAACAGTGGAGCTAGTAGATGGCAACTATCAACCAGCTGGTACGTCAGCCGCGTAAGCGTATCGTCGAGAAATCCGACGTACCTGCGCTGCAGAACTGCCCGCAACGTCGTGGCGTATGCACTCGCGTGTATACCACTACGCCGAAAAAACCTAACTCGGCACTGCGTAAAGTATGCCGTGTGCGCCTGACCAACGGTTTCGAGGTTTCCTCGTACATCGGCGGTGAAGGCCACAACCTGCAAGAGCACAGCGTGGTGCTGATCCGCGGCGGTCGTGTAAAAGACTTGCCAGGTGTTCGTTATCACACCGTACGCGGCTCCTTGGATACTTCCGGCGTTAAAGGTCGTAACCAGGGTCGTTCGAAGTACGGTACCAAGAAGCCTAAGTAGTAGCGGCTTTTTGTAAAACTGAATCATCTTATTTTCTGAGTCGATAAGAGTAAGGTCGGAGGCGTCCCGCGAGGGCACCGATTCCGAACGAACCTGAAGACCGTTTGAGGGCTTATCCATGCCAAGAAGACGCGTAGCAGCCAAGCGCGAAGTGCTTGACGATCCAAAATACGGAAGCCAAATCCTGGCCAAGTTCATGAACCACGTGATGGAAAGCGGCAAAAAAGCCGTTGCCGAGCGTATCGTTTATGGCGCGCTGGAAAAGGTTAAAGAACGCAAGAACAGCGACCCCCTGGAAATCTTCGAGAAAGCTCTCGACGCCATCGCTCCGCTGGTCGAAGTGAAGTCGCGCCGTGTAGGCGGTGCTACTTACCAGGTTCCGGTCGAAGTTCGTCCGTCCCGTCGTAACGCCCTGGCAATGCGCTGGTTGGTAGACTTCGCCCGTAAGCGCGGCGAGAAGTCTATGGCCCTGCGTTTGGCCGGCGAGCTGTTGGACGCTGCCGAAGGTAAAGGTGCTGCTGTTAAGAAGCGTGAAGACGTGCACCGTATGGCCGAAGCTAACAAAGCTTTCTCGCACTACCGCTTCTAATCTTAGCTTCACTAATTTTGCGAGGGCTTTATGGCTCGTACTACTCCGATTAGCCGCTACCGTAACATCGGTATCGTCGCTCACGTGGATGCTGGTAAAACCACCACCACCGAGCGCGTACTGTTTTACACCGGCAAAAGTCACAAAATGGGCGAGGTGCATGATGGCGCCGCGACCACAGACTGGATGGTTCAGGAGCAGGAGCGTGGTATTACCATTACTTCTGCTGCTATCACTGCCTTCTGGAAGGGTTCTGCCAAGCAGTACAAAGATGAGCATCGCTTCAACGTAATCGATACCCCGGGCCACGTGGACTTCACTATTGAAGTTGAGCGTTCCCTGCGTGTACTCGATGGCGCGGTCGTTGTCTTCTGTGGTACTTCGGGTGTTGAGCCTCAGTCGGAAACCGTATGGCGTCAAGCCAACAAATACGGTGTTCCGCGTCTTGTTTACGTAAACAAGATGGACCGTGCTGGTGCCAACTTCCTGCGCGTGATCGGTCAGATCAAGCAGCGTCTGGGTCACACTCCGGTGCCAATTCAATTGGCAATCGGTTCCGAAGACAACTTCCAGGGTCAGATCGACCTGATCACCATGGAAGCGGTCTACTGGAATGACGCCGACAAAGGTATGACTCCTCGTCGCGAAGCTATTCCTGCTGAGCTGCAGGAGCTGGCTGACGAGTGGCGCAACAACCTGGTTGAGGCTGCGGCTGAAGCCAGCGAAGAGCTGATGAACAAGTACCTCGAAGGTGAAGAACTCACCAACGTGGAAATCAAGGCTGCTCTGCGCCAGCGTACTATTGCTGGTGAGATCGTCCTGGCTGTTTGTGGTTCTTCCTTCAAGAACAAGGGCGTTCCCCTGGTTCTCGACGCCGTTATCGACTACCTGCCTGCTCCAACTGATATTCCTGCTATCAAGGGTACTAACCCTGATAACGAGGAAGAAGAGATGGAGCGTCATGCTGACGACAACGAGCCGTTCTCGGCTCTGGCGTTCAAGATCGCTACCGACCCATTCGTGGGTACCCTGACTTTCGTCCGTGTTTACTCGGGCGTGTTGGCCTCCGGCGACGGCGTGATCAACTCGGTCAAGGGCAAGAAAGAGCGCGTGGGTCGTATGGTGCAAATGCACGCAAACGCCCGTGAAGAGATCAAGGAGGTGCGCGCTGGTGACATCGCGGCCCTGATCGGCATGAAGGACGTCACCACCGGTGAAACTTTGTGCAATGCTGATAAGCCAATCATCCTGGTTCGCATGGACTTCCCGGAGCCGGTTATTTCGGTTGCCGTAGAGCCTAAGACCAAGGATGACCAGGAAAAAATGGGTATCGCACTGGGCAAGCTTGCTCAGGAAGATCCATCTTTCCGCGTCAAGACTGATGAGGAGACTGGTCAAACGATCATCTCCGGCATGGGCGAGTTGCACCTGGACATCCTGGTTGACCGGATGCGCCGTGAGTTCAACGTCGAAGCCAACATCGGTAAGCCTCAGGTTTCCTATCGTGAGCGCATCACGAAGAACTGTGAAATCGAAGGCAAGTTCGTTCGTCAGTCCGGCGGTCGTGGTCAGTTCGGTCACTGCTGGATCCGTTTTGCTCCTGCTGACGAAGGTCAGGAAGGTCTGCAATTCGTGAACGAAGTAGTGGGTGGTGTTGTTCCTAAGGAATACATCCCTGCTATCCAGAAGGGCATCGAAGAGCAGATGAAGAACGGTGTTGTTGCCGGCTATCCGCTGATCGGCCTTAAAGCAACCGTTTTTGACGGTTCTTACCATGACGTCGACTCCAACGAGATGGCGTTTAAGGTGGCTGCTTCCATGGCAACCAAGCAACTGGCCCAGAAGGGCGGTGGTGAGTTGCTTGAGCCAATCATGGCGGTAGAAGTTGTTACACCTGAAGACTATATGGGTGATGTCATGGGCGACCTTAACCGTCGTCGCGGCATGATCTTGGGTATGGAAGACACGGTTTCCGGCAAAGTGATTCGCGCCGAGGTTCCGTTGGGTGAGATGTTCGGTTATGCGACCGACGTTCGCTCCATGTCCCAGGGTCGCGCAAGCTACTCTATGGAATTCAAAAAATACAACACAGCTCCGGCGCACATCGCTGAAACTGTATCCAAAAAACAAGGCTGATTCAGTCCTTTAGGCAAGGAGTTAATTGTCGTGGCTAAAGAAAAATTTGATCGTTCCCTACCGCACGTCAACGTTGGCACTATCGGTCACGTTGACCATGGTAAAACCACTCTGACTGCTGCTCTGACTCGCGTTTGCTCCGAAGTTTTCGGTTCCGCAATCGTTGATTTCGATAAAATCGACAGCGCGCCAGAAGAAAAAGCTCGTGGTATCACCATCAACACTGCGCACGTTGAATACAACTCGCTGATCCGTCACTACGCTCACGTTGACTGCCCAGGTCACGCCGACTATGTGAAGAACATGATCACCGGTGCTGCCCAGATGGATGGCGCAATCCTGGTTTGCTCGGCCGCTGATGGTCCGATGCCACAAACCCGTGAGCACATCCTGCTGTCCCGTCAGGTAGGCGTTCCGTACATCGTGGTTTACCTGAACAAGGCTGACCTGGTAGACGACGCTGAGCTGCTGGAACTGGTTGAGATGGAAGTGCGTGATCTGCTGAGCACTTACGACTTCCCAGGCGACGACACTCCGATCATCATCGGTTCTGCTCGTATGGCTCTGGAAGGCAAAGACGACAACGAAATGGGCACCACGTCCGTTCGTAAACTGGTTGAGACTCTGGACAGCTACATTCCAGATCCAGTCCGTGTTATCGACAAGCCGTTCCTGATGCCAATCGAAGACGTATTCTCGATCTCTGGTCGCGGTACTGTTGTGACTGGTCGTATCGAGCGCGGTATCGTTAAGGTTCAGGATCCACTGGAAATCGTTGGTCTGCGTGACACTACCGTCACCACCTGCACCGGTGTTGAAATGTTCCGTAAACTGCTCGACGAAGGTCGTGCTGGCGAGAACTGCGGCGTTCTGCTGCGTGGTACCAAGCGTGACGACGTTGAGCGTGGCCAGGTTCTGGTTAAGCCGGGTTCGGTTAAGCCGCACACCAAGTTCGAAGCTGAAGTGTACGTGCTGAGCAAAGAAGAAGGCGGTCGTCACACTCCGTTCTTCAAAGGCTACCGTCCACAGTTCTACTTCCGTACTACTGACGTGACTGGCAACTGCGAACTGCCGGAAGGCGTTGAGATGGTAATGCCGGGCGACAACATCAAAATGGTTGTTACCCTGATCAAAACCATCGCGATGGAAGACGGTCTGCGCTTCGCTATTCGTGAAGGTGGCCGTACCGTTGGTGCTGGTGTTGTAGCTAAAATCATCGAGTAATTATCTCCTCTGAGATAGCTCGGTTTTTTGAGAAGGCCTCCGCTTAGCGGGGGCCTTTTTTATTGGGTTGACACCTATCTGGGGCGTCTATAGAATTGCGCCTCCTTTTAACGGGCGTATTGCGCTCGCTGGGAATAGCAGCCGGAGTCTGAAATCCAATGCAAAATCAGCAAATCCGTATCAGGTTGAAGGCTTTTGACCATCGCCTGATCGACCAATCCACCCAGGAAATCGTGGAAACCGCGAAACGTACTGGTGCTCAAGTGCGTGGTCCAATTCCACTGCCTACCCGTAAAGAGCGGTTCACCGTTCTGGTCTCCCCGCACGTCAACAAAGACGCGCGTGACCAGTACGAGATCCGTACTCATAAGCGCGTACTGGACATCGTCCAGCCAACGGATAAAACCGTTGATGCACTTATGAAGCTCGATCTGGCGGCCGGTGTGGAAGTACAGATCAGCCTCGGCTAAGACTTGGGTCTTAGTCGTGTAACGCTCTGAAATGGGCGGCCATAGCGGGTGAAAGCCCCGTACACTCATGAGGTTTACAACATGACTATTGGTGTAGTCGGTCGTAAATGCGGTATGACCCGTATTTTCACCGAAGAAGGTGTCTCCATTCCGGTCACGGTCATTGAGATCGAGCCGAATCGCGTCACCCAGTTCAAAACTGAAGAAACCGATGGCTATCGTGCAGTGCAAGTCACTGTCGGCGAGCGTCGTGCTTCGCGTGTGACTGCTGCTCAAGCAGGTCACTTCGCTAAAGCAAACGTTGCAGCTGGTCGTACTGTTATGGAGTTCCGTCTCGAAGACGGCGACTACCAGGCTGGCGATCTGATCAACGCTGAAATCTTCGCCGCTGGTCAACTGGTTGATGTAACCGGTCAGTCCAAGGGTAAAGGCTTCCAGGGTACGATCAAGCGTTGGAATTTCCGTGGCCAAGACAACACTCACGGTAACTCCGTTTCCCACCGCGTCCCGGGCTCTATTGGCCAGTGCCAGACTCCTGGTCGTGTATTCAAGGGCAAAAAAATGTCCGGTCATATGGGCGCTGAGCGCGTGACCGTGCAGTCCCTCGAAGTAGTGCGCGTCGACGCTGAACGCAATCTGTTGTTGGTCAAGGGTGCTGTTCCTGGCGCTACTGGCGGCAACCTGGTTGTACGTCCAGCGGCCAAGGCTCGCGGTTAAGGGGAAGCTGACATGCAATTAAATGTAAATGACGCTCAAGCGATCGAAGTTTCCGAACTGACATTTGGCGGCGAATTCAACGAGACGCTCGTTCACCAAGCAGTCGTGGCCTACATGGCCGGCGGCCGTCAAGGTAGCAAGCAGCAAAAGACCCGTTCCGACGTACGTGGTGGCGGTAAGCGCCCTTGGCGTCAGAAAGGTACTGGCCGTGCTCGTGCCGGTACTATCCGTAGCCCAATCTGGCGTGGCGGTGGTACCACTTTCGCAGCTCGTCCGCAGGATCACTCGCAAAAGCTCAACAAGAAGATGTATCGCGCAGCTCTGCGCTCCATCCTTGCTGAACTGGTGCGTACTGACCGTCTGGTCGTGGTTCAGGACTTCGCTGTTGAAAGCCCGAAAACCAAAGATCTGCTGGGCAAACTGAACAACATGAGCCTGACCGATGTTTTGATCGTGTCTGAAGCTGTTGATCAGAACCTGTACCTGGCTGCTCGCAACCTGCCACACGTTGATGTACGTGACGTGCAAGGTTCCGATCCAGTTAGTCTGATCGCATACGACAAGGTGTTGATCACCGTGTCGGCCGTGAAGAAATTCGAGGAGCTGCTGGGATGAACCAGGAACGCGTATTTAAAGTTCTGCTTGGCCCGCACGTTTCCGAAAAGGCTACGGTTCTGGCTGACAAGAAAGGCCAGTTCGTTTTCAAGGTTGCAACTGACGCAACCAAGCTGGAAATCAAGAAGGCCGTCGAAAGCCTGTTCAGCGTGAAAGTGGAGCGTGTTACTACCCTGAATGTTCTGGGTAAGAGCAAGCGCACTGCTCGCGGTCTGGGCAAGCGTAATGACTGGAAGAAGGCAGTTATCTCCCTTCAGCCAGGCCAAGATCTCGATTTCAGCAGCAGTGCTGAGTAAGGAAGGGGTGCATCATGGCAATCGTTAAATGCAAACCGACTTCCCCTGGCCGCCGTTTTGTGGTCAAGGTGGTCAATCAGGAGCTGCATAAAGGCGCTCCTCACGCACCGCTGCTCGAGAAGAAATCGAAGACTGGTGGTCGTAACAACAATGGTCGCATTACCACTCGTCACATCGGTGGTGGCCATAAGCAGCATTATCGTCTGGTCGATTTCCGTCGCAACGACAAAGATGGCATCTCTGCCACTGTCGAGCGTATCGAATACGATCCAAACCGTACTGCTCACATCGCTCTGCTGCTGTACGCAGATGGCGAGCGTCGCTACATCATCGCGCCTAAAGGCGTGAGTGCTGGCGACCAGCTGATCGCAGGTGCCCTGGCGCCGATCAAGCCGGGCAACGCTCTGCAACTGCGTAACATTCCAGTTGGTAGCACCGTACACGGCATCGAATTGAAGCCAGGTAAAGGCGCACAGATCGCTCGTTCCGCTGGTGCTTCGGCTCAGCTGATCGCTCGTGAAGGTGTCTACGTGACCCTGCGTCTGCGTTCTGGTGAGATGCGTAAAGTACTGGCTGAATGCCGTGCGACCCTGGGTGAAGTCTCGAACTCCGAGCACAGCCTGCGTTCGTTGGGTAAAGCTGGTGCCAAACGCTGGCGTGGCGTTCGCCCAACCGTTCGTGGTGTTGCCATGAACCCGGTTGACCACCCACACGGTGGTGGTGAAGGTCGTACCTCTGGTGGTCGTCATCCGGTATCGCCATGGGGCTTCCCGACTAAGGGCGCGAAGACTCGTGGTAATAAGCGTACCGACAAAATGATCGTCCGTCGTCGCAAGTAAATAGAGGGATACGACAGTGCCACGTTCTCTGAAAAAAGGTCCTTTTATTGATCTTCACCTACTGAAGAAGATCGAAGTGGCGGCGGAAAAGAACGATCGCAAACCAGTTAAGACCTGGTCGCGTCGTTCGATGATCCTGCCACAAATGGTCGGTTTGACCATCGCAGTACACAACGGTCGTCAGCACGTCCCAGTTCTCGTTAACGAAGACATGGTCGGCCACAAACTGGGCGAGTTTGCCGGTACCCGCACTTATCGTGGGCACGTGGCAGACAAGAAAGCCAAGCGTTAAGGGGTTAGGAAATGGAAGTAGCCGCTAAGTTGTCGGGCGCTCGAATCTCCGCCCAGAAAGCCCGCTTGGTCGCCGACCAGATCCGCGGGAAGAAGGTGGGCGAAGCGCTCAACTTGTTGGCTTTCAGCAGTAAGAAAGCCGCCGAGATCATGAAGAAAGTGCTGGAGTCGGCCGTAGCCAACGCCGAGCATAACGAAGGCGCAGACGTTGATGACCTGAAGGTCAGCACCGTTTTCGTCAACGAAGGGCGTTCGCTGAAGCGCATCATGCCACGTGCCAAAGGCCGTGCTGATCGCATCGTCAAGCGGTCTTGCCATATCACTGTCAAGGTTGCTGACAAGTAACGGAGTCGAAGAGATGGGTCAGAAAGTACATCCCATTGGCATTCGCCTGGGAATCGTCAAGGAGCACACCTCCGTCTGGTACGCAGACGGTCGGACTTATGCGGACTATTTGTTCGCTGATCTGAAGGTGCGTGAGTATCTCCAAGACAAACTAAAAAGCGCGTCCGTAAGCCGTATCGATATCCATCGTCCGGCCCAAACTGCACGTATCACCATCCACACCGCTCGTCCAGGTATCGTTATCGGGAAGAAGGGTGAGGATGTTGAGAAACTGCGTCAGGACCTGACCAAGCAAATGGGTGTGCCTGTGCACATCAATATCGAAGAGATCCGCAAGCCGGAGCTCGACGGTATGCTGGTTGCGCAGAGCGTAGCTCAGCAGCTGGAGCGCCGCGTAATGTTCCGTCGTGCTATGAAGCGCGCTGTACAGAACGCTATGCGCATTGGTGCCAAGGGCATCAAAATCCAAGTGAGCGGTCGTCTCGGCGGTGCTGAAATCGCACGTACTGAATGGTATCGCGAAGGTCGTGTGCCACTGCACACCCTGCGTGCCGACATCGACTATGCCAACTACGAAGCTCACACCACTTACGGTGTGATCGGTGTAAAGGTTTGGATCTTCAAGGGCGAAGTAATTGGTGGTCGCCAAGAAGAACTGAAACCACAAGCACCAGCGCCTCGTAAAAAAGCTGCTAAGTAAGGGGTACGCCAAATGTTGCAACCTAAGCGTACGAAGTTCCGCAAGCAGATGACAGGCCACAACCGTGGTCTGGCTCAGCGCGGTAGCAAAGTCAGCTTCGGCGAGTTCGCGCTGAAGTCTGTAGCTCGTGGTCGTCTCACCGCTCGTCAGATCGAGTCAGCGCGTCGTGCACTGACCCGTCACGTAAAACGTGGTGGCAAGATCTGGATCCGTGTATTCCCGGACAAGCCGATCTCCAAAAAGCCTCTCGAGGTTCGGATGGGTAAAGGTAAGGGTAACGTGGAATACTGGGTAGCCCAGATTCAGCCAGGCAAAGTCCTGTATGAAATCGAGGGTGTAACTGAAGAGCTGGCGCGTGAGGCTTTTGCCCTGGCTGCTGCAAAGCTGCCGCTCGCCACCGCCTTTGTTAAACGGACGGTGATGTGATGAAAGCGAATGAACTTCGTGAAAAATCCGCACAGCAGCTGAACGAGCAACTGCTCGGCCTGCTGCGCGACCAGTTCAATCTGCGTATGCAGAAAGCAACTGGCCAGTTGGGGCAGTCTCATCTGCTCTCGCAAGTTAAGCGTGACATCGCTCGCGTGAAGACTGTGCTCAACCAGCAGGCAGGTAAGTGATCATGGCTGAAGCCGAAAAGACTGTCCGTACGCTGACTGGCCGTGTTGTCAGCGACAAGATGGACAAAACCATCACCGTTTTGATCGAGCGTCGCGTTAAGCACCCGATCTACGGTAAATATGTTAAGCGTTCGACTAAGCTGCACGCGCACGACGAAACCAATCAGTGCCACATCGGCGACAAAGTCACTATTCGTGAAACTCGTCCGCTGGCCAAGACCAAGTCTTGGGCACTGGTTGATGTTCTCGAACGCGCTGTGGAAGTCTAAGGACTAGGGGTCGGAGAAATTATATGATTCAGACTCAATCCATGCTCGATGTGGCCGATAACAGCGGCGCTCGCCGTGTTATGTGCATCAAGGTGCTGGGTGGCTCCCATCGTCGTTACGCTGGTATCGGTGACATCATCAAAGTTACCGTCAAGGAAGCAATTCCACGCGGTAAGGTGAAAAAAGGCCAAGTGATGACTGCTGTTGTAGTCCGCACTCGTCACGGCGTACGTCGTGCTGATGGCTCCATTATCCGCTTTGATGGCAACGCTGCTGTTCTTCTGAACAACAAGCAAGAGCCGATCGGCACCCGTATCTTTGGGCCAGTGACCCGTGAACTTCGTACTGAGAAGTTCATGAAGATCGTCTCGCTCGCCCCAGAAGTGCTGTAAGGAGATCCGACATGCAAAAGATTCGTCGTGACGACGAGATCATCGTGATCGCCGGCAAAGACAAAGGTAAGCGCGGTAAGGTGCTGAAGGTTCTTGCTGATGACCGTCTGGTCATTGGTGGTTTGAACCTGGTCAAGCGTCATACCAAGCCTAACCCCGCGTCGGGCGTACAGGGCGGTATCGTCGAGAAAGAAGCGCCATTGCACGCTTCTAACGTCGCCATTTTCAACGGCGAAACCAACAAGGCTGATCGCGTTGGTTTCAAAGTAGAAGATGGTAAGAAAATTCGTGTCTTCAAGTCGACCCAAAAAGCGGTTGATGCTTGAACACTGCTAGGTAGATAAGACCATGGCACGACTAAAAGAGATTTACCGGAAGGAAATCGCTCCGAAGCTTAAGGAAGAACTTAAGCTTTCGAACGTGATGGAAGTTCCGCGCGTTACCAAAATCACCCTGAACATGGGTCTGGGCGAAGCGATCGGTGACAAGAAAGTCATCGAACACGCTGTTGCTGACCTGGAAAAGATCACCGGTCAAAAAGTTGTTGTGACTTACGCTCGGAAATCCATCGCTGGCTTTAAAGTCCGTGAAGGTTGGCCGATCGGTGTCAAAGTGACTCTGCGCCGTGAGCGTATGTACGAGTTCCTGGATCGTCTGCTGTCGATCTCCCTGCCTCGGGTTCGCGACTTCCGCGGCCTGAATGCCAAGTCCTTCGATGGTCGTGGTAACTACAGCATGGGCGTGAAAGAGCAGATCATCTTCCCGGAAATCGACTACGACAAGATCGATGCTCTCCGCGGTCTGGACATCACCCTGACCACCACTGCCAAGAACGATGATGAAGGCCGCGCTCTGCTGCGTGCGTTCAAATTCCCGTTCCGCAACTGATTGGAGTAGGACCATGGCCAAGATGAGCATGAAAAACCGCGAGCTGAAGCGTCAGCTCACGGTTGCCAAGTACGCCAAGAAGCGTGCAGCACTGAAAGCTATCATCGTTGATCTGAACGCAAGTCCAGAAGCGCGTTGGGAAGCTACAGTAGCTCTGCAGAAGCAGCCACGTGACGCAAGCGCTTCGCGCATGCGTAACCGCTGCCGCCTGACCGGTCGTCCACACGGCGTTTACCGCAAGTTCGGCCTCGGCCGTAACAAACTGCGTGAAGCGGCAATGCGTGGTGACGTACCAGGTCTGGTTAAAGCCAGCTGGTAAGTACTTTCGAAGTCTCGGTGGGCAGGATCGCAAGATACTGACCGCCGGTGGCCTAGAATCTGGAACAAGCCCCTTTTGGGGCTTGTTTCATTTCCGGAGTGTGTCTAAAATACGCGGCTCGCCTGAGCCCGTGTGTTTTATGCCCGGAGATTCTCGGTGACATATGTAGCCGCAAGGCTAATTTTTTTGTATTAGGAGCGTCTAGCCCATGAGTATGCAGGACCCGTTAGCGGACATGCTAACTCGTATCCGTAATGCCCAGATGGCTGAAAAGTCCGTCGTAAGCATGCCATCTTCCACGTTGAAGGTAGCTGTTGCCAAAGTCCTGAAAGACGAAGGCTACATTGCGGGTTATCAGATCAGCAGCGAAATCAAGCCACTGCTGTCCATCGAGCTGAAGTACTTCGAAGGCCGTCCGGTCATCGAGGAAGTGAAGCGCGTTAGCCGTCCAGGCCTGCGTCAGTACAAGTCCGTTGAAGATCTGCCGAAAGTTCGTGGCGGTCTCGGTGTGTCTATCGTCTCCACCAACAAAGGTGTGATGACGGATCGTGCTGCGCGCGCTGCCGGTGTCGGCGGCGAAGTTCTTTGCACTGTGTTCTAAGGGGGGATAAGCATGTCTCGCGTCGCTAAGAACCCCGTTAAGCTGCCAGCCGGTGTCGAAGTAAAATTCGCAGGCCAACAGCTTTCGGTGAAGGGTGCCAAGGGTACTCTTGAACTGAACATCCATTCGTCCGTTGAGATCGTTGAAGAGGCTGGTGAGCTGCGTTTCGCTGCTCGCAATGGCGATCAACAAACTCGCGCAATGGCCGGTACCACGCGTGCGTTGGTAAACAACATGGTCCAAGGCGTAAGCCAAGGCTTCGAGCGTAAGCTCCAGCTGGTCGGTGTTGGTTACAAAGCGCAAGCAAAAGGCACGGTTTTGAACCTGGCCCTTGGCTTCTCGCACCCAGTGGATTACGAACTGCCGGAAGGCATCACCGCTGAAACTCCTAGCCAGACCGATATCCTGATCAAGGGCATCGACAAGCAGCTGGTAGGTCAAGTGGCTGCCGAGATCCGCGACTTCCGTCCACCAGAGCCGTACAAAGGCAAAGGTGTGCGCTACGCGGACGAAGTCGTCCGTCGTAAAGAAGCCAAGAAGAAGTAGGGCATAGCAAATGACCGACAAAAAAGTTACTCGACTGCGTCGCGCTCGCAAAGCACGCCTGAAAATGCACGAACTCGAAGTCGTGCGTCTCTGCGTGTTCCGCTCGTCGCAGCACATCTACGCCCAGGTCATCTCGGCCGACGGCAACAAAGTCCTGGCAAGCGCCTCGACTTTGGATAAAGAACTGCGTGATGGTGCCACTGGCAACATCGACGCGGCCACTAAGGTTGGCCAGCTGGTCGCTACGCGTGCTAAGGCCGCTGGCGTCTCGCAAGTGGCTTTCGACCGCTCTGGCTTCAAGTACCACGGCCGCGTTAAAGCGCTGGCTGATGCTGCTCGTGAAGCTGGGCTGGAGTTCTAAGTTATGTCAAATAACGACCAAAAGCGCGACGAAGGCTACATTGAGAAGCTGGTTCAAGTTAACCGCGTAGCCAAAACCGTTAAAGGCGGCCGTATCTTCACCTTCACCGCGTTGACCGTGGTTGGTGATGGTAAGGGCCGTGTTGGCTTCGGCCGTGGCAAGTCGCGTGAAGTGCCTGCTGCGATCCAGAAGGCAATGGAAGCTGCTCGTCGCAACATGATCCAAGTTGACCTGAACGGCACCACCCTGCAGTACGCAATGAAGTCCGCTCACGGTGCTTCGAAGGTGTACATGCAGCCTGCCTCTGAAGGTACCGGTATCATCGCTGGCGGCGCTATGCGTGCTGTCCTCGAGGTTGCTGGCGTTCAGAACGTTCTGGCCAAGTGCTACGGCTCGACTAACCCGGTAAACGTGGTTCACGCCACTTTCAAGGGTTTGAAGGCTATGCAATCTCCTGAATCCATTGCCGCCAAGCGTGGCAAAAGCGTCAAGGAGATCTTCTGATCATGGCTACCGTTAAAGTAACGCTGATCAAAAGCATGACCGGTCGCATCCCTAACCACAAATTGTGCGTTAAGGGTTTGGGTCTGCGTCGCATCGGTCACACTGTAGAAATCCAGGATACTCCCGAGAATCGCGGGATGATCAACAAGGCTTACTACATGCTGCGTGTCGAGGGTTAATCGATGAAACTCAATGATCTGAGTCCAGCGCCGGGTTCCCGTCGCGAAAAGCATCGTCCGGGCCGTGGTATCGGTAGCGGTTTGGGTAAGACTGGTGGCCGCGGCCACAAAGGTCAAACCTCCCGCTCCGGTGGCACTATTGCTCCAGGCTTTGAAGGCGGTCAACAGCCGCTGCATCGTCGCCTGCCGAAGTTCGGTTTCGTTTCCCTGAAGGCCATGGACCGCGCAGAAGTGCGTCTGTCCGAGCTGGCTAAAGTGGAAGGCGACATCGTTACCGTGCAGACCCTGAAAGATGCCAACGTGATCAACGTCAACGTACAGCGTGTGAAAATCATGCTGTCCGGTGAAGTGACTCGCGCTGTCACTATCGGCAAGGGAATCGGCGCCACCAAAGGTGCGCGTTCGGCTATCGAAGCAGCTGGCGGCAAGTTCGAGGAATAAATGGCTAAGCAAGGTGCTCTCTCAGCGCTCGGCAAAGGCGGTATGTCTGAACTTTGGGCTCGTCTGCGTTTTCTGTTCCTGGCGATTATCGTCTACCGAATAGGCGCACACATCCCGGTTCCAGGTATCAACCCGGACCGACTCGCAGACCTGTTTCGACAGAATGAGGGGACCATTCTTAGCTTGTTCAACATGTTTTCCGGCGGCGCGCTGGAGCGGATGAGCATCTTTGCACTGGGGATCATGCCGTATATTTCGGCATCGATCATCATGCAGTTGATGAGCGCCGTCAGCCCGCAGCTGGAGCAGTTGAAGAAGGAAGGTGAAGCTGGTCGTCGCAAGATTAGCCAGTACACCCGCTACCTCACTGTCGCTCTTGCTCTTGTCCAGGCTATTGGCATGTCCATTGGTCTGGCGGGGCAGGGTGTAGCGTTCACTGGTGACTTTGGCTTCCATTTCGTCGCAGTAACCACGTTTGTGGCTGGTGCGATGTTCATGATGTGGCTGGGTGAGCAGATTACTGAGCGTGGTGTTGGCAACGGTATCTCGATGTTGATTTTCGCAGGTATCGTCGCCGGTCTTCCGAGGGCAATCGGGCAGTCTTTCGAGTCTGCACGTCAGGGTGATATCAATATCTTCGCCTTGGTTGCCATCGGTTTGCTGGCAGTAGCGATTATCGGTTTTGTGGTGTTCATTGAGCGTGGCCAGCGTCGTATTGCTGTTCACTACGCCAAGCGTCAGCAGGGCCGCAAGGTCTTCGCTGCGCAGACCAGCCACTTGCCGCTGAAAGTGAATATGGCCGGTGTTATTCCTGCTATCTTCGCGAGCAGCATTTTGCTGTTTCCGGCTTCGTTGGGTGCCTGGTTCGGTCAGTCTGAAGGTATGGGCTGGTTGCAGGACATCTCGCAGTCGATCGCTCCTGGTCAGCCGTTGAATATTCTGCTGTTTAGTGCAGGGATTATTTTCTTCTGCTTCTTCTATACGGCGTTGATGTTCAATCCGAAAGACGTAGCGGAAAACCTGAAGAAGTCCGGTGCCTTTATTCCGGGCATTCGTCCAGGCGAGCAGTCGGCGCGCTATATTGATGGCGTTCTGACCCGTTTGACCCTGTTCGGTGCTCTATATATGACGGCCGTGTGCTTGTTGCCCCAGTTCCTGGTGGTTGCAGCAAACGTTCCGTTCTACCTTGGCGGGACCTCGTTGCTGATCGTGGTCGTGGTTGTGATGGACTTCATGTCCCAAGTACAATCGCACCTCGTTTCGCACCAGTACGAATCCCTGATGAAGAAAGCCAACCTGAAGGGCTACGGCAGCGGCATGTTGCGCTGAGTACCCCATAAGGTTCGAGGAGTTGGTGATGAAAGTTCGTGCATCGGTGAAAAAGCTGTGCCGTAACTGCAAGATTATTCGCCGCGAAGGTGTTGTTCGAGTAATTTGCAGCGCGGAACCGCGTCACAAACAGCGCCAAGGCTGAGTGTGATCCGCTTGAAGCCCGGCAGCTAGTGCGCTGCCGGGTTGATTATTTGTTATTACAGCGATATTATCTCGCGCCCTATTTCTTGGCTTCCGGGGCGTAGGTAGCTGTCAATTGGAGTCCCACTGAATGGCCCGTATTGCAGGCGTTAACATTCCAGATAACAAGCACACTGTTATCTCGCTGACCTACATCTATGGTGTTGGTCGCACTACTGCGCAGAAAATTTGCGCAGTTGCTGGGGTAAACCCAGCCGCTAAGATCAAGGATCTGAGCGACGAGCAGATTGAATTGCTGCGTGGCGAAGTGGCGAAGTTCACCACTGAAGGTGACCTGCGTCGCGAAATCAACATGAAAATCAAGCGTTTGATGGACCTCGGTTGCTATCGCGGTCTGCGTCATCGTCGTGGTCTTCCAGTACGCGGTCAGCGTACCAAGACTAACGCGCGTACCCGTAAAGGTCCGCGTAAGCCGATCCGCAAGTAATCGCCCCAGCGAATCGACAGGAAAATTATCATGGCAAAACCTGCTGCTCGTCCTCGTAAAAAAGTTAAAAAGACAGTGGTTGATGGCATCGCCCACATCCATGCATCTTTTAACAACACCATCGTGACCATCACCGACCGTCAAGGTAACGCGCTTTCTTGGGCTACCTCTGGTGGTTCGGGTTTCCGCGGTTCCCGCAAGTCCACCCCGTTCGCTGCTCAAGTAGCTGCTGAACGTGCTGGTCAAGCTGCGCTGGAATATGGCCTGAAAAACCTCGACGTTAACGTCAAGGGTCCAGGTCCAGGTCGTGAGTCTGCTGTCCGTGCTTTGAACGGCTGTGGCTATAAGATCGCCAGCATCACCGACGTGACGCCAATCCCGCACAACGGGTGCCGTCCGCCGAAGAAGCGCCGCGTGTAATCCAGGAGATTGTAAAGAATGGCTCGTTACATTGGTCCAAAATGCAAACTCGCTCGTCGCGAAGGCACCGATCTCTTTCTGAAGAGCGGCGTGCGCGCGATCGAATCGAAGTGCAACATTGAAGCAGCACCTGGTATCCACGGCCAACGCCGCGGTCGCCAGTCCGACTACGGCACCCAACTGCGTGAAAAGCAGAAGGTCCGTCGTATCTACGGCGTTCTCGAGCGTCAGTTCAGCGGCTACTACAAAGAAGCTGCTGGCAAGAAAGGTGCAACCGGTGAAAACCTGCTGCAACTGCTCGAATGCCGTCTGGACAACGTTGTATACCGTATGGGCTTTGGTTCGACTCGTGCCGAATCCCGTCAGCTGGTATCGCACAAATCCGTTAGCGTAAACGGCCAAACCGTTAACGTCCCGTCCTACCAGGTTCGTGCTGGTGACGTGGTCGCGATTCGCGAGAAAGCAAAAAACCAACTTCGCATTGTCCAAGCTCTCGATCTGTGTGCCCAACGTGGCCGCGTAGAATGGGTAGAAGTAGACACTGAGAAGAAGTCGGGCGTTTTCAAGAACGTTCCTGCTCGCAGTGATCTGTCCGCCGACATCAACGAAAGCCTGATTGTCGAGCTCTACTCCAAGTAAGGGCTAGAAAATAGGTGCATCCATGCAGATTTCGGTAAATGAGTTCCTGACACCCCGCCACATTGATGTGCAGGTTGTCAGTCCAACCCGCGCCAAGATCACTCTCGAGCCTCTCGAGCGTGGTTTTGGCCACACCCTGGGCAACGCGCTGCGCCGCATCCTGTTGTCCTCAATGCCCGGCTGTGCAGTAGTCGAGGCCGAGATTGACGGTGTGCTCCACGAGTACAGCGCCATCGAAGGTGTACAGGAAGACGTAATTGAAATCCTGTTGAACCTTAAAGGTCTGGCTATCAAGCTGCACGGCCGTGACGAAGTTACGCTGACCTTGTCGAAGAAGGGTTCGGGGGTGGTTACCGCTGCCGATATTCAGCTGGATCATGATGTCGAGATCGTTAACCCCGATCACGTAATCGCTAACCTGGCGTCTAACGGCGCCCTGAACATGAAGCTCACTGTAGCTCGTGGTCGTGGTTATGAACCGGCCGACTCGCGTCAGAGCGATGAAGACGAAAGCCGCAGCATTGGTCGCTTGCAGCTTGACTCTTCGTTCAGCCCGGTTCGCCGTATCGCATACGTGGTGGAAAACGCCCGTGTCGAGCAGCGTACTAACCTGGACAAGCTGGTTATTGATCTGGAAACCAACGGTACTCTGGATCCTGAAGAGGCTATTCGTCGCGCTGCAACCATCCTGCAACAGCAGTTGGCTGCGTTCGTCGACCTCAAAGGTGACAGCGAACCAGTGGTAATCGAGCAGGAAGACGAGATCGATCCGATCCTGCTTCGCCCGGTTGACGATCTGGAACTGACTGTACGTTCGGCTAACTGCCTTAAGGCGGAAAACATTTACTACATCGGTGACCTGATTCAGCGCACTGAAGTAGAACTGTTGAAGACTCCGAACCTGGGCAAGAAATCCTTGACTGAAATCAAGGACGTTCTGGCCTCCCGCGGTCTGTCCCTCGGCATGCGCCTCGACAACTGGCCGCCTGCAAGTCTTAAGAAGGACGACAAGGCGACTGCCTGATCGTCGTAATCACCGAACGTGAGTTTGGTAAGGAATGAACCATGCGTCATCGTAAAAGTGGTCGTCACCTGAGCCGTACCAGCTCGCACCGCAAGGCCATGTTTCAAAACATGGCGGTGTCGCTGTTCGAGCACGAGCTGATCAAAACTACACTGCCGAAAGCCAAAGAACTGCGTCGCGTTGCTGAGCCGCTGATCACTTTGGCCAAGACAGACAGCCTGGCTAACCGCCGTCTGGCTTTCGACCGTACTCGTTCGAAAGCTATCGTTGGTAAGCTCTTCAACGACCTGGGCAAGCGTTATGCTACCCGTGAGGGTGGCTACCTGCGCATCCTCAAGTGCGGTTTCCGCACTGGCGACAACGCGCCTATGGCGTACGTCGAGTTGGTTGATCGTGCTACTGCTGGCGAAGCTGTATCCGCCGAGTAAGACGACAGTCTGCTACGAAAAACCGGGCCTAGTGCCCGGTTTTTTGTGGGTGGTAGAAAAGTAGCTTAATGCTCTCACTCATTGCCCTTTGGCTATACGAGTCGGTGGTTTGTTAGTAAAAAGCTATCGAAGTGTATGATTTAATAAATTTGATGGTGTCATCTTCCTGGTCAATACTTCGTTCAAGCCGATTAGCCGGCAGTTCCAAGACTGACCTGAGGAGATTGAGCATGAGCCAGAATAAAACCCTTACAACCGCCAGCGGCGCGCCTGTTGCCGATAACCAGAACTCCCGTTCCGCAGGCCCGCGAGGGCCGCTGCTGATCGACGATTTTCATCTGATCGAGAAGCTTGCCCACTTCAACCGTGAGAACATTCCAGAGCGCCGTGTGCACGCCAAGGGCTCGGGAGCGTATGGCACCTTCACGGTCACCAAGGACATCACCCAGTACTCCAGCGCCAAGCTGTTTGAAACTGTTGGTAAGCAGACCCCTACCTTCCTGCGCTTTTCGACAGTCGGTGGCGAACGTGGTTCGGCAGACACTGAGCGCGACCCGCGTGGTTTTGCACTTAAGTTCTACACCGAAGAGGGTAACTGGGACATCGTGGGCAACAACACCCCGATATTCTTCATTCGTGATCCGTTGAAATTCCCGGACTTTATTCATACCCAAAAACGTCTGCCACAAAGCAACCTGAAAAGTGCACAGATGAAATGGGACTTCTGGTCGCATTCGCCTGAGGCACTGCACCAGGTCACCATCTTGTTCTCGGATCGTGGTATCCCGGACGGCTACCGTCACATGCACGGCTTCGGCAGCCACACCTATAGCCTGATCAATGCCAATGGTGAGCGTCACTGGGTCAAGTGGCACTACAAGACCAAGCAAGGCATCAAGAACCTGGCACCTGCCGATGCTGCTCGCCTTGCCGGCACTGATCCGGATTACGCCCAACGTGACCTGTTCGAGGCCATTGAGCGCGGTGACTTCCCAAAATGGCGCGTGTGCATCCAGATCATGACTGAGGCCCAAGCCAATGCTCATTATGAGAATCCTTTCGACGTGACCAAGACCTGGTCGCAGAAAGAGTTTCCGCTGATTGAGATCGGCGAGCTGGAGCTGAACCGCAACCCGCTGAACTACTTCGCTGAAGTTGAGCAGGCGGCGTTCGGTCCCAGCAATATGGTGCCGGGTGTCGGTCTGTCGCCGGATCGCATGCTGCAGGGGCGTGTGTTCGCCTACGCTGATGCTCATCGCTACCGTATCGGTACCAACCATCAGCACCTGCCGGTGAATGCTTCGCGCAGTCCGGTCAACAACTACCAGCGTGATGGCTCCATGGCATTTGGCAGCAACGGTGGTGCGGCTCCCAACTATGAGCCAAACAGCTACGCCGATGCACCCAAACAGGCTCCGAAGTATGCAGAGCCAGCCCTGGCGCTCAGTGGTGCGGCGGATCGTTACGATCACCGCGAAGACACTGATTACTACAGCCACGCCGGCGCTCTGTTCCGCCTGATGAGTAGCGAGCAAAAAGCGCTATTGATTAACAACATCGCCGGCGCGATGGCAGGGGTTTCCAGTGATGTGGTTCAGCGTCAGCTGCGACACTTTTTCAAGGCCGATCCGGCGTATGGAGAAGGAATCGCAACGGCGCTGGGTGTATCGCTTAACTAACTCTAAGTGATAAGCAGAACCGCCCTCATTTGGGCGGTTTTTGCGTTATTTCAGCTATTTTTCTCCGAAAATCTTCACTTTTCTGCCGTTCGTCCCGTGACCTGCAGGTCAGCATGGTTCAAACTAGAGCCTTTCAAGCAGGGAGATGTAGGGCGATGCAAGGTCACCCCGACGTAATCGATTACCTCAACACGTTGCTGACGGGCGAACTGGCAGCTCGTGACCAATATTTCATTCACTCGCGTATGTACGAAGACTGGGGCTTCACCGAGCTCTACGAACGTATCAACCACGAAATGGAAGAAGAGGCACAGCACGCAGATGCGCTGATGCGCCGTATCCTGATGCTCGAAGGTACGCCACGTATGCGTCCTGACGACTTGGATACTGGCACCACCGTGCCCGAGATGCTCGCCAGCGATTTGCGCCTGGAATACAAGGTTCGCGCTGCGCTGTGCAAAGGCATTGAGCTTTGCGAGAAGCACAATGACTACGTGACCCGGGAAATCCTGCGTGTCCAGTTGAACGATACTGAAGAAGATCACACCTACTGGTTGGAAAAGCAGTTGGGTCTGATCAAGTTGATCGGCCTGGAAAACTATCTGCAATCGCAGTTCTGATTCCGCCGCAAATAAAAAGCCCCTGTGACCGTTACGGTGACAGGGGCTTTTTACTGGGCCTGAAAAATCAGGCCCGGTCGCGTGCCAACAACGGCTTCAGGTAGTAGCCGGTGTGGGATTGCGGCATCTGCGAAACCTGCTCTGGCGTACCCACCGCAATAATCTGCCCGCCCTTGGAACCGCCTTCCGGCCCCAGATCCACCAGCCAGTCGGCCGTCTTGATCACGTCCAGGTTGTGCTCGATCACCACCACAGTGTTGCCGTGATCGCGCAGACGGTGCAGCACGTCGAGCAATTGCTGGATGTCCGCGAAGTGCAACCCGGTGGTGGGCTCATCGAGGATATACAAGGTCTTGCCGGTATCGCGTTTGGACAGTTCGCGAGACAGTTTCACCCGCTGCGCCTCACCGCCGGACAAGGTGGTCGCCGACTGCCCCAGCTTGATATACGACAAACCAACGTCCATCAGGGTCTGGAGTTTGCGCGCCAAGGCCGGCACCGCATCAAAGAACACCCGCGCTTCCTCGATGGTCATCTCAAGGGTTTCATGAATGTTCTTGCCCTTGTACTTGATCTCCAGGGTTTCGCGGTTGTAGCGCTTGCTTTTGCACACATCGCAGGGCACGTAGATGTCCGGGAGGAAGTGCATTTCGACCTTGATCAAGCCGTCACCCTGGCATGCTTCGCAGCGCCCACCCTTGACGTTGAAAGAGAAACGCCCAGGCCCATAACCACGGGAGCGGGACTCCGGCACACCAGCGAACAGTTCACGAATCGGCGTGAACAGTCCGGTGTAGGTCGCAGGATTGGAGCGGGGGGTACGACCAATCGGGCTCTGGTCGATATCCACCACTTTGTCCAGCAACTCCAGACCCTTGATGCTGTCATGGGCGGCAGCTTCCAGGGTGGTGGCACCGTTCAACGCCGTGGCGCTGAGGGGGAACAGCGTGTTGTTGATCAGCGTCGACTTGCCTGAGCCGGATACGCCAGTCACGCAGGTCAGCAGGCCCAAGGGAATTTCCAGGTCGACATTGCGCAGGTTGTTGCCGCGCGCGCCTTTGAGGTGAAGCGCCTGTTTTTTGTTACGTGGTGTACGTTTGGCCGGCACTTCGATTTTGACCCGGCCAGACAGGTATTTACCGGTCAGGGAGTCCGGGTGGTCCATGACTTCGGCCGGCGTTCCCTGGGCGACGATGTGCCCACCGTGGACACCTGCGCCGGGACCGATATCGACCACATAGTCCGCCAGGCGAATGGCGTCCTCGTCGTGTTCGACCACGATTACCGTATTACCGATATCCCGCAGGTGCTTGAGCGTGCCAAGCAAGCGATCGTTGTCGCGCTGATGCAGGCCGATAGACGGCTCGTCGAGGATGTACAGCACGCCCACCAGGCCGGCGCCGATCTGGCTGGCCAGGCGAATGCGCTGGGCCTCGCCGCCGGACAGGGTGTCGGCACTGCGATCCAGGGACAGGTAGTCCAGGCCTACATTGACCAGGAACTGCAGGCGCTCGCGGATTTCCTTGAGGATCTTGTCGGCAATTTCGCCGCGTCGCCCGGTCAGCTTCAGTACGCCGAAATAATCGCATGCGTCACCGATGGGCAGGTTGGTCACCGCCGGCAGGGTCTTCTCGCCGACCCACACGTGGCGTGCTTCGCGACGCAAGCGCGTGCCACGGCAATCCGGGCAAGGCTGGGTGCTGAGGAACTTGGCCAGCTCCTCGCGTACGCTAGCCGATTCGGTTTCCCGGTAACGGCGCTCCAGGTTGGGCACGATGCCTTCGAACGGGTGGGAGCGCTTGACGATATCGCCACGGTCGTTCAGGTACTTGAAGTCGACGTTCTGCGAGCCGCTGCCATGCAGGATGACTTTCTGTTGTTCGGCCGGCAGTTCGTTGAACGGTACTTCCAGGCTGAACTTATAGTGGGCAGCCAAGGACCCGAGCATCTGGAAATAGTAGACATTGCGCCGGTCCCAGCCGCGTATCGCACCCTCCGCCAGCGTCAGGTCGCCATTGACCAGGCGCTTGATATCGAAGAACTGCTTGACCCCCAGCCCATCACAGGTCGGGCAGGCACCAGCCGGGTTGTTGAAGGAGAATAGCTTGGGTTCCAGCTCGCTGATGGCGTGACCGCAGATCGGGCAGGCGAAACGTGCGGAGAAGATGATTTCTTCACCGGGCTCGTCGTCCATCGGCGCGACCAATGCGATGCCGTCCGCCAGCTTCAGCGCGGTTTCGAACGACTCCGCCAGGCGTTGCTGCAGATCGGCACGTACCTTGAACCGGTCGACCACCACATCGATGGTGTGCTTCTTCTGCTTATCCAGCTTCGGTGCTTCATCCAGCTCATAGAGCTTGCCGTTGATCCGGGCGCGGACAAAGCCCTGGGCGCGCAGCTCTTCGAACACCGACAGGTGCTCGCCCTTGCGCTCGCGAATCACGGGGGCCAGCAGCATCAGCTTGGCGCCTTCCGGCTGGGCCAGCACCAGGTCGACCATCTGGCTGACGGTCTGGGCTTCCAGTGGGATGTCGTGATCCGGGCAGCGTGGAATACCGACGCGTGCGTACAGCAAGCGCAGGTAATCGTAGATTTCGGTGATGGTGCCCACGGTGGAGCGCGGGTTGTGGGAGGTCGACTTCTGTTCGATGGAAATGGCTGGCGACAGGCCTTCAATGGTGTCGACATCAGGCTTTTCCATCATCGACAGGAACTGCCGGGCATAGGCCGACAGCGACTCCACATAGCGCCGCTGGCCTTCGGCATACAGCGTATCGAACGCCAGCGACGACTTGCCAGAGCCGGACAAGCCGGTGATGACAATCAGTTTGTCCCGGGGCAGGGTCAGGTCGATGTTCTTCAGGTTGTGGGTTCTAGCCCCACGAATCAGGATCTTGTCCAAGATGGCCTCGCACGGCGGGCGTATAAATAATGCAGGAGTATACGGCTAAAGACTGGATGAATATACACTGTCGATTTGCCCATTTCAGCCTTGGATGAAAGCTGCGCGGCAAAGCGCCGCATATACCCTCTCAATCGATGGGACTGGTAGAATCGCCGCCGGTTCACACGAGGTTTTTCCATGCACGATCCCCACAGCGAACGCATGAGTAGCGGCGAGACCCGAGCGGCAAGCGGTCTGGCCCTGGTGTTCGCCTTCCGTATGTTGGGCATGTTCATGGTGTTGCCGGTGCTGGCGACCTATGGCATGGACCTCGCAGGCGCAACCCCGGCCCTGATCGGCCTGGCGATCGGTGCCTATGGCCTGACCCAGGCGATTTTCCAGATTCCATTCGGGATCATTTCCGACCGCATCGGCCGCCGGCCGGTGATCTACCTGGGGCTGATCGTCTTCGCCCTGGGCAGCGTTCTGGCCGCCAATGCCGATTCGATCTGGGGCGTGATTGCCGGACGCATCCTGCAAGGCGCCGGGGCGATTTCTGCGGCAGTGATGGCGTTGCTGTCAGACCTGACCCGTGAACAACACCGCACCAAGGCCATGGCCATGATCGGCATGACCATCGGTCTTTCGTTTGCCGTTGCGATGGTGGTTGGCCCGTTGTTGACTCGTGCGTTCGGATTGCATGGCCTGTTCCTGGCCACCGGCGGCATGGCGTTGTTCGGTATCGTGATCGTGGCCTTTATGGTGCCGCGCTCCACCGGACCGCTGCAGCACCGAGAGTCAGGCGTGGCAAAACAAGCATTGCTGCCAACCCTCAAGCACCCGGACCTGCTGCGCCTGGATTTAGGTATCTTCGTATTACACGCGATGCTGATGTGCAGCTTTGTCGCCTTGCCCCTGGCCTTGGTGGAAAAAGCCGGGTTGCCCAAGGAGCAGCACTGGTGGGTCTACCTCACCGCGTTGCTGATTTCGTTCTTCGCCATGATCCCGTTCATTATCTATGGCGAGAAGAAACGCAAAATGAAACGAGTTTTGCTCGGCGCCGTCGCGACATTGATGCTCACTGAACTATTCTTCTGGCAGTTCGGCGACAGCCTACGGGCGCTGGTAATCGGTACGGTGGTGTTTTTCACCGCGTTCAACCTGCTGGAGGCGTCGCTGCCTTCGCTGATCAGTAAAGTTTCACCGGCAGGCGGCAAGGGCACGGCAATGGGGGTGTATTCCACCAGCCAGTTCCTCGGCTCGGCGTTGGGCGGCATCATGGGTGGCTGGATGTTCCAGCATGGCGGTTTGTCGGTTGTGTTCCTCGGATGCGCCGGGCTGGCTGCACTTTGGCTGGTCTTTGCTGTTACCATGCGCGAACCTCCCTACGTCACAAGCCTGCGTTTGCCACTATCGCCCGAGGCGATCCGTGAGAGCGGCCTGGTAGAGCGCCTGAAGGCCGTCGTAGGGGTAACAGATGCAGTCGTGGTCGCTGAAGAGGCGGCCATTTACATCAAATTGGACACCGAACTATTGGATCGCGCGACGCTCGAGCAACTGGTCAACCCAGTGCCGACAGCGCGCCCAGCCTAGGAGAACGTTATGGCCCGTGGGGTTAACAAAGTCATATTGGTCGGTACATGCGGCCAGGATCCCGAAGTTCGCTACTTGCCTAACGGTAACGCCGTGACCAACCTGAGTCTGGCGACCAGCGAACAGTGGACCGACAAGCAGACCGGCCAGAAGGTCGAGAAAACCGAGTGGCACCGTGTGTCGATGTTCGGCAAGGTCGCAGAGATTGCCGGTGAATACCTGCGCAAGGGTTCGCAGGTCTACATCGAAGGCAAACTGCAGACCCGCGAGTGGGAAAAAGACGGCATCAAGCGTTACACCACGGAAATCGTGGTCGACATGCAAGGCACCATGCAACTGCTGGGCGGCCGTCCACAAGGCGATCAACAGGGCCAGGGCGGCATGTCCAACTCGGCACCGCGTCCACAGCAGTCCCGTCCACAGCCAAGCCAGCAGCCACAGCGTGAGTCGCGTCCAGCGCCACAGCAGGCGGCACCGCAACCGGCCGCCGACTTCGACAGCTTTGATGACGATATCCCGTTCTGAACCTCATAAGGTAGGAATGTAAAGATCTTTAGTTGGGCTAAATGCTATAACGCCCCGTAAATTAAAGACTTTATTATGAATAAGAAGGCCCCGCCTCTGTAAAGAGCGCGGGGCTTTTTCTTTACATCAAAAAAGTCATTAAAAAAGTAGACATAAGATGGAAATGTAAAGTAAAAAGATTCTCATAAGGTGAGATGTAAAGGTGGAGCATGAGGCTTGAGGTAATCCAACACCCTACGGGGGAGCGAATTCCAATTATTCTGGACGGTCAGGGGTTCCCAGTCCCGGCTCCGAATGAGTGGATTCTTTCGCGAAGGGACCTAAGTGGAAACACCCTTACTCGTAATGGGAGAGAGTTGCTCCTATTGATGGAATGGCTGGATGACTCCGGAATCGATTTGGAGTCTCGCCTTCGGTCAGACCGGATGTTTACCGAGGCCGAACTGAACGGCGGCCTGATAGAAAGGCTGCGTCACTCAGTCAAGAAGGCAGTTCCGGGTAAAGCTCCTGTAGCACAAAATCTGACACGCATAGGGTCTGGAACCGAAAAGACTCCAGTGGGTGAAGAAACGTTCAACCAGCGCTTGGTTACGGTGAAAAATTTTTTGGTTTGGGCGTTTGGGGTCGAGTTGGGGCGCTTGAGTAGTCGAGATCCAATGTACACTCGTATGACAATGCATCAACAGCATGTTGAACGTATCATCGATAAGGCTTTTATCGCACACGCTTCACCAGTTTCATCATTAAGAAAGTCTTTTACACGTAAAGGACTCGAATTTTTCAATAAGGCGATACATTACAAGTATCCCGCAGCTATCGGAGTTAATGAGTCAGTAAAATTCAGAAACTATATCTGCGCGATGATTATGCTCATGTATGGTCTGAGAATGGGCGAGCTTCTCAGTTTGAGAGTTCAGGATATTGTCTTCGGTAGCATATCTGAATTGCGAGTTGTACGTCGCCCTGTCGATCCAGACGATCCTAGGCAGCCTCCACCCAGAGTTAAGCGTCTCGCTAGACAGTTGCCCTTAGACAATGACGTTTTTGCGCGTGAGCTATCTGAATATATTGAAATACACCGTGAAGCGATGATGGATAACGGTGACGTTGACGATCATGAATATTTGATTGTGAGCGATGAGGGTGAGCCGTTACATTTGAATACTCTGGGGCAATATTTTCGACAGCTTCGTATTGCTTTCTGCGGCGATCTCCCGCCAAACCTAACGTCAAAAATGCTACGTCACACTTTCTCGATGTCTCTTGAAAGGCGGCTCAGGGAGGCGGGCTTTGATGAAGAGCACCGTCGTCAAACGTTGGCCGGTATACGCGGTGATAGCCGGCTTGAGTCGCAGGATACTTATATCCGTGCGGGAATAGTCGAATCTGCCAATGAAGTGTTAAAACAATACCACGCTGATCTGATACCGGAATTTTGATATGAGTGCCGCCCTTGCTGTTCAAGAGCTTTTCGAGGTCCATCAGTGGGAGTCAATTCCCGCTGAAGTAACTACAGCTGAAGGTTACGTCCTTTCCACAGTCGGCCCCGATTGGTATTTTCCGTATACATTATCTTCCGGTAGTACAGGACATTTCTCCAAGATCGTAAGCTTTCAAGCGAAATTGGCGTTGCAGTTATACTGTGTAGATCGAGTGAGAACCGTTTCTACACATGCGGGAATGGTTATGTTTCAAGACGTTTGGCAGGTAGTTTTGAGCCGTCCTGAAGCAGTTAGCATTTCCAACGATGATTTTAAAAATTCGCTAATAAGTGTATTTCAAAACGCCCTTAAGACTGCCCGCGCTGAGCAGCAGCTTTGGCGCATGTACCGTCCTATCCGTTGGTACATCTGGTGCTCCGAAAACTACGCCGAGCTAGGCTTCTGTGAGGCGTATGCTCTAGAGCTTGATAGCATAATCCTACCGGGGAACCCCAAAGGCGAGGCTGTAAGAAACGAGCATGTTGATAGAGGCCCTCTGAATAGGGGCTTGGAGTTGCAACAGTTGATCAATGCGATGGAACGACCCACTGATCGCTCTCTGAAGCAGTTGCAAGAGCGGGCAGCGCTTGCACTTTTCATCGCTCATGGGCGAAATCCAGGCAATCTTTCTCTTTTGTTGGAGGAGGACCTAGTGAATCTCACACCTGAATCCGAGATTCCAACGTGGGTTATAAATTATCCTCGGATCAAGAAATGAATCGCCCCGGGTTTCCTAGACACTCTCCAGGCTCGCTGCGTAACGCTTTTCAAACTCTACCGGTGACAGCTGATTGTTGAAACTGTGGCGTCGTTTTGGGTTGTAAAACATCTCGATGTAATCGAACACATCATCCCGAGCATCCTGGCGTGTAGTGTAGATTTTACGCTTGATCCGCTCCCGCTTTAGCAGCTGGAAAAAGCTCTCCGCTACAGCGTTGTCGTGGCAGTTACCTCGACGACTCATGCTGGCTACCAGGTTGTTAGCTTTCAAGAAGCTTCGCCAGTCTGAGCTGCTGTACTGACTGCCTTGATCCGAGTGGATCATCACCTCTTGCTTCGGCTTACGTCTCCAAACCGCCATCAGCAGTGCATCAATGGCTACGTCGCTGGTCATCTGCGACTTCATTGACCAACCAATGATCTGGCGTGAAAACAGATCGAGCACCACGGCCAAATACAGCCAGCCTTCATATGTTCGGATGTAGGTAATGTCTGTGACCCAGACTTTGTTGGGTTCTCTGACATCGAATTGGCGCTTCAGTAAGTTCGGTGAGGCAACGGCTGGTTTACCGCCATATTTTCCCGGCCTCCGTCGATACCCAGTCTGAGAACGTAAACCTTCAAGGCGCATCAACCTAGCTACCCGGTGACGGCCACAGCTCTCACCAACCTCTCGCAGGTCATCATGGATCTTGCGATAGCCATAAACACCACCGCTTTCCAACCAGGAGTGTTTGATCAGTCCAAGCAGTCGCTGATCGTCCTTGGCTCGCGCAGATTTTGGTTCTGATAGCCACGCGTAGTAGCCGCTGGGATGAACCTTGAGCGTCAGGCAAAGCCGTCGAATCGCGTAATGACCCGCTTGCTGCTTAATAAAGGCGTACTTCAGCCGCACTCCTTGGCAAAGTACGCGGCGGCCTTTTTTAAGATGTCTCGCTCCTCCGTCACCCGTTTCAGCTCGGCCCGTAGACGACGAACCTCAGCGCTCTGATCATCCTCCTCAACGCGCTGTTCCTGGGGCTTGGTGTAGCGCTTAACCCAGGCATAGAGGCTGTGCACGGACACACCCAATCGTGCAGCCACCTCCGAGACAGGAAGCTTCTTTTCGGTCACTTGTTTGACCGCCTGGATTTTGAATTCTTCGGGATATCGCTGGTTGCTCATGGCACCTCCTAATGGGCCTCATTTTAAGGCTTGGAGGTGTCTACGAAACTAGGGGCGATTCATGCTGCCGAAACTCCTCTAAGCAGGATTTTTCATCAAAATTGAGGAGATGGCGATTAGCGCCGAGGATAGCGAGCATTCTTTTGCTATTCGGAAGGATACGGGTCAACATTTTCCTCTTCCATTTCTCAGCTGCGCCGCTCTCTGGATTAATGGCGTCAGCTATGTGTGGCCCGTAGCGCTTGAAGATCGTGTGGTTCTCTAACAATAGTGGTTCGACGACCTCCCGGGCCTCCTCCCTCCGCGCGAACTTTACTGCACCGAATAGGCTCAGCAGCTTGTCGGCGTGTTCACGCTTCCACCGAAGCATGGCCTCAACTGGATATGCATCTGGAGCCTTGTCCACCATCGTGTGGCAATTTGCACACAGCATGATCAAGTTCTCGAAGGCGCCTCGCTCCTCTTTTCTGAGTTCAGGTGCTGCCCGAGGGCCAGAGTCATTGGCAGCAAATACGTGCGCCATTTCAGCGATCAGTACTGGCTCTCCAGCAGCATCCATGAAGATCGGGTTTGCGCACCCTGGGTTTTGGCAGTAGCCAGCGGATGCAGCAAAAAGCCGGCGCTGCGTGTTTGCATCTGGAGATGCCGCACCTCGGGAACAAGCCATTTCATTTCCTTGAAGATAGTTCGAGCCGATATTGGATACATGTTAGAAGGCGGAAGCAAGTCGCTCGCTATTAGGGCTCCGCGGCTACGTATCCTGTGCAACACCTGGTGCAACATTCCTACAGCGACACTTTCGTCGCTGCGTAAAATCACCCTGTGGGCGCCGGTATGGGTCATCGGAGCGTTTGCTCGAAAAAGATAAAGCCTCTGTCGCCAGCGGCACCCTTGTTGGCGACCTTCATTTGAACCCTTTGTCACTCCTCACCATGATGTTTTGAGATGCTGAGGACGAAGCAATACGAGATGTGTGAGCGGAGCCGGTCGAATCTCGATGTTTGCGTGTTTAAGCTCAGTGCCACCTGAGTGACAACGTCTCGACATTTGATGCGATGTAAAGCTCTCCTTTACACCCGTTGAGGGTTAATAGTTTAAGTGAAGAAAAGTGGACGCGTTAGAAATCAGTTCTTTACAAATTTTGACGTGATAGTTAGGAGAAATGGAGAATAGCCAGTAAAATCAGACATATGAAGAGGTTTGGCTGGCATGGCCTCTAGTCTTATGTGAACTACCATTCTAGGGTATGTCGAAGTAAGAAGCTGCACACAAAAAACCGCGCCGCCGACAAGGCCGCGCGGTTTTTTTGTGTGGGCGACGCTTAACTTTGTGCGAAGGCAAGCATGTCTGTATTGACCCGCTGCTTGTGCGTGTCCGTCAACCCGTGGGGCGCACTCGGATATATCAGCAGTTCGGATTGCGGGATCAGGTAGCTGCTTGGCAGCACCGAGGCCTGGACCGGCACGATTTGGTCGTCGCTACCGTGGATGATGAGCGTGGGTATATCGAAATGCGTCAGGTCATCCCGAAAGTCGGTTTCCGAAAAAGCCTTGATGCTGTCAAACGTATTCTTATGTCCTCCCATTACACCTTGCATCCAGAATGAATTGATCAAGCCCTGTGACGGTTCGACCCCCGCCCGGTTGAATCCAAAGAAGGGGCCGCTTGCCAGGTCGAGATAGAGCTGCGAGCGGTTGGCGATGGAGTCGGCACGCATTCCGTCGAAAACCTCGATCGGCGTTCCTTGGGGGTTACTGGGGCTTTTGAGCATCAATGGCGTGACGGCGCAAATCAAACCCGCCTTTGCCACGCGCGCTGTGCCATGACGAGCGATATACCGTGCGACTTCGCCGCCTCCAGTAGAAAACCCAAAAAGGATCACATCTGTCAGATCCAGGTGCTCGATCAGTTCCGCCAGGCCGTCTGCGTAATGGTCCATGTCATTGCCATCCCAGGGCTGGCTTGAACGGTCATGCGCAATGGCGCGAAAACCGTTGTTGGCAAAATGCAGCATCTGCGATTCCCAGCTGTCGCTGTTCAGCGGCCATCCATGGCAAAGCATTACGGGCTAGCCGCTACCCCAATCTTTCTAATAAATATCGTTGCCGTCACGCGTTTTCAGATAAGCCATGGCGTAGTTCCAATGACGTAAGGATTGATGTGGCTGCGATTGCCAGAAAAATCGTCCGTGGACACTACGTTGGCCTCTTTCATCTGTGGCCATTACAACGATCGCATCTGGGCTGGTCGAAAATTAGATTAGTCCGATTTCGCGAGGGCGCGCTGGGAAGATAAGCATCTTTTGGTGGCGCGCTAATCACCAGTGCTCGAAACCGCTTTAACACCGAAGACATGCCGCTACCGTGCGTTACGAGGTGCAATGGCGCCACCAGAGTACGAAGGTGGCGCTCGCCAGTGCCGCCAATCCTGGCGTTTGTTCTCGTGGCTCACAAGATTTAGGCTGTGTCCAACCACTAAACAGTAGGAGAGCCGTGATGACCTGGTCAGCCAAGCAATACACGCTGTTTGAACAGCAGCGTACCCGCCCCGTCCGCGACCTAGTGGCGGCTATACCCAATGCCGACGTGCATACCGCCGTCGACCTGGGGTGTGGGCCTGGCAACTCCACGCAAGTGTTGGCCGAGAGATTCCCGCGAGCGCAAGTCTGTGGGATGGACAGCTCCGACGACATGCTGGCCGACGCACGAAAACGCTTGCCGGCGCTGTGCTTTGAGCAGGCTGATATCGGCGCCTGGGAACCTGCGCAACCGTTCGACGTGATCCTGGCCAACGCCTCGCTGCAATGGGTGCCGGACCACGCCACCCTCTATCCGCACCTGGTGGCGCAACTGGCACCGGGCGGTACGCTGGCGGTACAAACCCCGGACAACCTCAACGAGCCCGCCCATCGTCTGGCCCGTGAAATTGCGGCGCAAGGGCCGTGGGCGGACAAGATCGGTGCGGTCAAGCACAACGAACGCCACGGGGCGCGTGACTACTACGAGATGCTGAGCAAGCACTGCAGTACCGTGGATGTATGGCACACCACCTATTACCACCCGCTTACCGGTCATGAGGCGGTGGTGGAGTGGTTCAAGGGCACGGGCCTGCGGCCATTCTTGGCGCCGCTGGATGAGGCCGAGAAAGGCGCCTTCCTCGACGTTTATCTGGCGCGCATCCGCGGCGCTTACCCGGCCCTGGCCGATGGCACGGTGTTGCTGCCGTTCCCACGGCTGTTCATTATCGCTACGCGTTGAAGGTCTGCCTTCAGGCCTTCAGGAACTCATCCGCGGACACCACGCTGGCATAGGCAAATGCCAGTGACGCCATATAGGCATCGTGGACCTGGGCGGCGGCAATGGTCTTACCATTGAACTCCAGGTCGCGAGTGGCACACGCATCGTGGATCACTGTAACCGTGTAGCCATAGTCCGCCGCTGCCCGAACCACTGCGTCGATGCACATATGGCTCATGCTGCCCACCACTACCAGGTCGGTGATGCTGCGTTGTTCCAGCACCTCGCGCAGGTTGGTTTGGCGAAACGCATTGACAAAATGTTTGAGCACCACCGGTTCGTCGTCTTCGTTCAGCACCTTAGGATGCAAGTGCGCGCCTTCGGAGCCTGGAGTGAAGAAGGGGGCATCGTCGGAGGTGAACTCATGGCGCACGTGGACCACCGCATCACCTGCCTGGCGAAACGCCTTGAGCAGTTGTTGTGCCTTGTCTGCGGCAGCCTCGACACCCGCCAGTGGCCATTTGCCCAGGGGGAAGTAGTCATTCTGGATATCAATTAGGATAAGTGCTTGCTTGGCCATGAGTATCTTCTCGTGATGGGTTGATGCGTCCAGTATCGTGGCTGGCGCGAGGCTCAGGGATTGGCTGCACCGACAATAACAGAGGGAAAACTGACAATGGCTCTGGAACGCTCGATCGTCGAGCTTGGCGTACTGATTTACAGCGGCGCGCAGATGGCCGCTGTACACGGCTTGACCGACCTGTTTGGAGTCGCCAATCGCATCGCCGCCGACCATCAGGCCGTGCAGTTGCCAGTGTTGCGCATCAGCCATTGGCAGGTTGATGGCGATGGTACTCCTGTTCGGGCTTTCGACAGCCTGCCAGGACCCGAACAACCCTTGAGGGCGGTACTGGTGCCGCCGTCGATTGGCGAGTTTTGCGAAGAGCAGGCGCCGCCCAGGCTGCTGCAATGGCTGCGCCAGCAACATGCGGCCGGTACGGTGCTGGGAGGCGTGTGCATCGGTTCGATCATGCTGGCGCGTAGCGGTTTGCTCGATGGGCGCAGCGCCACGACCCACTGGTCTTCGGCCAGCACCTTCGCCAGTCGCTTTCCCTCCGTGTGCTTGGAGGCCGACAAACCTATCGTCGATGATGGCGACCTGATTACCACCGCCGGGCTGATGGCCTGGTCCGAACTGGGCCTGCGCCTGGTCGACCGTCTCATGGGCCCGAGCATCGCGGCTGGCACTGCGCGTTTTCTGGTGATTGAGCACAGCGACAGCGCCAGCCAGTGCGGCAGCAATTTTGCGCCGATCCTGAGCCATGGTGATGGGGCGATCCTCAAGGTTCAGCATGCCTTGCAGGCCAGCGGGGCGGTGGATGTCTCGCTCGCGGCGATGGCACAGGCAGCTGGCCTGGAAGAGCGCACCTTCCTACGCCGTTTTCGCAATGCCACCGGCCTGAAACCCACCGAATACTGCCAGCACCTGCGGGTCGGCAAGGCACGGCAGATGCTTGAATTTACCAATACCACCATTGATCAGATTGCCTGGGCTGTGGGTTATCAAGACCCCAGCGCCTTTCGTGGGATCTTCAAAAAAATCACCGGCCTTGCGCCCAGTGATTACCGCAACCGGTTCGGGGTGAAGGCCCCCGCTTGATGACCGGAAACACTCCCAACCCATGTGGGAGCGGGCTTGCTCGCGGAAGCGGTATGTCAGTTAACAAATATGTCGACTGATCCACCGCTATCGCGAGCAAGCTCGCTTGTCTGCTAGGACTTGAAGGGAGGAAGCAGGACAAAGCCCGATTCTGACTGTTGGCGCAGTCCCCTGGTGCACGCCGAAGCCAATCGCGCACTGCACGCCTGTGCTGCCTTTACCGGGGATGTGCTGATTGTCGAGTCGGAAACCGACGACCACGTGCCCCACGCCACCATCATGAGCTACCGCGCTGCATGCCGGCAGACGCATTCGCTGACGCACCGGATCATCGATGATGGCGACCATTCATTGAGCGACCCGGTGTCCCACCAGACGTACACCTCGATCCTGGTGGACTGGATCACCGAGATGGTGGTGGGCGAGCGGTTGACCATCATTCAGGCCCGGTGATTGGGCGGCGCCTGTTCGGCTCGCCGCTCCTGCAAACGGCACTTAGTAAGTGACGGTTGCGCTACAAACCCGCAAAATGCAACGATTCTGGCAAATACCAACGGCACGGCATCACCGCCTGTCGATAATAGCCATCGTTCCAAACAGACCGGGCCTGCTCAATCTATGCGAATGCGCCTTATGTTACTGGGCGGCGGGAATGCCCTCGGGCAGGCGCTGATTCGTCTCGGTGCAGAGGAAGATATCGGTTTCCTCGCTCCGCGCCCGCCCCAAGACGGCTGGGATGCCGCCAGCCTTACCCAATTGCTCGACGACACCCGTCCCGATGCCTTGATCAACCTCGCCTACTATTTCGACTGGTTCCAGGCCGAAAGCGTGAACGAGGCCCGCCTGGCCGGGCAGGAATCTGCCGTCGAGCGTTTGGCAGAACTGTGCCAACACCACAACATCACGCTGCTGCAACCCTCCAGCTACCGGGTGTTCGATGGCTCGCGCGCGACGGCCTACAGCGAAAAAGACGAGCCGGTGCCCCTGGGCCTGCGCGGCCAGGCGCTATGGCGCATTGAGCAGAGCGTGCGTGCCACCTGCCCGCAACATGTGCTGCTACGTTTTGGCTGGTTGCTCGATGACAGCGTCGATGGCGCGCTCGGACGTTTCCTGGCACGGGCCGAGAAACCCGAGGAGTTGTTGCTGGCCGACGATCGACGGGGCAACCCGACGCCGGTGGACGATGCTGCACGGGTGATTATCTCAGTGCTCAAGCAACTCGATTGTGCGGCGCCGTTGTGGGGCACCTACCATTACGCGGGGCAAGAGGCGACCACTCCCGTGGCCCTGGGCCAGGCGATCCTTACCGAAGCGCGCAACTTCCATTCATTGGCGGTCGAAGCGCCGACCGCCCAGGCCCACGCCGCGCGGCCAGACGCCGCCGACGAGCCGCAACATGCGGTGCTGGCCTGCAAGAAGATCCTGCACACATTCGGTATCAAGCCACGGGCGTGGCGTGCGGGGCTGCCGGCGTTGCTGGATCGCTTCTACCGGCATAACTGATCCGGGAGCCCTTCTCCTGTAGGAGCCGGCTTGCCGGCGATGCAGGCACCGCGGTCTATCAGAACACCGAGGTGACGCTATCGCCGGCAAGCCAGTTTCTACAAAAGCCAGGCTCCCATATTGGGGGTTGGGCTGGGGCTTAGAACTTGTAGCCGATACCCACCATGTAGACCATCGGATCCACGTCCACATTGACCTTGGCGCGTGTGCCCGCCGCCAGGGCGTTGTTGTCGACGGTGGCTTTGGTGCTGATGTCGATGTAGCGCACCTGGCCGTTGATCATCCACTTATCGTTGATCATGTAGTCCGCGCCGATCTGCGCGGCCCAACCCCAGGAATTCTCGGCCTTGAAGTTGCTGAAACCTTCGCCCTGGGCGCGACTGCCGACGTGTTCGTCATAGATCCAGGTGTAGTTGATCCCGGCGCCGACGTAAGGCTGGAACGCCGACTTGCTGTCCAGCGGGTAGTACACGACGCTCAGGGTGGGCGGCAGGTGCTTGAGGGTACCGAGCTTGCCGTTTGCGGCGCCGAGGGCAGTGTTCTTGATCTTCACATCATGCTCGAACGGCGTGGCGGCCAGCAGTTCGATACCGATGTGGTTGGTCAGCATGTAGGCGAAGTTGAGACCCAGCTGCGTGTCGCTGCTCATGGTCGCCTTGCCACCCAGGTTGGTGCCGGCCAGCGGGCCTTGGTCAACCTTGACGCTGCCGCTGTCGGCCTTTGGGTTGACGGTGATTGCACCGGCACGAACGAGGATGTCGCCAGCCTCGTGGGCATGGGCAATAGGGGCGGCGAGTGCAAGCGCGAAGAGGGAAGCGCTGAGCAGTGATTTGTGCATGGGTGGCTCCAAAGGACGTTTTTAGTTGGCTGTGTCCAATGGTAAAGATCGTTGTGGCCGGGCCTTTGACTCAGCTCAATGAAACGGTGATCACTGCAATTGCAATGAGTGAGCGGGCTCCTGAAGATCGACTTTCCTACTGGTAGCCCTGAATGGCTGTCGGAAGATTCGCTTTTTAAAAAACCTAGCCGAACAGGCAGTTGTTTGGTCTTGGGTTGTTCACCAACATCCTTTTCTCACGCCAGACAGGCGCCATCCTATTGCTCATGAGTCAACACACCTCACGGTGTTTGCGTTCGCTGGGGCGTAAGAAAAGGAATGCACATGGAAAAGGGTTATTTCATCGGCCTGGGCGACAAAACCACCTGCGGTGGCGAAGTTCTGGAGGGTGATCCAAGAGTCAACTGGTACGGCCTCCTGCATGCTTGTGAAGGTGATCGAGTCACCTGTGGCAAGGACGGGAAAACCTATCGGATTGTTGGTGGCATCTCGCACATGAACAGCCATGGCCGGCTGATGGCGGGCACGTTGGATAGCCACAGCGGTTGCCCGTGCAAAGCACAGTTGATCCCCACAGTGACGACGGCTATCTACGGCAATAACGGCGCTGCATCGCGAGCGATCAGTCGAGCTGCTGAACCGGCTCACTCAACGCTCGCCCAGCGCCCGACAGTACCGCTTCAAGCCGCGCTCACACCGCCGGGCAATCCAACGTCAGCGATATCGGGCCAGGAGCCTGGCTTCTACATTGCGCCCAAACACATGGTTCGCGAAGCTCTGGAGGCCACACTTTTTCCCCGGCCCGACCCTATCGTGATGCGCAGGTTCAGGGCGCTCAACCCAGATGTGGGCGAGGTCAAGGCCGGCTCGATGATCGTACTGAGCGATCCCAGCAACGCTGCCTGCACCTATCAGGAAGCGCGATTGATGCAGGCTGCCCAACAGGTCAACGAGTCCCTGGCTCCGCTGACGCCGGACGAGGCTGAGTTCCGACTGCGCCACGCGGCTGAAATCGCCAGTTTTACCGGGCAGACCTCAACCTGGCTGGGCGTCAGTGCCGTGGTGATGGAAACGCATCTGGCCAGACTGCGCGAAACCCTGCAGGACATGGAACGGTTGCATCAGGAAAGTTATCGTCGGCATGGCCACCTCAAATCACCGCAATTCTTTGCCGATCGCCGATACCTGATGGCCCAGTTGGATGCTCATCTGCTGAACTCCACCCGGCTGCGGGGCCAGACAAGTCTGGGCGATCATCCCAAGTTGAAAACGGCATTGGGCATTTCCAGTCGAAGCCTGGTGCACCACTGGAGCAAGGCCGGCGCGCCGGGGCAGATTCCGGGTTATGCCAGTCATGTCGAAGCGACCAGCCGGGCGGCCCAGTATATGAAGGCGGGAGGGTATATCGGGATTGGAATTGGTGGTGTGTCGTCGTTGTTGGCTATACAGGAGGTGTGTAACGCCGGTTCGGGGGTGGCTTGTGAGAGGGTCAAGTTTACTGAAGGTGGACAATTTAGCTTATCCACCTCCGGTGGCATTGCGGGTGGACGGCTGGGCCAAATGGCCGGCGGACCATTCTGCGCAGCGCTTGGTGTGTCTACAGGTATAGGGGGAGTTGTCTGTGTTGCAGCCTTGGTAGGAACTGGTTCATGGATAGGTACGACCCTTGGTGGTGTGGGGGGCGAATACCTGGGTGAGAAACTTTACGAAGTTACACAACCATGAGCAGTATCGACACTTGGCCTTTATGGGTTGCGATCGTTGTTTCCGGCAGCCCAGGTCTGCTCGCACTTGTGAGTATGGTTTTCAGTCTTTACCTGACTCATTGTCACCTAGACGCACTGAAAGAGGCCTTGAGGAATAGCCGTTACATTTATGCCTGGGGGCCGAGCCTAGGCAAGCGTGGGGTGATCTGGTCTCTCTTGGAAATGGCGAAAATTTGCGGAATGGTAGTGTGGCCTAAGGCGTATATCCGTATGGGCGATGTAAACCCTGCAGATCTTGAAAATTTCCCACCATACCTGAAGCGGCTTTTGATTATCGATGTGACACTGGTGATCGCTTCTTGCATTGGGATGGCGGTTGTCGCCCTGCTGGTGAAATTCAGGTAGCGCAGAGCTTGTGTGGGAGCAGGCAAGCCAGCCCCACATTGGCTTTTCGGTGCTCTTGAATACAGCTTTATTCCGCCATCTCGTAGACGTAGATCTTCTCGGCATCCATCTGGTAGCCCGCATCCGCCAGTTCGCTGGTGGAAGGCTTGACCTGCATCTGTCCTTCGATCCAATACGGCTGGTACAGCTCTTCGAGCTTCACGCCGATCTCGCTCCTGACATGCACGATTTGGTTCGACGGTGGGGGCGGCACATGGATGCAGGCGCCGAAGTAAGGCACCAGCAGGAACTCGGTGGTGCGGCCTTCCTCGCTGACCTCCAGCGGCACGATATAGCCCGGCAGGCGGATCTGCTGGCCGTTCAGTTTGGTCACCACCGGCGCGTTGGGCAAATCCTGCTTGGCGGCTGGCGCGGCTTCCGCCGACAGGGCGTCGGCCATGTTCGACAGGTCGTGCAACGGCGTCATGTTGGGCACCTCCACCGGTGCGTCCGGCGGAATCATTTCTTGCCACGACAAGTCCCGGGGCGCCTCGGCCCACGCGGGCAGGGCCACCATCCATAACAGCGCAAGCAGGGCACGGCGCATCGAGGCTTTCCTCATAATCGGATCGACAGGCCATCGGCCAAGGATTGGCGATAGGCGCGCCAGGCCGGCACGCTGCCCATCAGCAGGGCGGCGACCAGGATACCGGCGAGCAGCGTCCATTCATACGGGCTGGGCAGCGCCAACGGCAGGTCCAGGCCGTAATTGGCCTGTAAATAGCCACGGGACGCAGCGATACACACATACAGCAGGCCAAGCCCCGCCACCACCCCGGCCAGGGCCAGGGCGAAGGCCTCGAAAATCAGCAGGCTCGCAATATGCCAGGGCCGCGCGCCCACGGAGCGCAGGATCGCCATTTCCCGGCGGCGCTCATTGAGGCTGGTGAGGATCGCCGTGAGCATGCCGATCAACCCGGTCAGCACCACAAACAGCGAGATCACGAACAGCGCCTTTTCCGCAGTGCCCATCATGCTCCACAGCTCTTGCAAGGCCACGCCTGGCAGGATCGCCAGCATCGGCTCGCCACGGAATTCGTTGATCTGCCGTTGCAGGGCAAAGGTCGAAATCTTGTTGTTCAACCCCAGCATAAACGCGGTGATGGCTTGCGGCGTGAGGTCCATATTGCGCGCCTGGTCAGCACTGATCCGGCCCTTGCCCTGGGCCGGCACGCCGTTGTGCCAGTCGATATGAATCGCCTCCATGCCGCCGAGACTGATATGCAGGGTACGGTCTACCGGGGTGCCGGTGCGCTGCAGAATACCGACCACGGTAAACGGCTTGTCATCGTGCTTGACCAGGCTGACCACCGCCACGCCGTGGGCCAGCACCAATGGATCGCCGAGCTTGTAATGCAGGGCGTCGGCCACTTCGGCGCCGAGCACCACCTCGAACGGGTCAGTGGCAAACGCCCGGCCACTGGCCAACTGCAGGTTCTGCTTGCGACCGTACTGGTAGTGCTCGAAGTAGGCTTGGGTGGTGCCCATCACCCGGTAACCGCGATGGGAGTCGCCGAGGGATATGGGGATTGCCCATTTCACCTGTGGGCTGGCGGCAAAGTGCTCGAAGCTGTCCCAGCGGATGTTGTTGGTGGCGTTGCCGATGCGAAAGACCGAGTACAGCAGCAGGTTGACCGAGCCGGAACGGGCGCCGACGATCAGGTCGGTGCCGCTGATGGTGCTGGCAAAGCTGGCGCGGGCCTCGGTACGCACACGTTCTACTGCCAGCAACAGGCACACCGACAGGGCGATGGCGAATGCGGTGAGGAGCGCGGTAAAGCGGCGGTTTGCCAGGCTGGCCATGGCTAGACGGAACAAATACATCTCAAACCTCGGGCGGCGTGGCGGCGCGATTGAGCTCGGCCAGCGACAGGTGGCGGTCGAACAGCGAAGCCAGGCTCTGGTCATGGCTGACGAACAACAGGCTGGCACCCGCCTCGCGGCATTCGGTAAACAGCAGTTGAAGGAAGGCTTCCCTGGCGTCGTGGTCCAGGGCCGAGGTCGGCTCGTCGGCGATCACCAGTTCCGGCTGGCCGATCAGCGCTCGGGCGGCGGCGACCCGTTGTTGCTGGCCGATGGACAGCGCATCGGCGCGGCGCTCCAACAAGCCCGGATCCTTGAGGCCAAGGTGCGCGAGCAGGGTCGCGGCGGCCTGGTCGACACTGCCATGACGCTGGATCGCCCGTTGCGCCCGCAGTTTGGAGAAGTGGCAAGGCAGTTCGACGTTCTCGCGCACCGACAGAAACGGCAGCAGGTTGAACTGCTGGAAGATGTAGCCGGTGTGGTCGACCCGAAACCGATCGCGGGCACCGGCCGACAGTTCGGTCAGCTCCTGGCCGAGCAAGCGAATGCTGCCACGCGTGGGTTTCTGCACACCGCCCAACAAGCCTAACAGGGTGGTCTTGCCGCTACCGCTGGGGCCCTTGAGAAACAGGGTTTCCCCAGGCTCCAGGCGAAACGCGGGGATATCCAGCAACTGGGGGTGACCTGGCCAGTTAAAGCCCAGGCCGGACAGTTCGATCAGTGCTTGGGTCATGGGAACTCAATATCACCTGCTGAGCGCGCTCAACTGTAGGCGCAGGCAAGCCAGCGCCTACAGTTGAGCGTGTGGAGTCAGAATTTCAGAGTGGCAGTCTTGGCCGTCGTTTCAACACCCTGCTGGCCGCTCGGGCCGATCAGTTGTACCTGAATTTTCTGGGTGGCGGGGAAGGTCTTGAAGAGGTTCGCCAGGTCGAGGTTCTTCAGCGCGTCGGGGCTGGCGCAAGTGATCTGGTAGCGGGCGTGGATTTCACTGTGATCATGGTCATGGGCGGCGGCGCCTTTGCCATCGGTGGCGTGGTCATGATCATCTTCTGGTTTATCGCCAAACAGGGGGCTTTCCAGTTCCTGGCTGCTGACTGCACAACCGGCGGCCTTGGGCAGATTGAACAGTGCCATGGGTTGCTCCAACTGCTTGCGGGCGGCGGCGACCTTGGCTTTGTCGGCGTCGGTGGTGGCCAGGTGCTCAAAGCCCACCAGGTTCATCGCCGGGCTTTCCAGCTCCAGTTCCAGCGCCTTGCCATCGAGCACCGCGTTCAGGCGGGCAACGCCATGCTCATGGGCGCCAAGGCTGCCGTGTTCATGATCGTGGTCGTGATGGTGTTCGTCAGCGGCCTGGGCAGCCAGTGGCAACAGGGCAAACGGCAAAGCGAGCAGCAGGCGGCGCATAGAGAGACTCCAGGGCGTGAATGAATGTTTTGTTATGTGATCTTATAACAAAATGTGCCGAGAGTTTGACCGTCCGCTTGGCGTTGCGCAAGACGCGTGGGAGCATGCTCGTCAGAAAAATGCTGGAGGACGAGCAATGATGCGAATTCGTGGAACCATCGGCGAGCTGCCCGTGGACTTGACCCTGGAGTTGGACGATAGCGATTGGGCGCGACTGGGCGTGCACCTGCAGGCGGCCACGCCAGCGACGGGCGCAGAGCCTGCCATGCCGGCAGCGGTCAATCAGGACTCGAACCTGTGGCAGGCCGCCCAGGCCCTGCTGCGTGAGGCTGGGCAACTCAGTGGGCTGGAGTTGTCGGATCGCCTCGAAGGGCTGGCCGGCAGCGCCCAGGCGGGCAAGCGCCTGTTAGTGCGCTTGCGCCATAGCGCCAAGGTGAAGGTGTCCAGCGGCGGGGATACGCCGCAGTACAGTTGGATCGCTGATTAGTACAGCGCGGCGAACAACTTGCGGCGATACACGGTGACCAGCGGGTGGTCGTTGCCCAGCAACTCGAACACTTGCAGCAGCGTCTTGTGCGCCAGGCCTTCGCTGTAGCTGCGGTTACGGATAAACAACTTGAGCAAGCCTTCCAGTGCCGCGTCGTATTGCTGGCGGGCCAATTGCTGCACGGCCAACTGATACGCCGCTTCATCATCCTGCGGGTTTTGCGCCAGGCGGGCCTTGAGGTCGGCGGCGTCTGGCAACTCGGCGGCCTGGCGCAGGAACGTGATCTGCGCCTTGGCGCCGGCGAGCGCCGCCTTGTGCGCGTCGCTCTTGACTGCATCGAGCACGGCCTGCGCTTCGCCCAGTTCGCCACGCTCGGCCAGGCAGCGCGCGTAGAGAATCAATGCGCCGGCATTGGTGTTGTCCTCACCGAGCAAGGCCACCAGCACAGCCTCGGCCTCACTGATACGCCCCTCGGCAAACAGCGCCTGGGCCTGCTCCAGCGGGTCCGCCTGCGCAGGGGGCGGCATCTGCACATGGGGCTCCAGCAGCGCGCGAATCTCAGACTCCGGCTTCGCCCCGGCAAACCCATCCACCGGTTGGCCGTCCTTGAACAGCACCACGGTCGGCAGGCTGCGAATACCAAAGCGCGCAACAATGTCCTGCTCGGCCTCGCAATCGACCTTGGCCAACAGCAGCTCACCCTGATAACTCTCGGCAATCTGCGCCAGCAACGGCATCAGCGCCTTGCATGGCGCACACCATTCGGCCCAGAAATCCACCAGCACGGGTTTGTGGAACGAGTTTTCGATGACGGCCTGATCGAAGGTGGCAGTGGTGACATCGAAAATGTAGGGCGTGGGCTCACTCATGGGGGATCTCGAAGAAAGCGGGAATGGGGCAACTATAAGGCCTGGTGGGGTTGGCTGAAAGCGCGGGCGGGGCAAACCGGCACTGTAGGCGCTGGCTTGCCGGCGATGGCCTCAAGGCCTGCGCGAATGATACAGACTCACCCTGCGAAACTCCCAAGGCTCCGCCAGGTCCGGCAACGTCAATGCCTCCAGGATCCCCAGCCGTTGATAGTCCGGATGTTGGAAATCCCGCACCCGCGAATCGGCGACCAACGCTTCTCGCCCGCGGCTGAGGAATTGATCCAGCAGCGGCAGGTTCGCCCGGTCGTACAGCACGTCCGCCACCAGAATCAGGTCGAAACGGTCGGCCTCGGCAAAGAAATCCGCCGAATAGCCCAGCGTTACGCCATTGAGTTCGGCATTCGCACGGCAGGCGCCGAGTGCCAGCGGGTCCAGGTCACAGGCCACGACTTCCAGGGCGCCGGCTTTCACTGCGGCAATCCCCGCAACGCCTGAGCCGGCGCCAAAATCCAGGACGCGCTTGCCCGCCACCCATTGCGGGTTGGCCGCCAGGTAGCGGGCCAGTGCCAGGCCGCTGGCCCAGCAGAAGCTCCAGTAGGGCGGCTCGTGCAGGATGCGTCGGGTTTCCTCGGGACTGAAGGCGCGGTCCATGTTGTCGGCGTCCAGCAGCCATAACGACAGGTCGGTGCCCGGCAACGGGCAGGGCACCAGTTGCGCGTCACCGATCAGTTCGCTCAAGGCCCGTTGCAGGTGCAGCGGTGGCGTCATGGGGCGCGAACGAGTTGCAGGGGCCCGGTGGTCTGGGTGATCGGCTGCTGGATACGCACCGCCGGCAGATGCAGGATCAACTGCCCGGACTGGCTGGCGCGACCACGCAGCTCAACGCGGGCACCGGCGGGGAACGCTTGTGGGTTGAAGCGCAGGCGGAAGGCCAGTGGTTTGTTGTTGCCGATCAGCACGCTGCTGGCCAGCAGTTGTTGCGGGCGGCTGCGTTCGTCGATCACCAGTAGCGCCAACTCCACTTCGGCGCCGGCCGGCACACCATTGAGGGTGCCACTGACTTCGCGCTGGTAGGACGGCAATGGCCCGAGCGGCTCCTGGCCAGGGATTTTTTTCTCTTGTTGCGGCGCAGGTTGCGGGGCCGCTGGTTTTGGCGCTTCGCTGCTGCAGGCGACCAGAAAACTGAACATCGTGAGTAAAACCAGCGGTCGTAACGGCATGTACGGCTCCAAAAAGGGCAAAAATCCGTGAACTGAACACAAGAAACATAATAGTCAGCCTATATACCGTAAAGGCTATGGCTTGTCTTGCCACGGGGATGCGCTACCATGGCCCTCCCTTTTTTTGTTGCCTGCCACCATGCACTGTCCCTTCTGCGGTGCCAACGACACCAAGGTCATTGACTCGCGTCTGGTCGCCGAGGGCGATCAAGTGCGTCGCCGGCGCGAATGCCTGGCCTGCGGTGAACGTTTCACCACCTTTGAAACCGCCGAATTGGTATTGCCGCGGCTGATCAAGTCCGACGGCAGCCGCCAGCCCTTCGACGAAGACAAACTGCGCGCCGGTATGCAGCGCGCCCTGGAAAAACGCCCGGTGAGTGTCGAGCGGCTGGAAGCGGCGCTGGTGCATATCAAGCACAAGCTGCGGGCGACCGGTGAACGCGAGGTCAAGAGCCTGGTGGTTGGAGAACTGGTGATGGGCGAGCTGCAAAAGCTCGACGAAGTTGCCTACATTCGTTTCGCCTCGGTGTATCGACGCTTCCAGGACCTCAACGAGTTCCGCGAAGAGATCGACCGCCTGGCCCGTGAGCCGGTCAAAGAATGAACCCTCCTTCTGCAGAACAGGCGGTGCTCGACGCCCATTACATGGCCCGTGCGCTCGAATTGGCGCGCAAGGGCCTGTACACCACCCACCCCAACCCCCGTGTCGGCTGTGTGATTGTGCGCGATGGGCAGATTGTCGGCGAAGGCTGGCACGAGCGCACCGGCGAGCCCCATGCCGAGCCCAATGCCCTACGCGCTGCCGGTGACAAGGCGCGTGGCGCCACGGTGTATGTGACCCTCGAACCTTGCAGCCACCATGGGCGCACGCCACCGTGCGCTGATGCCTTGGTAACCGCGGGTGTTGCGCGTGTGGTGGCTGGCATGCAGGACCCGAATCCTGAAGTGGCCGGGCGCGGCATGCAGCGTTTGGCGCAAGCCGGTATCGAAGTTCGCAGCGGTGTGCTGCAAGCCCAAGCGCGCGCGCTCAACCCAGGCTTCCTCAAGCGCATGGAACATGGCCTGCCCTTCGTGCGGGTCAAGCTGGCGATGAGCCTGGACGGTCGCACCGCCATGGCCAGTGGCGAGAGCCAATGGATCACCGGCCCCGCCGCCCGCGCCGCTGTGCAGCGCCTGCGTGCCGAGGCCAGTGTGGTGCTGACCGGGGCCGATACCGTGCTGGCCGATGGCGCACGCCTGACCGTGCGTGCCGCCGAACTGGGCCTGGATGCGCAAACCACCGCCCTGGCCATGTCGCGTCCACCGCTGCGGGTGCTGATCGACGGCCGCCTGCGGGTGCCGCTCAACGCACCTTTCTTCAAGGCCGGCCCGGCCCTGGTCATCACCTGCGTGACCCCGGAAAACCAATTCCCCCGTGGCCCCGAATGCCTGGTGGTGCCGGGTGTCGACGGCCAGGTCGACCTGCGCTCGGCGCTGGTGGCCCTGGCGGCCCGTGGCGTCAACGAGGTGCTGGTGGAGGCCGGTCCAAGCCTGGCGGGCGCGTTTGCCCAGCAGGGATTGGTTGACGAGTACGTGATTTTCATCGCTGGCAAGTTCCTGGGCTCCGCCGCCCGGCCTTTGTTGGACTGGCCGCTTGAGAAACTGGCCGACGCCCCCCAACTCAAGATCACGCAAATGCGCGCTGTAGGCGACGACTGGCGAGTCACTGCCATCCCTGTGCCAGCAGCGAGCGTATAATTCCGACCGGGCGCCCAGGCGCCCGTACCGTTTTCCAGGAGAAGGCCATGTTCACCGGCATTATCGAATCCATCGGCAGCATCCGCGCCATGACCCCCAAAGGCGGCGACGTACGCCTGCTGGTTGAAACCGGCAAGCTGGACCTTGGCGACGTCAAGCTGGGCGACAGCATCGCCGTCAGCGGCGTGTGCCTGACTGTCATCGAACTGCCGGGCAACGGCTTTGCCGCCGACGTCAGCCGGGAAACCCTGGACTGCACGGCGATGAACGACCTCAAGGCCGGTAGCCCGGTGAACCTGGAAAAAGCCCTGACCCCGACCACCCGCCTGGGCGGCCACCTGGTCAGCGGCCATGTCGACGGCGTCGGCGAAGTGGTGGCGCGCAGCGAAAACGCGCGGGCCGTGGAATTTCGCATCCGTGCGCCGAAAGAGCTGGCCAAGTACATCGCCCACAAAGGCTCGATCACTGTCGATGGCACCAGCCTGACCGTGAACGCCGTGAATGGCGCCGAATTCGAACTGACCATCATTCCCCATACCCTCAGCGAAACCATCATGGCCTCGTACCAGCCGGGTCGCCGGGTGAACCTGGAAGTGGACTTGCTTGCCCGTTACCTGGAGCGCCTTCTGTTGGGCGAAAAGGCCGCAGAGCCAACCAGCAGTAACATCACCGAAAGTTTTCTGGCCGCTAACGGCTACCTGAAATCCTGACCAAGGGGGTGCCGCGTGGCGCTCAATAGCATCGAAGAACTGGTTGAAGATATCCGCCAAGGCAAGATGGTCATCCTGATGGATGACGAAGACCGCGAGAACGAAGGCGACCTGATCATGGCTGCCGAGTTGTGCCAGCCGGAACACATCAACTTCATGGCCAAGCACGCCCGTGGGCTGATCTGCATGCCCATGAGCCGCGAGCGCTGCGAACTGCTCAAGCTGCCGCTGATGGCGCCGCGCAATGGTTCAGGGTTTGGTACCAAGTTCACCGTATCCATTGAAGCGACCACCGGCGTGACCACCGGCATCTCCGCCGCTGACCGCGCCCGCACCGTACAGGCGGCGGCGGCCAAAGACGCCAAGGCCGAAGACATTGTCAGCCCTGGCCATATCTTCCCGCTGATGGCCCAGCCGGGTGGCACCCTGGCCCGTGCCGGCCACACCGAGGCCGCTTGCGACCTGGCGCGCATGGCCGGTTTCGAGCCGAGCGGGGTGATCTGCGAAGTGATGAACGACGACGGCACCATGGCCCGTCGCCCGGAGCTGGAAGCCTTTGCCTCCGAGCACAACATCAAGATCGGCACCATCGCCGACCTGATTCACTACCGGATGATCCACGAACGTACCGTTCAGCGGATTGCCGAGCAGCCGCTGGACAGCGAACTGGGGCATTTCAACCTGGTGACCTACCGTGATTCGGTGGAAGGCGACGTGCACATGGCCCTGACCCTGGGCAACATCTGCGCCGAAGAACCGACCCTGGTGCGGGTACACAACATGGACCCGCTGCGTGACCTGTTGATGGTCAAGCAGCCGGGCCGTTGGAGCCTGCGAGCCGCCATGGCCGCGGTTTCCGAGGCAGGCAGCGGTGTCGTGCTGCTGTTGGGCAACCCGGTGGATGGCGATGTGCTGCTGGCGCATATCCGCGAAAGTGCTGAGCAGGTGCCGGTGAAAAAACCGACCACCTACAGCATCGTCGGTGCGGGTTCGCAGATCCTGCGTGACCTGGGCGTGCGCAAAATGCGCCTGATGAGTGCGCCCATGAAATTTAATGCGATATCCGGTTTCGACCTGGAAGTAGTAGAATACGTGCCCTCCGAATAAAGGCCGGCGATTGTCGCGCCTTGTTCGCGGTTCAAATATCACTAAGGGGCGCGTCAGAGACGCGTCCCGGCTCTTTAAGAGATTTGTCGAATGACCCTGAAGACCATCGAAGGTACCTTCATCGCCCCCAAAGGCCGCTACGCCCTGGTGGTTGGCCGTTTCAACAGCTTCGTGGTTGAAAGCCTGGTAAGCGGTGCCGTGGACGCCCTGGTTCGCCACGGTGTGAGCGAAAGCGATATCACGATTATCCGTGCCCCTGGCGCCTTCGAAATTCCACTGGTTGCGCAGAAAGTTGCCCAGCAAGGCGAATACGCAGCGATCATCGCCCTGGGCGCGGTCATTCGTGGCGGCACCCCGCACTTCGAATACGTGGCTGGCGAGTGCACCAAGGGCCTGGCCCAGGTGTCCATGGAGTTTGGCGTGCCAGTGGCCTTCGGCGTACTGACCGTTGACTCCATCGAACAAGCCATCGAGCGTTCCGGCACCAAGGCCGGTAACAAAGGCGCTGAAGCTGCCCTGTCCGCGCTGGAAATGGTCAGCCTGCTGTCGCAGTTGGAGGCCAAGTGATTTCCGACGAGAGCGATCGTTTCAACCCTCGCGAGCCACGTCCTGCGGATGCCGGCAAGCCTTCCAAGAACGAGAAGCGTCGCGCTGCTCGTCAGTTGGCGACCCAGGCGCTGTATCAGCGTCACCTGGCCGGGGCTTCGTTGAACGAGATCGAAGCACAGTTTCGCGTCGACAACGATTTCACCTTCGCCGACCTGCCGTACTTCCACGACATCCTGCACGGTGTGCATGCGCACCTGACCGAGATCGATACGGCCCTGGCGCCTTGCCTGGACTTGACCATCGAAGAACTGGACCCAGTCGAGCTGTGCGTGATGCGCCTGTCCGCCTGGGAACTGCTGTATCGCGTCGACGTGCCTTACCGCGTAGTGATCAACGAAGGTATCGAGCTGGCGAAAGTCTACGGCTCGACCGACGGTCACAAGTTCGTCAATGGCGTGCTCGACAAGCTGGCCCCGCGCCTGCGTGACGCCGAAGTGAAGGCGTACAAGCGCTAGCCTGCGCTTGACTCCCTGATGGGCGAGTTCGAGCTGATCCGCACCTACTTCGCCGCCGCGCCCTGCGCGCAAGGCGGCGAAGGCATTGCCCTGGGGATTGGCGACGACTGCGCCTTGCTGGCGGTTCCCTCCGGGGAACAGCTGGCGATTTCTACTGATACCCTGGTGGCCGGCGTGCATTTTGCCGACCCCTGCGACCCGTTCCTGCTCGGCCAGCGCTCGCTGGCGGTGGCAGTCAGCGACCTGGCGGCCATGGGCGCCTATCCCCTGGCATTTACCCTCGCGCTCACCACGCCTACGGTCGCCGCCGATTGGCTGCAACGCTATGCCCAGGGTTTGAACGTCATGGCCCAGCGCTGTGGTGTGGGGTTGGTGGGCGGCGATACTACCCGTGGGCCGCTGAGCCTGACCGTCACCGTGTTTGGCCGTGTCCCGGCAGGGCAGGCGCTGACCCGCAGTGGTGCGCAGCCGGGCGACCTGTTGTGTGTCGGTGGTGAGCTGGGCAATGGGGCTGGAGCCTTGCCGTTGGTATTGGGTCAGCGAAGCGCCGCCGCTCAAATCGCCGAACCGCTGCTGGACCACTATTGGTCGCCGCAACCGCAGCTGGCGTTGGGCATGGCGTTGCGTGGCAAGGCTACGTCTGCGCTGGATATCTCCGATGGCCTGCTGGCCGATTGTGGGCATATCGCCAAGGCTTGCGCCGTAAGCCTGGTGATCGAGCGGCAACGGCTGCCGCTGTCGGCGGCACTGCTGGCCTTTCTCGGCGATGACGGGGCGCGGTCTGCGGCCTTGAGCGGTGGCGACGATTACGTCCTCGCGTTCACCTTGCCGCCTGCTGAACTGGCGCCATTGCTGGCCGACGGTTGGCCGGTGCATGTCGTCGGGCGGGTGGAGGCGGGAGCGGGCGTGAGGCTGCTGGATGCCAGTGGCAGCGACATCACCCCGACCGTGCGCGGTTATCAGCATTTTCGCGAGACGCCGTGATACGGCGCGCTGCGCTACCCTTTACAGCGTTGTAGAAAAGATCGCTTTTCCCAGGAGGACGTCATCATGGGGCTACGTCGCTGGTTGCTGATCCTGTTGTGTGTTGCCGCATCGCCCGGGTGGGCCGATGACTTCCCCGAAGTGCCCGGCCAGATCCGCCTGGCCAGTGAAACCTGGAATGACTACACCAACGCCGACGGCAGCGGCCTGGCCTGGGATGTATTGCGGGAAATCTTCGAACCGGCCGGGGTCAAGGTCAAGATTCGCAGTGTGCCTTACACCCGCTCGGTCGGCCTGGCCCGGCGTGGCAAAGTGGATGCCTGGGTCGGCTCCTATCACGATGAAGCAGAGGGCGTGCTGTACGCTCGCTGGAACTATGACTCCGACCACATCTACGCCCTGGGCCTGGCCAGCAGCCCGGTACCGACCCTGGTGAGCCTGGGCACTTACCGCCTGGCCTGGGTGCGCGGCTACAAGTACGAGGAGTACCTGCCCAATATTCACCGTTTCAACCAGATCGAGCGGCGTGGCGGGATTCTGCCGATGCTCCAGCACGGGCGGGCCGACTTCTACATTGATGCCTTGGCCGAATTGAAATACATCCTTGGCCAAGCCGATGATCCGTCAGCGTTCAAGCTCACGCACATTGCCGACCTCCCGTTGTTCCTGGGGTTTGCCGACAATGAGCGGGGGCGGGCGCTGATGGCGTTGTTTGACCGGCGCATGGAGTCGCTGGTGAAAAGCGGCGAGTTGAAACCGATTTTCCAGCGCTGGAATCAACCCTATCCGTTCTGATCGCGGCTACATAACACCGTGGTCGTGCATAGAACCAAGGCGAAGGCCAATCAAACCGATTGATCTTTATCAGCGATAATTCAGCTTAAGCGTCTATAGAAGCGTGCTGTTACAATGCCCGCTTCTGTGAAGTTTGAAATCAGGAGCACACGGTGCCCGTCGTTTTCGTCGCAGCTTCCAAGCTGCCTACCCCATTTGCCACGTTCACCATGCATGGCTTTCTTGAAAAAGCCACCGGGCGCGAACATGTCGTGCTCAGCCTGGGCGATGTGGCCGATGGCGCCCCGGTCCTGGGCCGCGTGCATTCCGAATGCCTGACCGGTGACGCACTGTTCAGCCAGCGCTGCGACTGTGGCTCGCAACTGGAAGCCGCCTTGCAAGCCATTGCCCGGGAAGGCCGTGGCGTGCTGCTGTATCTGCGCCAGGAAGGTCGTGGCATTGGCTTGTTGAACAAGATCCGCGCCTACGAACTGCAAGACGGTGGCGCCGATACCGTGGAAGCCAATGAGCGCCTGGGCTTTGCCGCCGACCAGCGTGACTACGGCATCTGCCTGCCGATGCTCGAGCACCTGGGTATCCAGTCCCTGCGCCTGATGACCAACAACCCGCGCAAGGTCAAGGCCTTGACCGAGATGGGCATCACCGTTGCCGAACGTGTGCCGCTGCACACCGGGCATAACCCGCACAACAGACTCTACCTGGCGACCAAGGCCAGCAAGCTCGACCATATGATGGGCAACGAGCACCAGGGCGAGGTCGACCGGGCGTGACGCGTGGCCAGGTCAAGCGGCGGCTGTCCTTCAGTTGGTGGCAGTACCTGGCGCTGGCGGTGCTGCCGTTGTTCGTGATCAACCTGGTATTTGGCAAAGGCGAGCCCTTGTTGCCGGTACTGGCGATGCCGTTCTTTATCGCCGGTGTTGCATCGATGTTTGCCAGCCTGCGCTACTTCCATGGTTACAAACATGCACTGATCGCCACCTCCAGGGCCCTCGATACGCCTGAAGAACCGGCTGCGTGGATCACTCTGGCGGCCCGCCGGCGCACGGCGTTGCTGGTCGCGGCATTCCCGGCCTGGATCGGCGCGCTGGCGGTGTTCGTCGGCCTGGAAGCGGTGCCGCTGTTTCTCCTGGCCCTGTCGACCCTGGTGCTGTTCTACCTCTATCGCATCCCGCGTCAGCTCGGTTGATGCGCCTCTGGCTGGCGGTTCTGCTGCTGGCCGCCAACGCCTCGGCGACGGCGGTCGAGCGGGTGATCAGCCTCGCGCCGTCCTTATCTGAAATCGTCGTTGAACTGGGCGCTACCAACCTGTTGGTGGGTGTACTCGACGGCGGCGAACGGCCTGACGCGCTGCGCGACGTGCCCTCGGTGGGGCGTTACGGGCAGTTGGATATGGAGCGCCTGCTCAGCCTGCAACCTGACTTGCTACTGCTCTGGCCCGGCAGCGTCGGCCCCGCCCAGCGCGAGCAACTCAAGGGCTTGAACATCCCGATCTACGTCGCCGAACCCCATAGCCTTGAGCAACTGGGCAGCCAGATCGAAGCCATTGCCAGGCAATTGGGGCGCGCTGAGGATGGCCGCCAGCTGGCTGCCCGCTTGCGCCAACGCTTGGCCGAGCTGGGCCTGCGCTATCACCGCAGCGAGCCGTTGCGGGCGTTCTACCAAGTGTGGAACCAGCCGCTGTACACCGTGGGTGGTGGGCAGATCATCAGCGATGCGCTCAGTGTGTGTGGCGCGCGCAATGTGTTTGACGACCTCAAGTTGCCCGCCCCGCAGGTCAGTATCGAGTCGGTGTTGCAGCGTGATCCCGAGGTGATCCTGGCGGCGGATCAAGCGCAATTGAACGAGTGGAAGGCCTGGCCCCAGGTGACGGCAGTGGCCCGAGGGCGCTTGCTGATCGTGCCGGACAAAGGGCTGGAGCGGCCCAGTGGGCAGATGGTGGAAGCGGTGGCGAGGTTGTGTCAGGTGATTGCGCCGAACCGTTGAGATCGTTATCGCCGGCAAGCTGGCTCCTACAGTAGATTGCGTTGGTCAATGTAGGAGCTGGCTTGCTAGCGATGAGGTCCTTGGATCAGAGCTGCGGCGTCCACGTCACCCCAACCATCCACGTCCGGCCTTCTTCCCGATACGGCTGGTTGTTCTGGAAGTTCGGCTCGTCATAGCTGTACCACGCCCTTGAATAGCGGCGATCCAGCAGGTTATCGACCTTCAGCGACAACGCGACTTCCCGATTCAGCGCCCAGCCGCTGCGCAATCCCACAAGGTAGTAGCCCGAGAGGCGGTTGCGGTTGTCTTCGGCGTCGTAGCTGCTGCTGATCGCCTGCCAGCTGGCGCCCAGGCTCAACTGATCGAACTGCCGGTCCAGGTCCAGATTCATCGTGCGCCGGGCACGGCGCGCGAGGGTGTGGCCGCTGTTGCGGTCGCGTGGGTCGATGATCGACACGCCCAGGTTACCTTGCCAGCCGAACAACTCCTGCTTGAGGGCACCTTCGAAGCCGTTGATGCGAGCGGTGGCGACGTTTTGCGGCTTGCCGCTGGCGTCCAGGATGATCGCGTCTTTCAGGTCGGTGCGGTACAGCGAGGCTTCCAGGCGCGTGCTGTCGTTGAGCTGGCTGCGCCATTGCAGTTCGTAGCTTTTCGAGGTTTCAGGCTGCAGGTCCGGGTTGCTGTATTGGGTGTCGGGGTAGTACAGGTCATTGAACGTCGGCGCGCGAAAGCCTTCGCTGTAACTGAGCAGCAGGTCGTTATCGCGATTGACCGGCAAGGTCAGCGTACCGCTCCAACTGTTCTGCCCACCAAATTGCTGGTTCTGGTCGCGGCGCAGCCCCAGTTCGGTGGAAAACCACTCGCCCTTGAAGCGATGCTGGATAAACGCGGCGCGGTTCCAGCGGCTGTTTTCGCTGTACGAGGTGCTGCCGTGAAAGCGGTCTTCATACCAATCGCCACCCAGGATCAGGCTGTTCTGCTGATCGAGCGCCAGGTCGTTCTGCCAGTTGATCGAGTCGCGGTAGGTGTTGAACACGCTGGCGTCAGTGCTGAGTTTGTCGTGCTTGGTGTCGCGGTTTTCGCTGTGGCCCAGCTCGATCCGGGTCTGCCATACCGCGTTGAGCTGAGCATCGATGTAGCCGCTGGCGCTGCTGACGGTGTAATCGGTATAGGGCTTCTGGCCGACACTTTGCCCAGTGGCAACGTCATAGCGGCCAAAGCTGTTGTCATATTCTGACCTGCCCCGGCTGTCCAGCAGGTTGAAACCCACCTCCAGCTCATCGCTGAACTGATGGCTAAGGTTCAGGCTCACCGATTTGTTGCGGTAGGCATCATGGTCGCGGTCGCTGGGGAAGGAGGCGTGGCTCCAGTCGATACCGGCGGTGTCATCCAGGCTCGCGCCCAGGTTGAAGCGCGTGCGTTCATCACCGCCCGACAGGCCCAGGCTGCGCTCCCAGGTGTTGTTACTGCCAAAGCCCAGTTTCAGGCGCGGTTGCAGGCCCTGGCCGGCATTGCGCCGGGTAAACACCTGGATCACCCCGCCAATCGCGTCGCTGCCGTAAATCACCGAGCGCGACCCGCGCAGCACTTCCACCCGTTCAATCTGATCGATATTCAGGTATTGCAGGCCGCTGTCGCCGGAGGTGGCATTGGCGATCCGCTGGCCGTCCACCAGCACCAGGCTTTGCGCCGACTTGGTGCCGCGTATGAAAATTCCGGGCAAGCTGCCCCGGCCACCCGTGCGCGCCACTTGCACGCCGGGCACGCGGCTGAGCAGGTCAGTGAGGCTGGAGGGTTGCAGGCGGTCGATATCGTCGCGAGTGAAGACCGTGTTGGCGGCGCTGCTGTCATTGCGCGCCTGCACCTGGCGGTTGGCGCTGATCACCACGTCGGGGAGTTTCAGGGCGGCGTCGCGGGTGTCGGCGAGCAGGTCCGGGGTGGGCAATAACAGCAGGGGCAGGGCAAATCGAAGGCGTTTCATGGGCCGTCCATGGGTTCCAAGGTAATACAAAACAAATGTGGGAGCCTGGCTTGCCTGCGATGCAGACACCTCGGTCTTTCAGATAGACGGAGGTGATGCTATCGCAGGCAAGTCAGCTCCCACAATTTGATCCGGTTTTTACCGGGGGATTGGGTTACAGGCCGAGCAAGGCCATGCGCTGGCGAACAGCAGCCTCGATCCCCGCTTCATCCAACCCACACTCAGCCAGCATCTGCGCCGGCTTGGCGTGTTCTACATAAATGTCCGGCAAGCCCAGGTGCAGCACCGACTTGAGCATGTTCTCCCGCGCCAGGAACTCGCTGACCGCTGCACCGGCGCCGCCCATGATGGCGTTTTCTTCAACCGTCACCAGCAACTCATGGCTGCCGGCAATCTCGCGCACCAGGGCTTCGTCCAGGGGTTTGACGAAGCGCATGTCGATCACCGTGGCGTCGATTTTCTCTGCCACTTTCAGGGCTTCGGCCAGTTGCACGCCGAACACCAGGAACGCGGTCTTGCTGCCCTGGCGACGCACGATACCCTTGCCGATCTCGATCGGTTCCAGGTCTTTCTCGATCACTGCATTCGGGCCATTGCCACGGGGGTAGCGTACCGCCGCGGGGCCGTTGTACAGGTGGCCGGTGCTGAGCATCTTGCGCAGCTCGTTCTCGTCGCTCGGGGTCATCACCAGCATGCCGGGGATGCAGCGCAAGTACGACAGGTCGTAGCTGCCAGCATGGGTCGGGCCGTCTTCGCCCACCAGGCCGGCGCGGTCGATGGCGAACAGCACGTCGAGGTTCTGCACGGCCACATCATGAACAAGCTGGTCATAGCCGCGTTGCAGGAAGGTGGAGTAGATCGCCACCACCGGCTTGGCGCCTTCGCAGGCCATGCCGGCGGCAAAGGTCACCGCGTGTTGCTCGGCGATGGCCACGTCGAAGTAGCGCAGCGGGAAACGCTCGCTGAACGCCACCAGGTCAGAGCCTTCCTTCATCGCCGGGGTAATGCCCACCAGGCGCGGGTCAGCGGCGGCCATGTCGCACAGCCACTCGCCAAACACACCGGAGTACTTCGGCCCGCCGGTCTTTTTCGGCGCCGCCACGGGGGCGTCCAGCGGTTCGAGCTTGGTAATGGCGTGGTAACCAATCGGGTCGACTTCCGCCGGGGCGAAGCCCTTGCCCTTCTTGGTGACGACGTGCAGGAACTGCGGGCCCTTGAGGTCGCGCATGTTGCGCAGGGTCGCAATCAGGGTCGGCAGGTCGTGGCCATCGATCGGGCCGATGTAGTTCCAGCCCAGCTCCTCGAACAGGGTGCCGGGGACCAGCATGCCCTTGGCGTATTCTTCGGTGCGGCGGGCAATTTCCCACGCGCCAGGCAGACGCGACAGCACCTTCTTGCTGCCCTCGCGCATACTGGCGTAGGTGCGGCTGGAGAGAATCTTCGCCAGGTAATTGGACAGGCCGCCGACGTTGCGCGAGATCGACATGTCGTTGTCGTTGAGGATCACCAGCATGTTGGCGTCCACTTCCGGCGCATGGTTCAACGCTTCGAACGCCATGCCGGCAGTCAGCGCGCCATCACCGATCACGGCAATTGCCTTGCGATCACTGTTTTGCAGGCGGGCAGCAATCGCCATGCCCAGCGCTGCGCTGATCGAGGTGCTGGAATGGCCGACGCCAAAGGTGTCGTACTCGCTCTCGGAGCGACGCGGGAAGGCGGCAATGCCATCCTTCTGGCGCAAGGTGGCCATGCGCTCGCGGCGTCCGGTGAGGATTTTATGCGGATACGCCTGGTGGCCCACGTCCCACACCAGCCGGTCGTCCGGGGTGTCGAATACGTAATGCAGCGCGATGGTCAGCTCGATGACGCCCAGGCCGGCACCAAAATGCCCACCGGTCTGGCCGACCGTGTAGAGCAATTCCAGGCGCAACTCATCGGCCAGGGTTTCCAGCTCGGCTTCACCCAGGCGGCGCAAGCCGGCCGGCGTGTTGGCACGGTCCAGCAGAGGCGTGGTCGGGCGCTTGCGGGGAATCTCTTGAAACGTCGTGGGCATCAGGCGAATCGTTATAGGTATAGAAGAGGCGGCAGTTTACCTCAAGCATCGCAAACTGCCCACGCGGAGCACCGAACTTGGCCGATATGCGGCGGTAATGGCCGCTGTAATCAGTGGCGGCGCTCGACGATATACCGCGCCAGGTCACGCAGCGGCTCGGCTGCCGCGTCGAATGGTCGCAGGGCGGCCAGGGCCTGGTCCCGCAGTTCCAGGGCATAGGCCTTGGCGGCTTCCAGCCCCAGCAGCGACGGATAGGTCGGCTTGTCCCGGGCAATATCGGCGCCCTGGCGCTTGCCCAGGGTCGCGGTATCGCTTTCCACGTCGAGAATATCGTCCTGCACCTGGAATGCCAGGCCGATGGCCCGGGCGTAGGTCTGCAAGGCGGCCAACTGTGCAGCTTCGGCGCGGCCACTGGCCAGGGCGCCGAGGTGCACGGCAGCCTCGATCAGTGCACCGGTCTTGTGCCGGTGCATATACTCCAGGGCTTGCTGATCCAGCTTGACGCCGACCGACCCCAAATCAATTGCCTGGCCCCCGACCATGCCGGCCGGGCCCGCTGCCGTGGCCAGCGCGGTGACCATGCGCAGGCGGGTCTGGGCATTGACATCGCTCAGGCGCGGATCAAGCAAGGCGCTGAACGCCAGGCTTTGCAGGCCGTCGCCGGCGAGGATCGCACAGGCTTCGTCGAAGGCTTTGTGGGTGGTGGGCTGGCCGCGGCGCAGATCGTCATCATCCATCGCCGGCAAGTCGTCATGCACCAGCGAGTAGGCATGAATCAATTCCACCGCACATGCCGCGCCATTGGCTTGCGCGGCGTCCACACCCAGCGCCTCACAGGCCGCATAGGCGAGCAATGGCCGTACGCGCTTGCCACCGTTCATCACGCTGTAGCGCATGGCTTCATACAGCCGCGCCAATTCCGGGCTTGGCGCCACGAACAGCGGTTGCAGCGCAGCATTGACCCGGGCCTGACTGCTGGCCTGATAAACGTCGATCATTGCGCTTGTTCCGCGTCGAAAGGTTCTTCGGCCAACTCCCCATCCCGCTCCAGCAACACCTGGACCTTCTGCTCCGCCTGCGCCAGGGCGCTCTGGCAATCACGGGTCAGGCCAATGCCTTGCTCGAACGCCGTCAACGAGTCTTCCAGCGACAACTCGCCGTTCTCCAGACGCTCGACCAGGGTTTGCAGATCGGCGAGGGATTGTTCGAAATCGAGTGCAACTTTTTTGCGGGCCATGGCGGCTATTCCGGTTGACGGTAAACGGGCGCGACACTAGCAGATAGGGGGGGGAGGGGCAAATTGGGGGCAGGGCACGTACTGGTTGCGTGGTTGTGCATGGGGCTGCTCCAGGCGGCCCTCAAACTCCACCGCCGCTGTATGCACCTGCAGCAGGGCTTCGATCTGCGTTATCAACTCGCGCTTCTTTTGATAAACGTCAGCAGCTCAACGCTCTGTGCCGAGTAAACCCGATACCGCCCCTCGCGGGGTGGCCAAGGATAAGCAGGAGGCGGCGGGTCATGGGCAGGTAGTCCTGGGGGGAGAGTCGAGCATCCATGGGCGGCCGGCGGCACTGCTGATGTTGATGGCGCCTGAGCGACCGTTATCGCTGACAAGCCGGCTCCTACAGGTAACTGCCACGATGGGTCTGCCGATACTCTCCCGGCGGCATGCCGGTGCGGCTCTTGAAGGTGCGGTGGAACGAGCGTGGTTCGGTGAAACCCAGGTATTGGGCGATGTCCTGGATCGGCAGGTCGCTGTGCAGCAAGTAGTGCTCGGCCAGTTCCTGGCGCAGGTCGTCGAGGATCTGCTGGTAGGAGGTGCCCGCCTGCTGCAACTGGCGTTGCAAGGTACGCACCGACATGGCGAACTGCTCGGCCACCTGTTCCTTGCGCGGCAGACCTTCCTTGAGCAATTGGCGCAGGACGTTTTTCACCCGCAGCGCCAGGGTTGAATCGTCCAGCGAGGCCATCAGGGCCAGGGCGTGTTCCTCCAGGGTGCGCAGCAATTGCGCATCGGCCTGGCGCAGGGGTGTCTGCAGGTAGCTCAAGGGCGCCACCAGGGCCGAGCAGGGCTGTTCGAACAGCACCGGGCAACCGAAGACATCCTCGTATTGGCTCAGTTGTACGCCGTCCGGCAGAGGGTGTTCGAGCAACACTTGGCTGGGCGACAGTTCGGTGTCGGCGATCCAGCGGGCATACACCAGCCAGGACGCCAGCACGTTCTCCACCATGTGCCGACGGATGTGTGGCTGCTGGTGGCGGCAGTTCCAGATCAGCCGTACCTGGTCATGGACCATTTCTGCGCGGCTGGTCCCCATGTCGCCCACCAGTTTTTCGAACGGCATGATGCGGTTCATCGCCTCGCCCAGGGTTGCGCAGTTCATGGTGATGTAGCCCAGCACGCTCCACGAGTTGGGCAACACGAAACGGGCCGAGTTGAGCCCGAACAGCAAGTCCCCGGAATGCTCGCAGAAATACTCCAGCAGGCGTTCGTGGGCTTCCACGGGCAGGCGCAGGCTGTTGTCGTCCAACTGGCCTGCAGCGATCCCGGCCGCTTCCAACGCGGGGGCGGTCGCCACGCCGAGCTGTTCGGCATGGCGCAGGTACTTCAGCAGAGGAGGGACGGAGGTAGAGCCGAGTGTCTGCATGATCGGGTTCCTGGCGGGGTGTTGCCGGCGGCAGTGCCTTGCGCGCGTCGATGGCACGCAAGGTAATTTGAAATCGTGACTAAAGTAAATGCTCCCGTAGCGGCGTCGGGTAATGGCGCGATTGACCCAATTGGCTACTCCATCTGTCCTGATGCGACCGTGACAGCGTGCGCGGGCTGATTAGTATGGGAGGACTGAAAATCACACGATCTGCGGGGAGAAACAGGCATGCGACGCTGGAACGGCTGGGGTGAAGAAACCACGCAGATGGAGATGCCTGCCCATGGGGCGCAGTTTCTGTGTGAGCGATTGGGCGACGGGCAGACCCTGCCCGACGCCAGCCTGGACAGCGCCCTCGCGGGGGTTCCCGCGTCGCGCCTGGCGGCCCATCCGCTTTACAGTATCGAGCCACGGGACCGCCTGATGCATGCCCGCGGACAGAGCCTGCCCGACTGGCTGGCCCTGCGCGAAGGCGCGCTGGGCCGGTACCCCGATGCCGTGGCCCTGCCGGAAAGTGTCGAGCAGATCCGCCAGTTGCTGGCCCTGGCTGAAAGTGCCGACTTGTGTCTGATCCCCTATGGGGGTGGCACTTCCGTGGCGGGGCATATCAACCCGCCGGCGTCCACGCGCCCGGTGCTGACGGTGTCCCTGGCGCACATGAATCGCCTGCTCGACCTCGATGAGCAAAGCCTGATCGCCACCTTCGGCCCCGGTGCCAGTGGCCCCCAGGTCGAGAGCCAATTGCGCGCCAAAGGCTACACCCTGGGGCACTTTCCGCAGTCCTGGGAGCTGTCGACCCTGGGCGGCTGGGTGGCCAGCCGTTCCAGCGGCCAGCAATCGTTGCGCTACGGGCGGATCGAGCAACTGTTCGCCGGCGGCACTCTGGAGACGTTCGCCGGACCCCTGGAGATCCCGAGTTTCCCGGCCTCGGCCGCGGGGCCAGACCTGCGGGAGGTGGTGTTGGGCAGTGAAGGGCGCTTCGGCATCATTTCCACGGTCAAGGTGCGGGTCAGTGCCCTGCCCGAGGACGAGCGCTTCTATGGGGTGTTCCTGCCGGACTGGCCCCGGGCCCTGCAGGCGATCCGGCAACTGGTGCAGGCACGGGTGCCACTGTCGATGCTGCGCCTGTCCAATGCCATGGAAACCCAGACCCAGCTGGCGCTGGCCGGCCACCCCCGGCAGATCGCCTGGCTGGAGCGCTACCTGGCGCTACGCGGCGCGGGCGAGGGCAAATGCCTGCTGACCTTTGGAGTCACTGGCAATCGTCGGCAGAATGCGCTGTCGTTGCGTCAGGCGCGCCAGCACCTCAAGGCCTTTGGCGGGGTGTTCACCGGCACCCTGCTGGGCAAGAAATGGCAACAGAACCGTTTCCGCTTTCCCTACCTGCGGGAGAACCTCTGGCGCGCCGGCTACGTGGTCGACACCCTGGAGACCGCGACCGACTGGTGCCATGTCGACACCTTGCTGCACGCTATCGAGGCCAGCCTGCGCGACTGCCTGGCCGCCGAGGGTGAGCGGGTCCATGTGTTCACCCATCTGTCCCATGTCTATGGCGAAGGTTCGAGCATCTACACCAGCTACGTGTTCCGTCCGGCGGCGGACTACCCGGCCACGCTGCAGCGTTGGAAAGCGCTGAAGCAGGCAGCCAGCCGCACCATCGTCGAAAACCACGGCACCATCAGTCACCAGCATGGTGTGGGCAAGGACCACGCGCCCTACCTGCCGAGGGAGAAGGGCGAATTGGCGATGGCCGCGCTGCACAGCCTGAGCCGGCATTTTGATCCGTCCGGGCGCCTCAACCCCGGCACCCTGCTGGAAGACTAGGCCCATGAGCGATGACTGGAATGCCCCATGGCGCGAGGCTGCGCTCCCACAACTGGCGAATGAAACCTGGGACTTGATCGTGATTGGCGGCGGCATCAGCGGTGCCGGGATCCTGCGCGAGGCGGCCCGTCGCGGCTGGCGCTGCCTGCTGCTGGAGCAACGGGATTTTGCCTGGGGCACCTCCAGCCGTTCGTCGAAAATGGTCCATGGCGGCCTGCGCTACATCGCCAAGGGCCAATGGCGCCTGGCCCGTGATTCGGTGCGCGAGCGCCAGCGCCTGATGGGCGAAGCCCCGGGGCTGGTGGAGCCCATGAGTTTCCTGATGCCGCACTATCGCGGCAGGTTCCCCGGGCCGCGGGTGTTCGGCGGCTTGCTGCGGCTGTATGACGCCCTGGCAGGTTGCCGCAGCCGGCAGTTCCATCAGCCTGCACAACTGCGCTACCTGGCGCCGGGGCTCATGGAGCCGGGGCTGCTGGGAGCCTCGCAGTTTCGCGATGCGCTGACCGACGATGCCCGCCTGGTGATGCGCGTGTTGGCCGAGGCCCGTGCCGATGGCGCCTGGGCGCTGAACGGCCTGCGGGTGCGTCAGGTGCTGCGTGAGGACGGGCGCGTGTGTGGCGTCGAGGTCGAGGACGCCGAAGACGGCACCGTCAGGCAAGTGCGTTGCGCGGTGCTGGCGGTGGCTACGGGCGCCTGGGCTGAGCGCCTGCAATCGGGCGGCGGACAGCGCCAGTTGCGGCCTTTGCGTGGCAGTCATTTGCTGCTGCCCGGCTGGCGCCTGCCGGTGGCCCATGCCTTCAGTTTCATGCACCGGCGCGACGGTCGTCCGGTGTTCGTTTTTCCCTGGGAAGGGGCCACCGTGGTGGGCACCACCGATCTGGATCATCGCGAGGATCTGGACCTCGGTGCGAGCATCACCCGTGAAGAACTCGACTACCTGCTGGAGGCCTGCGCCCAGCCATTTCCCCAGGCCCAGGTGACTGCGGCGGACGTGCTGTGCACCTGGTCCGGGGTGCGCCCGGTGGTGGGCGCCGCCGACTCCCAGACCAACCCCTCCAATGAAACCCGCGAACATGTGTTGTGGCAGGAGCCGGGTTGCGTGACCCTGGCGGGCGGCAAGCTGACCACCTTCCGGCCCCAGGCCATCGAGGTGTTGCGGGCTTGTGCCGGGATGCTTGGCAAGCCCCTGGAGGATGACGGCGCGGCGGTGTTCCAGGCCGTGCCACTGCTGGATATTCCCGAGCTGAGCGCCGCCGGCCTGCGCCGCCTGGCCGGGCGCCATGGCCGCGATCTGCCACGCCTGGCCAGCCTGATACGCCTCTTGGGCAGCGACTGTGTCGGGGCCAGCGATACCCTGTGGGCGGAGCTGGCCTTCGCAGCCGAAACCGAGATGGTCCTGCACTTGGACGACCTGTTGCTGCGGCGCACGCGCCTTGGCCTGCTCCTGGCCGAAGGCGCTGTTCACTACCTGGCGGACATCCGCCGGCTATGCCAGCCGCGCCTGGGTTGGGACGACGCCCGCTGGGAACAGGAACAGCAGCGCTACCTGCAACTCTGGCAACGCCATCACAGCGTTCCCTCCGCCTCGATCTGAAGAGCGCTTCATGAATACAGAGAGCTTCGTGGATAACAATACCCCCGGCAAACACTATGTGCTGGCGATCGACAACGGCACCCAGAGTGTCCGCGCGCTGTTGTTCGACCTGCAGGGCAACCTGTTGGGCAAAGGCAAGGTCGAGTTGCAGGCCTACTATTCCAGCCAGCCCGGCTGGGCCGAGCAGGACCCGGATTATTACTGGCGCAAGCTGGGGGAAGCGTGCCAGCAGTTGTGGGCGCAGACCGGCGTCGACCGCAGTTTGATCCGGGGCGTATCCCTGACGACCCAGCGCGGCACGCTGATCAATGTCGACGCCCAGGGCCAGGCGTTGCGCCCGGCAATCCTCTGGCTCGACCAGCGCCAGTGCGAGCCTGAGGGCGGGATCAAGGGCCCTTGGGGTTGGCTGTTCAAATTGATCGGCGCCGAGGCCACGGTGGACTACTTTCGCGCCCAGGCCGAGGCCAACTGGATTGCCCAGCATCAACCGGATATCTGGGCTGCCACTGACAAGTTCCTGCTGCTCTCGGGATTCCTCAGCCATCGCCTGACCGGGCGTTTTGTCGACTCGGTGGGGTGCTGCGTGGGCTACTTGCCCTTCGACTTCAAGCACCTGCGCTGGGCCGCACCCCGGGACTGGAAATGGCAGGCCCTGGCGGTGCGCGCGGAGCAACTGCCAAGCCTGCACAAACCAGGGGAAGAACTGGGCCGCATCACCGCCGAGGCCAGCCGCCATACCGGGATCCCCGAGGGCCTGCCACTGATTGCCGCGGGCTCCGACAAGGCTTGCGAGGTGCTCGGTTCCGGCGTGGTGGAGTCGACGACCGCCTGCCTGTCCTACGGCACCACGGCGACCATCACCACCACGCGCTCGCGTTATCTGGAGATTGTCCCGCTGATCCCGCCTTATCCGGCGGCGATCCCCGATCACTACAACTGTGAAGTGATGATCTATCGCGGTTACTGGATGGTCAGCTGGTTCAAGAACGAGTTCGGCCTGCGAGAAATGCAGCAGGCCCGCGAGCAGGGCCTGGAGCCGGAGCAGTTGTTCGATGCGCTGGTCAATGCAGTGCCGCCCGGCTCCATGGGCCTGACCCTGCAACCCTACTGGTCGCCGGGCATCCGCGAGCCGGGGGTGGAGGCCAAGGGCGCGATGATCGGCTTTGGCGATGTGCACACCCGGGCCCATATCTACCGGGCAATCCTTGAGGGCCTGGCCTATGCATTGCGTCAGGGCAAGGAGCGTATCGAGCGCCGTTCGAAACTGTCGATCAAGCGTTTGCGCGTAGCCGGTGGCGGATCCCAGAGCGACGCGGCGATGCAGCTGACTGCCGATATCTTTGGCTTGCCCGCCGAGCGTCCACATGTCTATGAGGCGTCCGGGCTGGGGGCCGGGATTGCCTGTGCCGTGGGGCTTGGGCTGTATCCGGACTTCGAGACGGCCATCGCGGCCATGACCCGCACCGCCGAGGTCTTCATGCCCCGGCCCGAGGCGCAACAGCTGTACGAACGCTTGTACCGCGAGGTCTACCTGCACATGTATCGCCAGCTCAAGCCGCTGTACCAGAGCATCCGCGAGATCACCGGCTACCCGGCGTAGACCCCGCGCCCATGCAGGTGCGGGCTCAGCCCAGGTCCGCGGCTTGGCGCTATTGGAGAGTTTTTTTGGCAAGATCGGACAGTGTCGGGGCATACCCGGATTGTTAGGCTGAACGCATCTACAACAAGAGCGTAAAGCCATGAAGTTGCCGTCGTTGCTGCTGTGCCTGGGGCTGTGGAGTCTGTCACCCGGGGCCGGCGCATGGTCCAATCACAGCGTGGGCAGCTACCTGGCCTTGCAGCAGTTGCCCGCGTTGCGCGAGGCGCCCGAGGTGCCGGTCGAGTCCCTCGAAGAGTTTGTGTCCCAGCAATATTCAGGCCTGGTGGCCTTGCTGGACGAGCAGGAAAACTTCGCCCGCAGCCACTTTCCCGACTACCCGCCGCGCCCCGACAACCTGCGCCTGGTGCCACAACCCGGGGCCGATCTGCGCCGGGACTTTCTCATGGCGCTGCGGATCAACCCGCAGATCCACCTGGCCCAGGTGATCCAGCCCATGCCTGGGGAGAGCCTGGCGGGGCGCCCGCAGGTCAAGGCCGTTGCTGTGATGGTCGAGCAAACGCTCTCGCCGTGGAATCGCCAGCGCTTTATCCAACTGCAGCCAGGGCAGAGCGTTGCGCCGCTTGCGGTGCTGGCAACCGCCGCGGACGAGCCGGACTACGGTCACGATATCAATCTGTTCAGCGATAACCCGGGCGAGGTTGGCGCCTTGTATGGCTTCGGTGAGCAGTCGTTTGGCGATGCGCGTTTCCAGTACAGCTCCCAGGCGCCGTTCCATATGGGCTTCTTCCACGAGCGCGCAGTGGTTTATGTTGCAGCGCCTTTTTTACTGCGCAACTGGCCGGACTGGCGGGCCTACCAGTACTTCGGCCTGGCGCGTTTCGCCTTCGCCAATGGCCATCCCTATTGGGGCTATCGCTTCCTGGGCTGGGGCATGCACTACCTGCAGGACCTGACCCAGCCTTATCACGCCACCACGCTGCCGGGCGATGACCTGACCAGCATGCTGCTGATGGAAGGCAAGGCCCTGGCCGGCTACGACAGCGACAAGCGAGCGGCGATTGAGCGTGTCGCCACGCGCCACAATGAGGTGGAGCGCTATCAGTTCGCCTGGCTGCGCCATCTGCTGCTGACGGGGGCGAGCAACCCGATGCTGGTGGCCTATGCCGACACCTCCCGGGACGCCGATTACCCCGCCTATTCGGCTGACTATCTGCGCCAGGTCGTCAGCGCCGAGGCGGATGCCCAGGCGGTGGCGTTCGACGAGGCCATCGGCCAGTGGCTGGCCACGCCCGGGGCGATCCAGAGCTTCAGTGCGGGCAACCAGTTGTCCGCCGAGCGCTACGATCATGCCCGGCTCAACGAACAACTGGTGCAACTGCTGCGCCACTTTGGCGCCCACAGCCGCAACTACGTCAGGGCCGGCCTCGATCGCCCGGCGCCGGCGCAGTGAAACAACAAAACATCGCAGTGCAATAACAACAAAAAAGGTTGCAGGGGAGAGACGGCAATGAGCACGACAGTGCGCGCGCAAGGCTCGGGATCCGAGGGTAAATGGTCCATCAAATCCACTGGGGCTGGCGTTGGCCTGATGGGGCTGCTGCAACTGTGCAGCGGCGGGGGCGTGCAGGCCATGGAATTCAGCCTGCTGGACAACCAGGTCACCGGCTCGTTCGACAGCACCCTGTCTTATGGGCGCCTGTGGCGGGTCCAGGGGCGTGACAAGGGCAACGATGACGTCAACACCAACGACGGTAATCGCAACTTCGATACCGGGCTGGTTTCCGAGGTGTACAAGATCACCTCGGAGCTGGAGGCCAACTACCAGAACTACGGGCTGTTCGTGCGTGGCACGGGGTTCTATGACACCCAGATCATGGACAAGCGCAACGATTACTATCGCAACAACAACCCGTCGCAACCCAGCCAGAGCCATCCGCGGGATGACCGCTTCACCGACCAGACCCGCGACATCGCCGGTAGCCGCGTGGAGATCCTCGACTCCTATATTTATGGCAACTGGGACGTGGGCCAGATGCCCCTGACCGCGCGCCTGGGGCGCCAGGTGTTCAACTGGGGCGAGGGCATTTTCTATCGCGGCGGGGTCAATACCACCAACCCGGTGGACGCCGCCAAATACCGCCTGCCGGGGGCCGAGGTCAAGGAAGTGCTGATGCCGGTGGAGGCCATCAGCTTCAATATCGGCTTGAGCGACAACCTGTCGATGGAGAGCTTCTACCAGTGGAACTGGAAAGAGACCCGCATCGATCCGGTCGGCACCTTCTATTCCCAGAGCGACCTGTTCGCGGATGGCGGCCGCACGGGCTACAACAACTTCAGCGGCAGCGCCCTCGATACCCCGACACCTATCGGCGGCAACGTCATCGGCCTGTACGACGCCCTGGGCAACAACCCCATGCTTGGGGGCATGCTGCGCAGCACCGGGCTCTATGCCAACGGCATGACCCCGGCCTACGGCAACACCCTCAAGGTGGCGTCCATCGGCAAGGACTACAACGCGCGCAACGATGGCCAGTTCGGCTTCGCCTTCCGTTACATCGCCGAGGAACTCAACAGCACCGAGTTCGGCCTGTACCTGGTCAACTACCACGCCAAGGAGCCGACCATCGCCGCGGACCTGGCGGGTTACAAGGGTATCGACATGGCGGCGCTGACCAGCATGCTGTCGTCGGTGGCCGGCAGTCAGGCGGCGGCCTTGGCCAACGGCCTGGCAACGGTGGACGTGATGGGCAATATCCAGGCGCACCGGCGCTATGCCGAAGATATCCGCATGTACGGCTTCAGCTTCAACACCACCCTGGGCAAGGCCTCGGTGTTCGGCGAGCTGGCCTACCGGCCGAACCTGCCCATTGGCGTTGCCGCCACCAACGACTTGATCGGCGACCTGGCCAATGGTGCCGGCGCGGCGGCGGGCGGGCAGTTCATCAATGTCGGCGGGCAGATGGTCAACCTCGCCAGCCAGATCGACAACTCCGAGCGCGTCGAGGCGTTCAATACGTCGGTGGGCAGCATCTATAACTTCGGCCCGGGCCTGAGCTTCGACTCGCTGTTCGGCGTGTTTGAACTGGCCTCCGAGCACCTGCGCGGCAGCAGCCTGAAGTACCAGGCCTACGACGGCAGCACCCGCTACTACGCGGGCAGTGGCAATACCTCCTATGTGTCCGGCGGTGATCGTGATGACCAGGTCAGCCGTGACTCATATAGCTATACGGTGATGTTCAACGGTACCTGGAACGACGTGTTCGCCGGGGTCAACCTGTCGCCCTACGTGGTCTACAAGGATGACTTCAAAGGCAACTCCTACCAGGCCGGCAACTATATCGAGGGCCGCAAGGCATACACCCTGGGGCTCAAGGCCAACTACCAGAACAAGCTGGAAGCCGAGTTGCAGTACACCGAGTTCTTCGGTGGCGGCCAGAACAACGTCATCCGTGACCGCGACAACATTGGTTTCAACCTCAAGTACTTCCTGTAAGCCGCTGCCGTGCTGCGGCGCGAAGGCGTTCGCCCGCCCTCGTTTATTTGGAGATTCGCCATGTTCCACGCACCTCGAATGTTCACCGCCAGCCTGGCCCTAGCCCTCGGCCTGGCCGCTGGCAATGCGCTTGCGCTCTCACCCCAGGACGCGCAACAGCTCAAGGCCCAGCTCACCCCTCTCGGCGCCGAGCGTGCGGGCAATGCCGCCGGCACCATCCCGACCTGGGAGGGCGGCATCACCCAGGCCCCCAAGGGTTATGAAAAGGGCAAGCACCATGTCGACCCGTTTGCCGGCGACAAGCCACTGTTCACCATCACCAAGGCTAATCTGGAACAGTACAGGGCCAACCTGACGGCGGGCGAGATCGCTTTGTTCAACAGCTACCCCGACAGCTTCCAGATGCCCATCTACCCAAGCCGACGTTCCGGCTCGGCGCCACAGTGGGTGTATGACAACACCTTCAAGAACGCCACCAGCGCCAAGCTGCTGGACGGTGGCACCGGCTTTGCCGATGCCTTTGGTGGCGTGCCGTTCCCCATTCCGCAAAACGGAGTGGAGGCATTGTGGAACCACATCACTCGCTATCGTGGGACCTACGTGGTCCGTCGCGCCTCGGAGGCGCCCGTGCAGCGCAATGGCAGCTTCGCCCTGGTCACGGCGCAACAGGAAGGGTTGTTCAACTACTACCGCCAGGGCGGGCAATACGCTGATCTGAAAAACATCCTGTTCTACTACCTGACCTTCGTAAAAAGCCCGGCCCGCCTGGCTGGTGGCGCGACCTTGGTGCACGAGACCCTCGACCAGATCAAAGACGCCCGCCAGGCCTGGATCTACGACGCCGGCCAACGTCGCGTACGTCGCGCGCCGAACCTGGCCTACGACACGCCGATCTCATCCTCCGATGGCCTGCGCACGGCGGACGACACCGACATGTTCAACGGCTCACCGGACCGCTACGACTGGAAGCTGCTGGGCAAAAAGGAAATCTATATCCCCTACAACAACTACAAGGTCGCCAGCGCCGACGTGAAATACGCCGACCTGCTCAAGGTCGGACACCTCAACCCGCAATACACCCGCTACGAACTGCATCGTGTGTGGGTAGTCGAAGGCACCCTCAAACCGACGGCGCGGCACCTGTACTCCAAACGCGTGCTGTACCTCGACGAAGACAGCTGGGGCGCAGCCGTGGTTGACCAGTACGACGGCCGTGGCGAACTGTGGCGTGTGTCGATGGCTTACCTGAAGAACTTCTACGATTTGCCGACGACCTGGAGTGCATTGGATGTGTTCCATGACCTGCAGGCGCGGCGGTACTACGTGCAGAATCTGGATAACGAAGAACCGCAGACGGTGGACTTTGGACAGGCGATTCCTGAGGACGCTTACTTCATGCCGTCGGCGTTGCGGTTGCGGGGCACTCGGTAGTCAAGAGACTGGGGTGTTTGGGAGAGCTGCGTGGGAGGGCGTGGCTCTTGGTTTGCCAGTGCCTGGCTCTCTGGGTTAGTTAGGCTGGCAGGGCGCTTTTAGATGGGGTTGGATTACTTTGGGTAATTAAAAAGCCGGCTTGTGGGCGGCGTTATTGTTTGAGTGTGGCCTTATTTTGCTGGGGTGTGTGGGGATTACTATTTCTGTCCCCCCATTTATCCCCCCACTGCACCAATGCGTGCGCTTATCCGTTCAAGCTCGTGGCTGGCGTCGTCGCTGTCTGCACTTATGCAGTCGAGCTCCCATTGGGTTGTGATTTTGAATACGTTGCAATTTGCCGGCGAGTAATACGTGATATTACTCCCTGGCTCCATGATAATCCCCTCAGCTCGCATAATGGGATTCCTCCAAATGGAACTGATCGACAACATCAACACCCTGTTTGGTGAAAGCCTAAAGGGTACGCTCAAGCCGGGCTCGAAGCTGAAGATTGCCGCCTCGTGCTTTTCGATCTACGCCTACGTCGCGTTGAAGAACGAGCTGGAGAGCATCGACTCCCTGGAGTTCATATTTACCTCGCCGACTTTTGTGCTCAACGAGGTGAGCGACACGATCAAGAGGGAACAGCGCGAGTTCCATATTCCCAAGGCCGAGCGCGAGCGCAGCACCACTGGAAGTGAGTTTGAAATCCAGCTGAAGAACCAGCTCACCCAGAAGGCGATAGCCAGGGAATGTGCTGACTGGATTAAACGCAAGGCCAAGTTTCGCTCCAATCGAGGCCAAGCGCCCATGCAGCCCTTTGCGGGCGTGCAAGGCAAAACCGGCGACAGCGTCTACATGCCTTTGCAGGGCTTCACTGCCGTGGACCTGGGTTACCAGCAGGGCAACGCCGTATCGAACTTTGTCACCAAAATAGATGAGCCAAGTGTTACCGCGACTTTTCTCAATCTGTTTGATCAGATCTGGAGCGACACAAGCAAACTGGAAGATGTGACCTCACGACTGTGCGACCACATTGCCTCGGTTTATCAGGAGAATGCCCCTGAGCGCATCTACTTCTTGATGCTCTACAACATCTTCCGTGAGTTTCTGGAAGACATTAATGAAGACGTGATGCCCAATGACCGTACCGGCTACCAAGACAGCCTGATCTGGCAGAAGCTGTTCAACTTCCAACGTGACGCCGCCACCGGTCTTATCAACAAACTCGAAACCTACAGCGGCTGCATTCTTGCCGACAGCGTTGGCCTGGGTAAAACCTTCACTGCGCTGGCGGTGATTAAGTATTACGAGTTGCGTAACAAGTCGGTGCTAGTGCTCTGCCCGAAGAAGCTGGCCGACAACTGGCTGAACTACAACCGCAATCTTAAAACCAACATCTTCGCCAAGGATCGTTTCAACTACGACGTGCTCTGCCACACAGACCTGACCCGCACCCGTGGCGAGTCGTTGGGCATTCCGCTGGATCGCGTCAACTGGGGTAACTACGATCTGGTGGTGATCGATGAGTCGCACAACTTCCGTAACAACGACATCTATAAAGACAAAGAGACCCGTTACCAGCAGCTGATGAATAAGGTCATTCGCCAAGGCGTGAAGACCAAGGTGCTGATGCTCTCGGCTACCCCAGTCAACAACCGTTTCAGCGATTTGCGCAACCAGTTAGCCTTAGCCTACGAGGGCGACAGCGACAACCTCAGCAAGAAGCTGCGCACTGAAAAGGACATCGACAGCATCTTCCGTCGCGCCCAGGCAGCCTTCAATGTTTGGACCGGTCTGCCACCGGAAAAGCGCACTGCGGCGGCGATTCTCAGCACCCTTGATTTCGACTTCTTCGAGCTACTCGACAGCGTCACCATTGCCCGCTCACGCCGACATATCGAGACTTTCTACAACACTGCCGATATTGGCAGTTTCCCTGAGCGCCGCAAGCCGCTGTCGTTTCATTGCCCGTTGACTTCGCGTAATGACGTCATCGGCTTCAACGAGATCTTCAACCAGCTGTCTCTGCTTAAGCTCGCCGTGTACGCGCCAGTTAGTTATATCCTACCCAGCCGGCTGAAAAAATACGAAGAGAAGTACGACACCGAAGTGGATGGTGGAAAGGGCAAGCTGAAGCAGGTCGACCGCGAGAGAAGCCTGCAAGCGCTGATGACCACTAACCTGCTCAAACGCCTTGAAAGCTCGGTAGAGTCTTTTCGCCTGACCCTGAAAAATCTGCAAAACACGCATCGGAACGCGCTGGATAAAATCGCCACTTTCAAGAAAACCGGCCTTGTCAGCGATTTCGCCGACGTCACAGCGGCCTTTGAAGATGCCGATTTTGACGACGACAACTTGCCGTTGCCTGGCGACATCACAATTGGTAAGAAGATTCAGATCAGCCTGGAAGACATGGATGTGCCGTCCTGGGAGCAAGACCTGCAGGGAGACCTGATCTTCATTGAAGAGCTGCTGGCTGAAATGGCCAAGGTTACACCGGCCGACGACGCCAAGCTGCAGCACCTGAAAACCCAGATCACCAGCAAATTGGCCTCGCCGATCAATCCTGGCAATCGGAAGGTGCTGATTTTCACCGCCTTCGCCGATACCGCCAATTACCTCTACGACAACCTGGCTGAGTACCTGCTGAGCACTCAACAGGTGCATTCCGGCAAAGTCACCGGCAGTGATGCGCCCAAGTCCACCCTTGGAACTATGCCAGGCAGCCGCCAGACTTATGACTTCCAAGGTTTGCTGACACTGTTCTCGCCGCGTTCGAAAGAAAAAGCGCTGATTTACCCGGACGAGCTGCGTGAAATCGACATTCTCATCGGCACTGACTGCATCTCCGAAGGTCAGAACCTGCAGGACTGCGACTACCTGATCAACTACGACATTCACTGGAACCCGGTGCGTATCATCCAGCGCTTCGGCCGTGTGGATCGTATTGGCTCGCAGAATGCCAGTATCCAATTGGTCAACTACTGGCCAGACATTAGCCTCGACGAGTACATCAACCTCAAAGAGCGAGTTGAAAACCGCATGATGATCGCTGACGTTACGGCCACCGGCGACGACAACGTGCTCAACGCCCAGGCCAACGACGTGGCCTACCGTAAAGAGCAACTGCGACGTTTGCAGGATGAAGTGATCGAGATGGAAGATATCAAGACCGGCGTTTCTATCACCGACCTTGGTCTCAACGATTTCCGCATGGATTTGCTCAATTACATCAAGGCCAATGGTGAGCTGAGCAGCGTCCCTAGCGGTATGCATGCGGTGGTCCCGGCGCAGCCTGCAGCGGGCTTACTACCCGGCGCCATATTCACCCTGCGTAACCGCGCCTTGGACGGCAAGTCGCATGGCGTTAGCCTCGACCGGCAAAACCGTCTATATCCGTATTACTTGGTCTACATCGGTAACGATGGCCGCATTATTCACGACTACACCGAGGCCAAGCGTTTGCTGGATCTGGCACGTAGTGCCTGCAAGGGCCACGATCAGCCGATTCGTGACGCCTACCAACTGTTCAATCAGGCAACTGAAGACGGTCGTAATATGCACGCCTACTCCAACCTGCTCGACCAAGCGATTCGCTCGATGATCGACGTGAAGGAAGAGAAGGATATCGACAGTCTGTTCAGCGGCGGTAAGACCACCGCGCTGGTCGACACCATCGCTGGGCTGGATGATTTCGAGCTGATTACCTTCATCGTTATTCAGGGCACGGTATGAGCCAGGCTTCAGTTACGCCTGCACTGTTTAGTTTTCCGCCGCAGGCCAAGGTTGGCCGCGTGGTGGCGAAGAGCAAAATCTACGAGCGTGGTTTTGTCAGCTCGACACTGCGCGATAAATTCGTTGCCCAGGTCGAGCAAATCACCTGGCAGTACAAGCTGGCCCCGGAAACCATCAATCTGCCGGCGCGGGGCGGTGTGGTAGAAATTCAGATCTTCGACATCGCACTGAAAACCGCCGAATTCGATGAAGAAGTACTGCGCGCCATCGACCGCGCTATCCCACTGCCGATCATCTTTCAGTTGCACCATAAGCAGCGCACCCGCATGGTGGCGACCTTTAAACGTCCCAGCGAAGCCGATGCCAGCAAGCGGGTCATCGATGGCTACTTCGCCGGAGCTTGGTTGGCGGCTGATGCCGAGCGTCAGCCCTTGCCGGTGGCGCTAGATCTGTATGGCCTTTACGAACAACTGCTGCGCAGCGTGCTGCCGCATCCAGCGAGGCCCAGAGAAAGCCTGCCAGAACAGCTGCAGCGATTGACCCAGCTGCGCAGACTGCATGGCGAGCAGCGCAAGCTGGAGGCCCGCTTGCACAAAGAAATACAGTTCAACCGCAAAGTAGAGCTCAACGCTCAATTGCGGGAGCTGAATGCCCAAATTGATCAGTTGAGCGCGTAAGCGCCAGTTCGTACCCAAGAATTCAAGAATTACAGGACGTCCCATGGACACGCTGAAGATGCACTCTAAAAACCTGACCGAAGCCAATATCGACAAGCTGGCTGAGCTGTTCCCCAATTGCATCACCGAAGCGTTGGATGCCCAGGGCGATTTGAAGAAGGCCGTCGACTTCGACCTGCTGCGTCAGGAGCTGTCTTCTTCCATTGTTGAGGGACCGCAGGAGCGCTATCAGCTGAATTGGCCGGGGAAGCGTGAGGCGCTGCTGGCAGCGAATGCACCGATTGCCAAGACATTGCGCCCGTGTAGAGAAGAGAGCGTTGACTTTGATACCACGCAAAATCTCTTTGTCGAGGGGGATAATCTCGATGCGCTAAAATTACTCCAAGAGGTTTATCTCAATAAAGTCAAGATGATTTATATAGATCCTCCTTACAATACTGGAAATGACTTCATTTATGACGATGATTTTTCTGAGGACGCGGAATCATATCTCAGGAAGTCAAATCAGAAAGACGAAAGACGGAGTCCGTTAGTTGCGAACTCTGAGTCCAATGGACGATTTCACTCTGCCTGGGTGAGTATGATTTACTCTCGGCTAAAGCTAGCGAGAAATTTATTGCGACATGATGGGGTTATATTTATATCTTTAGATGATGGTGAAATTGCTAACCTTAGAAAGGTTTGCGATGAGATTTTTGGTGAGGCTAATTTCGTAGCGCATATTGTGTGGCAGAAGAAATTTTCTCGCTCTAATGATGCGGCTTACTTTTCTACGATGCATGATAATATTCTCTGTTATGCGAAGAACTCAATTTCAAATGACTTATCTGGTTGGAGGTTAAACCTGCTGCCAAGAACAGATGCCGATAATGACGGTTATACGAATCCAGATAGTGATCCGCGTGGCCCATGGACTTCCGTTGTGTTGTCGGCCAAGTCGGGAAGTGACAAACTCAATTATGTAATTAAAACGCCGAGCGGTCGTGAGTGTAGTCCGCCAGATGGTAGGTATTGGAGTGTTAATAAAGAAAAATTCAATGATTTAGTACTGGATAATCGGATATGGTTTGGTAAAGGGGGGGAGGGGGTGCCTCGGCTTAAGACTTTTTTGTCCGAGGTTCAAGCGGGTTTGCGCCCAAATACAATTTGGTTTCATGAAGAGGTTAGTCATAACCAAGAAGCAAGGCAGAGTTTGAAAAAGCTGTTTGATGGTAAAGCGTTTTTTGATAGCCCAAAACCAATATCTATTTTGAAGCGAATGATATCTATTTCATCGGCCAATAAAGATGAAGTTTACCTTGATTTCTTTTCTGGATCCTCTACGACAGCGCACGCGGTAATGGAGTTAAATGCGGAGGATCAAGGCACTAGACGGCATATTTCAGTTCAAATTCCTGAGGCGTGCGATGCGGGTAGCGAGGCCTTTAAAGCCGGTTATGGAACTATTGCTCAAATAAGTAAGGAAAGAATTCGGCGAGCAGGCAAAAAGATCAAGGTTGAGTGCTCTGGCATGGAAGGTATTGAGCAGCTCGACATTGGCTTTCGGGTGCTGAAAATCGACACCTCCAATATGAAAGAGGTGTACTACACGCCGGATGCAGTGAGCCAGGATCTGCTCTCCGATCAAATCGACAATGTCCGCGAAGACCGCACCTCCGAAGATTTGCTGTTTCAGGTGCTGCTAGACTGGGGCGTGGATCTGGCCCTGCCGATCAACCAGCAAGTTATCGCCGGCAAGACCGTGTTCTTCGTTGACGGTAATGCACTGGCCGCCTGCTTCGATATAGGTATCGACGAAGAGTTCGTCAAACAGCTCGCAGGACATAAGCCGCTACGTGTGGTGTTTCGCGACGCCGGCTTCGCCAGTGATAGCGTGAAAATCAACGTCGAGCAGGTGTTCAAGCTGCTTTCGCCAGCTACCGAAATTAAGACGCTTTAAGGGGCTGATATGGATGCTCAAGCCATGCAGGCACTACTGGACTCCTTGATTGAGTGTTGGGAAAACGAGGTAGTGGAGTTCAAGCGCGCCGGGAACGATTACTCGACCGACGCCATAGGCAAGTACTTCTCTGCCCTGGCCAACGAAGCCAATTTGCGTAATCAAGAACGTGCCTGGCTGGTATTCGGTGTGGATAACCACAGTCGTAAGGCTGTGGGCAGCGATTACCGGCCTAAGGCGGAGAATCTGCACAGCCTGAAAATGCAGATTTCTGCTGCCACCGAGCCGAGCATCACCCTGCGTAATATTCACGAACTGCTACTTACCGAAGGGCGCGTATTGCTGTTCGAGATTCCGGCTGCTCCGTTGGGGATGCCGATTGCGTGGAAGGGGCATTACTACGCACGTGCTGGTGAAAGCCTGACCCATCTGGGTTTAGACAAGCTTGATGAGATTCGCCGCCAGGTAGGCGCGGCCGACTGGTCGGCGCAAGTAGTCGCTGGTGCTACCTTGGCGCATCTAGACGTTGCCGCGCTGTCTAGGGCGCGAGAGTCTTTCGCGAAAAAGTATGCCAACCGCTTTGCGGCGGATGACGTCATGAACTGGTCAGTTGCCACTTTTCTCGACCGCGCCAAACTGACCCGCGACGGCCAGATCACCCGTACAACGCTTCTATTGCTTGGCAAATTGGAGTCGGCGCACTTGTTGTCGCCGCATCCCGCCCAGATGACCTGGAAGCTGGAAGGCTCAGAGCGTGCTTATGAGCACTTCGGGTTACCGTTTCTGCTCAATAGCAGCGGCCTGTATCAGAAAATTCGTAACATCCAGATTCGCATCCTGCCGGAAGACCAGTTGCTGGCTATTGAACTGGCCAAGTACGATCAGAAAATTGTGCTGGAAGCGCTGCACAACTGCATTGCGCACCAGGACTACAGTCGTAATGGCCGAATCATTGTGACGGAGTTTCCTGATCGGCTGGTGCTGGAAAACGACGGATCGTTCTTTGAGGGACAGCCAGCGGACTACATTGCCGGAACCAAAACCCCAAGACGTTACCGTAACCCGTTCTTAGCTCAAGCCATGGCCGAACTGAACATGATCGACACCATGGGTTATGGCATTTATGAGATGCACCTTGGTCAGGCCCGGCGTTTCTTCCCCATGCCGGACTATGACTTATCCGAGCCACAGGCGGTGAGGATGACTATCCATGGCCGCGTTGTAGATCCCGCTTACAGTCGGCTGCTGATCCAGAAGACCGACCTTGCCCTTGTCGACATCCTGGCGTTAGACCGTGTGCAGAAAAGACTGCCGCTGGATGCCGCGATGGTGAAACACTTGCGCAAGGCTGGGCTTATCGAGGGCAAACGGCCCAATCTGTACGTTTCTGCTACGGTCGCCAAAGCAACAGCCAGTAAAGCCGACTACATCCGTACCCGTGGACAGGATGACGCTTTCTACAAGCAGATGATTCTCGATTTGTTGACCAAATTTGGTTCTGCTACCCGCAAGGATATCGACCAGTTGCTCAGCAACAAGCTCAGCGATGCTCTAGATGATGCGCAGAAGGAAACCAAGATCGGTGGTTTACTCACCAGCTTGCGACGTGCCGAGCGCATTAAAAATTACGGCTCGCGCAAGGCGCCAGTCTGGGTGCTTGCAGAATAAATGCAGAATAAATCATCCTGAGTTGCAGGATAAATGCAGAATAAATTAACGGTAAGTAGCTGATCCTAAAGGGCTAGACGCCTTGATTCTTACTTGCAATACCCTTGGGTCAGTCAGGAATTACGCATGAAACTGAAGTTTAAAGTCCAGCCCTACCAGACCCATGCGGTAGACGCCTTTGCCGACTGCTTTGCCGGCCAGCCAAAATCCTCGGGCGTGAGTTATCGCGTCGACCCTGGAGCTAAGCCTTTCGCACCGGCGGCACCGCAACAGATCGACCTGCTCGGTGCGAAGACGATTGAGCCTACTGAGGCTGGCTTCAAGAATGCAGAGCTAGCGTTGAACGTGGCGCAGTTGCTGGGAAACATTCAAGGCGTACAACGCCGGCAGAACCTACCGTTATCGGCGTCGCTGGCTAGCGACAAACATACGGGTTGCACCATCAACCTCGATGTTGAGATGGAGACGGGCACTGGTAAGACCTATTGCTACATCAAGAGCATGTTCGAGCTGAACAAACGCTTTGGCTGGAGCAAGTTTATCGTCGTGGTGCCGAGTATTGCCATCCGCGAGGGTGTGTACAAGTCGCTGCAAATCACTGCTGAGCACTTTCTGGAGAGCTACGGTAAGAAGGCGCGTTTCTTCATTTACAACTCCAAGCAATTGCACAACTTGGAGAGCTTTTCTTCGGATGCCGGCATCAACGTAATGGTCATCAACGTGCAGGCGTTCGCCGCCCGTGGTGCCGATCAGCGCCGTATCTATGAGGAGCTGGATGACTTTCAGTCGCGCCGTCCTATCGATGTGATCAAGGCTAACCGACCAATTCTCCTTCTCGATGAGCCGCAGAAGATGGAAGGGGCCAAAACGCTGGCGTCCTTTAGCGAGTTCAATCCGCTGATGATTGTGCGCTACTCGGCTACGCACAAAACCGAGTACAACAAAATCCACCGCCTTGACGCGCTGGATGCTTACAACCAGAAACTGGTTAAAAAGATCAGCGTGCGCGGTATTACGGTCAAAGGCCTGACCGGGACCAATGCTTATTTGTTCCTGCAGGACATCGAAGTCTCGACCAAATCGCCTGTGGCGCGGGTGGAGATCGAGATCAAGCAGAGCAGTGGTATCAAGCGCGTGATGCGCAAACTCGGCCGCAACGACAATCTGTACGACCTGTCCGGTGGGCTGGATCAGTACAAAGATTACGTGGTTGCCGATATCGACGCCCGTATCGACACGCTGAGCTTTACCAACGGTGTGGAGCTAGTTGCCGGGGAGGTCGTGGGCAACGTGGATGAGGCCGCCATGCGCCGCATCCAAATCCGCGAGGCGGTGAAGGCACATTTTCAGAAAGAGATGATGCTGTTCAGCAAGGGCATCAAGGTGCTGTCGCTGTTCTTCATCGATGAGGTAGCTAAATACCGCCAGTACGACGCAACCGGCGAATTGCCCGGCGAGTACGCTCAGATCTTTGAGGAGGAGTACAACGCCTACCTCACCGACGTGATGACGCTGGAAGACACACCCTACAACCGCTACCTCAAGGGTATTCAGGCTCGCCAGACCCATAATGGCTACTTCTCTATCGACAAGAAAAGCAAGCGACTAGTCGATCCCTCAGTGGGGAAAAAAGCTACTGAGACCGACGACGTGGATGCCTACGACCTGATCCTCAAGGACAAAGAACGCCTGCTGTCGCTCGACGAGCCGGTGCGATTTATCTTCTCCCACTCGGCTTTGCGCGAAGGCTGGGATAACCCCAACGTCTTCGTTATTTGCACCTTAAAGCACAGCGATAACAGCATTTCCCGGCGCCAAGAGGTGGGTCGTGGCATGCGCCTGGCCGTCAACCAGCTGGGTGACCGTATGGATGACCCGGCCACCGTGCACCAAATCAATGAGCTGACGGTGGTGGCCAGCGAAAGCTACAAGGACTTCGTTGGCGCACTGCAGAGGGATATCAGCGAATCGTTGTCGGCCCGGCCACGTGAGGCCAACGAGAATTATTTCAAAGGTAAAGTTTTACAAACTCTAACTGGCGACGTTGAGGTCTCTGCGCAACTGGCCAAGCAGATTTACAAATACCTGCTGAAAAACGACTACACCGACGACAACGATCAGATCACCTTGACCTACCACGAGGCCAAAAAACAAGAGCAGTTGGCAGAGCTACCGGCCGAACTGCAGCCCTATGCAGCCCAGGTGTTCCAGCTGATCGATAGCGTCTTCAGTGCGGCGCAAATGCCTGAGATTGGCGATGACCGCAAGGCCAAGATCAACCCCCTGAACTCGAACTTCGAGAAGAAGGAATTTCAGGCACTGTGGAACAAGATCAATCGCAAGGCTGCTTACACGGTTCACTTTGAAACCGATGAGCTGGTGGGCAAGTGCGTGGCGGCCCTGGATACTGAGCTGCGGGTTAAACCGATGCAGTACATCATCGAGCGCGGCAGCCAGCTGGAGAATGCCAGCTTCGACGATATGAAGAGCGGCACAGCCTTTAAGATCGCCGAAAGCTCGACCGAAAAGTACAACCACTCCGTTCATTCGGCGGTGAAATACGATCTGATCGGCAATCTGGCCGAGGACACCCAGCTAACACGCAGCACCATTGCCAGCATTCTCAAAGACATCAACGTGGCGGTGTTCAGCCAGTACAAAACCAACCCGGAAGACTTCATCGCCAAGGCCGCTATGCTGATCAACGAGCAGAAGGCCACGGCCATCGTCGAGCACATTGCCTACGATCCGGTGGGTGAAACCCATAGTTCGGACATCTTTACTGCCGAGAAGCCCAAGGATGATTTCAGCAAGGCTTTCGAAGCCAAGCACCACGTCTACGACTATGTGTTCACCGACTCCAGCATCGAGCGTAAATTCGTCGAAGAGCTGGACGCAAGCACAGAGGTGGTGGTCTACGCCAAACTGCCGAAGAGCTTCTTCATCCCGACCCCGGTCGGCAATTACAACCCCGACTGGGCCATCGCCTTTCAGGAAGGCAACGTGAAGCACATCTACTTCATCGCCGAGACCAAGGGCTCCATGTCCACGCTGGACCTACGTGCTATCGAAGCTTCAAAAATCGCCTGTGCACGCAAGTTTTTCGCCAAGATCACCTCAGAGCAGGTGAGGTACGACGTGGTGGATGGGTATGGGAAGTTGATGGAGTTGGTGAAATAATGAAAGCAACTGAAGCCAATCTGCTTAAGTTCCTTCGTAAATCGCCACAGCCTGCCCGGCAACATCCTGCAGTATTTTGACGTTAGTGCCCTAACGCGAGAGCGCCAAGGCGACTACCTATATGCCCCAAAAGTTGGGGCATAAGGCTCACACTGTGTGTGACCTCTGGGGCTATCGGGTGTGCGAAAAGTCGATTGATAATATGCGGCGATTGGACGAAAGAGCAGGCCGAGGAAGCCCCGGCCTGCTGGTATTGCGGGTTCAGGCGGAATGGACAATTAGAGGTGATGCCGAGATAAGGTAGAATTAGGACATTTGCGTCGCAAGCGGATGATCTATAAAAGTTTTATAGTAAACCACTCTAGGTTTCACTGATGGATGGGCGCAAACCTCGACCTTTCCTTGCACGCCTGTCGCGTGGTCTCTGGAATTTTCAATTCCGATAAGTAGATGCAGCGGCAGACCAAATGAGTGAATTTTCCCCTTATCTCGGCATACCCCGCTAGACAGGGCACGCCTGGGCTGGGCATCGATACGAAATGCACTGCATGTAAGCGGAGCTAGTCTATGTAGCTGCAGCTATAGCAAGTGAGGGCAACCACATACTTAATCTTGAGATGGTCACATAGCGTGCGCCTGTTCCTCGGTAAATATTTCTGAAATCCATCCACCGCGAGTGGATTCGACGCTCTGCTTTCATAGCATTCGCCTTAGTTTGAAACTCCAGAGCAATAACACAATCAGAAAGCTGGACAGTTGTTTCGAGGTTGATTGCTTTTACGAACTGCATGTCGGGAAGCCCGACTCTAGGAATCAAAATCACCCAACCTTTCGTTCTGCCTTTAGCGACAGTCGAGGTCTTAGAAATATCTACCGTTGAGCCAGCAATTACTACCTTTCGTATATCTGTGGAATGTAGAAAGGGTACTCCAGCCGGATCACTAACGTTCAAATGAACTGGAAGACTTCCGCGTAAGAGCGTCGCGGGGACGACGACGCTGCTAGGCTTCATCTCTTGCAGTGAAGAACGATGACGGCCTGGAGAAATTTGAACGACTGAAGCCTGTACCCTTGCGCCGTGAAATGTACATCGCTTCAGCTCAGCAATTTTTTGAAACTGATAATTCTCCTCCAATGTCTGGCGAGCAAAATGGTCTGTTTCGGAATAGAGCAGAGACTCCGGCGCTATCACAATTGCGCCCAGACTCGGCTGAAACAGCTCAAAGCTTCTTAGCAAATGAGCCATGGCGATGCTTCCCTTCATCTCTTTGCCGGCGAAGCAGATGTCGACAGACTTCTTTTTTCCGTGGCTGAATGGAGGGTTGAGTACTAGCAGGTCGACGGCATTTCGCTTCGATAGGACATCAACGGGGTCATTATGGAGCAAGTCGCCTACCGACAAATGCCATTCAGGCCTTCTTAAGCGCAGCTGGGATATAGCATCGACGTCTCGGTCTATTCCGAAGGATTGGACTGGTCCGAAAACGGCATTCGCGGCATCGAGTAGCCGACCTGACCCACAGGTCGAGTCCGCGCATGTTTTGGGTAAAAAGGGAAAATTCGCCCGCTCCAAAGCGCTCATCGCGACGTTCTCTGGGGTGTAGTACCTATCCATATCAATAGGCATGGAAGTCCTCAAAATCATAAATATGGACGATCCCCACGCCGGAGGTTCGTCCGCTTTTCTTAACCGGGTAGTCGAACATGATTTCCGTCGTCTCAGCGTATTTTATAGCGAAAAGTATGGAGCCGATTGCGTGTGGTTTGGTGCCGACGAGGGCCAAGTATATATAGTGGTCAGGGTAATCTCTACGGATCTTGTTCAATGCATTAAATGCCTCAAAAGGGCAGCTTGCACGAGCGTATCTGACCTCCGAATGAGCTCGATACTCGTCCAGAAACATTCGATTGCAGCCGACCGTGAACGCCGGATATTCGAGCTGAAAGCCGGGGACCCCCACAATTGGGATCACTTTTGGGGTCGGATCCAACTGGGATGCAAGATGTTCGGGTCGATTGCCCTCAAAGCCTAGCATCGCGATGAACAAGCATTTTTCTTCGTCTTCCGGCCCCGCTAACTGCACGAAACCGGGCAAAGGCGACAACCCTTCAAATGTAACGCTTAAATCGAAAATGGCGGATGAGGCTGGGCTCGGGTGAGGCGTGTAGGATTCGGGCTCGGCGTATAAAATGCGTGTCCGAATCTTCTGCGAGTATGCACTCTTCAGAAGCGGAGCCCAGATGTTGTGCGACAGCCCGGTAACGTCTATCAATATCTGCTTCGCGATAAAGATATCATTGATCGCATCTTCGTCCCTGAGGGATACGGTTTTTTCCGTTCCGTCATGAGTAACTAGGATGCTTTCTTTGTCGATGTTTTTGATAAAAATAATGCGCTTTGGATCGGAGGTGTGGATATGTTCCCACAAAGGAAGTCTGTCTCTGTACTCAGCTGAGTCAGCAGCCGATATTATTACTTCGTCAGCATTTATATCTGCTATGGTTATGTTCTGGAAGCGCTTGGTATTTAGCGACGGCGTAGGCATCGTAATCATTTCAATTCCTCGTCGTCATAGAACGCGGAGAATAGTGCGAGCTGCTCGGGAAGCTCCTCCTCAGATGTTTGCGGCCTATCATCTAGGAGTGTAGAGATGGCCCGAGAAGGTCGATTTTCTAACACGCTTATGAGAGTAGATGCCTCAATTGTCATTCGCCTTTTCTTACGATGGGATATCTCGAAAAACGCGCTGAAGATCCGGTGCAGACGATATTCATCATCTCGAAGCTCTGAGCTGCTGGTGGACTTAGTCCTAGGGTCGGACTCGAAAGCTAAGTGGCCAACGCCTTCTTGGAGTAACTCATGAACTCTGCTAGCTTCCGCTGGGCTTCCAGAAAGCACAAATGATGTAACTTCTGGGGTCTTTCCACTTGGTGCTCGAGCTAGTTCAAAAAAGACTTTACCAATTGCGAGAACAAGTCGTTTCAGCTGGACGCCGTGGTCTGCAAGTCCCTCCAGTTGATTGAGTCGTCTCTTTCCGACCTCTCTTGCCGCGAGCGTCTGAGATTTCGGGGATATTGTTAAAGGCGACTGTTTCGACGATTCTTCGTCCAGTTGATAACTGATGGCTGTATCGATCAGCTCCAGAAAATATCTAATATTTCCGGCTGCTAGCGAAAGAAGGGTTCGTTCTCCGCAGTAGTACTTTCTGATTCTTGCTCCTTTACGACCTTTCGACAACCAGAAAAGGCTAGCATAACCATGGTTGCCAAGCCTGGTCTTCCATTCAGTCTCGTTGTTGTACCAGTCTTGAGCGAGATCTTTTAACGACCCCCCCTCGCTTTCCTGCCAATATTTCAAAAAGTAAAGTTCGCCCTTCGACTTTTGTTGAAAGAACTCTATGTTTTTACTACCGTCTAACTCGGACAGAATGGCTGCGGCCACGCGGTCAGCGCCTAGAACTACGGCCTCTTCAGATAGAGATAGTTCTTGCAAGAACTCGCGGAGGTTGCTAGGGACTACAGCTCCGACGCTTTGAGCGTACCTTAATCTTAATTCCGCAACGGCCTTCGCGAAAAACTCGAAGCCCTCATCCGCAATCTCAATCTCGAGACAGTCGTCGGGTACTCTGAGTAAATCTTGGCCATCAAGCGTCTGTCTATTTCGTAGTCCATTTTTCCGGACGCCCATTTTGTAGGAAAGGGGCGGCTCCGCATGTTTTATATATGTATTAAGTATAGCCTGTTGATAATCAAGTAGATTTTCATACTCGTCGATACAGCAAAAAATTACTCTATCACCTAGCAAACCTTCTGCTCTTAATACCTCCGCAAAGGTTCGCAGTGGGGCCTCTGCCATGGATAGCGTTATCCCCATGTCTTTGAGCGGGTTGTTCACTTGCAACTGGAGAGACGATATGGATTTTTTTATTGTGCTCTTGAGTCGGACCAGTGTTTCACAGTCCTCCAAGCCAAGTTCATTAGATATTGTGCTGAGATGTTCTTCAGATAATTTTGAGCCCAGTCTAACTTCTAGCCAGGAGGTGAGAGTAACGAGTTCGCTGCAAACGATGAGATTAAAATAGTGGGCAAAAAGCTTTGACCATCGCTCCTCGTTGATACCACTTCCTGTGAACGCTCGGACACGATTCTTATTCATACGAACAAGAACGCCAAGATATTCTTGATCAGCGAAGGTCTGACCTTCTCCTTCAATTCTTTCCAGCATTGAGTCGTACCGCAGCGACTGGAGTGCAGTGGTTTTTCCTGTTCCGCGACCACCAACGAGAAAACATGGACGCATGACTTCAAGTTTGCCAAGATAGGTCGGTGTTACAAACAAATCCTTGAAATTAGCAGAAGGCCACTCAGCTCGGTTGTCGCCGAATAGCTGCCGTAAGACAGCATTTGGATTAAGCTCGCTCAATTAGTGGCTCCCAGTTGTTCGACCCCGGCGACCAGAATATCGGTAGTGTAGCGTCGGGTATCGAATGTTCAAAACCAAACATCAGTCCCCGCTGTTTATACCCGAACATCAAATAGTTCTGGTTCGTAGCTATATAATGTTCAGCGGGCGTTAAGCGTGTGCAGTATTTAGACAAAAACCTTAGAATTGGCGATCTCATGCTCGTGTTAGAGTCAAAAACACCCTGAAGGGTTGATTTTTGCTCAAGCACATGAGTGGCATATACTGCAACTGTTGGAGCTTGATTGTTTATATTTTTCAAGCCGAAGTCAGTTGTTACCAATGTCACATAAATTGCCGTGAAACCACTGATAGCGTTTGCTTTTTCAAATGACTTACTTGATTTGTCAACAGTCTTCCATGTGGATAAAAACTGATCGCCTGAGCCAACGAAATCATCGATGAAAACAACAGTCTTTCCATCGTAGGCGTGCTGAAGTGCGTCATCTGTATCCAAGATGAAGCTGTCATTCAAGTGAAGCAGCTGACGTGCCTTACGGCAAAGCAAATAGCCTGAATCGGTAGGGTTTGGATGCTCTCCCTTCACGGGCGTAAGGATTGCCGAGCCCAGGGCCGCTACGAGATCGTTTCCCCTTGGTGCTGAAGGGCCCTTAGGCATGCCGTCTCCAATCGAGTTGTAAGAGGCGACTAACAAAGCATCTGTCAATGTTCTGTTATAGAAAGTGAATTTATCCAAGAGAAATGCGGCCACGTGCGCATCTTGCTCATCGAAATTCATCAGCCAGGCGCGCGGGCGCAGCGTAGGCTCCGACGGCCATAGCCCTGCACGCTTGAGGATATCGCACTTAGCTAAAATCTCTTGGACTTGGGTATCTGCACGCAAGGGTGATCTCCATTTATCCTCGCTGCAGTTCGAGGTGCGCCGCTACCAATTCTGACGACTGCATCCATGTCCAGAAACGACGAAATAACACTTGGCGGATTCAGCGCGCGTATGGAAATTCTTAGCTGGAACAACGCTCGCATTTCCAATGCCGCTGGACATTTTAGGCTAGCAAAATGCTATCTAGCCGTCTACAGGCGCCTATGGCTGGTAGGCTGCAATCAACGCATGCTCGGGAATCCGAAGCTAAACAACAGCAAATCATGGGCGCGTTAGCCAGGTGCAGCCCCAACCCATTAGCTGGCGAATACCGACGAACGGTCATAGCCGTTTCTTGTTACGGTCAGGAAAACATTTTTGTAAAGTTTTGACCCCAAAAGCTCAGCTTTGACGAAGAAATTTTACGGAGAATCGTAAATTTCAACTTCATAAATGAGTACGCCAAAGCGCAGGTACGGGCCAAGGTTGAACAACCGATGGGGTCGCGGTGTTGGCGCTGACCGAAAACTGACCCGGTGGGTCAGTTTTCAATCAGCGCCAACAGCCGCCATGCGCCGCATCCAAATCCGCGAGGCGGTGAAGGCACATTTTCAGAAAGAGATGATGCTGTTCAGCAAGGGCATCAAGGTGCTGTCGCTGTTCTTCATCGATGAGGTAGCTAAATACCGCCAGTACGACGCAACCGGCGAATTGCCCGGCGAGTACGCTCAGATCTTTGAGGAGGAGTACAACGCCTACCCGCCTTATTGATCCCAACGCTTCCCTGATTGCTGGTCGTGGCTAATGGCTCATTGATATGCCTGCGGGCCTGCTTCATGCTGGTTGGTGATTTTCGACACCGATGTAGCTGACATGAGCGATGCGCGGCGGTGGGCTTTGTAATTATTCAATGGATGAGAGTCATGATCAAGAAATCGGTAACGGACCTCGCTTTTGTAAGCAGTAAGACGCCTCTGCCTACCGTTGAGGTAAACGTGGACAGTCTCGAGGCGTCAGGGCGCGGTCTCCATTCTACGGTTATGGGTGTGCTGTCCAGGTTGGCCAGGGAAGACCACTCGCTTAGAACAACCGTTTACCTATACGGTTCGGTAAGCGTTAATTTTCATGAACCTTGCTGGTCAGAATTTCTAATTGTGGCGGGGCCGAAAAGAGCTCTCACGGCCATGAGCGACGGCTTTCGATTGCCAGGCGTGAGATCGCGTAACAGCGATTATTTAATGCCTTCGTCAGGCAAGCGTACTTTTCATGTCGAAGATGGCCTGGTGTGGGAACAGGAGGACGGTGCTACCTGGTATACCCATGGTTTGGCAGAAGACGATGGCGCTGATGTCGACGACGGAGATCTTGAACCGTTCGAGGAGGAAGGCGGGCCTTCGTTGATAGCCTCGGACGATGAGGCGCTTGAGGATGACGACGCGGATGAAGATATCGTCGCTACGGGGAGGAAGGCTGCTCGGTTTCGTGCTGCACGATCGGACGCTAAAGTCAGCAGCATTCGGTCGACTATCGAGGAGGTGTTCGGCCTGCCATCGGGTTCGGTTGCGCTGTGTGGGCCTGACGGAAGTCCACTTCGAGGCAATGCATTGATCAAGACGTTGCGTAAGCGGTGGGATGAGTAGTGAATACCGAGAAGCCCGAAATGAACAAGGCGCAACGATGAGAGCGTCAGGACTCAGACCGGCCTTTTACTTTTTCGTCTGAAGTGATAATACATCTGGGATCGCCGCTTTGCCTTGTTCTGTCCTTCGTGCAAAAGCTTCAAGGTGTCTAGGAACCTGCGGGTACGGAAGTAGCAAGCACCTCATTTCCGAGGTGCTCTCATACTCTGAAGTAGAAGGGTGACTGATTGGGGGGAGTATCCCTCGCCCTTGAAGTTTTAGCCTCTGCTGGGGTCAAAGATCCAGCAGGTCTGATCAAAAGTATCCCGCATGGAATACTTCCCTCAGTCATATAACCAAGGCTTCAGCTCTTTCAGGTTCGCCACCACGATCTGCTGCGCCTCCGGCTTAGGATCCAAGTGTTTAGGATCGATCTGGTATCGCTGCAACACATATTTCACCAACGCCCCGCAGCTCGGGATCTCCAGCTGCCCGTCGATCATCCCGAAGTCGATCTGGATGATCAACTTCTGCGCCGGAGTCAGGCCTTCATCTGGCTTGATGATTACGGTAACCGGGGTGTTCCAGGCTTCATCGGCATCTATGCCGTTTTCTGTTTCACCATCCTGAATATCCGGAATCCCCCGTAACCGGCTTAGTACAAAGTCACGGTACTTACGGTTCTTCTCGCAATACGCCCGAACGTGCCAGCGCATACCACTATAGATCAGCGTGTGCGGCGCAATCATGCGGCCCTCCGGGGCCGGACTGTTTAGCGACACATAGTCAACGTCCAGACTCAGATGTTCACGGCAGGCCTTAAGCAAGGGTCGAAGTATCTCCGCTTTGATCGAGCGATCCGGCACCTCCAATACCCTGGTGTGTGCATAGGCTAGGGCCAGACCCTCGATATACGGCGCCCGAGAATTATTCTGATAAAGCAGGTGCAGGTACGCGCTGGCACTGTCGTCAATGAATAGCGGCTTGAACGTCTTGCTGGGCACGTAGCCCTTTATTTTTTTGTCATATGTAAGGTTTTTAGGCGCATGTTCGTTGATGTAGGTGTTGATGTCCTTGGACGCCTGCTGACGACTGATGCCGAAGCTCTGGATCAAGTGCCCCGTGGTCAGGCGGCCTTCCCACCAGGCAACGGTTTCAATCAAACGATAGCGAAGTGCCAGGTCCCAGCGAACCTGTTCAATGGATTGCGTACGTTTCATGTCCCCTCCATGTGCGTGAATACTTTACCTGTATAAGTCTACATTCTAGACCTGTCGTTTAACACTACATATCGTGTCGCTGTCTTCGGGATTTCCCGAACTCACCAAGGAAGCAGACATGAACGCGTTGGACATGGTTTCTACAGGTGCATTGATGTTGCTGGGCATCATCCTGTTGACGCTGGTGCTACAGACCCTGAGGTTGCGTGAAATATGGCAAATGATGCTGGATGGCCATAGGGCGGCACGCAGGACGGACATTGGCAATCTGGAAAATAAAGAACTGCGTTCGGCTCTGCGGGCGGAAAAAGCGCATGTCGATCAGCTACGGCGCAAGTTGGAGCTGCTTCAGCTGCTGATTCCGGCAGTCTCGGGGGAGCAGGCATGAACAGACTTGAACGGATCAAAGGCTGTCTGCTGGGCGGTGCTGTTGGCGATGCGTTGGGCGCCCCGGTGGAGTTTCTCGAGTGGCCTGCAATCGAAGCTAAGTTCGGTCCACAGGGAATCATCTATTTTGCCCCGGCTTACGGTATCACTGGTGCCATCACCGACGACACGCAGATGATGCTCTTCACGGCCGAAGGCTTGCTGCGGGCTTATGTGCGCGGCAGTTCGCGAGGGATTTGCCACGTTCCCAGCATTATCCATCATGCGTTGCTGCGCTGGCTGATGACCCAGGATTACCCTATGGCGATGCCTGTCAGCAGGGACGGGTGGCTGATCAAACAACCGGAACTCTGGTCTCGCCGCGCCCCTGGTACTACCTGCCTAGCTGCACTCAAGGCCAGTTCGCGGCTGGGCGCTGTTGCCGAGAACAACAGCAAAGGTTGTGGCGCCTTGATGCGCGTTGCGCCCTGTGCATTCTTTGCTAATGCCTTTGACTACGCTGCCCAGTCAGGGCGCCTGACCCACGGGCACCCTACGGGCTACCTGGCGGCTGGGCTGTTCGCCGATATTCTCCAGCGCATTGTCGATCGGCAAGACAGCCTGGAGCACGCAGTCACTCAAAGCTTGGCCAATTACGGACAAATGCCCGGTATGGAAGAAACACGGAGTCTCATCGAGCGCGTGCTGTTCTTCTTTTACGAGGGCTACCAACCCACCCCGCAACGCATAGGCGAATTCGGTGGCGGTTGGGTCGCCGAAGAGGCGTTGGCTATTGGGTTGTGGTGCGCCCTGGCCGCGCGCTCGTTCGAGGAGGGCGTGATCACGGCGGTGAATCACGGTGGCGACAGTGACAGCACCGGGTTGATCGCCGGGCACCTGTTGGGTGTTCAGTATGGTGCTACGGCGATTCCTGCTCGATGGTACGGGCAATTGGAGCTGCGCGAAGTGATCGAGCAGATTGCCGAGGATATTGAACGCATTCCGCGTGAGTACTGTGGGGATGGCGGAGAGTTTGATCAGCAGATTGAGCAGATGTATCCCGGCAGGTGAGGGAGCTGATGGGGTCGACTATGGGTAAGTTTTCAGGAGAGCTGCAATGCCAATAAAGCCCAGACCACTTACGTTTGTGTGCCGCGATTGCCAATGGAAAAAAACAGTAGCGCCGCGTAGCGATGCATTGGGGGTGGGTGAGTATTTCACCCAGTGTCCACGTTGCACCAGTAACGCAATCAAAGTTTTCGCGGCGGGATTTCTCGACGGGCTGCTGGCGGAATTAATGGCCAGAAGACGCAGATTCTGACCCGCACTGGGTCGGTTACAAAGGAGAAATGCGAACGTTGATTTTTATCGCAATATTGGTGGCTCTGATTGGCTTCTCAGGCATATCGCGGCCGCTCAAGATCGGTTTTGTGTTGTGCATGGGCTTGTTGATGTATTACATCTTTCTGTATGGAGGTAAGGCCGATCGATGTACTAGGGGGGGGGCTCGCGGAATTCGGAAAAAATCGTAAACTAAACTGAGGGGCTAGCGGCCGGCCTTGTCGAAGGCAGCCATGATGGTCTTGGTCAGCGACTCCATGGCTGACATGCGCTCTTCAACGCGGCCGTCTAGTAGGTCAACAATCTCGTAGGAGAAATGACTACCGCCCTGCGGGTTTTCATTCCTACTGACCACTGTTTGCAGTTGATAGGTGTCGGCAGATATCACTCATAGGAAAGTTCGTTGGCCAAGTATTGAAGAGCAGAAGCCGCCAAAAAGTAGCCATTCGCTAGCGCTCTTGCAAGCGAAGCGAACGACGTAAATAGTTTGTCAGGCTGGTATAAAAGTGTCGCGTGCGATGTTTCCAATCACATTGGTGGCTACAGCATCTACGGTTCCACCGATGATTCCTCCAAGTATTGGAACGGCTTTGCCAAGGTTAACAACACCCTTTTCACCAAACTTGGTTAAAAGCTTGAATCCGACGCTTTTGTTGATGGCGGTTATTGTTTTTCCTGAGATGCTTTTAATTGCGTTAGTTGCTATTTTTGTACCAACCACAATTCCTACATCTTTAAGTATGTCTTTCGCCGCGTCGCCAGCGAGACAGGCATAAACAAGAGTCTTTACCTTGTCATCCTTTAAGTCGTAACCACCCATCTTTGCTATTGCAGCAATCATCCTGATTTGAACATACATTACGGATGCGATATTTGCGGGGATTGTTACAGGCATTGCAATTATTCCGCCTAGGCCGGTTAAAAAGCCGGATGTTCCTGCTTTTGTATTTTGCCAGCGAATAAGAGAGTTTGCATTGTCGATTAGAGTGCCACTGTCTGACGTGTAACTGCTTGCCATTTCAGCCGCCGAATCTAAACCTGGCACGCCGTTAATTGCTTTGTCGTAGGCCCAGTCAAGGGCTTGCATAATCTTATTGTGCGTCAACTCATTTGCCATATGTAGACTCCATTCATGATTCAGCTTAACTAGATATAGGTATTCCAAGTTAATATTAACTTGGGTAGATGGTATTTTGGGTGAGTCAGTGCCTCAGGCCTAAATGACATGAGTGCCAAGGGGGGCGGGTGTAGGTCGATTATAATCCATGGCGGCAAGTCGCTTTGCGTGTGGTTCACTAAGCTCAGAGGGTAGCTCGCGACACAGAGGGAAATCAACCGGCGCATCGACCGCATGCCACTGAATCCTATCGGGGGCGATGATTTGCCTATGGCAACTTGCTCAATAAACGAATCCGGCTAGCGTTTTTTTGTGTTTTGATCGAGTTGGTCTTAAAAATTATTAAAGCTTCCTGGTTTTCGGCCGATATGCTTGAGAGTTATTGATCATCAAATAGGGATGTGTATGGGGTTCTTTGACAAGATTAAAGAGTTGGCTTTGAAAGCCAAGTGCGCTACAGGATTTCATGCTGGCAATTTCGTAAAGGTTGCAAATGGTCCAGCTTGTCACTTTGAAAAAACGTGCCCAGATTGCTATGAACACGTAACAAAGAAAGAACACCGCTATGGAAACGGGGTATATACAGAGTTCAGCTCTTGCGAGAAATCATGGGCTTGCGAGTATTGCGATCACGTGAAGAAAAAAATCGAGCACGAGGGTTATCGCGATGCAGGCATGGATGATAACTGCCGAGTCAAAGAAGAGTGCACTCGTTGCCGCCATACAAAAGTAGAGAAAGAAAACCACAGCTGGCATGAGGCCTCTAGGACGGAGGACACTATTGTTCTGTGGTGCGTGCGCTGCAAAAAAGAGAAGACGCGTCCGAAGAACAGTTTCTAATATTCCTCCCCCTTACTCGTTAAGCGCGTGATAAGAAAGCCCGGCTATCGTGTCGCAATGCTGTTCAGTTAAGGAAAAACGCTGCTTATCCCTCACCGGGAAAGCGGCGTTTTTTCTGGCTCTCACACCATGGCTGGTTGCTGAAAACTGCGTACCTATGGCTTAAGTGATAAGTATTGCGGCCATCGTGTCGACCTTGATTGATTCACAAAAGCCATCCCCGCAGACAGGGCGGCGCTTGGGAAGGCTAGGATTATCGGCGTACTTGGCATCAGCGCCAGGGGCGGGGATTGGTGGGGGTGAACAGACAGGTTTACTGTTCCCTTACGCTGTGCCTTCTGGGCCTATGCACGCAGCGATCTTGATCTCAAGGTCTATGTAGGCGTGTCGTGCGAGATGGCGAGCTGGGGCGTCCATCACATTGCTTACCATTGAACGCCAGAAAAATGGCTACATTTTGCCACTACTCCACTGACAACTTCTTCATTCTTCTATAGATTCCTGTCGTATTGCACCTCCAAGGCAGAAACCGCGCATGAAAATCGGTATTGATTTCGGCACCAGTTACTCCAGCGCTGCAGCTTTCCGCAACGGCCGCATCGAACACATCATGTTCGATGGGCAGCCGCAATTCAGGACGTCGGTATTCTTTCCAGACCGTGCCGTCGATATTTCCGGGTTTGAACTCACGTCGCTTAACGAGCACGAAATCAGCGAGGGAATTCGCTCTGCCAAAGCGTCTTTCGCCAAGCGACGTTCCGAGTACAACAAGGATATCGCCGCGATAGAGATGCGCGCTCGAGCCGCAGCTCGTAACAAAGCACCGATGTCCGAGGAGGAAAAAGCAGAACGCCGCGCCATGATAGCGAAGCCTTTTCTGAGCAGCGATCAGGACCTTCGCGAGTCGGCCATCAATGCAATCAAACGTCGCTGGCTGAGCGATGAGATCGCGAAGGCCAAAGAGGCTGACATTCACTTAGATACCGCGATCTTTGGCGAGGAAGCCATAGATGCCCTGTTCATCTACGAGTCCGGTCGGCTGGTCCAGTCGCCAAAGTCGATGCTAGGCTTTCGCCTGGAGGGGCCCCAGCGTGGCTATATCACCGGGATCGTGACACGCATCCTAAAGCACATCCGGGAACAAGCCAGCTCGCAACTTGAGCAAGAGGTGACGCAAGCGACTTTGGGTAGGCCGGTGCAGTTTCGCAGTTCGATAGGTCCGGACGGAGGTTTGCAGGCCATCGCCATACTGACCGAAGCTGCCGCTGCTGCTGGCTTCGATAAAGTCGATTTTCTGCATGAGCCTTCCGCGGCTGCCGTGGGTTATCACAGGAGTTCAACGACTGTTCACCATGCGTTGATCGTCGATATCGGTGGTGGGACCACCGACATCGCATTGGCTAAAGTCGGCACAGGGGACACGCAGCCTCATATTCTGAACACTTGGGGTGAGCCCAAGGGCGGCACTGATGTTGACCTCGGTCTTTCGCTCCGCTCAGTGATGCCGTTGTTCGGCAAGGGGGAGTGCCCCGAGTTGTTGGCGCCCGTATTTATGGATGCTGCGTCTGTGAGTGACCTTAATCGTCAGAAGTCCTTCCGGGATCGCCGTTTTGCTCATACCCCACTTCCATACGCGTCCCGATTGGCGGAGTTGCAGAAGCCGGGCATCCCCGTGCGCCTGAACCGTGACGTGGAGAAGCTGAAGATCGAACTCAGCGAAACCGCACAGAGCGAACGTTCGCTGGATTACATTGAGCAGAGCCTAGTGGCGCAAGCGACCGATAGCCACTTGGCATTGGCCGCCGAGAGTTTCATGCGCACCTTTCAAGCGCTTCTTGCGCAAGTCGCCAGCGAGATCCAGGACTATACCCCGGTGCTGTTCTTGACCGGCGGCATGTCCCGAGCGCCCTACGTGATTGAAGCGGTAAAGCAGGCCTTCCCGCAATGCGATATAGCACCCAGTGGAGCCTCACTGGGAGTCGTCGATGGACTGTCGGTGCACGCATCATTGACCCAGGATGTTCGGGTTCCCGAGCCCACCTGAACATCCCTTAACTCTAAATGACCAAGGACCGTCATGATTGACTCAGTTGTTTCAATATCCGAACAAGCGTTTTTCAGTATCGTCACTTCAGCACTGGAGGCCTACAAACTGGAGCATGTTTTAACCTGCGGCGACTCTGCGGCGGGCGTAGAAACGTTCGGGCACCTGTGGGGGTACTGCCAGCCACTCATTGGCAGAAACATGATGCACAGGGTGGTATGGGCAGACACATCCACAGCCGTTGAAAGAGACCAGGGCTCAGTCTCCTATACCGATGAAGCGCAAGAGCTGAAACAAGGCTTTATCGACACTTTTTTTCCTGAGGTCTGCTACCTGGGTGACTATCACAGTCACCCATATAGCCACGAAGATGACGAAATCAAAACCGAACTCGAGCTTGAGCGAGGTCACCTTTACCGATTCTCCGAAGGGGATTTCCGCTCGGTTAAATCTTTGCAGGATAAGGCACTGGACTACCGGGTTGGCCTTGTGGCCACCGTGTTCGAGCGTGAGCGGAAAGTGAAGCGATCACTGAAGAAACTGGACGGCGAAAGTTGCATCAGATTTCAGTACCTGAACATGACGATCTGGCTGAAGGCCTATGTCTGGACCTCGGACGACAACGATAACTATCGGCGCAAGGCGGACAAGATGGTACGTCTGGTGTGTCCGAGTTTGAATTTGTTGGCTGAGTGACGCGGTATGGGACGCGTTGGGATCGACAGGTTGGCAGCGTCGAAGTTTAGGGGGCAAAGCCTGGGCGGGGGCTTGAAGGTGCATGGGCTGACGTACTGATTGCGCTAGTGTCCAGTCTCAAAAAAACGTTCCCTTTAGGCAATGATGCCATCGTTTCTCGTGCACGCTGGATCCGCTCAAGCGGGTGATCGTCCGTGATAGAAAGGATTCGATGCGCCCTGCGTGCACACCCTGTACGTGGACAAACCGGTGAAGGCCACAACCTGATACAGGCCATTGCCCCGGGTCAACCGCGTATTCAAGGACAAGCAGGGCGGCCTGGTGGTGGGCTACATCGGTATATCCAATGAACTGAAGTCGGCGCTCAAGGAGTACACCGCGAGCAAGAGCAATCCGTACTATCACCTGCATCGTGACGACCTGGCTCGACAGGCTGATTTCTTTTATAGAGCCAGGTACCTCTGCAAGTCGGCTACCAAGATCTTTGGCAATGGTAGCCATAGCTTTGGCTGCAGCCGAAGCTAAGTACAACCGCAGGATCACGACAAAAAATAAGTGATTGGGTACCGTGCCGATGACCACCCCGGCATCAGCCAAGGGCGGTCATCGGCCGGTGTGAGCCTAAGAGTTACAGGCAACCTCGTTCAGCCAACGATACGCAGCCTTCATGGCCCACGACGACATGATCCAATATTCGGGTGCCGACCATGTTCAGGGCGTTCTTGAGCGTTGTGGTCAGGGTACGATCGGCTTGGCTGGGCTCCGGGTCGCCAGAGGGATGATTGTGAACCATAATTACGGCCGCGGCGTTGTGCTCCAGCGCGATCTTGACCACTTCCCGTGGGTACACGCTCGCACCATCCAGCGTGCCTCTAAACAGCTCTCTGAAGCCTATTACCCGGTGCTTGCTGTCGAGCAGCAGTAGTGCAAAGACTTCGTGCTCGTGGTACTGCAGCAGTGTTTGCAGGTGGCTGAAGACCTGCTTCGGCTCTGTCAGTGCCCGGCCTTTAGACAGGCGACTCATTGCCAGTTGTTGCGCCATACGTAGGATGTCAGCTTCGGTGACAGGGGAGTCCATGACATAGGTGCCGGTCGTTTCACCGGCTTGGAGTTTGTGATATTTCATTTGGGTCTTCCTATACGAGTGCGTGAGAACGAAGGGTTCTGAGAAACCCTGTTACTGGACGGTGGGCTTGCCGTTGTGTCGCGTGGCTTGCGACTCCAATTTTTGGGCGAGTGAGGGTTTGGCAGGCGCTGCCGGTTGGGCTTTTGGCTCTAAAGGGCTGGGCTGATCTTCAATGCTGGGGAAGAACTCCTCGACGATGGCCCCGGTGTCCTCCTCACTGTCTTCAAAGGCCCCATTGTTAAAGCCCTGCCGGGCCGCGTGATCCAAGGCGCTCTGGTCAAAACCCGCGGCTTGTCGGGTTTCCTCCAGCTGCTGGGCTTCCAGTAAGGCGTCTTCTAAGCTCAGGCCGCTGCGCACCGTGATATCGACGTAGAAGATCGGTGTGCCGTGGCTCTGCCGAGTGGACTTACCCCGCAGACGCAGCTCCAGCGGCAGACAGGCCAGGCGATTGCCGGAGATTGCGCTGAAGTACTGCAGGCGTGCCGCCAGGGTACGTATGCTGTTGAACCCAGTGGTACGGAAGACGAAACTGCCCAGCGGATCGTCATCGCCAATTACCACGTTCAGCCGGCCGTAAGGCTTGCAGGCATTGCCTTGAGCCAGTGAACAGCCATCCGGTGAAGGACAGGGCAACGACTGGATGCCGTCCTTGGTCAAACGCTTGCAAGTCTCGCCGTTGCCTACACACAGCGGCCGGCCGCTGTTACGGTCAAATAGGCTGTAGTCCGCCCGAAAGTTCAGGTCAGGCTCGTTGAACAGCAGCCGGATCGGAATACTGCGTAGCTTGCCGTCCTGGCCATTGCGCAGCTCCTCATTGAGTGGATGCAGCAGCCAGCCGTCGCGGCTCTGTACTTGGGAGGTAAGGGTGAATTGATCGTCCTTTTCCGGTAGACGCTTGCCGTTTTTCTCGACGACCTTGCCGATGGAAATGCGCCCGAGTACCGGAGGGGTAATGGCTAAACCTTTGAGCATGGCGGTTCTCCTTAATCCGGAAATAAAAAAGCCACCGGGACCTAAACGGTCCGGGTGGCGTGGGTGAGTGGGATGATTCAGCCGATCAGGAAGCGGCGACTGCCTGTTTTGATCTTGGGGTAGCGGGCCTGCAGGTAGGGTTTGTCCTTGAGCATCTGTTCGACATCCAGACCAAGGCTGTCTTTGGACTTCTTCCAGCTGATGTAGCCTTCCGCAAACTCTGCACGGGTGGCTTCACCCATGGCCTGCTGCAGGACCTGCTTGAGCTGCGCCTCACGCGTCTCTTGCTGAGCAATGCGCTGGCGAACAGCCTTGAGCTCTAGGTAGGTGCTGGCCAACTCCGTTTGTTGGCTGAAGTCCAGGGTCTGCCCGTTATCCTCGGGGTAGAGGCAGCGCAATGCCGCGTCTGCTGAGGCCGTGCCATCGGCCTGTGGTGGGGTGTCACTGACCACGTAATCCCAGAACAACCGCTCCAGGTCGATCAGCCGAGCAATCATCGATTCGTCCCGTTCGATGCGATGGACCTCCAGGTGCTGGCCACCGAGCAGTACCGCCACATCCGCCGCCTGCTTGCCGGTGACGGCGAGCTGATGCATGACCTGCAACTGCACATACTCCGGTACACCTTCTTTCCAGAGGCGAGCCCCGTTGATACCGGCCGTTTTACATTCGAGGATCTGCACCTCTGGCGCGCCGATCACCTCTCGGTCGATGTTGGCCAGCATCCAGGCCAGTTTTGGATCAGGATGCTGCAGCACCGCATTGATGCGGCGGACCCGATGACCGCTGCGCCGGCTGTAATGCGTCGCCACGATAGGCTCCAAAATGTTGCCCCAGTAAGCTGGGCTGTCTTCATCCTGTGGATCGAGTTTGGGCAGTGAGGTGTCACGCCCAGTTTTCTCCAGCCACAGCTCCAACTGGGATTTATATGGGTTAAGTCCGACGGCTGCTGCGGCATCCGAACTGCCGATACCTTGTTTGCGAACTGCCAACCAGTCCTCACGCGGCAGTTGTTTGGTCCCCACCAGGCGTAAGGCGGGACGGGGTTTGTTACTGGGGTGTTGCAGAGTTTGTGTGTGCATGATGTTTTCCTGTGCGGCATAAAAAACGCCCAGCCAGCAGAAGCTGACCAGGCGCTTTAATAGTTGATTAAGTGAGTGGAGCTAGGCGGCGAGTTGCAATGCGGCTTGCAGGGCGCGTTGTTTGATGAGAGCCCCTTGGCCAAACCAAGCCGAGTCCATGCGGTATTCAGTACTTCGGGCACGTCGCTCGTGATCAACGTACTCGGTCACCGCATTGAGCAAGCCCCACGCAGTTCCTTGGGCCGATTCCAGCGTGGCGCCGCGACCTCCGCCTTCGTATAGGCTTTGAACCTTGCGCAATGCGCGCTCGTTCGGCAGGACTTCGGGCAGTTTGCTATTGGGGGGGACGTCACACACAACGCTCATGAAAAAGCCCATCGCTTCATGCCACTGCACCTTGCGTTCAGACAGAGTGCGCATTCGATGCATGAAGGTGTCCCACTGTGAAACGGCGATGCCTAACTGCTTTTTCACCGCCTGCGGATCGAAGCGGGTGTTGTGCGGTACCTTGATCGCGCGGGTGGTGCCATCCAGAGCGATGGTCAGGGTGTTGTTGCAGACCACGCGCACGGTGGTCGGGGTCGCTGTGGTGGCCAGAGTGCCATCACAGGAGGTGGCCAGCAGTAGGTAGCCATTCACCTGGTCGTTACCACGGAGCGTCGTGCCTTGCCCAGTACGGGCCAGCGCCCAGAACTTGCGACCGCCTTTGAGCACTCCAGCGGTTTCCAGCTCGTAGCCCGAGACTTCGGTGAGATCGCGATAAAACTCCAAGACCTCACGCGGCTGCACGACCTGGTAGCGCTGAGAAACCACCGACAGAGGGGCCTTGGTGTCGGAGCGATACAGCACCTTCTGCTCAGGGAAGGTATGAATTGAGCCCAGGTGCCCGATGGCGTCAGACTTAAAATGGACCGGGCTTTCCTGAATCTGCCAGTCCATACCCGCTTCACGCTGCCAGACTTCGAGCGGTTGTTTGGGGGAGAGGCGACTGCCCAGACCATGCCAGGGCGTGGCACCAACGTAAGCCATTTGTTCAACGAGATGAGCCATGGGAATGATTCCTTGCGAATGAAGGGAAAAGCGCGTCGTTTCATTAACCAACGACGCCTGTTCACAACGACTTAACGGTTGACGCTGAAGCTGTAACCGCACGCCAGGCACTGATAGTTGTGAAGGATTTTTTCATCGATCTGCTCGCCCAGCGTGGCCCCGGCAATGCCACCTGCGACCCCACCGAACAGACCACCCAAAATCGCCCCGGCGATGCTGCCGATAGCGATTCCCACCGGCCCGCCGACTACTCCCAGCACCGCGCCGGCTTCTGCGCCTGAAAGGGCGCCGGCGGCACCGCTGGCCACACCGCCTGCCGCACCAATTAATCCACCCGTTTGTTTACCGATATTTTTCGTGACGACGCGTCCAGAGTTACAGCTTGGGCACGGGTTATACATACGCAGATCCTCTCCAGTGATGAGCGTGCTGAGCCAAAAGTGAGCACGCCAAATCCCCGACAGCAGTCGATACCGTGGGGCGTTCACGTAGGTGATATAGATCTGAAATATTTTCGGATGTGATTTCGATCGGTAACAGCTGGTGCTTGCGGTAACTGAACTCGGGTTGACTTGCCGATCTCAAGACCTATAATTACCAAATGGTAATTAATGGTGGTTGTAGATGCTCCGACAATCTGCGGCAAAAAGTGGGGATGCGACGTGCAGATCTCGTCGCAGAATAAAAAGTAGATGGGCGTTAATAGTGGGTTGGCCGCTTGTTACAACCAGAGTGCGAATGTCAAGGCGCTTCGCTATGGCATCGTCCGTGCTGTTCGCTTCTGCGGTGGCAGTCTGGTACCCGATTCCGTACAGGGATAGTGTGACTACTGATGATGCCTACGTCCGGGCCGATCTGACCCCGCTAGTATCACACGTTGAAGGATATCTCGTGGATGTGCCGATCCGCGACAATCAGAGAGTGCGTTCTGGCGATTTGTTGGCATTAGTGCAGGATGCTGATTATCGAGAAAAGGTCGCCGAAGCTCAGGCTAAGTCTGATTTAGCCGCTGCCGCGCTGGTCGAATCTCTCAGCCAAAAGCAATATCAACAGATTCAAGTAGAAGCGGCTGCGGCATCCTTACGGGCTTTACACGCTGAGTTGGATCGCGCAGTTGCTGATCACAGTCGCTATCATGCTTTACTGCCAAGTGGATCGGTGTCTCGCCAGCAGGTTGATGGTATTGATGCAGACGTTAAGCGTTTGAGCGCTAATCTTGCCCAGAGGCGCGCCGAGTGGATGGCGGCGCAACAGCGGGAGAAAATGAGCAATGCGAGTATAAACAAGGCGAGAGCCAATCTTCAGGCTGCACAGTCGAGTCTGAATCTGCGCAATATAGATCTTGGCTGGACACGTATCACGTCTCCGGTTGATGGCGTCATTGGCGAGCGTCATGTGCGTCCTGGTATGTATGTGCGCACCGGAACGCTGATCGCCGATGTAGTTCCGCTGCCACATGTTTGGGTGGTCGCAAATTTTAGGGAAAGCGAGATAACGCATATACGCCCAGGACAGCGCGTTACTATTTTGGTTGACAGTCTGCCTGGTCAAGCATTCGACGGTAAGGTTGACAGTCTTCAGCCTGCCAGCGGGGCGCAGTTTGCTTTGCTTCCAGCCGACAATGCGACAGGTAATTTCACTAAGGTAGTTCAGCGTTTTCCGGTGAAGATCACACTTGACCCGAGTCAGGATTCGCAGTCCTCTCTGCTCCCGGGTATGTCTGTTACTACGACCATTCACACATCAACCGGACTGAGTTCAGGAAATTTTATTGATTGGTTAACCGGCTGGCTGCGAGGGCGGGTGTGAGTGACTCTTTAGGCCCTGCCGTATCAGAAGTGAATAGTCGGCTGAAGTCGCGACTTTTTCCCGGATCTTTGATTCGATGGGATCGTCGGCGTTTTTCGGCCTGCGTGGCCGCTATTGCTGCAGCCTGGATGACCGTGCTCGGTGCCCGATACGTTGTGCTGGGATTTGCCGATGTACGGGGTGGTTTAGGCCTGGGGGTTGACGAAGGTACTTTGCTTTCTTCAGCTTATGCCGCTGGAGATGTAGTCGGCGTGGTGATTGGCTGCTGGTTGGCAACTGCGTTATCACTTCGACGGGTGTTGTTAGGGGCAACGTTGCTCTTTATGGCTACCTCGGTATTAATGGCGTTCAGCCCTCCTTATGCTGCTCAGGTCATCGTTCGCTTTGCACAGGGTATGGCCGGCGGGGTCCTATTACCGATGGCGATAGTTGCGCTATTGCGAACTCTACCGGCTAGGCATCGTGCTCTTGCTTTGGCACTATATACCTCCGCCTCGACTCTGGCCCCGCAGTTGGCCGCTGCAATCACAGGCTGGCTGCTCGACCACTGGGGATGGCGCGCACTGTTTCTCGCAAACCTTCTGCCTGGCATATTCGCATTGATCGCGGGTTTCTATGGTCTGCCGCGCGAAAGACTGCGTTTGCGGCCTTTGCTTCATATGGATCGGTTTGGAATGCTCCTGTTCGTTGGCGGGCTTGGCATGCTCGCCTGTGCTTTCGATCAGGGTAATCGGCTTGATTGGTTACAGGCAACCCCAATTAGAGTGTTGCTATTCGCCGGTACGGTTGCCATATGCGGATTTATATATCACGTGGTCAGAGTGAGGCATGATCGCCTGCTTAATGTAGAACTGCTGTCGAGACGCAATATAGTACTGGGCATTTTGGGAATTTTGCCTTTCAGTGTCGCTGTGACAGGTTGCAGCTATGTGATTCCCCAATTCCTTATACAGATACACAGCTATCATCCGCGCGAATTGGGAGCGGTGCTGTGGGATGCAGGCTGGCCGCAATTGATTAGTTTTGCGGGCGCGGTAGTGTGCTTGGATAGGAAATGGTTGGGAGGTCCCCGTCGTTTACTTGTATTGGGGGGCGTATTGGTCGCCACGGGTGCTCTGCATGACAGCTTGAACATCGACGGCTCATGGGAGGGCGATGAGTTGCGCATTGGGCAGATATTGCAGGGCTTAGGGCTGCCCCTGATCTTGTTGCCACTGCTGTATTTGTATGTTGGTGATCTTTTGCCGCGCGAGGGATTGCATGCTGCTATGGCATTCAATGTTATGCGCAGTATCTGCGGTACGGCGGGTTTGGCTTGGGTTAGCACTTTGGATCGAGTACGTGAGCAAACCCGATCTAATGTACTTATGGATCATGTGAGCACATCCTCGGCCGCTGTTTCAGCGAGGCTGGATGCCCTTATCTCGGCAGTCAGTATGCGGTCCAGCGGCAGTGATCAGGCGACGGAACAGGCATTGCATCTACTAGCTAGTAATGTGCGGCTTCAATCTCAGATTTTGGCGCATGCCGATACCTTGGCAGCGATCGCTGTGGTTACATTAATAGGTGCAGTGTTGGCGGCATTTATGATGCCCTACGGATCGGGACATCCCAGTTCTAATGTCCGCCACGCTTGAGTACCGTGCTTATTAGCACTCTCGCCAGAGTGTATGATATTTAATGGTATCGATACTCAAAGGACTTCATTGATGTTGAGTCTGAATAATGCCCTTTAGTCTATTGCGGCGGCGCAATTTAAGACTGAGCGAATCAATCAGCCGATGAGGATTGCGGTGGAGGACGCTGGAGAGGATTTAATCGCGCATATCCGGATTGGTGAGTTCGGTATTAGCCCTTTAGATCTGGCTCGATATATTCAGTCAGGCGGACCACTCTTCGCTATAAATAGTTCGAACGGGGAGGGGGGGGCAGTTGCGATATATTCTTGGCGAATACAGTTGCTTCGCGACGGTACTGTTATAGGAGCCGTCGGAGTGATTGGCGGTGCGCGTGAGCGGGACGATTTAATCGTGTGAGCTGGCGTCGCAACTTTTAGTTAGCTCCGTCGCGCGTCAATGCCTGCATGGCAGCAGGTGCTCCATGCAGGAAGCGAATGATAGATATTTCGATAAAACGATCCAGATCTTCCGGAACTGTCATGTCATATACCCAGCGACGTTGGGCAAGATAAAATAATTCACCGTGTAATCCCCATGCAACTTCAAGCTCAGCCGACGATAAGGTCTCACCGGGTGGCTTTTCGCAGGAAAGCTCACGTAATTCCATCGCCACTGGTTCGATCACTTTGGTCTGGATTAGGGAAAGATAACGTTGACTGATGCCGACGCCCTTGAGTCCTGCAAAAATAAAAATCCTAACCCAGTCATATCGAAAGATCGCAGGCAAATATGCCTTGTAAAAGTCGATTAATCGCGCTTCCAAGGTCTTTCCAGGCTGCTTTAGCATTGCCTCCCATTCAGGTTGCCAGCGGCTAAGGTAGACCTCTTGGTACACTCTATCTATCAACGCCTCTTTCGTTGCGAAATAACGAAACAGGTTCTGGTGTGTGATTCCAAGGCGTTCGGCTAACTCGCGTAGGGTACCTTCGAATCCGACCTCGGCGAAAAAGCGTACCGCCTCTTCAATAATCTCCCTCTCACGCTCTTGGGGGGGCATGCGTTTGCGTTTGTTTGGCGTTGGCCTCGAGGAGTCGTCGATCGTCTCGGCGGGGGCACATTTGCGTTTCGATTGTGGTGATCTGATCATGCTTTCAGCATAACGATAGACAATCGCTTGGTAAACAAGGTGGGACGCTTTGCAGTGAAATGTCGCACCACGCTCGCTAATTACTGATTGGTAAATAACTATTGATCGGTTGATTTTTTGCCCTATAATTACCATCCGGTAATTATTCACGTTGCGGACAAACTGAAGCGCATTTCAAATCAATTAGGAGGATTTCTGTAATGGCTAAAGCCCCCGAAACTGTATCAGTCAACGATCAGCGTTTCCTTGCTGGCCAGGCGGCGTTTGAGGAGATCACTGGGCTGCGTTCTAGTGAATTCTTGGACGGGCTAAAGGACCTTGCTCCTGCTATAGGCCGATTTGTTATGGAGTGGGAATTTGCCGATGTCTATGGGCAGAGTTCGTTAGATCTGCGTACCAGAGAACTCATTATGGTAGCTGGATGTGTTGCGCTAGGAGCAACTGCTGCTCCCATTCTGAAACTGCGAATTGGCTCAGCCTTGCGTGCCGGTGTTTCGCGTCAGGAAATTATTGACACAATTATCCAAATAGGTATAGCTGCCGGAGTTCCTGCTGCACTAGCGGCGATTCAGTCTGCTGGAGAAGTATTTGCAGTGCTCGATGCTTAAAGTGTTATCTGTTGCTTTTTTAATAGGGAGCTCGAGAATAAAACAAGGCTCTGCGATGTTTGGAAGGCCCGGCTAGGGGTGGTCTGAGGTAGTCATATTTTTTTGTAAAATTCGGCTGCCTTCAATTTTGAAAGTGCCGATTTGATCCAAAACGCTCAGATCACTCACTCATTCCTATCTTTATTAGCCGCCGTGAGAACCTCGCGGTGGCTATTCCCTATATTACAGGCACACCTCTCCTGTATCGCTCGCTAAATGTCGGAATGCCATCCACAGATTCGACATTGCAAATCGCGTCGCCAGATGTGCCGTGTCCTTTGCCAGGCTAGGGAAGCGTGTTTTCACAAAACTGAACTGGCTATTGATCATTGGAAAGGGTGTTAGAACTTATTCAAAATTACTTTACCGCTCGCTTCTGTAGGCTCGTTATATACGTCGCTCTGAATCGCATGCCTACCTGCAGTGGGTGTCGATGCGACTTCAATCGGGATACTACTGCCAAGCTTATCCACTGCCACTGGGACACAAAAACATAAATCTTTCTTGGGTCATTTTTCAATAAGCTCCAACATGTAAGCCTGTGCTTGCTATTGTGTAGCTGCGAAGCGACGCCCGGTCTGGCTCTGACGTAACAGCCGTATTCATCGTTAGCTGAGTAAATTTTTAAGCCTGGTTACTGACAAGCTTTTAAGCAGGTTGATCATCACTCCAGTGTTCCGTCACTTGAAGGATGTCAGCTTTGGTGGTCTTAGCTTCATGATGGTGAGAGCCATGGCAGTTTGAGAGTCTGCCACAGCTATTTGTTAAAAAGCTAAACTCACTTCGCGTCTATATCCAGCGCTAGCTTGTAACTTTTCTGGTTTTCAAGGTTTTTAATGAATCGCCCCGGGTTTCCTAGACACTCTCCAGGCTCGCTGCGTAACGCTTTTCAAACTCTACCGGTGACAGCTGATTGTTGAAACTGTGGCGTCGTTTTGGGTTGTAAAACATCTCGATGTAATCGAACACATCATCCCGAGCATCCTGGCGTGTAGTGTAGATTTTACGCTTGATCCGCTCCCGCTTTAGCAGCTGGAAAAAGCTCTCCGCTACAGCGTTGTCGTGGCAGTTACCTCGACGACTCATGCTGGCTACCAGGTTGTTAGCTTTCAAGAAGCTTCGCCAGTCTGAGCTGCTGTACTGACTGCCTTGATCCGAGTGGATCATCACCTCTTGCTTCGGCTTACGTCTCCAAACCGCCATCAGCAGTGCATCAATGGCTACGTCGCTGGTCATCTGCGACTTCATTGACCAACCAATGATCTGGCGTGAAAACAGATCGAGCACCACGGCCAAATACAGCCAGCCTTCATATGTTCGGATGTAGGTAATGTCTGTGACCCAGACTTTGTTGGGTTCTCTGACATCGAATTGGCGCTTCAGTAAGTTCGGTGAGGCAACGGCTGGTTTACCGCCATATTTTCCCGGCCTCCGTCGATACCCAGTCTGAGAACGTAAACCTTCAAGGCGCATCAACCTAGCTACCCGGTGACGGCCACAGCTCTCACCAACCTCTCGCAGGTCATCATGGATCTTGCGATAGCCATAAACACCACCGCTTTCCAACCAGGAGTGTTTGATCAGTCCAAGCAGTCGCTGATCGTCCTTGGCTCGCGCAGATTTTGGTTCTGATAGCCACGCGTAGTAGCCGCTGGGATGAACCTTGAGCGTCAGGCAAAGCCGTCGAATCGCGTAATGACCCGCTTGCTGCTTAATAAAGGCGTACTTCAGCCGCACTCCTTGGCAAAGTACGCGGCGGCCTTTTTTAAGATGTCTCGCTCCTCCGTCACCCGTTTCAGCTCGGCCCGTAGACGACGAACCTCAGCGCTCTGATCATCCTCCTCAACGCGCTGTTCCTGGGGCTTGGTGTAGCGCTTAACCCAGGCATAGAGGCTGTGCACGGACACACCCAATCGTGCAGCCACCTCCGAGACAGGAAGCTTCTTTTCGGTCACTTGTTTGACCGCCTGGATTTTGAATTCTTCGGGATATCGCTGGTTGCTCATGGCACCTCCTAATGGGCCTCATTTTAAGGCTTGGAGGTGTCTACGAAACTAGGGGCGATTCATAATGTAGGTTTCAATATGTGGAAATTCGCTCTTGGATTTGAGCAGGTTGAGCGCGCCTTTCACCACAAATCCCAGCATGAAGTCTGCTCCTGTGAGTCTCTCCTCGATTAAAAACTTTTTGTTATTCAAGTGGTTGTTTAGATAGGAAAAAACTTTATTGAATTCAGCTTCGGCGTAGTTGTTAAGGAATTTTAGTTCGGTTCCAGATTGTGTTTCAAACTCATTAAATATTTTCAGTAAGAACGGAAGCATTGCCGAGCTTTCTGAGAAATGGATCCATTGTAAGTAGTCAAGGTATTCTGCAGAGCTTTCTGTTGGTGCTAAATGAGGTGCAAATTTTTTTATCAGGATTTCTGCGATCGCGCCTGACTCCGCAATTATTTTTCCATCAAGCTCGATAACTGGAGATTTGCCTAGGGGGTGAATGCCCCTCAGTGTCTCGGGGGCTAGATGTGTTTTTTTATCACGCTGATACCGAATAATTTCATATGGTTGGCCTATTTCTTCCAGCAGCCACAGAATACGAAACGACCTGGAGTCATTGAGGTGGTGAAGTTTTATCATCATTTTTACGCCTTCTGAGTGATCTCGGTAAGGGAAATGTGCATTGTCTGAGGCTATCGATAGGTAATTTGCGGACTCGCAACGAGTAGGCAAGAAATTGTATCTGTCAATATGCGACCAGTCTACTATTCTGGTGGGCTGAATGCTCCGATAGCACTTACGGTCCGCTCCGAGTCCTTTGAGATCTGCATCTCGATGCTTGTCTTCTAGCGAGAGAGGAGTGCGCCCACAGAAATCCAAGGAGCTTTGGGAGGCTTAGGATTGGTTCTTTGCGTGTACTGCGGCGCTATTAGGATGCCGAGCGTGGGTTGGTGTTTAGACCTGCGGCGGCCATCAACAATTGCTACAATCTCTGAAGCAAAAATCTCACATAGACGACTGGTCTATTTTATGGTAGCTTGCACTGATGAAACCACGTTACGATGATACGCGCCAACATTTGCTCGATACGGGTCACCGAATGATGGTGGTTAAGGGGTTCACGGGTGTTGGGCTTAACGAGATTCTGCAAGCCGCAAGTGTGCCAAAAGGTTCGTTCTATCATTACTTCAAATCCAAGGAGCAGTACGGGCAGTGCTTGCTCGAGGATTACTTTCGCAATTATCTGGCGAACATGGATGAACGATTTGCCGCTACCGGCAATACAGCCCGTGAGCGGCTTATGGAATATTGGCAGAAATGGCTTGAAAGCTATTGTAAGCCCTGCGATGAGCAAAAGTGTCTTGTAGTTAAACTGAGCGCTGAGGTTGCAGATCTTTCGGAGGTTATGCGCCTCACTCTCCGTGACGGAACAGATCAGATAATTGAACGTATTTCTGGCTGTCTTGAGCAGGGTCAACTAGACGGTTCTTTGCCGCAAGGTGATGCTTACCGAACGGCCTTGGCGCTATACCAGCTTTGGCTTGGTGCAAGCCTGCTGAGCAAGCTGCACCGTAACAGTCGGTCGCTAGAAAATGCCATGGCTACTACTCTGATGATGCTGGTCCCTGAGGAGGCGTGATTACGAGATCGCCCACCCTCCCGCCTCGGTAGGGTGGCTTTTTTATGTGAAAAATAGCAGACTGGTCTAATTTTTCCGTTGATGCGGTTGTTTTTCCCCGCCATCCAAGGAGTGTGAAGATGTCTCAATCAAAGCAAATCAATCGAAGCGTTGTTCTGGCATCGCGTCCACATGGTGCGCCTGTCGAAGCGAATTTTCTTATTGAACAAGGTCCAATTCCTGAACCCGCAGAGGGGCAGGTACTTCTGCGTACTATCTATCTATCGCTAGACCCTTACATGCGTGGTCGCATGAGTGATGCGCCGTCCTATGCCCCTCCTGTCGAAGTGGGCGGAGTAATGGTGGGGGGCACTGTATGTCGTGTGGTTGCCTCAAAGCATCATGCCTATAAAGTGAATGACTGGGTGCTGTCTTTTAGTGGTTGGCAGGACTATGCGCTGTCTGATGGCAGCGACCTGACCCCTTTGGGCGATTCGCCAGCGCAGCCGTCTTATGCATTGGGCATATTTGGAATGCCAGGCTTCACCGCATACATGGGCTTACTGGATATTGGTCGGCCGCAGGCGGGTGAAACGCTGGTGGTGGCGGCTGCTACCGGGCCGGTCGGTGCGACTGTCGGGCAAATCGGCAAGATCAAGGGCTGTCACGTGGTCGGTGTGGCCGGAGGGGCGGAAAAGTGCCGGCATGCTGTCGAGGTGCTAGGTTTCGACGCCTGCCTCGATCATCGAGCGCCGGACTTCGCCGAGCAACTGGCCAAGGCCTGCCCGTCGGGTATCGACATTTACTTCGAGAATGTCGGTGGAAAAGTCTTCGATGCTGTGCTGCCGCTGCTCAATGCCAAGGCCCGAGTGCCGGTCTGCGGAATTATTGCGCACTACAACGATACCGCTTTACCCGACGGGCCAGATCGCTCGCCTGCCTTGATGGGGGCTATTCTGCGTAAGCGTATTAAAGTCCAAGGCTTCATTATTTTTGATGATTACGCGCACCGCTACGACGAATTCTTTAACGATATGTCAAGCTGGTTTGCGCAGGGCCGGATTAAGTATCGTGAAGAATTGGTGAGTGGTCTAGAGGAGGCGCCTAAGGCCTTTATCGGCCTGCTAGAGGGGCGTAATTTTGGCAAGCTAGTGGTTCGGGTAAGTGAAGACTGATTGCCTGTTGTTGGAATGACAGTGTTTTTTGCTCTGCCAGCTCAAGCTCCTTGCTGGTAGGGCTTTTTTATTTAAAAAGATCCAGGCCACTAAGTACAAGTAATGCCTGTGGGGGGATTATGCACGCACGCAGTAAGCGCTCGCATCAAATAAACGCCGCGTTCTGGCGTGTACTGGTTGGCTGCTTGGGGCTTTACCCAACGCTTTTGTTGGTGCTGAGTATATTAGCCCCGCTGACCCGTGATTTGAGTTTCCCAGTAATGGTATTGGTGGAGGTGCTGGTATTGGTACCAATCACCCAGCTTGTCTCCTTTCCGCTGGCCGGGTGGTTGGTTGCCCGTTTAAGGCGGATTAATTCGTGAACGTATGAGGCTGTTTTGGCCTGCTTCCCATACCGCACCCACATGATTAAAGCGATAACTAAGGTTGTCAGCATTAAAAATACTAGTCTGAGGAATGAAGATGCAAACGCTAATCATCAATGGACAGTCGCACCAAGTCGACGTGCCGCAGGATATGCCTCTGCTTTGGGTCTTACGCGATGTGCTTGGCCTCACCGGGACAAAATACGGCTGTGGTATTGCTCAGTGTGGCGTTTGCACCGTGCATCTTGATGGTCAGCCGATACGTTCGTGCGTGACCCCTGTTGCTGCTTTGACGGGCCGCTCAATCACCACCATTGAAGCCATCGGTGAGACTGCTGTCGGTCAAGCCGTTCAACAGGCTTGGCTGGCGCATGAGGTGGTGCAATGCGGTTACTGTCAGTCAGGGCAGATCATGGCGGCCACTGCTCTGCTGCAGAGCCAGCCCGCGCCAGACGATCAGGCGATTGATGCTGCAATGGCAGGCAATCTTTGTCGCTGCGCCACCTACACCCGTATTCGCACAGCCATCCACAGTGTTGGCCGTGTAGAGGAGGCGTGAGATGAAGAAGACAATCGAAATGAATGTTGATATGTCCCGTCGCCGTCTCTTGCAAGGCAGCGGTATCGCGGTCGGCGGCTTGGTGTTGAGTACCTGGCTACCGCCGTTGGTGTCCAAAAGCGCTGCCTCCGAGGCTGCTGCCTTAGGCCGGCTGGGTGATCGCTCCGCTGAGGGGTTCGGGGCCTTTGTGCGGGTGGGCCCAGATGGCGTGGTCACGGTGATCTCGCCGAAGATTGAAATGGGTCAGGGCGCGCAAACTGGTATTGCAATGATGGTGGCGGAGGAGCTTGAGGTCGATTTGGATAAGGTAGTAATCCAGGAGGCCCCACCGAACTCCGCACTGTATACCGATACCCTGCTTCAGTTTCAGGCCACTGGTGGCTCGACCTCTACCCGTTACACCTGGGAGCCGCTGCGTCGGGCGGGCGCTACAGCGCGCATTCTGTTGATTCAGGCGGCAGCGCTGCAATGGCGCGTCGCGCCGAGCCTGTGTCATGCGCAGAATGGCCAGGTGTTTGGCCCCAAAGGCCTGCAGGCTGACTACGGCGATTTGGTCGAGGCCGCTGCGACGCTGCCGTTGCCCGACGCGGTGCCGCTGAAAACCCCCGAGCAGTTCAAGCTGTTGGGCACTCCCGCGCAACGCCTGGACACGCCCGCGAAGGTCAACGGCAAGGCGCGCTTTACCATTGACCTGCAAATCCCTGGGATGCTGGTGGCCTCCAGCATCACCTGTCCGGTGTATGGCGGACGGCTGCGTTCGGTTGATGAAACTGAGGCGCGACGGGTGTTAGGGGTGCGCGACATCGTGCGTTTGGACAATGCCGTGGCCGTTACCGCAAGTAACTTTTGGGCCTGCCAGCAGGCCATCAAAGCGTTAAAGATCGAGTGGGAACTTGGGTCGAACGCTACTATCGGATCAAAGCAACTGGACCAGGAGCTGCTAGCCGCAAGTAGCCGTGATGGCGTGGTCGCTAAGCGCACAGGCGATATTGAGCAAGCCAAACAGGGATCTTCCAGCCAGTTCGAGGCCGTTTACGAGCAAGCGCTGTTGTCGCATTCGCCGCTTGAGCCCATGAGCTGCGTGGCCCATGTGCGTAAAGATGCGTGCGAGCTATGGGTGGGCACCCAAGTGCCGGTCTTCGCCCAACAGACGGCCGCCCAAGTCACCGGGCTGCCCTTGGAAAAAATCCAGGTGCACAATCAATTGATCGGTGGGGCATTTGGCCGGCGTCTGGAGTTCGACTTCATCACCCAAGCAGTGGCCATCGCGCGTCAGGTCGATTACCCGATCAAGCTGGTCTGGAGCCGTGAGGAGGACATGACCCACGACCTCTATCGGCCGCTCTATGCCGATCGTATGCAAGCCGCCCTCGATAAGCAGGGGCGTCCGCTGGGCTGGGAACACCGTATCGCTGGTGCCTCGATTCTCGCCCGCTATGCCGGCAGCTTGCCTCCCAGCGGCGTGGATGCCGATGCCGTTGAAGTCGCGGTGGAACCCATCTACCGCCTGCCGCATTTGCAGGTTCGCTATATCCGCCAGGAGCCGAGTGTCGTGCCCGTGTCCTGGTGGCGAGGCGTGGGCCCTCTGCGGGGGACCTATGCCCTTGAGTGTTTTATTGATGAGCTGGCGCACAATGCCAAGGCCGACCCGGTGGTCTACCGTTTGGAGCTGTTGGCGGACCAGCCACGTGCCCAGGCGGTGCTGCGCTTACTTGCTGAGAAGAGTGACTGGTACCAGTCTTTACCTGCTGGGCAGGGTCGGGGTGTGGCAGTAAGTTCGGTGTTTGGCAGCTATGTAGCAACTCTCGTTGAGCTTGAGATGCAGGGTGAATTTGGCTTGCGCATTAAACGCTTGATCAGTGTTGTGGACTGCGGCTTCGCGACTAACCCGACGTCGGTCTTGGCGCAGGTTGAAGGTGGGACATTATTCGGTCTGTCTGCTTCGTTGTTCAACGAAATTCTTATCGAGAACGGTCAGGTTCAGCAGACCAACTTCCACAACTATCGGCAGCTGCGCATAAGTGAGGCGCCAGCAGTTGAGGTGCACCTGCTGCCTAGCCTGGAAGCACCGGGCGGAGTCGGGGAAGCCGGTACTGCGCTGATCGGTCCAGCTTTGGTTAACGCTCTCTACGCTGCTTCCGGTACGCGCATTCGTCGGTTACCACTTAGCCGTGCTGGCTACTATCCGGTTTGAGGAGTTACTCATGAATTTGATAACAAGTTGGCTATTGCTCGCTAGCGGATTCCTGGTGGCGCAGTTTGCGTATGCGCAGGAGGACTTACTTGCCAGGGGCGAGTATCTTGCGCGCGCTGCAAATTGCGTGGCTTGCCATACCGTGCCCGGTGGTAAACCCTTCACCGGTGGTGTCGAATTTAAGCTGCCATTCGGCTCGCTTTTTTCGCCCAATATCACTCCAGATAAGCAAACTGGCATCGGAGCCTGGACTGATGATGAGTTCGTTAGCGCGCTGCGAACCGGCGTGGGGCGCGATGGCAAACACTACTATCCAGCATTCCCTTATACGTCCTACAGCAAGATGTCGCGTGACGACATCCTGGCCATCAAAAGCTATCTCGATAGCCTGGAGCCAATCGAGCAGGTGGCTCAAGAGAACCAGCTGAACTTCCCGTTCAATCAGCGTTGGGGGATGTTTTTCTGGAATATGCTGTTCCTGGACGACAAGCAATTTGAAACCGAGGCCCAGCACTCTACCGAGTGGAATCGAGGCAAATACCTAGTGGAAGGTCCTGGCCACTGTGGTGAGTGCCATTCGCCTCGGAACCTGTTCCAAGCTGTCAGCAAAGACCGTTCGCTTGCCGGTAACCTGATACAGGGTTGGAACGCTTACAACATCAGCTCTGACCCGATACATGGCGTCGGTGCCTGGCCCACGGACGTGCTGGCGCGTTACTTGAAGGACGGCGCGGCGCCAGGATTCGGGTTGTCCACCGGGCCGATGGCGGAGGTGGTGGAGCACAGTCTGAGCCATCTGACCGACGCCGATCGTCACGCGATCGCCGTTTATCTCAAGGACTCACCGGCGCGCAGCGAAGGTGTGGCTCGTCCGCAGCAGGCTAAGCTTGCACCGCAGGGGGGCGACAATGCCCTTGGCAATAAACTGTTCGCCGAAGCCTGTTCTAGTTGTCACCGCTGGGACGGGACCGGAAACCAGAGTCAGACTGCCATGCTACGGGGTCTAAAGACGGTCAACGATCCTGCCGCCAGTAATTTGCTGGGCATCCTGCTAAATGGGCATGGTTCGACCGACACCCGGGTAGATCGACGCATGCCGTCGTTCGGGACCATTTACTCCGACCAGGAATTGGCTGCGCTGAGCAGCTTCGTACTGAAGCGCTTTGGCGAGACTGGTGCGCAGGTATCGGAGCAAGCTGTGGCTAAGCGCCGTACCGAGTCCCTTCATTGAGCCGAGGTGCCTCATGTCTTGTCTGATTCCACTGCTGGATGTACTCCTGGCGGAGCGCAATGCTGGCCGAGAAGCGGTGCTTGCGACCGTGGTAAAAGTCGACGGCTCTGCGTATCGGCGACCAGGAGCGCGGATGCTAGTCTCGCGCTTCGGCAGGCCCGAGGGGACCATCAGTGGTGGCTGCCTGGAGGCGGAAGTCGCCAGAAAAGCCTGGTGGTTAACTGAAGCTGGGCCTGCACTGCGTAGCTACAGCACCTCCGAGGCGGATGAGGGCAGTGAGGAAGCGCTTAGTTTCGGGCTGGGCTGCAACGGTAAGGTTCACGTATTGTTCGAGCGGCTGCCTGCCAGTGGTCCTTGCGCGTTGATTACTGCGTTGCTTGGCGTTCGCGACACCCAGCAACCGGCGGCCATCGCCACGGTGATCGCCAGCTCGGCTGATGGTTCACACCGGTTAGGTGATCGCCTGTTATTAGTGTCAGGACAAAGCGCCGAGGGCGAGTTGCTGCAGTCGGCGCTGGCTGAGCAGATCAGGATTGATCTCCAACAGACCTTGGTGCGTGGAAAGTCATCCCGATATCTTTACCCGAATGGCACCGGCAAGATTGAAGTGCTTATGGAGTACCTGCCGCCCGTGCGGCGTTTGGTAGTGTTTGGTGCGGGCCATGATGCCCAGCCGCTGGTGCGCATGGCCAAGCTCTTGGGCTGGCATGTGACAATCATCGATGGGCGGTCACACTTTGCCCGAGCAGAGCGTTTTCCCGACGCTGACCAGGTGCTGGTTGGCGATGTTGAGCAACCTTTCGCCTACCGTGAACTTGTACGCGGCGCAGCGGTGGCGGTGATGACTCACAGCTTGGTGCAAGACGCGCACTGGCTGCAGGGAGTGTTGCACAGTGAGCCCTGTTATGTAGGGCAGTTGGGCCCGCGTGAGCGCACCGAGCGCCTGCTGGCCGGTATCCACGAGCAGCAGGGCGAGTTGCCAGGGCTGGCGTGTTTGCATTATCCGATTGGCCTGGACCTGGGCGGCGACACTCCGGAAAGCGTGGCTATGGCGATGCTGGCGGAAATTCAGGCGGTGCTCAATGGTCGCAATGGTGGCAGCCTGCGTTTCAGGTCCGCGAGTATCCATGATAGCGACCCAGTGCTGATCGCTAGCGAGACCGAAACCGAAATCGCTTTTGCTGCAGAGGCTTATCGGCGGTTCGCCGTGCAGCCTTGACGACTGATCAACCGAGGAACCTATCAGCGTGAATCAAACCATACGCGTTGTAGCGATACTGACCGCCAAAGGCGGCAAAGAGCAGCAGGTCGAGCAGATTCTGCGAGCTTGCGTGCAGCCCTCGCGGGCCGAAGACGGTTGCCTGTCTTACGTCCTGAGTCGGTGCATTGAACAGGTCGGACGGTTTGTCTTCGTCGAGCGCTGGGCAAGCCATGAGGCGATAGCGCTTCATCGGCAGATGCCCCATTACACGACCATGGCTAATGCCCTTGGCGAGCTGCTGAGCGATCGTCAGGTTTATGTGCTGGAGGCGTTGGCTGAGGATGGCGAGTCAGCCACTGGCTTCGACACGGACATGGCAGGGTGATCGTCGATCGACAGGGTCGGCGTTTCCGCAAACTTCGCCTGAGCCTCACGGCTGCCTGCAATTACGCCTGCACCTACTGTGTGGCCGATGGCCGCCGCTTGGTGGCCGCGCGTGATGAGCTGGCGGCCGCGTCGATGCTGCGCGCCGTCGAACTGCTCAGGGATGTCGCCGGTATCGACGCGCTGCGCATTACCGGCGGTGAGCCGCTGCTGAGTGATCGGCTGGAGCCTTTTCTGCAGGGCATCGGTGCGCTAGCGTTGCAGGACATCAGCCTGACCACTAATGGACAATTGCTGGCCGGCAAGTTGCCGGTATTGCGCAGCGCGGGCATCCAGCGGGTCAATGTGTCCCTCGACACACTTGACCCGCGCGCCTTCCGCAAGATCGCAAAGGGCGGCGATCTGCAGACTGTGCTTAACGGCATTGAGCTGGCGCGTCGATCTGGTATGAGCATCAAAATCAATATGGTGCCGATGCGTGGCAGCAACCTCGACCAGGTCATGCCCATGTTGGCGTTCTGCCTGGAGCAGGGCTACGAATTGCGCTTTATCGAGCTGATGCGCATGGGCCATCTGGCCCAGCATGCAGAGGCTTTTCGTACCCAGTTCGTCGGCCAGCGCGAGCTGCTGGAGCTTATCGGCGAGTGTTATGTCTTCACACAAACCGAGGCAGCGCTAGATGCCACTGCGCTGCGTTATAGCGTGGGCGAGCGCGGGGCGTTCGGTATTATTGCCAAGGAAGGTCTGAAGTAAGCAGCCGTTTTTAACGGCCTCGCTGTCTGAGGTTCAAAAAACACCGACTTAATCGAAAATCAGACCTTTCCTCCTGTCAGTTCACTGTTTTTTGCGGAATAGCACCTTTTCAGGGCTCATTGTCCACATCACAGGCGCACCTCGCCTGCATTCAACAGTCGTTTTCGCATCATCCACAGGTTCGATAAGGCAAACAGTGTGGTCTGCTGCGCGGTGTTTTTCACCAAGCCTCGGAAGCGGACTTTCGTATAACCAAACTGGCGCTTGATCACCCTGAATGGATGCTCAACCTTGGCCCGGACTTGAGCTTTCGCGTATTCGATTTTGCGGCGCATGCGACCGATCAGGCTCTTTTTTGCATGCTTCTTATAGCTGCTGGGGCGCGCTGCGATCGACCAGATCATCTGGCGATGTTGATGCTCCGCACGCTTCTCCACGCCGGTGTAACCGGCATCGCCAGAGACGTAAGTTTCCTCGCCATGCAGCAACTGATCGACCTGAGTCACGTCCGCCACATTCGCCGCCGTGCCCACCACGCTATGTACCAGACCGGATTCAACATCGACACCGATGTGCGATTTCATCCCGAAATAGTACTGATTTCCTTTCTTTGTCTGGTGCATTTCGGGGTCGCGTTTACCGTCCTTGTTCTTGGTCGAACTGGGCGCATGAATGATCGTCGCATCGACCACAGTTCCCTGACGCAGCAGCAAACCTCGGTCGCCCAAATAGCCGTTGATGACCTGCAAAATCCCACCGGCCAGCTCATGTTTTTCCAACAGCCGGCGGAAGTTGAGGATCGTGGTTTCATCCGGAATCCGATCCAAATGCAGCCCGGCAAACTGGCGCAGAATCGTGGTTTCGTAGAGGGACTCTTCCATCGCCGGATCGCTGTAGCCGAACCAGTTTTGCATCAGATGAACCCGCAGCATGGCCATCAACGGATACGCCGGACGACCGCCTTCACCCTTCGGATAATGCGGCTCGATCAACGCAATCAGGCCTTTCCAGGGCACGACCTGATCCATCTCAATCAGGAAACGCTCACGGCGGGTCTGCTTACGTTTGCCTGCGTACTCGGCATCAGCGAAAGACATTTGCTTCATCGGGGCTCAACCGTTCAGTTCGTGGGACAGCCGTATCTCACCAGATTTGGAAGTCTTTTTCAGAGTTTCCCCAACGAAAGCGCGCCCTTTTGCCGGAGCTGCAGTCGTCTGCGGTTGTCGTCTACGGGCTGGTTATACGGATGCCTATCATCCAATCGCGGACATTTTATGGGCGCGCTGTTGGATCTGCCGACTGAGCAGGCGCAGCCGCAACTGAAAGGGTTGCTCAGTCGTGCGCTGCAGGACAAACAAGACGCCACTTTTACCGGCAGTGCCCTGATTATGAAATCGGTGGGTGGCTAAGGTCGGCCGGCTTGTCGACGTCCAGCAGGATGCCCCTATCAGCAAGCGTCACTTCTATCACCTGTTGCGCATGGGTGGCGATTAAAGCCTTGGCCCCATTCTCCCCTTGCAGTTGCATCAGCTCCGGCCAAAAGCGCCGGCCGAACAACACGGGGTGTCCGCGCTGGCCATCGCAGTAAGCGACAACAATATGTTCAGCGTGCGCATGCGCGCGCAACTGCAACAGCGTTGCGAGAGTAATCCACGGCATATCCCCGAGCAGCACCGCCACCGCAGTGGCCTGCGTATTTGCCAGGCTCTGGATGCCGGCGGCCAGGCTTGAGCCCATGCCCTGTTTGGCGTGGGCCGCACGTACCAGATGAATGCCATGCGGAATAGCCAAGGCCTCTGCATCATCCTCAGCCTTTAATACGACTCGAACATCGCTGAAGGCTTCTTTCGCGCGCAACAACGTCGCGCGCAAAAGGCTGTTGCCGTCTGCCAGCTGGGCAAGGCGTTTGTCGCTGCCGAAGCGTTGCCCGGAGCCGGCGGCGAGAACTAGGCCGACATACTCAGGCTTGCGGTGCGGTTCTGTCATGTTGAAAAAATCCTATGCTGCCCCCTGAAGAAGAAGGTCGGCCGTAAAAGACCACTAGGAGGCTTCGCGCTTCTCTCTGGAATGTGCAGTATTTTGCGTATACCGCTCCGGTTTCAGAGTGATTAAGTGACAGTTTGGCGAAACCAAAGTGCGTTTCCACTGGGTAGTGAAGAACGCCGCGCCACAGGTCAAGTTGTTCGATCTGTCGAACCTGCACATGTCCTGGCTGGCCGGTATTTGCTGATCACCCCAGGCGAGATGGGGGCGTAATGCAGAGTATGCCCGCTACCAAATGCTCGCTGCGGCTAAAAACTCATAAATGAACGGGTTAGTTGATCGTTACTTGGTCAGATTGCTGTTTTTGAAATCGGCAAGCACTGAAATCAGCCAGAAATACAAGGTTTCTTCAGCCTTAGATTTTTTCTTGCAGCGCTTTGAAAAAGGCATCGATATTTTCGTCGTGGCGTTTGTAGTAGGTCCAGGGGCCGATCCGCTGCGATGTCACCAATTGCGCGCGCTGCAGAGCTGCGAGATAAAGCGATGTGGTGGACTGCGAGAGGCCCGTGCGCTCTTGGATGATACTGACGCACACGCCTACCGTTTCTGGGTCGACCTCCTGCTCTGGAAAGATTGTCCTGGGATCCTTGAGCCAATTGAGGATGGCAAGGCGCATCGGGTTTGCCAATGCTTTCAGTGCTTCGTTGACGTCAATGGTCATGGAATGTTGATACCTGTTTTTTGCGATATTTAGATATCTTCCGGGTTTGCGCAGAAAAATGGAAGGTATTGACGTGACCTCTGCGCCCGCCGTCTGTTGCAAGGACTGGCCGCTCCTGGCTGAAGTATTGTTGCTCTGTCAGGCAGCACTATCAGAAGCCTGGACGCCGAATTGCGGGACGATATGCTTGCCAAGTTCCTCGATAACCTCTGCTGCGGGGCGTTTACCATACTTGAGGTTCAGGATGACGTGATCTACACCGATTTCCTGAAGTGTATCCAGCAAGGCCCGAAGGTGGTTACGTCCTAGTCGAAATCCTAGATGGATATGCGAGGGCGGCGTGGACGGGTGTTCGTCCAGGTCGATATAAAGCGATTGCAAGAACGGTTTGTAGATAGTGTCACACTGTTTAACTATTTCCTGTCGCCAATCCTCCACGATCAGTCGCTGTATTTTTGGCGGACGTGGATAGTTGATCCATCCATGGCTTTCACGTGCGATCCAATCGAGCGGCTGGCGGCTGTGTCCGGTTACGAATAGCGGTATTTCCCGAGTCGTAGGTTTGGGAACGAGGTCGGCCCCCACTAACTCGCCGCCACTCCAGCGAATGGGCTCGAAGTGTGTTCGATGGGCTTGGCGTATCACATTGAAGTTTTCTTGAAAGGTCTCGCCACGCTTTTCTGGATCAATGCTGAATGCGGGAAACTCCACGGGACGATCGCCAGAGGCTACTCCCAGGAGCAAGCGGCCTCCGCTCAACTGATCAATGCTCGCTGCGGCCTTTGCCGTGTGCAAGGGATTACGCAAAGTAAGGGCGATGGAGGCGGTACCTAGTGCGATTTCTGTTGTATGGGCTGCCATGTAGCCCAGATACACCCAAGGGTCGAAAACCTGGCCGACATCGCCGAAGCTTGGGTCCCTGAGTGGGACGTCGCGAAACCAGAGCGCCGAAAAACCAAGTGCCTCTGCACGTTTGGCCAGCGCGACCTGATCTAGCATGCTCGGTGTATCACCTTCGAAAGCCTCTAGGGGAAAGAACAGCCCAAGGCTTAGATGACCCTGCCTGAAGGTTCGTTTGAATCCCCTATGCTCTTGGTAGGGGATCGTGCTCGGTTGGTACATGCTTAACTTCCTCGGTCAGCAAACGCTGAGCCACGCCCCTGAGTTATGGGGCGTGGCATTGAGCGTTTAGGATTTGTAAGTCGGGTAGTCGGTGTAGCCCTTATCGGTACCGCCGTACATGCTGCTTGGATCAACTGGGTGAAGCGGCCAGTTGTTGGCGATACGAGCGGGCAGGTCGGGGTTCGCAATGAAGGGGCGACCAAAAGCGATCAGGTCGCCCCAGCCAGCTTTTATCACGCGATTTCCTCGTTCAGCGGTGTACTTGCCGGCATAGAGAATCTTGCCGCTGAAGGTCTTACGAACATCTTCCCGGAACGTCTCAGGCAGCTCGGGTGCGTTTTCCCAATCGGCTTCGGCGAGCGACAGGTAGGCAATGCCCACTTCCTCGAGGATCTTCACTGCCTCGATGTAGGTTTGGTGAGGATCTTCTTCGACCAGGCCAAGGTATACGCGGTCTTCGTCTGTGGTCGCGAACAGCGGGGCGAAGCGAACTCCCATGCGCTCCTTGCCGACGACACCAGCAACGGCCAGGGTGATTTCGCGCAGGAAGCGAAGACGGTTCTGCAGCGAACCGCCATATTCATCATCACGCTGGTTGGTATGGGCCGAAATGAACTGGTTTACCAGGTACCCGTTCGCGCAGTGAAGCTCCACCCCGTCAAAACCTGCGTCCAAAGCATTTCGGGCTGCTTGGGCGTAGAGCTCAACCAGTTCCTTTACCTCCTTGGTGGACAGGGCTCGGGGGGGCGATGGGTCGGCCAGTGCACCCGTGCCGGGGCCAGTTTCGATGAACACCTTGACGTTGTCCGCGCGGATGGCTGATGGCGCGACGGGCGCTTCACCACCGGGTTGCAGCGATGTGTGCGACACGCGGCCTACATGCCAAAGTTGAGCAAAGATCACCCCCCCTTCGGCGTGAACAGCGTCGGTGACCTTACGCCAGCCTTGTATCTGTTCTGGGCTATGAATGCCGGGTGTCCAGGCATAACCCTGTCCTCGGGGTTCGATCTGTGTGCCCTCGGTCACCATGAAGCCAGCACCGCTGCGCTGACGGTAATATGTGGCCATTAGGTCGTTCGCAATATTGCCGGGTTGGGAGCTGCGCGAACGCGTCAGTGGCGGCAGAACGATACGGTTCTTGAGGGTGTATGGGCCCAGCTGAGTGGTTTTAAAAAGTTCTGATTGTGTCATTTCGTTTACCTGCATATCTAAAATATTCGATGTTATAGGTCAAAAAAACATGGATCAGCGAGGTCAGAAGAGCCCGAGCGGTGCTTCGTTGAGGCTGACGTAGATGTTCTTCTTCTGGCTGTAGGCTTCCAGCATTGACTTGTGAGTTTCCCGTCCTAGGCCAGATTTCTTATAGCCACCAAAGGGGGCGTGGGCAGGGATCTCATGGTAGGTATTTACCCACATACGTCCGGTTTCCACCGCGCGTGCCACACGTAACGCCCGGTTGATGTCTTGGGTCCAGACTGCGCCCGCTAGGCCGTACTCGGAGTCGTTGGCCATGGCGATGACCTCCGCTTCATCCTTGAAAGGAATGACGCACAGAACAGGGCCGAAAATTTCCTCGTAGGCGACGCGCATATCGTTGCGAACACCGACCAGAATCGTTGGCTGGATGAAGAAGCCGGCATCGTAATCGGCACCTGTAAGGCGACCGCCGCCGATCAGTACCTCGGCACCTTCCTGTTTGGCGATATCAACGTAGCCGAGGATCCGTTCCATCTGGGTCTTGCTGACCTGTGCGCCCATCATGGTGTCTGGGTTCAATGGGTCACCCACACGCACAGCTTCGAACTTATGCTTGAGCTCAGCCAGGAATTGCTCGTAGATGGACTCGTGAACGAACAGCCGTGCGCCGGATTCGCAGACTTGGCCTTGGTTCCACAGGATGGCGAGGACTGCGCCTTCCACGGCCTTGTCCCAGTTCGCATCGGGGAAAACGATGTTGGCTGACTTGCCGCCCAGTTCAAGGGTGGCAGGAATGATTTTCTTCGCTGCCGCATTGGCGACGAGTTCGCCGACACGCGTCGAGCCAGTGAAGGCAAGCTTGCGCAGGTCTGGATGATCCAGTAGGGCCTGGCCAACTGAGGTGCCTAAGCCTGTGACGATGTTGACCACGCCGGCCGGAAGTACCTTGGCGAAGATCTTCGCCAGTTCAAGGATGGTTACCGGGGTTAGCTCAGAAGGTTTGATGACTACGGTGTTACCCGCCGCGATGGCTGGAGCGATCTTCCAGGCGGCCATAAGAAGCGGGAAGTTCCACGGAATCACTTGGCCCACGACGCCGAGGGGTTCACTGAGAGCGATGCTGAGTGTTTGCTCATCCAGCATGACCGCCTCATCCGATTGGCTGCGGATTGCGCCGGCGAAGTAGCGGAAATGATCAATCGCCAGTGGGATGTCGACGGAGCGACTTTCACGAATGGGTTTGCCTACATCAAGGGTTTCCAGAACGGCGAACCGATCGGCATCGGCTTCCAGCAGGTCGGCGATCTTCAACAACGCATTGGCGCGTTCCGCTGGCGAGGTGGTACGCCAGGTCACGAAGGCGCGTTTTGCGGCCTGCACCGCGCGGTCGACGTCGGCAGCTGTGGCGTTTGGGATGTTGGTGAGAATTTTTCCGTTGGCGGGGTTGATAATGTCGAGGGTTTCACCGTTTTCGGCCGCCACCCACTGGTTGTCGATAAACAGGCCGTAGCTGTTGTCGGGAAGGTAGCTCGGATGGGTATCACTGGAATTTTGCATGGGTTACCTCCTGAGGTAAGTGCGATGGGTTTGGTTGAGATTATTTGAGATATTGATATATGTCAATATGTAGTTGTGTATTCGCGCAGGCATTCCTATCGCCGCACTTTTTCAGCCTGCTTCTGGATCGGCGGGGAGCGCGCTGTGCTGCGCGCCAGGCTTGGCTACGTAGTCCAGCCCCCCCCCCCGATCTCTTCATCAAAGAGGGGGGGGCTGCTGCATAAAAGCACTGAGGCCTGTTTGCATTGAGGTGAAGATGTAAGTCAGAACGGCGCGTCGATATCCATGACGTTAATCAGCTTGTGGTTGACGAATTCCTTGATTCCCAAACCAATCAGCTCGCGACCGTAACCAGATCTTTTGATTCCGCCGAAAGGTAGGTCGGCTTTCGATGACGTTGGGTGATTGACGAACACCATGCCTGTCTCGATGCGCTTAGCAACCTCAACACCATGCTGGGTGTCTGCGGTGAATACCGAACCACCGAGCCCGAACGGAGAGTCGTTGGCGATAACTATCGCGTCTTCTTCGTCTTTAGCTCGTAAGATCATCGAGACTGGACCGAAGAACTCCCAGTAGTAGGCAGGGTTATCAGGCGTCAGGTTGGTCAGAATGGTCGGTTGAACAAATGCACCCTTGCTTGGTACCTTGGGCCCAACCTCGGTGGCCGTAGCACCGTAGTTGACTGCTTCACGAATCTTCGCGCGGATTTCGTCGGCGGCAGTTTGAGATGACAGGGGGGCTAGATTTGTTTCCGGATCGAACGGGTCGCCGGCCTTCAGTTGTGCTACACCTTCGGCATAAAGGCGCAGGAACTCATCGTAGACTTCTTCCACTACAATCATGCGTTTGGATGATATGCACACCTGTCCAGCATTCCAGTGACGGCCTACAACAGCCCACTTCACGGTCTTTTTCAGTTCAGCGTCGCGCAGAACTATGAAGGCATCTGCCCCCCCCAGTTCCAATGTAGATTTCTTCAGTGCCTTGCCAGCCTGGGAGGCGATGATGGCACCTGCGCCTTCGGAACCGGTCAGTGCCACCCCGTGTACTCGAGAGTCGTTGAGGATTGTCTCGATTTGCTGGCGAGTTGCGTACATGTTGCTGAATGCGCCAGCAGGTAGACCAGCATCAAGCAGTAGTTGTTCGAAAGCTTCGGCACATTGCGGTACGTTTGAAGCATGTTTGAGCAGCACGGTATTACCCGCTGCCAACTGTGGTGCGAGAATGCGAGCAATTTGATAGTAAGGAAAGTTCCATGGTTCAATGGCCAGGATAGTGCCCAACGGCTCATGGACCAAGATTGCTTCACCCTCGGCTGGGTCGGCTACCGGCAGCTTCTGCGGAGTTAACAAAGCTTCTGCATGTTTAACGTAATACTCAAAGATACTTGCTGAGATTTCTACTTCACCTAATGCTTCGGCAGTGATCTTGCCCATTTCCAGTGTTAGCAACCGGGCATAGTCGTTTGCTCGCGCGCGCAGCAGGTCGGCAGCTCGCTGAAGGACGGCCCCACGCTCTGCGATTGAGCAATTCTTCCAGACAAGAAATGCGTTGTGAGACGCCTCAAGAGCCTGTTCAATCTGAATATCTGTTGCATCTGGAAAACTTTTTAGAACTTCACCTGTATAGGGATTAACGGATGCGTATGCCATGCTGTTTCTCCAGTAATTTTAAGTAAATTTGATTTGTTAATGAGGCTGGTAAGTAGACAGGACCTAAACTGCGGGAATATTTTGGTGCATTTACTAATGATTGATGCCATCAATCAGGAATACTCTGTAAACCGCACCTTTAAGACGATGTTGCAGTGCCTCTTGGTAGGCGGGGCTGGAGTACCACTCTCGAGCTGCTGCTATGTCCGGAAATTGAAGAATGACTGCGCCCTCAATCGGTCCGCCTTCGAGCACCTCCAGTTGGCCGTAGAAGGCCAATGGTGTGAGGTTCCGACCCTGGCGTGCCGCCGGTGCTTTACGGGCATAGAGTTTCAACTCAGCCTCGTCTGTGGTGTGTTCACGTGTGAAGACTACGTAGGCGGACATTGACGTAGTCTCAGGCCAACAGTTTGAGCAGCGAGTGAGCCGTAGCTTCAGAGGAAGCTGGGTTCTGGCCAGTTACGAGCAACCCATCGACTTCGACATGAACGCTCCAGTCAGCACCCTTGGTATAGCGCCCACCATTTGCCTTGAGCATATCCTCTACCAGGAAAGGCACGATTTGAGTTAGACCCACCGCAGCCTCCTCGCTATTGCTGAAACCGGTTACTGTCTTGCCTGCAACCAGAGGTTTGCCATCTACACACTTGACATGGCGCAAAACCGCTGGTGCGTGACAAACCGCTCCGACAGGTTTGCCGGATTGGATTGATTGCTCGATCAGAGAGATAGAAAAGGTGTTCTCCGCAAGATCCCACAGTGGGCCATGGCCGCCAGGGTAGAACACCGCATCAAACTCGGAACTGATCACGTCGCTCAGTTTCTCGGTGTTGGCCAGCGCGTGAGTGGCGACTGAATCGGTCTGAAAGCGACGGGTGGCGTCTGTCTGGAAGTCGGGCTCATTGCTCTTTGGGTCGATGGGTGGTTGACCGCCTTTCGGCGATGCTAGGGTCACTTGCACGCCAGCGTCGATGAAGGCGTAGTAAGGCGCGGCCAGCTCTTCGAGCCAGAAACCGGTCTTCTCGCCAGTGTCACCAAGCTGGTCGTGGGAAGTCAGAACGAGGAGAATCTTCATGTCGTATACCTTGCATTTGTGCATGCTTGTGGATGTTTTGTAATGCGCTGCCTGTGTGGATAAGCAGTGCTGGAGGTTGGCTTATAGGCTCGCTTCAAGCACACGGCGGCTGACGTCTAAACTGACGTTGTTGTGTTCGCCGAGTGCGGTGAGGTGGTGTGTGTCGAGCTGGTTTATTAGCGCATGTATAGCGTCAGTGCCGAGCTTGTAGGCGGATAAGTGCGTCGGTAAGCCCAGGCTCTCGAAGAACATCCGGGTCTGTTGTATGGCCATGTCAATCCGTTGTTCTTTGTCCCCTTGGCTGATCTGCCAAACCCGCTCGGCGTACTGCAGCAGCTTCGCGCGCTTGGCTTCACGACGAATCTCTAGGTTCGCAGGAAGTACGATGGCCAGGGTCCGTGCGTGATCGATGCCGTACAGCGCGGTGAGCTCATGGCCGATCATGTGGGTGGACCAGTCCTGTGGTACGCCCGCTCCGATCAGGCCATTGAGCGCCAAAGTGGCCGTCCACATGAGGTTGGCACGCGTGCTGTAGTCCGCGGACTCTTTCAGTACAAGGGGGCCAATTTCGATCAGCGTTTGTAAAAGACCTTCGGCAAAACGATCTTGGACGCGCGCATCGATTGGGTAGGTCAGGTACTGCTCAATGACATGCACGAACGCATCGACAACGCCGTTTGCGAGTTGACGGGTGGGGAGGGTTTGGGTTTTGGTGGGATCGAGAATCGAGAATTGTGGAAACATGTAAGCGCTTCGAAACGGCAGCTTGTCTTGTGTCGCCCGGCGAGTAACCACGCCTCCATTGTTCATTTCCGAGCCAGTTGCCGGTAGGGTCAGAACGGTGCCAAATGGCAGCGCTCGTCGAATACTTGCACCCCGCGTTTCCAGAATGTCCCAAGCATCACCCTCGTAGCCAACAGCAGCGGCAACGAACTTGGTGCCATCGATGACCGAACCTCCACCGACAGCCAGGAGAAAATCCAAGCGATGGGTGCGAACCTGATCAACAGCCTTGATTAGCGTTTCATAGCTGGGGTTTGGTTCTATACCCCCGAATTCTTGCACTTCCCGAGAGCCTAATGCGTCACGGACTTCGCGGAGCGTACCGTTTGCACGAGCGCTCTGGCCACCATAGAGCAGCAGGATGCGGGCCGCAGCCGGAACCAGTTCATCCAGGCGGCTGATGGTTTCGTTGCCGAAGACGATTCGCGTAGGGTTGTAGAAGTCAAAATTAAACATTGCTTTAACTCCGATTAAATAGACCAGTCGTATATTTTTTGAGTAAATTTTTTACATTGAAAATTTCATCGGTCGGATACCTGACTGAGTAACAGAGAAGTAGTCTCGAAGGCCGCCTGCAAAGGCATCTGATCACGCGTGACCTTGGTCCTTAGACTGGCTCCGAGCCAAAGTTGGTACAGCATGGTCGCCAAGCCGCGGGTGTCAGTATCGCCCGGCAGAGAACCATCGTTTACAGCGTCACTCACCACATTGGCGAGACGAGTAATTACTCCTTCCATGCCATCCTGGAGCACCATACGCATTGGCTCCGATAGATCACTGACTTCCGCTGCAAGCTTCACTGCCAAGCATTTCCCCTCGGCGGGATAACAGGCTGATTGGGTTTCAATCCAGGTAGCCCAGTAGGCCAGCAAGCGTTGTGCTGCTGATACACTTGGACGGTTCAATAGCGTTTCCAATTGCACCATGTAGTCACTGAAATAGCTCTCCAAGAGCGCCTCGCCAAATGCTTCCTTGGAATTGAAGTAATGATAGAACGAACCTTTTGGCACATTCGCAGATTTAAGGATTTCGCTCAAACCAACAGCTGTGAATCCTCGCCCGGCAATGATGTTTTGAGCCGTGTCGAGGATGTGTTGCCGTACATCGGTGGTGGTCATCGTATTCATGGACGCACCATACCAACAATTAGACCAGTCGTCTACTTTGGGTTTTGAGCAAGCCCTCCGACGAAATCTTGATAATCGCAGTTCGTGAGCCAGCCATCACTTCATTTGATGCGCAGCATTATGTCGGTCCGATGATCGCCGCCGCGTTAGGAAGAAAGATCTACGATACTCGCCGGAGGGGAGCAAATTGCAGCTCTTCTCGAGTCGAGCTGATTTTGCTACAGCATTGCTTAGGCTGGGAACGAGTTTTGACATCCATCGTAAACCAAGCGGCCCGCCAGAGTTTTGGACAACGAGCTGTACGCGTCAAATTTGACGAAAAACATCGCGCTGCCCGTACTATGGCTTGAGCCGGAGCGGCTGCTGGGCGGATTATCCGGATCTGTGGGCTAGAACGGTGGGTAATTGCACGGGCTTGCCCAGCCATTTGCATTCGACCTGACCAAGCATTTGCATCGGATTTCACCATCACGTTGCGTGACCATGACCAGCAGAGAGCGACCATGGCTCTGTGAGAATGCCTACGATTGTCTATTCTTCAACCCAATAACTGCATGACAAAATCGTTGTAGCCCTAATGATTCTGCTTTGACTAGAGGGGCTAAATCGAATCGTTTTCATGGCACTTAGAATGACTGCTTCTTAGCTGATTGCCTCGGAGCACAGCATGGGTGAGTCGACCCACTGCTGCCGGTTGCGACAGACAGCAATGGGCAAATCCGTCTCGCGCTGCGTCGGCAGCCACCTCGGCACGACTTTGAGGTGGGCATACGGATCATGGCCATTCATGCGCGCTTAGATATCCAGGCAAATTTTGCCGAAATGCTGGTTGGTTTCCTGATACTTGAACGCTTCGACAATCTCGCTCATAGGGAAATGACGATCAATAATCGGGCGCATACCGTTAACGTTGATGGCTCGGACCATATCTTGCTGCTGGCTGCGGCTGCCTACCAACACACCCTGCAGGCGCACTTGCTTGATCAATGCCGGTACAAAATTCATTGCACCGCTTACGCCACTCAGTATCCCGATGACGGAGATGTGACCAGCAACCCGAATTGCAATCATCGATTGCTCAAGCGTCGCAGGGCCGCCGACTTCTATGATGTGATCAACACCGCGGCCCCCCGTTAGAGCGCGTGCAGTTTCGCCCCAGTTAAGATCTTTGCGATAATTGATCACATGATCAGCGCCTAGTGCTTTCAGACGTTCAAGTTTTTCGTCGCTTGAAGAGGTAGCAATGACGGTAGCGCCGGCCATTTTAGCGAACTGCAGGGCAAAAATTGAAACGCCACCAGTGCCTTGAACGAGCACGGTATCGCCCGGCTTGAGTGAGTCATCGGCCATCAGAGCGCGCCATGCAGTAAGGCCGGCAGTGGTGAGCGTCGACGCTTCAGCGTGGCTGTATCCGGTCGGCGCGAGGGTGAACGATGTGGCTTGGGCAGTCATTTGCTCACGAGCGTAGCCGTCAATTCCATCACCTGGCACGCTAACAAAGCCTTCAACTAGTGGCGCGCCGCTGATCCACTCCGGGAAGAAGGTACTGACGACCGAGTCACCCACCTTGAATTCAGTGACATCTGGGCCGACAGCAATGACTTCACCTGCACCATCGGCCATGGGGATGCGTTTTTCGCTAGGGCCCCACATACCGCTGACCACCGCGAAGTCGTGGTAGTTAAGCGAGTTGGCGTGCAGGCGCACGGTGATTTCGCCGTGGGCTGCGGCTCGGGCTTCGCTGCTGCCAACCACAACCTTTTCATAGCCGCCACCGGGTTGGACGAAGATTGTTTTGTTGCTCATCGGGGTTTCCTTGTGTTTTCTAATTACGCGAAATAACGAAATGAAAGGTTAAAAATTACAAATCGATGGTCAGCCTAGCCGCAAAGTCATCAATCGCCACCTCGTTGCGTCGATAGTAAGTCCATTTTCCGATGCGGGTGGTTAGCACGAAGCCTGCACGTTGCAAGATAGCTAAGTGTGCAGACGCGGTAGAAGGTGAAAGCCCTGCCTTGTGCTGCAAATGGGTTACGCACACCCCTATGGCAGGATCGCCATGATCCTGAGGTGGGAAATTACTGAGTGGGTCTTTGAGCCACTCCATCATTTGCATGCGAGTGTCATTCCCCAGGGCTTTGAGCTGTTCGAGTATCATGGCGGGCAATGTTACGGATTTTTACAAAATGTTCAATAAGTAATCTATTGCCCGGCGCAAGGGTTTGAAGTCAAAAAAAACGCATCCAGTTCAGTTTGCAAAACGACTGAAACGCTATTGGCGAAGGATTGTGAGCCGAGTTAGGTGGCCGATGCATACAGGGCAACTGGAAGGGATAAACAATCGAATTAAAGTCATCAAGCGCATGGCGTATGGCTACCGGTACAGCGAGTTCTTTTTCATGAAGATCAAGAGCGTCTTTCCCGGTAATCCGTAAAGAACCAAAAAAAAAGCCCGGCCAACAGAAGCTGGCCAGGCGCTTTAATAGTTGAGTAAATGAGTGTTGCTAGGCCGCGAGTTCCAGCACAGCGCTGCAGGGCGCGTTGTTTGATGACAGCGCCATGGCCCAACCAGAGTGAGTACATTTGATACTCAGGCTCTTGGCGAGCCAGCGGGAATAGGCGTTACTTTTTCCAGAGTGCGTACCCTGGGTTCAAACCAATTACGTCCTGCTTTGAGTTATAGCAAAACTCCATGGAGCAGTTACTGGTATCAGAAGCCATCGGTACGTAAACCGGTAGTCGATCACGGTTGACCATGTCACTACCACCGTCTATGGTTAGATCGCAGCTATTGCCTTGCGGATCGCACCATATGTCATAGGTGCCGGTAGCTGTAGCCGTTGCTTTAACTGTGGAGGTCGCAGGTGCTCCTACGACGTTGCCTGCTGGAGCGCCTCCGAATAGAGGTCCCGTACCATTTTTGTATGCCCAATCTTTGCCGTCACCGCCCGGATAAATATAAAAATCTTTGAACGCCACATATTTGACATCGCGACCCGTTATCGATTTTCCTCGATAGTTTCGATCGTTATCAATGCACTTGTCTAAAATGCGTATACAAGTAATGATTTCAAAAGAGGGCTCTTGTTGCATGGTGACTTTGCCATAGGCATCTTTATATTGGACGACAATGTCGTCAGGTCGGGTAGTGTCGGTGCATACGTTGTTGTTCGGGCCAGTGCAACTTATAGAGTCGGGAGTTGAATATTGGCTATATAGATCAACAGCGTATGCAGAGGACGTCATCAAAGTAAGCGCAAATATTTTGTACACGATTTTCATGTGATTCCCTTTTCAGATTTAAAAGCGCATAGAAAAAACAAAAGCAAGATGCATGTATCCCTGCTTTTTCTGGAAAGCCGTAACCACCGTTGACGATCCGTAGGGTGTGTACTCGTTGAGCCACTTGGTGACGAGAGGGACGAGCTAGCTCTGCGAGATGGCAATCACGTGGTTAGTTGCTTGCATTCGATCCAATCAAAAAATTGTGTAAGGGTTTTTTCGAATTTTAGCTGTATATGCTCAATCGAGTATAGTGCTTTTGCGCTTCCGAAGGCTTCATCGTTGCTTTTGCGAGCAACAGAAATGAACTCAAAGCAAGCCTTCGGGATGGCAGTGAAAATCCTGAGGAGCAGACATGGTATTGCCCAAGAGCAGCTTGCTCCGAGCCAGAGCTACGTCAGCGATGTTGAACGAGGCTTGAAAAGCCCTTCCGTAGAAAAATTAATTGAGCTTTCTGCCCATCTTGGAGTTCATCCCGCAACTGTGCTTATCAAAAGCCAGTTGCTCCAGGATCCGGAAATGTCCAAGGAAATGCTCCTGTCACAAATATCCCAGGAATTGGAAGGTTAGGATAAGCGTGCAGCCGGTTGCCCGCCGCTTTAGCCCACCAATAGAAGTGCGGATTTGAGGGCTTTCTGCTTGAGCGCTGCTCCTTGGCCGAACCAAGCGGAGTCGACCCGATACTCACTGCTCTTGGACCGTCGCTCGTGATCCGTATACTTGGTTACAGCATTGAGTAATCCCCAGGCGGTACCTTGAGCTGATTCTAATGTCGATCCTCGTCCTGACCTTCATGTAGGCTCTGCACCTTGCGTAGCGCCCGTTCATTGGGAAGGACTGGCGGTAGCGGACTATCAGTGCTGGTGTCACGCAGTACGTTCGTGAAGAAGCCCATTGCTTCACGCTACTGAACCTTTCGCTCGGATAAATTTTTCATTTGGTACATGAACTCGTCCCATTGAGAGACAGCAATACCCAACTGCTTTTTCACTGCTTGCGGATCGAAGCGGGTGTTGTGCGGCACCTTGATCGCGCGGGTGGTGCCGTCCAGGGCGATGGTCAGCGTGTTATTGCAGACCACCTGTACCATGGTCGGGGTCGCTGTGGTGGCCAGGGTGCCGTCACAGTAGGTGGCAAGCAGCAGGTAGCCGTTTACCTGGTCGTTACCACGGAGCGTCGTGCCTTGCCCAGTACGGGCCAGCGCCCAGAACTTGCGACCGCCTTTGAGCACTCCAGCGGTTTCCAGTTCGTAGCCCGAGACTTCAGTCAGATCCCGGTAGAACTCCAGCACTTCACGTGGCTGCACCACCTGGTAGCGCTGAGAAACCACCGACAGAGGGGCCTTGGTATCGGATCGGTATAGCACCTTCTGTTCGGAGAAGGTGTGAATTGAGCCCAGAGCACCAATGCTGTCGGACTTGAAGTGCACCGGGCTGTCCTGAATCCGCCAGTCCATGCCTGCTTCGCGCTGCCAGATTTCAAGCGGTTGTTTCGGGGAAAGGCGACTGCCCAGACCATGCCTGGGCGTGGCACCAACGTAAGCCATTTGTTCAACGAGATGAGCCATGGGAATGATTCCTTGCGAATGAGTGGAAAAGAGCGTCGTTTCATCAGCAAGCGACACCTCTTCACAACGGCTTAACGGTGGACGCTGAAGCTGTAACCACACTGCAGGCAATGGTAGTTGTTCAGCACCTTGTCATCCATTTGTGCGCCCAGCGTGGACCCGGCTATCCCGCCAGCCACGCCGCCAAACAGTCCCCCGAGAAGTGCACCAGCAATACTGCCAATGGCGATCCCGACCGGACCGCCGATTACACCCAGCACTGCGCCGGCTTCTGCTCCCGACAGGGCTCCGGCAGCACCACTGGCCGCACCGCCCGCAGCGCCAACCAATCCACCTGCTTGTTTGCCAATATTTTTCGTGACGACGCGTCCAGAGTTACAGCTTGGGCAAGGGGTATACATACACAGATCCTCTCAAGTGATGAGCGTGATGAGCCATATAGCTGGCACGCCAAATCCCTACCGCAGTTAATACGGTGGGCGTTCACAGAGGTGATATAGGTCTGAGATTTTTTTGATTGAACTCGTATCGGCTCACTACGCTACGGCAAAGCCGTGAAAAACCAGCCTTTTGGAGCCCTCAACGACATGAATACGGCAGTGCAGTAAGTTTTTACAGGTCAGCGGTATGGGATGTCTATATGACTAAAAGCGCTGGCGGCACACATCAGTCGACTCATACGTTTTATTCTGAATGAAAAATGGAATCTTTTTAGAGTTGAATAAGTGAATTTTCTTATTGTAGTTCTGGGGGTTAAATTTTTCACTGAGCCTATTTCTCGTGGTTTTTTGCAGGTGCGGCATTGTTGTTGTTACGGTTAAAGTAGTATGCATCTAAAAGAGGCTCTAATAGTAACTGATAGAGACCATAGTTATTATTGATTGCTGAGTAATCGATAGCCCTCTCCAATAGAGGGGTGTCGTACTTATAGAAATCTACGAAACAGATCTGCCATAAACAACGGTCGTAACGTAAAGTCTTGACTGCAAGTCAACGCGTTGAGAGTTTGAAAGAAGCGTATAAGTCGAAGCAAGGTGCCTGAATGCACCTGACTCGGTGTGCCTGCCGGTGAACACTCCATATACAGCCGACAGGAAACTGATCATGTTCCATCATCAACCTAAACGTCATCCCTTCAATACTAAGCTCAAGCTGCACTACAGTAACGAATACCGTGGCTTCGCCGTGCAGCAGCAACTGGCACATGGCCCGTTGATCGAAAACTACCTGGAGCGTGGGATTGAGACTCTACAGCACTGTCTCTCGGCACAGGCTCGAACCTTAGTCTGTCGGGTCGACTTGCGTTACCCCGTCGGCCGTATGCCGTCGGATGCGCTCATCAGCAATGAAGTAATGACTCGTTTCTTCTACCAACTAAGTAAAGAGTTGGTCTGGGCAAATACCAAATACTCGACCGAAATTCGCTACATCTGGTGCCGGGAGCGTAACAGCAGCGAGGCACCCCATTATCACCTCATGCTATTGCTCAACTACGACGCCATTGGGGGCTTAGGTAACTACGGGCCTAGTACAGACGGCACCTACAGCAGAGAGAACTTGTTTCATCGCATCGTGCGTGCTTGGGCCTGGGCAATTGGTTGTGCTGCACACGACATGTCCGGGTTGGTGCATGCCTGCCAGGACAAACTCAGTGGCCAGGTTTACCAACGTCTGGAGCAGCGTTTTCCTGATTCACTCAAACAAGTGGTCTACGCCATGAGCTACTTATGTAAGGAGTACAGCAAGTCACAGGAGCTGAGGCAGGGCTTTGCAGTGTTCACCACCAGTCGGGTCTGAGTCCGGGCTGAGAGTGTTCAATATGCCTATTCTATGGTGCGGCATTGCCGCACTGTTTATCACTAGAAAAGGAGTCTTTCGCATGAGCTACAGCGAGCATTGGCGTCGTGAGTTTCTCACTCGGCACCCTGAGTATGAAAGTCAGTCACAGGTACGTTCGCAAGAGGCAGTGCAGCCGCCTGCGCCTGTAAGCTCCGTATTTCCCTTATCTACTTTTACAACGGCTAACTCTGAATTCTTGAAGCAACTTCCTCAGCAAGGGCCAAGGAGACAACATAATCCCACACAGGACCGCTCGATATCTTCAGACGTCCTCAGGCAAGTATGTTGTTTACGTCAACGACTGAAGCTAACCCAGCAGGCGCTCGCCAAACAGTTGGGGATCAGCTCTCGCACGCTGCAGGACTGGGAGCAGGGTCGACGACAGCCAAGCGGACCTGGTAGGGCCTTACTACTGCAATGGATTGACCAGCAGGCGGCTCATGGCTGCTGAATGATTCACGCGAAGGGTGCAGCCGAAAGGGAGTCTTGAGCGGAGGTAGGGGGGAGTGTGGCTGCTATTTTTGCTACTAATAGCAAAAATAGCAGCTGCAGTAGACCCTGGCAGATTCGACGGGGTGAAATCGACAAGCACAAATGCACGGTGATGTCTATAGATCTGCTTAGGGTGGATGTGGCGTTTAGCACCTTCGACGACTAGGGGTGGCAGGGGCTTTAAAGTCCTTCTCATCGAATCCGTAGCCGAAGAGGGTGTAGAAATGATCAAAGAAAACAGTAATAAACTAATGCTAAGAATTTTGCGCATGCGGCAGTTGCGAGAGCGTCTCGGGCTGAGTACGTCGACCATCTACGATCGCTTAAATCCAATGTCGCCCAGGTACGACTGCAGTTTTCCCAGACCGATTAAGTTGGGGGCGTCAGCTGTAGGTTGGATTGAGGAAGATGTTTGTCGGTGGATTGAGTCCCGAATTGCAGAAAGCCGAAATGTTTACAGCGTGAATTCTTGAGAGGGGTGGTTTATGAGTTTTTCTAATGGTGTGTCAAGTTGGCTTCCTGTTCCAGGTCGAGCATTTCCAAGGTCTATGGCTTTGCCGATTATCGGGGCCGCAGTAGATGAAGCTGAGCGCAATATAATGGCCCCGCGAGCACTTATTTATTCAGCTGCGTTGCCAGCCATGGCGACTGCGGCTCAAGGTTCAATTGATGTCTGTAAACCAAATGGCCAAATCGGTCCGGTATCACTAATGGTGCTCACGGTGGCCAACTCTGGGGAGCGAAAGTCGACCGCAGAGAATGTATTTATGGGAGGAGTTCGGCGCTTTCAGGATGAGATGGATGTGATTTATCAATCAGAGCTCTCTGATTGGCGTGCGAAACAGTCGATCTGGGATGCTCGTCGAAAGGCTATCTTGAAAGAAGCTCTTCTATTGGATCAAGCGGAGGGGGGTGATCCGGATAAACAACTCATGGAGCATCAAGCCTGTACGCCGATCAAACCTAGGCGCTTCAAGTTGCTGTACGAAGATGCTACGTCAGAGGCGTTGTTTCTTGGCTTGCACCAGAACATTCCAGTAGCTGGACTTATCTCCAGTGAGGGCGGTGGCGTGCTGACGGGTAAGGCATTCAATGACCTCTCAAAACAGAATGCGCTATGGAGCGGGGATGCCATAACGGTTGATCGTGTGTCGGCTGAAAGTTATGAAGTCAGAGGGCGGTTGACGGTATCGTTAATGGTTCAAGAAAGTTCATTTTTTAGCTATATGGAGAAAAACGGTGAAAAATCACGTGGGTCTGGCTTGTGGGCGAGGTTTTTGGTTTGCAGTCCAGAGTCTACTCAGGGGACTCGGTTTATTACGGAAGGCGCCGCGCCTTGGGATTGTTGTGACAGGTTTTCTGAGCGCGTCGGCGAGATACTTAAGAACAGTGTTGAGTTTCTAGCTGACCCCAAGAAGCCGAAGTTGGTGGTTAGGTTTTCTCAGGCGGCGATTCACCGGTGGGTCAGTATTTTTAATGGGGTGGAGGCGCAGATTAGACCGGGAGGGCGATATTTTGGTATGGGGGATCATGCGTCCAAGTTGGCAGATAATATCGCCAGAGTCGCTGCTATATTTCATTTCTTCGAAAAAAAAGATGGAGAAATAGCTGTGGAAACCTTGGAGGCAGCTATCGAAGTTTGCTTTTGGTACTCTGACGAGTTTTTACGGATGTTTTCATCGCCGCCTCAAGAAGAGGTCGATGCCCAGGAGTTGGATGCTTGGTTGCAGTTAAAGCGAGAGGCCGGCGAGAGGTTTGTGGTGAAGAACTCAATTCTACAAAGGGGGCCCAGTCAGTTGCGAAAATTAAAGCGGCTGGACCCTGCTATTGAGGTGCTTTGGGCGCAAGGAAAGGTTTTGCTGTCAAAGTCTAAAAATGTCACATACCTTGATATATTTCCTGAGCACTCGATGAGCAAAATGAATACTAGAAGTGTTCTGACTCCTTTGACGACTTCACTTTAGGGGGGGGGGGCGGCGCCCAAGAAGTCTTGTGGTGCCGAGATGGCTCCCGGTGGATTGCTCTGATGCCTATTTATCCCGCCTCTCGATCATTAATTAGTAGCCCGTAGGCGTAACTCGTTACAGAGCTAGTGCAAGACTTGCCGTTTCGTGTGCATCGAGAGCACCATCCATCATGGTGGCGTTTTCATTTAGATAAATATCGTTCATTCGCTGTTCTGGATGACGTCATCTATAGACCGGGCCTCTGTTAGCCGCTCCAGGTAGATTTGCAGTTGATCCAGGTCGTCAGTGGTCTCCAGCTTTTCAATTGCTGACCCCTGCAGCGCTCCAAAGCGCTGCTTAAGTTGCAGAGCTAACGCTGTTCTCACTCCTTCAATCCGCCCCCTGGTGCGTGCTGCGTCGACATCCATCTGGCGCGCTTCTTCCGTATCTCGCGTGGGAAATGAATGACGCAGGATATGCCCGAGTCTTTGGCGGTCTGTCTGCCGCCGGTTGCCGCGTTTACCGATGTTGGCAAAGTCGAACAGAAGTTCGCGAACCTCATGCTTCAAATCGTTGATATTAGTGATATCAAGCATTTCAAATTCGCGGTTGGCTTTATAAATGCGCGTGGCCATCGCATCGGCTACTTCGGTCTTATTACTATTCGCGAGGTCAGGTTTGTTGTAGAGCATGCCCTTGACCATGGTGCGAATAAGTTGGGAAGTCATCTTGCTGGAGGGTTGCTGGTTTTTAGCGTGGCCTCCCCGGGCCGCGCGTACACCATAGTGTTTGCCCTCTAGGTTCTTGAGTGCTTCTAGCATCGCCAGGTGACGATTGGCCAGCATCAAGGCCGTGATCATTTCCTGTAAGTGATGCTCATAGGCGGCGGTTGGGCCCGACGTACTCTGTGGTGGCAGGTGTTTGTCGTGGATAAACTGCACATAGACTGCTTGACGAAGGGCAGTGTCGGCATGCTCAATCAACTGTTCTTCAATCGCGACCTGGCCCTGTCGGATAATCAGATCGACTTGTTTGTCCTGGTGAGGCTGGATCTCAAAACTGCCCATCCTTTCATACAGCGCCTGCAATTGTTGATTTCGTGCAGGTGGAGGGGTTCCTAGCTGATTGAACACGCTCTCTACGACATTTTTAGCTTGAGTGAGCAGCATCTTCAAAGTGCCTAAATTAGGCCTTTCTGGGTTTGTCTCGCTGTAATTCCGGAACGACACAATCACATTCCTATCCTGGAAATTGAAGCGACAGGGTAGCAGCGATGCTTAGATTGCGGAGAATCTCCGAGCTGGCGTGGGCATGTGATGCTCTCGTACAAGCGGGTATCTATTTTTATCATGGGCTTTCTCAAAGTTGTGGTAGCTGCGTTGCCCGTAAGCGCCATCATTACACTTTGGCTGCCTGCTGCTCATGAGTGATTGCTTGCGGCGGCTCCTTAGAGGTCAAGTAATTAGCCCATCCGGTCATCAGGGCGCGTCGCTTGTCGAGAAAGTCAGTGCGAGAGTAGGCTCCCTCGGTTTGGTCGCGCTCGTCATGAGCGAGCGCCATCTCGCAGACTTCGCGAGGAAAATTTGTGCACTCACCTGACCAATCTCGAAATGAAGAACGAAAACCGTGCCGAGTGATGTGGTCATATTTCATGCCATGCAGAAGGGTGCGTATAGCATTCGCGTGCATCACTCCTGTCTTGCCTTGACCAGGGAAGAGGAAAGGGCTTTCAGGTGTTCTTGGAATGCTTTGAACCAGCACCATGACTTGATCGGCAAGTGGGATTACAAAGGCCACTCGCATCTTCATGCGCTCATCTGGCAGAGACCAAGTGCCAGCTTCCAGGTCAAACTCATCCCAGCGCGCGAACCTCACCATATGGGCGCGTGCGCTGGTCATGATCAGCAGTTGGGCTGCCAAGGACGCTGGCGTTGTGTTTGTACTGAGTTTGGCCATCAATGCTGGCACGTCCTGCCACCGCAAAGCATCAAAGTGCTCACGCTTTCGAGCCTTTTTCTTTTCAGCACGACTCAACAGATTGTCTAAGTGCCCACGCCAGCGAGCGGGGTTCTCACCCTCTCGCAGGTTGCGTGCCTTGGCAGCGTCCAGAACTTGTTCAATCTGGCCACGTACTTCGTCGGCGGTTCTGGTTTTGGCGGCCCAGATGGGTTGCAACACCTTGAGGACCTGTGGAGTACCGATCTTCTCGGCTGACAACTTGCCGATGTGGTCAAAAGCATACAGCTCCAGTTTCCGTAGCCAGCCTTTACGCCACTTTTCTGACCAGGCGCCCCCATGTGCTTCGCAGTATTCTTTCGCGAGCGTCTCGAACTTCAGCTGCTTCGCCTCGCTGGTTCGTTGTGCTTCGAGCTGGGCAGCGCGCTCAATGTCGCGAGCAGCTAGAGGATCTATACCGTCGCTCAATTGGCTGCGTTTAGCACTGGCTTCTTGCCTGGCTTTCTTGAGGCCTACTTCTGGGAATGAACCCAGGCCCATTTCTCTGCGACGGCCTGCCAGTTGGAAGCGAAGTAGCCAGGATTTACGTCCGGTAGATTTGACGACCAACCTTAGTCCGTCACCATCCTCATAGGTGCCAGGTTCGGTCAGGTTTTCGACTTGTTTCGGATTCAGCTTACCCATTGGATTTCCCCAGTCGTCCTTTTTGTCCCCCCACTTGTCCCCCCACTTCATCGTCGGATGAGGTCAAATGGCGTTGAGCGCCATTGGACAAGGGGATGCCTAAACCCCCTGTATTAGCTAGGCTATCAGGTGGGCTCTTGGATGGGATAGGATTATTTCGGACAATTAAAAAGCCGGCTTGTGGCCGGCTTCTCGGGGACTGGTTAAGTTTATTTTTGGTAAACCTCACCAGCCTTCAATCGTTCACTCAAGCTTGCGCCCAAAGTGATAGAGAGGGGCATCAGCGGGAACTCCTCCGCGTCGCCGGGCGGGGTGTGTTGGCTTTACGCCAACCCCTGCCAAATGTGCCGCGCATGATACTTACACTCCTTTCAGTTTTCCAGCGTCTGGTCTGGTTTAGCGCTGTCGTAGCCGATCAGATGGTCATCCAGCGGGACCGGTGGGCGGCGGTTGTTGAGGGTGGACCACCAGAAGACCCAACCCAGGATCTGGACGTTTTGTTCAAAGCGTTGGTCGTAGGTCAGGAGTTCGTCTGGGTGTTCGTTGCCGTTGTGGCTGCGCATGCGCAGGCCGCCGCCGGGGCGGTTGTAGAGGTATTTGATACGCAGCATTCCGTCGTGTTCGAGGGCGTAGATTTCGCCGTCGATGATTTGGGTGCGGCCGCGGTCGATGGCCAGGATGGCGCCGTCCTGGATGATCTCGATCATGCTGTTGCCGACCATATAGGCCCCCAAGGCGCGTTCGGCGGTGACGTTGAGTTGTTCCAGGGTGTGCAGGGAGAGGCGTAGGCTTTCCTGGGCGTTGAAGGAGGCGTGGAGGGGGATCTCCACGTCGATTTTTTCGGGGCCGCTGTTGTGGCCGCAACGGTAGTGGCCGCAGTCTTCACGTGCGGCAGCGTTGTTTCCAGTGTTTGGGCCTTCCAGTGGGTAGTTGGTCGGCGGGTGTTTGGGGCCTTCGCCGGTGCGCAGCCAGCGGCTGGTGACGCATAGCAGTTCTGCTATTTCGTCGAGCCGGGCCATGGGCACGCCACGCTTGAACCAGTTGTTCACGTGCTGGGGCGTGACGTCGCGATTCTTGGCGAAGTCGGAAGCGGAAAGATGAACTTCCCGAAGTAACGTTCTTAAACGATCACCTGATGTATTCATAAACGCAGAGTTTACTTGCCGGAAAGTAAGATCAAATAAACTATGTGTTGAGTTGCTGTATGTAAGTATTTCCTTATTGCAAGTAAAGTCAGGTTTTAAATCTTTATTATTAAACGTTAGTTGCTGGGTTGTTTATTTTTTGAACTTGATGTTTACGATTTTCCCACAAAAAAAGCCCCGAATGATCGGGGCTTTTTTGATTGCCGTAGCAATGAGCAGCGGGTATCAGCCTTTGTAGGCGGCTACCGACTTCATGATCTCGGCGCGGGCGGCGTCTGCGTTACCCCAGCCGTCGATCTTCACCCATTTGCCTTTTTCGAGGTCTTTGTAGTTCTCGAAGAAGTGCTTGATCTGCTCCAGCAACAGCGGTGGCAGGTCGGTGTATTCCTTCACGTCGACGTACAGCTGGGACAGCTTGTCGTGTGGCACTGCGATAACTTTGGCATCACCGCCGCCGTCGTCGGTCATGTTCAGAATACCCACCGGGCGGGCGCGGATGACCGAGCCTGGGGTGACCGGGTAAGGGGTCACGACCAGCACGTCGAGGGGGTCACCGTCGTCAGCCAGGGTGTTGGGGATGAAACCGTAGTTGGCCGGGTAGAACATCGGGGTGGCCATGAAACGGTCAACGAACAGGCAGTCGCTGTCTTTGTCGATTTCGTATTTGATCGGCGCGTGGTTGGCCGGAATCTCGATGGCGACGTAGATGTCGTTCGGCAGGTCTTTGCCAGCCGGAATCTTGCTGTAGCTCATTGGGCGTTGCCCCCGTAGTTGGCCAAGTGAATTGGCCGGATTGGCCTAAAAGTGGCGGCGATTATAGGCATATTCCTGCGCCGATGCCACGCGCCAGACGTCGTACGGTACTTAGTCTTCAGTCTGATAGCGTGGGTCGCTGGCTTGCAGATGTTTCAGGCGGGCCAGTGGATCCTGGCGGTAAAAGTGGCTCAGTTGCTCGTAGACCTGTGGATAACTGCCGATGAGCAAATCCGGGGCGCTGAAAAAATATTCGCTGGTGACCGCAAAAAATTCCGCCGGGTTTTCTGCCGCGTAAGGGTCGATGGCGGTTTCGGCGTCGGGGTTGTGGTCGAGCTGGCGGTTGAGGTCGTCATAAGCGCTCTGCATCACGCTGGCCCACGCTTGTACGCGCATATCGTTGTGCAGCGGTGGCAGACCGTTGGCGTCGCCATTGAGCATGTCGAGCTTGTGCGCCAGTTCATGGATGACCAGGTTGTAGCCTTCCCAATTGCCACTGGCCAGTACGCCCGGCCAGGCGAGTATCACCGGGCCTTGTTGCCAGGCTTCGCCACTGTGTTCGCCATCCCATTCATGTTCCACGCCGCTGGCGTCGCGATGGCGCTGGGGGCTGCGAAAGTCATCGGGGTAGAGGATGATTTCGTGGAAGCCCTGATACCAATCCAGCGCGCCCAGGTTCATCAGTGGCAGCTGGGCCTGGGCAGCGAGCAGCAGGCGTTGTTCCTGATGCAGTTCGACGCCGGGCAGGGCCGTGAGGTGTTTTTCGGCGAGGAACAGCACGCTGGCTTCACGCAACCATTGATCCTGCTCGGTGCTGATGCCGTCGAGGAAGGTCAGGTGATGGCGTACCCGCTGCCAAGTGTCATCGGCAACGGGATGTCTGGCCAGGATACGCCGGCGACGCCAGGCGCTGAGGGACCACACGGCCGATCAGTGCGGCTTGGCTTCGGATGATGTGCGACCGAAGCGGCTGCGGGCCACACCAATGATCATCGGCACCAGCGACAGCAGGATGATGAACACCACCAGCAGCGACAGGTTTTTCTTGATGAACGGTACGTTACCGAAGAAGTAGCCGAGGGTGACCAGGCCGCCGACCCAGAGGATGGTGCCCAGCACGCTGAAGCCGAAGAAGCGCGGGTATGGCATTTTGGCGACGCCGGCGACGAATGGCGCGAAGGTGCGCAGGATCGGCAGGAAGCGCGCCAGGGTTACGGTTTTGCCGCCGTGCTTGTCGTAGAAGTCGTGGGTCTTTTGCAGGTAGTCGCGGCGGAAGATCTTCGAGTTGGGGTTGCTGAACAAGCGTTCCCCGGCGGTTCGGCCGATCACGTAATTGGTGCTGTCACCGAGGATCGCCGCCAGCATCAGCAGGCCACCAAGCAGGACCGGGTCCATGCCGCCACCTGCGGCTACCGCGCCGGCAATAAACAGCAGAGAGTCGCCGGGCAAAAATGGCATGACCACCAGGCCGGTTTCGCAAAAAATCACCAGGAACAGGATGGCGTAGATCCACGGACCGTAATTGGTTACCAGCAGGTCGAGATACACGTCGAGATGCAGGATAAGGTCGAGCGGGTTGAAATCCATGGATGGCACCTGTGTGAATGGCCCGACTCTGCGGGCCTGTGCGGAGGCTTCGGGCAATAAGGCTACGCGTGTATGCCGTTTTTCTTACAACCCTAAAAGGTCGGCATTATACGGACTGAATGGTGAAAAGCGTGTTGGTTTTGTAGCGGGGGATGTCGTGAGAATCACACGGCCCAACCTGTAGGAGCCGGCTTGCCGGCGATAGCGGTGTATCAGCTTGCATCAATGGGAAAGACATACCGCCATCGCCGGCAAGCCGGCTCCTCTTGGGTGGGGATGCCTTTTAGTCTTCACTGATCGGCAGCGTGTAGTTCTTGAACTCGGTGTCTTCACGAAAGCCTATGGACTCATAAGTCTTCTGTGCCACGGCGTTGTCGCTGCTGGTCGACACGCGCAATCGCACGGCATTGGTTTCCTTGGCCATCTTTTTCGCGGTGCGCATCAGGTTGTCCGCTACCAGTTGACGTCGGGCGTCTTCGGCGACGTAGATGTCATTGAGGATCCACACCCGTTTCAACGACAGCGAGGAAAAACTCGGATAGAGCTGGCAAAAGCCCATTAATTTTTTGTCGTCATCATCCGCCAGGGCCAGGTAGATCACCGATTCCTTGCGCCGCAGGCGCTTTTCCAGAAAGGCCCGGGATGAGTCCGGAAAGGGCAGTGCGCCATAGAACTCGCGGTATTTGACGAATAATGGGGTCAACAGGTCCAGGTGTTCCAGAGTCGCTTGAGTGATCCGCATGCTAGGCCTCAACTTCTATAGGAATACGACGGCAAACGGTCCTTTACTCGGGCGCCCGCTGCTTGATGCTGCCTAAAGCGGCGAAAAATCGCAATCGTGCTGGCATCACTCCTTTGGCGGGCTGAGCAGGAAGTTACCTTTCATCAAGTCCGGATCATCCGTTTCCAGCGTCTGAACCTGTGCCTCATCCTTAAGGTTGACCCCCGACAGCTGTCGCCGGCAGGCCTCACGCATCAGGTACAACAAGCGGTGTGCTGCCATGCCGTAGCTCAAGCCCTCCAGGCGCACATTGGAAATGCAGTTGCGGTAAGCGTCGGTAAGGCCCACCTTGGGGTTGTAGGTGAAATACAGCCCCAGGCTGTCCGGCGAACTGAGCCCCGGCCGTTCGCCGATCAGGATCACCACCATTTTGGCGCCGAGCAACTGGCCGATTTCATCGGCGACTGCCACCCGGCCTTGCTCCACCAGAATCACCGGTGACAGCGACCAGCCTTCGGCGTGGGTCTGTTCTTCCATGCGGGTCAGAAACGGCACGGTGTGTTTATGCACCGCCAACGCCGATAAACCGTCGGCCACCACCACCGCCAGGTCCACCCCGCCAGGGTTGGCCATGGCGTAGTCGCGCAGGGTCTGTGCCGACTCATCGCTCAGGCGCCGCCCCAGGTCCGGGCGTTGCAGGTAGCTGTGGCGGTCGGGCGCGGCGCTGTGCAGCAACAGGCTGTCGCGGCCGCGCTCGGCCATCTGGGTGCTCAGCCCGGCATGGTCGAACGCCAGGTGGACCGCGTCCCGAGCCTGGGCGTGGGCGAACTGGAAGTCCAGTTGCGCTCCCGTGGGAATGCTGGTGCCGGTGCGGCCCAAGGCAATCCGCGCTGGGGTCAGGCGCCGCAGTTCCAGCCACGGGTTGTCGCTTTGAGGTGTGTCGATCTGCACTGGAGGCTCCTTCATCCCAATTGCGCCAAGGCGTGGCGGAAGGCCGGTGGCAGGTTGTTGCCAAACTGCACCTTGCCATCGGCTTGCGTGAAGATGCCCATCTTCGCCAGCCACTGTTCAAATTCCGGCGCGGGCTTCAACCCCAGGGTTTGCCGGGCGTAGAGCGCGTCATGAAAGGAGGTGGTCTGGTAGTTGAGCATGATGTCGTCGGAGCCGGGGATGCCCATGATGAAATTGATCCCGGCCACGCCCAGCAGGGTCAGCAGGGTGTCCATATCATCCTGGTCGGCTTCGGCGTGGTTGGTGTAGCAGATGTCGCAACCCATGGGCACACCCAGCAGCTTGCCGCAGAAGTGGTCTTCGAGGCCGGCGCGGATGATCTGTTTGCCGTTGTAGAGGTACTCGGGGCCGATAAAGCCGACCACGGTATTGACCAGAAACGGCTTGAAATGCCGGGCCACCGCATAGGCGCGGGTTTCGCAGGTTTGCTGGTCGATGCCAAAGTGCGCGTTGGCCGACAGAGCGCTGCCCTGGCCGGTTTCGAAATACATCAGGTTTTGCCCCAGGGTCCCGCGATTGAGGCTCAAGCCCGCGTCGTAGCCCTCCTGCAACACACTCAGGTTGATCCCGAAGCTGGCGTTGGCCGCTTCGGTGCCGGCAATCGACTGGAACACCAGGTCCAGGGGGACGCCACGGTTGATGGCTTCGATGGAAGTGGTCACGTGGGTCAGCACGCAGGCCTGGGTCGGGATCTCGTAGCGCTGGATGATTGCGTCGAGCATTTCCAGCATGGCGCAGATCGAGGCGATGCTGTCGGTGGCCGGGTTGATACCGATCATGGCGTCGCCGTTGCCGTACAGCAGCCCATCGAGGATGCTCGCGGCGATACCCGCCGGTTCATCGGTCGGGTGGTTGGGCTGCAGGCGGGTGGACAGGCGCCCGCGCAGCCCCATGGTGCCGCGAAACCGGGTGACGACGCGGATCTTCTGTGCCACCAGCACCAGGTCCTGCACGCGCATGATCTTCGACACGGCGGCGGCCATTTCCGGGGTCAGCCCGGGCGCCAGGGCGTGCAGGCTGTGTTCGTCAGCTGCGTCACTGAGCAGCCAGTCGCGCAGGCCGCCGACGGTCAGGTGACTGACCACGGCAAAGGCCTGTTGGTCATGGGTGTCGATAATCAGCCGGGTGACTTCATCGCTTTCGTAAGGGATCAATGCCTCTTCAAGGAAGTGCTTCAACGGGATATTGGCCAGGGCCATCTGCGCCGCAACACGTTCGCCATCGTTCTGTGCGGCGACGCCGGCGAGAAAGTCCCCGGAGCGGGCGGGGCTGGCCTTGGCCATCACGTCCTTGAGGCTATCGAAACGGTAGGTCAGTGCACCGACCGAGTGGGAAAAACTTGCCATACAGACTCTCCATGACGACGCGGGCGGTGGCCCGCATCGCGGTTTACAGCGTTTAGTGCAAGGCGGCCTCTGCGGCCTGGATTGCCGCGAATTCTTCTTCCGGCGTGCCTGCTACCAAGTGATGCCGACTGTAGAAAGCAAAGTAAGCAATTAATACTCCATAGATGATCGCCGCGCCAATCACCACCCGTGGATCCACCAGGAAGCCGGCCACCACGGCGATGCAGGCCAGTATCAGGGCCAGGCCCGAAGTGAATATGCCGCCCGGCGTGCGGTATGGCCGCTCCATTTTGGGGCGACGGATGCGCAGGGTGATATGCGCGGCCATCATCAGCACGTAGGAAATGGTCGCGCCAAACACAGCCACCAGGATCAGCAAGTCGCCCTGGCCGGTCAGCGACAGGCCAAAACCGATGATCCCGGGGATGACCAGGGCCAGCACCGGTGCCTTGCTTTTATTGGTTTGCGACAGTTTGCGCGGCAGGTAGCCGGCGCGGGAGAGGGCGAAGATCTGCCGGGAGTAGGCGTAGATGATCGAGAAGAAACTCGCGATCAACCCGGCCAGGCCCACGAGGTTGACGAAGCTGCCCATCCAGGTCGAACCGCCGTAGGCCAGGGCCAGGGACTCCACCAGCGGGTTACCGGACTTGACCAGTGCCAGGGTGCCGGCGCCGCCGGGGGCTATCACCAGGATCAGCAGGGCGAAACTGGTCAGGACCACGATCGCGCCAATCAGGCCACGGGGCAGGTCGCGTTTGGGGTTCTTGGTTTCTTCGGCGGCCAGGGGCACGCCTTCGACGGCGAGAAAGAACCAGATCGCATAAGGAATCGCCGCCCAGACGCCGACATAGCCAAACGGCAGGAAACTGCTGGCGCCCTTGGCCTCGGTCACCGGGATATCCAGCAGGTTGGCGACGTTGAAGTGCGGCACCATCGCTACCAGGAACACGCCCAGGGCAATCGCGGCGACGGCGGTGATCACAAACATCAGCTTCAGCGCTTCACCGACGCCAAAGATGTGGATACCGATAAAGATGATGTAGAACGCCAGGTAGATCATCCAGCCGCCGATGCCGAACAGCGACTCGCAATAGGCGCCGATAAACACCGCGATGGCGGCGGGGGCGATGGCGTATTCGATCAGGATCGCCGTGCCGGTGAGGAATCCGCCCCAAGGACCGAACGCGCTGCGGGCAAAGCCATAGCCGCCGCCGGCGGTGGGGATCATGGAGGACAGTTCGGCGAGGGAAAAACACATGCACAAGTACATGGTTGCCATCAGCAATGTGGCCAGGAACATCCCGCCCCAGCCGCCTTGGGCCAGGCCGAAGTTCCAGCCGGCGTAGTCGCCGGAAATCACATAGGCAACACCGAGGCCGACCAGGAGTACCCAGCCGGCTGCGCCTTTTTTCAGTTCGCGTTGTTGGAAGTATTCGGAGCCGACTTTTTCGAAGTCGACCGAGGAACTGGTGGGTTCGCTAGGCATGGGGAAGTACCTTTCATTGTTATTGTTTTTTGTGCCGGATGAGGTAGCAAGGCTTGGCGAAGTTCACTGCAGGAGCTGGCTTGCCAGCGATAGGGCCGGCCAAGCCAGCCTCTTGGCTGAAGGTGAAATTGTTATCGCTGGCAAGCCAGCTCCTACAGTCGGTTGCATTTCAAATGCAGGAGCGGCTTACCCTCTAGAGGGTTAGAAGAAGCCCAATGGATTGATGTCGTAGCTCACCAGCAGGTTCTTGGTCTGCTGATAGTGATCCAGCATCATCTTGTGTGTCTCGCGACCCACGCCAGACTTCTTGTAGCCACCAAACGCCGCATGTGCCGGGTAGAGGTGATAGCAGTTGGTCCACACACGCCCGGCCTTGATCGCCCGGCCCATGCGGTACGCACGGTTGATATCACGGGTCCACAAGCCTGCGCCCAGGCCAAATTCGGTATCGTTGGCAATCGCCAGGGCTTCGGCTTCATCCTTGAAGGTGGTGATGCTCACTACCGGGCCAAAGATTTCTTCCTGGAACACGCGCATCTTGTTGGTGCCCTTGAGCAGGGTCGGCTGGATGTAATAGCCGCTGGCCAGGTCACCGGACAGTTTCTCCACCTTGCCGCCGGTCAGCAGCTCGGCGCCTTCGCCCTTGGCGATTTCCAGGTACGACAGGATCTTGTCGAACTGTTGCTCGGACGCCTGGGCGCCGACCATGGTGTCGGTGTCCAGCGGATCGCCACGTTTGATCGACTCGACTTTTTTCATCACCACTTTCATGAAGTCGTCGTAGATCGACTCTTCCACCAGCGCACGGGATGGGCAGGTGCACACTTCGCCCTGGTTGAAGAATGCCAGTACCAGGCCTTCAGCGGCCTTTTCGATAAATTGCGGTTCGGCTTTCATGATGTCGGCGAAGAAGATGTTCGGCGACTTGCCGCCCAGCTCGACAGTGGACGGAATAATGTTCTCGGCCGCGCAATGCATGATGTGCGAGCCCACCGGGGTGGAGCCGGTGAAGGCGATCTTGGCGATGCGCTTGCTGGTGGCCAGGGCTTCGCCTGCCTCCTTGCCGAAACCGTGGACCACGTTCAACACGCCAGGTGGCAGCAGGTCGCCGATCACTTCCATCAGCACGTTGATGCCCAGTGGGGTCTGCTCGGCGGGCTTGAGCACCACGCAGTTACCGGCGGCCAGGGCCGGTGCGAGTTTCCAGGCGGCCATCAGCAGCGGGAAGTTCCACGGGATGATCTGCCCGACCACGCCCAGGGGTTCGTGGAAGTGATAAGCGGCGGTGTGTTCGTTGATCTCGGCGCTGCTGCCTTCCTGGGCGCGGATGCACCCGGCGAAGTAGCGGAAGTGGTCAGCGGCCAGGGGGATGTCGGCGTTGAGGGTTTCGCGCACTGCCTTGCCGTTGTCCCAGGTTTCGGTAATGGCCAGCAGTTCCAGGTTCTGTTCGATGCGGTCGGCAATCTTGAGCAGCACCCGCGAGCGGTCCTGGGCCGAGGTCTTGCCCCAGGCGTCAGCGGCGGCGTGGGCGGCGTCCAGCGCCTTGTCGATATCCTTGGCCGTGGAGCGCGGGAAGTCGGCGATGGGTTTGCCGTTCACCGGTGAAGTATTGGTGAAATAGTTGCCATCGACCGGAGCAACAAATTCGCCACCGATGTAGTTGCCGTACTTGGCCTTGAACGAAACGATAGCGCCTTCAGTACCGGGGTGTGCGTAACGCATGGTGGGTATCTCCTGACTTCTTATGTTTATTGGAGTGCAGCGTGGCTGCGCTTGATAAAGCGTAGAGCAAAGGTCGGGCCAGTGCCTTGTGGGCCAGGTAAATCAAGGCTTTGGGGGTTGCGGCAAGGTTTTGCTGTGGCACGATCGATACAGTCTGAGTGACACTTTGTGCCATAAGCGATACAGAACGTGACCCATGGGTCGCCCCGGGATTGCAATGCGCCAAGGCCTGGAGGATGCTGGTTGTCCCGGTCGGCGGCGTGTCCCGCGCAACAGGAGAACAATAAGAATATGCACAACGATCATTTCAGCCGACATGCCCGGCAGGTCCTGACCGTCACCCGTGGCCAGGATCCGCTGCACGGGCCCGGCAGCGACCCATCGATTGCCCGCTCCTGGCTGCGCTGCCTGGAGGACTATCACCTCGACCCGGCCTTGGGCATCGCCCCCACGGTGCTGGAGCATGATCGCCTGCTGGAAAGCCGCGAGCGTCTGCAACAAGTGCTGCACATCGCCGGCACTGAAATGAACAACCTGCATCAACAGCTTTCCGGCGCCGGCCACGCCGTGCTGCTGACCGATGCGCGGGGGGTGATCCTCAATTGCGTCACCGCGCCCAGCGAGCGCAAGGTCTTCGAGCAGGCCGGCCTGTGGCTCGGCGCCGACTGGAGCGAGGCCTGCGAAGGCACCAACGGCATCGGTACGTGCCTGGTGGAGCGTCAGGCCTTGACCATTCATCGCGACGAACATTTTCGCGGGCGCCATACGGGGCTGACCTGTTCCGCCAGCCCGGTGTTCGACCCCCATGGCGATTTACTGGCAGTGCTCGACGTATCGTCGGCCCGCGAAGCGGTGTCGCGCCAGAGCCAGTTCCATACCATGGCACTGGTCAATCTCTCGGCGAAGATGATCGAGAGCTGCTATTTCCTGCGCCACTTCGAACATCACTGGTTACTGCGTTTTCACTTGCAGGCCGAATCCGTGGGCCTGTTCAGCGAAGGGTTGCTGGCATTCGATGGCGAAGGGCGGATCTGTGCGCTCAACCAAAGCGCGCAGAACTTGCTGGGCCTGCCACGCGGGCGCTTGCTGGGCCTGCCGGTGGAGATGTTTTTCGACTGTCGGCTGGATGACTTGCTCGCACGCGCCAGTGCCAACGCCAGCGCCAGTTGGCCCCTGCGCACTCGTGATGGGCGCAGCCTGTTTGCGGTTCTGCGTGGTGAGGCACGTCGGGCGCCGAGCCCCCTGGTACAGGCGCCGCCCAAGATTGAGCGGCCACGTATGCCGGGTATTTGCCTGGGGGATGAGCGGCTGCAAAGCGATTTTCGCAAGGCTTTGCGGGTCTTCGAGCGTGATGTGCCGTTGCTGATCAATGGCGAAACCGGTTCCGGCAAAGAGGCCTTCGCCAAGGCGGTGCACCACGCCAGCCAGCGGGCCGACAAGGCCTTTGTCGCGCTGAACTGCGCGGCGATCCCTGAAAGCCTGATCGAGAGCGAGTTGTTTGGTTATCGCGGCGGCAGCTTCACTGGCGCCCGCAAGGAGGGCATGCGCGGCAAGTTGCAACAGGCCGATGGTGGCACCTTGTTCCTTGACGAAATCGGCGACATGCCCCTGGCCTTGCAGACTCGGTTATTGAGGGTACTGGAGGATCGGCTGGTGGTGCCCATTGGTGGCGAACCGCAAGCGGTGAATGTGCGCATCATCAGTGCAACCCACCGTGACTTGCTGGCGCGGGTGGCCGACGGCACCTTCCGTGAGGATTTGTACTATCGCCTCAACGGCCTGGAAGTGGCATTGCCGCCGTTGCGTGAGCGCAGTGACAAGTCGCAGTTGCTGGATTTTTTACTGGCACAGGAAGCAGAGGGGCAGGTGATAGCGCTCGATGCTGAGGCCCGCCAGGCGCTGTTGGACTTCTCCTGGCCGGGTAACGTCCGACAATTGCGTACGGTGCTGCGTACCTTGGCCGCATTGTGTGAAGCTGGGTGTATAGGATTAAACGATTTGCCAGCGATGATTCGTCAGTCGCCTTCCCAGGCGCAAATCACCGAGCACCGGGGCAAGCAGCCTTTGGCGGATGCCGAGCGTCTGGTATTGCTTGCCATGCTGGAGCAGCAGCGCTGGCATATGAGCATTGTCGCGGAGCAACTGGGCGTCAGCCGTAATACGCTCTACCGCAAGTTACGCAAGCATGGAATCGCTTTACGCTCCGCAGGTTGAGTAAAACGGCAATACTTCCTGCTTACCTACTCCTTTCAAGGATGGCTTGCCCGCATTCGGCGATTTTGGCCTGAGAGTGCGTGCAATTAGTGGGTGTATTGCCTAGGTTTTGTCGTGCCTGATAAATGAAATATTGTTCTTTGTTAGATACCTGTTCAGTCTTTTAGGCTTTTTGCAGGGACGGTTTTGGTGTGGTACTTATTTAGTTTTTTTATTTCGTAAGTATGGGTTTTAATGATTTTGTTGTGTGTTTTATGGGGCTGGGATTTGTTTTTTTGTACTTGGAGGGAAGGGAAGGATGGGTTGTTCTGTGAGGGGCGGCTTTTGGAATGAATGGATTGTGTAATGATGCGTAAGGGATATATTTATTTGCTATAGAGGTGAAAGTATGAATATTGCCAACTCTCCTGCTTTAGTTTTATTGCAAGTTAAAGATTCATCGGCTGATTTACTCAGTCACCCTACGCCCGCCGGTACAAAAAGTACGACGGGCTGGAGCGAGTCAGCAGACAGTCGGGATGCCCCGGCATCCAGGGATGTGAATGCGGCGGGAGAAAACTCGTCCAAGGGGGCTAAGCGTGAAAAAAGAGGATTTAAATTCCCGGCGTTTCCCAGGGTATTTCCCAAACCCGTGCCAAAGAACCCCACGGTTCCATCTTTCGGGACGGCAGGAACGTTTACCCCCAAGCCACAGGTGACTCCCCGTCCAGCCGTTGGCGTTCAGAACAGCAAGGGGATATCTAGCTTCAGGGAAATCGTCCACAAGTCGCAGCACCCAGGCTTGCTATTGAGTGGGCCGTCCAAGCCCGTTGTTGCACAACCCAAGACCTTCGGTGATGTGGCAACCAATTTGATTGCAGCGGACCGCCTGGTCAAGGCAGGTGTATTTAAAACCGGCCCTTCACTTAAAACCGTCGTCCGTGATGCTTTTGTCAATGCTTCTGTAAATGGGCTTGTCAGCACTCCGTTAAGTATTGGTGCTTACGCGGGGTCTGTCTGGAGTGGTGAAAGTATCAAAGGCAGCTTTAGCGCCAGTACCCCGTTACTTCCTCCGGCTCATCTGCCGGCCCCCAGTCAGCTAGCCAATGGCGCCGTAGCGGCGGCAAGTAGTGCGGGAGTGGACGATGTCGCAACGACTAAGTTGCGCTTGGAAAACTCCGAACTAAAGCTTTTGTATGCGACCAACACAATCCAGACGCTAGCGGAGGGGGGAGATGCCAAGGCTCTTGGAAAAAGTCCGAACTGGCCAACTGAAACAAATAAGCGTCTCGATAACCTTGAGAAACTCTACGATGCAGCAGAAAAAAACTTGAGTGTGATCGCGGCAGAGTTTGATTTTGTTTTTAAACCTTATAAAGGTGACCCGACGCCCGGGTCTCAAAGAGTTACGGATCGATTGGATGCACTTGATAAGAGGAATGAGGCGATCAATAAGGGAATTGGGAGGATGGTTGCCATTCGAGAATTGGAGACTCAGGGCAAAGAAGAGACGGTTTGAAAGTGGACTGCTTGCTGTTGAACCGGCAGTTTAAACACTGTTGTACCTGTTGCTGAAGGCACGCACTATCAGTGCTCGGCGTTTTAGGGGGCGCTCTGCAAATGCCGAGCCTGATTTCAATTCATTGAAATGCGGGAAAATTTCAGAAAAAAGCCACCGGCTGTTTATCAGTGATCGCTGATGGAAAAGAGCGCACGCTAATCGCTAAAAGAGTGCGAATATTTCCACCCTGCGCTAACCTGCCTCGATGTTTTACGAGGTCGACTATGCACATTCACATTCTCGGTATTTGCGGCACCTTCATGGGTTCGATGGCGGTCCTGGCCAAAGAGCTGGGCCATCATGTCACCGGCTCCGATGCCAATGTTTATCCGCCCATGAGCACGCAATTGCAGGCCCAGGGCATTGAGCTGACCCAAGGCTACGATACGGCGCAGTTCGATCCGGTGCCGGACCTGGTGGTGATCGGCAATGCCATGTCCCGTGGCAACCCTGCCGTGGAATACGTGCTGAACAAAGGCCTGCCTTATGTTTCCGGCCCGCAATGGCTGGCTGATCATGTGCTGCAAGGCCGCTGGGTGCTGGCGGTGGCCGGTACCCATGGCAAGACCACCACCAGCAGCATGCTGGCCTGGGTACTGGAACACGCGGGCATGAGCCCCGGTTTTCTGATTGGCGGCGTGCCGCAGAATTTCGCGGTGTCGGCGCGCTTGGGTGGCACGCCGTTCTTCGTGATCGAGGCTGACGAATACGACAGCGCCTTCTTCGATAAACGCTCCAAGTTCGTTCACTACCGCCCACGCACAGCGATCCTGAACAACCTGGAGTTCGATCACGCAGACATCTTCCCCGATCTGCCGGCCATCGAGCGGCAATTCCATCACCTGGTGCGCACCATTCCCAGCGAAGGCCTGGTGATCCACCCCACCACTGAGCCTGCCTTGCAGCGCGTGATCGAGATGGGTTGCTGGACACCGGTGCAAACCACGGGGGCGGGCGGCCAGTGGCAGGTCAAGTTGCTTCGCGAGGATGGCTCCCGGTTCGAAGTGCTGTTTGAGGGTGAGCCCCAGGGGATTGTCGACTGGGACATGACTGGCCAGCACAACGTCGCCAACGCCTTGGTCACCCTCGCGGCGGCGCGCCATGTTGGCGTGGTGCCGGCCATGGGCATTGCTGCGTTGAGTGCGTTCAAAAGCGTCAAGCGGCGGATGGAAAAGGTCGCCGAAGTGAACGGGATTACCATCTACGATGACTTTGCCCACCATCCCACGGCGATTGCGACCACCCTTGACGGCCTGCGCAAGCGCGTCGGCGATGCGCCGGTGATCGCGATTATCGAGCCACGCTCCAACTCCATGAAGCTGGGCGCGCACCGCGACGGCCTGCCGGAAAGCGTCAACGATGCCGACCAAGTGGTGTGGTATGCGCCGGCCAACCTGGGTTGGGACCTGGAGGCCGTGGCCAGGCTCTGCACCGTGCCGTCGATTGTCAGCGATTCGCTGGAAGGCATCATCGAGCGGGTCAAGAGCCAGGCCAAGCCCGGTACCCACGTGGTGATCATGAGCAACGGCGGCTTCGGCGGCCTGCACGGCAAACTTGCCGAGGCGCTGCAATGAGTGGGCCGGAGCGCATCACCCTGGCGATGACCGGTGCGTCTGGCGCGCCTTACGGGTTGCGCTTGCTGGATTGTCTGGTGCGTGAAGACCGCGAAGTGCATTTCCTGATTTCCAAGGCCGCGCAATTGGTCATGGCGACCGAGACTGACGTCTCGCTGCCGCCCAAGGTGCAGATGATGCAGGCCTTCCTCACCGAATACACCGGGGCGGCGGCGGGGCAGATCAAGGTCTATGGCAAGGAAGACTGGATGTCTCCGGTGGCCTCCGGTTCCGGTGCGCCGGCGGCGATGGTGGTGGTGCCGTGTTCCACCGGCACCTTGTCGGCGATCGCCACCGGCGCTTGCAACAACCTCATCGAGCGCGCGGCGGACGTGACCTTGAAGGAGCGCCGTCAGTTGATCCTGGTGCCACGGGAGGCGCCGTATTCGAGCATTCATCTGGAGCACATGCTCAAGCTGTCGAATATGGGGGTGACCATCCTGCCGGCGTCGCCGGGGTTTTATCACCAGCCGCAGACCATCGATGACCTGGTGGATTTTGTGGTGGCGCGGATTCTCAATCTGCTGAATATCCCTCAGGACATGCTGCCACGCTGGGGTGAGCACCATTTGAGCAGCGATGAATAAAGCCCTGCTGATCGTGTTGGCGCTGCAACTGGTGGGCTGTGCTACCGCGCGCACTCTGGATGCGGCCAAACCCGGTGCGCCGGTGGTGTATGCGGGGACGCGCCTGGACTTGTATGCGATGCAGGGCGGTTGTTGCGCCATGGACTGCTTTGGTGCCGAGGCACCGAGCTACCCGGGTCTTGACCTGCCGGCCAGCGCGTTGCTCGACACGCTGCTGTTGCCGCTGTCGGCGTTGACGGTATTAGGGGTTGGGTTTAATGCGACGGGTGGGCTGTAGCCTGTAGTGATTGATGGGAGCTGGGTGGGCCTCATCGCCGGCAAGCCGGCTCCTACACTTGCAGATCAATGTGGGAGCTGGCTTGCCTGCGATGAGGCCTGCTCGGTCACCGCAGATTCACTTGCCTAACTTGCGCAACTCATCCGACTCGACAATCCGCACCCCATCCTGCTCTTCCAGCGCCAGGCGCCACATGGCCCGGGCCAGTTCGCACACTTCGATGCCGCGGTATTTACCGGGAATCAGCCGCGACAACGGTCCTGCGAGCTTTTCCGCCAGGCGTGTTTCCAGGCGCTCGCCCAGCAGCAGCGAAGGTCGCACGATGGTCAGTTGTGGCCAGCCTTGAGCCTGCAAGGCCTGCTCCATTTCACCCTTGACCCGGTTGTAGAACACCGAGGATTTCGGGTCTGCACCAATCGCACTGATGACGATCAGGTGCCGCGCGCCCATCTCCCGGGCGCGCTTGCCAAAGGCCACCACCATATCTAGGTCGACAGCGCGGAAGGCCTCCTCCGACCCCGCCTTTTTCAGGGTGGTACCCAGGCAGCAAAAGGCCAGATCCACCTGGCCACTCAGCTGTGGCAGGAGCACTGTTGGATCGCCGACCGGGTTTTCCAGGTGTGGGTGTTCGGCCAGCGGACGGCGGCTGGGCGCCAGGACGCGGGTGACGGTGGGCTCATTGAGCAGGCGGTCCAGCAGGTGTTCCCCGGTCAAGCCCGAGGCTCCGGCAAGCACTATGTGCTGAGGCGTCAAGTACATGGTGTTTCCCCCCTTGGTACAGTTTCAGCTTAGTTGCTCTTGGCTTCCTTGCTAATGATAGAGACGCTTTCCAGCGCCTTTCGTGCCTGCTGTTTTCGCAATAATTGCCAGCGTGCGATCACGCTCTTGGGGGCCCAGATCTGTGGTTCGGAGGCTTCGAAGTTGTCAGCCATTTCGCGTTCGGTCACATGCCGTTGGGCCAGCTTGAAAGCGTGCTGCAAGTCGTCGGTCTGGGTCAGGGCCTGGGCGAACAAGGCATCGCCAAAGTAGGTGAAGTCGGCTTCTTCCGAACAGCCAAACGACACGCGATCTGCGCGGGAGGCAGTCATGATCAGGGTGTGCTCATCCTTGAGCGCCGGGATAAATCCACCGGAGTAGCACGCTGAAATCACGATGACCTTGTCGCGGTTTTTCAGCGGCGCCATCACCGCGGCCAGTTCGTCGCTCGGCAGGTCGGCCAGCTCCATGCGGGGTTGGTCGAGCACCAACTGGTGTTCGTGGGTGCCGTGGCTGGTCAGGTAGATAAACACCAGGTCTTCGGGGCCGGTGCGCTCGGCCAGGGTCTGCACGGCGCGGCGCAGGCTTTCGCGGGTCGCCATCGGGCGGTCGGCGATATGGTCGCGGTGGTTGACCAGGCGGATCTGCCCGCGAGCGCCGAAACGCGTGGTCAGCAGGTTACTGACATAGTCAGCCTCGCGCAGGAATACGCTTTGCTTGCCGTCACCGGCCACCACCAGGGTGTATAGCTCGACCGCCGGGGTGGACGCCGGCACGGCGGCGAGGGCGTCATCGAGCAGGCGGCCTTGGGCCAGCACCCCGACTTCAAGCATGTCGGGTAACAGCTTGCCGTCGGCATCGCGCACGCGCAGGCCGTTGGCCCAAGTCCCGGCCTGCACTGTGCCATCGGTGAGCACCAGGGTGCCTTGCCCGTGATAGCTGTCGTTGTCGAAGCCACCGATATAGAAACTGCCATCACTAAGATTCAGGCGCCCTTCACCGGTAAAGCGCCAGTCACTGAATTGTCCGATGTAATGGCTGCCATCCACGCCGGTCAGTTCGCCCTTGCCGCTGAGGGCACCTTCGCGGAACTCGCCGGTCCACACATCGCCGTCGGCGTTTTCGTAGCGGCCCTTGCCGTTGAGCTGGTTCTGCTTGAAGTGGCCGATGTACATGTCGCCTTCGGCGCTGTTGAAGGTGCCGTTGCCTTCCAGTTGGCCATCGACGAAGCGCCCGCTGAACTGGTTGCCGCTGTCGTCGTTGCGTTGGCCTTCACCGTTGGGTTTGCCGTGGGCGAACAGCCCCTGGTATTGACTGCCGTCCGCCAGCTCCAGGCGCCCGAGGCCGGAATACTGGTCGTCCTTGAACTCGCCGCGATAGGTCATCTGCCCTTCTTTGAGGGTGCCTTCGCCATTGCGCCGGCCTTGCTTGAAACCGCCGACGTAGGTGTTGGCCGCGGTGGTCAGGGTACCCTGGCCATCAAACAGGCCTTGCTGGAACTGGCCTTTGTAGACTTCGCCATTGCTGCCATGCCATTCGCCCTGGCCGTGCCACTGGCCCTTGTCGAATTGCCCGGCGTACCAGCTGCCATTGGGGTAATCCACCCGGCCCCGGCCTTGCAGCAGCCCATCGACCACATCCCCACGATAACGCCCACCGTCCGGCAGCCGGGCGTCGGGCGGCAACAGGGATTCGCCGTCGCCGCAAGCGGTGAGCAACAAAGCGAGAGCAAGGGGGACGATTGGGCGCATAGCGGGATCCGGATAATTGAGCGCCGAGTATGCCGCAGCGGGGGAAACTATACCTAGTGGTCTGTGTGTGAATAAGGTCTTGTCGGCGATGGCGCGCTTGCTGGCGCTATCGCCGGCAAGCCGGCTCCTACAGGTATATCAGACGAAGCACAGGGACAACGACTCGGCGATGTAGGCGGGTTTTTCCTGGCCTTCGATTTCCAGGGTGCAGGTGGCCTTGAGCAACCACTGGCCGGGCTTTTTCTCGGTCGCGTCAGTGAGGGCCACCGCCAGGCGTACCTTGGAATTGACCTTCACCGGTTGGATAAAGCGCACGCTGTCGAGGCCGTAGTTGACCGCCATCTTCAAGCCCTCGGGCATGATCAGGATGTCTTCGATCAGCTTGGGGATCAGCGACAGTGACAGGAAACCGTGGGCGATGGTGCTGCCAAATGGGGTCTGGGCGGCCTTTGCCGGGTCGACGTGGATGAACTGAAAATCGCCGGTCGCTTCCGCGAACAGGTTGATGCGCTCCTGGTCGATGGTGAGCCATGCGGAACGTCCCAGTTCCTTGCCGACATAATCATTGAGTTGCGCTACGGGTACGAAGGGCATTGCGACTCTCCTTGGTTCATCGATCTCTCCCTGCCGGCGCGGGCACGCCGGTGCCGGCAGGGGTGTTGTTGTTTTAGGTGGATTGCAGAGAACCAATGTAGATCATCATGGGCAAATGGCCCGGTCAACCCACCATGCTTTTGGCGAATGCCAGTTCATAGGGGCGCCATGCTTATAATGCCCGGGGCTTTTGGGGAGAAGGCGGATGTTGTTACGCGGTCTTACATGGTTGGTGTTGTTTCAATTGCTCGGCACGGCGATCAATCACTTGTTCCTGCCGGTCTTGCCGGGGCCGATTGTCGGCCTGCTATTGCTGCTGGCGTACCTGGTATGGCGCGGCGAGGTCGGAGAGCCATTGAGCCTGGCGGCTGGCAGCCTGTTGCGGTACCTGCCGTTGCTGCTGGTGCCGCCTGCGGTGGGCGTCATGGTGTACGCCAAGGATATTGCCGCCGACTTCTGGGCCATCGTCGGGGCGCTGGTCTTGTCGCTGGTGATCGCCATGGGCGTTGTGGGTGTGATGATGCAAAAACTGGTCAAGCGTCAGGCGCGGCGGGAGGAGGAACAATGACCTTCGATTGGCCGGGCGCGTGGGCAGCGGTGATTCACCATCCATTGTTTGGCATCGGCATTACCCTGGGCGCCTATCAATTGGTGCTGGCGGGGTTCGAGAAGACCCGCTGGATCTTCCTGCAGCCGGTGCTGGTGTCGATGCTGCTGGTGATCGGGGTGCTGCTGGGTTGCGGGTTGACCTACGTCGAGTACCGCAAGAGCACCGAGATCATGAGCATCCTGTTGGGCCCGGCCACCGTGGCACTGGCGGTGCCGCTGTATCTGAACCTACGGCGGATTCGCCAGTTGTTCTGGCCGATTTTTACTACGCTGGTGGTGGGTGGCGTGTTTGCCACCGGCTTGTGCGTGTGGCTTGGTTGGTGGTTTGGCGCCGAACACATGGTGCTGATGACCATGGCGCCCAAGTCGGTGACCTCGCCCATCGCCATGCTGGTGGCCGAGCAGATCGGCGGTGTGGCGGCGCTGGCGGCGGTGTTCGTGCTGATCACCGGGGTGATCGGTGCGATGATCGGGCCAGCCTATCTGTCGCGCCTGGGGGTACACAGCCCGGAGGCGCGGGGCATGGCCCTGGGCATGACCGCCCACGCAGTCGGCACTTCGGTGGCCTTGCAGGAAAGCGAGGAGTGCGGCGCCTTTGCCGCATTGGCGATGAGTTTGATGGGCGTGGCCACGGCAGTGTTCCTGCCACTGGCGGTGTCTTTGGCGATTTAAGCAGGGTTTAAGGAACGCTATATGAGTCTGGCGCTGTTCCCTCTCAATACGGTGCTGTTTCCTGGTTGCACCCTCGACCTGCAGCTGTTCGAGGCACGCTACCTGGACATGATCGGTCGCTGCATGAAAAAGGGCGAAGGCTTCGGCGTGGTCTGCATCCTTGATGGCCGGGAAGTCGGCCTGGCGCCGGACGGCTATGCAGTGATTGGTTGCGAAGCGCTGATTCGTGATTTCAAGCAGCAGGACAACGGCTTGCTGGGGATTCGTGTCGAAGGCGGGCGCAGGTTTCGGGTGCTGGAGGCGGATGTGCAGCGCGATCAACTGCTGATAGCGGATGTCGAGTGGCTGGATGAACAGCCTGAGCGCCCGCTGGATGAGGAAGATGCCGATCTGCTGGCGCTGCTTGAAGCCTTGGCGCAACACCCGATGGTCGCCTCGCTGGACATGAGCGCTGACGTGCAAGGGCAGCAGGAGCTGGGCAACCGCCTGGCTTATCTGTTGCCGTTTATCGACGCCGACAAAATCGAGTTGCTGCAACTTGACGATCCCCAGCAACGGCTGGACGCCATTCAATTGCTGCTGGATGAGTTGCAAGGCGAGCTGTTCCCATGAGCTTGATGGCCTCGGATTTTTCCGTGGAGGTTTCGGATTTTTCCGCGTTGCCGTGTGCGTTTTGCCTGAAATAGTGGAGCTTCACCACCACTACCAAGGAACGAACATGATTCGATTGTCGCCATCGGAGCAGCCGGTCTGGGATGCTTTTTTTGTCAGTGTTACCACACAGCTCATTCAGCAGGCCGGCGACCGTGGTCCGGAGTACATTGCCGAACGGGCTGCCGAAATTGCCGATGAAATGTTATTGGAGCGTCGGGAGCGCTATGTTGAGCGGCGTAACGCTCCCGCGGATTGGGTCGGCCCTGCGTAGATCAATAGGCGTAGCGCAGCATGGCGTGGGAGGTTCCGGTCAGGGCGAAGAACCCCAGGACTGCCACGCACCCCGGCACGACCAGCCACCACACCTTTGGCGCCATGGGCGGTAGCAGGCTGTGGCGCTGGCTCAAGGTCAGGCTGAAGGCGCAAACCGTCATTGCGAGTAACGTGCCGGCGAGGATATCGCTTGGCCAGTGAGCGCCCAGATACACCCGCGACAGGGCAATGGCCGCGGCCGGGATCGCCCCCAGCAGCAGCCAGGCCAGACGCATGCGAGTCGGTTGGCCGCGGCCGGCCAGCACTGCCAGCGCCAGGAAGAACGCAAATGCGCCAGAGGCGTGGCCGCTGGGCATGCTGAAGCTGGTCAGCGGGTCGACGAGGATTTCCGGGCGCCCGCGGGCAAAGAACAGCTTGCTCCCGGTATTGATCAAGGCGGCCCCCAGCAGGGTGGCGCCGACGAAAATCCCCTGGCGCCATTGCCGTGCCAGCAACAGCAGGCCAGTCAGCACGGCGCTGGCAACGAACATTTTCTTGAATTCGCCGAGCTGGGTGATCATCACCATGGCCCGGTCCATGGCAGGGCTGCGATGTTCCTGGACCAGTGCCATCAAGCCCTGGTCAAAATGGTTCAGGTACGGATAACCGATAAACATCGCGATCAACAGTGCCAGGCTGGCGCAGCCCATCCACAGCGTGGCCCGGCGGTGACCGCGCAGGGTACTGTTGAGGGCGATGCCGAACAATACGGCCAGGCAGGCGGCAACCACCCCGGCCTCGGACCAGAACCCTTCGGGCAACGGCAGGCGAAACGCCGCGCCAGCGGCCCAGCCAGGCAGCAGGTAGGCTATTGACCAGCCGGAGGCTGCCAGTACGCTGACGGCGGCAAAGCGCGGGAAGGGCATGTCGCACATCCCGGCAACCATGGGCAGCATCGGACGCAGTGGGCCGATGAAGCGACCCACCAGCAGGCTGACAATGCCGTATTTCTGAAAATAGGCCTCGGCCCCGTCCATCCACTCGGGATGATGGCGCAGGCCTGGCAGGCGCCGGATGTTCTGGTGGAAATGCCGGCCCAGGTAGTAGGAAACCCCATCGCCCAGCAGCCCGCCGAGCAAACCCAGCAGCAGGGTTTCACCCAGAGACAGCGCGCCGCTGCCGGCCAGTGCGGCAATTGCAAACATCAATACCGTGCCCGGTACGATAATCCCGGCGATGGCCAGGCATTCCACAAACGCGACGATAAACACCGCCGCTGCCAGCCATTGCGGGTTAAGGGTCAGCCAACCGGTAATGCCATCGAGCCATGGGCCCATACAATCAACTCCATCAATGAACCGCTCCGGGCTTGGCAACGCATCGTTCAAAACACCGGCGATCCCCTGTAGGAGCTGGCTTGCCAGCGATAGCATCAGGACAGTAACCGTGATGTTGCCTGATTCACCGCTATCGCTGGCAAGCCAGCTCCTACAGGGGCTCTAGGGTATTGCAGATGACATTTGCAGCAGGAGCGGTTGTTTCAGATATTCAAATCAAAACGTAGTCGCGGCCTTCGACCTGACCGCGTCGCAACGGGTTCCGTGTGCAATAGGGCGCGAAGCTCGTATCGACGAAGCGATACATCAGGTGTTCATCCCTCCCGCCGGGAATGCCCAGGCGGGTGGTCTGGATAATCTGCGTGGGTACCAGGCCTACATCTTCGACGTAGAGCCGCTCCAGGTCGAAGCGCTTGGCGTCCCACGTCGGCACTTTCAAGCCCAGGGCCTTGCACAACAGGGTCTGTCCGGCGCAGAGCTTCTGGGCCGGGCGCGGGCGGCCACGGGCGTCGGGGTTGTTCAGGAGCATTTGCGCCAGGCTTGCGGCCCCTGACATTTCGTCCACCCACGGGTAGGCAGACTTGATCAACACGGCATTGCCCGGACCCTGGGCGCTGAAGTTCAAGGAGTCGCCGCCGCGAGCGTAGTACATATAGATATGGCCGCCATCCAGAAACAAAGCCTTACGCTTTTCTGTGTAGCCGAGGGACGCATGGCTGCCTTTTTCGGCCAAGTAATAGGCTTCGGTTTCAATAATTCGTGCCGACAGCCACAAATCGCCGACACAATGGCGGATGACTTTGCCCAGCAAATCTTTCGCGAGCGTTTGCGCGTCGCGGTCGAAAAAGCCGTCGGGCAGGGCGTTGGCGGGGATCTTGGCGGTGGAATTGGACATGACGATGGACGGTTGCACAGGTCAAATGTGACAGGATGATATCAACTCCAGGCTTAATCACCGCTGAACGTCGCATTTTTACAGTTCATTTCGACCATCCGCCCCTCACCGCTGTCCGTAGGACGGCGCGACAGCTATAATCTGCCGCTTTCCTCTTTGCCAAGACCCCACCAGACCATGACTGAGTCCGTTCTTGACTACATGACCCGCCTGGGTCGCGCTGCCCGTCAGGCCTCGCGGTTGATCGCCCGTGCGAGCACCGCACAGAAGAACCGTGCGTTGCTGGCGGCCGCCGATGCTCTGGATGCCTCGCGCTCCGAGCTGACTGCTGCCAACGAGCAGGACCTGGCCAGCGGTCGGGCCAATGGTCTGGAGCCGGCATTGCTGGATCGCCTGGCGCTGACGCCGGCACGCATCGATGACATGATCGAAGGCCTGCGCCAGGTGGCCAAGCTGCCTGACCCCATCGGTGAAATCCGCGACATGCGCTACCTGCCGTCGGGGATCCAGGTCGGCAAGATGCGAGTGCCCCTGGGTGTGATCGGCATCATCTACGAGTCGCGCCCGAACGTGACCATCGACGCCGCGAGCCTGTGCCTGAAGTCTGGCAACGCCACTATCCTGCGCGGCGGCTCCGAGGCCATCAATTCCAACCGCGCCATCGCCGCTTGCATCCAGCAAGGCCTGGCCCTGGCCGAGTTGCCGGCCGAAGTGGTGCAAGTGGTGGAAACCACCGACCGCGCCGCCGTCGGTGCGCTGATTACCATGCCGGAGTTCGTCGACGTGATCGTGCCACGTGGTGGCAAGAGCCTGATCGAGCGCGTCAGCCGTGATGCCAAGGTGCCGGTGATCAAGCACCTGGATGGCGTCTGCCATGTGTTTATCGATGTGGCGGCCGATCTCGACAAGGCGATCCGCATTGCCGACAACGCCAAGACCCACCGCTATGCGCCGTGCAACACCATGGAGACCCTGTTGGTCCACGCCGGCATTGCCGAGCGCGTGTTGCCGCCGCTGGCTGCGATCTACCGTGACAAGGGCGTGGAGCTGCGTGGTTGTGAGCGCACCCGGGCACTGCTGGGCAGCGATGTGATCGAAGCCACCGAGCAGGATTGGTATACCGAGTACACGGCGCCGATCCTGTCGATTCGTATCGTCGATGATCTGGACCAGGCCATCGAACACATCAACACCTACGGCTCCAAGCACACTGATGCCATTGTTTCCGAGCATTTCAGCGATGCCCGGCGTTTCCTCAACGAGGTGGACTCCGCTTCGGTGATGATCAACGCCTCGACACGTTTTGCCGACGGCTTCGAGTATGGCCTGGGAGCGGAAATCGGGATTTCCACCGATAAGCTGCATGCCCGTGGCCCGGTTGGCCTGGAGGGCCTGACCAGCGAGAAGTACGTGGTCTTTGGTGACGGTCATGTGCGCACTTGATGGGTAAACGCATCGGGCTGCTCGGCGGTACCTTCGACCCCGTGCACATCGGCCATTTGCGCAGTGCCCTGGAAGTGGCGGATACCCTTGGGCTGGAAGAGCTGCGGCTGATCCCCAATGCCAGGCCGCCGCACCGGGACATGCCGCAGGTCAGCGCGCAGGAGCGCCTGGCGATGGTGCAGTGCGCGGTAGCCGGGATTGCCCCGTTGGTGGTGGACGACCGGGAGCTCAAGCGCGACAAACCGTCCTACACTATCGACACCCTGGAACAGACGCGGGCCGAGCTGGCCGCCGATGACCAGTTGTTTCTGCTTTTGGGCTGGGACGCATTTTGCGCACTGCCCACTTGGCATCGCTGGGAAGAGTTGCTCCAGCATTGCCACATCCTGGTTTTGCAACGCCCGGATGCCGACAGCGAACCGCCGGATGCCTTGCGCAACCTGTTGGCGGCGCGGTCGGTAAGTGACCCGCAGGCCCTGACCGGGCCGAGCGGGAATATTGCATTCGTCTGGCAGACCCCGCTTGCGGTGTCGGCCACCCAGATCCGTCAACTGCTGGCCAGCGGTAAGTCGGTACGTTTCCTGGTGCCTGACGCGGTCCTGGCCTACATCGATGCGCACGGGCTTTACCGTGCGTCGAACTGAAAAGGCGCGCTTGAAGGCACGAATAGTCGTGTATTGAAGCGCCCGAACTAATGAGCAAAGCGAGTTTTATATGACGAACAAAGACGTAAGCAAAGTTAAACGCAAAGGCACATTCAAGAGCGCACCGCTGCCGGTGGAAGCCTTGCTGGTCCCGGCTCCTGAGGGTGAAGCGCTGGTAGCGCTGGCCGTCGCCGCCCTGGAAGACGTGAAGGCCCAGGACATCCAGGTCCTGGACGTGCGTGACAAGCAAAGCATCACCGACTTCATGATCATCGCCACCGGTACTTCCAACCGCCAGATCGGCGCGATGCTGGACAAGGTTCGCGAAGCCGTCAAAGCCCAGGGCGTCAAGCCATTGGGTGAAGAAGGCAAGGGCGACAGCGACTGGGTGCTGGCTGACCTGGACACCGTGATCGTACACATGATGACCAGCAACGCCCGCCAGTTCTACGACCTGGAGCGCCTGTGGAAAGGTGCCGAGCAGAGCCGTGCTGCCGATGGCAAGCACCACAGCCCTGAAGTCGGCCACGCGCACTTCGACAAGCTCAACAAAGACCAGGAATAAGGAACGGCTGTGCGCCTGCGTCTGATTGCTGTCGGTTCACGCATGCCCAAGTGGGTGGAAGAAGGCTGGCATGAGTATGCCAAGCGTCTGCCATCCGAGCTGGCGCTGGAACTGGTGGAAATACCGCTCAACACCCGGGGCAAGAACGCCGATGTGGCGCGCTTTATCCGTCAGGAAGGCGAGGCGATGCTGGCCAAGGTCGGTCCCAACGAGCGCATCGTCACCCTTGAGGTGCACGGCAAGCCCTGGAGCACCGAACAGTTGGCGGTGGAACTGGATCGCTGGCGCCTGGATTCGCGCACCGTCAACTTCATGGTCGGCGGCCCCGAGGGGCTGGCGCCGGAAGTCTGCGCGCGGGCCGACCAGCGCTGGTCGCTGTCGCCCCTGACGTTGCCCCATCCGCTGGTGCGGATCCTGATTGGTGAACAGCTGTATCGCGCCTGGACAGTCCTGTCCGGGCACCCTTACCACAAATAGTCTGCGCCCTGCCTGATGACCCAGCCGATCCGCATCAAGGACCACGAGAAAGACGCACGTCTTGTACGCGCGCGCGTGATCTTTGGCGCGATCGCAGTGGTGACGCTGATGTGCGTATTGATTGTCCGCCTGTACTACCTGCAGGTGATCCAGTACGAATATCACTCCACATTGTCAGAAAACAACCGGGTGCATATGCAGTCGATTCCGCCGACCCGTGGCCTGATTTTCGACCGCAATGGTGTGGTGATCGCGGATAACCGGCCCAGCTTCAGCCTGAGCATGACCCGGGAGCGTTCCGGTGATTGGCGGCAGACTCTCGATGTGATCGTCGACGTTCTGCAACTGCCCCCCGAAGATCGGGCTGTTTTCGAAAAGCGCATGAAACAGGGGCGCCGACCGTTTGAGCCGGTGCCGATCCTGTTTGAGCTGACCGAAGAGCAGATCGCCAGGATCGCAGTGAACCAGTTCCGCCTGCCGGGCGTGGAAGTGGTGGCGCAATTGGTCCGCCATTATCCGCAGGGAGCGCACTTTGCCCACTCGGTCGGGTATATGGGGCGGATCAACGAAAAAGAGCAGAAATCCCTCGATCCAGTGAAGTACAGGGGCACGCATCATATCGGCAAGACGGGTATCGAACGTTTCTACGAGTCGGAGCTGCTCGGTCAGGTAGGGTACGAAGAGGTTGAGACCAACGCCCGTGGCCGGGTGCTGCGTGTGCTCAAGCGTACCGACCCGATTCCCGGCAAGGACATCGTCCTGAGCCTGGATATCAAGCTGCAGGAAGCGGCGGAAATGGCCCTTGGCGGCCGTCGTGGCGCGGTGGTTGCGCTGGATCCGAACACCGGTGAGGTACTGGCCATGGTCAGCCAGCCGAGTTTTGACCCTAATCCTTTTGTCACTGGGATCAGCTTCAAGGCGTATGCCGAGTTGCGCGACTCCATTGACCGACCGCTGTTCAACCGGGTGCTGCGCGGTCTTTACCCGCCGGGTTCGACCATCAAGCCAGCAGTGGCGATTGCCGGCCTGGATGCCGGTGTCGTTACCGCTTCCAGCCGGGTCTACGATCCGGGTTACTACATGCTGCCCAACTACGATCACAAGTACCGTAACTGGAACCGTACCGGCGACGGCTATGTGGACCTGGATACAGCGATCATGCGTTCCAACGACACCTACTTCTATGACCTGGCCCACAAGCTGGGGATTGATCGCCTGTCGGCCTACATGGGCAAGTTTGGCCTGGGCCAGAAAGTGTCCCTGGACATGTTTGAGGAATCCCCGGGCCTGATGCCTTCCCGAGAGTGGAAGCGCGCCACGCGCCGTCAGGCCTGGTTCCCGGGCGAAACCCTGATCCTGGGGATCGGCCAGGGCTACATGCAGGCCACGCCCTTGCAACTGGCCCAGGCCACGGCACTGGTGGCCAGCAAGGGTAAATGGATTCGACCGCACCTGGCCAAGACCATCGAGGGTGAAAAGCCGGTGGACGAAAATCCGATCCCGGACATCATCCTGCGTGACCCGTCTGACTGGGCCAAGGTCAACCGCGGCATGCAACAAGTGATGCACGGTGCGCGAGGCACGGCGCGCAAGGCGGCCGTTGGCGCGCAGTACCGGATTGCCGGCAAGAGCGGTACCGCCCAGGTGGTGGCCATCAAGCAGGGTGAGAAGTACGATCGCTCCAAGGTTCAGGAGCGCCATCGCGACCACGCCTTGTTCGTCGGTTTTGCCCCGGCCGACAACCCGAAAATCACCGTGGCGGTGATGGTCGAGAACGGCGAGTCCGGCTCCGGCGTGGCCGCCCCGGTGGTGCGCCAGATCATGGACGCGTGGTTGCTGGGCCAGGACGGCAAGCTCAGGCCTGAGTTTGCCAACCCTTCAAGCGCGGAGGCTACGGCCCGTGAAGAGTAACTTTGACCGCATCCTCTCCAGTGAAGATGTGATGCGTCGCCGCGCCACCTTGTTGCAGCGCATGCACATTGATGGCCCTTTGCTGATCCTGCTGCTGACCCTGGCGGCCGGCAGCCTGTTCGTCCTGTACTCGGCCAGCGGCAAGAACTGGGACCTGTTGATCAAGCAGGCGTCGTCGTTCGGCCTGGGCCTGTTGTCGATGGTCGTCATCGCCCAGTTGGAGCCGCGCTTCATGGCGCGCTGGGTGCCGCTGGGGTATGTCGCCGGGGTGCTGCTGCTGGTGGTGGTGGATGTCATGGGGCATAACGCCATGGGCGCCACCCGCTGGATCAATATTCCCGGCGTGATTCGCTTCCAGCCGTCGGAATTCATGAAGATCCTGATGCCGGCCACCATCGCCTGGTACCTGGCCAAGCGCACCTTGCCGCCGCAGCTCAAGCACGTGGGGATCAGCCTGATCCTGATCGGCATTCCGTTCATTCTGATCGTGCGCCAACCGGACCTCGGCACCGGCCTGCTGATCCTTGCCGGCGGTGCATTCGTGCTGTTCATGGGCGGCCTGCGCTGGCGCTGGATTGTCAGTGTGCTGGTGGCGACCGTGCCGGTGGCTGTCGCCATGTGGTTCTTCTTCATGCACGATTATCAGAAGCAGCGGGTCCTGACCTTCCTCGACCCCGAGAGCGATCCGCTGGGCACCGGGTGGAATATCATCCAGTCCAAGGCCGCCATCGGTTCCGGCGGCGTGTTTGGCAAGGGCTGGTTGCTGGGCACCCAGTCGCACCTGGACTTTCTGCCGGAAAGCCACACCGACTTTATTATTGCGGTGATGGGCGAGGAGTTCGGCCTGGTGGGCATCTGCGCACTGCTGCTGATCTACTTGCTGTTGATCGGGCGTGGCCTGGTGATTACCGCACAAGCGCAGACGCTGTTCGGCAAATTGCTCGCCGGTGCGCTGACAATGACTTTTTTTGTTTACGTTTTCGTCAACATCGGTATGGTCAGTGGCCTGCTGCCGGTGGTTGGGGTGCCGTTGCCGTTCATTAGCTACGGCGGAACTTCGCTGGTGACATTACTGTCAGCGTTTGGGGTTTTGATGTCGATCCATACCCATCGCAAGTGGATCGCACAGGTTTGAATAAGGTGAAGATGTCAATGCAATCAATGCGCGGCTGGGCTGCTCGGTATGCGTCCTGTCTGGGCCTGTTGGGCGCCTTTGGCGTTTCACAGCAAGCCTTGGCCGGCGATTACGACGGCTCGCCCCAGGTCGCCGAATTTGTCGGTGAGATGACGCGTGACTATGGTTTCGCCGGCGAACAACTGATGGGCGTGTTCCGCGAGGCCCAGCGCAAGCAGTCGATCCTCGACGCCATCTCCCGGCCTGCCGAGCGCGTCAAGCAGTGGAAGGAATATCGCCCGATGTTCCTCACCGACGCCCGGGTGGCGCGAGGCGTGGATTTCTGGCGGCAGCACGAGGCCGTGTTGGCCCGCGCCGAGCAGGAATATGGCGTGCCGGCCCAGGTGATTGTGTCGATCATCGGCGTTGAAACCTTTTACGGGCGCAATACCGGCAGTTTCCGGGTGATCGACGCCTTGTCGACCCTGGGCTTCGATTATCCGCCCCGCGCCGAATTCTTCCGCAAGGAACTGCGTGAGTTCCTGCTGCTGACCCGTGAAGAACAGGTCGACCCGCTGACCCTCAAAGGCTCCTACGCCGGGGCCATGGGGCTGCCGCAGTTCATGCCCAGCAGCTTTCGCGCCTATGCCGTGGATTTTGACGGTGACGGCCATATCAATATCTGGAGCAACCCCGACGATGCCATCGGCAGCGTTGCCAGCTACTTCAAGCGCCATGGCTGGGTTGCTGGCGAGCCGGTGGTGATCCGTGCCGATGTCACGGGCGATCGCGCCGATGAGGGCTTGACCCAGGGCATAGAACCGGTGAAAACCGTCGGGGAGTTGCGGGCGCTGGGCTGGTCAAGTCATGATGCGCTGCGCGATGATATGCCGGTTACTGCCTTCCGCCTGGAAGGTGCAGACGGTCCGGAATATTGGATGGGCCTGAAGAATTTCTACGCAATCACGCGTTATAACCGCAGTGTGATGTACGCCATGGCCGTGCATCAGCTGTCAGACATGCTGGTTCAAGCACGGGGCGTCAAGTAATGCCGGTATCGCCGATCAATAAATCGCTCAAGCTGGTGGCGCTGGCCGCATTGTCCTTGCTGGTTGTCAGTTGCTCCACCAGCCGTGCACCGGCGCAGAAGGCCAGTGGCCCGGTAGTCCGCGCGCAACCGGGGCTGGATATCAACCGGGCCCACAAGGACGGCGCGCCGTGGTGGGACGTCGATGTCTCGCGTATCCCGGATGCCACGCCAACCCTGCATACCGGCAACTATAAAGCCAACCCCTACACGGTGCTGGGCAAGACCTACTTCCCGCTGCAAGAGTCCAAGAACTACGTGCAGTCGGGCACGGCGTCCTGGTACGGCACCAAGTTCCACGGTCAGAACACCGCCAACGGCGAGGTGTATGACCTGTACGGCATGAGCGCGGCGCACAAGACCCTGCCGCTGCCGGCCTACGTACGCGTGACCAACCTGGACAACAACCGCGTGGTGATCCTGCGGGTCAACGACCGTGGTCCGTTCTATTCCGACCGAATCATCGACTTGTCCTACGCCGCCGCCAAAAAACTCGGCTATGCCGAGTCCGGCACCGCGCGGGTCAAGGTCGAAGGCATTGACCCGGCCCAGTACTGGGCCCAGCGAGGCAAGCCGGCGCCGTTGATGCTCAACGAACCACAAAGCGCACAACCGCAGATCACCGCTTCGGCGGGCAAGGTCGAGCAGTGGACGCCGCCGCCCCAGCAGCACGCCGCGCCAGTCGTGGCCGTGCCACAGGCTGCGCCGGGCAGTGCAGCGGGCGGGCAGTACCTGCAAGTCGGCGCTTTCGCCAACCCGGATGCGGCCGAACTGTTAAGGTCCAAGCTCAGCGGGATGGTCAGCGCGCCAGTGTTTATCAGTTCCATCGTGCGTAACCAGCAGACCCTGCATCGGGTACGCCTGGGCCCCATCGGCTCGGCGGGCGAGATTGCCCAGGTGCAGAACAGCGTGCGACTGGCCAACCTGGGTCAGCCCAGCCTGGTCAGCGCCGAATAAGCAGTAGCGGATCTAGGGTGCTGGCGCGCTTGCGTGCCGGAGCCCTGGTTGCAGGCTCGTCGAATAATAAAAACCCGAAGGCAAGGGTTGAGCGGGCAACTGAATACGCGACAGCCTGGCAACGGGCTGTCTGAATAGTTTTGCCCGCGAGGGCAAGTTTCCATAAGCAATTTCGAGAGACGGATGAACATCACCACCTTAGCCAAACGCCTGTGCCTGCTTGTCCCGCTGATCATCGCGCCTGCTGCCTGGGCCGTCGAAATGATGCCAGCGCCACCGCAACTGGCTGCCAAGTCCTACGTGCTCATGGATGCCGCCAGCGGCAACGTGCTGGTCGAAAACAACGGTGACCAGCGCCTTCCGCCGGCCAGCCTGACCAAGCTGATGACCGCCTACATCGCGACCCTGGAAATCCGTCGCGGCCAGATCGGTGAAAACGATCCGGTGACCGTCAGCGAAAACGCCTGGCGTACCGGCGGCTCGCGGATGTTCATCAAAGTCGGCTCCCAGGTGACTGTCAGCGACCTGCTGCACGGCATCATCATCCAGTCCGGCAACGACGCCAGCGTCGCCCTGGCCGAGCACATTGCCGGCAGCGAAGATGCGTTCGCCGACATGATGAACAAAACCGTGACTGACCTGGGTATGACCAACAGTCACTTCATGAACCCGACCGGCCTGCCGAACCCAGACCACTACTCGTCGGCCCATGACATGGCGATCCTGGCGCGCGCGATCATTCGCGTCGATCCGGTGCACTACGCCATCTACTCCCAGAAAGAATTCTTCTGGAACAACATCAAGCAGCCTAACCGCAACCTGTTGCTGTGGCGCGACAAGACCGTCGATGGCCTGAAAACCGGGCACACTGACGAAGCCGGCTACTGCATGGTGTCCTCGGCTGTGCGTGATGGCCAGCGCCTGATCGCCGTGGTGTTCGGCACCAATAGCGAACAGGCCCGTGCTGCCGAAACCCAGAAGCTGCTGACCTACGGTTTCCGCTTCTTCGAAACCCAGACCTTCTACCAGAAGGGCGCTGAGCTGGCCCAGGCTCCGGTCTGGAAAGGCACCGAGCGTCAAGTCAAGGCCGGCCTGGCGGATGACCTGACCCTGACCATGCCTAAAGGCCAGTTGAAGAAACTGGCTGCCAGCATGACCATGAACCCACAACTGACCGCGCCAATCGCCAAGGGCGATGTGATCGGTAAAGTCGAAGTGAAGCTGGACGACAAAGTCGTACACAGCGCCGATCTGATCGCCCTCGACGCTGTTGAGGAAGGTGGTATCTTCCGCCGCGTGTGGGATAGCATCCGTCTATTCTTCTACGGCTTGTTCAACTGATTGTGTGCACCCGCAAAGCCCCGCGTTGATCCGACGCGGGGCTTTGCCCGTCGCCACGGCTTACCGCTTACGAGGCCGTTACGCCATGACCGATAAAGAAGTAAAGGCGCCAAAGATCGAATTCCCGGTGGTGGACTATCCCATCAAGGTGATCAGCGATACCGGTGTCGGCCGTAAAGACCTGATCCTTGAAATCGTGCGCAAGCACGCAACGATCAACGATCAGCGCGTGGATGAGCGATCCAGTTCTACCGGCAAATACACCACGATCCAGTTGCACATCGTTGCGACTGATCAAGACCAGCTCTACAACATCAACAGCGAACTGCGAGCCACCGGTTTCGTACATATGGTGTTGTGATGTCACAGGTCCTGGGCTTTCGCGAGCTCGGCCAGATGGCTTACGAGCCTGTCTGGCATGCCATGCAGCGCTTCACCAATGAACGCGGCAGCTCGGCGCCCGACGAAATCTGGCTGGTGGAGCACCCGCCGGTATTCACCCAGGGCCAGGCTGGCAAGGCTGAGCATCTACTACTTCCGGGTGATATTGCGGTGGTGCAGGTCGACCGAGGTGGCCAAGTGACTTACCATGGGCCCGGCCAACTGGTGGCTTACTTGCTGCTGGATGTGCGCAAGCTGGGTTATGGCGTGCGTGAGCTGGTCAGTCGCATGGAAAACTGCCTGATCGAGCTGCTGGCCGGCTACGGCGTGACTGCGGCGGCCAAGCCCGATGCTCCAGGTGTGTATGTCGACGGCGCAAAAATCGCCTCCCTGGGCCTGCGCATCCGTCATGGTTGTTCCTTTCACGGCCTGGCCCTGAACGTGGACATGGACCTGGCACCGTTTCGCCGGATCAATCCCTGTGGTTACGCCGGTTTGGCCATGACCCAGTTGAGCGATCACGCAACACCCATAGAATTTGCCGAGGTAAGTGCCCGGCTGCGCGCGCAGCTCGTCAAACACCTCGACTATGCTGAGCAGACGACCCTGACGGGCGGAATCGACTGATATGACTACTGATGTTGTGCAAACCATGATCCCGACGCTGGACATTACCGAGCGTCCGGCCCCGGCTCCGCGTGCCAAGGTGGAAGCCGGCGTCAAGCTGCGCGGCGCCGAGAAGGTTGCACGCATCCCGGTGAAGATCATTCCGACCACCGAGCTGCCGAAAAAGCCTGACTGGATCCGCGTACGCATCCCGGTTTCGCCGGAAGTCGACCGCATCAAGGCGCTGCTGCGCAAACACAAGCTGCACAGCGTATGCGAAGAAGCCTCCTGCCCGAACCTGGGCGAGTGCTTCTCCGGCGGCACCGCCACCTTCATGATCATGGGTGACATCTGCACCCGTCGTTGCCCGTTCTGCGACGTTGGCCATGGCCGGCCCAAGCCACTGGATGTCAACGAGCCGGAAAGCCTGGCCATCGCCATTGCCGACCTGAAACTCAAGTACGTGGTGATCACCTCGGTAGACCGCGACGACCTGCGCGACGGTGGTGCCCAGCACTTTGCCGACTGCATCCGCGAGATCCGCAAACTGTCACCGAACGTGATGCTCGAGACCCTGGTCCCGGACTACCGTGGCCGTATGGATGTCGCCCTGGAAATCACCGCCGCCGAGCCGCCAGATGTGTTCAACCACAACCTGGAAACCGTGCCACGCCTGTACAAGGCCGCGCGTCCGGGCTCGGACTACCAGTGGTCGCTGACCCTGCTGCAGAAATTCAAGCAGATGATGCCGCACATCCCCACCAAGTCCGGTCTTATGCTGGGCCTGGGCGAAACCGACGATGAAGTCATCGAAGTCATGAAGCGCATGCGCGAACACGACATCGACATGCTGACCCTCGGCCAGTACCTGCAGCCGTCGCGCAGCCATTTGCCGGTGCAGCGCTTCGTGCATCCGGACACCTTTGCCTGGTTTGCCGAAGAAGGCTACAAGATGGGCTTCAAGAACGTCGCCTCGGGCCCGTTGGTGCGTTCCTCGTACCACGCCGACGAGCAGGCCAAGCTGGTCAAGGCTAGCCTGGTTTCCTAAGCCGCACGCAGAATCGATGTGGAATGCGGGCTTGTGTGGGAGCGGTTTATTTGTAGAGAGGGAGAATCACGGATGACAACCCAACCTGTCCCCGCCCTGCGCGCCGAAGGCGTGATCGGCCTCATCGCTCCCGCCGGCCCCGCGGCGCTGGACGTTGAAAAGGCCGGGCAATGGATGCGTGCCCGTGGCTATGAATTGCACATATTCCCGGGCGTGTATGAACGCGATGGTTACCTGGCCGGCAGCGACAAAGTGCGCCTGCGCGACCTGCACGCGGCCTTCGCCAACCCCGATATCGACGCCATCTTCTGCCTGCGCGGTGGCTACGGCACCCCACGCTTGCTCGACAATGTGGATTTCGAGCTGCTGGCGGCCAATCCCAAGCCTTTCGTTGGCTACAGCGATATCACCGCGCTGCACCTGGCGATCAGCCGCTACGCCGGTTTTGTGACCTTCCACGGTCCGATGCTCAATGCCGACCTGCTCGGCGACAAGCAACAACCCACCGAATCCTCACTGTTCGGCCTGCTGCGTGGCCAGTTGGGCGTTGGCAGCGTGCTGGCACACCCAGTGGCCTACCCGCTGACCACCCTTGAACCGGGCATCGCCTGTGGGCGCCTGTTGGGTGGCAACCTATCGATGATCGCAGCGGTGATGGGCACGCCGTTCGAAATCGATGCCGAGGGCGTCATCCTGTTTATCGAGGACGTCAACGAGCCGATCTATCGTATCGACCGCCTGCTGACGCATTTGCGCCTGGCGGGCAAGCTGGCGCAGGTACGCGGCGTGCTGGTGGGGGATGTGGCCGGCGTGGAGAGCGTGGCGCTGGAGCGGCTGCTGAAACAGACCTTCGCACCGTTGTGCATCCCGGTCCTGTCCGGCTGGCGCAGCGGCCATTGTGACCCGAACCTGACCTTGCCAATGGGCGCCCTGGTGCGCCTGGATGCGGGGGAACAGCGGGTGGTGTTGGAGCAGGATGTCGTCCTGCGTTGACTTGTAGGAGCCGGCTTGCCGGCGATAGCGATCTCAGGGCCGCCATCGCCAGCAAATGGATTAGCGGCTGAGCAGGCTTTCCAGCAGCTTCACTGTCGGATACCCATCCGCCGGCCAACCCAGCGACTGCTGCGCCGCGCGAATCGCCTTGCGCGTATTGGCGCCGATAATCCCATCCGGGTTGCCAGCGTCATAGCCCTTGGCGCTCAACACCGTCTGCAACTCGATACGCTGGGAGCGGGTCAGCGGCAGTTCATCCGTTGGCCAATCGCCGCGAATCACCCCGCCGCCGCCAAATCGTTCGGACAACAGCCCGACCGCCAGGGCGTAGGACGACGAGTTGTTGTACTTGAGAATCGCACGGAAGTTATCCAGCACCAGGAAGGCCGGGCCACGATGACCTGCCGGCAGCAGCAGGGCAGCGGGCAACGTGTCTACGTTGGGTGGCACGCTGGCGCCGGCGGGCACCTGCAGGCCGAGTTTCAACCATTCGCCTATCGGCTTGCGTACCACGCCATCCGCCAGGGCGTAGTCGAAGCCTGCCGGCAATTGCCGCACCTCAAAGCCCCACGGTTGGCCTTTCTGCCAGCCTGAGCTTTGCAGGTAGTGCGCGGTGGAGGCGAGGGCGTCGGCCGAGCTGTTCCAGATATCGCGACGACCGTCGCCATCGAAGTCCACGGCGTGGGTGTTGTAGGTGGTCGGTATGAACTGGGTCTGGCCCATGGCACCGGCCCAGGAGCCGCGCATCTGCTCGGCCGGGATATCGCCGTGCTGGATGATTTGCAGTGCGGCCAGCAACTGCGCCTGGGCGAATGCCGGGCGGCGGCCTTCGTAGGCCAGGGTCGCCAGGGAGCGGATCACCGAGTTATTGCCCTGGAACGAGCCGAAGTTGCTTTCCATGCCCCACACCGAGACCAATACCTGGCGATCCACGCCATAGCGCTGTTCGATGCTTTGCAGGATGTCCGCATGCTTGATCAGCAAGGCCTGGCCGTTACGCACGCGCAGCGGCGACAAGGCACCATTGAGGTATTCCCACACCGGGCGGGAAAACTCCGGCTGGCTGCGGTCGGCACGGATGACTGCCATGTCAGGGGTGACGTTGGCGAATGCACTGTCGAATACCGCAGGGGTGATGCCGGCTTTCAGGGCTTCGACGCGAAAACCTGCCTGCCATTCGGCGAAGGTCTGGGTCGGCTGGATATCGAGATTGGTCACGGCCAGTGGCGCAACCACGGCGGGAGCGGCAACCGCTGCTGTCTGGAGCGCGGGCAGGGGCTGAGCGTCGGCGGCGGTAGGTTTTTCGGCGCAGGCGACTAACAGGATCAGGCTGGAGGCAGCAATCAATTGGCGAAGGTGCCAACGACGGGAAAGACTAGAGGGCATGCACAGGTCCAGGAAATACGAATCAGGTGCAGACCTTATCATGCCAGAGGGGCGCTTGCCTTCAGGCAGCCAGAAAGTAAGAAGCCTCCCAGCTGTTAGACTGGAAGGCTTCGCGGCGGTAGCTGCCTTTGCCTTTGCCGGCTCGTTCCTGGCGACTGCGGAACAACGGCTGGGCAATGATGGATTTGGCCTTGTTGGGGCCATGCTTGGATGGCTTTTTGCTCATGATTGGTACTCTCCGATGGGTGGGTAATGCGCTGCGAATAATCTGCCGAAGTTGGCCGGCTGTCCAGCCCTGCGCGATGTAGGACATGGCCTCGGCCTGAATGTGAAATGCCGGCTTGTGTGGGAGCGGGCTTGCTCGCGAAAGGGCAGTATCAGTCACCTGGTCCATTGACTGACACACCGTCTTCGCGAGCAAGCCTGCTCCCACATTGGTTTTGTGTTGCTCTGGGGGATTTGTTATTCGGCGGGGAGTGCCAGGCGCTGGCCTGACATAAGCAGCGACAAGCGGCTCAAACTCATCCACGGCGACCCGGCAGCCTGGCCCTTGATCTGTGCATCGATGCGCTGGGCCTCCAGCAGCAGTTGCGCCCAGCGTTGCGCCGAGTGCCGCTGCAGGGCTTTGCTCATCAGTGGCTTGCGCTTGTCCCATACCGGCGGGCGGGCCTGGCTGAAGGCCTTGTCCAATGGCGTGCCCTGGCTGTATTGCAGGGCGATATTGGCCAGCAGCCGCAACTCCCGCGCCAGGGCCCAGAGAATCACCGGCGGCTCGACCCCTTCACCGCGCAGCCCTTCGAGCATGCGCAAGGCGTGGGTTGCCTCGCCGTTGAGGATCGCATCCACCAATCCAAACACGTCAAAGCGTGCACTGTCGGCCACCGCGCCCTGGACCGTCTCGACGGTGATCTGGCCACCCTCGGCCATCAGCTTGAGCTTTTCGATTTCCTGGGCGGCGGCAAGCAAGTTGCCTTCAACCCGCGCGGCAATCAGCTCGACCGCGTCCTGGCTGGCAGACAACCCGGCTTGCGACAGACGCTGGCGAATCCATTGCGGCAACTGATTGCTGTCGACCGGCCAGATCTGGATGAACTGGGTGTGTGCCCCGTCCACCAGCGCCTTGCCCCATTTGGTTTTCTGCGCACTGCCATCGAGCTTGGGCAGGCTGATCAGCAGCAGCGTGTCCTCGGCAGGGCGTGCGCAGTATTCCATCAGCGCCGCTGCGCCTTTGTCGCCGGGCTTGCCCGAAGGCAGGCGCAGCTCCAACAGGCGCTTTTCGGCAAACAGCGACATGCTGGCCCCGGCCTGGAGCAGGGTGCCCCAATCGAAGCTGGCATCGGCGCTGAACACCTGGCGCTCATCAAAACCCTGCTGGCGTGCAGCCTGGCGGATGCTGTCGGCGGCTTCCTGGCACAACAGCGGATCATCGCCACTGACGATGTACACAGGCGCGAGGTTGCCTTGCAGGTGCTTGGCGAGTTGGGCGGGGGCAAGTTTCATAGGCTGGATGGACGGGGCGCATGACGCGCCCCGCCTGGTTTACTCGACAGGGACTTCAACAGGCGATTGCTTGGGTATGCTGTTTTCATAGTCCTGCGCGGCTTTAAGCGCCTCGGCATCTGCCTTGGCCTTGGCGTCGGCCGTCTGCTGCAGGGCGTCGAGTTGGGTCGGGTTGATCATCTGCAGGCGCAGGACCATCCGCTGGACCAGGTCACGGCGCATTTCACTGCGTACTTGATTGACCTCGGTGTCGGAGCCGACCAGGTTGTTACCGTCATGGGTTACGACTTTCTGCACTTGCAGCTTGTCGCTGATCAGCGGCAACTGGTCGTGGCCTTGGATCTGGAACAGGAGCACGCTGCTCAACTCGATGTCTGAAGAACGGCCAGCACTGGCGTAGCTGAGGTTACGCTGGGTCTCTTTCTCGTCGATCAGCACCAATTTGTAGGCGGCGCCGCTATAGACTTTGACGCCGCTGTTTTCCAGGGTCTGGCGCAGTTGGGTCACGGTGTCGCCATAGGCGTTGCGCGCGCTGACATCCAGTTCCTTGATCGCCAGTTCCGTGGTGCCGGTGCCGCGCAGCTGGAAGCCGCAAGCGCTCAGCAGTACGGCAAGGCCCATAACCAGCAGGTTGCGTTTGATCATTTTATTGCTCCCCTTGAAACCATGTGGGCCTTATCGAGGCCCTGGAGGTTTTGTTCGGCGCCGGGGCTCTTGCCCTGGCGCCCGATCCGATTAGCTAGCGACGATATTGACCAGTTTGCCGGGCACCACGATCACTTTGCGGATCGTCAGGCCTTCGGTGAAGCGCAGCACGTTCTCATTGCTGCGTGCGGCCGCTTCGACTTCTTCACGGCTGGCGCTGGCAGGCATATCGATTTGACCACGCAGTTTGCCGTTGACCTGAATCACCAGTTGCAGCGTGTCCTGTACCAGGGCGCTGTCATCGGCTGCGGGCCATGGTGCATCGATCACCGCACCGCTGTGGCCCAAGTGGTTCCACAAGTCGTGGCTGATGTGCGGGGTAATCGGCGCCAGCAACAGCACGACGGTTTCCAGGCCTTCCTGTACCAGGGCGCGATCCTGCTCGGTGGCCTGTGGCGCTTTTTCCAGCACGTTCATCAGGGTCATCACCTGGGCGATGGCTGTGTTGAACTTATGATGCTGGCCCACATCCTGGCTGGCTTGCTTGATGGCCAGGTGGGCGCTGCGGCGAATAAGTTTTTGCTCGTCATTCAACGATGCCACGTCCAGTTTGCCCGGCAAGCCCTGGCTGATATGGGCATGGGCCAGGCGCCAGACACGCTTGAGGAAGCGGTGCGAACCTTCGACGCCGGAGTCGGACCATTCGGCGCTCATGTCGGGTGGCGAGGCAAACATCATGAACAGGCGGCAGGTGTCGGCGCCGAACTGGTCGATCATCGACTGGGGGTCGACGCCGTTGTTCTTCGACTTGGCCATCTTCTCGGTGCCACCGATTTCCACCGGCAGGCCGTCGGATTTCAACTTGGCGCTGATCACCTTGGCCTTGCTGTCACGCTCCAGCTCCACGTCCGCCGGGTTGAACCAGGTGTAGGCGCCATTGGTTTCGCGGCGATAGTAAGTCTCGGCGATGACCATGCCCTGGGTCAGCAGGTTCTTGAACGGCTCGTCGGAACTGACCAGGCCTTCGTCGCGCATCAGCTTGTGGAAGAAACGCGCGTACAGCAGGTGCAGGATCGCGTGTTCGATGCCGCCGATGTACTGATCCACGGGCAGCCAGTGGTCGGCCGCGGATTTTTCCACCAGGCCGCCTTCATAGTGCGGCGAGGCGTAGCGGGCGTAGTACCACGAGGACTCGACGAAGGTGTCCATGGTGTCGGTTTCACGCTTGGCAGGCTGGCCGCATTTCGGGCAGCTGCACTCGTAGAACTCGGGCATGCGTGCCAGCGGCGAACCGGCGCCGTCCGGCACCACGTCTTCGGGCAGTACCACCGGCAGTTGGTCTTCCGGAACCGGCACGTCGCCACAGCTTTGGCAGTGGATGATCGGGATCGGGCAGCCCCAATAGCGCTGGCGGCTGATGCCCCAGTCGCGCAGGCGGAACTGGGTGCGCGAGGCACCGAGGTTTTTCTTGATCAGTGCCACTTCCATGGCGTCGAAGGCACCAGCGAAGTCCAGGCCGTCGAACTCGCCGGAGTTGATCAGGGTGCCGTGTTCGTTATAGGCGTCCTGCCACGGGGCCGGGTTGGTTTCGCCGGAGCTGGTGCGCACCACGGATTTGATCGGCAGGCTGTACTTGGTGGCGAACTCGAAATCACGCTCGTCGTGGGCGGGCACTGCCATTACTGCGCCATCGCCGTAGTGCATCAGCACATAGTTGGCGACCCACACCGGCAGTTTTTCGCCGGTCAGCGGGTGCTCGACGAACAGGCCGGTCGGCAGGCCTTTTTTCTCCTGGGTGGCGACGTCGGCTTCGGCCACGCTGCCGCCTTTGCATTCGGCGATGAACGCCTGCAGCTCAGGATTGTTCTGTGCGGCCTGGGCGGCCAGCGGGTGTTCGGCGGCCACGGCGACGTAGGTCGCGCCCATCAAGGTATCTGGACGGGTGGTGAAGACTTTCAGCGTGCCGGCAACGCCTATGGAGTCGACATTGTAGGGGAACTGTACTTCCATGCCCTTGGACTTGCCGATCCAGTTGCGCTGCATGGTCTTGACCTGCTCAGGCCAGCCTGGCAGATCGTCGAGGCTCGACAAGAGTTCATCGGCGTAGGCGGTGATCTTGAAGTAGTACATCGGGATTTCGCGCTTCTCGATCAGCGCGCCGGAACGCCAGCCGCGACCGTCGATCACCTGTTCGTTGGCCAGGACGGTCTGGTCGACCGGGTCCCAGTTCACGGTGCCGTTTTTTTTGTAGATCACGCCTTTTTCGAACAGGCGAGTGAACAGCCATTGTTCCCAGCGGTAGTAGTCCGGCTTGCAGGTGGTCACTTCGCGGGACCAGTCCACGGCCAGGCCCAGGCTGCGCAGCTGGGTCTTCATGTAGGCGATGTTTTCGTAGGTCCACTTGGCGGGCGCTACGTTGTTTTTCATCGCGGCGTTTTCCGCGGGCATGCCGAAGGCGTCCCAACCCATAGGTTGCAGGACGTTCTTGCCGAGCATGCGCTGGTAGCGGGAAATTACGTCGCCGATGGTGTAGTTACGCACGTGCCCCATGTGTAGTTTGCCGCTGGGGTAAGGGAACATCGATAGGCAGTAGTAAGTCTCCTTGCCTGGCTGTTCACTGACTTCAAAGGACTTTTGCTCATCCCAGAACGTTTGGGCGGCATTTTCTATTTCACGGGGCTGATATTGTTCGTGCATGGCTACTTTTGAACTGAATAGGGGTGGCCTAATCCTCTTCGGTGCATTGTCCGGGTTGATCGACACCAAAAAGCGGCGCGTCCGTGCCCAAACCCTGCGGGAAGTGGAGTTACAGGAAGCGCCGTAGCATACATGACCCCACTCTATCGAGGGAAACCCTGATTGCGCAGCACAGGCCGTTGGTCGCGGCGCGCGGTTGGTTGCGTCAGCGCAGCTACGCTGTTTATTGGGGAGTGAGACTTATCTTTAATGAGGTGAGGGGATGGTTGATTCGCAGCGAATGAGAACGAAGCCGGAAGTGTATGAAGGACTGATCGACCGCTTGGGTCGAGCACTGGACGCAGCAAGAACCGCAGGCCTATTGCGTGACGAGCGGCCTGATGAGCTGGAACTGCGAGGCTTGAGCCCAGCAGAGTTTGAAGTGATCAAGGCCTACTTGAACTTGAGCGCGCGCCCAATCCCGCAATGGCTGGCACCTGTGCCCGCCAGGGAGCCGGTGCGATCTTCCAAGGTGGTATGGCTCAAGGACTTGTCGGCCGGTCGCAGCCCGGAAAAGCTACGGTCTGTGCGATTCAAGTAACCTGATCAGTGTTATCCGCCGCTTGTAAAGATTGTCGCTAAACCCCGTTACACCTTAGGCTTCGGGCATCTTTGGAGATGCCCGATGCCTATTCGTTATTTCATCAAACAGTTATTGCTGCCACCCGGCATTCTCTTGCTGCTGCTGGCCCTTGCCTGGTGGTTCCGTCGCACCCGTCCACGCCTGGCCGGTGTGTGCTTTGCCCTGGGGTTTGGCGGTATGTGGTTGATCAGCTTGCCGGCGGTGGTGGAGTGGGGCGCGCGCGCCTTGGAAACCGATCCGCCGTTGGCACTGGACGAATGGGCCAGCCTGGCGCAACGGGCCGATGCCATTGTGGTGCTGGGCTCGGGCCGTGAACGCGGTGACCCGGCCTGGGGCGCTGATCAGCCGACTGGTGTCGGCCTGGAGCGCCAGCGCTATGCAGCGCGATTGGCCAAGGCGTCGGGGTTGCCGGTATTGACTACTGGTGGCCTGCACTATGGCACGCCGCCTAGCGAGGCGCAGTTGATGGCGGTGTCGATGGAGCAAGATTTTGGCGTGGCCGTGCGCTGGAAGGAAGAGCGCAGCCGCACTACCTGGGAAAATGCACAGATGAGTGCCGAGATCCTGCTGCCCCAGGGTATCAAGCGCGTGGTGGTCGTGACCCAGGCCTGGCACATGCCGCGTTCGGTGTGGAGCTTCGAGAAGGCCGGCTTTAGCGTGGTGCCGGCGCCGGTCGGCTTCCTGGGGGTGGACAATGCCCGGCCGTTGGGCGGCTGGATGCCAGAGTTCAAGTCGATCTGGCAGAGCGGGCAGTTGATCAATGAGGCGGTGGGGCAGGTAGGTTACCGGCTGTTTTATCGTTAACGCCGCAAATCAAAATGTGGGATCGGGCTCCCACATTGGGTTTTGTGTTGTTTAGACAGTCTTGGCCATGCGTGCGGCCAGCAGCGCCCAGCCAAACAGGCCCAGGCACAGGATGATCAGCGGCCACGAACGCCATTGCAGGTAAGGCGTCAGGTTGTGCATGGGCACGACCTCGCCATAGAGAATGCCGCGCTCGAACTGCGGGATCTGCTCGGTGATCTGCCCGAACGGGTTGATCAGGCCGGTCACGCCGTTGTTGGTGGCGCGAATCATCCAGCGCCCGGCTTCCAGGGCTCGCATCTGGGCCATTTGCAGGTGCTGCAAGGGGCCGATGGAGGTGCCGAACCAGGTGTCATTGCTGATGGTCAACAGTAAGTCACTACGGGCAGCGAGGCTGGCGGCAAACTCCGGGTAGACCACTTCGTAGCAGATGTACGGGGCGACCTGATAACCCTTGGCTTGCAGCAGTGCCTGGTCTTCAGGGCCGCGGGCAAAGTCCGACATCGGCAGGTCGAAGAACGCAATCAGGCCGCGCAGTACATCCTGCAGCGGCACGTACTCGCCAAAAGGCACCAGCTTCTGCTTTAAATAGGTGCCATCACCCTGGCCGACCACGGTGATGCCATTGAAATAGCGCTTTTCATGGCGCACTTCCTGGCGGATCGGCACGCCAGTGATCATCGCGGCGTTCCGGTCGGCGGCGAACTTGCCCATCATCCCCAGGTAGCCCTCCACGGACTCCTTGAGCACCGGCACGGCGGTTTCCGGCCAGATCAGCAGGTCCACGCGCTTGGAGGCAAAACTCATGTCGCGGTACAGCGCCAGTTGCGCATTGAGCTGCGCCGGGTCCCACTTCATGCTCTGCTCGACATTGCCCTGGATCGCCGCGACGGTCAGTGGATCGCCAGCGGGGCTGGTCCAGGCATGGTGCTTGAGGGCCAGGCCAATGGCCCACGGTGCCACCAGCAGTACCAGGCCGGCGCCGACAAACACGTTGCGTTTGGCCGCCAGCAAACGTGGCAGGTTGACGATCAGTGCAGCGCTCAGGGCCAGGGCAAACGAGATCAGCCACACCCCGCCCAGCGGCGCAAGCCCGGCCAGCGGCCCGTCGAGTTGGCTGTAACCGGAGTACAGCCAGGGGAAACCGGTGAGGAACCAGCCGCGAAATGCTTCCTGGCCCACCCACAGCGCAGCAAACGCCAGGGCATCGGCCAGGGGCGCTTCGTTACGGCGGAGCCAGCGTGCCCAGAGCCAGGCGGGCAGGGCAAAGAACAGGGCGATCGCGGCGGTGAACGCCAGCATCAACAGCCCGGCCAGAAGCACCGAAGCGCCGCCAAAGTGATGGATGCTGTAGTAGATCCAGCTGGTACCTGCGCCAAACAGGCCAAAACCGAAGCACCAGCCACGCCCGAAGGCCTGGCGTGGTGTCAGCTGGCGCATCCCGGCATAGAACATCCCGACCGCCACCAGCGCCAGCGGCCAGATATCGAACGGCGCCAACGCCAGGGTGGTGATAGCACCGGCCACCACGGCCAGCAGGTTACCGGGCCAGCCGGGTGCGGTGAGACGGCGCATATCAGTCCTTAGCGGGCAATAGGTGTCAGGCGGATCAAATGGATGCGTCGGCTATCGGCATTCAGGATGCGGAAGCGATAGGCACCGATCTCGGTGGTTTCGTTACGCTTGGGCAGATGGCCAAATGCACTCATCACCAGGCCGCCGACCGTGTCGAACTCATCGTCGGAGAATTCGCTGTCGAAGAACTCGTTGAAGTTCTCGATCGGTGTCAGCGCCTTGACCAGGAAGTCACCGCTGGGCAGTGGCTTGATGTAGCTGTCTTCTTCGACGTCGTGTTCGTCTTCGATATCGCCGACGATCTGTTCCAGCACGTCTTCGATGGTCACCAGGCCGGCGACGCCACCATATTCGTCAATGACGATGGCCATATGATTGTGGTTGGCGCGGAACTCGCGCAGCAGCACATTCAGGCGCTTGGATTCAGGCACGAACGTGGCTGGGCGCAGCAGATCCTTGATGTTGAAGCTGTCACCGTTCTCCTTGAGGATTAGCGGCAGCAGATCCTTGGCCAGCAGGACACCCATGACCTCGTCATGGTTTTCGCCGATCACCGGGTAGCGCGAGTGCGCCGAATCGATCACGGCCGGGAGGAACTCCCGTGGGGTCTGGGTCGCCTTGATGCTGATCATCTGCGAGCGCGGGACCATGATGTCCCGTACTTGCAGGTCAGCCACCTGGATGGCGCCTTCGACGATGGCCAGCGCTTCGCTGTCCAGCAACTTGTTCTGATGGGCCTCGCGCAGAAGCTCCAGCAGCTCCTTGCGGTTTTTCGGCTCGTGGGCAAAAGCCTGGGTCAGTTTGCCCAGCCATGACTTTTGCCCGTTGCTCGATCGGTCTTCGCTCATAGCGATTACTCTAAATCCTTGATTGTTTCAGTTGAGTGTCGATTAGTGTTCGTCGTCTGCATACGGGTCGGGATGCCCCAACTCTGCAAGCAACGTTCGTTCCAGTGCTTCCATTTCTTCGGCTTCTTCATCATCTATATGGTCGTAGCCCAACAGATGCAAGCAGCCGTGCATGACCAGATGGGCCCAGTGGGCCTCAAGGTCCTTGCCTTGTTCCTTTGCCTCACGCTCCACTACCGCGACGCAGATCACCAGGTCACCCAGCAGCGGGATATCCAGCAGTTCGTCCGGTACATCGGCGGGAAACGACAGCACATTGGTCGCGTAGTCTTTCTGGCGCCATGTGTGATTCAGTTCGCGGCCTTCAGGTTCGTCCACCAGACGAATGGTCAGTTCCGAGTCAGCGGTGCGCTGGCGCAGGGCCAGTGAGCACCATTGGCGAAACTGCGCTTCGCTGGGGGCTGGGGCTTGGGTGGCCAGTTGCAGGTCAAGCTCAAGCATCGCGGCGGTTGTCCTTCGACAGTCCGTCGTCGCGATGTTCGAAGCGCTCGTAGGCCTCGACAATGCGTTGGACCAACGGGTGGCGCACCACGTCCTTGGGCATGAAATGGGTAAAGCTGATGCCCGGCACGTCCTTGAGCACTTCGATCACCTGGCCCAGGCCCGATTTGGTGCCTTTTGGCAGGTCGACCTGAGTGATGTCACCGGTAATCACCGCCGTGGAGCCGAAACCGATCCGGGTCAGGAACATCTTCATCTGTTCGACCGTGGTGTTCTGGCTTTCGTCGAGGATGATAAAGCTGTTGTTCAAGGTACGGCCGCGCATATAGGCCAGCGGGGCGATCTCGATCACCTGGCGCTCGATCAGTTTGGCCACGTATTCGAAGCCGAGCATTTCATACAGCGCGTCGTACAGCGGGCGCAGGTACGGGTCGATCTTCTGGGCCAGGTCGCCGGGCAAAAAACCCAGCTTTTCGCCCGCTTCCACGGCTGGGCGCACCAACAGGATGCGTCGTACCTGTTCGCGCTCCAGTGCGTCTACCGCACAGGCCACCGCCAGGTAGGTCTTGCCGGTACCGGCCGGGCCGATGCCGAAGTTGATGTCGTTGCCGAGGATTTCCTTGACATAGCGCTGCTGATTCAAGCCCCGTGGGCGAATCATGCCTTTTTTGGTACGCAGCGCCACGCTGGCTTCGGCCACCGGGTTGTTGGCCAGGTCTTGTACGGCTGATTCCTGCAGGTACAGGTGCACGGTTTCCGGCGACAGCTCGCTACCCTTGGTTTCGCGGTAGAGGCGACGCAGCAGGTTTTCTGCAGACGTGGTGTGCTGGGGGTCACCAATGAGCTCGAACTGATTGCCGCGATTGCGGATCTCGATGCTCAGGCGTTGTTCGATCAGACGCAGGTGCTCGTCGAACTGTCCGCACAGATTGGCGAAACGACGAGCCTCAAACGGCTCGAGGAGAAAACGATGGGGTTCTGCTATGGGTGCGTTCAAGGTTGCTTTTAGCCGCCCTTTGGCTGTTTAGGTGAAATAGAGGATAACGCCAGCTGACGGTGTGCGAAAGCACTTAAGTTATCGGAATGCTGCGCGGTTCCCATGTGGGAGCGGGCTTGCTCGCGATAGCGGTGGATCAGTGACAGATGCATTGACTGATACACCGCTATCGCGAGCAAGCCCGCTCCCACATTTTGATCTCCATCAGTCAGGAGTATTGATGGGTTACTGGAGCAGCGAGCCGCGCAGCGAGTGCGGTTGCGCCGCATCGATGTGCACATCGGCGAACTGGCCGATCAGCGTCGGGTTATCGCAGCGGAAGTTGACGATCCGATTGTTCTCGGTACGTCCCTGCAACTCGCCGGGGTCTTTCTTAGAGTAATCGGTGACCAGGATGCGCTGGGTCGAACCGACCATTTGTCGGCTGATCTCGAAGCCCTGTTGGTTGAGGCGATGTTGCAGGGCGTTCAGGCGCTCCTTTTTCAATGCTTCTGGCGTTTCGTCCAGCAAGTCGGCGGCCGGTGTACCGGGACGTTGGCTGTAGACGAACGAGTAGGAGAAGTCGAAACCCACATCTTCAATCAGCTTCATGGTCTGCTGGAAGTCTTTCTCGGTCTCGCCGGGAAAACCGACGATAAAGTCCGAACTGATGCAGATACCCGGCACGGCAGCGCGCAGTTTGCGCAGCTTGGACTTGTACTCCAGGGCTGTGTGATTGCGCTTCATCGCCGAAAGGATGCGGTCCGAGCCTGATTGCACCGGCAAGTGCAGGTGCTTGACCAGTTCCGGCACTTCGGCGTGGGCCTGGATCAGACTGTCGGAGAACTCCAGCGGGTGCGAGGTGGTGTAGCGAATGCGCTCGATACCGTCCACTGCCGCGACCACGCGAATCAGCTCGGCCAGGTCCGCCAGGCGCCCATCGTGGGTCTGGCCCCGATAGCCGTTGACGTTCTGCCCCAGCAGGGTCACTTCGCGCACGCCGTTTTCGGCCAGGTGGATGATTTCTGCGAGCACGTCGTCGAACGGTCGGCTGACTTCTTCGCCACGGGTATAAGGCACCACGCAGAAGGTGCAGTACTTGCTACAACCTTCCATCACCGACACATAGGCGCTCGGGCCGTCAATGCGGGGCTCGGGCAAGTGGTCGAATTTTTCGATTTCCGGGAACGAGACGTCCACCTGCGGCAACTTGGTAATACGCGCAGCGTCGATCATCTCCGGCAGGCGGTGCAGGGTCTGCGGGCCGAAGACCACATCGACATAGGGCGCGCGGTCGCGAATGGCGGCGCCTTCCTGGCTGGCTACGCAACCGCCGACGGCGATCACCATCTCCGGGTTGGCCAGTTTCAGTTCACGCCAGCGGCCCAGTTGGGAGTAGACCCGGTCTTGGGCACGTTCGCGGATCGAGCAGGTATTGAGCAGGATCACGTCGGCATCTTCGGCGCGAGCCGTGACTTCCAGGGCCTGATGTTCACCCAACAGATCGACCATGCGCGAGCTGTCGTACTCGTTCATCTGGCAACCGTGGGTTTCGATGTAAAGCTTCTTGGCCATGGGAATCGTCAATTGGTGGTAAAGAACCGCGCATTATAGGGGGCATGCCCATTGGTTCCTAGCACTGTGCATCGGGTGCCATGCTATAGTTCGCGCCCTCATTTATATCCGCCGATGTGCTGCCCGCCCCCCATGACCAAACGTGAAGCTCCAATCTACAAGGTGATTTTCCTTAACCAGGGCCAGGTGTTCGAAATGTACGCCAAGCAGATCTATCAAAGTGATCTGTGGGGCTTCCTGGAAGTAGAAGAGTTCGTCTTTGGCGAGCGTACGCAACTGGTCGTCGATCCAGGCGAAGAAAAACTCAAGGCCCAGTTTGAAGGCGTGGTGCGCAGTTTTGTGCCGATGCATTCGATTGTGCGCATCGATGAAGTCGAGCGCCTGGGTACGCCGAAGATCAGCGAGGCGCGGGGCATGAGCAATGTCATGCCGTTTCCGATGCCGATGCCTGAGAAGTAGGGTGTCAGACCACCTCGCGCCAATCGCAGGCAAGCCAGCTCCCACAGGGGAACGCATTCAAAGGTAGGAGCAGAAGGGGTTAGGCAAACTCAGGGCAGCGGGGAGAAGGGCGAACGCCCATCCGCACTCTGCAACTCCTGCAAGTAATTGCGGAAAATCTGCCCCAGCACCTGGGTCGCCACTTCCAGCTCATCACGCTGCATGTGCTCGGCCACTTCGTCAGCGGTATCCAGCGCATCTTCGGCGCCGTTGACCGCCGCCATCTTCAGCACAATGTACGCCTGCACGTTATTGGCCGGTACGCCCTCGCCATGGAAGAACATGCTGCCCAACTTGAATTGTGCCTGGGCATGGCCTTGCAGCGAGGCTTTCTCGAAGAAGCTCAAGGCCTTGTTCAGATCACGGGCAGGGTTTTTGTCGTCGTAGAAGAATTCGCCCAACTCGTATTGCGCCTGCGCATCCCCGCCATCGGCCAGGATCTGGCAGGCGCTCAGCGCCTCGGCCTGGCTATCGGGCTGAGTATTGAGGGTGCAACGACCCATCGCTGGGATCAACAACGAGTTGCCGCCCGCTTGTGCATGTGCAAGCAGCGGTTGAAGGAGCAACAGGCAGCCCAGAACCAGGGTGCGGCCGGTGCGTTTCATGGGAATCGACTTACCTCTGACGGGGCGCGTGGAGCCACGTGGGGATCCAATAAGCGCGCATTATGAAATAAGCAGGCCTCTGCTTACAAAGTCTTTACTCGTTTTTCTGCTGCGTGGGCAAGTTATCTGCCGGATTGCAGGTGATTTCTCGAAAAAACGCGGAAATCTCTGTAAGCAAGGTAGCAAAATCTGACGCCGCCAGGGGCGACGTCAGGTTGTGGCTCTCTTACTTCAGTGCAGCGAAGGCACGCTCGGCAGCATCCAGGGTCAGTTTCAGCTCGGCTTCGCCATGGGCGATGGAGGTGAAACCAGCCTCAAAGGCACTCGGCGCCAGATACACGCCGCCTTCGAGCATCAGGTGGAAGAAGCGCTTGAACAGGTTGGCATCGCTGCCCATCACATCGTCAAAGGTGACAATGTCGTCGGCCCCACTGAAATACAGGCCGAACATGCCACCGGCCTGGGTGGTGACGAACGGGATGCCCGCCGCATCGGCGCGTTGTTGCAAACCGTCCAGCATGCGCGTGGTGTAGTCGCTCAGTTCGGCATGGAAGCCCGGGCGGCTGATCAGGCGCAGGGTGGTCAGGCCGGCGGCCATGGCCAATGGGTTACCGGACAGGGTGCCGGCCTGGTAGACCGGGCCCAGTGGCGCGATGTGCTGCATGATCTCGCGCTTGCCGCCGAAGCAGCCCACCGGCATGCCGCCGCCGATGATCTTGCCGAAGGTACTCAGGTCCGGCGTTACGCCGTAGTGAGCCTGGGCGCCGCCGAGGGCGACGCGAAAACCCGTCATCACTTCGTCGAAGATCAATACCACGCCGTGCTTGTCGCACTGTTCACGCAAACCTTCGAGGAAACCAGGCGCCGGTGGCACGCAGTTCATGTTGCCGGCAACCGGCTCGACGATGATGCACGCCACGTCCTGGCCGACTTCACTGAGCATCTTTTCGACGGCTGCGATGTCGTTGAACGGCAGGGTCAGGGTGTGCTTGGCAAAGGCCGCAGGTACGCCGGCCGAACTCGGTACGCCCTGGGTCAGCAGGCCGGAGCCGGCCTTGACCAGCAGGCTGTCGGAGTGGCCGTGGTAGCAGCCTTCGAACTTGATGATGCTGTCGCGGCCGGTGAAACCACGGGCCAGGCGAATTGCACTCATGGTCGCTTCGGTGCCGGAACTGACCATACGCACCATTTCCATCGACGGCACGATTGAACACACCAGGTCAGCCATCTCGGTTTCCATGGCGGTTGGTGCGCCATAGGACAGGCCGTGCTCCAGTTGCTTGCGCACCGCGTCCAGCACGTCGGGGTGGCTGTGGCCGAGGATCATCGGGCCCCAGGAACCGACGTAGTCCACGTAGCGCTTGTCATCTTCGTCGGTGACGTAGGCGCCTTCGGCGTGCTTGAAGAACAGCGGGGTACCGCCAACGCTCTTGAACGCACGCACGGGGGAGTTCACACCGCCGGGGATATGTTTCTGGGCATTGGCAAACAGGGTTTCGGAACGAGACATGGGCAGGCTCTCTGAATTCAGGATTTGAGGAGTTCGTTGAAGGCGCGGGCGCGGCGCGTCACTTCCTGGGTGCTGTCGGCACCGAACAGGCCGTGGACCACCGCCAGCAGATCGGCACCGTGCTCCACCAGGGGCGCAGCGTTTTCCAGGGTGATGCCACCGATCACGCAGATCGGCACCTGCAGGCGGGCGCGGGCCTGGGCGAGCATGTGGACCGTGGCTGACGGGGCGCCGGGTTTGGTACTGGAATTGAAAAAACGGCCAAAGGCAACATAGCTGGCGCCTTCACGCGCAGCCTGCTCGGCCAGTTCGACCTGGCTGTGACAGGTAGAGCCAATGATTGCATGGCGCCCCAGTAATGCCCGGGCCGGGGTCAGCGGGCCGTCGGTCTGGCCCAGATGAACGCCGACGCCCAGGCGTGCGGCCAGCTCGGCATCGTCATTGATGATCAACTGGGTCTTGTAGCGCGAACACAGTTCGCGCAGTGTCTCGGCTTCACGCAGGCGTCGGGCGTCATCGCTGCTTTTGTCGCGGTACTGCAGCAAGGTCACGCCGCCTTCCAGCGCGGCCTCGACGTAGGACAGGAACTTGCCGGCCAATAGTTGGCTATCGGTAATGGCGTACAGGCCACGTAGTTTCATCGAGCAGGCCCCTTGATATTACGAACAGAAATCCAGTGGCAGGCGACGCGGCACAAATTGCCCCTGGCCCAGTTGTTCGGCGTCCCGCAGGGTGCGCCAGGTGTAGTTGAGTGCCGACTCCACGGCGCTGGCCAGGCCCTCGCCCTGGGCCAGGCGACCGGCCAGGGCGCTGGCCAGGGTGCAACCGGAGCCATGATAGCTGCCGGGCAGGCGCTGGCAGGTGAAGGTGCGGCGCGTGCCGTCGCGGCTGTAGAGGCGATTGTGCACTTCATGCTCGTCACCGTGGCCGCCGGTGATCAACAGGTGCTTGATAAACGGCAGCAGTTTCTCGGCGCATTCGTCTGCCGTGCCGTCGGGCAGTTCGGCGAGGATGCGCGCTTCAGGCAGGTTGGGTGTGGCAATCAGCGACAACGGCAACAGCCGCTCGCGCATCGCATAACCGACTTCATCCTTGCCCAGGCTGCCACCGCCGCCGGCGCGCAGCACCGGGTCGCAGACCACCGGCAGGTGCGGGTGCTGCTGGAGCAGTTCGACCACGGTGTCGACCATCACGGTGGAGCCGAGCATGCCCAGCTTGACCGCCGCAACTTCAGAGTCGCCAAGCACGGCGTTGGCCTGGGCCAGCACCCACTCGCGGTCGAGCACGCGGAAATCGCTGACATTCACGGTGTTCTGCACGGTCAGCGCAGTCACGGCCGGGGCTGCGTGACAGCCTTGGGCGAGCAGGGCTTCGATATCTGCCTGCAAGCCGGCGCCACCACTGGGATCATGGCCGGAGAGACAGAGGACAACGGGGCGAGAGCTGTAGATATTCATGGTGCGCGAGCTTACCACCAAACGCTTTTAGCGTGGCCGTTGGGCAGCGCTTGTATTTTTGGTCGAAACACCCGGGAAAATGGCCATGAGCTATCATCCGTTTTTAGTCGTAATTTCGCTGTAAGGCCCGTTCTAGAGCCTTTCAAAAAATTATATCAATGGTGTCTTTTGGCCTTTACCGGCTATGCTAGAGTGGATCCAAACAACTTAATGTATCGCCGGTATACGTCTTCTCAAAAGGAATGGGGGCTTTTGACATAACCGGACAGGCCACGCTGGGGCTCTATGCGCTATTTGCTGATGTTTCTCTTGTGCGGGCTGCCGATGCTGGCTAGCGCCGTCGAGTTCAATGAAGCTACCCGAAGCCTACCCCTGGGCCGGGTCATGCAAGTGCTCGAAGATCCGAGTGGCAGCGTCACCCTCACCGATGCCCGTTCCACAGCAATGGCCAGTCGCTACATCCGCCATGATAAAGACACCCTCAATGCCGGCTATTCACGCTCGGCGTTCTGGCTCAAGGTCGACCTGCATTACCTGCCCAAGGATCCCCACGCTCAGCGCGCCTGGCTGCTGGAGCTGGCCTATCCGCCCCTTGATCATCTTGAGTTGTACGTCCCTGACGGTGCCGGTGGCTACCGCCTGGCCGGGCGCACCGGCGATGCATTGCCCTTTGCCAGCCGGGAGATTCGCCAGAACAACTACTTGTTCGATGTCGACTTCAAGGCGGGTGAGCAGAAAACCCTCTATCTGCGCCTGCAAAGCGAAGGCTCGATCCAGGCGCCGCTGACCCTATGGTCGAGCACTGCGTACCTGGAGGAGCAACCGCTGCGCCTGTATGTGCTGGGCCTGATTTACGGCGTGCTGCTGGGGATGCTGGTGTACAACCTGTTCATCTACCTCAGCGTGCGCGACACCAGCTACCTCTATTACATCCTCTATATTGCCTCGTTCGGCATGTACCAGCTCTCGGTGAATGGCGCGGCGGTGGAGTATTTCTGGCCCGACAACCCCTGGTGGGCGAATGCCGCGACGCCATTTCTGATCGGCGCGTCGGCGTTGTTCGGCAGCCTGTTTGCCCGCAGCTTCCTGCATACCGCCCTCTACAGTCGCTGGCTTGACCGGCTGCTGCTGGTACTGGTGGGTACCGGTGGGGTGGTGATGTTGTTGTCGCTGATGACCAGCTATGCCCTGGCCCTGCGCCTGGCGACCGCACTGGCGCTGATTTTTACCGCGACCATCTTTGTCGCCGGGATCAAGGCCTGGTGCTGCGGCCAGCGCGTGGCACGGTATTTCATCATCGCCTGGTCGGCGTTCCTGATCGGTGGGGTGGTCAACACGATGATGGTGCTGGGCTACCTGCCGAATGTGTTTTTTACCATGTATTCCAGCCAGATCGGCTCGGCCGTCGAAGTCGCCCTGTTATCCCTGGCCCTGGCTGATCGGATCAACGCGATGCGCGAACAGCAGGCGCAAATCCTGTTTGATGCCAGCCAGAAACTGGAAGTGCTCAACCAGCAACTGGCCCACAGCAACCTGTTGAAAGACGAATTCCTCGCCACCCTGACCCATGAGCTGCGTACCCCGATGAATGGGGTGATCGGCTCATTGGAATTGATGCAGACCGTGCCCCTGGCCGGGGACCTGGCGCAGTACCAGCAAACCGCCGCGGGCTCGGCGCGGGACATGATGCGCATGGTCAACGGCATCCTCACCCTCACCGAACTGCAAGCCGGCCGCCTTGGCGCGCAACCGCAGGTGTTCAGCCTGCGCGGGGTGCTCGACACCTTGCGCCAGCAGTTCCTGGGTAATGCTCAAGCCAAGGGCCTGGAGTTTTCCATTGATGTGGCAGGCGAGTTGCCGGATCGGCTGGAGGGCGATGCTGGCAAACTGATGCAGTGCCTGGAATGCCTGCTGGATAACGCCTTCAAGTTTACTCACGAAGGTGCGGTGCGCGTGCGCGTGGTGGGCGTGCCCCGTGCTGATGGCCATCTGCATTTGACCTTTATTGTCACCGACTCCGGAATCGGTTTTGCGCAGTTGGATGAGGCAACCCTGTATCAGCGTTTCTTCCAGGTGGATGGCTCGACCACTCGCGAGTATGGCGGCCTGGGCATTGGCCTGGCGATCTGCCGGCAGTTGATCGAATTGCTCGGCGGGCGCCTGACCCATCATTCCGAACCGCTCAAAGGCAGCCGTTTCCAGTTGGAGGTGCCCGTCATTGCGGTGCCGCCGGAGCCGGCCAGGGCGGTGGGCTTGCATCGCGAGCCACAGGACTGCACGGTGCTGCTGGTGGACGACAACAGCGTCACGCAATTGGTCTTGCGTGGCATGCTGCTCAAGCTCGGTTACCGGGTGAAAGTGGCGGATAGTGGCCCCGTGGCCCTGGCGATGCTGCAGGATGGGACGTTTGATGCGGTGTTGCTGGATGTGACCGAGGATGGCTTCACTCTGTGTTGCCAGGTCCGGGCCTTGCCTGGCTGCGGCGAGCTGCCGGTGATCGCCTTGAGCGACTCCCTGCAAGGCAGCGCACGCCAGCATTGTCACGGCGTCGGTGTTACCGAGCAGTTGCTCAAACCTGTGCGGTTCGAGCTGTTGCAGGCCGTCTTGCGACGGCGCCTGCTGTGCCCGCTAGAGGGCGAAAGCGCCGGCATATAGGCGTATATGCCACTTTTTTAAGCCTGGTGACGATGCTTAACTGAATTCAAGGCCTCAATGAACGTGGCCTTTTATCAGGAGGCCCGTCATGAATCTGCACCTGTTCGCTGAAACCCACGACGTTACCAACCAGCCGCCGTCATTGGACGGCGCCAATCTGTATCGCCTCGACGTGCCCCTGCAGGAGTGGTCGCGGCGCTTTGGCGCGGGCTGGGCCGAGGCGCGTATCGATGCCTATGGCGCGTTGGCGGGAGGGCCGTTGATGGCGGCGGGGTTCCTGGCGAATCAGAACAAGCCGGTGTTCAGCAGCCATGATCGCTATGGTCACCGCATAGACCTGGTGGAGTTTCATCCGGCCTATCATGAGCTGATGCGCACCGCCGTTGAACATGGCCTGCCGTCGTTGCCTTGGGCCCATCCCCAGGCGGGTGCCCATGTCGCCCGCGCGGCCATGACCTACCTGCACAGCCAGGCCGAAGCCGGTACGGGTTGCCCGCTGACCATGACCTTCGCCTGCGTACCGGCCCTACGCCTGCAACCGGATTTGGCCGATACCTGGCTGCCAAAAATCCTCAACACCGAATATGACCCGCGCAATGTTGGCATCGCCCATAAGGCCGGCGCGACCATCGGCATGGCCATGACCGAAAAACAGGGGGGCACCGATGTGCGTGCCAATACCACCCGTGCCTATCCCGTAGGCGCCGGCGGCCCTGGCCAGCCCTATGAATTGGTGGGGCATAAATGGTTCTGCTCGGCGCCGATGTGCGACGCCTTCCTGACCCTGGCCCAGACTGACAAGGGCCTGACCTGCTTCCTGCTGCCCCGGCAGCGCCCGGACGACACACGTAACCAGTTCTATATCCAGCGCCTGAAAAACAAGCTCGGCAACTGCTCCAACGCCTCAAGCGAAGTCGAATTTCGCGGTGCCCTGGCCTGGATGGTCGGCGAAGAAGGCCGTGGCGTACCGACCATTATCGAGATGGTGGCGATGACCCGATTCGATTGCATGGTCGGTTCCAGCGCCTTGATGCGCCAGGCATTGACCCAGGCCAGCCATCATTGCGCCCATCGTTTGGTGGGTGGCCGGGTCCTCAGTGAACAGCCTTTGATGCAGAACGTGCTGGCCGACCTGGCCCTGGAAAGCGAGGCGGCCCTGGCCTTGAGCTTGCGCATGGGGCGGGCGCTGGATCATCTGGATGACGAGCAGGAGGCCAAGTTCGCACGGCTGGTGACGGCGGTTGGCAAGTATTGGATCTGTAAGCGTGCCCCCGCGATGATCAACGAAGCCGCCGAATGCATGGGCGGCGCCGGGTACGTCGAAGACAGTATCCTGCCGCGCTTGTACCGTGAGGCGCCGGTCAACTCGACGTGGGAAGGTTCAGGCAACGTGCAATGCCTGGACGTGCTGCGGGCCTTGTCGAAAGAGCCCGGGGTGCTGGAGACATTGTTTGCCGAGTTGGGCGATGGGCATGGCGATAAACGTCTGGCGCGGCATATCGAGCAACTGAAGTTGGCATTTATGGACACCCAGGACATCCAGTACCGGGCGCGCCAACTGACTGAGGATATCGCCGTGGCGTTGCAGGCCAAGTTGTTGCTGGAGGCGGGCAATGCCAGTGTCAGCGATGGGTTTATGGCCAGTCGCTTGGGTGAGTCGTCGGGGCGGGTATACGGCACCTTGCCGCGGGGTGTGGATGTGCAGGCCATCGTCGCCCGCTCGACCCCTGAGTAAACACGATCACATGTAGGCGCTGGCAAGCCAGCTCCCACATTTGAACGCATTCCAATTCAGAGATTGGGTAGGTCAGCCTATGGATAACCAGGCATGCCAATTCAGAGTTTGCGTCTGGCAGCGATGCAGGCAAGATGAAGGCCTGCACGTCAGAACACAGGATGCTTACCGTGACCGAAGCTTTTGTTGTCGTTCAAACCGCCGAAGAGGCCGTGGACCGGCTGGCCGCTCTGCATGAGCGTGCTACCGGCGCGCTCAACCAGGCTCTCAAGCAATACCTCAAGGACCGCGTCGAGCCCGACGCCGCACAACGTGCGTTGTTTCGCTACCCGGAATTGCGTCTGACCTACCACTGCCATGGCGAAGTCCCACAGACCACCCGGGCGTATGCCAAGGTGCAATTGCCGGGCACCTACAGTGTTACCGTCACCCACCCGGCGGCGTTCCGCAAATACTTGCTGGAGCAACTGGTCCCGCTGATGCACGACTTCACCGTGACGGTGGAAGTGGGCGTCAGCCAGCAGAACATCCCGTACCCGTATGTGGTGGAGCAGGGCGACGAGCTGGCTGGCTCCGGCGTGACAGCCGCGACCCTGGCGCGGGTGTTCCCGAGTACCGACCTGTCGGCCGCCACCGATGGCATAGCCGATGGCCTGTACGACTGGGAAAACACCGACCCGCTACCCCTGGCGCTGTTCGACGCGGCCCGTGTGGATTTCTCTCTACGCCGCCTGGTGCACTACACCGGCAGTGATTGGCGGCATGTGCAGCCGTGGATTCTGCTGACCAACTACCACCGTTATGTCGACCAGTTCATCGTCCATGGCCTGGAGCAGTTGCGCAGTGATCCACGCTTTATCCGCATGGTATTGCCGGGTAACGTGATCATCGAAAAAGGCATGGACCATGGCGAAGCGTCTGCCATTGCCGCAGGCGTGGTCTGGCACCGCTATCAGATGCCGGCCTACCACTTGCAGGCCAGTGACGGCCATGGTGTGACGCTGGTCAATATCGGTGTCGGCCCGTCCAATGCCAAGAACATCACCGACCACCTGGCGGTGTTGCGCCCGCATTGCTGGTTGATGATTGGCCACTGCGGTGGCCTGCGCCAATCCCAGACCATTGGCGACTATGTGTTGGCCCACGCATATATGCGTCGCGACGGCATTCTGGACCGTGTGGTGCCGCCGAACATCCCGATCCCGGCCCTGGCCGAAGTGCAGATGGCGTTGCAGCAAGCGGCGGCCAATGTCACCGGCGAGAAGGGTGAGGAGCTGAAAAAGCGCCTGCGCACCGGCACCGTGTTGACCTACGACGACCGCAACTGGGAGCTGCGCTGGGCCCAGGAGCGGCCGCTGATCAACCTGTCCCGCGCCGTGGCGGTGGATATGGAAAGCGGCACCATCGCCGCCCAAGGCTACCGATTGCGGGTGCCGTACGGCACATTGCTGTGTGTGTCGGACAAGCCGCTGCACAGTGAAATCAAGTTGCCAGGTTCAGCCAACGCGTTCTATGAGCGGGCCGTGAGCCAGCACTTGAAAATCGGCATTGAGGCGGTGGACTTGTTGCGCACCGAACTCAACTCACTGCACTCACGCAAACTGCGCAGCTTTGACGAGCCGCCGTTCCGCTGAATAGCGGGGTGGTTATTTAACGGTCAGGCCACTAGCATGGTCGGTCCTGACCGTTAGATGTTCCGTTGCCATGTCCCGTCCTGCCCGTCCCGATTCGCGCCGCCCTGGCGTGAAACCTGTGCATACCGCTGCTCGCCGTCTCGCCAAAGCGCCGCCGGCCGAGCCGAAGTTGATCCTGTTCAACAAGCCCTTTGATGTGCTGACCCAGTTCAGTGACGAAGGTGGGCGTGCGACTCTCAAGGATTTCATCGATATTCCCGGCATCTACCCGGCCGGGCGCCTGGATCGGGACAGTGAAGGCCTGTTGCTGCTGACCAACGATGGCCAGTTACAGGCTCGGATTGCCGACCCCAAGCACAAACTGGCGAAAACCTATTGGGTGCAAGTGGAGGGTGAGCCCACTGAGGAGCATCTGCAACGCCTGCGCGCAGGCGTGGAGTTGAACGATGGCATGACCCTGCCGGCTGAAGCCCGGCGACTGGATGAGCCGACCCTATGGCCACGCAACCCGCCGGTGCGGTTTCGTAAAAACGTGCCGACCTATTGGCTGGAGTTGGTGATTCGCGAGGGGCGCAACCGCCAGGTGCGGCGCATGACCGCCGCCGTGGGCTTGCCGACCTTGCGCCTGGTGCGGGTGAAAATCGGCGGTTGGTCGATTGAAGGTCTCGACCAGGGCCAGTACCGCGAAGTGCCGGCGCGCTTATAACGCTCCGGATTCGATCAGGCCGATCACTACGCTCTTGATGATGAACGCGGCCACGCCCAGGCCCAGCACGAAGAACAGAATGAGCGAACCAAAGCGCCCGGCCTTGGATTTCTTCGCCAGGTCCCAGACGATAAAACCCATGAAAATAATCAGGAGGGTGACCAGTCCGGTCATCATCCATTCTTCAAACAGCACAGGGTCAATCGAATTCATTGGGCAACTTCCGACAAAGGCAGGGGCGAAGTATAAGGCAAGGCGGCCGGTGCACAGTTGACCTGCGTCGGTGCGTCGCACCCTGGTGTCACCGCCTGAACACGCTCAAAATGTAGGAGCTGGCTTGCCTGTGATAGCGGTGTTTCAGTCGCTGATAGGCCAGCACACAGTCCGCTATCGCCGGCAAGCCAGCTCCTACATGGGTTTGGTGGTGAGTCTTAGGTACGCAGGTGAGTCAACGGCAACTCGGTGCTGTTGAGCACCTGGTTCAGCACAAAGCTGGAGCGCACGCTGGTCACACCTTCGATCCGGGTCAGGTGCCCCAGCAGCAGTTTTTGATAGTGATCCATATCCGGCACCACCACTTTCAGCTGATAGTCGGCATCCATCCCGGTGACGAGGCTGCATTCCAGCACTTGCGGCAAGGTGCGGATGGCGGCTTCGAAGTTCTCGAAACGCTCGGGTGTGTGTCGGTCCATACCGATCAATACGTAGGCCGTTAGGCTCAGACCGAGCATCTTGCGGTCGAGCAGGGCGACCTGGCGTGAGATGTAGCCGTCGTCTTCCAATTGCTTGACCCGGCGTGAGCAGGGTGATGGCGACAGGCCGATCCGCTCGGCCAGCTCCTGGTTGGAGATCCTCGCGTCGCGCTGTAATTCCGCCAAAATACTCAGGTCGTATCGGTCAAGTTTGCTCATGGGGCTGGCCTTTGTCGTAACTATTGCTGCGAATTATCTATCCAGGGTTAAAAATTGCGCAAGCACTGTTTATTGACGCAATCTTCGCAATCATCTGCCGGCGCCTCGCGCCTATGATTACCAACAGAATCACTGCCCGGACATAGAGTCCACTGCAGCCCGCCCAATCAGGCCGGCTGCGGCCCGCCAACCCCACCGGGTTGTGCCGGCCCCCGGGCTGCACACTGTCCACAAGACGGCGTGAGGTGAGCCAACGTCATAAGCGTTGAGCCAGGACGAAGTTCTCAAGGGGCGACCGACGGGTCGCCCCTTTTCTTTTGCCGGCGAAAATTGTTCAGGTGACTGATAACCTGTTGCAGAACCGGGCCCGGCTTTTCCAGTCTCATGCACAGGCCCTAATCCGCAGTGAGGAATAGCATGAAGCGCATCTGGCGTTTGGCAGGTGTAGGGGTGTTGATGGTCACCTTCGGCACGCAGGTGATGGCCGACGAACGAGACAACTCTCCACGCCAGGGGCAAGGCCCGCAGGGCGGGGGTGGGCAGCGTGAGCGGGGGCCGGAGAGCAATCCGCCGCTTCCTGAGCACCGCCAACAGGGTGAGCGCGGTGGCCAAAATGGCCAGTGGCAGGCTCGCCCTCAAGGCGGTCAAGCTCCGCGCCCGGCATCGCAGGCGGGGAGCAATCTGCCGATCCAGGGCCGGCCCGACACCGTCGGCCAGACCCAGGAACCGCGCCAGGGCAACTACCGCGACATTCCTCGGCGCGATGATGGCAACCAGCACTGGCAAGCCGGCGGCCCCGGTTCGCGCCCTGGCTACGATGGCCATCCCAATGACAATCGCTGGCCAGGCCGCCCCGACGGCCACGGCAATGGCTGGGGCCCCGGCCCGCAGTATCGGCCCGGCTACACGGTGGACCGCTTCCCCGACCGTAATTACCGCGTGCCTTATCGCGGCCAGGATTATTTCTTCTCGGGGGGCTATTGGTACCGGCCCCAAGGCCCGCGCTACGTAGTGGTCACGCCGCCCTACGGGATTCGTGTGCATTACCTGCCGGACTATGCGCGGGAAGTGTGGGTGGGCAGCGCGCTGTTTTTCCTCGCTGCCGGCGCCTACTACAGCTACGAGACCAGCACCCAGCAGTACGTGGTGGTGCAACCGCCGGTGGCCAGCCTGCCGCCACAGCCGGCGCCCCAGGGCAACGGGTATGACGTGGTGGCGTATCCCGCCAATGGCCAATCGCCCGCCCAGGTGCAGCAAGATGGCTACGATTGTTATCGCTGGGCGGTGCAGCAGAGTGGTTTCGACCCCCAGACGGTTACCTACGCGCCGGCACCTGCGGTGGTGCAAACCTACCGCCAGGCCCAGGGCAACTGCTTGAGCAGCCGCGGGTATCAGGTGACTTACTAGGCCTTGTTGCCCGTGACCACTTCCTGCGGGTCGGTGTGTACCAGCACCTCGGCCCGTGGGTAGGCTTGATGGATGGCATCGGCGGCCTGGTCACTGATGCCGTGGGCCACCGACAGGCTCAACTCTCCCGGCAACTCCAGATGCAACTGCACAAACCAGTGGTTGCCGGAAATCCGTGTGCGCAAGTCATGGGCGCCCAATACGCCGGGCACACTACGGGCCAGCTCCAGCATGTGCTGGCTGACCGCCACTGGCAGTTCTTCATCCATCAGCACGGAAAAACTTTCCCGGGCGATCAGGATCGCACTCCACAGGATGTAGGCGGCGATCCCCAGGCCAAACCAGGCATCGACTTGATGCAAACCGAAGGCCGCCAGCACCAGCGCCAATAGAATGCTGCCATTGAGCAACAGGTCCGAACGGTAATGCAGCGAGTCGGCGCGCACCGCGTTCGAGCCGGTTTCGCGGATCACCCGGTGTTGCAGGACCAGCAGCGCCATGGTCAGGGCCAGCGACAGCACAATCACCGCGATACTCAGCCAGGGCGCACCCACCGGTTCCGGATGCAGCAGGCGCTGGTACGCCTGGAAGGCAATCAACACCGCACTGCCGGCGATAAACAGCGCCTGGGCCATGCCCGCCAGGGATTCCGCCTTGCCATGCCCATAGCGGTGGTCATCATCCGCCGGGCGCAGCGCGTAGTGCACCGCCAGCAGGTTGAGCAGCGACGTCACGCCGTCAAGCAGCGAATCGGTCAGCCCGGCGAGCATGCTTACCGAGCCACTGAACCACCAGGCGACGGCTTTGCCGATAATCAGGATGCTGGCCACGCCGACCGAGGCGCGGGTGGCCAGGCGCAAAAGCCGGGCGTGTTCGGTGCTGGTGCTCATGGGGCGATCAAATCCTTACGCAGCAGGTTGCAGGCCGAGCATGGCCAGTTGCTGGACACTGCCCTTGAACTGGATCAGGCGCGGGTCGTCCAGTGGCAGGCTGCGGCCGGTTTCGTGCTCGATGATGGTTTGCAGTTGGGTGTTATCCACCTGGCCGTCGGCGCCGATGGCTTGTTGCAGTTTCTCTGGGGCTACTTGTGCGCTTTTGCCGGGCTCGAAATAAATCGCACCGGTGGCGAAGTCCACGCCGAAGGCGATCAGGCCGGGGATCACATAAAACAGCAGGCCGACCGCATCGAGCACGGCGATCGCCGGGTCGATCTTGCCGTCGATCTGGCCACGGCGATCAGGATAGAAAATCGAACCGCAGGCCGTCAGTTGGCTCAGCAGGGTGACGGCCAGAACACCGCCGATGACACGGGAAGCAATACGCATGGGACTCTCCTGAACACTTGTAGGCTGTGACTATAAAGCAGATCTACCGGGCGTCACCGCTCTAACATAGGAGCCGGCGCTCCATCGATATCCGGCAGTTCGCCGTTATACTCGCCGCTCTGCCTTGGAGCCAGTATGAATTCGTTGCCAATCGATGAAGTTTTACCCGCCTTGCGTGACGCCCTGGCGACGCGTCATGAAGCCGTGCTCGAAGCACCGCCCGGCGCCGGTAAAACCACGCGAGTGCCGTTGGCGCTGTTGAATGAACCCTGGCTGGCCGGGCAAACCATCCTGATGCTTGAACCGCGCCGGCTCGCCGCCCGCGCCGCTGCCGAGCGGCTGGCCAGTGAGCTGGGGGAAAAGGTTGGGGAGACCGTCGGCTACCGGATCCGCCTGGACAGCAAGGTCGGCCCCGACACCCGCATCGAAGTGGTCACCGAAGGCATCCTCACCCGCCGCCTGCAGGACGACCCGGCGCTGGATGGCGTAGGCCTGCTGATTTTCGACGAGTTCCACGAGCGCAGCCTCGACGCTGATCTGGCATTGGCCTTGAGCCTCAATGGCCGCGAGCTGTTTCGTGACGAGCAGCCGCTGAAAATCCTCCTGATGTCCGCCACCCTCGAAGGCGAACGTTTGTCGGGCCTGTTGAATGACGCGCCGATCCTGCGCAGTGAAGGTCGCATGTACCCGGTGCAGATGCGCTGGGGGCGGCCGTTCCAGTCCGGTGAATTTATCGAGCCTCGGTTAGTGCAGACCATCCTTGAAGCCCTGCACGACGAAGCCGGCAGTGTGTTGGTGTTCCTGCCAGGGCAGGCGGAGATTCGCCGGGTCAATCAACAGTTGGCGGACGCCCTCGCAGAGCGCAGCGATGTGCTGCTATGCCCGCTGCATGGCGAACTCGACCTGACAGCCCAGCGGGCAGCCATCGACCCGGCGCCGGTGGGCAAGCGCAAGGTGGTGCTGGCCACCAACATTGCCGAGACCAGCCTGACCATCAATGGCGTGCGGGTGGTGATTGACGCCGGGCTGGCGCGGGTCCCGCGTTTTGACCCCGGCAGTGGCATGACCCGCCTCGACACCCAGCGTATCTCCCGTGCCAGCGCCACCCAGCGCGCTGGCCGAGCCGGACGTCTGGAGCCTGGCGTCTGTTATCGCCTGTGGTCCGAAGACCAGCATGAAGCACTGGCGGCCTATGGCAGCGCAGAAATTCTCTCGGCGGACCTGGCCGGCCTCGCTCTGCAACTGGCACGCTGGGGCGTGACGCCGGCGCAATTGGTGTGGCTCGATGTGCCGCCCACCGCCGCTTATGCCCAGGCCCAGGATCTGCTTGAGCGTTTGGGCGCGTTGAAGGGCGCGAACATGACCACCCACGGGCAAAAAATGGCCAGCCTGCCGGCGCACCCGCGTATCGCGCATTTGTTGTTGCGCGGCCAGGACCTGGGGCTGGCAAACATGGCCTGTGATGTCGCCGCGCTGTTGGGCGAGCGCGACATACTGCGCGGGGCGGGCGCGGATTTGCACAGTCGCCTGGCATTGTTGTCTGGCGAGGAGCGTGCCCGTGGCACCCAAGGTGGCGTACAGCGGGCCAGGCAGTTGGCCCGGCAATACCGCGGTTATCTGAGAGGCAAGGCCGAGCAGCCGGTGGTCGATCCCGAACACCCACGCTGGCTCGGTGTGTTGTTGGCGCTGGCCTACCCGGATCGGGTGGCCCAGCAACGCCGTGCCGGCGGTGCAGAATATCGCCTGGCCAATGGCCGTGCGGCGCTGTTTGCCGAAGCCGATAGCCTGATGAAACAGCCGTGGCTGGTGATCGCCGACCTGGGCAGTCGCCAGGGCCAGCGTGAAGAGCGGATCTACCTGGCGGCGGATTTTGATCCGGCGCTGTTCGATTCGGTATTGGCCGAGCAAGTGCGCAGCTTCGACCAACTGGATTGGGACGAACGCGAGGGCGTGTTGCGCGCCGAACGCCAGCGCAAGGTCGGTGAGTTGGTCCTCAGCCGCGAGCCGTTGACCGGCCTCGACGAGTCCGCCCGCAGCCAGGCGCTGGTCAACCTGGTGCGGCGCAAAGGCCTGGAGCTGCTGCCCTGGACCCCGGAACTGCGCCAGTGGCAGGCGCGTGTGATGCTGCTGCGCCAACTGGACGCCGGTAAGCCCAGCGAATGGCCCGACGTCAGCGACAGCGCCCTGCTGGCCGGCCTGGAGCATTGGTTGATGCCATACCTGGGCAAGGTCTCGCGCTTGAGTCATTTCGCCAGCCTGGATATCTCCAGCTTCCTGCATAACCTGTTGCCTTGGCCGCTGCCCCAGCGCCTGGACGAGCTGGCGCCCCATCATTTGAAAGTGCCGTCGGGCTCATCGGTACGCCTGGACTACAGCGAACAACCGCCGATTCTGGCGGTGCGCCTGCAGGAGCTGTTCGGCCTGGCCGATACCCCACGCATTGCCGGCGGCCGGCAGGTGGTGAAGTTGCACCTGTTGTCGCCAGCGCGCCGGCCGGTGCAGGTGACCCAGGATCTGGCGAACTTCTGGCGCAGTACCTACGCCGAGGTGAAGAAGGATCTGAAGGGACGGTACCCCAAGCTATTCCATAAGTTAGACCCTTGGGTTGAATCGCTTAACAACAAAAAGATTGACAGGTAGCGATTGTAAACTGACGCATAACATATAGGATTGACTGATTCATCAGGGGGGGCGAATGTCCTACACCAATCCGCGTCACGAAGGTCGTCTGATTCTCATCCCGAATTTGCAGGATGCCTTCGCTATCCTGCATGTCAGTGAAGCGCCTCGCGGCTCTATTGAGTCAGCGCTTGAGGGGGCTGAATCCAATCTGCTTTATAAATGCGATGAAGTCGGTTCAGGGAATGACCGTGCCCTGTTCAATTTCCCATTTTTGTTTAGTGCTAATGGCAACCCTTGGCACGAAGCGAACGACTACTTGCTGAGTCTCATGCGTGATAGGGCTCCTGCAAGTCGACGCACTGATGATGTTAGGCGTCGTGCCAGTAAACTGTTGGATTACCTCCTATTCTGTGAGGATAACAATCTGGATTGGCTCGACTTTTCCGGTGCCCGTCCTTCGCTTCGCCCGACTTACAAGTACTTCTATCACCTGATTAAAGAAGGCCGTCGCAGTAATCAGGTCATCAATCAATATACCGCTGCGGTCTATCACTTTTATAAGTACGTTTCCGAGCATTGGCATTACCTCGATCTAAAGCGTGTTGATACGATCAAGCAAGTGCGGCTTATCGTGCAGAGCCCAAAAGGCGCGAAAATCATCGATGCTGAAAAGCGCAGCCAAACGCGGCGTACGCCGCCTAGTAGCTCCGTTCCTTTGGGATTCGTGCGTGAAGATGGCGAGGATCTTCGACCTCTCTCCAATCTTGAGTTAGGCGCGCTTTTGGAGGCCATTAATGAAAAGAAATGGTCAACGATTGAGCGGTTGATTCTTCTCACGTCTCTGATGACTGGAGCTCGTAAGCAAAGTGTTTTGACCATACGCTTGAAGCATTTGAAAGGATTTACAGAAGACAAACTAGTGCCGGAATGTGCCTATAAATTGCATGCCGGCCCGCGCACAGGCATTGATACGAAATTTGACAAAACTCAAGTTCTGTATGTTCCAAAGCAACTTGCTGAAGAATTGGTCACGCTTGCACGTAGTCCGATGATGAGGAGACGGCGGGAAAAATTTCGTGCTCAATTAGAAGTCAGTCATCCCGGTCTGTTGATAGAAGAGGACGATATGTATTTGTTTCTCTCCGATCAAGGCAATTGTTATTACATGGCTTCAAATGATCCGCGTTACGCAATTGTTAGGTCGCCACAGACAGGGCAGGTGACGGAAACAATAAAGCGAAAATTGCAGAGTACAGCTTCTAGCCAATTTCCAAAAGATTTTACATATCACTGGCTGCGAGCGACTTTTGCCTATCAACTCTACCAGCGCCTGCAACCGTTGGTTCAAGAAGGCGTTTTGAAATTAGGGGAGGATATTGATTTTATTCAAAAACGTATGCATCACGAGTCTAGGGAAACAACTGAAAACTATCTAAAGTTATTCAATATGACTCACGAAAAAGTCATCGCCCAAGAGGTGTGGGAGAAGAAATTGTTTAACGGTAACTACGAAGTCATGAAATTGACGGTCCAAGAATGAGTAGTCGGCAGCTGTTAGAGCATCGCGAAAATACAAAAATTATTACGCTAAATGAGTTGGTTCAGGAGTTTTCCGAACCTGAGCGTTTGCGATTGCAGCTGACCGTTAAGGTTAAAAAGAAGCCGTTAGATATTGGTAGTTTTGCATATCTCATTCGTGGTAAGAATAAAAGTGTTCATGATGATCGCGGGACGCCATTGGTGATTGAGTCGTTCGTTGAAAGTCGTCGTGAGCTGATTGTGAGAGTTTTGGAGTCTTTTGTCGGTCTGCGTGATAAGTCAGTCTTGGCAAATTTCTTCCATACCGAATATTTTATTGATTGGTTGAACGCTGAGGGTTACCGAGAAATATTTTCCAGTAGCGTGGATGCTCAAAAGGCATATCGAGATTATACAGCGCATCTAAATCAAAAAATATCCGATAAAAAGCTGAAGCCCCGGACCGCGTCAAGCTACCAAACTAGAGCATCCAGCCTGATCAAATTACTTTATCCAGATAATAGTGTCCATATTCTTGCTGGTGCAGTAAGGATTGTTCCAGATAGAGGTTCTGCAACAGCAGGCGCTGCTCATGTCGAGTTGTATAGAGATGTTTGCTTTGCCATTGCCCAGCAGTGCAGTGATTTTATCTTGAATAAAAAACCTTACCCGCTCGTGGTTGGAGTTAGAGATTATGAAGTTGTTATATTTCCGTCCAACCGAGGCGCGAGCAGCCCATTTAAGGATGCTGCTCCTTCATATAACTCAGCTGAGCGGCGAATTGCTACGGCCGAAGAATACTTCGCGGCCTTCGAGAGGCTTGGCCGAAAAAAGCCGAGAAATTATAATGTCGCGCGCGAACTAAGAAGCTCCCAGGCATCTTTGGATGCGGCTAATGAAGATGGGCGCAACTGGCATCGTCTTAATCTAGCGAGTCTTGCGGCGAAAGCCTATGCTATCCTTTTTTTTATGATTACAGGTGCCACTCCGGCTGAATTTGAGCAGTTTAGTTACGAAGACGCACTCAAAGTTGAAAAGTCCCCTCTCAAGAAAGAGTTGTCGGCTGTGAAATTTCGGGCTGGCGGAAAGTCAACGCTTTACAACATTGGGCGGGGCTCGGGTTTGTCGCTGCTGAAAGAGTATTTAAAGCTGCGTGCGTGGATTTTGGATGGTGCGAGACATGAGCGACTATTCTTTGCAATGCCTACGTCTGGTCAGCTTAGAACTTGCAAAAGCTTTGGTGATCTTAACGTGACAAGCTCCTTAGAAAAATTTTATGAGTTTATTAGCGGGGTCTTTCTTGATCCGACTGTACCAAGACTTTCAACTCGTAAAATACGCAAGCACAAAAGCACTGAAATGCACTCTGCACGTTTGTCGCCGTCCACGGTAGCGGCATCCCTCAATCACACCGAAGCGGTGAATCTTTCTACCTATGCAGAGGCAACACCTGAACAGCAGCAATCCGAGTTCAGCCTGTTTTGGGATGCAATACGCCACGCTGCTCATGTTGTGCGTGAGCGAAGCCGCAAGGCTGTAGCAAGTAGTGTCGCAATAGCGGCGGGTCACTGCGAGGATTTCAATAAGCCGACGTCTGCCACTGATGTGGGATTGATTATAGAGCCGAACTGCCGCACCCAATATGGTTGTTTGTACTGCGAAAACTATTTATGTCACGGCGATGAGGAGGATCTGCATAAAATTCTGAGTTTGCAATACGTGGTCAATGCCGTGCGTAAATCGGCCCCCGATGCAGCGCATACTGAGGCACTTTTCAAAGAGTTATCTATCCGGATCGAGTTTATAGTCGATGCTCTTAGTGAGCGCTCTAGCTCGGTGAAACAGACAGTCGAAAAGGTTAAAGCTAAGGTGTTTGAATACGGCGAGTTAACTAAGTTTTGGGAAGTCCGGTTGGGTCGCTATGAAAAAATGGGGATCGTATTTTGAGTGCTGCTGTTCAGTCGATAGGTAGTCTTTTTTCTAGCGGCCAGTTTCCAGTCACCAGCCAGCCAGATAGTGCGGCTCAGCTGTATGGGAAGCCCGCGTCGGATTTTGTTATCTGTCGCACTGAGTATGGCAATGCAACGGCAGTGTACGGCGAGTCTGTATGGGACTTTAACCCGTACAGGCTGAGTGCAAAAAAAATTGGCCGAATACGCTTCGATATGGTGTTCGGTGATTATGGTCATGATCAGCAAGCGCTGATCGAAGAAGCCAAATATCTTCTGTATTGTCTTATTTATTTCGCTGGCGGTGGGCGGATTGGTAAGCTGAGTGCATCTACGATTATTTCATATTGGGTTGTGCTGCGCATCGCTATGAAGTTCTGCTATGCGCAGAAAAAGAAGTCAATGGTTGGTGTGCTGTCCTTGCAGCAGCTTTTTACCGTGCCTGTTTATCTAGCGGCTTTTGTTAGTGAAAGTAATTTTGACAAGACGGTTCTTAGTGGGATATTGCACGGATTGATTAGTGTGGGCGAGGAACGCCTAGGGTATGTTGTGCTGAATCCAAGAGTTTTTGATTTGAGAAGACCTGATTCTAAACAGCATCCGGTAATTCCGACACGCCTTTATTTGAATTTAATAAATATTTGTGGCGACCTGCTCGATCATCTTTACTTGGGTGTTGGGAATATTGATTCATTTATATCGTGCTTTGCTGATGAGTATTTCGGTCTTACTCCGCACCGTCAAAAATCTTTGGGGGTTGGTGGTAAGTCGCGCTATCGCCCCGGTATTCAGCAAGCAATAGAGGAATATGGTCTGGCTGCGGTTTTTGTCGGTGAGTTTGCCTGTTCCGAAAAGAGAAAGCTGCAGCGAGTCCTTCTCAAGATGCAGTATGTGGTGAGAATGGTGATACACCTATATACCGGCATGCGTGATCAAGAGGTGATGCGTATGTCTTATAACTGCTTATCTGATCAAGTCGTGAGATGTTCAGTGGTTGATGATCAAGGTTTTATGCGCGATCAACCGCAATCAGTACACATATTATCGACTACCACGAAGTTTAGGGAAGGTCTGAAGTAAGCAGCCGTTTTTAACGGCCTCGCTGTCTGAGGTTCAAAAAACACCGACTTAATCGAAAATCAGACCTTTCCTCCTGTCAGTTCACTGTTTTTTGCGGAATAGCACCTTTTCAGGGCTCATTGTCCACATCACAGGCGCACCTCGCCTGCATTCAACAGTCGTTTTCGCATCATCCACAGGTTCGATAAGGCAAACAGTGTGGTCTGCTGCGCGGTGTTTTTCACCAAGCCTCGGAAGCGGACTTTCGTATAACCAAACTGGCGCTTGATCACCCTGAATGGATGCTCAACCTTGGCCCGGACTTGAGCTTTCGCGTATTCGATTTTGCGGCGCATGCGACCGATCAGGCTCTTTTTTGCATGCTTCTTATAGCTGCTGGGGCGCGCTGCGATCGACCAGATCATCTGGCGATGTTGATGCTCCGCACGCTTCTCCACGCCGGTGTAACCGGCATCGCCAGAGACGTAAGTTTCCTCGCCATGCAGCAACTGATCGACCTGAGTCACGTCCGCCACATTCGCCGCCGTGCCCACCACGCTATGTACCAGACCGGATTCAACATCGACACCGATGTGCGATTTCATCCCGAAATAGTACTGATTTCCTTTCTTTGTCTGGTGCATTTCGGGGTCGCGTTTACCGTCCTTGTTCTTGGTCGAACTGGGCGCATGAATGATCGTCGCATCGACCACAGTTCCCTGACGCAGCAGCAAACCTCGGTCGCCCAAATAGCCGTTGATGACCTGCAAAATCCCACCGGCCAGCTCATGTTTTTCCAACAGCCGGCGGAAGTTGAGGATCGTGGTTTCATCCGGAATCCGATCCAAATGCAGCCCGGCAAACTGGCGCAGAATCGTGGTTTCGTAGAGGGACTCTTCCATCGCCGGATCGCTGTAGCCGAACCAGTTTTGCATCAGATGAACCCGCAGCATGGCCATCAACGGATACGCCGGACGACCGCCTTCACCCTTCGGATAATGCGGCTCGATCAACGCAATCAGGCCTTTCCAGGGCACGACCTGATCCATCTCAATCAGGAAACGCTCACGGCGGGTCTGCTTACGTTTGCCTGCGTACTCGGCATCAGCGAAAGACATTTGCTTCATCGGGGCTCAACCGTTCAGTTCGTGGGACAGCCGTATCTCACCAGATTTGGAAGTCTTTTTCAGAGTTTCCCTAGCTAGTAGTCTGGATAATGAGGTTAGGGCCGACAGCATTAATGCAATTTCAAGCCTTCTTGAGCGCCAGCGTCGATCAGGTGGGCTAAAGCTCTGACGCCTGAGGCAGTAGGCCGCATGGATCGCATGCAAGCACGCTTGCGATGCGATACAGCTTCTCGACGGTGATGTTGACCTCGCCACGTTCGATCCGCCCTACGTAGCTGCGGTCGATATTGCACGCCAGCGCCAGTGCATCCTGGGAAATCCGGCAGGCCTTCCTCTGCACTCGGATGCGTTCCCCTAACGCTTTCGCCAACTTATCCATGACCGTCTCAATTCAACTTGAGGCGGCACTATCGTGCGTTTGCGGACGCACAGGCCACGGATTATAATCCGCATTTCTTTCGCGCTAACTCTTCTGGTGCCTCAATGAAATCGGCCTCGTTTATCTTCGACAGGCGTCTGTATGAGCTGCTTCAGGAGCCAGGGCGTACAACCTTTACGACCCGTGAACTGCGCGATGCCTATGCTGCTCGCCTGAATGGCACACATTTCCGTATCGCCGATGTGCGACGCTATGTGTATGAGCAGATCCGTCGACTAGTGCGCGCGGGCTGGGTTGCACTGGACGAGGACCGTCGTGTCCGAGGACAGGTCTACCACCTGCAGCCGATTCCGGCACACCTACAACTGGAACTGATCGACAACGGTTTTGAGAGCAGCCTTATGGCTGCCGGAGTGCCCGAACCAGACACGGCGGTACGCGACGTGGAGGCTTTGCCGGCCAATACGGATTTGCAGTTGGAGGCGCTCCACAAGGAAATCCGCTTGGACTTTCTCACTTCAATGGGCGAGGCAGAGCGATTCAAGCTGCTTCTGGACGAGATGCCGCATTTGCGCGACAAGGTTGAAGGCGATTACCTGGAGGCCAGGGATCGCAGTTCTCGCCTTCTGGGCCATTTACGCGCCATAGAAAAGACCCTCAAAACGCTCGCAGCGCCACGATGAGCAGATCGCTACGCAGCTGGCAGAACAGCTGCATCACCAAGGCGTTGGAGCACCTTACCGTCACGCAGCACTTCTTCTGCCAGGCAACGCCGGGAGCCGGGAAGACGCGCATGGCCGCGGAGCTGACCAGCCGACTGCTTCAGCAGGACAGAATTGACCTGGTGCTGTGCTTTGCGCCGTCCTGCCAGGTCGTGGAGGGTTTTCGTTCGACTTTTTCGGAAGTGCTAGGCAGACGTCTCGATGGCCAGATGGGTGCCGTGGGGGCGGCCTATACCTATCAGGCCATGGAATACCGTGATGAGGGATTCTGGCAGCTTCTTGATGACTACCGGGTGCTTGTGGTCTTCGATGAAATCCACCATTGCGCCGGCCACGATCCGCTCCTCAGCAATGCCTGGGGGCAGCAGATACTGCACCGGATACAGGATCGCGCTGTCTTCACGTTGGCCCTGTCTGGCACGCCCTGGCGTTCGGACGACAAGGCCATTGCCTTGGCTCGCTATTCGTCGCCCGAAGGGCATTTGATCTGCGATTACCGCTATGGCTTGAAAGACGCCATTGCCGACGGCGTGTGCCGATCCCCTCGCATTGTGTTGCTCGATAATCAGAAGGTGAAACTCACTGAAGAACTTGGCGCGGATAGCTCCGTCAGGCTGTTTCCCAGCATCGCCAAGCTTTTGGGGGAGTCACCTGTCACCTATGAGGAACTGCTGCGCCATGACGACGTGATCAATCCAATCCTCGACCTTGGCTACAGCAAGCTCAACGAGCTACGCCAGATCAAGCCTGATGCCGCCGGCTTGGTGGTGGCTACCGACATCGAACACGCTCAGCAAATAGCCCAGGCTCTGGAAACAATGGGTGAAGAGTGCCGTATCGTGACCAACAAAACCCCGGATGCGCAGCAAGTGATCAATGCATTCCGCAGCAACACCTGCCGCTGGATTGTCGCCGTAGGAATGATCAGCGAAGGCACCGACATTCCACGCCTGCAAGTGTGCTGCTATCTCAGCCGTATCCGCACCGAACTGCATTACCGGCAAGTGCTGGGACGGGTACTGCGACGCACAGGTGAATCGGATGACCAGGCTTGGCTATTCATGCTGGCAGAACCGAAGCTTCAGGGCTTTGCGGAGCGAATTGCAGATGACTTGCCGGATGACCTGGCCGTTTTGAGAGATGTGCAGATGCCTGGATTTAATCCAGACTCAAGGCCTGAACCGATGGGTGCTTCGGGCCATGTCAAGGGTATCGGCGATGCTGGGTTAGGTGGCGCAGAACCTGGTATTGGGTCGCAGGCTACGAACATCATTTCGCTGGGTGGCTTTGCAAATGAGCCCGCTTACCAGGTCAGCTTTTCCCAGCATTACCGGCAGCAGCTACTGGCTTGTTTCTGATGCTCAGCCAGTCGAGGCTGCTCGAATGATGCCGGTGTGCATGAATCCATAACCGGCCGGTGCCGCGTGGAACGTAATCGTGAGGTGCGTATGGAGGTTAGGTCGCAGGCATTGGTCGATGTCGTTGAGGATGTGATCTGCGACGTGTGCCGCTCTGGAACTCGTATCCCTGGCTATGGCCTTCAATACGGCAAGCTTGAAGCCCAATGGGGATATGGATCACAGCATGACGGAAAGCACTATCGGGTGCATCTCTGCGAGCCCTGCTTTTTCAGGGTGCTGAGTGGATTGCGTCGGGAGTGTATGGTCAATGGCATGTTCGATGATGAGCAGCCATTTTCCTCTGAGGATTTTGGCTTGGTCAGCAAGGGTAACTACTGGGAAAAGAGCTGATGACAGGACTGCGGCTGAGCGATCTTCTTGAACCCGTCATGCAGCTTGCTTACGAAGCAGGCCTACTTATTGAGTCAGAGCTTAATAGACCAGACGGCCCAAGGGGCAGTGGCTTTAAGGCAGACGTCGATGTTGAAATCGAGGTACTTCTGCGACAGCGACTGAAGCACATCCTTAATTGCGATTTTGTCGGAGAAGAAACGGGCTGCGAGCTATCAGGCCACCCATTTAGTTGGGTTGTTGACCCCAATGATGGAACAGGCGACTTCCTCAATCGTCGGCCGGGCTCTGCCATTTCTATCGGATTGCTGCATAACGCAACGCCAGTGCTGGGCGTGGTTTACGCCCCCGTCACGCCTAGTGGTCCTGACTGCATAGCATGGGCTGAGGGTGCACCGGCTTTACTGCGTAATGGTCGTCCCGTGAATAATGACCTGCAATCTGCGATCTTGGGTAAGCGTCCAGCCAAGTCACCTTCCGAACTCCAGCATTAAGGGCGATGGTGTCCGCGTATTTTTAAGCGGACGCGTTCGTCCTTAACGTTAGGATTTCCATGCGCCAACGAAGCTCTTACCCCGAACCGTTCAAGGTCCAGGTCGTTCAGGAATGCCTACAACCGGGTGCGACCGTCTCCAGCGTTGCCATCCGCCATGGCATCAACGCCAACGTCATTCGAAAATGGCTACCGCTTTACCGAGATCAGCTACCCGCGGCGTTGCCGGCGTTCGTTCCATTGAGGGCTACGCCCAAACGGCCGACTGCAGCATCGGTGATTATTGAGCTATCGCTTGGCGAGCAGTCAGTCACAGTGAAATGGCCAGTGTCCGATCCTGACGGCTGCGCCCGCTTTGTCCGGGGGCTTGCCCCGTGATCCGCATCGATAGCATCTGGCTTGCCACTGAGCCGATGGACATGCGCGCCGGCACCGAGACCGCATTGGCCCGTGTAGTGGAGGTATTCGGTGCGGCGAAGCCGCACTGTGCTTATCTGTTCGCCAACCGCCGCGCCAACCGCATGAAAGTGTTGGTGCATGACGGTGTAGGGATCTGGCTGGCCGCGCGGCGATTGAACCAGGGCAAGTTTCACTGGCCAGGCATCCACCGCGGCTCGGAAGTTGAACTCGACACCGAGCAGCTTCAGGCTTTGGTGCTCGGTTTACCTTGGCAGCGGGTTGGTGCAGCCGGTGCGATCACAGTGCTGTAGCGCCGGCCATTAGCCCATCGCTTTATCTGCGCTGATCGCCTGCTCTGGCACAATCAGCGGCATGACTTCCTCGCCCAATCTCGACCAACTGACACCTGGTGGTTTCGTCGGGGATGCGCTCCAGGTTCAGCCCGGCAAACTGGCGCAGGATCGTGGTTTCGTACAGCGCTTCCTCCATCGCTGGATCGCTGTAGCCGAACCAGTTCTGCAGCAGATGCACACGCAGCATCGCCATCAACGGGTAGGCCGGACGGCCACCTTCACCCTTCGGATAATGTGGCTCGATCAAAGCAATCAAGCCCTTCCACGGCACCACCCGATCCATCTCGATCAGGAACAACTCCTTGCGGGTTTGCTTGCGCTTGCCAGCGTACTCGGCGTCGGCGAAGGTCATCTGCTTCATCGGGAAACTCGGTGGGTGGGGTCGCGGTATTTTGCCAAATCAGAAAGTCTTTTTCAGAGTTTCCCTAGGCTGACAAGCCAAGCGCTGGATCGCAACCATCCATCACCTTATCCAGCTAGATCTGCCTCCTCCAATAAGTGCCGCACAAATCCCGGCGGGTGCAGATTTCCGGGAGGTTTGCGCCAGATCAGTTGGAGACGCTTTTCAAGCCCCGGGATGGGAAGAGCTACCAGCGCGCCACTGCGAACTTCGTCTTGTACTGCGGAAGCCATCACCAACGACACGCCGAGTCCCGCCCTCACTGCTTGTTTGACTGCCTCGGTGCTGCCTAGCTGCATACCGCTGCGAGGCACGCCCAGTTCGCCAAAGTATTCGGTCAGAAGCCGTCCGGTACCGCTACCCGGTTCACCTCCCAGCATCGGCAGGTCCACCAGACGATCACGTTCTATGCACCCTGCTTCAGCCAGCGCATGGTCGGGGCTGACGATAAGCACCAGCGGCTCGACCCGCCAGAGGCGGTGTTCGAAGTCGGGGTGAGGTAGCCACCATTCCATGATCGCGGCGTCGAGCTGGCCCGCCAGTAGCTGGTCGGCCACATCCGGGTTGGCGGCGATGCGCAGATCCACCTCGCCCCTCTCATTTGCGGTCGTCAGATAGTTGCGCACGAATGGCAGGAGAAGGTAGGTGCCGATGTTGGAGCTGGCCCCGACGCGCTCACGATTGCCATGCAGGGCTTCTAGCGCCCGGGCGTGCATGTCGAGCAAGGCGGTCGCATGCGGCATGAAGGCCAGCGCCCGTGTGGTAGGCTGGCAGCCGCTACGACTGCGCTGCACCAGCGTTACGCCGACCTGCTCTTCAAGCTTCTGCAAGTGCTGCGACACCGTCGGCTGGGCCAGCCCCAACGCCCTCGCCGCGCTCTGAAAACTGCCTGTTTGAACGATCGCTACCAGGCTCTTCAGCCAGACCGGATTCAACATGCGGCAGGCTCGGCCTTGGGCAGACGGTTCGCAGCGTTGATTGGGCGCGCACCTGCCAATGCCTGGATGATGTTCTGCGCTGCACAACGTTCAATCTCCAGGCGCACCGCGCGCACTGCCGACCCTATGTGCGGAGTGAACAGCGTATTCGGATGCGCGAGCAGCGCAGGATCGATCAGCCGCGGCCGGTCCGCGCGAGCCCAGTCTTCCATTTCGAATACATCCGCCGCATACCCGCCGAGCTGGCCTCGCTCAAGCGCCGCGAGCACGGCGGCTTCATCCACTACCGAACCACGACAGGGGTTTACAAGCAGAGCGCCCGGCCGTACGAGGGCAAGCAGCTCGGCGTTGACCAGATGCTGGGTATCGGCATTCAAGGGAAGCGCCAGCAGGATGAAGTCCGAGCTGGCGAAGAGTTCGCTGCACGCCACCCGGCGCAGGCCGAGCCGTTGCTCGGTTTGTGTATCCAGAGCCTTCGCCTCGTGGTACTGCAGGGTCGCGCCCCATCCCTGCAAGCGATCAGCCATGGCCAGTCCGATGGCGCCCATGCCAAGGATGCCGACCGTAGCGTTATCCAGCCCCGTGCCGTAGAACTGTGGTTGCCAGCCCTGGAACTTGCCAGAGCGGACGAACGCATCTGCTGCCCGCAGATGCCGCCCCAGCCCCACCGCCAGTCCGATCGCCAGCTCGGCAGTCGGGACCGTCAACAGATCAGGCACGAAGGTCAGCCAGACCCCGCGGGCAGTACAGGCGTCCACATCGAAATTGTCGAAGCCCTTGAGCGCGCAGCCGACTACACGCAGCTCAGGGCAGGCTTGAAGAAAGTCTGCATCGACCCGATCGGGCATGAACGCCATCATCGCCTGAGCATCGCGGCAGCGGCGCAGAATTTCCTCGCGCGGCAGCGTGCTGTCGGTCTGGTTGGTCATCAGCTCGCAATGTGGCGCCAGCAGTTGCAGGATCTCATCGTGTACTCGGTGAGTTATAACGAGTTTCGGCAGCATGGTTTGTCCTATTTGAAACGTTTGCGCAGCACGCCACTGAAGGCGTCTACTAGCGTGACCATGGCCAGGATGACCAGCAGGATTGCTGCAACCTCCTGGTACTGCATGATGCGCAGCGAGCCCATGAGTTCGAAGCCGATACCGCCGGCGCCAACCATGCCCATCACGGTGGAGGCGCGAAAGTTGTATTCCCAGCGGTAGATCGCCACGTCGGCGAACTGCGGCGTCACCTGTGGCAAAACCGCGTGCAGCAGCACTTGCATCGGCGTAGCCCCCGCCGCCCGAGCGGCTTCCACCGGCGCTTCGTCGACGTGCTCGATGGCCTCGGCGAAGAACTTGCCGACCATGCCGACCGAATGCAGACCCAGGGCAAGCACGCCCGGCAAGGCGCCGAACCCTACGGCTGCAACGAAGATGATGCCCATGATCAGCTCCGGCACCGACCGCAGGGCATTGAGCAGCACCCGGGCAACACCGAACACAAGGGGGTGCGGCGCCGTATTGCGCGCTGCAACGAAGGCCACCACCAGCGAGAACACCACTGCGATGGCCGTACCGGCGATGCTCATCGCCAAGGTGTCGATCAAGGGGCGAATCCAGCTTCGATAGCCCGAAAAGTCTGGCGGCATGGCCTCGCCTGCCAGGGTCGCGATGGAGGGCAGCCCGTTCAGCAGCGTGGTGGCATCGAGCAGCCCCACGTACCAGCAGGCCAACAGCACCACTCCGAATACAATCGCCACCTGCCCCAGCTGGCGCCACCAACCGAGGCCGAAGCCTCGAAGGATGTGCTCGCGTTGCTCTGCAGGCAGCGCCTGCACGTCGTAATGAGTAGACATATCGGTGCTCACATCGTGGCGAAGTCGAGGCCGAGCAGCGATCCCATGTTGCGGATCACATCGTAGTCGGCGTCGGTGATTGGCGCGAAGGCCTCGGCCTTGAAGTTGCGCAGCACTTCGGGATCGTCGATACCGACGAATACATCCCGCACCTTGGTTTTCAGCTCGGGGCTCAGGTTCGAGCGCATCGCCCAGGGGTACTGGGGGTATTCGCCGCTGTAACCAAGTACTTTCACCTTGCTCGGATCGATTAGGCCACGTTCGACTGCGTGATTGAAAATTACCTCCGACAGCCCACCCGCATCGGCGTTGCCGTTCGCCACGTTGACGGCAACGGCGTCATGCGTGCCCACAAAATGTTGTTCGTAGTCCTGCCCACCCGTCAAACCGGCCGTCTCAAGAAGCACGGCTTTGGGAATCAAATGGCTGGACGTCGATGCCCGGTCACCATAGGCCATCTTCTTGCCCTTAAGGTCGGCATACTCATTCACGCCTGACGCCACATTGGCGATAATCACCGAGCGATAGGTCGGCTTGCCGTCGATGACCATGGCAGCGAAGGGCTCGATGTCGCTTTTGCTTTTGGCCATGACGTAGGACAGCGGACCGAAATACGCCAGGTCGATACGGCCAAAGCGCATCGCCTCAATCATCGAGGAATAGTCGGTGGTTACGATCAGCTGCACCTTCTTGTCCAGATGCTCTTCCAGATAATCCTTCAGCGGCTGGTTACGCTTGATCAGCTCGGAGGCGTTTTCGTCCGGCAGCAGGGCAACCTTTAGCACATCCGGATCGGCATCGGCCGCTAGGGCGGACAAACTTGAAACAGCGGACAGCAAGCAAGTCAATAAGAGCGCGGATAAGCGTTTCATCGGGACATCTCCAGTGAAGGTTCGAGCATGACAGGTGGTTCAGCCGGAGCATTCGCTGGCTGAGTCGTAGAGCGGCCTGCATAGATGCGCTCAAGCTGCGCATCGGTGAGTTCCGAGGGCGCGGCATCGAAAACGATCTGAGAATCGGCCAGCCCGACGACGCGATCGGCGAAGCGGCGGGCATATTCGAGTTGATGCAGCGAAACGATGGCGGTGATGCCGTCTTCCTTGCAGATGTCGCGCAGCAATCCGAGAACACGGACCGAAGTGGCCGGGTCGAGACTGGCTACCGGCTCATCGGCCAGAATGATCGCCGGCTGTTGCGCTAGCGCACGCGCGATGCCTACCCGCTGCTGCTGGCCACCGGACAGTTTGTCCACCCGGCTTAGCGCCTTGTCTGCCAGACCGACCCGAGCGAGGCAACTGAGCGCAATCTCCTGATCGGCACGCGGCAGAGGAAACAGCGAGCGGAGCGTGTTGTGAAAGGCCAGCCGACCGGTAAGCACATTAGCCAGTGCGCTTTGACGTTCGATTAGCTGGTGGTGCTGAAAGATCATGGCGGTACGCCGACGATGCTGACGCAAGGCCGAGCCGCTGCCGAGTTCACCGAGTTCGCTGGTGACACTGCCGCCAGTGGGCGTGACGAGTCGATTGAGACTACGGAGCAAGGTCGACTTGCCTGCGCCCGAGAGACCAAGCAGCACGGTGAACTCACCACGCCGAAATGCAATCGAGGTATCGCGTAGGGCTGTCACGCCGCCTGGATAGACGACGCTCAACCGGTCGACCCGCAGCACGGCGTCCTGTATCGGATGGGGCGTCATTTGATCACCTTTCGCAATATTGCTGGCCGCACAATTGCGGTTCGCGATGCAAAGGGTAGAAATTCCTTGTTAACGCACTGTTTCTAAAGGATGACATTTCGATGAATACTTCGAATCTGCCGTAGCGGGGCGGCAAGCGAAGCCGTGGAAGAACGGGCGCAACGTAGCGTCTTTCTTCACGCGGGATACAGGAGGCTTTGATTGATACTGCTGCGGATTCGCTACAGTAACGTTGGGCCAGAACGTAATGCCATCCAAGCAAGAGAGCGCACACTAGGGAAACTCTGAAGAAGACTTCCAGATTTTGGCAAAATACCCGGATTCCACCCACCGAGTTTCCCGATGAAGCAGATGACCTTCGCCGACGCCGAGTACGCTGGCAAGCGCAAGCAAACCCGCAAGGAGTTGTTCCTGATCGAGATGGATCGGGTGGTGCCGTGGAAGGGCTTGATTGCTTTGATCGAGCCACATTATCCGAAGGGTGAAGGTGGCCGTCCGGCCTACCCGTTGATGGCGATGCTGCGTGTGCATCTGCTGCAGAACTGGTTCGGCTACAGCGATCCAGCGATGGAGGAAGCGCTGTACGAAACCACGATCCTGCGCCAGTTTGCCGGGCTGAACCTGGAGCGCATCCCCGACGAAACCACCATTCTCAACTTCCGCCGCTTGCTGGAGAAACACGAGCTGGCGGCCGGCATCCTCGCTGTCATCAATGGCTCTGGGCGACCGCGGCCTGTCGCTGCGCCAGGGCACCATCGTCGATGCAACGCTGATCAATGCGCCCAGTTCGACCAAGAACAAGGACGGCAAGCGCGACCCGGAAATGCACCAGACCAAGAAGGGAAACCAGTATTGTGTGTCACGAACACAGGTCAGATGACCTGTGCTGCTGTGCCGAAGATGGAAGTAGGCCTTCCGAAGTCGGCTTGCAGGAGCGGACTTCAAACCACCCGGTGCTGCTGCATCCAAAAGGTGTGGTGGTGAGCGACCGAGGAAAAGTCATCCCTGAGGATGGCAGGTGAGTATGGAGAAGATGAGCGAAAGCAAACCGTCCGATGACGCATCGTTATGCCCAAGGTGCTGCCGAAACTGAGGTGGAGTACTGGCTTCAGGACAAGTCGGGGCGTTACCTGCTTACGGACCCGATGGCAGCCGGTGTATAGGCGGCATGATCTTCATACAGGCTTTGGTACGGAACGTGAGAACCTTGTTCCAGATGCGAAGGAAAATGACAAATGGCCAACACCATGAGGAAGAATACCGATGCTGGAACGAGGGGCGGAGCTTCCCGTAGTAGCGATGAAGCCTCTGTAATGGAGGTGGAGCGAAGGGGCGGCGTTATCCGGCCGACGAGCGTTGCCAACCTCCGGGGATGAGTGGCGTGAGCTCGGCGAAACCTTATGACATAGCGAAACGCACGGTATGGGACGCCTACCAGCAGGTCAGGGCCAACCGCGGTGCTGCCGGCATCGACGATGAAACCATCGCCGATTTCGAGCGGGATCTGTCTAAGAATCTCTACAAGCTGTGGAATCGGATGTCGTCGGGGTCGTACTTCCCGCCTCCGGTCAAGCAAGTAGAAATTCCCAAGGCATCGGGAGGCACGCGCAAGCTGGGAGTGCCCACGGTTGGTGATCGTGTCGCGCAAACCGTGGTCAAGCTTCTCATCGAGCCGGAGCTGGACTCGATCTTCCACTCGGACTCCTATGGGTACCGGCCGGGACGATCAGCGAAGCAGGCGGTGGCGATCACGCGTGAGCGCTGCTGGCGATACGACTGGGTGGTGGAGTTTGATATCAAGGCAGCCTTCGATCAGATCAATCATGGGTTGCTGATGAAGGCGGTGCGCCTGCACATCAAGGAGGACTGGATACTTCTGTACATCGAGCGGTGGCTGGTTGCGCCGTTCGAAACGGATGACGGCATGCGCGTCCCACGCGAACGCGGCACCCCGCAAGGTGGAGTGCTCAGTCCCCTCCTGATGAATCTGTTCATGCACTATGCCTTCGACACCTGGATGCAACGTACCAGCCCCAACTGCCCGTTTGCCCGCTACGCCGATGATGCGGTGGTGCACTGCCGCAGTCGAAAGCAAGCGGAGTACGTGATGCGCTCCATTGCTTCACGGCTGGCTGCCTGTGGCTTGACGATGCACCCGGAGAAATCGAAAGTCGTGTACTGCAAGGACAGTAACCGTCGCGCAGGTTATCCGCATGTGAGCTTTACCTTCCTCGGCTTCACCTTTAGGCCGAGGAAGGCGCTCAGCAAACAAGACCAGCTCTTCACGAGCTTCCTTCCGGGAGCGAGTGCGGATGCCTTAAAGCGGATGCGGCAAGCGGTACGCAGGTGGCGACTCAATCGCCAAACCCACGTGACGCTGGTCGACGTGGCTCGGCTCTACAATCCAGTGATACAGGGGTGGTGGCAATACTATGGCTCGTTCTATCGGACAGCCATGCTTGGCATCTTCCAGCACATTGACCGCGCGCTTGAACGCTGGGCCCGACGAAAATACAAGGCCCTTCATAGGCGCAAGCGGCGCATTAGCCAATGGCTGGACAAGATGCGGACTGTGGTACCCCGGCTGTTTCATCACTGGCGAGTGACCGGGCAGCAAGGTTGGATAACGGGAGCCGTATGACGCGAGAGTGTCACGTACGGTTCTGCGAGCGGCTGCGGGGGCAGTTCCCGCGGCCGACTCACCATTTCGGCAGTGCGACCTGAAAGTCGCATGGGTTTCTGTTCCGCAGGTTAACGCCCGACGGAACCGACTGTTCCACCACTCGTTCCCTACCCAGACAGGCGTGGCCGGTAACAGCCGGGTCTGAAGCTCTGGGGACAATGTAACCGCCGATATTTCGGTAGGTCGAACCGCGAGGCCAGACTGAATCTGCCAGCATCAAGGCGGAGAGGCGCTAGGGATGAACAGGTACCCGCCAACTGCACGGGGGTGATGGTGCTCGCTTGGCGACTGGCTTCTTGCTGGAGGTTAGAGATTGCTTCGGCAATTGCCTTGGTCTGAGCCACATAGCTGCCGGATAGGTTGGCAATCACAATGCAGCAACGCGGTAACTCCAGAGCGGCGCTCATCAGGCAGCTGAGTGTGTAGGTGCTCACGGTAGCCAGCGTACCGCCGCCGATGACAGTAGTGCTCGCGTTTTCAAGGTAGGGCGGCAACTCATCGAGCATGATCAGGGTCGGTTTGTCCCCGATAATTTTCTTCCAGCCAGCCTGATCGACCGCGCGAGGGCCATTGACCCAGTAGGGCTTGATGGCTTCCTCTTCGCCTAGTTGGGTAGTCGCGAATGATGGGGTTGAATGTGCATGCCTGCTTGACTGTCTTGAGCATCTGCTCGACTCCCTGAGAAATACTTAATCGTTGCTCGACTGACTGGAGGGTGGGGTGGGCTGCGGAATGGAAAGCTCCTGACTCACCTGCTGCAGAAACCACTCACGCATGGTCAACCCACGCGCCTTGAGTGCGGCGTAGATCTGCTGCTTTTGGGCAGGATCAACCTCGATCACAACGCGATTGCTAGTTTTCATAGGCATGGGCACCTGGCTTAGGTTTGTAACGTGACGTGATGTTATGTTCGAAGGGGAGGGGCTGGAAGCCCTGGCGTACATTAATTTATTTTCTCTTTTAGGAGCATCTTGAGGTAGGCCCCCGTGGCCTGGCCGTTACTTCTGCCAAGTACTAAAAACGGGGTACCGGCCGGTCATCATGGCCTTCGACTGCTCAGGGTTAAGATCCTGTTGTTGCTCCTGCCAGTTGCCTGATCAGACGAAACGTCCCCGGTATGAGCGGCGGGCTGCTAGTCCAGATGCCGACTCGCCTGGGGACCAGCCCGAATTACACCGGGACTTATGGGCTGAGTGGGCAGCTATCGCAGGAACCACAGCAAGGCTTGCCGTGCATGGAGTCCCAATATTGCCGCTCAGCCTCTTCCCAGTCCCGCAATGCGAAAGCCAGTTCGGTAGCCTGCTTTGCATGGTCATGGCAGCGTCGAATTCGTTTAGGACGGCGGCGTCCATACAGGCCGCAGAAGCAGCGCCTTTTTTGGTTGATTACCCGCCGGGACTTTTCCCACACGCTAAACAAAGGCACTGTTCCGGAGATCACATCCAAGATAGGTCGCTCTTTGGACTTTCTGCGCTTGAGCCCTAGCTGATTTACCGCAAGATCGTTAGCGATTTTGCCACTGATTGCGCTCGCAGCCTTCTGCGCTCGCAGTTGATGTCGAGCTGCGTCGCCGTGTGCCCACGCGGAACCATTCGGCCATCTGCGCAGAGTGCGAGCGCGCTCTTGAAGCTTTAGGTATTTGTAGATTGTCTCAAGCCAGGCACGAGCGGACGGCTCGTCTGAGACAGGAAGCGGATTGGCGCCCGCGTAAAACAGACAGAACGTACCATCATAATTGATGTGCCGTTCCGGGCAAAAGCCTGGCAAGTGATGTGGTGTGCTTTCGCGTGCTTCTATCCATTCACCGTCTTGGCGTAAATGCAGCTTGTAGGGGAGCGTTCTCCCGTCCACCAGCCGAATCGGAAGATCAAGCGTTGCTGTCTGCGGAACGGATGTTACACAGGTACCCCCGAAATCTGGGGCGACCTGTGCAATCAGGTCGAGCGCTGTGCTCAACGGCTGCCGTCTACTTTCTGGCGGGAGTGGGGCTGCACCTGACGCTCATCTGCGCGAATGATGGCGGCGGAACCCGCATAGGCTTCCGAGCGAGCTTGCTTCGCAGATGCGTCCCCATCATCTGCCAGGGCTTCGGTAGCTTCGTTGTAGTCCAGGTGTGATGTCTTACGACTCTTCCCAAACAGGTTCTGCACAGCTTTCGATGCTGCGTCGTAAGCTACTTGCCCGATCGCGGTTTCCACCCCCGAACACGCGCATTGGCGTTTCTCAGACTCGATCACGCTACGCCCGATAGCGCACCTAACTCTATTACCCTTGGCGCCCAGGCGCGTGACGGCTATTGGGCCCAGATCGAAGCCAATCGCGAGGCCGAGGTCGCCGGTTTCAATACCTTCGGCGTTCAGCCGCTCAATTGCGAGATTGAAGCTGCTGCGCAGTGCACCTGCTAGCCGTGTGGCCTCGGATACTGACTTCTCTTCGTCAGTAGTATGCGCGGTGCCGTCACAGGATAGGGCTTGCACGCAGTCTCCGATGAAGCGCACCCGGCGCCCTTCGAAGTCGGAAGTCACGACCCGCTCCAGCTCGGAGCGGATGACATGCAAAGTCCGCACGACATCGTCGGTCTTCTCGTTGATGTGATCGGCCACGTAGGCTGTGAAGCCATCAATATCGGCGTAGAGGCTCACCATCTCCTGTCGCTTCGAGTTGGCCGGAGTCAGCGAGTAAATGTCCATATCACGCAGGGGTGGGGTTTGGCGGGAAAACTGGTAACCGCCAATGGGGTTCTTTTTCAGATCCTCACGCCACTCCTCGACGATCTCGTCGGACGTGACATCCAGCTTGGCCGCATCCTGACATGCCTTGATCTCTATCGCGGTTAGGGCAGATTTTTCCGGCTCATCGCTTTCCGCAAGGCCGATGGCCTTACGAGCATTGTTGGTCAGATAGATACCCCTGGCCTTGTTATTACTGGCCAGTTTCGCGGCATGGTTCGCTGGATCGCCCAGGAACAAGGGTTCGCGGTACCCGCTGCGGCCATTGTTTACAGCAAGAGCTAGGCCGGTATCGATGCCAATTCGAACCTTGGCTGCTGGGATTTGCTCATCGTCGTCGCCCGTCTCTGCAAGCACGTCAATGATCAATTGCGCAGTCGCAACGGCGCGTTGAACACGCTTGGTCTCAGCGCCGGACTCAGTGTTGTACGGCTTAGTGAAAAGGGAGTGCAGCCGCTGACTGTGGAAGTCGACGCGGCGCGCATCAACCTTGTTGAGAATTCGCTTGACTGCCCGGTAGTGCTGGTCAAGAAAGCGCAGCGTGCGCTTGTGACACTCTGTGCCCTCGACTGCAGTGATGTTCAGCATGTCCTCGAGATTCATGATGTCCGCATACATGTGGACCCCATCCACGCGGTACGCGGTACTGGTAGGAATCGATTCCAACGACATGTCGCGCACGTAATCCTTGATGGTGATTTCCTCAACATCAGCGATCTTCTGGTCTATGTGTTTTGCAGCGCGATCATGGTTCCAGCTCTTGCTCATCGATCACTCCTTCGGGTGATTGGGCGCGCTGCAATGCGGTAGGCAAGCGCATGCCAAATTTGCTTGTTGACAGATATCCGTTACTTCGGTCCTAGCTTGTTGAAAATGGTGCGTAGCTGATTGCAGGCTGGAGATAGGCTGGAGGGCAGCTGGTCTTCACTTTTCGTTAGGCGATATCCGATGGTTGTCAGCCCTTTCAGATCTGACGGCAGATGTACCTCGTCACCCCTAGGCTCAAGAAGGAAGGTTCGTGCCCTGCCAAGTCGTCCTACGAACAGGCCAAGCTCGAAAATGACGTTGTCGCGCGGCGTATTCTTGGTTTCCTCGCGCATTGTGACGGAGTCGTCCGGCTGTGCGATTGCGATGGCAAAATCGCACTCGTCCAGTTGCTCTTCGAGGCTTTCAAGGGCGTACTGCGATGCGCGGAAAACGCCTTGTGTCCAGGTCTTTACGAAGAACTTGTCGTGCTCAAGGTTATTCTCGATTGCCCGGGCAATAGGGAGTGCCTCGACCGAGCAAATGATGAATACGTGGGATGACTGATGGGCAGGAAGCACCATGTCGTTTCGCTGGTGTAGTCGATCGACCAGTTGCCGAGTGACCTGTCGCCAAACCGAGGGATACGCGTCCGCAATGGACTTGAAGTCTGCCGCGCTGACCTTCAAGACAATCGAGGGCTCGGTGGCCAGTACAGTAGCAGAGCGCTTCGCTGTTGGGACCAGAGCAGCCATTTCTCCGACGTGATCGCCGCCCCCTCGTGTTGCGACTTCACGATCATGGACCTTCACCTGGAAATGCCCTGTGATGATGAAATAAACCTCGGAGTCCTCCGCGTCCTCGGTAATGAGCACAGCATCCTTAGCGATCTCCTCCAGCGTTCCTACCTCTGCGAGGCGGCGTGCTAGGTCTTGATTTCCGAGTACCAGCTTCTGCTCAAGCAGTACTTCCTCAAGAACGGCGCGGCCTGACGGCCCTTCAAAGCGATCGATCAACTTCCCAGTAGTCATGATGGTGAGCATTCCCTTGCGAAGAGGTTGCGGGGGCGTTCACAGAGAAATGGGGACGTGCGTCACCCTTTCAAGGGGCGCTGAAGAAAAGATCTGGGCATGGCGGGCGCTCAGGGACGCAGGTTCAAACTCTGTTTGATTGCATTCGGGAGTAGTGGGCCGAATGTTCAGTGTCAAACATTTTGTGCTGTAAGACCTGACGTGCTCTGGTACACCTGTCAAACCTTCTCTTGATTGGCGTCAGTTTTTGTCAATCAATGGGGGTGAGTTTGACGGTCAATGGGGAGTCGCCGAAATAGCATCATAGGTAGGGATTACGGGCGATTTGGCGGTGTCAATCGAAGGAACGTAATTTGATAGCTCACACTACTGGCCGGATGACCCCTTGGTGGCGGAGGCGACTGCGCGGATCAAGCCGCGCAAGTAATCCCGATGAAGATCTAACTGTAGGCGCAGGCAAGCCAGCTCCTACACAAACCCTATTTCACATTGGGTTGTGTGTTGTGGGTTATTGCGCCGCGGGCAGCAGGAACCGCGCGATCACCGGCAGGTGATTGGAAATACGCAACGTATCGTCCTGCCTCACCCGCGCCTCCACCTTCTTCAGCCTCGGGCTATAGAACAGATAATCCACCGTGCGATCCGGCCCATCGAGGCTTGGGTCATTGGGGAAGTGAGTCAGCCACTGCGCCCGGTCAATCCCGCTGGATTGGCTGTTGCTGGGGACCATCGGGTATTTGTCCCACAGCAGATGCAGTTCACTGTCCGGCGAATACTGCCCACGCTTGCCAGCGTCCAAGCGCAGGAATTGCCCCAGCGGCAGCAGATTGAAGTCCCCGCCAATCAACCAGGGCGTGCCATGGCTCTCGAATTTATCCAGCAGCTTGATGGTTGCCTGCACTTGTTCGCGCACCGCACTGTGGCCGGGGGCGGGGTTGTCCAGGCGGGTGTTGAGCACTGCCAGTTGGCCACCGTCGCTCAGCGGCAGGTAGCTGAGCAGCAAGGCAGGCTTGGGCTGGAACTGGCGGCTGATCAGATTGGCCGAGGCCACCGGCAGTTGCAGGCGTTCGGCGTGTTCGATCTGGTAGCGGCTCAGCGTCACCAGCTTGCGGCCGACGCTGCCGAAAATATGCCAGTCGGGCACGAAATCGGCCTTCCAGTCGAAGGCCTGGACGCTGCATGGGTAGAGGTCTACCAGACGCTCCTGGAGCAGCGCCAGTTGGTCCTGGTAGTGGGACGGCTTGGCGTCTTCGTCCAGTTCCTGCAACAAGAGCACGTCTGGCTGTTCGTCACGGATCACCCGCGCCACTTCGTCCAGGCTGGAGGCCATGTCTTCAAGGGTGGGGCGTTTGTCCGGGCCGCTGCCGTCGGGGGTGTCGTACCAGAACACGTAGTTCTTGCCCGCCAGGTACTGCACGTTCCAGGTCATCACCTTGAGCGCCTGGCCGGGCAGCAGCGTCGGCGCGCGCGGGGCCTCGCAGCTTACAGGCAGGGTTTCTTTGTCGGCGGGGCGCCAGGTCAGGCTGTAGACCAGGGCGGTCAGCAGGCCTGCCAGGATCAGCAGGCTCACCAGTGTTATTCGTAGTAAACGGGTCATCGGCTCGCCTTATGGCGCTGCTGGACAGGCCCCGAGCATACCCGAGCGGTGGCCGGGAGCCCAAGGGGCATGTTAGCGGGCGTCTGCATCACCGGCGATCAGCATGAACAGGCGGAACAGCACCACGCTGGTAAACAACTGCAAGAAGCTATGGACGCTGTCGATCAGCACTGCCAGCAGCGGGTTCTGCAGGTCGGGCCAGGCCGCGACGCTGGCGCCCTTGAGCAGCCACAGTGGAGTCATCACGCACAACAGGCAGACCAGGATGCGCAGGAAATGCCCCCGGGTCAGACGGAAACTTTCCTTCATCGCCGCCAGCGCCGGCATGCCGCGCAGTACCAGCAGATACTCGGCGAAGGCCAGTGTCACCATCAACCACAGCCCCGGCAGGAAATACAGTGACAGCCCCAGCAGGATCAGCAGGGTGCTCATGGCGGTCAACAGTGCATAGCGTGGCCACAGGGCCAGCGCCATGGCCAGTACGTCGGCGGTGCGAGGCGACTCGCCACGGCTGCGGGCGTCGAGGAACAGGATCAGGGCAGCGGTGTACAGCGGGTACACCAGCAACCCCACGAACATGCCGTAGCCAGGGAACGCATCCGGGCCCAGCGAACGGTCGAGCACTTGTTGCAGGACCGCTTCCAGAACCACCAGCGGCAGGCAAAGCTGCACGATGGCGCCCAGGTTGCGCTGGAAAAAGTAGAAAGAGTCGCGCAGAACGGTCAACGGATTCATCAAAGTCATCGCAGGCGGAAAAAGCAGCGGACACTTTAACCGATCACCGGCAAACGTAAACCTTGGGTAAAGATCATTGAAACGCCGCGGGCCAGCCCCATTACTGGTGGCGTACCTTGCCCATTGCGGGCGGGACGCGGACTTTTACCGGCAATCTAACGAGGTCGCCATGAACAGCGAAGAGCAAACCCTGATCGATGGACTGTTTTCTCGGTTGCAGCAAGCCGAAACGGACTCAGCCCCCCGCGACGTCCAGGCAGAAGCGCGGATCAAGGAGCACATCACTCGCCAACCGGCCGCCGGGTATTTCATGACCCAGGCGATTCTGGTGCAGGAAGCCGCGATCAAGAGCCTGGATGCGCAGAACAAGGAGCAGGCGCAGCACATCCAGCAATTGCAGGATCAATTGCAACAGGCCAGGTCAACGCAGCCGGCTGCGGGCGGTGGTGGTTTCCTGTCGAGCATCTTTGGTGGCAGCGCCCGTGAGCCGCAGCCTGCGCCCAGCGCGCCGGCATCGGGCGCGGGTGGTTGGCGTGAGCCGACCCGGCCGGGCTTCAACAGCGCGCCTGCGCCGCAACAGAACTATCAGCAACCCCAGCAGGCAGCGCCCGCAGGGAGTGGCTTTCTCGGTGGAGCCTTGAAAACCGCAGCCGGCGTGGCCGGTGGTGTGATGCTGGCACAAGGCATCAGCAGCCTGTTCAGCCATAACCAGCAGCCGCAGGTGGTGGAAGAGATCATCCGCGAAGAGCCGGCGCCTGCCAGTGACAACAGTGGCTGGGGCAACGATGATCAACGTTTCGCCGGCAATGACAGCACGGACAACTTCGCCGACGGCGGTTATGCCGACGATTCCTCCTACTTTGGCGACGACGATTCCTTCGTCTGATGCTCACTGAACCGGGGCGCGCTGTCGCCCCGGTCTGATTTTTCTCGGAAACCTCCTCTTCGCTGGCATACTGGCGGCCTTTACGGGCCATCACGTCCCCGGGGCCATGAGGATATGCGGTGAAAAAAATAGCAGTGTTCGCCGATGTCCAGAACCTCTACTACACCGTGCGCCAGGCCTATGGCTGCCACTTCAACTACGCGGCCTTGTGGGCCGATATCAGCCAGCGCGGGCAAATCGTCGAGGCGTATGCCTATGCCATCGACCGTGGCGACAGCAAGCAGCAGCAGTTCCAGCAGATCCTGCGTAACCTGGGCTTTACCGTGAAGCTCAAGCCGTACATCCAGCGCAGCGACGGCTCGGCCAAGGGCGACTGGGACGTAGGCATCACCATCGACATCATGGACGCCGCCGCCCATGTCGACGAAGTGGTGCTGGCCTCGGGGGATGGCGACTTCGACATGCTGCTCGAGCGCATCATTCATAAGCATGGCGTCGAGGCCGTGGCCTATGGTGTGCCGGGGCTCACGGCCAACTCGTTGATCCGCGCGGCCAGCCGCTACGTGCCCATCGAAGGCGCGTTGTTGCTCAAATAGATTTTCAAATGGGGTTGGAACAGGTTTGGAACGTATAGCGGTCATCGACTTTGAAACCACCGGCATCTCGCCGAGCAGCCATTGCCGGGCCACGGAAATCGCCGTGGTCATCCTGGAGCACGGCCAGATCGTGGATCGCTACCAGAGCCTGATGAACGCCGGCGTACGCGTGCCGGGGTTTATCGAGCAACTGACGGGCATCAGCAACGCCATGCTGCGCAGCGCACCGCCGGCAGAGCGGGTGATGAACGAGGTCAATGAGTTCGTCGGCACCACACCGCTGCTGGCCCATAACGCCGCGTTCGACCAGAAGTTCTGGGACTTTGAACTGGGCCTGATCCGCCGTACCCGCCTGCAAAAATTTGCCTGCTCACTGCTCCTGGCACGCCGGTTGATGCCTAGCGCACCGAACCACAAACTCGGCACCCTGACTTCCTACGCCCAGTTGCCCCACACCGGCAAGGCTCACCGGGCAATGGCGGACGCGCAAATGGCAGCCAACCTTACCGCCCACTTGGCCCAGGAACTGCGCCACACCCACGGCTTGCGCGAGCTGTCCCATGATCTGCTGTGCAGCCTGCAGAAAGTGCCGGCGGCGAAGATCACCGATCACCTGAAGAAACATCGCGGGTTCTGATCTCACTCCAGAGCGCAACAACGATCAACATGTGGGAGTGGGCTTGCCGGCGACGGGAGCGGTTCAGGCACCGCCATTCTTCCCTTCCAACTGCCCCAGCGGCACCCGCCGCTCGATGGCGCTCGACAGGATGATCGAGGTCTTGCTGAAGCCGAATTTCGCCACGCGGTTGATCAGGTTTTCCAATTCCGGCATCGAACCCACCGCCGCCTGCATGATCACGCACGGGTCGCCGGTGACCCGGTGGCATTCGGTCAGCTCGGGGATTTCGGCCAGGGCGTCGTAGACTTTCTGGCTGCCGTGGTTGGTCAGGCGCAGTTCGATCACGCATTGGATCGGCAAACCGACTTTGGACAGATCCACCTTGGCCTGGTAACCGGTGATCACACCACTGGCTTCCAGCTTGGCCACGCGTTCGGCCACGGCCGGGGCGGAGAGGTTTACCGTGCGGGCCAGTTGCGCGTAGGTGGCGCGGCCATCCTCCAGCAGGGCACTGAGGAGCATGCGGTCGTATTTGTCCATTAATAAGGCTCTGGCAATAGGGGGCTTTCGAATGCAAGGCTTATAGCCCTGATAACCATGATTTGAAAAGTGTATGGGCACTTTAAACAGGTTTTGTAACTTATGTTTACGGGTGTGGATTCCTAAAATAGCCATCCCTTGTCTTGCCGCAGAGCTGCCCATGCCTGGCCCACGTCGTTTTCCCTTACCGTTGATCGCCGCTTTTTTTGCGTTGTACGTGATCTGGGGCTCTACCTACCTGGTTATCCGCATTGGCGTTGAGTACTGGCCGCCGTTGATGCTGGCGGGGATCCGCTTTTGTACGGCGGGGGCGCTGATGTATGGCTACTTGCGCTGGCGCGGGGTGCCGGCGCCGACTTGGGGGCAGTGGAAAGCCGCTGGCATGATCGGCATCTTGCTGCTGACGTTCGGCAATGGCGCCGTGAGTGTGGCTGAGCACACCGGCGTGACCTCCGGCGTCGCCGCGCTGGCCGTGGCGACGGTGCCGCTGTTTACCTTGCTCTGTGGCTATTTCTGGGGCGCGCGTAATACCCGTCTGGAATGGGCCGGGGTGATTCTGGGGATGATCGGTATCGCCATGCTCAATATGGGCTCCAACCTGCAGTCGAGCCCGCTGGGCGCTGGGCTGCTGTTGTTCGCCGCCGCTTCCTGGGCGTTTGGTTCGGTCTGGAGCCGGCACTTGCCGTTGCCCCAGGGCGCCATGGCCAGCGCCGCCGAAATGCTGGTCGCCGGCGTGGTGCTGTTGATCGGCAGCGCCCTCAAGGGCGAGCACCTGGAGGCGATGCCCCCGGTGGAAGGCTGGCTGGCCCTGGCTTACCTGACCGTGTTTGGCTCGATCATCGCCTTCAACGCTTATATGTACCTGCTCAAGCACGTGCGCCCAGCTGCGGCCACCAGCTATGCCTACGTCAACCCGGCCGTGGCGGTATTGCTGGGGATTGTGTTTGTCGGCGAGACCATCGGCCTGGAAGAAGCCCTGGCGATGCTCGTGATCATCAGCGCAGTGCTGTTGATCAGCCTGCCCCAGTGGCGTAAGCCGAAGCCGGAAATAAGGTAAACTGCCGCGCATTACGCCCTTGCGCTGAATTTTTCCTACGGTAAACACATGACTTTCGCCACACTTGGCCTGATCGAACCCTTGCTGCGCGCCCTTGAGGCGCTTGGCTACCAGACCCCGACGCCGGTGCAGGCGCAAGCCATTCCGGCGGTGTTGGCCGGTCGTGACCTGATGGCTGCGGCCCAGACCGGCACCGGCAAGACCGCAGGCTTTGCCGTGCCGCTCCTGCAACGGCTGACCCTGGAAGGGCCCAAAGTCACCGCCAACTCGGTGCGCGCGCTGATCCTGTGCCCCACCCGCGAGTTGGCCGAACAGGTTCACGCCAGCGTTGCCCAGTACGCCGAACACCTGCCGCTGACCACCTACGCGGTGTACGGCGGCGTCAGCATCAACCCGCAGATGATGAAGCTGCGCAAGGGTGTCGACGTGCTGGTGGCTACGCCTGGCCGCCTGATCGACCTGTTCCGTCAGAACGCGCTGAAACTCAATCAGTTGCAAACCCTGGTGCTGGATGAAGCCGACCGCATGCTCGACCTGGGCTTCTCGGAAGAGTTGGCGAACATCTACCGCATGCTGCCGAAAAAGCGCCAGACCCTGCTGTTTTCCGCGACGTTCTCCGATGATATCCGCCTGCTGGCCGGGCAGATGCTCAATGACCCGTTGAGCGTCGAAGTCAGCCCGCGCAACGTTGCCGCCAACACCGTCAAGCAGTGGGTGGTGCCGGTGGACAAGAAGCGCAAGGCCGAGCTGTTTGTGCACCTGATGCGCAAGGGCAAGTGGAAGCAGGTGCTGGTGTTCGCCAAGACCCGCAATGGCGTGGATGCGCTGGTAGATAAGCTGCAAGGCCTGGGGATCAATGCCGACGGCATCCACGGTGATAAGCCACAAGCTACGCGCCAACGTGCCCTGGACCGCTTCAAGGCCAGCGATGTGCAGATCCTGGTGGCCACCGATGTGGCGGCCCGTGGCCTGGATATCGAAGATTTGCCGATGGTGGTCAACTTTGACCTGCCGATTGTCGCCGAGGATTACATCCACCGTATCGGCCGCACTGGACGGGCGGGCAACACCGGTGAGGCGATTTCCCTGGTGTGTGCCGATGAGGTGAACATGCTCTCGGCCATCGAGATGCTGACCCGCCAAACCCTGACCCGCAACATGGAAGCGGGCTTCGAACCGGAACACCGCGTGCCGGACACCGATGCCAGTGGCCAGGTGGTGAAGAAGCCGAAAAAGCCGAAGAAGCCCAAGACCTCGGGTGGTGGCGGCAAGCGCAACCTGGGCAAGTGGGTAGAAAGCGGGGAAGTGGCGGCAGAGCCGTCGATCAAGCCGGTGCGCAAGGTGCCGGTGTTCAATACCGGGCCGCGTAAGAAGAAGTAATTTTTTGGGCGCCCATCAGGGCCTCATCGCAGGCAAGCCAGCTCCCACATTTTGATCTGTGAACACATTCAAAATGTGGGAGCTGGCTTGCCTGCGATGGCGGACCTGAGCCCACTGCACCTACCGGTGCTTTAGCCATTCCAACACCCCGCGCCCCGCCGCCCGCCCGCTGGCAAAACACCCCGTCAGCAAATAGCCGCCGGTCGGTGCCTCCCAGTCCAGCATCTCCCCGGCACAAAACACCCCCGGCAATTGCTTGAACATCAAGCGCTCATCCAGCGCTTCAAACGGCACGCCGCCTGCGGTGCTGATCGCTTCATCCATTGGCCGGGTTTTCACCAGGGTCAGCGGCAGAGCCTTGATATCGGCAGCCAATTGCTGTGGGGCGCTGAAATGTTCGGCGGGCGCCAATTCGCGCAACAGCGCGGCCTTTACCCCATCGAGCCCCAAGTGGCTGTGCAGATGTTTGCTCATTGAGCGTGAGCCCCGGGGCTTGGCCAGTGCCGCCTGTACCCTGTCCAGCGGCTTGCCCGGAAGCAGGTCGATATGCACGGTGGCTGCCCCGTCGCGGTTGATGGCTTCGCGAATCGGCGCCGACAGGGCGTAGATCAAACTGCCTTCGATGCCGGTGGCGGTGATCACGCATTCGCCGAGTCGAGGCTTGTCATCCCCCAGGCCGATGGCGACGTTTTTCAACGGCGCGCCAGCGAATTTGCCGACCATCAAGTCGCTCCAGCCTTCCACCTCGAAGCCGCAGTTGCTCGGTTGCAGCGCTACGCAGGGCACGCCTTTGTCTTCCAGCAACGTGAGCCAGGCACCATCGGAGCCCAGGCGCGGCCAACTGCCACCACCGAGAGCCAGCAGTACGGCATCGCTGTGGACCGTTTTCTCGCCATCGGGGCTGTGGATAATTAAGCCACCGTCCGCATTCCAGCCCAACCAGCGATGACGGGTGTGGATAACTACCCCCTGGTCGCGCAAGCGCTTGAGCCAGGCGCGCAGCAGCGGCGCGGCTTTCATATCGGTGGGAAACACGCGTCCGGAACTGCCGACAAACGTTTCTATCCCCAGGCCATGGATCCATTCGCACAAGGCCTCGGCGCCAAACTGACGCAGCAGCGGGGCAATGTCCGGTGCCCGTTCGGCATAGCGTGAGAGGAACGCCGGGTAGGCCTCGGAATGGGTGATGTTCATGCCGCCAACCCCGGCCAGCAGGAACTTGCGGCCCACCGACGGCATACCGTCATACAGGTCGACTCGGACCCCGGCCTGGCTCAAGACTTCGGCGGCCATCAGCCCGGCGGGACCGCCGCCGATGATAGAGACGTGATGGGGCTGGGCAGGGATCTGGGGCATGGCGTTGACTGCGGTTCGGCGAAGTAAGCCGAGCATTCTACCCGAGGACCGTAAAACTGCCTGATCAAAAAACGTACATCTTCCTACAGGCTAAGTAATGCCTGCCTCACAGGTGCTTACGCTCAAGTTATCCACAGGCCGTTCCACAGGCATTGTGGGTAACGCGCCCACACTTCAATGACAGCCTGATGACGTCCAGACCCGCTGGGCGCTGTGGTGCAGGATGCCGTGGCGGCGGGCTAGGGCCGGGCGATCCTTGCTGTAGCCGCCACCAATCACCCCCATTACCGGAATATCGCGGCCCAGGCAGTGGCGCATGACGCTTTCGTCACGGGCGGCGACGCCTGCGTCTGTCAGCTTGAGATAACCCAGGGCGTCGTCCTTGTGCACATCGACACCCGCGTCATACAGCACCAGGTCGGGCTGGTAGAGCGGCAGCAGGTAGTTGAGGGCGTCGTCCACCACCTTGAGATAGTCGCTATCGCCCATGCCCATGGGCAGCGGGATATCCCAGTCGCTGGTGGCCTTGCGCGCGGGGAAGTTCTTTTCGCAGTGCAGGGACACGGTAATGGCATCCGGCGTGTCGTGGAGGATGCGTGCGGTGCCATCGCCCTGATGCACGTCGCAGTCGAAGATCAGCACCCGGTTGACCCGCCCACTGGCCAGCAGGTAATGGCTGATCACCGCCAGGTCATTGAAGATGCAAAAGCCCGCCGGGTAATCGTAATGGGCGTGGTGGGTGCCGCCCGCGAGGTGGCAGGCCAGGCCGTGTTCCAGGGCCTGTTCGGCGGCCAGCAACGACCCACCCACCGCACGCACGGTACGCCGGGCCAGGGCTTCGCTCCAGGGCAGGCCGAGGCGCCGTTGGTCTTCGCGGGACAACTCACCGCTCATATAGCGTTCGATATAGCCAGGCTCATGGGCCAGGGCGAGGATGTCTGCCGGGCATAACTCGGGGCGCAGCAGCTGGCTGTCCTGGGTCAGGCCGCTGTCGACCAGGTGATCGCGCAGCAGCCGGAACTTGACCATGGGGAAGCGATGATCCGCCGGGAACTCGGGGCTGTAGTCGTCGTGGTAGATCAGTGGCAAAGGCATGGCAATTTCTGACAGGAACCAGCGACGGATCTTAACAGCGCTGTACACTCACGCACATGGCAAGGGAGGGGGAACGATGGAGCCGATACTGGAGTTGGAAAGCGCACGCCTGGTGTTGCGTCAATGGCGCGACAGCGATCTGCCGGCCTTTGCCCGGATGTGCGCCGATCCGCAGGTGATGCGTTATTTCCCGGCGCCCCTGGATCGCCTGGAAAGCGCCGCATTGATCGGGCGAATTCGGGGGCATTTTGCCGAGTACGGGTTTGGCCTGTGGGCTCTGGAGCGCAAAGACAGTGGCGAATTTATCGGCCTGACGGGCTTGATGAATGTCGGCTTTGAAGCTGACTTCGCCCCAGCGGTGGAGATTGGCTGGCGTCTGGCCCGCGAGCACTGGGGCCTGGGCTTCGCCAGCGAGGCGGCCTGGACCGCATTGCGTTGTGGTTTTGACCGCCTGCAACTGGAGGCGATTGTGGCCTTCACCACCGAGGCCAACCTGGCGTCGCAGAAAGTCATGCAGGCCATTGGCATGCATTACGATCCGGCGGCAGATTTTCAACACCCCAGGCTCGCGGCGGATGATCCGCTGCGCCATCATGTGTTGTACCGCATCACCCGCGCCCAATGGTTGGATACGCTGCACGGATAGGCAGGCGGGAATAATGAATAAATCCCTGTAGGAAGCCGGCTTGCCGGCGATGGCACCTTCTGCTTTACGTGATTGCCTTGCGCAGGCCATCGCTGGCAAGCCAGCGCCTACAGTAGAAACAGTGCTGCTCTGAGGAGAGTGTATGAGCCAAGTGTTGGAAGATCTGGTCGACTTGCTGACCCTGGAACCGATTGAAGAAAACCTCTTTCGCGGTCGCAGCCAGGACTTGGGCTTTCGCCAACTGTTCGGCGGCCAGGTATTGGGCCAGTCGCTGTCGGCGGCCAGCCAGACTGTCGAAGAAGCGCGGCATGTGCATTCGTTGCATGGCTATTTCCTGCGCCCTGGGGATGCCGGGCTGCCAGTGGTCTATCAAGTGGACCGGGTACGCGATGGCGGCAGCTTCAGCACGCGCCGGGTGACGGCGATCCAGAAGGGCAACCCGATCTTCACCTGCAGCGCCTCGTTCCAGTACGACGAAGAAGGCTTCGAGCACCAGACCACCATGCCGGTGGTGGTGGGCCCGGAGAACCTGCCGTCGGAGCTGGAGCTGACCCAGCAGCGCGCGCACCTGATTCCCGAAGCCATGCGTGAAAAACTGCTGTGCCCCAAGCCGATCGAAGTGCGCCCGGTGACTGAGAAGGACCCGTTCAACCCACAGCCGAGCGATCCGATCAAATACGTGTGGTTCCGTGCCGATGGCGCCCTGGCCGACCTGCCGGCGTTGCACAAATACCTGCTGGCCTACGCCTCGGACTTCGGCCTGCTGACCACCTCCTTGCTGCCCCATGGCAAGACCGTGTGGCAGAAGGATATGCAAGTGGCCAGCCTGGACCATGCGTTGTGGTTTCACGCCGACCTGCGCGCCGATGACTGGTTGCTGTACGCCATGGACAGCCCGTGGGCCGGCAATTCCCGTGGGTTTTCCCGTGGCAGCGTGTACAACCGCGCCGGCCAACTGGTGGCCTCGGTGACCCAGGAAGGCTTGATCCGCCATCGCAAGGACTGGGCGTGAGCCTGGCGCACGTCAAACACTGGGTGTTTGATATGGACGGTACGCTCACCGTGGCCGTGCATGACTTTGCGGCGATCCGCGTGGCACTGGATATCCCGCTTGTCGATGACATCCTCACCCACCTGGCGGCATTGCCTGCGGCAGAAGCCGCAGCCAAGCATGCCTGGTTGCTGGAACATGAGCGCGAGCTGGCGCTGGGCTCAACGGCGGCCACGGGCGCGGTGGAACTGGTTCGGGACTTGGCGGCACGGGGCTGTCGCCTGGGGATCCTGACGCGCAATGCTCAGGCGTTGGCGCACATCACCTTGCAGGCCATCGGCCTGGCGGACTGTTTTGCCGTGGAAGATGTATTGGGCCGTGACGACGCCCCGCCCAAGCCGGACCCCGGTGGCCTGCTGAAACTGGCGCGGGCCTGGGAGGTGGCACCCAGCCAGATGGTGATGGTGGGGGACTATCGCTTTGACCTCGATTGCGGCCGGGCGGCGGGGACGCAGACGGTGTTGGTCAACCTGCCTGAAAACCCATGGCCGGGATTGGCCGATTGGCACGCCAGGGACTGCGCGGCATTGCGCCAGATGATCTAAACCAAGCATCAAAAATCAAATGTGGGTTTTGTCTGACGGATTAGTGGAACAGGGCCGCCTGCCCCTGCGGCGAGGTAAACATCTTGTCGCCGTCATGCCCAACGCCTGGCACCTCAACCAACCTCTGGCTCAACTGCGGATGTCGCAGCTTGAGGTAATCAAAATAGTTGTGCCCGCGAATCAGCCGATAAGCGCCCTGGGCCTCGGCTGCGCAGCTCTTGTCCAGGGCCGGGTGGTTGGGGTCGGTGTCCTGCTGGCCCAGCAGGTAGGTGATGTCACGCGCGACGTAGGCTTTTTCCAATTGTTCGGGGCTTTGGCCGTTGGCGTAGGCCGGCAGTTTTTGCATGCCGTACTTCCAGTCATTGAAATCCGGGCAACTGGCCGGCGCCAATTGCACCGGTCGTTGCGGGCTGAAGTAGGCGTAGGACGACGGGTTGGCGATCACATAGCGCAGGCTGATCCCCGCCGCCTGCAGGGCCGGGTGGTCATGGGCGGTCAGGGCAAAGCGTTGTACCACCTGGCCGCCACCGGAATGCCCGGCGATGACTATTTCCTTGAGGGCCGGGAACAGTGTGCGGTTGCCCAGGTGCTTGATGATCTGGTCGAGGGCGCCGTAGGAACTGATCTGGCCAAGGCCGATTGACGCCTCGCCAGCCATCCAGGCATTGCCGTGCCAGCGCAGCACGCTGTCGCCCAAGTGATGGCGCTGGATATCGGCATCGTTGAGAAACTGTGGCGCAATCACCAGAGTGCTGGCGCCTTGTCCCGCGTGGGCGGCGGCGTCTTCGGCGCTTTTGAGGTAGGTCTGGGCGTTGCGCAACCGGCCATGGACGATGATCAACGCCTGGGTGACTTGTGGCAGCGGCTGGCGCCAGTCCTGGCTCAGGCCCAGGCTCAGGTCGCCGGCCTGCAGGGTGAACCGTTCGGGGCTGATCACCTTGACCGCCTGCCCGGCGGCCAGGGTGGCGCTGGAGCCGGTGATCAGCAAGCCCAGTAGCCATCCGTACCGTGTATTCATTTACAGGCTCTTGGCCGAAAAGGTGTCGCATTGGCTGATCTGGCCCTGGGCAAACCCGGTCTTGAACCAGCGGACCCGCTGTTGCGAAGTGCCGTGGGTGAACGAGTCGGGGACCACACGGCCCTGGCCCTGTTGCTGCAAGCGGTCATCACCGATGGCGTTGGCGGCGTTCAGCGCCTCTTCGATGTCGCCCGGCTCCAGCCAGTTCAGGCGCTTTTGCGCACGATTGGCCCAGACCCCGGCGAAGCAGTCAGCCTGCAGCTCCTGGCGGACCAGCAGGCCACCATCGCCTTGCATCTGCCGGCCTTGCTGGCGCGCGACCTGAATCTTCGATGAAATCCCCAACAGGGTTTGTACATGGTGGCCGACTTCGTGGGCAATCACATAGGCCTGGGCAAAGTCGCCGGCCGCCTGGAAGCGTTGGGACATTTCCCGGAAAAAATCCAGGTCCAGGTAAACCTGCTGGTCGGCCGGGCAATAGAACGGGCCGCTGGCGGAGGTCGCGCCGCCACAGGCGGAATTTACTCGCCCACGAAACAGGATCAGCTTGGGATTCTTGTAGGCCAGGCCGTTTTCCTGGAACACCTGGCCCCAGGTGTCTTCGGTGTCGCCCAGCACGGCACGCACGAAGTCTGCCTGCTCATCGTTGGCTGGCGGTGCCTGGCGGGTTTGCGGGCTGACCGAAGGGGCTTGCTCGGTCATCTGGCCGCTCAGTTGCCCGAGGATCTGCATCGGGTCCTGGCCGGTCAGCAGGCCGATGCCGACGATCAGTACGATGGCGGTCAGGCTCAAGCCCTTGCCGCCCCCAAAGCGCATGCCGCCGCCACCGCCGCTGTCATTGCGCGCGTCGACCACGTTGTCGCTGCGACGACCCTTTTTCCATAGCATGGGGCAATCCTCTTGATGTACTTGTTTGCACCGCGTTTTTGCAGGAGCCGGCTTGCCGGCGATGGTCGTCAACGATGATGTTGGTTACCTGACGCCCCGCAGCGCTAAATCGGCCGCTATCGCCGGCAAGCCGGCTCCTGCAGTGGGGGTTGTGATTGAGTATGGCCGTTATTGGCGGCAATACCCTTCGCCCGTATTGACCACCAGGCAATCTTTTTTATCGGCCAGCCATTTCAAACCGGTGGCGGCGCCGTCGCCGGCGCGCAGCACTTGCGGGCCGTCCGGGCGGTTGAAGGTGATGCCGCCTTCGCCAGCCTCGCCCTTGAAGGTGCCGGTGGCATCGGTATCCAGGCCGTATTGCATGGTCAAAAGGTAATGCCCGCGGCCAATGCTGTCGTCCTTGCTGACAGTCAGGTGCAGGCCTTCGACGCCGACCCACTGGCCGACCCATTTGTCGGTGGGCAGGGTTTCCGGTACCAGGGTCGCCTGCACCGAGGGCGGCGCCGGCTTCGGGGCCTCGGGGGCTTTATCGCAGGCGCTTAGCAGGGCGAGGGTCGAAAGGATCAACAGGTTTTTTTTCATCGGGGGCCTTGGTTAAAAAATATGCACTGGCAGGCTGGCGTGCAGGGTTGGACTGGGTTCGGGCGAATTAGTGCGCTGATCGCCCGCTGTTTGGTTATGCTCTTGAGACCGATGCACCACCCGCTCTAGATTAGCGTGTTGAGTGCCACTGCTTGCGGCGGTCATTTCAGCCTGTCACGCACGAGAATTCAATGACCCTCAGCACCCCTCTTTCCGGCGTCAACCATCCCTTCAAGGGCATCGTGCTGATTGTGCTGGCGACGTTTCTGTTTTCCAGCCATGACGCGTTGTCCAAATACCTGGCCGGCTTCTACCCTATCGTGATGGTGGTGTGGGCCCGTTATATGGTGCATACGTTGTTGATGGCGGGGATTTTCCTGCCGCAATCGGGCCTGCGTGTACTGCGCAGCAAGCGCCCGTTGTTGCAGGTTGCCAGGGCCTTGTGCCTGCTGGGCACCAGCCTGTTCTTTACCACAGCCCTGCATTACATCCCGTTGGCGGAAGCCACGGCGGTGAACTTCCTCGCGCCGATCCTGGTGACGGCCCTGTCGGTGCCGCTGCTGGGCGAGCAGGTGACACGCGGCCAGTGGCTGGCGGTGATCTGCGGTTTTGTCGGGGTGCTCATCATCGTGCACCCGGGCGGTGAGTTGTTCACCCCGGCGGTGTTGCTGCCGTTGGTGTCGGCGTTGTTCTTCTGTTTCTACCAACTGCTGACCCGCATTCTCAGCCAATACGACAGCCCGACCACCAGCAACTTCTTCGCTGGCCTGTGCAATACCCTGGTGATGAGTGCGCTGGTGCCATTTTTCTGGGACGTACCGACCGTGGGCCATGGCCTGTTGATGTTGGCCCTGGGCACCTGCGGGATGACCGCGCATTTGATGTTGACCCAGGCCTTCCGCTTCGCTGCGCCGGCCTTGCTGGCGCCATTCGGCTATTGCCAGATCGTGTTTGCGGGGTTGTTGGGCTGGCTGGTGTTCAATCACACCCCGGACCTGACCACGGTGGTCGGGATCGGGGTGATCTGCCTGAGCGGCCTGGCCGCTGCCTGGCAGCAGCGGCGGCGTTGAATCAGGCGGCGACGGTGGGGATCTTGCGCGGGGCCATGAAGTACATCCACGTCAGGGCGATGAAGTACATCGCCGGGATCAGGGTGAACAGCACGGTGTAGTTGTTGTGGGTCACGGTCAGGATATGGCCGACGATCTGCGTCATGAACATCCCGCCGATAGCCGCGCACATCCCGCCAAAGCCAAACACCGTGCTCATCATGTGCTTGGGGGTGTAGTCCATCACCAGGCTCCAGATATTGGCGGTCCAGGCCTGGTGCGCGCCGATGGCCAGGGAGATGGCGAACACCGCGACCCACAGTTGGCTGGAGCCTGCGGCCATGATCACGCCGACGATGCAGCAGGCAAACAGCAGCATCGACAGCAGGCGCGCCTTGATTGGCTGCATGCCGCGCCCGATCAGGAACGAGGACAGAATCCCGCCGCCCACGCTGCCGAAGTCTGCGGTCAGGTAAATGATGATCAACGGGATACCCATCTGGGTCACGTTGATCCCCAGGTTGTACTGCTGGTTGAGAAAGGGCGGCAGCCAGTACAGATAGAACCAGAACACCGGCGCGGTCAGGGCATAGGCAATGGCGAAGGCCCAGGTGCCGCGCATGCGCAGGATGCGGCTGAACGGCACGCGGGATTGTTCCGGCTCGGCTTCCTGTTGCACGTAGTCCAGTTCCGATTGCTTCACGCTCGGATGGTCTTCGGGGTTGTAGTACTTCAGGCCCCAGAACATCAGCCAGATTCCACCCAGCGCAGCCATGCACAGGAAAGCGGCCTGCCAGCCCCATACATGCAGCACCAGCGGCAACATCATCGGTGTGAGCATGGCGCCGACGTTGGTGCCGGCGTTGAAGATGCCGGTGGCCACTGCGCGCTCCCCGGCGGGGAACCACAGGCGGGTGGTCTTGACGCAGGCCGGGTAGTTGGCTGCTTCGGTCAAGCCGAGGATAAAGCGGCAGACCATAAACCCCACCGCCGAGGTCGCCAGGCCGTGGGCGCCGGTGGCGATGCTCCACAGCAGCACGGCGCAGAAGAACACGCGCTTGACGCCGACCCGGTCGATCAGCCGGCCTTGCAAGACAAAACCAATGGCGTAGCCGACCTGGAACCAGAAGTTGATGTTGGCGTAGTCCATCGCCGTCCAGCTCATCTCCTTGGCCAGGATCGGCTGCATCACGCCCAGGGCGGCACGGTCGATGTAGTTCAAGGTGGTGGCGAAAAACACCAGGGCCAGCATGCCCCAGCGGGTTTTGCCGACGGCGAGGGCGCCGCGAATCTTGTCGCCAATGGCCGCTTGCGGGTTGCCGGGGCGCGGGGCCACGGCGGAATTTTGCGAAGGCATGAGAGGTACCCGTTTTTTGAAATTTTTATGATGCGTTCTGGGTGGTGATCGCAGGTGTACGCCGATAAATAACGGCCCTGGATGCGCAATCGATGGTGCGCACCGGCTAAAAAATCGTCAATTCACCCATCGTCATTTTGTTCGATAATCGCCCATAAAACTAACCGGTTGGTACATTTTAAATTGCTGCCTGACCGCGCGCGGCCAATAATTTGCCGCAAACAAGACCAGCCTTCATTGCCGGGAGTCACCCCATGCAACGTTCCATCGCCACTGTTTCCCTGAGCGGCACCCTGCCGGAAAAGCTCGAAGCCATTGCAGCGGCCGGGTTCGATGGGGTGGAAATCTTCGAGAACGACTTGCTGTATTACGACGGTAGCCCCCGTGAAGTGCGGCAGATGTGTGCCGACCTGGGCATTGCCATCACCTTGTTCCAGCCGTTTCGCGACTTTGAAGGATGTCGCCGCGAGCGCCTGGCGCGCAACCTGGAGCGGGCCGAGCGCAAGTTTGACCTGATGCAGGAACTGGGGACCGATCTGGTGCTGGTGTGCAGCAATGCCTCGGCGGACGCCACCGGTGAGCATTCGATCCTGCGTGATGACCTGAACCTGCTGGCCGAGCACGCCGGCCGCCGTGGCGTGCGTATTGGCTATGAGGCCCTGGCCTGGGGCCGGCACATCAACACCTGGCAACAGGTGTGGCAACTGGTGCGCGAGATCGATCACCCCAGCCTCGGGGTGCTGCTGGACAGTTTTCATACCCTGTCGCTTAAGGGCGACCCGACGGCTATCGCCCAGATCCCTGGTGACAAGATTTTCTTCGTGCAAATGGCCGATGCACCGATCCTGGCCATGGACGTGTTGGAGTGGAGCCGGCACTTTCGCTGCTTCCCCGGCCAGGGCGAGTTCGACCTGCCGGGTTTTCTGGCACCGATCATCCAGAGTGGCTACCGCGGGCCGTTGTCCCTGGAGATTTTCAACGATGGTTTTCGCGCCGCGCCCACCCGGGCCAACGCGGCGGATGGCTTGCGTTCGCTGCTGTATCTGGAAGAGAAGACCCGCCAACGCCTGCTGCAACAGGCCACGCCGCCGGATGTTCTGTTTGAGACCCCGGCTGCCAGCGAGTACGACGGTATTGAATTCCTTGAGTTCGCGGTGGATGAAAACCTTGGCGCCCGGCTGACCCAATGGCTGCAACGCCTGGGGTTCGTCAAGGCTGGGCAGCATCGCTCCAAGAGCGTGAGCCTGCTGCGCCAGGGTGATATCAACCTGATTCTCAACTGCGAGCCTTATTCCTTTGCCCACAACTTTTTCGAGGCCCACGGCCCCTCGTTGTGCGCCACGGCAATTCGCGTCAAGGACAGCGCCAAGGCCCTGGAACGGGCGGTGGCCTACAAGGGTCAGCCCTATCGCGGCCTGGTCGGGCCCAATGAGCTGGAACTGGCGGCGGTCCGCGCGCCGGACGGCAGCCTGATCTACCTGGTGGACCCGCACGCGGGCGGGCTCTACAACACCGATTTCAACCTGCAGGCCACTCGCGACAGCGCCGGCGGCTTGCTGCGCATCGACCATATGGCCATGGCCCTGCCAGCCGACAGCCTCGACAGTTGGGTGCTGTTCTACAAGAGCCTGCTGGATTTCGAGGCCGACGATGAAGTGGTGCTGCCGGACCCCTACGGCCTGGTCAAGAGCCGGGCGCTGCGTAGCCGGTGCAGTTCGATCCGCCTGCCGCTGAATATCTCCGAGAACCGCAATACGGCGATTTCCCATGCGTTATCGAGCTATCGCGGCTCAGGTGTGCATCATATTGCCTTCGATTGCGCGGATATTTTCGCCGAGGTCAGCCGGGCCAAGGAGGCGGGCGTGCCGCTATTGGATATCCCGCTCAATTACTACGATGACCTGGCGGCGCGTTTTGATTTCGACGATCAGTTCCTCAGCGAACTGGCGTACTACAACGTGTTGTACGACCGTGATGCCCAGGGCGGTGAGCTGTTTCATGTGTACACCGAGCCCTTCGAGGGGCGGTTTTTCTTCGAGATTATCCAGCGCAAAAACGGTTATGCCGGTTATGGCGCCGCCAATGTGGCGGTGCGCCTGGCGGCCATGGCCAAGTCGCGCAGCGGTGCACTGCGCCAGGCCAAGTTGTAGGGCGTTGGCGCTTCCTTCGTAAGGCGTGGCGGCCCATAATCACGGCCTGCATAGATGGCCGTGAGCGCACCATGACCCCGACGTCCGAATTGCCCGCCACCCCCGTGGCGCCGCGCAAGAGCCGCAAGAACAACCCGCAAAAGACCCGCGAGAACATTCTGCAAGAAGCCATTGTCGAGTTCGTGCAGCAGGGGCTTTCGGGAGCGCGGGTGGACGCCATCGCCGAGCGCATCCACACCTCCAAGCGCATGATCTATTACTACTTCGGCAGTAAGGAGCAGCTGTACGTCGAGGTCCTGGAAAAGCTCTACGGCGATATCCGTAACACCGAGACCCGGATGAACCTCACCGAATTGGAGCCGCGGGAGGCGATCCGGCGCCTGGTGGAGTTCACCTTCGACCACCATGACCAGAATGTGGATTTCGTGCGGATTGTCAGCATCGAGAACATTCACAACGCCGAGTATGTGAAACAGTCGGATGCGATCAAGGCGATGAACAGCAATATCCTTGAAGCGCTGGGCGCAACCTTGCGCCGGGGTGCGGAGCAGGGGGTATTCCGCTCGGGGCTGGAGCCGCTGGATGTGCATTTGCTGATCAATTCGTTCAGCTTTTACCGGGTGTCCAACCGCCATACCTTCAGTGAGATTTTTCAGACCGAGTTGTCGGATGAAGTGATCAAGCAGCGGCATCGGGCGATGATCTGTGAGTCGGTGCTGCGTTACCTGCAGGCAGACATGCACCTGTAGGAGCCGGCTTGCCGGCGATGGCACCCTCAAAATCACCGCAGAATTCACGGGCCTCATCGCCGGCAAGCCGGTTCCTACGAGGTCAGTCGTTCATCTGTTGAAAGTGTTGCAGCATCCGCTGCGCATCTGCCGGCTTACCGCTGAACAACTCAAACGCTTTCACCGCCTGGAACACGGCCATATTGCCCCCATCCAGCGTGCGACAGCCCAAGGCCCGGGCCGTGCGCAGCAGTTCGGTTTCCAGCGGGAAGTAGACGATCTCGGCGACCCATAGATCCGCGTGCAACAACGCTGCTGGTACGGGCATGCCCGGCAGCTTGGCCATGCCCATGGGCGTGCTGTTGACCAGGCCGTCAGCCGCCGCCATTGCGCGCTCCAGATCATTGCCAGTACATGCCCGGCCAGCGCCAAAATGCTGGTTGAGGTTAGCCGCCAGGCCGTGGGCACGGTCAGTGTTCACATCGAAAAGACTCAACTGCCCGACACCTTCGGCCAACAGCGCATGGGCGACCGCCGCGCCCGCGCCACCGGCCCCCATCTGCACCACACGCTGGCGCGGGGCGTCATGCAGGCCACGGCGAAATCCTTCGGCAAAGCCCAGGCAATCGGTGTTGTGGCCGATGCGTTTGCCGTCGCGCCAGACCACGGTGTTGACCGCGCCGATGCCCCGGGCTTCGGGTGACAGTTCATCGAGCAATGGCAGGATCGCTTGCTTGCACGGGTAGGTGATGTTCAGACCGGTGAAGTTCATCTGCTCGGCGGCCTTGAGCAGCTCGGGCAGGGTGCTGCTGTCCAGTTGCAACTGATCCAGGTCGATCAGGCGATACAGGTAGCGCAAGCCTTGGCAGTCGCCTTCCTGCTCATGCAGGGCCGGCGTGCGGGAAGCCTGGATGCCGGCACCGATCAGGCCGGCGAGGATACGTGGTTTCATTTGAGCACCCGGCTGAAATGCTCCAGGGCCAGGTGATAGCCATGGCTGCCAAAGCCGGCGAGCACGGCCTCGGCGATAGGGGAAACAAAGGAGTGATGGCGCAAGGGTTCATGGCTACCGAGCAGGTTCAGGTTAGGGCCGTTGAGGACCCGCACAACAGGCGGCATGGGGTATCTCCAGTGTTGTTTTTGTTGATGAGGACAAAATGTACTGAATGGTTAATTTGGTCAATTGACCAAGTGCCGTGGCGTGGATAACCGTTCGATTATCGAACGTTGAATAAAATCTGCCGGCGCTGCCCAAGCGCTGATATCAATTGAAAATCATTCTCGACAACGCTTAAGATGCCCGCCTGTTTCCTTTGCACCCCAGGGAGTCGGTTTGTCGGACGTGGATCTCAAGGGCCTGTTTCTCAAGCATGCCGATACCCTGCGTCGGTATCTGCTGCGCAAGGTGCGGGACCCTCAGTTGGCGGCCGATCTGGTGCAGGAGAGCTTCCTGCGCCTGGCACAAAAGCCCTCCGGCGAGCCGATCGACAACTCCCAGGGTTATCTCTACCGCACGGCAAGCAACCTGTTGATCGACCACATCCGCCAGGAGGCACGGCGCAAGACCGACTCTGTGCCCCATGAAGCGCTGGCCGCGATTGAAGATGAAGTGGCCGGGTTGGAGGCTCAGGCCATGGCGCAACAACAACGACAGGCATTGAAGCAGGCGTTGGCCGAGTTGCCGGAGCGTACCCAGCAGATTTTCCGCCTTAACCGTGTCGAGGGCATGACCCACGCTCAGGTCGCACGGCACCTTGAAATTTCCGACAGTTCAGTGCAAAAGCATCTGGCCAAGGCGCTGGCACATGTCATGCAGCGTCTGCGGGAGGGCGATGTGACGCCATCTGTTAAATGAATTACGGAAAAAGCGCTGCTCAAACGTCACAGTTTCATACAACGAGAATTCGAGACTCACACGTGAATAGCCAGGAGTCGCACCCACCCAGCATTACTGAGGTCGCCGCCGATTGGGCGGTGCGCTTGCATGCCGGTGGGCTGGATGCGCAAGAACACGTCGAACTGCAGCGCTGGATGGCCAGCGACAGCCGTCACGCCGCAGAACTGGAGTTTGCCCGGCTGACCTGGGCGGCCCTGGGTGAGGTGCAATTGGACACACCCGTGCATCGCCTGCGCCCACCGTCGGCGGGTGTGCCACTGCGTCGCGCCCGGCGTCGAGGCCCCTGGCGTGTGGCTGCGAGTGTCGCGCTGTTGCTGGTGGTCGCCGCAGTCGGCTGGTTGCAGGGGCCGCAAGCCTTGTTGCAGATGCAGGCCGACTACCTGACCGCCAAGGGCGAAGTGCGCATGGTGCGCCTGGTGGACGGCAGCACTGTGGAGTTGGACTCCTCCAGCGCCATCCGCCTGGACTTCGATGGCGAGCAGCGGCGGATCAGCCTGTTGGCCGGCTCGGCGATTTTTGACGTGGCCCCCATGGTCGGGCAGGAGACCCGGCCATTCGTGGTGCAGAGTGCTGGCGGGCAAACCCGAGCGCTCGGCACCCGCTTTGTGGTCGGGCGCGAGACCGACGACCAGGCGTGGGTGGGCGTGTTGCAACACAGTGTGGCAGTGACGCTGCAAGAGCGGCCGCACACCACGGTCCTACGGGAAGGGCAGGCCGCCCGCTACAGTGCGCAGGCGGGGGTGAGTGACCTGCCTGGCCTCGACCTGGCCCGGGCCACCAGTTGGCGGCGTGGGGTGCTGGTGTTCGATCGCCAGCCGCTGGCCAAGGTGGTTGAAGAACTCAATCGCTATCGCCCCGGCCGGGTGGTGCTGACCAATGCCAAGTTGGGCAAGCGTGAAGTCAGCGCGGTGGTGCGCCTCGACATGCTGGATACGGCACTGGGCACCTTGACCGAAGAATTGCAGGTGCGGCGCTTGGATCTGGCGGGTGTCAGCCTGATCTACTGACACACCGCAAACCCCCGTGCAGACGACTGCCTTTGTGTAGGAGCCGGCTCCTACAAAATCCTGCATTTCTGGTCGCCCCTTAAACAATTTTCAAAAACACTTACTGAGTCCCTGTACCTGACGCGTCTTGCTAATCGAGAAGTATTCGCATAAACAAAAAACGCTCAGCGAAGGGATCACAACGATGTCTGCAATCATCAAAGGGCGCATCACCGGCAGCCGGTTGGCCCTGGCCATTCACTTGGGCCTGTTTGCCACGGCAGGGCAGGCCCACGCCGCCGCCCCCGTGGCTGGGGCTTCGCAGCCTGCAACGCTGATGTTCGATGTTCCCGCCCAGCCCCTGGGTGGCGCAGTCCTGGCCTTTGCCGACCAGGCCGGTTTGCAGGTGCTGTTCGACAGCCCGCGCCTGCAAGGCCTGAGCAGCACCGCGCTCAAGGGCCAGTACAGTGTTCAGGAAGGCCTGGGACGCTTGTTGGGCAGCGCGCCGGTGGAGTATCGCTTTACCGGCGAGCGCCAGGTCACCCTCAATCGCGTCAGTGGCCAACAGGATGGTGCGTTGACCGTCGGCACCACCACCATCAACGCCAATACCCACGGAAAACCCAGTGACTGGGTGTATGAAACCCCGCGCTCGGTGGCGGTGATTACCCGCGAGCAGATCGACAAACGCCCACCCCGGCACGCCGCCGACATGCTGGAAGAAACCGCCGGCGTCTATACCGCCGTCAATCAGCGTGACCCTGGCCTGTCGGTGAATATCCGCGGGGTGCAGGACTACGGTCGGGTCAATATGAACATCGATGGCATGCGCCAGAACTTCAACGTCAACGGCCACCAGCAGCGCAATGGCACGATGGTGATCGACCCTGAATTTGTCTCCAGCATCGAGATCGACAAAGGCAGCCAGTCAGGCATGGGCGGTGCGGCGGTGCTTGGCGGTATTGCGTCTTTCAAGACGCTGGAGGCCAGTGAGTTTCTGGCCGATGGCAAGGCATACGGCGGGCGCCTGCGCGCGGGTAATGGCATCGGCAAGCTGGGCAATGGCACTCACTTCAATGGCAGCGGCGTGTTTGCCTTCGGCGACGAGCGCGGCGATGTGCTGCTGGGGTACAGCGAGCGGCATTTTGGCGATTACCGCGCAGGCACCCACAACGACCAGAAACTCGGTACCAACCTGCGCGCGCGCAAGGCCCAGCCCGAGGCATTTGACGATTGGTTGAACAGCGAAGTCGGCGATATGGGCAGCGTGACCCGCTCGCAGATCGTCAAGCTGGGCCTGAACCTGCCCAACGATCAGCGTGTGCAACTGAGCTACCTGCAAAGCGACAGCGACAGCAACGATGCCTGGGCCTATACCGCCGATGATGCGCAAAGCGTTTACTACCAGCGTGTGAGCAAGAACAACCTCAACGCCAAGAACGTCGCGCTGGACTACAACTACACCCCGGACAACCCACTGATCGACTTCAAGGCCAAGGTGTATTACGTCACGACGCAGTTGGAGCGGACCAATGCGCCGAACCTGGCGACGCCGGGCACGGGCAACGAGGTCGGCGGCTACACCGATCACTTCCAGACCGACACCTGGGGCTTGCAGGCCGACAACACCTCGCGCTTCGATTTCAAGACGCTGGGGCGAGTCAGCTGGAACTACGGCCTGGAGATGTACCAGGACGAATTCAAACCGCGCAGCAACAAAGTCGAGGCGGTCAACCTCCAGGGCCTGCTGCCGTACGCCGAAGGCGCCACTCCGGGCGGCAAGCGCACCATCGCCAGCCTGTTCAATAACCTGCAATACGAATACGACAACTGGCTGACCCTGGATGCCGGCCTGCGGTACGACCGCTACCGGCTTGAAGGCCAGACCGGGATGACCCTCTACAAGCGTGACCGTTTCTACAACAGCCTGGTGGGCGCCAAGCGGGTGGCCGAGGTGTTTGATATCGACAATGAAGAGGGGCACTTCTCGCCCACCTTCGGCATCGGTATCAAGCCTGGGCTTGAGTGGATGCAACTCTATGCGCGCTGGGGCAAGGGCTGGCGCCCGCCGGCAGTCACGGAGACCTTCATGACCGGTCGACCCCATGGCGGCAGCTCGTCAGAGCGGGTGTTTCCCAACCCTTATCTGAAGGCCGAAGAGTCGCGGGATTGGGAAATGGGCGTCAACGTGTTCAAGGAAGGGCTGTTTTTCAACGACGACCGCCTGGGCATGAAGGTCGCCTACTTCGATACCAAGATCGAGAATTTCTCGTTTCTCAACCATAGCGTCAGCTTGCCAGAGACCAGTGTCGGCGGCTTTCTCGGGACCATGGCCTATGTCAACAACACCAATGCGACGCGCTTTCGCGGTGTGGAATACCAACTCAACTACGACATGGGGCGGGCCTACGCCAACCTGAGCTACACCCATATGATCGGCAGCAACGATTTCTGCTCGAAGAACTATTACATGGGCGGGGCCAAGACCAGCGGGCCGAGGACCACGCGTATCGAGTCCTACATTCGCCCGGATGGTCGCCCGGGGATCAGGCCGGTCACGACTTATGAAGTGCTGGACGACGAAGTGGCCAACAACAAGGAAAGCTGCGGCCGGATCATGGGCAACGCCACCTATATGCCGGCTGATCGCGGCTCACTGACCCTGGGCGCGTGCTTCCTGGAAAAACGCCTGGATACCGGGGTGCGGGTGCGCTACAGCTCGGGCAATGGCGCCAACCTCGACCAGCATGGCTACGACTTCATCGACCAGGCACTGTGGCCGCAATACACCCTCTACGACCTGTACGCCAGTTACTGGATGACCGACCACTTGAACCTCGGCCTGGCCCTGGAAAACGCCACCGACGAAGCCTATTTCGTGGCCATGGGCGATGCCAACAACCTCAGCCTGGCACGGGGCCGTACGTTGAGCGGGATGCTCGAATACAGGTTTTGATTGTGTGGGCGCGGGCAAGCCCGCTCCCACCTAAACCTCACATTTTGCATCGCTGTAGCGTGAGGGGTTAGCGCCGGGTCAGCAACACGCCCGATTCCATATGGTGGGTCCACGGGAACTGGTCGAACATCGCACAGCGGGTGATGCGGTGCGTATCGTGCAACTGCGCGATGTTCGCCGCCAACGTTTCGGGGTTGCAGGAGATGTACAGGATGTTCTCGAAGCGCCGGGTCAACTCGCAGGTGTCCGGGTCCATGCCTGCGCGGGGCGGGTCGACGAACACACTGCCGAACGCGTAGCTCTTGAGGTCGATGCCGTGCAGGCGCCGGAACGGCCGCACGTCGTTCAGGGCTTCGGTCAGTTCTTCGGCGGACAGGCGCACCAGGGTGACGTTATCCACTGCGTTTTCATCGAGGTTGCTCAGGGCGGCGTTGACCGACGTCTTGCTGATCTCGGTGGCCAGCACGTTGCGCACGCGGGTCGCCAGGGGCAGGGTGAAGTTGCCGTTGCCGCAATACAGCTCCAGCAAGTCATCGTTGCGATCGCCCAGGGCGTCATAGGCCCAGTTGAGCATCTTCTGGTTCACCGTGCCGTTGGGCTGGGTGAAGGCGCCTTCGGGCTGGCGATAGCTGAAGGTGCGAGCGCCGACATCGAGTTGCTCGACCACGTAATCGCGGCCGATCACATCGCGCTTGCCTTTGGAGCGGCCGATGATGCTGACGTTCAGGTCGGCAGCCAGCTTGTTGGCCGCCGTATGCCAATGCTCGTCCAGCGGGCGGTGATAGCACAGTGTAATCATCGCGTCGCCGGCCAGGGTGGTGAGGAATTCCACCTGGAACAGCTTGTGGCTCAGGGCGGCGCTGGCTTGCCAGGCGGCCTTGAGCTGCGGCATCAACTGGTTGATGCGCAGGCTGGCGATGGGGAACTCTTCGATCAGGATCGGCGTGCGCTTGTCATCCTGGGAGAACATCGCGTAGTGGCGCTGGCCTTCTTCGCGCCACAGGCGGAACTCGGCGCGCAGGCGGAAGTTCTGCAAGGGCGAATCGAATACCTGCGGCTCGGGCGCGTCGAACGGTGCGAGCAGGTCACGCAAGCGCGTGACCTTTTCTTGCAGTTGCAGGGCGTAACTTGTTGCATCGAAAGTCATGCGGGGAACCAGCCTAGCTTGATCACGAACAGGATCGACAGGATCACCAGCGCTGGGTTGAGTTCACGGTAGCGGCCCGTCAGCAGCTTGATACCGGTCCAGGCGATGAAGCCGAAGGCGATGCCGTTGGCGATGGAGTAAGTGAAGGGCATCGCCAGGGCGGTGATCACCACCGGTGCGGCAACAGTAATATCGTCCCAGTCGATTTCCGCCAGGCCCGAAGTCATTAGCACTGCGACAAACAGCAACGCAGGTGCGGTGGCAAACGCCGGGACGCTGGCCGCCAGCGGCGAGAAGAACAGCGCCAGCAGGAACATGATCGCCACCACGATGGCGGTCAGGCCGGTGCGGCCACCGGCACTCACACCGGCAGCCGATTCGATGTAGCTGGTGGTAGTCGAGGTGCCCAGCAGCGAACCGGCCATGGCCGCGGTGCTGTCGGCGATCAGGGCGCGGCCCATTTTCGGCATGTGGCCGTCCTTGCCCATCAGGCCGGCGCGCTTGGCGACGCCGATCAGGGTGCCGGAGTTGTCGAACAGGTCAACGAACAGGAAGGCGAAGATCACACTGATCAAGCCCACGTCGAGGGCGCCGGCGATATCCAGCTGCAGGAAGGTCGGGGCCAGGGACGGTGGCATCGATACCACGCCGCCGAACGGGGTGACACCGAGCGCGATGGCCGCGACGGTCACGGCGAGGATGCCGATCAGCACGGCGCCGCGCACTTTCAGGGCTTCCAGGGCCACGATCAGGAAGAAACCCAGGGTGGCCAGGATCGGCGCCGGCTTCGCCAGGTCGCCCATGCCCAGCATGGTCGCCGGGTTGCTCACCACGATCCCGGCGTTATGCAGGGCAATCAGCGCGAGGAACAGGCCGATACCGGCGGCAATCGCCGAGCGCAGGGGCAGGGGGATGGCATTGATGATCCATTCGCGGATGCGGAAGATCGACAGCAGGAAAAACAGCACGGCAGAGATGAATACCGCACCGAGTGCCACTTGCCAGGTATGGCCCAGGTGCAGGACCACGGTGTAGGTGAAGAAGGCGTTCAGGCCCATGCCCGGTGCCAGGGCAATCGGGTAGTTGGCGATCAGGCCCATGATCGTCGAGCCGATGGCCGCCGCCAGGCAAGTGGCGACAAACAGCGCGCCCTTGTCCATGCCGGTCTCGCCGAGGATGCTCGGGTTGACGAACAGGATGTAGGCCATGGCCAGGAATGTCGTGATACCGGCCAGAATCTCGGTACGCACGTTGGTGTTGTGTGCCTTGAGTTGAAACAGCTTTTCCAGCATGCCTGCTCCCTGTGGCGCGTTTGGCGCCGTGATTTGTTGACCTCAAAGTCAAAGCACAAACTGCGCCAAGCGCTGCGTGTTTTCTACAGAGGATCGGAAAAAGCGGCGCATCATACCAGCAGGTCGACGGCCTGTGGCGCCCGGCCTCGGTTTTGTTGAATGTGGCCATAAGGCATACTCCGTCGACGTTCAGTCCAGGGTCATTCAGAGCATGAAAAAAGCCATCGCGTGGAGTCTAGCTCCGTTCGCCTGTATCGGCCTGTGGCTGGCGGCGGCACCGGCGTGGGGCGCGCCTGCACCGGCCTTGAGCGAGGTGCGGGTGTTCCAGGTGCAGTCCCAGGCGTGCAACGAGTCCCTCGCCGAGGGCGCCGACAGCACCCGGCAGTGCCAGCACCGTGGGCTGACGCGGATCTCGGTGATGGAGGTGGGGCTGGGCAATAACTCCATCGCCACCTTTGATGGGACGCGGCTTGCGGGGCAAAAGACGGCGATTTGCCAGGTGGGCTCCATCAGCCAGGCGTGTAATGGTGCCGGTACGCTGATGGGCTACATCTATGTGTTTGACGTGGATGTTCGTGCAGCGGGCTGGTTCGAGTACAGCAATACGTCGATCAACGCGCCGCGCAATACCCTGGTGACTCAGTTACGCATCCAGTGATGGCTCCTACAAGGTTACGGTGCCTCGACCGGCGTATGCATACGGTCCCGTTTGGCCAGCGTCGGGAACAGCTTGATCCACACCCCGGTCACCACCAGCGTGCCGACCCCGCCCAGTACCACGGCGGGTACCGTGCCCAGCCAGTGGGCGGTGACGCCGGACTCGAATTCGCCCAATTGATTGGACGCCCCGATAAACAAGCCATTGACCGCACTGACCCGCCCGCGCATTTCATCGGGGGTTTCCAGTTGGACGAAAGAGGCGCGGATCACCATGCTGATCATGTCCGCCGCCCCCAGCACGACCAGCACCGCCAGCGAGAACCAGAACGAGGTGGACAGGCCGAAGGCAATGGTCGCCACGCCAAATACCCCGACGGCGGTAAACATCACGCGGCCCACGTGGCGGTCCACGGCAAACCGCGCCAGCCACAATGACATCAACAGCGCCCCAACCGCCGGCGCCGAGCGCAGCAGCCCCAGGCCCCAGGGGCCGGTCAGCAGAATGTCCTTGGCAAACACCGGCAGCAACGCCGTGGCACCGCCCAACAGCACGGCGAACAGGTCCAGGGAAATCGCGCCGAGGATGTCCGGCCGGCTGCGGATAAAACGAATCCCCGCCAGCAACGAGTCCAGGGTGGCCTTGCCCTTGTTCAGAGGGGTCTGCCGGGCGGGCAGGTTGAGGGTCAGCATGCAGGCAATCAGGTACAGCACTACGGTGGGGCCATACACCCAGGCGCTGCCGAAGGCATAGAGCAGGCCGCCCAGGGCCGGTGCGACGATGGTTGCCGATTGCTGGGCCGATTGTGCCGCCGCCACCGCCCGCGGAAACAGGGCGCTGGGCACGATGCTCGGCAACAGCGCCTGGGTGGTGGGCAGTTCAAAGGAGCGGGCCGAGCCCAGCAGGAAGGCGAGGATAAAAATCATCTCGCGGGTGACATTGTCCGTCAGGCTGCCGATGACCAGCGCCAGGGCGATCAACGCCTGCAACGTCTGGCAAATGGCGGCGACCCGGCGCCGTTCGTAGCGGTCGGCGACATGCCCGGTATGCAGCATGAACAGCACCCTTGGGACAAATTCCACCAGGCCTACCAACCCCAGGTCCAGCACATTGCCGGTCAGTTGGTAGAGGTTCCAGCCGATCGCCACGGTGAGCATCTGGAAGCCGCTGGCGGTAAAGATCCGTGCCAGCCAAAACGCAATGAACGGACGGTGATGGCGTAACAGCAGCGGGGTTTCACTGGGCATCGGCACGGGCTGGACTGAATCTGGGAAGCGGTGAGATTAGCATCAAGCTGTAACAAATAGTTGCTAACAAGCCAATATCCTTAGCAAAGCATCTATTTCACTGAGGCAACCTGCCACGCGGCAAAAGACCACACGGTCCAACCCGGAAAATGGGGCTACTCTTTCACCGTTGCTTGATCCAGATCAATGCTGATTGCGGCGTTGAGATGGCGGGCATCAAGCCAGAATCCCTACGTGGTCGGTCAGAAAAAGAACGAATTGCAATTCGCCACACTCCATATCCGTGGGGGCAGTAGGTGCAGGCCTCCCCGGCTGCAACCGGTATTACCTGACAGAGGAAGACTTATGTTCGGTTTGGAGGCGCTAGATCTCGCCCGAATTCAATTCGCATTCACCATCTCGTTCCACATCCTGTTCCCGGCCATCACCATTGGCCTGGCCAGTTACCTTGCGGTACTGGAAGGCCTGTGGCTCAAGACCCGCAACGATACCTACCGTGACCTCTACCACTTCTGGTCGAAGATCTTTGCCGTCAACTTCGGCATGGGTGTGGTCTCGGGCCTGGTCATGGCCTATCAGTTCGGCACCAACTGGAGCCGCTTCTCGGACTTCGCCGGTTCCATCACGGGGCCCTTGCTGACCTATGAAGTGCTCACCGCGTTCTTCCTTGAAGCGGGCTTCCTTGGGGTGATGCTGTTCGGCTGGAACAAGGTCGGGCGCAAGCTGCACTTCTTTGCCACGGTGATGGTGGCCGTCGGTACATTGATCTCGACCTTCTGGATCCTCGCCTCCAACAGTTGGATGCAGACACCGCAAGGCTTTGAAATCGTCAATGGCCAGGTGATCCCGACCGATTGGCTGGCGGTGATCTTCAACCCTTCGTTCCCCTATCGCCTGGCGCATATGGCCACGGCGGCGTTTGTCGCCACTGCGTTCTTTGTTGGCTCCTCGGCGGCCTGGCACCTGCTGCGAGGCAAAGACAGCCCGGCGATTCGTACAATGTTGTCGATGGCGATGTGGATGGCGCTGATTGTCGCGCCGATCCAGGCGGTCATCGGTGACTTCCACGGCCTCAATACCCTCAAGCACCAGCCGGCAAAAATTGCGGCCATCGAAGGTCACTGGGAAAACATCGGTAATGAGCCCACGCCGCTGATCCTGTTCGGCTGGCCGGACATGAAGGAAGAACGAACCAAGTACAAGGTGGAAATCCCCTACCTGGGCAGCCTGATCCTCACCCACTCCCTGGACAAGCAAGTGCCGGCCCTCAAGGAGTTCCCGCCTGAGGACCGCGCCAACTCGACCATCGTGTTCTGGTCGTTCCGGATCATGGTCGGCCTGGGCATGCTGATGATTCTTACCGGCCTGTTCAGCCTCTGGCTGCGCAAGGGCGACAAGATGTACACCAACAAACCATTCCTCTATCTGACGCTGTGGATGGGCCCGTCGGGGTTGATTGCAATCCTGGCGGGCTGGTTTACCACCGAAATCGGGCGCCAACCCTGGGTGGTCTACGGGTTGATGCGCACGGCGGACGCCTCGTCCAACCATAGTGTGATGCAGATGAGCATCACCCTGGTGCTGTTTGTGGTGGTGTACTTTGTCCTGTTCGGCGCGGGTCTGGGCTACATGATGCGCCTGGTGCGCAAAGGTCCGGTGACCCACGAAAGCACCGAACCGACCCACGGCGGGCCCGGGCAGAAACGCACCCCGGCGCGTCCATTGTCGGCGGCCGATGACAGTGGCGACGCCGATCACGGCGACACTCTGAACAAGGGGATTTGAGTCATGGGTATTGATCTTCCGCTGATGTGGGCCGTGATCATCATCTTCGGCATCATGATGTACGTGGTCATGGATGGCTTTGACCTGGGGATTGGCATTCTCTTTCCCTTCATCCCTGGCAAGACCGATCGCGATGTGATGATGAACACTGTCGCCCCGGTCTGGGACGGCAATGAAACCTGGCTGGTCCTGGGGGGCGCGGCGTTGTTCGGCGCGTTCCCGCTGGCCTATTCGGTGGTGCTCTCGGCGCTGTACCTGCCGCTGATCCTGATGCTGATCGGCCTGATCTTCCGTGGCGTGGCCTTTGAGTTCCGCTTCAAGGCCAAGGACGACAAGCGCCACCTGTGGGACAAGGCGTTCATCGGTGGTTCGCTGGCAGCCACCTTCTTCCAGGGCGTGGCGCTGGGGGCGTTCATTGAGGGCATCCCGGTGGTCGACCGCCAGTTCGCCGGCGGTTCATTGGACTGGTTCACGCCGTTTGCCCTGTTCTGCGGCGTGGCCTTGATCGTTGCCTATGCGCTGCTGGGCTGCACCTGGCTGATCATGAAGACTGAAGGCAAGTTGCAGGAACAGATGCACAATCTCGCGCGGCCGCTGGCGTTCGTGGTGTTGGCGGTGATTGGCATTGTCAGTATCTGGACACCGCTGGCCCATCCGGATATCGCCTCGCGCTGGTTCACCCTGCCGAACCTGTTCTGGTTCCTGCCGGTGCCGATCCTGGTCCTGGTGACCATGTACGCGCTGGTGCGTGCCGTGGCCCGCAATGCCCATTACGCGCCGTTCCTGTTGACGCTGGTGCTGATCTTCCTGGGCTACAGTGGCCTTGGCATCAGCCTGTGGCCAAACATCATCCCGCCGTCGGTCTCGATCTGGGATGCCGCCGCGCCGCCACAAAGCCAGGGTTTCATGCTGGTGGGCACGCTGTTCATCATCCCATTCATCCTGGGCTACACCTTCTGGAGCTACTACGTGTTCCGCGGCAAGGTGACCCATGAAGACGGCTATCACTAGGAGGCTTGCACCATGAGCGGTAAACCTTCACTGGACGACATCGAACAGGCCGAGAAAAAGCCGCTCTGGCAGCGCCTGGGCTGGCTGGCGATGATCTGGACCGGCAGTGTCCTGGCCCTGTTCGTGGTGGCCAGCCTGATGCGCATGTTTATGAACGCAGCCGGCCTGAGCACTCACTAAATCCCATGCAGTCTTGACCCTCCTTGATGGAGGGTTTTTTTTGCCTGGGATTATTTACGGGCCTTGAGAATCACAAACTTGGGGGTTGCTGCCACCTGCTCGACACCGCGGAACAGGCGCGCCAGCTTGCTGTGATAACCCAGGTGGCGGTTGCCGACAATGTACAAGGCGCCACCGACCACCAGCGCTTCACGGGCTTGCTGGAACATGCGCCAGGCGAGGAAATCGCCCACTACCTGCTGTTGGTGGAAAGGGGGGTTGCACAGCACGACGTCCAAGGATTGCGGTGCCTGGTCCTCCAGGCCGTCGCCGGGGCGAATGGTCACTGCCCGATCACCCAGTGCCGCCTGCCAGTTTTCGGCCGCGGATTGCACGGCCATATAAGACTCGTCGACCAGGGTGTAGTGCGCCTGGGGGTTTTGCAGGGCGCTGGCAATGGCCAATACCCCGTTGCCACAACCCAGGTCTGCCACGCGGGCACTGCCCAGGTTTTGCGGCAGGTGCGGGAGGAAAGCGCGGGTGCCGATGTCCAGGCCTTCGCGGCAGAACACATTGGCGTGGTTGAGCAGCTCGATGGGCGGAGCATCCAGGCGGTAATGTGTAGGGTAGGGCGATGTGGCCTGTGGCCGATCGGCCAGGGTGGCGATCAGCAGGCGTGCCTTTTTAACCGCCAGTGAAGCATGCATCGGCCCGATGTAACGCTCCAGCAGTTCACCGGCAGCCCGAGGCAGATGCTTGACCATCGCGCCTGCGATCACTTCAGCACCGGGCGCCAATTGGCCTTGCAGGCGGATCAGTTGTTCTTCCAGCAACGCCAGGGTTTTAGGTACCCGGATCAATACGCGGTCGAATGGCCCGCTGGGAATCTGGCTGGCAGGTACAACGGTCACGGCATCGAAGGTCTTGTGATTGCGCACCAGGTTTTTTTGCAGGGCCTGGGTGCCGAGGAACGAGTCGCCGCTGGTGGTGACATGCGCATGCCCCTCAAGGCTGGCCGCCAGTGCGCCAAAGCTGTCATTGAGTACCAGCACGCGGGTGCTGCTGGCCGGTTGCTGCTCGGCGAGGTAGGCGAGCAGATATTCGTCGGCGGCATCGAACGCTTGCAGCGGTTCATTCTGCTGCTCGGGCTGGCGGATCAGGTCGAGTTCGGCGAAGGGGCTTTGGAGCAGGGGCATGGCGGGGGAAACTCTGGATAATCGACGGGTGTTCCCGGCTGGCCGAGGAACCTTCTGAGTGGACTGCGACGCGAGCGTTGATGGGCGGCGTCATCACTCAGAACTGGCCGTAAATGTTACGTTTTTTTCCAACGGATTACATTCGGTGTTTTTAACCGGCGGTGCTTAAAAAAGGCCATGTTTTACGGCGGTGATCACGGCGGCAATCTTATTGTTGACCCCAAGCTTTCTCATCGCGCTGCTGATATGAAAACCCACGGTGCGCTCTGACAGGCACAAAATCGTGGCGATATCGGCAGCGGTCTTGCCCAGCGCCGACCATTGCAGGATCTCGGTTTCGCGACTGGTAAGTTTGGTGGGGCACTGGAAGTCCGGTTCCTTGACGTAGTTCTGGGCCGCAACGGTGTGCAGGGCATGACATATCCACAGTACCTGGCCGGTCTTTTCATAGAGTTCATGGGCTTGCACAGGGCCATTGCGTCTCCCCAGGCTGATCATGCTGAAAAAACCGCGGAAGTCATGCACCGACTGGGCCCAGCCATGACTCAGCCCATGGGTTTGTGCATGCGCCCACATATCAGGGACTGCTGAAAAGGTTTTTTCCTCCCAGACAATCGGTAGCACATTGTGCTTGCAGTGACTGACCAGCGGGTCCAGCTCGATGTAGTGCTGTGTTTTGTAGAGGGTGTTCCATTCATCTGGATAGTTGTTGAGGTTGATGTTCTGGATCGGTCGATAAATGGCATTGGAGCCCATGGTAAATCCGCAGTATTCGAAGCCTAACTCATAGGTAATGTTCAGGGCCGCCTCGAACATTGTGGTCACCTCATCCTCACCTTCCAGTCGGGGGAGACGTGTGTTGCGCCAGTTGACCATCGATAACTCTCCATGGGGTTCATACCGATTTGTGCATGACGTACTTCCTATAACATCACCGGATCGAGTGTAGGACAGCATCTAAAGCCGGGGTGGGATATTTCGCACTTAGTGCAGCGGTTTTTATCAGTTTTGCCAGGGGTGTAAACGCCAGGGAACCTGGGTGCGGCGTTTCTCCAGAACGTCTGAATCCGAGGCCCGCAGGCCTGTCCGACGAGATGTCACTACAAACCGGCGGTGTTTCCGGGCGCCACTTTGGGTGACACTAGGGGTTACCTGTAGACCGGAGCCTTCCATGACGGCCAGTGCGGAAAAATTCACACGCCAGACCCTGATCGACGTGCAGTCGTTGACCCCCAGCCTCTTTACCCTGCGTACCACCCGCGACCCGGGTTTTCGTTTTACCGCCGGGCAGTTTGTTCGCCTGGGCGTGACCAAGCCCGATGGCAGTCTGGTATGGCGTGCTTATTCGGTGGTGTCGTCACCCTTTGATGAGTTCCTGGAGTTTTTCTCCATTGTGGTTCCCGGTGGCGAGTTCACCAGTGAGCTGAGCCGCCTGCGCGTAGGTGATGAATTGTTGGTGGAGCGCCAGGCCACCGGCTTCCTGACCCTGAATCGATTTATCGATGGCCGCGACCTGTGGCTGTTGGGCACCGGTACCGGCATTGCGCCTTTTCTGTCGATCCTGCAGGACTTTGAAGTCTGGGAGAAGTTCGAACGGATCATCCTGGTCTACAGTGCGCGGGAGGCGCGGGAACTGGCCTACCAGACACTTATCAAGCAATTGGGCGAGCGTGAGTACCTGAGCGAGTACGCCCATAAACTCACCTACCTGCCCATCGTGACCCGTGAGCAGCACCCGGGCGCATTGAATGGGCGTATCACTACCCTGATCGAAAATGGCGAGCTGGAACGCGCGGCTGGCGTAGCCCTGACGCCAGAGCATTCGCGGGTAATGATTTGCGGCAATCCACAGATGATCGATGACACCCGGCAATTGCTCAAACAGCGCGACATGCAGTTGAGCCTGACGCGTCGGCCAGGGCAGGTGGCGGTAGAAAACTACTGGTAGAAAAAAGGCGCCCGATAAGGGGCGCCTTTTGTGTGGCCGACAGGTGTCGCGGGTCGGCTACAGAGGCTTGCTGTTCTGGGCCTTGAGCAGATCGCGGATCTCCCCCAGCAGTTCCTCTTCCTTGGTCGGCACAGGTGGCAGGCTAGGTGCAATGGCCTCTTCACGCTTGAGGCGGTTGATGGCCTTGACGCCCATGAAGATCGCGAATGCGACGATCACGAAGTCGATGATGCTCTGGATGAACTTGCCGTACGCCAGGACCACTGCCGGGATATCGCCTTGGGCTGCCTTGAGCGTTACCGCCAGGTCGCCGAAGTTCACGCCGCCGATCAACAGGCCGATTGGAGGCATCACTACATCGCCTACAAAGGATGAAACAATTTTGCCGAAGGCGGCGCCGATGATAATACCGACCGCCATGTCGACCACATTACCTTTGACCGCGAAGGCCTTGAACTCACTGATCACGCCCATAGGTTATTCCTTGTTACAGTTGAGAGGAGAGGAACTCAGTGTAAGTCAGTCTGCAGTGACTTGCTCGACACAACTGTTAACACTGTTCGCTGTAATCGACACATAAAAACGCAAATAGTTTGCAAAGTGCCATCAATCGCGCGCGAAATACCCGCTATTTCAGTGGCTTACCACATTATTTTTTCAATCGGGCTGGTGTGAGTTTTCTATTTATCTTCTGGCGCCAGGGTCACTAGCCTCTGGCAAGCACCTGTAAAAGTGCATTTAACAAAAACCAGAGGATTGCATGATGAAAAACCTTATTAGCCGCAGGTCTATTGCTGCGCGCAATCTGCTGTTGATTGCCAGTACCAGCCTATTATCGTTGTCGGTCAGTGCCGCCAACCTGACGCGCGATAATGGCGCGGCAGTGGGCGACAACCAGAATTCGCAGACCGCAGGCGCCAACGGCCCGGTCCTGCTGCAGGATGTACAACTGATCCAGAAGCTGCAGCGCTTTGACCGAGAGCGCATCCCGGAGCGTGTGGTACATGCCCGCGGCACCGGCGCCCACGGGACCTTCACCGTCACCGATAACCTCAGCGACCTGACCAAGGCCAAGGTGTTTGCCGCAGGTGAGAGCACGCCGGTGTTTGTGCGTTTCTCCGCCGTAGTCCATGGCAATCACTCTCCGGAAACCCTGCGCGACCCGCGTGGTTTCGCCACCAAGTTCTATACCACCGAAGGTAATTGGGACCTGGTAGGCAATAACTTCCCGACCTTCTTTATTCGCGATGCGATCAAGTTCCCGGACATGGTGCATGCGTTCAAACCGGACCCGCGCACTAACCTGGATGATGACTCCCGCCGTTTTGACTTCTTCTCCCATGTTCCCGAGTCCACCCGCACCCTCACCGAGTTGTATTCAGACTCCGGCACTCCTGCCAGTTATCGGGAGATGGACGGTAATGGTGTACATGCCTACAAGTTGATCAACGCCAAGGGCGAGGTGCACTACGTCAAGTTTCGCTGGAAGAGCCTGCAAGGCATCAAGAACTTGGACCCCAAGCAAGTTGTCGAGGTCCAGGGCCGTGATTACAGCCATATGACCAACGACCTGGTCACCCATATCAACAAGGGCGACTTCCCCAAGTGGGACTTGTATGTACAAGTGCTCAAGCCCGAAGAACTGGCCAAGTTTGATTTCGACCCCTTGGACGCCACCAAGATCTGGCCCGATGTTCCCGAGCGCAAAGTCGGGCAAATGGTACTGAACCGTAACCCGGGCAATGTATTCCAGGAAACCGAGCAGGTGGCCATGGCCCCGGCGAATCTGGTACCGGGCATCGAGCCGTCGGAAGACCGCCTGCTGCAAGGCCGGGTGTTCTCTTACTCGGATACGCAAATATATCGCCTGGGGGCCAATGCCCTGCAATTGCCGATCAACGCTCCACGGGTCACCGTCAACAACGGCAACCAGGATGGCGCGATGAACTTCGGCAAGACCACCAGCGGCGTGAACTATCAGCCAAGCCGCCTGGCTCCTCGGGAAGAACCGCAAAGTGCGCGCTACAGCCAGATGCCACTGGCCGGCAGCACCCAGCAGGCGAAGATTCAGCGCGAGCAGAACTTCAAGCAGGCGGGCGACTTGTACCGCTCCTTCAACAAGAAGGAACGCCAGGACTTGATCGACAACTTCGGTGGCTCCCTGGCGACCACCGATGATGTCAGCAAGCACATCATCCTGTCGTTCCTCTACAAAGCCGACCCGGAATACGGCACTGGCGTGGCCAAGGTTGCCAAGGGCGACCTGGCGCGGGTCAAGGCGCTGGCGGAAAAACTGACCGACTAACGCAACATTTCCTTGTAGGAGCCGGCTTGCCGGCGATGGCGGCCTGAAGGTCGCAACGGGCTCCACGGGCCTCATCGCCGGCGAGCCGGCTCTTACAGGGCTACAGAGGATGTTGATGATGCGTAGCTTTATAGGGGCACTATTGGCCTGCTGGTCCTTGAGCGTGTTCGCTGACCCGCAGGCCCTCAAGGCGCAGTTACAGGATTATTACTTCGACGCCGCCCGGCGCGGCGACGTGGAAATGCTCAACACCTTTATCGAGTCCGGCTATTCCCTGAATACGGTGGATGACAAGGGCTACACCGCGTTGATCCTGGCGGCCTACCACGGGCAGGGGCCGGCGGTGGAGCGACTGCTGGCAGCGGGGGCCGATGCCTGTGTCCAGGACAAACGCGGCAATACGGCGCTGATGGGCGCGATCTTCAAGGGCGAGCTGCGCATTGCCCGGCGCTTGCTGGGCACGGCCTGCAATCCCGACCAACGCAATGGTGCAGGACAGACGGCGGCCATGTACGCCGGGCTGTTCAAACGTGTCGAGTTGCTCGACGCACTCAAGGCCCGGGGCGCGGACCTGGAGGCTGAAGACCCGCTGGGCAACAGCGCTACACGATTGGCCAACGGTGAAATCCGTACCGCAGCGCCACGCTGAGCTATCATCGCGGTTTTTCGGTTGGAGGTTCTCGGATGGCAAAGGCCAAGCGCATGTACGGCTGCACGGAGTGCGGCGCGACCTTTCCCAAATGGGCGGGCCAGTGTGGCGAGTGCGGTGCGTGGAACACCCTCACTGAAACCATGATTGAAAGCGGCGGTGCGGCGGCGCCCAGCGGCCGCTCTGGTTGGACCGGGCAGCAAGCCCAGATCAAGACCCTGGCTGAAGTCAGTGTCGAAGAAATCCCGCGCTTCTCCACCGCTTCCGGCGAGCTTGACCGGGTGCTCGGTGGCGGCCTGGTGGATGGCTCGGTGGTCCTGATCGGCGGTGATCCGGGCATCGGCAAATCGACCATCCTCCTGCAAACCCTGTGCAGCATCGCCAGCCGCATGCCGGCCCTGTACGTCACTGGCGAAGAATCCCAGCAACAGGTGGCCATGCGCGCGCGTCGCCTGGGCTTGCCCCAGGACCAACTGCGGGTCATGACCGAAACCTGTATCGAAAGCATCATTGCCACCGCCCGGGTGGAAAAACCCAAGGTGATGGTGATCGACTCGATCCAGACGATTTTCACCGAGCAACTGCAGTCGGCGCCGGGTGGGGTGTCCCAGGTGCGCGAGAGTGCAGCCTTGCTGGTGCGCTACGCGAAACAGAGTGGCACGGCGATTTTCCTGGTGGGCCATGTCACCAAGGAAGGCGCATTGGCCGGCCCGCGCGTGTTGGAGCATATGGTCGATACGGTGTTGTATTTCGAGGGGGAGTCCGACGGGCGCCTGCGTCTGTTGCGGGCGGTGAAAAACCGTTTTGGTGCGGTCAACGAACTGGGGGTGTTTGCCATGACGGACCGGGGGCTGAAAGAAGTCTCCAACCCTTCGGCGATCTTTCTGACCCGCGCCCAGGAAGAGGTGCCGGGCAGCGTGGTAATGGCGACGTGGGAGGGCACCCGGCCGATGCTGGTGGAAGTCCAGGCCCTGGTGGACGATAGCCATCTGGCCAACCCCCGCCGCGTGACCCTGGGCCTGGATCAGAACCGCCTGGCGATGTTGCTGGCGGTGCTGCATCGCCACGGCGGGATTCCCACCCACGACCAGGACGTGTTTCTCAACGTGGTCGGCGGCGTCAAGGTGCTGGAAACCGCGTCGGACCTGGCATTGATGGCGGCAGTGATGTCGAGCCTGCGCAATCGGCCACTGCCCCACGACCTGCTGGTGTTTGGCGAGGTGGGCCTGTCGGGTGAAGTGCGTCCAGTGCCCAGCGGCCAGGAGCGTCTGAAGGAGGCGGCCAAGCATGGCTTCAAGCGGGCTATCGTGCCTAAAGGCAATGCGCCGAAGGAGGCGCCGCCGGGGTTGCACATTATTGCGGTGACGCGCCTGGAACAGGCCCTGGATGCGCTATTCGAGTAACCCGCAACACCACAACCCCTGTAGGCGCCGGCAAGCCGGCTCCTACAGGGAGCTGGTTAGATGTTGAGCAGTTCGCCCAGCTCCCGATGCAATTCCTCCTCATCCCCCAGGTTGAGCTCGATCAGCCTGCGCAAATGGGTGATCGAATCCAGGTCGATATGCTCGCAGACAAACCCAAGTTGACCCTGGTCGTCATGGGTTAACCGCACTTGCATATGCACATCGGTCTCGGCGTCCAGATGAATGTCCACATCAAACGGCTCGTCACCCCTGCCCAGCCACGGCGCTGGCTTTTGCACCAGCAGCCCCTTGAGCGATAAATCCACCAGTTGCACCGGCCATTGCTGGCCGTTTTGCTTGAGTTCGGTCCTGGCATCGAAGGCAATCCGCCGAAAACGGCGTCGATCGGATGGCTGGTCGCTCATGGTGAAGCCCTCTGTAGGTACAAGGATTGTAGCCTTGCGCCATCATGGCGACGTTATTTCTGCTTTTTTCACCCCGGCAAGGCTCTAGACCAACGTAGGGGGCTGGTCTTTAGGGCGCAGCGCGCTAAACTCGGACTGGCTGTCTTTCTGTCCAACCTGGCTGGAATATAAAAATGAAAAATAATAATAGCCTGCTACGCCATCTACCCTGGCTGTTGCTGGCAATCGTAGGAGCGTGCGCCCTGGGCGTAGTGGCTTTGCGGCGCGGCGAGGCGATCAACGCCTTGTGGATTGTTGTCGCGGCAGTCGCCATCTATCTGGTGGCATATCGTTACTACAGCCTGTTCATCGCCAATAATGTGATGCAACTCGATTCACGGCGGGCCACCCCCGCAGTGCTCAACAACGACGGTCTGGACTATGTGCCGACCAACAAACATATTCTCTTTGGTCACCACTTCGCCGCCATTGCCGGCGCGGGGCCGCTGGTCGGCCCGGTATTGGCTGCGCAGATGGGCTACCTGCCCGGCACCCTGTGGCTGATTGCCGGCGTGGTGCTGGCGGGGGCGGTGCAGGACTTTATGGTCCTGTTCCTGTCCACCCGTCGCAACGGCCGTTCCCTGGGGGACATGGTCCGCGAAGAAATGGGCCGTATTCCCGGGACCATCGCGCTGTTTGGCTGTTTCCTGATCATGATCATCATCCTGGCGGTACTGTCGCTGATCGTGGTCAAGGCCCTGGCCGAAAGCCCGTGGGGCATCTTCACGGTGATGGCGACCATCCCGATTGCGATGTTCATGGGCGTGTACATGCGCTACATCCGCCCGGGCCGCATCGGCGAAATCTCGATCATTGGCGTGCTGTTGCTGCTGGGTTCGATCTGGCTGGGCGGGCAGATTGCCGCTGACCCGGTATGGGCCAAGGCTTTCACCTTCACCGGGATCCAGATCACCTGGATGCTGGTCGGCTATGGCTTCGTGGCGGCGGTATTGCCGGTATGGCTGATCCTGGCGCCGCGCGATTACCTGTCGACCTTCCTGAAAATCGGCACCATCATCGCCCTGGCGATTGGCATCCTGGTCACCATGCCTGACCTGAAAATGCCCGCGCTGACCCAGTTCATCGACGGCACCGGTCCGGTGTGGAAGGGCGGCCTGTTCCCGTTCCTGTTCATCACCATCGCCTGTGGTGCGGTCTCTGGCTTCCACGCCCTGATTTCCTCGGGCACCACGCCCAAACTGCTGGACAACGAAACCAACGCCCGATACATCGGCTACGGCGGTATGTTGATGGAGTCCTTCGTGGCCATCATGGCCATGGTCGCCGCCTCGGTGATCGAACCGGGTGTGTACTTCGCCATGAACAGCCCGGCTGCCGTGGTTGGCAGTGATGTGGTGACCGTGGCGCAGACCGTCAGCAGTTGGGGTTTTGCGATTACCCCGGAAGCGCTGCAGGCGGTGGCCAACGATATCGGTGAAACCACTATCCTGGCCCGTGCTGGCGGTGCGCCGACCCTGGCGGTTGGTATCGCGCAGATCCTGCACAGTGTCCTGCCGGGTGAAAACACCATGGCATTCTGGTACCACTTTGCGATCCTGTTCGAGGCGCTGTTCATCCTGACCGCCGTTGACGCCGGTACCCGTGCCGGTCGCTTCATGCTCCAGGATCTGCTCGGCTCCTTCGTCCCGGCGCTCAAGCGTACCGAGTCCTGGACCGCCAACCTGATTGCCACGGCGGGCTGCGTGGCGATGTGGGGCTACTTGCTGTACCAGGGCGTCATCGATCCGCTGGGTGGCATCAATACCTTGTGGCCGCTGTTCGGCATCTCCAACCAGATGCTGGCCGGTATCGCGCTGATGCTCGCCACCGTTGTCCTGATCAAAATGAAGCGCCAGCGCTACATCTGGGTCACCCTGTTGCCGGCTGTGTGGCTGCTGATCTGCACCACCACTGCAGGCTTCATCAAGCTGTTCGACGCCAACCCGGCAATCGGCTTCCTGTCGCTGGCCAAGAAGTACAGCGATGCGCTGGCCAACGGGCAGATCCTTGCCCCGGCGAAGAACATCGACCAGATGCAGCACGTGATCTGGAACGCCTACACCAACGCGACACTGACGGTGCTGTTCCTGTTCGTGGTCTTCAGCATCCTGTTCTATGCGATCAAAGTCGGCGTAGCCGCCTGGGGCAGCAAGGAACGTACGGATAAAGAAGCGCCATTCCAAGCCATGCCGGACGCGTGATAGAGGGTTGCAAGCATGTTCAATGACATCGGTCGCCTCGGTAAATACCTCGGTCAGGCCGCGCGCCTGATGGTCGGCATGCCCGACTACGACACCTACGTCGAGCATATGCAAACCAAGCACCCGGACAAGCCGGTGATGGACTACAAGACGTTCTTCCGGGAACGTCAGGAAGCCCGTTACGGCGGCAAGGGCGGGCCCAAGTGCTGTTGACCCAATAGGGTTGGGCCTATGTGATCCCCTGTGGGAGCGGGCTTGCCCGCGATGGCGGACTGTCAGTCAACAGAGATGTTGAATGTGAGATCGCAATCGCGGGCAAGCCCGCTCCCACATTTGCGTTGTGTTTCCTCAAGGAGAATATTTTTGTCCTCTCCCATCCCCGTCACCGTCCTCAGCGGCTTTCTCGGCGCAGGCAAGACCACCTTGTTGCGTCACCTGCTCAAGGCCGAACACGGCTTGAAAATCGCCGTGATAGAAAATGAATTCAGCGACGCCGGCATCGACACCCAGCTGTTGGGCGATGAGCCGGTGCAAGTCATGACCCTGTCCAACGGATGCGTGTGCTGCACCATCCATACCGACCTGACCAAGGCCCTGTACCTGCTGCTCGAACGCCTGGACAGCGGCGAGATCGCCTTCGACCGCCTGGTGATCGAATGCACCGGCCTGGCCGACCCGGCGCCGGTGGCCCAGACCTTCTTTATCGATGAAGAACTGCGCGAGCGCTATCTTCTCGACGGCATCATCACCCTGGTGGACGCGGCCCACGCCGAGCACCACCTGACCCAGACCATTGCCCAGGCGCAGATCGGCTTTGCAGACCGCCTGCTGGTAAGCAAGCGCGACCTGGTAGACGACGCCCGTTTCGACGCGCTCAGCCAGCGCCTGACCCGCATCAACCGGCGTGCGCCGATTCGTGTGGTGGAGCACGGCAAGATTGACCTCGCCGAATTGCTGGATGTGCGCGGCTTCAACCTCAATGCAGGCATGGCCCTGCGCCCGGTTAGCCAGGCACCGTCCATCGACCGTATTTCCAGCCTGGTGCTGCGCACCGACCAGCCGCTGGATATCGATCGCCTCAGTGAATTCATGAACGAACTGCTGGAGGAACACGGCAAGCAATTGTTGCGCTACAAAGGCGTGCTGAACATTGCCGGAGAAGACCGGCGCATGGTGTTCCAGGGCGTGCTCAAACTCTACGGCTTCGATTGGGATACCGAATGGGCCGAAGGCGAGGCGCGGGAAAGCGTGATTGTGTTTATTGCCGACGAATTGCCGGAAGACAAAATCCGCGCAGGCTTTACCCGGGTTTACCAATCCTGACCTGAAATGCAGTTAAAAATGTGGGAGCGGGCTTGCTCGCGAAAGCGGTGTATCAGTCGGCACATGCGTCAACTGACAGGTCGCCTTCGCGAGCAAGCCCGCTCCCACCTTTTGATCGGCATTCCAAGTTCAAATCGGCATGAAAAAGCCCGGCTCAAGAGCCGGGCTTTTTCATTCAAGCAACTGCAATCAAGCGCCGTATACCGGCAGCTTCTTGCAGATGGCCTTGACCTTCTCACGTACCGCGTCAATCACGGCTTCGTTGGAAAGGTCTGCCAGGATGTCGCAGATCCAGCCAGCCAGTTCCTTGCACTCTGCTTCCTTGAAGCCACGAGTGGTCACAGCCGGGGTGCCGAAACGCAGGCCCGAGGTGACGAACGGCGAACGTGGGTCGTTCGGTACCGAGTTTTTGTTCACGGTGATGAAGGCTTTGCCCAGGGCTGCGTCAGCATCTTTACCGGAGATGTCCTGCTTGATCAGCGACAGCAGGAACAGGTGGTTTTCAGTACCGCCGGAAACCACGTCAAAACCGCGCTCGATGAACACACTGGCCATGGCCTGGGCGTTTTTCACCACTTGCTGCTGGTAAGTCTTGAACTCAGGCTGCAAGGCTTCCTTGAAGCAGATCGCCTTGGCGGCGATCACGTGTTCCAGCGGGCCGCCCTGGGCGCCTGGGAAGACGGCAGAGTTCAGTTTTTTCTCGATGTCGGCGTTGGCGCGAGCCAGGATCAGGCCGCCACGGGGACCGCGCAGGGTCTTGTGGGTAGTGGTCGTCACGACGTCAGCGTAAGGCACTGGGTTCGGATAGACGCCAGCGGCCACCAGACCGGCCACGTGAGCCATGTCGACGAACAGGTAGGCGCCAACCTTGTCGGCGATTTCACGGAAACGTGGGAAGTCGAGGATCTGCGAGTAGGCAGAGAAACCGGCCACGATCATTTTTGGCTTGTGCTCGACCGCCAGGCGCTCGACTTCGTCGTAGTCGATCAGGCCGTTGCCGTCGATGCCGTACTGCACAGCGTTGTACAGCTTGCCGGAGGACGAAACGCTGGCGCCGTGGGTCAGGTGACCGCCGTGGGCCAGGCTCATGCCCAGGATGGTGTCGCCACCTTGCAGCAGGGCCAGGTAAACGGCCGCGTTGGCTTGGGAGCCGGCGTGTGGCTGGACGTTGGCGTAATCGGCACCGAACAGCTCCTTGGCGCGGTCGATGGCCAGTTGCTCGACGATGTCGACGAATTCGCAACCGCCGTAGTAACGCTTGCCCGGATAACCTTCGGCGTACTTGTTGGTCAGAACCGAACCTTGAGCCTCCATCACCGCAGGGCTGGTGTAGTTTTCCGAAGCGATCAGCTCAATGTGCTCTTCCTGGCGCACGGCTTCTTGCTCCATGGCGGCAAAGAGATCGGCGTCGTACTTGGCAATAGTCAAATCACGGCTGAACATGGCGGTCCTCAAGGATCGGGGGCAGAAAAGAGGGGCATTCTAACCCAATGGGTTTTAGATGGCATATGAAAGGACATCATGTCGCGGACAAGTGGCGTTCATCCAGAGATGGATGGCGTATTTGAGGGCGCCTTCGCGAGCAAGCCCGCTCCCACATTTGATTTGCGAGTGGGAGCGGGCTTGCTCACGAAGAGGCCATCAGCCTCACTGCAAAACTTCAGTCAAACATGTAGAGCGCATCATTACAGAACTGCGCCTCAAACCGATTGGCCGGCATCGGCCGCCCGAACAGGTAACCCTGCACCTCGTCACAGCCATGCTCGCGCAGGAAGTCCAGTTGTTCATGGGTTTCCACGCCTTCGGCGATCACCGCCAGGTTCAGGCTGTGGGCCATGGCAATGATTGCCCGGGCGATCTGCGCGTCCTGCTCGCCGGACGGCAGCCCGTCAACGAAAGTGCGGTCGATCTTCAGCACATCGATAGGGAATTGTTTGAGGTAGTTGAGCGAGGAGTAGCCGGTGCCGAAGTCGTCCACAGCGATGCTCAAGCCCAGGTTTTTCAGGCTGGCGAGGATCTGCAGGGCCTCGTTGACCTCGCGCATCAGGATGCTTTCGGTCAGCTCCAGCTCCAGGCACGCCGGCGGCAGGCCGGTTTCCTTGAGGATGGTGGCGATCCGCGTGCCCAGCTGCCCGTCGGAGAACTGCCGTGCCGAAATGTTCACCGAGACTTTGGGGACCCGCACCTTGCTCTGGTGCCAGGTCTTGAGTTGGCGGCATGCCTCGTCGATCACCCAGTCGCCCACATCCACCACCAGGCCCAGCTCTTCCAGCACCGGGATGAAATCCCCCGGCGGCACCAGCCCACGGCGTGGATGACGCCAGCGCAGCAGGGCTTCGGCGCCGGTCAAACGTTTGCCATCGCCACTGAACTGCGGCTGGTAATACAGCACGAACTCGTTCTGCTCCAGGGCGTGGCGCAGATCGCTTTCCAGTTCCAGGCGCTCCAGGGCGCTGGCATTCATGTCGGCCTGGTAGAACTGGAAGTTGTTCTTGCCGCGCTCCTTGGCGTGGTACATCGCGGTGTCGGCGTTTTTCATCAGTTGGCTCAGTTCGTTGCCGTCCTGAGGGCTCAGGGCGATGCCGATACTGGCGGTGACAAAAAACTCGCGGCCTTCCAGCACAAACGGCTTCACCAGGCTGGCGAGGATCTGTTCGGCCACATGGATTGCCCGGTTCAGCGCCATTTCGCGGCTGACCCGCGGTTGCAGGAGCAAGGTGAACTCGTCACCGCCCATGCGCGCCACCGTATCGTCTTCGGCCACGCAGCCGAGCAGGCGGGTCGCCATTTCCTTGAGCATGCGGTCGCCGGCGGCGTGGCCCAGGGAGTCGTTGATCGGCTTGAAGCGGTCGAGGTCAAGGAACATCAGCACCACCCACGACTTCTGCCGTTCGGCTGATTGCAACGCGGTGTGCAGGCGGTCCTGGAACAAGGTGCGGTTGGGCAGATGGGTCAGGGCGTCGTAGTAGGCCAGGCGGTGGATGCGTTGCTCACTGGCCTTGCGCTCGCTGATATCGCTGAAAAAGCACACATAGCTGGCCAGGTCGCCCTCGTCATCGAGCACGGCGGTAATACCGACCCAGGCCGGGTAATGCTCACCGCTGCGGCGCTTGAGCCACACTTCACCTTCCCAGGTGCTGTGCTGGTGCAGTTGTTTGAGCACATAACGCAGGTGCGCTTCCTGCTGCTCGTCGACGGTGAGCATGTTCGGCAGTTGGTCCAGCACATCGGCCACGGCATAACCGCTGACGCGGCTGAAGGCTTCGTTGGCCTGCACGATATAGCCTGCCGGGTCGGTGATCAGGATCGCCGAGGTTGAGTGTTCGAACACCGTGGCCGCCATGCGCAGGTCTTTCTCGGCGCGGCGTTGCTGGCTGATATCGCGACCCACGCCGAGGATGCCTTCGAACGCGCCGTGCTCGTCCCACACCAGCACCAGGCGCAGTTCGATCGGCACCTTGCGCCCATCGGCCCGCAGGCAATCGAACAGGAACAGTTGGGTCTGCATGTCGTCGCGCAGCAAGGCCAGGGCTTCGGGCTGGTCCAGGGCGCGGCTGACCCGCTCCACCAGGGTGTAGATGCCGGTCAGTTGCTGCGGGTTGGCGATGGTCGATTGCCAGCCGTTCTTGAAGATCCAATCGACTTCATAACCCAGCACGGCATTCACCGACGGGCTGACGTAGTTGAGGGCCAGCTTGCTGTCGGTGGAGAAAATCACATCGCTGATGCTTTCGGCCAGCATGCGGTAGCGCTGCTCGCTGTCGCGCAAGGACTCGCTGGCCTCTATCTGGTCGGTGATGTCCTTGGCCACGCCGATGATCCGTGTGACCTGGTCACTCTTGTCCCGGGCCAGGGCCTGTTCGCGGATCTCGAAGCGCCGCCACTGGTTGTTGCGGTGACGAAAGCGCAACTGGCATTGCAACTGCGCCAGGTAACCGGCTGTGCGCTGTTGCTGGCGCAGTTCGTGATAGTACTCGGCGTCTTCGGGGTGCAGCAGGATCTCCCAGAAGTACTCGCCCATCTGCTGCAGTTCTGGTTTGTTGTAGCCCAGGGTGTGGCCCAGGTGGTGGTTGCTGAAAATCATCCGCTGGCTGATCACATCCTGCACATAGAGGTGATCCGGTACGGTACGCACCACGTCCGACCAGAAGCCTTCGCGCTCCACCAGCGACAGCTCGATCATCTTGCGGCTGGTGATATCACTGATGCTAAGGATCACCGCCTTATAGTCGTGCTGTTCTTCCGGCAGGCGCATCACCAGCCACAGGTATTGGTCGTTGCCTTGGATGTCGCTGAGTTGAATCTCCAGCTCCAGCTGTTTTTGTTGGGTCAGTACCGCTTCAAGCACTTGATAGCCAATGGCCGAAGTGTTCAAGGGGCAGCCGTCTATCAAGCGGTCCCATGCCTGTTCGCAGGAGGCCACATTCAGCAGGCGCACCGCCACCTGATTGACCTCGGTGATGCGCAGTTCCTTGAGCAGTTGCTGGCGTTGCTCGGGGCTGTTGTGCAGCCAGTCCTGCAATTGCTCGCGGGTGTGCAACTGGGCCTTGTCGAAGAAACCGCGCAGGCCCGAGAGGTCGAGCACGCACAAGGCCACGCCGGTGCCGTCGAAAATATCCTGGTAGCGGCGCCGGCCTTCGTTGACCTGGCGCTGGCGGCGGCGCATGTTCAGCAGCACCAGCACTGGGATCAGCGAAAAGGCCAGGCCCAGCAGGCACTTGCCGATAAACGCCGGCAGCAGTTGCTCCAGCACGGCGGCGCGATCAAACAGCCCGCGCAGTTGCCAGTCGCTTTTACTCAAGGGCGTGACCAGCACCGTCTTGTTCAGCTCTTCCGGGGTCAGCCCGGTGGACCACTGGCTAGGCATGCCGCTGTCACGGCTGACAATCCGGTGGTTCAACTGGTTTTCAATCACCCACATCGGGCGTGGCCCCTGGCCGTCCTGGCGTGTCAGGTTGGCCAGGTAACTGGGGGCCAGGCGCAACGCCCAGTACATTTTGGTGCCACCGCTGGGTTGGTGCAGCAGCAGGTAGATGATGGAACCGTCGCTGTTATTGCTCAGGTAATAGGATTGGGCATGGCTGCGCTTGACCAGCTCCTCGAGCCAGGCGCTGTCCTGGCTGTTGTCGGCGCTGTCACTGATGACCGCGCCGCTGGGGGCGAGGAGGGCGACGCTGCGCAGTTCCGGTAGCGAGCGCTGTAGGCTGCGCATCAGCGCTTGCTGCTGTTCATCGTTGCGCGGCGGTTCGAGGATCGGCAGCAGGTTGAGGGCAATTTGCGCGCTCAGGGCCATGTTCAGGCTGATCTGTTCGGCCAGGTCCGCGCTGTAGTCGATGGTGTATTGCTGCTGGTTTTTCTGGTTTTGCTGCAATTGGTCCAGCAGTTGCCAGAACAACAAGGCGAGCAGCAACAGGACCAGCGTCGCCAACGCGCCCTTGAGGGTTCCGTGCAGGGGGGCGCCCGGCGCAATATGGGCTGCGCGCAAGGGGCTTGGCTTTGTTACGTTGGTCAAGCTGTGATCCTGCGGTTTGGCTGGACTGGCGCGCGACGTGCACTATAAGCCGGACGCCCGGAGGGCGGCTAGCATGCCTTGAGTTGTGGCAAAGTGCCAGTCCCGCTTGGCTGGACGGGTCAAGCGCATTGAGGTAGCTTTGCCGGTTACGCGAGGGCGTTCCAGCCCCAGACAATCAGGCTTTTTCCGCACGCGGGCATTGATCACGATCAACGGCCCGCGCCGCGCATGGCCTGGCACGGGCTTCGCCCGCTCAATTCATCAGTCACTGACGCTAGGTTCACCATGGCTCAATACGTTTTCACCATGCATCGGTTGGGCAAAGTTGTTCCACCGAAGCGGGAAATCCTCAAGAACATTTCGCTGTCCTTCTTCCCAGGCGCCAAGATCGGCGTGCTCGGCCTCAACGGTTCGGGTAAGTCCACGCTGCTGAAAATCATGGCCGGCGTCGACACCGAGTTCGAAGGCGAAGCCCGCCCGATGCCCGAACTGAACATCGGCTACCTGCCGCAAGAGCCGATCCTGGCCCCGTCCAAGACTGTGCGTGAAGTGGTCGAGGAAGCCGTCAGCGTGATCAAGGACGCCCAGGCCCGCCTGGACGAGGTCTACGCCGCCTACGCCGAACCGGATGCCGACTTCGACAAGCTGGCCGCCGAACAGGCCAAGCTCGAAGCCATCCTGCAGGCGGGTGACGGTCACAACTTGGAGCGCCAGTTGGAAGTCGCCGCCGACGCGCTGCGCCTGCCGGCCTGGGACGCCAAGGTCGAGCACTTGTCCGGTGGTGAGAAGCGTCGTGTGGCCCTGTGCCGCCTGCTGCTGTCGGCCCCCGACATGCTGCTGCTCGATGAACCGACCAACCACCTGGACGCCGATTCCGTAGCCTGGCTGGAACACTTTCTCCATGACTTCCCGGGCACCGTGGTTGCGATCACGCACGACCGGTACTTCCTGGACAACGTCGCCGGCTGGATCCTGGAGCTCGACCGTGGCGCCGGTATCCCTTACGAGGGCAACTACTCCGGTTGGTTGGAAGCCAAGTCCGACCGTCTGGCCGCCGAATCCAAGCAACAGTCGGCCCATGAAAAGGCCATGAAAGACGAGCTGGAATGGGTGCGCAAAGGCGCCAAGGCGCGCCAGTCGAAATCCAAGGCCCGCCTGCAACGCTTCGAGGAAATGCAGTCCCAGGAATTCCAGAAGCGCAGCGAGACCAACGAAATCTACATCCCGGCCGGGCCGCGCCTGGGTGACAAGGTCATCGAGTTCAAGAACGTCTGCAAGGGCTATGGCGATCGCGTGTTGATCGACAACCTGTCGTTCTCGATGCCTAAAGGCGCCATTGTTGGTGTGATCGGTGGTAACGGTGCGGGTAAATCCACGCTGTTCCGCATGCTGATGGGCAAGGAACAACCGGATTCGGGCACCATCGAAGTCGGTGAAACCGTGCAACTGGCCTGTGTCGACCAGAGCCGTGAAGATCTCGACGGCAGCAAGACGGTGTTCCAGCAGATTTCCGATGGTTCCGACCAGATCCGTATCGGCAACTATGAAATTCCGTCGCGCACCTACGTGGGCCGCTTCAACTTCAAGGGCGGCGACCAGCAGAAGTTCGTCAAGGACCTGTCCGGTGGTGAGCGTGGTCGCTTGCACCTGGCCCTGACCCTGAAAGAGGGCGGCAACGTTCTGCTGCTCGACGAACCGTCCAACGACCTCGACGTTGAAACCCTGCGCTCCCTGGAAGAAGCCCTGTTGGACTTCCCGGGCGCCGCCATTGTGATCTCTCACGATCGGTGGTTCCTTGACCGCGTCGCCACGCACATCCTGGCGTACGAAGACGACTCGCAAGCCGTGTTCTTCGAAGGCAACTACACCGAGTACGAGGCCGATCGCAAGAAGCGCCTGGGCGAAGCGGCCGCCCAGCCGCACCGTGTACGGCACAAGAAACTGGCCTGAATCGGGCCGGTGGTTTGAAAAACGGAGCCTTCGGGCTCCGTTTTTTTTGCCTGTGTTTCGGGGATACCGCGTTGAATTCATTCGCGAGCAAGCCCGCTCCCACATTTGATCGAGTTTCAACCTTGGAGTGCGGTCGAATGTGGGAGCGGGCTTGCTCGCGAAAGCGGTTTAACCAGTGGTGCATGCTTTAAGCCGAAATACCCTTTTTGGGGCGTTAAGACTCAGTTATTTATATCTAATGCACCATTTAAATTCACAAAAGCGACATTTTGCCCTGTCGCGGTGCGACATGAATTGATAAAGTCCGTGGCAATTCGCCATTAACGACAATAAATCTGCCGAGACTTTTCATGATCGAATCCGTCGAATCCTTCCTTGCCCGCCTCAAAAAACGCGACCCGGACCAGCCGGAATTCCATCAGGCCGTAGAAGAAGTCCTACGTAGCCTGTGGCCGTTTCTTGAAGCCAACCCTCACTACCTGACCTCAGGCATCCTGGAGCGCATCTGCGAGCCGGAACGCGCCATCACCTTCCGGGTGTCGTGGGTGGATGACCAGGGCAAGGTCCAGGTCAATCGCGGTTTCCGTATCCAGATGAACAGTGCCATCGGCCCCTATAAAGGTGGGCTGCGCTTCCACCCATCGGTGAACCTGGGGGTGTTGAAGTTCCTCGCCTTCGAGCAGACCTTCAAGAACTCTCTGACCTCGCTGCCCATGGGCGGTGGCAAGGGGGGCTCGGATTTTGACCCCAAGGGCAAGAGCGACGCGGAGGTCATGCGTTTCTGCCAGTCGTTCATGACTGAGTTGTACCGCCATATTGGCGCGGACGTAGACGTACCGGCTGGCGATATCGGTGTGGGCGCCCGGGAAATCGGCTTTCTGTTTGGCCAGTACAAACGCCTGAGCAACCAATTTACTTCGGTGCTGACCGGCAAGGGCATGAGCTACGGCGGCAGCCTGATCCGCCCGGAAGCCACAGGCTTTGGTTGTGTGTACTTCGCCGAGGAGATGCTCAAGCGCCAGAACCTGTGTGTCGAAGGCAAGCGCGTGGCGGTTTCCGGCTCGGGCAACGTCGCGCAATACGCGGCGCGCAAGGTCATGGACCTGGGCGGCAAGGTGATTTCCCTGTCCGACTCCGAAGGCACCTTGTACTGCGAGAGTGGCTTGAGCGAGGAGCAATGGTCGGCGTTGCTGGAGCTGAAAAACGTGCAACGCGGGCGCATCAGCGAACTGGCCACACGTTACGGCCTGGAATTTCGCGCCGGCAAGACCCCGTGGGAACTGGCATGTGACATCGCCCTGCCATGCGCGACCCAGAACGAACTGGACGCCGAGGCCGCGCGCACCTTGCTGCGCAACGGCTGCATGTGTGTGGCCGAGGGCGCCAATATGCCAACGACCCTTGAGGCTGTGGATATCTTTATCGACGCGGGCATTCTGTTTGCCCCGGGCAAGGCATCCAATGCTGGCGGCGTGGCCGTGAGTGGCCTGGAAATGTCACAAAACGCCATGCGCCTGCTGTGGACCGCTGGTGAGGTGGACAGCAAACTGCACAACATCATGCAGTCGATCCACCACGCTTGCGTGCACTACGGTGAGGAGAATGGCCGGGTCAACTACGTCAAAGGCGCGAACATCGCCGGCTTCGTGAAAGTGGCCGATGCGATGCTGGCGCAGGGCATCGTCTAAGCCATAACGCTGAGCAACGGTAGGAGCCGGTTTGACGGCGATGAGGGCGGATGATCTTTCGGTCGCCATCGCTGGCAAGCCAGCTTCTACAGGGTGTGTGGTTTTATTGGCGGCGGTAGGCCCTGGCGGCATCGCGATCCTTCTCCTGCTGCCAGGCGCGTTCACGTTCGTCCCAATGCCGGTCCTTATAGTCATTGCGATCTTCGCTCTCGCGCATGGCCTTGCATTGGCGAAAGCCGTCTTCCCAACCTTCGGCGTACGCGCGGTCTTTCAGATAGCGTGGGACGTTCTTGCGAAATTCCCCGGTGATCACCCCCGCCGCCTGGCGCCCACTGTTGCAGCCATCGTCAAAACCGTCGGCAAAGGCCGGTGGATAACCCTTGGCCAGTAACTCATCGCGGGTGGACTGGCACCCTGAAAGCGCCATTACCACACCCAGCATCACAGCGAACCGCCACATCTCATACTCCCAGGCCGTTGAGCGGCAGATAAGGGAAGTCTAGAAGGGGATTCGTCGGGTAGACGTGAAAGCCGGGTGAGCAATTTGTTTGGACAGCAAATCTTCCGTGGCGGGCCAGGTTATGCCGAGGGTTGCGCGAACGCAGCGTGTTCGGCCAGTTCCTGCTGGATGAAGGCAGCAATCATCGCGCGATATACCTGTTCAGTGACGTCGGGGTTGGCGCCAAGGGTTTGTGCCAAATCGCGAACCTTGTTGATCACTTGTTCGACCCGCTGGGGGGCCTTGACCTCATCGCTGTCTTTTTACCTCTAAACGGTATGTGGCGGTAGAAGTGGGTCAGTAGTGATACCACTTCACTTCAAGCATCACTTCATTCACCGGCGTCGCCAAGTGGCTGAACTCCCGTTGCGCAGTCAGGCGCACACCGAGGTTTCGCGATATTTCCCACTGCTGATTGAGGCTGATGCTGCGCCGTACTTCGCCATTGATGAAGAAGTCACCCTTGGCTTCCAGGCTCAGGTTGCCCAATGGGTTTTTCCACAACAGCCCCGTGTTGAAACCGGCCGCCGGGGAGATGAACTCGCTGAAGTCGTTGTTATGTTCCACGCGCACGGTGCCGAGGGCGAAGCCGAGCATGTCGTCGTGCAGTTGCCAGGTGCCGCCGGCGCCGCCGTTGACGTGGCTGACCAGGGTTTCGTCATCGTGTTTGCCCGGCACCCGCTCCAGGCCGCCGGTGACCTGCCAGGACAGTGGCTGCAGCAGCTCATTGCGCGGGGTCAGTGAGCGGATGGTGGCCAGGTCCAGTTGCTGCAATTGCCAGTTGTTGCCTTCGTACTGGCGCAATTTCATTTGCAGGATCTCGATCTGTGCGCCCAGGGGGAAGCCTTCGGCGTTGTCGTTGAGGTCGTGGTAAGCCATGCGCAGGCCGTACTCGCCGAAGGCTTTGTCGCCCCGAGTACCGATGCCGGCTTGCCAGGTGCGCGATTCGTGGCCGTTCTCGGGCAGGCCAGGGCGCTCGATCTGCAGGTCGGGTGCCGGGTTCTGGTTGATCGCCCGCAGCAGCTCGAAACTGCGCTGGGAGCGTTCGCTGTCGCGCTCAAGACCGTTGGCGCGGTAACGGCCCAAGCGGTAGGCCGCGTCGATGATCAGGGCCTGGCGGTCTTTGGCAATAGCCTTGAATGCCGGGTCCTGCAGCTGTTTCTGGTCGTCGCTGACCTTAAGCACCCATTGCTGCTCGTCGCTGTCCAGGGGCTTGGCGCGCTCCAGTAACTCGCGTTCGCGGGACGGGCGATAGTCGATTTTTTCCACCAGGCCCGCGTCCTTCACCGCTTTTACCGTGTCGGTGGGAATGGCGGTGAGCGGGAACTGTTCGGTCAGGCGCAGGCCGGGGCGAGCCACTTGCAGCAGTTCCAGCAGGCGGTATGAGCAGTTTTCATCGAAGAAGAAGTAGTCGAACTGGATCTGCTTGAGTTCCCACACATGTTCGACCATGCGTTCGGTCTCGACCTGGGTCAGGTTCAGGCGGTATTCCCACAGGTCGCGGTTTTCCAGGCTGCGGTATTCCGAGAGTTTTTCCTGGTAGGGCACCAGGGCAAACAGACCGGGATAACCGCCCATCAAGCCTTTCCAGGCGTAGAGGATGCTGTTGTCCGAGCCTTCAATATAGGCGCCGAAGTTGATTGCATAACTGAGCAGGGCGGTCTTGTTGCTTTGCACATCGGCCTGGTCGATACGCAGCAAGGTATGGCCGAACATCGACGACGGGCTGTTGAGATAGGCCGCGGGGAAGATCATCACTGCGCTGTGGGGCGCGACGTCCTTGAACCATTGCTTGAACTCGGCGCAGTCCACGGCAGGCAGATCGGTCAGTTGCAACTGGTCCTTGAGCCAGCGGGTACGGGCCGGATACACGCATTGGGCATGTTTTTCACCGAGGCTGGCCGGGGCGTATAGCGCCTCGACGGTGGCCTTGAGTTCTGCGTCCGGGTGGTGTGCACCGTCTTTGGCGAGGAAGAATTTCTGGTCGCTGACATAGCTGCGCCAGCCTTTGAGCTTGCCGGCTTCGTAGTGCCCCAGTGAGAGCCAGAAAGGATCATTGGCCAATGGCTGCAAACGTTGATCATCAAGGTGCGGCGCCGCAGATAGCGGGGCGCAGGCGAAGAGTGCCAGGCAGGCAAGGCGTTTGAGCATAGGGGCAACTTAAGTCGGAATAAATAAAGACCCAAAGCGGGCAGGTCCAAAAAATAAAACCCGCGCCGGGTAAGGCGCGGGCAGGCCGAGCTTAAGCCTGGGTCGCGTATTTCGCCAGGCGGGCGTCGCCCTTGAGAACAGCGATGGTGTTGGAGTGCACGTCTTCTGCCGTCACGTCAGCCTTGCTGAAGATCTGTTGGAAGTGTTCGTGAGTCACTGCGGCAAAGTGGTCGCGATCTTCCGGAGCCACGCCCAGTACCACGGCGTAGGTAGTCAGTGCTTCGCCATTGCCTTTGGCCATGTCTTCGGACAGCTCGTTCATCATGCCATTCATGGCAATCCACGATTTGCCGCCGTAAGTCAACGCGCTGTTGGTGCTGCAACCGTTGGTGCCCGACGTCATGCCGAAGGTGGCGTTACCGGAGGTGCCGTTGGTGGTTGAGGCCAGGAAGTGTGCGGGAGTGCCGCGCTGACCCTCGAACAGCATGTTGCCCCAACCGCAGTTCGGGCCACCTGGCGCTTCGGCCATTGCATTGAGGGAGACAACGGTGAAGAGAGTACCGAGAAGGATCCGTTTCATAGCTTTGTTCTCTTAGTGTGCAAACCAATGGACAAGGGTTCAGATGCCGCAAAGCACCCTAGGGGCCAGTTATTAGTCCAACCCGCGCAGTTTGGAGTTTAGGCACGTTCCAAGGGTTCCGTGGGTTTTTGTAAAACAATCAATGCAGACCGGTTTTTTTGCACGCCGCCTCCCGTGTCTATGCTTTACCTCAGTCGTGCCTTGCCAGCCAGCTACGCACGGCGCCAGAATGCCGCCATTGCCCCGCCTGATGTAAGGAAGCCCGATGCCTGATCCTGTTGCTGCCAGCTTGCGTCTAGCGCCCGAAGCGCTGACTCGTCCTTTCTCCGCTGAACAGTTCAGCTTCTCGACCACTAATGACTTGGAGCCCTTTCGCGGTGTGCTTGGCCAGGAACGCGCGGTTGAAGCGTTGCAGTTCGGTGTGGCCATGCCACGTCCCGGTTACAACGTATTTGTCATGGGCGAGCCCGGTACCGGTCGCTTTTCGTTCGTCAAGCGCTACCTCAAGGCCGAAGGCAAGCGCTTGCAGACCCCGGCAGACTGGGTCTACGTCAATAACTTCGACGAGCCTCGCGAGCCCCGGGCCCTGGAGTTGCCGGCGGGCGGTGCGGCCCCGTTCATCGCCGATATCAGTGGCTTGATCGATAATCTGGTCGCCACCTTCCCGGCGGTGTTCGAGCACCCTACCTATCAACAACGCAAAAGTGCCATCGACCGCGCCTTCAACCAGCGCTATGACCGTGCCCTGGATGTGATCGAGCGCCTGGCCCTGGAAAAGGACGTGGCGCTGTACCGTGACAGCAGCAATATCGCCTTTACCCCGATGCTCGATGGCAAGGCCCTGGACGAGGCTGAGTTCTCGCAACTGCCCGAAGCCGACCGTGAGCGTTTTCACACCGATATTTCCGAGCTCGAAGAGCGCCTCAACGAAGAACTCGCCAGCCTGCCGCAGTGGAAGCGCGAGTCCAACAACCAGATGCGCCAGTTCAACGAAGAAACCATCACCCTGGCCTTGCAGCCATTGCTGGCGCCGCTGTCGGAGAAGTATGCCGAGAACGCCGGCGTCTGCGGCTACCTGCAGGCGATGCAGGTTTATCTGCTCAAGACCGTGGTCGAGTTGCTGGTAGATGACGCGAAAACCGACGCCCAGGCGCGCAAGCTGCTCGAAGAGCAGTACTGCCCGAGCCTGGTAGTGGGCCATGCGCTCAATGGCGGCGCCCCGGTGGTATTCGAACCGCATCCGACCTACGACAACCTGTTTGGCCGGATCGAGTACAGCACCGACCAGGGCGCGCTCTATACCACCTATCGGCAACTGCGCCCGGGGGCGTTGCACCGCGCCAATGGCGGCTTCCTGATCCTGGAAGCCGAGAAAATGCTCAGCGAGCCGTTTGTCTGGGACGCGCTCAAGCGCGCCCTGCAATCGCGCAAGCTGAAGATGGAGTCGCCACTGGGCGAACTGGGCCGCCTGGCCACCGTGACCCTCAACCCACAAGTGATCCCGTTGCAGGTCAAGGTCATCATCATCGGCGCCCGCTCGTTGTACTACACCCTGCAAGACCTGGATCCGGACTTCCAGGAGATGTTCCGGGTGCTGGTGGATTTCGATGAAGATATCCCGATGGTCGATGAAAGCCTGGAGCAGTTTGCCCAGTTGCTGAAAACCCGGACCTCGGAAGAAGGCATGGCGCCGCTGACCTCGGATGCGGTGGCGCGGCTGGCGACCTACAGTGCACGGCTGGCAGAGCACCAGGGACGTTTGTCGGCGCGTATCGGCGACCTGTTTCAACTGGTCAGCGAGGCGGACTTCATTCGTCACCTGGCGGGTGACGAGCGCACCGACGCCGGGCATATCGAGCGTGCACTGAAGGCCAAGGCTACGCGTACCGGCCGGGTTTCAGCGCGGATTCTTGACGACATGCTCGCCGGGGTGATCCTGATCGACACCGCTGGCGCGGCCGTGGGCAAGTGCAACGGGCTGACGGTGCTGGAGGTCGGTGATTCGGCGTTCGGTGTGCCGGCGCGGATCTCTGCCACGGTGTATCCGGGCGGCAGCGGTATTGTCGATATCGAGCGCGAGGTCAACCTCGGTCAGCCGATCCACTCCAAAGGCGTGATGATCCTCACCGGTTACCTGGGCAGCCGTTATGCCCAGGAATTCCCCCTGGCGATCTCTGCGAGCATCGCCCTGGAGCAATCCTACGGTTACGTCGATGGCGACAGCGCTTCCCTGGGCGAGGCCTGCACGTTGATTTCGGCGTTGTCGAAGACGCCGCTCAAGCAGTGCTTTGCCATTACCGGCTCAATCAACCAGTTCGGTGAAGTGCAGGCGGTGGGTGGGGTCAACGAGAAGATCGAAGGCTTCTTCCGCCTTTGCGAGGCTCGTGGCTTGACGGGCGAGCAGGGAGCGATCATTCCCCAGGCCAACGTTGCGACGCTGATGCTCGATGAGAAGGTCTTGCAGGCTGTGCGCGCAGGACAGTTCCATGTGTATGCCGTGCGCCAGGCCGACGAGGCGCTGAGCCTGTTGGTGGGCGAGCCTGCCGGTGAGCCGGATGCCGAAGGGCAATTTCCCGAGGGCAGCGTCAACGCCCGCGTGGTTGAGCGTCTGCGGGCGATTGCCGAGATGATCAGCGAAGAAGACCTCAAGGAAGCGGAAAAGGAACTGGCGCAGCAGGCGCTGGCTGAAGCCAAGCCAACCTGATGCCGCGTTCCCCTTGTAGGAGCCGGCTTGCCGGCGATGGCACCTGACCTGCTGGCAGGACGGTAGCTGATGAATCGCTATCGCCGGCAAGCCGACTCCTACAGAGAGAGGGTGCCATATTTTTGGCTGGGTTTTCGGGGCCAATCGCCGTTGGTCCCTAGAACCTTGGTTTGTAGCGGTTTTCTTCTATTCTCAGCTCAAGGGATAGTTACAGGAGTCATGAGATAGAGACGGCCTTATGTCTGGAGGCCGAACACCGGATCTACCGAGGGTCGCCGCCATGCCGCGCAGCCTTTGCCTCACCCGCCAGTGCCTGGGCCTGGTCACCCGAATTGAATGCTCCATTCGCCCTCTTGCAGGGGAAACCGGGATGTGGACGCTACTGTTTGCTGCCGGAATGACTGGCGAGCAGCCCTCGACCATCAAGTCCCAAGGGCCCTTCCATGGGCCGTTCGTCGCGGAAAATATTCTTGAATCCATTGTGCAAAGCTTGACCCTGCACGGCTACGAGCTGGCAGACGACCCGCAGATATGGTGCCTGCACCTGCAGGCCCACCTGCGCCAGCTCAATGGCGGGCGGCCTCAGCAGCCCTTGCACCTGTAAACCGCAACCACTGTAAGAGCCGGCAAGCCGGCTCTTACAGGTTATTTGGTCTCGGGCTTGTCCAGCTTGACCTCGAAGCCGTATTGCACTGTGTTCAGCTCCGTGCGCTGGTAGGTTTCAAGCTCGGTCGGTTGGCCATAAAAATAATGCACATCAAACAAGGCAGTACCGTATTCAGCCGCGCGGTGGCTGACGCCAAGGATTTCCTTCAGGTAGTTGCCACTGGCGTCCTTGGCAAAGAATCGCCAGCTATCGGAAGGGAAGAGCGCCTGATCGACAATCAATGCGTTGCCCTTGATCGACAGTCCTTTGGGCAGTTGTGCGGTGTTGACTGTGTTTTTCTCGATGGTGGCCAGGAACAGCGGGATCGATCCCACGGCAAATGCCGGGTTTTCCGGGAACAAGTTGAGGTCGTAAGTGATCGTGCCGCGCCACGGGTCGACTTCAAACGCTTCTGTGGGCAACTCGATGGGCTCGCCGCGCTTGCCTTGATCATTTGCGGTGAAAAATGTCAGTGGGGCGTCGCTGCTGGTGCGTGTGGAGCCGATCAGGTCGTCGTTGAACGTGAAGGGATGGTCGAAGGTGATATGGGCGGCGCTGGCGTCCTCCACTGACTGGCTGATGATGATGCTGCTTTTCAACTGGTCTTCAGTGAGGCTGGCGCTTTGGAGCCACTGTGCAGCCTGATCGTCGTACACGGTGACCGGCATGGGGAGCTCCTGCACGGTTTTTTCCAGGCTGTTCTTGTCGAAGCGACGTATCGGTAGTTCCAGGTCCTTGCGGGTGATTGTCGCATTGGAGAAATCCAGCACGCTGACTCGCAGACTATCGATCGCCCCGTTGAAGTAGACCTTGGCGTAGTGGCTGGCCTGCTTTTGCTCAAAGGCTTTCTGCTCGTCTTCCAGCTGCTTTTCAAAGGCCTCGGACCAGGTTGTCTGCTTGCGCATCTGCGCAAGTTGTTTCTCGTAGAACGCCACCTGGGCGGTGCTCTCGTTGATTGAGCCAGAACGCGAAAGAAACTGCCCGGTGGTGTCCCGGGCCTGGACCAGCAGCGGGTTGGGCGACTCATCCGCTACTTGCGGCGCCAGGGGGCTGGCGTTGGTCAGTTCGATCTCGGCGTGGTTTTTGTCCAGGGCCAGCAGGGTCAGCGTGATGTTTTCCTGGGTGCGTTTCTGGCCCACGTCTTTGCGGGTCAGGTCGAAGGCCAGGACTTTACTCGGCGCAATCACCTTTACCTGACCCTTGAGGGTGACAGGCTGTGGCTGGCTCTTGTTGTCGGTCTCGATGCCTTCGATGAACGGATAGGTGACGGTCAGGTCGTCCGGGTTGGTCAGGTTGGAGCTGCTGGGGCTTAACTGAATGCCGGGGTCGGTTTCCGACCATTCCGGCTGGAACGGGATGGTCTTGTTATTGCTCAGGGTCACCGATTGCCATTCCAGCCCATGGGGGAAGGGAAACTGGTCCGGCATGTTGAAACTGAACGGGAACACCGGTTGCAGATCGGTCAGGTAGTCCGAGTGCGAGTTCTTGCGCAGGACGAACAGCCCGTTGATGTAGGTATCCACCAGCGCCTGCGGCGTAGGGTAGTGCGCAAGCACGGCCAGGGTGTCTTCCCCGTACTCGGTCTCGACAGGCTTGGCGTCGAGCTTGATGCGCGCCCGCTCCAGCAGCAGCAGGGAGCCGCCCAGTTCGCCTACGGCCTCCTTGAGGCGAGGGTCCTGGATGGTGTCCAGGGACTGTTCGAACTGGGCGGTTCTTTCTTCGAGAGTGGCTTGCTTGTGCTCCTCGCTGGGGGAGCAGCCGCTCGCCGCCAGCAGCACTGCACACAGGCCAAGACTGGCCAAGGGAGATCGAACATCCATTATTTGAGATTCCTGTCCGGCAGCATCGAGTCACGTTGATGAGGCCGACACTAGCAGAAAAATCGCCTTACAGAAGCGCTACAGGTCAGTTTCCGGGTGGTTATGGCGCGATGTGCGCGGCTGGTATACTCGCCGCTATTTTTAGCCAAGCTGTGTGAGACTCCATGGAACGCTTTATCGAAAATGCAATGTACGCCTCCCGCTGGCTGCTAGCGCCGATCTACTTCGGCTTGTCTCTCGGGCTGCTGGCGTTGGCGCTTAAATTCTTCCAGGAAGTGATCCATCTGTTGCCCAACGTCTTTGCGATGGCCGAGTCGGAGCTGATCCTGGTGCTACTGTCGCTGATCGACATGGCCCTGGTGGGTGGCTTGCTGGTGATGGTGATGATTTCCGGCTACGAAAACTTCGTCTCGCAGTTGGATATCGATGACAACAAGGAAAAGCTCAACTGGCTGGGCACCATGGACTCTTCATCGCTGAAGATGAAAGTGGCGGCGTCCATCGTGGCGATTTCTTCGATCCACCTGTTGCGCATCTTCATGGATGCCAAGAACGTCGATCCACAGCACCTGATGTGGTACGTGATCATTCATATGACTTTCGTGATCTCGGCGTTTGCCATGGGTTACCTGGATAAAGTCACCAAGCATTGATCCACGCCCGGCGCCTGTTGGACCGGGATTTTGGGCTCATCAAGCGTAGGGCGAGTGTGCTAGTCTGCTCGCCCTTTTAGTTTGGATGACACGCAAGAAACTGCGTTTTTGCAGGTTTTTGAGGTTGTCCTACAGCGGAGCCTTTCCATGTCCGAAGTCAATCTGTCCACCGACGAAACCCGCGTCAGCTACGGCATTGGCCGCCAGCTGGGTGACCAACTGCGCGACAACCCGCCGCCGGGCGTCAGCCTGGACGCGATCCTGGCCGGCCTGACGGACGCGTTCGGCGGCAAGCCAAGCCGCGTTGACCAGGAGCAAATGGCTGCCAGCTTCAAAGTGATCCGCGACATCATGCAAGCCGAAGCAGCAGCCAAGGCTGAAGCAGCCGCAGGCGCCGGCCTGGCCTTCCTGGCTGAAAACGCCAAGCGTGACGGCATCACTACCCTGGCTTCCGGGCTGCAATTCGAAGTGCTGACCGCCGGTGACGGCGCCAAGCCAACCCGTGAAGACCAGGTGCGTACCCACTACCATGGCACCCTGATCGACGGCACTGTGTTCGATAGCTCCTACGAGCGTGGCCAGCCAGCAGAATTCCCGGTCGGCGGCGTGATCGCGGGCTGGACCGAAGCTCTGCAACTGATGAATGCCGGCAGCAAATGGCGCCTGTACGTGCCGAGCGAACTGGCTTACGGCGCACAAGGCGTTGGCAGCATTCCGCCACACAGCGTTCTGGTATTCGACGTCGAGCTGCTCGACGTTCTGTAAGACCTGCTGATGGTTACACCTGACTCTCTATCGGGGTCGGGTTTGTGTCGGCGCTGGCTTGCCGGCGATAGCATCACCTCGGTATTGCTGATAACCCGAGTTGCCTGCATCGCGAGCAAGCCCGCTTCGACATGAAGGGTTTTGCACGGTTGCTCATGGGTGAAACTTGCCATTGAGCTCCGTCACCGGGCGCAACGCTCGGGCATAGCAGAACAGAAACAGATTCCTCACCACTTCCTTCAGCACCCCGGGTTCACTGGAACTCAGGCCGTTGACGTCCAGGTCGCCCTGGTCCTGGAGTTCATTCAGGGCTTCCTCTTCCAGCACCGCACAGACTTCGCCGGTTTCCCGATGAAGGATTCGCAGATAAGGGTGCGGACGGTCCAGCCAGGCATCAATCAAATAAGTCATGGTCGCATCTCCTTGAAGGGTTTCAATGAGAATAATTCTTATTCGTAGAATAGCAAGTCCCTATTGGCGATTTCCTGGTTTTTCTATATGGGCATTGTTCAAGGTCAAAAGGGCTGGCCTTTTGCTACTGGAGGCGGTGCAGAGGGTGAAGCCCCATCCCGCGGCGGGCACGGGATGGGGGGGGAGGTCAGACCTTGCGGACGAACTCGGACTTGAGCTTCATCGGGCCGATACCGTCAATCTTGCAATCGATATCGTGGTCGCCATCGCATAGGCGGATATTCTTGACCTTGGTACCGACCTTGACCACCAGCGAGGTGCCCTTGACCTTGAGGTCCTTGATCACGGTGATGGTGTCGCCGTCTTGCAGGACGTTACCAACGGAGTCTTTCTTCACGATCTCATCGTTGGTCGCGATGACTTCGCCACCGACAGACCACTCATGGGCACATTCCGGGCAGATCAGTTGGGCGCCGTCTTCGTAGGTATATTCGGAATTGCATTTTGGGCAGGGTGGCAACGTGCTCACTAAGGCTCCTTGAAAGTCAGGATGGCTAAAAGTCGCACATTATATAGGGTTTTGTCGGGGTGGGGCGCGGTCGTTAATTGGCAATACAAAGCAAATGTGGGAGCGGGCTTGCTCGCGAATGCGCAGGATCAGTCAATACATCGGGCGACTGACGCTCCGCATTCGCGAACAAGCCCGCTCCCACACAGGCGCAGGTATTTCTCAGTGAGTACGGGCTACCGCAAACTCACTCAGCTCCACCAGGGCGTCCCGGTATTCGCTGGCTGGAAGGGCTTCCAGGCATTTGATGGCACGGGCCACGTAGTCACGGGCCAACTGCGCGGTGTAGTCGAGCGACCCCGAGGCTTCCACGGCAGCGCGGATGCTTTCCAGATCTTCGATACCACCTTTCTGGATCGCCTTGCGCACCAGTGCTGCCTGTTCCGGTGTGCCTTCGCGCATGGTGTAGATCAGTGGCAGGGTCGGCTTGCCTTCGGCCAGGTCGTCACCGACGTTCTTGCCCAGGGTTTCAGCGTCGCCGCGATAATCGAGCAGGTCATCCACCAATTGGAAGGCCACGCCCAGGTGATCGCCAAAGGTGCGCAGGGCTTCGGCCTGTTCGGCGCTCGCCTCGCACAGAGCGGCTGCACTATGGGTCGAGGCCTCGAAGAGCATAGCGGTCTTGCCGCGAATCACTTCCATGTAGGTTTCTTCGGTGGTGCTGGCGTCACGCACCTTGGACAGTTGCAGCACTTCGCCTTCAGCAATGATGCGCGTGGCCTGGGACAGGATCTTCATCACCGGCATCGAGCCCAGCTCGACCATCATTTCGAACGAGCGCGAATACAGGAAGTCGCCCACCAACACGCTGGGCGCGTTGCCCCACATGGCATTGGCGGTCTCGCGACCACGGCGCATGCCGGACATGTCGACCACGTCGTCGTGCAACAGGGTGGCGGTGTGCAGGAACTCGATAGTGGCGGCCAGCAGGCGCAGGTCATCGCCTTCGCGGCCCAGGGCCTTGCCACACAGCAACACTAATAAAGGACGCAGGCGTTTGCCGCCGGCCGAAGTAATATAGTCGCCAATTTTGGAGACCAGCGGCACTTTAGAAGTCAGCTGCTTCTTGATGATGCCGTCGACGGCGCTAAAATCGTCCGCCACCGCGCGGTAGAAAGCTTGGGGTTGCATCAGCGACAGTCGCTCCAGAAGGGTTGCGCGGCATGCTAGGACCCGCGCCCCCGGGTGTCAAGGCGCGATGGACGGCTACTTGCAAGCCTTCCACAGCTTGCGTACAATCGCGCACCCTGAACTTCCTGGGCAGCACCTGCCTTACGCAATTGCATTCGGGACGTCCATCCCATGCAGCCATGCCAGCCAATACCTCTTCTTATAAAGCGCTGGGTGAGCAGGATTATCGGAGAAATACCATGTCGTACGCAGTAATTGTTACTGGTGGCAAGCAATACAAGGTCGCCCCAGGTGAATACCTGAAGATCGAAAAACTGGAAATCGCTACCGGCGAATCCGTTACTTTTGATCGCGTTCTGTTGGTCGCCAATGGCGATGACGTGAACATCGGCGCTCCAGTTGTTGCTGGCGCTACCGTTGTGGCTGAAGTGATCTCCCAAGGTCGTCACGATAAAGTCCGCATCATCAAGTTCCGTCGTCGTAAGCACCACATGAAGCGTATGGGCCACCGCCAGTGGTACACCGAGATCAAAATCACCGGTATTCAGGCTTAATTTCAGCCTAATTCCTCACTAGGAGAATTGACTCATGGCACACAAAAAAGCTGGTGGTAGTACCCGTAACGGTCGCGACTCAGAAGCCAAACGCCTTGGCGTTAAGATGTATGGCGGCCAGAAAATCATTCCGGGCAATATCATCGTGCGTCAGCGCGGCACCCAATTCCACGCCGGTTACGGTGTAGGCATGGGTAAGGATCACACCCTCTTCGCGAAAATCGAAGGCGTGATCAAGTTTGAAGTAAAAGGCGCGTTCAACCGCCGTTACGTGAGCGTTGTCTCGGCTTAATTGCGAGCTCGCTGGAAAAGCCCTGTCTTGCGACGGGGCTTTTTCGTTTGTGGGGTGAGTCTCTTGCAAAGCTGTTCGTGATGGGCGAAGGCAGCGGGATTTGCGGTCGCTGATTGAGGTCGCTGCGCTCATTTTTGCAAGAGTCTTATGTCTTGGTTTCTTAGGCTCGTCCATGCGGCGAGAGGCGTTTTGTTATGAAGTTCGTTGATGAAGTTTCTATCCGAGTAAAAGCAGGTGACGGCGGTAACGGTTGCATGAGTTTCCGTCGCGAAAAATTCATCGAAAACGGTGGCCCCAACGGCGGCGACGGTGGTGATGGCGGTTCCATCTATATGATGGCCGACGAAAACCTCAACACCCTGGTCGACTACCGTTACACCCGGCACTTCGATGCCGAGCGTGGCTCCAATGGCGGCAGCACCGACTGCACCGGCAAAAAGGGCGAGGACCTGGTGCTGCGCGTACCGGTCGGCACCACGATCATCGACTCTGCGACCCAGGAAGTGATTGGTGATCTGACCAAGGCCGGCCAGAAGCTGATGGTTGTGCAGGGTGGCTGGCACGGCCTGGGCAATACCCGATTCAAGTCCAGTACCAATCGTGCGCCACGCCAGACCACGCCAGGCAAGCCGGGCGAGCAGCGTGACCTGAAGCTGGAAATGAAAGTGTTGGCGGATGTTGGCCTGCTGGGCCTGCCAAACGCTGGCAAAAGTACCTTCATTCGCTCGGTGTCTGCGGCCAAGCCCAAAGTGGCCGATTATCCGTTCACCACCCTGGTGCCGAACCTGGGTGTGGTCAGTGTCGATCGCTGGAAGAGCTTCGTGGTTGCGGACATTCCGGGTCTGATCGAAGGTGCTTCCGATGGCGCGGGCCTGGGCATTCGCTTTCTCAAGCACTTGTCCCGTACCCGTCTGTTGCTGCACCTCGTCGATATGGCGCCGCTGGATGAAACCAGTGCCCCGGACGCAGCTGAAGTGATCGTCAACGAGTTGGCCAAGTTCAGTCCGTCCCTGGCTGAGCGTGACCGTTGGCTGGTGCTGAACAAGTGCGACCAGATCCTCGAAGAAGAGCACGAAGAGCGGGTCAAGGAAATCGTTGATCGCCTGCAGTGGGAGGGGCCGGTCTACGTGATCTCTGCCATTGCCAAAGAAGGCACTGAGCGCTTGACCCGCGACATCATGCGCTACCTGGAAGATCGTGCTGATCGCCTGGCTGCCGATCCGGCCTACAAGGCCGAGCTGGCGGATCTTGACCAGCGCATCGAAGACGAGGCGCGCGCGCAATTGCAGGCGCTGGATGACCAGCGTGCCCTGCGTCGCAGTGGCGTTAAGTCGGTCCATGATATCGGTGACGATGATTGGGACGAGGAAGATGTGGATGATGAAGATGGTCCGGAAATCATTTACGTGCGTGACTGATCTGTTGCGATAAACTTAAGCGCCGCTCAATCGAGCGGCGTTTTAGTATCTGGAAATCGGTAGTCACGAATAACGTTATGGGCGGCGCTGGGTCGCGTGGCCCTCAATCTAAGGTTGAAGATGATGCGGAGCAAAGTGACGGGTGCGCAACGCTGGGTCGTAAAGATCGGTAGCGCACTGCTGACGGCGGATGGCAAGGGGTTGGATCGTGCTGCCATGAGCGTCTGGGTTGAGCAGATGGTGGCCTTGCATGAGGCGGGTGTCGAGTTGGTGTTGGTGTCGTCCGGGGCGGTTGCTGCCGGGATGAGCCGCCTCGGCTGGACCGTGCGACCCAGCGCAATGCATGAGTTGCAGGCTGCTGCTGCGATTGGCCAGATGGGGCTGGTGCAGGCCTGGGAATCCAGCTTCGCCGAGCATGGTCGCCATACCGCGCAGATTCTGTTGACCCATGACGACCTGTCCGACCGCAAGCGCTACCTCAATGCCCGCAGCACGTTGCGTGCCCTGGTCGAGCTCAAGGTGATCCCGGTGATCAATGAGAATGACACTGTGGTGACCGACGAAATCCGTTTTGGCGACAACGACACCCTGGCTGCCCTGGTGGCCAACCTGGTGGAGGCTGACCTGCTGGTGATCCTCACGGATCGCGATGGCATGTTCGACGCTGACCCGCGTAACAACCCTGATGCCCAGTTGATTTATGAAGCGCGGGCCGATGATCCGGCGCTCGATGCGGTAGCGGGCAGCGTCGGTGGTGCGCTGGGGCGTGGCGGTATGCAGACCAAGCTGCGCGCGGCGCGCCTTGCGGCCCGTTCCGGGGCTCACACGATCATTGTTGGTGGGCGCCTGGAGCGGGTGCTGGATCGTCTCAAGGCTGGCGAGCGCATCGGTACGCTGCTGTCGCCCGAGCGCGGCATGCTGGCGGCGCGCAAGCAGTGGCTGGCCGGCCATTTACAGACGCGTGGCACCCTGGTGTTGGATGCGGGGGCTGTTTCGGCGTTGTCCCAGGGTAACAAGAGTTTGTTGCCGGTGGGTGTCAAGCGGGTCCAGGGCAGCTTCCGCCGCGGAGAGATGGTGGTGTGCGTAGCGCCGGACGGTCGTGAGATCGCCCGTGGCCTGGCCAACTATAGCGCCCTGGAAGCGCAGAAAATCATTGGGCAGTCGTCTGAGTCGATTGTCGGTCTTTTGGGTTACATGGCTGAGCCGGAACTGGTTCATCGCGATAACCTGATTCTGGTCTAAAGGGAAACTACGATGCGCGTAATGAAGGGATTGCTGGGGCTGCTGATGGCGATGCCATTGCTGGCTTCGGCTGAAGAGATTGGCCAGGTGTCGACCGTCTTCAAGTTTGTCGGCCCCAATGATCGGATCGTGGTCGAGGCCTTTGATGATCCCAAAGTGGATGGCGTGACCTGCTACCTGTCGCGGGCCAAGACGGGTGGGGTGAAGGGTGGTCTGGGCTTGGCTGAGGATCGTGCCGAGGCATCGATTGCCTGCCGCCAGGTGGGGCCGATTCGCTTCAAGGGTGAGCTGAAAGATGGCGACGAGGTATTCAAGGAGCGCACGTCTTTGGTGTTCAAGACCATGCAGGTGGTGCGTTTCCTCGACAAGAAGCGTAATACCCTGGTGTATCTGGTGTATAGCGACCGCCTGATCGAAGGCAGTCCGCAGAATGCGGTGACGGCGATTCCGATCCTGCCGTGGCCTGGCGCGCAGTAGGTCTGACAGCGCTGCTCTGTTGTCGGTGGGGCGGGCTTGCTCGCGATTGCGGTGTGCCAGTTAAAGATGGGTTGACTGATATGCCGTAATCGCGAGCAAGCCCGCTCCCACAGTTTTTTTGTGGTGTTTGTAAAAAAATCAGGCAATAAAAAACCGACCCTGGGGTCGGTTTTTTAACAAGCTTATCGCTTAGGCTGCAGCAGCAAGGTTCAGAGCCTTGATGTGGCCATTCAGACGACCTTTATGGCGAGCAGCTTTGTTCTTGTGGATGATGCCTTTATCGGCCATGCGGTCGATAACTGGCACGGCCAGAACGTAAGCGGCTTGAGCTTTGGCAGCGTCTTTTGCGTCGATGGCCTTAACTACATTCTTGATGTAGGTACGAACCATGGAACGCAGGCTGGCGTTGTGGCTGCGACGCTTCTCAGCCTGTTTTGCACGTTTTTTGGCGGAAGGTGTGTTGGCCACCGTCGAGCTCCTCGAAAGACTTTTTAGGAAATAGCAAACAAAATAGGCCGCGAATCATGCCGATGAGTTGAAGTCTTGTCAAGGGCGGCTGATGCGAACTGCTGAGTGGTCGATCTGAAGAGGCGGGTGATTTATTTCCGGCGCTTGACCTGTAAACTCGCGAGCTTTGGCTCTGTGCTGTTGCAGGCGCGCAGTATCGCATAAGTAGGCGCTTTGTTCGCCTGCTCTTTATCTATAGGCAAAAACTCTTTCAATGAATCTGCTCAAGTCGTTGGCCGCCGTCAGCTCTATCACGATGATTTCCCGGGTTCTGGGGTTTGTGCGTGACACCCTCATTGCGCGTATTTTTGGCGCAAGCATGGCCACGGATGCCTTCTTTATCGCGTTCAAACTGCCCAACCTGCTGCGACGGATCTTCGCTGAGGGTGCGTTTTCCCAGGCCTTCGTGCCGATCCTGGCCGAGTACAAGACGCAGCAAGGCGAAGAGGCCACCCGCACATTCATTGCTTATGTCTCGGGCCTTTTGACCCTGGTGTTGATGCTGGTGACCATCGCCGGGATGCTGGCCGCGCCCTGGATTATCTGGGCCACGGCCCCCGGTTTTGCCAACACCCCGGAAAAATTTGCCCTGACCAGTGATCTGTTGCGGGTGACCTTTCCTTATATATTGCTGATTTCCCTGTCATCCCTGGCGGGCGCGATTCTCAATACCTGGAACCGTTTCTCGGTGCCTGCGTTTGTGCCGACCCTGCTTAATGTCAGCATGATCATCTTTGCCCTGTTCCTGACGCCGTACTTCGATCCGCCGGTCATGGCGCTCGGCTGGGCGGTGCTGGCTGGTGGCCTGGCGCAACTGTTGTATCAACTGCCGCACCTGAAAAAAATCGGCATGCTCGTGTTGCCGCGCCTGAATCTCAAGGATTCAGGCGTGTGGCGGGTCATGAAAAACATGTTGCCGGCGATTCTGGGGGTTTCGGTCAGTCAGATCTCCCTGATCATCAATACCGCGTTTGCGTCGCTGCTGGTCTCCGGCTCCGTATCGTGGATGTATTACGCGGACCGCCTGATGGAACTACCCTCCGGCGTGCTGGGCGTGGCGCTGGGCACCATTTTGCTGCCGACCCTGGCCCGCACCTATGCCAGCAAGGATCGCCACGAATACTCACGCATTCTCGACTGGGGTCTGCGCCTGTGCTTTGTCTTGGTGCTGCCGTGCTCACTGGCCCTGGGGATCCTGGCCGAGCCGCTGACTGTGTCGCTGTTCCAGTACGGCCAGTTCAGCGCCCACGACGCCTTGATGACTCAGCGCGCACTGATTGCCTATTCGGTAGGGCTGTTGGGGATTATCGTGATCAAGGTCCTGGCGCCGGGTTTTTATGCCCAGCAGAACATTCGGACCCCGGTGAAAATCGCGATTTTCACCCTGGTGGTCACTCAGTTGTTCAACCTGATATTCATCGGGCCGCTGGCTCACGCAGGCCTGGCCCTGGCGATCAGCGCCGGGGCATGCATCAATGCCGGCCTGCTGTTTTATCAGCTGCGTAAACAAAAAATGTACCAGCCGCAGCCGGGCTGGGGTGTGTTTGCCCTCAAATTGCTGCTGGCGGTGGCGGTGATGTCGGCAGTGTTGCTGGGGCTGATGCACTGGATGCCTGTGTGGGCCGAAGGGCAGATGCTCGAGCGATTCCTGCGCCTGGGCCTGCTGGTGGTGGCCGGGGTGATTGCCTACTTTGGCATGTTGCTGCTGCTGGGCTTCCGTTTGCGGGATTTCAATCGCAAGGCGCTGAATTGATCGCAATCAACAATAAGCCGGCTGTTTTTTCGATTCGAGTCATTTGGCCGGTGCTGTTGCCTGTCGTCCGGGGCCGGGTGTGGTTATAATCGACCACTTTATGAGCAAGAAGCGCGTTATGCAGCTGGTTCGAGGTCTCCACAACCTGCGCCCCGAGCATCGGGGGTGCGTCGCCACTATTGGCAACTTTGACGGTGTCCACCGTGGCCACCAGGCTATCCTGGCACGGCTGCGTGAGCGCGCAGTCGAGTTGGGCGTGCCCAGCTGCGTGGTGATTTTCGAGCCACAGCCTCGTGAGTTCTTTACCCCTGAGACGGCCCCGGCCCGTTTGGCCCGTCTGCGGGACAAGCTGCAACTGCTGGCCGAAGAAGGCGTGGACCGGGTCCTGTGCCTGGCGTTCAACCAGCGTTTGCGCAGTCTCAGCGCCACCGAATTCGTCGACCGGATCCTCGTCGACGGCTTGGGTGTGCAACATCTGGAGGTCGGTGACGACTTCCGCTTCGGTTGCGACCGGGTAGGGGATTTCGATTTCCTTCAACAGGCCGGTGTAACCCAGGGTTTTACTGTCGAAGCCGCACAAACCGTCGAACTGGACGGCCTGCGCGTGAGCAGCACCCAGGTGCGAAATGCCCTGGCCGCTGCCGACTTCGCCTTGGCCGAGCGCTTGCTCGGTCGCCCGTTCCGGATTGCCGGGCGGGTCCTGCACGGCCAGAAGCTGGCGCGCCAACTGGGCACGCCAACCGCCAACGTGCAACTCAAGCGCCGTCGCGTGCCACTGACCGGGGTGTATCTGGTGAGTGTCGATATCGACGGCCAACCATGGTCCGGAGTCGCCAATATAGGCGTCAGGCCTACGGTTGCAGGTGATGGCAAGGCCCACCTGGAAGTTCACCTTTTGGATTTTGCCGGGGATTTGTATGACCGGCGTTTGACGGTGGTTTTCCACCAAAAGCTGCGTGAAGAGCAGCGATTCGCCTCCCTTGAGGCGTTGAAAACGGCGATCAATGCGGATGTCGCCGCCGCCCGTGCACTAGCCGCACCTAGCGCCCATCGCTAATGAAGAGCCTTAAATGACCGACTATAAAGCCACGCTAAACCTTCCGGACACCGCCTTCCCAATGAAGGCCGGCCTGCCACAGCGCGAACCGCAGATCCTGCAGCGCTGGGACAGTATTGGCCTGTACGGAAAGTTGCGCGAGATTGGCAAGGATCGTCCGAAATTCGTCCTGCACGACGGCCCTCCTTATGCCAACGGCACGATTCATATCGGTCATGCGCTGAACAAGATTCTCAAGGACATGATCCTGCGCTCGAAAACCCTGGCGGGTTTCGACGCACCTTATGTCCCGGGTTGGGACTGCCACGGCCTGCCGATCGAGCACAAGGTCGAAGTGACCTATGGCAAGAACCTGGGCGCGGACAAGACCCGTGAACTGTGCCGTGCCTACGCCACCGAGCAGATCGAAGGGCAGAAATCCGAATTCATCCGCCTGGGCGTGCTGGGCGAGTGGGACAACCCGTACAAGACCATGAACTTCAAGAACGAGGCCGGGGAAATCCGTGCCTTGGCCGAGATCGTCAAGGGCGGTTTCGTGTTCAAGGGCCTCAAGCCTGTGAACTGGTGCTTTGACTGCGGCTCGGCCTTGGCCGAAGCGGAAGTCGAGTACGAAGACAAGAAATCCTCGACCATCGACGTCGCGTTCCCGATTGCCGACGACGCCAAACTGGCCGGGGCCTTTGGTCTGGCGAGCCTGGCCAAGCCGGCCGCCATCGTGATCTGGACCACCACCCCGTGGACCATCCCGGCCAACCAGGCGCTGAACGTGCACCCGGAATTCACCTACGCCCTGGTGGACGTCGGTGACCGTCTGCTGGTGCTGGCCGAGGAGATGGTCGAGGCCTGCCTGGCCCGCTACGAGCTGCAAGGTTCGGTGATCGCCACCACCACCGGCTCTGCGCTGGAGCTGATCAACTTCCGCCACCCGTTCTACGACCGCCTGTCGCCGGTGTACCTGGCAGACTACGTCGAACTGGGTTCGGGTACGGGTATTGTTCACTGCTCGCCGGCCTATGGTGTGGACGACTTCGTCATCTGCAAGAAGTACGGCCTGGTCAACGACGACATCATCAACCCGGTGCAAAGCAACGGCGTTTATGCGCCTTCGCTCGAGTTCTTCGGCGGCCAGTTCATCTTCAAGGCCGACCAGCCGATCATCGAAAAACTGCGTGAAGTCGGTGCGCTGATGCAAACCGCCACGATCCAGCACAGCTACATGCACTGCTGGCGCCACAAGACCCCGCTGATCTACCGCGCCACCGCGCAGTGGTTCATTGGCATGGACAAAGAGCCAACCAGCGGCGACACCCTGCGTGTACGCTCGCTCAAAGCCATCGAAGAGACCCAGTTCGTCCCGGCCTGGGGCCAGGCACGCCTGCATTCGATGATCGCCAACCGCCCGGACTGGTGCATCTCCCGCCAGCGGAACTGGGGGGTGCCGATCCCGTTCTTCCTGAACAAGGAAAGCGGTGAACTGCACCCACGTACCGTCGAACTGATGGAAGAGGTGGCCCAGCGCGTTGAGCAGGAAGGCATCGAAGCCTGGTTCAAGCTGGACGCCGCTGAACTGCTGGGCGATGAAGCACCGCTGTACGACAAAATCAGCGACACTCTCGACGTGTGGTTCGACTCCGGTACCACTCACTGGCACGTACTGCGCGGCTCGCACCCGATGGGGCACGAGAGCGGTCCGCGTGCCGACCTGTACCTGGAAGGGTCCGACCAGCACCGTGGCTGGTTCCACTCCTCGTTGTTGACCGGTTGCGCCATCGATAACCACGCGCCGTACCGCGAACTGTTGACCCACGGCTTTACCGTCGACGAGACGGGCCGCAAGATGTCCAAGTCGCTGAAAAACGTGATCGAGCCGAAAAAGATCAACGACACGTTGGGCGCCGACATCATGCGTCTGTGGGTTGCGTCGACTGATTACTCGGGCGAAATCGCCGTGTCGGACCAGATCCTGCAACGCAGCGCCGATGCCTACCGCCGTATCCGCAATACCGCACGCTTCATGCTGTCGAACCTGACCGGCTTCAACCCGGCCACCGATATCCTGCCGGCCGAGGAAATGCTCGCCCTGGACCGTTGGGCCGTGGACCGTACCCTGTTGCTGCAACGCGAGTTGCAGGAGCACTACGGGGAGTACCGTTTCTGGAACGTCTACTCGAAGATCCACAACTTCTGCGTGCAGGAATTGGGTGGTTTCTACCTCGACATCATCAAGGACCGCCAGTACACCACCGGCGCCAACAGCAAGGCCCGCCGTTCGGCGCAAACCGCGCTGTATCACATCTCCGAAGCGCTGGTGCGCTGGATCGCACCGATCCTGGCTTTCACCGCCGATGAGCTGTGGGAATACCTGCCGGGCGAGCGTAACGAGTCCGTGATGCTCAACACCTGGTATGAAGGCCTGACCGAATTGCCGGCCGACTTCGAACTGGGTCGCGAATACTGGGAAGGCGTGATGGCCGTCAAGGTTGCGGTGAACAAGGAACTGGAAGTCCAGCGTGCGGCCAAGGCTGTCGGTGGCAACCTACAAGCCGAAGTCACGCTGTTTGCCGAGGACGGCCTGACCGCCGACCTGGGCAAGCTGAGCAACGAACTGCGCTTCGTACTGATCACCTCGACAGCCAGCCTGGCGCCATTCGCCCAGGCCCCGGCTGATGCGGTCGCTACCGAAGTCCCGGGCCTCAAGCTCAAGGTGGTCAAGTCGGCCTTCGCCAAATGCGCCCGTTGCTGGCACTGCCGTGAAGACGTTGGCGTGAACCCGGAGCATCCGGAAATCTGCGGTCGTTGCGTCGACAACATCAGCGGTACCGGGGAGGTTCGCCACTATGCCTAAAACCAGCCGTTTCGGACGTCTGGGCTGGCTCGTACTGAGCTTGCTGGTCCTGGTCATCGACCAGGTCAGCAAGGCTCACTTCGAGGGCACCCTGGAAATGTTCCAGCAGATCGTGGTGATTCCTGACTACTTCAGCTGGACCCTGGCCTACAACACCGGTGCTGCGTTCAGCTTCCTGGCTGACGGCGGCGGTTGGCAGCGTTGGCTGTTTGCCCTGATCGCCGTGGTCGTGAGTGTGGTGCTGGTGGTCTGGCTCAAGCGCCTGGGCCGCAATGACACCTGGCTGGCTATCGCCCTGGCGCTGGTGCTGGGCGGGGCGCTGGGCAATCTGTACGACCGCATTGCCCTGGGCCATGTGATCGACTTCATTCTGGTGCATTGGCAGAACCGCCATTACTTCCCGGCGTTCAACTTTGCCGACAGCGCCATCTGCGTTGGCGCAGTCATGCTGGCGCTGGATATGTTCAAGGGCAACAAACCCGGAGAAGCGGTAAATGACTGAACAAGTATTGGCCGAACAGCGCATTGGCCAGAACACGGAAGTCACCTTGCATTTTGCATTGCGCCTGGAGAACGGCGACACGGTCGACAGTACGTTCGACAAGGCCCCGGCTACCTTCAAGGTGGGCGACGGCAACCTGCTGCCGGGTTTTGAGGCCGCTTTGTTCGGCTTCAAACCAGGCGACAAACGCAACTTGCAGATTCCGCCGGAAAACGCCTTTGGCCAGCCCAACCCGCAAAACGTACAGATCATCCCGCGTGCGCAGTTCCAGGACATGGAGCTGTCGGAAGGCTTGCTGGTGATCTTCAACGATGCGGCGAATACTGAACTGCCCGGCGTGGTCAAAACGTTTGATGACACTCAGGTGACCATCGACTTCAACCACCCGTTGGCCGGCAAGACCTTGACCTTTGATGTTGAAATCATCGACGTTAAAGCGCTCTAACTGACGAAACCGGTTCCTGACGGCACCGGGCTTGTGTAGGAGCCGGCTTGCCGGCGATAGCATCCCCTCGGTCTATCTGATATTTCGAGGTGTCTGCATCGCTGGCAAGCCAGCTCCTACAAGATCCAATTTCTTGCGTTGCAAGACACGAGGCACAGCATGCAAATCAAACTCGCCAACCCCCGTGGCTTCTGCGCCGGCGTGGACCGGGCGATCGAAATCGTCAATCGCGCCCTGGAAGTCTTCGGTCCGCCGATCTACGTGCGTCATGAAGTAGTCCACAACAAGTTTGTGGTCGAAGACCTGCGCGCTCGCGGCGCGATTTTTGTCGAAGAGCTAGATCAGGTGCCGGATGACGTTATTGTCATTTTCAGCGCCCACGGTGTTTCCCAGGCCGTGCGCACCGAAGCGGCAGGCCGCGGCCTGAAAGTATTCGATGCGACCTGCCCGCTGGTGACCAAGGTGCATATCGAAGTGGCCCGCTACAGCCGAGACGGCCGTGAGTGCATCCTGATCGGCCACGCCGGTCACCCTGAAGTCGAAGGCACCATGGGGCAGTACGACGCCAGCAATGGCGGTGCGATCTACTTGGTGGAAGACGAAAAAGACGTCGCTGAACTGCAAGTGCATAACCCTGAAAAGTTGGCATTCGTGACCCAGACCACGTTGTCGATGGATGACACCAGCCGTGTCATCGATGCCTTGCGCACTCGTTTCCCCGCCATCGGTGGGCCGCGCAAGGACGATATCTGCTACGCCACGCAAAACCGCCAGGATGCCGTCAAGCAACTGGCCGACGAGTGCGACGTGGTACTGGTTGTAGGTAGCCCCAACAGCTCCAACTCCAACCGTCTGCGGGAACTGGCCGAACGCATGGCCACCCCGGCGTACCTGATCGACGGTGCCGAAGACCTGCAGCGCAGCTGGTTCGACGGAGTCGAGCGCATCGGTATCACGGCGGGCGCCTCGGCACCGGAGGTCCTGGTGCGTGGCGTGATCCAGCAGTTGCAGGCGTGGGGCGCGACAGGTGCTGACGAGCTGGCAGGGCGTGAAGAAAACATTACTTTTTCCATGCCCAAGGAGTTGCGGGTTCGTTCGCTGCTCTGAGCCCCGGTTCATCGTACTCCCGGCACAAGGCCTGCTCGGCCTTGTCGCTGCGCAGGCTGATCCGGCCGGTGGGTGCCAGCACCACTTGATGCAGGCTCAGCGGCTGGTCCGTTGAGCACACATGCACGGTGCCGGCGCGAAACCCCCCGGCAGCCAGCAGGGGTTCGCCCAACCCACTGAAGCGAATCTGCGTACGCACCGGGGTGTTGCCCACGATGGGGATCCGCCCATTGTCCTGACGCTCCAGCAGTACCGGGTTGTCGTCGTCCAGATGGCCGCGTCCAGTCATATCCACCACCACCCTCCAGCCTCGACTCCAGTCATCATCCAGCGCATGGATGATCACAGTTCGATTGCGCGCAATGGCCTGGGTGCGGGCGTAGCGCAGACCGGACGCCAGTGCCTGCGCCGCGCTCAGTCGCGTTTGTGAGTCCAACAGGCTCTTGAAACCGGGTACCGCCAATTGCGCCAGAATGCCGCTGACGATCAAATCGAGCAGCAATTCCATCAATGTGAAACCGCGTTGTTTCATACCTCGTCCCTCCGTGGACAGCCCGTTCGGCTGTGGCAATAACAGTTATAGCGGCGCTCCAGGCCTGTGCAGTGATGGCCTTTCTGTCCAAAGTATTTCCCTTTATTCCTAGGGGCAGCGCGGCCGCGAGAGCGGCGCTAGTCTTGGGCAACGTACGGCTATCTCGGCCGTTTTGATGCCCCTCGACAAGGATGACGATGGCTATGCGAGCCTGCCCGGTAACGTTTTGTTCTCCCCCTGTTGCTGTCCGGCAGCTCGGTATGAGCCTGATCGAAGTGCTGGTCTCGCTGCTGATTCTCGGCGTTGGCCTGCTAGGTGCAGGGCTGATCCAACTCAATGCCCTCAAGTACACCGACAGTTCCAGGATGATCAGCCAGGCGAGTTTTATCGCCTATGACATGCTCGACCGGATCCGCGCCAACGCAGGGGCTGACTACTCCTGGGGGAGCGGAGACATCTTGTCCGCGAGCACCTTGGCCGCGAGCGTCCGCGACCTGGACTTGCACGACTTCGAGGCCAATATCAGCCACCTTGCTGGCGATACCGCCAAAGGTTCGATTGCGATCAACCAGCATGAGGTGACCATCAGCATCAGTTGGGATGATTCTCGTGCAGCCAAGGCCAGCAATACCCGCGAGACATTTACTTTGACCAGTCGCGTCGCTGTTGATCCGAGGCCTATGCGATGAGGCGCTGCAATCTGGGTTTTGGCTTGGTTGAAGCAATGCTGGCGGCGACCCTGGGGTTGATCGTGGTGCTGGCGGCCGTTCAGGTGGTACTGGCTGCCCGAAGCACTGCTGCCAGCCAGCACGCAGCGACGTTATTGCAGGATGACGGGCGATTTATCCTGGGCAAGATGACCCAGGAGATTCGCCTGGCGGGGATGTTCGGCTGCCTGTCCCTCCCGTTGATTGTTCAGGCGCCTGCTGACTTTTCCAGGCCGGTCAGTGTGGTGGTCAATGGCGCCTCAACCAGCCTGACACTGGTCACCGGCGATGTGGCTGGCCAGGGCAGTCGACCTGACTGGACCGTGCTCAGCAATTGTGTCGACAACGCACAGGCCTATTCGGGGGTACCACCCAAGCCAGAGCCAGGGCAAATCGCTTTTCCTGTACGCAAACTGACCTACACCTTTGAGTCAGGGCAGTTGAAGCTCAGCACGCAGGCAGCGCCGGCCAAGGCGGTGCTGCTGGATAACGTGGGGGCGTTCGAGTTGAGTTTCGGGGTGGCCAGCCGGCCTGGCTCCAGCGTTGTAACCCGGTATGACAGCTACCCTGGCGACGAATCGCTGATCCGCAGTGTGCGTGTGATGTTGACGCTCCGCGACCCGACAGGCCGTGTGCGAGACCAGATCTACAGCGCCGTCGCTGCCGTGCGTAATCGCCTTGAATAGCGTGCGTCGGTTATCGGCCGCCAGGCAGCGTGGAATGGTGCTGTTGATCAGTCTGGTATTGCTGTTGTTATTGACGCTTATCGGGCTGTCATCAATGCAGGCTGCAACGTCGCAGGAGCAACTCGCCGGTAGCCTCAGGCATCGCAATCAATCGTTTCAGGCTGCTGAAGGCGGGCTCAGGCGCGGCGAGTCGGCTGTACAGGTGCAAGGCTTTGGTTTGCCTCGCTGCCAGTCATTAACCACCTGCGCACCGCCGAACGAGGCTTATGTCATCCGCCAGCCGGGCGTAGATCCGGTTTCGGCTATCGCCTGGGTCGGCATGAAGGAGGGCGTCTACGGCATTCAAAACCTGGGGCCCGGTATCGGGTTGGCACATCTGCCTCCCGAGACCCCGGCAACTTTATATCGGGTCACCGCAGTGGGGCTCAGCGGCCAGTCGCGCACTGTCCTGGAAAGCATTTATGCGCGGGTAGACCCGGAAGCTGATGGGCGATTTCGACGAATTCTCTGGCGACAACTTCAGTAGGTGAGCATCACGATGAGCAGTAACTGCAAAGGATTCACCCTGATCGAACTGCTGATCGCGCTGGCGATCATTGCCACATTGGTTGCGGTGATTTATCCGGGCTACACCAACCATGTGAAAAAGGCCTACCGCGCAGAAATCGTCGGGTTGCTCATGGAGCAATCCCAATATCTGGAGCGCTACTACGTGAGAAATGGCACTTTTATTGATGCCGGCGGCGTCAGCACCGGCAACGATCGCTATAGAATCACAGCGATGCTGAATCCGCAGGATTTCACCCTTACTGCGACGCCTGTTGTCGGCATGATGTTGGGCGATCCTTGTGGTGATTTCAGTTTGTCCAGCACTGGCGCGCGGACTAATCCCGGCGCTGCGCCTGGCACGACGCGTCAAGAGTGCTGGGGGCGATGAGGCAGGTGGGCGACGGGGTGTTTGAGACACTCCTTTCTTTTTATGGGCTGGATCGAGCAATGACCAAGCAACAGCAAGTCGTGGTTGTGGGTGGTGGTGTTATCGGGCTGCTGACGGCGTTCAATCTGGCAACGCTAGGGCAGGCAGTGGTCGTGCTGGACCGTTCATCGGTTGGGCAGGAGTCTTCCTGGGCGGGTGGTGGGATTGTTTCTCCGTTGTACCCATGGCGCTATAGCCCGGCGGTCACGGCGCTGGCCCATTGGTCCCAGGATTTCTATCCGCAATTGGCCCAGCGCCTGTTTGCGGCCACAGGCATGGACCCCGAGGTTCATACCACAGGCCTGTATTGGCTGGATCTCGACGACGAGGTGGACGCCCTGGCCTGGGCGGCGCGGGAAGGCCGGCCATTGAGCAAAGTGGATGTGTCGGCCGCCCGTGACGCGGTGCCGGTGTTGGGGGCTGGGTTTGCACAGGCTGTTTATATGGCGAACGTGGCCAACGTACGTAACCCGCGCCTGGTCAAATCCCTCAAGGCAGCATTGTTGGCGTTGCCTGGCGTGACCGTGCATGAGCATTGCGCGGTTCAGGGGTTTATCCAGGAGGGTGGCAGCATCGTCGGGGTCAGTACGGCGCAGGGTGAGGTGCGTGGCGATCAGATCGTGCTCGCGGCAGGTGCTTGGAGTGGTGAATTACTGGACAGCCTGGGGCTGACGTTGCCGGTGGAGCCGGTCAAGGGCCAGATGATTTTGTACAAATGTGCTTCGAACTTTCTTTCGAGCATGGTCCTGGCGAAAGGGCGTTATGCAATTCCACGCCGGGATGGGCACATTCTGATTGGTAGCACCCTGGAGCATGAAGGCTTCGACAAGACACCGACCGAACCGGCCCTGGAAAGCCTGAAGGCCTCGGCGGTGGAGCTGATTCCGGCCCTGGCAGATGCCGAAGTGGTGGGGCATTGGGCCGGTTTGCGGCCGGGCTCGCCCGAAGGCATTCCCTATATCGGCAAGGTGCCAGGATTTGAAGGGCTGTGGCTCAACTGCGGGCATTACCGCAATGGCCTGGTATTGGCGCCTGCGTCGTGTCAGTTGTTTGCGGACTTGCTGCTGGGGCATGAGCCGATCATCGACCCGGCCCCCTATGCGCCCGCTGGTCGGATATAGACGTGGAACCCCGTAGGAGCCGACTGGCCGGCGATGACGGTAGATGTTTGAGTGGTGATCTTTTGAGCTTCATCGCTGGCAAGCCAGCTCCTACAGTTCCAGAGCTTAGCGCTCGATAGATTTCGGCCCCTGTTCCAGATGCGCCTGGGTGCAGTACCAGTCCTGGCGCTGGCTCAATGCCCGGTCCTGAGGCAAGTGCACGCCGCAGTGGGCACAGCGAACCATGGGCGCAGCACCTGGTTCGCTGGGCTGCTGCCTCGAAGCGGGGCGCTTGAATTTGCGCCAGAACCATACCGCAGCAGCAATCAGGGCAATCCAGAACAGTAAACGAACCATGGCAGGCAGCTTCTCGACAATGAATCGGGCAGTTTAGCCAAGGATGTCAGTGGCGCACAGGGTAATAAAGTCGCGCCATTAAAAAAGGAGCCCCGAGGGGCTCCTTCTTGTGCTGCCAGACAGGGTCAGTCAAAGACACCGAACGTCATGTAGCTGAACCACGAGCGATCCTGGTTGTTGCCCAGGGCTTCTGGTGCTTCTTCTTCGATCACGTCGCCGTTTTCGTCGTGTGGCTTGAGCTCGGACGGAATGGCGTCCTTGGCGTCTTGATACTGCTTGAGAACGTCTTGGTTGGCGCGGGTTTCGCCCGGCGGCAACGGTGGACGGGACTCGATCAGGCCCAGGGTGTACTTGCTCAGCCACGAGCGGTTGTCTGCTTCGGCAACCTGCGGGACAAACTGGCCGTCTTGCAGGCTAGGGTGGTCCGGGTAGTTGAGCTTCAGGGTTTCCAGGCTGGTAGCTGCCAGTGTGTCCAGGTGCAGGCGCTGGTAAGCCTCGGTCATTACTGCCAGGCCATCACCTACGGAAGGGGTTTCCTGGAAGTTTTCCACCACATAGCGACCACGGTTGGCGGCAGCCACATAGGCCTGGCGTGTCAGGTAGTAGTGGGCTACGTGGATTTCGTAGGACGCCAGCAGGTTGCGCAGGTAAATCATGCGCTGCTTGGCGTCCGGGGCGTAGCGGCTGTTGGGGAAGCGGCTGGTCAGTTGGGCGAATTCGTTATAGGAGTCGCGCGCGGCGCCTGGGTCACGCTTGGTCATGTCCAGCGGCAGGAAGCGCGCCAGCAGGCCGACGTCCTGGTCAAACGAGGTCAGGCCCTTGAGGTAGTAGGCGTAGTCTACGTTCGGATGTTGTGGGTGCAGGCGGATAAAACGCTCGGCAGCGGACTTGGCAGCTTCCGGCTCGGCGTTCTTGTAGTTCGCATAGATCAGTTCGAGCTGGGCCTGGTCGGCATAGCGGCCAAACGGATAACGCGACTCCAGGGCCTTGAGCTTGGCCGTGGCGCTTGTGTAGCTATTATTGTCCAGGTCGGCCTGAGCCTGCTGGTACAGCTCGACTTCACTGAGGTTTTCGTCGACGACGTCCTTTGTTGACGAGCAAGCAGCAGTCATGGCGAGGATGGCGATCAGCAGCAGGTGTTTCACTTGCATGGCGGCTTGCGTCCCTATGACGGCCGCTGTCTTGGGCGGGGCCGTCCTGTTATGATGAGCGCCCCGATGAAAGCCTCGGGGCAAAAGACGCCGTATTTAACCACAAGCGCGCAGCCGAAACCAAAGGCTGTGCCACGCCTAGTCTGAGCATGTCCGATAAAATTGAACTTCGCGCAGAGGTGCCGTCCGAATTGGGCGGCCAACGCCTCGATCAAGTCGCCGCACAACTATTCGCTGAGCACTCGCGCTCGCGCCTTTCCGCCTGGATCAAAGACGGCCGCCTGACTGTGGATGGAGCGGTTATCCGCCCGCGAGACATAGTTCATGGCGGTTCGGTTCTTGAGCTGACTGCCGAGCAGGAAGCCCAGGGAGAATGGATCGCCCAGGATATCGAGCTGGATATCGTCTATGAAGACGACGACATTCTGGTAATCAACAAACCCGCAGGCCTGGTGGTTCACCCGGCGGCCGGGCATGCTGATGGCACCTTGCTCAATGCCTTGTTGCACCATGTGCCGGACATCATCAATGTCCCGCGCTGCGGCATCGTCCATCGTCTGGACAAAGACACCACCGGTCTGATGGTGGTGGCCAAGACTATCCAGGCCCAGACGCAGTTGGTCACACAATTGCAGAGCCGCAGCGTCAGCCGCATCTATGAGTGCATCGTGATTGGTGTGGTGGTGGCCGGTGGCAAGATCAACGCGCCTATCGGTCGTCACGGCCAGCAGCGCCAGCGCATGGCGGTGATGGAGGGCGGTAAGCAGGCCGTCAGCCACTACCGTGTGCTGGAGCGTTTCCGCTCCCACACCCATGTGCGGGTCAAGCTGGAAACCGGCCGTACCCACCAGATCCGGGTGCATATGGCGCATATCAACTTCCCGTTGGTCGGCGATCCGGCCTACGGTGGCCGCTTCCGTATTCCGCCGGCCGCCAGTGTAACCATGGTCGAGTCGCTGAAGTCGTTCCCGCGCCAGGCGTTGCATGCGCGTTTCCTGGAACTGGATCATCCGACGAGCGGTGAGCGCATGAGCTGGGAGTCGCCATTGCCAGACGACTTTGTCTGGTTGCTGTCGCTACTCAAGCAGGACCGCGAGGCCTTTGTCGGATGAATGACTGGCTGATTCCTGACTGGCCTGCGCCGGCCGGGGTGAAAGCCTGCGTCACCACCCGTGCGGGCGGCGTCAGCCTGGCGCCGTTCGATAGCCTCAATCTTGGCGATCATGTCCAGGACAGCCATGAGGCTGTGCTGGAGAATCGCCGTCGCCTCACGGCCGCGTTCGATATCCAGCCAGCTTGGTTGCGCCAGGTCCATGGTGTGGTCGTGGTCGAGGCCGATCCGAAACAGATTGCCGAGGCCGATGGCAGTTGGACCGACACGCCCGGTATCGCCTGCACGGCGATGACAGCCGATTGCCTGCCCGCCTTGTTTTGCAACAAGACCGGGACCCGGGTCGCTGCGGCCCATGCCGGTTGGCGCGGCTTGGCGGCGGGCGTGCTGGAAGCTGCCGCTGAAAGCCTGGATGCTGCGCCTGCCGATGTACTGGTCTGGTTGGGCCCGGCGATTGGTCCTAAGGCCTTTGAAGTCGGCCCGGAAGTGCGTGAAGCCTTCCTGCAGCAACACCCACAAGCGGCGCAGGCCTTCGTTCCCAGCCACAACCCTGGCAAGTTTCTGGCCGATATCTACCAGTTGGCGCGCCTGCGCCTGGCCGCACGCGGTATCACTGCTGTCTATGGTGGTGGTTTGTGCACCGTGACCGACCAGCGCTTCTTTTCTTACCGGCGTAACCCGCGCACGGGTCGATTTGCCTCCCTTATCTGGCTCGAGCGCTAGACTCCCCTGATCCACATCAAGCATCGCCGGCTTGAATCTTCCAGAATCCCCCCCATCTATAAGGGCATCTGGCAGGTTTCTTCATTCAGGATGCGTTACTCGCGAGCAAGCTCGCTCGCACATAGCTCCGGCCTGCTCAAAAGGAAGGTGACTAATGCGTATTGATCGTTTAACCAGCAAATTACAATTGGCGTTATCGGATTCCCAATCTCTGGCAGTTGGCCTCGACCATTCGGCCATCGAGCCCGCGCACTTGATGCAGGCGCTCCTCGAACAACAGGGTGGTTCTATAAAACCCCTGTTGATGCAGGTGGGCTTCGACGTCAACAGCTTGCGCAAGGAGTTGAGCAAAGAGCTCGACCAACTGCCGAAAATCCAGAATCCGACGGGCGACGTAAATATGTCCCAGGATTTGGCACGCCTGCTCAACCAGGCAGATCGCCTAGCCCAGCAGAAGGGTGACCAGTTCATCTCCAGCGAACTGGTACTGCTCGCTGCCATGGATGACAACAGCAAGCTTGGCAAGTTGTTGCTGGGCCAGGGTGTGAGCAAAAAGGCCCTGGAAAATGCCATCAACAACCTGCGCGGCGGCGAGGCGGTGAATGACCCCAACCATGAGGAGTCGCGCCAGGCCCTGGACAAGTACACCGTCGATCTGACCAAGCGCGCCGAAGACGGCAAGTTGGATCCGGTAATCGGCCGTGATGACGAAATTCGTCGCACCATTCAGGTCTTGCAGCGTCGCACCAAGAATAACCCGGTGCTGATCGGTGAACCTGGTGTGGGTAAAACCGCCATCGCCGAAGGCCTGGCCCAGCGCATCATTAATGGTGAGGTGCCGGACGGCCTTAAGGGCAAGCGCTTGCTGTCCCTGGATATGGGGGCGTTGATCGCCGGTGCCAAGTTCCGTGGTGAGTTCGAAGAGCGCCTCAAATCCTTGCTTAACGAGTTGTCGAAGCAGGAAGGGCAGATCATTCTGTTTATCGACGAACTGCACACTATGGTCGGCGCCGGTAAGGGCGAAGGCTCGATGGACGCGGGCAATATGCTCAAGCCTGCATTGGCACGGGGTGAGTTGCACTGTGTGGGTGCTACCACGCTCAACGAGTACCGCCAGTACATTGAAAAAGACGCGGCCCTTGAGCGTCGTTTCCAGAAAGTCCTGGTGGAAGAGCCGAGCGAGGAAGACACCATCGCGATCCTGCGTGGCCTGAAAGAGCGGTATGAGGTCCACCACCGCGTGGCGATCACCGACGGCGCGATCATTGCGGCGGCCAAATTGAGCCATCGTTACATCACTGATCGTCAGTTGCCGGACAAGGCCATTGACCTGATCGACGAAGCGGCCAGCCGGATTCGCATGGAGATCGATTCCAAGCCTGAGGTGTTGGATCGCCTGGAGCGCCGTCTGATTCAACTGAAAGTCGAATCCCAGGCGCTGAAGAAAGAGGACGATGACGCGGCGAAGAAACGCCTGGAAAAACTCCAGGAAGAAATCGTGCGCCTGGAACGGGAGTATTCGGACCTGGAAGAAATCTGGACCTCGGAAAAAGCCGAAGTACAGGGTTCCGCACAGATCCAGCAAAAGATCGAACAGTCGCGCCAGGAACTGGAAGCTGCACGCCGTAAAGGCGACCTGAACCGCATGGCAGAGTTGCAGTACGGGGTGATCCCGGACCTGGAGCGCAGCCTGCAAATGGTCGACCAGCATGGCCATAGCGAGAATCAGTTGTTGCGCAGCAAGGTGACCGAGGAAGAAATTGCCGAGGTGGTCTCCAAATGGACCGGCATTCCAGTATCGAAGATGCTGGAAGGGGAGCGTGACAAACTGTTGCGCATGGAAAGCCTGTTGCACCAGCGCGTGATTGGCCAGGAAGAGGCCGTGGTGGCGGTGTCCAATGCGGTACGGCGTTCCCGGGCCGGTTTGTCCGACCCAAATCGCCCAAGTGGCTCGTTCATGTTCCTCGGCCCGACCGGTGTGGGTAAGACCGAGTTGTGCAAGGCCCTGGCCGAGTTCCTCTTTGATACAGAAGAGGCGATGGTGCGCATTGATATGTCCGAGTTCATGGAGAAACACTCCGTGGCTCGTTTGATCGGAGCGCCACCGGGCTATGTGGGCTATGAGGAAGGCGGCTACCTGACCGAGGCCGTACGGCGCAAGCCTTACTCGGTGATACTGCTGGATGAGGTCGAGAAGGCCCACCCGGATGTGTTCAACGTGTTGCTGCAAGTGTTGGAAGATGGCCGGCTGACGGACAGCCACGGGCGGACCGTAGACTTCCGTAATACGGTGATTGTGATGACCTCCAACCTGGGCTCGGTACAGATCCAGGAAATGGTCGGGGATCGTGAAGGCCAGCGTGCTGCGGTAATGGACGCACTGACCAGTCACTTCCGCCCGGAATTTATCAACCGGGTCGATGAAGTGGTGATCTTCGAGCCGCTGGCGCGGGATCAGATCGCCGGCATTACCGAGATCCAATTGGGTCGCCTGCGCAGTCGTCTGGCAGAGCGCGAGCTGGTGCTGGAACTGAGCAGCGAGGCCTTGGACAAGTTGATCGCCGTCGGCTACGACCCGGTGTATGGCGCACGGCCTTTGAAACGTGCGATCCAGCGCTGGATCGAGAACCCGCTGGCGCAATTGATCCTGTCGGGCAGCTTTATGCCGGGGACCCACGTCAAGGCTGCCGTGGAAAACGACGAAATCGTCTTCCACTAAGCCCGGGTTGGGTGGTTGTAAGCAGAGGCCCCGCATTGCGGGGCCTTTTTTTTCGATAGGGCGTTGAACTGTAAGGCAAAGGCTTGTAAAGTGCGCCCCGCAGCAACGTCAGCCCACGGGTTTCTTCTCCCCAAGGAGAAATCAGAAAGAAGCGCAAATCATTGTCTTAAAAGCAATTTAAAGGGTTGACAGGGGTTTTTAAGATTGTAGAATAGCGCGCCTCAGAGACACGAACGTAGCGATACGGACAGGTCGAAGAGAAGGTAGTCAGTAACATCGTAGTACTTTGAAATATGTAGTTCCGTGATAGCTCAGTCGGTAGAGCAAATGACTGTTAATCATTGGGTCCCAGGTTCGAGTCCTGGTCACGGAGCCAATTTCAAACCGGGGTATAGCGCAGTCCGGTAGCGCGCCTGCTTTGGGAGCAGGATGTCAGGAGTTCGAATCCCCTTACCCCGACCATTTTTGGGTCGTTAGCTCAGTTGGTAGAGCAGTTGGCTTTTAACCAATTGGTCGTAGGTTCGAATCCCACACGACCCACCATTTTTGAAACCAGTTAACGCTGGAATCGAATCTTAAGATCAGAGGCCAAAAGCCCTGATTGAAGAAGGCGACTTGAAAAGGTCGCCTTTTTTTTACCGGGGTATAGCGCAGTCCGGTAGCGCGCCTGCTTTGGGAGCAGGATGTCAGGAGTTCGAATCCCCTTACCCCGACCATATTAAAAGTCCTCGTATCGAACGATACGGGGATTTTTTTTGCCTGCGCAAACCTGAAGGTACCGCCGATCAAATGTGGGAGGGGCAAGCCATCTCCCACATTGATCCAGCCCCATTCGGGACCGTGTTGTTAGTGGAGCTTGAGGCGTGGCTCGGTGCCCCGCCCAATCTTGCTGCCCAGCATCAACATCATCGTGCGGAAGAACCCGTACAAAGCCATCTGGTGCATGCGGTACAGCGACACATAGAACATCCGCGCCAGCCAGCCTTCGAGCATCACGCTGCCGGTCAGGTTGCCCATCAAGTTACCCACGGCCGAAAAACGCGACAGCGAGATCAGTGAACCGTAGTCGGTGTACTTGTAGTTGGGCAGCGCCTTGCCTTCGATGCGCAGTTTCAGGGATTTGGCCAGTAGCGATGCCTGCTGATGCGCCGCTTGTGCCCGTGGTGGAACGTTGCGATCCGTGCCCGGCTGCGGGCAGGCTGCACAGTCGCCAAAGGAGAAGATATTCTCGTCACGGGTGGTCTGCAGCGTTGGCAGCACCTGCAGTTGGTTGATGCGGTTGGTCTCCAGGCCGTCGATGTCCTTGAGGAAACCTGGCGCGCGAATCCCGGCGGCCCACACCTTGAGGCTGGCGGGAATCACCTGGCCACTGCTGGTAATCAGGCTGTCGGCAGTGACTTCGCTCACGGCTGAGTTGGTCATGACCGTCACCCCTAGCTTTTCCAGGGTTTTATGCACAGGCCCGCTGATCCGCTCTGGCAGGGCAGGCAGTACCCGTGGCCCGGCTTCGATCAGGGTGATGTGCATGTTCTCCGGCTTGATCCGGTCCAGGCCATAGGCCGCCAGTTCGTGGGCCGCGTTGTGCAGCTCGGCGGCCAGTTCGACACCAGTAGCTCCAGCGCCAACGATTGCCACGCTGATCTGTTCCACCACATCGCTTTGCCCGGCATGGGCGCGCAGGTAGTGGTTGAGCAATTGCTGGTGGAAGCGCTCCGCCTGTTTGCGTGTGTCAAGAAACAGGCAGTGCTGCGCCGCGCCTTCGGTGCCGAAGTCATTGGTGGTGCTGCCGACGGCAATGACCAGAGTGTCATAGCTCAACACGCGCGCAGGCACCAGTTCCCGACCTTCCTCATCCAGGGTCGCGGCCAGCTGGATTTTCTTCTGTTCACGATCAAGCCCGCTCATGCGCCCCAGCTGGAACTCGAAGTGGTTCCATTTTGCCTGGGCAACATAGTTGAGTTCGTCGTCAGAAGAGTTCAGCGACCCGGCGGCCACCTCGTGCAGCAGGGGCTTCCAGATATGGGTCAGGTTGGCGTCGACCAGCGTGACGCTGGCGACACCGCGCTTGCCCAGGGTCTTACCCAGGCGGGTAGCCAACTCCAGGCCGCCGGCGCCGCCGCCGACGATAATAATACGATGGGTCATGGGGATATCTCGCAAGGCTAAAAGAAATCGGTGCAGTTACCCGAGCGAGCGCCAGGCAGCTCATAGCGTCAGATAACTCAAAAGGCGGCTCAGAAGGCCCAGGCCAATCACCACAACCAGCACCACTCCAAGGAGCAACCACGGCCGAAAAGGCTTGCGCTCAACCTGGTGTTGGGACAGTTGCAGGTACTCTTCGACATGTTGTTGGTCGTCTGGGTTCAGGCGGCTGGTCATAAAGGCCTCGTCAGGTAGACGTTGCAAAAGGGCATCACGTTACAGGCTGATACCCACGTCGAACACTATGCTGCGCCCCAGGTTGTTGCGCAAGAAATCCGGTGCGTCCGGATGGGCGAACAGCACACGGGCAAAGGTCGGACCGACCAATGACAGAGAGCGCCAACCTTGGCGCAGGTATTCGGTGGGCGGTGGGAAATGGCTGTTGAGGTCCAGCACTTCGCGTTTGAGGCTAGCGAAGGCGATGATATCCAGCTCCCCCAGGTCCATGCCGCGCTCTTTATAGTTGTGGGCTTTCTTGCGTAGGGTCGGAGCCAGGCGCAGCAGGAATTCTTGGGCGGGAATGCGCCTGGGTTTGGCTTCACGCCTTACCAGTTGGCTCAGGGAAAAAGCGCTGCGCCGGCGCAACAGTTCGTCGCGCCATTCGTCATTCAGGCGCCGGCCTTCGTCGAGGACAAAAAACACCTCGAAACTGGCATCGCGAAACAGCACATCCGGCGGTTCTTGACCGGCGGCATGAAACTCTTCGGCGCGGTAGGGCACATTCAGGCCTTGCAGCAGGCGCTGGCAGACCCAACGCTCACGCTCCCATTTGCGGGCATTGGACAGGAACGCATTGGCTTGTTCGGCCGCTATGGTGAGCAGGCGCAAATAATCTGAGTCATCCATAGTTCCAGCTTAGCGTTCAAATGATGACCGCAGGAAGTCCCGTGTGAAAAGGCTCGGTGTAGACTGGCGGTTCGGTTGACGGTTTTGCACAAGGAGTTTGCGGTGAGGCTTTTGCTTGCGGTGTTTCTGAGCTTTCTGCCCCTGTGGGCACAAGCGGTTGAACTGGGGGAGAGGCTGGCGCCCTGGACCCTGCTCGATCAATTCGACCAGGCCTATACCCTGGATAACCAGGCGCAGGTTCTACTGGTGGCACGCAGCATGGACGCGGCCAAGCGGGTAGATGCAGCATTGCAGGGCCAGCCCAAGGGGTATCTGGAGGCGCGCCACGTGGTGTTTGTCGCCGATATCCAGCGCATGCCGAGACTCATTGCCAAGCTCTTCGCGGTTCCGGCGATGCAGGCTTATAACTACCGGGTGATGCTCGACCGTGATGCGCGGATCGCTGTGCGTTATCCAGCGCCTGTGGATAAAGTGCTGTGGCTGCAACTGGAGGACGGCAAGCTGGTCGCGCGCCATGAATATGCGACTGCCGCCGAACTGCGCCAGGCCCTGGAGCAGGTACGGCCGTGATCAGTGCCACCGTGCTGGCGCCGCAAACCCTGTGGCTGGGCTGGCTGCTGTATGCGCCGGTGATTGTATGGGCGATCCTGCGCTCGTCCTGGGTCGAGCTGTTTGCCGATCGGCGGCGCCAGCACCTGTTGTTTGGTACGGTGTTCGCGCTGTTCATGCTGTGGCTGGTGCGTCGGGACTTCGATACCGGGGTGTCCTACCACTTTATCGGCATGACCGCGGTGACCCTGCTGCTCGACTGGCCCTTGGCAATTGTTGGCGGGCTGACGGCGCAACTGGGCCTGGTGCTGCTCGGTCGCCAGGACTTGGCGGCGGTTGGGGTCAACGGCGCGCTGCTGATCCTCCTGCCGGTACTGGTGACCGAGCTGTGTGCGTTGCTGGTGGAGCGGGCGCAGCCGCGTAACCCCTTCGTGTATATCTTCTGTTCCGGTTTTTTTGCCGCTGCGCTTTCGGCGCTGTTGTGCCTGTTGGGCGGCCTGGGCCTGCTATGGCTGGACGGTCGCTTCGCCATGCCCGAGTGGATCGAGGACTTTATCGGTTACCTGTGGCTGATCATCTTTCCCGAAGCCTTCATCAACGGGATGGTGATCAGTGCCCTGGTGGTGTTTTGCCCGGAGTGGCTTGAGACGTTCAACCGTACGCGTTACCTCTCGGCGCCCTGGAAAGACGACAATTCACGCCCTTGATCCAAATCAACGGCCGGACGCAAAAGTGGCCGCATGCTCTGCGAAACTTCCAGGAGCACGATTATGAGTGTTTACGAGTGGGCACGGCAGGAGTTGTGCAGAAGCCAGGAGGCGGCACAGGAAATCGGCTTTGACCCGGGCTTGAGCCTGCGTGCCTTGCTCAGTGCGGTGGTGCAGCAGAGCAAGGGCGTGCGCAGTACCGAAGACCTGGCCGACGAGTTGCAATTTCTCGCGGAAAACCTCGACGACCAGCAGGACTACGGCTTTATGCGACCTTAGTGGGCGCGTGGTGGCAGGGTTTCGGAGAACAGTTCGTCTTCGGCGTCCGGGCTCACCGGGATCTTGTGTTCTTCTGCGGCCCAGGCACCCAGGTCGATCAGTTTGCAGCGATCCGAGCAGAATGGCCGGTTGAGGTTGCTCGCTTTCCATTCCACGGGCGCGCCGCAGGTTGGGCATTCGACGGTCAAGGGTTGGCTCATGTTCGGCCTCCACGCAAAGTAAGGTAAAAGTGGTGCAGTCGCTCGACCTCGGCCTGTAGCCAGGCCAGGTCCTGGTCATTGACCAGTACATCGTCGGCATGGCGCAGGCGGTCTTCCCGGGAGGCCTGGGCCTTGAGAATCGCTTGCACCTGTTCTTCGCTGATGCCATCGCGCAGCAGGGTACGCTGAATCTGCGTTGATTGCGGCACATCGATCACCAGGATGCGCTGGGTCATGGTGTATTGGCCCGACTCGATCAACAACGGCGACACCAGGATCGCGTAGGGCGAGCGAGCGCGGGCCAGATGGTTGCGGATTTCGTCGGCAATCAGCGGGTGCAGCAGGGACTCCAGCCACAGGCGTTCTTGCGGTGCCTCGAAAATGCGCTTGCGCAAGGCGGCGCGATCCAACTGGCCATCGGGCAACAGGGTCGCACCGCCGAAGTGCTCGGCAATCTTTGCCAGCGCTGGGCGGCCGGGCTCTACCACCCAACGGGAGGCATGGTCGGCGTCGATCAGGTCCACACCAAGGTCAATAAAGTGCTGGGCCGCAGCGCTTTTGCCGCTGCCGATGCCGCCCGTCAGGCCAAGAATCCAGGGTGTTGCGACAGAAGTGGTCATTTGAAACCGACAGACTGCAAATAGAAGTCGGTTATTTGACCACCCCAGAGCAATGCAATCCAGCCGGCAATCGCCAGATAGGGGCCAAAAGGCAGGGGCACCGACGTTTGCGCGTTACGCATGCGCAACAGAATCACCCCTGCCACCGCACCCACCAGCGATGCCAGCAACAGTGTCAGCGGCAGGATCTGCCAGCCGCCCCAGGCGCCGAGCAGGGCCAGCAGCTTGAAGTCGCCATAGCCCATGCCGTCCTTGCCGGTGCACAGCTTGAACAGCCAAAACACCGACCACAGGCTCAGGTAGCCGGCAACTGCGCCCAACAGGGCATCGGGCAAGGCTACGTACAGCTCGAAGTAGTTGAGGATCAGCCCCAGCCACAACAGTGGCAGCACCAGCACATCCGGCAGCAGTTGGTGGTCGGCATCGATCAGGCTCATGGCCAGCAAGCCCCAGCTCAAGAACAGGACTCCAGCGGCCGGCCAACCAAAGCCGTAGTGCCAGGCAATAAATGCCGAGAGCAGCCCGCAGGCCAGTTCGGTTAGCGGGTAGCGCGGGCTGATGGAGCCGTGACAGCGCGCACAGCGCGCCCTGAGCAGCAGATAACTGAACACCGGGATGTTTTCCCACGGGCGAATCGGTTGGGAGCAGTGCGGGCAGCAGGAGTTGGGCTGCAACAGGTTATAGGCCGGGCCACAGGGTTCCGGGGGCAGGCCGAGTATTTCGTGGGCCTGGGCGCGCCAGTCCCGTTCGAGCATTTTTGGCAGGCGCCAGACGAGTACGTTGAGGAAGCTGCCAACGATCAGCCCCAGCAGCAGGGCGGTCCAGACAAACAGCCAGGGGTGTAGGGTCAGGAGTTGGTCCAGGGTCATGTTCAAAACGCCGTGCCGAGTTGGAAGATCGGCAGGTACATGGCAATTACCAGTGCCCCGACAATGCTGCCGAGTACGACCATGATCAGCGGCTCCATCAGGCTGGTCAGGTTATCGACCAGGTTGTCGACGTCTGTTTCATAATGATCGGCGACCTTCTCCAGCATGCTGTCCAGCGCGCCCGATTCTTCGCCTATGGCTGTCATCTGGATCGCCATGCCAGGGAACAGGCCGCTGGCGGTCATGGTTCGATTCAATTGCATTCCTATTGCCACGTCCTGGCGCATACGTGTGATCGCTCGTTTGAATCGCTCGTTGCCGGCGGCTCCGGCCACCGAATCCAACGCTTGTGTCAGCGGCACGCCGGCGGCAAAAGTGGTGGCGAGTGTGCGGGCGTAGCGGGCGACTGCGGTTTTTTTCAGCAGTGTGCCTGCCAGCGGCAGTTTCAACAAACCTGCGTCCAGCCAGAGGCGAAAACCGCTGTATCGGCGGTAGCTGCGGCGTACTCCCCAGGCAATTGCGGTCACGGCCAGCAACAGCATCCACCACGCGCCTTGCATGAATTCGGACAGCACGATCACCAGCAGGGTAAAGCGCGGCAGAGGTGTGTCGATACCGGCGAACAGGCTTTCGAACCGGGGCACGACATGGATCAGCAAAATGCTGCTGACTAGCGTAGCCACGAGCAGGACCACCAGCGGATAGGTCATGGCCTTCTTGATCCGGGCCTTGAGGCGTTGGCTCTTCTCCAGATGGGTGGCTACCCGTTCCAGCAGGGTTTCCAGGGTGCCGGCCTGTTCCCCTGCCGCGATCAGGCTGCAATATAGGGCATTAAAATACTGTGGTTGTTTCAGCAGCGCTCCGGTCAGGCTGTTGCCGCCGGCAATCTCCTGCTTCAATCCCTGGACCATCATGCGCATGGCCCGGCTGTCAAAGCCTTCGCCAATCATATCGAAGGCTTGCAGCAGGGGAATTCCCGCCTTCAGCAGAGTCGCCAGTTGGCGAGTGAACAGTGCAATATCGGCTGGGGTGATTGGGTTGCCCAGGCCAGAAAGGAGGCTGGAGCGTAGCTGTACCCGTACCGGGTTGATACCTTGCCGGCGCAACTGTGCCTTGATCACTGCGGGGCTATGGCCACGGGCTTCTCCGGATACATTACGGCCATTGGGTAACGTGCCTTCCCAGGCGTAGAGGGCGGTGGTGGGGACGGTGACATCGTTCATTGGCGGCTGCAGCCCATCGGCAGGTGACGATCTACAGCTTAGTCAGGCCTCTGTGTCCGTCAGGTTATTGGGCCGGTGAAAAATGTCAGATTGTGCGTCTTGTGAGGGCCGGGCCCGGCGCGGATGAGTACACTGGCGCGGTTGTCGAGGGCAGGGCGCAGGATGTGCCTTGCGATGGGGTTCTATTCTGGAGAGTGAGTGTGATGCGTCAGAACGGCTTTACTTTGATCGAGTTGTTGATCGTCGTGGCGATCATTGGCATCTTGGCCACCATTGGCTTGCCCATGTATACCAAGCACCAGGCCAAGGCTAAATTCACGGCGGGGTTGGCGGAAGTCTCGGCGTTGAAGGCCGGCTTCGAAGACACCTTCAACCAAGGCACCGCACCCACGCTGGCGCTGATCGGTGGCACCAGCCCGACCGCCAACTGCGTGATCACCGTTGCGGGTGATGTGGCTGCGGGGACTGGCTCGATTGCCTGCGAAATCCTCGATGCGCCTGCGCCGATCCAGGGCAAGTTCATTACCCTGGCGCGCACTGCCAGTGAGGGGTGGAAGTGCACCGCTACCGCTGACGAGCAGTATGTTGCAAAAGGTTGTGCGGCTGGCAATTGAGGCCGGCCACCTAAATCAGTGACGGGAGCCGGGCGTGACGGGCTTCCGGGCACTCCACAGGGAAGTAAAGGTTGCCCATGACGTTATCCGTGCAACAGCGAGGACGCGTGTTCCTGGTGCTGGCGCTGAGCCTTTTGCTGCTGGGCATCACCCTGTCCTTCAGTGGCCATGACTGGCAGCGTGTGATGCAGGTCGGTGTGGGTGGGTGTGCGTTGCTCTATGGCCTGGTGACTCCAGGTGGGCGGCTGGTCGACAAGCCCACCGCTATCGGCCTGGCGCTGGTTTTTGGTCTGGGCCTGATATCTTCGTTGAAGGCCCACCAGCCACTCTGGGCGATGACAGAGTGGGCATTGATGATCACCTGCGGGGCGATTGCCGCTGCTTTTGCCCGGCTGCGGCGCGATGGCGATCAAACGCTGGATCGGGCGCTGATCCTGTTTGTATTGCTGCTGTGCCTGATCAAGGCCCTGCAATATGGGTACGCTGGCGTGCTGGCGTTTACCAGCGGCGAACCGACCCTGGACACCGATCTGCTGCTTGGCGGGTTCTCCAACAAGCGCTTCTACGGCCAGTTCCAGACCTTTACCCTGCCTTTGCTGGCGTTGCCGCTGCTGCTCGCGAGTACCTCGCGGTGGGTGCGTGGGGGAGTGTTCGCCCTGTTGTGTGCCTGGTGGTTGATTGCAATCAGTGGCGGCACCCGTGGCACCTGGCTGGGCGTTGGCGTTGCCGCCATCGTCCTGGCTTTCCTGGGGGCTGGGGGGCGCCGCTGGTTGATCTGGCAGGTGGCTGCGCTGTGTGGCGGGCTGATTTTGTACGGATTGTTGTTCACGGTCCTGGCCCGCTACCTGGGGCTGGAAATTGCCAGTCTTTCCAATGAGCGGCTCACCACCAGCCTTTCGGGTCGTGAAGTGATCTGGTGGCAGGCCTGGGACATGATCCGCGAGCGGCCATGGCTGGGCTTCGGGCCGATGCACTTTGCCGATATCCCTAACCCGATTGCCGCCCACCCGCACCAGGCAATCCTGCAGTGGGCCAGTGAGTGGGGCGTGCCCTCGGCCGTGTGCGTGTCGCTGCTGGCACTGCGTGGCGGCTGGGCCACGTTGATGGTCATCCATCGGCAGGGGACGACAGGCGCACAGCAAGACCTGCTGCGCCTGTGCCTGTTCGCCGCGCTGATAGGTGCGACGGTGCAGGCCATGGTCGATGGGGTGATTGTGATGCCCTATTCACAACTCTGGTTGGCGCTGGTGGTGGGCTGGCTGATGGCATTGCATCCGTGGCGCACGCCGGTTGCCGAGCCGATGCCGCTATTGCGTCGGGCCTGGCAGGTGTCGACTGTGCTCGCCGTGGTATTGCTGGTATTTGTCGTGTACCGCGACCTGCCAGGCGCCACTGAGCGCAGCCAGCACTATATCGACGTTGCCAAAAGCCATCTGCAGCCACGTTTCTGGGTCCAGGGAGTCATTGCGCCGCACATCCGGTAAGTTGCCGGGCGCCCAATGCAGTGCTAGCTTTAGCCCACCGCCCGTGTAGCTCAGTTGGTAGAGCAGCGCACTCGTAACGCGAAGGTCGCAGGTTCGACTCCTGTCTCGGGCAAAAAGGCACCACAGTTTTCAGATGATCCCAGAATGGTTCTGAAGGCCAGACGAACCGGTATTCGTGCCCGTTCTTTTGTATCTGCGCAACCTTGATGACCCAGATGCATCCCCATTCCTCGATCTAAGAGAACGACATGACCACGACAGCAATGAGCCAGGAAGTGCGGCACGCAGAAGCCCTCAAGAAATACCTCGAGGAGTCGCCGCAGCTTAAGGAAGAGATCAAGGACCTGAGTGCTGATGACCAGCGTGACCAGATCCAGTGGGCATTCGAGGACGAAGCCGAAAGCCAGGGTTTCCAGCCTTGGGAGCTGACTCTCAAGTACACGTCCACGCCTGAGGAGTTCGAAGCGGCGCGCCTGGCGCTGCATAAAGAGGCGGCCGAAGTGTTGGGTGTCGAGTGGCAAGAGTACTGCGAGATGAACGATCTGGTGGTTTAAACGTTTCTCGGGCGTCATCGCCGCCAAGCCGGCTTCTGTAGGTGTCGACTTGGCGGCGATGACGGTTTCAGAGACTGAGCCGCATCGACAGATCCACCGCCTTCACATCCTTGGTCATCGCCCCGATGGAGATGTAGTCCACGCCGGTTTCGGCAATGGGCAGCAAGGTGCTTTCATTGATCCCGCCGCTGGCTTCCAGCTTGGCCTTGCCGCCGTTCAAGCGTACGGCTTCGCGCATGTCGTCCAGGCTCAACTCATCCAGCATGATGATATCGGCGCCTGCCGCCAGGGCTTCGCGTAATTCTTCCAGGCTTTCCACTTCGACTTCCACCGGCTTGCCCGGGGCGATCTTGTGGGCGGCGGTAATGGCCTGGGCAATGCCGCCGCAGGCGGCGATATGGTTTTCCTTGATCAGGAACGCGTCATACAGGCCGATGCGGTGATTGTGGCAACCGCCGCAGGTCACCGCGTACTTCTGCGCCAGGCGCAGGCCGGGCAGGGTCTTGCGGGTGTCCAGTAGCATGACCTGGGTGGTGGCGACAAAGTCCGCCAGGTACTGCGCACGCGTGGCCACGCCAGACAACAGTTGCAGGAAATTCAGCGCACTGCGCTCACCGCTCAGCAATGAGCGGGCAGGGCCTTCAAGGTGGAACAGCGCCTGATTGGGGCTGACGCGTTCACCATCGCGCACTTGCCAATGCACGGCAACCCGCGGGTCTAACTGGCGGAACACGGCATCGACCCAGGCAGTGCCACTGATGACAGCAGCATCACGGGTGATGATCGTGGCCTTGGCCAGCCGTTCGGCCGGGATCAATTGCGCGGTGATATCGCCGCTGCCGATGTCTTCCAGCAGTGCGCGGCGCACGTTGGCTTCGATTTCGGCGGTGAGGTCGGCGAGGCGTAGATTCGGCATAGCGGGCTCCACATACAAAGTGCCTCGATTATAGGGGCATGACAGCGCTGAACCCAAGGTATGCGGGCATAACCTGCCTGATTACAAAGCGCCTACAGAGTTTGCTGGCGCTACAGGGGCTATTTGCAAGATAATCTCGCGCCTTGCAATTGGCGTCATAGCTTTGACGTCTCGGTGATCTACCGATAACCGCGCGCTACCCCCGGTATTCCATGGGCGGTTGCGGTAATCGTTCACAAAACCGAATCCCGTCGTTCCAGGAGGCCAGCATGCACAATGACGCAAAGGTGGTGCCGATCAACAAGATCGCCGCACAAGCGATGCCGTCGCCGCTGGCCCGCCTGCCTGTGATCGTGCTCCAGGTGCGTGACAAGGCCACCCAGCAACTCGACCGGGGGTTGCAGGAACTGTTCGATAATGCCGATGACACCCTGTTTGAAATGGCCGACAAGGCCCGCAACAACGCCGACCACAATATTTTCTTTGAAGCCATGCGCGACCTGCGCCTCAAGCGCAAGAACTTCGAGCGTGTGTTCATGGAGCAGCTCTTCGCCGCATTCGCCAACCTGGGGCTGGCCGGGCAAGGCGAGCTGCTATTGCCGACGGTCTCCTACGATGCGGCACCCGGCGCGTGCGCCGATGACCTGGAAAAAGCCGTAGCCCTGGAGGCCATGCTCGACAAGGTCATGCACCGTGACGGCCTGGCCCTGGGGCAACTGACCGCCCGCCTGGGGGCGTTGTTGGGCAAGCGCCTGGATGATCGGGAAAACCCTCTCGGCCCGGCGATGCTCTGCGAGTACTTCCTGCGGGCCGGGCGCAGCCTGGGGGTGGAGATCCGGGTCAAGCTGATCATTTTGAAACTGTTTGAAAAGTATGTACTCAGCGATGCCGACCTGCTGTACGGCGAGGCCAATCAGTTGCTGGTCGCCACCGGCGTGCTGCCCGAGCTCAAGGCCGTGCCTTCACGGCGTCCCGGCGAGCGCGCCAGCAGGGCCAGCCCGCCGGTGGAGGTGGCCCCGGCTGCCGACCCGCAGGCAGACGAGGCCGAGCAACAAGTCTTTGCCGCCCTGCAAGAACTGCTGTTGACAGTGCGTGGCAGTGTGGCCCCGACCCTGGAGGCCAGCGCCCAGGCCCAGCCGATTTCCACCCGCGACCTGCTGCGCCTGCTGTCCCATTTGCAGCAATATGTGCCGGAGCCTGCGCTCGAAGACGATTTTGACCTGCGCCGCCAATTGGAAGAACTGCTCACCCGGGTCAGCGTCAAGAGCGGTAAGTCGCGGGTAGTGGAAGATGCCGATGAGGATGTGATCAACCTGATCGCCATGTTGTTTGAGTTCATCCTCGACGACCGCACCTTGCCCGACTCCCTCAAGGCCTTGATTGCGCGCCTGCAGATTCCCATGCTGAAAGTAGCGGTGCTGGACAAGAGTTTTTTCAGCCGTGCCAGCCACCCGGCGCGGCGCTTGCTCAATGAAATCGGGACCGCCGCCATGGGCTGGGGCAAGCGTGATGACTATCAGCGTGACAGCCTGTATCTGCGTATCGAGCAGGTGGTGCAACGCCTGTTGAGCGACTTTGTCGATGACCCGGCGATTTTCTCTGTGCTCCTGCAGGAGTTCACCGCTTATACCCAGGACGAGCGCCGCCGCAGCGAGCTGCTTGAGCAGCGTACCCGCGACGCCGAAGAAGGGCGCGCCCGTACTGAACAGGCGCGCAAGCGGGTCGCCGATGCCGTCAATCAGCGCTTGCTGGGCAAGGTCTTGCCGCATTTTGTGGTGCAGTTTCTGCAGCAGGCGTGGAGCCAGGTCTTGTTGCTCGAATGCCTCAAGCACGGCCAACACTCGCCGCAATGGCAGGCCCGGCTGCGGGCCATGGATGACTTGATCTGGAGTGTCGGCCTGAGTGACGACACCGAGGCCGGCCGTCGCTTGCTGGAACAATTGCCTGTGCTGCTCAAGGCCCTGCGGGAGGGCTTGAGCGAGGCGGCGTTTGATTCCTTTGTCACCCGGGAGTTTTTTATCCAGTTGCAGGCGCTGCATACCCAAGCGTTCCAAGGAGACACACTTGCCAGCATGGCGCTGGTCGAAGTGCGCGAGGAGCCAGGTGCCGTGGCACCGGCGCAGACCGTCAGCCTGGCGGAGGATGATCCGGATCTGCTCAAGGTCCGGCAATTGCGCATTGGCACTTGGGTGGAGTTCCGTGAAGACGAGGAAAACACCCTGCGCTGCAAGTTGACGGCGATTATCGCGCCGGCCAACAGCTATATATTTGTCAATCGCACAGGCCTCAAGGTCCTGGAAAAAACCTGCACGGAGCTGGCCCTGGAGTTCAAGCGTGGCGGGGTGCGCACCCTGGATGACGCGCTGTTGTTCGACCGCGCGTTGGCGTCGGTGATCGGCAGTCTGCGGCAACTCAATCGCGCCAAGTGATCGCAACCACCCGGCGGATCACGGCATACTGAACGCTCCTAAGTCTTGCGCAAGGAACCGGTATGCAGTTGGACCCCACCAGCGGTTGGTGCCAGGGCGTCGCCCATTGCCCTTCGCCCAACTTCAATGAGCGCCCAGGCGGCGAGATTTCCCTGTTGGTGGTGCACAACATCAGCCTGCCACCGGCCCAGTTCGCCACGGGCAAAGTGCAGGAGTTTTTCCAGAATCGCCTGGATGTCACCGAACATCCCTACTTTGCAGGTATTGCTGACTTACGGGTGTCCGCACACTTTCTGATTGAGCGCGACGGCGCGGTGACGCAATTTGTCTCCTGTCAGGACCGTGCCTGGCATGCTGGTGTCTCGTGTTTCGAGGGGCGCGAGACCTGCAATGACTTTTCCCTGGGGATCGAGCTTGAAGGGACTGACGACCAGCCCTTTACCGACGCTCAGTACCACGCCTTGATCGAACTGAGTCGCCAATTGCTGGCCGCTTACCCGGGCATCACGCTCCAGCGTATTTGCGGTCATAGTGACATCGCCCCAGGACGCAAGACCGATCCTGGACCGGCTTTTGATTGGGCGCGTTTTCGTGGCGCCTTGCAGCATGGAGGACATGCACAATGAGTTTCCTGGTGTTGGTGCTGGCGGTATGGATCGAGAAGTTCTCGGCCTTGCGTTCGCGGTTACAGCGTGATGGTCGTTGGTTGCGCGAACTGGCCCGGCTCGAGTCGAGCCCTCGGTTGGGCAAACAACCCTGGCTGATCCTGGCGTTGCTGGTATTGCTGCCGGTGGCGTTGCTGGGGTTGTTGCTGCTGGTCCTGGAACCAGTGGCCTATGGCTTGTTGGCACTGCCGGTGCACCTGTTGGTGGTGATCTACAGCCTGGGCCGCGGTGACCTGCTCGGCCAGTTGGGGCCGTTTCGCGATGCCTGGCGCCGGGGTGACCTGCAAGCGGCTGAGCATGTTGCCGAGCGCGACCTGGCGATTGGCGCCGACAGTGGCGAGCAACTGCTGGAGCGGGTCCAGGGCCATTTGCTGTGGCAGGCCTACCAGAGCTTTTTCGCGGTGATTTTCTGGTACTTCCTCCTTGGCCCAGTCGTGGCCCTGGCCTATCGCTTGCTGGCGCTGGCCAGTGAACAGGGGCAGAACCCGCTGGTGGTCGAGCGCGCCGGGCAATTGCGCCATGCGTTCGACTGGCTGCCGGTGCGGTTGCTGGCGGCGAGCTTTGCCTTGGTGGGCAATTTTGTCGCAGTCAGCCGGGTGATGCTGCATGAGTTGCTGAACTGGGATATCAGTGCGGCGCAACTGGTGGAAAAGGTTGGACTGGTGGCAGGGGAGATCCCTCCACCGGTGGTGGGGGCCGATGGCATCAACAGCCTGGATCGCTTGTGGGAACTGCTGCTGCGCGCGGCCGTGTTGTGGTACGCCGGGTTTGCCATCTGGACCGTTTTGCCCTGATGGTTGTCATGGGGCAGGCCAGCTCCTACAGGGGCTGGTTCTGATCCGTGCCGCCGATCACGTTAACCTTAAGTTACAAAACTCCCCGCCGATTTAAGCTATACAGATAGCGCGCCCAATAGTGGCTTTCTGCCGCTGCCCTGCGCCTTCAATAAAAATAAAAGAAAAGGGAGTTCATCTGTGAAGAGCTTGCTCTATCCCGCCATCGCGTTGATGAATCGCCTGAGCTTCGGCATGAAGTTCAGCTTGATCAGTGTGTTGTTTTTCCTGCCGATGCTGGTGACCAACTATTACCTGGTACGGGACTCCTGGCGTGAGTTCCAGGGCACGCAGGTTGAGTTGCAGAGCCTGGACCTGCTGGGCAGCAGCCTGATCCTGCGCCGCGACCTGGAAACCCTGAACAATCAAGTGCAGATCAACGCCACGCTTGGCCAGTCGGGCAAGGCGGGCGATATCGAAAGCCAGATCAGCGCACTGGAACAGCGCGTGCTTGAACGCCTGCAAGGCTTCCAGGCGATGACGGCGGATCCCGAGCAAGTCGCGGTGTTCGAGGGCAAGCGTGACGAGATGATCGCCGCCTTCAAGGCTCAGCGAGGCGAATCTTCACTGCTAAGCAAAAGTGCCTTGATCGACAAATTGCTGAACAAGGCACAGATGTTCAGCCAGATCATTGCCAGCCAGTCGGGGTTGAGCCGTGATGTGCAGGGCGATGTGCGCCAACTCAGCGAACTGGTGACCAGCGTCACCCCGCAAGTTACCCAGACCCTGGGCGAAGGCCGGGCCATGGGCGCGTACTCCCTGGGCCAGGGCTTTCTCGATTCATCGTCCAGTACGCGCTTTGACGAACTGCTGCAGCAGTTGGAAAAACTCCACGCGGAATACGGCTTGAAAGTGCAGGACGCCCTGGGCTCCAGCAAGGCTGCCCAGGGCTCGCTCAATACCCTGGCCCAAGCCAGCCAGGCCAGCCTCAAGCAGGGCAGCGAGTTGTTTGAGGAACAGGTGGTGATGGCCCAGACCCTGGAGACGCCATGGCAAGCGTTCTACGATGAAGTGACCGCCTTGATGGCCAAGACTTATCAACTGGACGACGCAACCCTGGCCTTCCTCGACCAACAATTGCAACAGCGCCTGGCCCAGAATCGTACGCACATGGTGCTGCTGGTCGCGGCGCTGGCGGCGGTGTTCCTGTTGATTTTCTATCTGTACGGCGGCTTCTACGCTTCGACCCGCACCACCTTGCGCCGCCTGGGCGCGATGATGGATAAGGTCGCCGCCGGGGACATGACCGTCAACTTCAAGTCCCAGAGCCGCGATGAACTGGGTGAGTTGGGCGAGGTATTCAATGGCACCGTGGCCAAAATCCATGACCTGATCGAGCGGGTAGGGCAGACCGTCCGTGAAGTCGAACACCAGGCCGGGCAAGTGGAATCGGTGTCGGCGCGCAGCAACCAGGCGGTGTCGGGCCAGCGCAGCCAGATCGAGCAGGTGGCGACGGCCATGAACCAGATGTCAGCGACCGCCCACGAAGTGGCGCGCAGTGCAGCGGCGGCTGTCAGCAGTGCCCATAGCGTCAACGATGAAACCCTCAGCGGGCGTGGCCTGGTGCAATCCCAGCAGGGCAGCATTGCGCAGTTGGCCTCGGAGATTGACCAGTCGGTGCTGGTGATCAATCAGTTGGCCATCGACAGCCAATCCATCAGCAGCGTGCTGGAAGTGATCAAGAGCATTGCCGAACAAACCAACCTGCTGGCCTTGAACGCGGCCATTGAGGCAGCGCGGGCGGGGGAGCAGGGCCGTGGGTTTGCCGTGGTGGCCGATGAGGTGCGCACTCTCGCCCGGCGTACCCAGCATTCCACCGAAGAAATCGAGCAGATGATCGCCAAGTTGCACCAGGGGGTTGGCGCGGCTGTGAAGGCCATGGGCAGCAGCCATAAAATGGCCAGCGGTACGGTCGGTCAGTCGGAAAAAGTCCAGTCGGCCCTGGAAAATATCCTCGGTGCAGTGGGCATGATCGTCGATCAGAACCAGCAAATCGCCGCGGCGGTGGAGCAGCAGACCGCGGTGGCCCACGACATCGACCAGAACATCGTCGAGATCAATCGGGCTGGCGAGCACGCAGCCCAAGGCGCGCACCAGACCGAAGAGGCTAGCCGGCAATTGTCCCTACAGGTGATTGAGCTGAAAAAACTGATCGGTGCATTTCGCGTGTGAGTCATGCCTGTAGGTATTGTTTTTTTGATCTGTAGGGCATGTCCTGTTTTCTCGTGTGAGCATTTTTTGTAGTGAGATTGGGTGAGAATTTGTTTCACACCCCATCCAGCGCTTCCGGGAGGCAGGGCCATGACCGCGACAACCCCAGGCGTGAAAGGGCATTGCGCCCATTGCGATATCACCTTTGCACTCAAGCCTTGGCAGCTCAATGCCATTGCTATCCGCGAGCCTTTTGATTGTCCGTATTGTCACAAAGTCTTGCAGCTCTGCTGTCCCAGGCAGTTGCGTCAGTTGAAGTCCCTGGACAACCTGGCTCTGTTGCGCCCGAGCATGCTCGTGTTGACTTGCGTGGCCTTGTTGGTGGCCCTGGTGGTCGAGTGGGTAGGCTTGATCAGCAAGATCGGGCAACTGAACGTGTCGCTGGTGGCGATCCTGATTCACTTCCTCACCCTGCGCTACGCCCGCCACCGGCACCGTATGACTTTGGCGCTACAGGAGGTCAGCCCCGTTATCGAGCGGCCAGTTGAACAGCTCGCAGGCGTTACGGGTGCTCGCTTCGGCCAACGCTGAAGGGCTGATGCCCATTTGATTGGCCAGGGCGCTGCAGATGGCCGGCAAGTGCTGTGGGCTGTTGCGCTGGCCGGGGTACATCGCCGGCGCCATGTCCGGCGAGTCGGTTTCCAGCACTACCGAATCCAGCGGCAGTTGGGCGATGACCTTGTGCATGCGCAAGGCCTGGGGCCAGGTCGGGGCACCGCCCAGGCCCAGTTTGAATCCCAGCTTGATGTATTCGCGGGCCTCTTCGCGGCTGCCGGCAAAAGCATGGATGATCCCGCCGCGGGGCAGGCGGATGCGCTTGAGGGTGGCGATGACGGCCGCGTGGCTACGCCGCACATGCAACAGCGCCGGCAACTGGAAGTCCACGGCCAGCTGCAACTGGGCTTCAAACAGTGTTTGCTGGCGCTCGCGGTCCAGGTGCTCGAGAAAGTAGTCCAGGCCGATTTCACCCACGGCGCAGAGCTGGCGGTGGCCCTTGAGGCGGGTCAGCCAATCGCCCAGCTCGATCAGGTCGGCGGGACGATGTTCATCCAGGTAGACCGGGTGCAGGCCAAAGGCCCCATGCAGGTCCGGGTCCTGTTGTGTCAGGTCCCACAGCCGCTGCCAATTGCGCTGGTACACCCCCAGTACCACCATGCGCCGCACGCCGAGCTGGCGGCTGTGTTTGAGCACCTCGTCGCGATCAGCATCGAAGTCCTCGAAGTCGAGGTGGGTGTGGCTGTCGACCAGCTCCATGCCTATCGCTCGCGTATCCGCTGCTTGAAGGTCCGGCCAATGGCGTGCACACCCGGCTGGTAGTCCTGCTCTTCAATCGCCGCCAGCGCCAGGCGCAGGGCCGTCTCGGCGATCAGTGCGTGCTGCTGGGCCATGGCGTTGACCGGCAACGGCAGGAAGTCCAGCAACTGGGTGTCACCAAAGGTGCCCAGGCGCAGTGGCCGGGACTTGAGTGGGAAGTCATGCAGTGCGTCAAACACCCCTTGCAGCAGGACGTAGGAAGTTGTCACCAGCGCATCGGGTAAATGCCCCAGGCGTTGCAGCAGTTCCTCCATCAACTGGCGGCCACAGTCGCGACTGAAGGCTTCGCCATGCTCGATCAGCACCTCGCCCTTGAAGCCTTGCAGTGCATGCTGGAAACCCGCCGCGCGCTCCTGGCTGATGCTCAGTTCGGGCCGGGCGCCGATCAACACGATCTGCCGGGGCAGCGGTTGCAGCAGGCTGCTGGTCAACTGCTGGCAGGCCTGGCGGTCATCGCTGACCACCGAACAGAACTGCTCAGGCGCCATTACCCGGTCGATGGCGATCACCGGCAGGCCCTTGGCTTGCAGCTCGCGGTAACTGTCATCGCTGGCGGGCAGGCAACTGGCAACGAACAGTGCATCGCAACGTCGCGCGCGGAACAGTTGCAGCAACTGGCGCTCGCTGTTGGCATCGTCGTCGGAGCTGGCGATCAGCAACTGATAGCCACGGGCCCTTGCGCCTTGCTCCAACAGCTTGGCGATCCGTGCGTAACTGGGGTTTTCCAGGTCCGGCAGGATAAAGCCCAAGGTGCGGGTGTGCCGGCTGCGCAACCCGGCGGCCTGGGGGTTGGGGGTAAAGCCGTGCTCCTCGACCACCGCCCGCACCCGTTCGACGGTGGCGCTGCTGATCCGTTGCTGTTGGGCCTTACCATTGATGACGTAGCTGGCGGTGGTCACGGACACACCGGCTATGCGTGCAATATCACTGAGTTTCAAACCGGGATTTCCTTGTTTTTTAGAGCTTGCCCCGACATTTTGTCCAATCGTAACCGATTCCTGCACCCGACCATTGTCGCAACTCAAGCGCCGAGTGGTGCTTCAAGGATGCAGAATTACCCAGTAATCTGCCATAAATTCTAGATTAAACGTTTCAGCAGGCGTATTTTTGCGATGATCGCCGCTGAGTGCTTACTGCCAATTGACCGCTCAGTCAGTTATTTTTGCACGGCTTAATCAAAACAATACCTAGTGCGCTCCCCGCACTAACTAGGAGAAAGGCATGCTTGAGCTCACCGTAGAGCAGATATCCATGGGCCAGAGGGCTGTGGATAAGTCTGCTGCCTTGCAACTGCTCGCCGAAAAACTGGTGGCCGATGGCCTGGTCGCCGAGGGCTACCTGAGCGGCCTGCAAGCTCGTGAAGCGCAAGGCTCGACTTTCCTGGGGCAAGGTATTGCGATCCCCCATGGCACCCCCGAAACCCGCGACCAGGTGTTCGCCACCGGCGTGCGCCTGCTGCAGTTTCCCCAGGGTGTGGATTGGGGCGATGGCCAGATTGTCTACCTGGCGATTGGCATTGCCGCCCAGTCCGATGAGCACCTGCGCCTGCTGCAACTGCTGACCCGCGCCCTTGGCGAAACCGACCTGGGCCAGGCGCTGTGCCGTGCCACCTCGGCCGATGCGTTGCTCAAACTGCTGCAAGGTGCGCCCCAGGAGCTGGCGTTGGATGCCCAGATGATCGGCCTGGGCGTGTCCGCCGACGATTTTGAAGAGCTGGTGTGGCGTGGTGCGCGCCTGTTGCGCCAGGCCGACTGTGTGAGCAATGGTTTTGCCGCCGTGTTGCAGCAAGTCGAGGCCCTGCCCCTTGGCGATGGCCTGTGGTGGCTGCACAGCGAGCAAACGGTGAAGCGCCCGGGGCTGGCCTTTGTCACCCCGGACAAGCCCATGCGCTACCTGGGCCAGCCTTTGAGCGGCCTGTTCTGTCTGGCCAGCCTCGGCGAAGCTCATCAGGCATTGCTTGAGCGCCTGTGCGCCGTGCTGATTGAAGGACGCGGCCAGGAACTGGGACGCGCCACCAGCAGCCGTGCGGTCCTCGAAGTGCTGGGTGGCGAGTTGCCCGCCGACTGGCCCAGCGCACGTATCGCCCTGGCCAACGCCCATGGCCTGCATGCGCGGCCGGCCAAGGCCCTGGCCCAACTGGCGAAAAGCTTCGAGGGCGAGATCCGCGTGCGGATCGTGGACGGGCAGGGCGGCGCCGTGTCGGTCAAGAGCTTGAGCAAGCTGCTCAGCCTTGGGGCCCGACGCGGGCAAGTGCTGGAATTTGTCGCCGCGCCCGGCATTGCCGACGACGCCCTGCCGGCGCTGTTGGCGGCGGTGCAAGCGGGACTTGGCGAAGAGGTCGAGCCGCTGCCGGCTGTCAGTGCGCGGGCCGAGGTGCTCGAGCGTGAGCCGCTGCTCAGTGCCCCGGCCTCCGGCAGCCTGATCCAGGCCATCGCCGCCGCCCCGGGGATTGCCATCGGCCCGGCCCATATCCAGGTGGTGCAGCCGTTCGACTATCCCTTGCGGGGTGAGTCGGCCAGTGCCGAGCGTGCGCGCTTATCCGCGGCCTTGCGCGATGTGCGCGGCGATATCCAAGGCTTGATCGAGCGCAGCACGTCCAAGGCGATACGCGAAATTTTCATCACCCACCAGGAAATGCTCGACGATCCGGAGCTGACCGACGACGTCGACACCCGTCTCAAACAAGGCGAAAGCGCCGAAGCCGGGTGGATGAGCGTGATCGAGGCGGCTGCCCAACAACAGGCGTCCCTGCAGGACGCGTTGCTCGCCGAACGTGCCGCCGACCTACGGGACATTGGCCGACGGGTGCTGGCGCAGTTGTGCGGCATACAAACCCCACAGGTGCCTGACGAGCCTTACATTCTGGTGATGGACGAGGTTGGCCCCTCGGACGTCGCGCGTCTCGACCCGACACGGGTGGCCGGGATTCTGACCGCACGCGGTGGGGCGACGGCCCACAGTGCCATCGTCGCCCGGGCCCTGGGGATTCCAGCGCTGGTCGGCGCGGGGCCGGCGGTGTTGCTGCTGGCCTCGGGCACCCCGTTGTTGCTCGATGGCCTGCGCGGGCGCCTGCATGTGGATGCGGATGCCGGCACCTTGCAGCGCGCCACCCAGGAGCGCGACACCCGTGAGCAACGCCTGCGGGCCGCTGCTGCCCGGCGCCATGAACCGGCGTTGACCCGTGACGGGCATGCCGTGGAAGTGTTCGCCAACATCGGCGAAAGTGCCGGCGTGGCCGCCGCCGTCGAGCAGGGCGCCGAGGGCATTGGCCTGCTGCGTACCGAGCTGATGTTCATGGCCCATTCCCAGGCCCCGGACGAAGCCACCCAGGAAGCCGAATACCGCCGTGTGCTCGACGGCCTGGCTGGGCGGCCGCTGGTGGTACGCACCCTGGATGTGGGCGGTGACAAACCGCTGCCTTACTGGCCGATTGCCAAGGAAGAAAACCCGTTCCTCGGTGTCCGGGGCATTCGCTTGACCCTGCAACGTCCGCAAATCATGGAGGCGCAACTGCGCGCCCTGTTGCGCTCGGCCCACGGTCGTGCGCTGCGCATCATGTTTCCCATGGTCGGCAGCGTCGATGAGTGGCGCCAGGCCCGGGACATGACCGAGCGCCTGCGCGAACACATCCCCGTGGCGGACCTGCAACTGGGGATCATGATCGAAGTGCCCTCGGCGGCCCTGCTGGCGCCCGTGTTGGCCAGGGAAGTGGATTTTTTCAGCATCGGCACCAATGACCTGACCCAGTACACCCTGGCCATCGACCGTGGCCACCCAACCCTGTCGGCCCAGGCTGACGGCCTGCACCCGGCGGTGTTGCAACTGATCGACATCACCGTGCGCGCCGCCCATGCCCATGGCAAATGGGTCGGCGTGTGCGGCGAGTTGGCGGCGGATCCGCTGGCGGTGCCGGTGCTGGTTGGCCTGGGAGTGGATGAGTTGAGTGTGTCGGCGCGCAGCATTCCCGAGGTCAAGGCGCGGGTGCGCGAATTGAGCCTGAGCGAGGCCCGGGGCCTGGCGCAACAAGCACTGGCCCAGGGTTCCCCTGCCCAAGTGCGTGCCCTTGTGGAGGGGGTGTAAATGGCGAACATTCTGACCCTGACGTTGAACCCGGCGTTGGACCTGACGGTGCGTTTGGCGCGCCTGGAACCGGGGGCGGTCAACCGCAGCGAAACCCTGCTGACCCATGCCGCCGGCAAGGGCGTGAATGTGGCGCAGGTGTTGGCTGATTTGGGTCACTGCGTGAGCGTGGGGGGATTTCTGGGCGCGCAAAACCCCGAGGCTTTCGAGGCCCTGATCGCCAGCCGCGGGTTTGGCGATGCGTTTATTCGTGTGCCGGGCGAAACCCGCAGCAACATCAAGATTGCCGAGGCAGATGGCCGGGTCACCGACATCAATGCACCGGGACCGCTGGTGAGCGAGCAGGCGCAAGCACAGTTGCTCAAGCTGGTCGCGGTGATCGGCCCCGAGTTCGATGCGGTGGTGGTCGCCGGCAGCCTGCCGCGTGGCGTCAGCCTGCAATGGTTTCAGGGTTTGCTGGAGGCGCTCAAGGACCTTGGTTTGAAAGTCGCCCTGGACACCAGTGGCCAAGCGCTGCGGGCCGGCTTGAAGGCCACTCCGTGGTTGATCAAGCCCAACACTGAAGAACTCGCCGAAGCGCTCGACTGCCCCACGCAAACCGTCGCCCAGCAAGCCCGGGCGGCTGAGCGTTTGCACGCCCAAGGCGTGGAACATGTGGTGGTGTCCCATGGGGCCGACGGTGTGAACTGGTTTAGCCCGTACGGGGCGTTGCACGCCACACCGCCCAAGGTCAGCGTCGCCAGTACGGTGGGTGCCGGCGACTCGTTGCTGGCGGGCATGCTGCACGGTCTGCTCAGCGGTGAAGCGCCCGAACAGACCCTGCGCCGCGCCACCGCGATTGGCGCAATGGCGGTGACGCAGATCGGTTTCGGTATTGGCGACGGTGCGCAACTGGCGCACCTCGAAAGCGGTGTGCACATACGCCCGCTGATAGAACAATAAGAGGGTTTGTCATGAAGTTAGCCATTGTTACCGCCTGCCCCAACGGCATGGTTACCAGTGTGCTGTGCGCCCGCTTGCTGGACGCCGCCGCCCAGCGCCAGGGCTGGAGCACCAGCGTTGAAGTGGTGGATGCAAGCCACCCCGAGCGCGCGCTGTCCCAGGCCATCCTCGACGCGGCCGAATGGGTGTTGCTGGTCGCCAGCACGCCCGTGGACATGCAGCGTTTTGTCGGTAAGCGCGTGTACCAGAGCACTCCGGCCCAGGCGTTGCAGGACGTTGAAGCGGTGCTGCAACGGGGCGCCGAAGAGGCCCGGTTGTATGTGGCAACAGCCGCGGTACCCACGACGAAAACCACCCCGCGTATCGTCGCCATCACGGCCTGCCCTACCGGCGTGGCCCACACCTTTATGGCCGCCGAAGCATTGCAACAGGCCGCCAAGGCCAAGGGCTATGACCTGCAAGTGGAAACCCAGGGGTCGGTGGGCGCCCGCACGCCCCTGAGCGAGCAAGCCATCCGCGACGCCGACGTGGTGCTGCTGGCCGCCGATATCGAAGTGGCCACCGAGCGCTTTGCCGGCAAGAAAATCTATCGCTGTGGCACCGGCATTGCGCTCAAGCAGTCTGCCGCAATCCTCGATAAAGCCCTGGCCGAAGGCCAGCAGGAAAGCGCCGCCGGTGGCGCGGCGGCCAAGCCGGAGAAAACCGGGGTCTACAAACACCTGCTGACCGGGGTGTCGTTCATGTTGCCGATGGTGGTGGCGGGGGGCTTGCTGATTGCCCTGTCCTACGTCTTCGGTATCCACGCCTACAAAGAGCCCGGCACCCTGGCGGCGGCCCTCAGAGCGGTCGGCGATCACGCCTTCACCCTGATGGTGCCGCTGCTCGCCGGCTACATCGCCTACTCGATTGCCGACCGGCCGGGCCTCGCGCCGGGGATGATCGGGGGCCTGTTGGCCAGCACTCTGGGCGCAGGGTTTATCGGCGGGATTTTCGCCGGTTTTCTCGCCGGCTACAGCGTCAAGCTGATCACCCGCGCGGTGCCGTTGCCGCAGAGCCTGGCCTCGCTCAAGCCGATCCTGATCATCCCGTTGCTGGCGAGCCTGGTCACGGGCCTGGCGATGATCTATCTGATCGGCCCGCCCGTGGCGCAGATGCTGGTTGGCCTGACGGACTTCCTCAGCACCATGGGCACCACCAATGCGGTGCTGCTGGGCATTCTGTTGGGGGGCATGATGTGCGCCGACCTGGGCGGGCCGATCAACAAGGCGGCCTACGCGTTCTCCGTCGGCCTGCTGGCATCCCAGAGCGGCGCGCCGATGGCCGCCGCCATGGCCGCAGGCATGGTGCCGCCGATTGGCATGGCTATCGCTACGTTCCTGGCCCGGCGCAAGTTTGCCCAGACCGAACGTGAAGCCGGCAAGGCCGCTCTGATCCTGGGCATGTGCTTTATCTCGGAAGGCGCCATCCCGTTTGCCGCCAAGGACCCGCTGCGCGTGATCCCGGCCAGCATCGCCGGCGGCGCCTTGACCGGTGCCTTGTCGATGTATTTTGGCTGCAAGTTGATGGCCCCCCACGGCGGGCTGTTTGTGATGCTGATCCCCAACACCATCAACCATGCACTGTTGTACCTGTTGGCGATCGTCGCTGGCAGCGTCCTCACCGGGTTGGTGTACGCCGTGATCAAGCGCCCCGAAGCGAGCCCCTTGTAGAAGCCGGCTTGCCGGCGATGAGGCCCTTGAATTGAGGCCGCCATCGCCGGCAAGCCGACGCCTGCAGGAATGATGCGCAGCCCATGTCATCTGCGCTTCATCCGCCCGTGGTTTAGTTGCCCTTTTGCAGCTTGGAGGCAAACCCATGAGCCACTTCAACCTCGGCCGCCGCCGGGTAATCCAGGGCGTCGGCGCGGGCCTGTTGCTGCCGGGGCTGGCGCCGGCGGTGATTGCCTCGGTCAAGGACCGGCCGCAGTTGACCGACGGTGTGCAGTCCGGCGACTTGCTGGGCGATCGCGCCATAATCTGGAGCCGCTGCGACCGCCCGGCACGGATGGTGGTCGAGTGGGATACCCGCAGCCTGTTCAGCAACCCGCGCCGATTCATCTCGCCCCTGGCCGACAGCCGCAGCGATTTTACCGCCCGCGTCGAGTTGAGTGGGCTGCCGGCCGACCAGGCGATCTTCTACCGTGTGCAGTTCGAGGACGCACAGACCGGCGTGGCCAGCGAGCCCTGGTTCGGCCACCTGCGCAGCGTGCCGCAACAACGGCGCGATATCCGTTTTGTGTGGAGCGGCGATACCGTCGGCCAGGGCTTCGGGATCAACCCGGACATTGGCGGCATGCGCATCTACGAAGCCATGCGCCTGCGCCTGCCGGACTTTTTTATCCACAGCGGCGACACCATCTACGCCGACGGCCCGGTGCCGGCGCAACTGACCACCGAAGGCGGGCGCATCTGGCGCAACCTCACCACCGAGGCCAAGAGCAAAGTGGCGCAGACCCTGGATGATTACCGGGGCAACTATCGCTACAACCTGATGGATGAAAACGTGCGCCGCTTCAATGCCCAGGTGCCGCAGATCTGGCAATGGGACGATCACGAAGTGGTCAACAATTGGTCGCCCGGCAAGCAGTTGGACGAGCGTTACCAGACCAAGGACGTCACTACCCTGGTGGGTCGCGCACGCCAGGCCTGGCTGGAATATGCGCCGATGCGCCTGCAGCAGGCGGACCAGGGCGGGCGTATCTACCGCAAGCTCGGTTACGGGCCTTTGCTGGATGTGTTTGTGCTGGATATGCGCAGCTATCGCGGGGCCAACGACGACAACCTGGGCGCGGTAAAACCGTTTCTGGGACGGGCGCAACTGGATTGGCTCAAGGCCGGGCTCAAGGCGTCGAAGGCCCAATGGAAGGTGATCGCCGCCGACATGCCGATTGGCCTTGGCGTGCCCGATGGCGAAGTCAGCCCCGGTGTGCCGCGCTGGGAGGCGGTGGCCAACGGTGACCCCGGCGCGGCTCAGGGGCGTGAGCTGGAAATCGCCGAGTTACTGGGCTTCCTGCGCGCGCAACAGGTGCGCAACCATGTGTGGCTGACCGCTGATGTGCACTATTGTGCAGCACACCACTACCACCCGGACCGGGCGGCGTTCCAGGATTTCGAGCCGTTCTGGGAGTTTGTCGCAGGGCCCTTGAACGCAGGGAGTTTCGGGCCCAATCCGCTGGACAAGACCTTTGGCCCGCAAGTGGTCTTTGAAAAAGCCCCGCCGGCGCAAAACACGTCGCCGTTTGCGGGGTTTCAGTTTTTTGGGGAAGTGCAGATTGATGGGCAGAGCGCAGAACTGACGGTCACGTTGCGCGACCTGGATGGCGTATCGGTGTTCGAACACAAACTCCAACCCGCCTGACGGCCTCCCCTGTAGGAGCCGGCTTGCCGGCGATGAGACCCTTGAAGTCCGCACGAGACTTGAGGCCGCCATCGCCGACAAGCCGGCTCCTACAGGCGGGCGGGGTCAGTAGACATCCCGACGGTAGCGACCCTGTTCGATAAGCCGTTCCACCGCCTCACTTCCCAGCACATCCACCAACACCTGGTCCACCCCGGCCGCCATGCCCTGCAAACTCCCGCAGACATAAATGGCTGCGCCGTCGGCCAGCCATTTACGCAGCACATCGGCGGATTCGCGCAGGCGGTCCTGGACGTAGATTTTCTCTGCCTGGTCCCGTGAAAACGCCAGGTCCAGCAACGCCAGGTCGCCACTGGCCAACCAACCTTGCAGCTCGTCCTGGCAGTGGTAGTCATGGGCGATGTTGCGTTCGCCGAACAGTAACCAGTTGCGCTGCTGGCCGTCGGTGATGCGCGCCTTGAGCAGGCTGCGCAAGCCGGCCAGGCCTGTGCCATTGCCCAGCAGAATCATTGGCACCGGGGCGGTGGGCAAGTGGAAGCCACTGTTGCGCCGCAACCGCAGGCTGATCGCCGCCCCCAGTGCTGTGTGCTCGGTCAGCCAGCCCGAACCCAGGCCCAGGCTGCCGTCGGCGTGGCGTTCCTGGCGTACGATCAGCTCCAGCACGCCATCGCTGGCAATCGAGGCGATGGAGTATTCGCGCATGCCCACGGGCACCAGTGCCTCCACCAAGGCCTGGGCGTGCAGGCCGACCAGGTGGGAGCGGTTGTCTGGCAATTGGCGACCGGCAAGGACCTGTTCCAGGGGGCATGCCAAGCCATCGATCAGCACTTCGTCCGTACCGGCAATCCCCAGGCCGTCGAGGAAATGTTCGACGGCCCACGGGCCGTTGCGGGGCAGGATTTCCACCAGGTCGCCGGCCAGCCAGTCGCGCGGGGCGGGCGGGTTGAGCCCCAGCAGGTAGACGCCTGAGCCGCTGCTGTCAGGGTTGAGCAGGGTGCGCTGGCTCAAGGTCCAGTTTTCGTAGCTGGCGCTGGCCCACGCTGGCGGCGCATGGCCGGTGATCTGGCCCAGTTGCTGTTGCCAGTGCAGCAGGGCGTCCTGGTCACCGCTGTCGACTTCGACCGGGGCGAACAAGGCGTTGCCACCCTGGTTGGTCAGCCAGAAGTGCAGGCGCCGGGCAAAGCCGCAGAAGTGCTGGTATTGGCGATCGCCCAGGGCCAGCACCGAGTAGTTCAGGCCCTGCAGCGAAAGCGTTTGGCCCAGCACGCTGCGCTCGAAGCCGCGCGCGCTGTCCGGGGCTTCGCCATCACCGAACGTGCTGACTACAAACAACGCATGTTCCGACTGGCGCAAGTCGTCTTGGCTCACGTTGCCCAGGGGCTGCACCTTCACCGGCAACCCGGCGGCCTGCAACTGGCCGGCGGTCTGCCAGGCCAATTGCTCGGCAAAGCCGCTCTGGCTGGCGAACCCAATCAGCCAGGGCGGTGCATCGCTAGGGTTGGCGCCCAGGCCCTTGCGCGCATCGCGTACCTGGCGCTTTTTGCGGCGACGGTCCAGGTACAACAGCCAACCGGTAATAAAGAACAGCGGCATGCACAGTGAAGTGACGGTAAGCATGATCCGCCCCACCAGGCCGAAATAGCTGCCCACATGCAGCGCATAGATGCTGGTCAGCAACTGCGCCTTGAGGCTTTTGTCGCCATAGCGTTCCACGCTTTTGACGATGCCCGTGGCTGGATCCAGGTTGATCTGGTTCAGCGCGCGGTCATGGGGGGAACTCTGCAACAGGTAGTAGACCGTGGCCGGTTGCCCGGCGACGGCTGGCATACGGATGTTGTAGGCGCTCAGGTCAGGGCCGGCGGTGCTGTAGATGCTGCTCCAGATCGCCTCGTAGTTGGCCACCGGAGCCGGGCCCGCAGGCGCCGGGCCGCGGTTGCGCACCCGCTCGCTTTGCGGCGCGTCGGACAACAGCCTGGTCAGGCCCTTGCTGTACCACTCATAGGACCAGTACAGGCCGGTGAGCGCGGCCAACAGGTAGAACAGCAGGCACCAGGTGCCGAACACCGAGTGCAGGTCCCAGTTGAAGCTGCGGCCTTTCTTGCGCCAGTCCAGGGCCAGCCAGGCGCGCCAGCTCGCCACTTGGCGCGGCCAGCGCAGGTACAGGCCGGAAAGGCAGAAGAAAACCAGGATCAGCGTGCAGGCGCCGGTGATTTGCCGGCCGGTGTCACCCATGGCCAGGAAGCGGTGCAGTTGCAGCATCAGGCCGAAAAAATCCTGGCCGACGGCATCGCCCAGGTAGTCGCCGGTGTACGGGTCGAAGTAGCGCATCTGCCCGCGGCGCTCGCCCGGCGGCGGGGTGAAGAAGACGCGGGCGGCGTTGCCGCTTTCGCTTTCCACCCACAGCATGGACACGGCCTTGCCTTCGGTGGCTTCGAGCTTGCGCACCAGTTCAGCGGGCGGCAGCACCCCGGCAGGCTGCTTGTGCACAGTCAGTACCGTCGGGTTGAGCGCCCGCAGGATTTCATCCTGGAACGAGTACGCAGCCCCGGTAATCCCCATCAATGCCAACACCAGCCCGGCGGTAATGCCGAAAAACCAGTGCAACTGGAATAGGGTCTTCTTCAACACGTCGGACGGCCTCGCTGAGCTGATAGGGTTTTTACGGCGCGCATTATGCCGTGAGTTGTCGAGAAACATTCTTTTTTACATGCAAAAGCCCCGGGCATCCGATGCGCGGGGCTTTTGCATGAAACGGCTACCGGCTTAGAAGTGGAAGCTGGTGGTCAACAGCGCCGTACGACCGGCTGCCTGGTTGGCGAAGTGCGCGCTATAGGCCTTGTCGTAGTAGGTTTTGTCGGTCAGGTTCTGCACGTTCAATTGCAGGTCGACGTTCTTGGTCAGCTTGTAGCTGGCCATGGCGTCGTAGCGGGTATAGGACGGCACGTACACGGTATTGGCCGCATCGCCGTAGACGTCGTCCACATAGAACGCGCCGCCACCGACGGTCAGCTTCGAGGTGATGTCATAGGTTGTCCACAGGCTGAAGGAGTTCTTCGGCGTGTTGGGCATTTCGTTGCCTTTGTTGGAGCCGGTCGTCACGACGTTTTGGCGGTTGCCGTTTTTGCCAGGATCAACCAGCTCGCTTTTCAGGTAGCTGTAGCCGGCGAATATCTGCCACTGCTCGGTGAGCTTGCCGCTGGCGGAAAGCTCCAGGCCATCGACCCGGGATTCACCGGCGTTTTCAAAGGTGTTGGAGTTCACCAGGATGCGCGCGTTTTTCTTCTCGGTGCGGAACACGGCAGCGGTCAGGGACAGGCGGTCGTGGAACAGGTCCCATTTGGTGCCCAGCTCGTAGTTGACGGTCTCTTCCGGTTTCATGTCGCTGGTGTTGATGCCGCTTGGGAGGGTGTTGGAGTCCACGCCTTCACCCACCAGGCCGCCAGGTGGCGAGGCCGAAGTGGCATAGGAGGTGTAGATGCTGCCGTTTTCCATCGGCTTCCACACCAGGCCGGCCTGCCAGTTGAAGAACTGGCTGTCGTCCTTGAGCTTGGTGCGGCCGGTGGCAGCGTTGGTGTTGGCCTCGGTGTCGAAGGTGTCGTAGCGCAGGCCAACATTGAGCAGCCATTTCGGATCGAGTTCGATGGTGTCGAACACATAGGCGGCGCGGCTGGTGGCCTTGGTGTTGGTGCCCAGGTAGTTGCGGGCGATGCTGCCGGTCCAGGCATCGTCCGGGTTCGGGTTGCCCAGGGAGGTGCATTGCCCGCCGCTGTTGCCGACCTTGCCGGGTGTGCAGCCGCCGGCAGGGTTGCTGTTAGGGCTGACGGTATAGCCGCTGACGCGGGTTTCTTCACCGGTAAATTCCAGGCCGGTGGAGTAGCTGTGCTTGAAGCCCAGGGCCTGGAAGTTGCCAAACAGATCAGTCTGGTTGGTGGTGGTCGTGGTGGTGGACACGCGGGTGTTGGCCCGGCGCCAGACGGTACCGAACTGGTTGACGTTGTGCTGGCTGTCGTCCGGTTGGGTGAGCACGTAGTCCTGGCCGGTACTGCCGTGGCGCAGGGTGTTCTTGAGGGTCATGTTGTCGTTCAGGTCGTGCTCGATGGAGAACGTACTGATATCGGCGCGGGTCTTGCGGAAGTCGCGATCCTTGAGGCCGTAGAAGTTGCTGCTGTCGCCGCCGTCGGTGGGTTTGTCATGCCCATGGACGGCATTCGACGCGTTGTTGCTGTAGCCGTAGGGAATGCCCGAATCCGGCAGGTCATTACTTTCCATGTGGTAGTAGCTGAGGTTGACGCGGGTCGGGGTGCCCAGGCCAAAGGTCAGCGACGGTGCCACGCCCCAGCGGTCGTAATTGACCGCATCGCGACCGGCCACGTTCTGTTCGTGGCTCATCAGGTTCAGGCGGAATGCGGCGCTGTCGAGGAACTGGCGGTTGACGTCGAGTGTATAGCGCCGGGTCTGGTCGGAGCCGTAGGTAAAGCCGCCGTTGAGGAAGTCCCGTGCCTGTGGGGTCTTGCTCACCAGGTTGAGGCTGCCACCGGCCGAGCCGCGGCCACCGAACGAGGAGTTGGGGCCCTTGCTGACTTCGATGGACTCGATGTCGAAAATTTCCCGGCTCTGGCCACCGGTGTCACGCACGCCGTCCAGGTAGGTGTCGCCCTGGGCATCGAAGCCACGGATAAATGGGCGGTCGCCCTGGGGGTTGCCGCCTTCGCCGGCACCAAAGGTAATGCCCGGCACGGTGCGCAAGGCGTCTTGCAACGAGGTGGCGGCGGTGTCCTTGAGCACTTGCGCCGGCACCACGGTGACGGAGCGTGGGGTGTCGACCAGCGGTGCGGTGTATTTCTGCGAAGACGCTTTTTCGGTCTGGTAGGAAGTTGCGTCCTGTTCCTGGCCGGTGATGCTGGTGGCACCCAGGGAAATGCTGTTGCGCTCGCCTTTCTGTTCGGTCTCTTCGGCCGCCTGAGCCATATGGGCTACGGAGCTGGCACTGATAGCCACGCCAATGGCCGAGGCCAGCAGGCGCGGTGAACTGTTTGGTGTTTTTGTAATGTGGCGCGACATGAAATTCCCTACCCCAAGGATGTTAGGGCGCGAAATATATTGTAAACAATTATGCATAGCAATTGAGAGGCATTACTATTTGCATTCAATTTACAAAATTTACAATTTGGGTTTACGGTTTTTGCCCGCTCAGACGTCTGTCTATCGGATCAGGGTTTTACAGCGTCAATAGTAATCAATACCATTGGCGCCCCTCTGCTCACCGGTAACGCCTCATGCTGCTGCATATTCCCGGCCTGTTCTCCCGCGAAGAAGTCCTGCGCATCCGCGAAGCCCTGGAGCAGGTAGACTGGGCCGACGGCAAAATCACTGCCGGCCATCAGTCGGCCAAGGCCAAGCACAACCTGCAATTGCCGGAAGGCCATCCACTGGCCAAGGAAATCGGTGCGGCCATGCTCGATCGCCTGTGGCAAAACCCGCAATTCATGTCGGCGGCCCTGCCGCATAAAGTCTTCCCTCCGTTGCTCAATTGCTACACCGCAGGTGGCAGCTTCGACTTCCACATCGATAACGCGGTGCGCCAGCCCAAGGGCAGCCCGGAGCGGGTGCGCACGGACCTGTCCTCCACGCTGTTTTTCAGCGACCCGGATGAGTACGACGGTGGCGAGCTGGAGATCCAGGACACCTTTGGCCTGCAGCGGGTCAAGTTGCCTGCCGGTGACATGGTGCTGTACCCCGGCTCCAGCCTGCATAAAGTCAACGCCGTGACCCGTGGCGCACGTTATGCCTCGTTTTTCTGGACCCAAAGCCTGGTGCGTGAAGACAGCCAGCGCACGTTGCTGTTTGAAATGGACGGTGCGATACAGCAACTGACCCGTGACGTACCGGACCACCCGGCATTGATCCAGCTCACCGGCACCTATCACAACCTGTTGCGTCGCTGGGTCGAGGTCTGAGCATGGCTTTTCATCTGCGCCGCGAAGAACACCTCGACGGCGAACAATTGCGGGCCATGCTCGACGAATCACCGGCCCGTGCGGCCCAGGCGATCCTGATGGCCGCGAAGGAGGGCGTGCTCGATGCCCAGGCATTGCTGGGGCAAATCCTCCTGGAAGGGCGCGGTATTGAACGCGACGAAATACTGGCATTGCGCTGGTTCCAGATTGCGGCACGGGGCGGCCACTTGATGGCGCGCAACATGGCGGGGCGTTGCCTGGAACACGGCTGGGGTTGCACTGCCAATGAGTCGGCCGCCGCCGGGGAGTACCGCCAGGCAGCACACGCCGGACTGGATTGGGGCTTGTACAACTACGCCAACCTGCTGGCCACCGGGCGCGGCGTGATGCAAGACCAGCAGCAGGCACTGGTGTGCTATCGCCAGGCTGCCGAGCTGGGGCATGCCAAGTCGATGAACCTGGTGGGGCGTTACCTGGAGGAGGGGCAGTTCTGCGCGCAAGACTTGCCGGCGGCACTGGATTGGTATCGGCGCTCGGCTGAAGGTGGGGATTTTCGCGGGCAATTCAGTTATGCGGCGGTGCTGGCGGATCAAGGCCAGGTCGAGGCGGCGCTGGGCTGGCTACACAAGGCGCTGGAGGGCGGGAATCTGAAGTTCTTGCGGGTGGCACACAAAGCGCTGGCGACGGCGAATGATCCGCAGATTCGCGCCATGGCCCAAGCCTACCGACAGCGCGCAGAACAACTGTAGGAGCCGGCTTGCCGGCGATGACGATCTTGAGATCAGCGGTGATCTTTCGGGCGCCATCGCCGGCAAGCCGGCTCCTACAAGGGGATCTGATCGTTCCCGGGAAGGGTGATCAGACGTAGAAGGATTTCAGCGGTGGGAAGCCGTTGAATTCCACCGCGCTGTAGCTGGTGGTGTACGCACCGGTCGACAGCCAGTACAGGCGATCACCAATGGCCAGGTTCAGTGGCAGGCCGTACTTGTAGTTTTCGTACATGATATCGGCGCTGTCGCAGGTCGGACCGGCGATCACCACTTCTTCCATCTCGCCTTTCTTCTCGGTCCAGATCGGGAACTTGATGGCTTCGTCCATGGTTTCGATCAGGCCGGAGAACTTGCCCACATCGGTGTACACCCAACGCTCGACGGCGGTGCGCGATTTACGGGCAACCAGCACCACTTCACTGACCAGGATCCCGGCGTTGGCGATCAACGAACGGCCCGGCTCCAGGATGATTTCCGGCAGTTCGTCACCGAAGTCTTCCTTGAGGAAGCGGATGATTTCCTCGGCGTAGGTTTCCAGGCTGTTGGTGCGAGTGATGTAGTTGGCCGGGAAGCCGCCACCCATGTTGATCAGCTTGAGGTGGATGCCGTCTTCTTCTTTCAAGCGCTCGAAGATCACCTTGACCTTGGCGATGGCCGCATCCCAGACGCTGATATCACGCTGCTGCGAGCCCACGTGGAACGAGATGCCGTAGGGCACCAGGCCCAGGTCGCGGGCGAGGATCAGCAGGTCCATGGCCATGTCGGTCTGGCAGCCGAATTTGCGCGACAAAGGCCAGTCTGCGGTGGTCGAGCCTTCGGTCAGGATGCGCACATAGACTTTCGAGCCCGGCGCAGCCTTGGCGATATTGCGCAGGTCCGCTTCGGAGTCGGTGGAGAACAGGCGCACGCCTTTCTCGTAGAAGTAGCGGATGTCCTTGGATTTCTTGATGGTGTTGCCGTAGCTGATACGGTCAGCGCTGACGCCACGGTCCATGACCTTGTCCAGCTCGTAGATCGACGCGATGTCGAAGCTCGACCCCTTGTCTTTCAACAGGTCGATGATCTCGACGGCAGGGTTGGCCTTGACGGCGTAGTACACCTTGGCGAATTCGAAACCGGCGCGCAGGTCGTCGTAGGCCTGGCTGATCATCGCGGTGTCGATCACCACGAACGGGGTTTCTTGCTTGTCGGCGAACGCCTTCATTTTGTCAAACGTGGCGCGCGCGAAATAGTCTTCGACGTTGATCGACATGCTGGGAACTCCTAAGGGCAAACTAGATTGATCAATGGGTGCAAATGAACGTCCTCCGTATCCCCACTTTGGTTCGCCTACTTCCCAAGGCATGTCGCCGAAAGCAAAAAGGCCATGGGAATAACCGCTTCCCTTGGCCTTGCTGTCTCGTCGTCAGTACTTGAGCCGGATGGATCGTTTCCAGCATGGACGTTCGGCGCGAACTTTAGGGCGTGAGGGGCTTGAGATCAACTAAAAATGTCGCGTTTTTGCACGCGTTCGTCGCGAGGCGCCGTGCAGCTACTTATGTAACCGACAGGTGTGACGAATTGATGTTCCCCAAGGAGGAGGAATCAGGCTATTTCCGGACACCCAGCAGAACTAAATGTGGGAGCGGGCTTGCTCGCGAAGGCGGTGGGTCAGCACCCCATTCAGTGACTGACACGCCGCTTTCGCGAGCAAGCCCGCTCCCACAATTTTGACAGAGTGGTGTCAGGCCAGGGCAGTCTCGGCAGGCGACACAATACTGGTCTTGCCCCCGCGGGACTTGCCGGAGCTCAGGTACTCGGCAATCGACTCCTGGGTGACTTCACCCAAGAACACCCGTTCGGCATCCATCACCGGCAACCATGAGCGGTTGAACTCGTACATGCGCGACAACAGGATGCGCAAGTGCTCGTCAAACGCCGCCGTGGCATTGAACTCGCGCAGGTACTGGGCACAGGTCCCGGTCTGACGATGCAGGTCGCGACGCCGTACATAACCCAGCGCCTTGTTCTCGGCGCAAGTGACCACCACATAGCGACGGTCATGCTCGTCCATCAACTCCAGGGCATCGGCCACCGGGGTGTCCGGGCTGACCGACGGCGCGTTGTCCGCGGCGTCTTCGGCCTTGACCAGCAGCAGGCGCTTGAGGGTGCTGTCCTGGCCCACGAAGTTGCTGACGAATTCGTCGGCCGGATGGGCCAGCAGGGTGTCCGGATGGTCGATCTGCAACAGCTTGCCGGCGCGGAAGATGGCGATCTTGTCGCCCAGCTTGATCGCCTCGTCGATGTCATGGCTGACCATGATCACCGTTTTGTTCAGCGCGCGTTGCATCTCGAAAAACTCGTTCTGGATCATCTCGCGGTTGATCGGGTCGACCGCACCGAACGGCTCATCCATCAGCAGCAACGGCGCATCGGCCGCCAGCGCACGGATCACGCCGATCCGTTGCTGCTGGCCACCGGACAATTCACGCGGGTAGCGATGCAGATACTGCTTGGGTTCGAGCTTGATCATGCTCATCAACTCGCGGGCGCGGTCGTGGCATTTCTGTTTATCCCAGCCCAGCAGCCTGGGCACGACCACGATGTTTTCCTCGATGGTCATGTTGGGGAACAGGCCGATCTGCTGGATCACATAGCCGATGTTGCGGCGCAGGGTCACTTCATCGAGGTCGGTGGTGTCTTCGCCGTTGATCAGGATCTTGCCCGAGGTGGGCTTGATCAGGCGGTTGATCATTTTCAGCGTGGTGCTTTTGCCACAGCCCGAGGGGCCGAGGAACACGCAAATCTCGCCTTCATTGACAGTCAGGCTCACGTCGTTGACGGCGGTGACCGTCTTGCCGTTGCTTTGGAAGGTCTTGGACAGGTTTTGAAGTTCGATCATTTGAGCAATCCTTTTGGAGTCAGCGAGCGTTGCAGCCATTGCAAAAGCAGGTCGGCGAAGATGGCCAGGAGACTGACCAGCACGGCGCCAACGATCAGCATCGACATGTCGCTGCGGCTGATGGAAGCCAGAATAAGTACACCCAGGCCACCGGCGCCGATGGTGGCGGCAATGGTCATCACACCGATGTTCATCACTACGGCGGTGCGCACACCGGCGAGGATCACCGGCACGGCAATGGGTAGCTCAACCATGCGCAGGCGCTGGCCGAAGGTCATGCCGATGCCTTTGGCGGCTTCGCGGATACCCGGCTCGACACCGGTCAGGGCCAGGTAGGTGTTGCGCATGATCGGCAGCAGGGAATAGAGGAATACGGCGGTGATCGCCGGCATCGGTCCCAGGCCCTGGCCGAACTTGGAGTAGAACGGCAGCAGCAGGCCGAACAGGGCAATCGACGGCACGGTCAGCAGCACCGTGGCGCTGGCCTGCAACGGGCCGGCCAGGGTCGGGAAGCGAGTCATCAGCACGCCCAGGGGCACGCCGGCGACAATGGCGAGGATCACGGCGATACCGACCAGGGTGATGTGCTGCCAGGTCAGGTGCAGGACTTGGGCCCAGTCAAGATGGGAAAAGGCGTTCAGAAATTCCATGTCTTCTCCTCTTTAGTTGAGTGGGTGCTGGCGCAGGAAGTCGGCGGCCACGGCAGACGGGCTTTCATGGTCCACGTCGACCCGCGCGTTCAACTGGCGCATGGTTTCATCGTCGAACAGCGCCGCCAGTGGCTTGAGCTCGGCGGCCAGTTGCGGGTGGGCATCCAGATAAACCTGGCGTACCACCGGTGCCGCGGTGTAGTCCGGGAAGTAATGCAGGTCATCTTCGAGCAGCTTCAACTTGAAGGCGTTGAGGCGTCCGTCAGTGGTGTACACCAACCCTGCAAACACCTGGCCGTTACGCAGCGCGGTGTAGACCAGGCCGGCGTCCATCTGCCGGGTGTTCTTGCGGGTGAGGTTCATGCCGTACAGCTTGACCATGCCGGCCATGCCATCGGAGCGGTTGGCAAACTCAGTGTCCAGGGCCACCAGGCGGTTATCCCGGGTGTCCTCGGCCAAGGCCTTGGTCAGGTCGCTGATCGTGTTGATCTGCGGATATTGCCTGGCGACGTTTTCCGGCAGGGACAGGGCGTAGGTGTTGCTGAATTTCGACGGCGACAGCCAGACCAGGCCTTTTTTCGCGTCGAGTTCTTTAACTCTGGCGTAGGACTGTTCGCTGTCGAGTTTTTCGTCGATATGGTTGTAGGCCACCAGGGACACGCCGGTGTATTCCCAGATCAGGTCCAGTTGCCCGCTTTCCTGGGCGCTGCGTGCCAGGTTGCTGCCCAGGCCACCGGTTACGCGGGTGTCGTAACCTTTGGTGCGCAGGTACTGGGACGTGATTTCCGCCAGCAGGGTTTGCTCGGTGAAGACCCGGGCACCGATGCGGATCACCGGTTTTTCAGCGGCTTGCGCAATACCGGCAAACAGCAGGGCGCAGCTCAATATCAAAGTCAGTTTTTTCATGTCGATTCCTTTACCCAGCCTTAGGACGGACGCAACCCGCGCTCCAGCCAAAGGCGGCTGGCCAGGGTTACCAGCGCGTCGAGCAGCAAGGCCAGCAGCGCGGTGCACGCGGCGCCGAGCAGCAGTTGCGGCTGATTGTTCAGGGCGATGCCGGGGAAGATCAGACTGCCCAGGCTATTGGCGCCAATCAGGAACGCCAGCGGTGCGGTGCCGACGTTGATCGCCAGGGCCACCCGTACGCCGCCGATGATGATGGGCACGGCGTTGGGCAGTTCGACGCGAAACAGCACCTGGCGCGGGGTCATGCCGATGCCGACGGCAGCTTCCTTCAAGGAACCCTGCACGTTTTTCAGGCCTTCGTAGGTATTGCGCACGATGGGCAGCAAGGAGGCGAGAAACAGGGCGAAGATCGCAGGGCCGCTGCCGATGCCGAGGACGCCGAGGGCGATGGCCAGTACGGCCAGGGGAGGGACGGTGTTGCCGATGTTGAAGATCTGCATGAAACGTTCTGCGCGCCCGACCATATTCGGTCGGCTGAGCAGGATACCGGCGGGGATCCCTACGATCAGGGCTGCCAGCATGGAGACAAGTACAAGAATCAGGTGAGCTTGCAGGTAAAACAACAAATCGTCGCGGTACATCTCGATCGTGTTGATGCCGATCCAGTGGACCAGCAGGGCCAGGAGAGCGACGACAACCGCTCCTCCTATCAGCCCTTTGCCATAGCGAATAGCCACAGGCGGACTCCTTTTTTCTTTTGTCGGCGAACACATTTTCCGGCGGCAATGCCATTGCTGGCCGCCTTTGAATGAGTTCGCGAAAAGCAGCTCGCCGATACTGGCAATGCAGTATGCGATCGAGCCATGAGCGCAGCCTCGTCAGGCTAACTTGCTGATTTTTCAGCCCCTGTCACGAGTGCGGTAGCAGGGGAGTGGACGTCTCTACCTTTTAAAAGGTTCCATACTTGGCAGCATTTAGCCACCGTTGATCGGGATTTTCTCCCCCGTAGGAGCCGGCTGGCCGGCGATGACGATCTTGAGATCAACGGCGATCTTTCGGACGCCATCGCCGGCCAGCCGGCTCCTACGGGGTTTGTGGTTGTTGGGCGAACGGTGGTCCGGGGGGCTTGATCTGCGCTATACTCGCCGCCCTTTTTTGACTCACCTGCCAGGCGATTTCCCATGACCCACCAGGCCGCCGAAGTCGCGAAACGCCGCACTTTCGCCATTATTTCCCACCCCGATGCCGGTAAAACCACCATCACCGAAAAGCTCCTGCTGATGGGCAAGGCAATCGCGGTGGCCGGCACGGTGAAATCGCGCAAATCCGATCGCCATGCCACTTCCGACTGGATGGAGATGGAGAAGCAGCGGGGTATTTCCATTACCACGTCGGTCATGCAGTTCCCTTATCGCGAACACATGATCAACCTGCTCGACACCCCGGGCCACGAAGACTTCTCCGAAGACACCTACCGCACCCTCACCGCGGTGGACTCTGCCTTGATGGTGCTCGACGGCGGTAAGGGCGTCGAGCCACGGACCATCGCCCTGATGGACGTGTGCCGTCTGCGTGACACGCCTATCGTCAGCTTTATCAACAAACTCGACCGGGATATCCGCGATCCTATCGAGCTGCTGGATGAAATCGAAGCTGTCCTGAAAATCAAGGCCGCGCCGATCACCTGGCCAATTGGTTGCTACCGTGACTTCAAGGGCGTGTATCACCTGGCCGACGACTACATCATTGTCTACACCGCCGGTCATGGTCACGAACGCACTGAAGTAAAAATTATCGAGAAGCTCGACTCCGATGAAGCCCGCGCCCACCTGGGTGACGAGTACGACCGCTTCGTCGACCAGTTGGAGCTGGTACAGGGCGCCTGCCATGAGTTCAACCAGCAGGAGTTCCTCGACGGCCAGTTGACCCCGGTGTTCTTCGGGACGGCCCTGGGCAACTTCGGCGTCGATCACGTGCTGGATGCGGTGGTCAACTGGGCGCCCATGCCGTTGGCCCGTGTGGCCAACGAACGTACTGTTGAGCCGGTAGAAGAGAAGTTCAGCGGCTTCGTGTTCAAGATCCAGGCGAATATGGACCCCAAGCACCGCGACCGTATCGCCTTTATGCGCATCTGCTCCGGCAAATACGAAAAAGGCATGAAGATGCGCCATGTGCGCACGGGCAAGGACGTGCGTATCGGCGACGCCCTGACCTTCTTCTCCTCGGAGCGTGAGCAGCTGGAAGAAGCCTTTGCCGGCGACATCATCGGCCTGCACAACCACGGCACCATCCAGATCGGCGACACCTTCACCGAAGGCGAAGCGTTGGGCTTCACCGGCATCCCGCACTTCGCCCCGGAACTGTTCCGCCGCGTACGCCTGCGCGACCCGCTCAAGTCCAAGCAACTGCGCCAAGGCTTGCAGCAACTGGCCGAAGAGGGTGCCACCCAGGTGTTCTTCCCCGAGCGCAGCAACGACATCATCCTCGGCGCCGTGGGTGTGCTGCAGTTCGATGTGGTGGCCAGCCGCTTGAAAGAGGAATACAAGGTCGAATGCTCCTACGAGCCGATCACCGTGTACTCGGCGCGCTGGATTGATTGCAGCGACAAGAAGAAGCTGGAGGAATTTTCCAACAAGGCTGTGGAAAACCTCGCCATCGACGGCGGCGGTCACCTGACCTACCTGGCCCCGACCCGGGTCAACCTGGCGCTGATGGAAGAGCGCTGGCCGGATGTGAAGTTCCGTGCGACCCGCGAACACCATTAAGGTCTGAGCGGTACAAAAAAGGGCGAAGCGGTGATGGCTTCGCCCTTTTTTATCGCTGCCCGATTGCAGGAGCGAGCGTGTTCGCTCCTGCAATCGGTACGGGCCCTTTTTAGAACGACGCAGTCACCGACGCAAAATAAGCGCGGCCCGGTTCGTTATAGGTTTGCGCGCCCGCATCATTAGCATTGCCTTTGCGATACAGGCGCTTGTCCAGCAGGTTTTCGATACCCACGCGCACGCTCAGGTTTTTGTTGAACTCGTAGCCACTGCTCAAGCCCATCAAACCGTAGGGGTCGACATCCTGCTGGGCGCTACTGTCGTAGTTGTTGGCGCTACGTAAGTTCAGCGTGGGCGACTCCTGCTTGCCGTAGTAGGTACCGCTGACCTGGAACGACAGCTTGTCGGTAGCCTGCCAGTCCAGCGTGGTGTTGACCGTGTATTTGGGGATGACGCTCAGCGGCTCGCCGGTGTCCTTGTCCTTGGAATCGATCATGTAGGTCAGGTTGGTGTTCCAGTCCAGGTCGTCGCGCAGGCTCATGAACAGGTTGCCCTCGACCCCCTGCACCAATGCCGCGCCGCTGTTTTGCCACTCCAGCACGCGGCGCCCGCCGTCGAGCCGGTAGGCTGCCTGATTGCTGGCATTGATTTTGTTCTTGTAGTCATTACGAAAGTAGGTCGCGCTGGTGCGCCAGGTGCCTTTGTCGAAGGCCAGGCCGATTTCCTTGTTGACGCTGATTTCCGGCTTGAGGTCCGGGTTGCCTACCAGGTAGCAGCCGCCCGAGTTGGTTTCGCCGGCGTTGCAGCCGATACCACGGCTGTACAGCAAATAATTGGGGTTGGACTGATACAGGTTTGGCGTCTTGTAGGCACGGGCAATCCCCCCCTTGAGGCTCAACTCATCGGTCAATTGGTGCGAGGCGTTGAGGCTCGGGCTCCAGTTGCCACCGAATTCTTCATGATGGTCGTAGCGCAGGCCGGGAGTGACGATGGTCTTGCTGCCGACCTCGATGTTGTCCTCGGCGAACAGTGCGTAGCTCGACGCGGTGGTCTTGGTGCTGTTGCGGCTGACACCCGGAATGCTTGGGACGCCGCCGGTACCAGGGTCGTAGTTTTGTGGGCGCAGCGAACCTGGATCGTTCATCGACTCGTAAAGGTATTCGCTGCCCAGGGTCAACACTTGTTCGGTGCCGAAGCTCAGCGGCAGGTTGACCTCGGCGGTGGCCCGGGTGTTGCGCAAGCGTGATTCAAAACGGCCCGCCGTGGCGGACGGTGCACCTTCGGTGGAGCCGGCCAGGCCTTCGTTGAGACGTTCGTTGCGGGTCAGGTCGTGGCTCAGCGATGCCAGGGTCGAGCCCCAGTCAAACTCGCCCCGGTGGGTGGCGGAAAAACTGCTGCGCTGGATTACGCTGGTTTCCTTGCCGACCAGGCTGTCAACGAACGCGCCGCCGCCGTTGAGCATGGTATCGCCGGCGAAGATATTGCCCTGGCGGCTGTAGCTGGCTTCCAGGTCCAGGGTTTGCTCGGGGGTGAACTGCCAACTGAGCAGGCCGTTGACGTCCTTGTTGCGGACACCTTCGCGGCCTGCCACCAACGAATCGGCGGAGGCCTGTTCGGCCTGGTTGATGTTGGAGTCATCGGCATCGGTCTTGTTCAGGCCGCCGTAGACCCGAAACGCCAACGTCTCGCTCAACGGGCCGCTGAGGTTGAAGTTGGTGCGCTTGCTCATGCCTTCGGCATCGTCTTCTGGCAGCGACATGTAGGTGGTCAGCGAGCCACGCAACTGGTCGGTCGGGCGCTTGGTGATGATGTTGATCACCCCGCCCATCGCGCCGGAACCATAGCGCGCAGCTGCCGGGCCACGCAGGATTTCAATGCGTTCGACTTCCTCGGCCGGCACCCAGTTGGTTTCGCCACGGGTATCACGGTCGCCGTTCCAGCCATAACGCACCGCGTTACGCGAGGTCGACGGCCTGCCATCGATGAGGATCAGGGTGTTTTCCGGGCCCATGCCGCGCAGGTCGATCTGGCGGTTGTTGCCACGGTTGCCGCTGGAGCTGTTGCCGCTGAGGTTGACGCCGGGTTCACGACGGATGATGTCCGACAGATCATTGGTTGGCGGGCGTTTCTTGATGTCTTCGGCAGTGATGATCGACACGCCTGGGGCTTGCTTGAGCTCTTCGGCAGCGGTGCCCAGGATTCGCGTTTCGCTCAGCTCCAGGGCTTGGGAGGTGCCATCGACGGGCAGGTCAGTGGTTTCTATCGGCACTTCGTCGCGCTCTCGCTCCAGGGTTTCCGCCAGCAGCGAGGGAGACGAAAGGGCGGCGATAAACGCCAGGGAGAAATGGCTGAGCCTGAATCGAGATGACATGTCCGCAAAATCCTTTAAGGAAGGTGAAAACTGAGCGAGGTACACCCGAATTGCCTTCCAGCAGGATTCGGCGCACTTATGCGCCGAAATGCTATTCATTACCAAATACAAGTAAATGTCATTTACAACTTTTACACTTTGACCAGGCCTTGATGGGCTCTGTAAAAACAAAAAAGCCCTCCCGTCGCACTGATGGCGGGCTGATGTGGGGCGGGCGTGCCCGCGATAGCATCACCGCGCTGTAACTGTCAGACCCGGGTAGAGAGGACCTGGCGCAAACCCGGCATCGGGACTAGCGTCAACGTTGGCGGCGGTAACGGCTGTCGCGTGGGATTTACCTACTGACTGGACGGAATCAACCATGAAGATCTTTCAACGAGTCGTACTGTTGATAAAAGTGCTGGTGCTGTTGTCGCTGGGGGTGTCGTCGGCCTGGGCGCATAACCCGGTGCACAGTGGTGCGGCACTGACCGCAGTGCATAGCCTGGATCTACAGCTGGCCAAATCCGAGGCGGAGCCCGGCGATAAGGGCCAGGGTGGCAGCGCGGACGACGATGACTCAAGTACCGACGAGCCGGACAGCGATGAGCCGGACGATGAGGGTGATAGCCAGACCTAGGCCGTAGCCAAAAAAAGCCCCTCCCGCCAGACTGATGCGCAATCTGGCGGGAGGGGCCGTACAACTCTGTATCCTCGCGATTCACCTCCCACAGGGTTCAGGCGACGAACTGCTCCGCGTGATGGCAAGCCACCTGGCGGTTGTCCAGTTCACGCAGCAGGGGTTCTTCGCTGCTGCATCGCTCGGTCGCATACGGGCAGCGCTTGTGGAAGGCGCAGCCGGGTGGCGGGTTCAGCGGGTTGGGCAGTTCGCCGACGATCTTGATTTTCGGCTTGTTCGGGTCCGGGTGGATGGTTGGGGTGGCCGACAACAATGCCTGGGTGTACGGGTGCAGGGGCCGTGCGTAGATGTCTTCCTTGGGGCCCACTTCCACCGGGCGGCCGAGGTACATCACCATCACGTCATCCGCCACGTGTTGCACCACCGCCAGGTTGTGGGAGATGAACACATACGCCGTGTTGTACTGCTGTTGCAGGTCCATGAACAGGTTGAGTACCTGGGCCTGGATCGACACGTCGAGGGCCGAGGTCGGTTCATCCGCCACCAGCACCTTGGGTTGCAGCATCATCGCCCGGGCCAGGGCGATCCGTTGGCGCTGGCCTCCGGAGAACATATGCGGGTAGCGCTGATAATGCTCAGGGCGCAGGCCCACTTGTTTCATCATCGCCTGGACCTTTTCACGGCGCTCGGCGGCGGACAGGTTGGTATTGATCAGCAGCGGTTCACCCAACTGATCACCGACTTTCTGCCGTGGGTTCAACGAGGCATAGGGGCTCTGGAACACCATCTGCACGTCTTTGCGCAGTTGCTTGCGCTGGGCCTTGTCGGCACCGGCGACTTCCTGGCCGGCGATTTTCAAGGAACCGGACGAAGGCTCTTCAATCAGCGTCAGTGCGCGGGCCAGGGTGGATTTGCCACAACCGGATTCACCCACGACCGCCAGGGTCTTGCCAGCTTCCAGCTCGAACGACACGCCATTGAGCGCGCGCACGGTGGCGTGGCCCTTGAACAGGCCACGGGAGACTTCGTAGTGACGGGTCAGGTCGCGGGCGGTAAGAACGACGGCCATTACGCCACCTCCTGGTTCAAGGGGTAGAAGCAGCGCACAAGGCTGTGGGCTTGCGGGTCCAGGGTCGGACGGGTCTGGCGGCAGCTGTCCTGCACGTAAGGGCAGCGCGGCGACAGCAGACAGCCTTGCGGGCGGTCATAACGACCGGGGACGATGCCCGGCAAGGTCGACAGACGGGCTGCGCCCATGCTGTGTTCCGGGATCGCGGCCAGCAACGCTTCGCTGTACGGGTGGGCCGGCACGTCGAACAACCCCGGCACCTGGCCGACTTCCACCGCCTGGCCGGCGTACATCACGCACACGCGCTGGGCGGTTTCTGCCACGACTGCCAGGTCGTGGGTGATCAGCACCAGGCCCATGTTCTGTTCTTTCTGCAAGGCCAGCAGCAGTTCCATGATCTGCGCCTGGATGGTCACGTCCAATGCAGTGGTCGGCTCATCGGCGATCAGCAGTTTCGGCTCGCCGGCAATCGCCATTGCGATCGCCACACGTTGGCTCATGCCCCCCGACAATTGATGCGGGTAGGCCTCCATACGACTGGCAGCGCCCGGGATCTCGACTTTTTCCAACAGTTCGATGGCGCGCTTGCGTGCTTGCTTACCGGACATTTTCAGGTGCAGGCGCAGCACTTCTTCAATCTGGAAACCCACGGTGTAGCTGGGATTCAGCGCGGTCATCGGGTCCTGGAACACCATCGCCAGGTCTTTACCGACGATCTGGCGGCGTTGACGGTTGCTCAGCTTGAGCATGTCCTTGCCGTCGAAGTTCAGCGCGTCGGCGGTGACGATGCCGGGGTGCTCGATCAGGCCCATCAGCGCCATCATGGTCACGGATTTACCCGAACCCGACTCGCCCACGATGGCCAGTACTTCGCCTTTGTCCACCGACAGGTCGAGGCCATCGACCACGGGCACGGCGGTCTTGTCGCCGAAGCGCACATTGAGATTCTTGATTTCTAGCAGTGACATGGGAATCTCCTCACGCGGCATTCTTGAGTTTCGGGTCCAGCGCATCGCGCAGTCCGTCGCCCATCAGGTTGATTGCCAGCACGCTGAGCAAAATGGTCAAACCAGGCAGGCTCACTACCCACCAGGCGCGTTCGATGTAGTCACGGGCCGAGGCCAGCATGGTGCCCCACTCGGGGGTCGGCGGTTGGACGCCAAGGCCGAGGAAACCCAGGGCCGCGGCATCGAGGATCGCCGAGGAGAAGCTCAACGTGGCCTGCACGATCAACGGCGCCATGCAGTTGGGCAGCACGGTGACGAACATCAGGCGCGGCAGGCCGGCACCGGCGAGGCGCGCGGCAGTCACGTAGTCGCGGTTCAGCTCGCCCATCACCGCCGCACGGGTCAGGCGCACATAGGACGGCAGCGACACAATGGCAATCGCAATCACGGTGTTGATCAGGCCAGGGCCGAGGATGGCGACAATCGCCACGGCCAGCAGCAGCGACGGCAGGGCCAGCATGATGTCCATCAGGCGCATGATGGTCGGGCCGAGCAAACGCGGGAAGAACCCGGCGAACAGGCCCAGCAGGATCCCCGGAATCAGCGACATCACCACCGATGACAAGCCGATCAGCAGCGACAGGCGTGAGCCCTGGATCAGGCGCGACAGCAAGTCACGGCCCAGTTCGTCGGTGCCCAGCAGGAACTGCATCTGTCCGCCTTCGAGCCACGACGGCGGGGTGAGCAGGAAGTCGCGGTATTGCTCACTGGGGTTATGGGGGGCAACCCACGGGGCGAATATCGCGCAAAACACGATCAGCAGCATGAACAGCAGGCCGGCAACGGCACCTTTGTTCTTGGAGAAGGCTTGCCAGAATTCTTTGTACGGCGACGGATACAGCAGGCTTTGATCGACTGCTGACACGGGAGTAGGTGTGGTCATGGTCATGATCTCAGCGCTGGTGACGGATGCGTGGGTTGGCGAAGCCGTAGAGGATATCCACCACGAAGTTCACCAGGATCACCAGGCAGGCGATCAGCAGGATGCCGTTTTGCACGACCGGGTAGTCCCGCGCGCCAATGGCTTCGATCAGCCATTTGCCGATACCCGGCCAGGAGAAGATGGTCTCGGTCAAGACCGCACCGGCCAGCAGCGTGCCCACTTGCAGGCCGACCACGGTCAGCACCGGGATCAAGGCGTTGCGCAGGCCGTGCACGAACACCACGCGTGTCGGCGACAGGCCCTTGGCCTTGGCGGTGCGGATGTAGTCTTCACGCAGGACTTCCAGCATCGAGGAGCGGGTCATCCGCGCAATCACCGCCAGCGGGATGGTGCCGAGCACAATGGCCGGCAGGATCAGGTGATGCAGCGCATCCCAGAACGCGTCCGGCTCGTCGGCCAGCAGGGTGTCGATCAGCATGAAGCCCGTGCGCGGCTCGATATCGTAGAGCAGGTCGATACGCCCGGAAACCGGGGTCCAGCCCAGGCTCACCGAGAAGAACATGATCAGGATCAGGCCCCACCAGAAAATCGGCATCGAATACCCCGCCAGGGAGATGCCCATCACCCCGTGGTCGAACAGGGATCCTCGCTTGAGTGCCGCGATCACCCCGGCCAATAGCCCGAGGATGCCGGCGAACAACAGGGCGGCCATGGACAGTTCCAGGGTCGCGGGAAAGAGTGCGCTGAACTCGGTCCACACGCTGGTGCGGGTGCGCAGGGATTCGCCGAGGTCGCCCTGGGCGAGCTTGCCGACGTAGTCCAGGTATTGCGCATACAAGGGTTTGTTCAAGCCAAGGCGTTCCATTGCCTGGGCGTGCATCTCGGGGTCAACCCGCCTCTCGCCCATCATGACTTCTACGGGGTCGCCAGGGATCATGCGAATCAACGCAAAAGTCAGCAACGTGATGCCGAAAAACGTTGGGATCAATAACCCCAATCGGCGGGCAATAAAACTAAACATCGTGGTCTCTACCTCAATCAGCCGGTTAGGCAGGCCCGGCACCGTCAACCTCGACGGTGCCGGGCGTCTCTTATTACTTCACCTGGGTGGTGGCGAAGTTATTGTTGGTCAGGGGGCTTTGGGTATAACCCTCGACGTTTTTGCGCATGGCGGTGAACATTTTCGGGTAGGCCATGGGGATCCACGGTTGGTCCTTGTCGAAAACGGCCAGTGCTTGTTCATAGAGTGTTGCGCGCTCGGCGGGTTCAGACACGGCGCGGGCTTTGTCGATCAAACCCTGAAACTCTTCGTTACACCAGCGGGCGTAGTTTTCGCCGTTTTTCGCTGCATCGCAACTCAGGTTAGGCGTGAGGAAGTTGTCTGGGTCGCCGTTATCCCCGGCCCAGCCAGCGGACACCATGTCATGTTCGCCCGCTTTGGCGCGTTTGAGCATTTCGCCCCATTCCATGACCTTGATGTTGACCTTCAGGCCGATCTGCGCCAGGTCCGCCTGCATGCGCTGGGCGCCGAGCATCGGGTTGGGGTTGGTCGGGCCGCCGCCGTTACGGGTGAACAGGCTGAATTCGGTGCCTTCCGGCACGCCGGCTTCCTTGAGCAGGGCACGGGCCTTGTCGAGGTCGCGGGGTGGGTTTTTCAGTGTGTCGTTGAAGCCCAGCAGGGTCGGTGGGTACGGGCCGGTGGCGTCGACGGCATTGCCTTTGCCATAGAGGGATTCGTTATAGCCTTTTTTATCGAATGCGATGTTGATCGCGTGGCGCACCCGCGCGTCGCTCATGTACTTGTGGGTGGTGTTCATGGCGGTGTAGGCGGTGGTCATCGCCGCCAGTTCCGTGACCTTCAGGTTCGGGTCGGCCTTGATGCTCGGCAGGTCATCGGGTTTTGGATACAGGGCGATCTGGCACTCATTGGCCTTGAGCTTTTGCAGGCGCACATTGTTGTCCACCGCGATAGCCAGGATCAGCGGGTCGGCGGGTGGCTTGCCACGGAAGTACTCCGGGTTGGCCTTGAAGCGCACCTGGGCGTCTTTCTGGTAGCGGGTAAAAATGAACGGGCCGGTGCCGATCGGCTTGCTGTTGAGCTCGCCGGTCTTGTTGGCAGCCAACAGCTCGTCGGCGTACTCGGCGGAATGAATGGCGGTGAATGGCATCGCGACATCGGCCAGGAACGGCGCTTCGGGGCGGGTCAGGGTAAAGACCACGGTGTGGTCATCGGTCTTCTCGACGCTTTTGAGCAGTTCCTTGAAACCCATGCTTTCGAAATAGGGGAAGCCGGTGGTGGACTTGTTGTGCCACGGGTGTTTCGGGTCCAGTTGGCGCTGGAAGCTCCAGAGCACGTCGTCGGCATTGAGGTTGCGTGTGGGCTTGAAGTAGTCGGTGGTGTGGAACTTGACGTCATCGCGCAGGTGGAAGGTATAGGTCAGGCCGTCATCGCTGATGTCCCAGGACTTGGCGAGCGCGGGCACGATTTCGGTGGTGCCGGGCTTGAAGTCCACCAGGCGGTTGAACAGGGTTTCGGCGGCGGCATCGGCGGTGACGGCCGTGGTGTACAGGACCGGGTCGAAGCCCTCCGGGCTGGCTTCGGTGCAGACCACCAGTGGCTTGGCCGAGATGCCCAGGGCCACACTCAGCAGTGCAGCGGTCATGGCGGCTTGTAACGGGAGCATTTTCATCGAACAGCCCTCTGCAAACGATTCAACCACACACAGGTAGACGGTGGGCTCGTCCTGAGCCCGCGGTCTACCTGGCGCTGATTAAAGGATGTTGAACGGGACGGTGGTGACCAGGCGGAATTCCTTGACGCTGCCGTCCGATTGGAACTCGCTGCCACGGTGTTCGACGTAGGTCGCACGGATAGCGGTGGCCTTGAGCGGGCCGCTCTGGAGCACGTAGCCGGCGCCTACGCCGTATTCCTGGTGCTTCTCGCCGTCTTGAGTTTCGATGCCGGTGTAGGCGTAGGCACCGTTGCGGTTGCCCGTGTAGTGGGTACCGTCAATGCCCCAGCCGCGCGCCGAGTAGATGTTGAACTTCAGGCCTGGCACGCCGTATTCGGCCATGTTGATGCCATAGGCGATCTGGAAGGACTTCTCGTTCGGGCCGTTGAAGTCCGAAGTCAGGGAGTTGGCCAGGTAGATACCGTTGGTTTCGTGCAGGTAGTCGAAGTACTCGTTACCGTTCACTTGCTGGTAGGAGAAGGTCAGGCTGTGAGCCTGGTGCGCCAGGCCCAACGACAGCGAGTAAGTATCGTTGTCGATTTCGCCCATCAGCTTCTTGCCTTCGTCGACGGTCTTGTAATAGTTCAGGCCGGTGGTCAGGGACAGCACCTGGCTATCACCCAGCTCGTGGGTCGCGCCGAAGTAGTACTGGTTCCAGAAGTCCTTGACGTTGGCGCCGAAGAAGCTGGTTTTCAGACTTTTGAACGGCTGGTAGTTGGCGCCCAGGGTGTAGACCTTGTCGGTTGTTGCGCTGCGTGCGCCTTGTTGGCTGTATTCGCTGCGGAACTTCGACAGGCTCTGCTCGGAACGTGGGGAAACGCGGTCGAACACGCCACCCTGGAACGACAGGTTGCTGAACTCTTCGCTGTTGAAGCTGACACCTTGGAAGCTGGAAGGCAAGGCACGGTTGCCGATGGTGTCGACGATACCGCTGCTGAAGTTCTGGCGGCCGGCGGTCAATGTGGTGTTCGAGACACGGAACTGCACGTTGGCCAGGCCCAGTTTGCTCCACTGGTCCACGGGATCACCGTTGGAGTGGGCCAGGGTCCGGTTGGAACTGCCCTTGACATCACGTCGGCTGCGATCGAGGGCCACGACGTTGTAGAGCGCGACTTCGGCCTTGACGCCCACGGTGCCTTCGGTGAAGCCCGAACTGGCGTTGAGGATAGTGCCCTGTACCCAGTTGGTACGGTTACGGTCGGTCAGGGTCTTGCCATGCTTTTGGTATTTCCACGCGCCACCACGGTACAGGCTTTCGTGGGAGTACCAGTTACGCGTCTGGCCGCCCAGGCTGAAGTCTTCGATAAAGCCTTTGGCCCCGCTTTGGGCGCTGGTGCCGGCCAGCGTGGTCGGAACGAAGTCCTGGCTCACGGATTCTGCATAGGCGGTGGCCGTGATGCTGCTGATGGCCATGGCCAGAAGCACTTTGCTGCTCAGTTTCATGGGTGGAGCTCCTTTGGTTCTCTTTTTTTAATGCCGGTCTTATTAGGTGAACCGGCTATTGGGTGTGTAACTTTTCAAGCCTTTGCAAACGTTTGCCGTAGGGCATTTCGCGAATTACAGCTACACGTTTGCCGCAGAGCCCACTTCGCTCTGCGCATCCGGTTATTTTCTTATGGGGTGATACTGACGCCCGAGAACACGTTGCGGCCGAAGGGGCTCACTTTGAAACCTTCGACCTTGGCGCTTAACGGCTGGTTGACCGTCGAGTGGGCGACAGGGGTGATCGGCACCTGCTGTTTGAGCAGTTGCTGCGCCTGTTTGTACAGAACAGTCCGTTGTTCGCGGTCGGTGACGACCTTGGCTTGCTTGATCAGCTTGTCGTACGCCGGGTCACACCACATCGAGTAGTTGTTCCCGCCGATGGCGTCGCAGCTGTAGAGGGTACCCAGCCAGTTGTCCGGGTCACCGTTGTCGCCGGTCCAGCCAATCAGGCTGATATCGTGCTCGCCGTTCTTGGTGCGCTTGATGTACTCGCCCCACTCATAGCTGACGATCTTGACCTTGAGGCCGATCTTGGCCCAGTCGTTTTGCAGCATCTCGGCCATCAGCTTGGCGTTGGGGTTATACGGGCGCTGGACCGGCATGGCCCACAAGGTGATCTCGGTGCCTTCCTTGACCCCGGCGGCCTTGAGTAACTCCTTGGCTTTTTCCGGGTTGTAGGCGGCGTCCTTGATGCTGTCGTCGTAGGACCACTGGGTCGGCGGCATGCCGTTGACTGCCAGTTGTCCCGCGCCCTGGTACACGGCATTGAGAATGCTCTGCTTGTTCACCGCCATGTCCAGGGCCTGGCGCACTTCGAGCTGGTCGAAGGGCTTGTGCCGCACGTTATAGGCGATGTAGCCGAGGTTGAAGCCGGGTTTGGTCAGCAGTTGCAGGTTCGGGTCGGCCTTGAGGGCGTCGACGTCGGCCGGGCGTGGATGCAGGGTGACCTGGCATTCATTGGCCTTGAGCTTTTGCACTCGTACCGAGGCGTCGGTGTTGATGGCGAAAATCAGTTGGTCGAGCTGGACCTTGCCGGGGTCCCAGTAGTGTTTGTTGCCCGTGAAACGGATCTGTGAATCCTTCTGGTAACGCTGGAACACGAACGGCCCGGTGCCAATCGGCTTCTGGTTGATATCGCTGGGTTTGCCAGCCTTGAGCAGTTGCCCGGCGTATTCGGCCGAGAGGATCGCGGCGAAGCTCATGGCGATGTTCTGGATAAACGCGGCGTCGACCGTGTTCAGGGTCATCACCACGGTGTGCGGGTCGGTTTTCTCGACCTTGGCAATGTTCTTGTTCAGGCTCATCCCGTTGAAGTACGGGAACTCGGTGGGGTAGGCCTTGCGAAACGGGTGGTCAGGGTCAAGCATGCGGTTGAAGGTGAACAGCACGTCATCGGCGTTGAAATCACGGGTCGGCTTGAACTCCTTGTTGCTGTGGAACTTCACGCCTTCGCGCAGATGAAAGGTGTAGGTCAGGCCGTCCGGCGAAACATCCCACTTGGTGGCCAGCGCTGGTACCACGCCGGTTTCACCTTTTTCAAACTCAACCAGGCGGTTGTAGATCGGTTCGGCTGCATCGTTGTCGGTGGCGGTGGTGTATTGCGCAGTATCGAAGCCTGCCGGGCTGCCTTCAGAGCAGAACACCAGGCTTTTCTTCTCGGCAGCCTGGCCCATCGAAGCGACGGCCAACAGGCTGGTGCCCAAGATCGCGGATAGAACGGTGGTATGGCGCATGACGGTCCCCCAATCCATGTTTATCGTTTTCGTCAGTGAGTGCGCAGGCCCTACAGGACTTGGCGATATCACTGCTCCCCTTCACAGCAAGTGCCTTCGCGGAGCGGTGCATTTGCCTACCTCGACGTTAGGTAACGAGGGCAGGGCCGTAAATGCGCAGAACCGGACAGACCTTGTAGGGATCGGACGCTAGCTTTGCAGTTAGCAGCTGTAGGTGGGCAGCGCCTGCGAACGTAGTCCGATTCCTAGTGTCTTGGCGGATGCAATAACGGCGACGTTATGAAACGTCGCCGCCAGAGATCACTACTTGTTGCTGACGCTCACCCCGTAGAAGGAATTCAAGCCAAATGGGCTGATCTTGAAGTCCTGCACGGTGTTGCGCATGGGTTGATACACCGTCGAGTGCGCGATAGGTGTCATGGGAACTGCGTCTTTGAGGACGTGTTGCGCCTGTTTGTACAGCTCGGTGCGCTTGGCGACATCCGATGTGGCCTTGGCTTCTTTCACGATGCCGTCGAATTTCTTGTCACACCATTTGGAGAAGTTGTTGCCGGCCAGGGAATCGCAGCCGAACAGCACGTTCAGCCAGTTGTCCGGGTCACCATTGTCACCGCTCCAACCGATGATCATGGCCTGGTTCTCGCCACCCTTGGAGCGCTTGATGTACTCGCCCCACTCGTAGCTGACGATGTTGACCTTCAAGCCGATCTGCTTCCAGTCGTTCTGCAGCATCTCGGCCATCAGCTTGGCGTTGGGGTTGTATGGGCGCTGGACCGGCATGGCCCACAGGGTGATCTCGGTGCCTTCCTTGACACCGGCTTCCTTGAGCAGCTCCTTGGCCTTGGCCACGTCGTACGGGACGTCCTTGATGGTCTCGTCATAGGACCACTGGGTCGGTGGCATGGCGTTGACCGCCAGCTGGCCGGCGCCCTGGTAGACCGAGTCGATGATCTGCTGCTTGTTGACCGACATGTCCAGGGCCTGGCGTACACGCAGGTCGGCCAGTGGGTTGGCCGCAGTCTGGCCCTTGAGCACCGGCATGACGTTGTAGGCGATATAGCCCAGGTTGAAACCGGCCTGGTGCGGCAGTTTCAGGTCTTTGTCCTCGCCCAGTGCCTTGAGGTCGGCCGGACGCGGGAAGAGGGTGACCTGGCATTCGTTCTTCTTGAGTTTCTGCACACGTACCGACGGGTCGGTGGTGATGGCGAAGATCAGGTTATCGATCTTCACGTCTTCAGGCTTCCAGTAATCCTTGTTGCCGGTGAAGCGGATGTTGGAGTCTTTCTGGTAGCTCTTGAACACGAACGGGCCAGTGCCCACCGGTTTCTGGTTGATGTCCTGGGGCTTGCCGTCCTTCAACAGTTGGGCCGCGTACTCGGCCGACTGTACCGAGGCGAAGCTCATGGCCAGGTTCTGGATAAACGCCGCGTCCACGGTGCCAAGGGTGAACTTGACGGTGTGGTCGTCGATTTTTTCGATGTTCTTGATGTTGGTGTCCATCCCCATGTCCGTGAAGTACGGGAACTCGGTGGGGTAGGCCTTACGGAATGGATCGTCTTTATTGATCATCCGGTTGAAGGTGAAGAGCACGTCGTCGGCGTTGAATTCACGAGTCGGCTTGAAATACGGCGTGGTGTGGAACTTGACCCCTTCGCGCAGGTGGAAGGTGTAGGTCAGGCCATCTTCGGAAACGTCCCACTTGGTGGCCAGGCCAGGAATCACGGCGGTGCCGCCGCGCTCGAACTGGCTGAGCCGGTTGAACATGGTTTCGGCCGAAGCATCGAAGTCTGTTCCGGTGGTGTACTGGCCTGGGTCGAAACCGGCCGGGCTCCCTTCGGAGCAGAACACCAGATTAGTCGCCGCCTGGGCGAAAGGTGCAGCGGCCATTAAACCGGCGCTGACTAAAAACGGAAGGACTGCGTGTTTAAGCATGTTGGCCTCATGATTTGTTGTCATTTTTGGAATTGAGGGCGACCTCGTGAGTCGGCCTGCGGATACTTATGCAGGCCCCATACCCAATGCAAGATGTTGAGAGGTAACAAGCGCCAAAGAGTGGTACGAACGTACAGGAATGTCGCATTCATGTAATTTTTGACACAAAACTGCATTTCCGAGGGCTTTTTTCGGTGCGTTGAGTGCACCGTATCGGCCCAACCGAGGTGTCTGGCGCACCCGGTTGGGGCGTGGCTGTTACTTATTCAGACTTACGCCGTAGAACGGTGTCAGGCCAAACGGGCTGATCTTGAAGTCCTGGACTTCCTTGCGCAGGGGCTGGAAAACCGTCGAGTTCGCAATTGGCGTTATAGGTATTTGATCCTTAAGTATTTTTTGCGCCTGCTGATACCACTTGATGCGTTCGTCACGGTTGTTGCTGAGCTTGGCTTTCTGTACCAGTTGGTCGTACTGCGGGTCACACCATTTTGCATAGTTGCTGCCCTTGACCGCGGCACAACTGTAGAGCACGCCGAGCCAGTTATCCGGGTCACCGTTGTCGCCGGTCCAGCCGTAAATCATCACATCGTGCTCGCCGTTTTTTGCGCGCTTGATGTATTCGCCCCACTCATAGCTGACGATGTTGGCAGTGATCCCGACTTTGGCCCAATCCTGCTGGATCATCTGCGCCGACATTCGCGCGTTGGGATTGGACGCACGTTGCACGGTCATCGCCCACAGATTGATGGTGGTACCTGGTGCAACCCCTGCTTCTTTTAGTAGCGCCCGGGCCTTGGCCGGATCGTGCGGCGCGTCTTTGATGCTGGGGTCATAAGACCACTGGGCCGGAGGTAGAGCGTTTTGCGCCAATTGCCCGGCACTTTGATACACCGCGGCGATAATCGCTGGCTTATCGATGGCCATGTCCAGGGCCTGGCGCACCTTGAGCTGATCCAGCGGTGGATGGGTCACGTTATAGGCCAGGAATCCCAGGTTAAAACCTGCCTGCTGCAACACACGCAGGTTTGGATCCTGCTTCATCACCTCGATATCCGAGGGGCGCGGATAGCCGCTGACCTGGCATTCGCCGGCCTTGAGCTTTTGCAGGCGCGACGCGGCGTCCGGGGTGATCGCGAACACCAGGTTGTCGAGTTTCACATCCTCAGGCTTCCAATAGTGTTGATTGGCGACGTAGCGAATCTGCGAGTCCTTCTGGTAGCGCTTGAACACAAACGGCCCGGTGCCCACCGGTTTCTGGTTGATATCGGCGGCCTTGCCTTGTTTAAGCAACTGCGCGGCGTATTCAGCCGATTGCACGGAGGCAAAACTCATGGCCAGGTTCTGCACGAAAGCGGCATCAACGTTATTGAGGTTGAAGCGCACGCTATGCTCATCGAGCTTTTCTACGCTCTTGATGGTGGTGTTCAGGCCCATGTCGGTGAAGTACGGCGACTCGGACGGGTAGGCCTGGCGGAATAGGTGGTTGGCGTCCAGCAGGCGCTGGAAGGTGAACAGCACATCCTCAGCATTGAAGTCGCGGGTTGGCGTGAAGTAATCGGTGGTGTGGAACTTGACCCCGTCGCGCAGGTGGAAGGTGTAGGCCAGGCCGTCCTTGGACACCTCCCAACGGGTCGCCAGGCCAGGCTCGACTTCGGTCCCGCCGCGTTTGAACTGGGTCAGGCGGTTGAACACGGTTTCGGCCGAGGCATCAAAATCGGTGCCGCTGGTGTATTGGCTGGGATCGAACCCGGCGGGACTTGCCTCGGAGCAATAGACCAGGGTGCTGGCCGCGTGGGCCATTGGCGTAAATGCCAACAACCCCGCAGCGAGGAACAGCGCTTTCAAGGCATTTCTTTCCATGGGGACCCCTGAGATGGCAGGTGTATAAAGCGGTTCATACAAAAAACGGCAGTCACCGAGGTTACCGCCGTTCAGGGGATCGGGTAAGTGGGAGCTGTAGCCGTTTGTTGAGGCTACGGAAGGACCACTACTTCGATAGTGGTGGGTGCTTCCTTGTCGATGGCGAACAAGCTGTCGAGCTCATTGCCTTCGCGTATCGTGAACGTTCGCTTGATAATCACCTCCGTACCAGGCACCCGGTTGATATCGTTTTCCGGGTTGGAGAGGTGCCCTTTGGACGTGATTCGGACCATCGTCACATTGCTGGATGGGTCGTGATCGATGTGAAACTGAGTTTCGTCAGCGCCAAAGTAGTAGCCATCTTGCAGTACCGATCCCCCGTTCAAATCAATGGTGGCGGGGGCTATCGAGCCTTGATGGGCGACCTCGGAAATGCGGGCACGCAGGTCGGGGTCAGGAATTGCGCGTTCGAACTGCATCAGCCTCTCTTGCGTGGGGGCCTCGAGCAACTTCGCTTTGGCATCCAGTGGGTAGGTAACGGATAGTCCATTTTCTTTGGTGGTGACGGTGTAGGGGTTACGGCCTAAATCCTTCATAAAGGGGGTTGAATATTGGCTTGAGCTGTGCCCCGTGGGCATTGCCTTTTCCCCAGGCAAAACGGAAAAGTCAGCCGCGTCGAAGCTCCAGGAAACCCTGAAGTTTGTTTTGATGACGCCTTTATCCTCGAAATTGCTATTGGCGAACTCGTAAGCGGATCCCCCGTTGATTTTCAAGACATCATCGATCTTGTTGGCCCCTGCCATTGGTTTTCCTTCGAGATCGAGGAAGTGATTGGCAAAGGACGGTGGGGACTTCATGTCATCGCTGGGGGTGGGAGAAGGGGTGCGTTCCCAAAACCATTTGCCGCCGCCGTTTCCATTGGCCGATACCCATTCACCATTGCCCGAAGAGTGGACGGTCATCACGGGCAGCCTGGTTTTCTGGTCAATAATCTGCACGTAGTTGTTGCTCAGTTTGAAATCCCCTCGGATCTCGTACACCTTGCTGATGCCGGTGGCGTCGGTATAGCGGATTAACCAGCGGTCTGCGCCAGTGGTTGCATCCTTGATCTGATAAATCCCCTTGGTGTTGGGTGTAGTGTTTTCAATCAACTGCTCGCCGTTGGGCAGTGCCTGCTCGCTGATATGCGCAGCCTGGCTGGGGCGAAGGCGGTTGGCAGGCTGTCCCTCGATTGCAATGGTGGCGCCATCGGTTTTTTTTGTGGCTTTGGGGGCGTGCACGAATTCAAAGTCGTTTGTCCGCGGGTTCTGCTGCCATCTGTAATTTTTGGCATTTGGGAGACCAGGGAGTTTGATCGATTCACCTAGCCCGGATTCGGCGGCGTCTGGCGCGAGTTCATGGGCCAGTTGCAGGCCTGATATGATCGCTGTTGCAGTGCCCCCCACACGATCTTCCGCCGTCATGCCGTAGAGACTGTCATGGATGCCGAAGACAATATTGCCTGTGTTGCCAATCACGGGGATGTAGCCGAATGTATTGCCCCAGAAGTCTTTCGCAGACTTCCAGCTCTGCTGTGACGAACCAAACACCTGAGTTTGGTCGGACCATACTGCATTCTTGGCATTTACCGCTTGGTATTGGGCGGCCACGCCGCTGTAAAGGCTGCCGGATTTCAACTGATAGTCACTGCCCCGGGCTCGGGTGTAATTAAATAGCTGTGCTGCTGGTATCTCCTCATCTGAGAACACGTTGTGATACCCGGGGAAATGGGAGTTGGCGCCTGAAAGCAAAGCGTCAAGCACATAGCCCGCGCTTGGCCAGTGTGAATCCTTACCTCCTTGTACATCTGCGGCGTTGAAGCTTCTCAGCAAGTTGTCACGGTTGTCTTTGGCCCAGCTTGCAAAGTCTGCGTCGCCATGTAGTTCACGGATGGCGCCATTCTTCAGGTCTAACATCAATCCTTGGTTGGGCCTGTTTTTATAATTTCCGTCATAGGGCGTGTATGCAATAAATGCATAGCCTGATAGTGGGTAGCCGTAGACATTTGGAATGATCACTTGCCCGTTCTTATCCAGTGTCCGGGCGACCGCTTCCTGCCCTTCAGTGCTCAAGTTTTTAAAAGCCTGCGTATCACTACGTAGGCTTTGCAAGGTCCCCCGTACCGCGTAGGCATCCGCTTCTCCCGAGAGGAATGCCAGTGGCCCCAAAGGGTTGCGCATGGGGAAGGCTATATCATTTTCCCAATGATCTTGAAGGTTTTTACCCAACGACTCGAGATCATCGACCTTACTTTGATCCTTTGAATCTATCTTCATAAAGTTGAAGTTGATCGGGCCACCCCGTTGCACTTTATCGTGTGCTAAAGCACCCGCTGCAATTTCCCATGCAAAGTAGCTACGCTCTGAGGTGTTATTCAAATGTTCCGGTTTCCCCATTCCAGTGTAGGAAGAGAACGTCACCGTGATTTTTTCATGCGGGTCATAGCCTGCGGCCAATAAACCACCGCTGAAGTAGCCTGCGGGTTCCATGAACAGGCGGGCGTTCTGGAACCTAACGCTCCTTTCGCCTTGGTTGTCGCTGGGTATGTCTTTAATCAGCGTCGTTACGCGAGAAGCATAGTCATCAATGCGCTGCTTGCGCTCTTGCAGGGTGTAGCCATCCGAGGGCATAGACGTGGTGATTGAACCGTAGATAACCCTTTTGTGGACTTCCAGTTCAGGAGCTGCAGTATTCAGCGAGCTACTCTTCTCTCCCGCCGCTGAGTTCTGTGGAAAAGATATATTGCTGATTGCACGAGTCTGCCGACGATGTGTGGAGGTGGAAGTTTCAGCGGAGGTGAAATCCGCAGGCAATAGATTGACGGCTGATAATGAATTGGTTGTTGCCGAGTGCGCAAGAATTGACGCAGGATTTATATTCATGGAGGCCTCGTTTTATTCACGGATTTCATAGTGTTATTCGTCTGTCGCCAGGCAATAGCAGCAATGTGCAGATTGCTTTATCAGGTGCCAGTGTCTTGATGCTGGGTCGGATCATGTGTCGTGTATCTTCTATGGATTCACGCTTGCGATCCCATCATCCCTATGAAAGTCCGAATAAAATTGTCTCTATTTCGATGTTTCAGACATAGGTATGTGCACCAGTTTCCTAATGGCGCCTGGCTACCCTGTCCTTGGATAAAGTCTATCTAGTTAGATTTGTTGCTCTGCGCCGAAGCGCAAAATAAACGCATGGGTAATCCCTGTAAGGGGGGCTGTTAATTGTGTGGCGGGCTCGCTAAAGTTGCCTTGATTAGGTGGCTTCGAGCAGGGAAATAGTTCAATTTTTATGCTTAGGTTTTAGGTGTAATTGATGATGTAAGTAAAGGCCTACAGTGTTCGGGTTATTCCGTATTCTGCATCGCGCGGCAGGTGATCTTGTGATCGAACAGCAAGCCAAAAAAAACGGCACAAGCTATTAGGCTGTGCCGTCTTTATGGGCTGAGACGATTACTGCAAGACTTCGATCACCCCGTCCGCACTCATGCTGACCTGGCTGGTGCCGGCCTCGACCTCAGGCGTCGGCGCCGAATCCATCGCCGCCGCCTTCATCATCATGCCGCCACGGGCGTAAGGCTGTGGATAGCCATTGGTGTTGAAGTTCAGGTTGACGATCTTGTAGCCCTTGCCACCCAGTGCGTCGGTGGCCAGTTGGGCACGGGCCTTGAAAGCGGCGACTGCTTCCTTGAGCAGGGCATCTTCGCTGGCCTTGCGGGTCGGGTCGGCGATGGCGAAGTCCATGCTGTCCATTTTCAGGTTGGCCAGCATCTCGCCAGTGAGCTTGGACAGCGCGGCAAAGTCCGAGCTTTCCAGGCGCAGTTCGGCGCGTTCACGCCAGCCGGTGATCTTCTGGTTCTTGTTGTCGTAGATCGGGTAGCTGTTGCGGCTGCCCTGGCGCAAGGTCACGCTTTTGACTTCGCGGGCCTGGGCCAGCGCCTTGTTCATGGTGGTGGTGATCTCGGCGGCCAGCTTGGCCGGGTCGGTGTTCTGGGACTCGGTGTACAGGGTGACGATCATCTGGTCACGGGCCACTTCCTGGCTGACTTCGGCCCGCAGGGAAATCTGGTTGTAGTGCAGTTGATCGGCGGCCTGCGCAGGCAGGCTGGCAATGGTGCCAACGCTGAGGGCAATAAGGGCGGCACTGCGAGTGAAACGTGACATGGAAGCTCCTTGAGGGTGATCGTGTTCGGTAAGACTGTAGACGGGGGATTGGGGTTCGGCGGGTTACACAATCTCTACATGTGGGTACGATGCCGACGAACGGTCAATTTCACCGCGCCCCGCCATCAAGCCATGACCTGCGTCAAAGGGCCACAGACTCGCTGACTGTACCGTCGCTTCGTTTATACTTGCTGCGATCCGCCTGGAGCGCTCATCAGGAGAGCTCATGCTCGCCCCCGTACAACTGACTTCCGCCACTCGCCAGAATCTCTGGCGCCTGACGTTTATCCGCACCCTGGTGCTGGCCGCACAAGCCGGTTCCGTCGGGCTTGCCTATTGGTTTGAGCTGCTGCCGCTGCCCTGGTTGCAACTGTGGGTGACCCTGGCCTTTTCCACGGTGCTGTGTGTGTTCACCGCCATCCGCCTGCGCACCACGTGGCCGGTAACGGAGCTCGAATACGCCCTGCAATTGGCCTGCGACCTGTTTATCCACAGTGTGTTGCTGTATTTCTCCGGCGGCTCCACCAATCCCTTTGTCTCCTATTACCTGGTACCGCTGACCATCGCCGCAGTGACATTGCCGTGGCGCTATTCGGTGATCCTGTCGGGTATTGCCCTGGCGCTTTACACCCTGTTGCTGGCGCAGTTCTATCCCCTGGAAACCTTCCCGATCGCCCGGGAAAACCTGCAGATCTACGGCATGTGGTTGAGCTTCGCGCTGTCGGCGGCGGTGATTACGTTTTTCGCGGCGCGCATGGCTGAAGAGCTGCGGCGCCAGGAGGAATTGCGCGCTATTCGCCGCGAAGAAGGCCTGCGCGACCAGCAGCTGTTGGCCGTGGCGACCCAGGCCGCCGGTGCCGCCCATGAATTGGGTACGCCGCTGGCGACCATGAGCGTACTGATCAAGGAAATGCGCCAGGACCATCACGACCCGGCGCTGCAAGATGACCTCGGCGTGCTGCAGGAGCAGGTCAAACAGTGCAAGCAAACCTTGCAGCAACTGGTGCGCGCTGCTGAAGCCAACCGGCGCCTGGCGGTGGATATGCAAGACGTCACTCAGTGGCTGGACGAAGCCTTGAATCGCTGGCACTTGATGCGCCCCGAAGCCAGCTACCGTTTCCATTTGCTGGGGCAGGGCGCGGTGCCACGTATGGCGCCACCGCCGGACTTGACCCAGGCGCTGCTGAACCTGCTGAACAACGCTGCCGACGCGTGCCCGGAAGGGCTGGAAGTGCAGTTGGACTGGGATGCAGAAGATCTCACCATCAGTATTCGCGACCACGGCGCCGGCGTGCCGCTGGCCATTGCCGAACAGATCGGCAAGCCATTCTTTACCACCAAGGGCAAAGGCTTTGGCCTGGGCCTGTTCTTGAGCAAAGCCAGCGTGACCCGCGCTGGCGGCTCGGTGAAACTTTACCCCCATGAGGAAGGCGGCACGCTCACCGAGCTGCGCCTGCCCCGTGCTGCACGAGGAGACATCGATGAGTGACGAGATCCAAGTCGAAGGCGAAGAGCTGCCGCACCTGCTGCTGGTAGATGATGACGCCACCTTTACCCGCGTCATGGCGCGGGCCATGAGCCGTCGCGGGTTTCGCGTCAGCACCGCAGGCTCCGCCGAAGAAGGCCTGACTATCGCCCAGGCTGACCTGCCGGACTACGCGGCACTGGACCTGAAAATGGACGGTGATTCCGGCCTGGTGCTATTGCCCAAGTTGCTGGAACTGGATCCGGAAATGCGTGTGCTGATCCTCACCGGGTATTCCAGCATTGCTACGGCCGTCGAGGCGATCAAGCGTGGCGCCTGCAATTACCTGTGCAAGCCGGCCGACGCCGATGATGTGCTGGCCGCGCTGCTCTCCGAGCATGCCGACCTCGACACCCTGGTGCCGGAAAACCCGATGTCGGTGGACCGCCTGCAATGGGAGCACATCCAGCGCGTGCTGACCGAGCATGAAGGCAATATCTCCGCCACCGCCCGCGCCCTGGGCATGCACCGCCGCACCTTGCAGCGCAAGCTGCAGAAGCGCCCGGTACGGCGCTGAAAGCCAGATGCTCACAATGTAGGAGCCGGCTTGCCGGCGATAGCGGTGGGTCAGTTGATGGTCGCTTGACTGACATTGCGCTATCGCAGGCAAGTCAGCTCCTACGTTTGATCTGTGCACACCTAACAAAAAGCCCGGCTGATCATCGATCAGCCGGGCTTTTTGTATCGCTTGAAAACGTCTTACTTCTTCAAGCCGTAGTGCTCATCCAGCATGCCGGGGGCGTTCGGCGTCTTTGGCGCGTAGTCCCGTGGTGGTTCCTGGTTTTCCCGTGGCGGGGTCAGGCGTTCCCGTGGGGTTTGCGCAGCATCGGAATGCAGCGCGGCCAGCAGGCGCTGGCGGGTGATGTCATCCAGGGCCAGGCGGTTGGCGCCATCGGCGAGGTGATCCTGTACTTCCTGGTAGCTCTGGGTGAGCTTCTTGACCAGGGTCGCGGTGCTGTTGAAGTGGGTAACAACCTCGTTCTGATAACTGTCAAAACGTTCCTGGATGTCGTCCAACTGACGCTGCGTGCGGTTAGGCGCGGCATTCGGCAGCAGGCGAGCGACCAGGAATCCAATGGCGACACCGGCAACCAGGGCAAGAGTCGGCAACAACCAAACTAAGAGCGAGTGTTCCACGAGTCCTTCCTCTATAAACGGCTTTGCTTTACGTTAACGGCTCGGACCTGCGCTGTATACCGCGATTAAGCTCGCAATGATGCCATGCACAGACTTTTAGCTAGACGAGTCGACCCCTTGAGAGGTCACGGAGTTCATTCCTTGCTCATGCGTGAAACCCCCGTTCTGATCGATGGCCCGGTGGGCCAATTGGAAGCCTTGTATCTGGATCACCCCGAGCCACGTGGCCTGGCGCTGATCTGCCATCCCAACCCGGTGCAGGGTGGGACCATGCTCAATAAAGTCGTATCGACCCTGCAACGCACCGCCCGTGATGCGGGTTTGATTACTTTGCGTTTCAATTATCGCGGCGTGGGTGCAAGCGCCGGCACTCACGACATGAGCACCGGTGAAGTGGACGATGCCCAAGCCGCCGCGACCTGGCTGCGGGAAAAACACCCTGACTTGCCGATCACCTTGCTTGGGTTTTCCTTCGGCGGTTACGTGGCTGCCAGCCTCGGTGGTCGCCTGGAAGCCAAGGGCGAAAAACTCGCGCACCTGTTCATGGTCGCCCCTGCGGTGATGCGTCTGCGCGATACCGACCTGCTGCCCCAGGGCTGCCCGCTGACCGTGATCCAGCCGGAAACCGACGAAGTGGTCGACCCGCAAACCGTCTATGACTGGTCTGCAGCCCTGAAACGCCCCCATACGCTTCTGAAAGTGGCAGAATGCGGGCACTTTTTTCATGGCAAGCTCACCGATCTCAAGGATCTGGTGCTGCAACGCCTCTCGAATTGATAGCAGTCTGATAAGCGATTACCCATGACGACTCGTACCCGTATCCTCACCGGCATCACCACCACCGGCACGCCGCACCTGGGCAACTACGCCGGTGCCATCCGCCCGGCGATCCTCGCCAGCCAGGATGCCAATGCCGATTCGTTCTACTTCCTGGCCGACTACCACGCCCTGATCAAGTGCGATGACCCGCAGCGCATCCAGCGTTCGCGTATGGAAATCGCCGCGACCTGGCTGGCCGGTGGCCTGGATGTGAACCGGGTGACCTTCTACCGCCAGTCCGACATCCCGGAAATCCCCGAGCTGACCTGGCTGCTGACCTGCGTCGCCGCCAAGGGCCTGCTCAACCGCGCCCATGCCTACAAGGCATCGGTGGACAAAAACCTGGAAAGCGGCGAAGACCCGGATGCCGGGATCAGCATGGGCCTGTACAGCTACCCGGTGCTGATGGCGGCGGACATCCTGATGTTCAACGCGCACAAGGTGCCGGTCGGCCGTGACCAGATCCAGCACGTGGAAATGGCCCGTGATATCGGCCAGCGTTTCAACCACCTGTTCGGCAAGGGCAGAGAGTTCTTCACTATGCCTGAGGCGTTGATCGAAGAGAGCGTCGCCACCTTGCCGGGCCTGGATGGGCGCAAGATGTCGAAAAGCTACGACAACACGATTCCCTTGTTCACCACCGCCAAGGACATGAAGGACGCGATCTCGCGGATCGTCACCGACTCGCGCGCGCCGGGCGAAGCCAAGGATCCGGACAACTCGCATCTGTTCACCTTGTACCAGGCGTTCGCCACCCCTGAACAGGAACAGCAACTGCGCAGCGAACTGCTCGATGGCCTGGGTTGGGGCGAGGCGAAGAACCGCCTGTTCCAGCTTCTGGACGGTCAGTTGGGCGAAGCCCGCGAGCGCTACCATCAATTGATGTCGCGTCCTTCGGACATGGAAGACCTGCTGCTGGTCGGCGCCAAGAAGGCCCGCGCCGTCGCCGGTCCATTCTTGCAAGAGCTGCGTGAGGCGGTGGGCCTGCGCTCGTTCCAGAGTCATTACAGCGTTACTATTGGCAACGCCAAGACAAAATCTACGAAAAGCTCGCGTATTGTCAGTTTTCGTGAGGGTGATAGTTTCCGCTTCCGTGTGCTTGCAGCTGATGGCTCGCAACTGCTGCTTTCGAGCAAGTTTGCCGATGGTAGAAGAGCAGGTGCGGTGATCAAGCAATTGCAGTCGGGCCAAACCTTGGATATACGCAGTGATGAGCTTGGTTTCAGTGTTTGGCTCGAAGGCGAATGTGTTGCCCAAAGCTCAGTAATTTATTTAGGCGCTGAGGGGCGAGATGCCGCCATCGAAGCCGTGCGCGTGGCGTTGACGCCAATCGAGGACTGACCCGACCAAGGGTTGATTGCCATTATCCAGGGCCGTCGTTACAGTGACGGCCCGTTTTTGTTGCCTTGCTAACGAAATTATGACGCCCCTAGAACGATATCAAGCTGATCTGAAGCGCCCCGACTTCTTCCACGATGCTGCCCAGGAAACGGCGGTGCGTCACTTGCAGCGCCTGTATGAAGACCTGGTCGCCGCTTCCCAGAGCAAGCCGGGGATGCTCAGCAAGCTGTTTGGCAAGAAAGACCAGGTGCCGGTCAAGGGCTTGTACTTCTGGGGCGGCGTGGGGCGCGGCAAGACTTACCTGGTCGACACCTTCTTCGAAGCGCTGCCGTTCAAGGAAAAGTCCCGCACTCACTTCCACCGCTTCATGAAGCGCGTGCATGAAGAGATGAAGACCCTGCACGGCGAGAAGAACCCGCTGACCATCATCGCCAAGCGCTTCTCCCAAGAAGCGCGGGTGATCTGCTTCGATGAGTTCTTCGTATCCGATATCACCGACGCGATGATTCTTGGCACCTTGATGGAAGAGTTGTTCAAAAACGGTGTGACCCTGGTCGCCACCTCGAACATCGTGCCGGATGGCCTGTACAAGGATGGCCTGCAACGCGCGCGCTTCCTGCCGGCCATCGCCCTGATCAAGCAGCACACCGATATCGTCAACGTCGACAGCGGCGTCGACTACCGTCTGCGCCACCTTGAGCAGGCGGAGTTGTTTCACTTCCCCCTGGACGAAGTGGCCCACGAGAGCCTGCGCAAGAGTTTCCGCGCGTTGACGCCGGAATGCACCCAGGCGGTGGAAAACGATAAGTTGATGATCGAAAATCGCCAGATCATTGCCCTGCGCACCTGTGACGACGTGGCCTGGTTCGACTTCCGCGAACTGTGCGACGGCCCGCGCAGCCAGAACGACTACATCGAGCTGGGCAAGATCTTCCATGCCGTGATCCTGAGCGGCGTCGAGCAAATGAGCGTCACCACCGACGACATCGCCCGACGTTTTATCAACATGGTCGATGAATTCTACGACCGTAACGTCAAGCTGATCATCTCGGCCGAAGTCGAACTCAAGGACCTCTACACCGGCGGTCGCTTGAACTTCGAATTCCAACGGACCTTGAGCCGCTTGCTGGAAATGCAGTCCCACGAGTTCCTGGCGCGGGCGCACAAGCCTTAGGCAAACACCGAACCAAAATGTGGGAGCGGGCTTGCTCGCGAATGCGGTGTATCAGTCGACTTATTCGTTAACTGACACACCGCATTCGCGAGCAAGCCCGCTCCCACATTTGATTGTGCCCGGCTTTAGTCAGGCGGCCTGCTGGAACTGCTGGCGATACTGGTTCGGCGACAACTCCGTGTGCTGCCTGAACAGCCGCGCAAAGAAGCTCGCATCGTCGTAGCCCACCTCATAACTGATGGTCTTGATGCTCTTGCGGCTGCCCGACAACAGGCCTTTGGCCGTCTCGATCCGCAGCCGTTGCAAATAGTGCAGCGGCTTATCGCCAGTAGCCGTCTGGAACCGGCGCATAAAGTTGCGGATGCTCATGCCGTGTTCGCGGGCGACGTCTTCAAAGCGGAATTTGTCGGCGAAGTGTTCTTCAAGCCAATGTTGGATCTGCAGGATGATCACGTCCTGGTGCAGCTTCTGGCCACCAAAACCGATGCGCCCCGGCGCGTAGCTGCGCTGCACTTCGTAGAGGATGTCGCGGGCCACGGCCTGGGCGATGTTGGCGCCGCAGAAACGCTCGATCAGATAGATGTAGAGATCGCACGCCGAAGTGGTGCCGCCGGCGCAGTACAGGTTGTCGGCGTCGGTCAGGTGCTTGTCTTGATTGAGCTGGACCCTGGGGAAGCGTTCGCTGAAGGCGTTGAAGAAGCGCCAATAGGTGGTCGCCTCCTTGCCATCGAGCAGGCCGGCTTCGGCGAGCCAGAACACTCCAGTGGCCTCGCCGCATAGCACAGCGCCGCGGGCATGTTGTTCGCGCAGCCACGGCAGGATTTGCGGGTAGCGTTTGCTCAGGGCTTCGAAGTCATCCCAGAAGGCCGGCAGCACGATGATATCGGCATTCTCCAGGCCGCCGTCCACCGGCATGATCACATCGCTGAAGCTGCACACCGACTGCCCATCGGGGCTCACCAGGCGGGTTTCAAAGGCCGGGGTGAGGCCCAGGCCTTGTTGTTTGCCGTAACGCAGGCTGGCGAGGTGGAAAAAATCCTTGGCTTGCATGAGGGTGGAAGCAAACACCCGATCAATGGCCAAAATGCTGACGCGCCGCAAGGGCGTGGAGACGAGGCTAGACATAATTTCGATTATTCTTATAGGGGAAAGTGGTCAACTAACGGCTGGATCGTCTTATTTTTTGTCGCATGTGTCCAGTGTCCTGTGAGGTCCGTGCAGCTTAGGCTCTGAGATCTTGTTTTTGTCTGACAATCGACGCAGGTGACTCATGATTCCCAGAACCTTGTTCAGCTCCGAGCACGAACTCTTCCGCCAGAGCGTGCGCACCTTCCTCGAAAAGGACGCGGTGCCGTTCCATGCGCAATGGGAGAAGCAGGGGCATATTGATCGTGCCCTCTGGAGCAAGGCAGGGGAGGCGGGGATGCTGTGTTCCCATCTGCCGGAAGAATACGGTGGCCTGGGTGCAGACTTTCTCTACAGCACCGTGGTGATCGAAGAAATCGGTCGCCTGGGCCTGACCGGGATTGGCTTCTCCCTGCATTCGGACATTGTTGCACCGTATATCCTGCATTACGGCAGCGAAGCGCTGAAACACAAGTACTTGCCCAAGCTGGTTTCCGGGGAGATGGTCACCGCCATTGCCATGACTGAGCCGGGCGCGGGGTCGGACCTGCAAGGGGTCAAGACCACCGCGGTGCTCGATGGCGATGAGTATGTGATCAACGGCTCCAAGACCTTTATCACTAACGGCTTCCTGGCGGACCTGGTGATCGTGGTCGCCAAGACTGACCCCAAGGCAGGCGCCAAGGGCACCAGTCTGTTTCTGGTCGAGGCCAATACGCCAGGTTTCGCCAAGGGCAAGCGCCTGGAGAAAGTCGGGATGAAGGCCCAGGATACGTCCGAGCTGTTCTTCCAGGACGTGCGTGTGCCCAAGGAGAACCTGCTGGGGCAGGCGGGGATGGGTTTTGCCTACCTGATGCAGGAGCTGCCTCAGGAGCGCCTGACTGTGGCGATCGGTGCATTGGCTTCGGCCGAAGCGGCGCTGCAATGGACCCTGGACTACACCCGCGAGCGCAAGGCGTTCGGCAAGGCGATTGCGGACTTCCAGAACACTCGCTTCAAACTGGCGGAGATTGCCACCGAAGTGCAGATTGGCCGGGTGTTTGTCGACAAGTGCCTGGAACAGCACCTGCAAGGCAAGCTGGATGTACCGACTGCGGCGATGGCCAAATACTGGACCACCGACCTGCAATGCAAGGTACTCGATGAGTGTGTGCAGTTGCACGGCGGCTACGGCTTCATGTGGGAGTACCCGATTGCCCGGGCCTGGGCGGATGCACGGGTGCAGCGGATTTATGCGGGGACCAATGAGATCATGAAGGAGATCATTGCGCGGGCGTTGTGAGTCTTTGGTGATGCTATCGCCAGCAAGCCGGCTCCTACATTTGGAGCGCATTCTCCTGTAGGAGCCGGCTTGCCGGCGATGGCGGTCTAAAGGTCAATCAAGGCGCGGGATTCGGGTGATCCTTCTGAATCGCCTCAATCCCCTGCAACACCTCTTTCGACAGCTTCAGGTCAGCACTGGCGATGTTGCTGTCCAACTGCACAAGCGTCGTCGCCCCAATGATATTGCTGGTCACAAACGGCTGTTGTGTCACAAACGCCAGGGCCATCTGCGCCGGGTCCAGGCCGTGCTCGCGGGCCAGGGCCACATAGCGACTGCATGCGGCTTCCGATTGCGGGTTGAAGTAGCGGCTGAAGCGGCTGTACAGGCTCAGGCGCCCCTTGGCCGGCCGTGCGCCGCCTTCATACTTGCCGCTGAGCATGCCGAACGCCAGGGGTGAATAAGCCAGCAAGCCGCATTGCTCGCGGATGGCAATCTCCGCCAGGCCCACTTCAAAGCTGCGGTTGAGCAGGTTGTAGGGGTTCTGGATCGACACCGCGCGGGTCCAGCCGCGGGCTTGGGCCAGGGCCAGGAACTTCATGGTGCCCCAGGGCGTTTCATTGGACAGGCCGATGTGGCGGATCTTGCCGGCCTTGACCTGTTCGTCGAGGGCTTCGAGGGTTTCTTCCAGCGGCGTCAGGTCGGGCTCTTCCTGGTGCTTGTAGCTCAACTGTCCGAAGAAATTGGTGCTGCGTTCCGGCCAGTGCAATTGGTACAGGTCGATCCAGTCGGTCTGCAGGCGCTTGAGGCTGGCGTCCAGCGCCTCGACGATATGCTTGCGGTTGTGCTTGAGCTGGCCGTCGCGGATGTAGTCGATGGTGTTGCCTGGCCCGGCGATCTTGCTGGCGAGGATCCAGTCGGCGCGGTCGCCACGGCTCTTGAAGTAATTACCGATGTAGCGTTCGGTGGTGGCATAGGTGTCGGCCTTGGGCGGTACCGGGTACATTTCGGCGGTATCGAGGAAGTTGATCCCTGCACCTTTGGCTCGTTCAATCTGGGCGAAGGCCTCTGCCTCGGTGTTCTGCTCGCCCCAGGTCATGGTCCCGAGGCAGATGGCGCTTACGTTCAGATCGGTCCGGCCCAGCTTTCGATAATCCATCGGGTACTCCTTTGGGGAAAACAATCATAAAAGCAGGTTGAATTTTTTTTCGCAATCTGCATAATTGCCCACCTCTTTCTGCAGTGGAAGTGATGCGCCGCCTGCCGAAGAATCTTGCCGTTGAACGGACGCGCCGACCCGAGCCCCCGATAGCGTCTGTATCCGGCTGCCTTTGACTTGTCAAAGTACGCACTATTCAGTAAGATCCGCCGTCTAATTTACAGGGCGGCCCCTGAGGCTATTAAAGAATGACAACTTTTACTGCAAAACCGGAAACAGTTCAGCGCGACTGGTTTGTCGTCGACGCCGCTGGTCAGACCCTGGGTCGTCTGGCCACTGAAGTCGCCAGCCGTCTGCGTGGCAAGCACAAGCCTGAGTACACCCCTCACGTTGATACCGGTGACTACATCGTGATCATCAACGCTGAGCAGGTTCGTGTAACCGGCAACAAAGCAAGCGACAAAATGTACTACCGTCACTCCGGTTTCCCAGGCGGTATCAAGTCTTCGAACTTTGAAGGCCTGATTGCCAAGAAGCCTGAAGCCCCGATCGAGATCGCGGTTAAAGGTATGCTGCCGAAGGGCCCACTGGGTCGCGACATGTATCGCAAGCTGAAAGTCTATGCGGGCGCTGCTCACCCTCATGCTGCTCAGCAGCCCCAAGAACTGAAGTTTTAACGGAATAGTTCATTATGTCGGCGACTCAAAATTACGGCACTGGCCGTCGCAAAACCGCAACCGCACGCGTTTTCCTGCGTCCGGGCACTGGTAACATCTCGATCAACAACCGCACTCTGGACAACTTCTTCGGTCGCGAAACTGCCCGCATGGTAGTTCGTCAGCCGCTGGAACTGACCGAGACCGTTGAAAAGTTCGACATCTACGTCACCGTTATCGGTGGCGGTGTAAGTGGTCAGGCTGGCGCAATCCGCCACGGTATCACTCGCGCTCTGATGCAGTACGACGAAACCCTGCGCGGCGCTCTGCGCAAAGCTGGCTTCGTGACTCGCGATGCCCGTGAAGTTGAACGTAAGAAAGTCGGTCTGCGTAAAGCGCGTAAGCGTCCGCAGTACTCGAAGCGTTAATTCGCTTTACGTTCCACAAAAACGCCCAGCCTCCTCACGGAGCTGGGCGTTTTTTATTGTCCGCGTTTTATGTGGGTTTTTTCTGTGTGACAACTTGCCACATCCGTAGACCCCCTATACTACAAGGCTTGGAGGCTAGGCTGCGGGTAATTACCTTGTCAGAGGTGGGGCTTTTCATTACCATTCGGCAAAATTTTTATAAGTTCAGATTTAATACTTAGTAGACGCCTGATTTAACAGGCCAAAAAGCTGATGGGAGAGGACTGAATGAGCAATGACGGCGTGAATGCAGGCCGGCGTCGCTTCTTGGTAGCAGCCACATCCGTGGTGGGTGCTGCAGGAGCGGTGGGGGCTGCGGTCCCGTTCGTGGGGTCATGGTTTCCCAGTGCCAAGGCGAAAGCCGCAGGTGCACCGGTGAAGGTGAATGTCAGCAAGATCGAGCCAGGCCAGCAGATGATTGCTGAGTGGCGCGGCCAGCCAGTGTTCATCGTTCGTCGTACCGAGGAAATCCTGGGAAATCTGAAGAAGATCGAGGGCCAGCTGTCTGACCCCGAGTCCAAGAATTCCGACCAACCCGCCTACGCCCAAAACGAAGTGCGTTCGATCAAGCCAGAGATTCTGCTGCTGGTCGGTCTTTGCACGCACCTGGGTTGCTCGCCGACCTTCCGCCCGGAAGTCGCGCCTGTGGATCTGGGCAAGGACTGGGTCGGCGGCTATTTCTGCCCTTGCCACGGTTCCCATTACGACCTGGCCGGTCGCGTCTACAAGTCCCAGCCTGCACCGTTGAACCTGCCGGTTCCGCCGCACAACTACGAATCTGACGACGTGATTGTCATTGGTGTCGATAAGGAGAGCGCGTAATGAGCAAGTTCATGGATTGGGTGGATGCGCGCTTCCCCGCCACCAAAATGTGGGAAGACCATCTCAGCAAGTATTACGCGCCGAAGAACTTCAACTTCTTCTACTTCTTTGGTTCCCTGGCATTGCTGGTACTGGTCAACCAGATCGTGACCGGTGTCTGGCTGACCATGAGCTACACCCCGTCGGCGGAAGAGGCGTTTGCCTCCGTCGAATACATCATGCGCGACGTCGAGTACGGCTCGATTCTGCGTCTGCTGCACTCTACCGGCGCTTCGGCGTTCTTCATTGTGGTCTATCTGCACATGTTCCGTGGCTTGCTCTACGGTTCGTACCAGAAGCCGCGTGAGCTGGTGTGGGTGTTCGGCATGCTGATCTACCTGGCACTGATGGCAGAGGCCTTCATGGGCTACCTGCTGCCTTGGGGCCAGATGTCTTACTGGGGTGCCCAGGTGATCATCTCGCTGTTCGGTGCGATCCCGGTCATTGGCAACGATCTGACCCAGTGGATCCGTGGTGACTACCTGATCTCCGGCATCACCCTGAACCGCTTCTTTGCCTTGCATGTGGTGGCCTTGCCGATCGTGATTCTCGGCCTGGTGGTGTTGCACATCCTGGCACTGCACGAAGTGGGTTCGAACAACCCGGACGGTGTGGATATCAAGAAGCACAAGGACGAGAACGGCATTCCGCTGGACGGCATTCCATTCCACCCTTACTACACCGTGAAAGATATCGTCGGCGTGGTGGTGTTCCTGTTTGTGTTCTGCTCGATTGTGTTCTTCTTCCCGGAAATGGGTGGTTATTTCCTCGAAAAGCCTAACTTCGAACAGGCGAACGCATTCAAGACCCCGGAACATATTGCTCCGGTCTGGTACTTCACGCCGTTCTACGCCATTTTGCGGGCGATCCCCGACAAGCTCATGGGTGTCATCGCCATGGGTGCAGCCATTGCCGTGCTGTTCGTGTTGCCATGGCTCGACCGTAGCCCGGTCAAGTCCATGCGCTACAAAGGCTGGCTGAGCAAGATCTGGCTGTGGGTGTTCTGCATCTCGTTCGTGATCCTGGGCGTACTGGGCGTACTGGCGCCAACCCCTGAGCGTACGCTGTTGTCGCAGGTCTGCACCTTCCTGTACTTCGCCTACTTCATTCTGATGCCGTTCTACACCCGGCTCGAGAAGACAAAACCGGTTCCGGAAAGGGTGACTGGCTGATGAAAAAATTATTCGCTGCATTGATTCTTGCTGCCCTGCCGGCTCTGTCTTTTGCTTCCGGCGCAGGCGTTGAACTGGAAAAGGTCGACATCGACGTGTCTGACAAGGCCGCCATGCAAGACGGCGCCCGTACGTTCGCCAACTACTGCATGGGTTGCCACAGCGCCAAGTTCCAGCGCTATGAGCGCGTTGCCGATGACCTGGGTATCCCCCATGAGCTGATGCTCAAGAACCTGGTGTTCACCGGTGCCAAGATTGGCGACCACATGAACATCGGCATGCAACCGGTCGACGCCAAGGCCTGGTTCGGGGCTGCGCCGCCCGACCTGACCCTGGTTGCGCGTGTACGTGGCACCGACTGGCTGTATGGCTACCTGAAGTCGTTCTACGAAGACCCTACACGTCCCTGGGGCGTGAACAACAAGGTCTTCCCGAACGTCGGTATGCCTAACGTGCTGGTCGGCCTGCAAGGTCGCCAGGTGGTAGGATGCAAGCAGGTTCAAGTCGTGGAAAACGGCAAGAAGCAATATGACCCGCTGACTGGCACGCCGTTGACCCACGAGGCATGTGATCAACTGACCATCGTGCCCAAGAGCGGTGCGCTGAACGAGGAGCAGTTCGACGAGAAGGTCAAGAACCTGGTGACCTTCCTGGCGTACTCCGCCAACCCGGTCAAACTGGAGCACCAACGCATCGGTACCTATGTGTTGCTGTACCTGGCGTTCTTCTTCGTATTCGCTTATTTGCTCAAGCGTGAATACTGGAAGGATGTGCATTGATCCAACCTTAGGCAATTGCTGTTAATCTTGCGCGCCCAGCGACGTCTCTGAAGGGGTAACGCTCTGGTTGATCCAGGTGTTACGGGAGATGCTTTCTGGGCGCGCTCGTTTTTGAGCTTTCGATAATTTCAACAAGCGAGGAGGACCGCCATGGGCGTGACCAACCGGTTGGCCTGTTACTCCGACCCCGCCGACCACTATTCCCACCGAGTACGCATCGTGCTCGCAGAGAAGGGTGTCAGCGCCGAGATCATCAGTGTGGAGGCAGGGCGTCACCCGCCGAAACTGATCGAAGTGAACCCTTACGGCAGCTTGCCCACCCTGGTTGATCGTGACCTGGCGTTGTGGGAGTCAACCGTGGTGATGGAATATCTGGATGAGCGTTACCCCCATCCACCTTTGCTGCCGGTGTATCCGGTGGCGCGTGCCAACAGCCGCCTGCTGATCCATCGGATCCAGCGTGACTGGTGTGGGCTGGTGGATCTGATTCTGGATACACGCAGCAAAGAAACGGCCCGTGTACAGGCGCGCAAGGAATTGCGTGAGAGCCTGACCGGCGTTTCTCCATTGTTCGCCGATAAACCTTTTTTCCTCAGCGAGGAACAAAGCCTGGTGGATTGCTGCCTATTACCCATACTCTGGCGTTTGCCGATTCTGGGCATTGAACTGCCGCGGCCTGCCAAGCCGCTGCTTGATTACATGGAGCGCCAGTTTGCGCGTGAGGCTTTCCAGGCAAGTCTGTCTGGTGTCGAACGCGATATGCGCTAAGGCTTAAGGAGCCGTTGATGAACTCCAGTCGACCTTACCTGGTCCGCGCGCTCTACGAGTGGATTGTGGATAACGATTGCACCCCGCACATGTTGGTCAATTCCGAGTTTCCTGCGGTGCAGGTACCACAAGGTTTTGCCAGTGACGGACAGATTGTCCTGAATGTTTCGCCCAGTGCCGTTCGCCAACTGCACATGGACAATGAGGCGGTCAGCTTTGAAGGGCGTTTCGGTGGGGTACCCCATACGCTCTATGTGCCCATCGGCGCTATCCTGGGGATTTATGCCCGGGAGAACGGCCAGGGTATGGTGTTTGATCTGGAGTCGTCTCTTGAGGACGACGAAGCGATCGAAGTTGAAGATGATGATCTGCCGCCGCCGGATTCCGAGCCGCCGCGCCCTACCGGTCGGCCAAGCTTGAAAGTGGTGAAGTGACGGAGCATGAGCCTGCGGGCGAGTGCTGAATGAAATGCCCCGGCTTTGGCTGGGGCATTTTTTTGCCGGGTACAAAGCCATGGTGGGCGGTGATCGTACGACCTGCTTAGGCAATGAAGCCAAGGTGCATTTTTTAGAGACCATGGCGTGCAGCACTGTTTCTAGACTGCTAAAGGGCTTCCAAGGTGGCAGCGCCTCTCGGTGATGGCCCCCAATCTAGGAGCTGTTGACGCATCGCTGATACTGTCAGAGCTCACAATGACAACGAACGGTCCCCTATGCGCGAGCCATCCGTACACAGGGGAGCCATGGCTAAATCAAGGCAGCGGGTTGTTCGGCTTGTAGTCCTTGAGCAGCAAATACGTACTCCATCCCCACCAATCATTGGTCCACTGTTTGTCATTCAGGTTGTTGACGTCCTTGCGCCGCAGAACCTTGTCCCCATCGGCTTTGAACAGCGGCGCGAAGTTATTCGCCGGATTGTTCGCTGCATTCAGGTCCGGCACATGCAACGGCGCCTTGAACGTAGCTGGGGAGGGGACGATACCGCTGATGTATGCCTCGAAAATCTCATCGGCCGACGCCTGTACTGCACGTTTGACCTGGGTGCGATTGGCGGCATCGTTGCTATCGAAATAACGCTTGTCGCCATAGGCGTGCCATTCGTCGCCCAGGGCATTGCGCACATTGAGCCCGAACTTGCTGTCTTCGTCGTGCATGAAGCGACTGATCAGCGACCCCAATTCACCCGGCGTCACCACGGCCGCCAGTTGCTTGCGCGGTACGCGCAGGTGGCCTGCGGAAAACAGGTCGGTCAAAAAGTGATCGGCAAAGCTGTTCATGGCATAAGCCAGTTCCAGTTGTTGGTCGCTGCCGCTTTGATGGGCCACTACCGCTTGTTGCAGGGCTGCAGTATGCCCGGCCAGATAGGCTGAGAGCGCCCATTCGCCAAAGTGATCAGCATTGTCGGCTGCCAGTTTCAGGTAGCGCCCCAGTGGAACCATGGCCGAAACAACACTACCCCCACCGGTAATGCGGTTCCACTCTTCGGACAACGTATCACCCAGCACGTCATAGGCTTCATGGGCCTGCTTGCCTTCTTTGATTGCTTGCTTGACCGCATTGATTTCCTTTTGCATGACTGCGAGGATTTTTCCCGCTTCTTCCCGCGATGCCGGCAGCGTAGCCAGGGAATTGAAGGCAGCGATAAAGCGTTGGACACGCTCGGCTGGCGATGCGCCGTCGCTGATGGGCTGGCCGGGAACGCCGTAGAAATCGCCGCCCAGGGAGATAATCTGGCCGTAGGTCAAGGCCAGGCCGTTGGGTAGGTGAAGCTTGACTTGAGCGCCCGGAATAGAAGGCTCGCCTTGCACGAAGCGCAGTTGGGTGTCGTCGCCAATAGCGGTGTGCTCGCCACCTTCGAAGCGTAGGGAGGGGATGGGGTTTGCGGTGATGATCGATTTAAGTTCAGACATGTTAGCTCCTTGCTATGTCGTAAGAATCTTCCTTGATTGCTGTATGTATATACAGCTGTTTTGATCATAGAGGAATAATTTCCTACGTCAAGGTGCCCGCTGTAAGCGATCAAAAAAACCAGGTTGGCGAAGCAATGAGCCTGGTGGCTGACACACCGCTATCGCCGGCAAGCCAGCTCCTGCATTTGATGGGTGTTACCCAGGCGAACCGGTTCGTACTGGCTTATCATTAGCCACCTACCGACGCTTACCCAAGGTTCTCCCCAGCATGCTGGCTATATTCCTGCAAACCCTGACCATCACCGCGCCGGTGTTCGCCATGCTGTTTCTGGGGGTGTTGCTCAAGCGCATCAACTGGATCAACGATAACTTTATCCACACAGCGTCAGCCCTGGTGTTCAACGTCACCATGCCGGCGCTGCTGTTTCTGGGGATTCTGCACGCCGACCTGCATTCGGCGCTCAAGCCAGAACTGCTGATCTATTTCGCCCTAGCAACGGTCGCCAGCTTCGCCTTGGCCTGGGGCTGGGCGATTTTCCGTTGCCCCCGTGAAGACCGCGGCATTTATGCCCAGGGTGCGTTTCGCGGTAACAACGGGGTGATCGGCCTGGCACTGGCGGCCAGCATGTACGGGGATTACGGGATTTCCCTGGGGGCGATCCTCGCGGGGCTGGTGATCCTGTTCTACAACACCCTGTCGACCATTGTGCTGGCAGTCTACAGCCCGGTGATCAAGTCGGACCCGTGGAGCATCTGCAAAAGCGTACTGGCCAATCCGTTGATCCTCAGTGTGATTGCGGCTACACCGTTTGCCTATTTTCAGATTGGCCTGCCCACTTGGCTGGAAACCAGCGGGAGGTACCTGGCCGATATGACCCTGCCCCTGGCGCTGATCTGCATTGGCGGCACCTTGTCGCTGGCCGCATTGCGCCAAAGTGGCAGCATCGCGTTGAGCGCCAGCCTGGTGAAGATGATCGGCCTGCCCCTCGTGGCGACCGTGGGAGCCTGGCTGTATGGCTTCCGGGGGCCGGAGCTGGGGATTCTGTTTTTGTATTTTGGCGCGCCGACAGCTGCCGCCAGCTTTGTCATGGCTCGCGCGGCCCAGGGCAACTATGAGTTGGCCGCGGCGATCATTGTGATCACCACCTTGATGGCGGCAGTGACCACCAATATCGGGATCTTTGTGTTGCAGGCGGGCGGCTGGATCTGAAGTCGGTGCTGTCTTTTAGGGCCAATCGCGAGCAAGCCCGCCTCCCACATTTGCCCGGATGCTCGCGATAGCTCTCTTGCAGTCACTGCTGGGCGGGTTGATACGCCTCAATCACTTCCTGCGCCGCTCGGAACGCATCAATCGCCGCCGGCACGCCGGCATACACCGCGCAATGCAGCAGCGCTTCGCGAATTTCTTCGACAGTACAGCCATTGTTCAGCGCGCCGCGTACATGGCCCTTGAGCTCCTGTGGGCATTTCAAGGCGGTCAACGCAGCGAGGGTGATCAGGCTGCGGGTCTTCAGTGGCAAGCCTTCGCGGTTCCACACGCCGCCCCAGGCATGCTCGTTGACGAAGTCCTGCAACGGCTGGGTGAACTCGGTGGCATTGCCCAGGGCGCGGTCGACAAATACATCGCCCATTACCTGGCGGCGCATTTGCACGCCGGATTTCGGTTGATCGGTCATTGTGGCTCCCTCTTGTTGTGTTGGCGGCGCCAGGCTTGCAGCGAGGTGAACAACAGGAAAGCCACCAGCGCTGGCAGGACGTAATACAGCATCAGTTGTTCCAGTTTATTGGCCAGTGGCATGCCGGTGGTGAACGACACCACGTGCAGCCCATACGCCAGGTACAGCCCCAGTAGCAGCAAGCCTTCGACGCGGGTGATGCGGTAGCCGGTGTAAAACACCGGCAAGCACAACACCACCACACCGAGCATCACCGGCAGGTCGAAATCCAGGGCATTGGGCGATACCGATAAGGGCGACGGTGCCACCAACGCGGTAAAGCCCAGCACCCCCAACAGGTTGAACAGGTTGCTGCCGATCACGTTACCCACCGCAATCTCCCGTTCGCCGCGCAGGGCGGCAATCAGTGATGTGGCGAGACATGGCAGGGAGGTGCTGACGGCAACGATGGTCAGGCCGATCACCCGCTCGGACAGGCCCAGGTCGCTGGCCACTTCCACGGCCGCCCCCAGCAACAGGTGCCCGGCGAACACCAGCAGCGCGAGCCCGCCGATCATCCACAGCAGACTGCTCAGCCATGGCGCCTGCACCACTGTGTCACGGGTGCGCGGCCGCCGCGAATGGCGGGTCTGGTACAGCAACAGGCCCAGGTAGGCGAGCAGGGCTAGCAGTAAGGCCAGGCCGTCAAGCGGAGTCAGGGCTTCATCGCTGGCGAGGACAAACAGCAGCATGCTGGCGCCGATCATCACCGGGATATCCAGGCGCACCAGTTGCCGCGATACGCGCAGGGGAATGATCAGCGCTGAAAGGCCCAGGGTGACGAGGATATTGAAGATACTGCTGCCGATCACACTGCCCACGGCAATATCGGTATTGCCGGCCAGGGTGGCCTGCAGGCTGACCGCGATTTGCGGCGCACTGCTGCCAAAGGCAACGATGCTCAAGCCAATGATCAACGGCCTGACCTTGAGGCTGGCGGCCAGGCGCACGGCTGCGCGTACCAGCATTTCGGCCCCGGCAATCAGCAGCAGCAGGCCGCTGATCAGCTCGATCAGGCTCATGGGGGAGAGGGCGCTTAATCCGAAAATGGTCAGGGCTCCGTCAATCAGTTGCTCAGGGCTTGCACGCGCACGCGCGCGGTTCCGCTGCGCAGCATACCCAACTGCTCGGCAGCCTGGCGCGAAAGATCGATCAGCCGGCCACGGGTGTGTGGGCCGCGATCATTGATGCGTACCACCACGGATTTGTCGTTGGCAAGGTTGGTGACCTGTACACGTGTGCCGAATGGCAGGCGCCGGTGGGCGGCAGTCATGGCGTGCTGGTTGAAGGGTTCACCGCTGGCAGTTTTCTTGCCGTGGTGCTTGGCGCCGTAGTAGGACGCGGTGCCGGTTTCGTCGTAGCCGTTGGGGTCGATCATGCCGCTGGCGCAGCCGGTGAGCAGGGAGAACAGGGCGCAGAGGCCGAGTAGACGCTTCATTTTCAAGGTGTCCCCATGACAAATGTGGGAGCGGGCTTGCTCGCGATAGCGGTGATTCAGTCGCCAAATACATTGACTGACCCTCCGCTATCGCGAGCAAGCCCGCTCCCACATGGGGTCCGAGTCGCAAGTGAAATCTCGCCCGGACCATTCATTGCTATCAGCCTTCGAGCTTGCTCTTGAGCAATTCGTTCACCTGTTGCGGGTTGGCCTTGCCTTTGGAGGCCTTCATCGCCTGGCCTACAAAGAAGCCAAACATCTTGCCGCGCTTGGCTTCATCCGCCGCCCGGTACTGCTCGACCTGCTCTGCGTTGGCCGCCAGCATTTCATCAAGCACGGCCGAGATGGCGCCGCTGTCGGTGACTTGCTTGAGGCCACGCTTGTCGATGATCTCATCGGCGCTGCCTTCACCGCTGGCCATGGCTTCAAACACGGTCTTGGCGATTTTGCCGGAAATGGTGTTGTCCTTGATACGCAGCAACATGCCGCCCAGTTGCTCGGCCGAGACCGGGGCTTCGTCGATTTCCAGGCCCTGTTTGTTCAACAGGCTGCCCAGTTCGACCATGACCCAGTTGGCCGCCAGCTTGGCGTCGCCAGCGATGCTCACGACTTTTTCGAAGTAGTCGGCCTGCTCACGGCTCGACGCCAGGACGCTGGCGTCATACACCGACAGGCCGAACTGCGCCTGGAAACGCTCGCGTTTTTGCGGTGGCAATTCCGGCAGGGTAGCGCGCACGTCATTGAGGAACGAATCCTCGATCACCACCGGCAACAGGTCCGGATCGGGGAAGTAACGGTAGTCGTTGGCTTCCTCCTTGCTGCGCATGGCACGGGTTTCGTCTTTGTTCGGGTCGTACAGGCGGGTCTGCTGGATCACCTTGCCGCCGTCTTCGATCAGCTCGATCTGGCGACGCACTTCGGTGTTGATCGCCTTCTCGATGAAGCGGAACGAGTTGACGTTCTTGATCTCGCAGCGGGTGCCGTACTCGACCTGGCCTTTTGGCCGCACCGACACGTTGCAGTCGCAACGCAGGGAGCCTTCGGCCATGTTGCCGTCGCAGATGCCCAGGTAGCGCACCAGCGCGTGAATGGTCTTGACGTAGGCTACGGCTTCCTTGGCGCTGCGCATGTCCGGCTCGGAAACGATCTCCAGCAGTGGCGTGCCGGCGCGGTTCAGGTCGATGCCGGTGGCACCGTTGAACTCTTCGTGCAGGCTCTTGCCGGCGTCTTCTTCCAGGTGCGCGCGGGTCACGCCCACACGCTTGATCGTGCCGTCTTCCAGAGGGATATCCAGGTAGCCCTTGCCGACGATCGGCAGTTCCATCTGGCTGATCTGGTAGCCCTTGGGCAGGTCCGGGTAGAAGTAATTCTTGCGGGCGAACACGTTGTGCTGGCCGATCTGGGCGTCAATCGCCAAGCCGAACATCACCGCCATGCGCACCGCTTCCTGGTTCAGTACTGGCAGTACGCCAGGCATGCCCAGGTCTACCAGGCTGGCCTGGGTGTTGGGTTCGGAGCCGAACGTGGTGGCGCTACCGGAGAAAATCTTCGATTGGGTGGCGAGCTGGGTATGAATCTCCAGCCCGATCACAACTTCCCATTGCATAGTGTTCTCCTCAGAAGCCGGTTGGGGGGCGAGTGTGCCAGTCAGTATTCAGCTGATACTGGTGCGCCACATTGAGCAAGCGGCCTTCCTGGAAATACGGGGCCAGCAACTGCACGCCCACCGGCAGGCCATCGACGAAACCGGCCGGCATGGACAAGCCCGGCAAACCCGCAAGGTTGGCGGTGATGGTGTAGAGGTCTTCCAGATACGCGGCCACCGGGTCGCCGTTCTTGGCACCGAGTTTCCAGGCCGGATTCGGCGTGGTTGGGCCGATGATCACGTCGACTTCATTAAAAGCTGCCATGAAGTCGTTCTTCACCAGGCGTCGGATTTTTTGCGCCTTGAGGTAGTACGCGTCGTAGTAGCCAGCCGACAGCGCGTAGGCGCCGACCATGATGCGACGTTGCACTTCTGCGCCGAACCCTTCGCCACGGGAGCGCTTGTACAGGTCGGTGAGGTCTTTGGGGGCTTCACAGCGGTAGCCAAAGCGCACGCCATCGAAGCGCGACAGGTTGGAGGAGGCTTCGGCCGGGGCGATCACGTAATACGCCGGAATTGCGTGTTGGTTGTTCGGCAGGCTGATTTCCTTGATCACCGCGCCGAGCTTTTCCAGCGCCTTGACGCTGTTGTGTACCAGCTCGGCGATACGTGGGTCGAGGCCGGCGCTGAAATACTCTTTCGGCACGCCGATACGCAGGCCTTTGATCGAGGTATTGAGGCTGGCGCTGTAGTCCGGAACAGGCTCATCGATGCTGGTGGAGTCCTTTGCATCAAAGCCTGCCATGCCTTGTAACAATATTGCGCAGTCTTCGGCGGTGCGGGCCAGGGGGCCGCCCTGGTCGAGGCTGGAGGCGTAGGCAATCATGCCCCAGCGGGAAACACGACCGTAGGTCGGTTTCAGGCCGGTGAGGTTGGTGAACGCGGCAGGCTGGCGGATCGAGCCGCCAGTATCGGTAGCCGTGGCGGCCGGCAGCAGGCGTGCGGCAACGGCAGCAGCCGAGCCGCCGGACGAACCGCCGGGTACGTGCTCCAGGTTCCAGGGGTTTTTCACTGCGCCGTAGTAGCTCGATTCGTTGGCCGAGCCCATGGCGAATTCGTCCATGTTGGTCTTGCCCAGGGTCACGGCCCCGGCTTCGGCCAGCTTGGCGACGACCGTGGCGTCATAGGGCGCCTTGAAGTTGTCGAGCATCTTCGAGCCGCAACTGGTGCGGATGCCCAGGGTGCAGAACAGGTCCTTGTGACCAATGGGGGCCCCCAGCAGAGCGCCGCTTTCACCGTTGGCGCGACGGGCGTCGGCGGCCTTGGCCTGGCCCAGGGCCAGCTCCTCGGTGAGGCTGATAAAGCTGTTGAGCTTCGGATCCAGTGCGGCGATACGCGCCAGCAGGGTCTTGGTCAGCTCTTCGGAAGAAAACTTTTTGTCGGCGAGACCGCGGGCGATCTCGGCCAGAGTCATTTGATGCATGAAAGGCTCTTTCCCTTTAGTCGATGACTTTCGGAACCAGGTACAGGCCGTTTTCGACCGCTGGTGCGATGGACTGGTAGGCCTCGCGATTATTGCGTTCGGTCACGATGTCTGCGCGCAGGCGCTGGCTGGCTTCCAGTGGGTGAGCCAGGGGATCGATGCCGTCGGTATTCACCGCTTGCATCTGGTCGACCAGCCCGAGAATGCTGTTCAGGGCTGCGGTGGTCTGTGGAAGATCGGCTTCATTGAGGCCAAGGCAGGCCAAATGAGCGATTTTTTCCACGTCGGAGCGTTCAAGCGCCATGGGATTCTCCAGTGGAAAACAGAACGGAAGCTATCCGTGTGTTAGATTGTCGGAACACTACCGCATTTCTACGGTCATAAGGCCGCGATTGTGGGGTTAGGTGCACAGAAAGTCGGTCAATTTAGCACATTGGCGCCTTGCCCAAAATCCCTGTCGTTGTTAGAGTTTGCCGCACTTTTTTACCCACGCGTTGCCTAGGGTCCCTTTCCCATGTTCAAGAAACTGCGTGGCATGTTTTCCAGCGATCTTTCCATCGACCTGGGCACTGCCAACACCCTTATTTACGTGCGCGAGCGCGGTATCGTCCTGAATGAACCATCGGTTGTGGCCATTCGGACCCATGGTAATCAGAAAAGTGTCGTTGCCGTGGGCACCGAGGCCAAGCGCATGCTCGGCCGCACACCTGGCAACATTGCCGCCATTCGCCCGATGAAAGATGGCGTGATCGCCGACTTCAGCGTCTGCGAGAAGATGCTGCAGTACTTCATCAACAAGGTTCACGAAAACAGTTTCCTGCAACCCAGCCCCCGTGTGCTGATCTGCGTACCCTGCAAATCCACCCAGGTGGAGCGTCGTGCCATCCGTGAATCGGCCCTTGGGGCCGGTGCCCGCGAAGTGTTCCTGATCGAAGAACCAATGGCTGCCGCCATCGGTGCCGGCCTACCGGTTGAAGAAGCACGCGGTTCGATGGTGGTGGATATCGGTGGCGGTACCACTGAAATCGCCCTGATCTCCCTCAATGGCGTGGTGTATGCCGAATCCGTACGGGTTGGCGGCGATCGTTTCGACGAAGCGATCATCACCTATGTTCGCCGTAACTACGGCAGCCTGATCGGTGAATCCACCGCCGAGCGTATCAAGCAGGAAATCGGTACTGCTTACCCGGGTGGCGAAGTGCGCGAAGTCGATGTTCGCGGTCGCAACCTGGCCGAAGGCGTGCCGCGTGCCTTTACCCTGAACTCCAATGAAGTGCTGGAAGCTCTGCAAGAGTCCCTGGCCACCATCGTTCAGGCGGTAAAAAGCGCCCTGGAGCAATCGCCGCCGGAGCTGGCTTCCGATATCGCCGAGCGTGGTCTGGTGCTGACCGGTGGTGGCGCCTTGTTGCGCGACCTCGACAAGCTGCTGGCCCAGGAAACCGGTCTGCCGGTGATCGTCGCCGAAGACCCGCTGACCTGCGTTGCCCGTGGCGGTGGTCGTGCACTGGAAATGATGGATAAACACACCATGGACCTGCTCTCCAGCGAATAAGATCGTTGGTTGCACCATGTTTCGCCAACAGGCAGCACTTTGCAGTGCTGCCTGTTGGCGTTTATCTTCTTCAATCTGCATCCAGGCCGGTTTGATGCCGTATGAATAAAGAGAATATCTGCCCAGGAGGCGCGGCCTATTAAACCGCTCTTCACTAAAGGCCCCTCATTGGGCGTGCGCTTGTTGGTGCTGGTCGTGCTATCGGTCGCGCTGATGGTGGTCGATGCCCGCTTCACACTGCTCAAGCCAGTGCGTAGCCAGATGTCGCTGGTATTGATGCAGTCCTACTGGATCACTGACCTGCCACAACGGCTATGGCAAGGCGTGGCCAGCCAATTTGGCAGCCGTACCGAGCTGGTGGCCGAGAACGAAAAGCTCAAGACCGAAAACCTGCTGTTGCAGGGGCGCATGCAAAAGCTGGCGGCCCTGACCGAGCAGAACGTTCGGCTGCGTGAGTTGCTCAACTCTTCCGCGTTGGTCAACGAAAAGGTCGAAGTGGCCGAGTTGATCGGCATGGACCCCAACCCCTTCACTCACCGCATCATCATCAATAAGGGCGAGCGCGATGGCGTGGTCCTTGGTCAGCCGGTGCTCGATGCCCGTGGCCTGATGGGCCAGGTGGTGGAGTTGATGCCCTATACCTCCCGCGTTCTGCTGCTCACCGACACCACCCACAGCATCCCGGTGCAGGTCAATCGCAATGGCCTGCGGGCGATTGCCAGCGGTACGGGCAACCCGGAACGCCTGGAACTTCGGCATGTGGCAGATACCGCAGACATCAAGGAAGGCGACCTGCTGGTCAGCTCCGGCCTTGGCCAGCGCTTCCCGGCGGGCTATCCCGTGGCGACAGTCAAGGAAGTGATCCACGATTCCGGCCAGCCCTTCGCGATTGTCCGCGCCGTGCCGACGGCTGCGCTGAATCGTAGTCGTTACCTGTTGCTGGTGTTCAGCGACACACGCACACCGGAAGAACGCGCCAACGAAGCCGCTCAGGCTCAGGAAGCACAGGACAAGCAAGACGGCACCACGACGCCGATTGTTCCGGCAATCGTGCCCAAGCCAGCAGCACCGGTAGCGCCCGTGGCTGCGCCGGCTGCAACTGCCGCGCCCGCCCCGGCGACACCCGCCAGACCGGCGGCCCAGCCTGCACGGCCGGTCAAGCCAGCGGCGGTCGCTCCGGCTGCGGTACCTGCGCCGGCAACCACTCGACAGGGGGCGCAGTAATGGCCGGTACTCATTCGCGCAATGGCTGGATCGTCTGGTTGACCTTCGCCATCGGCATGCTGCTCAGCGTTTCGCCGATGCCGCAATTCATGGAAATCCTGCGCCCGCTTTGGTTGGCGTTGCTCCTGGCCTTCTGGTCCCTGGCCCTGCCGCACAAGGTCGGCATGGTCACCGCGATGTGCCTGGGGCTGGCTGAAGACGTGATGTATGGCACGTTGCTCGGCCAGAATGCCTTGATTCTCACGCTGATTACCTTTCTGGTGCTGTCGTTGCAGCAGCGCCTGCGCATGTTCCCGATGTGGCAGCAGTGCCTGGTGATCCTGGTGATTTTCGGCCTGGCTCAACTGGTGCAACTATGGCTCAGTGCCTTGACCGGCAATCGCCAACCGACGCTGGCGCTGGTCTTGCCGGCCCTGGTCAGCGCGCTGTTGTGGCCGTGGATCAGCTTTGGCCTGCGCGGGTTATGTCGTCGCTATAAAATCAATTGAGTGGGGCGCGCGGCTCTGCCTGGTTATTGAACCCGCAGGGAGAGTCTGCAATGCAATCGCTTTATCTGGCCTCTGGCTCTCCTCGGCGGCGTGAACTGCTGACCCAGATCGGTGTGCCGTTCACCGTGGTCAGTGCCGCCATTGATGAAACGCCCCTGGACAACGAGTCGCCTGCTGCCTACGTCGAGCGCCTTGCCCGTGGCAAAGCCGCCGCTGGCCTGGCGACATTGGCCGATAGTGCAAATGCCTGCGTACTGGGGGCCGATACCGCCGTCATCCTGGATGGCCGGATCCTTGGCAAACCCGTGGATCAGGCCGATGCCCTGGCCATGTTACTGGCCCTTTCTGATCGTGAGCACGACGTGCTCACCGCCATTGCCGTGCTCGATGGCCAGCGCTGTGAAACGCGCCTGGTCAGCAGCCGTGTGCGCTTTCGCAAGGTTTCAACACACGAGGCAACGAGTTACTGGCACAGCGGGGAACCCCAGGACAAGGCAGGCGGCTATGCTATCCAAGGGTTGGCGGCGGTGTTTATCGCCGGGCTCAATGGCAGTTACTCCGCAGTCGTTGGCCTGCCGGTCTGCGAAACAGCAGAACTGCTGGGCCATTTCGGCATACCCTGTTGGCAACACCTTTCCGTGCGCTGAACGCGTGACTCCAGCGCCACATTTAAGCGATCGGCCACTATTGTGAAAACGCCTGAACGAGACCCAGCCATGAGTGAAGAGATTCTGATCAATATCACGCCGATGGAATCACGCGTGGCGGTGGTAGAAAACGGTGTTTTGCAGGAAGTGCACGTCGAGCGCACCCAGAAGCGCGGGATCGTTGGCAATATCTATAAGGGCAAGGTCGTCCGGGTGTTGCCGGGGATGCAGGCGGCCTTTGTCGATATCGGCCTGGACCGTGCGGCGTTTATCCATGCCTCGGAAATTTCCCTGCGCGAAGGTCCGGCTGTCGAGAGCATCAGCGCCCTGGTGCATGAAGGGCAAAGCCTGGTGGTGCAAGTCACCAAGGATCCGATCGGCTCCAAGGGCGCGCGTCTGACCACGCAGTTGTCGATTCCTTCGCGCTACCTGGTGTATATGCCACGCACCGCCCATGTCGGCATTTCCCTGAAGATCGAAGACGAAGGCGAGCGTGAGCGCCTGAAAAAGGTGGTCAGCGATTGCGTGGCGGCTGAAGGCATCAAGGAAGCAGGTGGTTTTATCCTGCGCACCGCCGCCGAAGGGGCCGGTGCCGATGAAATCCTCATGGACATCCGCTACCTGCGGCGCCTGTGGGACCAGATCGGTGCCCAGATCAAGACCATCGGCGCGCCGAGCGTCATCTATGAGGACCTGGGCCTGGCCCTGCGCACACTGCGTGATCTGGTCAGCCCCAAGATCGAGAAAATTCGCATCGATTCGCGGGAAACCTTCCAGCGCACCACACAATTTGTTGCCGAGTTGATGCCGGAAATCGCCGACCGCCTGGAACACTACCCCGGTGAACGGCCGATTTTCGACCTGTATGGCGTCGAGGACGAAATCCAGAAGGCCCTGGAGCGCAAGGTGCCGCTCAAGTCCGGTGGCTACCTGGTGGTGGACCCGGCGGAAGCCATGAGCACCATTGACGTGAACACTGGCGCGTTCGTTGGCCATCGCAACCTTGAAGAAACCATCTTCAAGACCAACCTCGAAGCCGCCACGGCCATTGCCCGCCAACTGCGCCTGCGCAACCTGGGCGGGATCATCATCATTGACTTCATCGACATGGAAGATGAAGAGCACCAGCGCCAGGTGTTGCGCACCCTTGAGAAGCAACTGGAACGCGATCACGCCAAGACCAATATCATCGGGATCACCGAGCTGGGCCTGGTGCAAATGACCCGCAAGCGTACCCGTGAAAGTCTGGAGCAAGTACTGTGCGAGCCGTGCAGCAGTTGCCAGGGGCGCGGCAAGTTGAAGACCCCGGAAACGGTTTGCTACGAAATTTTTCGGGAAATCCTACGGGAGGCACGCGCTTACCAGGCCGAGGGTTACAGAGTCTTGGCCAACCAGAAGGTGGTCGACCGGTTGCTCGACGAAGAGTCGGGCAACGTAGCGGAATTGGAGGGCTTTATTGGCCGCACCATCCGTTTCCAGGTCGAAACCATGTATTCCCAGGAACAATACGACGTGGTGCTGCTCTGATCCGCGTCAGTCCTTTTCAACGAGACCGGCAGACCTTGATCTGCCGTCCGACTATTACCTTGAGGGTCGCCTGACATGGAGCGTCTGAAACGCTTTTTTGCCGCACTGACCCGTTGGGGCCTTGGCCTGTGTGCATTGCTGTTGGTACTGGCGGCGGTCTACGTCAGCCTGGGTCGTGAACTGACGCCATTGGTGGCGGAGTACCGTGCTGAAGTCGAGGCCAAGGCGCAGGCGGCGCTCGACATGCCCCTGAGCATCGGCAGCCTGGAAGGGCGCTGGAGTGGCTTTGCCCCAGTCCTGTTGGCCCACGACGTAATGGTCGGTGAGGGCAGCAGCGCCGTGCGCCTGGACCAGGTACAAGTGGTGCCCGACGTCTGGGCCAGCCTGCTGGCGTGGGATGTGCGTGTCGCCCACCTGGAAGTCAGTGGCTTGCGGCTCAGTGTCAAGGAAGACCAGGATGGCCGTTGGGCACTGCAAGGCCTGCCGGTGCAGGATGACCAGCCCCTGGACCCGGAACTGTTGCTCAAGCGCATGCAGGCGGTGGCGAAGGTCTCGCTGCTGGACAGCCAGGTCACCTTGCAGCCGTTTGAGCAGGCGCCGCTGACCTTGACCTATGTGGGCCTGAGCCTGCAAACCGGTACTACCCGCCAGCGACTGGATGCCCGCTTGACTCTGCCCGATGGTCAGCCGCTGGCCCTGAGCCTGCGCACGCGGATCCGTGCCAGCCAATGGCGCGACGGTGAAGTCCAGGCTTACCTGAGCCTGCCCCAGAGCAATTGGGCACAATGGATTCCGGCGAAGTTGACCAGGGAATGGAAACTCAGCGAATTGAAAGCCGGCGGTGAATTCTGGCTGACTTGGGCCAATGGCACGCTGCAAAGCGCTGCAGCCCGACTCAATGCGCCGCAAGTGAAGGTCCGTTATGCCCAGCGCAAACCCGCGAGCATCCAGAATCTGGGCTTGACGGCCTATCTGCAGCGCAGTGACAGCGGCCTGAAAGTGGTCTTCGATTCGTTGGCCATGAACCTGGGCGACACTCGTTGGGAGTCCCACCTGCAATTGCTGCAAACCCTGGCCACCGACAAGGCCCAGGAGACCTGGAAGCTTCAGGCCGACCGCCTGGACCTGACGCCGATTACCCCCTTGCTCAACGCCCTGGCGCCATTGCCCGAAGGGGTTGCCAAGACCGTCGAAGCGTTGAAGGCTACGGGTGTGCTGCGCAATGTGCTGGTGGATTATCGTCCCCAAGAGACGGGCGACCAGCGCGTGAGCTTTGCTGCCAACCTTGACCGCGTGGGCTTTGACGCCTATTTCGGCGCGCCGGCGGCCCGCAATGTCTCCGGCAGCATCAGTGGCGACCTGGGGCAGGGCGAACTGCGCATGGACAGCAAGGATTTTGTCTTGCACCTGGACCCGATTTTCGCCAAGCCCTGGCAGTACATCCAGGCCAATGCGCGCCTGACGTGGAAGCTGGACAAACAAGGCTTCACGTTGATCGCGCCCTATATCAAGGTGCTGGGGGAAGAGGGCAAGGTCGCGGCGGATTTCCTGATTCGCCTGCATTTCGATCATAGCCAGGAAGACTACATGGACCTGCGGGTCGGCATGGTCGAGGGCGATGGACGTTTTACCCCCAAATACCTGCCGGCAGTCCTGAGCCCGGCCCTGGGTGAGTGGCTGCGTACGGCAATTCTCAAGGGCGCGGTCGATGAAGGTTTCTTCCAATATCAAGGCTCGCTGAACCACGACGCGGTGACGGCTGCGCGCAATATCAGCCTGTTCTTCAAGGTGCATGACGCCGAACTGGCGTTCCAGCCTGGCTGGCCCCATGTCAGCAAGGTGGCCGGTGAAGTGTTTGTCGAAGAGACCGGTGTGCGCATCCTGGCCAGCAAGGGGCAATTGCTCGACACCAAGGTCAAGGATATCTACGTCAATATTCCCCATGCGCTTGCCGGGCAGGACAGCCATCTGCTGCTCACGGGTGGCTTTGCTGGCGGGTTGGGGGACGGCTTGAAGATCCTTCAGGAAGCGCCCATCGGCACAGCGTCGACGTTCGCAGGCTGGAAAGGCGAGGGCGACCTGCAGGGTTCCCTGGATCTGGATATTCCCCTGGCCAAGGGCACCGAGCCGAAAATCGTGGTGGACTTCAAGACCGACAAGGCTCGACTGCAACTGGCCGAGCCGCCGCTGGACCTGAACCAGCTAAAGGGCGAGTTCCGCTTCGACAGCGCCAAGGGCCTGAGTGGCCAGAACATCAGCGCCCAGGCCTTCGACCAGCCCATCACGGCGCAGATTGCTGCCGATGGCAAGCCTGGCAATCTCAGTACACGGGTCACGGCCAGGGGCCAGGTGACGGTCAAGCGGCTCACTGACTGGTTGAAAGTCAGCCAGCCGTTGCCGGTGTCCGGGGATATCCCGTACCAACTGCAACTGGATCTGGACGGTGCCGACAGCCAACTGCGGGTCAGTTCCAGTCTCAAGGGGGTGATGGTGGACTTGCCCGCGCCATTTGGCATGCCGGCCAGCCAGGGCCGCGACAGCGTGTTCCGCATGACCTTGCAGGGCGCGGAGCGGCGGTACTGGTTTGATTATGGCGAGCTGGCGAACTTTACCTTTGCCGCCCCGGCAGACAACTTTGCCCAGGGCCGTGGTGAGCTGTTTCTCGGTGATGGCGATGCCTTGTTGCCGGGAGGCAAGGGCTTGCGCATTCGCGGTGTGCTGTCGGAGCTGGATATCGATCCCTGGAAGAAATTGATGGACCGCTACACGGGCAATGATCCGGGCGGTAATGCCAAGCAACTGTTGAGCAGTGCCGACTTCAAGATCGGCAGGCTGACGGGGTTTGGTACCCGCTTCGATCAGGTCAACCTGCAATTGGATCGCAAGCCCGCGGCCTGGGGGCTGCAGTTCGACAGCCAGCAAGCCAAGGGCACTGTTGGGCTGCCGGATGCCAAGGGCGCCCCGATCGCCATCAACCTGCAATACGTGAAGTTGCCTGCGGTCGATCCTACGGTGCAGGCCGATGAAAACGCGCCTGATCCCCTGGCGGGCATCGATCCCAAGGACATTCCGGCGCTGGATATTGCCATTGGCCAGTTGTTCCAGGGGCCCGACTTGATCGGTGCCTGGTCATTGAAGGTTCGCCCGACTGCCAAAGGCATGGCCTTCAACAGCCTCGACCTGGGCCTGAAAGGCATGCAGCTCAAGGGGGCCGGGGGCTGGGAAGGAGCGCCGGGTGCCAGCAGCAGTTGGTACAAGGGGCGCCTGGATGGCAAGAACATCGCCGATGTGCTCAAGGGCTGGGGATTTGCGCCCACGGTGACCAGCCAGGACTTCCATCTGGACGTTGACGGGCGCTGGCCGGGTTCGCCTGCCTGGGTGGGTCCCAAGCGTTTTTCCGGCAGCCTGGATGCATCATTCCGCAAGGGCCAGTTCGTCGAGGTCGAGGGCGGTGCCCAGGCGTTGCGGGTGTTTGGCCTGCTGAACTTCAACTCGATTGGCCGGCGTTTACGCCTGGACTTCTCGGACTTGCTTGGCAAAGGCCTGAGCTACGACCGGGTCAAGGGGCTGCTGGCTGCCAGCAATGGTGTGTTTGTGACCCGTGAGCCGATTATCCTCACGGGGCCGTCGAGCAATCTGGAGCTTAACGGCACCCTGGACCTGGTGGCCGACCGGGTTGATGCCAAGTTGCTGGTGACCTTGCCGGTGACCAACAACCTGCCGATTGCCGCATTGATTGTGGGGGCGCCGGCCATTGGTGGCGCATTGTTCCTGATCGACAAGCTGATCGGTGATCGGGTCTCGCGTTTCGCCAGTGTCCAATACAAGGTGGAAGGGCCCTGGAAAGATCCAAAAATCACCTTCGACAAGCCATTTGAAAAACCACAATAAGCGCCTGTGGAGTAGCATGGCCCCATGCTTTTTATGGAGTATCGGCCCATGTCTTTTGCGGTAATCCAGATGGTCAGCCAGAACGATGTTCTGGCCAACCTGGCCCAGGCTCGACGCTTGCTGGAGCAGGCGGCAGCAGGGGGCGCACAACTGGCGGTCCTGCCGGAAAATTTTGCCGCCATGGGTCGCCGTGATGTGGCGGCTATTGGTCGTGCGGAAGCGCTGGGCGAGGGGCCGATCCTGCCCTGGTTGAAACTGGCCGCCCGTGACCTCAAGTTATGGATAGTGGCCGGCACATTGCCATTGCCCCCACTGGATCAGCCCGATGCCAAGTCCAACGCCTGCTCGCTGTTGATCGATGCGCAGGGGCAGGTCGTGGCGCGGTACGACAAGCTGCACTTGTTTGACGTGGATGTGGCTGACGCCCGTGGTCGTTATCGTGAATCTGACGACTATGCTTACGGCAACCAGGTGGTGGTGGCCGATACGCCGGTCGGGCGCCTGGGGCTGACAGTCTGTTATGACCTGCGCTTCCCGGAGCTGTACAGCGAATTGCGTGCAGCGGGGGCCGAATTGATTACCGCGCCCTCGGCCTTTACGGCGGTAACCGGCGCTGCGCACTGGGATGTGCTGATTCGGGCCCGAGCCATCGAAACCCAGTGCTATCTGCTGGCGGCCGCACAAGGTGGTGTGCACCCGGGGCCGCGGGAAACCTATGGACATGGGGCGATTGTCGACCCGTGGGGACGTGTACTGGCACAACAGGATCAAGGCGAAGCGGTGTTGTTGGCCGAGCGCGATAGCAGCGAACAAGCGTCGATACGGGCGCGCATGCCGGTGGCAGGCCACCGGCGCTTTTTTTCGCAGGGCGCACAGCGACCTGCTTCAGAACGATGAATTTAAGGCCGAACCTATGAGCGAGTTGTTGTCCTCAGTCAGTGAACACCTCCTGGCGCCCGGTGGCGTGACCATCGAAAGTCTGCAAACCGTACTGGGCGATCTGGCCGGGCCGGGCATCGATGCCGCAGACCTGTATTTCCAGGGCCAGATCTCCGAGTCATGGTCCCTGGAAGACGGGATCGTCAAGGACGGTAGCTTCAACCTGGACCAAGGGGTGGGTGTGCGTGCGCAGTCCGGTGAAAAGACCGGCTTTGCCTACAGCAATGCGATCACCCTTGAAGCCTTGGGCCTGGCCGCCCGCGCGGCGCGTTCGATTTCCCGTGCCGGGCAGAACGGTACCGTGCAGGCTTTCAGCACCCAGGACGTGACCCAGTTGTATGGCCCGGACAACCCGCTGGAAGTGATCAGCCGCGCTGAAAAAGTCGAGTTGCTCAAGCGTGTGGATGCTGCGACCCGTGCCCTTGATCCACGTATCCAGCAGGTGAGCGTGAGCATGGCCGGGGTCTGGGAGCGCATTCTGGTGGCGTCTACCGATGGCAGCCTGGCGGCGGATGTGCGGCCGTTGGTGCGCTTCAATGTCAGTGTGATCGTCGAGCAGAATGGCCGTCGCGAGCGCGGCGGCCATGGCGGCGGCGGGCGTACGGATTATCGCTATTTCCTCACCGAAGACCGTGCCATGGGCTATGCCCGCGAGGCATTGCGCCAGGCACTGGTCAACCTGGAAGCCATTCCTGCGCCGGCCGGTACGCTGCCGGTGGTGCTTGGCTCGGGCTGGTCCGGTGTATTGCTGCATGAAGCAGTGGGGCATGGTCTGGAGGGTGACTTCAATCGCAAGGGCAGCTCTGCCTACAGCGGGCGCATGGGCGAAATGGTCGCCTCGAAGCTCTGCACCATCGTCGATGACGGCACGTTGGCCGGTCGCCGGGGGTCCCTGAGCGTCGACGATGAAGGCACGCCGACCGAGTGCACCACGCTGATTGAAAACGGCGTGCTCAAGGGCTACATGCAAGACAAGCTCAACGCGCGCCTGATGGGCGTGGCTCGCACCGGCAACGGTCGTCGCGAGTCCTACGCGCATTTGCCGATGCCGCGCATGACCAATACCTACATGCTGGCGGGCGAAAGCGACCCGGCAGAGATCATTGCCTCGGTGAAGCGTGGGATCTACTGTGCCAACCTTGGCGGGGGCCAGGTGGATATCACCAGCGGCAAGTTTGTGTTCTCCACCAGCGAAGCCTATTTGATCGAGGACGGTAAAATCACTGCACCGGTCAAGGGAGCAACCCTGATTGGCAACGGCCCGGAAGCGATGAGCAAGGTGTCGATGGTCGGTAACGACCTGGCGCTGGACAGCGGTGTGGGGATGTGTGGCAAGGATGGGCAGTCGGTACCGGTCGGTGTCGGCCAGCCAACCCTGAAAATTGATGCGATCACCGTGGGTGGCACGGGGTCGTAAGACGTGGAGCTTCGGGTGGCGAGGATCGCCACCCGGGGAAGAGGATCAACGCAGGCCGCGTTGAGTCTCGTCCAGCTCACGGATGTACTTGAAGATTTTACGGCTGGTGGCCGGCGCCTTGTTCTGTGCCAGTTCGTGCTGGGCCTGACGGATCAGGGAGCGCAGTTGCTGGCGGTCGGCATCCGGATAGTCCAGGACGAACTTCTCCAAGACGGCGTCGTCACCGCCGATCAGGCGGTCGCGCCAACGTTCCAGGTTATGGAAACGTTCGTTGTACTGGCGGGTAGAGGCATCGAGTTGGTCGAGCAAGGTCAGAATGGCGTCAGTGTCCTGGTCGCGCATCAACTTGCCGATAAACATGATGTGCCGTTTACGCGCAATGTTCGCGGTGTGCTTGGGTGCATCCGCCAGGGCCCGGCGCATTTCGTCGGTCAGTGGCAGTTTGGCAATCAAGTCCGGCTTGAGTGTTGTAAGGCGCTCGCCGAGATCAACCAGAGCATGCAGCTCGCGTTTGACCTGGGTTTTGCTTTTCTCCCCATCGAGGGAGTCGTCGTAAGAATCAACCATGGTGGCAGTCCGCAAAGAAACGCCGCCATGATAACCAGTCGGGGGCCGCTTGTCCGGCCCGGTCGCTCGATGGCCTTAACCGAAAGCAGAATTTGAGTGGAGAAAACCATGAGTGCAGCCCAAAGCGTCGGTCCACAAGCATTACCGGCACTGCAGGAACAAGTTGAGCAGATCATCAATGAGGCCAAGCGCCAGGGTGCCAGTGCCTGTGAAGTGGCAGTGTCGCTGGAGCAGGGCCTGTCGACTTCGGTACGTCAGCGGGAAGTGGAAACCGTTGAGTTCAACCGCGACCAGGGTTTTGGCATCACCTTGTATATGGGGCAGCGCAAGGGCTCTGCCAGTACCTCGGCCAGCGGCCCGGAAGCTATACGTGAAACCGTCGCCGCCGCATTGGCGATTGCCAAGCACACCTCTGAAGACGAGGCCTCGGGCTTGGCGGATGCGGCCTTGATGGCGCGGGACCTGAAAGATTTCGATCTGTATCACGCCTGGGATATCACTCCCGAGCAGGCCATCGAAAAGGCCCTGGCCTGCGAAGCCGCAGCGTTTGATACCGACAGCCGGATCAAGAATGCCGATGGCACCACCCTGAGCACCCATCAGGGTTGCCGTGTGTATGGCAACAGCCATGGGTTTATCGGCGGCTACGCGTCGACGCGGCATAGTTTGAGCTGCGTGATGATCGCCGAGGCCGATGGCCAGATGCAGCGTGACTACTGGTATGACGTGAGTCGCCAGGGTGAGCTGTTGGCGGATCCGGTGAGCATTGGCCAACGCGCCGCGCAACGGGCGGCGAGCCGCCTGGGCGCTCGCCCGGTGCCAACTTGCGAAGTGCCGGTGCTGTTTTCGGCGGAGTTGGCGGGTGGTCTGTTCGGCAGCTTCCTGGGGGCGATTTCTGGGGGCAACCTGTACCGCAAATCGTCGTTCCTTGAGGGCGCGTTGGGGCAGAAGTTGTTTCCCGAGTGGCTGACCCTGGATGAGCGCCCGCACCTGATGCGCGCCATGGGCAGTTCGGCCTTTGATGGTGATGGCCTGGCGACCTACGCCAAGCCGTTTGTCGAGAAGGGCGAGTTGGTGTCCTACGTGCTTGGCACCTATGCCGGGCGCAAGCTGGGTTTGCCGAGTACTGCCAACTCCGGTGGCGTGCACAACCTGTTCGTGACCCATGGCGATGAAGACCAGGCGGCGCTGCTGCGGCGCATGGGTCGTGGCTTGCTGGTGACCGAGTTGATGGGCCATGGCTTGAACATGGTGACTGGCGACTATTCCCGTGGTGCGGCGGGGTTCTGGGTGGAGAATGGCGAGATTCAGTTCGCCGTCCAGGAAGTGACCATCGCCGGCAATATGCGCGATATGTTCAGGCAGATCGTTGCCGTGGGTAACGATCTGGAACTGCGCAGCAATATTCGCACTGGCTCGGTGTTGATCGAGCGCATGACCGTCGCCGGCAGCTAAACACCACTGTTACACGACAGCGCCGCCCCTGGGGTGGCGCTTTTTTTTGCCTGGAATATCACAAGGTTGACAAAGCTATAGGTTCAATAGCTTGTTTTGATTCTCAATATCATTTAATAATAAATATCATTATCGAGCGAGCGCGGATCATGAGTTCTGTCCTGCACGAGGATCCCTACCTGGAAAGCTGGCGCTGGATGAGTCGCCAGATTCGTTGCGGGCTCAACCCTGACGAGCCACGCCTGATTGAGCATTACCTGAACGAAGGCCGCTACCTGGCCTGCTGTACGGCCACGCACCCGTGGACCATTGCCGAGACCTCGTTCCGCTTGCTGATCGATACCGCCACCGATATCGCCTTGCCCTGGCACTGGCGCTCTACGTGCCTGGACCAGGCCTGGCGTCCGCTGCGCGACTTGGAAAACCTCTCTCACTGTGCCTGCCGACTCAAGCGCTGGCAGACGTTTGCCTGGCAATTGGCGACCTGCCAATTGTTGCCTTCTATTTCTCACTCCGACTTGGTGCAAGGATCTTCCGATGAGTAATACCCGTATCGAACGTGACAGCATGGGCGAGTTGCAAGTCCCCGCAGAGGCTTTGTATGGCGCCCAGACTCAGCGTGCGGTGAACAATTTTCCGATCAGCCACCAACGCATGCCGACCCAGTTCATTCGCGCCCTGATCCTGGCCAAGGCTGCGGCCGCCAAGGCCAACGTCGATCTCAAGCAAATCAGCGAAGGCCAGGGCAAGGCTATCGTCGAAGCCGCCCAAGGCTTGTTGGAAGGCGACTTCATGCAGCACTTCCCGGTGGATATCTTCCAGACCGGTTCTGGCACCAGCTCCAACATGAATGCCAACGAAGTGATTGCGACCCTGGCCAGCCGCCTGCTGGGCGAGCCGGTCAACCCCAACGACCATGTCAATTGCGGGCAAAGCAGCAACGACATCATCCCGACCACGATTCACGTCAGCGCTGCACTGGTACTGCATGAGCAGACCTTGCCGGCGCTGCTGCATCTGGTTGAGGTCATCGAGCGCAAGGCGGTAGAAGTCCACCCGTTCATCAAGACCGGGCGCACTCACTTGATGGATGCCATGCCGGTGCGCATGAGTCAGGTCCTCGATGGATGGGCACAGCAACTCAAGGCCAATATCGGTCACCTGCAGGGCTTGCTGCCAAGCCTCCAGGCCCTGGCCCAGGGCGGTACTGCTGTAGGTACCGGGATCAATGCGCATCCTGAGTTTGCTGTGCGTTTCAGTCAGCAACTGAGCAGCCTGACCCAGGTCCAGTTCACGCCGGGCAAGAACCTGTTCGCCTTGATTGGCTCCCAGGACACTGCCGTCGCCGTCTCCGGCCAGTTGAAAGCCATTGCCGTATCGTTGATGAAAATCGCCAACGACCTGCGCTGGATGAACTCCGGTCCACTCGCAGGCCTCGGTGAAATTGAGCTCGAAGGCCTGCAGCCTGGCTCGTCGATCATGCCGGGCAAGGTCAATCCGGTGATTCCAGAGGCTACCGCGATGGTCGCGGCTCAAGTGATCGGCAACGACAGTGTGATCACGGTCGCCGGTCAATCCGGCAACTTCGAGCTGAACGTAATGCTGCCGATCATTGCCCAGAACCTGCTCGGCAGCCTGGAGTTGCTGGCCAATTCGAGCCGTTTGCTGGCGGACAAGGCCATCGCCAGCTTCAAGGTCAACGAACCCAAGCTCAAGGAAGCGCTGTCGCGCAACCCGATTCTGGTCACTGCACTCAACCCGATCATTGGTTACCAAAAGGCCGCTGAAATCGCCAAAAAAGCCTATCAACAAGGCCGCCCGGTGATTGATGTGGCGCTCGAACACACCGACTTGCCCCGCAGCCAACTGGAAGTCCTCCTGGATCCGGAAAAGCTCACGGCAGGTGGCGTGTAATTACCGACCCTGCTTTGGAGGCTCACCATGGAGCACTGGAAACGCACGATCGAACGGGCCAATCGCTGCTTTATGCAGGGCGAACTGGTGGATGCCCGCGAGCATTACCTTCAAGCCCTGGCGTTGGCTCAAGTGTTGTTCGAGCGCTGGGGTGATGCCGACGAGGCGGTGGCAGCCTGCGTTATATCCCATCACAACCTGGCGGACCTGCATCTGCGTCTGAATCAGCCTGAAGAAAGCGCCGAATACCTCTGCGCCATTCACCAGCGTTTGCTGCAGGCCATGCAGGACACTCGGCTACCTCAGCCCTTGCGTGAGGCGGCCTTGCGTCAGAGCAGCAAGACCTACGTCGAACTGTTGAATTTCATCAGCGATCACGGCGAGTACCCCCGTACCCATCGCTTGCTGGGCAGCAATAGGACGCAGACGGATGCGTCGACCCGCAACAGCCCTTTTTATGGAGCACATTGATATGTCCTACACCTTGCCTGCCTTGCCTTACGCCTACGATGCCCTGGAGCCGCATATCGATGCGCAAACCATGGAGATTCACTACACCAAACACCACCAGACCTATATCAATAACCTCAATGCCGCCGTCGAAGGCACAGAGTTCGCAGGCTGGCCTATCGAGAAACTGGTCTCCAGCGTCCAGCAATTGCCGGAAAAACTCCGTGCTGCGGTGATCAACCAGGGGGGCGGGCATGCCAACCACTCGTTGTTCTGGGCGGTCATGTCGCCCAAGGGGGGCGGTAAGCCTGAGGGCGCCCTGGGTCAGGCGATTGATGCGCAACTGGGTGGTTTTGATGGGTTCAAGGAAGCCTTCACCAAGGCCGCGCTGACCCGCTTCGGCAGTGGTTGGGCCTGGCTGAGTGTGACCCCACAAAAGACCCTGGTGGTCGAAAGCAGTGGCAATCAGGACAGCCCGCTGATGAGCGGCAATACGCCTATCCTCGGTCTGGACGTATGGGAACACGCCTACTACCTGCTGTATCAAAACCGCCGTCCTGAGTACATCAATGCCTTCTACAGTGTTATCAACTGGCCGGAAGTCGCTGAGCGCTACCAGGCTGCACTGGCTTAATGCACTCTCATGACAAGACCTAAGGCCGACTATGGGCACTGAAACACTGGCGATCAGCAGCGTGCGAATGTTCCGCTATGCATTTGGCTCGCTGCTGCTATTGGCGGGAACTGCATTGCTGGTGGCCCACGGGCTGGCCTGGCTGAACCTGGAACCGCGGATCCTGCGCGCGCTGCAAGGTGGGGCGATCTGTGCGTTGGGCACGGCGTTGGGGGCGGTGCCGGTGCTGGTGATCCGGAGGATGCCGTTGGCGGTCAGCGACACACTATTGGGTTTTGGTGCTGGCGTGATGTTGGCGGCGACGGCGTTTTCCCTGGTCGTGCCGGGGATTGCCGCCGCCGAAAACCTGGGGCTGACGCCCTGGGCCTCCAGCGGCTTGATCAGCTTTGGCATCATGCTGGGGGCGTTCGGTTTGTTCCTGGTGGATCGCAAGGTTTCCGGGGCCAGCCCGGAAATGCTGGTGGGTACGCCTGACAAACCGGTGATTCCACCGCGTATCTGGCTCTTTGTGTTTGCAATCATCGCCCACAATATTCCCGAAGGCATGGCTGTCGGTGTCTCTGCCGGTGGCGGCATGCCCGACGCGGATAGCCTGGCCATGGGCATTGCCTTGCAGGATGTGCCCGAAGGGCTGGTGATTGCGTTGGTACTGGCAGGGGCCGGGATGTCGCGGGTCAAGGCATTCCTGATCGGTGCTGCCTCGGGTTTGGTAGAGCCGGTGTTTGCCGTGCTCTGTGCCTGGTTGGTCAGCCTGGCCGAGATGCTGTTGCCGCTGGGCCTGGCACTGGCGGCCGGAGCGATGTTATTGGTGGTGACTCATGAGGTGATCCCCGAGTCGCGGCGTAACGGCCATGACAAGCTTGCCAGTCTTGGCTTGTGCATCGGGTTTTGCTTGATGATGGCCATGGATACAGCGCTGGGCTGACGCGCAAACCAATGTAGGAGCTGGCAAGCCAGTTCCTACATAAGCCCGTACGCAGGGGGTTCAGGTTGGGCGAGGGCTATTCGCCTTCATCGAAGTAGTTGTTGATCAACTTCACCAGTGCATCCAGCGCTTCCTGTTCTTGCTCACCTTCGGTCTTCAGATGAATCGTGGTGCCCTTGCCGGCAGCCAGCATCATCATGGCCATGATGCTTTTGCCGTCGACCATGGATTCTGGTGTACGCCCGGCGCGGATCTGGCAAGGAAACTGGCCCGCAACCCCGACAAATTTAGCCGAGGCGCGGGCATGCAAGCCCAGTTTGTTGATGATTTCAATTTCCAGAGCGGGCATCGCGAAGGTGTTCCTTTCAGCTAAGGTCGCGGTGGCGAACCTGGACATTCTTGAGGGTTTTCTGCAAGACCTGGCCCAGGCGCTCGGTCAGGTAGACGGAGCGGTGATGCCCGCCGGTACAGCCGATGGCAATGGTGACATAGGCCCGGTTGCTGGCGGCAAAGCGCGGTAGCCACTTGAGCAGGTAGCTGGAGATATCCTGGAACATCTCCTCAACATCCGGTTGAGCTGCCAGGTACTCGGCAACTGGCTGGTCCAGCCCTGACTGATCGCGCAGTTCCGGTTTCCAATAAGGGTTTGGCAAGCAGCGCACATCAAACACCAGGTCGGCGTCCACTGGCATGCCCCGCTTGAAACCAAAGGACTCAACCAGGAATGCCGTGCCGGGTTCCGGCTGGTTCAGCAGGCGTAGCTTGATGGCATCACGCAGTTGGTAAAGGTTTAGGCTAGTGGTGTTGATCTTGAGGTCGGCCAAATCGATGATTGGCCCCAGCAGCTTGGTCTCGTCCTCGATGGCTTCCGCCAGCGAGCGGTGCGGGCTGCTCAGCGGGTGGCGGCGACGGGTTTCCGAGAAGCGCTTGAGCAGCGTTTCTTCGTCGGCATCCAGGTACAGCACATCGCAATGGATATGCTTGGCGCGTACCTCTTCAAGCAACTCCGGGAATCGCGTGAGGTGGCTGGGCAAGTTGCGTGCGTCGATCGACACTGCCACCAATGGTTGTGCCAGCTCGGTATGGATCAACGCGCGTTCGGCCAATTCTGGCAGCAGGCCGGCCGGCAAGTTGTCGATGCAATAAAACCCATTGTCCTCAAGCACGTTGAGGGCAGTACTTTTACCCGAGCCGGAACGTCCGCTGACGATGATCAAACGCATGATTAATGCCCGCTTTGCTCATCCAGGACAACCTGATACAGCGCCTCATTGGTGCTGGCGCTACGCAGTTTCTTACGTACTTCTTCACGGTCGAGCATGCTGGCAATCTGCCGGAGCAGTTCCAGGTGCGCATCGGTGGCTGCCTCCGGGACCAGCAGCACAAACAGCAGGTCAACCGGGGCGCCATCGATGGCGTCGAAATCAGTGGGGGTGTCCAGGTGCAGCAGGGCGCTTACCGGTGTTTCACAGCCTTTGAGGCGGCAATGAGGAATCGCGATGCCGTTGCCAAAACCGGTTGAGCCGAGTTTTTCACGCGCGATCAGGGCCTCGTACACATCTTGCATCAACAGTTCAGGCACTTCGCGACTGATCAGGTTGGCAATCTGTTCGAGGGCTTTCTTTTTGCTGCCGCCCGGCGCGTTCACGAGGGAACGGCCGGGGGTCAGGATGGTTTCAAGTCGAATCATGGGTGGGGAGTGTTAGCGGCCTGTGCCTTGAAGAAGGCTTTGCTGCTTTTCCTTATGCTTTTTGATTTGGCGATCCAGCTTGTCGGTGAGGTCGTCAATGGCGGCATACATGTCTGAATGCTCTGCATTGGCGACTACTTCCCCGCCGGGTATACGCAAGGTGGCTTCGATTTTCTGCTTCAGCTTTTCGACAGACATGATGACTTGCACATTGGTGATCTTGTCGAAATGCCCCTCAATTCGTTTGAGCTTCTCGCTGATGTAGGCGCGCAGCGGTTCGGTCACTTCCAGTTGGTGTCCACTGATGTTGACTTGCATACAGCTTCTCCTTCGTTGCCAGTGCATAAAGCGGCGGGTAGGAATACCCGCCACTGGAACGCTGTGGCCCGCCCGTCACATCAACCGCTTACGCTCGCTGGAAGGCGCGATCCCAAGGGACTCGCGGTACTTGGCGACGGTTCGACGGGCGACCTGAATGCCTTGTGCCTCCAGTAAACCAGCGATCTTGCTGTCACTCAACGGCTTTTTCTGATTTTCCGCAGCAACCAGTTTTTTGATGATCGCGCGGATCGCCGTGGACGAGCATTCGCCGCCTTCGGAGGTGCTGACGTGGCTGGAGAAAAAGTATTTCAGCTCATATATGCCCCGTGGGGTATGCATGAATTTCTGCGTGGTCACCCTGGAAATAGTCGATTCATGCATGCCCACGGCTTCGGCAATGTCATGCAGCACTAACGGTTTCATTGCCTCGTCGCCGTACTCCAGGAAGCCGCGCTGGTGTTCGACGATCTGGGTGGCCACTTTCATCAGCGTCTCGTTACGGCTTTGCAGACTCTTGATGAACCAGCGCGCCTCCTGCAACTGGTTACGCATGAAGGTGTTGTCGGCGCTGGTATCGGCCCGGCGCACGAAACCTGCGTATTGCGGGTTGACTCGCAGGCGTGGCACCGACTCCTGGTTCAGTTCCACCAGCCAGCGCTCGTTGTCCTTGCGCACAATTACATCGGGGACGACATATTCGGCTTCGCTGGACTCGATCTGCGAGCCGGGACGGGGGTTAAGGCTCTGCACCAGTTCAATGATCTGGCGCAGATCATCTTCCTTGAGCTTCATCCGGCGCATCAACTGGCTGTAGTCGCGGCTGCCCAGCAGATCGATATAGTCGGTGACCAGGCGTTGGGCTTCGGCCAGCCACGGGGTCTTGGCGGGCAACTGGCGCAGTTGCAGCAACAGGCACTCGCTGAGATTGCGTGCGCCGATACCGGCAGGCTCGAATTGCTGGATGCGGTGCAGGACCGCTTCGATTTCGTCCAGCTCGATGTCCAGTTCCGGATCGAAGGCCTCGAGGATTTCGTCGAGAGTCTCGTCCAGGTAGCCCTGATTATTGATGCAGTCGATCAGGGTCACGGCGATCAGGCGATCGGTGTCGGACATCGGGGCAAGGTTCAGTTGCCACAGCAAGTGGCTCTGCAGGCTCTCTCCGACGGAGGTGCGGGTGGTGAAGTCCCACTCGTCATCGTCGTTGCTGGGCAGGCTGCTGGCACTGGTCTGGTAGACATCCTCCCAGGCCGTATCCACCGGCAGTTCATTGGGGATGCGTTCGTTCCATTCGCCTTCTTCCAGGTTATCCACTGTGGGGGCGGTTTCCTGATAGGACGGTTCCTGGACGTCGGTGTTGGGTTTTTGCTCTATGTTGTCGGCCAGTGGGTCGGCATTGTCGAAGTCGTCGCCTTCTTCCTGGCGTTCGAGCATCGGGTTGGACTCCAGGGCCTCCTGGATTTCCTGTTGCAGGTCCAGGGTCGACAATTGGAGCAGGCGGATGGCCTGTTGCAGCTGCGGTGTCATCGTCAGCTGCTGGCCCATTCTCAGGACTAGCGATGGTTTCATGGCAGGGGCTTAACACCTTATTCGCCGGCGCAATGCGCCATCCACGACAGGGCGCGTGAGCGCCAAACATAAGCAAATTATATGCCTGATATCGGGGGCTTTGCCTAGAGCGCGGTAACAATAAAAATAATGAGGTTTTTATTGACTCCCGCGCCTGATGGCGAATGTCCTGGCACTACGGTGTTTACAGGCGGAACTCGTGCCCCAGATACACTTCCTTGACCAGTTCGTTGGCCAGGATAGTGGCAGAATCACCTTCGGCAATCAGTTGACCGTCGTTGACGATATACGCGGTTTCGCAGATATCCAGGGTCTCGCGCACGTTGTGGTCGGTGATCAATACGCCGATCCCCTTGGCCTTTAGGTGATGGATGATCTGCTTGATGTCGCCTACCGAGATCGGGTCGACACCGGCGAAGGGCTCATCCAGCAGGATGAACTTCGGTGCAGTGGCCAGGGCGCGGGCGATTTCCACGCGGCGACGCTCGCCGCCGGACAGGCTCATGCCGAGGTTGTCGCGAATATGGTTGATGTGGAACTCCTGCAGCAGGCTTTCCAGCTCCTGGCGGCGTCCGTCACGATCCAGCTCCTTGCGGGTTTCAAGGATCGCCATGATGTTGTCGGACACTGACAGTTTGCGGAAAATCGACGCTTCCTGTGGGAGATAGCCGATACCAGCCCGTGCACGACCGTGCATCGGCTGGTGACTGACGTCCAGGTCGTCGATCAACACACGCCCCTGGTCGGCCTGGACCAGGCCTACGATCATGTAGAAACAGGTGGTTTTGCCGGCACCGTTGGGGCCAAGCAGGCCGACGATCTGGCCGCTGTCGATCGACAGGCTGACGTCGCGCACGACCTGACGGCTTTTATAGGCCTTGGCCAGATGCTGGGCTTTCAGGGTTGCCATTACTGGGCCTTCTTCTTCGGCTGGATAACCATGTCGATGCGCGGACGTGGTGTAGTGACCTTGTTGCCGTTGGCGCGACCGGCATTGGCGACTTGCTTCACGGTGTCATAGGTGATTTTTTCACCTTCCGTGGAGTTACCATCGGGGCTCAGCACCTTGGCCTGGTCGATTAGCACGATGCGGTTCTGTTGGGCGTGATACTGGATGGTCTTGCCGTAGCCCTTCATTGGGCCAGGATCGGTAGCGGACTGCTGCTGCTCAAAGTAAGCCAGGTTGCCTACTGAAGTCACCACGTCTATATCGCCAGCCTGGGTGCGAGTCAGGGTCACCGTGTTGCCAGTGATCTTCATCGACCCTTGGGTGATGATCACGCCGCCGGTGTAGGTCGCGATGCCTTTCTTGTCATCCAACTGCGCATCGTCAGCCGAGATGTGGATCGGTTGCTGGCTATCGTTCGGCAGAGCCCAGGCGCTCACGCTTCCCAGTGCTGCGCCCAGACCGAGCAAAATAGGGAGGGTTTTAACGAGCCTCATACTGTCCTCTTACGTTCGATAGCAGGTGTATCCTGCTTTCTTTCAAATACGCTTTCATTCCTTTGCCAGTCGATACACCGCCAGCGCCGTCGATTCTAACGTCTTGCTCGGTCTGCGCATATTGCTTCTGTGGGAATACGGTCATGCGACTGCTGGTAATAATGGTCTCGCGCTTCTGGGCGTCGGTACGGGCAACGCGTACCGAGTCGATCAACTCCACTTCGGTGCCGTCCGGGTTGACCTCGCCACGCTTGCTGGTGACGTGCCACGGGAATTCGGTGCCGCGATACAGGTTCAGGTCCGGATTGGTCAGCAATGTGACCTCCGAGGCCTTCAAGTGTTCGACCTTGTCCGACGTCATTTCGTACTGCACCTTGCCGTCAGGCAGGAACTGCACGCTGTAGGCGTTGGTGGCGTAATAGTCGATGGCGCCCTGGTCGACCTGCGCAACAGGTTGGTCGAGGAAGCGCTCCGGGCTGATATTCCAGTAGCCCACCGCGAGGAACAGTGCGGCGATGGCTCCGAATATCAGGAAGTTGCGAATCTTTTTGCTCAGCATAGAAGGCTCTATAGGTAGGCGGCGTGGGCCGCTTCAAGGCTGCCCTGGGCTCGCAGGATCAGTTCGCAGAACTCGCGGGCAGCGCCTTCGCCGCCACGGGCCTGGGTAATGCCGTGGGCGTGTTCGCGGACAAACGACGCAGCATTGGCCACGGCCATGCCCAGGCCGACGCGGCGAATCACCGGCAAGTCAGGCAAGTCGTCGCCCAGATAGGCAACCTGCTCATAGCTTAGGTTGAGTTTGCCAAGAAGCTCATCCAGGACCACCAGTTTGTCCTCGCGCCCCTGATAGAGGTGAGGAATCCCCAGGTTTTGTGCGCGGCGCTCCACGACCGGAGTCTTTCGACCACTGATAATCGCAGTTTGCACACCAGAGGCCATCAACATCTTGATGCCCTGGCCGTCCAATGTGTTGAATGTCTTGAATTCGCTACCGTCTTCGAGGAAGTAGAGGCGACCATCGGTCAGCACGCCATCCACATCGAAAATCGCCAGTTTGATGGCCTTGCCCCGTTGCAACAGGTCGGTGTTCATTTACATCACTCCCGCGCGCAGCAAATCGTGCATATTCAGGGCGCCAATCGGATGATCGGCCTCATCGACCACCACCAGGGCGCCGATTTTGTGGTCTTCCATGATCTTCAGGGCCTCAGCCGCCAGCATTTCAGCGCGTGCAGTCTTGCCGTGAGGGGTCATGACCTGATCGATGGTCGCGGTATGGATATCGATGGTGCGGTCCAGAGTGCGGCGCAGGTCGCCGTCGGTGAAGACCCCGGCCAGGCGCCCGTCGGCTTCGAGGATCACGGTCATGCCCAGGCCCTTGCGGGTCATTTCCATCAACGCATCCTTGAGCAGGGTGCCGCGTTGTACCTGGGGCAGTTCATCGCCGGTATGCATCACATTTTCCACTTTCAGCAGCAGGCGACGGCCGAGGGCGCCACCTGGGTGGGAAAAAGCGAAATCTTCGGCGGTAAAGCCACGGGCTTCCAGCAACGCCACGGCCAGGGCGTCGCCCATGACCAGGGCGGCGGTGGTGGAGGAGGTCGGCGCCAGGTTCAGCGGGCAGGCCTCGTGGGCCACATGTACGTTCAGGTTGACTTCGGCGGCCTTGGCCAGCGTCGAGTCCGGGTTGCCGGTCAGGCTGATCAGCTTGATCCCCAGGCGCTTGATCAGGGGCAGCAGGGTCACGATTTCGTTGGTGGTGCCGGAATTGGACAGGGCCAGAATCACGTCATCGCGGGTAATCATGCCCATGTCACCATGGCTGGCTTCGGCCGGGTGCACGAAAAACGCCGTGGTGCCGGTGCTCGCCAGGGTGGCGGCAATCTTGTTGCCGACATGGCCTGACTTGCCCATGCCGACCACGACAACCCGGCCTTTGCTGGCCAGAATCATCTCGCAGGCGCGTACGAAATCTGCGTCGATATGGGCCAGCAAGCCTTCTACGGCTTCAAGCTCGAGGCGGATGGTGCGTTGTGCGGATTGAATAAGGTCGCTGGATTGGCTCATGTCTGAAATCGTATAGCCTGACGAAAAGTCGGCGATTATAGCGGTAATGATCAATTCCCTCACGCAAGTTCGTCAGGGTTTGTTCTACTCGGATGCGAGATCACGTTCAAATGCGCTTTTACCTGTCCTGTTTCTGAACAAGCTCTGCTGCGGCCTTGGGCGCTTTATGTCAGCAGTGATATAGTTCGCCGCCAGTTCGGTCCGCGCGGTCCACATGTGTCTAACTGTCGCAAGCAGTTGTCCCAAACATGGTGTCTGAGTGAGAAGCTGCATCCCAAGGAGTTTAGATGAGTGCCGATAACGCCTACGCGGTCGAGCTGAAGGGCCTTTCCTTCAAGCGCGGTACGCGCAGCATCTTCAATAACGTCGATATTCGCATTCCCCGCGGCAAGGTGACGGGCATCATGGGGCCGTCCGGCTGTGGCAAGACGACCCTGCTGCGTCTGATGGGTATGCAACTGCGCCCCACCGCCGGGGAAGTCTGGGTCAATGGCCAGAACCTGCCGACCCTGTCGCGCAGCGACCTGTTCGATGCGCGCAAGCACATGGGGGTGCTGTTTCAGAGCGGCGCTCTGTTCACCGACCTCGACGTTTTCGAAAACGTCGCGTTCCCGCTGCGGGTGCACACCCAGCTGTCCGAAGAGATGATTCGCGACATTGTATTGCTGAAGTTGCAAGCTGTCGGGCTGCGCGGTGCCATCGACTTGATGCCCGATGAGCTCTCCGGCGGTATGAAGCGGCGTGTCGCCCTGGCGCGCGCGATTGCCCTCGACCCCCAGATCCTCATGTATGACGAACCGTTCGTCGGCCAGGACCCTATCGCCATGGGCGTATTGGTGCGCCTGATCCGCCTGCTCAACGATGCACTGGGCATCACCAGTATCGTGGTTTCCCATGACCTGGCTGAAACCGCGAGCATTGCCGACTACCTCTATGTCGTCGGCGATGGCCAGGTGTTGGGGCAGGGTACGCCTGAGGAGTTGATGAATGCTGATAACCCGCGGATCCGCCAATTCATGACCGGCGACCCTGATGGCCCGGTGCCTTTTCATTTTCCGGCAGCGGATTACCGCGCAGATCTTCTGGGGAAGCGCTGATGCGCAAGACATCTTTAATCGAGAAGGTTCGCCTTTTCGGTCGTTCCGGCATCGACATCGTCGAAGTGCTCGGGCGTTCGACGATTTTCCTGTTTCACGCCTTGCTTGGCCGCGGCGGTATCGGCGGCAGCTTTGGCCTGCTGCTCAAACAGCTGCACTCGGTGGGCGTGATGTCCCTGGTGATCATCGTGGTCTCCGGGGTGTTCATCGGCATGGTGCTGGCGTTGCAGGGCTTCAATATCCTGTCCAGTTATGGTTCCGAGCAGGCAGTGGGGCAGATGGTTGCGCTGACGCTGCTGCGTGAACTGGGGCCGGTGGTCACGGCGTTACTGTTTGCCGGGCGTGCCGGTTCGGCCTTGACCGCCGAGATCGGCAACATGAAGGCCACTGAACAGCTGTCCAGCCTGGAAATGATCGGTGTGGACCCGCTCAAGTACATTGTTGCCCCGCGCCTGTGGGCCGGCTTCATCTCCCTGCCACTGCTGGCGATGATTTTCAGCGTGGTCGGGATCTGGGGCGGTTCGTGGGTAGCGGTGGACTGGCTGGGGGTCTACGAGGGCTCCTACTGGGCCAACATGCAGAACAGCGTGACTTTCAGCGGTGACGTGCTCAATGGCATTATCAAAAGCATTGTCTTCGCCTTTGTCGTGACTTGGATCGCCGTATTCCAGGGCTATGACTGTGAGCCCACTTCAGAAGGGATCAGTCGAGCCACCACCAAGACCGTTGTATACGCCTCGTTGGCGGTACTGGGCCTTGACTTCATTTTGACCGCCTTGATGTTTGGAGATTTCTGATGCAAAACCGCACTGTGGAAATCGGTGTCGGCCTTTTCTTGCTGGCTGGCATCCTGGCTTTACTGCTGCTCGCCCTGCGAGTCAGCGGCCTGTCGGCCAGCCCGGCCGCCGATACCTATAAACTTTACGCCTACTTCGACAATATCGCCGGTTTGACGGTCAGAGCTAAAGTGACCATGGCCGGTGTGACCATCGGCAAGGTCACGGCAATCGATCTGGACCGCGACAGTTTCACCGGCCGAGTGACCCTGCAAGTGGACAAGAAGGTAGATAACCTGCCATCTGACTCCACGGCGTCTATCCTCACGGCGGGTCTGCTGGGCGAGAAGTACATCGGTATCAGCGTGGGCGGGGAGGAAGCCTTGCTCAAGGATGGTTCGACCATTCATGACACACAGTCGTCGTTGGTACTGGAGGACCTGATCGGTAAATTCCTGCTTAACACGGTTAGTAAAGACGCCAAATGAGGAGTTTGTTCATGATCTCTACCTTGCGACGTGGCCTGTTGGTGCTGTTGGCAGCCTTGCCATTGATGGCTAACGCCGTGGCGGCGCCTTCGGCGCATGACATTATTGATAGAACCACCAAAGAACTGCTGGCTGACCTTGCCGCGAACAAGGAGCAGTACAAGCAGAGCCCAAGCGCGTTCTACGATGCCCTCAACGGTATCGTGGGCCCTGTGGTCGACGCTGACGGCATCTCCCGCAGCATCATGACCGTCAAGTACTCGCGCAAGGCTACACCCGAGCAGATGCAGCGCTTCCAGGAAAACTTCAAGCGCAGCCTGATGCAGTTCTATGGCAATGCCCTGCTGGAATACAACAACCAGGGCATCGTGGTTTCCCCCGCCAAGGATGAGTCCGGCACCCGCACCAGCGTAGACATGCAGGTCAAGGGCAACAATGGCTCGGTTTATCCGGTTTCCTACACCCTTGAGAAAATCAACGGTGAATGGAAGGTGCGCAACGTGATCATCAACGGCATCAACATCGGCAAGCTGTTCCGTGATCAGTTCGCCGATGCCATGCAGCGCAATGGCAACGACCTGGACAAGACCATCAATGGTTGGGCCGGTGAGGTGGCCAAGGCCAAGGAAGTGACCGAAGAAGCAGCAGAGAAGCAGGCCCCATGATCGAATCGGCTGTTCGTCAAGGCCAGGCCGGCGAGTTGCTCCTCAGTGGCGTGCTCGACTACAGCACCGGGCCGGCACTGCGCAAGCAGGGCCAGGCGCTGATCAATGCCAGCACTGCGCCGGTATTGGTCCTCGATTGCTCGTCGGTGGTGAAGTCCAGCAGTGTTGGCTTGTCATTGCTCTTGTGTTTCCTACGTGACGCAGCAAAGGTCAACAAACCTGTCACTATTCGCGCATTGCCCGAGGATATGCGGGAAATCGCCCAGGTTTCTGGTCTGACCGAGCTGTTGGCGCATCCTTAATACACATTATTGAAGAAGCCCCCCGTCAGAGTCCTGCTATGCGGGGTTCGCAGGCGCGGGGCTTTTTTGTATGATGTGCGACCCGCGCGCACTGGGCGCCGATAGAGGTTGAGCATGCAGGCCCTAGAAGTTAAAAGCTTCCTTGAAGGAAAGCTGCCGAATACTGAGGTTGCAGTTGAAGGCGAAGGCTGCAATTTCCAGCTGAACGTGATTAGCGATGAACTGGCGGCATTGAGCCCGGTCAAGCGTCAGCAGCAGATCTATGCCCATTTGAACCCGTGGATCACCGATGGCAGCATCCATGCGGTCACTATGAAATTTTTCAGTCGCGCGGCCTGGGCCGAGCGCACCTGAGCCCCCAAGGCGTCGAGATTCTTATGGATAAATTGATTATTACCGGCGGTGCCCGTCTTGATGGCGAAATCCGTATCTCCGGGGCTAAAAACTCGGCCTTGCCGATCCTGGCCGCCACCTTGCTGTGCGATGGCCCGGTTACCGTAGCCAACCTGCCGCACCTGCACGACATCACCACCATGATCGAACTGTTCGGTCGCATGGGCATCGAGCCGGTGATCGACGAGAAACTGTCTGTCGAAATCGACCCGCGCACCATCAAGACCCTGATCGCACCGTACGAACTGGTGAAAACCATGCGTGCCTCGATCCTGGTCCTGGGCCCGATGGTTGCCCGTTTCGGCGAAGCCGAAGTGGCGCTGCCTGGCGGTTGCGCCATCGGTTCGCGTCCGGTGGACCTGCACATCCGTGGTCTTGAAGCCATGGGCGCGACCATCGACGTCGAGGGCGGCTACATCAAGGCCAAGGCGCCGGAAGGCGGCCTGCGTGGTGCCAACTTCTTCTTTGATACCGTCAGTGTGACCGGTACCGAGAACATCATGATGGCCGCTGCCCTGGCCAATGGCCGCAGTGTCCTGCAAAACGCCGCGCGCGAGCCGGAGGTGGTCGACCTGGCCAACTTCCTGATCGCCATGGGTGCCAACATCACCGGCGCCGGCACCGACACCATCACCATCGACGGTGTGAAGCGCCTGCACTCGGCGACCTACAAAGTGATGCCGGACCGTATCGAGACCGGTACCTACCTGGTTGCCGCTGCCGTCACCGGTGGTCGCGTCAAGGTCAAGGACACCGATCCGACCATCCTCGAAGCGGTCCTGGAAAAGCTGCGCGAGGCGGGTGCCGAAATCACCACCGGCGAAGACTGGATCGAGCTGAACATGCACGGCAAGCGACCTAAAGCCGTCAACGTGCGTACCGCTCCGTACCCGGCATTCCCGACCGACATGCAGGCGCAGTTCATTTCCCTGAACGCGATTGCCGAAGGCACCGGCGCGGTGATCGAGACCATTTTCGAAAACCGTTTCATGCACGTGTATGAACTGCACCGCATGGGCGCCAAGATCCAGGTCGAAGGTAACACTGCCATCGTCACCGGTATCGAACAGCTCAAGGGCGCGCCGGTGATGGCGACCGACCTGCGGGCTTCGGCCAGTTTGGTGATCTCGGCGCTGTGCGCTGACGGCGACACCCTGATCGATCGCATCTACCACATAGACCGTGGCTACGAGTGCATCGAAGAAAAGCTGCAGATGCTCGGCGCAAAAATTCGCCGCGTACCGGGCTAGTCCCTGCTGCACGGGCGCAGGGACGCGCCCGCACGAGGTGCGCTTGCACACCTTGGCTGAATTTGTTTCAAATCGAGGCTGTAATGGCCTCGATCTGTGTCTGGCGCCGTTTGCGACCGGACAGCAATAGCCTGATGAAGGACTGACGTTTCCCATGTTGACCATCGCACTGTCCAAGGGCCGCATCCTTGACGATACTTTGCCGCTTCTGGCTGAAGCGGGCATCGTGCCGACCGAGAATCCGGACAAGAGCCGCAAGCTGATCATCCCCACGACCCAGGACGACGTTCGCCTGTTGATCGTGCGGGCTACCGACGTGCCGACCTACGTTGAACATGGCGCGGCCGACCTCGGTGTCGCCGGTAAGGACGTGCTGATGGAGTACGGCGGCCAGGGCCTTTACGAGCCGCTGGACCTGCGTATTGCCCTGTGCAAGCTGATGACCGCCGGCCGTGTCGGAGACGTCGAGCCAAAAGGCCGCCTGCGGGTTGCCACCAAGTTCGTCAACGTCGCCAAGCGTTATTACGCCGAGCAGGGCCGTCAGGTCGATATCATCAAACTCTATGGCTCGATGGAGCTGGCACCGCTGATCGGCCTGGCCGACAAGATCATCGACGTGGTCGACACCGGCAACACCCTGCGCGCCAATGGCCTGGAACCCCAGGACTTTATCGCCGACATCAGCTCCCGCCTGATCGTCAACAAAGCGTCGATGAAAATGCAGCATGCCCGTATCCAGGCGTTGATCGACACCCTGCGCAAGGCAGTGGAGTCTCGACACCGCGGTTGACTCACCTGCGCGGCCTTGGGTCGCGCCCGTCTATCCGCCTCATAGCCAGAATTCTCAGGTGCCCAAGCGGAAACGACTGCTAGTTTAGGGCGCCTGAGTTTTTGCCAATTCTATTGAGGCCCTCGCTATGACCACGTCCACTGCAATTGCCCGACTCAACGCTGCCGACCCGGATTTCGCCCATCATCTGGATCATCTGCTGAGCTGGGAAAGTGTGTCCGACGATTCGGTCAACCAGCGGGTGCTCGACATCATCAAGGCCGTGCGCGAGCGCGGCGATGCGGCACTGGTGGACTTTACCCGCCAGTTCGACGGTCTGGACGTCAAGTCCATGGCTGACCTGATCCTGCCCCGTGAGCGCCTGGAGCTGGCTCTGACACGCATCACTGCGCCTCAACGCCAAGCCCTGGAAGTCGCGGCAGCGCGGGTGCGCAGCTACCACGAAAAACAGAAACAGGACTCCTGGAGCTATACCGAAGCCGACGGTACGGTACTGGGGCAGAAAGTCACGCCGCTGGACCGCGCCGGCCTGTATGTGCCAGGCGGCAAGGCTTCGTACCCGTCATCGGTGTTGATGAATGCGATCCCGGCCAAAGTGGCGGGTGTGACCGAAGTGGTCATGGTGGTGCCGACCCCGCGCGGTGAAATCAACGAACTGGTGCTGGCCGCTGCCTGCATCGCCGGGGTTGACCGCGTGTTCACCATCGGTGGTGCCCAGGCCGTTGCCGCGTTGGCCTATGGCACTGAAAGTGTGCCGAAGGTGGACAAGGTGGTCGGCCCCGGCAATATCTACGTCGCCACCGCCAAGCGCCATGTATTTGGCCAGGTCGGTATCGACATGATCGCCGGCCCCTCGGAAATCCTCGTGGTGTGCGACGGCCAGACCGATCCGGACTGGATCGCCATGGACCTGTTCTCCCAGGCCGAGCACGACGAAGACGCCCAGGCGATCCTGGTCAGCCCCGACGCCGAGTTCCTCGACAAGGTGGCGGCCAGCATCAATACGTTGCTGCCGACCATGGAACGCGCCGAGATCATCGAGAAATCGATCAATGGGCGTGGTGCATTGATCCTGGTGCGGGACATGGAGCAGGCCATCGAAGTGGCGAACCGCATCGCTCCCGAGCACCTGGAACTGTCCGTGGCCGACCCACAGGCCTGGCTGCCGTCGATTCGTCATGCCGGTGCGATTTTCATGGGCCGCCACACCAGCGAAGCCCTGGGCGACTACTGCGCCGGTCCCAACCACGTGTTGCCGACCTCCGGCACTGCGCGATTCTCGTCGCCGCTGGGGGTGTACGACTTCCAGAAGCGCTCGTCGATCATCTTCTGCTCGCCTCAGGGGGCGTCGCAGCTGGGCAAGACCGCCTCGGTGCTGGCCCGTGGCGAATCGTTGAGCGCACACGCCCGTAGCGCCGAATACCGCATCGTCAAGGGAGAGTAAGACATGAGCAAATTCTGGAGCCCTTTCGTCAAGGACCTGGTGCCTTATGTGCCCGGCGAGCAGCCGAAGCTGACCAGGCTGGTCAAGCTCAACACCAATGAAAACCCCTACGGCCCATCGCCCAAAGCATTGGCGGCGATGCAGGCGCAGTTGAACGACAACCTGCGTTTGTACCCTGACCCCAACAGCGACCTGCTCAAGCAGGCCGTGGCCAAGTATTACGGGGTAGATGGGAGCCAGGTGTTCCTCGGCAACGGTTCCGACGAAGTCCTGGCCCATATCTTCCATGGTCTGTTCCAGCACGATCTGCCGTTGCTGTTCCCCGATATCAGCTACAGCTTTTATCCGGTGTATTGCGGCTTGTATGGCATTGCCTCGGCCCCGGTGCCGCTGGATGAGCAGTTCCAGATCCGGGTGGCGGACTACGCCAGGCCCAACGGTGGGATCATTTTTCCCAACCCGAACGCACCGACCGGCTGCGTGCTGGCACTGGACGCGGTGGAGCAGATGCTCAAGGCCAGCCCGGACTCGGTCGTGGTGGTCGATGAAGCCTATATCGACTTCGGTGGCGAAACCGCCATCAGCCTGGTGAACCGTTACCCCAACCTGCTGGTCACCCAGACCCTCTCCAAATCGCGCTCACTGGCCGGTTTGCGGGTGGGCCTGGCGGTGGGCCACCCGGACCTGATCGAGGCGCTGGAGCGGGTCAAGAACAGCTTCAACTCCTATCCGTTGGATCGCCTGGCGATTGTTGGCGCGGCGGCAGCCTTCGAAGACCGTGAATACTTCGAGAAGACTTGCCAACTGGTCATCGACAGCCGTGAGAAGGTGGTTTCGCAACTGCAGGAGAAAGGCTTTGAAGTGCTGCCTTCGGCCGCCAACTTCATCTTCGCCCGTCACCCACGGCACGACGCGGCCGGCCTGGCGGCCAAGCTGCGGGAGCAAGGGGTGATTGTGCGGCACTTCAAGCAGGAGCGGATTGCCCAGTTCCTGCGGATCAGCATCGGTACACCTGAGCAGAACCAGGCGTTGATCGATGGTCTCGGCCAGCTGTAAACACCCCCTGTAGGCGCCGGCTTGCCGGCGATGAGGCCCTTGAATTGAGCATTGAGCTCAAGGACGCCATCGCCGGCAAGCCGGCTCCTACAGAGGTTCGGTGTTACAGCAACGGTTCGTCCGGCTTCTTGTGTTTCCAGCCATCATTGCCCGGCAGCAGCAGGTTCAAGCCAATCGCCACTACCGCGCACAGGGCGATGCCCTTGAGGCCGAAGTCGTCCGGGCCGGTGCCGGTGCCGATCAGCACGCCGCCTATCCCGAATACCAGGGTCACCGACACAATCACCAGGTTGCGCGCTTCGCCCAGGTCGATCTTGTGACGGATCAGGGTATTCATCCCCACTGCGGCAATCGAGCCGAACAACAGGCACAGAATCCCGCCCATCACTGGCACTGGAATGCTCTGCAGCAGCGCGCCGAACTTGCCGACAAAGGCCAGGGTGATAGCGAATATCGCCGCCCAGGTCATGATCTTCGGGTTGTAGTTCTTGGTCAGCATCACCGCGCCTGTGACTTCGGCGTAGGTGGTGTTGGGCGGGCCGCCGAACAGGCCGGCAGTGGTGGTGGCGATGCCGTCACCCAGCAGCGTGCGATGCAGGCCGGGCTTTTTCAGGTAATCGCGACCGGTCACGCTACCCACGGCAATCACGCCGCCGATGTGCTCGATGGCCGGTGCCAGGGCTACCGGGACGATGAACAGAATCGCCTGCCAGTTGAATTCCGGCGCGGTGAAGTGGGGCAGGGCGAGCCACGGTGCAGCGGCGATCTTTGCGGTATCGACCACGCCAAAGTAGAACGACATGCCAAAACCCACCAGTACCCCGGCAATGATCGGCACCAGGCGGAAAATGCCCTTGCCGAACACTGCCACGATCAGCGTGGTCAGCAGCGCAGGCATCGAGATCATCATTGCCGTCTGGTAATGAATCAGCTCGGCGCCATCGCCCGACTTGCCCATTGCCATGTTCGCGGCAATCGGTGCCATCGCCAGGCCGATGGAGATGATCACCGGTCCGATGACCACGGGCGGCAGCAACCGGTCGATAAAGCCGGTGCCTTTGATCTTCACGGCCAGGCCGAGGAAGGTGTAGACGAAACCTGCCGCCATCACACCGCCCATGGTCGCCGCGAGGCCGAACTGGCCCTTGGCGAGAATGATCGGGGTGATGAAGGCAAAGCTCGATGCCAGGAACACCGGCACTTGGCGCCCGGTGACCACCTGGAACAGCAGCGTGCCCAGGCCAGCGGTAAACAGTGCAACGTTTGGATCAAGACCTGTGATCAGCGGCATCAACACCAGCGCGCCAAATGCTACGAAGAGCATCTGTGCGCCAGACAGGATCTGGCGCCAAAGCGGGTCGTTGAATTCATCCTGCATGCTCACGCGTCCTTCTGCTTGGTGCCGAAGATCTTGTCGCCAGCATCGCCCAGGCCCGGGATGATGTAGCCGTGCTCGTTCAGGCGTTCATCAATGGATGCGGTATAGATCACTACATCCGGGTGCGCTTTTTCTACGGCGGCGATACCTTCGGGGGCTGCGACCAGCACCATGGCGCGGATGTCCTTGCAGCCGGCTTTCTTCAGCAAATCGATGGTGGCGACCATGGAACTGCCGGTGGCCAGCATCGGGTCGATGATCATCGCCAGGCGCTCGTCGATTTCCGGGACGAGTTTTTCCAGGTAGGTATGGGCCTGCAGGGTCTCTTCGTTGCGGGCTACGCCCACAGCGCTGACCTTGGCACCGGGAATCAGGCTCAGCACGCCTTCAAGCATGCCGATACCGGCGCGCAGGATCGGTACCACGGTAATTTTCTTGCCGGCGATTTTCTCGACCTGGACGGGACCGCACCAACCGGGGATCTCGTAATTTTCCAGGGGCAAATCTTTGGTGGCTTCGTAGGTGAGCAACGCTCCGACTTCCTGAGCAAGCTCACGGAAGTTCTTCGTGCTAATGTCGGCGCGGCGCATAAGGCCGAGCTTGTGTCGGATCAGCGGGTGGCGGATCTCACGGATGGGCATGGGGAAAGGCTCCGGCAGCGGGCAAAAAAACCGGCCTAGATTAATCTATCCGAGGGTGTTGTCCTATAGACAACAAGTACGTTAGTCCATAAAGGCTTGAACGTTGCGTCCCAGAGGCGTACCTTCGCCCGCTTTTCTTGCCACAGTACCCCTGGAGAGCGCCATGTCCGCTGATCTCGAGCATATCCGTCAAATCATGCGCGAGGCTGACTGCCTGTACACCGAAGCGCAAGTCGAAGAGGCGATCGCCAAGGTCGGCGCACACATCACCCGCGAAATGGCCGATACCAACCCGGTGGTGTTCTGTGTGATGAACGGCGGCCTGATTTTCGCCGGCAAATTGCTGACTCATCTGCAATTCCCGCTGGAAGCGTCTTACCTGCACGCCACGCGCTATCGCAATGAAACCAGCGGCGGCGACCTGTTCTGGAAAGCCAAGCCGGAAGTGTCGTTCATTGACCGCGACGTGCTGATCATCGACGACATCCTCGACGAAGGTCACACCCTGGGCGCGATCATCGACTTCTGCAAACACGCCGGTGCACGCAAAGTGCATACCGCCGTGCTGATCGACAAGGACCACGACCGCAAGGCCCGCCCGGACCTGAAGGCCGATTACGTCGGCCTGCCGTGCATCGACCGCTATATTTTCGGTTATGGCATGGACTACAAGGGCTACTGGCGCAATGCCAATGGCATCTTTGCTGTGAAGGGGATGTAAACCATGGCGCGTTTTCTTGATCAGTCGTTGTTTGCCGAATTGGCCGAGAAAGCCGCCAGCAACCCCCGCGGCCGGCAGAACGTCAATTTCCACCAGATGGAAGAGCCGTGCCATCGCATGGCTGTCGGTTTGCAGCCACACACCTATGTGCAGCCCCATCGCCACCTTACCGCTGACAAAGCCGAGACCTTGCTGGTACTCAAGGGGCGCCTGGGCATTCTGGTTTTCAGCGAGTCAGGCGAAATCCTGGAGCGGCGAGTCTTGCAGGCGGGTGGAGATTGCCTGGGGGTTGATCTATCGCCCGGTGTTTTCCACAGCCTGGTCGTGCTTGAGCCCGACAGCGTAATGTTCGAGTGTAAGGCCGGGCCTTATCGCCCGGTAGGCGAGGGTGAACTGGCGAGCTGGGCACCCCGTGAGGGCGAGGCCGGCACGGCTGAGTACCATCGCTGGATGCTGGCCCAGTTCGATTGACCAATTGCTCTGTAGGAGCCGGCAAGCCGGCTCCTACACAAGCGCGAGTCCCGCAGGTAGACTTCCACTCCCGTGTACATGTCTGCAGGCTGGAGTCGGCAATGCGTAAAGATAAGAAACAAGTGATTGGTGACGAGATCGGCGACGATCAGATCAAGCTGTTCCTGGATTTTGAACCGGTCGACGCCACTTCTCCTTCCCTGCATAAACTGATCAAGGCCTATCGCGGCTTGCGCATCGACGATTTCGAGCGGTTCCTGGGCTTTTTCAAGGAAGCCGGGCTGGATCTCGACGGCAAGGATGAGCATGGCCAGACCTTCGTGGACCTGATCAAGGACCAGCGCAACGCGGATGAGTACATCGAGCTGATCAAAATCGCCCGCGGCTGAATCACCCAGGCAAAAAAACGCCCCGCTCTCAGCACGAGAGCGGGGCGTTTTTCATGGCCCTTGTGTAGGCGCGAGCAAGCTCGCTCCTACAGGGGCTCAAGCGTAGGTTTGGGCCTCGCTGCCTTGCTCAACCAGCTCCAGGCTGATGTTGTTCTGCACGCTGATCTTGCGATACAGCTCGGCATCGGTCTCCAGGACTTTTTCCCGGGCCGGGAAGATTTCCTGCAGCTTGGCTGCCCACTCGCCGGCGGCCTGGGCCGGGAAGCAGCGCTCGATCAGTTCCAGCATGATCGAAACCGTCACCGAAGCACCGGGGGAGGCGCCCAGCAGCGCGGCCAGCGAGCCGTCTTTCGCCGCGACCAGCTCGGTACCGAATTGCAGCACGCCGCCTTTCTTCGGGTCTTTCTTGATGATCTGCACCCGTTGGCCGGCCACTTCCAGGCGCCAGTCCTCGGCTTTCGCCTCGGGGTAGAAGCGGCGCAGGGATTCCAGGCGCTGCTCCATGGACTGCATCACTTCGCTGACCAGGTACTTGGTCAAGTCCATGTTGTCCCGTGCCACGGCCAGCATCGGGCCGATATTGCCGAGGCGAATCGACATGGGCAGGTCAAGGAACGAACCGAACTTGAGGAACTTGGTGGTGAAGCCGGCGTATGGCCCGAACAACAGGGACTTCTTGCCATCCACCACGCGGGTGTCTAGGTGCGGCACCGACATCGGTGGCGAACCCACGGCCGCCTGGCTGTAGACCTTGGCCTGGTGCTGCTTGACCACTTCGGGGTTGTCGCAACGCAGCCACTGGCCGCTGACCGGGAAGCCACCAAAACCTTTGCTTTCTTCGATACCCGACGCTTGCAGCAGCGGCAGGGCCGCGCCACCGGCGCCGAGGAACACGAACTTGGCGTCGACATGGCGGGTGTTGCCGCTGTTAACGTCCTTGATGCTCACGGTCCAGCCAGCGCCATTGCGCTTGAGGCCGGTGACGCGCTTGCTGTACTTGACCTGGGCATCCGGCGAGCTGCTCAGGTGCGCCAGCAATTGGTTGGTCAGGGCGCCGAAGTTGACGTCGGTACCGTTCATCACGCGGGTCGCGGCGATTTTTTCGTCAGCCGGGCGGCCTGGCATCATCAACGGCATCCACTCGGCCATTTCTGCACGGTCTTCGGTGTAGTGCATATCCGAGAATGCATGATGCTGGCTGAGGGTTTCAAAGCGCTTCTTGAGGAACGACACACCTTTTTCGCCCTGTACGAAGCTCAGGTGCGGCACTGGACTGATAAAGGACCTGGAGGAGCCAAAGGTGCCTTTTTTGGTCAGGTACGCCCAGAACTGCTTCGATACCTCGAACTGGGTGTTGATGTGCACGGCTTTCTTGATGTCGATGGAACCATCGCCAGCCTGCGGGGTGTAGTTCAGCTCGCACAGCCCGGCGTGGCCGGTACCGGCGTTGTTCCACGGGTTGGAACTCTCTGCTGCACCCGAATCCATCAGCTCAACGACTTCCAGCTTGAGTCCGGGGTCGAGCTCCTTGAGCAGTACGGCGAGGGTGGCACTCATGATGCCCGCACCTACCAGTACTACGTCGACTGCTTCGTTATGCGCCATTTAACGCGTCTCCAAAATCTGCAGCACCAAATTGACGGCATGGCTGCCAGGAGTGACGGGGCGGTTCACGTGATGCCCCAGGTTACCCATGGCCAGGATCGCCATGTCCGATTCTTCGCAATTTTTTTGCAACTTCAGCGGACGCTGCCGACCAGGCCTTATCTGCATATGAACGCATTTCAGGGCCCCTGTGGCAATTCGACTTATGGTCAAGTACGTCCGATCGTGCAACCAAATCCGTAGCGGACAGGCTTCAAACTCCGTTTTTTGAGGAGTACTCGGTCCTGTGTGGTTGGGCAGTGCCAGACGTTGATGGTGCTTGTACAAACGCAAAACTATTCATTTGCTCGCCACACTCTTGTGAAGTTGTGAAAACCCGTTTTTTCACGCTCTTTTGAAGACGTGAACCTCAAAAAAGGGCTGCCCCAGCCTGGCACCTGGCCCGAAACCACTGCCGACACGCGGCATAACGGGCAAACAACTCAAGTGGCCGAGCGCAATGGCAGCTCTGGCAGATTCGGTAAAGGCGCAGGTTTGCAGACAAAACAGCCAGCTCGCCAGCTTCACTCGATCTGTGTGGGCGGCTCTCTGTGGGCGGTGCGGGGGAGCTAATACCTGGGCATTAGCGATGCTGCGAGGCCCGATCAGGAGACGTCCTTATAATCGGGGGGAGATTGTAGCGAAGAACTGCGGGGAAATGGACGTGTTTTATGACTTTTATTAGCGCTTCGGTCAGGCGGTCAACGGCAGGCGGTGCGATGACCGTGCGCGGCGCGGGCTGATGCGGGCGCGGGCGGGCAGGGGATGGTGCATCCAACTCAGGCGGATCTCCTGGACTTCGACCCAACCCTCACCTACAGGTGGTTGGCGGCACTGCTTGAACGCCTGGCAGCGACCTTGCTGGTCGAGCAGGGCAAAGTTGCGATGGGCGGGCGTGGCAGCGAAAAAGCGCCAGAGAAAATTGAGCATGGTTGGCCTCCTGATAATGGGGGCAAGCATGCCAGCCCGGCATGACATATCGGTGACACTGAACGGCAGCAGGCGGCCTGGGTCTGACGTTGCAACTGGCCCTAGTTCCCGGCCGCGACGGGCCGCTATACTGCCGGGCTGTCGGTACCTGAATTCTGGAGAGAAAAGCATGTTGCAACGCCTGTTGTTCGGTTTGATCACTGTGACCAGCTTGACCCTGGTTGGCTGCGCCCACAGCCCGCAGCAACTCAGCCCGCAACCTAAGCTCACCACCCAATTGGCGCCCGTGGGCCATGGCCAGCCGGTCTCGGTGCGTGTGGTTGATGGTCGTCCGTCGCCAACCCTGGGCACCCGTGGCGGCCTGTACCCGGAAACCAGTGCCATCACGGTGACCGGTGCCGATGTACTGCCCAAGCTGCAAGCCCAGGCCGAAGCGGCCGTGCGCCTGCTGGGCTTCACCCCGACCAGTAACTCGCCAGGCGCGCCGCAGTTGACCGTGACCCTGGCCGAGTTGAAGTACCAGTCGCCCAAGGAAGGCCTGTACGTGACCGAGGCCACCATCGGCGCGACCTTCCGCTCTGATGTATCGGCGGGGAACCGCCGCTACAGTGGCCGTTACGCTGCGTCCCTGGACCAGCGCTTCGGCATGGCGCCAAACCAGGAAACCAACACCAAGCTGGTCAGTGACGTATTGAGTGATGCCCTGACGCGCCTGTTCAAGGATCCCAGCATCGGCCAGATCCTCAGCTCGCAGTAATCGCTTGTAAAAAAGCCGGGCCCAGTCACGGGCCCGGCTTTTTTGTGTCTGTGGCGTTCATGCCGCTGTTTCGACATAAAAGTTCAGCACACTCACCCCAGTCGATAGGTCCAGCTCCGGCAGGTCGGCATGCTGATGCCCGCCGAGGGCGCAATACACCAGCCAGTGCCGGTCCTGGACATTGAATGCCAGTGCGCCGACCAGCGCCTCTTGCTCATCGCTTGGGGCGATCAGGTACAGCCGATCCTGGTTCTGCGCGTGCAACATGACAAGCTCCCGGATGTTCGAAGGGCAACAGAGTGGCTTGTTAAGGTGACGTTCAGGTGACGCTGTAAATTACTCGATACATTAGCCGTCAATGGGGGAGGGAGCTGTGGTGCGCAGGAGGGCGCAGATCGTCCAGGTTTGTATCTGGATAGATACCTGGTCACTGTTGCATCGAGGTTTTTGATGTCGCTGCCGGCATTACTGCTAAACACCACTGCATTGTTGATTGCCTGCCCAGGCGCCGGGTTGCTGTTTGTAACCCGTCTGCGGGAGCAGCGGGCGATGGCCCGGCTCGCCGCGCAAAGTGAAGATCGGGCGATTGATCAGCCGATGTTGTTTCTGGATGTGCGTACCGAGCGCAGCCATCGCCTCGGCTACCGCATCGCCTTTGCCTGTCTGGCCCTGGCACTGCTGCTGTCCTGGGCCAGCACCCGACTGTAAAGCTCGCCAAAGCAACTGTAGGCGCTGGCAAGCCAGCGCCTACAGTTGATTGCGCCGTGTTGTTTAGAGGGGAATCCCGGCTTTGACCCGATACTGATTGCGCACCGGCGTCGCATATTGCAGCACCAGATACGGACGGTGTTCCGCCGGGCAGGCATTGAGCCGTCGCTCCCACTCCGCTTTCGCCTTGGCCAGCTCATCGGTCGGGAATACCTCGGCCGCCGCCGGCACCTGCAATTGCGGGTCCGCGTCGCTCCACTGTGCATATGCCAGGTAATGCACTGGAAACAGCCGATACCCGCCAAGAATCTGCCGATCCATCTCGATGGCCAACAGCTTGGTGTCTTCAAAGCGCTCGGTGATGGGCAGTGCAAAGTTGATATGGACCCGACCCTTGTAGCCGGTAATGCCCAGGGCAATGCTTACGTCATCTTCACCTGGCGCCTTGGCGTAGGTGCCGGTGGTGGCGCGGATATACAACTCGCGAGCCTTGGCCGCGTCGCATGGGTCGTATTCGTAGCTGATGGACACCGGGGTCAGGTTCAGCGACAGGATGACTTCGGCGAACGGTTCGTCCTTGCGGCTCATATGGAACATCTTGAGGATCGCCGATTCGGTGCGATCATCCCCATCCTTGGCGCGGCCTTCGGCCTGGGCGATCCAGATCGACTGGCAGTCGTTGCGGATCGAATGGTTGATGTAGGCCGACAGTAACTGATAAGCCGCCATTTTCTCGCGCCGCCCGGTGATGGAGCGATGCACGATAAAACTCTTGTTCAGGCGCATCAGGTCGCTGACAAACGGCTTCTGCAGCAGGTTGTCACCGATGGCAATGCGCGGTGTTGGCAGGCCGGCGTGGTACACCGCATAGTTGACGAAGGCCGGGTCCATCACGATGTCGCGGTGGTTGGCCAGAAACACATAGGCTGTGCCGGACTTGAGCTGCTCGACCCCGGTATAGGTGACGCCGTCGGTCGCCCGATCAATGGTGTGGTCGACGTAAAACTCGACTTTGTCCTGCAAGGTGGCGACGGTGGTGACACCGGCGAACTCACGGCGCAGCTTCTGGGCGATCAGCGGCTTGAGCAGCCAGCCAAAGGCACCGGCAAAGCGCGGGAAGCGAAAGTGGGTCAGGATGTCCAGAAAGGCCTTGTCACTGAACAGCCGGGCCAGCACTGCCGGGACTTCGCTGTCGTTGTAAGGTCGGATGGTATCGAATTCGCCCATCATGCTCTCTTGTTAGAAACGGCTAGGGTAAGTAAAGGTTTGGATCGATAAGTGACAGGGCGGGGTCTGAACAAATGGCATCAAACGAAAAAGCCCTGCAAATAGACCGGCGATTATACGCACAAGTCACTTGGGAGACCGCGATGCTCGAAGCTGCGCTGTACGATTGTCCTTATTGTGGTGAACAGATCGAGACAACCGTGGATTTGTCCGGTGGTGACCAGAACTATATAGAAGACTGCCAGGTGTGCTGTCGGCCGATCGTTTTCGACCTGCAGGTTCACGGTGACGAATGGATGCTCGAAGTGCGCAGTGAAAATGAATAAAGGGGGGAGGCGGCCATGCAACGAATCTACGAGCCGGAAAACCTGATGGAAGGCGAGTTGTTGCAACAAATGCTTGCCAGCGAAGGCATCGCGGCTCATCTGGTGGGGCGCCACTTGCTCGGTGGCACGGGTGAGCTGCCGATTTTCGGCCTGCTGGGCCTGGAAGTGGAGAACGACCAGGCCACCTGTGCCCGCGAGCTGATCACGGCATATATCGGTGCGCAACCACTGCCTGGCGATGAGCCCGACAGCTACCCCGACGTGCTGGTCTGTTAGGCTTGTCGACCGGTTTACCCAAGAGTCGTGTTGCCCCATGTGTGGACGTTATGCCCTGTTTCGCTGGAACCCCGCCTTTGCTGCCTTGCCAGGTTTCCCGACGGATCAACAGGCCCAGTGGAATATTTCCCCCAATGATTCGGTGCTGATCCAGCGTGCCGTCGACGGCCAGCGCACCCTGGCGCGGGCACGTTGGGGGCTGACACCGCCGTGGCTGACCGATCTGTCCCGCACCCCGGCCCACGCCCGCGCCGAAACCCTGGCGGAACAACCGATGTTTCGCGAGGCTTTTCGCCTGCGCCGTTGCCTGCTGCCGGCCAATGGCTTTTATGAATGGCGCGGCACTCAGCGCAAGCGGCCGTACTGGCTGACGCCGGGGGAGGGCTCGACCCTGTTTTTCGCGGCGATCTGGGAGGCTTACCCAGTGCAGGAGCAAGTGTGGTTGAGTGCCGCGGTGGTTACCCAGGCCGCGCAGAGCCAGCGCCGGCCGTTGATTCTGGATGCGGCGGGGCAGGCGGCCTGGCTGGATCCCGAGACGCCTCTGCATGTGTTGCAGGGGTTGTTGGCCAGTGAGCCCACGGCGTTGCGCGAGCGGGTGCTGGCCAACCTGGTCAATGATCCGAAGCTCAATGGGCCGGAGTGTTTGACCCCGGGTTGAGCCTGGAAGTTGTCGGGAGGATTTAAGGGCGCCGAAACCTTTAGACCCTGAACTGATTGATCAACCGCCGCTGCTGCTCCGCCAACTGAGTCAGCCCCGCACTGGCGGCGCTGGACTCATCCGCACCCCCCGCCACTTCATTGGCCACCTGCCCGATATTGATCACATTGCGGTTGATATCCTCGGCCACCGCGCTCTGTTCCTCCGCCGCGCTGGCAATCTGCGTGTTCATGTCATTGATCACCGACACGGCCTGGGTAATGGTCTCCAGGGCCTTTGCAGCCTTGGCGGCGTGTTGCACGCTTTCATCGGTACGCTGCTGGCTGTCTTCCATGACCCGCACTACATCCTGCGTGCCTTGTTGCAATTGCTGGATCATGGTCTGGATTTCTTCGGTGGCCTTCTGGGTTTTCTGCGCCAGGTTGCGTACTTCGTCGGCTACCACCGCAAATCCCCGGCCCTGTTCGCCAGCCCGCGCGGCCTCAATCGCGGCGTTAAGGGCCAGCAGGTTGGTCTGCTCGGCAATACCGCGGATGGCAATCAGGATCGCGTTGATGTTCTCGCTGTCCTTGGCCAGGGCCTGGACCACACCCACCGCCTTACCGATCTCCAGGGCCAGGGCGCCGATGGACGTGGAGGTGTCGCGCACGATCTGCATGCCCTGGCTCGCGGCCTGGTCGGCGTGGGTGGCAGCCTGTGCGGCCTGGGTGGCATTGCGCGCTACGTCCTGGGCGGTGGCGGTCATCTCGTGCACAGCGGTGGCGACCTGGTCGATTTCGACCATTTGCTTGTGCACGCCCTGGTTGGTGCGGATGGCGATGTCGGCGGTGTGCTCCGACGAGTCGCTGACCTTCTGCACCGAACTGACCACCTGGGTGATCATGCCCTGCAGCTTGATCAGGAAGGTATTGAAGCCCGCGGCAATCGCCCCCAGTTCATCGGCGCGGTCACTGGTCAGGCGGCGCGTCAGGTCGCCTTCGCCCTGGGCGATGTCATTGAGCATCGCCACCATTTGCTTGAGCGGGCGGGCAATGCCGTGGCCCACCAGCCAGATCACCAGCAGGCCGATGCCGGCAATCAGCAGGCCAACCAGGGTCATGCCGAAAATATCGGCCTTGCGCTGGGCGTCCAGGTCACCTTGCAGGGTGTGCAGGTCGGCCATCACTGCGCTCAGGGGCAGTTGCAGCATCAGGGTCCAGCGCGCATCGGTCTGGCCGATGTTGAAAGGCAGGAACAGCTCGATATGCCCGTTTGCCTGGTCGATGTCGTAGCGCACGTCGCCGACTTTCAGCTGGCCGAGGTTATCCAGTTCACTCTTGTCGAGCAGGTCGCTGGCCTTTTCTCCCAGTTTTCCCGGGTCCTTGGTGTAGGCCACCAGGCGGCCGTTGCTGGAAATCAGCGCTATCTCGCCGGCACCGTTGTACAGCTTCTGGTCTGCAGCGCTGAGCATTTCCTGGATGAAATTGACCGGCAGGTCGGCCCCGACGATGCCCTGGAACGCGCCGTCGATCATGATCGGTTCGATAAACGAGGCCAGCATCACCGTGGTGTTGCCCACGCGATAGGGTGCCGGGTCAATGGCGCAGGGCTTCTGGGTTTCCTTGGAGCAGAGGTAGTACTCGCTGGCGCGAATGCCGGTAGAAAGGATTTTCTGGTCGGTCAGGTCAGCGAGTTTTTCCAGGGCCAGGCTGTCGTCCTGGTTGCGGAACCACCATGGCATGAAGCGTCCGTTGGTGGGCTCTACACCGACGACGGTGGTGTTCAGATAGTGGGCGTCATTGTGGTCGATGGCATTGGGTTCCCAGGCAATATAGGAACCGAGGATTTTCGGGTTGCGGACCACGGTTTCGTGCAGCAGGTTGATCAGTTGTTCACGGCTGACCTGCAACGGGGCGGCGCCGCTTGCGTCCTTCATGCCCATCAGCGCATTGGTGGTGGCCAGGCCTTTGGCGATCACCAGTGGCGCTTCCAGTTCGCGTTGGATCAACGTGGCCTGGGTTTGTGCCAATGCCGTAAGGCGTTGTTCGATGATTTGTTCGAATTGCGCCTGGGTGCGTTCCTGCACCATCTCTTGGGTCCGTGCGCCGGCGAACAGCGCGTACAGCACCAGGGCCGCCACGACGCTCAGGACAATGGCCCCGGCCAATGCCGCAACAGAAAACTGAATCGACTTGAATTTCATGAAAGCTCCGGGCGCAGGGGACATGATCTGCCTTTTATATCGGCCACAGACGCGGCAGGCATGAGGGGGTGCCCGGTAAAAGTGTCGGGATGTCGTAAATAGAATGGTCGCCGGCGTGGGCGGTCTCTGAAATTTAGCGGTTAAGCGTCAGGTGTATCTGGCGCCGATACAAGGGAGGGCCTACGATACGCGCCATGTTTTCAGGGAGAATGTGCATGAAAAAATCATTGGCGGTAACGGCATTGAGCGCAGCCTTGCTGCTCGCCGGTTGCCAGTCGGTCAACACCACCAGCGGCGGTGCCGTGGGCGTGGAACGCAAGCAGTACATGTTCAGCATGCTGTCGAGCCAGGAAGTCGACCAGATGTACGCGCAGTCGTACCAGCAGACCCTGGGTGAAGCCAGCGGTAAGGGGCTGGTGGACAAGACCAGCGCCAACGCCAAGCGCGTGCAGGCTATTGCCAAGCGCCTGATCGCCCAGGCACCCACCTTCCGTCCGGATGCGGCGCAGTGGAAGTGGGAGGTGAACCTGATCAAGAGCGACGAAATGAACGCCAACTGCGGTCCTGGCGGCAAGATTTTTGTCTACAGCGGCTTGATCGACACGCTCAAGTTGACCGACGACGAGTTGGCGGCGGTCATGGGCCATGAAATTGCCCATGCCCTGCGCGAGCATGGCCGCGAAGCCATGTCCAAGGCCTACGGCATCGAGATGGCCAAGCAGGGCGCTGGCGCATTGCTGGGCCTGGGCCAGGACAGCATGGCCCTGGCTGACACCGTGGCCAATTACGGCATGACCTTGCCCAACAGCCGCAGCAATGAAAACGAAGCCGACCTGATTGGCCTGGAGCTGTCAGCCCGCGCCGGTTACGACCCGAACGCCGCGATCACACTGTGGAACAAAATGGCCAAGGCTTCCGAAGGCGCGCCGCCTGAGTTCATGAGCACCCACCCGGCCTCCAGCAGCCGGATCGCCTCGTTGCAGGCGGCGATTCCCAAAGTGATGCCGCTGTACCAGCAGGCCAAGAAGTAAGCGTCCTGTGTAGGTGCCGGCTTGCCGGCGATGAGGTCCTTGAGTCATGTACCGATTTCAGGGGCGCCATCGCCGGCAAGCCGGCTCCCACAAGGTGTATGTCAGATCCAACCGCTGCTTTGCATGGCCTTGTACACCGCCACCAGTGCCAGGATGAAGAACGCCGAAGCTGCCAGGCGACGAATCAGGGTCAATGGCAGCTTCTCCGCCGCGAAATTCCCCGCCAGCACCACGGGTACGTTGGCAATCAGCATACCCAGGGTGGTGCCGATAATGACCAGCCACAATTCCGGATATTGCGCTGCCAGCATCACGGTGGCGATCTGCGTCTTGTCACCGATTTCCGCGATAAAGAACGCAATCAGGGTGGTCAGGAACGGCCCGAACTTGCGCGAGGTGCTGGTTTCATCGTCGTCGAGCTTGTCTGGCACCAGGGTCCACAAGGCCGTGGCGCAGAAGCTCGCGGCAAGGATCCAGTGCAGCACCGCATCCGAAAAGAAACTGCCAAACCAGGCACCTACGGCACCGGCGGCGGCGTGGTTGGCCAGGGTCGCAGCGATGATACCGGCGATGATCGGCCAGGGTTTGCGAAAGCGTGCGGCGAGGATGAGCGCGAGCAATTGCGTCTTGTCGCCGATTTCGGCCAGGGCAACGATTGCGGTAGGAACGAGCAGTGAATCCAGCATCAGGTAGGTTTCCAGGGGCGGGTCGACACGGCTATGACACGTACAGCCTTCCCGCCCCGGGTAAGGTGTGCGTGTCATAGGTCTTGTCAAACCCCGGTCCGTCTGTGCGGACTCCTGGGTCGCATACGCCATGGCCTGCTGACCAAGTATGTTGACGTATGCCGGACGAGCATGGTGCTCGTGGGAGACTACTCCCCTAGGACGGAGCGGATTCTGCCTTGGCAAAATCCATTCGGCAAGCCTTCTTTTTCAAACGCCCGTCAGCCGCGCTTGGCCCGGTAGATGCGAAAACCCTGGCCCTCGGCCTTGACGGCGCACACGCCCAGGTGCTCTTCGATCAGCGGCTGGTACTTCAGGAAATTATTGGCAACTAGCCGAAGTTCGCCGCCGTTTTTCAGATGTTGGCGTGCTTTTCGCAGCAGATTTTCCGTGGCGAAATAATCCGTATGCACCCCGACGTGGAACGGCGGGTTGCTCAAAATCGCATCCAGCCCCATCGGCGCCGCATCGATGCCGTCACCGGTCAGCACGTCGCCTTCCAGGCCATTGGCCTCCAGCGTCAGGCGGCTGCTGGCGGTGGCGAAGGCGTCCACATCAAGCAAGGTCACGGTATTGTGCGGGTAGCGCCGCTTGACCGCCGCGCCCAGCACGCCGGCGCCGCAGCCGAAGTCCAGCAGGTGACCGCTGGGCAGTTTGTCCAGGTGCTCCAGTAGCAGCGCCGTCCCACGATCCAGGCGGCCATGACTGAACACGCCCGGCAGGCTGACGACCTTGAGCGGCCCGTCGGCCAGGGGCACTTCAAACACCTGGGCCAGGCTCGCCAGCTCGGGAGCCGCCGGGGCGTCGGCCACGGTGGCCAGCCACAGTTGGCAGTGCCGCGCATTGTCCAGCTTGCGTGGTTTGCCAAAGGCGTTCAGTTGTTTGGCAGCGCTTTCGATGCCGCCGCGTTTTTCACCCACCAGGTACAGCTCGGCGCCCGGTAGCCGTGCAGCGACGGCCTTGAGGATGTAGTCGGCCAGGTCCTTGGATTTGGGCAGGAACACCACCGCCGTGTCGAATGCGCGATCCGGCACAGTCACCCCGAAATGGCTGCGCTCGGCAAACCGTGCATCCAGCGCCGCCTGGTCGCCGGCATGCCAGCACCAGCCATGGGCATTGGGCAGGCGCCCCAGCAGGTCGTCGGCGGGCAGGCCGGCCAGCAACACGTTGCCTTGAAAAAGTTCGGCCTGACGAAGCAGTACTTCACTGCGCGGATCCATAGTCTGCTCCCTGAAAAAGGAGCGCAGTTTATCAACTGACGACGCGCTGCGGTGCTCCGGCGAAGAAGCCCTGGGCGTTTTCGGTCAATTGGCCGACGATCCGTTGCCGCGCTTCGCGACTGCCCCAGGCACTGTGTGGGGTGATGATCAGCCGTGGAATGTCGCCAGCCAGCAATGGGTTGCCGGCGGTTGGCGGTTCGACGCTCAGCACATCGGTGGCTGCGCCGCCCAGATGACCGCTACGCAGGGCGTCTGCCAGGGCCTGCTCATCGATCAGGCCACCGCGTGCGGTGTTGACCACGAATGCGCCCGGCTTGAGCAACGCCAGTTCGCGGGCACCGATGAAGTGGCGCGTGTGCTCGTTGAGCGGGCAATGCAGGGTCAGGGCGTCGATTTGTGGCAACAGTTCGTCCAGTGGTACCCGATCTGCACGGGCTGGGCGGCCTGGGATTGCTCCCAGCAGCACACGCATGCCAAAGGCTTCGGCCAGGCGTGCGACGGCGCCGCCCAGTTCGCCATGGCCCAGCAAACCGAGAGTTTTGCCTTCCAGCTCGACGATTGGGTAATCCAGCAGGCAGAACTGTTTGGCTTGCTGCCACAGGCCGGCGTCGACATCTTTTTGATAGTCCTTCAAGCGTGTGGCGAGGTTAAGTAACAGCATGAGGGTGTGTTGCGCCACCGATGGAGTGCCGTAGCCCTGGCAGTTACTTACGGTAATACCCTGGGCGCGGGCGGCGGCCAGGTCGACGTTGTTGGTGCCGGTAGCAGCGATCAGGATCAGCTTCAGTTCGGGGCAGGCAGCCAGGGTCTGGGCGTTGAGCAGGATCTTGTTACTGATCGCTACCTGTGCGCCTTGCAGGCGCTCGACCACCTGATCCGCCGAGGACTGCTCGCACAGCTGCAAATCGCTGAACGTTTCCCGCAGCTCGCTGAGGTCAAGGTCCCCCTGGTCCAGGGAAGAGTGATCAAGGAAGACGGCGCGGCGATTGTTCGTCATCAACTGTACCTTTTGCGACTGGGTTCGAAGGCGTAATCTGCCGAGCCTACCAGATGAAATAATCAGTTACTTCTTGGAGTGTGCATGTACCTCACCGAGTTTTTGACCGTGGCGTTGATTCACCTGCTGGCCGTGGCCAGTCCCGGGCCGGACTTTGCCGTGGTGGTACGCGAGAGCGTGACTCACGGCCGGCACGCCGGCACCTGGACGGCGCTGGGCGTCGGCTCGGCGATCTTCCTCCACGTCGGCTACTCGCTGCTCGGTATCGGCTTGATCGTGTCCCAGTCCATCGTGCTGTTCAACGCCTTGAAATGGGCGGCGGCGGCCTACCTGTTGTATATCGGCTTCAAGGCATTGCGGGCGCAGCCGGCCAAGCCTGCCGGCGAAGAACAATTGCACCGTGAAGTGGGCGAACGCAGCGCTCGCGGCGCCTTTACTTCGGGGTTTGTGACCAATGGCCTGAACCCCAAGGCCACATTGTTTTTCCTGTCGTTGTTTACCGTGGTCATCAACCCCCACACGCCGCTGGCGATCCAGGCCGGTTATGGCCTGTACCTGGCCGTGGCCACCGCCCTGTGGTTCTGCATGGTGGCCATGTTGTTCAGCCAGCAGCGCGTGCGCGCCGGATTTGCGCGTATGGGGCACTGGTTCGACCGGAGCATGGGGGTGGTGCTGATTGCCATCGGCGTGAAAGTGGCGTTCACCGACCGCTGATTGCGTCATTCGCGAACGAATGCTGGCGCAAAGCTAGCATTCGTCCTGCTCTGCAAATCATTCCTTCGGCTGATTTGGCCGGCGTGCAAGGTCTCTACAGTGCAAATCCTTTAGCCAAGACCGTGCAGTCATAAAAAGGGATTCGTATGTTGCAGACTCGTATTATCCCGCCCGCCGAAGGCGCCTACCAATACCCGCTGTTGATCAAGCGCCTGTTGATGTCGGGCACCCGCTACGAGAAAACCCGGGAAATCGTCTATCGCGACAAGCTGCGCTATACCTACCCCACCCTGATCGAGCGCGTGGCCCGCCTGGCCAATGTGCTGACCGCAGCCGGGGTCAAGGCCGGTGATACTGTGGCGGTGATGGACTGGGACAGTCACCGTTACCTGGAGTGCATGTTCGCCATCCCGATGATTGGCGCGGTGATCCACACCATCAATGTGCGCCTGTCGCCGGAGCAGATCCTCTACACGATGAACCACGCCGAGGACCGCTTTGTGCTGGTCAACAGTGAGTTCGTCGGGCTGTACCAGGCCATCGCCGGGCAGTTGACCACTGTCGACAAGACCCTGCTGCTGACCGATGGCGACGAGAAAACCGCCGAACTGCCCAACCTGGTGGGTGAGTACGAAACCCTGCTGGCCGCCGCCAGCACTCAGTACGCCTTCGAAGACTTCGACGAGCATTCGGTGGCCACCACCTTCTACACCACCGGCACCACCGGTAACCCCAAGGGTGTGTATTTCACCCATCGCCAACTGGTGCTGCACACCATCGGCGTGGCGACCATCATGGGCAGCGTCGACAGCGTGCGGCTGTTGGGCACCAATGATGTGTACATGCCGATCACGCCGATGTTCCATGTGCACGCCTGGGGCCTGCCTTATGTAGCGACCATGCTTGGCCTCAAGCAGGTCTACCCTGGCCGCTACGACCCGGAATACCTGGTAGAGCTGTGGCGCAAGGAGAAGGTCACGTTCTCCCACTGCGTGCCGACCATCCTGCAGATGGTGCTCAATGCCAAGGCTGCCCAGGGCGTGGATTTTGGCGGCTGGAAGATCGTCATCGGTGGCAGTGCCCTCAACCGTTCGCTGTATGAAGCGGCCAAGGCCCGTGGCATCCAATTGACGGCGGCCTACGGCATGTCCGAGACCGGGCCGCTGGTGTCTTGTGCCCACCTCAATGAAGAGCTGATGGCCGGCAGCGAAGACGAACGCACCACCTACCGGATCAAGGCGGGGGTGCCCGGGCCGTTGGTGGAGGCGGCGATCATTGACGGTGACGGCAACTTCCTGCCGGCCGATGGCGAGTCCCAGGGCGAACTGGTGCTGCGCGCGCCATGGCTCAGCGAAGGTTATTTCAATGAGCCGCAGAAGGGCGCCGAACTCTGGGAAGGCGGCTGGATGCACACGGGCGACGTGGCCACCCTCGATGCCTTTGGTGTGATCGATATTCGCGACCGCATCAAGGATGTGATCAAGACCGGCGGCGAGTGGATTTCCTCCCTCGCCCTCGAAGACCTGGTCAGCCGTCACCCGGCGGTACGCGAAGTAGCGGTGGTCGGGATTGCCGACCCGCAGTGGGGCGAGCGCCCGTTTGCGCTGTTGGTGGTACGCGAAGGCCACGGGATTGGTGCCCGCGAACTCAAGGAACACCTCAAGCCGTATGTCGAGCAGGGCCACTTGAGCAAGTGGGCGATTCCAAGCCAGATTGCCATTGTTACGGAAATTCCCAAGACCAGCGTCGGCAAGCTGGACAAAAAGCGTATCCGTATCGACATCATCGAATGGCAGGCCAATAACAGCACCTTCCTCTCCACGCTTTGACCCCTTGCGCCGTGCCCGCCCGGGCACGGCAATGCTCTATCACAAGCCTTTGCCTTGTCATTTGGCAAATTTCAGCCATCCTCTTTCGCGTCAGCCCTCGCTGACATGGCGAAAGGGCTGTTGCAGACGGGTTGGTGATGCAAATCACACTTTAGAGGGATCAAGCAATACCCCCTGCTGGCTATAGTCCGTCCCAGAGTTTTTCAAGGATGCGGCGCTGCGGTCCTGGGTGGTACGGCGGCTGTCTGGCATCGGAATCGTTGTATTCCGGCCGTTACAAGCGTGTTTGAAAAGGCTCACTGCCATAACAATAAAATGCACATGGAGTAGCGTCGATGACCTCAGTAAATCAGTTCTGGCGCCGGGCGAGATTACCCCTGGCGGTCAGTCTTGCCTCGACCCTCGCCGGGCCCGCATTCGGCGTCAGTTTCAACATTGGTGAGGTCGAAGGTAGCTTCGACTCCTCCCTGTCGGTGGGTGCCAGTTGGAGCACGGCCAAGCCCGACCGCGACCTGATCGGTGTCAACAACGGTGGCAAGGGGCTGTCGCAGACCTCCGATGACGGTCACTTGAATTTCAAGCGTGGGGAGACGTTCTCGAAGATCTTCAAGGGTATCCATGACCTGGAACTGAAGTACGGCGATACCGGTGTGTTTGTGCGTGGCAAGTATTGGTATGACTTTGAACTCAAGGATGAAAGCCGCGAGTTCAAGGACATCAGTGACCACAACCGCAAAGAGGGCGCCAAGTCTTCAGGCGGGCAGATTCTCGATGCGTTCGTCTACCACAACTATTCCATTGCCGATGCGCCGGGTTCGGTGCGGTTCGGTAAGCAGGTGGTGAGCTGGGGTGAAAGTACCTTCATTGGCGGCGGTATCAACTCCGTCAACCCGATCGACGTGTCTGCGTTCCGTCGTCCGGGCGCCGAAATCAAGGAAGGCCTGATTCCGGTCAACATGTTCTACGTGTCGCAATCGTTGACCGACAACCTGTCGGCAGAAGCCTTCTATCAGTTGGAATGGGATCAGACGGTTACTGATAACTGCGGGACGTTCTTCTCTCAACCGGATGTTATTGCCGACGGCTGCAGTGACAACCTGCGCTTGCTCAGTAAGCGTTCAGTGGTCGCCGCGGGCGGTGGCATGCCGCTGATGAACGCGTTTGGTGTGAACATCAATGAAGAGGGTGTGCTGGTCAAGCGCGGCCCTGATCGCGACGCACGCGATAGCGGCCAGTTCGGCGTGGCGATGCACTACAACTTTGAGCCGTTGGACACTGAGTTCGGCGCTTATTTCATGAACTATCACAGCCGTGCGCCGATTTTCAGCGCCAGGGGCGCCTCTGCTGCGACCTATAGGGCCGCTAACGCATTGACGACTGTACCCGGCGCCAGCCAATTGCGTCCTCTCATTGTGGCTGGTAACTCCAGCTACTTTGTCGAGTACCCAGAGGATATCCGGTTGTATGGCTTGAGCTTCTCCACCACGCTGGCGACAGGGACTGCCTGGAGTGGTGAGTTGAGCTATCGGCCGAATGCGCCAGTGCAACTCAACACGACCGATATTCTGTATGCGGGCGTAACGCCGCTGCTTGGCCTGGAAGCGGCTTCGCCACTCAAAGGCGCTGCTGATCAGGATCTGAACGGCTACCGGCGTAAGGAAGTGACTCAGTTCCAGACAACCTTCACGCACTTCTTCGATCAAGTGATGGGAGCAAGCCGCTTGACGTTGGTCGGTGAGGTGGGCGTGACCCACGTCGGTGGTCTGGAAAGCAGCAACAAAGCACGTTACGGGCGTGACCCGGTATTTGGTCCTGGGCGAGGAGCTCTTTGTGCAACGCTTAACAGCGGCACAATCGCCGGTGCCGGACCTGGCACCGATGCCAGCAACCGGACGGCCAATTGCAACAATGATGGCTTCACCACCGCCACTTCCTGGGGCTACCGTGGCCGGGCAATCTGGGAATATCCGGACGTCTTCGCCGGGGTGAACCTCAAGCCTAACGTGGCCTGGTCCCATGATGTGAACGGTTACTCGCCAGGCCCTGGCGGCAACTTTGAAGAAGGTCGCAAAGCGGTGAGCCTGGGGCTGGATGCCGAGTACCAGAACACCTACACCGCGAGCCTGGCCTACACCAACTTCTTTGGTGGCGACTACAACACCTCGGTTGACCGCGATTTCGTGGCCCTGAGTTTCGGCGCGAACTTCTAAGTACACTGCATTTCAGGAAGACCAGAATATGAAAGTAACCAAAAGTCTGTTGCACGTGGGTGTGCTGGGACTGTCGATCATGGCCAGCAGCGTCATGGCGGCCGTGTCGGCGGATGAAGCCGCCAAGCTGGGCACTACGTTGACCCCGATGGGTGCGGAAATGGCTGGCAACGCCGCCGGCACCATTCCGGCCTGGAAAGCCCTGCCAACCAACGCGGGCGCCGTGGATGCCAAGGGCTTCCTGGCCAACCCGTATGCCAGCGAGCAACCGCAGTTCACCATCACCGCGCAGAACGTCGAACAGTACAAAGACAAGCTGGCGCCGGGGCAGTACGCGATGTTCAAGCGCTACCCCGACACCTTCAAGATGCCGGTGTATACCACCCATCGCGGCGCCACCGTGCCGGCAGAAGTGTTCGCCTCCATCAAGAAAAACGCCACCAGCACCAACCTGGTAGGCGGTGGTAACGGCCTGGAAAACTTCGAGACCGCGATTCCGTTCCCTATCCCGAAAAGCGGGGTCGAGGTGATCTGGAACCACATCACCCGCTACCGCGGTGGCAGCGTGACACGTCTGGTAACCCAGGCCACGCCACAGGCCAACGGCTCGTACAGCCTGGTGTACTTCCAGGATCAGTTCGTGTTCCGCGACAAGATGAAGGACTACGACCCGAAAAACCCGGGCAACATCCTGTTCTACTTCAAGCAGCAAGTCACTGCACCGGCGCGTCTGGCCGGTGGTGTGTTGCTGGTACACGAGACCCTGGACCAGGTGAAGGAACCACGCGCGGCATGGGTCTACAACGCCGGTCAGCGCCGTGTGCGTCGTGCGCCGCAAGTGTCCTATGACGGGCCGGGTACCGCTGCCGATGGCCTGCGTACCTCTGACAACCTCGATATGTACAACGGTGCGCCGGATCGCTACGACTGGAAGCTGGAGGGCAAGAAGGAAATCTACATCGCGTCCAACAGCTACAAGCTCGATGATCCGAAACTCAAGTACGCCGACATCATCAAGGCCGGCCACATCAACCAGGACCTGGCACGCTATGAACTGCGCCGCGTCTGGCACGTGGTTGCGACCTTGAAGGAAGGCCAGCGCCATATCTACGCCAAACGTGACTTCTACATCGACGAAGACACCTGGCAGGCGGCTGTGATCGACCACTACGACGGTCGTGGCCAACTGTGGCGCGTGGCCGAAGCCCATGGCGAGAACTACTACGACAAACAAGTACCGTGGTATGCCCTGGAAACCCTCTACGACCTGCAATCCGGCCGCTACCTGGCCCTGGGCATGAAGAACGAAGAGAAAAAGGCCTATGACTTCGGCTTCACTGCCACCACCAAAGACTTCACCCCGGCAGCCCTGCGCCAAGAGGGTGTTCGCTAACCAGCGGTAATCAAGTCCGCGCCTGTGGGTGCGGGCTTGTGTGGGAGCGGGCTTGTTCGCGATAGCGGTGGTTCAGTCAACCAACCAGTGACTGAACCACCGCTATCGCGAACAAGCCCGCTCCCACATTTGTTTTGGGCTACCCGGAAAATGGCTGGTTATTTCTTGTTGTAGTCTTTTTCAGATAAATGTTGCAAAGATCTACAAAGCGACGGGTTTTAACGCTAGTCTGCGGACATCTGCAGTGCCGACCACAGCCTATTACAAGAGCCCGGCGATGACTGATCTGTCCCGAATCCAAGGGCCTGCCAGTGCGGTAATCCCCACGCTGGAAGGGCGCTTCTATCGACCCCCGCTGCCCGACGGCTATGTGCTGCGTCCACGTCTGTGCGAGCGCTTGAGCATGGGCCTGGAGGGCCGTTTGCTGCTGGTCAGCGCCCCGGCGGGCTTCGGCAAAAGCTCGCTGGCGGTAGAGTTTTGCCAGGGGTTGCCGGGTCACTGGCAAAGCCTGTGGCTGGGCCTCAGTTCGCGGGACAGCGATCCGGGGCGTTTCCTTGAGCGCTTGCTGGAAGGTTTGCAGCAGTACTTCCCGCAGATAGGCACTCAGGCCCTGGGCTTGTTGAAAATGCGCCAACGCCATCAGCCATTTGCCTTTGAAGAATGGCTCGATGGCCTGCTTGACGAATTGACTGTCCATCTATCCCTGCGCACGCCGTTATTGCTGGTACTGGATGACTACCACCTGGCCCAGGGCCCGGTGCTGGATCGCTGCCTGCAATTTTTTCTCAACCATTTGCCCGATGGCCTGTTGGTACTGGTCACCAGTCGCCAGCGTCCCGACTGGCATTTGGCGCGGTTGCGCCTGTCGCGGCATTTGCTGGAGTTGCATGAGCAGGACCTGCGCCTGACCAACGACGAATCCCTGGCCTTGCTCGACCATCACAGCAGCTCATTGCGCGGTGAAGCGCTGGATAACCTGATCCGCCGCAGTGAAGGCTGGGTGGCCGGTTTGCGTTTCTGGTTGCTGGCGGCCTCCGAGGCGGGCAGCGAGGCCGGCCTGCCCCAAGGCCTGCATGGTGGTGAAGGGCTGATCCGTGACTATCTGCTGGAAGAGGTGATCGACTGCTTGCCGCCAGAGGTCCAGGCTTTCCTCTACGACACCGCCTCCCAGGAACGTTTTTGCAGCGAGCTCTGCGACGCGGTGCGCGAAGCCCATGACAGCGCGGAGATCTTGCGTTACCTGCAAGCCCATCAGGTGTTCCTGGTACCGCTGGACGAGCAGGGCCACTGGTACCGCTATCACCACCTGTTTTCCGATTTGCTGCGCACCCGGCGCTCACCCAATGCGATGCTACCGGCCGCCAGCCTGCACTTGCGCGCCTGTCGCTGGTTCAATGCCCAGGGCCTGCTCGATGAGGCGGTGGAGCAGGCCTTGCGCGCGGGGCATCTGGATGTAGCCGCGAACCTGGTGCAGAACCTGTCCGAGGAGCAATTACTGGCCGAACAGAACGTCGGCATGCTCCTGCGCTGGAAGATGGACCTGCCCGACAGTCTGTTGATCAGCACGCCACGCTTGATCGTGCTCTACAGCTGGGCGCTGGGGCTGGCCTGCCAGTTGGATGCGGCGGAGGAATTGTCCAGCCATCTCAGCCGTTTCCTGCCGGCACCGTCGGCCACGGCGCAGAAGTCGATGCTCGCTCAATGGCTGGCCCTCAGCGGCATCATTGCCCGTGGGCGCGGCAATCGTGAGTTGACCCAGCTGTATTGCAGCGAAGCCCTGCAAAGCCTGCCGCAAAAGCGTTACGGCCAGCGCCTGATGTGTCTGTCCACCCTATCGAACCTGGCCATCGTCGATGCTGACCTGTGGCGCGCGCGGGGCTTGAACCGCGAATCACTGGAGCTGGCACAGCGCGTCGGCAACCCACTGTTCGAGGCCCTGGCCCATTACGATCGGGCGCGGGTGCTGCAGGCGCGCGGGGAAATCCTGCGCGCTCTGGATGAAGTGCGCGAGGGGCTGCAACGCTTGCATGACCTGGCATCCCAGCGTCTGTATGCAGTGCGCGCGCGGCTATCGTTGTATGAGGGGTTTCTGCTGCTGATGCGTTGTCAGCCGCAAACCGGCCTGCTGCGCCTGCGTGCGGGGCTTGCCGAAGCCCGCGCCTGCCGGGATATCAGCGTGTTGATCGGCCACTGTGTCATCGCCAACTATGAAGGTCGCCGTGGCGACTTTCCCAAGGCGTTTGCCGAACTGGCCGAAGCCGAGCGGCTGATGCATATCTGGGACGTGCCGCCGATTTACTACCTGGCGATGATCACTCTGATCAAATGCGAGTTGTGGCTGGCCCAGGGGCGTACAGACCTGGCCGACGCCTGGCTGGCCCGCCTGGGGCAAACCTATAACGGCGAGCAGGCCGCGGCCGCCCCGGAGTTTCATCCGCATTTGCCGCAACATATCGAACTGCAGCAGGCAGCCCTGGATGCCATTCGTGGCCAATCCGAAAGCGCCCAGCGCCGCCTCGATGCGCTCGCCCGCCAAGCTGAAGGCAAGGGCCAGCAGATGATCGCGGTGATGGCTCTGAGCCAATATGTGCTGTTGTTACTGGATGGCGGCCAGGCCGCGTCTGCCCGGCCGATTTTTGCCCGGGCACTGCAAGTGGCGAGCGGCGGTGCGTTGCAACCTTTCCAGCGTTTGCTGGAACGTTATCCTGACTGGGTACGCGAGCAACTGGGCCAGGCGCCGAATGACGCGTTGCGACAAAGCCTGTGGGCCTTGCTGCCGGCGGTTGCCCCGCGCGAGCCGGTCGAAATCACCCATGCCAGCGAAACCTTGAGCGCCCGTGAGCTGGCGGTGCTGCAGTTGATCGCCCAAGGCTGCTCCAACCAGGAAATCAGCAACCAGCTGTTTATCTCGCTGCACACCGTCAAGACCCACGCCAGTCATATCAACAGCAAACTGGGGGTCGAGCGTCGCACCCAGGCGGTTGCGCGGGCGCAGGAGATGGGGTTGTTGGGGTAAGGGGGAGACTTGCGCCGCAAAAGCCGGATAATGGCGGCCAATTCGTTTGCTCCGCTATTCTGGTAATCCCGCATGGAAATCAAGGTCAATTTTCTCGACAACCTCCGGCTTGAAGCCAAGTTCGATGACTTCACCGTGGTGGCCGACCAGCCGATTCGCTACAAGGGCGATGGCTCGGCCCCCGGTCCGTTCGACTACTTCCTGGCTTCGTCGGCGTTGTGTGCGGCTTACTTTGTGAAGTTGTACTGCAGCACGCGCAATATCCCCACGGATAATATCCGTCTGTCGCAGAACAACATTGTCGACCCGGAAAACCGCTACAACCAGATCTTCAAGATTCAAGTCGAGTTGCCTGCGGATATTTCCGATAAGGATCGCCAGGGCATCCTGCGCTCCATTGATCGCTGCACGGTAAAGAAGGTGGTACAGGCCGGGCCTGAGTTTGTCATCGAAGAGGTGGAAAACTTCGACGCCGACGCCCAGGCGTTGCTGATGCCAGCATCGAAGTCAGATGCGGGGACCTATATTGCGGGCAAGGATCTGCCTCTGGAGCAGACCATCGCCAACATGTCGGCGATCCTGGCGGGCCTGGGCATGAAGATTGAAATCGCCTCGTGGCGCAATATCGTGCCCAATGTCTGGTCACTGCATATCCGCGATGCCCATTCGCCGATGTGTTTTACCAACGGCAAGGGCGCAACCAAGGAGGGCGCACTGGCGTCGGCATTGGGCGAGTTTATCGAGCGCCTGAACTGCAACTTCTTCTATAACGACCAGTTCTGGGGTGAAGACATCGCCAACGCGGCGTTTGTGCATTACCCGGACGAGCGCTGGTTCAAGCCTGGGCGCAAAGATGCGCTGCCGGCTGAAATCCTCGACGAATACTGCCTGAAGATCTACAACCGCGATGGAGAGTTGCGCGGCTCGCACCTGATCGACACCAACTCCGGCAACGAAGAGCGTGGCATCGTCTCGCTGCCGTTCGTGCGTCAATCGGACGGCGAGGTGGTGTATTTTCCCTCCAACCTGATCGAAAACCTGTACCTGAGCAATGGCATGAGTGCGGGCAATACCTTGGCTGAAGCCCAGGTGCAATGCCTGTCGGAAATCTTCGAGCGCGCGGTAAAGCGCGAAATCATCGAAGGCGAGTTTGCACTGCCGGATGTGCCGGCCCAGGTGCTGGCCAAGTACCCGGGCATCCTTGCCGGCATCCAGGCCCTCGAAGAGCAGGGGTTTCCGGTGCTGGTCAAGGATGCGTCCCTGGGCGGCGAATTCCCGGTGATGTGCGTGACCCTGATGAACCCGCGCACCGGGGGCGTGTTTGCCTCGTTCGGTGCCCACCCGAGCCTGGAAGTGGCGTTGGAGCGCAGCCTTACGGAGCTGCTCCAGGGGCGTAGTTTCGAAGGGCTGAATGACTTGCCGCAGCCGACCTTTGAGGGGCACGCGGTGACGGAGCCGAACAATTTTGTCGAGCACTTCATTGACTCCAGCGGCGTGGTGTCGTGGCGCTTCTTCAGTGCCAAGTCCGATTACGAGTTCGTGGAGTGGGACTTCTCCGGCCAGGGCGAGGACTCCAACGCCGAAGAGGCGGCCACCTTGTTCGGCATTCTTGAAAGCATGGGCAAACAGGTCTACATGGCGGTCTATGAGCATATCGGCGCCAAGGCTTGCCGCATCCTGGTGCCGGACTATTCGGAAATCTATCCGGTTGACGACCTGATCTGGGATAACACCAACAAGGCGTTGTTCTTCCGCGCCGATATCCTGAACCTGCACAGCCTGGATGAAGACGGCCTGCAAGCGCTGGTCGAGCGCCTGGTGGAAAGCGAGCTGGATGACTACACCGACATCACCACGCTGATCGGCATCGAGTTTGACGACAACACCGCCTGGGGCCAATTGACGATCCTGGAGTTGAAATTACTGATCTATCTCGCCTTGCAGCAGTTTGAAGAAGCGAAAGAGGCGGTGGAGATGTTCCTGCAATACAACGACAACACTGTCGAGCGCGGCCTGTTCTATCAGGCGGTGAATGCGGTGCTGGAGATGCAACTGGACGAGGACCTGGAGCTGGAAGACTACGAAGCCAATTTGCGCCGGATGTTTGGCAACGAGCGCATGGATGCCGCCATCGGCTCGGTGGATGGTCGTGTGCGGTTCCATGGACTGACCCCGACCAGCATGAAGCTCGAAGGCCTGGACCGGCATCTGCGGTTGATCGATAGCTACAAAAAACTGCACGCCGCACGCGCCAAGTCGACGCTTCCCCTGTAGGGGCTGGCTTGTCGGGCCGCCGCATCGCAGCGAACATCGTCAACGATAACGCGGGGAGCCTGATACCCCGCGTTGCTCTCGGGTTCTTCGTCGGCAAGCCGGCTCCTGCAGTGGCCCGGGTGAAAAAATTTGACCAACCGTTAGCAAGGACTCCGTGATGCAAGCCACAACCCCCCGACTGATCCGCGAAACCTTCCCCGTCGGCCCTTTGCAGTGCAATTGCACGATCATCGGCGACCCGGTCAGCAAGAAGGCCATTGTGGTCGATCCGGGCGGCAACCATGAACTGATCCTGGCGCGCCTCGACGCACTGGGCTTGAAGGTGGTGAGTATCATCCACACCCATGCGCACCTGGATCACTTCCTGGCTTCCGGCCAGTTGAAAGAGAAGACCGGCGCCACGCTGCATCTGCACAAGGAAGATCAGTTCCTGTGGGATAACCTGGAAATGCAATGCCAGATGTTCGGCGTGCCCTACACCCCGGTGCCGTCGCCGGATCGCTGGTTGGCCGATGATGAAGAGTTGGCCTGCGGCTGTGGGGTGGCGTTGCACACGCCAGGGCATACGCCGGGCTCCATGAGTTTCTGGTTTGCCGATGCCAAGCTGCTGGTCGCCGGGGATACCTTGTTCCGGCGCGGGGTAGGGCGTACAGATTTGTGGGGCGGAGACCAGGCGACCATCGTACGTTCGATCCAGCAGCGCCTGTATACCCTGGACGAAGACGCGACCGTGGTAACGGGGCACGGGCCGGATACACGCCTGGGGGATGAAATGCGTGAAAATCCGTTTGTCAGGGCGTGAGGTGGTGAGCTTCTGCTAGGGTTTAGGTGGGTGCAGCGGCCTCCACCTTTTGTTACAGGGTAGAGGCCCGCTACGGAATTTTTGCCGTTTGTCGCGTTCCAAAGTCGGCACAGGTCCATTGCCAATGTCCTCTGCATCACAGAATGCAAAAGTAGGAGCTTCCTTCATGTTCACTTCGCGTCGTCTGCTTGTTGTTGCTACCGCGGTAGCCCTATTGTCGGGCTGTGCTTCCCCTAATCCTTACGATGGCAGCCAGGGACAGGCGGACAACGGCTCGCAAGGCATGAGCAAAACTGCCAAGTACGGCGGCCTCGGTGCGCTGGCGGGGGCGTTGGCCGGTGCGGCCATTGACCACAACAACCGTGGCAAGGGCGCGCTGATCGGCGCCGCAGTGGCCGGTATCGGTGCTGCGGGTTATGGCTATTACGCTGACCAGCAGGAAAAGAAACTGCGTGAAAGCATGGCCAATACCGGTGTCGAGGTGCAGCGCCAGGGTGATCAGATCAAGTTGATCATGCCGGGTAATATTACGTTTGCCACCAACTCCGATGCTATCGCCAGCAGCTTCTACACCCCGTTGAATAACCTGGCTGGGTCGCTCAAGCAATTCAACCAAAACACCATCCAGATCGTCGGCTACACCGACAGCACCGGCAGCCGCCAGCTCAATATGGACCTGTCCCAGCGTCGTGCGCAAAGTGTGGCCAATTACCTGACGTCCCAAGGTGTCAGCCCGACCAACCTGACCACCCGTGGTGCCGGCCCGGATAATCCGATTGCCAGCAACGCTGACGTCAATGGTCGTGCGCAGAATCGTCGTGTAGAGGTCAACCTCGGCCCGATCCCGGGCCAGCAGTACGGCCAGCCTGCGCAGCAACAGCAACAGAACAATCAGTTCCAGGGCAATCCGTACCAGCAGTACCAGTAACCATCAGCCAATAAAAAGGGCGCCGTGCAGTCAATGCACGGCGCCCTTTTTTGTGGCTGGCGATCAGATCAGTCGATGTATTCGAACAGTTTTACAATCTTCTGTACCCCGGACACACCTTGCACCAGGTTGGTCGCGCGGGTGGCTTCCTGTTGGGTCAACAGGCCCATCAGGTAGACAATGCCGTTATCGGTCACGACCTTGATCCGCGAACCGGGAATCGCGCTGTCGGTGAGCATCTGCGCCTTGATCTTGGTGGTCAGTACGGCGTCATTGCTGATTGCCAGCAGGGTGATCGGCTGAGCGACTTGCAGTTCGTTGTGGACCTTCTTCACCCGTTGCACAGTCGAGGCAGCCTGTTCGGCCTGGGTCTTGAGGTCGGCGCGTGGGGTTTGCCCAGCGAGCAGTACGATACCGTTGAAGCTGGTCACGACAATACGTGATGCACCGTTGCCCAGGTCGGGAGCGGCCTTGGCGACGTTGACGCCGACCTTGGTTTCGATCAGTGAGTCATCGATCTTGCTGCCAAAGGTACGCGTGCCCCGGTCGTCCTGGATAGGTGTGTCGCGGGTCGCGGTGATGGCCGAGGTGCAGCCGCTGATACCGAGGCACAGCGTGATGGCCAATAGGCTGAGACGGTTAACGGTCATTCTTCACTCCCGAACAGTTGGCTGTCGATCAGGTCGCACAGGCAGTGGATCGTCAGCAGATGGACTTCCTGAATACGTGCGGTGACATTGGCCGGGACGCGGATCTCCACGTCTTCGGGCAGCAGCAGCGAGGCCATGCCGCCGCCGTCGCGCCCGGTCAATGCTACGACAATCATTTCGCGATCATGTGCGGCCTGGATCGCTTGAATAATGTTCGCCGAGTTGCCGCTGGTGGAAATAGCCAGCAGTACATCGCCCGGTTGGCCGAGGGCACGGATTTGTTTGGAAAAAATTTCGTTGTAGCTGTAGTCGTTGGCGATCGAGGTGATCGTCGACGAGTCGGTGGTCAAGGCGATAGCCGGCAGGCTCGGCCGCTCGCGCTCGAAGCGGTTGAGCAGCTCTGAGGAAAAGTGCTGGGCATCGCCGGCCGAACCACCGTTGCCGCACGAAAGCATTTTGCCTTCGTTGAGCAGGGCGTTGACCATGACCTGGCTGGCTTGCTCGATGTGCGGTGCAAGTACGTCCATCGCCTGTTGCTTGGTATCGATACTGGCCTGGAAAAGCTGGCGAATTCGGGATTGCATGTCCATCAGTGTGACCTTAAGTAGCGCGGCTGTATGGCACACGAATGTGCAGCCCGCAAAGCAAAGAGCAAAAGTGTGCGGTGAAGATGTCCGATCTGCCTCGGTGGTGCTCAGCCGTCGAAGGCGTTGCGCAGCCAGTTCAGACCGGCGGTTCCGTGGGCGGTGCTTTCTATGGCAACCACATCGAAACGGCAGGGGGCGTCAGCCCAGCGACGTTCACTGAGCAGGAAAAACTGCGCGGCGAGTATCAGCTTTTGGCGTTTGCGCTCGTCGATACTGGCGAGCGCGCCTCCCCATTGTGCGTTTTTTCGGTAGCGGACTTCGACAAATACTACTGTATCGCCGTCAAGCATGACCAGATCAAGCTCGCCGCGTTTACACAACCAGTTCTGTGTCAGCAGGCACAGACCCTGTTCTTGCAAGTGTTCAAGTGCTTGTTGTTCGGCATCCTTGCCGCTTTGTGCGCTGGAGCGTGGGGGCATCAGCGCGGGGTATCAGGCAGGCGTTCGATCTGGCCACTGACGAACTTCGCCCATGGCAACTGGCGTTCGATCCGCTGGCTCTGGCTCATCCCCAGGTTGCCGGACAGGCCGTCAATACGGGTATCTGGCAACGCCTTGAGCTGACCCAGGCGCGGTGCCAGGCGGTAGGCGTCGACGCCCATTGCATAGAGGCGGCCCAGGCTGCCATTGGCTTGTGGCCATTGTGCAGTGACCTGGTTACGCAGTGGGTCGGTGGTGTTGAGCAGCCACGGCGTTTCGCAGAACAGAATGCCGTTCATGTCGTTGTACTGGTTCTTGTCGCCACTGGCACTGAACACATGGGAGGTGGCATATACCGGCACATCGCCCGCGTACTGGAAGTTCAGCGTCGGCTTGATCTGCTGGGCCTGCTGCGGCGTTACAGCGAGGAAGATGAACTCGATATCCTGGCGACGCGATGGCTGTGCCGCAACATCAGCCCCCACCGTGCTTTGCAGGCTCTTGGCGCGACCTTCGCTCTGGCGCAGCTTGAACAGATCGGCGATCTGCTGGGCCAGTGCGACGGGTTGGTCAACATGTTCGACCCCGATCAAGGTGCCGCCATTGGCTTCCCAGTCCTGGCGGAAGGCTTTGAGCACGCGATCGCCCCATTCGCCCTTGGGCACCATGGCCGCGGCGCGGTGCAGGCCATCGGCGCGGGCGCGACGCGACACTTCGCGGGCTTCGTCCTCGGCAGCCAGTCCGAACTGGAACAGTTGGGCTGGACCTTGCTCACCTTCGCTGTAGTTCAGGGCCAGGGTGGTGATGGGCAACTGCGGGCGCGCGCTGAGTTGCTTGACCAGCGGCTTTTCCAGCGGACCGATCACCAGTTGCACGCCGTCCGCCTGGGCCTTCTTGTAGAACTCATCGATGGAACTGACTCGCGAGCTGTCATAGACCTCGATGAGCGGCGGATTCTGCCCGGCCTGTTGCGCCTGATAGTGCGCGGCCATGAAGCCTTCGCGCAAAGCCTTGGCCACGCTGGCGAGCGGGCCTTGTTGTGGCAACAGCAGTGCGATCTTGTTCAGCGGCTGGCTCGCCAGCTCCTTGAGCTTGGTCAGCGGCAGGGGCAGTTGCACCGCGGCTGGGTGCGCCGGGTTCTGCACCCGCCAGGTGTCGATGGCGGCTTGCTGCTGCTCCAGGGTGCCGGCATTTTTCACGGCTTGGGCCAGGCTGATCCAGCCATCGAGGATCGGGTTGCCGCTGGCCTGCAACTGCTCGCCAGGCACGGCGGCAATCAGGCTCCAGATGGCTTCGTGGTTGCTGGCGGCTGCATCGCCCGTCAGCAGCGGGGCCATGGCCACGCGTTCGCGGGCAGCGGCCAGGGTCTGGCCGTCGGCTTCATAGGCGCGGGCATGCACGGTGCCGGTGCGGACCTGTTGCTCCGGTGGCAGCTCCTTGAGGTTTTGCAGGCTAGGGTGGTCCAGTGCCGTCAACGCCGCCTTGGGTTGGTTGCGGGTCATGGCCAGTTCCGCAGCCAGGGTGCTGGCAAAGACCTGGGCGGCCGGCTTGAGGCTATCCAGAGGCACTTGCGCGAGAATCTGCGCGGAGCGGCCTGGGTTGTTCTGGTGAAAGGCCATGTCAGCCGCGCTCAGGCGCAGCAGTGCAGCTTTTTCCGGGGTCTTGGCCGAAGTCGCCTGTTCGAGCAGTTGCTCGATCGTGGCATCCGGGGTCCGTGGGAGTTCGCCAAGGCTTGACGAGGGCGAGCTTGCGCAAGCCGCCAACAGGGCAGCCAGGCAAAGGGCAGAGAACAGCCGCAGGCAAGCGATCATGTAAGTGTTCCTGATACCGATCAAATTAGCGTGGAATTGTACCCAAGCACTGGCCGGGGCGCGATGTTAGTGGCGTGAAACCGTCTATTTAGATCGTTTAAATGTTGCAGGGCGTCAGTAACCGCCGCAAACAGACCCAATGGACACTACCCCGATGACGCATTTTCTTGACGTCTACGCGCTACAATATGGCTTTTGCCAATCATCGAGGTGTGCGCTTTGACTGCTCCAGGTCCTTTGAATTCCACTGCTGGCTCGCTTTTTGTGGTGGCGACGCCCATTGGCAACCTGGACGACATCAGCGCGCGGGCGTTGAAAGTGTTGCGTGAAGCCAAGTTGATTGCGGCCGAGGACACCCGGCATTCGCTGCGTCTGATGCAGCACTTTGGTATCGCCACGCCCTTGGCGGCTTGCCATGAACACAACGAACGGGACGAGGGCAGCCGCTTTATTACCCGCCTGCTGGCGGGCGACGATATCGCGTTGATCTCCGACGCCGGCACTCCGCTGATCTCCGATCCTGGCTACCATTTGGTCCGTCAGGCGCGTGCTGCCGGTATTAATGTAGTCCCGGTTCCGGGGGCGTGCGCGTTGATTGCGGCCTTGTCGGCGGCAGGTCTGCCGTCCGATCGCTTTATCTTCGAAGGTTTCCTGCCAGCCAAGGCCGTGGGGCGCCGGGCGCGCCTGGCGTTGTTAAAGGAAGAACCGCGCACTCTGATCTTCTACGAAGCCCCGCACCGTATCCTTGAGTGCCTGCAAGACATGGAGCTGGTCTTCGGTGGCCAGCGCCTGGCGCTGCTGGCACGGGAACTGACCAAGACCTTTGAAACCCTCAAGGGCCTGCCGTTGGAAGAGCTGCGCGCCTTTGTCGAGGGCGACAGCAATCAGCAGCGTGGCGAGTGCGTGGTGCTGGTGGCGGGCTGGACTGCGCCGGAAAGTGAAGATGCCGTGGGTGGTGAAGCTATGCGCGTGCTGGATCTGTTGCTCAAGGAAATGCCACTCAAGCGTGCCGCGGCCCTGGCCGCAGAGATCACCGGTGTGCGCAAGAATGTGTTGTATCAGGCTGCACTGGATAAGCAAAAGAGCGAATAGTTCCTGGGTTTAACGTGCACGACGTCGGAGCATGATGGCAATGCTGTCTTTTAATACTTGTTCTAAGGCCGCCGTGCCGTTAACCTTCGCGGCGGAGAGTCGATTGGACAGTCGCTGCCCTCTATGAAAATTAGGGGGGGGAGGAAAGTCCGGGCTCCATAGGGCGAAGTGCCAGGTAATGCCTGGGGGGCGTGAGCCTACGGAAAGTGCCACAGAAAATAACCGCCTAAGCACTTCGGTGCCGGTAAGGGTGAAAAGGTGCGGTAAGAGCGCACCGCACGACTGGTAACAGTTCGTGGCTAGGTAAACCCCACTTGGAGCAAGACCAAATAGGGTTCCAAGGCGTGGCCCGCGCTGGAACCGGGTAGGTTGCTAAAGATGTCCAGTGATGGCCATCGTAGACGAATGACTGTTCAAGACAGAACCCGGCTTATAGATCGACTCTCCACCTTTTTCCTTCTGCGCGAGTCTCGGGTAGAAACCAGGTAGTAACGCAAGAATCCCTCCCTGCCAAATCATTGGCAGATGCGTCTTCGTAATACCAAAAAAATCTTACTCTTAATAAATTACTTTAAGTTCAAGCTCTAGCTCTTTGAGCTATTTGAGGTTGTTGAGTCAAAAACATCGCCGAACTCTCGTTTCTCCTCCTTTTGCGCTCCTAAATCTCCGTTCTGTAAGGCTTTTCCTTTAATCCGCGCCTTGACGGTGTGGTGGGCGCATTCCTATAGTGTGCGCAAGTGGCGGAAAGTGGCACAAAGTGGGTTTTTTGAACGTAAAACGCTAAAATTTGGAGAAGCGCATCTGTGTTTCGCGGAGCTAACGCTATCAGTCTCGATGCAAAAGGCCGTCTCGCTATGCCGAGCCGGTATCGTGACGAGCTCATTTCGCGAAGTTCAGGCCAGTTAATCATCACGATTGATGCTGTTGATCCATGTTTGTGTGTTTACCCCCTCGATGAGTGGGAGTTGATTGAAACCAAGTTGCGCGCACTGCCTTCGTTGCGTGAAGAAAACCGTCGCCTGCAACGTTTGCTGATTGGTAATGCCGTCGATCTCGAACTCGATGGCAGCGGTCGTTTCCTGGTTCCACCGCGTCTGCGCGAATACGCCAAGCTCGATAAGCGCGCGATGCTGGTAGGCCAACTGAACAAGTTCCAATTGTGGGACGAAGATGCCTGGGATGCTGTTTCTGCAGCTGACCTGGCTGCTATTCAACAACCGGGCGCCATGCCTGATGAACTGCGTGATTTGATCCTGTGACTATTGATAGCGGCTTTAACCACATCACCGTGCTGCTTGACGAAGCCGTCGAGGCTCTCGCCGTGCGCCCTGATGGCTGCTATCTGGATGGCACGTTCGGGCGCGGCGGGCATAGCCGGTTGATCCTCAGCCAGCTCGGCCCGGAGGGCAAGCTCCTCGGGTTCGATAAAGATCCCCAGGCGATTGCCACCGGGCAAGCGCTAGCGGCCGAAGACGGCCGCTTTGTCGTTGTGCAGCGCAGCTTTGCCGAGCTGGGTGCGGAAGTTGCCGAGCGAGGCATGGCGGGCAAGGTGGCTGGGGTGTTGCTGGACCTGGGCGTGTCGTCACCGCAATTGGACGACCCCGAGCGCGGTTTCAGTTTCATGAATGATGGCCCGCTGGACATGCGCATGGACCCGAGCCGTGGCATCAGCGCCGCGCAGTTCATCGCCACCGCGCCCCACGAAGAAATCACCCGCGTCTTCAAGGAATACGGCGAAGAGCGCTTCGCCGGTCGCATGGCGCGTGCCGTAGTCGAGCGCCGGGAAATCCAGCCGTTCGAGCGCACTGCCGACCTGGCCGAAGTGCTGAAGGTCGCCAACCCTGCCTGGGAGAAGGGCAAGAACCCGGCGACCCGTGCATTCCAGGGCCTGCGCATTCACGTCAACAACGAACTGGGTGACCTGGAGGCTGGCCTTGAGGCCGCCCTTGAGTCCCTGGAAGTGGGGGGGCGCCTGGTGGTGATCAGCTTCCATTCCCTGGAAGACCGCATCGTCAAACTGTTCATGCGTCGCCTGGTCAAGGGTGAAACCGACAACCTGCCGCGTAACCTGCCGGTACGTTTCGAGGCCTTTGTGCCGAAAATCAAAGTCCATGGCAAAGCGCAGTTCGCTTCCGAAGCCGAACTCAAGGCCAACCCACGTGCTCGCAGTGCCGTCATGCGTGTTGCGGAGAAGCTGCGGTGAGCAAGCTATTCGCCAAGCCCCTTCCGGGCGGTAGCTTCTTCATGATGCTGCTGTATGTCGGCGTGCTGGTGTCCGCGATTGCGGTGTCCTACAGCGCCCACTGGAACCGTCAGTTGCTCAATAGCCTTTACGGCGAGTTGAGCGTGCGCGACAAGGCGCTGGCGGAGTGGGGACGGTTGACGCTGGAACAAAGCACCTGGACGGCCCACAGCCGGATCGAAGTGCTGGCCACCGAACAACTGAAGATGCACATTCCTGGCGCAGCAGAAGTTCGCATGGTGGCGCCATGATGAAACTCGAAGGCGCTCTCTACCCATGGCGCTTCCGCGTCGTGCTGGGCTTGCTCGCATTGATGGTGGGCGCGATTGCCTGGCGCATCATTGACCTGCAAGTGGTAGATCGCGACTTCCTGATCGGCCAGGGCGATGCCCGCAGCCTGCGGCATATCCCGATTCCTGCGCATCGCGGCCTGATCACCGACCGTAACGGCGAACCCCTGGCTGTCAGTACGCCGGTGACCACCCTGTGGGCCAATGCCAAGGAACTGCAAGTGGCCAAGGACAAGTGGACCGAGTTGGCCCACGCTCTCGGGCAGGATCCCAAGGCGCTCAAGGAACGCCTTGAAGCCCAGGCCAATAAAGAATTCATCTATCTGGTACGCGGCCTCACCCCTGAGCAGGGGCAAGGCGTGCTCGACCTGAAAATCCCCGGTGTCTACGGCATCGAGGAGTTCCGGCGTTTCTACCCGGCCGGCGAAACCACAGCCCATATGGTTGGCTTCACCGACATTGATGATCATGGCCGCGAAGGGGTGGAGCTTGCCTACGACGAATGGCTGGCCGGGGTTCCCGGCAAGCGTCAGGTCATCAAGGACCGGCGCGGCAGATTGATCAAGGATGTCCAGGTCACCAAAAACGCCAAGGCCGGTAAGCCCTTGGCGTTGTCGATTGACCTGCGCCTGCAGTACCTGGCCAACCGCGAGCTGCGCAACGCGATCATCGAGAACGGCGCCAAAGCCGGCAGCCTGGTGATCATGGACGTGAAGACCGGCGAGATCCTCGCCATGGTCAACCAGCCGACCTACAACCCGAACAACCGTCGCAACCTGCAACCGGCGATGATGCGTAACCGCGCGATGATCGACGTGTTCGAGCCGGGTTCGACCATGAAAGCCATTTCCATGAGCGCGGCCCTGGAGTCCGGGCGCTGGAAGCCTACCGACAAGGTCGAGGTCTATCCAGGCACCCTGCAGTTGGGCAAATACACCATTCGCGACGTATCCCGCAGTGAAGGCCCGGTGCTGGACCTGACCGGCATCCTGATCAACTCCAGTAACGTGGGCATGAGTAAAGTCGCCTTTGATATCGGCGGCGAAGCCATCTACCACCTGGCGCAAAAAATCGGCCTGGGCCAGCCTACCGGCCTGGACTTCCCGGGCGAACGTGTCGGTAACCTGCCCAACTACCGCGAGTGGCGCAAGGCAGAGACCGCGACCCTGTCCTACGGCTATGGCCTGTCGGTGACCGCGATCCAGCTGGCCCACGCCTTCTCCGTGCTGGCCAATAATGGCCGCATGGTGCCGCTAAGCCTGATCCATGTCGACGAGGCGCCGAAGGCCGAACAGGTCATCCCGGAAAACGTCGCCAAGACCATGCAGACCATGCTGCAACAAGTGATCGAGGCGCCACGTGGCGTGTTCCGTGCCCAGGTGCCGGCCTATCACGTGGCCGGCAAGTCCGGTACTGCGCGTAAGACGTCGGTGGGCACCAAAGGTTATGCCGAAAACTCCTACCGCTCGCTGTTCGCCGGCTTCGGCCCGATGAGTGATCCGCGCTACGCCATCGTTGTTGTCATCGATGAGCCGAGCAAGGCCGGTTACTTCGGTGGCCTGGTCTCGGCACCCGTATTCAGCAAAGTCATGTCTGGCACCCTGCGTTTGATGAACATCACGCCGGATAACCTGCCGCCGACCCAACAAGCCAACGCCGGACCACCGGCTGCAGTTGTAAAAGCCAATGGAGGGCGCGGCTGATGTCTCTTAGCCTGAACAAGATTTTCGCCCACGCTGGCCGCGACCTGTTGATTCGCGAACTGAGTTTGGACAGCCGCCATGTACGTGCCGGCGACCTGTTCCTGGCCGTGCCGGGCGGCAAGCTCGATGGCCGTGCCCATATCGCCGACGCCTTGCAGCGCGGCGCAGCGGCTGTGGCTTATGAGGTGGAAGGCGCCACCGTATTGCCGATCACCGATGTGCCGTTGATTCCGGTCAAGGGCCTGGCAGCGCAGCTGTCGGATATCGCCGGGCGCTTTTATGGCGACCCGAGCCGCCAGCTCAACCTGATTGGCGTCACCGGTACCAACGGCAAGACCAGCGTTACCCAATTGGTGGCCCAGGCGCTGGACCTGCTGGGTCAGCACTGCGGTATCGTCGGTACCCTGGGCACCGGTTTCTACGGCGCGCTGCAAAGCGGCTTGCACACCACGCCAAACCCGATTGCCGTGCAGGCGACCCTGGCCGACTTGAAAAAGGCCGGGGCCAAGGCCGTCGCCATGGAGGTGTCGTCCCACGGTCTGGACCAGGGGCGGGTGAGCGCCCTGGCGTTTGACGTGGCAGTGATGACCAACCTGTCCCGCGATCACCTGGACTACCACGGCAGTATGGAGGCGTACGCCGCCGCCAAGGCCAAGCTGTTTGCCTGGACCGACCTGAAATGCCGGGTGGTGAACCTGGACGATGCATTCGGTCGCCAACTGGCCGCAGAAAAAAGCGAATCGCGCCTGATCAGCTACAGCCTGGAAGATTCCAGCGCCTACCTGTATTGCCGCGAAGCCCAGTTCAACGATGAGGGTGTGCGCGCCACGCTGGTGACGCCTCAAGGCGAACACCATTTGCGCAGCACCTTGCTCGGTCGCTTCAACCTGAGCAACGTACTGGCGGCCGTCGGTGCCTTGCTGGGCCTGGACTACGCACTGGATGAAATCCTGCGCGTGCTGCCCAAGCTCGAAGGCCCGGCTGGGCGCATGCAGCGCCTGGGTGGCGGGACGCAGCCGCTGGTGGTGGTCGACTATGCCCATACCCCGGATGCCCTGGAGAAGGTGCTCGTAGCTCTTCGTCCCCACGCCAAGGGTAAGTTGCTGTGCCTGTTCGGCTGCGGCGGCGATCGTGATCGCGGCAAGCGCCCGCTGATGGCCGAGATCGTCGAGCGCCTGGCCGACGGCGTGCTGGTCACCGACGACAATCCGCGCAGCGAAGCACCGAGCCAGATTTTCGACGATATTCGCGCAGGCTTCAAAGACGCCTCCCTGGTGACCTTTGTTGCCGGGCGTGGCACGGCCATTGCCCAATTGATCGCCAGCGCCGGTGCTGATGATGTGGTAGTCCTGGCCGGCAAAGGCCATGAGGACTATCAGGAAATCAACGGCGAGCGCCATGCCTTCTCAGATCTGGTCGAGGCCGATCACGCGTTGACTGCATGGGAGGTGGCCCATGCTTAAGGCCATGAAGTTCAGTGAGCTGACCCAGGCCTTGTCGGCCCGTGTGTTGTCGAGTGATTGCAGCTTCGACGGCGTCAGTATCGACAGTCGCAACATCAAGCCGGGGCAACTGTTTATCGCCCTGGCCGGCCCGCGTTTCGATGGGCATGACTATTTGAATGAGGTGGCCGCCAAAGGCGCAGTCGGTGCCCTTGTGCAGCGTGAAGTCGCGGACTCGACACTGGCGCAGTTGCTGGTGGCCGACACCCGCCTGGCCCTTGGTCAATTGGGTGCGCTGAACCGTGCCGCGTTCAGCAACCCGGTTGCCGCGATCACCGGCTCCAGTGGCAAGACCACGGTCAAGGAACTGCTCGCCGGTATCCTGCGTACGCGCGGGCCGGTGCTGGCGACCCGTGGCAACCTCAACAATGATTTCGGCGCACCGCTGACCCTGCTGGAACTGGCCCCGGAACATACCGCCGCTGTCATCGAGCTGGGCGCTTCACGCATTGGTGAAATTGCCTACACCGTGGCCCTGACCCGGCCGCATGTCGCCATTATCAATAATGCCGGTACCGCCCATGTTGGCGAGTTTGGCGGCCCCGAAAAGATCGTCCAGGCCAAGGGTGAAATCCTTGAGGGCCTGGACGCCTCCGGTACCGCGGTACTGAACCTCGATGACAAAGCCTTCGAAACCTGGCGTGTGCGTGCTGCCGGGCGCAAGGTCCTGACCTTCGCCATGCACAATGCGGCCGCTGACTTCCATGCCTCGAATATCTGCGTCGACGCCCGCGGCTGCCCGGCCTTCACCCTGCACAGCCCGCAAGGTAACGAGCACGTCCAACTGAACCTGCTGGGTCACCATAACGTTGGCAACGCCCTGGCCGCTGCGGCTGCCGCTTACGCCCTGGGTGTGTCGCCGTTCGGCATTGCCACCGGCCTTGGCGCAGTGCAGCCGGTCAAGGGGCGTACCGTGGCGCAACTGGCGACCAACGGCATGCGCGTGATTGACGACACCTACAACGCCAACCAATCCTCGGTCTGCGCTGCCGTTGACCTGCTTAAAGGCTTCGACGGTCGCAAGGTGCTGGTGCTGGGTGATATCGCCGAACTGGGCGAGTGGGCCGAACAGTCTCACCGTGAAGTCGGAGCCTACGCCAGTGGCAAAGTTGATGCCCTCTACGCTGTTGGTCCGAACATGGCCCATGCGGTCGCCGCGTTCGGCGCGGGCGCGCGGCATTTTACGACCCAGGCTGAATTGATCCAGGCGCTGGGTGCGGCCGAACAAGACAAACACACAACTATTTTGATCAAGGGATCGCGCAGCGCGGTGATGGAAAACGTCGTCGCGGCCTTGTGTGGCTCAAGTACGGAGAAACATTAATGCTGCTGCTGCTGGCTGAGTATCTGCAACAGTTCCACAAAGGCTTCGCGGTCTTTCAGTACCTGACCCTGCGCGGGATCCTGGGGGTGTTGACCGCGCTGTGTTTGTCGCTGTTTCTGGGACCATGGATGATCCGTACTCTGCAAAGCCTGCAGATCGGCCAGTCCGTGCGCAATGACGGCCCGCAGTCGCACCTGTCCAAGTCCGGTACGCCGACCATGGGGGGCGCGTTGATCCTGTCGTCTATCGGCATCAGCACCTTGCTCTGGGCCGACCTGCATAACCGCTACGTCTGGGTCGTGCTGCTGGTGACCCTGCTGTTCGGTGCCATCGGTTGGGTCGATGACTACCGCAAGGTGATCGAGAAGAATTCCAAGGGCCTGCCCAGTCGCTGGAAATATTTCTGGCAATCGGTGTTCGGCCTGGGCGCGGCGATCTTCCTTTATGTGACTGCGCCAAGCGCGGTGGAAACTACTCTGATTTTCCCGATGCTCAAGGATGCCAGCATCCCGTTGGGCATTGGCTTCGTGGTGCTGACCTACTTCGTGATCGTCGGCTCCAGCAACGCGGTCAACCTGACCGACGGCCTTGATGGCCTGGCGATCATGCCGACGGTGATGGTGGGCGGCGCCCTGGGCATCTTCTGCTACCTGTCGGGTAACGTGAAATTCGCTGAATACCTGCTGATCCCTTATGTACCGGGCGCCGGTGAATTGATTGTGTTCTGCGGTGCGCTGATCGGTGCCGGGCTGGGCTTCCTGTGGTTCAACACCTATCCGGCCCAGGTCTTCATGGGGGACGTCGGCGCGCTGGCGCTGGGTGCGGCCCTGGGCACTATCGCCGTGATCGTGCGCCAGGAAATCGTCCTGTTCATCATGGGCGGTGTGTTCGTGATGGAGACCCTGTCGGTGGTGATCCAGGTTGCATCCTTCAAGTTGACCGGCCGCCGCGTGTTTCGCATGGCGCCGATTCATCACCACTTTGAACTCAAGGGCTGGCCGGAGCCGCGGGTGATCGTCCGTTTCTGGATCATCACCGTGATTCTTGTGCTGGTTGGCCTTGCCACCCTGAAACTGAGGTAGAAACGAGTGTCCCTGATCGCTTCAGACCACTTCCGCATCGTTGTCGGCCTCGGCAAGAGCGGCATGTCCCTGGTTCGCTTCCTGGCGAACCGGGGCACGTCGTTTGCCGTGGCCGATACGCGGGAAAATCCACCGGAGCTGGTCACGCTGCGCCGTGACTACCCGCACGTGGAAGTGCGTTGTGGCGAGTTGGATGTCGAGTTCCTGTGCCGTGCAGACGAACTCTACGTGAGTCCTGGCCTGGCCCTGGCGACCCCGGCACTGCAGGCGGCAGCGGCGCGTGGCGTGAAGTTGTCCGGCGATATCGAGCTGTTTGCGCGCAACGCCAAGGCGCCCATCGTGGCGATCAGCGGCTCCAATGCCAAGAGCACCGTCACCACCCTGGTTGGCGAAATGGCAGCGGCAGCCGGCAAGCGCGTGGCCGTGGGCGGCAACCTCGGTACGCCGGCGCTTGACCTGCTCAGCGACGGGATCGAGCTGTACGTCATGGAGTTGTCGAGCTTCCAACTGGAAACCACCGATCAACTCGGTGCCGAAGTGGCCACCGTGCTGAATGTCAGCGAAGACCATATGGACCGCTACAGCGGCCTGCCGGCTTATCACCTGGCCAAGCACCGGATTTTCCGTGGTGCGCGGCAAGTGGTGGTCAACCGCCAGGATGCCCTGAGCCGTCCGCTGATGGGCGAGGGCCTGCCATGCTGGACCTTCGGCTTGAGCAAACCTGACTTCAAGGCCTTTGGTATCCGTGAAGAGAACGGCGAGAAGTACCTGGCCTTCGAATTCCAGAACCTGATGCCGGTGCGTGAACTGAAAATCCGTGGCGCCCACAACCAGTCCAATGCCCTGGCGGCACTGGCGTTGGGGCATGCGGTCGGTTTGCCGTTCGACGCGATGCTGTCGAGCCTGCGCACCTTTGCCGGCCTCGAACACCGCTGCCAGTGGGTGCGCGATCTGGAGGGGGTGAGCTACTACAACGATTCCAAGGCCACCAATGTCGGTGCCGCACTCGCCGCCATTGAAGGCCTGGGCGCCGATATTGACGGCCAGTTGGTACTGATTGCCGGTGGCGATGGCAAGGGGGCCGATTTCAAGGACCTCAAGGGCCCGGTGGCTGCCCATTGCCGCGCTGTGGTGTTGATGGGCCGTGACAGCGACTTGATCGCCGCCGCTCTGGGGGACGGTGTGCCGCAAGTGCGCGCCATCTCCCTGGACGACGCCATCGCCCAATGCCGCGCCCTCGCCAAGCCTGGCGATGCTGTGCTGTTGTCGCCGGCGTGTGCCAGTTTCGACATGTTCAAGAACTACGAAGAGCGTGGCCAGTTGTTCGCTCGTGCCGTGGAGGGTTTGGCATGAGTCTGGACCTGAAGAACATCATCAAGCCGTACCCGTCGCCGATCATTACCGGGCGTGGGGTCGACCTCGACTTCCCGATGCTCGCCGGTTGCCTGGCGTTGCTGGGCCTGGGCCTGGTGATGATCACCTCGGCCTCTTCGGAAGTGGCCGCGGTACAGTCGGGCAACACCCTGTACCACATGATCCGCCACCTGATTTACCTGGTGATCGGCCTTGGTGCCTGCATCGTCACCATGATGATTCCTATCGCCACCTGGCAGCGCCTGGGCTGGCTGATGCTGATCGGCGCCTTCGGCCTGCTGGTGATGGTGATCGTTCCCGGCATCGGTCGCGAAGTGAATGGGTCCATGCGCTGGATCGGCTTTGGTGCCTTCAACGTGCAGCCTTCGGAAATTGCCAAGGTATTCGTGGTGATTTACCTGGCCGGCTACCTGGTGCGTCGCCAGAAAGAAGTTCGGGAAAGCTGGATGGGCTTCTTCAAGCCATTCATTGTGCTGCTGCCCATGGCTGGCCTGTTGCTGATGGAGCCTGACTTCGGCGCCACCGTGGTGATGATGGGCGCGGCCGCCGCGATGCTGTTCCTGGGTGGGGTGGGCTTGTTCCGCTTTGCCCTGATGGTCGGGCTGGCCGTCGCGGCCGTCACGATCCTGGTGCAGGCGCAACCCTACCGAATGGCGCGACTGATCACCTTTACCGACCCATGGTCCGACCAGTTCGGTTCCGGCTACCAGTTGACCCAGGCGCTGATCGCCTTTGGTCGCGGCGAGTGGCTGGGCGTGGGCCTGGGCAACAGCGTGCAGAAGCAGTTCTACCTGCCGGAAGCCCATACCGACTTCGTGTTCTCGGTACTTGCCGAAGAGTTGGGCGTGGTCGGTTCCCTGGCCACCGTCGGGCTGTTTGTGTTCGTCTGTGTGCGGGCCATGTACATCGGCCTGTGGGCCGAGAAAGCCAAGCAATTCTTTGCCGCCTATGTTGCGTACGGCCTGGCCTTCCTGTGGATCGGCCAGTTCCTGATCAATATCGGCGTGAACGTCGGCTTGCTGCCGACCAAGGGCCTGACCTTGCCATTCCTCAGCTATGGCGGCAGTTCGTTGGTGATCTGCTGTGCCTGTCTGGGCTTGTTGCTGCGTATCGAGTGGGAGAGTCGAACCCATTTGGGCAGCGAAGAAATGGAATTTAGCGAGAGTGATTTTGCCGAGGAGCCGACCCATGGGCGCTAACGTGCTGATCATGGCCGGCGGCACCGGCGGCCACGTGTTCCCGGCGCTGGCCTGTGCCCGTGAGTTCCAGGCCCGTGGCTACACCGTGCATTGGCTGGGTACGCCCCGTGGCATCGAAAATGAACTGGTCCCGGCTGCCGGTTTGCCCCTGCACCTGATCAACGTCAGCGGCCTGCGCGGCAAGAGCAAGCTGTCGCTGCTCAAGGCGCCGTTCGTGTTGCTCAAGGCCGTGTGGCAAGCGCGCAAGGTCATTGCTGAACTCAAGCCGGTATGCGTTCTGGGCTTTGGTGGCTATGTCACCGGTCCCGGTGGTGTGGCCGCGCGACTGGCTGGCGTGCCGGTGATCGTCCATGAACAGAATGCCGTGGCCGGCACCGCCAACCGCCTGTTGGCACCCTTGGCGGCACGGGTCTGCGAGGCGTTCCCGAACACATTTGCGGCCATGGACAAACGACGGACTACCGGCAACCCGGTGCGTACCGAACTGTTCATGGACATCGCCCGCCAGGCCCTGGCCGGGCGCAAGGCGCATCTGCTGATCCTGGGTGGAAGCCTGGGCGCCGAGCCGCTGAACAAATTGCTGCCCGAAGCCGTGGCGCAACTGCCAGTGGAGTTACGTCCCGAGATCTTCCATCAGGCTGGCAGGAACCACGATGAAGTGACTGCCGAGCGCTATCGCGAGGCCGGTGTCGAGGCGATCGTAGAGCCCTTTATCAAAGACATGGCCCATGCCTATGGCTGGGCCGACCTGGTGGTCTGTCGCGCAGGTGCGTTGACCGTCAGTGAACTGGCTGCCGCCGGTCTGCCGTCCTTGCTGGTGCCCTTGCCCCATGCGATCGACGATCACCAGACCCGCAACGCCGAATATTTGGCCGGGGAGGGCGCTGCCTTCCTGCTGCCGCAAAGAACGACTGGCGCCGCCGACCTGGCCGCACGCCTGACCGAGGTTTTGATGCAACCCGAACGACTGAACAGCATGGCGAGTACCGCAAGCCGCCTGGCCAAACCCGACGCAACCCGTAGCGTGGTCGATATCTGCCTGGAGGTGGCCCATGGTTGAGAATCAAAAAGCCATGCCGCAACCGGAAATGCGCCGTATCCGTCGCATCCACTTCGTCGGTATCGGCGGCGTGGGCATGTGCGGGATCGCCGAGGTGTTGCTGAACCTGGGTTACCAGGTCTCCGGCTCCGACCTCAAGACCTCGCCAGTCACCGAGCGCCTGGAATCGTTCGGCGCGCAGATCTTTATCGGCCACCGTGCCGAGAACGCCGCGCAAGCCGATGTACTGGTGGTCTCCAGCGCCGTGAACACCTCCAACCCGGAAGTGGCCACCGCCCTTGAGCGCCGCATTCCCGTGGTGCCCCGTGCCGAGATGCTGGCCGAGTTGATGCGCTACCGCCACGGCATCGCCGTCGCCGGTACCCACGGCAAGACCACCACCACCAGCCTGATCGCCTCGGTGTTCGCCGCCGGCGGCCTGGACCCGACCTTCGTGATCGGTGGCCGGCTGAATGCAGCAGGCACCAATGCACAACTGGGTACCAGCCGTTACCTGATCGCCGAAGCCGATGAAAGCGATGCCAGCTTCCTGCACCTGCAGCCACTGGTGGCCGTGGTCACCAACATCGACGCCGACCATATGGCGACCTACGACGGTGACTTCAACAAACTGAAGAAAACCTTCGTCGAGTTCCTGCACAACCTGCCGTTCTACGGGCTGGCCGTGCTGTGCCTGGACGATCCGGTAGTGCGGGAAATCCTGCCGCTGGTCAAGCGCCCGACCGTGACCTATGGCTTTAGCGAAGACGCCGATGTGCGCGCGATCAATGTTCGCCAGCAAGGTATGCAGACGTTTTTCACCGTGCTGCGCCCTGATCGCGAGCCGTTGGATGTGTCGGTGAACATGCCGGGCAACCACAATGTGCTCAACTCCCTGGCGACCATCTGCATTGCCACCGATGAGGGCGTCAGTGATGAAGCCATCGTCGAAGGCCTGTCAGGTTTTGCCGGTGTGGGCCGGCGCTTCCAGGTCTACGGCCACCTGCCGGTAGACGGCGGCGATGTGATGCTGGTGGACGACTATGGTCATCACCCGACCGAAGTCGCGGCCGTGATCAAGGCCGTGCGCGGTGGCTGGCCGGAGCGCCGACTGGTGATGGTCTACCAGCCGCACCGCTACAGTCGTACCCGCGACCTGTACGACGATTTCGTCAATGTATTGGCCGATGCCAACGTGTTGCTGCTGATGGAAGTCTACCCGGCCGGTGAAGAACCGATCCCCGGCGCCGACAGCCGCAAGCTGTGCAACAGCATTCGCCAGCGCGGGCAACTGGACCCGATCTATATCGAGCGTGGTGTCGACCTGGCGCCGGTCGTCAAGCCGCTGCTGCGTGCCGGCGACATCCTGCTGTGCCAGGGGGCCGGTGATATCGGCGGCCTTGCCCCTAAATTGCTGGCGAGTCCCCTGTTTGTAAAAGCTGCGGCCCAGGGGAAGTCGAAATGACCACTCAATACGGCTCCCTGTTCTCCACCATCGCGCCTGCTGACTTCGGCCGCGTGGCCGTGCTGTTCGGTGGCAAGAGTGCTGAGCGCGAAGTGTCGCTCAAGTCTGGCAATGCCGTACTTCAAGCGCTGCAAAGCGCTGGTGTGAACGCATTCGGCATCGACGTGGGCGACGACTTCCTCGCCCGCCTGCAGGCCGAGAAAATCGACCGTGCCTTCATCATCCTGCACGGCCGTGGCGGTGAAGACGGCAGCATGCAGGGCCTGCTGGAGTGCGCCGGCATTCCCTACACCGGTAGTGGCATCCTCGCCTCGGCCCTGGCCATGGACAAGTTGCGCACCAAGCAGGTGTGGCACAGCCTGGGAATTCCGACGCCACGTCATAGCGTTCTGTGCAGTGAAGACGATTGTATTTCTGCGGCCAAGGAACTGGGCCTGCCTTTGATCGTCAAACCAGCCCATGAAGGCTCCAGTATCGGCATGGCTAAAGTGAACTCGGCCGCCGAATTGATCGACGCATGGAAAGCGGCAAGTACCTACGACTCGCAAGTGCTGGTGGAACAGTGGATCCAGGGTCCCGAGTACACCATCGCCACCCTGCGTGGCCAGGTATTGCCACCCATCGCATTGGGCACCCCCCACACTTTTTACGACTACGACGCCAAGTACCTGGCTTCCGATACCCAGTACCGGATCCCATGCGGCCTCGATGCAACCAAAGAGCAGGAATTGATGGACCTCACGGCGAAAGCCTGTGAGGCGTTGGGTATCGCCGGTTGGGCGCGGGCAGACGTGATGCAGGACGAGCAGGGGAATTTCTGGTTCCTTGAAGTCAACACTGCACCGGGCATGACCGACCACAGCCTGGTCCCCATGGCTGCACGTGCAGCCGGCCTGGATTTCCAGCAGTTGGTGCTGGCGATTCTGGCGGCCAGCTATGTGGCCGGTAATGCCGCCGGTAATGAAGAGGCACGAGGTTAAGACCATGCAAGGCGCATCGCTTCGTCATCAGCAACCCGCTCCCGGCCGCAAGCCGGTGCCGCGTGGTGCCAGTCGAATGGTGGCTAAAGAGCCGATGTCGGCGCGCCTGCCGAAAGCCAACTTTGGTTTTCTCAAGGCCCTGTTCTGGCCGGTGTTGCTGGTGGCGTTGGGCTTCGGTACCTATGAAGGTGCGCAGCGCCTGTTGCCTTATGCCGATCGGCCGATCACCAAGATCAGCGTGCAGGGCGACTTGAGCTATATCAGCCAGCAAGCAGTGCAGCAGCGGATCGCGCCTTTTGTCGCGGCGAGCTTCTTCACCATCGACCTGGCAGGCATGCGCGCCGAACTGGAACAGATGCCATGGATTGCCCACGCCGAAGTACGGCGCGTGTGGCCGGATCAAGTGACGATCCGCCTGGAAGAACAACTGCCCGTGGCCCGTTGGGGTGACGAGGCGCTGTTGAATAACCAGGGCCAGGCGTTCAACCCGCGCGAGCTGGCCAACTACGAGCATTTGCCGCAGTTGTTCGGACCGCAACGGGCACAGCAGCAAGTGATGCAGCAGTACCAGGCGTTGAGCCAGATGCTGCGGCCACTGGGCTTCTCCATTGCGCGCCTGGAATTGCGCGAGCGGGGCAGCTGGTTCCTGACCACCGGGGCAGGCAGTTCCGGCCCGGGCATCGAGTTGTTGCTGGGACGCGACCGCTTGGTGGAGAAGATGCGCCGCTTTATTGCCATCTACGACAAGACCCTGAAAGAACAGATTACGAACATTGCGAGCATCGACCTGCGTTACGCCAACGGCCTGGCCGTTCGCTGGCGCGAGCCGGCAGCGCCCACGGCAGCGCAACCCGCTGTCGCGAAGAATTAAGAAGAGGCAGGACCCATGGCAAACGTGCAAAGCGGCAAAATGATCGTCGGTCTCGATATCGGCACCTCCAAGGTGGTGGCGCTGGTAGGCGAGGTCGCGGACGACGGCACGCTGGAAATCGTCGGAATCGGCACGCATCCGTCCCGGGGCCTGAAGAAGGGCGTGGTGGTCAACATCGAATCCACCGTGCAATCGATTCAGCGCGCCATCGAAGAAGCGCAACTGATGGCCGGCTGCCGGATTCACTCGGCGTTCGTCGGTGTGGCGGGCAATCACATCCGCAGCCTGAACTCCCACGGCATCGTGGCAATTCGCGACCGTGAAGTCAGCTCGGCCGACCTTGAGCGCGTCCTTGACGCTGCCCAGGCCGTGGCGATCCCGGCTGACCAGCGTGTGTTGCACACCCTGCCGCAGGACTACGTGATCGATAACCAGGAAGGCGTGCGTGAGCCCCTGGGCATGTCGGGCGTACGCCTGGAAGCCAAGGTCCACGTGGTGACGTGCGCGGTGAATGCCGCACAGAACATTGAAAAATGCGTGCGTCGTTGCGGCCTGGAAATCGACGACATCATTCTTGAGCAACTGGCCTCGGCCTACTCGGTCCTGACCGACGACGAAAAAGAACTGGGCGTGTGCCTGGTGGACATCGGCGGCGGCACCACCGACATCGCTATCTTCACCGAGGGTGCGATCCGTCACACCGCCGTGATCCCGATTGCCGGCGACCAGGTGACCAACGACATCGCCATGGCGTTGCGCACACCGACCCAGTACGCCGAAGAAATCAAGATCCGCTACGCCTGTGCCTTGGCCAAGCTGGCCGGTGCCGGCGAAACCATCAAGGTGCCGAGCGTGGGCGACCGTCCACCGCGCGAACTGTCGCGCCAGGCCCTGGCCGAAGTGGTCGAGCCGCGCTACGACGAACTGTTCACCCTGATCCAGGCCGAACTGCGCCGCAGTGGCTACGAAGATTTGATCCCGGCCGGCATCGTGCTGACCGGTGGCACCTCGAAGATGGAAGGCGCGGTCGAGTTGGCCGAGGAGATCTTCCACATGCCGGTCCGCCTGGGCGTGCCCCATGGCGTCAAGGGCCTGGGCGACGTGGTGCGCAACCCGATTTATTCCACCGGTGTGGGCTTGCTGTTGTACGGCCTGCAAAAGCAGACCGACGGCATTTCCCTGTCGGGTATTGGCAGCCGCGAAAGCTACAGCAGTGACGAGCCCAAAGCGCCGTTGCTGGAGCGCCTGCAAGCCTGGGTGAAGGGCAATTTCTAAAGATTTACCGCAACACCGTTTCAAGCAGTAGGCGAAAAAACTAGAGAAATGAAAGGAGAGGGAAAATGTTCGAACTCGTAGACAACATCCCCGCAAGCCCGGTTATCAAAGTAATCGGTGTCGGCGGTGGCGGCGGTAACGCTGTCAACCATATGGTCAAGAGCAACATTGAAGGCGTTGAATTCATCTGCGCCAACACTGATGCCCAGGCGCTGAAGAGCATCGGCGCACGGACCATCCTGCAATTGGGCACTGCGGTGACCAAGGGCCTGGGCGCTGGCGCCAATCCGGAAGTCGGCCGTCAAGCCGCCCTGGAAGACCGCGAGCGTATTGCCGAAGTGCTGCAAGGCACCAACATGGTGTTCATCACCACCGGCATGGGCGGCGGTACCGGTACCGGTGCGGCGCCAATCATTGCCGAAGTGGCCAAGGAAATGGGGATCCTGACAGTCGCGGTCGTGACCCGCCCGTTCCCGTTCGAAGGCCGCAAGCGCATGCAGATCGCTGACGAAGGTATCCGTCTGCTGTCTGAAAGCGTTGACTCGTTGATCACCATTCCCAACGAGAAACTGCTGACCATCCTCGGTAAAGACGCAAGCCTGCTGTCGGCTTTCGCCAAGGCTGACGATGTACTGGCCGGTGCCGTTCGCGGTATCTCCGACATCATCAAGCGCCCGGGCATGATCAACGTCGACTTTGCCGACGTACGTACTGTCATGAGCGAAATGGGCATGGCGATGATGGGCACTGGCTGCGCCAGCGGTCCTAACCGTGCACGCGAAGCGACCGAAGCGGCCATCCGCAACCCGTTGCTCGAAGATGTGAACCTGCAAGGTGCACGCGGCATCCTGGTGAACATCACCGCAGGTCCCGACCTGTCCCTGGGTGAGTACTCCGACGTGGGCAGCATCATCGAAGCCTTCGCTTCCGAGCACGCCATGGTCAAGGTCGGTACCGTTATCGATCCGGACATGCGCGACGAACTGCATGTGACCGTGGTTGCCACTGGCCTGGGCGCAAAAATCGAGAAGCCTGTGAAGGTCATCGACAATACCGTTCACACCAGCCAGGCGTCTTCGACGGCTGCTCCAGCGCCTGTGCGCCCGGAAATGCCGTCGGTGAACTACCGTGACCTGGATCGTCCGACCGTGATGCGCAACCAGGCCCAGGCCGGTGCTGCAGCGTCCCGTAGCCCGAATCCGCAAGATGATCTGGACTACCTGGACATCCCGGCTTTCCTGCGTCGTCAGGCCGATTAATGGAATGTATCAGGGCTATGAAGGTGATTGGTGTTCAGCAAAGGTCTGGTCTGCTATTATCGCCAGCCTTTGTTGATACCAGTTCGCAATTTGCGCTGAAGCGGTCCAAGCCATGATTAAACAACGCACCCTGAAGAATATTATCCGTGCCACAGGTGTAGGTCTGCACTCCGGGGAGAAGGTATACCTGACTCTCAAGCCCGCACCTGTCGACACCGGCATCGTGTTTGTTCGTGCCGACCTGGACCCTGTGGTGCAGATTCCTGCTCGCGCGGAAAACGTTGGCGAAACCACCATGTCGACCACATTGGTCAACGGTGACGTCAAAGTGGACACGGTGGAGCACTTGCTCTCGGCCATGGCTGGCCTGGGCATCGATAACGCCTACGTCGAGCTCTCCGCGTCTGAAGTCCCGATCATGGATGGTAGCGCTGGACCTTTCGTATTCCTGATTCAATCTGCCGGCCTGGAGGAACAGGACGCAGCCAAGAAGTTCATTCGCATTCTGCGGGAAGTGACAGTAGAAGACGGCGACAAGCGCGCCACCTTCGTCCCGTTCGAAGGCTTTAAAGTGAGCTTTGAGATCGATTTCGATCACCCGGTATTCCGTGACCGCACCCAAAGTGCAAGCGTGGATTTTTCCAGCACTTCGTTCGTAAAAGAAGTCAGCCGCGCCCGTACCTTTGGTTTCATGAGTGACATCGAGTACCTGCGCAAGCACAACCTCGCACTCGGCGGCAGCGTGGAAAACGCCATCGTGGTCGACGCGGATGGTGTACTGAACGAAGACGGCCTTCGCTATGAAGATGAATTCGTGAAGCACAAGATCCTCGATGCAATTGGTGACCTCTACCTGCTGGGCAATAGCCTGATAGGTGAGTTCAAAGGCTTCAAGTCGGGCCATGCACTGAACAACCAGCTCCTGCGCAAGTTGATTGAGCAGAAAGATGCTTGGGAAGTCGTGACCTTCGAAGATGCCAGCACCGCACCGATCTCTTACATGCGTCCCGTTGCGGCGGTGTAAGTAACAACTCTCTTTCTTTAGTTTTTAAAGGCTGCCTTCGGGTGGCCTTTTTTTATTGGCAAACTGTAGGAGCCGGCTTGCCGGCGATGGCGGCCGGATGGTCGGTGCAAGGATCAAGGGCCTCATCGCCGGCAAGCCGGCTCCTACATTCAAGGCAGCAGTGTAGCCGCATCGACGACGCGGTTGCGCCCGCTGTTTTTCGCCTCATACAACGCCCGGTCAGCACTGAGCAGCAACTGCTCCAACGACGCGCTGCTGCGTTTGTCCCAGGTGCTCAGGCCGATACTGACGGTAATCGGCTGGCTATCGCCACCCACGGCAGGCAAGTGCTGGATGCCCTGGCGGATGTGTTCGGCAATCATCCAGGCACCGCTGGCATCGGTATGGGGCAGGATTACCGCAAATTCCTCGCCGCCATAGCGCGCCACCAGGTCGGCCGGGCGGCGGATTTGGTTGCCAATCACCTGTGCCACGCTGCGCAATGCTTCGTCGCCGCCCAGATGGCCATGGCGGTCGTTAAAGGCCTTGAAGTGGTCGACGTCGATCATCAACAGCGCCAAAGGCTCGCTCGAGCGGCGGGCGCGCTCCCATTCCAGGGCCAGGCGCTGGTCGAGGATGCGGCGGTTGGCCAGGCCGGTCAGGCCGTCGGTGGCTGCCAGTTCCGACAGCACCTGCTCAGCGCGGTAGCGACGCCGCAGCTCCAGGCGCAGCATCCAGCTCAGCCAGAGCAGGCCCACGCACAACACCCCGGTGGCCCCCGCCGTCAGCCACGCGGCGCGTTGCCAGGCGGCGAATACATCGTCGCTGGCCAACGCGACCACCACAATCAACGGCAATTGGCCCACATTGCTAAAGGTGTACAGCCGTGGCGTACCACTGAGCGCGGAGATGGCCCGGAAGCTGCCGCTGCCCTCTTGCAGCATGCGCTTGAAGTTGGGGCGCGAACTCAGGTCCTTGTCGATCATGTCCCATTCGAGCAGGGGTTGCTGGGCCAGCAGGATGCCCTGGGTGTTCAGCAGGTTGATGGTGTTACCGCTGCCGATGGTCAGGCTGCTGAACAATTGGTCGAAATACGCCAGGCGCATGGTCGCCACGGCTACCCCGGCAAACTCGCCGTCGGGCCCGGTCACGCGGCGGCTGAAGGCGATGCGCCAGACCTGCTCGCAGTCACAGCGGATCTTGAACGGGCGGCTGATAAACAATCCGGTATCGGCGTTCTGTTGATGGGCCTGGAAGTAGTCGCGGTTGGCGAAGTTGCGTCGGGTCGGCGTCAGCGTCGACGAGTCGGCAAGCACTATGCCCTGGGCGTCCAGCAACAGCACTTCACCTTTATAGGGCGCCGCGGTGGACTGGCTGAATTGCAGTTGGTGCCGCACATCGCCAGGCAGCCCCGACAAGTCCTTGCCTGCCGCCGCAATCAGGCCTTGCAGTGCCAGGTCATAGAGCTCGACGTTGCGCAGCACATCGGCATTGATCAACTGGGTGATATTGCTGGTGGAGCGCTGGGCGGTCTGTAACGTGCTGGCATGTTCGCGGATCAGCAGCGCGGCGACGATGATCAGAATCAGAGTGACGGTGAGGCCACTGCCCAGAATCAGCAAAAGCTCCGGGCGTGCAGGCAGGTTAAAGGCGCGGCGTTGACTCATCGGACTGACTTCGGCGGTGACGATGATGGCAGTCTAGTTGCGCGCGCCTGAAATTAAGTCATCGGCAAAAAAGATAATTCGCCGTCAGAACACATTGATCGGGTAGTCGACGATCACCCGGTACTCATCCACATCGCGGTCCACCGCCGAGTAGCCATTGCTGCCACGGTTGGTTGCCCATTGCAGGCGTACCGCCAAATCCTTGGCCTTGCCGCCCTGGACCACGTACTTGAGGTCGATATCGCGCTCCCAATGCCTGGCGTTCTTGCCATCGGCGCTGTACCAGGCCGAGTAGCCCCGGCTGTTGGGGTCGACCTTGGTCAGGTCGGTCCTGCCACTGATGTAGGACACCGCCGAGGTCAGGCCGGGCATGCCAAGGCCAGCGAAGTCATAGGCGTACTTGAGCTTCCACGAGCGCTCGTTGGGGCCGTTGAAATCCGAGTATTGCTGGGAGTTGTCCAGATACACGCTGTCGCCCTGGGCGATGTAGTCGAACGGGGTGTTGCCATTGACCCGCTGGTACGCGGCCGTGACGCTGTGATTGCCCACGCCCACGGTGAAATGCAGGCTGTAGGTGTTGTTGTCGATATCCCCCAGCAGGGCATTGCCGGTGTCCTGGGTATGGTAGAAGTGCAGGCCCGGGTTGAGGCTGACCAGGTCATTGAGCGCGTAGGTGTAGTCCAGGTCGTAGTAGTACTGGTTCCACACGTCCTTGAGTTCGGAGGCGTACAGGTTGCTGGTCAGTCCTGGCAGGCCGCTCCAGGCTACGCCGGCCCAGTTCATGTGCTGGCTGTCCTGGCCTTTGGGCAGGGTGCCATAGCTGGTGCCGATGCGCCCGTGGCCACTCTGGTTGTAGAGCTTGGCAAAATTGGCCTGGCCGCCTTCGAACATCCAGCCATCCAGGCTGTGGTTGGTCAGGCTGACACCACGAAAGGTCTCGGGCAGCATGCGCGTCATGCCACCGGCAATCACCGGGTTGTTGAGGAACAGGTCGCCGGCTTTCAGTTCGGTATCGAAGGCGCGCATTTTCAGGGTGCCACCGCCGGTGGAGAACGAGCCCGGCGCTTTGCCGTTGCCGCTGCCGTAGGGCAGGATGCTGGAGCCGTCGGTGCCGCCGCCGCCGTCCAGTTTCAGGCCGAGCATGCCATGGACGTCCAGGCCAAAGCCCACGGTGCCCTGGGTGTAGCCGGACTCGAAGACCCCGAGAAAACCCTGGCCCCACTCTTTGCTGTCGTCGGTGTGGATGTCGCGGCGGTCGCGGTTCATGTAGTAGTTGCGGGTGTTGATAGTAAGGCTGGAGCCTTCGACGAATCCGTCGGTGGGTGGGGCTTCGGCGGCATGGGCGAGCGGGGAAATAGTGACTGCAATCGCGAGGAATAACGGGGTGAATGTCAGCGCGGTTTTCACCGGAGGAGCTCCTTTGGATAAGTCTAAACGGCCAATGTTGTGGGGTGTTCCTGGCCTTTTTTACGGCAAAAAAAAGCCGCTGAAGTCAGCGGCTTTAAAACAGATTCCCAGTGTAGAGCCCTGGAAATAAGTCGAGGGAAATGGCAGGGCGGGTCGGCTGTCTTTGCCGTCTCGCTCGTCGATGCGACATATTGGCGCAGGCGAGCGGTACGGTACAGAGTGTAACAAGATAATGACTGTTGCCCAAATCGCAACAGTCAAGACAGCGAAGATCAACTGTAGGAGCCGGCTCGCCGGCGATAGCGGTGGATCAGTGATGAATAAGTTGACTGACTGGCCGCCATCCCCGGCAAGCCGGCTCCTACAGTAGGCCGAGGTGTTTATACGGGCAGGCTGATGCCAAAGGTGTTGCCACCGTGCTCGCTGCGCACAAACACATCCCCGCCATGCATCAAGGCAATCGCCTTGACGATGGCCAGCCCCAACCCATGATTGGCCCCGCTGTTACTGCGCGAGGCGTCGACGCGGTAGAAGCGCTCGAACAAGCGGGGCAGATGTTCGCTGACGATCAGCTCCCCTGGGTTGGTCACGCCAATCAGCACCTGCTGCTCCTGCGTTTCAATCCGTACCTGGATCTCCTGCCCCGGCGAGGTGTGCTGCACGGCATTGTTCAGCAGGTTGATCAGCGCCCGGCGCAAATGAGCCTTTTCGATCTGGGCCTGGGCATCGCCGACCACTGTGACCCGCACCTGGGCGTCTTCGAGGATAAAGTCCAGGTACTCGAGGGTGGTCGCCACTTCATCGGCCAGGGAACTCTCTATCAGCTTGGTGGCCTTGCTGCCCTGGTCGGCGCTGGCCAGGAACAGCATGTCATTGATGATCGAGCGCAGGCGCTCCAGTTCTTCCAGGTTCGATTGCAGCACTTCGAAGTAGTGCTCGGCCGAACGGCCACGGGTCAGCGCCACCTGGGTCTGGCCAATCAGGTTGGTCAGTGGTGAGCGTAGTTCGTGGGCCACATCGGCATTGAAGGATTCCAGGCGTGAGTAGGCGGTTTCCACCCGCTCCAGGGTCGAGTTGAAGGAATTGACGAACTGCTCGAGTTCCGGCGGCAATGGCGACAACTGCAAGCGTCCGGACAGTTTAGGCGGAGCCAGTTTTTGCGCTTCAGCCGACAGCTTGATCAAAGGTTTGAGACCGATGCGCGCGACCCAGAAGCCCAGCAGCGAAGCCAGTACCACGCCGACAGACGCCAGGCTGATCAAGGCCATCAGCAGATGGTGCTGGGTAGCACGGAAGTTGGCGGTGTCAACGGCGATCATAAAGCGCAGCGGCGGGCGCTGGTCCTTGGCGGGGAACTGGCTGACCAGCACCTTGAACGGGTAGGCGTGGCCCGGCAGGTACAAATCACGCTTGCCCGTGGGGCCGGCGGCGAACTCGCGGATGCGTGCATCCGGGTTGCCATATTCATAGGTCGGGTCACTGCTCACCACCCAAAACCGGATACGCGTGTCCTCTTCCCCCAGCAGCTTGAGTTTGTTGGTCATCTTGTCCCAGTGATCTGGCGTACTGAACCGCGTGATCGACGACTCCAGCACACTGTAGCGCGCATCCAGTTCCGCTCCCGGCAACAAGCCCAGGCTACGGTCTACCTGCTGGTACAGCGCACCGCCGATCAGTAGGAAAATCACCAGCGCCACCAGGCTGAACATGCCGCTCAGGCGCAGGGCAATGGAGTTACTCGGCACTGCGGTTCTCCAACACGTAGCCCATGCCTCGAATGGTGTGCAGCAGCTTGTGCTCGAACGGCCCGTCGAGCTTGGCCCGCAGGCGCTTGATCGCCACTTCGACCACATTGGCGTCGCTGTCGAAGTTGATGTCCCAGACCAATTCCGCAATCGCCGTCTTTGACAGGATTTCGCCCTGGCGCCGGGCCAGGACGCTGAGCAGCGAGAACTCCTTGGCGGTCAGGTCCAGGCGCAGGCCGCAGCGACTGGCCTTGCGACTGATCAGATCGATCCACAAGTCGGCGATAGTCACCTGTACCGGCTCATGCCCGCCGCTGCGCCGGGTCAGGGCTTGCAGGCGCGCCACCAGTTCGAGGAATGAGAACGGCTTGCCCAGGTAATCGTCGGCGCCTTCGCGCAGGCCGCGAATGCGGTCTTCCACGCGCTCACGGGCGGTGAGCATGATCACCGGGGTCTGCTTGCGTGCCCGCAGTGCACGCAGCACACCAAAGCCGTCGAGGCCGGGCAGCATCACATCGAGCACGATCACCGCGTAATCGCTTTCCAGGGACAGGTGCAGGCCCTCGATACCGTCGCGGGCGACATCCACCGTGTAGCCTTGCTCCGTCAGCCCGCGATGCAGGTAGTCGGCGGTTTTTTCTTCGTCTTCAATAATCAGGACGCGCATGACCCCGCCTCAATGTGTGGTCGCCAGCCCGAGGGCCGGTTTGGGTCTGTGGAAAAGTTTCTCAAGGTACAAGTATATGACCGGCGTGGTGAACAGCGTCAGCGCCTGGCTCACCAGCAACCCGCCGACCACCGCGATCCCCAGGGGCTGGCGCAATTCCGCGCCGGCGCCTGCGCCGAGCATCAGCGGCACTGCGCCCAGCAACGCGGCGAGGGTGGTCATGATGATCGGTCGGAAGCGCGTGATACAGGCTTCATAAATCGCATCGGCGGGCGTCAGCCCACGAACGCGCTGGGCTTCCAGGGCAAAGTCGATCATCAGGATGCCGTTTTTCTTGACGATGCCGATCAACAGCACCAGGCCGATCAAGGCCATGATCGAAAAATCCTGGCCCAACAGCCACAGCAGGATCAATGCGCCGAGACCGGCGGAGGGCAGGGTCGAGATGATCGTCAGCGGATGTACGAAACTCTCATACAGCACGCCGAGGATGATATAGACCGCCACCAGCGCCGCGAGGATCAGCCACGGCTGGCTGGCCAAGGAACTTTGGAACGCCTGTGCCGCGCCCTGGAAGTTGCCGATGATGGTACTCGGCATGCCGATCTCGTTCTTGGCCTGGTCGAGCATGATGACGGCGTCACCCAGGGCCACGCCCGGCGCCAGGTTGAACGACAGGTTGGCCGCCGGGAACATGCCGTCATGGCTGATCGACAGCGGCCCGACGCTCGGCGGGTCGACCTTGGCCAGGGCCGACAGTGGCACCATCTCACCGCTCAACGGCGAGCGCAGGTAGAAGTAGTTCAGGCTTTCAGCCTTGCCCCGTTGCTGGCTGTCCAGTTCCAGCACCACCTGGTACTGGTTGGTCTCGGTCTGGAATTCATTGACCTGGCGCTGGCCGAACGCGTCGTACAGCGCCTGGTCGACATCGGTGGCCGTCAGGCCGAAACGTGCGGCGGCCTGGCGGTCGATACTGATGTGGGTAATGCTGCCGCCCAGTTGCAGGTCGTTGGACAGGTCGCGAAAGGCCGGGTTGGCGCGCAGTTTTTCGGTCAGGCGCTGGGTCCAGGTGTTCAGGGTCGCGCCATCGTTGCTCTTGAGCACGTACTGGTACTGGCTGCGGCTGGGCCCGGAGCTGAGGTTGATGTCCTGGCCGGCACGCAGATACAGCACGATCCCCGGCACCTGGGCCAGTTTGGCGCGGATCCGGTCGATGAACTGGCTGGCGGACACATCGCGATCACCGCGGTCTTTCAAGGCAATCCAGAAGCGGCCGTTGGCGATGGTCTGGTTGCTGCCGGTCACACCCACAGAGTGGGAGAAGTTTTCCACCGCCGGGTCGGCCTTGATGATTTCGGCCAGGGCCTGGTGCTTGGCGACCATGTCCGGGTAGGACACATCGGCCGCCGCCTCGCTGGTGCCGAGAATAAAGCCGGTGTCCTGTACCGGGAAAAAGCCCTTGGGAATCAACACGTAGCCGGCCACGGCCAGGCCCAGGGTCACGGTGAAGATGGCGAGCATCGTCCGGGGATGGGCCAGCGCCCGCCGCAGGTTGCGGGCATAGCTGGCCAACAGGCGTTCGCCAAAGCCCGGCTTGTCGTGGGGGTGGTGGGTGGGCGCGCGCATAAACTGCCCGGCCAGCATTGGCGCCAGGGTCAGGGACACCACCACTGAAATCAGGATGGTCGAGGTCGCCGTCAGGGCGAACTCCTTGAACAAGCGACCGACCACGCCGCCCATGAACAACAGCGGGATAAACGCCGCCACCAGCGAGAAGCTGATGGAGACCACGGTAAACCCGATCTCGCCGGCGCCCTTGATCGCGGCTTCACGCTTGTCCAGGCCCGCCTCAAGGTGACGGTGGATGTTCTCCACCACCACAATCGCATCGTCCACCACAAACCCCACGGCGATCACGATGGCGACCAGGGTCAGGTTGTTCAAGCTGAAGCCCATCACGTACATCAAGGCAAAGCTTGAGACCAGCGACACCCCGAGCACACTGGAGACAATCAGGGTTGCCGACCACTGGCGCAGGAACAGCGCCATCACCGCCACCACCAGCAACACCGCGATCAGCAGGGTGATTTCCACTTCATGCAGCGAGGCCCGAATGGTCTTGGTGCGATCCGACAGCGAGCTGACCTCCACCGATGCCGGCAGCATCGCCTGCAAACGCGGCACTTCGGCCAGGATGCGTTCCACGGTGTCAACGATATTGGCCCCTGGCTGGCGGAAGATCACCAGGTTGACCCCCGGCGTATCGCCGGACCAGGCCTGTACGTAGGCGTTCTCCGAGCCGTTGATCACCCGCGCCACATCGCGTAACTGCACGGGCGCACCGTCCCTATAGGAAACGATCAAGTCGCCGTATTCCTCGGGGTGGAACAGCTGGTCGTTGGTCGACAGCGTCGATACGCTATCGCGCCCATACAGCGCGCCCTTGGCCAGGTTCAGGCTCGATTGCTGGAGCACCAGGCGGATGTCGGCCAGGGTCAGGCCGATGGCGGCGAGCTTGTCCGGCGAGGCCTGCACGCGGATCGCCGGGCGTTGCTGGCCGGTGATGCTGATCTGGCCGACCCCGTCGATCTGGCTGATCTGCCGGGCCAGCAGGGTTTCCACATAGTCGCTCAACTCGGTGCCGGGCATATTGTCGGAGCTGATACTCAGGATCAGTACCGGGCTGTCCGCCGGGTTGACCTTGCGCCAGGTTGGCAGGTTGGGCATATCGCTGGGCAACTTGCCGGCTGCGGTGTTGATCGCCGCCTGCACTTCCTGGGCGGCGGTATCGATGCTTTTATCGAGGGTGAATTGCAGGGTCAAGAGGCTGGAGCCCAGGGCACTGCTGGAGGTCATCTGGGTCATGCCGGGGATGGCACTGAATTGCACCTCCAAGGGCGTGGCCACTGAGGATGCCATGGTATCGGGGCTGGCGCCGGGCAGTTGGGCGGTGACCTGGATCGTCGGGAACTCTGCCTCTGGCAGCGGCGCGACGGGCAGGCGCGGAAAGGCGATCAAACCCAGCAGCACCAGGGCAAAGGTCAGCAGCAAGGTGGCGACCGGATGATCGACGCACCAGGCCGATACCGAGCCATGGCCCTTCATGGCTGGGCCTGCGCTTGTGCGGTCTGGATCACCTGCGAGGGCTCCTTGATCACCTGCACCTGGGCGCCCGCCTTGAGGCGTGACTGGCCGTCGCTGACCAGCACATCACCGGGCTGCACGCCGGTGACGATGGTCAGGTTGCTGTTCTGGTAGGCCACGTGTACCGGTACCACGTCCACCTTGTCGCCATTGAGTCGGTACACGAAGTGCGAATCCATGCCGCGTTGGACCACGGTCGGCGGCACCGCCAGGACGGCTTTGTCGAGGGCGGTCTGGATCTTCACCGTCACCAGTTGCCCCGGCCACAGCGTTTGCGCGGTATTGCTGAACTCGGCCTTGGCGCGGATGGTGCCGGTGGTGGCGCTGATCTGGTTATCGATCAGGCTCAGGCGCCCCTCACCGAGCAGGACCGCCGCCGGGCCATCGGTGTCGGCGCCCAGGAACGCATCGACGCTGGCGGGGTGTTGCGCGGCGATCAGCCCTTGCAGGGTTGGCAGCATCTGTTGGGGCAGGGAAAACTCCACGGCGATCGGGTCGATTTGCGTCACCGAGAACAGGCCTTGGGTATCGCTGGTGCGCAGGAAGTTGCCTTCATCCACATTGCGGATCCCCACCCGACCGCTGACGGGGGAGCGAATCTGTGTGTAGGAAAGCTGGACCTGAGCCGCATCAATCTCCGCCTGGTTGCCCAGGGCCGTGGCCTTGAGCTGGTTGACCAGGGCTTGCTGCTGGTCGTAAGTCTGCTTCGACACGCCGTCGTCGATGCTCAGCGCCTTGTAGCGCTTGAGATTGACCAGCGCCACTTGCAACTGCGCCTGGCTTTCGCCCAACTGGGCCTTGGCCTGGTCGAGGCTGGCGCGGATCGCCCGGTCGTCGATGCTCGCCAGCAGATCGCCGGCCTTGACCAATTGCCCTTCCTTGACCATCAAACGGGTGAGAATGCCATCGACTTGCGGGCGAATCACCACACTGTGCAGCGACAGCACCGAGCCGATCCCACTGACAAAACGCGGGATATCCTGTTGCGCGACACTGACCACCCGCACCGGAATTGCACTGGAGGTGGCCAGTTGGGTCTTGGCTGGCCGGGTTGCTACCCAGGCCACGACCGCCAGGGCCACGCAGGCAAGCACAATCAAGGTGGTTTTGCGTTGAATGGGCATGGTCTCGCGGCGTCCGGACAGAAAGTGGGAAGAGTGGAGGCTATTTATAGCCTGCAAACCCGGTCAGCAAAGTGACCGTTAACTGACGGCGCTGTCAGCAAAGGTCGACCATTCGTACGGGCAGTGGTTAAAGAACCAGGGCGCGCAGGTATACTGCGCGCCAGCGTGGCCCGCAAGTCGGACCCGCGTCATTTTTTGCACGCTCCGGAGCTTCCATGAACTGCCCGACACAACCGCCCGTTGAAAGCGCCGAACTCGCTGAGCCAGACAGCCTCGACAGTGAAGCCAAGCCGGTGATCCCAGCCTTCAAATTCCCTTTCAAACCGGGTGAACTGGCCGGGGCGAAAGACAGCAATCAGCCGTGGTACAAAAACGGCGCGAAGAACGGCCACACCAAAACCCCTGGCATGGCGCCGCCCGGCACTCGTCGCTCGATGGGTAAACGCTGACGGCCTACAGCCATTGCTGACTTTTCGCCTTGTTGGCCCATGATCTCTTCTTGAAAGCTTGCCCGCTACCCCTTCGCCGCGCCTGGTTGGCAGAAGTACCGGTTGAAGGCATGGATCTTTCAAGAAAGGGATGTCTGCATGGCGTTGGCAAAGATCTTCGTGTTATCCGTTGGGTCGTTGCTGTGGAGCGGCTTTGTTGTCGGGGCGATGGCCGGTGCTGCGCCACGCAGCGAAATCCGCTTCGCGATTTCCGCGTTGTTCCCGCCCTATGAAAGCCGCGATGCCCAGGGGCAGTTGGTGGGCTTGAACATCGAGCTGGGCAATGCCCTGTGCGCCCAGCTCGATGTGCGCTGCACCTGGGTCGACCAGGTCTTTGACCGTAGCATCGACGCCCTGGAACGCCGGCGTTTCGATGCAATCATGGGCATGGCCTCCACCCCCCAGCGCCGACAGTTGGTCGACTTCACCGACGACCTCTATCCCCTCACCACCCATCTGGTCGCCCGCAAGTATTCGGGCCTGCTGCCCACGGTACGCGCCCTCAAGGGCAAGCGCGTCGGAGTGCTGACCGGCAGCAACCGTGAAGCCTTCGCCCTGGCGCAATGGGCGCCGGCCGGGGTGATCATCAAGAGCTTCTGGCTCAACGATCAGTTGATCCGCAGCCTGGTGGCCGGTGACATTGACGCAACGTTGCAAGGTACGGCTGAAATCCGCCAGGCACTGCTCGACACCCAGCAGGGCCAGGATTTTGACTTCGCCGGCCCGCCGGTGACCGGCCAGCAAATGGGCACCGCCGTGGCCATCGGTGTGCGCAAATCCGACCGCCAATTGCACAGCGACCTGAACCGCGCACTGGAGCAGCTCAAGCAGAGCGGCGAGCACCAACGCATTCTCCAGGGGTATCAGCAGCAGGAGCCCGACGTCGCCAGCACTGAGGATACGGACGAGTTGCAGTATTACCCCAGTGACCTGGAGCTGCCCTTTTCCGAGGCGGTACGGGTGGGCAATACGCTGTACCTCTCCAGCATTTCGGGAGTGGATGCCAATCGCAACCTGGTGAAGGGCGGCACAGGCGCACAGATGAAACAGGTGATGAATACGTTGCGTGATCTATTGGAACGTCATCAGTCGTCGCTGGACCGGGTGGTCAAGTGCACCTTGATGCTGGTCGACCTGGAGGACTTGAACCTGGTCGACGACCTGTACCTGGGCTACTTCGCCCGAGGCCGGTTACCCGCCCGCAGCGTGCTGGCCGTGCGCCGGCTACCGCGTGGCGCGCGGGTGGCGATCGAATGCATGGCCGTGGTCGAGGACCATCATGGCCCTGTAACTGTGGAACCGACCCATTAAATGCGTGGAACATGAGCTGGATCAGTATTTGCTCAACCGGTGCGCTTAGAGTCGGTGCCCCTTGCCGACTCCCTCAATAACCCCCGAGCGCGCTTTCCATGAAGATCAATCTCCCGGTCACCGGTCGAAGTGTGGACATTGCCCAAGACGCCAATATCCTCTCGACCACTGACCTCGGCAGTTCGATTACCTACGCCAACCAGGACTTTATCGATGTCAGCGGCTACAGCCGCGAGGAGCTGCTGGGGGCGCCACACAACATGCTGCGCCATCCGGACATGCCTTCGGCAGCCTTTGCCCACATGTGGCAGACCCTCAAGGGCGGCCGCTCGTGGATGGGCATGGTGAAAAATCGCTGCAAGAACGGTGATCACTATTGGGTCAGTGCCTATGCTTCGCCGGTTACCCGGCAGGGCGTGGCGGTGGAATACCAGTCGGTGCGCACCAAGCCCGATGCGCGGCGGGTGGCGGCGGCGGAGCGCGCTTATACCCGCTTGCGCGAGGGGACTCGGCGCATGCGGCCGGTACTGGAGATACCCTTGAAACTGTCGTTGGTCACTGGTGCGACCTGCACCCTGACCTGGGGCGTGGGGGCTGGGTTGGCGAGTTATTCGTGGGCGCTGCAAGTGCTGGGCCTGGCTGCGGTAGGCGCGGCAGGGGTCTTGGGCATCAACCTGTTGTTGCGGCCCCTGAGGCAATTGGGTGAGCGGGCGCGCCAGATTGCCGACAATCCTGTCAGCCAGGCGATCTACACCGGGCGTGAGGATGAGTTGGGGCAAATCGAATTTGCCATGCAGATGCTCGAAGCCCAGGTGGGCGCCGTGGTCGGTCGGATTGGCGATGCGTCGCAGCGTTTATCCGGCCACGCCGCCGCCCTGGTCCAGCAACTGGACAGCAGCCACGCCAGCAGCCTGGGCCAGCAGAGCCAGACAGACCAGGTGGCGACCGCTATCCAGCAGATGGCGGCCAGCGTGGCGCAAGTCGCCAATCATGCCCAGCAAGCCTCGAAGGCCGCAGACCAGGCGGGCAGCGAGACCCGCGAAGGCCATCAGCGGGTGGACGAAAGCCGCGATGCGGTGTTGCGTCTGTCCCAGGAACTGGCCAGGGCCACCAGCGTGATTCACCAGTTGGAAAGCCACAGCGGGGATATTTCCAGTGTGCTGGAAGTGATTCGGGCGATTGCCGAACAGACCAACCTGCTGGCCCTCAACGCCGCCATCGAGGCGGCGCGGGCTGGCGAACAGGGCCGTGGCTTTGCGGTGGTGGCCGATGAAGTGCGTGGCCTGGCGCAACGCACCCAGCAATCGACCAATGAAATCCAGCGCATGATCAGCACCTTGCAGGGCGGCGCCCGCGATGCGGTGATGGCCATGGAGCAAAGCAGCCAACATGTCGGCGCCAGCGTCGAGCATGCCCAGCGTGCCGCTTTGGCCCTGGATGGCATCAGCCAGCGGGTCAGCCAGATCACCAACATGAGCCAGCAGATTGCCGCCGCCGTGGAGGAGCAGAGCGCGGTGAGCGAGGATATCAATCGCAACATCGTGGGTATCCGCAATGCCGGCGAAGCCACCGTCAGTGCCGGTCAGCAGAGCCAGCTCAGCTCGGGCGACGTGGCGGCACTGGCGGAGGACCTGCGGCGGCTGGCGGAAGAGTTCTGGGGCAAACGCCACTAACCCTTGTAGGCGCCGGCTCAGGCGGCGCGTAGCGAGATAAACGCGTAGTTGGCCGGCGCTTCGGTGGCTATTTGCGCCCCGGCATCGAGCAGTTGTTCGGCAATGTCCAGGCCGGACACATGAAACACCCACTCACCGGCCGTGGTTGGCTGATCCATAGCCAACTCGATCGCCTGGGCAAAGGCCCCCATGTCTGGCAGGTAGGCGGTGAATCCATCGCCCTTGAGCGCAGTGGTGCGGATGCCGAGCAAGGCACACACCGCCTCCTTGGTCTGGACCTCGTCACGGTCGGCCTGGCGTGAGCGGCGGATCAGCTCTGCCAGTTCCTGGTCCATCAACTCGCCACCGACGATCAGCGCCGGCCCCTGTTCCCAGGATTGCGGCGGGCAATCCTTGGCCGCTGGGTTGAGCGGGATATGGGGATTGATTTCCATCGGGTAGATGCGACAGACCAGTGGCCGCCGTTCATAGATGCCGCAGCGGTTGTCTTCGTCAAGATTCCGGCAGCGCCCGGCGTTGTACGCGGCAAAGGTGATGGCCACGAACGCCTGGGTGTTGCCGCTGGGCACCACCACCGAACGCCGTTCGGCATGTTCACGTTGCAGCAGTGGCAGGCCCAGGCCGTTGCCCAGGAAACCTTCCACCAGGACGATGACATTGCCACCGTCCGCCGCCCACATACGGGCTTCGTCGAGGGTCAGGGGCACGTGATGGTCGGTGCAGCATTTGCCGCAACCCACGCAGGAAAAATGAGTATTCATGGTCACCAGGCCAGGTCAGAGGGCGCGTTTGAACGGTGACGGGTTTTTACCTCTATCCGCCGTTCGCAGACTCTGGAAGCAAGTTATGCGCCAGTGCCCGTCAGTCGTCGCGTACCACGTCGCGCAGCACAAAGACCATGCCCGCGCTTTCATAAAGCTGGCGTGCGCGCAGATTGCTCTCCAGCACCTTGAGGTCCACATAGGGTTCGCCGCGCTGCTTGAACACCTGGAAGCTGTGCAGCAACAGGGCGCGCCCCAGGCCCTGGCCCTGGGCGCAGGGGTGCACCGAGAGGTTCTTGATAAAGGCGCTGGTCCAGCATTGGGCCACGCCGAGAATGCCATCGGCGTTACTGGCCACCAGGCACAGCGTGGGGTCGAATTCGGCGTCGGTAATGAATTGCTGCTGCCAGTTGTCCAGGTTGGCGATGTGGCCATCGCCCTGTGCCTGGGTCATGCGCAATACCGCATGGATCGCCGGGCCCAGCTCTTGGCGATAGTGATCCAGGCGGGTGCCGGCAGGCCACTGCGGCGCGGGCAGGCTGGTGGTGAGGTCGCGGCGTAGCAGTTGGTAATACGCGGTCACTATTTACAAACCTTTTTGCGCCACGCTCTGGGCCGCGACCACCAGGCATTTGGTCAGCTCCGGTGACGAGAATTTGGTCAATACCGAGTCGGCACCGGCCAGGCGCGCTTTCTCGCTGTTCATCGCGCTGTCCAAGGAGGTGTGCAACAGCACGTAGAGGTCCTGGAAGTCTGGGGTTTCGCGCAAGGTACGGGTGAGGGCATAACCGTCCATTTCCGACATTTCGATGTCAGACACCACCACATTGATCTGCCCGCCGGTGCCTTGCAGCTCCAGCAGCACGTCGATGGCTTCCTTGGCACTGCGGGCGGTGTGGCAGGTCAGGCCGAGGTTGCGCAGGGTGTGCACCGATTGCTGCAGGGCCACTTGGCTGTCGTCCACCACCAGGATGCGCGCATGGCCGAGCACTTCGGCTTCTTCCATGGTCAGGTCCGTGGGCGCTACTTCGATCTGCGCGGGGGCGATGGCGTGGATGACTTTTTCGATGTCCAGCACCTGCACCAGTACACCGTCCACCTGGGTCACGCCGGTAATAAACGAACGATTGCCACCGGAACCAAAGGGCGGCGGGCGGATGTCAGTGCTCAGGCAGTGCACGATCCGGCTTACCGCCTGCACATGCAGGCCCTGCTTGGACCGGCTGACATCGGTGACGATCAGGCAACCGCCGTCAGGGTCTTGCAGGGGCATTTCGCCCAGCGCGCGGCTGAGGTCGATCACCGAGAGGGCCGCGCCACGCAGGGTGGCAATGCCTTTGACGTGGGGGTGGGACTCCGGCAGCTTGGTCAGCGGCGGGCAGGGAATGATCTCGCTGACTTTCAGCAGGTTGATGGCCATCAGCTTGCCGCTGCGCAAGGTAAAGAGCAGAAGCGAGAGAGAGTCTGCGCGGGCTTTGGTGGTGGACATAAAAACCTTCTGTGGATCGGCGATAACAATCTATAGCGGGTTATCGACGTTCACGCCAAAAACTGTAGGAGCCGGCTTGCCGGCGATGGCTATTTCGTGGACGCCATCGCCAGCAAGCCGGTTCCTACACTAAAGATCAGCCTTTCCACACTTGTGGGTTCACCAGGTCTTGTGGGCGTTGCCCCAACAGGGCGCTGCGCAGGTTGTCCAGGGCACGGTTGGCCATGGCCTCGCGGGTTTCATGGGTGGCCGAGCCGATATGCGGCAAGGTCACGGCATTGCTCAGCTGGAACAGCGGCGACTCGGCCAGGGGCTCGCGTTCATACACATCCAGCCCGGCGCCGCGAATACCCTGGGTTTGCAGGGCCTGGATCAGTGCGGGCTCGTCCACCACCGGGCCACGGGAGATGTTCACCAGGATCGCGCTGGATTTCATCAGGCCCAGTTCGCGATGGCTGATCAGATGCTTGGTCTTTTCACTCAACGGCACCACCAGGCACACGAAATCCGCCTCGGCCAGCAATTGGTCCAGGCTGCGCAACTGTGCGCCCAGTTCCTGCTCCAGTGCGGTCTTGCGGCTGTTGCCGCTGTACAGGATCGGCATGTTGAAGCCCAGGCGCCCACGGCGGGCGATGGCCGCGCCGATATTGCCCAGGCCGACGATGCCCAGGGTCTTGCCGTGTACATCGCAACCAAACAACGGCGCGCCGACACTGGCTTTCCACTGCCCGGCCTTGGTCCAGGCGTCCAGCTCGGCCACGCGGCGGGCGCTGCTCATCAGCAGGGCGAAGGCCAGGTCGGCGGTGCTTTCGGTCAGCACATCGGGGGTGTTGGTGAGCATGATCCCCCGTTCGTTGAAGTAGTCCACATCGTAGTTGTCGTAACCCACCGACACACTGGACACCACCGCAAGCTTGCTCGCGCCTTCGAGCTGCGCGCGGCCCAGCTTGCGGCCCACCCCGATCAAACCGTGGGCGTGGGGCAGGGCTTCATTGAACTGCGCGTTGATATCGCCCTGCTTGGGGCTGGGGACGATGACGTCGAAGTCCTGTTGCAGGCGTTCGATCATCTCGGGGGTGATGCGGCTGAAGGCGAGGACGGTCTTTTTCATCGCAAGTGAGGCTCATCGACAGGGAAGAATGCCAAGCAAGCTAACATTCCACGCTGCGAATGTCAGGGCAAGCCGGCGCCTGCAGTTACGTGGTCAGGCGCACCGCCCCCAAACTGCCACTCAACTCATACGCCGCCAATTCCGCCTGGTGCGCCGCGAGAATCTCGGGCAGCGAGCCACGCAGGTATTCGACCCAGGTCTTGATCTTCGCATCCAGGTACTGGCGCGATGGGTAGATGGCGTACAGGTTCAGCTCCTGGGAGCGATACGTCGGCATCATCCGCACCAGGGTGCCGTTACGCAGGCCTTCGATGGCCGCATACACCGGCAGCAGGCCGACGCCCATGCCGCTGATGATCGCGGTCTTCATTGCGTCAGCCGAGTTCACCAGGAAGGGCGAGCTGTTGATGCTCACGCTTTCCTGGCCATCCGGGCCATTGAACACCCATTTGTCCAGCAGGATCACCGGGCTGACCAGGCGCAGGCAGGCATGGTTGAGCAAGTCACTGGGCCGCTGCGCACACCCGTTGGCTTTGACGTAGGCCGGCGAGGCACAGACGATGCTGTAGGTGATCCCCAGGCGCTGGGAGACAAAGCCCGAGTCCGGTAGCTCGCTGGCGAGCACGATGGACACGTCGTAGCCCTCGTCCAGCAGGTCCGGTACGCGGTTGGCCAGGGTCAGGTCGAAGGTCACGTCGGGGTGGGTACGGCGGTAGCGGGCAATCGCGTCGATCACGAAATGCTGGCCGATACCGGTCATGGTGTGCACTTTGAGCTGCCCGGCGGGCCGTGCGTGGGCGTCGCTGGCCTCGGCCTCGGCTTCCTCGACATAGGCCAGGATCTGCTCGCAGCGCAATAAATAACGCTTGCCGGCCTCGGTCAGGGCGATGCGGCGGGTGGTGCGGTTGAGCAAGCGGGTTTGCAGATGGGCCTCCAGATTGGAGACCGCGCGCGAGACATTGGCTGTGGTGGTGTCCAGTTGCACCGCGGCGGCGGTGAAGCTGCCGGCTTCGGCGACACAACTGAAGGCGCGCATGTTTTGCAAAGTGTCCATGGGGTGCTCTCAAGGGAGATGGCAAATTGTGACACGAAGTTACGGGGGCGAGTGACCCCGACCAATGGATTATCGCCTGAACGGTAACAAAGATTCACAGGAATCCCACCTTATCGCCATTCCTCGCGCCCCCTAGAATTGCCGCACCGTCCCCGCCACACCACCTCAGGAATTCGCAGCAGTGCCGCGTCGCATCAGCAGAGAGCTGAAGACTCTCAGTGTTTGGGCTTTATCGTTAGCAATCAGCGGCTGCATCGGAACCGGAGGAATTGCCCCCCAAGGCAAGCGCCTCGCCGCCAATACCCTGGCCACCGACGACGCGATCCAGAGCGCCGCCCGGGATGCCCACTGGCCGACCCTCCAGTGGTGGCAGGCCTATGGCGACCCGCAACTCAATCGTTGGATCAACCTCGCCGTGCACGGCAGCCCAAGCCTGGCTGAAGCCGCCGCCCGGGTGCGTGAAGCGCGGGCCATGGCCGGGCTGGCCGAGTCCGCCGAGGCCGTGCAGATCCACGGCGAGGCCGCCCTCAAGCGCCACAACTGGCCCAGCGACCCCTTCTACGGCCCCGGCAAACTGGACAACGCCAGCACCTGGGACAACAACGCCGCCCTGGGCCTGAGCTACGCCCTCGACCTGTGGGGGCGCGAGCGCAACGCCAGCGAGCGCGCCGTCGACCTGGCGCACATGAGTGTCGCCCAAGCGCGCCAGGCCCAGCTCGAACTGCAGAACAACGTGGTGCGCGCCTATATCCAACTGTCGCTGCATTACGCCCAGCGCGATATCCTCACCGCCACCCTGGCCCAGCAACAGCAGATCCTCGACCTGGCGCAAAAGCGCCTGGACGGTGGCATCGGCACGCACTTTGAAGTCAGCCAGGCCCAGACTCCGTTGCCGGAGACCCACCGGCAATTGGACGCTCTCGATGAAGACATCGCCCTGACTCGTAACCAACTGGCGGCCTTGGCCGGCAGGGGCCCGGGGGAAGGCGCGAAACTGCAGCGGCCGACCCTGGCTTTGGGCGCGCCCCTGAAACTGCCGTCGGCACTGCCTGCCGAGCTGCTTGGCCAGCGCCCCGACGTGGTCGCCAGCCGCTGGCAAGTGGCGGCCCAGGCCCGGGGGATCGACGTGGCACACGCGGGTTTCTACCCCAATGTCGACCTGGTGGGCAGCCTTGGCTACGTTGCCACCGGCGGCGGCATGCTGGAGTTTCTCACCGGCAAGAAGCTCAACTACAGCGTCGGCCCGGCGATCACCCTGCCGATCTTCGACGGTGGCCGCCTGCGTGCGCAGTTGGGCGAGGCCAGCGCCGGCTACGACATGGCCGTGGCCCGCTACAACCAGACCCTGGTCAATGCGCTCAAGGGCATCAGCGACCAACTGATCCACCGTGAATCCATGGCCAAGCAGCAGACCTTCGCCGCCGAATCGGTGGCCTCGGCGCGCAAAACCTATGACATCGCGATGATCGCCTACCAGCGTGGCCTGACCGATTACCTCAATGTGCTCAATGCCCAGACCTTGCTGTTTCGCCAGCAACAGGTCGAACAGCAGGTCCAGGCCGCGCGCCTGAGTGCCCATGCCGAACTGGTCACCGCCCTGGGCGGTGGCCTTGGCGCAGGCAGCGATGTGCCGGCAGCGGGCACCACCCTCGCGAGCAAGACCCCGGCGGCCCTGGCCGTGTTCGATCACTGATCAGGTTTCCCATGACTCCCTTGCCTGCACCGCTGCGTTGGCTGCATTCCCTGGAATGGCGCCGTGGCTTTTTCGACTGGGCGCGCAGTGATGGCGTGACCTGGGTGTATATCTTCAAAGTCCTGATCGCCGCGTTCCTTACCCTGTGGCTGGCCATGCGCCTGGAACTGGCGCAACCGCGCACGGCGATGATCACCGTGTTTATCGTGATGCAGCCGCAAAGCGGCCAGGTGTTTGCCAAGAGCTTCTACCGCTTCCTCGGCACCCTGGCGGGGTCGGCGGTGATGGTGTTGCTGATCGCCCTGTTTGCGCAAAACACCGAGTTGTTCCTGGGCGCGCTGGCGATCTGGGTGGGCGTGTGCACGGCTGGCGCCACGCGCAACCGCAACTTCCGTGCCTACGGTTTTGTGCTGGCGGGCTATACGGCCGCGATGGTGGGCCTGCCGGCGCTGGCCCATCCGGACGGTGCCTTTATGGCGGCGGTATGGCGGGTGCTGGAAATCTCCCTGGGGATTGTGTGCGCGACCCTGGTCAGTACCGCGATCCTGCCGCAAACCAGCAGCGCAGCCATGCGCAACGCGTTGTACCAGCGCTTCGGCACCTTCGCCCTGTTCGTGACCGACGGCCTGCGTGGCCGTAGCCAGCGTGAAGGTTTTGAAAGCAACAACGTGCGGTTTATCGCCGAAGCCGTGGGCCTGGAAGGCCTGCGCAGCGTCACCGTGTTTGAAGACCCGCATATGCGTCGGCGCAATGGCCGGCTCAGCCGTCTGAACAGCGAATTCATGGGCATCACCACGCGCTTCAATGCCCTGCACCAGTTGCTTGAACGCCTGCGCAGCGATGCTGCCGACCCTGTGGTGGCCGCAATCACGCCTGGCCTGCAGGACTTGGCCGAACGGCTTGATGGCTTCAGCGGGCGCGCCCTGACCATCCCGGATGCCGCGCGCCTGGTGAGCCAACTGAGTGCCTACAAGGACAGCTTGCCCGCCAAGGTGCGCAGCCTGCGGGCGCGGTTCCAGGAGAGCAACCCGAGCGATGCCGAGCAGTTGGATTTCCATACCGCTTATGAGCTGCTGTACCGCTTTGTCGATGACCTGCACAACTATGCGCAGACCCACGCCTCCCTGGCCGAGCACAGCCACGAACGCGAGCATTGGGACGAACCCTACACCCCGAAAACCAACTGGCTGGCCTGCGCCGCCTCGGGGATTCGCGCGTCATTCATTCTGGTGGTGCTGGGCAGTTACTGGGTGGCCACCGCCTGGCCCAGCGGCGCCACCATGACCCTGATCGCGGCGGCGACCGTGGGCCTGTCGGCCGCCACGCCGAACCCCAAGCGCATGGCCTTCCAGATGGCCTGCGGGACCTTGATCGGCGCCCTGGTGGGGTTCGTCGAGATGTTCTTCGTCTTCCCCTGGATCGACGGCTTTCCCTTGCTCTGTGTGATGCTCGCGCCGGTGATCGTGCTCGGCGCGTTTCTCTCGTCGCGCCCGCACTACGCCGGGGTCGGCCTGGGCCTGCTGATTTTCTTCAGCACCGGTTCCGTGCCGGATAGCCTGACGGTCTACAACCCCTACACCTTTATCAACGACTACATCGCCATGATCATCGGCATGCTGGTGTGTGCCGCAGCGGGGGCGATCATCCTGCCGCCCAACAGTCCCTGGCTGTGGCGCCGCCTGGAGCGCGACCTGCGCGAGCAAGTGGTGTATGCGATCAGCGGCAAGCTCAAGGGCCTGGCCTCGGGTTTCGAAAGCCGCACCCGTGACCTGCTGCACCAGGCCTATGGCCTGGCCGCCGGCCAGCCGCAGGTGCAACGCAACCTGTTGCGCTGGATGTTCGTGGTGCTGGAAGTCGGCCACGCCGTTATCGAGTTGCGCAAGGAGCAGGCAATCCTGCCGGTGCACCCGGCGTATGCCGAGTCCCAGCCGTGGCGCCAGGCGATCCGGGTGATGGGGCGTTCGCTGGTGCGGCTGTTCCTGCAACCAGGCCAGAGCAACCTGGAGCGCGCCTTGATTGCGGTGGATCACGCCATCAGCCGTGTACAGGCCACCGACGAACCCTTCGCCCCGCACTTCGATACTTCGGCCCTGCGCCGGGTGAAAAGCTACCTGCACTTTATCCGCACGTCCCTGTTGGACCCGCAATCGCCCCTGGCTGCGCTCAAGCCTGAAGGAACCGTTCATGCCCCGTGAAATCGCTTTCCACGGCATCTACATGCCGACCATGACCCTGATGTTTTTCATCGCGGCAGGGCTGGCCTGGGCCCTGGATCGCTTCCTTGCCGGCTTTGACCTGTACCGTTTTTTCTGGCACCCGGCGCTGTTGCGCCTGAGCCTGTTCACCTGTCTTTTCGGCGCCATGGCGCTGACCGTCTACCGTTGAGAATGCCCCGATGAAAAAGTTTTTCAGCCTGCTCGCAACCCTGCTGGTGTTGGCCCTGGCGATCTGGATAGGTCGTACGTTGTGGGTGCACTACATGCAGACCCCGTGGACCCGCGATGGCCGGGTGCGTGCCGATATCATCAACGTCGCCGCAGACGTGACCGGCGAAGTGGTCGACGTGCCGGTACGCGACAACCAGTTGGTGAAAAAGGGCGACCTGCTGATGCAGATCGACCCCGAGCACTACCGCATCGCAGTCAAGCAGGCGCAATCACTGGTGGCTTCACGCAAGGCCACCTGGGAGATGCGCAAGGTCAACGCCCATCGCCGCGCCGACCTCGATGCCCTGGTGATCTCCAAGGAAAACCGCGACGACGCCAGCAACATTGCCGACTCGGCCCTGGCCGACTACCAGCACGCCCTGGCGCAGCTGGAAGCTGCCGAGCTCAATCTCAAGCGCACCCAGGTTGTAGCGGCGGTTGATGGCTACGTCACCAACCTCAACGTGCACCGTGGCGATTACGCGCGCATCGGCGAAGCCAAGATGGCGGTAGTCGATAAGAACTCGTTCTGGGTCTACGGCTTCTTCGAAGAAACCAAGCTGCCCCGCGTCAGGGTCGGGGACAAGGCCGATATGCAACTGATGAGCGGCGAGACCCTCAAGGGCCACGTAGAAAGCATCTCCCGCGGTATTTACGACCGCGACAACCCCGAGAGCCGCGAACTGATCGCCGACGTGAACCCGACGTTCAACTGGGTGCGCCTGGCCCAGCGGGTGCCGGTGCGTATTCATATCGATGAAGTGCCAGAGGGGGTGTTGTTGGCGGCGGGGATTACCTGCACGGTGATCGTGAACCCGATACAAGGCTAAACAGAGGGCATCGGGCACCACGGGGTACCAGGTGCCCGGCGTGAGCGTTGACGATTTTCGCCGGCAAGCCGGCTCCTACAGGTGCTGCGGTCTTTGAATAGACCTACAACTGGCCATCCAAGCCAAACCGCTTCTTCAACACCTTCTCCAGCAACCCCTTGGGCAGCAGCGCCGCCATCAACGGCAACGCCCGGCTGCCGTTGCCCGAGCGCAGCAGGCGTGGCGGCTCGCTCTGTTGCACGGCCTTGAGTACATCCGCCGCAAAGCGGCTGGCCGGGGTCGGCTTGTCTTGTGAGGCTTGGGAGCGGGCGCGGATGCTTTCGCGCAGTGGCCACCACGGTGATTGTTCATTGATCAGCAATTCGGCCTGGGTGCCGGCATTCTTGGCAAAGGCAGTGTTGATCGCCCCCGGCTGCACTTCCATGACCCGCACGCCAAACGGTGCCAGTTCCATGCGCAATGCGTCGCTCAGTGCATGCACGGCGGCCTTGGAGGCGCAGTAGGCGCCGGCAAACGGTGTGACCAGCACCCCGGAAACACTGCCGATGTTCACCACCAGCCCCTGGCGCTTGCGCAGGGCGGGGAATAGTGCCTGGGTCACGCCGACGAGGGAGAACACATTGGTCTGGAACTGGTGCTGCATTGCCTCGGTACCGCCATCGAGCAGCGGGCCCATGGCGCCGTAGCCGGCGTTGTTGATCAATACATCCAGCTCGCCCACCTGTCCGGCCAATTGCGCCAGGGCCGCGCCATCGTTGACGTCCAGCTGTACAGCCTGGAAACCGGCAGTTGCCAGGGCGGTGACGTCTTCGGGGCGGCGGGCGCTGGCCCACACGTCGTAGCCTGCAACCTTGAAGGCATCGGCCAGGGCACGGCCAATGCCGCTGGAGCAACCGGTGATAAGTACGTTGGGCATGGATCAATCCTTTGTGGTTGTTAGTCGCTGAAGCTGCCTTGCAGGCGTTCGGCACGAAACTCCAGGGTTTGCGGGCGATAGCCGGGGCGCAGGGGAGGCACGGGTAGACAATCTTCCCAAGTGGCGCCGGCCTGCAACTCGCCGGGACCGCGATAGCGGGGCGCAGCATAGACGTTGTCGGCCAGGTTCACTGTGTCGCCCGGCGCGTAGGCGGCGACGCGCCAGCGCAGCTCGGTCAGGGGCACGTCGTTGCCGTTGTTGAGCTTGAGCTGCAAGGGGCGGTCGGCGGGGCACTGATCGGGAGCATAGTGGATGCGCAGTTCCAGGCGCGCCAGTTGCTGGGCCTCGCGGTTATCCAGCCAGACCACCCATACCGCCACCAGCCCCAGGCCGATGGCGGCCGCCAGGGAAACCGGCAATGCCTTGGCCGGGTAGCGCAGCAGCAGGATAAGCCAGGTGATGATCAGTAGAACGCCGAAGAACATGAAGGCAGCCTCGCGGATGGATGAACCATCGTACCGTTGACAGGGTGCAACTGCCTATCGGGTTGCGAGCATGGTCCTGGGACATCTTCCCTTACTGTTTCACTGGAATTGATGGAATCGCTCGCATCACATACCGATATACAGCCACAGACTGACAACAGTTGCTCTGCGGATTCCTTCGTGTCTGTCGGGGACAAAAACCATGAACCTATCGATACAGCGTCATTCTTTTCCAGCCTATGAATACGTTGAGACTAGCCAGCAAAGCCGCGCAAGAGCGTCCACACCCGGTACGCAATCAACCACCGGTGCAGGCCCCCGTGACCTGGACAACCGTAACTCGCTGACACTGACCCTGGCGGGCCTGGAGGAAGGCATTACGACGGGGCGTATAGCCAATGAGCGTATTTTCCCAGCCCTGCAAACCGCAAAGGTACAACTGGCACCCGGTGCGCAGCACTCCGGCCCGATACTGGAAGTCAGCCTAGTGCAATACATCACAGCCAATGGCTGGAGTATTCCGCAAAACCGAGAAGAGCTCATCCAACTCAGGCAGACCCTCTCTTCCCTGGAACCGACCAGCACTTCAAATGCTTACGCCGTCATTACCGAGCGAATAGCCAAGGCCAATGCCGAGAAAACCAAATTCAAAAAGATCGCATTGGACACGGCTGCGGCCTTTCCAGATGTGCGCGCACAAGCCAAAAAACGTGCCGAAGAAATCGTCCTCAAATTGACCGGCACCTCTGTGGACGCCGACAAGACTTATCTGAATCGTTTTAACGCAGCCCAACCGGCGGCAACCGCGACCGGCTGGGAGCACATGAGTGAGGAACCCACTTCTTCAATCAGTTTGACCGATGCGGTATTGAAGAACTTTTCCGAGAACGATTGGACGCCCGGCAATCTGGACTCGCAAGCGGGGTTGTATAAAGACGGGCCCGGAAAAAGCAAAGAAGCGGGCTACGGCGCACATAACCAGATTCCCCTGGCCCCCTCCGATTTTATGAAGGCCCTTTGGCAATCCGACTTCCAGGCGAGCGTGTCGCAAAGCATCGACAACTTCTGGAAAGACCACGGCGATGACTATCGGACTGTCCAGAAAGGCACCTTTATCTACAGGGCAGGCGAGCAACTCAAGTCCCAGGAGGCCAAGCTACCTGCCGAGCGCGTGTTGCAGCCTCCCGAGCATCAGTTTTCCAGGAGCGACTACAAACGACTGATGAAGGCGGTTTGCGGTGAGGAGGTGTCTGAAGTCCAGCCCCTGACCGTCGAAAAACTGCAGGCAAAATCCCCGGTCACCGGCGATGTCCAGGCCCATGCATTCGATATCAATGGTTTCCAGTCAAATGACATTGTGCGTTTTACCCTGCCCGGCGAGGGGCCGGCGAAATATGTCAACGGCCGTCTGGACGGTGGGCAGATTCTCTATATTCCTGACGCTCAGCCAGCCTTTCTGAAATTTGCTTCGCTGGAAAAAATGGATCAATGGGTCAGTGACCAAGCCAAGACGCCTCAGTCGCTCAAAGCGCTGGAGTCGCACTTCTCGCTGGCAGATCGGCAGGACAGGGAGTCCCCGGGGCTTGGGCAGACATTCTTGAATGCCGTCGTGCCGCTGACGCTCCTGATCCCTGAGGCACGCCCCAAAGAAGGCGTCGACACGTCGTTTGAATACCTCGGTACGGGCTACGCCAGCCATCAGGAGGGAGAAGTCATTGACCGCAGTAATGTCGCGATCAAGGGCGATGTGTTCAGCCACATGGCTGCTCTAAGCCAGCAGCGCATGAAAAGTGACGCAGACACTGCGATCAAATCCAACAGCGAAGTCACCCGTGATATCTGGCTCAACGACCTCTCGGTCGGCGCAGGACTGCTGGTCAAACTGGCCCCGCTGGGCGTTCCGGTCGCTGCTGCCGCAGCTGTTACAAGCCTTGCGGAACTGGCACTGGGCGCAGAAAAAGAAGCCTCGGGCGACACCCAGGCTGAACGCCATGACGGGGCGTCGAAGACATTCGACGGGATGCTCAACGTGCTGTTCTCTTCGGTCGGTGTCAGCTCAAAAGCCGAAGACCCCTTTACGCTGCCCGAAGAGCAGACGCCAGCCCTTGAAACACCCCTCGAACCGGCGCCCGAACCTGAACGGGGTGTTGAAGACCTTGGTCTGGAGGTGCCCAATCGTCTGCAACCATCACAAGCGGGCAACATCAGTGCCTACGCCGTTGCGGAGGGTGACGAATTGCTCGCCAAGAGTACGGTCAATGCCAAAGGGATTTATCAATACAAGGACGAAGTGGGAAACGATCGCTGGTTTATTCGTTACACCGATCAGTCGGGTAGCGCCAAGACGTATGAGATCAAAGGTGATTTCAAACTCAGCGACAACTATGTCCAGATTATTGATCCCCAGAGCGGCAAACCCGTACTGACGGTCGAAGCGGGTGCTGACAACGAATGGCGCTCAAGCAGGATGCTGGGAGGCAACAAAAAGGGTAAGGGCGTGGCCGCGGGTCGGGAGCGGCCTGCCGGGCCAGGCCTGGCTGAATCGAGCTCGGTAATGAATCAGCCATTGGTCAATCATCAGGATTGGCAAACGCTGGTGGACTCGGGCACCTACAACGGCAAGCCCATTTACATTCACTACACCAGCAAGGAAGGCGCCGAGGCGATCGCTCGGGAGCGAAGCATTAATGACCTGGCGCGTGGTGAGCGGCGTGCAGGTTCAAAGGGCGGCGTTTACGTTAACCCCCCCGGCCAGCAATTCAATAGTGAAAACGTTGAGAACCTGTTGTTTTTAGGGAATGAGCGCTATGTGGGCAGTGGCGACTACATGGTGATATTCAGCTCGGACCAGGCTCCGACGGATTTAGGCCCAGTGACTGCTGGCAGCCCGTTTGTCGAACTGAAAATGCCCAAAGAAATCAGGCTGACACCGTCGAACTTTCTGTATCTGGGGCCCAACAGTTTCAAGGATTATTTCGAATGAGGGGAGCAACGCTGAAGAAGTGATCGCCCCATTCTGCGCTGTGGGGCATCCAGAAAAAGCCCCCACCCAACCCACTGCGGATAGGGGACGCAATGGGCTGGGCGAGGGCTTTTTGTTCTGCGGGGTTACTGCGCGATGGTTTTCACCGACACGCCACGTTCAACCGGGGTAGAGCGCCCGTAGATATCTTCGAACCGCTCGATATCGTCCTCGCCCAGGTAGCTGCCCGATTGCACTTCGATAATCTCCAGCGGGATCTTGCCGGGGTTGCGCAGGCGATGCACCGAGGCAATCGGAATGTAGGTGGATTGGTTCTCGCACAGCAGGAACACGTTCTCGTCGCAAGTCACCTCGGCGGTACCGCTGACCACGATCCAGTGTTCGGCACGGTGGTGGTGCATCTGCAGCGACAGGCACGCGCCCGGCTTGACCGAGATGTGTTTGACCTGGAACCGCCCGCCCATGTCCACCGAGTCGTAGGAACCCCACGGACGGTAGACCTCGCAGTGGTTCTGGGTCTCGCTGCGCCCCTGTTCGTTGAGGGTGTTGACCATCTGTTTGACGCCCTGGACCTTGTCCTTGTGGGCAATCATCATCGCGTCCTTGGTTTCCACCACCACGATGTTTTCCAGGCCGATCACCGAGACCAGCTTGCCGTTGCCGTGGATCATGCAGTTCTTGCTGTCCTGGATCACCACGTCGCCCTTGGTTACGTTGCCGTTGGCGTCTTTATCGTTGACCGCCCACAACGAGGCCCAGCAACCCACGTCGCTCCAGCCGGCGCTCAGTGGCACGACGCAGGCGCGCTGGGTTTTTTCCATTACCGCGTAGTCGATGGAGTTGTCCGGGCAGCAGGCGAAGGTGGCTTCGTCGAACGTTACCGTGTCGGCGGTGTGTTCGCTGCGCTCCAGGGTCAGGACGCAGGTGTCGTAGATGTCCGGGTCGTGCTTTTTCAGCTCTTCGAGGAAGCGGCTGGCGCGGAACAGGAACATACCGCTGTTCCAGAAGTAACCGCCGCTCTTGACGAACTCGACCGCCCGTTTTTCATCGGGTTTCTCGACGAACTGCTGCACGCGGCTGACGCCTTCGGGCAGCAGTGAATCGTTGGTGGACTTGATGTAGCCGTAGCCGGTCTCCGGTCGCGTGGCCGGCACGCCGAACAGCACCATCTCGCCTCGCTCGGCGGCCACGGTGGCCAAGGCCAGGGCGCGCTGCAGGGCTTTCTGGTCATCCAGTACGTGGTCGGCGGGCAGGACCAGCATCAGCTCGTCACGACCTTCGTTGACCAGCATCATCGCGGTCAGCGCCACGGCCGGCGCGGTGTTGCGGCCAAACGGCTCCATCAGGATGCGCTGGCTCTCCAGCTTGCGCGCGCTCAGCTGCTCGTTGACGATGAAGCGGTGCTCCTTGTTGCAGACCACGATAGGCGTGTCCATGCCTTCAAACACCAGGCGCTCCAGGGTTTGCTGGAACAGCGTGTGCTCACCGGTCAGGGCCAGGAACTGCTTAGGGAACTGTTTACGCGAAAGCGGCCAAAGACGTGAGCCGCTACCACCGGAAAGGATTACTGGGATCATGGGTGTTTCTCCTTGAATCGATTTGGGTCAGAGCCTGTGGGAGGGGGCTTGCTCCCGAAAACGGTGTATCAGTCGGCACATCTGCTGATGAACCACCGCATTCGCGAGCAAGCCCGCTCCCACAGGGGGAGCGTCAATTTCAGAATCTAATCAGCGGGTCGACACGGGGCGCTTGACCCACACTGGCGACAGGCTGCTGCCGGAACCGGTGACATACAGCACCGCGGCCTCACCACGCTCCAGGGCCACCGGCTTTACGTCGCCGACCTTCTTGTCGCCGTCATACAGCGCCAGGCTGACCTTCACCGGGTTGATCTCGCGCTCGCCACGGCCCTTGGCGGCCACGGCCTTGACCACGTCGGTCTTGCCGTCGGCAGTCTTCAGGCTCAGGACCTTGTCGCTGAGGTTCTGCACGCGTACCAGGGACTTCTGCTTGTTCTTGAACGGCGGTTCCTCGATCAGTTGCGGTTGGCCTGTGCCGCTGTTGACCAGGGTGTAGTAGTGATCGGCGGCGAGCTTGACGGTGACGTTCTGGCTGCCGACCTTGGCGCTGTAGTCGCCGCCCGGCAGGAAGCTGAAGTCACTGCTGGCCAGCGGTGCCACATCGCTCAAGGCGGTGTTGCCGACACTGGCGCTGACTTCCTGATTGCTGGCGTTGAACAGGCGCACGAAGCTGGAACCTTTTGGCGCGACGGGGCCGTAGAGGGCGGCGTCGCCGGCGAAGGCGGGCAGCGATACGAAACTCATGCCGGCGGCCAGGGCCAGGGTCTTGGCGAGACGACGCGAAGTAGTAGTGAACGTCATGTGAGTTACCTCTCTTTCAGTTTTGCGCCCGGTCGGGCGTCTCGGATTTCGGGTGGTCGATTGGGGTGTTGATGGCCATGTTCTGTTGGCGCGTACCGGCTTGTTTGAGTTGCGCGACCCACTTGGGGTCGGCCTCGCCGGTTTCGTTGTTCACAGGCAGATAACGTTCCGGAAACTCCCAGATCAGCACCTGTGGCGGGCTGTTCTTGAAGTCATCGCTTTTCAGGTAGCTGAGCATCGGCAGGATCGGGCCGTGGCCGTCTTCGGAGTAGTTCACCACTTCGCTGCCCAGGGCTTGTTTCAGGGCGCCGACGAAGTTCCAGTTGGGGTTGGCGCTATAGCTGGTCCCCACCAGGGCCACGGGCATCTCGCTGTCGGCAAACAGGGCGTCGTCGCCCGCCGCCTGGGCTTGCACCGCGTGGGTCACGCGTTTTTGCAGGGGCTCCTTGGGCGGCATCAGGTTTTCGAACAGCGGGTCCAGGGGCAGGAACAGGCGCAGGTCGCCGCTGTGGGGGGCGATACCCTCGGCGTCGGTGACAAAACGCAGGGGTTCGCCACTGAGCAGGGTCTTGGCGTTGATCACGCTGGCCAACTGCTTGGCCGCGACTTCGGCGCCATCGGGGGTCCAGTGCGTGTCAGTGCGCAGGAACACTTGCTGGCCATGGAGCTTGGCCTGTTGCAGTGGGCCCAGCAGGTCGGGGGCGATGATCTTGTCGGCGGCAACCCGGGCATGGAAGTCCTGGTAGAGCCCGGCATGAATGCCCGCCGGTTGTACGTCACCCAGGTGCTCGGGGTACAGGCGCACCTTGGCCGGGACAATCGCCATCACCAATTGCACGCCCTTGGCCTTGAGGGTCTGGCGCACGCCTTCGACCAGGGCGTAGTTGTCTTGCAGGTTCTGCGCCTGGTTGACGGCGGGGTTGAACTCCTCGTTGCTGTACAGCCAGTGATCGCGCCCCAGCACCACGCCGGGGCGGCCTTCGTTGAACAACGTGTAGTCCAGCGCCGCCCAGAGGTTGGTGCCCAGGCGCTTGATCGGGAACTCGTCGTCGTAGTGGGTCTCGATGGCCTTGGCCCAGCGACCGTTGAGTACGGTGGCGTCGGCGTTGGTGCTGAAACCGAAGAAACTGCGCACCGACCACGCGCCCAGGGCCACCAGCAAGGCCATGAACAGCGCGGCGTAGAGGATGCGGAATGAACGGGTCATGGTCGGCTCCCTCAGAATTGGAAGTAAAGGAACGGCGAGAAGCTTTGCGCCGAGAGTTTCAGGATCGAAGCCACGAACAGCAGCAGGATCACCGCGCGCATGGCATAGCGTGGCCAGTCGGCAGTCCAGTAGGCCGGTTGCACGGCGGCGTTGCTGCCGACGCTGAAACCGGGCTCCTGGACGCTGCCGGGGTGATCGCCAGGCACCGCCTTGATCAGGCTCGGGTCAGCCGGCTTGGCCTTGTCGGCCGGGCGATTGCGGTAGAAGTCGCGCAGGCCGAAGAACGCCAGCGTGGCGTACGCCACCACCAGGGTTGCCACTTGCAGGCCGGTGAGGTTGGCGCGGTTGAGTTCCGACAGCGACCACTCGCCAAAGCTGAACATCGCGCCGTACATGCGCCCGGCAACGTGCAGGTTTTCGGCACGGAAGATCACCCAGCCCATCACCACCAGCAGGAAGGTGAAGGCCCAGCGTACCGGGTTGAAGCGGCGGGGCGAGGTGTTCAGGCCGATGGCTTTTTCAATCGCCAGCCACATGCCGTGCCAGGCGCCCCACACGATGTAGGTGATGTTCGCGCCGTGCCACAGGCCGCCGAGCAACATGGTCAGGAACAGGTTGCGATAGGTCGTCAGCGTGCCTTTGCGGTTGCCGCCCAGGGTGATGTACAGGTAGTCGCGCAGCCACGTGGACAGGCTGATATGCCAGCGCCGCCAGAACTCGGTGATCGACTGGCTGATATACGGCTGCTTGAAGTTCTCCATAAAGCGGAACCCCATCATCAAGCCCAGGCCGATGGCCATGTCGCTGTAGCCGGAGAAGTCGAAATACAACTGCGCGGTATACGCCAGCGCGCCGAGCCAGGCGTCACCGGTGCTGGGGTTTTGCAGGGCGAAGCAATGGTCGGCGACCACCGCCAGGGTGTCGGCGATAAACACCTTTTTGATAAAACCCTGCATGAACCGCGTGCAGCCCTCGGAGAATTTATCCAGGGTGTGGGTGCGGTTGTTGAACTGGTCGGCCAGGTCGCGAAAGCGCAGCACGGGGCCTGCGATCAGGTGCGGGAAAATCGCCACGAACGCGGCAAAGTCGATGAGGTTGCGGGTGGCCGGGGTATCGCCGCGGTACACGTCGATGATGTAGCTGATGGACTCGAAGATGTAGAACGAGATCCCGATAGGCAACAACACATGGGTCAGGATAAACGGCTCCAGGCCCGCTGATTTCATCATCAGGTTGATGCTGTCGACGCCGAAGTTGGCGTACTTGAAGTAGCCCAGGATGCACAGGTCGACCGCCACGCCGAGCAGCAGCCAGCGCTGGGCCGGCTTGGTCCTGACGCCCGCGGCACCGACCTTGAGGCCGATCCAGTAGTTCCACAGGGTCACGGCGGCGAACAGCGCCAAAAAGTCCACGCGCCACCAGGCGTAGAACACGTAGCTGGCAATCAGCAGCAGCAGATTGCGATAGCGTTGCCCGCTCAAATAGTACAAGCCGAGGAAGATCGGCAAGAACAGAAACAGGAACACATTGGACGAGAAAACCATCCCGATCTCTCCATGTTTAACCAACAGTCAAGGGCCAACGGCCCCCCCAAACCCCCCACGAAAAACCGGGGAGGGCGGTACTACCTTTTCACTGTCGAAACCGGCTCGAAATGTGGGAGCGGGCTTGCTCGCGAAGGCGGTGTGTCATTCAACACAGTAGGCGACTGTTACACCGCCTTCGCGAGCAAGTCGAAGCGTCGAACCGCCACTCCCACATTTGGACCGAGTACGGTCAGGAACCTTTGTTGCCTTTTTCGTGCGCCGGGTCGTAGACCTTGGTCAGGTCGCCGCCCAGGCGGAAAGTCTTGAACGGTTGCATGTCGTGCTTGCGTTCCAATACCTGCGGCGCGCAGGTGTAGAGGGTGCAGAACGGTTCGAGCCAGGCGAATTTCGAGGCCTGCTCCAGGTCCTGCATGTCCTGCTCCTTGCCGTTCTTCTGCTCGAAGAGGTCCGGGTCCTTGACCCCGGCCAGCACCGTGTCGCCCAGGCGCTTGAGCGCGCCGTTGTTTTCGCCGCGCACGTCCACACCGTTGACCAGGGCAAAGCTGGCGATCATCGCCAGTGGCGGCAGGGCGTAGTTGTGGTAGGCCAAAGCCCGCTGCTGGCGCTTGAGTTCGTTGGGCAGATAGCCCTGGGCGTCGACCTGGTTGGCGCCGACCTTGTATTCCTTGACCGCCCAATCGAACAGGTCGCGACGGTTGGTGGCGACAGCCGTAGCCATCACCGACCAGGCGGCCCAGTACGAATGGTTGTTGGTTTTTTCCAGGGGCAGGTTGTCCCAGTCGCTGACCACTTGCTCGGCCAGTTTGTTGAACCAGGCTTCGATCAACTGCGATTGCTGGGGGTATTTGGCCAGTGGCTGGGACTCGGAAAACTTCAGGCGCACATAAGCCGAAGCCATGCTGCCCAACGCCCATTTGCGCATGGATTTTCCGGTGTGGTTGAAGTCCTTGGACATCAACGCATCGGCCTTGGCCCAGCCCACCAGCCAGTTCAGGGTGCATTGCAGTTGCTCCGGGCGACCGTCGCGCATGAACTGCATCACCCGCTTGCTGGTGTCTTTTTCCAGCTTGGTGATATCGGCGGTGCTGTCGCGAAAGGCCTTTTCCGACTGCACGTTCAAAGTCGAACGGGCTTTGTCGGAGCCTTCGTATTTGCTGCGAAACTGCAGCGGACCGGTGTAGGGCGCCGGCATGGCGTCGCAGTCATTCTTGAAGTCGCCGGTCTTGAACGCTTCAATCGGCGCGAAATAGCCCTGGGGCGGGCGCAGTGGCGCGGCGGCGTTGACTGAGCCTGCGAACATCGCCAGGCCCAGCAACGTTGGAATCAATCGCTTGTGCATAGGTAACCTCATTGCCCAAGTTGGGCGGTCTGCTGACCACCGCTTGGGAACACGTTGCGTGTGCAAATTTTCGCTTCGACTTTCTGCGCGGCGGCACCCGCTTCAGGGCCCTGCACTTCCACGGCCAGCAGGTTCTGCGAGGACCAGTCCTCATCGGTGCGCAGTTCAAAGGCGAAACGCCCGTCTGTCTCGGCTGTTTCGGGTTTGTCGATCTTGATGTCCTCGTGGCGACCATTCATGTACCAGAGGGTGGCTTGCAGGGTTTTCACCGAGGGATCGGCGAAGCGAATGTCGACCTGATGGCGGCTGTTGCGCAGGTCCATGTTCTTGCTGTTGACCATCAACGTGTTCTTGCCCGGCTTGAGGGTGGTGCTGGCGCTCATCTGCGCCGGCTTGCCTTCGCAGCCGTTGTCGAGCAGCGCCATCATTTGGCGGTAGGTCGTTTCCTGGTCGAGGCGATACAGCGGCGAGAACTCCCAGATCAGAATCTTTGGCGGGCTCTTCTGGAATTCTTCGCTGCCCAGGTACTGGATCATCGAGCCTTCCAGGCCACCGCCGGGGAAGGCGACGTTAAGGATGTCGGCGCCGATTTCCTGTTCCAGGAAGCCGGCGAAGTTGTAGTTCTTGCCACTGTGGCTGGTGCCCACCAGGGTGATCTGTGGGTTGCCGGAATCACCGAACAGGTCGCCATCGGCGGCTTCGCCCTTGGGTTCGGTGCTGAACTGGTCCATGTATTGGATGGCGTAGCTGGTACCGCACAGTTGCCCGGCCATGTTGTGCAGGGTGCCGGTCTTGCCCATGCGCCCGGATTTCCTGGTCTCGAATTCACGCTGGGGGATCCCGGCGAATTCAGGCATGGCCCGCACCCTGGCCCCGACGATTTTCGCGGTGCGCTGAGCGCCATAGGGCGTCCAGTGCTGATCGCCACGGAAGTAGAAGTCGTGGGCCGGCAGTTCGTCCGGAAGTTGTTCATTGGTCAGTGGCGAGAGGTCCGGCACCACGTAGCCCATCTTGGCAAAACGTCCAAGCATGGTCTTGTAGTTGCCCAGGGCCTTGTCGAAATCAAAACGTGCTTTCTCCGCCGGGTTGAGCTTGTTGCGGTTCACCAGGCCACGGGTCGGCTGGTAGACCACGACCAGTTCCACGCCCTTGCTCTTGAACGCATCGTGCAACTGCTGCATGCGCTTGTAGCCGGCCGGGGTGGTGTCGAATTCGGTGCGCAGGTCTTCCTGGGTACGGAACAGCCAGTCGCCCTGGGCCTGCACCAGCGTGGTGAAGTTCTGCTGGTAGCGGGTGGTGTAGTTCTTGGCATCAAAGGCTGCGGGGCACAGGTTGCAGCACGGCTCGGCGGTGAAGCTCGGCGCCTTGGCGTCATCGGCGCGCGCGGTGCTGCTGGCGGCCAGGATGCCGAGGGTCAAACCCGAGAGGCTGAGCAGCTTGATCATGTGTGGGTGCATAAGGGTCATCCTCAGTCCTGCAATGGGGTCTGGCGTTCGACAGGGTCGATCAGCACGGCTTTTTTCTGGCGTACCAGCAAGTCGAGAATCTCTTCCTGACGATCACCCAGAACGCCGGAGAAGCTGATGCCACTGGATTTGGTCGGTGCGAGCATCGACACGCGGTACAGCTCGATACTCAACGGCGAGTCGATGGACAGCGGCCCACTGCCGTTGGCCGCCAGCTCGCCGCCCACCACGATCAGCGAAACCTTGGTGTCGAACGGGTCGAGTTCGATATCGCGGTCGGTATCGGTCAGGTCCTTGATATGGCCATAGACGCCGGTCAGGCCGTTGGCCATGGCGAGGTTTTCGTACAGGCGGATATTCACGCTGTTGCGCACGCGAATGCCGTGGCGGCGGTTGCTGATCACCTTGTTGCCCCACAACAGGTTGTCGCCACTCTCATAGAGGGTGATGCCGTCGGTGTGGTTGCGGTAGATCTCGTTGTCGGCAATCAGGTTGTTCACGCTGTTACGGTCGATCACCAGGCCCGACAGCTTGTTGTCGTAGCTGCGGTTATTGAAGATAAAGCTGTCATTGACCTCGCGGGAAATGATGATGCCGTGCTTCTTCTTGGTGCCGTAGACGGTGTTGTCGGCAATGATCAGGCCGTGGGAACGGTCGTGGGGGTCAATGCCGTAGACGATGTTGTCTTTGTAAGTGCTGCCCTTGATCACAAAACCGGTGGTCTCGTAGCAGTAGAAGCCGTACCACATGTCCGAGAACTCGGAATCGACGATCCAGCCGGTGGGTTCCGGGCGCTTGAGGACCTTGGCCATGTTCGGCGTGTACTGGGAAATACTCACGCCGTAGGACTTACTGTTGGCATAGCCGAAGCTGGCCATCTTGCTGTTGACGATATAGGTCTGGGTGCCGCCCCAGGCCAGCAGGAACGGGCGGAACTCCTTGGACGAGCGGAAGGTCGCCGGGCCGTTGGTCTTTTCGCGCCAGCCGGTGACCTTGGTGTCACGTACAAACAGCTGGCCGTCGTTGACCAGGAACGAGCCGGCCTCCTGGGACAGGCGCAACTCCTGGGTCTGCCGGTCGATTTCGAGGATGCCCTTTTCGCCCACCACAATCGGCAGCCTGGCCAGGAACACGCCGGGCGAGGTTTCGCTCAGGTATTGCTTGGGCACTTTTTTGAGCAGGTCCTTGAGGTTCATATAGCCGTCGTCGATAAAGATCGCCTGGGGGATGCCGTGCTGGCGCACCACCCATTCGGCCATCTTGTTGTCGCCGCCGATAAAGTCCTTGAGGGCGTTTTCCTGCATCATCCGGCGCACGCTGACCTTGCCGGGCTGGCTGCGCACGATTTTCTTCGCCACGGCTTGTGCGGTGTAGCCCGAGAGGTCCGGCAGCGCCGGTTTGGCCATCTCCAGCGGCGCGGTGGGCGGGCTGCTGATGGTGTAGGTCTTGGCCTGTTGCAGTTCCTTGGCGAGGGTGGGCGCCTTGACCTGCGGCTCGACATTGGCAAAGGCCGGGGCGCACGCCAGCAGCATTGCCGCAGCGAGGAGGGCCGAGCCATTGAGGGCGTGAGGATTCATTGCGCAGGCTCCCATCAGAAACGCCAGATCACATCGACAAAGGCGCGGTGCATGTACGAGTCGACTTGCTTGCCATAGGCGTCGCCCGGTTTGAACACGCCGCCACGAAAGCGCACCAGGGCCGACGGTTCGTCGATCGACTGGCTGAGGGCGGCGGGCAGCAGGCCTTTCTTGAAGTACTTGGTGACCACCAGGTCCATCTCCTGGCCGAGGTCTTTCTTGCCGTCTTCCAGGGGCAGGGAGGTGCTGGACAACACGGCGCCGGTGACGTCGTCGTAGGTGTTCTGCACCGCATCGATGCCATTGCTGCCCACCGGCTTGTTACCGTCCACACGCCAGAACTTGTGGTAGACCAGACTGGCGTCGTAGTCGTCGCGCAATTGCCAGGAGCCGAACAGGCTCATGGACTGCATGTTATTCATCTCGCCGCGAAACGCTTCGCCAAAACGATGGACCCGCGATTGCGTGCCGGTGAAGTTCGAGCGGTTGCTTTGCAGGCCGTTCTGCTCGTAGTCGGCGCTGGCACGGGCATAGGCCGCCCCCACTTGCCACTGCGGGTCGAGGCGCAGGCGCACGCCCAGGTCGGTCGCCCAGCCATCCACGTCACTATTGCGCTTGGCGGTGGCCGGGCGGCTGCCGTCAGGGTTGAGGGCATTGACCTTGCTGCGCTCGCCCTGCATGCCGGTGACGCTGGCCCAGTAGTTGACGGTGTTGGTGTTGCGCCAGTTGTAGGCGTCGCTGTTGGCCTCAAGGCCAAGCCAGGTCAGGTCGCCGTTCTGGCGCTTGTCCAGCGGGTCGGCGGCTACGCCTGGTTGCGGGTAGTCGAGCTGGCCGTCGTCATGGCTGTGGTGGCCGCGTACGCCGACCCAATGGCCGGGTGTCCACTGGTAGGCCGCGTCGGCATAGAAATGCTGGCGGTCCTTGTCTTCGGGGGACAGTTCCTTGAGGTCGGTGCGGTATTCGCTGAAGCGTTCGGCCGCGCCGACATTGGCCTTGAGCAGGGTGGTGTCGAAGGTCCAGTTCAGCGCTTCGATATTGGTATCGCGCCATTGCCCGTCGTCATTGCGCAGGCGCTGGCGGCCCAGTTTGAGGATCTCGCCAGGGTAGGGCGTGAAGCCGCTGTAGCCGATCCAGAACTCGCGCAAGGCCAGGTAGTTCTTCTTGGTCTTGCGGTCGTTGTTGCTCGATTGCTCGGGGGTGTCGCCATCGGACTGTTGCAGGGTGTCGGTCTCGATGATGTCGCTGGAGGTCACTGCCTGGCCCATGGCGTAGGCACTCCAGGCACCGCGTTCACCGTAGACCCACGGGCGCAGATCCAGGCCGATACCGTTGACGTCGCCGCCGCGCTGGGTGCCGAGGTCGCGGTCATCTTCGGACTGGCCGGTGACTTTCACTTCCAGGCCGAAGTTCTTGTCTTCGGTCAGCGCGGCCAGGGTCGGGCATGACCACAGCAGGGCGAAGGTCAGGCCAATACCGGCCTTGACGAATGGATTGAGCTTCATAGGGATTCCTCGCCGTCTTCTTCTTGCAGGGCGTGCAGTTGCAGCGTGCTTTGGCTCAAGGCGCCACGGGCGGCCAGCTCTTGTTGCAGCAGGCGCTGGCCCTCGGCGCGCTGGGCGGGCGGCAGTTGTTGTTCGAGTTGTGCGGCCAGTTCATTGGCCTGCGGGGTGTCCTGGGACTTGGCCAGTTGGCTGAATACATAGGCATTGAGGGGGTTGGGCTGGGTGCCCTTGCCTTGGGAAAACAACTGGGCGATGGCGAAGTCGGCACTGTTCTGGCCGTTGCGCGCAGCGGTCAGCAAATGGTCGAGGGCTTTTTGTGGATAGACCTGGCCCAGGTAGCCTCGGCGGTAGATCTGGCCGAGGTAGTAATCGGCCGCCACTTCCTGGCCCTGGGCTTTCTGGAAGTGGGCTTCGGCGGCCTTGGCATCGGCCGGTACCCACTTGCCTTCGTAGTACAGCTTGCCCAGCAGCAGTTCGGCGCGGGGCTGGTCGGCGGCACGGCCGTTGTCCAGGTACTTCATCATCTGCTCGACATCGCCCCGTTCCGGGAAGTCGTAGAGCAACTGCGCGAGGCTGATCCAGGAAGCAGGGTAGCCGGGGGCGATGTTTTCCAGCAGGGCCTGGGCGGTTTTTGCGTCAGGTGTGCCGAGGGAGGCATCGCCCAGCACCCGGGCCACACTGTCGACCCGCTGGGCGGTGACGGTGCCACGGCCATAGCCGGCTTGCATCTGCTTGAGCAGTTCGGCCTGTTGTTCCGGCTGGCCGCGCTTCTGGTAGACGGTGGCCAGTTCGACGTAGCAGATATCGGTGCTGTTGAGCGCGGCCTTGCAGATTTTTTCCACGTCATCCAGGTGCTGATCGTAAGTGCCCTGGGTGCGATACAGCAGCACCTGCGCCAAGCCCGCTTCGGGGTAGCCGGCAGTGCGCCAGGTGTCGATCTGCTGCTGCGCGTTGACGCTGGGGAAATCGTGGGGGTATTGCAGGTACAGCATGGCCAGCGGGATCAGGGTGTTGCCTTCGCCATTGGCAAAGGCTTTTTTCAACAGGCTTTCGGCTTCGCGGTGTTCGGCCTCGGTGGCGCCGGGCTTGGCCACCAGCAGGCGACCGAGACGGGCCTGGGCGCGGGACGAGGTATCAGCGGCCGCGCGGTAGGTGGCTTCGGCCTGCTTGATTTGCGCCGGGTCGCGGCTGCCGACCTGGATATCCGCGAGGCCGACCTGGGCCTCGCTGTAACCCAAGTCCGCCAGTTGCTGGTAGTTCTGCGCGGCGGTGGCGGTGTCGCCACGCTTGAGCGCTTCATTGGCCAGGCGCTGGTCGGGCAGGCCGGCGCAACCGGCCAATGTGACGGCAAGGGTTAATGTGCACAGCGATCCAATGTGGGAGCGGCGGTTCGACGCTTCGACTTGCTCGCGAAGAGGCCCTGTCAGTTGATGCATGTGTTGGCTGACACACTGCTTTCGCGAGCAAGCCCGCTCCCACAGGTATTTTGGTGTTTTTGAGAGAGTCATCACAGGCATGTCCTCGCTTACAAACCAGCAGCCATGGCTTTGTCGATCAGCCAGTTCAGGGACGGGCCACGGTCGCTGGTCACTTCCACGGGGCGGCCGGCGTAGGCGCTGTCCAGCGGGGCGTCGGGCTTGATCTGCACGCGGATATCCGAAGACAGGTCGGCGCTGTTGAGGCTGGTGCTGCTGACGATGGTGCCGGTGCGGGTCTGTTCTTCGTCGGCGACCTGGAAGCTCACCGGTGTACCTGGGCGCACATCCGCGAACTGGCGATAGGAGAAACGCGCCTCGACATTCGCCTGGCTACCGCGCGGCACCAGTTGGAAGATCACATCCCCTTTGCTCGCATATTGACCGTCGGCCACCAACTGCTGGGCGACGATGCAGTCGCAAGGCGAGGTCAGGGTGCCGGTCATTTGCTTGCCGAACAGTTCTTCGACCTTGGCCGGTTGCAGTTGGTCTTCGTCCAGGTGGCCCTTGAGCACGTCGAGCATGCTGGTGCTGAAGGTCGCCAGTGGCGCGCCTTTGGCGGCAACGCCGTGGTCCTTGATCAGGCTTTGTACGGTGCCGTCGCGAGGCATGGTGACGTTCATCCCCGGCACGCTGACCAACCCGGCCTGGGCGTGGCTGACGAAGTACATGCCGTACAACGACTTGAACACAAAACCGAACGCCGCCAGGCCTACCACGAAGATCGCCAGGCTGAAGGTTACGGCGCGCAGGCGGCCCAAGGCGCTCATGCCGCTGCCACTGTCCTTGACCTTGCGCGCCTTGGTGAAGTTGTCGCGTTGCAAGGTTGCCAGCATGTCGCCCATGGTCACGATGTCGCCGGACAGGTGCGAAGTGATCAGGTGCCGCAGGGTGGAAATATCCTGGGCATCCAGGTTCTGGAACTGGCAGCCGGTACGACCGGTCTGGCGGTCATGGGAGCGCACCATCAGCTCCACGTCCATCGCCAGGCCGAGGTTGTCGATGACAAATTGCAGGCGCGCCTTATGCACATCACCGACCTTCAGCGGTTGCTGGGCGGCATTGAACGCCAGGCCGCCGGCGGACAGGTCGATGACCCGCACTTCCATGGGCGTGCGGTCGGCGCCGAAGAAGCGCAGCTTGGCCGGGATTTTGACCCGGGCGTGTTGGCGCTGGGCTTCGGATTCGTGGACAACGTTGGCGTTTACTTGGCTGTTCATGGCGTACTAATTCCTTGGTTAATTCAGGCTTGGCAGGGTCAGACCATCATCAGCAACACGGCGACGAAAATGCTGCCGGCGGAGAAGGTCATGGTCCGAGACGACCAGGTGTTGAACCAACGTTGAAAGCTGGCCAAATCGCGGGTCAGTTTGGTGTCCTGGCGGGTCCAGGATTGTTGATCGAGGCGGAAGAACACGTAGATCTTCACCAGCGCGCCCATGATCTGGTTGTAATAGAGAATCACCGGGTAGGCGGGGCCTATCCTGTGGCCCGAGCACGACAGCAGCAGGGTCAGGATCAGGCGGGTGATACCGATCCATAAAAGGTAAACGAGGATGAATGCACCGCCGTACTTGAAGGTGGCGATGATCGCCACGGTCAGGCCCAGCAGGGAGGTCCACATCGACACGCGCTGGTCGAACAGCACCACGCTGGTGAACAGGCCCAGCCGTTGCATGCCCAGGCCCAGGGCACGGGAGTTCTGGCGCAGGTTGTTGCCGTACCAGCGGAACATCAGCTTGCGACTGGCCTTGATAAAGCTCTTTTCCGGTGGATGCTCGACGGTGTTGATCGCCGCATCCGGCACGTAGAAGGTGTCGTAGCCCAGGCGCATCAGGCTGAACCAGCTGGACTTGTCATCTCCGGTCAGGAATTTGAAGCGGCCCAGGCGCCAGTGTTGCAGCGAGTCGCTTTCCACATCGGCGATAAAACCGGGGTCGGTGACCACGCTGGCACGGAACACCGACATGCGCCCGGTCATGGTCAGCACGCGCTTGGACAGGGCCATGGAGCACATGTTGATGTGGCGCTGGGCGAAGCGCAGCTTGTGCCACTCGCTCATGATGTAGCCGCCGCGCACTTCGCAGAACTCGTTGGTGGTCAGGCCACCGACATTGCCGAACAGCTGGAACCACGGCACGGTCTTGCGCACCACGCCCTCGGCGAGCACGGTGTCGCCGTCGATGACCGCAACGACCGCGCGGTCGTCCGGCAGGTGGCGGGAGATCGCGCGAAAGCCGAAGGCCAGGCCGTCGCGCTTGCCGGTGCCGGCGATACGCACGAAGTCGAGCTTGACGTGATCCGGTGGGTTCATCTTTTCCCAGAGGCCCTTGACCAGCAGCTCATCGGACATTTCCACCAGCGAGCAGACCACGGTTGTGGGAAAGCCACACTCGATGGCCTCGCGAATCACCGAGCTGTAGACCTGGGCGGTGGTCAGCGCATCGATCCGGAAACTGGTGACCATCAGGAACACATGGGACGGGTCCGCCGCCGTGCCCAATTTGCGCACCTTGCGCCGCAGGTGCGGGTAGACCACGTAGAGGAACAGCATGCCGCGCACAAAGTGCGTAGCGCCCATGGAGTAGCGCCAGATACCAACGGCGCCAATCAGGAAAATGAAATGCCTGGACTGCGAGTCGAATGTGCTCGCCGGCAATGCCAGGGCCAGGCACATCAATACGCTTAAAAACAGCAGCCAACCGGCGGCCTGAAGGAGGCCGTGCTTTAGCCTGTGCATAATCTGCATCCGTCTGGTGTCTCGGGCGAGCCTGTGGGGTGGCCCGATGGGGTTAAGCAGGCTTACAAGTGGCGCCTCGAAGGGCGCCATCGCCGGCGAGCCGGCTCCTACATGACATGCGCGACCTGCAGGAGCCGGCTGCCGGCGATCAGCGCTGTTACCAGCAGATACCTTCGGTACGGCCACTGACGCTGGTGGCCCGGGACATAAAGCCCACCAGGTCGACCACTTGCTTGCCGTGCGGGGCTTGCTGGGCCAGGGCGCGGAACTTCTCGTCGCGGTTGCCGAGGATGATCACGTCGCTGTTGTTGATCACATCGTCAAAGTCCGAGTTGAGCAGGGACGACACGTGGGGGATCTTGCCCTCGATGTAGTCCTTGTTGGCGCCGTGGACGCGGGCGTATTCGACGTTGCTGTCGTAGATGCTCAGGTCAAAGCCCTTGCCGATCAGCATTTCCGCCAGCTCCACCAGCGGGCTTTCGCGCAGGTCATCGGTGCCGGCCTTGAAGCTCAGGCCCAGCAGGGCAACCTTGCGCTTGTCGTGGCTGGAGACGATGTCGAAGGCGTTCTGCACCTGGGACTCGTTGCTGCGCATCAGCGAGTTGAGCAGCGGTGCTTCCACGTCCAGGGACCCTGCGCGGTAGGTCAGGGCGCGCACGTCCTTGGGCAGGCACGAGCCACCGAAGGCAAAGCCTGGGCGCATGTAGTACTGGGACAGGTTGAGGGTCTTGTCCTGGCACACCACTTCCATCACTTCGCGCCCATCGACGCCCACGGCCTTGGCGATGTTGCCGATCTCGTTGGCGAAGGTCACTTTGGTGGCGTGCCACACGTTGCAGGTGTACTTGATCATCTCGGCAACGGCGATGTCCTTGCGGATGATCGGCGCGTCGAGTGCTTCGTACAGCGATTGCAGGACATCGCCGGAGGCTTTGTCGAATTCGCCGATGACCGTCATCGGTGGCAGGTCGTAGTCGGCGATGGCGGTGGATTCGCGCAGGAATTCCGGGTTGACCGCGACACCGAAGTCGACGCCGGCTTTTTTGCCGGAGCAGTCTTCGAGGATTGGAATCACCACATTGGCCACGGTGCCGGGCAGCACGGTGCTGCGTACCACGATGGTGTGACGGGTGGTCTTGTCCCGCAGGACAAAACCGATCTCGCGGCATACCGCTTCGATGTAGTTGAGTTCCAGGTCGCCGTTCTTCTTGCTCGGCGTGCCGACGCAAATCATCGACAGGTCGGTATCGCGGATGGCTTCGGCGAAGTCAGTGGTGCCGCGCAAGCGACCGGAGGCAATGCCCTGGCTCAGCAGCTCGCCCAGGCCCGGTTCAACGATGGGGGATTTGCCCGCGTTGATCAGGTCGATCTTATCCTTGGAAATATCGACACCGACCACTTCATGGCCCCGTGCAGACAGGCAACCGGCACAGACTGCGCCCACGTAACCCAAACCAAATATGCTGATGCGCATCGCATTTACCTCTATCTTTATCACGCCATTAGATGGCCGGAGTTCATGTTTTCAAGCGTCACTCATGCACTAGGAAATGCGGTGAATAGACACGGCATTGCCATGTGCAGGCATGTTAAAAGTCGAGTGACTAACTAATGCACTCAAGTTGTGCGCAACTTGGCCTTGTTGTTGGGGCTTGCCCTTAAATGCAGCCAGCCTTCTGCGAGAAGGGGCTGGCGTCAGTGCCGCAATGCTTTGATATAGGCTGAAAGCCTTTTTGTATCAATGCTTTGGGTTTTTCACTGACCTGCTTGGGTAGGCTCAGCCTTGGCCTTGTAGGGGATGGTCATGCAACCTTATCGCCCGCCCTCAACTAAAAAGTTGATAATTAGACCGAAGAATCAAAGTTGTATGTGACAACTTGGCTACTTCCGTTGGTCGCTGTGTAAGTCATATCGCACAAGAACAGAGATAATCGTTACCGGTGGTATGAGCGGCACTTGGAGGCATAGTTCCTGGCCGCTCATCCTGTTTTTTGAAATTTCTTGAAATATTGGCAAAGATGGCACTAGTACTATATTGATAGCACTAACGGATTGGGCTAATGGTTATGGGGAGTTGGTGCGCAGATATAGTTTTATGCCACTACTGTTTGAAAAAAGTGGTGCCACTACGAAAAAAACTGACGAATGTCGAGTGAAAGAAACGTTAGGAATTCTGAAGAAATATTTTTGGCGCCAAATTAATGACGATTCTGCTGAAGGAATATAGGGCAAATGTGGGAGCGGGCTTGCTCGCGAAAACGGTGCTTCAGTCAATCTATCCGGTGACTGATACACCGTTTTCGCGAGCAAGCCCGCTCCCACATTTTAATCCGGGTGCCGCCTCAATCCGGTGCGTGATCGCGCAAAAACACCAGGTTATCCGGCTTGGACTGTTCGGCACTGAAGCGATAACCCTGCACATCGAACTGCTTGAGCTGGGCCGGGTCGTTGAGGCGTTCTTCAATGACGAAGCGGCTCATCATGCCCCGGGCCTTTTTGGCGTAGAAGCTGATGATCTTGTACTGGCCGTTTTTCAGGTCCTTGAACTCGGTGTTGATGATCCGCGCGTTCAAGGCCGGGCGCTTGACCGCCGAAAAGTATTCGTTGGACGCCAGGTTCAGTAATACGTCATCGCCTTGCTCTGCCAGGGCTTCATTGAGCCATTCGCTGATACGTGTGCCCCAGAAGGCATACAGGTCCTTGCCACGGGCATTGGCCAGCTTGGTGCCCATTTCCAGGCGGTACGGCATCATCAGGTCCAGCGGGCGCAGCAGGCCGTACAGGCCGGAGAGCATACGCAGGTGGTCCTGGGCGTAGCTGAAGTCGGCCTCCTTGAATGTCTGGGCATTCAGGCCGGTGTACACATCGCCTTTGAACGCCAGTAACGCCTGCTTGGCGTTGGCCTGGGTAAAGGCAGGCGTCCAGCTGCCGAAACGCGCGGCATTGAGGCCGCCGATCTTGTCGGAAACATGCATCAGTTCGCTGATCTGTGCCGGGCTCAGCTCGCGCAACTGCTCGATCAACTCCTGGGAATGGTCGAGGTATTGGGGCTGGGTAAAGCGCTGGGTCACCGGCGCGGTCTCGAAATCGAGGGTTTTGGCTGGGGAAATCACCATCAGCATGAAGTCGTCTCCTGTAATCGTCGGGGGATTCTAGGGGGTTGGGGCGTTCGACTCCACCTATCAGGCCAATAGCCACGAAATCTGCGTAGGAACCGGCTTGTCGGCGATGAGGCCCTCAGGGTTTGAGGTGAGCGTTCGCACGCCATCGCCGGCAAGGGAAGGGGGTATCGGCTATAGTGGCCGACGAATCAGGAGGGGAGATCCGTTGTGCGAATTGCGCTTTTATTGTGCGCCTGGCTGACGTGCCTGGGCGCCCAGGCGGCCAGTGTGGATGTCGCGAGCCTGGACCGCGGTACCTGGCCGGAAAAACTCAGCAGCCCGGCGCTGTTCGATGTGGCGTCACGCGCCGAAATCCTTATGTTCGCCAGCGCCCTGTTGGCCAGCGAGGCTCTGGATGAACCGGCCCTCAAGCAGCGCCTGGGGCTGAAGATCATCAACCTGGGTGCCATCGACGACCTGCGCCGCCGTCTCTGGCAACGGTTGCTGGAGAACTACGGGTTTGCCCAGCAAAGCTGCGAACAGGATGCTTCGTTCTGCTACCTGGTGGACAACATGGACGACCTGCGCGAGCAGGCCGGCAAGTTCGAGGTCAGGGAGCAATCCTTCTATATAGGTTGGGCTGGCCCCAGCCGGGCGTTTCACCAGCGCTACCTGGATGAACTGCTGCGCAAGGCCGCCCTGTTTCCGCAGATCAGCAGCGAAGTGGCGCGTTTTGGGGATTTCGAGCGCAATGGCGATGAGCTCAATGACCGCCTGTTTTTGCTGACCTTCGATGGCGGCCCGGCACCGCTCAACGGTCAAACCGACTGGCTGGCCGACTATCTGCGCAAGCAGAAAATGACGGCAACCTTTTTTGCCCTCGGCAACAGTCTGCAAATGCGTCTGGAAAAGACCTCGGCCGCTGATGTGCAGGCGTTGTACGAGGGCCAGTGCGTGGGCATTCAGGGCTGGCAGTATCGTTCCCATAGCCACTGGGTCGACTGGCAGAGTTCCATCACCCGCAACGCATCGCTGACCCAGAACCTGCTGCCGGAAAACTACGTGCCGCTGTTCCGCCCGCCCTATGGCCAGCGCCGGGCCGACAGCCAGGGCTTCTTTCAGGCCCAGGGCCTGCAAGTGGCGTTGTGGGATATCGACTCCCAGGATGAGCCCGGCCTGCTCAAGGCCGATGAGTCGGCCCAGCGGGTGCTGACGCTGATGTTGCTGTGGCGCAAAGGGGTGATTGTGTTCCACGACACTCAGGACAAGGCGCGGGTCGCTTTGCCCCTGTTGCTTTCGGCAACGGCGCAAAGTGGGTTGGGCTGGCAGGACTGCCGGGAGGCGTTTCGCTGAGAAGCGAAAATGCCCGGCCTTGTTGGGGATGAGGGTTTTTTGGGGTGATTTGCTGCGACATTTCGATGCAGGCGGACTTCCGACTTTAGCGGTGCGCGTGGCAGCCCGCCAGTGCTATTCGTCATCCTGAAAAATAAACTTCAAAAAAGCGTCAAAGTGCTTTTTCCTGTCATGGGTTTTGCGGTATTACGAAGACAGATCGCCGAAACCTGCGTCACAGGTGGCGTCTTCCCAGACTCCTCAGGTGGGCAATGCACTTGACGTCCCTCAGGTGTATTCGGTGGTCGAATCGAGGCGCAGCACTGTTGTGGTATTGCGTCGACTGGCTCCCACAAAGGTGACCGAGTATGGATGATCATGGACGTACCCCTTCTTCCGACCAGCCAATCCTTTATGTGCTTGATACCAATGTATTGATCCACGATCCAAACGCATTGCTCAATTTTGAAGAACACCACGTCGCCATCCCGATGATCGTGCTTGAGGAGCTCGACAAACTCAAAAGCGGGCACCATAGCGTCGCCGCCGAATGCCGCCAGGCGATCCGCCTGATCGACAAGACCCTGGGCGAAGCGTCGCCCGACGACGTTGAAGTCGGCGTGCCGATCCAGCGTGGCAAGGGTGGGCCCAAGGGTTTGCTGTCGATCCTGATGAGCAAGCGCAGCGAACCCAACAGCCTGCTGCCGGAAAACCTCAACGACAACAAGATCATCAACCAACTGATCGACCTGCATGCGCGCGACAAGGACCTGCGCCTGGTGCTGGTGACCAAAGACATCAATATGCGCCTCAAGGCACGAGCGTGTGGGATCGCGGCCGAGGACTACAGTACCGACCAATTGGTCGATGACGTGTCGATGCTGTCCCGTGGTTATCACACCATGACCGGCTCGTTCTGGGACCGCGTCAGCAAGGTCGAGACCCGCCAGGACCATGGGCGCACCTGGCACCAGGTGCAACTGACCGACAACCTGCCGGCGGTACATATCAATGAATTCATCATCGATGAACAAGGCTTTGTGGGCTGGATCAAAGAAATCCAGGTCGACAAGCTGCTGATCCTCGACCTGCATCAGGAGCCCCTGTTGCACCAGGAAGCCTGGGGCCTGAAACCGCGTGACGTGTACCAGAGCCTGGCGCTGTACGCGCTGCTCGACCCGGACATCCACCTGGTCAACCTGACCGGTGCAGCAGGTTCAGGCAAAACCATCCTGGCCCTGGCGGCGGCCATCGAGCAGACCATGGTCACCAAGCGTTATCGCCGCATCATTGCCACCCGTAGCGTGCAGGGCCTGGATCAGGAAATCGGCTTTTTGCCCGGCACCGAGGCCGAAAAAATGGAGCCGTGGCTGGGGGCAATCACCGACAACCTCGAAGCCTTGCACATGGATGACGAAAACACCCATGGCAGCGTCGACTACATCCTCAGCAAAGTGCCGTTGCAGTTCAAATCCCTCAACTACATTCGAGGTCGCAGCTTCCAGCAGAGCCTGATTTTGATCGATGAATGCCAGAACCTCACGCCACACCAGATGAAAACCATCATCACCCGTGCCGGCGCCGGTTCCAAAGTGGTGTGCCTGGGCAACCTGGCACAGATCGACACACCCTACTTGTCCGCGACCAGCTCCGGGCTGACCTACCTGACGGAACGCTTCAAGGATTTCCCGAACGGCGTGCATATCGCCTTGCAGGGCGTCCCTCGCTCGATTCTGGCCGAATACGCCGAATCCCACCTGTAACCACGACCTACCGCAGGAGCCGGCTTGCCGGCTCCTGCACAATCAGCTCTGCGCAAAATTGACCCACAGGTTTACAATCGGGGCTTCTGATCAGGAGTATCCCCGTGCTGACTCATCTCGATTCCCAGGGCCGTGCCCATATGGTCGACGTCACCGAAAAAACCGTGACGTTCCGTGAAGCCGTGGCCGAAGCGCGGGTGCGCATGCTGCCCCAGACCCTGCAAATGATCGTCGACGGCGCCCACCCCAAGGGCGACGTGTTCGCTGTGGCGCGGATCGCCGGGATCCAGGCGGCGAAAAAGACCAGCGACCTGATCCCCCTGTGCCATCCGCTGATGCTGACCGGGGTCAAGGTAGAACTGGCCGCTGAAGGGGAAAATACCGTGCACATCATCGCCCGTTGCAAGCTTTCCGGGCAGACCGGCGTGGAGATGGAAGCGCTGACGGCCGCCAGTGTCGCTGCGCTGACTATCTACGACATGTGCAAGGCGGTAGACCGTGGCATGACCATCGAAAACATTCGCCTGCTGGAAAAACTCGGCGGCAAGAGCGGGCATTTCAAGGCGGATCAAGCATGAGTATCAACGTACTGTTTTTTGCCCGCTACAGCGAAGCGGTGGGCCTGGACTCCCTGGAAGTCGAAGGCGACTTCGCCACGGTCGATGCCGTGCGCCTGGCGTTGGCCGCTGATCCGGGCTTCGAGGTGCTCAACGAAGCAAGCCTGATGTGTGCGCGCAACCAGGAGCTGTGCGCCCTTGACGAGCCGTTGCAGCCCGGCGATGAAGTGGCATTTTTTCCGCCCGTGACTGGAGGCTGACCGTGGCTGTTCGCGTACAACTCCAGCCTTTCGACCCCGGTGCCGAAGTCAACGCCATGCACGCTGCCAATGTCGGCGTGGGGGCCGTGGTGAGTTTTGTCGGCTATGTACGCGACTTCAATGATGGCCTGGATGTAGCCGGAATGTTCCTCGAACACTACCCTGGCATGACCGAAAAGGCCCTGGCCAAGATCGCCGTCGAAGCCGAGCAGCGCTGGCCGTTGCTCAAACTGGAAGTGCTGCACCGCATTGGCAGCCTGGAGCCGGGTGAGCCCATCGTGTTTGTCGCCGCCGCCAGCGCCCATCGGCAGGCAGCGTTTGACGCCTGTGCGTTTGTGATGGACTACCTGAAGACCCGAGCGCCGTTCTGGAAGAAGGAAAGCACCAGTGAAGGGGCGCGGTGGGTTGAAGGGCGCACCAGCGATCACGTCGCCGCTGACCGCTGGAAGTAGTTGGCGAGCACCGATCTTGAGACGTTGGAGGTTCAAATGTGGGAGCGGGTAAGCCCAACTCTCGCACTGGGCCAGCGGCAGGTCTAGATATCGTGTTTGTTCAGGCGTTTTGGCGATAGCATCGCTTCGCTCAGCCCCATCGTAACCAGTGCCTCGGGCAACGGCTGACCCCGCACCAACGCCGCACTGGCCTGGCCCATGGCCGGTGAGGTCTGGATCCCGTAGCCACCCTGGGCTGCAATCCAGAACAAACCCTCTACCTGCGGATCAAAGCCGCACACCAGGTCGCCGTCGCTGACAAAACTGCGCAGCCCTGCCCAAGTCCGTGCCGGGCGGCGGATGCTCAGGGTGGTGGCTTCTTCGATGTGATAGATGCCGGTGGCGATATCCAGCTCTTCAGGCTGCACGTCGTGGGGCTCCACCGGGTCGGCATTGGCCGGGGAGCCGAGGAACATCCCGGCATCGGGCTTCATGTAGAACGAGCCGTCGAGGGCGGCCAACTCCGGCCATCCCTGAATATCCATTTCAGCCGGTGGGGCGAACACAAAGGCACTGCGGCGCTTGGGTTGCAGGCCGATTTTTTGTGCGCCGGCCATGTCGCCGATGGTGTCGGCCCAGGCACCGGCGGCGTTGATGATCACTGGGGCGCTGAAGCGCTGTTGCGAGGTGCGCACTTGCCACTGGCCCTGGTCATCACGGTTGAGCGTTTGCACTTCACAGTCGGTATGAATAACGCCGCCGTTGCGCCGAATGCCTCGCAAATAGCCCTGGTACAACGCGTCGGTGTCGATATCGCAGACCGTCGGGTCGTAGATCGCACCATGGACTTTTTCCCGGCGCAGGATGGGCAGCATCGCCATGGCTTCTTCGAGATCCAGCAGGCGGGTTTGCGCAACCAGCGCCTTGGCGCTCAGGTACTGGCGCTGCAATTCGTCGGGGTCGCCGATAAAGTCCACCAATATTTCGCCACGAGGGGTGAGCAGCGGGTGTTCGCTAAAACCTGCGGGCGGGTGATCGAAGAAATCGCGGCTGCCCAGCGTCAGGGCGCGCACTTGTGGCGTGCCGTAGGCAGCGATATAGAGGGCGGCGGAACGGCCGGTGGAGTGATAGCCCGGCATAGACTCACGTTCCAGCACAATGACCCGGGCGTGCCGGGACAGCCAGTAGCCGGCGGAGGCACCGGCAATGCCGCCGCCGATGATGAGGTAGTCGGCCTGGTTCATCTGTTCCTCCTTGGATCTGAAAGCGCCGAACGCAAATGTAGGAGCTGGCTTGCCTGCGATGCATGCACCTCGGGACATCGAGACCGCGGTGATGCTATCGCTGGCAAGCCAGCTCCTGCACAAGCCAGGCTATGCCCGCTTAAGGGCGTTTGCGCTCTACGGCGCGCAACAGATGCGTCGGCGGCGTCTCACAACTGATCTTGCGCCCCAGCAGCGCCTCGATTGAAGGCAACTGGTACGAGTCATCTTCCCCGGCAAAGCTGATCGACACACCCGCAGCCCCCGCACGACCGGTACGGCCGATCCGGTGCACGTAGTCGTCCGGCACTTCCGGCAGGGTGAAGTTGATCACGTGGCTGATGCCGTCGATATGAATCCCACGCCCTGCCACATCGGTAGCCACCAGCACGCGGATCTTGCCTTCACGAAAGCCTTCCAGGGTCTTGATGCGTTTGTGCTGCGGCACATCGCCCGACAACTGCGCAGCGTTGACGCCATCGCGTACCAGGCGTTCTTCGATGCGCCGCACTTCGTCCTTGCGGTTGGCAAACACCATGACCCTCTCCCAACCATTGTCGTTGACCAGGTTGTAGAGCAGCTTGTATTTGTCGGCGCCGGCCACGGCATAGATATGCTGTTCGACGTTTTCGCTGGCGACGTTTTCTGCCTCGATCTCGACGATGGATGGATCGGTGGTCCACTGCTTGGCGAGGTTCATCACGTCTTCGGTGAAGGTTGCGGAGAACAGCAGGGTCTGGCGTTCGTTTTTGGGTGGGGTCTGGCGAATGATCTGGCGCACTTGTGGGATGAAACCCATGTCGAGCATCCGATCGGCTTCGTCCAGCACCATCACCTCGACCATGTCCAGGTGCACGTCGCCGCGCTGGTTGAAGTCCAGCAAGCGGCCCGGCGTGGCGACCAGGATGTCGCAGTGTCGCGCTTCCAGGTGCTTGAGCTGCTTGTCGAAGTCCATGCCGCCCACAAACGTCATGACGTTGAGGCCGGTGTATTTGGTCAGGTCGGCGGCATCCTTGGCGATCTGCACCACCAGTTCCCGGGTCGGGGCGATGATCAGCGCCCGCGGTTCACCCATGTAGCGCTCTTTGGGCGGCGGCGTCTGCAGCAGTTGGGTGATGATCGAGATCAGGAACGCAGCGGTCTTGCCGGTACCGGTCTGGGCGCGACCGATGGCATCTTTGCCGGCCAGGGTAAAGCCCAGCACTTGTGCCTGGATCGGTGTGCAGTACGGGAAACCCAGGTCCTGGATGGCGTGCATCAGTTCCGGGGCCAGCTTGAAGTCGTGAAAGCGGGTCTTGCCCTCTTGGGGCTCGACCACGAAGTCTTCCAGTTTCCATGGCTTCACCACGGGTTTTGGTGCACGTTCGCGGCGAGGTTTTTCCACGCGGGCGGGTTCAGCGGGCGGCACGGCGGCGGCAGGGGCCGTGGGCGGCTGTTTTGGCGAGGCAACGGGCGCGGTTCGGCCTGGCTGTTTACCATCGTGGCGGCTGCCGGGAGCTTGGACAGGGGCGCTGGGAACAGGGGCGAGTGGTTCAGCCTCGCTTTTACCGAACATCTTCTTGAGTGCTTTGAGCACGGTCATCTCATCAATTGGTTAAGGAATGTACGCCGGCCAGTGTAATGCAAGAATCGGGCGCGGCGTAGTGCGTTGGTCATGCGGCTACACAATGGCGGTCTTTCAGCCCAGACGGTCGGTCAACCAGGTGCCGATAGCGCGGATTTCCTCGGGTAACACTTCATGACCCATTGGGTATTCCTGCCATGTCACGGTGACACCACGCAGCTTCAAGTGCTCGTAGGCGCTACGGCCCATGGCGTTCTGCACCACTTCATCGTACTGGCCATGTAGGCACAGGGCCGGAATGCGCTGCTGGCTCGCCGACAATTCCAGCTCGTCGCTGAACGTGGGGGCATAGGTGGAGAGGGCAAGCACGCCACCCAGGGCCCCCTGCCATTTTACAAAGGCAGCGTGCAAAACCACGGCGCCACCTTGGGAAAAGCCGGCAAGGAAAATTCGCGAAGGCTCTATTCCGCCGGCTTTTTGTTGTTCGATCAAATCAGTGACCATTTTGGCAGACTCATCCAGCTGTTCGCGGCTGATCGCGCGCGCCGGGCTCATGGCCAATATGTCGTACCAACTTGGCATCTCGTAGCCACCATTGATGGTCACTGGACGGGTGGGGGCCTGGGGCAGGACAAAGCGGGTGGACGACAAGGTTTCCTGCAACGCTTCGGCCACCGGCAGGAAGTCGTAGCGATCGGCACCCAGGCCATGCAACCAGATTACGCAGGCGTCTGCGGGCTTGGCGGGCTGAAGAATCAAGGGTTCGGTCATGTTTGCTCCAAAAATGTGCGCGCGCGCCGCTGAGGGGCGTCGGGGCGGTGCGTGGAAGGTGATTCGGTTAACAAGATGTCGCCTGGTTGACTGTTTTGCGATAGATCCTGAGCTGAAACGGCTCAGCCGACACTCTGGTACGCCGCTTGCTATGTGTAGGTCGAGGTCAGAACTATCTGAGGACGGTAACACTATCAGTGACTGCCGCCTCTGGGATAGCCGCTGCAATGACAGCGACAGCCTCTTGCCGCTTGACCCCAAAAAAAGCCAACACGGGTCGATATCGCCTCACAAGGGTGCGCAGAGGTTCTAGCTCCGACACAACAAGAGCAACTGGAGGTTTGAATGAAGGTATTGAAGTCCACCCTGGTCATCGTGACCGCGGCGACCGTAATGGGGATCAGTGGTCTGGCCCAGGCCGGCGCCACCCTGGATGCGGTGCAGAAAAAAGGGTTTGTGCAATGTGGCGTCAGCGACGGCCTGCCGGGTTTCTCGGTGCCGGATGCCAGCGGCAAGATTCTCGGGATCGACGCTGATTACTGCCGTGCCGTGGCGGCGGCTGTGTTTGGCGACGCGACCAAGGTCAAGTTCAGCCAGTTGAATGCCAAGGAGCGTTTCACCGCGCTGCAATCGGGCGAAGTCGACATCCTGTCGCGCAACACCACCATGACCAGCTCCCGTGATGCGGGCATGGGCCTGAAATTCCCGGGCTTTATCACTTACTACGATGGCATCGGCTTTTTGGTCAACAACAAGCTGGGCGTGAAGAGCGCCAAGGAACTGGACGGTGCAACCATTTGCATCCAGGCCGGTACCACCACTGAGCTGAACGTTTCCGACTACTTCCGCGCCAACAACCTCAAGTACACCCCGATCACCTTCGACACCTCCGACGAGAGCGCCAAGTCCCTGGAGTCCGGCCGCTGCGACGTGCTGACCTCCGACAAGTCGCAACTGTTCGCCCAGCGCAGCAAGCTGGCTGCGCCGAAGGACTACATGGTGCTGCCGGAAACCATTTCCAAGGAGCCCCTGGGCCCGGTCGTGCGTAACGGCGACGACGAGTGGCTGGCCATCGTGCGCTGGGTGGGCTACGCCATGCTCAACGCCGAAGAAGCCGGCATCACCTCGAAGAACGTCGAAGCTGAAGCCAAGTCCACCAAGAACCCGGACATTGCGCGCCTGTTGGGTGCGGACGGTGAGTACGGCAAAGACCTGAAGGTGAAGAAGGATTGGGTCGTACAGATCGTCAAGCAGGTCGGTAACTACGGCGAAGTGTTCGAGCGCAACCTGGGCAAGAGCACCCCGTTGGAAATCGACCGCGGCCTGAACGCGCTGTGGAACAACGGTGGCATTCAATACGCACCCCCTGTGCGCTGATCACTGATGGTTCTATCACCCGGTGGGCCAACCGCCGGGTGATGTTCTGTTCCATTATTTCTGGGGCACTTCATGCAAACTCAAATCGGCGCACCCAAGCAGAAGCTCAGCTTCAGCGATCCCAAAGTGCGTGCGTGGCTATTTCAGATCATTGCCATCGTGGCGGTGGTCGGCTTGGGCTGGTATCTGGTCCATAACACTCAGGTCAATATGCAGCACCGGGGGATCACCTCGGGCTTCTCGTTTCTTGAGCGCAGTGCCGGCTTTGGCATTGCCCAGCATTTGATCGACTACACCGAATCGGACAGCTATGCCCGGGTCTTTGTGATCGGCCTGCTCAATACCCTGCTGGTGACGGCCATTGGTGTGGTCCTGGCGACCCTCCTCGGGTTCATGATTGGTGTCGCCAGGCTTTCGCCGAACTGGATGATCAACAAGCTGGCCACCCTTTATATCGAGGTGTTCCGCAATATCCCCCCGCTGCTGCAAATTCTGTTCTGGTATTTTGCGGTGTTCCTGACCATGCCTGGCCCGCGCGCCAGCCATAACTTCGGGGACATGTTCTTTGTCAGCAGCCGTGGCCTGAATATGCCGGCAGCGCTCGCGGCGGATGGGTTCTGGCCGTTCTGGATCAGCGTGGGAGTGGCCATCGTCGCGATCGTGTTGATGAGCCGTTGGGCGACCCGGCGCTTTGAAGCCACGGGCGTGCCCTTTCACACATTCTGGGCGGGCCTGGCGCTGTTTCTCGTGATCCCGGCCTTGAGCATCCTGGTGTTCGGCTCACCGGTGCATTGGGAGATGCCCAGGCTTGCAGGGTTCAACTTTGTCGGCGGCTGGGTATTGATCCCCGAGCTGTTGGCACTGACCCTGGCGCTGACGGTATACACCGCCGCGTTCATCGCCGAAATCGTGCGCTCCGGCATCAAGTCGGTCAGCCATGGCCAGACCGAAGCGGCCCGCTCCCTGGGCCTGCGCCCGGGGCCGACGTTGCGCAAGGTCATCCTCCCGCAAGCCCTGCGGGTGATCATTCCGCCGTTGACCAGCCAATACCTGAACCTGGCGAAAAACTCGTCCCTGGCAGCCGGCATTGGCTATCCGGAAATGGTGTCGCTGTTTGCCGGTACCGTGCTCAACCAGACTGGCCAGGGTATCGAAGTGATTGCCATCACCATGAGTGTGTACCTGGCGATCAGCATCAGCATTTCGCTGCTGATGAACCTGTACAACAAGCGCATTGCGCTGATCGAGCGGTGAGGAAGCGGCCATGAATGTTCATATCTTCAAACCCGACATGCCGCCGCCCAACATGAGCGCCGGTGTGCTCGCCTGGATGCGCAGCAACCTGTTCTCCAGTTGGTTCAATACCCTGCTGACCCTGCTTGCGGTTTACCTCGTTTACCTGACCGTGCCGCCGCTGTTGCAGTGGGCGTTCCTGGACGCCAATTGGGTGGGCACGACGCAAGCCGACTGCACCAGGGAGGGCGCCTGTTGGGTGTTTGTGCAGCAACGGTTCGGCCAGTTCATGTACGGCTATTACCCCAGTGAACTGCGCTGGCGCGTCGATCTCACCCTATGGTTGGCCGTACTCGGTGCTGCGCCGCTGTTCATCAAGCGCATGCCGCGCAAACCGCTCTACGGCCTGGGTTTTTTGCTGGTGTTTCCAGTGCTGGCCTTTGTGCTTCTCACGGGTGGCTACTGGGGCCTGGAACCCGTGGAGACGTCGAAATGGGGCGGCCTGATGCTGACCCTGGTGATCGCCACCGTGGGCATCGCCGGCGCGTTGCCATTGGGCATCCTGCTGGCGCTCGGGCGGCGCTCGAACCTGCCGGCGATCCGTGTGTTGTGCGTGACATTTATCGAGTTCTGGCGCGGCGTGCCATTGATCACGGTGCTGTTCATGTCGTCGGTGATGTTGCCGCTGTTCCTGCCCGAGGGCATGAATTTCGACAAGCTGCTGCGGGCGCTGATTGGTGTGATCATGTTCCAGTCTGCCTATGTGGCCGAAGTCGTGCGCGGTGGGTTGCAGGCCATTCCCAAGGGCCAGTACGAAGCCGCAGCGGCGATGGGCCTGGGTTACTGGCGCAGCATGGGGTTGGTGATCTTGCCCCAGGCGCTGAAGCTGGTGATTCCTGGGATCGTCAACACGCTGATCGCGTTGTTCAAGGACACGAGCCTGGTGATCATCATCGGCCTGATCGACCTGCTCAACAGCGTCAAGCAAGCCGCTGCCGACCCGAAATGGTTGGGCATGGCCACTGAAGGCTATGTGTTCGCGGCCCTGGTGTTCTGGATTTTCTGTTTTGGTATGTCGCGCTATTCCATCCATTTGGAACACAAGCTCGACACTGGCCACAAGCGTTAGGAGTTGTTGTTATGAGCGAAGCGATCAAACAGCCTGTGAGCCCTGAAGGCATTATCCAGATGCAGGGCGTCAACAAGTGGTACGGCCAGTTTCATGTGTTGAAAGACATCAACCTCAACGTTCAGCAGGGGGAGCGCATCGTGCTGTGCGGCCCGTCGGGCTCGGGCAAGTCCACTACTATCCGTTGCCTCAACCGCCTGGAAGAACACCAGCAGGGCCGCATCGTGGTCGATGGGGTAGAACTGACCAACGACCTCAAGCAGATCGAAAGCGTGCGCCGCGAAGTGGGCATGGTGTTCCAGCACTTCAACCTGTTCCCGCACCTGACCATCCTGCAGAACTGCACATTGGCTCCGATGTGGGTGCGCAAGATGCCCAAGCGCAAGGCCGAGGAAATTGCCATGCACTATCTGGAGCGCGTGCGTATTCCGGAGCAGGCCCACAAGTTTCCGGGGCAGCTGTCCGGCGGCCAGCAACAGCGTGTGGCCATCGCCCGTGCCCTGTGCATGAAGCCCAAAATCATGCTGTTCGACGAACCGACGTCGGCCCTCGACCCGGAGATGGTCAAGGAGGTACTGGACACCATGATCGGCCTGGCCGAAGACGGCATGACCATGTTGTGCGTGACCCACGAAATGGGCTTTGCGCGCACGGTGGCCAACCGTGTGATCTTCATGGACAAGGGCGAGATCGTGGAACAGGCGGCGCCCAATGACTTCTTCGACAACCCGCAGAATGAGCGGACGAGGTTGTTCTTGAGTCAGATTTTGCATTGATTGATGGTTGAGAGCATAAACCCGGCCTGGTGCCGGGTTTATTTTTGGGGCCATAAGCTCGCCGCGCTCGTACCGAGAGAACCCGTTCGTCACCCGCTTCGCCACAGCGATCTGCACTGTGCGTTGCTTCGGTAGGCAACTGCGAATAGGCTGTACGAAAATTCATCCTATGATTGGACGAAAGTACCAAGCCCATGCCAGACATCGCCCCGCTGATTAAACGCTCCCTGGTCGACCAGGCCCTGGACCAACTGCGCCAACGCATCACCCAGGGCAAGTGGGCCATTGGCGAGCGCCTGCCCACCGAGCCTGCGCTGTCGGCCGAGCTGGGCATTAGCCGCAATACCGTGCGCGAGGCCATGCGGGTGTTGGCGTTTTGCGGGTTGATCGAGATCCGCCAGGGCGACGGCAGCTACCTGCGTTCGATGACCGATCCGTTGGGGGTGGTGAGCGCCATGTCCCAGTGCACCCTGGTCCAGGCCCAGGAGACACGGCAGATCCTTGAGGTCGAGGCCGTCGGCCTGGCGGCGTTGCGCCGTACCCCCGAGGATTTGCAGCGTCTGCGTCAAGCGTTGCAGGCCAGTGGCGAGCACTATCACGGTGACCTGGAGCACTACATCCAGTGCGATTTGGTGTTTCACAAACACCTGGTGGATGCGGCCCACAACCCGGCCTTGAGCGAGCTGTACCAGTACTTTTCCAGCATCGTCGGCGCCCAGTTGCGCCAGACCCTGAATATCAAGCCGCGCCGCCAGGCGGTGTTCGACCTGCACGTCGAATTGCTCGATGCCGTGGCGCAGCAGGACCCGGAGCGCGCCAAGGCCCTGTGCCGGCAGTTGATCAATGAACCTTGAACCCGAGAGCGCCATGCCACGCCCAGACAATGCCCTTGAAGAGTTGCTGATCGACGCCGAGGCCGATGACGAGGTGGTCCAGCACACTGCGCCGCAGGTACATCGCCCGTGGCTGTTGTTGCTGGGCCTGATCCTGGTGGCACTGAACCTGCGTCCGGCGCTGTCGAGCATGGCGCCGCTGCTTGGCGAGGTGTCCGGCAGCCTGGGGCTGTCGGCTGCCAGTGCCGGCCTGCTGACCACCTTGCCGGTGCTATGCCTGGGCCTGTTTGCACCCCTGGCGCCGATCCTGGCCAGGCGTTTTGGTGCCGAGCGGGTGGTGCTGGGGATTTTGCTGACCCTGGCCGCCGGCATCATTCTGCGCAGCTCGTTCGGTGAGGCTGGCCTGTTCGCCGGCAGCCTGCTGGCCGGGGCCAGTATCGGCATTATCGGCGTGTTGTTGCCGGGCATCGTCAAGCGTGATTTCGCCAAGCAAGCCGGCGCGATGACGGGCGTGTACACCATGGCCTTGTGCCTGGGGGCGGCGTTGGCGGCGGGCGCCACGGTGCCATTGAGTCATTACTTCGCGGACAGTTGGAGCATCGGCCTGGGCTTCTGGATGCTGCCCGCCCTGGTGGCGGCGCTGTTCTGGCTGCCACAGGTCGGCCAGCAACACGGGGCGCACCAGGTGGCGTACCGGGTCAAGGGTTTGCTGCGTGATCCACTGGCCTGGCAGGTGACGTTGTACATGGGCCTGCAATCGTCCCTGGCCTACATCGTGTTCGGCTGGTTGCCGTCGATCCTCATCGGTCGGGGCCTGAGTGCGACTGAAGCCGGGTTGGCCCTGTCTGGCTCCATCATCGTGCAGTTGGCCAGCTCCCTGGCGGCGCCCTGGTTGGCCACCCGCGGCAAAGACCAGCGCCTGGCGATTGTGGTGGTGATGCTGTTGACCCTCGGCGGCCTGTTCGGATGCCTGTACGCACCGCTCGACGGTCTGTGGGGCTGGGCGATTTTGTTGGGGCTGGGCCAGGGCGGTACATTCAGCCTGGCGCTGACCCTGATCGTCCTGCGCTCGCGCGATGCCCATGTGGCCGCCAACCTGTCGAGCATGGCTCAGGGCATCGGCTACACCCTGGCGTCCCTCGGCCCGTTCGCGGTCGGCCTGGTGCATGACTGGACCGGAGGCTGGGCCGCCATCGGCTGGATTTTTGCGCTGATCGGCCTGGCTGCAATCGTCGCCGGCCTGGGCGCCGGGCGTGCGCGATATGTGCAAGTCACCAGCGAAAAACGCTAGAGATAAATCACCTCCATGGTGGCCGAGCCGTCGAGCAGCGTGTCGGTGCTCAAGTCCAGGTTCTGTTTGGCGTTGATCACCGTCTCGACCTTGACCGTGCTGGTCAGCACTTGGATTGCCGACGGCCCGCCCGTGCTGCCTTCGATGTCCGTGAACCCCAGGTAACTATTGGCACCCATGTCGATGGGGTTGAGGTTGGCGGTGCGCCAGGCGAGGCCTGCGGTGGTGGACTCGGTGCCGTAGATCAGTGCGCTGCCGTCGACCACAGTCTGCCTGGGGTCAAACGTCACTGAGTACAGGCCGATACGGTTGCCACTGTTGTCGAGCCCCAGCCCGTAGTAAATCTCGCTGTTGACCATGGCCGAGCCGTCGCGATTGTCGCGCATGCGCAGGGCGAAGCGGCTCGGGCCGTTGCAGCTGATGCTCACTTGCAGTGGTTTGGCCGGCAAGCGAGTGCCTTTGTCGAGGTTCAGGTCCTGCTGGGAAATCTTTCCATAGTCGATCAATCCACCGTTGGACATTTGCGGGGTACAGGCGCTGGGCGTAATCAGCCCCTTGACGCCCAGGTCAACGGCAGACGCCGCCAGGCCATGGGGCATCAGCGGCAGGTAGAGCAGGCTGCACAGTGCGACGGGGTAGCGTTTCATGATGAGGGTCCTTACAGGTATTTGATTTCGAGGGTGCCGGAGCCGTTGAGGTAGACGACTTCACGCAGGTCCAGGTTTTGGGTGGGCACAAGGTAGGCCTTGACCCGCAGGGTGCCGGCCAGGTTCTGGATGGCCACTGGGCCGTTGGTGCTGGCAACCCGCTCGGTAAAGCCCAGGTAGCTGTGGGCGGCCATGGGGATCTGTCGCGCCGTGGCGCTGCTCCAGGCCACGCCACCGCTGGTGGAGTCGGTGCGGTAGAGCGTGGGCAGGGTGTCGGCGGTGAAGTCAGCGGGGTCCAGGTTGACGTAGTAGCGACCAATCTTGTTGCGGCTGTTGTCCAGGTCCAGACCGTAGGCGGTCTCGTCGATCCCGCCGGTGGCCGTGCCATCGCGGTTGTCGTGCATCAACAGAGCGAAGCGTGTGGGAGCATCGCAACTGACAGAAAGCAGTAGCGTCTTGGTGGGCAGTGGGGTTTCGTGGGTGGGGCTCAGGTCCTTGGCCAGCAGTGTCCCGTAGTCGACGAGGCCACCATTGGACAGGTGAGGGGTACAGGCAACCGGTGCGAAATGTGCACGCAACGTCAACTCCCGGTAGCGCCCACTGTGGCGAGCATCGAACAGCCCGGTGACTTCCCAGGTCGTCGCATCCCTGACATGGGTGGCGGCGATGTCTGCCCAGGCCCGCAAGGTCAATTGCAGGGATAGGCTCTTGCCATGCAGCATGCTGGCGCCTTGCACAGGCGCGATCCCATGCCCGGCCCGCCAGTCCAGTTGCGCGCCGTTGGCCACAGGTGCCTGGCCAAAGGCTGGCAGCAGTCCCAGTTCCACGGGGCGGCCATCCAGCAGCGCGTCACGCACTTGCAGGTCATAGCTGCCATGCTCGGTGAATTGCAGGCGTTGGTTGTGCGTTGCTCTGGCGCTGTAGAACACACTCAGATCCTGAGGGTGCGGGCAGGTGAGGGTCAGGCTCAAGTGGCGCTCGCCCAGCAGGTGCTGGGAAGCACTGGCGCTCTGGGCAATACGGTTCATCAGTCCCAGATCCAGGAGCGGTTCGCTCAGGTTCAACTGGCACTCGTCCTGGGCCTGGGCAATACCGCACAGGCCCGTAAGCAGGGCTAGGGTACTGAGCTGTAACCAGCGGATATCTAGGGGCATGGCAGTTTCCTCAAAGGGTATGGCAGCGGGCCGATGCGGTTTCGAAGTAGACCTGGGGGTCGCCCTTGGGCGGCAGTTCGTATTGCAAGGCACAACGTTCCATACCAGGGGCTTTGATCCACAGCACGGGCTGGTCGAGCACATTGGGCAGGAACACCTGGCTGCCTTCCTGGACCAGGGTGACAAACTCGCCGCTGGCGGTACTGACGCTGGCTCCGCGAGGCAAGGCAGCGCCCTGGTCGGTGCTGACCGTCAGCAGCACGCGACGAGTCAGGGTCACGCCGAAATCCACTCGATCCACGGCGCCGCGTCCTACCGAGATCAGCGCCAGGCCATTACTGATGTCGGCGTTACGTGGCAACGAACGCGTCTGGACTTCCACCGGGCTGCGGCCATAGGCGGACACCTGTGGGACGACGGCCTGGCCTTGCCAGTCGGTCCAGACCGGGCCGCTGGGGGTGCTGACCTGAATGCCGCCGATCTCGCCGACCGAGAGGACGGCAAAGGTATCGCGTACCGGATACGGCGACAGAGTGACCCCGCCGCCATGTACCACCACACCGCCCCGGGCGCCGCCCTGATAGCTGGAGCGCTGCGCATCGGAGCGGCTATAGCTCAGGTCCAGCTGGCTGTAGCGGGGCAGCGCCGACAGACCGAGGGTGGTCTCCACTTGCTGGTCGCGGCTGTCGTGTTCAGCGCTGACGCGATAGCTCAATTGATCGTTCACCTGCTCGTTCATGCCCACGCCCACGCGGTGTTCGCCGTCGGAGTTGCGCAGCCAACTGCGCGCCCGACGGTTTTCGCCCAAGGGCAGGCTGATGTTCAAGTAGATTGCGTTGTCTTGCTGCTGGCGTCCGCCCATCTGCCATTCGGCGCTGGCCGACAGGGAGACGGCCTTCAGGCTGGTGCCCCATGAGGCCAGGGCGCGGTTGCTGCTGTCGCCGGCAAAGTTGCTGGAGCGTGAGACCCCGGCACTGAACGCCCCCAGCCAGGGGTGGGACCAACCCAGGTTCAGGCTTTGTTGGTCGCGATAGCGTGATTGGCGCTGTCGGGTGGTTTGCGGTTCGTAGGTGGCTTCTTCCAACTCTCTATAGCCAGGGCTGCGCCAGGAGTTGGCGGCACTGAAGGACCATTGCTCACCCAGGCGCTGGGACCAGGCCAGGTCGGTTTGCAGCCCGCGCACTGTTTCCCTGGCGCGGGCGTCGGCGACCTGGGTGGACACCTGGAACTGGCCGTCCAACCACGGCAACCAGCCCAGGCTCAAGCCGCCTGCGCGGTATTCACCGGACGCCAGGATGCCGCTGCCCAGGCTCAGTTGCGGGTGTAGCGTACCGCTCCAGCCTGCGCTGACTACCCAGGGGTCGGCGCCATGGGCGTCACCGACATTGCGCACTCGCCCGGCAGCGACCGAATAGCCCGGTGCGGGCAGCCCCAGGCCGAGCATCGCCGCCGGCACGGTAAAGCGCCGCTCGCCCCCCACGCTTTCCTTGACCGTGACTTCGACATCCGAACGAGTGTTCAAGCGGCGTACATCGGTCAACGAAAACGGTCCGGCGGGAACCACGGTGGAATGGATCAGCGCGCCGTTCTGGCGTACCTCGACCTGCGCCGGGCTATTGGCGATGCCATCAATGGTCGCCCCTTGGCCCTGGTCTTGAAGGGCCTCCTCGGTAAGCACCTGGACCCCGGTGATCTGCGCTCCGGGCAGCACTGGGTTGTAGAGGTTGATCTGCCCGGCCTGCAGCACCGCTTGGTGGCTGGCAAAGGTGCGTTGGGCGTAGGCCTCCAGATGGGTGCTGCGTGACACGCCATCCTGCCAGGTCTGTACCTGGCGGCTGCGTACGATCCAGTCACCGGCATTGAACCCCACCTCGGTATTGGCCGATCCAAAACGACTGGAGTCGTCACCGTAGCGATTGTAAAAACCGCTGAGGTCGTAATTGAGCAGGCCGGCAACGCCACCGGTCTGGTACCCGGAGATATCCTGCGGTATCGGGCGCAAAGCTTCGGTGGGCACCACCAGAGCTACCGTCAAGGTGGCCGGATCCTGTTCCACCAGGCTTTGCGGGAAGCGGGTGAGAAAGTCGTGGCAACGAGTGTTGTCGTCCGGTACCCGCAGGTTGGCTGCGTCCAGCAGGGCGCGGTCGAAGCACAGATTGCCCCGGGCATCGACATTCACTTCGAGCCGGCCGCGGCGTTGGCCGTTTACGGTCAGGCTCACAGCCTGACGACCTGCCGCGAAACGCGGAGCGTCAAGCAGCAGGCTGGCCAGTTGCGGGTCAATCCCGCGCTGGTGCAGGGTCTGGGCATCGAAGTGCGCATCCTGCACGGTCCCGGCCCTGGCCAGGGTCGGCAATAAGGCCGTGGCCAGTAACAGCGCCGGCAAAACGAGACGAACGGGCACGGCTTCGCCGTCACGGTAACTCAGTACTGTTTTCACGAGAGGCACTCGGTTAATGGCGGTGCCGGGCCGAGTCCGTTTCGGCCATTGCACACATCCCGGTGGCGGTCATGGCGCCGTCACTTCGTTATTCAGGGGCCTGGCTATCCTGCGACACCTGGGTTTTTCAGGGGGTGATAGGGGCGTCGTAGGCGGCTACGGCAAAGCCATAGACAGTCGCCGGTTGAAACCTTACCGAGGTGGCCGGGCCGCCTGTGGCCGGCATGCTCAGGCGCTCTCCGGGCAACAGATAGGTACGTGGCAGCATCGCCTTGCCGTCGCCGGGCAGCAGGCGCAGTTCCTGGGCCAGACGTACGACGTAGGGGGTGTCGTTGTGCACTTGCAAGGTGTTTTCTCGCAGCGACCAGTTCAAGTCGGTCCAGGGAGTCGGGTTACGCGCCAGGCCCTCAGGGTGAATGATCAGCGGCAGGTTCTGACGCACCGTCACGCCCACCCGTGCATGACCGGCCTCGGTGGCTGGCCGGCCCTGGGGCATGCCTTCAAAAATCACTCGCTTGAGCCGCTGGGTTTGCAGCGGCTGCCGGGTTTGCAGGATGAAGCGCACCAGTTGTGATTTGGAGGCTTCGACCCGAGACAGCGGAGGGGTGACCACCAGCAAGGGTTCGCGGTCTTCGGGAATGTCCTCCAGGGTCACATGCAGCAGGGCCAGTTGGCTGTCGGTGTTGGTCACCGAGACACTGGCCTCGCCTTGCGCCTGGTAGACGATCACCACGGAGGTGTCCGGGACCATGCCGTCCGCCCGGGCCTGATGGGCGAACAGCAATAGCACGAGGCAGGCGACGCCGGTTAAATACTGAGTGGTCATGATGAGTCTTTTCCCGTGGGGGGTAGGTCAGAGGTAGCGCAAGTCCAGCACGATGGAACCGTCTAGCGGCACGTCCTGGTTCAAGGTCAGGTACTGCGCGAAATTGATGGAGGTGTCGATGCGAAGCTGGGCGTTCAATTGGCGGATAAAGTCCGGCTGACGATCCCCAGGCAGGGCAAAACCCATGGCCCGGTGGGGATAGGCATTGGGTTCCGGGCCCCAGGTTTCGCCATTGTCGGCGGAGCCCAGGACTTGCATGGGCTGCAAGTCGCCAACGGGGTCGCGATAGGACAGCGCCACGGAACCCAGGCGTTCGACCGGGGCATGGATGTTTCTTCCCAGGCCGTAGAAGAACGCCGGGGCCAATGAGGAGTCGACACGATTGTCCAGGCCCACGATGGCGAACAGCATCGGTCGGCCACACTGCACACTCAGCTCCAGATACTGGGTGGGCAGCACGGTGAACTCATTGGGGGCCAGATGATGCGCAGGGATTTTGCCATGGTCGATATTGCCCTCATTGGACAACGCGATATGGCAGGCATCGGGCGTCAGCCTTCCCGTCACCGTGATGTCGACCGTGGCGGCGGCCATGGCCGGACCTGCGAGTGTCAGGTACAGCAGAACGCAGAAAAAACTTGGAAAGGTATTCATCGGTTTGCGCCATGGGCAAGAGAAGTAAGCCCGACGGTGGGAACGCGCCCATGCCGGGGAGGGTAAAGCAGGGCATGGGCGGCCATGGTGCTACAGGTACTTCACTTCAAGGGTGGCGGAGCCGTCGAGGGTCACTTCGTTGCTCAGGTCCAGGCTATCGGTCCTGGCAATCACGGTTTCCACGAACAAATCGACCTGCAGATCCTTCGTTGCCAATGGCTGGCTGCTGTCGTCCATCGCGGCAATCGACATGTACAGGCCCGGATCCCAGAATTTTTCGCTGTACCAGGTATTGCCTGCGTCCGTGGAGGCGATAGGTTGCACTGCCACCGTATCGGCCACGGGATTGTTCAGGGTCAGGTTGTACCACCCCAGTTTCTGGGTGCCGTTGATCAGCCCCAGGCCGAAGCTGGTGCTGGAGAGGGAGGAACCGGCGCGGTTGTCGATTGAATGCAGTGCAAACTGGATTGCGGCATCGCAGCTCACGGACAAGTTCAGGGTGTGGGTGCCGATCAGGGTTGGGTTGTCCGGGCGCAAATCCTTGGCGGAAATTTTGCCGTGGTCGATCACGCCGCCGCTGGACAGGCTGGGGGTGCAGGCGCTAGGTGTGATCAAACCCTTGACGGTCAGGTCGACGGTCGAAGCAGCGAAGGCTGAGCTGGTGCTCGTCAGCAACAGGCCAGTGGCGAGAACGCGAAGTGTGTGGTTCATGGCGTGCGAATTCCTTTCAATGGAGGCTGGTTAAAGCGGGTCACAGGTATTTCAATTGCACCGTGGCGTGACCGTCGATGGGGACTTCGTCGACCAGAGACAAACCGTTGGCGGGGGCGATGTGCGTGTAAAGACGCAGTTCGGCGTCAAGTTCCTTGACCGCGCGCGGTACCGAGGTACCAGCCTGCGCCACGGCGGTGAGGCCGGTGTGGCTGAGTAACACTGCGGTGGCCCAGGTCGCTCCACCGTCTTCGGACACGATGGTCTGTACGGGCTCACTGTCGGCGACTGCGTTATAGAGGCCAAAGCCTGCGCCACCGAGTTTTTCGCCGCTGGGTGTCATGCCCAGCCCATGCCAGTGATGGTGGTTGGCAGAGGAGCCGGCCCGGTTGTCGATCGTGTTAAGGGTGAAGAAGGCCGGGCCTTCGCACCTCACGCTCAATGTCAGTATCTGCCTGGGCAGATCGGTGTGCTGGTCTGCATTCAGCGACTTGGCCGACATCTTTCCAAAGTCCACCACCCCGCCACTGGAGATCATTGGTTCGCAGGCATTGGGCGTGATTGCCCCTTTCACTGCAAGGTCTGTGGTACTGACGGCAAAGGCCGACGGCGCCAATACGAACGTCACCAACAGCCGTGGAATAAAAGTGCTCATAAATGAAAGAACCTTTGTGAGTAGGGTCAGTGGTGTCGCGCGCACCGTTACAGGTACAGCACCTCAAAGGTTGCCGAGCCATCCATCGCGACGTCGTTGGTCAGCGTCAGCGTGTTTGCCGGGGCAATGACGGCCAACACTTGCCCGTCGATCGTGGCTTGCTGCACCGGGTGGGGTGTATAGGCGTCCGGTCCCAGACTGCCAAAGGCGACCCAGTAGCTCGGGGCGACGATGTCGTCATCCCAAAGCGTTCTCCAGACGTTGCCCTCGTCAATGGAGTGCAGCAGGATTGATGGGACATCAGCGGCCGAGTCCACAAAGAGCAAGTTGTACATCCCCAACTTTTCGTCACCATTGATCAAGCCCAGGCCGAAGCCATAGTTTCTGATCGAGGTGCCTGCCCGGTTGTCGACGGGTTTGATGGCGAGCAGCGTCGAGGCCTCGCAATTGATCATCAGTTGAAATGTTTTCCTTTCTAGGACGGTTGGCTTGTCAGTGTTGAGATCCTTGGCCGAGATTTTTCCGTAATCGACAATACCGGCAGCCGGTAAGCTGGGTGTGCAGGCGCTGGGGGTGATCAGGCCCTTGACGGCCAGGTCCACCGAACTGGCGGCGAACGTGGATGAAGCGGTGGCGAGCAACAGGGCGGTGCTCAACAGGGTTAGGGACTTGTGCATTTCAGGTTGTTCCAGTGTAAGAGCGACTTGATGGGGGGCAGGGCAACACCACTCCTGGATGGGGGTGGGGTTCGGGCGCATCGTTATTCGGGCTGGCGCAAGTGGCGAGCCTCGTACCCTCTAGTGGGGTGGGGCGCAATCTATCGGCTGGCCTGGACGGCGTGAATACAACTTTTACGACAATGCCGTGCTCAACGACTGCTGAGGGGGAATGTCGGAATAAAGTCTGGATTGATGTAGGAAAATTGGATTTTTCGTAGTTGTTGTATCGCTGCGAGGGCATTCATTTGAGTATTTTTGCTGCGCGATGACGGTTACATGGAGATATCCAGGCGCTGCACAGCGTTTCCCCTCGGCCGTTGCGTCAGTGCCATGCCGCCTGCACGGTGGAGGCGTCTTGAGTCCGGGCACTGAAGGATCGACACGCAGAATGGGGTGAACGAGTGTGTTCGCGAGCGATGTCTCTGTGGCCGTGCTGGTGGTGGAGGACCATTCGGCCTACCGGGCCCTGATGGGCCAGTTTCTGCGAATACTCAAGCTCGATCATGAGATGGCTTCGGACGGTGTCCAAGGGTTGATCGCCATGGAGCGTCGCCACTTTGACCTGGTGATCAGCGACTGCCAGATGCCGAACATGAATGGATATGCCATGGCGCGGGAAGTGCGCCTTCGGGAGCATCAGCATGGGCATCGACGTGTGCCGATCATCGCCTTGACCGCTAACCTGATGCACGACGATCCGCAACGGTGTCGTGATGCGGGTATGGACGCCTGGTTAGCCAAGCCGCTGTCACTGGAGCAACTGGAAGCGGTCTTGCTGCGCTGGTTGCCTGAGGCATCTTCTTACTGCATGGCGGCGGCGCAGCCAACCCGGGCGGGTTTGATCAAGCTCTTCGGCAGTGCCGCGGTTGTGGACCAGATGCTCGCTCTCCTGCTGCAAGAGGCCCGGGACGACAGTGTCACCCTGGCCCATGCCCAACTGGCGCTGGACCCTGGGCTGACCTCGGAACGATTGCATCGGCTGGTAGGCAGCCTGGCATTTTTGGGATGTACGGAGCTGGAATCCCAGGGCGCATTGTTGATTGAGCAGGTACGTGCTTATGGCGTTGCTGGGAACCGCTCGGGCCTGGAAACCTTTCAGCGCGACTTGAGTGTTTACCTGGCTTATCTGGGCAAGTTGTAAAACGTTATGGCGGGATGGAGGCGTAGGATTTTTTTGAGTTTTGACTGATTTTTTGATGTAGGTTTTTTCCTTTTGTTCTGTAGGTCTTAAATAAGGCACTACAAAACACTGGGGGGGACTGCAAACCCTTCATTGTTAGCGGTTGTTGCTGAAAGCTGTCAGGGGTATTTTGCGCGGATTCAAGTTGCCATCATCCGTGGGTATCTATGCTTCGAGTAATTATTGCTGACGACCATCCCATTATCCGTATCGGGCAAAGGGTTGTGATCGAGGCAAATCGCAGTTGCAAGGTGGTTGGCGAAGCCAATGGCCCGGATGAGCTGCTCCGGTTGTTGAGTACCACGCCGTGCGATGTGCTGGTTACCGATTTCGCTATGCCGGGAGGGCAGCAGGCGGATGGATATGGTTTATTGAGCCTGCTGCAACGCCAATACCCGAGCTTGCCGGTGATCCTGGTGACGATGTTTGCCAATGTGGCCACGTTGCGGGCCTCGTTCGCCCATGGCGCCCGGGCGATCGTAGCCAAAAGCGCTTCGGCCAAGGAGCTGCCGCTCGCTATCAAGGCGGTGAGCGCCGGCCAGACGTTTGCCAGTGAGTGCCTGCGGGTCCAGTTGCTGGAGGCGGGGACCGGTGACCAATCCCAACAGCCGCAATTGTCAGGCAAGGAGCGGGAAGTGGTGCGCATGCTGGCCAGCGGCATGACCGTCAGCCAGATCGCCGCCCGGGTCAATCGCAGCATCTCCACCATCAGTAAACAGAAAAGCACGGCCATGAGTCGACTGTGTATCTCCACTGACGTGGATCTGTTCGCCTATGCTCGCAGCTGCGGCATGGTGCCCTAGGGCCGTACCCCTGACATTGCGGGGGTCAATACCGATAGTGTTGCGGGCATTTGCGCACTATCTTAGGTGCCTTTCTCCCCTTTGTCGGATGCCACCCATGAGCGACACCCATGACGCCCTGATCACCGAGTTCTACCGTGCCTTCCAGCGCCTGGACGCCGAGGCCATGAGCGCCTGCTATACCGACGATGTCGTGTTCAGTGATCCGGCGTTCGGCGAACTGCACGGGCGTGATGCCGGCGACATGTGGCGCATGCTCACCACCCGGGCCAAGGACTTTTCCCTGACCTTCGACCAGGTGCGCAGCGACGACACCACTGGCAGCGCCCATTGGGTGGCAACCTACCTGTTCAGCCAGACCGGCAATACCGTGGTCAACGATATCCAGGCACGGTTTGTATTTCGCGATGGCAGGATCTGCGAGCACCACGATCGCTTCGACCTGTGGCGCTGGTCGCGCCAGGCGCTCGGTGCGAAGGGCCTGCTGTTGGGCTGGACGCCGCTGGTACGCAACGCGGTGCGTGCCCAGGCGTTGAAAGGCTTGAAAGCGTTCCAGGCCAGTCGTTGATAAGATTGGCGCTCTTTTCGTTTGCCAGAACCTTTCGTGAACAGCCCACCTGAACCCGTCGTGCCCAAACCCTGGTTTGTCTACCTGGTCCGGGCGGCCAATGGCTCACTCTATTGCGGGATCAGCAACGACCCGCTGCGCCGCTTTGCGATGCATCAGAGCGGCAAGGGCGCGCGGTTTTTTCTCTCCAGCCCGGCGGTAGCGCTGGTGTATACCGAGGCCTGCGCGAGCAAGGGCGAGGCCCTGCGTCAGGAACGCCTGATAAAAAAGCTCAAGAAAAGCGCCAAGGAGTGTCTGGCCCGGGCTTATCAATCTGACTGATCAGTTCCCATCAGGCCAATGTCTAGGCTGTAGGGTTGTTGCGCGATACTCTGGCCGCTCCTTCATCTAGCGGAGTCCGGCATGTCTGAGTTGATCCTGCATCACTACCCGCAATCCCCTTTCGCTGAGAAAGCCCGCCTGCTCCTGGGCTTTAAAGGGCTGTCCTGGCATTCGGTGACCATTCCCCCGGTGATGCCAAAACCTGACCTGACGGCCCTGACTGGCGGCTACCGTAAAACCCCGGTACTGCAGGTCGGTGCGGATATTTATTGTGATACCGCGCTGATTGCCCGCCGCCTGGAGCAAGAAAAAGCTACGCCACCGCTGTTTCCCGAAGGCCAGGAGCTGGTCCGCCAGAGCTTTGCCGCCTGGGCTGATTCGGTGGTGTTCTCCCATGCCGTAGCCTTGGTATTCCAGCCCGAATCCCTGGCGGTGAAATTTGCCAAGGTCCCGCCGCAGATGCTCCAGGTGCTGGTCGCTGACCGTACGGCGATGTTCGGCAGCGGTTCGGCCACGCGTGTGCAGTTGGATACGGCCAAGCACCAATGGCCGGCGATCATCGCGCGCCTGGAGCAGCAGTTGCAGCGCCAGCCGGGTGATTTCCTGTTTGGCGAGCCGTCGATTGCTGATTTCGCCATGGCCCACCCGTTGTGGTTCCTCAAAGGCTCGCCGGTGACGTCGCCGCTGGTGGATAACTATCCGGCGGTCAGCGCCTGGCTTGCTCGGGTACTGGGCTTTGGGCATGGCACCGCCAGCGAGATGAGTGCCGCACAGGCGCTGGAAATCGCCCGCAATGCCGTGCCTGCGGCGCTGCCGGATGAGGTATTTGAAGATCCCAACGGGTTCAAGGTGGGCCAGCAAGTGACCATCGCCGCGACCGACTATGGTGTCGACCCGGTAGTGGGCGAGTTGCGGTTTGCCGGTCGCGAGGCGTTGATCCTGCGTCGCGAGGATGAGCGCGCCGGCACCGTGCATGTGCACTTTCCGCGCTTGGGGTTCCGCATTTCCTGACACACCCTCTGTAGTAGCCCGGCTTGCCGGCGATGGCGTCCTCAAGATCGCCATCGCCGGTAAGCCGGGCTCCTACAGGTTCAGGGCGGACAGGATGGCCTCCGGGTTGTAATCGCGGATCTGCGTGCCATTCACATCCACAAATGGAATCCCACCGCCTCCCAGGGCCTCATAGGTCTTGCGCCCCAGGGCATCCTTCTCGATATCCACGGTCTTGTAGGGAATGCCCTTCTGATCCAGGAACCGTTGGGTCTGCTTGCAGTACCCGCACCACTGCGTGGTGTACAGCGTCACCCGGGCAGTGGCCCGCACTTGCTCCCGCACCACTGCGTGGTGTACAGCGTCACCCGGGCAGTGGCCCGCACTTGCTCCGGCACCACCTGCGACGGGTTGAACACCCGCTCGATCTTGCCCCAGTTCTGGATCGCCACCACCACCAGCAACACCAGCAGGACTTTCTTCAGGACTCCACCGAGCATCAGTTGCGACGCTTGAGCTGGTCAGTCAGTTGGGTCGGCAAACCCTTGATGATCAGGGTGCCGGCGGCTTCGTCATATTCGATCTTGTCGCCCAGCAAGTGTGCTTCAAAGCTGATGGACAAGCCTTCGGCGCGCCCGGTGAAGCGGCGGAACTGGTTGAGGGTGCGCTTGTCTGCGGGGATTTCCGGCGACAGGCCGTAATCCTTGTTGCGGATATGGTCGTAGAACGCCTTGGGCCGGTCTTCATCGATCAGCCCCGACAGTTCTTCCAGGCCCATGGGCTCGCCGAGCTTGGCCTGGCTGCTGGCGTAGTCCACCAGGGTCTTGGTCTTCTCGCGGGCGGACTCGTCCGGCAGGTCTTCGCTCTCGACGAAGTCGCTGAAGGCCTTGAGCAGGGTACGGGTCTCGCCCGGGCCGTCGACACCTTCCTGGCAGCCGATAAAGTCGCGGAAGTACTCCGAGACCTTCTTGCCGTTCTTGCCCTTGATAAACGAGATGTACTGCTTGGACTGCTTGTTGTTCTGCCATTCGGACACGTTGATCCGCGCCGCCAGGTGCAACTGGCCCAGGTCCAGGTGACGCGAAGGCGTCACGTCCAGCTCATCGGTCACCGCCACGCCTTCGCTGTGGTGCAGCAGGGCGATGGCCAGGTAATCGGTCATGCCCTGTTGATAGTGGGCAAACAGCACATGGCCGCCGACGGACAGGTTGGACTCCTCCATCAGCTTTTGCAGGTGTTCCACGGCAATCCGGCTGAAGGCGGTGAAATCCTTGCCACCCTCGAAATATTCCTTCAACCAGCCACTGAACGGGTGCGCGCCGGACTCGGCATGGAAGAAACCCCAGGCCTTGCCTTGTTTGGCGTTATAGCTCTCGTTGAGGTCGGCGAGCATGTTCTCGATGGCAGCGGACTCGGCCAATTCAGAGTCGCGGGCGTGGAGAACTGCGGGCGTGCCGTCGGGTTTTTTGTCGATCAGGTGGACGATGCAATGACGGATCGGCATGGGCTTCTCGGCTGGTTGAGCGGGAGCGGTTGGCCTCCCGGAAAAAGTCGCCAGTGTACCGCACCCGTTGGTCGCGGCGTCGTTTGAAGCGGTTTCGGGAGGCCTCTGACGGCTCATATGCCTTTTTTTCACGGTTTAGAGCGATAAAGCTGACCAAATGGGTAGGTAGAGGCGGATATTTCCCCGTCTCTGTGCTAGTTTTGCCCCGTCTTACGCGATGTATCGGCGTTAAGCGTGCATTCAGCATTTGTCAGGTCGAACCAAACCCCGTTTCAAGCATCTATAACCCCGATCTCTCGCGGTTATGGCCAGGGGTGCCAGGCCATGACGGTCGGGCTCGATGGCTGACACTGCACTCTGCAATCCAAATGAATTTGATAGGGAAGGAACACCACAATGGCTTTGACTAAAGACCAACTGATCGCTGATATCGCCGAATCCACTGATACCACCAAGGTTCAAGTACGTGCAGTACTGGAGCAACTGGCTCAGATCGTTGGTGACCAGCTGGACAACGGTGGCGAAATCACTCTGCCAGGTGTTGGCAAACTGAAAGTGACCGAGCGCCCAGCCCGTACCGGCCGCAACCCTTCGACTGGCGCTGCCATCGAAATCGCTGCCAAGAAAGTGATCAAGCTGGTTGTGGCCAAAGGCCTGACCGACTCGATCAACAAGTAAGACGCAGCAAAAAAAACCGTGCACCGGAGCGATCCGGGCACGGTTTTTTGTTGCCTGCGTTTTTATCTGTAGATGCCTTAGCGCACCCAGCGCTGGCGCCAGATCTGCTGTTCGTTCTTGGTCTGGAAGGTCCAGGCGACGAAACGGCTCTGTTTCTGGCCCTGGGACATTTCCACCACCTGGCTTTCCAGGACGCCGGCCTTTTTCAGCGCGGTCTCGATGGCAGGCAGGTTGGAGGCTTTTGACACCAGGGTGCTGAACCACAGCACTTTATGGGCGAAATGCGCGCTTTCGGCGATCAATTGCGTGACAAACCGCGCTTCACCGCCCTCACACCACAGCTCTGCCGATTGCCCGCCGAAGTTCAGGACCGGCAGTTTGCGCTTGGGGTCGGCCTTGCCCAGGGCACGCCACTTACGTTCGCTGCCTTTGGTCGCTTCGTCCATGGAGGCATGGAAGGGCGGGTTGCACATGGTCAGGTCAAAGCGCTCACCCGGCTCCAGCAGCCCCAGCAGAATGTGCTTGGGGTTGGTCTGCTGGCGCAGTTGGATGACCTTGTTCAGGTCATTGGATTGCACGATGGCCTTGGCGGCAGCGACCGCGATGGGATCAATCTCGGAGCCGAGGAAATTCCAGCGATAGTCCATGTAGCCGATCAACGGGTAGACGCAGTTGGCGCCCATGCCGATATCCAGCACCTTGACGATTGAGCCGCGGGGAATCTTGCCGTCATTGACGCTGGCCAGCAGGTCGGCGAGAAAGTGCACGTAATCGGCACGCCCCGGTACCGGTGGGCACAGGTAGTCAGCCGGGATATCCCAGTGCTGTACGCCATAGAACGCCTTGAGCAGCGCCCGGTTGAACACGCGCACCGCGTCCGGGCTGGCGAAGTCGATGCTTTCCTTGCCGTAGGGGTTGAGGATCACGAACTGGGCCAGTTCTGGCGTGGTCTTGATCAGCGCCGGAAAGTCGTAACGGCCCTGGTGACGGTTGCGCGGGTGCAGGGTCGCCTCCTTGCGCGGCACGACGGGCTTGGCCGTGGTGGCGGTTTTCGGCTTCTTGCGCGGAGGTTTTGGCGTGCTGGGGGCGGTCATGGGCTACGTCGATTCTGGGGTTGCTTCAAAAGTGGTGGGTATTGTCACACATTCCGAATGTTGATCTCGGTTAAATGTGGGAGCGGGCTTGCTCGCGAATGCAGTGTGTCAGTTATGGGGTGTGTGTCTGATATACCGCATTCGCGAGCAAGCCCGCTCCCACATTGATTGGGTTTTCAACAGCAAAAAAAAGAGACCCGAAGGTCTCTTTTTTACGCGGGGTGGCCCTTACAGGCTGGAAATCCGCGCATGTTGCTCTGCCAGCTTGCCCAACGCCTGTTCGGCTTCCGCCAGCTTGGCGCGTTCCTTGTCGATGACTTCGGCCGGGGCCTTGTCCACGAACGCGGCGTTGGACAGCTTGCCGCCCACACGCTGCACTTCGCCCTGCAAACGCAGGATTTCCTTATCCAGGCGCGCCAGTTCGGCCCCTTTGTCGATCAGGCCGGCCATCGGCACCAGCACTTCCATCTCGCCAACCAGGGCGGTAGCGGACAGCGGTGCTTCGGCGCCAGGGGCCAAGACGGTGATCGACTCCAGCTTCGCCAGCTTCTTGAGCAGGGCGTCGTTCTCGGCCAGACGGCGCAGGTCCTCGGCACTGGCGTTCTTCACAAACACCGCCAAAGGCTTGCCCGGGCCGATGTTCATCTCGGCGCGGATATTGCGCGTGCCGAGCATCAGGGCCTTGAGCCATTCGATATCGCTTTCGGCAGCCTCGTCGATGCGTGCTTCATTGGCCACCGGCCAAGGTTGCAGCATGATGGTCTTGCCTTCGATACCGGCCAGTGGCGCCAGGCGCTGCCAGATTTCTTCGGTGATGAACGGCATGAACGGGTGCGCCAGGCGCAGCGCCACTTCCAGCACGCGCACCAGGGTGCGACGGGTGCCGCGCTGGCGCTCGATCGGCGCGTTTTCGTCCCACAGCACGGGTTTGGACAGTTCCAGGTACCAGTCGCAATACTGGTTCCAGATGAATTCGTACAAGGCCTGGGCGGCCAGGTCAAAGCGGAACTGGTCAAGTTGGCGGGTCACTTCGGCTTCGGTGCGCTGCAACTGCGAGATGATCCAGCGATCAGCCAGGGACAGTTCATAGGCTTCGCCGTTCTGGCCGCAGTCTTCACCCTTGTCCAGCACATAGCGTGCCGCGTTCCAGATCTTGTTGCAGAAGTTGCGATAGCCTTCGACGCGGCCCATGTCGAACTTGATGTCGCGACCAGTGGAGGCCAGCGAGCAGAAGGTGAAGCGCAGGGCGTCGGTGCCGTAGCTGGCGATGCCGTCGGCGAACTCGTCGCGGGTCTGCTTCTCGATCTTCTTCGCCATTTTCGGTTGCATCATGCCCGAGGTGCGCTTCTGTACCAGCGCTTCGAGCTCGATGCCGTCAATGATGTCCAGCGGGTCCAGGACATTGCCTTTGGACTTGGACATCTTCTGGCCCTGGCCGTCACGTACCAGGCCGTGCACGTACACGGTTTTGAACGGAACCTGCGGGGTGCCGTCGTCGTTCTTCACCAAATGCATGGTGAGCATGATCATCCGGGCAACCCAGAAGAAAATGATGTCGAAGCCGGTAACCAGTACGTCAGTGGGGTGGAATTTTTCGAGGAACTCGGTTTTTTCCGGCCAACCCAAGGTAGAGAAGGTCCACAGGCCGGCGCTGAACCAAGTGTCGAGGACGTCGTTGTCCTGATTCAACACCAGGTCTGCAGGCAGGTTGTTCTTGGTACGCACTTCGGCTTCATCGCGGCCGACATAGACCTTGCCCGACTCGTCGTACCAGGCCGGAATGCGGTGACCCCACCACAGTTGACGGCTGATGCACCAATCCTGGATGTCACGCATCCACGAGAAGTACATGTTTTCGTACTGTTTGGGCACGAACTGGATGCGGCCATCTTCCACGGCGGCAATCGCAGGCTCGGCCAATGGCTTGGTGGACACATACCACTGGTCGGTCAGCCACGGCTCGATCACGGTGCCCGAACGGTCGCCTTTCGGCACTTTCAGGGCGTGGTCATCCACACTGACCAACAGGCCGGCGGCATCGAACGCGGCAACGATCTGCTTGCGGGCTTCAAAACGGTCGAGGCCGGCGTATTCAGCCGGGATCTTGCCGTCGATGCTGTCGTTCAGCGTGCCGTCGAGGTTGAATACCTGGCAGGCCGGCAGAACGGCGGCATTCTTGTCGAAGATGTTCAGCAGCGGCAGGTTGTGGCGCTTGCCGACTTCATAGTCGTTGAAATCGTGGGCCGGGGTGATTTTCACGCAACCAGTGCCGAATTCAGGGTCGCAGTAATCATCGGCGATGATCGGGATACGTCGGCCGACCAGTGGCAGTTCGACGAACTTGCCGATCAGTGCCTGGTAGCGCTCATCGTTCGGGTTAACGGCCACGGCGGCGTCACCGAGCATGGTTTCCGGACGGGTGGTGGCGACGATCAGGTAGTCGTTACCCTCGGCGGTCTTGGCGCCGTCGGCCAGCGGGTACTTGAGGTTCCACAGGAAACCTTTCTCGTCGTGGTTTTCCACTTCAAGGTCGGAAATCGCCGTGTGCAGCTTGGTGTCCCAGTTGACCAGGCGCTTGCCGCGGTAGATCAGGCCATCTTCATGCAGGCGTACGAAGGCTTCCTTCACCGCTTCCGACAGGCCGTCGTCCATGGTGAAACGCTCGCGGCTCCAGTCTACGGACGAGCCGAGGCGACGGATCTGACGGCTGATATTGCCGCCGGACTGATCCTTCCATTCCCAGATCTTTTCCAGGAATTTCTCGCGGCCCAGGTCGTGACGGCTCTGGCCAGTGGCTTCCAGTTGGCGCTCCACCAGCATCTGGGTGGCGATACCTGCGTGGTCGGTGCCCGGCTGCCACAGGGTGTTGCGCCCCTGCATGCGGCGGAAACGGATCAGGGCGTCCATGATCGCGTTGTTGAAGCCGTGACCCATGTGCAGGCTGCCGGTGACGTTCGGCGGCGGGATCATGATCGTGTAGGAATCACCCGCGCCTTGGGGGGCGAAGTAATTCTCGGATTCCCAGGTGTTGTACCAGGAAGTTTCAATGGCGTGCGGCTGGTAGGTCTTATCCATGCGCGGCGGGACCCTAGTTGGCATTTATTCAGGAAAGCCGACAAGTATAACGGGGGAGAGGGGAGAGGGCGAGACGAAGACGGGCTTAAGGTTAATGCCGCCCCCTGTAGGAGTTGGCTTGCCAGCGATAGCGGTATGTCAGTCAGCATATCGTTGACTGATCCACCGCTATCGCTGGCAAGCCAGCTCCTGCAAGGGGATTGGAATCAGGATTGGTATTGGCTGAGCAACCGCTCCATGCGCGCATCCATCCGGCGCTTGATCTCGGTTTCGATATGCGGGGCAAAGTCGTCGATCACGTCCTGCATGATCAACTGTGCAGCGGCGCGCAGTTCGTTGTCCAGGTGCAGCAGCAGGGCGTCGGGGGCTTTCTCGGCGGCGGGCTCTGCCTGGACGACGGGCGGTTCGACAGGCTCGGCGGCGGCAGGCTTGGCGCCGACCATATCGAACAGCAGGGGAATCTGAACCTCTTCTGCGACGGTATCGGTCAGCAGCGGCGGTTGCAGGTTGTCATCACCCAGCAACTGGCGGATCGACTCAAGGTCGTCCAGCAGGTGGTCAGACGGTTTTAGCGGATTGGAAGTGTCCATCATGTGCTCAGAGTCGCTGTAATCGGTGATCTTGCAGAGAATAGCCCTGTTCGCGGTAGAAACGGAAACTCTCCCGCGCGGCCTGACGAATAGCCGGTTCTTCCACCACCACTTCTGCCACGCGGGCAAAGCCCTTGGCGAAGGCTGGCACTTTCAGGTCCAGGTTGACCAACAGGTCATGGTGATCCCCACAACTGTCGCCCAAGCCCAGTACCACCCGCCCCTCTGGCTCCGACTCTGCAGGGCCGTGGGGCACAAAACTCTCGCCCTTGAAGTGCCACAGGCGGGCATCGAGGTCTTCACGCTGGGCGGCATCGCTGCAATGCAGGTAGATGCGATGGCCCATGCGCCAGGCCTTTTCCGTGAGTTTGCAGGCAAAGTCCAGGCGAGCCGACGGGGCGGCGCTGGGCAATATATAGAAGTCGACTTGGGTCATTACATTTCCAGAGAAGCACGCAAAAAACCGTAGGAGCCGGCAATCCGGCTCCTACAGAGGGCGTTTAGGCCTTGGCGCGATCCAGCAGGTATTGGGTCAGCAGCGGTACCGGGCGACCGGTAGCGCCCTTGTCCTTGCCGCCGCTGGTCCAGGCGGTACCGGCGATATCCAGGTGGGCCCAGTTGAAGTTCTTGGCAAAGCGCGACAGGAAGCAGGCGGCGGTGATGGTGCCGGCCTTGGGCCCGCCAATGTTGGCGATGTCGGCGAACGGGCTGTCCAGTTGCTCCTGGTATTCATCGAACAGCGGCAGTTGCCACGCGCGGTCGTCAGCAGCCTTGCCAGCGCTGAGCAATTGCTCGACCAACTCGTCGCTGTTGCCCAGCAGGCCCGAGGTATGGGAACCCAGGGCGACGATGCAGGCGCCGGTCAGGGTGGCGATATCGATCACCGCCTGCGGCTTGAAGCGCTCGGCATAGGTCAGGGCATCGCACAGCACCAGGCGGCCTTCGGCGTCGGTGTTGAGGATTTCCACGGTCTGGCCGCTCATGGTGGTGACGATGTCGCCCGGACGGGAGGCGCCGCCGCTCGGCATATTCTCGGCGCAGGCCAGGATGCACACCAGGTTGATCGGCAGCTTGAGTTCCAGCACGGCACGCAGGGTACCGAAGACACTGGCGGCACCGCCCATGTCGTACTTCATTTCATCCATGCCGGCGCCGGGCTTGAGGCTGATGCCACCGGTGTCGAAGGTGATGCCTTTGCCGACCAGGGCGAACGGCTTCTCGGTTTTCTTGCCGCCGTTGTATTGCATGACGATCAGGCGTGGCGGCTGGTCGCTGCCCTGGCCCACGGCATAGAACGAGCCCATGCCCAGTTCCTTGATCTTCTTTTCATCGAAAACTTCGACTTTCAGACCCTTGAACGCTTTGCCCAGTGCCTTGGCCTGCTCGCCTAAGTAGGTTGGGTGGCAGATGTTAGGTGGCATATTGCCCAAGTCGCGAGTGAACGCCATGCCGGCGGCGATGGCCTGGGCGTGGGTGACGGCGCGCTGAACCTCGGCCTGGGCGGCCTTGATGGTCAGCAGGGTGATTTTCTTCAGGGCGCGGGGTTCGGCTTTCTGGCTCTTGAACTGCTCGAAGGTGTAGCCACCATCGAGCAGGGTTTCGGCCAGCAGGCGGGTCTTGCCATAGCTGTCGCGACCCTTGACCACGACATCGTCCAGCGCCAGTGCCGCATCGCTGCCGCCCAGGCCCTTGAGGGTGCCGAGGATGGCGCTGATGATCTTGCGGAACGGGCGGTCACCCAGTTCGGCCTCCTTGCCCACGCCAACCAGCAGGACGCGATCGGCCTTGAGGTTAGGCAGGCTTTGCAGCAGTAGGCTCTGCCCGACCTTGCCGGCCAGGTCGCCACGCTTGAGCACGGCGCTGATGGCGCCACCGCTCAGTTCGTCGACTTGTCTGGCGGCCGCGCCGAGCTTGCGGCCTTCGCCAATGGCAACCACGAGGGTGGCGGTCTTCAACGTTTCGGGGCTAACGCTTTTTACAACCAATTCCATGTTCGGGTCCCTTATATAAGGTCAAGGAGCCTGGAGTCTGTACTCCGGCCTGTAGGCAGGGCTCGCCTGGGCGAGCGCGACAAAGCCCGCAGTTTGTACCGCGCCGCCTGAGCCTGACAACCCTTGACGCCAGCTTTGTGCACCGGTGTGAGCAAGCTCCGTGACAGGCGCCGACAATCACAGGATAATGCGCCATCTTTTTCGCCGGCCCGTGTCAACGGGGCGACTTGATATGCTTGCTTGTTTGGCCGCCTTAGCCTGACAACCCTGGAGTGTCTGGTTTGATTGTCTTCCGTTATCTGTCCCGCGAAGTCCTGCTGACCCTGAGTGCCGTGAGTGCGGTGTTGCTGGTCATCATCATGAGTGGTCGTTTCGTCAAATACCTGGCCCAGGCCGCCTCGGGGGCCCTGGATCCAAGTTCATTGTTCCTGATCATGGGCTTTCGCATGCCAGGATTCCTGCAACTGATCCTGCCCCTGGGTCTGTTTCTCGGGATCCTGCTGGCCTATGGCCGGCTCTACCTCGAAAGCGAGATGACTGTGCTGTCGGCCACCGGCATGAGCCAGCAGCGTCTTCTGGCCATGACCATGGTTCCGGCCACCGGCGTGGCGCTGGTGGTGGCCTGGCTGAGCCTGAGCCTGGCGCCCCAGGGCCTCATGCAGTTCCAACTGGTGCTCAACAAACAGGACGCGATGACCGAATTCGACACCCTGGAGCCGGGGCGCTTTCAGGCACTCAACGACGGTACCCGCGTGACCTACACCGAGCGCATGTCCGACGACCGTAGCAACCTCGGCGGTGTGTTCATTTCCGAGAAGCGCCTGGGCCAGGACAAGAAAGACCGTGGCATTTCCGTCTTGGTGGCCGATAGCGGGCGCCAGGAAGTACGCCCGGACGGCAGTCGCTACCTGATCCTGGAAAACGGCTATCGCTACGATGGCAGCCCCGGCCAGGCCGACTACCGCGCCATCAAGTACGACACCTACGGCGTCATGCTGGCCCGGCCGGAAGTCAGCAATGAGGTCACCGACCGCGACGCTATCCCGACGAGCGCCCTGATCGGCAGCAAGGAGTTGCGTTCGATCGCCGAACTGCAATGGCGTATCTCCCTGCCGCTGCTGGTGTTTATCGTCACCTTGATGGCTGTGCCGCTGTCCCGGGTCAACCCGCGCCAGGGCCGCTTCCTCAAGCTGCTGCCGGCGATCCTGCTGTACATGGCGTACCTGACCATCCTGATTTCTGCCCGTGGCGCCCTGGAGAAGGGCAAAGTGTCGCCGATCGTGGGGCTGTGGTGGGTCCACGGTGTCTTCCTGATGATTGGCCTGGGCCTGCTGTATTGGGAACCGGTTCGTTTGAAAATGCAGAGCCGTCGCGGCATGAAGGAGATGGCTCGTGGGTAAGCTGGATCGCTACATCGGTAGCAGTGTACTGGTCGCCATCCTGGCGGTATTGGGCATCATCCTCGGCCTGGCGTCGTTGTTTGCCTTCATTGATGAAGTGGGCAACGTCACCGAGACCTACACGGTCACCGACGTGCTGAGCTACGTGGCGCTGACCGCCCCGCGCCGGCTCTACGACATGATGCCAATGGCCGCGCTGATCGGTTGCCTGATCGGCCTGGGCAGCCTGGCCAGCAACAGCGAACTGACTATCATGCGCGCGGCGGGGGTCTCCATTTCCCGCATCGTCTGGGCCGTGATGAAACCCATGTTGCTCTTGATGGCTGCCAGCGTGTTGATCGGCGAGTACGTGGCGCCACCGGCAGAAACCACGGCCCAGGCCAACCGCGCGCTGGCCCAGGGCTCGGGTGACGCCCAGAGTTCCAAACGGGGCCTGTGGCACCGTCAGGGCGATGAATTCATCCACATCAACGCGGTGCAACCCGGTGGCTTGCTGGTGGGTGTTACCCGTTATCGCTTTGATGAAGAGCGCCACATGCTCTCGTCGAGCTTTGCCAAGCGCGCGCAGTTCAGTGACAACCAGTGGGTGTTGAGCGATGTCACCACCACCCATTTCCGCAATCCCGGCAAAGGCACCGAGGCCAGCACCGAGGTGATCAATGAGCCGACGCAGGCCTGGGACATTGCGCTCAAGCCCGAACTGCTCAATACCGTCGTGATGATCCCGGAAAGCCTGCCGATCTCCGGTTTGTGGAGCTATATCCACTACCTCAAGGAGCAGGGCCTGAACAATGGCCGCTACTGGCTGGCATTTTGGGTCAAGGTATTGCAGCCCCTGGTGACCGCTGCCCTGGTATTGATGGCAATTTCATTTATTTTCGGCCCGCTGCGCTCGGTGACCCTGGGCCAGCGCGTGTTTACCGGGGTGTTGGTAGGTTTCACCTTCCGCATTGCCCAGGACTTGCTGGGGCCGTCGAGCCTGGTATTTGGCTTCTCGCCGCTGTTTGCGGTGCTGGTGCCGACCGGTATCTGTGCCCTGGCCGGGTTCTGGCTGCTGCGCCGGGCCGGTTGATCCGCGCCTGTCGAGCAAAAAATGCCCCATTCGCAAGAACGGGGCATTTTTGTTATTGGTCGTCAAAGATGACGTCTGGCCTGAGCATCAGGTACAATTCCCGGCTATTTTTCAGCGGGCAATCTGCCTGCAGCCTTTTTGAGTGTTGATCCGTGAGTGATTTGAGTCATATCCGCAATTTCTCCATCATCGCCCACATTGACCATGGTAAGTCGACGCTGGCCGATCGATTCATCCAGATGTGCGGCGGCCTTGCCGAGCGTGAAATGGAAGCCCAGGTCCTGGACTCCATGGACCTCGAACGCGAGCGCGGGATCACCATCAAGGCCCACAGCGTCACCCTGTACTACACCGCCAAAGACGGTATCAAGTACCAGTTGAACTTCATTGACACCCCGGGCCACGTCGACTTTACCTACGAAGTCAGCCGTTCCCTGGCGGCCTGTGAAGGGGCGCTGCTGGTAGTGGACGCGGGGCAGGGCGTAGAAGCCCAGTCCGTGGCCAACTGCTACACCGCCATCGAGCAGGGCCTGGAAGTCATGCCGGTGCTGAACAAGATCGACCTGCCGCAGGCCGATCCGGACCGGGTGAAGGAAGAAATCGAAAAAATCATCGGTATTGATGCCACCGACGCCGTCGAGTGCAGTGCCAAGACCGGCCTGGGCGTCGACGAAGTACTCGAGCGCCTGGTCAAGACCATTCCCGCCCCTACCGGCAACATCGAAGATCCGCTGCAAGCGTTGATCATCGACTCCTGGTTCGACAACTACCTGGGCGTTGTGTCCCTGGTACGTGTGCGCCATGGCCGGGTGAAGAAGGGCGACAAGATCCTGGTCAAGTCCACCGGCAAGATCCACCTGGTGGACAGCGTCGGTGTATTCAACCCCAAGCACACCGCCACCGTTGACCTGAAGGCCGGTGAAGTGGGCTTCATCATTGCTGGTATCAAGGACATCCACGGTGCGCCGGTCGGTGACACCCTGACCTTGAGCTCGACGCCTGATGTCGACGTGCTGCCAGGCTTCAAGCGCATCCAGCCGCAGGTGTACGCCGGCCTGTTCCCGGTCAGCTCCGATGACTTCGAGGACTTTCGCGAAGCCCTGCAGAAGCTGACCCTCAATGACTCTTCGTTGCAGTACACCCCGGAAAGCTCCGACGCCCTGGGCTTTGGCTTCCGCTGCGGGTTCCTGGGCATGCTGCACATGGAGATCATCCAGGAGCGCCTGGAGCGCGAGTACGACCTGGACCTGATCACTACCGCGCCAACCGTTATTTTTGAGCTGGCGCTGAAAACCGGTGAAACGATTTACGTCGACAACCCGTCCAAGCTGCCGGATCTGTCGTCCATCGAAGACATGCGTGAACCGATCGTGCGGGCCAATATTCTTGTGCCGCAGGAACACCTGGGCAACGTTATTACCCTGTGTATCGAAAAGCGTGGCGTACAGCACGACATGCTGTTCCTTGGTAGCCAGGTACAAGTGACCTACGATTTGCCGATGAACGAAGTGGTCCTGGACTTCTTTGACCGTCTCAAATCCACCAGTCGCGGCTATGCTTCGCTGGATTACCATTTCGACCGCTACCAATCGGCCAATCTGGTGAAGCTTGATGTATTGATCAACGGTGACAAGGTTGATGCCCTGGCGCTCATCGTCCACAAGGACAATGCGCACTACAAGGGTCGCCAGTTGACCGAGAAGATGAAGGAACTGATACCGCGCCAGATGTTCGACGTCGCGATCCAGGCCGCCATTGGCGGGCAGATCATTGCGCGGACTTCCGTCAAGGCACTCAGAAAGAACGTACTGGCCAAATGCTACGGCGGTGACGTAAGCCGTAAGCGCAAGCTGCTTGAAAAGCAAAAGGCCGGTAAAAAACGCATGAAGCAAGTGGGCAACGTGGAAATTCCACAAGAAGCCTTCCTTGCGGTGCTCAGGTTGGATAGTTAGGTCCTATGTCACTAAATTTCCCGCTGTTGCTGGTCATCGCCGTTGCCGTCTGTGGTCTCTTGGCGCTGCTCGATCTGCTGTTCTTCGCCCCGCGCCGTCGGGCGGCCATCGCGTCCTATCAGGGCAGCGTCAGCCAGCCCGATGGCGTGGTGATCGAGAAGCTGAACAAAGAACCTTTGCTGGTTGAATACGGCAAGTCGTTCTTCCCGGTGTTGTTCATCGTGCTGGTGCTGCGCTCGTTTCTGGTCGAGCCGTTCCAGATTCCTTCGGGCTCGATGAAGCCAACCCTGGATGTGGGTGACTTCATCCTGGTGAACAAGTTTTCCTACGGGATCCGCTTGCCGGTGATCGACAAGAAAATCATCGAGGTGGGTGACCCGCAGCGCGGCGATGTGATGGTGTTCCGCTACCCAAGCGACCCGAACGTCAACTACATCAAGCGTGTGGTCGGCCTGCCGGGTGACGTGATTCGCTACACCAGCGACAAGCGCCTGTTCGTCAATGGCGAGCCGGTGGCCGAGAAACTCATCGGTTCCGAGCCGAACACCCTGGGCAGCGCCGAGTTGTACCAGGAAAAACTCGGGGCGGTAGAGCACCAGATCCGTAAGGAAATGAGCCGCTACCGTTCGCTGCCCGACAACCAGTGGACAGTGCCTGCCGGGCACTACTTCATGATGGGCGACAACCGCGACAACTCCAATGACAGCCGCTACTGGGATGACCCAAGCATTCCCAAGGAACTGCTGGGCATGGTTCCCGACCAGAATATCGTCGGCAAGGCCTTCGCGGTCTGGATGAGCTGGCCGGAACCCAAACTCAGCCACCTGCCGAACTTCTCGCGGGTGGGGCTGATCAAGTAATCCATGCGGCGCTGTGAACACAGCGCCGAATGCTTTTCTGGGGCTTGGACATTGGTCCGGCCTCGAGCAACACGCAGCATTGCCAGGATTTGAATTTGAACACAGCGTTAATCGTCGATGGCCCTTGCCGCCACGTACTGAAAGTAGGTAAACCGTGAGCGTTTCTTTGAGTCGTCTTGAGCGTCAGCTCGGCTACACCTTCAAGGATCAGGAATTGATGGTCCTTGCCCTCACACACCGCAGTTTTGCCGGGCGCAACAACGAACGCCTGGAGTTCCTCGGTGATGCCATCCTCAACTTCGCCGCTGGCGAAGCCCTGTTCAACCGCTTCCCCCTGGCCCGTGAAGGCCAGCTGTCGCGCCTGCGCGCGCGCCTGGTGAAAGGTGAGACCCTGGCCGTATTGGCCCGTGGCTTCGACCTGGGCGAATACCTGCGCCTGGGTTCCGGCGAGTTGAAAAGCGGCGGTTTCCGCCGCGAGTCGATCCTGGCCGATGCCCTGGAAGCCCTGATCGGTGCGATCTACCTCGATGCTGGAATGGAAGTGGCCAAGGAGCGGGTCATGGCCTGGCTGGCGTCGGAAATCGACAGCCTGACCCTGGTGGATACCAACAAGGATCCCAAGACCCGGCTGCAGGAATTTTTGCAGTCGCGCGGCTGCGAACTGCCGCGCTACGAAGTGGTGGATATCCAGGGTGAGCCGCATTGCCGTGTGTTCTTCGTCGAATGCGAAGTCACCTTATTGAACGAAAAAAGCCGAGGTCAGGGTGTGAGCCGTCGTATTGCCGAACAGGTAGCGGCCGCTGCAGCACTGATTGCCCTGGGCGTGGAGAATGGCCATGACTGATTCAACCGCAACACGCTGTGGCTATGTTGCCATCGTCGGCCGCCCGAACGTGGGCAAGTCCACGCTGCTCAACCATATCCTGGGGCAGAAGCTGGCGATCACCTCGCGCAAGCCGCAGACCACCCGCCACAACATGCTGGGCATCAAGACCGAAGGCAATGTGCAAGCGGTCTACGTCGACACCCCAGGTATGCACAAAGGTGGCGAGAAAGCCCTGAACCGCTATATGAACAAGACCGCTTCGGCGGCGTTGAAAGACGTCGACGTGGTGATCTTCGTAGTCGATCGCACCAAGTGGACCGATGAAGACCAGATGGTGCTGGAGCGCGTGCAGTACGTCACCGGCCCGTTGATCGTCGCCTTGAACAAGACCGACCGAATCGAAGACAAAGCCGAGCTTATGCCGCACCTGAGCTGGTTGCAGGAACAACTGCCGAACGCCCAGATCATGCCAATCTCGGCCCAGCACGGGCACAATCTTGAGGCCCTGGAGCGGGTGATCGCCGGCTACCTGCCGGAGAACGAGCACTTCTTCCCGGAAGACCAGATCACCGACCGCAGCAGCCGTTTCCTCGCCGCCGAACTGGTACGCGAGAAAATCATGCGCCAGATGGGCGCCGAGCTGCCGTACCAGATCACCGTGGAAATCGAAGAGTTCAAGCAGCAGGGCAAGACCCTGCATATCCATGCGCTGATCCTCGTCGAACGTGACGGCCAGAAGAAAATCATCATTGGCGACAAGGGCGAGCGCATCAAGCGCATCGGCACCGAAGCGCGCAAGGACATGGAATTGCTGTTCGATTCCAAGATCATGCTTAACCTGTGGGTGAAGGTTAAGGGTGGCTGGTCCGATGACGAGCGTGCGCTGCGCTCCCTGGGTTACGGCGACCTGTAAGCAGTTTCCAGTCACATCGCAGGACAAAATGTGGGAGCGGGCTTGCTCGCGAATGCAGTGGGTCAGTCACCGGATGCGTTGGCTGGCCCACTGCATTCGTGAGCAAGCCCGCTCCCACATTGGATCGTCGTAGTTTTCAAGACCGTGTTTCGTCAGCGAGAACCCAATGTCCCAATCCCCACCTCCCAGCCAACCCGCCTACGTCCTGCACAGCCGCGCCTACCGCGAGACCAGCGCCCTGGTGGACTTCCTCACGCCCCAAGGCCGCCTGCGCGCGGTATTGCGCAGTGCGCGGGGCAAGGCGGGGACGCAGGCGCGGCCATTCGTGGCTCTGGACGTGGAGTTTCGCGGCAAGGGCGAGTTGAAAAATGTCGGCCGCCTGGAAAGCGTCGGCACCTCTGCCTGGCTCAATGGCGAGGCGCTGTTCAGCGGCCTGTACCTCAATGAACTGCTGATCCGCCTGCTGCCCGCTGAAGACCCACACCCTGGGGTCTTCGATCACTACGCGGCCACCTTGCTGGCCCTGGCTGAAGGCCGCCCCCTGGAGCCGCTGCTGCGAGCCTTTGAATGGCGCCTGCTCGACGATCTGGGCTACGGCTTTGAATTGAACAATGACCTGCACGGCGAGCCCATCGCCAGTGACGGCATGTATCGTCTGCAAGTGGATGCTGGCCTTGAGCGTGTCTACCTGCTGCAGCCCGGCCTGTTCCAGGGGGCCGAGTTGCTGGCCATGGCCGAGGCCGACTGGAGCGCCCCCGGCGCCCTGTCTGCTGCCAAGCGCCTGATGCGTCAGGCGTTGGCCGTGCATCTGGGCGGCCGGCCACTGGTCAGTCGCGAGTTGTTTCGAAAGCCCTGACATCCCCGTGTATGCTGTGCGCCGATTCTTTCCCTTTTCAGGAGCGCTTCCGTGACCACCAGCAATCGCATTCTTCTTGGTGTCAACATCGACCACGTCGCCACCCTGCGCCAGGCCCGGGGCACCCGCTACCCTGATCCGGTCAAGGCCGCACTGGATGCCGAAGAAGCCGGCGCCGACGGTATCACCGTGCACCTGCGCGAAGACCGCCGGCACATCCAGGAACGCGACGTGCTGGTGCTCAAGGACGTGCTGCAGACCCGCATGAACTTCGAGATGGGCATCACCGAAGAAATGATGGCCTTCGCCGAGCGCATCCGCCCGGCGCATATCTGCCTGGTCCCGGAAACCCGCCAGGAACTGACCACCGAAGGTGGCCTGGATGTGGCTGGCCAGGAAGCGCGGATCAAAGCGGCGGTCGAGCGCCTGTCGCAGATCGGTAGCGAAGTCTCGCTGTTTATCGATGCCGACGAGCGGCAGATTGAAGCCTCGCGCCGCGTGGGCGCACCGGCCATTGAACTGCATACCGGACGCTATGCCGATGCCACCACCCCGGCCGAAGTTGCCGACGAACTGCAACGCATCATCGACAGCGTGGCCTGTGGCCTCAAGGAAGGCTTGATCGTCAATGCCGGCCACGGCCTGCACTACCACAACGTTGAAGCGGTGGCTGCGATCAAAGGCATCAACGAACTGAACATCGGCCACGCGCTGGTGGCCCATGCGTTGTTCGTCGGTTTCAAAGGTGCTGTGGCCGAGATGAAAGCGCTGATCCTGGCTGCTGCAAAGGCCTGAAGCCACACCGCAATCCCCCTGTGGGAGCGGGCTTGCCCGCGAAGACGGCGTGTCGGTCAGCGGAGATATTGACTGGCCCACCGCTTTCGCGAGCAAGCCCGCTCCCACATGCGGCAATGCGAAGCCTTACTGTTTAGCCTGCGGGGGTGTATCGTATTTGCCCTTTGCGGGCCCTGCGCCCGCGCAGATACGTGAGGTTGTTGTGTCCCGATCCTTTTCCCGTCGACAAATCCTTGGTGGCCTCGCCGGCCTGGCAGTGGTGGGCGTCGGTGCCGGTGGTGCCTACCGCTACTGGCTGGGGAAAGTCGCGGACGCCAGCGCCGGGCGCGATTACGAGTTGATCGCTGCGCCCCTGGACGTGGAACTGGTGCCGGGGCACACCACCCAGGCCTGGGCGTTCGGTCCCTCGGCGCCGGGCACCGAGTTGCGCGTGCGTCAGGGCGAATGGCTGCGGGTGCGCTTTATCAACCACCTGCCGGTCGCCACCACCATCCACTGGCACGGCATCCGCCTGCCCCTGGAAATGGACGGCGTGCCTTATGTCTCGCAACTGCCGGTATTGCCCGGCGAGTACTTCGACTACCAATTCCGCGTGCCCGATGCCGGCAGCTACTGGTATCACCCCCATGTCAGCAGCAGCGAAGAGCTGGGCCGTGGCCTGGTCGGCCCATTGATTGTCGAGGAGCGCGAGCCCACTGGCTTCAAGCATGAGCGCACCCTGAGCCTGAAAAACTGGCATATCGACGAACAGGGTGAATTTGTCGAGTTCAGCATCCCCCGCGAAGCCGCCCGTGGCGGTACGGCCGGGCGCCTGTCGACCATCAACGGCGTGCCCCAGGCGGTGATTGACCTGCCCGCCGGGCAAATCACCCGCGTACGCCTGCTCAACCTCGATAACACCCTGACCTATCGCCTGAATATCCCCAACGTCGACGCTCAGATCTATGCGCTGGACGGCAACCCCATCGAGCCACGGCCCCTGGGCAAGGAATACTGGCTGGGCCCGGGCATGCGCATCTGCCTGGCGATCAAGGCCCCGCCGGCCGGTGAAGAACTGTCGATTCGCAACGGCCCGGTGCGCCTGGGTACTTTCCGCTCGGTGGCCAACGCCGATGCCCCTGGCGAGTGGCCGCCTGCCTTGCCGGCCAACCCGATTGCCGAGCCGGACCTGGCCACTGCCGAGAAACTCAACTTCAATTTCGAATGGGTCGGCTCGGTTTCGGTCAACGTCGAAAACGGCAAGCCGCCGAGCCTGTGGCAGATCAACGGCCAGGCCTGGGACATCACCGACAAGACCTGCGCCGACCGCCCGATTGCCAAGCTCCAATTGGGCAAGAGCTACATTTTTGAACTCAAGAACATGACTCAGTACCAGCACCCGATCCACTTGCATGGCATGAGCTTCAAGGTCATCGCCTCGAATCGCCACAAGGTCACGCCGTACTTCACCGATACCTACCTGCTGGGCAAGAACGAGCGGGCCCGTGTGGCGTTGGTGGCGGATAACCCTGGGGTGTGGATGTTCCATTGCCATGTGATCGACCATATGGAAACCGGCCTGATGGCCGCCATCGAGGTGGCGTGATGCGCCAGATTCGCCCGACGGCGATTATAGACCGCAGCCGTGACCAGGACTTCATGCGCGAAGCCCTGGCCCTCGCCGCCCAAGGTGCAGCACTGGGTGAAGTACCGGTGGGCGCGGTGCTGGTGCAGGGTGGCGAAATCATCGGTCGCGGCTTCAATTGCCCGATCAGCGGCAGCGATCCGAGCGCCCATGCCGAGATGGTCGCCATCCGCGCGGCGGCCCGGGCTGTCAGCAACTATCGACTGCCGGGCAGCACGCTGTATGTGACCCTGGAACCGTGCAGCATGTGCGCCGGGCTGATCGTGCATTCACGCATTGCCCGGGTGGTGTACGGCGCGTTGGAGCCCAAGGCGGGGGTTGCGCAAAGCCAGGGGCAGTTCTTTACCCAGGGCTTCTTGAACCATCGGGTGGTGTACGAAGGCGGGGTGCTGGCCGAGGAGTGCGGGGCGGTGCTGAGTGAGTTCTTCAAGGCCAGAAGGGCCAAGCCCAGCGCCTGATCTCAATGTAAAAAACCAATCAATGTAGGAGCCGGCTTGCCGGCGATGGCGGCCTGAATCACCGCTATCGCCGGCAAGCCGGCCCCTACAGGACATGGGTTATTTCTTGGCGATGATCACCGCCCGCATCGGCGCCGGCAGCCCTTCAATCGTCTTGCTGTGATCCTCAGGGGCGAGGAAGTCGCTCAGGGACTGATACTTCATCCACTCCGTGCCACGCTGTTCCTCGACCGTGGTCACGCTTACATCCACGCAACGCACATCGCTGAAGCCAGCACGGCGCAGCCACAGCATCAGCGCTGGCACCGATGGCAGGAACCACACATTGCGCATCTGCGCGTAGCGGTCCTCGGGGACCAGCACCTGTTGTTGATCGCCCTCGATCACCAACGTCTCCAGCACCAGTTCGCCGCCCTTGACCAGGCAGTCCTTGAGCGCCAGCAAATGCTCGATAGGCGAGCGGCGGTGGTAGAACACGCCCATGGAGAACACGGTGTCGAAACCTTCCATGTTCGGCGGCAAATCTTCAAACGGGAACGGCAGGTGCCAGGCGTTAGGTGCCGACAGGTAGCGCTGCACCGCCTGGAACTGGCAGAAAAACAGCCAGTTGGGGTCGACGCCAATCACACTGTCGGCGCCGGCGCCAAGCATGCGCCACATGTAATAGCCGTTGCCACAGCCCACATCGAGGATGCGTTTGCCCGCAAGGTCCAGGTGCGGCGCGACCCGCGACCATTTCCAGTCCGAGCGCCATTCGGTGTCCACATGTACCCCGAACAGCTTGAACGGGCCTTTGCGCCACGGGCTCAGGCCCATCAACGCGGCATGCATCTGCGTGCGGGTTGCGTCATCGCAATCGGTGTCGAGGGTCAGGTCGTTCAGCAGGTCGACTTCGCTTGGCAGAATCTTGGGCAGGGCGTCCAGCGCACTTTGCCAGCGCGCCAGGTCGCCATGGCCTTTTTCCATTTTTGCATCGAGTTGTGCTTGCAGGCCCTGGGCCCATACGGCCAGGGGAGTGCCGACCAGATGGCGGGCGAGGGGCGACAGATCAATCATGGCAAGGCAATCAACGAGGCAAAGTTAAGACACTGGAACCACGGCACGACTTTCGAGAACCCGGCGGCCAACAGGCGCTCGCGGTGTTCTTCGAGGCTGTCGGGCTTCATGACATGTTCGATGGCGCTGCGCTTCTGGGCGATTTCCAGTTCGCTGTAGCCATTGGCGCGCTTGAACGCCACATGCAGGTCGGTGAGCAGCGCATGTTCTTCTGGGTCATTGAAACGCAGTTTTTCCGAGAGAATCAGCGCTCCACCGGGCAGCAGTGCCTGGCGAATCCGTCCGAGCAGCGCCAGGCGCTCGTCGGGGGCAATAAACTGCAGGGTGAAATTCAGTGCCACCACCGACGCCGGCTGGAACTGCAGGGCGAGGATATCGCCTTCGATCACTTCCACCGGCAACAGCTCCTGGAACATCGAGTCCTGGCCGTTGAGGTATTCGCGGCAGCGCTCGACCATTGCCGCCGAGTTATCCACTGCAATCACCCGGCAACCGTCCGTGCGCACATGGCGGCGCAAGGCCTGGGTTACAGCGCCCAGGGATGCGCCCAGGTCATAGAGCACGCTGCCCGGCTGGGCAAACTGCGCCGCCAGTACGCCGAGGTTCTCGACAATGGTCGGGTAACCGGGCACCGAGCGCTTGATCATGTCCGGGAATACCCGCACCACGTCCTCGTTAAAGGCGAAGTCCGGCACCTGGGGCAAGGGCTGGGCGAATAGGCGATCGGGTTCTTTGCTCACGACTGTTCCGGCGACAAGGGGAAAAGGCCGGCATTTTAGCCAACTTGGTCCGTGGATGCGCGGGTTGTCTGATGGAACGCTGATGCCGCGATACCCCACTGGCCCAACCAGTACGTGATGATCAACAGATACGGTGCGGCATCAAAGGTCACTACAAAGCGATTGATCCCGATCAGAGTGTCGGAAAACACAAACGACGCCGCCCCGGCTGCCGCCAGCTGTGCCGAGCGTTTGGGCACATCGCTGCCCAGTCGGGCCAACGCACGCCAGAGCATGGCGCTGATGACCAGTGCGTACACCACCACCGGGATCAGCAAGTCGCCCAGGCCATGGGAGATCAAGATACTCAGCAAGATCGCGCCCACCACCAGCGCCAGGATCAAGGCCGGCAGGGCTGCGCGGCGACAGTCGCTGAAATAGGCCTTGAGGTACGCCAGGTGCGCGAACAGAAACGCGCCCAGGCCGAAGATAAACAGGTCGCCGGGCCAGGCCAGCAACACATCGCCCACTACGGAGAAAATCAACCCCAGGCTGATCCAGCGTCGATAGTCGCTGGGCGGCGCATCATGCAGCCAGCCCAAGAGTGCCAGCACCGGCAGCGGCTTGACCAACAGGCAGAGCAAGGTGGAGTGCGTGCTCAGGCCGTAGATAAAAGTGCCAGCACCCATCAACGCAAGAATCATCCATGGCATATCAGTTCACCGTAATGGCGCAGTCAAAGGTGTCCACCGGGTTCACTTCCGGGGCCCAGGGTTGTTGGGAGGTCAGGCGCAGGCGGCCACTGCCTGCGGCAAAGGCCTGGAAGCGCCAGGTGGATTGCCCGGCGGCCCCGACCACGCCGGCGTCCTCGGGGTTGCTGTAGACCTCCGGGCCGAGGCTGCGCAGCACGCCGCCGGCTGAATCCTGGATCGCCCAGCGGTAACCGGTGGTGGGGTTGCTTGGCAAGGTCAGGGTCAGGCTTTGCCCGGTCGTGAGTTTGAGCGGGCAGGCGCTCTGTTGATCGACGGTGACGTTTTGCTTCGGTGCACTGGCGCAAGCCGCGAGCAGGGCGAGACTTAGCGGAAGAAGCAGGCGGGCAGCGGTCATGAAGGCTCCGTTTATTGGCGACGAAGGGCGAGCATAACCGAAGATGAGACAAGGTGTTACAGCAGGGTTTTATGTTGTTTGTACCGGTGCCATCGCGGGCAAGCCCACTCCCACACTTGAATGTATTCACCAATCAAAATGTGGGAGCGGGCTTGCCCGCGATGAGGCCCTTACAGACGCTAGAGGTTTCTCAGAACAACACTTTAGCCACATCCGCAAACCGCTTGGCAAAGTGCACGGTCATGCCTTCCTTGAGGTACTCCGGCAATTCTTCAAAGCTGCCACGGTTGGGCTCTGGCAGGATCAGCTCATGGATCTTCTGCCGCCGCGCCGCAATCACCTTCTCACGCACGCCACCAATGGGCAGTACATGCCCGGTCAGGGTCAGTTCACCGGTCATGGCCACGCCTTTTTTCGGCGGCTGGTTGCGTGCCAGCGACAGTAACGCACTGGCCATGGTCACCCCGGCACTCGGGCCGTCTTTGGGCGTGGCGCCTTCCGGCACGTGCAGGTGCACGAAGGCCTCATCGAAGAACTTCGGATCACCGCCAAACGACTTCAGGTTGGAGCTGATGTAGCTATAAGCGATTTCGGCGGACTCCTTCATCACTTCACCCAACTGCCCGGTAAGCTTGAAGCCGCGATTGAGCGTGTGGATGCGCGTCGCCTCGATCGGCAAGGTGGCGCCGCCCATGCTGGTCCAGGCCAGGCCGGTGATGACCCCGGTGCCCGACAGCACTTGCTCGTTGCGAAACACTGGCATGCCCAGGGAGCTTTCCAGGTCCTTGTTGCCGATCTTGATCACCGAGTCCGGCTCGTCCAGCAGCTTGACCACGGCCTTGCGCACCAGCTTGCCCAGTTGTTTCTCCAGTTGGCGTACCCCGGCTTCGCGGGCATAGCCATCGATCAGCGCGCGCAGGGCGCCGTCGCTGATGCTCAGGCTGTTCTTGGCCACGCCGGCCTTTTCCAGCTGTTTTGGCCACAGGTGGCGCTTGGCGATGGCGACCTTTTCTTCGGTGATGTAGCCCGAGAGACGAATCACTTCCATACGGTCGAGCAGGGGGCCAGGGATCGAGTCCAGGGTATTGGCGGTACACACGAACAGCACTTTGGACAGGTCCAGGCGCAGGTCCAGGTAGTGGTCGAGGAATTCGACGTTCTGTTCCGGGTCGAGGGTTTCCAGCAGGGCCGAGGCCGGGTCGCCCTGGAAGCTCTGGCCCATCTTGTCGATCTCATCGAGCATGATCACCGGGTTCATCACTTCCACATCTTTGAGCGCCTGTACCAGCTTGCCTGGCAGGGCGCCGATATAGGTGCGGCGATGGCCCTTGATCTCGGCCTCGTCACGCATGCCGCCGACGCTGAAACGGTAGAACGGCCGGCCCAGGGACTCGGCAATGGATTTGCCGACACTGGTCTTGCCCACGCCCGGCGGGCCCACCAGCAGCACGATGGAACCGGCGACCTCGCCTTTGTAGGCGCCCACGGCAAGGAATTCGAGGATGCGGCTCTTGATGTCATCCAGGCCCGCATGGTGTTTATCCAGGACTTTGCGTGCGTGTTTGAGGTCGAGTTTATCCTCGCCATACACACCCCACGGCACCGAGGTGGCCCAGTCCAGGTAATTGCGCGTTACCGCGTACTCCGGCGAGCCGGTTTCCAGGATCGACAGCTTGTTCAGTTCTTCATCGATGCGTTTCTGGGCCTGGGCCGGCAGCACCTTGCCTTCCAGGCGTTGCTCGAACTGCTCGACATCGGCGCTGCGATCGTCCTTGGTCAGTCCCAGTTCCTGCTGGATCACCTTGAGCTGTTCCTTGAGGAAGAACTCACGCTGATGCTCGCCGATCTTGCGGTTCACCTCGGCGGAGATTTCCTTTTGCAGGCGCGCGACTTCCACCTCCTTGCGCAGCATCGGCAAGACTTTTTCCATGCGCTTGAGCATCGGCACGCAGTCCAGCACTTCCTGCAACTCGTTGCCGGTGGCCGAGGTCAGCGCGGCGGCGAAGTCGGTCAGGGGCGATGGGTCGTTGGGGCTGAAGCGATTGAGGTAGTTCTTCAGTTCTTCGCTGTACAGCGGGTTGAGCGGCAGCAGTTCCTTGATCGCGTTGATCAGCGCCATGCCATAGGCCTTGACCTCGTCGGTCGGCTCGCTGGGCTGGTGCGGGTATTCGACTTCCACCAGGTACGGTGGGCGGTGATGCTTGAGCCAGGTCTTGATGCGTACGCGGGTCAGGCCCTGGGCGACGAATTGCAGCTTGCCGTTTTCACGGCTGGCGTGATGAACCTTCACCAGGGTGCCGTACAGCGGCAGGCTGGAGGTATCGAAATGCCGCGGGTCTTCGGGCGGGGTGTCCATGAAGAACAGGGCCAGGGAGTGGTGGTCGGATTTGCTCACCAGCTCCAGGGTTTCGGCCCAGGGTTCTTCATTGACGATCACCGGCAGCACTTGCGCCGGGAAGAATGGCCGGTTGTGGATCGGGATGATATAGACCTTGTCCGGCAGGTTCTGCCCGGGCAGGGCCAGGCCGGTATTGGACGACGACGTTTGTGCGTTTTCGGGGTCGGCGTAGTCGTTGAGGTCGATATCGGGGAATTCTTGCTGGTCGCTCATGGGGCACCTGCATAGTGAAGTATGGAGGTTAGATGGGGCGGGTGAGCGGTGGTTTCAATGGCGCGGCGTGGTTAGCAACAAATTGCATGATATTTACCGGCAGATAAGCCCGCCCCCTTGTGGGCGCCGGCAAGCCAGCTCCTACAGGGGGTATTCAGCTGATTTTATGCAGGTAGGCGGGCAATGGTTGCTCGGGCAACACCGACAATACCTTCAACCGCTGCAACATCCGTTGGCGCGCCCGTTGTAAATGCTCGCGCAGGTTCAGCGCCGCTGCATCAAACGCCCCATGCAGCAGCAACTCCAGGATCAGCCGGTGTTCGGCGAGCATCGCCGGATCTGCGCCGATCCCCAGCAAACGGTAGAAAATCCGGCTAATGATCATCGGGCTCTGGCCCTGGCGGATCAGGGCGGCGATTTTGCGGTTCTGCAGGCCGGCCAGGCAGTGCTGGTGCAGGTCGGCCTCCAATTGCTCAATCTCCTCCAGGCTGCAATGGGCGCTGTTTTGCGCGTCGATCACCCGCTGCAACATGGCTTCGAGCACCTCGCGCGCCAGGCCAGGCGCGCTCTGGAGCAAGGCTTGTGGTTCCAGGCAAGCACGCAGTTCATAGTCTTCGGTGACTTCCCGGGCCGTCAGCGGCCCGGCCAGCCATTGCGAGTACGGTTCCTTTTCCACCAGGCCCCGGTCGCGCAGGCGCATCAGGGCCTCACGCACCACCGCGCGGCTGACGCCATAGTGATCGGCAGCGGCCTGTTCATCGAGGCGGTAATGGCCGAAGGCAATGCAGGTGGACAGCGCCGCACCGATTTCCTCGACGATCCGCTCGCCCAGGGGCCGAGTGTCCACCAGTTCATCGTCGCCGTTCAGGCCCAGGTGCCCATGGCTCAGGGGCAGGCGCAGCGGCTCCAGGTCCAGGCCTTCGGGGTTGATCAGGTAGCCGCGGCCATCGAAACGGCAGATCAACCCTTCGCCGTGCAGCAGGTCCAGCGCCTTGCGCACCGGTACGCGGCTGGTCCCGAACAATTCGGCCAGCGGCGCCTCCAGCAAGACCAGCCCATGGCGCGCGGTGCCGCTGACGATCGCATCACGCAACAGCTGGTGAATCATCGCGTAACGGGAGGCCGGGGCGGACACTGCTTTCATTGCTTTCTCTGGGGCATGTAGGACGGTGGCCGGGGATTCTCTCATAGATGCGCCTGTCACTCTGTGCCACATCGGCGGCACTTTTTTGGGGCCTGGAATGGGGGAGTGTTACCTTTCTGCACCAAAATGTATTTATTAATAAAATATACATTATTTGGTTGAAGGCTCATCGCGAATGCTGTGCAAGATTTTTTTCCCAGACTCAACACCCTCTATCCCGTAGCTCTTGGCCATATCGTCTGATCCCAGATTTGAGCGCGCTGGAAGGCTGGCACGGAATCTGCCTCTGTTAAATGTACATTTTATTAATATGTACGTTTGTTGAGCCCGATATCAGGCATCCCTTCGATGGCTGAGGACGTTGCCAGCGGCCGCGACGCGCGCGCTCACTCTTCAAGGAGACACACCATGGCTAAAGACATCCTCTGTGCATTTGGCGTCGACGTTGACGCGGTCGCCGGCTGGCTCGGTTCCTACGGCGGTGAAGACTCACCCGACGATATTTCCCGCGGCCTGTTCGCGGGTGAAGTCGGTGCACCGCGCCTGCTCAAGCTGTTCGAGCGCTATGGCCTGCGCACCACCTGGTTTATCCCTGGCCATTCGATGGAAACCTTTCCCGAGCAGATGAAGGCGGTGGCCGACGCCGGCCATGAAATCGGCGTCCATGGCTACAGCCATGAGAACCCCATCGCCATGACGGCCGAGCAGGAAGAGATCGTCCTCGACAAGTCCATCGAGTTGATCACCCAGGTCACCGGCAAGCGCCCCACAGGCTACGTGGCGCCATGGTGGGAATTCAGCAAGGTGACCAACGAGTTGCTGCTGAAAAAAGGCATCAAGTACGACCACAGCCTGATGCACAACGACTTCCACCCCTACTACGTGCGTAAGGGCGACAGCTGGACCAAGATCGATTACAGCCAGCACCCCGACACCTGGATGAAACCCCTGGTGCGTGGCGAGGAAACCGACCTGGTGGAGATCCCCGCCAATTGGTACCTCGACGACCTGCCACCGATGATGTTCATCAAGAAGGCGCCCAACAGCCACGGCTTCGTCAACCCGCGCCACCTTGAAGAAATGTGGCGCGACCAGTTCGACTGGGTCTACCGCGAGCACGAACACGCCGTGTTCACCATGACCATCCACCCCGACGTGTCCGGTCGCCCGCAAGTGCTGCTGATGCTCGAACGCCTGATCGAACACATCCAGAGCCATGCCGGCGTGCGCTTCGTCACCTTCGATGAAATCGCCGACGACTTTATCCGCCGCCAACCCCGTACCTGACCCTTTGCCCCATCGAGGCGCGATCCATGTCTATCTATAACAAGCTCGACCTGACTGGCTGGAAACCCCGGCAACTGACTACCAAGGAAGTGCGCTTCGCCACCTGGATTGCGTTTTTTGCCTGGGTGTTTGCGGTGTATGACTTCATCCTGTTCGGCACACTGCTGCCGGAAATCGGCCGGCATTTTGGCTGGGGCGAGGTGGAACAAGCCGAGATCGCGACCTGGGTGGCGGTGGGGACCGCTGTCGTCGCCCTGGCCATCGGCCCGTTGGTGGATAAGCTGGGGCGACGCACCGGGATTATCTTCACCGTCGCCGGCTCTGCCGTGTGCTCGGCCCTGACTGCCATTGGCGGCGCGTGGGGCAAATCACCGCTGATCCTTATCCGTTCCCTGAGCGGCCTGGGCTATGCCGAGGAAACGGTCAACGCCACCTACTTGAGTGAACTGTACGCGGCCTCCGACGACCCCAGGCTGGCCAAGCGTCGTGGTTTTATCTACAGCCTGGTGCAAGGCGGCTGGCCGGTGGGCGCGCTGATCGCCGCGGGCCTGACGGCGCTGTTGTTGCCGATCATCGGCTGGCAGGGCTGCTTTATCTTCGCCGCGATCCCGGCCATCGTCATTGCGATCATGGCGCGCAAGCTCAAGGAGAGCCCGCAGTTCCAGATCCACCAGCGCATCACCCAACTGCGCAAAAGCGGGGCGGTGAGCGAGGCACAGAACGTTGCGCTGACCTACGGCGTGGACTACGACGAACACAGCAAGGCCGGCCTCAAGGCCGCCTTCCGTGGCCCGGCACGCCGGGCGACCCTGGTGATCGGCGCGGCGATCCTGCTCAACTGGGCGGCGATCTAGGTGTTCAGCGTGCTTGGCACCTCGGTGATCATCAGCGTGCACCACATCTCGTTCGAGAACTCGCTGATCATCCTCGTGCTGTCCAACCTGGTGGGCTATTGCGGTTACCTGGCCCACGGTTGGATGGGCGACAGGATCGGTCGGCGCAATGTCATCGGCCTGGGCTGGATGCTCGGCGGCCTGGCGTTTGCCGGCATGCTCTACGGCCCGAGCAATATAGCCATGGTGGTCGGGCTGTACAGCCTGGGCCTGTTCTTCCTGATTGGCCCGTACTCGGCGGCGCTGTTCTTTATCAGTGAAAGTTTCCCTACCAGCATCCGCGCCACCGGCGGCGCGATTATCCATGCCATGGGGCCGCTGGGTGCGGTGGTCGCAGGCTTTGGCGCGACCCAGGTGTTGTCCGCAGGCAGCGACTGGCAGACCGCCGCCCTGTATTTCGGTGCGCTGCCGTGCTTCCTCTCCGGCGCGCTGATGTTTGCCGCCCGCCATGTGCGCCCGGAAACTGTCCAGTAAGGAGTGTTTCGATGAAGCGTAAAGTTGCCTTGATCACCGGTGCTGCCAGCGGCATCGGCCAAGCCCTTGCCGTGGCCTATGCCCGCAGCGGCGTGGCGGTGGTGGGTGGGTATTACCCGGCCGACCCCCATGACCCGCAAGCCACCGTCGGCCTGGTGCAAACAGCCGGTGGCGAATGCCTGATGTTGCCGCTGGACGTGGGGGATAGCGCGTCTGTGGATAACCTGGCGGCGCAGGCGATCCAGCATTTTGGCCGTCTCGACTATGCGGTGGCCAATGCGGGCCTGTTGCGCCGCGCGCCCTTGCTGGAGATGACCGACGCACTGTGGAACGAGATGCTCAACGTCGACCTGACCGGGGTGATGCGCACTTTTCGCGCGGCCACCCGGCATATGAAAGAGGGCGGGGCGCTGGTGGCGATCTCGTCGATTGCCGGTGGTGTGTACGGTTGGCAGGAGCACGCCCATTACGCCGCAGCCAAGGCGGGTGTACCGGGCTTGTGCCGCTCGCTGGCAGTGGAGCTGGCGCCGTTGGGGATTCGCTGCAACGCAGTGATCCCGGGGCTTATCGAGACGCCGCAGTCGCTGGACGCGAAGAACTCCCTCGGCCCCGAAGGCCTGGCCAAAGCCGCGCGGGCCATCCCGCTGGGCCGGGTCGGGCGGGCGGATGAGGTGGCGTCGCTGGTGCAGTTCTTGACCAGCGAGGCGTCCAGCTACCTGACCGGGCAGAGCATCGTCATCGATGGCGGCCTGACTGTGCGCTGGCCCGATTGATCCCTGGCCTCGCAGGTGCCGGCAAGCTGGCTCCCACGGGGTGTGTAATGAATTCAGGAGGATTTTTATGCCCCAACTCACCCACCGCCGCGCGGTCATCACCGGCGCCGGCAGCGGTATCGGCGCCGCCATAGCCCGTGCCTATGCCGCCGAAGGTGCACGCCTGCTGCTGGCCGACCGCGATGCCGCGACACTGGCCGAAACCGCCGCCACCTGCCGCCACCTTGGCGCCGAGGTACTCGAATGCCTGGCCGATGTCGGCACTGTCGACGGCGCCCAGGCCAGTGTCGATGCCTGTGTCAGGCATTTTGGCGGTATCGATATCCTGGTCAACAACGCTGGCATGTTGACCCAGGCGCGCTGTGTCGACCTGTCCATCGAGCAGTGGAACGACATGCTGCGCGTGGACCTCACCAGCGTGTTTATCGCCAGCCAGCGCGCCTTGCCCCATATGCTTGCCCAGCGTTGGGGGCGGATTATCAACATTGCCTCGCAACTGGGAATCAAGGGGGGCGCCGAACTCTCCCATTACGCGGCAGCCAAGGCCGGGGTGATTGGCTTTACCAAATCCCTGGCCCTGGAAGTGGCCAAGGACAACGTGCTGGTCAACGCCATCGCGCCCGGCCCCATCGAGACGCCCTTGGTGGGCGGCATCAGCGAGGCCTGGAAGCGCGCCAAGGCTGCCGAGTTGCCCCTGGGGCGGTTCGGCCTGGCTGATGAGGTGGCGCCGACGGCTGTGCTGCTGGCCAGCGAGCCAGGCGGCAATCTGTTTGTTGGGCAGACGCTGGGGCCGAACGCTGGCGATGTCATGCCATGACCGGGGCCTGACCATGTGCGGACTGTGTGGACTGCTGGGCGAAGACCTGCACTGGAGTGATCCGTTGGGCGACGAGTTGCCCAGGCGCCGCGAACGCTTGCGCCGGATTGCCGCGATCAACCAGGTGCTGGCGGTATTCCGGCTCAAGGTCGAAGACTTCCAGGGCGCGTCCTACCTGCTGCTCGGCGCCACCGGCAAGCAGGAATTGGCCAGCGGCCTGGACCCGTTGTGGCGCGCGGCAGAACGCATGCTCGGCCGCCCGCTGGATCCTCTGGACCCCAAGTTGCTCGACCACCTGGAACACGATCTGCCAGATCGACACTGCCCTGTAGGAGCCCGGCTTGCCGGCGATGGCGTTCATGGGGTTAGCGCCAGCCTTGAGGGCGCCACCGCCGGCAAGCCGGCTCCTGCGGGCGAGCATTGACGATGAGTATTGCGCTGAATGTGATCACCGGCTTCCTTGGCAGCGGCAAGACCACCTTGCTCAAGCGTTTGCTGCAGGGCGAAAGCCTCGGCGATAGCGCGTTGCTGATCAATGAATTCGGTGATGTTGGCATCGATCATCTGCTGGTCGAAGAAGTCGCCCCCGACACGGTGCTGCTGCCCAGCGGCTGCATCTGTTGTTCCATTCGTGGCGAGTTGAAGGACGCGTTGCTGGGCCTGCTGCAACGCCGCGAGCGCGGGGAGATCCCGGCCTTTAAACGGGTGATCCTGGAAACCACCGGCCTGGCCGACCCGGCGCCGATCCTCGCCACCTTGAACAACGACGTGCAACTGCGTGGGCGCTTTCATATCGGCCTGGTGGTGACGCTGGTCGACGCCAGCCACGCCGCGCTGCAAGAGCGCTTGCATCCGGAATGGCTGGCGCAGGTAGCCGCGGCCGATCGCTTGTTGCTGAGCAAGACCGACCTGGTGGAGAGCTGCGATGGCTTGCGCCTGCATCTGGCTGCACTGAACAGCGGCACGCCGATTATCCAGACCGACGAGGTGCAGAGCGGCGACCAATTGCTCCTGGGCGAAGGCCTGCGCAGCGCCGCCCCCGCGCTGGAAGTCGGGCGCTGGAAGTTGCACCAGGCGTCTTCCACACCGTCGAGCCACGGCGCTGCGCAAGTCTGTTGCCTGACCTTCGACCAGCCCCTGGACTGGGTGGGGTTCGGGGTCTGGTTGTCGATGCTGTTAAGATGCCACGGCGAACGCATTCTTCGCGTCAAAGGACTGCTCAACGTGAACGCCAGCTCAGCTCCCATTGTCATTCATGGTGTGCAGCACTGCCTGCATGCCCCGGTTCATTTGCCCGCATGGCCGGGCACGGAGCGTCAGTCGCGCCTGGTGTTTATCCTGCGTGGCCTTGACCCGGCGTTGCTGCGCCGCTCCTTTGAAGTCTTTTCGCGGCGGTTTGCAGCATGATTACCCTGCGTGTGCTGGGCACATCGGTCACCTTGCTTGAAACCCTGCACGTGCGCGCCGAACAGGAACTGGGCATCCGCCTGGTGTACCAGGTACACGATGTGGAACAGGCGCAACGCATTGCGGTGATGCAGCCGGATAGCTACGACCTCTACGACCAGTGGTTTCACAACGTCGATTTTGTATGGCCGGCACGGGCGATCCAGCCGATTGATACCCGGCGCATCGCCCTGTGGCATGAAATCAATGACCTGCCCAAGCGCGGGCGCCTGAGCGCCAACGACCGCCTGGGCAGCGGCAGCGTGCCCAGCGAGCGCCTGTTCGTGCAGCACGATGGCAGCCTGGGCAGCAACGTCACCGAGCGCATCAGCATGTTGCCCCTGACCCACAATGCCGACAGTTTTGCCTACCGGCCCGAGCGCTTGCCCGAAGGCTTTTGCCGCAGCAACGAAAGCTGGGGCTGGTTGCTGGACCCCGCCTTGCGCGCCCGCACCGCACTGCAGAGCGACGCCGCCATCGGTGCCCTGGATGCGGCGCTGGCAGTGCAGGGCGCCGGGCTGGCCCGCTTCAACGACATCGGCAACATGAGCATCGAAGAGATTGATGTGCTGGCTGACATCCTCGTGCGCAAGCAGAAGGAAGGCCATTTCGCCGCGTTCTGGTCCGACGACGAGGAAGCGGCGCAATTGATGCTCAGCCCCAGTATCGATATCCAGAGCCTGTGGTCGCCCACCTTGATGCGCCTGCATCGGGCCGGGGTCAAATACCGTCTGGCAGTGCCCCGTGAAGGCTATCGCGCCTGGTTCGGCGGCCTGTCGCTGTCGCGTCACGCCAAAGGCCCGGTGCTGGATGCGGCCTATGCCTACCTCAACTGGTGGCTGTCGGGGTGGCCCGGCGCGGTGATGGCTCGCCAGGGCTATTACATCGGTAACCCGGCCCGTAGCCGCGACCACCTGAGCAGCGCCGAGTGGGACTACTGGTACGCCGGTTTGCCTGCCCGCGAAGAGTTGCCGGGCAGCGATGGCCTGCCACTGATCGACATTGGCGAAGTGCGCGATGGCGGCTCTTACGAGCAGCGCATGGGACATATCGCGGTGTGGAACTCGGTGATGGACGAGCACAACTACCTGGTACGCCGCTGGGGCGATTTCATGCGTGCCCGGGCCGTTTAGACGGTGATTTGTCGTCAAAATAATGTCAGCCAACCTCCCGCATTTATTAGGTTTTACTTCTTCTCTGCGAAGACTAATCTGGATGTCCGAATGCCCTGATGAAAGGGCATTTTTTTGACGCCGGGTCTGCCGTCGCGAGGGATGCGTATGACAAAAGGACGCTTGAGCTGGGGCGCGGGCACGTTGCCAGGAGGCAAGCGGATGAAATGGCGCCACGCTTTCCAGACGCGCCTGACCGGGGTGTTGGCGTTGCTGCTGCTGGTGGTGGTGGGTGCGGTGTACTTCGCCGTGAAAGTGGCTACCACCCGTGCGGTGGAGAACCAGGCACAAGTGCAACTGGAGACCGGCAGCCGGGTGTTCGAGCGCCTTCTGGACCTGCGTGGGCGGCGCCTGCAGTACGGCCTGGACTGGCTGACGGTGGACGCACAGTTTCGCCGGGCCGTTGCCGCAGGCCAGCCGTCACAGATTCTTGCTGTCTTGCAGCGCCATGGCACGGGCGTGCGGGGCAGCGAGGTGTTTGTGCTGGGGCTCGACGGGCAGGTTATTGCCAGTACCCTGGCTGAGGTTCCCCGCCAGCAAGCCTTCCCCTACGCCAAGGCATTGCGCCGGGCCCGGCGCAACTCCCTGCAAGTCCTGATCGTGGCCCTGGCTGGCCGGCCTTTCTTGCTGGTCGAGGAGGAGGTGCTCAATCCGTTGCCCGTGGCGCGGGTGGTCATGGGGTTTGCCATGAATGAGACGTTTGTCAGTGAACTGCGCTCCCTGAGCAACCTGGAAGTGTCATTGATGAGCGTCGAGAACGGGCAACCGGGCACCTTGTTCAGCACCCAGCCACTGGGGGATCGCCCGGCCATCATCCAGATGCTGCAAGACTCCAGCAGCGCCGCGCAGGGGCAGATGATCGAGTTTCGTGGCCAACGTTTTCTGAGCAAAGTCGTGCCTCTGGCCAACACCGGGGATGGCGGGCAAGTCATGGCCTTGCTGCAAAGCCCGCTGGACCATGCCCTGCAATCATTCGCGCCGCTGGATCGGCAATTTCTCGGTATTGCCCTGGCGGCCTTGATGGTCTCGCTGGTGGGCGCACTGTTGATGGCGCGCCGCGTATCGCGCCCGCTCGATGCTCTGGTGCAGGCGTCCGAGCGCATCGGCGCGGGTGATTACCGCACGCCGGTCACGGTGCGCGGCAAAGATGAGTTCGGCCTGCTGGCCCGTGCCTTCAATGCGATGCAGGGCGGTATCGCCGTGCGCGAACGGCAACTGGCCCATAACGCCTTGCACGATGCCCTGACCGGGCTGCCCAACCGCGCCCTGGCCATGGAGCGCCTGGGGAGTGCGATCAGTGCGCGGCGGCCGGTGGTGTTGCTGTACCTGGGGATTGAAAACTACCGGCTGATCAACGAAGGCTTCGGCCCCCAGGGCGTCGAGGAAATGCTGCGTGAAGCCAGCCGCTGCCTGCTGTCTAGCCTGGAGGCGGGGGATTCGGCGGCGCGTATCACCGGCAGCGAGTTCCTCGTGCTGCTGGAAAACACCCAGCTCGACAGTGCCGTGGCCCGCGCCGATCACCTGTACAGCCTGCTGACCGAACCGCAGCGGGTCGGCGGTGACGAGCTGCGCCACGAAGTGAGCATGGGCATTGCCGCCTACCCCGAAGATGGCCAGCAGGTCGAAGAACTGATCAGCCGCGCCGCCATTGCCCGCCACGATGCCGCCGCGCTGCCCGGCTATCTGCAGATCTATCAACGGGACCGCGACCTGGCCCATCAACGCCAGATCAGCCTGATCCGCGATCTGCGTCGAGCTGCCATCGAAGGCGAATTGTTCCTGTGCTATCAGCCCAAGCTCGATCTGCGCCACGGCTATGTGCGCCAGGCCGAGGCCCTGTTGCGCTGGCAGCACCCGACCCTGGGCCTGGTGTCCCCCGCCGAATTCATCCCCTTGGCCGAACGCTCCGGCAGCATGGCCAGCCTGACCCATTGGGTGATCGAAGCCGCCATCCGCCAGTTGGCGGAGTGGAGCCTGCGCGGGCTGCAAGTACAGCTGTCGGTGAATATTTCGGTGGACGACCTGGGCGACGAAGGGCTGGCACCGCGTGTGACGCAGTTGCTGGAACTGCATGGGGTGTTGGCCGGGCAATTGATCTTCGAGATCACCGAAAGCGCAATCATGCACAACCCGGAACAGGCCTTGCGAATCCTTGAGCAGCTGCGCGGGTGTGGCATCAGCCTGTCGGTGGACGATTTTGGCACCGGCTACTCGTCCCTGGCCCAGTTGCAGCGCTTGCCGGTGCAGGAACTGAAGATCGACCAGTCGTTTGTGCGCAACCTCGACAGCACCAGCGGCGATGGGGTGATCGTGCGTTCGACCATCGAGATGAGCCACAACCTGGGGCTCAAGGTGGTGGCCGAAGGGGTGGAATTCGAGCCGAGCCTGAAGCTGCTCAAACAGTGGAACTGCGACACGGCCCAGGGCTACCTGATCAGCCGGCCATTGAATGCCATGGCCTTTGAGATGTGGATGCGGCGCGAGCGCAGTATCGTGTGACCCCCTGTAGGAGCCGGCAAGCCAGCTCCTACAGTTGCCAATAAAAAGCCCCGGAATCCCGGGGCTTTTTTGTTGCTGGCAGGCTTAGTCGGCCAGCTTGAACGCCATCACATAGTCACCCTGCTTGGTCCCCAGGGAACCATGACCGCCCGCCACGACCAGCACGTATTGCTTGCCGTCCTTGCCGGTGTAGGTCATCGGGGTGGTTTGCGCGCCTGCAGGCAGGCGGCCTTCCCACAGCTGCTTGCCGTTTTTCACGTCATAGGCACGCAGGTACTGGTCGAGGGTACCGCTGAGGAAGGACACGCCACCGGCGGTGGTGAAGGTCCCGCCCAGGCTTGGCACGCCCATGCTCAGGGGGATTGGCACTGGCGAGCTGTCACGCACGGTGCCGTTCTTGTGCATCCAGATGGTCTTGTTGGTGGTCAAGTCCACGGCGGCCACATAACCCCAGGCTGGCGCCTGGCATGGCAGGCCCATCGGCGAGAGCATCGCCTCCAGGACCACGCCATAAGGGGTGCCTTTGTTCGGCTGCACACCTTCGGTCTCGCTGACACGCGGGCCCATGGCGGCGATTTTTTCCGCCGGGATCATGGTCGACTTGAACGCCATGTAGCTTGGGTTGACGAACGCGATCTGGCGTATCGGGTCAACCGAGATGCCGCCCCAGTCGAACACGCCGAAGTTGCCTGGGTAGACGATCGAGCCTTGCAGCGACGGCGGGGTGAACGGGCCGTCGTAGCGCAGGGACTTGAAGTCGATCCGGCACAGCAGTTGGTCGAACGGGGTCACGCCCCACATGTCACGTTCCTTGAGGGGCGGTGGCATGAAGTTGAGGTCGGACTTGGGCTGGGTTGGCGAGGTGTGATCACCAGCCACCGCGCCTTGCGGCACAGGGATTTCGTTGATCGGCACCACCGGCTCGCCGGTCGCCCGGTCCAGCACGTAGATGCTGCCTTGCTTGGTCGAGGCCATCACGGCTTGTTTCACGCCGGCGGCGGTCTTGATGTCGATCAGGCTCGGTTGGCCGCCCACGTCCATGTCCCACAGGTCATGGTGGGTGAACTGGTAGTGCCAACGCACTTTACCGGTGTCGATATCCAGCGCAGTGAGGCCGGCAGCGTGCAGTTCCGACGCAGGCGTGCGGTAGCCACCGAACTGGTCCGGGGTCTGGTTGCCCATCGGCAGGTAGAGCATGCCGAGTTTTTCATCGACGGCGAACATCGACCACATGTTGGGCGAGTTGCGGGTGTAGGTCTTGCCTTCGGCAATCGGCGTCGTGTCGTCCGGGTTGCCGCTGTCCCAGTTCCATACCAGTTTGCCGGTGTGTACGTCGAACGCACGGATCACGCCGCTCGGCTCGTCGGTGGAGACGTTGTCGGTGACGTGACCGCCAATCACCACCAGGTTCTTGGTGACGGCTGGCGGCGAGGTGGAGTAGTAGCCACCTGGGGCGAAGGTGCCGATGTTGGCGCCCAGGTCGACCTGGCCTTTGTCGCCGAAGTCTTCGCACATCTTGCCGGTGTCGGCGTTCAGGGCGATCAGCCGGGTGTCGGCAGTCGGCAGGAAGATGCGACGCGGGCAGGCATTGGCCGCCGGCGCAGCGGCGTCGGTGGCCGGGCTTTGCTCGGTGGCGGCATAGGCGGCGTCATCGTGATACGACACACCGCGACAGGTCATGTGGGCCCAGCCCTTGAAGTTCGCGGCTTTTTGCGTCGAGAGCTTGGGGTCGAAACGCCAGATTTCCTTGCCGGTGTCCGGGTCAAGGGCAATCACCTGGCTGTGGGGCGTACACACATAGAGCATGCCGTTGACTTTCAGCGGGGTGTTTTCTGCGGTGGTTTCACCGGGGTCGCCCGGGCCAGGCAGATCGCCGGTGCGGTAGGTCCAGGCCGGCACCAGCTTGTGCGCGTTTTCTGGGGTGATCTGCGCCAGGGGCGAGTAACGGTCACCGAAGGCCGAGCGGCCATAGGAGTTCCAGTCGCCATCGGGCTGGGCCGGGGCGGCATTGGTCATGCCCGGCACCGCATCGCGATCCAGCTGGCCCTTGATTTCACCGGGGTTGGTGAACTGGCTAGCCACCGCCGCTGCACCGGCCAGTACCACGGCCACGCTCAGCGCACCGGTGCCCAGCGGAGCAGGTTGCCCACGCAGCAAGGGGCGGCGGAACCACGGCAGGAGCATGACGATACCCAAGCCAAACAACAGGGCCAGGCGCGGTACCAACTGCCACCAGTCCAGGCCGACTTCCCACAGGGCCCATACGGTACTGGCGAACAGCACCACTGCGTACAGGCCCAGCGCCGCGCGGCGCGTGGCCAGCAGCAGGACGCCGGTCAAGGTGATGCCGATACCGGCCAGCAGGTAGTACAGCGACCCGCCGAGCATGCTCAGCTTGATGCCCCCGGCCAACAAGGCCAGGCCCATGATCAGCAGCAAGATCCCCAGCAGCCTGGGCAGCAGGCGGCTTGGACTTGAAGCACCATCAGTGCTCATAGTGTGATTCTCCGTGACGTTTAAGGTAGTCCCGCGCTTGTTCACTGTAGATGACGTTTGCGCGCAGGCTTGGTTCAGGGCTAATTGGGTTTATTGCGATTCAGAAGGACGCTTGCAGCTTGATCCCGCCGACCAGCGCGTCATCCACCTGGGCAACCGCCCCCGGATGACGGATGTACTGCAGGTTCGGGCGCACCGTCAGCCAGTTGCTCACGTGCACGCCGTAATAGAGTTCGGCGCTGTATTCGGTGTGTTGCACTGGCAGGTAGGCGGCGTCGTCAAAGTCGTAGACCGCGCGGGCCTGGTTGCTGGCCTGGGCGTTCTTGCGATACGCCGGGTTGACGTGCACGCGGGCGACGGCAAAGCCGATATCGTCCCGGGCGCGGGCATCGAAGGGGCCTTTGTAGACCACGCCGGCCTGCACATAGTTATCCACAGCGTTGGTCTTCTTATCGTGCATCGTCGCGTTGGCGAACACGCTCAAGCCACGGCTATTGTCACTGGCCAGGCTTGTGACCTGCTGCTGCACGCCCAGCCACACACCGTGCTTGCTGGAGGCGCTGCGATAGGCCTCGCCACTGACGGCGGCGGGCTGGTCGTTGCGGTCCTTGTAGACATCGCTGGCCTTGGCACTGCTGTAGTAGTAACCGGCACGGTATTCACCCGCCAGGCCATGGATCTTCGGCGTCCACACCAGCTCCACCGGCAGCAGGGCGCCCTGGGTGCCGCTGCCGCTGAGCTTGAAGCCATTGCCGCGATCGAGGTTGGACGGGTTCTGTTCATAGGCGCCGATCTGTGCGTACAGCTCAGGCGTCAGGTGGTATTTGACCCGCAGCGCCCATTGGCTCACCGGCCAGTTGTACCAGATGCCACCGACCCAGTTGCCCACCTGGGAGCCACAGAACGCCAGGTTCTGGAAGTCGCAGGGGAAGCTGTTGAAGTCTTCGCCTTCGCCAAAACGCCCCGCCTTGATATCGAGCTTCTGGTCGAAGAATTTCTGCTGGTACCACAGCTGCGTCAGGCGCCAGGTCTGGCCACGCCCCCAGACTTCCTGGGACGAGGTGAAGCCGCCGACCCGTGGGTCGTTGATGCGGTCGTTGCTGATGTTGTTGCCACTGCGCTCGGTGATCGTCAGTTGGAACTCGGCGTCGTGCCAGCCGAGGATCTTCTGCAGATCCAGGTGACTGCCGAAGGCCCATTGGTCGCTGTAGCGGGCGGTGCGGTCATGGTCCGAGCCGCCGTGCAGGTTGCTGCCCATCTCGCCGGTGTAGTCGATCTTGACGTCGTAGCCTTGCTCGGACAGCGCTGTCCGGGTCCCGCCGAAATCGCCCAGCATCCACGGCGACTCACGGTCAAAGGCAGGGGCGGCCCGGGCACAGGTGATCAGGCACAAAGGCAGCAGCGCAGCGCACAGGCGCAGTGTTGGGAAAGCAGGCATAGGCAAGGGCAGGTCTTAATGGTTTTTGGTTTTAGTACGCAAACGGAGGCCGGGGGATGGGCGCTCGTCAGGTTTGGCTGAAAGGTGAAACGTTTCAGTTTGTTGCAGACAAGCATAAAGCCCTGACTCGGGGAGAGAAAGGGCTAATCGCAAGATGGATTCTTTCGGATTTGGTAACAGTGCCTGCAAGCACCGCAAAACCAATGTGGGAGCGGGCTTGCTCGCGAATGCGTCGGGTCAGCCCACACAGATATTGGCTGACCCGACGCATTCGCGAGCAAGCCCGCTCCCACAGGGTTTAACAGCAGCGTCTGTTAGAAGGTGGTACGCAAGCCCACCTGCACACTGCGCCCCGGTGCCGGGGCAATGTCGCGCAGGATCGAGCTGGCATAGCGCACGGTCTGGTTGGTCAGGTTTTCGCCATTGACGAACGCCAGCCACTGGCTGCCGCCCACATTGAAGCGATAACCGGCGCTGGCGCCCAAGGTGGTGTAGCCATCAGTCCCGCTTTCGTTGCGAGGTACACGGCCCTGGCCGGCAGCATGTTCGACGTCAATGCGTGCCTGCCAGCGGTCCAGCTCCCACAACAAACCACTGTTCAACCGCAGCGGCGCAATGCGTGGCAAGGCTTCACCGGTCTCCAGGTTGGTGGCGCGGGTGTAGTCGCCCGACAGCTCCAGGGCAAACTTGCCGTAGGCCCCTTCGCCGAGTTTCCAGTGATCCTGGGCTTCGAAACCGACGAAACGTGCACGCACGCCGGAGTAGGTGTACTCCGGGATGCCATCGGCGTCTTCTTCGCCCTCGTCATTCAAGGTACGACCGCTGTTCAACAGGCCGATGTAATTGGAGAAGTGGCTGTAGAACACGCCAAAACTGCCCTTGTGGGTGCCATTGTCAAAGCGCAGGGCCAGGTCGCTGGCCACGGCTTTTTCTTTCGACAGTTTGGCATCGCCCACTTCATAGGTGCCGGTGGCGACGTGAGCGCCATTGGCATACAGCTCGTAGAAGGTTGGAGCGCGCTCGGTGTAGCCCAGGGTCGCGGCCAGCGACCAGATGGGCGTCAGCGTATACACAGCGCCCGACGACAGGCTGCCCGCGGTGAAGCTGCTGGAGCGGTTGGCATTGGCGAAACGCTCGTTGCCTTTGCCGTCCGGGTCGACGGTGGTGTGCTCCAGGCGCCCGCCCAGGCTCAGCTTCAGACGTTCGGTGGCCTGCATTTCTTCGAGGATAAACAGTGCACCGGCATTGGTATCGGTCTGTGGTACGAAAGCTTCTTCGCCTAACGCGGAAAATTCGCTACGACTGACCTGGGCGCCGACGATGCCGTCGAATGGGCCCATCGGCTGGTGTCGCGCTTCGACGCGTGCCTCATAGCCCTTGTTCTTGAAGGTGGTGCCGGTTTCGCCACCTTCGATTTCCCGGTGTTCGTAATCGGTGTAGCCCGCGTCAAGTTTGACCGAGGTGAACGGGCCTTGCAGGTTACGGATTTCGGAGGCGAAGGCGTAATGCTCCTGCTGCATGCGGATGCGTACATCCTGCTCGGCGGGGGAGCCGTAGTTGCTGTCGGAGTTGCTGTAGGACAGCCCGGCGTAACCGTCGTCCCAGGTGTAGGAACCGCCCACCGCACCGCCGTCCTGGCGCCCGTCGCTATTGCCCAGGCGGCCGTTTTTGCCGGGGCCATTCTCGCTTTCCGGGGCGTGGCGGCTGCGGGCGTAGCCAGGGATTTTCAGGTCGTTGAACTCCCGCGCGCTGGCGTCCAGGTGCAGGGCGAAGGTGCCGTTACCGGCCTCCAGCTTGCCCGCGCTGCTGCGGGTGGTGTCGGCGCCGCCGTAGCGCAGCTCACCGGCACCGTGGATGCCTTCGATGGCTTGCGTGGGGATGCGATTGTCGAAGGTGTTGACCACGCCGCCGATGGCGCTGCCGCCGTAGAGCAGGGCGGCCGGGCCGCGCACGATCTCGATACGCTCGACGTTGACCGGGTCCAGCGGCACCGCATGGTCATAGGACAGCGACGAGGCATCCAGCGCGCCCACGCCATTGCGCAGGATGCGAATGCGGTCGCCATCCTGGCCACGGATGATCGGGCGGCTGGCGCCGGGGCCAAAGTACGACGACGACACGCCAGGCTGCTTGTTCAGGGTTTCGCCCAGGCTGCCTTTTTGTTGCAGGGTCAGGTCGTCGCCCTCCAGCACCGTGGTGGGCGCGGCCAGTTGCTCGCTGCCCAGGGGGTTGCCGGTGATGACTTGGGGTTGCAGTTCCAGGGCATGGGCCTGGGAGCCGATCAACAGCGCAGCGGCCAGCGGGGTCAGGCGCCAGAGAGGAGAGAGGGACATCGGGGGTTCCTTGGCAGAGCAGAGAAGGTTGGATATGCATGGTTACAATATAACATCTCTTTTTCTTCCTGGAAGCGGAACTTTTCATGAGCCCTGTAGGGGCGAGCAAGCTCGCTCCTACAAGGGGTCGGGGGTGGGGCTACAATCAAGGTCGTGCTTCCACCGGCCCGGCACCTCGGCTAAGGTGCGCGGCTTCTTCTTCATTTACTTGGCAAAGGCCCGGCATGACCGCACCGAACAACAACCCCCTGCACGGCGTTACGCTGGAACAGGTACTGACCGCACTGGTGGCGCACTACGAATGGGAAGGCCTGGCCGAACGCATCGATATCCGCTGCTTCAAGAATGACCCGAGCATCAAGTCGAGCCTCACGTTCCTGCGCAAAACCCCATGGGCGCGGGAAAAGGTCGAAGGCCTGTACGTCAAGCTGATGCGTACCAAGCGCCCGCTGGACTGATGGCATGAGGGCCTATGTTGCAGGGGCAGCGCTGGCCGGCTGGGTTGGCCTGGCGATTCAGCAGTACCTGATCTTTTATTCGCGCTGGATGGCCGATGCCAGCCTGTTGGGTGGGTTGGTGAACTTTTTCAGTTTTTTCACGGTGCTGACCAACACCCTGGCAGCGGTGGTGTTGAGTTACGCCCTGGTGAATCGCCCCTCAGCTGCGTGCCGTTTTTTCCTGCGGCCTGCGGTCAGCAGCGCCGTGGCAGTCAGCATCGTGGTCGTAGGGTTGGCGTACAGCCTGCTGTTGCGGCACTTGTGGAGCCCCGAAGGCTGGCAGTTTATTGCCGACGAATTGCTCCACGATGTGATGCCGTTGCTGTTTTTGGGTTATTGGTGGTTTTGCGTGCCCAAGGGCGCGCTGCGGTTCAAGCACATTGGGTATTGGATGACGTACCCGTTGGTGTATTTCGTTTATGCGCTGCTGCGCGGGCATGTGCTGGGGCAGTACCAGTACCCGTTCATTGATGTCGACAGCCTGGGTTATCCACAGGTGTTCATGAATGCCGGGGGGATACTGCTGGGGTTTGTAGCGGTGGCGTTGGCGATAGTGGGGCTGGATCGATTCCTGAAGCCGACACCGTGAAACTGCAGGAGCCGGCAAGCCGGCTCCTGCATTGATTGCGCCAGGGGCTAGTCGTCGTGGCTGCCATCGGCACGCCAGTAGCCGACGGCCTTGACGAACTCATCGTTGAGTCGGTGCTTATCCAGCAACACCCGGCGAACCTGGCGCGACAGCTTGGTCTCGGTGGCGACCCACGCATACAGCGAACCACCCGCAAGCTGCAGTTTTTCGACGGTGGCAAGCAAGTCATCGACCCCCCGTACCACCCAGAGCACCTGGACATCCGCTGCACTTTCAAGCGTCTGCTGTTCGTGCTCGTCGGCAATTTCAATCACCGCCAGTACCTTGCGCCCGGCTGGCAGTTCTTCCAGGCGACGGGCGATGGCTGGCAAGGCGGTTTCGTCGCCGACCAGCAGGTAGCTGTCAAAGATATCCGGCACGATCATCGAGCCCCGAGGCCCGGCGATGTACAGGTGTTGGCCGGGCTTGGCCTGTTCGGCCCAGGTTGAGGCGGGGCCATCACCGTGCAGCACGAAGTCGATGTCCAGTTCGCCGAGGCTCAGGTCAAAGCGACGCGGTGTGTAGTCGCGCATGGGGGGTTGTGGGCCGTCGCCCCTGATGGCGAAGGTGGGGCTTTGCAGCGCGGCCAGTTCGGCAGCGTCTTGCGGGAACAACAGCTTGATATGGTCATCACTGCCCAGGCTGACAAACCCGGCCAGTTGTTCGCCACCCAGGGTGATACGGCGCATGCGCGGGGTGATATCGACGACCCGCAGCACGTCCAGGCGACGGCGCTTGATCTCGTGGGTGACGCGATGGATGGCAGGCGTATTCATTCACTTTTCCCCTGTACAGGTTGGACGGCCGGACCGTCGACGATGGCTTGGGCGGTGCCGTTGAGCAGGCCCGCGACGCGCGTGATTTCTTCCGGGCTCCAGCGCCCGTGATGCAGTTGCAAGGCATGGCGCAGGTTGTGCACGGCTTCGTGTATTTCGGGTGGCCGGTCATGGCCGCGCAGCGAGCGCTTGCTGACGTCGATGCGCATGCGCACGCCGTCCAGGGCCACCGTCTGTTCACTTAAGAAGAGACGACCGGCGGCGGTGATTGTGTAGCGTTTTTTCCCGCCGTCCGCGTCGCCACTGATCAAGTCGCTTTCTTCCAGGAACGTCAGCGTGGGGTAGATCACGCCGGGGCTGGGGCTGTAGGCGCCGTCGAACAGGCCTTCGATCTTGCGGATCAGGTCATAGCCGTGGCACGGCTGTTCGGCGATCAGCGCCGGTAGTAGCAACTTCAGGTCGCCGGGGGCGAACACCCGTGGGCCCCGGCCTCCGCGTTCGCGCCCTGGGCGTTTCTCGAAGCCGTCGCGGCCGTCACCGGGTTCACGGTGGGAATGATGGTCTCTCATTACGCTGTTCTCTTTCTGTGATTTAGATACAACGTAAGATATATCTTAGAAATGCAAAAGGCTGAGGCGACCAACGGTCATGGCTTGAGCGGGGGCACGCACTTTCTGCGCTCGGTCTTCAGTCGGGCCTGTACATTGTGAAACTTTCAACAAGATGGTCTATACATGAATTATTAAAGTCTTGACTTGGATGTCGCTGATGGCGGGGCCTTTTATTAGTTGATTTTGTGGTACTGTTCTTACAGTTATTTCAAGTAACTAGTTGCTGGTATTTTCATGTAGTCCTTATCTTACGGACGATTTTAAAGTTTTGGCAAAATGCCATATTTTTCACTCATGCCTTGTTTTTATTGGCTACATGGCTGTGGGAAGGTGCTGGCATACCTATTTTTTAAAAGAGTTGATTATTTGCAGGTCGTTGAGCTTATGCAGGTTGCATGGCCACGACTCTTATTGGCAGTTGATCTTGATGCTTGTTGTTGAAGTCAACTTTCCATGAATCATTTAACTCTCTAAAAGACAGGTGTCGACCATGTTCAAGAAGTTCGCGATTGCTGCACCCCTGGCCGTTTTGGCGCTGAGTTCCTCGGTTGCCTTTGCTGCCGGTGAGGCCAACCACACAGTCAATATCAAGGCGAGCATCCCGACCACGGTGTTCCACGCCCAGCCACGAGACCCCAACTTTGGCCGGGACGAAACCATGAACTACAACCTAGTGAGTGGCGAGCTGACGCCGTTGAGCGCCATCTATGACCTGAAGAACACCAATGGCTCGGTCCATGCCTACATCGAAGGTGGTCCGGCAGTGCTGTTCAACGGGAACGCCTCGCAGAACATCCCGCTCACCACCACTCTGCATGGCGTCACCCTGGACGGCACGCCAAAGGAAGTGGTCAACGATGCTGACTCCACCCCAGGTGTGGGCGCCGAGTTGCGCATTGTTGCCGCCAAGCCAACGGACACCCAGCGCGGCAACTACACCACCGCTGTGGCACTGATGTTCGACGCGGTGTTGCCAACGCCTTGATGAAGTAAGTGCCCGTCGAGCCAAGTGCTTGCGGGTATTGGCTTGCAGGTCGGCGGCCCCTGGGGCGCCGGCCTGATCTGCAATGCAGTCTCCCGGTTTTCAGAGTATTCCTTTCATGTTCCCGATGACGCCCATCGCGCTTGTGATCGCGCTATTGATGTGCACCAGTGTCCTGGCTGCGCCGGCACTTGGCGCGGAAAATCCTCAACGGTTGATCGACCAGGCCCAGGGCTTGCCCGCCGGGTTTAGCGATCATTTCTTCGACGTGCCATTGGCGGTACGGATTGAGTTGGACCAGCAGTTTTTGGGTGAAGCGTTAATTGTCCTGTCTCGGGATGATCGTGTGACCCTGTATGAAATCACCGACGCCGGTGATAGCAGGATCCCTGCTGCGACCCGTGACAGTTGGAAGGCCACACTGGAGCAAGGGATCGCGCTCGGCGCATGCACGCAGGCGTGTCCCCTGCAAATGGTGTCGGCGCACTACAGCCTTGAAAGCTCGCAGTTGTCGATCCTCACGCAAAACGTTGAACACAGCGGCGACGCTGCGCGTTACCACGCACAGCCTGAAGGCGGCAGCCGTGGCCTGATTCTCAACAACCAGCTCAACCTCAACGGTGGCCAGGAGGACGACCTGGGCGGGCGTTATGGCTTGCAGGCCATTTCCAGCCTGGGCAACTGGAGCCAGGTGTTCAATTTGCAACTGGCGCGCCAGAGTGGCGATGAAGAAAGCCTGCGCCACGCGATCCATGAGCTGTATACCCAGCGTGAACTGGAAGGCCGTTTTTTGCGCCTTGGCCACTTCACCCCTAATTCCGATGGCCTGACCCGGCAACTGCGCAGCTTTGGCGCCAGCCCCGATACCGCGCTGGGCGTCATGTATGGCAGCTCTGACAGCTTGGCCATCAATAATCCCAAGGCCAGCGTTTATCCGATCTACGTCACGGCCAATCGCCAGGCGGCGGTAGAGATCTACCGTAACGGCCTGCTGATCAACACCCAGGCTGTGGCGGCCGGCTTGCAGACTTTGGATACGCGATCCTTGCCCGGCGGCATCTATGAAGTAGACGTGCGCCTGGTCGAAGACGGCTTGACCGTCAGTACCACTCAGGAACTGGTCTACAAACCCAGCAACTGGCGCAATGTCGATGACCGCTGGCGCTACAACGTGTTTGCCGGGCGTGAGAGCAAATTGTTCAGCAACTGGGAAGAGCAGGCTTCCGGGGCGATTACAGCGGGAGCGTCGGTCAATTATCTGGTGCATCCCCGGGTGATTCTCGGCCTGTCGGCCCGGGAGGTCCGCGAACAACTGCAATATGGCGGTTCGGTGGACTGGACCGTGGCCAACAATACGAGCCTCTATGCCAACGTGTATCAAACCCGTGAGCACGGCACAGGCATGGACTTGCAAGGGCTCTACACCCTGGGAGCGACCAACCTGGTGTTCAGTCACAACCGCAGTTGGCTGGACACCCGCGATACCTTCGAGACCTTGCCCGACGGCACGCGCCTGCGGCGCAACACCTTTGTCGGCGAAGCCAGCAACACCGCGTTGTCGGTGAACCACCGGGTCGATGCCAAAAACTCCTGGAACCTGCGTCTGTCCCACAGCACCGGCAACGTCGAGGGGGCCGGCATTGACCTGGGCTGGAGCCGTCGAGGCACCCTGCTGGGCAGTGACGCCAACTGGCGCTTCTCGGTGTTTGACCGCCCTGGCAATGCCAGCACCGACGACCAGCGCAACCGAGGTATCGATATTTCCCTGAACCTGGCCCTGGGCAGCGATGGCCGGCAGATTTCCGGCAGCGTCGGTACCCGCACCGCCCGCGATGGCAGTCGTGACAACAACGCTTCGGTCACCTATCGCCAGGACTTGACCGGCCACCTGCTGCAAAGCGTCTCGGCCACGGCGATTACGGATACCTATGGGGTCGGCGTGTCGAGCATGGCCAGTTTCGATACCGATGTGGTCAGTGGTGACGGCTTTATCCAGCGCAGCTCGTTCAACGGTGACCTGAGTGGAGGCCTGAACCTGAACAGCACCTTCGTCGCCGGAGCCGACAAGGTACTGCTGACCAGCCAATACCAGAGCAGCAACGGAGCGGGGATGATCATTGATGTCGAGAGCGACCTGGACGCCATCTCCCTGCGGGCGGATGACCTTAGTGGTGGCGGTGCGGTGCTGCGCCCCGGGCGCAACTTTGTACCGCTGTCGGCCTACAAGAGCAGCACCGTGAACTTCGACTTTGAAGGCAACCACCCACCGGCGGCCAACATCCAGCCGGCGCGCACCACCTACCACCTGAACAAGGGTGGGGTGGATTATCGAAAAATCACCGTGATGAAAACCGTCACCGTGCTTGGTCGCCTGTTCGATGCCCAGGGGGCACCGCTCAAGGGGCACCACGTGATCAACCACGCCAGTCGCGGCATCACCGAGGTGGACGGGTTCTTCTCCATGGAAATGAGCGCCAGCTCGCCGACCCTGGAGGTGCGCTATCAGAACCAGTTGCTCTGCCAGTTCCGCCTGGACCCGGCCAATACCCCGAGTGAAAACGACGTATTGATGATCGGTGACCTGCGTTGCACGCCGGACACGCTGGCGGAAAACATGCGCACCGCCCAGACCGCTGGCTGAGTGCAATGTGCAGAACGATAGCCGTGGCGCGCAGGGCTGTGCCGGTGATTTATCTGGCAGTGGCAACTGTGTTGCTGCCCGGCCCTGGGGCCTCGGCGGTCGTAGAGGCTCAAGGTCACGGTGGGTGGTGTTTCCCTGCATTTGCAGTATCGGCCCGTGGATGATCCGCCGGGCCGCGTTCAATCAATGAGGTGTGGTTAGAGATGAAACAGGCAGTGTTATGGATCGGGTTGTTCGTGTGTTCGCTGACGGCCCAGGCAGGGCCGATGATCAATGTCGGGGTGGTCTATGACTACCTGGAGGGCGACCGCAGTTCTTATCTGAAGCGGGTGTTCAATGGTGGGACCAGTACCGCATTCATCAAGGTCAATGTGCTGGAAATCGTCTACAACGCCGACGGCACCTCCAGCGAAGTGCCCATTGCCGCTCTGGCGGATGCCAAGGGTAACCCCACCAGTCGCGATGGTTTGATGGCCAGCCCGGCGCGGATGATCGTGCCGGCCAACGGTCGGCAGGGCACGCGGTTGCTGTACATGGGCGCGCGGGACAAGGAGCGTTATTTCCGGGTGCGTTTCATCCCCGTGGTGCCTGAAAAAGAAGATGACTTTGCCGTCACCGACGAGGAGCGCGTCGAGTACAAGAGCGGCCTGGCGGCAGGAGTCAACGTGATGGCTGGTTATGGCACGGTGTTTTTCGTGCGGCCCAAAAACACCCGTTTCGATACCCAGATCAATGAAACAGCGACCCAGTACCAACTGCGCAACGCTGGCAATAGCGTGGTGATACTCGATGAGTTTCACGACTGTTCGGCGGCGGATGCGGCTGAATGTGTGCCGACGACCAAGCACCATATTCTTCCGGGGCGCCAACTGGTGTTCGAGAAAAAAACCGGTCGCCGCTATAGCTTTCAGTTGGTTGAAGGCCTGGCCAAAAAGCCGATGACGGTTAACAGCAACGGGTGATCATGATGTTCAAGCAACTGACACGACTCAGTGTCCTGGCAGCCCTGATGGTGGGAGCCCCATGCACTTGGGCGATCCAGGAGCGTCACTCCTTTGATGTCTCGGTGACCATACCGGTTCATGAAGCCTATGTGTTGCCCTCCGAGCCTGACTGGATGAATCAGGACCAACCGTTGGCCTGGAACCTGGTGACCTCCCAACTCAGCCACCTGCGCAAGAACTTTGATGTGAAAAACCTCAATGGCGGTGTGGCGGCCCGGCTGGGGGCCGAGCCTTACCTATACAACGGTCGCAACCGGATCGATCTGCAGGTGTTGTTCAACCGAGTTCCGCTGAGCCTGGCGCCGACCGAAGTGGTCAACGCCGAGGTTGCCCGTGCGGGCGCCCGGGCGGAGCTGGACATCTCGGCGATCGAGCCTGCGGGCGGCTATCGCGGTGGGGACTATTACGGGACCGTCCACCTGATTTTTGATTTTCTGGCGCCCTGAGGAGGTCCGTGATGATTGCGTTAAAAAAGTGGTCGGTGCCGATGGTAGCGGTCGTGTTGGCTATGGGCTTGGGCAGCGTTGCCGTACAGGCGGCCACCCAGGACATTACGGCGGTGTTCAGGCCAGATCCTTCCAACCCGATGGTCAACAAGTTCACCAATACCACACCCATCACTGGGCACTGCGTCACGCAACCGGCGTTTTGTGCGGGATGGGGGGTGTTCAGCCTGCTGACCACCTTGTCCTTCTCGGCCAATCAGCCGATTGTGGCCGGTAACGAGATGCGCCAGGGCGCGATGTTCAACGTGCCGTCCCAATGGCGGCCGGTGCAGGTCACTCACTCGCGAACCGGCGAGCAGGAAACCGTAGAAATGCGCATCGCGGCGCTGGGCGGATGGCACGAGCTGGGCGCGAGGGCGTCGCAGATAACCGGTGGCGGCGGCCATAACGAAGTATGGGAGGGCGGCGGGTGGTCCAGGGATGCACTGCCCTGCCTGCGGACCAATGGCCAGGTTGAAACCTCTACGGGCATGGCCTATTTCTGGCGAATCCCAGAGGGCGTAGGGACCTGTGTCAAGCAAGCACGGTTTCAGGTGCCCAACCTGCGCTACACCTCGATCCACCTGGCGTATGAGTTGCGTACACCCAATCCGCTGGTCATGTCGTCCGGTGAGTACTACGGCAGCCTGGCCTATTCGGTCGGGCCGGGAATGGACTTTGACATGGGGGATGTGATGATCCCCAACGACAACAATCTGACCTTCAATTTCGTCCTCAACGTGGAGCATGCCCTCAAGGTTGACCTCCCGCCGGGCGGCAATCGTATTGAGCTGCTGCCCCAGGGCGGCTGGCAGGCATGGCTCAACCAGGGGCGCGCACCGTCGCGGTTGTATCGCGACCAGACCTTCCGCCTCGCCGCCAGCAGCCGCTTCAAGATGCAGCTTGAGTGCTCGCTGGTGATTAACAACACCTGTGGCTTGCGCAGCGACCAGGGCGACGAGGTGCCGTTGCAGGTGGCCGTGACCCTGCCCCAGGGGCTGGCCGGCCAGGACGATCAGGCCGTCAACCGACGGCCACTGCGCCTTGACGGGGTCGGCACCGAGCTGTTCCAGCCCCTGTATTACGTCAATGACCGACCCGGTACCCTGCATTTCGAAGTGGTCCGGGACGACATGGCCGAAATGCTCAAGCGACCGGGCAGCACCTATTCGGGCGTGGTGACGGTGGTCTGGGATTCAGAGGTGTGATGGGTTTCAGGTATCGCACCTGCTCAAGGCCAGGCGGGTCTGTTCGCGTAGCCATTCCTTGCGCCGTTCCCCCAGCTCATTGAGGAGCTGGTTGTAAAGGGCGTCAGGCATCACGTCATCTGGCTTGACGCGGTCTGCTATCTGCAAGCGTTCCACCAGCGCTTGCAGTGCTTGGCGTTTATGCACTTTCTGCTCTTCGGTCAGGCCAGAGGATTGGGCGTAGACCTGCTGTTCACTGTGCAGTTGGTCGAGTAGCGCGAACTGCTCGTCATTGCTTTCTTCGTTGGCTGCGTAATCCGTTGCGTAGTGGTCCTTGAGAAACCTTTCCCAGTAAGGCTCGAGCAGCATTTGATCCACCAGCCCGTCACCTTCGCCCAAGGCCAGGACGGCCGTGTGGGCCTGGGTGATGGAGGTGTCGCTGACGTTGGCCGTCGCGCGGTACAGCATGTGCTCGCTGACCCAGGGCAGGTCGAGTTGGCGTGCCAGACGTGTCTGATAGGCCAGGTGGACTTCCACTTCGTCGACGGTGCCGGGCGCGCCGTCGATTACCTGGGAGGTGAGCCGCAGGCCCAGGCCGCCCTGGTCCACCGGTTTCAGGCGGTGGGCGATGTCGGCGCGGGCCACGGCATTCAACAGCCTGAGGTTGGCCGCCCCCCTGGCCAGCTTGACTGTCCGTTCTTCGCGTTCGGCGTGCGTGCGACTGAAGAGTCGGGCTTGGCTGGCTTGGACCTGGATGCCCATGTTGTTGAAAATCTGCATGCCGGCATCTGGGCATAACCCTGGGAAACTGGACATTTGGAACAGTGTCTGGCGCAGCTCACCGTCCGTGTGCATGGTCGCCAGCATCAAGCGTACCTGTGCTCTCATCACCGGGCTGTTCTGCGTGTACAGGGCCTCGTCGGCCGGATCTTCGAAAAACTCCGGTGGTTCCAGGGACTTGATCACTTCGAAAAAGCCTTGGGAGCCGTGTTCATGTTCCAGGTCGTTCCACAGGGCGTAATAGCGCGCCTGGTTCTCGTCATCCAGGCCGTCGAGCCAGAACTCGCTTGACCCCTGGGGTTCATAGGTTCGATGAGGGTCCAGTCCGAGCACGGTCCTGTAGGTTTCAAGGCGGATCTGGGCATCAAGGTGCAACGTTGAACGATCCAGGTGAGCCAAGGCAATTACCATCGCCGATTCGGAGTCAGGGGCCACATCGGGGACCGTGGTAATGGGGTTGCCCCGCAGTTCCAGGATGAATGCCTCGTTACGCGGCTGGCTGAACAGGCCGGCAGGCCATGCGCTGATTCCTGTATCGCTGAGCAGGAGCATGTCCAGGTTAGGCATCAGGCTGATATCCGGCACGCTGCCCAATGGGTTGTTGGCCAGGCTCAGGGCGCGCAGGTGCGAGAGGTTACGCAGCTGTGCGACGGTGGAAGCGTCCAGCACAATTTTGTTTTCGGCCAGGTTCAGTTCCCTGAGCAATTTCATCTGCGCTATGGCCGCGGGCAGTGTTTCCAGGCGGTTACCAGTAAGGTCAAGGATGCGAAGGCAAGGGAAGTGCTGCAGGAAGTCAGCTTGATCCGAAGTAAAACCACGGTCGAGCATATGCAGGGCGGTGACTTGTCGCAACTGGGTGGGCAATGTGGGGAGTTTGTCGGGCCATTGAACCTGCGACAGGTCCAGTCTGATCCCACGCCCCCGAGGGGCCTGTTCGTTGTGCCGCTGTGCATGGCTCGCACGCCAGGCGTTCATCAGTGTATGGGCAAGTTCGCCGCGGATTTTTCGATCCATGGCTTCCAGCCGACTGCCGGCCGGCCAGCGGGTTTCAGACCTGACGTAGGCGTCCAGGGCTCCTTCAAAGGCCTGGCCTTCGCTTTCCAGGCGTTCCAGTACCCTCATGCCCTCTTCACTCTCTGCGCTTTGGGAAAAACTCCTGACGCCTTGCTCGGACATTTGCGGGAGCCATCTTTTGATGCGTTGCTGCAAGGTGGCGGCAGGGGCGCTATCCGCTGACACGCCACGTAAGGTGCTGGTGTTGCAGCCTCCCAGCAGGACAAGTATCTCGTGTTCGGCGTATGCGCGGATCGGTGGTTGCGCCATGATCAGGCGCCGCTGTGCGGGAACTGCGATTTTTTCAATCAACCATGACCTGAGCTTCTCGCCATCGACAAAGCGTTTGTCGGTGATCAGGGCCTGGAACACTGCATTGTAGAAGTCGGTGGCGCCGTGCATCAGTTTGCCTTGGGCATTGAACACTCGGTACTGCGCGTTTCTATTGCGTACCAGGATCCGCACGTTTGAGGCGTCTTGTGCACCAACCTGGGTACGCAAGCCGCCGGCGGGGGTTCTGTCGCGAATTTCGATGCGCAGGTTGGCCAGTGCGTCGGTGTGAATTCTCAAGGTGTTGAGCGCCAGTGACTCGGTCTGTGCCATGAGGTGTTGACCTTGGTAGATTTGCTCGAACATGCGGGTACTGGAGACTTCGAAGTCCAATTCCTGGGCTTGGTTCTTGACGTCCAGCGGCAGGCGCTTGTCCTCGTTCATGACTTTAAGGTGGCGCCCGCGGGTATGGCTGATCAGGCGTTGGGCGATGCTCAGGGGTAACTCGGGATACTGGGTACGCAACAGTTGGATGAGAGGGGCATCGGATGCTTCCTGTTGCGTGTAGAGGTGCTGGTTGAGGGACTCACTTTGTCGTTCAACATACTCGGCCAGCCGCTCGCGCAGGGCCTGTACCTGCTCGGCAGCTCGCCAGGTTTCACCCAGCAGGTGGCTGAGCTGTTGTGGATCGAGAAACACCACGACTTTTTCCGGTAACCGGCCCGCCATGATGTCGGCGGTGCTCAAGGCCAGCACGTCGCGGCCCTGGGCAGCCGGGTTGCCGTAACGCCGTATTGGGCCGGACAGGTCTGAGTGCTCGTAGACATGCAAGGCCTTGTCCTGCGGCCAGCCTTCAAGCTCGGTGACCATTTGTTCAAACCAGTAGGACGAAGGATCAAGCGGCTGGGCGGTGCGGATTTGCTCGATGCTGACGCTGATCTGTCGCTTGTTGTTAAGGCGTTTGAGGGTGTCGGCGAGCAAGGGTGGGATCGGCTGATTGTTGACGTACATGTAACGTAGCGCACCGTAGTCCACAGCGCTGATGAGCCGCGCCTGTTCAAGTTCGCCATCGCTCAGCCTATCTGTCTGTGGCCCCAGGCGGCGCAGTAACCGGCTGTTGCTCCAGGTACGTGGTTGCTCGCCTTCCAGCACGCAGGCGCCGCTGCCATTGAGTGTGACCTGTGGGCGATAGGCGTCGGCGCGCTCGGCATGGGCGAGGTGAAACGCCTGGGTTGTGGGGTCCTGCCGGACCTCGTAATGCTGGTTGTCTACGCGGATGATCTGCTTGCCCTGATGGAGGTACAGCCCGGTTTGCTGGGGAGGAAGGTCCTTTGGCAAACGCAGCTTGCGGTGCTGATAGGGCCTCAGGTCAGGGTTCCATAAGCGGGTGTCGCCTGGCGCGATCTGGATGGGTTTGAGCCGGTCGACAAACGGCGACAGTTTCACCCGCGCGATGTCGGTGAGCTGCCCACCTGCGTGGAACAGGCCTTGTTGAACGAGGTTTTCCGCCACCGCCAGGGTGTGTTCCCATCCTTCCAGTTGCAGGCCTTCACTCCAGTCGACGATGCCTTCGAAGATGTCGTTGAGCACCTGGTAGGCGGTATAGGCCAACACCAGCTCACCGAGCAACGGCACGAAGGGCGTCGCCACCATAAGGGCGGCGTTGGCAAGGTCCGAGAGCATTTTTTGCAAGTTGTCCCACCACGCCCAGCGAGCAATACGATCGGCATAGTGGGTGGAAATGGCGATTTCCCGAGCATCGTTGACGACTTTGTTCAGCTTGACCCGGTACAGGTAGCGCCACAGATCGTCACCGGCCGGATGGCTGGCGCGGTTGGCGGTGTCGTCGCGTATGGGCTGAATGCGAAATTGCAGGTTGGGTGCCTGCAGCGGGGTTGCCCGCCAGTTCGGACGGTTGTCGCCCGGTGCTCGAGGATGCCAGCTCACGGTCGCGAGCAGGGTGTTGAGTTGGCTAAAGAAACGGCCACGTTGGTCGTGGGGGACGAACTGGCTGAAAAACTGCTGGTAAGAGGGGCGCCGCGCATCCGTGGCAGGTGGGTTGTTGCGCAATTGGCTGGTCAGCTCTTTGACGAAATCCAGCGACGAAGGGTATTCCTTCAGCGGATGTTGCGAATCATGGGGAACATACGCCAGCATCCGCCCGGTCCCCCAGTCGGCCGTTTGCGAGGTGATGACCAGGATCCCGACCAGGCGGGTTTGCAGCAGGTCCAGGGTGTAGAACTCCACAGGCTTGCCGCCGAACATCATCTGTCCCGACGCGCCTGTGACTATGGCCTGGATCAAGCGGTAGGCGTCCTGGGTAATGTGTTTGTGCGCCAGGGCTATATGGGCTGCGCAGTTCAGGGCGGCCTTGAGGTTATGGGTGACCTTTTGGCGCAGCGCGTTGGCAACCGGCGGGTTATCGAACCCCAGCGTCGCTCGCAGTTGGTATTGGTAGCGTGCCCCTACATCGAGGTCGCGACAGAGCGCCTTGAACGTATCGGCGTTTAGCACCTGGCCGCTTGTGTGATGGGTAAACGTCAATGTTTGGCGCTGGCCGCGGGCATCTTCATCGGACAGGAAGGCGAAATCGGCGAAGGTTTCCGTGGCTGAAAAATTGTGCAGTGCTGCATCGAGCAAGGTGACGGTGCGGCTGGTAACGCCAGGCAGCACATTGATCGCCCACCAGGGAGAGTTGGCCGGCGCATAGAGGCGAATCCAGGTGTGCAGCACATCAATATCGCCGTATTCGCGCAGGGCGTCCTTGAGCAACGGCAGGGCAAAAGCCTGGATGTCATTGAGTGGGGCAAGGGTTTTATCGAGAGTATTCTGGCTGGCCCAGTGATCACCCAGAGCTTGCTTCATGGCCCTGAGTGCCGAGGGGCTGAGTTGGCGTTCGCCGATGGTTGGCCTGAGTGTTTTCAGGGTTGCCAACCGTTGGGGGCTGGCGTCCAGCAGCCAGTACGGCAGTTGCTGTTGGATGAATGTGTAATGAACCGGCTTTTTTTCGCTGATCGACAGGGATCGTTCTATGACAGTGGTTGGCATGCAGGGATGACCTTTTGCTTGTGCTTGGGTCATTCGAGTATGTGCGGGTGCGCTTGCTCTAAAGCTTTAAAAGGTTGTTCGATACCGCGATGAAGAGGTGAGCCATTCAGGTTGCAACCCTGGATCAATAACGTCCTGTCGCCAACGCTGCGGCGTGGCACTGTGTGCTGCGCAAAACCACGGAAAAGCCTAGTGACTATTGCTGGCTGCGCACAACGTATGCTCGCCAGGTTGCAGGTAAGGGATCAGCAGTGGCGCCATGCCCTTGAGGACCTGGACGGGGAGGGCGGAGGTAAACGTGAAGTTTTGCGCGGCGCTGCCAGGTACAAAGGCTGTCAGCGTGCCGAAGTGCTGTTCGCCAATGTAGAACACGAACGTAGCGGTGCGATTGATGGACTTGGAGCTCAGAATGCGCCCCCCGGCACCGATCGCTTCGATACGGTTGTCCCCGGTACCGGTCTTGCCGCCCATGACCAGGGGCGTGCCATCCGTCAGTTGGAAGCTCCCCGAAACCCGTTTCGCGGTGCCTGCGTCCACCACCTGCGACAGGGCGCCTTTCAAGGCGCTGGCCACGGCACTGGGCATCACCCGCTTGCCGCGGCCGGGGTCATTGACCAGGCGGGTTTCATAGGGGGTGCCGACGGCAAACTGCAGACTGTCGATGCGCAGGGTAGGCTGGCGCACGCCGTCGTTGAGGATGATCCCCACCAGTTCGGCAAGGGCTGCCGGGCGATCCCCGGAACTGCCGATCGCCGTGGCCAGGGACGGCACCAAGTGATCGAACGGGTAGCCGACCTGCTGCCAGCGTTGATGAATATCGAGAAACGCCTCGATCTCCAGCATGGTGCGGATCCGACTGTCGCGCGCACTCTTGTGCCGGCTTTTGAACAGCCAGCCATACACTTCCTGGCGCTCGTGCTCACTGGCGGCCACCGCCTGAGTGAAGGTGGCATCGGGTTTCTCCAGCAGGTAGCCCAACAGCCATAGGTCCAGGGGGTGGACCCTGGCAATATAGCCCTGGTCCGGCAGGTCGTAGGTGCCGGGGCCGTAATCCTGATAGAGCCTGGCCAGGCGCTCGTCGGTGAGTTTTTGCGGGTCCTTGGCGTTGCTCAAGTGGGAACGGACAAAGCTGTTGAAACTGGCCTGGCTGGCGTGGGGCAGCAGGTAGCGGTGTACTGCGGCCAGGCGAATGGCAGTGGGGTGCAGGCTGTCGAGGAAGGTGTCGAGCCGAGCCTGGGTGTCCTTGCCGCGATACTTTTTCCAGAAGCGCAGCAGGAACGTGGTGCCCTCGCGGTCGGCGAACTGGGCCAGGTATTCCTGGCGACGTGGGTCGCTGTCGTCTTTGAGCAACTGGGCACTGTTGCCTGGGGCCTGGTAGGTGCTGTAGCGCACCACATCGCGCATCAGGCGAATGAACGGCAGGTTGATCGATTCGCGCAGGGCATCGCGCAAGGTCGGATTGCGGCCATTGTCCTCGTTGCGGAAATTATGGAAGTGATGCAGGCCGCCACCGGTGAAAAAACTTTCGCCGGGGTTGGCGGAGTATCGGCGCTCGAGTGCGGCATCGAGCATCTTGGGCAGGCTTCGATCAGTATTTTGCGCCAGGTAATCCAAGGCCCAGCCGGTCAGGCGATCCTGATCGCCGAAGTCGACGTTCTTCAACGCCCCTGCTGTTTGCCCGGCGTAACGTTCATGCAGTTCGCCGATGATTTGCAGGTAGGTGGTCAGCACGCGCAGCTTGGCGGTGGAGCCCAGCTCCAGCTTGCTGCCTTCGTTGATGTCGAAGGGTTGGTCGGTGCTGTCGGTCTGCACCCGTACCCGGGCACCGTCGCTGCCTGTTTCATACAGATTGAAGCTGTAGCGCACTTGCGCTGTGCTGGCAGGCGTCAGCAGGCGCGGGCCAAGCAGGCCCAATTGCGCGGCGAAGGCAGGGTCGGCCAGGCGCCTGAGGTAGGCACTGGCCTGGGTTTGCAGGTCATCTTGCAAGGTGCTGGTGGCTGTCAGGTCCAGGCGGTCGAGATCGTACAGTGGGCGGTTGAGCAGGCTCGCCAGGCGATTGCGGGCAACGCTGATGCCTTTGTTGGTTTCTATCGGTTGAAGGGTGGGCTGCTGCTGCCAGTCGCGGTAACTCACTTGGCTGGACAGCGCCGCCTTGGACAGGGCCGGGTCAATGACCCCGTTGCTGGCCAGCAGGCGGATATGGCTGTCGGTCAGGCTGGCCAGTTCGGCGCGGCCCTTGGCCAGGTAATAGGACGGTCGGCGCTGGGAGATCATCAGCGCCAGGACTTCACGCAGGGCCAGGCCTTTTTGCGCGAGTTTTTTCGGGTCGTTGCCCGCCAGCAGGGCGTTGGTCTGGTTGAAGTCGGCACCGAACCACACGCGCAGGCCGTCGGCCATGCCATGCACTTCGCCATGGCCTGGCACGGCGGACAACGGCACGCTGTTGAGGTAGTCGCGCACGATATCCTGGCGTGCTGCCAACGTCTGTGGGCCGTCCTGATAGGCGCGCACGCTGGCGGAAAGCATCTGGCGGATCTTCTCGCCCCCGGACAAAGTCAGGCCGTCGGGCGAGTGGCGGTATTTTTCCAGTTGGGTGGCCAGGGTGCTGCCGCCGGCGGTCTGGCCTGGCAGGTGCAGCAACCGGGTAACTTGCGACCAGGCGGCCTTGGCGAAGCGGGGCCAGTCCACGGCCGGGTTGGCGTAGGGCCGGGCCGGGTCAAGCAGGTCGCGGTCTTCGATGAACAGCAGGCTGTCGACCACTATGGGGGGGATGGCGCTAAAGCTCTGGTAGGCCTGCTGCGGGTAGGTAAAGCGGTACAGCGGCGCGGCGCGGCAGTCGCTGATCGACAGGCCTGCCTGGACCTTTTCGGCATAGGGCACGAACAGGCCATGCTCGGTGTAGTCGATCAACTGCGCGGAAAAACGTGCCTGCTGCTGAACCCGGTAGTTGCGCTTGAGCAGACGTGGCAGGAACTCACCGAGGGCACTGTAGCCCAGGCGCTTGTCGAAGGGGCCGGCGCCGGGATAGACCATGGCAGCGCTGGGGCCGGGTTCGACCTTGTAGCTCAAGGTGCTGGCCAGGTGGCTGAGTTCCCGGGCCTGCCATCGCGAAGTGCGCATCTCATGATAGGCGCCATACCCGGCGCCTATCAGTGTGATCACCACCAGTAGCCACACCATCCGCCACCGGTACCGCCGTGTGCGGGGGCTTCGTGGCAATGGCTGTTCATCCGCGCTGTCGGTGGGGGCCGCAGCCTTGGTCGAATCGGTTTGCCATAAAGCGCCCATAGTCGAGTGATCCATCCCTGCAGATTGATCGGACTTGACTGAAGCTTAGACGTTGATCTGCGCCTGCAAGAACTTTGTGTCCAGGGGGCCTGGGCGCTCTATAAACCGCGCAGGCACTCCATCCAGCGGTTCTTCAACGTGCCGACGTGAAGCCCTGAGCGCTGGGCAGATGCCCGCACTAGAGCGGTCTGAATGGGTAAATACGACCAGGGTAGGGGCATGACGCTACCCTTGTGCTGTGCAATACTCGCCGCCGTTTCGCTTGGAGTGCGTGTGGCATGGGCCAAAAGTGCCACGCCGCCGAATCGGCTTTAGCCGAGACTTCTCGCCAAATTTTGCCGTTTATTGAGTGAAAAGCCCTGTAGGGAGCTTTTTATACTGCACGCCCGCTGACCTGGCCGATGTTCCTGCCAGGCGGCCCCGCCCAAAAGGCTGGCCGGTCACCCACGCGTACAAGCGCACCCGCTGGTACGCCGAGACTTGGTGGTTCTATCCAATAACAAAATGAGGTTGTATCCCTATGCCTGTTGGCAACCACCTGCCCCATGGCGAGACCGCTTCGGGCGGCCCGCTCAAACGTGAACTGGGCGAACGGCATATTCGTCTGATGGCGCTCGGCGCCTGTATCGGTGTCGGTCTGTTCCTGGGTTCGGCCAAGGCCATCGAGATGGCCGGCCCGGCAATCATGCTGTCCTACATCATTGGCGGCCTGGCGATCCTGGTGATCATGCGCGCCCTTGGCGAGATGGCCGTGCATAACCCGGTGGCCGGCTCGTTCAGCCGCTACGCCCAGGATTATCTCGGCCCGCTGGCGGGCTTTCTCACTGGCTGGAACTACTGGTTCCTGTGGTTGGTGACCTGCGTCGCGGAAATCACCGCCGTGGCGGTGTACATGGGTGTCTGGTTCCCCGAGACCCCCCGCTGGATCTGGGCCCTGGCAGCCCTGGTGAGCATGGGCACGATCAACCTTATCGCGGTGAAGGCCTTCGGTGAGTTCGAGTTCTGGTTCGCCCTGATCAAGATCGTGACCATCATTGCCATGGTCATCGGTGGCGTGGGCATCATCGCATTCGGCTTTGGCAACGACGGCGTGGCGCTGGGGATTTCCAACCTGTGGGCCCACGGCGGCTTCCTGCCCAACGGCATTACCGGTGTGCTGATGTCGCTGCAAATGGTGATGTTCGCTTATCTGGGCGTGGAGATGATCGGCCTGACCGCCGGTGAGGCGAAGAACCCGCAGAAGACCATTCCCAATGCCATCGGCTCGGTGTTCTGGCGGATCCTGCTGTTCTACGTCGGCGCGTTGTTCGTGATCCTGTCGATCTACCCATGGAACGAGATCGGTACCCAGGGCAGCCCGTTTGTGATGACCTTTGAGCGCCTGGGCATCAAGACAGCGGCTGGCATCATTAACTTTGTGGTGATCACTGCGGCGTTGTCGTCCTGCAACGGCGGGATCTTCAGCACCGGGCGCATGCTCTACAGCCTGGCGCAGAACGGCCAGGCCCCGGCGACCTTCGGCACGACTTCGCGCAATGGCGTACCCCGCCGGGCGCTGCTGTTGTCGATCTTCGCCTTGCTGCTGGGCGTGCTGCTCAACTACCTGGTGCCAGAGAAGGTCTTCGTCTGGGTCACGTCCATTGCGACCTTCGGTGCGATCTGGACGTGGGTGATGATCCTGCTGGCGCAGCTCAAGTTCCGCAAGAGCCTGAGCCCCGCCGAGCAGAAAGCCCTGAAATACCGCATGTGGCTGTACCCGGTCAGCTCGTACCTGGCCTTGGCGTTCCTGGTGTTGGTGGTGGGCCTGATGGCGTACTTCCCGGACACCCGCATCGCCCTGTATATCGGCCCGGCGTTCCTGATACTGCTGACCGTGCTGTTTTACGCGTTCAAGCTGCAACCGACCCAGGCTGCACCGCAGTCGGTCTGATCGACCGGACACCGGTGGCCGCGCAATGCGGCCACCGGCTCAGGCCCCGTCAACTGCCCGCAGCCAGGCTGCGCTGAGGCGCATTCAAGCGTTTGTTGAACTCCAGCCAGGCCGCCAGTGCCGCCATCAACAACAGGCCCAGCAGCGCACTGAACAGCTGCATCGGCCAGGCATCGTCGACCTGGGCGTTGAGCATGTCCGCCAAGGGCGCCAGCAATACCCCAAGGCAAAACACTTCCAGCGAATAGCGGCCCATGCGGCAGCTTTGCTGCGCCAGCCAGTTTTGCGTCCAGGCACGACCGGGCAGCAGCTTGGCCGTGACGTAGACCAGGGCCAGGAAATGCACCAGGCGCACCGGCGACAGGTCGGTCTTGCTGATGGGGTACAGCCAGTCGCTGATGACGGCGGGCATCCACGCATCGTGGACCTCGGGCCAGCGCCAGGAGAGGGTGATCACACCGGCCACTACGGCATAGGCCGCCGCGCCCAGGAACAAGGGTTGCCGGTGCAGTGGCCGGGTTTCGGCGGCCCGTGGCTGGCTGGAGCGGATCGCCGCCGCCCCGCCGAGCACGAACAGCAACTGCCAGGTCACCGGGTTGAAGTACCACACTCCGTCGGCAATCGCGGCCAGGTTCCAGCCCAGCCGGGGGGCCAGCAGGTACACCGCCAGCGACACCGCCACCACCGCCAGGGGCTTGCGCACCAGCACCGGCAGCACCAGCGGCAGGCCGAGCAACAGCACGATATACAGCGGCAGCGGGTCCATCAGGTTGGGCTTGAAGCGCAACAGCAACTCATCGGTCAGGGCTTGTTGCGGGTTGGTGATGAAGTGCGTGAGGCCCATTTCCTGGACCAGGTCGCGGGTTTCCACTTTGCTGTTGGCGAAGAACACGATGCCCATCAGCATCGCCAGCAAGAAGATGTGCACCACGTAGAGCACCCAGGCGCGACGCAGGATTTTCAGGCATGCCATCCAGTAGCCTTCGCGCTGCAATACCTTGCTGTAGGCCAGCACGGAGGCGTAGCCGGCGAGGAATACGAAGACCTCGGCGGCATCGCTGAAGCCAAAGTTGCGCAGGGTGATCTGGCCGAGTGGGTTGTGGGGGACGTGATCCCAAAAAATGAAGATCAACGCCAGGCCCCGAAAAAAGTCGATGCGCGGGTCGCGTCCGTTAAGCATGGCTGCGGGCTCTTGAACAGATGGTTTAATAATGACAACGGGACGTCGGCCACGAAGGCCCCGTACGTAGGGCGCGCGCAGGTTGGCGGTATTTGTAAGCAATTGCAAAGGTTGGGTATTACTGAATGTCTCATCCCGCCCGGCTAGACGTCGATGATCACCAGGGTGCCGTGGCTGCCAGCCAGCACGCTGTGGGCGATACCGGCTTGGACCAGATACATCTGGCCAGCTTCGACCTTGACCTGCTCATCGCCAATGGACAAGTGCAGGCGGCCGCTGATGACGAGCAACCCTTCGTTGTAGTCGTGGGTTTCTTCCTCGTAGGCCTGTTCGCTCATGCGCAGGACTTTGATCCAGGCCGGGCCGACCTGGCCGACCCGGGATGATTTCCAGCTTTGCGGCAGTTGCCCGGCCAGTGCAGCGAAATCCAGCAGCGGCATGGTGAGTCTCCTTGTTTCAACGATGCCGTCGGTGGTCCGGTTCAGCGCGAATGAATGTCGAACTTACGCAGCTTCCACCTCGTGCGGCTCAAAACTGTCCGCCCGGGCCATCTGCCACATCCGCGAATAGAACTCGCCGTTCACTTCGCCGGTGAGTAACTCCCCCGGTTTGAGGAACACATGCAACTGCGAGAACAACTTGATCTCGGTGGCGGACATCCGCCGCACCAAGTGCTTGGCCGACAGTTGCGACGGATGATCCAGCCCCGCGGCGGCGAGCATTTCGGCCAGGGCCTTGAGGGTATTGCGGTGGAAGTTGAACACGCGCTGGGCCTTGTCCGGCACCACCAGTGCGCGTTGGCGCAAGGGGTCCTGGGTGGCCACGCCGGTCGGGCATTTGTTGGTGTGGCAGCTTTGCGACTGGATGCAGCCGATGGCAAACATAAAGCCGCGGGCCGAGTTGGCCCAGTCGGCACCGATGGCCAGGACGCTGGCGATATCGAAGGCGCTGACGATCTTGCCGCTGGCGCCGAGCTTGATCTTGTCGCGCAGGTTCAAGCCCACCAGGGTGTTGTGTACAAACAGCAGGCCTTCGCGCAGGGGCACACCGATATGGTCGGTGAACTCCACGGGCGCCGCGCCGGTGCCGCCTTCCTTGCCGTCCACCACAATAAAGTCCGGCAGGATCCCGGTTTCCAGCATGGCCTTGGCAATGCCCATGAACTCCCAGGGGTGACCCAGGCAGAACTTGAAGCCCACGGGCTTGCCGCCGGACAGTTCCCGCAACTGCGCGATGAACTGCATCAGTTCGATGGGCGTGGAAAACGCACTGTGGCGTGACGGCGAGATGCAGTCTTCGCCCATCAGGATCCCGCGGGTCTCGGCAATTTCCCGGGTGACTTTGTGCTTGGGCAAAATCCCGCCATGGCCGGGCTTGGCACCCTGGCTCATCTTGATCTCGATCATGCGTACCTGCGGGTTTTGCGCCTGCACGGCAAAGCGCTGCGGGTCGAAGCGACCGTCACTGGTACGGCAGCCGAAATAGCCGCTGCCCAGTTCCCAGGTCAGATCGCCGCCGTGTTCCCGGTGATAGGGGCTGATGCTGCCTTCACCCGTGTCGTGGGCAAAGTTACCAAGCTTGGCGCCCTGGTTGAGGGCGCGAATCGCGTTGGCACTGAGGGAGCCAAAACTCATCGCTGAAATATTGAACACCGACGCCGAGTACGGCTGTGTGCACTGCGGGCCGCCGACCATCACGCGAAATGCGCTGGGATCACTCAGCGGCGCCGGGCGCATGGAATGGCCGATGAACTCGAAGCCGGACTGATACACGTCGATCAGGGTGCCGAAGGGTTTGTCAGCTGTTTCGTTCTTGGCCCGGGAATACACCAGGGAGCGCTGGGCCCGGGAGAAGGGCAGGGCATCGCTGTCGGATTCGAGCAGGTATTGGCGGATTTCCGGGCGAATGCCTTCGACCAGGTAGCGGATATTGCCCAGGATCGGGTAGTTGCGGCGCACCGCGTGGGGGCTTTGCAACAGGTCGAAGATGCCGATCAGGCTCAACACGGCGGTGACCAGGGTGATCGGCCACAGCCATTCATGTTCGATAAACGGCAGGCTGGCGAGGGTGAAGATCACGCACACGGCAAAAAACGCATAACGACTCAGCAACGACAGGCTCATACGGTTTCCTTGGCTTCGGACTCTTTATGACCTGTAGGCGCCGGCTTGACGGCGAGGGCGGCCTTGGGGACGCAATCGCAGGCAAACCAGCTCCTACACGGATCTCCAGGCTTTTGTGCCTGTGTTCTTTCACGGTTCAACACAGAGTCCCAGCTTACGGGCGAGTTCCTTGCCGGGGCAACCGCCCAAAGCCTGCGTTTGGGTCGGTATTGCAATGGGTTCTCGTTTAGGTGCACTATGAGTGTTATTGTATAACGTATTGAATTTGCCAAAATGCCCCGGAGGCCCTATGAAACCTGGTATCCATCCTGATTATCGTGACGTGCTCTTCCATGACACCGCAGCCGATGTTTTCTTTCTGATTGGCTCTACCGTCGATACCGACCGCACCTATCAACACAGCGATGGCAACACCTACCCCTACGTGATCCTCGATGTCTCCAGCGCCTCTCACCCGGTGTACACCGGCCAGCAGCGCAAGACCCAGTCCGAAGGCCGCATCGCGGGGTTCAACAAGCGTTTCGCCGCGTTTGGCTCGTCTGGCAAAACCGCGGGGGCCTGATTAATCGGCCAATAGCATCATTAGGCCACCATTTGGGCAGAAAACCGACTAAACTGCTGGGTAATAGCTAGGAGGCTGTTACCTTGACCGTAGGAAGCGCACACCGACGCGACTTGATCCGAGGTGTTCCGTGGGAGAGTCTGTTAGCTATTCCGAGACCGAACGCCCGGTGGTGCTGTTGATTGACACCCACCCGGACGTGCTTGAACGCCTCGCGCAGTTACTGTGCCTGGAACCCTTTGAACTGTGCAGCGCCACCACTGCCAACGAGGCGCTGGCCATCCTCGCCGGCCGCTGCGTGGACCTGGTGATGAGTGCTGCGCGCCTGCCCGATATGGATGGCGCCACGCTGTTGGCGCAAATCCACCGTGACTATCCCCACACCGTGCGTCTGCTGTTGACCGGTGAGACCGACCTGACGCTGATCGTCAAGGCGATCAACGAAGGGCAGATCTACCGCTACCTCAGCAAACCCTGGAAGGACGACGAACTGCTGCTGGCGTTGCGTCAGTCCCTGGCTCACCAGCATTCCGAGCGTGAGCGCCTGCGCCTGGAACAGTTGACCCGCCAGCAGAACGAGGAGCTCAAGCAGCTCAATGCATCCCTGGAGAAGCGTGTGGTCTCGCGCACCAGTGAATTGCAACAGACTGCCGACATGCTCGACCTGGCCTACGAAGAACTCAAGCACAGCTACGCCACCGGTACCGAAGTGTTTTCGTTGCTGGCCAACCTGCGCCTGCCGCGCAGCAAGCAGACCAACCGCCAGATCATCGAGCTGGTACGCACCTGGTGTGTGCTCCATGGCCTGGACGACGCCAGCAGCCGCGACCTGACCATGGCGGCGGCGCTCTACAACATCGGCAAGTTAAGCTGGAGCGACAGCATGATGGTTGCCCCCTCGGACTTGCTGCACAGCACCGACCGCGAGCGTTTTCGCGAGTATTCCAGCCAGAGCGAATCCCTGTTGATGACCCTGGAACCGATGAAGGACGCCGCACGGCTGATCCGTCATCATCAGGAACGCTGGGATGGCAGTGGCTTCCCGGATCATCTCAAGGGCGAGGCGATTCCCATGGGCTCGCGTCTGCTGAAGCTGGCGGTGGACTTCATCGAGTTGCAGCGCGGCCTGATCCTGGAGCGGCAGATGAACAGCGACGAGGCGCTGCTGTACATTCGTAAATACGCCGGGCGCCTGTATGACCCGGACATGGTCGAGGGCTTTGTACAGGCGTGTGCGGCGTTCCTCAGTGACGTAACGCTGGGCGACCCCAATGTGCGGGTGCTCACGACTCGCGAGCTGGCCGAAGGCATGGTCCTGGCGCGCAACCTCAATGCCGATAACGGCATGCTGCTGCTCAATGCCGGCAAGGTCTTGAACCTGCCGCTGGTGGACAAGCTGATCGCCTTCGAAGCCATGGAAGGCGCCAGGTACAGCGTGTTCATCAAGGAGCCCGAACACCCCCCAACCCTGTAGGAGCCGGCAAGCCGACTCCTACAGGGTTTGCGGTGCATCGAGAGTCATGTGATCCTGACGGCCTTTTTATCCAAGGCGTTTATTTCATGCCCAAGACCCTCCGCATCGCCGCCGCCCTGTTGATCGGCAACGACGGCCAGACCCTGCTGGTGCGCAAGCGCGGCACCCAGGCCTTCATGCAGCCGGGCGGCAAGATCGATGCGGGCGAGCAACCGGTACAGGCCCTGGCCCGTGAGCTGCATGAAGAACTGGGGCTGCGTATCGACCCTGCAGCGGCGCAGTACCTTGGCCAGTTTTCGGCCCCGGCAGCCAACGAGCCGGGATTTACCGTACACGCCGAGCTGTTTGAAGTGCGTATCGACGTACCGGTGACCCCTGCCGCCGAGATCGAAGAAGTGCGCTGGATCGACCCGGCGGGCGACGGCGGCCTGCCGTTGGCGCCCTTGACACGTGACCTGATCCTGCCTTTCTATCGCTCATCGCTGGCCACCACCGCCTGACAGGCCGGGCTCAAAGGACTGAACCGTGATCCCCCTCAACGACCTGCTGATTTTTGCCGCCGCCTCGCTGCTGCTGGTGCTGACACCCGGCCCGAACATGATCTACCTGATTTCCCGTTCGATCTGCCAGGGCCGCAAGGCTGGGGTGACGTCGTTGCTGGGGGTGGTCGCGGGGTTCTTCGTGCACCTGTTCGCCGCCGCCGCCGGGTTGAGCGCAGTGTTTCTCACGGTGCCCGTGGCGTATGAAGTCCTGAAGTGGGCCGGTGCGCTGTATTTGCTGTGGCTGGCCTGGCAAGCGGTGAAACCGGGCGCTCGCTCGCCGTTCGAAGCCCAGCAACTGCCTGCCGACTCGCCACGCAAGCTGGTGACCATGGGCTTTCTGACCAGTGCCCTGAACCCGAAAATCGCGGTGTTCTACCTGTCGGTGTTCCCGCAATTCATTACCCCGGAGCACGGTTCGGTCTTCACCCAGAGCCTGATGCTGGGCTTTACCCAGATCAGCGTCAGCTTTGTAGTCAACCTGCTGATCTCGCTGTGTGCGGCCAGTATCGCCACCTGGTTTATCCACAACCCCACGTGGCTGGCGGTCCAGCGTTATTTCATGGGGTTCGTGCTGGCCGCCCTGGCGGTGCGCCTGATGCTCGAGCAACGGCGCAGCGCCTGAAACACCCCCAGTAGGAGCCGGCAAGCCGGCGCCTACTGTCAACGGACTGCACTGACCCCATCCAGGGTCGAAAACGATGTGTCCTTGGCGGTCAGCAAAAAGTCACGCATGTAGGGCGCATCCAGCATATCCGCACGGATCCCGGCGTACAGCGTGGCGAACAAGCCCTTCTCCCCCAGCCGCTTGGCCTTCACATAACCCCGCGAGCTGTATTCGTGCAGGGCCCAGTGGGGCATGCCACAGACGCCGCGCCCGCTGGCCACCAACTGCATCATCATCACCGTCAGTTCCGAGGTCCGCACCTGGGCCGGCTCGACGTCGGCCGGTTCCAGGAAACGCGTGAAGATGTCCAGGCGATCGCGCTCCACCGGGTAGGTGATCAGGGTTTCGTTGAGTAAATCCTCGGGCACGATGTAGGGCTTGTTCGCCAGCGCGTGCTGGTTGGCTACGGCGAGCATCGCTTCATAGGTGAACAACGGCACATAGGTGATGCCTGCCAGTTCCAGCGGGTCGGAGGTCACCACCAGGTCCAGGTCGCCACGGGCCAGGGCCGGCAGTGGGGCGAAGGCAAAACCGGAGGCCAGGTCCAGTTCGACTTCCGGCCAGGCATCGCGAAACTGGTCGATGGTCGGCATCAGCCACTGGAAGCAGCTGTGGCATTCGATCGCCATATGCAGGCGCCCGGCCGTGCCCCCGGCCAGGCGCGCGATATCCCGTTCGGCGCCGCGCAGCAGTGGCAAGGTGGCGTCGGCCAGTTGCAGCAGGCGCAGGCCGGCACTGGTGAAGCGTACCGGCTTGGTCTTGCGCACAAACAGCGGCATGCCCATGCGTTCTTCCAGCTCCTTGAACTGGTGGGACAGCGCCGACTGGGTCAGGTGCAGACGCTCGGCGGCTTCTACCAGGCTGTCGGCTTCGCGCAACGCGTGCAGGGTCTTGAGATGACGGATTTCGAGCACGGGCTCTCCATGAGGATAATTTGTGACAAGTTTGGATCGCGTGAGTTTGTCTCATGTTGCAAGATCTGTCGACCATGACCGCTGGGCGCTCTTCATCAAACTGTCACGTAACTGTGGCAGCGCGCTTGAACAAACTTCATCAGACTCGCGCTCTACTGGGGTTCTGCGTTTCGGTGTTTTTCATGCGCGTGTTGCTTTTACTGGCCAGCTTACTGTTTGGCCTGCCGTCTTTTGCGGCTTCTCGATGTGATGTCAATGTCCCGACTGAGCGGGTCGATCTGGACCAGGTGAGCCTGGCGTACCAGAGCATTGGTCGTGCTTCCGATCCGGCGCTGTTGCTGGTGATGGGCCTGGGTGGGCAGTTGATCCACTGGCCGGACGAAGTGGTGGTCGCCCTGTGCCAACAGGGTTTTCGGGTGATCCGCTACGACAATCGCGATGTTGGCCTGTCCACCTGGCGCCAGGCGCCCGCCAGCGCCAACCTGACCTTTGAAGTGCTGCGCTACAAGCTGGGCCTGCCGGTGGCCGCGCCCTACACCCTGACGGATATGGCTGACGATGCCCTGGGGTTGATGGATGCGTTGCAGATCCGCCAGTTCCATGTGCTGGGCGCCAGCATGGGCGGGATGATCGCCCAGCACCTGGCGGCCATGGCCCCGCAGCGCGTGGAAAGCCTGACCCTGATCATGACCAGCTCCGGCGCCGAAGGCCTGCCCGCGCCCAATGCCGCGCTGGTGCAACTGCTGTCACGGCGCAGCGCGCCCAACCGCGAAGTGGCCCTGGAGCAGCAGGCCGACTTGCTGGCGGCCCTGGGCAGCCCCGAGGTCAAGGATGACCGCCAGGCCTTGCTGCAACAGGCGGCGCAGGCCTATGACCGGGCGTTCAACCCCGAGGGCGTGAAGCGCCAGATCATGGCAATCCTTGCCGAACCGAGCCGGGTGCCATTGCTCAATCAGTTGCGGGTGCCGACCCTGGTGGTCCACGGCACGGCCGACCCGTTGCTGCCGGTCATGCATGGCATACACCTGGCGGCGCATATCCAGGGCAGCCAGTTGCGGCTGATCCCGGGCCTGGCCCATCGTTTCCAGGAGGCGTTCAAGGCGCCATTGCTGGCGGCGGTGTTGCCTTACCTGCAAGCCCACCGTGAAGACACGACGCATTGGGCACAGCTTGATCCTGCGCAGCCTTCCAAGGTTTTATGAGCGGCGCATAGAGGTGTATGGTGCGACATTTATGGCGTGTAATGCCTGCGAGGTTGCCTGAATGAGTACTTCCCTGAAAATCGATTTCGTCAGCGACGTGTCCTGCCCCTGGTGCGTCATCGGCCTGCGCGGCCTGACCGAAGCCCTGGACCAACTGGGCGCCGAAGTGCAGGCCGAGATCCACTTCCAGCCTTTTGAGCTGAACCCGAACATGCCCGCCGAAGGGCAGAACATCGTTGAGCACATCACCGAGAAATACGGCTCCACTGCCCAAGAGTCCCAGGCCAACCGCGAACGCATCCGCGACATGGGCGCAGCGCTGGGCTTTGCCTTTCGTACCGATGGCCAAAGCCGTATCTACAACACCTTCGACGCCCATCGCCTGTTGCACTGGGCCGGGCTTGAGGGCCTGCAGTACAACCTCAAGGAAGCGCTGTTCAAGGCTTATTTCAGCGATGGCCAGAACCCTTGCGACCACGCCACCTTGGCAATCATTGCCGAAAGCGTCGGGCTGGACCTCAAGCGTGCAGCCGAGATCCTGGCGTCGGACGAGTACGCCGCCGAAGTCCGCGAGCAGGAACAACTGTGGGTCTCCCGTGGCGTGACCTCGGTGCCGACCATCGTGTTCAACGACCAGTACGCGGTCAGTGGCGGGCAGCCGGCTGAGGCGTTTGTTGGCGCGATCCGCCAGATCATCAACGAGTCCAAAAGCTAACAAACACCACCGACCAACGGTGGGAGCGGGCTTGCTCGCGAAAGCGGTGTATCAGTTAAGAAATACTTGGCTGATACACCGCTTTCGCGAGCAAGCCCGCTCCCACATGGGTTCGTCGCTGTTTCACTGGCCCTGGCCCATCCCTTGCATTACCCCCCTAAAGCCCCGCCGGCATGCGGCTGGGCACTGCCAGGGGGTGAAACATTACCTTGAATATTCTCGATCTCGACCACAGCCTCACGGCCCAGGCACCCATTGCCCGGCGTCTGGCCAGTGGTCAAGCCACGCGCCTGGACCTGCTCGACCTGGGCCCGAAACTGCGCCTGTGGTCCACCGAAAAAACCTGGAAGCGCTTTGCCCAGCGCCTGGCCCAAAGGCTCCGGCCAACCACAGCGCGACCAGAAATCTTCTTTGTCGGCTCCGGCGACTATCACCACCTGACCCCGGCCTTTCTCGCCGAGGTGCAGGAGCCCATCAGCCTGATCCACTTTGACAACCATCCTGACTGGGTACGCCTGGCACCGCGACGGCACTGCGGCTCGTGGGTCAACCAGGCGCTGAAGATGCCGGCGATCAAACGTATCGTCACCCTCGGCCCATGCAGCGACGACTTGCATAACCCGCAACTGCGTGGCGGCAACCTTGGGGCCCTCAGGCGCGGTCACTTGCAGTTGTTTCCGTGGCAGCACCCACCGTCGAAAGTCTGGGGCCGCGTCGGGGATGGTGCCGGCCACGCACAACAGGAAAACCACCTGCACTGGCGCAACCTGGCTGAGCTCGACTGGCCCGCCTTCCTTGAGCAGATGATCGCCAGCCTGCCCACCGAGGCGGTGTGGATCACCCTCGACAAGGACGTGCTGGCCAGCGAAGACGCGGCCACCAACTGGGACCAGGGCGGCATGCGCCTGACCCATCTGTTGCAGGCCTTGCGTGCGTTGGCGGCGAGCAAGCGGATCATCGGCATCGATGTATGTGGCGAGTTTGCTACGCCTGCGTTCAGCAACGCCTTCAAGCGTTGGGAGGCCAAGTCCGACCAGCCGCCGGCCGAACGCTGGAGCGCGGATGATCTGTTGCGTAACGCGGCGACCAATGAGGCGTTGATCAACCTGTTCGAGGAACTGTTCCCGTGACCCTGACCGTAGTGTTGTTGGTGGCCTTTTCCATCGTGCTCGATGTGATCGGCCAACTGTGTTTCAAACTGGGCCTGGACCGCTTGCCCGAATTGGACGGCGGGTTTCGCCTGAATGCCTTCTGGGGCCAGGTGTTCAATGCGCCGCTGCTGTGGGCGGGAATCGGCGCCTATGTCATCGAATTTTTTGTCTGGCTCGAAGCCTTGTCCCGTGCGCCGTTGAGCCTGCTGTTCCCGGCCGCTGCGCTGGCTTATTGCGGGGTGGTGCTGGCGGGCAAAGTGGTGCTGGGGGAGACCGTCAGCCGCCGGCGCTGGCTGGGCACTCTGGTGATTACCGCCGGCGTGATGCTGGTGGCGGTAGCAGGAGCGCAATCATGAGTTCGCAAGAAATCGCTATCCGCCCGGCAGGCTGGCTGCATGGGCGCCTGGGCACGCTGGTGTTATGGGCGTTGTTGATCCTCACCGAAAGCGCCGGCCAGCTGTTTACCAAGATCGCCGGCGATCAAATCGGGCAGATGGATTTCAACTGGCAATGGCTGGCGGCGGTGGCGGTCAATCCCGGGATTCTGGCGGCTATTGCCTGTTACATCGGTGCGTTCTTTGTGTGGATGCTGATCCTGCGGCGCAGCAGCCTGTCCCTGGCTTTTCCCCTGAGCTCGCTGGTGTTTGTGGTGGTGTTGCTCGGCTCGTGGTTGGGCCTGGGTGAGCACATCAGCGTCCTGCACTGGGTGGGCGTGGTGGTGATTATTGGCGGGATCGCGCTGCTGGCCGAGGGCGAAGAAAACTAACCCCAGACTGGAATGCCGGACAAATGTGGGCGCGGGCTTGCTCGCGAAGGCGGTGGGTCAGTTAAGTAATTCCAGGCTGATACACCGCTTTCGCGAGCAAGCCCGCTCCCACATTTTGAGCGTATTCCTACAGGATGGACGCGGTCGAGTGGGGGTGGGGCTTTAGAAAGTCAATCGAAGGTGTAGCTGATCGCCGTCTGTACCTGCCCCTGGTTCACCTCGCCGGCCTGGCGCACGATGCTGCTGTCGGCCGCCGATCCCACCAGATGCACCCAACTGGCACTGGTGAGCAACGACCACTTGGGCGCCAGCGGGATCTGCAGGCTCTGGGTCAACGTCAGGTTCTGGAACCCGCCGCTGGCGTTGTACGGGCGAAACCCCGATGCCGCCGCCTCATGCTCGTCTACGCCGAAAAACGTCTGGGCCTGGCTGTCGTCGGCAAAGTGTGCCACCAGCCCGGTGCTGCCAATGACCCCGCCGCCCAATGGGTAACCCAGTTCACCGCCGAGCCTGCCGAGTACGCCGCTCTGCTCATGAGCGCCGCCCACACTGCGCCCCAGCTGCGCGTAGACCCGCCAGAAGTCAGCCGGTGCATATTGGACAAACCCGCCAACCTCGGCCATGTCCGACACATCCCGCAAGCCCTGTAGCGGGCCATTGGCCGTGCGCCCGGGCAGGTAGTTGAGGTAGGGGCCAGCGCTGAAGCCATTGTGGTTGAGCGCACTCCAGGTCAGGCCGTCGTCGGTATCAAGGCTGACATTTCCCCAATCGAGGTCGAAGTAGGGCACCGGCACCGTGTGATAGCGGCTGCCGGTGGGCTCGCGGGGCTGGTAGCTGGCGCCCAGGCCGACCTCACCGCTGATGCCTTGCGCCACTGCCGCGCCGGCCCAGAGGCCAAGCAAACCGGCGAACAGCGCCGAACTCATCCTGTACTTCATGGGATTGCTCTCTCGAAAACATACGCGCATGAACGCCCAGGCGCGGGGGGCTGCGCAAGCACTCATCTTGTTTGTAGAGACCTACAAAAATTGTAGCTCCGGGGCGTGGTTTATCGCCCCGGCACGCCCGCGAGCCCCGGCCCCGTTGGGCTTTCCCCACTTGGCACAGTCCCTGCTCTATCCCTGGCAACGGCGCATCAGCGCGCTAGCATCCAAGGTAAACGCAGATGAATGACTGGCATATCGTGTGTGACTTCGATGGGACCATCACACCCACCGATGTCATCGACAACGTGCTCCAACGTTTCGCCGGCCCCGAGTGGGAAACCATCGAACAGCAATGGCTGGACGGCCATATCGGTTCACGCGAATGCCTGAGCCGCCAACTGGCGCTGATCAAGGCGACACCGGCCGAACTGCTGGCGTACTTCGACACGGTCGAGATCGATCCGGATTTCCCGGACTTCGTCGACCACGTCCTGGGCCTCGGCGCTTCCCTTGAGGTGGTCAGCGACGGCATTGAGCAAGGCATCGCGCGGATCCTGTCACGCAACTACGTGACCCTGCTGCCGATCATCGCCAACCGCCTGCGCCAGGTCGACCAGAACAGCTGGCGCATCGACTTCCCCCATTCCAGTGACGCCTGCCGCGCGGCCTCGGGCAACTGCAAATGCAAGTCCACCCCGCGTAACAAACGGGTGCTGGTGATTGGCGACGGCAAGTCCGATATGTGCGTGTCCACCACTGCCGATTTTGTCTTTGCCAAGGGCAGCCTGGCGCAGTACTGCCAGGCCCACGCCATCCCCCATCTGTGTTTCGACACCTTTGCCGAACTCCCGGCCTTGCTGGCCAAACTGCCCCAGGGCAGCGCCGCCAATGCCACCCACTTTTCTTCCGACACTCAGGAACTCTTTCATCATGTCTGATATCCGTATCGCTACCGCCGAAGACCAGGTTCTGCTGGATAAAGAGGCCAAATACTGCTCCTACGGCGACACCGTTCACTACATCGACCCGCCGCGTATCTTCAGCCGTTGCGAAGGTTCCTATGTGTGGGACACCGAAGACCAGGCCTACCTCGACCTGCAAATGTGGTACTCGGCGGTCAACTTCGGCTACGCCAACCCGCGCCTGAACAATGCGCTGAAACAGCAAATCGACACCCTGCCGCAAATCGCCAGCCAGTACCTGCACAAGGGCAAGATCGAGCTGTCAGAAATGATCGCGGTGGATGCGAAGAAAAAATTCGGCCTCGACGGGCGTGTGCATTTCAATGTCGGCGGCTCGCAGTCCATCGAGGACTCGCTCAAGGTCGTGCGTAACGCCAGCAACGGCAAGAGCCTGATGTTCGCCTTTGAAGGCGGCTACCACGGGCGCACCCTCGGCGCGTCGTCCATCACCTCCAGCTACCGCTACCGTCGGCGCTACGGCCACTTTGGCGAACGCGCCAACTTCATCCCGTTCCCCTACCACTTCCGCGGCCCCAAGGGCATGACCAAGGAAGAGTACGGCAGCCATTGCGTGCAACAGTTCGCGCGCCTGTTCGAGACTGAATACAACGGTGTGTGGGACCCGAAAGTCGGCCAGAGCGAATACGCAGCCTTCTATGTGGAGCCGATCCAGGGCACCGGCGGCTACGTGATCCCGCCGATGAATTTCTACAGCGAGCTCAAGCAGGTGCTCGACCAGCACGGCATCCTGATGGTGGTCGACGAAATCCAGATGGGCTTCTGGCGCACCGGCAAACTGTGGTCGATCGAGCACTTCGATGTGCAGCCGGACGTGATCGTGTTCGGTAAGGCCCTGACCAACGGCCTCAACCCCCTGGGCGGCATCTGGGCCAAGGAAGAGCTGATCAACCCGAAACTCTTCCCGCCGGGTTCCACCCACTCCACGTTTGCCTCCAACCCACTGGGAACGGCGGTGGGCCTGGAAATGTTCAAGATGACCAGCGAAGTCGACTACGGCGCGATGGTCATGGCCAAGGGCAAATACTTCCTTGAAGGCCTGCAGGACCTGCAAAAGCGCTTTCCGATCATCGGCGACGTCGATGGCCTGGGCCTGGCGCTGCGCTGCGAAATCTGCGGCCCCGATGGCTTCACGCCAGACAAGGCGACCCTGGACTACATGGTTGAGGAGGGCATGAAAGGTGACATGCTGGTCGACGGCCAGAAACTCGGGCTGATCCTCGATGTGGGCGGTTACTACAAGAACGTGATCACCCTGGCGCCGTCCCTGGAAATCAGCTACCCGGAAATCGACCTGGGCTTGAAGCTGCTGGAGCAACTGCTGACCCGAGCGATGAAGCGGTGAACCTGGCCGATATCGATCTCGGCGAAGGCAACGCCGGCTTCGTTCTCGGCAACGGTCCGGTCGGGGTCTTGTTGATCCACGGCCTGACCGGCACCCCGACCGAGCTGCGGCGGGTCGCCCAGGGCCTGGCCAAGGGGGGCAATTGCACGGTGTACGTGCCAACGCTGGCCGGGCACTGCGGGGGCAACGAAGACCTGCAGGCTACCGGCTGGCGCGACTGGTACGAGGGCGTGCGCAAGACCTTCGTCGGGGTGCGGCAGCGCCATGGGCAGGTGTTCGTCGGGGGCTTGTCCATGGGGGCGGTGATGTCGATGTACCTGGCTTCGGAGTTTGCGGGCCAGGTTGCGGGGCTGCTGATGTACTCCACGACCCTCAAGTACGACGGCTGGAGCATCAACAAAATGGCGTTCATCACGCCGTTGCTGATCCGCATCCCCTTCGGCGTGCGCCTGTTCCGTTTCACCGAGAAGCCGCCCTACGGCATCAAGAACGAGCGCCTGCGGGCCATTGTCGAGCGGCAGATGAAAGAGGGCGAGAGCAGCGAGGCCGGGTTATTGACCATGGAAGGCGTCACCGTACGCGAGCTGCACTGGATGAACGCCGTGGTGAAAAAACGCATGCCCTCGATCAAGACCCCGGCGTTGGTGCTGCACTCCATCGAGGATGACATCACCAGCCGTTGGAACGCCGATTATGTGGAGCGTCACCTGGGCGGGCCGGTGACCAAGATCCTGCTGGACAACTGCTACCACATGATCACCGTCGACCTGCAATACCGCCGTGTGATCGAGTTGAGTGCCGACTTTATCGAGCAGCACACCACCCCTGTGGACGAGTATCGCCGGGCCTGACGCAGCCCCGCGATGGTCGTGAACGATGATGCATGTGGCCCGGTTTGCGCGGTGTTTTTAGATTAAGGAAATGCTGTGATCAGCGCTAAAGCCTACTCAACCATCCACGCCATCGACCGCAGTGCCTGGAACGACTGCTTTCCCCAGGCGTTGGAAGATTGGGACTACTACGTCGCCGTGGAAAATGCGGGCATCGACGACTTCCAATGGCGTTACCTGGCCCTCTACGAGGACGGGCAACTGCTGGCGGTCGCCCCGGCGTTTATTACCCATTACCGCCTCGACACCACCGTGTCGGGCTTCGCCAAGCGTTTCACCCAACGTCTGGAGCGCTGGTGGCCCGGGGTGTTGCGCCTGGGCCTTTACGCCATCGGCTCGCCAGTGGCCGAGCAATGCCATGCCGGTGTCGCAAGCGGTGTACCTGCGTCACGGCGTGGCGCCTTGCTGGAGCAACTGCTGAGCGCGGCACGTCGGGACGCCGATGTCTTGGGCATCGGCCTGCTGGCGGTCAAGGACGCCCCGACCCTGGACCAGGACTGGGCCGACAGCTGCAAGGCCGCCGGCCTGCACAGCATGCCCAGCCTGCCGACCGGGCTGCTGCCGCTGCCCTACGGTTCGGTGGATGCCTACCTGGGCTCCCTGGGCAAGTCCACGCGCAAGGATTTGCGGCGCAAGCTGCGCGCGCCGGGGCCGCAGGTAGAGTGGCGGGACAATGTCGATGACGTGCTGCCCGACCTCATGCGCCTCTATGAAGCGACCCTGGCCCGTGCCGACCTGCAATTTGAACGCCTGCCTGCCGGTTATTTCAGCCAGGTGCTCGCCCGGCTTGAACAACGGGCGCGCTGTGTACTTTACTGGGTGGATGGGCAATTGGTGGCGTTCAACCTGGTGCTGCTGGACCAGCATCGCCTGATCGACAAATTCTTTGCCCACGACCTGGCCCACAGCCGCGAACACAACTTGTACTTTCGCAGTTGGCTGACCAACGTCGACTATTGCATCGAGCACAATATTGCGTTGTATGAGTGCGGGCAGGCCGGGTATGCCAGTAAGCTACGCCTGGGCTGCGAGTTCGCGGGCAACGTGCTGTTCTTCCAGCACCGCAACCGCCTGATCGACACCCTGCTCAAGGTGGTAAAAGTGTTTATTCGCCCGGACCGATCCGACCCTGCCATGGCTGCTGCAATAAGCGAAACCCGATGATTGCCAAGACCCGCCAGAAAGCCCGCCCATTTGCCATTTCCCGCTGGAGCCTGCAGCGCAAGCTGGTGTTGGCGTTCTGGCTGGTGACGGTGATCCCGACGATGATCGCCGCCGAACTGGCGGCCACCACGCTGTCGCAGATTTTCGACAGCAACGTGCGCATCTGGCTGCAGGAATCGACCCGCATCGTCAAGGATGAAGTCAGCGACATCCTGCACGACAACGCCCGTGTGGCGCAGATTTTCCTGCGATATGTGCGCCCGCTGTCCACCCACGAAGCGCTGCGTCATGACCGTTTGATCGCGGACATTGCCAGGGCTACTGATATTGACGTGGTAACCCTGATTCGCACCAGTGACGGCAAAGTGATGTTCAGCACGGTGGGTGATGATGTGGTGAAACAGATCAGCCTTGCCCCCAATGCCGTATTGCAAACCGTGCAGGTCGGTGGCGTGGCCACCGGGGCAGTGATTTCCTCGTTCGAGACCAGTCAGGATGGCGTCGATTACGAACTGTTGGTAGGCACCTACCTGGACAGTAGCTTCCTGACCAGTGTCGCCGAGGTACACTCCCTGGACTTGCGCCTGTACCTGGCCAATACCGATGGCTTCTCGGAGATTTTCTCTACCCAGCGTTTTGAAGACCATCCCACCCGCGTGCCGAAATCCGTGGAAACCCTGCTGCGCAGCACCAAGCAGCCCAGTGAACAGTTCACCAGTAACTACAGCGGCCTGTACTGGCCGATCTTCAATGACACTGGCGAGTTGCAGGGTGTGATCTTCAGTGGCCTGTTGCGCCACACCAGCCTGGTGGGGCTGGTGAACCAGAGCAATCTGTTCGTGCTGATTTTCCTGCTCAGTTCGGCGCTGTCCCTGGGTGCCGGGGTGCTGGTCTCAAGGCACCTGACCCGGCCGCTGCGCGAATTGTCCCAGGGCGTGAGTGCGGTGATCAGTGGCAACTACCAGCACCGGGTGGCCGTCACCGGCGGTGACGAGTTGGCGCAACTGAGCAGCACCTTCAACCATATGACCGAGCGCCTGGGCGAGCTGCATCACCTCGAAGCCCAACTGCGCCGCCGAGACCGCCTGCATGCCCTGGGCGAAGTGGCGATGGGCCTGGCCCATGAAATCCGCAATCCGCTGGGTATCATCAAGACCGCGACCCAACTGCTGCACCGCCGCACGGACCTGCCCCAGACCGACAAGCGCCACCTGGAATACGTGGTCAGCGAAGTCAGCCGGATCAATGACCTGATTACCGACTTCCTCGACTTCGCCAAGCCCAGCGAACCACTGCGCACCCGGCAACTGGCGCGGCCATTGGTGGAGGAAATCCTTGGCTTCTGCGCGCCGGAGTTGGCCAGCCATGCCATCGACGCACGCCTTGACGACCAGGCGCCCGGCGCCACCCTCTATGCCGACGCCAAGCAAATCAAGCAGGCGTGCCTGAACCTGATCCTCAACGCCGTCGACGCCATGCCCCAGGACGGGCGCCTGACCTTGAGCATCAGTCGGGTCGATGGCTGCACGGTGATCAGCATCAGCGACAGTGGCCAGGGCATCGAGCCTGCAATGATCGAGCGGATCTTTACCCCCTTCGTCACCACCAAGGCGTCGGGCACGGGCCTTGGCCTGGCGAAAGTCTATTCCATCATGGAAAGCCACGAGGGCCGCATCGAATGCACTAGCGAGAAAGATGCTGGCGCCACCTTCAGCCTGTACATTCCGGCCAACGGCGAAGATGACGGCGACGACGAGGAGAGTCATGACGCATAACATATTGGTGGTCGACGACGAGCCCAAGCTCTGCGATTTGCTGTCGTCGGCCCTGAGCCAGAACGACATCCAGGTGTTTATCGCCGGCAATGGCCTGCATGCCCTCAAGGTGCTGGAGCAGGAAGACATCGACCTGGTGATCAGCGACTGGCGCATGCCCGGCATGGATGGCCCGCAGTTGCTGGCCGAGATCAAGGTGCGCTACCCGCAGTTGCCAGTGATTGTGATGACGGCCTACAGCACCGTGAAGAATGCCGTGCAGTCGATGCGCAACGGCGCCTACGACTACATTGCCAAGCCCTTCGATATCGACGAGCTGGATATCACCGTGGCCAAGGCCTTGCAGTTTCGCGACATCATGCGCGACAACGCACGGCTGCGTGCCGAGCTCGATGAGCACGCGCAGTTCGATAGCCTGGTGGGCGATAGCCCGGCGTTTCGGCGGGTGCTGCACGCGGTGGACTCGGTACGCGAGAGCAACGCGACCATCCTGTTGACCGGCGAAAGCGGCACCGGCAAGGAAATGGTCGCCCGCGCCATCCACAAGCATGGCAACCGCGCAGACAAACCCTTTGTGGCGGTCAACTGCGCCGCGATCCCCGAAGGTTTGCTGGAAAGCGAGATGTTCGGCCATCGCAAAGGCGCATTTACCGGCGCCGTGGCCGACCGGGTAGGGCGTTTTATGCAGGCCGACAAGGGCACGCTGTTTCTTGATGAAGTGGGTGACATGCCCCTGGCGTTGCAGGCCAAGATCCTGCGCGCCTTGCAGGAGCGGGTGATCGAGCCGGTGGGCGATCCGCGCGAACGCAAGGTGGACGTGCGAGTGATCGCCGCCACCAACAAGAACCTGCTGGATGCAGTGGCGAACAAGGAATTTCGCGAGGACCTCTACTACCGTCTCAACGTGTTCCCGATCCCACTGCCCGCCCTGCGCGAGCGCGTCGAAGACATCGCCCCGCTGGCCCGGCACTTTGCCCACAGCCTGAGTGCCAATGCCGGAAAACGCATCACCGGCTTCAGCGCAGATGCCTTGCAGGCCATGGCCGCCTACAGCTGGCCGGGCAATATCCGCGAGCTGCAAAACTGCGTGGAGCGCGCGACCATCGTGGCTGCCAGCCCGGTGATCGAGGACATTGACCTGCCAGCCTATCTGTTCGCGTCCCAACCCACGGAGCGGGGCGTGACGACGATCCTCAGCGAAGGCCCGGGCGTACCCCAGGACCTGGATGCGGCGCTGGCGGAAGTGGAGAAGGCCTACATCCTGGCGGCGTTGCAGGAGAGCAATGGGGTACAGGCCGCTGCGGCGTCGAGGATCGGCATCTCCGAGCGCAGCTTCTGGTACCGCTTGAAAAAGCTCGGCATCCAGATCGACAAGATCGTGCGCTGAAACACTGATCAAAATGTGGGAGCGGGCTTGCTCGCGAAAGCGGTGGATCAGTCAATTTAGAGGTCGACTGATCCACCGCTTTCGCGAGCAAGCCCGCTCCCACATGTGATTGAGGTGGGTCAGGCGTGGATGCGTACCCACACGCTGACCAGCACCGTCGCCGCCATCAGCCACGCCACTGCGGCCACCGCCAGGGAGGCCTCCAGCCGTAGGCGGTCGACCATTACATACAAGGTCGCCAGGTAGACAAAGTACGGAATGATCGACCACATGCCGAACACAATCGTGGTCTTCAAATCGTCCACCGAACGGCCCTTGCCGACGATGTAGTGGGCGATCAGGGCAAAGGTCGGAAACAGCGGCACCAGCCCGGCGATGTAGTAGTTCTTGGTCTTGGCCAGCATCGCCAGGATCAACACCACCGCCGCACCGAGGGCGGCCTTGAAAACTAAATCCACGCCTTACTCCTTAATGGCTCAGGCCGTATTTCTTGACCTTGTCGAACAGGGTGGTCTTGGCCATTCCCAGTTCCAGGCTGGCCTGGGTCAGGTTGCCGCCACTGCGTTGCAGGGCGTCGCTGAGCAGGTTGCGCTCAAAGGCTTCCACCGCTTCGGTAAAGGCCAGGCCATGGTTGTCGGTGCTGGCGCCGCTTTTCTTGAAGGCCGGCAGGCCCAGGGCAAAACGCTCGGCGACGTTGCGCAGTTCACGCACGTTGCCGGGCCAGTCATGGCTCATCAGGCTGGACAGGGTCTGGTTGTCCAGCTCCGGGGCGATGCGGTCGAAGCGCAGGGATGACTGCTGCAGGAAGTGTTCAAACAGTTGCAGGATGTCTTCGCGGCGCTCACGCAGCGGCGGCAGTTCCAGGGTCACTACGTTCAGGCGGTAGTACAAGTCGCTGCGGAACTGGCTGGCGCGGCTCAGCTCGTCGAGGTCGGATTTGGTGGCCGCGATGACCCGGCAATCCACGGCCACGCTCTGGTTCGAGCCCAGGCGTTCCAGGGTGCGCTCTTGCAGGACCCGCAGCAGTTTGATCTGCAGGTTCATTGGCATGCTTTCCACTTCATCGAGGAACAGCGTGCCTTCATGGGCATGTTCGATCTTGCCGATACGCCGTTTGCCTGCACCGGTAAAGGCGTTGGCTTCGTGACCGAAAATCTCGCTTTCAAACAGGTTTTCCGGCAGGCCCCCGCAGTTCAGGGCGACGAACTGGTGGGCGTGGCGGCGACTGAAGTCGTGCAGACAGCGGGCGACCAGCTCCTTACCGGTGCCGGTTTCACCTTCGATCAGCACATTGGCCGAGGTGTCGGCGACGTTGGCGATCAATTCGCGCAGGTTCTGCATCGCTGGCGAGCGCCCGATGATCCGGCCTTCCAGGGAATCGCGCTCGGCCAGTTGCCGGCGCAGCGCCCAGACTTCCCGGGCCAGGCCACGCTGTTCGAGGGCGCGGCGGACCACGTCCACCAGGCGCTCCGGGGAGAAAGGTTTTTCCATGAAGTCATAGGCGCCATTGCGCATCGCACCAACGGCCATGGAAATGTCGCCGTGGCCGGTGATCAGCACCACCGGCAGGCTTTTATCCAGGGCCTTGAGGCGGGTCAACAGCTCCAGGCCGTCGATGCCAGGCAGGCGGATATCACTGATCACAATGCCGGCAAAGTTCTCGCCGACGCGCTTGAGCGCTTCTTCGGCACTGGCCACGCCGACACTGGGAATATCTTCCAGGGCCAGGGCTTGCTGGCAGCCGAGCAACACGTGGGGATCGTCTTCGACGATCAGCACAGTCAGTTCGGTATTGGGTTGGCTGTTCATATCGATTCGCCGGGTTGATGGCCTGCCAGGGGCAGGCTCAGGACAAAGGCCGTACCACCATCGGCCGGGTGCTCGACGGCGAGGTTGCCGCCGGTGGCCGCCGCGAGGCTGGCCGACAGGGTCAGGCCCAGGCCCAACCCTTGCTCGCCGGGTTTGGTGGTGAAAAAAGGTTCGAACAGATGCTTGCGGATCTGCGGGTCGATGCCATGCCCGTTGTCCCGCACCCACAGGCGGTACTTGCCGTCGTGGAGGTCACTTTCCAGCCACAGCTCGGGGGCGGGCTGGGCGTGCATCGCATCCAGGGCGTTGCCGATCAGGTTGACCAGGATCTGTTCCAGGCGCGTCTGGTCGATCTGCAACATGGCCTGGCTGAAGCCACGGTGTACGGTCAGTGGCAGGCTGTCGAGGCGACTGCCCAGGACCTGGAATGCTGCCTCCACGGCCTTGCCCAGGCTGGCTTCGCCCTGGTCGTCGCCACGCCGGGCAAACGAGCGCAGGCTGGCGGTGATGCGGCCCATACGGTCGATCAATTCGTTGATGGTCTTGAGGTTGGTGCTGGCGGTTTCCAGTGCACCGCGCTCCAGGAAGCGTACGGTATTGCCGGACAAGGTGCGCAGGGCGGCCAGGGGCTGGTTCAGTTCATGGGCGATGCTGGTGGACATCTGGCCGATGGCGGCCAACTTGCCGGCCTGGACCAATTCGTCCTGGGCCCGACGCAGGGTCTCTTCGGCCTGCCGTCGTTCGCGGATCTGCGCCTTGAGTCGCTCGTTGCTGGCCCGCAGGTCGCTGGTGCGCTCGGCAATCCGCCGTTCCAACTGGTTGTTGGCTTCCTGCAGGGCCTCCCGGGCGGCCAGGCGCGTGGCAATGACCTTGCGTCGCTCGTTCCAGGCAATCAGCAGGAATGCCACCAGGGCAAAGGCTACCGCAACGAGGATGCCCTGATTGATCGCCGCCTGGCGCAGGTCGTTGAGCGGGGTGAGCAGGGTGAAATTCCACGGCGTATCGTTCAGGGGCCGGGTCTGGGCCAGGTAGGTGACTTCCTGGTCGTCGGTCACCACTTCACTGTTGGCGGGGAACGTCAGTTTCTCGGTGCCGGCGTCGAGCTGTTCGCGGGCCAGGGGTTGCAGTTCATTGAGGGTCGCCCAGTAATACTGCAGGCTGCGGGCCAGGCGTTCCTTGGTGTCATCGCTCAGTGGGCGCACCGCCTTGAGTCTGCGTGCCGGGTCACTGGAGAGGATGATGATGCCGTTCTCGTCGCTGACAAAGGCTTCCAGGCGCGCACGCTGCCAGCGCTCTTCCAACGCCTCCAGGCGTACCTTGACCACCGCGACGCCAATGATCTTGCCGCGTTCCTCCAGGCCATGGGCCAGGTAGTAGCCGGGTTCGCCGTTGGTACTGCCGATGCCATAGAAACGGCCCGGCTGGCCACGCACGGCATTCTGGAAATAGGCGCGAAACGACAGGTCTTCGCCCAGGTAACTGTCGGCATCGCGCCAGTTACTGGTAGCCATCACACGGCCGGTGGTGTCCATCACATAAATCGCCCGACTGCGGCTACGCCGGTTCAGGCCTTCGAGGTATTCGTTGACTGCTTGCCGGTGTTCCGGGTTCGGTTCGGCCAGCAGCTTGGAGACGCTGGATTCCAGCTCCAGCAGGCTGGGCAGGTAGGTGTACTTGCTGATCTCACTCTCGACCGTGCGCGCATGCAATTCCAGCTGGCGCTCGCCGTTCTCGCCCAGGGTGCGGATGCCGTAGTGCTCGCTGGTCCAGAAGCCGATAAAGCCCAGGCCGATCATCAACAGGATGATCAGGGGGGGCAGGAACAATTGGCGAATCAGACGAGGCTTCACGGCAAGGGATGGCGGCGCGGCGCGATAGAGGGTGGGGTCGCATTTCATCACAGATGCCTTGGGTCAACCACTGCACTTACCCACTAAGGGCGCGGATTAATGTAGGCGCTGGCTTGCCAGCGATGAGGGCCTAGAGATCACCAGGGATTTCAAGGGCCCCATCGCCGGCCAGCCGGCTCCTACTGTGCCGGTCGTGTTTTAGTGCTGCAGGATTTTCTCGAGGAAGTGCTGCGCACGTTCGGAGCGGGCGCTGATATCACCGAAGAACTCTTCTTTGGGGCAGTCTTCGATGATCTTGCCGGCATCCATGAAGATCACGCGGTCGGCCACTTTGCGGGCGAAGCCCATCTCGTGGGTCACGCACATCATGGTCATGCCTTCGTGGGCCAGTTGCACCATCACGTCCAGTACTTCGTTGACCATCTCCGGGTCCAGGGCCGAAGTCGGTTCGTCGAACAGCATGACGATCGGGTCCATGGCCAGGGCGCGGGCAATCGCCACGCGCTGCTGCTGGCCACCGGAAAGCTGGCCCGGGTGCTTGTGGGCATGCGCCGAGAGGCCAACGCGCTCCAGCAGTTGCAGGCCTTTCTTGGTGGCTTCTTCCTTGCTGCGCCCCAGCACCTTGATCTGCGCGACGGTCAGGTTTTCGGTGATGGTCATGTGCGGGAACAGCTCGAAGTGCTGGAACACCATGCCAACGCGCGAGCGCAGTTTCGGCAGGTTGGTCTTCGGGTCGGCAATCGAAGTGCCGTCGACCACCACGTCACCTTTCTGGAACGGTTCCAGGGCGTTGACGCATTTGATCAGGGTGGATTTGCCCGAGCCGGACGGCCCGCACACCACGATCACTTCGCCTTTCTTGACCTCGGTGCTGCAATCGGTCAGCACCTGGAAGTCGCCATACCACTTGTTGATGTTCTTGATAGAGATCATACGGCAAACCTTTTTTGCAGACGCTTGACCAGCAGCGAGGCGGCAAAGCTGATGATGAAGTAGACGACACCGGCAAAGATCAGGAACTCATTGGAGCGGCCGATAATGTCGCCATTGGAACGGGCGGAGTTGAGGAAGTCCACCAGGCCCACGGTGTAGACCAGCGAGGTGTCCTGGAACAAGATGATGCTCTGCTGCAACAGCAGCGGGGTCATCTTGCGGAACGCCTGGGGCAGGATGATCAGGCGCATGGTCTGGCCGTAGGTCATGCCCATCGCTTGCGCCGCCGCCATCTGGCCCTTGGGGATCGACTGCACGCCGGCCCGCACGATTTCGCAGAAGTACGCGGCCTCGAACATCATGAATGCCACGACGCAGGAGGTGAACGCGCCAATGGGCGTGTCTTCGCCGGTGATCCAGCGCAACACGAACGGCACCGCCAGGTAGAACCAGGTGATCACCAGCAGCAGCGGGATCGAGCGGAAGTAGTTCACGTAGGCGCCGGCCACGCGGGACAGCAGCTTGCTGGAGGACAGGCGCATCAGCGCGAGGATGGTGCCGATGATGATGCCGCCGATCACGCCCATGACCATCAGCTTCAAGGTCATGACCATGCCGTTCCACAGGCCGGGGATGGCCGGGATGATGCCGCTGAAATCGAATTCCATTATTTACCCCCCACGGAAATCAGGCCGGGCACTGCGACTTTCTTCTCGACCACGCGCATCAGCAACATCAGGCTCATGTTCAGGGTGAAGTAGATCAGCGTGGCCAGGGTGAAGGCTTCAAACAGGTTGGCCGAGAACTCGGCGGTCTGCTTGGTTTGCGCGAGCAATTCCATTAGGCCGATCAAGGACGCCACGGAGGAGTTCTTGAAGACGTTGAGGAATTCCGAGGTAAGCGGCGGAATGATGATCCGGTAGGCCTGGGGCAGCAGCACGTTCCAGTAGATCTGCGACAGGCTGAAGCCCATGGCGCGCGCGGCGGCCTCCTGGCCCCGGGGCAGCGCCTGGATACCGGTACGCACCTGTTCACATACGCGGGCGGCGGTGAACAGGCCCAGGCACACGACAACGCTCAGGTAGGCCGAGGTGGTCGGGTTCAAGTCTTGTTTGTACCAGTCCTGCAGGTTCTGCGGCAGCAGGTCGGGTATCAGGAAGTACCAGATGAACAGCTGAACCAGCAGCGGCACGTTACGAAACAGTTCCACATAGCAAGTGGCGATGCCGGCCACGAGCCGATTGGGCATCGTGCGCATCACGCCCAGTATCGAGCCCAGCAGCAAGGCAACGATCCACGCCACGATGGCGATGGCGATGGTCCAGCCCAAACCGGAGATGAACCAGTCGAGATAGGTCTCGCTGCCCACGCCGGTGGACTTGAAGAATACGCCCCAGTCCCAGTTGTAATTCATTAGGGTCTCCCCCGAAATCGATCGATGTACAAGCACCCGCTTGGGGAAAATCCATTCCCGCCTGACGGTGAACGCCAGGCACACGCGATCGGCTCGAAAACCGCCAGGTCGAGTGTTCCACATTAAAGCCAGCAGGTAGTAACAGACGCCTGAGGGAGGTTGGCTCCCTCAGGCGATAAGCTTAGTCAGGTATCAGATTTTTACGTCAGGTGCTGGCTTGTCGCTTGGATTAGCGATCAGCTCCTTGACCTTGTCGCTCATCGGGAAGTTGAGGTTCAGGCCTTTTGGTGGGATCGGGCTTTCGAACCATTTGGAGTAGATCTTGTTGATCTCACCGGATTTGTAGAGGCCGACAATGGCGTCATCCACGGCTTTCTTGAACGCCGGATCGTCTTTGCGAACCATGCAGGCATAGGCTTCAAAGGACTGTGGCGTGCCGGTGATAACCCAGTCATCGGGCTTCTTGGCCTTGGCTTCTTCACCGGCCAGCAGGGCGTCGTCCATCATGAAGGCAACGGCGCGGCCGCTTTCCAGCATCTGGAAGGATTCGCCATGGTCTTTGGCGGAGATGACGTTCATGCCCATCTGCTTGTCGGCGTTCATGGCCTTGATGATGCGCTCGGACGTGGTACCTGCGGTGGTCACGACGTTCTTGCCTTTGAGGTCGGCGAAGTCGGCGTAGCTCGGCTTGCCATCCTTGTCTTTCTTGACCAGCAGACGGGTGCCGATCTCGAAGATGTTGACGGTGAAATCAACTTGCTGGGCGCGTTCGGCGTTGTTGGTGGTGGAGCCGCACTCGAGGTCCGCGGTGCCGTTCTGGATCAGCGGAATACGGGTTTGCGAAGTGACCAGGTTGTACTTGGCCTTCAGCTCGGGTTTGTTCAGGTCTTTTTTCAGGGCTTCAACGATAGCCAGCTGAATGTCGTGGGAGTAGCCCACGGGTTTGCCCGATCCATCCGCGATGTAGGAAAACGGAATGGAGCTGTCGCGGTGTGCGAGGGTGATGGTGCCGGAGTCGTTGATTTTCTTCAGTGTGCCGGTCAGTTCGGCGGCGAAAACTGGAGTGCTGATCAGAGCGGCAGCGATAGCTGCGCCCAGAATTTGGGGAACAATACGCATCAATACTTCCTCGACATTTGTTTTTTTTATGAAGCCTGGACGGCTCTTTCGATACAGCGAATGCCTATGACGGCTCCTGAAGCATCTCAGGCAAACACGTATCAAGTGTAGAGCATGAGTCGTGCCAGGCTGTTAATAAAGGCATAACTATATGATTTATATAGTGATTAACTTTATATGACGATGTTTATCCGGTGTTTAAGTCCGGCAAACCGAATCGAGGGAAGTAACGCGTTCGGAAAACCGAATCTGTAGGAGCCGGCTTGCTGGCGATAGCGATATATCAGTTTGCGCTGTAAACATCGTTGAACCGCGATCGCCGGCAAGCCGGCTCCTACTTGAGGCGCGGGTCAAAAAAAGCCCCTGGACCTTTCGGTGCAGGGGCTTGATCAATCAGGCCGCCTCGATTTTGCTGCGATTGTGCTCCACCTTGATCAGGTAACGCTGCAGGCTCTCCTGTTCCTCGGGGGTGGTGAACAGGCCGAGCTTGGTCCGCCGCCACAGGATGTCGTAGGCCTGGGTCGCCCACTCCTCGGCGCACAGGTAGTCGACTTCCCGGGTGTACAGGCCGCCACCCAGGTGCTCGCCCAGGTCGGCCAGCGATTGCACGCCTTCGAGCAGGCGCCAGGTGCGGCTGCCATAGGTCGTCGACCAACGACGGGCGATTTCGCCGGGGATCCACTCGAATTTACCGCGAATGTCCGTGGCCAGGGCTTCTGGCGTGGTCATGTCTTCACCGCCGGGCAGGCTGGCCTTGGCGGTCCAGCTTGGCTTGATATGGGGGAAGTACGGGGCCAGTTGCGCCAGTGCCGATTCGGCCAATTTGCGGTAGGTGGTCAGCTTGCCACCAAACACCGAGAGGATCGGCGCTTCTTCACCGGTGCCGGAGAGTGCCAGGGTGTAGTCACGGGTAATGGCCGATGGGTTGTCGGACTCATCGTTGCACAGCGGGCGTACGCCGGAGTAGGTATGGACGATATCGTCGCGGCTCAACTGCTGCTTGAAGTGGGCATTGACCACCTTGAGCATGTAGTCCGTTTCACCCTCGGTAATCGCCACTTTCGCCGGGTCGCCGGTGTACTCACGGTCGGTGGTGCCGATGATGGTCAGGTGGTTGAGGTACGGAATGGTGAAGACGATACGCCCGTCCTCGTTTTGCAGAATGTGCGCATGGGCGCCTTCGTACAGTTTCGGCACGATCAGGTGGCTGCCCTGGATCAGGCGGATGCCGTAGGGCGAATCCAGCTTCAGGTCATCCTTGATGAATTTCGCGACCCACGGGCCGGCCGCATTCACCAGGGCCTTGGCGCGGATCGAGAACAGGCTGCCATCGGCACGTTCCAGGTGCAGGTGCCACAGGCCCTTGCTGCGGCGGGCGCTGACGCAGCGGGTCTGGGTGTGGATATGTGCACCTTTTTCCCGGGCGGCCATGGCGTTGAGCACGACCAGACGCGCGTCATCGACCCAGCAGTCGGAGTATTCAAACCCTTTGGTGATTTCACTTTTCAGCGGGCTGTCGGCGCCGAACTTCAGGCTTTTGGAGCCAGCGAGTTTTTCGCGTTTGCCGAGGTGGTCATACAAGAACAGGCCGGCCCGGATCATCCAGGCTGGGCGCAGGTGCGGGCGGTGGGGCAGCACAAAGCGCATTTGCTTGACGATGTGCGGGGCCTTGGCCAGCAGCACTTCGCGTTCGGCCAGGGCTTCGCGCACCAGGCGGAATTCGTAATGTTCGAGATAGCGCAGGCCGCCGTGGATCAGCTTGCTGCTGGCGGACGAAGTGTGGCTGGCCAGGTCGTCCTTTTCGCAAAGGAATACCGACAGGCCGCGACCGGCTGCATCTGCCGCGATGCCCACGCCATTGATCCCGCCGCCGATAACGGCAACATCATAGACTTCGGCAAGGGGTGGAGCAGGCAAGGTAGAAGGGGTCATCGGCTGGCCTCGCGATCTTTATTTATATTTGAATTCGAACATTAATGTTCATTTGCGAAAATGGTAGCTCATAAACGCGGGCACAGCCAGCTGGCTTCGATTGAAAATACTGATCGAAGGGCGGAAAAAGGAAAATTTGTGAACATCGGCGGTAGGCGCTGACTTGCCGGCGATGGCGGCTTTTACGTCGCCGCAGGGCTCAAGGGCCTCATCACCGGCAAGCCAGCTCCTACAGGTTGATTGCATTCCAACTGTAGGAGCGGGCTTGCTGGCGATGACGAGATCTCAGGGAGAGATCAGACGACTTCCAGGCGAATCTTGTTCTGGCTCAACAACTGCACCAGCGCCGGCACTGGTTGCTGATCGGTGACCAGGCAATCGATCAAACTGATCGGTCCCAGGCGAATCATGGCATTGCGCCCGAATTTGCTGGAGTCCGCCGCCAGGATCACCTTGCGCGCATTGGCAATGATGGCCTGGGAAACCCGCACTTCCTGGTAATCGAAGTCCAGCAGGCTGCCGTCCTCGTCGATACCGCTGATACCCACCAGGGCGAAGTCGACCTTGAACTGATTGATAAAGTCCACGCTGGCCTGGCCCACTACGCCGCCGTCACGGCGCACATTGCCGCCGGTCAGCAGCACGTCGAAGTCGTCCTTGGCGCTGAGCATCATGGCAACGTTGAGGTTGTTGGTGATGATCTTCAGGTGGCTGTGGTTGAGCAGCGCCCGGGCGATGGACTCGGTGGTGGTGCCGATATTGATGAACAGCGAGGCGTGATCGGGGATCTGTGCGGCAATGGCTTCGCCGATGCGCTGTTTTTCATCGCGCATCTGGTCGGCACGCATGGCGTATTCGGTGTTTTCGACGCTGGAGTCATAGGCGGCGCCGCCGTGGTAGCGGCGCAGCAGGTTGGCTTCGGCCAGTTGATTGATATCGCGGCGGATGGTTTGCGGGGTCACAACGAACAGCTGCGCCATTTCCTCGATACTGACATAACCGCGTTCGCGGACCAGTTCGAGGATTTGCTGCTGACGGGGAGGCAGATTCATGGGGCGTCCTTTGGGCTGCCGTACAAAAAAGTGGCCCATGATGACGCGGGAATCTGCTCCCTGCCAGTTACAACCCTAAGTGGGTCCGGCGCTTGGCTTATTCAGCGCCTTCGTGGGGTTCCCAGTCGCGGGTACGGCTGACCGCTTTTTTCCAGCCGGCGTAGAGTTTTTCTTTGGCTGGCTCATCCAGTTGCGGTTCGAATTCGCGCTCGATCACCGCTTTACCCCGCAGTTCTTCCAGGCTGCCCCAGAACCCACAGGCCAGTCCGGCCAGGTAGGCGGCGCCCAATGCGGTGGTCTCGCGCATTTGCGGGCGCTCGACCTGGGTGCCGAGGATGTCGGCCTGGAACTGCATCAGGAAGTTGTTGGCCACTGCACCACCGTCAACCCGCAGGGATTTGAGGCGCTCGCCGGAATCCTGCTGCATGGCGTCGAGCACGTCGCGAGTCTGGTAGGCAATCGACTCCAGGGCTGCGCGAATGATGTGATCCACACGTACGCCACGGGTCAGGCCGAACAGTGCGCCTCGGGCATAGGGATCCCAGTACGGAGCGCCCAGGCCGGTGAACGCCGGCACGAGGTACACGCCGTTGCTGTCCTTGACCTTATTGGCGAAGTATTCAGTGTCGTGGGCGTCGTTGATGATCTTCAACTCGTCGCGCAGCCATTGCACAGTGGAGCCGCCATTGAAGACAGCGCCTTCCAGGGCGTAGGCCACTTCGCCACGGGGGCCGCAGGCGATAGTGGTGAGCATGCCGTGCTGGGATTTGACCGCCTTGTCGCCGGTGTTCATCAGCAGGAAGCAGCCGGTGCCGTAGGTGTTTTTCGCCTGCCCCGGCTCGACGCACATTTGGCCGAACAGTGCCGCTTGCTGGTCGCCGGCAATCCCGCCAATGGCAATCCCGCTTTTGGTGCGGCCGTAGATTTGCGAGGAGGATTTAACCTCTGGCAGCATCTCGCGCGGGATGTCCAGCACCTCAAGCATCTTCGCGTCCCACTCCAGGGTGTGGATGTTGAAGAGCATGGTGCGCGAGGCGTTGGTGTAGTCGGTGACGTGGGTCTTGCCGCCGGTAAATTTCCAGATCAGCCAGCTGTCGATGGTGCCGAACAGCAGTTCGCCATTGCGCGCGCGTTCGCGGCTGCCTTCGACGTTATCGAGGATCCACTTCAGCTTGGTGCCGGAAAAGTACGGGTCGGTGACCAGGCCGGTGGTGTCGCTGATGTATTGCTCATGGCCGTCGCGCTTGAGCTGCTGGCAGATTTCGGTGCTGCGGCGGCATTGCCAGACGATGGCGTTGTAGATCGGGCGGCCGGTGATCTTGTCCCAGACCACCGTGGTTTCACGCTGGTTGGTGATGCCGATGGCGGCAACCTGATCGTGGTGCAGGCCGGCTTGCGCCAGGGCTTCGACCATCACCGCGCTTTGGGTGGCGAAGATTTCCATCGGGTCATGCTCGACCCAGCCGGCTTGCGGGTAGTGCTGGACGAATTCACGTTGGGCGGTGCACACCACGTTGGCGTCACGATCAAAGATGATCGCCCGGGAACTGGTGGTGCCCTGATCAAGGGCAATGATGTAGTTCTTATTCTGTGTGTCGGTCATGTCGATTGCCTTGGACGGAAAAAAGAGTGGGTAAGTAGCCTGGGCCGCAGGGGCAGAAGGGCTCAGGCTACCGCTTTCAGGATGTTCGGGTGTTACCGCCGACGGCGGTTTCGGCTGCATCAGTTGTAGCAGCTGCGGCGTTGGGCAGGTGGCGGGCAATCAACCCGCGATAGGCAGCAGCGCCGAGGCAGGCACCGACAATCGGTGCAAGGATCGGAACCAGGAAATAAGGAATATCGCGCCCGCCGGTGAAGGCTATTTCACCCCAGCCGGCAAAAAAGGTCATCAGTTTGGGGCCGAAATCTCGGGCCGGGTTCATCGCAAAGCCCGTCAATGGGCCCATGGCGCTACCGATTACCGCGATCAGCAATCCGATCAGCAGTGGGGCCAGGGGGCCGCGAGGCAAGCCATTGTTGTCATCGGTCAGGGCCATGATCACGCCCATGAGGATGGCGGTGATGACCATTTCGACGAGAAATGCTTGGGCCGTGTTCAGCAGGGCGTGGGGGTAGGTGGAGAACACTGAAGCCAACTCCAGGCTGGCTGCGGAACCACGGACCATCTGGTGGGTTTGTTCGTAATCGAAAAACAGGTTGCTGTAGAGCGTGTACACCAACGCGGCGGAGCAAAAGGCACCAGCAACCTGGGCGATGATATAGAAGGGCAGTTTGCGCTTGTCGAAATCGGCAAAGATGCACAGCGCGATACTGACTGCGGGGTTCAGATGAGCCCCGGAAATGCCGGCGCTCAGGTAGATCGCCATGCTCACGCCGATCCCCCAGATGATGCTGATTTCCCACAAGCCAAAACTGGCACCCGCGACTTTGAGCGCTGCGACACAGCCGGTGCCGAAGAAGATCAGCAGCGCGGTACCGAGGAATTCGGCCATGCATTGGCTTGAAAGTGAAGGCGGTTGAAGAGCGGTTGTCATGGAAAACCTCGATTTTTTTTCTTGTCTGGCGCGTTGTCACAACGGACAAGGCGCGATTTTCACCGCGAACAGGATCCCCATCCTGTTCGCGGCTTACTGCTCGAGCACTGTGGGAAGATTCGTACAGTATTCGGAAACGAAAAAATATAGACAAGAAACACCGCTGTCAAAGGTCGAAAGTGAACGATTGGTCATTTTCTAACTATTAACACGGTGAATGATCGTGTCGGCACGGCAATGCAGCGCGCAACACGCCTGGCCAGGATCCGCGCGGATTCGTCGCACCGTGGCCTGCACTAGAGCGTTTTGCCTGGGTTTACCCTAGAATCGGCGACCTGCTTTTCCACGTTTCCCCCAAGCCTGGAGCCCCCATGACACCCGCATTGGACTTACTGAAAAAAGTTCGCGCCGAACATCGTGTCCACAGTTACGAACACGACCCCAAGGCCGCCTCCTATGGCCTGGAGGCCGCGGAAAAGTTGAGCCTCGACCCTGCACAGGTGTTCAAGACCCTGCTGGCTTGCAGTGAAAAAGGTGAGTTGTTGGTGGCGGTGGTGCCGGTCGTCGGAAGTCTGGATTTGAAGGCCCTGGCACACGCGGCGGGGGTGAAAAAAGTCGAGATGGCCGACCCGGCGGCGGCGCAGCGCTCGACCGGTTATTTGCTGGGGGGGATTAGCCCGTTGGGGCAGAAGAAGCGCTTGCGCACTTTCATCGATGTAAGCGCACAGCCTTTTGCGACAATTTTTGTCAGCGCAGGCAGGAGAGGGTTGGAGGTGGAGTTGGCGGCGGCGGTGTTGGCCGAGCATACCCTGGGTAAATTTGCGCCGATTGGCCGGGCCTGATCTCAAACATAGCGGGATCAGCCTGTAGGCGCTGGCTTGCCTGCGATAGCGTCACCTTAATGTCACTGATACACCGAGGCGTCTGCATCGCAGGCAAGCCAGCGCCTACAGGTTGATCGGGTTTTTCAGTTGGCAGTGCTGTAGCGTCGTACGCCTGATTCGACCTGTGGAATCTGCGCCGCCGTACTCCCCGAGGCCTGGAACAACACCAGGTGTTCGGCTGCCACGCGAATCCCCACCTGTGCGCCAATCTGATGATCGGCATGGCTGGGGAAAATCGATTCCAGCTGGGCGCCGGTCGGCAACTGCAAGCGGTACAAGGTCGAGGCCCCCAGGAAGGTCTTGCCGACAATCTGTGCTTTCAAGGCGCTGTCCGGTGCATAAACAATGTCATCCGGGCGCAGCAGCACGTCTACCGCAGAGCCAGTCGGCCAGGTATAGGCACGATTGCCGCGCAGTTCGCCCAGTTCGGTGCTGACCGATTCCGGCGTGCTCAACTGGCCACGGATGAAGTAACCCTGGCCAATAAAGCTCGCGACGTAGGGTGTCAGCGGTTCGTGATAGAGGTTGTAGGGCGTATCCCACTGTTCCAGCCGGCCTTCCTTGAACACGCCAACGTGATCGCTCACGGCAAAGGCTTCTTCCTGGTCATGGGTGACCAATATCGCACTGGTGCCGCGGGCCTTGAGGATATCTCGCACTTCATGGCTGAGCTTGCGGCGCAGTTCGCCATCGAGGTTGGAGAAGGGTTCGTCCAGCAACAGCAACTGCGGTTCGGGTGCCAGTGCTCGGGCCAGGGCCACACGCTGTTGCTGGCCGCCGGACAGTTCGTGGGGGAAGCGCTTGCCCAGGTTCTTCAGGTTGACCAACTCCAGCAACTCGGCGACCACACGCTCTTTGTGCGGGTGCTTGCGAATGCCAAAGCCAATGTTGTCGGCCACGCTGAGATGGGGAAACAGTGCGTAGTCCTGGAACACCATGCCAATGCGACGTTTCTCCGGTGCCAGGGTAAAGCCGGCGCTGGAGATCACTTCGCCTGCCAGGTTGATCTCACCTTCGTGCACTGGCTCAAACCCGGCAATCGCGCGCAGGGTGGTGGTCTTGCCACAGCCCGAAGAGCCCAGCAGGCAACCGATGTCGCCGGCATTAAGGTGCAGGTTGAGGTTCTGCACCACCCGTTGGTCCTGATAGCCGCATGCCAGATTGCGTAGGTTCAGCAGAAGTGGCTGGCTCATGCGTGGTGGTACGCCGGTGGGACCAGGAACTCCAGCAAAGCCTTCTGGGCGTGCAGGCGGTTTTCTGCCTGGTCCCAGGCCACGGAGCGCGGGTCGTCCAATAGGTCGAGGCTGATTTCTTCGCCGCGATGGGCCGGCAGGCAATGCATGAACAGCACGTCCGGCGCGGCGAGGTCGAGCAATTCTCGGGTGACTTGATAGGGCGCGAACAGGGCCATGCGCTTGGCGGATTCGTCTTCCTGGCCCATGGAGGTCCAGACGTCGGTGCTCACCAGATGCGCGCCGATCACGGCGTCCTTGGGGTCGCGCACGATTTGTACGCGGGCGTCGGCCTTGGCCAGGAACTCGGCGCTCGGCTCGTAGCCCGCAGGGCAGGCAATGCGCAGATGGAAGTCAAACTGGATCGCAGCTTCTATATAGCTGTTGCACATATTGTTGCCATCGCCGATCCAGGCCACGGTCTTGCCCTGGATCGCGCCGCGGTGCTCAAGAAAGGTTTGCATATCGGCCAGTAACTGGCACGGATGCAGATCATCGGACAACCCATTGATCACCGGCACCCGCGAGTTGGCGGCGAATTCGGTGAGGGTGCTGTGGGCAAAGGTACGGATCATCACCGCATCAAGCATGCGCGACATGACGATGGCGCAATCGCTGATCGGTTCGCCACGGCCCAGTTGGGTGTCACGGGGCGACAGAAAGATGGCCTGGCCGCCAAGCTGGATCATGCCGGCTTCGAAGGACAGGCGGGTACGGGTGGACGACTTCTCGAAAATCATCCCGAGTACGCGGTTTTTCAAAGGCTCGAACAGTACGCCGCGATTACGCAGGTCTTTAAGCTCAATGCCTCGACGGATCACGCTGACCAGCTCTTCGGGCGTGCAATCCATCAGGGAGAGAAAGTGCCTTGCGCTCATCATTAACTACCTTTTTGCAACAGACCGCAGATACTCAAAGCCTTGTTTATTGTGACAACGGGCGAGACCTGCGGCGAAAGCCGCACGGGGCGACGAAATAGGGGAAGGCGCGATATTGACACTAAATGTCGCGTCTTACCAATAGGCTACGGTTTTTTAGAGGGGTTCAAAGGGGCGGGAATTGCACTTTTGAGGCCTGTTTACGGACAGCAGCGGGTCATTTGTACACTGGCGTCGCGACCTTTTGCAATGTGTGATGGCGGCCTCGGGCCAGGTTGCGTCGGTTTCCGGGGCGGTGTGGGCGGTTTCTGAAACATTTGCTTATCTTACCCATGGCCTCGCCTGATGGTCGTTGATTCACGGGGCGAACGTTGCTGGCGCCACTGATGCCTGCGGCCCATAGTCGGGCCAAAGCCCCAATAAAGAGACTGGCCATGACCAAGACTCTCCATCACCGTGCCTGCCACCTGTGCGAAGCCATCTGCGGCCTGACCCTGGAAACCACCACCTCGGACGCAGGCGGCATTGCCATTACCTCAATCAAGGGGGACGCCCAGGACACTTTCAGCCGGGGCCATATCTGCCCCAAGGCCGTAGCCCTGCAGGATATCCAGAACGACCCTGACCGCCTGCACCAGCCGATGCTACGGGTGGGCAGCGAGTGGCAGCCGATCCCCTGGGATGAGGCCTTCGCCCTGGTGGCAGAACGCTTGGCGGGGATCCAGGCGCGGCATGGGCACAATGCGGTGGCGGTGTACCAGGGCAATCCCAGCGTGCATAACTATGGCTTGATGACCCACAGTAACTACTTCCTAGGGCAACTGAAGACGCGCAATCGCTTCTCCGCAACATCGGTGGACCAATTGCCTCATCACCTTACCAGTCACCTGATGTATGGGCATGGTCTGTTGTTGCCCATCCCGGACATCGACCAGACCGACTTCATGCTGATCCTGGGCGGCAACCCACTGGCCTCCAATGGCAGCATCATGACCGTGCCGGACGTGGAAAAGCGCCTGAAGGCGATTCAGGCACGAGGCGGCAAAGTGGTTGTGGTCGACCCCCGGCGCAGTGAGACGGCGGCCATGGCCGACCAGCATCTGTTTGTGCGCCCTGGCGCAGATGTGGCGTTGCTGTTCGGGCTGCTCAACACACTGTTCACCGAGCACCTGACCCGTGACAGCCACTTGCCGGTAGACGGCCTGGATGAGGTGCGCCGCGCGGTCGAGGGGTTTACTGCCGAGGCCATGAGCGCCCAATGCGCAGTGCCGGCCGAGCAGATTCGCCAGTTGGCGCGGGATTTTGCGGCGGCGGACAAGGCGGTCTGCTATGGGCGGATGGGGGTGTCGACCCAGGCATTCGGTACCTTGTGCCACTGGCTGGTGCAGTTGATCAACCTGGTCACGGGCAATCTGGACCGGGTCGGTGGCGCGTTGTGCACCGAGCCTGCGGTGGATCTGGTGGCGGCTACGTCCGGCGGGCACTTCAATCGTTGGCAGAGCCGGGTTTCCGGGCGCCCTGAATACAGCGGCGAGTTGCCGGTATCGGCCCTGGCCGAGGAAATGCTTACCGAGGGTGAAGGACAAATCCGCGCGTTGGTGACGGTGGCTGGCAATCCGGTGCTGTCCACACCCAACGGTCGGCAACTGGAACAGGCGCTGGACGGCCTGGAGTTCATGGTCAGCGTGGACCTGTATATCAACGAGACCACACGCTATGCCGACCTGATCCTGCCATCGACCTCGGCCCTGGAAAACGATCACTACGACACCACCTTCAATATGTTTGCGGTGCGTAACGTCACACGCTTCAACCGGGCGATTCTGCCCAAGCCCGAGGGCGCGTTGCACGACTGGGAAATCTTTGTCGGCCTGGCCCAGGCATTTGCGGCCCGGACCGGCAACCCACTCAAACCGACCCTGGCGCCGGCGCAGATGATTGACCTCGGGCTGCGGGCTGGCGCCTATGGGGATGCCTCCACGCACAAACTGTCGGTGGCAATGCTGGCCGACCACCCCCATGGCCTGGATTTGGGGCCGCTGAAGGCGAACCTGGCGGCGCGCTTGAAAACCGCCAATGGTCGGGTACAGGCGGCGCCAGCAGTGATTCTGGCGGACCTGGTGCGCTTTGCCGCAATGCCGCTGCCCAAGGTCGATGAGTTGCTGCTGATCGGTCGCCGGCATGTACGCAGCAATAATTCGTGGATGCATAACTATCACCGGCTGGTGAAGGGTAAGCCACGGCATCAATTGCTGATGCACCCGGATGACCTTGCCAGTCGCCAGTTGAGTGACGGGCAGCGGGTGCGGGTCAGCTCTCGGATCGGCATGATCGAAGTGCAAGTGCTGGCCAGCCTGGAGATGATGCCTGGCGTAGTCAGCCTGCCCCACGGTTGGGGTCATGACCGGCCAGGTGTCCATATGAACATTGCCAGTGCCCAGCCAGGGGCGAGTGCCAACGACCTGACGGATGAGCGGCAGTTGGATGAGTTGTCGGGCAACGCGGCGTTGAACGGTGTGCCGGTGCAGGTCGCGGCGGCGTGATGCAGCGAGTCTGTCGGGGAGCCTGAGCACCACGCTGGGATTTTGCGTTACAATGCGCCACCGTGCCGACCTGTGAGTCGCAAAGTTCCAGCCGAGGTGTTCCATGGATATCATCGAAACGATCAAAGAGCAGATTGCTAACAACACGATTCTGCTTTACATGAAGGGCGCCCCGAATGCCCCGCAGTGTGGCTTCTCTGCCAAGGCTTCCCAGGCTGTCATGCAGTGTGGCGAAAAGTTCGCTTACGTGGATATCCTGCAAAATCCGGAAATCCGCGCCAACCTGCCGAAGTACGCCAACTGGCCTACTTTCCCACAACTGTGGGTGGCCGGTGAGCTGGTCGGTGGTAGCGATATCATCACCGAAATGGCGGCTGACGGCTCGTTGCAGGCGCTGATCAAGGAGGCTGCTGAAAAAGCGGCCGCCAAGACCGAAGCCTGACCTCCCGTAGGAGCCGGCTTGCCGGCTCCCACATTAAAAAGCCCCGCATCTCGAAGAGAGCGGGGCTTTTTAGTGGGCGCGAACCTTGGGTTATTCACCCATCTGCGATTGCAGGTAGTTCTCCAGGGTCACTTTGTCGATCAGGCCGACCTGGGTTTCCAGCCAGTCGATATGTTCTTCCTGGTCTTCCAGGATATCTTCCAGCAATTCGCGGCTGCCGAAGTCGCCCTTGGTTTCACAGTGCGCGATGGCAGCCTTGAGGTCTGCGTGGCTCTTGCGCTCGAAGCCAAGGTCACTGTTGAGCATTTCCAGGGTGTGCTCGCCAATATTGAGCTTGCCCAGATCCTGTACGTTCGGCAGGCCTTCGAGGAACAGGATGCGCTTGATCAGTGCGTCCGCATCCTTCATGGCCTTGATCGATTCCTTGTACTCACGCTTGCCGAGCTTTTCCAGGCCCCAGTCGTCATACATGCGTGCATGCAGGAAGTACTGATTGATCGCGACCAGTTCATTGGCAAGGATTTTGTTGAGTTGCTGGATGACTGAGATGTCGCCTTTCATGTTGGGGTCCTGCCCTGTGTTCGTTGTATATAGGGCGGAGTTTGAGCTGCGCAATTACGAGTGTCAAACCTAAGTTATTGAATAATAAATGAAAATTAATCGGAATAAGAATGTTTGTGTTCCGCGTCTTGGCCCTAACTATTTGAATTACAGGCATAAAAAAACCGGACACTAAGTCCGGTTCTTTAAAATAGGCTGTTTTAAGCGTGTGTAAATTCTGCCGAGTAGGGGATCGCCGCCTGGGCTACCTGCAGTTTTGTCAGGGTTTCCCGTACCACTTGCTTGGCAAGGCAGGCACATTTGCCGCATTGGCTGGCAACGCCGGTGGTTTCACGCACTTCCTTGTAGCTGCAGCAACCTTCATAGATCGCTTCGCGGATTTGTCCGTCGGTGACGCCAGTGCAGAGGCAGACATACATAAGGGAGAACCATCGCGGCTTAAGGCTTAAGTGCGATGGATCTTAATGTTAACGAGAATGATTGTCAAAGTGCTTTCTCAAACCCTTGCCCCCTATGGGCCTTCCACTGACGAACGGCTTTTTTCAGGTATGATGGTCGGTCTTTACGAAGCGTGATCCCGTCACAGGCCTGTCGTCAATTCACGGCAGACTCACGGGCGGTCCATTTACTTCAATTACCATCAGGAGATAACCAATGAGCGTACTCGTCGGCAAACAAGCCCCGGATTTCGACGTCCCGGCCGTCCTCGGCAATGGCGAAATCGTTGATAGCTTCAAGCTGTCTGAAGCCATCAAAGGCAAATACGGCCTGGTGTTCTTCTACCCGCTGGACTTCACCTTCGTCTGCCCGTCCGAGCTGATCGCCCTGGACCACCGTATGGACGATTTCAAGGCCCGTAATGTTGAAGTGGTTGCCGTTTCCATCGACTCCCATTTCACCCACAACGCCTGGCGTAACACCGCTATCAATGATGGCGGCATCGGCAAAGTCAAATACACCATGGCTGCCGACATGAAGCACGACATTGCCAAGGCCTACGACGTTGAGTCCGAAGGCGGCGTGGCTTTCCGTGGTGCGTTCCTGATCGACGACAAGGGCGTTGTGCGCTCGCAGATCATCAACGACCTGCCGCTGGGCCGTAACATGGAAGAGCTGATCCGCCTGGTCGACGCTCTGCAATTCCACGAAGAGCACGGTGAAGTCTGCCCGGCCAACTGGAAAAAGGGCGACAAAGGCATGAACGCTTCGCCAGAAGGCGTTGCAGCCTACCTGACCGAGAACGCTGGCAAGCTGTAAGCCAGATTTGCGGTGAAAAAAACCGGCCTGTGAGGGCCGGTTTTTTTATGCACGGGATTTGGCGAATCAATCAGTCGCTGAAGTCTTCCCAGCCACCCATCTGTTTCCAGCGGTTGACGATGCCGCAGAACAGATCGGCAGTCTTCTCTGTATCGTAGCGGGCCGAGTGGGCTTCACGGCCGTCGAAGTCGATGCCGGCTGCCTGGCATGCCTTGGCCAGTACGGTCTGGCCATAAGCCAGGCCAGCCAGGGTCGCGGTGTCGAAGCTGGAGAACGGATGAAACGGGTTGCGTTTCATGTCCAGGCGCGCAACGGCAGCGTTGAGGAAGCCCAGGTCGAAACTGCTGTTGTGGCCGACCAGAATCGCGCGCTTGCAGCCGTTGGCCTTCAAGGCCTTGCGAACGCCACGGAAGATGTCGGTCAATGCCGCTTCTTCGCTGACGGCCATGCGCAGTGGATGATCGAGCTTGATCCCGGTGAACTCCAGGGCCGCCGCTTCGATATTGGCGCCTTCAAACGGCTCGACGCGGAAGAAGTGGGTGTGCTCTGGATACACAAAGCCCTGTTCATCCATGCCGATGGTGGTAGCCGCAATTTCCAGCAGCGCATCGGTGGCGCAATTGAAGCCGCCGGTTTCTACATCGATAACGACAGGCAGATAGCCGCGAAAGCGCTCGGCCATCGGGTGACGCGAACCGCCGCCACCGTGTTCCTGTTCGTCGTCGTAATGGTCTTCACTCACGTGTGTTCCTCCAGCAGGCGCCAGCGCAGTGTTTCACCGGCGCGCAGCGGGATAACGGTCAGCTCGCCAAATGGCAGGCTGGTGGGGGCGGTCCAGTCTTCACGGACCAGGGTAATGCGGTCGGTATTCGCCGGCAGGCCGTAGAAGCGAGGGCCATTGAGGCTGGCGAAGGCTTCGAGTTTGTCCAGGGCATTGCGCGCTTCAAAGGCTTCGGCGTACAGCTCGATCGCCGCATAGGCGGTGTAGCAGCCGGCACAGCCACAGGCCGCTTCCTTGGCATGCTGGGCGTGAGGCGCGGAGTCGGTGCCGAGGAAAAACTTCGCGCTGCCACTGGTAGCCGCATCGAGCAAGGCTACCTGGTGGGTATTGCGCTTGAGGATCGGCAGGCAATAGAAGTGCGGCCGAATCCCACCCACCAGCATATGGTTGCGGTTATACAGCAGATGATGCGCGGTGATGGTTGCGCCGACGTTGGCCGAAGCCTCGGTGACGAACTGCACGGCGTCTGCGGTGGTGATGTGCTCGAACACGACCTTGAGGGTCGGGAACAGCTCGACCACACGACGCATATGCTCGTCGATGAAGATCTTTTCGCGATCGAATACATCGACATCGCCACGGGTGACTTCACCGTGGATCAGCAGCGGCATGCCCACTTCGGCCATGGCTTCGATGGCGGGCAGGATCTTGTCGATACTGGTCACGCCGGAGTCGGAGTTGGTCGTGGCGCCGGCCGGGTACAGCTTGGCGGCGTGCACAAAGCCGCTGGCCTTGGCCTCGCGGATTTCGGCAGGCTGGGTGCGGTCGGTCAGGTAGAGCACCATCAACGGTTCGAAGCGGCTGCCGGCTGGTCGTGCAGCGAGGATACGCTGGCGATAGGCGTCGGCTTCTGCAGCGTTACGCACCGGAGGTACCAGGTTAGGCATGATGATGGCGCGGCCAAACGTGCGCGCAACATCGGCCACGGTTTGGGGCAACGCAGCACCATCGCGAAGATGAATATGCCAGTCGTCGGGACGCAGCAGGGTCAGGCGGTCGGACATTGGGGATTCCAGGCGGGTCAATCTGGTGGGAATGCTACCGGAAAAGACTCTTGCAGGCACTCGCTATCAAGTTTTGCAGGACCCGACCGATATCCCTGGGTATGCCTTAACGATGTATGACGCCTTGATGTGTTGTAGAAACCAGTGGAGCCGCCCGTGCGCCAGCAATATCTAGCCCTGCTCAGCGTGTTCGCCAGCCTGCCCGCGATGGCCCTGACGTTCCAGACGCGCCTGGAGAATATCGAGTGGAAGGTAGAGGGCGACAAGTTCGAGTGCCGCTTGAGCCAGCCTATCGCCGATTTTGGTTCGGGAGAGTTCGTGCGCCGGGCCGGCGAGCAGGCGACATTTCGTCTGAAAGCCTATAACGGCGCGCTGGGTGTTGGTTCCGCGACGCTATTGGCGGCGGCGGCACCGTGGCAGCCGGGGCGCGGTGATATCAACCTTGGTGCCGTGCGTGCAGGCAGCGGTGATGTGCTGTTCAACAGCTCCCAGGCCCAGGCCGGGCGCCTGTTCAATGGTCTGCTGGATGGCCGCAGCCCCACGGTGCGCCACTATTCCCGGGACGGCGGCTATTCGGAGATCCGCCTGCTGCCGGTGCGCTTCAACAAGGCCTACAGTGACTACCAGTTGTGTACCGCGAAGTTGCTACCGATGAACTTCGAGCAGGTCAAGCAGGCTGAAGTCGGCTTTCCGGGGGGGGGCATCGACCTCGACCCGGCAGCCAAGGCCAAATTGATGGTGATACTCGAATTCATCAAGGCTGACCCTACGGTCAACCATATCGAGTTGGACGGCCATTCGGACAACAGCGGCAACCGCCTGACCAATCGCGACCTGTCCAGGCGTCGCGGCCTGGCGGTGATGGACTTTCTCAAGGCCAACGGTATCCCCGAATCGCAGATTGTCCTGCGCTTCCATGGCGAGCGCTACCCGCTGGTGCCCAACACCAATCCGGCCAACCGAGCGAAGAACCGGCGGGTAAATATCCACCTCGACCGCGTGCCGGCTCCTGAAAAACCGGCGCCCCAGGCCACGGCCCCGGCGAATGCGGCGGCGACCTCGTAGGAGCCGTCTTGCCGGCGAAAATCGTTAACGATAACGCTGAGTGTCTGACACCCCGCGGCGATTTGCCGGCCGCCATCGTCGGCAAGTCGGCTCCTGCATAGGTGCGGCGATTCGTCGCTCGCCCGACATAATCTGTCGCTTTATCTTCATTTGCTGTCGCGCCTCTGTAATTTCACGGTTTTGATCGGTAGAATCGACGCCTTTCCGTAAAACCCCGTGGAGTGATGGCATGGCCGACGTAAACAAGGTCGTTCTCGCGTATTCCGGCGGCCTGGACACTTCGGTGATCCTCAAGTGGCTGCAGGATACTTATAACTGTGAAGTGGTGACCTTTACCGCTGACCTGGGTCAGGGCGAAGAGGTCGAACCTGCACGAGCCAAGGCGCAAGCCATGGGCGTCAAAGAAATCTACATTGACGACCTGCGCGAAGAATTCGTCCGCGATTTCGTTTTCCCGATGTTTCGCGCCAACACCGTCTACGAAGGCGAGTACCTGCTGGGTACTTCCATCGCCCGCCCTCTGATCGCCAAGCGCCTGATCGAAATTGCCAACGAAACCGGTGCTGACGCCATTTCCCATGGTGCCACCGGCAAGGGTAACGACCAGGTACGTTTCGAACTGGGCGCCTATGCCTTGAAACCAGGCGTAAAAGTGATTGCACCATGGCGTGAGTGGGACCTGCTGTCCCGCGAAAAGCTGATGGATTACGCTGAAAAGCACGCAATCCCGATCGAACGTCACGGCAAGAAAAAGTCCCCGTACTCGATGGACGCCAACCTCCTGCACATCTCCTATGAAGGTGGCGTGCTGGAAGACACCTGGACCGAGCACGAAGAAGACATGTGGAAGTGGACCGTCTCCCCGGAGAACGCTCCCGACAAGCCGCAGTACCTGGAATTGACCTACCGCCACGGCGACATCGTCGCGCTGGACGGCGTCGAAATGACCCCGGCCACTGTACTGGCGACCCTGAACCGTATCGGTGGCGAGCACGGTATTGGCCGTCTGGATATCGTAGAGAACCGCTACGTGGGCATGAAGTCCCGTGGCTGCTACGAAACCCCGGGTGGCACCATCATGCTGCGTGCTCACCGCGCCATCGAGTCCATCACCCTGGACCGCGAAGTGGCTCACCTCAAGGATGAGCTGATGCCCAAGTACGCCAGCCTGATCTACACCGGCTACTGGTGGAGCCCTGAGCGCCTGATGCTGCAACAGATGATCGATGCTTCCCAGGCCCACGTGAACGGTGTTGTGCGCCTGAAGCTGTACAAGGGCAACGTGATCGTGACCGGTCGCAAATCCGATGAGTCGCTGTTCGATGCCAATATCGCTACCTTTGAAGAGGATGGCGGCGCCTACAATCAGGCCGACGCGGCTGGTTTCATCAAGCTCAACGCACTGCGCATGCGCATTGCGGCCAACAAGGGGCGCAAGTTGTTCTGACATACGCTGAAGCGTTATAAAGAATGGTTCCTCGAAAGGGGGGCCATTTTTTTTGCCTGCCATTCAGTGGGTGTTTATTAATGTTTAATGTTTTTCTAAAGGTCGAGATTGTTGGTGTTTAATGCTTTTCTGGGTTTTTGGGTTTTGTATCTGGAAGTTGGTGTCTCGGGCGCTTAACCTTATTTTTTTTTAAATTCATTCGGTTATTTAGTAGGAAGAAGGTGGTGTTATATTTAGTTTGTTGAAATGTCTGTCAGATAATTCCAGGTGTTGTTAGCAGCTGTTGCACGGGGGAACTTTTTCGAAGCGGTGTTTTGTGGTTCCGACAGCCGAAGATGCAATCCGTGCAAGGGGTTTTTCCTGAAAGTGGCGTGCGCCCTGTTTACTTTTCTGGGCTGTGGTGGCTTTTTTTTTGCTCAAGATATGTTTGCCCACGGAAAGTTCTGAAAGGCTGAATAGAAACCGATACATCCATATAGGCGTTTTTTTGTAGGCCTATTCTCATAACTTTGTGAGTTGGGTCTCTGCTTGTCGTTACTTGGGGGGGAGTGCTATGCCAAGGAGGAAACGACTAGGCTATTGTGCTGGTTCTGAATAATTCGAACAGCGAAATTGGACTAGCCCATGAATAAAGTGCTGATCGTGGATGATCATCCCGTCATTCGTCTTGCTGTACGCATGCTAATGGAACGTCATGGTTATGAGGTCGTTGCAGAGACCGATAACGGAGTCGATGCGTTGCAACTAGCGCGGGAGCATATGCCGGATATTGTCATCCTGGATATTGGAATTCCCAAACTTGATGGTTTGGAAGTTATTTGCCGCCTGTCTTCTACAAAACAGGCGCAACCTTTCAAGGTTCTGGTGCTGACGTCACAGGCGCCAGGCCATTTTTCCATGCGCTGCATGCAGGCAGGTGCCGCGGGCTACGTGTGCAAGCAGCAGGATCTCACCGAGCTGCTGAGCGCAATCAAGGCGGTGCTCTCTGGCTACAGCTACTTCCCTAACCAGGCACTCAACTCGGTGCGCTCCACCCAGGGCAACGCCAGCGAAGCAGATATGGTCGAGCGGCTCTCAGGCCGGGAGATGATGGTGTTGCAGCAACTGGCGCAGGGAAAAACCAACAAGGAGATCGCGGATGGCATGTTCCTCAGCAACAAGACCGTGAGTACCTACAAGACGCGTTTGCTGCTCAAGCTCAATGCCCGATCCCTGGTGGACCTGATTGAACTCGCCCAGCGTAACGGCTTGGTGTAAGAGGTAGGCGTTACACGGGCTCGCTGAGGAACACTGCCAGGAAAAGCCTCCATGGCGGAGGCTTCTGGTTGCGGCCAGCTTGGCTAGAGATCGAAATCGTAATCGGCCAACTGTTTTTGCAAGCGTCGCTCTTCCAGAAGGTTGTCGATGGTGCGGCGTTTGCTCAAATTGGTCTTGGCCACTTCTACCGGTGCATCGGCTGCTTCGTCAGTGTCCGTGGCCACAAAGTCTTCTTCTACATCCAGTTGTTCTTTGCCAGTGCTCATAAGGTTAACTCCAGGCTAAGACTGCCGTTGGCGCTCCTTATATCGATAATCGTGCAGCGGGTAAAAAAGATTTTTTCAATCGACTGATCAATAAAACCAATGATTGCTCAATCGTCCGACGTCTTTTCCTTGTATTCACACAAATCTTCGATGCGACAGCTGCCACAGCGTGGCTTGCGCGCCTGGCACACATAACGACCGTGCAGGATCAACCAGTGGTGGGAGTCGAGGAGGTAAGGCTTGGGTACAAACTTCATCAGTTGCTTCTCCACCTCCACCACATTTTTGCCCGGAGCAATCCCAGTGCGGTTACTGACCCTGAAAATGTGGGTGTCCACCGCCATGGTCAATTGCCGAAACGCCGTATTGAGCACCACATTCGCGGTCTTGCGTCCTACACCGGGCAGTGCCTCGAGCGCTTCCCGGGTTTCTGGCACCTCGCCGGCATGCAACTCGACCAGTAATCGGCAGGTTTCGATGACGTTTTTCGCCTTGCTGTTGTACAGGCCAATGGTTTTGATGTACTGCGACAACCCCTCAACCCCCAAGGCATGGATCGCGGCCGGGGTATTGGCCACGGGAAACAGCTTGGCCGTGGCCTTGTTGACGCCCACATCTGTCGACTGCGCAGACAGGATCACGGCAATCAGCAGCTCGAACGGCGATGAATAGGCCAGCTCGGTCTTGGGTTCCGGGTTGTCCTCGTGAAACCGGCGAAAGATCTCCAGGCGTTTTGCGGCATTCATTGGGCGAGCGGTTCCTTCAGTGTGGTTTGCGGCGTTGAGTCCTGGCTTGCCACCCGGCAAGCAGCAACCCGAGCAGGATAAACCCTGTGGGGGCGAGGATGGCGATGTTACTGCCCAGTAGCAGGCGCAGTAGGGTAATTGCAACCAGCAATCCGGCGGATAAGGCGAACAGCTCAAGCCGCGCCCTGCGCTGGTTGGTGGCGAACAGGCCCTCATGCTCAAGCAGTACGCATTGCATACCGATCAGCGCCAGGTAGGCCCCCAGGTCTGTAGAAGGGCCAAAGGCCAGGGCCTGCGCCCCCAAGTGTGCGCAACTGCCCCAGGTGGTGGCCAGCAACACATTAGCAGTCATCCGCCAGTAGCCATTGAGGCGATTGCGCACCCAGCCGCAGCTCCAGCCATGCACGGTCAAGGTCAGCGCCCACAGGGCCCAGAAGGCTGCGGCGCTCGCCAGCGTGGCACTGAGACCCAGCAGGGCAGGCAGCAGCAACAGGCTGGCGAGGGCGAACGGCCTAGTCATGGCTGGTGGTCTCCAGCAGCGTCTGGCGATGCTCGTCAAAGTAACGCAAGGCATCATGGAGCGCATTGATCACCGCACGGGACGTGATGGTCGCACCGGCCATCTGATCGAACTGGCCGCGGTCTTTCTTCAGCGCCCAAGCCGGTGGATTCTCCCGCGACAGGCCCTTGAACGAGGCCAGCCACGCGTTGCCGGGTTCACCGATGTGCCCGCCCAGGCTCGGCGTTTCCGCGTGCGCCAGGGTCTTTACGCCGAGTAACTTGGCGTTGCGGTCGATGGCAATCAGCAATTCGATGCGCCCACCATAGCCATTGACCTGTGAGCGCAGCACAACAACATTGGGTTTGCCGGCCAAGCTCGCGAGGTAGCCACCCAGCAGTTGACTGTTGTCCAGCACGCTTGGCGTGATACCTAGAGGGCGCTCCAGTGGTTGATTGTCATAGCTGCCAACGGGCAGCACATCCAGCAGCGCCTGACTTTGCATCTCACGCTGTTGCGCGGCAATCGGCTTGGCGGTCATCTGCTGTAGGCCAACCGTCAGGCCCACTGCGCCGACGGCGATCAGCAGCACGATCACGGCTTGAGAGGCGTGCTTCATGTATCCACCGCCTGTGACCGCGTCCAGCGCTCCAATGCCGGTACGGCCAGGTTCATCATTAGCACTGCGAACGCCACGCCATCCGGGTAGCTGCCCCAGGTGCGGATCAGGTAGGTCAGCAATCCCACGCCCACACCAAACAGCAAGCGTGCCCGCGCACTTTTCGCGCCCGACACTGGCTCGGTGACGATAAAGAACGCCCCGAGCATGGTGGCTCCGGTCAATAGATGAAACAACGGCGAACCGTGGGAGTCCGAACCCGAGCCGTTCCAGCACAACAGACTGATGACAAACAAGCTGGCGAGCATGCCCACCGGAGCGTGCCAGCTGAAGACCCGTTGTTGCAGTAAAAAGAGGCCGCCGGCGAGAAATGCCAGGTTCACCCACTCGCTGCCTTTACCGGCGACCTGGCCGAAAGCCGGGTTGCGGGCAAACAGCTCATCGACGGTCAGGCTGTTATTGATGCGCAAGGCATCCAGCGCCGTGGCCCGGGCCCATGCATCAGCGGTCTCGCCGTGCAGGCCGAGCACTTGTTGCAGGCCTGCCAGCAGGTCAAAATCGTGGGATGCTGGCCAGTGGGTCATTGGCTGGGGGAAGGCCAGCAGCATCAGCGCATAACCGACCATGGCCGGGTTGAAGGGGTTCTGCTTGCCGCCATACAGGTGTTTACCCAATAGCAATGCACTGCTGACGGCGCCCAGGCATATCCACCATGGGCAATAAGGTGGTAGCGCCAGGGCCAGCAACACCGCACTGACCAGACCGCTCAGGTCGCGCGAGCCTTGCTCGTGCAACCGGCGTATCCCTGCCTCCACTGCCCAGGCACAGGTGCCCGCCAGCAACAGATTGATCAACACGCCCCAGCCATACAGCCAGAACAGCACGAGCAAGCCGGGTATTGCGGCCATTAACAGGCGCTGCATGGCCTGTTGCTGGCGCTGGACAACTTCAGGCACCGACATGTTTATCCACCAACCGTTGGGCATCGGCCAGTCGTTGCCTGGCGCTCATCAGCTCGGTTGTACTGCTGTCGGGCTGGCGCTCGAGTCTGCTCAGGTCGGCGCGAGCATAGGCCAGCGCCGTCTTCAAGTGGCGAAGCTGGCTGTCGATGGGCCGCTTCTCGATACGTTGCAGGTCAGGCCGGGGCTGGTCGGACCTTTCTTCGGCCGCGTGCAAGGCCTGTTCAGCGGCGGCCAGGGCTGCGCCCAGTGTGGCCAGTTGTTCGGCACCGGCGAGGGTGTCCTGGGCTTTTTTCAGCTCGGCGCGACGCATGGCCAGCTGGATTTTTGCCCGCTTGAGCTCGGGATCTTTACTGGCCTGCGGGATCGCTGCGGGAGGGACGTTGATTTCGAGTGCGGCCAGGGCCTGTTCGGCGGATTCAAATTGCTGCTGCAGGGTGATCAACTGCGACTGCTGATCAAAGGTCGGCGGATGACCAAACGCTTTCAGTGACTTGTGCAATTGTGCCCGGCTCATCGCCAGGTTGACCTTGGCCTTTTTTAACGCAGCGTCGGTATCTGCGGCTTTTTGCGCGCGCACGCGTTCGACGGCGGCCTGTAGGGGATCGCTGTTGAACTCTGCGCTGGGGACCGGGCGTTTGCTGCGGGCCAGGCGTTCCGCCAGCTTGTGCTCTTCTTCGCGTTGGAGTCGCGCATTGCGCTGTTCGAAGCGGCGCCTGGCGCGATCACGCTTGGTCGCACGCGCCTGATGCTCTTCGGCGGTGCTGGCGTAGCCCGCGACAATCGGCAGCACTGTGTGGGGCAGTGGCAGCATGTCGATGCAATCCACCGGGCAAGGCGCGACACACAAGTCGCAGCCGGTGCATTCATCAACGATCACGGTGTGCATCAGCTTGGCCGCGCCGACAATCGCATCCACCGGGCAGGCCTGGATGCACTTGGTGCAGCCGATGCACTCGGCCTCGCGGATAAACGCAATCTGCGCGGGGGCCTCGCCACGGGTGCTGTCCAGCTTCAGGGGCAGCAGGTCCAACAGCTGCGCCAGCTCGGCAATGGTTTGCGTGCCGCCCGGCGGGCACTTGTTGATGGCCTCGCCCTGGGCGATACCCTCGGCGTAGGGGCGGCAACCTGGGTGCCCGCATTTGCCGCATTGGGTCTGGGGCAGCAGGGCGTCGATACGTTGAATCAGGCTCATGGTTTGATCATTGCGTTTAAGCCCAGGAACGCCACGGCCAGTAGCCCGGCACTCAGCAGGTCCACGGGCAGGCCTTTGAAGGGCCGGGGGATATCGTTTTCGTCTATTCGCTGGCGCAGGTCGTTGAACAGACTGAGGGTCAGCCAGAACGCCGGGCCGATGCCCAGGCTATAGATCAGCTTGCTGGCAGTGCCCGGGCTAAGGAGTGCCACGCTGAGTACGCCGGTGCTAGCCAGCATCGGTACCCATAATCCATCGAAGGGCAGTGCGGGCACGCAGCGGGAAAGCCCATTCAGCAACGGCTGGCTCAACAGGACCACCACGGGCACATGGGCAAACAGCCATAACGCGTCCAACGCCAAAGGTTGCAATACAAAGTGATCAAGCAGATAGCCGCAGATGCCGCTGAAGACGACCAACAGCGTGGTCGCCAACCCGAGGGCATGCACCCGCCGTCGCTCCAGCCGGGGATCAACAGGCAGCGACAGACGCAGCACGTACTGGCTGATCAGGGCGGCGCTGAGAAGGGCGACAAGCATTTCGGTCATGGTCGGGCCGGTTAAGCAAACAGAGCCTGATTATCCGGCAAGCAGGGAGAGGGTACTAGCGCAAACCGCCCTGTCGCGGCCAATCACCGCAACAGGGCAGGTGTGAGGTCACTTGATGCGTTGGCCAGGCTTGGCGCCGCTGTCGGGGCTGAGCAGGTAGATTTCTTCACCGCCGGGACCTGCCGCCATCACCATGCCCTCCGAGATGCCGAACTTCATTTTCCGTGGCTTGAGGTTGGCGATCATCATGGTCAGGCGACCGTCGAGTTTGGACGGGTCCGGGTAGGCACTCTTGATCCCGGAGAACACGTTGCGTTGCTCGTCACCGATATCCAGGGTCAGGCGCAACAGCTTGTCGGCGCCTTCCACGGCTTCGGCCTTGATGATCAGCGCGACCCGCAGATCCACCGCAGCGAACGCATCGAAATCGATTTCCGGCGACAGCGGATCCTTGGCCAATTCGCCATTGCCCGCTGGGGCAGCTTCGCCGGTGTCGGTCTGGCTGGCGGTCAGGTCTTCCTTGGAGGCGTCCGTCATGGCCTGTACCTTGACCGGGTCGATACGGGTCATTAGCGGCTTGAACTCGTTGAGTTGATGGTTGTTGAGCAGGCTGGCGTGGTCATTCCAGGTCAACGGAGCGACGTTGAGGAACGCCTCGGCGTCAGCGGCCAGCAACGGCAGCACCGGCTTGAGGAAGATCACCAACTGGCGGAACAGGTTGATGCCGGTGGCGCAGATGGCCTGGACTTCATCCTGCTTGCCTTCCTGCTTGTTCAGCGACCACGGTGCCTTGTCGGCGATCCAGGCGTTGGCGCGATCGGCCAGGCCCATGATCTCGCGCATGGCGCGGGCAAAGTCGCGGGCTTCATAGGCGTCGGCAATGCTTGGCGCAGCGGCCAGGAAGGCGTCGGTCAGCTCCGGCGCGGCGTTGACCGGCACCATCATGCCGGCGTTGCCCTTGTGGATGAATCCGGCGCAACGGCTGGCGATGTTGACCACCTTACCCACCAGGTCCGAGTTGACCTTCTGTACGAAGTCTTCCAGGTTCAGGTCCAGGTCGTCGACGCCACGGCCCAGCTTGGACGCGTAGTAGTAGCGCAGGTATTCCGGCGACAGGTGGTCCAGGTAGGTGCGCGCCTTGATAAAGGTGCCACGGGACTTGGACATCTTCTGGCCATTGACTGTGAGGTAGCCGTGTACGGCGATGCCGGTCGGCTTGCGGTAGCCCGAGCCTTCGAGCATGGCCGGCCAGAACAGGGCGTGGAAGTTGACGATGTCCTTGCCGATGAAGTGGTACAGCTCGGCAGTGGAGTCCTTGCCCCAGAACGCATCGAAATCAAGCGCAGGCGTACGGTCGCAGAGGTTCTTGAAGCTGGCCATGTAGCCGATCGGCGCGTCCAGCCATACATAGAAGTACTTGCCCGGCTCGTCGGGGATCTCGAAGCCGAAGTACGGCGCATCGCGGGAGATGTCCCACTGTTGCAGGCCGGCATCCAGCCATTCGGCGATCTTGTTTGCCACGGCGTCCTGCAGGGTGCCACTGCGGGTCCAGGTTTGCAGCATCTCCTGGAAATCCGGGAGTTTGAAGAAGAAGTGCTGGGAATCCTTGAGTACCGGGGTGGCGCCCGAGATCGCTGACTTCGGATCCTTCAGGTCGGTCGGCGCATAGGTAGCGCCGCATTTTTCGCAGTTGTCGCCGTACTGGTCTTCGGTTCCGCACTTGGGGCAGGTGCCCTTGATGAAGCGGTCGGCCAGGAACATTTTCTTTTCCGGGTCGAAATACTGGGTGATCGAGCGAGTGGCGATGTGCCCAGCGTCACGCAGTTTCAGGTAGATCTGGCTCGACAGCTCGCGGTTTTCTTCGGCGTGGGTCGAGTGGAAGTTGTCGAAGTCCACCAGGAACTCGGCAAAGTCGGCGCTATGTTCAGCCTGGACGTTGGCGATCAGTTGTTCCGGGGTGATGCCTTCCTTTTCGGCGCGCAACATGATGGCCGAACCGTGGGCGTCGTCCGCGCAGACATAAATGCATTGATTGCCGCGATGCTTCTGGAAGCGCACCCACATATCGGTCTGGATGTACTCAAGCATATGGCCAAGATGGATGGAACCATTGGCATAGGGCAGGGCGCTGGTGACGAGGATCTTGCGTGGCTCGGACATGGGGCTCGGCTACTTGATGAAACGGAGGTCGGCCACTATAAAGCGCCGGGAAATTTATTTCACCCCGTGAGGCTGTTTCAGCGTTTTCCAATGTCGCGAAAGCATGCCCCTCGCGCCTCGGAACGGTTAGGATAGCCGCCTGTTTTAGTCTGTCTTTTCCGGGAGTAGCCCATGAGCGCCGTCAATCGCGCAGCGGTGGAAGCCGTTCTTCGCCAGTACACCGACCCTTACCTGAACCAGGACCCGGTCAGCGCCGGCTGTGTCCGGGCCATTGATGTACAGGGCGACCGGGTCACGGTCCAGCTTGAACTGGGCTACGCCGCAGGCCTGTTCAAGAGTGGCTGGGCGCAGATGCTGCAAATGGCCATCGAAGGCCTGGACGGTGTGCGCTCGGCCAATGTCGATATCCAGTGCGTGATTGCTGCACACAAGGCCCAGGCGCAGATCCCAGGCCTGGCCAACGTCAAGAACGTGGTGGCCGTGGCGTCCGGCAAGGGGGGGGTGGGCAAGTCGACCACCGCGGCCAACCTGGCCCTGGCCCTGGCCCGTGAAGGGGCACGGGTGGGGATTCTCGACGCCGATATCTATGGCCCCAGCCAAGGCGTGATGTTCGGCATTGCCGAAGGTTCGCGACCGAAGATCAAGGACCAGAAGTGGTTCGTGCCGATCCAGGCCCATGGTGTGGAAGTCATGTCGATGGCGTTCCTGACGGATGACAACACGCCGATGGTCTGGCGTGGGCCGATGGTGTCCGGGGCCTTGATGCAGTTGGTGATGCAGACAGACTGGGGCAACCTGGACTACCTGGTGATCGATATGCCGCCGGGCACCGGCGATATCCAGCTGACCCTGGCGCAAAAAGTACCGGTGGCTGGCTCGGTGATTGTCACCACGCCCCAGGACCTGGCGCTGCTCGACGCACGCAAGGGCGTGGAGATGTTCCGCAAGGTCAACATCCCGGTGCTGGGTGTGGTGGAAAACATGGCGGTGCACATCTGTTCCAACTGCGGCCATGCCGAGCATTTGTTTGGTGAAGGCGGCGGCGAGAAGCTTGCGACCCAATATGGCGTTGAGCTCCTGGCGTCGTTGCCGCTGTCGATGGGCATTCGTGAGCAAGCCGATGGCGGCAGGCCGACGGTGATCGCCGAGCCCGATGGGCAGATCGCCATGGTTTACCAGGAACTGGCCCGCCACGTGGGTGCGCGGATTGTCTTGCAGGAAGCCGGTTCCCAGGCAATGCCGACCATCACTGTCAGCGACGACTGATCGGCCTGAAGGTATAGAAGCCTCGACCCTGTCGGGGCTTTTTAATGTCTGGCGTAAACCTTTTGGGAGGCGGAGTGCGCATTTCCCTAATGGGCGGTGTAAGCATTCGCTTACTTTTTCGTAAGTGTTTGGTTTTTTAACCGCGCCGGGATGCCTCGAATCACTCGGATATATTTCTATATTATTGAAAAATAACATTTATTTTTTGATTGGCGAACGCCGTAGCGGGTTGTGCTTGAGAATGGATCCCGTTGAACTTGTTCGGGAAGTCTCTAATATCAGCCCTGTGTCCACGGACTGACACAGTCATCAAGGAACGATGACTCAGGGAACCTCGCAGGATGCGATTCATCAGGATGATGAAAAGGAACACAGGGACTAGGGAAAAAATGTGGGCGGGTCAAACCGCCCCTTTTTTTTGCCTGTAGAAAAGTGAACCACCAGCCTCCAGAAACGCAAAAAGGCCCGCAAGGGGCCTTTTGGAGAGGCGCGAGGCGATCAGCGTTCGAGGTCTTTGATCTTGCCTTTTACGCCATCCCACTCGGCTGCGTCTGGCAGCGAGTCTTTCTTCTCAGTGATGTTTGGCCAGATTTCCGCCAGCTCGACGTTCAACTGAATAAATTCCTGCATCTCATCCGGGACTTCATCCTCGGAGAAAATCGCAACGGCCGGGCATTCCGGCTCACACAGGGCGCAGTCAATGCACTCATCCGGGTGGATTACCAGGAAGTTCGGCCCTTCGTAAAAGCAGTCCACCGGACACACTTCTACGCAGTCGGTGTACTTGCACTTGATGCAGTTGTCGGTGACGACGAAGGTCATTTCTAATTCTCTCCTCAGGCGGCGGCAGCGAAACCCCTTGTGGCAGGGTTCGCGAGGTTCGGGAGCGATAGTCTGCAGGCCAGGCTAAAAGCCCGCAGCATCCCAAACCGCGCGAGAGTCTACCAGCTTGCAAGCGTCTGCGTTATATCCGAGTCTTCAGTGCATATAACATTTCGAGCGCTTTGCGCGGTGTCAAGTCATCCAGGTCAAGCTTTGCCAACTCATCCAGCACGGGATGGGGCAGGCTGGCGAACAGATCGCTCTGGTGTGGTGCCGCAGGTTTGCTGGCGGCCTTGGCTGGGCTGGCAACTACGGTTTCATGGGGAAGGGCCGTGGTTTCCAGGCGGCTGAGATGCTCGCGGGCACGCAGGATCACGTCGTTCGGCACACCGGCCAGTTGCGCCACGGCCAGGCCGTAACTCTGGCTGGCCGGGCCTGGCAGCACATGGTGCAGGAATACGATGCGTTCATTGTGCTCGGTGGCATTGAGATGCACGTTGGCCACCAGTGGCTCGCTTTCCGGCAGTACGGTCAGTTCAAAGTAGTGGGTGGCGAACAGCGTATAGGCTCGCAAGTGCGCCAAGCGCTCGGCGGCGGCCCAGGCCAGGGACAAACCGTCGAATGTACTGGTGCCGCGCCCCACTTCATCCATCAGCACCAGGCTGCGGTCGGTGGCGTTGTGCAGGATGTTGGCGGTTTCGCTCATTTCCACCATAAAGGTCGAACGGCCACCGGCCAGGTCGTCGCTGGAGCCGATACGGGTAAAGATGCGGTCTACCAGGGACAACTCGCAACTGGCCGCCGGCACGAAGCTGCCGATATGCGCCAGCAACACGATCAATGCAGTCTGGCGCATGTAGGTGGATTTACCGCCCATGTTCGGACCGGTGATCACCAGCATCCGCTTATCGTCATCCAGCGACAGGTCGTTGGCCACGAATGGCGTGGTCAGCACTTGCTCCACCACCGGATGGCGACCCTGCACGATGCGCATGCACGGTTCGCTGACAAAGCGTGGACAGTTCAGGTCAAGGTTGAGGGCGCGTTCCCCCAGGTTGCTCAATACATCCAGCTCGGCCAGGGCCGCGGCCGTGTCCTGCAGCGGTGCCAGCTTGCCGATCAGGTCTTCGAGCAAGGCCTCATAGAGCATCTTTTCCCGGGCCAGGGCGCGGCTCTTGGCCGACAGCGCCTTGTCTTCGAATTCCTTCAGCTCGGGTGTGATGAAGCGTTCGGCGCCCTTGAGTGTCTGGCGGCGCTGGTAATCGATAGGCGCCTGTTCGGCCTGCTTGCTCGGCAACTCAATAAAGTAGCCGTGCACGCGGTTGTAGCCGACTTTCAGGTTGGCCAGGCCGGTGCGGGCTTTTTCGCGGGCTTCCAGGTCAATCAAGAACTGCCCGGCGTTCTCGCTCAAGGCTTGCAGCTCGTCCAGCTCACTGTCGTAACCGGTCTTGAGCACGCCACCGTCGCGGATGATAGCGGGCGGGTTGTCGATAATGGCTTTTTCCAGCAGCGCAGCCAGTTCGGGGTAGGTGCTGGCCGTGACGGCAAGTTGCTGCAGGTGCGGCGCTTCCAGCTCGGTCATCGCCTGTTGCAGCTCAGGCAGTACGCCCAGCGCGTCACGCAGGCGCGCCAGGTCGCGCGGGCGGGCATTGCGCAGGCCGATGCGCGCGAGAATCCGCTCGATATCGCCGATTTCCTTGAGCTGCGGTTGCAGCTTTTCAAAACGGTAGCCGTCCAGCAGGCAGGTAATGGACGACTGGCGTGCCTGTAGCACGATCAGGTCGCGCAGCGGGCGATTCAGCCAGCGGGTCAGCAGGCGGCTGCCCATGGCGGTCTGGCACCGGTCGACTACCGACTGCAGAGTATTGTCGCGCCCACCGGCCAGGTTGGTATCCAGTTCCAGGTTGCGTCGGCTGGCACCATCGAGCACCACCGTATCGTCCAGGCGTTCATGGCGCAGGCTGCGCAAATGCGGCAGGGCGGTGCGTTGGGTTTCCTTGGCGTAATTGAGCAGGCAGCCAGCGGCGCCAATGGCCAGGGTTAGGGTCTCGCAACCAAAACCCTTCAGGTCTTGCACGGAGAATTGCTGGCACAGACTTTTCAGCGCCGAATCGCGCTCAAAATCCCACGGCGCACGGCGTTTGGTCCCACGGCGTTTTTCCGCCGGCAAATCCTTGGGCCAGTCATCCGGAATCATCAGCTCCACCGGGTTGATCCGCTCCAGTTCCGCCAGCAGGTTTTCCCAGCCCTTGATTTCCAGGACCGTGAAATTGCCACTGGTGATATCCAGCACCGCCAGGCCAAACAGCCGCTCATCCCCCAGCACCGCCGCGATCAGGTTGTCGCGGCGCTCATCCAGCAGCGCTTCATCACTCACCGTTCCAGGGGTAATGATCCGCACCACCTGGCGTTCCACCGGCCCCTTGCTGGTCGCCGGGTCGCCGATCTGCTCGCAGATCACCACCGACTCCCCCAGCTTGACCAACTTGGCCAGGTAACCTTCCAGCGAATGATAAGGAATCCCACACATCGGAATCGCCTGCCCAGCCGACTGCCCGCGCGCGGTCAGGGTGATGTCCAACAGCTTGGCGGCCTTCTTCGCATCTTCGTAGAAGATCTCGTAGAAGTCGCCCATGCGATAGAACATCAACTGATCAGGGTGCTGGTTTTTCAGGCGCCAGTACTGCTGCATCATGGGGGTGTGGGAGGACAGATCGGAAGTGTTTTTACTCATTGGATAGTAGGCAGATTCGTTGAAAGTGATGGGGCAAAGGGGGCGCTTGGCCCAGCATTTTTTGCGATGGCGGCAAGGTTAACATGCAAGGTCAGTGCTTCGCAGTTCACAAACAGCCCGGTACAACGGCACACCCCATGCACAAGATATGCAAATTAGCATTTGCCATCCCCAAAAACTCCCGTCACTATCCCCGTTATGCAAAAACGCAACGTTTCAATTGTCTTAAGAGAGCTGCTCGATCGCGACGGGATCTCCCCCACGGAGCTTCACCGGCGTACCGGCGTGCCTCAATCCACCCTGTCCCGGATTCTCAGCGGCAAGATCGTTGATCCGTCGGACAAGCACATCTCGCGTATCGCTGATTACTTTCGTGTGAGCACCGACCAGCTGCGCGGTCGCGCGGCGGCGGCGTGGCAGGGAGCGCGCGACCCGATGCATTCGGAGCTCAAGGATATAAGCCTGTGGGATGACGACACGCCCGTTAATGATGACGAGGTGTCGATCCCCTTTTTGCGCGAGGTTGAATTGGCTGCTGGATCAGGAAGATTCGTCATCGAGGAAAGCGAGAAGGCCAGCCTGCGGTTCGGCAAGCGCAGCCTGCGGCATAACGGTGTGCAGTTCGACCAGGCCAAGTGTGTGACGGTACGCGGCAACAGCATGCTGCCGGTGTTGCGCGACGGGGCGACGGTGGGGGTGAATGCGGGCAAGAGCGGGATCGGCGATATCGTGGATGGTGATCTGTATGCCATCAACCACAACGGCCAGTTGCGGGTCAAACAGCTCTATCGCCTGCCGTCGGGGATCCGCCTGCGCAGCTTCAATCGTGATGAGCATCCGGATGAGGACTACAGCTTTCAGGATATTCAAGAGGAGCAGATCAGCATCCTCGGTCATGTTTTCTGGTGGGGCATGTACGCTCGCTAACCCTTCTCTGTAAGAAACAGCCCGCCCAAGAGCGGGCTTTTTTTCGCCTGTGGAAAATCGCCAAGTGCCCGACATTCCAGGATTTATGCGCTGTCGCATTGAATTTGCAAAATTAAATGCATTTATGCATTGACTGTATATGCATGCATGCATATTCTTCATCTCAAGCCAGCCAACAAGGCCTGGTGGAGGCGGCAAGGATGCTGCCAGGGAAGACAGGGAAAGCACGCAACACTGGCATGGACGCCACTGAGTGGTGGCAAGGACGCCAGGCAATACCGGCAAGGATGCCGACGCTCTTTAGTTTCACGGTTTCACCACAGGCAGCGATGGACCGGCCTTGACGGTCCAGAGGGTTGGCAACTGACCCGGGTGTGCAGCGTAAAGCACCAGAAGCAGTTATCCGGCAGACAGGGATCGTGGTCGGAAAAACATCGAGGAAAGATCCGTACCGCGCCAGTAGCGCCGAAAGATCGCAAGGACCGTATTACTGAAAAGCCCGGGCTACCGGGCTTTTTGGAATGCTTACCGACAAGCCAATCCATCTTTTTATCAAAGCACCGGCCACCTGCCGGTTTTCCGCATTCCAGGAGGCGTGACATGACAAACGAGCAGCAAGCGTTGGCAGAAATGCCTATCTGGCTGGTGATTATTCTGGCCCTGATCGGCGGGGTATCCGGGGAAATGTGGCGCGCCGACAAGGAGGGCGCCCGCGGTTGGTCGCTGGTTCGCCGCCTGGCCCTGCGTTCCGGGGCGTGCATGGTGTGCGGGGTTTCTGCGTTGATGTTGCTGTACGCCGCCGGCATGTCGATCTGGACGGCGGGCGCCCTCGGGTGTTTGACCGCCATGGCTGGTGCCGACGTCGCCATCGGCCTTTACGAGCGCTGGGCCGCCAAGCGCATCGGGGTCAACCAGCCCCCGGATTCAAAGTGATCGTTGCAAGGAAGCCCCACCATGACCCTCATTGAAAAACCTTCACAACTACCGATTGCCGTCGGCCAGGCACTGCGTACAGCGTTTCCCGAACTACGGGTGGGCAGCCCGCCGGGCATTCTGGCGGCGGATGAAACCGGCGTGGCGATCACGGTCGAACGCAATGGCCCGGGCGTACGTTCCCTTGAAGGGCGCAAGGCCCATGTGTTGTCGATTTCGCTCAAGATCATGGCCTTCCAGGGCGCGCAGCCCTTTGATGCCTGTGACCTGGCGAGCCGGCTGATGGACCTGGTGCTGGATAACCGTTGGCAGTTGCCGGCGGCCCAGTGCGATGTGCCGGTGAATATCGTCGCGCTGCCGTCGACCCTGGCTGGGGCCGAAACCAATTACGACAGTTGGACCGTGTCCTTCAACCAGACCCTCTACCTCGGCCCGCCGCTGCTCGACGACCCCACCGGCAAGCCGCTGTTTGCTCGTACCTGGGAAGTGTCAAATATCGATGACCCCGATCAATACCGGCCATTGCAGGAGTAGCCCATGTTCGATGCCCTGTTACGCCTGCAATTGGCGCCCATTGTCGAGCGCCTGGCGCAGATGGAAACCCAGCTGGAAGACCTCTACCGGCGGGCCGAGAGTTTTTGCCGGATCGGCGTGTGCCAGGAGGTGGATGCGGCCAGCAACACCTGCAAGGTCAGCCACGGCGAGTTGCTGACCCCGGCGATTCGCTTTTTCAACCCCAGCGCCGGAGCGCAGACGGAAACGCGCATCCCCACGGTGGGCGAGCAATGCCTGTTGCTCAACTACGGCGGCGGCGAGGGCGGGGGGCAGTCGGTGGCGTTGTTTGGCCTGAACAGTGAGCGCTTCCCGCCACTGTCCAATGTGGCCAGCCTGACGAGCCGGCGTTACCCGGATGGCACGCAAAGCACCTACGACGCCGCCAGTCACGTACTGGATTGGAGCAACGGGCCTACGGCATTCAACGGCTCTCGCGAGCAGGTGCAGATTAGCCTGGGCACCGCCCGTTTGGTCATGACCGCCACCACCGTCAGTGTGCACGTCGGTGCCGTCGGCATGTTGCTGGATGCGTCCGGCGTTCACTTGAGTGGCCCGGTGGTGGACCACCAGGGTCGAGTTATCAGCACGGCATAAGGATTTGCCATGATCGGAATTGAGAGAAACACCGGGGCTGTGGTGGACGACTGGCCGCAATTCGTCCAGCGCGCCACCCGAGCCCTGACTACGCCTTTGGGCACGCGGCAGAAACGCCCGCTCTACGGATCGCTGATCCCGCAACTGTTGGGGCAGAACCTGGGCGACGATCTGTTGATCCTTGCCCAAAGCCACGCCGCCCAGGCCTTTTACAACCCCCAGAACGGCATCGCCGATTTTGTTCCGCAAGTCATCGTCGCCAATCGCCAGGGCGCTGGCCTGTTGCTGCGGTTTGCCGGTACCTGGAAAAACCGCAAGCAATCCTTCGAGGTGGTGACATGAGCATGTTGATCCCTGGGCAGAACCAATTGGCGCCGCCCGACCTGATCGCCGTCGACGAATTCGAGCCGCTGCTCGCACAGTTCAAGGCATTTGTCGTCGACTATGTCGCCGCCCGGGCCCCGCAAAGCGCGGCCAGGCTCAAGGTCAGCCTGGACAACGAAAGCGAGCTGTTGACCCTGGCCCTGGAAGCCTTTTGCGTGCGCCTGCAAACCCATGAGCGCAAGTACAACGCCCGTATCCAGCAGATGCTGGCGTGGTGGGCCACCGGCAGCAACCTGGATGCGCGCCTGGCCGATATGGGCCTGGAACGCCAGGTGCTTGACCCTGGCGACCCGGCGGCATTCCCTCCCGTGCCGCCCACCTTGGAAAGCGATGACGATGCCCGGCTGCGTTACTACCTGGCACCTCATGCGCCGGCAGCCGGTTCGCGTATGCAGTATCGGCGCGAGGTATTCACCCTTGGCGAGCGGCCGGCGGTGAAAGTCCAGGGTACTGCCGCCGGTGTGGTCACGGTCAGCTATACCTTCGACCCGGATGGCTATGCCGCCCAGGTCAAGGACGGCAACGCCCGGCGCACGGCACCTGGGGAAGTGATGGTCACCGTGCTGTCCCGCGCCGGCAATGGCACGCCTTCAACGGATTTGCTTGACGGGGTGCGACGTCATTTCGCCCGGCCCGATGTACGCCCGGAAACCGATTGGGTGACGGTGCAGGGCGCGCAGATCGTGCCGTACAAGATTCGTGTGGTGGCCAGGATCAACGCCGGTCCGGACTCGGGGTTGACGCAAGTGGCGGCCCAGCAGTTGCTGCAGACCTATGCCGAGTCCTGTCATCGCCTGGAAGGGCGTGTGGATCCGAGTTGGATCGACTACACCATCCACACCGCCGGGGCGGTGCAACTGGAGATCCTCGAACCGCTGGCGCCAATTATCACCACGGCGTTCCAGGCTCCGTATTGCACAGGTGTCGAGGTGGAGGTGCGCAGCTTATGAGTGAAGCATCCAGCCTGTTGCCCGCCAACAGCTCACCGCTGGAGAAGGCGCTGGACCTGGGTTTTGGCCGACTGCTCGAACGGGTCGTGCCGCCATTCCCGGCGCTGATGAACCCGCTGCAAACGCCAGCGCCATTCTTGCCTTACCTGGCCGCCGACCGTGGCGTCAGCGAATGGAATGCCTCTGGCGACGAAACCGAAAAACGCCTCACCGTGGCCCTGTCCTGGCAGATCCAGCGCCAGGCCGGTACGCCCCGGGCCTTGAGTCACGCGGTCGAATCCCTTGGGTTCACCCCCAATATCCTGGCCTGGTACCAACAGCACCCGCAGGCCCAGCCCTACACCTTCGACGTGCAGGCGATCATTGGCCGCAGCTGGTCCAGTGGCGATCACAACCGCCTGATCCGCCGCATCAACGCGGCCAAGAGCGAGCGCGACCTGGCCACCATCACCCTGGTGCATGAGGTGCTGGGGGGGCTGCCGATTACCGGCGTCGCCCACCGGGCGCTGAACGACGGCGAACTGTCGCTGTGGGGTGCCTTGCCGGAACTCAAGCTCAGTTCAAGGCTTAACAGTGCGGGCGTCGCCCAGCACTACACCATTAACGACTACGACCTCAGGGCGCAGCCATGACCGATGACATTACGCGCCTGGTGCGCTTCACCTCCAAGGGTTTGGATGAAGTGCTGCAGGCAAAGAACCAAGGCTTGAAAGGCCAAATCACCCACATCGCCGCTGGCACCGGCCGCTACACCCCCACCGGCAACGAAACCGCCCTGCGCGATGAGCGCCAGCGTGTGGCGATTGTGGATTACGAAGACCTGGGCGACCGCCAACTGCGCATGGCTGCACTGTTTGATGGCGATGGCGAGTATGAGATTGGCGAGTTCGGATTTTACCTCGCCAGTGGAACGTTGTTGGCCGTGTATTCGGTGGCGGGGCAGTTGCTGACGTATAAGGCGGCGGCAGCGCGGGTGTTGCAGAAGTTTACGTTGGATATCTCGCCGTTGCCGGCGGATAGCGTGACGATTGTGGTGGGGAGTGAAAATTTGAATGTATTGTTGACCGAGGAAATCGCAGAACTTGCCACCGCCAGTGTTGACAATATGGCTCGGCATGTCGGCGTTCTATTTCGAGTCGTGGCACTGGAAGCCAAGTGACGAGCTGACTTAAAAGATAGGCAATATAGGGAGTTGAATATGAGTATGGAAACTACGATCACTAATTTGGTCGCGGCTGCAAATAAGTTAACCAGTGCGGTGAATGGCAAGGTCGCTGAAATAGATGCTTCTGTTTTAGCTGCGGTACGTGCCATTCCAGAAATGTCGAGGTCGTTTTATATTGATGCGGCCGCCGGTAGTGACCTGGCGTTGGGCTCGATGGAGGCACCTCTTAAATCCATCAAAGAGGCGATGGGGCGATCGAATACTACCCCTTATGTAACGATCTACCTGAAGGCTGCGCAGACACATGAGTATGCGGCGCCTACTGATCAAACGCCTTATTGGTCCGTCGCGAACAAGCTGGTTTTCATGAAATATGGTACGGGGAGCAATCCGGTCTTCTCGCCCAAGGTTGGCGAATATATGGCCGGTAGTTCAAACATTCATTTCTTGTCGCTTGAGGGGGGCAGTGTTTACTTTCGAGTTGTTGATATTGTTATGCCGACTGTGTTGAAGGCAGGCACGTCGGGTTGGTATTCCTTCGGTTCGTCCCTGTTTCATCGCGCACATGGATCCGCTGCTTCAGTACAGGGCTCAGTCACCTTTTCCGGGAATAAGTTGACGTTGGGGGCGGTCAATGTTTTTCATTCGGGGTACTCTGCTAACTATAGAGTGGAATTTACTTACTCTGTTGTAGACGCTGAGTTTTCAACAAAATTTGCTGAGTTGGGTGGTGCGACGATGGTGTTGTCGGTGTTTGCGTCGTCGATTACCCAAAACAAGACTTGGGCGCACCTTGTGACTGGTTTAATCAAGGACTCCGGAGGGAGTTTGTCTAACTTACTTAGTAATGTCGGCAATGTCGTGGCTGCTGGAGTTTGATGATGATCAAAGAATTCAGAGATAAAGATCGGACTTTTTATAACGTGACGGTAGATCAGTTGCTTGACATGGGTTTTTCCAAAACCGAAGTCGACACCGCTTTGCAGATCGAGCAGGCCGCTGATGTGGCTTTCAATCGTCGTCTGGCTTACCGAATAGATTCGGACCCGCTCTATATGGAGTGGCAATACGATCAAACCGAGGCCAACGAGAAAGCGTGGCGAGCAAAGGTCGCCGAAATCAAGGCTCGTTACCCGCTACCGGGCGAGTAACGCGGTAGCAATCACGAACGCCGCGAAAGCGGTTTTTTTTCGCCTCTAAAAAAGCCCTATATCTGGGGCTTTCGCGTTTCTGGAGTACCCCCATGGTCAACCGCCAAACCTACACCGTCCTCATCCCATTCCCCACCGAAGGTGGCCACTGGTCCACCGTCGGCCAGGAGCTGGATCTGTTGGACGTCGAAGCAACCGCCCTGCGTACCGCCGGCCGCCTGGAACTGACCAGCGTGCTGGCTGCCGCCCAAGACACCCCACCGGCCAAGCAGGCCGCTACCCAGAAGGCTGAATAATCATGGCTGAGGTTTTGAACTTCGAGCATAACGGCATCACCGTCAATGCCAGCGAATCCCCTGAGGCCATGGGTGGCCTGGGTGACAACGTGATCGGTCTGGTCGGCACTGCGCCCAATGCGCACCTGTCGGTCCCGAAAAACGCCCCGTTCCGTATCAACAGCTTTACCGCCCAGGCGCTGTTGGACCCGACGGGTGCCGAGTCGGGCACGCTGTTTCATGCGGTGTACCAGATCCTCAAAGTGGTCAAGGTGCCGGTCTATGTGGTGATCGTCGAAGAGGGCAGCACCCCCGCCGATACCCTCAACAACGTGATCGGCGGCAATGAGCCGGTGACCGGTCGCAAACTGGGCCTCGCGGCGCTTGGCAGCGTCCCGGAAGACCTGACCATCATCGGCGCCCCGGGCTTTACCGGGACCAAGGCGGTGGCCTGTGAATTTGCCGCGTTCGGCAAGCGCATCAAGGCCCGTGTGGTGCTGGACGGCAAAGACGCCAGCGTCGCCGAGCAAGTGACCTACAGCGGTGAGCTGGGTGGCGCCGACCTGGGTTTGGACCGCTGCCTGCTGGTGCACAACATGCCGTCGGTGTACTCCAAGGCCGCGAAGAAAAACGTGTTCCTCGCGCCGTCGTCCCTGGCCATCGCCGCCCTGGCCAAGGTCAAGCAATGGGAAAGCCCGGGTAACCAGGTGACTTTCGCTGAAGACGTGTCCCGGGTGGTCGAGTACAACATCCTCGACACCTCCACCGAAGGCGACTTGCTCAACCGCTACGGCGTGAGCTACTACGCCCGCACGATCCTCGGCGGCTTCTCGCTGCTGGGTAACCGCTCCATTACCGGCAAGTTCATCAGCTATGTCGGCCTGGAAGACGCCATCAGCCGCAAGCTGGTCAAGGCCGGGCAGAAAGCCATGGCGCATAACCTGACCAAGTCGTTCATGGACCAGGAGGTCAAGCGCATCAACGACTGGCTGCAAACCCTGGTAGCCGACGAAACCATCCCTGGCGGCAGTGTGTACCTGCACCCGGAGCTCAACAGTGTCGAGAAGTACAAGAACGGCACTTGGTTCATCGTGATCGACTACGGCCGCTACGCACCGAATGAACACATGGTTTATCAACTCAATGCCCGCGATGAAATCATCGAGCAGTTCCTGGAGGACGTTCTCTAATGTTTACCAACCGAGTCAGACAGGCCATTGCGGCCACTCTCCAGGGCCTGCCGTTGTCGGCGACCGTCGAGGAGTTCACCCCGCCGAAGATCGAGTTCGACATGGAAGCCATGGCCGGCGGGCGCTTTATCGCCGAAGAAATGGCCAAGAGCGCCAAGGTACTGAGCGCCAAATTGGTGCTGCAAGGCGCCGGTCCCGAAATCATGCTGGCCCTGGGCGTGCGCTTGGGCGAAGACATCCTGCTCAATGTGCGCGAGGCGGGCCAGGATCAGGATGGCAAGACCTACTTCACCTACCACACCGTCGGCGGCAAGCTTAAATCCCTGGAGGAAGCCAAGCTGAAGATGGGCGACAAGGCCACCACCACCCTGGACCTGTCCTGCCGTACCTACCACCGCCTGGATAACGGTGTGCCGGTGATCGACATCGATGTGCGCACCCAGAAGTTCGTGCTCAACGGCGTCGACATCCTCGGCGATGCCCGGCGCGCGGTCTTGATGCCGTAAGCCTTTTCACCGATCTGAAATAGGCACGGTCAATGTGGGAGCTGGCTTGCCTGCGATTGCATCACCTCTGTTCAACTGAAAGACCGCGTTGTCTGTATCGCAGGCAAGCCAGCTCCCACATTGACCGTGCCACGGCGGATCCGCAGTGCCTTCAATATTTTTACTCAAGGAATTCAGCCCATGGCCTGGAAGCCACCCCTGCATATCCTGCTGTCGCCGATCACCGCCGACAGCGGTGCAGCGATCGAGCAGATCCAACTCAAACCTTTGTTCTACGCCCCGCAAAAGCAGGCCCTGGCCCGCGCGGGCGATGATGAGGACGACCAATTCTTCGAGCTGGCCAAGCTGGCCACCGGCTTTTCGGAAAAAGAGCTCGACCAACTCAAGCGCCCGGACTACGTGAGCATTGTCCAGTACGTGCACGACCTGTCGACGCGCCCGGCCTCGTTCTTCCTGGAAGGTTCCACCGAGCCCGGCGAGGAGGTGCAACTGCTGCTGCCGCTGGAAGTGGCTGGCCGCGTGCTGACCAGCCTGACCCTGGAAATGCCTGCCCTGCGCGCCACCAAAGTGATGAAAAAACTCGCCACCAACAAAGAGCGCGCCGAGTTCATCACCTCCCATTGCACCGGCCTGATGATCCCCGACCTGGACGGCCTGACCGTACCTGACTGGACGGAGCTGCAGGAGCGCATCGACGATTTTTTAAACAAACCGGCGGACTTCTTTCGCCGCGCGACATCGAGGTAATCCTCGACATCGTCCCGCTGGTTTACTCGGTAAACGAAGCGGAAATTCTCGAATGGAATGCCGCCAAAGCATTACGCCGCTACGACATCGCGATCAATCGCCTTGGCGTCAAATAGGAGTAGAGCGAGATGCAAGACGTTCGATATACGCTCAAGCTCGCCGATGAAGATAAACGCTGGATGACCTTTCCCGGCCTGGCCGAAACGGGCGTCTCGCAACTGCCGGCCTTGCTGCAAGCGCAGGACGAAAATCGGGTGGATGCGCCCAGTGTGGGCGTAGCGACAGAGCCGCCGTCTGGGCTGAGCCTGGCACTGGCCAACGCCAGCCTGCATATCCAAGCCTTGACCGAGGAACAGGTGCGGTTGCGTGAGAGCCTGGAGACCCTTAATGGCACCCTGTTTATCGCGGCTGGGCCGCTGGGCGCCAAGGCCGGTGAGGCCACTGCCGAAGCGCCGAAGGCAGCGCCCGAAGACAAGGTCTCGGCGGCTGAGTCCTGGTTGAGCAAGAGTTCCAAATGGGGGGCGGAGAGCTTGCTCGATACGGTCAAGAGCCGGGTGTCAGGCAAGGTGGTCGATGCGACGCTGGGCAGGTTGCCCTATGTGGGGCAATTGTTCAGGGACGACAGCAAGGACTGCTGCTGCCCTGGCGCCAAGGCACCATTGACTGGGCGGGCCCGATACGCGCCGAAAAAAACCGCGAGGCAAAAGGGCACTGGCCGGTCAAGCCCGCCGGTGCCGAGAAAAAGCGCCGGTTCCGGCAGAAGCACCAACGGGCCCATGGCAATCATGAGGGGCCTGGGGGAGCGGGCAGGCAAAGCATTTGACGGCCTGAAAACGGGGTTACAGGCAAGGGTTCCTTCTGTAGGCCCGAGCCTGCGAAGGCTATCCACCCGTGCATTGAGCACGGGCAAGGCGTTGAGATTGAAGGGGGCGTCAGCCCTCGGCCTGCGCAAGGCGTCAGCCTCCCGCCTGAGCCCCACCCTGACCCGGCTGGGAACCATCGGTGCCCGCACGTTGGCGCCATTACGCTACGCCGACGCTGCCATCAGCATCGTCCAGGGCGTGCGCAGGGGTGACAGGCAAGCCGTCGGCGGCGGCCTCGGTACCGCCGGTGGTGCCTGGGCCGGCGCCTCTGCCGGGGCGGCCCTTGGCACCCTGGTGTTCCCTGGCGTCGGTACGGCGGTGGGCGGTGTCATCGGCGGCCTGTTGGGCGGCGAGGGCGGTAGCTGGCTCGGGGAAAAACTGTTCGGCCCCAGTGATCGCCTGCCATCCCCCGATGCGGTGAGCAAGGAACTCACCAACGCCCGTTCCGATAACGTCCAGGTCACCCTGGCACCGAGCATCCAGATCACCGGCGTCAACCCGGCAGACGCCCAGCAGGTGGTCGACCGGGTCCTGCAAAGCCTGCAAAACCAATGCGTGCCGATGCTCACCGACTCACTGGCGGTTCGGCGTAACGCGGCACTGACCGATGGAGGTGATTAATGCGACAGCAGATGGTGCTGGGCGACTTTATTTTCGGGTTGTCCCGAGGAATCGCCTATTCCACGCTCCAGCGCAGCAGTGATGGTGGCTGGGGCGAACTGGAGATTATTGCCAGCAAGCCCCAGTCGCGGCAGAACGGCCAGAAGCTGGAAAAACTGACCTTCGCCGGCACAGCCATGGCGGCCGTTGGCATGCAGCGTCTGGACCAATTGCGTGCCCTGCAGGATGCACGGGCGCCGCTGCCGCTGGTCGATGGCATCGGTCGCAACTGGGGGCTGTGGCGCATCACTGCGCTCACGGAAAGCCAGGCCAATGTGATCGATGACGGCACCGCCATGGTGATCAAGTGGTCTCTGGTGCTGGAGGAATTTATCAATGCGTAGAGTGCGAAGTATTGCCGGTGATTCGGTCAACCTGCTGCTCTACCGCGAGCTGGGGCGTTGCGATGATGCGGCCGAAGAAACCCTCTGGCGCTTGAACCCCGGGCTTGCCGAGCACGGCCCGGTGTTGTCGGCGGACGTCTGGGTGATCGTGCCCGAAATGGACGCGCAAACCGGCATTGCAAGGCCGGTTTCGGCCTGGGATTAAGGAGGCAGCATGGCAATGGGATTTACCCCGGTCGTGGAGATCTATGGTGCCAACGCGGCATTGATCAACCCGCGGCTGATGCAATGGAAACACACCGACGCGGCGGGTATCGAATCCGACCGCCTGGAACTGACCCTCAATATCGAGGGCCTGGAAGGCCTGCCGAGCCTGGGGGCCAAGATCGGTTTGCGTATGGGTTATCGTGAGTCGGGGCTGGTGGAAAAAGGCGAATTTGTGATCACCCAGCGCACGCCTTATCTGTTTCCCATGCGCCTGGCGTTGGTGGCCACGGCAGCGCCGTTCAGCGTGGCGGACCAGAGTGGCTACCGCCAGCGCCGCTCCGCCAGCCATGGCCCCACGACCCTCGGCGCGCTGTTTCGCCAACTGGCCACGCGGCACGGGTTTTCACCGAGGGTGGCGCCGACACTGGATGGGATTGCGATTGATCATATCGACCAGTCCAACGAGACCGACATGGGCTTTATCACCCGTCTGGCCGGGCGCTACAACGCGGTGACCAAGCCGGTCAACGAGCTGTATGTGCTGGCGCAAAGCGGTCAGGTCAAGTCGCTGTCGGGCCAGCAACTGCCAGATGTGCGGTTGTCGGTAACCCATGACAATCGGCCCGGTGAGCAGGCATTTATCAGCGCCCGCATCGATGAAAGCGCGCGGGCCAAATATCAGGGTTGCCGTGTCAGTTGGTGGGATGGCGCAGCCTCTGGCCAGCGTGTGGTCGAGGTGGGAATCGCACCGTTCAAGACCTTGCGCCAGCGCTGCCAGAGCGAAACCGAAGCACGGTCAGTGGCCGAGGGCGAGTTGCGCCGGGTTGGGCGGGAAGGTCTGAGCATAGCCATCGATTGCCCGGGCAACCCGTTGCTGTGCGCCGAAGGGTTGTTGCTGCTGGATGAAACCTGGCCGGGGTATATGCAGGGGCGCTGGTCGATTGACAAGGTGACCCACACAGGCGACACGACAACGGGCTATCGCAGTTCGATCATGGCCCGTGGATTGGCCTCTTAGGCCATTGGAGATCAAGGATGATGACACTCACGCAACTGCAGCAGATCCTGCCCAACGCCCGCGCCCAAGCGGGCGTTTTTATTTCGGCGCTGAACGCCGCCATGCTCCACCGCAACATCACCGCCCCCAAACGCATGGCGGCCTTTATCGCTCAGGTCGGTCACGAGTCCGGCGATCTGCGTTACGTGCGTGAGCTGGGCGGCGAGCAATACCTGGGCAAGTACGACACTGGCACCTTGGCTGCACGCCTGGGCAACACGCCCGAGGCCGACGGTGATGGCCAGAAATACCGAGGCCGTGGGTTGATCCAGATTACCGGGCGGCGCAACTACCTGGCCTGTAGCCGGGCGCTGTTTGGCGATGAGCGCCTGTTGCATTTCCCTGAATTGCTGGAGCAACCGCAATGGGCGGCCGAATCCGCCGCGTGGTTCTGGCAAAGCAATGGTTTGAACGAACTGGCGGATCAGGACCAGTTCACCACGATCACTCGCCGGATCAATGGCGGCCTCAATGGGCTGGAGCATCGCCAGCAATTGTGGGCGAAGGCGAGGGCGGTGCTATGTGGCTGAACGGGCGGGCGCTGGGTGTTGCCCTGTTGATCGTCATCCCGGCGGCGGCCAGTTGGCAGATCCAGGCCTGGCGCCATGGCCTTGAGCTTGAGCGTCAGGCGGCACGGTCTTCAGAACGGCTCAACCGGCAAAGCCAGGCGGCGTTGGGTGAATACCGGGCCGAACAAGACAGGCGCCAGGCGTTGGAGCGGCAGCTGCGCGCCAGTGATCAACAGCACACGCGGGAGTTAAGCGATGCACAGCGTCACCAGGTTTCTTTGCGCGACCGGCTGGCCACTGCTGATGTGCGCTTGTCAGTCCTTCTCGACGCCGTCGGCCCCGGCAGTGGCCCCGCAATGCCAGCCACCGCCACCGCCCGCAGCGTGGTTCATGGAACCCCGCGAGGCCGACTTGACCCGGCGCATGCTCAACGAGTTATCGGCATCACCGATGCCGGCGATAATGGATTGATCGCGTTGCGGGCCTGCCAGGCTTATGTTCGGGCCGTCACCCGGTAATCTGTTGAAGACGCCTGCAGCTTGCGTGGCCGATAGTCTCCTGTAGGGTAGGCAAACCCCCGCACTTTCCTGGAGACGACCGTGAAGGAAATTACCCAACTCGCCGCTGAACTTGGCCGGCGTTTGCAGGTGCTCAATGCCCACGTCACCACTGCCGAATCCTGTACCGGTGGCGGTATTGCCGAAGCAATCACGCGGATTCCCGGGAGTTCGGCCTGGTTCGAGGCCGGGTACGTGACGTATTCCAATCGCCAGAAGACGCGCCAGTTGAATGTGCCAGAAGGGTTGTTCCCCAAGGTCGGCGCGGTGAGCCGTGAAGTGGTCGAGGCCATGGCCAGGGGCGCCCAGGAAAAAAGCCTGGCGCGGTTTGCCGTGGCGGTCAGCGGTGTCGCGGGGCCCGATGGCGGTTCTGCGGACAAGCCGGTGGGCACCGTATGGTTGGCCTGGGGGGTAGGCGAAGAGGTTACAGCCGAGTGCCAGCACTTCCCCGGCAACCGCGACGAGGTCCGCCGACAAACGGTAAAGGCCGCATTAGAGGGGCTGTTGCGACGAGCTGCAGCAGAAATAGAAAATCAGGGGTAGGCGATCCCCGATCTTTATGGAACAATACTGTCTACTTATACAGGTGTTGGCCGTCAGGCCTTATTGATTACGTGAGGACTTTAATGGACGACAACAAGAAGAAAGCCTTGGCTGCGGCCCTGGGTCAGATCGAACGTCAATTCGGCAAGGGTGCCGTAATGCGTATGGGCGATCACGACCGTCAGGCGATCCCGGCTATTTCCACTGGCTCTCTGGGTCTGGACATCGCGCTCGGCATTGGCGGCCTGCCAAAGGGCCGTATCGTTGAAATCTACGGTCCAGAATCTTCTGGTAAAACCACCCTGACCCTGTCGGTGATTGCCCAGGCCCAAAAAATGGGCGCCACCTGCGCGTTCGTCGATGCCGAGCACGCCCTGGATCCTGAATACGCAGGCAAGCTGGGCGTCAATGTCGACGACCTGCTGGTTTCGCAGCCGGACACCGGTGAACAAGCGTTGGAAATCACTGACATGCTGGTGCGCTCCAACGCCATCGACGTGATCGTGGTCGACTCCGTGGCAGCATTGGTACCGAAGGCCGAGATCGAAGGCGAAATGGGCGACATGCACGTCGGCCTGCAAGCCCGCCTCATGTCCCAGGCCCTGCGTAAAATCACCGGTAACATCAAGAACGCCAACTGCCTGGTGATCTTCATCAACCAGATCCGGATGAAGATCGGTGTGATGTTCGGCAGCCCGGAAACCACTACCGGTGGTAACGCGCTGAAGTTCTACGCTTCGGTTCGCCTGGACATCCGTCGTACCGGCGCGGTGAAGGAAGGTGACGAGGTTGTCGGTAGCGAAACTCGCGTCAAGGTTGTCAAGAACAAGGTGGCTCCACCATTCCGTCAGGCCGAGTTCCAGATTCTCTACGGCAAGGGTATCTACCTGAACGGCGAGATGATCGACCTGGGCGTGCTGCACGGCTTCGTCGAGAAGTCCGGTGCCTGGTATGCCTACAACGGCAGCAAGATTGGCCAGGGCAAGGCCAACTCGGCCAAGTTCCTGCAGGACAATCCTGATATTGCGGCGACCCTTGAGAAGCAGATTCGCGACAAACTGCTGACCGCAGCGCCAGACGTCAAGGCTGCGGCCAACCGCGAACCTGTTGATGACATGGCAGAAGCTGACGCTGATAGCTGAGTCCAACGATGACAGTTGTACTCGATACGTTGGTTGCCGTACGGCGTACGGCAATGGACCTGCTCGCACGACGCGAGCATGGTCGTGTCGAGTTGACGCGCAAATTGCGTCAGCGTGGCGCTTCTCCCGAAATGGTTGAAACAGCCCTCGACCGCCTGACGGAAGAGGGGCTGCTTTCCGAAGCCCGTTATCTCGAAAGTTTTGTTTCCTATCGGGCGCGCTCGGGCTACGGCCCGGCGCGGATTCGTGAAGAGCTGAGCCAGCGTGGCTTGCAACGCGCCGATATCGATCTGGCACTGCGTGAGTGTGGCATCAGTTGGCAGACGCAATTGGAAGACACCTGGCGCCGAAAATTTGCCGGCCATCTGCCGATTGATGCCCGTGAGCGTGCCAAGCAAGGGCGTTTTTTGAGCTATCGCGGATTTTCGATGGAGATGATCAGCCGTTTGTTGAGCGGCCGGGATCTGGACGACTGAAACCTGATCGTGCCGTTGTAGGAGCCGGCTTGCCGGCGATGGCGGTGTGTCAGGTATCCATACAGTGATAGTTAGACCGCTATCGCTGGCAAGCCAGCGCCTACATGGATTTTGCGTTTATAAAAAAGGCCCGCTATGAAAATAACGGGCCTTTTTTGCGTTTACGGCATTACGCCGGTTCCGGTGTCACCCGTTGCTGTGCTTTGCCTTGGGCTTGGGCCCAGTTCTCCGGCAAGTTGATGTAATCCACCAGTTCCCGCAGCCGCCCCTGATTCCGGCCGGTGAAGTTGAACACCAGCCGCGTCAAATGGCTGAAGCGCGCTTCATCGTGTTCTTCGCCCCCATAGGCCGATTGCTGGAAGTCATCACTCAGCCGCAGATCGGCGAATGCCGTCTGTATATGCGCCAATGCGCGCTCGCTGAGCGGGTGGTTCATGCGTACCACGAACTGGCGTTTCAGCCAGCGGGTGGAATGGAAGTTGGCATAGAACTGGTTGATTTCATTCACCGCCTCGTCGGCGCTGTGCACCAGGCGCAGCAGCTTGAGATCAGTCGGCAGGATGTAGCGGTTGGCCTCCAACTGGCTGCGAACAAAATCCAAGGCGCCTTTCCAGAATCCGCCGCCAGGCTCGTCCAGCAGCACCACCGGAACCAGGGGGCTCTTGCCAGTCTGGATCAGGGTCAGGACTTCCAGTGCTTCATCCAGAGTGCCGAAGCCACCAGGGCATAGCACTAGCCCGTCGGCCTCCTTGACGAAGAACAGTTTGCGGGTAAAGAAGAAGTGGAACGACAGCAGGTTTTCCGTGCCATCAATGGTCGGGTTGGCATGCTGCTCGAAGGGTAGGGTGATATTGAACCCCAGGCTGTGGGCCAGGCCCGCGCCTTCGTGGGCCGCAGCCATAATGCCGCCACCGCCGCCGGTGATGACCATCAGGTCCGAGTGGGCCAGAGCCGTCCCCACTTCCCGGGCCAGAGCGTAGAGCGGGCTTTCCACTGGGGTACGAGCCGAGCCGAAGACGGTGACCTTGCGTCGGCCCTTGAACTGTTCGAGCACGCGAAACGCATTGTCCAGTTCGTTTATCGCTTTCAAGGTGATCTTGGCGTTCCAGCGGTCGCGGTCATCCTGGGCCATGCGCAGCACGGTGAGGATCATGTCGCGATAGAGCGAAATATTCGGGCTGCTGGGGGCAATCTGCTTGAGTTGCGCTTCGACCTGCTGTGTGAGGTCGGTCCCGCTTTCTGGAAAATGATGGGTCAGGAGGTCGTTCGGTTGATCAGGCATTCAGCTTCTCCTTCGTTACAGAGCCCTGGCGTCCAAGAGATTCGTGCGCTGAGGGCGACGAAACAGGCCCTGTATGTTCCTTGTGATTAAAAACCTTTGCACTGCAAGTCGCGTAAGGGCAACTCTTTTTTGCCCTGGAAATGTTACTGGTCGATTGATCATGAGCCCTTAAAGTCTTGTCTGGCAATAACTTATAGGGGGGATTGCTGAAGGTTTACAGAGGGGAGGCTGTCGCGCCGTTTGAGGAACGGCGCGTGGGGAAAGGCTTACTTTTTCTTCTTGGACGGGGCCGGGCAATCAGCCTCGACGAACTTGACCGATGCCACTGGGCGGTTGGTCTTGTTTTCGGTGATTTCGTAGCGCATGACGGCGCCCTTGGCCATCAGCTCGCGGTAGCCTTTGTTCAGGCAGACGCTTTGTCCCAGCTGGAAGTACACGGCCTTCGGGTTGGCGCGCATCTGTTCGGCACGCTCGGGCAGCACGCTCAGGTGGTCAATCAACTGCATGCCTTCGACGGTGTAGGCCACTTCCAGGGTTTGTTCATCAATTTCCCTGGGGAGGTCTTTGTTGCTTTCCGCTGCGACGCTTTGCAGTTTCTTGTTCATTTGCAGTTCCACCAGGGAGGCCGCCTGGGCGCCCAAGGGCAATACCAGCGCCAGGGCGACGGTCGGGGCGGCAAGACGCAACATAAGACGCAGCATGAAACTCTCCTGATTCGGTTACTGGTCCATAGACCTGTCACTGCGCTGTGCGTTCAGTGGCGCGGGATTATAGGTGACCTGTAGCTGCGACGGCCAGGCGTATTGGCTGGGCAGCTCTGGTAAACTGCCGGCACTTTTTTGCTGCCCCGAGTTTTGCCCGTGTCGATTTTCATCGCTTCACAACGGCCCCCGCTATGAGTCACGCGGTCTTCCGTCTGCGTACCCAGCGGCTGGCCCGCGCGGTCAGCCCCTTTGTTGCCCGAGGCTCGCGCGCCGAACGTTGCCCCAGATGCCGGGTCATCCCCGAATACTGCCTGTGTGCCTGGCGTCCCAAGGTCGAGGCCAAGTCCGCCATGTGCCTGCTGATGCACGACGTGGAACCGATGAAGCCCAGCAATACCGGTTGGCTGATAGCGGATGTGATCGACGACACAAGTGCTTTCCCCTGGTCGCGCACGGCTGTCGAGCCAGAGCTGCTGGCGCTGCTGGCTGATCCGCAGTGGCAACCCTACATCGTCTTCCCCGGCGAGTTTGTGGCGCCGCAGCGGGTGGTCAGCCAGGTCAAGGTGGCGGATGGCAAGCGCCCATTGTTTATCCTGCTGGACGGCACCTGGAGCGAGGCGCGCAAGATGTTCCGCAAGAGCCCTTATCTGGAACACTTGCCGGTGCTGAGCCTGGAGCCGGAGCAGCTATCGCGCTACAAGTTGCGGCGCTCCAAGCGTGATGACCATTTTTGTACCGCCGAAGTGGCCGCGTTGTGCCTGGAACTGGCCGAGGACCAGCAGGCCAGCGAAGTGCTGGATGCCTACCTGGATGTTTTCAGTACCCACTACCTGGCGGCCAAGTTCCAGTTGGCGCTGGACCCGACGGACAGTGTCCATACGCGTCTTGCACCCTATCTGTAGGCGTTCGGGGCCAGAGGACCTTTGCATGATGGCACTGCAACGCCTGAGCCGGCTAAAATGCCATCAAGCGTAACTGTTCGTGACAGCCACTGGCTGGCACCTTGTACGTTGGCGAGCATCGAACCCATCGGTGCTCCCATAAAAAACAGGATCATTTAATAAATGGCCACATACGAAATCCTGATTGCCGATGATCACCCGCTTTTTCGCAGCGCGCTGCACCAGGCCGTTACATTGGGTCTGGGCCCGGATGTACGCTTGGTTGAAGTAGGCAGCATCGCTGAGCTGGAAGCCCGTCTGACTGACAAGACCGATTGGGATCTGGTGCTGCTGGACCTGAACATGCCTGGCGCCTACGGGTTTTCCGGCCTGGTGCTGTTGCGTGGGCAATATCCGCAGATTCCGGTGGTCATGGTGTCGGCCCAGGAAGAGGCAGATGTCGTAGTGCGTTCCCGCGAATTCGGGGCCAGCGGTTTTATCCCCAAGTCCAGCTCCATGGAGCAGATTCAGACCGCGGTGCGCACGGTGCTGGACGGTGACGTTTCATGGCCGCCCCAGGCATTCGAAGAAATCAACGTATCCGCCGAAGCCAAGGCGGCCCAGGAAGGGCTCGCCAGCCTTACGCCGCAGCAGTTTCGTGTATTGACCATGGTCTGCGAAGGCTTGTTGAACAAACAGATCGCCTATGAACTGAGCGTTTCCGAGGCGACCATCAAGGCGCACGTCACCGCGATTTTCCGTAAGCTGGGCGTACGCACTCGTACCCAGGCGGCGCTGCTGTTGCAACAACTTGAGTCAATTTCTCACGCATAGAGTGGTTCGATTCACGCTTTTTTGACTTGGCGTGTTCTAGCTTCCTTCCATCTTTTCTGCTCAGTTGCCTACCTATGTCGCCTTTCAAAGGTCAAACCGGTATCAAACGTATCTTCAACGCCGGGGGCTATTCCCTCGATGGCTTGCGGGCGGCTTTCACCGGCGAGGCGGCCTTCCGCCAGTTGGTGTTGCTCAACGTGATCCTGATTCCGTTGAGCTTCTTCCTCAATGTCAGCCGTGTAGAGCGCGCATTGTTGATTGCCGTGTGCCTGCTGGCGCTGATTGTCGAGTTGCTCAACTCGGCTGTGGAAGCGGCAATCGACCGGATCTCCCTGGATCGCCACCCTTTGTCGAAAAATGCCAAGGACATGGGCAGCGCCGCGCAATTCGTGGCGCTGACCATGATTACCGCGGTGTGGGCCGTGATCCTGATCTAAGGGATGTTCGGCAGCACGATCTCGTCGCTGCGCTGCACCCCGGCGGTAAAGGCGCGGCACAGTTCGAGGAACTCGCGCATGGCCGAGGTCTGGTACTTCTGTTTATGCCAGATAAAGTAGAACTGCCGGGCCAGGTCCAGGTCCGGGGTTTCCACCGGCACCAGGCTGCCGCGCCGGAATGCATCCCGGAGCGCCAGGCGCGAAATGCAGCCAATTCCCAATCCTGACTCCACTGCACGCTTGATAGCTTCCGTGTGCTCCAGCTCCAGGCGGATGTTCAGCGCGGTACGATGATGGCGCATGGCTTGATCAAAGGTCAGGCGTGTCCCGGAGCCCTGTTCCCGCAAGATCCAGGCTTCATGGGTCAATTGCTCCATGGTCGCCTGACCGCGCTGAGCCAGGGGGTGCTGGGGTGCGCAGAACACCACCAGTTCGTCCTCGACCCAGGTTTGTACCTCGATGTCCGGGTGGCTGCAGTCACCTTCGATTAGACCCAGATCAATTTCATAATGCGCAACCTGATGCACGATATGCGCAGTGTTCTGTACATGTAGCTTCACCTGGCTCTCGGGATGCTGCTGCATGAAGCTGCCGATCAACAGGGTGGCCAGGTAATTGCCGATGGTCAGGGTAGCGCCGACCGCCAGGGAGCCGAAGCCGGATTTGCCGTTGAGCAGGTCCTCGATTTCCTTGGCCTGGTCCAGCAGGGCCACCGCCTGGGGCAGCAACTGATGACCCAAGGCGTTGAGGCTCAGGCGTTTACCGGCGCGGTCGAACAATTGGCAGCTGGATTGGCGCTCCAGCTCGGTGATCGAGGTGCTGGCGGCGGATTGAGATAAGGCCAGAAGGCCAGCAGCGCGTGACACACTTTCCTGCTGGGCGACGGCGACGAAGACTTGCAGTTGACGAAGAGTAAATCGCATATCGATATAACCGATAACCCTTATCTTAATAATCCAGTTAACAGATATTGTCGCCGCCATTAGAATACGCTGCAATTGCGCACCTATCATTTTGGCGCAGACCCATTTCCAGGAGTTCCCCGTACATGAGCAACATGAACCACGAGCGTGTCCTCAGTGTTCATCACTGGAACGACACTCTGTTCAGCTTCAAGTGCACCCGCGACCCGGGCCTGCGCTTCGAGAACGGTCAGTTCGTGATGATCGGCCTGCAACAGCCCAACGGCCGCCCGCTCATGCGCGCTTACTCCATCGCCAGCCCGAACTGGGAAGAGCACCTGGAGTTCTTCAGCATCAAGGTTCCGGATGGCCCGTTGACTTCCCAATTGCAGCATTTGAAGGAAGGCGACGAGATCATCATCAGCAAAAAACCGACGGGCACCCTGGTGCTGGACGATTTGAAGCCGGGCAAGCACCTGTACCTGCTCAGCACCGGTACTGGCCTCGCGCCATTTATGAGCGTGATCCAAGACCCGGAAACCTACGAGCGCTTTGAAAAAGTGATCCTGTGCCACGGCGTGCGTTACGTCAACGAAGTCGCCTACCGCGAGTTCATCACCGAGCACCTGCCGCAGAACGAGTTCTTCGGTGAAGCGCTGCGTGAAAAGCTGATCTACTACCCGACGGTGACCCGCGAGCCATTCGAAAACGAAGGCCGCCTGACCGACCTGATGCGCAGTGGCAAGCTGTTCAGCGATATCGGCTTGCCGCCGATCAATCCTGAAGACGACCGCGCCATGCTGTGCGGCAGCCCAAGCATGCTCGACGAGACCAGCGAAGTGCTGAATAGCTTCGGCCTGAAGGTTTCGCCACGGATGCGTGAGCCGGGTGACTACCTGATCGAACGCGCCTTCGTCGAAAAATAACCTGTGTAGGAGCCGGCTTGCCGGCGATGGGGCTGAGATCGCGGCGTTTATCCAGCATAAACGCGTTGTCGTTGACGACTATCGCCGGCAAGCCGGATCCTACAGTAAAAAGAAAAGCCCGCATTGCCTGTGAAGGCAGTGCGGGCTTTTTTATGTCTGCGATTTACTGCGCCGCAACCACTTCCAGCACACAAATCATCCCGGCCTCGGGATAGTGCCAACGCACATCCACATCCCAGAACCGCACGCCATATTCGCGCTCAGGCCCAGGCGTCTGATAGGCGGGTCGTGGATCCTGCGCCAGGCATTGCTCAATCAGCTCCACCAGTGGCTCGCCCAGGCGCTCAGCGTGGGTGTGAGCCTGATGCAGGCCGGCCTTCAGCCACTGCACGGGAATCAACGGTGGCGCGCTGCTTGCGATGCCGTTGGTGGCCGTGTCGATGATGTCGGCATAGGGCACATACGGCTTGATATCCAATACCGGTGTGCCATCGAGCAGGTCGATCCCGGAAATCCACAGCCGACCCGGCTCCACCTTGTCCAGTTTCACCACGGACTGGCCAATCCCATTCGGACGATGGGTCGCGCGGGTAGCAAACACGCCCATGGACGTGTTGCCGCCCAGGCGCGGCGGGCGCACCTTTAGCCGTGGTTTGTCTTCCAGGGCCTGATGAAACAGGAACAGCAGCCACACATGGCTGACCTGCTCCAGGCCCTGTACCGCCTCACCCTGGTCAAACGGCGCGACCAGTTCCAGCACGCCCCGGGCGGCGGGCGCCAGTTGTGGCTGGCGCGGGATGGCGAACTTCTCCTTGAAACAGGAGCGCACAAAGCCCACGGGCGAGACGTTGTAACTCATGGCTTACGTGCGAACCCGCAGGGTCAGGCCCTTGAGGAAGTTACGCAGCAACTGGTCGCCACACGGGCGATAGTTGGTGTGGCCAAACTTGCGGAACAGCGCGCTCAACTCTGGCTTGGACACCGGGAACTCGGCCGCCTTGAGGATGGCGTGCATGTCGTCTTCCTTGAGTTCGAAGGCCACGCGCAGCTTCTTGAGGATGATGTTATTGGTCACCGGGGTTTCGATCGGCTGCGGTGGACGGCTTTCGTCCTTGCCGCGCTTGAAGATCACCAGGCCATCGAGGAAATGCGCCATGACTTCGTCCGGGCAGAACACGAAGCCGTCTTCTTCGTCTTTCTTGAGGTAGGCCAGCAGGTCGTCCTTGGAGACTTCCATGCCGCCGATCTTGATGATCTCGACCATCTTGTTGTCGCTGATGTCGAGCATGTAGCGCACGCTGCGCAGTACGTCGTTGTGAATCATGGTGGGCAATCCTGGTATTCGACTGTAGACACCGTCCGGACGGGCGATGTCGAGAGATAGGGCGGCTTAGAACTTTTCTTTGCCGGACATGTAGCGCCACTGGCCGACCGGCACCTTGCCGATGGACACGCCGCCAATGCGGATGCGGCGAATGGCCACAACCTTCAGGCCAATGGCTTCGCAGAACAGGGCTATGATGCCGGGCTGCGGGTTTTTCAGGGCAAAGCGCAGGCGGTTTTCGTTCTGCCAGCTGGCTTTGACCGCAGGCAATTCCTTGCCTTTGTACATCAGGCCGTGGGCGAGGCGGTTCAGGCCGTGCTCTGCCACGTCGCCTGCGACTTCAACCACATACTCTTGCTCGATCTTGGCGGCATCGGCCGTGAGCTTGCGCAGGATCTTCCAGTCCTGGGTGAACACCAGCAAGCCGCTGGCCTTGGCCTGCAGGTCGGCGCTGGCGGTCAGGCGCAGGAAGTGGCCTTTGAGCGGGCGCTTGCTGAAGCGGTGTTCTTCGGACAGGGTCTCGGCGCTCAGGGACTGCATCGCGCTGTCGACGTCCACGCCGGCCGGCGCATGAAACAGGATGGTCACCGGTTCGGGTGCCGTGGCCTTGGCGTCAGGATCAAGTTCGACTTTCTGTGTCGTGACCTTGAACTGTGGCTCGTCGATCACTTCGCCATCCACCGAGACCCAGCCGCCTTCGATGAACAGCTCGGCCTCCCGACGGGAGCAGCCGACCAGTTCGATAAGGCGTTTGGAGAGGCGTATGGGGTCAGTCATGACAAGGGCCGTAACAAAAGGGGGCGGCTATTGTACCTGTGTGGCGCAGGTTAATCCGGCCCCATTTCCATTTTGTAGGAGCCGGCTTGCCGGCGATGCAGGCGCCGCGTCGTATCAGATGCACCGAGGTGATGCTCTCGCCGGCAAGCCAGCTCCTACATAGGCCTGCTTCAGGCGCATATGCAGCAACGGATAAGGTTGCCCCATGCCGTCATGCTCGGTGCGCCCGACCACTTCAAACCCCTGCTTGAGATAGAAGCCCAGGGCCTGGGGGTTTTGTTCGTTGACGTCCAGCCCATCGGCATTCATCGATTCAACGGCATAGCTCAGTAACTGGCGCCCCAAGCCCAGGCCCCGGTATGGCGGGTCGATGAACAACATTTCCACCTTGCCTGCCGCAACGCCGGCAAACCCGGTGATACGTTGGCGCGCATCCTTGGTACAAATCAGCATCACCGCATCCAGATAGCGCGTCAGCACCAGGTGCCTGAGGCGCTCAATGTAGCTTTGCGGCAGGAAGTCATGGGTGGCTCGCACCGATGCCTCCCAGATCCGCGTCAGTTCCTGGTAATCGCTGGGTTTGGGGGTGTGGATAACCGAGTGCTGGCCCATGCCCACTGCTCCTTGCTGCCTGTTGCCGTTGATGGGCAAACGATAGACCCAAAAAAGCCCCGCATCTTGTCCAGAAGCAGGGCTTTTTCAATTTTTTACAGCTTAGTCGCGTTTTTGCGCCCAGAGGTCGTACTCGTCGGCGTCGGTGACCGTGCACCAGACCTTGTCCCCTGGCTTGAGGTCGCTGGCATCGTCGATAAATACGTTGCCGTCGATTTCCGGAGCGTCGAAGAAGCAACGGCCGACCGCGCCTTGTTCATCCACTTCGTCGATCAACACTTCGATTTCCTTGCCGATGCGCAGTTGCAGGCGCGCCGAGCTGATGGCCTGCTGATGGGCCATAAAACGCTCCCAACGGTCCTGCTTGACGTCATCCGGCACCACGGCCAGGTCCAGCAGGTTGGCCGGGGCACCTTCCACCGGCGAGTACTGGAAGCAGCCGACGCGGTCCAGTTGGGCTTCGGTCAGCCAGTCCAGCAGGTACTGGAAGTCTTCTTCGGTTTCGCCGGGGAAGCCGACGATAAAGGTCGAACGGATGATCAGCTCAGGGCAGATCTGGCGCCAGTTCTTGATGCGCGCCAGGGTCTTGTCCTCGAAGGCCGGGCGCTTCATGGCCTTGAGCACTTTCGGGCTGGCGTGCTGGAACGGGATATCCAGGTACGGCAGGATCTTGCCGGCGGCCATCAGCGGGATCAGTTCGTCAACGTGCGGGTACGGGTACACGTAGTGCAGGCGCACCCACACACCCAGGCTGCTCAAGGCTTCGCACAGTTCGGTCATGCGGGTTTTCACCGGCGCGCCGTTCCAGAAGCCGGTGCGGTATTTCACGTCTACGCCGTAGGCGCTGGTGTCCTGGGAGATCACCAACAGCTCTTTGACGCCGGACTTGACCAGGCGCTGGGCCTCGTCCAATACATCGCCCACCGGACGGCTGACCAGTTTGCCGCGCATCGACGGGATGATGCAGAAGCTGCAGCTGTGGTTGCAGCCTTCGGAGATCTTCAGGTACGCATAGTGGCGCGGAGTCAGCTTGATGCCCTGTGGTGGCACCAGGTCGATCAGCGGGTTGTGGTCCTGGCGCGGTGGCACCACTTCGTGTACAGCGTTGACCACCTGCTCGTACTGCTGGGGACCGGTCACGGCCAGCACACTTGGGTGCACGTTGCGGATATTGCCTTCTTCCACACCCATGCAGCCGGTGACGATGACCTTACCGTTTTCCTTGATGGCTTCGCCGATCACTTCCAGGGACTCTGCCTTGGCCGAGTCAATGAAACCGCAGGTGTTGACCACCACCACGTCGGCATCCTGATAAGTGGACACAACGTCGTAGCCTTCCATGCGCAGTTGCGTGAGGATGCGCTCGGAGTCGACCAGGGCTTTGGGGCAACCCAGGGAAACAAAGCCAACCTTGGGGTTGGCTTTTGCGATGGTGGTGGACATGTCTAACCTCGGGATTGAATGACGCCACCCGTCGGGTACGACAGGGCAGCGGACGGGCACTTGATGTGCCTCTGATCAAAAAGTGCGCAATTCTAGCGGCGGGAAACGCGCTTGACCAGCTTTATGCAGGGAAATGCGACGAGTGCTGCGCTATGCTTCGCGCCGTTGCATTTGGGTGTGCCCAATGGTCAACAAATCATCTGTTACTAGAAGTAAAACAGCGCATGCTATGTACAGCTTAGGCTTAGCTGTACAGCTGGGCTGTTTATAAAAGACCTCAGGTCAAAAGGGCAGGAGTGGTTGATGGGTCAGGCAAACAGTCAGGCAGCAGGTGCCGGGCATTCCAGCGCAAAACCAATCGGCATGTTGGTGGCGGCGGTCGGGGTGGTCTATGGCGATATTGGCACCAGCCCGCTCTACACCCTTAAAGAGGTGTTTTCCGGCAGTTATGGGGTGCAGGTCAATCATGATGGGGTGCTGGGGATTCTGGCGCTGATCTTCTGGTCGCTGATCTGGGTGGTGTCCATCAAGTACATGTTGTTCGTGCTGCGCGCCGATAACCAGGGCGAGGGCGGGATCATGGCGCTCACGGCGCTGGCGCGACGGGCGGCAGGCAATCACCCGCGGCTGCGCAGTTTCCTGGTGGTGTGCGGACTGTGCGGAGCGGCGCTGTTCTATGGCGACAGCATGATCACTCCGGCGATTTCGGTGTTGTCGGCCATCGAGGGCCTGGAACTGGCGTTCGATGGTCTTGAACATTGGGTCGTGCCCGTGGCGCTGGTGGTGCTGGTGGGGCTGTTCCTGATTCAGAAGCACGGTACCGACCGCATCGGCAAGCTGTTCGGGCCGGTGATGGTCACCTGGTTCCTGGTGTTGGGCGGCCTGGGCATCTATGGCATCGTCCAGCACCCCGAAGTGCTCAATGCGATGAACCCGATGTGGGGCGTGCGCTTCTTCATGGTCCATCCGGGCATTGGGGTGGCGATCCTGGGCGCGGTGGTGCTGGCCTTGACTGGTGCCGAGGCGTTGTACGCCGACATGGGTCATTTCGGCCGCAAGCCCATTGCCCGCGCCTGGTTCATCCTGGTGCTGCCGGCTCTGGTGCTCAACTATTTTGGCCAGGGCGCTATGTTGCTGGGTGACCCTGAAGCTGCGCGCAACCCGTTCTATCTACTGGCGCCAAGCTGGGCATTGCTGCCGCTGGTGGGCTTGTCCACCCTGGCGACGGTGATCGCTTCCCAGGCGGTGATTTCCGGAGCGTTCTCGTTGACGCGCCAGGCGATCCAACTGGGTTACATCCCGCGCATGCATATCCAGCACACCTCCAGCGCCGAACAGGGCCAGATCTATATTGGCGCGGTGAACTGGTCGTTGATGGTCGGCGTGATCCTGTTGGTGCTGGGCTTCGAGTCCTCCGGTGCCCTGGCCTCGGCTTACGGGGTGGCGGTGACCGGGACGATGCTGATGACCACTATCCTTGTGTCCGCTGTGATGCTGCTGTTGTGGAAGTGGCCGCCGGTATTGGCGGTGCCCGTTTTGGTGGGCTTTTTGCTGGTGGATGGTCTGTTCTTTGCGGCCAACGTACCGAAAGTGGTACAGGGCGGTGCGTTCCCGGTATTGGCGGGGATCGTGCTGTTTGTGCTGATGACCACCTGGAAGCGCGGCAAGCAATTGCTGGTGGAGCGCCTGGACGAAGGCGGGCTGGCGCTGCCGATCTTTATCAGCAGCATCCGCGTCCAGCCGCCCCATCGGGTGCAGGGTACGGCGGTATTCCTCACCGCCCGCCCGGACGCGGTGCCCCACGCCTTGCTGCATAACTTGCTGCATAACCAGGTGTTGCATGAGCAGGTGGTGCTGCTGACGGTGGTCTATGAGGACATCCCGCGTGTCCCGGCCCAGCGCCGTTTCGAGGTGGACGCCTACGGTGACGGTTTCTTCCGGGTGATCCTGCACTTTGGCTTTACCGATGAGCCGGATGTGCCCGAAGCCTTGAAGTTGTGCCATTTGGACGACCTGGACTTCAGCCCCATGCGCACCACCTACTTCCTCAGCCGCGAGACGGTCATCGCCTCCAAGCTCGAAGGTATGGCGCGCTGGCGCGAAGGGTTGTTCGCCTTCATGCTGAAGAATGCCAACGGCAACCTGCGGTTTTTCAATCTGCCGGTGAACCGGGTGATTGAGTTGGGCACCCAGGTGGAAATGTAACCCCAACAAAAAGCCCCCGTTGCCTTGCGGCAGCGGGGGCTTTTTGTCGGGCCGCCTTTTGATTTGTAATGCGATCCCCTTGTAGGAGCTGGCTTGCCAGCGATGACGGTGTGTCAGACAGGCCGCCATCGCTGGCAAGCCAGTTCCTACAGGGGATCTATTCGATCTTGGCCTGGCGCTTCTCAATGATCCCCACCAGGCGCTTGGCCAGTGCCGGGTAGTTTTCGTCGAAGTGATGGCCGCCCGGGAGCTTCATGGCTTCGCCCACCGCGCTCTTGTCGGTGCAGCCGCTCTCGTCGACTTCTTCCTCGCCGTAGATACATACCACTTTGGCCGCTGGCAGCTTGGCCATTTCCGGGCCGGTGGCGGCTTCTTTGCCGGCATTGCCCAGCCAGCCTTCCACTTCGATCTCAAAGCTGCCGGTACGGGCGAAGGCCAGCAAAATAATCGCGTCTACCCGCTGCTGCTCGGCTTCCGGCAGGCGGTTGTAGATGGCTGGCAATACATCGGCACCGAACGAGTAACCCGTCAGCACAAAGCGCTTGGTCCCCCATTTCTGGCGGTAGTGTTGCATCAGTTCAGTCAGGTCCTTGGCGCTTTGCTCCGGGCTTTTGTGCTGCCAGTAGTAGCGCAGGGTGTCGATACCGACCACCGGGTAACCGATCTTGGCCATTTCGCCGGCCACGTCGCGGTCCAGGTCACGCCAGCCGCCGTCGCCGGAGAGGAACAGGGTCACGGTGTCCTTGGCCTGGCCGGCCGGCACTTCAACCACCGGGATCGCCAGGCCGCCATTGTCCGAACCCACCAGTTGCTTGCGCAGTTCGTTGTTCAGTACTTGCGGGTAGTTGATGTCGTAGTCGCTGATGCTGGTAGTGGCACGCGGGGTATCGCGTACGAAACTGGCGCTTTCGTCGTCAGGGTTATCGTTCCAGGCCACCAGCCAGTTGCCGTGGGCGGCGGTCTTGGGCAGTGGGTCCTTGCAGCCCTCCTGAACCAGGGCGAAGCCAACCGAGATGGCATTGGCCTTGTCGTCGCTCTGCGTTGCCAGCCAGCGCCAGGCCAGTGCGGCGCCAGGGCCGATGCCGCTGACCAGGGTGGCCGGGCTCTTGAGCTGACCCAGGGCCGTTTGCAAGGCTTGCTCCTGCAGTTTGCAGTCATCCTTGGGCAGGATCACTTGCACGATCTGTGCGCCGCCGCCTTGGCTCAGGGCTATCAGTTGGCTGTCGGTCAGGCTGGCGTCGGCCATCACAGCCACCACTACGCGAGCCTTGGTGGTGGTGCCAGGGGTCACACGGGTCATGGTCGAGCCGTCGGCCTGGGGCAGTTGTTCCAGCGTCGGTTGAGGGGCGGGGCGATTCCAGTACCAGTAGCCGCCACCGAGGATCAGGGCCAGGACCACCAGGCTTACCAATACGTACCGCCAGGAGCGTCGAATCATCAGCGTTTCACCAATCCAGTCAAGCCGCCCGCAATCAGGGCGGCGGTATCGGCCAGTGCCACCAGCGGATCAAGTCCTGCGGGCACGGCCATGTAACGGGGTTCCCAGTCAGGCTGGAACTTGTCTTTGAAGCGGCGCAAACCTTGGAAGTTATACAGTTGCTCGCCACGGCGGAACACCATCGAACCCAGGCGCTGGGTCAGCGGTGCGCCACGGCGCGGTTGCAGGCCCGACAGCGGCACCATGCCGAGGCTGAAGCGTGCATAGTTGTGGCTCTTATAGTGCTGGATCAGGCCGACCATCATGAACTCCATGGTCAGCTTTGGCGCATCGGGGTGCGCGCGCATCAGGTCGAGGCTGGCCAGGTCGTGGCTGTAGGTCTCCAGCAGGTTGGCGAACGCCACCGGCTGTCCTTCGAAGCGAATCACCGCAATGCGAAAGTGCTTGAGGTATTCGTCGCTGAAACGCCCGAGGGAAAAGCCTTTTTCGCGCACGTTCTTACCGGTCAGCCAGGCATCGGAGATGACTTTCAGCGCCTCCATCGGCGCTTGGCCCGGCTCGAAGATTTCCAGGGACAAGCCGTCCCGGGTCCCGCGGTTCCAGGTGTAGCGCAGGTCTTTCATCTCTTTGCCCTTGGCTTCCAGGTCAAAGCGCTTGAGGTCGACCCGGGCTTCTTCGCCCAGCTTGATCGCGGTCAGGCCGATGTCCATGTAGAAGGGCAGGTTCTCTGCACGTACCTGGTAGAACACCGGGCGGGCGTGGTGAATGTCGCACAGGTCGCGGAACTGCCAGATCATCTCGGCCCGTGGCTGGGTAGGGCCGATCGGGTCGTACAGTGCCACCAGGCTGCGGCCGCGACGGGCGTACATCAGGAAGGCTTCGTCGTTGGGGTGAAACAGCAGGGCCTTGTCGCCGGTCAGTGCCAGGCCGCCGTCGGGCTGCGACGAGGCCATCAGGATTTTTGTGGCGCGCTCCAGCTCATCGGCGGTCGGCAGATGGATCACCGGGCGTGCGGTGCGCAACAGCCAGGTCAGCGACACAATCACCAGCAGGATCGCAGCGCCCAGCAGCGAGCGCAGGCCGCGGGGGGCGTTGGCGTCCAGGGTGAACTGCCACCATAGTTGATGGCTGTAAGGTACATCCTGATAGGCAAACAGCAGCAGCCAGATCGACGCAGCCAGCACGCAGACGCTGGCCACCAGGTACAGCGGCGAGAACGGCAACTCGGTCAGGCGGCTGGCGCGGTAGAACGAGCGCCGGAAGATAGCCAGCAGCACTGCGGTGATGGTCATCAGGCTGGCTTCTTCCCAATCGAAGCCCTTAAGCAGTGAGAGCAGGGCGCCCACCAGCAACAGCACCATGGTCAGCATCCAGGCTGCCGACAGGCGTCGACGCAAGCCCTGGGCCAGCAACAGGCACAGCACACCGATCAGGCTGGCGCCAAAGTGCGAGGCATCAATCAGGCGATGGGGAATCAGGAAGCCGATGTTTTCCAGGCGGGAGTCGATTTCCGGGGTGGCGCCGGAGAACAGCAGCACCACCCCGGACAAAAAAACCAGTACGGCCAGTACCGGTGCCGCGAGGCCCGAGGCCACCCGCAGGCTTTGCTGGGTCTGGAACAGACGCTGGGCTTCGTTGATCAGCAAGAAGATGCAGGCGATCAATAGCGGCAATACCACGTAGATCATGCGGTACAGCAGCAGGGCGGCGGCCAGCGGCGCGGCGCCGAGCTTATCGGCAAACGCGGCCAGCAGAATCGCTTCGAATACCCCGACGCCGCCAGGTACATGGCTGAGCACGCCCGCCGCGAGCGCCAGCAGGTACACCAGAAGGAACGGGCCGAATGGCGGGGCTTCCGGCAGTAGCATATAGAGAACGGTTGCAGCCGCCGCGACGTCCAGGGCGGTAATGATCAGTTGCAGGAAGGTCAGGCGGCGCCCAGGCAGGCGCAAGGTGCGGCGGCCTACCCTGACCAGCAGGTTGTCGGGGTAAGGCTGTTCTGGCAGGCGGCGGCGATAAATCCCGATACACAGCACGGTCGAGAGCAGCAGCACCGCACCCGCGATCGCGCCGAGCAGTGCAGCAGGCAGGTGCAGCGCAGTGGAGGCGGCTGGCAGGTTGCTCAGCGTGGCCAGCGCGGCAAGCGGTGGCAGGGCGCAACCCAGGGCCAGGCTGGCAAATACCGTCATATGGGCCACTTCCGAAGCCCCGACGCCATGCCGTGCATAGAGACGGTAGCGTACCGAACCGCCGGAGAGCATCGACAGGCCAATCGCATTGCCGATGGCGAACGCGGTAAAGCCGCCGTAGGCCAAGGTCTTGGCCGGCAGTTTTACTCCGGCGTAGCGTGCGCCGGAAAATTCGTAACCCAGCAAAATGATGAAACCGGCGATTGCGGCAGCGAAGGCGCCCAGCAGGGAAGGCTTTGGTACTTCCAGGATCGAGTCGTGGAGGGCGTACAGATCCAGCTCTAGCAGCAAGTGGCGGCAGGCGATCAAGGCAATTGCAAACAGCAGCAACGTGACCGCCAAGCCGATGGGCTGACGGTACTTGCTCAACAGATCCAGCCAGCGCAGGCGGGTGCGGGGGATCGGTTGTGTGGCTGTTACGGTGTCTTGTGGTTCAGACGAATTGGCGCGCATCAATCACCTCGTGGATTGTGCGCGACAGGATGGGGGTATCCAGCCAAGTTACCAATCCCTATGTACAAAATAATTACAAATAGTAACGCGGATCGCCCAGTCCGGCGACAGCGTCCATTCGTCACGCAAGAGCGCACTCGACTACTGAGCATAGCCTGCAAATCGATGGACTCTGAAACCCGCGAGGGGTTTCATGAAAGATGCCATGCCATTGTTTCAAAAGAACTTTTCTTTCAGGCACAAAAAAGGCCACTCTTTCGAGTAGCCTTTTTTGGTGTTTGGTTGCGGGAGCCGGATTTGAACCGACGACCTTCGGGTTATGAGCCCGACGAGCTACCAGACTGCTCCATCCCGCGTCTGTGGGCGGCATTCTACAGCGCAACGACGAGGTGTCAACCGTTAATGACATAAAGGGCAAAATAACTGCCAATTAGCCTAAGTGCTCGATTGAAAACGAGTTTTCACTGTAGGAGCGAGCTTGCTCGCGAAAAGCTCAAGGGCGCCGGGTTGATGCTGGATGTCCGCTTTATCGTTGACGTCTTTCGCGAGCAAGCTCTCTCCTACAGGGTGGGGAGGAAATCAACGCGCACAAAAAAGGCCACTCTTTCGAGTAGCCTTTTTTGATGTTTGGTTGCGGGAGCCGGATTTGAACCGACGACCTTCGGGTTATGAGCCCGACGAGCTACCAGACTGCTCCATCCCGCGTCTGTGTGTCGGCATTCTACAGAGGAATGATGGTGTGTCAACCGCTGATTCCAAAAAAAGCGCTTGTGCTTCAATCGGTTAGCTCTCCAAGGCGAGGGCCGGAGGGAGTTGGGCCCAGTCTGGCCGTGGCTTCCAGCTCTATTGGGGGATGTCCTTCGATTGAAAAAATGAATTCATTGAGGTTTTTTCCTACCGCTTTGTCAGATGATTCAAAGTACTGGTGCTATATACAGGTGTGAGTGCGATACTGGCGCCCCGTCTACTTTATGCCCTGGGCACGTCTCTCTTTATATGACGCAGCGCAAAATCATCCACGTCGACTGTGATTGTTTCTACGCTGCCATCGAAATGCGGGATAACCCGAGCCTGGCGCAAAAGCCCCTGGCGGTAGGAGGCTCGGCGGACCGGCGCGGGGTGATCGCCACCTGCAACTACGAGGCCCGGGCCTATGGTGTACGTTCGGCGATGTCATCGCGCCATGCATTGAAGCTGTGCCCCGACCTGACCATCGTCAAGCCGCGCATGGATGCCTATAAAGAAGCATCGAAGGAAATCCAGGCGATCTTCCGTGACTACACCGATCTGATCGAGCCGCTGTCGCTGGACGAGGCGTACCTGGATGTTTCCGATTGCGCGCATTTCGGCGGCAGTGCCACGCGCATCGCTCAGGACATCCGTCGGCGCGTTTCCAATCAGTTGCACATCACGGTGTCTGCGGGGGTGGCTCCCAACAAGTTCCTGGCCAAGATCGCCAGCGACTGGAAAAAGCCCAATGGGCTGTTTGTGGTCACCCCGGACCAGGTGGAGGATTTCGTATCGCAGTTGCCGGTCAGCAAGCTGCATGGCGTCGGCAAGGTCACCGCCGACAAGCTGGCACGCCTGGGAATTGAGGATTGCCTGCAATTGCGCGAGTGGAACAAGCTGGCGCTGGTGCGGGAGTTTGGCAGCTTCGGTGAGCGGTTATGGAGTCTGGCGCGTGGGATTGATGACCGTGCGGTGCATAACGACAGTCGGCGGCAATCGATCAGTGTGGAGAACACCTACGATGTCGATCTGCCGGACCTGACCCGTTGCCTGGAAAAGCTTCCGGAACTGATAGAGGCCCTGGCCGGGCGCATGCAGCGTATCGACAGCAGTTATCGACCGGGCAAACCCTTTGTCAAAGTGAAGTTCCATGACTTTACCCAGACCACCCTGGAGCAGGCGGGGGCAGGGCGGGACCTGGAGAGTTATCGGCAGTTGCTGACCCAGGCGTTCAATCGAGGGGGGAAACCGGTGCGGCTGCTGGGGATTGGTGTGCGGCTGCTGGACTTGAGCCAGGGCAATGAGCAGTTGGAGTTGTCCCTTTAGGAGCCGGCTTGCCGGCGATGAGGCCCTTGAATCACCGTTGATCTTCCAGGCACCATCGCCGGCAAGCCGGCTCCTACAGGGGGTCAGCGAGTACCGGGGTCGGCCACCAGTCGGCCGGCATCCTTGGTCAATGCCTTGAGAAATTCCTGCTGCAATTCGGGATCATTGCGGGTCAGTTCAATCAGGCTCTGTTCCAGTTCGCTGGCTTCTTCTTCCAGGCCCAGTTCCGACAGGCGCTTGACCCGATGCACCCATTGGCTGACTTCGTCATCCTCCAGGTCGTCGTAGATCAAGCCGTGGGCTTCCAGCAATTTGCCGCGCAAGGTGCTGCTGATGGCCAGGGATGAGTCCGAATGCACATCGTCATGGTCATCTTCAATGCTGATACGCAAGGTACGGACCTTACTCAGATCCTGCTCGGCAAATGGGCTGTCCAACAGGTTCAGGCGCAGGACGCCATTGCGGTCGGTAGTCATCTCATGGGTCTGCTTGCCGGCCTTTACCTGCACCGGTCGCTCGCTCCAGGGCAGGCTGGTGTACTCCAGGCGTCGGTCACGCTGGATTTCATCGATGCCCGCCAGGTTCTGTTGCGCCCGGCCATGGGATTGCACGTTCATGAACGGGTTGAGCCCGGCCACGCCGTAACTGATCCAGTCATGGGTCATGCTGTCCGGCAGGTTGCCCAGGGCAAAGATGTTCGCCACGTTGGCCCCGGCGCCCGCCACGACTGCCACGGCGCCCAGCGGGATCTCATAGAGCTCGCGCCAGGGTTGATAGGGCGTGTAGCGATCATAGTGGCGCGTGACTTCAAATTCAGTGACTTCGAAAGTCCGCTGTTCATGAATGCGCACGCGGCGTTGCGGCAGCTCAAGCACTTTGGGTTCGCCGACATCGATCTGCAGGCTGTGGTCGAGCAATTTGCGCTCGACCCGTTCCTCGTGCTCGCTACGCTGCGACATCTGATTGGCGCAGCCGCTGACCAGCAGGGCGCCGCACAAGGCGGCGCCCCCCAGGGCTTTGGTGTTTCGCTTGAACATGACTTCTCTTGATCTGGTTTTCAGCGACGAATACGCGCCTGAAGGAAGGGCAGCACGTCAGCCACCGGTAACGGTTGGGCTTCGGCTTCGGTCCGGCTCTTGTATTCCAGATTGCCATCGGCCAGGCCGCGGTCACTGACCACAATCCGGTGAGGGATGCCAATCAGTTCCATGTCGGCAAACTTGATGCCCGGGCTGGTCTTCTTGTCGCGATCATCCAGCAGCACTTCGAAACCGGCGGCTGTCAGTTCGGCATACAGTTTGTCGGTGGCTTCGCGGACCTGCTCGGTTTCGTAGCGCAGTGGTACCAGGGCGATCTGGAACGGCGCCAGGGTGTCGCTCCAGATAATGCCTTTGTCGTCGTGGTTCTGTTCGATGGCTGCGGCCACTACGCGGGAAACACCAATCCCATAGCAGCCCATTTCCAGGGTCACTGGTTTGCCGTTTTCGCCCAGCACTTCGCACTTCATCGCCTTGCTGTACTTGTTGCCCAGCTGGAAGATGTGCCCCACTTCGATACCGCGCTTGATTTCCAGGGTGCCCTTGCCATCCGGGCTTGGGTCACCGGCAACCACGTTGCGCAGGTCGGCCACGGTTGGCACTGGCAGGTCGCGCTCCCAGTTGACGCCAAAGTAGTGCTTGTCGTCGATATTGGCACCGATGCCGAAGTCGCTCATCAGCTCGACGGAACGGTCGATGATGATCGGCAATGGCAGGTTCAGCGGGCCCAGGGAACCGGCGCCGGCGCCAATGGCGTCACGCAGTTCGGCATCCGAGGCCATGACCAGCGGGCTGGCCACGCCAGGTTGCTGGGCCGCCTTGATTTCGTTGAGCTCGTGGTCGCCACGGATAACCAGGGCGATCAACTTGCCTTCTTCCTCGGCACGCACGATCAGGGTCTTGATGGTCTTTTCAATCGGCAGATTGAATTTCTCGACCAGGGCCGCGATGGTCTTGGTGTCTGGGGTATCGACCAGGCGCAGTTCTTCAGCGGGCGCAGGACGGGAGGTTTCCCGTGGCACGGCTTCGGCTTTCTCGATGTTGGCGGCGTAGTCGGAGCCATCGCTGAAGACGATATCGTCTTCGCCGGACTCTGCCAGCACGTGGAACTCATGGGAGCCCGCGCCACCGATAGAACCGTTGTCCGCTTCGACCGGGCGGAACTTCAGGCCCAGGCGGGTGAACACGTTGCAGTAGGCCTGGTGCATGCGGTCATAGGTGACTTGCAGCGAAGGCTGGTCGGCGTGGAACGAATAGGCGTCCTTCATGATGAATTCGCGGCCACGCATCAAGCCGAAGCGCGGGCGGATTTCGTCACGGAACTTGGTCTGGATCTGATACAGGTTCAGGGGCAGCTGTTTATAGCTGCTCAACTCGTTGCGCATCAGGTCGGTGATGACTTCTTCATGGGTCGGGCCTGCGCAGAAGTCGCGGCCATGACGATCCTTGAAGCGCAGCAATTCAGGGCCGTACTCCTCCCAGCGCCCGGATTCCTGCCACAGTTCAGCCGGCTGAGTGCTCGGCATCAACACTTCCAGAGAGCCGGCGGCGTTCATTTCTTCGCGAACGATCGCTTCGACCTTGCGCATCACCTTCAAGCCCATGGGCAGCCAGGTGTACAGGCCAGAGGCCAGTTTGCGGATCATGCCGGCGCGCAGCATCAGCTGGTGGCTGATCACAACCGCGTCGGAAGGCGTTTCTTTCTGTGTGGCGAGCAAATATTGACTGGTGCGCATGGTAGGCCGTTGTCGGTTGCTTGGACTTGAAGTGACCTGGGATTGTACGGGCGGTCGCCGCCAGAGTACAGGCATCAGGTCTGCTGTAGGAGCCGGCTTGCCGGCGATGAGGCCAGTCCGGCATCGCAGGGCTTGCGGGCGCCATTGCCGGCAAGCCGGCTCCTACAGGGATTGAGGTCAGTCGGGGGAGGGGGGGGTGAGGCGGATCCGCCGGCTTTCCTGGTACCAATGCAGGGCAATCAGCAGCAGTGTTGGTACACCGAGCATTGCCGTGATCAGGAAGAAGTTGTGATAGCCGAACTTTTCCACCATGACCCCCGAGTAACCGCCGATCAGCCGTGGCAACAGCAACATGATCGAGCTGAGCAGGGCGTACTGGGTAGCGGAGAACTTCAGGTTGGTCAGGCTCGACAGGTAGGCGACGAACGCCGAGGTCGCCAGGCCCGAGCTGAAGTTGTCCAGGGAGATGGTGAAGATCAGCATCTGCAGGTCGGCGCCCATGTCGGCGAGCATCAGGAACAGCAGGTTGGTGCCGGCCGAGGTGATGCCCCCGATAAACAAAATCGGCAGGATGCCGAAGCGCACGATCAGCAGGCCGCCCATGCCGGCGCCGACGAGGGTCATGATCAGGCCGAAGATCTTGCTGACACTGGCGATCTGGTCCTTGGTGAACCCCTGGTCGATATAGAACACGTTGGCCATCACGCCCATCACCGTGTCCGACATACGGTAGGTGGCAATCAGCCCAAGCAGCAGCAGGGCCTGCCAGCGGTAGCGCAGGATAAAGTCGTTGACCGGTGTCAGCACCGGCGCCAGGCCCCTGCGGCCCATGGCCGAGAGGCACAGGGCGGTGAGGGTGATATAGAGGATCGCGCGCAGGAAGGCGCGATCCTCCAGTAGCAGGTCGAGCAGGCTCACGCCGTCGAACAGCACGCTGGCGAAATCGGTGTTGTACAACTGGGTGAACATCGCCGGTACCGACACCAGTAGGATGATCAGCACAAATACCGACATCAGTTGATGGGCAAACGTATAGCGCCCGGCCTGCAACTGGGTGCGCAGGGGCACATCGGGTTCACGCATGAAAAAGCTGGTCAGCAGGGCAGGGATCATCAGCACGCCGAACAGCACGTAGGTGCCGGTCCACGCCGAATGCTTGTAGTTGAAGCCGGTGGAACCAAAGCCTTCGGCAAAGAACAGCGCGCCCGCCGTGGCCAGCAGGGCGGCGATGCGATAGCCGGACATATAGCTGGCGGCCAGGGCGGCCTGGCGACTGTCGTCGGCAATTTCCAGGCGATAGGCGTCCACCGCAATGTCTTGGGTGGCGGAGGCGAAGGCAACGATAACGGCAATGGCGATCAGCCAGGACAAGTGTTTCTGCGGGTCGCAGAAGCCCATGCCGATCAAGCCGAGAATCACCAGGGATTGGGACAGCACCAGCCAGGAACGACGACGGCCCAGCTTGCCCAGCAGCGGCAGGCGCCATTGGTCCAGCAGCGGCGACCAGACCCACTTGAACGCATATGCCAGGCCGATCAGGCTCGCATAGCCAATGGTCTCGCGTGCCACACCGGCTTCACGCAACCAGACCGAGAGCGTCGAGAACACCAACATGTAAGGCAGGCCGGCGGCAAAGCCAAGCAGTAACAGCACTAACGTCGAGGGGCTGGCATAGGCAGCGAGCGCGGCGCGCCAGGTTTTACGGGGCATGGGCTGGAGTCTGCCTCAGATTTACGGAAACAAAGCGCGCACTCTAACCGCTGTGCTCTACCGGGCGCCAGCCATGGCGCTGAATATCAACGCGATTGTTCAGGATACTGACACCTTCCCCACGCAAACGCGCACGTTGTTCATCGCCCGAGGCGCTACCCACGGGCAGACTTATCCGACCGCCGGCGGCGACCACGCGGTGCCAAGGCAGTTTGGAGCCTTCGGGAAGCTGGCTCAGCGTGCGCCCCACGAAGCGAGCGGCACGCCCAAGTCCGGCCAGGTACGCCAGTTCGCCGTAACTGACCACGCAGCCTTCGGGCACTTGGGCCAAGGTCAGGTAGAGCGCGGTACGGCGCATTTCAGCAGGGGTTTGCGGGGTATCGGCGGGCTCGTTCACTGTTCGGGCGGCTCGGTTGAAATTGATCGTGGTTGCGTAGGAAGTGTCTGTAAAGATGGCGTTGAGAATTGAACTCAATAGAAAACCTTGAGTCAGTCCTTGCTAAGACTTGCGCTACGCCGATAATGCCCCCTTTTTCGCCAAATTTGAGCCCCATAATTGCTTATGTTGTCCAGAACCTTGCTGTGCCTCGCTGTCTTTACTGCTTCTACCCCTGTGTTGGCCGATACGGTCTGGTTGAAAAACGGTGATCGCCTGACGGGCAAGATCAAGGTTTTCGACGGCGGCAAGCTATTGATCCAGACTGAATACGCGGGTGCGATCCCGGTGGACTGGAAACAGGTGAAAACCCTGGAAAGCGACCAGGAGTTGCTGGTCAAGCAGGATGCCTATACCGGCGAGAAGGCCAAGTCTCTGCAGCCGGCCGAAGACGGCAAGGTGGTCCTGGCCAACGGCGAGACACCGAAGACGGTGGAGTTGGCCAGCATCCAGCAGATCATCAAGCCCAAGCCTGTGATCGAGGACCTGGTGTGGAAAGGCAATGTCGACGTGGCACTGGACTACAAACGTGCGGAAAAAGACACCGACGACTATGACATCGACTTCAAGACCACCGCCCGTCACGGCAAGTGGCGTCATATTGCCGAAGGCGAATACAACCGCGAATTCCAGAACGATGTGGTGACCACCGACAACTGGAGAGCCGAATACGCGCTGGACCGGTTTATTACCGACCAGTGGTTCTGGCAGGGGCGCCTGACCTACAAGCACGACAAGGTCGAAGACCTGCGGCGCCAGCGCACCGTCGGTACCGGCCCGGGTTATCAGTTCTGGGATGATGAACTGGGGGCGTTCTCCCTGGGTTCGTTGCTCAACCGTACCGATTATGAATACCGGGACGGCGGCAAGGACAACTTCTATTCCCTGGCAATGAAGTGGGACTACAACCGCTACCTGGTCGGCAAGACCGTGGAGTTCTTCACCCACGGCGAAGTAGGCAAGCCCCTGGCCGGCCCCGCCGACTACGCCCTCGATGCCGAAATGGGCCTGCGCTACAAAGTTACCGAATGGGCCTCGCTCAACCTCAAGGCCGAGCGCGACATCATCAGCGGCGGCTCGGACAGTGACTTGAGCAAGACCCGTTACACCGCAGGTTTTGGCGTGACCTGGTAACCCATCTTCCTGTAGGCGCCGGCCTGCCGGCGATAGCATCACCTCGGTATCCCTGGATGGATCGAGGTGCCTGCATCGCCGGCAAGCCGGTTCCTACGGAAGCTGGGCAGCCTGCTTTTAAAGGCGCAAGCCGCCATCCAGTTCCAGGATGCGCCCGGTGTAGTAGTCGTTCTCGAAGATGTATGCCGCCGAGTGGGCGATCTCTTCCGGTCGGCCCATACGCTTGAGGGGGATCCCCGACGTCATCTTCTCCAGCGCCTCGGGCTTCATGCCCAGCGTCATCTCGGTCTCGATAAAGCCCGGCGCAATGCCCGCCACGCGGATGCCATGGCGTGCCAGTTCCTTGGCCCAGGTCACCGTCGCCGCCGCCACACCGGCCTTGGCCGCCGAATAGTTGGTCTGGCCAACGTTGCCGGCACGGGAAATCGACGAGATGTTGATAATGGCACCCTGGTTTTCCAGCTCCACCATCTTTGCCGCCACTTCGCGGGTGCAGAGGAATACGCCAGTCAGATTGACGTCGATCACCGCCTGCCACTGGGCCAGGCTCATCTTGGTCATCTCACCGTCCTTGATCTTGAGCAGCAAACCATCGCGCAGGATTCCGGCATTGTTGATCAAGCCGTGGATCGCGCCAAAATCATCGGCGATCTGCGCCACGGTATGGGTCACCTGTTCCTCGTCCGCCACGTTGCACAGATAGCTGCGCGCGGTGACGCCATGGGACTGGCATGCCGCTACGGCCGCATCGAGCTTTTCCTGGTTGAGGTCCACCAGCGCCAGGCGGGCACCTTTGCTCGCAAAATACTCGGCCATGGAGCGGCCCAAACCCTGGCAACCGCCGGTGATAATGATTACTTTGTCGTTGAGATGCATTCGCATGTCCTGTGAGCAGATTTAAGCGGTTGCCCAAGTCCGTTTTTTGACGGAATTTATCGAAGGAGTCATAAGTTGAGCGTCCATGTAGCCAAGAATGCCCGAGAACTACTGCTCAAGGAATACCGTGGGGCACTCGCCACCCACTCCAAGGCCATGCCCGGTTTTCCCTTTGGTTCGGTGGTGCCTTACTGCCTGGACGCAGAGGGGCGGCCGCTGATCCTGATCAGCCGTATCGCCCAGCACACCCATAACCTGCAGAAAAATCCCAAGTGTTCACTGCTGGTAGGCGAGCGTGAGGCTGATGATGTCCAGGCGGTCGGGCGCCTTACCTATCTTGGCGAAGCCGAAAAACTCGAAGGCGAGGCGGACATTGCCGCCGCCGCCGAGCGTTACTACCGGTACTTCCCGGATTCAGCGAACTATCACAAGGCCCACGATTTCGATTTCTGGGTCCTCAAGCCGGTGCGTCATCGCTATATCGGCGGTTTCGGCGCGATCCACTGGGTCGATCAACTGACCCTGGCCAACCCGTTCGCCGGCAAGGCCGAACTGAGCATGATCGAACACATGAACAGCGATCACACCAAGGCCATTGCCCACTATGTCGAACTGGCCGGTTTGCCGACCTTCGAACCGGCACAATTGGCCGGTATCGATAGTGAAGGCATGCACCTGCGTATCGGCCAGGGCCTGCACTGGTTGCCCTTTGCGGATGCCTGCAACACTCCGACACAAGTGCGGGAGGCCCTGGTTTTCCTGGCTCATGCCGAGGCCTGGCCGAAAAAAGCGACCCCACACGCTTGAATTCACGAAAGGGCGACGTCATTTAAGGTCTAGTAGCAAGGCATTCTTGCGTTGAGGAACCATTTGATGCGCCCTTTTTTGTTGCTCTTTCTGCTGTTTCCGGTGCTGGAGCTGTTCGTATTCGTCAAGGTCAGCGGGGCTATCGGGTTTTTCCCGGCGCTGCTGCTGATCATTCTCGGCTCGATGCTCGGCGTGTTCGTGCTGCGCATCGCGGGCCTGGCCACGGCACTGCGTGCCCGTGAAAGCCTGAATCGCGGTGAGTTGCCGGCCCAGACCATGCTCGAAGGCCTGATGATGGCCTTGGCCGGTGGCCTGCTGATCGTGCCGGGTTTTGTCAGCGATGTGCTGGGCTTGATCCTGCTGCTGCCATTCACTCGTCGCTTGCTGGCGGGCAAGATGCGCCAGCGTGCCGAAGAGGCGGCGATCCGCCAGCGCGCCTTTGCCGATGACCTGCAACCCCGTGGCGGGCCGGCGCCTCGCCAGCCCCTTGGGCGTGAAGGTGATGTGATCGAAGGCGAGTTCGAGCACCGCGACTCCAAGTGATACTCACCCTGGCACGGTACCTTCGGGTGCCGTGGCGTTTTCAGGGGCCTGCCAGACACAAAATTTTTCACCTGCGGCCCTTGTAATAAGCATATACGCCCTTATGTAACGGTCACCGCAAGGTTTCTGGTGGCGACACCAGACAGACTTCCGCGTTTCGCCTGGCGAACCGCGACCGGCATCGCCGGAATACAACCCGCCGGTACTGATACCGGCCGATGAAACTTACAATTAGGAGAGATCGACAATGAGCAAGCTTCGTCCTCTGCACGACCGCGTCGTTATCCGTCGCAGCGAAGAAGAAAAGAAAACCGCTGGCGGTATTGTTCTGCCAGGTTCGGCTGCTGAAAAAGCCAACCACGGTGTGATCGTCGCTGCTGGCCCAGGCAAGACTCTGGAAAACGGTGAAGTGCGTGCGCTGGCCGTCAAAGTCGGTGACAAGGTTGTATTCGGCCCTTACTCCGGCAGCAACACTGTGAAAGTCGACGGCGAAGACCTGCTGGTCATGGCTGAGAACGAGATTCTCGCTGTACTGGAAGGCTGATTCCCCGCTCATTTTCCCGTTACTACAAAGTATTTAAGGAATATCGATCATGGCTGCTAAAGAAGTTAAATTCGGCGATTCCGCCCGTAAGAAAATGCTCACCGGTGTCAACATCCTGGCTGACGCAGTAAAAGCGACCCTGGGCCCGAAAGGCCGTAACGTGATCATCGAGAAGAGCTTCGGCGCTCCGACCATCACCAAGGACGGCGTTTCCGTCGCCAAAGAAATCGAACTGGAAGACCGTTTCGAAAACATGGGCGCGCAGCTGGTCAAAGACGTTGCCTCCCGTGCCAACGATGACGCAGGCGACGGTACTACCACCGCCACCGTACTGGCTCAGTCGATCGTCAACGAAGGCCTGAAAGCCGTCGCTGCCGGCATGAACCCGATGGACCTCAAGCGCGGTATCGACAAGGCGACCATCGCCATCGTCAAAGAGCTGAAGAACCTGTCCAAGCCGTGCGCTGACACCAAGGCGATCGCTCAGGTAGGTACCATCTCTGCCAACTCCGACAGCTCCATCGGCGACATCATTGCCGAAGCGATGGAAAAAGTCGGCAAAGAAGGCGTGATCACCGTTGAAGAAGGCACTGGCCTGGAAAACGAACTGTCGGTTGTAGAAGGCATGCAGTTTGACCGTGGCTACCTGTCCCCATACTTCGTCAACAAGCCAGAAACCATGGTTGCCGAGCTGGACAGCCCGCTGATCCTGCTGGTCGACAAAAAGATCTCGAACATCCGCGAAATGCTGCCAGTGCTGGAAGCCGTTGCCAAAGCCGGCCGCCCACTGCTGATCGTTTCCGAAGACGTTGAAGGCGAAGCCCTGGCGACTCTGGTTGTGAACAACATGCGCGGTATCGTTAAAGTCGCAGCCGTCAAGGCTCCGGGTTTCGGCGATCGTCGCAAGGCCATGCTGCAGGACATCGCCGTATTGACCGGCGGTACCGTTATCTCCGAAGAGATCGGCCTGAGCCTGGAAAGCGCCACCCTGGAAAACCTGGGTAGCGCCAAGCGCGTGACCATCTCCAAGGAAAACACCATCATCGTTGACGGTGCTGGCGTTGAGCAGGACATCCAGGCTCGCATCACCCAGATCCGTGCCCAGGTTGCTGAAACCTCCTCGGACTACGACCGTGAAAAACTGCAAGAGCGCCTGGCCAAGCTGTCTGGCGGCGTTGCAGTGATCAAGGTTGGCGCTGGCTCCGAAGTTGAAATGAAAGAGAAGAAGGCCCGCGTTGAAGACGCCCTGCACGCAACCCGTGCAGCCGTTGAAGAAGGCGTGGTACCTGGCGGTGGCGTTGCGCTGATCCGTGCTCTGGAAGCCCTGACCGAACTGACCGGCGACAACGCCGACCAGAACGTTGGTATCGCTGTACTGCGTCGCGCTGTTGAAGCACCGATGCGTCAGATTGCTGCCAACAGCGGCGACGAGCCAAGCGTTGTGGTTAACGCTGTCAAGAACGGTAAAGGCAACTTCGGTTACAACGCTGCTACCAGCGAGTACGGCGACATGATCGAAATGGGCATCCTGGACCCAACCAAGGTGACTCGTTCGGCATTGCAAGCCGCCGCTTCGATCGCTGGTCTGCTGCTGACCACCGATGTTGCGATTGCCGATGCACCGAAGAAAGAAGGCTCGGCTGGCGGCGGTATGCCAGACATGGGCGGCATGGGTGGCATGGGCGGCATGATGTAAGCCAGCCTTACCCCCGATGCATAAAAGCCCCGCCTGAGTGATCAGGCGGGGCTTTTTCATGGGCTTCAACAATGTGTGGCAGAGGGATTTGTGTGGGAGCAGGGCGGTGTATCAGTCACACATGCATCAACTGATACATCGCCATCGCGAGCAAGCTCTCTCCGGCAGGGAGCCTAGTCCTTGTTTTGCTTCCAGTTCAGCAGGTGTTGCTTGAAGCCATAACTGGCCGACTGATAGTAAGTGATCGCGCGTTGGATCAGCGGGTCATTGCTGTCGACCCGGGACTCCTGGCTTGCGCCCAGCGCCTGGTCATGACGGCGAAGGCCTTGGCGGGGACTGAGGATTGCCAGGTTGGTACCGTCAAACAAACCCAGGTGCTGATAGTTCCCGACCACCACGCGAGGGGGGAGCGGGTTGTCTTGCAGCAGGTTGCGTCCGAAAAACGTCGATTCATAGCTCAGGTTCAACAGGCCCAGAAGTGTTGGGGCAAGGTCGATCTGGCTGGCCAGTTGCGCGCTTTCACGGGCTTCTATCAACTTCGGCGCATAGATAAACAGTGGAATCTGGTAGTTGGTGATCGGCAAGTCTTCCTTGCCTGCACTGCCGGCGGTGTGGTCGGCGACAAACACGAAGATCGTATTGTCGAACCACGGTTTTTGGCGCGCGGCCTGCAGGAATTGGCCGATGGCGTAATCAGTGTATTTCACCGCGCCGTCTCGCCCATTGCCGGACTTGATATCAATCCTGCCGTCCGGGTAGGTGTAGGGACGATGGTTGGAGGTGGTCATCAGCTGCAGCAGGAACGGTTGCTGCTTGGCATAGTCGGCATCCGCCAGCTTCAGGGTTTGCTTGAAGAGGTCTTCATCGGCCATGCCCCAGGCATTTTTAAAGCTTATTTCGGACTCGGCGACGCTGCTCTGATCGACTACCCGGTAACCATTGCCGCTGAAAAACGCATTCATATTGTCGAAGTAGCCGCGGCCGCCATACACGAACACGCTGTCATAGCCGACTGCGCTGAGTTGTTGGCCCAGGCTGGCAAAGCCGCTTTCCCGGCCGATCCGCTTGACGATGGAGCGCCCCGGAGTTGGCGGGATGGCCAGGGTAATGGCTTCCAGGCCACGGTCGGTGCGGGTTCCGGTGGCGTAGAAATTGTTGAAGTACAGGCTGTGTTTACGCAACTCATCAAGGTTGGGGGTCAGGTTGCGCTCATCACCGTTGCTGCCCATGTATTTGGCGCTGAAGCTTTCGATGGTCACCAGCACGATATTGGGTTTGCGCACGGTGCCGGGGTTGTCGATGGCGCGGCGAATATCCAGTGGATCAGTGCCGATAAAACGGGCATTGGGTTCACTGAGTTCAGCGCGTAACTGGCTGGCGACAATGTCGGTGGGCAGGCTTTTGTAGAACTGGCTGTAGTCCAGTTCATTGTTGCGGAACGCCGCGAAGAATTGGTACGGGCCATTGCTGGCCAGTTCATTGTTATAGGCGTTGCCACCCTGGGTGCGCGGGCTGTCCTGGTTGATCAATTGCAGGCTCAGGCCGCCAACCACCAGCAACCCCAAGGCATTGAGCAAGCGCCCACGCCTGTCTGGCAGGGGGGCGTCGAGTGCTGCGTTGAACAGTTTGCGCAAGGCCAGGCTCAAGACAATTGCCAGTACCGCCAGCAGGCTCAACAGTTTGCCGATGGGGTAGGACTCCAGCAGGTTGTTCAGTACCTCATCGGAATACACCAGGTAATCGACGGCGATAAAGTTGAAGCGCACTCCGAATTCATCCCAGAACAACCACTCGGCCACGGACGTGAACAGCATGGCGAACAGGCTGATGGTCAGTACGCCTTGCAGGAACCAGCGATGGCCGCGCCGGCGCCATAAAGCGGGCGGGCATAGCAGCAGATACAGGCCCAGGGGCAGTGCGGCATAGGCCAGGAACCCCAGGTCGTAGAGCAGGCCCACGCCGAATACCGGCAGCAGATTGCCGCTGACTTCATCCAGGTGGGTAACGAGCAGCACGCTGCGGGTCAGCAAAAAAATGACCAGCCAAGCGCCGGTCACCAGTAGCAGGTAGCGCATTGGCGCAGTTTTGATAAAGCCCATATCCAAGTTCCTTATATCAATGGGGGGCGATTTTCACTTTGGAACTGTAGTCAAGCTGTGAACCGATAGTGAAAAACTCGTTGTATCTGGCAATCAGTTGAAAAGAGTAATACGTTGGCCTTTCAGGCCTAGCGGTAAGCCATACTTGGCCTTAAGCTGCGCGGGCCAACACGGCCGTTACCGCGTACGGAGACACTGCCCATGCGAATTTTATTGGTTGAAGACAACCGCGATATTCTGGCCAACCTGGCGGACTACCTGGGGCTCAAGGGCTATACCGTGGACTGTGCGCAGGACGGGTTGTCAGGCTTGCACCTGGCTGCCACCGAGCATTATGACCTGATCGTGCTCGATATCATGCTGCCCGGCATTGATGGCTATACCCTGTGTAAACGCCTGCGTGAAGACGCGCGCCGCGATACGCCGGTCATCATGCTCACCGCCCGCGATCAATTGGACGACCGCCTGCAAGGCTTCAAGTCCGGAGCCGACGATTACCTGCTCAAGCCATTTGCCCTGTCGGAATTGGCCGCACGCATTGAAGCTGTACTGCGCCGTGCCCAGGGGGGCGGTCGGCGAGAGTTGCAAGTCGGCGACCTGTCCTACGACCTCGACACCCTGGAAGTGACCCGTGAAGGGCGCCTGCTCAAGCTCAACCCGGTCGGCCTGAAGTTACTCGCGGTGCTGATGCAGAAAAGCCCCCACGTCCTGCGCCGCGAAGTGCTTGAAGAAGCCTTGTGGGGCGATGACTGCCCGGACAGTGACAGCCTGCGCAGTCATGTCCATCAACTGCGCCAGGTGATCGACAAGCCATTTGCCAAGCCGCTGCTGCAAACGGTACATGGCGTGGGTTATCGCTTGGCTGAGGGCCGTGATGGAGTTTAAGCAAAGCCTTGCCCAGCGGATCATCATCGCCTTTGCGCTGATGAGCGCGCTGGTGGCGGGGGCCTTCGCCATGGGCATCGTCGCCACGGTGCACCTGGTGGAAGAAAAACTGATTTCGGCAGGCCTGGGCGGAGACCTGCAACGCCTGCTGTTGATGGACAGTGTCGAAGACTGGCGCCACCGCCCCGAGCCGGACCAGTTGTTCTACTTCAGCGGCGGGCGCGGGGATTTCCAGCTTCCCAAGGACTTGCGGCATCTGGACGCCGGCTTTCACGAAGTATTTCGCGATGCACTTTCCTACCATGCGATGGTCGAGATCGTCGACGGTCGCCGCTATGTCCTGCTGCAAGACCAGAGCGATTTCGAAGAGCGCGAGCGTGTGCTGTTTGCGGTGGTGTTGGTGGGGTTTGTCCTCAGCCTGGCGTTGGCGGTATTCCTGGGCTGGGTCCTTGCCCGCAAGGTGATGGCACCGGTGGTGCGCCTGGCCCGCCAGGTGCGTCATCGTGATCAATTGTTGGGCCTGGCCCCGCCGTTGGCCCCGGACTACGCAGCTGACGAAGTCGGCGAGCTGGCGGTGGCCTTCGACGCTACCCTCGGCCGTCTGCGGCAGGCCTTGACCCGTGAGCGTTTGTTCACCAGCGATGTCAGCCATGAACTGCGTACCCCGTTGATGGTGCTGGCCAGTTCCTGCGAACTGCTGCTGGAAAACCCGGCGATTGATGCACGGGGGCGTCGACAGGTCGAGCGTATTGCCCGGGCCTGTGAAGAAATGCGCGAACTGGTGCAGACCTTCCTGATGCTGGCTCGTGCCCAGCATGACGACACCACGATGTCGCCCCAGGTCAATCTGTCCGAAGTCGCGGAGGGCCTGCTGGGGATCTGGCGCGATCCTATCGAGCACAAGGGTATCGAGTTGTTCTACCAGCCGGGCAACCCACTCGACACTCGCTACAACGCCACCTTCCTGCATGCGGTCATGGGCAACCTGCTGCGCAATGCCCTGCATTACACCGAGCACGGGTTTATCCGCCTGACGCTGGAACCCACCGGTTTTGTGGTCGAAGACAGCGGTGTGGGGATTCCCGAAGACAAGCGCGAGGCCATGTTCGAGCCGTTTGTGCGCGGTAACGAAAAGCGCGGTGACGGCCTGGGCCTGGGTTTGTCGCTGGTCCAGCGCATCTGCGAGAGTCAGGGCTGGGTGGTCAGCCTCAGTACAATGGAGCCCAATGGCTGCCGCTTCCATGTTGAGTTGAACCAGCTCAAGCCTTGATCCCTTTCCTGCCCCAGCTCTTGGGGCAGCATTTCTCCTGCTTGGCGAAGATGGCTTCATGCCAAGCTTTTTCCCTGTAAAACCTTGTAATTCTTTAGGGTTAGACGGGACGATTTTTTCACAAAGGGTTGACTTGAGGATGACGTGCAGCTGCTTAAGGTTGTAGGCATCAGTCCAGGAGACCCGTTGATGGCTACCCCTATCAAGCTTGAATTTTCCGAAAAGTACGACGATCAGCACGCTCAGGAATACTTGCTTAAACATCAGGACACCCTGGCGCGCCGGCTATCTCACAAACGTGACGAACAATTGGCCCGTGGTGCACTGGCGATGGCTGGCGAGCCGGGACTGGTGCTGGACTTGCCTTGCGGTGCCGGACGTTTCTGGCCGCTGCTGGCAGAAAAGCCCAACCGGATCATTATCGGTGCGGACAATTCCGAGTCCATGCTGAACACCGCCATGGGCGCGCAACCGGCAGAAGTGGTCAAGCAGGTACGACCCTTGCAGACATCTGCCTTTGATATCGATTTGCCAGACAACGCAGTGGACAGCATTTTTTGCATGCGCCTGTTGCATCACATTGGCGAGCCTGCGCATCGAATGGCGATATTGAAGGAATTTCAACGAGTTACCCGCGATAGCGTGATCATTTCGTTGTGGGTGGACGGCAACTTCAAGGCCTGGAAGCGCAAACGCCTGGAAGTGCAGCGTCGCAACAAAAGTGAGCAGGACAGTTACCGAAATCGATTTGTGTTACCGGCTGCTACTGTTGAGGCCGAGTTTGAGCAAGCAGGTTTCCGCGTCCAGGAGTATTTGGACTTCATACCGCTGTACGCCATGTGGCGAGTGTATGTATTGCGCAAGAGGTAGCAGGATGGCAGTTGAGTACGTAGCAGGCAGTCACGTAGCTCCCGAAGAGCGGTTTGATTATTTTTGGCGCCAGCAGGGCCAGTGGGTTGAGGAGCCCAATCGACGTCGCGGTGGAGAAAGCGGCGTGCAGCGGGTGATCGGTACCAATGGGCGCTTGCTCTACAGCAAGCGCCAGACAGGCCATACCTACCGCAGTTGGCGATATCCTTTTGGGCGGCCGACTGTGCTGCGTGAGCGTGATGCGCTCAGGGGCCTGCGCTTGCTGGATGTAGGCGTCCCGGAGCTGGTGTTCTGCGGGGCCCGTCGTGATGCTGAACATCAATGGACCGCCTTGCTGGTGACGGCGTCGCTGGATGGCTTCAATGAAATTGACAGCTGGTACGCCGCAGGTGGTCGCGAACAATACGGAGAGCGCGTGCACGAACGTCTGCTCCAGGCGTTGGCACAAACCCTGGTCCGCATGCACAAGGGGCGCTGGCAGCATGGCTGCCTGTACAGCAAGCATATTTTTGTGCGGGTCACTGGGGAGGGCGACGAGGCGACGGTCGACGTGGCGCTGCTGGATCTTGAGAAGTGCCGCCAGCGCTTGACCGCCCGGCGGGCCGCTGCCCATGACATGCAGCAATTGCGTCGCCATTCGTCGTGGAATGCCGTCGACTGGCAAAAACTCAGCTACTTTTATGAAACGGCGTTTGGCAGCGCTATCAAGGGTTTAACCTAATGAAGCTAGAAATAGCACGAGGTTTGTTTCTGGTGGGGGCCTTGGGCATCGCATCCTTGGCCCTGGCTGCCTGGGAGCAGCCCCGCACGGAAGTCCTCAGCGCGGTGCACGATGGCGGGCAATGCCCGGTGCCGCGGGTCGCCAAGACCGCGGGGGTGAGCCAGCCAGATCATCAGCTGTTGCTGTTTATGTTTGGAATGTCCCAGGGGATGAGGCCTGCAAGTTGAAGAGAATGGCGCCCCTATAAAAGGCCTCGCATTGCGGGGCCTTTTTTTGCCTGTCGTTGCGTCTTCTGCCCAACCCACCAGTCCCGATTTGAGTTACATCTGGAAGCACTCTATATCCAGGATTATTGGCACTTAGTTTTACGCTGAAGGCCTATTGAACCTATGAACCCAAGTCTCTGGAGGCTATGAATGAATACCCGTGGATTGCTTGATCAGTTGCTCAAGTCCGGCCAGGACATGCTGCAAAACAAGGCTGGCGGTCAACGTAAAGGGGATGACAAAGGTGCACTCGGTGGCCTGCTCGGCGGTGGCGGGCTCGGTAGCCTACTCGGCGGCGCGGGTGGCGGGGCGCTGGCCGCAGGAGCAATGGGCCTGCTGCTGGGTAATAAAAAGGCCCGCAACTTTGGCGGCAAGGCCCTGACCTATGGTGGTCTTGCTGCATTGGGCGTGATTGCCTACAAGGCCTACGGCAATTGGCAGGCGCAACAGGCCGGTGCGCCAAAAGGTGAGCCGCAAACCCTCGACCGCTTGCCGCCGGCCCAGGTTGAACTGCATAGCCAGGCCATTCTCAAGGCCCTGGTGGCCGCGGCCAAGGCCGATGGCCATGTGGACGAGCGCGAGCGAGCCTTGATCGAAGGTGAGTTCGTCAAGCTGGATAACGACCAGGAGCTGCAACGCTGGCTGCATGCCGAGCTCAACAAACCCTTGGACCCCGCCGATGTAGCCCGGGCCGCCAGCACCCCGGAAATGGCCGCCGAAATGTACATCGCCAGCGTCATGCTGGTGGACGAGGAAAACTTCATGGAGAAATCCTACCTCGACGAACTGGCCCGCCAGCTCAAGCTGGAACCGGGTCTGAAGAGTGAGCTGGAAAAACAGGTACGCCAAGCCACGCTCTGACCCACCCCGCACAGAAAAACACCCCGCAGCCGTAAAAGGTTACGGGGTGTTTTTGTATTCCTTGAGACTTGGCCCACAACCCATTGATAAATGATGGCACGGCCTCAGCTATACTCCCCGGCATTTGATCGGCCCTCGAGGAAATACTGTGAAGAACTGGACCTTGCGCCAACGCATATTGGCGAGCTTTGCGGTCATTATCGCCATCATGCTACTGATGGTTGTGGTCTCGTATTCACGGTTGCTGAAGATCGAAGCGAGCGAGAACTCGGTGCGCGACGACGCCGTACCGGGGGTGTTTTTCAGCTCGATGATCCGCAGCGCCTGGGTCGACAGCTACCTGCAGACCCAGGAATTGATCGGGTTGCGCGAGCATCAGGGCATTTCCGACGCCGACCGGCAGGATTACAAGTCGTTCGAAGCGCGGCTGGAGCAGCATATGGCCAGTTACGCCAAGACGATCAATATCGACCAGGATCGTACCGAGTTCGACACCTTTGAAGCCTTGCACCAGAAGTACAACCAGGTGCTGGCCCAGGTCCTGGAACTGCACCAGGCCAATAAGGAAACCGAAGCCGTCATGATGTTCGACGAGAAACTGACGCCGGCCTGGACCGCAGGGCGCCTGAAACTCAACGACATTATCAACGAGAACAAACAGGTGGCAGACAAGGCCACTGCGGCCATCGATGAGGCCGTCGATGCCGCCAAAATCAGCATGGGCGTATCGCTGATCATCGCGATCCTCGCCGCCGGCCTGTGCGGGCTGCTGCTGATGCGCGCGATCATGGCGCCGATGAAGCGCATCGTCGATATCCTCGAAACCATGCGTACCGGCGATCTGAGCAAGCGCCTGAACCTGGAGCGCAAGGATGAGTTCGGCGCTGTCGAGACCGGCTTCAACGACATGATGACCGAATTGACCGCCCTGGTATCCCAGGCCCAGCGTTCGTCGGTACAGGTCACCACCTCGGTGACCGAGATTGCCGCCACCTCCAAGCAGCAACAGGCCACTGCCACCGAAACGGCGGCCACCACCACCGAAATCGGCGCCACTTCGCGGGAAATCGCCGCCACCTCCAAGGACCTGGTGCGCACCATGACGGAAGTGTCCACTGCCGCCGACCAGGCCTCGGTGGCCGCTGGCTCCGGTCAACAGGGGCTGGCCCGCATGGAAGAAACCATGCACTCGGTGATGGGCGCCGCCGATCTGGTGAACGCCAAGCTGGCGATCCTCAACGAGAAGGCCGGCAACATCAACCAGGTGGTGGTGACCATCGTCAAAGTGGCCGACCAGACCAACCTGCTGTCCCTCAACGCCGCCATCGAGGCCGAGAAAGCTGGTGAATACGGGCGTGGCTTTGCGGTGGTCGCCACCGAAGTGCGGCGCCTGGCCGACCAGACCGCTGTGGCCACCTACGATATCGAGCAGATGGTGCGCGAGATCCAGTCGGCGGTATCGGCGGGCGTGATGGGCATGGACAAGTTTTCCGAGGAGGTGCGTCGGGGCATGTTCGAGGTGCAGCAAGTGGGCGAGCAACTGTCGCAGATTATCCACCAGGTGCAGGCCCTGGCGCCGCGGGTGCTGATGGTCAACGAGGGCATGCAGGCCCAGGCCACAGGCGCCGAGCAGATCAACCATGCGTTGGTGCAGTTGGGTGATGCCAGCAGCCAGACCGTGGAGTCCTTGCGCCAGGCCAGCTTTGCCATTGATGAATTGAGCCAGGTCGCGGTGGGTCTGCGCAGCGGCGTGTCGCGTTTCAAAGTCTGATGAGTGATCCTGCGGCGAAACGCGGCGCCGTGACGGCAGCCAAAAAAGCTTTGTTCCTGGTGTTTCATATCGGCAGCGAGCGCTACGCCCTCAAGGCCACGGAAGTGGCCGAGGTGTTGCCGCGCCTGCCGCTCAAGCCCATCGCCCATGCGCCCGTATGGGTCGCCGGGATTTTCGCCCATCGCGGCAGCATGGTGCCGGTGATCGACCTCAGTGCCCTGACCTTTGGTACACCGGCCCAGGCCCGTACCAGTACAAGGCTGGTGCTGGTCAACTATCGCCCAGAGAGCGGGCTGGAGTCGCGCTGGCTGGGGCTGATCCTCGAACAGGCGACTGACACCCTGCGCTGCGCCCCGGCGGATTTTCAACCCTATGGCCTGGACAATCGCCAGGCGCCCTACCTGGGGCCAGTGCGTGAAGACGAGCGGGGCCTGACCCAGTGGATCGGCGTCGCCGACCTGCTCACTGCCGAGGTCCGCGCCCTGCTGTTTGCCCCTGACCTGACTGTTGGGGAGGCATGATGAGCAATGACCAACGCTTCTTCGACTTCCTCAAGGAACGTATCGGCCTGGATGTCGCCTCGGTGGGCGAGGCAATTATCGAGCGCGCCGTGCGCCAGCGCAGCCAGGCGTTGCAGGGGCTCAGTGCCGATCAATACTGGCAGCGCCTGCAAGCCAGCGGCGAGGAGCAGCAGGCGCTGATCGAAGCGGTCATCGTCCCCGAGACCTGGTTTTTTCGTTACCCCGAATCCTTTGCCACCCTGGCGCGGCTGGCGGTGACCCGGTTGGGCGAGATCAAGCACATGCGTGCCCTGCGTATCCTCAGCCTGCCGTGCTCCACCGGCGAGGAACCCTATTCCATCGCCATGGCCCTGCTTGATGCCGGTCTTGCGCCCCACCAGTTCAAGGTGCAAGGCCTGGATGTCAGCCCGTTGTCGGTGGAGCGGGCGCGGCGTGGGGTGTATGGCAAGAACTCCTTTCGTGGCCAGGATCTCGAGTTTCGTGAACGGCATTTCAGTGCCGAAAATGATGGCTATCGCGTCGCCGATCGGGTGCGGGAACAGGTGCGCCTGCAAGTGGGCAACCTGCTGGATCCGCAGTTGTTGGCCAATGAGCCGACCTATGACTTTGTGTTCTGCCGCAACCTGCTGATCTACTTCGACCAGCCGACCCAGAAGCAGGTGTTTGAAGTGCTCAAGGGCCTGACCCATGTCGACGGCGTACTGTTCATCGGCCCGGCCGAAGGCAGCCTGCTGGGGCGCCTGGGCATGCGCTCGATTGGTGTGCCGCAGTCGTTTGCCTTCAGTCGTCATGCCGAAGCTGCACCTGAGCCGGTCTTTGCCCCCCTACCGCCTCCGATACCCCAGCGCAGCGCAGCGCCGATTCCAAACAAGCCCCGCCCCTTCAGTGCCTTCGCGGCGCCTGTGGCACCGATCAAACCTGCGCCCGTGCACTCGGATGCCGCCGATCTGCTCGGTCAGATCGCGACCCTGGCCAACGAAGGCAAAAGCCTGGAGGCCCGTGCGGCCTGCGAGCGCTACCTGCAAGACCATCCGCCGGCGGCCCAGGTATTTTACTGGCTGGGCCTGCTCAGTGACGTGGCGGGTAGCGCCCTGGAAGCCCAGGGGTATTATCGAAAAGCCTTGTACCTGGAACCCCAGCATCCGCAGGCCTTGATGCACCTGGCCGCGTTGCTGGAGTCCCAGGGTGATACGGCGGGGGCACGGCGCTTGCAAGCCCGTGCCGCCCGTAGCGAGCGATCCGCTGACAGTGAGCGTAAACGATGAGTAGCTCCCCATTCTCGGATACCGACCTGGACCTGACGGTAGCCGATACCCAGGCCATCGACGATTGCTGGAATCGCATAGGGGTCCACGGCGATAAATCCTGCCCATTGCTGGCCGAGCATATTCACTGCCGCAACTGTGCCGTGTATTCGGCAGCGGCAACCCGCTTGCTGGATCGCTATGCCTTGCAGCAGGAAGACCGTCATCCCTCCGCTGCGCAGGCAGATGACGAGGTGGCCACACGTTCACTGCTGATGTTCCGCCTGGGCGAGGAGTGGCTGGGCATCGCTACCCGTTGCCTGGTGGAAGTGGCGCCTTTACAGCCGATCCATTCCTTGCCCCATCAACGCTCCCGGGCGTTGCTCGGAGTCGCCAATGTGCGCGGTGCGCTGGTGGCCTGCCTGTCCCTGGTGGAATTGCTCGGGCTCGACAGCACTGGCGGCGGCGCCAGCGGCGGGCGGATCATGCCGCGCATGCTGATCATCGCTGCGCAGGATGGGCCGGTGGTGGTGCCGGTGGATGAAGTGGATGGCATTCACGCTATCGATGAGCGCACTCTCAAGGCGGCGTCTGCGTCCGGTACCCAGGCCAGTGCGCGCTATACCCAGGGTGTGCTGCAGTTCAAGGGCCGCAGCCTGCGCTGGCTGGACGAGGCGCAACTGCTGTCTGCCGTGACCCGGAGCCTCACATGACCCCCGACCAGATGCGCGATGCCTCGCTGCTGGAACTGTTCAGCCTCGAAGCCGATACCCAGACCCAGGTGCTCAGCGCCGGCCTGCTGGCCCTGGAGCGTAACCCGACCCAGGCCGACCAGCTTGAGGCCTGCATGCGTGCGGCGCATTCGCTCAAGGGTGCGGCACGGATTGTCGGGGTCGACGCCGGTGTCAGCGTCGCCCACGTGATGGAAGATTGCCTGGTCAGCGCCCAGGAAAGCCGGCTTTACCTGCAACCCGAACATATCGACGCGTTGTTGCAGGGCACAGACTTGCTGATGCGCATCGCCACGCCGGGCAACACGGTGGGCGCGGCGGATATCCAGGCCTATGTGGCGCTGATGGAGCGCTTGCTGGATCCGTCGCAACCCACGGCCAAGGTGGTTGCACCGCCGCCAGTGCCTGCGCCGCTCCCGGAGCCGTTGCCGTCCCTTGAAGAGTCGCTGCTATTGCCCCCGGAACCGGAGGCTGCACCGCCCGTCAGCAGTGATGTGCCGCGCCAGCACAAACGCATGACCGAAGGGGGCGAGCGCGTCTTGAGGGTCACGGCCGAGCGCTTGAACAGCTTGCTGGACCTGTCCAGCAAGTCCCTGGTGGAAACCCAGCGGCTCAAGCCCTACCTGTCCAGCCTGCAACGCCTCAAGCGCATCCAAAGCAACGGCGCCCGAGCCCTGGACAACCTCGATGGCCAGCTCAAGACCGTCGACCTGAACCTCGAAGCCCAGGAAGCCCTGGCCGATGCCCGCCGCCTGTTGAGCGAAGCGCAGTTGTTGCTGGCAGAGAAGACCGCCGAGCTCGATGAGTTCGGCTGGCAGGCCGGGCAACGCGCCCAGGTGCTGTATGACACTGCGCTGGCGTGTCGCATGCGGCCGTTTGCCGATGTGCTGGCGGGGCAAGTGCGCATGGTGCGCGACCTGGGCCGCAGCCTGGGCAAGCAGGTGCGCCTGGAAATCGAAGGCGAGAAGACCCAGGTTGACCGCGATGTGCTGGAAAAACTCGAAGCGCCGCTGACCCATTTGCTGCGCAATGCCGTCGATCACGGCATCGAGATGCCCGAGCAGCGCCTGCTGGCGGGCAAGCCGGCCGAAGGCTTGATCCGCCTGCGCGCCTCGCACCAGGCTGGCCTGCTGGTGCTGGAGTTGAGCGATGACGGCAATGGTGTCGACCTTGAGCGTTTGCGCACCAGCATTGTCGAGCGCAGCCTGTCGCCGCTGGAAACGGCCTCGCGCCTGAGCGAAGAGGAGTTGCTGACCTTCCTGTTCCTGCCGGGCTTCAGCCTGCGTGACAAGGTGACTGAAGTTTCCGGGCGCGGCGTCGGCCTGGATGCGGTGCAGCACATGGTCCGCCAATTACGCGGCGCGGTGGTGCTGGAGCAGACGGCCGGGCAGGGCAGCCGCTTCCACCTGGAAGTGCCGCTGACCCTGTCGGTCGTGCGCAGCCTGGTGGTGGAAGTCGGTGAAGAGGCCTACGCCTTCCCCTTGGCCCATATCGAACGCATGTGCGACCTGGAACCCGACGAAATCGTGCAACTGGAAGGCCGCCAGCATTTCTGGCACGAGGGCCGGCATGTCGGCCTGGTCGCGGCCAGCCAGTTGTTGCAGCGCCCGCCTGGGCAAAACAGCCAGGACTCCCTCAAGGTCGTGGTGATCCGCGAGCGGGATGCGGTGTACGGGATTGCCGTGGAACGCTTTATCGGCGAACGCACCCTGGTGGTGTTGCCGCTGGATGATCGCCTGGGCAAGGTGCAGGACATTTCTGCCGGTGCGCTGCTCGATGATGGTTCGGTGGTGTTGATCGTCGATGTCGAGGACATGCTGCGTTCGGTGGACAAGCTGCTCAATACCGGCCGCCTGGAGCGCATTGCCCGGCGCACCCAGCAAACCGTCGAGGCTGCGCGCAAGCGCATTCTGGTGGTAGATGACTCACTGACCGTGCGCGAATTGCAGCGCAAGCTATTACTTAATCGTGGATATGACGTGGCGGTCGCCGTCGATGGCATGGATGGCTGGAATGCACTGCGTTCCGAAGACTTTGACCTGCTGATCACTGACATTGATATGCCTCGCATGGACGGTATTGAATTGGTCACACTGTTGCGCCGTGACACTCGCCTGCAGTCGCTGCCGGTGATGGTGGTGTCCTATAAGGATCGCGAAGAAGACCGGCGTCGTGGCCTGGATGCCGGTGCGGACTACTACTTGGCCAAGGCCAGTTTCCACGATGACGCCCTGCTCGATGCGGTGGTGGAGTTGATTGGAGGCGCCCGGGCATGAAGATCGCCATCGTCAATGACATGCCCCTGGCGGTCGAGGCTTTACGCCGGGCCTTGAGCTTCGAGCCGGCCCATGAAGTGGTGTGGGTCGCCACCAATGGCCAGGAAGCGGTACAGCGTTGCGCCGAATTGACGCCGGACTTGATCCTGATGGACCTGATCATGCCGGTGATGGATGGCGTGGAAGCGACCCGGCAGATCATGGCTGAGACGCCATGCGCTATCGTTATCGTTACGGTGGATCGCCAGCAGAATGTCAGTCGCGTGTTTGAAGCCATGGGCCACGGGGCCCTGGATGTGGTGGACACCCCGGCGCTGGGGGTTGGCGATGCGAAGGAGGCGGCGGCGCCCTTGTTGCGCAAGATCCTCAATATTGGCTGGCTGATCGGCCAGCGTGGCAGCCGGGTGCGTGCTGAGCCAGTGCATCCGCGCAGTACGGGCAAACGCCAGAGCCTGGTGGCGATCGGTTCTTCGGCAGGTGGCCCGGCGGCGCTGGAAATCCTGCTCAAGGGCTTGCCTCGGGACTTTGCGGCAGCCATTGTGCTGGTGCAACATGTGGACCAGGTGTTCGCCGCCGGCATGGCCGAGTGGCTGAGCAGCGCTTCGGGCCTGCCGGTGCGCCTGGCACGGGAGGGCGAACCACCGCAAAGCGGCGTGGTATTGCTGGCTGGCACCAATCATCATATCCGGCTGCTGAAAAACGGCACGCTGGCCTACACGGCACAGCCCGTGAACGAAATTTATCGACCGTCCATCGACGTGTTTTTCGAGAGCGTCGCCAGCCATTGGAACGGCGATGCCGTCGGCGTCTTGCTGACCGGCATGGGACGCGACGGAGCCCAGGGACTCAAATTGATGCGTCAGCAAGGCTATCTGACCATCGCTCAGGATCAGCAGAGCTGTGCAGTTTACGGCATGCCCAAAGCAGCAGCGGCGATTGATGCCGCTGTTGAGATTCGCCCATTGGACAGAATTGCGCCACGATTGCTGGAGGTATTCGCAAAATGACCGATATAACTCGCTGTCCTGGCCTGCACGTAGTAACTCAGGTGACCGCAAATGAATGATTTACAGCTCGACGACTTCAAGACCGACGAAAACGCCGCCATGGTGTTGCTGGTCGACGACCAGGCGATGATCGGCGAAGCCGTGCGGCGCGGTCTGGCCCATGAGGACAATATCGACTTCCACTTTTGCGCCGACCCACACCAGGCCATCTCCCAGGCGATCCGCATCAAGCCGACGGTGATTCTCCAGGACCTGGTCATGCCAGGGCTGGACGGCCTGACGCTGGTGCGTGAGTACCGCAACCACCCGGCGACCCAGAACATACCGATCATCGTGCTCTCCACCAAGGAAGACCCGATGATCAAGAGTGCCGCATTTGCGGCTGGTGCCAACGATTACTTGGTCAAGCTGCCGGACAACATCGAACTGGTGGCGCGTATCCGCTACCACTCGCGCTCCTACATGACGCTGTTGCAGCGGGATGCGGCCTACCGTGCGCTGCGGGTCAGCCAGCAACAGTTGCTGGACACCAACCTGGTACTGCAACGGTTGATGAACTCCGACGGCTTGACCGGGCTGTCCAACCGCCGGCACTTCGACGAGTACCTGGAACTGGAATGGCGACGTGCCATGCGTGACCAGACACAGCTGTCGTTGCTGATGATCGACGTGGATTTCTTCAAGACCTACAACGACAGCTTTGGCCATCTGGAAGGTGATGAAGCGTTGCGCAAGGTGGCGGCGACCATTCGCGATGCCAGCAGCCGTCCATCGGACCTGCCGGCGCGCTACGGGGGCGAAGAGTTTGCCCTGGTGCTGCCCAATACTTCGCCGGGCGGTGCGCGGTTGGTGGCCGAGAAGTTGCGACAGGCCGTTGCCGCGCTGAAGATCCCGCATATCGCGCCCTCTGAAGGGGCGAGCCTGACGATCAGCATTGGCCTGGCGACCATGACGCCGTTGCTGGGCACCGATTGCCGGCAGTTGATCTCGGCAGCGGACAAGGGGTTGTACCTGGCCAAGCACAATGGGCGTAACCAGGTGGGCATCGAATAAGCTGGGCCTGTAGGAGCGGGCTTGCCCGCGAAAATCCCACAGGCACCTCGGGTTACCTGTTAGTGCCGCGCCATCGTCAACGATTTTCGCGGGCAAGCCCGCTTCTACAGGGAGATACGCTGTCTTGCGGCGGCCCCTGACTCAATCCTCCGCCGACAAGGGGCCACGCTTGGCCAGCAGCGTATACACACACGGCAGCACAAACAGTGTAAACAGCGTACCCACGGACATCCCGGTAGCAATCACCATCCCGATATCAAATCGGCTGACCGCCCCCGCTCCTGTGGCAAAGATCAACGGCACCATGCCAAACACCATTGCCGCGGTGGTCATCAATACCGGGCGCAGGCGAATCGCGGCCGCTTCTTCCACGGCTTCACGGGATGTCAGCCCCTTGTCCTTGCGCAACTGGTTGGCGAATTCGACGATCAGGATCCCGTGCTTGCTGATCAGCCCGATCAACGTCACCAACCCCACCTGGGTATAGATATTCATGCTCGACCAGCCGAGAAACAGTGGGATCAACGCCCCGCAGATCGACAGCGGCACCGTCACCAGAATCACCAGCGGGTCACGGAAGCTCTCGAACTGTGCCGCCAGCACCAGGAAGATGATTGCCAGTGCCAGGCCAAAGGTGACCCATAGTGCACTGCCCTCCTGGATGAACTGGCGCGAGGCGCCGCTGTAGTCGAAGGCATAGCCGGCCGGGGTTTCTTCGATGGCGATCTGGCGCACGGTGTCGATGGCTTCGCCCATGCTGACAATCGGAAAACCCGAGATCAGCGCCGAGTTGAGTTGCTGGAACTGATTCAACTGCCGAGGCCGTGCGCGGTCGCTGACGCTGATCAAGGTCGACAGCGGCAACAGTTCGCCCAGGGTGTTTTTCACGTAGTAATTGTTCAGCCATTGAGGGTTGTCCCGGTACGCCCGCTCGACCTGGGCGATGACTTTGTAGCTGCGCCCATCAAGGGTGAACCGGTTGATCTGTGCCTCCGCCAGCAAGGTCGCCAGGGTGCTGCCCAGATCCTGCATCGACACCCCCATCTGCGCCGCTTTGGCGCGGTCGATATCCACCACCACTTCGGGTTTGTCGAATGCCAGGTCGATATCCATAAAGGCGAACTTGCCCGACTCCATAGCGCGTTTCTTCACGCGGTTGGCCACTTGCAGCAATGACTCATAGTCATTGGGCGTGTTGATCACAAAACCGAAAGGCAGGCCTTCGCCGGTACCAGGCAGCGATGGCAGATTGAAGCCGAACACCTGCAGGCCGGGGATCTGTTCCAGGCGCTTCTGCACCTCAGGCAGGATCTGCATTTGTGTGCGCTCGCGCTCGTTCCATGGCTTGAGCAGGAAGCCGCCGATACCCGATTGCACGCCATTGAACCCGTTGATCTGGAACGAGGAGTAGTACTCCGGGAAGTCCTTGAAGATCGCGATGAACTCGTCGGTATAGGTGTTCAGGTAGTCCAGGTTGGTCGGCTGCGGCGCGTTGGCCATCATAAAGATAATGCCCTGGTCTTCGTCCGGGGCCAGTTGCGACTGGGTGAACTTGAGGAACACCGGAATCAGGCACAGCACGATCAGCGCAAACACAATCACCACCGGCCGGGTATTCAAGGTGCCGTGCAGCAGCGTCTGGTAACGGCGCTTGAGACCATCGAAAATCCGGTCCAGGCGATGGGCCAGGCCCGTGGGGTTCTCGTCATGGCGCAGCAGCAGCGCGCACATCATCGGTGACAGGGTCAGCGCGACGATGCCGGAAATCACCACCGCGCCCGCCAGGGTCAGGGCGAATTCCTTGAACAACGCTCCGGTCAGCCCCTCCAGGAAACCAATCGGCGCATACACCGCCGCCAGGGTGATGGTCATCGACACCACCGGCACTGCAATCTCTCGCGCGCCTTCCAGCGCAGCGTCCAGCGGCGTCTTGCCTTCTTCGATATGGCGGTGGATGTTCTCCACCACCACAATCGCATCGTCCACCACCAGGCCGATGGCCAGGACCATTGCCAGTAGCGTCAGCAGGTTGATGGAGTAGCCCATCAGTTGCATGAAAAACAGCACGCCAATCATCGACAGCGGGATGGTGACCACTGGGATCACCACCGAGCGCAGTGCTCCGAGAAACAGGAACACCACGACGACTACGATCAACACCGCTTCAAACAGGGTCTTGACCACCTCGTTGATGGACGCCTGGATAAACAGCGTGGCGTCGTAGGCGATTTCTGCCTTGAGGTTGGGCGGCAACTGGGACTCCAGCTGCGGCATGATCTTGCGCACTTCCTTGATCACATCCAACGGGTTGGCGCTGGGCGTGGCCTTGATGCCGATGTACACCGACGGCGTGCCGCCAAATGAACTGATGGCGTTGTAGTTTTCCGCGCCCATTTCCACCCGGGCCACATCGCCGAGCAGCACCCGGCTATCGCCATCGGTCTTCACGGTGATGGCGGCGAAGGCCTCGGCGGTCTTGAGGTCGGTATTGGCGTTGATGCTGGTGACCACATACTCGCCCTTCACTTCGCCGGCAGCGGAGAGAAAGTTGTAGTTGCGCACGGCATTCGTGACGTCGCCAGCGCTCAGGCCGAAGCCGGCGAGCTTGACCGGGTCCAGCCACAGGCGCATGGCAAATACCTGGTTGCCAAGGATCTCGGCTTCGGCCATGCCGGGCAGGGTCGCAAGCTTGGGCTGGATCACCCGGGACAGGTAGTCGGTGATCTGTGGGTTGCTCAGTTGCTGGCTGGAGAAACTGATGTACATCAGCGCCGAAGCGTCTGCCGCCTCTTTGCTCAATACCGGATCCTCGGCATCCTGGGGCAGCTTGTTCTTCACCTCGTTGGCCTTGGCCAGCAGCTCAGTGAACAGGCGGTCGCTGTTGGCGCCGATCCGCGCATAGATGGAAATCACCGAGAAGTTCTGGCGACTGACCGAGGTCATGTAGTCAATGCCTTCGGCGCTTGCCAGGCTTTGCTGCAAGGGTTGGGTGATGTAGCCCTGGATCGTCTCGGCATTGGCCCCGGGGTACGCGGTGGTCACCGTGATCAGCGCATTCTCCATGGACGGGTACTGGCGCAGCGGCAGTTTGCTGTAGGCCTGCAAACCCAGGAGCACGATCAGCAGGCTGACCACCATAGCCAGCACCGGGCGGCGGATAAACGTGTCGGTAAACGCCATGGCTCAGTTCCTTGAACCGTCGTTGCGCGAAGGCTGGCCAGGGATGGCCGGTAGGTTCTTATCCGGGGTAATGGCGATATGCGCACCGGTGTCGAGCTTGATCTGCCCGGCACTCACCACTTGTTCGCCACCGCTCAGGCCCTTGGTCACCAGCACCAGGCCGTCGCGCCGTTCGCCGGTTTCGATAAACCGCCGTTCGGCAATCAATATCGGTTGGCCGCCGGCATCTTTTTCGAGGCTGCCATCCGCGGTTTTTTTCTGCACGACCACGTAGGCTGAATTGCCGTAGAGGGTGTAGGTAATCGCACTTTCTGGCACCACAACCTGCACCTGCGGGTTGGGCAGCAACACTTGCAGGCTGCTGAACATGCCCGGCAGCAGTTTATTGTCCGGGTTGGCCAGGGTCGCCCGCACCCGCACGTTGCGGGTGCTGCTTTCGACTTTGGGGTTGATGGCGCTGAGGGTGCCGGGGAAGGTCTGTTTCGGGTAGGCCGAGACTTGCACTTGTACCCCCTGGCCGACAGCCAGCCTGGGCACCAATTGCTCGGGCACATAGAAATCCACGTAGAGGCTGCTCAGGTCCTGCAAGGTGGCGATGACCGTGCCGCTGGCCAGGTAGTCGCCGACATCCACCTGACGGATGCCGATAGTGCCGCTGAACGGCGCGACGATATGTTTCTTGGCCAGGGATGCCTTGAGCTGGTTGACCGTGGCCTTGTTTTTTTGCAGTTGCGCCGAGAGCCGGTCGAACTCGCCCTTGGAGATCGCCTGGCTGCCCACCAGTTGGCTACCGCGCCCGTAATCGAGCTGGGCCAGGCCGAGGTCGGCCACGGCGGTTTGCAGCAGGGCATCTTCCACCGCGCTGTCCAGTTGCACCAGTGGCTGCCCGGCCTTGACCTTCTGCCCGGACTCGAACTGCACGTCCTTGACGGTGCCGGCGATCTCCAGGGCGAGGTTCACCCCTTGCAAGGCCTTGAGCGTACCCACCGCTGGCAGGCGCTGTTGCCAGGGCTGCTCGACCGCTGTGGCAACCGCTACGCTGATCGGCGGTTTGGGCGCAGAAAAGACCTGGATCTGCCGGTAAATGGAGAAGGCCTTGAAGCCCCCCAACAGCAGGACGATTAGCAGCACAACGGCCAACATGATCAGCATGCGACGACGCAGCATATTCCGATTCCTTGGAAAAAACTGAGGCAGGCGAGGGTGAACGATTGGGCACATACTCCGAGTGCCCGGGGGATTCCAACTGGCATTTTTGACAGTCAGCCCCCCTGTAGACGCCAGCAAACCGGCGCTTGCGATCAGATCAGATGCAGATGGTTGTCCCAGAGCCCTGCGGGTAATTCCAGGGGCTTGGCCACCAGTTGTGGCTGCCGGCAATCGTAGAAGCGGCAACGGCCCTGGCCGGAGGTCACGACGAACCCGTCGGCCACCGCACCCACGCCGGCGCAGTCGGGCAACGGCCCGTCCAGGCGCAGTTCGGCGCTGTCCATGTCCCAGATAAAAAAGCGATTGCCCCGTGGCGCAGTCAGTGCCACCAGGCGCAGTTCACTGTGCACGGCCACGCTGGCGGTGTAGTGCCCCATGGCCTGCAATTGCTCGTCCGCCACCGGGAACGCCACGAACGGTTGTCCCGGGCGCTTGATCGCCAACAGTTCGGAGCGCTCCTGTGATGGCCCCATGAACTGTTGCCCGGTGAGAATCGTGCCATCGCTGGCGATCCCCATATGACGCACGCTGTTCATCTGCTGGCCCAGGGTTTCCTTGCTCAACAGCGTCCCGTCACGTTGCATCAGCACCAGGCTGGGCTCCATGGCGTTAAGGTTCATCTCGACCCGGCTCTCGGCCTCGGTGCGAATGCCGCCATTGGCCACGATCAGGGTCTCGCCATCCGGCATCCACGACACCTGGTGCGGGCCGATGCCGTGTGTGGAAATTTCGCCACTGTGCACCAGGCGCTCACCTTCGAACCTGTACACCCCCAGCAAGCCGCGACCGGGGTCAGTGGTGTCGTTTTCCGTGGCATACAGCCAGTCGCCACTCTTGTGGATCACCGCATGGCCATAGAAGTGCCGGTTGGCCTGGGACGTCACGGTTTGCAACAGCGTGCCGTCGCGCAGGTCCACCAGATAGCTCTCGGTGCCCGGGCGGCGAGCCACGAACAGGGCGATGGGCAGGGTCGGATGGTTAATGATGTCGTGGCAGCGCTGGCCGACCTGGGTGGCGAACACCTGGGTGCCATCCAGGCGATAGCCCACGGCGTAGTGTTTGCCATCGCCATCATCCCGGGCCGACAGCAGCAGTGGGCTGTCGCCCTTGCGCTTGAACAGCGTCCAGCCGCCCAGGGTGATTGCACTGAGCAGCACGCTACCAATGGCCAAAGCCTGTCGCCTGAGCATCATCAGTCACCGTCGTTGGCGTTGAAGCCCAGTTGGATGCCCAGCGCCTTGGCCAGTTCACCTTCGTGCAGGCGGTGGACCACGTTGAGGCTGTCGTAGAGATCGTTGAGTTGCTGGCGCCCGGCATCGTCCGCCAACAGTTCATTGAGCGAGCGCTGGTTGCTGTCGAACAGTTTCAGGGAGGCTGCGTAGGCGGCGTCGATCTTCTCGGCCAGAGGCTTCTGGTCGGCAGGCAGCAGGCCGCGCAGGCCCTTGTTGTCGACCCCGACCCAGACGGTCTGGGCTGCCGCGAGGCTGGCCTGCAAGCCTTGCAGGGACGATTGGCTGCGCCATGCATCGGCCTGGAACGGCTGGGGAATGCCCTTGGACAGGCGACCCATCGGCGTGCCGAGTTTTTTCTTCAGGGTGTCCAGGGCCGTGACCTGCACCCGCAGCAGTTCGGCGATGGCCTCGTGGGAATCGGCGTAGCGCTGGTTAGGAAACTTGGTCATCTGCGCGAGCATGCCGTCGGTGCTGTTCCAGCTCGCCAGAATCTCTTCGGCCAGTTGCTTCTGGCGCTCGCCGATGGCGATCAGCAGCGGGCAGTAGCGGGCTTTCTGGGCTTCGTTGGTGATGTCGGTCCTGGCGTCATACAGGATGTATTCGTAGGCCGACAGGCCTTGCACCACGACGCTGGACTTGGCCAACGCGGCGGCATCGATCTGCGGCTGGGCGGTGGCCAGTTGCTCGACCTGGCGGCCGACGAGGTTTTTCTTGTCGGGCCAGAACTGCACCTGCCAGGCGCGATTGCCTTCGGCCAGCGGGCCGATCAGCAGCGGTTGCAACTCGGCCCAGGCCTTTTGTGCGTGGAGGAAATCGGCGCGGGCGGTTTCCAGGGACTCCTTGCCCTGGCAATAGGCCAGGGCGCTGACGGCCAACTGCCGGTCAGCTTCGACCCAGCGGCTGTAGGTCGGCAGGATCACTTGTTTGGCGATGGCCGCTGAAGTGACCGCTTGCGGATCCTGCGGTGAGCAGGCACCCAGAGCCAGGGCGGCCAGGCTGGTGAACAACAACTTGGGACGGAACATGTCGAGCTCCCTTCATTAATTGGGGCAAAGCTTATAGAGAATTCAGGAACGCGAGCAACGCGGCGCGTTGCTCGGCGTTAAACGACAACACATGTTGTTGCGCCGCCTGGGCTTCACCGCCGTGCCACAGCACGGCTTCAAGCAGGTTGCGGGCGCGCCCGTCATGCAGGAACTGGGTGTGGCCACTGACGTTTTGCGTCAGGCCAATGCCCCACAACGGCGGCGTGCGCCAGTCGCGGCCACCGGCCTTGAATTCGGTACGGTTGTCGGCCAGGCCTTCGCCCATGTCGTGCAGCAGCAAGTCGCTGTAGGGGCGGATCACCTGGTTGGCCAACTCAGGTTCAGCGGCGTTGCTGGCGGTGGTGAATTTCGGCGTATGGCACGACTGGCAGCCAGCCTGGAAAAACAGGTTCTTGCCGGCCAGCACCTGTTGCGCATTGACATCACGGCGTGCCGGGACGGCCAGGTTACGGGTGTAGAACAGCACCAGGCGCAGGATGTTATCGCTGACTTCCTGCTCGCCATGTTCGCCGTTGCCGTTGGGCGCCTGCTTGCAGGCAACTTGGGCATCAGTGCAGTCATCGACGGGTCTCAGGCGGGTGGTCAGGCCCATATCACCAGAAAACGCGTGAACATTTTGTTGGTTGAGGTTGGGCTGCCCGGCTTTCCAGCCAAAGCGCCCGAGCACGGTTTTTTGTTCGGCATCATCCCAGACCCAGTTCGGGCGGCCGAGCACGCCGTTTTTGTCCGGGTGTTTGCTGGCGTTTTGCAGGATGTCCGCATCGCTGATGGCTTCGAGCAAGCCCAGGCCGATCATCGGCGGGGCCACGCGGGCGGAAAACCGTGTATCCGGGTGCATCGGCCCGTAGCCGAGCTGGGTAATCTGCAGGCTCGGCTTGCGCAACTCGACCACCGTACCGTCCTTGAACGTGACGTTGACCGGGGTGTAGTCGACCCGCACCTTGCCTTCCGGGACCACACCAGGTACGGCCATGTCTTGCAACTGCCCGCCATAGACGGGTTCGGGGACGATACCCAGTTGCTCGATGACCTTGGCATAGGGCGGCGAGTCCGGGATCGACAGGCGCACCAGCATCGATACCGCATTGCTGGCCTGCGGCAACGGCGGATGGCCACGCCCGTCCTTGATATGGCAGTTCTGGCAGGCATTGGTGTTGAACAGCGGCCCCAGCCCATCACGGGCGGTGGTGGTGGCCGGGGCGATCACCCACGGGTTGCGGAAAAAACTGTTGCCGACGCTGAAATCCAGGCGGCGTGTCGGCGCCAGGTTCGCTGAAGGCAGCGAAAAGGCGTTCTGGTCGGTTTTCCTGACCGTCGTGCTGCCTCCCGAGCGCGCCTCACCTGGCTCGGCCTGGGTAAATGTCGGGGGTGGAGCGTCATCGCAGGCACTCAGGCTCACGGCCATCAAGAGTGCAGACAGGCGAAGAAGCAAACGGGGCATCGATAATCCTGGACGACGGGCGACAGTGGATGAAATTCAGGGGGCAAAGTCTAACAGGGCGGGGCGGATTGAATAAGAGCAATTATCGTTTGCTCCAATCGGATGCATTCCCGCTAGAATGGCCGCACATTTTTCCTGGAGGTGGCCAATGCAGGCTCTCGACGCTTTGCTCAACCGTGTTTCCGTGCCGCGCCTGCTGGAGCCGGCGCCTACTGCCGAGCAGCGCGAAGTGCTGTTCGCGGCGGCCATGCGTGCGCCGGATCACGGCCAACTGCGGCCTTGGCGCTTCCTGACCGTGGAAGGCGCGGCCCGCGAGCAGATGGGCACCCTGCTGGCCGAAGCCGCCCGCCTGCAAGACCCCGAGGCCCCGCAAGCGGTCATCGACAAGGCACAGAGCGGCCCGTTGCGCGCGCCGTTGGTGGTGGTGGTGATTGCCCGTCTGCAGGAACACTTCAAAGTGCCGAAGTCCGAGCAACTGCTGGCGGCGGCCTGTGCGGCCCACGGCATTCTGCTGGCGGCGTATGCCCAGGGGATTGGTGCGGTGTGGCGGACCGGGGAGTTATCGTATTCGGCGCATGTGGCCAAGGGTTTGGGGTTGAGCAGCGGTGAAGAAGTCATCGGCTTCCTGTACCTGGGCACCGCGCAGAACCCGCCGCGTACGGCGGCGAAAGAAGACATCACGGCGTTTGTCAGCGCCTGGACCGGCCTCTGACCCAAACGCGTGTGGGATCGAACTCGTGTAGGCGCTGGCTTGCCGGCGATGCAGGCACCTCGGTACATCAGTTGCACCGCTGTGATGCCATCGCAGGCAAGCCAGCTCCCACAGAAGCCAGCTCCTACACAAGGTCGCTTCCACAGGGGGTATTTACACCCGGAACTGATCCATCAGCTTCATCTGTTGGTTGGCCAGCGCATTCAATTGGCTGCTGATCGCTGCTGATTCCGTCGCCTGTTCGGTCAAGGTCTCGGTCACGGTACGGATTGCCGAAACGTTGCGGTTGACCTCTTCGGCCACGGCGCTCTGTTCTTCGGCGGCGCTGGCGATTTGCAGGTTCATGTCGCTGATCACTGTCACCGCATCGCTGATCTTGCCCAGGGCCTGTACCGCCTGCTGGATCTGCCCGGCGTTGTTCTGCGCCTGGCTCTGGCTTGAATGCATGGTCGTCACTACCCCACGCGTCGCGCTTTGGATGCGTTCGATCACCAGGCGGATTTCCTCCACCGAATCCTGGGTACGCCGGGCCAGGTTGCGCACTTCGTCCGCCACTACCGCGAAACCACGCCCGCTTTCCCCGGCGCGCGCGGCTTCAATCGCGGCATTGAGGGCCAGCAGGTTGGTCTGCTCGGCAATGCTGCGGATCACTTCCAGTACCGAGCCGATCTGCTCACTGTTGACCGCCAGGGCTTCGACTTCAGTCACCGCCTTGCTGACTTCTTCGGCCAGGGTGGTGATGTCGCGGGTGCTGCGTTCGATGATCGCCAGGCCTTCGCGGGCCGATTGGTCGGCGCCCCGGGCAGCGCTCGCGGCGTTTGAGGCGCTGTTGGCCACGTCGTGGGCGGTGGCGCTCATCTCGTTGGAGGCGGTTGCCACTTGGTCGATCTCGCGAAACTGCACCTGCATGCCCTCGCTGGTCTGGCGTGCGATTTCCGAGGACTGGTCAGCAGTGCCGCGGGCTTCGCTGATGCTCTGCTTGATCTGGGCGATGGTCGGTTGCAGCTTGTCGAGGAAACGGTTGAACCAACTGACCAGTTCCCCCAGTTCGTCCTTTTTCGTGTAGGCCAAGCGTTGGGTCAGGTCGCCGTCGCCGCTGGCAATGTCCTTGAGCATCGCCGCCACGCTGTTGATCGGGCGAGTCACGCCGGTGGCCGTCAGCCACATCAGCAACAGGCCCAACAGGCCGGCCACGGCGCCCACCAACAGCGCCTGCAGTGTGCCGCGGGTCTGGGCATCGTCGAGCACCCCTTGCAGCTTGACCGAGTCGGCCAGCATCACGTCCTTGGGCAGCTTGATTACCACACCCCAGGGCTTGGCACCGGCAATCGGCTTGACCGGATACACCGCGCGGATCGTATCGTCCTGTTCGCGGACCTTGCGTGTGTCACTGGCCAGCAGTTGCACGATCTCTTTGCCTTCGCCGCCAAGCACATCGACGATGTTCTTGCCGACCTTGTCCGGCTCGCCGCTGTAGCTGGCAATCAAGCCACTGCCGGAAAGGACTTCCATGATCCCGGCACCGTTGAACAGCTCTTGCTGGGCCGTATTGGCAGCCGCTTGCAGGGCATCCAGGGTAATGTCGACGCCGACCACGCCAATCACCTTGCCATCCACCAGCAGCGGCAGGGAGATGGTGGTCATCAGCACTGACTTGCCGGCCACTTCGTCGGCGTACGGGTCCAGCAGGCAAGCGCTGCGGCTGTCCCGTGGGCAGGTGTACCAGATGTTGTAGGGCGTACCGCTGAGGTTGGGGGTGGTCTTGGTCAGGTCCGCTTCCACCATCACCGTGTTGAGGCTTTCGCCGTCGGCGCGGCTCCAGTAGGTGGAGAAACGCCCGACTTCGTTGGAGGCGCGCAGCTTGTCGTTGACGAATTCGCTGTCCTTGCCATCCAGGGCGTTGGGTTCAAACGACAGCCAGATCCCCAGCACCTTGGTGTTGCGCTCGAAGGCCGTCTTGATCTGCTGGTTGAGTTCTTCGCGCACGGTCGCGGCCTCCAGCGAACGCTTGATGGCCATATTGCGCAAGTCCTTGACCTGGTCGGCAAGGGCGGTGACCACCAGCAGGTTCTCACCGAAGGATTTCTGCACCTGCACCGCTTGCTCGGCGGCCTTGGCCTGGATCAGGTTTTCGACACTTTTGGTGAGCATGGCCGAGCTGGAGGCGCTGACCACCTGGTTGTCCTGGTTGGATCTGTAGATATTCAGGCTGACGATCAGCGCAATCACCCCCAACAGGCAGAGACCGGACAGCAGGACGATTTTCAAACGGATGGAGAGGGTGTCGAACATGGGCTTACTCGCGATTGGACTTGTTGGTGTGCAAGCAGGGCAACGGCCAAATCCATTCGGCGTTATGCCCGCAACATCGGCAGCGGCGAATAATTCATGAGGGGCAGGCGATGAGCGGTAGGGCGCTCAGGCAGCGGTGCGCGCAAGGCGTTCGGGGCGTGACCAGATCCACAGGTTGCCCAGGCTCATCCCGGCGATCGCCAGGTAGATCGGCCAGCCGTGATCGAGCATCACCAGCATCAGGCCGGCGCACAGCAGCATGCTCACCGTGGCGCTGACCTTGGCCCGGCGCGCGATGATCTTGCCATTACGCCAATTGAACAGGATCGGCCCGAACAGCCGGTGGTTTTCCAGCCAGGCGCTCAGGCGTGGCGAGCTTTTGGTGGCCGCCCAGGCAGCCAGCAGGATGAATTCGGTGGTGGGCAGGCCCGGTACGACAATGGCGATCAAGCCGATCCCCAGGCTGACATAGGCCAGCAGGCCGAACAGGATTCGGGCGAGTTTGGAGGAGGATTGGGTTTTGCCGGTCATGGGAGCAATTTGTATGGGGGGCGAAAAATCTGAAAATGGAACGCGATCGAACGGTGGGCGCGTGACCCTGTAGGCGCTGGCTTGCCAGCGATGCAGACGCCTCGGATTATCAGTCAGACCGAGGCGATGCTATCGCAGGCAAGCCTGCTCCTACACAGGCCCGTCGGATCAGGCCAGTTCTGGAGCGCTAGCGTACGCCTGTTCCAGCAACACGGTGAAGCGTACAAACGCATCCACGGCGCCTTTTTCTGCAGCAGCTTCTTCTTCGGCGCTCAATTGCAGGCCGTCGAGGGTGCGGGTGAAGCTCTTCCAACCTTCGGCACGGCCACCGGCGGGCTCGCCCAGGTGACGGGCACCGAAGGTTTCGCTCAGGCCCAGGCCGACGGCACGCTTGATCAGGAACGCCGCGCCCAGCTTGGAGCCTTCGGACACGAACAGCCAGCCCAGGGCCTCGGCCTTGCTCGGGTTCTGCACGGCACCGGCCACGGGGGCTGGCACTTCGGTTTCCAGGTCGGCCAGGTCCAGCTTGGCCGCCTCGGCGCGGCAGCGTTCGGCCAGGTCCGGCACCAGCTTGATCAACTCGGGATCGTTGTACAGCGCCACCAGTTCCGACTGGAACAGGTACTGCGCAACCACGAAACGGGCGAAGTTGGCCTGGGTTTCAAACGGGGCGTGAGCCTTGACCAGGGCATCGAGCTTGGTGTGCGGCTCGTTGGTGATCTGGTTCAGGCGCTGGGAGCGCAGGCTTGCGCGTTCTGCGGTGGTGGAAGCGGTCATTGGATGTCCTTGAGAAGGAAAAGCGCCTTATTGCCAGGCTGTTATTACTAGACGAACAAGAAGACGCGTCACAGTAAAAAATCCTCACCCCGGCCGGCGAGAAAACCGGCGGGGTGGGGCTGCGTGGATCAGATGTCCCAGATCAGGTTGATCGCAAAGTTGCGCCCTGGCTGGGTCAGGCGGTCGAGGCTGGCTGGCGAGGTCACGCCGGCTTCACCCACGCCGTCGTAGCTGCGCACGTCATCCCAGTTCCAGTATTTCTTGTCGGTCAGGTTGTACAGGCCGCCGTTGACGGTCAGGTCGTCGGTGACTTTGTAGAAACCGGTCAGGTCGACGATGCCAAAGCCCGGGGTCTTGAAGGGGCCGTTGGCCTTGATACCGGTCGGGGTAAAGAACGTGGCGCTGTCGACCCGGTCCTGTTTCTTGACCAGGGTCCAACTGACCAGCGCACCATAGTTTTCCTGATCGTAGCCCAGGCCAAACACGCCCTTGAGCGGGTTGACGCTGTTCAGCGGCTGGCCGGTTTCGTCGTTGCGACCGTGGGCGTAGGCAATGGCGCCTTTGGTGTACAGGCCTTGTGGCGCGCCGAAGGCGTCCAGGTTCAAGCGACCTTTGACTTCCATGCCCTTGATGGTGGCGCGCTTGATGTTGCCCGGCTGGAAGACCGTGCTGCCGGCAGGGTCCAGCACGGCGTTGTCTTCGTCGATAAAGTCACGGTACTTGTTGTAGAACACCGCGACGTCGAAATTGCCCGCCTCGAAATTGCCACGGATCCCGGTTTCATAGCTCTTGCTGGTTTCCGGCTTGAGATTGGAGTTAGGCTCCACGACATAGTTTTCGCCAAGGTTTTCAAAGCGGCCATACAGCGCCTTGGCTGATGGCGTGCGGAAACCCTCGGCGTACTGGCCGAACCAGGTGTACTGCTCGGTCAGTGCGTAGGTCACGCCCAGTTTTGGCGAGAAGCGATGCCAGGTTTTGTTCGAGTCGTCGTGGGGGAACGCGCGGTTTGGGTCGGTGGTATTGAGGAACTCTTCGGTCAGCTTGGGTTTGAGCTGGATGTAGTCGTAGCGCACGCTTGGCAGGAAGGTCCAGTCATTCCAACTGATCTGATCCTGGGCAAACAACGCGTAGCTGTTGATGGTCGGATCGGGGAAGTCGCTGGCTTTTTTCACGAAGTCTCTGGGCGATGGGCTCGGTGCCCCGATAGCGGTACAGCCGGCACCAATGGCCAGGCATGTGGCCCCGCCTTCACGAGATCCCGTGACTTTCTGCTGCTTGATCGTGGTGCCGTAGGTCACCAGGTGGTCGGTATTGCCGATGACGAAGGCTTTGTCCAACTGCGCGTCGAACACCCACTGTTTCTCTTCGTAGAGGGTATCGCGGGTCCGCAGCACGCGCGGGCCGGCCTGATAGATTTCGGTGGTGGACTGGTCGGTCTTGGCGATCTGGTAGTTGAGGCTGGTCTTGATGTGATCGGCAATCGGCGAGTCGAGCGAAAACCTGTTCTCCAGGCCAAAGCGTTCGCGGGTGATGGTGTCGTTACCGCGACGGTCACGGTACATATTCATGCCCTGGCCTTCGAGGAAAATCCCGCCTACCGCGCTTTTCTGGTTGATGTCGCGGTCGTCCTTGTACTTCTCGTAGGTCAGGCCCAGGCGGTTGTCTTCGCCGTAGTTCCAGCCCAGCTTGGCCAGGACGTTGGTGGTGCGCACGTCTTCCGGGTTGGCCCCGGTGCGGGCCAGGCCGGTGGCGTTGTTGCCGTCGTAGGACTCCATCTCGTGGCCGTTGCGCTGGCTCAGGTGCAGCAAGCCATCGAAGTCCTGCACCCGACCGGCGACGGTGCCGGAGGTCAGCCAGCTTTCGTCCGCCGAGCTGTAGCCGGTCTTCAGGCGCGCGCCAACGTCCTGGCCGGGCTTGATAATGTCGTCCGGGTCAAGGGTGAAGTAGCTGACGGCGCCGCCGATGGCACTGCTGCCGTACAGGGCCGAGGCCGGGCCGCGGATGATTTCCACGCGCTTGACGATTTCCGGGTCGACATAGTTGCGGCGGGTCTTGGCGTACGGGCCGTTGAAGAAGTTGTCCGGGACCTCTACACCGTCCACCTGGGTGAGGATACGGTCGCCGTCGATGCCGCGAATGTTGTAGCCGGAATTACCGGAGCGGGTGCCGGCGCCCCCGACCGAGACACCGGGTTCGTAGCGCACCAGCTCGCGGATGGTGTTGACGTTCTGGCGGTCCAGCTCCTCGCGCTCATGCACGGTGACGGTGCTGGGCACGCTGTCTACCGCTTGCTCCTGGCGGGTGGCGCTGATGGTCATTTGTTGCAGGGTGATGGCACTGCCCGCCGTGCGCTTTTCCAGGACGATATTGTTATTGCCCAGTTTGCGGTAGTTCAGGTTGGTCCCCACCAACAGCCGGTCCAGGGCCTTTTCCGGCGTCAGCGAGCCGCGTGCGCCGGGGGAGGAAACCCCTTGGCCCAGTTCGGCAGGCAGGCCGATCTGCCAGCCGGTGACGGCGGTAAAGGCATTGAGCGCCGACACCAGGGGTTGCTGCTCGATGCTGAACGAGTAATTGGCGTGGTTGCGCGCAGCCGGCTCAGCGGCGTTGGCCATCAGCACCGGGCTGCCCGCCAACAGGATGGCAGCGGTCAGCAGGCACAGCGTGGGCGAAGAGGACCGGCGGTTGAAACGAGAGGACATCGAGAGCGCTCCGAGGGACGAGTCTTATAGTTGCGAGCCTGAATCAAATAGGAATCAGTTGCATTGGCTAAGACGAGACGTACCAGCAGTGGCTATCGAGTAAAAATAATTATTCTCAGTTGAGAATCACTAGCGCGGGGAATTCCGAGAGCTTGGCCGAGGTGATGTGGGCCAGGGAGCGCACCACGTCCAGTGGCTGGTCCAGGCGGTAGTTACCGGTCACGGCGACGCTGGCCAGTTGCTCATTGGTGTTGACGATCCAGCCCGGGTAATAGCGCCGCAGCTCCGCCAGTACCTCGCTCATCGGGCAGTTTTCAAAGATCAGCCGGCCCTGGACCCACGCCAGTTCCTTGGTGGCATCGAGCTTGGCCGGTGGGCCGAAGCCCTTGGGCCCCACGCGGATGCTTTCGCCGGCGCTCAGGCGCACCCGGTTGTTGCCGAAGGTGGTGCTCAGGTCCACGTCCCCGCGTTGCACCTGCACCTGCGCCTCGCCGTCGAGATAACGCACGGCAAACGCTGTATCGCTGACGCTGGCGCGCACTGGGCCGGCGTCGATTTGCAGGGGCAGGCCACGGTTGGCCGCGACCTCGAAAAAGGCCTCGCCCTGATACAGGCGGGCGATGCGCTGATGCTCGTCGATGGTGCTGGAAAACGCTGAATTGGTATTGAGCAGCACCTTGGAGCCGTCATCCAATTGCAGGCGCTGACGCTCGCCGACCACGGTCAAATGGTCGGCCTGCAGGCGTACTGGCAGGTTGCTGAAGCTGAACAGCCCCAACAGCAAAACGGCAGCGGTGGCCAGGGGTTTCCAGTGTGGCTGGAGGCGCCGCCAGGCGCTGGGTTTGCGCGGTGCATTCAGGGCCACGGCAGCGCTGTGCACCGGCGCACCGCCCCAGGCGGCCTGGGCTTTGGCAAAGGCCTGGGCGTGACTCGGGTCGGCATCCAGCCAGGCCTGGAACTCGGCGTGCTGGCCAGGTTGTGGGCACTGCAAAGCGATCAGCCAGTCGAGGGCTTGGTCCATGGCCGCATGTTGCAACACCTCATGAGCCAGCTCATGGGGGTGCAGTTTGTTCGGGTCCGTCACGGTGTTCCTCGGGTCTTCGCCACGTTTTATTCAATCGTTTTTGTGACATGTCTGTCGGTTTGTCCCGACAAAGCTTAAGGGTGATCGAGTCGTTCGGCCACACCTATGCAGATGGCCATGATCAATTTCAGTTCCTTTTGCACGGTACTCAAGGACACCTGCAACTGGTCGGCGATCTCCTGGTAGCTGCAACCGTGCAGGCGGCTGAGGATAAATATCTGCTGCTGGCGGGCGCTCAACTGGCCGAGGCTGACACTCAGGTGCTCCAGCAATTGCTCGGCGTGGGCGGCATCTTCGGGGGGCGTGACCGGGGAGGCGACGCTTTGCAGGACGTCCAGCGGGACATCTTCCTGCAAGGTGCGGGACTGGATCCGACGCGAGCGCAGATGATCCAGGGCCAGGTTGCGCGCGGTCTGGAACACGAACGGTTCGAGGTGATCAATAGGGCGCTCGCCCAGGGCCCGAGTGACGCGCAGGTAGGTTTCCTGCAACAGGTCCTCGGCGGTACTGTGGTTATCCACCATCCGCTGCAAGGTGCGCAGTAGCACCACCCGTTGGGTGAGGAAGACTTGGTTGAAGCGAGATAGGCTCACAGTGATACCGGACCGGTTGGCAGTGAATGATAATGCTTATCATCAACGCAAATGGCAAGTGGCTATTTCTCTGAACCCACGCAAGACAAATGTGGGAGCGGGCGTGCTCGCGAATGCAGTGGGTCAGTCAATACATTCATTACTGACCCACTGCATTCGCGAGCACGCCCGCTCCCACAGGGAGTTACTCGGCGTTACATAGCGCCAGGCAGTTATCCAGCATGCGGTTGGAGAAGCCCCATTCGTTGTCGTACCAGGCCAAGACCTTGAGCAGCTTGCCGCTGGACTTGGTGTGGTTGGCGTCGAAGATCGACGACAGGGGGTTGTGGTTGAAGTCACTGGAAACCAGCGGCAGGGTGTTGTAGCCGAGGATTTTCGAATGTTGGCTGGCTTCTTTGAGCAGTGCGTTGACCTCATCGGCCGTGGCTTCTTTTTTCAATTGCACGGTCAGGTCCACCAGCGACACGTTGATCACCGGCACCCGCACCGCCATGCCGGTCAATTTGCCCGCCAGCTCCGGCAATACCAGGCCTACCGCTTCGGCCGCCCCGGTCTTGCTCGGGATCATGTTCTGCGTGGCCGAGCGGGCGCGGTACGGGTCGGTGTGGTAGACGTCGGTCAGGTTCTGGTCGTTGGTGTAGGCATGAATGGTGGTCATCAGGCCGCTTTCAATACCCAGCTCACGGTGCAGCACCTGGGCCACCGGCGCCAGGCAGTTGGTGGTGCAGGAGGCGTTGGAGATGATCTGGTGCGATTGGCGCAAAATGTCATGGTTTACCCCATAGACCACGGTGGCATCCGCGCCCTTGGCCGGGGCCGAGATGATCACCTTGCGCGCGCCAGCGGTAATATGGGCGGCGGCCTTGTCACGGTCGGTAAACAGGCCGGTGCATTCGAACACCACGTCGATCTTGTGTGCAGCCCACGGCAGGCCGGCGGGGTTGCGAATGGCGCTGACGGCAATCCGGTCGCCATTGACGGTCAGGCTTTCCTGATCGTGGGCGACCTCTGCGTCGAAAGTGCCATGGACGGTGTCGTATTTAAGCAGGTGGGCGTTAATCGAACTGTCGCCCAGATCATTGATGGCGACGATCTGCAAATCCTGGCGGTAGCCTTGGGTATAAAGTGCGCGCAGGACGTTGCGGCCGATACGGCCAAAACCATTGATTGCGATTCGAAGAGTCATTTGAAAAGCGCCTGTCGTCGATTTGTTGTAAGAATTACAAGATTATTCGCATAAAAATAGAAAACAAGCCTTTTTAGTGGCAATATTTTGTTCAATCTACAACGAGTGACCTGAATCAACTGGTCCGATTGGTCAAGTAACTCCCTGCCAACCTCTGCGCGGCGGGCTTTTGACCAGCATAGACTTTCAGGTCGCCACATCCGTTAGCCTGGAGTTCTACACATGCATCCCCGCGTACTTGAGGTCACCGAACGCCTTATCGCCCGCAGCCGGGCCACTCGCGAGGCGTACCTTGCGCTGATTCGCGGCGCGGCCAGCGACGGTCCGATGCGCGGCAAGCTGCAATGCGCCAACTTTGCCCACGGCGTGGCCGGGTGCGGCACTGAAGATAAAAATAGTCTGCGGATGATGAACGCCGCCAACGTGGCAATTGTTTCGTCATATAACGACATGCTGTCGGCGCACCAGCCGTACGAACATTTCCCCGAACAAATCAAAAAGGCCCTGCGCGAGATGGGCTCTGTCGGTCAGTTCGCCGGTGGCACCCCGGCCATGTGTGATGGCGTGACCCAGGGCGAGCCCGGCATGGAACTGAGCCTGCTGAGCCGCGAAGTGATCGCCATGTCCACGGCGGTAGCGCTGTCCCACAACATGTTCGACGCCGCGCTGATGCTGGGTATCTGCGACAAGATCGTCCCCGGTCTGATGATGGGTGCCTTGCGTTATGGCCACTTGCCGATGATCTTCGTGCCGGGCGGGCCCATGCCGTCGGGTATTTCCAACAAGCAGAAAGCCGATGTGCGCCAGCGCTACGCCGAAGGCAAGGCCAGCCGCGAAGAACTGCTGGAGTCGGAGATGAAGTCCTACCACAGCCCTGGCACCTGCACCTTCTACGGCACCGCCAACACCAACCAGTTGCTGATGGAAGTGATGGGCCTGCACTTGCCGGGCGCCTCGTTCGTCAACCCGTACACGCCGCTGCGCGATGCGCTGACCCGTGAGGCTGCGCACCAGGTCACGCGCCTGACCAAGGCCAGCGGCAACTTCACGCCGATTGGCGAGATCGTCGACGAAAAATCCCTGGTCAACTCCATCGTGGCCCTCAATGCCACCGGCGGCTCCACCAACCACACCCTGCATATGCCGGCCATTGCCATGTCGGCAGGCATCATCCTGACCTGGCAGGACATGGCCGACCTCTCGGAAGTGGTACCGACCCTGTCCCACGTCTATCCGAACGGCAAGGCCGATATCAACCACTTCCAGGCGGCGGGTGGCATGTCGTTCCTGATCCGCGAGTTGCTGGAAGCCGGCCTGCTCCACGAAGACGTCAACACCGTCGCGGGCCGTGGCCTGAGCCGCTACACCCAGGAGCCATTCCTGGTGGACGGCGAACTGGTCTGGCGCGACGGCCCGATCGAAAGCCTCGACGAAACCATCCTGCGCCCGGTGGCCCGTGCGTTCTCCCCCGAAGGCGGTTTGCGCGTGATGGAGGGCAACCTTGGCCGAGGGGTGATGAAAGTCTCGGCCGTGGCCCTCGAGCACCAAATCGTCGAGGCGCCGGCCGTGGTGTTCCAGGATCAGCAAGACCTGGCCGACGCGTTCAAGGCCGGCCAGTTGGAGAAGGATTTTGTCGCGGTGATGCGCTTCCAGGGGCCGCGCTCCAATGGCATGCCGGAATTACACAAAATGACGCCATTCCTCGGCGTGCTCCAGGACCGTGGCTTCAAGGTTGCCCTGGTGACCGACGGGCGGATGTCCGGCGCCTCGGGTAAGATTCCCGCCGCGATCCACGTTAACCCCGAAGCCCAGAGCGGCGGGCCGCTGGCGCGGGTCAAGGATGGCGATATCATTCGCGTCGATGGCGTCAACGGCACCCTGGAGCTTAAGGTGGACGCCGAAGCATTTGCAGCGCGCAAGCCTGCCACGGGCCTGTTGGGCAATAACGTGGGGGCGGGGCGTGAGCTGTTTGCATTTATGCGCCTGGCCGCAAGCTCTGCAGAGCAGGGCGCCAGCGCCTTTACCTCTGCCCTGGAGACACTCAAGTGAAACTTGCGCTGGTTGGTGACATCGGCGGTACCAACGCCCGGTTTGCGTTGTGGCGGGACCAGGCACTGCATTCGATCCGGGTGCTGGCCACGGCGGATCACGCCAGCCCCGAGGATGCGATCCTGGTCTACCTCAAGGAGGAAGGCCTGGCGTTGGGCACTGTTGGTGCGGTGTGCCTGTCGGTGGCGGGGCCGGTGAGTGGTGATGAGTTCAAGTTCACCAACAATCACTGGCGCCTGAGCAAGACCGCGTTCTGCAAGACCCTGCAAGTGGATGAGTTGTTGTTGGTCAATGACTTCTCGGCCATGGCCCTGGGCATGACCCGCCTGCAACCCGATGAGTATCGCGTCGTGTGTGCCGGTACACCGGAGCCGTTGCGCCCCGCGGTGGTGATCGGCCCGGGCACGGGGTTGGGCGTAGGCACCTTGCTCGACCTGGGCACAGGCCGTTGGGCAGCCTTGCCGGGGGAGGGCGGGCATGTCGACCTGCCCTTGAGCAGCCCACGGGAAACCCAGTTGTGGCAGCACATCTATAACGAGATCGGGCATGTCAGCGCCGAGACCGCCCTGAGCGGCGGCGGTCTGCCCCGCTTGTACCGGGCGATCTGCGCGGTGGACGGCCACCCGGTAGTACTGGAGACCCCGGAGGCGATTACCGCTGCAGGACTGGCTGGCGACCTGGTTGCGCTGGAAGTCCTGGACCAGTTCAGCATCTGGCTGGGCCGCGTGGCCGGCAATAACGTGCTGACCACCGGCGCCCGGGGTGGTGTGTATATCGTGGGCGGGGTGATCCCGCGGTTTGCCGATTTCTTTATCAACAGCGGTTTTGCCAAAAGCTTTGCTGACAAAGGCTGCATGAGTGACTACTTCAAGGGGATTCCGGTGTGGTTGGTGACGGCGCCGTACTCCGGGTTGACCGGGGCGGGTGTCGCTTTGGAGCAGGCTTTTGCGTAGGCAGTGATGGCCCCATCGCGGGCAAGCCCGCTCCTACAGAAGACTGCATTCCAAAGGTAGGAGCCGGCTTGCCGGCGATGAGACCCCTGAGAACACCCCATGATTCAAGGCTTGTCCCATAACAACAAGGAGGCCCCCGTGAGCGTAATCAGTAAATCCATTCTCCTTGTCGACGACGACGAGGAAATCCGCGAGTTGCTGCAAACCTACCTCAGTCGTGCCGGCTTCCAGGTGCGGGGCGTGCCCAATGGCGCGGGGTTTCGCCAGGCAATGGACGAGGCCCCGTGCGACCTGGTGATCCTCGACGTCATGCTGCCGGACGAAGATGGCTTCAGCCTCTGCCGCTGGGTACGCCAGCACCCGCGCCAGGCCCAGGTGCCGATCATCATGCTGACGGCCAGTTCCGACGAAGCCGACCGGGTGATAGGCCTGGAGCTGGGCGCCGACGACTACATCGGTAAACCCTTCAGCCCGCGGGAGTTGCAGGCGCGCATCAAGGCCCTGTTGCGCCGCTGCCAGTTCGGCCAGGAGCGCACGGGCGGCGATGTACTGGTGTTCGATGAGTGGCGGCTGGATGTGGTCAGCCATCGGCTGTTTCACCTCGATGGCGAGGAAGTCATCCTGTCCGGCGCCGACTTTGCCTTGCTCAAGTTGTTCCTCGATCATCCACAGCAAATACTTGATCGCGACACCATTGGCAACGCCACCCGTGGCCGTGACCTGATGCCCCTCGACCGGATTGTCGACATGGCTGTCAGCCGCCTGCGCCAACGCCTGCGCGATACAGAAAAACCTCCACGTCTGATCCGCACCGTGCGCGGCAGCGGATACCAACTGGCGGCCAGTGTGGTTGCCAGCAATGCCCACTGAGCGTCGGCGCATTCCCGTCCCGCGCTCATTGCTGGGGCGCATGCTGCTGCTGACCCTGTTGGCAGTGCTGTTTGCCCAGGCTTTATCCAGTGTGATCTGGGTGTCGCAACTGCGCGCCACCCAGCTTGAAGGCCTGGTCACCAGCGCCCGCAGCCTGGCCCATTCAATGAATGCCAGCGTCAGCTATTTCCGCTCGCTGCCGGTGGCTTACCGGCCGCTGGTGCTCGACCAGTTGCGCAGCATGGGCGGTACGCGTTTTGTGGTGACGCTCAACGACAAGCCGCTGGATATGCAGATCCTGCCGCAAACCCCGCGCAAGCAGGCGGTACTCGGTGCCGTGGACGAAGTGCTGCGCCAGACCCTGGGCAGTGCTGTGCATTTTTCGGTGGAGTTTGTCAGTGCCGAAGACCTGCGCATTTTCAATGCCGGGCTCAAGCTCGATGAATTGCCACGTTCCTGGGCCCATTACGCACTGACCCTGGAGCCGGTAAACCCGCCGGTGCTGGTGACGCAGATCGAGTTGGGCGCCGGCGAATGGCTGTATATCGCCTCGTTGCTGCCCGAACCCTATACCAGCCTCGAAGAGCAGGGCCTGCCCTCCCAGCAAGTGTGGTTTATCGTGCTGACCAGTAGCTTTCTGCTGCTGTTTATCGGGTTGCTGGTGCATTGGCAAAGCCGGCCGCTCAAGCGCCTGGCGCGGGCGGCGCGGGACCTGTCCCTGGGGGCCGACGTGGAACCGGTGGCCGAGGGTGGCGGCAGCGAGGTGGTGGAAGTGGGCCGAGCGTTCAATGCCATGCGCGAGCGGATCAGCCGCTACCTGACTGAGCGCAGCCAGTTGTTCAGTGCGATTTCCCACGACCTGCGCACCCCGATCACACGCCTGCGGTTGCGCGTGGAGTTGCTGGAAGACGAGAGGCTGCAAGCCAAGTTCGGCCGTGACCTGGATGAGCTGGAACTGTTGGTCAAGGGCGCGTTGCAGTGCGTCAAGGACACGGATATCCACGAGAACATCGAGCCGGTAGACCTCAACCATGTACTCGACTGCCTGGTGGAGCCGTACCTGGCGCCCAATGGCAATGGTCGGGTGACCCAGCACGGTCGGGCGCTGACGGCCTATCCGGGCAAGCCGCTGGCGCTCAAGCGCTGTATCGGCAACCTGATCGACAACGCCTTGAAGTACGGGCAGAACGCCCACTTGCGTATCGAGGACGATGGCGCGCAATTCATCCTGCATGTGGATGACGAGGGGCCGGGGGTGCCGGAGCAGCGTCTGGAACAGGTCTTCGAGCCGCACTTTCGCCTGGCGGGACAGCAGCAGGGCTATGGTTTGGGGCTGGGAATTGCGCGCAATATTGCCCACAGCCATGGCGGCGAAGTGAGCCTGCAGAATTTACGCGAAGGTGGCCTGCGGGTGACCTTGCAACTGCCCCGAACCCTGGACTAAACAACACCACGGATTACCCTGTAGGAGCTGGCTTGCCAGCGATGGCGGTAGGTCAGGCACTGCAAATGTGACTGATGTATCGCGATCGCTGGCAAGCCGGCCCCTACAGGGTGACGCGGTGGGTCAGATGCTTTGGCGTAGCCTGGCCAGGTCGCGCAAAGGCGGCGCCCCAAACAACCGGCTGTATTCCCGGCTGAACTGCGACGGGCTTTCATACCCCACTCGATAGCCCGCCGCCGAGGCTTCCAGGCCTTCGGCGATCATCAGTCGCCGGGCCTCCTGCAAGCGCAACTGCTTCTGGTACTGCAACGGACTCATGGCGGTGATTGCCTTGAAGCGATGATGCAGGGTCGACACGCTGAGATTCACTTCCCTGGCCAGATCATCGATGCGCAGCGGTTGTTCGTAGTTCCCGTTCAACCAGGTGATCGCCCGGCTGACCCGATGGCTCTGGCTATTGGCCACGGCAATTTCGTACAAGCGATAGCCCTGTGGCCCACGCAGCAAACGGTAGAGAATTTCGCGATTGATCAACGGCGCCAGCATCGCGATGTCTTTGGGCGTATCCAGCAGACGTGCCAGGCGCAGGACGGCGTCGAGCAACTGGGTGTCGATCCGGTCGACATACATTCCGCGCGCTGTCGGGCGCGCGGGCACACCCATGGGGCCGGCTTCGGCAATCAAGGCGGTCAGATGCGCCGGGTCGATATTGATGCGTATCGACAGGTTGGGGTCTTCGGGCGTGGCATCGATGACCCGTCCGGCCACGGGCATCGCGACCGAAAACACCAGGTAGTTGAGGGGGTCGTAGGCAAAGATCTCGTCGGCCAGGCGCACTTCCTTGCTGCCGTTGGCGAGGATGCACAGGGCGGGTTCCACCAGCACCGGCATGAAATCGCGCGGCGTATTGTGGCGGTTCAGGTACAGCGAAGTGATTGCCGTGCCGTAGGAGCCGTCTTCCCAGGTATGCCGGTGCACGATACTGGCCAGTTCGGCGCGCTGTTTCTCCATCTCGGCATCGAGGGGAATGGGCTGATGTTCGGGCGACGACATGGGGCGTCCTCTGCAGGCTTCTTTGATGGGGCGCAGCTTAGCGGTGGCTGTTGAAACAGTGTTATGTCGATTCTGCACAATCCTTGCCTGATCCTGCGGCGCGACTTGAATCAGGCAAGCGCATGGTCTGTCATCTGCCTGAAACAAGGCCCTTGCCCGTGAAACAAGGCCAGGGGCCAAATCGTCGTTCTACGCTTCCGGCAGGATTGTGCAATAAGCCGGCAGGAATCGACTAACCGCGCAGGCGCCCGTGCCCGTATCTTTGATCCTGTGGCAACACGCCCTCACAGTGCTTGCCGAGCATCACTTCTCAACGGGAGAGTCGAACATGTCCACCCCCATTCCCGCGAGCCATATGGCCTTTATCCGCGCCCGCAGCGGGTGCAGCACCGAACTGGGTGCACGCTTGAGCAGTTTGATCGAACCGGGCCGTCAGGCTCAGGGTTGCTTGCAATTCTCGTTGCAACATTCCCAGGTTGACCCCGATGTATGGCTGGTCTCGGGTTTCTGGAGCAGCGAACAGGCGATGAGTGCCTACTTCAGCTCGCCAGCCCTGGTGCTGTTTACCGAACTGTTGAACGACATGGTCGTGCGCAGCATGGACTTCCAGACCTTCACCGATGCCTCCGCCGCCAATGCCTACGGCGAGTACCTGCAACTGGCCGGTTAGGGTTTAGAATGGCCGACTTTCCATTGGCCAGGACCTGCAACATGGCACGTAAAGAGTTTGCCCACCACGAAGCCGTTTCCGCCCTAGTACGTGAAGACCAGGGTGGCTATAGCGCCGCCATTGCCGTCAAGGCATTGGACGGCATGGGCGCACCGCGCTTTCACAAAATCCTCGATGGCCAACTCTTCAAGACTGCCGACGACGCTGACGATGCGGCGGCCCAGCAATTGGAACGCTTGATCGATATCGATGAAGAGGGCCAACTGGCCTGGGCGACCGCAACAAACTAAAGAGCGCCACCGACCCAACTGTGGGAGCGAGTTTTGTGTGGGAGCGGGCTTGCTCGCGAAAGCGTCGTGTCAGCCAACCAATTTGGTACTGATCCACCGCTTTCGCGAGCAAGCCCGCTCCCACACAAGCCCGCTCCCACATTTTTAATTGCATTGCATTCAATCAGGGTTTGCTGGCACCCGGGCGGTACATCTTGAACAACGCTTCCGGGCCTAGTTGGAAGTAATCTGCCGGGCCGCCGCCACGCAGAATCGGCTCGGCGGCAGCGGTATCGTAGATCCCATTTTTGAGCAGTCGCTTGGCAATATGCACCGCGACCACTTCTCCGAGCACCAGCCAGGTAGGCACCACTTCCTTATCGGCCCGTTGCAGTTGAATGATCTGCGTCACCTTGCACTCGAACGACACCGGGCTTTCGCCCACCCGTGGCACGGCAATCACCTTGGACGCCACCGGCGTCAGCCCGGCCAGTTCAAACTCGTTGGTCTCTGGTGAAACGGCGGCGCAGCTCTGGTTCATCTGCTCGGCCAGCGGGCGCGTGGCCAGGTTCCAGACAAACTCGCCGGTCTGTTCGATGTTGTTCAGGCTGTCTTTACGCCCAATGCTGGAAAACCCAATGATCGGTGGAATGTAGTTGAAGGCGTTGAAAAAACTGTAGGGCGCCAGGTTCAGGACACCTTCACGGTCCTGGGACGAAATCCAGCCAATCGGGCGTGGGCCGACGATGGCGTTGAAGGGGTCATGGGGCAGGCCGTGGCCGTTGGCGGGTTCGTAGAAATGGATATCGTCAGGCATGGCCGTGGGGTCCTGCGGCGGGTAAAAGCGCAATAGTGCAACCCCAAGGGCAGGATTTCCAGCGGATTGGCGGTGCCGTATGGAATTTTCATACATCGCCCACCTATTTTTCACAGCAGCACGGCCAGTCTGCACGCCAGGTCGATACCCCCCCCATGAGTCGGCCTTTCGAGACTGAACTCTGGAGCCTTCTGCACAATGAACAAACTTCCTCAGATTACCCTGGCGTTCTGGGTCATGAAGATCTGTGCGACCACCCTTGGCGAAACCGCCGGGGACTTGTTGTCGATGACCTTGAACGTCGGCTATGCCATCAGTTCGATGATCCTGCTCAGCGTGTTCCTGATCACATTGCTCACGCAGCTATGGTCGAAAACCTACAACCCGGTGCTGTACTGGATCGTGATCCTGTCGACGAGCACGGCGGGCACCACCATGTCCGACTTTATGGACCGCACCCTGGGCCTGGGATATGCCTCCGGCTCGATGATCCTGATTGTGTTGTTGCTGATGGTCTTTGCACTCTGGCACTTGAGTGGCAACTCGCTGAATGTGAACAAGGTGCAGACCCCGCGCGGCGAGCTGTTCTACTGGATCGCAATCCTGCTCTCCAACACCCTGGGCACGGCGCTGGGGGACTTCCTGGCCGACGACTCGGGGCTGGGTTTTGCCGGTGGTGCCATGTTGATTGGTGCGAGCATCCTGCTGGTGGTGGCGCTCAAGTACTGCACGACGGTTTCGTCGGTGGTGTTGTTCTGGGTCGCGTTTGTACTGACTCGCCCCTTTGGCGCGACGCTCGGGGACTTCCTGACCAAACCCCATGAAAAGGGTGGCCTGGACTTTGGCACTGTTGGCTCGTCTGCGGTGCTGGCGGCGGTGCTGCTGGTGATGATCGCCGGTGCCTGGTATGTACAGCGCAGGGATAGCCGCCAGCCGGTGGCAGAGCTGTCCTGACGCAATAAAAAAGGGGCCCTGTCACGGGATGACAGGGCCCCTTTTCTATACCTGGCGAACGGTCAGTCCGTGGTAATCCGCGAGTGTTTGCGGGTGTCTTTCATGGTGATGTAGACCAGCAGCGACACGGCAATACATGCGGTCACGTACCAGTAGTAGCCGGTTTCCATCCCGATGCTCTTGAACCACAGGGCGATGTATTCGGCGGTACCGCCGAAGATCGATACAGTCAGTGCGTAGGGCAGCCCGACGCCCAGGGCGCGGATTTCAGTGGGGAACAGCTCGGCTTTCACCACGGCGTTGATCGATGTGTAGCCGCTGACGATGATCAGCGCGGCCATGATCAGGAAGAACGCACCCCACCAGGTCTGGACGGTGTGCAGGGTGGTGAGGATCGGCACGGTGAACAGCGTACCGAGGATGCCGAAGGCGATCAGGATGGGGCGCCGGCCAACCTTGTCCGACAGGCCACCGACGATCGGTTGCAGGCACATGAACAGGAACAGCGTGGCCGCAGAAATGGTGGTGGAGTCGGAAATGCTCATGCCGACAGTGTTCACCAGGTATTTCTGCATGTAAGTGGTGTAGGTGTAGAAGGCCAGGGTGCCACCCATGGTCAGGCCGACCACGGTCATCAGTTCCTTGGGGTGGCGCATCAAGGTGCGCATGGCGCTTTCCTTGGCTTTTTCCTTCTTGGTGAACGACTCGGTTTCTTCCATGCCGCGTCGCAGGTACAGGGCTACGACCGCGCACAGGGCGCCGATGGCGAACGGGATACGCCAGCCCCAGGCGTACAGCTCTTCGGTGGTGAGCAATTGTTGCAGCACGATCAATACGGCCAGGGCGATGAGCTGGCCGGAGATCAGGGTCACGTATTGGAAGCTGGAATAGAAGCCACGACGCTCCTTGGTCGCCATCTCGCTGAGGTAAGTGGCGGAGGTGCCGTATTCGCCGCCGACCGACAGGCCCTGCAGCAAACGGGCGAAGACCAGCAGGATCGGTGCGCCGATACCGATGATTTCATAGCCCGGGCTCAGGGCAATCAGCAACGAGCCGAAGCACATCAGGTAGACCGAGGCCATCAAGGCTTTTTTACGCCCGACTTTGTCAGCGTACAGGCCCATCAACCAGCCACCGATCGGGCGCATCAGGAAGCCCACGGCGAAGATCGCAGCGGTATTGAGCAGTTGGGCAGTGGTGTCGCCTTTCGGGAAGAAAGTTTTGGCGAAGTACAACGAGAAGGCGGCGTAGACGTACCAGTCGTACCACTCGACCATATTGCCGACCGATCCGCTGAAGATCGATTTGATCCGGCTGGAGGTAGTGCGTTCTTTTGTCGGCGCGGCAGCCGACCCCAGAGGCAGGGAATTGGAGTTATCCATTGAAGGATCCTTCATGTCATTGTTTTTGTGGAGCGCGCGTCAGCGCAGCCTGACGCAAGCTATAGCAGGAGCTGTGCCAAGCCAGGAGAGGCCCGTTCTAGAGGGGTGTTAGGAAAATTCTGAGCGAAAATTCGCTGATGATTTTTGGGTGGTGAGCGGAAATCCGCTTATGGCTGCTGCCTCATCACCGGCAAGTCAGCGAGGAGGCCATCAGAAGCCTCCTCAATCCGCCGAGAGAAACATCTCCCGGGTCAGCCCGTGGCGCTGCATTTTTTCATTAAAGGTACGCCGTGGCAGTTGCAGCTCGGCCAGTACCGCCTTGATATCACCCTTGTGCCGGGTCAGCGCGGCTTTCAAGCAGTGAGCCTCGAACGCTTCCTGCTGCGCCGACAGGGATTGTCCGGCCTCGATACCTTCCGGTTCCGGCTCGCCCAGGCCCAGCACCTGGCGTTCGGCAACGTTGGCCAGTTCGCGCACGTTGCCAGGCCAGTCATGGCTGAGCAGCCGCCCCAGTTGCGGCCCGCTGAGGGGCGCGGCCTCACGGCCCAGGCGCTCGGCGGCACTCTGGGTGAAGTGATCGAACAGCAGCGGGATATCCTCGCGGCGTTCACGCAAGGGTGGCAGGCGCAGTTGTGCAACGGTCAGGCGGTAGGCCAGGTCTTCACGAAAGCGGCCGGCCCGGGCTTCGTCCAGCAGGTCGGGTTTGGTCGCGGCGATGATGCGCAGGTCTACCTTGATGCTCTGGTTGGACCCCAGGCGCTCCAGCTTCTGCTCCTGCAATACCCGCAGCAGTTTCACCTGCTGGGCCAGGGGCATGCTTTCGATCTCGTCGAGAAACAGCGTGCCGCCGTCGGCGTACTCCAGCTTGCCAATGCGCTTGCCCTGGGCGCCGGTGAAGGCACCGCTTTCATGGCCGAACAGCTCGGCTTCGAACAGTTGCTCGGGAATCGCTGCACAGTTGAGCGCGACAAACGGCTTCTTCGCCCGTGGCCCGAAGTCGTGCAGGCAGCGGGCGACCAGTTCCTTGCCGCTGCCGGTCTCGCCACGGATCAGCACGTTGACCGGCAAGGCGGCCAGATCCAGCACTTGGCGGCGCAATGTCTGCAGGCTGCGGGACACCCCCAGCAGGCTCGACTCCAGCTTGACCCGCTGATCGGCCTGTTGGTGCAGGCGGCGGTTTTCCAGGATCAGGCCGCGTTTGTCCAGGGCCCGGCGCAGGCTGGCGAGCAGGGCATCGGGGCTGAAGGGCTTTTCCAGAAAGTCGTAGGCGCCGTCGCGCATGGCTTCGACGGCCATTGGTACATCCCCATGGCCGGTCAACAGGATCAGCGGCAAGTCGGCATCGCGCCGTTGCACCTCGGCCAGCAGCTCCAGGCCGCTGAGCCCCGGCATGCGCACATCGCTGAGAATCACTCCGGGAAAATCCCTGGGCAGTTGGGCCAGGCAGTCTTCGGCGCGGCTGAACAGTTGCACCTCAAAGCCGCAGAGGCTCAGCCACTGTTCCACGGCCGTACGGATGCTGGCCTCGTCATCGACCACAATCACTGCGTTCAACATAGGTCCGGCGCCTCCAGCGCGATGGGCAGGGTCAGGGTGAAGACGGCGCCGTCGCCCTGATTGGCAGCACTCAGGCGCCCTCCCAGTTCATGCACGATAGCGTAGGACACCGCCAAGCCGAGCCCGAGCCCATCACCCACGGGCTTGGTGGTGAAGAACGGGTCGAACACGTTGTTCAGGTGTTCCTCGGCAATGCCACCGCCGCTGTCGCTGACGCTCAGGTGCCACAGTTGTTGATCGGCATGCAGGCGGATTTCCAGACGCTTGCGCGGTTGGTTGGCCATCGCATCCAGGGCATTGCGCAGCAGGTTGATCAGCACCTGCTCCAGGCGAATGGCATCGCCGTGCACCCAGGCCGGACGAGTCAGGTCGAGCACGGTGCCGATGGCTTCGTCGCGCAGGCGTGCATCGAGCAAGTGCAGGGACTGGTCGACCACGGTCGCCAGGTCCAGGCGTTCGCGCAGGCCGCTGGGGCTTTTGCGGGCGAAGGTCTTGAGGTGGCCAGTGAGGGCGGCCATGCGGGTGAGCATGTCGTCCAGGGGCGTCAGCGCCTGGTAGGCGTCATCGATGCGCCCGTGATCGAGCAGCAGGCGCAAGGTGGCCAGTTGCATGCGCTGGGTGGTCAGCGGTTGGTTGATCTCATGGGCCAGGGCCGCAGACATCTGCCCCAGCGCCGCCAGCTTGGCCGATTGCACCAGGCCATCCTGGGCAGTGCGCAGGGCCTGGGTACGTTCTTCCACCAGGCGCTCCAGTTCTTCGCGGCTGCGCTGGCGCAAACGGGCCAGGCGCCAGCGCTGGGTCAGGAACAACAGCAGGAACACCAGTGCCAGCCACAGACCGGCAGCGGCGAGGCCAGCGTTACGCTGATCTTCAAAGGCGACCTGGGGTTTGCGCAGCAGGTGCAGGGTCCAGCCTTCGGCTTTGAGGGGCAGGGATTCCCAGATGTAGTTGGCGTTGCCTTCGGGGCCGGCCACGCGCATCAGATGACTGTTTTCGTCAAAGCGCTGCAAGATCTGGGTGTCCAGGGGCAGCAGTTGCTTTTTGTCGTATTGGCGCGTGGCCTTGAGTTCGGCCAGATCGTTGGCCGACAGCGGGCGCAGGTTGCGGTAACGCCATCCGGGTTTATTGGCGATAAACACGATGCCCCGGGCATCGCTGACCAGCAGCAGGTCATCGCCCTGGGCCCATTCGCGCTCCAGCTCCGGAAACTCCAGTTTCACCACCATGGCGCCGAGGAACTGTTCCTGCTCATCGACTACCGCGCTGGAGAGGAAGTACCCCGGAATGCCGGTGGTTACCCCCACCGCATAAAAACGCCCGGTGCCCTGGCTGCGGGTCTGGCTGAAGTAGGGGCGAAACGCATAGTTGTGGCCGACATAGCTGCTGGGCAGGCGCCAGTTGCTGGCAGCCACGGCCAGGCCGGTACGGTCCATCAATTCCAGGGTCGAAGACTGCGCGGCACCGTTGATACGCTCCAGCTTGTGGTTGAGCACATCCTGGGTCGCGGGATCGAGTGGGCCTTTCAGGGCGCTGATCATTTCCGAATCCAGGGCCAGCACGGCGGGCAGGGCACGGTAACGTTCGATCAGGGTGTGCAAGGAGTTGGCATACAGGGCCAATTGTTGATTGGCACGGCCTGCGTCGTCCACCAGGGCTTGGCGCTCAGCCTGGCGAATGGCGACGGTCGCCGCGAGTACGGCACCGGCGATAATCAGCAGGGAGTAGAAGGTCAGACGCAATGGGCGAGGGATCGCGATCATACGAGAATGAACAGCTGCAATTGGGGGCGAGCACCATAACATGTGCCGCTTGGATCTTGTGATGAGCGGGCTGGTGTAACAGCTGGGCTTGTGTGGGAGCGGGCTTGCTCGCGAAAGCAGTGTGTCATTCAACACATCCAGCGCCTGATTCAGCGCTTTCGCGAGCAAGCCCGCTCCCACATGACTGCGTTCACTGTGACCACAAAAAAGGCGACTGCAGCACGGAGCCACAGTCGCCTTTTATCCTTGCAGGGAGGTGCTTACTGCACTTCTACCGCCAGGCTTTCACTGATCTTTTGCTGCCAGATGGCGGGGCCAGTGATGTGCACCGACTCGCCCTTGCTGTCGACGGCAACAGTGACCGGCATGTCTTTTACGTCGAACTCGTAGATGGCTTCCATGCCCAGTTCGGCGAAGGCCACGACACGTGACTTCTTGATGGCTTGCGCCACCAGGTAGGCCGCACCGCCAACAGCCATCAGGTACACCGCCTTGTGATCCTTGATCGCTTCGATGGCGGTCGGGCCGCGCTCGGATTTGCCGATCATGCCCAGCAGGCCGGTCTGTTCGAGGATCTGGCGGGTGAACTTGTCCATCCGCGTGGCGGTGGTCGGGCCTGCCGGGCCAACCACTTCTTCGCGCACCGGATCTACCGGGCCGACGTAGTAGATGAAGCGACCCTTGAGGTCCACCGGCAGGGTTTCACCCTTGTTCAGCATCTCGACCATGCGCTTGTGCGCCGCGTCGCGACCGGTGAGCATCTTGCCGTTGAGCAGCACGGTTTCGCCCGGCTTCCAGCTCTGCACATCTTCCGGGGTCAGGGTGTCGAGGTTGACCCGACGCGCCGACGGGCCGGCTTCCCAGACAATTTCCGGGTAGGCGTCCAGCGGTGGCGCTTCCTGGGCTACCGGGCCGGAACCGTCAAGCACAAAGTGCGTGTGACGGGTGGCGGCGCAGTTGGGGATCATGCACACCGGCAGCGAAGCGGCGTGGGTCGGGTAGTCCATGATCTTCACGTCGAGCACGGTGGTCAGGCCACCCAGGCCCTGGGCGCCAATCCCCAGTTGGTTGACCTTCTCGAACAGCTCCAGGCGCATTTCTTCGATACGGTTGGAGGGGCCGCGTTTTTTCAGCTCGTGGATGTCGATGGACTCCATCAATACTTCCTTGGCCATGACGGCGGCTTTCTCGGCGGTACCGCCGATGCCGATGCCGAGCATGCCCGGTGGGCACCAGCCGGCGCCCATGGTAGGAACGGTCTTGAGCACCCAGTCGACAATGGAGTCGGACGGGTTGAGCATGGCCATTTTCGACTTGTTCTCGGAACCACCGCCCTTGGCGGCCACGTCCACTTCCACGGTGTTACCCGGGACGATGGAGTAGTGGATCACGGCTGGGGTGTTGTCCTTGGTGTTCTTCCTGCTACCTGCCGGGTCGGCGAGAATCGAGGCCCGCAGTACGTTTTCCGGCAGGTTGTAGGCGCGACGCACGCCTTCGTTGATCATGTCGTCCAGGCCCATGGTGGCGCCATCCCAACGTACATCCATGCCCACGCGCACGAACACGGTGACGATCCCGGTGTCCTGGCAGATCGGGCGGTGGCCGGTGGCACACATGCGCGAGTTGATCAGGATCTGGGCCATGGAGTCACGGGCTGCCGGCGACTCTTCGCGCAGGTAGGCTTCGTGCATCGCCTGGATGAAGTCAACGGGGTGGTAGTAGGAAATGAATTGCAGGGCGTCGGCAACGCTCTGAATCAGGTCGTCTTGCTTGATCACGGTCATGAGTCGCGCTCCTCTATAAGGGAACATTCAATAAAGGTGGCTTCAGATGGGGGTATCGGTCGCTGAAACCACCTTTTCCAAGGCACGCCGGGTAGTGCTGGCGCGACGCTAAAAAGGCGCGGCAGTATAACCCGGCGTGATGGCCGATACACCCGACGATGGTCAAACTCTACCGACCAGGAACCTGTAGGAGCCGGCTTGCCGGCGATAGCGGTGCATCAGGCGACACCTGTCGTGGCTGCTAGTCCACCATCGCCGGCAAGCCGGCGCCGACAAAAAGCAGTTACAGTGATCGCACATTTTGATTCGAGACCTTTCATGCCTGAACTGCACGTTGGCGAGCGCCACTGGTCGGTCTCCACCGGCAGCAATCTGCTGGATGTCTTGAACCAGGCCGGTGTGGCCGTGCCCTACAGTTGCCGGGCGGGCAGTTGCCATGCCTGCCTGGTGCGTTGCCGGGGTGAGGTCGAGGACAAGCAACCCGATGCCCTGAGCCCGGCCCAGCGCCAGGACGGCTGGCGCCTGGCCTGCCAATGCCAGGTCACGGGCGATGTACGGGTCGAGGCTTTTGACCCCTTGCGCGACGGCGCGGCGGCTACGGTATTGAGCGCGGACTGGTTGAGCCCGACGGTGCTGCGCCTGCGCCTGCAACCGGAGCGTGGGTTGCGCTACCGGGCCGGGCAGCATCTTGTGTTGTGGGCGGGCACGGTGGCGCGGCCTTATTCCCTGGCCAGCCTGCCCCAGGACGATCCGTTCCTGGAGTTTCATCTCGATTGCCGTCTGCCCGGCGAGTTCAGCGATCTTGCCCGGCAGTTGCACGCGGGTGACCCGTTGCGTCTGGGTGAGTTGCGCGGCGGCGCGTTGCATTACGACCCGGACTGGCAGTCCCGGCCGTTGTGGCTGCTGGCTTCCGGCAGCGGTCTGGGCCCGTTGTGGGGGGTGTTGCGCGAAGCCTTGCGCCAGGATCATCAGGGCGCCATCCGTGTTATTCACCTGGCCCATGATACGGGTGGGCATTATCTGGCCGAGCCCCTGGCCCAGCTCGCTGCCAGCCATGACAACCTCACGATCGAACTGTGGACGGCGGCACAGCTGGCCGGTGCTTTGGCGCAACTGCGGCTTGTTTCCCGGCAAACCCTGGCCTTACTCTGCGGGCATCCCAGCAGTGTCGAGGCCTTTTCCAAGCGCCTGTTCCTGGCTGGTTTGCCGCGTAACCAACTGCTGGCCGATGTGTTCCTGCCCCGTGGTTGAGCGCTGATGCCTATCTGCGAGACTCACCATGACCGATGCCATTGTGCTGCAACGTGACCGCGGGCTGCTGATTCTGCAGCTCAATCGTGCCGACAAGAAAAATGCCCTGACCCGCGCCATGTACCACCAGTTGGCGGCGGCGCTGGAGCAAGCTGATGCCGATAACACGATCAACGCAGTGCTGATCCAGGGCAGCAGCGAATGCTTTACCGCCGGCAACGATATCGGCGATTTCTTGCAACAACCGCCCAGCGACCTGGACAGCCCACCGTTCCTCTTCATGAAAAGCCTGCTCAATTGCCGCAAGCCGGTGATTGCCGGGGTGGCCGGCGCGGCGGTAGGCATTGGCACGACGCTGTTGCTGCATTGCGACCTGGTGTATGTCAGCCGTGATGCCCGGTTGCGCATGCCGTTCGTCAACCTGGGGTTGTGCCCGGAGTTTGGTTCCAGCCTGATCCTGCCGCGATTGCTCGGGCATGCGAAAGCCGCTGAACTGCTGCTGTTGGGCGAAGGGTTCAGCGGCGAGCAGGCTGCACAGTGGGGCATTGCGACACAAGCGCTCGACAGTGGTGAAGCCGCCTTGGCCAAGGCGCGGGAGGTGGCCGGGCGCTTCGAGACTCTGGCGCCGGGTGCAGTGCAAATCAGCAAGCAGTTGATGAAAGGTGTCGACCGTGAGCAGTTGCGCCAGGTGATTGAGGAGGAGGGCGCATTGTTTAGCCAAAGGTTGCGCTCGCCGGAGGCGATTGCGGCGTTGTCGGGGTTTATGGCCAGGCGCTGATGAGGCCTGCCCAGCCATCAAATAACCTTCCCTTGAAATGCAAAAAAGCCCTGCCACTCACATGGCAGGGCTTGGGCTTTTCAGCGGGTCACTCAGACCATTGGGTCGCCAACGTGCAGGATCTTCATACCGTTGGTGCCGCCAGTTGTGTGGTAGCTGTCGCCCTTGGTCAGGATGACCCAGTCGCCTTTCTCCACGACGCCGCGCTTGACCAACTCGTCAATCGCCTTCTGGCTGACTTCGTTCGGCGCCAGCGAAGCCGGGTCGAACGGGATGGTATACACGCCACGGAACATCGCTGCGCGGGCCTGGGCTTCACGGTGTGGTGTGAACGCATAGATCGGCACCGAGGAACGAATGCGCGACATGACCAACGGGGTGTAGCCACTTTCGGTCAGGGCGATGATCGCCTTGACACCCGGGAAGTGGTTGGCGGTGTACATGGCGGCCAGAGCGATGCTCTGGTCACAGCTTTCGAACACTTTGCCGATGCGGTGGCTGGAGGTTTTGCTGGTCGGGTGCTTTTCAGCGCCGACACAGATACGCGCCATGGCCTGGACCGCTTCCAACGGGTACGGGCCGGCAGCACTTTCCGCCGAGAGCATCACGGCGTCGGTGTAGTCGAGCACGGCGTTGGCCACGTCGGACACTTCGGCGCGGGTCGGCATCGGGTTCTGGATCATCGACTCCATCATCTGGGTTGCAACGATCACCGCTTTATTGTGGCGGCGCGCGTGCAGGATGATTTTCTTTTGGATGCCGATCAGTTCAGCGTCACCGATTTCTACACCAAGGTCGCCACGGGCAACCATCACCGCGTCGGACGCCTTGATCAGGCCGTCGAGGGTTTCGTCGTCAGCCACGGCTTCGGCGCGTTCGATCTTCGCCACCAGCCAGGCGGTGCCGCCGGCTTCGTCGCGCAGTTGGCGGGCGTATTCCATGTCGGCGGCGTCGCGAGGGAAGGACACGGCGAGGTAGTCCACTTCCATTTCGGCAGCGAGCTTGATGTCAGCCTTGTCTTTTTCGGTCAGGGCCGGTGCAGTCAGGCCACCACCGCGGCGGTTGATGCCTTTGTGATCGGACAGCGGGCCGCCGATGATCACGGTGCAGTTCAGCTCGGTGACGGTGGCGGTGTCGACACGCATGACCACACGGCCGTCATCGAGCAGCAGCTCGTCGCCGACGCCACAGTCTTTCACCAGGTCCGGGTAATCGATACCTACGACCTGCTGGTTGCCTTCGGTCAGCGGATGGCTGGTGGAGAAAGTGAACTTGTCACCAATCTTCAGTTCGATGCGCTTGTTGGCGAATTTGGCGATGCGGATCTTTGGACCTTGCAGGTCACCCAACAGTGCGACGAAGCGACCATGTTTGGCGGCGAGGTCACGTACCAGCTTGGCGCGAGCCTTGTGCTCGTCCGGGGTGCCGTGGGAGAAGTTCAGACGGGCAACGTCCAGGCCAGCCAGAATCAGCTGTTCGAGGACTTCCGGCGAGTTACTGGCCGGGCCAAGGGTGGCGACGATTTTGGTACGACGGACGGACATGCACGGACTCCTGAGTTCTAGCGCTGGGGAAGGCTACTATGCTCTTTGGCTGTAGTCATTGTTCGTTTGCACTACTTATTGTCGATTCGCTTGTTTTCACTCTATGGCGCCAGACGAACAACCTTGAAGATTTCCGCCCAAGGGTCGATACACTGCTCAAGACAGGAGAACACCCCATGCGAGTTTTGATCATTGCTGCCCTGGCCGTCAGTGTTGTCGGCTGTACCCGTTGGTCGATGGATCATCATCTGAACAATGCCTATCGCGCCTACAACGTAGGCGATTGCGAACGGGTCACCCTGGAATTGTCCCAGGTCGACCGTGAAAGCCGGTCCCGTCGCTACGTGCAGCCGGAAGTCTCGATGCTGCGCGGGCAATGCCTGGAGCGCCAGAAACTGTTTGTGGATGCCGTGCAGACCTATCAGTTCATCATCAGCCAGTACCCTGCGAGCGAGTACGCGTTTCGTGCTCGCGCACGCCTCGACACCTTGCAGCAACTGGGGCATTACCCGGGGGCCAGCGCAGCAAGGGCACGGCCAGCGACCTTGTGATGACATTTATCATTTCATGGCTGGCCTCTTGCGGGAGTTGGGCTATTCTTTGAATGCCTGTTTGTACAAGTTTCTACTCAAACAGGTGTAATGCCAGGATTCGGCGGCGGTACAGTGACAGGGCAAGGACTGCTGTTGCACCGAGATCCAGAGAGCGGGGCGTTGCCGGAAACGCTCCGGCCCTAGTCACAGGAACGGCCAGAGTCATGGCCATTGGATGGCGATCTGATTATGTTTACCGACCGAAAGATTGAGCGGCACCAGTTGCCCTATTTTCTGCAAGTGTTCAACCGCTTTACAGATAAGCCCATTGGCTACTTGGGCAATATTTCCAGCGAAGGGCTGATGCTGGTCAGCCAATTGCCCTTGATGATCGATGTGGATTTCGAGCTGCGCTTGAAAATTCCCGGTCCCGAGGGGGATGTGCATGCCGTTGACTTCAGCGCCACTTGCCTGTGGAGCCATGAGGATATCAACCCCCGGCATTACGACTCGGGGTTCATCCTGTTGCAGGCCCCCGCCGAATACGGGCAATTGATCGTCGCGTTGCTGCAGTACTTCAGCTTTGACCCCCTGCAGGCTTCGGCCTAGCGTCATACCCTGTTCATAGCACGCCCGCTTTTTTCCAGCCCAGGTAACGGGTTACCAGGTTGGCGCCCAGCGCCGAGGGATGGGCATCCAATACCGCCAGGCCTTGCGCCTTCAAGCGGTCATGGAGCTCTTCCCTGGCATTGAGATAGTCGACGCTGCCACAGTAGGCCAGCGCCTGCGGCAGGGTCTGCACGGGGGCCTGGCGCAATTGGTCCAGCACTTCTTCGCGCAGGCTCGCCACCAACACCCGATGCTGGCGGCTGATGCGCTTGACTGCGGTCAGCAGATCCTCATCGTCCTCATCACGCAGGTTGGTCACCACAATCACCAGCGCCCGACGTTTCTGGCGAGCCAGCAGTTGGCTGGCCGCCGCCTGGTAGTCGGCCGGTCGCCGGGTGGTGTCCAGGTCGTATACGGTGTTGAGCAACTGGTTCAACTGGCCGCTGCCCTTGACCGGTGCCAGGTAGCGCGGCGGGTCGCAGGCGAAGGTACACAGGCCCACGGCATCGCCCTGGCGCAAGGCCACGTAGCTGAGCAGCAGGCAGGCGTTGAGGGCGTGGTCGAAATGCGACAACTCGCCGTCCTGGCTGCGCATGCGCCGACCGCAATCGAGCATGAAGACAATCTGCTGGTCGCGCTCATCCTGATATTCCCGGGCAATCGGCGTGCGTTGCCGTGCCGTGGCCTTCCAGTCGATCTGGCGCAGGCTGTCACCCTCGCGAAACTCCCGCAGTTGGTGAAACTCCAGGCCCAGGCCGCGACGCTGGCGCTGGCGTACCCCCAGTTGGCTGAGCCAGTTATCCACCGCCAGCAACTGCGCGCCGTACAGGCGGGCAAAATCCGGGTAGACCCGTGCGGCATCCTTGACCGGCAGTTGGCGTTTTGCAGTCCACAATCCCAGTGGGCTGGGCAGGTGCACCTCACAGCGCTCGAAGCTGAAATGCCCACGACTCAAGGGGCGCAGGCGGTAACCCAGCTCACTGTGTACACCAGGGCGCAGGGCGATGGCCTGCGGCAGGTTTTGCACGCTCAAGCCATCCGGTACGTGATCAAAGACCTCCAGCACCAGCGGCTGTGGATAGTCATGCTTCAGAGTGAGCCGTACCTCGCTCCAGCGCCCCAATGCCAGGCTACCCGGCATTTGCCGCCGCAGGCGTGGCGAGGGACGGCGTTGCAGGCGTGCGGCGTCGAGCAACGCCAGCAACAGCAGCGCCAGGAGCAGGCCCCAGGCCACGGAGTGCAGGGCAACTGGTACCTTGAGTTGCAGGGCCGCAGCCGTTCCGAGGGCGACGTTCAGGCCCAGTAGTACCGCGAGCCAGACAAGCAACAGGCGAGTGGGTCTCATGAGCATGTCACTGGCGTGGCGCCGGTACTTGGTCGAGCAGTTGGGCAAGGACCTGGTCCACCTCCAGGCCTTCGATATCCAGCTCAGGGGCGATGCGTACCCGATGGCGCAACACCGCGAGCGCGCAGCCCTTGATGTCGTCCGGGGTCACGAACTCGCCACCGCGCAGCAGGGCGCGGGCCCGTGCACCTCGCACCAGGGCGATGGAGGCACGAGGCCCGGCGCCCAGGGCCAGGCCGGGCCAGCTACGGGTGGTGCGGGACAGGCGCACGGCGTAGTCGAGCACCTGTTCATCGAGGGCCAGTTCACTGGCGACCTGCTGCAACATCAGCACATCATCGGCCTGCAGCACGGTGCGTAATGGCTGTACGTCGAGCATGTCTGCACGGGAGGAGCGGGTCACTTCACGCACCATATCCAACTCTTGCTGCGCCTCGGGGTAGTCCATGCGCACCTTGAGCATGAACCGGTCGAGTTCGGCCTCGGGCAGAGGATAGGTGCCTTCCTGTTCAATGGGATTCTGGGTGGCCAGCACCATAAAGGGCTGGCCGATGGGCAAGGCTTCGCCCTCGAGGGTGACCTGGCGTTCCTGCATGGCTTCGAGCAAGGCAGCCTGGGTTTTTGCCGGGGCCCGGTTGATCTCATCGGCCAGCAACAGGTGGGTGAACAACGGGCCCTTGCGCAGCTTGAACTGCTCGGTGTGCAGGTCGTATACGGCATGGCCTGTGACATCGCTGGGCATCAGGTCCGGGGTGAACTGGATGCGTGCAAAATCGCCGTCAAAGCAGCGGGCCAGGGCTCGTACCAGCAAGGTCTTGCCCAGGCCGGGAACGCCTTCTAGCAGCACATGGCCGCCGGCGATCAGCGCGGTCAGTACATCATCGATCACTGCGTCCTGGCCAATCACCGCCTTGCGCAATTCAGCACGCAGCGCCTGGGCCAATTGGGTCGCTCGCCCGGTGTCGAGGGGATTGGGTAAATCCACTGGGGAGTCGTTCAATGATTCCGGTGCCCTGCTAATTGTCAGATTCGTTTTATCTTCCATAAATCATGCACTTACCTGATTTAACTGGTTTTTAAGCTTTTGCGCGTGCTCAGAGGAGGAATGAGGCCCGGTGCCGGCGTGTCGATTGGACCCAGCCAGGTCCTTGGTTAACTCAGATCGCGCATTTGGGAACATCATCTTAGCCTTTAGCACAGGGTTAAAGTCTATGTATTCCATCAAGTAGTCTGATCGACCATACCAAGAGTGGTCGATCAGGGCCTTGCTGGAAAAATGAAGCAGAGCTGTATGGAGTACGCGAGGAGTTCCGGCTATCTGCGTCGAGACTGCCTCATTGGCACTCGCCGGCGGAAAGGTGACGAACGTGCAATTGTCACTTGGGCTGATCGCTTTGAAACAGCGATGAATCAAGAGCAAAAAAGGCTTTGTTCTCGATCACTTAATGACTTTTCGAGACTCACTTAATGTGAGTATAAAAACTTGATGGAATTTTCACTCCCCGCCTAGTGAATTTTCCTATAGGTATGCGTAAAAAATCGCGTGATCATAGTAATAAGTCAATAAATAAAACTTTTGAAATCTTATTTTTGTAACTAATGGCTTTGCCGTTTTCGTTGAGCTGTTACTTGAATTTATAACCGATGTGTTTCTTGATGGCACTAATAGGGTCCCCTGTAGTGCTAGAAATTTTCAGCCTAATGCGAACTCTAAATGAATAAGATTAATGTTTCTCATGCTGTATTTTTTCTGTTTATGCCATTTATGGTGCCATCAGCTATAGCGGGTGCTGTCGTTGTAGGGACGAACACCGTCGGAGAAGGCCATTGTTCAGTTGCCATAGGCCATAACAGTGCAGCTTCAACAGTTGCGTCCTGTAGCACTGCTTCAACAGCAGAGAGCCCCGCCGTTGACACACCGCCACGTGGAACTCCAATTCCTCGTGCTCCAACGGCGATAGGGGCTAATAGTCAGGCTCTTGGAGCGGGGACAACCGCGGTAGGCGGCGATGCGAGAGCTACGGGGCCGATCTGGGTGCGACATTTGGCGGCAATGGCACTGCCGCGCCGTTACCGGTTGCAGGTTCGACAGCCGTCGGCTCGAGCTCAAGGGCACTTGGTCCTGGTGCTACAACATTAGGGGCCAGTGCAGAATTAACGTCTAGCAATACAGCAGTAGGTTTTAATGCCAAGGCCAGCGCAGGTGGACTAAACGATAGTGTTGCTCTTGGTAATAACTCAAATGCTACAAGAAACCAGACGGTATCTGTAGGCAGTAGTGGGGCAGAGCGCCAAATCACCAATGTGGCAGCTGGCACCGTTGGGACTGATGCAGTGAACCTCAGCCAACTCACGAACTCCGTGGGAGTAGCGCTGAATAGCGCTAACCAGTACACCGCCGACCGTGAAGGCGAAATCCGCAAGGATCAGGTAGATGGTGACGTGACTACCTTGGCCAATGCCAACAAACATGCCGATGCCGGTGTCATCGATGCCAAGGCCTACGCGGATAAAGGCGACGTGGCCACATTGTCTAACGCCAACACCCACACTGATAAGCGTGAAGCGGCCATCCGTAAAGACCAGGTGGAAGGTGATGTGACCACGTTGAACCGCGCAAAAGACTATTCAGTCGCACGTGGAGCGGAGGACGGCGTTAAAACTGTCGCTGTAGGCAAAACGGCTCAAGCAACTGGGACCAACTCAGTCGCGATCGGCAATGACTCAGTAGCTGCCAGGGCCAACAGTGTTTCAGTGGGGGCGGCAGGTAATGAGCGTCAGATTGTTAACGTGGCTGCCGGTACCCAGGGCACGGATGCGGTCAATGTTGATCAAATGAATCGTGGTGACGCGACTACACTCACTCAATCAATCAACTACACCAATCAGCGTGTTGATTCGGCCAAGGAAGCACTCGACGGAGCCTATTCGTACATCCGTAAGGAAAATGCCGAGATGCGTCGTGAGCATCGGTCCATTGGTGCCATGGCAATGGCTTCGTCTGCTATTGGAATCGGGCCAACAAGCCTTGGTCGTACCCAGGCTGGTTTGGCGATAGGCAACGTTCAAAGTCAATCGGCACTGGCGTTTGGGGTTAACCATTACATGAATGAATCCACAGTCTTCACCTTTCGTGGTGCCATCGGTACCAGCAGTTCGGTAACGGGTGGTGCTGTCGGTGTTGTTAAGGGCTGGTAAGTTTGATTCCATCAAACAGGCAAGCCGCAAGTTGTTGGGGTTAATTTGAAACTGCTCCAGCGAGCGGCCTGCATTGATCGGGAGAGGGACCCGTTATCTGATCCGACAGAGTTGCGGTCATCAGACTCCCTTCATGGGTAGGCTAAGAACATCTAAAGGGTTGCTCCAAACATGGCAGAGATCTGACATATGCCAAGTGCCAGATCACAGGGCATTCCTGAGGGTTTGCAGGCTGGCCACCTGGCGGCTGAAGTCAGCACTGGAAAGCCGCTTTGCCGGGAGTGGGCCAAGGGCCTGGCTGATAATGGAAGAGGGTTGGCGGGTCAGGTGTTCAAGCGCCAGCCATTGCCCGGCAGTGTCCAACTGTTCGAATCCGGGGTGGCGCCGGCGGGCGGTGCGCAGGATGTCCCGCTGCAGGGCTTGCAACAGGCTGCCCTGGCCGCTGCGACGCAACAGAAAGTCGGCACTGGCATTCAGGTGTTCCTGCAATTGCCGGCGGGCTTTCGGCGCCGGTGCCTGGACCGGCCCCAGGCGTACACCCGCGCGCCATAACCCCAGCAGAATCAAGGCAGCGAGAGCCACCAGGGCCTGGGGGAAATAACGTAGCAACAGGCTAAACAGGTTCTCGACGTCTGTGTTGGACAGTAGGGTGACATCGCTGCCCTGTGTCAGGTACCACAGCAGCCAGGCATTGTCGTGCAAGCCAATGGCCGGGGCTTTCCATAGTTCGCTGTCGGTGATCACGGTCACGCGACCATGCCCGAGATCGAGTTGCATCAGGTGGCTGGACTTGGCGCTGTTGGCCGAGAACTGTGCCAGGTGCCTGGGGTCGGTCAGGGTGAAATCGGTGTCGAAACTGAAAAACGCCGGTGCGGTTTCGTTATCGACATAGAGCCGTGTCAGGTCCGGCTTCTTGCCCTTGCGAGCGGAGGGAGGCTGATCGAAGTCATCGCTGAAGGCCTGGCGTAACTGCAGGCGATCGAGCAGCAGGTCACCACTGTCCTGGGTTTCTTCATCCCATATGGCTTCGGCCACCAACAGCAGATGACCGCCGGCCTGGGTCCACTCCAGCAACTGGTCAACCTGGCGTGGGGTCATATTGCTGCGCTCGCTGAGCAACAGCAGGCTGGCACCCTTGGCGGGCAGGGTGGCCAGGCGCTCCAGGCTGCGGGCGTGCTCGACAGCCAGGCCCTGCTGACGCAGGAAGTGCTCGGCCGCCAGGTAGGGGTTGGCCTGGGCTTCAGGTGACGGTCCGCGGTCGATCACTTCTTCGTAGGGTATCGCCTTGTGCCAGGCGTAGAAGCCCCCGGCTGTCAGCAGGCAAGCCAGGATCAGTCCGAGCCAGATCAATGCCCGACTCATCGCGTGGCCTCGCGTTCGAACAAGCTGCGCCAATGGGCACAGAGCTGTTGCTGGGCCAGGGCCGGCGGCACGCGGTGGCCATAGGCGAGGTTTTGCCAGTGTCGGGTCAGGTCGTCGCTGAACGCGAGCAATTGCGGCTGTTGCAAGTGACGCACATGTTCCAGGACCTGACCTTCGGTATCGGCGTTTTTCAGTGGCAGGTTGAAGTCATGCAGCAGCCGGCTAAGCAGGCCGCGATAAAGCAGGCCAAGGGCTTCACGGGGGTGCGTGGCCCATAGTTGCTCGGCGGTACTGGCAATATCGTCGGGTAAGGTTTCCACGCCCATGTCCAGGCCGAACAGTTGTGACGGCACGGGCCGCGTAACCTTGGGTCGGGGCGCGCGATGAGGGCTGACGAAGGCGTGCAGCCAGTCGCGGTAGTGCCAGGCGACCAGGGCAATGCCGGCGATCAGCAGGCCCCAGAGCAGCACCTCCATCACCAGCGCCAGGGACTTGAATGTGTCGCTGTTGAGACTGTTCAGTAAGGATTTGAGCCAGGCAGGCAAGTGGGCATCACCCGGGGGCTTGGTTTTGCTGTTGGTTTTGTCCTCACTGAAACGATAGTGGGTAACGGTTTGCGGATTCTTGAACGGGGGTTGTTCCAGCAGATGCTTGATTGATTGATTGGCTTGCGTGGTGCTCAACGGTTTCGAGTTGACCGGCGGGTTGGCCATGGCCTGGGGTATTGGCGCGATCACTAGCAGGCCGACAGTCAGCAGCAGGAGGGCCACTGCCGATCCCAGGCGTTGGCGCAGGCGGCGGAACACCAACTCCAGGTCCCAGGCTTCAAGCACGGTGCGCCGGTTAAGATAGAGGCTGAATCCACACGCCACATAGATCGGCTCCCAGAACACCAGGATCAGGGCGTAGAAGGCATTGCTCAGGTGCTCCAGCCAGAGCCAGTCCTGACTGCTGGCCAGTGCCAGTTGCTGCCAGTCCCAGTCCAGCTCAACCTGCTGCGGCAGGAATAGATAGAACAACGCCATCAAGCCAATCCACAGCGCTGTTTCCAGGAGCAGGCCGATCAGTGTCAGCCAGCGCGCCGCGCCGGCATTGCGTTGCAGCAGCACTCCCAATCGCTGCTGGCGGGCCAGGCCGCCTAGGCTTTCGAGTTGCACCACGGGCATGACAAAGCTGCGACTGAGGCTAAAGCGTCGCCAGGTCAGGCTGGCCAGCAGTTGCTCCTTGAGCAGGCGAGGCCATTGGCGCAGTGCCTGCTTGAGGGTGGGCACCTCGCCAAACAGCGCCTTCGATAGAATGTACAGCGGTAGGCGCTCAAAGGCCGGTTTCAACCACCAGAACAGCAGCACGGCAACCGAGGGGTAGTCCCACAGCACAACGCTGATCAGGATAAACATCGGCAGGCTGACCAAGGCCCAACTGCTCATCAATAACACGCGGTGCTCACGGGCCAGCAACACCCCCAGGTCCATGGCCTCCCACGAGGAGCGGGGACGGATCACCACGCTGGCGTCACTCAGGCGCATGACGGCTCCTGCCTGCGAACAGCAGATAGGCGATCACCATCGCCCAGAGCGCAGCGCCCACCAGGTATTTGCCCCAGGGCCGCACGGCGGTGGTGGAGGACCAATAGGCTTCTATAAAGGCTGCGATCAGCAGGAATACCATCACGCCGCAGATCATTTTCACACTTGTACGGGCGGCCAGTCGCAGTGCTTCACCCCGGGGCAACGCTCCCGGTGCGATCAACGCCCAACCCAGTTGCAGGCCGGCTGAGCCGGCCAGGGCGATGGCCGTCAGTTCGAAGGCACCGTGGCCGATGACAAAGGACCAGAAGGTTTGCCCATAGCCAATTTCAGTCAGGTGCCCGGCGATGGCGCCGATCATCAGGCCATTGAAGAACAGGAAGAACACGCTGCCCAGGCCAAACAGCAAGCCGCCGGCGAAGGTCTGGAATGCGATGCCGATGTTGTGCATGACGTAGTAGCCGAACATCATCCAGTCCTCACTCGATGCCCGCTCGGCCGCACGCCCCAGGCGACTGGCGTCAGGGTCGTACATACCCTGCATCTCGGTCACTTGCTGGGGGCTGACGATGGTGTAGATCAGGTCGGGAAACAGGTAGACCAATAGCGCGATGCCGGCCAGGCTGCCAAAGAACAGCAGGCTGGCGACCAGCACGAAGCGCCATTGCTCGCGAACTGTGCGGGGGAAGTCTGCCAGCAGGAAACCCAGGACCTTGGCACCAAGACGACTGCGATGGCGATACAGCTGTTGATGGCCGCGCAAGGCCAGTTGTTGCAACGGGTCTACCAGGTAGCTGCTGTAGCCCCGTTCCTGGGCCAGCGCCAAGTGTTGGCACAGGCGTCGGTAATCATGGGGAAAGTGCGTCAGGTCCTGGGTCTTGGCCTTGCCTTGTTCAAGCAGTGCCAGTTGTGCGGCAAAGGCCTGCCAGTGTGGCTGGTGACGGGTTTCGAACAGGCTCTGCTTCATGTCGGCCCCAACAGGCCGCGGGCCACGCCATTGAGTTGTTCCACGGCGCGTGTGGGCGAGACCTGCAGGGGCGTGGCCAGAATCGCTGCCAGTTCATGGGCCCGCTCGGCGGACAGTTCGCCCTGGCGTTCGGCAAAACCAAGGATCGCGCGCTGCTCGTTCAGCTCAAGGGCAAAGGGCAGGCGCAAGGCCGCGGCCTGGGGCAAGTGGGGACGGGCCAGGGGCTGTTCGCGGTAGACAACCAGGGTGCCGGCCGCAATGTCGCCCAGGCGTTTGAAGTGGGGATGTTGCAGGCAACTGATGGCGCCGAGGAAGTAGCCAAACGGCAACATATCGACAAAACGCAGCAGGTTGCGGATCAGGGATGCGGACCAGCCAATGGGCGTGCCGTCATCCTGAACCACCCGCAGCCCCATGATCTGCTTGCCCGGTGAGCTGCCTTGGTTGAGCACTTCGAACAGCACCATGTACCACCAACTGACGAGAAACAGCAGGATCGAGCCCAGGCCGATGCCCAGGTTGCCGAGAAACGCCAGGACAATGAACAGGATGCCGAGGATCAGCCCGCGCAAGCCCAGGTCGAAGCCGAATGCCAAGGCACGAGGTATCAGCCCGGCGGGGCGCAAGGGCAGGTCGATGCCCTCCGGGGTTTCGATCTGGTAGCGAGTGTCCAATGGTGCAGTGGGCATTGCGTTCCCTGGCAGTGCAGCGTGGCTGGACATGGGCAGCTTCATCAACTGGCCCGCAAGTTGAGAGGCCGATGCTAGCAGTGTCGTCGATGGAAGTAACACCTGAAAATACGCCAAGGTTTCACTGAATATTTATCCAGTACACATGACACTGGCCCCGGGTAGCGTCCAGCGCCTAGACTTTGTCGGTCTTCAGCACAGGAATAGCCCGTGACCTCGATCTTCTGGTACGACTACGAAACCACCGGCATCAACCCGCGCAGCGACCGTCCACTGCAGGTCGCCGGGATTCGCACCGACCTTGACCTCAATGAGATAGGGCCGCCGGTCAACCTCTATTGCAAACCCAGCGACGATATCCTGCCGCATCCGGCTGCGTGCATGATCACGGGCATTACTCCTGGCCAACTGGCGGAAAAAGGTCTGGCCGAAGCCGATTTCATGACGCGGGTGCATGCCGAGCTGGCGGCTCCCGGCACCTGCGGCGCGGGCTACAACACCTTGCGTTTTGACGATGAAATGACGCGCTACAGTTTGTATCGCAATTTCTTCGACCCATACGCACGTGAGTGGCAGGGCGGCAACAGCCGCTGGGACTTGATCGATGTGCTGCGCACAGCCTATGCGCTGCGCCCCGACGGCATCGTCTGGCCCGAGCAGGACGGGCGCGTGACCCTCAAGCTGGAGCGCTTGACGGCGGCCAATGGGATTGACCATGGCCAGGCTCACGAGGCCCTGGCCGACGTGCGCGCCACCATTGCCCTGGCACGCCTGGTCCGGGACAAACAACCCAAGCTGTACGATTGGTTGTTTCAACTGCGCAGCAAACAGCGGGTCATGGATCAGATCCGCCTGTTGCAGCCCATGGTGCATATTTCCGGGCGTTTCTCGGCCGAGCGTCATTACCTTGGGGTTGTTCTGCCGCTGGCGTGGCATCCGCGCAATCGCAACGCGTTGATTGTCTGTGACCTGGGGCTCGACCCACAGGGGCTGCTGGATCTGGATGCACAAACCCTGCGCCAGCGCCTGTACACCCGCCGCGATGAGTTGGCTGAAGGCGAGTTGCCGGTGCCGCTCAAGTTAGTGCACATCAATCGTTGCCCGGTGGTCGCCCCGCTGAGTGTGTTGCGTGCGCAAGACCAGCAGCGTTTGAACCTGGATATGAGTGAAATCCAGGCCCGAGCACTGCGGCTAACTGACGCACAGGAACTTTGGCAGGATAAATTGCCGGCGATTTATGCCGAAGAAGATTTCGCCGCAAGCGCCGACCCGGAGCAACAGCTCTACGACGGTTTTATTGGTGACCGGGATCGGCGTTTATGTGAGCAAGTCCGGGCTGTGGAGCCTGCGCAATTAGCACGTCAGCAATGGCCTTTTGATGATCATCGTTTGCCGGAATTATTGTTTCGCTATCGTGCCCGTAACTTTGCGTACACCTTGGACGATGAAGAGCAACAACGCTGGAAACTATTCTGTCAGCAACGATTGTCAGATGTGGATTACGGTGCACCCAATACCCTTGAGAGTTTCAATAAGGCCAGGCTTGAGTTGGACGTTAGTGCTACATCGTTTCAGCGTCAGGTTTTGGATGAATGGCAGGACTATGCAGATGATTTACGCCAGCGTCTGAGTCTGTAATCGGTGTTTTATAAAAAACGGGCAATAAAAAACGCCAGCGTGCTGGCGTTTTTTATTGTGTCGCGAATCTGGTCGAGACCTGGCGAGCCTTAGCCCAGCAGGGTAGCCCAACCTTCAACCACGTCACCGCCCCACTTGGCTTTCCACTCTTTCAGGGTCTTGTGGTTGCCACCTTTGGTTTCAATCACTTCACCGTTGTGCGGGTTTTTGTATTGCTTGACCTTGCGCGCGCGCTTGGTGCCGGTAACTTTTACCGCGCCGCGTGGTGCTTTAACTTTCGATTCCGGATCCAGCAGCGCAATGATGTCACGCAGGGATTTGGAGTATTCACCCATCAGGGTGCGCAATTTGCCTTCGAATTCCAGCTCGGTTTGCAGTTTGTCGTCTTGGGACAGATTCTTCAAACGGGCTTGAAGCTCTTTGATAGCTTCTTCGGTGGCACGGTATTCGTTGATCAGGGACATGTGGACTACCTTATGCGGGGCGCTGAGGGATAGGGATAGTGGCCTAATAATAGTCAGGCAACTCCCCCAAGTAAACATTTAAGCTCGGTTTTATGTAATTTACTTTGAATGTTTGTAGCCAGAGGCGTGGAACGCACTATTTAGTGCGCTCGGGCCGCTAAAGATATTTTCATTAGATCTTGGCTAATTGTGGTAACAGATGCTTGTACTGACATAGTGCTCAGGTAAAAGCCGTACGCTGTTTAGGGACTCCGCAAGGAATCGCGCGAATAAGCGATGAGGAATACTGCAGTTTTTCTACGGTGTCGCTAGAATAGCGGCCTTTGCGAAGTTCTGGAGTTTGCCCCTAATGCGCACTTTTCGTCTGGTGATTGCCTGCCCGGATCGGGTTGGTATCGTCGCTAAAGTCAGTAACTTTCTGGCCTCCCACAACGGCTGGATCACCGAAGCGAGTCATCACTCGGACAATCTCAGTGGTTGGTTTTTCATGCGTCACGAAATTCGTGCTGACACGTTGCCCTTTGGCCTGGAGGCATTTCGCGAGGCATTTGCGCCTATCGCCGAAGAGTTTTCGATGACATGGCGCATCACTGACACCGAGCAGAAAAAACGCGTGGTCCTGATGGCCAGCCGCGAATCCCATTGCCTGGCAGACTTGCTGCACCGCTGGCACAGCGATGAGCTGGACTGTGAAATTGCCTGTGTGATTTCCAACCACGACGACTTGCGCAGCATGGTTGAGTGGCATGGCATTCCGTACTACCACGTGCCGGTCGACTCGCAGGATAAACAGCCGGCCTTCACCGAAGTCTCGCGCCTGGTCGAACAGCATGAAGCGGATGTCGTGGTTCTGGCGCGCTACATGCAAATTCTGCCGCCGGAACTGTGCCGCGAATATGCAGGCAAGGTGATCAACATTCACCATAGCTTCCTGCCGTCGTTTGTCGGTGCCAAGCCGTACCACCAGGCGTCCCTGCGTGGGGTGAAGCTGATCGGCGCAACCTGCCACTATGTCACCGAAGAGCTGGACGCGGGTCCCATCATTGAGCAGGACGTGGTACGCGTCAGCCACAGCGACAGCATTGAAGACATGGTGCGCTTCGGCCGTGATGTCGAGAAAATGGTTCTGGCCCGTGGCCTGCGCTATCACCTGGAAGACCGCGTGCTGGTGCATGGCAACAAGACCGTAGTGTTCTGATCGACTGTTTTTAGTTGAAGCAAAAAGGGCCTGGGCGTTAAATCACCCAGGCCTTTTTTATTGGTGCCAGTCATGAGGAGCGAACGGTGAGTGATCCCCTGGATAAAGCTACTTCCCGAGCGCCTGCCACGCTGGGCGAGGGATGTTTGAGTCGCTATGACCCGGAGGCCCTGGATGCCGACGACGGCACGGACTTTCCCGACGCGGCCCGGTTGTGGGAACAGTTGCAGGAAGAGTCAGAGCCGCACGAAAAGCCCGGCTCTGGCAAAAACAACGCAGATTGAATGTAGGAGCTGTCGAGCCCAAGCGAGGTGGCTCCTACAGTTGGTTTGCGGTGTGTTTAGATACGGAAGCTCCCCACCAGTTGTTTCAGGCGTGCTGCCTGCTGTTCCAGGTCTGTGCAGGCGCGCAAGGTAGATTGCAGGTTTTCCACGCCTTCCTGATTGAGCGTATTGATTTCGGTGATATCGATGTTGATCGATTCCACCACCGAAGTCTGTTCTTCGGTAGCGGTGGCCACCGATTGGTTCATGCCGTCGATTTCACCAATGCGCTGGGTCACGCTGCTCAGGCGTTCGCCTGCCAGGTTGGCGATTTCTACGCTGTCGAGGCTATGACGCTGGCTTTCGCTCATGGTGCTGACAGAGTCTCGGGCGCCGACTTGTAGCTCCTCGATCATCTTTTGTACCTGTTGTGCCGATTCTTGCGTGCGATGGGCCAGGTTGCGCACTTCGTCGGCCACTACCGCGAACCCGCGCCCGGCTTCCCCGGCGCGTGCCGCCTCGATGGCAGCATTGAGCGCCAGAAGGTTGGTTTGCTGGGAAATACTGGTGATCACTTCAAGGATCTGCCCGATATTCACGGTCTTGCTGTTAAGTGCCTCGATATTGCTGCTGGAGGTGCTGATCATCTCGGACAATTGCGTCATGGCCTTGATGTTGCGCTCCACCACTTGCTGGCCATCTTCGGCCAGGTGGCGTGCATCGCTGGCCTGGTGCGAGGCCTGGGCGGCGTTACGGGCAATTTCCTGGGCGGCGGCACCCAATTGGTTGATCGCTGCCGCGACACTGTTGGTGCGGTTGGCCTGTTCGTCAGAGTTGACCATCGACGAGTTGGAAGCACTGACCACACGCAGCGCTACTTCATTGACTTGGCCGGTGGCGGAGGATACTTCGCGAATCGACGTATGAATTCGCTCCACGAAGCGGTTGAAGGCTTTGCCGAGAATGCCGAATTCGTCATGGTTCTGGATGGTCAGGCGGCGTGTCAGGTCGCCTTCGCCATCGGCAATGTCTTCCATGGCGCGGGTCATCACATGCAGCGGTTGCATCAGCACACGAATCAGCATACCCAGCAACCCGATGATGATCGCCACGGCAATCACCGTGGCAATGATGGCCGAGGTGCGGAATTCGCTGAGCATGGCGAAGGATTTGTCTTTGTCTACCGACAGACCGATATACCAGTTCACCGACGGCAAGCCCTTGATCGGGGCGAAGGTAACGATGCGGGTCTTGCCCTCCACCTCGATTTCACTGAAGTCGGCATTGATCTTGATGGGCTGGTTCGGGTAAGCCTCGCCGAGGGTCTTCATCACCAGGCTTTTGTCCGGGTGGACCAGGATCTTGCCGTCGGCACTGACCAGGAACGCGTAGCCCATGCCACCGAAGTTCAGTGCGCCGATGTTGTCTACCAGGGTTTGCAGGCTCAGGTCACCGCCCACCACGCCGACGCTTTGCCCGGCCTTGCTGCTGGGGGTGGCAATGGAAATGATCAACTGGTCGGTGGCCGCGTCGATATAGGGCTCAGTCAGGGTCGAGCCATTGCTGGTCTGGGCGCCTTTGTACCAGGGGCGCGCGCGCGGATCGAAGCCTTCGGGCATCTTTGCGTCCGGGCGAATGATGAAGCCGCCTTTGCTGTCCCCCAGGTAGGTTGCCATGAACGAAGACGTCAGGGCTTTCTGCTCCAGCAGGCTTGCGACTACCGTCGGTTCGGGGTTGATGGCGATGTTCTGGGCGGCGTTTTCCACCAGGACAATGCGCCCGGCCAACCAGCTCTGGGTATTGCTGGCGGTAACGCTGCCCATTTCATGTAGATAGCTGTTGAGGTCGTTGCGAATGGCATTACGTTGCAGGTAGTCGTTGTACAGCGTAAACAACGCAAATGCGGCAATGACGATAAGGGCGGCTGCAAGCAGGATTTTGTGGCTGAAGCGCAGATTTTTATTCATAGCTCGTCGTGTCCGCTAAGGTCTTAATGTCCGAGGCGCGTCTTTTATGGAAACGCACAAATGGCAGCGTTAAATAAAGTGTGATATTTCCATCTGCTCCTGTAGGAATTATCTGATCTAACTTTTTTAGACTTTTTGGGTCTCTCGCTTTGTCTGTATCGACTGTGCAGCGCTAAAGATTAACCATGGGTGACAAAATGCCTGACTCCTCGCAACTTCTTATTGGCGCAGACCTCGAAGGCCAACCTATCGCCCAGGCCATGCGCCTGGCTAACCGCCATGGCCTGATCGCTGGCGCTACCGGCACCGGCAAGACCGTGACCTTGCAGCGGCTGGCGGAGGCGTTCAGTGATGCTGGCGTCGCAGTGTTCGCTGCCGATATCAAGGGTGACCTGTGTGGCCTCGGTGCCGCAGGCAACCCCCAGGGCAAGGTGGCCGAGCGTATCGCCGGCATGCCGTTCCTGAACTATGCGCCTAAGGCGTATCCGGTAACGTTGTGGGATATCCACGGTCAGTCCGGTCATCCACTTCGTACAACCTTGAGCGAAATGGGCCCGCTGCTGCTGGGCAGCCTGCTGGAGCTGACTGACAGCCAGCAGTCGACCTTGTATGCAGCCTTTAAAGTGGCGGATCGTGAGGGCTTGCTGCTGCTGGACCTCAAGGACCTCAAGGCGCTGCTCAATCATCTCAAGTTCAACCCGCAGTTGCTGGGCGATGACGCGGCCCTCATGACGACCGGCTCCAGCCAGGCTTTGCTGCGGCGCCTGGCGGTGCTGGAACAGCAGGGCGCAGAAGCCCTGTTCGGCGAGCCGGCGTTGCAACTGGAAGATATTCTGCAGCCGGCCAGTGATGGGCGAGGGCGCATTCATCTGCTCGATGCCAGCCGTCTGGTGCACGAGTCGCCCAAGGTCTATGCGACTTTCCTGCTGTGGTTGCTGGCGGAACTGTTCGAGCAGTTGCCGGAGCGCGGGGATGCCGACAAGCCGCTGCTGGCACTGTTTTTCGACGAGGCCCATTTGCTGTTCGCCGATACGCCCAAGGCATTGCAGGACCGCCTGGAGCAAGTGGTGCGGCTGATCCGTTCAAAAGGGGTGGGGGTGTATTTTGTCACCCAGTCGCCGGGGGATTTACCGGATAACGTGCTGGCGCAACTGGGCTTGCGGATCCAGCATGGCTTGCGCGCATTCACCACCAAGGAACAGAAATCCCTGCGGGCGGTGGCGGATGGTTTCCGACCAAACCCCGCGTTTGATGCCCTGGCAGTGTTGACTGAGTTGGGCACCGGTGAGGCGCTGGTGGGCACGCTGCAGGAAAAAGGCACGCCCGAGGTGGTCCAGCGGGTGCTGGTAGCGCCACCGCAATCGCGGATCGGGCCATTGACCGCCGCCGAGCGCGCGGCATTGATCGCCAGTTCATCGCTGTTGGGGCGCTACGACAAGCCGGTTGATCGTGAGTCAGCCTATGAAGTGTTGATGGCGCGCAAGGAGTTGGGGCCGGAGGCTGGCGCTGCGCCTGCTGCTGAAGAGCCGAGTTTCACTGACAAGGCCGGGGCGTTTCTGGGAACTACAGCGGGCAAGGCCCTGAAGTCGGCGATGCAGCAGGCGGCGAACCAGATGGGCCGTCAGTTGGTGCGCGGGCTGCTGGGGTCTTTGCTTGGCGGTAGCAAGCGCAAGTAGCACTTGTAGGAGCCTGCTTGCCGGCAATGCTCGTCAATGATGGCTGAGTGCCTGTGGCGTCCTGGCGGGCGCCATCGCCGGCAGGCCAGCTCCTACGTTTTGGGTTTGGCATGAGCGGCCAGCCGCTCAAGCGCCGCACGCAGCTTCGGATCTGCAATCCCGTCTGCTGTCGCCTGGATGGTTTCGGCGGCACTCACCGACAAGTCCAGGGTATGGCCCTGCGCGCCTTGTTGTACGGTCGGCGGTTGGACCTTGAACTGGATGCGCAGCAAACTCTCAAATACCTCGAACGCCTGTAGCTGGCGCTGCAAGCGTTTTTGCTGATAGCGCAGGCGCGTCGCCCAATGCCCGTCGGTGACGATCAGCAGCAGCGTACCTTCACGCCACGACGCCACATGGCAGTGCTCGCGAGCCGCAGGTTGCAGTTGGCTTTCCAGCAGGCGTTGCAGGTGGCCCAGGCGTTGCGCATGGCTAAAGATGGCTTTTAAAGGCTTGGCTTCGCGCAGCAACACGGCGGGAGCACGGGCCGTAAGAGGGCGAAATGCCATGGTCTAGACACCTTAGGTAACAGAGCCGCCATGGTAGCAGAAAGCGTGTGCGGCACCGTGGCCATTGCTTTGTCAGCAGTTTATCCATTAAATCAATAAGTAACTTCTCGCTCGAATGGGTTGAAGTTCAGCAAAAAGCCCTTATTTTAAACAAGCCCTCCCGGAACGCTGTGCCTGCATCGTGGAACAACGCCACTTTCCTCACCCTCGTTTCCGGGTAGAATGCTCGTTCGCATGCGGCCGTGAGGGCTGCTCGGGCGACTTACGGGGCGCCCCTTCATCCCTAATGTGTGGAAGAACCTGCCGATATGTTTGCGCCTTTGTTAAAGAAACTTTTTGGAAGCAAGAATGAGCGCGAAGTCAAACGCATGCTCAAGACGGTGCAGCTGGTCAATGCCTTCGAAGAGCAGATGGTTGCCCTGTCGGACGAGCAGTTGCGCGCCAAGACCGAAGAGTTCAAGGCCCGCATAGCCAAAGGTGAATCCCTCGACAAGCTGCTGCCCGAAGCCTTTGCGGTTGCCCGCGAAGCCGGTAAGCGTGTCATGGGCATGCGCCACTTCGACGTCCAGTTGATCGGCGGCATGACCTTGCATGAAGGCATGATTGCCGAAATGCGTACCGGTGAAGGCAAGACCCTGGTGGCAACCCTGGGCGTCTACCTCAACGCACTGTCCGGCAAGGGCGTGCACGTTGTGACGGTGAACGACTACCTGGCCCGCCGGGACGCCAACTGGATGCGCCCGCTGTATGAGTTCCTTGGCCTGACCGTCGGCGTGGTGACGCCGTTCCAGCCGCCTGAAGAGAAGCGCGCCGCCTACGCTGCCGACATCACCTACGGCACCAACAACGAATTCGGTTTCGACTACCTGCGCGACAACATGGCGTTCAGCATGGAAGAAAAATTCCAGCGTGAACTCAACTTTGCCGTGATCGACGAAGTCGACTCCATCCTCATCGACGAAGCCCGTACCCCGCTGATCATCTCCGGTCAGGCCGAGGACAGCTCGCGCCTGTACACCGAAATCAACAAGTTGATCCCGCGCCTTGAGCAACATATCGAGGAAGTGGAAGGTGTGGTGACCAAAGAAGGTCATTACTCCATCGACGAGAAGACCCGTCAGGTCGAGCTTAACGAAGCCGGTCACCAGTTCGTCGAAGAGATGCTGACCCAGATCGGCCTGCTGGCTGAAGGTGAAAGCCTGTACTCGGCACACAACCTGGGCCTGTTGACCCACGTGTATGCTGGCCTGCGTGCCCACAAGCTGTTCCATCGCAACGTCGAATACATCGTCCAGGACGGCCAGGTGGTACTGGTCGACGAACACACCGGCCGTACCATGCCCGGTCGTCGTTTGTCCGAAGGCCTGCACCAGGCCATCGAAGCCAAGGAAGTGCTCAATATCCAGGCCGAGAGCCAGACGTTGGCCTCGACCACCTTCCAGAACTACTTCCGCCTGTACAACAAGCTGTCCGGCATGACCGGTACTGCGGATACCGAAGCGTTCGAATTCCACCAGATCTATGGTCTGTCGGTGATGGTCATCCCGCCGAACAAGCCGCTGGCGCGCAAGGACTACAACGACCTGGTGTTCCTGACCGCCGAAGAGAAATACGCGGCGATCATCAACGATATCAAGGAAGGCATGGCCCAGGGCCGTCCGATCCTGGTGGGTACCGCGACCATCGAGACTTCCGAGCACGTTTCCAACCTGCTCAACAAGGAAGGCATCGAGCACAAGGTTCTCAACGCCAAGTTCCACGAAAAAGAAGCCGAGATCATCGCCCAGGCCGGTCGCCCGGGCGCACTGACCATTGCGACCAACATGGCCGGTCGTGGTACCGACATCCTGCTGGGCGGCAACTGGGAAGTGGAAGTGGCCTCCCTGGACAACCCGACCCCTGAGCAGATCGCCCAGATCAAGGCTGACTGGCAGAAGCGCCACCAGGCTGTGCTGGAATCCGGTGGCTTGCAGGTGATCGCGTCCGAACGTCATGAATCGCGTCGTATCGACAACCAACTGCGTGGCCGTGCCGGTCGTCAGGGTGACGCCGGTTCCAGCCGTTTCTACCTGTCCCTGGAAGACAGCCTGATGCGCATCTTCGCCTCGGATCGGGTGAAGAACTTCATGAAGGCCTTGGGGATGCAGTCCGGTGAAGCGATCGAGCACCGTATGGTGACCAACGCCATCGAAAAAGCCCAGCGCAAGGTTGAAGGCCGCAACTTCGATATCCGTAAGCAATTGCTGGAGTTCGATGACGTCAACAACGAACAGCGTAAAGTGATTTATCACATGCGTAACACGTTGCTGGCCGCCGACAATATCGGCGAGACCATTGCCGACTTCCGCCAGGACGTACTCAACGCCACCGTCAGTGCCCATATCCCGCCACAGTCGCTGCCTGAGCAGTGGGATGTTGCCGGTCTGGAAGCTGCGTTGAAGAGCGACTTTGGTGTCGATCTGCCGGTCCAGCAATGGCTCGACGAAGACGATCACCTGTACGAAGAACCCCTGCGCGAAAAACTGATGGCCGAATTGCTGGCCGCGTACAACGAGAAAGAAGAGCAAGCCAGTGCCGAAGCGCTGCGCACCTTCGAGAAACAAATTGTGCTGCGTGTGCTGGACGACCTGTGGAAAGACCACCTGTCGACCATGGACCACCTACGCCATGGTATCCACTTGCGTGGCTACGCCCAGAAGAACCCGAAGCAGGAGTACAAGCGCGAGTCGTTCACGCTGTTCTCCGAGTTGCTGGATTCGATCAAGCGCGATTCGATCCGTGTGCTGTCCCACGTTCAGGTGCGTCGCGAAGACCCGATCGAAGAAGAAGCCCGCCTGCGCCAGGAAGCCGAAGCCCTTGCCGCGCGCATGCAGTTCCAGCATGACGAGGCGCCAGGCCTTGAGTCGCCACAAGTGTTGGGCGAAGAGGTCGATGTGGCCTTGTCCCAGGCACCGGTGCGCAACGAACAGAAGCTGGGTCGCAACGAGCCGTGCTGGTGCGGTTCGGGCAAGAAGTTCAAACACTGCCATGGCGAAATCAACTAAGATTTTTGCCTGACGCTGCAATACCCCGCGCCGCGACCGGCATCAGCCGTCGCGGCGTTTTGCCATTTAATCACCGTCGACGACGACGGTGCAGACACCACATCGTTAAGGAGCGCATTCATGGCTGTTGGTCTTGGTCCTTTGCCCACGTTGCACCCGGTTGCCGGTTTTGAACTCGGTATCGCTTCGGCCGGCATCAAGCGTCCCGGGCGCAAGGACGTGGTAGTGATGCGCTGTGCCGAAGGCTCGACCATCGCGGGCGTGTTCACCCTGAATGCGTTTTGTGCAGCGCCTGTGATCCTTGCCAAGCAACGTGTCGAAGGCCCGGTGCGCTATCTGCTGACCAACACCGGCAACGCCAACGCCGGTACCGGCGAGCCTGGCCTGGCGGCGGCTGCGCGCACCTGCGCCAGGCTTGCAGAACTGACCGGTGTGGAGGCCAACCAGGTGCTGCCTTACTCCACTGGGGTGATCGGCGAGCCGCTGCCCGTGGAAAAAATCGAAGGCGCCCTGCAAGCCGCGCTGGACGATCTGTCCGTGGATAACTGGGCGGCCGCGGCCACCGGGATCATGACCACCGACACCTTGCCCAAGGGCGCCAGCCGCCAGTTCGTGCATGAAGGCGTGACCGTCACCGTGACGGGCATCAGCAAAGGTGCGGGCATGATCCGCCCGAACATGGCGACCATGCTCGGCTACATCGCCACCGACGCCAATGTCTCCCGCGACGTGCTGCAGAACCTGATGCTCGATGGCGCCAACAAATCTTTCAACCGCATCACCATCGACGGCGATACTTCGACCAACGACTGCTGCATGTTGATTGCCACCGGCAAAGCCAACCTGCCGCAAATCACCTCCTCCAACGGCCCGTTGTTCGCGGCGCTGAAGCAGGCGGTTTTTGAAGTGTGCATGGAAGTGGCCCAGGCCATCGTGCGCGACGGCGAAGGCGCGACCAAGTTCGTCACCGTTGAAGTCAACGGCGGCGGCAATCACCAGGAGTGCCTGGATGTCGGCTACACCGTGGCTCACTCGCCGCTGATCAAGACCGCGCTGTTTGCCTCCGACCCGAACTGGGGCCGGATCCTCGCGGCGGTTGGCCGTGCCGGCGTGCCGAACCTGGATGTAAGCAAGATCGACGTGTTCCTTGGCGATGTGTGTATCGCCAGCCGGGGCGCCCGTGCCGAAACCTACACCGAAGCCCAAGGCTCGGCGGTGATGCAGCAGGAAGAAATCACCATCCGTATCGAGTTGGGGCGCGGCGAGTGCAGCGAAACCATCTGGACCACTGACCTGTCCCACGAGTACGTGAAGATCAACGCCGAATACCGCACCTGATACCTGTTCAGGGCACTGTAGGAGCCGGCTTGCCGGCGATAAAACGAATTGACGCCGCGGTTATGCAGCAAGTACGCGTCATCATTAACGATCATCGCCGGCAAGATGCGAGACAGGTTTAAAGGACGCAATACCGTGAAACGAGTTCATGTAGCAGCCGCAGTCATTCGCGGTACCGATGGCCGGATTCTGCTGGCGCGTCGCGCAGATACCCAGCACCAGGGTGGCCTCTGGGAATTCCCCGGTGGCAAGGTGGAGGCCGATGAGTCGGTTGTCACCGCACTGGGGAGAGAGTTGCAGGAAGAATTGGGTATCCAGGTCACCACAGCGCGGCCGCTGATCCAGGTACAGCATGATTACCCGGACAAGCAGGTGTTGCTGGATGTCTGGGAGGTCTCGGCGTTTACCGGCGAGCCCCATGGCGTGGAAGGCCAGCCCCTTGAATGGGTGGCGCCACGGGACTTGCAGAATTACGAGTTCCCAGCGGCCAACGCGCCAATCGTCGCCGCGGCCCGTTTACCCGCTGACTACCTGATTACCCCGGGCGAACTGGAAACCCCGGTGCTGTTGCGCGGTATCCAGAAAGCCATTGCCACTGGCATCAAGCTGATCCAATTGCGTGCGCCCAATGGTTACGACCCCAAGTACCGCGACCTGGCGGTGGATGCCGTGGGGTTGTGTGCCGGCAAGGCGCAATTGATGCTCAAGGGGCCGTTTGAATGGCTCGGTGATTTCCCGGCAGCGGGCTGGCACATGACCTCGGCGCAACTGCGCAAATATGCCAGCAAAGGCCGGCCGTTGCCCAAGGATCGCTGGTTGGCGGCGTCTTGCCATAATGCCGAGGAGCTGGCATTGGCCGAATTGATGGATGTGGACTTTGTCACCCTGTCACCGGTGCAGCCGACCCAGACTCACCCTGATGCGCTGCCGTTGGGTTGGGAGCAGGCGGCGCAGTTGATCAAGGGTTTCAGCAAACCGGTGTTCCTGTTGGGTGGGGTTGGGCCTGACGAGCGGGAGAAGGCTTGGGAAAGTGGGGCGCAGGGTGTAGCAGGGATTCGGGCGTTCTGGCCTGAGGTTTGAGTCGTCAGTGATTGCCCCATCCCCCTGCAGGAGCCGGCTTGCCGGCGAAGGTCGTTAACGATGACGTTGGATACCTGACACCCCTCGGTGTTCTTGCTTGCGTCATCGCCGGCAAGCCGGCTCCTACAAGGGATGTAGCTTCGCGCTCTGGTTCTGATCTGGCTTTTGGTCTGCGTCAAACCATGATGCCTATCTCTCAGTGCGGCTTAGCCGCCGCCTGCCACAAAATCTCCGCAACCCCCTGGCGCCTGGCAATCACTCGCGCTGCGACAAACAGCAAATCCGATAGCCGATTGATATACGCCAACCCCACCCCCTCCAACGGCTCCAGCGCATTCAATTGCTGGCAACGCCGCTCGGCGCTGCGGGCCAGGCTGCGGCACACATGGGCCTGGGCAATCAGCGCCGAGCCGCCGGGCAGGATGAAGTTTTCCAATGGCCCCACTTCATCATTCCAGCGATCAATCGCAGCTTCCAAGCGGTCCACCTCGCCCGCATTAAGCGCCTTGTAGACCGGCATCGCCAGCTCGCCGCCCAGGTCAAACAGTCGGTGCTGGCAGGGTGTCAGTACCTCGATCACATCCTTCAGTGTCGGATGCTGGCCGCAGTGTTCCTCAAGGCCGGCCAGCAGCAGGCCCAATTGGCTGTTGAGGCTGTCGACTTCGCCGATCGCCTCCACTCGGGGGTGATCCTTGGGCACGCGGCGACCGTCACCCAGGCCGGTTTCGCCTTTGTCGCCGGTACGGGTGTAAATTTTCGACAGGCGAAAGCCCATGGTCAGTGCTCCAGTTGAGTCAGTTCGAGGGGGGCAAGCTGGCTGCCGGCCAGCGGCAGGCGCAAGGTAAAGCATGTGCCCTGGCCCAGGGTGGAGTGAACCTCCATCTGGCCCTTGTGATTGTTGGTGATGATGAAGTACGAGACCGACAGGCCCAGCCCCGTACCCTGGCCGATTTCCTTGGTGGTGAAGAAAGGTTCGAAGGTGCGCTTGCGCACGCTCTCACTCATGCCGATGCCATTGTCCTCCACCTGGATCTCGGCCCATGGCGGGTTGAGCCGGGTACGCAGGATGATGCGCCCAGGTTCGCTGTCGTCTTCGCGCAGGTGGATGGCCTGGGCGGCGTTTTTCAGCAGGTTGAGCAATACCTGTTCCAGTTCGTTGGCGGTGCCTGGCACTGGGCCCAGCGATGGGTCGAACTGGCGAATGATCGCCTGGCCCTTGAAGTCGAAACCGATCGTCAGGTCAAAGTCGTTACCGGCAATTTCTACCGCTTGGTCGATCAACGCCGGCAGGTCGCAAGGTGCCATCTGGCGGTTGCTGCGGCGGCTGAAGCTGAGCATATGGGTGACGATTTTTGCTGCGCGGGCCCCGGCTTGCTGGATACCGTCGAGCAGTTGTGGCACTTCGCGGCTTTGCAGGTAGCGGTTGACGGTTTCCAGTTCCACGCCTACTTGCTCGGCGTGCTCCTGGTTTTTTGGCAAATCTGTCGACAGCCGCCGCCGGATGTTCTGCACGTTGTGCAGGATCGCCCCCAGGGGGTTGTTGATTTCATGGGCCATGCCAGCGGCCAGCCCGCCGACAGACAGCATCTTCTCCGACTGCACCATCATTTCTTCCAGGGACAGGCGCTGGGTGATGTCATCGATACGGATCACCACCCCACGCCCGGCGCCGCCCATCAGCGGGTAAAAGGTCAGGGCATAGTGCCTGGGTTCGTCGTCCTTGACCCAGGTGACGCGCTCGATGCGCTCCACTGTGTGTTGTTCCACGGTGGCCTTGAGCTGGGGCAGATAGGGTTTGAGCGGCTCAAAAGCGAGGAAGATTGGCTGGTTCAGCGCTTCCCCCAGGCGCGTGCCGGAAAGGGCACTGGCTTCCTGGTTCCATTGCGTGACATAGAGCTGCTCGTCCAGGGCGATCAAGGCGGACGGCATGGAGTCGATGATGCTGTTCAGATAATTCTGAAAGCCGGTGAGTTTTTTCTCGATCTTGCTGCGCACCTGGACTTCCAGCTCCAGCTTGCGGTTGGTATGCCGCGTTTCCTCGGCCAGGCCCTGGGCTTGGTCATAGGCGGCCTGGGAGTCGTCCCGCGCGCGCTTGAGTTGCTGCTCCCGGGCTTCGATGCGTGACAGCATGGTATTGAACGCTTCGGCCAGGCTGCCGATTTCGTCATGGTTGCCGCGACCGGCCCGCAGGGCGTAGTTCTCTTCGCGGGTTACCTGGCGCGACAACTCTTCCAGTTCGTGGATGGGCCGGGTAATCAGGCGCTTGATCTGCCGGGCGATCACCAGCCACAGCAGGATGCTGAAAATCAGGATGCCGAGGCTGGCGGTCAGGGTGCCGGTGTAGAAGGCGACCGGCAGTTCGCTGCTGGCCACCAGCAACAGATGCCCGGAGGGTTGGCTGGGGCGGGGCAGGGTGATGACTTGATTGCTACGAAATTCGGTAATCCGCCAGGCTTCGATATCGCGGTAGTGCGCTGGCAGTTGCAGGTGATCACCTTGTTGCAACTGTGCCAGGCGATTGCCTTCGCCGTCATACAGGGCCGCCGCCCGCAGCGGCGAATAGCTGGTCAGCTCGTTGAGCAGGGCATCGGCCTTGGCGGGAGAGTCCAGGGCTTGCGCGGCAAGGGCCGGGTTGGACACCAGCCTGCCAATCGCTTGCAAGGCTTGGGGGGCCATGCTTTCCTGGGAGATCCAGTAGGCGGCGCTGATAAAGGTCAGGTTAGCCACCAGCAGTACAGTGGTCAGCAGTACCAGCAGGGCCGCCAGCAGTTTCTGCCCAACGGGGAGATTTTCGAGACGTTGGCGCAGTGGCATCAGGTTGTTTCGCAGGCAAGGATCAAGTTGGCAGGGTAGCGCGTGCTTCAGTCACTGGGCAATCCGCGTGCGTCCAGGTAGCCGGCCAGGCGTACATGCAGCTGTTGCAGGTGTGGCAGGCTCAGGCGATGGCGCAGGGCCGCCTGACAGGCGTGGCCGAGCAGATAGCTGATCTCGGTGCGCCGCCCGTTGGCCACATCCTGGTACATCGACGAGAAGTTGCTTGCCGTCGCCTGGATTACCCGCTCCACTTCGGCCGGCAGGTCCTGGGCCGCCGCCGGCTGGCCGCAGCACTCCAGCAGTTCGGCGAGTTCGGCGCACAGGGTCGCGACTTCGCAGTGATGCTCCTGCAACCCACCGTTGCGGCATTGATAGAGCACGGTCAGTGGATTGATCGCACAGTTGAGCGCCAGTTTTCGCCACAGGCGCGTGAGGATATCGGTGCTCCATTGGTGGGGAATGCCGGCCGTATGCAAGTCCTCCAGCCACCGCGGCGCCGTGGGATGGCTGGCGTCACCCAGCCAGGTAAAGCCATGGCCGGCGAACACCACGCTGCCATCATTTTGGCGAAACGCGCCCTCGGTGCTGGAAGCGAAGATGCAACGCGTCTGGGGTAGCTGCGCGGCAACTGCATCCTGGCTGCCCAGGCCGTTTTGCAGCAGGATCACCTCCGCGTTGGGTGTCAGGCGTTGGGCCAACTGTGCGACGGCGCCTGGGGCGTCGTAGGCTTTGCATGCGACCAGCAGGCGATCAATTGGCTCGGGGCTGTCGGATGTCTGTGCAATCACCGGGTAAGTGTGGGCATGCCCCTGTTCGACCAGGGTCAGCCCCGGCGATGCCTGATAACTGGCCAGGCGCGCCTGATCCCGCAGGATCAGCGTCACAGGCAGGCCCGTGCGGGCCAGGCGTGTGGCCCATAATGTGCCGAGACTGCCTGCGCCGAGGACATGCCAGGTGGTGGACATCAATTTTGCTCCGTCGGCCTTTGGGTGAGCCAAGCAGCTCAGGGTAAAGAGCCGTTATAATGCCCCGGCATTTTACCCGCAAGCCAGGCGTGCTCCATCTCTACTGAGCCGCGCCCCTTTTTTATTGGAGAAACTACATGCCGTCGTTCGACGTGGTATCTGAACTGGACAAGCACGAAGTCACCAACGCCGTCGAGAACGCCGTCAAGGAGCTGGACCGTCGCTATGACTTGAAAGGCAAGGGCAGCTTCGAGTTCAAGGAAAAGGAACTGACGGTCAACCTGACCGCTGAAGCCGATTTCCAGCTGGAAGCGATGATCGAGATCCTCAAGCTGGCCCTGGTCAAGCGCAAGATCGATGTGCAGTGCCTTGAAGTCAAGGATGCCTATGCTTCGGGCAAGTTGATGAAGCAGGAAGCCGTGCTCAAGGAAGGGATCGACAAGGAACTGGCGAAAAAAATCGTCGCTCATGTCAAGGACGCCAAGCTCAAGGTCCAGGCAGCGATCCAGGGCGAGCAGGTGCGTATCACCGGTAAGAAACGCGACGATTTGCAGGAAGCGATTGCCGCCCTGCGCGCCAAGACCTTCGACATGCCGCTGCAGTTCAATAACTTCCGCGATTGACCCGGTTTTGGGGAACCCGTAGGGCTTTTCGACGTCCCACGCCCCAGAACTTGCAGAAACGATTGAGCCCTACGGGGCTCAATTGCTGTGGCGACCTCTATATGCAGTGGTAAACAGGAGAATCTAGATGGACTTGAACGCTGAAGTGGATCAATTGATCAAGGCTTCCCAAGCCTGGGTCCCGATGATCATGGAGTACGGCAGCCGGGTATTGCTGGCGGTACTGACCCTGGCCATCGGCTGGTGGCTGATCAACAAACTGACCCACAAAGTAGGGCGCCTGCTGGCCTTGCGTAATGCTGACCTGGCGTTGCAGGGCTTTGTGACCAGCCTTGCGAATATCGTGCTCAAAGTGATGCTGATTGTCAGCGTGGCCTCGATGATCGGTGTCGAAACCACCTCGTTCGTCGCCGCGATTGGTGCCGCGACCCTGGCCATTGGCCTGGCGCTGCAAGGCAGCCTGGCCAACTTTGCCGGTGGCGTGTTGATCCTGTTGTTCCGCCCGTTCCGTATCGGTGACTGGATCGAGGCCCAGGGTACTTCGGGTACCGTCGACAGCATCCAGATCTTCCATACGGTGATCCGGACCGGCGACAACAAGACAGTCATCGTGCCCAACGGCATCTTGTCCAACGGCATCATTACCAACACCAATCGTCAGCCGACCCGCAAGGTGGTGTTTGACGTGGGTGTCGACTACGACGCTGACCTGCAGAAAGCCCGGGCAGTGTTGCTGGAGCTGGCCAAGGACCCACGGGTATTGGCTGACCCGAAACCTGAGGCCGTGATTTCGACCCTGGGCGACAGCTCCATCACGGTTTCCCTGCGGGTATGGACCAAGACTGCGGATTACTGGGATGTGCTGTTTATGTTTAATGAGCTGGCACGTGACCGTTTGAAAGCGGCCGGGATTGATATTCCGTTTCCTCAGCGAGTTATCCGGGTGATGCAGGAAGCAGCAGCCAAGTAAGGGCGGGGATTGAACTTGGCCGAAAGGTCAAGTTTTATTCGACTCTTGCATCTGGATAGCTAGGGAAACTCTGAAAAAGACTTCCAAATCTGGTGAGATACGGCTGTCCCACGAACTGAACGGTTGAGCCCCGATGAAGCAAATGTCTTTCGCTGATGCCGAGTACGCAGGCAAACGTAAGCAGACCCGCCGTGAGCGTTTCCTGATTGAGATGGATCAGGTCGTGCCCTGGAAAGGCCTGATTGCGTTGATCGAGCCGCATTATCCGAAGGGTGAAGGCGGTCGTCCGGCGTATCCGTTGATGGCCATGCTGCGGGTTCATCTGATGCAAAACTGGTTCGGCTACAGCGATCCGGCGATGGAAGAGTCCCTCTACGAAACCACGATTCTGCGCCAGTTTGCCGGGCTGCATTTGGATCGGATTCCGGATGAAACCACGATCCTCAACTTCCGCCGGCTGTTGGAAAAACATGAGCTGGCCGGTGGGATTTTGCAGGTCATCAACGGCTATTTGGGCGACCGAGGTTTGCTGCTGCGTCAGGGAACTGTGGTCGATGCGACGATCATTCATGCGCCCAGTTCGACCAAGAACAAGGACGGTAAACGCGACCCCGAAATGCACCAGACAAAGAAAGGAAATCAGTACTATTTCGGGATGAAATCGCACATCGGTGTCGATGTTGAATCCGGTCTGGTACATAGCGTGGTGGGCACGGCGGCGAATGTGGCGGACGTGACTCAGGTCGATCAGTTGCTGCATGGCGAGGAAACTTACGTCTCTGGCGATGCCGGTTACACCGGCGTGGAGAAGCGTGCGGAGCATCAACATCGCCAGATGATCTGGTCGATCGCAGCGCGCCCCAGCAGCTATAAGAAGCATGCAAAAAAGAGCCTGATCGGTCGCATGCGCCGCAAAATCGAATACGCGAAAGCTCAAGTCCGGGCCAAGGTTGAGCATCCATTCAGGGTGATCAAGCGCCAGTTTGGTTATACGAAAGTCCGCTTCCGAGGCTTGGTGAAAAACACCGCGCAGCAGACCACACTGTTTGCCTTATCGAACCTGTGGATGATGCGAAAACGACTGTTGAATGCAGGCGAGGTGCGCCTGTGATGTGGACAATGAGCCCTGAAAAGGTGCTATTCCGCAAAAAACAGTGAACTGACAGGAGGAAAGGTCTGATTTTCGATTAAGTCGGTGTTTTTTGAACCTCAGACAGCGAGGCCGTTAAAAACGGCTGCTTACTTCAGACCTTCCCTAGCTTGCTAGTTATTCTGTGATGTAAAAAAACTGCAATAAAAAAGCCGCTCACAAAGTACCAAGTGAGCGGCTTTTTATTAGAGTCGAGACTCTAATTCATCATTGTAATTAATCTGCCAATTACAAGATGTTCAGTGGGTATTGCGCGATCAGGCGCAGTTCATCAATAGACGAAGAACCGTAGTAAACGCCATCAGACGAGCGATAAGTCGCTTGACGAATACGCAGGCTCAGGTCTTTGGCCGGGCCGCTCTGGATCACATACTTGGCCTCAAGGTCACGTTCCCACTCTTTGCCGTTCGAGGTCAGGGCCGTGTTGGCACCACTACCGGTGATGTACGCAGCCAGGAAGCTCAGGCCAGGTACACCGAAGGTGGCCATGTCGAGGTCGTAACGGGCCTTGAAGGATTTTTCGCCTTCGGCGTTGAAGTCGGAACGGGCCACCGAGTTGGCCAGGAACACTGTACCGCCGCCATCGATGCCGTAGCCGTAGTCGCCATCGCCGGTAACCTTCTGGGCTGCCAGGGTGAAGGTGTGTGCACCGATGGTGTAGGCACCCTGCAAGCTGAACGCGCGGTTGTCGAGTTTGGTAACGTTGTCTTTGTAGGCGCGCTGCAGGCCGGCACCGTCGCTCTTGGTGTCGTAGATGTTGAAGTCTACGGCTACCGACTGGTCATCGCTCAGGGCGTGGGTCCAGTTGACGTTGGCGTAGTATTTGCGCCAGTAGTCTTCAACTTTCGAGTAGTAGAGGCTGGTGGTGAACTCAGGCGTCCAGCCGTAGGTACCGCCCACGAAGTTGGCTTGCTTGATGCCCCGGGAGGTTTCAGGGAAGTCGAGGATACTGTCCTTGAAGGTCTGGGCCTGCGCGACGCTGGAGGTGAAGTGACCGGCTTCGAGCTTGAGGTCCTTGATCTCGTTACTGACGATCGAGATACCTTGCGGCAGCTCCGGCAGCAAGCGACTGTCGTCAGATGCAAATACCGGTGCGGTGGTGTACTGGTCGCCGACTTTCAGCACGGTATTGGAGAGACGGAACTTGATGGCGCCGCCGCCCTTGGAGTAGTCATCCTGCGAGCGACCGTCGGAACCGGTCGGGAACAAGCCAGTGCCACTGCGACCTTTGCCGCTGTCCAGTTTCACGCCCAGCAGGCCGATGACGTCAACACCGACACCAATGGTGCCCTGGGTGAAGCCCGACTGGTACAAGCCGTTGAAGCCCAGGCCGGTTTCCCGGGTGTAGCTTTTGCCCGAATTGTTGTTACGGTTGTCCCGGCTGAAGTACAGGGTGCGGGTATTGATGCTGAAGGTACTGTCTTCGACAAAGCCTTTGGCATCATCTTGGGCGGACGCCATTGCGAACTGTGAGGTGCCTGCTGAAACAGCGAGGGCGATCATGCTCCACTTCATCACGCGCATCGTGATTTGCTCCTTTGGATTTAGGAAGAGTACTGCCGTCCCACCTGTATTTTTGTCTGGGCGACTCTTTCTTTTTTGTGACAACGCAAACTTATAGCACGCCGGCAATAATTGGCGATACTTGCACATCTGTCCATTCAGCTTCTTTGCGAGGCTGTCGTAAATTGCTAGATCCATGTCGCAAATTTACAGTCTGTTTGTAACCAGACTGACAACTTCAATACTGTTTTTAATACCCTCGGCAGAGGTGGAAAATACCCTGCCCAAAGTTTTAAAACTTCCTGTTTGTGTATTGACTCACTGTTCTTTTTATCGTGAAACACTGCCTTCCTGGCAAGTGCTGTTGCCGACGATGTGGGAGTGAATGCAACAAGCGTGCTCAAACTGACAGGCAGATGTCATTTTTTCGTGAAAAATAGGGTGGGTCTGTGAAAACCGCTTGGGCACGGGGCTTTGGCGTGGTTTTTTTTGGAATTTCGGACACCGGTTGTGCGGGATTTCGAACGGGTAAAAATGCGTTTCTGTCAGAAATGTTACCGGTCCACCCTGTGCAGTGAGTAATCGGCGGATAAGCCTTGCCCGATGCGGGGCATAAAAGACTCATTTTGGTGCGTTGGTGCCGGGCAGGCCGATTGCCTGTGGGCATGGGTGGATTGCCCCGTGAAGCAGGCGCCATTCGCAGGTATGCTGGGCGCCTGAAACTGACTAGCCGAACGGAGTAACTGCGGTGTTCGCCTTGGATCCACGTCTGCAAAACGACACCTGGCCCATCGGGGAATTCCCCCTGTGCCGGCTGCTGCTGTCCAACGACTCAAACTACCTATGGCTTATCCTGGTGCCACGGATTGCAGGTATCAGCGAAGTGTTCCAGCTTGATGCGGGCGACCAGTCCCGGTTGTGGCAAGAAACCACAGCATTGGCGCAGTTGCTCAATGAAGGGTTCGGCGCCGATAAAATGAACATTGGCGCCCTGGGTAACGTGGTCAACCAATTACATGTGCACGTGATAGTGCGCAAGCGCAGCGATGTGGCCTGGCCCGCCCCGGTCTGGGGTCGACACCCGGCAGTGCCTTACACCGACGAGCAGGTGGCGGTGATTCGAAGCCGCCTGCGCGAGTTGTTGCCGCCCGAATTCACTTTTGCCCAGGACTGAGCCATGGACCTGCAAGACCGAGTGATGGACCTTGAGAGCCGCCTGGCTTTCCAGGACGACACTATCGAGACATTGAATGACATCCTGGTTGTCCAGCAGCGTGCGGTAGAGCGCCTGCAATTGCAGATGACCGCCTTGCTCAAGCGCCAGGAAGAAATGGGCGGGCAGTTCGAGTCCTCCGAGGAAGAAGCGCCGCCGCCTCATTATTGAGGGTTGGGGAAAGCTCCCGACCATAAAAAACCGCGATGCAGTATCAACGGCATCGCGGTTTTTTTTCGGGCCTTGCCTGGGATCAGCGACGCGGCAGTGCAGCGATCACGTCTTCCGCTTGCAGGCCTTTGTCACGGTTCATGACGGAGAACTCCACGCGCTGGCCTTCTACCAGGACGCGATGGCCTTCGCCGCGAATGGCCCGGAAGTGGACGAAGATATCGTCGCCCGAGTCCCGGGAAATAAAGCCGAAGCCCTTGGAGGTGTTGAACCACTTGACGGTCCCGGTATCCCGGTTGGTCATGTCGTAGTTTTGCGAGGTGGCAGGTGCAGACGAGCGGTAAAAGCTGATGGCCAGGTGAAGAACGATAGCGGCAGCAGCAATGGCCAGGCTGAGCAGGATGGCCGGGTGGCCGCCGACTTCAGGCATGGGCGCCAGGAGGGTGAGGGTTTGTACGACGACAGCCAGGACCAGCAGTGCGCTGACCAGGTTTTGCAGTTGATGGCGTGTGCCTTTGTTCCAGTAGGGAATCACTGGCGCCAGCGTCAGGTTGAGAAGGCCGAACAGAGCCAGGTACAGCGCGTCGTGTTGTTGCAGGTACGGCAGGCTTTCTGGTTGCAGGCTCGGGATAAAGGACAGCAGCAAAGCTGCAGCGCCCGTTAGCAGGTGGACGATTTTCAACATTTTGATTAACTCACGTTAAGACGGATCACGAAGGAAGAGCTGACTGGCACGGTTCGCTTCTGAACAATGGGAGGCGTTGGGCACGTGCGCGATTATTCAGCCTATGCCGCTTGCCGCAGGAAATAGCGGTGGCGACACGCTGCCTATTTAACAGCAAAGCCTGTGCCTTCTCAAATCAAGCGTTTCAAGGCGTTGCGAAGATTATGGCATTTCTGCGGCAAACCCTTGTCCTAGACGGGTGTGGGTGTTTTTTGCCGCGCCAGGCCTTGCCGGCCGTGGTCGAACGCGATGCAAAGAGGCGATTTGCCGCAGGCCTCGTGTGGCAGTAGGGCTGCGCAAGGCGAGTACTCTTGCTAGAGTGGGTAGGCACCTGATCAATGAATTTTCATCAATTGAAGGGAATAGACATGGCAATCGATATCGGTATCAGTGAAGAAGATCGTAAATCCATTGTTGACGGACTTTCACGACTGCTTTCGGATACCTATGTACTTTATCTGAAAACCCATAACTTTCATTGGAACGTCACGGGGCCGCAATTCCGTACATTGCACTTGATGTTTGAGGAGCAATATAACGAACTGGCGCTGGCCGTTGACTCCATTGCCGAACGTATTCGTGCCCTGGGCTTTCCTGCGCCGGGTGCCTACTCTATCTACGCGCGCCTTTCTTCTATCAAGGAAGAAGAAGGAGTGCCCAGCGCCGAGAACATGATTAAGCAGCTGGTCGATGGCCAGGAAGCCGTTACCCGCACGGCCCGCGGGATCTTCCCGTTGCTGGATAAAGTCAGCGATGAGCCGACTGCGGACTTGCTGACCCAGCGTATGCAGATTCATGAAAAAACCGCCTGGATGCTGCGCGCACTGCTCGAAGGCAAATAAACGCTGCCGGCCAGTGGCACCCGGCGGGTACCACTGGTTTCACCTGATTGCTTCCTGATACATGCGTTGGCTTGTCCTACGAACAGCGACTCTCCGTCTTCTGGCTGCACTTGCCTGCTTGATGTTTTATAGGCTCAGCGGCCAATAACAGCCGTTTATTCAAGAGCCGTTTGGCAAGGGAGTGTCAAGTGTATGTCGCGTAGCATGGGTAAAGGTGTGCTGGAAACTTCTGGTGCCTACAAGATAAAGAACGATCCTTTTGTCAAAGGATTCGACATGGCATTGGCCCGGCCATTATCACGTTCTGTCCGGTTGAATGGTTTTTCGACATGCCTGCGGCTTGAGGAAGTCTATTGGAATATCCTTGGCGAAATAGCCAGGATCAATACCTGTTCGATCAGTGCCTTGTTGTCTTACGTGGATCGCGAGGTGCATTTGCGTTATGGCGGGGTCAAGAATTTCAGCGGTCTGGTCAGGGTGGTCTGTGTGGTGCATGCGTTGAAGGGGCAGGTATCCACCGCAGATCAGGCTGGGGTTATGTAGCCGGGTTACCCCATATCAGGCGGGCCGGGGTGTTTCTATATAGTGTGCTGCACGTTACCACGGCTGCACAGCCTCGATTTAACGGATATAATCTCGCCCTTTGCTGCGCAGACCGGCTGGTACGGGGCGTGGCGCAGCAGTGACGTGATCGCCGAGATATTCCATGCCCATGTACGATTACCAATGTGCTTCCTGTGGTCATCAGTTGGAAGCCATTCAAAAGATCAGCGACGCGCCGTTGGTCGATTGCCCGGCATGCCGGGCGCCCGAGCTGAAAAAGATGTTGTCCATGCCGGGCTTTCGCCTGAGCGGTAGCGGCTGGTACGAGACCGACTTCAAGACCGGCGCCAAGAAGAATCTGGCGGGCGGCGACAAAGCAGACTGAGTTGAACTCTACGCGCGAGCTCCTGCATTATCCGTGGCCTGACTCAACAGGTGCGGTATCCGGGCAGGAACTCCACCGAATTTCGAATTACGAGAAGTGAAACCACTACCATGATGCGCAGCCACTATTGCGGCCAACTGAACGAGACCCTGGAAGGTCAGGAAATCACCCTTTGCGGATGGGTCCACCGTCGCCGCGACCATGGCGGGGTGATTTTCCTCGATATCCGTGATCGTGACGGTCTGGCCCAGGTGGTATTCGACCCGGATCGCGCCGAGAGCTTCGCCGCCGCTGACCGTGTGCGCAGCGAGTACGTCGTGAAAATCACCGGCAAGGTTCGCCTGCGTCCGGCCGGTGCCACCAACGCCAACATGGCGTCGGGCATGATCGAAGTCCTGGGCTACGAGCTCGAAGTGTTGAACGAGTCGGAAACCCCGCCGTTCCCGCTTAACGAGTTCTCCGATGTTGGCGAAGAAACCCGCCTGCGTTATCGCTTCCTCGACCTGCGTCGCCCGGAAATGGCCGAGAAGCTGCGCTTGCGTTCGCGCATGACCACCAGCATCCGCCGCTTCCTCGACGAGAATGGCTTCCTTGACGTCGAGACGCCGATCCTGACCCGCGCTACGCCAGAAGGCGCACGTGACTACCTGGTGCCAAGCCGTACCCACGCCGGTAGCTTCTTTGCCCTGCCGCAATCGCCGCAGCTGTTCAAGCAACTGTTGATGGTCGCCGGCTTCGATCGTTACTACCAGATCGCGAAGTGCTTCCGTGACGAAGACCTGCGCGCCGACCGCCAGCCGGAATTCACCCAGATCGACATCGAGACCAGCTTCCTCGATGAAAAAGAGATCATGGGCCTGACCGAAGAAATGATCCGCAACCTGTTCAAGGAAGTGCTGGGCCTGGAGTTCGGCGAGTTCCCGCACATGACCTTCGAAGAAGCCATGCGCCGCTACGGTTCCGACAAGCCAGACCTGCGTAACCCGCTGGAACTGGTCGACGTTGCCGACCAGCTCAAGGAAGTCGACTTCAAGGTGTTCAGCGGCCCGGCCAACGACCCGAAATGCCGTATCGCCGCACTGCGTGTGCCAGGCGGGGCGAGCATGCCGCGCAAGCAGATCGACGACTACACCAAGTTTGTCGGCATCTACGGCGCCAAGGGCCTGGCTTACATCAAGGTCAACGAGCGCGCCAAGGGTGTTGAAGGCCTGCAGTCGCCAATCGTCAAGAACATCCCGCAAGACAAGCTCAATGTGATCCTCGATCGCGTTGGCGCAGTCGATGGCGATATCGTGTTCTTCGGTGCCGACAAGGCCAAGATCGTCAGTGAGGCCCTGGGCGCGCTACGGATCAAGCTGGGCCACGACCTTGACCTGCTGACCTGCAAGTGGGCGCCAATGTGGGTCGTCGACTTCCCGATGTTCGAAGAGAATGACGACGGCAGCTTCAGCGCCCTGCACCACCCATTCACCGCACCCAAGTGCACGCCGCAAGAGCTGGAAGCCAACCCGGCTGGCGCTCTGTCCCGTGCCTACGACATGGTGCTCAACGGTACCGAGCTGGGTGGCGGCTCGATCCGTATCCACCGCAAAGAGATGCAGCAGTCGGTCTTCCGCCTGCTGGGCATTAACGAAGCGGAACAGGAAGAGAAGTTCGGCTTCCTGCTCGATGCCCTGAAATACGGCGCTCCACCCCACGGTGGCCTGGCCTTTGGCCTTGACCGCCTGGTGATGCTGATGACCGGTGCCCAGTCAATCCGTGAAGTGATTGCCTTCCCGAAAACCCAGAGCGCTGCGGACGTCATGACCCAGGCACCGGGTGTGGTGGATGCCAAGGCATTGCGCGAGCTGCATATCCGTCTGCGCGAGGCGCCGAAGGCTGAGTAAGGCTGCGGCGTGAAAGCGCGATAAGGTTGTACGCAGTCAAAAAGGCGCATCTTCGGATGCGCCTTTGCGTTTAAAAGAGAGAACTCCTGCCTGGGGCGGGATTGAAAGGTTTCTATAAGAATTTCGGAGTTGTGTTATGGCTGGCCATTCCAAGTGGGCGAACATCAAGCACCGCAAAGAGCGTCAGGATGCCAAGAAAGGCAAGATTTTCACCAAGTGGATTCGCGAACTGACCGTCGCTGCCCGCCAGGGCGGTGGTGATCCAGGTTCCAACCCACGCCTGCGCCTGGCGTTGGACAAGGCCCTGGGTGCCAACATGAGTCGTGACATCATCGATCGCGCCGTGGCCCGTGGTGCGGGTGCGGCGGATACCGACGACATGGTCGAGCTGACCTATGAAGGTTACGGCCCGGGCGGCGTCGCAGTGATGGTCGAGTGCATGACCGACAACCGCAACCGCACTGCGGCAGCTGTACGCCATGCATTCAGCAAGTGCGGCGGCAACCTGGGTACGGATGGTTCGGTAGCCTATCTGTTCGAGCGCAAGGGGCAGATCACCTTCGCGCCGGGTACGGATGAAGACGCACTGATGGAAGCTGCGATGGAGGCGGATGCCGACGACGTGGTGACCAATGAAGATGGTTCCATTGATGTCTTCACCTCGTTTGCCGGCTTCTATGCGGTGCGTAACGCGCTGGAGGCCGCTGGATTCAAAGGTACCGACGCGGAGATCGTCATGCTGCCGACCACCAGTGCCGAGCTGGACCTGGATGGCGCGCAGAAGGTGCTCAAGATGCTGGATATGCTTGAAGACCTGGATGATGTACAGAACGTCTACTCCAACGCCGACATTCCAGAGGACGTGGCCGCACAGCTAGTCTGAAGGCTGGTGTAGACCAAAATGTGGGAGCGGGCTTGCTCGCGAAAGCGGTCTGTCAATCAGTACATGCGTGACTGAAGTACCGCTTTCGCGAGCAAGCCCGCTCCCACATGGGATCTTCTCTGTATCAAAAAATGTGTTTACCCTACTTGCAGGCGTTATGACTTTAATCCTAGGTATCGACCCCGGTTCGCGCATCACCGGCTTTGGTGTGGTGCAGCAGACCCCGCGCGGCTGTATCTACGTGGCATCGGGCTGTATCCGTACCGGCGCCGGGGAACTGGCTGAACGCTTGCAGATTGTCTATCGCGGCGTGCGTGAAGTGATCCAGACCTATGGACCGGTGACCATGGGCATTGAAAAGGTGTTCATGGCCAAAAACGCCGACTCGGCCCTGAAGCTGGGCCAGGCCCGTGGCGCCGCCATCGTCGCGGGGGCGGAGGAGGGCATGGAAATCGCCGAATACACGGCGACCCAGGTCAAGCAGGCCGTGGTCGGCACCGGAGCAGCCAATAAAGAGCAGGTGCAGATGATGGTCATGCACATGCTCAAGCTCACCTCAAAACCACAGATCGATGCCTCTGACGCCCTGGCCATTGCCATTTGCCATGCCCACACCCGCTCCAGCCTGTTGCCCCACGGCCTCGGTACGGCACGCAGTCGTGGCGGGCGCCTGCGTCTCTGATAGCATCAGCGCAATCGTTATGGTCGGGCTTTGATCTGACCTCAAGCTTTAAGGATCTGAACTGTGATTGGACGCTTGCGCGGCACTCTGGCGGAGAAACAGCCACCGCACCTGATTCTGGATGTAAACGGGCTGGGGTATGAGCTGGAAGTGCCCATGACCACCCTGTACCGCCTACCGTCGGTCGGTGAGCTGATAACCTTGCACACCCATCTGGTGGTGCGCGAAGACGCGCAACTACTCTATGGTTTCATCGGCAAGCGCGACCGCGATTTCTTCCGCGAGCTGATCCGCCTCAATGGTGTAGGCCCGAAGCTGGCTCTGGCACTGATGTCGAGCCTGGAAGTGGATGAGTTGGTACGTGCCGTTTCGGCCCAGGACACCTCAGCGCTGACCAAGGTGCCGGGTGTCGGCAAGAAAACCGCTGAGCGCCTGCTGGTGGAGCTCAAGGACCGCTTCAAGGCCTGGGAAGTGGTGCCGAGCATGTTTGCACTGGTGCCGAACCAGCCGGATATGCCGGCGGCTCAGGTCGCCAGTGCCGAAAGCGATGCCGTCAATGCGCTGATCTCCCTGGGCTACAAGCCCCAGGAGGCCAGCAAGGCCGTGTCGTCCATCAAGGACAAGAACCTGAGCGCTGAAGACATGATCCGCCGAGCCCTGAAGGGAATGATTTAAGTGATTGAAGCTGATCGTCTGATTGCGGCCACCGGCCCTCGCGACCGTGAAGAGGTCCAGGATCGGGCCATCCGCCCCCTGAGCCTTGCCGACTACATTGGCCAGCCCACCGTGCGCGAGCAGATGGAGCTGTTCATCCAGGCGGCGCGCGGGCGCAGTGAGTCCCTGGACCATACGTTGATCTTCGGCCCGCCGGGGTTGGGTAAGACCACCCTGGCCAACATCATCGCCCAGGAAATGGGCGTGTCGATCAAGAGCACCTCCGGCCCGGTGCTGGAGCGCCCGGGCGACCTGGCTGCGCTGTTGACCAACCTTGAACCCCATGATGTGCTGTTCATCGACGAAATCCACCGGCTATCGCCCATCGTCGAAGAAGTGCTGTACCCAGCCATGGAAGACTTCCAGTTGGACATCATGATCGGTGAAGGGCCGGCGGCGCGCTCGATCAAACTCGACCTGCCGCCATTCACCCTGGTCGGCGCAACCACCCGTGCGGGTATGCTGACCAACCCGTTGCGAGACCGTTTCGGCATTGTTCAACGTCTAGAGTTCTATAGCACTGCCGACCTGGCGACGATTGTCAGTCGTTCGGCGGGGATTCTCGGCTTGCCGCTCGACCCGCAAGGCGCCTTCGAGATTGCCCGGCGGGCCCGTGGTACGCCGCGGATAGCCAACCGTTTGCTGCGCCGGGTACGCGATTTTGCCGAAGTGCGGGCCAAGGGCCATATCACCAAGGCCGTGGCTGACCTGGCGCTGAACCTGCTGGACGTCGATGAACATGGCTTCGATCATCAGGACCGGCGCCTGCTGCTGACCATGATCGAGAAGTTCGATGGTGGGCCGGTGGGTGTGGACAGTCTGGCTGCTGCCATCAGTGAGGAGCGCCATACCATCGAGGATGTGCTGGAACCGTACCTGATTCAACAGGGTTACATCATGCGTACGCCAAGGGGGCGGGTGGTCACGCGCCACGCGTATTTACACTTCGGGTTAAACATTCCGTCACGATTGGGAGAGATGCCTGTGGTAGACGAATTCCTCGATGCAGTGGACGATTAAAAAGGCATGGCAGGTCGATTTATTCGGCGTTTGTGCTGTCCTAGTGGCTGGCGTCGTCATTCTTTCGTTAGAAATGTTGCAGAGAATGAAAAACAGTTGCCTGGCTGGATTGGCAACCTGAGGAGTAAGCACTAGAGTATGCGCGCGCAAAACGGGGATCAGTCGTTCGCACATCGCTGTCGCGTTTATTACGAGGACACCGATGCGGGCGGCATCGTGTATTACGTCAACTACCTGAAATTCATGGAGCGGGCTCGAACCGAGCGGCTGCGGGAGCTGGGCTTTGCCCAATCCGCGCTTGCAGGGGAGGACCTGTTGTTTGTCGTGCATTCCAGCGAGGCCCGTTACTACGCGCCGGCGCGACTGGACGATGAATTACTGGTCAGTGCAGAAGTAATCGAATTGAACCGTGTCAGCCTGCGCTTTAAACAGCAGGTCAGGCGGGCAACGGATGCAACGCTGCTCTGTGAGGGGCAGTTCCTGGTGGCGTGTGTGCGCACCAATAGTTTGAAACCCCGGGCCATTCCCGAAGCTTTACGTGCGGCCTTTGCCGACGTGAGCGGCGCCGGTAAACAATCAGAGCAGGAGATTTAGCGTGGAACCTACCGTCGTCGACCATTCCTCCATGTGGAGCCTGGTCAGCAATGCCAGTGTCGTGGTTCAACTGGTAATGCTGACCCTGGTAGCCGCATCGGTTACCTCATGGGTCATGATTTTTCAGCGCAGCAATCTGTTGCGCGCCGGTCGACGTGCCCTGGAGAGCTTCGAGGAGCGCTTCTGGTCGGGTATCGATCTGTCCAAGCTGTATCGCCAGGCGGGCAGCAACCCGGACCCGGATTCGGGCGTCGAGCAGATCTTCCGCGCCGGCTTCAAGGAATTTTCCCGCCTGCGCCAGCAGTCTGGCGTTGATCCTGAAGCGGTCATGGAAGGCGTGGCCCGTGCCATGCGTGTAGCAATCTCCCGCGAGGAAGAAAAGCTCGAGCAGAGCCTGCCATTCCTTGCCACCGTCGGTTCGGTCAGCCCGTACATCGGCCTGTTCGGCACCGTATGGGGCATCATGAACTCATTCCGTGGCCTGGCAACGGCCCAGCAAGCGACCCTGGCCACCGTGGCCCCGGGTATCGCCGAAGCGCTGATCGCCACTGCCATTGGCCTGTTCGCTGCAATCCCCGCAGTAATTGCCTACAACCGTTTCGCTGCAACCAGCGAAACCCTGATTGGCCGTTACTACACCTTCGCCGATGAATTCCAGGCGATCCTGCACCGTAAAGTGCACACCAGCGAAGAATAAGCAGGTAATTCCCAATGGCTTTAATCGCTCGAGCTCGCAAAAAGCGCAAGCCGGTCGCCGAGATGAACGTAGTGCCTTACATCGACGTGATGCTGGTGCTGCTGGTGATCTTCATGGTGACCGCGCCGATGCTCAATCAGGGTGTGAAGGTTGATCTGCCCAAGGTTTCCAGCGAAGCCTTGCCGCAGGACAACAACACCCAGGTCCTGACCATCTCGATCAAGGCTGACAAGACCTATTACTGGAACCTTGGCAGCGAAGTCGACACCCAGAAACAACAGGACAAGGCCATGACCTTGCCGCAGATGACCGACGCCGTGACCAAAATCATCCGTGCCGGCAACGAAGGCGGCAAGCACACCCAGGTGTTCATCCGCGGTGACAAGTCGGTCGATTATGGCTCCGTCATGGGCGCCATGGGCGGGCTGCAGAAGGCCGGGGTCGGTAATGTTGGCTTGATTACCGAGGCGCCCTGATGCAGCAACAGCGAGAGCCGTCCGCCTCGGAAAGCTACTTCTGGCCTAGCGTCTGGGCAATTGCCCTGCACGTTCTGGTGTTTGGCATGCTGTTTGTCAGCTTTGCCATGACACCGGAGCTGCCGCCAGCCAAGCCGATCGTGCAGGCGACCCTGTATCAGCTGAAATCGAAGAGTCAGGCCACCACCCAGACCAATCAGAAGATTGCGGGTGAGGCCCAGAAGTCGGCTGCGCGCCAGACTGAAGTCGAACAGATGGAACAGAAGAAGGTCGAGCAGGAAGCGGTGAAGGCTGCTGCGGAACAAAAGAAAGAAGAGGCGGCTCAAAAGGCCGAAGAATCGAAAAAGGCTGACGAAGCGAAGAAGGCCGACGAGGCGAAAAAGGCTGATGAAGCCAAGAAAGCCGAGAAAGCTGCCGAAGCTAAAAAAGCCGAAGAGAAACAATTGGCTGACATAGCCAAGAAAAAATCTGAAGAAGAAGCCAAGAAAGCGGCTGAAGAAGAGGCCAAGAAAAAGGCCGCTGAAGAAGCCAAGAAGAAGATAGTCGAAGACGCGAAGAAGAAAGCCGCCGAAGACGCCAAGAAAAAAGCCGAAGCAGACGAGGCGAAGAAGAAAGTCGCCGACGACGCGAAGAAGAAAGCTGCCGCCGATGCCTCCAAGAAAAAGGCCCAGGAAGCAGCCCGTAAATCCGCCGAAGACAAAAAGGCCCAGGCCTTGGCAGACTTGCTTTCCGACACGCCACAACGTCAGCAGGCCCTGGCCGATGAGCGTGGTGACGAAGTCGCTGGCAGTTTCGACGATCTGATTCGCGCCCGCGCAGCAGAGGGCTGGACACGTCCACCTTCGGCACGCAAAGGCATGACAGTGGTATTGCAGATCGGCATGTTGCCGGACGGTACGGTGACTTCGGTCAGCGTGGCCAAGACCAGTGGCGACGGTTCTTTCGACAGTTCAGCGGTTGCAGCGGTCAAGAATATTGGCCGGCTGACCGAGATGCAGGGAATGAAACCAAGCGACTTCGCTCCCTATCGTTCATTCAAGATGACATTCACACCTGAGGATCTAGCCTTGTGAGAAACCTTCTTCGAGGAATGCTTGTCGTTATTTGCTGTATGGCAGGGATAGCGGCGGCGGATGAAAAGAACATCCTGGTAACCAGCGGTAGCGACCGGGCCACTCCGATCGCCGTTGTACCGTTTGGCTGGCAGGGCGGCAGCGTGCTGCCAGACGATATGGCGGAAATCATTGGTAATGACCTGCGCAACTCGGGTTACTACGCGCCAATTCCGAAACAGAACATGATCAGCCAGCCGACCCAAGGCAGCGAAGTGATCTACCGTGACTGGAAAGCCCTGGGCGCCCAGTACCTGATGGTAGGCAGCATCGTGCCAGCGGGCGGCCGCCTGCAGGTGCAATATGCCCTGTTCAACGTGGCCACCGAGCAGCAAGTGCTGACTGGCAGCGTATCGGGCAGTGTCGATCAACTGCGGGACATGGCGCACTACATCTCCGACCAGTCGTTCGAGAAGCTGGTGGGCATCAAAGGTGCGTTCTCTACCCGCATGTTATACGTGACGGCTGAGCGTTTCTCGGTGAACAACACCCGCTACACCCTGCAGCGCTCGGACTACGACGGTGCCCGTGCAGTGACCTTGCTGCAGTCGCGCGAGCCGATCCTGTCGCCGCGTTTTGCGCCCGATGGCAAGCGTATCGCCTATGTGTCGTTTGAACAGAAGCGTCCGCGCATCTTCGTTCAGCACATCGACACCGGTCGCCGTGAGCAGATCACCAACTTCGAAGGCCTCAACGGTGCACCAGCCTGGTCGCCGGATGGCAATCGCCTGGCATTCGTGCTGTCCAAGGACGGTAACCCGGATATCTACGTGATGAACCTCGGTTCGCGCCAGATCACCCGTGTCACTTCCGGCCCTGGTATCAACACCGAACCGTTCTGGGGCAAGGATGGTTCGACCATCTACTTCACTTCAGACCGTGGCGGCAAACCGCAGATCTATAAGAGCAGCGTTGGCGGTGGTGGTGCAGAACGTGTGACCTTTATCGGCAATTACAACGCTAACCCGAAGCTTTCTGCCGATGAAAAGACCCTGGTAATGATCCATCGCCAGGACGGTTTCACTAATTTCAAGGTGGCGGCCCAAGATTTGCAGCGCGGAAGCGTAAAAATCCTTACAGATAGCACTCTTGATGAGTCGCCTACTGTTGCGCCCAACGGCACCATGGTAATCTACGCCACCCGCCAGCAGGGCCGGGGAGTCTTGATGCTCGTGTCCATTAATGGACGCGTAAGGCTCCCGCTTCCTACCGCACAAGGCGAAGTCAGAGAACCGTCCTGGTCCCCTTACCTGAACTGACGCGGCGCTACAAAAAGAAGTACTTAACACACTGGGGTTCATTAGGAGTTTCACGATGGAAATGCTGAAGTTTGGTAAGTTTGCTGCTCTGGCTCTGGCTCTGTCCGTAGCCGTTGGTTGCTCGTCTAAAGGCGGCGACAATGCCGGTGAAGGCGCAGCTGTTGATCCAAACGCTGGTTACGGCGCCAACACTGGTGCAGTTGACGGCTCCCTGAGCGAAGAAGCTGCTCTGCGCGCGATCACCACTTTCTACTTCGAATACGACAGTTCGGACCTGAAGCCAGAAGCCATGCGCGCTCTGGACGTTCACGCGAAAGACCTGAAAGGTAACGGCGCTCGCGTTGTTCTGGAAGGCAACACCGACGAACGTGGTACTCGTGAGTACAACATGGCACTGGGCGAGCGTCGTGCGAAAGCCGTTCAGCGCTACCTGGTACTGCAAGGTGTTTCCCCAGCTCAGCTGGAACTGGTTTCCTACGGTGAAGAGCGTCCAGTTGCTACCGGCAACGACGAGCAATCCTGGGCTCAAAACCGTCGCGTCGAACTGCGTAAGTAATTCGTCATGCGAACGTGCCGTCGTGTTGTAACCGTATTGGCTCTCAGCCTTGCACCGTTTGCGGTGTGGGCTGCGGTTCCCGTGGAAGATAGCAACTCTGGCTATAACAATAGTGGGAGCAGCTATCCACCTGCAGGTTATGGCACGAACGGCGCCTATGCGGGGGGAGCGGCCACGGCCGCTCCTTCGGCACAGGGCGAACTGTTCAACCAACTGCAACGCATGCAGGATCAACTGGCGCAGCAACAAGGCACCATTGAAGTTCTGCAGAATGAGGTGCGTCAGCTCAAGCAGGAAGGCCTGGAGCGTTACCAGGATCTTGACCGACGTATAGGAGCCGGCGTTACACCAGCCGCTACTCCTGATAATTCTTCTGCCGGTGGCGCCGCAAGCGCCGCCGGTGGTGCAGCCGCAGGCGCCGCCCAGGCTCCTGCCGCCAGCAGCGAACCGGGTGATCCGGCGAAGGAAAAGCTGTATTACGATGCGGCCTTCGACCTGATCAAGGCCAAGGATTTCGACAAGGCCAGCAAGGCGTTCACCGCTTTCCTGGGTCGTTATCCAAACAGCCAGTACGCGGGCAATGCCCAGTACTGGTTGGGGGAGGTCAACTTGGCCAAGGGTGATTTGCAAGGTGCAGGCCAGGCGTTTGCCAAGGTCAGCCAGCTATACCCCAAGCACTCCAAGGTGCCTGACTCGCTGTACAAACTGGCTGATGTAGAGCGCCGCCTGGGTCATACCGACAAGGTCAAAGGCATCCTGCAGCAAGTAGTGGCCCAGTATCCGGGTACCTCTGCTGCTCAGCTGGCTCAGCGTGATTTGCAGCGTTTGTAAGTACAGCAATCCCGCTTGGAAGAAACCCGCGCCTGTCGCGGGTTTTTTCGTTAGAATCCACGCCCTTTTATGAAATACGCTTTTTGGGGTTCACGCTTTGCCGGGATCCCACAAAGTGCCTGACGGAGGCGGACAGCCTGTTTAGCTGTTACGCCCGTGGCGACTATGCAAGACACATTACGTATCACCGAAGTTTTTTACTCGTTACAGGGTGAAACGCGCACTGCCGGCCTGCCCACCGTATTTGTGCGTCTCACCGGCTGCCCGTTGCGCTGCCAGTACTGTGACAGTGCCTATGCCTTCAGTGGCGGCACTGTTCGCACCCTCGACGACATCCTGGAGCAGGTTGCCGGCTACAGGCCGCGCTACGTGTGTGTGACGGGCGGCGAGCCCCTCGCTCAGCCCAATGCCATTCCTTTACTCAAACAGTTGTGTGACGCCGGTTACGAGGTGTCGCTGGAAACCAGCGGTGCCCTGGACATTTCTGCGGTCGACCCTCGCGTCAGCCGAGTGGTTGACTTGAAGACCCCGGACTCCAAGGAAGCGCATCGCAACCGTTATGAGAACATCGAGCTCCTCACCGCCAACGATCAGGTCAAGTTCGTCATCTGCTCGCGGGACGACTATGACTGGGCCAATTCCAAGCTGATCCAATACGGCCTGGACCGACGTGCCGGTGAGGTGCTGTTCTCCCCGAGTCACCATGACTTGAACGCTCGCGACCTCGCTGATTGGGTGGTCGCGGACAATCTGCCGGTGCGCCTGCAATTGCAGCTGCATAAATACCTTTGGAACGACGAGCCAGGACGCTGAAATGACTGAACAAACCATTGATCAAAAACGTGCCGTGATCCTGCTGTCTGGTGGCCTTGACTCCGCCACAGTGGTGGCGATGGCCCGTGCCGAGGGCTACAACTGCTACACCATGAGCTTTGACTATGGTCAGCGTTCCCATGCCGAGTTGCACGCCGCCGCCCGTGTTGCCCGCGACCTAGGCGTGGTGGAGCACAAGGTGATTGGTCTGAACCTCAATGGCATTGGGGGCTCGGCCTTGACCGACAACGCCATCGACGTGCCTGAGGCGCCCACTGAGGGTATCCCGGTCACCTATGTGCCGGCACGTAACACCGTGTTCCTGTCGCTGGCCCTGGGCTGGGCAGAGGTGCTTAACGCCCGTGACATCTTTATCGGTGTCAACGCCGTGGACTACTCCGGCTACCCGGACTGCCGTCCAGAGTTCGTCGAGTCGTTCGAACGTATGGCCAACCTGGCGACCAAGGCCGGCGTAGAAGGGCGGGTTTTTCGCATCCAGGCCCCGCTGCAGAACCTGAGCAAGGCGGATATCGTCAAGGCGGGTGTAGGACTTGGAGTCGACTACTCGCTGACTGTTTCCTGCTACCAAGCGGATAATGACGGTCGTGCTTGTAGGAAATGTGACAGCTGCCGACTGCGTGCAGAAGGCTTCCAAGCGGCCGGAATTACTGACCCAACGCGTTATTTCTGATTTATTTAAAATAAGGTGTTGAATAATCCTTAGAAATCAGTATTATACGCGCCACCACACAGCGGGTCGTTAGCTCAGTTGGTAGAGCAGTTGGCTTTTAACCAATTGGTCGTAGGTTCGAATCCCACACGACCCACCATTTTTGGCGGTTTAGAAAATCCGGAAGGCCCACGTAAGTGAGGATTTCCGGGTTTTTTTTTGCCTGTAATTTGGGTTGGTGTTCGTAGGCAAAGAGGTGTCTACGAAACTAGGGGTTATTCAGTCTGAGCTCGGAACCGCTTCAAGGAGAACTGCCACGCCTCCTTTATCAGCCAGGTCAGCGACCACGCCACGCGTAGTGCCTCCCAGAGAACTTACCGCCAATTGCACTTTCTCAGCACTCCGGCCATTCACGATCACCGTTGCGCCTGCTTGTGAGAGGCCTTTGGCAATTGCAAATCCAATCCCCTCCGTAGACCCCGTTACAATTGCGGTTTTCCCCGAAAGATCAATTTTCATCTGTACACCGACACCAAGCCATTAGTATCTCGGTATCCTATCGGTGACACTCTGTGGCCCGACTACGCAACACAGCCAGAATATATCGATATCCTGCCAAAGTAGTGGCGGCTTCCCCTTAGGCGATCGTCATATCACGTGTGGCGTGTCTTACCCCGCCCCTGCCTGGTGGCAAGGTACGTGGCCGGTGGTTGGCCCATGGCCTTTTTGAACATAGTAATGAAAGCGCTGGCACTCTCGTAGCCAAGATCAAACGCAATAGCTTGAACAGCCTTGCCTTTGGACAATTGCTCGATCGCCAACATGACTTGTATCTGTTGCCGCCAGCGACCAAAGCTCATGCCGGTTTGTTTCAGAACCAGGCGAAAAAGCGCACGCTCACTCATACCGATACGGCGTGCCCATTCGCCTGTTGTCGCGCGATCGGAGGGCGTATGGTGAAGCGCATCCACAATCTTGCGCAGACGTCCATCTGATGGCATCGGCAAGTACAAACGCTCGAGTGGCGCGACTCTCTGTGTAGGGCTTGGGCAGTTGTGCGGTGGCTATCACCAGCTCCCGAAGCAACGGTGACACCGCCATGGTGCAACATTCTCGTGGGAACTTGCGTGTCACCTCCGGTGCGATGAGCAGCCCGCAAAACTCCAGGCTCCCACTGCTTCGAAAACTGCGCGCCATGCCACCGGGTATCCATAATGCGCATTGTGGTGGGACCATCCACAAGCCTTTATCGACTTCAAAGGCAATTAACCCTCGCATGACCAGGTTAAATGCGCCTTCGCGCAGCTTGGTAACGGGGGCTTCATAATTTTCAACCAATGACTCAACGCTAAAAGCAGATACCGGCCATCTCTCAGCACCAGCACCTTGCCTACAATTGGAGTGCATAGTTGTGGTCCTTTTTTCCTGCTCACCTTCGTTGTGGTGGCCAAGTCAGCATCCAAGGACTACTCCCAGGCACAGCCCAAATGGGCAATGAACGCTTTCCGATGCAGCCCAATGGGGCTGGTCGTGATTTTCCCTAAACCCAATGTTCAATGCGCAGACCGGGCACGCGGTCAAGCTCGCGCAGATGATGGGTTACCAGAATCAGCCCAGGCTCAATCCCGTCCGTCTTCAAGGCTGCTTGCGCCCATTCATCCAGGGACTGTAGTCCACCTGTACATAACCCAAAGGCAGGCCTTTAGGATAGTTGGCAAACCCTGGCATCTGGCGCAGGTCCATCAGTTTGCACTGCGTGACAAGGCGTTGCTGCAGCGCGCTATCCACCTTGAAGCCCTGTGAGCGGTACGGGCTTTGATTCAGGTTGACCAGGCATTCACTCACGTTGCCCTGTGCATCGGCAATGAAGTGGAAGCTGGCTACGCCAATGCTGCCAATGTCATGCCCGGCAAACAGTTGTTCACGGAAGAAGCGGATCTGCTTATAGAGATCGATTCGGGCTGTATGCCTTTGTTGCTGTTCCGCCGACATGCCGAGCAGAGGGTTGAAGACGATGGGCGCGACAATCACCTGAGTGTCCTTGGCATCGGCAAAGACCTTGGGTGAGACCTCTGGAAACAGGGTGGTCCAGCACAGTTCAGTCACCAGGCTGGCCAGCTTGGCCTGGCGCAGGTTGTTCTGGCCCTCGCTGGGCAGCAAGGTCCCGCGTTTAGCCGTGCAGTCCACTACATGGTTCTGTGCGTCGACGGTCATGATCATATTCATCACGCCTGTCAGCTCCTGTTCATTGGCGGCCAGGGCATAGCTGCGCAGTATCATGGTGAAGGTCTTGGTGTATTTCTCGTCTTTTTGCTGTACCTGTGCCGCTGCCACGGCCGCTGCCTGCTCCGGAGTGTGGCTCTGGCAGCCGGAAAGTGACAGCAGGCTTGCGCTGCACAATGCCAGCAGCCAGCGGGTCGAAGAAGGTGCATTGAATTCCATTTCTAGAAAGCTCGCCTGCAAAGAGTTTGGGATGGGTTAGACGGGAACCATTCTCACCCATCAGGTAATAAAGTGCGATTCGAAATAAAAAGATCTGCAGCGCTACGGCCTTTGGTTGTAACGATTGACATTGAAGTGATGTTGATTTGATCTATGGACCAATATTGTCTATTTTTGAATCTATAGACTAAGGCTGAGGTAACAATCATGAGCATAGCCCTCCAAGCGCAGCCCTTTACCCGGGAGCAATGTGTCGCCGGATTACGGGCAGCCGTGGGTATCCTGGAAAAATGGCAGGCCAGCAGCGACCAGGCCTGCCGCATTCTGCGCATCTCTCGCAGCACTTACACACGCGCCCGGCAGCGCGATGCCGCTTGGTCTGTCAGCCTGGATTTTGACCAGATGCAGCGCATCAGCTTTGTGCTGAACATCCACGCCACGCTGCGCATGGTGTTCGATAACCCTGAGAACGTGTACGGCTTCCCGGCCATGGCCAACGACAACAGCTTCTTCAACGGGCGCTCGCCCCTGGAGATCATGGCTCAGGGCGATATGATTTCACTGTACGAAACCTTCCGCCGCATTGATGTGCTGCGTGGTTCGCAATGGTGAAGGTGAGCCAGTTGGGCGAGTTGCCCGGGGGGCCGTTGCAGGCCTATCGCCTGGTCAATTCAAAATTCCCGCCGATTGCGTTGTTTGATGATGTGGCGGATGCCGACGAGTTTGAGGCTCTCTATCAGATCCAGGCCCTGACCAATCCGCGATTGGGTAATGAGGTCGGCCGGATCGAGCTGATACCCCGAAGGGAAATCCCATTTGGGATTGTGGGATGCTCCTACGCGATAGCGCCGTTCACCCACGTCAATCCTGCCGGATCGCGTTTCAGCGCTGGTGATTTTGGCGTGTTGTATCTGGCGGCCACTGTCGAGACAGCACTGGCAGAAGTGCGTCATCACCAGAACCGCTATTGGTCCGGGGTCCACGGCCTCAATTATGAGCGCTTTGTTTTTCGCGGGCTGTCATGCAGCTTTGCTGGCGACTCGATGAAGGATGCTGCGTCGGTGCCGATGAGCGACCCGATCTACGACCCTGACGACTACAGCCACGCCCAGCGCCTGGGTGGCTCGCTGAAGCAGGCCGGTTGTCCCGGCCTTCGTTACTTGTCGGTACGCTCAGAGGGCGATCACTGCTGGGCATTGCTGACACCCAGGCCGGTGTCGTCGATTGTCCAGGCCTCCCATTACGAGATGGTCTGGAATGGACAGATCACCAGTGTCAGCAAGATCAGCCAAGCCTGACGCTGGCGGCTCAGATCTGCCCGCGCACCAGGATCGATTCGTCGATCTGCGCAATCGACGTCACCCCGGTCAGGGTCATGGCCACGCGCATTTCCTTGGCAAAGATATCCAGCAGATTCTCTACGCCGCGCTGGCCGTCGGCGGCCAGCGCGTAGGCGGGTGCTCGTCCCAGCAATATGCCTCGGGCGCCCAGGGCGAGCATACGCACCACGTCCAGCCCCGAACGCACCCCTGAGTCCACCAGCACGGTGAGGTCGCTACCAACCGCCTGGGCAATCTGAGGTAGAGCCTTGGCGGTGGACAGCACGCCATCGAGCTGGCGGCCGCCGTGGTTGGATACGACGATGCCGTCGGCTCCAAAACTCACTGCATCCTTGGCATCCTGTGGGTCGAGGATGCCCTTGATGATCATTGGGCCTTTCCAGAACTCGCGGATCCACTCCAGGTCTTTCCAACTGATGGACGGGTCGAAGTTGGTGGCCAGCCAGCCGATGTAGTCTTCAAGGTGGGTCGGTTTGCCCAGGTATTTGGAGATATTACCCAGGTCGTGGGGGCGCCCCATAAGCCCCACATCAAAAGCCCAGGCTGGTTTGGTTACGGCCTGCAACATGCGCCGCTGGGCGGCGTACGGGCCGGACATGCCGGAGTGGGCATCGCGGTAGCGGGCCCCCGGGGTTGGCATGTCGACAGTGAACACCAGGGTTTTCACCCCGGCGGCTTGCGCGCGCTCCAGGGCATTCTTCATGAAGCCACGGTCTTTGAGGACATAGAGCTGAAACCAGATCGATTGCGCGCTCTGCGACGCCACTTCTTCGATCGGGCACACCGACACGGTCGACAGGCAAAAAGGAATGCCTTTATTGGCCGCCGCGGTGGCCACCTGGACCTCCCCGCGCCGGGCAAACATGCCAGTCAGGCCCACCGGACTCATGACCACCGGCATCGCCAGCGGTTGGTCGAACAAGGTGGTCTCCAGGCTCAGGCTCTCGACGTTGCGCAGGACGCGCTGGCGCAGGCTGATGTCTGCCAGGTCCGAGCTGTTGGCCTTGAGGGTGTGCTCGGCGTAGGCGCCACCGTCAATGTAGTCGAACAGGAAACGCGGCAGTTTGCGGCGTGCGGCTTCGCGGTAATCCGATGCAGACGAAATGATCATGAACAGTGAGGCCCCGGAATAAAGAAAACAGTGGATGGAGGATAGTCAAAGGCTTTTCATGGTAAAAACAACTTTTCCAACTTTATTCAAGTCGCAAATGGAATAGTCATGAACTTGCGAACCCTGCGAGCCTTTGTCGAGGTGGTGCGCCAAGGCAGTTTCTCACAAGCGGCCGGGATGGTTTCGCTGACGCAATCGAGCGTCAGCAAGGCGGTCAAGACCCTGGAAGAGGAGTTAGGCACACCGCTGTTCAGTCGTATCGGCCATAAGAACGAACTGACCGCGGCAGGTGAAATTGCCTATCGCCGTGCCCTGGTCTTGCTGGCCGAGCGCAGTGACCTGGTGGCCGAGATCAATGACCTGCTGGGGCTCAAGCGCGGCGTGCTGCGCATTGGCTTGCCGCCGGTGGGCAGTGGTGAATTGTTTGCCGCGATGTTTGCGGTGTATCGCCAGCGCTACCCACAGATCGAGATCGAGCTGATCGAGCATGGCAGCAAGAAGCTGGGCGAGTGCCTGCAAGCGGGAGAGGTGGATGTCGCCGCGCTGCTGGTGCCGGTGGAGGGCGAGTTTGAGTATCAGGATGTGCGCGTCGAGCCGTTGATGGTCGTCCTGCCCAGTAGCCACCCATTGGCCGGGCGCAAGAGTGTGGACTTTTCCGACCTGTCCGACTCGCCGTTCATACTGTTCGAGGCAGGGTTTGCTCTCAATCGCATCATTCTTTCTGCCTGCGAGCGTCGGGGCGTATCGCCGAAGGTTTCCGTGCGCAGCGCCCAGATCGACTTTATCGTTGATCTGGTCGGCGCCGGCCTTGGGGTTGCCTTCCTGCCGCGCATGCTGGCCTACAAGCACCTGCATGCCGGCATTGCCCTGATCGCCCTGGATGAGCCCCAGACCGACTGGCATATCGCCCTGACCTGGCGGCGTAATGCACACTTGCCGCCGGCAGCGCGGGCCTGGCTGGAGCTGGCCAGGGAAATGGGTAATGTGCCGGCGCCATATTAGGCTTTTGAATCCAATCGATATTCTGTAGCCTTGCGCAGCTTCACCTTAACCCGTGCTTGATGAACACCATCACTTCGTCCGGCGGCGCCCGAAGGGCTCCAGAGCCGGTGGTACACTCGACTTTCGCGCAACTGCGCCTGCAGGTCTTGCGAACATGACGCAAATTTCCGAACGCCTTCTGGTTCAAGCCCACCTCGATGCCAAGCAACCCAAGGTGCTCAGTGCCGAGCAAGAGGCAAGCTTACGTTCTGCCATTGCTGCCGAGCTCAAGGCTCAAGACGCGGTGCTGGTGGCACACTTTTACTGCGACCCGGTGATTCAGGCCCTGGCCGAAGAAACCGGCGGTTGTGTTTCCGACTCCCTGGAAATGGCCCGCTTCGGTGCCGCCCATCCGGCCAAGACCGTATTGGTTGCCGGCGTGCGCTTCATGGGTGAGACGGCAAAAATCCTCACCCCCGAAAAACGCATCCTGATGCCAACCCTGGAGGCTACGTGCTCCCTGGACCTGGGCTGCCCGGTGGAAGAGTTTTCGGCGTTTTGCGACCAGCACCCGGAGCGTACCGTGGTGGTGTATGCCAACACGTCGGCGGCGGTCAAGGCTCGGGCTGATTGGGTGGTAACGTCCAGTTGCGCCCTGGAAATCGTCGAAAGCCTGATGGATAACGGCGAAACCATTATCTGGGGCCCGGACAAGCACCTGGGCACCTATATCCAGCGCCAGACCGGTGCCGATATGCTCTTGTGGGACGGTGCCTGCATCGTCCATGAGGAGTTCAAGTCCAAGCAGTTGGAAGACATGAAGGCGCTGTATCCGGATGCCGCGATCCTGGTGCACCCGGAGTCACCGACTTCGGTGATCGAGTTGGCGGATGCCGTGGGTTCCACCAGCCAGTTGATTGCGGCGGCGCAACGTTTGCCGAACAAGACATTTATCGTCGCCACTGACCGCGGCATTTTCTACAAAATGCAGCAGCTGTGCCCGGACAAGGTGTTTATCGAGGCGCCAACCGCCGGTAACGGCGCGGCGTGCCGCAGCTGTGCGCACTGCCCGTGGATGGCGATGAATACCCTGGAGCGCACGTTGCAATGCTTGCGTGAAGGCAGCAACGAGATATTCGTCGAACCGTCCTTGATCCCCCATGCGGTACGCCCGCTCAAGCGGATGCTGGACTTTACCCAGGCAGCACGCCTCAAACTGGCGGGTAATGCTTGATCCACAGCTGCCACGGTCCAGCTGTAGGAGCTGGCTTGCCTGCGATAGCGCTCTAGCAGTCAATATTGCAGCGACTGATAGATTGCAATCGCAGGCAAGCCAGCTCCTACAGTTTGATTTGTGTTTGCGGTGTTATTTCTTTTTCTTCGGGATACGCACCAGCTGCGTGTCGGAATAGATGTCATGCCAAGCGCGTTTTTTCTTGTCCACCAGGGACCAGATAAACCCCAGCCCTGCACACAACCACGATGCAATCGACACCACAAAACGCAAGAGGGCCTGCCATAGGCTGATGCGCGAGCCGTCCGCGTTCTGCACACGCACGCCCCACACTTGCATGCCCAACGTCTGCCCGGAATGAGTCCAGAACTTGGCAAAGAAACCAAACAGCACAAAAAACAGAATCGTCGACAGCAGCGGGTCACCGTCCAATGCGCCGGACTCCGAGAGCGTGCGCATCTTCGCTTCACCCACAAAAGCAATCCACACCAGCTTATAGAGGAAGGCGGTGACGATCAGCAGGGCGGTACACAACAGGAAGTCATAGAACATCGCTGCCAGACGACGGCCCAGGCCAACGGCGGGGAATTCGCCTTGGGGGCTCAGCAGGTGTTTCGACATGGCTCGGCTCTCAGGAGGAAAAAAGCCATTTTACGGACAAACGCACACAAAAAAGCCTCTGATGTCACCACCAGAGGCTTTTTGTCGCAGTAAGGATCAGCCTTCTGCTTGTACTTCGTCAGCTTGCATGCCTTTTTGGCCCTGCACGGCAACGAAGGTCACTTTCTGGCCTTCTTTCAGGCTCTTGAAACCGTTGCCCTGGATAGCGCGGAAATGCACGAACAGATCCGGACCGCTTTCTGGAGTGATAAAACCAAACCCTTTCTCGTCGTTAAACCACTTGACGGTACCGCTCTGACGTTCAGCCATTTTCTTATTTCCTTGACGCTAAAAATTAATGACAGCCCCTTTCACATGAAAGAGTACTGGGCTGGGTTGCAGGAAAGTAAGAGACGTCGAACGGGTTGTAGCAAACTTTGGCTACTGCCCAGGTCCAGGTTCCAAGCGACCCATGCAAACACAGTGGGCAAACTCTACGCCAACTAACACAGGAAAAACAAGCCCTCTGCAAGCCGCGTATTTACTTGTCCTAGTCATACTTCAGTGACTGTTGTCGCAGCGTGTTATTCGATAGCGTGGGTCACTTGTTATAGGTTAATCGACATAATATTGACTATCGTCGGCGCACTGTTTTATGGCGACTGTGTTACAGATTAGTGCAAGTGAACACAGTCGCGTTACTTATAGAAACAGTCAATCAGCCACGGTAGTAACGTTGTGGTATGAATGGCATTTTACTTACACGAAGTGGCACCTTTTTCCCACGCACCAGCGCAGAGACTTCGCTATCCAGTGCGGTAAAGGCCGTGTCGAGGTAGCCCATGGCGAGCGGGCCGCCGAGGCTTGGGCCAAAGCCGCCGCTGCAGACGGTGCCGATCACGGTGCCGTGCTCATCGACAATCTCTGCGCCTTCACGTACCGGGGTGCGTTCCTGGGGCAACAGGCCGACGCGCTTGCGGCTGATACCGGTTTGCTGCTGGGTGAAGATCCGGTCTGCACCCGGGAAGCCCCCGGCACGCGCGCCGTCGGAGCGGCGTGCCTTGGAAATGGCCCACAGCAGGCTGGCTTCAATCGGCGTGGTGTCGGTGTTCATATCGTGGCCATAGAGGCACAGACCGGCCTCCAGGCGCAGGGAGTCGCGGGCGCCCAGGCCAATGGCTTCAACTTCAGTTTCGGCCAGCAGGCTGCGGGCCAGGCTTTCGGCATTGGCCGCAGGCACCGAGATTTCAAAACCGTCTTCGCCGGTATAGCCAGAGCGGCTGACATAGCACTCCACCCCCAGCAGGCGCAGTGGCGTGAACTGCATAAAGGTCATCTTGTTCACTTCCGGGGCCAGGCGCGCCAGTACTTTGACCGCCGCCGGGCCTTGCAAGGCCAGCAGGGCACGGTCTTCAAACAGCGGCTCGATCCGGCATTGATCGCCGATGTGCTGGCGCAGGTGAGCCAGGTCCTGATCCTTGCAGGCGGCGTTGACCACCAGGAACAGTTCGTCGTTACCCAGGTTGGCAACCATCAGGTCATCAAGGATGCCACCCTGGTCGTTGGTGAACATGGCGTAGCGCTGCATGCCCACAGGCAAATCGATGATGTCCACCGGTACCAGGGTTTCCAGGGCCTTGGCGGCATTCGCGCCGGTCAGGCGGATCTGGCCCATGTGCGACACATCGAACAACCCGGCCTGTTCACGGGTGTGCAGGTGCTCCTTCATCACGCCCAGCGGGTATTGCACCGGCATGTCGTAGCCGGCGAAGGGCACCATGCGTGCGCCCAGTTCGAGGTGCAGGGCATGCAACGGGGTTTTCAACAGAGTTTCGGTGGACATATTCAGCTCCTGAAAAACGTGCTGGCGCATTTATAAGCATCAGCACTCGATAATGTTGACGGCCAAACCGCCACGGGCGGTTTCCTTGTATTTGCTTTTCATGTCGGCGCCGGTCTGGCGCATGGTGCGGATGACCTTGTCGAGGGACACGAAGTGCTGCCCATCACCGCGCAAGGCCATGCGCACCGCATTGATTGCCTTCACCGAGCCCATGGCATTGCGTTCGATGCAGGGCACCTGCACCAGGCCGCCAATTGGGTCGCAGGTCAGGCCGAGGTTGTGCTCCATGCCGATCTCGGCGGCGTTTTCTACCTGGGAAACCGTACCCCCCAGCACTTCGCACAAGGCTCCGGCCGCCATGGAGCAGGCCACGCCGACTTCGCCCTGGCAGCCGACTTCGGCCCCGGAGATCGAGGCATTTTCTTTGTAGAGGATGCCGATGGCCGCAGCGGTGAGCAGGAAGCGCACCACCCCGTCTTCATTGGCCCCGGGAATAAAGCGCATGTAGTAATGCAGCACCGCTGGCACGATCCCGGCGGCACCATTGGTAGGTGCCGTGACCACGCGCCCGCCGTTGGCGTTTTCTTCATTGACCGCCAGGGCATACAGGTTGACCCAGTCCAGCACCGACAGTGGATCGCGCAGTGAGGATTCGGGGTTCTTGCACAGTTGACGATACAAGGCGGCCGCGCGGCGCTTGACCTTCAAGCCTCCCGGCAAGATCCCTTCATTGCGACAGCCTGCGTCCACGCAGTCCTGCATCACCTGCCAGATTTTCAGCAGGCCGCTGCGAGTCTCGGCCTCCGGGCGCCAGGCGCTTTCGTTGGTCAGCATCACCTGGCTGATGGACAGCCCATAGGTGGTGCAATGGCCAAGCAAATCCTTGGCATGTTTGAACGGGAAGGTCAGAGGTGTAGCGTCTTCGACGATCCGGTCGGCGCCGGCAGCGTCTTCATCCACCACAAAACCGCCGCCCACCGAGTAGTACTCGCGGCTGCGGATCTGGATGCCGGCTGCGTCAAACCCACGGAAGATCATGCCGTTGGGGTGATAGGCGAGGGGTTTGCGAATCATCGCCAGGTGTTCTTTCTCGTTGAACGCAATGCTGTGTTCACCGAGCAGGTTCAAGCGGCCATCGCTGCGCATCTGCGCCAGGCGCGCGGCCACGGTTTCAGTGTTCACGGTGTCTGGGTGTTCGCCTTCCAGGCCCAGCAGCACGGCTTTGTCGCTGCCGTGGCCTTTGCCGGTGGCGCCCAATGATCCATAGAGCTCCACCTTGATGCAGGTGGTGGTGTGCAGCAGGCCGTCACGCTGGAGGCCTTCGACGAATCGGGCTGCGGCACGCATCGGGCCGACGGTGTGGGAACTGGAGGGGCCGATGCCAATCTTGAACAGGTCGAACACGCTTAACGACATGAGTGGTTCTCCGGTTTCTTATTATGTGGCGGGTACAATCGGTCCAATTGTGGGAGCGGGCTTGCTCGCGAATGTGGAGTGTCAGTTGATGCATCTGGTGACTGAACCACCGCATTCGCGAGCAAGCCCGCTCCCACATTTTTGACCGTATTCACTCAGTCAGATCAGGCGTAGCTCTCGATCGACGGGCATGCGCACACCAGGTTGCGATCGCCAAACACGTTATCGACCCGGCCAACCGGCGGCCAGTACTTGCCTTCGATCAACGACGGCACCGGGTACACCGCTTGTTCACGGGTGTACGGATGCGTCCACTCATTCACCAGCTCAGCAGCGGTGTGCGGTGCGTTCTTCAGCGGGTTGTCATCCTTGTCCAACGTGCCGTTTTCCACCGCGCGGATTTCTTCGCGGATGGCGATCATCGCGTTGCAGAAGCGGTCCAGCTCTTCCTTGGATTCACTTTCGGTAGGCTCGATCATCAAGGTGCCAGCCACCGGGAACGACATGGTTGGCGCATGGAAACCAAAGTCGATCAGGCGCTTGGCCACGTCATCGACGCTGATGCCGCTGCTGTCCTTGAGCGGGCGCAGGTCGAGGATGCATTCGTGGGCCACCAGACCGTTGCTGCCGGTGTACAGCACGGGATAGTGCTCTTCCAGGCGACGGGAAATGTAGTTGGCATTGAGGATCGCCAACTGCGAGGCACGCTTGAGACCCGCGCCGCCCATCATGCTGATGTACATCCAGGTGATCGGCAAAATGCTCGCGCTGCCAAACGGCGCTGCGCACACTGCACCCTCCTTGCGCTCCATGGCCGCATGGCCGGGCAGGAATGGCGCGAGGTGTGACTTGACGCCAATCGGGCCAACGCCCGGGCCGCCACCGCCGTGGGGGATACAGAAGGTCTTGTGCAGGTTCAGGTGCGATACGTCGCCGCCGAACTTGCCTGGGGCACACAGGCCGACCATGGCGTTCATGTTGGCGCCGTCGATGTACACCTGGCCGCCGTTGTCATGGATGATCCCGCAGATTTCGCGGATGCCTTCTTCGAACACGCCGTGGGTCGAGGGGTAGGTGATCATCAGCGCGGCGAGGTGCTCGCGGTGCTCGACGGCCTTGGCACGCAGGTCTTCAATGTCCACGTTGCCGCGGGCGTCGCACGCGGTTACCACCACGCGCATGCCGGCCATGTTGGCGGTCGCGGGGTTGGTGCCGTGGGCCGACGAAGGAATCAGGCAGATATCGCGGCGCTCGTCGCCACGGCTCTGGTGGTAGGCACGGATCGCCAGGAGGCCTGCGTATTCGCCCTGGGAGCCAGCGTTCGGCTGCAGGGAGATCGCGTCGTAGCCGGTGGCCGCGCAGAGCATGGCTTCCAGTTCGCTGGTCAGTTGCAGGTAGCCGGCGCTTTGTGCGGCCGGGGCGAACGGGTGCAGGGCACCGAACTCGGCCCAGGTCACCGGGATCATTTCACTGGCGGCATTGAGTTTCATGGTGCACGAGCCCAGCGGGATCATGGTGCGATCCAGTGCCAGGTCCTTGTCGGCCAGCTTGCGCAGGTAGCGCATCAGCTCGGTTTCCGAGTGATAACGGTTGAACACCGGATGGCTGAGGATCGGCGACTGGCGCAACAGCGCGGCGGGCAAGGTGCTGTCGGTGCTGGCGGCGAGGGCGGCGAGGGCGGCGAAGTCCGGCAGGGTCTTACCGTCTGCGAACACGCTCCACAGGGTTTCGATATCGGCTTGTGCCGTGGTTTCGTCCACTGACAGGCCCAGGCGTGCCGTGTCCACGACGCGCAGGTTGATGCGCTGGGCGCGCGCCTTGTCATGCAGGGCCGCGGTGCTGGCGCCGGTAGCCAGGGTCAGGGTGTCGAAGAAGGTGGTTTGCTCGACCTTGATCCCCAGCGCGTCCAAGCCTTTGGCGAGGATCGCGGTCAGGTGATGGATGCGCGTGGCAATCTGCACCAGGCCTTTGGGGCCGTGGTACACGGCGTACATGCTGGCGATGTTGGCCAGCAGTACTTGGGCAGTACAGATGTTGCTGGTGGCCTTCTCGCGGCGGATGTGTTGCTCGCGGGTCTGCATGGCCAGGCGCAGGGCCGGCTTGCCGAAACGGTCTACCGACACGCCGACCAGACGGCCCGGCATATCGCGCTTGAATGCATCCTTGGTGGAGAAGTAAGCGGCATGCGGGCCACCAAAGCCCAGCGGTACGCCAAAGCGTTGCGCGCTGCCGATGGCCACGTCGGCGCCGAATTCACCCGGTGGGGTCAAAAGGGTCAGGGCCAGCAGGTCGGCGGCCACCGCCACCAGGGCGTTGGCAGCGTGGAAGCGTTCGGTCAGTTCACGGTAGTCGAATACATCACCGTTGCTGGCTGGGTATTGCAGCAGTGCGCCGAAGAACGGGCTGGCGTCGGTCAGTTCACGCTCGTCGCCCACCACCACCTCAATGCCCAGCGGCTCGGCACGGGTGCGCAACACGTCGAGGGTTTGCGGGTGGCTATGCACGGAGGCGAAGAACGCGTTGCTACCCTTGTTCTTGCTCAGACGCTTGCAGAAGGTCATGGCTTCGGCGGCGGCGGTGGCTTCGTCGAGCAGGGAGGCGTTGGCGATTGGCAGGCCGGTGAGGTCGCTGATCAGGGTCTGGAAGTTCAGCAGCGCTTCCAGGCGGCCCTGGGAAATCTCTGGCTGGTACGGCGTGTAGGCGGTGTACCAGGCCGGGTTTTCCAGGAGGTTGCGCAGGATCGGCGACGGCGTGTGGCAGTTGTAGTAGCCCTGGCCAATGTAGGTCTTGAACAGTTGGTTCTTGGCGGCGATGGCCTTGATCGACGCCAGGGCATCGGCCTCGCTCAGGCCGTCGCTCAGGCCCAGCACGGCGGTGCCCTTGATGCTTTCCGGGATCACGCTGGCGCTCAGGGCTTCGAGGGAATCAAAACCCAGGGTCGCGAGCATCTGCTGCTCGTCGTCCTGGCGTGGGCCGATATGGCGGGCGATAAATTCGTTGGCTGTGGTCAATTGAACGGTCATGGTGCGCTCCTCAAGCTTGCGCATTGGCTTTGATCAGGCGGTCGTACGCATCCTGATCCAACAGCTTAGCTACCGCATCGGTATCGGCCGGTTTAAAGCGGAAGAACCAGCCTTCACCCATCGGGTCTTCGTTGACCAGTTCCGGACTGTCGCTGAGCTTGTCGTTCACTTCCAGGACTTCGCCGGTCAGGGGCATGTATACACCGCTGGCGGCCTTGACCGATTCTACGGTGGAAGCTTCTGCACCCTGGTCATAGGCCTGCAACTCAGGCAGTTGCACGAACACCACATCACCCAGTGCGTTTTGCGCGAACGCGGTAATACCCACGGTGACGCTGCCGTCGGCTTCGGCACGCAGCCATTCGTGATCTTCAGTAAAACGCAATTCGCTCATGGAAACTCCTCAGGGCCAGAATCGTCTGGTGGACGGGATTGGAATGGGAAAGTCCTTAGCAAAAACACGGCCAATATAATTTTATTGTTATAAATCAATAGATTGTATGTTTTCGCTGAGGGCGTGATGATCCGCGCTGTAGCGAAAACGCTACGGATCGGTGGTGGAAAAAAAGCCTATCTGGATCAAAGCCTTGCATGGCGAAGGCCAATCAGTGATGTATTGAAAACGTTCCGGTGTAGCGTTTTCGCTACAGTCGGCGCTCCCGGTGTGTGGAGGCCAGGAAATTTATGTAGCGCACCCTGGGGGAGCGGGCGGCCTATTTTGCCCTGATCGAAGATCAGGACACGCAACATGAGCAATTCAATCGGTGCAACTCAGGGCACTTCACAGTTACAGGCTTCCCGCGACTATCTCAGGCGCTTGTTCGCCGAGCGCCCGACGTTGGCGCAGGTGGCCGATTCTATGATCCAGGGCTGGATCAGCGAGTGGTTCAGCACCTGCGGCTTGCAAGCCGGCAGTACCTGGATCGGCGTAAGGCAGGTGTCCCAGGCCAATGGCGTCAGTTATGCCCAACTCACGACCTTGAGTGACGCCCTGATCCATCGCTGCATGAGCCGCGACGTGCTCAATTACGTGAAAGATCATCACTGCCTGTTGGTCAGTTCGATCACCCAGGGCCTGGTGCCGTTCACCGGAGATGTTTCGGTCAATGATATTGAGTTCATGCTCAACACCCTGTCGGTCGAACTGCTCGATGGCTTTATCCAGAGGCTGTTGGCTTATTGGAACGCGCATGTCCCTGACAACACGGCGTTGTGTCACTGGGGTGCCGTCGGCAGGCAGTTGCGCGCCTGTCTGCTCAGTGCTCGGCAGAACCCGCCGCTGACCGCGGAGGAGGGCAAAAAGCTGCTGGGCCTGGGCGATGGGCCGCAGGAACTCTGGGGATACCAGGCGGACCGCCAGGTGTTGGGCGGGGCCCATGTGCTGCGGATTTATCAGGTTTATGCTGGCCACGAGGGACAGCCGGGCGAATGGCTGCCGCTGTTGGTGCTGCAGCGCCAGGTGGCGCAGAAGCAGGTCAACCTGGTCTATGTTCCAGCGATGAGCGTGCTCAAGCTCACCACGCTGGATGAGTTGGGCAACCTGCTGGCGCGCTACATGAGCAGCTACACCCCTGGCCTGCTCGTCAGGTGGGTGCTCAGGGAGCCCCAGGGCGATGCCTTCGATGCCCAGGCCCAGGCCCTGCTGGAGAGGCAGCTCAGGGTGCTGAAGCGGGTCGACTGGTCGGCGCTTGCCAGTGTCGACAGCTACAAGCGCCTGTTCCACACGCTCACTGCGCCTGACGTCTGGTTCGACGCCGACTATGTCCAACAACCCCACGAAGAACAATTGCCGGTGTGGCTGCAGGCCGCCAGCGACGCTGAGCGGCAAACCTACGGCCAATGGCTTGAGCGCCTGGCGCATCTGCACAACCGTACGGGGGGAGCATCGTTCCTCGATGGCCTGGACCCGATTGACGTGTATGCCCGCAAAGCGCTGCAGCGTCAGATGCGCCTGGACTACCCGCGAGAGGCGGCGATCAACCCGGATGATTACCTGCTGACATTTGAGCGTACCCAAGGTGCAACGGTGGGCTGGACGGAGCGTACCAGTGGGACCCTGACCTCATGGGCACTGGAAAATCCCTTTGCCAGCCCTTATGCCAATGTGCAGATCAGTAACCAGGCCGCGCCGGGTCGTGAACCCGCGAGATGGATCAAGCCGGCGTACCTGAAAAAACTCATCGAAACAGTCGATGTGGGCAGGCATTACCCGGCGCTGCTCAAGCGGATGCTGGTATCGGACCCCCTAGAGTCGGCGCGCCGACGGCAATTGTTTGTCGAGCAGATGGCGCTCCAGCTACCGTTGCGCGCCCTTGAAAACAGCCTGCGCCGATACAACGGGTTTACCCCCTCGGGCGCTGAGGTGGTGCAAGCCTTGCTGCACAGCGATCCGTTGCGACGCACCGTCGGCAACCAGGTCGTTATCGCCAGGCCCCTGGCGTTTCTGACCCATGCTGGCGGGGCTGTGTATAGAGCCCACAACCTGTTTGTCATCGGTCCGCGGGATAACGGCGCGCTGCCCCATATCCTGTATCGGCCCGACCAGGTCGAGGCCGCTTTGCAGCAGTTTTCCAGCCGCCAGGCGTTGCTCGACGAGGTCACTCGCACGGGCAGCGAGTTACAAGCCCTGGTGTTGGAACACATGGATGAACACGGCCGGGTGCTGTTCGGCAATGGCGGGTTTCTCAGTCCCCATGTCCAGCGCTTTCTACAGGGCGATGAATACAATGAACAGCCCGACGCCAGCCCGGCATTGCTCAGCGACGAGCCTGTGCAGGGGGCGTTTCTAGAGGTGGTGTTTGCTGAAAACGCCAGGAGCCTGTGTCTGGCCGCCGAAAAGCGTTCAACCTCTGTCGAAACGTTGCGCTGGACACTGTTCAAGAACAACCTCTGGCAGATCTTCAACGCCCTCCTGCCCATGCTCAGGGGCCCGGTGGCGGTGGCGGGGTGGTTGGCCCAGGTCTATGGCAGTTTTCGCGCGGTGCTGGCTTTGCCGGCTGGCGCCAGCCAGGAAGACTCCGCCAATGCTCTGGGCGAGTTGATCGCCAGTCTGGCCGGCCTGCTGTTGAGCCCCGTGGTGAGCCTCGATCAGCGCCTGCGGCTGAATGAGACCAACCCACTGCCTACCGGCTCGATTCAAACCACCGCACCCAGGCATGTCCAGCAGACACCGTCGACGTTTGCCTGGCGGCGCTCACTGGCGGATGTCACCGGTATGGACTTTTCCTGGGCCAACTCGCGGTTGCGACTGGGCCCTGCACAACAGGCACAACTGGAGACCTTTCGCTGGTCGCCCGGACGTGGCGAACAGTGGCCCCGCAGCCCCGCGATTATTTCGTCCGACAGTCCGGTACGTGGCCGAGTCGCGGTACAGCGCGGCGGCGGGGTATTCAGCCATGAAGCGTATCTGTTGATTGACAGCCAGTTGTATGGGGTCAGGCAGGTCGATGGTCGCTGGCGAATCGTGGACCTGCGGGCTCCCCAGCGCCAAGGCCCCTGGCTGAGGAAGGACGCCCAAGGTATCTGGAAGGTCGACCTGGGTTTGCAACTGCTCGGCGGGCACCCAAAGCTGTCGGCTGCCAGCCGACGCGCCAATATCCTGCGCCAAAACCAGATGTTCGAGCAGCGCTACCAAGAGGCGACAGTGCGATTGGTGGAGGCCGAAAGTGCGGTGGCGGCCGCCGAGGAGCGCTTTCAAGAGGCTCATGACAGCAACCCGCAAAGGCTCTTTGATCAAACCCTGCAGGACATTCGGGACACTTACCTGGCCGAGCTGGAGAAACAAAGTCGGGCGCAGTTCGAAAAGCTGGACGTGTTGATCGCTAAGAATGCCAACAAACCCGTTGAACGGTTCGAGTCGGAGAAGATCCTGCAATTGGAGGGCATCGTCGAAAACCTACGGGTGCAAATGGCGGTGCTGATCACCAATCGGGCGACCAAAATGCTTCCTGGTGAGCGTCGCAGCCAATTGCATGAGCAACTGGCACACGAAGACATGGCCATTGCCCAGGAGGCCCATCACGCCCTCGTCCAGGCCGCGCAGAACATCGCCCGGCACAACGACAGGCTGATCGACTTGAGCATCTTGGAGCGAAACAATTATGCCCGGCTGACCAAGGTGCCTGGGTACGAGTCTCGTGTCGACGCATTGGCCCCCTCTACGCTTGGCACTCCTCTGGACTGGAAGTCCTTGCAACTGAAGGTACTGGGCGGGGTGATCTTGCGCAGGCAGCCGCTCCCTGAGGAATATGATGATTTCCTGCGCATCGGGTGGCTGATCGACGAGGCGATCCGGTCGGTCCAGTCACAAAAAAGTTTGCAGGACCCAGGCCCGTTGACCGTGCAGCAGCACATCGAAGGGTATGACGCGATTCTGCTTGAATACGACAAGACTCAAGCGTCCCTGCGTGAGTATGGAGACATGGCTTCTGAGCTGTTTTATGAGGGCAGCATCGAGCGCTTGAGCCGGATGCTCAATGCCTTGCAACACGAGGCGCGAGAATCTCTGGTCGGTCTGCTGCGCGAGCGTGAGCGCACGCCCGTGCGTGAACCTGGACCGGCGCTGGGTTCGGGAAAACGCTTGATTCGTGACCGTAAGAGCCGGTATCTGGTAGGCCAGGTTCGTGCCCGTACGCCGGAGTTGGACGAGGATATTGTCGATGTCATCAATCCTGTCGATCAGAGCGTGGTGGCGAGTTTTCGACAAGCGCCTGGCAGCAATGAGTTTGAGGCGATCACCGAGGCCAGTACACCGCCAGTCCGTCCAACGCGCTCCTTGGCAAAGCTCAAGGAGGATGGGCGCAAGCTGCTGGACCGACAAGCGATTGTCCTTGAACAGGCTCGCGCCGAAGCCGGTGTTTCCAGCCTGCCCGCCAGTGTCGAGGCCCGGTTGTTGCGCCACGCTGCAAAAGTCAGCGCGGTGGCCGAGAAAATCCGTAAAGCCCTGGAGCGGGAGAAAAACCCTGGAGCGTCGCAGCCCTTGCTCACGCAGTTGGTGCAGGCCTCCAGCCACCTGGTGGAGCATGGTCGACTGATCCGGATCGAGATGGTCAAGCGCCTGGCGCCTGATGAAGAGGGGATTGCTTACCTCAAGAGCCAGAATGAGGTGCAGATCGTGCCGATAGAGGGGCGCATTGCACTCAAGCGGGAGAATGATTTCCTGCAGGAATACATCGTCAAGGACATCAAGGGGGCGGTATTGGCCTATGCCCATTTTCATTACCGAACCCCAGGGGCTGCCAACACCGAATACAGCGCCGGCCACCTGAAAAAACCGCAACAACGTTTTATGAGCTTCAGAAGCCTGGCCGACAAGACCGACAGCGATGTGATCACGATCTACTACTCAAGGATCAGCGCGACCATGGCCCAGCGTCTGTTTTTCAGCGCAACCGGTGCGATGCAGCAGCGCGGGCGCCGGGTTTTCTGGTGACGGCTGAGCCTAGGGTTTGCCAGGGATGCCGTACTTGCGCAACCGATGGGCGATAGCGGTGTGGGAGGTCTGTAGACGACTGGCCAACTGGCGTGTCGAGGGGTAGGTGGCATAGAGCTTTTCGAGCAGGCTGCGTTCAAAGTCCTCCACGGCCTGCTCCAGGCTGGCCACCTCGCCGTCGCTCTGGCGGGCGACCGAGGTGCCGGCGATATCCAGGTCACCAATGTCCACCAGGTTGCTTTCGCAAATGGCAGCGGCGCGGAAGATCACGTTCTGCAATTGGCGCACGTTGCCCGGCCAGCGATTGCCCAGCAGCGCCGGGTAGGTACCGGGTGCCAGGCGACAGACCGGGCGCTGGATCTGCGCACAGGCCTGCTGCATGAAGTAGCGGGCCAGTAGCAGGATGTCCTGGCCGCGCTCGCGCAGGGGCGGGACTTCGACATTCAGCACATTGAGGCGATAGAACAGGTCTTCACGGAAGGTGCCTTCGCTGACCATTTTCTCCAGGTCGCGGTGAGTGGCGCTGAGGATGCGCACGTTGACCTTGACCTCGCGGTCGCCGCCGACCCGGCGAAAGCTGCCGTCATTGAGAAAACGCAGCAGCTTGGCCTGCAAGTACGGCGACATCTCGCCGATCTCATCGAGAAACACCGTGCCCTGGTTGGCCAGTTCCATCAGCCCCGGCTTGCCGCCGCGCTGGGCACCGGTAAAGGCGCCGGGGGCGTAGCCAAACAGCTCGCTCTCGGCGAGGTTTTCCGGCAGGGCCGCGCAGTTCAGCGCCAGGAACGGCGAGTTGTGGCGGGTGCTGATGGCATGGCAGGCGCGGGCCACCAGCTCTTTGCCGGTGCCGGTCTCGCCCTGGATCAGCAAGGGCGCATCAAGGGCCGCGACCCGCTGTGCACGGGTCTTGAGGGTGCGGATCGCCGGGGATTCGCCCAGCAGCGCATCGAAACCTTCGGCATGGTCATGGTGCAGCGCCGAGAGCCGCTCGCCGATGCGGTTGGGTTGGTACAGGGTCAGCAGTGCGCCGGCATCGGTAATCGGCGTGGCGTCCAGCAGCAAGGTCTGGCCGTTGACGCTGATCTCCCGCAGGGGCAGGCGAAAGCCATGTTCGAGTAAGCCATCCAGCAGCGCCGGATCGTCAAACAGCTCGGCGATGCTTTCGCCTGCGGGTTCGCGACCATAGAGGGCAATCAACGCCGGGTTGGCCAGCAGCACCTTGCCGGCACTGTCCAGGGCCAGCACCGGGTCGGTCATGGCCGCCAGCAGGGCGTCGAGTTGCAGGTGGCGGCGCTGGCCGGGAAGGATATCCACCACCGTGACGGCCTGTACGCCGTGGACGCTGAACAGCGCGTCGCGCAACGCTTCCAGCACCTCCACGCTCAGGGTGGGTGCATCGATGTAGACGTTGGGCGGGATCATCTCCACCGCATCCAGGTTGAGATTGCGCCCGCCGAGCAGGGCCAGGACTTCCTGGGTGATGCCGACGCGGTCGATGAAGCTGACGTGGATACGCATGGGGTGGAATTGATTCTGCAATGCGGAGGGTGGCCAGTATGCCTTGGAGCAGGGCAGAGGTGAAATCTGACAGGTAACACAGGTCCGGATGTGGGAGCGGGCTTGCTCGCGAAAGCGGTGTGTCAGTCAATTATTCATCAACTGACCCTCCGCCTTCGCGAGCAAGCCCGCTCCTACATTGGGTTCTGTTGTGTCAGTAAAAGCCTGTTATTCCAGGTGCTCGGGCTTGATCGGGTCGCCCGGTTTTACATCCAGTTGGTGGCGCACGTCCTCGAACATCAGGTCGTAGTGTTTGTGCATGCCGCTGTTGAGCACCGCGGTTTTCGGCATGCCGTATTTCTGCGCAATGTTCATGGCATGGCGGGCAAAGTCGAAGGCCTGGTCCTTGGGCAGGAAGAATTCTTCCTTGAGGTCCTTGCCCTGCACCGAGCCGTGCATCTTGAAGAGCATTCCCTTGCCTTCCTTCGGGTCCTGGCTGACTTCATAGTCGATGCACAGGTTGTAGCTGTAATCCTGAGCATTCAACGCGTGGCGTTCGATATGCAAGTGACCGGGCTCAAAAATAGCCATAGGCGTCTCTCCCTAACAAGGCATTGGAGAAGGGCGGCTGCAACAACCGCCCAAGTGTAGTTATAGGTAGGTGATGCCAGGTTTTGCCGTGCTGATACGGGTGCCGGCGGTGCCCTGGACAATGGCTTCGATGTCCGAGAGTGAACCGATCACTGCGGTTTTGCCAGTGGCGCGGGCGAACTCGCAGGCGGCCTGGACCTTGGGGCCCATGGAGCCGGCGGCGAAGCCGAGTTTTTCCATGTCGTCGGGGTGCGCCTGGCCGATGGCCTTTTGCGTCGGCTTGCCGAAGTCGATAAAGGCGGCGTTGACGTCGGTGGCGATCACCAGCAGGTCGGCCTCCAGTTGCTGGGCCAGCAGCGAGGAGCACAGGTCTTTATCGATCACCGCTTCAATGCCCTTGAGCTTGCCGTCCTCGCCGTACAGGGTCGGGATACCGCCGCCACCGGCGCAGATCACGATGCTGCCTTTTTCCAGCAGCCACTTGATCGGGCGGATCTCAAAGATGCGTTTAGGCCGTGGGCTGGCCACCACCCGGCGATATTTATCGCCGTCGGGGGCAATCGCCCAGCCTTTTTCGGCTGCCAGTTTTTCCGCGTCGGCCTTGGAGTACACGGGGCCGATCGGTTTGGTCGGGTTCTGGAACGCCGGGTCTTTGGCATCCACTTCGACTTGGGTCAGCAGGGTGGCGAAAGGCACTTCAAAGTCCAGCAGGTTGCCCAGTTCCTGTTCGATGATGTAGCCGATCATGCCTTCGGTTTCCGCGCCCAGCACATCCAGTGGATACGGTGAAACCTGAGTGTAGGCAGCCGCCTGCAGTGACAGCAGGCCGACTTGCGGCCCATTGCCGTGGGCGATCACCAACTCATTGCCCGGATGGATCTTGGCAATCTGTTCGGTGGCGATCCGGATATTGGCGCGCTGGTTGTCCGCAGTCATGGGTTCACCACGGCGGAGCAGGGCGTTACCGCCCAGTGCAACGACGATACGCATAGCGTTTGTCCTTCTGTAGAAGCTGATCGCGGCCCTTGTAGGAGCCGGCTTGCCGGCGATGGCGGCCTGTCAGGCGACCTCGGCGGTGAGTGGACTGGCTTCTTCGCCGGCAAGCCGGCTCCTACAGTGACCGCATTTCGTCAGTGGGATTACAGGTCAGCCAGGGTCGAGACGAGGATCGCCTTGATGGTATGCATGCGGTTTTCCGCTTGCTCGAAGGCGATGCAGGCCGGGGACTCGAACACGTCGTCGGTCACTTCGATGCCATTGGCCAGGTGTGGATACTGCTCGGCAATCTGCTTGCCGACCTTGGTATCGCTGTTATGGAACGCTGGCAGGCAGTGCATGAACTTGGTCCGTGGGTTGCCGGTGGCTTTCATCAGCTGTGCATTGACCTGGTACGGCAGCAGTTGCTCGATACGCTCGGCCCAGGCTTCCACTGGCTCGCCCATGGAGACCCAGACGTCGGTGTGGATGAAGTCCACACCCTTGACTGCGGCTTTCGGGTCTTCGGTGAGGGTGATACGGGCACCGCTTTCTTCTGCGTATTTTTTGCAGCGGCCCACCAGGTCATCGTGAGGCCACAGGGCTTTTGGCGCGCAGATGCGCACGTCCATGCCCAGCTTGGCACCGACCAGCAGCAGCGAGTTGCCCATGTTGTTGCGGGCGTCGCCCAGGTAGGCGTAGCTGATGTCGTGGATCGGCTTGTCGGCGTGTTCACGCATGGTCAGCACGTCGGCGATCATCTGGGTCGGGTGGTACTCGTCGGTCAGGCCGTTGAACACGGGCACGCCGGCGAACTTCGCCAGCTCTTCGACGATTTCCTGCTTGAAGCCACGGTATTCGATGGCGTCGTACATGCGCCCGAGTACGCGGGCGGTGTCTTTCATGCTTTCTTTGTGGCCGATCTGCGACGAGTTGGGGTCGATATAGGTGACGTTGGCGCCCTGGTCATAGGCCGCGACTTCGAAGGCACATCGGGTACGGGTCGAGGTTTTTTCGAAGATCAGCGCGATGTTGTTGCCTTTGAGGTGCTGCTGCTCGGTACCGGTGTACTTGGCGCGCTTGAGGTCGCGGGACAGGTCCAGCAGGTAGCGCAGCTCGCGCGGGGTGTGGTGTTCCAGGCTCAGCAGGTTGCGGTTGTGGATGTTGAACGCCATGGTGATTCTCCTTGGATTCGGTAATCGGCCCGTGCGGCATCGGGTGGATGCCGCCGGGGAGATGGTCGTTTAGTAGTCGATAGGGTCGCGGATGATCGGGCAGGTCATGCAGTGGCCGCCGCCACGCCCGCGGCCCAGCTCGCCGGCGCTGATGGTGATGACTTCCACGCCGGCCTTGCGCAGCAGGGTGTTGGTGTAGGTGTTGCGGTCGTAGCCGATCACCACGCCAGGTTCCACGGCGACCACGTTGTTGCCGTCGTCCCACTGTTCGCGTTCGGCGGCGAAGCTGTTGCCGCCGGTCTCGACCACGCGCAGGGCCTTGAGGCCGAGCGCGGCGGCCACGGTGTCGAGGAAGTTGGTTTTTTCCCGGTGGATATCGATGCCGTGGGGCTTGCTTTCGTCAGGGCGCAGGGTGAAGGCGACGATCTGGTTCACCACTTCGGGGAAGATGGTCACCAGGTCGCGGTCGCAGAAGCTGAACACGGTGTCCAGGTGCATCGCGGCGCGGGATTTCGGCAGGCCGGCGACGATCACCTTTTCCACTGCCTTGTTCTTGAACAGGTTGCGCGCCAGCTGGCCGATGGCCTGGTGGGACGAGCGTTCACCCATGCCGATCAACACCACGCCGTTGCCAATCGGCATCACGTCGCCGCCTTCCAGGGTGGCCGCACCGTGCTCCTGGTCTGGGTCGCCGTACCAGATCTGGAAGTCGGCGTTGGTGAACTCGGGGTGGAACTTGTAGATGGCGGTGGTCAGCAGGGTTTCCTGACGTCGCGCCGGCCAGTACATGGGGTTGAGCGTCACGCCACCGTAGATCCAGCACGTGGTGTCGCGGGTGAACTGAGTGTTGGGCAGTGGCGGCAGGATGAAGCTTGAGTGGCCGAGGAAGTCGCGGAACATCTCGATGGTCTTGCCACCGAAGCTGCTCGGCAGGTCATCGGCGGACACGCCACCAATCAGGAACTCGGCGATCTTGCGCGGTTCCAGGCTGCGCAGCCAGGAGCCGACTTCATCGACCAGGCCCAGGCCAACGGTGTTGGCGGTGATCTTGCGCTCCAGGATCCAGTCCAGCGCTTCGGGCATGGCGACAATGTCGGTCAGCAGGTTGTGCATTTCCAGCACATCGATATCCCGCTCGCGCATCTTGGTGACGAAGTCGAAGTGGTCCCGCTTGGCCTGGGCAACCCAGAGCACGTCATCGAACAACAGTTCGTCGCAATTATTGGGGGTCAGCCGCTGATGGGCCAGACCGGGGGAGCACACCATGACTTTGCGCAGTTTGCCGGCTTCGGAATGTACGCCGTACTTAACTTTTTCCGTGGTCATTACAGATCCTCCAGTGAACAAAAAGATTCAGGTGTTACAGGGTCAGGAAGCCGTCGTAGAGCCCATAGGCCGCCACCAGGGCGCCAATGACCACTGCGGCGAAAATCAGCTTCTCGACGTTGGTGAAAATCGGTTTGCCCAGTTCACGCTTGGCCTTGGCGAACAGGATCGCGCCGGGGGCGTAGAGCAGGGCGGACAACAGCAGGTATTTGGTACCGCCGGCATACAGCAGCCAGACCGCGTAGATCAGGGCGATGGAGCCGATGAACAGGTCTTTCTTGCGTTCGGCCAGGGCCGCCTCGTAGGTCTCGCCGCGGATTGCCAGCAACAGCGCGTAGGCCGCCGACCACAGGTAGGGCACCAGGATCATCGAGGTGGCGAGGTAGATCAGCGACAGGTAGGTGCTGGCGGAAAACAGCGTGATCACCAGGAAAATCTGGACCATGGCGTTGGTCAGCCACAGGGCGTTGACCGGCACGTGGTTGGCGTTTTCCTTGCGCAGGAACTCCGGCATGGTGTGGTCTTTGGCGGCGGCGAACATGATCTCTGCACACAGCAGCACCCACGACAGCAGTGCGCCCAGCAAGGAGATGATCAAGCCGACGCTGATCAGTACCGCGCCCCAGTGGCCGACCACATGTTCCAGCACGGCGGCCATCGACGGATTCTGCAACTTGGCCAGTTCCGGTTGGGTCATGATCCCTAACGACAGCACGTTCACCAGCATCAGGAACAACAGCACGGTGATAAAGCCGATGACGGTGGCCTTGCCCACGTCCGAGCGCTTTTCGGCACGGGACGAGAAGATGCTCGCGCCTTCGATGCCAATGAACACCCAGACGGTGACCAGCATCATGTTGCGCACCTGGTTCATCACGCTGCCCAGGTCGGGGTTTTTCACGCCCCAGATATCAGCGGTAAAGATCTCGAGCTTGAACGCGAACAGTGCGATCAACACAAACAGTACCAGGGGCACGACCTTGGCGACGGTGGTGACCAGGTTGATGAACGCTGCTTCCTTGATCCCGCGCAACACCAGGAAATGCACGGCCCACAACAGGGCTGACGCGCCAATCACCGCCGCCGGAGTGTTGCCTTCGCCGAAGAGGGGGAAGAAGTAGCCGAGGGTGCTGAACAGCAGCACGAAGTAGCCGACGTTGCCCAGCCAGGCACTGATCCAGTAGCCCCAGGCCGACGAGAAGCCCATGTAGTCGCCGAAACCGGCCTTGGCGTAGGCGTACACACCGCCATCCAGGTCAGGTTTGCGATTGGCCAGGGTCTGGAACACAAAGGCCAGGGTCAACATACCTACGGCAGTAATGACCCAGCCAATCAAGACCGCACCGACATCGGCACTGGCGGCCATGTTTTGCGGCAACGAGAAGATCCCGCCGCCAATCATTGAGCCCACAACAAGAGCAACAAGGGCGCCTAATCGAAGTTTTCCGGGAGATTCAGACATTGCGTGACTCCAATGCAGGAGAAGAGAGACCACAGAATAAAACTGTGCGCTATTCAAACAGCTGACTCAGATCACTTCATTGGCACATTCCATTGTGAATTAAAGACTTATGAATAAAGGCGGCAGGCGTATAATTGCTCGGATAAGCGCGTCCCAGAGCTTTTATCCGTTCGGGTTAATGCGATATGCGTAAGGCGTGGATGTTTGAAGCTAGCCCGTTTTCACAGATGTGCAAACTTTTTCAGAAGGCTTTGCCAAATACCGCTCATGGATAAAAGACAAGTGGTATTTAAATTCTAAATTTGCCTAAACTCGACTAACTGAAAGGTCATTAAGTTATGAGGCGAGCAGTTTTATTCGCTATAGCTAATAAACGTTGCATGTTTTCGATAAATTAGCCGAGTGCACAGTTGTTAGACCAATGACTGTTTTATCTGCAGGAGTTCCTATGCCGCAACCGGCACAAAAGCTGCGTCTCAGCGCCCTGGTGGCGTTGGTGGTGGGCTCGATGATTGGTGGCGGGATCTTCTCGTTGCCACAGAACATGGCCGCTCGCGCCGAAGTGGGGGCGATCCTGATTGGTTGGGGCATCACCGCCATTGGCATGCTGACCCTGGCCTTTGTGTTCCAGACTCTGGCCAACCGCAAGCCCAACCTGGATTCGGGTGTATACGCCTACGCCAAGGCCGGTTTCGGCGACTACATGGGCTTCTCGTCGGCCTGGGGCTACTGGATCAGCGCCTGGATGGGCAATGTCGGCTACTTCGTATTGCTGTTCAGTACCCTGGGCTATTTTTTTCCGGTGTTCGGCCAGGGCAACACGCCTGTGGCGATCGGCTGCGCGTCGTTGCTGCTGTGGGCCGTGCATTTTCTGGTGATGCGCGGCATCAAGGAGGCGGCGTTCATCAACCAGGTCACTACCGTGGCCAAGATCGTGCCGTTGTTGATGTTTATCGTGATTGCCGCCGTGGCCTTCAAGGCGGATATTTTTACCCGGGATATCTGGGGCCTGGGCAACCCGCAATTTGGTGGGGTGATGGACCAGGTGCGCAACATGATGCTGGTCACCGTGTTTGTGTTTATCGGCATCGAAGGCGCCAGTGTGTACTCGGCGCGCGCGGAAAAACGTTCAGACGTGGGCCGCGCTACCGTGATCGGCTTTATCGGCGTGCTGGCCCTGTTGGTGCTGGTCAACGTGTTGTCATTGGGGATCATGAGCCAGCCTGAGTTGGCCAACCTGCAGAACCCGTCCCTGGCGGGCGTGCTGGAGCATATCGTCGGGCCCTGGGGGGCGATGTTGATCAGCATCGGCCTGGCGGTTTCGTTGTTGGGCGCGTTGCTGTCGTGGGCCTTGCTGTGTGCCGAGATTCTTTACGCCACGGCCCAGGACAAGACCATGCCGGCCTTCCTGAAAAAGGAAAATGCCAACCGTGTGCCGGTCAACGCGTTGTGGTTGACCAACGTGATGATTCAGATCTTCCTGGTGATCACCCTGTTTTCCGCCAGTACCTACACCACGCTGATCTACCTGGCGTCGTCGATGATCCTGGTGCCGTATTTATGGTCGGCGGCCTATGCCGTGTTGCTGTGCGGGCGAGGCGAGACGTATGAGGATGCCCACCGCGCGCGCCTCAAAGACCTGTTGATCGGCGTGATTGCACTGGGGTATGCGGTGTGGTTGTTGTATGCCGGCGGCTTGAAGTACCTGCTGCTGTCGGCGCTGCTGTATGCACCGGGGGTGATTTTGTTTGCCCAGGCCAAGCGCGAACAGGGCCAGCCTTTGTTTACCTTGCTTGAAAAAGGCATTTTCAGTTGTGTGATCGCCGGGGCGAGCCTGGCGGCGTATGGGTTGTATAGCGGGGTGCTGACCCTGTGAACATGATGGTTGAATGATTGTGCGGCTGAGGGCCTCATCGCGGGCAAGCCCGCGATGACAATCGCAAGGTCACCACTGTGCCCGATGCGCGCCCAATTCCCCAGCCGGTAAATCCCACTGCAGTGGTGTCCCGGTAATAATGACCGGCGCCAGCAAGCGATGCGCCGGCCCCCAGGCCGTCTGCTCCACCAGCAGCCCCTGATCACTGGGTTCTTCCTCACGCAATGTTGGCTCTTTTACACCTTGTCCAGCGTCGACCAACAGCTTCGCCGTGCGTGCCAGTGACAGCCGGGCCGAACTACCGTGCCCGCTGTTCAACCGTTCGGCCAAGGCCCGGATCGCACTGGCGGCCATCAGGTAGCCGGTAGCATGGTCCAGCGCCTGCACCGGCAGTGGCACAGGTTTGTCCACCTGCTTCCACTGCATGCCGGCGTGGGCGATGCCGCTGCTCATCTGCACCAGGCTGTCGAAGCCCCGGCGATTGCGCCATGGCCCGCTCCAGCCGTAGGCGTTGAGGCTGACGTCGATCAGGCCGGGGGCAAGCTGCTGCAGTGCGGTCGTGTCGTAGCCCAGTTGCTCCAACGCATCTGCCCGGTAACCGTGAAACAGAATGTCGGCATCCTTGAGTAAACGTTCGAATAGTTGCCGCTCGTTGGGGTTTTTAAGGTCAAGGCGCGCGCAGCGCTTGCCCAGGGTCATTTCCGGCACAACCCCGGGTTCGTTCCAGTCTGGAGCATCGATGCGCAAGACGTCGGCACCGAGGCCAGCGAGAAAGCGGCTGGCCACGGGGCCGGCCAGCACGCGGGTCAGATCCAGGACCTTGACCCCCGCCAGCGGGCGCGCAACGTTACCCTGCCAACGGGTTTTACCGGTTGTTTTAAAGCGCTCCCGTGCAACCAGGGGTTCCTGATTGACCGCCAACCCTTGGGGGTGAGCCTGCCACGCCTGCCAAGTGCGCATCTGCGCCGCGCAGCCGGCCTCGTCGACAATCGCTTGTTCAAGCTCGGCAGCGTTCCATGGGGCGACCTTGCGCGTCATCGCCGCCCGATCTGCAACCTTTCCCAGCACACGCTCAGCGGCCGCGCGATGGTGTGGGGCGTTGGTGTGCAGGCGAATCCAACCATCGGTGCAGGCGTAGTCGCCGGCAATCGGGTCCCACAACGGCGGTACGCTCCAGCCCAGTGGGCGCAGGGAACTGGAGAACCAGAACGAGGCCAGGCGCCGGTCCACGCTGACCAGGGGGTGGCGCTGGGTCTGTTGTTCAAGCAGGCACGCCACCGCCTGGCCTGCAGCCCCCATACTGGCGCAGGCCAACTCGGTCACACAGAAGGTTGATGGCAGCGCGCCGGTCTCGGTGGTGGCCAGCGGTGCGGGTGGCAGATCGAGTGCCAGCAGGAGCGATGTGAGCAGATCAGTCATCAAAGGCCCTCCATAAGAGAAGGGCCATCATAGAAGATCTTCAGGGGTGTGCTACAAGCCCCGGTTGCAAGGGCAAATCCAGGGTGGCGATAAAACCACCGTCGGGATGGTTGGCCAGGTTCAGGCTGCCCCCGTGACGTTCGGCAGCCCGGCGGGCGATGGCCAGGCCCAGGCCATGGCCTTGGGCGGTTTGCCCGGGGGCACGGTAAAACGGCTCGCCCAGCTTTTGCAGGTACTCGGCGTCCACGCCCGGACCGTGGTCGCGCACGCTGATCACAATGCGTTCTGCGTCACGTTGGGCGCACAACTCAATCGGCAGGGTGGGCGGGGTGAAGCGCTGGGCATTGCGCAACAGGTTGTCCAGGGCCCGCTCGATCATATGGGGCCAGCCCTTGAGTTTCAAAGCAGGGTCGGCATGAAGCTGCACCTCCTGGTCCGGGGCACTGAGCTGGGCGTCCTTTTGCAGGGTCTTGAGCAGGGTATTGAGGTCGATGTCTTCGGCGCTGGCGTTGTCGGCATCCACCCGTGCCAGTACCAGGATTTCGCTGATCAGGGCTTCGAGGCGATCACATTCCAGGGTCAGGCGCGGCCAGAGCTTTTCCCGGGCTTCGGGGGTGGCCCGTTCCGCCAGGGCCAGGGCGATCCGCAGGCGGGCCAGGGGCGAGCGCAGTTCATGGGAGACATCGCGCAGCAGTTGCCGCTGGCTGCCAATCAGGCTTTGCAGGCGCGCGCCCATGCGGTTGAAGTCGGTGGCCAGCACGCCAAACTCATCGCGCCGGTCGGCCAGGCGTGCCAGGCTGTTTTGCTGGTAAGTGGTCTGGCCCAGGTCGTGGACCGCACCACGCAAGCGGCTGAGGGGGCGGGTGATGGACAGGGTCACCAGCAGGCTGAACAGCGTCAGCACCACCAAGGCAATCGCCAAAGCGCTCAAGGGCCAGAGCAGGCTGCTGCGGTGCCAGGCATCCAGCTCCGGCAGGGCAATGCGGTAGATCAGCAGGTAGGTGTCGCCGGTTCTCTCACTGGTGTACTCGGCCGTCAGGCGGCGCCAGGGCAACCGCCCCTCGTGGCTCTCGTGCTGTCGCGCTTCGAAGGCGGCGGCGCGGCGCGGGAAGGTGCCACGTACCACCGGGTCGCCACTCTCGTTGAGCACCTGCACATCGACGTGATACTGACGCTTGCGCTGTTGCAACAACTCCTGGGCCGCATCCTCGCCTTGGGTTTCGTAGCGCTGGGTCCATTCTTCGGCCAGATTACTGAGGCCAGGGTGGCGACTGAGAATCCAGGCGTCCTGGTTGAGCATATGCCCAAGCAGGAGCGACAACCCGGCTACCAGGGCGATGGCCAGCCAGAAACTGGCAAGGATGCGCCAGAAGAGTGAACGCACAGGAAACCCTCAAACAGGAAAAGCCCAGCGGCATGGGCCACTGGGCTGGGAGGTAGCTAACGCATTATTGCGCTTTTTGCGGTTGTTGCGCTTTCCAGGCCTGGAACTGCTGCCACTCGGCCTTGCGCTCGGCGCGTTTCTTCGCCATTTCGTCGAATTTCTTCTGCTGGTCAGGCTTGAGCAGGGCGCGGATATCCGCTTGGGTTTTCTGTTTGGCGGCGGCCATTTCGTCGCTCATGGCTTTCTGCTCGGCGGCCGGGAGTTTGTCCAGGTACTTCTTGACCAACTGCTGGCGGCCTTCCCGTTGCTCGCCCATCAACTTGCCGATCTGCTGGCGTTGTTCGCGGGTCAGGTCGAGCTGGCTGAAGGGGCCGCCTTTGCCGCGCATGCCGTGTTCACCGCCGTGGCCCGGGCCACCCATCATGTGGCCTGCCGGGCCTTCCATCGGGCCTTGGCCTTCTGGCATGGCCATGGCGACGGTAGGCAGGGCTGCGGCGAACATCAGAGCGATAAGGGTCTTGCGCATGGTGTTTCTCCTTGTCTCGGTTCCGGTGAGTCCGGATGTGAGTAGATTACAAAGATCAAGGTCAGCGGCGGTCAGGGGAGGGTAAAGCTTGAGTAAAGACCGATTGGGCAGGGACTTACAAAACAGGTAGGAGCCGGCTTGTTGGCGATGGCGTCCGTTGGATCAGCGTATGACGCAAGGGCCCCATCGCCGGCAAGCCGGCTCCTACAGGGGATTTCAGGGGGTGTAGTAGTAGCCACGGCTGCGCAGTGCGACGATTCGCGGCCGGCCATCGGCATGTGGGCCGATTTTCTTGCGCAGGTTGCTGACGTGCATATCCAGGCTGCGGTCGTACAGGGTTAGCTTGCGGCCCAGGGCAATCTGCGCCAGCTCCTGCTTGTCCAGGGGCTCGCCCGGCTGGCGCAGCAAGGCTTCGAGCAGGCGGCTTTCGGACAGGGTGAGGGTCAACTCCTGATGGTCGATGAGCACCACGCCACGTACCGGGCTGAAGCACAGGTCGCCCAGTTCCAGTTGGGTCGACACCGCCGTCGGGTGGCTGCGGCGCAACACCGCTCGCAGGCGGGCGGTCAGTTCCCGGGGGTCGCAGGGCTTGGCCAGGTAGTCATCGGCGCCCAGCTCCAGGCCGAGGATCCGGTCCAGGGGTTCGCCTCGGGCCGAGAGCATCAACACCGGCAATTCCGGGTGGTCGGCGCGCAATTGCTTGAGCAGCTCCAGGCCGCTGCCATCGGGCAACATCACGTCCAGTACCACCGCCGCAGGCGCCGCTTCGGCCAGGGCCTTGCGGGCGCTTACGCCGTCATGGCAGGCACGCACCTGGAAACCTTCCTGGCTCAGCCAACTGGTCAGTAGCTCACAGAGCTCCTGGTCATCATCTATCAGTAACAGCTCGCTCATGACTCACTCAATTTAGCCATTGTCGACGGCGTCGATGGCCGCCACTGGCGAAGATACCGCACAGCAGGGCGATCAGCGCAACCCCCGCGCCAATCACGAACCATTGCTGCTGGTCGCTGAGCCAGCGTGGCAAGGCGTTACCTTGCGCGTCCTTGAGTTGTTGGGCCAGGCGTTGATTGTCCTGGCGCAACCGGCTCAGTTGCGCACTCTCACGGGCGGTGTTGGCAGTTTGCAATTGTTTGGTCAGTTCTTCGCGCAGGCGCTCGCTTTCTTTCAAGCGTTGCTGCAACTCGGTGATCTGGCTGCCGGCACTCAAGGACAGAGGCGTGGAACTGCCGGTGTTCGAGGTTTCTTCAGCGTGGGCCGTAGCCCCGATCGTTAACACTGCCAACAGACACAACTGACTTAAGCGCATCGGAACTCCTGATTCCACACGAATATTCAGAACGTTGTCGGCAGGTTACCGAGAATAATGAGCGACTAGGCGTTTGCCGAACCCAATAGGTTCAGCGCTACCGGGATCAAGGCAGGACTTGCTTGAATGGTTTGATCACCACATCGGCATAGACGCCGGCCGCCACATACGGGTCGGCCTTGGCCCAGGCCTGGGCATCCGCCAGGGAAGCAAACTCGGCAACGATCAGGCTGCCAGTGAAGCCGGCGTCTCCCGGATCATTGCTGTCGACTGCCGGGTGCGGGCCGGCAAGTACGACACGCCCTTCGGCCTGCAGCACCTTGAGGCGCTCCACGTGGGCCGGGCGTGCGGCGAGGCGTTTTTCCAGGGAGTTGGCGACGTCGGTGGCAATAATGGCGTAGAGCATGTCAGTCCTCGGTTTTTGGCGTGGTGGGGTCGGTGTCATGCAGGTGGCGCGACAGATAGATGCCCTGGGCAACCAGGAACACCACGGTCAGGCCCAGGCTGCCGAACACCTTGAAGTCGACCCAGTAGCTCTGGAAGGTAAAGGCCACGAACAGGTTTGCCGCGCCACAGAACAGGAAAAAACCGATCCAGGCGATGTTCAGGCGCGTCCAGATCGGCTCCGGCAAGGTCAGCGCATGGCCCATGATTCGCTTGATCAGCAGGCGGTCACCAATGAAGTGGCTGCCGATAAAGGCCAGGGCGAACAGCCAGTTGACCACCGGGGCTTTCCATTTAAGGAAGGTTTCGCTGTGGAAGGCCAGGGTCAGGCCGCCAAAGACCAGGCAGGCGACCAGGGTCAGCCATTGGCTTTTTTCCAACTTGCGCTGGGAGATGAAAATTGCGCCGTAGACCACCAGGGAACTGATGATCAGCACCGCCGTGGCGCTGTAGATACCACCGAACGACAGCTCATGGCCGCCGATATCGAGGACCCGTGGATCGGTTTTGAAAACGATGAAGAACAGCAACAGCGGGATGAAGTCGATGAATTGTTTCACAGTAAGAGCCAGAAGCCGGATGTGGCGGCATAATAACAAACATCCTTGGTAGCGAAAGCGCCAGCTGACTTGAGGTTACACACTCCCGTGAATGTTGATTTGCACTGCCACAGCACGGCCTCCGACGGCGCCCTGGCGCCCGCGGTATTGGTTGCGCGTGCGTTTGAAAAAGGCGTGCGAGTCCTGTCGTTGACTGACCACGACACCCTTGAAGGCCTGGACGAGGCGCGTATTGCCGCCTCTGCGCTGGGGATGCACCTGGTCAATGGCGTCGAATTGTCCTGCACCTGGGGCGGTGCAACCATTCATGTACTGGGCTACGGTTTCGATGTCACAGCCCCGCCATTGGTCGCGGCCATTGCCAGTTTGCACGATGGCCGCTGGCTGCGGTCCGAAGAAATAAGCCGCAAACTGGCCCTCAAGGGGATGCCCAATGCCCTTGAGGGTGCCCGTGCCATCCAGCAGGCGCTGGGCGACAGCGGCAACGCGCCGGCCCGTCCGCATTTTGCCGACTGGATGGTACGCCAGGGTTACGTCAAGGATCGCGCCGAAGCGTTTCGCAAATGGCTGGGCGCCGGCAAGCTGGGGGACGTCAAGCTGCACTGGCCGACCCTCGAAGACACTGTGGGCACCCTGCGCGCTTCGGGCGCCTGGGTCAGTCTGGCGCATCCCTGGCACTATGATTTCACCCGCAGTAAACGCCGCAAGCTGATAGGCGACTATATTCAAGCGGGTGGCCACGCCATCGAAGTGGTCAATGGGCATCAGCCCGCCGAACAGGTTGGCAGCCTGGCGATTCTTGCCCGTGAATTTGGGCTGCTGGTCAGTGCCGGCAGTGATTTCCATGGCCCAGGCGGCTGGTCGGAGATCGGCGAGTACCGCCCGGTCCCGGAAGACTTGCCGCTTTTGTCGGGGCGATTCAAGCATGACCCCATTACCGCCACTGTCTGAACAGGTAGAGAACGTGAGTCAATTTTTCCAGATTCACCCGGAAAATCCGCAAGCACGGCTGATCAAGCAGGCAGTGGAGATCATTCGCGCCGGCGGCGTGGTGATCTACCCCACCGATTCCTCCTACGCCATTGGTTGCCAGATCGGTGACAAGAATGCGGTGGAGCGTGTAAGGCGCCTGCGTGACCTGGACAAGAACCACAACTTTGCGTTGATCTGCAGTGACCTGTCGCAACTGGGGCTGTTCGCCAAGGTCGATACGGGCACCTTCCGCCTGCTCAAGGCCCATACGCCAGGGCCGTACACCTTTATCCTGAATGCCACCCGCGAGGTGCCGCGCCTGTTGCTGCACCCGAAGAAACGCACCATCGGCCTGCGGGTGCCGGAGCATCCCATCGCCCTGGCACTGCTGGCCGAACTGGGTGAGCCGTTGATGAGCGTGTCACTGATCATGCCCGGCGACACTGAGCCTTTGGATGATCCCTACGACATGCGCCAACGCCTGGAGAAACAGGTGGACCTGATCATCGACGGCGGCTTCGGCGGTGGCAAGGCGTCCACGGTGATCAACCTGGCGGACGGCGAGCCGCAGGTGATCCGCGTGGGCTGTGGCGACCCGGCACCGTTTATGGCCGAGGCCTGAATGTCGGCCGTGGAAACCGTCGACAGCCAGGCCGGCGCCCAGCAGGAGCTGCCATTTGCCATGGTCTACGGCCAGGCGGTCATGGAAATGCCCCTGGACCTGTACATCCCGCCGGACGCCCTGGAGGTCTTCCTTGAAGCCTTTGAAGGCCCGCTGGACTTGCTGCTGTACCTGATCCGTAAGCAGAACATCAATATCCTCGATATCCCGGTGGCGGAAATCACCCGCCAGTACATGGGCTATGTCGAATTGATGCAGTCGGTACGCCTGGAACTGGCCGCCGAGTACCTGGTGATGGCCGCGATGTTGGCGGAGATCAAGTCGCGCATGTTGTTGCCTCGTTCGGAGACCGTCGAGGCTGAAGAAGACGACCCGCGCGCCGAACTGATCCGACGCCTGCAGGAGTACGAACGCTTCAAGGCCGCCGCCGAAGGTATCGACGGTTTGAGCCGTGTCGGCCGTGATGTGGTGGTGCCCAAGCTGGATGCCCCGGAAGCCCGGGCGCGTAAATTGTTGCCGGATGTGAGTCTGGAAGAGTTGCTGATGTCTATGGCCGAGGTACTGCGCCGTGGCGATATGTTTGAAAGCCATCAGGTCAGCCGCGAAGCCTTGTCTACCCGCGAGCGCATGAGCGATGTGCTGGAGCGCCTCAAGGGGGGTGGGTTTGTGCCGTTTGTCGAGTTGTTCACCGCCGAAGAGGGGCGCCTGGGCGTGGTCGTGACCTTTATGGCGGTCCTCGAACTGGTCAAGGAGTCCTTGGTGGAGCTGGTGCAGAATGAGCCTTTTGCGGCTATCCACGTGCGGGCGCGAGCCGAATAAAGAGCTGAATCGATGAATCTGACTGAACCTCGCGAACTGGCACCGCTGTTGGAAGCCTTCCTTTTGGCCTCGGGCAAGCCGCAATCGCTGGAGCGCCTGTTTGAACTGTTTGAAGAGGCCGAGCGCCCGGAGCCGCCGGTATTCAAGAAGGCCCTGGAGCTGCTGCGCAAATCCTGCGACGGCCGTGCCTTTGAACTGCGGGAAGTCGCCTCGGGCTACCGCCTGCAAATCCGCGAGAAGTTTTCGCCATGGGTCGGGCGCCTGTGGGAAGAGCGCCCGCAGCGTTATTCCCGGGCGATGCTGGAGACCATGGCACTGATTGCCTATCGCCAACCCATCACCCGGGGCGAGATCGAAGATGTGCGGGGTGTGGCGGTCAACAGCCATATCGTCAAGACGCTGCTGGAGCGCGAGTGGATCCGCATCGTCGGTTACCGCGACGTGCCCGGCAAACCCGCGATGTTTGCCACCACCAAGGTGTTTCTCGATCACTTCAACCTGAAGAACCTCGACGACCTGCCACCACTGGCCGAATTGCGGGAGATCGAGGCCGAACCGGTGCTTGAGTTCGACGATGCCCCGGTGCCGGCCAGCTTGCAGGAACTGGCCGATGCCAGCGCCGAGCCGGAGGAGCCGAAGGACGAGACCAGTTTCCACACATTGCTGCTGGAGCTGGACGATATGGAGCAGGGGATCAAGACCGACTTTGATGACCTGTTGCGCGATGGCGCGGCCGAGCCCCAGGCGCCGGTGAACGTTGAAACGGTGCCTGCGGTCGAACTTGAACCTGAGGAAGATATCCTGGGGGTGGCGGCTGCCCGCGAAAAACTGCTGGCCGCCGTTGCCGCCCTCGAACAACCCGAGTTGAGCGAAGAAGAAGCCGAAGCCCGGGCACTGGCCGAGGCCATCGAAAACGAACGCCGCGAATTCGAAGACTGAGCCCTCCCACAGAAAAGCCCTGTGCAGTGAGATAGTGATGAGTTCCAGCAAAGACCCCTGCATCAGCATCTGTAAATTCAGCGACGACATTTGCGTTGGCTGCGGTCGCAGCAAGCGTGAGGTCCGGGCCTGGAAGAAACTCGACAAGGTCGACAAACGCGCGGTGCTGGCCGAAGCCGAGTTACGGCTGCTCGCCCTGGGTGCCACCGGTCGGCGGAAAAACAAATGAGCCGGTCCATATCGACTAGTCTCTGATGCGCAATGCGCGCCATGAGCGTATGATTCGCGACCCTTTGGCGATGCGTTCGTCCAAGACCCCAGTTTCAATACCTTCAGGCCATGCCTGAATCGACACACCGGGAGGTGCTTAAGATGAAAGACCAAGACCAGAACGACAGCCAGGAAATCGGCCCAGCCGGCGAGAAACTGCAGAAAGTCCTCGCCCGTATCGGCGTTGGCTCGCGCCGCGACGTGGAAGCCTGGATCACCCAGAAGCGCATCAAGGTCAATGGCGTCGAGGCTACCCTTGGCCAGCGCGTCGACCTGCATGACGCGATCACCATTGATGGCAAGGTCATCAAGCGTGAAGAGGCCGCCGAATCGGTGCGCCGCGTGATCATGTACAACAAGCCCGACGGCGAGATCTGCACACGTGACGACCCGGAAGGCCGTCCAACCGTCTTCGACAAGATGCCCAAGCCCAAAGAAGGCCGTTGGATCAACATCGGTCGCCTGGACATCAACACCACTGGCCTGCTGATGTTCACCACCGACGGTGAGCTGGCCAACCGCCTGATGCACCCGTCCTACGAGATGGACCGCGAATACGCCGTGCGTGTACGGGGCGAAGTCGATGACGAGATGATCGAGCGCCTCAAGGCAGGCGTCGTGCTGGAAGACGGCCCGGCCAAGTTCACCGACATCAAGCAGGCGCCAGGTGGCGAAGGTTTCAACCACTGGTACCACTGCGTGGTGATGGAAGGGCGTAACCGTGAAGTGCGTCGCCTGTGGGAATCCCAGGGCCTGGTGGTCAGCCGCCTGAAGCGCGTGCGTTTCGGCCCGGTGTTCCTCAACTCGGACCTGCCGATGGGACGCTGGCGGGAAATGAGCCAGTACGAAGTCGACATCCTCAGCGCTGAAGTGGGCCTGACGCCGGTGGCGATGCCGCAAATGAATGCCAAGAGCAAAGACAAGCTGGAGCGCATGCAGCGTAAATCGTCGCGTCCTGTGGCGCGCACCGAGCGTGTTGCCCGCACCTTGCGCCCGGCGCTGGATGCACCGGCCACTGGCGGGCGTATTTCCCGCCAGCCGCAGATCGAGGGTGATCGTCGCCCCTCGGCTCCGGCCCGTCAGGATGGTGAGCGCGCACCGCGCACACCGCGTCCAGCCGGTCGTGGCGAGGCGCCAAGCGGCGGCCGCAGCAACCGTGGTGATACTGGCCGTGGTGCCCCGCAGACCGATCGCCCTGCCGAAGGTGCCAAGCGCCCAGCCAAGCCCGCGCCGAAAAAGCGCCCAGGGCTCAAGCTGGTAGCGGACGAGCCGTCGGGCAAGCGTCGTGGGGCGCCGGCAGGTTCCGGCCAGCGTCCGGGGTTTGGTCGCAAGAAGCCTTAAGAGCAGCGGCAAGCGATAAGAAAAAGCGCCAACCCTCGGGTTGGCGTTTTTTTTGCGTGACCACTTCCCAACGATAACGCGGCTCACCCGGTGCCCCGCGCCACTCTCGGGTTCTTTGCCGGCAAGCCGGCTCCTACAGGAACGGCAACCGGGTAGCCATTTATCCGCGGGGAACACCTGTCATGAATAACTTCCGGGTCGTAACGATTATTTTACGATTGGGATGGGCCTAGGCAGGGCGTGCTCTCGAGGCGCTCCTTGTGTAAAGAAAACCTTCCGTTCACTCAGCAATCTTCCCTGCAAGCCTCCCGAACGGATCGAGCGGTGTACAATGCGCCGCGTTTTACTGTGACCCCCCCTTGCGTACCCACGCAAAAGGCCTTCAAGGCTGGCTGCCTTGTTTACTCCGCCTGGCCATAAGCCGGACGGGTTCGATTTCGTCACAGATAAAAACAAACAGGTGACGCATGACCGTAAGAAAGACGCTGAACTCCTGGTGCCTGCGCTGGGGTTTGATCGGCGCTGCTTGAGTCGGTTTCAAAGCAGCATCGTGTATTGAACATTATCAAACCTTGCGTGAGACCCTTTTCATGAGTGAACCCAACTCGCATTCAGGCGAACTGAAGCGCGGCCTGAAAAATCGTCATATTCAATTGATCGCCCTCGGTGGCGCGATCGGTACCGGCCTGTTCCTGGGCTCGGCGGGGGTGCTGAAGTCAGCCGGTCCGTCGATGATCCTCGGTTATGCCATTTGCGGTTTCATTGCCTTCATGATCATGCGCCAGTTGGGCGAAATGATCGTGGAAGAGCCAGTGGCCGGTTCCTTCAGCCATTTTGCCCACAAGTACTGGGGTGGTTTCGCCGGCTTCCTGTCGGGTTGGAACTGCTGGATCCTCTACATTCTGGTGGGCATGTCGGAGCTGACGGCTGTCGGTAAGTACGTGCACTACTGGTGGCCGGAGATTCCGACCTGGGTCTCGGCGGCGGCGTTTTTCGTGCTGATCAATGTGATCAACCTGGCCAACGTCAAGGTATTTGGCGAGGCTGAGTTCTGGTTTGCGATCATCAAGGTGGTGGCGATTGTCGGCATGATCGCCCTGGGCAGCTACCTGCTGGTCAGCGGCACCGGCGGGCCACAGGCTTCGGTGACCAACCTGTGGGAGCACGGCGGGTTCTTCCCCCATGGCGTCGGTGGCCTGGTGATGGCCATGGCGATCATCATGTTCTCGTTTGGCGGCCTGGAAATGCTCGGTTTTACCGCCGCCGAAGCGGATCAGCCGCGCACCGTGATTCCCAAGGCGATCAATCAGGTGATCTACCGCATCCTGATTTTCTATATCGGCGCCTTGGTGGTGCTGCTGTCTCTGACGCCCTGGGACAGCCTGCTGGTGACCTTGAACGCTTCCGGCGATGCCTATAGTGGCAGCCCGTTCGTGCAGGTGTTCTCGATGCTGGGCAGCAACACTGCCGCGCATATCCTTAACTTTGTGGTGTTGACGGCGGCGCTGTCGGTGTACAACAGCGGCACCTACTGCAATAGCCGCATGCTGCTGGGCATGGCCGAGCAAGGCGATGCCCCGGCGGCGTTGGCGAAGATCGACAAGCGCGGCGTACCCGTGCGTTCGATCCTGGCCTCGGCGGCCGTCACCCTGGTGGCGGTGTTGATGAACTACTGGATCCCGCAGCATGCCCTGGAGTTGCTGATGTCCCTGGTGGTGGCCACGTTGGTGATCAACTGGGCGATGATCAGCTTCTCGCACTTCAAGTTCCGCCAACACATGAACCGCACCGGTCAGGTGCCGCTGTTCAAGGCCTTGTGGTACCCCTACGGTAACTATGTGTGCCTGGCGTTCGTGGTGTTTATCCTGGGGATCATGTTGCTGATCCCGGGGATCCAGGTCTCGGTGTACGCGATTCCGGTCTGGGTGGCCTTTATGTGGGTGTGCTACGTGCTCAAGAACAAGCGCAAGGCGCTGGCTGACTTGAGTGCTGTATCCTCGCTGAACAACTAGCCCACCCTGTAGGAGCCGGCTTGCCGGCGATAGTGTTGGGTCAGATAAACCGCTATCGCCGGCAAGCCGGCTCCTACAAGTCTTAACGGACCCGCTTTCCATGTTGGTGATCTCCAGTAACGTGCACCTGCCCGATGCCGAAATCGAGTTGACGGCCATCCGTGCCCAGGGTGCTGGCGGGCAGAACGTCAACAAGGTCTCCAGCGCCGTGCACTTGCGCTTCGATATCGGCGCTTCGTCGTTGCCGCCGTTCTACAAGGAACGCTTGCTGGCCCTGCGCGACAGCCGTATCACCAGTGAAGGCGTGCTGATCCTCAAGGCCCAGCAGTACCGGACCCAGGAACAGAACCGTGCCGATGCCCTGGAGCGCCTGGTGGAGTTGATCCTCAGCGCGACCAAGGTCGAGAAAAAACGCCGTCCGACCAAGCCCACCCTGGGCTCGAAGAAACGTCGCCTGGAATCCAAGACCAAGCGCGGCAGCATCAAGGCCGGGCGCGGCAAGGTGGACTTCTAGCCGGCGTTACGTTCGTCGCGGTATCGGGGGGCCTGGCGATACAGGTACAGGCTCAGCAGCAGCCCGGCGAAGGCTGCCAGCGCGGCAAACAAAAAGATCGAGACAAAGCCAAAGCCCGCCGCAATCGCCCCGGCCAATGGCCCGGTGATGCCCAATGACAAGTCGATAAACAACGAATAGGCACCCACCGCTGCACCTCGGCTGGAAGCGGGCACCAGGTTGACCGCTTCAACCCCCAACGCCGGAAACACCAGGGAAAACCCGAAGCCACTCAGGGCCGCGCCTGCCAGGGCCAGCTCGGCATTCGGCGCCAGCCACAACAGCAGCAGGCCAAGGGTTTCCACCGACAGGCAGGCAATTGCCACGCGAAAACCGCCGATCCGGTTGATCAGGTTACCGAACAGCAGCCGCGCCCCGATAAAGCTGGCACCGAACAGGCTCAGGCACAGCACCGCGTTATCCCAGTTGCGGGTCGCGTAATACAGGGTGATAAACGTGGCGATGGTGCCAAAACCGATGGAGCCCAGGGCCAGCCCACAGCCGTGGGGCAGCACGCGGCCGAGCACATGCATGAACGGCAGGCGTTCGCCGACCACGATCGGCGCTGCGACTTTCGGCCAGGCCAGCAGCAGGCCCAGCACCGCCAGGGCAATGATGCTTGCGCCCATGCTCCACAGCCCGAACCGGCTGACCAGCAACACCCCCAGCGGTGCGCCAATCGCCAGGGCGCCATAGCTGGCGATACCGTTCCAGGAGATGACCTTGGCGGTATTCGTCGCGCCAACCCGGCCGATTCCCCAGCCAATGGAGCCCGATCCCACCAGGCTTTCGGCACTGCCCAGCACCAGCCGACCAATCAGCAGGCTGGCCAGGCTCAGGGCCGGCAGATGGGTCAGTGCGGCGGATGCCAGCATGAACACGCCGCTCAAGCCGCAACCGGCCAGCCCGTACATCACTGCACGCTTGCTGCCGCGGTTATCGATGATGCGCCCGGCATAGGGCCGGCTCAGCAAAGTGGCCAGGTATTGCACGCTGATCACCAGGCCCGCGATCACGGCGCCAAAGCCCAGGTCGCTGTGGACATAGCCCGGCAATACCGCCAGGGGAATGCCGATATTCAGGTAACCGATAAAGGTGAACAGCACGATGGAAACGACTTGCAGCGTGACCACCATGGGGCGCTGGGTATCTGGCATGGGAAGGGGTCCACTGTCGCGGCAGAAAAGATAGGCTGCTTATGATACCGGCGCTTTGGCGCACACAGGGCATAAAACCGTTGGTGGCTGAACGACCGCCATCGTCGGCAAGCCGGCTCCTACAGTGGGGCGGGGTTGAGCAGGCGTGTGGTCACCAATGCGGCCAGGGCGTTTTCCTGGGTACCGAAGCGCTTGAGCAGTAGTGCCTGTTTTTCCGGGCTGAGACGGCTCCACACGTCGACCATTTGCAGGGCGGTGCCGAGTAACGCTTCATCGGGGGAATTATGGGGGGTATCGGGCATGTTGCGTGTCTCTTGATTCAGGCGGTGTGGAAAGCGCGCAATGTCACGCTTTCCACACGGTCTGGGTACTGCGGTCAGTCGTCGCTATCGCTGTCGACCGGTGTTGCCTGTGCCGGCGCTTGTTTGTCGCTGCTGGCTTGTTGCGGAGTGGGCTGCTCGGTCTCGTGCAGGCTTGGGAAGGGGAGATTGGGGATCTCGTGCATCGTCGTCGCTCCTCGCAAGGTCTGTTGTGGAATTGCAGATGTACCGCGCTTTTTACAAAGCCTGGGCAGGATACAGCACTGCAAATGACAAAAAGACTTTTATCTCGACAAATCCACGAACCTTTCGCCCCAAGACGCAAGTGACAAGAGGTCACACGCTGGCCTGACGCTCCATGGCGGCCTTGTAGATCGAGTTTTTTGGCTGGGCGAAGACCCGCGCCAGCATCGGTTCGAAAAAGCTCAGGGGCAGGGTGGCATAGGCTGGATCGAAGGCGGCTGCGTCATATCGGGCGCAGAACTCGATGGTTTGCTCATACTGCGGGTGCTCGCCAAATTGCTCGCGCAGGTGGCGATCCATGCCCAGGTGGTGAAAGAAAATAGTACCCCTGGAAAATTCCGTGTTTTTCCACCATCCACAGGTTCTGCGGGCTGACGAACGGTTTGAGGATGGCGGCGGCAATGTCCGGGTGGTTATAGGAGCCCAGGGTGTCGCCGATATCATGAAGCAGGGCGCAGACCACATATTCTTCGTCGCGGCTATCGTGCCAGGCGCGGCTGGCGGTTTGCAGGGAGTGGGTCAGGCGGTCCACCGGGAAGCCGCCGAAGTCGCCTTCCAGCAGTCGCAGGTGCGCGAGGATCCGCCCGGGCAATTGACGGGCGTAGGCGCTGAAGTCGGCGGCGATGATCGCCCAGTCTTCCTGGGTGCCGTCTTGCATATGGGTGAAGCGGGCCTGCTGGTTCATCGGCGTGTCTCTTATTGTTTTTGGGTGGTTTAGAACGGCACCTTGCCCAGAATCATGTCTCGGTACATCACGAAATCCCCCAGCAGGCTGTAGAACGGATGCTGGAATGTCGCGGGCCGGTTCTTCTCAAAGAAGAAATGCCCGACCCAGGCAAAGCTGTAGCCGGCCACCGGCAGCACCCACAGCAGCCACCAGGCGCCCTTGCCGATGGCGAACGCGAGAATAAAAATGACCAGGCTGGTACCGATAAAGTGCAGGCGTCGGCAGGTGCTGTTGCCGTGTTCACGCAGGTAATACGGGTAGAACTCGGCGAAGCTGTTGAATTGTCTGATATTTTCCACGATGGCATGCCCTCTGGTTTTTGTTGTGCCCGATGGATGTTCGGCGGGGAGCTTATTTGAGTCTAGAGTCATCACTGGCAAGGGCCAGTGACAATAGACGCCACTTTAGTATCCTTGGGTTCCTGGCTGCGGTTTCAGCCGTCCCTTCATAGAAAACGTGCAAGAAAACGCCATGAACGAACGAACGACTTCTGCAAGTTGGGCGATGGGGATAGTCAAGGCGCTGGAGCTCGAAGGCCTGGATTGCCGCGCCCTGTTCAAACAGCTGGGCCTGGATTACAGCGCTCTGGACGACCCCGACGCGCGCTTTCCCCAGGACTCCATGACCCGGCTCTGGCAGCGGGCGGTGGAGGTGTCGGGCAACCCTGCCATCGGCCTGAACATGGGTAAGGTGGTGCGCCCCGCGTCTTTCCATGTGGCTGGCTATGCCTTGATGTCCAGCAGCACCCTGGCCGAAGGGTTTGCCCGGTTGGTGCGCTACCAGCGGATCATTGCTGAAAGTGCCGACCTGAGTTTCCGCCTGTTACCTGAAGGCTATGCCCTGATCCTCACTGTCCACGGCGACCACCTGCCGCCTACCCGGCAAAGCGCCGAGGCATCGCTGGCGTGTGCCCTGGCCTTGTGTGGCTGGTTGACCGGGCGCACGTTGCAGCCACGCAAGGTGCTGGTGCAGGGCGCTCAGCCAGCAGACCTGGAACCTTACAGGCAGGCCTTTCATGCGCCCCTGGTGTTCAACGCCCCCTATGACGCACTGATCTTCGAGCGGGCGGATATGGAAGCGCCGCTGCCCACGGCCAATGAGGCAATGGCGTTGTTGCACGATCGGTTTGCCGGGGAATACCTGGCGCGGTTTTCCGAAAGCCGGGTGACCCACAAGGCCCGCCAGGTGCTGTGTCGGCTGTTGCCCCAGGGCGAACCCAAGCGTGAGGTGGTGGCGCAGACGTTGCACCTGTCCCAGCGCACCTTGCAGCGGCGCTTGCAGGAGGAGGGCACCAGTTTCCAGGCGCTGCTCGATGACACCCGCCGTGAACTGGCCGAGCAGTACCTGGCGCAGCCGAGCATGACCCTGCTGGAAATCGCCTATTTGTTGGGGTTTGCCGACCCGAGCAATTTCTTTCGCGCGTTTCGCCGTTGGTTCGATGCCACGCCCGGCGAGTACCGGGCGCGGCTGCTGGAGGCGTCGGCGAGTGTCAGTGCCGCCAGAACGCCGGAATACACAACACAAGCACCGTAATGATCTCCAGCCGGCCCAGCAGCATGCCCAGGGACAGGATCCACTTGGCCGCATCTGGCAGGGTGGCGAAGTTGCCGGCCGGGCCGATGGTCTCGCCCAACCCCGGGCCCACGCCGGAGACGGTACTGGCGGCGCCGGTCAAGGCTGTCATCCAGTCCACGCCCAGCAGGGAGAGGGCCAGGGCGATCACGCAGATGGTGATGGCAAAGAAGAATGAGAAGGTCAGGATCGACCGCACGATTTCTTCATCCAGGCGGTGGCCGTTGTATTTCTGCTTGATCACCGCCCTTGGGTGAATCAATTGATTCAGGTTGGCCTTGAGCAGGATATAGGCGACCTGGAAGCGGAAAATCTTGATCCCGCCGGCAGTGGAGCCCGAGCAGCCACCGACAAAACCCAGGTAGAAGAACAGCATCAGCGAGAAATTGCCCCACAGGCTGTAGTCACCGAGGGCAAAGCCGGTGGTGGTCACCACGGACGTGACGTTCAGCGCCACATGGCGCAGTGCATCCAGCCAGTGCAGGTTGGTGGTCCACCAGTACCAGGTGCCGAGCACGATCCAGGTCACCAGCAGCATCGCGAGCAAGCCTTGTACTTGCTGGTCCTTGATCAACGCCTTGCGGTTGCCGCGCAATGTCGCGACATACAGGGCAAATGGCAGGCTGCCCAGGATCATCACCACGATCGCTACCCAATGCACTGCCGGTTGTTTCCAGTGGGCCAGGGATTCATCGGAGGTGGAGAACCCTCCCGTGGAAATGGCTGACATTGCGTGGTTGATCGCATCGAACAGGCCCATGCCGGCCCACCAGAACCCAAGGCTGCCGAGGACGGTAATGCCGACATACGCCGCCACAATCAGGCGCGCCACCATATGGGAGCGGGGCATGACTTTTTCCGAGCGATCCGAGGACTCGGTCTGGAACAGACGCATACCACCGATACGCAGCAGCGGCAGGATCGCCACCGCCATGCCGATAAAACCGATACCGCCAAGCCAGTGCAACATCGAGCGCCACATCAGAATGCCCGGTGACATGGTGTCCAGGCCGCTGAGCACGGTGGCGCCGGTGGCGGTGATACCGGACATGCTTTCAAAGAACGAGTCGGTATAGCTGATGTGCTGGGTGAGCAAAAACGGCAGCGCGGCAAAGATACACACCACCACCCAACTGCTGACGGTCAGCAGGTACATGTCCCTGGGGCGCAGCTGCACCTGTTCCGGGCGCCCGGGAATCACCAGGGCCAGGCCCGCAATAAAGGTGATCAGGCTTGCCCAGAGAAAGGACGGCAGGTCACTGGTGCGCTCGAAAAACACCAGGGTCGCCATGGGCACTATCATGGCGACCGCGAGGGTGATCAGGAAGATGCCGATGATGAAACCAATGATCCGCAGGGTCGGCATTGCCATGAATTGCGCTCGGGTGACAGTCGGAGGCGCCATTCTACCTACGGTGCAGGGCTTGTAAACCGGGGGCTGCAACGGTGGGATCCGGATCTGCCGTGGGCCGGGACTTGTGTAGGCGCTGGCAAGCCGGCTCCTACAGGGGAGGCTGCAAGCGATGGATACAAAAAAGGCGACCCGAAGGCCGCCTCATTTAACCGGTGCAGATCAGAACTCGTGATCAGCGTTGTCCGGGTTCAGGTCACCGATGCCCAGCTTGCCGGCAGCCTGCTCGATGGAGCCGGTCTGCTTGACCAGGGCGGCGATGGCGTCGCGCACGATCTGGTTGCCGGCGGTGTTGCCGGCGGCAATCAACTGGTCGTAGTGCTCGCCCTTGTTGGCGTGGTCGACCATGACCTGGATCTTCGCTTCGGTGTCAGCCAGGTCAGCCTTGAGGGCTTCATCGGCGGCCGGGTCAACCTTGGCCACCAGGGACGACAGGCTGGCGCCGGTCAGTTGGGTGCCATCGGTGCGGGTGTATTCGCCCAGGTAGACATTGCGGATGCCCTTGGCGTCGTAGAACTGCGAGTTGTGGGTGTTGTCGCTGAAGCAGTCGTGCTCGTCTTCCGGCGAGTTGGCTTCCAGGGAAACCTTCATCCGCTCGCCCGCCAGTTCACCCAGGGACAGGCTGCCCATGCCGAACAGCATCTTGCGCAGGCCGTCAGTGCCCGGTTCTGCTTCCAGGGTGGCGCGGTAGTTGTCTTCGACGTTGGGTTTCCAGTTGCCGACCATTTCTTCGAGGTCGCTGACCAGCAGTTGGGTCACGGCGCGCAGGTAGGTGCGCCGACGTTCGTTGTTCCCGCCGGTGGCGCCTTCGCCTTGCAGGTAGTCCGACGCTGTGCGGTTGCCGGCGCCAGGGCCTGTGCCGTTCAGGTCCTGGCCCCAGAGCAGGAATTCGATGGCGTGGTAGCCGGTGGCGACGTTGGCCTCGGAGCCGCCCAGTTCATTGAGGCTGGCGAGTTTTTCCGGAGTGATTTCCTTGACGTCGATCTTGTCTTCGCCAACCTGGATCTCGGTGTTGGCGATGATGTTGGCGGTGGCGCCTGGGTTGCCGAGGGCGTGTTCGTAGGATTTGTCGACATAGTCGATCAGGCCTTCGTCCAGTGGCCAGGCGTTCACCTGACCTTCCCAGTCATCAATGATGGTGTTGCCGAAGCGGAACACTTCGCTCTGCAAGTACGGTACGCGCGCGGCGATCCACGCAGTGCGGGCGGCCTTCAGGGTCTGGTCGTTGGGGTTGGCCAGGAAAGTGTCGATGGCGGTCTGCAGGGTTTTGGCTGTGGACTCGGCGTCGCTGTACACCGCGAACACGATGTCTGCGTAGTGCGCGACGACTGCCTTGGCGGCAGCCTCGTCAACCTGGCCGGCAGTCGCGGCAGCCGCTGGGGCGGTAGTGCTGGCAGCGGGTGTAGGCGCCTGAGGAGCGGCAGCCTTGTCTTTGCCCTCGCCGCAGCCGGCGAGAGAAATGGCGATGGCCAGCAGACTGGCGGTGGCCAGGGGCATACGAATCATGGCGAACATCCTGCTTCGGTAGTGGGTCGGGGCGCAGTGCGGCGCGCAAAACTGCGACATAATGCGAAAGATTTGCATTTTCTGTAAAGAGTTAACGCAGTAAAAAATCAACATTCGGGCATCGACCACCCAAGGTGATGTCTCGGGTGGCCATCATGGTTTTACAGGATAGCGGCGTTATTGCGCTCGGCTTGCTTGAGGTAGGCCGCCAGTTCCCGTGCTGGCAAGGGTTTGCTGTAGTGATAGCCCTGGCCTTCGTGGCAGCCTTCGCTGATGACGTAGGCTTCCTGCTCGGGGGTTTCTACCCCTTCGGCGATGACCTGCATGCCCAGGCTTTTGCCCAACTGGATGATCGCCCGCACGATGGTGGCATCGTCGTCGTCATCCAACAGGTCCTGGACAAAGCTCTTGTCGATCTTGATTTTGTCCAGGGGCAGGCTTTTCAGGTAACTGAGGGAGGAATAGCCGGTGCCGAAGTCGTCGATGGCAATCAACGCGCCGGAGCGACGCAGGCTCAGCAAGTGCTGGGCGGCGGTGCTGATGTCGTCCATCAGGCCGGTTTCGGTCACCTCCAGTTCCAGGCTGCGCGGTGGCAGGCGATAGATCTGCAGCAGATTATTCACTACCCGTGGCAGCTCGGCGTGGTGCAGTTGTACCGTGGACAGGTTGACCGCCATGCGTAACTCGATGAACCCCAGGTCATGCCATTCGCGCAGTTGCCGGCAGGCCTGGTCCAGCACCCATTCGCCGATGGCGATGATGGTGCCGTTCTGTTCCGCCAGCGGGATAAACAGGTCGGGCGGCACCATGCCGTGTTCCGGGTGCTGCCAGCGAATCAGCGCCTCGACGCCGACCACGCGATGATCGACATAACTGATCTGCGGTTGGTACACCAGGTGAAACTGATCGCGGCCCAGGGCTTCGCGCAGGTCTTTCTCCAGTTCGCGGCGACGGCGCATCTCGCTGTCGACACTGGCGATGTAGAACTGGTAGCGGTTGCGCGAGCGGCTCTTGGCCAGGGTCATGGTCTGCTCGGCCTTTTGCAGCAGTTTCTCGGTGCTGTCGCCGTCTTCGGGGAACAACGTAATACCGATGGTGGCACGCAGGCGGATCTGTTCGTGATCGAGGGCGAACTCGGCTTCCAGGTCATCGAGAATGCTTTGTGCCAGCTCGGCGGCTTCGTAGGGTTGCTCGATATCGGCCTGGACCAGAGCGAACTGGTCGCCACCCAGGCGGGCGAGGGCGCCGAGACGGCCACTGTGGGCACGCAGGCGGTCGGCCAGGGCCAGCAGCAATTGGTCGCCGGCCTGGTAGGTGTACTGCTCGTTGACGCTCTTGAAGTCATCCAGCCCTACGCACAAAACTGCGACCCGGCGTTGCCGGCGACCGGCGTCGACCAGGATCTTGTCCAGTTGCTCCTGCAGTTTCTGGCGGTTGGGCAGGCCGGTGAGAAAGTCGTACTGGGCCATGCGCAGCAGGCTGTTTTCCGCCTCGTGGCGCAGGTGAGTGTTGCGCTCGATAGACGCCAGCAACTGGTTGGCGGTGTTGATCCACAGGCCCAGCTCGTTTTTCTCGTGGCCCTTGAGCTGCGGGATCTTGTGTTCGCTGGGGCGGTCAGGGTTGATCGAGCTCAGATGGCTGATGATCCGCGACAATGGCTTGGTCAGCAGCCAGTGATAGACCAGGTACAACACCAGGCCCATGGCCAGGGCACGCAGTACCCCGGAGATAAAGATGATCACCGAATTGACGATAAAGCCCTGGCCATAGGTCGCAGTATCGAGGGTGATGCTCAGGTCGCCGTAATACTCGCTGTAGGGCCCGCGCCCCACCAGTGGCGTGGTGAAGGTGCGTTCCTGGCCAAGAATCACGTCCGTCAGCCAGCGGCTTGGGGAGTGCTGTAGGTCTCGGCTCTTTTCGGCGAGCATGGGTTCGTTGGGATGGCCAATGGAGGCCATACGCACTGCATCATCCTGAAACAAACCCTCGATGACCTGCATACCCATCTCACGATCCAGGCTGTAGACGGCCTGGGTCGAGGGGTCGCGAAACATGTCCAGAATGCGCTGGGCATCGCCTGCCACGGCCTGGCGAGTCTTGTAGGCATCAAAGACGATCTGCGCCACGCTCAGTGCAACGCCCACTATCAGTGCCGACAGCAGCACCACCCGGAGCAATTTCACCGACAAGCTGTTTTTGAGTTCCAGCTTCAAAGGGTCATTCCTTGTTCCTTGCGGGTAACCTCAATATGCCATGAGTATTGGCAATCCCGTGGTGGCAGTCAAAGGAACAATGCGGTGTGGAACGTCTGGAGCCTAGTCGATGAGGGGCGGGAGGGCGGTAGATGGAGCAAATCCGCCGCCCTTTTGGCCTGCTGCGAGAGTTTCTTCGGTTGTCTTACAGATTAGTAAGTAATGTTCATATGGGTTTTAACGTGTACATCTTCGGCAATTTTTCCGAAATTCTGCGCATGATCCGCGCCGACACCTGATACGCCGTTCAGCATGTTCGCCGCCGTTGACGCTAGCGCTCCCATAAGCTGCCCTATTACTGGCAAGGCTGCCCCCATCACACCGCTCATTAGTCCACCCATAGTTGATACTCCTAAATAGATGAGGAAGTTATTTCTCTCACCCACTCTGTGGCCAATTCCTTGCTGTGAGTTCCGCTGAGGCTGGTGTGTTGTCGGATAAAAAAAGCCCGGCAATCGCCGGGCTCCTTTACTGCAAGGGTTGCTTAGGCAGTGAAGGTCTTGCCTTCGAACTGCTCAGCCACGAACTTCCAGTTGACCAGGTTCCAGAACGCTTCTACATACTTTGGACGTACGTTGCGGTAGTCGATGTAGTAGGCGTGTTCCCAGACGTCGCAGGTCAGCAGCGGGGTGTCGCCGCTGGTCAGCGGGTTGCCGGCGCCGATGGTGCTGGCCAGGGCCAGGGAGCCGTCAGCCTTTTTCACCAGCCAGCCCCAACCGGAACCGAAGGTGCCGACCGAAGTCTTGGTGAACTCTTCCTTGAACTTGTCGAACGAACCGAATGCAGCGTTGATCGCTTCAGCCAGTGCGCCAGTCGGTTGACCACCGGCGTTTGGCGCCAGGCAGTTCCAGTAGAAGGTGTGGTTCCAGACCTGAGCGGCGTTGTTGAAGATGCCACCCGAAGAGGACTTGACGATCTCTTCCAGGGTCTTGCCTTCGAACTCGGTGCCAGGCACCAGGTTGTTCAGGTTCACGACATAGGTGTTGTGGTGCTTGTCGTGGTGGTACTCCAGGGTTTCCTTGGAGATGTGCGGCTGCAGGGCATCGTGTGCGTAGGGCAGCGGCGGCAATTCGAAAGCCATGATGATTCTCCTAATCAGGTCAGTTGCGGTGAGCGCAAGGCCGATCACGGGCGGCCAAACAAGCGCCGGGGAGTTTGTACTCTTTGCGGCGCAGGGGCTGGATCATAGCACCGGGGGTGCGGCAAAACCACGCAACAACTGTGTGGAATAGAGGTTCCAGAGCGTTTTGGAATATTGCTCAGGTGCTGATCAATTGATAGGCCACGCTGAACATCATCACTGCCACCAGCAGGTCCAGCAGGCGCCATGTGGCCGGGCGCGCCAGCCAAGGGGCCAGCCACGCCGCGCCGAGGGCCAGGGCGGAAAACCACAGCAACGAAGCGCTGGCGGCGCCTGCGACATAAGCGCCCGGCTCGGTTTGTTGGGCGCCCAGGGATCCGATCAGTAAAACCGTGTCCAGGTACACATGGGGGTTGAGCAGGGTCACGGCCAGGGCGCTGAGCATCACCGCGCGCAATGAGCGTACCTTATGGCCTTCGCCTTGCCCCAGGCTTTGCCGCGAACAGGCCCGGCGCAAAGCCAGGGCGCCGTACCACAGCAGGAACGCCGCGCCGCCCCAGCGCGCAACCGCCAGCAGCACAGGGTTATGTGCCAGTACTGTCGCCAGGCCAAATACTCCGGCGGCCACCAGCAGTGCATCACACACCACGCACAAGGCCGCCACCGGCAGGTGATGTTCGCGACGCAGGCTCTGTGCCAGCACAAATGCGTTTTGCGTACCGATGGCCATGATCAACCCGAGGGCCACCAGCAGGCCGTTAACATAACTCTGCCACATAGGATTTACTCCACGCCCGCCGCCAGTTGTTGCAACACATCCATTGCGCGCTCGGCGTCATCACGGCCAACAAACAGGTGGTCGTGGTAGTAGCCGGCGACCACATTGCAACTGATCCCGGCACGCCCCAGGGTGCTGGCGAAGGCGGCAGTCAGGCCCACGGCTTCAAGGGCCGAATGCACGTTCAAGGTGATCCAGGCCGCCACATACTCGAAGGCCAGGCCGGCCTGTTCGGCCTGCTGGCGTTCGACAATCACCGTCAAGCCTTCCTGCTCGCGAAAGCTGCCGATCACCTCGCAATCTGGCAGGCGGTGGTCGGCCAGGGTACAGAACACATAATCGCCTGTATTGAGCTGTGGGCTCATGCTGCGCAGCAGGGTTGCCAGGGCGGTTTCGCCAGCCATTGGGAGATCCTTGATAGAAAGTAAACACGGGATGCTGGTCATTCTCCGGTGTGACGCTGTATAAGAAAAATCAATACTGCTCATCGCTCATTAGGAAAACTGATGCTCGACTATAAATTACTGTCTGCCCTGGCAGCGGTAGTGGAACAAGCCGGGTTCGAGCGTGGTGCCCAAGTGCTGGGTGTATCGCAATCGGCGATCTCCCAGCGCATCAAATTGCTCGAAGCGCGCGTCGGCCAGCCGGTGCTGGTGCGCGCGACCCCGCCGACCCCCACGGAAATAGGCCGGCGCCTGCTCAACCATGTGCAGCAGGTGCGTTTGCTGGAGCGCGACCTGCAAAGCCAGGTGCCGGCCCTGGATGAAGAGGGGATGCCCGAGCGGCTGCGCATTGCCCTGAACGCCGACAGCCTGGCGACCTGGTGGGCGCAGGCGGTGGGTGATTTTTGCGCCGAGCAACATTTGCTGTTGGATTTGGTGGTGGAGGACCAGACCGTCGGCCTCAAACGCATGCGTGCCGGCGAAGTGGCAGCCTGCGTTTGCGCCAGCGAACGTCCGGTGGCCGGAGCCCGCAGCCTGTTGCTGGGGGCCATGCGCTATCGGGCGCTGGCCAGCCCGGCGTTTATTGCCCGGCACTTTCCTGGCGGGGTGCGGGCCGAGCAATTGGCGCGCACCCCGGCGCTGGTGTTTGGCCCGGATGATTTCCTGCAACACCGCTACCTGGCATCGCTGGGCGTGGATGGCGGTTTCGAGCACCATTTATGCCCATCGTCCGAAGGTTTTATCCGCCTGACCGAGGCGGGCCTGGGCTGGGGGTTAGTGCCGGAGTTGCAGGTGCGTGAGCAATTGCAACGGGGCGTGCTGGTGGAGTTGTTGCCAGATAAACCCATCGATGTGCCGCTGTACTGGCATCATTGGCGCAGTGGTGGGCAATTGCTCGGTTTGTTGACCGAACATCTGGCGCGGGCAACTGGCCAATTGCTGGTGCCGTTGGCGTGATTGTTCGGCGTCAACGCAACGGCGATGAAAAATGAAAGAACACGGAGTAATACATGAAAATTCTGGTCACCGGCGCAAGCGGTTTCATTGGCGGACGCTTTGCGCGTTTTGCCCTTGAGCAGGGCCTGGAGGTACGGGTCAACGGGCGGCGGGCCGAGGGTGTCGAGCATCTGGTAAGGCGCGGTGCCGAGTTTATCCAGGGTGACCTGAATGATCCGGACCTGGTACGCGACCTGTGCCGCGACGTCGAAGCCGTGGTCCACTGCGCTGGCGCCGTGGGGCTGTGGGGGCGTTACCAGGATTTCTATCAGGGCAATGTGCAGGTCACCGAAAACGTGGTGGAAGCGTGCCTGAAACAACGGGTCGGGCGCCTGGTACACCTGTCGTCGCCGTCGATCTATTTCGATGGCCGCGATTACCTGGGGCTGACCGAAGAGCAAGTGCCCAAGCGCTTCAAGCATCCTTATGCAGCCACTAAATACCTGGCCGAACAAAAAGTCTTCGGTGCCCAGGAGTTCGGCCTTGAAGTACTGGCGCTGCGCCCACGTTTTGTCACCGGCGCTGGCGATATGAGCATCTTCCCGCGCCTGTTGAAAATGCAGCGCAAGAATCGCCTGGCCATCGTTGGCGATGGCCTGAACAAGGTCGACTTCACCAGCGTGCACAACCTCAACGAAGCCTTGCTCAGTAGCCTGCTGGCCACCGGTTCGGCGTTGGGCAAGGCCTACAACATCAGTAATGGCACCCCGGTGCCGGTGTGGGATGTAATCAACTACGTGATGCGCCAGATGGAAATGCCCCAGGTCACGCGTTACCGTTCCTACGGCCTGTCCTACAGCGTTGCCGCGCTCAATGAAGCCTTCTGTGCGATGTGGCCGGGGCGTCCGGAACCGTCCCTGTCACGCCTGGGGATGCAGGTGATGAACAAGGATTTCACCCTCGATATCAGCCGCGCGCGACACTATCTCGACTACCAGCCCAAGGTCAGCCTGTGGACCGCCCTCGATGAGTTTTGCCACTGGTGGAAAGTCCAGGAGCCGGTCTCCAAATAGCGTCGGCAACACCGGGAACCGATTTTTCGGTTGAAGGTCGACCAAGGCGCAGGGCAAGGGGTTTATACTCCCGCCGCTTGGTTTTTTATGTGGCTATTTCAAGGTTGATTCATGCGTAACGATACTAAAGACGACTTCGACAATGTGCCGAACCTGCGGGCCGACATTGGCGACGACGATGATTTTGTGCCGACCGCTGCCACGTCCATACGCTCGCGTCCGGTACCGGTAGTCAAGGTCAAGAGCGCCAGTACCGGGCCGTTGTGGGCCCTGGTCGGCGCGCTGCTGTTCGCCTTCGCGGGCCTGGCGTGGTGGAGTTTCCAGCAGATTTCCCTGATGGGGCAGCAACTGGTGGCGACCCAGGAGAGCTTCGCGCGGATCAGCGAAGAGGCTGCCGGCCGTTTGCAGGATATTTCCGGCAAAGTGGTGGCCAGCGAAGCCAGCGTCAATACCGGCAGCGAAGCGCTGAAATTGCAGATCAAGCAGTTGGAAAGCCAGTTGCTGGAGCAGGGCAAGCAGCAGTTGGGCGTGGCGGGACAGGCCACCGACCTGGACAAGCGCCTGGCGCAGATGAGTGCCAGCACCACGGAACTGACCGGCGCCAATACCCAGTTGCAGGCCCAGGTGCAGACTCTGGCGACCGAGCTGGCAGCGCTCAAGGCTGCGCAGGCCGAAACCGCCAAATTGAATGCCGAAGTCAAGGAATTGAGCACGGATGTGGCAACCTTGAAGAAGCAGGGCAACCCGGCCACGGCCATCGCGCGCCTGGAGCAGGACCTGTTGGTGATCAAGAGCGAACTGGACAATCGCGCCGCCACCGAAGGGCCGTCGAATAAAGAGTTCGACGTGTTCCGCATCCAGACCACCCGTAACATCACGACCTTGCAGACCCAGATGCAGAACCTGCAACGGGAAGTCAGCGCACCGGCCAGGGCTACGCCCCTGGGCCAATGAGCCAATTCCTGTAGGAGCCGGCTTGCCGGCGATGAGGCCAGTAGCCTTGCGCCGATTCCAAGGCCGCCATCGCCAGTGCAAGCCGGCTCCTGCAAGTGTCACCGGTCGGTGACATTTGCCATCCCTTTCGTTACATGTCCCTTCTCGGCCCTTGTTTAGACTGCGCTCATCCCACAAAAACAAAAAGGGCCACCCATGACCATCCAACCACTGCCTGCCAGCAGTTGGCTGAACGCACCTGCCCATCACGCCTGGCTCGCCGCCGAAGGCCAGCGCCTGCTGGGCTTTGCCAAGGCTTCCCGGCTGCCTGAGGGTTTTGGCAACCTCGACGTCCAGGGGCGACTGCCCGCTGATGCCCACGCCGAAACCATGAACACCGCCCGTATGACCCACAGCTTTGCCATGGCCCACGCCCAAGGCCTGCCGGGGTATGCAGAGCTGGTGGAACATGGGGTGGCCAGCCTCAGTGGCCCGTTGCACGATGCCGAACATGGCGGGTGGTTTGCCGTCCCTGGCGCGCGTGACGGAAATACTGGCAAGGCTGCCTACCTGCACGCCTTTGTCGCCCTGGCCGCCAGTTCTGCGGTGGTGGCGGGTGCGCCCGGGGCACAAGCCTTGCTGGCGCAGGCCATCCAGATCATCGACCAGCATTTCTGGTGCGAGGAGGAGGGCGCGATGCTTGAGTCCTTTGCCCAGGACTGGAGCGGCGTGGAAGCCTACCGCGGTGCCAACAGCAATATGCACGCAACCGAAGCGTTCCTGGCCCTGGCTGATGTCACCGGCGACACCCGTTGGTTGGGGCGGGCGTTGCGCATTGTCGAACGGGTGATCCATCAGCATGCCTGCGCCAATGATTTCATGGTGATCGAACATTTCGATCGCTACTGGCAGCCCATGCACCGCTACAACGAAGACAACCCGGCCGATGGCTTTCGCCCCTACGGCATCACCCCCGGCCATGGGTTTGAATGGGCGCGCCTGGTGCTGCATCTTGAAGCTGCGCGCGAGCAGGCGGGGCTCGTCACGCCAGAGTGGCTGCTGGAGGATGCCAAGGGGTTGTTCGCCAGTGCCTGCGAGTATGGTTGGTCGGTGGACGGTGCTCCGGGCTTGGTCTACACCCTGGACTGGCACTATCGTCCGGTGGTGCGCGAGCGCCTGCATTGGACCCACGCCGAAGCCAGCGCGGCCGCCCAGGCCCTGCTCAAGCGCACGGGCGAGTGGCATTACGAAGTCTGGTACCGGCGATTCTGGGAGTTCTGTGAAACCCAGTTGATCGACCGGGCCCGGGGCAGTTGGCACCACGAACTCGACCCGCTGAACCAGCCCGCCAGCAAGATCTGGGGTGGCAAGCCGGACCTGTACCATGCCTGGCAGGCGGTGCTGCTGCCGGGCCTGCCGTTATCGCCCAGCATGGCCAGTGCCCTGGGGGCAGGTCGCTATGTCACCAAGTGGTGACATTTGCCCGTCCCTTTGTTACGTGCCTGGCAAAAATCCCTGTTTAGAATCCTATGCAGCGCAAGCTCCAGACTTGCATGCATAACAACAAGAAAAGGTACTCAGATGAACGCGATTAATCGCCTCGCCGTTGCTATTTCCATTGCCTCGTTGTTTCCCCTCACTGCATTTGCCGCCGACTCGAAAGGGACGGTTGAAGTGGTGCATTGGTGGACCTCAGGCGGTGAGAAAGCGGCAGTGGATGTCCTGAAGGCCCAAGTTGAAAAAGACGGTTTCACCTGGAAAGACGGGGCTGTCGCAGGTGGCGGCGGCGCCACCGCCATGACCGTGCTGAAAAGCCGTGCGGTCGCTGGCAACCCGCCAGGCGTTGCCCAGATCAAGGGCCCTGACATCCAGGAATGGGCGTCTACTGGCCTGCTCGACACCGATGTCCTGAAAGACGTTGCCAAGGCTGAGAAGTGGGACGAACTGCTCGACAAGAAAGTCTCCGATACAGTGAAGTACGAAGGTGATTACGTCGCCGTGCCGGTGAACATCCACCGCGTCAACTGGCTGTGGATCAACCCGCAAGTGTTCAAGAAAGCCGGCATCAGCAAAAATCCTACGACCCTTGAAGAATTCTATGCCGCCGGTGACAAGCTCAAGGCCGCCGGTTTCATTGCGCTCGCCCACGGTGGCCAGCCTTGGCAGGACAGCACGGTATTTGAAGCCGTAGTGCTCTCGGTCATGGGCGTGGATGGCTATAAGAAAGCCCTGGTTGACCTGGACAACGCTACCCTGACCGGCCCGGACATGGTCAAGGCACTGACCGAGCTGAAAAAAGTCGCGACCTATATGGATCCTGACGGCAAGGGCCAGGACTGGAACCTGGAAGCCGCCAAGGTCATCAACGGCAAGGCCGGCATGCAGATCATGGGTGACTGGGCCAAGAGCGAATGGACTGCCGCCAAGAAAGTGGCCGGCGAGGACTACGAATGCGTTGCCTTCCCGGGCACCGACAAGGCCTTTACCTACAACATCGACTCCCTGGCGGTGTTCAAGCAGAAAGACGCCGGCACCTCAGCCGGCCAGCAGGATATCGCCAAGGTTGTGCTGGGCGAGAACTTCCAGAAGGTCTTTAGCATCAACAAGGGCTCGATCCCGGTGCGCAACGACATGCTCGGCGACATGGCCAAGTACGGCTTCGACAGCTGCGCCCAGACTGCGGCCAAGGACTTCCTGGTAGATGCCAAGTCCGGTGGCCTGCAGCCAAGCATGGCGCACAACATGGCGACCACGCTGGCGGTACAGGGCGCGTTCTTTGATGTGGTGACCAACTTCATCAACGACCCGAAAGCCGACCCGGCCGACACCGCCAAGAAACTTGGCGCGGCGGTCAAGTCTGCCAAGTAACCCTTGGAAGGCTGGGCTTGAGTGTGGGAGCGGGCTTGCCCGCGATGCAGGCGCCTCGGTGTATCAATGACACCCATGTGATGCCATCGCAGGCAAGCCAGCTCCCACCTAAAGCCGGCCCCCACAAGGTTATCCATTAGTCCCTTACTCCCTGCCCTGGATTTTCCCATGAGTTCTGTTGCTGTGTTCAGCAAGGCCTCGCCGTTCGATGCATTGCAACGCTGGCTCCCCAAGCTGGTGCTGGCGCCGAGCATGTTCATCGTCCTGGTGGGCTTCTACGGCTACATCCTGTGGACGTTTGTGCTGTCGTTCACCAACTCGACCTTCCTGCCGACCTACAAGTGGGTGGGCCTGGCGCAATATGCGCGCTTGTTCGACAACGATCGCTGGTGGGTGGCGAGCAAGAACCTGGCGTTGTTTGGCGGCATGTTTATCGGCATTACCCTGGTGATCGGCGTGTTGCTGGCGGTATTTCTTGACCAGCGCATCCGTCGCGAAGGCTTTATCCGCACTATTTACCTGTACCCGATGGCGCTCTCGATGATCGTCACCGGTACCGCCTGGAAGTGGCTGCTCAACCCTGGCATGGGCCTGGACAAACTCCTGCGCGACTGGGGTTGGGAAGGCTTTCGCCTGGACTGGTTGATCGACCCCGACCGCGTGGTGTATTGCCTGGTGATCGCGGCGGTATGGCAAGCCTCGGGCTTTATCATGGCGATGTTCCTTGCCGGCCTGCGTGGGGTTGACCAGTCGATCATCCGTGCCGCGCAGATCGACGGCGCGAGCCTGCCGCGTATCTACTGGAGTGTGGTGCTGCCAAGCCTGCGCCCGGTGTTCTTCAGTGCCGTGATGATCCTTGCGCACATCGCGATCAAGAGCTTCGACCTGGTGGCCGCGATGACGGCCGGTGGCCCTGGCTACTCGTCCGACCTGCCGGCGATGTTTATGTACTCCTTCACCTTCAGCCGCGGCCAGATGGGCATGGGCTCGGCCAGTGCGATCCTGATGCTCGGCGCGATCCTCGCGATCATCGTGCCTTACCTGTACTCCGAGCTGAGGACCAAGCGCCATGACTAGTCTCGCCAAACCTTCCATCAGCTTCAGCCGTGTGGCGATCCACGCGGTGCTGATCCTCGCCGTGGTGCTGTACCTGGTGCCGTTGGTGGTCATGCTGCTGACCAGCTTCAAGACCCCGGAAGACATCAGCACCGGCAACCTGCTGAGCTGGCCGACGGTGATCACCGGTATCGGCTGGGTCAAGGCCTGGGCCACGGTGAACGGTTACTTCTGGAACTCGTTCATGATCACCATCCCGGCGGTGCTGATCTCTACCACCCTCGGTGCGCTGAACGGCTACGTGCTGTCGATGTGGCGTTTTCGCGGTTCGCAGCTGTTCTTCGGGCTGTTGCTGTTCGGCTGCTTCCTACCGTTCCAGACCGTCTTGCTGCCGGCCTCGTTCACCCTCGGCAAGATGGGCCTGGCCAGCACCACCACCGGCCTGGTGTTTGTGCACGTGGTCTACGGCCTGGCGTTCACCACGCTGTTTTTCCGTAACTACTACGTGAGTATTCCGGATGCGTTGGTCAAGGCTGCACGCCTGGATGGCGCAGGATTTTTCACCATCTTTCGTCGGATCATTCTGCCGATGTCGACACCGATCATCATGGTCTGCCTGATCTGGCAGTTCACCCAGATCTGGAACGACTTCCTGTTTGGCGTGGTGTTCTCCAGCGGTGATTCACAGCCCATCACGGTGGCGCTGAACAACCTGGTCAACACCAGCACCGGGGCCAAGGAATATAACGTTGATATGGCGGCGGCGATGATCGCCGGGCTGCCGACCCTGCTGGTCTATGTGGTCGCAGGCAAGTATTTCGTGCGCGGCCTCACGGCCGGCGCGGTCAAGGGGTAATCATGGCTACGCTCGAACTTCGCAACGTAAACAAGACCTACGGTGCCGGCCTGCCGGACACCCTGAAGAACATCGAACTGTCGATCAAGGACGGCGAGTTCCTGATCCTTGTCGGGCCTTCGGGCTGCGGCAAGTCCACCCTGATGAACTGCATCGCGGGCCTGGAAAACATCAGCGGCGGCGCGATCATGATCGGTGACCAGGACGTCAGCGGCATGAGCCCCAAGGACCGTGATATCGCCATGGTGTTCCAGTCCTACGCGCTGTACCCGACCATGAGCGTGCGCGAGAACATCGAATTCGGCCTGAAAATCCGCAAGATGAGCCAGGTGGCCATCGATGAGGAGGTGGCGCGGGTGGCCAAGCTGCTGCAGATTGAACACCTGCTCAATCGCAAGCCGGGCCAGCTTTCGGGCGGACAGCAACAGCGCGTGGCCATGGGCCGGGCGCTGGCGCGGCGGCCGAAGATCTACCTGTTCGACGAACCGCTGTCCAACCTCGACGCCAAGCTGCGGGTCGAGATGCGCACCGAAATGAAACTGATGCACCAGCGCCTGAAAACCACCACGGTCTACGTAACCCACGACCAGATCGAAGCCATGACCCTGGGCGACAAAGTGGCGGTGATGAAGGACGGCATCATCCAGCAGTTCGGCACGCCCAAAGAGATCTACAACGATCCGGCCAACCTGTTCGTGGCGAGCTTTATCGGTTCGCCGCCGATGAACTTCATTCCTCTGCGCCTGCAGCGCAAGGAGGGCCGCCTGCTGGCCCTGCTTGACAGCGGCCAGGCGCGTTGCGAATTGCCATTGGGCATGAGCGATGCCGGTCTTGAGGATCGGGATGTGATCCTCGGCCTGCGGCCGGAACAGATTGTCCTGGCTGCTGCTGAAGGCAACGGCTTGCCGAGCATTCGTGCCGAGGTCCAGGTCACTGAGCCTACTGGCCCGGACACCCTGGTATTCGTCCAGCTCAATGAGACCAAGGTCTGCTGCCGCCTGGCGCCGGACGTGGCGCCGCACGTGGGCGAGAGCCTGACCTTGCAGTTCGATCCGGCCAAGGTGTTGCTGTTCGACGCCAAGACCGGCGAGCGCCTGGGCACTGCCGCCTCAGTGCCGGTGCAACACGCCGATAACGTCACCCAATTCAAAGGCCGCTGAAAACCCCATGTAGGAGCCGGCTTGCCGGCGATAGGGGCAAATAGATGTAAACCGCGTTAGATAAAAACAGTTAATAACAATAAAGACGAGGATGTAGGGATGAAAAAACAACACAACAACACGCGCTTGATCTGCCAATTGTCGGCGGTGGCAGCGATGGTCTTGTCTGCCAATGCGATGGCGGACGAAGCGTTCAGTGCCGATTCCAAGTGGATGACCGGGGATTGGGGTGGCGAGCGGACCAAGTTGATCGAGCAGGGTATCGATATCAAGGCTGACTACGTTGGCGAGGCCGGCTACAACGCACGCGGCGGCTATAACGACGACAAGACCGGGCGTTACGCTGATCAGTTCGGCCTTGGGGTCGCGCTGGACTTGCAAAAGCTGTGGGGCTGGGACAACACGCAAGCCAAGATCCAGATGACCAGCCGTAATGGTCGCAACATCTCCAATGACCGAATTGGCGACCCGCGTGCTGGCACCTTGAGTTCCTCTCAGGAAGTGTACGGTCGTGGCCATATGGTGCGCCTGACCCAGTTCTGGATCCAGCACCAGATGTTCGACAACAAACTGGATGTGAAGCTCGGTTACTTCGGTGAAGGCGAAGACTTCAACACCTTCCCGTGCGATTTCCAGAACCTGTCGTTCTGCGGCTCGCAAGTGGGTAACTACGTCAACACCTGGTACAACTGGCCGGTCAGCCAGGCCGCGATCCGCGTGAAGTACCACATTACACCTGAGCTGTACGCCCAGATCGGCGCGTACAACCAAAACCCATCGCAGTTGGAGCACGGCAACGGCTTCAAACTCAGCGGCAGTGGTACCAAAGGCACCGTGATTCCGGTGGAGTTGGTCTGGTCGCCGAAGGTCAATAACCTGCCGGGCGAATACCGTGTGGGTTACTACAAGAGCGCCGCCGATGCCCCTGATGTACGCGAGGACATCAACGGCAACGATGCGGCCACCACCGGTGCAGACTACCGCACCCGCAGCAGCAAAAAAGGCTACTGGTTCGTTGCTCAGCAGCAACTCACGACCCATAACGGCGACGCGTCTCGTGGTCTGAACATCGCCGCCAACGCCACGTTCCATGACAAAGAAACCAACACCGTCGATAACTATCAATCGATCATGCTGGTGTACAAAGGCCCGTTCAATGCGCGTCCAAAAGATGACGTGGGTATTGGCGCCGCTCGTCTGCACGTCAACGATGACGTGAAGAAAAACGCTGAACTGCGCAACGTTTCAAACGGTGTGAGTGACTACGACAACGCGCTGTTCTCGCCAATACGCGAAACCGAGTACAACTTTGAAATCAACTACGGCTTCCACGTAACCAACTGGCTGACCGTGCGTCCCAACCTGCAATACGTGGTCCAACCTGGCGGCGTGGATAAAGTCGACAACGCGCTGGTGGCCGGCCTGAAAATTCAGTCGGTGTTCTAACGCTGTTGCGATAAGCTCCTTCTCTCTGTGCGCATTTGCGGGTAGCCATGGCTATCCGCTTTTTTTTGGCTCACATGCACACCCCCTCTAGGAGCTGGCTTGCCCGCGATAGCCGCGCCTCGGTCTGACGGATGGGCCGGGCCGCCTGCATCGTCGGCAAGCCGGCTCCTACAGGTTCAATCAAAGGTAGGACCGTAGCCCATGCATGAGCATCCGCTGCAACGCTTTTTCAAATCCCTGCGCGAGCAACCGGTATTTGCCTGGGAGCGCTTCCAGATGCGCGACGTGTTGGTGATCGATCACCCGCTGTGCCAGGCGGTGTTCAGCCGCCAGGGTGCGCAGTTGTTGCATTTCCAGCCCACGGGCCAGAAGCCGTGGCTGTGGTGTGCGGCAAAGTGGCCGCAAGTCGGGGCGATTCGTGGCGGGGTGCCTGTGTGCTGGCCGTGGTACGGCCGTCATCCCAGCGAAAACGCCTGGCCATCCCATGGCTGGGCGCGGTTGATCGACTGGAAGCTGCTGGACAGCAGCACCGACGACGACGGTGTGCGCCTGCACTGGCAACTGCGGTTGTGCGACTGGCAGGTGGACTTGCATGCGCATCTGGGCGAAAGCCTGGAACTGCGTCTGAGCACTGAGCACCAGGATGAGCTGCCATGCCAATTGAGCCACGCTTTGCACGCTTACTGGCGGATTGGCAATGTTGGTGAGATAGCGCTGTCTGGACTCGACGGGGCGCAGGGGTACGACCAGTTGAGTCGTCGGATTTGCCAGCAGGAAGGTGAGCTACGCGTCGATGGCGGTTGTCAGCGAGTGTTCCAGCATGAGGGCGAATTGCAGCTCAAGGACCATGCGTGGCAGCGCGAGTTGTGCATTGATACTGGCGACAGTGCCGACACGGTGGTCTGGCATCCAGGCAGCCGGCCATTGCTGGGGGTGAGTTTCAATGAGGCGTCGGGCTTTGTGTGTGTCGAGTCGGCGATGGCCGGGGCCAGCCTGGCGCCGGGGGAGAGGGCGCATTTGAGTTTGCAGGCCCGGGCTGGGGTTTAGCGGTGTTGCTGATGGCGTCTTCGCGGGCAAGCCCGCTCCCACATTCGAATGTGTTCACAAATCAAAAATGTGGGAGCGGGCTTGCCCGCGATAGGGCCGGCCCTGCTTGAGGAGGTTCCAGCTTTAGTTGAACTCATCGCCAACCGGATACCGGCTGTCGTTCAAACTCTCTTTGATCTTGCGCAAATGCGGCTGAAAATCCACCCCGCGACGCAAGGTCATGCCCGTCGCCAACACATCGAGCACGGTTAACTGAATGATCCGCGAGGTCATCGGCATATAGATGTCGGTGTCTTCCGGCAACGGGATGTTCAGGCTCACGGTGCTGGCCTTGGCCAGTGGCGAGTTCTCGGCGGTCACGCCCAGTACCGAGGCGCCGTTCTCCCGGGCGATGCGCGCCACTTCCACCAGCTCGCGGGTGCGGCCGGTGTAGGAAATGATCACAAACAGCTCGCCGGTATGCGCCACCGAGGCAATCATCCGTTGCATCAGCACATCGGCATGGGCCGTTACCGACAGGTTGAAGCGGAAGAACTTGTGCAGCGCATCCATGGCCACCGGCGCTGAAGCGCCCAGGCCGAAGAAGTGGATCTGCCGCGCCTGGATCAGCAAGTCCACGGCCTTGCTGATCAGGTTCGGGTCCAGGGCTTGGCAGGCACTGTCCAGCGAGGCAATGGCGCTGCCAAAAATCTTCTGCGTGTAGGCCTCGGGGTTATCATCAGCCTCCACGGCGCGGCTGACATAGGCGGCACCACTGGCCAGGCTTTGCGCCAGTTGCAACTTCAGTTCAGGGTAGCCACTGACACCGAACGAGCGGCAGAAACGGTTGACCGTCGGTTCACTGACCGAGGCGGCTTGGGCGAGGGCGGCGATAGAGAAGCGGGTCGCCTGCTGCGGGTTGAGCAGGATGACCTCGGCGACTTTTTTCTCGGCTTTGTTCAATTCTTCGAGGCGGTTCCGGATCTGTTCCAGAAGATTTCGCACGCGGTCCATTCAGTCTTTCCTTCGGGCGACGATGCAAGTAAGGGCCAGTAAAAGGTCGACGAGCGGCCCTTGGCGGTGGCCTATCCTACTGAGGGTAGTTGAACACCACCACTCGCAATGCGTATTTTGGGAAAATGTTGTGGTTATTACTACATTTTTCCTTGAGTGATGCCTTGAAAAAAGGTATTTGTAGCTTAACTTGATAAAAGAACAAACATCATGCCTTCGATAACCGTGGAACCCTGCACCTTTGCCCTGTTTGGCGCCTTGGGTGATCTGGCGCTGCGCAAGTTATTTCCAGCCCTTTATCAACTCGATGGCGCCGGGCTCCTGCACGCCGACACCCGCATCCTGGCCCTGGCCCGTGAAGCCGGTTCCGAGCAGCAGCACCTGGACCACATCGAGCACGCATTGCGCAAGTATGTCGGCCAGGAACTGGATGAGACCGTGGCCGCGCGTTTTCTGGCGCGCCTGGCCTATGTGCACGTCGATTTCATGAATGCCGACGACTACGTGGCCCTGGCCGCCAAGGCCGGCACCGAACAACGCCTGATCGCCTACTTCGCCACCCCGGCAGCGGTATATGGCGCGATCTGCGAGAACCTGTCCAAGGTCGGCCTGGCGGAAAACACCCGGGTGGTCCTGGAAAAACCCATCGGTTCGGACCTTGAGTCTTCACGCAAGGTCAATGATGCCGTGGCGCAGTTTTTCCCGGAAAACCGCACCTATCGCATCGACCACTACCTGGGCAAAGAGACGGTCCAGAACCTGATCGCCCTGCGTTTTGCCAACAGCCTGTTTGAAACCCAGTGGAACCAGCACTACATCTCCCACGTGGAAATCACCGTGGCCGAGCAGGTGGGTATCGAAGGCCGCTGGGGTTACTTCGACAAGGCCGGGCAACTGCGGGACATGATCCAGAACCACCTGCTGCAGCTGCTGTGCCTGATCGCCATGGACCCCCCGGCCGACTTGTCCGCCGACAGCATCCGCGATGAGAAGGTCAAGGTGCTCAAGGCCCTGGCGCCGATCAGCCCGGAAGGCCTGACCACCCAGGTCGTGCGCGGCCAGTACATTGCCGGCTACAGCGCCGGCAAGCCGGTGCCGGGTTATCTGGAAGAAGAAAATTCCAACACCCAGAGCGACACTGAAACCTTCGTCGCCTTGCGGGCCGATATCCGTAACTGGCGCTGGGCCGGGGTGCCGTTCTACCTGCGTACCGGCAAGCGCATGCCGCAAAAGCTGTCGCAGATCGTGATCCACTTCAAGGAACCGTCCCACTATATCTTCGCCCCTGAGCAGCGTTTGCAGATCAGCAACAAACTGATCATCCGCCTGCAACCGGATGAAGGCATTTCCTTGCGCGTGATGACCAAGGAGCAGGGGCTGGACAAGGGCATGCAACTGCGCAGCGGGCCACTGCAACTGAATTTTTCCGACACCTACCGTAGTACGCGGATTCCCGATGCCTACGAGCGGTTGCTGTTGGAAGTGATGCGCGGCAATCAGAACCTGTTTGTCCGTAAAGATGAAATCGAAGCCGCGTGGAAATGGTGTGACCAGTTGATCGCCGGGTGGAAAAAATCCGGTGATGCACCCAAGCCGTACGCGGCGGGTTCCTGGGGGCCGATGAGCTCCATTGCACTGATCACGCGGGATGGGAGGTCGTGGTATGGCGATATCTGATTTGAAACTGCCGCAGGGCGTAACACCCCATGAGTACCGCACGCCGGTACTGCTGGCCGAAGGCTTGGCCAATGACGTGGCCGAGCAACTGCGTGGGGCCATCAGTGCCCGTGGCGAGGCGACGCTGGTGGTGTCTGGTGGCCGTAGCCCGGTGGCATTTTTCCAGAACCTGGCCAAGCAGGGCCTGGACTGGTCCAAGGTCACCATCACCCTGGCCGACGAGCGCTGGGTGCCGGTGGAGCATGCCGACAGCAACGCCGGCCTGCTGAAGAAACATCTGCTGCAAGGCCCGGCGGCCAAGGCCAGATTCTTGAGCCTCTACAGTGCCGCCGCGAACCTGGACACCGCCGCCGAACAGGCCGATCGCCTGCTGGCTGAATTACCGGCGATCGATGTGCTGGTGCTGGGCATGGGCGATGACGGGCATACCGCATCGTTGTTCCCCAACAGCCCGAACCTGGCCCAAGCGCTGCAGCTTGATGGTACTCGCCGCTGCTGGCCAATGCTGGCGCCCAGTGTGCCCCATCAGCGCCTGACCATGAGCCGTGCCCTGCTGGCGACCGCCCGCTACACCGTGCTGTCGATTGCCGGCGATTCGAAACTCCACACCCTGAGCGAAGCGCTGGCTGGCGACGATGTTGCCGGCATGCCGATTCGCGCGTTTTTGCAACCTACTCTAGAGATTTACTGGTGCCCATGAGCCAAGGATCAGCCGCTATGAAAAGCCCTCACCCGACCGTGTCCATGGCGGATAAAGTTGCCCTGATCGACAGCCTCTGCGCCAAGGCGCGGATCCTGCCGGTGATCACCATTGCCCGCGAACAGGACATTCTGCCCTTGGCCGATGCCCTGGCGGCGGGCGGCTTGAGCGCGTTGGAAGTGACCCTGCGTTCGCAGTTCGGTCTCAAGGCCATCCAGGTTTTGCGTGAGCAACGCCCGGAGCTGGTCACCGGTGCGGGCACGGTGCTTGACCGCACGATGCTGGCGGCAGCCGAGGCGGCGGGTGCGCAATTTATCGTCACCCCCGGCATTACCCGCGACCTGCTCGAAGCCAGTGTCGACAGCCCGATCCCGCTGCTGCCCGGCATCAGCAATGCCTCCGGCATCATGGAAGGCTATGGCCTGGGTTATCGCCGCTTCAAGCTGTTCCCGGCGGAAGTCAGCGGTGGCGTAGCGGCAATCAAGGCCCTGGGCGGTCCGTTTGGCGAAGTGAAATTCTGCCCGACTGGCGGCGTTGGCCCGGCCAACATCAAACACTACATGGCGTTGAAAAACGTGATGTGCGTGGGCGGTAGCTGGATGCTTGATCCGCAGTGGATCAAGAACGGCGACTGGGCCCGCATCCAGGAAGTCACCGCCGAGGCGCTGGCGCTGCTGGATTGATCTGATTTACCGAATCGTTGTTGCTGTGCTTCACGGCATGTTTGCGGTGCACTTGGTCGGTGCGCCGCTTTTTTTTGCCTGTAGAAAACCTTGAAATCACGGCAATCGAACGGTGGGAGCGGGCTTGCTCGCGAATGCGCGGTAACAGTCACTGAATGTGTTGAATGACACACCGCATTCGCGAGCAAGCCCGCTCCCACAGTTTTAATCGGCATTCAGCTTGGTAATCGCGTTGACCAGCACGCCGATGTCCGCCGCCGAGGTCACCAACCCCGGCGTCACCCGTATGCAGGTACCAAATGCTGCCCCACTGCGCAGGGTGGTAAACAGGTTGTACTCGTCGAGCAATCGGTCCGCCATCACCTGCTGGTCGCGCCCGCTGAACTTGAACGCCGTGATCCCGCAATACAGCCGTGGATCATCCGGGGTCAGCACCTCGATCCCCGGCAATGGCCGTACCTGGCTGACCCACAGATCCCGCAGGTAATTGACCCGCGCGCCCTTGGCCTGCGCACCGCCCAGGGCCCGATGCTCTTCAAGCACCCGCGGTAAGGTCATCAGCGCCGGGAAGTTCGGTGTGCTGTAGGGCGTACGGGCGCGCACATCAGTGATCGGGTAATGGAACTCGCCCATGTCCGGATCGACGTCAGCCAGACGCTCAGGGGCTATATACATAAAGCCCAGAGTCAGCGGCGCACCGATCCACTTGTGCAGGTTAAAACCGGCAAACGAAATGCCTAGCTTGGCCAGGTCGAAGTCGATCTGGCCAAGCGCATGGGCGCCATCCAGGATCACCTCGACGCCATACTCCCGTGCCGCCAGGGCAATGGCCTCGACTGGCATCACCAGGCCGGTTCGGTGGGTGACATGGGTCAGCGCCATCAGCTTCAGGCGGGGGTAGCGGCTGAAGGTGTCGCGATAGGTCTGCACCAGGCTGTCGAAACTGGCCGGGTGGGCGTGGGACACTTCGATCACCTCCACACCCCGGTAGCCTGCGAGCCAGCGCATGGCACCCTTGACCGTGTCGTATTCCAGGTCGCTGATCAGCACCTGGTCGCCCGGTTGCAGACGGTTGTAATTGCGGATCAACGATTGCAAGGCTTCGGTGGCATTGCGGGTGAAGGCAACGGCTTCAGGACCCGTGTTGATGAGTTCGGCCAGTTGCCTGCGAATCTGCTCATTCTCCCCTTGCTCGAAGCGCTGGCGCACATGCACGGAGTTGCTGCGATTGATAAACGCAACGTGCTCCTGATACTGCGCCAGCACTGTCCGGCTCATACGCCCGAAGTAACCGTTTTCCAGGTTGATGGGGCCGGGCTCCCTGTCATAGCGCTGGGCAATGGCTTGCCAATAGGCTTCGTTGCGGGTGTTGGGCATGGTCGGGCTCGATTAGTGGCGCGGGGCGGGTTTGCCGTGTTTGGCGCGCAGCGGTTCCAGCAGTTCGGACAGGCCGTTGTGGTCGATTTCCTGCATCAGTGCCAGCAGGCCGCCCAACTCGCCGTGGGGAAAACCCTCACGGGCAAACCAGTTCAGGTAAGGGCCGGGCAGGTCGGCAATGATCCGGCCCTTGTATTTGCCGAACGGCATTTGGCGGGTGATCAGCAGTTCGAGTTTTTCGGGGTTCATACGGGCTTCAGGCAATCAGGAAGGTGCCTGGGAAAATACAGGCATTCTGCATGAAGGCCAAATGACAGATCATGCAAATAAAGCGGGTGCAGATTTTTTGGGTATTCATAACGTGTTGAAAATTAAAGGTTAAATTTTAATTTATGACCTGGCACGGGCGCTGCAACTCCCCCAATACGTTTCTAAACCCGCGAAGGAATTGAAAAATGACTGACATCAACAAAGAATCGATCTCTGTACTCAATGACCTGATCGAGACCAGTAAAGACGGCCAGGAAGGCTTCAAGACCTGCGCAGAAGACATCAAGCATCCAGAGCTCAAGGCGCTGTTCGTCAAGCGTTCAGCTGACTGCGCCTCGGCAGCTGCCGAACTGCAGACTGCCGTGCGTGCCTTGGGGGGTGACCCGGAAGATTCCGGTAGCGTGGCCGGTGCATTGCACCGTGGTTGGGTCGACGTGAAGTCGCTGGTGACTGGCAAGGATGAAGAAGCGGTGCTTAACGAGGCCGAGCGCGGTGAAGACCACGCCTTGAAGGCTTACAAGCAAGCCGTCGAGAAGATCAACAAGCACAACCTGGTAGGCATTCGTGATCTGGTTGAGCGTCAGTACCATGGTGCGCAGCGCAACCATGACCAGGTGAAGGCCCTGCGTAACCAGGCTCGCGCTCAGTCCTGAGCCGTGCCGCAGTAACCAATGTGGGAGCGGGCTTGCCTGCTCCCACAAGGGGGGGCTGAATACCCCAAAACTATTGTAGGAGCTGGCTTGCCAGCGATAGCCGTGGCTCAGTCGACATATACATAGGCTGACAGAGCGCCATCGCGGGCAAGCCCGCTCCTACAGTTTTATGTCACATGACCCAGAATTTTCAACCGATGCTGATGGCCGGCAACGCGGTCAGGGTTACCACCTGTTGCTTGCGTGGCGCCAGGATCTCTGCTTCACCATCCACCACCAACTCATCGCGCTGGTTGAACACCTGGGTGGCAATCCGCACGCGGAACTTGGGCAGCTTCTCGAGAATTTCCAGACGTACGGTCAGGGTGTCGCCGATTTTTACCGGTTTCTGGAAGCTCATCTGCTGGCCGATATAGATGGTGCCCGGCCCAGGCAACTCACAGGCGACTGCCGCACTGATCAGTGCACCGCTGAACATGCCGTGGGCAATACGCTCCTTGAACATGGTCGCCTTGGCAAATTCGGCGTCCAGGTGCACGGGGTTATGGTCGCCGGACATCGCCGCGAACAGCTGGATATCGCGCTCTTCCACGGTTTTGCGGTAGGTGGCTTTCTGGCCAACTTCGAGGGCTTCGTACGGAGTGTTGGTAACCTGGGTCATCTAATCGTGCATCCTGTGGCTAATCAATATTCTTAATTCGTTGATTTTAAACGAAAATATTTACTCGATCACTCGCAGCGCGCCGGCCGGCGGCGGTTTACGGCCTGGGCTAGCCACGCCAGCACATCGGCGGTGACGGCGTCGCGGTTGGTTTCATTGAAGAGTTCGTGTCGCGCCTGCGGGTAAATGTTCAATTGCAGGTTCTGGCAGCCGCCATCACGCAGGGCGTTGGCCAGGCTGGTGAGACGCTTGCCTTCGCTGACCGGATCACATTCACCGCCCATCACCAGGATCGGCAGGCCCGGATCGATCTGTTTGAGATTGGACGCTTTGCTGATTTGCTGCAAGCCACCGAGCAAGTCGATCCACAGCTGATTGGTGCAACGAAAGCCGCACAGGGGGTCGTTGATGTACTTGTCCACTTCGTCCGGATCGCGGCTCAACCAGTCGAATGCTGTGCGGTTGGGTTTGAAGGCCTTGTTGAATGAGCCAAACGACAGGAATTCGATCAGCGCGCTGCGCCCTCGCAGGCCCTGGCGCAGGCGCTCGGCCCTGGCGATCAACTGGGCTGCACGGTACAGGGCCACCGGCTGGAAATTCGAGCCACTGAGAATCGCGCCATGCAGGCTGGCGCTGTGGTGCAGCAGATACGCCTGGGCGATGTAGCTGCCCATGCTGTGGCCCAGCAGAATGATCGGTACACCAGGGGCTTGCTGGCCGATGTGCTGGTTGAGCGCAGCCAGGTCACCCACCACTTTGTTCCAGCCATCGCGTTCGGCAAACAGGCCCAGGGTGCCTTCATCGGCGGTACGGCCATGGCCACGCAGGTCCAGGGCGTACACACCGTAGCCGGCGTCACACAGAGCCTGGGCCAGGCGCGCATAACGACCGCCGTGCTCGGCCATGCCATGGGCCAGCATCACCCGTGCGATTGGCGACCCATCCGGCAGCCACTGATTGACGTACAGGCGGCTTCGGTCATTCGCGGTCAGCCAGAAATGGGTGTGGTTCATGGCGCTTCCTTTGCTCAGGGTCGTTGCAGTGTATAGCTCATCCGTGGGACGGCGTCTGATCAGCCTTGGCCTCAGGGACAAGATTCATACAATCAATGACACGTTTTTGTGTATTTGCCTGTTTGGCCATAACTGCTAACGTCCCCGAAGCTCCGCTTCCCATCAGCATTTGGAATGCGGTCGGGCACACTCAGGCAGAGGACAAGAATAATGCAACCTGATTTCTGGAATGACAAACGCGCAGCAGGCGTTCCCAACGAGCTTGACCTGTCGGCGTACAAGTCAGTGATCGAAGTCTTCGAACGTTCCTGCAAAGCCTTTGCCGACCGTCCGGCATTCAGCAACATGGGGATCACCCTGACCTACGCCGACCTGGAGCGCCAGAGCGCGGCGTTCGCTGGCTACCTGCAACACCACACCGATCTGAAGCCGGGCGACCGTATTGCGGTGCAGATGCCCAACGTCCTGCATTACCCGATTGCCGTGTTCGGCGCCTTGCGCGCCGGACTGGTGGTGGTCAACACCAACCCGTTGTACACCCCACGGGAAATGCGCCATCAATTCAAGGATGCGGGCATCCGTGCCCTGGTCTACCTCAACCTGTTTGGTTCCAGGGTCCAGGAAGTGGCGGCCGACACCGAGATCGAATACCTGATCGAAGCAAAAATGGGCGACTTCATGCCCGCCGCCAAGGGTTGGCTGATCAACACCGTGGTCGACAAAGTGAAGAAGATGGTCCCGGCCTATAGCCTGCCCCGGGCGGTCTCGTTCAAGCGTGCCTTGCGCATGGGCGCAGGCTTGGCCGTGACCCGCCATCCGGTGACCCTCGATGACATCGCGGTGTTGCAATACACCGGCGGCACCACCGGCCTGGCCAAGGGCGCCATGCTCACTCACGGCAACCTGGTGGCTAACATGCAGCAGGTGCGGGCCTGCATGTCACAACTGCGCGAAGACGGTCATCCGCTGGTCAAGGAAGGGCAGGAGGTGATGATCGCGCCGCTGCCGCTGTACCACATCTATGCCTTCACCGCGAACTGCATGTGCATGATGGTGACCGGCAACCACAACGTGCTGATCACCAATCCACGGGACATTGGCGGCTTTATCAAGGAACTGAAGAAGTGGCGGTTTACCGGGCTGCTGGGGCTCAACACGCTGTTTGTCGCGCTGATGGAACACCCTGATTTCAAGACCCTGGACTTCTCCCACCTGAAGATCACCAACTCCGGCGGCACTGCCCTGGTCAAGGCCACCGCCGAACGCTGGAAGCAGGTCACCGGCTGTTCCATTGGCGAAGGCTACGGCCTGACCGAGACGTCTCCGGTGGCCAGTACCAACCCTTACGGTGATCAATCGCGCCTGGGCACCGTGGGCATTCCGGTGCCGGGTACGGCGATGAAGGTCGTTGATGACGATGGCGTGGAGTTGCCGCTGGGCGAGCGGGGCGAATTGTGCATCAAGGGCCCGCAGGTCATGAAGGGCTACTGGCAGCAGCCGGCGGCCACCGCTGAGACCCTGGACGCCGAAGGCTGGCTCAAGACGGGTGATATTGCGGTGATCGACCCGGATGGTTTTGTGCGCATTGTCGACCGCAAGAAGGACCTGATTATCGTCTCGGGCTTCAATGTGTACCCCAACGAGATCGAAGACGTGGTGATGGCCCACCCGAACGTCGCCAACTGTGCGGTGATCGGCGTGCCTGACGAGCGTACCGGCGAGGCGGTGAAACTGTTTGTGGTGGCACGCGCCCAGGGCGTCAGCCTTGAAGAGCTGAAGACTTACTGCAAGGCCAACTTCACTGGCTACAAGGTGCCCAAGCATATTGTGTTGCGGGACTCGCTGCCGATGACGCCGGTAGGCAAGATCTTGCGCAGAGAGCTGCGCGACATAGCCTGACCTGAATGTAGGAGGCTTGTGTAGGAGCTGGCTTGCCAGCGATAGCATCACCTCGGTGTATCTGATGGACCGAAGTGCCTGCATCGCTGAAAAGCCAGCTCTTACATTTGTCGTGTAGCTCCGCAAAATAGAGCTGTTTCAGGGCTTATAGAATTTTTGCTCTAAAAATGACTACTGGATATTCTTGAGTCATGTTTATGACTGTAGGGCCCTCTTTTGGCTCTAGGCGGCCCTTTGCAAAGCTGCTACTCTCGGCGCGCTTTGTGACCTCTCGGCCTGCTTGAAACAGCCAGAATCACCTAAAAAAACACACACAAATAATAATCGCATCAAATGCGGTGAATGAATTCGCGTCGCTGAGGAGTGGGCTTCCATGATCGAAGACTTTTGGAAGGATAAGTACCCCGCCGGGATTGCTGCAGACATCAATCCAGACGAGTATCAAAATATTCAGGCGGTACTGAAACAGTCCTGCCAGCGCTTCGCCGATAAACCGGCTTTCAGCAACCTGGGCAAGACAATCACCTACGGTGAGCTGTACGAACTGTCCGGTGCCTTTGCCGCATACCTGCAACAGCATACCGACTTGCAGCCCGGTGATCGAATCGCCGTGCAATTGCCCAACCTCCTGCAATACCCGGTCGCGGTGTTCGGTGCGATCCGTGCGGGCCTGGTCGTGGTCAATACCAACCCGCTGTACACCGCGCGGGAGATGGAACACCAGTTCAACGACTCCGGGGCCAAGGCCCTGATCTGCCTGGCCAACATGGCGCACCTGGCCGAAAAAGTCGTGCCCAAGACTGGCGTCAAGCATGTGATCGTCACTGAAGTGGCTGACCTGTTGCCGCCGCTCAAGCGGCTGCTGATCAACAGCGTCATCAAGTACGTGAAGAAAATGGTCCCGGCCTATCACTTGCCCCAGGCGATCAAGTTCAACGACGTCCTGGCCAAGGGGCATGGCCAGCCAGTCATCGATGCCAGTCCTGCCAGCGAAGACGTGGCGGTGCTGCAATACACCGGTGGCACCACCGGCGTGGCCAAGGGCGCGATGCTGACCCATCGCAACCTGGTCGCCAACATGCTGCAGTGCAAGGCGCTGATGGGCTCCAACCTCAATGAAGGTTGCGAAATCCTGGTCACACCGCTGCCGCTTTACCACATCTATGCCTTCACCTTTCACTGCATGGCGATGATGCTGATCGGCAACCACAACATCCTGATCAGCAACCCGCGCGACCTGCCGGCGATGGTCAAGGAGCTGTCGAAGTGGAAGTTCAGCGGCTTTGTCGGCCTGAACACCCTGTTCGTTGCCTTGTGCAACAACGAAGGCTTTCGCAAGCTGGACTTCTCGGCGCTCAAGGTCACCCTGTCGGGCGGCATGGCCCTGCAACTGGCTGCGGCCGAGCGTTGGAAAGCCGTCACCGGTTGCAGCATCTGTGAAGGTTATGGCATGACCGAGACCAGCCCGGTGGCCACGGTCAACCCGATCCAGAATATCCAGATCGGCACCATCGGCATTCCGGTGCCTTCGACCCTGTGCAAGGTCATCTCCGACGAGGGCGTCGAGTTGCCCCTGGGTGAAATCGGCGAGTTGTGCGTCAAGGGCCCGCAAGTGATGAAAGGCTACTGGCAGCGTGAAGACGCCACCGCCGAAGTCCTCGACAGCGAAGGTTGGTTGAAGACCGGTGATATTGCAGTCATCCAGCCAGACGGCTACATGCGCATCGTCGACCGCAAGAAGGACATGATTCTGGTCTCGGGCTTCAACGTCTACCCCAACGAGCTGGAAGACGTGCTGGCAAGCCTGCCAGGCGTGCTGCAATGCGCGGCCATTGGTGTGCCGGACGAAAAGTCGGGCGAGCACATCAAGCTGTTCATTGTGGTCAAGCCAGGTGCGAGCCTGACCAAGGAGCAGGTGATGGAGCACATGCGTGCCAACGTCACTGGCTACAAGGTGCCGAAGGCTGTCGAATTCCGCGAAGCGCTACCGACCACCAACGTGGGCAAGATCCTGCGGCGTGAATTGCGTGATGAAGAGCTGAAGAAGCTTGGCCTGAAGAAGTAAACGAAAAGCCCCGCGAATGCGGGGCTTTTTATTGGCGCTGATCCCATTATTTGAAATGCGATCCAACTGTAGGAGCCGGCTTGCCGGCGATGGCAGTGTGCCTGTGTCAGGGATGCAAATTGACCCACCGTATCGCCGGCAAGCCGGTTCCTACAGGGAAGGGGGCTACAGGGCGAACTGCGCGAAGCCCACACCTGCCCCAGCCGGGCGCACATCTTTCAGGAACGAATCCTTATCCGCGCTCAGCTCCAGGGTAATCTCCGGCTTGCGCTTGCCCGCATTACGTACCACCAACCCTTCAAGCTTTTCACGCAGGAACACCGTCGGCACTTTCAGATGCAGCAGCTGGTCGGTCTCGGCATTGTGCATCAACAAGTGAATCCACTCGTACTGGCCAACCGCAATGCGCGCCACCGGCAGGTCGAACCACCAGATATTGCGCTTGCGGTCCAGGTCGGTGAAGTGGCAGTTGTTGACGCCGAGCACGGCACCGCCCAGTTCCAGGTTTCTGCGGGCGATGGCCTGTGATTTATTGAGTTTCATAACCTTCCTACGGGATCTGTTATTCAGCGATTGAGCCTGAATCTGCCGGGCATTCTCGGGGGTTGGCCGCAAAACATAAAGCCAAACCTGTATTGGGTGATGAAATGCCTTACGCAAATAATTGAAACTCTGCGCAAAGACCCAGGGTCAACCCTTACGTAATGACCAAAACCCTTGATTGTTCTTACGGAGAAATACCATGGGCAGCACAGCGGATAAGGCAAAAGGTTTAGTGAACGAAGCTATCGGCAACATCAAGCAAGGCGTTGGCAAAGCCACTGACAACACCAAGCTGCAGGCTGAAGGCAAGATTCAAGAGAAAAAGGGCGAGGCCCAGCAAGCGGTTGGCAAGGTCAAGGATGCGGTAAAGAATACGGTCGACAAAGCCTGATTCAGACGCCTGCCAACATGCAGTACAACGGTCATCTACGGATGGCCGTTTTTATGTCATGCCCGATGGTAAAAGTTTCGAAATTGTTTCAAGGTCGTCAAATGGGCTACCTTGATGTAGAAAACGGCCCCTGAGTCGCCCACGAACTCAACCTTTTTGCGGCGAAAGGAGACGCTATGATTTTTCCGGTATTAAAAGATCTGCCGCTGCACCGCGTATTGATGCGCACCGTCACAGAGTTCATCGACGACGAGATGCCCACCTACGCCTCGGCACTGGCCTACCAGATGCTGTTTTCACTGTTCCCCTTTCTGCTGTTCCTGATTGCCCTGATCGGCTTCCTGCACCTGCCGGACTTCTTCAGTTGGTTGCGCCTGCAATCGGAACTGGTGTTGCCGCCCCAGGCCCTGGAGCAAGTCAACCCGGTGATCGACCAGTTGCAGCAATCCAAGGGTGGACTGTTATCGGTGGGTATCGTCATCGCACTGTGGACCGCCTCGGCGGGTGTGCGCCTGATGATGAGTGCTATGAACGCCGCCTACGATGTGGTGGAAGGCCGACCGATCTGGAAACGCTTCCCTCTGTCGATTTTCTATACCGTGGGCATTGCCGGCATGTTGCTGGCCGCCGCTGCGCTGATGGTCCTGGGGCCGCAAGTGATGGAGTGGCTGGCCGGGCAGATTGGCATGCAGGAATTCGTGGTCACGCTGTGGACCATCCTGCGCTGGCCCTTGATCGTGATCCTGCTGATGTTTGCTGTGGCCTTGATGTACTACGTGATGCCGGACGTGAAGCAGAAGTTTCGCTTTATCACGCCAGGCTCGGTACTGGCGGTGGTGGTCTGGATCGTTGCTTCACTGGGCTTTGGCTATTACGTCAAGACCTTCGCCGACTACAACGCCATGTATGGCAGCATCGGCGCGATCATCGTTCTGCTGCTGTACTTCTACATTTCCGCCGCCGTATTGTTGCTGGGCGCGGAGATGAATGCGGTGATCGAGCATATGTCTGCCGAAGGCAAGGATCCGGGGGAAAAGGACTTTGGCGAACACCACCCCGATGAAAAACAGCACGTCTCGGGCCTTGGCCGGGACCATTCGCTTCCCAAACCCACCACTGATGAAGCCTGACCGATGATTCGTGAAATCCTGAAAATGGGCGATGAGCGCTTGCTGCGTATCGCGCCACCGGTGCCGCCGGAAATGTTCGACAGCCCCGAGCTGTGGCAACTGATCGACGACATGTTCCAGACCATGGAGCATGTGGGCGGTGTCGGCCTGGCCGCGCCGCAGGTGGGTGTCGACCTGCAACTGGTGATCTTCGGCTTTGAGAGCAGCGAGCGCTACCCGGATGCCCCTGCGGTGCCTCAGACCATCCTGATCAACCCGCTGATTACCCCGCTGAGCCCGGTGTTGGAGGAGGGTTATGAAGGTTGTCTGTCAGTGCCCGGGTTGCGTGGTGCGGTGGACCGCTACCAGCAGATTCGCTACGAGGGGTTTGACCCCAAGGGCGAGCCGATTGTGCGCATTGCCGAAGGCTTCCATGCGCGGGTGGTGCAGCATGAGTGCGACCACCTGATTGGCCGCCTATACCCCTCACGGATCACCGACTTCAGCAAGTTCGGGTTTATCGAAGTGATGTTCCCGGACATGGATCCGGCCGCCGACGACTAACCCTGGCGGCACAAGCCCATGGCAATCATCGGTTTGTTGCGCTTATAGCGCACCAGGCGCTCGGCCAGCGACTGTGGCAACACGGTCTGCTGGCTGAAGCCTTGGGCTGCATAAAACCCTTCCAGGTCCGGATGGCACAACAGCCACACCGTGCCTTCCACAGGGGCGATGGCTTGCGCGACCAGCCGCGCCGCCAGCCCTTGCCCACGTACCGCCGGATCGACAAACAGCCCGGTCAGCCACTGGCCGCCAACCACGGGGCTCAGACACAGCCCGGCGACGATCTCGCTATTGCGCGCCACCCACAATTGGCCGCCCTTGAGGGCTTTCATCGGTGAGTTGTGGCGGCGGTAGAACTTGTTCAGCAGCGGCCACAGGGGCGCAGCCAGGAGATCGATGTGCAACTCGGGCATGGTGGTTTGACAGGTGTGATCAAGGGCCGGGGATTATAAATCGGGCAAAGCGCCTTCTGTTGGACAATAGGTGTTATACCCCTTGTTACTTCCTCTGTTAGTGGAGCATGCAGCATGGCCAAAGGTATGGATTCAAAGAAAGCCGCGAAGAAGAAACCGGCAAAGACCGCCGATGAAAAACGCGCAGACAAAAAAGCCAAGAAGGCCGAGACAGGCTTGTTCGGTCACTGAGTACTTCACGGTAGGAGCGAGCTTGCTCGCGAAGGGCGTTAAGGTTAGCGCGTGTTTTGCAGGTTAAACGCGACACTTTCAGGTTCTTCGTGAGCAAGCTTGCCCCTACACGGCATAATAGATGCGCACTGACATCCCCCGCACGCCCCCTCCAGCACCTGTTCCTCAATACTGGCTGATTACTGGCCTTGCATAGCGCCAAGCCCTGTCTATGCTCACCCATAACCACTTATGTCGCTTGCAATATGAAGCGTTTCGGGTGGTCGATTGCATAGTGGTTGATAAGCACTATACAAACTGTGAATAGATGAGTGCGTATGTCAAAGCGCCGGGAAATAAGGAGTTTCAGGTTAAATGGATTTACGTGTGTCGGTTAAAGCGGGCCCCGGATGGGGCCATCAAGAAAAGGATGCCTTGAAACGAGTGTTGCCTCATGGACTCTCCGATTAGCCATCATTTATCTATCGCCTGACACTTGTCCTGTCTCTGGACAGCTGCGTTTGCCTGTTTTGTGGAAAGTTGTACTGGGTCAAATCCAAGAACTAACCGTCATTCAAAGACAGCGCTGAAGGTGATCCGATCATGTTTAACCTCCACCACAAATCCGACCTGCTGGAAATCGAGCGTTTTTCCTGCGCGCTGACCCAGGCCCAGGCCAAGCTGGCGGCCATCAGTCGTTCCATGGCGATGATCGAATTCGATCGCGACGGCGTGGTACTGGATGCCAACGAAAACTTCTGCAGGACCATGGGTTACAGCGCCGAGGAAGTGCGCGGCAAACACCATCGAATCTTCTGTGAAGAGTCCTACTACCGCAGCGATGCCTACGCCAAGTTGTGGCGCGACCTGGCCCAGGGCGAACCCATCAGTGGCACGTTCATGCGCTTGACCAAAAGTGGTCAGGAGGTGTGGCTGGAGGCCAGCTACATGCCAGTGTTGGGCCCGGACAAGCAGGTGCAGAGCGTGATCAAGGTGGCGTCGGATATTTCCGAACGAATCCACCGTGAACATGAAAACCAGAGCCTGATCGATGCCATTGGCCGCTCCATGGCAGTCATCGAGTTCACGCCCCAGGGGCAGATCCTCAATGCCAATCAGAACTTCCTGAAGACGGTGCAGTATTCCCTCGGTGAAATCGTTGGCCAGCACCACAGCATGTTCTGTCACCGCGCCGAGGTGGAATCGCCGGCTTACAAGGCGTTCTGGGCCTCGCTCAACCGAGGCGAGTTCCACTCCCATCGTTTTGAACGGCGCAACAAGCATGGCCAGACGCTCTTTCTGGAAGCCTCCTACAACCCAATCTTCGATACCAACGGCCGCCTGTACAAAGTGGTGAAGTTCGCCAGTGATATCACCGACCAGGTCACCACCTTGCGTACCGCTGCCGATTCGGCCCACGCCACCTCGGTGCAGAACGACGCCTGCGCCCGCAAGGGGTCGCAAGTGGTGCAACAGACGGTGCAGATCATCGAAGAAATCTCCCGTGACCTGAATGAGGCGGCGCTGAGCATCGATGCGGTCAGCAAGCAGTCGGACATTATCGGCACCATCGTCCAGACCATTCGCGGGATTGCCGATCAAACCAACCTGCTGGCGCTTAACGCGGCCATTGAAGCCGCACGGGCCGGTGAGCACGGGCGTGGCTTTGCAGTGGTGGCGGATGAGGTGCGCAGCCTCGCGGCGCGTACCAGCCAGGCGACGATTGAGATTGTCGATGTGGTGCGCAAGAACCACGACTTGTCCCTGAGCGCGGTATCGAGCATGCAGTCGAGCCTGAGCCGTACCGGGCTGGGGGTGGAGTTGGCCAATGAAGCGGGGCAGGTGATCCTGGAGATCCAGGAAGGCTCGCGGCATGTGGTGGATGCCATCGGCCAGTTCAACTCCACCCTGCAACTGCAATAACCATGTAGGAGCCGGCTTGCCGGCGATAGCGATCTCTAGGCCGTTATCGCCGGCAAGCCGGCTCCTACAAAGGTTAGATCGCGGCCAGAGTGTCTTTGACCGCCTTGATCTGCGGATCGGCAGTCTTTTCGGCGAACTGCTGCGCGGCCTGCATTTTCAGGCGATCAGCCACTTCCAGGGCAATGGCGTTCTGCTGCTCGATAGGCATCGCTTTTACATCCTCCTCGGTCAGGCCCTTTTCCTTGAGGATCTGATCGCGAATACGCTCGGCCGGCGTCTTGCTCATATAGTCATTGAATTCTGTGCGGGCCAGGGTATTGGCCTCGGTTTTTGGCGTGGCGCTGGTCGGCGGTGTTGCTTGCAGTTGCAGGCGGGTCCTGGCGAAGGCGGCATCCACGTTATTGGCCGTGGTGTCGGTGGCCTTTTGCGTGGCTTGCACCTGGGTTGCCGCGGCGGCGTTCTGCACGTTCTGCATCACGCCGCTGTACAGCGCACTGGCGGCAGCGTTGGCCGGGTCCAGGTCGGGGCGTTTGGACTGTTGGATCACGGAAGAGACTTGGGTATTGACCAACATGATCGGGCACCTGTGGTTTTGAACGGTTCACAGGATTCAGCAATTAGCGTGCCGGGAACTAAAGCCCCCGGATTTATTGGCTATGAGGTCATTGTCGAGGCAAAAGCTGGGCTGCCAACGGCCAATGTTTGCCATAGGCGGCCATTGGCTTCAGTAGGTAATGGGAATCTCGAATAGCTGGAACGCATCATCTACCGGTTGATAACCCAGGACCCGTGTGGTCTCGCTTAAATCCAGGCGTTTGAAGCGGTTATTGGAAATACCGTGGGCGATCAGGTGCTTGACCCCCTCGGCTTCCACCGAGCGCTGCAACAGCTGGACGGCATCCCGTGGGCTGAGCCAGGCGCTGAGGTCGCGGGCGTTGTTCAGGTCGTGGGTTTCGGCAAACTCAAAGGCACCAATGCGCAACGCGATGGTGGAGAGTGGGGTTTTGGCGGCGTAATACCCGCACAGCGCTTCGCCGTAGCACTTGCTCACGCCATACAGGTTGGCCGGCAGCACCGGCATGCCCGGGGTTATTTGTCGGTCCACCGGATAGCCTTCGATGGTTTGGGCGCTGCTGGCGAAGACCAGGCGTTTTACGTTGGCGGCCACGGCGGCTTCAAACAGATAAGTGGTGGCGAGGATATTGTTGGGCAGCAGTTCGTCGAAGGTGGCGCTGGCATGGGGGATGCCCGACAGGTGCATGATCACGTCGATGCCGTCGAGCAACGCGGCCAGGGCCGTTTTGTCGTTCAGGTCGGCCTGCACGAAGTGATGGTCGTCGAGGGCAAAATCGGGTTCGACGCGATCGGTGAGGGTAAAGCGGTAGCGATCTTTCGACGCTACGAAAAATGTCTTGCCGATTCTGCCGCACGCGCCGGTGAGCAGTACGTTGAGTCCTTTCATCGAGCAATCCTCAGTTGTGACCGTCAAGGGCAAACGCCTGGAAACCCGGGCGCTGGCTGAGCAGGGTGTAGTAAGTGTCCACCGCTGGGTAGGACGGGCGCACCATGGGCGTCATCCGCCAGCGGTGCACTGACAGGCCGACCAGGATATCGGCGAGGGTGAACGCGTTACCGGCCACATAGGCGCCGGTTTTGATCAACTGCTGTTCCAGCAACCCCATCTTGTCGTTCCAGCCGCGCACGCCGGCGGCAATCCGTTGCGGGTCCTGAAAATCCGGGTTCTGGCGCACCAGGGCATGGAAGGCATAGCCCCAGGATGGGTTGAGCTCGGTGGCCTGCCAGTCCATCCATTGCTCGACCCCGGCCCGTGGCGCGGGGGCGGCGGGCAGCAGGTCGTGGCGTTGGTGCAGGCCCACCAGGTAGCGGCAGATGGTGTTGGACTCCCACAACACGCCGTTGTCGTCGATGATCACCGGCACCTGGGCGTTGGGGTTCAGGGCGAGGAATTCGGGGGACTGGGTCGGGGTGAAACCGATGCCCCAGTCTTCCCGTTCGTAGACGATGCCTAGTTCCTGGCAGGTCCATAGGACTTTTCGTACATTGATTGACGAAGTGCGACCCAAGATCTTCAGCGCGTGTCCCATGGTGCTTCCCTGGCTGGTATGAGTTGGGCAATTTAGCAGCGGCCAGGCGCGCGCAGTAAAAAATTGTAGGAGCCGGCGTGCCGGCGATAACGGTGTACCCGCCGATAGCTGTTTTGCCTCAACGTACGCTATCGGGGGCACGCCCGCTCCCACATCGACCGCATGCGGCAGGCCGGGTTAGGTACTCTCGCGCACCTTCAACTCAAACCCCATATCCACCACCGGCCTGGCGATCCTGTTGCCTGCCATCACCGTCAGCAAATGCTCTGCTGCGCGTCGGCCAATGGCTTCGCGCGGGGTGCTGATGCTGCTCAGGCGCGGCACCATGAAGCTGGACGCGGGCAGGTCGTTGAAGCCCAGCACGGCGATTTGCTCGGGTACCTTGATTCCATGGCGCAAGGCTTCGAGCAGGGCGCCGTGGGCCAGGTCGTCGTTGCCGAAGAAGATCGCGTCCACATCGGGGTGGCTGGCCAGCAGTTGCAGGAACAGCTCTCCACCCAGGCCCACTGAAGAAGGGCGCGGTGTCAGCAGTTCCAGCGCCGGGTCATAGAGCCCGGCCTGTTGCAGAGCGCGACGGAAACCTTCGCCACGCAGCAGGGTGCGCTGGTCCAGTTGTGCGCCGACATAGGCCAGGCGCTTGCGGCCCCGGGAGATCAAGTGCGCGGCAGCGGTTTCGCCGGCATTGATCTGCGAGAACCCGACGCAGTTGACCCCGGCAGCCGGGTCCAGGTCCATCATGTACACACAGGGCACATTGCTCGATTCCACCATGCGCCGGGCGCTTTCAGTACGGTCAAAGCCGGTCAGCAACAAGCCCCGTGGCTGATAGGCCATGTAGTTGCGCAACAGGTTTTCTTCTTCGTCCCTGGAGTAGTGGGTGTTGCCGATCAGCACTTCGAAGCCCTTGGGCCGTAACACCTGGTGAATGGCTTCCAGGGTTTCGATGAACAGCAGGTTGGACAGCGAGGGCACCAGCACTACCACCGATTGGCTGCGCGCCGAGGCCAGGGCGCGGGCGGCCGGGTTGACCACGTAGTTCAGCTCGGCCGCGGCTTTCTGCACTTTTTCCACCAGTTCGGTGGCCACGGTGCTGATGCCGCGCAGGGCCCTGGAGGCGGTAATCGGGCTGACGCCCGCCAGGCGGGCCACTTCGTTAAGGGTAGGGCGACCCGTCGTGCGGGTATTTTTATCGTTCTTGGAGGTCATCAGGCGGCTTGCCAAACAAAAATCGAGGCACTAAGGTAGCGCTGTCTCCAAAGGCCTGCAAATACTTGCGCAAAGGGTTGCCTGATCCTTGCACAAACAGTTGGAGAGGATGCACGCGTCACTCCATAAAAATGACAATTAGGCGCGGGAAAAGCCTGTTTTTGCACTAGCCTTAGGCCGTGCAAAGGTAGCGCTATCTGCGTCCTGAGGTGTTTCATGAGTCAACCTGTTACCGCCCTGGTCATCATGGGTGTTTCCGGCTGTGGCAAGTCCAGTGTCAGCGAGGCCCTGTGCCTGTTGAACGGCGCCACGGCCATTGAAGGCGACAGCTTTCACCCGGCCGCCAATATCGAAAAGATGAGCGCAGGCCATCCCCTCAACGACGACGACCGTGCCGGCTGGCTCGACATCCTCTGCGATGAGCTGCGCCGCGCGCTCAAGGCCGGCGAGCATCCGGTGCTGACCTGTTCGGCGTTGAAGAAAAAATACCGCGATCACCTGCGTGAGGCCGCGCCGGGCCTGGGGTTTGTCTTCCTCGAACTGACCCGCGAAGTGGCCGCCGACCGGGTGTCCCATCGCCCCGGCCATTTCATGCCGGCCAGCCTGATCGACAGCCAGTTCGCCACCCTCGAATCGCCCATCGGCGAGCCGCTGACCCTGGCCCTCAATGCCAGTGAAGACAGCATCCAGGACCTGGCCGCACAGACCCACGCCTGGTGGCTGGCCCACGGCTTTGAACCTTCCCGATGATTTTTTGGCCGAAAGATAGCGCTATCCGACGGCACGAAATTCAACACCCGCTTTAATAACAACAACAAACAGGAGACGACCCCCATGTTTGGCATGTCCCATGAGTCCTACCTGCTGCTCGATGCAGTAGTCACCATCATCGGGTTGATCGTCTTGATCACCCGGTTCAAGGTCCACCCCTTTATTGCCCTGATCATCGCCGCAGGCTTCCTGGGCCTGACCTCGGGCATGCCCGTGGACAAGATCATCAAGGCCTTCCAGGACGGTTTCGGCGGCGTGCTCGGCTTTGTCGGGATAATCCTGGCGCTGGGTACGATGCTCGGCAAGATGATGGCCGAATCCGGCGGTGCCGATCAGATCGCCCAAACCCTGATCCGTGCCTTCGGCAAGGAAAAGGTGCAGTGGGCGATGATGTTCGCGGCCTTCCTGGTGGGCATCCCGCTGTTCTTCGAGATCGGCTTTGTGTTGCTGATCCCGCTGGTGTTTATCGTTGCCCGGCGCACCGGGGTCTCGCTGATCAAGATCGGCATCCCGCTGCTCGCCGGCCTGTCGGCGGTTCATGGCCTGGTGCCGCCGCACCCGGGGCCGTTGCTGGCCATCGGCGTGTTTGGCGCGGATATCGGCAAGACCATTCTCTACGGCCTGATCGTTGCCTTGCCGACCGCCATCATCGCCGGGCCGATCTTCGGTACGTTCATTGCCAAGTACATCCCTGGCAACCCGTCCCAGGAACTGGTGGACCAACTGGCCCGCGAGTCCGACACCAAAAACCTGCCAAGCTTCAGCATCACCCTGATCACCGTGCTGCTGCCGGTGTTCCTGATGTTGCTGAAGACTTTTGCCGACATCGCCTTGGCCGAAGGCCATATCGTGCGCAACTGGATGGACATGATCGGCCACCCGATCAGTGCCTTGCTCCTGGCCTTGCTGCTGTCGCTGTACACCTTTGGCCATCGCCAGGGTATCCATTCCAAACAGATCCTCAAGCTGCTGGATGCCAGCCTTGCGCCTACCGCTGCGATCATCCTGATCATCGGTGCAGGGGGTGGTTTCAAGCAGATGCTGGTGACCAGCGGGGTGGGTGACGTGATCGGCCATATGGCGGTGACGGCGCAGATCAACCCGATCCTGCTGGCGTGGCTGGTGGCGGCGGTGATTCGGATTGCCACCGGCTCGGCGACCGTGGCCACCATTACCGGCGCGGGCATTGTGGTGCCGGTGGTGGGGATGGTGCCTGGAGTCAACCTGGAGTTGCTGGTGCTGGCAACGGGGGCGGGTTCGTTGATTCTGTCGCACGTCAACGATGCAGGTTTCTGGCTGGTGAAGCAGTACTTCAACATGACCGTGGCCGAGACGTTCAAGACGTGGACGGCGATGGAGACCATCCTGTCCATCGTGGCACTGGGCTTTATCATGTTGCTGTCGTTGGTGGTGTAACCCGTCACTGACGGAACGCGGTCCCTGTAGGAGCCGGCAAGCCAGCTCCTACAGTGATTGGGTTCCTACAGTTTGACCGGTCAGGCTTTGTGGACCAGGCCATCCGCCCGGAACATTGTCCTAATCCCGCGTACCGCCTGGCGAATGCGGTCCTGGTTCTCGATCAGCGCAAAGCGCACATGATCATCGCCATACTCGCCAAAGCCGATCCCCGGTGACACACACACCTTGGCTTCCAGCAGCAGTTTCTTGGCAAATTCCAGCGAGCCCATGGCGGCATACGCCTGGGGAATCTTCGCCCAGACATACATCGACGCCTTCGGGTTCTCCACCATCCAGCCCAGTTCATGCAGGCCCTTGACCAGCACATTGCGGCGCTGGCGGTACTGCTCGGCAATGTCCTTCACACATTGCTGGTCGCCTTCCAGCGCGGCAATCGCCGCGACTTGCAGCGGGGTGAAGGTGCCGTAGTCGTGGTAGCTCTTGATCCGCGCCAGGGCGTTGACCAGCTCCGGGTTGCCAACCATAAAGCCAATACGCCAGCCGGCCATGTTGTAGCTCTTGGACAGGGTGAAAAACTCCACGGCAATGTCCTTGGCGCCCGGCACCTGCATGATCGACGGCGCTTTCCAGCCGTCGTAGACGATATCGGCGTAAGCCAGGTCGTGGATCACCAGCACGTCGTACTGCTTGGCCAGGGCGATCACCCGCTCGAAGAAGTCCAGCTCCACGCACTGTGCGGTGGGGTTGGACGGGAAACCGAGGATCATCATTTTGGGCTTGGGGATCGAGCCGCGAATCGCCCGTTCCAGCTCGGCGAAGAAGTCCACGCCGGGAATCAACGGCACCGAGCGCACCTGGGCGCCGGCAATCACGGCACCGTAGATGTGAATCGGATAGCTGGGGTTGGGCACCAGCACCGTGTCGCCTTGATCCAGGGTGGCCAGCATCAAGTGCGCCAAGCCTTCCTTGGAACCGATGGTCACGATGGCCTCGGTTTCCGGGTCGATATCCACCTCATAGCGGTCCTTGTACCAGCGCGAAATCGCCCGGCGCAGGCGTGGGATGCCTTTGGAGGTGGAGTAACCGTGGGTGTCTTCGCGTTGGGCAACGGTCACCAGTTTTTCCACGATATGCGGTGGAGTCGGGCCGTCGGGGTTACCCATGCTCAAGTCGATGATGTCTTCGCCGCGCCGACGCGCAGCCATCTTCAGCTCGGCAGTGATATTGAACACGTAAGGGGGGAGTCGATCTATGCGCGCAAAGCGGCGCGCAGAACCTTGGTCTGCCATTGTGGCCTCGGAATACGTAAGCGCCCGGAACCGTCCGAGCGACGTCGGCCACTGCGGTGGCCTGCGGGGCAGACGATACGGGCGATGACAGCCCGTTGTCCAGATGGCGCAGGAAATTTTTCCGTGTGGAGTGTGAAGTGCGTATCCCCCTATACTCGGTACGGTTTTGGTCACTCACCCATGGAGATTGTGCAGATGAACCAACAGGCAACGCTACCCCTGGAACCCCGTATGGAAGAGGGCAAGGCCATGGTGATCGCCGGGGTCGGCGGTCATTACGGCAAGGCTACGCTGGGGGACATTCCGAAGTTGTGGGAGTTGTTCGACACCTGCATCAAGGACATCGAGAAACGCATTGGCGGCGTGACCTACGGCGTTTGCTACAACGCCACCCAAGAAGAGTTTGATTACATCGCCGGGGTCGAAGTGCCGGCCAAGCGTGATGTGCCGGGCAACTTTGAGTCCATTGAAGTGCCGGCCAATCGTTATGCGGTCTTCGCGCACTATGGGCCGGTGTATGCGCTGTCGCAGACCTATGAGCGGATCATGTTCGAGTGGTTGCCGACTTCGGGCTACAAGGTCGCCGGGCCGGATTTCGAGCGCTACAGCGCCGACTTCGACGTGGATAAGGGGACCGGCTCCGTGGAAATCTGGCTGCCCGTAGTGCCGGCTTGAGGCCACACGGCTGAGCGGCGTTGGCCGCTCAGCCGATACGGCTATTGACTGAGCAGTCGGCCAATAAAAGATGCAGTTGTCGTGCTCAAAATGCCACTGCTTTGCAATGTTTTACTGGGTTCTACCCACTCCACAAAATTGATGCCGGAGGGCAAAGGTCTTCCCTGCGGGTCTCTCCACGCTTCGGCAACGCCTCCAGTACCAAAGGTGGGGTCCAACTGGCCGGCCAGGGTGTGCCTTATCAGTTGGATGAGATTGCCAACACCCAGGCGGGCTAGCACAACAATTTTCCTATCAGGTTGGACTGCCACGCTGGTATAGCTTCCATGTTGGGTGCTGCTCTCAAGCGGTTTTCCTTGATGGAATTGCGAGTTGGGCTGGCCGTTGGCAAGTAGACTGGCGACGAAGTTCACCTGCGGTGGGAGAGTGTAAGTGCCTCCTACGACAACGATTTGGCCATTTTGCCCCTTGGCCAGTGCAGTGACCTGCTTGTCGTTATTGTTTGAAAATTGCAGTTCGACAATACCGTTGTTACCAAAGCTACTGTCCAGTTGGCCGTCGTGCAGAAGCCCGATGATGTGCGCTTTTCTTGCAGCAGATCCAGCAATGACAAAACCGCTGTTGGTGACCAGCATTGTGTTGAGTTGGGTGTTGGGAGCTTTGATCGGTTCAGTATTTCCAAAGTTGGTCAGTTCGCCGCTGCTGCTAAGTTGGTAGATAAAACTGTCTGTGTTGTCGTGGAATACACAGATGATAGCGTTATCAGCTTGCACCGCTAGACCGCCTCTTGGGATTAAAACGGTGTAAAGCGAGTTGTCCAGTACTGTTGTGCCGTTGACTCCAAACGACAAATCCACTTGGCCGTTGTTTGAATTAAATCGAGTAATGAACGCTGTTTGTTCGTTTCCAAGGGCTGCCAATAGCAGAGGCTTTCCGTCAGGCTGGATGATCAAGTTAACGAGGGTGACAAAGTCTGTGGTCGGCGTGTACCAAACTCCGAAATTGGTATCCAGTTCTCCTGTGGGGTTGTGTTTGGTGACGGCGATAAACCTTTTGCTTTCGATGTAAGCCACGCCGGCGGTAATAAATGAACCATCACTGAGTGCGCGAGAAAGTCCTCCGGACTCAGTCGTGATCACGGAGCCGTCTTTAGGGGTTGTGTTCCCGAAGGAAAGATCTGGGCCTCCTGCGGCGTTTACCGTATTGCTGTTCGACGGAATACTCATGGATATTCTCCATAGTGGAAGTTATGAGTTTCCATGCCTGCTCATCGTAAATGATGAGCGAAAACCTTGGCATATCAGTAAAAGCCAATGGGTAAAATCCGCATAGCTGTGAAGGCTTACAGTAGACAATATGCATCCGGCTGGTGTACCGGGCGTTTAATAGAGACTGTTTTTTACCCGCTCCGGCATTTCCCGATCATAGGCCTCGGCATCAAACTGCCCATCATTCAAGCGCTTGTGAAAGGCCCCCGCTGACGGCAGCGCCGAGCGCTCCAGGTGGTTGTCCGGGTTCCAGCAGTCGGCACGGACAAAGGCTTTGGAGCAGTGGAAATACGCTGCTTGCACCTGCACCACAATTACCAGCCGCTAGGCTTTGACCATCGCCTGGTAATCCTCATTGAGAAACGCAATCTCTTTGCGCAGGGCACGCTCGTGAGGCTTGCCGTAGAGGGTCTCGAGCTGGTCCAGGGTGCTTAGCATGGGGATCTCCTTGTCCGTGTTCAAAACAGTAACGCCAACCGCCGCTCATAGCCCACCCGCCCCTTATAGGCCTCGCCCCGGTCTACCCAGCCTTGCTGCAAGTACAAGCCCATCGCCGCCACATTGTCGCTGTCCACTGACAACTCCAAGGCGCGGATCTGCGGCCAGGCCAGGCGGGCGGCGGCGGGCAGGGCTTGCAGGCAGGCCTTGCCGAAGCCCCGGCCCTGCTGGTGACGATCGACTTGCAAGGCATGCAGTGTGGCGCTGTGTGCGTCGGCCCAATGGGGCAGGCAAGGCGGGCGCTTGAGCAACAGGAAGGCCACGGGAATGTCATCGGCCAGCAGGGCGAAGCCCTTGATACCAGGGCTGGGGTTGACCAGCAGGCTGTTCAGTGCGCAGTCGATCTCGCCGCTATAGGGCAGTTGCTCGGGATGGACTTCGAGGGTGCCGAGTCGCTGTTGCTGTGCAGCGGTCAGCGTCTCATAGGGCGCGAGGCGAGTTTCCATCGGGCAGATATCCGAAGTCCTACAGGGAAGTCGCAAATTCTAGCGGTTTTGCCCCTGGCGAAATTATTTTTCGTAGGCTTGTCGATTAGCCGGCTGCCCAGTCGACTAAGGCTGTCTTTCTTTCGTGATTTTCCACCCGAGGAGTATCGCCATGAGCACTGCAATCAACACCCTGATCGAGCAATGGAAACAAGCCGTCGTCGCCAAGGACGTCGAGCAGATTGTCAGCTTTTACGCCGACGATATCGTCGCGTTCGATGCAGTCACTGCCCTGCAGTTCAAAGGCAAGGCGGCCTATCGCGCCCATTGGCAGGCCTGCATGGAGTGTTGCCCGGGGCCCGGTGTTTTTGACTTCCATGAACTGCATATCGTGGCTGCCGACGACAGCGCCTTTGCCCACTGGCTTGCCCACTGCGGCGGCTCCGGGCCGGACGGGGTGCTTAAAACCTGCTGGATGCGTGTCACCGCCGGTTATCAGCGGATCAACGGGCAATGGCGGGTGGTGCATGAGCACTGGTCCGCGCCCTTCGATATGGAAACCGGCACCGGTCTGTTCGACCTGAAACCTTGAGCGCTGCCAACTATAGTCACTAGTCCGAAAACGGAGGACGCCATGAAATACCTGTGCCTGGTCTATAGCGCCGAAGCCTTGCTGCACAGCTTGCCTGACAGTCCCAGGGACGAGGAGTGCCACGCCTACGCCGAAACGGTCCACCGCAGTGGCCGCATGCTCGTGGCCGAGGCCCTGGAACCGGTGAGCAGGGCCACCACGGTGCGCATGCGCAATGGCAAGCTGGCGATCACCGATGGGCCGTTTGCCGAGACCAAGGAGCAGCTTGCCGGCTTCTACCTGATCGAAGCCAAGGACCTGAATGAGGCGCTGCAGGTGGCCGGCGGCATCCCGGCGGCGCGGGTCGGCAGTGTGGAAGTGCGTCCCGTGCGTGAATTGAATCTCTGAACCCAACAATCACAAGACTCAAGAGGTTTACCCATGAAAACTCAACCCGCTGCATTTGAACTGTCCATCAGCCGCGTGATCGACGCGCCACCGAGCCGGGTGTTCCGCGCCTGGACCGAACCTGCGCTGTTGCAGCAATGGTGGGGCCCCCACGGCATGACCACGCCGGAGTGCGAAATGAACCTGTGGGTCGGTGGCCTGTTTCGCACCCTGATGCGCGCGCCGGATGGTAGCGAGTACCCGACCCAGGGCGTGTTCCTGGAGATCGACGCGCCGCGCCGCCTGGTGTTTACCGATGCGTTTGTGCCTGGCTGGATTCCATCAGGTAAACCGTTCATGAGCGCCGAAGTGACCTTCGAGGAGTTTGAGGGCAAGACCCGCTACACCGCCCGCGCCATGCATTGGAGTGAGGCCGACAAACAGGCCCACGAAGCCATGGGCTTTCATCAGGGCTGGGGCGAGAGCCTGGAGCGGCTGGTGACCCTGGTGACCCAGAGCATGCCTGATTGACGGTCAAGGCCCGGGTCGAGGCGCTCTACCGCAGCGAGTCGCGGCGTATCCTGGCGACCCTGATTCGCCTGCTGGGCGATTTCGACCTCGCCGAAGAGGCCCTGCATGAGGCGTTCTTCGTTGCGGTCGAGCGTTGGCAGCAGGACGGCGTGCCCGACAACCCGCGGGCGTGGCTGGTGTCGACCGGGCGCTTCAAGGCGATCGACCGTCTGCGGCGCCAGGCCCGTTTCACCCCGTTGCTGCAGGGGCAGGCCGATGCGCTGGAAGCGGCGCACTGGAGTACCGAAGACGTGGAAGACGATCGCCTGCGCCTGATTTTCACCTGCTGCCATCCGGCGCTGGCGGCAGATGCCCAGGTGCCACTGACCCTGCGTGAGATTTGTGGCCTTAGCACCGAGGAAATTGCCCGGGCGTTCCTGGCCACACCGGCCACCATCGCCCAGCGCATTGTGCGGGCCAAGGGCAAGATCCGTGAGGCGAAAATCCCCTTTCAAGTGCCAGGGCTGGTGGAGTTGCCCGAGCGCCTGGACAGCGTACTGCGCGTGATTTACCTGGTGTTCAACGAGGGCTATTCGGCCTCCATGGGCGCCGACCTGACCCGTGACGATTTGACCCGCGAGGCCATACGCCTGGGCCACCTGCTCCTGGAGTTGCTGCCGGAACCGGAAGTCATGGGCCTGTTGGCGTTGATGCTGCTCCATGAGTCCCGACGTCCGGCCCGCCTATCGCCTGCTGCCGAGTTGGTGCTGCTGGAGGAGCAGGACCGCACGCTGTGGGATGCATCGTTGATTGCTCAAGGCTGCGCGTTGGTGGAACAGGCCCTGGCCACCCGGCGTTTTGGCCCTTATTGCCTGCAAGCTGCGATTGCGGCGGTGCACGCCGAGGCACCCAGTGCGGCCCAGACCGACTGGTCACAGATTGTCGGCCTGTATGACGTACTGCGCAGGATGCTGCCGTCCCCGGTGATCGAACTCAACCGTGCTGTCGCCCTGGCCATGCGCGATGGACCATTGGCCGGGTTGCGGCAAGTGGAGGGCATCCTGGCGCGTGGCGAGTTGCTGGATTACCACCTGGCGCATTCGGCGCGTGGGGAGTTCTATCGGCAACTGGGGCGTATGAAAGAGGCGCGCCAGGCCTACGAAAAAGCTTTGGCCTTGACCCACCAGGCCCCGGAAAGACGCTTGCTCGAACGCCGCCTGGCCACCTGCACCAACCCCCCCTTGTAGGCGCCGGCTTGACGGCGATGACGATCTCACGGCCGCTATCGCCGGCAAGCCGGTGCCTACAGGGGTTATTCGAGCATCTTTTCCAGCAACCAGCTGCCGGCCGGGCCCGGCGGCTGTTGTCGTGACCACAAGGCATCCACCGCCACCGAGCGTGGCCAGCCGCGAGCCTGGAGCTCCACCAGTTGGCCATTGGCGAAGCGTTCCACCAACCAACGCGGCAAGGGCGCCCAGCCAAAGCCGAGGATGGCCATTTCCATCAGCATCAAAAAGCTGGGGGCGGACCAGACCCGTCCGCTCGGCCGGTTTTCATTGGGGTTGATGATGCTTGCCAGGCGCAGTTCCCGGTGTTGTTGCAGGATCTGCTGATCGATGCCATCGAGGCTGGCCAGTACATGCAGCGGGGAAACAAACAGCGCAAGTTGCGCGCGCTCCTCGACGGTGGCGTGGGTCAGGTCTGGCGGGTAGACCTCCTGGGCTTCGATAAACGCGAGCTGCGCCCGCCCACTTTGTACCAGGGCGATGAGGTCTTCGCATTCGGCAATCAACCACTCCAGTTCCAGGTCCGGATAGCGCTGCTCAAGGGCACTGAGGGCGGTTTCAAAGCGCCCGGACTGATAGGTATCGGACATGGCAATACTGAGCTTGGGCTCCAGCCCCTGGGACAACTGGCTGGCGGCAAGCTCCAGGCGACTGCTGGCCTCCAGCACCTGCTCGGCCCGTTGCAGCAGGACATGCCCGGCCGGGGTCAGGCTTGGCTTGCGGCTGCTGCGGTCGAACAGCACCACGTCCAGATCAATTTCCAGGCTGGCCACCGCTGCACTGATGGTGGATTGGCTCTTGCCCAGCTTGCGCGCCGCCGCAGAAAACGAGCCTTGGGTCGCCGCCTGCACAAACGCTTGCAACACTTCATGAGAGGCCATCATCTATCGCCTTGATCGATGGTTATTGATTATGAAGTATCGGTTTATAGGTAGAGGATGGCAACCCTCGACATTCATAGAGCAAGGCATATGAACACCACCAAGTCCATTACCGAACGCGTTTTCCAGGCCCTTGGCTTTGAAGGCCTGGCCTTGTTGATCTGTACTCCGCTGCTGGTCTGGATCACTGGCCGGCCGGCCCTGGAAATGGGCGCGGTGACCCTGGGCATCAGCCTGTTGGCGCTGACCTGGAATATCATTTTCAACAGCCTGTTCGACCGCCTCAAGGCGCGCCTGCAACTGGCTAACGGCGGCAAGACCCGGGTATTGCACGCCTTGTTGTTTGAAGGCGGGCTGATTCTGTTTGCCGTACCGCTGATTGCCGTATGGCTGAACATCAGCCTGGTGCAGGCGTTTATCCTGGATATCGGCGTGCTGCTGTTCTTCCTGCCGTACACCTATGTGTACCACTGGGGCTACGACGTGCTGCGGGAAAAGTTCCTGCAGCAACGTGCGCCAGAGCAAGCGTGAGGGTCAGACGAACATCCCACCCGAGGCCTCGATACGCTGCCCGTTGATCCATTTGCTGCCATCGGCCAGCAGCGTGGAGATCGCCCCGCCAATGTCGTCCGGCAAACCGACCCGACCCAGGGCCGTGTTGCTGGCGACAAAGGCATTGATGCCGGCGTTATCGCGCACGGCACCGCCGCCGAAGTCGGTTTCAATGGCGCCTGGGGCCAGGGTGTTGACGCTGATGCCCCGCGCACCCAATTCCTTGGCCTGGTAGCGGGTCAGCACTTCCACCGCGCCTTTCATTGAGGCGTAGGCGGCATAGCCTGGCAGGCTGAAGCGGGCCAGGCCGCTGGAAATATTGATGATGCGCCCGCCATCGACAATCAGCGGCAACAACTTCTGGGTCAGGAAGAACGGGCCCTTGAGGTGGATTGCGACCATTTGATCGAACTGTTGCTCGGTGGTCTCGACAAAACTGGCGTGTGTACCGATACCGGCATTGTTGATCAGGAAATCGAAATGCGCCTGGGCGAAATGCGCTTGCAAGACCTGGCCGACCTGGCTGACAAATCCGTCGAAGGTGGCGCTCTGGCTCACATCCAATTGCAACATGGCGGCGCGGCCACCAAGTTGTTCAATCTGGGCGACAACCGCCTGGGCCTCATCGGCCTTGCTGTAGTAGGTCCCGACAATATCGATGCCTTGCGCGGCCAGATGCAGGGCGGTGCTTTTGCCCAAGCCACGGCTGGCGCCGGTGATCAGTGCGATTTTACGGGTCATGGTGCAGTCCTCGGAACGGGTGGGTAAGTGTCGGGCTGAGTGTATTTGTCCGTGCATTACGTGATAAACAGAGCGAATCCGGAATCACTGGTCGGATCATTCGAACAATCACGGGCCATCGCCATGAACAAGCTGGACCTGTTACGGACCTTTGTCCGTGTCACCGAACTGTCGAGTTTCATCCAGGCCGGCGAGAGCCTGGGCTTGCCGCGCTCAACGGTGTCCGAGCACGTGCGGGCCCTGGAAGACCTGTTGGGCACGCGCTTGTTGCAACGCACCACGCGTAAGGTCCAGGCCACCCAGGACGGGCGGGTGTTGTATGAGCGCAGCAAGGACCTGCTGGCACACATGGAGGAGCTGGAGGGCTTGTTTCGCCAGGATGAGGCGCAATTGGCCGGGCGGATCCGTATCGACATGCCCAATGTAATGGCACGTAAAGTGATCGTGCCGCACCTGCCGGATTTCATGGACCGGCATCCGTTGATCGAATTGGAAATCAGCGGCTCCGACCGTCAGGTCGACCTGCTGGCCGAAGGCTTTGATTGTGTGCTGCGGGTGGGCGCACAGCCCGATCAATCGGTGGTGGCGCGCCGGTTATGCAGCATGCCGATGGTCAACTGCGTCAGCCCCGGCTACCTGCAACGCTATGGTGAGCCCAAGACCCTGGCCGACCTGGCCACCCATCAGTTGGTGCACTACGTGCGGCCGTTGGGCGCGCGCTCGGCGGGCTTTGAGTATGAACAAGGCAACAAAGTGCAGCGCATTGCCATGGCCGGGCGGGTGACGGTCAGCAGCACCGACGCGTATCAGTCGGCCTGCCTTGCCGGTTTCGGGATCATCCAGGTGCCGGGGCTGGGCATCCGGGAATTGCTCGAAAAGGGCGAGTTGGTGGCGGTACTCCCTGACTATCCCGCGCCCTCGCTGGAGGTGTCGATGTTGTATGCCGGCCAGCGGCATTTGCCCCTGCGGGTACGGGTGTTGATGGACTGGCTGTCGGCGACCTTGAAGGCTGAGCTTTACAGTTGTTGCGAGGCGCGGAACACATCGTGAAAGTAGTCGCCGAATGCCTGCATCGCTGGGGTAAACGCACGCTCGCGGTGCCAGGCCAGGCCGACACTCATGGGCGTGACTTTGTCGGTCACGCTCAGGGTCTCGATGCGCTTGCCTTCCAGGGACCAGGGGCGGTGCACCAGGTCAGACAAAATCGCCACGCCACTGCCATTGGCCACCATGCTGCGCACGGCCTCCACCGAACTGGTGCGCAGCCGCACCTTGGGGATCTGCCCGGCCTGTTCCCAATAGCGCATGGCACTTTGTTCGGCCTCATCGACGGTCAGCAGGATGAAGGGCTCCTCGGCCACATCGGCCAGGCTCACCGCGCTGCGCTCGCACAGCGGATGGTGGCTGGGTAGCCACAGGCGTCGTTCGGAGTTGAACAGGGTTTCCGAGACGATATCCGGGTGAGTGAGGTTGGCAGTCAGCACCACGGCCATGTCGAACTGGCCATCCAGCAGTCCCTGTTCGATGGCCTGGCGTTCTTGCTCGAAGACCTCGATGGTCACGTCCGGATGCCAGTGCGCCATGCGTTGCAGGTGGTGCGGCAGGAAGTAACCGAGCACCGTGTAGCTGGCCGCGACCCGTAGCACCCCGCTGGCGCGGTAGTCCGGCAGCGGGCTGTTCAGCGCATCGTCGACACTGCGCACAATCACATAGGCACGGTTGAGAAAGTGCCGCCCGGCGTCGGTCAGGCTCATACCCCGGGCCGAGCGCACAAACAGCTGGGCACCGAGCATGGTTTCCAGTTCCTTGATTGCGGTGGTCACCGCCGACTGGGAGATGTTCAGGTGAATCGCCGCCTGGGAAATCTGGCCGATTTCTGCGGTGGCAACAAAGTAGCGAACCTGGCGCAATGTGAGCGACATACACATTCCCTGTAGGAGCCGGCTTGCCGGCGATAACGGTAGAGGTAGGTGAGGTCATCTATCGGCTGTCATCGCCGGCCAATGGCTTCCCATCACGGCAGGTATCTGATTTTCAGAAGATGGGCTATCTGATAATAGATCTTCCCAAGGGGTCAAGTGCCGGCCTACTTTCCATCCCACGAACTCTCGCGGAGCAGCCTCGATGCAGACAGTGGATTTCAATTCGGACATGGGCGAAAGCTTTGGCCCCTGGACCATCGGTGACGGTGTGGATCATGAGCTGATGGCGTTTATCAGCTCCGCCAACGTGGCCACCGGCTTCCATGCCGGCGACCCTGGCACCATGCGCCGCACCATTGAGCGCGCCAGACAATTGGGCGTGGCCATTGGCGCACACCCGGGCTTTCGCGATCTGGTGGGCTTTGGCCGGCGCCACATCAACGCCCCGGCCCAGGAACTGGTGGACGACATGCTCTACCAACTGGGCGCCCTGCGCGAATTGGCGCGGGTACAGGGCGTGAACTTGCAGCACATCAAGCCCCACGGCGCGCTGTACATGCACCTGGCCCGGGACGAAGAGGCCGCCCGCCTGCTGGTGGAAAACCTGCAACGCCTGGAGCCTGAGCTGCTGCTGTACTGCATGCCCGGCTCGGTGATCTGGCGGATCGCCAGTGAACTGGGGCAACCGGTGGTTCGCGAGTTCTATGCCGACCGTGAGTACGACCTGTCCGGCTCCATCGTGTTTACCCGCAACGTGCGGGCCCTGGACCCGGCAACGGTGGCCGCGCGGGTGCTGCGTGCTTGCCAGACCGGGCGGGTGCGCACTGTCGAGGGTGATGACCTGTCTATCGAATTCGATTCCATCTGCCTGCACAGCGATACGCCAGGGGCTCTGGACCTGGTGCAAGCCACGCGCAGGGCCCTGGATCAAGCGGGGATCGTGGTGCGCGCACCCCGCTGAACCTCACCGCTGTGCATGATTTTTGCCTGCCTTTCTACAATGATTCCAAGAGGAACAGACATGGCTGAAACATCCCCGATTCGCTACAGCTTTGGCGCGGATGAACACCTGTTCGCCGAGGTCAGCGAAAGCATGTCCCTGGAGGCGTTTTTCAAGGGCATGGCCGTCACCCGTGCGGTGCAGCGCCTGGAACTGCCCGGCGTGCTGGATATCTGCCTGGCCAACGCCTCGTTCCAGATCCGCTTCGACCCGGACCTGATCGCCCCCCATGTGCTGCTCGACGCGGTCCAGGGCGCCGAGGCCCTGGCGGTGGCCGAGCGGACCTTGCGCACGCGGATCATCGAGATTCCGGTGCTGTACAACGACCCCTGGACCCATGAAACCCTGATGCGTTTTCGCGACCGCCACCAGGACCCGACGGGCACCGACCTGGAGTATGCCGCGCGGATCAACGGCCTGGCGGATGTCGAGGCGTTTATCGCGGCCCACAGTGGCGCGCCGTGGTTTGTGTCGATGGTCGGCTTTGTGGCCGGCTTGCCGTTCATGTTCCAGATGGTCGAGCGCGAACGCCAGTTGCAAGTGCCCAAATACCTGCGCCCGCGCACTGACACGCCGAAGCTGACCCTCGGCCATGGCGGCTGTTTCGGCTGCATTTATTCGGTACGCGGCGCGGGTGGCTACCAGATGTTCGGTGTTACACCGGCGCCGATCTACGACCCGGCCCAGCAACTGGCCTACCTCAAGGAGCACATGGTGTTCTTCCGCCCCGGCGATATCGTGCAGTTCAAACCCATGGACCGTGATGCCTACGACCTGGCAGTGGCGCAAGTCGAAGCCGGACAGTTCGACTTGCGCATTCGCCCGGTGGAGTTTTCCCTGGATGCTTTTTTTGCCGACCCGGTCGGCTACCCGAAAACCCTGCAGGAGGCGCTCGTATGATCAAGGTGCTCAAGCCTGGCCTGGCGACCTCCGTGCAGGACCTGGGGCGCGAAGGGTATTACCACTTGGGGATCCCGCCGTCCGGCGCCCTGGACCAGTACGCCTTGAGTGCGGCCAACCACCTGGTGGGCAACCCGGCGGGCGCGGCAGGGCTGGAATGCACGTTGATCGGCCCGGAACTGGAATTTCAACAGGATGCGTTGGTGGCGTTGAGCGGCGCGCTGATGTCGCCGCGCCTGGATGGCACCGTGGTGCACCAGGACACGGCGTTCCAGGTGCATGCCGGGCAGGTGCTGCGCTTTGAGTTTCCCGTGGCCGGCGCGCGGACCTACCTGGCCGTGGCCGGTGGTATCGATGTGCCGCTGGTGCTGGGCAGTCGCTCCACTTATACCCTGGGTGCGCTGGGCGGGTTTCACGGACGACGCTTGCAGGAAGGCGATGTCTTGGCCATCGGCGAGTGCCGCGGCGAGGGGCGCGCCGGCAACAGCTTGCCGATGGCCCTGCGCCGTTCGGTGGGCGGCGACGTGACAGTGCGCGTGGTACCGGGGCTGTATTACGAGCGGCTGACGAGCGGGGCCAAAAGCAGCTTTTTCGCCGAGCCCTGGACCGTGGGCTCCGAGGCCGATCGGATCGGTTACCGATTCAAGGGCGGTAGTGCCTTGAGCTTCCAGCCACGGGAGCAGCCATTTGGCGCGGGTTCCGATCCGTCGAACATCGTCGACAGCTGCTATCCCATTGGCTCGATCCAGGTGCCGGCCGGCCTGGAGCCGATCGTGCTGCACCGCGATGCCGTCTCGGGCGGCGGCTACGCGATGATCGGTACGGTGATCAGCGCCGACCTGGACCTGATCGGGCAGATGCAACCCAACCAGCGTGCAGGGTTTGTCGCGGTGACGTTGGAGCAGGCGCTGGAGGCGCGGCGAATCTACAAGAAGCGCCTCAAGGCAATGGCCAGCTTGTTCGGCTGAAACCTGTAGGAGCCGGCAAGCCGGCTCCTACAGGTTTGGGGATCAGAAGAGTTGGGTGAACAGCCAGTACAGGCTGCCCGACAACACAATCGCCGCCGGCAATGTCAGCACCCAGGCCATCAGCAGATTGCGGATGGTCTTCATCTGCAAGCCCCCGCCATTGGCCACCATGGTCCCGGCCACGCCCGAGGACAGCACGTGGGTGGTGGATACCGGCAAGCCGAACACATCGGCAGCGCCAATGGTCAGCATGGCCACGGTTTCTGCCGAAGCGCCCTGGGCGTAGGTCAGGTGGGTCTTGCCGATTTTTTCGCCGACGGTCACCACAATGCGCTTCCAGCCGACCATGGTGCCCAGGCCCAGGGCGATCGCCACGGCGATCTTCACCCACAGTGGGATAAAGCGCGTCGCATTGTCGATCTGTTGCTTGAACAGTTGCAGCTTGCCCTGGGTGTCGGCATCGAAACTGCCGACCTTGCCCTTGTCCATCAGGCGAATGGTTTCGCTGGTCAGGTACATGTCGTTGCGCACGTTGCCCATGGCTTCGGCGGGCACCTTGGCCAGGGAACCGTAGCCTTTTACTTGTTCGCCGATGTGCCCGGTCAGGGCGGCGAGGGCGGGGATCAACTCTGGGGTGACGTCCTTGGTGCGCACATAGGTCGACAGCACCGGACGCGGATCGGCTGGCGCCGGTTGCGGTGCGCTCTTGGCCAGGGCTTGCTGGGTGACTTCGGCCACGGCGGCAAATTGCAGGGATTGATCGGCCGGCATGGTGCGGTTCAACGCGTAGGCCATGGGCAGGGTGCCTACCAGGATCAACATGATCAGGCCCATGCCTTTCTGGCCATCGTTGGAGCCGTGGGCAAAGGACACGCCGGTGCAGGTCACGATCAGCATGCCGCGAATCCACCACGGTGGTGGCGTGTTGCCCTTGGGCGCCTTGTACAGCGAGCGGTTTTTCACAAAGACCCGCAGCGCCAGCAGCAACAGGGCCGCAAAGCCGAAACCGATCATCGGCGACAGCAGCAACGCATAGCCGATCTTGATCGCCTGGGCCCAGTCCACGCCGCTGGTGCCGTCACGGCCATGCATCAGGGCATTGGCCACGCCAACGCCAATGATCGAGCCGATCAGCGTATGGGAAGACGATGCGGGCAAGCCCAGCCACCAGGTGCCCAGGTTCCACAGGATCGCGGCGATCAGCAGGGCGAAGATCATCGCAAAGCCGGCGGAAGAACCGACCTGCAAAATCAACTCCACCGGCAGCAAGGCAATGATGGCAAAGGCCACCGCGCCGCTGGACAGCAGCACTCCGAGGAAATTGAAGAACCCCGACCAGACCACGGCGAAATGGGGCGGCAGCGAGTTGGTGTAGATCACCGTCGCCACGGCGTTGGCGGTGTCATGGAAGCCGTTGACGAACTCGAACCCCAAGGCAATCAGCAACGCCACGCCCAACAGCAGGAACGGGGTCCAGGTGGTGACCACCGTGCCCAGTTCGTGCATGTCGTGCATCAGGCTGTAGGCGGTGAACAACAGGCCCATGGCAAGCACGGCGAAGAACACGATCACCGTAAGCAGGCCGGGTTTCTTGTCTAACTGCGGTTTTGCGTCAGTGGCGCGAGCCTGGGGGGAGGCGGTCAGGGAAGGGGTGGCCATGCCGGGGGCATCCAGTGTGGGGAGGATGTTTCCCATGATCATTGCAAAATGTTACAGAGATACTGCGTCAAATCAGTGTTTGGTGGATTGGGATAACCGCCGGTCCACAAATCCCTGTAGCAGCCGGCTTGCCGGCGATAGCGGTCAGACAGCCACCTGATAAGTGGCTGATCCACCGCTATCGCAGGCAAGCCAGCTCCCACAGGTTGATTGCATTGCAATGTCAGTAATCCCGGCGTTTGCGAAACGCCCATCTGCCGGCAATCAAGGTGAACGTTGCCACCAACGCCACCAGGATCCAGAACCCCTCCGGGTCCTGGGAAAGCGGTACGCCACCGACGTTCATGCCAAAAAAACCGGCAATGATATTGATCGGCAGTGCCAGCACCGTCACCACCGTCAGGGTAAACAGCGTGCGGTTGCTTTGTTCGTTGAGGTTGGCGGCGATTTCTTCCTGCAACAACTTGATCCGTTCGCCCAGGGCCGTGAGGTCGTTGATGATCAGGGCGAACTCTTCGGTGGATTTGCGCAGCTCCTTCACGTCCTCCTTTTGCAGCCACTGCGGTGGGCGGTTGAGCAGGCGCAACAGCGAGCCCGGCTCCAGCGCCAGCAGGCGTTGCAGGCGTACCAGCACCCGGCGCATGGCCCCCAGTTCCGCGCGGTTGGTGGACAGGCGCGAGGACAGCAACTGATCTTCGATCTGGTCCACGCTCTGGCTGGTCTTGCGCACGATCTGCGTCAGCACCTCGCCTTGATCACGCAACAGATGCACCAGCAACTCCAGGGGGGAGCGGAAGTGTTCGCCGGCCTTTACCGATGAACGCAGCTTGTCCACCGAGTGCAGCGGTTGCAGGCGCGCACTGATCAGCAGGCGGCTGCGGGCGCAGACCCACAAGGTGGAAATGTCCGATGACATCATGCTGCTGAAGTTGAACACCACGTCGTTGACCACCGCCAGCAGGGCCGAGTCCACGTGCTCGATGCGGGTCGAGCGCGAGCCTTCATGCAAGGCCTCGAAGAACTCTGGCGGCAGTTCCAGGTGTGCCTGCATCCAGCGCTGGCAGGCCGCGTGCGCCAGGTTCAGGTGCAGCCACAGGAATTCATCGGGGTCGGCTGGGGCTTGCAGGGCTTTGAGTACGGTCGCCGAGTCGATCTGCTCGGCTTTCTCACCGGGTCGAAAGCGAAAACCATAAAGCAGGCCAAACAGGTCGCAGTCCTGGTGGCCGTGGTCGATGCTGTGGTTCATGAGGGCTCGCAGAGGAGGGCGACAGGCGCGCGTCGCGCAATCATTGCAAGGCGATTTGACCGTTTTGTGTCAGCCAGGGGACTCACTCGCGTGACCGCTCATCTGCTCGGCTCAAGAAGCGTCTGGCTCGGCCGATTCAAGGCGCAGGCACTGTCTTGGATGGGCGGTGTGTTGACTGACAGGGAAGTTGCGGTGCAGGTCCCCATTTCCCTGTTTCGAGGCTTTTCCCCGATGAGTTTTTTGCGAAAGTCCTTGAGGGCACAGATCCTGTCGTTGCTCGGTGGCAGCTTGTTGGCAATGCTGTTGATTGCCTTGGCGTGTTTTCATTTTCTCTCAAGTGGTGTGCAGAGTTATCGCAGTTTGCTTGAGGGGCCGTTGCAGACCTCACAACTGATCGATGAAGCGAACCTGCAATTCAAGGTCCAGGTCCAGGAATGGAAAAACGTCCTGCTGCGTGGCAAACAACCCCAGGACATGGACAAATACTGGGGGCAGTTCCAGGATCGGCAACAGGAAGTCCAGGGCATTCTGGCGCGCCTGGTGGCCAACACCGAAGGCGATCAAGGCTTGAGCCGTCGCCTGGAGACCTTGCGTCAGGAGCACCAGTTGCTGGGCTCCGCCTACCAGAAGGGACGCGATGCCTACGTCGCGGCCGGGGCCGATGCCGCGGCTGGGGATAGCGCGGTCAAGGGCGTGGACCGCGCAGTGAGCGAGCAGATGAGTGCGTTGGTCACGCAACTGCATGAGCAGGGCAAGCAGCAATCGTTGGCGATCAGCGCCTATGCCGAGCGCACCGTGATGCTGGGCTTGGCGGTGATGGTGCTGTCCGGCGGGCTGATCGGTCTGTTGAGTCTGTGGCTGATCAACCGCAACCTGATTCTGCCGATCCGTGGGTTGATCGACTATGTGGCCCAGTTGAGCCATGGCCGCTTTGCCGAACGTGTTGCCAGCCAGCGCCAGGATGAACTGGGGCATTTGGCCCAGGCGGCCAATACCTTGCGCGATTTCCTTGCCGAAACCTTCGGCCGCCTGCAGCGCAGTGCCAAGGACCTGGTGAGTGCCAGTGGCGAGCTCAATTCGATTGCCGGGCAAATGGCAACGGGTACCCAGGACCAGTTCAGCCGTACCGATCAGGTGGCGACGGCGATGACCGAAATGTCCGCCACTGCCCAGGAAGTCGCGCGCCATGCCGCCAGTGCTTCGCGGGCTGCGGACGAGGCCGATCATTCGGCGCGTGAAGGCGGCCAGGTGATGCAAGTGACCATCGCCACTATCGGCCAGATGCGCAATGAGATCCTCAACACCGGTGGCATCATCCGCCGCCTGGAAGCCGACAGTGTGCGTATCGGCACGGTGCTGGAGGTGATTCGCGGCATCGCCGAACAGACCAACCTGCTGGCGCTCAATGCGGCGATCGAAGCTGCACGGGCGGGCGAGGCCGGGCGTGGGTTTGCGGTGGTGGCGGATGAGGTGCGCAGCCTGGCGCAGCGCACGGCGGCGTCGATCATCGAGATCAACCAGATTATCCAGGCGGTGCAGACGGGGGCGCAGGATGCCGCCGAGGCGATCATCAGTGGCCAGTCATGCAGTGATGACAGTGTCGAGAAGGTCACCCAGGCCGGGGCGATGCTCAGTCATATCACCCAGGCGGTGGAGGCGATCCGCGACATGAACCGCCAGATTGCCACGGCGGCCGAAGAGCAGACTTCGGTGGCCGAGGATATCTCGCGCAACATCACGCAAATCACCACCGTCGCCACGGCCAACCTCGACAACGTGCAGCGCACTGAAGCGGCCAGCCATAACCTGCGTGGCTTATCTGCCGAGCTGAACGAAGTCACCGCACGCCTGAGTGCTTGAGCAGACACAACTGCGCCGCCCGAAGGCGGCGCGTTGTGTTGCCGGGGCAACTCAAGTGTCTTGCTTGTTTTCCAGCACTTCGCCGGTCTTGGCGTCGAGCTTCACGTCCCACTTCTTGCCCGTGGTGTCGGTCAGGTCGACTTCGTAGACCAGGCGCCCGGCTTCGTTATCCAGCTCGGTATCGTTGATGGTGGCGCCGGCGTGTTTGGCCAGTGCGGCGGCATTCAACTGTTCAAATGGCTTCACGGCGCCCGATTGCAGCAGGCTTGGAATCTGGTCCGGGCGAACATCGGCCTGGGCCAGGCCGGCAGTCAGGGTCAGGGCGGCAGCAGCGAACAGAGCGGTCAGGTTTTTCATGATGTGGTCCTTTGGGGTGAGCTGTTTAAGTGGGATCAGGTTAACCCGCGCAACTTAATTCACCCTTAATTGCGTAGGACGTTTGCGCTGTTTGTTCAATCGCCCCGTGCCGGGAGATTTCATGCGGGTGCCTCAACTTCAGGAGGCACACATGAAACCGATACTGGCTTGCCGGCGATGGTCGTGGACGATGACGTTGGCTATCCGACGGCCTATGGTGTGACTACTCGTTTGTCACTCAGTAACCGTTGTCCTGCAGCAGGTCCTGCACGCTGGACGACGGCCAGCGCTTGTAGAACTTCAGCAGTTCGGCGGCGCGGTTGGTGAAGATGCCATCGACCCCGGCGTTCATGACCTTCTCGAAATCCACCGGCTCGTCGACGGTATAGACGTGTACCAGCAGGCCTTTGTCGTGGGTCAGTTGGTTCATTTCAGGTTTGACCAGGTCTGAATAGCTCTGGTCGCCCAGGTTCGTCAGTTGTGCGGACGGACCAGTGCCTATCGCACCGAGGTTCTTGGCTTCCTCGACCCATTTTTCGAATTCGGCAGCATCCTTGGGTTCCTGCTTGGCATAGTAGGCCGCCTTGGTCGGTTCGCCGGATTCAGCGAAGGTCACCTTGGACTTGGGCTCGATGCTGCCTTCACCCACCCACAGCAGCAGGATTTTCGGGGTGTTGGGCATTTCCTTCTGCAGTTCCTTGAGGCTGGCCGTCTCGAAGGTCTGCAACACCACGCGGCCCTTGCCCTGGCCGACGCCCGTGTTGCTTTTGCCCAGCTTGGAACCGACGGAGCTCAGCCAGCCCTTGTCCAGCAGCTTGTCCTTCAGATCGGCTTCGATTCCCGGGAACTGCTTGGGCTCCTTGGTTTCGATGTACAGGCCGGGTTTGTGCTGGGGGTTGCCTTCGGCGATCTTGATGATTTCGTCCAGGCTGAGGATTTTCAACCCGACAAAGCCTGGGCGGGCGCGGTCCGGATAGGCGGCGTTGAACCAACTGCCGGCATCGAGGGTTTGCAGTTCTTTCCAGGTGAACTCGTTGGCCGGGCTGTCCTTGCGCTCCGGGAACTTGGTGGCCACGTCGGTGGTGCGTTGCAGGTTGTTGTCGTGCAGGGCGAACAGCACGCCGTCCTTGCTGCGTTGCAGGTCCAGTTCCAGGTAGTCGGCACCCAGGTCGCGGGCAACCTTGTAGGCAGCGGCGGTGGACTCCGGTGCATCGAAGGACGCACCCCGGTGGGCGATCACGGCAGGGTGGGGAATGCCCTCCTTGGTCGCCAGTTCAACCGGGCTGATGGGGCTTGCAGCCTGTGCGTGGCCAAGGCCCATCATCAGAGCGAGCAGCAGGGCACTCTTGGTAAACGTAGCAGGCATGTGCGAGGTCCTTTCGTGGAGGTAGCTTCAAGAAGGGTTCCTTTTTAACAATTGCATGCAAATCGCGCTATCACCAAACCGACATTAACGTGCGCAGGCGCTATTTTTCTGCGCTTTTGTGCCGCGCTATGCAGTACTCTTGGCCCGAGCTTCCCCGGCAGAGGGAAACCAGCACTGCCCTATTTCGCCGCCTCGCGTGTAAACCATCGTTCACTTCCCCTGTGGGATTTTTCAGTGAGGTTTAGCATGCGTATCACATCAGAACTCATCTGCCAGGCCGCCGACCAACTCAACGGCTTTGTCGGCCTGAACCGCAAGACCGGCCAGTACATCGTGCGTTTCAGCGAGGATTCGTTCGGCATGGACGTCGCCGATGACGGCATCATTCCCACCAGCGAGTTTGTCTGGCAGCCCGCGGCTGAGCAAACCATGACCCTGTCCCGCGAGCACATCCAGTTGCTGCTGGACCAGAACATCGACGAGCGCATCAACATCACCGAACCGCTGCGGGTGTATATGCGCCGCACGGAGATCCCGCAGATAAGTGCGTTGCGCAGCCTGGTGGGTTGATCATGGTTGGCCCCTTGCAGGGGCCGGCTAGCCGGCGGTGGCCCCCGGTAGACCTCGAGGGCCTTATCAGCAGCTAGCCGGCGCCTAAGACTCCACCCGGTCATTGGCAAACATGCTGACTGCGCGTACCGCATCGCTGGCGCCTTCGCGAATCTGCAGGATCACCGTGCCGGCCTGGTTGGCCAGGTCCACGCCTTGGGCGGCGCGGTCGCGGGTGTTGTCCATGCTGTCGATGGCCTGGCGGGTTTCGCTCTGAATCATCTCGATCATGCGCGAAATCTCCGCCGTGGAGCCGCTGGTGCGTGCAGCCAGTTGCCTGACTTCATCGGCGACCACCGCAAACCCGCGGCCCTGGTCACCCGCGCGTGCAGCCTCAATGGCGGCATTCAAGGCCAGTAAGTTGGTCTGGTCGGCAATCGCGCGAATGGTGTTGACGATGGCGGTGATCTGTTGCGAGCGCTCGCCCAACTTGGCAATCAGTCTGGATGAGCTTTCGATGTCGGCGGCAATCTCATGGATACCGTTGGCGGTCTGCTGAATCACCTCGGCGCCTTTTTCGGCGATGTCCCGGGTCTGCTGGGAGATGTGATAGGCCTGGGTTGCGCTCTGGGCATCTTCGGCGTGTTTTTCCACCCTGGCAGTGACGTCGGAGGCGAACTTCACAATCTTGCACAAACGGCCGCTGGCGTCGTACACCGGGTTGTAGTTGGCTTCCAGCCACAGGGTCTGGCCGGCGCCGTTGATGCGCTCGAACTGGCCGCTGAATAATTCACCCTGGTTCAGCCGGCGCCAGAAGTCGGTGTATTCCTGGCTGTTGGCCAGCTCCGGTTTGCAGAACAGGCGATGATGCTTGCCCTGGATCTGCGCCAGGCTGTAACCCAGGCGCTGAAGGAAGTTCTGGTTGGCGGTAATGATGCTGCCGTCGAGGTTGAATTCGATCACGGCCATCGCCCGGTCAATCGCTTCAAGCTTGGCATTGGTTTCGCTTTCGGCCTGCATTCTGGCGCTCACATCCAAGGCGTACTTGACTACCTTCACCACGCGACCCGATTGGTCGCACACCGGGTTATAGCTGGCTTCCAGCCACACCGAATGGCCATCGGCGGCCACACGCTCGAAGGTTCCGGACTGGAATCGGCCGTTGCTCAACTGTGCCCACAGCTGGCTGTACTCGGCACTACGGGCAAACGCGGTAGGGCAGAACAGGCGATGAGATTGCCCCACCACCTGGTCCTCGCGGTAGCCCATGGTCTGCAGAAAGTTGGTATTGGCCCGCAGGACGTTGCCCTGCAGGTCGAATTCAATCACCGCCATTGAACGCTCAATCGCATCGAGCAGGCCGGCTTGTTGGTTGAGTGTGTCTTGCAGGGCAATGATGGTTTTTTTATGGGCGCTAAATAGCATGGTCGCGGACTCGAGAAAGCAAAGTGCGAGATGTTATCCGTGGTTGCGCTTGCACACCGTGGGGCTCCAAGGCCTACGGCGGACTTGCTCATTGTCGGCTTCCGTTATACCGACAGGGGGTGGAACTGAGAGCTCAGAGCCTTGGGCTGTGATGGAAGTTCGCCTTGCACCTGGAGAAATTCACTTGATCGGATGAATGGTGGCATTTTGATTTTTGCGTTGCGGGCTGGCGGGCCAACCGTTGGTGCAACAGGGGATTTACCGTCCTTCATCGTCGGCAGGCCGGCTTCTACAAGGTGGACGAACCTGCTGTCTGGATAATTAGCCTGTTCAAGCGGAGCGCGCGATCAGCGATTCGGCGACCGTCACGCGATTACGCCCGGTGCCCTTGGCGGCATAGAGCGCCTGATCCGCAGCATTGAGCCACATGTGCGCCTGGGTAAATTGCACCTGGTAGGCCGCCAGGCCGATGCTCAGGCTCACCCGCAGTTCCGGGGCCTGCGGGTCGCGGTAGCGGCTGAACATTTCCCTCAGGCGTTCCATCACATAACTGGCCTGCTCCAGCGGTACGTCCGGGAGAATCACACAGAATTCGTCGCCGCCGTAACGGCCCGCCAGGTCATTTTCCCGTACGTTGCGCTGCAATTCCTTGCTCAGTTGTCGCAGTACTCGGTCACCGACGATATGGCCGTACGCGTCGTTGATCTGCTTGAAGTGGTCGATATCGATCAACGCGATGGTGGCCTGGGACTGTTGTTGCTGGCACTTGTGGAACTTGAGTTGCAGCAGGTCTTTCCAGGAACCGTGATTGAGCAGGCCGGTGAGGCTGTCGGTACGGCTCAAGGCACTCAGGGCGCGCTTGTGTTCCGAAAGCTTGATTGCCAGGCGATAACTGGCCATGCCGATGGCGACGGGATAGAGGATCAGCATCGGCAGGCAGGCATACACCTGGATCAATCCGACATTGGGGTTGAACGAGGGGCCGAATACCAGCCAGGCCAGCGCCACGCCCACCAGTTGTGCAAGCATGCCCTGGATCATCAAGTGTTTGCCGCCCGCCGCGACGTTGTGCATGGTCATCATCGCGAGGATGGTCACTGCGGTCAGGGGGGTGAATTGCGTGGCTGCGGCCCAGAACCCACCGGACAGTGAGTCATAGAGTAGGTTGCGACGCTCGGCCTGGTAAGGAAATGCTGCATGGCTCGACAGCTGGTATGCCAGGTGTGGCCAGATGAATGCGTTGAACAGCCACAGTGCCCAGACCCATCCGGGCATGGCCAGCGGGTACAGGGCGGCCAACACGCAAATGCTGCCAATACCCAGCCCGATAATGCGCGGCCGATAAATACGCCGGGCAAATGACAGCCCTTTGCCTCGAAGGTTTTCCATAGATCCCTGCGTCAGGTTTTTCTTCTTTGAGTGGCGAAGGCGTGCGTTATCCAAAGGCCATTTACGCCAGATGACAGGCGATTATTGTCAGGGATTTACGCAGGAATAATCAGTGTCCTTCCAGGCCATTTACGTGGGGAACCCGAGGGATTACGGTAAAAACGACCTGCCAATGTCGTATTGGCGACAGCGGGACTTACCGGTGGCCGGTAGCAATCTCATAGCCGGCCAGGAACAGGTCCATCGCCGACTCGACCACATTGGCCTGGGTGGCTGCGTCCAGGGTGGGCTGGCCGAGGGTGATTTGCGGCCAGAAGGCAAATGCCTTGAGTAGGCTTTGCACCTGATGGGCGGCGAAGCACGGGTCGACGGGCTTGAGTCGCCCGTCTTCCTGGGCGGCACGCACCCAGGAAGTGAACCCCTCTTCGCGCTCGCTCAGGCGGTTGACGATGTCCTGGGCGCGTTCAGGGGAATGGATGGTCGCGGCAATCGCTACCCGGGCCAGGTCGAGGAAGTTGGCGTCCGACATCATTTTCATCTTCGCTTCCAGCAACACTCGCAACTGGTCGCGCAGGGGGTGTTCGCGGCTGTAGCTGACATCCAGTTGTGCCACGCTGCTGGCCCATAACTTATGCAGGATCTCGGTGAACAACTCCTCTTTGCTGGGGAAGTGGTTGTACACCGTGCGCTTGGAGACACCTGCCGTGGCGGCGATCTTGTCCATGCTGGTGACCTCGAAACCGTTGTCGCGAAACTCGGCGATGGCTGCTGCCACGATGGCTTCGCGTTTACGGTCGGTGAGGCGTCGAGGTGCAGTCATGGGGCTTTTCGGCTCTGGGAGAAAATTACACTCGGTAGTTTACTTGGTCAGGGTTTTGTTGCAATCTTGAAACTACACTGTGCAGTGTAGTTGTTGATCTGCATCAGCAGAACGTACCGGAGTCACTTTGTAATGGCCACGATCTCTAACCGTCTCGATACCCCCTCTGCAGCGCTCAAGCCATCCGAGCAGCAGCAAGGTCACTTCAGCAATCATGCGCCGGTCAACCGCGCAGGCTTTGGCAAAACCCTGCAGATCTTTTGGAAGATGCTTTTTCACAAGCCCCGCAGTACGCGGCCCGTGGGGGCAATCCCGGTACAGCGCCTGACACGCGAGCAACTGCGCAGTGCGCCGGACCATAGTGTTTACCGCCTGGGGCATTCCACCGTGCTGCTGAAGATGCGCGGCAAGTTCTGGCTGACCGATCCGGTGTTTGCCGAGCGTGCCTCGCCCTTCAGTTGGGCCGGCCCCAAGCGCTTTCATCAACCGCCCATCAGCCTTGAAGAACTGCCGGCGATTGAGGCGGTGATTCTGTCGCACAACCATTACGACCATCTGGACCGTCAGGCCGTGGTGCAACTGGCCGCCAAGACTCGCTATTTTCTCGCACCTCTGGGCGTCGGCGACACCTTGATCAAATGGGGCGTGGCGCCCGACAAGGTGCGGCAGTTGGATTGGTGGCAGGGCACCGAGGTGGACGGTATCTGTTTTGTCGCCACCCCAGCCCAGCACTTTTCCGGGCGTGGCCTGTTTGATGGCAACCAGACGCTGTGGGCGTCATGGGTGATGATCGATGGCGCCCGGCGCATCTTTTTCAGTGGCGACACCGGTTATTTCGACGGCTTCAAACGCATTGGCGAGCAATACGGACCGTTTGACCTGACGCTGATGGAAACGGGGGCTTACAACGTCGACTGGCCCCATGTGCACATGCAGCCCGAACAAACCTTGCAGGCCCATATCGATCTGAAGGGGCGCTGGTTGCTGCCGATCCACAATGGCACCTTTGACTTGGCATTCCATGCCTGGCATGAGCCGTTCGACCGCATCATGGCCCTGGCCTGGGAGCGCAACGTCTCGATTACCACGCCAGCCATGGGCCAGGCTTTCATGCTGACTGCTCCTGAGCGCGGGCATGCCTGGTGGTTGGAAGTCGAAGCCCTGGCGGTGGAGCCGTTGGTGAGTTGAAGGTGTGTGCAATCTCCTGTCGGTAAAAGGGCTTTTCAAGGTATTTCGGCCCTGAGAAGTGACCGAAAAAGGATGCGATGATTTCGGGAAAGTCATTTCCTGGGAGTCAGGCTTGATGGAGGACAAAAGTAGGAAAGTCTCGGCGCCAGGTGCTTCCTGTTCTGGGGGGCTACCTTTGCTGCCCAATATCCTTAATACAGCACCTTGTGCACCGATCGCCCCGGCTGGGACTACGGACAATGGGACAGCGTCTCGGAGTGGCATTGAGTTCCAGCCTGCTGCAGCGCCTGTTGCCCAGGGTCCCAGGTTCGATATCCCAGGGCCGATGATGAAGACCGTGCGTGATCCGTCGTTATCGCTCATCGCCCTGAGTGGCCTCGACCCCGCGGTACCGGTCATGGTGCAAGTCCCTCCCGTCATGGAAAACAACGCCGCTAAACCTGCTGCTGCCCTGGTCGATTGGCGCATCGGTTTTGCCGACGAATACATACGTAACGGTGTGCGTGAAAGGGTGGAACACTCCAGCGTATTTCTCCGGGCCTTGGAGGTTTTAAAGGCTTCAGGCGCTGAAGTGGTGCCAGTGCTGGCGCAGTTGCCGGATACCGCTGCGTGTTTCACCCAGGCGTCCAGCAACGAGATCGATGAGCGGGTGAGCGAGCATCGCCTCGACGCGCTGGTGTCCGATGGTCAAAGCCCCGCCTTTCATGGCTTCTGCAAAACCGGATACCCGGGCGTGTGCCAGATATTCAGCGACGATCTCCATGGCACCAGGATCGTGCTCTGGTTCTACGGTGCTCGTTGGGCACGGGATTCGCTGTCGGCCTTGGTACGAGTCTATCAACAGGCGATGCAGGTGCGCGCCGGCATGTCCGCTAGGTGAACCCTTTGCGCGGTCAATGGGCTTATGCGCCGTTGGGATGAGGTGTATTCGACGAGGTCGAGCCCAGCAGCCGTGCGATAAGGCCACGGCGACCCGGTTCGGCATCAGCCTGTGGCATTGGGGAGCGGCGTCCACTCATGCCCCACCCCGGCGCAAATCCTGGGAAAAACACCAGGCCTTCGTGCTCCAGGCGGAACGCCAGGGCGATGCGGATGGCGTCATCTACCTCATGATGGCTTTCAAAACGCTGGATGGCGTCCACCTCAACCCCGGCGTGCCGGGCCAGGTCTTCCCGGCTCCAGCCCAGCAGCGCGCGGGCCTGCACACTGTGCCGTGGGGTGAACTGATGAAGGACTATTTGCTGATCTACGGTGGTGCTCACTGCCAGAGAGGACATGGGGGGGTCTCCAGGAGTCCAACGGGGGAGGGCAAACTATACTGTGTTTTTGTACAGTTGTTTTGACCGTTCATCAACTGGATCATTTTCTGGGTGACTGGCCCGCGATTGGCGGGCGCTCCAGGTCATTTCTCCTCCAACCCCGGCGCCTCGCGGATAAGCAGGTGATCCAGGTTCTGGATATCGGCACTGAACACCCCGAATGTCTGCTCGGGGTTTTTCTTGCTCGGTACCTGTTTCAACTCCGGCGTCACGCCGTAAAAGAAGCAATACAACGGGCGTTCACTGTCGACGGCGGCCTTGATCTGCTCCAGGAACGCCTTGCGCTTGCGGTAGTTCTCGATCAGTTTCTTGTTCAGGTACACGTTGACGGAGTAGGGCTTCTTGTCGAGCCACACCTTCTTTTCGAAGTCGATGCGAAAGCTGCTGGTGTAGTCCTTGATCGCTTTGATCCTGCCCCAGTAGATCAAGCCCTTGTTGTCCTGCAGGTATTCGATCTTCTTGAAAAACGCCCAGTAGGTCGCGCTCTGGTCACCGATCTTCAACGGCATACCCTTGAGCTTGTCCCTGTCGTCGATGTTGGACACGTAGCATTCCACGGGGTGGGCGAAGACGCTGGTCTTGTCCGGTGTGGTTTCGCTGGAATTATGGGAAGTATCAGCAAATGCTGAAGGCGCTTTTGCTGGATCCTGCACGATAGCTCTTGTGGACTCCGGGATGGGGGCTTTGCGTTCGTACTGACGACGGGTCAGCACAAATTCTGACGGGAAATTTTCCTCGCGCTCGTTCTCGGTTTCTCCTGCGCCGGGTTTGTGGCTGGCATAGCGACAACCGTCGATATGGCGGGTACTGGGCAGGTTTTTGAAATGCGGGGTGCGCAGGTAGTTGACGTTCTTCCCGTTGAACGTACCCAGTACATTGCCCACCGCAAACGCTGCGCGGCAGTCATCGTTGGGGCACAAGAAACTGTCCTTGTCCGAATCGAAAGCAGCGGTTTCGTCGAAATTCAGGTCGCGCACGTCATAGATCGACAGCTTTTCGTCCAGGCTCAGGCAATAGGCTGTGTCGAATTTCATGGGAGCGGGTCCGTGGGAATATTCACTATTAATAGCGGATAACGGACGCGCCTTAAACATCCATTTCCCTCTGTAGGAGCCGGCTTGCCGACGATGGCGTTCGACAGCTCACCGGATAATTCAGGGGCCTCATCACTGGCAGGCCAGTTCCTGCAAGGGCGTGCCTGGTGTTAACGGGCTTTCAGTTTCGGCTTGCCCCGACGCTTGGCCGAATGAAAATGCCGCCAATGGGCATCCTGCGCCGCCGCCAGCAACTCGCGATCCCCGCGCGTGTCGCCCCAGGCCCTGAGCCGATACTCACCCAGGTCGCCATACACTGCTTCAAGCCGCAGCACCTTGTTCTCACAACGGCAGTTGTTGCCCGTGAGGCGCCCACTCAAGACGCCGTCGACCACTTCAAGCTCGGTGCCGATCAACTTGATCCCCAGCCGATCAGCAAAAGGCTGCAACACGATTGCCGGCGACGCCGAGCAAAGCGTCACCTCGGCACCGGAACCAATCTCATCGGCCACCGACTGCAAGCCGGCAGGGCGCATCAGTTTATTCCAGTAGGTCTTGCAGTATTCCTCGGCTTTCTGCTGTACCCAGGCCTTCTCCACACCGGTCATAAAGGTGCGAATCAACTGGGCCTTGAGCTCATCCCGGCTCATCCGGCGCAATAGAAAGCGCAGGCCAGGCAGTGCCAGCTTGAGCATCCTGCGGTTGAATTCCTGCCTGCCGAAAGCAAATTTGAGAAATGGCACGAAACTGTCGTGGCGGGTCAGGGTGCCGTCGAAGTCGAACACTGAAAGTACCTTGGCGCCCTCTGGGCCGGCTTCTAGCATGTCTGGGTTCACGGGGTGGCCTCGGTCCTGTCTACTATTTTTTTTGAATGCATAAGCTGTTATCGCAGGAGTCTAGTCCGGTATCAGTCTGTCGATTTTCCAGTAGAAACCCGCAGTGAAATCATCCCGGTCGCTGGACCGGTGACAACGCTGATGGCAATTGGGGCATAAGGCTACAGCATTGGAGATGCGATCCGAACCCTTCCGGGCCAGGTGCTTGAGGTGATGTACTTCAAGAAATGGCAAGCCGGCGGCGATAAAAAAGCCCTGGGTGCGATCCCAGGGCTTTTTCACGTTGCACTCATGAACCGATCAATCCCAGCTCAACGCCCCACCTGTCTGATACTCGATCACTCGCGTCTCGAAGAAGTTCTTCTCTTTCTTCAAGTCCATGATCTCGCTCATCCACGGGAACGGGTTGGTGGTCCCTGGGTACTCTTCCTTCAAGCCAATCTGCGACAGGCGACGGTTGGCGATGAACTTGAGGTAGTCCTCCATCATGGCCGCGTTCATGCCCAGCACGCCGCGCGGCATGGTGTCGCGTGCGTATTCGATCTCCAGCTGGGTCCCTTGCAGGATCATCTGGGTCGCTTCTTCCTTCATTTCGGCATCCCACAGGTGTGGGTTTTCGATTTTGATCTGGTTGATCACGTCGATGCCGAAGTTCAGGTGCATCGACTCGTCGCGCAGGATGTACTGGAACTGCTCGGCCACGCCGGTCATTTTGTTGCGCCGGCCCATGGACAGGATCTGGGTGAAGCCGCAGTAGAAGAAGATGCCTTCCAGCACGCAGTAGTAGGCGACCAGGTTGCGCAGCAGTTCTTTATCGGTGTCGACGGTGCCGGTCTCGAACTTCGGATCGGAGATCGAGCGGGTGTATTTCAGGCCCCAGGCGGCCTTTTTGGCGACCGATGGGATCTCGTGGTACATGTTGAAGATCTCGCCTTCATCCATGGCCAGCGATTCGATGCAGTACTGGTAGGCGTGGGTGTGGATCGCCTCCTCGAAGGCCTGGCGCAGGATGTACTGGCGGCACTCGGGGTTGGTGATCAGGCGGTACACGGCCAGGACCAGGTTGTTGGCGACCAGGGAGTCGGCGGTGGAGAAGAAGCCCAGGTTGCGCATGACGATGCGACGTTCGTCGTCAGTCAGGCCTTCGGGGTTTTTCCACAGGGCGATGTCGGCGGTCATGTTGACCTCTTGCGGCATCCAGTGGTTGGCGCAGCCGTCGAGGTATTTCTGCCAGGCCCAGTCGTACTTGAAGGGCACGAGCTGGTTGAGGTCGGCGCGGCAGTTGATCATGCGTTTTTCGTCAACGGCGACACGGGCACTGGCGCCTTCAAGCTCGGCGAGGCCTTCGGCGATGTCGAGTTTGTCCAGGGCGGCCTTGGCCCGCACGATGGCGGCGGAGTCATTGGCGGTCACGGCGCGGGCTTCGATGGCCGCGGCAGCGCCGGCACCGTCGAGGCGGTCCATGTTGGCTTCGGTGGCGTGGCCGGCGTTGGCGCCTTTAGCGGCTACTTCGCCTTCTTCTTCTTTGTCGAATTCGTCCCAGCTCAGCATGACGTGTCGTCTCCTGCGTGAGGGCCAATGGTGCCCGTGTGAAACCGGATGGTTGGGTGTTCACACGGCCCAAGGGCCGCGGTGGATCTTTAAGGAATCGTTTGTTGCAACAGCTCGCGCAGGCACTAAACGGAATAGGGCTACGGTTCTCTGCATGAGCCCTGAGGGGCGGAGCGACAGTGTCTTGCTCCTGCGGGGCCTCAGGTCTGGCTGGTTACCCCATGTAAAAGGATATTGCAGGCCCGATTTACCCGCGCATTATAGGGAAAAATTTGGCTTTGTGTTGCGGCGGATGGTCTCGGTGGGCGGCCAAATTGACGGTGTTTGCGGCCAGAGTGCGGGTTTGCAAGGGTTTGCCAGGCATGGATTTTTTTGACAGGCGGTAGGCGCTGCTTTCAAGGCCTGGGCCAGCGGCAGATTCGGCACCGCAGTTCCTGCGCCCTTTGGCGCAAGAACTGGCGACAGGACCTTACTGCGCAGCCGCCTGAATACTGGCAAACATCTGTTTCCCTGCCTTGGCCGGATCCGCGTCTTTATCGCTCATGAAGTGGCTGACCACATCAAAAACCGCGCCTTGCACCGCCTGGGAGGTCGACATATTGAACGCCATGCTTGGCGCCAGGGTCCCGGTTTTCTCGGCTTCGGCAAAATCCTTGGCGGACGCCTGGGCGCACCTGTCGAACTGGCTCATGTCCATGCCTGTAATGACCGGGATGGAGCCTTTGTTCTGATTGAATACCGATTGAAATTGCGGTTCCAGGGCGATCTTGGCCAGGTCGTCGCGCGCGGCATTGTTGCCTGGCGTGTCGTTTTTGCTGGACAGCTTGAACATGGCCAGTGAGTCGATGGTGTAGCTATAGATACCTTGGGAGCCGGGGAAGGGCACGCATTCATAATCAATACCGGCCTTCTTGCCGGCCGCGCTCCACTCGCTCTTGGCCCAATCGCCCATGATCTGCATGCCAGCCTTGCCCTGGATGACTTTGGCGGTTTCCATATTCCAGTCCTGTCCCGCGCCATCGGGGTCGATGTAGGTCTTGAGCTTACGCAGCGCGACAAACACTTCGGTCATTTTCGGGCCGGTGAAGGTGGCTTCGTCGTAATCGATAAAGGCTTTCTTGAAACCTTCCGCCCCGAGGATGCTCAGCACCAGGCCTTCAAATACCGTGGTGTCCTGCCAGGGTTGGCCGCCGTGGGCAATCGCGATAAAACCGGCGGCCTTGAGTTTGTCACCGGCGGCATACAGCTCTTCGAGGGTTTCCGGCGCCTGGGAGATACCGGCCTGCTTGAGCACGGCGGGGTTGGTCCAGAGCCAGTTGATACGGTGAATGTTGAGTGGTACGGCGACGTAATGGCCGTCATATTTCATGAGCCGGGCAATGCTCGGGGGCAGAATACTGTCCCATTGATTGGCCTGGGCTACACCGTCGATGCTGGTCAGCAAGCCCAGATTCCCCCACTCCTGGATATCCGGGCCCTTGATTTGCGCAGCGGAGGGCGGGTTGCCGGATACCGCACGGGTCTTGAGTACGGTCATGGCAGCAGCCCCACCGCCACCGGCGACGGCGCTGTTTTGCCAGGTGAAGCCGTCTTTTTCGATCAGTTGCTTGAGTACATCCACAGACTTGGCTTCCCCGCCGGAGGTCCAGTAATGCACGACTTCAACACTGCCTTTGCTCTGGGCGCCCTGCGCGGTGAATGTGCAGAGGCTGGCGAAGGAGAGAGCAACGGCAAGGTGATTGACGGTTTTCATATGGGGTGGCCCTTTTTGTTTTTGTGGTGAGAGGGTGTGCTTATTCCAGGCCAAGTCCTTTGCGGCCGAGGGCGTTCAGTTGTGAGGTCATGAAGCGGTTGCCCCAGTGCTTTTCGTAGTCCTCGCGGGGGAAGTCATCCGGCGAGACGCCTTGTTCAAAGGCCCGCAGCACATCCCTGGCATAACGCAGATTTTTCGGACACATGGGCGCGGCGGGTACGTACATCACATTGCCCCAGCCCTGCTGGTTTTCGACCGGGGCGACGCTATGGACTACATCGCAGTGCCACCACACCGAATCGCCAGCCTGCACGTCCGGGATCGGTGTCATACCCTGGACCAGCAACGGGTGCCACTGCTCCAGGACCGGTAGCACCTTGCCCGGCGCAACGCCGCACAGCTCATCGTCGGGCACGTCGTCCAGCAGAGGGCGCAGCAGCAGGTAGGCCATGGCCTTGGGAATCGGCAAGGTATGCAGTACGCCCTGATCGGCGCTCATGTCGCACAGCGCGGTCCAGCCCTGAAAGGTGCGGAAGGCTGAGCATTTGGTGCCAGGGTAGGCATATTCATCGACTTCGGTGCGATGGGCAGCGTCCCATGGGTCGAAGGACTTGAAGTCGTTGCGGTAAATTTTCTCGAACACCTTCAGGTAGGCCGGGTGCAGCCAACGCTCCAGCGCCCCGGAATCGGTGTGCGGGCCCAGCCCCTTGGACGTGGTGCCGGGCGGGCGTCGCCGCACACGGTCCGGGTACAAGGCGTTGGTGTCCGGGTCGAACCACTGCTGGCCCTGGGACTGGGTGGTCCACAGGCGGTTCAGGAACGATTGCGCGCTGCCCATGCGTTCGTGCTGACGCGCTTGCATCTGGGCTTCGGACCAATAAATCGGAAAAATTTCCGGGCGCGAGGCCTCCAGGTTGCCGAAGAAATTGTCGGCGGGGCCGCGGTACACCGCGTCGAACTGATTGTGGTCCAGGTAGTCCAGCAGGCTCTTGTCCCACCCCAACACCTGCTGCCTGGGGAAGTGGTTACGGATCACCAGGCAGCCTCGGCGCTTGATCAGCGCGCGCTGTTCTTCTGTGACCTGGCCGTTGGCGATGGTGGCAAAGTCCAGTTCTGGCCAGGCGGAGCCGGTCAGGGCTTGCTGGGCCTTGATCGAGGTGATTTCCGTGGCGATAAAGGTGCTGACTTCGGCAAACAGCGTGGGTACGTCGCCGATCTGTGCACGCAGTGCCTTTTTCATCGCGACGATGCTGCGCTTGTAGTCGTCAGGTAACTCGGCACTTGCGAAGGACGGGGCGTTGCTCATGGGGTGGCCTGCTTTTTTATTATTCGTGCAGGTATGGAATCACTGAGGATGGCCCGGGCGGCAGCCTCATTTGGCGCGTTGAGTAATACGATTGTGGCGTTTTATCCTGAGGCTAAAGAAGAATCGGGCTGGCGATGCCTGACTGGAAATGATGCCCGTGCTGGCCACGGAAATCAGACGGCGTCATGCCTTTGTGCGCCTTGAACTGCCGGTTGAACAGGGCCTGGGAAGCGTACCCAACCTGCTCGGCGATGGTGCTGACGGCCAGGCTGCCTTGCATCAGCAGGGCGCAGGCGTGTCCGATGCGCAGCCGGACGATGTAGTCCAATGCCGTGCAGCGTGTGTGCCTGCGGAACATGCGGTGGAAGGCGGAAACGCTGACACAGGCCATTTGCGCCAGCTCAGGAATGCTCAGGGGCTGTGCATAGTGGCCGTGCAGGTAATCCAGGACTCGGCGGATGCGTGCATCCTCAATGATGTGAGGGGCGTCTTGCACGGCGATATGCTGCGCCGCGACATCCCGCGACAGGGTGTTGAGCACGGTCAGCAGCGAGATCAGGCGCTGGGAGGCGTCTTGTTCGACCATGGCCTCGATCACCGGGCGCAGGGCACGGGAGGTGGCGTCACTGAAACTCAGTGCGTGCCGCGCGGCCGCCAGCAGGGCGCGGGTCGATGCCATTTCCGGGAACAGCTTCATCAGCGAATCGGCCCAGGTTTCGGAAAACCAGATGACCAGGGCGATATGCGGTTGGGCCGGGTCGATGATCTCCGCCGAAGCCCAGCTATGGGGAACATTCGGGCCCACCAGCACCAGGTCACCATCATCGTATCGCGCCACGTCGTTGCTGATGTAACGGTGCCCGCGGCTATTGAGGGTGAGGGTCAGTTCGTACTCGGGGTGGTGGTGCCACTCAAACGGGATCGCCTGCGGCAGGCGCCTGTTCAGCAGGGTCCAGGAAGTGTTGGCCTCGGTGGGGATTTTCTCGAAACTGGCTCTCATGAACCCATCCTGCCTTGCGGTGGAGGTGGTGGCGCCACAATCGTAGCATCCGGTTCAAGCGAGGAGGGGAGCGAACAAGGCTCTTTGCCGCAAGAACGATTTCTTGCGGCGAACATTGCCTGGGTGGTTTTTAACTAAGGAAACTCTGAAAAAGACTTCCAAATCTGGTGAGATACGGCTGTCCCACGAACTGAACGGTTGAGCCCCGATGAAGCAAATGTCTTTCGCTGATGCCGAGTACGCAGGCAAACGTAAGCAGACCCGCCGTGAGCGTTTCCTGATTGAGATGGATCAGGTCGTGCCCTGGAAAGGCCTGATTGCGTTGATCGAGCCGCATTATCCGAAGGGTGAAGGCGGTCGTCCGGCGTATCCGTTGATGGCCATGCTGCGGGTTCATCTGATGCAAAACTGGTTCGGCTACAGCGATCCGGCGATGGAAGAGTCCCTCTACGAAACCACGATTCTGCGCCAGTTTGCCGGGCTGCATTTGGATCGGATTCCGGATGAAACCACGATCCTCAACTTCCGCCGGCTGTTGGAAAAACATGAGCTGGCCGGTGGGATTTTGCAGGTCATCAACGGCTATTTGGGCGACCGAGGTTTGCTGCTGCGTCAGGGAACTGTGGTCGATGCGACGATCATTCATGCGCCCAGTTCGACCAAGAACAAGGACGGTAAACGCGACCCCGAAATGCACCAGACAAAGAAAGGAAATCAGTACTATTTCGGGATGAAATCGCACATCGGTGTCGATGTTGAATCCGGTCTGGTACATAGCGTGGTGGGCACGGCGGCGAATGTGGCGGACGTGACTCAGGTCGATCAGTTGCTGCATGGCGAGGAAACTTACGTCTCTGGCGATGCCGGTTACACCGGCGTGGAGAAGCGTGCGGAGCATCAACATCGCCAGATGATCTGGTCGATCGCAGCGCGCCCCAGCAGCTATAAGAAGCATGCAAAAAAGAGCCTGATCGGTCGCATGCGCCGCAAAATCGAATACGCGAAAGCTCAAGTCCGGGCCAAGGTTGAGCATCCATTCAGGGTGATCAAGCGCCAGTTTGGTTATACGAAAGTCCGCTTCCGAGGCTTGGTGAAAAACACCGCGCAGCAGACCACACTGTTTGCCTTATCGAACCTGTGGATGATGCGAAAACGACTGTTGAATGCAGGCGAGGTGCGCCTGTGATGTGGACAATGAGCCCTGAAAAGGTGCTATTCCGCAAAAAACAGTGAACTGACAGGAGGAAAGGTCTGATTTTCGATTAAGTCGGTGTTTTTTGAACCTCAGACAGCGAGGCCGTTAAAAACGGCTGCTTACTTCAGACCTTCCCTAACTAAATAATTAGCCGTTAGAGCAACCATTACCCATGACTTTGTAATTAAGAATATGACGCTGGCCTTGGTGATCCTCATATTCCATACGTGCTGGAACAACTTCGCAGACATTCGGAATGGAACTCATGGACACCACCTTGGCAATGTCCAGGTCTGTGGCGTAGGTGTATTCCTCAACAACGGCGGCATGCTGGCTGGCTACGTCAGTCGGGATCTCGTCGGCCAGGGCGGCGGTGGCGCACAAGCTGGCAAGGGCCATAACTAATAAAGCTTTCATTTGCAATTTACCTTTTTACAGTCGATGGGGGGCACGGGACCCTTGTGAGGCCACGTGTGCAACTAGAGTAGAGAGTTCGGATTAACGTGCCTTCGTGGGGGCTGCAACTTGGTTAATCACGGTGCCTTGTTGGCGAGGTTGATTTTAGGCGCCTGCGTTACATACATATACCCGTGCTTTTGATAAACACTATTGGCGGTTTTCGTAACAATCCACGAGAGAGGTTTTTTCCGGTGCCGAAAAACACGCGGCAAGCCCCGATCCAGGGCGCTGTCGGGAGATATCAGGGTAATTTGTAGGGGCTTGTTACTACCATCGTCGAATGGTTCTATAGGCCTGCCCCGGCTACAACAGGGCCATACAACAACAACTATAGTCACCGAGGTAAGAAAGATGAGTGCGGCTTCCCTGTACCCCGTTCGCCCCGAAGTAGCAGCCAACACGCTGACCGACGAGGCGACCTACAAGGCCATGTACCAGCAGTCGGTGGTCAACCCCGACGGCTTCTGGCGCGAGCAAGCCAAGCGTCTTGACTGGATCAAGCCTTTCACCACGGTCAAGCAGACTTCGTTCGACGATCACCATGTCGATATCAAATGGTTCGCGGACGGCACCCTCAACGTTTCCTATAACTGTCTGGATCGCCACCTCGCCGAGCGCGGCGACCAGGCGGCCATCATCTGGGAGGGCGATGACCCTTCCGAAAGCCGCACCATCACCTACCGCGAGCTGCATGAACAAGTCTGCAAGTTCGCCAACGCCCTGCGTGGCCAGGATGTGCACCGCGGTGACGTGGTGACCATCTATATGCCGATGATCCCCGAAGCCGTGGTCGCCATGCTGGCGTGTACCCGCATCGGCGCGATCCACTCGGTGGTGTTTGGCGGTTTTTCCCCGGAAGCCCTGGCCGGTCGCATCATTGACTGCAAATCCAAGGTGGTGATCACCGCCGACGAAGGCATTCGTGCCGGCAAGAAGGTACCGCTCAAGGCCAACGTCGACGACGCCCTGACCAACCCGGAAACCAGCAGCATCCAGAAAGTCATCGTGTGCAAGCGCACCAATGGCCAGATCAAGTGGAACCAGCATCGCGACATCTGGTACGAAGACCTGATGAAAGTGGCGGGCACCGTCTGCGCGCCAAAAGAGATGGGCGCTGAAGAAGCGCTGTTTATCCTCTATACCTCCGGCTCCACCGGCAAACCCAAGGGGGTGCAGCACACCACCGGTGGCTACCTGTTGTATGCGGCCCTGACCCACGAGCGCGTGTTTGACTATCGCCCGGGCGAAGTCTACTGGTGCACCGCCGACGTCGGCTGGGTCACTGGTCACACCTATATTGTCTACGGCCCGCTGGCCAATGGCGCGACCACCCTGTTGTTCGAAGGCGTGCCCAACTACCCGGATATCACGCGGGTGGGGAAAATCGTCGACAAGCACAAAGTCAACATCCTCTACACCGCGCCTACCGCCATTCGCGCGATGATGGCCTCCGGCACCGCCGCCTGCGAAGGCACCGATGGCAGCAGCTTGCGCCTGTTGGGGTCGGTGGGTGAACCGATCAACCCGGAAGCGTGGGACTGGTACTACAAGAACGTCGGTCAATCCCGTTGCCCGATTGTCGATACCTGGTGGCAGACCGAAACCGGCGCGACCCTGATGAGCCCGTTGCCGGGCGCCCACGCGCTCAAGCCGGGTTCGGCGGCACGTCCGTTCTTTGGCGTGGTACCGGCATTGGTGGACAACCTGGGCAACATCATCGAGGGCGCAGCCGAAGGCAACCTGGTGATCCTCGATTCGTGGCCGGGTCAGGCACGCACGCTGTATGGCGACCATGACCGTTTCGTCGACACGTACTTCAAGACCTTCCGTGGCATGTATTTCACCGGCGACGGTGCGCGTCGCGATGAAGATGGCTACTGGTGGATCACCGGCCGCGTGGATGACGTGCTCAACGTTTCCGGGCACCGCATGGGCACTGCCGAGATCGAAAGCGCCATGGTTGCCCACCCGAAAGTCACCGAAGCCGCTGTGGTCGGTGTGCCCCATGACATCAAGGGCCAGGGCATCTATGTGTATGTCACCCTGAAAAACGGTGAAGAGCCGAGCGAGGCGCTGCGCCTGGAGCTGAAGAATTGGGTGCGCAAGGAGATCGGCCCGATTGCCTCGCCGGACGTGATCCAATGGGCTCCAGGCTTGCCGAAGACCCGTTCGGGGAAAATCATGCGCCGTATCCTGCGCAAGATCGCCACGGCCGAGTATGACGGGTTGGGGGATATCTCCACCCTGGCTGATCCGAGCGTGGTGCAGCATCTGATCGATACCCACAAGACCATGAACGTCGCGTAGGCGGGTCTATGGGACCAAGCCCCATTCGGCGTAGGCCGGGTGGGGCTTTTTTGTGGGATCTCACTGTGAAACACCAGCGCTGCAGGCGCTGGCTTGCTGGCGATAGCGGTGGGCCAGTTAATCAAATGAATACTGACCCATCGCTGTCGCCGGCAAGCCGGCTCCTACATCGGTTCGCGGGGACTGACAGACTGCACTGCGCACCAAACCAATAAATATCGGTTTATCTCGTAGGGCGTTTCTGAATGTTACCCGGCGGTGCAAATGTGTAACCTTGCGCCCAAACATGAGGCAATGTGCTACATCCCTGCCCCGAAAACGCCCGTTTTAGACGCCCGGCTAAATAAGATCAAACGCTACACTTGCCGGAATAGAAGGGTTTGCGAATAATAGGCCCGCAATTTGCAGCGTTAACAGGTTTAATATCTTTTGTCTCTGCACAAAAAACAGAGACTGTCAATGTGTCGAAGTCATTTTCTTGGTGCTTCTGTAAATTGTTGTCGCATTGAGGAAATATCGGCTTCCGGCCTGTCGTTAGAATGCCGATCACTCGCTCGTCGTCGCCATGTTGAACCGGTGTAGGACGCAGCACCGCTATTCGGTTTCACTCAGTCGCATCGTGGGCCATGGCTCATACTGCTGTTTTTGTTCTATACCGATGGAGTCCCAAGATGAAGAAACTCGTGCTGTTGGGCGCCCTGGCGCTGTCCGTGCTGTCCATGCAGGCCTTCGCTGAAGAGAAACCGCTGAAAATTGGTATTGAAGCAGCCTACCCTCCGTTTGCCTCGAAGGCGCCGGACGGCAACATCGTCGGTTTCGACTACGACATCGGCAACGCCCTGTGCGAAGAGATGAAGGTCAAGTGCATCTGGGTCGAGCAAGAGTTCGACGGCCTGATCCCGGCGCTGAAAGTGCGCAAGATCGATGCGATCCTGTCGTCCATGTCCATCACGGATGACCGCAAGAAGTCCGTGGACTTCACCAACCGCTACTATCTGACCCCGGCGCGCCTGGTGATGAAGGATGGCACGACCGTCAGCGACAGCCTGGTTGAGCTCAAGGGCAAGAAGATCGGCGTACAGCGCGGTTCGATCCACGATCGTTTCGCCAAGGAAGTCCTGGCGCCTAAAGGTGCGACCATCGTTCCCTACAGCACCCAGAACGAAATCTACCTGGACGTGGCTGCCGGTCGCCTTGATGGCACCGTGGCAGACGCCACCCTGCTCGAAGACGGTTTCCTGAAGACCGACTCTGGCAAAGGCTATGCGTTCGTAGGTCCTGCGTTCACCGACGCCAAATACTTCGGTGATGGCATAGGTATTGCGGTACGTAAGGGCGACAAGGCCAACCTGGACCGCATCAATGCGGCCATCGCCGCGATCCGCGCCAATGGCAAGTACAAAGAAATCGAGAAAAAGTATTTCAACTTCGATATTTACGGCGCTGACGCCAAGTAAACCTTCGCAGTTGTCTGTCCAGAATGGCGCAAGCACCAGGGTCTCTGAAGTTTGCGCCATTTTTTCATCCGTCTTTTCGAGGACCTGAATCATGTTGAAAGGCTACGGGGCCGTTATCCTCGATGGCGCATGGTTGACGCTTCAGCTCGCCTTGTCGTCCATGGCCTTGGCCATTGTTCTGGGTCTGATCGGGGTTGCATTGCGCCTGTCGCCGGTACGCTGGCTGGCTTGGCTGGGTGACCTGTATTCCACGGTGATCCGCGGGATCCCCGACCTGGTGCTGATCCTGCTGATTTTCTACGGCGGCCAGGACCTGCTCAACCGCGTCGCGCCGCTACTGGGCTACGACGACTATATTGACTTGAACCCCTTGGCCGCCGGTATCGGCACCCTGGGTTTCATCTTCGGCGCGTACCTGTCGGAAACCTTCCGTGGTGCGTTCATGGCCATCCCCAAGGGCCAGGCCGAAGCGGGCATGGCCTACGGCATGAGCCCGTTCCAGGTGTTTTTCCGGGTGATGGTGCCGCAGATGATCCGGCTGGCGATCCCCGGCTTTACCAACAACTGGCTGGTGTTGACCAAGGCCACTGCGCTGATTTCGGTGGTGGGCCTGCAAGACATGATGTTCAAGGCCAAGCAGGCGGCAGATGCCACCCGCGAGCCTTTTACCTTCTTCCTCGCAGTGGCGGCGATGTACCTGGTGATTACCAGCGTCTCGTTGCTGGCCCTGCGTTATCTTGAGAAGCGCTACTCGGTAGGCGTAAAGGCGGCTGATCTATGATCTTCGACTACAACGTCATCTGGGAGGCCATGCCGCTGTACCTTGGCGGCCTGCTGACCACCCTGAAACTGCTGTTGATCTCGCTGTTCTTCGGCCTGATCGCTGCCGTGCCCCTGGGCCTGATGCGAGTGTCCAAGCAGCCTTTGATCAATGGGACGGCCTGGCTCTACACCTATGTGATCCGCGGCACGCCGATGCTGGTGCAGCTGTTCCTGATCTACTACGGCCTGGCCCAGTTCGAGGCGGTGCGCGAGAGTTTTCTCTGGCCGTGGCTGTCCAGTGCAACGTTCTGCGCGTGCCTGGCCTTTGCCATCAACACCAGTGCCTACACCGCTGAAATTATCGCCGGTAGCCTCAAGGCCACGCCCCATGGCGAGATCGAGGCGGCCAAGGCCATGGGGATGTCGCGCTACAAGCTGTACCGCCGCATCCTGCTGCCCTCGGCCCTGCGCCGGGCGCTGCCGCAGTACAGCAATGAAGTGATCATGATGCTGCAGACCACCAGCCTGGCCTCCATCGTCACCCTGATCGATATCACCGGTGCCGCGCGCACGGTGAATGCCCAGTACTACCTGCCGTTCGAGGCCTATATCACTGCCGGCCTGTTCTACCTGTGCCTGACGTTCATCCTGGTGCGCCTGTTCAAGCTGGCCGAGCGCCGCTGGTTGAGCTACCTGGCTCCACGGAAGCACTGATATGGAGCGTATCGATCACGTACTGCCCTGGGGGCACCTGGGCTGCGAGCGCCAACTGACGGTGTTCCGGTTTGGCCATGGCGAGCGCAAGGCGTATATCCAGGCCAGCCTGCACGCCGACGAATTGCCGGGGATGCGCACGGCCTGGGAACTGAAAAAACGCCTGGCCGAGCTGGAGCAGCAGGGCGCCCTCAACGGGGTGATCGAGCTGGTACCGGTGGCCAACCCGATGGGCCTGGGCCAGTTGCTGCAAGGTAGCCATCAAGGGCGATTCGAGGCGGGTAGCGGCAAGAATTTCAACCGGGATTTCGTTGAGTTAAGTGAGCCGGTGGCCGAGTTGCTCAAAGGCAAGCTGGGCGATGATCCCCACGCTAACGTGCGCCTGATCCGCCAGGCCATGACGGATGCGCTCGAGGCTTTGCCCGCGCCAAGCAGTCAACTGCAAGGCATGCAACGGGTGCTGCTGAGCCACGCCTGTACCGCTGACGTGGTCCTCGACCTGCATTGCGACTGCGAAGCCGCGCTGCACATGTACGCGCTGCCCCAGCATTGGCCGCAGTGGCGTTCGCTGGCGGCGCATTTGAATGTGAAAGTCGGCCTGCTGGCGGAAGACTCCGGTGGCAGTTCGTTTGATGAGGCCTGCTCGACGCCTTGGCTGCGTTTGTCCGGGATGTTTGCGGACGCGCAGGTCCCATTGGCCTGCTTGGCGACTACGTTAGAGCTGGGTGGTCAGTCCGACACCGGTCGTGACGAAGCGGTCTTCCACGCCGAGGGCATCCTGGCCTTTCTCGCCGAGCAAGGCTTGATCAAAGGTGATTGGCCGGTACCGCAACACGAGCCCTGCGAGGGTATGCCGTTTGAAGGCACCGAAGTGTTGTTCGCGCCCCATGCTGGCGTTATCAGCTTCCTGCGCGTGCCGGGCAGTTGGGTGGAAGTCGGCGAGCCGATTTTTGAAGTGATTGATCCCTTGTCCGATCAGGTCAGCATTGTCTGTGCCGCAACGGCCGGGGTGTTGTTTGCCGTTGAACGGCTGCGTTATGCCCAAGCAGGTTTTTGGCTGGCCAAGGTCGCGGGGCGTGAAGTCCTGCGTCATGGCAATTTGTTGAATGACTGACCCACTGTTTTTGTGAGAACCGACCGCATGTACAAACTTGAAGTCCAAGACCTGCATAAACGCTATGGCAGTCATGAAGTGCTCAAAGGCGTGTCCCTGGCCGCCGCGGCCGGTGATGTGATCAGCATCATCGGTTCCAGTGGTTCGGGCAAAAGTACTTTTTTGCGCTGCATCAACTTGCTGGAGCAGCCTCACGCCGGCAAGATCCTGCTCAACAATGAAGAGCTCAAGCTGGTGGCCAACAAGGACGGTGCGATGAAAGCTGCCGATCCGAAGCAGCTGCAGCGCATGCGTTCGCGCCTGTCCATGGTGTTCCAGCATTTCAACCTGTGGTCGCACATGACCGCGTTGGAAAATGTCATGGAAGCGCCAGTGCACGTGTTGGGCATGTCGAAAAAAGACGCCCGTGAAAAAGCCGAGCACTACCTGGCCAAAGTCGGCGTGGGCCATCGCAAGGATGCCTTCCCCGGCCATATGTCCGGTGGTGAGCAGCAACGGGTGGCAATTGCCCGGGCACTGGCGATGGAGCCTGAGGTGATGCTGTTTGACGAGCCGACCTCGGCTCTGGACCCGGAGCTGGTCGGTGAGGTCTTGAAGGTCATGCAGGACTTGGCCCTGGAGGGCCGGACCATGGTGGTGGTGACCCACGAAATGGGCTTTGCCCGTGAAGTGTCGAACCAGTTGGTGTTCCTGCACAAAGGGCTTGTCGAAGAGTGCGGCAACCCACGTGAAGTGTTGGTCAACCCGCAGTCCGAGCGGTTGCAGCAGTTCCTCTCTGGCAGCCTGAAATAATCAAGACTGCTTTTGCGCACCGAAGTAGTGCATGCTTCGCAATCTTGAGATTGGCCTCGATCCCTGTAGGAGCTGGCAAGCCAGCTCCTACATTGAGTTGTGAGATTTGTGTCGGTTTACGGGCTAGCATTGGCCCTTGTCTTCATTACTGTTTTTCGTTTCGGATAGCCCTCCATGACAGCCCATCGCATCGGTTTCCTGATTTGGCCCAGCACTAAAGCCCTGACGCTGGCGCTGGCTGAGGAGGCCTTGCGCGTTGCCCAGCGGGTGCATCCGGATGTGGTCTACGAGGTGTTGTTCCTGCAGGCCGAACCCCCGGTCGAAGGTGATTGGAAATTGCCCGGCGAACCTTGGGCCGGCAAGCTCGAAGGCTTCCAGAAACTGTTCCTGCTGGCCGATGAACCGCCGACCGTGATCGCCTCCCAGCTCGGCAGCGCCCTCAAGCAACTGGTGCGCGCTGGCTGCGTGATCGGCGGCTTGTCGGCGGGGGTGTATCCGCTGGCGCAACTGGGCTTGCTCGACGGTTATCGCGCGGCCGTGCACTGGCGCTGGCAGGATGATTTCGCCGAGCGTTTTCCCAAGGTCATCGCCACCAGCCATTTATTCGATTGGGACCGCGATCGCCTGAGCGCCTGCGGCGGCATGTCGGTGCTCGATCTGATGCTGGCGGTGCTGGCCCGGGACCACGGCGCCGAACTGGCGGGCGCGGTCTCCGAAGAGTTGGTGGTGGAGCGTATCCGCGAAGGCGGCGAACGCCAGCGTATCCCGTTGCAAAACCGCCTGGGCTCCAGCCATCCGAAGCTGACCCAGGCGGTGTTGTTGATGGAGGCCAATATTGAAGAACCGTTGACCACTGACGAAATCGCCCAGCATGTGTGCGTGTCGCGACGACAATTGGAGCGGATCTTCAAGCAATACCTCAATCGCGTTCCCAGCCAGTACTACCTGGAGCTGCGCCTGAACAAGGCCCGGCAAATGTTGATGCAAACCAGCAAGTCGATCATCCAGATCGGTCTATCGTGCGGTTTTTCCTCGGGGCCGCATTTTTCCAGTGCCTACCGCAATTTCTTTGGCGCTACGCCTCGTGAAGATCGCAACCAGCGGCGCAGCAGCAGCCCGTTTGAGTTGTCGTCGGTACCCTCCGAACGCGGTTGAGCCCATTCACCTTCATTACTCCTCCATGGGTTCGGGGGTGCCGGGCGGGGTCAGTGGGCTTCCTTGCTCATCTTCCATGGCCTCTTCCACGCCCAACTCGTAACCGGTTTGCCGGAAATAGCGTCGTAGCAGCGCAAGGCTTTCGTCTGACAGGGGGTTTCCGCTCAGGTCTGAGTCGTCGTTGAGGGGCGGGGCCATTTCCAGCAGGTCGCTGGGCAGGTGCTGAATCTGATTGTCGCTGGCGTCCAGTATTCGCAGGCGCCCCAGGTCAAAAGTGCCGATTGGCAATTCGCTCAGCCCACAGTTATGCAGGTAAAGCACCGAGAGTCTTGATAGGTTGCGCACGTCAAGCGTTGCCCCCAGCGGATTATCGCTCAGGTCTAGGTATTCCAGATTTTCCAGGGTGCTCAGCAGCTCGGTGCTGTGAGGGGTCAGCCGGATCTGATTGTCCGAGAGTGCCAATTGTTGCAAGCGGCGCAGGGTAAAAAGCGATTCGGGAAGGTTGCCCAGTACATATCGCTCGATGGTCAGGTCCTGCAAATTGGGCAAACCTTTGAGCAGGCCATCGACCCGCTGGCTAGTGCCGTCTCCCACGAGCTCCAGCAGAGTGACCGTTTCGAAGCGTGTGTTCAGCTCGGGTAAGTCGCCCAGCAATTGGCCGTGGAACACCAGCTTACGGGGGTAGCGAAATGTCTTGTTTGATTCATCCCATGGGATTTCCCGGCGCCAGGCCTGCTCAAGCAGGGCTTTGAAGTGCCTGCGTCGCAATTGCTCTTCGGCCCGCGCTCCGGTATCGAGGACGGTGTCCAGTAGTGGATCATGCTCAGGCACGTTCTGGGTCCATTCCTGAAGATCGCTCTGAAGCTGCTCCCATTCCCTGGCCAACTGGTTGATACCCGGCGCTGCAGCCTCCAGGTCTCCGGGTAGTTGAAAGTAAATGTGCCCCAGTTCTGCATCTTCCAGGGTGGGGTAGAGGTGCTTCAGGTTCTGGAGTTCTGCGTCCGGGATACTGGCCAGCCAGTGTTCACCGGTGGTTTGGCAATAGCTTTTGATCTGTTGCAGCGTAGGTATCGACAGCGGGTTATGGGACAAATCAAAGGCAGCGCTGAAGGTGGCCGGCAAGTCGAAGGCTTGCTGCGGGATGTTCTGGATCGCGTTGTGGCTCAGGTCCACCGCGGTGAGCGACGCTTTGGGTCGCAGTAGGCTGGGAGGGATTTCTTTCAGCCGGGTGTTCCTGAGGGAAATGTGTGAGAGAGCCGTCAGGCGGCTGATATCCGGCGTCAGCTCCAGGGGGTTGTTGTTCAGGTCCAGGCGCTCAAGATGGAGCATCGTCCCCAGTGCGTTGATCGCCGTCGGTGTCAAGCGCAGCGCACAATTGTCCAGGCTCAGGTGTGTCAGTTGGTGCAGGCTGGCGAGCGTGAGCGGCAATTCACCGAGGGTATAGTGCTGGATGGACAGCCGCTTGAGTGCGGGAAAGGCCAGCAGGAATTGCCCCAGCTGCAGGTGGGCGCTGTTGCCGTTCAGCGTCAGCGCTGACACGTGAGTGAAGGATGTACGCAGTGTCGGCAAGCGACCGCTGACTGGCATGGCGAGGGTCAGGTGATAACTGGGCGCCATGCCATGACTTTGAGCGTCCAGTGGCGCTTCCCGGCGCCAGCCCGCCTCCACGCCCTGCATGAACCGGACGCGAGAGGCGCGCTCGGTTCTGGAGACCTGTCTGTCGGTGACCCAGGGCGTCATGTCTTCACCGATGCTGCGGTATTCGTCTGCCAGGCGGCTCAAGGCCGCTTTGCCGGCGTCCAGATTTCCCGGTATGCCAAAGATAAAGCGGTTGATCTCGACTTTGTTGAGGGTTGGGTACAGTTGTCTGGCTTGGTCGAAATCCTGTGGGGCTGCGTCGATCTCCCAGTGCCGTCCCGTGCGCTGGAAGTAGGTTTTGACCTGTTCCAGCGACGCGTTTGAGATGGGGTTGTCAGACAGGTCGAACTTGTCGCTGACGTTGGCGGGCAAGTAAAACAGGGCGGGAGGGAGTTCGCTGATGTGGTTGGTCGAAAGCATGACCAAGTCAAGGTGTTGGCGGCTGAGCAGGCCTCGGGGTAGTTCGGTAATGCCAGTGTTGCTCAGGTCGAGGTAGTGCAAGTCGGGCATGTTTTCCACATTGGGAATCCGTCCCAGTGGGTTGCCGAAAAGATCCAGCGTAACCAGGCGGGTCAAGCCACTGAGGGCAAGCAGGCTTTCGTGGGTCAGGGTGATATTGCAGTCGCTGAGGATCAGCTCATTGAGGTTGGGCAGCGATGTGATGTATGGCGCAAAGCGCCCCAGCTCAATGTTCTGGAGGTTCAAGTGGCGTAGCCGTGGAAACAGCCGCAAAAAGGCATCGACCTGCAGCGGTCGATGGTCGCCCACCAGTTTCAATACAGAAATATGCTCGAAGCGTGCTGTCAGCCGCGGCAGCTCACCCGTCAGGGGCATGGTCAGATGCAGCACCTGACCATTGTGTGCCGGCGGCTCGAAATAATTGTCCGCCTCGGTTTCCTGGCGCCAGCCGCGTCGAATTTGCTGGGCCCAGGCGGCCCGATTCTGCCGTGCGTAGTCATACTCGCGGGTGCTTAGCGGTAGCTCCGTGGTGGCGTAAAAGCGAGGGGTACTGGCCTCCCACAGGGCAAGGGCTATATCCAGCTTCATGTACTCGTTTTTCAGCGAGACCAGGGTTGCCCGTGCGCCTCCCGGCCGGTCTTCCAAGGTTTGTACCAGGTCGTTGATATGTTCGCGGGAGAACGACGGGTACACGTCGTGAGCCAACTGTTCGAGGGAAGGTTCCTGGCTGGGCCCGGGTTGTGGATCGCTCGCGCGGTAGCCCTCCATTCCGCCGCGCAGACGCATGATGGCGGGGTCATACGCCGGTTTGTACTGAGGGTCGGCATCCAGCAATTGGCGCAGGTGCCAACGGCTGATGGTGTGCTCGGCAATCGACTCGCGCAAAAGCGCGCCCTGGCCGATGTGAATCTGCAACGCGTTGCGCTGGGCGTCAGGAATGGCCTGGAGAATGGCCGTGTAGAAATCGGTATCACCGAACAGCGTCTGCGTGGCTTCTTGCGGGGTATAGAGGCCCTGTTCGGTTGCAACCAGTATTCTCTTGATCGCGCCGTCTTCTGGGCCAATGGCATCCAGTAACGGCCCATCAGGGCGGTATTGCCGCACTTCAAGGCGAACCAGGGGGGACCATCCCGGCAGGTTTTCCAGGGAGTGCAGGGCCAGGATGTGAGTGTCCGGGCTGTCGACGGTGTGCAGATACAAACCTTCTGAGGCCCGGGTGACTCTGACCTCATGCTGGGTCCAGGCTGCCAGTTCGATCAGGCGTTTTGGTATCTGGTCCTGGTCGATGGCTTGCAGCTCTGCGCCGCTACAGCCGGCCAGCAGTTCCTCGGCAAGGCTGGTGGGCAGGCCACGGTTGGGGGCCGCGTCGATGATTTTTTGTACTCGCGCGTTTCGTGTGTGCTCCAGGCTGCGATAGCGGGAGTCGAAGAGCGAGAAACGCTTGTCGTCGGCAATTCGTGCCAGTTTTTTTCTCAGCGTCGCGGCGCGAGTCAGGGAAGAGGAGGGGGGCGTGCCAAAAGGCTCTTCCAGCAGGGTTTTTCGGTCGGCTTCATCCAGGCTTTCCACCAGTACGTGCAACAGTTCGCCATTCTTTAACTGGGCATCGTGGATTTGTACGACGCTGGCGCCTTGGGAACCGCTCAACTCCCAGAGGCTCTGGCCTGTGCTGTCCAGAAAACGCAGGGTTTTGGTGGAGGGCCACAAGCCGTAGCTGGTGAGCAATTGCAGTTGGGTTTGCGGATCGGCCTGTTTGTAGATCGCGGGGTCATCGCTGTTCATCTGAGTGATGAAGTCTTGCAGGTCCTGATCGATCTTGAAGCGCTTGAGGGTATCGGCCAGTAGTGGAGGGGGTGTTTGCTGGGTCACATGCATTTTGCGCAGGGCATTGTCGTGGGTGTCGCTGACGATGCGTGCCTGTTGTAGCTGGCTGTCGCTGAGCCCGTCGGTCTGGTATCCGAGGCGACGCATCAGAGTGACGGTGTCCCAGCTCAAGGGGCGTTCCAGATCGGTGAGCCAGGCACCCTGGGCGTTGGTCAGGACGGGAGGCTGGTAGGCCTGGGGGCGGCGAGGGTGCAAGAGTGAGTAGCGGCCGCTGAGGTTGTCTTTTTGCAGCCTGTAATGCTGATCACCCAGGCGCAACAGGGTTTTGCCTTGGTGCAGATAAAGGCCAAGGGCGTCGGGGCGGGCTTCGGCGGGCAGGATTACATCATGGCGGTAAGGCGTGAGATCCGGACGCCACAGGCGAGTCTTGCCGCTGGGCATGGAGACCGGCTTGAGGCGATCGATAAACTGCCAGAACTCGGTGGGCAGGGCCTTGCGCAACACGCTTTCGGCAATCGGGATCCCGCTGGCGAACAGGCCCAGTTGGACCAGTTGTTCAACGCATGACATCGCGTGGCCGAATGCCTCGCGCGTCAGGCTTTCAGCCCAGTCGATCACCCCTTCGAACATATCGTCGAGCAGTTGGTAGGCGCTGTAACCCAGCATCAGCAAGCCCAGGGGCGGGATAAAGGGTGTGGCAATAAACGCTACGACTTGCAGCACAATGGCGCCGATTTTTTCAAGCAGTGCCCAGCGCTCCCAGCGGGCCTGCTGATCCACATCGGCGCTGGAGACCGCTTGGTTGCGGGCATCATTGAATACCTTGCTGAGTTTGCGTTGATACAGGTGGTCAAACAAGGCAGGGGGGATTTTGGCCGCGCGCAACTGCAGGTTCGGTCGCTCAACGGCGGTATCGCGCCAACTGGGCAGTGGATCGCCGGGCGTATGGGCATGCCAGCTCACTTGTGTGAGGCGTTGAGTAAGGTTGGAAAAAAACACCCCTAGATCGGCATGGTCGATGAAACGACTGAAAAACTGCTGATACTGGGGCGCGCGGAGCTTTTCTGTCAGTGCCAGGGTGAACGCCCGGGTGCTGGGGTATTGTTTGATCGGGTGGTACGGGTCATCGGGAATATAGGCAATCACCGGTATCACCTCACGGCTGGCCTCCAGGTCCTCGGCGAACAGGACGATCCCGGTCAGGCGTGTCGACATGATGAGCAGGTCATGGCACTCCAGGGTGCGACAACCATTGGCCGGGCTGCGATTTCCCTGGATCAGGCTGTGGACTGCATCGTACCCGGCCTGGGGCAGATCACCCTTGATGAGTGCCATGTACAGGGCCAGGTTCAGCGATGCCCGCTGGCTGTGGATGACCCACTGACGCAAGCTTGCCTCGGCGACCGGGTTGCCCAGGTCCAGGTACTCATCGAGATAGCGCTTGTATTGCCCGCCGATATCCAACTGGCGGCACAGGCGGGTGAACTGGGGAATGCTGAGTTTGGCATTGACCGCCGCGAGGGGGGCGAACTGCCCCGATGCCGTAGGTTGGGTGGTGATACAGGAGTCGCTGTCAAAGGCCAGGTCCTGTGTTTCAGCCTGTTCGAAGTTGTGCAGGGCGGCGTCCAGCAGTGGGACCGACCAGGTTCGGGCGGCGCCGGGTTTGACGGTGAATCCGGCGATCTGCAACGGAACATAGAGTTGCAGGTAGGTATGCCGGACATCCTGCTCGACCCCGTACTGGCGCTGGAGTGCCTGCTGCAACAGTTCGGCACCGAAATCCCGGGGGCTCTTGAGGCCTGCCAGGGCCTTGTCTACCCGGTTTTGTGCGGTCCAGGCCGCGCTGTTCAGGCGCTGGAGTTCGGTGTGTTGCGTATCGCTGGCGTGCGCGTACCAGTCGGCAATGCTTGGCGTGTGGCTGGCCAGTGTGCTGCGCTTGGCCTGGGAGGCCTCGCCGAGCCAGCGCGCAGAGGCATGTTGGAGGATTTCATGGGGCGCTGAGGTGTCGCTCAGGCTTATGGAGGGTTGCTCGGGCATGGGGTTGTCCTTGATGGCGTTGATGTCCCTTCAGCAAACCAGCTCCATGCCACGCCCCGGCGGTAGACAGTTAGTGGGGCGAGTAAAGCGCCATTGAAGGTATCTGGCCGTGAGCCTGCCCATAGGCGGGCGCAAGGTTTAAACTGCGCCATTGCGACGCTATTTGTCGCATTGGCGTAAACCCGCGTAAAACCGGGGTTGGCGCTATAAGAAGTTGTCGCTTGGCGGCAAGGCCGCTCTGAAAACTGTCCTTACAATCCCTGCATCGCCCGCCAGTTCCAGGCAGGCGTTCCTCTTCAGGAGACTCCGATGTCCGTTGAGCAAGCCCCGGTGCAACGTGCCGATTTCGACCAGGTCATGGTGCCTAACTATGCGCCTGCCGCTTTCATCCCTGTGCGTGGCGAAGGTTCCCGCGTGTGGGACCAGGCCGGTCGCGAGCTGATCGACTTTGCCGGCGGCATCGCAGTCAACGTGCTGGGCCATGCCCACCCGGCGCTGGTCGGTGCACTGACCGCACAGGCCAACAAGTTGTGGCACGTATCCAACGTCTTCACCAATGAGCCGGCCCTGCGCCTGGCCCACAAGCTGATCGATGCGACCTTTGCCGAGCGCGTGTTTTTCTGCAACTCCGGCGCCGAAGCCAACGAGGCCGCCTTCAAGCTGGCCCGTCGCGTCGCGTTCGACCGTTTCGGCAGCGAGAAGTACGAGATCATCGCCGCGCTGAACAGCTTCCACGGTCGCACCCTGTTTACCGTCAACGTCGGTGGCCAGTCGAAGTACTCCGATGGTTTCGGTCCTAAAATCACCGGTATCACCCACGTTCCTTACAACGACTTGGAGGCGCTGAAAGCCGCCGTGTCGGACAAGACCTGCGCGGTGGTGCTGGAGCCGATCCAGGGCGAGGGCGGCGTACTGCCAGCCGAGCTTGCGTACCTGCAAGGTGCCCGCGACCTGTGCGACGCCAACAATGCACTGCTGGTGTTCGACGAAGTGCAGACCGGCATGGGCCGTACCGGCAAGCTGTTCGCCTACCAGCACTACGGCGTGGTGCCCGACATCCTCACCAGTGCCAAGAGCCTGGGCGGTGGTTTCCCGATTGCCGCAATGCTGACCCGTGACGACCTGGCCAAGCACCTGGTGGTCGGCACCCACGGCACCACTTATGGTGGTAACCCGCTGGCGTGTGCGGTGGGCGAAGCCGTGATCGACGTGATCAACACCCCCGAAGTGCTGGCCGGTGTCAACGCCAGGCATGACCTGTTCAAGGCTCGCCTGGAGCAGATCGGCAAGCAATACGGCATCTTCACCCAAGTGCGGGGCATGGGCCTGCTGCTCGGTTGCGTCTTGAGCGATGCCTTCAAAGGCAAGGCCAAGGACGTGTTCAATGCCTGCGAGCGTGAAAACCTGATGATCCTGCAAGCCGGTCCGGACGTGGTGCGTTTTGCCCCGAGCCTGGTGGTGGAAGACGCGGATATCACTGAAGGCCTGGATCGTTTCGAGCGTGCTGTAAAAACACTGACGCAAGCCTGATGGACCGTCCCATGCTCAAGCGATTGAGCATGGGATAAAAATTTTTGTGCCGGGCTCGGTCAATGTGGGAGCGGGCTTGCTCGCGATAGCGGTGGATCAGTCACCTGATTCATCAACTGACTCACTGCTATCGCGAGCAAGCCCGCTCCCACATTGGATCTGTGTGAATCCAGATCCCGTGTCCGGCATTTTTTCCTCTGTGAGTTTTTCGAGTTAAGGAGTGACACCATGCTGGTGATGCGCCCCGCGCAAATGGCTGATCTGGGCGAGGTACAGCGTCTGGCTGCGGACAGCCCGATTGGTGTCACCTCCCTGCCGGATGACGTTGAACGCCTGAGCGACAAGATCGCCGCCAGCGAAGCGTCCTTCGCCGCCGAAGTGAGTTTCAACGGTGAAGAGAGCTATTTCTTTGTCCTCGAAGACACTGTCGCCGGCAATCTGGTGGGCTGTTCGGCCATCGTCGCCTCGGCCGGCTACTCCGAGCCGTTCTACAGCTTTCGCAACGAGACCTTCGTCCACGCATCCCGCGAACTGAAGATCCACAACAAGATCCACGTCCTGTCCCAGTGCCACGACCTGACCGGCAACAGCCTGCTGACCAGCTTCTACGTGGTGCCGGAGCTGGTAGGGTCGGCCTGGTCTGAACTCAATTCCCGTGGCCGCCTGCTGTTCGTCGCCAGCCACCCCGAGCGTTTTGCCGACTCGGTGGTGACCGAGATTGTCGGCTACAGCGACGAGAACGGTGATTCACCGTTCTGGGACGCCATCGGTCGCAACTTCTTCGACCTCAACTACGCCGCCGCCGAGCGTCTGTGCGGGTTGAAGAGTCGTACCTTCCTCGCCGAGCTGATGCCCCATTACCCGATCTACGTGCCACTGTTGCCGGACGCCGCCCAGGAAGCCATGGGCCAGGTGCACCCGCGTGCGCAGATCACCTTCGACATCCTGATGCGCGAAGGCTTTGAAACCGACCATTACATCGACATCTTCGACGGTGGCCCGACCCTGCATGCACGGGTCTCGGGTATCCGTTCGATCGCCCAGAGCCGCGTGGTGCCGGTGAAGATCGGCGAGATGGCCAAGGGCGTGGGCCGTCAGTACCTGGTGAGCAACGCGCAGTTGCAGGATTACCGCGCCGTGATGCTGGAGCTGGACTACGCGCCGGGCAAGCCGGTAACCCTGGACCTGGACGCGGCCGAAGCCCTGGGCGTCGGCGAAGGCGCCAGTGTGCGTCTGGTAGCGGTTTAAAGCAGAGTTTAACGGGTGGCCTGGAACAGGCGGCCCGTCCGAGGAGATAGCATGATCGTTCGTCCCGTACGCAGCAGCGATTTACCGGCCCTGATTGATCTGGCGCGCAGCACCGGCACCGGCCTCACCACCTTGCCGGCCAACGAAGAGCGCCTGACCCACCGGGTTGGCTGGGCTGAAAAGACCTTTCGCGGCGAAGCCGGGCGCGGCGATGCCGACTACCTGTTTGTGCTGGAAAACGACGAAGGTCGCGTGGTGGGAATCTCTGCCATCGCCGGCGCCGTTGGTCTGCGTGAGCCGTGGTACAACTTCCGGGTCGGCCTGACAGTCAGCGCCTCCCAGGAGCTGAACATCTACCGTGAAATCCCGACGCTGTTCCTGGCCAACGACCTGACAGGCAACTCGGAGCTGTGCTCGCTGTTCTTGCACGCCGATTACCGCAACGGCCTCAACGGCCGCATGCTGGCCAAGGCACGAATGCTGTTTATCGCCGAGTTCCCGCAACTGTTCGGCAACAAGATCATTGCCGAGATGCGTGGCGTGTCCAACGAAGCCGGGCGCTCGCCGTTCTGGGAAAGCCTGGGCCGACACTTTTTCAAGATGGAGTTCAGCCAGGCCGACTACCTCACCGGCGTGGGCAACAAGGCCTTTATCGCCGAACTGATGCCCAAGTTCCCGCTGTACACCTGCTTTTTGTCCGAAGACGCGCGCAACGTGATCGGCAAGGTGCATCCCGACACCGAGCCGGCCTTGAGCATGCTCAAGAGCGAAGGCTTCAGCTACCAGGGCTACGTTGATATCTTCGACGCCGGCCCGGCAGTGGAGTGTGAGACCAGCAAGATCCGCGCGGTGCGTGACAGCCAGGCGCTGGTGCTGGCCATTGGCACACCGGGGGACGACGCCACGCCGTTCCTGATGCATAACCGTAAACGTGAAGAATGCCGCATTACCGCCGCACCGGCCCGCCTGGCTGCCGGTACGTTGGTGGTCGACCCGCTGACGGCCAAGCGCCTGCAACTGGTGGCCGGTGATCAAGTGCGTGCCGTACCGTTGTCTGCTGCCCGGGAGTCGAAATAATGAATTCGCTGTATATCGCAGGGAGCTGGCTGGCTGGCCAGGGTGAGCGTTTTGAGTCGCTGAACCCGGTGACCCAGCAAGTGGTGTGGGCCGGCAATGGCGCCACCGCCGAACAGGTTGAATCCGCCGTGCAGGCCGCCCGCCAGGCGTTCCCGGCCTGGGCCAAGCGCCCGCTGGAAGAGCGCATCAGCGTGTTGGAAACCTTTGCCACCACCCTGAAAAGCCGCGCCGAAGAAATCGCCCGCTGCATTGGTGAGGAAACCGGCAAGCCGCTGTGGGAGTCGGCCACCGAAGTTACCAGCATGGCCAATAAAATCGCGATCTCGGTGCAAAGCTACCGTGAACGCACCGGCGAGAAGAACGGCCCGCTGGGTGACGCCTCCGCCGTATTGCGCCACAAGCCTCACGGTGTGGTTGCGGTGTTTGGCCCTTACAACTTCCCCGGCCATTTGCCGAACGGGCATATCGTCCCGGCCTTGCTCGCGGGTAATACCGTGCTGTTCAAACCGAGCGAGCTGACCCCTAAAGTGGCTGAGCTGACGGTCCAGTGCTGGGTCGAAGCCGGCCTGCCTGCTGGGGTATTGAACCTGCTGCAAGGCGCGCGGGAGACCGGGATTGCCCTGGCCGCCAATCCAGGCATCGACGGCCTGTTCTTCACCGGCTCCAGCCGCACCGGCAACCACCTGCACCAGCAATTTGCCGGGCGCCCGGACAAGATCCTCGCGCTGGAGATGGGCGGCAACAACCCACTGGTGGTGGACCAGGTGGCCGATGTCGATGCGGCGGTCTACACCATTATCCAGTCGGCTTTCATTTCTGCCGGCCAGCGTTGCACCTGCGCGCGGCGCCTGCTGGTGCCGGAAGGCGCTTGGGGCGATGCATTGCTGGCGCGCCTGGTGGCCGTCAGCGCGACGATTGCCGTGGGTGCCTTCGACCAGCAACCGCCGCCGTTCATGGGCTCGGTGATTTCCCTGGGCGCGGCCAAGGCCTTGATGGATGCCCAGGAGCTGATGCTGGCCAACGGTGCCGTGGCGTTGCTGGAAATGACCCAGCCCCAGGCGCAGGCAGCCTTGCTGACGCCAGGCATCATCGACGTGACGGCCGTGACCGAGCGCGAAGACGAAGAGCTGTTCGGCCCGCTGCTGCAGGTGATTCGCTACGCAGATTTCGAAGCGGCGATCAGCGAAGCCAACAACACCCAATATGGCCTGGCCGCTGGTCTGTTGTCGGACTCCGAGGCGCGCTACCAGCAGTTCTGGCTGGAGAGCCGTGCCGGTATCGTCAATTGGAACAAACAGCTGACCGGCGCCGCGAGCACCGCGCCATTTGGTGGGGTAGGGGCGTCCGGCAATCATCGCGCCAGTGCCTACTACGCGGCGGATTACTGCGCGTACCCGGTGGCTTCGTTGGAAACACCGAGTTTGGTGCTGCCAGCAACCCTCACCCCAGGCATTACGCTGATCTAAAAATGTGGGAGCGGGCTTGCTCGCGAATGCAGTCTGTCAGTTGATAGATTAGGTAACTGGTCCGCCGCCTTCGCGAGCAAGCCCGCTCCCACATTCGATCTGTGGTGTGATGAAGATTGTTTATAAAAACAGATGTTCGTGGAGCCTCGCCGATGAAATCCTGTGAAGTCAATTTTGACGGTCTCGTGGGGCCGACCCATAACTACGGCGGTTTGTCCTACGGCAACGTCGCGTCCCAGAGCAACAGCCAGCAATCTTCCAACCCCAAGGAAGCGGCGCTGCAGGGCCTGGCGAAAATGAAAGCCCTGATGGACATGGGTTTTGTGCAAGGCGTGCTTGCGCCCCAGGAGCGTCCGGATGTCGCCGCGCTGCGCCGCCTTGGTTTTGCTGGCAGCGACGCTCAGGTGATCGAGCAGGCGGCCAGGCAAGCCATGCCATTGCTGGTTGCCAGCTGTTCCGCATCGAGCATGTGGGTGGCCAACGCCGCCACTGTCAGCCCGAGCGCCGACACGTTCGACGGCCGCGTGCATTTCACGGCCGCCAACCTCAACTGCAAATACCACCGCAGCATCGAGCACCCGACCACCAGCCGCGTGCTGGGGGCGATGTTTGCCGATCCGCAGCACTTCGCCCACCACGCCGCGTTGCCGGCCGTGGCGCAGTTCGGTGACGAAGGCGCAGCCAACCACACCCGCTTCTGCCGTGAATATGGCGAGGCGGGCGTGGAGTTTTTCGTGTTTGGCCGCAGTGCGTTCGACACCCGCTACCCGGCGCCGCAAAAGTACCCGGCGCGCCAGACCCTCGAAGCATCCCAGGCGGTCGCCCGCTTGCACGGCCTGCGGGATGACGGTGTGGTCTACGGCCAGCAGAACCCGGCCGTGATCGATGCCGGGGTGTTCCACAACGACGTGATCGCGGTGGGCAACGGTGAAGTACTGTTCTATCACGAGGATGCGTTCCTCAATACCGAACAGATGCTCGCTGAACTGCAGGCCAAGCTGGGCAAGGTCGGTGGTAATTTCCAGGCGATCTGCGTGCCCCGCGCCCTGGTCAGCGTTGAAGATGCCGTGCGCTCCTACCTGTTCAATAGCCAGTTGCTGAGCCGCGCCGACGGTTCCATGCTGCTGATTGTGCCCGAAGAGTGCCGCAACAACGAGCGCGTCTGGCAGTACCTGCAAAGCCTGACCCGCTCTGGCGGGCCGATTGGCGAAGTGAAGGTCTTCGACCTCAAGCAAAGCATGCAGAACGGTGGCGGCCCGGCCTGCCTGCGTTTGCGCGTGGCGTTGAAGGAGACTGAACTGGCGGCGGTCAATCCAGGGGTTATCATGACTGCACCGTTGTACGAAACGTTGACCCAGTGGGTCGGCAAGCACTACCGCGACAGCCTGCGCGAAACCGATCTGGCTGACCCGCAGTTGCTGCTCGAATGTCGCACGGCATTGGATGAACTGACGCAAATCCTTAAACTGGGCGCGGTTTATCCTTTCCAGATCAATTAATGCCCCACGGCTGAGACCTATTTATGAGCACCGATACCCTGAAGCTGATCCTTGAAGACACCGACGGCACCCAGCTGGAAACCTCCTGCACCCGCCTCGCGGTGGTGTGGCAGGGCAAGGAAATCTGGATCCAGCACGACGGCCGTGGCCAACTGCTGATCGGCGTGGATGTGGAAGAAGGTGATGCCGAATACGCCAACCTGCTGATGCGCCCCCTGGCCACCAACCTGATGAGCCTGCAGCTGGAAATGGAACCGGCCGACGTTGAAGGTGATGACGATGATCACGTCCATGGCCCAGGCTGCAACCACTAAGGAAGCTGCTCTATGCTCGCCCTCGGCAAACTGCTTGAACTGACCCTCGCCGGTCGTGAACCGGCGCAAAAAATTCAACTGACTGTCGACGGCGTGCAAATGCGCTGGCTCAGTGAGGGCGCATTGGAAGTGCGGCCACCTGAGGCGCGAGACAACGGCGGCGATCTGTTGCTGTCGTCCGGCATCCATGGCAACGAAACCGCGCCGATCGAATTGGCCGACCGCTTGTTGCATGGCATCGCCCGTGGGGAGATCAAGCCCCGCACCCGTATTCTGTTCCTGTTCGGCAACCCCGAGGCCATGCGCCGCGGCGAGCGTTATCTCGAACAGGACGTCAACCGGCTGTTCAATGGCCGCCACGAGCAAAGCATTGGCCCTGAAGCCATGCGCGCTGCCGAGCTTGAGCAGTTGGCCCGTACGTTCTTCGGCGTGCCTGGCCGTAGCCGCTTGCACTACGACCTGCACACGGCCATCCGGGGCTCGAAGATCGAGCAGTTCGCCCTGTACCCCTTCAAGGAGGGGCGCCAGCACTCCCGCGCCGAACTGGCCCGTCTGCGGGCGGCCGGGATGGAGGCGGTGCTGTTGCAGAACAAGACGTCCATCACCTTCACGGCGTTCACCTACGAGCAACTGGGGGCCGAGTCATTCACCCTGGAGTTGGGCAAGGCCCGGCCATTCGGGCAGAACCAGGGGGTGGATGTGTCGCGCCTGGAAACCCGCCTCAAGCAGATCATCGAAGGCAACGAACCGGCGACCGAGGGCCTGGACGGCCTGAAGTTGTTCAGCGTGGCACGGGAAATCATCAAGCACAGCGATGCCTTCATCCTGCATTTACCGGCGGATGTGGAAAACTTTTCGCTGTTGGAGAAGGGCTATCTGTTGGCGGAAGACATCGCCAAGACCCGCTGGGTGATCGAGGAGGAGGGCGCGCGCATCATCTTCCCAAACCCGAAGGTCAAGAATGGCCTGCGGGCAGGCATCCTGATTGTGCCGACCACGGACGCTGGCCTGGCCTAGATCCAAATGTGGGAGCGGGCTTGCTCGCGAATGCGCAGTTTCAGTCACCCAATGTATTGACTGATCCACCGCATTCGCGAGCAAGCCCGCTCCCACAATTGGTTTTGCGGTGCGGCTTAGACTGCTAAGGCGCGTGACTCATTGCGGCGGATTGCGCGGATTTTGTGCAGGGTATCGGCACAGGTCTGCGCGGCTTCCTTGCCCTTGTGTACAAAGTGTTCAAAGAAGAACGTGTGATGTTCCTGGCCGGCGTGGAAGTGATGCGGCGTCAGGGACACCGAGAACACCGGCACTTCGGTTTCCAGTTGCACCTGCATCAGGCCGCTGACCACCGATTGGGCGACGAACTCATGGCGGTAGATCCCACCGTCCACCACCAGGGCTGCCGCGACAATACCGGCGTAACGGCCGGACTTGGCCAGCAGCTTGGCGTGCAGGGGCATCTCAAAGGCGCCGCCGACTTCAAAGAAATCGATATCCGACTCCTGGTAGCCCTGGGCGATCATTTCGGCGAGAAAGCCTTTACGGCTCTGATCAACAATATCTTTGTGCCAGCAAGCCTGGATAAACGCGACGCGCTCACCGTGGTGGTTTTTGCTCTTGCTGTCGATTGCGGTGGGTTGCATGTTCTGACTCCTGTTTATGAAAAAAACAGGGCGTTATGAATCGAATGGGATTTAAGGGTACGGTCGAATCAAGCATGCCTGGCATGACTTGTCGCGCACGGCCCTCAGGCGCCAATCCCGTTCTCTCTTCATCCGGACTATGACCGTCGGCCCCGGGATCACACCGGGTCTGCTGACCTTGCCGCCGTCCTGCGTGAGCAGTCCAAGGCGCCAAGCGCTCGCGGGCTATGCGCATTGCGCGCAATTACCGCCGGTGGGGAATTACACCCCGCCCTGAGAACGTTGCCGCCAGAACCCTGGCGGCGGAGAGTTTTTACCATACATTTCGAAAAACTGCATAGGGTGCTGGTTAATATCGACGATCGATAGATTTTCGGGCAGCCCTGTAGGAGCTCAGCTTGCCAGCGATGGCGTCCCAGAGATTAACGACAGATCCAAGGGCCTCATTGCCGGCAAGCCGGCTCCTACAAGGGGAAGGGTTGATATCTGTGGGTGGTGCCCGCAGTAATCGGTTACAACAAGGAACTCCCCACACGCAGAGGCCAGCTTGATGTCCGTGATTGATCTTCGTAGTGACACCGTGACCCAACCCACTCCTGGCATGCGCGATGCCATGGCCAGTGCGCCAAGCGGCGATGATGTCTATGGTGAAGACCCCAGCGTCAACCACCTGGAGGCCGAATTGGCCAAGCGCCTGGGCTTTGCCGCCGCGCTGTTCGTGCCTACTGGCACCATGAGCAACCTGCTGGCGCTGATGGCCCACTGCGAGCGGGGCGAGGAATACATCGTCGGCCAGCAGGCCCACACCTACAAATACGAAGGCGGCGGCGCGGCGGTGCTGGGCTCGATCCAGCCGCAGCCCCTGGAAGTCCAGGCGGATGGCTCATTGGACCTGAGCCAGGTTGCAGAAGCGATCAAGCCGGACGACTTCCACTTCGCCCGTACCCGCCTTCTGGCCCTGGAAAACACCATGCAGGGCAAAGTGCTGCCCATGAACTACCTGGCGGCCGCCCGCACGTTTACCCGCGAGCATGGGCTGGCCCTGCACCTGGACGGCGCGCGCCTGTACAACGCTGCGGTCAAGCTGGGGGTCGATGCCCGGGAGATTGCCCAGCATTTCGACTCGGTCTCGGTATGCCTGTCCAAGGGCCTGGGTGCGCCGGTGGGCTCGGTGCTATGTGGCTCCAGTGCGTTGATCGCCAAGGCGCGCCGTTTGCGCAAGATGGTCGGCGGTGGCATGCGCCAGGCCGGTTCGCTGGCGGCGGCGGGGCTGTATGCCCTGGACCATCAGGTGGAGCGCCTGGCGCAAGACCACGCCAATGCCCAGTGGCTGGGGGACGAACTGCGCAAGGCCGGCTACAGCGTGGAGCCGGTACAGACCAATATGGTCTACGTGCAGATCGGCGAGCAGGCCCAGGCCCTGAAGGCCTTTGCCGAGGCGCGAGGGATCAAGTTGAGCGCCGCGCCGCGCCTGCGCATGGTCACGCACCTGGACGTCAGCCGGGTACAGATCGAACAAGTGTTGGCAACATTTGTCGAGTTTTCCCGGAAATGACAGTGCAGACCGTCTAATTGACTGTTTCTATCGTATAAACACGCTGTACCACGGGCAAAGGGCCGATATAATGCGGCCCTTTGCCGTCGCTTCGTCTGATGATGTTGCGCACTGGCCTTTGGCCGCAGCCTCCGTGGAAGAACCTAATGAAAAGCGCAGAAATCCGTGAAGCCTTCCTTCGCTTCTTCGAAGAGCAAGGTCACACCCGTGTCTCCTCCAGCTCTTTGATCCCAGGCAATGACCCAACCCTGCTGTTCACCAACGCGGGGATGAACCAGTTCAAGGACTGCTTCCTGGGCCAGGAAAAACGCGCCTACACCCGTGCTGTCAGCAGCCAGAAGTGCGTGCGCGCCGGTGGTAAGCACAACGACCTGGAAAACGTCGGCTACACCGCCCGTCACCACACCTTTTTCGAAATGCTCGGCAACTTCAGCTTTGGCGATTATTTCAAGCAAGACGCGATCAACTTCGCCTGGACCTTCCTCACTGGCGTGCTGAAACTGCCGAAGGAAAAACTCTGGGTCACGGTCTACGCCAGCGATGACGAGGCCTACGACATCTGGACCAAGGAAGTCGGCGTGCCGGCCGAGCGCATGGTGCGTATCGGCGACAACAAAGGCGCCCCGTACGCCTCCGACAACTTCTGGACCATGGGTGATACCGGCCCGTGTGGCCCGTGCACCGAGATCTTCTACGATCACGGCGCCGATATCTGGGGTGGCCCGCCGGGCTCGCCAGAGGAAGATGGCGACCGCTACATCGAGATCTGGAACAACGTGTTCATGCAGTTCAACCGCACCGCCGATGGCGTGTTGCATCCGTTGCCAGCGCCGTCGGTGGATACGGGCATGGGCCTGGAGCGGATCAGTGCGGTGATGCAGCACGTACACTCCAACTATGAAATCGATCTGTTCCAAAGCCTGTTGGCTGCGGCTGCCAAGGCTATTGGTTGCGCCAACGAAGACCAGGCGTCGCTCAAGGTTGTGGCTGACCACATCCGTTCCTGCGGCTTCCTGATTGCCGATGGTGTGTTGCCGTCCAATGAGGGCCGTGGCTATGTGCTGCGGCGCATCATTCGCCGCGCCTGCCGTCACGGCAACAAGTTGGGTGCCAGTGGCAGCTTCTTCTATCAGATCGTCGCGGCTCTGGTAGCCGAGATGGGCGAGGCGTTCCCTGAGCTTGCGCAGAACCAGGCGCATATCGAGCGCGTGCTCAAGGCTGAAGAAGAGCAGTTCGCCAAGACCCTGGAACAGGGCCTGAAAATCCTCGAGCAAGACCTCGCCGAACTCAAAGGCGACGTGGTACCGGGTGATGTGGTGTTCAAGCTCTATGACACCTACGGCTTCCCGATGGACCTGACCGGTGACATCGCCCGTGAGCGCAACCTGACTCTCGATGAGGAAGGTTTCGAGCGCGAGATGGAAGCCCAGCGCGTGCGTGCGCGTTCGGCCAGTTCCTTTGGCATGGACTACAACAGCCTGGTGAAGGTGGATGTGGCCACCGAATTTACCGGCTACACCGCCACCAGCGGTTCGGCCAAGGTGATTGCCCTCTATAAGGATGGGCAGTCGGTCGACGTCTTGAATGAAGGTGACGAAGGCGTGGTGATCCTCGATCAGACGCCGTTCTATGCCGAATCCGGTGGCCAGATTGGCGACTGCGGTTTCCTCAAGGCCGTGTCCGGTCGCTTTGATGTGCGTGACACCACCAAGACCGGCGGCGCGTTCCTGCATCATGGCGTGCTGGCGTCGGGCAGCCTGGTTGTCGGGGCGCCGGTGGAAACCCAGGTGGACGCCGACGTGCGCCACGCCACCTCGCTGAACCACTCGGCTACCCACTTGCTGCACGCCGCGCTGCGCCAGGTATTGGGCGAGCACGTCCAGCAGAAGGGGTCGTTGGTCGACAGTCAGCGCCTGCGCTTTGACTTCAGCCACTTTGAAGCGATCAAGCCTGAGCAGATCAAGGCCCTGGAAGATATCGTCAACGCCGAGGTGCGCAAGAACACTCCGGTGGAAACCGAAGAAACCGACATCGAGACCGCCAAGGCCAAAGGCGCCATGGCGCTGTTCGGCGAGAAATACGGCGACAACGTACGAGTGCTGAGCATGGGCGGCAGTTTCTCCGTGGAACTGTGCGGGGGTATCCATGCCAAGCGTACCGGCGATATCGGCCTGCTGAAAATCATTAGCGAAGGCGGCGTGGCTTCCGGTGTGCGGCGTATCGAGGCGGTGACCGGTGCCGCGGCCCTGGCCTATCTCAATGCGGCCGAAGAACAACTCAAGGAAGCGGCGACCCTGGTCAAGGGCAGCCGTGACAACCTGATCGACAAGCTCGCTGCCGTACTGGAGCGCAACCGCCAGTTGGAAAAACAGCTGGAGCAGCTGCAGGCCAAGGCGGCCAGCGCAGCGGGCGACGACCTGTCGGCTTCGGCGCTGGACATCAAGGGCGTGAAGGTTCTGGCTGCACGCCTGGACGGTCAGGATGGCAAGGCGCTGTTGGCCTTGGTCGATCAGTTGAAGAACAAACTCGGCCGCGCAGTGATCCTGCTCGGCAGTGTCCATGAGGAAAAGGTCGTACTGGTTGCCGGTGTAACCAAGGACCTGACTGGCCAACTCAAGGCCGGTGATTTGATGAAACAAGCCGCTGCGGCAGTGGGCGGGAAGGGCGGTGGTCGTCCGGACATGGCGCAAGGCGGTGGTGTAGACGCCGGTGCCCTGGACGCGGCCCTGGCCCTGACCGTGCCATTTGTCGAGGCCGGTATTTAAGGCGCAGTCGGCGGGCCCATGGTCTAGTCATGGGCTTGCTTCGGTGCTGGAAGATTTGTTTATTGGGCGCCCCTTTACGGGCTGAGGCGGCTTAGAAATGGCTTTGATCGTACAGAAATTTGGAGGCACCTCGGTCGGCTCTGTCGAAAGAATCGAGCAGGTCGCCGACAAGGTTAAGAAGTTCCGCGATGCCGGCGACGACCTGGTGGTGGTGCTGTCGGCCATGAGCGGCGAGACCAATCGCCTGATCGACCTGGCCAAGCAAATCAGTGGTGACCAGGCTCCGCTGGCGCGTGAGCTGGATGTGATCGTGTCCACGGGTGAGCAGGTGACCATTGCCCTGTTGGCCATGGCGCTGAACAAGCGTGGCGTGCCGGCAGTGTCCTACACGGGCACCCAGGTCCGAATCCTGACGGACAGCGCGCACACCAAGGCGCGCATCCTGCAGATCGACGATCAGAAAATTCGTGGTGACCTGAAGGCTGGTCGCGTGGTGGTTGTCGCCGGTTTCCAGGGTGTTGACGAACACGGCAATATCACGACCCTGGGCCGTGGCGGTTCCGACACGACCGGTGTGGCGCTGGCTGCAGCCCTGAAGGCTGACGAATGCCAGATCTACACCGATGTGGACGGCGTCTACACCACCGATCCGCGTGTGGTGTCCGTGGCCCAGCGCCTGGACAAGATCACCTTCGAAGAGATGCTGGAAATGGCCAGCCTCGGATCCAAGGTGCTGCAGATCCGGGCGGTGGAGTTTGCCGGCAAGTACAACGTACCGCTGCGCGTATTGCACAGCTTCAAAGAGGGTCCGGGTACCCTCATTACTATTGATGAAGAGGAATCCATGGAACAGCCGATCATTTCCGGCATCGCCTTCAATCGCGATGAAGCCAAGCTGACTATCCGTGGCGTGCCAGACACCCCGGGCGTGGCCTTCAAGATCCTCGGGCCGATCAGTGCCGCGAACATCGAAGTCGACATGATCGTGCAGAACGTTGCGCACGATAACACCACCGACTTCACCTTCACCGTGCACCGCAACGAGTACGATGCGGCTGAACGTATCCTGCAGAACACGGCCCAGGAGATCGGTGCCCGTGAAGTGGTGGGTGATACCAAGATTGCCAAGGTGTCGATCGTCGGCGTGGGCATGCGCTCCCATGCGGGCGTTGCCAGCCGTATGTTCGAGTCCCTGGCCAAGGAAACCATCAATATCCAGATGATCTCCACCTCGGAGATCAAGGTGTCGGTGGTGATTGAAGAGAAGTACCTGGAACTGGCTGTGCGCGCATTGCATACCGCTTTCGAGCTGGACGCGCCGGCCCGACAGGGCGAGTAATGCGTTGTGAGAAAGGCGCGGATCATCCGCGCCTTTCTTTTTTGTCGGGTAAGGGCCCAGGGCTGTTCTTTTGCCCATGCTCGACAATACTTAGCCATGCAGGGCTATAGCCCAGGCTTTTTTGCAGACTGTTGTTCCTGAAATGAAATGCGTGAGGAGAAAGGTATGCTGATTCTGACTCGTCGATGCGCAGAAAGCCTGATTATTGGTGATGGCGAAATCACCGTGACCGTGCTCGGCGTCAAAGGCAATCAAGTGCGGATTGGGGTCAATGCCCCCAAAGAGGTGGCCGTCCACCGCGAGGAAATCTACCTGCGGATCAAGAAAGAGAAGGACGACGAACCAAGCCATTAATTTTTATCGTTTTTTATGTTTGCAAACGGGGAGGAAGCTGGTTAATATACGCCCCGTGTTGCGGAGAGCTGGCCGAGTGGCCGAAGGCGCTCCCCTGCTAAGGGAGTACACCTCAAAAGGGTGTCGGGGGTTCGAATCCCCCGTTCTCCGCCATTATTTGCTTAGTACGTTGCAATCTGGTTTTTTCGCTAAGTTATTGAAATTAAACGAAAAAATAGCTTTACATAGAGATTGAACGGCCTATAATGCGCGGCAACAAATGCACTCGTAGCTCAGCTGGATAGAGTACTCGGCTACGAACCGAGCGGTCACAGGTTCGAATCCTGTCGAGTGCACCATTTAAGAGTTAGTTGCAGCAATGCAGGTAGCTTGGCTTCAACCAGTTGTGATCTGGTATAAAACCACAACCTGCACTCGTAGCTCAGCTGGATAGAGTACTCGGCTACGAACCGAGCGGTCACAGGTTCGAATCCTGTCGAGTGCACCATACAAACAAAAAGCCCGCCAAGTGCGGGCTTTTTGCCGTCTAGGGTTTTTATTTCCTGGTTTCCGGTTGGGCAGGCCTGTGTGGGAATCTTCTCGGCCAGGCAGGTTTTTCTTTTGCTCATGTGTTTTCTTTTCTTCTGCTGTCGTCGCAGTTTCATATGTATGGCCAATGCTCAGCTTTGTCCTGCAAGCGCTTGTTCTTTCCAGTTTTTTAACGTTTAAAGCGGCCGGGCGTGTATCATTGCGCCCGTCAGCCCCGCCGGGGCTTGTGGAATACCTCCATGGACTTACCCAGTAGTTACTCAGTACCCCGTTTTACCAATCATGAATTGACTGATTGATCCTTCCGGCGTGCCCCGCTGCTGGGAGTGGAGTTCGCCTATGACCGAAGTAGAAGTAAAGAAAACACAAGAAAGCCTGCAGGATCGCCTGGCGCAAGTCGTTGAGCTGCTGCATCGCCAGCGTGTGGTCGAAGATCTGACCCATCGCCAGGAAGGTCCTCATCAAGACCGGGTCGAGAACCTGGTCCATCGGCAGAATCTCGTCGAATTGCAGCGCAAGCTCGATGATCTGCACTCTGCCGACGTTGCCTACATCCTTGAAGCCCTGCCGCTGGACGACCGTCTGACGCTCTGGCAGTTGGTCAAGGCTGATCGCGATGGCGACATCCTCCTTGAAGTATCCGACTCGGTGCGTGAAACACTGATCGCCGACATGGATGATCACGAGCTCCTGGCAGCCGCCAAGGAGATGGACGCCGACGAACTGGCCGACCTGGCCCCTGAGCTGCCCCGTGATGTTGTCCATGAACTGATGGAGACCCTTGACGGTCAGCAGCGTGAGCGCGTGCGCTCCGCGTTGTCCTATGACGAGGAGCAGGTCGGGGCATTGATGGACTTCGAAATGGTGACCATCCGTGAGGATGTGAGCCTGGAAGTGGTCCTGCGTTACCTGCGGCGTCTCAAGGAATTGCCGGGGCACACCGACAAGCTGTTTGTGGTCGACTACGAGGGTATCCTCAAGGGCGTGCTGCCGATCAAGCGCTTGCTGGTCAACGACCCGGACAAACAGGTCGCCGAGGTCATGGCCAGCGACCCGGTGAGTTTTCATCCCGATGAAGATGCCTATGATGCCGCCCAGGCATTCGAGCGTTATGACTTGATCTCGGCCCCTGTGGTCGACAAGAACGGCAAGCTGATCGGCCGTTTGACCATCGATGAGATGGTCGACTTGATCCGTGAGGAAAGCGAAAACGAAGTCCTCAACATGGCGGGTCTGCGTGAAGAGGAAGATATTTTTGCGTCAGTCTGGCGATCCCTGAGTAACCGTTGGGCGTGGCTGGCGGTCAACCTGATTACTGCATTCATAGCCTCGCGGGTGATCGGCCTGTTTGAAGGCTCTATCGAGAAGTTGGTGGCACTGGCAGCGCTGATGCCTATCGTTGCCGGTATTGGTGGTAACTCGGGTAACCAGACCATCACCATGATCGTGCGGGCGATGGCTCTGGATCAGGTCAGTACGGGTAATACCTCGCGCCTGATGCGCAAGGAATTGGCGGTGGGCCTGATCAATGGCCTGGTGTGGGGCGGTGTGATTGGTGTGGTGGCCTATCTGCTGTATGGCAGTTGGTCCCTGGGGGTGGTCATGACTGCAGCCATGACCCTCAACTTGTTGCTGGCGGCATTGATGGGGGTATTGATCCCCATGACCCTGGCACGTCTTGGGCGCGATCCGGCGATGGGGGCCAGTGTGATGATCACCGCCATGACCGACAGTGGTGGCTTCTTCATCTTCCTGGGCTTGGCTACAATCTTTCTACTCTGAGCTGTATTGGTTCGTGGCTCGCTTTCCTTTGTAGGAGCGAGCTTGCTCCCGCATTTCAGGCAAAAAAAAAGCCAGCGCAAGGCTGGCTTCAGCTTTCAGTTACCGGTTATTCGGCTTCTGCGGCTGCCTCAGCGTCATGAGCAATCAGCGACACAAGCGCATTTTGCTGGCGGTGGGACAGTTGGCGAAACCGCTGTAGCAGCTCGCGCTCGTGCAGTGACAGCTCCGGGCTGTCCATGCGCATGCTCAGTTCGTCACCCAGCGCGCCTTCCTGAATAAGGCTTTGCTCCATGCGCGCGATGATTTCAGAGTTCATGCTGCGATGATGATTGCGAGCCACCTCGGCAATGCGTTCCCGCATTCCGTCTGGCAGACGTACGACGAACTTGTCAGCCGTACGGCTGGAATAAATTGCCTGTTTCAATGGGCGCATATATTTAACCGGTTAGTTCAGGGGAGCGGTTTTTGGAATTGGCCGCAAGATGTGTGTTAGGACAAGGCTTGCGAACAAATGTTCAACCTGAATTGCAAAGAGGCCGCATCATGCCTCAAATTTGCCAGTTCATTGGCGTCAATTCTGTGACAAATATTGAGCTTCCTACAGGCTTTATGCCAGTACTCATTCTCGAATTTGCGGACTGGTTGGAAAACTTTTCTACGCTGTAAACGCAGCGTAGGCTCTCGATGCGAGAGGGCTTTCGGGCGCACATCCTATAGCAATGTGGCCTTTTGCCCTTAATTTTAAGACTAGTGGCAAATGGCCGATTTGCGCGACGGGGCGACATAAGGTCAGGTGATAGAGGGGGGCTGTTCAGCGCAGGACCGGGTCGAACTTGAAGCGGCGCCCGACAATTGCGCAAACCACCCACGCGCTGGCGAACACGGCGCAGGCGCCCAGGTAAAAGGTCTGCCAGGCAGTCGAAGTGGCGATGAACCCCAGGATGCCTGTGGCTAGGGTCAGGATAAAAAACAGCCAGGTGGTCTTGGTCATCATTGGCTCGCTTAGAAAACCCAGTGCTCAGAAGTGCCGGTGGCTTGTGCACCTTGTGCCAGTTGAACGGAGGGTTGCCCATTGGCTGTCATCACCGCCAGTTGCGCTCGTTGCTGGGTCTGATGGCTGCCTGTGTGGCCGATCTGTGCTGCATCGCTGTCGCTACTGGCCTGGAAGTGGAACATCACCAGGACGGTCAGGGCCATGGCGTTCAGAATCAGGAGGGTGCTGTTCATGGGTGTTTCCCCGTGTTCATGTGCAGGACAGATTTGTAAGGATAAAGATTGCAGTCATCGTGCCAGCTGCGAATTTCATTAAATTTCTTTTAAATCAATTATTTATAGTGATCTCAAAAGTATGGCTCGTTGCAATGTGCAATGATGGCCTTTAGCGCTAATGCATTTTGCACGATGCCGGCCGCGGCCCTGCGAGGAGCGGCAAATCAGTGGCGGTACGGAACAAAGGCTTACGCCTAAAAAGCTGACGGACGACATGACAAAACTCACCTTGGCCGTTAACATGCACGCCGTCTGTCGCAGCGCCATTGGGCGTTGTACATGTCACTTGTCCCAGTAGCTCAATTGGATAGAGCATCCCCCTCCTAAGGGGAAGGTTGGCAGTTCGAACCTGCCCTGGGACACCATAATTATCAAGTGGTTAGCGAAACTGGGTGTTAGCTTTTTCGATTATCCTTGTTGCTAGTCCCCACTTTGGTCCCCACTTCTCTGCACGTTCATTATCGAGAGATCCACCAAGGAACCATTGTTTTTGGTCGATTTCCGAAACTGGTGCTAGTCGTTTTCAATTTCTTTGAATTCCATTCCAATTGAAAAGTCATTTGCGCTGCAGTTGATCTCTATGCGTCAGAATTGGCCGGCACGTTTGAGCCGCCCATGTAGGGGCGGCTGACAGAGATAAAGCCTTACAAGTCATGTGTGCTTGTGCCCAAATCCCCGAGGCTGAAGAAACATGTTTTCTAGGTCATTTGGGCCAACATCGGAAGCGTCCTTCACCTGCAACGATCTCTTAAGCAGATAGATTCCGTCGATGAATTGCGGTGGTTGCCCAGGCACCATTACGACTGGCATTAAGAGATAAGCACCAGCCTTCTTGTAGTCGTCCAAAAACCTTGTGAGGTTGACGTCATCAGCAGGTTCCATGGTCAGGGAGCGCGACGCCAGCATCGCAACTTGTAGATCCCCTTGATCCCTCGGGATCTTTGAGGTGATGACCATTCCGTAATGCGTCGGATGCTCGATGGAAAACCGGCGAACAATGCCTATGTGGATTTCCTCCTCTTTGTCTACTTTCCCGAATCGCTCTCGCCACCGCTCAAATATTTTTACGGCCGCATCCCTATCCTTAAACATTATCGCAATGAAGGGCGGCGCCATGGGATTAACCACTCCATAAGCTATGCCCATCCAGCCAGCGCGATCCCAGAGGTGTACATCGATCACCGATCGGACTTTCACATTGCGGTGGTCTGTCAACGTCGGGAATTCCCTCTCATCAAGGATCTCGTCTTTGGCTTGCGTTTCTTCTTGGGCTGGCCGCGGCTCTCGTCTAACCTGCGGCCTTTCCAACTTGGCTTCGAACCTTTTCGGTGAACGCTTATCCCAGGAGTTCAGGCGCGACACGCCGTCGAAGATGCGCTGGCGGCTGATGCACAGTGAACCAATCATCGCGACGCGTTCCATTGCTGCGTCTGTCTTGAATAGCCGATCAGCGGCTTCTTTGAAGTTTTTCGCAGTGCAAGTCGCTGAAAAGATGATGGCGGCGACTTCCAGCAACATGGAGAGAAAGTCGCCATGCACCGACGGGGTCCCGGGAAATACGTCATTGGGCCAGCGAACCGTCGCTCTCATACGGTCCAAATCAGCCGTCACCTCGAAACGCGCGATGCTCGCATCGACAACTGTGACATCGAAACGCTCTGCGTGAGCGAAAGCGCCCAGTTCGAACGCGGTCGCGAAGAACGCCTCGACTGTTCCAGCAATGGCTTCGGCGACGGTTATACCTGTGTCGGTGGGCTCATGTATGACGTTTACCTGAACGCCAAGTACTGAGGTGGCAAACACCTGAGTATTCTGGCCGTTGAAAATTGATGGACGCCAATGTGCGTCGCCAGCGGGCTGCCCCGCCAACTGATTGAAAAAACTCTGCACGTCCTTGGGAGATTCGCTTTCGGGAATCCATCCTTCCTGCCTCAGAGCGTCCTCATATCCCAGCAGGTATAGCAGCGTGAACCTGCTGATGTTCAGGTCCAGCCCTTCCAAGATATCAGGCATCAATTCTAGTCGCGGTACCTCCTCCGAGGAGAGGTTCGTCAGTTGACAGGCTAGGACCATGTCGAAGTCCTTCAATTGCGCGGCGGCACGACTCTTCGACTTGTCGTCGAGTGGCAAAGCGTTCAGGCATCCGCGCGCGATCTGAACCATTCCCAGCAACTCAGGGAAGTGCTTAAGCTGGACCGCTTGCCATGCCGCATTCATCAGCGTCGGAAATAGAGTTGACGAGAGTTCGCCGTTTTCTTCACCTTCAATGAACAAGGTCGCGGCGGCCGAGGTGCAGCTCGCACGTGCCGCCCAGAGTAAACCAGCGCTTTGGTAAGCGACCGAAAGTTGAAGCAGGGCGTCAACCAGGTTTTCCGCATGCTCCTTTTTGGAAAGAAGCCGGGCGGCTTTGCCAAGAAGCCGGATCATCTCCATGTTTTCGTCGAAGTCGAGTTGCTTGGCGCGATTGAGCAATACCACCGCGCCTTGAACCTCCCCCGTACGTTTAGACACGAAGTCGGAGAGTTGGTCCACAAGGTTCCGGTAATCTCGGTCTTTGCCGGCGACCTGGCCGAACACCTCAATTAGCCTAACCAGGCGTTTAGCATCAAACTCCCCCAAGCCGTCAGCCTCGACGAGGATGTCTGCAAACTGTGGCCACAGCGAGGAAATTCGTTCTGGCTCGCCGGCAATCAGGGCTTCGTTGAGCTGGATGGTCAGCAGCGAAGTCTTTGCCTCCAGCGCATTGTTTGGCCGGCTGCTGTCGCTCGCTAGTTCAGCAAGCCTTGATGATAACCGGGCAATTCGGGGTTCCAGTCGGACTTGCTCCGACGTGAGGTGCTCATGAATGACGGTATTGAATAGTAACTGCGCCAAGTTGCACAGCATCTCAAGATTAGTCGCATGTTCGTTTCCGATGACAAGGGCTTCAAAGCCATCATAGCCGTCGACGATGGCCTTGATGTCGTCGAACCACCAGAACGCCGTCCAGAGCGACTCGTAGCGCGCGTTGAGCTGCTGCCGAAGCGTTCCTCCATCGTCCGCCAGGCGAACGGCCCGAACAAACCTGCCGTCGACGTCAGTTCGCGGCAGTTCCAGTTCTCGCGCCAGCTTTGCTGCCACAAGCGCTTCGGATGCGCGCTGCATCTTCATCCCGACAAACGTAGAAGGGTCCGCAAGTTCCTGCTCTATGTCGGCTAGTTGCTGCTTTCGCGAATAATCAGATGGGCCAAGATCAAGATCGCTCGTTTCTTCACCGATCTTCAGATAGTTAAACGCAAGATCGCGGCGATTCTTATCGATGACCTCATTGATGATCCAGGCACGGTCGTGGATGATCACTTGAACACCGTGCTTACGGGTGAGTTCATCTTCCACTCGGGCTCGATCCTTCGCACGCGCGGCTCTGGACGTCACAAAAAAGATCTTTTTGTAGTCGCGGTCTGTGGCCACGATTCCATCCACGTCCGACCTCGCTTTGTCGGCCCACGTTTTTTTCGCGCTGAAGGCGAAAGCCCATCGCTCGCTGCCGCTATTGGCCATACCGATAAAGGTGAGCTTGCTAATCTCATCGGAGACCGGAGAGGTCTCGGTGTCGGCCTTGCTGTCACCGCCACCCTCCGGGCCAGTTGCCGGCCTTAGGTTTGGACAAATCGTCCGTTCGCAAAGCTTGCGGCAGAACAGTTCAAAGTCATGCGTTTGGTTACGCTCGGTGATGGTGTCCAGGTGATGCGACAGGACCTCGGCTTTGAGCTGATGCTTGACGCTAGAGGTTGAGTCCGAATAGAGCTCAGGTCGGAACTGGCGCATGAACCGTGATGGCGAAACAACCTTTTCTTCAGCCTTCATCTGCATCCTGTGGCTCTCTGTTCGCGGGGGCATCGGCGGTCCTTGGCAATGGAAAGCGTGCTGTTGCGTCTAAAAAACACTAGCGATTTTTCCGAGATTGTATCCCATCGCGGCGGATCGGCTTGGGGTGTCCTCTGTACTGGCGTAACAACCAGGCGTGATGCTCACAATCGACGTAAATCTAAATTTACCTAGATTAGTTAGTTATAATTACAAGTGTTTTAATTCATTTCTGTCGCTTTGTTTGTTAGCGCCTCGCTGTGGCGCCGCATAAATATATTCAGATGCAATTGCGATAGAAAAACGACGGGGAAAACAGCAAGTTAGTGCCAAAGTTCAGCGGATTGACGTGTCAGCTCGTGTCGCGAATGATCAGCGTCACAGGCTTCGACAACGAGATATATGCGATGCAAATTCAAACTACTGAGCAGGTTTGCGAGATCTTTAAGATTTCACGTTCAACGCTTTATCGGCTATCGAAGAACGATCCCACCTTTCCACAGCCGTTGCATTTCGGTCGCGCAATTCGCTGGAACCTCGCAGACATTTGTGAGTTTTACGCGCAGCAACGACACGCCTCGCAAAAACGGGCATAAAAAAAGCCCGCACGAGGCGGGCCTTTCCTTAATTACGTTCAGCAGCTGATTTCTTGGCGGAAACCTGCGGAACGCAATCGGTGAACACAGTATGTATATGCCTTTGCAGATCTGCAAGCATCAATTCTGCGTGCGTGTTCACCGCCGATCAGGCGGTGGTCGATGGCGGCAATAGCTCATTGTTTTGGCACATCTTCACTTAGCGATACACCTCCATCCCGATTCTTTGAGCCCGGCGGTGTGTTCAATCGAGTGTTGACAGAGGCCCCGTATCTGGCTCGCTGTAGCGATAACAAAACCGCCGCGCGAGTTCGCCCCCGCGAGCACGCCATTCGCTATCCATACATGCAGATCAATCGTCCAGGGATGGTGTCTTGGCTGATCTTCGACCTCGATCACATTAATTCACTTGCCTGGGACGACGAAGGTCTGCCGCCGCCGAATCTGATCGTGCGGAACAGGAATAATGGACATTCACACCTTTTCTACGCCATTCCCCCGGTCTGCACGACTGAGAACGCCCGAGACAAGCCGATTCAGTACATGAAGGCGGTCTACACCGCCTTTGCCCTGCGCTTAAAGGCCGATACCGATTACAACAGCGGCCCCGTCGCCAAGACTCCAGGGCATCCGTGGTGGTCGACATCAGAGTTGCATAACCACGTCTACGAGCTAGGCGAACTGGCCGATTATGTGGAGCTGGAGGTTTCGCCTTGGAAGACGGGGCCACAGCTGGAAGACCTCCCGCACTCCAGACACTGCATCCTGTTTGAACAGCTTCGCTATTTCGCTTACAGCATCGTGAACCAGGAGCGCGAACGCGGGACGCTTGCCACGTTCACACGGCGACTGGAAGCCTTCGCTCACAACCATAACAAGTTCGCTAGGAATGGCTTTACCCAGGACTTAATGCTGTCCTCAGTAAGAGCGACGGTCAGATCCGTCGCACGTTGGACGTGGACGCGCTACGAGGGCAGTGCCAAGTGTTGCCGGGGGGCGATGGAACTCGACAAGTCATTACCACTAAACGAGCGTCAGAGCCTCGCAGCCAGGCGCACCCACGAATTGCGGCATAAGGCTACCGAATCGAAGATCCGAGCGGCGTGCAGAGGACTCCAGGAGCGCGGTGAACAGCTAACTCAAGCCTCGATAGCCACCTTTGCGGGTCTCGCTCGGCAGACGGTGGCCAACTATGGCCACGTCCTGGATGAAGTCTCGCGGCCGCAGATCATAGCCGTCCTGGGCGCGGCTAAATCCCCTTGCATGCAATCACAAATCGTCGCTGGCACCAGCGATCGAGTAAGCGAATGCAATCATTCCGCTGCCCCTACCAGCGCGACCTTGGATGTTAATTATGGTGCACATCAGGTAACCGCCCCTCTGCAGTTGGCTTTGAAAAGCAACTGGCGCGAAGTGGGGGTAGGGATTAGGGGAGCAACGGAACAGAAAGTGCACTGTAAGTCCCCCTGCCTGCCCCGCAAAAAGCTTGAAGAGCCCGTAACCTCAGCCTCATAGCATCCTCAGGTAAAGCGATGTCAAGCTTTATGTGGTAGTCTTGGCACAAATGAGGTGTTCCCATGACCGATAAATCGAAGTCCCAACCAACCGCAAAAGGCCAGCCCCTGTTTCAGGAAGCCGGCAGTGGTCGCTTTGTGACGCTCGCATTTTCTGGCGACCCCTCGCAGCACGAAGAGGTCAAGACTACTCATGCATTGCGAGTGAAGTCTTTCCTACGCCATCGAGGCTGGTCAAAGCTCAAGCATGTTGAAAAGTCGTCCTTGTCAGCGATGCAGAAGGAGATCAAGGAGCTGCAGCAACAGATGCAGGCCCTGGTACGCAGCCAGCAAGAAGCCGTGGTCGTTGACTTGGTGGATCTGGAAGGCCTCACCGTTATGAATTCGGCTGTCGCTCGTGAGATGCTCGACAATCCCCCTCCGCCAAACGCCAAACTCCAGGCCTTGCTCGCACTGCGCTAAGGCTTTAGGAAATGGAATTCAACACTGTCCCGTACGACAAGTCGATAGACCGCAAAGCTTTTGATTGCGGTCGTCACTTTGCCCTTAATACCTATATCGCCCAACAGGCTACCCAAGACGAAAAGCGCAACGTCTCCAGGACGTTCATGCTTGTTGAGGATGGCCAGCTGATAGGCTACTACACGCTGGCCAACGCCTCCGTCGTGGAGTCCGGCCTCAGCGAAGAGCAGATGAAAAAGATGCCCCGCTACCCGATGCCGGCAGTGCTGCTCAGCCGTTTGGCTGTGGACAAAGGTCAGCAAGGTAAAGGAGTCGGCAAGCGGCTAATGGTCGATTTCTTCCGACGGGTGTACGCGATCTCCAAGCATTCTGGCGTGGCTTTCATCCTGGTCGATGCCAAGGACGAAAAGGCAGCAAGCTACTATCGCGATCTGGACTTTGTAGAGACCAACACAAGCCCTCTACGCTTGGCACTCTCGACAGGCACCATCATCCAGGGCTTCAAAGCTCTTGAGGCTGCACAGCAGCCATCCTGACGGGGCAGCAGTTGGGCTTAAGTGCACTTTTCTGTTCCGTTACTCCCAAACTCCAACCTCGGGATAGGAGTGCTTATCGTCGGGGTATCTGCGCGGGGCGATATCTGGAAGGCCCGGAGAACTTGAGCTCTAGACGGGTTCGAGCTGCCTAACATGAATTTAACATCTAGCCCTGGATGCATTACGACTCAGCTAGAGGAATTCGACAGGGGAAATACCATGCGGCCTGTCAGGTTGAGGCGCTGCGTGAGCCGACTAGGCCAGCGACCCTGGCCTATGAGTTGAAGTCCGTGGCTGCGAGCTTTGAGCATGGCAAGGGCCATTATTCAGCGTGGAGCAGGATGAACAGAAATGATCAGTGGGCCTTTTGAACGCTTGTAAATCCTTGCATAATTAACTTGCGCCTTAGTCGTGTACCAAAGGGTGGTCACAGGGATCCGAAAGGATCGCACCCCGTTACTGCGAAAGCAGTTCGCCCAGCGCGACGCAAGAACGACCTGCCCCGTCGAACGCATGCATTCGACGGCTGAGAGTCCCTCCTAGAGAGGGATTCGCCGTTTCTGGCCCCCGATTTCCTGAATAGCCATAGCCTCAAGGCTTCAAGCTCTATGGACTCAAACGCTTAGCGTACGATTTTTTCGTATTCTCTATCGACCCATAGTAGTGCTTATCGTCGGGGTATCTGCGCGCCTGCGAGACGGGATGCCCAATCTTTGATCAAGCGCCAGAGGCGCTTGAGAGGCCCCGTAAGGGAAGGAAATGGATTGAAGGGCCGTGTGCGAAATTGCGCTCCAGTTGACCACCCGGTGCAATCGACCCGACCAGTCACTTGCATTCGTTCTGATCAGTGATTGCATCGGGTTTGACCGATAAGCGTTGTAACAATAATTGGCAGAGAACGGCCTACAGTCTGCAATTTGCCTCGTTGCTGTCGGTGACTGTTGGCGCGCTATGTCGTGGGCTTGATTAATTGGCGCGCCAGTTTGGCGATTTCGCGCGCGTCAAGTTTGGACAGGTGATCAATAAGCGCGATTTTTTTTCCGATCCCGTTCAAGGAGGTGCCCATAACAATGCCAGCCATGTTTTCAGCATCTATCCAAAAACGATCATGAAATTCGTCGGTAACAACATCCTTGATCGAAACATTTGGCGCAACTGCCTTCAGGGCAGAATGCATAGTCGAACTCTTATTAGCCGTTCTACCGTTCGTAAAGAATGTCACGGAGCTAAGCTGGTCGGAAAGTGCGGACATCATTTTTTCGAAAAGGGCAACGCAATCAGGATCATCCGAATAAAAATAGGGATCAATAATGAAAAGATCCTTTACTCCTTTCAGTTTTTCAACGAATTGAAGAACGACGTCCGCGATTTCATTCACATGGATACCCCCATGCATTACAGCATCGCAAGCCAGCGAAAAATTAAATAACGAAGAAAATCCGTTTTCAACAATATATTCTCGAAAATAATCGCGAGCGTTGATCGCATCGAATCTCGTTACGAGAAAATGCGAGAACTCTGGATGTTTGTGGACCTCTTTGAGAAAGTCCACGAAATCGAATCCTTCCTTGTAGCTTTTAACATAAACGATGCCGGAGTCCACAGTCCCTTCCTTTTTTTATTGGCTTCGAAGTTTCAGTTTCTTAACAAGCCTTGGTGCGGAGAACGCACGAACGCTCGATCGTTTCGTCGTTCGCGATGCTACTCCGATCGGGGCTTCGCCGACCCACGTCCGAAATGTTCGCTTAACGGCTCTTCGCAGTGCCTAAGCACCTCCCCGGTCTCGGGATCTAAGACGCGCTCGTAGTAAGTATCAGCATCTCGATCGATATCTCGCACCTTTTCAACAAACTTTTCCCGGGAAACGCTCCATTGGCTTCCCGTCTGAAGGTGTCGTCGGATTTTCCGCTTGCCCGTCACGTTCACATTTTTGGATTGAACGTCTAAAAAGTCTGTCACCGTCAGGTTAGCCTCGTCGACGAACACTAGGTGGATATGCTTCGCAAAGCTCCCGCAGCGACTACACGGAGCTTTTTTCTCGCCGACGCGGATTGGCATGCACGGCTCACCGCAATCTCCACATGTCCAGGTCTCGCCTTGACTCACGGCAAATCTCTCCTTGGAAGCCCCGCCCTGCCTTGCCGGGCGATGTCGTAATAGTTGGAAATGTACAGCATTTACTCTTCTTCCCGTAGATCGTAAGGGCGCATCAGGTCCAGGCTATCGACAGTGATTTGAGTATCATCAGGTGGATTGGATAGAGGGGGTATAGCCAGCTACCGACTTTCCGTAGCGGGCGCACACGGACCTGCAGGAGTAACAGGCCGAACGGCGGTGCAATAGCAGCAACTCCAATCACAATCTGATCGCTGAGCAGCTGATCAGATAGCAGCAGTATTTGTAGGCCGCCGTTTGCTAACACGGCTAAGAGTGCTGCTATTGACCAGCTCGCGATCCTGGACTCAAGCCCCTGCGCCTTGAGCGCAAACATTAAGGCAACAGGCAGTAGCCCCCCTGTCACACCATATCCAAGCACCGGTCTGTAAGCTATCGACAGCGCAAATGCGAGTAACCCGCCTGCAATTAGCCTTGGCGATCTATGATGTGCAGCTTGGGCTATACACAAGCCGAGTGCGAGAGTGAAAAAAATGTTTAAATTTCCATTGTCGAAAAATCTCGAATAAGGCCATTGACTCAGCATTGCGAACAGAAATATCCCACCCAGGTATTTCCACTCGCTCGGATATCCGACCGGCTGCCGGACAACATTTACCGCAATCGCCAGGCAGAATAAAGGGTATGCAAACCGACCGATAATTCGCATCCAGTACAGATTTTCGTGGACTTCATTTGGTAGCACGAACCAGGCGTGATCGATGATCATCGTAAATAGTGCGATCCACTTAATTAGATCAAGTGAGTTGTCTCTTTCGAAATTTTTCATTGTTGGCCTGCAAGGCTATTTGCTAGTGTTGATTATATATGAGTTCTACGCTTGTGATATATATTTATCATGAGTGCTCGTGAGTGAAGTGCTTGTATATGTAGTTGTGCTGGGGGATAATTGTCTTCAAGAAGTGCTTTGTAGTTAATGACTGTGCACCGAGCTTCCCCCGAACAGCGGTAGGGGAGGTTAGGCAATAATTAAAAATGTCCTGTCGGATGGCCGCTGTTACTCATATGTGTCCCAGTTGTTTCTGGCACCCTTCGAATGTTCTCGTTTCAATCATTCGATTAACAGAGTTACGGAGCTCCGACATGAAAGATGTGATTGTTATCCTCAACGATTTACAAGACATTGCAGACTCGATTGCACCGTTGTACCAAAAGTACGATCGTCAATTGCAACCGCAGCCTGCCTACATTGCCATTGACATCTGCAGCGGCGAGATTAAGGCGGATGTCAATGGCGAGGTCGGTAACGGAGTCCCGTTCAGCGTCTGGCATGGCCTGGTGCGCCGCTATAGAGTTCCCAGCGATGTGCGTGGCTCGGCCATCGCAGCATTTCTACGCAGTGCCGAGTTCCAAGTACTGGCCACCCGTATTGTGGGCGGCGCCGAAGATGTTTGGGACGACAATAACAGGGTCGGCAAGCTGAGTGATGACGCCAAAGTTGCTGAAGAAGAGCTGGAAGCCCTGATCCGGGTCGAGTTAGATGGGGACGACGAATATACTCATGCCCAGATCTGGGATGCTGATAGCTTGGGCCAATGCAGCTTGACCGATTACTGGTCAGCCGACAAAACCTTGGATGAGGCCACCATAGAGCTTGAGGAGGGCGCTAAGCACGAGGGCGCTCTATTAGACGTGGATGTCCGTGACTTTCTGTTGGACAACGCGCTCCGCACTTTCCATAGCCGGTCAGCTTGTTCGTTGACCGAAATCCATATTCTCGCTCTGTTGAGCCAAGGTCGGATTGACCAGGACGAAGCCGCTGAGTGGCGCGGTGAGTACCGCGACTACGAGCCTCCACAGCCCTAAAGTTAGACTAATCCAGTCGGGCAGCAACTCGGCTGGAGTTTTAAGTAGTACGGTGTAGATATAAGCTGCGCACTGAACTTCCTCGGATCAGCGACAGGGGAGGGGAGGCAATAAAAAGAAACGCCCAGTCGGGTCTTCGCTGTGACACCAGTTGATCTGCCGCTCCCGCGGCTTCGCATGCCATTGCGTGCAAACCCAATCAACCCGTCGCAGTAAAGGACTCGACAATGAAAAAGATCATCTCCGCATCGCTCATCATCAGCATCCTCTCCCTGGCCGGCTGCGCCAACCTCGCCCCGACTGACAAAGACGGCTCGCGCAACCAGACCTTGACCTGGGGGAGTATCGGCACCATCGCCGGCGCCGCTGCAGGCGCACTGATCAATAAAGGCAACCACGGCAAGGGCGCACTTATCGGTGCCGGTATCGGCGGTCTGGCCGGCGCGGGTTACGGCGTCTATGCGGATCGCCAGGAAGCCGAATTGCGCAAGGCAACTGCCGGCACTGGCATCGACGTACAGCGCCAAGGCGATGACATCAAGCTGGTGATGCCTGGTGCGATCACGTTCGCTAATGGCTCGACCGAACTGTCTCCTGCTGCCCAATTTAACCTGGACAAGCTGTCTGGTTCCTTCAAGCAGTACGGAGAAAACAACATTGAGGTGACTGGCCACACCGATAGCATTGGTAGCAACTCCAACAACATTGAGCTGAGCCAGAAGCGCGCTATCAGCGTCGGCAAACACCTAATCGCCCAAGGCATCGATAAAACTCGCATCCAGATCTACGGTGCTGGCCCGTCCCAGCCGATCGCAAACAACGGCACGGAGGAGGGCAGGGCACAAAACCGCCGGGTCGAGATCCGCCTGAAGGCACCGATCCAGCCCGTGGCCATGGATAAGGCTCAGTAATGAGCCTGCGCCTGGCTTCACCGCCAAGCCTGGATGTCGCCCTGCTCCTGATGCAGGGCGAGCACCTGGAAGCGGTCGCACTGATGGTTGAGTCCGGTGCTGTTGACCTGATGGAGCTTGAGGAACTGAAGATCAAAATTGGCGTATATGCCGAGATTGGTTCCAGCACGAGGATCCGGCTTGCTCCAGGTACACGCGAAAAACTACATCACGGCTCTATTGAGGTTAAACAGATCATCCAGGCCTGGCGCGAAGCGCAGCAGGACCTGGTGCGGGAGATAAACGATGAACGCACTTAGTATTTTCTGGCCCGGATTCACGACCGCTCGCCGGATCGCTCGCATTCCAGTGCGCTTTCTGGTTGCCGGCCTGGAGGCCTGTGTCGACTTTGGTCGTTATGTTTCGATCTCTGATTTCCGCTGGCTCGCTGCTCTCGTGATGTTTGCTCTGGTGTTCGGTTGCGGCGCTGCAGCGATGACCTGGGCGTTTGCGATCGCCGGCCTGACGTACGCCGCTCACACCGGTCTAACGATATCTGGATCTGCTGTCCTCGGCCTGCTGTACGTGACTGCAGCCGCTTACTTGGCCTTGCTCACTCCTCAGCTGATCGAGCTATGAGCCCGCTGATACACAAATCATGCGATCCGGTTGAAAATTGCGAAGTAAAGAGGACTGAAATCATGAAAATCAAAATCGCCATACTAGTGCTGACTCTGGTCGCCCTGGTTGGGTGTGGCGAACAGAAGTTGAATCAGGTCATGCCGAAAGCTGCGACTACTGACGCAGTTTACAGTGCGAAAGCCTCTCAATATCTGGAGGATGCACTCGGCACACCCAAGGCAAAAAAAATCGTACTGACCTTCTGGAATGAGAAAAGCAATCCAGACACCGGCTATTTATCCCTGGTCGTCGATGGCGTCGAAAAAGTCCGTCCCATTGACAACTACGGTGGCGTCAATCGCCGAACAGCAAGCACTGATGGATTTAAGTTTGTCTTTGAGAATGGCACTTGGCGGGCATATGTAGCTGAGAAGGATATCGAGACCCATGGTGAGCATCCCCAGGAGTTCTATAACGAGATGACCGGAATACTTCGCCGGTACTGATCAAGCTTCGCAAAAAAACCCCTCAATGAGGGGTTTTTTTGTGGGTGGGATATTAATAGTCAAGCCATAGTTTATAGCTATTGGTTTGAGAGTTGTGGGCGCTAAATTCTTCCTCGTGTTTGATTATTATATGCTGACAGAATTGCAAAAATATTTACCTGATTAGAAATATGCAATTGGAAGGTTTTGGTGCCGGCTATTAAGATTTAGCATTAGAAATTCGAAAGGAAAGAGTATGAGCATTACAACGGATAAACTTAACCGCGCTTTGGCTGCTCTCCGTGAGATTCAAGTCAAGGCGTGCGAATTACCTGAAATCTGTGAGCACGACGCTCACGTAATAGCAGCACTGGCTGGGACTGTAGAAATAATCTTAGATGAGGAGATTAGAAATGCTGCTTAAAGAGGCCTCAGTAAAGATTCCACGGGCGATTGGGATTGGTTTTATTATTTACTTTGGCCTTGTTGTTCCAGGGCGTGAAGCGACACCAATGCCTCACCCAAATACATTCGCTGCCATACAGGTTCCGCCGGTTCCAGTTCCACCAGTTTATACCAGTGAGACTGATCATGAGTAAGCTCAAAACAGTCGCAGGTTATTTGACCGGCTACAGCCAGACGAAGAATGCTGCACGCGAGCTGAAATATTCAGTAAGCTTGCCGATCTACTTTATTAAAGGGGGTTACCGCTGGTTCAAGGCTATTCGTGACCAGGCGAAAGGTGATCGTGAGCTGGCGGAAACTGATGATCGCCTGCTCTGGGATAAAATGTGCACAGATTGCATGATTACTAATGATTCATTACGACGTGCCTATAAGTCACTTTTATTCGTGAACGCGATTCTTATTCTCGGCATAGCTGGGGTGCTCGGTAATCTGGTTGCAAATTGGGACCGGGGTAGTCTGATGATTTTTGCAAATTTGGCCTTTCTGAACATGGTGTGCATGATGCTTTTCCAAAATGCATATCGTGTGAACATGGCCTATTCGCAAAGCGCTCCATCAGTAATTAAATTTCTGAGGGATGTTATCCGTAATCCGAGTTTGCTCGTCGGTAAAACGTTGCCGGCTGATTACCAAGTTCGGGTGAGGGCTAAGTGATGACCAGTTTTTCACAGTTGGTATTGTCCTGGATGTTTGGGCGTTGGATATTTCACCCGTCAGAAGTTACTGATTTCATTGCCCAAGACGTAACGCCACTGACAATCTTTGCGTCCGCGTTCGCAACACTTGGCCTTGCGATGTTCGGCGCTCTAGCGGCCTGGGCCATGTTTCTCGGTATTTTTCGACTCAAAAACAATGGTAACTTTTTCGGTGCAAGAGATGGAAACGAGGCATTTTTCTACCCGCTGCGGGTGATCGTCGCCTTGTCTTTAATTGCACCAGTTATTCCGGTCTCTAGTGCTGGCGGAATTCCGATCAGTTTGACGCCTGGGCACGCACTTGTCGCAGGTATCTCCAAGTCTGCGGCAGAATTTGGCGACACTATGCAGCACAATGCTTTTGAGCTGATGCATCGCCATAACCTGTTTAGCGATCCGAAATTTCGAGTTGAAGTTGACGCGAAAGTCGCTTTGGACATGTTAAACAGCTGGAAAATCTCAGCGGTTCAACTCGCCGGTCTGAAGATTTTTCGAGATCCTAACGATCAGATGATCTCACTTTCGAGTCGCGACCTTGCAGAAGAGGCTCTGAAAATCAGATGGAACCAGGTTTACGGCAGTAAATATCCCGCTGCAGGCTCGACTGAAACGGCTGCTGCAGATGTGTATATCGCAAACGCTGGCCGATCATTGCAGATACCGTTAATCCCGCCGAGTGACGAATTGGCCCGAGCTGCCAGCATGGGTGTCCAGGGACTGATCGAACCCGACGCTGTTACTGGCACGGTCGAAAGGGAGATGGAAACCGAGGGGTGGTTTTGCCAAGCCGGCTGGTTGTCTTCAATGACTTGCAGCGATGAGTACGCACAGGTCAAGAAAAACAATGCTGCCTCTATCGAGGCCGGTATAGCCTCGGCTCAGCGTCAAATCTGGATCGGTCTGGTTGAGCATGCCGTCCAGCAGGCAATTTCGGCCCGAGACGGGACTGTGGGGGCAGGGGACGCGAAGAAGTTTTTTGAAGACAGCATCACATGGGCTAGTCAGTCCGCTGACTGGTACAAAAAAGTGGTTGAGCAAACCATCGCCACCACAATTGCTACCGACCAGGCTGCTCGCAGTGAAGCGTATTTTAATGAAGTAAAGAATTGGGGTTGGATGCTTGGTGGCACTTTTGTGCTGCGCGCAGCGAGTGACTTCTCACGTGCCGCGAGCTACTCGGAAGGAGCTACAGCTCAGATGATGCCAAAGTCGGCACTGTCTACGCTGACGGCAGGTGACGACTTATCAAAGCTGGTCGAGAACGAAGCCCTGGCTCAAATTCAACCTGGTAATACTGGTACTGAAAAGTCGCTGCTGGCTAGAGTTTTTTCGCTCGACATCCTCAAGTCCACGACCGGGCCCTCGAATCAGAATATCCACAACATCGCGGCCTGGGGACGCTCGCTCGTTGGCACTGGCATTGGCTTTTTTGCGGGTGGGACGATAGCCCAATATATTCCAGGTTTGAGCTCAATCACCGATGGGACGCTGCCAAAAGCAATCGGCGGAGTAATGATTATCTCCGGGGGGTTGCTCGGTTACGTGATGCCTCTGCTTTTCGCGATCTATGGACTGATGGGGGCAATTAGCTGGCTCGTCGCAGTTGCGACGACGTTTTTCGGAGTGACGCTCTGGTCGGCTGGTATGGCCGCACCGAAAGGCGAAGAGCACACCTCCCAGCTGTCGGCGAAAGGGTATAACGCCTTCATCTTCATCTTCCTCTATCCTGCTTTGGCCGTGGGTGGTCTGGCAGCAGCGATCGTGATCAGCGCAGTCGGTCTGGCGATGGTCCAGGCGATGGCCATGGGACTTTGGGGCATGTTTGATCCAGGCGTGGCTGAAGTCGGGCGCCCATTGGAAAGTCTAGGCGGGATCCTGATTGGTGGCTTGCTGATGGTCATAGTCATCATCTTGCTGTCATGGAACGTGGTCGTCACCAGTGCTCAACTAATCACAAGTTTCCCCCGCAGTGTCCTCAACATGATTAGCCTTTCTGAGCCAGGCCTGAACCCGTACGAGAACAGCATGCAAGGAATCATGGGTGGGCTGTCGATGAGTACCCGCCAGATTCTGACGGGCTCTATCAGTCGAATGATCAATCCACCAGGAAGACAGCCGCCTCCTCAAGGTGGCGGCGAATGATGAAGTTATTATTGCTGTAGTTTGATTTGGTTCTACCTATAACTTACCGTTGTGGCCGCCAGTAAGCCCTTTCTTCGCCTATTTCACCATGAATTACGCCAAAGCGCCGAGCTAGCTCGGCCTTTGTGTCGTCGGCAAAATGGTAGTAGTGATTACTCATCATAGCGACGAAGCTTCCGAAAGAAGGATGTTCCTTCCAATATTCACCATGAATGGCGTATTCAAGTGAACGGTCGAACTGCCCCTTCATTGCTGCAAGAGCTCCTTCAACACGATCTTCGATAGTTTTTCCACTATATGCAGCGGAGTAACCATCGCTCTTCAATTGTTCTCGCTCTCTTTGCAAGTCTGGTTTGTAACCGAGTGCAGTGACTGCCGCTTCGTACTGATCATGATGTTCTTGATGGAGGGATACATCTTCGTGAAGGTCTGGAGCGAACGTAAAGCCGCAGTAGGCGCAGCTTCCTATGCTGTCGCATATTTTGACATGAGACATAATCGTAGCCCCACGCAACTGTACGAGTTCGTGATAACTCCGCAGCTTGAAAAAATCCTTTGCAGCCTCATTCAGTCTTTGATTGTAAGTCAGGTGAGGTAGCATGGCCTTGATTGCTTGGCCATCTTTTTTGCGGTGGCAATGTCTGCCAAAGAAATAGAAATGCTCATCGGTGAATCTCCTTCCAGTAAGGATTTCCAGGACCCGATCAGAGAAATCAGCTGGTTGAGATGCACAAGCATTTCAGGAGTGGAGTTCGGGTAGTTGCACTAGGCTATGCCAATTCGGGTCGGCAAGCACCTACCGGGTGCTCCAGCGTAAGATCACCTAGCTTGTAGTCATTGTCAACCTTGTGAAACTCTAAGGTCGTTACCATGATCCCACCTCACTTATCTGATCTCGTAGTAGATCACATAGTTAACACCGTGCCCGTTTTGCAGATCGGCCGTGATCGAATGGTCTACTACCCGGGCTCTGCTTTCGCCGGCTTGGCCTGCAACGCCTACCCGCAATCCTGGAGAGCCAAGGCATCGAAAGAACCCAGTGGTTCACTTTGGTTCGCGATCCACCTTGATGCGATCGGAATTTACTGGGAAGTTGACTATGTTGCATGGGCGAAAGGCTGCGCTTTCGTCTCTACCCCCGAGCATCGATTCTATTGGGCGCACGGCAAACCCGGGCTGGCTGAGAGGGTGTTGCGCCCCTTGTATCTGGACTGGATGCTTCAAGGTGCTCTTGCGGCTGAGTACGGGCCTGATTATTTACCAGGGTTAGCCGGAGACCCAGTGCTCCTGGACGAGTACAGCGAGTACCAGGAGCAAATGGTCCAGCTACTGAGCAGATTCGCAGTCGAGGCGCGATAGGTTGAGCAAGCATTGACGACAACCGCGAATATCCTTAGATTGAATCCAGTAGCCGAGGGAAACGAGGGCGAAAGCCTCCACCCGCGGACATATGAAACTGCTTTACGAAGAAACCACCTCACGGTGGTTTTTTCGTTTCTGGCGCCGAATTTGCCAGCAATCCTTCAAAGCCTCCCCCTGGTGCGCAGGGACATGTCCCGCCCCGGCGCTCACCGTATTCCCTTCTGGGCTTGGCCCGCGCAGCGGGCATAAAGATCCCGGCCGAGGCCGGGATCCTTTAAGGCGCGAGCCGACAAGACTACCAGTCCAGGACCTGGACCTTGCCAGGCACGCCCGTGGGCGCCGCGCGAGGCTTTGCCGCCGGCACGGGTGCTGAAGTTTCCGGCGGCATGAGCGGCTCGGGTGCTGCCGGAGCGGCCGGCACAGAGCGAGAAGCTGCCGGCTTCGCCGGGGACGCGGCATCTTTCAGCTCCCGAGTCTCAGTTTTTGAGCCTGTGGCCGTTTTGCCTTGCGCAATCAGCAGTAGCTCGCGGTTGATTTTGTCCAAGTAGTTCATGCCTTCCTGGATCTTTGCGTTTTCAGTTTGATAATGCTCATCCAGTTTCGGACTGGTTCCATTCGCAACCCAGCTGTCGCGATCGAGTTCGATGAAGACCTCGAATGCAGCTGGATCAATGCCCTGAAGGGGCTTGATTGGTGCTGGATAGCGCTGAAGCAGATAATCCACGTCAGGATCTGTTTCTCTATTGGCCAGTAGCGGCCCGAAGCGTTCCAGTAAGGCATCACGCTTAGAACTGATCCGAGATTGCAATGCCGTCAGGCGTTGTTGTAGGCCCACCACCTGGATGGCCGCAATGCGCTTTTCCTCGGCCACTCGTGCAGCCTTTGCCTTCTCGGCAGCAGCAATACGAGCAGACTCTTCCCGAACCCCTTGGGTGAAGTACCCCGCGCCGGCGGCAACTGCGACGCAGAGCGCCGCGACACCGATCGCTTTCATTAACCGGCCAGACTTGAGTTGTAGCGGCTCGCCGACGATAACCGAACCGACCTGGAGCAGGTCGCCATGCTGGGCGAGGAGATGTGCGGAAGAGTTTTTCATGCTGCTACCTCCTCAGCGGGCTGTTCAATTTGCTGCTCGGTCGGGAATGTGAACATCGGATTGAGACGGATCTGGGCGCGGCGGACGGTGCCGCAACGATTCACCGCAGCCAGGGCCGTGAATTTTTTCATCGTCAGCGACCGGATCTCCTCCGGCGACACGAGCGGGATCTCGCCAATTTTTACGCTGCCAGCCGGCCGCTCCCGACGAATTGCGGCAGGCAGCTGCTGCCATGCCTGTTCAGCACCCAGTTTCTTCGCCAATTCAGAGACAGTGCTGATAGCTTGGCCGACATGACTATACGAGCGGCCAACTTTGATCATCTCGTCGGATGTCTGCGCTTTGGCAGCCAAGGTTCCAGTGGAGTAACCGCCAGCATTGGCGCCGTAAAGGTTTGCCGTGGCCACCGGATCAGTTGTGTTCGCAGCGACCTCAGAAAACACCACGCGAGGCGCAGTCCCCAGGCGCTGGGAAACGTAGTCGAGGGTCATCTCAGAGCCGACTTGCATGCTCACCACAGAACGGTATTGATCCAGGAGCATGATCGTGGCCTGCTCGTCCTGCAGTGCAACCTGCAGACCATCGAGGCCCTGAGTTGAGTACAACGCGCACAGACCGAGCGAGCGGGCTTTAGGCAGGATCGCCAGCTCTTCATGCGAAACCAGATCCTGTGCCTCGTCGACTACCAGGAGCACAGGCTCCTGACCTTCGGTTTTCCAGTTGTCGCCACGGCGCTTGATCGCGCTATAGAAGCGACGCTTGGCCAGCGCCGAAACGGCAACGCCACTCTGGGTATCAGGTAGAGCCAGCCCAATCATTGCGCCGTAGAGGCAGTCCTCGATCTCGACACCTTCAACACAGTCAGCCCACGCACCAAGCTCTTGATCATTGATTAGAGTACCGAGCCAGGTTTCCAAATTGAGTTCGATGGACGAACGGGTTTCGGTAGCTTTCTGCAGGTGGCGCACCATGAACGAGTTATAAGCACGATGCAGGTGTCCAGGGAGAAGATGCATGCAATCGCCTTCGATCAGTTCTTTTGCGCGATCACGGCTACTTGGCTCGAATGCGAGTTTGTAGATTGAGCTGAGATTCCATGGCCACTCGACCGGCTCCAAGGCATTCATGAGGGCAAGAACTTTCGCCGTGCTGCGCAGTAGCTCACGGGCGAATTGCTCCCACTCGCTGCCCGAAACGTCGCCCGCATTACCTTTATCGGAACTGAATAGCTGGAAAAGAGTATCGGCGACTTCATCCGGCTGGAGATTTTGGATGGCGTTGAAGTTCGACGATTCGGGACTGATAACCTGGTAACCGGGCAGGCCGGCGAGCTCTTTCGGAAGTTGACCCTTGCCGTCCAGTACCAGCAGGCCGCCTGCTCTCGCCTCTTGCCATTGCCAGACCACTGGCCGAATCACCGCTGCCGTTTTACCGGTTCCGGTTTGGCCCAGTACAAGCATGTGCGTCGAAAGGTCCCCCACAGACAGGCCGAAAGGCATGCCCGCTTGGGCGGGGCTATACGGATCACGTCGTTCAGCAAATAGATCAGTTGCAGTGCCCAGGTTGATGAACGAAGACTTTTCGCTCATTGCTCGTTCGATCTGTTCATTCAATGCGCGATCGAAGTCCGCGAATTTGCTCTTACCTTCCTGCTCAATGAGTTTGGGATAGGCAGAGACCGCCAGGGCCTCGCGGGCCGCCGCAGCTCGGGTCTTAGCGATTGAGGACAGATCGAAGATCGCCAGGAGCGACCAAGCTGCAGCGCCGCCGGCGGCGACCGGCGCGATGAACCAGCTCAGGGAATCTGAAGCGACGAATAGACCTGCCAGCAGAATGGCGATTCCGGCGACAGCCATTGGCATCGACTCATCAACCAGGGCTTTGCGCAAGTAGGACACCGATAGGTCATCGGGCACGATCTGGCCATCAACAGGATTGCCGTCGCGATCGTACGTCCATGATCGATACGAGCCTACCAGATCGGCAGGAGTCCGAGGCGGAGTTACGCGCAGCAACACGCGAGAGCCGAACTTTTTCACATCCTGGATTTCATCCTCAGTCAGCAGCGGGCCGGCAGGGACTATCAGGCGCCAAGCCGCAGGCGTCAGACCGAGTGAGCAACGGAAAACGTACCCCCCCGCCACAGCGATGCAGAGACCGGCAGTGATCGACCCCCATTGCCAGGCGAGGCTGGAACCGTTGCGACCCAAGAGGTAGGCCGTTGCGGATACCAGGAAGAACGCACCGACGCTCAGCGCGAAATTCCGGGCGCGTAGGCGCTTCTGGAGTCGAGCGCCCGCATGGAATGCAGCGCGGCCATAGAAGGCGCGGCGCGTAAGAGACGCACGATCCGATGGGAGGGCCTCTATCACATCATCGTGGAGGATCTGATTGGCCGGCCAACCGCGAGTATCCGCGCTCAGTTGTGGGCCAAGCGCTATGCGAATGGCCTGGGTACGGCGCTCTCGCCAGGCGCGTTTTGCTGCTTCAGGATCTGTGACCCAAAGAAGCAGATTTTCCATGTAATTACGGAATTGCGTTACCATACAATTTCTTCCTTTCGTGGGTTTTTCCTGCCGCGAAACCGGCTCACCTGAGTTGCCGCTCAGGTGAGCCACCCTTTCACTGCGCTTGCTTAGTTGCGTTCGCCGCCGCAGCAATTTGAGCGCTCTCGATTACCAGCGCCCGCGACGCATCAGCAATTTTTGCTCGGGTGTCCGCATTGCGGACCCGTTGCTCAAAATGACGCAATTGCGGCATCCGGCCAGTTGTTTCTGTCTGAATCAGGTCCGATTTCATCGCGTCTAGAAAACTGTTCAGGCTCGGATAAAGCTTGAGGCTGCTGACGTCAGGTGGAGTGCCAGTTGCCAAGGCCAGACGAAGAGCGCGATTCTCAGTTTCGAGTAGTGCGATTCTGAAATCAGCGGCGATTAGCCCAACGTGCATTGCCGCTTGTCCAGACTGCTTCAGGTCATACACACCGAGCATGTCTTGGTCACGAGACTGAAACTGAGGCTCGCTCAATCCAGGCAGGCAATCTTCAAGAGGGCAAGCGCCCACCTGGCCAGTAAAAACTGCGACCAGTGCCGATGCTGCAATGAGGGTTCTGTTATCCATCACATTGATCTCCCGGCGTATTCGCTCTGTTTTTCCTGGTTGACCTGCTGATCAGTCAGCTTTTTTTGCTCCTCCTGGACCACCTCCTGGGCATCTTTGCGCTGCTCAGCGTGGGATGCTGGAGCGTCGTCCCGCTGCTGATGTTGCTTATGCAACTCCTCCATGCGAGGATCCTTGGCCAGTGTGTCCAGCTCATGAAGGTCGCGCCCCTCAAGGCGCTTGAACTCTTCGCGCTCCTCGCGTCGGGCACGGATAAACGCCTCCGCGTCACTGCCAAGCAAGCTCACCTTCTTTTTTCGGGCACGAAAATCCCCGTCATCGCTATGGTTGCTCATGCGATTTTCTCCGTCAGTAGTGGTTGCGCGTTAGCGCTATTGGTGGTGGTTTTGGGTAGATTGTTTGAGGTACAGCTCAGCCGCCGGCACAAGTGTGGTCAGAGATACAACGACACCGATAACCAGGCCGGCGCATAGGTCGAGCAATCGGGCCTTGCCGGCGCGATTGCTCGCGGCGGCAAAGTCGGCCGAGATCAAGCGAAGTGCGTTGTCCTTGTCCTGCTCGAAGTACTTCATTCGTTGGACCAGCACGGCGTTCTTTTCTCTCTCTGCTTCGAATTTGCCTTTCAGCTGATTCCGCTCGGCAAACAGATTTGCCGAGCTCTCACCTACATTGGCCATGGCAAGGTTGATCTTCATGCTCAACTCATCGATCGCGATCTGAGCCGCTTCGTCTTGCACATGGCGTTTGGCGTCAACGATCGAGTCAGCCAGTACCTGCGCGATCGACTCACGCAAGGCCGCCCTGAACTGCATGTCATCTGCCGACCGCAGCAGGCGGTCAGGCAAGGCCCCCAGTTGTTCGCTCAACAGGGAGGCGCTGGCAAGATGGCCAGCAACACCGTCCAGCCTATCGATGAGTTTCACAGACTCTTCCAGGATGCCTGGATAATCGCGATTGCCGCGCAGGAGAACGTGGAGTCGCGTCACTTCATCAACGAGCTCATCAATCGAGCGGATTGCGCCGCCGATGTCACTCATGGCGGCCACCCAACGAATAGAGCAGGTATGGCGCGATCAGCTGCTGTGAGGTAAACGATTTGCCGACCCCGCCCTTGGTCGAAACGACCATCATGCGCAGACGATCGCGTTGACCGAGGATCTGATCGAGGCGCTTGAACACCACATTGATCATTTCACGCACGGTTTTTGAGCCGGTCACGGCACGCATCAGGCGGGTATTAAGCTTGGCGCGGTCGAGGTCACCAGCCTGCTCGGCCTCGATGATGATGCTGCGCAGGCGATCAGCGATCGCTTCGCGCTCTTCGGAGATCTCCCACTGAGTCAGGCCGATGCGCCGACTACGGCCATAGCGTTCGATTCGAGGCATGACAAGGAGCTCGGTGCCGGTCTGCTCAGCCAAATCGAACACTTCGGCAAACGCTTCGCGCAGCGCGAGATCCGTGGTGTCCTGGGTGCGACTGGTGATGTCGTTGAGCAGGATGGCAATCGGGGTTTGCTTATCGAATTCGCGGATCAGCTTGATGGTTTTGAAGGCGTTATCAACATCCTGGCCTTCGTCGCGTACGGGAATCAGAGTCAGGTCGAAGTGCCGCAGTAACATCTGCTCACCGATGGCCGTGATGGTCTTGCTCGCTGTCTCATTGCCACCGATGTCCAAAACGAAGCTGTCCAGCCCGCTGCCGTAGATCAGGTGTTCAATCGACGCGCCAGGGTCACTACCAACTGGGAGTTGCAGCGGGCGGATTCGCGATGCAGTGAGCCACGACGAATCGAGGTTAAGGTCGTCCATTTCCACCAGGTGAGCAACTGCTGCTGCTTTTGCCATTTTCTCTTCCTTCTTGCTCATGGGTTTTCCCGTTGATTTCTAGAGAAACTTTCGAGGGTTGCCGCCCGCTCTAAGTCAATATTTCCTGCAGTTGAACCGCTTTCTTCCTTAATGCTTGTTGTTTCTGCTGGTCGCTTATCGAAGGCTTCAGGGGTGTTTGTGCGGATGACTTCAGGGTGTAACTCACGCCCAAAATCAGGATCAGCTCCGGTCGTTCGTACGTTCGCCAGAAACTCTCGGTACTCGCGAGCCAGGAATTTCTGGATGAACTTGCGCAAGCTGTTGTAGCTAACAACGATTCCTGCCCTTTCCAGCATTTCCTGCTGTTGCGTGATCGGTGTTCCTAAGCGCGTTGCCTCGCGGAGGATTTCGATCCTCGGCAGCAAAGCTTTGGTGACGCTTCCCCTTACGTTCTTCTGGCCACTGCCAGATTCAGCGGCGGCCTTCATACGCTCCAGCTCGGCTTTCAATGCCGCCGTTTTGCGATCGGCCTCTTCCTGCTGCATCCGCATCCACTCCAGCTGGTCCTGCTCATCACGGGCGCGTTCGGCGTCTGTGCGTCGGTCAAACATGGCATTCACCTATGGTCGCTGCGTTTGTTTAAAACTGCTTGCTAACTCTACCAAAGGTTCGGCTTCTAGTTGGCGGTTTATTGCAAACAAGCTGCAAAGGTTGACCGCTTAGGGTTCATATTAGTTGCAAACTAGTGCTAGTCAAGCAAAACTTGCTTAAAGTGATGCGATATGCTTGTATATATACAGCTTTCGTTAACACATCTGCACCCTTCGGGTGCTTCGCGTCGGCCCGGAGCCCGCGCTGTGCGCGGCCTCCAAGCCGGAAAAGCAACAAAGCAAAAGCAAGGTACGCCGGCTAAAGCCGTCTACCTGAGAAGCGTTCTCAGAAGGGAAAAGGAAAATGGCGCGGAAGAAGGCCGGGGCGAAGACCTCGACCCAGTACCTGGATGAAGTTGCGGCAGTGCGTCTGGAACGCCTTTCGGCTCGCCTGGGCGTTGCTCAAGGCCGCGTGCTCGATGCCCTCATGTCCCTGCGCACAGACGAAGAAATCGCCGGCTTCATGGCTGCGCAGCGTTTCAGCGCCGAGCCTTCCCGACCTGTTCCCGTTCTCCTCGATGGTCCGGTTGTGGCTTCGATGGCAGGCGCAATCACCCAGTCCGTTTCTTCCCTTCTGGGCTCTGCTCTTCCTGATCTGCTGTTGCAGGTTCTCGCCAGCCAGGCTGAACGCCGGCCTGAACTGCTCGCCGGCACCGTCGAGCCGATGCTCAATCGGCTCGTGCCGATGGTTATGGATCGCCTCATTGCCGAGCAGACAGGCATGGAGATCGAGCGATGAGCCACTACGGGATGAGCAATCAGAAGACCACGGCCGGCAATTTTGCAGCCAAAGCCAGCTACTTCGAAAAGAAACTGAAGGAGCTTCAGGCCTTACGTGAGGAGCGCATTACTCTGGGCGCAGAGCGTGGCGTGACAGATGAAGTAATGGCTGCCGAACTGGCGAAAGTCGATGCCGAGATCGCAGCGATCGTCAGTCAGGTGGAAGGCGACCAGGGCACAGGGCGCGAGGACTACTACCACAAGTCCGGCAACGACACCTTGGCGTCGGGTATTGCCGGCCCGTTGGCCAACAAGCTGGACCTCGGTGAGCATCCCCAGGACGGTGATTACCTAGCTCTTTTCCGTGGCATCAATCCGCGCACTGGTGAGGCGTTCCTCGATGAGAAGCGCCAAAACGCCATCGACAAGGCTATTCAGGAAGCTGAATCAAAGAAGGCAAACCCGTCCTCGAAAAAGCAGCTCGACGCCGGTGATCTGGAGCGACTGGAGAAGGAGGGCAAAGAAAAATCGGCAACGGATCCTGTCCTTGGCTTCAGCTCGTGCGTGTCCATGCAGAAGTCCATCAGTATCTACTGGGCACAGACCGACGACCAAACCCGTCGCGTGATCCAGGAATGCATGATGGGAGCCGTCAACGATGCGATTGAGCGCGAGCACCTTACTGGTCGGATTCGCGGACGTGAAGGCGCTCAGGGCGCAGAGTCTGTAACCGGCGAATGCGTCACCCTGACATATGCTCATTGCACAGCACGTCGCGCCCCTGGTCAGGACTTCCCTGATCCCCAGTTGCATGTACATCTAGAGCGGCCGAACTTCGTTCGCACCGTCGACGGCAAGTTCCTAACCCTCGATGCGGGATGGCTATACAAGACCCAGAAGGAGTTCGGGGCCGTCTTTGACGTGGCCTTTTTTCAGCGTCTCCAGGCACAACTACCCGAGTTGGCATCGGCGATGGTCGTTGATTGGAGCGGTCACGGCCTGCGCATCAATGAATCTTCAGTGTCGAAGGAACTTGTTGCCGAATTTTCTAAGCGCAGCGAGCAAATCCAGGCCGAGAAGAAGACTATGGCCACCTCTGGCCAAGCTGCAGCTCAGGCGATCGCTGTCCGAAGCCGCGATGCGAAGGACATTGAGCTAGGTGACAGCTTGGATGCCCATTGGCGCGAAGCGATTCCTACAATCAAGCTGAGAGCATCTACAGCTAAAGAGCTCCAGGCTCCGAGTCTCGCTGAACTGCAGCGCATGGTGTTTCGTGGATCCACCGTGATCGATGAGTTCGCGATCGATTCTGCAGCTGCGCACCTGACTATTGGCAAAGGTGGACTCGATGAAATCGAAGCAACCAAGTCGGAGATTTTCAAACAACTCGGACTCATCGAAATCCCCCAGCAGCCCGACGAACACGGCCGGATGCCGTCGAAGCGGTACACGACGAAAGAGCTAATCACCCTCGAAGCTGACTGCCTAAAAGCCGTTCATGCCGGCCTTGATGATCCGAGTTGGAACGTCGACCGGACCCTCGTAGACCTGGTGATCGATGGCTACGAGAAAGAAAAACAGTCGACCCAGAAACCGGGTGAAAAGCCCTTCAGGCTTAGTCTGGAGCAACGCCAAGCTGCCTACGATCTGACTGGGCCAGGCCAGTACACATACCTCAAGGGGGCCGCTGGCGTGGGCAAGTCGGCCACCATGGCGCCGACTTTCCGCGTATATGCCGAGGCGTTCAAGGCGCAGGGGCGCCGCGTCATTGGCGTTGCGCCTGCAAACAAGCAGGCGACGGAGTTGGCGAAGTCGACCGGCATCCAGGCTCAGACTGTCCATTCGTTGCTCATTAAGCACCAGGAGGCCTTGGCCGCTCAGCAGGCCGGCGAGCGCGTCAAAAAGCAGGACCTCATTGGACGTGGTGATATCGTCGTGTGTGATGAGGCCGGCATGCTGGACACATATCAGATGCATAACCTAGTAGTGGCTTGCCACCAGGCCGGTGCCCGCCTGATCTGCGTGGGTGACAGAAACCAGCATGACGCCGTAGAAACCGCCGCACTGTTCGGCCTCCTGCATGACGCTGTTGGCGACCGCTGCGCGAAGATCGAAACGATCGCCCGTCAGGTAGACCAGTTCAAACCGACTGCCCAGGCCCTGTATGAAGGCAAGGTGAGCGATGCAATTCGGCATATGCAGCGCGACGACCAGCTCAGGGTTTTCGCGGACGGTGTGAACGAGGCTGACGAGCTGGTTGGCGATGTTTTCGGTGACATGAAAGCCGGCCTAACAGGAAAAGATGGCGTCGTTCGAGAGTTGGACTGGTCCCAGATCCTCGTTCTCGCCGACACTAACGAACAGGTTCGAGCGCTCAACAACAAAATCCGCGATGCCCGATTCGCTCGCAGTGAATTGAGCGTAGGGGGCAGCGTTAGCATCGAAACCGAAGTGCTGCCGGGCGAGCGTTGCACGATCCAGGTCGCGATTGGCGATCGACTATTGTTACGCAAAACGGCCAAGGATGCCCAAAAAGAGCCCATCTATAACGGGGATCTCGGCACCGTATTGGGTATCGAGCGAATCGCCCGCGAAGTCGACGGCGAGCCGATCGAGGAGATTCTGTTCACGATCGCCCGGGACGATGGGAAGTCAGTCAAGATCAACTCCAGCGAGTACGAGTCGCTGCAGTACGGCTACGCCATGACCGGACACAAGGCACAGGGTATGACTGTCATGCAGTCCTACTACCTGCCGTCCTCCTACGCCTCTCTACAGGCTTGGTATGTCGCCTATACCCGCGGAATCCACGGTTGCAAAACGTACCTGAGTGAAGCGAACTGGCTCCCATTCAAGAAGTCGGCGTCGCAATTCATCTACAAAGAAAACGCCCTCGATCTCATGCCTCAAGTGCGCGAAGCAATTCGCGCATCCGTGCACACCGGCCAGCCGTTCAAGCTAGCCCCTCAACAACTGTCTGTCCTCGATCGCCTCCAGGGTGTTTCACCACTCTTCCAGTTCCCCGGCCAAGCGAAGGAACAACCTCAAGAAAAGCCCCGTCAGTCCGTCACGGTCCTGCCGCCCGCTCAAACCGAGATCGACCACGCCAAGGCCTTCGGCGCTGCCGTGGTCGACCTTCGCGCCAACGAACAGACCTGGCCGCTCGACGCCCGCCGCGTTGCTGTTGTAGCTGCAGAAAACCCCGCTCTAGGTATTGAAGTTGAACCCTGGACAAACCCCGGCTCATCCGTGCCCCTAGAGCAACGCCGCGACCTTTGCGAAACGCTCCAGGGAATGAAGCCCGCCTTATTCACCACGAAGCTGAAACTGATCAAGCCTGAGCCTCAGGAGGCCCGCTATGTTCGAATTGATCCTGCCCGACCTGCCACCCTTGCCGGCCTCGGCCGGTACCCCCGCGTTGATGGACGACCTGTCGCCGCCGTCGATGGAGTTTCCCGACCCGAGTCCCGAGCCGGCGCCGCAGGCCAGCGAGTCGCCGGCAGCCTCGGCCAATTTGACCGCGCCGCCGGCGCCGGTAACGCCGCAAACGAAGAAGCCTTCTCCCGTCCGCTCGGCAACATTAAACGCCCTGCAGGGCGAGTTTCCTCAGACGGTCTGCGTACGTTGTCCACATGCGATCTGGCAGCAGGTTCCGGAAGGGGACGTGAGGGTCTATTGCCCGATAACACACTCGCTGATCGACAGCCTCTTGGTCGAGTGCGACGGCAGGTTCCTGGTTCTGCTGTAGCACGCTCGATGAAATACGACAAAGCATCAGACGCCCGCGAAGTGGCCGCGATGAAACGCGACGTTGACCTGACCGACTACGCTGTTCACCTTGGCATGGAGTACGACAAGAAGGCCTCGTACAAAGGACATGCTGTTTTCCGCCACGGCTCAGGGAAATACGACATTTACCAGGCCGCTGATGACAATTGGGTCTGGCATGACCGCCATTCGGGCAAGAGCGGTGACATCTTCAAGCTCTATCAGGAAGCCAGTGGCGGCACCTTCATCCAGGCCAAGGACGATGTTCGTGCGTTTCAGGGGGGCGTTCTGCCTTCGCTGGGTAAATCAGCGGAAGAGCAGGCCCGTATTGATCGGGCACGCGAAGAGTCGCGACAGAGGAAGGAACGCGAGCGCCTAGAGACAATCGCAACCAGCACGGAAAACCACTACCGCACTTTCGGATTCATGTCTCGCCGTGATAGCTATCTGAGCCAAGAGCGAGGTATCTCGTCCGAAGTGTTGGCCGAAACGCGCTGGCGTACGAGCCGGCATGGCTCCGCCGTGTTTCCTCACATTGATGCTAATGCCAAGTTCTGCGGGTATGAGTACCGCGGCGCTCAGGTTATCAATGGCGAACGACGTGAGTTCAAGGGTTTTACGACAGAAACTGAAAAAGGTGTCTACCTCGCTAACCCGAAATGCGCGAACCCCACCGAAATCCGCTTCAGCGAGGGCGGTGTCGACACCCTGAGCACCTACCAGTTGGCTAGCCCAGAAGAGCGGCAGCGGATCCTGTTCATCGGCACTACTGGCGAACCTGGTCCAAACACTGAGGGGGCAATCATCGCCCTGGCCGAGCGCTATAAAATCCAGCGCTTTTCGCTTGCTTATGATCGCGACCAAGGCGGCGATAGCCTTACGGTGAAGCGTCATGCTCGACTCGTCAGCCAGTTCGCTGGTGCGCAGATCGAGGATGTTCGCGAGCGTGTTGGTCTGCAACTTGGCGAAGATCCCAACGAAGCCCTGAAGCGTATTGAAGCGATGAGCGCCCAGCGAGAAGTGCAGAATTCTGAAACCGTTGCTCTGGCAGAACCGACAACAAGGCCGGTTGCCCAGCCAGAAACCCAACCTTCGTATGACGAAGATGAAGCAACTTATAGCTACAGGAGATCGATCTAATGTCTCGGGACCATGAAAAATTCCTTTGTCAGATCCAAGCTCTTGGTAAGCAGATGCGTGCTTTAGAAATCTCCAATCTGGCGACCCAGCTTGAACAGCTTCGCGCTTCGTTTTCTAACGAAAGCGCTGGTCCTTTCGTACTCATGTTAACTATCGCTCAGCAGGTGTTGCCGATCAAAGAGGCGTATGTCGTTCCCCATTCGCTATCTGATGAGAAATGCTGGGAAGGAAATGGTGGTTGGCACCTTGTGCTATTTTCGGAAAACGCCCCTGATGAGCTCGGCATACTCAATCTTCGTAATCGCCTTTTCGACGACGGCCCTCGCCCGGTAGCCAATCGAGTCGAAGTATTCAGCTACATCAAACATGCTGAGCACCTAGGACAGGCGATGGCCATCGGCATCCAGATCCCTCTTTTGGAGTTACATCATGACTAAACGCTTGAGCTTCAGCCTAGACCTGAACGAAAATGACCTTGATGCGCTGCAGACCGTGCTGGCAAACCCGAGGGCCGTCGCGACGGCTGTTGCACCGAATGATCCGTGGGAGCATGCGCGGATTGTTGATGTGTTGGTGGAAATGGCTGGGACTGTTGCCGTTGCGCTGAAGCCAACAATGGATTGCGAATCGCCAGGTTAAATCACTCCACGCCCTCATGGCTGGGCTACGTCGCGGAAACGTAATTGGGGTGACGGACCTATGCACCGTGCATAGCTCGCCATTTGTGCGGTTTGCAGCAGTCAAAGCGGGTTTCAAGCAGTAGCAGATAGCAAACGCACACTCCACATAGCCTAGGCGTCGATCCAGACAAGCCAGCCTTCGGGTGTGTTCCCTTCTTAGATTCTGATCTGCATCACTAGATTCCCTTTGGGCGGATGTTTAGTCCTCTACGATCTTAGACAGAAAAGCTAATACCCTTTCGAGGTCCGAGGATGGAGTTGAAGCGACATAGAGGATTGGTGAATCGGGTTCATCTGATGGCTTTTCTCAGCGAGTCAATTCCCAGTCTGATGGACTCGGCGTTCACGTCGAGGGTAGCTATGGCTCCAAGAGCTGTACTTGATACGCCCGTGGAACCTCTCTGGTCTATCCAAATCGCTATCGACTCGATGGCGTCGGCAAGCGCGAGCTGGTTTTCGTGATTTTTTCGAGAATGTGCCGGTTAGGACGACATGGCTACATTTCCTCAGAGCGGAGGGAAAGATTTGCAGGGCCACGTCGAGTGTGTCGGAGCATCGCGGCAACCTAGACCGTATAGACGAGTTACGCTGTTCAAGCTCATTGGCGGCCTGTGGATAAATGAACGAGAATTATGGCGCCTTCTTATCGGAGTGCTCATGACGCCGATTCCGACTGAGTAAAACAACCTTGCCTTGCTCCCACTCTTTCTCCGCGTACAAGCAGTCTAGGTACCTACCCCATAACTCCAGTGCAGCCTTTTTCTCTGGCAGGTAGCTGTATCGGTCGTAGTGAACCGATTGCACATCGCTGCGTCCGTGAGACAAAAGCCAGCTGCGGATTTCTTTCGTAATCCCGAGTGAGGCCATCAGCGTTTCAGTGCTGACCCGAACATTCGCGTAACTGAAGTACTGAGTCTTGCCTGCGCTACTCAAAGTTTTCCCGGCATTACTGAAGCGTTTACCGGCAGTGTCAGGGCGGATGCAGCGCCGGCCAATACAGAACGGACCTGGTCCGATCTTGCTTTCAAACAAAGGCTTTAGGATTTCTTTAACCCGTTCGGTGATAGGTAGCAGATGATCCCATGCTTGAGCCTTTTGTCCTTTACCGTCGGTAAGATGCAGAAGGTCATCGGACGTATCTTCCCAAGTTACGCGGAGCAACTGCTCCATACGTTGGCCACCCATATAGATTAGGCCTTTGCAGATCGCCATTTCCCGCGCAGGCAATGTATCCAGGTAGCGCAAAAGCTCACCTAGCTCCTCTGGACTCAAGGATTCCGTCTGGCCGCCGCGGGTGTTAGCTAGGGTAGGGACCTTGGTAGCCGGATTGACGCCAATATCGAAAATTTTCGAATCGCTTACATCCCGATCCAAGGAAAGGTGTGCCTTGCTGCCATAGCTGAATGCAGCCTTTAGGTATCGGTGGACACTGGCAGCTGTTGATCGCATGTCAGTGTTGGCAGTTTGCGCTTTGTTCCCGATACCACGCCCTTTGGGCTTGCGGGCGAGTAGCGCACACATTACTAAATGAATGTCTTCGCCGGTGATGGACTTTGCTGGATGCGCCATCAGATCTGGGTGGTGCTGGATCACGTGTGTCTGAAATAGGCGCTCAACTTCTTTTGCCTTGACCTTTCCGCGAGCGGTCAGATCTTTGACGTATGCATTTAGTAGTTCTTCAAAGCTACCTTGCCGCGTAGCAAGCTGCTGCGCGAGCACTACGGCCTGTCGTTGTGTTTTCTCTGCGGCGGCTCTGGCCGCCAAGTACACCTTAACGTCGCCGTGCTCGGAAGCAATCAATGCCATTTCTGCCGCTTTGTCGCGGAGCTCGGACAGCGCCAGCCCGGGCGCTCTGGCGCTCAAGCGATATTGGCCCAGGGAGATCATCGTGTCCTTTGCGTTGAGCCGGTAGCGGAAGTAGGCGCTGATCGCACCACTTTGGCTGCGCTTGAACAAAAGACTACCCCGGGAACGGCCAGGCAAGCTTTCCGTCAACTTAGATGCAGGCGGCATGCCCTTGAGCTTTTGATCGTTCACGCTTTTGTCAGCAGTATTGGTGGCCAATTCCAGTCCCCACTTCTCATGATGCAGAACGCTACAAGGAGAAACCTCAAGACACAAGTAAAATAGATAGGTCCTTTAAAAGCAGCGGTTTGCGGTGTTTCAGGAAGTGAGCAGGATCAAGCTGACTCACCTCCTAAGGAAACTCTGAAAAAGACTTCCAAATCTGGTGAGATACGGCTGTCCCACGAACTGAACGGTTGAGCCCCGATGAAGCAAATGTCTTTCGCTGATGCCGAGTACGCAGGCAAACGTAAGCAGACCCGCCGTGAGCGTTTCCTGATTGAGATGGATCAGGTCGTGCCCTGGAAAGGCCTGATTGCGTTGATCGAGCCGCATTATCCGAAGGGTGAAGGCGGTCGTCCGGCGTATCCGTTGATGGCCATGCTGCGGGTTCATCTGATGCAAAACTGGTTCGGCTACAGCGATCCGGCGATGGAAGAGTCCCTCTACGAAACCACGATTCTGCGCCAGTTTGCCGGGCTGCATTTGGATCGGATTCCGGATGAAACCACGATCCTCAACTTCCGCCGGCTGTTGGAAAAACATGAGCTGGCCGGTGGGATTTTGCAGGTCATCAACGGCTATTTGGGCGACCGAGGTTTGCTGCTGCGTCAGGGAACTGTGGTCGATGCGACGATCATTCATGCGCCCAGTTCGACCAAGAACAAGGACGGTAAACGCGACCCCGAAATGCACCAGACAAAGAAAGGAAATCAGTACTATTTCGGGATGAAATCGCACATCGGTGTCGATGTTGAATCCGGTCTGGTACATAGCGTGGTGGGCACGGCGGCGAATGTGGCGGACGTGACTCAGGTCGATCAGTTGCTGCATGGCGAGGAAACTTACGTCTCTGGCGATGCCGGTTACACCGGCGTGGAGAAGCGTGCGGAGCATCAACATCGCCAGATGATCTGGTCGATCGCAGCGCGCCCCAGCAGCTATAAGAAGCATGCAAAAAAGAGCCTGATCGGTCGCATGCGCCGCAAAATCGAATACGCGAAAGCTCAAGTCCGGGCCAAGGTTGAGCATCCATTCAGGGTGATCAAGCGCCAGTTTGGTTATACGAAAGTCCGCTTCCGAGGCTTGGTGAAAAACACCGCGCAGCAGACCACACTGTTTGCCTTATCGAACCTGTGGATGATGCGAAAACGACTGTTGAATGCAGGCGAGGTGCGCCTGTGATGTGGACAATGAGCCCTGAAAAGGTGCTATTCCGCAAAAAACAGTGAACTGACAGGAGGAAAGGTCTGATTTTCGATTAAGTCGGTGTTTTTTGAACCTCAGACAGCGAGGCCGTTAAAAACGGCTGCTTACTTCAGACCTTCCCTAAGGGGACGGTTGGCAGTTCGAACCTGCCCTGGGACACCAATATAATCAGGTGGTTAGCGCGATTGCGCGCTGACTAAAACTTCGATTTCAAAACGTCATATGATCGCACCGCATTTCTCGATTTTACATGTTTAAGTTCAAAGGGCAGGGCATTGAGATCATAGCGTTAGCCGATCACAATTCGGGTGACTGGATTGATGATGTGGTTGCAGCAGGAGCAAAGCACGGCAACCGGATGGTCTTTGAAAATGAACCCTTCCTTCGCAGATACCCCGATAATTACGGATATCCAAGATCGCTACTCCCATCACATTTCCTTTGGGCGCAACAGGCGACTAGTGAAAAAATCCCTTTCAGACGCCACGCCTTTACCGACCTCTGGGATTGTCAATATTCGAAAGTTTTTGCGCACCTCGGCCTTTCCGTGCGTTTGTGCGTCTCACCTGGCATCCAATTGCATCGCCACTCTCCAGTCGCTTGCATTCGACTTTAAGAATCATTTGCCGTCACGCTAATCAGCGGTTTGCTGTTGGTGGATGTCGGCGGCGCCCTCAGGGTGAGTCGTTAGCCAAGCACTGACGGACTGCAATCTACTGTGGAGTCAACCGGTCGATGCAACAGATTGGCTAAATTGCTCTATGGGCGTTTCGTAGTTTATTTTTTCTTCCTGATTAATTTATTCACGTAATACTTGAGGCTTAATCGATCTTTGGGTCTTGGCTTGTAGTGGGTTTTGTTTCTTTGTGCGGGATCGATCGCCATGGTTCCTGCAGTGTAGTAATAAAGCGCTATAGACCTGCGCGTGATGTGCTCTGGAGTTGTTAAAGGCTCTGGATGCCCATGATTGCTGTCTTTATCTGTATTGAAAATGACACATCGATTGTAAATGGGCAGGACTTTTTTAAGGCAGGACTTCATGTCGACATCCCAAAGTTCAAGGTTGCCGCCGTACTCCTCTCGCCAGTCTTCATTTAGATAAATTATGATGTTTAATCTGCGCTCAATATTAAGCTTTTTGTTGAGTCTGAAGTCCGAGTGTACCCCCAGGAAACCACCACTTTTCGTTTCATGCAGGCCGCCACCAGTAAAGTAGGGGTCGGGTATCAAGCCTTCAATACCTGTGAGCTTTTCGAGAAACTGCAACATGGGGGCCGAGTTAAAGGCGTTGAAAATAGTCTTCAAGTAGGGGGCGCATTCATTGGGACTGATTTGACGTTTTCGTTGACCTTTATAGCCGCGCTCGTAGAGCATTTCGTTGTTGGTTGGCTCGATTGGGAAGTACGAGCAGATACTCGCAATCAGCTCTTCATCTAAGAAATTATCGATGACGATGTGCGGAAATGGCGTAGCCTGAATATAGCGACTGGCCAATGAGTAACCCAAGGCGCTGGCGGCGTTCTGGTCGAAATCAAGCTCCGGGGAGGGGGTCATAGGTAGTGCTTGAGTGATGGGTGCCATTACCGCTCCAATAACTTGATATATAGACTTGTGGCTGACTTCAAGCAGATTCCAGTGCACTGCTCGTTGTGTCTCTTCGTAGCTTAACTTTTGCTGTCTTCTTTTTTCAGGCGCTTAAGGATATCGTTGTACATTCTGGTTCGTCTATGAGTCTTTTCATAGCCGCCAGCCGCTGCGACAGTGCCGGACTGGATGTGATCCAGATAACTGAAGATTTTACGCGGTGATAACATTTCAACGACATAGCCAAGCTCGGTCATGCGGTCTTGGAGGGTGTAGCCTGGCACGCGATCATCCATCGAAAAATGCATGTTGTGCTGTTTGATAAGTTTGCAGTTCCACAATGTACAGAAACTCTTCAAATACACTTCTCTGTATGGTTTTGGTTCTCTGGAGCGTAATCCAATAGAGGTTTTCAGGCGTCTGAAATGGTGTTTGACTAATCGTGAGCTAAAGCGCCAAAGAGTTCTCGTGGTTCCGCGATTTATTTGCTCTACACAGCCGACAGCTACAATTTTTTGATTTTTAATGCATTTATTTAGCATCATCGGGAAAACGTTTTTATCGAAAACAAATGTGTCAGTGTGCATGAGGAATAAATAATCAGTTTCAACTCGTTCCAAAACCAGGTCAAGTGCTTTACCGTGCGCGATATGTCCTGGCTCAGGTTCAGAGACGGAACGTTCTATTAAATTAATCCAATCAAGTGTTCGCAAGTATTCTGTGCTTTCATCGGCGGAATAGTTGTCGACGACCCATATTGGTACGCTGTGGTTGCCTACATGTTGGTGCAATAAGTCTAAACATATCTTGGTGATTTCTGGTGTCTTGTAATTTACAATGACTATGCTAAAAGCTTTAGATATTTCAGCTGGAAAACTAGTGCTGTTCATCGTCTAGGTACTCAATGATATTGTATTTAGGGAAGCTCCGATCAACTTGCCGCAACCGTGCGGCAAGTTGAAAATCCCGCTGAATTTGGCGCTATTGACCGCGAAATATCCCGTACGCGCCGCCTTGGCGAGCTTGTCAGCCCATTTCTCCGTGTTACGCGCGTAATTAGCCCATACCCATCAGCTTTTTTCGAGCCATCCATAAATTGGACAAGGCAAACAGCGTGGTCAATTGAGCGGTGTTTTTCATCAGGCCGCGAAAGCGCACTTTCACATAACCGAACTGACGTTTGATCACCCGAAATGGGTGTTCGACCTTGGCCCGTGTCTGGGCTTTGAGGTACTCGATTTTGCGCTTGGCTTTGTACAGCACGCTGCGCTTGCTCAGCTTGGAATAGGTGCTGCGTCGCGCGGCGATTTGCCAAACCACTTCACGGTTTTCATGCTCTTCGCGCTTCTCGACACCGGTGTAACCAGCATCGGCGTAGACCGCGTTTTCCTCGCCGTGCAGCAGTTCGGCAACCTGAGTGACATCGGCTACATTCGCCGCGGTGCCGTGAACGTGGTGAACCAGCCCCGACTCAACGTCGGCACCAATATGGGCCTTCATTCCGAAGAAATATTGATTGCCTTTCTTCGTCTGATGCATCTCTGGATCGCGTTTACCGTCCTCGTTTTTAGTCGAACTGGGCGCGTGGATAATCGTCGCATCGACGATGGTGCCCTGGCGCAGCGAGAGGCCTTTCTCCTGCAAATAACCGTTGATGACCGCCAGGATCGCCGGCGCCAACTTATGTTTCTCCAGCAGGTGCCGGAAGTTCATGATCGTGGTGTCTTCAGGGATCGGCGCGCTCAGGGTCAAGTGCGCAAACTGGCGCATGGGCGTGATTTCATACAGCGCTTCTTCCATGGCAGGATCGCTCAGCGAGAACCAGTTTTGCAGCAAGTGAATGCGCAGCATGGTTTCCAGCGGATACGGTTTGCGGCCACCGCCAGCCTTCGGATAATACGGCTCGATCAACGCCAGTAAACCGCTCCAGGGCACGACCTGATCCATCTCGGCGAGGAACCGTTCGCGGCGTGTTTGCTTGCGCTTGCCCGCGTATTCGAAATCGGAAAAGCTCATCTGGCTCATGAAGCACTCGGGTCAGGTGGTGAGGCTGTATTTCAGCATACTTGGAGACTTGTTCGGAGTTTCCTTAGAGGGTGTAGACAAAATCAAGTAGTAAGTCGACGAGCGAGCATGCGAGCCTCAGCCAGCCATACCCAAGCCTCACTCACATCCAGTAACCGATCGTGGTGCATGATCAGCCGCCTGGCTCGCTCATTCCAGGCATGAGTCCGTTCCACCACCCAGCGCTTGGGCATGACCACAAAGCCGCTCGCAACCGGCGCTGCCGTGAACAAATCGCCTTGCTCTGAATGCCATTTCCCGGTGCGGCGATTGTTCGCTCCTCGTATGACCTGGATCTCGAGCGAATGAGTGTGCTGCATACGCTGGGCCCACTTTCCAGCGTAGGCACTGTCGACGAACAGGGTATTTAATGACGGGTACTTGTCCATCGAGGAGGTCACGGCGTCGTCTGCCGCATCTCGATCCTGCACACTGGCTGCGCTGATGCTCACGGCCAAAAGAAGGCCCAAGGTATCTACGATAAGGCTTCGCTTACGTCCTTTTACCTTTTTGCCTGCGTCGTAACCGCTTTCACCGCCTTGGGGAGAGCTGCGCGTTGATTGGGAATCCAGAACAGCGGCTGACGGCCGCTCATCACGATCCACCCGCTCTCGCCATTGGGCACGGAGCCGGTCGTGCATTTGCTCAAACTTGCCCTGAGCGCTCCAGCGCCGAAAGGTTTTATAGACATTGTCCCAATGGGGAAACTCGCGAGGCAGCATTCGCCAGGAGCACCCTGTGCGCACGACATAACAGCAGGCTTCCAAAAGAGTGCGCCGGGAGTAGCGAGGCGGTACGCCTCGACCTCCCGAGACTTCAAATAAATCAGCGACCAACGTCCATTCTGCATCAGTCAGGCAACTGGGGTAGCGTTGCTCCGGCAACTGACGCCGGTGTGCCTCGGTATAGCCATAAGACTTACGAGGCTCGGGAGGCTGGAAGCTACCTTTGGCACGTTCCTTTACTCGAACGATCCCGGCCAGTCTCAGCGCTTTTGCAAAGGTGTCGGGATGCGCGGTGATGCCCGTTTCTGCATGGAATGCTTGCGCCAGTTCGGCTTGACTGGAATAAGGCTGCGTATGAGCGAGCCTGGCCAGCAGAGGATAATGGTGCGCAGCGATTACCGGTGGGCGTCCAGTTTTAGGCATGGCTCAATGCTGCATAGAAAGGAGGCAAGAAGTTTACTTTATTTTGTCTACACCCTCTTAGATGTAGAGACAATTGAGCCTGTAACTGGTTTTCGCTTATTTGTTCATGCAAAATCTGCGTGACTATAAAACCTGATTTGGTAAAAAAGTCAAAAATAAGTAGTCATTGTTTCGGTGGTTTTTTGAGTGGAGAGACTGAAAAACAGCCCCCCGCGGGTGCTACAGCACTTGCCTGTTTCAACCGTACCGAAACACATAAACCGCTCTTCTTCGTCTCGTCCGAGAAACTCAATAAAACGCGCATCCCTGTGCGGTCTGCTATTGCCTTGACGATAGACAGGCCCAGCCCTGAGCCTGCTGCATCGGTCCCCAGGCTGCGATAAAATGGATCGAACACCCGCGTGTGTTCCTCTAAAGAGATGCCTGGGCCTGAGTCTTTGATCTGTAGGATTGCAGTCTCTTGCACCTGCTCCACCGCAAGGTCTATCCGTCCGCCATGCGCGGTATAACGGATCGCGTTGTCCACCAAATTTTTGATCAGGATTAACAGGTCCATCTCGTTGATGAAGACATGCACGTCCTCGATACTCTCAACACCAATATCGATGTGTTTGCGTTCAGCCAACGGCAATAAATCCTCCAATACACGTCGATAGATTTCATGGACTGAAACGGCTGTCTGTGGTCGATTGGAGCTCGATTGTGCGGCAGCCAGGGTCAGCAGTTGATCGATCAGATTTCTACCGCGCTCTATCCCCTGTGACAACGGCAACAGGCGCTCACGGGCCGGCCCCGGCATCTCAGTGGCGGCCAGTCGCTCAGCTTGCAGGGAAAGTGCCGTCATGGGTGAACGCAGCTCGTGGGCAGCATCAGCGACGAAACGACGCTGGTTTTCCATGGACTGCGCGACACGCGCGAGCAAGCGATTGATAGCCACGACGAAAGGCCGAATCTCGGTCGGCAGATGGCGCTCGTCGATAGGGTGCAGTGCCTGTTCATCGCGTCGATCGATGTCAGCCGAAAGGGCGGCAATCGGACGGAACAGTTTGCGCACCAGGTCGCCCACCACCAGCAATAGCACCGGAAACAGAATGAGAAACGGCAGCAAACTTCGCCAGGCGCTCTCGCGGGCCTCTTTGTCGCGCACTCCGGTTTCTTGAGCGACGACGATGCGTTCACCGCGGGCTGTGGTTCTGACCAGCACGCGAAAGTCTTCGCCGGTGACATTCAAAGTCGAGAGGCCATCGGCAAGCGTGGTGGGGAAGGGCAGTGGTATCAAGGCGTCATCGTTGCCGATAGCTTTGCTGCCATCGGCCAGGTATTGCACGATGACCCTGGACTCTTCATTGTCGCCATCGACTTCTTGGGATGCGGGATAGTGTAGGGACATCTGCTGCCGATCAAATAAGACGGCCACCTGACGCAAGGTATCGTCCTGCATTTCGTGGGCCTCGTCGAACGCAGAGACAAACGCAAAAATCCCGGCCAGCACCGCAACGATCAGGATGGCCAGCGATAGCGTCACGGACAGGCGTAGTTGTACCGAGTCCCTCAAACGCTTTTTGAAACCATCCATCCCATACCCCTGACGTTCTTGATGACATGGCTACCCAGCTTGCGCCGCAGTGAGTGGATCAAAAATTCCACCGCGTTGCTTTCCACTTCATTGCCCCAACCATAGAGGCGGTCTTCGAGTTCACTACGCGAGAGAATTGCGCCTGGCCGAATCATTAATGCCTGCAACAGGGCGAACTCGCGACTGGATAATTGGATGTCGCGATTTTCTAAGGTGGTGGCTTGTTTGGAGATCAAGTCCAGCGACACTACGCCATTGTCCAGCACGGACAGGGCCGTGCCACCTTTACGACGAAGCACGGCTCGCATACGGGCCAACAGCTCCGCCATATCGAACGGTTTGAGCAGGTAGTCGTCAGCGCCGCCGTCAAGGCCGCGCAGGCGATCACCTAGGTCGTCCCGTGCGGTGATGATCAGCAATGGCACCGGGTTGTTGCTCCTGCGAATGCTGTCGAGTACATCCAGCCCATCCTTCCCGGGCAACCCAAGATCCAGTAGCACCAGGTCATAGTGTTGGGTGTCCAGCGTTGCAAGAGCGGTGAGACCGTTTTTCACCCTGTCAGTGGCATAACTCGCATCGCTCAGGGCACCCTGGATCGCATCGCCAATCATCGGGTCGTCTTCAACCAGCAATATGCGCATTTGCCGCTCCGGAAAAAAGCGCGACCGTCATGACCGTCACGCCAGTATTGAAGCACCTGTACAAATGTTTGCCAGCTGTGGGATCACCTTCGGGATCAGGATTTGCCCTTCATCGAATCGAAGGCCTTCAACAGCTCATCCATCATAGCCTTGCAGTCGTTCTGTTGCGGGTTACTAGCGCGCAGGGCATCGAGTGCGCGGTCGATCGACTTGTCCACCACATGCCAGTCGCTGGCGGCGCGAGGTTTGATCCCGGCTTCGGCCGAGTCCCAAGCGGTTTCCAGATCCTTGATACGGACCTTCGCACCGGGCAGATCATTTTTGTCGACGAGCACGGCAACGTCGGCGGCTATGTTGCGGAACTCGGACAGATCGCCCAATTTTGAATTCGACCGGGATTGAGTGCTCAGCGAACTTGAGGTTGTGCCTGCATTGGGTTTGTCGGCAGGTTTCGAACAACCGGCGACGACGCTGAGCAAAAAAATGGACGAGACGATGGCAACGTGGCGAATGATGTTTTGAATCTGGCTCATGACGATTCCTTAAATGACTTTTTGACGTTTACTGAGTAACTGTTTTGCGATTGCCGACGTTGATTTGCGCGACCGCAACCAGAATGACAATGACGCACAGGAAGATTGTGCTGGTCCAGGTGGCACCCATTCCGAGACCACCGTAGGTTTTGGCTTGTGTCAGCAAGTCGCCGAGGGAGGCGCCGAACGGGCGGGTCAGGATGTAGGCGATCCAGAACGTCAGGACCCTATTGCTGCCCATGCGCCAGGCCACCAGGGTGGCAGCAATCAGCGCTCCGAAGATCACGGCACCGAGGGTGAAACCCAGACCCAAGGCTTCGGTAGCTAGGTCGCCGGCGGCGGTACCGAGGGCAAAGGTGCAGAGAACCGTGGCCCAATAAAACGACTCTCGCCGCAGCGTGATAATTTCCCGGATCGATACGTTGTGTTCGGTCCGGTACCAGACTAGGAAGTTAATCGCCAACAAGGCGGAAAATACTGCCGTGCTGGTGTATAGACTGACGTCCAGTACGTCGGTCAAAATATCGGTGATTTGTGTCCCGACGATGCTCACCAATACGACGGTCAGCCAGTAAATCCAGGGTGTGCAGGCTTTGGTGCGCAATTGGTAGAACATCGCTATGGCCAGTAAAACCGCCATGCCGATACTGGTCGGGCCCGCGCCGAAGCCGGCATCGACGGCAAGAAAGTCAGCGCCTGTTTCACCTACGGTCGTTGACAAGATCTTGATCACCCAGAATGACAGAGTCACTTCGGGCACCTTGTTGAGCCAGCCGGCAATTGCGTATTTCATAGTCGGGTAGCCTCTCCTGAGCAGCGCGGAATGTGCGCAGGAGAGAAGCTACGTAACGAAACTTAGCTGAGCCTGAGGGGAGGCAAATCGGCAGGGTGAGAGCGTAACCGACTGGGTCAATGAACTTCCGGGTTTACTGTTTTTTCACATCGCTTTCACCGCTCCCGCACAGCGGCGCATTTATCTTGGCGTTAATGGCATGGTGAAGTTCTAAGGGGTAACCCTGGCTGGCACCAGAGTCCTGATGCTGCAGGTTCGATGTATGCCCTACACCCATATCAATGGCTCGTTAATTTCAAGATTGGTCCCGCACACTCTGCGATTACGCGGAAAATATCTCGCGTTGATCATCACTCTTGTGCTCGGCGCGGTGCTTGTATGGTTTTCGACGGCGACGCCTGTGATGGATCTGGGCGTGGGCAACAACTTGATAAAGTCAGGGCTGAAAGAGCAGTGGAGGCAAGGTTCCGTTGTGGCCCTGGTCAGGCACGCCGAACGATGCGATCGATCGGCGAATCCTTGTCTGGGCGACGCCGAAGGCATTACCGTCAATGGCAGTAATGCTGCGATAGCAGTCGGCACAGGTATACGACAATTAGGTCTCGAAAAAGTCCGGATAATCGCCAGTCCTTCGACTCGTACCCGGCAGACTGCTGATCTGATATCGGGCCGGGCCGTGCCAACTCAGGACTGGGTGGCTGAGTGCGATGATGGATTCAAAGATGCCGTGTTAACTCATAAAAGCCGCAATGAGAATCTGATCTTGATCACCCACAGCGGTTGTATCGATCATTTCGAGCGCCTGATGGGGGTACGTGCGGGACAGCGCTCCAGCGTTTACATGCAAACCATATTTGTTCAGGTGGACGGCAGTCACGAACCCAGGATTCTCGGATCATTGAATGCCGCACAGTGGAAAGCACTGGCTGACGCTCATTCAAATTGATCAACGTACCTTCACGGTGTTCGACGTCGGGGGCTATAAGTAAGAACCGTTCTGAGTGCAGAGTTTGTACCCAATTCCATGTACGGTGTGCAGCAGTGGTTCATCAAATGCTTTATCCAACGCACGTCTCAACATGTGGATATTACTGCGAAGGCTGTCGCTGCTAGTAGGATGTCGCCCCCAAATGAGATCTTCGAGTTCCGTCCGTTTAACAACATGCGGGCTTCTGCGCATGAGGGTTTCCAGCAGTTTCATACAGGTAGGATTCACCTTGAGGGGGATCCCGGCGCGAGAAATTTCCAATGTGTCTAAATCAAACTGGAGATCGGCTACAACCAGAACCCGATTCATGTAACCAACACGACGCGATACTACGGCTTCGATCCTGGCAAGAATTTCAGACATGGCAAATGGCTTGGTGACGTAATCATCAGCGCCGACCTTGAAACCGGTCAATCGATCTTCCAGTTGGTCTCGCGCACTCAACATCACAATGGCAACGTCGGATTTGGAATTCTGACGCAAGCTTTGGCAAATCTGGTTACCATCGATGCCAGGGATCATGACATCCAGAACAATCGCGTCGAAGTCTTTCGAGGCGGCTAGATGAAGCCCGCTCAGTCCATCAAGTGCTCCCTCGACGGTGTGCCCCTTCAGCGTGAAAAAATCCATCAGATTGTCGTGAATGTCCCGATTGTCCTCAATAATCAAAATGTTCATTGCATAGCCTTTATGCTTCTAATCAAGTTAACCGCACTCTGATGATCATGGAGGAAGGGCAAACGTTCCATCTCCTCTATCTTGTATTCTGCCGCGTTTTGACGGCGCCACATGAATGATTAGAATAAACTTTTCGTGCATTTGTTCGTTGGGCGGCTGGCCGCTTTGTAGCTGAGTCGCCTACGCTGAGACGATCAGGGTAAAAAAGCTCAATTGCAGAAAGGAGGCACGGTATGCATGGCTACGGAATGGTGGGGGATTTGCTTCATCTAGCCCTTTATTTGACGACCATTGCATTTTGGGTGTTGTTTTGGATGGTCTGCATTTTCAATGCCAAGGGCCGACTGAAAAGTCTCCTGGGGGCCCACGCATTCATGATTTGTGTTCTGTTATTCCCGGTTTTGCCCGCGACTTTCATTGGTGGGGCATTGATTGCTTTTGGTATCGAAGGCCTGGTCTGGAGCCTTTGTATTACAGGGGTAGGTTTGCCGATTGCTGGCATGGGGTTAGTTCAGCGCTACGTTAAAAATCGATACTGACAGGACGGATAAGTCCAGTACGCTTCTGAGCTTGGACATTGCAAAAAAGGCTAGGCGGTGGATCGTTTGGCGGGCTTGAAAGGACGGTACTACAGAAAATTCACATCAGGTTGACCTTTCAGCGACAGGCGGATGTTTACCCTACGATCCTGGCCAATGGAGATCGCCAATGAGCGCCCCTGTCAAACTTAAATTTTCCGAAAAATACGATAAAGATCACGCAGAACAATACTTCCTGAAGCATCAGGATGGTCTGTCGCGGAAATTGTCCCATTATCGGGACGTACAGATGGCGCGCCATGCGTTACACGAGGCGGGAGACCCCGGACTGGTTCTCGACCTTCCATGCGGTGCGGGGCGGTTCTGGCCTTTGCTTGCAGAAAACTCTAATCGAATCATCATTGGCGCAGACAATTCGCCGGATATGATTAAAACCGCACTGGAGAATCAACCTGCCGATATCGTCAAGCGTGTGAAGTCTCTCGAGACTTCAGCGTTCTCCATTGATCTACCTGATAATTCGGTGGACAGTATTTTCAGCATGCGATTGATTCATCATATCGGTGAATCCGCGCATCGATTGACGATGCTGCGAGAGTTTCATCGGGTGACGCGAGACACCGTCATCCTATCGATGTGGGTAGATGGTAACTTCAAGTCATGGAAGCGAAAGCGTCAGGAAAAACGGCGTAAAGCCAAAGGCGAGCAGAGTGAATACCAGAACAGGTTTGTTATTCCTCGATCCGTCGCAGAAGCTGAATTCAAGCAAGCCGGATTCGTGATAGATAGCAAGTCTGACTTTATCCCGTTTTATGCCATGTGGCGTGTCTACGTTTTGCGCAAGATTTAAACTCTGAGCAAGGTGTCCAGAGCTGTCTTCAGGGATTCGAGCCGGCTATACAAATCCTCCGTGAATCCCCTCGACTTTGCCTGATGAACCCGGTGCCGTGAACGTTGCACCACGTAACACTAGCCCCGGGTTTCAGGAATCAGAGCGCGACTCTGGCATTCCACTTTTGGTGTGGGATGGGCAACCTGCACGAATCGCCTCGCCCTATCGGGAAGTACTGAAAACCCCGGTGTGCCAGACGTTCTGCGTCGTACAGGTTGCGGCCGTCAAAGATCACAGGGGCTTTGAGCCGTTTGTGGATCAGATCGAAATCCGGCGCTTTGAACTGCTGCCACTCGGTGCAAATGATCAGCGCATCGGCACCACTGAGCGTTGCTTCCGGTGTGCCCATCAGACTCAGCTTGGGTTGGTCCTGATACAACGATTGAGTCTGCTGCATCGCCTCAGGATCGAATGCCCGGACATGTGCGCCTACTTCCCACAGCGCTTCCATGAGCACCCGGCTGGGGGCATCTCGCATGTCATCGGTGTTGGGTTTGAACGCCAGGCCCCACACGGCAAAGGTCCTGCCACGCAGATCACCTTTGTAGAACGCGTTGATGCGTTCGAACAACTTGTGTTTCTGCCGCTGGTTGATGGCTTCCACTGCCTGCAGTAGATCATTGGAGCATTGAGCTTGTTGTGCGCTGTGGATCAGGGCGCGCATGTCCTTGGGGAAGCACGAGCCGCCATAACCGCAACCGGCATAAATAAAGTCGTAGCCGATACGCGAGTCGGCACCGATGCCCAAGCGCACCGATTCGATGTCGGCGCCCAAATGCTCAGCCAATTCGGCGATCTGGTTGATGAAGCTGATCTTGGTCGCCAGCATGCAGTTGGCAGCGTACTTGGTCAGCTCGGCGCTGCGCAGGTCCATGAACATGATGCGGTCATGGTTGCGATTGAACGGCGCATAAAGCTCGCGCATGACGTCGCGCACTTCATCGCGCTCGCAGCCGATGATGATCCGGTCTGGACGCCGGCAATCGGCGACGGCCGAGCCTTCCTTGAGAAACTCTGGATTGGAGACGATATCGAAATTCAGTGTTTGGTCGTAGCGTCGAAGGGCCTCGATAATCCGATCACGCAGGGCATCACCCGTGCCTACTGGCACAGTGGATTTCTCAACGATAATGATTGGCTCACTGCGGTGCCGGGCGATGGCTTCGCCCACCGAAAAGACACTGCTCAAATCGGCTGAGCCGTCTTCCTGGGACGGCGTGCCCACGGCAATAAACAAAACCTGACCATGCTCCACGGCAAGCTTTTCTTCGCAGGTGAAGCGTAGCCGTCCGTTATCCAGATTGTCCTTGACCAATTCAGCCAGGCCAGGTTCAAAGATGCTTACTTGCCCTAGATTAAGGGCTTTCACTTTTTCGTAGTCGATGTCCATGCAGACGACATCATGACCGACCTCTGCCAGGACGGTTGCCTGGACGAGGCCGACATAGCCGCTTCCGAATACGCTGATTTTCATGGTGCACTCCTGAGTTCGGGCGCGTGAGCAGGTCGAGAGTGGATGGTGATGACGCCGAGGATGACCAGGGCCACCCCCAGACTTTTAGAGAGACTGAATCCTTCGTTGAACACCGGTAGCGCGGCGGCGATTAGGTACACCAGTGCATAGCTGATGCTCAGCAGCGCATAAGCCCGGCCCAGCGGCACATCGCGCAGGGCGGCGAGCCAGCAGAGCATCGACAGGGCATAAGCGAGAATGGCGGCCAGCACCACGACCACAGCGGTCGGATCAATCGGGGCGGTCAGCCAGTGTTCGGGTGGCGGCAGGCGCGTCATGCTCCAGCGCATGCTCAACTGCGCGGCGCTGCCCAGCAGCACACTGCCGAGGGCGAAGGTCAGGCCACGGCGCAGGTTCATGTGTGTTGCCCCAGCAGCGCCACGCCACTGATGACCAATGCCACGCCCAGCCAGTGGCGACGGTCGATGCTTTCGTGGAAAACAAAACGAGCGACCAGGGTGATCAGCACGAAATTCAGGCTCAGCATCGGGTACGCGACGCCGACTTCAAGACGCTGCAGCACCAGTAGCCACACCAGCAAACCCGCGCCCAACGCGGCGATTGCCAGCCATAACCACAGTGAGCGCAGTTTTTCGCCCCAGCCCGACGCCTTGCCGCGCCAGCTTTCCACGGCGTACTTCTGGGCAATCTGGCCCAGGCAAGTCAGCAGGCAGGCGACCAAAAGCAGCAACAGGCTCATGACGCCCCCTGAGGGATAATCAGAATGACCAGATTGCCTTGTTCATAGCGTTTGCCATCCTTGGGTAGTCGTTCGATTTCTTGCAGTTCGTCGTCACCCTTGACGCGCATGACCACGCCGACCGAGCCGCTTTGGCGGGCCTCGCGCATCCACTGTTGCACCTGGTTCGGGTCGACCCGCTGCTGTATTCCGTCAGGGTAAGCGAGGCCATATTTCAGCTCGCCTATCGTGTTGTACAACGCCACGTCCGGGCGTTTCAGGCGCCAGGCCAGGGCCGACGCAGCGCCCAGATCGTTGCTCAGCAAGTGGGCGGTCTGGCCGAGTTCCGCGGCGTGTTCAAGGACAAACTGATCAGGCATCTTGTTAGCGACCACGGACTTGGGCAATCCGGCTGGCAGCAGCCCGATCAGCAACAGGCTGCCAAACGCCGGCGCCGCCCAGCATCGCAAAGGCCTGAAGGCTTGTAGCAGGTTGGCCATGATCCAGCCGATCAAACCGATGAACATCAGCACCAGGTTGTGTGGCTCATGGTCGTACAGCGGTTTTTTCAGTTGTAGGTAGACCAGCGCAAGCAGGGTGATCAGGCCCAGGAGCAGGTTGAGCAAGCCATTGATGCCCAGCACCCGGCCTTGCTCCAGCCGCAAGCGATCCGCCAGTGCGTTGCCCAACAACAAGGCCATTGGCAACAGGCACGGCAGGATGTAGCTCGGCAGTTTGCCTTTGCTCAGGCTGAAAAATAGCAGCGGCATCAGCAACCACAACAGCAGAAAGCCGATGCTGGCCTGACGACGTGTTTGCCACGCCTGCTTCAGCGCCGACGGCAACAACGCGGCCCACGGCAGACTGAACGCGACCAGCAACGGCAGGTAGTACCACCATGGAGCGTCGTGCTGCGCGTCGTCCCCGGCAAAGCGGCGAATGTGTTCGTGCCAGAAGAAAAATCGCCAGTAATCCGGTTCCTGCACATGCACCGCCAAGACCCAGGGCAGGCTCACGGCGATGGCCACGACAATCGCCAACGGACCGTAGATCAGCAGCTCGCGCCAGCGTTTCTGCCAGACCATCCAGGGCAGGGCGATCAGAACCGGCAGCAGCCAGGCGAGAAAACCCTTGGTCATGAACCCCATGCCACACGCTAGGCCCAGCAACGCCCAACCGAACAGGCGCTGGCCACGGCTGACGCTGTCCAGGGAAAACCACAACGCCACCAGACTCAGGTTGACCCAAAAGGTGAATTGCGGATCGAGGTTGGCGTAGCCCGCGGCGCCGGCGACTACGGTGAGGCTCATGTACAGCAGCGCACAGGCAAAACTCTTGCGCGGTTCGTTCCAGAGCCGGCGAGCGATCAGGTAACACAGCAATACGCTGAGCCCGGTGCTCAGGGCCGAAACGAAGCGCACGCCGAACAGGTTCTGGCCAAACAACGCCTGACTGGCGGCGATCATCCAGTAACCGGCCACCGGTTTTTCGAAATAGCGAAGGCTCATGAAATGCGGCGACACCCAGTTGCCACTCAGCAGCATGTCCTGGCTGATCTGGGCGTAGCGGGTTTCGTCGGGAATCCATAAGCCATGACTGCCTAATGGCAGCAGGTAAGCCAACAGAAAAATCCCCAGCAACAGCGGCAATGCCCAGGGCTTGCTCATACGCCTTGCACTCCCAGCCAGCCTTCGCGACCTTCAAGCGTGCCACGCAGCACGCGACCGGTCGGCAGGGTGCCGGGCGCCTCGGGCAGCAGATTGCCCAAAGGTTGAAAACGGATGTTTCGCGGGCGCGCATCGGCCAGCAGTTGACGAAAATCGTTGGCCATCAGAATCCCTTCTACTTCGGCATGGATGGTGTAGACGTTGAGTTTTTCGGGGTGGAAGCGATCAAGAATGAAGGCGTTGAAGTCCTTGGCCGCCACGGTGGGGCCGACCACCTCATCAAAGGTGGGCAGGTCCACCGGGATCTGCGGCGCTCCGAGGCCGCCACCGGCCAGGGTCGGCTGAAACAGGCTCTGGCCCCGGCAGTCGCTGTTGTAGCGAAAGTTGAATCCTTGCTTGGCCTCGATCACGCTCTCGTCCGCCCGCCAACCGGCGGCCGCCGAGCACTCGACGGGTTGCCCAAGGATGTCGCTGAGTTCGTCCACGCCCTGACGAATCTGTTCCACCAGCTGCGCGTCGCTCCAGTGTCCGACATTGGCCTGCCAGCCATGGTGATCCCAGGCGTGCAGACCGACTTCATGACCGGCCGCCAGGGTTTGACGCATCAAATGTCCAAGGTTGCGGCCAATCGGCTTGCCCGGCCACGCGGTGCCGGCCAGCAAGATATCCCAGCCGTACAGGCCGGCGGCATTGGAGCGCAGCATCTTCCAGAGAAACTGCGGGCGGATCAGGCGCCACAAATGCCGGCCCATGTTGTCCGGCCCGACACTGAAGAAAAACGTCGCTTTGACCTGCGCTTCATCGAGGATTTCCAGCAGCCTCGGCACCCCCTCACGGGTGCCTCGGTAGGTGTCGACATCGATTCGAAGGCCTGCCTGCATCAACGTTTGTCCGCGATTTCGAGCATGGCTTCACGCAGGAAGAAATCCAGGGTGTTGCCGATGGTTTCACTCATCTCTACGGTCGGCGTCCAGTCCAGCAGACGCTTGGCGTTGGCGATGCTCGGTTTACGGTGGGACACGTCCTGATACCCGGTGCCGTAGAACGCCTTGCTTTCGACATCGCGGAACCCGGCGAACGGTGGGAAGTTGTGGCGCAGCGGGTGCGCTTCGAACTGCCGCAACAGTTCCTCGCCCAACTGGCGAATGCTGGCTTCGTTGTCCGGGTTGCCGATGTTGATGATCTGGCCGTTGCACGCGTCGTTGTCGTTGTCGATGATTCGCGCCAGCGCTTCGACGCCGTCGGCAATGTCGGTGAAGCAGCGTTTTTGCTCACCGCCGTCGAACAGACGAATCGGCGTGCCTTCCACCAGGTTGAGGATCAGCTGGGTGATGGCCCGGGAACTGCCGATGCGTGCCGAATCCAGACGGTCCAGGCGCGGGCCCATCCAGTTGAAGGGGCGGAACAGGGTGAAATTCAGGCCTTTCTGGCCGTAGGCCCAGATCACGCGGTCGAGCAGTTGCTTGGAGGTCGAGTAGATCCAGCGTTGCTTGTTGATCGGCCCGACCACGAGGTTGGACGTGTCCTCGTCGAACTTGTCGTCCTGGCACATGCCATAGACTTCCGACGTCGACGGAAAAATCACCCGCTTGTTGTATTTGACGCAGTAGCGAACCAGCTTGAGGTTCTCTTCGAAATCCAGCTCGAACACGCGCAGCGGGTTGCGGGTGTATTCGATGGGCGTGGCGATCGCCACCAGCTGCAGGATCACGTCGCACTTCTTGATGTGGTACTCGATCCACTCGGAGTGGATGCTGATGTCGCCTTCGACAAAATGAAAATTCGGATGGCTGCGCAAACGCTCGATCGCATCGGAGCCGATGTCGAGGCCGTACACCTCGTAGCGGTCATCGCGCAGCAAACGCTCGGACAAGTGATTGCCGATGAAGCCGTTGACGCCGAGGATCAGCACGCGCGTGTGGCGTGGCGTGCGTCCGGATTCGGCACCGCGCAGCAAGGAGCCGTCCACCAGACCGAGTTCGCCGGCCAGTTGCGGCCCGCTCAGGTACAAGCCGTTGTCGTTGCGCTGGCCGGCGCTGATCACCAGCGAGTCCTCGCCGCAGGCAAGGCGCAGCGGGTCGACACTGATGACCCGGCCCGGTGCCTGGCCTTCGTTGCCTTTGACGACTTCAGCGCTCCAGACAATCAATTTGTGCTCGCCCACCGCGCAGAACGCGCCGGGATAAGGTTGGGTGACGGCGCGCACCAGGTTGAACAGTTCTTCTGCCGGTTTCTGCCAGATCAGCTTACCGTCGGCGGGCGTGCGGCGACCGAACGTCGTGGCCTTGGATTCGTCCTGAGGGATCTCGCTGACCTTGCCGGCGAGCAGCGCCGGCAAGGTGTCACGCAACAGGTCGGTAGCGGCCACGCGCAGTTTGTCGTGCAGGCTCAGCGCGGTGTCGCTGCACTCGATTGCAACCTTCTTCTGCGCGAGGATGGCACCAGCATCGGCGCGCTTGACCATGCGGTGCAAGGTCACGCCGGTTTCGCTTTCGCCGTTGACCAGCACCCAATTGGCCGGCGCACGACCGCGATAGCGCGGCAGCAATGAACCGTGCAGGTTGAACGCGCCTTTGCCTGCCGTGGCCAACAGCGGTTCGCTCAGCAGATGGCGGTAGTAGAACGAGAACAGGTAATCCGGATTGAGCTTGGCGATGCGCTCGATCCAGAGCGGGTGGTTGACGTCTTCCGGGGCATGCACCGGGATGCCGTTGCGCGCACACTGTTGCGCTACGGAGCCGTAAAAGGCGTTTTCCTTAGGATCATCGGCGTGGGTAAACACCGCAGCGATGTCGAAGCCCGAGCTGAGCAGGGTTTCAATGCCGGCACAGCCAATATCGTGATAAGCGAAAACAACTGCTTTTGCACTCATGAGAGAACCTGATCGGAAGAAGAGGAAGTGAGGCCGTCAACGGTGACCACGGGAACGGGTGTGGCGGGCTGGCTGCGCAGGACTTTTTCGATAAAGAACCGCGGGCGCGCACGGACGTCGCTGTACATCCGCCCCAGGTATTCACCCAACAGGCCCATGCCGATGAATTGCCCGCCAGTGAAGATGAACAACACGGCGAACAGCACGAACGTCCCGTCGCCGGCCCAATGGGCGCCGAAGGCCAGACGCAGAACGATCAGCGCAATGGCAAACAGCACGCCGAGGGCCGCCATGGCGAAGCCGACAATGCTCAGCAATCGCAGGGGCGTGGTGGTCATGCAGGTGATCAGGTCGAACATCAGGTTGACCAGGCGCATCGGGCTGTACTTCGATTCACCGTGTTCGCGTTCGGCGTGGGTCACCAGGATTTCCGTGGTGTGCCGGGCGAAGCTGTTGGCGAGGATCGGGATGAAGGTGCTGCGTTCGCGGCAGGCGAGCATCGCGTCGACAATCGATCGACGATAGGCGCGGAGCATGCAGCCGTAATCACTCATGGCGACGCCGGTGGAACGCTGCACGGCGAGGTTGATCAGCTTTGACGGCCAGCGACGCAAGGCCGAATCCTGGCGGTTGCTGCGCACCGTGGCGACCACGTCATAGCCGAGTTCGGCCTGGGCCACCAGGCGTGGGATCTCTTCGGGCGGGTTTTGCAGATCGGCGTCGAGGGTGATGATGACATCGCCTTTGCACTGCTCGAAACCGGCCATGATTGCCGCGTGCTGGCCGTAGTTGCGATTGAGAATGACCGCTACCACCGGGCTTCCTTTGAGCGATGCTGCCTGTTCCAATATTTGCGCCGATTCGTCCCGACTGCCATCGTCGACCAGCACAATTTCGTAGTCATAGTGCAGTTGCTGGCACGCCGCTTCGGTGCGCCTGAGCAACTCGGGCAAGCTGTCTTGTTCGTTGTAGACCGGGATGACGATTGACACGCAACGGATTGGGTAAGGTTTCACAGGCTTGAGTCCATAACGTTTTCAATGGCGCCGACCACACGGTCGACGTCATCGCTGGTCATGTCGGGGAACAACGGGATCGAGCACAGCCGTGCCGAGTTCCATTCGGTGTTGGGCAATTGGATGTTGGGGAAGCACTGGCGGTAGTAGGTGTGCAGGTGCGTAGCGATGAAGTGGATGCCGGTGCCGATGTTCTGCGCCTGCAAGGCTTTCATGAAGGCTTCGCGATCCAGTCCACAGCGCTCGGCGTCGATGCGCAGGATGAACAAGTGCCAGGCGTGCTGTTGCGGGTAAAGCGGAATGGCCAGTGGTTGCACCGGTGAGCCTTCCAGACGCTGCAAATAGCGCCTGGCCAGTTCGGTGCGCTTGGCGTTGATCTGGTCCAGACGTTCCAGTTGCACCAGCGCGATAGCGGCATTGATGTCGGCCAGGTTGTATTTGAAACCCGGCTCGATCACCTGAGCCTGAGGTTTGCGGCCGTGGGTCAGGCGGTCATAGGCGTCGACGCCGAGGCCGTGAAACTTGAGCATGCGCACCCGACTTGCCAGGGCTTCATCGTCGCTGACGAACATGGCGCCCTCGGCGCAGGTCATGTTTTTGATCGCGTGGAACGAGAAGATCGCCGTGCCTTTCGCGCCGACATGACGACCTTTGTAGAAGGTGCCTGCGGCGTGAGCGGCATCTTCGATGACGGGGATGCCGTGTTTGTCGGCCAATGCATACAGCGGATCGAGATCAAACGCGGCGCCGGCGTAATGCACCGGAATGATCGCTTTGGTGCGTGGCGTGATCGCCGCTTCGATGCTCGACAGGCCACTCATCAACGTGTCGCGATCCACGTCGACGAATACCGGCGTCGCCCCCAACAAGCAAATCATGTTGGCGGTGGACACCCAGGTCTGGGACGGCGTGATGACTTCGTCGCCCGGACCAATACCCAATGCCAATAACGTGATGTGCATCCCGCCGGTGGCCGAGGACAATGCCACGGCATGACGGCATCCCACGTAGTTGGCGAAGTGTTCTTCGAGTTGCTGGTTTTTCGGCCCGGTTGTGATCCAGCCAGAGCGCAATACTTGCTCTGCGGCGGCAATTTCCTCATCGCCGATGCTGGGGCGGGAGAACGGAAGGAACGCTTGACTCATGGGCACCTCGGGGCTGAAAAGTGAATAGCCTTTGAGGCTAAAAACATGGATTGAATGACAGCGTAGACGCTAAAAGAGAAAAGCTGCATCAATCAGTTACCTGAAATACTTGATCAAACGCTCCAGTAGATTTTTCGTGCCGGGGTAGGCAAGCGAGAGCTCGCAACGGGTCAGCCCGTATTCATTGAGGTTAAGTGCGATATTGTGAAAGAAGTATAAAAAGCCGGTCGGCAAATCGTTTATCTGCACCAGACAGACACTATTAAAATTTTGGTCTCTCTCTCACGCCTTTAATGGGAAACGTCTTACAGAATGGTTGTCGTTTTGTATTACGTTCAAGTCATTCAGGTTTTCGTTACCCTCTATTATTCGAAGTCATTTCGTTTAAATGATTGGCCAGCGGCCGATACGATTAGTTGCCAGAATGCGCCGGTCGGTGGATCTTCGATCTTTGAAAGCTCAAGGTTTGCCCAGTACGTGGGCATGACCGATCATCGAGACGTAAACCGCACTGCCGGCAGGTGGTGCATACAGGCCCGAACTGCGAACCATCAAAGATCGTCCCGACAGATCGTCGGCTGCATGCGCCTGTAACTGCACGGTCAAGGTGCAGGTGTTGCCGCTGAAATCGCGCTCGGTGACCACGGCTCGGCAGCCGACCTCTTCGGAAGGGCCTGGTTGGATGCTGACCAGGTGCAGTTGCTCGGGACGCAGCATGATCTGCGCCGATTGGGTGTTCCGATGATTGTTCACCGGGATACGACCGAGATCGCAATGGGCCCAGCCGGCTTCGATTCTGGCGGGCATGACCACGGCATCCCCCAGAAACAGCGCGGTTTGTTCATTCTCGGGATAACGGTACAGATCCAGCGGATGGCCTGACTGCACCAGCCGACCGTTGCGCATCACCGCCAGCTGATCGGCAAACGACAAAGCTTCGCTCTGGTCATGGGTGACCAGAATGGTGGTGACGCCAGCGTCGCCTAGCAGCCGCGCGACCAATTTGCGCATGGCGGCGCGCAGGCCGGTATCGAGCGCCGAAAACGGTTCATCCAGCAACATCAAGCGCGGCTGTTGCGCCAACGCCCTCGCCAGCGCCACGCGCTGTTGCTGGCCGCCGGAGAGTTCATGGGGCCAACGGTTGGCCATGTTCGCATCCAGCGCCACTCTGTCCATCAACTCCGCGATGCGCTCCTGTTTTGCGCCGCCCTTGGTCGAAAGCCCGAATCCGATGTTGGCGGCCACGGTCATGTGCGGGAACAGGGCGCCGTCCTGAGGCACATAACCGATCTGGCGTTGGTGGGCGGGTACTTCGTGCGTGTCGTCGACCAGCGTCTGGCCGTTGAGCGAAAGGCGCCCCGCATCCGGGAACTCGAAGCCCGCGATCATTCGCAGCAAAGTGGTTTTCCCTGAGCCGGACGGGCCGACGATGACTGTTCGGCTGCCCGTCGGCACCGACAGGTTGATGCTCTCCAGCGCTTGATGGGCGCCGTAGGATTTGCAGATGGAATGGAGTTCAAGAGCGTTCATCGGCCAGCCGTTCGTTTGGATTGGTGATAAAGAAGTCCGGTCAACGGAAGCGACAGCAGGATCATCAACAGGGCGTAGGGCGCCGCGGCGGCGTAATCGATCTCGCTGGTCATGGCCCAGAATCCAGTGGCCAAGGTGCGCGTGCCGTTTGGGGCGAGCAGCAGGGTGGCGGTCAATTCATTGGTGATCGCCAAAAATATCAGCGCGGCACCTGCGGCAGCGCCGGGCGCGGCCAGACGCAAGGTGATCAGCCATAATGCACGGGCGGGCGAGCGGCCTAGGCTGCGGGCCATGTTTTCCAGCTCAACCGGCGCCTGTGCGATGCCTGCGCGCAAACTCACTAGGGCGCGCGGAAGAAACATCAGCAGATACGCCAGCAACACCGTGATAGTCGTCTGGTAAATCGGCCGGGCGAAATGGATGGTGACGGTCACCAATGCCAGGGCCACGACGATCCCGGGCAATGAACTGGTGATGTAGTTGCAGCTTTCCAGCACACGTTGCAACCGGCCCGGCGAGCGAATCGACAGCCAGGCAATTGGGATGCCAGCGCAGGTGGTGAGGACTGCACCCGCAACGCCGAACAGCAGGGTCTGTTCCAGCGCCGGCATCAATTCGTCCAGTTGCCAAACCTGCGTACCTCCGGCGATTAACCACTTGCCTAATGTAATCAATGGCACACCCAGCGCTAGGGCGCATGTCAGCACCTGTAAAGTCAGCGCGAGTGTGTTTGCGGTCGGCGACAGACGCATAACACGCTGCTCGCGGGCGCTGCCCGACCCGACCCGGGCGTAACGCGCACTGCCGCGAGAAGTCGATTCGACGGTCAGCATCACCAGGCAACACAGGGCGAGCACGCTGGCCAGCATGTTTGCGGCGGGGCCGTTGAAGGTGGACTTGAACTGATCGAAGATTGCCGTGGTGAAGGTGTCGAAGCGGATCATCGCGTACAGGCCATATTCGGCCAGCAGGTGCAGGCCCACCAGCAAGGCACCGCCACAGATGGCCAAGCGCAGTTGCGGCAGCACCACTCGGAAAAACACCGCCCAAGGTTTGAGACCCAGCGATTCGGCAACGTCTTCGATGGCCGGATCGAGACGACGCAGCGTCGCAGCAACCGGCAGGTACATGAACGGGAAGTAGGCGATGACCGACACCAGGACCCCGGCAAACAACCCGTGAATCGGTGGGACCAGGCTGACCCAGGCATAGCTGTGAACGAAGGCCGGCACCGCCAGCGGCGCGGTCGCCAACAACGACCACCAACGCCGCCCCGGCAGGTCGGTGCGCTCGGTGAGCCAGGCCAGCGCCACACCGAGCGTGACGCACAAGGGAATCGTGAGCCCCACCAGCAACACGGTGTTGATCAACAACTCGCCAACGCGGGGGCGGAACACCAGCGGCACGAGCGTTGCCCAGCCGGCCTGATAGGACACGCCGATGACGAAGCCAATCGGCAGCAGCGCCAGTAGCGACACCAGCACCGCCAAACCGACCACCCACTCGCCACCGCGACCCGCAAAGAGACCACGAGATCGTCGCCGCAAATTCGCGGGAATCGCCTCAGCGACACCCGTCAGCAAGGTTTCAGGCATCAATTAAAGCAGTCCAGCCTGAGTCATAAGCTCCACGGCTTTTTTACTGTCGAGTTTTGAGGCATCGACGTTCGGTGCGTCGAGTTGCTGCAACGGCACCAGTTTTGGATTGGATTCAGCGTTTTTACCCACCGCGTATTCAAACGATTTACCGGTCTTGAGCACTTCCTGACCGTCTTTGCCAGTGACCCACTTCAGGAACGCCTGGGCTTGTTCTTTGTGTTTACTGGACGCCAGTACGCCGCCACCCGAGACACTGATAAATGCACCCGGATCCTTGTGCTTGAAATAGTTCAAGGCAGTGTCCTTGCTGTTTTCGCCGCTCTTTGCTTTATCCCCGAAGCTGTAATAGTGGTAGATCACGCCGCTGTCGACCTGCCCGGCATTCACCGCTTTCAACACGGAACTGTTGCCCCGGTACGCGGTGAAGTTGGTTTTCATCCCCTTCAACCATTCGAGGGTAGCGGTTTCACCCTTGAGCTCCAGCACTGCGGCGACAATGGCCTGGAAGTCGGCACCGGCCGGTGACGCCGCCCAGCGACCTTTCCATTTCGGATCGGCGAGGTCCATCAGCGACTTCGGCAATTCGGCTTCGAGCAGTTTGCCCGGGTTGTAGACAAACACCGTGGAGCGCGCGGCGATTCCCACCCATTTGCCATGGGCCGGACGATAGGCTGCACCGACTTGTTCCAGAGTGGTCGGCGCAACAGGCGCAAACAGCCCCGCGTTGTCGACCAGCACCATGGCCGGGGAGTTCTCGGTCAGGAACACGTCGGCCGGAGACGCAGCGCCTTCCTGCACAAGCTGATTCCCCATCTCGGTATCATCGCCATTGCGTACGGTGACTTTGATTCCGGTTTCCTTGGTAAAGCCTTCGATCCAGGCTTTGGTCAGGCTTTCGTGTTGAGCGTTGTAGACCACGATGCCATCAGCCTCTGCCGCATACACGTGGCCGGCGCTCAGCAGCGCGGTGGCCAGCAGTGCTGTTTTGAGGAACGAGGGGATAGGGGGCATCATTCTGTGGCAGCTCCTGATTCTTTTTAGAGGTCATGCACACAGATTCGCCGGCTATCAATGCGAATCATTTGCATGTTTTGAGGTGCAGCGAATGTAGAGAGCAAAATGAGAAAAAAACGTCAAAAAACCGTTAATACATGTCATTTTCATTCGGTAGATGGCACTCGCCTGATTGCCCTCTGATTGATATCAAACGATCATCGCCTTCGCTCCATCCATCCCTTTTGCGCACCAGCCGAACGCACAGAAAAGTTGTGGCCTATAGCGCCTGCAGAAAGCCTGTTCTCCTTTAAAATTCGTTGTTTATAGCCCTTTCCCGCTATTACCTCTTGCCACTCACGAAATTTTCATTTCTTTTTGATTATAAGCCTTTGCAGGTACAGAAAAGCCTTGCCATCTAGCAGAGTGATTTATGGAAGTGACCGTCCCTTGTAGTGACTATGTCGGTTTGGCACAGCCAACCCGCTTAGCAGATGTTTGTCGCGCGCAAGGACGAGGCGTATGAGAGTACTGGTAACCGGCGTTGCAGGTTTTATCGGGTTTCATACCGCCAAGCGCCTATGCAGCGATGGCCACGAGGTTATTGGCATCGACAACCTCAACAGCTACTACAGCGTTGAGCTGAAACAGGCTCGACTTTCGCAACTGGCGGCATGCCGCAATTTCCAGTTCAAGTTGCTGGATGTGGCCGACAAACAAGCGCTGCTGGATTTGTTTGCTGAAAATGAGTTCGAGCAAGTCGTTCACCTGGCAGCCCAGGCTGGTGTGCGCTATTCCATCGACCACCCGGACGCCTATGCGCAAAGCAATCTGGTGGGATTCCTTAACGTGTTGGAAGCCTGTCGTGCTCATAGACCGGCGCATCTGATTTACGCCTCAAGTAGCTCGGTATACGGATTGAACGACCATTTACCGTATGCCACGACTGACCCTGTCGATCGGCCGATGTCGTTCTATGCCGCGACCAAGCGCGCCAATGAACTTATGGCTCATTCCTACTCGCATCTCTACGGCATTCCCACTACCGGTCTGCGGTTTTTCACCGTTTATGGGCCTTGGGGGCGGCCGGACATGGCGCTGTTCAAATTCACTGACGCGATCCTGAAAGGTCGCCCCATTGATGTGTACAACGATGGCGCAATGTCCCGCGATTTCACCTATATCGACGACATTGTCGAAGGCCTTATGCGATTGATGCCGCTGCCACCTACCGATGAGACCGGCGCGCGAAACAAGGTTTACAACATTGGATTTGGCGCGCCGGTGAAGCTTCTGGAGTTTGTCGAGTGCATTGAAGAGGCACTGGGAATCCGGTCAGTGAAAAATTTCATGCCGTTGCAGTCAGGCGACGTTCTTAACACGTGGGCCGACACTCGCGAGCTGGAAGACCGTGTGGGTTTTCGCCCGCAGATCACGGTGTCCGTCGGCGTGCAGTCGTTTGTGGATTGGTACCGCAACTATTACGGCGTTTAGCTACTCACTTCTTCGCTTTATTTACGGAAACGTCATGCAAGAAACTCCTTATGTGTCGGTCCTGATTCCGGCAAAAAACGAAGCAGGTAACCTCATTCCACTATTGGAGGAAGTGCGTGCCGCGTTAGCCAACGAGACCTTTGAAGTCATAGTGGTTGACGATGGGAGCACCGACGCCACCGCCATCGAATTACGAACGCTACAAAGTAGTGGTTACAGTCAATTGAGGGTGCTCAGTCATGCACGTTCCCTCGGGCAGAGCACCTCGATTTACCACGCAGCTGAAGTGGCGCGTGGGCATTGGTTGGCAACCCTTGATGGCGATGGCCAGAACGATCCGGCCGATCTACCGAAAATGCTGGACCTGGTTCGTGGTTCGGAGGGTAAACCCGCAGGCGTCAAGCTGGTGGCGGGTCATCGCGTAAATCGCCGGGATACGGCGAGCAAACGCTGGGCTTCGCGATTCGCCAACAATCTGCGCAGTCGCTTGCTGAAAGACCAGACCCCCGATACCGGCTGCGGTATTAAGTTGATTGAACGCGAGGCGTTTCTACGCCTGCCGTATTTCGATCACATGCACCGCTTTATTCCTGCACTGATCCGCCGTCACAACGGACGAATGTTGGTTCAGCCGGTGAACCACCGTGAGCGTGGAGCCGGGGCTTCCAACTACGGAAATCTTGACCGGGCTCTCGTGGGCATTGTTGATCTGTTCGGGGTGTGGTGGCTGGTAAAACGCACCCGCCTGGAAGTCGACGCACAAGAGTCCGAGGTCTGACATGGGTAGAGAATCTTTGTGGTTGGCCATTGGCTTCGTCGGTCAGTTGGCATTCACCGGGCGGTTTGTTCTGCAGTGGCTGTACAGCGAATACAAAAAACGCAGCGTGATCCCTGTCGCATTCTGGTACCTGAGCATCGTCGGTAGTGCGCTGCTATTGGCATATGCAATCTACCGCGAAGACCCGGTTTTTATTGTCGGCCAGTCCTTCGGTTTTATTGTGTACCTGCGCAATTTGCAGTTGATTGCCAAGCATCGTGAGCAGGAAAGCCACGAACTGGATAAAAAGGACTGAGACGGTGCGGATACGACTATCTTCTTCGCGGTTAGAGCTATTGGCTTTTGTGGTGTTGACGTTGGTCATGGTGGGAGCGGGTCTCGGCTGGCGCCAACCGTTGAACGTCGATGAAGAGCGTTTTCTCGGCGTAGCCCTGGAAATGCTGCAGAACGGTTCATGGTTTATTCCCCATCGGGCTGGCGAAATTTACGCAGACAAACCTCCACTTTTCATGTGGGCTGTGGCGCTGTTCGTGCAGCTTACTCACCTGCCAAAAGTGGCCCTGTACTTGCCCGCGCTATTAGCAGGTGCCGTTACTACGGCCTGCTTGTATGACCTGGGCCGTCGCTTGTGGAGCCGGCGAGTAGGTGTAATTGCAGCGATATTGTTTCTCGCGACCTACCAGTCCTACAGCATTTTACGGACGGGGCAGATTGATGGCTTTCTGGCTCTTTGGATAATTCTGGGTATCTACGGTCTATGCAGGCATTTATTGCTCGGCCCGGCGTGGCGCTGGTACTACGTTGCCTGTGCAGCCATGGGGTTTGGCATCATCAGCAAAGGTGTGGGCTTCCTGCCGGTGTTGATGCTGATCCCCTATGCGTATGCGGTGCGCAAAGGTTGGAAAGGCGTGGTGCCCATTCCCGGCAAAGCGGGGGCCTGGTGGCTGGGGCTGCTGGTAGCGTTGGCAGCCATTGCGGTATGGCTGGGACCTCTGGTGGTGATCGTGTTGCAGGGCAGTTCCGATAGCCTGGCTTATGCTCAGGAAATCTTGCTGAAGCAAACGGCTGGCCGTTACGCCAATGCGTGGGAACACCGCGAACCTTTTTGGTATTTCTTCGTCCAGGTTATTCCCAAGTACTGGGTGCCGATTTTTTTCATGCTCCCATGGCTAGTGCCAGCTTGGCGTAAGCAACTGGCCAAGCATGACGGTCGAGTGTTGGTGCTACTCGGTTGGGTGGTACTGGTGTTGTTGTTTTTTAGCCTGAGCAGCGGCAAACGCAAGCTGTATATCTTTCCTGCGTTGCCCGCACTGATTCTGTTAGTGGCGCCACTTATTCCCTGGATGCTGCGCCGATGGTTCAGCAAGCGTCCGAGGGGGCGGACGGTATTTGTTGTATTGACCGCGGTGTGGTTGGGCGCGTGGTTCGTGCGCGGCTTCATCGAGCCCCGAAAAGAAGGCATTAACCCTCACGAAACGATCATGCGTGAAGTGGCGCGACTGACTGGAAACTCCGAGTTGGTGCTGGTCGGTTGGCGTGAAGGACACTGGTTGTTCGCGCAGCAACCTATTGTGCATTTTGGCTTTGCGAACCACCGGGCTTTGGAGCAATCAGCCCTCTGGCTTCGTAACCACCCGCAGGCCTATGCGTTAGTGCCCGCGCACGATCTGGAACGTTGTTACGACCTGCAAAAAGCTCGCAGTGTTGGCGATACCTCAAGGGCTGAGTGGTTCCTGGTTGGCGCGGACGCGGACAACCATAGTTGCCAGTCTCCCGCGCCAGACAAGGTTTACTCATTCGTGTGGAAGCGTTCCCTGTGAGGGGCGGAGTTGTTCTATGAATATTGAATTGAGTGCTGCTCTGGGGTTGCGAAGACCTCAGCGACGACATCGTCTACGCATTTTTATTTTTGTGTTTCTGTTGTTAGGAGTGTTTGGGACGAATTCCTCCCGTTTCTACTGGCACCAGCAGCTTTACCACTCTGTACTGCAAACCTGGAGCAGTGCCAGTCAAGCGACTGGCTTATGGCTGCCAGGCTTTGTGCCTGATGTAGTGGCCAAGCCAATAGAGGGCATTGAAGAAGACATCTCAGGGATCACCTACGACTACGACCATGACCGGTTGCTGACCATTACCAACGGCGGGCTCATGCAAATTGTCGCTCTCGACCGAGCCGGCAATGTACTTGAGCGTTATCCGCTTGAGGGCTTTGACGATACTGAAGGATTGGCCTACATGGGCAATGGTCGAGTCGTTGTCTCTGAAGAGGGTGACCAGCGCCTGACGTTTATTCAACTGCCCGAGAAGTCCGCGACTATTCGAAAGGGAGCAGAGCCGTTCATCACCGTAGGTGTCAACCTGAGCACAAACAATAAGGGCTTTGAAGGAGTGACCTATGACCCTGTAGGGGACCGATTGTTTGCGATCAAGGAGCGCGACCCGCGACAGTTGTATGAGATTGGTGGAGTGTCGAAGAGCCTGAATGGAAACTTGTCCATCAACTTGATCGATCGAACTGAATGGGTGAACCATAGCTTTTTCGGGCGTGACATCGCCGACGCTTATTACGATCCGGGCACTGGCCATCTCGTTTTACTCAGCGAGCAATCCAAATTATTGATTGAGCTGGATAAAGAAGGCCGCTTTGTCAGCTACAAAAGTCTGCTCGAAGGCGTGAAGGATTTTTTCTCGCCCAACGTGCATCCGGAAGGCGTAACCATGGATGCGCAAGGCCATTTGTATGTCGTGGCGGAGCCGAACTTGTTCTATTCGTTTATGCGTAAACCTTGAAGTCGCTTCCCCGGATGAGCTCTTCAGTTTCCCCCAAAGAGCAAATCCCGGGTGGCTATAGCGCCCGACTATCCCTCCAATAAAACTCGCGGGGACGGACTTGAAGGCGCAATACGTTGTTATTTTCACGAAAACACGATGAGCTGACCCGTTGAGCAGACTCACGCATTTTCGTGCATCTTTGGGATGAGTGAGGCGCGTATGAGTACAGAAGGCGAGGTATTTCGGCGGATGCAAGCCGCGCGGCGTGCGCTGGACTGGCCAACCCTGGGCGTGGCGGTGTTGCTCCTGCTGCTGTTTTACTGGGGACTGGGGAGTCTGCCGTTTCTGAGCGTCAATGAAGCCCGGCGCGCGGTGACGACACGGGAAATGTACGAGTCTGCCCAATGGCTGTTGCCGTACATGAACGGCGAGCTGTACCTGTCCAAACCGCCGCTGTTCTATTGGCTGGCCCTGGTCAGCATGTCACTGTCGGGCAGCATCTCCGAATGGAGCGTGCGCCTGCCTTCGGCGCTGTTTGCGACGGTATGTTGTCTGACCTTGTATCGCCAGGCTCGTGCATTCGCCGGGCGACAAGTGGCGCTGCTGGCTGTGATGTTCCTGGCGGCGAATGCCGGGTTCAGCCTGTTTGCCCGCCGTGCAGAAATAGAAATGCCTTTGACCGGCCTGTGTCTGCTGGCACTGTTTTGTGCATGGCGCTTTCTGTTCGCGCAAGGTGGTCGCAGTTGGGTCTGGCTCAGTTACGGGCTGCTCGGCTGTGCCTTGCTGACCAAGGGACCGGTCTGCCTGTTGTGGGTGACCGCACCGATACTGGTCTATGCGTTGATCAGCCGCGATCGCCTGGCCCGAGCTTTTCTGTGTGACAGCCGGGGCTGGATGCTTGCGGTGCTGATCGGGATTTCCTGGTATCTGGCGGTGTCCATGCAGGAGGGCTGGGGAGTCTGGTCGGCCATCATCAACGAAGACATCGTCAAGAAAATCAATGGCCAGGGTGCAGAAGCCTGGTATGCCTATCTGTTGTATTTGGGTGGGGATTTCTTTCCCTTCTGGCTGATATTACTGGTGCGGCCGCGGCAACTCTGGCACGCCATCCGTCTGAGCCCGCAGTTGACCCTGTTGCTGTGCTGCATTCTGGTGCCGCTGCTGGTCTTCTCGCTGTTCACCGAAAAGCACGCCAAGTACTTGTTGCCTGTTTACCCGGCCATCGCCCTTTTGTTGGCCTGGCACTGGAGCCAACTGCTGACCGAGGCCCGGCACCCTTGGTGGCGCTGGAGTCTGCGCGTTGTTCCGGCCGTGGTACTGGCGGGATACACGCTGTTCTACCTGGGCCTTGAAGGGCGGGTGTTCGCCCATCGGATCGACGGATTTCCGCAGATAAAGGCCGCCACCGACGCGTACCCAAACTTCCCGGCCTATAGCTTGGGAGCTGCGGACATTCGCCTGGTCTATTACATGGGTCGGCCCGTCAGTTCGATCACCGAGTTGGAAGCCAGCAGCGTAGCCCATACGCCGGGCCTGCTGTTTGTCCGGGAACCGCTTCCTGCGGCATTGCAAGCCTTGGCGCCTTGCACCCTGACGCGGATCGAGTCGTACCTGAGACCCAAGCGTTCGGCCCTGCTGCTCGGGCTGGGCTCTTTGTGCGCCAATCAAGGCCAGATCAAACCTTGAAACTGCGTCATTGAAGCTCTGCATGACTGGAGGTTGGGCTTGCCGAACGCTTGCAGCCTAACCTTTTCAATAACCTGTACTCTTCATTGCTTTGACGAAATTTTGCTAATTCGTCGGATAGATTTACTTCCCCTCCAAATGAGTCGTAATTCAGTGAGTTCGAAGACAAGAATGTCTCAGTGCTTATGACTTGTCGGCCAATCGGCACAGCAATTTGCAATCTGGAGGGGAGCACAACAAGGAGTTTTTTAATGCGTTTGCCCGCTTCAGCCCCTCTGCGTTTCCTACTGATAATCACAAGCCTGTGGCTAGTGATTTTTTTCCTCACCCGCCTAGTGTTACTCGCTACTCATCTTTCAGAGTCGGGCACTGCATTTGCGTCGATCTTTGGCATCGGCGTCTTATACGACCTGAGCTTTTTACTGTACGCCGCAACGCCGATGAGCCTTTATCTGCTGCTGTGCCCGCCGTCGCTGTGGCGTTTACGCGGTCACCTCTGGTTTTTGCAGGGGCTACTGACGCTCAGCGTTTTCGCCATGTTATTTACTGCGGTGGCTGAATGGCTGTTCTGGGACGAGTTCGGCGTACGCTTCAATTTTATTGCCGTGGATTATCTGGTGTACTCCGACGAGGTGTTGAACAACATCCTGGAGTCCTACCCAATTGGCAAATTGCTTAGCGGGCTGGCGGTGATCGCGGTTGTCATTTGCATTGCTCTGCACAAACCTCTACAGCGGGTGATTGGTGCGCCGTTGCCGTCCTGGCGCCAACGCCTGCTGAGTATCGCAGTGATTTTCGCTCTGAGTGCTGTCGTTCTGTTGGTCGTTGACCAAGACACTCCACGTGGTAAGGGGGGCAACACCTATCAGCATGAGCTGGCCAGCAATGGTCCCTACCAGTTCTTTGCCGCATTTCGCAATAACGAGCTGGATTACGATAAGTTCTACGGCACGTTGCCCAATGACGCGTTTGGCAAGAACATCCACCAAGAGTTGGCGGAAGGCGATGTGCGGTTCATCGGTAAGGATTCGCTCGATGTCCGTCGAATCGTGACCCAGAACGATAAGACCCAGCGACATAATATTATTTTGGTGACAATCGAAAGCTTCAGCGCCAAGTACATGGGCAGCAATGGGGGCGTCGGTAACCTGACGCCCAACCTCGACCAACTGCGTAAAGAGAGCCTGTACTTCAACAACTTCTATGCCACTGGCACCAGGACGGACCGCGGCCTGGAAGCCATTACGTTGTCTATACCGCCGACGCCGGGACGCTCTATTGTCAAACGGGTTGGCCGTGAAAGTGGTTTCGCCAGCTTGGGCCAACAGCTGAATCACGTCGGTTACGACAGCGTTTTTGTGTATGGCGGCCGTGGCTACTTTGACAACATGAATGCGTTCTTCAGCGGAAATGGTTATCGGGTCGTCGATCAAAGCAGTGTCGATGAAGCTGAGATCCAGTTCAAAAATGCCTGGGGTATGGCTGATGAAGATCTTTACCAGCAAACGCTGAAGCTGGCAGACCAGAATTTTGCCAAACAGACACCTTTCCTGCTGCAACTGATGACCACCTCCAACCATCGTCCATACACTTACCCTGAAGGCAGGATTGACATTGCATCCGGTGACGGACGTGACGGCGCTGTGAAATATACCGACTATGCAATCGGCAGGTTTCTTGAAGCAGCCCGAAAGAAAGCCTGGTTCGACGACACTATCTTCGTCTTTGTCGCTGACCACACCGCTGGCAGCGCGGGCAAGGAAGACCTTCCGATTCGCAACTACCAGATCCCTTTGTTCATCTATGCGCCCAAGCTCATTCCGGCACGTGAAGAAGGCCAGCTAGCGAGTCAGATCGACCTGGCTCCAACCCTGCTTGGCCTGTTGAATCTCAATTACGAATCGACATTCTTTGGTCGCAATTTGCTTCTGCCTTCCACCTTGCCGCCCCGCGTTTTGGTAGGCAATTACCAACACCTTGGCCTGTTCGATGGTAAAGATCTGGCGATTCTCAGCCCGCGAGCGATGTTGCGACGCCACGATGACGCGCTGGGTGCCAGCCATGAGGTGACGGTTCAACTCGACGACCCTCTTGTCTCACGTGCGATTACCTACTACCAGGCCGCGAGTTATGGTTTCACCCATGGATTGTTGAATTGGCCCGGCAGTGAAAACATCACCAAGCAATAGCTCCCGACACTAATCGCCCCCGCATACCGGTCTATTTATGTGGGGGTTAAAGCTGGGTAACCGTCCAGCCCTCACACCCTCCTGATCGCAACGAATGGGGCGAAGGTGTCCACCTAATTTTGAAGTGAACACCCTCTCTAGCCTTTTTGAGCTGACGTCAAGAGCACGAGCAGATCTTCAATGCGTTCGACACCACGAAAGGCAGCGGCATGGAAATGAGGCCGGATATCTGCAGGTCGGTGATCAGCGCACACGGTGTTACGCTGGTCGTCTGAACCGTGAACAGGGCGCCCGGATGACTGTGCGAGGCGGTTTGGATGCTGGCGGCATGCCCTCGAGCTTTTGATCGTTCACGCTTTTGCCAGCAGTATTCGTGGCCAATTCTAGTCCCCACTTCGGTCCCCACTTCCCATGATGCAGAACGCTACAAGGAGAAACCTCACGACACGAGTAGAATAGATAGACCCTTTAATAACAGAGATTTGTGGAGTTTCAGGAAGCGAACAGAATCAAGCTGACTCACCAAAGCATCTGCCTCCTAAGGGGAAGGTTGGCCGTTCGAACCGGCCCTGGGACACCATCTGCAGTCTCGCCGCCCCATGCCCGGCCATGACGTAAAAAGCCCCGACCAGATCGCTCTGGCGGGGTTTTTTTATGGGGGGAGGTTTTCTTGGCCGTTTGGCCAGTGCCTTTGGGCTGGTTGGCGAGATATATTGTCAAGACTGTGTACCTCGCCCGCTGTCAGGGTGCGTCTGACACAAAGCTCAACAGCGAAGGAACTGTTGGGTGTCGAGTTCATCGAAGGCTGCATGCTTCGGCAATCCCGAGGTTGTGCTGCGTGCCGGATCTAAATGTCCCTGGGTACCTGTGTAGTTGGGTAGCTGGGCTTAACGACGCTTCGTCTTCAGGCTAGTGTGAATAGCCTGACACCCACTGCAAGGAGCCGCTCGGACCGCCGATGCGCCAGATCTGGAAATCTTTTCGAGCCCTTTATTTTGCCTCCTTGATGATGCTGATCGGCTCCGGCCTGCTCAGTACTTACCTGGCCCTGCGCTTGGCGGCTGATAACGTCGACAGCCTGTGGGTCGGTGCGCTGATGGCGGCCAACTATTTTGGCCTGGTGCTGGGTGGCAAGATAGGGCACCGCCTGATCGCCCGGGTCGGTCATATCCGGGCCTACGCCACCTGTGCCGGGATTGTCGGTGCCGCCGTGCTGGGCCATGGTCTGGTGGATTGGCTACCGGCCTGGATCGTACTGCGGATAATTGTCGGCCTGGGCATGATGTGCCAGTACATGGTCATCGAGAGCTGGCTCAACGAGCAGGCGGATGCCAGGCAGCGGGGTGTGGTGTTCAGCGGTTATATGATCGCGTCCTACCTGGGGTTGGTGCTGGGCCAGTTGATTCTGGTCATGCACCCCCAATTGGGGCTTGAGCTGCTGATGCTGGTGGCGTTGTGTTTTGCCCTGTGCCTGGTGCCGGTCGCCATGACCCGGCGCATTCACCCCGCACCTTTGCATCCTGCGCCGATGGAGCCGCGCTTCTTTATCAAGCGTGTGCCGCAGTCCCTGAGTACGGTGTTGGGGGCTGGCCTGATCGTCGGCTCTTTCTACGGCCTGGCGCCACTTTATGCGGCGCAACAGGGGCTGAGCACCGAGCAGGTCGGTCTGTTCATGGGGAGCTGCATTTTTGCCGGCCTGTTGGTGCAATGGCCGCTGGGCTGGCTATCGGATCGCTATGATCGTGCGTTGTTGATTCGCTGTTTCGCTCTGTGTCTGGCCGTGGCGGCATTGCCGCTGGCAATCATGACCCAGGTGCCGCTGGAAGTGCTATTTGTGGCCGGTTTCCTGTGCTCGCTGGTGCAGTTTTGCCTCTACCCATTGGCCGTGGCGTTTTCCAACGACCATGTTGAGGGGGATCGCCGGGTATCGCTCACGGCGATGTTGCTGGTGACTTACGGGGTGGGGGCGAGTATCGGGCCTTTGCTGGCGGGTGTGGTGATGAAGCTGTTTGGCAGCCAGATGCTCTATGCGTTCTTCAGCCTGTGCGCATTGATCCTCGTCTGGCGCATTCGACCCAAGGCTGTGACCAACCTGCATCAGGTGGATGACGCACCACTGCATCACGTGGCGATGCCCGATAGCATGTCCAGCTCTCCATTGGTGGCAGCCCTTGACCCGCGTGTGGATGGGCAGGTGGTCCAGGACCAGATGCAAACCGCCGCACCAGAGCCTGCGCCTGACGCAGAGCCTGAGCTTGAGCCTGAGTTGGAGCCTCAGCCCGCGTCCGAGCCGTCGGAACACCCCGACCCGGATGACCACCCGCACGACCTGAGCCGGGCCCGCCCCTGACACAAAAAAACGGGCAGCTCCCAAAGGAGCTGCCCGTTTTTTGTGCCTGAGGTTTGGCGCTTACATGTCGTCATCTTTGTCGAACCGTCGCGCTTCGCGCTGCAACTGGTAGACAAAGCGCTCAACCTGGCGCTGTACCAGGCCGCTCATGTTGTGAAAGCGCACGCCTGCAAAGGTGGTGTTGATCCTTTCTTCAAAGTGCAGGTAGCGCAACTCCACCGCGGTGGTCATGCTGCCAAAGGGCAGGGCGGCAATAAAGCGGTCATAGACCTGGCCCAGTTGCAGGCGCTCGGAAATGTCACCGTCAAAGCGCAGCTTGCAGCCGGTGGCGGAGATATCCAGCAACTTGCCGCTGATAGGTGCCTTGAGTTTCTCGCCGCCCAATTCGATATTCACCAGTTGCGCCAGTTTCAAAGCCGCACGAAAGGCATTGCGCCGCTGATGGTAGACCACCTCCTCCGGTAGGCTGCCCTTATAGATGCGGTGGCCATCCTTGGTGCCGATGGTCAGGGGGCCATTGCTTTCCCAGGCTACGCGTACGCCTTCGTGAAAGCCTTCGATGCGAAATGCTTCGCCGTTTTCCAGGTAGCGTTCACCTTCGGGCGGGATCATTTCGTCCAGGCTCAGGGTCTTACTGTCTTTATCGACATCCACCAGGTAGCTCTGGAAGCGCTGGTTGCGTTCGTGGAAGGTGATGATCAACGGGTCGTGGCTTTCTTGCAGCAGCCGCAGGGTGCTGGCAATTTCCAGAGGAGTGGTGAGGACCTTGGGTGGCTGCGGAGCATCTTCCGCGCTAAGGGTGTTGAACACGGTTCTTCCATCTCCAGGCAAAATACGACTACACGCAAGAACCGGCATTTTGCCAGCATGTGGCGCGCCTTGATAGGTCGCGCAATAAACCGGCGTCAGGCTTGGCTGAGGGTGCTGGGCTTGACCAGCCGTGAGGTGGAGCCCTGGGCGTTGTACAGGGCTGGGGGTTCGCCGCCATGCAGGATGCGCAACTGGTTGGCGGTGGTGGATTGCTGCAGTTGGATCGACTGGCCATTAAGCACGTTGGCTTGCTGGCAGTTGATCAACAACTCATTGAGCGCTGCGCTCTGGGTCAGCAACTGGTCGCCGACTGACGAATGGCTGGCCAGTTGTTCCAGGCCGCTGTGATCAGCGGGCAGGCCCAGGCTGAGCAGGATCTGGCTGCGTTTCTGGCCGTGTTGTTCAAGCAGGATGATCAGCGATTGCTTGCGTGCCAGGATGTCTTCCAGCAGGCGCATGTCGCGGCCGCAGAGGGCTACGAATTCGTCTTGAAGCAGCTCCAGCAACTGTTGTGCGGGAACCAGGTCTTCATTGATCAGTTGCAGCAGATTTTCGTCGTGCATGGCTGGCCTTGGGTTTTAAGCGTCCAAAAGCCTGGCGCAGGCCTTTGCCTAGCGCTCGGCTTTGATGATTTTGCCGGCTAAACGGTCGTTGTCGATCTGATAGCTGCCATCGGCAATCGCCTGCTTCAACTCGGCCACACGGGCTTTATTGACAACCGGCTGATCGCGCAGCGAGTCCGTGATCTTCTGCAACTGTTGAGCCTCGTTGCTCAAGTGCACCGATTCGCCACTTTGGGGCGAGGCGGTTTGTTCTGCCTTGGCGGGCAGTGTCGCAGCCTTGGCTTCAACGCTGTCCTTGGTCGCGTTGGTACGCGTACCGCCGGGCGTTGCCTGGGCGCTGTTCAATCGGCTGAAATCAATGACCATGTTGAAAAACCTCTGGGTATTTGGACGCTTGCCATGTTTTCGGCCATACCCGGGCAAACTTTAGGCTCGATCGACAATAAAACCTGTGCACGGCGTGATCGTGCGCACAGTGTAGGAAAAGCCAGCGCCCCACGCCAGTGATCTATAACGCCACCTCCACCTGGCCAGGGGCTGTTACCCGGGCCTTGATCACGCGCTTGGAGTTGAGGTTCTTTACGCGAATCTGTTCGCTCATCCCGCCATTGGCCAGGGCTTCCCCCGGCATTTTCACGTTCAGGCCGCCACTGCTGGCGGATATCACCACCTGGTCACCCTTGCGCACCACTTCTGCCTGTTCCAGATGAACCAGAGTGATGACCTGGTCGGTGACCATTGGTCGGGTCAGTTTCTGCCCGATGGCCTGGTCTACGGAGGTGAGGTAGCCCTGGCTGATCTGGCTGATGTCTCGTTCGCGCAAGGCCACATCTTCAAAACCGATGATGCCAGTGCGCTTGAGTGGGCGAGTGACAGTCACTACGTCGCGAAACAGGCGGACCTGGGCCGGCACGAACACGGTCCAGGGCGAGCTGCCGTCGCAGCGCACGCGCACGGTCACGCGGCCAATGGGTTGGGCTGGGCTTTCCAGGGAGCCTGTCAATTCCTTGTCGCACATAGGCATGCGCAAACGCGGGTCCAACGGGTTGACCTGGATTTCATACCGGCCCGGCGTCTGGGTGGTCGCCAGATAATCTTCTACAGTGAACTCAAGAAAGCCTTGAGTGACGCCGATAAGCAGATCAGGCAAGGTGACGTTGTCGGCACGGGCCTGGTGGCCTGTGCCCAAGGCAAGCAACGCCATCCAGGCACAGAGCAATCTGCGGTACTGTGGCGAACGAAGGCGTCGGGAAACTGTCGTTTTGATGTCCATGGCCAATAAAAAGCAAAGCGCGTGCCGTTTCGTGTTGGGTGCGCGTCGTACCCGTAAGTTTTGTAGCGTAGGAGTCTGGGCATGGCGGGTGTAATGGATTCAGTGAACCAGCGCACACAGCTGGTAGGGCAGAATCGCCTGGAGTTATTGCTGTTTCGACTCGATGGCAAGCAGCTATATGGCATCAACGTCTTCAAGGTGCGGGAGGTGCTGCAATGCCCCAAGCTCACCATAATGCCCAAGTCCAACCCGGTGGTGTGTGGCGTGGCCAACATCCGTGGCTCGACGATTCCGATTCTTGACTTGGCGATGGCCACGGGTTCTGCCGGCCTGCAAGACCGCGAGAGCCCGTTTGTGATCATCACCGAGTACAACACCAAGACCCAGGGTTTCCTGGTGCGCTCGGTGGAACGTATCGTCAACATGAACTGGGAAGAGATCCATCCACCACCCAAGGGCACTGGGCGCGATCACTACCTCACGGCGGTGACGCGGGTCGATAACCAGTTGGTGGAAATCATCGATGTGGAGAAGATCCTCGCAGAAGTGGCGCCGACTTCGGAGCATATTTCGGTGGGTGTGGTGGATGAACAGACCCAGCAGAAGGCCGTGTCCCTGCGGGTGTTGACGGTGGATGACTCCTCGGTGGCGCGCAAGCAGGTGTCTCGTTGCCTGCAGACCGTCGGTGTGGAAGTGGTAGCGCTCAATGACGGCCGCCAGGCGCTGGACTATCTGCGCAAGCTGGTGGACGAAGGCAAGAAGCCGGAAGAAGAGTTCCTGATGATGATTTCCGACATCGAGATGCCGGAAATGGACGGCTATACCCTCACGGCCGAGATACGCAACGATCCACGCATGCAAAAATTGCATATCATCCTGCATACTTCGTTGTCCGGTGTATTCAATCAGGCGATGGTCAAGAAGGTCGGTGCCGATGACTTCCTGGCCAAATTCCGTCCTGATGACCTGGCATCCCGGGTAGTCGACCGGATCAAATCTGCAGATCACGGCTAGGGGCTTTCTCCCTGGCGGTCACACGAGTTAAGAGGCGGTTTCATTGTCTACGGGTAATTTGGATTTCGAACAGTTCCGGGTATTCCTGGAAAAAGCCTGTGGCATATTGCTTGGTGAAAACAAGCAATACCTGGTATCAAGCCGTCTCAACAAATTGATGGAACAGCAGGGCATCAAGTCCCTGGGCGAGCTGGTGCAGCGCATCCAGGGCCAGCCACGCAGCGGGCTCAAGGAGATGGTGGTCGATGCCATGACCACCAACGAAACCCTGTGGTTTCGTGATACCTACCCCTTCGAGGTGCTCAAGAACAAGGTATTGCCCGAGGCCATCAAGGCCAGCCCTGGCCAGCGCTTGCGCATCTGGTCGGCGGCGTGTTCATCGGGGCAGGAACCCTATTCGCTGTCGATGTCCATTGATGAGTTCGAACGGACCAACATGGGCCAGTTGAAGGCAGGGGTGCAAATTGTTGCCACTGACTTGTCCGGCACCATGCTGACCAACTGCAAGACCGGCGAGTACGACAGCCTGGCCCTGGGGCGCGGGCTGTCCCAGGAACGGCTGCAGCGCTACTTCGACCCCAAGGGTGCCGGGCGCTGGGCGGTCAAGGCGCCGATCAAGAGCCGGGTGGAGTTCCGCTCGTTCAACCTGCTGGACAGCTATGCCAGCCTGGGCAAGTTTGACATCGTGTTTTGCCGCAACGTCCTGATCTACTTTTCGGCTGAAGTGAAGAAGGACATCCTGTTGCGCATCCATGGCACGCTCAAGCGCGGTGGGTACTTGTTCCTTGGTGCATCCGAGGCGCTGAACGGGTTGCCGGATCATTACCAGATGGTGCAATGCAGCCCGGGCATCATCTACCAGGCCAAATAACACCCAACCACAAAATGTGGGAGCGGGCTTGTGTGGGAGCGGGCTTGCTCGCGAAGGCGGTAGGTCAGTTGGTTGATACCTGGCTGGCACACCGCCTTCGCGAGCAAGCCCGCTCCCACATTGGTTTGTGCGACACCTTCGATAGCGGCAACCCCGATTGCCGCTTTACTGGCGTTTCGCGGAAAGCGCTTGCCGCTTTTCCGGCATTGCCGGCGGCAATATCTTCATAACCCCTTGATTTATTGGGCTTGATAAACCTGGCATGGTGCTTGCTATAACCCTGTTACGAAAAGCAGGTCAGCCCCTAAAGGTTTCCGCCATGAGCATCAGCTTCGATAAAGCGCTCGGTATCCACGAACAAGCCCTGGGCTTCCGCGCCCAACGTGCCGAAGTCCTGGCTAACAACATCGCCAACGCCGATACCCCGAACTACAAGGCTCGGGACCTGGACTTTGCCGCCGTGCTCGCTGCACAGAGCGACAAGACCAAGAACGGTGCCTTCGCCTTGAACATGACCAATAACCGTCATATCGAAGCGCAGGGTCTGGGCAGTGGCGATGAGTCGCTGATGTACCGCACGCCGATGCAGCCTTCGATCGACCAGAACACCGTCGATGCGCAGTTGGAACAATCGAACTACGCCGAGAACTCGGTGAACTTCCAGGCCAGCTTCACCCTGCTCAATAGCAAATTCAAAGGGCTGATGGCAGCCCTGCGCGGAGAGTAAGCCATGTCTCTATCCAGTGTTTTCAATATTGCCGGTAGTGGCATGAGCGCCCAGACCACGCGTCTGAACACGGTCGCCAGTAACATTGCCAACGCCGAGACGGTGTCGTCGAGCATCGACCAGACCTACCGTGCCCGGCACCCGGTGTTTGCCACCATGTTCCAGGCGGGTCAGAACGGCGGCAGCGACTCGTTGTTCCAGAGCCAGGATGCAGCGGGTCAGGGTGTGCAGGTGTTGGGTGTGGTCGAAGACCAGAGCAATCTCGACGCGCGCTACGAACCCAATCATCCCGCCGCGAACGAAAAGGGCTACGTGTATTACCCCAACGTCAACGTGGTCGAGGAAATGGCTGACATGATTTCCGCCAGTCGCTCGTTCCAGACCAACGCGGAAATGATGAACACCGCCAAAGCCATGATGCAGAAGGTCCTGACCCTCGGTCAGTGATAAGGGGCGCTAAAGAATGTCCATCACGAACGATGTGTCGAGTCAGTCGACGATCCAGAGTCTGTTCGACTCCAAGGTCAAGGATGCCAAGTCCAGCCAGGGCAACCTGGCCGATACCGCCAAGGCGGCCTCGGGCAACCAGTCCCTGGGCAAGGATGCATTCCTGCAGCTGCTGGTCACCCAACTGAAGAACCAGAACCCGCTGTCGCCCCAGGACAACGGCGCGTTCGTGGCGCAACTGGCACAGTTCAGCAGCCTGGAAGGCATCAACACGTTGAACGACTCGGTGAATACCATCACCGGCAACTACAAGTCGTCACAGGCGCTGCAAGCTTCTTCGCTGGTGGGGCGCTCGGTGATTATTCAAACCGACAAGGCCCTGGTGGATACGAGCAAGAGCTTTACGGGCTCGGTCGCCGTGGGATCGTCGGTGGGCAATGTCACCGTCAAAGTCACCGACAAGGATGGCAAGTTGGTCAAGACCATCGACCTGGGGCCCCAGAGTGCCGGTAAGTCGGACTTTATCTGGGACGGTAAAAACGACGCGGGCGAGCAGCTTGATTCTGGCACCTACACCTTCGCGGCCAGCACCAAGAATGACGCCGGTGATTCGGTTGCCCTGAAAACCTCGCTGCCGGCCACGGTCACCAGCGTGACCTTGAGCCAGACCGGCGGCGAAATGCTGCTCAATCTTTCTGGCGGCATGGGCAGTATCAAGCTGTCGCAAATTCAGACTATCGGTACATAGAGCCGGCTAAATACGGCAAGAGGAGAGAAACATGTCTTTTAATATCGGCCTTAGCGGCCTCTATGCGGCCAACAAACAACTGGACGTGACCGGCAACAACATCGCCAACGTCGCGACCACCGGCTTCAAGTCGTCCCGCGCAGAGTTCGGCGACATTTATGCGGCGTCCCGGCTGGGCACTGGCAATAAAACCATCGGTACGGGCGTGAACCTGGCGGCGGTTTCCCAGCAGTTCACCCAGGGTGAAGTCAACGGCAGCGGTGGCGTGTTGGACATGGGCATCCAGGGTGGCGGCTTCTTCGTACAGAAGGGCAGCGACGGTTCGCTGGAGTACACCCGTAACGGCTCGTTCCAGGCGAACAAGGACGGTTACATCACCAACAACACCGGCACCTCGCGCCTGCAGGGTTATGCCGCCGACGAAGATGGCAAAATCTCCAAGAGCGGCCTGACCGACCTGCGGATCAACCTGTCCAACTTGCCGCCTAAAGCGTCGACCAAGGTTGATTCCAGCAGCAACCTGAACTCCTCCAAGCCGGTGATCGACCAGACGACCAATCCGTTTGATCCGACTGTAGCGACCTCGTTTACCGAGCAATACGGCACCACGCTGTATGACACTCAAGGCAATGCCCATGAGATGGTGCAGTACATGGTGAAAACCGGTTCCAATACCTGGAAGTCCTACACCCTGATCGATGGACGTAACCCTGACGGTACGCGGGTCAAGGGAACGGGTGCGGTAGCCCCGGTAGCCTCCACCGTGACATTTGATACCTCAGGCACCCTGAAGGGCATCGTGACTCCGCCAAGCACCGTGTCCAATACCACCCTGACCATCAGCAACTGGAAGCCGGGTGTCATGGAAAATGGTGTGTGGAACCCTGACAACGGGGCTGCTGCCAACCCAGGGGGTATCGCGATCAACATGTCCGATATCACTCAGTACAACTCGGCCAGCTACCGTAACCCGCCGATCACCGATGGCTACGCCACCGGCGAAATCACCGGGCTGAAAATCGACGGCAGCGGTGTATTGTTCGCCACCTTCAGCAACCAGCAAAGCAAGGCTATCGGTCAGATCTCCCTGGCCAGTTTCAACAATGAGCAAGGCCTGCAGCCTGCTGGTGGAACCACGTGGAAAGAAACCTTTGCCTCCGGCCAGCCAGGCTACGATGCACCGGAATCCGGCACCCTGGGTTCGATCGTGGCCAACTCCCTGGAGAACTCCAACGTCAACCTGACCAATGAGCTGGTGGACCTGATTAAGGCCCAGAGCAACTACCAGGCGAACGCCAAGACCATCTCCACCCAGAGCACCATCATGCAGACCATCATTCAGATGACCTGATGCGCTAGCGCTGTACAAGAAGCCCCTCGTAGGAGGGGCTTTTTTGTGCGTGCAGGAAAAGCACCGGTGCAGCATTGGGTTACGCACTGAAATGCATGGGAAGGAACGCTTCAATCCAGCCGCACCACTGATCGGGGCAAGAGCCCGAGAGGGGCATCGATCAACGGGGGGGGCTGAGGATGTGGAACTCAGGAGTGTCCGCGCCAGGCACTGGGCGTATAGCTTTTGTGCCCGTTATTGCACGTCAAGAGCGTGCTCCTATCGAGCTGGCCAACGAAGTGTCTGCGGTCAAGACGTTGCTCAACCAACTGTTCGAGGCCGAGCAGACCTCCAAGACCCAGACGGTTCGGGATTTGCGCGACAAGTTGAATGATCTGCGCCAGAAATTGGGTGATGAGCAGTTCAAGGAAGTGCTTAACAAGTTGATCCAGGAAGCGAATGACGCGTTTCTTGAATTTCTCAAACGGCTATTGGCAGAGTGGTTCCCCAATGATGTAACGCCGCCTACCCCACTGCCACCCAAAGGTGGTGGTGGTGGTGGTGGTGGTGGTGGTGGTGGTGGTGGGGTAAATCCCGCTGATTTCGGCCCTGCCGAGCGCATGAGCAACAAGCCGATCACCAGCGGCGCTAACTATTTCAACTACAGGCCCGACAAAAGCAATCCCGGGAAAAAGCCGGACAATATCTGGAGTGGTTTCAGCCAGGGGCCTGATGGCAATTGCATAACGGTTTCTGCCATAAAGGCCGCAATGATGCAGTTTGGCCAGAAGCCCACCGACATTTTCAAGGATGTGAGGGAGACGGGCACTGGTTACGAAGTGACCATGCGCGACGGTTTCAAACTTTCTTTGTCCAGGGACGAGCTGCGGCAGGCTGCCACCCAGGCGCGTTTCAACGGTGATGATCCGGCGATGATGACCGATGCCAACTTCTTGTACGCCGCCAGTGCCAAGCGGGCGCAAATGGAAAACAATGATGGCACGGCAGGGCGCGATTTCATGGCAGCAATGGACAGCCTCAATGATGGTGAGGTCGCGCGCGAGGGCCTGGATCGCCTGGGCTTGAAAGGGCATTACCGGCCAGCGACGGATGCCGACTTGAGAAGCAGCAAGGTGGGGACGGTGGAATACAACGGTCATTCGATGGCTGTGATCAACGGCCGCATTGAGTTGTGGGGGAAACGAGGTGGTGTACCTCAGTCGGGTATAGCAACGGTGTTGTTCTAGGTTGCGCCGGAGTAATTAACAGGCAAAAGAAAGCCCCCGATACACCGTAGGCATATCGGGGGCTTTTCAACCCTGGGTGGTTAAACCCAGGGCGGGCTCAGCTTATTGACAAAAGCGTTATGTGTAGGGGCGTATACATCGATTTAGCGCCTTACACATAAGGGTTTTTCAGATTTTCTGTCGCGTCTCAATTAAAAAAACGTATACATTTACAGTTTTTTCGCCCCGTGTAGCCGAGAAAGTATACGAAAAAACGAGGCAATTCACTCACCGGAATTTTTTCTTCCCGAGTCATTTTATCTCGATTTTTGGGGCGCAATTATTCTTTGTGGCAGACACTCCGTACGCTACTCAATCGCCTTGATGGTCGTGAGGATCCGTTTAAGTTTCTCCTGGTCGTCGAAGTAGGCCATGTCATTGATCACCACGGTACGCACTTGGGGCACCGATGCGATTATGGTGCGTTCAATCTCATCAACAATTGGCATGATCAGAGGGAGGTCGATTAGAAATCTAGCCTTTAGCTGTGCATCGGTGCTGCATCCGGCATGCATACCTTCAAACAGTGCTAGACGTTTTTCCCTGTCTGGATCGGGATCGGGAAAACCGCTGTAATCACCGGCAAAGAAACGCCGACTGCTCTCAATACACTCCTCCAGTATCGAATCCATCAAGGTTTGCTTAGTTAGCCCCATTTGAGGGTGCATATGCTTAAGCGACGCACTAGGGCTCGCCCTGGACATAACACTAGGCAGAATTCGCTTGTTTAGATATTGGGCCACCACGTTCAGTGTGAACGGGAGCACGCGCCCAGTGTGGACGTAAGGCTCTGTGAGCTTTTTAACCATTTCAGGCATGATGAGCGAGGCGGCGTAGTCGTGAGTTTTGATGTCTAGAAAAAGGCGTACGTCAGAAACCTTTTTTATCAGTTCAGAAAAGCCTTCTTTGCCAAGAAACTTGAAATAATTTTCCGAGTAACCAAAGAGATCGACGTTACCCAAAGCGACTTGGAATTCAGGAGGCACCGCAGACAGACGCTTGTACAGATCGCTCAGGTTTTGATCTGTCAGAAATTTTATGCCAGATTCCTCAAGCTTCTGAGTAAGAATTTCTTCAAAGCTGGTGACATCCAAGACTGGCAGCGTCCTGAAAAATTTCGACATCACGACTGGGAAGCTAGCCAAGCTAAGATTCAGGTCAACGCCGGTAAACGGCTTCACCGTCATCGCGTCTAGCGCTCGTGCTACGTGCTCAAGTGCCTGCTGCTCGTTATAGGCTTTGAACGTAGCGTATTTTTCCTTCAGCCCCTGAATAATCCTGAGTGCATTGCCGGACTCAACTTCCTTTTTGCTTTCAGTCTTGAACGATGAGAGCAGCGTGGCAGCGGGCTCGAAGTAACCGCCGCTAGCGTAAAGGTGATATTCGAATGCCCCAGGCGAAGGCATCAATTCCTCTTCAGAGATGGTAAACATCAAAAACTTTGTTATTTCCTCCATCACCTCTGGTCGCGACATTTTTTTCTGAAGCTTTTTGCATTGGATTAGCCCGGCCACATCGCCTTGGCGGTACAGAAGGCAATCCCTTCCACGCTCACCCACTCCTTTCATCAATACAACTTGGTCGAAGCTCGCATAGTCATTGCGCTGAATCCTTGCCTCTATCAGCGAGTACACCAGCATCTCGAATTCACGATCCCCGAGCTCGTTCAGCGGCAACATCGGTAGTCCAGTAGTATGCGTCCGGGCATCCCGCCTTGCGCAACTAAACCGGTTGCCATCTATGCGGCAGCAGCTCCGCAATCTCACTCGCCCGCTGCGTCGGCAGGCGCGTGAGGACGTCCTTCAAATAAGCATACGGATCATGCCCATTGAGCCGCGCCGACTGGATCAAGCTCATGATCGCCGCAGCCCGTTTGCCGCTGCGCAGTGAACCTGCAAAGAGCCAGTTCTTGCGACCCAACGCCCATGGCCGGATCTGGTTCTCGCACCAGTTATTGTCGATGGGTACGGCCCCGTCATCGAGATAGCGCGACAGCGCCGTCCAGCGTTTCAGGCTGTAATCCAGTGCTTTGCTGATAGCCGAGCCATCGTGCACAAGTAGGCGCTGGGCGATCATCCAGGCATGCAGTGCACCCATCACCGGCACAGCTTTTTCCTGCCGTATTCGGTGGCGAAAATCCGGTTCAAGGTCGCGGATCTCACTTTCGATTTCGTAAAGTAACTGGATGTAGCGCAAGGCCTGCTCGGCGAGCTGGCTCTTGTTGGTGGCGTGTAGCTCGAAGAACTTGCGTCTTGCATGGGCCATGCAACCGATTTCGGTTACGCCGAGTTCAAAGCTGGCCTTGTAGCCACCGAAATCATCACAGACCAGCTTGCCCTTCCAGTCTTGCAGAAAGTTACGAGCATGCTCACCGGCGCGGCTGGGGCTGAAGTCGTAGACGACAGCCGCTGTTTCGCAGAGTTGGCTGGTGGCGTAGGCCCAGACATAGGAACGATGAGTTTTTTTCGAGCCCGGCATTAGCATCTGCACGGGTGTTTCATCGGCGTGAATGACCTGCTGCCCGAGCACTACATCGCGCAGCGCATCCACCAGAGGCTGTAACTGCACGCCAGTAACGCCAACCCATTGGGCCAAGGTTGAGCGTGGGATGGCCAAACCGGCTCGACCAAAAATCGACTCCTGGCGATAGAGCGGCAAATGGTCGGCGAACTTGGCGATCATCACATGGGCTAGCAGCCCGGCGGTGGGGATGCCCTTGTCGATGACCTGCGCCGGAACCGGCGCCTGGATCAGCGTTTCGCAGTCATCACAAACCCACTTGCCGCGAATGTGACGCTCCACGGTAAACACGCCGGGCGTGTAGTCCAGTTTCTCGCTGACGTCTTCACCGATACGCTTGAGGGCGCAGCCGCATGGGCAGTGAGTGTTGTCCGGTTCGTGATGGATCAGGGTGCGTGGAAACTCCGGCGGCAACGCAGCGCGCTTGGGCTTTTGCTTTGCCTCGGTTGGAGTTGGAGCTGTTTGCAAGGCCTGAAGCTCAGCCTCAATCGCCGCGATATCGGTATCGATCAAGTCATCGAGCAAGCTGGCCTGCTCCGGACTCAACTGCTCGCTACGCTTGGCAAATTTGAAGCGCTTGAGCTGCGCGATCTCGTGGCTCAACTTTTCGATCACCGTTTGACCATGATGGATCCTCTTACCCATGGTCTCGACGGTCTTGCCCATTGTTTCGACTTGTTGGTCCAGCGTCTCGACACGCTGCATCAACTGCGCTGCCAGAGCGCGCAGTTGTTCAGGGGTCAGGTGATTGAGATCAGGGAGCGAAGTCATGCCGCCGATTTTGCCAGAACAGGTCAAAACCAACGATAGGCTGATCGGACAATTGCACAGCCAGATGGGGCATGGCAGAAGTTATACGATGGAAATCGCGTTGCCTGGCCCGACCCTTTGCCAAGGCAAACCTAGCACCAGAGCATGCAGTTGCTCGGAGCCCAATTCTATCTGCGAACCGTGCCGGGAACCCGGCCAGAAGAACTTGCCCTGATGCAGCCTGCGCGCCGCCAGCCAGATGCCCAGCCCGTCGTGCACCAGCACTTTCATGCGATTGGCACGGCGGTTGGCAAACAGATAAGCACAGTGCGGCTGCGCCGCACCGAACACTGCTACCACCCGAGCCATCGCAGTGTCGGTGCCGGCGCGCATGTCCATGGGCTCGGTGGCGAGCCAGATGGTGTCGATGCGGATCATCGCAACAGGTCTCGCAGAAAGGTGGCGCAGGCGGCAGCACTTTCGGTCGGCCAGTTCACTTTGACGGTGCCACGCGGGTGCTGGATTTCAACGCAGATGTTCGATGATGCAGCTTGCGAATTTCCTCCGGCTAGCTGCAAGGGTAGCGGAACGAAAGCAGGTTGCAGCGCCATGGCTTTCTGCGTTTGCACTCGAATCCATTTGTGGACGAGGTTCGCGTTAAGGCTGTGGCTGAGTGCGACGCTGGCAATCGAAGCGCCGGGCTGGGCACACTCTTGAATGAGCTGGGCCTTGAAGGATTTGGAGTAGGAACGGCGTTGTGGCTGCATGGAAAGACCCGCTTAAAAGGCTAGAAATGGTGTCCACTTAAATTAGGTGGACACCATCGCCTTTGGCGTCGGGGTCAGGAAGGTGTGTTGGCCGGACGCATACGTCCAGTACCCACAGCGTGCGGTTTGTAACCGTGGGCAACTTCGTCATCGATCTGGCTTTGAGATACTGAAATCATGCTAAATCCTCATGTGGGATACGTTCCCAATAATCATCGATGTGCGACAACTAATAATGTCTTTTTCGACACAACCAAGAGCAGCACCGATCTGGGAAATATGGGGCTCACTGCCAATACCGATGTACAGTTGATTTAGCCAACCCGAGCTTGTGCGCGATCTCTGCCTGACTCAATCCCGAGGCTTTAAGCTCCCTGACTGCTGCGGCATTCTTGGAGTTCCTAGGCTTACCTGGAGGCCGCTTCTTTAATTCTTTGCCGACAAATTGGCTTCGAAAAAGCTCTTCTCCACCCTCTGCTCTGAACAAAGCTAACTGAGCTCTTGCTCGCTCTATGGTGGCATCAGCAGGTTCGTCATTCTGGATGGATACGCAGAGGGCCAACAGGGCGACAGGATCGAACTGAAGTGAATTTGAAAGCTCGATCAGCTTTTCAAGCGTGATGCTGTGCTTTCCTTGCTCAAGGTTGCCGACACTGGATTTTGCAATGACGTCTGCCAAGTTCCCGTAGTCGACGCCTCGAATACTCCGGATTGCTCTGATCGCCCCGGCAATCTCATTCTTGAGCGACATGATCTGTCCTAAAAGCGAGGATAGAGCCATAACGCCGCAGTTCCGATAAACCCAAATTTCTGTTAGTATCGGAACTGTCGAGCACTGCCCGCTTAGGGCAATGGTGCGTAGTCATAAGCTCAAGAGAGTTTTCAGGCAGATAGCAAGCGGTTTCAGCGGAACTCAGCACCGAACATATCACATGTATTGTCAGAGGATTTTTTGATTGGAACTTGAAGAAATCCAGGCAGCCAGCGAGCTCCTCTCCACCATCGGAGAGCCACGCTCTGGATCTGGAGAAAGCCAAGAAGCGCTAATTCATATCGCGCAGACCCGCTTCCCAAACAAAGGCTTTTGCATCGTCCAGCAGTGGACGATCGTGCGCGCGATAGCGAGCGATGGGGATCTCACCAAAATCCACGTTCATGGCCATCTGCCGCTCTTCGTTTTCGCCGAAAAAGTCATCCTAGACAGCCGAGGACGCTTCGATTACGGAAATTGGGTTCGCAGCACCATGGCCATTTCATTCCAAGATGGCTTTCTCTTTGAAACCAAAAACACTGTGTACGTTTTGGCGGGAGACGGCGACGAAAAGTCAGCCAGTCTCGCCGCGATACTGTCTCTTTATCAATGATGTCAGCTGCAACTGCGGTCTGTAGATCCACGGGAATGCGAAATGTTTAGAAGTCATGAAACCGTTGCCGAGGGCACTCCTAATATCTTTGGGGATGGGTATTCGAACTGGCGGATGTTTGAACGCCACTTGGCTCATCCTTGGTATCACGTCGTCCTTGAAGAGCGCTTGGAGGGCAAGGTATGGCCCCGCACCATGATGATTAGTGACGTCGATATGCTCGAAGTAATACTTTCCAAACAAACCAGCGAGTTTGTCGTTACGGACATTCAGGTCGTCACGCCCGGGTGGATGAACAAAGCCGGCAAATGGATTATGGAAGGGCTTTCGGGGTTGCTGGTGGGGTATGACTCCACAGGGCGTCGGGTTTGTCTTCACAACATAGATGACGGAAAGGCTTATTCCGATGCGCCTGGACAACTAATCAACGTCCATTCCCTGAAAGGAATGAGAGTGGTTTTTTGATCTGATCTCGTAACGTGCATCTGCATCGATGAAATGATCGCCTAGCCACCAGAGCTTGGCTCGGCGAGACACCTCAGCCACGTCCGATCATTAAAGTGTATGGAGATCTAACATGCTCGACACGAACGACGCAGGCCGTCATGACCGCCACCTGACTGACTTTCAACTCAAAAGGATCATTTGCGCCCAACAGTGGCCTTACGATTCACCGATCACTGGATACCTTAGCGACGCTGTGTTCGTAAGCAATACATGCATCGCCATAGTCTTTGATCACTCACGAAAAGGGCCTCGTGAGCAGTTTCAGGATGGGCATATGATTCGAACCTCCCACATTTTATCTATGCATAAAGAAGGTCGGTTCTGGGTTCTGACCACGCTGAACAGCTTGTACGTCGTGGCTAGTTTCAAGCGTCAGATGGGTAGGTCGACGTTCAAGAAATTGGATGCTTTTGAACGCCTGAAGACTTGTGTCGGGTAGTGCCCATTTTATAACCCATAGTTGCCCTTCGCGGACGGTCAGTTTGAGATAGGGCTGCGATGCCAGTTAGAAGTCGACACGACTCAACTACATCGAACACTCTCCGGTGATTGGCACGCGGGCACAGAGGCTTGCTTCGACCACGGCGGGGAACTCCGCAATCCACACCTGCAGTGAAATGGCCGATTCTTTCTGAGCTTCGAATATGAAGTCCGAGCAAGTACACGTTGAAGGTGAGCAGGAACCATACGATCATGGGCCTTCGAAAACTCAGTGACGACGTGAGGAAAACACGGATGGTGGACTTCAATAAACTCAGGTCGCAGTCCCTGCGACCGGCCCCTGTAGATCCTCTGGAAATTTTTAGACGTATGCCCAAACCTCAGGGCATCAATGATCTATATACCAGCCAGGCCGAGGTACTGGAGGCATGGTTCAAGCGCAAGGATGAGCGGGACACAATTGTGAAACTGCATACCGGTGGCGGCAAGACGCTGGTTGGTCTGCTAATAGCGCAGTCGACGCTGAATGAACTCAAAGAGCCGGTGCTCTATCTGGCACCGACAACACAGCTGGTCAGGCAGACCTTAGAAAAGGCTCAATCGCTAGGAATTGCCGCAGTACCTTACGTCCGAGGACAGCCGTTGGCGGACGATTTCGTGAATGGCAAAGCCGTCATGGTGGCGTCTTACAAGGCACTGTTCAACGGCTACAGCAAGTTCGGTGTACGTGGGGGACGGATGCCTATCAAAGCAGGAGCCGTAATCCTTGATGACGCTCATGTGGCATTCTCGGTAGTCCGCGAGTCGTTCACGCTCGAGATTTCATCAGAAGTCGACAAGGAAAGGTACGACGCGCTGTGTATGCTGTTCCGAGCCGCGTTCAGGGAGATAGACCGACTAGGCACCTTTGATGATACCGTCTCGGGCCTCAGTACTGGCGTAGTTGAGGTGCCTTACTGGGCTTGGCATGAGCAAATCGATACGGTTCGAGGAGTATTGCGAGGCGACGGCGAGGACACCCCGTACGCTTGGCCCCTATTGCGTGACAATTTACACTTGTGCCACGCGCTTATTAGCAGCAAAGCTTTCACTGTTACTGCTGTGCTCCCCCTGGTCAACAGCTTCCCAACCTTCGCGGATGCGCCGCGCCGAATCTACATGTCCGCCACTATCGCGGACGATAGTGAAATAGTACGTACATTCGACGCCGACCCCCGACACGTTAATAGTGCCTTGACTTCAAGATCGCTGGCGGGCATCAGCGAACGTATGATCCTGATCCCTAGCCTGATGAAGTTCGACTTCGACGCACATAAAGTCACGAAAGCAATTCTTAAGCAGGTTGCAGATCACAACCTCGGCGCAGTCGTTCTCGTACACGCCAACTATGCGGCTAAGGCTTGGGAAGACGTCGCAGAATTCTCAGAAGGCTCGGATCAAGTGGAGAAAAAAATCGAGGCATTGCAGTCGCGTAAGACTAGCGGCCCGGTTGTTTTCGCAAACCGCTACGATGGCATCGACTTACCAGGGGACTCGTGCAGGCTTCTTATCATGGAGGGCCTTCCTGCCGGTACATCTGACTATGAACTTTTGCGTGCGGCCACCCTTTATGGCGGCGCAACCATCAGCCGCATGCTAGCGCAGCGCATCGAACAGGGCATCGGGCGCGGGGCTCGTGGAGCGGGTGACCACTGCGTCGTACTGCTTCTTGGCTCGGATTTGGCTGGTTGGATCGCCAAGGATGCAAACTTCAAGCTACTGACGAGCGCGACCCGCGCACAGCTCGAAATGGGGTCGACGGTCAGTAAAGAAGTGAAGGACGTCAATGATCTCGAGAATACAATCACTTTGAGTATTAACAGGGACACCGGCTGGGTTGAATATCACGCGGCTACCCTTGCAGAGAACGTCATACAAGAAGCACCTGATCCCAAGCGGTTTGATATGGCCGCAGCCGAACGTAAGGCTTTCAACAATTGGGCTGACGGCTATTACGACAAAGCGATAGCCAAGTTAGATCAGGTGGCTAATGCTCAGGAAGCTCCAGACGAACAAACACGCGGCTGGCTATTCCAACTTGCGGGCCGCATAGCGAACAACTGGGGGCAAACCGAGCGCAGTGACGAATTGCAACGCTCAGCATTTGCCGCGAATCGAAACCTTTTGCGTCCGCGGATCACCCCTCCTTACCGACCTCTGCCTATTCCAGGTGCACAGGGTGCTGCTATTGCATCTCAACTGCGTGGGTATCGTATGCGACGCGGCCTGCTGCAACGCTTTGAACAGGTGGCCTCGAAGCTCAATGGCAACGCTTCTGCCAATCAGTTCGAACAAGCGTTGGCAGACCTTGGTGACCTAATTGGCGTGTCAACTGAGCGCCATGACGACGGCGGCGAAGGGCCGGATGTACTCTGGCTCCTTCCAACCAAGACTGCACTGATCCTAGAAGCCAAAAGTCGCAAGCTGGACAAGAACGCGTTAACCAAAGAGGAACACGGTCAGCTGCTTGTTGCCCAGCAATGGTTCGACAAAAACTACGATGGATATACGAGCGTGCGCGTTGTCATTCATCCGACGAACAAGGCGACCGCTGCAGCAGCGGCTCACGGCAGCCATGCATTAACGCTTGACCGTCTAACGGCGCTGGTTGCCGATGCGCGAGTGCTACTTAGGGAACTGTGCGAGTCTCAGCTCACCGACATTGAACTTGAAGGGCAGTGCCAGCAATTGATTGAGCGATCGCCAATACGTGCTGATAGGCTGATTGAATACTTGGTGCCTTTCGTGGAGGGGTAACAATATTGTGACGTGTAATGGCCCTTGGCAATGCGTCCAGGCCAGCGCGTAGGGCAATCACGTCCTTGTCCTTCAGTTGCGGCTGCAACCCCACAAGTCTCTGATGGCATCGAATTCGCACGGCGGTCTTGAATGATTGCTCCGCAGTAGGCCATCGAAGGTGCGGGATATCAGTTCGCCTCTCCGCGCCGAGTGGCCCTACTTCGACCTGCGTCTTGGGGAAGCCCGGTTCGTCAACGACTGGGTGACCACGTCGATGAAGGCCAAATTATTCGAAATTATGGCTCAGCAATAATTATTGCTGAGCCATAATTTTTCCTACTCGGTTTGCCCAAGCGTGAGATCGATCCAGGAGTCAGGGGTTAGGTCGCTGGCTTCGATGGCCAGCAGAATTTCGCGCACAAGGTCTTTGTCGGGCTTCATGCTGGGATCCCTTCCTAGTGTGATAAAGCATTACCCAACATATAAATAAACCAGAAGTGGCCAATCGCTAGCAATACACCGAGGAAGTCAGACGAAAACCCATCGACCCGTTATCATGAAGCCCATCTTCACCCAGGCCATCGGTGGTCGGGTTTTCATTTTTTTACCGCGCTATTCATCTGCGTGGGATGCAGGAGCAGTGCATGACGAATCAAAAGGATTCCGAACAGGTCGCCAACAGTCTGGCCGAACAAGCCCTTAACGCCGCGCGCGCCCGCTTAGCGCCCGAAACTGTCGCCATCGCCGAACCTGACGCACCAAAGAAAAAGGCGGGCCGCAAAGCCACCAACAGCCAGTCCAGTAGCACTTTGCAAGAGCTTGAGAAAACCCTCTGGGCCACGGCTGATAAGTTGCGCGCCAATATGGACGCCGCCGAATACAAGCACATCGTCCTCGGCCTGATCTTCCTTAAGTACATCTCCGACAGCTTTGCAGGCCGCCGTGTCGAACTGGAGCGTCGTTTTACAGATGCCAGCGATGACTACTACCTGGAAGGTGACGATCCGGCGTATCTGGCCGCAGAACTCGAAGAGCGTGACTATTACAAAGAAGTGAATGTGTTCTGGGTACCGGAAGTAGCCCGCTGGGAGTCAATCCGTGCCTCCGCCAAACAGGTGGATATAGGCAAGCGCATCGACGAGGCGCTGTCCGCCATCGAGGCGGAAAACTCCAGTCTGAAAAACATCCTCGACAAGCGTTATGCCCGTTCCCAGTTGCCCGATGGCAAGCTCGGTGAGTTGGTCGATATGATTTCCATCATCGGCTTTGGCGGCGACGCCCACCATGCCCGCGACCTGCTCGGTCAGGTCTATGAATACTTCCTCGGCCAATTTGCAAGTGCCGAAGGTAAGAAAGGCGGCCAGTTCTACACCCCGGCCAGCATCGTCAAGACCTTGGTCGCGGTACTCAACCCGCACCACGGCAAGGTCTACGATCCTTGCTGCGGCTCCGGTGGTATGTTCGTTCAGTCGGAAAAATTCATCGAAGCCCACGGCGGCAAACTCGGCGACGTCTCCATCTACGGCCAGGAGTCCAACCCCACCACTTGGCGTCTGGCAGCGATGAACCTAGCCATTCGCGGCATTGATTTCAACCTGGGCCGTGAGCCTGCGGACACCTTCATCCGCAACCAGCACAGCGATTTACGCGCCGATTTCGTCCTGGCTAACCCGCCGTTCAACATAAGTGACTGGTGGCACCGTACCCTGGAAGGTGACCCGCGCTGGGTTTACGGCCCGCCGCCGCAAGGTAATGCCAACTACGCGTGGCTGCAACATATGCTGTTTCACCTGAAATCTAGCGGCCGTGCCGGCATTGTCCTGGCCAACGGCTCGATGAGCTCCAGTCAGAACACTGAAGGCGACATTCGCCGCGCCATGGTTGAGGCCGACGTGGTTGAAGTGATGATCGCACTGCCGGGCCAGTTGTTCTTCAACACTCAGATCCCGGCCTGCCTATGGTTTTTGACCAAGCAGAAAGTCGCCCGCCCTGGCGAAGTACTGTTTATCGACGCCCGTAAGCTGGGTACCAAAGTCAGTCGGGTGCAGATCGAACTGCTCGACAACGACATTGAGCGCATCGCGCAGATTGTGGCCAATTGGCGTGGCGAACCACTTGATGTCGGTGGTGAAATCGCCGAATACACCGATGTTACCGGCTTCTGCCGCAGCGTTACCCTCGCTGAAATCGCCGAGCACGGCCATGTGCTGACCCCGGGCCGTTATGTCGGTGCCGAGGCCGTCGAAGATGACGACGAAGCCTTTGCCGATAAAATGCAGAACCTCACGGCGCTGCTGGGTGAACAGTTGGCCAAAGGCGCGGAACTCGACCAGTTGATCCGGCAGAAGCTGGGAGGGCTGGGGTATGAGCTTTGACCTTCCCACTCTTCCACAGGGCTGGAGCTACGTTCCTCTTGAACAATTAGCTCAAAAAAACTCCGTAACCTACGGTGTCGTGCAACCAGGTACACACGTTGATCATGGTGTTCCTATCGTTCGAGTGAACAACTTCAAAGAGGGCCGTGTTGAGCTATCGGAGCTCATGCGAATTGAGCCTGAGATTGAAAGCAAGTACGGTCGAACTCGATTGCAAGGTGGCGAGGTTCTGCTCACGGTTGTTGGTAGCGTTGGCCAAGTAGCTGTAGTTTCAGAGGCACTCAAGGGCTTCAACGTAGCTAGAGCTGTGGCAGTGATCCACCCCCAAGATGTCGACCCAAATTGGCTTGCCCTTTGTCTCAGATCACCCTTGTCCCAGCATTTGCTTGGGAGCCGAGCGAATACAACCGTTCAGACAACCATTAATCTGAAAGACTTACGGGCGCTTCCGGTTCCCATGGCTCCTGAGTATGAGCGTGGAAAGATCATTGAGCTGATTGGCTCCCTCGATGACCGTATTGCCCTGCTACGCGAAACAAATACAACCTTGGAAGCTATTGCCCAAGCGCTGTTTAAGTCCTGGTTTGTCGATTTTGATCCGGTGCGGGCCAAGGCGGAAGGGCTGGAACCAGAAGGCATGGACGAGACCGCCGCCGCGTTATTTCCCGATAGTTTTGAAGAATCTGAACTGGGGTTGGTGCCAAAGGGGTGGCTGATTGGCGAACTGCAAGATTTGCTAGTACTCCAGCGTGGATTTGATCTTCCCGCCTCCAAGCGTACTGAGGGTGTCTACCCTCTGATCGCTGCAAGTGGCCCTAGCGGTACACATAACATTGCCATGGCGAAAGGCCCAGGGGTAGTAACAGGGCGTTCAGGGGTGCTTGGAAAGGTGTTTTTGACCTTGGAGGATTACTGGCCTTTAAATACAACATTGTGGGTCAAGGAGTTTAAACGTGCGACGCCTTGTTATGCATATGAGATCCTGAGGCTACTGGACTTCTCATCATTCAATGCAGGCTCAGCCGTTCCAACGCTTAATCGTAATCATATCCATGGTCTTCCATACGTACTGCCTCCTCTAGAGCTCGTTCATACTTATGAGGCCATCGCTACTGCGATCCACTTACGGATACTGGAAAAAAACAGGCAGGCCCAAACGCTCACCCAGCTCCGCGACACCCTGTTGCCGCGTCTGATCTCTGGGCAACTGCGGCTACCGGAAACTGACACCTTCATCGAAAATATGTTGTCGGAGGCTGTCTGATATGGCTCTGAATCTGCGTCAACGTGTCATCGAACGCTTACAAAGCCTTCCGGATACTCAGCAGAGCGCTCGCGAACTAGCGCAATGGATATTCGAGCAGTTCCCTGCAGAATGCGCGATCAAGAAAGCGGGCAGTGCCGGCTACATCCAGACCGACAATGACTTAGTACAGCAATTGGTGGCAGAGATCTCTGGTTCACGCCCGCGCTGGCAGCAGATGCACCATCAACTGAAAACCACTGAAGGACGGCCACGTCACTATTACTGGTCGGACATGGATGCCAACGCTGAGGTGGCGGCGGCTGAAGGGGGCACGCTTGTACCGTCAGGCCTGCCTGAGGCCTCGCCATTACGGGAGCATGCGCTGTATCCGTTCTTGGCTGAATACCTGCTGACAGACGAGCAGCGTGTGTACGCTATGCGGATCAACGAAAAGCGTTCGTCCAACCGTGCTGGCAGCGGTGGCAACGAATGGTTGCATCCGGATCTGGTAGGCCTAGAAGACCTGACTGCCGACTGGAAACTTGATTTGCGTGACTGTGTCCGTGTGTTGGGCGAGCGTCGTGCTCGGCTTTGGTCGTTCGAGGTCAAGCTGCTGCTCAATCGTTCCAATGCGCGCAAGAGTTTCTTCCAGGCCGTGTCCAATTCCTCTTGGGCGCATTTCGGCTACCTGGTGGCAGCCACAGTGGAGGGCGACGGCACGCTCAAAGAGTTACGCATGCTCGCCGCAGCTCATGGCATTGGTGTGATTCAGCTAGACGTACAGAGTCCCACGGAAAGCCAGATTCTGATCCCTGCTCGCGAACGTAGCGAAATCGATTGGGATATGTGTAATCGGCTGACTGAAGAGAATGGCGACTTCGCCGAGTTCATCGGTCGCATACGTCGCTTCCACCAGACCGGTGAAGTTTCGGCTAGGGAGTGGGTGGCCAGCGAATGATGACACTTAAGTTATTGCATGATGGGTTGGCAGGCGACCTGAGCCAAAAACTGGCTGGTGGATTGAACACAGGAAGTGACGTGGAATGACCGAAGACCAATTAGAACAAGAAACCCTCGGCTGGCTAAAGGAGGTGGGCTATACCCACCTGTACGGGCCGGATATCGCCCATGATGGAGAATTCCCTGAGCGCGATCATTATCGTCGAGTGGTCTTGGTCGAGCGCCTGCGCAGTGCCATAGCCAAGCTCAATACCAAGGTGCCACTGGCCGCACGCGAAGATGCACTCAAACAGGTGCTCGAACTGGGTCTGCCGGTACAGCTGTCGGCTAACCGACTGTTCCATCGACTGTTGGTCAGCGGCGTACCGGTGCAGTATCAAAAAGATGGTGAAACCCGTGGCGATTTCGTACGCCTGATCGACTGGGTTGAGGTGAAAGCCAACGACTGGCTGGCCATCAATCAGTTCAGCATTTTGGGGCCAAAACACACCCGGCGTCCGGACATTATCCTGTTCGTCAACGGCCTACCGTTGGTGTTGCTGGAGTTAAAGAATCCTGCCGACGTGAAGGCTGACCTGGGCAAAGCCTTCGACCAAATTCAGACCTACAAGGAACAGATCCCTGACCTGTTCCAGTACAACGAAATCCTGGTGATCTCCGACGGTAGTGAAGCGCGCATGGGCTCGTTGTCAGCAGATGCCGAACGCTTCATGAACTGGCGCACCATCGATGGCCAAGATCTCGATCCCCTGGGTCAGTTCAACGAACTGGAAACCTTGGTGCGCGGTGCTTTGGCTCCGAAGATGCTGCTCGATTACTTACGCTACTTCGTGTTGTTCGAAGATGACGGTCGACTGGTAAAGAAGATTGCGGGCTATCACCAATTCCACGCCGTACGCGCCGCCATTCAACAGGTGGTTAGTGCCTCGCGTCCCGGTGGGACGCATAAGGGCGGGGTTGTCTGGCACACCCAGGGCTCAGGCAAGAGCATCACCATGACCTGTTTCGCCGCTCGGGTGATGCAGGAAGCAGCAATGGAGAATCCCACCATTGTGGTCATCACTGACCGCAACGACCTGGATGGTCAATTGTTCGGGGTGTTCTCGCTATCGCAGGATCTGCTACGCGAACAGCCCATCCAGGTTGAGTCACGCGGCGACTTACGCACCAAGCTGGCCAATCGGCCCAGTGGCGGCATTATCTTTGCCACGATCCAGAAGTTCATGCCAGGAGTGGATGAAGACAACTTCCCCGTGCTGTCTGACCGCTCAAACATCGTGGTCATCGCCGACGAAGCGCACCGCACCCAGTATGGCTTTGGCGCCGAGTTGAAGGCATCGGAGGGGGCCGAGTCCGGCGAAAGCCAAGCCCGTTATCAGGTCGGTTATGCGCAGCACCTGCGTGATGCACTGCCGAACGCCACATTCGTGGCCTTTACCGGCACCCCGGTGTCCAGCGAAGACCGTGACACCCGCTCGGTGTTTGGCGAATACATTCACGTCTACGATATGCAGCAGGCCACTGAAGATGGTGCAACCGTCGCCATCTACTACGAGTCGCGGTTGGCCAAACTGTCCTTGAAAGACAGCGAGCTCCCTGCGATTGACGATCAGGTGGATGAGCTGGCCGAAGACGAAGAAGATGACCAGCAATCGCGCCTGAAAAGTCGCTGGGCCGCACTGGAAAAAGTGGTTGGCGCAGAACCACGTATTAATAGCGTCGCCGCCGACCTGGTTAAGCATTTCGAGGAGCGTAATCAGGGCATGGTGAGTGTGGGCCAAATGCCGGGCAAAGCCATGGTGGTGGCTATGAGTCGCGAGATTTGCGTGCACCTTTACAACGAGATTGTCGCCCTGCGTCCGGAATGGCACGACGAAGACCCGGAGAAAGGGGCCATCAAGGTCATCATGACGGGCAGCGCGTCGGACAAGGCTTTGCTGCGACCGCACATCTATTCTGGACAGCTTAAAAAACGCCTGGAAAAGCGCTTCAAGGATCCATTTGACCCGCTCAAGCTGGTGATCGTCCGTGACATGTGGCTAACGGGTTTCGATGCACCCTGCGTACATACCCTGTACGTGGACAAGCCCATGAAGGGCCACAACCTGATGCAGGCCATTGCTCGGGTCAACCGAGTGTTCAAGGACAAGCAAGGCGGCCTGGTGGTGGACTACATCGGTATCGCCAATGAGCTGAAAGCGGCGCTCAAGGAGTACACCGGCAGCAAGGGCAAAGGGCGGCCAACTGTGGATGCCCATGAAGCCTATGCGGTGCTGGAGGAAAAGCTCGACGTCCTGCGCAGCTTGCTGCATGGTTTCGATTACAGCCATTTCCTCACCGGCGGACACAAGCTTCTGGCGGGAGCAGCCAATCAGGTGTTGGGCTTGGAAGACGGCAAGAAGCGCTTTGCTGACACCGCGCTGGCCATGAGCAAGGCCTTCACCCTGTGCTGCACCTTGGATGAAGCCAAAGCCGTCCGCGAGGAAGTGGCGTTCTTCCAGGCGATCAAAGTGATATTGATCAAGCGCGAAGTGAGTCAGCAGAAAAAGACCGACGAAGAGCGTGAGTTGGCCATTCGCCAGATCATCGGCAATGCTGTGGTCTCTGGCGACGTGGTGGACATCTTCGAGGCAGTGGGCCTGGATAAGCCCAATATCGGCCTGCTCGACGACGCGTTTCTCGCCGAGGTGCGCAACCTGCCCGAGAAGAACCTGGCGGTCGAGCTGTTGGAGCGCTTGCTTGAAGGCGAAATCAAGAGCCGTTACAGCACCAACCTGGCACAGGAGAAGAAGTTTTCCGAGCTACTGGCCAATGTGATTAAAAGATACCAAAACCGATCTATCGAGACCGCCCAGGTCATCGAAGAGCTGATCGAAATGGCCAAGAAGTTCGCTGCCGCAAGCCAGCGTGGTGAAGCGCTAGGGCTCAACGATGACGAGTTGGCGTTTTACGATGCCTTGGCCAACAACGAGGCCTCGGTGCGTGAACTGGGCGACGAGATCTTGGCCAAAATTGCCCACGAACTGACCGCTAGCTTAAGGGCCAACGTGAGTGTCGATTGGAGCAGCCGTGAAAGCGTGAGGGCCAAACTGCGCATCCTGGTGCGGCGGATTCTGCGCAAGTACAAATACCCGCCGGATCAAGCCGAGGAAGCGGCTCAGCTGATTCTCAACCAAGCTGAAACGCTCTGCGAAGCGTGGTTATAGTTAAGTAGTCAGGCCGGAATGTCAGGGGCGGTAACCGGAACCTTGGGAGCGGGTTGGTCTGTAACCCCAGCGATTAACGGGCCCGGTCTGATTTACCATAGATCTTGTTATTCGCCATTAGGCTGCGGTGCAGACTCACTGGCGAACACACCTTCCCGTCAACGAGGCTACCGAATTTCTTTTGGCTTGGCATATGGCAGAGGCCGGTCGAGGTCATCCAGGGTGAGACCTCCCCGTACTGCGTTGTGGCTCCACCGCACAAATTGCTCCAAGAGAGCGTTGTTTTCACGAGTTAAGCGTTCGACCCGAGTCTCCAGGAGCTTGACGCGCTCCAAAGCCTTAGTTGTCTCAACTGCGCTTCGAGAAACGCTTACTCCGTTGTCATCCTTTGCGTGCTCCTTAGCGTGATCCCAGGCCGATTTGATGCGCGGGTGCCGGAGCATTGCCGCCTTGGTGTACTTGTGCCCAATATCGACCTCTAGCATTGCGAGGTAGCGATCCCAAGTCAGTTTTCCAGCCCAGCCATCCAGCAGGCGGACTGCCTTTTCGATTCCGGTGTCGTTTAGCTTTGGTGCGCCCATTTAGAAAAAACCCATATCTAGTAACAGTTTCTCATCTGCGTCCGAATCTACATCCGCACTCGCCACGAATGGCGCAGGCGAAGGGACGTCTTGGTTAATAATCCTGACAGCCTGGGCCAAGCCGGCCTTCGACTGCGAATTCTCGGGAGGAGGTAACGTGATGAATGCCCCGTCTGGTATGGCCGGATCATTCAGCTTGTTGAGAACAAGCTGCCAGCGTTCGAGCTTCGGAGTGTGCAGATTAAGCCAGCGAGAGGCCCCAGGCTCACCTCGTTCATGAGCGCTCTTTGCATCTCTTACAGCTTTTTCATGCAGCTTAAACTGGAACTCAGCTTCGTCATGATGACGTTTGTCGCCCTTCGTAAATGTGTGCTCTCCACAGTTCACGCAGTCCTTGTCCTTCGGGCAGGGGGTGAGTGCATGGTCATGACGGCAAATGCCGTAGCGGGTGCGGTGAGTCGCTCCTAGCTCAATTTTAAGGGCCTGCTCGCGGGTGAGCCCATGAGCAATGGCTATCGAGTCCACTTTGGCTTCGAGATGACCTTCAATGACGAGAGGGCGCTCATTGGCCCCGAGCTTGAGATAAGCCTCAATGAATGCCTCTTGAGGCAGGTGGTCATACCATTCGTTCTGTTTGACGCTCTTGCGCCCAGACCAAAATGCAATGAGCGATTCGCTCAAGTGCTTGCTCTGGGCGAGAGTATTCAACAAGTGGCGAAAATCGTGTGTGGTGATCGCGATGGGGCTGCCATCTGAGTTCACCTTGCCGTTTCGGCTGAAAATCGTAACCCCGCCAGGATTGGCCCCTAGCTGGTTATTGAATTGATTCGTCGACAGCGGCGAAGGCACATGTAGTAAAGGCTCGGCGTTGGGCCGGAGGATGTTTTCAGGCAGTACCCATAGTGCCTCGTGCCACTTTAGGCCGGTATGGCCATCCAAGATTGGAAAAGCGTCTGGAAGCTTTGCCAGAACGAAGTTTTCAAGCGATTCAAATTCGTAGAGCGCAACCCAGCGAGCCTGCTGCGATTCTGGCCCCATTCGTGATTTATCAGTGGTGCGATCCTCACGTTTTACCAAGGCATATCTGGTCGCGTGAGAGCCTTGAATCGGGGTTGTCTTGCCCAAAATGATAGCGGCCTCGTAAAGCGTTATCGGCTGGTTACGCAGGTGTTCCGTCCCAGGCGGGAGATAGAGTTTCGCTGGGTTTGCGGTATACCAGCCCGCAGCCTTTCTGGCGGGGGCGCCAAGATCCACCAGATAACTGACTGTCTTTTCTACGACCGCCTCGAACTCATCGGAGGCAGCAAATTTCGTCATTGCTCCCGCCCCTTTGGCGGGTGCCCAGGCAATGCCCATGATAGGGCCTTCTTTGGTGTCTGCTGATCGGATGCAATCAACTGGAAGGCTCAGAATTTCGGCCGACCTGCTTGGGGCATACATCGCAAGAGAGACAAATGCGGTTGTCAGCTTGTCTGACACATGGCTACTGGTGTGATGAATCTCCGCCAATGCCAGTATGGATTCGAGAGAAGGGAGTCTGGCGACCGCTTTTTCAGATTCTTTTGTCGCAACCCTGTCATTCCTTACAGGTGCCTTGTAACCAATCGGACTCTTCCACTCCAAAAGATTTGGAGTGAGGCGAGCAGGATTTACCACTTCAGTCACAATCCGTTCGAGAACCCTTGCCGTCGCCCAAGCATCCGTAAATCTGGCTTTCAACAAGTCAGCAGCCTTATCGAGCACTATCGGAGTAAGTTGCGTGATGCACGGTCTGCGCTTGCAATCAATTAACGCCTGTTCAATCGCCTGTAGTGCGTATAAGTGCCTTTTGAATTCGGCTAAGCGCAATCGGCGCATAACCTCACTAAATGTGGATTTCGCGAATGGTAAAAAATCGATCTCGAATGGAATCTGGACGGTTGATTTGTTGCCAGATTCGTCCCGCAGAGATTTGAAATGTGCAATTTTCTTCGTTTTACCCTGGGCTCTTCCGATAATGAAGGTCGAGATATCCCAGCTGTTATCTTCCCAAATAACATTGATGAAAGGAAAGTTAGCCTTAGCGTGTGAAATGAACGAATCCAGGTTTTCCTGAGCGGTCAGCTCATCTCTACCAATGAAGTGTACGATTTCGCCCATTTAAATTGCTTCTTCCGATGTGTCGCGGATGGTAATGATCTGCTGGATTGCCGACATTGCACTGTGATTGATTTGGCGGATCCTCGGCTCTGTTTCGAGCTCTTGATCTTCCACCAGAGAAGCCATCAAAGCCTCCCAAGGCGCGCTCAGCAAAGGCTCGAAATGAGCACATCCCGCCAGACACGCAACTGGGGCGTTCTGGTGGCATTCAGCGCGCGTGCCGCAAGCGCCCACGGGCATCCCCATGAGCCTCATGAAATCGCTGATTACGGCATCAGGGTCGCCTGCCCTAGTGGCCTCATGGAGGCCGGAAATCGCCTTCCCCTGGAACGCCCTTGCGAAGTAGCTCATCTCCTTGCCAAGAGCCTCTCGGATAGGATTCTGAAGCTCTGGCATAGACGCCCTGTAGTACTGAATGCAGGAGGTGCTTCGATGCGTGAGCAGGCGAGCCACCTCATAATCTGATGCCCCCTGAGCCAGAGCTCTGGTAGCTAGGGTGTACCTGAAGCGGTAAGGTGTAATCGCGATCTTCGTACCAAGGCGCTCGGAGTAGGTATTCAGCTTTCGGATGATCGAGCTCATGCGCTGCCCCAGCGCATTGGAGGAAGGCTCGGTGAATAACGGATCATCGGTGCCCGCATCATCTGCCGATGGATATGCATCTAGGTAGTTGATCAGGCATTCTGCTAGAACCGTAGGGGCTCGACGTACCCAGTACTCCTGAGACGTGGTCATTTCTCCCTTCGCCAACGGAACCCTGAGAGTCACCTCCATACCATCTCTGTCATGGATGATGACGTCTTTCTTTTTCATCCTGTGAGCTTGGGCGGGCCTGACGCCAGTGCCAATGAAGAACCAGCAGATTGTGTAGTCGGCTTGGTCGATGGCTCCGCTGGAAAATGCCCTATTAAGTTGATGGTGGATGTTGTGGATCTCTTGCTCGGTGAGCGCGCCTCTTTCAGGATCATTGGTGAGCAACCCGAAGTATGCGCCGGTGCCTTGTTCTTCCCACTTAAACGGGTGCTCTAGAAAATCACAGACCTGAGCTGACAGGCCGGGCATGCCCAAGGCTGATATTCGGCGTAACAAAGGGATTACGAAAGGTCGGTAGTTTGCTGAGATCTCGTTAAGGCGATTGATCTCCGAAATGTCAATTTGAGTTTTACGAGCCATTTCTGGCAGTTGAAACCAATTACTCACCGCACTCAAAATGGTGGTGTTATATGAAAGGCTGTGTGTGGATAGCGTGTTTTTGATCGCCCGATACATGCTTTCATGCAGCGTGTTTCCAAGCGAAAGAATATCGAAGTTCAGAGAGCGAAGATTCCCGTCGCGATCAACAACCTTGAGAAGCCGACCTATGCTGAGTTCGATAATCCGGCCATCGAGTAATACAACTTTGTCGGTCTTCGCATTAGAATTCGGTTCGTCTTTATGGACAGCGTTACTTGTGACGGTCATTTCGAATCACCTTTATTTTTTTCACGCAACTCGTTAGCCAGGCTTTCAGCGATCTTGTCCGATTTTTCCCGGATGTGCCGGCTGGAGTAACGCGCTTCCATGGAAGACTTTTTCGACCAACCATTCAAACGGTTCCTCATCTGCTTCTCTTCGCCCGCTTGCATCCGTTTCTCAGGCGGAAGGCTGTCTATCTTCCTGCTTAAACGATCATTCCACGTACGTCGAAGAGCATGCGGAGCCACGCTGGCGGGCAGGTTATTTTTGCGGCGAAGCTCCCTGAAAGCGAGATTGATTGCCCCTAAGGACAAATGGTCGCCATCGGCGGTGGTGAAGAGATAGCCATGTTTCCTCGCCCTAGCTGGAATATGGCTCCAGTACTTCATGACGAAGTCGTGAAAGTCGTATGCGGTTTGCTCAGATATGGGCAGCGTCCGCGCAACGGTCTTCGATACTCGGGCACGTACACGGCGTGCTGCATGATTGATGTCATCGACTCGTATGTATCGAAGCTCACTGCGTCTGATCGCGGTCTCAGAGAAAATCCGGTACATCAAGTGATTCCGATACTGATGAAAATCAGATTGAAATGGGTTGGTTTCGGATCCTGGCTCAAACGCGGCGTCCAGGGCATCCATCACGTCTTCAGAAAGTCCCTCTGGGGCGTCACCTTCCTCGGCGGTCTTCGCCCTGGGCTCTTGGGCTCGCAAGGCAGCTATGGCCTTTTCACGCGCTGTGGCGAGGTCTTTGCGGGGCTTATCTGATGCCTTTGGGCTGATTCGCTCGTGATTGAATTCTAGATAGTTCGCCACAGTCCGGATGCGGTAACCACCTTCCGTAGCAGAAATCATTGTTCTATGTACGTTCGGAGTACCCCCACTACGCACCTGCTCCAATCGCGCAATCTTGCGTGGTCGAGCATTCAGCGACTCCTCAACGATCTGGTCTTGGGCACCGCGATCAAGACGAAGGAAGAACGCTAGGTCTTCACACTGTTCAATCGATAGAAACGTCTCTGATTTAAGGATCTGGTCGAAATCGAGTTTCCGGGAAATTGCCCACAGGTAGGCCATACCCAACGAGCGGAGCACTTTCTCAATTGTGGTTACGGCAAGACCTACATCTCGATATCTGAGCGTTACATAGATATTGGGAAGGAAGAGGGGGCGACCTTCCTGATCAACGAGCACAGCCATGGGCAGGTCGTCGGATGCAGTGAAAGATCTGATGGAGTAACTGACCAATGTATACGCTTCCGACCTGTGAGCTAGATAGGCCGGCGAGTATAGGGATGGGTATACGGCAAGTAAACCCTCCAACCCCTTGTTTTTCTTGGGGTTGGAGGGTATTGCTTTTTAGGATGTATACGTTTTAAAACTTATGATTGCTACTGGCAAGCTTCGCAATCCGGCTCGTCAATCGCGCAGGCCTTTGGCACGGGGGCCGGGCCGGCCGGTGCGGCAAGTACCGAATCATCACCGTGGTTGCCGCTGGAAACAGCGTTCAGCTTGCCGGTGTTGATGGTCGACTTCTCGGTGCTGGTTGCAGCCAGGGCACGGAGGTAGTAAGTGGTTTTCAGGCCACGGTACCAAGCCATGCGGTAGGTCACGTCCAGCTTCTTGCCCGAAGCGCCGGCGATGTACAGGTTCAGGGACTGGGCCTGGTCGATCCACTTCTGGCGACGGCTGGCGGCGTCAACGATCCACTTGGTGTCCACTTCGAAGGCAGTCGCGTAGAGCTCCTTGAGTTCTTGCGGGATGCGTTCGATCTGCTGCACGGAACCGTCGTAGTACTTCAGGTCGTTGATCATCACCGAGTCCCACAGGCCACGGGCTTTCAGGTCGCGGACCAGGTACGGGTTGATCACGGTGAATTCGCCCGACAGGTTCGATTTCACATACAGGTTCTGGTAGGTCGGTTCGATCGACTGCGAGACGCCGGTGATGTTGGCGATGGTGGCGGTCGGTGCGATGGCCATGATGTTGGAGTTACGAATACCTTTCTGCACACGGGCACGTACCGGCGCCCAGTCCAGGGTTTCGTTCAGGTCAACGTCGATGTACTTCTGGCCACGGGCTTCGATCAGGATCTGTTGCGAATCCAGCGGCAGGATGCCCTTGGACCACAGCGAGCCCTGGAACGTCTCGTAGGCGCCGCGCTCGTCGGCCAGGTCGCAGGAAGCCTGGATCGCGTAGTAGCTGACCGCTTCCATGGACTTGTCGGCGAACTCGACCGCCGCATCCGAACCGTAAGGAATGTGCTGCAGGTAAAGCGCATCCTGGAAGCCCATGATACCCAGGCCAACCGGACGGTGCTTGAAGTTGGAGTTCTGCGCCTGTGGTACCGAGTAGTAGTTGATGTCGATCACGTTATCGAGCATGCGTACGGCGGTGTTGACAGTGCGTTCCAGCTTGGCGGTGTCCAGCTTGCCGCCCACGATGTGGTTCGGCAGGTTGATCGAGCCCAGGTTGCAGACAGCGATCTCGTCCTTGTTGGTGTTCAGGGTGATCTCGGTGCACAGGTTCGAGCTGTGGACCACGCCCACATGCTGTTGCGGGCTGCGCAGGTTGCATGGGTCTTTGAAGGTCAGCCATGGATGGCCGGTTTCAAACAGCATGGACAGCATCTTGCGCCACAGGTCTTTGGCCTGGATGGTCTTGAACAGCTTGATCTTGCCTGGGTACTGGGACAGGGCTTCGTAGTACTCGTAGCGCTCTTCGAAGGCCTTGCCGGTCAGGTCATGCAGGTCTGGCACTTCGGATGGCGAGAACAGGGTCCACGGGCCGTCATCGAAGACACGCTTCATGAACAGGTCAGGGATCCAGTTGGCGGTGTTCATGTCGTGGGTGCGACGACGATCATCACCGGTGTTCTTGCGCAGCTCGATGAACTCTTCAATGTCCATGTGCCAGGTTTCCAGGTACGCACAGACAGCGCCTTTGCGCTTGCCGCCCTGGTTTACTGCCACGGCGGTGTCGTTCACGACCTTGAGGAACGGCACGACGCCCTGGGACTTGCCGTTGGTGCCCTTGATGTACGAACCCAGTGCACGGACCGGCGTCCAGTCGTTGCCCAGGCCGCCAGCGAATTTGGACAGCATGGCGTTGTCGTGGATCGCGTGGTAGATGCCCGACAGGTCATCCGGCACGGTGGTCAGGTAGCAGCTCGACAGCTGTGGACGCAGGGTGCCGGCGTTGAACAGGGTCGGGGTCGACGACATGTAGTCGAAGGACGACAGCAGGTTGTAGAACTCGATGGCACGGTCTTCTTTGTGCTTCTCTTCGATCGCCAGGCCCATGGCCACGCGCATGAAGAACACCTGCGGCAGTTCGAAGCGGATCCCGTCCTTGTGGATGAAGTAACGGTCGTACAGGGTTTGCAGGCCCAGGTAGGTGAACTGCTGGTCACGCTCGTGGTTGATCGCCTTGCCGAGTTTTTCCAGGTCGAAGGTGGCCAGGATCGGGTTCAGCAATTCAAATTCGATACCCTTGGCGATGTAGGCCGGCAGGGCCTTGGCGTACAGGTCGGCCATTTCGTGGTGGGTAGCGCTTTCGGCGACTTTCAGGAAACCCAGGCCTTCGGCACGCAGGGTGTCCATCAGCAGGCGTGCGGTCACGAACGAGTAGTTCGGCTCACGCTCAACCAGGGTGCGGGCGGTCATCACCAGTGCGGTGTTGACGTCGGTCAGGGCCACGCCGTCGTACAGGTTCTTCAGGGTTTCACGCTGGATCAGGTCGCCGTCGACTTCTTCCAGGCCTTCGCAGGCTTCGGTGATGATGGTGTTCAGGCGGCCCAGGTCCAGCGGCGCGAACGAACCATCAGCCAGGGTAATGCGGATCGACGGGTGCGCTTGCACGGCTTCGGCGGCCGGTGCGTGTACGGCACGCTCCTTGGCGCGCGAATCACGGTAGATCACGTAGTCGCGGGCCACTTTCTGCTCGCCGGCGCGCATCAGGGCCAGTTCGACCTGGTCCTGGATTTCTTCGATGTGGATGGTGCCGCCCGATGGCATGCGACGCTTGAAGGTCGCGGTGACTTGTTCGGTCAGGCGGGCAACGGTGTCATGGATACGCGACGAAGCGGCAGCGGTGCCGCCTTCAACTGCAAGAAACGCTTTGGTGATGGCGACGGTGATTTTGTCATCGGTGTAAGGAACGACAGTGCCGTTACGCTTGATCACGCGCAATTGGCCGGGCGCGGTGGCGGACAGATCCATATTCGAATCAGCGCCCTGCGGCACGGAGCCTTGCGGGTTCTCGCGAGTTGTGTCGGTTTGCATGGGGGGTTGTCTCCACATTCTATATTTATTTGGGCACCATCACGGTGCCCACCGTTCCGTCCTGAAGCACTTACAACAGGCCTTGGCCTGGCATAACAACCTCGGGACAGGAGGAAGGGAGCTGTTCGCGCCGCTTCCATGCCGAAGTCTTCGGTTCCAAGCCCTGGGCTCTTTACCGTATTGCTGTGTGGGTGTCGTTTGTATTGCAACACCCGTACCGCTTTCTCCCGTTCGGGCTGGAAAACAGCAGCCATCCGCGTGCGCGGTTTGGGCTTTCGAAAAAGGTTTAAGTTCCACCAAACAGGAGCAAGAAAGCGCTTGAGTTTCTTGTCTGATTTGTGTTTGGTCTTTTCGCTTGAAACCCTACATGTAGGGTTTTTTTTAGCGACAAGCTACAAGATAATGCGTTTTCGGAGGCTTAGCAACGCACTAGCTGTGGATAACGCTGTGGGTAAAATGTGTATGAAAGGCGGAACAGCCGTGTAGGCCGCAGTACTGCTGCATCGCACCGTTTGTCACCGAATATTCCAAGCTGAAAACACCTGGTTGGATTTTTGCGGGCGCGAACCCTATCACAAAAAAACATGATCACCGAATGCATTTCCTGGCTTGTGTTGCAGGGTCAGGCCATGGCTACAATCGGCCTTTATTCCTACACTGTTATGCCCTTTGTGCATGACAAATTAGGTATGGCTGGTGAAGATCAAAATGTGGGAGCGGGCTTGCCCGTTCCTACATTTGAAACTGCACAGTCCTGGCAAGTGACTTATAAAAAAGAGGCCCCCCGTGGAGCAAGAAGCCTGGCAGGTATTGATTGTCGAGGACGACCAGCGTCTGGCTGAGTTGACCCGTGACTACCTGGAAAGCAACGGCCTGCGGGTCTCCATCGAAGGCAACGGGGCCCTGGCGGTGGCGCGGATCATTGCCGAGCAGCCGGACCTGGTAATTCTCGACCTGATGCTGCCCGGCGAAGATGGCCTGAGCATCTGCCGTAAGGTACGCGAGCGCTACGACGGGGCGATCCTGATGCTCACCGCGCGTACCGACGACATGGACCAGGTCCTGGGCCTGGACATGGGCGCCGACGACTATGTGTGCAAACCGGTGCGCCCGCGCCTGCTGCTGGCGCGGATCCAGGCCTTGTTGCGGCGTAGCGAAAGCACCGAGCCCGCCGCCCCGGAAAAGCAGCGGCGCCTGCAGTTCGGCCCGCTGGTGGTGGACAATGCGCTGCGTGAAGCCTGGCTGCACGACGGCGGCATCGAGTTGACCAGCGCCGAATTCGACCTGTTGTGGCTATTGGTGGCCAATGCCGGGCGCATCCTGTCCCGGGAAGAGATCTTCACCGCCCTGCGCGGCATCGGCTATGACGGCCAGGACCGCTCCATTGACGTACGCATCTCGCGGATCCGCCCGAAAATCGGCGACGACCCGATCCACCCGCGCCTGATCAAGACCATCCGCAGCAAAGGCTACCTGTTCGTCCCGCAAGCTGCCGCCGACATGCTGTCGTGAACTCGATCTTCCTGCGCATCTATGGCGGCATGTGTGCGGCGCTGATCCTGGTCGCCCTGCTCGGCGTACTGGCCCTGCACCTACTCAATGAGGTGCGCAGCGGCCAGTATCGCGAGCACCTGGCCCACGGCACCTTTGCCCTGATGGGGGACAACCTGCAACCGATGAGCAGCATCGAGCGCAAGCGGGCCCTCGCGGTATGGGAGCGTTTGCTGGGGATTCCCTTGCAGTTGCAGACGGTGGCGGATGCCCGCCTGGACCTGAGCCAGCGCAATCGCCTGCAACGCGGCCAGGTCCTGGTGGAGCAGACCGGACCCCATGCGGCCCGGGTCCTGCGTCTGGTCAGTGAAACAGAGCAACTGCTGCTCACCGGTGAGGTACAGCAGATCAGTGAGCAATTGGCCCGGGCCACCATTTACTTGCTGGCTGACGAACTGGTGCGTTTTCCGGTGGCCGAGCAGCCGCAACGCCTGGCCGACCTGAAAGAGGCCAAGGGCTTCGGCTTTGAAATGCATCTGCTCAAGCTTGACGACGCCGATATGGACGAGGACCAGCGGCGTCGCGTGGCCGAAGGCGATACGGTGATGGCCCTGGGCAAGGGTGGCGACTCGATCCGCGTGTTTGCCGGCATGGTCGGCACGCCGTGGGTGTTGGAAATCGGCCCGCTGTACCAGATGAATCCTTATCCTGCGCAGTGGTTGGTGCTGATTGCCTTGATTGGCCTGACCCTGATCGGCCTGATTGTGTATTTGCTGGTGCGCCAACTGGAGCGCCGCCTGCGCGGGCTCGAAGCGGCTGCCACGCGGATCGCCAAAGGCAACCTGGAGGCCAGGGTACCGGCACGCGGTGCCGACTCGGTAGGGCGCCTGGCTGCGGCCTTCAATGGCATGGCCGAGCACTTGCAACGCCTGCTGGCGATCCAGCGTGAACTGGTGCGTGCGGTGTCCCATGAGTTGCGTACGCCGGTGGCGCGCCTGCGCTTTGGCTTGGAGATGATCGGCGACGCCGCCACGCCCGAAGCCCGGCGTAAATACATGGAAGGCATGGACAGCGATATCCAGGACCTCGACGGCCTGGTGGATGAAATGCTGACCTATGCCCGCCTGGAGCAGGGGTCGCCGGCCTTGAGCTTTCAGCGGCTCGACCTGAGTGCCTTGCTCGACCAGGTGATCAGCGAACTGGCGCCTTTGCGGCCAGGTATCGAGGTGGCACGGGGAGTGTGCCTGTCATCGACGCACCTGGACGCTGCCTGGGTCGACGCCGAGCCGCGTTACCTGCACCGTGCCCTGCAAAACCTGGTGAGCAATGCCATGCGCCATGCCCAGTCACGGGTGCTGATCAGCTACCAGGTGGGCCAGGTGCGTTGCCGCATTGATGTTGAAGACGATGGCCCGGGCGTACCGGAAAGTGCCTGGGAGCGGATCTTTACCCCGTTCCTGCGCCTGGATGACAGCCGTACCCGTGCTTCGGGCGGGCATGGGCTGGGTTTGTCGATTGTGCGGCGGATTATCTATTGGCATGGTGGGCGAGCGTTGATCAGCAAGAGCAACAACCTGGGGGGCGCGTGTTTCAGCCTGAGCTGGCCCCGGGACCAGGACAAAACCTGACTGCTCCTACAGGGATATGCAGTGGATCAGGCGCTGATCGCCACCAGGCTCAACAACTGCCCCTCTTGCACCGCAAACTGCCCCTCCAGCTCTTTGCCATGGCGCCACTCACTGGACAAGTCCGTCAGCAACCGCAGGCGCAGCGAGCCGGCCTCCGACCACTGCACCACCTCCGCGTGCTCAAAGTAAAAACGCTTCTGCACAATCGGGTAGAGCGCCTTGAACAGGCTTTCCTTGGCCGAAAACGTCAGGGTCACCCATTGCGCAATCTGCTCCCGTGACCCGGCGCCCATGCGTTGCATTTCATCCGGGGTGAGGATTTCCCCGGCCAGGCGCTCGGCCCGCTCAAGGGGCAACAGGTTCTCCAGGTCCATGCCCAGCCCGCGCCATTGCGCCTTGTGCCCGACAATGGCCGCCGCATGCCCGGTGCTGTGGGTGATCGAACCGCTGATATGGCCGGGCCACACCGGCGCACGGTCCTCACCGATGGCGGGAATGAAGTCCAGGCCTGCCAATTGTTTTAAGGCGCTGCGGGCGCACAGCCTGCCGGCAAGAAACTCGGCCTGGCGCTTGGCCACTGAGCGCTGGATGCTCGCCGGTGGTGGTACGGCGCAGCGCTGGAAGTCGCCGGCTTCCAGCAATTTGGGCTCAAAGCGGGTGCTCAGGAACACCGTGCCGGGCAAGGTGGTGGGCAGCGGCCAGTGATCATCAAGTGGGGTGCAGCAGGCGGGTATCGGGTTCATACCGGCTATTCTGCACGGGGCGGCACTCCCCTGGGTAGCCCGCCGGTTCAGACAGTGTTCAGTTCAACGGCCGTAAACTGCGCAGGCATACCTTCAGGGCCGCTATGATGTTTCCCTGCGGGACAGTGGATTGGCCTTGGAGAGCGTTATGAAATTGCTGGTTGTCGAAGATGAGGCGTTGTTGCGCCATCACCTGTTGACCCGTCTTGGCGACAGTGGCCACGTGGTCGAAGCCGTGGCCAACGCCGAAGAGGCCCTGTACCAGACCGGGCAATTCAATCATGACCTGGCGATCATCGACCTGGGGCTGCCGGGCATGGACGGCCTGGGCTTGATCCGCCAACTGCGGGCCCAGGCCAAGACCTTCCCGATCCTGATCCTCACCGCGCGCGGTAACTGGCAGGACAAGGTCGAAGGCCTGGCTGCCGGGGCTGACGACTATGTGGTCAAACCCTTCCAGTTCGAGGAGCTGGAGGCGCGGATGAACGCCCTGTTGCGCCGCTCCAGCGGCTTTACCCAATCGACCATCGTCGCCGGCCCCTTGCTGCTCGACCTCAATCGCAAACAGGCATCCCTGGATGAGCAGCCCCTGGCGCTGACGGCGTATGAGTACCGAATCCTCGAATACCTGATGCGTCACCACCAGCAAGTGGTGGCCAAGGATCGGTTGATGGAGCAACTCTATCCCGATGACGACGAGCGTGATCCGAACGTGATTGAAGTGCTGGTCGGCCGTCTGCGTCGCAAGCTAGAAGGTCCGGCCGGGTTCAAGCCCATCGATACCGTGCGCGGCCTGGGTTACCTGTTTAACGAGCGCTGCCGTTGATCCGTTCGCTGCGTGTGCGCTTGATGCTGGCGGCCACCACCCTGGCCGTGTTGTTCATGCTAGGGCTGTTGCCGGCGATGCAGGGGGCATTCAGCCTGGCGTTGCAGGACTCCATCGAGCAGCGCCTGGCGTCGGATGTGACCACGCTGATCTCTGCCGCGCGGGTTGATAACAACCGCTTGCTGATGCCGGCGCAACTGCCGGACGAGCGCTTCAACCTGACCGACAGCCGCCTGCTGGGCTACATCTATGACCGCGAAGGCCATCTGGTGTGGCGTTCGCGGGCGACTCAGGAAGAAAACATCAACTACCGCCCGCGCTACGATGGGCGCGGCAACGAATTCGCGAAGATTCGCGAGGCCAACGGCCAGGAATTCTTCGTCTATGACGTCGAGGTCAAGCTGTTGGGGGGCAAGAGCGCGGCGTTCAGTATTGTCGCCCTGCAGCCGGTGCGCGAATACCAGGTGACCCTTGAAGGCCTGCGGGAAAACCTCTACCTGGGCTTCGGCGCGGCCTTGCTGGTGTTGTTGAGCCTGCTGTGGATCGGCCTGACCTGGGGCTTGCAGGCCCTGCGACGGCTGAGCCAGGAACTGGATGAAATCGAAGGTGGCACCCGTGAAAGCCTCAGCGAGCAACACCCCCGGGAGTTGCTGCGCCTGACCGGCTCCCTCAACCGTCTGCTGCACAGCGAGCGCGAGCAGCGTAGCCGTTATCGCGACTCCCTGGACGACCTGGCCCACAGCCTGAAAACCCCGCTGGCGGTGTTGCAGGGCGTGAGTGAAGACATGGCCCAGCGTCCCCAGGACCTTGAACAGGCGCGGGTGCTGCAGTCGCAGATCGAGCGCATGAGCCAGCAGATCAGCTACCAATTGCAGCGCGCCAGCCTGCGCAAAAGCGGCCTGGTGCGCCATCAGGTGCGCCTGCGCCCGGTGTTGCAAAGCCTGTGCGACACCCTCGACAAGGTCTACCGTGACAAGCGTGTGCGGGTGTCTTTCGCGTTGCCGGAGCAATGCGACGTGCCCATCGAGCAGGGCGCCTTGCTGGAATTGCTCGGCAACCTCCTGGAAAACGCTTACCGGCTGTGCCTGGGCGAAGTGCGTGTGACCCTGGATGAAAGTGCCGATGGCGTGCGCTTATGCATCGAAGACGACGGCCCCGGCGTGCCCGCCGACCAGCGCGCGCGGATCCTGCAGCGCGGCGAGCGGTTGGATCGCCAGCATCCGGGGCAGGGAATTGGATTGGCGGTGGTCAAGGACATCATTGAAAGCTACGGCGCGCGGTTGACCCTGGGGGATTCGCCTTTAGGGGGCGCGGCGTTCAGGATTCATTTTCCGGCGGTGTGATCTTTGTTGGACTGATGGGCCTCATCGCCGGCAAGCCCTAATTCTCCTGCGCCCGATACGCCCCCGGCGTCACCCCCGTCCACTTCTTGAACGCCCGGTGAAAGGCCGAAGGCTCGGAAAACCCCAACTGCTCGGCAATCTCCTGCAACGACAGATCCGCGCGCCCCAGATGAAAAATCGCGATATCCCGGCGCAACTCATCCTTGAGTGCCTGGAAACTGGTGCCTTCCTCGCGTAAATGCCGGCGCAGGGTCTGTGGGCTGATGTGCAGGTGCTGCGCCACGGCCTCCAGGTCTGGCCAGGGGGTGCGGTCGCGGCTCAGCAGGCGACGCAACTGGCTGCTCAGGCTGTCGCCTTCGTCCGGCCGGGACAGCAGGTCGGCGGGGGAGCGCTCAAGGAAGTGCTTGAGGGTGCGTTCATCCTGCAGCAGTGGCAGGCTCAGGTAGCGGCTGTGGAACAACAGGCTGCTGCTGGCCGCGCCGAAGCCCAGGGGGCAGGGGAACAGCAAGTCGTACTCGCTGGCATGGGCTGGCATCGGGTAGCTGAAGGTTGCCTGCTCCAGGCGGATACGCTGGCCAACCAGCCAACTGCCGAGGCGATGCCATATCACCAGCAGGCTTTCGCTCAAAAAGTGATCCGGATCCCACAGTTGCGAGTCATCCAGGCTCAGGCGAGCCATGTCGCCTTCACGGCTCAGGCGCCAGCGCGGCCCCTGGGGGAACAGGCTGTAGAACAACAAGCCACGCTCCAGCGCCTTTTCCAGGGTACGGCAATGAATCAGCGCGTGGCACATCATGGCGAAGGTGCCGCGCTTGCTCGGCCCATCGGCGAAGCCCAGGTACTCGTCATCCAGGGCCTGCCACAGCATTTGCAACAACCCCGTGAACTGCTCCGGCGCGATGCGCGCGCGGGGCTCTGCCAGCAGTTCCGGGGTAATGCCCAGTTGCTGCAACAGTGTCGAGCAGTCGTAGCCGGCCCGGTGCGCACCGCCTAAGGCTGCGCGGGCGTAATGACTGGCGATGGTGCGTTCGCGCATGCAGGGGCCTCGTCCATTGAGTGGCCGATGGTAGCCATCGTGCGGTGGGTGGACAAGGCGGATATCCGCCAAATTGTAGGACGAGATCGGAGTGGCGGGCGGATATCCGCCATCTGTTTCAGCCCTTGGACCAGCTGTAAATAGTCGTCAGCCCCCATGGCTTGGGTGTTACGGGGTTTTTCAGGAAAGTGGCACGCCGTTTGCGATAGGGAGCACAGACCTGCCAGCCAGCAGCTCGCCAAAACAAATCCCTCCAGTGCAGGAGGGTTCGCAATTCAAGTGTCGTGGGCAATGGCGGATATTTGCCCCACGGGACTCTTGAGGAAACTTTGCAATGACGACTCGTCAGCCGTTCTACAAAACCCTGTACTTCCAGGTAATCGTTGCCATCGTTATCGGTATCCTGCTCGGTCACTTCTACCCGCAGACCGGTGTGGCCCTCAAGCCCCTGGGTGACGGCTTTATCAAGCTGATCAAAATGGTCATCGCCCCCATCATCTTCTGTACCGTGGTCAGCGGCATCGCCGGCATGCAGAGCATGAAGTCGGTGGGCAAGACCGGTGGCTACGCGCTGCTGTACTTCGAAATCGTATCCACCATCGCCCTGCTGATTGGCCTGATCGTGGTCAACGTGGTGCAGCCAGGCGTTGGCATGCACATCGATGTCGCCACCCTGGATGCGTCGAAAGTGGCCGCTTATGTCACCGCCGGTAAAGACCAGAGCATCGTCGGCTTTATCCTCAACGTGATCCCCAACACCATCGTCGGCGCCTTCGCCAACGGCGATATCCTGCAAGTACTGATGTTCTCGGTGATCTTCGGTTTCGCCCTGCATCGCCTGGGTGCCTATGGCAAGCCGGTGCTGGACTTCATCGATCGCTTCGCCCACGTGATGTTCAACATCATCAACATGATCATGAAGCTCGCGCCAATTGGTGCCCTGGGCGCCATGGCGTTCACCATCGGGGCCTACGGTGTTGGCTCGCTGGTGCAACTGGGCCAGTTGATGATCTGCTTCTACATCACCTGCATTCTGTTCGTACTGGTCGTATTGGGTGGCATCTGCCGCGCCCACGGCTTCAGCATCCTGAAACTGGTGCGCTACATCCGTGAAGAACTGCTGATCGTACTGGGTACTTCCTCCTCTGAATCCGCACTGCCGCGCATGCTGATCAAGATGGAGCGCCTGGGCGCGAAGAAATCGGTGGTTGGCCTGGTTATCCCGACTGGCTACTCCTTCAACCTCGACGGTACTTCGATCTACCTGACCATGGCTGCCGTGTTTATCGCCCAGGCGACTGACACCCACATGGACATCACCCATCAGATCACCCTGCTGCTGGTGCTGTTGCTGTCCTCCAAAGGCGCTGCCGGCGTGACGGGCAGTGGTTTCATCGTACTGGCCGCGACCCTGTCGGCCGTTGGCCACCTGCCGGTGGCCGGCCTGGCGCTGATCCTCGGTATCGACCGCTTCATGTCCGAAGCGCGTGCGCTGACCAACCTGGTCGGTAATGCTGTGGCGACCATCGTTGTCGCCAAGTGGGTCAAGGAGCTGGACACCGACAAGCTGCAAAGCGAACTGGCTTCCGGCGGTACCGGTATCTCCGAAACCCGTGAACTGGACGACCTGGGCGTAGCCGAAGGCCCGGCCCCGGCGATCAAGTAAAGGCTCAAGCGCTCTAAAAAACCCATCTTCGGATGGGTTTTTTTATGGTCGGGCGAGCACAACGGTCACTGTCGATGATGCTTGTGGTAATTGCCGCTGGCGCCCAAGGCTGACTACTCTGTGCCCCATCGAACTGGAATCGGAGCTCTCATGTCAGGCCCCTTGGCGTCCCTCAAAGTGCTGGATTTCTCGACCTTGTTGCCGGGGCCTTTCGCTTCGCTGCTGTTGGCGGACATGGGCGCCGAGGTGCTGCGTATTGAGTCCCCCACGCGCATGGACCTGCTGCGGGTGTTGCCGCCCCACGACCGTGGCGTGTCGGCCAGCCATGCCTATCTCAACCGCAACAAGCGCAGCCTGGCCCTGGACCTCAAGCAGTCCGAGGCGCTGGAGATCGTGCGGCAATTGGTGGCGGACTACGACATCGTACTGGAGCAGTTCCGCCCAGGGGTCATGGAGCGCCTGGGCTTGGGTTATGAAGCGTTGAAGGCGATCAACCCGAAGCTGATCTATGTGTCCATCACTGGCTACGGCCAGACCGGCCCCTACAAGGACCGCGCCGGACACGACATCAACTACCTGGCACTGTCCGGCATCGCCAGCTACACCGGGCGCGAGGACAGCGGCCCGTTGCCCCTGGGCGTACAAGTGGCGGATGTGGCTGGCGGCTCGCTGCACGCCGTGGTCGGCCTGCTGGCGGCGGTGATTGCGCGCCAGCACAGCGGGGTGGGCCAATACCTGGATGTGAGCATGACCGACTGTGCCTTCAGCCTCAACGCCATGGCCGGTGCAGCTTACCTGGCCTGTGGCGTGGAGCCCGGGCGCGAAGACCAGGTACTCAATGGCGGCAGCTTCTACGATTACTACCGCTCGCGGGATGGGCGCTGGCTGTCGGTGGGCAGCCTGGAACCGGGGTTCATGCAGCAACTGTGTGCTGCGCTGGGATGTCCGGAACTGGCGGCCAAGGGGTTGTCGCCCAAGCCTGGGCAGCAGAAGGCCCTCAAGCAGGCATTGCAGATTGAGTTTGAGCGGCACAGTTTTGAGGAGCTGTGTACGTTGTTTGCCGGGGTAGACGCTTGCGTGGAACCGGTGCTCAGCCTTGGGGAAGCGTTGGAGCATCCGCAATTAAAGGCCAGGGAGCTGGTCAGCCAGGTGCCGTGTGGGGATGACTCGTTCCAGGCGCAGATGGCCTGCCCGCTGAAATTTTCCGAGGGGTTGCCGCAGCCGAGGCATATTGGGGTGGCGGTAGGGGCGCACAGTGATGAGGTGTTGGGTGAGTTGGGTTTCAGCACTCAGCGGATTGCCGAGCTGCGGGGTGCCAAGGTCGTAGGATAGTGGCTGTTTGGGCCCCTTCGCGAGTAAGCCCGCTCCCACATTCTGAATGTATTCACAAATCAAAATGTGGGAGTGGGCTTGCTCGCGAAGGGGCCGGAACAGGCACCCAGAAACCTCACTCCACCCGAGTCTCCCCGGTAAACACCAACGTCTCCCGACATCTGCGGCACAAATACCGCCGCCCCTGGTTCACCAGCCCATGGCGCTGGGCCGAGAATGGGAAGTCACTGTCGGCACACGGGCAGCGATAGATGTAGCGGGTCACCCGCCGGCGCTGGATCTCATAGGTATGGCATCGATCAGGCGGCAGTTCGTAGACCCCGCGCATGATCAACTGCCATTCCTCGCCATGGGGCTGGATACGTTCGCCAAACAATTGGTGGGCGATCAGGTGCGCCACTTCGTGGGCCACCGTCTGTTTGAGGAAGTGTTGGCTGTTTTCTCGGTACAGCTGGGGGTTGAAGCGCAGCAGGTTCTCGTGCAGATGCGCGACACCGGCTTTCTGCCCACGTAGCTTGAGGCTGACCCGGGGGCGTTTGAAACTTCGTTTGAAAAAGGATTCGGCTTGCAGGAAACAATCTTCGACGCGGGTATTGAGTTGCTCGGGCATGCTGTACATATCTCCAGAGAGATCCAGTATGCCGCATCCAGGGGCACTTCCGAATCCGCCAGGCGCCGAATGGTCATGCAGAACGCAAAAAGCCACCTTGCGGTGGCTTTTCCTGCGGTTGAAAGCGAGTCAGCTGGTGTAGATCGGCCCCACGCCGAGGCCCCAGACGATCACGGTAAAGGCCATGATTGCCACCAGTACCACCAGGCCTACCGCCAGCACCGAGCTGGAAAACAGGAAGCCTTCGTCCGGGTCGATGCTCATGAAGGTCGGCAATCCTACATACAGCAGGTACACCGTGTAGCAGATGGCGGCGGTGCCCACGACCATGCCCAGCCACATATGCGGATACAGCGCCGCCAGCCCGCCGATAAACAGCGGCGTGGCGGTGTAGGTGGCGAACGCGACGCAGCGCGCCATGCTCGGATTGGCATCATAGGTACGTGCCATCCAGTGAATGAAGGCGCCCATTACCGCAACGCCGCCGAGCATCGCCAGGTACGACATGATGGTCATCCACAACGCACTTTCCTGGGTCAGCATGACCGGGGAGCGGTTGCCGATGACCCAGCCGACCTGGGTGGTGCCGATAAAGGCTGATACGGCGGGGATCGCCGCAAGAATCAGCGTGTGAGTGAGGTACATGTGGCCGATGCTTTCTTCTTTATCGCCACGAATTTCCCGCCATTCCTGGTCGGGATGGGTGAAAAGCCCCACGACGTGATGGATCATGCCAGTCACTCCTGTCGTTATTACCATCGCCCCCCAAGCGGAGCGCCCGCCGGCCAAGTGGCCTGAAAGGTCTGGATATATGTGCGACCTCAAGTCGCAGTATAGGAAGTGATGATCGGAAAAAGTGTGTGGCTTTAGAGCAAATTGCGCTGTAAACACGGGGCTTAATCGCGCCTGGGTCTGTGACGTGGAATGCAGTCCCCTGTGGGAGCGGGCTTGCTCGCGATAGCGGTAGGTCAGGCAGCGGATTTATTGATCGATCCACCGCCATCGGGAGCAAGCTCCCTCCCACATTGGAACTCGGTGCTCCATACCGCTAAAATACCGGGCTTTTCGTCACATACCTTTTCGCGGATCCAAGCGCCATGGGCACCCTTACCGTCAATCAGAACAAACTGCAAAAACGCCTGCGGCGCCTGGCCGGTGAGGCTGTCGCTGACTTCAACATGATCGAGGAGGGCGACAAGGTCATGGTCTGCCTGTCTGGAGGCAAAGACAGCTACACCATGCTCGACGTGCTGATGCACCTGCAAAAGGTTGCACCGATCCAGTTCGACATCGTCGCCGTCAACATGGACCAGAAACAGCCCGGCTTCCCCGAGGATGTGCTGCCGGCCTACCTCAAGGCCCTGGGCATCGAGTACCACATCGTCGAGAAGGACACCTATTCGGTGGTCAAGGAACTGATCCCGGAAGGCAAGACCACCTGCTCGCTGTGCTCGCGCCTGCGCCGTGGCACTCTGTACACCTTTGCCGATGAAATCGGCGCGACCAAGATGGCCCTCGGTCATCACCGCGATGACATCGTCGAGACCTTCTTCCTCAACATGTTCTTCAACGGTTCCCTCAAGGCCATGCCGCCCAAGCTGCGCGCCGATGACGGGCGCAACGTGGTGATCCGCCCGCTGGCGTATTGCAACGAGAAGGACATCCAGGCCTACTCCGACTTCAAGCAATTCCCGATCATCCCCTGCAACCTCTGCGGTTCCCAGGAGAACCTGCAGCGCCAGGTGGTCAAGGACATGCTTCAGGAGTGGGAGCGCAAGACGCCGGGGCGCAGCGAGAGCATCTTTCGCAGCTTGCAGAATGTGATCCCGTCGCAACTGGCCGACCGCAATCTGTTTGACTTCACCAGCCTGCGCATCGACGAAACCGCCGCTTCGCGCTTCGTCAACATTGTGAACCTCTGAGCCTTTTCCAGGCTCTGACAGACGGCGCTCATGGGCGCCGTTTTCATTTCAACCCGTAGGAGAGGGCATGCGCGATTACAAATGGCTGCACGAATACTGCCTGAACCGCTTTGGTTCGACGGCCGAGCTGGAAGCCCATCTGCCAGTGCCCAAGACATCGGCGCAGTTGCGTCAGATCAGCGATGATCGTTATCTGTCGACCCTGTCGCTGCGGGTGTTCCGCGCCGGGCTCAAGCACAGTGTGGTGGATGCCAAGTGGCCGGCGTTCGAGCAGGTGTTCTTCGGCTTCGATCCAGAAAAAGTCGTGTTGATGGGCGCCGAGCACCTTGAGCGCCTGATGCAGGACACACGAATCATCCGTCATCTGGGCAAGCTCAAGAGCGTGCCGCGCAATGCGCAGATGATCCTCGATGTCGCGCAGGAAAAGGGCAGCTTTGGTGCACTGATTGCCGATTGGCCGGTGACCGATATCGTCGGTTTGTGGAAATACCTGAGCAAGCACGGCCACCAGTTGGGCGGGTTGTCGGCGCCGCGTTTCTTGCGCATGGTGGGCAAGGACACGTTTGTGCCCAGCTATGACGTGGTCGCGGCGCTCAATGCACAGGAGATTGTCGACAAGGCCCCTACCAGCCTGCGGGACCTGGCGACGGTGCAGGCAGCATTCAACCAGTGGCACGTCGAGAGCGGGCGGCCGATGTGCCAGTTGTCGATGATGCTGGCTTATACGGTCAATCATTGAGATCGAGGTGATGCCATCGCCGGCAAGCCAGCTCCCACAGGGGAATGCATTCCAAATGTAGGCGCTGGCTTGCCAGCGATGGGGGCCTGACGGGCCCCACAAACCCCCTCAGGCCGGCTGGCCTTCCCCCGCCAGCCGCCGGTTCAACTGGAACCGCCAGCGCACATACAGCAGCGCCGTGCAGAACACCGCCAGGCTCGCCAGCATTTCCAGCACGCCAAACCACTGGCGATTCGGGTCATAGGCTGCCAGGGCGCCCTTGATGAAGTACAGGTTCACCACAAAGCACATCCATGAATGCCCGCGCGCACTGCCCATGAGCATGCCAGGCGCAAGGATCAGCAGCGGCACCAGTTCGATCAGCAGGATCACCCAGGGACGCGCGCCATGCAGGTCGGCGACCAGCAGGTAGTAGACGCAGAGCAACCCCACCAGGCCCAGGAACGCCAGCAGGCTCAAGGCCCGTGCCACCTTGACCCGGGGCTCCAGCCAGGCCTGGGCCGGCAGGACTTTAGGCTTCTTGGCCACGGCCACTCTCCAGCTTCGCCGCAGTCTTCGCCAGGCGCAGGCCCAGGGCGCGACACAGGGCGATTTCATGGGGATCCAGGGCTCGCTTGCCGTCGGCGCCGGAATGGTGGCTGGCCCCGTAGGGCGTACCGCCGCCCTGGGTGTCGAGCAGGGCCTGTTCACTGTAAGGCAGGCCAGTGATCAGCATGCCGTGGTGCAGCAGCGGCAGCAGCATCGACATCAAGGTGGTTTCCTGGCCACCGTGCAGGCTGGCGGTCGAGGTGAAGACCCCAGCCGGCTTGCCGACGAGGGCGCCGGTCAGCCACAGGTTGCTGGTGCCGTCGAGAAAGTACTTCAACGGCGCGGCCATGTTGCCAAAGCGCGTCGGGCTACCCAGGGCCAGGCCCGCGCAGTTCTTCAGGTCGTCGAGGCTGGCGTACAGCGCGCCTTCGGCCGGGATGCTCGGGGCGACGGCCTCACACTCGCTGGAGATCGCCGGCACGGTGCGCAGGCGCGCTTCCAGGCCGCCTTGCTCGATGCCCCGGGCAATCTGCCGGGCCATTTCGCTGACCGAGCCGTTGCGGCTGTAATACAGCACCAGGACGTAGGGCGCGCTCACGGCAGGATCTCCAGGATATTTTCCGGCGGACGGCCGATCACGGCCTTGTCGGCGGTGGCCAGGATCGGCCGTTCCATCAGCTTGGGATGGGCGGCGATGGCGGCAATCAACTGCGCTTCGCTGAGGTGGGTATCGGCCAGGTTGAGGGTCTTGTATTCGTCTTCGCCGGTGCGCAGCAATTGCCGGGCACTGATTCCCAGCTTGCCGAGCAGGGCTTGGAGCTGCGCAGCGTCCAGTGGGGTTTCCAGGTAGCGCACCACGTCGGGCGTCAGGCCACGGGCTTGCAGCAGTTCGAGCGCACCGCGGGATTTCGAGCAGCGCGGGTTGTGATAAAGCGTCAGATCGGTCATGTGCGGGTCGCATCTTGCGTAAGGTGGCGGGTATTCTACCTGCGCTGCGGCTTGTCCTTAAACCGTAAGAGGCGATCGGCCGCAGCCCACGTTCATTTTTTTGCTAAGGATTACCCCATGACACGGCGACTGATAGGCGCACTGGCAGTTATCACCACTCTGCTGCTCAGCGGTTGCGGCAATGACTATGGCGTCGACCAATACGGCCAGAAAGTCGCGTCCGAACGCATCGACAAGCAATGGCTGGTGATCAATTACTGGGCTGAATGGTGCGGCCCTTGCCGTATTGAGATTCCCGAACTCAACGCCCTGGCCGAGCAGCTCAAGGGCCAGCCGGTGAGTGTGTTTGGCGTCAACTTCGATAATGTGCAGGGGGAAGAGCTCAAGAGCGCCAGCGAGAAGCTGGGCATCAAGTTCACCGTATTGGCGCAGAACCCCGAGGCGATTTTTGATATCCCGCGCAGCGAAGCCTTGCCGGTGACCTACATCATCGATGACAAGGGCAAGGTGCGGGCACAGATGTTGGGTGAGCAGACAGCGGCGGGCGTATTGGCCAAACTCAAAGAGTTGCGCGGCTAGCCCCCTTGCAGGAGCCGGCAAGCCGGCTCCTGCAGGGCGATCAGCCTTCTTCCAGCCACAAGCGCAGCGGCTTGCCCTCGGCAGGCCAGAAGCGGGTCTGTTCGATGGGAGAGATGTCCCAGCGCTGCACGGTTTCCAGGGCCTTGAAGAAGCGGTGCTCCTGTTCCATCAGGGCCTCGGCACACAGCTTGCGGGTGCTGCCGATCTTGCCGAAGCTGAGCTTTTCACCGTCCAGGCTGTATGGCGCGAACCAGTGGTTGCAGCCGCCATTGCCATAGGCCCGGCCATCGGCACCGAGGGTCACGGTCAGGTGGGCGTAGTCCATCAGGGGACGCTCGCCGATCCATTCCACGATGTAGCTGTGATCCTGCTTGAGCCTGACCTCATCGCTGGCGCAGCCGGCAAGGCCGACGCCCAGCGCTGCGACCATCAGCAGGCTCTTCATGGCGCGGCCTGCTGGCATTTCGGGCAACGATGCTTGTCGCCGATCGTGGCCCAGCCCAACTCGGCAATGCGCGCCGTGGCGGCAGGTTGTAGCGGTTCCTTGGTCAGCTTGGTTTCCACCGAGAACTCAAACTCCAGCACGGCGTCGCAGCTGTCGCAATTGACCTTCCAGGTGTGGATCTCCAGTTCGCCGAATTTCGGCCCTTGCGCCATGGCGACCCACTGCCCGGCCGGGCGGATGGAGTAGCGCGCATCGCCTTCGACAGTGAGGCGCATCGACAGGGTCTTGCTTCCACGCAAGGTGACGATCAGCACATCGCCATGCTTGATCGAGCCACCATTGCCGGTGACTTGGTATCGGCCCGGCACCAGGGCGCGGCATTCGATCAGGGTGTGTTGTGGGCTCAGCAAACTGAAGCGGAAATCGTGTTCGGCCATGGATCCTCCAAATAGGCGCGGCATCCTATCACGCTCGTCTGTTTACCATGCGCGCGGTATGTGACCGTTGATCATCCGTGCACCAGGTTTTGTGGCTGGCCAGTGGCCCAGGCCTGGATATTGGCGAGGGTGGTCCCGGCAATCGCCGCCAGCGCTTCGCGGGTCAGGAAAGCCTGGTGCGCGGTGATAATCACGTTGGGGAAGGTCAACAGACGTGCCAGCACGTCGTCCTGCAAGGGCAGGTCCGAACGGTCTTCAAAGAACAGTTGGGCTTCTTCCTCGTACACATCCAGCCCCAGGTAGCCCAATTGCCCGTCCTTGAGCGCTTCAATCAGCGCCGGGGTATCCACCAGGCCGCCGCGTCCGGTATTGATCAGCATCGCCCCTGGCTGCATATGGGCCAGGGATTGCGTATTGATCAGGTGTTTGCTGTCGGCGGTCAGCGGGCAGTGCAGGCTGATGATCTGCGCCTCGGCCAGCAAGTGGGGCAGGCTGACATAGCGTGCGCCAAGGGCTTCGACCTGAGGGTTGGGAAACGGGTCGTAGGCCAGCAAGGTGCAGCCGAAACCGGCCATGATCTTGGCAAAGGTCGCGCCGATCTGCCCGGTGCCCACCACGCCAACGGTCTTGCCCACCAGGTCGAAGCCGGTCAGGCCGTGCAGGCTGAAGTCGCCGTCGCGGGTGCGGTTATAGGCGCGATGCAGGCGGCGGTTGAGGGCCAGCACCAGGGCCACGGCATGTTCGGCCACCGCATGGGGCGAGTAGGCGGGCACCCGCACGATGGTCAGGCCCAGGCGTTTGGCGGCGGCCAGGTCCACATGGTTGTAGCCGGCCGAGCGCAGGGCGATCAAGCGTGTGCCACCGGCGGCCAGGTGTTCGAGCACTGGGGAGCTGAGGTCGTCGTTGATAAAGGCACAGACCACCTCATGCTTGTCGGCCAGGGCCACGGTGTCGAGGTTCAGGCGTGCGGGCTGGAACTGCAGTTCCATGCCTGCAGGCAAGGGTTCTGCGAGGAAACTGTCGCGGTCATAGGCTTGGCTGCTGAAGAGGATGATGCGCATCGAAGGGCTCCCTGCAAAATTGCGTGTGGTACCGGTAGGCGCCGGCTCCTACAGCTAGGTTGCCCGTCATTGGCGGCGGGCGTGTTGTTCTGTGTCAGGCGTTGACCCGGGCTTCGCTGGCCAGGCGGGCAATGGCCATGTCCAGCTCATCGAGGGCGGCCATGGCCTTGGCGTCATCCTGCTTGAGCAAGGTTTCGGCGCGCTGGCAGGCTGCGCGTAGCTGCGGCACACCGCAGTAGCGAGTGGCGCCGTGCAGGCGGTGGACCCGTTCGATCAGCGCGTTGTTGTCGTTGGCTTCGCGGGCGATACAGACCGCCTCGCGGTCGGCTTCCAGGGACGCCAGCAGCATGGCCAGCATATCGGCGGCCAAGTCAGCCTTGCCGGCCGCCAGGCGCAGGCCTTCCTCATGGTCCAGCACCGGCAGTTGGGCGGCGGGACCGTGGCCTTCGACTGCGCGTTCCGAGCCTTGATTGCGCAAGGCCAGGCCGGTCCACTTCAGCACCACTTGGGCCAGTTGCCGTTCGCTGATGGGTTTGGTCAGGTAGTCATCCATGCCGCTTTGCAGCAGGGCGCGTTTTTCATTGGCCATGGCATGGGCTGTCAGCGCGACAATCGGCAGCGGTGTACCGTGGCGCTCACTTTCCCATTGGCGAATTGCTTCGGTGCTCTGGCGTCCGTCCATGCCGGGCATCTGCACGTCCATCAGCACCAGGTCGAAGGCTTCCTTCTTCACCGCTTCGATGGCGGTATAGCCGCTTTCCACGGCCTGGACCTTGGCGCCCATATCTTCGAGCAGGGTCTGTACCAGCAGCAGGTTGGCTGGGTTGTCGTCGACACACAGCACCCGTGGCGCGCGGCTGGACAACGGCTCGCCCGGCTCGCTGCGCAATGGTCGCGGGCTGATCAGGTCGGACAGCGCCCGGCGCAATTTACGGGTGCAGGCCGGTTTGGCCTGCAACTGGCTATTAGGGTTGGGCACCGACAGGTTGAACAACATCTGTTCGGTGGTCGGGCACAGCACCAGGACTTTGCAGCCCAGGTGTTCAAGGTCCCAGAGATGTTGGTTGAGGCGCTCCGGTGGAATATCGTTGGCGGTGATGCCCAGTACTGCCAGGTCGATGGCCTGCTCGGTCTGGTGCGCACTGGTGATGCCGTTGGTCAGGTTTTCCAGGCTGTTGAACGGGGTGACCTCCAGGCCGCAGTCTTCCAACTGGTGTTGCAGGGCCTGGCGCGCCAGCTCGTGATTCTCCAGCACCGCCACACGCCGGCCCAGCAGCGGCGGGGCCGGCAGGTCTTCGATGTCGTCGCGGGTTTTCGGCAGATTGAGGCTGATCCAAAACTCCGAACCTTGGCCCGGCGTGCTGTCGACGCCAATTTCGCCACCCATCTGCTCGATCAGGCGCTTGGAAATCACCAGCCCCAGGCCCGTGCCGCCCGGTTGCCGGGACAGCGAGTTATCTGCCTGGCTGAAGGCCTGGAACAGCGCCCGCACATCCTGGTTGGACAGGCCTATGCCGGTGTCCTGCACGCTGATGCGCAATTGCACGCTGTCTTCCTGTTCGTCTTCGAGCATAGCCCGGGCCACGATAGTGCCTTCACGGGTGAACTTGATGGCATTGCTGACCAGGTTGGTGAGGATCTGCTTGAGGCGCAGCGGGTCGCCCACCAGGCACAAAGGGGTATCGCGGTACACCAGGCTCACCAGTTCCAGCTGTTTGGCGTGGGCGGCCGGGGCGAGGATGGTCAGGGTGTCTTGCAGCAGGTCGCGCAGGTTGAATGGAATGTTGTCGAGTACCAGCTTGCCGGCTTCTATTTTCGAGAAGTCGAGAATTTCGTTGATGATGCCCAGCAGGTTGTCGGCGGATTTTTCGATGGTGCCCAGGTAATCCAACTGACGGGGCGACAACTCGCTTTTCTGCAACAGGTGGGTGAAACCGAGGATGCCATTGAGCGGCGTACGGATTTCATGGCTCATGTTGGCCAGGAACTCCGACTTGATGCGGCTGGCTTCCAGGGCTTCCTTGCGGGCCAGGTCCAGCTCGATGTTCTGGATCTCGATGGTTTCCAGGTTCTGGCGTACATCCTCGGTGGCCTGGTCGATGCTGTGTTGCAATTCTTCCTGAGCGTTTTGCAGGGTGTCGGCCATGCGGTTGATGCCGGACGCCAACTGATCCAACTCCTGGCTGCCCAGCGGCGGCAAACGGGTTTGCAGGTTGCCATCCTTGAGTTGAGCCACCGCTTGCTTGATCTGGCCGATGGGCGAGTTGATCGTGCGGCTGATGCGCAAGGCCAGGGCCGCGGTGCAGATCAGGCCGATGGCGATCAACAGCAGGCTGGCGAACAGGCTGCGATAGCCGCGCAGCAGCATGCCGTTGTGGGACAGCTCCAGCTCGACCCAGCCCAGCAGGCGGTCGGCTTCATCGGGAATCAGCTCGCCAGCGAGGTTGCGATGGCGGCCGAACACGGGCAGCAGGTAGCGGGTGGCATCATTGCCGGTGCGCTGCAACAGATGGGAGCTGTTGCCAATGGGCGATTGATTGAGCATGGTCGGGCCGGCATGGGCCAGGGGGGTGCGGTCGGGCGCCAGGAAGGACACAGCCCGTACATCGACTTGTTCCAGGGACTGGGTGGCGATGCGCTCCAGCAGGTCGGTGTTCTTGTTGCCCAGCGCCGGAGCCACCAGGGGCGCCAACTGTTCAGCGATCATCTCGCCGCGATCGAGCAATTGGGTTTGCAGCTCCGAGAGCTGCATCCAGGTGAAATAGCCACCCAGGAGCAATGCCATCAGGCTGGTAGGCAATAAGGTCAGCAACAGTACGCGGCCTTTTATCCCCATTCTTCTTAGCACGCCACTCTCCCGCTACCACACTGATGTCGACATTCTATGCAGGCATCCGGCCCGCGCCACCTGCGCAGTGTAGCCATATGCGGGGCTTGGAATCTTGCAAAAGATGCTTGAGGGGGGATTGAGGAACTGGCTTTTCGGCGCGTCGCGTCACTGCGGTGGCGTCAGTAACGCGATCTCAGGGGGATCAGGTATTCATCCGTCATCGTTGACGACCATCGCCGGCAAGCCGGCTCCTATCGGTTGCGCTGCTGGCGCTTTTTCCACTGATGACCCACCCACCAGCGCCAATAGACCATGGTCAGGCAGTACGCCAGCGCGCCCAATACCAGGCCCATCACCACCGAGCCCAGCAGGAAGGGTTGCCACATCGTGGAAAGTTGCCCGCTGATCCATTCCCAGGTCAGTTCATGGGGCAGGGTGCGGGCCGGGATGTTCATCAGCCAGGTGCCGGTCATATAGGTACAGAAAAACACCACGGGCATGGTGATCGGGTTGGTCAGCCATACCAGGCTCACGGCGATGGGCATATTGCCGCGCACGGCGATGGCGAGGATAGCCGCCAGCAACATCTGCAAGGGAATGGGAATGAAGGCAGCAAACAGGCCGACAGCCATGGCCCGGGCGACCGAGTGCCGATTGAGGTGCCAGAGGTTGGGGTCATGGAGCAGCGTGCCGAGAAAGCGTAAGGACTTGTGTTCCCGAATGCTGGTCGGATCAGGCATGTACCGTTTGAATAAGCGCCGTGGCATAAGGGGTCCAGATCAGTTCGAGGGGCAAGTATGCCCGTATTCTACGAACGGGAAATTCAGACTTTGTGACAAAAAATCATAGTTCGCCCTGAACCAACCGGCTAACACTCAATGGATCACTTTCAAGGAATGATCCATGCGTACAGGGATGTTTGCGCTGGCGTTGGGGCTGCTGGCGTTGCGCCTGCTGCCCGTCTTGCCGCCGGTCGGTTGGTTGCTGGTGTTGCCGATGGTGGTGTTGATGTTGCTGCCGTTTCGTACTTATCCGCTGGCGTTTTTCCTGCTGGGCCTGGCGTGGGCCTGTTTCAGCGCGCAGCGGGCACTGGACGACCGGCTCGCTCCGGCCCTGGATGGGCAGACCCGTTGGCTGGAAGGGCGCGTCAGCGAGCTGGTGCAGCAGGGCGATGGGGTGGTGCGTTTTCAGTTGAGCGACAGCCAGTCGCGCCGGGACCGGCTACCCCGGCGTATCCGTGTGACGTGGCAGGGCGGCCCGCAAGTGCGCAGTGGTGAGCGCTGGCGTTTGGCCGTTACCCTCAAGCGCCCCTCTGGACGGCTGAATTTTCATGGCTTCGACCAGGAGGCCTGGCTATTGGCCCAGCGTGTGGGGGCGATCGGCTCGGTCAAGGACGGCCAGCGCCTGGCACCGGCCCGGCATGCCTGGCGCGACGGAATCCGCCAGCGGCTACTGGCAGTCGACGCCCAGGGCCGCGAACCGGGGCTGGCCGCACTGGTGCTGGGCGACGGCTCCGGCTTGGCAGCCGGGGATTGGCGCATTTTGCAGGACACCGGCACCGTGCATCTATTGGTCATCTCCGGTCAGCATATCGGCCTGTTGTCGGGGTTGATCTATGGGCTGGTGGCCGCAATGGCCCGCTATGGTTGCTGGCCCAGGCGCTTGCCCTGGCTGCCCTGGGCCTGTGGCCTGGCATTTGCTGCGGCTCTGGCTTATGGCTTGCTGGCTGGTTTTGCCGTGCCGGTGCAACGGGCCTGTGTGATGGTGGGGCTGGTGTTGCTGTGGCGCCTGCGGTTTCGCCACCTGGGGGTTTGGTGGCCACTGCTGCTGGCCCTGAATGCGGTGTTGCTCCTTGAACCATTGGCCAGTCTGCAACCGGGCTTCTGGCTGTCATTTGCCGCCGTGGCCGTGTTGGTGCTGACCTTTGGCGGCCGTTTGGGACCATGGCGTGCATGGCAGGCCTGGACCCGTGCCCAATGGCTGATCGCTATCGGGCTGTTTCCACTGCTGCTGATTCTGGGCCTGCCCATCAGCTTGACTGCGCCGCTGGCCAATCTGTTCGCCGTGCCTTGGATCAGCCTGCTGGTGCTGCCGCTGGCGCTGGCGGGCACGCTGTTGCTGGCGGTACCGTGGCTGGGCAGTGGCTTGTTGTGGCTGGCCGGTGGTGCGCTGGATGGATTGTTCAAGGCGTTGGCAATACTGGCCGGGCGTGTACCGGCCTGGATGCCTGCCGAGGTGCCCGTTGGCTACTGGTTGCTCAGTTTGTTGGGGACTTTGTTGTTATTGATGCCCAAGGGCGTTCCTTTTCGCCTGCTGGGTTGGCCCATGTTGCTGCTGGCGGTGTTCCCGCCCCGAGAATCGATCCCATTGGGCCAGGTGGCGGTGGAGCAACTGGATGTCGGCCAGGGCCTCTCGATAGTGTTACGCACCCGCAACCATGCGCTGTTGTATGACGCCGGGCCACGGCAGGGGGATTTCGACCTCGGTGAGCGTGTGGTATTGCCGGCGCTGCGCAAGCTGGGGGTTAGCCAGTTGGATTTGATGCTGCTCAGTCACGCCGACGCTGATCACGCAGGGGGCGCCGTGGCGGTAGCGCTCGGGTTGCCGGTCAAGCGGATAGTGGGCGGGGAAATCCAGGGGCTGCCAGCGTTTCTCGATACCCGGGCCTGTGTCAGCGGTGAACAGTGGGAGTGGGACGGCGTAATGTTCCGGCTGTGGCAATGGGCGGATGCCCGCAACGGCAACGCGAAGTCTTGTGTGTTGCAGGTCCAGGCCAATGGTGAACGGCTGTTACTGACCGGCGATATCGATCGCGAGGCCGAGCGAGCCTTGCTCACTACGCCCTTGGCGGTCGCCACGGATTGGCTGCAAGCCCCCCATCATGGCAGCCGCAGTTCATCGTCGTGGCCGTTTGTCCAGCAACTGGCCCCCAAGGCAGTGCTGATTTCCCGCGGGCGTGGCAATTCCTTTGGCCATCCGCACCCGCAGGTGCTGGCGCGTTACCAACATTTGCGCAGCGCCATTTATGACAGCGCCGAACAGGGCGCCGTGCGTTTGCGCCTGGGAGCTTTCCAGGCTCCGGTGACGGCGCGCAGCCAGCGCCGTTTCTGGCGCGCGCCGGTCATTGACAGTTACCAAAGACCAGTGCCTGCGACATGATGCCTGTCGGCAGGCAGGTCCTTCCTCGCCAGCCTATATGCTAGAGTGGCGCACTTTTTCGAGGGGGCATTCACTGTGTGGGAATTGGTCAAATCCGGCGGCTGGATGATGTTGCCGATCATTCTGAGCTCCATCGCCGCACTCGGCATCGTTGCCGAACGCTTGTGGACCCTGCGCGCCAGTCGCGTGACCCCTGATCATCTGCTGGGGCAGGTCTGGCGCTGGATCAAGGACAAGCAACTGGACAAGGAAAAGCTCAAGGAGCTCCGGGCCAATTCCCCCCTGGGCGAGATTCTCGCTGCGGGCCTTGCCAACTCCAAGCACGGTCGCGAGATCATGAAGGAGTGCATTGAAGAAGCCGCCGCCCGGGTTATCCACGAGCTGGAGCGCTATATCAATGCCCTGGGCACCATCGCGGCGATGGCGCCGTTGCTCGGTTTGCTCGGCACCGTGCTGGGCATGATCGATATCTTCAGTGCTTTTACCGGCTCGGGCATGACCACCAACGCCTCGGTACTGGCCGGTGGTATCTCCAAGGCCTTGATCACCACGGCTGCCGGCCTGATGGTCGGCATCCCGGCCGTGTTTTTCCACCGGTTCCTGCAGCGTCGCATCGATGAATTGGTGGTAGGCATGGAGCAGGAAGCGATCAAGCTGGTGGAAGTGGTCCAGGGCGATCGTGACGTCGACCTGGTCGAGGGCAAAGCGTGAAATTTCGCCGCAAGCCCCGGGAAACCGTCGATATCAACCTGGCGTCGTTGATTGATGTGGTGTTTATCCTGTTGTTGTTTTTTGTCGTCACCACCACCTTTACCCGGGAAACCCAACTGCGGGTCGAATTGCCGGAAGCCGTCAGCGGCTCGCCAGCCGAAGACCAGCCGCTCAAGCAACTGGATATCACCATTAGCGCCGAAGGGGTGTTTTCGGTGAACAACCAGTTGCTTGAGAAGAACGACGTCGCCAGCGTGATGGATGCGCTGCAGAAGGAGTCTGGCGGTGATACACAATTGCCGCTGTCCATCAGCGCCGATGGCAAAACCCCGCACCAGGCCGTGATCACTGCGATGGATGCTGCCGGCAAGCTCGGCTTCAGCCATTTGCGCATGACCACCGTCGAGGCGGCGGGGCAACCCTGATGGCCCTGTCCGATCGTCTGCTCAAGGCCTGGTATGACGGGCATCCGGCGCTCAAGCTCCTGCAACCGCTGGAGTCGCTCTATCGTCGGGTGGTCAAGCGCAAGCGCGAGCGGTTCCTGGCGGGTGAGGGGACGATCTACCAATCGCCGGTGCCCATAGTGGTCGTCGGCAATATCACCGTGGGCGGCACGGGCAAGACGCCGTTGATCCTGTGGCTGATCGACCATTGCCAGCGCAGTGGCCTGCGCGTCGGCGTGGTCAGCCGTGGCTACGCAGCCAAGCCGCCACAGTTGCCATGGCGGGTGCACGCCAGCGATAGCGCGCAAGTGGCAGGCGACGAGCCCTTGCTGATTGTGCAACGCAGCGGCGTGCCCCTGGTGATCGACCCTGATCGCAGCCGTGCGGTACAGGCCCTGTTGGCCAACGACACCCTGGACCTGATCCTGTCCGACGATGGCTTGCAGCATTACCGCCTGGCCCGTGACCTGGAACTGGTACTGATCGACAATGCACGTGGCCTGGGCAATCGCCGTTGCCTGCCCGCCGGGCCGCTGCGCGAACCGGTCGAGCGTCTGCAAAGTGTCGATGCGCTGCTATACAACGGCGCCGGGGCGGATCGTGAGGATGGTTTCGCCTTCCGTCTGCTGCCCACGACGCTGGTCAACCTGCTAACCGGTGAGCGCCAGCCGCTGGACCATTTTCCCGTGGGCCAAAGGGTGCATGCGGTCGCCGGCATCGGCAACCCGCAACGTTTCTTCAATACCCTCGAAACGCTACACTGGCTGCCGATACCCCATGCGTTTGCCGACCATGCGCCTTACAGCGCCGAGGTCCTGAATTTTACGCCGTCACTGCCGCTGGTCATGACCGAAAAGGACGCGGTGAAGTGCCGCGCCTTTGCCCAGGCACACTGGTGGTACCTTGCAGTCGATGCGGCACCGTCACCGGCGTTTATCGCCTGGTTCGACACGCAACTGATGCGTCTGCTGCCTGATCGACTTTTGCCTTAAACCGTTTTTATCCAGGAACCCCCCATGGACACCAAACTGCTCGATATCCTCGCTTGCCCGATCTGCAAAGGCCCGCTCAAGCTCAGTGCCGACAAGACCGAGCTGATCAGTAAAGGCGCCGGCCTGGCCTACCCGATCCGCGATGGCATCCCGGTGATGCTGGAAAGCGAAGCCCGTACCCTGACGACCGACGAGCGCCTGGATAAATGACCACTGCCTTCACTGTAGTCATCCCATCGCGCTACGCCTCCACTCGCCTGCCCGGCAAACCGCTGCAGTTGATCGGCGGCAAGCCGATGATCCAGCTGGTCTGGGAACAGGCCTGCAAAAGCAACGCCCAGCGCGTGGTGGTGGCCACTGATGACCTGCGGATCATCGAGGCCTGCAAGGGTTTCGGCGCCGAAGCGGTGCTGACCCGTGAAGATCACAATTCCGGCACCGATCGCCTGGCCGAAGTCGCCACGCACCTGGGCCTGGCGCCGGACGCCATCGTGGTCAATGTGCAGGGCGACGAGCCGCTGATCCCGCCGTGTGTCATCGATCAGGTCGCTGCCAACCTGGCCGCCCATGCCGAGGCACGCATGGCGACCCTGGCCGAACCTATCGAAGACATTGAGACGCTGTTCAACCCCAACGTGGTCAAGGTGGTCAGCGACATCAACGGCCTGGCCTTGACCTTCAGCCGTTCGACCCTGCCCTGGGCGCGCGACGAGTTCGCCAGGCAGCGTGAGGTATTGCCGGCCGGCGTGCCATATCGCCGCCATATCGGTATCTATGCCTATCGCGCCGGCTTCCTGCATGATTTCGTCAGCTGGGGCCCGTGCTGGCTGGAAGACACCGAGGCCCTGGAGCAGTTGCGAGCCCTGTGGCACGGCGTGCGGATCCATGTCGATGATGCGATGGAAGCTCCACCGGCTGGCGTCGATACGCCGCAAGACCTTGAGCGCGTGCGTCGATTGCTGGGGGTTTGATGGAAGTCCTGTTTGTGTGTCTGGGCAATATCTGTCGCTCGCCTACCGCCGAAGGTGTCCTGCGCCACAAACTGCGGGCAGCCGGGCTGGCGGGCCGGGTCGAGGTGGCTTCAGCCGGTACCGGCGAATGGCATATCGGCAAGGCGCCGGACAAACGCAGCCAACACGCGGCCCTGCGCCGTGGCTACGACCTGTCGGCCCAGCGTGCCCAGCAGGTGTCGCGCGCCGATTTTGCGCGCTATGACCTGATCCTGGCCATGGACCAGAGCAACCTGCGCAACCTCAAGGCCATGCAGCCGGCCCAGGGCAAGGCGGAGCTGGACCTGTTCCTGCGCCGCTACGACTGTCTGGTGGATGAAGTGCCGGATCCGTATTACGACAGCGAGCAGGGTTTCGAGCAGGTCCTGGACCTGATCGAGGCGGCTTGTGATTTGCTGGTGATCGAATTGAAGGGGCGGTTATGAGCCTGGATGTACGGCCCCAGGTGTCCCTGAAGGCCTTCAACAGTTTTGGCATCGACGTGCGCGCGCAGTTGTTCGCCGAGGCCCACAGCGATGCGGATGTGCGCGAGGCCCTGGCCTGCGCGGCCACGCAACAGTTGCCATTGCTGGTGATCGGGGGCGGCAGCAACCTGCTGCTGACCCAGGATATCCCGGCGCTGGTATTGCGTATGGCGACCCAGGGGATCCGCATTCTGCACGAGGATGCGCAGCAGGTTGTGGTGGAAGCCGAGGCGGGTGAGGCCTGGCACCCCTTTGTGCTGTGGACCCTTGAGCAAGGGTTTTGCGGCCTGGAAAACCTCAGCTTGATTCCCGGTACTGTCGGTGCGGCACCGATGCAGAACATCGGCGCCTACGGTGTCGAGATCAAGGATGTGTTCGCGGGCCTGACCGCCCTCGACCGCCAGACTGGCGAGTTGCGGGATTTCAGCCTGTCAGAGTGCCACTTCGCCTACCGCGACAGCGTGTTCAAGCACGAGGTGGGGCGCTGGTTGATCCTGCGGGTGCGTTTTGCCCTGAGCCGCGTCTCTCACCTCAAACTCGGCTATGGCCCGGTGCAACAACGCCTGGCCGAACAGGGGATTACCCAGGCGACGCCGAGCGATGTCAGCCGGGCCATTTGCAGCATCCGCAGTGAAAAACTGCCCGACCCTGCGGTCTTGGGCAATGCCGGCAGCTTTTTCAAGAACCCCCTGGTGTCCCAGGTGCAGGCAGCGCAGTTAAAGCTGCAATATCCCGATCTGGTGGCCTATCCCCAGGCTGACGGCCAAGTGAAACTGGCAGCGGGCTGGTTGATTGAAAAGGCCGGCTGGAAAGGCTTTCGCGACGGTGATGCGGGCGTGCATCGTCTGCAGGCGCTGGTGCTGGTCAATTATGGCGCGGCGACGGGCCTGGATATTTCCAGCCTGGCCCAACGCATTCAGCGTGATATCGCCGAGCGCTTCGAGGTCGATCTGGAAATGGAGCCCAATCGTTATTGAGCTACGCTCTAGCGTGTTGAAAAAAGCCCTGCATTGCAGGGCTTTTTTGTGAATGGTGGGTTAACTTAGCAGGCTAACGATGCCTGTTTATCGTTCGATAGATGTTGTTTATCAAAGGCCCGGTGAAGACCTGTCTTCACAAGAGAGCCCGATTAGCCTGAGCCATCTGCGTGAACCGACTCCGCTCCCCTGAAAGCGGCAGATAGCTCGACCCCATACTCCAATCACTATGCGGGCGTGCCCATGATTACTCTCAAACTCAACGGTCAAGATCATCCGCTGGATGTCACCGAGGACATGCCCCTGTTGTGGGCGATCCGCGACGTAGCGGGTTACAACGGCACCAAGTTCGGGTGCGGCATGGGCCTGTGTGGCGCCTGCACCATTCATATCGACGGCTCGCCGGCCCGCAGTTGCATCACGCCTATTGGTTCGGTCAAAGGGCAGAACGTCAGCACCATCGACAACCTGCACAATGACCCGGTCGGCCAGGTTGTACAGCAAGCGTGGCTGGATACGGCGGTGGCCCAATGCGGGTACTGTCAGGGTGGGCAGATCATGTCGGCCACGGCATTGCTGAAAACCAACCCCAACCCCAGCGATGCGCAGATTGAAGAGGCCATGGTCGGCAATATCTGCCGTTGTGGCACATATAACCGCATCAAAACGGCGATCCGCCAGGCCGCTACTCACTTGCAGGGGGCCAAGGCATGAGCCGGTTGCCGAGCAATTTCGTCCTGAACAACCTGAGTCGCCGAGGCTTCCTCAAGGGCATTGGCGCCACCGCTGCCCTGGTGGTGGCCGCCAGTTGGGGCGTGCCGGGTGCCTTTGCCGAAGAGGTGAAGAAGTACGGTGCCGAGGCGATGCCCAATGGTGTGATCGATGATCCCAAGGTCTACGTCAGCATTGCTGCCGACGGCAGCGTGACGGTGATCTGCAACCGTTCGGAAATGGGCCAGGGGGTTCGTACCAGCTTGGCCATGGTGGTGGCCGATGAGCTGGAGGCCGATTGGGCCCAGGTCAAAGTCGAGCAAGCGCCGGGCGATGAAGTGCGTTTCGGCAACCAGGATACCGACGGTTCGCGCAGCATGCGCCATTGGTACGAACCGATGCGCCGTTGCGGCGCAGCCGTGCGCAGCATGCTGGAACAGGCCGCTGCCGAGCAATGGAAAGTCCCTCTGGGCGAATGTCGTGCGCAGTTGCATAAAGTGATTCACCAGCCCAGCGGCCGCGAACTGGGCTATGGCGCCCTGGCCGCCGCCGCCGGTGCACTGGCGGTGCCAGCGCGCGATAGCCTGCGGCTCAAGCAGCCGTCGGAATTTCGCTATATCGGCAAGGAGGCCACCAAGGCCATCGACGGTGCCGATATCGTCAACGGCCGGGCGCTGTACGGTGCCGATGTGCATTTTGACGGCATGTTGTTCGCGACCATTGCGCGGCCCAAAGTGTATGGCGGCAAGGTCAAGTCGTTCGATGCCAGCGCGGCGTTGAAAGTCCCCGGGGCGATCAAGGTCCTGTCAATCGAAAGCCGGCCCTTGCCCTCGGAATTCCAGCCTTTGGGCGGCGTAGCAGTGGTGGCCAGCAACACCTGGGCGGCGATCAAGGGCCGCGAGGCGTTGCAGATTGTCTGGGAGGATGGCGCCAATGCTGGCTACAACTCCATCGACTATCGCAAAACCCTGGAAGCCGCGGCCCTTCAGCCTGGCAAAGTGGTGCGCAATACCGGCAGCATCGACCAGGCCCTGAGCGATGCCGACAGCACGTTCGACGCTGCGTATTACTTGCCACACCTGGCGCAGTCGCCGATGGAGCCGATGGTTGCCGTGGCCCGTTATCAAGACGGGCAATGCGAGGCCTGGGCCCCGAGCCAGGCGCCGCAGGTCACGCGCGAGCGGGTGGCCGAACGCCTCGGCCTGCCGTTCGATAACGTCACGATCCACGTCACCCTGTTGGGCGGCGGCTTCGGGCGCAAGTCCAAGCCGGACTTCATCATTGAAGCCGCGGTGCTGGCCAAGGAGTTTCCCGGCAAGGCCGTGCGTGTGCAGTGGACCCGTGAAGACGATATCCATAACTCCTACTTCCATACCGTTTCCGCCGAGTACCTCAAGGCTGGCCTGAACAAGGACGGCATGCCCTCCGGCTGGCTGCACCGCACCGTGGCACCGAGCATCACCGCGTTGTTTGCGCCGGGCATGAACCATGAGGCTGCGTTCGAGTTGGGCATGGGCTTTACCAACATGGCTTACGCCATTCCCAATGTGCGCCTGGAAAACCCTGAAGCTGCCGCCCACACCCGTGTGGGCTGGTACCGTTCGGTGTCGAACATCCCCCACGGTTTTGCCATTCAGAGCTTTGTCGATGAACTGGCGCACAAGGCTGGCCAGGATCCGCTGAAATATCAGCTCAAGCTGCTGGGCCCGGATCGTCAGATCGATCCGCGAACCTTGAGTGAAGAATGGAACTACGGCGAGTCTCCCGAGCGTTACCCGATTGATACTGCGCGTATGCGTGGCGTGCTGGAAACGGCGGCCAAGGCTGCCGGCTGGGGTCGAGCGCTGCCCAAGGGACGCGGTTTGGGGCTGGCGGTGCACTACAGTTTTGTCACCTATGTGGCGGCGGTGATCGAGGTGGAGGTCAAGGGTGATGGCACGTTGATCGTACACAAGGCCGATATCGCCGTGGATTGTGGCCCGCAGATCAACCCGGAGCGCATCCGCTCGCAGTTCGAGGGTGCCTGCGTCATGGGCCTGGGTAATGCGGTGCTGGGGGAAATCAGCTTCAAGGATGGCAAGGTCCAGCAGGACAATTTCCATATGTATGAGGTCGCGCGCATGTCCCTGGCGCCCCGAGAAATCGTCATACATTTGGTCACGCCACCCGGTGAGGTGCCCCTGGGCGGCGTCGGTGAGCCGGGCGTACCGCCGATTGCGCCGGCGCTGTGCAATGCGATCTTTGCCGCCACTGGCAAGCGCATCCGTAGTCTGCCAGTGCGTTATCAGTTGCAGGGTTGGCAGCAGGAGGCGAAGGCCTGATGGACAGCGTGGATCTGAATGTCCTGCGCAGCGTGCTGGAGTGGCGCCGCGCAGGGCAGCAGGTGGTGCTGTACAGCGTGGTCCAGACCTGGGGCAGCGCGCCACGGCCGCCAGGGGCGATGCTGGCCTTGCGCGGCGATGGCGTGGTGATCGGCTCGGTATCCGGTGGTTGCATCGAGGATGATCTGATCGCCCGTCTGCACGATGGCCGTTTACCTGACGATGGGCCGCCGGTGCAACTGGTGACCTATGGTGTCACCCGGGATGAAGCTGCGCGGTTTGGTCTGCCCTGTGGCGGCACCTTGCGTCTGACGGAGGAGCGGGTGGGTGACCCAGGGTGGGTTGCCGAGTTGCTGGCGCGTTGCGAGGCCCATGAAATTGTGGCGCGGGAGTTGGACTTGGCGACGGGGGGCGTGCGCTTGAGTGCGGCGAGCCAGTCCGACCTTGTCAGTTTTGATGGTGAGCGCTTGCGGGCCATCTACGGCCCGCGCTGGCGCCTGCTGCTGATCGGTGCGGGCCAGTTGTCGCGCTACGTGGCAGACATCGCGCGCCTGCTGGATTTTGAAGTACTGATCTGTGACCCCCGTAAAGAGTTTGTCCATGGCTGGGAGGCGCAGCATGGGCGCTTTGTGCCGGGAATGCCTGATGAGGCGGTGCTCACTATCCAGACAGACGAGCGCACGGCCATTGTTGCCCTGACCCATGATCCTCGCCTGGACGATATGGCGCTGTTGACCGCATTGAACTCCCGCGCGTTCTACATTGGTGCCCTGGGGTCACGGGTCAATAGTCGTAAACGCCGGGAGAACCTGGCGATGTTGGGGCTGGCGGCCGAGGCAATTGCGCGGCTGCATGGCCCGATTGGTATTCATATTGGCAGCCACACGCCGGCAGAGATTGCCTTGTCGTTGATGGCGCACATTGTTGCGATCAAGAACGGTGTGGCGCTGTTGCAAGCCAAGCCCGTGGGGGAGGCGGTCAGTTGACGAGCGCGATCACTGCAATTGTCCTGGCGGCAGGGCACGGCAGCCGGTTCCGCGCGCAGAACGGCCAGGACAAACTGCTGGCCCCTTGCGTGGGGCGTGATGGGGTGACGCGGCCGGTATTCGAGCAGGTGTTGGTCAATTTGCCTGCCAGCATCACCCGGCGTTGGGTCGTCACAACACCAGAGCGCAGCGAGGTCATGCGCCTGGCCAGGGCATACGCTTGCGAAGTGCTACTGCTGGATTCGCCTGGCATGGGCGACAGTATCGCCGCCGCGGTGGCGGCCAGCGTCCCGGCAGCGGGTTGGCTGGTGGTTCTAGGGGATATGCCCTTTATTCGGTCGTCGAGTATTGAGCGGCTGATCGAGCGCGTGGACGGAGTCAGTGTGCCAGTGCATGCTGGCCGATGGGGCCACCCCGTTGCATTCAGCCAGGCCCTGGGTCCGGCCTTGAGGGGGCTGACCGGGGATCGTGGCGCCAGGTCGTTGTTTGCCCAGGCTGATGTGCGGGAAGTGCCGGTGGATGATCCCGGGGTGTTGTGGGATGTGGATGTACCGCAAATGCTCACATTCCCACACCCCCTGTAGGAGCCGGCTTGCCGGCGATGGCAACCTCAAGATCACCGCATCCCTATCTACCGCCATCGCCGGCAAGCCAGCTCCCACATTTGATCGTTGTCGTTGGATAGAACGTATAAAAAAGCCCCGCCTGATTGCTCAGGCGGGGCTTTTTAGTTGCCGTTGGAATCAGGCGAGGGGTTTAGGCTCGTGTTCTTCTTCCAGGGCTTTTGGGTTGTGCTCTACCACTTCGTCAACGGAACGCAGGTTCTCGTCGATGGCCGGGGCAGTGTGCTCAACTACGGCTTCGATGGCCGGTGCAGCCGGGGCTGCTTCGACTACGACCGTGGCCACTGCTGCTTCGGCTTCTTTTTGCAGACGCTCGGCTTCACGCTTGCGACGACGCACTTCACGTGGGTCGTTAGGCGCACGGCCGTTTTCGGTAAGGGCGCTGGCAGGGGCTTCAACCACTGGTGCGGCCACTTCGGCAATCACTGGGGTTTGCACGGCCACCGCAGCAGGCTCGGCAACCACGACTGGCTCTGCAACCACCGCAGGTTCGACGATAACCACTTCGGCAACCGGTGCTGGCGCTTCTATCGGTGCCGGTGCCGGTGCTTCAGCGGTGATGGCGGGTTCGGCAGTCCACTGGAAGGCGGTCTGTTCTTCGCGAACTTCACGCACTTGCGGGGTTGGCTCGGCGGCTGGCGCTTCGACAACGGCTTCAACCACAGGCTGCGGCTCAACCACGACCGCAGGTGCAGCCACGACTTCGGCTTCAGGCTGGGCTTCGCGAACCGGTGCAACTTCCACTTCCGGAGCGGCAGGTGTTTCGACCACGGTGGTGGCTTCGACAACCGGCGCCTCGACGACGGCAGTTTCCTGCACGGCAGCGGTGGCGTGTTCGGCCTGCTGGTTGGCTTCGGCTTCGGCAGGAGCGCTGATGACCGAGCTGGCAACCGCAGCGGTAACGGCCAGGCCAGCAGCCAGTTCGGTGCTGGTTGGCTCGTTGTTGGCGGTTTCTTCAGTGGCTTCGCCGGTCTCTTCCGAGCCTTCGATCACGTTGCCGTTGGCGTCACGCTGACGCTCGCGACGGTTACTGCGACGACGCTGGCCACGAGAGCGGCGGCGTGGACGATCGCCTTCGGCGTTGTCCTGGCCATCTTCCTGTGACTGTTCGTCGTTGGTCAGCAGTTCTTCTTCGCTGGCTGCGGCAGCCTGTTCGGCGCGTGGTTGACGCTCTTCACGCGGTGGGCGTGGCGCACGCTCTTCACGGGGCTGGCGGGCCGGGCGTTCTTCAGTTGCGGCATCCACCGCAACGGCTGCTACAGCTGGGGCGGCGTCCAGTGGCTCGCGCAGTTCACGTACACGTTCTTCACGCTCGCCACGTGGCTTGCGATCTTCACGCGGGGCACGAGGCGCACGCGGTGCGCGTTCTTCACGTGGTGCACGCTCTTCACTCGGTGCGCGTTCTTCACGGGCTACGGCCGGGATTTCTTCACGGGTTTCGCGGCGCTGGCGCTCTTCACGTGGTGCGCGTTCCTCACGCGGTGCCCGCTCTTCGCGAGGCTTGCGCTCTTCGTCACGGCGACCGTTGCGGTTGCGGCTCTGCTGGCGACCGTTGCGACGCTCTTCGTTGCGTGCCGGGCGTTCAGCAGCTGGCTTCTCGACCACGGCTGGAGCTGCAGGCTCTTCCTTGGTGGCGAACAGGCTGACCAGCGACTTCACCAGGCCCTTGAACAGGCTTGGCTCTGGCAGGGAGGCAGGCGCGGCAACCGGTGCAGCGGCTTCAGCCGGTACCGGTGCATTGGCACGGGCTGGCGCGGTCTTGACGGCAGCTTCCTGGCGAACCAGGGTGCGGGTCGCGGCGGCTGGCTGGACTTCTTCGACTTCGGCAGCGGCAGCGGCGATTTCGTAGCTGGACTGGCCGCTGTGGGCCTCCGGGCTGTCGTCGCGCAGGCGCTGTACTTCGAAGTGCGGCGTCTCGAGGTGATCGTTCGGCAGGATCACGATACGGGCACGGGTGCGCAGTTCGATCTTGGTGATCGAGTTGCGTTTTTCGTTGAGCAGGAAGGCTGCAACCGGGATCGGCACCTGCGCGCGGACTTCGGCGGTGCGGTCTTTCAGGGCTTCTTCTTCGATCAGGCGCAGGATCGCCAGGGACAGCGATTCAACGTCACGGATAATGCCGGTGCCGTTGCAACGCGGGCAGACGATACCGCTGCTTTCGCCCAGGGATGGACGCAGGCGCTGGCGGGACATTTCCAGCAGGCCGAAGCGCGAGATACGGCCAACCTGTACGCGGGCACGGTCGGCTTCCAGGCACTCGCGGACTTTTTCTTCCACGGCGCGCTGGTTCTTGGCTGGGGTCATGTCGATGAAGTCGATCACGATCAGACCGCCGATATCACGCAGGCGCAGTTGGCGAGCGATTTCTTCGGCCGCTTCCAGGTTGGTCTGCAGGGCGGTTTCTTCGATGTCGCTGCCTTTGGTGGCGCGTGCCGAGTTGATGTCGATGGACACCAGGGCTTCGGTCGGATCGATCACGATGGAGCCGCCGGAAGGCAGCTCGACCACACGCTGGAAGGCGGTTTCGATCTGGCTTTCGATCTGGAAGCGGTTGAACAGCGGCACGCTGTCTTCGTACAGCTTGATCTTGCTGGCGTACTGCGGCATCACCTGGCGGATGAAGGTCAGGGCTTCGTCCTGGGCTTCAACGCTGTCGATCAGCACTTCGCCGATGTCCTGGCGCAGGTAGTCGCGGATGGCGCGGATGATCACGTTGCTTTCCTGATAGATCAGGAATGGCGCGGAACGGTCCAGGGAGGCTTCTTTGATAGCGGTCCACAGTTGCAGCAGGTAATCGAGGTCCCACTGCATTTCTTCGCTGCTGCGGCCAAGGCCGGCAGTGCGCACGATCAAGCCCATGTCGGCAGGGGCGATGAGGCCGTTCAGCGCTTCACGCAGTTCGTTGCGCTCTTCGCCTTCGATGCGACGGGAGATGCCGCCGGCACGCGGGTTGTTCGGCATCAGGACCAGGTAGCGGCCAGCCAGGCTGATGAAGGTGGTCAGGGCTGCGCCCTTGTTGCCACGTTCTTCTTTTTCTACCTGAACGATGACTTCCTGGCCTTCGCTCAGGACGTCCTTGATGTTCACGCGGCCTTCAGGGGCTTTCTTGAAGTATTCGCGGGAAATTTCTTTGAGGGGCAGGAAGCCATGGCGCTCAGAGCCAAAATCGACAAAGGCAGCCTCAAGGCTCGGCTCGATGCGAGTAATCCGGCCTTTATAGATGTTGGCCTTCTTCTGCTCGCGTGCACCGGACTCGATGTCCAGGTCGTAGAGGCGTTGGCCATCTACCAGTGCAACACGCAACTCTTCGGGTTGAGTTGCGTTAATCAGCATTCTTTTCATGTTGTACCGTCGGTTTCCGGGCTGCCGGAAACGGCGTTCGGCACACACGACTTCTCACGGTCGGTGTCAGGTGCGTCAAGAGTGGTTGGCCACTCCAGTGTCCAGCAATACCGACCAATTGGGCTGGTATCGCGACTTACGCGTCCTGCTTGCTGTGGTGACTTAATAAGCACTCAGTCAGGAGGAGGAATCAACCGGCGACTGTGGACGAGATGAAGCGTCTAAATATAAGCCTAGTGCTACACAGTCCGACGGTTGTGCATCTCCACCCTACACGTATCCCTGATAATTCGGGTGCTGCCGCGCGCAGAATCCGCAGCGGGTTGGCATTTACCGTGTTCTCCAATGGGGAGTTCACGCTCATGGCTAGTAACAGGCGTTGTTTCCGAAGCATTCGCCGTGGTCTGGTACAAGACTGACTGCACTTTGTGAACTGGCCGTAAATATCGGCGCAAGAGGCGAGTAATCACGCTGCTTCTTGCACTCGCTTCAGGCCTCATGTCACCTGCGCTTGTTACAATCTTGAGCCTTCCAGTGTGGCAAGAGCCCCGTAGGACGGCCTCGCGTCCTGATGAATTGCGATGGTCAGGGGCGGCAGTTTGCCGCGAGTCCTCTGCCCAGGCCGCTTTTGGCGGCGTTCGCGACTATAGCAGCAATGATTAAGTGCTTCAATTCCATAAAAAATTGTTATCATTCCCGGCATGACGACTACCACCCCCCCGACCCCCAGCGTCCAGCTGCTTGAGGTCTCGCCGGAATATGCCGGCCAACGCATCGACAATTTTCTTCTGGCCAGGCTCAAGGGCGTGCCCAAGACCTTGATTTATCGCATTTTGCGTAAAGGCGAAGTGCGGGTGAACAAAGGTCGGATCAAGCCCGAGTACAAGCTGCAGGCGGGTGATATCGTCCGGGTGCCGCCTGTTCGCGTGCCTGAGCGTGACGAGCCTGTGCCATTGGCCCAGGGGCTGTTGCAGCGCCTTGAGGCATCGATTGTCTTCGAAGACAACAAGCTGATTGTAATCAACAAGCCATGCGGCATCGCGGTCCATGGTGGCAGCGGCCTGAATTTCGGGGTGATCGAAGCCTTTCGTCAGTTGCGTCCGGATGCCAAGGAGCTGGAACTGGTCCATCGCCTGGACCGCGACACCTCCGGCCTGTTGATGATCGCCAAGAAACGCAGCATGTTGCGCCATCTGCATACTGCCTTGCGCGGCGATGGCGTGGATAAGCGCTATATGGCGTTGGTACGTGGCAATTGGGCATCTTCGATCAAAAGCGTGCGTGCGCCGTTGCAGAAGAGCAACCTGCGCTCCGGCGAGCGCATGGTCGAGGTGGACGAGGAGGGCAAGGAGGCGCTGACCCTATTCAAGGTGCTGCGGCGTTTCGGTGACTTCGCGACCATGGTCGAGGCCAAGCCAGTGACCGGGCGGACCCATCAGATTCGTGTGCATACCCTGCACGCTGGGCACTGTATTGCTGGCGATACCAAGTATGGCGACGAGGGCTTCTCCAAGGAGATTCGCGACCTTGGTGGCAAGCGCCTGTTCCTGCATGCGTACATGCTGACGGTGCCGTTGCCCGATGGTGGTGAATTGAAGTTGCAGGCCCCCGTCGATGAGATGTGGGCCAAGACCGTGGAGCGCCTGAGTGTCGCGCCCTGACTACAAACTGCTGATTTTTGACTGGGATGGCACCCTGTGCGATTCCATTGGCCGGATTGTCGAGTCCATGCATGTGGCTTCGACCCGTTCCGGCTTCGAACTGTGCAGTGACCTGGCGGTCAAGGGCATCATTGGCCTCGGCTTGCCGGAGGCCATTCGCACCTTGTACCCGCAGATCGCTGACAGTGAGCTGGTAGCGTTTCGCGAGCACTATGCCGATCACTACATTGCCCTGGAGGCGCAGCCGTCGCCCTTGTTCGAGGGGGTGGTGCAATCTCTGGCGGCATTGCGTGAGCAGGGTTACCACCTGGCTGTAGCGACCGGCAAGGCCCGGCGTGGCTTGGATCGGGTGCTCAAGGCCAATGGCTGGGAAGATTATTTCGATGTTACCCGTGCCGCCGATGAGACCGCGAGCAAGCCCCATCCGTTGATGCTGGAGCAGATCATGGCCCATTGCGGCGTGTCTGCCCGTGAATCGTTGATGGTCGGTGATGCTTCGTTCGACCTGCTGATGGCGCGCAATGCCGGCATGGACAGCGTTGCTGTCAGCTATGGGGCTCAGTCCCCCGAGGCCTTGCAGGCTTACGAGCCACGACTGATGATTGATCGGTTTTCGCAATTGCATGCCTGGCTCAACCAGGTCCATTAAGTTTTTGCTGGGGTAGATGGCATGACCGATGAGTGGAAAGCGCCGACCAAGTCCGGTGCTGACAATGGCGATGATAAAAGCTGGAAGTTGCTGGAAAAGACACTGCTGGCAGGCGTTCAGGAGCAGCGTCGCGCCCGGCGCTGGGGGATCTTCTTCAAGCTCCTGACCTTTACCTATCTGATTGGCATGCTGGTGCTGTTCAGTCCCTTGGTGGATATGGAAAAGAGCGCCGCCCGCAGTGGTAGCTACACCGCGTTGATCGAGGTGCGCGGGGTGATTGCCGACAAGGAAGCGGCCAGCGCCGACAATATTGTCAGCAGTCTGCGTACAGCCTTCGAGGATCCCAAGGTCAAGGGTGTGGTGCTGCGCATCAACAGCCCAGGCGGCAGTCCGGTGCAGTCGGGCTATGTGTATGACGAAATCCGCCGGCTGCGCGCGCTGCATCCCGAGACCAAACTGTATGCGGTGATTTCCGACCTGGGTGCTTCGGGCGCTTATTACATCGCCAGCGCCGCCGACCAGATCTACGCCGACAAGGCCAGTCTGGTGGGCTCCATTGGCGTGACGGCGGCCGGCTACGGGTTTGTCGGGGCCATGGAGAAACTGGGGGTTGAACGGCGTACCTACACGTCGGGTGAGCACAAGTCGTTTCTTGATCCGTTCCAGCCACAAAAGGCTGACGAAACCCGGTTCTGGCAGAGCGTGCTCGACACCACCCATCGCCAGTTCATCGCCAGCGTCAAGCAGGGGCGCGGTGAGCGGCTCAAGGATAAAGAGCATCCGGAGTTGTTCTCCGGCCTGATCTGGTCCGGTGAGCAGGCGTTGCCGCTGGGCTTGATCGATGGCCTGGGCAGTGCCAGTTCGGTGGCGCGGGATGTGGTCGGCGAAAAGGAATTGGTGGACTTTACCATTCAGGAGTCGCCGTTCGACCGCTTCTCCAAGCGATTGGGCGCCAGTGTGGCGGAAAAGCTGGCGCTGTATATGGGGTTCCAGGGGCCGACCCTGCGCTGATCTCGAAATTGGCATAGCGCAAAGTGTGGGGGCGGGCTTGCCTGCTCCCGCTTTGGGTTTTGTTATGTGCTTACGGTACCTGTATGCCTTCGGCCAGCAACATGTCCACCAGGCGAATCAATGGCAGGCCGACGAGGCTGGTGGCATCCGGCCCTGCGGTGCTTTGAAACAGGCTCACCCCCAGTCCTTCAGCCTTGAAGCTGCCAGCGCAGTCATAGGGTTGTTCGATCCGCAGATAGCGCTCGATCTGCGCCGACTCCAGTTGGCGCATCGTGACGGTGAAAGGGACGCAGTCCACCTGGCAGTGCCCGGTGTCGCTATTGAGCAGTGCCAGGCCGGTCAGGAAGCTGATCTGCCGGCCGCTGGCGGCCAGCAATTGCTCGCGGGCCTTTTCAAAGGTGTGGGGCTTGCCGATGATCTGGCCGTCCAGCGTCGCCACCTGGTCCGAGCCGATGATCAGGTGCCCCGGGTGACTGTCGGCAAGGGCGCGGGCTTTCTCTTCGGCCAGGCGCTTGACCAGGTCTGCCGCGGACTCATTTGCATGATGGCTTTCGTCGATATCCGGTGCGCTGCAGATGAACGGTAGGTGCAGGCGATTCAGCAGTTCCCGGCGATAAACCGAGCTGGAAGCGAGTAATAAAGGCAACATGTGGCTCTCCTCAAGGCAGTCGCGGATTCTAGCGAGTAGGCAGTCTGGCGCACAGGGCTGAATTTCCTTTGACATGGGCGGGTGCATCCCTATAATGCTGCGCCTATGTTGAATGACCCGATTCCACCTCACGTTGACCCGCGCAAATTGGCTGACCGTGGCACCACCCTCCAAGGTGAAGTGTTGCTGGCCGATTTGGAGAGACTCTGCGACCCGCTTTCCGACACTGTCGGTACGGTGCAGGCTAAATTCGTTTTTGAACGAGATGAACGTAAATCTGTGGTAATCCACAGTTTTATCGACACCGAGGTCAAAATGGTTTGCCAGCGTTGTCTTGAGCTGGTCACCCTGCCGATCCACAGCGAATGCAGTTATGCTGTGGTGACAGAGGGTGCGAATACCCAGTCGTTGCCGAAAGGTTATGACGTGCTGGAACTGGGCGAAGATCCTTTGGATCTGCATGCACTGATCGAGGAAGAGCTTTTGCTCGCCTTGCCCATTGTGCCTGCTCATCATCCGGAAGAATGCCAGCAGCCGGCGGGGCTCGATGACGAGTCCGAACCGAGCGAGGACGAGGTAACGCGGTCCAACCCGTTCAGTGTATTGGCGCAGTTAAAGCGTGACCCAAACGTTTAGGAGTTAATCAATTATGGCTGTTCAGCAGAACAAAAAATCCCGCTCTGCCCGTGACATGCGTCGTTCGCACGATGCCCTGACGGCAAGCACTCTGTCTGTAGAAAAAACCACCGGTGAAATTCACCTGCGTCACCACGTATCGCCAGAAGGCGTATACCGTGGCCGTAAAGTGATCGACAAGGGCGCTGACGAGTAATCACTTGTCTGCTCAAGTCATCGCGATTGACGCAATGGGCGGGGACTTCGGTCCCCGCAGCATTGTCCAGGCATGCATAGCCAGCCTGTCTGCTACGCCCTCGCTACACCTGACCCTTGTCGGTCAACCTTCCTTACTTGAAGAATTGATTGCCAGTCATCCGGCTGTGGATCGCGCGCGCCTGACGATAACGCCTGCCAGCGAAACCATCGGCATGGATGAAAAACCGGCCCAGGCTCTGCGTGGCAAGCCCGACTCTTCCATGCGCGTGGCCCTTGAACTGCTGCGCGATGGCAAGGTCCAGGCGTGTGTCAGTGCGGGTAATACCGGGGCCTTGATGGCCTTGTCCCGCCATGTGCTGAAAACCCTGCCGGGCATTGATCGGCCAGCGATGGTCGCGGCGATCCCGACGCAGCGTGGCTACTGCCAGTTGCTGGACCTGGGGGCGAACGTCGATTGCAGTGCCGAGCACTTGCTGCACTTTGCCCTGATGGGGTCGGTCGCGGCCGAAGCGCTGGGCGTGGTGCGTCCGAGAGTGGCCTTGCTGAACATTGGCACCGAGGACATCAAGGGCAACCAGCAAGTCAAGTTGGCCGCCAGCCTGTTGCAGCAGGCGCGGGGCTTGAACTACATCGGGTTTGTCGAAGGCGATGGGCTGTATCGCGGTGAGGCCGATGTGGTGGTGTGTGACGGTTTTGTCGGAAACATCCTGCTTAAATCCAGCGAGGGTCTGGCTACGATGATTGCCGCGCGGATCGAGGCGTTGTTCACGCGCAACCTGGTTTCCCGGCTGGTGGGTGCCCTGGCGCTGCCGTTGATGCGGCGTCTGCAGGAGGACTTGGCCCCGGCGCGGCACAATGGCGCAAGCTTCCTCGGTTTGCAGGGTATTGTGGTAAAAAGCCACGGTTCGGCGGGGGTCCAGGGTTTTCAGAGCGCCATTGCGCGCGCGCTGATCGAGATCCAGGAGAACCTGCCGCAGCGCTTGCATGGCCGTCTTGAGGATCTGTTGCCTTAGGCGAATCGGGCTGGGAATGCTTAAATGTGACCGGCCAGTTCAATTGACCATCCAATCTGTCAGTTTCTTGCGCTCCCAGCTGTGGGGCGTCAATTCACCGACGACCAGATCATTAGGGGCTTGTTACATGTCTACATCCCTCGCATTCGTCTTTCCAGGGCAGGGTTCGCAGTCCCTCGGCATGTTGGCCGAGCTGGGCGCGCAATACCCGCTAGTCCTGGAAACATTCAAGGAAGCTTCTGCTGCCTTGGGCTACGACCTCTGGGCATTGACCCAGGACGGGCCGGAAGAACTGCTCAATCAAACTGATAAAACCCAACCTGCCATTCTGACGGCTTCCATTGCACTGTGGCGCGTCTGGCTGGCTGAAGGTGGTTCGCGCCCGGCGTTTGTTGCCGGTCACAGCCTGGGCGAATACAGCGCCCTGGTCGCAGCAGGCAGCCTGACCCTCGCCGAGGCGGTCAAGCTGGTAGAGCGCCGTGGTCAGCTGATGCAAGAAGCGGTTCCAGCCGGGCAGGGCGGCATGGCCGCTATTCTGGGCCTGGACGACGCCGTGGTGATCGAAGCCTGTGCCGAAGCGGCCCAGGGCGAAGTGGTCAGCGCGGTAAACTTCAATTCGCCTGGCCAGGTGGTGATTGCCGGTGCCAAGGCTGCGGTCGAGCGTGCTATCGAGGGTTGCAAGGCCCGTGGCGCCAAGCGTGCATTGCCGCTGCCGGTCAGCGTACCGTCCCATTGCGAGTTGATGCGCCCGGCGGCCGAGCGTTTTGCCGAGTCCATCGCGGCCATCAATTGGCAAGCACCGCAGATCCCGCTGGTGCAAAACGTCAGCGCCGATGTGGCGCCAGACCTGGAAACCCTCAAGCGCGACCTGCTAGAGCAGCTGTACAAGCCGGTGCGCTGGGTTGAATCGGTCCAGACCCTGGCTGCCAAGGGGGCCACCCAACTGGTTGAGTGTGGTCCGGGTAAAGTCCTCGCCGGTCTCAATAAGCGCTGCGCCGATGGCGTGTCGACGTCCAACCTCAATACTCCGGACGGCTTCGCAGCCGCCCGCGCCATACTGGCCTGAATTTAGGAGAAGCCTGCATGAGTCTGCAAGGTAAAGTTGCACTGGTTACCGGCGCAAGCCGTGGCATTGGCCAGGCGATCGCCCTGGAGCTGGGCCGTCAGGGCGCAATCGTGATCGGTACTGCCACCTCTGCCTCGGGCGCCGAGCGCATCGCCGCAACCCTGAAGGAAAATGGCGTACAAGGGACTGGCCTTGAACTCAACGTGACCAGCGATGAGTCCGTGGCTGCTGTACTGGCCCAGATCACTTCCCAGTTTGGCGCGCCGGCTATTCTGGTGAACAACGCCGGTATTACCCGCGACAACCTGATGATGCGCATGAAAGACGACGAGTGGTACGACGTGGTCGATACCAACTTGAACAGTCTGTTTCGCCTGTCCAAGGGTGTTTTGCGTGGCATGACCAAAGCGCGTTGGGGGCGAATTATCAATATTGGTTCCGTAGTGGGTGCCATGGGTAACGCAGGCCAAGTAAACTACGCTTCTGCCAAGGCAGGCCTGGAAGGTTTCAGCCGTGCCCTGGCGCGTGAAGTTGGCTCGCGGTCGATTACGGTCAACTCGGTGGCTCCAGGGTTTATCGATACCGATATGACCCGCGAGCTGCCTGAAGCGCAACGTGAAGCGTTGCTGACGCAAATTCCGCTGGGCCGTCTGGGCCAGGCCCAAGAGATCGCCAATGTGGTCACTTTCCTGGCGTCTGACGGTGCGGCATACGTGACTGGGGCTACAATCCCGGTGAACGGCGGGATGTACATGAGTTAAATTGTGACGGATCGCTTCAAAAAAATGTCATACGAGCTGTCTAAAATCCGTTATAAAGCTGCAACTTAATTTATAGGCAGGTGGTTGGTAGGGTACGAGGGTGAAGCTTTCAGTTGAAAAGCTGAAAAGCCTTTCTATACACTTACCCACTGGCCAGCTGCCTGAATTTGTCCATTAGGAGTGAAAACAAGGTATGAGCACCATCGAAGAGCGCGTCAAGAAAATCGTTGCCGAGCAACTGGGCGTTAAAGAAGACGAAGTAGTCAACACTGCTTCCTTCGTTGAAGACCTGGGTGCCGACTCCCTTGACACCGTTGAGCTGGTGATGGCTCTGGAAGAGGAATTCGAGACCGAAATCCCGGACGAAGAAGCTGAAAAAATCACTACTGTTCAAGCTGCTATCGACTACGTTACTAGCCACCAGGCGTAATAGTTTGTAATCGTCGCTTGCTGTCATGGAAAAACCGCACTGCTATAACGGCGTGCGGTTTTTTCTTTAGCTCTGATGAAAAGTGAGCTTTGAAACAAAGTGTCGTCATTAGAAAAAGGAGAGTGCTGTGTCGCGTAGACGCGTCGTAGTCACCGGTATGGGTATGTTGTCGCCACTGGGTACGGATGTGCCGAGCAGTTGGCAGGGCATTCTGGCTGGCCACAGTGGTATTGGTCTGATTGAGCATACGGACCTTTCTGCCTATTCCACCCGTTTTGGCGGCTCGGTAAAGGGCTTCAATGTCGAGGAATATCTCTCGATCAAGGAATCCCGCAAACTCGACCTGTTCATTCAATACGGCCTGGCAGCCGGTTTTCAGGCAGTGCGTAATGCTGGCCTGGAAGTCACCGATGCCAACCGTGATCGCATCGGCGTGGCCATGGGCTCGGGTATTGGCGGCTTGACCAATATCGAAGAAACCAGCCGCACGCTGCATGACTCCGGCCCTCGTCGAATTTCACCGTTCTTCGTCCCGGGCTCGATCATCAATATGATTTCCGGTTTCCTGTCCATCCATCTGGGTGCCCAGGGGCCTAACTACGCCATTTCCACGGCATGCACCACGGGCACTCACTGCATCGGCATGGCGGCACGCAACATCGCCTATGACGAGGCTGACGTGATGATCGCCGGTGGCGCCGAAATGGCTGCCTGCGGGCTAGGCATGGGCGGCTTTGGCGCATCCCGTGCGCTGTCGACGCGCAATGACGAGCCGACTCGCGCCAGTCGCCCGTGGGACAAGGGCCGTGATGGCTTTGTACTGTCCGACGGTGCCGGTGCCCTGGTTCTCGAAGAACTGGAGCACGCCAAGGCCCGTGGCGCGACGATCTATGCCGAGTTGATCGGTTTTGGCATGAGTGGCGATGCGTACCACATGACCTCGCCACCTGCCGACGGTGCGGGTGCTGCACGTTGCATCGGCAATGCCCTGCGCGACGCGAAGATCAACGTCGACCAGGTGCAGTACATCAACGCCCACGGCACTTCGACGCCGACCGGCGACCTGGCGGAAGCCCAGGCCATCAAGTCTGTATTCGGTGAGCACGCCTACAAGTTGGCGGTCAGTTCCACCAAGTCCATGACCGGTCACCTGCTGGGTGCGGCAGGCGCGGTAGAAGCGATTTTCAGCGTGCTGGCGATCAAGGACCAGGTCGCGCCGCCAACCATCAACCTTGATGAACCGGATGAAGGTTGCGACCTGAACTTCGTACCTCACGAACCGCAGAAAATGCCGATCGACGTGGTGCTGTCCAACTCGTTCGGCTTCGGTGGTACCAACGGTTCCCTGGTGTTCCGCCGGTTCACCGAGTGATGCATAGCTGGGTCGACGGTCAGCCAGCGGACGCAGTGCCGCTCAAAGATCGCGGCCTGGCCTACGGCGATGGTTTGTTTGAAACCATCGCGGTCAGGGCCGGGCAGCCTGTATTGCTTGACCGCCACCTGCAACGCCTAGAGGAGGGTTGCAGGCGCCTGGCGCTTATTATGGAACCGGATCTGATCCGCAACGAGTTGCTGGCTTATGCGGTAGCCCTTGGTGACGGTGTTCTCAAGTTGATCCTCACCCGTGGCGACAGCCTGCGCGGTTATGGCATCGACGCAGCGGCCCCGACGCGCCGTATTCTGCAGGGCAGCCCGCCTGCCACCTATCCCCAGGCCCACGCTTCATCAGGTGTGCGCCTGTTTCCATGTACCACCCGCTTGTCCGAGCAACCCTTGCTCGCAGGTCTAAAGCACCTCAATCGTCTCGAACAGGTCCTGGCCCGCGCCGAGTGGCAAGATGCCGATCACGCAGAAGGTTTGATGCTGGATATGTCCGGGCGCGTCATTGAAGGCGTGTTCAGCAACCTGTTCCTGGTACATGACGGCCAACTGCTGACGGCCGACCTGAGCCGCTGTGGCGTGGCTGGCGTCATGCGCGCCGAGCTGCTGGCCAGGGCCGAGGCGCTGGGCATTGTCACCACGGTTGCCGATCTCAGCCTTGCGCAACTGCAACAGGCTCGCGAAGTGTTCGTCTGCAACAGCGTATATGGCATTTGGCCGGTGCTGGGATGTGGGCCAATGAGCTGGTCGGCTGGGCCGCTCACCCGTAAACTGCAAGGCATTGTTCGCGCGCTATTGGGTGTTTGATTTGAGACGTAAAATTGTATTGCTGCTGGAGATCGGCCTGGTCCTGGCGGGTCTGTTGCTGGGCTTTTCGGCCTGGAAACTGGACTCGGCCTTGAAGCAGCCGCTGAATCTGTCCCAGGAGCAATTGCTGGATGTAGCCGCTGGCGCCACCCCTACGGGTACGTTCAATCGTCTGGAAAACGAGGGTGTGCTGGAGGACGCCTTCTGGCTACGCCTCTACTGGCGCTTTAATCTTGATGGCCAGCCGCTGCACAGTGGCGAGTACCGCATGACGCCAGGCCTGACGGCCCAGGGCCTGATCGGCCTGTGGCGGCGCGGCGAAGTGGTGCAATACAGCCTCACCCTGGTAGAAGGCTGGAATTTCCGTCAGGTACGCAGCGCGCTGGCCAAGCATGAAAAAATCGAGCAGACCCTGTCGGGGTTGAGTGATCCTGAAGTGATGGAGAGAATCGGCCATCCCGACGTGTTCCCGGAAGGGCGGTTTTTCCCTGATACCTACCGCTTCGTACGCGGCATGAGTGATGTCGAGTTCCTGAAAAAAGCCTACAACCGCCTGGACGATGTGCTTGATCAGGAGTGGAGCCGACGCGCGCCGGATGCACCCTATACCGATCCTTATCAGGCGCTGATCATGGCATCGCTGGTCGAGAAGGAAACTGGTGTGCCTGAAGAGCGTGGGCAGATTGCTGGGGTGTTTGTGCGGCGCCTGAAGATTGGCATGCTGCTGCAAACCGACCCCACTGTGATCTATGGCATGGGTGAGCGTTACAACGGCAAGTTGACGCGCGCGCACCTGAAAGAAGCCACGCCCTATAACACCTACATGATCAGCGGCCTGCCACCGACGCCGATCGCCATGGTCGGCCGTGAAGCGATCCATGCCGCTTTGAATCCGTTGCCGGGAAGCAGCCTGTATTTCGTGGCCCGGGGCGATGGCAGCCATGTTTTTTCCGATAGCCTGGATGCCCATAATGCCGCCGTGCGCGAGTACCAGCTCAAGCGTCGCGCCGATTATCGCTCCAGCCCTGCGCCGGCCGCACCCGCGACCGTTGAGCCTGTCGCGCCTGAAGCTGTGCCCGTGCCAAGCCCACAATGACTCTGACTAAGGACTGCCTGTGACTGGCTTGTTTATTACCCTGGAAGGCCCGGAAGGCGCCGGCAAAAGTACCAACCGTGAATACCTGGCCGAGCGCTTGCGCGCCGAAGGGATCGAGGTGCTGCTGACCCGTGAGCCCGGCGGTACGCCCCTGGCGGAGAGGATCCGCGAGGTGCTGCTGGCCACTGGCGACGAGGTCATGAACCCCGACACCGAGCTGTTGCTGGTGTTTGCCGCGCGTGCCCAGCACCTGGCCGAAGTGATCCGCCCGGCACTGGCCCGTGGCGCGGTGGTGATCTGCGATCGCTTCACCGATTCTACCTACGCCTATCAGGGCGCTGGCCGCGGCTTGTCCCTGGAGCGCATCGCAACTCTGGAGACGTTCGTCCAGGGCGACTTGCGTCCGCATTTGACCCTGGTCTTCGACCTGCCGGTAGATATCGGCCTGGCCCGGGCCAGTGCCCGTGGCCGCCTGGACCGCTTCGAGATGGAAGGCCGGGCCTTTTTCGAGGCGGTGCGCGCGGCTTATCTCAAGCGTGCCGAGGCCGCACCATCACGTTACTGCCTGCTGGATGCCGCGCAGCCGCTGGAGCAGGTGCAGCAGGCCATCGATGCGCTGCTCCCCAAACTGTTGGAGCTTTACCGTGGCTGAAGCCTATCCGTGGCAGGACAGCCTGTGGCAGCAATTGGCCGGGCGTGCCCAGCACGCCCATGCCTACCTGCTCCATGGGCCGGTGGGCATCGGCAAGCGTGCCTTGGCCGAGCGCTTGATGGCGCGCCTGCTGTGCCAGCAGCCGGCAGGGCTGGAGGCGTGCGGGCAATGCAAGTCGTGCCTGTTGCTCAAGGCCGGCAGCCACCCGGACAACTACGTGCTGGAGCCGGAGGAAGCCGACAAGGCGATCAAGGTCGATCAAGTGCGCGACCTGGTGAGTTTCGTGGTGCAGACTGCGCAGATGGGCGGGCGCAAGGTGGTGCTGATCGAACCGGTGGAATCGATGAACATCAACGCCGCCAACGCCCTGCTCAAGAGCCTTGAAGAACCCTCGGGCGACACCGTGCTGCTGCTGGTCAGCCACCAGTCCAGTCGCTTGCTGCCGACCATTCGCAGCCGTTGCGTACAACAGGCCTGCCCGCTGCCAAGCGAGGCCATGAGCTTGCAGTGGCTGGCCCAGGCCTTGCCGGCGTGCAGTGAGCAGGAGCGGGTCGAACTGCTGACCCTGGCAGCGGGTTCGCCCTTGGCGGCGGTCAGCCTGCAGGCCCAGGGCGTGCGCGAACAGCGTGCGCTGGTGGTCGACGGGGTGAAGAAGCTGCTCAAGCAGGAGCAGTCTGCCACGCAACTGGCCGAGGGTTGGAAAGACGTGCCGCTGTTGCTGCTGTTTGACTGGTTCTGTGACTGGTCCAGCCTGATTCTGCGCTATCAACTGACCCAGGACGAGAACGGCCTGGGCTTGATGGACATGCGCAAGGTTGTGCAATACCTGGCGCAGAAGAGTGCCCAGGACAAGGTTTTGAGCATTCAGGACTGGATCCTCGCCCAGCGCCAGAAGGTTCTGGGCAAGGCTAACCTGAACCGGGTGCTGTTGCTTGAGGCACTGCTGGTGCAGTGGGTCGGGCTGCTGGGCCGACGTTGATATTCTCGGGGCTGACGGATGTTTCGTCGGCCAGACACTTCCTGTGACGCAAGTTGTAACTTCTTATGCTCGTAGATTCCCATTGCCACCTTGATCGCCTCGACCTCACCGCCCACGACGGCTCCCTGGATGCCGCCCTCGACGCTGCACGTCTGCGTGGTGTCGGGCACTTCCTGTGCATCGGTGTCAGTGCCGAGAACGCTGCCGACGTCAAGGCACTGGCCGAGCGCTATGCCGATGTCGATTGCTCGGTGGGCATCCATCCCCTGGACCTCAAGCCTGGCGAAGCCCCGGCCCTTGACTGGCTGCTGGGCGAACTCAATCACCCGCGAGTGGTGGCTATTGGCGAGACCGGCCTGGACTACCACTACGAACCGGAAGCCGCCGATTTGCAGCAGGCCTCGTTCCGCCTGCATCTGCAAGCGGCGCAGCAGACGGGTAAACCAGTGATCGTCCATACCCGTGGGGCCCGTGCCGATACCCTGGCCTTGCTACGCGAAGCCGCATTGCCTCAAGCGGGTGTGCTGCATTGCTTTACCGAGGACTGGGAGATGGCCAAGGCGGCCCTGGACCTTGGGTTCTATATTTCCCTGTCGGGCATCGTCACCTTCCGCAATGCCGATGCCCTGCGGGATGTGGCGCGCCAGGTGCCGGCCGACCGTCTGCTGGTGGAAACCGACTCGCCCTACCTGGCGCCGATTCCCCATCGTGGCAAGCCGAACCTGCCGGAATATGTGCGGGATGTGGCGGATTACCTGGCGATGTTGCGTGGTGAGTCGGTGGAGCGTTTTGCCGAGCAAACCACCGAGAACTTCAAGCGTCTGTTCCCGCTGGCGCACGTTCGCTGAATCCCAGGCAAAAAAAACCCGGGTTCTGGGGGGTGAATCCGGGTTAAGACCATTAGGAGTAAACAAAGGTACGCGGTCCGTTGGTACCCATATCGGTGTTTCACTTGGGGGAGATGTCACACCGACAGATGAAGTATTGATCAGTATTCCGTGCAGTCCAGCCGCATCTGATCGTTTTTTAAACAGATTTGGAATACGTGCGCTTCCCTTGAGTTCTCATTGAGTGGTAATACATTGCGCGAATCTGTGTTTTATTTTTGACCCATATCGCCTGATTCGTTGGCGCGCTGTAGGTTTAGTGTGTGGCTTGTTCATATAGACGTTGCCCAACGACCGCCCAGTCGGGATAATCCCTCGCACCGGGTAAAACGTTCCGTCATTGGGGCACCCAACCCTTTCCATACTGACCTCTGCAGACCTCTTTCTATGCACAAAGAACCCCGTAAGGTCCGTGAGTTTCGCCGCCGCGAGCAGGAAATTCTCGACACCGCGCTCAAATTGTTCCTCGAACAGGGTGAAGACAGCGTCACCGTCGAGATGATTGCGGATGCCGTGGGTATCGGCAAAGGCACGATCTATAAACACTTCAAGTCCAAGGCCGAGATCTACTTGCGCCTGATGCTCGACTATGAGCGTGATTTGAACGAGTTGCTGCACTCGGCCGATGTCGACAAGGACAAGGAGGCGCTGTCCCGGGCGTACTTTGAATTCCGCATGCGTGACCCGCAGCGCTACCGCCTGTTCGACCGCCTGGAAGAAAAAGTGGTCAAGGGCCACCAGGTGCCGGAAATGGTTGAGGAGTTGCACAAGATCCGGGCCTCTAACTTTGAGCGCCTGACCCTGCTGATCAAGGGCCGGATCAGCGAAGGCAAGTTGGAAGACGTCCCCCCTTATTTCCATTACTGCGCCGCCTGGGCGTTGGTACATGGCGCCGTGGCGCTGTATCACTCGCCATTCTGGAGCAACGTGCTGGAAGATCAGGAAGGCTTCTTCCAGTTCCTGATGGATATCGGCGTGCGCATGGGCAACAAGCGCAAGCACAGCACCGATCTGCCGAACCCCGAGACACCTGCCACCTAAGGCATTCACCCGGACAATGGCCGGTTGATTTACTGCCGTATGTGGTAACCCAGGAATATACTCAGGCATGGACCTTGCTAAAATCTGATTTATGAGTCAGGTTTTAGCGCGCCCGAATTATCCTCTGCCGGAGTGATCCATGATCGTTGATCGTCAAGGCAGGCGTTTTCGCAATTTGCGGATCAGCCTGACCTCAGCCTGCAATTACGCCTGTACCTACTGCGTGCCCAACGGCAAGCGCTTGGTGGCTGCGCAGGACGAACTCTCGGCCGAGGCCATGGCCCGTGGCGTGGCCTACCTGATCGAGGCGGCGGGCATCGATCGTCTGCGCATTACCGGCGGCGAGCCCCTGGTCAGCCCCAAGCTCGAAACCTTCATGCAGGCCGTCGGGCAAATGGGCTTGAGCGATATCAGCCTGACCACGAACGGCCAGTTGCTGGCGCGCAAGTTGCCATTGCTGGTCGATGCCGGCATTCGCCGTATCAATGTGTCCCTCGATACCCTTGATGCCGTCGCGTTTCGCGGGATTGCCCGGGGGGGCGACCTGGCCACGGTCCTCGATGGCATGGACCAGGCGCGCGCAGCGGGAATCAAGATCAAGGTCAATATGGTGCCGCTGCGCGGGCAGAACCTCGACCAGGTCATGCCGCTGCTGGAGTATTGCCTGGAGCGTGGTTATGAACTGCGTTTTATCGAGTTGATGCGCATGGGCCACCTGGCCAGCGACTCCAATGCCTTCCTGCAGCAATTTGTCAGCCTCCAGCAACTGCTGAGCCTGATTGGCGACCATCACGAATACCTGCAGGCTGATGCGCCGGTGGATGCCACAGCTGTACGTTATGAGGTTCCCGGCCAGGGATTTTTCGGCGTGATTGCCAATGAAAGCGTGCCGTTTTGCCGTACCTGTTCCCGCCTGCGGCTTTCCTCCACCGGCTGGTTGCACGGCTGCCTGTCTTCGAGCAATCGCCACTACGTCGGCGATCTGTTGGACAAGCCGCGTCACCAGGCGTTGCCCGCGTTGCAGCGTCTATTGGTCAAGGCTTTGGGTGACAAGCAGGAAGTAGCGTTTTCCGGCGGGGCGACGGTGATGAAGATCATTGGCGGCTAGCCAGGCAAGCTGGCGCAAAATCTGCATCTTGTGCCCATTCGCCGGTTTTCCGTCACCGGCCTCTGGAGGATAGGATGCGTAGTCTGGTTTTGTTGCTGGCGTCGTTTGCGCTGGGTGGCTGCATGACAGTCAGCGATATGGCCGAAGGCACTCGCTATCAGATGAGCGATGCCGGTCTGCTGGATCACAGCGATACCCGTCGTTCCAACTCGGTTCGCATACAACCCGATTCCTTTGTGTTTATCGCCCAGGGTGCATTCACGCCGCCGGGCAGTGCCTATCCGCGCCCCAATGTGGTGGCTGAGGAAGCTTTCAATGGCTTTATCGAGTACTTCCCCATGGTCCGCCGCGCCCGCGCCCCGGAAGGTCTGGAGCAGGCCATGGCTGAAGCCCGTGAAGTAGGCGCTCATTACCTGTTGTATACGCGGTTCGCCAAGGCTGATGATCGTATTGGCAATGCGGATGAGTGGGCCGACCAGGAAGCCCTGGACCGCCTGGGAGTCGACAGCGGGGTGATCCAGATCATGTTGATCGAGACCAGCACCCAGTATTTGATCGATACTGCACGGATTCGCAGTCGTGGCGGTTTACTGACGTTCCACGACAACAAGCCCGAAGATCTGCTTGGCCCTCCGCTGCGGCAGTACGCCCGCAGCCTGCTGGGCATGAGCGACCAGTGATGCAAAGGAGAACAGCATGACGGACTCGGCCAAGGCCAATGATTTGTTGGCACAGTTGCCCAAGGGCAAGGGACCGGCTCCCGTTCACCTATGGAACCCGGATTTCTGCGGCGATATCGACATGCGCATTGCCCGCGATGGCACCTGGTATTACCTGGGCACGCCCATCGGGCGCAAACCGATGGTCAAGCTGTTCTCCACTATCATCCGCCGCGATGGCGATGATTACTTCTTGATCACCCCGGTAGAGAAGGTCGGGATCCAGGTGGATGACGCGCCCTTTGTGGCCGTGTCGCTGGAGGTCGAGGGGCAGGGCGAAAGCCAGCTCCTGCGGTTTACCTCCAATGTCGAAGACCTGATTGACGCCGGCCCGTCGCACCCGCTACGGGTGGTGATTGATCCGCACACCCAGGAACCCTCGCCCTACGTGCTGGTGCGCAACAACCTTGAGGCGCTGGTCCATCGCAACGTGTTCTACCAAATGGTGGAACTGGCGGTGACGCGCCTCGTCGATGGCGAGAGTTGGTTGGGGGTCTGGAGTGGCGGGGTGTTCTTTCCCATAGGTCTGGAGCCCAGGGACTGATCCCGGCTGTATCGTTGACTGACATACCGCTATCGCGGGCAAGTCGGATCCTACATGGGTTTGAAGTGTGCGCTGTTGTAGTCGCTGGCTTGCCAGCGATGACGGCCTATCTGTCGCTATATCGTTACCTGACACACCGCCATCGCGACAAGCCGGCGCCTACGAGTTTTCCAGCTTGCGAGCGGCGTCCACGCCGGATGCAGTCAGCTTGATCGGCAGGTGCAGCGCGTGTTCACCGGCCTCGTTGCAGGACACATGGCCTTCCTTGATCAAGCCTCGGTCTTGCAGGGTGGCCAGGGTACTGGCCACGACTTTTTCGCCCCGGTAGTTATCCAGCACCTCCTTGCCCAAACCGTTCGGGTGCGCGTGCAGCAGGCGGGTGAGGACTTCTTTCTCAAGGTTTTTATCGACGTTCATGCATACCTCTTCAGGGTTAGTGGTGGGGTAGTGTTCGTCTGTCGGCCAGTGGCTCAAGGCTGTTTTGGTGTGCCGGGCAGGTTGTCATCGTTGCCGCTTGGGGCGGCATTCTTGCCTGGGCCGATCTTGCCATTCTCTACATCGGTGCCCAGGCCCTGACGGTTGCCGTCATTGCCTTGGGTACGAGGATCGGCACCGTCCTGCATGATGGCCCCGCCATTGGTGTCCAGGCCGGTGCCCATGGAGTTTTCGCTCTCTTGGGTGGCAGGGTTGGGCGGGCTGCCAATCGGATCGGTCTTGCCGGTGGAGTGGTCGGACGCGGCGACGCTAGCCAGGGACACCGCAGACAGTAAGCCTGCGAGGGCGAGGGCAGTCACTTTGGAACTATTCATGGTGGAGCCTCCATAGAAATAAGGTCCTTGCCTTATGTTGGTCAGCCCACCCTTAGCGTTGGTGCCTGGATCACGACGAACGGTGCTGGGTCACCGAGAAGAGTGCTCTGCCAGCCGGAGCGGTGGGGCGCATGGGCAAGGGTAGGAAACTGCTGGATTTAGGGTGAGCTTTTTATCCTGCGCCGCCGCGAAGTTTGCTCTGTGGTGACTGGCGCCAGCGCGGCGGCACAGGGGGGCGAGCACCTGCATAAATCCCTGCAGGCGGTCATCAAAGCACCTTAGTATGTGTCCTTTCTTTTTTAGCCGCAGGCCTGTTCATGACCATCGAGATTCGTCCCGCCGTGCCCAGCGATGCTGCGCAGATCCTGACCTTCATCACAGAGCTGGCCGAGTACGAAAAAGCCCGCCACGAAGTGATCGCCAGTGTGGTGGATATCGAGCGCAGCCTGTTCAGCGAAGGCGCTACTGCCCATGGCCTGATCTGCCTGCGTGATGGTTTGCCGATTGGTTTTGCGGTGTTCTTTTTCAGTTATTCCACTTGGCTTGGCAGCAACTGCCTGTACCTGGAAGACCTGTATATCAACCCGCAACAGCGTGGCGGCGGGGCGGGGAAGAAGTTACTGCGCCACCTGGCAAAAATCGCCTACGACAATGGGTGTGGGCGCTTTGAATGGAGCGTGCTGGATTGGAACGAGCCGGCCATAGCGTTTTACAAATCCATCGGTGCCCAACCCCAGGAGGAATGGGTGCGCTACCGTATGGAAGGTGATGCGTTGCGCGAGTTTGCCCAGGGCTGAGATCGGCCCTGTCTTGAGTCCCGGCATTTGTCATAATGGCCGCCGCTTTCGCATTTCCACATAGGCCCCTACATGCAGGAAAACCCACCGATTCCCGCCAAAGACCCTGCTCCCACGGGCACCCAGACCCTGCTGCGTGGCCTGGCCGTGGTGCAGGCGGTGGCGGCGGGTGCGCGGGATCTCAAGGAGATTGCCCGGCGCATCGGCACCACCCGCAGCACTACGCATCGCCTGGCCAGTTGCCTGGTGGACGAGCGCTACCTGCGGGTAGTACCGCAAGTTGGCTACCTGCTGGGCCCCAAGCTGATCGAGTTGGGCTTCCAGGCGCGGGAGGAACTGCCGTTGGTGACGTTGGCGATGCCTTATCTGGATGAGCTGTCGGCGCTGACCGGTGACACCATCCACCTGGCGATCCGCGAATACGATGATGTGCTGTACCTGCACAAAAATCCTGGGCGCAATGGTCCGGAAATGCGTTCGCGGGTCGGTCACCGCATGCCCCTGGCACGCACCGGGATCGGCAAGGCCTTGCTGCTCGACGACGCGCATGAGGAATGGCAGCGCCTGTATCGGGCCAGCCTGCCGGTAGGCGGGAAAAGCCTGCACTGGCCCCAGCACCCGGAGCAATCCTGGGAGCAGTTCGAGCAGCGCATGGAGCAATACGTCGTGGGCGGCTATGCGTTCGACCTGGAAGACAACGAACCGTCGATCCGCTGCGTGGCCGCACCTGTGCGCGATGCCAGCCGGCGGATCGTCGCCGGCATCAGCATCGCCAGTACGGTGCCCTACATGCCGCTGGAAAAAATGGCCGATCTGATTCCTGTGGTCAAACAGGTCGCAGCGCGGCTGTCAGCGGAGTTGGGGGCGAAGGCCTGATCAAGCCTTCAGAGTGGCCATGTCGATCACGAAGCGGTACTTCACGTCGCCGGCAATCATGCGCGCATAGGCTTCGTTGATCTGGCGGATATCGAGCATTTCGATGTCACAGGTGATGCCATGTTCGGCGCAGAAATCCAGGACTTCCTGGGTTTGGGCAATGCCGCCGATCAAGGAGCCAGCCAGGACTTTACGGCCCAATACCAGCTTGGCGGCATTGACCGGTGGGTCGACCGGTTCGATCAGGCCCACCAGGATATGCACACCATCAAAACGCAGGACATCGAGGTAGGGGTTCAGGTCGTGCTGCACCGGAATGGTGTCCAGCAGGAAGTCGAAACTGCCGGCGGCGGCCTTCATCTGCTCGGCATCGGTAGACACGATCACATGATCGGCGCCTTGGCGATGGCCTTCCTCAGCCTTGCTCGCCGAGCGGGTGAACAGGGTGACTTCGGCGCCCATGGCCTTGGCGAACTTGATGCCCATATGGCCCAGGCCGCCCATGCCGAGAATCCCGACCTTGTCGCCGGCCTTGACCCCATAGTGCTTGAGCGGCGAGTAGGTGGTGATGCCTGCGCAGAGAATCGGCGCGGCGCTGGCCAGGTCGAGCGTGGCCGGAATCTTCACTACAAAGTGCTCGCTGACCACGATGCTGTTGGAGTAGCCGCCCATGGTGTTGCTGCCGTCTACGCGATCCGGGGTGGCATAGGTCATGGTCGGGCCTTCGAGACAGTACTGCTCCAGGTCGGATTTGCACGCTTCGCAGTGGCGGCACGAATCCACCATGCAGCCTACGCCGACCAGGTCGCCGACTTTATGGGCGCTGACGCTGGCACCGACGGCCGTGACCTTGCCGACAATCTCATGGCCCGGCATCAGCGGGTAGACGGCGATGCCCCATTCGTTGCGTGCCTGGTGGATGTCGGAGTGGCAGACGCCGCAGTACAGAATCTCGATTGCCACGTCATCGGCCCGCGGGCTGCGGCGCTCGAAAGACATGGGGGCGAGGGGGGTGGTGGCCGACTGGGCGGCGTAACCGATGGCGGTGTACATGGTGAAAACCTCGCAAAAGCTTGGGCGGGAAAGGTGGCGAATTCTGCGCGTGGACCCGGTGGGCGAACATGGCAAATGCTCCGAGTCTCATGCCTATTCGTCCGGGAGTGCCCCTGGATTGGATTCATGGGGCGCCAGACCTGCGATGATGTTCTTGTCCCTTTTTCGCGAAGTTTTTTGCCATGTTGTTGACCCGCCATCTTGATGCCAACGCCACGCTGGTGTCCTTGATCGAGGGGCTTACGCCCTGTGACGGCTTTTCCCCGACTCACCTGGCAGGCGTTCAGGTACTGCGGGCCAGTTGCGACGTAGCACGCGGGCCGCAGATCTATGAGCCGAGCCTGATGTTCGTGGCCCAAGGCAGCAAGGTCGCCTACCTGGGCCCACGCACCCTGGAATATGGCGCCGGGCACTACCTGATCCAGGCGATGCCGGTGCCCTTCGAGTGCGAGACGTTTGCCATGGCCGCTGATGCACCGCTGTATGGGGTGACGGTGGGTATTGATCGGGTGGTACTGGGCGAGTTGGTGATGGCCATGGGCATGCAGGCCGGGCCGCCGCCGACGGCGCAGACGTTGGAGTCGATGAGCTCGGTCGTACTCGATGATGGGATGCGTGGTGCCGTGGAACGGCTGTTGCAGTGCCTGCACGATCCACTGGAAAGCCGGGTCATGGGGCCGGCGCGGGTGCGGGAGTTATTGTTCACCGCTTTGCGTGGGCCTCAGGCCGATGTGCTGCGCGCGCTGGTGGAGCAACAGGGGCAGTTTTCGCGGATTGCCACGTCATTGAATCACCTGCATGCCCATTACGCCGAACCACTGAATATCGAGACCCTGGCCGGTTATGCGCATATGAGTGCATCGACCTTTCATGAACACTTCAAGCGCTGCACCTTGTTGTCGCCGGTGCAGTACCTCAAGCGCCTGCGATTGCTCAAGGCCCAGCAGTTGTTGCTGGTCGAAGGCATGGGCGTGGCGCAGGCGGCGCATAACGTGGGGTATCAGAGTACGTCGCAGTTCAGTCGCGAATACAAGCGCTATTTCGAGCGTAACCCGGGTGAAGAACGCGCCGCATAAACCCCCAGAGATACCTCGATCCAAATGTGGGAGCGGGCTTGCTCGCGAAGGCAGTGTGTCAGGTTAATAATACTTAGCTGACACACCGCCTTCGCGAGCAAGCCCGCTCCCACATTAGATTTGTGTCGGCCATAAAAAAGGCTCTCCCGTGGAGAGCCTCATGTTCAAGCAGATGGCTTACATATTCGGGTAAGTCGGCCCGCCCGCACCTTCCGGCGTGACCCAGGTGATGTTCTGCGAAGGGTCCTTGATGTCACAGGTCTTGCAGTGCACGCAGTTCTGGGCGTTGATCTGGAAGCGTTTCTCGCCGTCTTCCTGGGTGATCACTTCGTATACGCCGGCCGGGCAGTAGCGTTGCGCTGGTTCATCGTAGAGCGGCAGGTTGGTGCCGATCGGGATGCTCGGGTCCTTGAGCTTCAAATGGCACGGCTGTTCTTCTTCATGGTTGGTGCTGGAGAGGAACACCGAGCTCAGCTTGTCGAAGCTCAGCTTGCCGTCGGGTTTTGGGTATTCGATCTTCTGGCTGTCTTTAGCCAGTTTGAGGCAGGCGTAGTCCGGCTTGGTGTCGTGCAGGGTAAACGGCATCTTGCCGCCGAGGATGTTCTGGTCGAACCAGTTGAAGCCGGCACCGATGATCGGGCCGAACTTGTGCATCGCCGGGCCGAAGTTGCGGGTGGCGAACAGTTCTTCGTAGAGCCAGCTGGCTTTGAAACTGTCGACGTAGGCCGTCAGCTCATCACCGCCTTCGGACTCGGCGAACAGGCGATCGGCCACGGCGTCTGCAGCGAGCATGCCGGACTTCATCGCGGTGTGGCTGCCCTTGATCTTGGCCACGTTCATGGTGCCCAGGTCGCAACCGATCAGGGCGCCGCCCTTGAAGACCATCTTCGGCAGCGAGTTGATGCCGCCCTTGGCCAGGGCGCGTGCGCCATAGCTGATGCGCTTGCCGCCTTTCAGGTACTGGGCCAGCACCGGGTGATGCTTGAGGCGCTGGAACTCATCGAATGGCGACAGGAAGGTATTGCTGTAGGACAGGTCGACGATCAGGCCGACCACCACCTGATTGTTTTCCAGGTGATAGAGGAACGAACCACCGGTGTTTTCGTTGCTCATGATATCCAGCGGCCAGCCGGCGGTGTGGACGACGAGGCCTGGCTGGTGCAAAGCCTCGTCGATTTCCCAGATTTCCTTGAGGCCGATGCCGTAGTGCTGCACGTCGGCGTCGCTGTCCAGGTTGAAGCGCTGGATCAGTTGCTTGCCCAAGTGCCCGCGGCAGCCTTCGGCGAACAGCGTGTACTTGCCGCGCAGTTCCATGCCTGGGGTGTACAGGCCTTCCTTTGGATGGCCCTCACGGTCGACGCCGAGGTCGCCAGTGATGATCCCGCGTACTACGCCGTTTTCGTCGAACAGTACTTCCTGGGCGGCGAAGCCTGGGTAGATTTCCACGCCCAGGTTCTCGGCTTGCTGGGCCAGCCAGCGGCACAGGTTGCCCAGGGAAATGATGTAGTTACCTTCGTTGTGCATGGTCTTGGGCACGAAGAAGTCTGGAACCTTGGTGGAGCTGTCGCTGCTGCGCAGTACATAGATGTCGTCGCGCACGACCGGGGTATTGAGCGGGGCACCCAGTTCTTTCCAGTCCGGGAACAATTCATTCAGGGCGCGTGGCTCAAACACGGCACCGGACAGGATGTGTGCGCCGACTTCGGAGCCTTTTTCGACCACGCAGACGCTGATTTCCTTACCGGCTTCGGCGGCCTTCTGCTTCAGGCGGCAGGCGGCAGACAGGCCCGACGGCCCTGCGCCGACGATGACCACGTCGAATTCCATGTATTCGCGTTCCACAGGCTATCTCCTACTCAAGGCTCAACAGTTTTTTTTCTAATGGGTGGAGGTTCGGTGTTTTATCCGTCGTCTGCTGCGCCAATTTCTTACAAAAGGGCAGGGGACGATCCACCTTTCTCTCTAGGTGGCGCATTATATCTACACCACTCTCAGCGTCCAATACAAACGTTTGTTTGAATTGCCCGCGGGCTAGATAAATCAAAGCAGCGCGGCTTATAGCTGACCATTTTGCTGTATTGACCGGAAAAGGCGTTCCGGTCAATATACGGTCGGTTTTGCGCTTCTCGTAGGCGGACTGCCGGTTTCAAGGCCACGTCCAAAGACAGGGCAATGCTTATGCAGGTTGACGCGCACGTAATGCTGGCGCGCAGTTTACACGTTGCGACGATGAATGACTTGTCAGTCACCCCTGACGAACGGTCTTTATTATTGAGTGTGTGCAACGTCACCTGTCATGACGGCCTGCGTTTTTAGAGGTGCCCTTGTGCGCCGTTGAGCATCTACCGCCAGGGTTATCCGGGCGGCTTCCTTTTCACCGGAGAGTAACGAGGAATCCATGAAGGTTCTTGTAGCTGTCAAACGCGTTGTCGATTACAACGTGAAAGTTCGCGTCAAGGCGGACAATTCCGGCGTCGATCTGGCTAACGTCAAAATGTCGATGAACCCCTTCTGCGAAATCGCCGTGGAAGAAGCCGTACGCCTGAAAGAAAAAGGTGTCGCGACTGAAATCGTCGTGGTTTCCGTAGGACCATCCACGGCTCAAGAGCAGCTGCGCACCGCCCTGGCCCTGGGCGCCGATCGTGCCATCCTGGTCGAATCCGCTGAAGACCTGACCTCCCTGGCCGTTGCCAAGCTGCTCAAAGCCGTTGTCGACAAGGAGCAGCCGCAACTGGTGATCCTCGGCAAACAGGCCATCGACAGCGACAACAACCAGACTGGCCAGATGCTGGCTGCCCTGACCGGTTACGGCCAGGGCACTTTCGCCTCGAAAGTCGAAGTCAGTGGCGACAGCGTTGCCGTGACCCGTGAAATCGATGGCGGCGCGCAGACTGTTTCCCTGAAACTGCCGGCCATTGTCACCACTGACCTGCGTTTGAACGAGCCGCGTTATGCGTCCCTGCCAAACATCATGAAAGCCAAGAAGAAGCCGCTTGAGTCGGTGACTCCAGAGGCTTTGGGCGTTTCCACCGCCTCCACCAACAAGACCGTCAAAGTTGAAGCACCGGCTGCACGCAGCGCGGGCATCAAGGTCAAGTCGGTGGCCGAACTGGTCGAGAAACTGAAAAACGAAGCGAAGGTAATCTAAACATGACTATCTTGGTAATCGCTGAACACGACAACAAGGTGCTGGCCCCGGCCACCCTGAACACCGTGGCCGCTGCCGCCAAAATCGGTGGTGAGATTCACGTGCTGGTAGCCGGCCAGGGCGCTGGCGCCGTGGCTGAAGCCGCTGCGAAAATCGCGGGCGTGAGCAAGGTACTGCTGGCCGACAACGCCGCTTACGCTCACCAGTTGCCGGAAAACGTCGCTCCTTTGGTTGCAGAACTGGGCGCTGCCTACAGCCACATCCTGGCGGCCGCGACCTCCAACGGCAAAAACATCCTGCCGCGCGTTGCTGCGCAGTTGGACGTTGACCAGATCTCCGAGATCGTTTCGGTCGAAAGCGCCGACACCTTCAAGCGCCCGATCTACGCCGGTAACGCCATTGCCACTGTGCAATCGACGGCTGGCGTCAAAGTCATCACCGTGCGTGCCACCGGCTTCGACCCGGTAGCAGCCGAAGGTGGTTCGGCTGGCGTTGAAGCAGTTGCTGCTGCTCACGATGCTGGCACCTCCAGCTTTGTGGGCGAAGAGTTGGCCAAGTCGGACCGTCCTGAACTGACCGCTGCCAAGATCGTCGTTTCCGGCGGTCGTGGCATGCAGAACGGTGACAACTTCAAGCACCTGTATGCCCTGGCCGACAAGCTGGGTGCTGCGGTGGGCGCGTCGCGCGCGGCGGTCGACGCAGGTTTCGTCCCCAACGACATGCAGGTCGGCCAGACCGGCAAGATCGTGGCGCCACAGCTGTACATCGCGGTCGGTATCTCCGGCGCGATCCAGCACTTGGCGGGTATGAAAGACTCCAAGGTGATCGTTGCGATCAACAAGGACGAAGAAGCACCGATCTTCCAGGTGGCTGATTACGGCCTGGTTGCGGACTTGTTCGAGGCTGTGCCGGAGTTGGAGAAGCTGGTCTAAACCAGCGGCTTCACTTATAAAGAGCCCGGTCTTATGACCGGGCTTTTTTTTGCACGCCACTCTTGATCGGGAAACCACGCCATGGAACTGCGTCGCTGGACTGTACTGCTGGGCCTGTCACTGTTGCCGACCTTGTCTATCGCGGCCGGCAAATGCGAGCGCCTGGTCGTGACCGGCAGCCCGGATGCGCCGCCCTATCTGTGGCGTGACCCGCAAGACCCCACCCACCTGATCGGCGCCAATGCCGACGTGCTGCAACAAGTGGCCAAGGAATTGGGGTTGAAAATCGACCTGCTCTACGGCGGCAAGCGTTCCCTGGCCCTGGAGGAGGTGCGTAGCGGGCGCATGGACATGCTGGTCGATGCGCCGTTGAGTATCAGCGAGCTGGAGACCCTGGACTACATCCATCCAGCGCTGATGCAGGCCGATTACCGGGTGTGGACCCGTGTTGACTCGCCCCTGATCTATACCCATGCGGCCGACCTGCATGGCCACAAGGGCGCGGTCTCGGAGCGGGCGCGGCTGTCCCCTGAGTTTGAAGCCTTTGCCAGCGAACACCTGACCCTGGCGCGCGTGCCAACCGTGACCCCGGCCTTGCAGAAACTGCTGCTTGGCGAAGTGGACTACGTGCTGGCCGGACGTTATTCCGGCATGGCCATGGCCCAGACCCTGGGGATGAGCAAAGACCTGTTGGCCCGGGAACTGTCGATTGATCAGCCGGGGCTGTTTCTGGCGATTTCCCACAACTCGGCCTGCAATGATCCGTGGTTGCGCGGACAGCTCGCCAAAAAGATGACAGAATTGGCCGCGTCCGGTCTGACGGAAGCTGCGTTGCAACGCAATATCGAACGCTGGAAGACGCAGTTGCAGCAACCCGTCGGTACCCCAACAAAGTAGGGATTTCTAGTGACTATTCGACCTCTTTTCGCCGCCCTCGCCGTAGTAATGCTGGCGGGTTGTGCCGCAGATCCTGCGCCGAATGAACAAATGCGCCTGACCCAGCAAGCCTTGGAGCAAGCCGCCGCCGTGGGGGCCGTTGCTGACGATGTACCTGAGTTGAAACTCGCCGAGATGAAGTTGGCCCAGGCCAAGGCCGATATGGCTGACGAGTCCTACAAGGATGCCCGCATGCAGGCGGAACAGGCTGAACTGGATGCCCGCCTGGCAGAGGCACGGGTGCTGACGCAAAAAAGTCAGGAACAGTTGAATGTCCTCAACACCCGTATCACCCGCCTGCGCAAACAGCTGGGAGATGCCCAATGAACCGGCTGACAGGTGGGCTGCTATTGAGCAGTGTGTTGCTCGCAGGCTGTGCCAGCCACCCCAATAGCGATACTGCGTTGCAGCAGGCCGGCGGCGACTTCCAGAAGGTCAAGGAAGATTCCAACGTGTTGCGCATAGCGCCCAAGGATGTGATCCGCGCTGGTGAGTCCCTGGCCCGCGCCGACCGACTGTCCAGCTATTGGGGCAGCGGGGGCGACGTCGTGCATTACGCCTACCTGAGCCAGCGCTACAGCGCCATCGCTCGGGAGCATACGGAACTGGTGCTCAACGAAGAGCGTGCGGCCAAGCTCGAACTGGAGCGCCAACGCCTGCAACTGGCGCTGCGCGAGGCCAAGCTATTGAGCGTGCAGCAACAGGGCAAGTGGCTCGAAGAGCAGATTGCCAGCCTGACTACCACCCAGACCGATCGTGGCCTGGTGATGACCCTGGGTGATGTGCTGTTCGATACCGGCCAGGCCGAACTGAAAAACTCGGCTAACCGCACAGTGCTGAAAATCGTGCAATTCCTGCAGTTGAACCCCAAGCGAGTAGTGCGGATCGAGGGCTATACCGACAGTACTGGCGGCGAACAGGAAAACCTCAAACTGTCCCGTGACCGTGCACAGGCCGTGGCGGATGTCCTGGTCGACCTTGGCATTGATGAAAAGCGCATCCAGGTAGAAGGCTACGGCGATCAATACCCGGTGGAAGTGAATGCTTCCGAGCGGGGCCGTGCGCAGAATCGGCGTGTGGAAATTGTCTTTTCTGATGACAAGGGCCAGCTCGGCGCGGCGCGCTGAACCTCTGGGCGTATAGGCGCTGGTGGACAACGACCCGATCTTTAGATCGGGTTTTTCATGTCCGCGATTCAGTTCTCGGCCCATACAGTTTTTTCTATCACTGCCACGCATCCTCGACTATTGTGGCAACTGTCCCCGTACACTTCTAAACTGTGCCGGTATGTTTCACACAAAAATAAAATACCCGTGAAATCGAGTGCTGCGTCATGACCAATCTCTTGCTTTACCAGCGTATCGCCCAGCAATTGGCTGAGGATATCCGGCGCGGTGTCTATCAACCGGGTGAGCGCGTGCCTTCGGTGCGCAAGATGAGCTCCCAGCTCAATGTCAGTCATGCGACCGTGTTGCAGGCCTACGCCAACCTTGAAGATCAGGGGTTGATCCGCGCGCGGCCGCAGTCCGGGTATTACGTGCACCAGACACCGGCCCTGACCGCACCGACACCGGATATCGCGCGGGTGGAGCGCCCGGGCCTGGTCACCCGCAGCAGCATCATCCAGCAGGTATTGGTCGAATCTCGTCGCGAAGGGGTATTCCCGCTGGGCGCCGCTGTGCCCAGTGTCGACTACTTGCCGGTGCGCGCACTGCACCAGCAACTGGCCAAGGTCACGCGCTTCCAGAGCCCACGGGCATTCAGCTATATGTTCAGCCCGGGATTCGAGCCGTTGCGGCGCCAGGTCGCGATTCGCATGCGCGATGCCGGGGTGGTGGTCGACCCCAGCGAAGTGGTGATCACCCACGGCTGTGTCGACGCATTGCAGATGTCACTGCGGGTGCTGACCCGGCCCGGCGACCTGATCGCCGCTGAATCGCCCACCTACTACGGCCTATTACAACTGGCGGATCTGCTCGGCCTCAAGGTGATCGAGATCCCCAGCGATCCGGCCACCGGCATGAGCCTGGAAGCCTTGCAACTGGCGGCCAACCAGTGGTCAATCAAGGCGTTGGTGCTGACCACGCGCCTGAGCAATCCGTTGGGCGGCACCATGCCGGAAGAGCGGCAGAAACAGTTGCTGCGCCTGGCCTCGGACTTCGATATCCAGATCGTTGAAGACGACATCTACGGCGAGCTGATGTTTGAGCTGGGCCGCACCAAGGCGCTGAAGGCCTATGACCGCCTGGACCGGGTGATCTACTGCTCCAGCTTCTCCAAGACTTTGTCTCCCGGGGTGCGCATCGGCTGGATGATTGCCGGCAAATACCAGCAGGAAATCCAACGCCTGCAGATGTTCAGCACCCATTCGGCATGTAGTGTCACCCAGATGGGGGTGGCGGCGTACCTGGAGAACGGCGGTTACGACCGGCACCTGCGCTATATCCGCCAGGAGTATCGCAAGAACCTCAGTGCCTTTCAGTTGGCAGTGCAGCAGTATTTCCCCGATGGGACACAGATGAGTCGGCCGACTGGCGGCTTTATCCTGTGGGTCAGCCTGCCGGGCCGGGTCAATACCCAGGAACTGCACGTGCGTGCCTTGCAGCAGGGTATCAGCATTGCGCCGGGGCTGATCTTTAGCAATACAGAACAGTTCAACCACTGTATTCGGCTCAACTGCGGCACACCTTGGAATCGTGAAGCCGAGCGCGCCTTGATGACTCTGGGCATGCTGGCCAACCAGTTGTGCCAGGAGGCTGCGGGCGGTTTTTGAAGTACCAGGGTGGGGCATGAACGTTAGTGGGCTAATCACCGCGCTTGTCATGCTGCGCTCAACAAGCGAGCATATGGCCTTCTGCCGTTAATGCTGTTGGCGATATGACCTCTATTTTTCCTGCCGCGCTGTTGATTTGCCTGGCGAGCTTGTGCAATGCCACTTCTGTACTGGCAGCGCCTGCCAGTGCGCCAGTGGTGCTGGCGGCCGCGGAACAAAAGCCGGCACCGGCCAAAAAAACAGTCCAGGCGAAAAAAGCTGCTCCGGTTAAAAAAGCCGCCAAGGAAAAAAAACGCGCGCCTGTGGCCAGCAAGTCAAAAACGGCCCATGAAGTGGCCCAGACCAAGCTGGCACCAGCGAAGCTGGACCTCAGCCTGCCCCAGGAAATGGTCCGGCATCTGCAGCCTCTCGGTACCATGCCACAGCCCAAGAACGTGCCGTTGTTGCCGCCGATGTTTGGCGAGAAGCCGGTCGACAATAGTGCGTTCCAGATCAACGGGCGTTTGCTGAGCAATGAAATGCAGCTGCAAATGCGCAATGAAGAGCGGCGCGATGTGGAAGGTGCAGCCCTGGATTTTGAGTTCAAGAATTAATCTTGCCTGCCAAAGTGACCTGAGCCCCTGACCTTCTGTCGCAGACTGGTCGGTCACTTTTGTTTTCTGTGAAAAACCCCTGTTAGACCATTTTAAAACGGATGTTTTAGGGCGTACTCTAGCCCGGCCATCAACACTTTGTCGTCGAGGACCTGCTGGTCATGAAATGCCGTGAAGGCTGTGGCGCCTGCTGTATCGCCCCTTCCATCAGTTCGCCGTTGCCCGGTATGCCCAACGGCAAGCCTGCGGGCGAACGCTGCCTGCATCTGTCGGTCGAACAGCTGTGCCAATTGTTTGGCCAGCCGGAGCGGCCCGCGGTGTGTAGTGCTTTTGCGGCCGATCTTGAGGTCTGTGGCAGTAGCCAGGAAGAAGCGATCAGGTTGATCGGCTGGTGGGAGCAGATGACGGCGGCTTAGTGGGCTTTAATGTCAGAACGTCAACAATAAGGAATACAACAATGGGTTCGCTGAAACGAATGGCTGTGTTGTGCGGTTTTACGGTGTTGTTTGCAACTGCCGCACAGGCAGAGGACTGGCAGGTTGCCAAGGATGAGGAAGGTATCAAGGTCTCCTTGAGTGAGGTGGCTGGCTCCAAATACAAGGCTTATCGCGGCGTTACCGTCATCAAGGCGCCGTTGGCCAAGGTCCAGGCGCTGCAGGACGATGTCGTCGGTGCCTGTAAGTGGATTCACGAATGCAAGTCGCAGAAGCTGCTCAAGAAGGAGGGCGACAAGAGCTGGACCTACACCCAGTTCAAGGCTCCGTTCCCAGTGACCGATCGTGATTCGATCCTGGAAATCACCACCACCCAGGATGCCGACGGCAGCGTGACCCGCAAGCTGCTGGAAGTGCCCACCTATCTGCCGGAAGAGAAAGGCTATGTGCGTGTGGCCCAGGTCGAAGGTTTCTGGAAACTGGTGCCCAAAGGTGCCGACCAGACCGAAGTGACCTACCAGGTCCACACCGAGCCTGGCGGCAGCGTACCTTCCTGGTTGGCCAACAAGTTTGTGGTTGAGGCCCCCTTCAACACCTTGAAAGCCCTCAAGGAACGTGCCGAGAAGCCTTAAGCGCAACCCAGCAATTGCCTCCTGCCTTGGGTGGAACGATCATCGATCCCTCAAGGTCCAGATAGAGGTAAGTCCATCCATGGGCTTTATCGAGGAGGCATTGATGCAAAAGTGGCAAGTTACCTTCGTTGATGATCACGGCGAGAAGTCCGTTGAGCTGTTCACCTGCGCGCAAAAGCCCAGCCTCGAAGACGCTGCGCAGATGATTCGCGCCAAATTGCTGCCCATTTCCGCCAAGCTGGACCTCAATGACCTGGACGGGCGTATCGCCGAGCCGACGGTCAAAAGCCTGAGGGACCAGAACAGTATCCAGATCCTCGACATTTCCCCCGTCGCCTGAATATTCCCTGACTGCCGTAAAGCGCCGCTGGTGGAGGTGATAGCTTCGCGCTACTCTGCAAGGGAGATCAGCGAATGGATCGCTAAGGTCTGGTCTTGTCAGCTACATGCTTGTTTTCCTGCGGCGATGTCATTGCCGTCTACCTGCGCTGTTCACGCACAGGCCCTGGGAAGCACGGAAAGTCTATCCATCGGTTTAGGAGGACGTTTCATGAGCACAGCCTATCAAGAAGACATCAGCACCCACGTACTACGCCGCATGAAAGAGGGCGGCTTTGACTTCTCGCGTTTCCACCCCATCGAGTTCTACGCCATTTTCCCGGATGAGGAACGTGCGCGGCGAGCTGCGGGTCGGTTTCGTGGGGAATCGATCAATGCCCAGGTCAGCGCACGGGATGACGGTGCCTGGTTCCTGGAATTGAGCAAAGTCATGTTCGCCACCTATGACGGTATCGGTGATTTCGAGCAGGACTTTGAGGCGGTAGTCGAGCCCCTGGGCGGGATTATCGAGGGATGGGGCGTGAAGCACGAGGTTCGTGGGTTACCCATGTAGTCGCATTATGAAAAAAGCAGCGTATCGGCTGACCCTCGGGTCGGCCGATTTTGTTTGTGGTGCTAGAAGGTACTTGGAACTTATTGCGAAAAAACCTCGACAAAAAAAAGGCCACCCGAGCAGGGTGGCCAAAAGGGAAGACCGGAGAGAAGGGGAACCGGTCGATACTTGCACAAGCAAAGTACCGGCGGTGATGTGCTGATGCTGTAGGACGAATCCTGTTCAGCGAATGTAGGCGATTATCCGCAGGGTTGACCGGGCAGTGAAATCAACTCTGGCTATGCTGCTGATAGGCAATGCCTGCGCCTCTATGAAGCGCATGTGGCAAGGCCCGGGTATTTGCTGCACCAGGACGGTGCGATAAGCCCTTTGACTATATCCAACTGATTGATACTTAAGTGTTTATGCCGCTGGCACGGGCCTTGCGACAGTCCGTTGCGTCCGGGTGACAAGGAGTTCGGCATGATCCGCACTTATTACGATGAAATGTACGATGAGGCCGGCCACGTCCGGCCTCACTATCGCGAGTTCGCCCGCTGGCTGGCTGAAACCCCTGCCGAGTTGCTGGCACAGCGTCGGCGCGAAGCCGATTTACTGTTTCACCGCGCCGGTATCACCTTCACCCTGTACGGTGACGAGCAGGGCACCGAGCGCCTGATTCCCTTCGATACCATCCCGCGCAGCATTCCAGCCAGCGAATGGCGTGTGGTCGAGCGTGGCTGCATTCAACGGGTCAAGGCGTTGAACCTGTTTCTTGCCGACCTGTATCACGACCAGCGCATTATCAAAGCCGGGATTATTCCGGCCGAGCAAGTGCTGGCCAACGAGCAATACCAGTTGGCGATGCAGGGCCTGGACTTGCATCGAGATATCTACTCCCACGTCTCTGGTGTCGATCTCGTACGCGATGGTGACGGCACGTACTACGTGCTGGAAGACAACCTGCGCACGCCCAGCGGTGTGAGCTACATGCTCGAAGACCGCAAGATGATGATGCGCCTGTTCCCCGAACTGTTCGCCGCCCAGCGCATCGCGCCGATCGATCATTACCCCAACCTGCTGCTCGACACCCTGAAAAGCTCCAGCCCCCTGGACAACCCCAGCGTGGTGGTACTGACGCCCGGGCGCTTCAATAGTGCGTTTTTTGAACATGCGTTCCTTGCCCGGGAAATGGGGGTGGAACTGGTGGAAGGCGCCGACCTGTTCGTACGCGACGACCGCGTGTTCATGCGTACCACCGACGGACCGAAGGCGGTGGATGTGATCTACCGGCGTCTTGACGATGCCTACCTCGATCCGCTGGCCTTCAACCCGGAGTCGATGCTCGGCGTGCCGGGGCTGCTGGCCGCCTATCGGTCGGGCAACGTGGTACTGGCCAATGCCATCGGCACTGGGGTGGCGGATGACAAGTCGGTGTATCCCTTCGTCACGGACATGATCCGTTTTTACCTGGATGAAGAGCCGATCCTTAAGAACGTTCCGACGTTCCAGTGCCGCAAGCCTGACGAGCTGTCCCATGTGCTGGCGAATCTGCCGCAACTGGTGGTCAAGGAGACCCAGGGTTCCGGTGGCTACGGCATGCTGGTCGGCCCGGCGGCCACGGCCGCCGAAATCGAAGCCTTTCGTGCGCGGATCAAGGCCAAGCCCCATGCCTACATCGCCCAACCGACCCTGTGTCTGTCGACGTGCCCGACCTTTGTCGAAAACGGCATCGCCCCCCGGCACATTGACCTGCGGCCGTTTGTCCTGTCCGGCAAGGAAACCCGCGTGGTGCCAGGCGGGCTGACCCGTGTGGCGCTGCGCGAAGGTTCGCTGGTGGTCAACTCGTCCCAGGGCGGCGGCACTAAAGACACCTGGGTGGTCGAGGAATAAAACCATGTTGAGCAGAACTGCCTCGGATTTATATTGGATGTCGCGCTACCTGGAGCGCGCGGAAAACCTCGCGCGCATGCTGGATGTCAGCTATTCACTGTCGCTGATGCCCCAGGATGGGCGTGGCGATGGCCTGCATGAACTGGCGATGCCCCTGCTGATCACCGGTACCCTGGACGACTACCGTGAGCGCCACGGCGAGTTACATGCCGAGCGGCTGTTGCATTTTTTTGCCTTGGACGCGGCCAACCCGGCGAGCATCTACAGTTGCCTGGGCGCCGCCCGCGCCAGTGCCCATGCCGTGCGTGGGCGGATTACTGCGGACATGTGGGAAAACATCAACGCCACTTGGCTGGATATTCGCGGCATCGCCCAAGAGGGCCTGAGCCGCTACGGCATGAGCCGTTTTTGCGAGTGGGTCAAAGAGCGTTCCCATCTGTTTCGTGGCGCCACCTACGGGACCATCATGCGTAACGATGCCTTCCGCTTTATCCGCCTGGGCACCTTTATCGAAAGGGCCGACAACACCCTGCGGCTGTTGGACGCCCGTTATGAGATGGCCGGGGACCAGGCCGACGTGGTGATTGATGGCACCGCCCATGCCTATTACCAATGGAGTGCGTTGCTGCGGGCCTTGTCGTCCTTCGAGGCCTATACCGAGATTTATCGTGATGCGCCCGGTGCCCGCCAGGTGGCCGAGCTGTTGCTGCTGCGCGCCGACGTGCCGCGCTCCTTGCGTGCGTGCAGCGAAGAAATCGACCAGATCCTCGCGAGCCTGCCTGGCATCAACGGCCGCCCGGCCCAGCGCCTGGCCGCCGAGATGGACGCGCGCCTGCGCTTTACCGCCATTGACGAAATCCTTGAGGAAGGCCTGCACGCCTGGCTGACCGACTTCATCCCTCTGGTACGCCAGTTGGGTAATGCCATTCATCATTCCTACCTGGAGGCGGCATGAGACTTTCCATCAGCCACGAAACCACCTACCGCTATGAAGACCAGGTGCGCGCCAGCATCCAATACTTGCGCCTGACCCCGCATGACAGTGAGCGCCAGCACGTACTCAGTTGGCAACTGGATCTGCCGCGTCCGGTGCGGGCCCAGTTGGACCCGTTTGGCAATATCCTGCATGTGCTGACCCTGGATGAACCCCATGAATCGATCATCATCGGCGCCCGTGGCCAGGTAGACATCGACGAGTGGCGCGAGGCCGAGCATGACAGCCAGTCGCCATTTCCCTTCCAGCGTTGCACACGCCTGACCGAACCGGACGAAGCCCTGCGCAGTTTTGCCGGGCAGCACTGTGGCAAGCGTCGGGATCGCAATGCCCTGATCGACCTGATGCACGCTCTCAACCAGCAGATGGTCTACGAGCCGGGTGCCACACAGGTTGATACCTGTGCAGCGCAGGCGTTTGCGGGACGCGCCGGGGTTTGCCAGGATCATGCCCATGCGTTCCTGGCCTGCGCGCGCAGTTTGGGGATCGCGGCGCGGTATGTATCGGGATATTTGTACAGCGAGGACAGCGAACACCTGGCCAGCCACGCTTGGGCTGAAGCCTGGCTGGATGACGCCTGGTACAGCTTTGATGTGACCAACCAGCTTGCGCGCCCGGAGCGGCATTTGAAACTGGCAGTGGGCCTGGATTACCTCGACGCATGCCCGGTGCGCGGCATGCGCCGTGGCGGTGGGCATGAGCAGATGCATGCCAGGGTCTTTGTGGCGCCGACCCCGGTGATCCTGGTGCAGCAGCAGTAGCCACTATCACACCCTTGTGTAGGAGCCGGTTTGCCGGCGATGAGGCCTGAAAGATCGCCATCGCCGGCAAGCCAGCTCCTACAAGGGCGCGTCGGTTTTGCGGGTGGCCATATGCTTCAAATACCCCACCAGCAACTCCAGGTCGGTATCCGGCAACACGCTGGCGGTAAACGCCGGCATCTTCGCCTGCGGCCAATGCCTCAGGCTCTGGGGATCACGGATGTAGCGTTTGAGGAAGTCGCTGCCGAAATACTCGGTTGGGTTGTAGGGCACATTCAGGTCCGGACCTAGCTGCGCGTCACCCGCGCCATTTAGGCGATGGCAAGCCAGGCAATTCTGTTGAAACAGGGCAAACCCCTGGTTGACCGGATCATCGGCTGCCAAGGCAGGGTCTGGCAGCAGCGCTGGAAAACGTTCGGCCACGGTTTTCAGTTGTTGGAGAGAGGCGAGCTGAAATGGCCATTGTTCCGGGCTGATCCTGCTTGCCTGCGGCTGTGTCCACACCAGGTAGAACGGCCCGGCACTGGGTTTGCCATTGGCCAACGGGGGCCATGGATGGGCCGGATCTTCCACCGCAAGCCACGCCTGTGCGCCGCTTTGCGCAAGCAGCGGCGCAGCAGCCAGTTCGGCGGCAAAACCATCGAGCGCTACTGCCTGTACATGGCTTTGCGCCGCCAGGCCCGGTAAGAGTGCAGCCAGCGGCACTGCGCGATAGGTCATATCGCGCTTGTAGGAAACGTCATCGACAATCTGCACGGTCTGGGCAGCCGGGTGCTTGAGCAGGTCGGCGGTTTGCCAGGCCGTGCGGCTGTGATCCAGTTCGATGATCAACTCGGCGGCGCTGGCGGGGTAGGTCAGCGCCAGCATCAGCAGGACGATTAGGTGTTTCAAGACGAAGCCCGTGTGGCAATGGCGATACGGGCCCACGATACCGGAAAACCGACGCTTAACCGTATGCAAAAAAGACAGCCCCAGCCACGGGAACGCTCTACGCGGTTTCCCGGGCGGTGCTGCCAAGGGTTGCAATGCCTGGGTGTGATCTGCCCGTTCAGCCAATGATCTTGGTCAGGTTGGGCAAAATCAGAATCAGTGTGGTGGCGAAGAGAATAAGTCCCGCCTGGCGAACTTTCGATTGTTTGAACATGGCTGACTGCCTTTTGTTGTTATTCCTGAGCGTCAAATGCGCCGATGTATGCACCATCATTGGCTACGTTAAGCCGGCTAGATGGCATTTTTCTTACAGCTGCTCCAGCAAGACCCGGCAGCAGCGTCATATATGTCTTACTGATTCAACCTTAGAGCCCTTGTAGCGCGTGGCTTAGATCGCTTTCATATCAAGTTATATTGAAATCTTTTAAAAAAGGCATGAGGCATATAGCCATCTTCGCGCCAGCCCCTTGGCTAGACAGCTAAAACGATTAACCCGAGGTTTCCGGTAGTCTCTTACCGTTCGTCTGAGCGTGGTCGTCAAGGTCAATGAGCGCATCGGTCATTGAATCTGCCCTTGCGGCGCTTAAGGTAAGAGCACGGTCGGCTCTCCCCTTGAGAGCTCCATTGCACAGTGGTTCGAGGACGTCATGACCCAAGCTTTGATCTTTGATGCGATACGTACGCCCCGGGGCAAAGGCAAGGCCGATGGCGCCTTGCACAGCGTCAAGCCGGTGAACCTGCTGGCCGGCTTGCTTACCGCTCTGCAACAGCGCAGCGACCTGGATACCCGTCAGGTGGATGACATTGTGCTCGGTTGCGTCACCCCGGTCGGGGACCAGGGGGCGGATATCGCCAAGACTGCGGCCCTGGTGGCTGACTGGGATGTGAGCGTCGCCGGTGTACAGGTCAACCGCTTCTGTGCGTCGGGCCTGGAGGCGGTCAACCTCGGTGCAATGAAGGTGCGGTCCGGCTTCGAAGACCTGGTGGTGGTCGGCGGTGTCGAGTCCATGTCCCGCGTGCCCATGGGCAGCGACGGCGGGGCCTGGGTGTTGGACCCGCAGACCAATATGCACAGCCACTTCACGCCCCAGGGGATTGGCGCCGACTTGATCGCCACCTTGGAGGGCTTCACCCGCGAAGAGGTCGATGCTTTTGCCTTGCACTCCCAGCAGAAAGCGGCACGGGCCAGATCAGACGGCTCCTTCAAGAAATCCCTGATCCCGGTGCAGGACCAGAACGGTATCGTGTTGCTGGATCACGATGAGTTTATCCGGGGCGACTCGACGCTCGAGGGCCTGGGCAAACTCAAGCCCAGCTTCGAAATGATCGGCCAGATGGGCTTCGATGCCACCGCCCTGCGGGTCTACAGCCATGTCGAGCGCATCCACCATGTGCACACCCCGGGTAACAGCTCCGGGATCGTCGATGGCGCAGCCTTGATGCTGATCGGCTCCGAGGCCCGGGGCCGCGAATTGGGCCTGCAACCCCGTGCGCGCATTGTCGCCACCGCCGTGACCAGTACCGACCCGACGATCATGTTGACTGGCCCCGCGCCGGCCACCCGCAAGGCCCTGGCCAAGGCCGGCCTGCGGGTCGAGGACATTGACCTGTTTGAAGTCAACGAAGCCTTCGCCTCGGTAGTGCTCAAGTTCATCAAGGACATGGGCATCGACGCCGCCCGGGTTAACGTCAATGGCGGTTCGATTGCCATGGGCCACCCACTGGGGGCCACGGGGTGCGCGATCCTCGGCACTCTGCTCGACGAGCTGGAGGCGCGCCAGCAGCGCTACGGCCTGGCCACGCTCTGTGTGGGCGGCGGCATGGGTATCGCCACCATTATCGAACGCCTCTGAGCCTAAGGAATTTGTCATGACCGACGCTATTCGTTACGAAAAAGGCCAGGACCAGATCGTGGTGCTGACCCTCGACATGCCTGGCCAGAGCGCCAACACCATGAACGCGGCCTACCGTGAAGCCATGGCCGCCACCGTCGCGCGCCTGGACGCGGAAAAAGATCAGGTTGCCGGGGTCATCATCACCTCGGCGAAAAAAACCTTCTTCGCCGGCGGCGACCTCAATGAACTGATCAAAGTCGACAAGCCTCACGCCAAGGCGTTCTACGACATGGTCCTGGGCCTGAAAGCGCAACTGCGCAGCCTGGAAACCCTTGGCAAACCGGTGGTGGCCGCGATCAACGGTGCAGCCTTAGGCGGTGGCTGGGAGCTGTGCCTGGCGTGCCAGCATCGTGTGGCGCTGGATCATCCCGCCGTGCAGATCGGTTTGCCGGAAGTCACCCTCGGTCTGCTGCCGGGCGGTGGCGGAGTGGTGCGGATGGTGCGCATGCTGGGCTTGGAGAAAGCCTTGCCGTACCTGCTGGAAGGCAAGAAGGTCACCGCACAAAAAGCCCTGCAAGCGGGTTTGATCGATGAGTTGGCGGCGGATCGCGATGAGCTTCTCGCCAAGTCGCGAGCCTGGATCCTGGCCAATCCGACGGCCAGGCAGCCTTGGGACATCAAGGGCCATCAGATTCCCGGTGGCACACCGTCCAATCCAAAAGTCGCGCAAATGCTCGCGATTGCCCCATCGATCCTGCGCAGCAAAACCAATGGCTGTTTCCCGGCTCCGGAGAAAATTCTCTGTGCTGCCGTGGAAGGCGCCCAGGTGGACTTCGATACTGCGCACCTGATCGAGACCCGCTATTTCACGGAACTGACCACCGGCCAGGTGGCGAAGAACATGATTGGCACCTTTTGGTTCCAGCTCAACCAAATCAATGCCGGTGGCTCACGCCCTACGGGGTGTGCGCCGTATGTCACGCGTAAAGTCGGCATCCTCGGCGCAGGCATGATGGGCGCGGGGATTGCCTATGCCAGCGCATCGGCGGGGGTGGATGTGGTGCTCAAGGATGTGACGCTGGCGGCGGCCGAGAAGGGCAAGGCCCACTCGGCGACGCTGCTGGACAAGAAAGTCAGCCGTGGGCAACTGACGCCTGAACAGCGGGAAAACACCCTGGCGCGGATCCATCCTACAGACAGCGATGCCGATCTGACGGGTTGCGACCTGATCATCGAAGCGGTATTTGAAGACCGCGACCTCAAGGCCAAGGTTTCAGCGGCGGCCCAGCGTGTCGTGGGAGCCGAGGCGGTGATTGCGTCCAATACCTCCACCTTGCCCATCAGCGGCCTGGCGAGCGCGGTGCCCGATCAGGGGAAATTTATCGGCCTGCACTTCTTCAGCCCGGTGGAAAAAATGCCTCTGGTGGAAATTATCAAGGGCGCCAATACCAGCGATGAAACTCTGGCTCGCGGTTTTGATTTCGTACTGCAAATCAAGAAAACCCCGATTGTGGTGAATGACAGTCGCGGCTTCTTCACCTCGCGGGTGTTTGGCACTTTCACCAACGAAGGCATCACCCTGCTTGGCGAAGGCGTGGCCGCGCCGATGATCGAGACTGAGGCGCGCAAGGCTGGGATGCCGATTGGTCCGTTGGCGATCTCTGACGAAGTTTCCCTCAGCCTGATGAGCCACATCCGCCAGCAGGCTGCCAAGGATCTGCACGCTGAAGGCAAGACACTGCCCGAGCATCCGGCATTTGCGGTGATCGATCTGTTGCTCAATGAGTACAAGCGCCCGGGCAAGGCGGCGGGCGGTGGTTTCTACGAGTACCCCAACGGTGGCCAGAAATACCTGTGGCCAGAACTCAAGGTGCGCTTCGAGAAACCCGGCCAGCAGATTTCGGCCCAGGACGTGCGCGACCGCCTGCTGTTTATCCAGGCCATCGAAACGGTGCGGTGTGTGGAGGAGGGCGTGTTGATGTCCACCGCCGATGCCAACGTCGGTTCGATCTTCGGTATCGGTTTTGCGGCCTGGACCGGCGGGGCGTTGCAATTTATCAACCAGTACGGACTCAACGATTTTGTGGCGCGGGCACGGTACCTGGCCGAGCAGTACGGCGAGCGCTTCACCCCGCCGGCCCTGCTGCTGGAAAAGGCCGCCCAAGGCACCACCTTCTAGCCACACGCCGATCCCCCGTAGGAGCCGGCTTGCCGGCGATAGCGATCTTGAATTCCACGTTGAACTCAAGGGCCTCATCGCCGGCAAACCGGCTCCTGCAAGGCATGGGTGGGGCTTGCCTTGGAGGGGTATTTCAGGGCAGGCTGGCGGGTGTGCGTTATTCCCATCACCGTGTCAGGTATTTTTTATGTCGCTACGCGTCTGCATTCTGGAAACCGATATCCTGCGTCCAGAACTGGTCGATCAATATCAAGGTTACGGGCAGATGTTCCAGCGTCTGTTTTCGCAGCAGCCGATTGCCGCCGAGTTCATCGTCTACAACGTGATGCAAGGTGACTATCCGGCTGACAGTGAAGTGTTCGACGCGTACCTCGTCACGGGCAGCAAGGCGGACTCCTTTGCCACCGACCCGTGGATCGAAACCCTCAAGGCCTACCTGTTGAACCGCTACGAGCGGGGCGACAAGCTGCTCGGTATCTGTTTTGGCCATCAACTGCTGGCGCTGCTGCTGGGCGGCAAGAGCGAGCGCGCAAGCCAGGGCTGGGGCGTGGGCATCCACAACTATCAACTGGCTGCCAAAGCGCCGTGGATGAGCCCGGTGGTGGAGGAACTGACCCTATTGATCAGCCACCAGGACCAGGTCACGGCATTGCCGGAAAACGCCACGGTGATTGCCTCCAGCGATTTCTGCCCGTTTGCCGCTTATCACATCAATGATCAGGTCCTGTGCTTCCAGGGGCACCCAGAATTTATCCACGATTACTCCCGGGCCTTGCTCGACATTCGCCAACTCAACCTGGGCGAGCAGATCTACCGGCAAGGCGTCGCCAGCCTTGCACACGACCACCACGGCGTCACCGTGGCGGAATGGATGATGCGCTTTGTGGCTCACAAACCGCAGGTTGCCTGACCCTGAGCGGCTGGGGTGGGCAGGCTTATAGCCACCCCGAGCGCTTGAAGCTGGCCCACAACCCCGTACACCCCACCGTGATAAACCCCAGCACCGCAAAATAGCCGTAGTGCCATTGTAGCTCCGGCATATTCTGGAAGTTCATCCCGTAGATCCCGGCCACCGCTGTGGGAAATGCGAGGATCGCCGCCCAGGCTGCAAACTTGCGCTGTACCACGCTCTGGCGCGAGGCTTCGAGCAGCACGCCGATCTCGATGGTCTGGCTGGCGATGTCGCGCAGGGTCGAAAGGTCTTCCATCTGCCGCGTGACGTGGATCTCCACATCGCGAAAGTACGGGCGCATGTTCTTGTCGATAAACGGGAAATTCAGCTTCTGCAATTCTTCGCTGATTTCCACCATCGGTGCCACATGCCGGCGCAACCGCAGCACATCCCGGCGCAGGCCGTGCAGGTTCTGGATGTCCCGCTCATTCAGGGAATTGCACAATACGTTGTGCTCCAGCGCATCGATCTCGGCATGAATGGCCTCGCTCACTGGCTGGTAGTTTTCGGTGACAAAATCCAGCAGCGCATAGAGTACGAAATCTTCCCCGTGCTCCAACAACAGGGGCCTTGCCTCACAGCGCTGGCGCACATAGCCGTAGGACGCCGAGTGGCCGTTACGGGCAGTGATGATGTAGCCGTTGCCGGCGAAGATATGGGTCTCGATAAACTCCAGCTTGCCCTCATGGCGTACCGGCGAGTAGGTCACGATAAACAGTGCGTCGCCAAAGGTTTCCAACTTGGGCCGGCTGTGTTTTTCCAGGGCGTCTTCAATGGCCAGTTCATGCAGGTTGAACTGGCGTTGCAGGTTGGCCAGCTCCTGGGCGTCGGGCTCTTCCAGGCCGATCCACACAAAGTGACCGGGCTTGGCGGCCCAGGCGGCGCCTTCATCGAGGGTGATATCCCTGACTTTTTTCCCGGCGCTGTAGACGGCTGCGGCAACAACTCTACCCATAATGCGGATCGCTTCTTTACAAGTGGCAGTAACCGGCCAGCTTAGCCTGAAACGCCACATTGTAGGAGCCGGCTTGCCGGCGATGGCAGCCTCAAGATCGCCATCGCTGGTAAGACGGCTCCTGCCATTCAGCGGTTTTGCAGTTCTTGATCCATGGCCTCGATGCACTCGGCCATCTGAATCTGGCATTTTTCCATCAGCCCGGGCATGTCATCCATCGTCAAGCCTACCGTAGGAATCGGCGCCAGGGATCGGATCAAAATGTCGCCACTGTTCCAACGATTGAGCTTCATCTGCGTTACATAGGTACTGACACACACCGGCACAATCGGCACCCCGGCGGCAATCGCCATCTGGAACGCGCCCTTCTTGAATGGCAACAACGACTCACCCAGGTTGCGTGTGCCTTCCGGAAACACCCAGATCGACGTGTTTTCGTGTTGCAAGGTATGGGTGGTGGTCAACATCGACCGCCGCGCCTTCTGTGCATTGCCCCGGTCAATCAAGACATTGCCCGCCAGCCAGAACAGTTGCCCGAACAGTGGCACCCACTTCAGGCTTTTTTTGCCGATACAGACGGTGCGATAGGGCACTACGTTGCCGAACACGAACAAATCATAGTTGGACTGGTGGTTGGCAATAATCACGCAACTGCTTGGCTTGTTGCGTAGCGAGTCCACTTGCGTCTTGAGCCCAAGCCGCAGGATCCACATGGCTGGCAGTGCATACAGGCGTGCACAAAGGCGGCTGTTGTCCGGGTTGAACGGCCGGCATACGCCCAGTAACACCCCGAGTACACCGGCGATCAGAAAATGTAGGCCCATCAATAACATGCGTAAAAAATAGAGCATCGACACGGACCATCGGAACAAAAGGTGGCGCAGTGTACGGATGTGCACTGTATTCGGCAATTACCCCTGTAGAGGTAGGAGATGGGCGATGTTTAAGTACATGTTTCAACAGATGGCGACAGATGCTATCTAGAGCGCTTGCAGGGTGATTCCGAATCGGCTGTAAGAAAAAGCCCGACACGAGGTCGGGCTTTGTTCACTACAGGCTTGGGCGACTCAGCCCAAATGCTCCTGGTCCTGGATGATCGCGTTATCCAGCAGATCCAGCAGAGCCTTACGTACCTTCAGCTTGGTGTGCTTATGGGCGTTCATGTTGATCTTCTTCAACTGCCGCGCAACTTCCAGTGCCGCCGCCTGCAACGCCTCTGGCGCCACTACCTTGTCGAGGAAACCGGCATTCAAGGCATCCTGCGGGGTGAACATCTCGGCATTGATCACTGAACGATGAAACGCCGACTTGCGCAGGCGATCACGCGCCAGTTCAATCCCGGCATGGTGCATGGTCATGCCGATCATCACTTCATTCAGGCCAATGCTAAAGGGGCCCTCGACACCAATCCGGTAATCAGCCGACAGCAACAGAAACGCGCCTTTGGCCACCGCATGCCCGGGGCACGCCACAATCACTGGAAACGGGTGCGACAACAGACGGCGCGCCAGGGTCGAGCCCGATGTCACCAGGCTGACTGCCTCTTTAGGGCCGGCAGTCATCACCTTCAAATCATAACCACCCGACAGAATTCCCGGCGTGCCGGTGATAATCACCACCGCCCGATCCTTCTCGGCCTGGTCCAGCGCTTCATTAAACGCACTGACCACGGCAGGGGAAATGGCATTGACCTTACCGTTGCTCAAGGTCAGGGTCGCGATACCGTCTTCGAGGTGGTAGGCAATCAACTCACTCATGACGCGATTCCTTGTAATACGTTTAATAGAAGGGCAGGTCGCAGACGTTACCCAGCATGGCCGCCCTGGTAAAGCACCATGACTGACTGGGCAGTCAGACTTTTCCCGTACACCCCGCCCGAAGCAGCCTACAACAGGGCTCAGCCGCTACCATCGAGCTATGCCACCGCGCCTTGAGAATGGCAGAATCGCCGCCCTTCACACCGTGCCAGAGCGACGCGCGCCGAGATAATTGGCTAAGCGCATGAAAATTCTGAAAAAAACCTTTGCCATCAGAAAAGCTTTCGACTACATTAGCGCGCCTCGACAGACTGAATCAGTTTGAAGAGATACGGTGAAGTGTCCGAGTGGCTTAAGGAGCACGCCTGGAAAGTGTGTATACAGGAAACTGTATCGAGAGTTCGAATCTCTCCTTCACCGCCAAATTATTAAAACGCAAACCCCTGATTTTCTTAGAGAAAGTCGGGGGTTTTCGGTTTTTAGAGGCCAGAAAATAACCCCATGGGACCATCATGGGACTGGCGCTCTATTTTGGTGCGTAAATCGCGGTGATTACCTTGCTCAGGGTTTGGGGCATTTTCCGTGCAACGATTTGATAACTATGGACTGGTCCCGTATGATTTCACGGTCGAAAATTGACCGACTATGGAATAACTCTTGTCTTTTCAAAATTGGTTGCCTACGCCGCCTTAGCGCTACGCCCTCTCGCAATACCCTGACTGCCATCTAGCTGCGGTCACCTTCTGCTGCGTCCATTAATTGTCGTAGCGATCCCAAACTTCTAACGAATCAGACATAGCCGCAATCCACAGCGTGAGTCGCTGTGCATCTTGCTGCGTCTGCCTATGGGTAATTCAATGTTTGAAACGATCAAAGCCAACTGGCTATCTAATGTGCGAGCTGACGTTCTGGCTGGCCTCGTAGTTGCACTGGCGCTCATTCCTGAGGCTATCGCGTTTTCGATCATCTCTGGTGTTGACCCTAAAGTGGGTCTATACGCATCGTTCTGTATCTGTACTGTGATCGCGTTTGTTGGCGGTCGACCAGCGATGATCTCCGCCGCTACCGGTGCAATGGCTTTGCTTATGGTGAACCTGGTTAAGGATCACGGACTTCAGTATCTTTTGGCCGCCACACTGCTGTGTGGCGTTATCCAGATTATCGCGGGATACCTTAAGCTCGGTGAACTGATGCGCTTCGTGTCTCGCTCCGTAGTCACGGGCTTCGTCAATGCACTGGCCATTCTCATTTTTATGGCTCAACTGCCAGAGTTGACCGGAGTGACCTGGCCGGTGTATGCGATGACAGCAGGCGGTCTGGCTATCATTTATCTTTTTCCTCGCGTTCCGGTGATTGGCCGACTGCTGCCTTCGCCATTGGTGTGCATCATCGTGCTGACCGCGATCGCTATGTATCTTGGACTCAAGGTACATACGGTGGGTGATATGGGGGCGTTGCCTAATAGCTTGCCAATTTTCATGTGGCCAAGTGTTCCGTTAAACCTCGATACGTTGCTTATCGTCCTGCCTTATTCGGCTGCGCTGGCCGTTGTAGGTCTGCTTGAATCGATGATGACGGCTACGATTGTTGACGATCTTACTGATACCCCCAGCGATAAAAATCGTGAGTGTAAAGGTCAGGGCATCGCAAACATTGCTACCGGCATGATCGGAGGTATGGCGGGCTGCGCAATGATTGGCCAGTCAATGATTAACGTGAAGTCGGGCGGACGCACGCGTCTGTCCACGTTGAGCGCTGGGGTCCTGTTGTTGGTAATGATGTTGTTTCTTGGTGACTGGCTGGCTCGGATTCCTATGGCCGCTCTGGTAGCCGTCATGATCATGGTATCGATCAGCACATTTAACTGGGCTTCTATTCGTAATCTCAAACAATACCCGCTGTCTACGAACATCGTAATGGTGGTCACCGTAGTTGTCGTTGTTGCCACGCACAACTTGGCTTACGGCGTTGTTGCGGGGACTTTGCTTGCAGCGATGTTTTTCGCTAACAAAATCGGCCATTACCTGGATGTCACGTCCAAGCGAGACCCTGAAAACAGCCGCCGTACCTACTACGTCGTAGGGCAGGTGTTTTTTGGTTCTGCCGATCGTTTTACGAGCGCTTTTGATCTCAAAGAGAAATTGGAAACCTTGACCATTGATTTGCGAGAGGCTCATTTTTGGGACATTACAGCGGTAGCTGCGCTGGATAAGGTGGTTTTGAAATTACGTAAAGCTGGCGCAGTTGTGGATGTGATTGGAATGAACCAGGCCACTGCAACGCTGGTTGACCGATTTGGCGTTCATGATAAACCGGACGGGATCGATACCTTGATGGGGCATTGATGCCGTTAAGCGAGGTCTTTCCAATAACGCCGCTTATGTCAAAAAGGCCCCCACACTTTAACCAGGTGCGGGGGGCTTTTTGTGTGGGCATGGAAACCAATCCCCCGTTAGCTGGTTAAAGTTTGAGTGCCAGTTGTAGCATTCCTACCACGTCTGGCCCGTCCTCATTGATCCAGGTCCCATAGTGTTGACGGATCATATTGCCGTTGGTGTGCCCCATCTGCTCGGCAATCCAATCGATTGAGGCAATACCAGTGGTCAGCAACTGACTGGCGTACGTGTGGCGGCATTGACCTGGTCCACGGTAGCGAACGCCGGCAGCGAGTAGATGAGCTTTGAAAAACCGGTCACGCACGACAAAATCGTTAGCGTGTGGCAAGCCGCTTTTAGTGTTTAAGAAAACAAAATTCAGCGTGTGCCGGCGTACGGTCTTATTGTCCCGCTCAACAATCTCCACGGTTTCTGCTTTTCGATGTCGCGTTAGCGCATCCACCTTGCGCAAGGCGTCCCACGCAGGGGCCAACAGACGAACTTTGCGCATCGAGCGCCGGGTTTTTGTGACTCTGTAGGCACCACGCACCTTCGATCGGCGAAACGTCACCGTGCCTTGTTCCAGGTCGACGTCCTCCCACGCCAATGCGATGGTTTCAGACACCCGAGGACCGGCCCACAGCATAAACTGCACCATTAGCAACTCATGCGTGCGGGTGGTTGGTGTCTCCAGGATCTGCTTGATTTCCGCCCGGGTGAAAGGGTCCGGCGCTTCGGGATCTGGCAGGCGTACCATCAAACCCTCGGTAGGATCGTGGGCGACTTTCATCCGTGTACGGTAGAGCCGAAACACCTGGCGCACGTTGCTGATAATGTCGCGGATGGTCTTGTTTTTGAGTGTTTTAGACAGTGGTCCCTGGATCCACTCCTGCAGGTCAAGATGGTCGATCGCGTTGATTTGGACCTTGCCCCAGCGTGGTCGCACATGCACTTCAGCTTTATTGGCATATCCTCGGTAGCTGGATGCGGCCACGCTGTTGGCCTTGATACGCAACCATAGGTCTAGGTAGTGGCCGAAGGTGTTTTCCACCAATCTGGCCGAGTTAGGGAAATGGCGTGCGTAATCAAAGGTGCCGGAGTCGATCTCGTACTCAATAATGGCGAGCAAGCGCTTCGCCTGGGTCACAGTGGCCGGTTTGTTTCCTCCTGGTATCGTTTCGCGGCATTTTTCGCCGTTGTATTGAAAATAGACTCTCACGGAATTGCCGCGAGCTTCGACCCCACTCATGTAAACCCCTAACGCTGTGCTCGTGTATCGACAGTCTGACGATCGGAAACAAAAAGGCCCGTTTCCGGGCCAAGTATCTGGTAGCACATCTTCTGGTGGACGCGACTTACCGTTTCGGCTTGTGGTTACGTAAATGAGCATTCTGCAGCTGGCGTCGCCGGCTGCATTTCAGATGGTTGCCGTGGGCGCGCCACTTACCGCATTGGTCGCAAACGCTGGTGTAGTCAATGTTCCAGGGAAAGCGTCGTGATGACATGGCAGGGGGTCTGTTAGACATGGCGCGGTTTTCCCCGGGTTGCGGGGTTGGCCAACAGTTGGGCAATCACGGCTGCATCTGTTTCGCTCAGTTCGCCCAGGGTGCTGGCCATCTGGCTCAGGCTTTCGAGGCGGGTTCGTGATTCAGGGGTTTTGTGTACCAAGTAGCCAATGACGGCCGCGCCGATAATCGCGGTGGCCACCAGGTGCCGCGCCGGTGTGGTAGCCTTCGTGCCGCTGCTGCTTTGGTTCTGTGCTTGCATGGTATAGCCCTCGGTGGTGGTTAGGTGTCGAGGAGCTGCAACTCCTCGGCACTGTTTCTTACAAGGTCAGTCCTTACGGGCCAGGTGAATCACCAGGTCGTCAAAATCTGGCTCATGTTCAACACATGACTGCCATTCCAATACCCTCAAAATCTGTTGCCTGCTGCAGTCGTCCACCAGGATTTCACGCTGGCCACCTGCTGCCCGGACTTCTAGGATCTCCAGCAAACCATCCTCCCCATAAGCACCTGCCTGGATGACTGGCGCGCTTTGCCCTGTGAAGTCCAAACGGTCTTGCATTGACTGCAGTTTGCTTGTTTTGCCGTCGCCGGCACTGCCCATAAACACTTGGATTTGCATCGGTCTTGCTCTCCTTTACGCCTTGAATGTCCAGCACTTCACTGTCGTCGGCCGGGGTTGTGAACAGGGATTTCGGCTGTTGAACGCAGCACGTACAGCGCTGTGAACGGCCTTGTTGCTATCCAGAAACTTGCGGGAGCGGGATTCTTTGAGCAGGTCGCGCAACGTGGCCACGTCGGCCAACTTCTGTTTGTGTTCGGCGGCGCGCTCGCAGAATTCATTGAGGTTGATTGCGATCACGGCCGGATCGCTGCTGTGGTTAACGACCGGATCCTCACTCAAGGATTCGAGGTAGTCGTAAACCTCCCAAAACTCGGCCACAGCGGCATGGTCGGAGCTGATCGACGCCTGGCGCTCGATGGCCATCCGCACGATCTGGCGCTGGGTGGCAGCGACTTGGGGGGCACTCAATTTCAGTACCAGGCGAATGCCGTCCAGCAGCGAGAGCATTTGCGCGTGGTTTTTGCTGATGCGCTCCACGCGGATGTAGCCTCGCAGGTCATAGCCGCAACTGGTGCAATTGCCCTGGTCACTGGCATAGGCCGTGCTGCAGGCGAAGCAATGGGTGTGTAAACGGCGCAGCTTCGATTCGTGTTCGGGCATACGTTGGGCGAACAGCTCAAGCACCGCAGATTCCTTGCCCACGGCCCGCAACAGGAAGTGGCTGAGGGTGCCGCCGTCCAGAGCGTTGAGTTGATCAGCTGCAGCACGGCTTTCCGGCGTGACGGTCGGGCGCACAAAATGCAGCTTCACAATCCGCGTCATGATCGCTTCGTGGGCAACCACGGCCGCGTTCTGGCTGATAGCAATCGTTCCCCTGAATGGCGGCTCGTACGTCTCGTTGCCTGCCGTCTTGACCCCTTTCGTGGCCAGGGTGCCGCCGCCGAAGAAGTCTTTCAGCTCGTCCCATTCAAAGGTCTTAGCGTGCGCTCGATCGTCACCGTGGCGATCAGCTTCCAGAAATACCACCGGCATACCGGAGACCTGGCCCATTAAGCGAGAACGCCCGGCCTTGGTAGATTTCATTGGGTCAAATCCTTCGTAGCCTTCGCGGCCGAGTAGTTTCCAGAGGAGGTTCAACAGGGTTGTTTTGCCCGCGCCGGCTTCACCAGTGGCTTCCAGGAATGGGAACGACTGGTAGCGAGCGCGGATCTGTTCGCAGAACAGCGAGCCGAAAAAGAACACCAGGGCGACGAATCCCTGGGCACCGAAGCAGGTCCACAGCAACTGCACCCACTTCTCGTCGAAGCCCTTTGCTTCGCGCTGCAGCTTGATGGGGACGCCTTTCTGCAGCGTTTTTAGGCGCAGCTTGCCGAACTCGAAATAGTCTTCGCTGTTGACCTTGTAGGTGGCGCCGTCCTTGATCGCGATATCGCCATAGACGTAGCAGGCGTATTCCTTGCTGTAGCCCACGTAGTCGATGGTCGAAACGGTTTTGATGCCGAACAGTTGATCTTTCATGAGCTTGTCGAGCTGCTGGCCACTGCCGGTAAACATGGCGCCCGCCGCCATGCCGAGCAGCCGCTTTTTGAATTCACTTGCGGCCGATAACTGGCCGCTGGTGAAGGTGTTTTTTACGCTTTCGGAGTCGTGGGGGAAGTCCACACGCATGTAGTACCAGGACTCGTCCGTTACCTCGTTACGCTGGAAGTACAGGGCCTGGGGATAACAGTTGGCAATCTCTACAACACTGCCCGACTGCTGCAGCGCCTTTTCGCGTTGTTGCGCCTGGTTGAGCAACTGGTCGTCGTGGTTCTCGCTGTCCTCGATGTCGGACATGGCTCGGTTGAACTTCTCCATGTCCAACTTGAACCAGTACAGACGGCTACCAAAGCCCAGGTGAAATTCACCTCGCTTGTTCCAGTCGTACATGAGCAACGCTTTTTCCGCTGCGCTCTCTGCCAGTAGCAAGGCTCCTTGGTGACGGGCTTGCTTGAGGTCGGTAGCGATCTGGTCGGCACGCTTGGTATCGTCCTGGATGAAGGTCCACCGCTGATGTAGGTCGTTCCAATCAGACTTGCGGCCGTCGCGTTGGGGGATTTGTGCAGACTCACAGACGAAACCTAGGGCTCGGGCTTCGCGCACCCAGCGCCGGGTGTATGCGTTGGCGCTGGGTTCGTTATCAAGCGCCCAAACCAGCTTGGGCAGCTTCAATCCCTCGCGGGCCTTAATTAGGGCCTTGAGCGAATCGCCAGGGAACGCATTGGAAGACATGGCCGAGACAGCAGCGATGTCGTTATGCACCAGGGCGATGGCGTCGAAGATCCCTTCGACAATCCAGATTTCCTTGGCCTCAAGAAGGTCTACGCAAGGCGGGCACCACCAGACGCCGCGATAACTGTCCTTGGATTTAAAGCGGGCTTTCATCTTGCCGAAGCGGTGGGGCTGATCAATCAGGCGTTCCCACCAGCCGCCTTTCTCCAGTGCGAAGCGCACAGTGGCGCTGCCGGCGTTGTGTTCAGCAGAGTAGAAGGTTTCCTGGGTGAACCAGCCTTGGATCAGCTCAAACCGAAAGCCCCGGGCGAACTCCAGGTAAGCGCGTGCCGTCGCGTTGGGGTGCTGGTCTGTTGCCGGCGCTCGCTTGCTCCAATCTTCAAACAGATCGTCGTACAACTCTTTTACGTGCAGGGTGTGGCCACACTTCTCAGGGCGACCACAAATCACCATCCAGGGCGTATCAAACCGGGAATACAGCTCTTTCTTTTTGCACTTTGGGCAGGTGCCGCCGCGCATGTAGTCGGTGCCCACGCGGTGCTTGAGCCCGAAGTCAGATTGGAGGCGTTGCAGCACGTCGTGGCGAAGATCTTCTTTCATGGGTTACTTCACTGCTTTAAGGCTGTGGGACAGGGCTGCCATAAGGCGTTTTTGCGCAGCCATTACCGGGACGTGGGCGAGAATTGCGCCGTGGCGCTGGCCGTCTGCAACAAGGCGAAACTGGTCGGCGTACCAATGCTCGTTGAGGCTCAAGCGATACTGTTCGCGCAGGGCCGCCAATAACGCTTCGGCCTCTGCGGGGGGCAGTTGAGTGGTGACAATTACGGCGTTTGCCATCGTTAAACCTCGTTTTCGGGCGCAGCTCACCCATACCCACGGGATGTGGGACCGGCGATTGATTGGGGGCGGGTGTTACGGGTTCGTGGAGCGCAAACGCACGTTGTCAGGGGCGTTCAAGATGCGTTCGTAGATCAGGCTGACGGGTACGGACCAGCACAGTCCCTTGATCGGATCCTTGATCACCACAACGGTGTCACTGCTGTAATCCAGATCAAGGCGCTGGCGGAAGGCAATTTCCACCAACTCGATGTGGGCAAGCGAAGTCAATTTGATTGCAATCGATTCCGCCACGTCGAAGCTGCTCACCAGGTGATTGATGGTGTGGTTGAAAAGCGCAGACAGGTCGCCCAGGTGTTCGGCTTGATGACGCTCAAGGAAGGCCAGTGCAGCGTTTTGTATGCATTCCTGATAGTCCAGGGTATTGGTCTGAGCGTTCATATGGTTTTCCCCAACTTGGCGCGGTAGAGGTCGATGGCGGCATAAACTTCGGCAGTCCGTGCAGCCAAGTGCAGGGTGTGAGCGTTCTGTATTGCCTGGGCTTCGGCCTCGGTGATCACGCCATCATCAAGCGCCTGAGCAATGATCTGATCGACCGTTCCCCGTTTGGCCGCACTCTGTATAGCTCGTGAGTACATCTCCACGTTATCCAGTTTCTCAGGGCTGGTGACAGGTACGAACATGCCGCCGTACATTGCCGCCACGTAGTTGGCCAAGTGCTGGGTGCCGGTAACTTGCTCCAGTTGGAAGATCTGGGCGTCTGTCAAAGGACGGCAGTTGTTGTTCTCATAGGCGTGGTTATCAAACTTTTTGAGTGGTAAACCGATTAGGGCGGCGGCGCATTCGCGGCCACCTTCAAAGGTGCAAATAATGGCACTGACAACTTCACGGCGTGTTTTTAGAACCTGGCTTTCCATCTTCTGCTGTTCCCTACGTGTGCTGACCATTACTGTGCAATTACGCCGTCTTTGATACCGAGTAACACGGCGGCGCGATGTGCCTCCCCCCGGCGACCTTTGATCCGACCGTTCAATAGGTCGCTGACTAAATTTTTGTTCAGTCCATGTTTTCGGCTGAACTCCGCGATGCTCACTCCCTTGTGATCAAGAGCGGCCCGGGCTTGCTCGGGTGTAACGGTGGCGGGCATCATGTCTACTCTGTTCGTTTGTGGTTGTTTCTGTTTGTCTGTGGCGATTCTTGGTCAAAAAATTGATCAGGTCAAGTTTGGTGAATAAAAAAATGCTCATAGCTGACGGAGTAGGTGATCGCCTAAGGGAAGAGCGCGAGCGCTTAGGTTTGAATCAAACTGATTTTGGGACGTTGTTGGGGGTTAGCCGTGGAACTCAAAAAAATTATGAGTTAGGCGCCAATTCGCTGGACCTGCGCTACGTCTCTGCGTTGGTAGAACATAAGGTTGACGCGGGTTACGTGCTTTCTGGGCATCGATCTCCGCCGCCTGGCCAGGGGCTAGCTCCTGCAGAGGCGGATCTGGTCGAACAATTCAGGCGGCTACCGCCTGATGATCAAAAAACTGTGCGGCGTATCGTTAAGTCCATGGCTGCAGAGGCCGCTGACCCACTCGATTAACTTGTAACAAACTGCGTATCTCCAATGAAATCGCTGTGTCAGGGCAGGGATCACTGCCCAATACCGTCGATTCAGCAAATGCAAAAAACGGAGCAGTACGCATGTTGGATCGCAACAAATTGGAAAGTGGTTTTCGTGACTCGGCGGGATGTGAATGCCTGAAACTGACGGATTTAGAAATCCGGCTTATCAAGCTATACCGACAGATATCTGAAAAAGACCGTAAACAGGTTCAGCGCATTGCCGGCTATTTTGCTGAACCTTCTGACATCGAATAACCTTCCTGGCATAACACTGAAAGCATGCGCCGGCCTTCGCGGCTGGCGCTTTCTAATCGTCTTAAGCAACGCCAAGCTGATCGAACAGCTCCCGCTGTTTCGCCTTGGGCATATCCCTCAAACGATCGAACAACATTCTTTCGTATGACTGAGCGGAGGGGCTTAGCGTATGTGAGAACGTCAAGTTTGCTACCCAAGTGTGCCCGCACGTTGCATCGAGGCACTGGCAATACAGCTTCGCAAAATCCTGCGATAGCTCTTCTCTGGAAGCAATCCGGCCCTTGTTTCCGCATTTGCATACAACTCTCATTGTGTCCCTCCCCAGGGCAGCCAATAGCCACTATGTTGCCATAAATGTTAGTGGTAATCGCTGCTTTAGCCTTCTTGTGCAGTGTTACTGTCTGTTGAAATGGCATTTCTCCAGCTAATACTCCTGTCTTTTCTCAGGGTGTCATTCAACTGATTGAACAACTGACAGATGGGCCGGATCTCGTTGCTGGTGTACACGCGATCGATCTTCTCAATGTCTCCAAACCCCCCGCTGTTTTCCGGGATGATTCCGGCCAGGGCGGGGTTCATGCGCCAGGCAGCGATAACGTCATTGCGCGTGATGTTCTTCACTTTCTCCAACTCGTCTTTGGCCTGGAAGTCCCCCACGGGGATAATCTGGATCGCGTTTTCCTTACCATTGGGGATGTTGACGAACATTGAGCGGAAGTTGCCCACGCCCTTGCTGGCGCTGATCTGGGCGCGCAGGTTCTCTTCGTCTTCCTCGGTCAAGTCGGGGTCGTTGGTGTAGAAGATGTAGCCCGCGTGCGCGCCGTTGCTGTAGTAGCGCCGGCGGAACAGGGTCGCGGCTTCGTTGAGCAACAGCGCCTGCAGGCCGCCCAGGTAGTCGGGCACGCCGTAGATGTTCTGTTCCACGTCGTAGTCCAGGACGTGTTCGATTTCGTCCTGGTCGAAGTCCATGTACTTGTTGTCGGGTAGCAGCATCCTGAAACCGCCATCTACCTTCACCCGCATGTTGATCGCCGGCAGGTGCTGCATCTCCAGAACATGGCCGAAGGCGTTGCTGTCGCGGTAGAAATACGCTTCCCCGAACACCATATAATCCAGACCCGCTCGGCCCATCGTCTGCGTGCTGCAGCCATCGGACGGGATGAACTCACGCAACAGCAAGTTGCGCTTGAACTTGGGGATTGCGCCGTGGTGTGCGTTGGCGCGTAGCAGCTTGGCCAAGCCCGCCCGGGATACCGGAGGTTTGTAGATCTCGCCGTCGTCGCTGGGAAATACGCCCAGGTACTCGCCGATGTTGCCGGACAGCACTTGTTCCGGCTCCCCGAAGGTGAACGCCCGCATGGGCTGTGGCTGTTGCACCTGCTGGTTGGCTCGGGGTTTTCTGCGTCGTTGCTTGGGCATGGTTTCCGCTCGTGACGTAGCGGCTACGGCGCCGCTTGTTGGTGTTCAGGGGTTCATTGGCCAGGGCGTGCATCACGGCCCAGGCAATATCGGCGTGGCCGGTGGCGTCGGTGCGCGAAGCGCTGTAGGTGACCTGGCCGCTGGTGGTGGTGCCGCGCTTGATGGTCAGGAAAGCCTGGGCGATATCGGTCCAGCCGGCGTCCCACTCGATGCGACTGCCCTGGATTGTGTCCTGGGCCTTGAGGACCAAGGTGTTTTTGGTCTCCAGGCTGTAGTGGATCGGTGTGGCCTTCGCGTAGAAGTCGCGCACCAGGTCGAACACGCCATAGCCCACGCCGGTGATATCGATACCGATGTGTTGCACGTTGAAACGCTCGGTAAGTTTTTTGACCTGGGCGGCCTGGTAGGTGAACGAATGCCCACGCCAGCTGTGCTTTTCCAGAATGCGGAATTTCGCCCCAGGTTCCAGCGGCGGGGCCACCACCACGCAGGTGGCGTCGTCGCGGGTCCGGCTTGGGTCGTAGCCCAGCCAGACAGGGCTGTTGCCGAACGGCCGATCCAGTTCCGGGTCGTAGTCCTCCCATAGCGACAGATCGGAATAGCAGCGCTCCAGATCCTTGAGCCCGAACGCGCTCTGGCTGCTGTCGATGAACTTGCAGTAGAACAACTGCTGGAATTTGTCTTCGTCGTACTCCAGCTGCAGCTGCTCCAGGTCGAACAGATCGCAGCCGCCGGCGATGGCATCGTCGAGGGTGATGGTCTTGCGCCATTGCCCGTCCGGGCACAGTGCGCCCTGGGTGTAGGACGCCTCGGTGGGCCAGGTGCCGCCGATCTTCTTACCGCGCTTGCTGTTGCGGAATTCCTCACCGGACCAGAACGGGTACGCCTGGTGCGACACGGCGCTGGGCGTCGAGAAATAGGTTTTACGCCACTTCTTGTGGGTGCCCATGGCGCTGGCCACGGTGCTGAGTTTGTCGAAGTCGCGGATCCAGAAGTATTCGTCGACGTAGACGTGGCCGTGGTAGCCCTGGGCGGTGCTGCTGTTGGTACTGAGGAAGCGCAGTTCGGCGCCATTGCTGAGTGTGATCGGGTTGCCGGTCAGCTCAATGTCAAACCACTGCTTAGCAAACTGGATGATGTAACTGCGGAAAATCTCCGACTGCGAGCGGCTGGCCGACAGGAACACCTGGTTGTCGCCAGTTAGCACGGCATCCATGAAGGCTTCGCCGGCGAAGTAGTAGGTCAGGCCCACCTGGCGGCTTTTCAGGATGTTGCGGATCCGGCACGTCAGCGGGTTTTGCTTGGCCGCGAACAGCTCCTGCTGATAGCGGTACATTTTGCTGATGAACTTATCCAGGAAGTCGACTTCGGTCAGCCCGCTGATGTCGTTCTTCGCTTTCTTCTCGCGTTTCTTCCCTCCGCTATCGCCACGGCCCGAACGTTCGCCACGCGCGCCCTGTCGGCGCTCCTGGGGCTCGCCGGTAGATTCCCCGGCCGGTGTCGGCGCCGGTTTCACTGCTTGCTTCAACAACCGCTCGCGAACGGTGGTCAGCCGGTCCAGCTCGTTCAGTTCGTCCTTGGTCAGGCTGCTGGCTTTGTCCAGGAGGAGGGTGATCCGCCGGCCGACGGCCGTCAGCGGTTCCTCGTCCGACAGCATATCTTCCCACCCGCCTTGGCGGATCCAGTAATAGACGATGCGGATGTTGGGCAGGTTGAGCTGCGCCTGAATTTCCTTGGCCTTACAGCGGCGTAGAAACAGGCGTTTGGCGGCTTCTTTAACTTCGGTCGAGTAGTACATGGGCCGCAGTCTATGCGGCGAAAACGCAGGAAACGCGGGGTTAAATTCCGCGATCCACCTATATGTCGAATATAGGAGGATCGCGCAAACCAACCGTTTGTTTGAGACCTGGCAGCTCCCTATCGTGGCGGCTCATTCGACGATTGAGCGCAGTTATCGCCCATGCCCCGTTCCCTTGTTTCATTCTGGAAACGTGTCGCCACCAGCGGCATCACCGCCGATGGTCGCGAGATCCTTCCCCAGGAGCTGCGCGACATCGCTGAAACCTACAAACCTTCAAAATACACGGCCGTGATCTGGTGTGATCACAAACGTGCGGAAGGTTCTTTCGGCACTGTTTACGCGGTCCGCCTAGTTGAAGATGCCGATGACCTGGAGGAAGGGCAGATTGCCCTGGAGGCCCAGCTCAAGCCCAACGACCGCCTGCTGTACCTGAATGATCAGGGCCAGAAGCTGTTCACCAGCATTGAGATTTGGCCGAATTTCGCAGGTAGTGGCAAATCTTACCTTACCGGTCTTGCTGTCACCGACGAGCCGTCGAGCCTCGGCACTCAAGAGCTCTATTTCTCACGCCAAACCAACAAAGCTACGTACTACGCCGCGTCCGTTGAACTGGGCTCCTTTGAAACTGAGCCGCAGAGTGAGGTCGGTAAGTTGGTCGGCTTACTCACTGGTTTGTTCAAGCGCTTTTCCACGGATGCCGTGCCCTCCGAACCCACCACCCCAACCGAGAGCAAACCCCCAATGGATGAAGCTACCGCAACGGCCCTCAAAGCCCTGCTGGAGCAGCTGCTTGTCGTCGCTGCCGGCATTCAGGCTGTAATTGAGCCCGCCGCCGCAGATGCGCCAGAACCCGACCAGGCACCAATCGACGACGTAGCAGCAGCTGTCGACGATATTGTCACCACTGCCGAAGATGAACGCGAGTTCAGCCGAAAAGGTGGTGCCACCAACAAGGCATTGTTGGCGAGCATGGTCGCGCTGCAAAAGCAGTTCACTGCTTTGCAGAACAACTCCAATGGTCGCCAGCTGCCGCGCAATGCCGGCCCAGTAGCCCCTGTTAAAAAGCGGGTGCTCTGACATGGCCCAGCCGTTAAGCGCCCGTGGCGCCAAGCAATATGCCGAGCTGCAAGAAGCGATGGCCGAAGCGTACGGCGTCGAGCGATCGAGCCGCATGTTCAGCGTGGACCCGACGATTGCCCAGGAGCTGAACGACGCTATCACTGCGAAAGCTGACTTCCTGGAGCGAATCAACGTCGTCCCTGTAAGTGAGATCAAGGGCGAAAAAGTCTTCATTGGTGTGAATGGCCCGGTCACCGGCCGTACCAACACCAAGACCACCGACCGCGAAGCCAAGGACGCTTCGGCGTTGGACAACACCACCTATGAACTGGCTGATACCCAGTCGGACGTGGGGCTGCCGTACGCCAAGATTGATGCCTGGGCGAAGTTTCCCGACTTCAAAGAGCGTTATTCCGCTGCAGTGCAAAAGCGCATCGCCCAGGACCGTATCGTTATCGGCTTCCATGGCACCAGTGCTGCAACTCAGACCGACTTGGAGAAGTTTCCCAAGCTGCAGGACGTGAACAAGGGCTGGCTGCAGCAACTGCGCGAGCAGGCCCCGCAGCAGGTGCTGAAAGAGGGAACCACCGCCGGTAAGGTCACGCTTGGCGCCGGTGGTGACTACGCCAACCTCGATGCCCTGGTGCATGACACCAAGCAAATGGTGGACGAGATCCTGCGCGAAGACGGCGACCTGGTTGCAATCATCGGCACCGATTTGCTCGCTGCTGACAAGGCCAAGCTGTACACCAAGCAGGGCGACACCCCGACCGAAAAAGAGCGCATCGAAAACGCTCAGGTCATTGCGACCTATGGTGGTCTGCCAGCGTTCAGCGTGCCGAATTTCCCGGTCAACGCGGTGCTGGTCACCAGCTGGGACAACCTTTCGATTTACTACCAGGACACCAGCTGGCGTAAGCAGACGATCGAGAACCCGAAACGCTCCCGCGTCGAGGACTACAACAGCCGTAACGAAGGCTACGTGATCGAGCAACTGGAAAAGATCGCGTTCACTGAAAACGTCGAGCTGGTGGTCGCGTGAGTCTGGCCCTGGCGCACAAGCGCCGAACCCTGGCCATGGGCAGCACTGCAGTGGCGGCACTCGCCGCTACTGCAGGCTTGGCCTACACCCCTGGCGATGCCCTGAGCAGTCCCGCCAATGCGCGCAAGCACTTGCTGTTGCAGGAAGCGGCATTGGACCAGGATCTGGAGCGCCTAAGCGCGATGAAAGGAGCTTTGGCAGGACGCCAGTTGCTCAAGCGCGACGAGCTGCTGCCCAAGTACCAGGAATACGTCCAGCGCTACTGCGAGTCGGAGCTGAATTTCCCGAATCGCGTTGCTGTGCAGGTGATGGTGTGGCTGTTCGATACCGCCCAGTTCGAAGACGCGCTGGATCTGGCCGACTTCCTGATGGAGCAGGGCCAGAAGATGCCGGAGCGTTTCATGCGCCGCGACATCCAGACCTTTGTTGCTGATGCGGTAGCCGAGTGGGCCTATGACGAATACAACGCGGGCCGCAGCCCTGAGCCCTACCTATCCGACCTGTTGCCCCGAGTTGACGGCGAATGGGACCTGCCTGAGCAGATCCCGAGCAAGTACCACAAGTTGATTGGCATGCGCGCTATGGAGGCCGAGCAGTGGGAAACCGCGCTCAAGCATTTGGAGCGCTCCACCGAGCTGTACCCGAAAGCTGGCAATGACACCCGCATCAAAAAGGCCCGTAGGGCCTTGGAAAAACAAGCGGCCACTACCCCGGCCACCGAATAACCGACTACCCCCCCAGCGGGGACCTGTGGAAGTGAGCCGCCCATTTATGGACCGTCCCACTAAAAACAGGCTCTCCGCCCTATTTGAGCGGCCAGCAATGAGCTTTTCCGGGAAGCCCACCACCTTTGTGGAGCAGAAAATAGAGAACGACGGCTTTTGGCCAGACCTCTCTGTTACCGAGTTCCAGAAAGAACAACGCCTGCCGGCGGAGTACCTGATAGAGCTGCTGGCCGATGCAATCTACACCGCCATGGTCGAGGTCAATTACGACCTGGTGCGGTGTAAAGAACGATGGAAGGGCGCAGGCGTACGCAGTGTTGAGTCCGCGGACTCCACCGTACTGCCGGAACGCACTTTCCAGGTCAAGCTGTACAAACGCGCCGTGTACTGCCGCGCAAAGGCTAGCGCGTTAACTCAGTTCGCCACCGTCACACGCCGGGAAAGCGCCGAGAACACCGGCAAGGAAGCCCCGGAGCGGGCGGAAACCTTTCTCGCTTTCAGCCAGCAGGCCGTGCGTGCCCTGCAGGGCCGTGGCCGCATCACGGCGGCTCTGCTGTGATCCAGCTCAAGGCGTTGACCGCCTACCTGATGGAACGCCGGCTGGTGGAGCCTGAGCAGTTCGACAGCTGGACCGAACAGGTCAGCCTGGAACTGATCTGGAAGCCCGACCGCGACGGCCTGCACATGTCCGATATGCGCTATCGCGCCGTGTTCGCCCTGGAGCGTTTCACCGACCATCCGGCAAGGCTGATGGCCCTGGTCGCCAGTTGGCTGGAGACCCACGACCCCGATCGGCACCGCCACGATCTGCCGGCGCCGCTGTTCGCCGTTGAGCCCCTGGACGCGGACACCTTCGACGTGGAGCTGTCCCTGGAATTCATCGAGCCACAATACCTGGCCGAAGATCCCACCGGCGAGATCGAGGCGTTCGGCAAGACCTGGGCGTTTATCCCGTTCGATCTTTGGACCGCCGAACAGGGCGAGGTCGATCATGGCGCGTAGCACCTTGGAGCTGGACGCCCGGGGCTACCTGGGCGTGCGCGAGCAACTGGCGCTGCTGAGTCTGCCGCCGCAGTTGCGCCGGCGTTTGCTGAACAACGTGACCAAGCGCGTGCGGACCATGAGCCGTAAGCGCGTGCGCGATCAGCAGAACCTGGACGGCTCGCCTTTCGAGGCCCGCAAGGGATCGAGTAAGGGCAAAAAGAAGATGGAAGCCGGCCTGGCCAAGCTGCTGCAGGTCACCCGCGTGAGTGCCGACGAGGCCGAACTGGGCTGGCGTAACGCGCTGACCCGGTGGGTCGCCGCCCAGCAACACAACGGCGTGTCAGAGCGACGCACGGCCGCGCAGATGCGCCGCTGGAACAAGGTTCCCCCCGGCACCGCCTGCACCGACAAGCAGGCTAAGCGCCTGCGCCGCCTGGGCTTTCGTACCCGGCAGAAGGGCAAAAAGAGCCTGACCCGGCCGTCAGTGGCGTGGATTCAAGAACATGTGAATTACGCCAAGGCCGGCCTGTTGATCCGCATTTTGAACGACGAACGAACCGAATCTACCGGCGCGCAGAGCTGGGATATCACCTTGCCCAAGCGCCAGTTCCTCGGCGCGAGCAGCGAACGTGACACCAGCGTGCTGGTTAACCAGGTGCTGCAGCAAATCCTAAATTCACCCCGCTAACGAGGCACAGCATGGCACTTGGCAAAGTCAGCGTTAACAATCTCAATCTGGGCCAAGGCGCCGTGACTGAGATCGAGCGCTATTTTCTGTTCATCGGGGCCGGCCCGAAAAACACCGGCAAATTGCTCGCCCTCAACACCGACAGCGATCTGGACAACGAGCTGGGCATTCCGGCAAGCGATCTGAAAACCCAGATCACCGCAGCACGCTTGAACGGCGGCGACCGTTGGGCGTGCCTGGCGGCGCCGATCGCCCCTGAAGGCGACTGGAAAGTGGCCCTGGATATCGCGCAGCAACAGGGTTTTTCCGTTGAGGCCGTGGTGATCACCAAACCCGTGTTGAAGGGCGACGAACTGTCAGCCATGCACGATGCGGCCATTGGCGTGAGTAACGTCTACGGGCGCCGCGTCTTCTTCATGGCCGCGACTGCCGGCATCGCGGAAAAACTCACCTGGTCGCAATACCTGATCGAGCAAAAGGCAATCACTGCCGGCGTAGCCGCGCCGCGTGTGCTGGTGGTTCCGCAGCTCCACGGTAATGACCAGGGCGTGCTGGCCGGTCGCCTGGCGAATGCCGCTGTCAGCATTGCCGACAGCCCCATGCGTGTGGCCACCGGCGCAGTACTGGGCCTGGGGCCGGTGCCGATCGACAGCGAGGGCAAACCGCTGCCGTCTGCCATCCGCGCCGAGCTGGACAAAGCCCGCTTTTCCGTCTCACAGACCTATCCCGACTACCCGGGCGTGTACTGGGGCGACGGCAACATGTTGGACACCCCGGCCAGCGACTACCAGGTGATCGAATATCTGCGCCTGGCCGACAAGGCGGCGCGCCTGGTGCGTCCGCTGTTGATCCGCCGCGTGGCCGATCGGCGCCTGAACAACACGGCCAACAGCATGGCGGTAAACGTCAACGCGCTGATGGCGCCCCTGCGCCAGATGGCCAAGTCGGTCAAGTTCGCCGGCCAGGTGTTCCCGGGCGAGATCGAATCGCCGAAGGACGGCGACATCGTGCTGGTCTGGAAGAGCAAAACCGCCGTCGAGGCGTTTATCAAGCTCAAGCCCCACAACTGCCCGAAAGACCTCACGGCGAACATCGCCCTGGACCTTTCCACCGACGATTCGGAGTAACCCCCCATGTCACGTATTGGCGGCAAGAACTTTGACGTGAACCTGGGCGACCTCCTGGTCCACGTCGAAAGCTGCACCCTGGATATCACCGACAACAGCAAGACCGCGCAAACCCGGGGCGTGCCTGACGGCTACGTCGATGGCGACGTGTCGGCCGCTGGCGAGCTTGAGCTGGACTCGACCAACTTCGGTTTGCTGATCGACGCGGCCCGTACTGCCGGCAGTTTTCGCAAGTTGGGCGCGTTCGACTCGGTGTTTTTTGCCAAGGCCGGCGACGACGAACTGCGCATCGAGGCGTTCGGCTGCAAGTTGAAGGTTTCCAGTCTGTTGAGCATTGATCCGAAGGGCGGCGAGAAGACCAAGCACAAGGTGCCCTTTGAGGTCACCAGCCCGGACTTTATCCGCATCAACGGCGTGCCGTACCTGGATGCCACCGAGATCGAGGGCTTGAGCTGATGGGTGATTGGCTCGACCACGCCAAGGCGATCGAGGAGCTGGAGCGCGAGCGGTCCATTCAGGCCCAGCTCGCCCGCCCGCGCCCCTCGGGGCCGAGCCGTAGCCACTGCCTGGACTGTGACGAACAGATCCCGGCCGAGCGCCAGGCTCTGGGCGGGGTCACCCGCTGTACGCCATGCCAGACCACTTTCGAGAAGGGAAACCGCCGATGACCAACAGTCTGCGGCCAAGCCTCAACGAGGCACTTTCAGAGCCCGGCCGTTTGGCCGGCCTGGAGCAAAATATGGCAATCATGGAACACCGCCTGACCTACATGGAAACCCGGCATGAATCAGTGCCCATCCGTGTCAGCAAGCTGGAACAGCAGTTTGAACACATGTCTGGCCAGCTGTCGGAACTCAACGTTGGCCAGCAGAAGCTGACCAGCGTGGTATCCGGCATCGGCACCAAAATTACCTGGGCTCTGGCGGTGGCCAGCACGCTGTGGGCCATCCTGCAGATGTTCGGACCAGTCCTGTTGCGGGTTCTGTTCCCATGAGCCTGCGCGGCAAGATCGCCGCCGGCGTCCTTGCTCTGTCCAGCTCCACGCTGGTGGTGTTCCTGGGCACCTGGGAAGGCAACGGCCAGAACACCGTATATGCGGACAAGCTGGCCCGTGGCCTGCCGACCGTGTGCAAGGGGATCACTCGTCACACCAGCCCTTACCCGGTGGTGGTCGGTGACTACTGGTCAGACGCCCGGTGCGATGAGGTGGAGCAACTGGTGATCAGCAAAGGCCAACTGCTGCTGGCCGACTGCATCACCAACCAGGACGTGGGCCAGGACACTTTCGACGCCCTGAGCAGCCATGGTCACAACTTCGGCACACCCAGCACCTGCGCCAGTCGCGCCGTGGGCCTGATCAATGCCGGCCGCATCGAGGACGGCTGTGAGGCCCTGGCCTGGGCGCCTGACGGCAAAACACCGGTCTGGGCATTCATCACCACCGCCGAGGGCAAAAAGGTGTTTGTCCCGGGCCTGCACGCGCGCCGCCTGGCCGAGGTCAAGCTGTGCAAGGCGGGCTTGTGATGCTGCGCGAAGCCCTTTTCCCGTTAGCGCTGTGCCTGGTGGCCTGGTTCGGTTTTGGTCTGCTGGAAAGTCAGCGCGACGACGCCCGCCGAGAGCGTGACAGCGCCTTGTCCGAGGTGGTCGGGCTGCGCGAAGCCGCACGGATCAGCGGCGAGATGCTGGCCGACCGTGACGCCATCGACCTTCAACGAACCCAGGAACTGAACCATGAACGCGCTGAAAACGATGCTTTGCGCCTTGATGTTGGCACTGGCCGTAAGCGGTTGCCAGTCAAGGCTACCTGTACCGCCCCAACCGCCGGCAAAACCGGCGCCGGCGGCCTGGCTGATGCAGGAGCCGCCGAACTCACTGCAGACGCTCGACAAGATTATTTCACCCTCAGAGATCAGCTCGCCCTTAGTCGGCAAATGATCCTGGGCCTGCAAGACCACGTGCGCCGGATCTGCCTGCGCTGAACCTTACTTTTACCCCTGAACGGAGCAACACCCATGACTGACAGACGCGAAATCACCCTGGAAATTGGCGACCAGGAATTCACCTTTGAGCTGACTCCCCAGGACGTCACCAAATACTTCAACTCGCTGAACCAAAACAACAAGGTTTCACCCGCCAACAACTTGCTGGTGACCACCGTCAAGCAGGAACAGCGCGCCACCCTCAAGGGGATGCTGGGCAATCCGGTGTTTGTCATGCAACTGGCCGGCACGCTCCTGGAGGAGTACGGCCCAGACGTTGAAATCACCGTAAAAAAGCTCTCGACCACGCTGAGCGCCTGACCGAAAACGGCCTGGGCCAACTGGTAGCCCTGGCCAGCCGCTGGCTACCTGGTGCCGAGCCCACCGCCGAGGTGATGGGCACGGCCAAATGGCTGGAAGACGAACACTGGCGCCGGATGGAAATCGCCATCGCTAACGGCATCGCCTACGCACTGAACGGATAACCCCTAGATGGCTGACCAAAGCGCCCGCCTGGCCTTCATTCTGAGCCTGACCGATAAGGTCACCGCGCCCCTGGGCAAGGTGAAAATGGGCTTTTCTGACCTGGCCGAACAGAGCGAAAAGAACATCAAGACCATGGGCTTTGGCCTGGCGGGTCTGCTGGGCGCGGGCGCGGCCATCAATCAGTCGTTGCAACCGGCCCTGGAGATGAACCGCGCCCTGGGCGAGGTTCGATCGCTCGGGGTGGCCGAAGATGCGTTGAACGCGCTGAACCGCAAGTCGCTGGAGTTTTCGGTGGCCTACGGCGAGAACGCCCGGGACTTTGTGGCCTCGGCGTACAGCATCGACGGCGCGATGAAGGGGTTAACGGGCAGCCAGCTGGCGATGGTGACCAATGCCAGCAACGTGCTGGCCAAGGCCACCAAATCCGACGCGGACACCATGGGCCAGTACGTCGGCACCATGTATAGCCTGTTCAAAGGCCAGGCCGATGCCATGGGCAAAAGCGAATGGGTTGAAACCCTGGCAGGCCAGACGGCGACAGCGGTAAAGCTGTTCCGCACCAGCGGCGCGCAGATTGGCGAGGCGTTCAAGGCTGCCGGCGGGCTGGCCAGCACCGCCGGCGTGAGCCTGGCGGAACAGATGGCAGTCCTGGGCACCCTGGGCAGCAGCATGGAAGGCGGCGAGGCGGGCGGCCTGTACAAGGCGTTTTTCGAGAACGTCAGCGGCGCCTCGGAAAAGCTCGGTATGTCCTTTGTGGACCAGCAGGGCAAGTTGCTGCCGATGATGGACATCCTGGACAAGCTCAAGGGCAAGTTCGGGGACCTGTCGATCGAGGCCAACGGCAAGAAGCTACGCGATGCCTTCGGCGGCGAAGCGGCACGCCTGATCACCAGCCTGATGGGCGACACCGGCCGGCTGAAAAACGGCATGGAACAGCTGGGCAACGTGCGCGGCCTGGAGAATGCCGAGCGCATGGCCAAGGACATGGTAGACCCGTGGCAGCAGTTCGCCGCTGCCGTGCAGGCGTTGCGCATTGCCTTTGGCCAATCGCTGATGCCGATCCTGGAGCCGCTTATGGCCAGGCTGACGGGCGTGGCCACCACCCTGACACGCTGGTCGCAACTGTTCCCCAACATCACCCGGGTGATCAGCATCGCCGTGTTGGTGGTGTTCGGCATCATCGCCGCGTTGTCGTTACTCACGCTGACCGTTGGCATGTCGAAGATGGTCTGGCTGGGCCTGGTCACGGTCTGGAAAGTCCTCACCATGGTGGGCCTGCGCAGCATCGCCATGTTCCTCTACCACACCGTGATGGCGGTCGCGTTTGTCGCCGGCCTGGTGCTGATGGTGGCGTGGATGGGCCTGGTCAAGGGCGCCATGCTGCTGTGGCAAGGGGCGATCTGGCTGGTCAACACCGCGTTGCTGGCCAACCCGGTGGCGTGGATCGTAATCGGCATCGTTGCCCTGGTCGCGGCCGTGGCGGCGGCAATCATCTACTGGGACCAATGGACCAGTGCGTTACTCAACAGCGAGGCGTTCCAGTGGGTCAGCGGGCAACTGACCGCGCTGTCTGACTGGTTTGGCTCTATGGGCGGCTGGGCGGGCATGGCCAGCGCCGCATGGGACGGCATCGTCAACATCTTTAAACAGGCCATCAATGGCTTGATCGAGATGCTGAACAAGATCCCGGGCGTGCAGATCGACGCCGCGTTCGGGGATATGCCGGCACCGCCGCAAATGCCGGGTATCAGTGCGCCCCAGGTCGAGGCGCCGTTGCTGCCCCAGCTGGTGGGCGCCGCCCAGCAGCCAATCCAGGCGCCGCCCCTGGTGATGGCGGCCACGTCGAAGATGCCGGCACAACCTGCGCCGATGCTCAACGCCCTGCAGCCCCAGGCACAAGCACCGGCTTTGGTCCTGGCCCCGGTACCGAAAGGCCCGGCGCCGATCGCGCAGCCACTAGCTGCCCTGGAGCCGCCGCGTCAACCGCCGGCCCTGGTACTGGCGCCGCCACCTATGCAGCAGGCCGAGCAAAGTCAGCAGCGTATCAACGGCTCTGTGGCCAGCCTGTCACCGAAGCGGCCAGACGCTGTGCCCCGGGGCGGTCTGCTGGCAAGCATCCAGAACAACAACCAAACCCAGAACAAGGGCACCCATGTGGAGAACGTGAACATTCACACCGGCAAACAAATGAACCCGCTGGAGCTGGAAGGCATGTTGGCTATGGCGGTGGGGGGATGAGCGAATACATCGACCTGCTGATCATCGACAACGACTTGGCGCTGGATCCGTCCCGTCAGCCGCTGCTGATCGATGACCGGGCCAGCATCGCCCAGGACATTGCGCACATGATCCGCGAAAGCGGCCTGCTGGTAACGCTGGTGGCCGAGCGCAGCAAGCTGCGTCAGCGCGACTGCATCCAGCAATTGGAGCTGCTGGTGGAGGCCGACCAGCGCCTGGTGCCCGGGACCGCGCTGATTAACCAGGTGCAAACCGGGCAGTACCTGGTCACGGCTAAAACCCTGAAATTTGGCGACATCGAGGTGACCCTGTGAGCGACGTTGATTTTAAACAGGCGCTGGCAGAGTCCGGCATTCCGGTAACCGAGGAAGGTTTGCGCAAAGCCTGGGAAAAGGAAGTTGAGGCCCAGGGCAGCAAGTTGAGCAACACCAGCGCCTATTCCCCGTTCTGGCGGTTGATCACGGCCCTGGTGACCAAACCGGTCATGTGGCTGATCACCTTCGTCAGCGACACCGTGCTGCCTAACTTCTTTGTCAAAACCGCCGTCCGTAAGTGGCTGGACATGTTGGCCTGGGCGGTCAACGTCGAGCGCAAAGGTGCGACCAAGGCCAAAGGCGTGCTGCTGTTTACCCGCGACGTTGCCGGCGGCGCCCTGGAGTTGCCCGCCGGCATCCTGGTGCAGTCGGCCGCGATCAATGGCCATATCTACCAGTTGGTGACCACCCAGGCGGCGACCTTTGCCGATGGGCTGATGCAGCTGGAAGTGCCGGTGGAGGCCCAGGACGTGGGCAGCGGCTACAACCTGGCCCCGGGTTACTACGCCATCCTGCCGGTGCCGATCGCCGGCATCGCCCAGGTGGTCAATGCTGACGGCTGGTTGATTGCACCTGGTGCAGATCCTGAGCCTGATGAGCAGCTGCGTTTGCGGGTGCGCAACCAGTTCTCGGCGGTCAACCAGTGGCACACCGACGCGGTATACCGGGCGATGATCGCCGGCTTCCCGGGCGTGCGGCCCGATGGCGTGTATTTTCTGCATGGCGCCCCACGGGGCCCAGGCAGTGCCAATGCCTATGTGCTGTTCGACGCGGACGTGCCGGCGGCGACGTACCTGGAGCAAATCAACGCCCATATCCGCGACCAGGGCAACCATGGTCATGGTGACGATCTGCTGGTCATGGTGATGCCTGAGACCCAGCACGCGCTGAAGTTGACCCTGTGGCCACGTAGCCTGCTGACCGTCGAGCAGCGCACAAAGCTGCAGGCCGAAGTCGATCTATTCATCCGTGCAGCCTTTCGCGAGAGCGGCACCGGCGACTACCAGCCGACGCTGACCTATCCGCAGTCGCGGTTCTCCTTTAGCCGCCTGGGCGAAGAACTCCACCAGCAGTTCGCCGGCATTGAGTCGTTGCGCTTCGATAACGCCGACATCGTGTCAGAGCTGACGATTCCCCGGATCAGCAGCCTGCAGGTGGTGTTCGCATGATCAAGCTCAATTTGCCGTTCTGGTTGGATGGCCCGCAACTGACCAAGCTCAAAGCCGCCAGCCAAAAGTGGTGGGAAACGGTCGAGGGCTGGTTGCAATGGCCGCTGCTGCAGATGGATGCCGACACCTGCCATTTGACCGTCCTCGATCTGCTGGCCTGGCAGCGGGATATCAGCCGCTTCAAGGACGAACCCGAAAGCCTGTACCGCCTGCGGGTCAAATTCGCCTTCATCAACGCGGTCGATGCGGGCAGCACGGCCGGGCTTAAACGCATCCTGCAGCGCCTCGGCGTGGGGTACGTCGAGATCGACGAGCGCATGCCCGATCGGGACTGGGACGTGGTGCTGTTGCGTCTTTCCGACTCCCAACTGTCGCAGAACCCCGAGCTGTTGCGGGTGCTGATCCAGCAGTACGGCCGCACCTGCCGGCGTTATGACTTCGTGACCATCACCCCCGTGTCACTGCGCATCGTCGCGGTGGACTTCAACGACGATCAGCAAACGCTGGTCGCCAGCCTGTAGGAGCCCCCATGGGAGCCAGCATTACCCTTGCAGGTGAAAGCCTGATCGCGCAAAAACAAGGCGCACAACAACCCCTGATCGTTTCCCGGTTTGTCCTGGCCAACGTGCCTGGGCTGGACCCGAACGGCCAGGTAGATCGAGCAGCACCGAAGCCGGCCGCGCACCTGGTGGCGAGCTATGACGTCACGCAAAAAGGCTTTGTGAACCCCAACCAGATTGTTTACAGCCTGATGCTGGGCAGCGATATCGGGGATTTTAATTGGAACTGGATCGGCCTGGAAACCGCCGAAGGCGTGTTGCTGGCCGTGGCCTATGTGCCGCTGCAGCAGAAGCGCAAGAACATCCCGCCGCTGCAGCTGGGCAACAACGTTACCCGCAACTTCCTGGTGGTGTTCGACGGCGCCCAGGCCCTGACAGGGATCACCATCGACGCCAAGACCTGGCAGCACGACTTCACCGTGCGCCTGCATGGCATCGACGAGCGCGAGCGCCTGAGCAACCGCGACACCTTCGGCCGGGCCTGCTTTTTCAGCGACGGGCTGAAGCTGGCCAAGGTCGGCAACAGTTACCAGGTGCAACCCGGGACGGCCTATATCGAGGGCGTGCGGGTGTTGGCGGCGGCTGCCGTCGCCGTGGCACCGCCGGGCTTTCCTGCCAAAGCCTGGCTGGATGTGAGCCTGGAGCGCCAGTTGAGCGACGTGGTGGCCCGTTGGGAAGTGCGTTTCGGCGCCGCTCTGGCCGACTTCACCGACAGCGCCGGCGTGCGCCATTTCTGCGTGCCGCTGGCGGATCTACCCGACTCCAACAGCGTGGCCGATCTGCGCCAGGCCGAGCCGATCAGTGATTCCCTGGTGAAGCATTTTGCGGGGGAAAAGTGGGTTGAAGGCGAGCTGGACAAGAAGGCCAACAAGGGCACGAAACTCGCTGATTACAAGATCGATGACGCCATTCCCAATCGCAATCCACTGGGTGACAGCCTGGATATTCACGGCGGCTCCTATGGCTTTTTGACCGCGCTCAATGAAACGCACCTGTGCCAGAACTGCTACTGGAACGGCGCCGACTGGGTACGTCATGACGAAAAACGGGCAGCGGTGTCATTGATTGCTGGCTCTGGCACAGTTCGAGTGCAGCGGGTTGGCCCAGGCAAAAACCCGATCGTCTGGGCGTCAGTGTTCGACGTGCGCGACAGTGGCAACACCTACACCTCCGACAAGATCGATCAGTTGATTAAGGCCATTGACGAGGCGATCGCCAAGAAGGCGAACAAAGGTACAAAACTCGATGATTACGGGATCAATGATGCCATTCCGAACGTGAACCCGCTGCCCGGCAACAGTCTGGATATTCACGGTGGAACCTATGCTTTTCTCACCTCGGCGGTTGAGACCAACCTGGCCCAAAATTGTTACTGGGACGGCCACTACTGGGTGCGCCATGACGAATCAAAACCGTGCGTTACGGTGTTTGCCAACGCCGGTAACGTATATGTGCGTAAAGCCGAAGCAGGCCTGAACCCGATCAACTGGAGCTACAGCGAGAAGCTACGGGACAGTGGCGACACCTACGATAAAACGAGCATCAATAGCTTTTTGGATCAACTGCGTCAGTCGTTGAACCAGCATCACCAGTGGTTGATCCAGATCGATGCTGAACTGAAGAAGAAAGCCGACAAGGGCACCAAGCTGGCCCATTACGGGATCGATGACGCCATCCCGAATTTGAACCCACTGCCTGGGAACAGTCTGGATATTCACGCTGGTTCCTTCGGCTTTTTGACGGCGCTGGAAGAAACCCACTTGGCGCAAAACTGTTATTGGAACGGCGCCCACTGGATGCGCCACGATGAATCCCGCTCAGCGGTCGTGCTGATTGCCGGCGGCGGCGCTATGCGTGTGCAGCGAGTCGCACCTGGACCAAATCCTATTGTGTTTACGGGATCGTCCGAGGTGATCGACAGCAGCAAAAAGGCCCTTCCTGGTGTGCCCGGCATCGCGCCGATCGCCAGCCTGGAACAACTGGACGCCGGGGCCGATGAAACCAGCATCGTGACGCCGCGCACCCTGCGTTGGGGCTTTTCGATCAGCCTGGCCGACAACGGCTATATCGCGTTTCCGCGCTGGTTGGGCGGGCTGATCATCCAGTGGGGCAATGCCTACATCGCAAACAACGGCAGCCAGTTCCTGTTCCCGATCGGGTTCCCCAACAAATGTTTTGTACTCAACATGGGCACGGGCGAGGACACATCCGGCCAGGCCGAGGTGATGAACATTGTGGCCGGCTCCCGCACTCGTACCGGTTTTATCGCCAACGCCACAGCGGTATCCACCTACGGCTATATCGCGATAGGTCACTAAGGGAATCCCCTATGAGCAAGTATTTTTACAGCCCATCACTTCACACCTTTCTGGTGGATGGCATTCACCCAAAACGCCCACGCGACAGCGTGCCGATCAGCTACCAGGATTACTCCTATTTGCTGGCCAAGCAGTCCGAAGGCTTGCAGATCGTGTTCGACAGCGAAACCAAACAGCCCGTGGCGCGCCTGGCGCCCGGGACCAGCAAGCCCGAGCAGCTGCAGAGCCTGTACCGGCAGAAGAACAGCGAGATCAATACCGCGTGTGAAACCGCGATCACCGGCGGCTTCTGGTCGCCGGCGTTGGGCGCGCCTCACCAGTACCCCAGCAAACTGGATGATCAACTGAACTTGACCAGCGTGATTTTGCAGGGCTTTGACAGCCCCTACGGCTGCCGCGACGAGGCGGGCGTCAAAGAGCTGCGCCAGCACACGGCCAAGCAGCTGCGCCAGGTCAGCGAAGACTTCACCACCTTCAAAATGGAGCTGCTGCAGCGGGCCAATGTGCTTAAACAGCGATTGGACCAGGCCCTGGCCGATGGAGACTTGAACGCTATGGAGGTGGTGACCTGGGAGAGCCTGCAACCATGACCTGGGCACCGGTGACCATGCGCTGGCCAGAACAGGCCACGCAATGGATGGGCCAGTTGTCAGCGGCCAAGGATCTGGCCAGCACCGAGCAGGTCAGCACGGCCAAGCGCCTGGCAGACCTGGGCGGCAAGACCAGCACCAACCCGGGGCCGGTAGGCGAGGCCGCCCAGGGCGCGATCATTGCAGGCCGTGACGCGCTCGCCACACAGATGGGCGAGGCGCCCGCGTGCCTGGTGGTGACGCCGTTTCAAAGCGGCGTTGGCCAGGGCCGCGGATATCAGCGTTTCCTGTCAGCGCCGAACTTGCTGCAGCAGCTCGCCGGCAAACTGGTGGACGTGAGCGACACCGGCCGGCCCGATGGCCCCCAGTTCGCCCTGTGTCTGATGTTCCTGGCCACGCGCTTTGATCAGTTGGCCGAGAGCCTGGCGCGCTTCAATGCGTTGTTGCCGATGCCTGACCTGGTGCGAGCCGAACGCCGAGCGCGGCACTTGTCGAAGCTGGAAACGGAAAAGTGGGAGATCCCCACCGCTGGCGCGTTGCCCCGTTGGCAGACACTGCCCCTGGAGCGCTGCACGGTGGTCAAGGCTGCCCAGCAATCCATGGCCGGCCAGCTTTCTGTCCTGGAGAGCTACGCCGCCGACAGCTCGCCCATGGCGGATCTTTCGGCCCTGTCCACGCGCAAGGCTGCCCAGCAACAGAGCCGCGACAAACAGCTGGATGACCTGAAAGCGCTGCTGGCCAACGGCAATCCCGACAGCAGCATGCGCGCGCGCCTGATCGGCCCCGGCAACGCCACCGAGCTTCGCCAGGCGCTGTTGCAAGGCGAGGCCCCGGGGCATGAGTGGGTGTTGTGTGCCGGCGCGCTGCTGGTGGGATCTGAGCAGGGCCTGAGCTTTGTTCGCGAGCTGGTGGGCCTATGACGCTATTACTCGACGGGCAAGAGGTACGCGGGAAGAACCTCAAGGTCACTGGCAATCTGCGCATTGAGAGCGACGATCTGTCAGGCCAGACCAGCAACACCGACAAGGGGCACAAGGGCTTCAAGCCCAAGACCCTGACAGTAACGCTGATGATCCCATTTGTTGACCAGGTGCAACTGCGCGACCTGATGCGCCTGGTGGAAGCAACCGCCGGAGGTGGCCAGCTCAAGACGTACCGCATCGTCAACGACACGGCGGCCGCGTTCGGCATGCGCCAGGTGACGTTCACCGAAGGCGTGAGCGCCCGGGAAGACGACAACCTGCGCGGCTGGTTAATCCAGTTCACTCTGACCGAAAAACTGTCCAACCCTGAGAGAGTCGAAGGCCGGCGCCCAGGTAACAAGGTGACAGCCCAGTCTGGCCCCGGCGGGGCGGTGGGCGGTACCGGCGACGGTGGAGGCTCCAGCGAAGGCCCCGAGGAACTGACAGGCTTTGAAGCCACGCTGAAAAAGGTGGATGGCTGGCTGGGCGGGAGTAACACCCCATGAAGCTGCACAAGGTGTTGGCCATCGGTGGCGTGCCTTATGTCCTGGTCAAAAACGAAGTGCGACTGGACGCCAAGAGCCCCGGCCGGGCGACCTTCACCATCCAGGCCACCGCCCCGGTCAAAGGCCTGGTGACACTCGATATCGGCTACAACGACAGCACGCTGCAGCGTCACTTCATTGGTTACGTCGAACGCTCCACCACGGCCAGCAGCACCCAGCAGGTGCTGTTCTGCCGTGAGCTGGCGGCGATCCTGGCCAACCCGCTGCCGCTGAACCTGCGCCACGTTGATCTGCGCGCCGTCCTGGTCGAGATCAGCCAGCACACCGGCCTACGTTTTCGCGTGCCGGACAAGCCCTACGCCGGGGTTAAGGCGCCGTTCTTCTACAGCCTGGCCGCCGGTTACCAAGCGATGGACAGCCTGGCCCGGGTGTTCAACATCCCCGACTTTATCTGGCAGCAGCAGGGTGATGGGGAGGTGTTCGTGGGTAGTTGGGCTGACAGCTTCTTTGGCGTTCGCCCGCCGCTGCAGTTGCCGGCGGAATTGTTCGACGACTACCAGGGCAACCAAAGCGCAATGATTGCAGCCCTTCCCGGGCTACGACCAGGTGCAACGATCAACCACGGCGAGCGCATCACCAGTGTGGCCCTCGTCGATAATCAGATGGCCATCCGATGGACGACGCAATCAAGCGCAGCGTAGAACGACAATTCCCCGAACTCACAGGCGGTTACCACCTGCCACGCTTTGCACGGGTTGTCGCCGTAGCCGACGCACCGGCCGGCGCCGGTATCTGTGACGACTTCCGGCCGCGCTATGCGGTTGATATCGAGGTCCTGGGGCCGGATGGCGAGCCAGATAGCAAACTGCCCATCCTTGCCAGCGTGCCGTTGCCGCTACCCACTGGTGGCGAGGAAATGGGCATCTATGCCTTTCCCGAGGAAGGCACCCAGGTGGTGGTGTGCTTTGCCTATGGCCTGCCGCACAAGCCCTATATCCAGACGATCCTACCCCACGGCCTGAGCATGCCCAGCGTGCCAAAGGGTGACCAGGTGTGGCAGCACAGCGAAGCCTGTCAGCAGCGTGTCGATGCCGACGGCAACTGGCTGCGCCAGACTGACGGCAAGATCCACGACAAGGCAATAGAGCGGGAAGTGGAGGCCCTGGGCAACACGGAGCGCTACCAGAGCCACACCAGGACGGTGGATGACCATTCCACTGAGTCGGTGGGTGGCATCAAGACGTTGGAGGCCCTTGGCGCGCTCAAGCTGTTGTCGGGCGGGTCGACCAGTCTGGCGGCGATGGATGATCTGCACCAGGCGACCGGGCGGGACTTGAACCTAGTGGTGGGGCAGAAGCATAACGCCACGGTGGGTGGGGATATGGAGGAAAGGATTGAAGGGTTGCGCGAGAGCGTGGCGGCAGTCAGTCAGCGGTTGGTGGCACCGAAGAACCATATCGGGTCTGAGAGTGTGAACATTTTTAAAGTGCTGTGTGACCTGCTCGACTTGGTGGAGTTAATGAATGTTGAGGTTGCGGCCCATGTCCATGCATCGAGCCCACCTCCTGACAATGCTGGGCTATTCATAGCAGCGTCGGTTGTTGCAAAGTCTCATGCCTTAAGTTTGAAAGATATTACTGTTTGAGTGGGAAGTAATATATTTTAATAAGGATTGATGCTGCCAGTCATGGTTTTCGTCATGTCCTTGAGCACTCCTCAGCGAAGATGCTGTAGTCAGTAGTGCCTATTTTAGCTTCATATAGTTTTACGTGGTCGAATTGATTTGTGGAGTTTATAACATCCTTTATGTAAGCTTTTCTAGCGGTGGTCATTCGGTGTCCTAGTGTTATGGTTTTTATTGCGTCATGTGGAAATTGAAAGAGATGTATCTTTGTGTTTTCTTTTTCAATTACTTGAGAAGCTTCGGCTAAGGGGAGCATCATTCGCCACTCTCGTTCATAGCTCCATTGAGTTCCCTTTGTTAAAAAAGGTGTAAAGTCCTTAATTTTGTTTAACGTTATTGAAGGCCTTTGTGCTGAGTACTGTATTTGTCTTAAGTATCTAAGTTCATCGACGCTTGACCTTTTTTGATTGAAAAATAGTGATTCAGAATCGAATTCCAAGAGAAAGCCTTGATGGGCATCAGCATAGTGTGACCACATAAGTTCGTTATCTGGTATCTCCGACAAGCAAAAAATCCCAAGGAACTTATCCATGGTTTCGAACAGTTTCTCTGAGAAGAGTGGAGTGTGTGTTGTGATTGTGTTTAGCATTAATGGTTCACTGTTTTTTAAGATTTTTGTCATTGCCTTTTTGAATTGGCCATACGGAAATACCGATTTTATATGTGGGTCGAGTTTGAGATATTCATCATCAATCATGCTGGGTAGGTGTTGAGAGAAATGGGTCAGCATTTCTTCGTCGGACATTAAAGATGATATATGCGGTTTTAGCTCATATGGGTCGTTTAAGCTTGATGGCTGTGAAAAGCGGACCATTTGATTTTCTAAAACAGAAGTTAGTTCTGGAGAGAGGTATTTGTATAAGCGCATAAGATATCCTTAAAGTTTTGAGTTATACAATTATTCTTTGCTCCAGCCCTGCAGAGTTTTTTACCAGTCTTTCAATTTTTTCTGATTTGTGATTGGAGAAAACCCGATGTCGGGCCGCTCGGACAATACCTTTGTTGAATTTTCTTGTGTCGTTTGGCGATAATTGGAATGTAGATAGGGATGGAAGTCCTTTTTTTGGTGTGCAAACAAGGGACAGACTTTTCGTGAGATTGATGACTAATTCTGCTCCTGGATGCGCAGGTCCTAAATGTTTAAGACCTACCGAGCCTCCTGAAAATAGTACTGGGTTGTCAGAAGTCAAAAAAGGTATGTCATGTGAAGGCAAAAAGAACTGCCAGTTCTTACTTAGCGCGCTTAGCGCAATTTCGTTTGCCATGTCGACCATTGGGCGAAGTGAAACCCATGGTTTAGCTTCTGCTATTAGTCCGGTCTCATCTATAACTTTAGCAAGAGCTTCATTTTCCAGCGCTACTTGATTTAAGGCAAAGCTGGCGACACTAGAGTACATATCGTTAATTCCATCCCGAAAGCTCGGGACTCTGGTCAGCGAAATACCAATAAAAAACGCCAGCTTGCCCTGGTCCTCTTCGCTGATATTTACTAGTTCGCCCGGTTTGGAATTAAGACTTTTTATAATTTTAGGTATTTCACTGTCAATTGTTAGAGCGAGTTTTTTTTCCACCGAGTCTATGTCTTCGCTACCGTCTTCATGCTCTTGTGCATAGTAGGAGGGAGCCCAAGCAATTGACCTGACCGATTTTCTCGCGGGTAGTCGTCCGTCTCTTTTATCATAAACCCATACATATGCAGACTCGGGGCTTTCTGTAAAACCCCTCAAGTACCCCTGAGGTACAAAGTGTTGTCGAATAGTCGCCATAAAATATCTCAAGTCCATTTTGAGCGTTCACCTGCAGAAAATAGTAGCTCATCCATAAAAAAAGTCATTCAAAAAGCACTTATCCCCCTCCCGCCGACGGGCTTTGTGTCCCTTTTTTGTGCAAACGGGTAGTGGGGTGCAAACGGTGCCCCAGCTCAAGCCCGCTGCGGGCTCTGGGGGAGGTTTCGCAATTGCACAGAGTGCAAGGCTTTGCAAAAAAGTGCAGTGGCCTTGCACATACGCCACGAGGCGGTAGGGGAGTGGTCACGCAGACGAGGTGCCCGGTTTACGGGGGCTATGGCTGTGAAAACTTACTGCAGGCGGTGTTTTCGTTTTCGGAACCGTTCATATCAGGGCTCAACCAGTCGCTGTCGGACCCTACGCAAAAACGACTGTGAGGCCCAGCCTGTCGGGGTTTCCAGCATTCTGCGGCATTGCACAGCATCACCATCAAGTTCAGGCTGTCAGTACCAATCCAGAGCGTGTGGAAAAACAACGCCGAAACGATGGGCGCATGACCATTTTCCAGGCGAGGGGTGGGAAAAGGGTAATTTTAGTAATTGGTAGGTCAGAATTGGCTGGAGCCCTTATAGAACGTGGCTTTCAGCTATTACCTCGGAGGGTAATATAAGGTAACGAGAGAGGTAATGTTTTGTTCAGCCCCGCATTTTACTGGGTTTGGCAGCTCACTGGCATTACTGTCTCTGAAAGTAATTTCCTAACCACTTACTTACCTTATTATTACCTCTATAAACTTTACCAACTACCTGATTTTATTGAGGTTTATAAGGTTTTTGACAGATAATTACCAAAATTACCTTTTTCCCATGGCTCAACATAAATCGTTCAAAGCGCCTGTTGTGACCGTTTTCTGCAACCTGGTGCATTTTAGCCATGGGACTGCCATGGGACAGATCCTGTGCGCACCACCGGGCTGCAGCCCTTATAAACCGGGGGCCTTGGTTTCGAAAACCGCGAACGGGTAGTTGTTGGCGCCAAATCGCACCAGCAGCGGATGCCAGATGCGCTGCATGTCCAATTGGGCCAGCACCTGCTTGCCCAGCTCGCGGGCCTCGGATTCGAGCATGCCGGGGCGGATCTGCTGGGACAATTGCTCAATGGCACGCCAAGTCATGGCTTGGGCGTGGCGCATGGAATCGATGCTGTAGGCGGCGCCCACGGCTTCCTTCGAAGGTGCGTTCAACGGGGTGTCCTCGGTTTTTATTGGGCTAATCGCTGTATTTTTTACTATATAGCGAAGAATTGTGATTGGGATACCCGCGTGTGCAACGAACCCGGCTACGCGCGCCTGAAAAGGCGCGCATACACCGCAATATTGATCAACAGGACCAGGGCGCCCAGGCCGATTTGGATCTGCGGTGTCAGCCCCGCCGGATAGATCAGGGCAATGATGTAGTGCTCGATAAAGCCTGCGCCATAACCCTCTTGCCCTGCGAGGTGGCGCAGCAGGTTTTCCCAGCGGGTCAGGGGGCAGGGCAGGTGGAAGAACTCGACGGCCATGCCCCAGGCTGCGGCGGGCAAGTGCAGCCAGATGACCCGGCGCCAGCGCAGGGCGAGCAGGCCACCGAACAGCACAAACAGGATAAAACACAGGTGAAACAGCACCAGGCTGTCGGCAGCAATGCGCAAAAGCATATCGGGTTCGCTTGAACGGGCAGGCCGCCAGTCTAAGGGATAATGAGTTGCTTGCAGGCCGGCAGGGCCGTTATTGTGCTGAATCCTTTTAGTCCTTTGCCACGGATCTTTTGTGATGAGTGCATCGCGTACTGCTGTCGGCCCGATCAAGGCCGTGATTTTCGATATGGACGGGTTGCTGCTGGACACTGAAGGCATCTACACCGAAGTCACGCAGATCATCGCCGAGCGCTATGGCCGCACTTACGACTGGGGCATCAAGCAGCACATCATCGGTCGTGGCGCCCAGGACCTGGCCGAGTATGTGGTCAAGGCGCTGGACTTGCCGATCACGCCCGAAGAGTTCCTGCGTATCCGTGAGCCGTTGATGAGCGAGCGCTTTCCCAAGGCGCTGGGCATGCCAGGTGCCGAGGCATTGGTGCGGCATTTAAGTGCGCACAATATTCCGATCGCCGTGGGCACCAGTTCGTCGCGCCATTCGTTTGGCCACAAGACCACCCTGCACCGTGAATGGTTTGGCCTGTTCGGCACAATCGTCACGGCCGACGATCCGCAAGTCGGCGCTGCCAAACCTGCGCCAGACATCTTCCTGACCGCCGCCAGGCGCCTGGGCGTTGCGCCGGAGGATTGCCTGGTGTTTGAAGACTCACCGTTTGGCGTGACTGCCGCCAAGGCGGCGAACATGACCGCCATCGCGGTGCCCGATGAAGCCATGGCCGACAGCAAGTACGCGCATGCCGACCAGATCATCCGCAAACTCGCGGACTTCGACCTGGCCGCCTACGGCCTGCCGCCGATGCGCTGAATCAACGCGCGGCTGGCCGGCGATAGCGGCCTTGAGGGCGCCATCGCCGGCCAGCCGGCTCCTACAAGGTTATGCGCTGAAGCCACCATCGATGGACAGGCTTGCCCCCGTGATGTAGCCAGCCTCGGGTCCAACTAGGTAAGCCACAAAACTGGCAATCTCTTCCACTTGTCCATATCGACCGATTGCCATGAGCCCCAGCAGGCTTTCGGCAAACTCACTGTTGGCCGGGTTCATGTCGGTGTCCACCGGGCCCGGTTGCACATTGTTGATGGTAATCCCCCGTGGCCCCAGGTCGCGCGCCAGGCCCTTGGTCAAGCCCACCAGCGCTGACTTGCTCATGGCGTACGGGCCGCCGCCGGCGAAGGGCATGCGCTCGGCGTTGGTGCTACCGATATTGATGATCCGCCCACCTTCACCCATGTGCCGGGCTGCTGCCTGGGTGGCGATAAACACGCTGCGTACGTTGATGGCCAGGGTCTGGTCAAAGTCCTCCAGTTTGAACTCTTCCAATGGGCCTGCCGCCAGTACCGCGGCGTTGTTCACCAGGATATCCAGGCGCCCGAACACCTCGACAGTCGTGTTGACCGCCTTGCGAATAGCCTCGGCATCGGCGCTGTCGGCATGAATCGCCAGGGCTTGGCCGCCATTGCTGACGACACTGTCCTGCAGGGCCTCGGCCTTGGCAGCAGAGTTGACGTAGGTGAAGGCAACGGCTGCACCTTGCGCCGCCAGGCGCTTGACGATGGCAGCGCCGATGCCGCGGGAACCGCCCTGGATCAAGGCAACTTTGCCGCTGAGGTTTTGCGTGGTCATGTCGATCTCCCAGTCATGCAAGGCAGGGGTGCCTTGTTGTTGGCGTCGAGTATCGACCCCACGGGTGCCCCTCGGTAGACCGTGATTGCTATAGTCTGTGTAAACCAAAAGTTTAGAGTGGGGTGATATGGAGAGCTTCGGCAGTATCGAATGCTTTGTGCGCAGCGCCGAAGGCGGCAGCTTTGCCGAGGCGGCCCGGCACCTGAGCCTGACGCCGGCCGCCGTCGGCAAGAGTGTGGCCAAGCTGGAGGCGCGCCTGGGTGTGCGGCTATTTCAGCGCAGCACCCGGCGCCTGACAATGACCGAAGCCGGCAAGTTGTTTCTTGAGCAGGTCAGCGCCAGTCTCACGACCATCCAGAATGCCGTGGCCAACCTGGCCAGTGCCGAAGGCCGGCCTGTGGGCACGCTCAAAGTGAGTATGGGCACGGTATTCGGCAACCGTTATGTGGTACCGCTGTTGGCGGAGTTTCTGCAGCGCTTTCCCGATCTCAGCCCTGACTGGCACTTTGATAATCGCCAGGTCGACCTGATCGGCCAGGGTTTTGACGCGGCCATCGGTGGCGGGTTCGAGCTGCCGCAAGGCGTGGTCGCGCGCAAGTTGGCCCCGGCCCACCGGATTCTGGTGGCTTCGGCCGATTACCTGGCGCAACGCCTGCCCGTGCAGGTTCCTGAAGACCTGGCGCTGTGCAATGGCATCCTGATTCGTTCGCCGCAAACCGGCCGCGTGCGTACCTGGCAACTGACCAACCGCGCCCGCGAACAGCGCCCGTTGATGCTCAAGCCGCGCATGACCATGGGCGACTCCGAAGCTGCGTGTTGCGCCTGCACCCAAGGCCTGGGCATTGCCCTGGTCAGCATGCCCATGGCCGTGCCGTTCCTCGACAGTGGCGCGGTGGTGCGGGTGCTGCCCGACTGGTACGTCGATGACGGCAACATCTCGCTGTATTACGCAGAACACAAGCTGCTGCCGGGCAAGACCCGGGTGTTTGTCGACTTCATCATCGAGCAGTTTGCAAAGCAGCAGTTGGCGCAGCGGTTCAGTGCCGTCTGAGCCGGTTTGTCGGTGATGGCCTACTGTGCGAATCGCCCCGGCCAACCGATGACTTTCTTGGGGCGGGGTGTCGCATAGGTCCTCACCTTCGAGGTCGACAGCCCCAGCCTCACCAGGGATTCGGCCAGGGTCACGGCAGCGGTCACGCCATCTACCACCGGTACGCCGGTGCGCTGGCGGATCTGCTCATCGAGCCCGGCCATGCCACCGCAACCCAGGCAGATCACCTCGGCCTTGTCTTCGCTGATGGCCAACTCGGCCTGGCGCACAATCGCTTCCATGGCCTGCTGCGGGTGCTCTTCCAACTCCAGCACCGCCATGCCACTGGCCCGCACCGAGGCGCAGCGCTCATACAGCCCGGAAAGCTTGAGCCGGTCTTCGATCAGCGGCACCGTGCGGTCCAGGGTGGTGACCACAGAGTAAGCATGGCCGAGGAACATCGCGGTGCTGGCGGCGGCATCGGTGATATCCACCACCGGCACGTTCAACAGTTCCTGCAGGCCTTCGCGGCCATGTTCGCCATAACCGGCCTGGATTACGGCATCGAATGGCTGGTCGTAGGCCAGCACCCGGTCCATCACGGCGATGGCTGCCAGGTAGCTTTCGAAGTTGCCTTCTACCGATTCGGCGCCGAAAAACGGGGTCAGCCCGACAACTTCGGTGCCTGGCGCCGCAACGCTGCGGGCCTGCTGGGCGATGGCCTCGGTGATGGATTCGGTGGTGTTGACGTTGACGACGAGAATGCGCATGGAAGGCTCCCTGTTCAATGGCTGGCGTTGTCGACAGCGATGCTCTCGCCGCTGATATCGGCATAGAACGGTTGGCGCTTGGCGATCAGCCGGTACAGCACCCCGGCAATGCCGGCCCCAAACAGCCAGGAGAACGGCGAGACGCTGGCAAAGCCCGGCAACAGCGCCAGGGCAATGGCAATCATCGCCGCCGGGACAAACGCAGCCACCGCCCGCAGGTTGACCCCGCGGCTGTAGTAATACGCGCCGTCAGGGTCTTCGCTGTACAGCTGCGGCACGTTGATCTGGCCCTTACGGATCAGCCAGTAGTCCACCATGATCACGCCATACAGTGGGCCCAGCAGGGCACCGAGGCCGGAGAGGAAGTACACAATCACCAGCGGGCTGTTGTAGAGGTTCCAGGGCAGGATGAGCACGGCGAGGAACGCACTGATCAGCCCGGCGCTGCGGAAGTTCAGGTACTTGGGCGCCAGGTTGCTCAATACAAAGGCCGGGGCAACGAAGTTGGCCATGATGTTCACCGCCACGGTGACGATCAGAAAGGCCAGGCATCCCAGTACCAGGAAGAAGGTATTGGGAATGGCCGCGATGATCTGGGTGGGGCTTTCGATCACCTGGCCATTGAGTTGGAACTGCCCGCCGCACAGCAGTATGGTGATGATTGCGAACAGCAGGATGTTCACCGGCAGGCCCCAGAAGTTACCGACCTGGATGGTCTTGCGGCAGGGCGATGAACGGGCGAAGTCGCAGAAGTTGAGGATCAGGGTGCCGTAGATCGCCAGCCACAAGGCGCCGCCGGCAAAGATATTGCGCCACATCTCGCCACCGCTCAGGGGCTCGCGGATTGACCAGGCGATGTTGCCGCTGGCCTGGAAGTACATCCAGCCGGCCAGTGCCGCAACGGTCAGCAGAATCACCGGGCCGGCAAAGCCTTCGTAGCGTCGGACCATTTCCATGCCGTACGCCAGAATCACCAGTTGTACAAACCAGATCATCACAAAGCAGGCCCAGCCCAAGGTTGAGAGGCCGAGGATCGAGTTGTGGTCGTAGTCGGAGAGTCCTGGATGAATCGCCACCAACAGCACGCGGAACACGACTGATGCCAGGTAGGTTTGAATCCCGAACCAGGCGATTGCAATCACGGCCCTGATAAGCGCGGGAATTTGTGCGCCATATATGCCGAAACTTATCCGGCTGATCACCGGAAACGGCACACCGGTTTTCTGGCCCATATAGCCCGACAAGTTCATAAAGAAATACACGAGCGCCGCGCCGATCCCCAGGGACAACAGAATCTGCCAGCCACCCAGGCCCAGGGCGTACAAGCCGATGGCAAAGGAGTAGTTGGCGATGTTGTGCACATCGTTGGTCCACAGGGCAAAGATGCTATAGCCGCCCCAGCGCCGGCCTTCGACCTTGGTGGGTGCCAGATCCTTGTTGTGCAGGCGCGGGCTGAGCACCAGCGGGCCGGGGTTGGCGGTCGTGGGGGGGGACGTAGAGGAGGGCAGATCCAGTGCGAGGTTGTTGGAGAGACTTGTACGCATTCCGGCAGGCTCCTGGCGTCTGCAGCGGGCGCGTGGTTCGGCGCGCCTGGCATGCGGACACAAAGTGTATGAGGGTTGTTGTTGAAGTTGTATACAAAGACTTCAACTCCCTTAGCCACTTGTGTGCCAGGTTTTTATCTATCAAAAGTTTTGTTTATTTCGTTTTTGCATGTCTGATTAATAAATAGCTGAATTTAAACAGCTATAAGTTGACCGTTTGAACAGGTATTTATTTTTATGCAGGGATGTGCGAATAGGAGATGTAGGAAGTTGGCTGTAAAGGGGTGTAACTTTTCGGTGCGTAACTATTAAAGTGCACACAAAAATGGCACTGTTGGTTACGTTTATGTGTACACAATGATGATGCGCCGTAAGCAAATATGGGAGCGGGCTTGCTCGCTCCCACACAAGCCCACACCACATTTTTCATGTGTTGCCAGATCAGGCCTTGCTGATGATATTGCCCGCATGTAACCCGCATTCCTTCTGGGTTGCCTCTTCCCACCACCACCGGCCTTCGCGTTCATGCTGGTTTGGCAGCACCGGGCGGGTGCAAGGCTCACAACCGATGCTGATAAAACCGCGTTCGTGCAGGCTGTTGTACGGCAACTCCAGCATGCGGATGTAACCCCAGATCTCTTCACTGGTCATTTGTGCCAGCGGGTTGAACTTGTAGAGCGTGCGCTCGGGCGTAGAGAACGCGCTGTCGACTTCCAGGGCCGCCACCTGGCTACGGGTGCCGGGGCTCTGGTCGCGACGCTGGCCGGTGGCCCAGGCGCTGACGCCGGAGAGCTTGCGGCGCAGTGGTTCGATCTTGCGCACGCCGCAGCATTCGCCATGGCCGTCCTTGTAGAAGCTGAACAGGCCCTTTTCCTTGACGAAGGGCTCCAGCTTGCTCTGGTCCGGGGAGATCAACTCGATATCAATCTTGTAGAAATCGCGCACCTGCTCGATAAACCGGTAGGTCTGCGGATGCAGGCGGCCGGTGTCGAGGCTGAAGACTTTGACGTTCTTGTTGAGCTTCCAGGCCATATCCACCAGTACCACGTCCTCGGCACCACTGAAGGAAATCCACAGGTCATCGCCGAACTGGCTGAATGCCAGCTTGAGGATGTCCTGGGCGGACTTGTTGGCATAGGTCGCGGCGAGTTCAGCGACATCGAAGGCTTGGTTCATCAGGACGGTTCCTACAGGTCAATGGCGCTGGGCGCTCTATACGAGGGGGATGTTAACAAAATCTGCACTGCGTTGCGGTGGCCTGCGTGAATCGCTAGAGTTCGGCAGTCCTTTTGCTCGCTCAACTGAAAAAAATCCAAATGGGAGTGTCTTGTGGAAATTGCCTGTCTCGACCTGGAAGGGGTACTGGTTCCGGAAATCTGGATCGCCTTCGCTGAAAAAACCGGTATTGAATCCTTGCGGGCCACCACCCGGGACATTCCCGACTATGACGTGCTGATGAAGCAGCGCCTGCGGATTCTCGACGAACACGGCTTGAAGTTGTCGGATATCCAGGAAGTGATCGCCACCCTCACGCCGCTGGAGGGCGCCGTCGAGTTCGTCGATTGGTTGCGTGAGCGCTTCCAGGTGGTGATCCTGTCGGACACTTTCTATGAGTTTTCCCAGCCGTTGATGCGTCAGCTGGGCTTCCCGACCCTGCTTTGCCATCGCTTGATCACCGATGAAAATGACCGGGTGGTGAGCTATCAACTGCGTCAGAAAGACCCCAAGCGCCAATCGGTGCTGGCCTTCAAGACTCTGTACTACCGGGTAATCGCAGCAGGTGATTCCTACAACGACACCACCATGCTGGGGGAAGCGGATTGCGGGATTCTGTTCCATGCGCCGCAAAACGTGATTCGCGAGTTCCCGCAATTCCCCGCGGTGCATACCTTTGAGGACTTGAAGAAAGCGTTCATCAAGGCGTCGAATCGTTCGTTGAGCCTGTAAGTGATCTAGCGAGGCGGGTTGCCTCATCGCGGGCTTGCTCGCGATGGGGCCGGCAAAGGCGCTACAAATCCTCAAGTGTTTCCAGCAGCACCCGCACCTTGGTCATCGATTCCTGATACTCCTCTTGCCACTGGGAATCGGCAACGATCCCACCACCGCCCCAGCAACAGACCTGGCCATCCTTGACCAGCAGGCTGCGAATGGCGATGGAGCTGTCCATTTCGCCGCGCACATCCAGGTACAGCAACGAGCCGCAGTACAGCCCGCGCCGGGTCGGTTCCAGTTCGTCGATGATCTGCATGGCGCGGATTTTCGGTGCGCCGGTGATCGAGCCGCCGGGGAAGCTGCCGGCGATCAGGTCCAGGGCGTCCTTGTCGGCGGCCAGTTCACCGGTCACGCTGCTGACCAGGTGATGCACATTCGGGTAGCTTTCCAGGCTGAACAGTTCCGGCACCTTGACCGAGCCGATGCGGCAGGTGCGGCCCAGGTCATTGCGCAGCAGATCGACGATCATCAGGTTCTCTGCGCGATCCTTGGGGCTGGCCAGGAGTTCGGCGGCGTTGGCTGCATCTTCTTGCGGGGTCAGCCCTCGCGGGCGGGTGCCCTTGATCGGGCGGGTTTCCACCTGGCGCTGGCTGATCCGCACGAAACGTTCCGGTGACAGGCTCACGACTGCGCCGTCATCCGGCAGGCTCTGAAAGCCCGAGAACGGCGTCGGGCACGCTGCGCGCAGGGCGCAATAGGCGACCCAGGGATCACCGTTGCACGCCGCACGAAAGCGTTGGGCGAAGTTGACCTGATAGCAGTCACCCGCCTGGATATAGTCCTGGATACGGGCCAGGGCCTGCTTATAGGTTTCGGCGCTCAAGTCCGCCGTCATCCGGGTGTGCAGCTTGAAGCTGGCCGGGGGATGGGCGACAGGTTGGCTGAACAGGGCCAGCAGCCGTTGCCGTTCGCTTTCCAGCAGTTTTGGGTGGAACACCAATTGGCTGGTGTGTGCCTGGTGGTCGCTGATCAAGGCCCAGGAATAAAGACCAAAACGTGCATCGGGAAGGCCGATGTCGTCGATTGCCTGACGCGGGAGTTGTTCCAGGTGGCGACCAAAGTCGTAGCTCAGGTAGCCGATCAAGCCGCCGACAAATGGCAGCTCATAAGGCGCGGGCAGGCTGGCATCACCCAGCAGCGTCAGGTTTTCCCTAAGTCGTTGCAGGAAATCGCTACCGCTTTCGTCCGGCCACACCGCCAGGGTTGCTTCCGGCCAAGCGCTGAGCAGGTCATAGCGACCACGCTCGGCGGCCGGTCGGCCACTGTCCAGCAGCACGGCGCCGGGGGCATGGCGGATCGCCGCAAAATACTCGGCGGGGTTGGCATGGTAGGGCAGCGGGTGTACGGAGCAGGTCGACATGCGGGGGTGTATCAGCCATGGGCGTGGGGAGGGGATTGTAGTCCCCTGTAGGATTTGCTCCTAGAGGGGATGTCGGGGATTGTTGGGTGGGGGGCGGTGTTGTCTGTTAGGGCGCTATCGCCGGCAAGCCGGCTCCTACCAAGCGATCAGCCTTGCACGGGGGGAATGTGTCCGAACATTTCCTGGGCGAATTTCACGCGTTCTTCCGCCGTTTCCGCTACCCCGGCCGCTTTCAGCTCTTCGAGGCGCGCCTCTACGGCATGGGTGCGCAAGGTCAGGCCGCAGTCGTTGGCGATCTGGATGTTCAGCCCTGGCCGGGCATTGAGTTCCAGGATCAGCGGGCCTTTTTCCTGGTCCAGCACCATGTCGACCCCGATGTAACCCAGCCCGCACAGCTCGTAGCAGCCGGCGGCAAGTTTCATGAAACCGTCCCAGTTGGGCAGTTGCACGCCGTCCACCGCGTTGGTGGTGTCGGGGTGTTTGGTGATGATGTTGTTCAGCCAGGTGCCCCGCAGGGTCAGGCCGGTGGCCAGGTCCACACCCACGCCAATCGCGCCCTGGTGCAGGTTGGCCTTGCCGCCGGATTGACGGGTCGGCAAGCGCAGCATGGCCATTACCGGGTAGCCCATCAACACGATGATGCGGATATCCGGCACGCCTTCGTAGCTGATGCTCTTGAAGATCTGGTCGGGCACCACCCGGTATTCGATCAGCGCACGGTCACGGTGGCCGCCCAGGGAGTACAGGCCGGTGAGGATGCTGGAAATCTGATGCTCGATCTCCTCATGGCTGATGATCTTGCCGGACACCGTGCGATAGCGCCCTTCAAAGCGGTCGGCGATCACCAGGATGCCGTCGCCGCCGGCGCCCTGGGCCGGCTTGATCACGAAGTCGCTACGGCCACCGATGATTTCGTCGAGCTTGTCGATTTCTTTCTCGGTGGAAATGATCCCGTACATCTCTGGCACATGGATACCGGCCTGGATCGCCCGCTCCTTGGTGATGATCTTGTCATCGACGATCGGGTACAGGCTGCGCTTGTTGTACTTGAGCACGTAGTCGGCATTGCGCCGGTTGATGCCCATGATGCCCCGCGCTTCCAGGGCCTTCCAGGTCTTCCAGAACCCGAACATTACGAGTCAGCCTTGAGGAAAGCCTTGAAACGCACCAGCTCGGTCAGGCGGTAGCCGCGATAGCGCCCCATGGCCAGCATGAAACCCACCAGGATCAACAGGATCGCCGGGAAGGTGAACACGAAGTAGATCAGCTCTGGCACGCTCATGATGAGGTGGGCCAGGGACGCGGCGAACAGGGTGCCAATTGCGACTTTCATCGCATGGCCGCCGCCGCGCTCTTCCCAGGTAATGGACAGGCGTTCGATGGTCATGGTCAGGATCACCATCGGGAACAACGCCACCGACAGGCCGCGCTCCAGGCCCAGCTTATGGCTGAACAGGCTGATGGCCGCAATCAGCACCACGACGAAGGTCAGCACCACCGACAACCGCGGCAGCATCTGCAGCTTCAAGTGCTCCAGGTACGAGCGCAGGGACAGCCCGAGCGCGGTAATCACGGTAAACAACACGATGCCAAAGCCCAGCTGTGTCTCGCGGAACGCCAGGGCGATCAGCACCGGGGTGAACGTACCCAATGTCTGCAGGCCGATCAGGTTGCGCAGGATCAGGATCACCAGCACGCCAATCGGGATCATCACCATGATCATGAAGGTCTGCTGGGTTTGCAGCGGCAGGCCATAGAGCGAGTATTCGAGGAAGTTGGCGTCGGTGTTCTCGTCCGTCAGCTTGGCCAGGCGAATGGCGTTCATTTCGCTGTTGTTCAGGCTGAAGGTCACGGCAGCTTTCTTGCCGCCATCGACGGTGATCAGGTTTTCATCGCCGGTCCACCACAGCAGGCGGTCGGAGGGCAGGCCCTGCTCACCGGTTTCCGGGTTGAAGTACAGCCAGTCGTTGCCATTGAAGCTGCGCAGCCACAGTTCCGGGGTTTGTGGCTGGTCGGCCACCAGGCGGATGGTGTGGACCTTTTCCACCGGCACATGGGCGATGGACAGCAGCAACTCGACGATCTTGGCCTTGTGCGGCGTCGACGGATCGCCTGCCAGCAGCAGTTTGACGTTGTCGTCGTTGAGGTTGTTGGTGCGCTTGATGGCTTCGCTGATAAAGGTCTCGACGTCGGCCGAGTGCTGGCGGATCGGCGCCAGCAGGGCCTCGGCGGCGATTTTTTCCGGGCCTTCCACGGCGATGCTGTCGCGGAAGGTCGGGCCCTTGACCTTGACCTTTTCACCGCTGTAGCGTTTGGTCAGCACCAGGCGGTAGTAGAGGGTCTGGTTGCCCTTGGCGCGTCGGGCCGACCAGGTCACCTTGCGGTTGCCGTCGATGCGGTTGACGCTCACCCCGTAGTTATTGGAGATGAAGCTCTCATTGAGGCTGACGAAGTCGCGACTCAGGGGCGGCACGAACATCTGGACCTTTACCGGGTCCTTCGCATTGGCGACGAACTCGACCTTGGCGTCGATGTTCCACAGGTCGTCAGTGGCGTCTTCGGTCACCGGGATGCCGAGGACCAGGATCTGATAGGCCGTGACCGAAATGCCCAGTACCACCAGGACGGCGATCAGAATCTTCAGGTGCATAGTAAGAGAGCGCATTGGAATTACTCGGCGGTATGAGCGTCGGTGGCGCAGGCAGGTTTGCCCGCTGCATATTTAAGACTGGGGTCGACCAGCGCATCAAAGCGTTTCAAGGCTTCGGAGCCGATCAGCAGCGGGTATTGGAAGGCGCTGCGGTCAGTCAAGTTCACTTCGATGCTGCGTAAAGCGGTGCCCATGCAGATGTCCAGGGCAATCACCGGACGGGCGGTGTAGTTCTTGTCCTCATCGGGGTCGTAGTCACCGGCGCGGCGCTTGATCTTGCTGACGCGGGCCAGGGGGCGCTCGATGGGGTGCGAGTGGGCGGTATCGATGGCCAGGTAGAAGCGCACCCAGGACTCACCATTGCGCTTGAAGCGCTTGATATCCCGGGCACTCAAGGATGCAGTCTTGGCGCCGGTGTCGAGCTTGGCGGCAACTTCCAGGTCAATGCCCGCCAGCTTGGCGTATTCATTGAGGCCATAAACGGTCTTCTCGGCAGCAATGCCAAGGCCCGGAAACATCAATAGGCAGAACAATAAGGGGAAGGGCTTGAGTCTCATAGATCCTGAGGCGGTGCAGTGCGATGTTTGATTCAAGGCGACTGGCATTGCTGCGCAAGCTCCCTCGTGCGCCTTTTCATCGATAGATGTCAGGCAAATGCGGCGGGCATTCTAACATGAAGGTTTTCTGGCGCCAGCGCTGGCAGCCGGCCATGCCTGACAGCGTGCAAGAAGGCTTATTAGACGATTGTCGACAATGTGTATTTATTCTTTGACTATCAGGGGCTGATTGGCTAGTTTTTGCGGCATTGCTTTTAAAGGTGTCGACAATCATGCTGGATCAGCTGGAAATGCCGGTAGTAGGGCAGGACGACTCCCAGACGATGTCCGAGAATGTCTTCCGCCGTATCCAGGCCGCCATCGTCAAGGGCGAGATAGCCCCCGGCAGCAAGATCTCGGAGCCGGAACTGGCGCGCACCTACGGTATCAGCCGTGGCCCGCTGCGCGAGGCGATCCACCGCCTGGAAGGCCAGCGCCTGCTGGTACGCGTGCCCCATGTCGGCGCGCGGGTGGTATCCCTGAGCCAGGCTGAACTGGTGGAACTCTACGAAATCCGCGAGTCCCTCGAAGGCATGGCCTGCCGCCTGGCCGCCGAACGCATGACCGACGAGGAAATCGAGGAACTGCGCCAGGTCCTGCACACCCACGAGCGCGATGCCGCATTCCAGGCCGGTGTTGGCTACTACCAGCAGGAAGGTGACTTCGACTTTCACTACCGGATCATTCAGGGCGCGCGCAATCGCACCTTGACCCAAATGTTGTGCGGCGAGCTGTATCAGTTGGTGCGCATGTACCGTATCCAGTTCTCCGCCACCCCCAACCGTCCACGCCAGGCATTTGCCGAGCATCACCGCATTCTTGACGCGATTGCCGATCGCGACGGTGAGCTGGCCGAGCTGTTGATGCGCCGCCATATCGGCGCCTCCAAACGCAATATCGCCCGTCACTTCCCCGACGGCGCCCCCTCGAGAGGTGAGTCATGAGTTCCTATAAAAACAGCACCCCCGGCCAGCGTTTCCGTGACGCAGTCGCCAGCGAACACCCCCTGCAAGTGGTCGGCGCAATCAACGCCAACCACGCTCTGCTGGCCAAACGCGCCGGCTTCAAGGCCATCTACCTGTCCGGTGGCGGTGTTGCCGCAGGCTCCCTGGGTGTGCCGGACCTGGGCATCACCGGCCTGGATGACGTGCTGACCGATGTGCGCCGCATCACTGACGTATGCGACCTGCCGCTGCTGGTGGATGTGGACACCGGGTTTGGTTCCTCGGCGTTCAACGTGGCGCGCACTGTCAAGTCGATGATCAAGTTCGGCGCCGCCGCGATCCATATCGAGGACCAGGTGGGCGCCAAGCGCTGCGGCCATCGCCCGAACAAAGAGATCGTGTCCCAGCAGGAAATGGTCGACCGCATCAAAGCCGCCGTGGATGCCCGAACCGACGACAGCTTTGTGATCATGGCCCGCACCGACGCCCTGGCCGTTGAAGGCCTGGAGTCTGCCCTGGAGCGCGCCGCCGCGTGCATAGAGGCCGGCGCCGACATGGTGTTCCCGGAAGCCATTACCGAGCTTGAGATGTACAAACTGTTCGCTTCGCGTGTGAAAGCCCCGATCCTGGCCAATATCACTGAATTCGGTGCGACGCCGCTGTACACCACCGAACAGTTGAAATCTGCCGATGTTTCCATCGTCCTGTACCCGCTGTCGGCTTTCCGTGCCATGAACAAGGCCGCCGAGAACGTCTACACCGCGATCCGTCGCGACGGTACCCAACAGAATGTGATCGACACCATGCAGACCCGCATGGAGCTTTACGATCGCATTGACTATCACACCTTCGAGCAGAAGCTCGACGCATTGTTTGCTGCCAAGAAATAAACGCCTTACGAACAACCGCAGGAGCCGGCAAGCCGGCTCCTGCGGGGCCGCGATTACCGAAGGCCTCCTTATAAATACAAGATTGGAGAAGAACCATGGCTGAAGCAAAAGTACTGAGTGGCGCCGGCCTGCGTGGCCAAGTGGCCGGGCAGACCGCACTGTCCACCGTGGGCCAGGCCGGTGCCGGCCTGACCTATCGCGGCTACGACGTGCGCGAACTGGCCGCCGACGCGCAATTTGAAGAAGTCGCCTACCTGTTGCTGTACGGCGAGCTGCCAAGCAAGGCTGAACTGGCCGCCTATACCGCCAGGCTGGCTACGCTGCGCGATCTGCCGCAAGCGCTGAAAGAAGTGCTGGAGCGCATCCCCGCCGACGCCCACCCGATGGACGTGATGCGCACCGGTTGCTCGTTCCTCGGCAATATCGAGCCGGAAAAAGACTTCAGCGTGCAGCGCGATGTCACCGACCGTCTGCTGGCCGCCTTCCCGGCGATCATGTGCTACTGGTACCGCTTCAGCCACGACGGCAAGCGTATCGACTGCGTGACCGACGAGCCGAGCATCGGCGGGCATTTCCTGCACCTGCTGCACGGCCAGAAGCCGAGCGAGCTGCATGAAAAAGTCATGAACGTGTCGTTGATCCTTTATGCCGAGCACGAATTCAACGCCTCGACCTTCACCGCTCGGGTGTGTGCCTCGACCCTGTCCGACCTGTATTCCTGCGTCACTGCGGCCATTGGCTCGCTGCGCGGCCCGTTGCATGGCGGCGCCAATGAGGCGGCGATGGAAATGATCGAGCGTTTCTCTTCGGCCGAAGAAGCCGTGAAGGGCACCCTCGGCATGCTGGAGCGCAAGGACAAGATCATGGGCTTTGGCCATGCGATCTACAAAGACAACGACCCGCGCAATGAAGTGATCAAGGGCTGGTCGAAAAAACTCGCCGATGAAGTGGGCGACAAGGTGTTGTTCCCGGTCTCCGAGGCCATCGACAAGACCATGTGGGAACAGAAAAAACTGTTCCCCAATGCCGACTTCTACCATGCCTCGGCGTATCACTTCATGGGGATCCCGACCAAGCTGTTCACCCCGATCTTCGTGTGTTCGCGCCTGACCGGCTGGGCTGCGCATGTGTTTGAGCAGCGTGCCAACAACCGCATCATCCGTCCAAGTGCCGAGTACATCGGCGTCGAACAGCGCAAGTTCGTGCCAATCGAACGTCGCTGAGTGAGGAGACCGACAATCCCGAATGGGTAACCGAATCAAAAGTGTGGGAGCGGGCTTGCTCGCGAACGCGGGATCACTGTCACTGAATGTGTTGAATGACACACCGCATTCGCGAGCAAGCCCACTCCCACATTTTTGACCTCATTCCAATTCTGGGGCGGCGCAGATCTTCCTTTTGTAACTACCGTGACCGAGTCCTGACGATGAACACTGAATTTCGCAAACCGCTCCCCGGCAGTCGCCTGGACTACTTCGACGCCCGTGGGGCTGTCGAGGCAATCACCCCTGGCGCCTACGCCACCTTGCCCTACACCTCCCGCGTGCTCGCCGAGAACCTGGTGCGCCGTTGCGACCCGGCGACCCTCAACGCGTCCCTGGGCCAACTGATCGAGCGCAAGCGCGACCTTGACTTCCCCTGGTTCCCGGCCCGTGTGGTGTGCCATGACATCCTCGGCCAGACCGCCCTGGTGGACCTCGCCGGCCTGCGTGATGCCATCGCCCTGCAAGGCGGCGACCCGGCCCAGGTCAACCCGGTGGTGCCGACCCAACTGATCGTCGACCACTCCCTGGCTGTCGAGGCCGGTGGTTTTGACCCGGACGCCTTCGAGAAAAACCGCGCCATTGAAGACCGCCGCAATGAAGACCGCTTCCACTTTATCGAGTGGACCAAGAAGGCCTTCAAGAATGTCGACGTGATCCCGCCAGGCAACGGCATCATGCACCAGATCAACCTGGAGAAAATGTCCCCGGTGATCCAGGTGCGTGACGGCGTGGCCTTCCCGGATACCTGCGTCGGCACCGACAGCCATACCCCGCACGTGGATGCCCTGGGCGTGATAGCCATTGGCGTCGGCGGCCTGGAGGCCGAGAGCGTGATGCTCGGCCGCGCCTCATGGATGCGCCTGCCGGAAAGCGTTGGTGTCGAGCTGACGGGCAAGCTGCAACCGGGCATCACCGCCACCGACATGGTGCTGGCACTGACCGAATTCCTGCGCCAGCAGAAAGTCGTTGGTGCCTGGCTGGAGTTCTTCGGCGAGGGCGCCTCGGCCCTGACCCTGGGCGACCGCGCGACCATCTCCAACATGGCCCCGGAATACGGTGCCACGGCGGCGATGTTCTACATCGACGCGCAAACCATTGCCTACCTCAAGCTCACCGGGCGTGAAGATGAGCAGGTCGCGCTGGTCGAGCAGTATGCCCGGCATACCGGCCTGTGGGCCGATGACCTCAAGGGCGCGCACTATGAGCGTGGCCTGAGCTTTGACCTGTCCAGCGTCGTGCGCAATATGGCCGGCCCCAGCAACCCGCACGCCCGCGTGGCTACCCGCGACCTGGCCGCCAAGGGCATCTCCGGGCAATGGGACGATGTACCGGGGCAAATGCCCGATGGCGCAGTGATCATCGCGGCCATCACCAGTTGCACCAACACCAGCAACCCGCGCAATGTGATCGCCGCCGGCCTGCTGGCGCGCAATGCCAACCAGCTCGGGCTGGCCCGCAAACCGTGGGTCAAGTCGTCCCTGGCACCGGGCTCGAAAACGGTGGCCATGTACCTCGACGAAGCTGGGCTGACCAGTGAGTTGGAGCAGTTGGGCTTTGGCGTCGTCGCCTTCGCCTGCACCACCTGCAACGGTATGTCCGGTGCACTCGACCCGGTGATCCAGCAAGAGATCATCGACCGCGACCTGTACGCCACCGCCGTGCTCTCGGGCAACCGCAACTTCGACGGGCGCATCCACCCGTATGCCAAGCAAGCGTTCCTGGCGTCGCCACCGTTGGTGGTGGCCTATGCGATTGCCGGCACCATCCGTTTCGATATCGAAAAAGATGTGCTGGGCCTGGACGCGAGCGGCAAGGCAATCCGCCTGAAGGACATCTGGCCGAGCGATGAAGAAATCGACGCGGTGGTCAAGGCTTCGGTCAAGCCGGAGCAGTTCCGCCAGGTCTACATCCCGATGTTTGCCATCCATGAAGACACCGGCCCGAAAGTCGCGCCGCTGTACGACTGGCGCCCGCAAAGCACCTACATCCGTCGCCCGCCGTACTGGGAAGGTGCCCTGGCCGGCGCGCGCCCGCTCAAGGGCATGCGCCCGCTGGCGGTGTTGCCGGACAACATCACCACCGATCACCTGTCGCCGTCCAACGCGATCATGCTCGACAGCGCCGCCGGTGAATACCTGGCGAAAATGGGCTTGCCGGAGGTCGACTTCAACTCCTACGCCACACACCGCGGCGACCACTTGACCGCCCAGCGTGCAACCTTTGCCAACCCGAAACTGTTCAATGAAATGGTCCAGGAGAACGGCAAGGTCAAGCAGGGTTCCCTGGCGCGGATCGAGCCTGAAGGTAAGGTCACGCGCATGTGGGAAGCCATCGAAACCTACATGGAACGCAAGCAGCCGCTGATCATCATTGCCGGCGCCGACTACGGCCAGGGCTCGTCCCGCGACTGGGCAGCCAAGGGTGTGCGTCTGGCCGGTGTGGAAGCGATCGCCGCCGAAGGCTTCGAGCGTATCCACCGTACCAACCTGGTGGGCATGGGTGTGTTGCCCCTGGAGTTCTTGCCGGGCACCGACCGCAAGACCCTGCAGATCGATGGCAGTGAAACCTATGACGTGATCGGCCAGCGCACCCCGCGTGCGCAGTTGACCCTGGTGATCAACCGCAAGGATGGCGAGCGTGTCGAAGTGCCGGTGACCTGCCGCCTGGACACCGCCGAAGAAGTGTCGATCTACGAGGCGGGCGGTGTATTGCAACGCTTTGCCCAGGACTTCCTGGAATCGGCAGCGACCGCCTGAAGAGGATACCCATGACACACGTAGCGCAAATCAAGATCGCCGCCACCTACATGCGTGGCGGCACCAGCAAGGGCGTGTTTTTCAACCTCAAGGACCTGCCCGAATCGGCCCAGGTCCCGGGGGCGGCGCGGGATGCCTTGCTGCTGCGGGTGATCGGCAGCCCCGACCCCTATGACAAACAGATCGATGGCATGGGTGGCGCCACGTCCAGCACCAGCAAGACGGTGATTCTGGCCAAGAGCACCCGCGCCGGGCATGACGTGGACTACCTGTTTGGGCAGGTGTCCATCGACAAGCCCTTTGTCGACTGGAGTGGCAACTGCGGCAACCTGTCGGCGGCGGTCGGTTCGTTCGCCATCAGTACCGGGTTGGTTGACCCAGGCCGCGTGCCTCATAACGGCGTAGCCGTGGTGCGGGTCTGGCAGGCGAATATCGGCAAGACCATCATCGCCCATGTGCCCATCACCAACGGTGCGGTGCAGGAAACCGGCGACTTCGAGCTCGATGGCGTGACCTTCCCGGCGGCCGAAGTGCAGTTGGAGTTCCTCGACCCGGCAGCGGAAGAAGAGGGCGGCGGCGGTTCGATGTTCCCCACCGGCAACCTGATCGACGACCTGGAGGTACCTGGGGTCGGCACCTTCAAGGCGACGCTGATCAACGCAGGGATCCCGACGATTTTTATCAATGCCCAAGACCTCGGCTACACCGGCACCGAGCTGCAAGGCGCGATCAATAGCGACCCGAAAGCCTTGGCCATGTTCGAGACAGTACGGGCCCATGGCGCGTTGCGCATGGGCTTGATCAAGCACCTGGACGAAGCCGCCCGGCGCCAGCACACGCCGAAGCTGGCGTTTGTGGCCAAGCCTGCGGATTACCTGGCCTCCAGCGGCAAGGCGATCAAGGCAGGCGATGTGGATCTGCTGGTGCGGGCGCTGTCCATGGGCAAGCTGCACCACGCGATGATGGGGACGGCGGCGGTGGCGATTGGCACGGCAGCGGCGATTTCCGGGACCCTGGTCAACCTCGCGGCGGGCGGCGTGGAACGCAATGCCGTGCGGTTTGGGCATCCGTCGGGCACCTTGCGTGTGGGCGCCGAAGCCAGCCAGGTCAACGGCGAATGGGTGGTGAAGAAAGCCATCATGAGCCGCAGTGCGCGGGTGTTGATGGAAGGCTTCGTGCGGGTCCCCGGCGACGCGTTCTAAACCTTGCACCGGCCCCAATGTGGGAGCGGGCTTGCTCGCGAAAGCGGTATTTGAGTCAGCACTTGTATTGACTGATCCACCGCTTTCGCGAGCAAGCCCGCTCCCACACAAACCCGCTTCCACTGGGGATTATCGGTAGCTTCTGAATTTATGTACGAGAGCAGGCACTCAGACCTGCCACAAACACCCAACCCTGAGCCTGAGGACGGAACACACCCAACCCATTTTGGAGTACTGCCATGAGCGCCAACGTCGACCAGAACAACCGCCCCGACTACGACCAGGTTTTGCAGGACATCGCCGATTACGTCCTCAACTACCGTATCGATTCGCGGGATGCCCTGGACACCGCCCGCAATTGCCTGATGGACACCCTCGGTTGTGGCCTGCTGGCCCTGCGTTTTCCTGAGTGCACCAAGCACCTGGGGCCGATCGTCGAGGGTACGGTGGTGCCGTTCGGTGCGCGGGTGCCGGGTACGTCCTATCGCCTGGACCCGGTCAAGGCCGCGTGGGATATCGGTTGCATCGTACGTTGGCTTGACTACAACGACACCTGGCTCGCCGCCGAATGGGGCCATCCTTCGGATAACCTCGGTGGCATCCTGGCCGTTGCCGATCACCTGTCGCAAAAGCGCGTGGCCAATGGCGAGGCGCAGTTGACCATGCGCGCGGTGTTGGAAGCGATGATCATGGCCCACGAAATCCAGGGTGTGATTGCCCTGGAAAACGCCTTCAACCGCGTCGGCCTTGACCATGTGCTGCTGGTCAAAATCGCCTCCACGGCAGTGTGCGCCAAGTTGATGGGCGCCCAGCGCGAGCAACTGCTGGCGGCGCTGTCCCAGGCGTTTGTCGATGGGCAGGCCCTGCGTACTTATCGCCACGCGCCGAACGCCGGATCACGCAAGTCCTGGGCGGCGGGGGATGCGTCAAGCCGTGGCGTGCGCCTGGCCGACATCGCCATGCGTGGCGAGATGGGGATTCCCGGCGTGCTGAGCGCACCGCAATGGGGCTTCTATGACGTGCTGTTCAGCCATACCAACAAGGACCTGGCCCTCAAGCCCGAAGACAAGCGTGCATTCAGCCTGCCCCAGCCCTATGGCACCTACGTGATGGAAAACGTGCTGTTCAAGATCAGTTTCCCTGCCGAGTTCCACGCACAAACTGCCTGCGAAGCGGCGGTGAGTTTGCATCCGCAGGTCAAGCACCGGTTGCATGAAATCGACAGAATCGTCATTACCACCCATGAGTCGGCGATTCGCATCATTTCCAAGGTCGGCCAACTGGCCAATGCCGCCGACCGCGACCACTGCCTGCAATACATGACGGCTGTGCCCCTGGCGTTCGGCAACCTGGTGGCCGAACAGTACGAAGATGAGTTCCATGCCGCGCACCCGATCCTCGATCAATTGCGCGAGAAGATGGTCATTGTCGAAGACCCGCGCTACAGCCGCGAGTACCTGGAAGCGGACAAGCGTTCCATTGCCAACGCGGTGCAGGTGTTCTTCAAGGATGGCTCCAGCACCGAGCAGGTGGCAGTGGAGTATCCGATTGGCCATCGCCGTCGCCGGGCCGATGGGATTCCGTTGCTCGAAGATAAGTTCAAGGCCAACCTGTCCACCCGGTTTACCGCGCAGCGCAGTGCCGAGATTTTTGCCTTGTGCAAGGATCAGGCACGGCTCGAAGCGACGTCCGTGAGCCGGTTTGTGGACCTGTGGGTGATGTAAGAGCGTCGGACGAACGTTTGTGAAGTGGACACATTTGCTATTAGTACGCCCTGCATCGTAGGAACCATATTCAGATAACCACCAATCAGGTAGCCAGATGGCCTGTTTACGCGGGCCGTCTCATGAGTCCAATACATGAATCTGAGAGGTCCTCCATGACTAGCGTTAGTCCTCAGCAGTACGCACCCAATTACGTTTATGAAACACACCCCAAGCCAGTGTCTGGGGGGAGCGAAAACAGAGGTCCAACACACAGTCCCAGGCAAGTCCCGTCAGACTCAGCGTCACCCCGACCGCCAATGACTGCTCAACAGCGCGGGCAGTTTTCTGCACATAAGGGGCTGGTCAATTCACCGTCATCTGCGACAAATATTGACCCGGCCCGGCTTGCACAGCTTTCCCAGGAGAACAATCAACTGCGCGACAAGCTTAACCAGCTGGTTGCTCAGTTCACGCCGATAATCATGGAGCTTCAACGGCAAGTGGCTGACCTGGCTCAGCAAGTCAATACGATGCAACGCCCGGGGAAAGCGGAGTCCCCATCGAATCCGGGCGCGAGTAACAGCCCTGCGGTGCAGCAGGACAATACCCCACCTGAAACACCTGTTCGTGTGGGAGATACAACGGTTTCGGGAGGCGAAGCGCCGCGAAATCTTGGGCAATTGACTGCTGAAAACGATGAGTTGCGCGATGCGATCGAGCGCCTGAAAACCCAGTTCACGAGGGTGGTGACCCAACTGCAAGAGCAGATCCAGGCGTTGAGTCAGAAGGTGGGTAGTGCGCCGGCCCCCGAGAACCAGGCGCCTGCTGCCACCTCGGACCCGAAGGCCAATAGCAATGTTCCGTCGGACACCGCGCCGACGGGGCAAGCGACCAGTACCCAGGGCAACACCCCATCGGCTCCGGCGACTCGCAGCGTTGACCAGCTCATACACGAGAACGAGCAGTTGCGTGCGAGCATCGATCAAATGATGACTGAATTCACTCAAGCGATTGCCCAACTGCAGCAGCAAATAGCGCAATTGAGCTCCCAGATCAAAGCCCAGGCGAAGTAAGGGGAGGCTGAGCTCCCCCCCAATTGGCGGCCTGCGACTTCACTCGAACCGCAGGATCACCCGCCGGTTGTGTTTGCTTTTTTTCTCGATTTTTTCGCAGAACACCCGACCGATCTCCTCGGTGTTGACCACATGGGTGCCGCCACACGGCTGGATATCGATGCCGGCAATCTCTATCACCCGGACCGCGCCCTGGATCACCGGTGGCGCGACGGCTTGGGTGCGGGTGATCTGCAGCAGGGTGGAATACTCAGACGCCGGCATCGACAGCGACTTGACCTCATGGGCCTGTTCGATCAAGGCATTCAGGTCGCGGGTGATGCTTTCTTTGTCCAGGGTCATTTCCGGCAGGTCGAAATCCAGGCGGCCCTTGTCGGCGCTGATGCTGCAACCGGTCACCGGTGCGTCGATGATCGAGCACAGCAGATGCAGGCAGGTGTGCATCTTCATGTGCTGGTAGCGCCGCTCCCAGTCCAGGCCTGCGTCGACCTGCACGCCAGCACGCAATGATTCGGGGCTGTGTTCCACTTGATGCCAGATGATCGAGCGCAGCACTGGGTCGCGCACGGTCCCGGTCACGTTGACCTGGCTGCCGTCCGGCAGCGTGAAATAACCGGTGTCTCCTGGTTGCCCACCCCCTGTGGGATAGAACAGCGTGTGTTCCAGGGCGACGCCCTGTTCACTGACGGCGATCACACGGGCGCTGAAGGCGTTCTGGTAAGGCGCGCTGTCGAACAGCGCCAGGGTTTCCATTGTGTGCACGGACATGTTCAACCTCCAACGATCAGTGGGCTGGTTTGCAGCAGACGCCGCACCATTGCGCTCAACCCGGGTGGGGAAAGCAGGGTGACCTCGAACTTCGGCCCGCATACCTTCAGGTTCAGGGGCAGGCGCGGTGGATGGGTGGGTGCCTGCAGCGTGCGCAGGCGAAATTGCAGGTGATGGCGTTCCTTGACCGTGGGTTCCAGCACCAGGCCGGGCAGCGGATGGAAGTCAGCATCCAGCACCGTGACCCGGTGGCTGGTGTTGACTTCGCCGACCACATGCAGGCGCTCGTCGAGGGCAAACGCCCCGAGGTAGGTGCTGGCGTCTGATTCGTCGTTTTTCTGCAACTGGATCTGGTTGACCACCTTGACCTTGGTGCCCGCGGGTACGTCCTGGGTAATCACACAGGAGGGGCTGATAAATACGTTGTCGCCAATCAGCACATACCCGAGCACCCTGGCGCCCGAGCCGACTTCCACATTGTTGCCCAGGCGTGGGTGGCGCTTGCCGTCCGGGTTGTTGGCGATGCCCCGGGCGCCCAGGGTCACGCCACACAGGATGTAGCAGTCATTGCCGATTTCGCAGGTTTCGCCGATCACCGTGCCAAAGCCATGATCCAGGACAAAACGCCGGCCAATCTGGGCGGCCGGGTGGATTTCGGCCCCGGACAGGATCTTGCCCTGGTTGCTCAAGGTCAGCGCGATGGCGCAGGACTGGCCGTGGGGCTGGTCGGGAAGATTCCATACCCGGTGCGCCAGCCGGTAAAACAGCACGGCCTTGAACGAGGCGTAGGACTCCAGGATCAACTCGCCCCGGCCCCTGGACGCCGGATCGCGCCAGGCATAGGCGATCAGGTCCTCGGCCACCTCCTGCGCCGCTGGCTGGATCAACGCCGCCAGATGTGGCTGCAACTGTGCCATCTGCGCCGGCGACAGGGCCTTGATGAGGTGGGTCAGCAACTCATCGTGCAACTGTTGCATGTCGATAAAGCCTCCCATGGAAGGCACCCCCGTAATGGTCGTTATTCGAAACAGGGCAGATAACTGTCGGCGCTGTCATACACCATGGTCAGGACGACGGTGTCGGTGGGCAGTTCCGGGGCGAGCCTGGCGATGGCCACCATATTGGCGGCTGAGGACAGCCCCAGGCTGATGGCATCGGTACGCATGATGCGCTTCATCATTTCCAGGCATTCAAGGCGCGAAACCTTGAGCATGCCGTCCAGCACTTTCAGGTTGAGAATGCTCGGGATCAGGCCGATGGACAGGCCCTGGATATGGTGCGGCGCATGGCGGTCGCTGAGCAGGTCGCATTCCTCGGGTTCCACACCCATCACGCGGATTTGCGGCCAGGTGGCCTTGAGGGTTTCACCGATACCGGTGATATGGCCCCCTGTGCCGATGCCACTGACGAAATAGTCGACCTGGCGTTCGCCAAAGGCTCGGATGATTTCCGGGGCGGTGGTGTCGCGATGGGTCTGAGGGTTGGCGCCATTGCGTTGTTGGTTGAGCATGACGAAGCTGGGATTTTCCAACTGCAGTTCCATGCACTTCTCGCCATGGGAATTGTTGCCCAGGCGGCTGTCCGAGAGCACCACCTTGGCCCCATACAGTCGCAGCAGCTTTTGCTTTTCGGGGCTGTAGTTGTCGGGAATCACCAGCACTACTTTGTAGCCCAGCACGTTGCCGGCCATGACCAGGCCGATGCCCGTATTGCCGCCACTGGGCTCGATGATGGTTTGCCCCGAATCGCGAATCAGGATACCGCGACGCTCGGCGTCGAGGATCATGCCCAGCGCGATCCGCGCCTTATGGCTGCCGCCCGGGTTCAGGGATTCAAGCTTGGCGAAGACCTCGATGCCCAGGTCTTCGGAGAATTGTTCCAGGCGCACGATGGGCGTGTGGCCAATGGCGTCGAGTATAGAGTTATGCAACATCAGATAAGTACCCCCAAGGCCTGTGATCAGTACAAAGGCATGTCGGGTTCGACGTCGTGCACCCAGCGTTTCATGCCGCCTACCAGCACCCGGGTGTTGGCAAAGCCTGCGGCCAGCAAGGTGCTGGCGGCTTGCTCGGCGCGGATGCCGGCGTAGCAGATCAGGTAATGGGTGTTGTCGCGGCTGAGGGTATCGAGATGATCGTCGAGCTGAGCCAGGGGGATATGCACCACGCCGGGCAGTTGGCATACCTCCAGCTCGCTGGCATCGCGTACATCCAGCAGGATATCGGTGCTGCTGCGCTGCTCCAGCAGTCGCTTGAGCACCTGGGGCTTTATGTAGTGTTCTTCGGCCAGGCCTGGGGTGCTGCGGACAGTATCGGCGCACACGAATGCTGCGGGTTGGTGCGCTTCACGCAATTCGGAGCAGCACGGGCAGTCAGCACGGCGCTTGAAGCGGATCTCACTGAATTTCATGGCCAGGGCATCAAAGCGCATCAACCGGCCGGACAGGGATTCGCCCAGGCCGATCAACAGCTTGATTGCCTCGGTGGCCTGGATCATCCCGACCACGCCGGGCAGTACGCCGATGACTCCGCCGGCGCTGCAATTGGGTGCCAGTTCCGCAGGTGGCGCGTAGGGGTAAAGGCAGCGGTAGCAAGGCCCACCTTGATAATTGAACACGCTGATCTGGCCGTCGAAACGGTAGATTGCGCCGTACACCAGCGGCTTGCCCAACTGTACGCAGGCATCGTTGACCCGATAGCGGGTCTCGAAGTTGTCAGTGCCATCGATCACCAGGTCGTAGGCGCCGACCAGTTCCAGGGCATTATCGGCGTTCAGCGCGGTGTCGTAGGTGTTGATCCGGATATGGGCGTTGAGGTCCTGCAGTCGGCGCCTGGCGGATTCGACCTTGGGCAGGCCCAGGGTGCTGTTGCCGTGCACGACCTGGCGTTGCAGGTTGCTGCTTTCCACCACATCGAAGTCCACCAGCCCCAGGGTGCCGATGCCCGCAGCGGCCAGGTACAGGCTGATGGGCGAGCCCAGGCCACCGGTACCGATGATCAGCACCTTGGCTTTCTTCAGGTTCCGTTGCCCTTCGCGACCAACACCGGGCAGGGTGATGTGGCGTACATACCGTTGTACTTCTTCGTTGCTCAAGGACTCGATGTCCATGCCGCCGGAGGTGGCCAGCAGCACTTCGATTTTTGCCTTTTCGGGGAGTGGATCGTCGGGGCCGACCAGCTCTTCTCCTGCGGTGAACAGGAAGTGTTCCTTGAGCTGGCCGTTGTTTTCGTGGAACAGGTGCGCCCGCAGTTGGGGGTAGCGGGTGCAGGTATCTTCAATGACTTCGCGCAATGTCGATCCGGCCCCCTCAAGGGTCGATTCTGGCAACTTGGCCACGCGGACCAGGATGTCGGGGAAAGAGACAGCGTTCATGTACAACTCCGTTTGCAGGTCGTTGAAGGGGTTGGGGGCGAAGTGCGTGCCATCCCAGGCAAACAGCTTCGACCCAAGGGCCTTGCCCTGGCGGACATCCACTACCAGGTAGCTGACGGGGTAGATCGGCTCGCCCATGTAGAGGGCCTTGTCCTGATCCTCGTCGCTGAAGTAGGCACCGACATCCGGGTGGGAGTGGTAGATCACCACTACCGGGTTATCCGTGCCAAAGGCCTTGTTCATCAGCAGCGTGTCGGTCACCGAGAAGGTGTAGCCGTTGGCCGCGCTGCGGGGGTAGGCCTCGGGGTTCTTGCGATGCAACTCGTTCTGGATATTGCTGCCCAGGTACACGCTGGCGTCTGCGAAGACGAAGCCGCAGCACTCTTCGGGGTAGGTGCTGCTGGCGTGGGCGTAGATCTGTTCCAGGGTGGTTTGGCGGAGGACGTCCATGTTTCTCTCGCGTGGTTGGGAAAGGGTCAATTGGCTTTCGCCAGCAGTTTTTCGATCGGCAGCTTGGTGATGGCAAAGCCGGCCAGCAGGATCGCCGAATACAGCATCAAGTCCCGGGACAGTTCCAGGCCCTCGTACCAGGCGCCGATGATCACGGCGAACACCGGGAAGATAATGAAGACGAACGACAGGATGATCGGGCTCAGGCGCTTGAGCAGCATGAAATACACGATAAAACCACCGACCGAGGCGACCAGGCCCAGGTAGAACAGGGCGCTCCAGGAACGCAGGGTAATGGCGCCGAAGGTCGGCGATTCAAACCAGAGGCCGGCGACGAACAGCATCAACCCGGCAATTCCGATGGGCAGGGTGTTGTAGGTGATCACGCTGATGGCGCTGCCTTTTTGCTTGGTAATGACATAGCACAAGGCATGCATGATCGCGGCGGTCAGAATGGCCAGTACGCCGAAGAACTCGGCATGGTCAAGGTGCAGCCCCTGGCTGCGGATAATCATGTACAGGCTGCCGAAACCGATGCCGATCCCGACGACCTGGGAAAAGTAGATGCGCTCGCGCAGGAACAGCGCGGAGAAGATCAGGATAAATACGGGCATGCAACTGAACAGCAGGGCGGTGAGCCCGGACGAGACGTGCATCTCGCCGTAGTTGAGCAGGTAGTAGGGCACGCTGAAATAGCAAAGGGTCACGAACACAAAGAACCAACGGCTTTCCCGGGGGAACAGGATTGGCTCGCGACGCAGGAAGGCAAAACACAGGAACAGTGGGAAGGCGATCAAAAAGCGCAGGCCCGCTGACGTCAGTGGCGGCACGCTTTCCACTGCGATCTTGATCCCCAGCCAGGTAGTGCCCCAGCTCAGGCAGACAATCAGGAACATCACACTGGTGATCAGGCCAGCCAACCATTGTTTGGGGGATTTGGTTTTTTCGGTATTTTCGAGAATGGCGGACATTGGCATCGTTTATTGCTTCCCTGAGCCGGAATTGAACTCTATATTGGACTTGTAATTAGAGGTTTAACCCGGTGATTGAACCCGTAAAAGCACACTATTAGGGCGAAAGATGGCTGTCAAAACAAATATTGACATGGTGTCAATTATGCGGGAGGGCCTGTCCAATGGGCAGGGCGTGAAGTACAAGCGCCTGTCCGACGTCATGGAGCGGGGCATTCTCGAAGGCTTGATCGAGCCGGGGCGCAAGCTGCCACCTCACCGGGTACTTTCCGACAATCTGGGGGTGACCATTGGCACCATCAGTCGTGCCTACGGTGAACTGGAACGCCTGGGATTGGTAGTGGCGCGGGTAGGGGACGGTACATTCGTGCGCAAGCGTGGGATGGAGCGTCAGCGCGACGAAGGCTTTCGCAACTTCAGCGAGGAGCCGCGCCAATATTTCGATATGAGCCGCAATATGCATATCCCCGGTCAGGAAACGGCCTTCCTGGCCCAGAGCTTCCAAACCCTGTCGACCAACGCCAAGTTTCTCCAGGACATCAGTGCCTATACTCCGGATGCCGGCTTGCCCCGCTACCGCGCGGCGGGCGCGCAATGGCTGGTTCAACGCGACTTTCATCCGATTCCCGAGCAGGTCATCTGTGTCAATGGCGGCCAGCATGGGTTGCTGTGCGCGTTGATGGCGTTGGTGCGTGCGGGCGACACGGTGGTCACCGAGCAGTTGACCTATCCAGGGCTGATCACCGCCGCACGGATGCTCGGCATCCGTCTGATCGGCCTGGAGATGGATGAGGAAGGCGTGGTGCCGACGGCCTTGGAGGAGGTCTGTCGTAATCACCGGGTGTCGGCCTTGTATTGCACGCCAACCATCCAGAATCCGACGACTGCCGTGTTGTCGGTGGCCCGCCGCGAGGCGCTGGTGAAGGTGTGCCGCGAGCACAACCTACTGATTCTGGAAGACGAGGCTCACGGGGTGCTGGTGGAAGATCGTCCGCCGCCCCTGAGCCATTTTGCCCCGGAGCGCACGATTCTGATCAGCAGCCTGAGCAAGGCCGTGTCGGCGGGCTTGCGGGTGGGGTATGTGCATGCGCCACCGGCGCTGGTCAGCCGTATTTCTGCGGCCCTGCGCTCAACTTGCTGGATGGCCACGCCGGTGACCCTGGAACTGGCCACGCAGTGGATTGAAAACGGCACGGCAGAGTACCTGTTGCATCAGCAGATCAATGAAATCAGCCGGCGCAAGGCGTTGGTCGCAGACCTGCTGGCCGGCCTGCAATACCGTACGCACCCCAACAGCCCGCACTTCTGGATTGAAGTCCCGGAGCCTTGGCGGGCGTCGGAAATCGAGGCTGAGCTCAAGCAAAACAATTACCTGATCGCCACGGCAGAAGCCTTTGCCGTAGGGCAGACGGCGGTGCCGCAGTTTATCCGGGCGAGCATCTGCAATACATCTGGGGATGACCTGTTATTGCGGGCGGGGTTTGATGCGCTGGCCACGGCGCTGGGGCAGGGTGGGGGGAGGTTTCAGTTGTAAGCAGGCTTACTGCGTTATCGTTCTTCGCAGGCAAGCCAGCGCCCACACTTGGACTGCATTCCCCTGTGGGCGCTGGCTTGCCTGCGATAGCGTCAGTCCAGGCAACAGAGATTACTTGAAGCGCCGCTCCACCCCCTTTTCCACCAGGATCTTCGCCGAAATCTCTTCCACCGAAAAATGCGTGGAATTGATATGCGCAATGTTTTCCCGGCGGAATAGATTTTCCACTTCCCGCACCTCGAACTCGCACTGGGCATAGCTCGAATAGCGGCTGTTGGGCTTGCGCTCGTTGCGGATGGCCGTCAGCCGATCCGGGTCGATGGTCAGGCCAAACAGCTTGTGCTGATGGGGGCGCAGTACCGCCGGCAGTTGCAGGCGCTCCATGTCGTCCTCGGTCAGCGGGTAGTTGGCCGCGCGGATGCCGAACTGCATGGCCATGTACAGACAGGTCGGGGTCTTGCCGCAGCGCGATACGCCGACCAGGATCAGGTCGGCCTTGTCGTAGTAGTGGGTACGGGCACCGTCGTCGTTGTCCAGGGCGAAGTTCACCGCCTCGATGCGCTCCATATAGTTGGAGTTATGGCCAATGGAATGGGACTTGCCCACGGAGTACGAGGAATGTTCGCTCAGCTCTTGTTCCAGGGGGGCAAGGAAGGTCGAGAAGATGTCGATCATGAAACCATTGGAGGTCGCGAGGATCTCACGGATGTCTTGATTGACGATGGTGTCGAAAATGATCGGGCGCATCCCGTCTTTTTCGGCGGCCAGATTGATTTGTTGTACCATGGCCCGCGCTTTATCCACGTTATCGATGTAAGGCCGGGTGAATTTGGCGAAGGTAATGCTTTCGAACTGCGCCAGCAGGCTCTGACCCAGGGTTTCGGCGGTAATGCCGGTGCCATCGGAGATAAAGAAAGCAGATCGTTTCATTTGAGCCTTGGGCCTTAAGCTGATGACGAATCTTGGATATGATAGGCGCGATTTTGCCGTCCCACAGTGGGCCGCATTCTCACTTATTTTCCAGGTCCAGGCCACAAACGCCGGTAATTGCTCCTACTGAGCCACCGGCGCCCTGAGCTTTTCCAACACAGTTAGTGGAGAGATCACCTTGGTAGAGTACGTAGTTTCCCTCGATAAGCTCGGCGTCCATGATGTAGAGCATGTGGGGGGCAAGAACGCATCCCTCGGCGAGATGATCAGTAATCTTGCGGGCGCAGGTGTCTCGGTGCCCGGTGGTTTCGCCACCACGGCCCAGGCATACCGCGATTTCCTCGAGCTGAGCGGTCTCAACGATCAGATCCACGCTGCCCTGGACGTGCTGGACGTCGATGATGTCAACGCCCTGGCCAAGACCGGCGCACAGATCCGTCAATGGATCATGGAAGCCGAGTTCCCCGAGAAGCTCAACGCAGAAATCCGCACGGCCTTCGCCACCCTGTCGGCCGGCAACCCGGACATGGCGGTCGCCGTGCGCTCCTCGGCAACGGCCGAAGACCTGCCCGACGCCTCCTTCGCCGGCCAGCAGGAAACCTTCCTGAACATCCGTGGCGTGGAGAATGTCATCCGTGCAGCCAAGGAAGTATTCGCCTCGCTATTCAACGACCGCGCCATTTCCTACCGTGTGCACCAGGGTTTTGACCACAAACTGGTGGCCCTGTCTGCCGGTGTACAGCGCATGGTGCGTTCGGAAACTGGCACTGCGGGTGTGATGTTCACCCTGGATACTGAATCGGGCTTTCGTGACGTGGTGTTTATCACCGGCGCCTACGGCCTGGGTGAAACCGTCGTACAAGGCGCGGTCAACCCCGACGAGTTCTACGTACACAAGCACACCCTTGAAGCCGGTCGTCCGGCAATCCTGCGCCGTAACCTGGGCAGCAAGGCCATCAAGATGATCTACGGCGATGAGGCCAAGGCTGGTCGCTCGGTGAAAACCGTTGATGTAGACAAGGCTGAACGTGCGCGTTTCTGCCTCAGCGATGCTGAAGTCAGCGAATTGGCCAAGCAGGCGATGATCATCGAGAAGCACTACAAGTGCCCGATGGACATCGAGTGGGCCAAGGACGGCGACGACGGCAAGCTGTATATCGTCCAGGCCCGCCCGGAAACCGTGAAAAGCCGCACCTCGGCCAATGTCATGGAACGCTACCTGTTGAAAGAAACCGGCACTGTGTTGGTGGAAGGCCGTGCCATTGGCCAGCGCATCGGCGCCGGCAAGGTGCGGATCATCAAGGACGTGTCCGAAATGGATAAGGTCCAGCCGGGTGACGTGCTGGTCTCCGACATGACCGACCCGGACTGGGAACCGGTGATGAAACGCGCCAGCGCCATCGTCACCAACCGTGGCGGGCGTACCTGCCACGCGGCGATCATCGCCCGTGAGCTGGGGATCCCGGCAGTCGTGGGTTGCGGCAACGCCACCCAACTGCTCAAGGACGGTCAGGGCGTCACCGTATCCTGTGCCGAAGGCGATACCGGCTTCATCTTTGAAGGTGAACTGGGCTTCGACATCAAGCAAAACTCCATCGACGCCATGCCGGACCTGCCGTTCAAGATCATGATGAACGTCGGCAACCCTGACCGCGCCTTCGACTTCGCGCAGTTGCCGAATGCCGGTGTGGGCCTGGCCCGCCTGGAGTTCATCATCAATCGCATGATTGGCGTACACCCCAAGGCCCTGCTGAACTACGACGGCCTGCCGGTGGAAATCAAGGACAGTGTCGACAAGCGCATCGCCGGCTACAACGACCCGGTGGGCTTCTACGTTGAGAAGCTGGTGGAAGGCATCAGCACCCTGGCGGCGGCGTTCTGGCCGAAGAAAGTCATCGTGCGCCTGTCGGACTTCAAGTCCAACGAATACGCGAACCTGATCGGCGGCAAGCTCTACGAGCCAGAAGAAGAAAACCCGATGCTGGGCTTTCGTGGTGCCTCGCGTTACATCAGCGAAGCGTTCCGTGATTGCTTCGAGCTTGAGTGCCGCGCCCTCAAGCGTGTGCGCAACGAGATGGGCCTGACCAACGTCGAAATCATGGTGCCATTTGTGCGCACCCTGGGCGAAGCGAGCCAGGTGGTTGACCTGCTGGCCGAAAACGGTCTGACCCGTGGCGAGAACGGCCTGCGTGTGATCATGATGTGCGAGCTGCCATCCAACGCCATCCTGGCCGAGGAGTTCCTGGAGTTCTTCGATGGTTTCTCCATCGGTTCCAACGACCTGACCCAGTTGACCCTGGGCCTGGATCGCGACTCCGGGATCATCGCTCACCTGTTTGATGAGCGTAACCCAGCGGTCAAGAAGCTGTTGGCCAACGCCATCCAGGCCTGTAACAAGGCCGGCAAGTACATCGGGATCTGCGGCCAAGGCCCTTCCGACCACCCGGACCTGGCCAAATGGCTGATGGAACAGGGCATCGAAAGCGTCTCGCTGAACCCCGACTCCGTGCTGGAAACCTGGTTCTTCCTGGCTGAAGGCCAAGCCTCGGCGTAATTGCCATCTGCCGGTCAGCCTCTATGGCTGGCCGGCATTTCTCATTCTGTACAGGGCGGGACTCCCTCCGGGCGCCGCCCTTTTTTGTGCAAGAACATTATGCAAAGCAGCAGCAACCTGTTTCCCGTCGCCTTGATCAGCGCTGAGCGCCGTGGCGACCTGAGTGAAGATGTCTATCGCCTCAAGCCTGGCAACAGCCCCGACGGCACCGTAGAACTGGCGGTGACGCGCCTGGGGCTGGCCGATGTCGCGCAGAGCCGTGGCATACCGGTGGTACTGGTGCATGGCAGCTTTTCCAATCGCCGTTTCTGGTATTCGCCCAAAGGGATTGGCCTGGGGGCGTATCTGGCGCGCCAGGGTTTTGATGTGTGGATCCCGGAAATGCGTGGCCACGGGCTTTCCCGACGCAACCAGGATTACGCCAGGAATCGTGTCGCCGACTATGCTCGTTACGATTTGCCAGCCATTGCCGCCTTTGTGCGTGAGCAAAGTGCGCAGGTTCCGCACTGGATTGGTCACTCGTTGGGCGGCACGACCCTGGCGGCTGCGCTGGGAGGCCAATATCTGGGTGCGCCGGCGGTGGCGTCGGTCGCTCTGTTTGGCTGCCAGGTCAGCCGTACCTACTGGCCGTTGAAAATTCCGCCGGTGGAGTGGGGGGGGCGACTGATCTTGAGGCGCTTTGCTCAACTTTCCGGTTCGCGGCTCAAGCGTGGTCCGGAAGACGAACCCATTGGCCTTGCCCTGGAAAGCATGCGCTGGCACGGTTTGTTCGGGCGTTTTGGCGATGCCGAGCGCGACTGGTGGAAAGGCCTGGCTGAGGTCGATGTACCGCTGCTGGCAGTGAGTGCCGCTGGTGATCGTCAAGATCCGGACTGGGCCTGCCGCAAGCTGTTTGACCAAGTGGGCAGCGAGCATCGTCAATACCTGTGCCTGGGGCGCAAGCAAGGGTTCAGCGATGATTTCGGGCATGTCGAGATGCTGGTCAGTAAAGCCGCCCAGGCCGAAGTATGGCCACTGGTGCAGCGTTGGTTGAAAGATCCACTGACACCTTTGGCTGCAGTGCCGGCACGGGTGTCCGCGACTGGCTGAGAAAAGGCTCTAAAGAGGGCGTTTCGCTTGGGATGGCTTGCAGATAAGATATGACGCACCGGGCTGTTCTGGTCATATTCAGTCGCGAAGTGGCTATTGCGTTACAGTCTAGTGGGTTTGATCATTGTCGCCCTTGCAGCGGCAGGTCATTAAAGAATGCCTGTTGCGATGCGTTTTCCTGATGTAGCTGTGGATGTTCGGCACCTTTCTTTCACCGACAGGAGTTTTTCGATGAACCATTACGTTACCCCCGACCTGTGTGACGCCTACCCGGACCTGGTGCAGGTGCTGGAGCCGATGTTCGCCAACTTTGGCGGCCGGGACTCCTTCGGTGGCCAGATCGTGACCGTCAAGTGCTTCGAAGACAACTCTCGGGTCAAGGAACAGGCCGAGTTGGAGGGGACTGGCAAAGTACTGGTGGTCGACGGTGGTGGTTCGCTGCGTTGCGCCTTGCTGGGCGACATGATCGCAGATCGCGCCGCGAAAAATGGCTGGGAAGGGTTGGTGATCTACGGTTGTGTGCGTGATGTGGATGTCCTCGCCCAGACCGATCTTGGCGTGCAGGCGCTGGCCAGCCATCCGAAGAAGAGCCATCGTCAGGGTGTGGGCGATTTGGGCGGGGCCGTGACCTTTGCCGGGGTAACGTTCCGTCCCGGTGAGTATGTCTACGCCGACAATAACGGCGTGATTGTTTCACCCAGCCCGTTGAAAATGCCTGAATAACTGCAGTAGCCGACAGGGGTGAGGATGTTCGAGGAAGAAAACGCGCAATGGGGGCTGGTGCATGCCCTGGTGCTGGACGGTAAAGGCGGTGCGCGTTCGATTGCCCGGACTGAGCTTGACGACCTGCAGTTGCAGCCCCAGGAAAGCCTGTGGCTGCATTGGGACCGCAGCCATCCCCAGACCCAGACCTGGTTGCGCAAATCCAGTGGCCTGAGCGAGTTCGCCTGTGACTTGCTGCTGGAGGAGAACACCCGCCCACGGTTGTTGCCGTTGCCGGACGACGAGTTGCTGCTGTTTTTGCGCGGGATCAACCTCAATCCAGGGGCAGAGCCGGAAGACATGGTGTCGGTGCGTATCTTTGCCTCGGCTGACCGTGTTATCTCCCTGCGTCTGCGGCCCTTGCGCGCCACCGACGAGTTGCTGGTGCAGTTGGCTGATGGGAAAGGCCCCAGAACCGCTTCCGAGCTGATCCTGTACATGGCGCAGTACCTGACCAATAAAGTGCAGGATCTGGTCAGCGACCTCTCTGAAATCGTCGATAGCGAAGAAGAAAAACTGGATGCCGACGAACGGTATACCCCGGAACATGGCAGTGTCCTGCAGATCCGTCGGCGTGCTGCCGCGCTCAAACGATTCCTGGCACCGCAGCGCGACATTTTTGCGCAGCTGACACGCATAAAACTGCCATGGTTCGTCGATGACGATGCCGACTACTGGAATGAATTGAATAACAGCCTGACCCGTTACCTGGAAGAGCTGGAATTGAGCCGGGAGCGCGTGGGGCTGGTGCTGGAGGCCGAGGATCGGCGTTTGAGCGTGCGGATGAACCGCACGATGTACCGCTTCGGAATCATCACCGGGATCTTTTTGCCGATGAGTTTTCTGACAGGGTTACTGGGGATCAACGTGGGTGGAATTCCCTTCTCCGAGAGCCCTTATGGCTTCGCGATAGCCTGTCTGTTAATGGTCTCGGTGGCCCTTGGGCAGTGGTGGCTGTTTCGACGTTTACGCTGGGTTTGACCTGAACGTGACCTGAACGGCGGGAGAGGTCATGTGACCCGACGAATTTTGCCCTCGTCTTTAAAATCACTTGCGAGAGGTCCCTATGCACGATCCGTTTGAACAGTCTCTACGTGACATGCTTAACGCTTCGCCGTCCAACCGTGACGACGATGCTTGCCTGGGCCGCGTACTGAAAACGGCCAACCGCCAGGTAGGCGCGGGCGACCTGTTTGGTCTGCTCGGCCGCTGGGTGCCGGCACTGATGATGGCGCTGAACAATGGTTCTGCCCATGTGTCACCTGTTTCTCGTCGTAAACCTATTGCTCGTACTGCTGATAAGGCTGATTGAATATGGAACTTGATCTCTGGACGCAGAGTCTGGTCACTGCAATGACTGCGTTGTGGACCAAGGTGGCGAACTTCATTCCCAACCTGTTTGGTGCGCTGGTGCTGGTGTTGCTGGGTTTTGTCGTGGCGAAGCTGCTTGACACCCTGCTCTCCAAATTGCTCGCCAAACTGGGCCTCGATCGCTTGATGGCTGGCACTGGTTTGACCAAGCTGCTGGGGCGTGTGGGGCTGCAGGTACCGATCTCGACGTTGATCGGCAAGATCGTTTACTGGTTTGTTTTGCTGATTTTTCTGGTTTCTGCTGCGCAATCCCTTGGACTTGAGCGAGTTTCAGCTACGCTCGACATGCTGGCGCTGTATTTGCCGAAAGTATTCGGTGGCGCGCTGGTGTTGCTGGTAGGGGTTTTGCTAGCGCAGTTGGCCAATGGTCTGGTGCGCGGCGCTGCTGAAGGTGTGGGCCTGGACTATGCCGCAGGCCTGGGGCGAATTGCCCAGGGCTTGGTGATCATCATCAGTATTTCGGTGGCGATCAGCCAGTTGGAGGTCAAGACTGACCTGCTCAACCATGTGATTGTGATCGTTTTGATTACCGTTGGTCTGGCCGTTGCGCTGGCCATGGGTTTGGGGAGCCGGGGAATTGCCGGTCAGATTCTTGCGGGAATCTATGTGCGTGAGTTGTATCAGGTAGGGCAGCACGTGCGTGTTGGCGAGGTCGAAGGGCAGATTGAAGAGATCGGCACGGTGAAAACTACAGTGCTGACCGATGATGGCGAACTAGTGTCGCTGTCCAATCGGGTTCTGCTGGAACAGCAGGTCAATAGCCGCTAACCCGGTAATCCTGCTAATGTACGCCGCCGCAATCCTGGCTTGCCAGGGTGTGGTGGACATTGACCTGACTGTCGGCACGACTTGTTTTGAATAAAGCCCAAACGCTGTCCACGCGCTATGACCCCCGTGAGCTCTCTGATGAGGAGTTGGTCGCGCGCTCGCACACGGAGCTGTTTCACGTAACACGCGCGTACGAAGAATTGATGCGCAGGTATCAACGCACTCTGTTCAACGTTTGTTCAAGATATTTAGGGAACGATCGCGATGCGGATGATGTCTGTCAGGAAGTGATGCTCAAGGTGCTGTATGGCCTGAAGAACTTCGAGGGGAAATCGAAGTTCAAAACCTGGCTCTACAGCATCACGTACAACGAGTGCATCACGCAGTATCGTAAGGAACGGCGAAAGCGTCGCTTGATGGACGCGTTGAGCCTGGACCCCCTTGAGGAAGCGTCTGAAGAAAAGACGCCGGCACCCGAGGAGAAGGGCGGGCTTGATCGCTGGTTGGTGCATGTGAATCCAATTGACCGGGAAATTCTGGTGCTACGATTTGTCGCAGAACTGGAATTTCAGGAAATTGCTGACATTATGCATATGGGTTTGAGTGCTACAAAAATGCGTTACAAACGCGCTCTTGATAAATTGCGTGAGAAATTTGCGGACAGTACTGAAACTTAGTTCGGTGCAAATATCTCTTACGTGTAGGCAAGTTCTGTTAGACTTGTCGCCGAGTTGTCCCCCGGTATGTGGGACTGCTTTACAATCACCAGATGGGGATTTAACGGATGAAACTGAAAAACACCTTGGGCTTGGCCATTGGTTCTCTTATTGCCGCTACTTCTTTCGGCGTTCTGGCACAAGGCCAAGGCGCAGTTGAAGGCGAGCTGTTCTACAAGAAGCAGTACAACGATAGCGTCAAGCACATCGAAGACGGCTTCAATCCTGGCGCTCGCATCGGTTATTTCCTGACCGACGACCTGTCCTTGAACTTGTCCTACGACAAGACCAACCACACCCGTTCGACTGACGGTACCGGCAACCAGAAGATCAAAGGTGATACCGGCAGCCTCGTTGCTCAGTACCACTTCGGTCAGGCTGGCGTCGACTCCCTGCGTCCATACGTAGAAGGTGGTTTCGGTCACCAGAGCCGTGGCAGCGTTCGTGCTGACGGCCACACTGGTCGCGATCAGACTACCCTGGCTATCGTAGGTACTGGTGTTAAGTACTACTTCACCAACAACCTGTACGCTCGTGCCGGTGTTGAAGCTGACTACGGTCTGGACAACGGCAAGTGGGACTACTCCGCACTGGTCGGCCTGGGCGTAAACTTCGGCGGTAACGCTGGCGCAGCAGCTCCAGCTCCTACCCCAGCACCAGCTCCAGAGCCAGTTCCAGAGCCAGAAGCTCCGGTTGCTCAGGTTGTTCGTGTTGAGCTGGACGTGAAGTTCGACTTCGACAAGGCCGTTGTTAAGCCTAACAGCTACGGCGACGTGAAAAACCTGGCCGACTTCATGGCTCAGTACCCAGCTACCAACGTAGAAGTTGCTGGTCACACTGACTCCGTCGGTCCAGACGCCTACAACCAGAAGCTGTCCCAGCGTCGTGCTGACGCTGTTAAGCAAGTCCTGGTTAAAGATGGCGTAGCTCCTAACCGTATCACTTCGGTTGGTTACGGCGAATCCCGCCCAGTTGCTGACAACGCAACTGAAGCAGGTCGTGCTGTTAACCGTCGCGTAGAAGCATCGGTTGAAGCTCAAGCTCAGTAATAACTGAGTGGTAGAAAAAAGCCCGGCTTAGGCCGGGCTTTTTTTCGCCTGCCATTTGCCTCAGGCGCTGGCCAGCAAGGCTGCTTCCACCTCCGTGGCCGCCACCGTGCCGATTACCAGGATGGCTGGGCTCTTCAAGGCGAAGGCCTTGGCATCATCCTGCATGCACGCCAGGGAGCTGCGACATTCACGTTGCACAGGCAATGAAGCGTTCTCGATCATTGCCACCGGCATATCAGCGGCCATCCCGCCCTCCAGCAATTGCCGGGCAATCTCTGAAAGCTTCGCCACGCCCATGTAAATCACCAGTGTCGTACCCCCTTCGGCCAATGCCCGCCAATTAAGGCTGCTGTCGTCCTGGGTATGGGCTGTGACCAGTGTTACGCCACGACTGATCCCGCGCAGTGTCAGCGGTATATCGCAATTTGTCGCCCCTGCCAGCCCCGCTGTGATGCCATTGACCAACTCCACGCTGACGCCTCGATCCCTGAGCCATGCGGCCTCTTCACCGCCCCGCCCAAAAATGCACGGGTCGCCGCCCTTGAGCCGCACCACGCATTTACCCTGGCGTGCATAACGCAGCATCAGGCGATGAATAAAATCCTGAGGCGTGGAGCGACAACCACCACGTTTGCCCACAGTAATCACCCGCGTACCGGGGCAATGCTCAAGCACCGCCGGGTTGACCAAGTCATCAATCAACACCACATCGGCCTCGCGCAGGGCCCGTACCGCCTTGAGGGTCAACAACTCCGGATCACCTGGGCCTGCGCCCACCAGCCAGACTTTTGCGCTCATATTCATTGCCCTCACACACTGATAGCGATCGGCTGCGGGGTGCTCGCCAATAGCCGTTTGATTTCGGGGACGCAGGAACCACACTGCGTACCGCAGCCCAGTTCCTGTTTCAGCCCATCCAGGTCCAGGCCGCGGTTGATGCCTGCACATAGGGCGTTTTCACTGACGTTCTTGCAGTTGCAGAGAATTCTGTTGCGGGTGGCTCCACCACCGGGCGGCGCGCTGAGCGGCGCCAGCAGCCAGCGCCGCAGTTGCTCGTCGGCCCGACCTTCCAGCCACAGGCTTTGCAGCCAGTGACGGGCGAGGGTCTCGCCGGCCAGGCGGATCGCAGTAATGCGGCCTTTTTCGATTTTCACCCGTTTACCGATGGAGCGCCGCGGGTCGTCATAGGCCATGACCGGGCCGTCATTGAGCCCCAACAGGTGGTCGATGCTCTTGAGCAACTGCAGGTCCGGCGCCTCGGTATGGGCGGCACGCACCAGAAGCGCTGGTCGTTCGCGACCGGTCAAACTCAGGCTGACGTAGGCAAAGTGCTCGCAAAGCGGACGCAAGGCTTCGAAGTGTTGCTGTACATCACCTTCGATCAGTGCAAACAACTGCCAAGGCAATTGCACCGCTTCCAGGCGCACACCGCTGTGCTTGAGCTCGGGTTGTTTCGACAAGGGATCGAATGCCGGCTGAGTCAGCGTGTTGACGCCGCCCTTGAGGAAACGATCACCCCAATGCATTGGCAGGAACGCCTGGCCGGGTCGTACGCTGTCATCGCCGGTGACAGCCACAATCACACTGCCACGGCGGCTTTTCAGGCTGACCAGATCGCCATCCTTGAAGCGGTGCCGGCGCAGTTCATCCGGGTGCAGGCTGAGCAGGGCTTCGCTGACGTGTCCAAACAGTTGTGCTGCCGTACCGGTGCGGCTCATGCCGTGCCATTGATCGCGCAGGCGGCCGGTGATCAGGGTCAGTGGGTAGCGCGCATCGCGTTGTTCTTTGGCGGCGCGATAAGGGTCGGCGATAAAGTGTGCACGGCCACTGGCGGTCGGGAAGATGCCGTCGGTGTACAAGCGTGGCGTGCCGGCCCGGGCCTCGGCGGGAAACGGCCATTGTTGCGGCCCGATCCGGTCGAGCAGGGCATGGCTGATACCTGACAGGTCCAGGTCCTGGCCGCGGGTCAGTTGCTTGAACTCATCAAAAACCTGCGCCGGTTGGTCAAAGGCAAACAGGCTCGGCTGGCCGGGTCGCAAACGTTGCTCCAGGCGTTGCGCGAAATCCACGGTAATCGCCCAGTCTGCCCGTGCCTCGCCCGGTGGGGCAATGGCTTGGCGCACGTGGGAAATGCGCCGCTCGGAATTGGTCACGGTGCCTTCTTTCTCGCCCCAACTGGCGGCCGGCAACAACAGATCGGCGAAGGCAGCGGTTTCGGTGGTGCGGAACGCTTCCTGCAACACCACGAACGGGCACGCAGCCAGGGCCTGACGCACGCTGTTCTGGTCCGGCAAGGATTGCGCAGGGTTGGTACAGGCGATCCACAGAGCCTTGATTTTGCCCGCCTGTACCTGCTCGAACAGTTCGATGGCGGTCAGCCCCGTGCTGGATGGCAATTGTTCAACCCCCCAGTAAGCAGCCACTTGTGCGCGGTGCTCGGGGTTGCTGGCGTCGCGATGGCCCGGTAGCAGGTTCGACAGGCTGCCGGTTTCCCGGCCGCCCATGGCGTTGGGCTGGCCGGTCAGGGAAAAAGGCCCACAGCCAGGGCGCCCGATAGTACCGGTGGCCAGATGCAGATTGATCAGGGCACTGTTCTTTGCGCTACCTGCGGTGGACTGGTTAAGCCCCATGCACCACAACGACAGGAAGCTCGATGAGGTGCCGACCCACTGCGCACACTGGCGCAGTTGCTCGACGCTGATCCCGCACAGCTGTGTGACCATCTGCGGCGTGTAGTCGTGGACCAGCCGTTTCAGCTCGACCAAACCTTCGGTGTGAGCCTGGATAAAGTCGCGGTCGATCCAGTCTTCCCACAGTAATAGATGCAAAATCCCATGGAACAAGGCGACATCAGTACCGGGCAGGATCGCCAGATGCATATCTGCCAAGTCACAGGTGTCGGTGCGCCGAGGGTCGATGACCACCACTTTCATATCGGGTCGGCGCACCTTGGCTTCTTCCAGCCGGCGAAACAGTACCGGGTGGGCGTAGGCCATATTGCTGCCGACGATCATCACGCAATCGCTGGCCTCCAGGTCTTCATAGCTACATGGCGGCGCGTCGGCACCCAGGCTGCGCTTGTAGCCGACCACCGCCGAGGACATGCACAGCCGGGAGTTGCTGTCGATATTGTTAGTGCCCACCAGGGCTCGCGCGAGTTTGTTGAAGCTGTAGTAGTCCTCGGTCAGCAGTTGCCCGGAGATATAGAACGCGACGCTGTCAGGACCGTGCTCAGCGATGGTATCGGCGAACACATGGGCGGCGTGGTCAAGGGCGCTGTCCCAATCGGTGCGGCCACGGGCCAGGCCTTTGCCCAGGCGCAGTTCGGGGTACAACGCCCGGGAGGCGAGGTCGCCAGTCAGGTGCAGGCTGGAACCCTTGCTGCACAACTTGCCGAAGTTGGCCGGGTGCGATGGATCGCCACGGACGCCGAGGATCTGCGCGCCATCATGCTCGATCAGCACGCCGCAGCCGACCCCGCAGTAGCAGCAGGTCGATGCGGTGACCTGGCGGTTCATCAACCGGCGTCCCGCAGGGCCAGCATCACTCGGCCGTTTTCCACCCGGGCGTGATGATGGTGGGCGCACCCGATATCCGGGGCCTGGGCTTCGCCGGAGGCCAGGTCGATCTGCCAGTTGTGCAGCGGGCACGCCACGCGTTTGCCATAGATCAACCCCTGGGACAACGGCCCGCCCTTGTGCGGGCAACGGTCGTCGAGGGCGAACACTTCGTTGTCACTGGTACGAAAAATCGCGATTTCGCCTTTCGGGCCACTGATGATGCGCGAGCCCAGGGCGTTGATTTCTTCGAGGGCGCAGATATCGAGCCAATTCATAGCACTGCCTCCAGCTGTTTGACGGCGATGGTGTCGAATTCCTTCTTCAGCAACGGCTGCTCAAGGCGTTCTTTCCACGGGTCCTGTTCAAACGACAGGGAGAATTGCAGGCGCTCGTTCAACGCCCGGCGTCGCTGCGGGTCTTCCAGCACGGCCTTCTTGATATGCTCCATGCCGACCCGTTGCAGGTAGTGCACGGTGCGCTCCAGATAGAAGGCTTCTTCGCGATACAACTGCAGGAAGGCACCGTTGTATTCGCGCACCTCTTCGGCGGTCTTGAGCTTGACGAAAAACTCCGCGACTTCGGTCTTGATCCCGCCATTGCCGCCGATGTACATCTCCCAGCCAGAGTCGACGCCAATAATGCCTACATCCTTGATCCCGGCTTCCGAGCAGTTGCGCGGGCACCCGGAGACCGCCAGCTTGACCTTGTGGGGCGACCACATATTGAACAGGTCATGCTCCAGCTCGATGCCCAGTTGCGTGGAATTTTGCGTGCCGAAGCGACAGAACTCGCTGCCGACGCAGGTCTTCACCGTGCGAATGGATTTGCCGTAGGCGTGCCCGGATGGCATGTCGAGGTCCTTCCACACGCCGGGCAGGTCCTGTTTCTTGATGCCCAGCAAGTCGATACGCTGGCCGCCGGTGACCTTGACCATCGGCACCTTGTATTTGTCGGCTACATCGGCAATCCGCCGCAGTTCGGAAGGATTGGTCACACCGCCCCACATCCGTGGGACTACCGAGTAGGTGCCGTCTTTCTGAATATTGGCGTGGGCCCGTTCGTTGATCAGGCGCGATTGCGGATCATCCTTGGCTTCCCCCGGCCAGGTGGAGATCAGGTAGTAGTTCAGCGCCGGGCGGCAGGTGGCGCAGCCGTTGGGGGTGCGCCAGTTCAGGTAGCTCATGGTGCCGGCAATGGTCAGCAGGTGCTGGTCGCGGATGGCCTGGCGGATTTGCCCGTGGTTGAGGTCGCTGCAGCCACAGATGGCTTTTTCGCTTTTCGGCTTGACGTCGGCGGCACCGCCCACGGTATTGATCAGAATCTGCTCCACCAAACCGGCGCAGGAGCCGCAGGAACTGGCGGCCTTGGTGTGTTTCTTCACCTCATCGACGCTGAACAGGCCCTGTTCCTGAATCGCCTTGACGATGGTGCCCTTGCACACACCGTTGCAGCCGCAGACTTCGGCGTTGTCGGCCATGCTCATGGCTTTGTCCTGGCCTTGGTGGCCGACATCGCCAAGGGCGTTTTCGCCAAACATCAGGTGATCACGGATCTCACCAATGGCATGGTTCTCACGGATCTGCCGGAAGTACCAACCACCGTCGGCGGTATCGCCGTACAGGCAGGCGCCGACCAATATGTCGTCCTTGATCACCAGCTTCTTGTAGACGCCACCGATGGGGTCGGAAAGGGTGATGGTTTCGGTACCTTCGCCGCCCATGAAGTCGCCTGCAGAAAACAGGTCGATACCGGTGACTTTGAGCTTGGTCGAGGTCACCGAGCCTTTGTAGGTGGCGAAGCCCAACTGGGCCAGGTGGTTGGCACAGACCTTGGCCTGCTCGAACAACGGCGCCACCAGGCCGTAGGCGATCCCGCGATGGCTGGCACATTCGCCGATGGCATAGATGCGTGGGTCGTAGGTCTGCATTGTGTCGTTGACCAGAATCCCACGGTTGCAGGGGATGCCGGACTTTTCCGCCAGCTCGGTGCTGGGGCGGATACCGGCGGCCATCACCACCAGGTCGGCTGGAATCACCTCGCCATTTTTGAACTGCACCGAGCCCACGCGGCCATTGCCGGCGTCATGCAGGGCCTGGGTCTGTTCGCTCAGGCGAAACACCAGGCCACGGCTTTCCAGTTCGGTTTGCAGCAACTGGCCGCTGGTCTTGTCCAGTTGGCGCTCCAGCAGCCATTCGCCGATGTGCACCACAGTCACGTGCATGCCGCGCAGCATCAGGCCATTGGCCGCTTCCAGGCCCAGCAGGCCGCCACCGATGACCACTGCGTGCTTGTGGGTCCTGGCGGTGTCGATCATGGCCTGGGTGTCGGCAATGTCGCGATAGCCAATCACACCCTGCAAGGTGTTGCCGGGGATCGGCAGGATAAACGGGGTCGAACCGGTGGCGATCAGCAGGCGATCGTACTCGGCCTCGGTGCCGTCTTCAGCGATGACTTTGCGTTTGACCCTGTCGATCTGCACCACCTTGCGGTTGAGCAGCAGTTTGATGTTGTTTTGCAGGTACCAATCCAGGTCGTTGAGTACGATCTCTTCGAACGTCTGCTCACCGGCCAGCACCGGTGACAGCAGGATGCGGTTGTAGTTGGTGTGGGGCTCGGCGCCAAAGACGGTGATGTCGTACAGCTCGGTGCTCAGTTTCAGCAGTTCTTCAAGGGTGCGAACCCCAGCCATGCCGTTGCCGATCATCACCAGTTTGAGTTTTTTCATGTCGTTCTCCGCAGTGGCTCGACAAATCACGCGCAAACAAAAAAGGCGCCCCGCTAGTTACCTAGCGAGGACGCCTTTGTCCTGGTCCCGTTCTCTCGGGAGAGCTCCACCTTCGTCGTTGAAGGTAGGGCTGTATGTGGGGTGTTGCAGGAGCTAATGCAGTGGTTGTGCCAAGTCGCACACGCCGCGTTTTTATTGAGTGTTTGGCGAAGGCCCCAAGGTATTTGCGCACCATTTAAAGGCGTAGCGCCCACAACTGGCGCGCCCTCGATCTGTGTAGGAACCGGCTTGCCGGCGAAGATCGTCAACGATAACGCGTGGTACCAGGCTTAACGTGGTGACTGGGCTTTTTTCGCCGGCAAGCCGGCTCCTGCAGAGGGGGGTTACAGGGACAGCAGATACAGCAGCACCATATTGATCAGCAGCGACACCAATGCCAGGGTTTGCCAGACCTTCAGCGGCTCGCGCTCCAGTAGCGGGCGGGGGCGCACGCTCAGTTCGCGGCGGTCGGCCTGTTCCAGTACCAGCAGCCATTCCTCAGCGGTTTCATAGCGTTGCTCCGGTTGTGCGGCGACCGAACGTTCCAGGCTTTGCTGCAACCAGTCGGGCAGGTCCGGCCGATAGCGGCTGGCGCTGACAGGCGTGTTGAACCGGGGCCGCTGGAACGCTTCGATTTCACCGTAGGGATAGTGCCCGGTCAGCAGGAAATACAGGCTCACGCCGACGCTGTACAAATCCTGCTGCGGAGTCGGACGATCGCCACTAAAGGCTTCAGGCGCAATAAAACTGGGGGTGCCCGGCAACAGGTGAGCGCGGTCTTCGGATAACCCTGGGCAATAGGCCAGGCCAAAATCCAGCACCCGCAGTTCGCCGTCATCCCCCAGTAGCAGGTTTTCCGGCTTGATATCGCGGTGCAGGATTTGCCGGCGATGCAGCATGCCCACCGCCCGCAGCAAACGCTCGGCGATGGACTGCCATTGTGCCAGGGGCAACGGGCCTTGCCCTTGGAACAGTTGGGCCAGGGTCTGCCCGCTGTATTCACGCATCACGTAATACAGATGCTGACGCCCGCCGCCCGGATGGACTTCAGGAAAGGCCCGCCCGGCCACCCGGCGCAGAAACCATTCCTCCGCGAGCAAGGCCTGGGCGGCGTCGTGGTCATCATCCTGGCCAGGGGGCAGGGTCTTCAGTAGCCAGGGTTGCTGCTGGGCATCGCTCACCCGGTACAGCAACGACTGCCGACTTTGCGCCAGCACCTTTTCCACCTGCCAGCCTTCAAAGGACTGCCCGGTCTTCAACGGCGGTGGCAATGGCCATTGCTGCAACTGCACCAGCGCATCGCCCAGGGTCGCCGCGCCGAGCTGGTCGATGCGCACCAGCAGGGCGCTGGCATTGTCCTGGCTACCTGCCAGGTGCGCGGCGTTGACCAGTGTATTGACGGCCAACTCCAGGTCGGCCTGTTCGCGCAGAATCGCGCGGATGCTGTGATCGGCCAGGGACGACCACACACCATCGCTGAGCAACAGGAAACATTCGCCCTGGCGCAGTTCACCGTCGAGAAAATCCACCACCAGGTGCTGATCCAGACCCAGGGCGCGCTTGAGCACGTGTTGCATGCCTGGCTGCTCCCAGACATGTTCTTGACTGATGCGCTGCAACTCGCCGTCGAACCAGCGATACACCCGGCAATCACCGACATGGGCCAGGGTAAAGCGCTGGCCGCGAAACACCAGGGCGCTGAGGGTGGTCAACAGCGGCTGGCCGCCGCCATTGGCCTGCAGCCAGCGGTTCTGTGCCAGTAACAACCGGTCCAGGGCCTGGGCCACGCCCCAGGTTTGCGGCGTGGCGTAGTAGTCCATGGCCAGGGCCTGCAAGGTCGAACGTGCGGCCAGGCCGCCGTCGGCGCACTGGCTGACGCCATCGGCAATTGCGCACAGGTAACCTTTGCTGGCGGCCAGCTCCGGGGCCGGGGTGACCAGGCGCAGGGCGTCCTGGTTTTCTGCCCGTGGCCCGATGGCACTGGCCTGGGCCGCGCTCAGTTGCAGGCCCATCAGACCCGCGCTGCGGTGACAGCGGCTGAACCCCAAGTGGTCCGCCAACGACGCTTCACGCCATACAGGCCGAACCACGCCAGCACGCCCAGGCTGGCGAACAGCCACAGTGCCAACTGATAGCTGCCGGTGCTTTGCTTGATTGCGCCCATGCCCGCCGCCAGGGCGAAACCGCCGATACCGCCGGCCATGCCGATCAGCCCGGTCATCACGCCAATCTCGCGACGAAAGCGCTGAGGCACCAGTTGGAACACCGCGCCATTACCGGCACCCAGGCCGAGCATGGTGCAGACGAACAGCGCCAGTGCGGCGTAGGAACTGGGTAGGTTAAAACCCACTGCGGCGATGCAAACCGCCGCGACGCCGTACATACCCAGCAACGTGCGGATCCCGCCAAAACGATCAGCCAGGGCACCGCCCAAAGGCCGCATCAGGCTGCCACCGAACACGCAGGCAGCGGTGTAGTAGCCGGCAGTGACCGGGCTCAAGCCATATTGGTCGTTGAAGTAGCCGGGCAGGGCGCTGGCCAGGCCGATAAAGCCACCGAAGGTCACACTGTAGAAGAACATGAACCACCAACTGTCACGGTCTCCCAAGGCCTTGAAATAGTCGGCCATGGATTTGGCTTTTGGTCGCTCAGGCGCATTGCGCGCCAGCCAGGCGAAGACGATCAGGGTCAGGATCAGCGGGATCAGGGCAAACCCGAACACGTTGTTCCAGCCAAATGCGGCGGCGATCAACGGTGCCAGCAGGGCGGCGAACACAGTACCGGAGTTGCCGGCACCGGCGATGCCCATGGCCTTGCCCTGGTGTTCGGCGGGGTACCACTGGGAGGCCAGCGGCAGGGCGACGGCAAAGGACGCCCCGGCCATGCCGAGAAACAGCCCCAGCAGCAGCGCCTGTTCATAGCTGTGGATCCCCAGTTTCCAGGCACAGAACAGCGCCACAATCACGATCACCTGGCCAATCAGGCCGGCGGTCTTGGGCGACAGTTTGTCCGCCAGCATGCCCATCAAAAAGCGCAGGATCGCTCCCGCCAGGATCGGCGTGGCAACCATCAGCCCGCGCTGCTGGGTGGTCAGTTGCAGGTCGGCGGCGATCTGTACGGCCAGCGGGCCCAATAGGTACCAGACCATGAAGCTCAGGTCGAAGTACAGGAACGCGGCAAACAAGGTTGGGGTGTGTCCGGATTTCCAGAAGCTTGATTTCATCACGCACCTCAGGTTGGGGATCTTGTAGAAGGCCTGGTGATGGAACGGCCAGGGAAGGCCGCCCCACCCAAACGAAAAAACGCCGCCATCGGGTCTGCCTGGGCAAACCGGATGTGCGACGTCTTTGTCGTGGAGGGGCAACCGCCGTTGGCTACCTGTGATGTTCAGTTAGCAAGTCTTGCGCCAATGTTGAAACTGTAGGCGCCGGCTTGCCGGCGAAGGACCCGAGAGCGGCGCGGGGCAGCGGGGTACCGCGCGTTATCGTGGAAGATTTTCGCTGGCAAGCCAGCTCCTACAGGGAAGGTGGTGGGATCAGCCTAATAACTCACTCATGGCAATAATCTGCTCCGCCACCTGGATCAGCTTCTGCTGGCGGCTCATGGCCTGGCGGCGCATCAGGGTGTAGGCCTGTTCCTCATTGCAGTCTTTCATTTTCATCAACAGGCCTTTGGCCAACTCGATGCGCTTGCGCTCCGCCAACTGCTGGTCGCGGGCCAGCAGTTGCGCGCGCAGGGCCTGGTCGCTCTCGAAGCGCGCCATGGCGACGTCGAGGATCGGTTGCAGGCGCTGGGCCTGGATGCCTTCGACGATATAGGCACTGACCCCGGACTTGATTGCCTGGCGCATCACGCCGGGGTCGTGTTCGTCGGTAAACATCACGATGGGCCGGGGCTGATCGCGGCTGACCAGCACCACTTGTTCCATCACATCGCGGCCGGGTGACTCGGTATCGATCAGAATCACGTCCGGGCGCACCGTTTCGACGCGGGCTGGCAGGTCGATGGTCAGGCCGGACTCGTCGATGACCTCAAAGCCGGCCTCGGTCAGCGCACTCTTGAGGCGCCCGACTTTGCGCGGGGTGTCATTGATCAGCAGGATTCGCAACATGGGTGGCCTCCCGTCAGCGCAAGGCGTGGCGGACGACATCGTCGGCCAGGGCGTGCAGGCGGAAACTGCGGGCGTAGCCGGCCGGGTCCGAGCCATCCCAGACCTTGCCGTCGATCAATTGGCAACTGCGCATTTCCTGACCCCGGTCGGCCACACCCACGGCTGTCGCGGCCTGGCGATAGAGGTCCAGTTGTTGCACCTGACGGGCAACGGCGTGGTAATCGGGGTCGTCACGCAGCAGGCCCCAGCGGCGGAACTGGGTCATGAACCACATGCCATCAGACAGGTATGGCAGGTTGACCTCGCCACCACCATGAAAGCGCAGGGCGTGCACGTCTTGCCAGCGGTTACCCAGGCCGTCGTCATAGGTACCCAGCAGTCGTGGCTCGATGCAGTCGAGCGGGGCGTCCAGGTAGTCCCTGGCGCAGAGCAGTTGCGCGGTGGAGCGACGGTTCTCGATGCTGTCGTCGATAAAACGGCTGGCCTCCAGGACCGCCATCACCAGCACGCGGGCGGTGTTGGGGTATTGCTCGACAAACGCCTGGGTACAGCCCAGGACTTTTTCCGGGTGGTCCGGCCAGATCGTCTGGCTGGTGGCAAGGGTAAAGCCCTGGCTCTGCTGCACCGCGCTGGCACACCAGGGTTCACCGACGCACAGGCCATCGATCCGCCCGGCCTGCAGGTGCGCGACCATTTGCGGCGGCGGGACCACCACGCTCTCGACATCCCGTAGTGGATGAATGCCCTGGCTGGCCAGCCAGTAATACAGCCACATGGCGTGGGTTCCGGTAGGAAACGTCTGGGCGAAGGTGAGTTTTGTCCGGCTTTGGTGCACCTTGCGCTCCAGCGCCTCAGGACTGGTCACGCCCTGTTGTTGCAGGCCCTGCGAGAGGTTGATGCCTTGGCCGTTCTGGTTCAGGCCCATCAGCACTGCCATGTCGGTCGGCGCGACGCCACCGATGCCCAGGTGTACCGCATAGATCAGGCCATACAGGCTGTGGGCGGCATCCAGTTCGCCGCTGACCAACTTGTCCCGCAGGCCGGCCCAGGACGATTGGCGCTTGAGGTTCAATGTCAGGCCGTACGGTTGGGCGAACCCCTGGGTCGCTGCGACCACCAGCGAGGCGCAATCGCTCAGGGCCATGAAGCCCAGGTCGAGGCTGCTCTTTTCCGGGGCATCGCTGCCGTTGACCCAGGCCAGGGGGTTACTTGCCTGGCTGTTGCCGACCTGATCATTCATCCACACCTACCTTTTGTATGAAAAAAGGCGTCGTTATGCAGGATGGCATGCAAGCCCCGGCAGGTAACGACGCCTTTGTCCGTGAGCCCGTTCCGACGTTGGTGCGGGCTGCGATAGGCAAGTTAAAGCAAGGCACATGCCACGGTGTGCGGGGTCAGGTTTTCATCAAGATTACGCCGTGAGGAGGCTTTCACTATGGCGCCCCTTCATGTAACACCGCTCAGGAAACCCGGCGTGCTCCTTGATCGATTTATCGCCGCGACCGTTCATGGCTTTTTGCAGCGCGGGCTGCTGGCCTGGTTGTTGATGCTCAATGTCCAGCCTGCGATGGGTGAGTCCTATTGGGTGTGGGACGAAAGCCTGGTGGGCTTCTTCAGCCGGCTTGCAGTGCCCCTCGGCCAGCCCATCGTGGTCAGCAAGCAGGCGGCGGGCAAGCGTATTACCGGGCAATTTGATTTTGCCGAGGCGCAAGCGGTCCTGGAGGCCGTGGCGTTGCAGCATGAGTTGATCTGGTACAGCGACGGCCAGGTGCTGCATCTGTACGACGCCAGCGAGGCCAAGAGTTCCGGGGTGATGCTGCGGCACATGACGGTCGATCGGTTGCGCGATGCCATGCGGCGCTCGGGGCTCGACGAGGCACGCTATCCCATTCGCAAGGCCGGGCCGCGATTGTTTTATGTGTCCGGGCCGGCCAATTACGTTGATCACGTCTTGCGTCTGGCCCAGTTGATGGATCGCCCGCGTCCGGTGCACCGCGAGGATTTGCCCAAGGTGGATGTGATCCAGGTGAACAATGCCGATGTCGCGGACCGCCGTTACGACATGGGCTCGCAGACCGTCACCGTGCCCGGTATTGCCACGCTCATCGAGAAACAGCTCGCCGAGCTGGGGCGCAAGGCCGGTGCTGGCGCTGCGGTGATTGCCTACCCGCAGGTCAACAGCCTGTTGATCAAGGGCAGCGAGCAGCAGTTGAGGTTAATCAAAAAACTGGTGGCTGAACTGGATGTACCCCCGCGTCCCGAGGAGGTTTCTGCAGACGGGCATGAGTTTGAAGGGCACATCGCTTCGACGCCCCTGAGCGCCGATCAGTACGAACATGTACGGCGCGCATTTACACGGGCCGCCGAGCAATAAAGCCGGGCTCTGGGGAGCAGGCTTTGAAAGTTCCTACACAACACTCCCGGAATATTTCGATGCAGAGGGCTTTTTCCTAACGTGAAATTGGCGGCGGGTTTTTATAGTCGCGACATCTCCCAGGCGGTGCGATACCTCCGCAGACAGGTACAGGGGTTTGAATGATTGTTGCAGTTGAGGCCCTGATGGCGGCGTCCCTCGTCTTTGGGCATTGGACGTTGCAGAGGGATGGCAGGTTGACCACCGAAGGGCGTGATATTCAATTGGCGCCCAAGGAGTGTCATGTGTTGCGCCTGCTGCTGGCCTCCCCCGGCATGCTCGTTACCAAGGACTGGCTGCTGGAGCAGGTCTGGCCCGATATCGACGTTGCCGAAGAGTCCCTGACCCGCTGCATCTACTCGTTGCGCAAGCAATTGGAGGGTGATCGGGCGTTGATCGCGACGGTATATGGTCGCGGCTACCGCTTCAATGGCTGGGTGCGGGTGGTCGAACAGCCTGGCACGGTGCGGGCGATGGGCGCAGAACCCCGCGCTTGTCCGGCCTGTGGATGGTGCGGTGAGTGGGTATGAAGCACGCCTGCCGGTTGGTACTGCTGTTGCTCAGCCTGGGTGGGGTGGCTGAGGTTCGGGCTTACTGCTGGGCCGAGGCCGCTCGCCAATACGATATCGAGCCGGAACTGTTGCAGGCGATTGCTGCCGTGGAGTCCGGCTACCGCGCCGAAGCCATGAATTACAGCAATAACAATGGCAGCCGTGACATCGGCCTGATGCAAATCAACAGCATTCATTTGCCGCGCCTGCTTAAGCAGGGCATTACCGAGCAGCGGCTGTTGGATGAGCCGTGCCTGTCGGTAGAGGTGGGGGCATCGATCCTTGCCGACTTCATCAAGCAGTTTGGCTACAACTGGACCGCTGTGGGCGCCTATAACGCCGGCCCCGGGGCTGGGGCCGAGCGCGAGGCGCTGCGCCTGCGTTATGCGCAGAAGATCTGGGCCCGCTACGAGGAGTTGATGGCCCATCGCAATGGATGATCGACCGACGGTGTGCCATGCCTCGCACGGACCCGTCACCCCGGCTATAATCGCCGCCACCTTTCGCCGCCATCCGAGTCAAGCCCGCCCATGTATACCCTGGCCCGCCAGCTGTTGTTCAAACTCTCCCCGGAAACTTCCCATGATCTGTCCCTGGACCTGATCGGCGCGGGTGGCCGCCTGGGGCTCAATGGCCTGGTGTGCAAGGCGCCGGCGAAGATGCCGGTCTCGGTCATGGGGCTTGATTTCCCCAACCCGGTCGGCCTGGCGGCTGGCCTGGACAAGAACGGCGCGGCCATCGACGGTTTTGCCCAGTTGGGGTTCGGTTTTGTCGAGATCGGTACCGTCACGCCACGCCCGCAGCCGGGCAACCCCAAGCCACGTATTTTCCGCTTGCCGGAAGCCGAGGCGATCATCAACCGCATGGGCTTCAACAACCAGGGGGTCGATCATCTGCTGTCGCGAGTGCAAGCCGCCAAGTACAAGGGCATCCTCGGCATCAATATCGGCAAGAACTTCGATACCCCGGTGGAGCGTGCGGTGGATGACTACCTGATCTGCCTGGACAAGGTCTACGCTCACGCCAGCTATGTGACAGTCAACGTCAGTTCGCCCAACACCCCGGGCCTGCGCAGCCTGCAGTTTGGCGACTCCCTCAAGCAACTGCTCGAAGCCCTGCGCCAGCGCCAGGAAGACCTGGCGGTACGCCATGGCAAGCGCGTGCCGTTGGCCATCAAGATCGCCCCGGACATGAACGACGAAGAAACCGTGCTGGTAGCCCAGGCCCTGGTGGATTCGGGGATGGACGCGGTGATTGCCACCAACACCACCCTCAGCCGTGCAGGCGTTGAAGGCCTGGCCCATGGCGACGAAGCGGGTGGGCTTTCCGGTGCGCCGGTGCGCGACCAGAGCACCCATATCGTCAAGGTGCTGGCTGCCGAGCTGGCCGGGCGTTTACCGATCATTGCCGTGGGCGGGATTACCGAGGGCAAGCACGCCGCCGAGAAAATCGCCGCAGGTGCCAGCCTGGTGCAGTTGTATTCCGGGTTTATCTACAAGGGGCCGGCGTTGATTCGCCAATCGGTGGACGCCATCGCGGCCTTGCCAAAACCCTGATGCCTTTATAGGAGCCCGCTTGCCGGCTCCTACAGTTCCCCATAAAAAAGGGCTCCTCGAAGGAGCCCCTGGGCCGAAGCCCGCCGCCCGGATGGGGCGTGCGTGGTTAAGTCGTTGCATTCTTCAAGGTGGTTGTCGGAATTAAGTGCCCTGATTAGCCGACGGCGTGAAGTTCGTTGAGTCTGTGGATCCCCGCAGTGCCGGTCATACCGTCCCAATTGTCGCCGCGTCCTTCGCGCCAGCCGTTAATCCAGGCTTGGCGCACCGACGGTAGAGTAAATGGGCAAAGCTCACGGGATTTGCCATGAACGCCATACTGATATCCGCGTAAAAATGCTCTTTCCAACGGATCACGCTTAAGTCTTCTCATAGGGTGTTTCCCTCACTTGTTGACTGTCTTGATATCCTTCGACCTCGTCCGAGGCCGGGCAGAGTTTTTCTGCCGTTGGTGTGGCTCGCTGCCGGCGTGGCGAGCCTAGGTGTCGGCGTCGTTGCGGCGCTGACCTGTGTTGAGTTCTAACCAATAGGTCACATGGATTCAATGATCGTTTTGTCATAAGCACGTAACGATAATGATGCTATAGCCATAAGCTGGTGTGGCTTTTCGCCCCATTTGTTGGGCAAAGCCAGCTATGATGTGCCCTGCATAGAGGATGGGTTTAATCCTTTAGTGAGAATACCCGCCGCTGGCCGTCGGTTATTATTCGACGAAGGGTCGGAATATTTCTTTTTGTTGCACCAATTATCTATCTGCCCTGGCAATCAAGGCCTGCAGGCCTGGACATCGGGGTGGAACGGCACACATTCGTGCCACGCGAGCGTTCTTCAAGAAAAGCGCTTGATTGAAAACCGAACGCGCGATGCGTCGCCCGTTCACTTATTGCTGAAAAGCCTGGAATGCCCATGTCGGACCGTTACGAACTCTTCCTCACCTGCCCCAAGGGCCTTGAAGGCCTGCTGATCGAGGAAGCCGTCGGGCTTGGCCTTGAAGACGCGCGCGAGCACACCTCGGCCGTGCGCGGCATGGCCGACATGGAGACCGCCTATCGCCTGTGTCTCTGGTCGCGCCTGGCCAACCGTGTGCTGCTGGTGCTCAAGCGCTTCCCGATGAAGGATGCCGAAGACCTGTACCACGGCGTGCTGGATATCGAATGGCAAGACCACATGGTCCCTGATGGCACCCTCGCGGTGGAATTCAGCGGCCATGGCTCGGGTATCGACAACACTCACTTCGGCGCCCTGAAGGTCAAGGATGCCATCGTCGACAAGCTGCGCACCCCGACCGGCGAACGCCCGTCCATCGACAAGATCAACCCGGACCTGCGCATTCACCTGCGCCTGGACCGTGGCGAAGCGATCCTCTCCCTCGACCTGTCCGGCCACAGCCTGCACCAGCGCGGTTATCGCCTCCAGCAGGGGGCAGCACCGTTGAAGGAAAACCTGGCAGCGGCGATTCTGATTCGGGCCGGCTGGCCGCGCATTGCCGCAGAAAACGGCGCGCTGACTGACCCGATGTGCGGCGTCGGCACCTTCCTCGTGGAAGGCGCGATGATCGCTGCCGACATGGCTCCCAACCTCAACCGCGAGCAGTGGGGCTTTACTGCCTGGCTCGGCCACGTGCCGGCCTTGTGGAAAAAACTCCATGCCGAGGCCAGCGAGCGTGCGGCCATCGGCATGAACAAGCCGCCACTGTGGATCCGTGGCTACGAAGCGGACCCGCGTCTGATCCAGCCCGCGCGCAACAACATCGAGCGTGCCGGCCTGAGCCACTGGATCAAGATCTACCAGGGCGAAGTCGGCACCTTCGAGCCGCGCCCGGACCAGAACCAGAAAGGCTTGGTGATCTGTAACCCGCCGTACGGCGAGCGCCTGGGCGATGAAGCCAGCCTGTTGTACCTCTACCAGAACCTCGGTGAGCGCCTGCGCCAGGCATGCATGGGCTGGGAGGCCGCGGTGTTCACCGGCGCCCCGGACCTGGGCAAGCGCATGGGCATCCGCAGCCACAAGCAATATTCGTTCTGGAACGGCGCCTTGCCGTGCAAGCTGCTGCTGATCAAGGTCAACCCCGATCAGTTCGTCACCGGTGAGCGCCGTACCCCGGAACAGCGTCAGGCCGAACGTGAGCAAGCCGCTTACGACCAGGCCCCGACCGAGCCGCAAGAGCGTCAGTACAACAAGAACGGCAACCCGATCAAGCCCGCGCCGGCACCGGCCCCAGTGGTCGAGCAGGCGCGCTTGAGCGAAGGCGGGCAGATGTTCGCCAACCGCCTGCAAAAGAATCTCAAGCTGCTGGGCAAGTGGGCCAAGCGCGAGGGTGTGGATTGCTACCGTGTGTACGACGCCGATATGCCGGAGTACTCCATGGCCATCGATCTGTACCACGACTGGGTCCATGTCCAGGAATACGTGGCGCCCAAGTCCATCGACCCGGAAAAAGCCTCGGCGCGTATGTTCGACGCCCTGGCCGCGATTCCCCAGGCGTTGAACATCGACAAGAGCCGCGTAGTGGTCAAGCGCCGCGAGCGCCAGAGCGGCACCAAGCAGTACGAGCGCCAGAGCGCCCAGGGCAAGTTTACTGAAGTCAGCGAAGGCGGGGTGAAGCTGCTGGTCAACCTGACCGACTATCTGGACACCGGCCTGTTCCTCGACCACCGCCCGATGCGCATGCGCATCCAGAAAGAAGCCGCCGGCAAGCGCTTCCTCAATCTGTATTGCTATACCGCTACCGCCAGCGTGCACGCGGCCAAGGGCGGTGCGCGCAGTACCACCAGTGTCGATTTGTCGAAGACCTACCTGGACTGGGCGCGCCGCAACCTGTCCCTCAATGGCTTCTCCGACAAAAACCGCCTGGAGCAGGGGGATGTGATGGCTTGGTTGGAAGCCAGTCGTGATGAATTCGACCTGATCTTCATCGACCCGCCGACCTTCTCCAACTCCAAGCGTATGGAAGGCGTGTTCGACGTCCAGCGTGATCACGTGCAGTTGCTCGACCTGGCCATGGCCCGCCTGGCACCGGGTGGGGTGCTGTATTTTTCCAACAACTTCCGCAAGTTCCAGTTGGAAGACAACCTGGGCGAGCGCTATGGCGTCGAGGAAATCAGCGATAAAACCATCGATCCGGATTTTGCCCGTAACCCGAAAATCCATCGGGCCTGGAAAATTACCGCACGCTGATCGACCTTGAAGCCGCGAGCCTGGATTTTTCCGGGCTCGCGGCTTTTTTGCGCTGGTCAAACGTAGACCTGATGGCTATAACTAATCTCCTAACCAAAGTGGCGTCCCTGCACGCTGGTGTTCCGAGTTTTGCCTATGCCGTTGCAAGCCGTCCGCCCGAAAATACTGGGATTTATCAGCGAACAGGCGTCGGCTTGGCTGGTGGCATTGGTGGTATTGCTGGTGGGTGTGGCGCTCACCGCCGTGCTGGCGCTGGCCACGGCCGATGTCTATCAGCAGCAGGTTCGCCAGCGTTTCCAGTTGCTGGTCAATGAGCGCTACAGCCGCCTGGAAGAGCGCTTTGAAGACCAGGAACAGCGCCTGGGCAGCCTGCGCCGCTTCTTCGTCAACTCCCATGCTGTTTCCCGCGAAGAGTTCGATGGGTTCGCCCAGCCGCTGTTGTCACGCACGCGTGCCTACGCTTGGGCACCCCGTGTTTTTCGCGATCAGCGCCAGGCTTTCGAGCGCCAGGTGTCACTGCAGCGTGGCACGGCATTCTCCATTCGCGAGCTGAACGAAAGCGGGACCCTGGTGCCAGCGGGCGAGCGTGACGAGTACGTGCCGGTGTTGTACAGCCAGACCCAAAGCCTGCTCGGCTCGCCCTTGGGGTTTGACCTGCTGGCCCAGCCACTGCGCCGTTCGACGATAGAGCGGGCGTACCGCTCCGGGACCATTGCGGTGTCCCAACCCATGTCGCTGGTAGGGGTGGAGCCGGCGTATGCCATGGGGGTGCTGCTGGTTGCACCCGTCACTCGACCGCGCACCGCACAAATGTCCTACAACGAACCCTACGGTTACATCATGGCGGTGATCAGCATGCGCCAACTGGTGGCCGACGGTTTGCCCAAGCCCTCACGGGACAACCTGGTGATGCAGATTGTCGACACCTCCGATACGCAACAGCGGGTGTTGTATGAATCGGACAATGCCGTGGGCGATAGCAGCCTGGAGGCGATGCGCCGGTTGACCCTGGGCGATCATGTCTACGCCCTGAAGCTGCGCCCCAGCCAGGTATTCGCCCAGGCCAATCATTCCTCGGTCACCAGTATCCTGACCATGGGCTGTTTGCTCAGCGTGTTGCTCAGTGCCTTGCTCTACGTACTGGTCAGCCAGCGTCAGCGGGCGGTGAGGCTGGTACAGCAACGCACGGGGCAATTGCACCAGCGTGAGTATGAGTTGCGCGGGGCCCATGGCCAGTTGCGCAGCGTGCTGAACGCCGCGACACAGGTGGCAATCATTGCCACCGACTTGCGTGGCGTGATCAACACGTTCAATGCCGGCGCGGAGCAGATGCTGGGTTATCCGGCCAGTCAGGCGCTCGGTCACATGACCCTCGAAAGCCTGCACTTGGCGCCGGAGCTGGAAGCCCGTGCCATGCAGTTGAGTCACACACTTGGCAAACGGATCATGCCCGGCCAGGCGATGCTGGTGGAGGGAGCCGACAGCCTCCATCAGGCCCGGGAGTGGACGTTGGTGCGCCAGGATGGCAGCCAACTGACCGTCAACATGCTGGCGACGGCATTGTTGGATGACCATGGCCTCTGGATCGGGCACCTGGCGATCTGCCTGGATGTCACCGAACAGAAGCGCGCCTATGAGGCCCTGGCGGCGCGGGATCGCTTGCTGAAAAAGCTCAGCGCCCATGTGCCGGGCGGAATTTTCCAGTTCACCCTGGAGCCCAATGACAACTGGCGGTTTATCTACGCCAGCGACGGCATCCGGGATATCTACGAAATCGATCCGGGTTTGCTGCAACAGGATGCCAAACAGGTTTTCGAGCGCATTCATCCCCAGGACGCGGAGCGCATCCGTGCCTCCATTCGCCTGTCAGCACTGCAGCTGAGCCATTGGCGCGAGGAGTATCGGGTCCAACTGCCAGGCCGGGGCCTGCGTTGGATCCGCGGCGAGGCGACGCCGGAAGAGTTACCTGGCGGCGGTACGCTATGGCATGGCTATGTGTCGGATATCTCCGATCTCAAGCGGGTGGAGGAAGAGCTGCGGGCGCTGTCCATCACCGACTCGTTGACGGGTATCCATAATCGCCGCTATTTCCAGGATCGGCTGAAGGCCGAGATGAGCCGGGTTCGGCGCACGTCGGGCGCACTGGCGGTGATCATGCTGGATATCGATCACTTCAAGCGCATCAATGACCAGCACGGGCACGCGGCCGGGGATGGGGTATTGCAGGAGCTGTGTCGGCGGATCCGCCAGCGTTTACGCCGCAGCGATGTGTTCTGTCGTTTGGGCGGCGAGGAGTTCATGGTGCTGTGTCCCAACACCGATGGCGTTCAGGCCTACAGCCTGGCCGTCGAATTGTGGGAGGTGCTGCGCAGCACGCCGATGGAGGGCGTTGGCACGGTGACCGCGAGTTTCGGCGTGGCCGGTTGGCGGGTCGATGAGGGCGTGGATGGCTTGCTGCTGCGCGCGGATTCGGCGGTGTATGCGGCCAAACAGGCGGGACGGGACCGGGTTGAGGTGCAGCGCTTGCCTGCCTGAGCACTGCATGCCTAATGTGGGAGCAAGCCTGCTCCCAGATTTAGTCCGCAGCGTTTTCAAACGCTTGGTAAGCCAACCGCTCTATAGACCCGGTGCGACAGCGGCCAGTTTCGGTTGGCGATACAGGTCCAGCAGCACCTGGTCCAGCACCGAGGACGCGCCCCAAGGCTTCGGATCGTTGAGAATCGCCACCACTGCCCACGTGTTGCCGTTGTTGTCGCGACTGAACCCGGCAATGGCGCGCACCGTGTTCAGTGTCCCGGTCTTGACGTGTGCCTCACCGCGCAGGGCCGTGGTTTTCAGGCGCTTGCGCATGGTGCCGTCACTGCCGGCAATCGGCATCGAACTGATGAACTCTGCCGCGTACGGGCTTCTCCAGGCGGCTTGCAACATGGTCGCCATTTCCCGGGCGCTGACCCGTTCGGCACGGGACAGGCCGGAACCGTTTTCCATCACCAGGTGCGGCGCGGTGATGCCCTTTTTCGCCAGCCATTGACGGACCACGCGCTGTGCAGCCTTGGCGTCGTCGCCGTCGGCATCGGTGCGGTACTGCGCGCCGAGGCTGAGGAACAGTTGCTGGGCCATGGTGTTGTTACTGTATTTATTGATGTCGCGGATGATCTCCGCCAGATCCGGTGAGAACGCCCGGGCCAGGACCTTGGCGGTTTTCGGCACAGGGGCCAGCACGTCACGGCCCTGGATAGTGCCGCCCAACTCTTTCCAGATCGCCCGCACGGCACCGGCGGTGTAGGTGGCATGGTCGAGTAGCGACAGATACGTCTGCGAGCTGCAGCCATCGCCCAACTGGCCGCTGACGGTTACGGTGACACTGCCATCGGCGGCGGTGACCGGGTTGTAGCGCACGTCGCCGGTACACTGCTTGGCGTTGGTGGCCTTGACCTGATTGTCGATCTGGATGCTGGCAATCGGCGGTTCCACTGAAACCAACACCCTTCCTGAATCATTGCGGGTCACGAAACGCAGGGCCTTGAGGTTGACCAGCAGGGCGTCCGGCTTGACCAGGAACGGTTTGTTGGCATCGTTGCCGTCGTCGTTGAACTCCGGCAATTGCGGCTGGATAAAGAAGCCTCGGTCCAGTACCAGGTCGCCGGTGACTTGCTGTACGCCATTGGCGCGCAGGTCGCGCATCAGCAGCCAGAGTTTCTCCATGTTCAGCTTGGGGTCGCCGCCGCCCTTGAGGTACAGGTTGCCCCGCAGGACGCCACCGCTGAGGGTGCCGTCGGTGTAGAACTCGGTTTTCCACTGATGATTGGGGCCGAGCATTTCCAGGGCGGCGTAGGTGGTGACCAGCTTCATGGTCGATGCCGGGTTGACCGAGACGTCGGCGTTGAACACCGTGGCGGTGCCGGGGCCATTGAGCGGAATCATCACCAGGGACAGCGCATTGTTCTGCAGCTTGGCTTTCTGCAGGGCTTCCTGGACTTTAGGTGGCAAGGTGGTATTGATCGGTGCGGCGTTGACAGAGAGGGCCAGGGGCAAAAGGAAACTGGCGAGCAACAATGGGCGCAAGGATTTGATCATAAGAAGTAAGACCCTACTGCAGAGGAGGGTGAATATGGCGGGGGCTATGTAAGAAAATCCCCCAGTGGTCATGAAAGTGTCGGCATTATGCCCCAAGGTAGGGCCAGTTGTGCCTCAACGATAGCTGCAAATGATGGATTTTTTCGCGCTCTCGTGCCACCCGTCTTGGATTGCCGGGCAATTGGCGCCTTAAACTGGTAGAGTGCCGGCCGTTAATACTTAAGAGGATTGTTCCAATGGCGACTAACCGTTCCCGGCGTCTGCGCAAAAAACTGTGCGTTGATGAATTTCAAGAGCTGGGTTTCGAACTGAACCTGGATTTCAAAGAAGGTTTGGACGACGAAGCGGTTGACGCTTTCCTCGACGCCTTCCTGACCGAAGCGATGGATGGCAATGGCCTGGACTACGTGGGCGGCGACGACTTCGGTCTGGTCTGCAAAGCCACCCGTGGTTCGGTCAACGAAGAACAGCGTGCCGCTGTTGAAGCGTGGCTCAAGGCTCGCCCAGAGCTGACCCGCGTTGAAGTCAGCGAACTGCTGGACGCTTGGCATCCAGAGACGCCGGTCAACCCGGCGGTCTGATGTCATGAAAAAGCGACCCGCCCGGGTCGCTTTTTTGTTTCAGGGTAATTATCAGGCCTTGCGCCAGTTCAGAATCACCAGCGTCAACACCCCCGCGACAATTCCCCAGAATGCCGAACCGATGGAGAACAGCGTCAACCCCGACGCCGTGACCATGAAGGTGATCAGCGCAGCTTCCCGTTCCTTGGGCTCATTCATGGCAATGCTCAGGCCATTGATGATCGAGCCAAACAACGCCAAGGCCGCGATCGACAGCACCAGTTCCTTGGGCAAGGCGGCAAACAAGGCCGCCAGCGTGGCCCCGAATACCCCGGCGATGCCGTAGAAAATCCCGCACCACACCGCGGCGGTGTAGCGTTTGTTGCGATCTTCATGGGCGTGGGGCCCGGTGCAGATGGCCGCGCTGATGGCGGCCAGGTTGATGCCGTGGGAACCGAACGGCGCCAGCACCAGGGAGGCCAGGCCGGTGGCGGTGATCAGCGGCGAAGCGGGCACGTTGTAGCCATCGGCACGCAACACCGCGACCCCCGGCATGTTCTGTGAGGTCATCGCCACCACGAACAGCGGAATACCGATGCTGATGGTCGCGGCCAGGGAAAAGTGCGGTGTGGTCCACACCGGTGTTGCCACTTCAAGACTGAACCCGCTGAAGTCCAGGAGCCCCATCAGCCCGGACAAGGCGGTGCCGATCAGCAGTGCCGCCAGCACGGCATACCGGGGCGACAGGCGCTTGATAATCAGGTAGGTAAAAAACATACCCAGGACCAGGGCCGTGCGGTGCTGCGCGGCGACGAAAATCTCGCTGCCGATCTTGAACAGGATCCCGGCCAGCAACGCCGCTGCCAGCGAGGCGGGAATCTTCCTGACCAGCTTTTCAAAACTGCCGGTGAGGCCGCAGAGCGTGACCAACACCGCGCAGGTGATGTAGGCACCGATGGCCTCGCCATAGCTGACCCCACCCAGGCTGGTAATCAACAGCGCCGCGCCGGGGGTCGACCAAGCGATGGTGATAGGGGTGCGGTAGCGCAGGGACAGGCCGATGCTGCACACCGCCATGCCGATGGAGATCGCCCAGATCCACGAGGAAATCTGCGCCGTGGTCAAACCGGCGGATTGGCCGGCCTGGAACATCAGTACCAGGGAGCTGGTGTAGCCGGTCATCATGGCGATAAAGCCGGCCACGATGGCCGAAGGCGAAGTGTCGGCCAATGGGCGCAGGGGCGCCTGGGTCGCGTCGCTCATAAAAAGTCTTCCTTGTCCCCGGCACCTTGCAGGAGCCGGCTTGCTGGCGAAGATCGTCAACGATGGCGCGGGCATTCTGAAGGAACGCAGCGCTCTCAGGTTCTTCGCGAGCACGCTCGCTTCTACAGGTGGCATCGGGGCGGCATTGATGGGTGGGGAAATCGTGGAATCAAGCCTAAACTCAAACGTAACTGACTGTTGCAATACAGCCGGCCACGCAAACAGCCGTACAGTGTGTTGGCGCAATGGGTTGTGTACAATGTGCGCTGTTTTTACGCGATACTTGCCAGCGACCCGCTGTACCCTTATTACAGTCAACGTCAATTCGCCGCCGTTCTCCCGACCCGAGTGCCCATGAACGAACAGTTGCAGCCCCTCAAGAAACAGCCGCGAGCCAGCAAGGCCGGTCGCAGTGGAACCCAGGACGATATCGTCTATGCGCATATCTTCGAGGCCATCCTCGAACAACGCCTGGCGCCCGGTACCAAATTGAGTGAAGAAGCACTGGGCGAGATCTTTGGCGTCAGCCGTACCATCATCCGTCGCGCCTTGTCACGCCTGGCCCATGAAGGTGTGGTGTTGTTGCGCCCCAATCGTGGAGCGGTAGTGGCCAGCCCAAGTGTCGAGGAAGCCCGCCAGGTGTTCCTGGCACGGCGTCTGGTCGAGCGGGCGATTACCGAGTTGGCGGTGCAGCATGCATCGAGCGAAGAGCTGGCCGAGTTGCGGCAGATGGTCAACGACGAGCGCGACAGTTTCTCCCGTGGCGATCGCGGCGCGGGAATCCGGTTGTCTGGCGAGTTCCACCTGAAACTGGCCGAGGCAGCGAAGAATGCCCCGTTGATCAGCTTTCAGCGCAGCCTGGTGTCCCAGACCTCGCTGATCATTGCCCAGTATGAAAGCGGCAACCGCTCCCACTGCTCCTACGACGAGCACACCCAACTGATCGATGCCATCGAAGCGCGGGATGCGGCGCTGGCGGTGGACCTGATGATGCACCACATGGATCACATCGACAGCAAGCTCAACCTCGATGAGGAAAGCGCGTCGGATGATTTGCATGCGGTGTTCTCGCATCTGTTGCAGACCAAAAAGCCCGGCCGCTCCTCTATAAAACTGTAAACCCGATCAAACCGTGTAGGAGCTGGCTTGCCAGCGATGCAGGCACCGCGGTGTATCTGTTACACCGCGGTGACGCTATCGCTGGCAAGCCAGCTCCTACAGGGTTTTGTGGTGTTCTTTGGGTCAGCGCTGGTGTACCAGATTGCCTGCTGCATACGTCTGCATCACCGCCCGATCGTCCCCCAGTGTCATCAATACAAATAACGTCTCGGCAATGTTCGTGGCCTGCTTCAAGCGATAGCTGAGCAGCGGCGTGGCGTTGTAGTCCAGTACCAGAAAGTCGGCATCTGTGCCCGGTTGCAGGGTGCCGATCTTGTCTTCCAGGCGCAGCGCTTTCGCACCGCCCAGGGTCGCCAGGTACAGCGATTTGAACGGGCTCAGCCGCGCGCCTTGTAATTGCATGACCTTATAGGCCTCGTTCAGCGTCTGCAGCAGCGAGAAGCTGGTACCGCCCCCCACGTCGGTACCCAGGCCCACATTGAGCTGGTGCTTCTCGGCCATCGGCAGGTTGAACAAGCCGCTGCCCAGGAAGAAGTTCGACGTCGGGCAGAACGCCACGGCGGAACCGGCTTCAGCCAGCCGTGCGCATTCGTCGTCGCACAGGTGTACGCCATGGGCGAATACCGAACGCTCCCCCAGCAGCTTGTAGTGGTCGTACACATCCAGGTAGCCGCTGCGCTCCGGAAACAGTTCCTTGACCCATTGCACTTCCTGCAGGTTTTCACTGATGTGGGTCTGCATGTACAGGTCCGGGTATTCGCCCAGTAACTGGCCGGCGAGAGTCAGTTGTTCCGGTGTGCTGGTAGGGGCGAAGCGCGGTGTCACGGCGTAGTGCAAGCGGCCCTTGCCGTGCCAGCGCTCGATCAGCGCTTTGCTTTCCTGGTAGCTCGATTGCGCGGTGTCGGTCAGATAGTCCGGCGCATTGCGGTCCATCATCACCTTGCCGGCGATCATGCGCAGGTCGAGTTTCTCGGCGGCCTCAAAGAACGAATTCACCGATTGCGGATGCACACTGCCGAACACCAGGGCAGTGGTGGTGCCGTTGCGCAGCAGTTCCTTGATAAAGATATCCGCGACTTCTTCGGCGTGGGCCTTGTCGGCGAACTGCCTTTCACACGGGAAGGTATAGGTGTTGAGCCAATCCAGCAGTTGTTCGCCGTAGGCCCCGACCATACCGGTTTGCGGCAGGTGGATATGGGTGTCGATCAAGCCTGGGGTGATCAGCGCGTCCTGGTAATGGGTGACTTCGATATCGGCCGCCAGTGTTGGCAGTAAGTCGCTGGCATGCCCGAGGGCGCTGATCTGGCCATTGTCGACCACCAGCAAGCCGTCTTCGAAATACTCATAGGAGGCTTCGATCCCAACGATGGCCGGGTCGGCGAGGCTGTGCAGGATGGCGGCACGGTAGGCTTTGCGAGTCAAAGGCATGGTCGTCTCAATTGATAGCTTGGCTGCGGCGCGAAGCCGGCAGCAGTTTGGCAATGGGTTCGGCGCTCGCAGTGTGCTGGCCGAAGTTGGCGTTATAGGTGGCGATGATCTCGCCGGCGATGGAGATGGCGATTTCCACCGGTAGCTTGCCCTTCACCTCGGTGAGGCCCATGGGGCAACGCATGCGCTGCAACTGCGCGGCCTCGAAGCCGCGCTCGCGCAGGCGGTGTTCGAACTTGACGCGCTTGGTCTGCGAGCCGATCAGGCCAAAGTAGGCAAAGTCATTGCGCTTGAGCAGGGCGGCGGTCAGTTCCAGGTCCAGCGCGTGATTGTGGGTCATGACGATGCAGTAACTGCCTGCGGGCAGGTCGGCAATTTCATCGACCGGTTCTTCGCTGAGGATTTTACGCACGCCTTGAGGAATGTGCTCCGGGAATTCCGGTTCCCGCGAGTCGATCCAGCGTACCCGGCACGGCAGGCTGGCCAGCAGCGGCACCAGCGCGCGGCCGACATGGCCGGCGCCGAATACGGCGATCTGTGCCTGCACCTGGCCCATGGGTTCAAACAACAGCACGGTCACGCCACCGCAGCACTGACCGAGGCTGGCCCCCAGGCTGAAGCGCTCCAGGTGAGTGTGGTGTTGGCCACGGGCGAGCATCTCGCGGGCGATCTGCATGGCCTTGTATTCCAGGTGGCCACCGCCGATGGTATCGAAGCTCTGGGCCGCACTGATCACCATCTTCGAACCGGCATTGCGCGGCGTGGAGCCGAGCTCTTCGATGATGGTGACCAGCACGCAGGGTTCGCCCTGGTTTTGCAGGTCGGCGAGGGCACTGATCCAGTTGTTCATGTCTACCTCAACATTTCTGTTGTCAGTCAGGCCGTCATCGCGGGCAAGCCCGCTCCCACAGGGGAATGCATTCCAAATGTGGGAGCGAGCTTGCCCGCGAAGGCAGCACCTGGGTCTAGAGCGAAGCCATCTCGGTTTCGGTTTCAACAGCCTTTGCAGCAGTCAACTGCCGCATCTGCTCACACCCCCACAACACCCGCTCCGGCGTGGCCGGTGCATCGATCTTCGGCTGATGGCGATAGTCAGCCAGGCTCGCCACGGCATCCTTGATCGCGCACCACGAGGCGATCCCGAGCATGAACGGCGGCTCGCCCACGGCCTTGGAGTGGAACACCGTGTCTTCCGGGTTTTTGCGGTTTTCCACCAGCTTGACCCGCAAATCCAGGGGCATATCCGCCACTGCGGGGATTTTGTAGCTGGCCGGGCCATTGGTCATCAGTTTGCCCTTGCTGTTCCACACCAGCTCTTCCATGGTCAGCCAACCCATGCCCTGGATAAAGCCGCCTTCCACCTGGCCGATATCGATGGCCGGGTTCAGCGAGGCGCCCACATCGTGGAGGATGTCGGTGCGCAGCATCTTGTACTCGCCGGTCAGGGTGTCGACGATCACTTCGCAGCAGGCCGCGCCGAAGGCGAAGTAGTAGAACGGTCGCCCCCGCGCCTGGCTGCGGTCGTAGAAGATTTTCGGGGTCTTGTAGAAGCCGGTGCTGGACAGCGACACCTGGGCGAAATACGCCTGCTGGATCAGCTCTTCAAACGTCAGGATCTGCTCGCGCACCCGCACATGGCCGTTGTGGAACTCGACATCGGCCTCGCTGACGTCGTACTTGCGCGCGGCAAACTCCACCAAACGCTGCTTGATGGTTTCGGCAGCATTCTGCGCAGCCTTGCCGTTCAGGTCGGCACCGCTGGAGGCGGCGGTCGGCGAGGTGTTGGGCACCTTGTCGGTGTTGGTCGCGGTGATCTGCACCCGGTCGATTTCCACCTGGAAGATCTCGGCCACCACTTGTGCGACCTTGATGTTCAGGCCCTGGCCCATCTCGGTGCCGCCGTGGTTCAGGTGGATGCTGCCGTCGGTGTAGATATGGATCAAGGCGCCGGCCTGGTTGAGGAAGCTGGCGGTAAAGGAAATGCCGAACTTGACCGGCGTCAGCGCCAGGCCCTTTTTCAGGATCGGGCTGTGGGCGTTATACAGGCGGATCGCTTCGCGGCGTTCGGCGTATTGGCTGCTGGCCTCAAGCTCGGCGGTCATCTCTTCGAGCATGTTGTGCTCGACGGTCTGGTAGTAGTGGGTGACGTTGCGCTCGGTCTTGCCGTAATAGTTGGCCTTGCGCACGGCCAATGGGTCCAGCGCCAGATGGCGGGCGATGGCATCCATCACCTCTTCGATGGCGACCATCCCCTGGGGGCCACCGAAGCCACGGTAGGCGGTGTTGGAGGCGGTGTTGGTCTTGCAGCGATGGCCATTGACCGTGGCATCGCCCAGGTAATACGAGTTGTCGGAGTGGAACATCGCGCGGTCGACAATCGAGTTCGACAGGTCCGGCGAGCAACCGCAGTTGCCGGCCAGGTCCAGATTGATCCCGTGCAGGCGTCCACTGTCATCGAAGCCCACGTCGTATTCGATATAGAAGGGGTGACGCTTGCCAGTCATCAACATGTCTTCGACCCGTGGCAGGCGCATCTTGGTCGGCTGGCCGGTCAGGCGCGCGACCACTGCGCACAGGCACGCCGGGCTGGCCGCCTGGGTTTCCTTGCCACCAAAACCGCCGCCCATGCGGCGCATATCCACCACGATCTTGTTCATCGACACGTCCAGCACTTCGGCCACCAGTTTCTGCACTTCGGTGGGGTTCTGGGTGGAGCAGTAGACGATCATGCCGCCGTCTTCGGTGGGCATCACCGAGGAGATCTGGGTTTCCAGGTAGAAGTGCTCCTGGCCGCCGATATGCAGGGTGCCCTGGATCCGATGTTTCGCCGTCGCCAGCGCACCTGCCGAATCTCCGCGTTGGTGGGTGTGGCTATCGAGCACGAAGTGCTTGTTGCGAAAGGCCTCGACCACGTCCAGCACCGGTTCCAGGTCTTCGTATTCGATCACTGCGGCCATGGCGGCCTTGCGTGCAGTCTCCAGGTCGCGGGCGGCGACGGCCAGCACTACCTGGCCGACAAACTGTACGGTGTCGATGGCCAGCAACGGGTCGCCGGGCATCAGCGGGCCGATGTCTTTCAGGCCCGGTACATCTTCATGGGTGATGACGATGCGTACGCCGTCAAAGGCGTAGCAGGGCGCGGTGTCGATGCTGAGGATCCGGGCGTGGGCGCGGTCGGACATGCGCGCATACAGGTGCAACTGGTTGGGGAATTCCAGGCGGTCATCGATGTACTGCGCTTCGCCCGACACGTGCTTGGCGGCGCTGTCGTGCTTGACGCTGCGCCCGACTCCAGACGTCAGGTCCTGGGCAAACAGCGCGGCCATTTCGGCTTGGGTTTTTACCACGGCGTGATGGTTAGACATAAGCGGTCACCCGAGTCTCGATGTGCGGCGTTTGCAGTTCGATGAAGTATTTGCGCAGCAGGTTCTGTGCGCTGAGCAGGCGGTATTCCTTGCTCGCGCGAAAGTCCGACAGCGGCGTGAAATCCTCGGCCAGGGCGGCGCAGGCCTTCTCCACGGTGGCGCTGTTCCAGGTGGCGCCGATCAGCACGGTCTCGCAGTGTTTCGCGCGTTTGGGCGTGGCGGCCATACCGCCGAACGCGACGCGGGCATCGCTGATCACGCCGTTGTCGAGTTTCAGGTTGAAGGCCGCACATACCGCGGAAATGTCATCGTCCAGGCGCTTGGAAACCTTGTAGGCGCGGAACAACGCATGGCCTTTGGGCACGATGATTTTCTCGATGAACTCGCTGTCCTGGCGGGCGGTGACGCGGTAGTCAATGAAATAGTCTTCCAGGGCCAGGGTGCGGCGCACGTTGCCTTTGCACAGCACGATCTGCGCGCCGAGGGCGATCAGCAGTGGCGGCGAATCACCGATGGGCGAGGCGTTGCCGATATTGCCACCGAGGGTGCCTTGGTTGCGGATTTGCAGAGACGCGAAGCGGTGCAGCAGGTCGCCGAAGTCGGGGTATTCGTGGTGCAGTGCGCTGTAGCAGTCGGACAGTGCGGTGGCGGCGCCGATTTCCAGGCGGTCATCAAAGGTCTCGATGCGCTTCATGGCTTCGATGTTACCGACGTAAATCATCACCGGCAGCGTGCGGTGGAACTGGGTGACTTCCAGCGCCAGGTCGGTGCCGCCGGCCAGCAGCCGGGCTTGGGGATAGGCGTCGTAGAGGTCGGCCAGGTCGGCGACGGTCAGGGGTACCAGGCAGCGTTTATCGCCACTGTTCAGCTCGCCGGTTTGCGTCGGTGCGATGGATTTGAGGCGGGCAATGGTTTGCGTCTCACGGCTGTCGAACTGGTCCTGGGGCTTGTTGCAACAGGCTTGCTCGGCAGCCGCCAGGATTGGCCGGTAGCCGGTGCAGCGGCACAGGTTGCCGGCCAGGGCTTCGTGGGCCTTGGCGCTGTCCGCAGCGTCACTGTTCTTTTGCAGCGCGAACAGTGACATCACGAAGCCTGGGGTGCAAAAACCGCACTGGGAGCCATGGCACTCGACCATGGCCTGTTGCACGCTGTGCAGTTGGCCCTGGTGCTTGAGGTCTTCAACGCTGATCAGTTGTTTGCCGTGCAGGGACGAGACAAAGGTCAGGCACGAATTGAGGCTGCGATAGCGAATCTTCTCGGTGCCGCGCTCGTCTGTATGCAGTTCGCCGACCACCACGGTGCAGGCACCACAGTCACCGCTGGCGCAGCCTTCCTTGGTGCCGGATTTGCCCAGATGCTCGCGCAGGTAGTTGAGCACAGTCAGGTTCGGGTCCAGGGCATGCTCGCTACGGAGCTCCTGGTTGAGTAAAAACTGGATCACGGAAGGCCTCGCAGACTCATTATTGTTGTTAACCGCTTTGCGCCGAATCTAGTCATGTCTGACTTTTCGGTCAACGATTTTCTGACCGAAAGGTCAAGAAAGTGCGATTGCAACACCTTTGATTATGGTTCAGATCCCTGTAACCGCCGTTTTTAGCGGTGCCTGGGCTTCATCGTGTGCTTATTTCATGCCAAATTCGGCGTTGCTGGCTCAGTGATTGCGCTACACTGCCGCCCTTGTACCGATAGAAGATTTTGAAGGGAAAACATGACGTTCAAGGCGCCGGATAGTCTTGCCGAGCAAATCGCTCACCACCTCGCCGAACGCATTATTCGCGGCGATCTCAAGCCTGGGGAGCGCATCCAGGAGCAGAAAGTCACGCTGGCACTCAATGTCAGTCGTGGCTCCGTGCGCGAAGCCTTGCTGATCCTTGAGCGGCGACATCTGATCGCCATCCTGCCGCGCCGTGGAGCACACGTCACCGAGCTCACCGCACACAAGGTGCAGAGTCTGTGTACGCTGATGAGTGAGTTGTACATCTTGCTGGGCAACGCGGTGGCTGAAGGCTGGCGGACCCAGGCCGACATGGCACCCTTCGTGCAGATCCAGCAACGGTTGGTGAGCAATTTCGAACGCCAGGACATCCGGGCATTCGTCGAGGAAAGCTTCAACGTGATGCGTGCCGCCTATCCGTTCGCCAATAACCCGTATTTGCAGGAAACCGTCGAGAACCTGCAGCCGGCGATGAACCGTGCCTATTACCTGGCACTGGATCAGCGCAAGGCGGAAATGAGCGAGTACCTGGCGCTGTTCGAGCAACTGCTCGCCGCTGTACTGTCTCGTGACCTGCCGCAGATTCGCCAGGTCCTGTCGGCCTACGGCCTGCGCAGCAGTTCACTGGTCATCGCAGCCCTGGCGGACGCCTAAGCGTGCGGCTCAAGTGCATCAAACTGGCGGGGTTCAAATCCTTCGTCGATCCGACCACGGTGAACTTCCCCAGTAACATGGCGGCCGTGGTCGGGCCCAATGGGTGCGGCAAGTCGAACATTATCGACGCCGTGCGCTGGGTGATGGGCGAGAGCTCCGCGAAAAACCTGCGTGGCGAGTCGATGACTGACGTCATCTTCAACGGCTCCACCAGTCGCAAGCCGGTGAGCCAGGCCAGCATCGAGCTGGTGTTCGACAACTCTGACGGCACGCTGATTGGCGAGTACGCCGCCTACGCGGAAATTTCCATCCGCCGCAAAGTGACGCGCGACAGCCAGAACAGTTATTTCCTCAACGGCACCAAGTGCCGGCGCCGCGATATTACCGACATTTTCCTTGGCACCGGCCTGGGGCCACGCAGCTACTCGATCATTGAGCAGGGCATGATCTCCAAGCTGATCGAAGCCAAGCCTGAGGACCTGCGCAACTTTATCGAGGAAGCGGCCGGCATCTCCAAGTACAAGGAGCGCCGTCGCGAGACCGAAAACCGCATCCGCCGCACCCACGAAAACCTCGCGCGCCTGACCGACCTGCGTGAAGAGCTGGAGCGCCAGTTGGAGCGCCTGCACCGCCAGGCCCAGGCCGCCGAGAAGTACCAGGAATACAAAGGCGAAGAACGCCAGCTCAAGGCGCAACTTTCGGCGTTGCGCTGGCAGGCCTTGAATGATCAGGTGGGCCAGCGCGAAGCGATCATCGCCACCCAGGAAATCAGCTTCGAAGCGCTGGTGGCCGAGCAGCGCAATGCCGACGCCAGCATCGAGCGCTTGCGTGACGGTCACCATGACTTGTCAGAGCGCTTCAATCTGGTGCAGGGCCGCTTCTATTCGGTGGGCGGCGACATTGCGCGGGTCGAGCAGAGCATCCAGCACGGCCAGCAGCGCTTGCGCCAGTTGCAGGATGACCTGAAGGAAGCGGAGCGGGCGCGGCTGGAAACCGAGTCGCACCTGGGCCATGACCGCACCTTGCTGCTGACCCTCGGCGAAGAACTGGACATGCTCACCCCCGAGCAGGAAATCACCAGCGCCGCTGCCGAAGAAGCTGGCGTTGCGCTGGAAGAGTCGGAAACCACCATGCACGGCTGGCAGGAGCAGTGGGATGCCTTCAACCTGCGTTCCGCCGAGCCACGGCGCCAGGCTGAGGTGCAGCAGTCGCGCATCCAGCAACTGGAAACCAGCATGGAGCGCCTCGCCGAGCGCCAGCGCCGGGTCCTGGAGGAGCGCGCGTTGCTCGCCTCTGCTCCGGAAGACGCGGCGATCATGGCGTTGAGCGAGCAACTGGCTGAAAGCGAAATGACCCTGGAAGAGCTGGAGGCCAGCGAAGAACAACAAGTGGAGCGCCTGGAGCAATTGCGCCAGGAACTGCATCAGGCGACCCAGGCGCAACAGCAGGCCCAGGGCGACTTGCAGCGGCTCAATGGGCGCCTGGCCTCCCTTGAAGCCTTGCAACAGGCCGCACTGGACCCTGGCACCGGCACCGCCGAATGGCTGCGCGACCAGCACCTGGCCGAGCGCCCGCGCCTGGCCGAAGGCTTGAAGGTTGAATCGGGTTGGGAGTTGGCCGTGGAGACCGTGCTCGGCGCCGACCTGCAAGCCGTGCTGGTGGATGATTTCGGCGGTTTTGATCTGGCGGGCTTTGCTCAAGGCGATTTGCGCCTGCTCAGCCCGGCCGCCGATGGCACCCGCGTGCCGGGCAGCCTGTTGGATAAAGTCGAGGCGCAGATCGACCTGTCGCCATGGCTGGGCTTGGTCAAGCCGGTGGAGTCCCTGGAGCAGGCCCTGGCGTTGCGCGGCCAGTTGAGCCTCGGCGAAAGCCTGATCAGCCGCGACGGTTACTGGGTTGGCCGACACTTTCTGCGGGTGCGCCGCGCCAGTGAAGCAGAAAGTGGCGTATTGGCCCGTGGCCAGGAAATCCTCAACCTGAGTGCCGAGCGTGAAGAGCGCGAGGCGACCCTTGAGTCCCTGGAAACCCAACTGCAAACCCTACGCGCCACCCAGCGCCAGCAAGAGACCGGCCGCGAGCACTTGCGCCGCCTGTTGCAGGACGAAGCGCGCCAGCAGGGTGAGTTGAAAGCCCAGCTCTCGGCCAGCAAGGCCAAGGCCGAACAGTTGACCTTGCGCCGGACCCGGCTCGATGAAGAAGTGGCCGAGATGGGCGAGCAGCGCGCCCTCGAACACGAACAAGTCGGCGAAGCGCGCCTGCAATTGCAGGAGGCCCTCGACAGCATGGCCCTGGACACCGAGCAGCGCGAACGGCTGCTGGCCGAGCGTGACAGTCTGCGCGAGCGCCTCGACCGGGTACGCCAGGAAGCACGCCAGCACAAGGATCACGCCCATCAGTTGGCCGTGCGCCTTGGTTCGTTGCGCGCTCAGCACGACTCCACGCGCCAGGCCCTGGAGCGCCTGGAGATGCAATCCGAGCGCCTGACGGAAAAGCGTGAGCAACTGAGCCTCAACCTGGAGGAGGGCGAGGCCCCGCTGGAAGAGCTGCGCTTGAAGCTTGAAGAGTTGCTCGACAAACGCATGAGCGTCGACGAAGAGCTCAAGACCGCGCAAATCGCCCTGGAAGACGCTGACCGCGAACTGCGCGATGCCGAAAAGCGTCGGACACAGGCCGAGCAGCAGTCACAATTGATCCGTGGCCAGCTCGAACAGCAGCGCATGGAATGGCAAGCCCTGACAGTGCGCCGCAAAACGCTGCAGGACCAGTTGCTGGAAGATGGCTACGACCTGCACGGCGTACTCAATACCTTGACCGCCCAGGCCAACGAAAAAGAAGCCGAAGAAGAACTTGAGCGCATTGCCGCGCGTATTCAACGCCTGGGCGCGATCAACCTCGCGGCCATTGATGAGTATCAGCAACAGTCCGAGCGTAAACGTTATCTCGATGCCCAGGACGCCGATCTGGTGGAAGCCTTGGACACTTTGGAAAACGTCATTCGCAAGATCGACAAGGAAACCCGCAACCGCTTCAAAGATACCTTTGATCAGATTAATAGCGGTTTACAGGCCTTATTCCCAAAAGTTTTCGGTGGTGGCAGCGCTTACTTGGAACTGACGGGCGAAGATCTACTCGATACAGGGGTAACGATCATGGCGCGGCCTCCGGGCAAGAAGAACAGCACCATCCATTTGTTGTCCGGCGGCGAGAAGGCCCTCACTGCGTTGGCCCTGGTATTTGCGATCTTCAAGTTGAACCCGGCGCCGTTCTGCATGCTCGACGAAGTTGACGCGCCGCTGGATGACGCTAACGTTGGACGGTATGCCCGCTTGGTTAAAGAGATGTCCCAGACGGTGCAGTTCATCTATATCACCCACAACAAGATCGCCATGGAGATGGCGGATCAATTGATGGGGGTGACCATGCATGAACCGGGCTGCTCGCGACTGGTGGCGGTGGATGTTGAAGAGGCGATGGCGATGGTGGAAAGTTAACGACAAGTTGCGAGTTTCAAGCGGCGGCAGCGTCGGCTTGAAGCTTATGGTGTGTAGCTTGATTCCTGCGTCAGCCGACACATTTTGCGCCAACTGTGTAAAGTTATCTTTGGTCGTGCTAGTTTAATGTCAATTTTTCGTATGCGTGGGCAAAACGTCAGTCAGAACATAGAGTTGGCGCCACGTTTTAAAGCGGTTTGCACGGTGCTAAACCCCTTATTTTTCAGCATTTTTTATAGAGGCAAGGGATTACATGGAAATCGGTCTGCGCGAGTGGCTGATCGTCATCGGCATTATTGTAATAGCCGGTATTCTTTTTGATGGCTGGCGCCGTATGCGCGGCGGCAAGGGCAAGCTGAAATTCCGTCTGGACCGAAACCTGTCCAACCTGCCCGACGACGACGGCGCTGCCGAGCTGCTGGGGCCACCCCGTGTCCTGGATACCCATAAAGAGCCGCAACTGGACGAGCACGACCTGCCGTCGATGAGTGCTCCTGTCCGTGAAGCCCGCGAGCCGTCGTCCAAGCGCGGCAAGCGTGGCAGTGCTGCCGTGGCCGAGCCGCATCAGGGCGACCTGAACCTCGATGTCGACGAAGGCCCGAGCTTCAGCAGCCGTGATGGCGATTTCCCGGATGAGAGCCCGGCCAAGAGCACATCGCGTGAGTCCACCAAGGATCAGCCGGCGGCTGAAGAAGTGCTGGTGATCAGCGTGATCTGCCGCGACGCAGCCGGCTTCAAGGGCCCGGCGCTGTTGCAGAACATCCTGGAAAGCGGCCTGCGTTTTGGCGAGATGGATATTTTCCATCGTCACGAAAGCATGGCGGGCAATGGCGAAGTGCTGTTTTCCATGGCCAACGCAGTCAAGCCGGGCACTTTCGACCTGGACGATATCGACCTGTTCAGCACCCCGGCAGTGAGTTTCTTCCTGGGCCTGCCAGGCCCGCGCCACCCGAAACAGGCGTTCGACGTCATGGTGGCTGCAGCCCGCAAGCTGTCCCAGGAACTCAACGGCGAGCTCAAGGACGACCAGCGCAGTGTGCTGACCGCCCAGACCATCGAGCATTACCGTCAGCGTATCGTTGAGTTCGAGCGTCGTGCCCTGACACAGAAACGCTGAGGATTGGTCTTCAGCGTTGTCAGTAGAATCAAGCGCACCAACATTTGAGCAGCTTCGGCTGCTCTTTTGCTTTATGAGAGAACACCCATGACCGCCGCCCACACCCGCATCCTCGAATTGCGCGCTGAACTGGATCAGCACAACTACCGCTATCACGTGCTCGACGAGCCGAGCATTCCGGACGCCGAGTACGACCGGCTGTTCCATGAGCTCAAGGCCCTGGAAGCCGAGCACCCGGACCTGGTGACCCGCGATTCGCCGACGCAGCGGGTGGGCAGTGCGGCCTTGTCGGCCTTTACCCAGGTGCGGCACGAGATCCCGATGCTCAGTCTGGGCAACGCTTTTGATGAGGCCAGCATGCTGGAGTTCGATCGCCGGGTCACCGAGGGCCTCGACCTGCCGGTGGGCGATCTGTTTGGCGGTGGCGCGGCGGTGGAATACAGCTGTGAGCCGAAGCTCGATGGCCTGGCAGTCAGCCTGCTTTACCAAAACGGTGAGCTGGTGCGTGGCGCGACCCGTGGCGATGGCACCACTGGCGAGGATATCAGCGTGAATGTGCGCACCGTGCGCAATATCCCGTTGAAACTGCATGGCAGCGGCTGGCCGGCGACCCTGGAAGTGCGCGGCGAAGTATTCATGTCCAAGACCGGCTTCGAGCGCTTGAATGCCACGCAACTGGAAGTCGGCGGCAAAACCTTCGCCAACCCGCGCAACGCGGCGGCGGGTAGCCTGCGCCAACTCGACTCGAAGATCACTGCCAGCCGTCCGCTGGAATTCTGCTGCTACGGCGTGACCACGGATATCAGCGACACCCATATCGGCAACCTGCAGCAGTTGCAGAAGTGGGGCATGCCCATCAGCCATGAGCTGAAGCTGGCCAAGGGTATTGAGGATTGCCTGGAGTACTACCGCGATATCGGTGAGCGGCGTAACAGCCTGCCCTATGAAATCGACGGAGTGGTGTTCAAGGTCAACAGCATCGCCTATCAGCGTGAACTGGGCTTTCGCGCCCGCGAGCCACGCTGGGCCATCGCCCATAAGTTTCCGGCGATGGAAGAGCTGACCGAACTGCTGGACGTTGAATTCCAGGTTGGCCGCACCGGCGCCGTGACGCCAGTGGCGCGCTTGAAGCCGGTCAAGGTCGCTGGCGTGACCGTGTCCAATGCGACGTTGCACAACATGGACGAAGTGGCGCGCCTGGGCTTGATGATTGGCGACACCGTGATCATCCGCCGGGCCGGTGATGTGATCCCACAGGTCGTGTCGGTGGTTGCCGAGCGTCGCCCGGAAAATGCCCGTGCCGTACAGATCCCCGAGAACTGCCCGGTGTGCGGTTCCCATGTGGAGCGCACGCAACTGGTCAAGCGCAGCAAGGGCAAGGAAACCGTCAGCGAAGGCGCGGTGTATCGCTGTGTCGGGCGCCTGGCCTGTGGTGCGCAGCTCAAGCAGGCGATTATCCATTTTGTCTCGCGTCGGGCCATGGATATCGACGGCCTGGGCGACAAGACCATCGAGCAATTGGTCGATGAAAAGCTGATCGGCTCGCCCGCTGACCTTTACAAGCTTAAGTACGAACAGATCATCGACCTGGAAGGCTTTGCCGACGTTTCCAGCAAAAAGCTGATCGCCGCCATCGAAAACAGCAAGACCCCGACCCTGGCGCGCTTCATTTATGCCCTGGGTATTCCCGATGTGGGCGAGGAAACCGCCAAGGTGCTGGCGCGCTCCCTGGCGTCCCTTGAGCGCGTGCAGCAAGCCTTGCCGGAAGTACTGACGTACTTGCCGGATGTTGGCCTGGAAGTGGCTCACGAGATTCACAGCTTCTTTGAAGACAGTCACAACCAGCAGGTGATCGGCGCGCTGCTGTCGCCAGATGAATGCGGCCTGCAGTTGCAGGATCAGGGTGAGCTCAGCGCCGAGTTCGCTGCCAGCACGACCTTGGGCGGGCTCCTCGACAAGTTGCACGTGCCAAGCGTCGGCCCGGGCGCCGCGCAGAAACTTGCAGACAAGTTTGGCACCCTGGAAGGTGTGATCAAGGCCGACTGGCTCGACATGCGCCAGGCCTTGCCTGAAAAGCAAGCCAAGGCTGTGCGCGACTTCTTCGACAATCCGGATAACGCCAGCCGTGCCTTTGACATCGAGCAGCAGCTCAAGGATTTCGGCATGCACTGGCAGAGCGAGAAGAAGGTGGTCGAGGGTTTGCCTGAAGCGGGCCATACCTGGGTGCTCACCGGCTCCCTGGAGTTGATGAGCCGCGACGTGGCCAAGGAAAAGCTTGAAAGCCTGGGCGCCAAGGTGGCGGGCTCGGTGTCGGCGAAAACCCATTGTGTGGTGGCGGGGCCGGGGGCTGGGTCGAAATTGGCCAAGGCCAGCGAGCTGGGGTTGAAGGTGTTGGACGAGGAGGCTTTCGTTGCCTTCCTGGCCGGCCACAACATCACCTGATACGCATCCTGTAGGCGCTGGCTTGCCGGTGATGGCGTCCTTAAGGGTCTCATCGCCGGCAAGGTCCTGGGAACGATCTTCGATCACGGATGATCTAGTCTTGGGCACGCCCCTGGAGAGATCGCCATGTTCCGCTATTTCGAGCAACTCAGTTCGCGCATCGCTGCACCGTTCATGGCCGGGACTTCGCGCAACAGCAAGGTGTGGCAATGCCGTTGCGGGCAATCTCTGTTCTTTCGCAACAGCCAATGCCTGGCCTGTTCGGCGCGGCTGGGCTACTTGCCCTGGCAAAGCCGGCTGTCGTCCCTGCAGCCGGGGCCCGTCGTCGATACCTGGCTACAGGACGACAACCTTGACGCCGGTGCCTTCCGTCGCTGCACCAACCTCGACACTCCGGCCGCCTGCAATTGGTTGGTCCCGGCCCACGGCACTGCATCGCTGTGCGTGGCGTGCAGCCTTAATCGCACCATCCCCGACCTGTCGGTCCCGGAAAACCCCGAGCGCTGGCGCAAAGTTGAAACCGCCAAGCGCCGGCTGGTGGCGCAATTGATCAGCCTGGGGTTGCAGGTGATCCCCAAGTCTGTCGATGAACATACCGGCCTGGCTTTCGACTTCGTGGGAATAGACTTGGAAGGCAATGCCCCCACCACTGGACATGCCGACGGTTTGATCACCCTGGATATCAAAGAGGCTGACGACGAGCACCGTGAGAAAATTCGCGTGCAGATGCGTGAGCCGTACCGCACCTTGCTCGGCCATTTCCGGCATGAAGTCGGACACTATTACTGGGATCGCCTGATTGCCAACAGCCACTGGCTTGAGCCATTTCGCAACCTGTTCGGCGACGAACGCGCCAGCTACGCCGACGCTCTCGACCGGCACTACCAGCACGGCCCGCGCCCGGACTGGCAGCAAACCTGCGTCAGCGCCTACGCCACCATGCACCCTTGGGAAGACTGGGCAGAAACCTGGGCTCACTACCTGCACATGATGGACGCCGTCGATACCGCCCTGGGCTTTGGCATGAGTGCGCGGGAGATGGACCTGGATTACCAGCCATTCCCCCTGACTACCCTCTATGACCCGCAGCACCCAGGCGGGGCGGCGTTCCTGTCGTTCGTCAACGCGTGGATCGAATTGGCCGGCATGCTCAACGAGCTGTCCCGCAGCATGGGGCAGCCGGACTTCTACCCGTTTGTACTCCCCCCGGCGGTGATCACCAAGTTGCATTTCATTCACTTGGTCATCCAGGAGGAGGGCGGTCGGGTCGACGAAGCCGTCTTGCTGTAGGCGCTGGCTTGCCGGCGATAGTGGTATGCCAGGCATCGGTGTGATAACCGCCAGGCCGCCATCGCTGGCAAGCCAGCGCCTACAGTAGAGAGGGGGCATGTACCGCCAGCGCAGACAAGTACTTGAACCTCATAAGATTTTTAATCCTGCACCAACGGTTGTAACTTCCGATGAGATCGGTACAATGGCCCCGCTTGCCGAGAGGCCAGTGTCGTTATGGTGACCCCATCGGTCCCCCCGCAACGATTACCCGTGAACCTGGTCAGATCCGGAAGGAAGCAGCCACAGCGGGAACATTGTGTGCCGGGGTGTGGCTGGTGGGGTTGCCTCCATAACGCTCTCCTTCGCAATCCCCCTCCTGTTTGCATCAACTTTCAATGCGTTAGCGTTTTCGCTTGTCCCTGCCTATTGTGCTGTGGGGCAAAGCATCCGTACGCCGCGATTTCTCGCGGCGTTTTCGTGTTTGGCGATCAGCTTTGGCTGTGGTTGAAGAGCGTGCGCGCAGGTGCCGATCTTGCCGGCAGCGTCATCGGCGACCCGCGCGGTGTGCTGACAAAAGGCGTTGCCCAGCGCCTGTCAGGGAGGGGCTGTCCGGTCGGATCATGTCTGGAGGCTAAGGGCAGGCAGCATCAGCGGCCTGCTTCTGTTATGTCGTGCGAGCTCTAAGGCTTGGACAAGGCCTGGTCTACCGCCGCTATCAGCTTTCCCAGATCCTTCGGGGTGGCCTTATGAATGACACCGAACAGATAAGCGCGCTGTTCGTCTTCATCGCCCAGATCGGCAAAAAAGACTTTCAGCTTCACTCCCAGAGCCTCCGCAAACAAGAACAGAGCGTCAACGCTGGGTGTATAGGTGCCGGTTTCGAAGCGGCTGATGGTTTTGGGGTCAAAACCGGTTTTCTCACCTAGTTCAGCCTGAGTAAGCCCCGCTACCTTTCGGTAGCGCCTGATGGCTGGACCCAAACTTGAAATTTGCATCGCTCAATTCCCATTTAGAATCAAGAACTTAACGATAAATATTGGCATTAGGCAACGGCACGCACCATCACCTTTTCTTGCAAAATGTGATGTAATTCGTAGAATCGGCGTTTAGGACAAGTATTTGGCGGTGTCGTTTCACAGGGCAGCTTTATGAAACAGGAAATCATTGCTTTCTCCTCACTTTCATAAAGGTAGTTGCAAAACAGTGGCTTGGCCGCAGCGCCAGGCTCGCCCTTGCGTGCCCATGCAACGCCTGCCTTTCACACCAGACGCTCGAATTAAAGCCTAGTTGATCTTCGTCAAATCGAAGGTCAGGTGCTGGGCAAAACCTGGTTTGGCTGCCGAATGGGGCCAGCCAGCCGATTGACGGTTTAGCCGTCTGGAAATACCCCTCTACCTGCCGGAATCTACCCGATCCCGGAGCGGTAGATCGAATGCTGTCCATGGAGCTTTAAAGTGCGCGTCAATTTGCCGGTCACCACTGTTGAACAGACTTTCGGGGAGCAGCAACGGCTGATTTCCGCGACGGACATCAACAGCCACATAACCTACTGCAACGCCGAGTTTGCTGCCATGAGCGGCTTTACCCAGGCCGAGTTGATCGGCAGTACCCACAACCTGGTGCGCCACCCGGACATGCCGCCCGCTGTGTTTGAACTGATGTGGCGTTACCTCAAGGCCGGCCAGAGCTGGATGGGTGTGGTCAAGAATCGTTGCAAAAATGGCAATTTCTATTGGGTCAGCGCCTATGTGACGCCGATTCTCGAACAAGGGCGGCTGGTAGGGTATGAGTCGGTGCGGGTCAAGCCGACCCGCGAGCAGGTCCGGCGTGCCGAAGCGCTCTACACCCGTTTGCGTGCCGGGCGTTCTGCGGTTTCGTTGCAGCAGCGTCTGGGCCAGGTCGGCAATGCGCTGGTCGTACCCGCCTTGGCGGCGGTGGTTGCGGGTGGCGCAGTGCAATGGCTGCCGACCGGCTGGGCGCAGACGTCGACCGCGCTGCTGTTTCTCGGCCTGGGTGCCTGGGCGCACCTGCGCCTGGGGCAGCAACTCAAGCAAATTGTCGAACACACGCCCACTACCTTTTCCGACCCCATCAGCGCTATGACCTACAGCGATGCGCTGGGTCCGGCCGCGCAGTTGGAGATGATCCTGATCAGTGAAGAGGCGCGCCTGAAAACTGCCCTCACACGGCTCAGTGATCTGGCCACCCAGATGGCCGAGGCGGCCACCGATTCCAGCGTGTTGTCGGGGAATACCGAGTCGGCGCTGCTGGAACAGCGCGCTGAAACCGATATGACTGCCGCTGCCATGACCGAAATGGCAGCGTCCATCGCCGAAGTGGCGACGCATGTACAGCAGACGGCCAGCGAAGCCCGCACCGCCAATGACCTGGCCGGGCACGGCAGCCAGGTGGTCGGCACCACGCGTGAGGCGATCCAGTTGCTGGCGGCCACCGTCACCCAGATCAACCAGGCGGTGGGTCATTTGGCTGGCCAGACCCAGGAAATTCGCGTGGCCGCCAGCATGATCCAGGCCATCGCCGACCAGACCAATCTACTGGCCCTGAATGCCGCCATCGAAGCGGCGCGGGCCGGCGAGCAGGGGCGTGGCTTTGCCGTGGTGGCCGATGAAGTGCGGGCGCTGGCGGGCAAGACCCGTGAGTCGACCGAGCAGATCCAGGGCATCATCCAGAATCTGCGCGCCGGAGCCGACGAGGCCGTTGAAATTGCCAGTACCGGCATTCACGAAGCCGAGCAGGGCGTGCAGCAGGTCTTGCAAGCGCAACAGGCACTGCTGGGCATTCGCCAGGCGGTGGAACGCATTACCGGCATGAGTCAGCAAATGGCTGCAGCCTCACAGGAACAATCCCACGTCGCAGAGGATGTTTCACAACAGATCAATAACGTCGCGGCCACGGTACAAAAGACAGCGGGCAATGCCAACGCTGCAGTCACCCGTGGCCGGGAACTTGAAAGCATCTCTTCCGGGTTGCGTGCCCTGGTCGAGCGGTTCAACCGCTAGCCACCTAGAGCCTCATTCATGGACGAGAAATACCGCAGGGCCGTGGATGCCGCCGCCATTTTCTCCGAGACAGATCTCACCGGCCGCATCACCTACGTCAACGACCAATTCTGCGGCATGTCCGGCTACAGCCGCGACGAGTTGCTGGGACGCAACCACCGGATCCTCAGTTCCGGGCTGCATCCTGCCGGATTTTTCCAGGGGATGTGGCGCACCATCACCGAGGGTAAGGTCTGGCGCGGGGAAATCTGCAACCGCGCCAAGGATGGTTCGTTGTATTGGGTCGACAGCACCATGGTGCCGTTGGTCGATGAGCGTACCGGCAAGGTGCAAAAGTACGTGTCGATTCGTTTTGATGTCAGCGAAAAGCGCCAGTTGCTGCAGACCTTGCAATGGCGGGTCGGCCACGATGTGCTGACCGGGTTGCCCAACCGCGCCTACCTCTCCGAATTGCTGGTGCAGTCTTTGGAGTTTTCCCGCAGCGAGCATATCCCCCTGGCGGTGTGCATGCTCGACCTGGACGGCTTCAAGGCGGTCAACGACGGCTACGGCCATGCCTCTGGCGACCTGTTGCTGGTGGAGGTGGCCAGTCGCCTGCGTGACATCATCCGTGGCGAAGATGTGGTCGCCAGGCTTGCCGGTGACGAGTTCGTGCTGATCCTGCGCTACGTGCGCGATGCCGAGGAGTTGAACCGCGCGTTGCGGCGCATCCTCACGGCCATTTCCGAGCCTTACTCGATCCTGGGGGCGCAGATCAACGTGTTTGCCAGTATTGGCGTCACGCTGTTCCCGTTGGATGACGAGGATGCCGATACCCTGCTGCGCCATGCCGACCAGGCGATGTATGTGGCCAAGCAGAGTGGTCGCAACCGCTACCAACTGTTTGACGTGTCCCTGGAGCAGGAGGTCAAGGCCACCCATCAGACCGTGCAGCAGATTCGCCAGGCCCTGGCGGCGGGGGAGTTGTGCCTGCACTTCCATCCCAAGATTAACCTGCGCCGCCGCGAGGTCGTGGGGTTCGAGGCATTGCTGCGCTGGCAGCACCCGATCCGCGGCTTGGTATCGCCCAAGGACTTCCTGTCCTTGATCGAGCAGACCGACCTGATCGTCGATGTCGGCGAGTGGGTCATGGACCAGGTACTGGCGCAGATGCGCCAATGGCAAGAAGCCGGGCATTGTTGGCCGGTCAGCGTGAACATCGCGGCGCGGCATTTCCAGCGCGCGGATTTTGTCGAGCGCCTGCAACAGCTGCTGGCCCAGCACCCCGACGTCGCGCCGCACATGCTTGACCTGGAGATTGCCGAGTCGGTGGCCATCGACCATATCCAGCGGGTCACCGAGCACCTTGCGGCCTGCCAGGCGCTGGGGGTGCGGTTTTCCCTGGATGACTTTGGTACTGGCTATTCGTCCCTCAGCTACCTCAAGCGCCTGCCGACCCAGACCATCAAGATCGACAAGTCGTTTGTGCGCGACATCCTCCACGACAAGGACGATCTGGCCCTGACCCAGGCGGTAATCGGCCTGGCCCGGGCATTTGGCCGCGAGGTGATCGCCGAGGGCCTGGAAACACTGGAGCATGGTCAACTGTTGCTGCGCATGGGGTGCGAAGTGGCCCAGGGTTACTGTTTCGCCCAGCCTATGCCGGCTGTCGAGGTGCCGGCCTGGGTTGCCGGTTTTGATCTGCCCGCCTATGGCGACGGTGCTGAGGGTTGAGACCGTCCGGTGTAGAGCTTGATGATTTCGTCGACCTCTCCGGACGTTTTCATACGCAGCAACGTGCGTAAAATGCGCCGGACGGGGAGGGATGGGTCGTTGCGCACGTAGCAGCCCAGGCTCTGCTCTTCGATCACAGCGACAGCGTGCAGTCTTCGCCCCACGGGCAATTGCTGATTGAAGCGCTCCAGGGTCCATTCGGTGGTGACCGCGTACTTGAAGCGTCCCGCCACCAGTTTGTGCAGCACTTGCTCCTCGCTGCGGGCGTCGTCGCGCTTGAGTTGGCCGTTGGCGAACAGCGGCTCGAGGGTCGGGTAGCGGTAGTTGAGCACTGTGCCGATGTTCTGTGTCGCCAGTTTCGCCACGTTCACCGACAGCGGCGGTATATGGGCGCTGGCCAGCACATTGCGTTGCACCCATAGCGGAATGCTCCAGGCGTAATCGCCTGACGGATTGTTGAGCCAGGCTTGTGCGACGTAGCAGCGCACATCGATTTCGCCATGTTCCATCGCCGGGGCGATACGGGCCCGGGCCAGTACCTGGAACTGCGCCGGATGGCCGACCTGGGTCGCCAGGCTTAACATCAAGTCATACAAGATGCCCTGGGTCGGCTGGCCGCCCTCGATCTGCACCATGGGCATGGCCCAACTGTCGGAAATGGCGAAGCGCAACGGGGTCGGCGCCGCCATGCTCAGTGTGGTGACCATCCATAAGGCGCCCAGGACTACGCGCATAAACTCTCCGGGATCAGCCCTTTGAAGGGCAAGCCAATACCAGCTTAGTCAGATTAGGCGAGCGTGCCGGATGCAATTTCCCCCCTGCTCCGCTAGCATTACGGGCTTCCGCTTCCCAGTTGCGACGGTTTTCGATGAGTTATCAGGTTCTTGCACGTAAATGGCGCCCGCGCTCGTTCCGCGAAATGGTCGGCCAGACCCATGTGCTCAAGGCTCTGATCAATGCCTTGGACAGCCAGCGGTTGCACCACGCCTACCTGTTCACCGGCACGCGCGGGGTGGGCAAAACCACCATTGCACGGATCATTGCCAAGTGTCTGAACTGTGAGACGGGTATCACTTCGACCCCCTGTGGTACCTGCTCGGTATGCCGGGAGATCGACGAAGGGCGTTTTGTCGACCTGATCGAGATCGACGCCGCGAGCCGTACCAAGGTCGAGGACACCCGCGAACTGCTCGACAACGTGCAGTATGCCCCTAGCCGTGGGCGCTTCAAGGTCTACCTGATCGACGAAGTGCACATGCTCTCCAGCCATTCCTTCAACGCCCTGTTGAAAACCCTGGAGGAGCCGCCGCCCTACGTTAAATTCATCCTGGCCACCACCGATCCTCAGAAACTTCCTGCAACGATTTTGTCGCGCTGCCTGCAGTTCTCCCTGAAGAACATGACCCCCGAGCGGGTGGTCGAGCATTTGACACACGTGCTGGGTGTGGAGAACGTGCCGTTCGAAGACGACGCGCTGTGGCTGCTGGGCCGTGCCGCCGATGGTTCGATGCGTGATGCCATGAGCCTGACCGACCAGGCGATTGCCTTCGGCGAAGGCAAGGTCATGGCCACCGATGTGCGTGCCATGCTTGGCACCCTCGATCACGGCCAGGTCTTTGACGTGTTGCATGCGCTGATCGAAGGCGATGCCAAGGCCTTGCTGGAAGCTGTCCGCCATTTGTCGGAACAGGGCCCGGACTGGAATGGCGTGCTCTCGGAAATTCTCAATGTGCTGCACCGTGTCGCTATCGCCCAGGCGCTGCCTGAAGGCGTCGATAACGGCCATGGCGACCGCGATCGTGTGTTGGCCCTGGCCCGGGCATTGCCGGCCGAAGATGTGCAGTTTTACTACCAGATGGGCCTTATCGGCCGTCGCGACCTGCCGTTGGCACCCGACCCGCGCGGCGGGTTTGAAATGGTCATGCTGCGCATGCTGGCGTTCCGCCCGGCAGACACCGCCGACGCGCCGAGACAGCCGCTAAAGCCAGTGGGAATCAGCCAGGCCACAGTTGATTCCGCCAAACCAGTGGCTGGCGCGGCGGTCGTCGCGCCAGTGATTGCGCCGGAACCTGTGACAGCCACGCCCGCTCCAGTCGCCGATGAGCCTGTGGCACCTGTGGCAGCGCCGGAGCCGGTTGCCGAGCCTGAGCCCGCGCCTGTGGTCGATCTGCCGTGGAACGACCCGGCAGAGGCCGCGGCCGAGCTGGCACCTGCGGTCGAACCGGTGCTGGAAACCACCGGCGAGCAGCCTGAGTTGACGCCGATGCCGACGCCGACCCCCGACAGCGTGGTGCCGGACGCGCCGGAATGGGTCTCGGCCCCCGTGCCCGAGCCGACCATGGCTGAAGTGGATGCGGCCACCCCCGGCATCGACCTGGATGACGAGCCGCCGCTGGACGAAGATTACATCGAGCCGGACATGGATTCGGCCTATAGCTACCTGGACGATCTCGCCAGCGAGCACACCGCCGAGCCTGCGCCCGAGCCCGAGGCGGAACCGGCCGCGATGCCGGCCACCGGCCTGGCCCTGCAATGGCTGGAGCTGTTCCCGAAATTGTCGATCTCCGGCATGACCGGGAGCATCGCAGCCAACTGCACGCTGATCGCAGTCGAGGGTGATCACTGGCTGTTGCACCTGGACCCGGCCCACAGTGCCCTGTTCAATGCGACTCAGCAGCGCCGGCTCAACGATGCCCTGAACCAGTTCCACGAACGCACCCTGACGGTGACCATCGAGCTGATCAAGCCCGAGCAGGAAACCCCGGCCCAGGCCGCGACCCGTCGCCGTCTCAACCGCCAGCGTGAGGCCGAGGAGTCGATCCACGCCGATCCACTCATCCAGCAGATGATGGAGCAGTTTGGCGCGGTGGTGCGCCACGATACTATTGAGCCCGTCGAAGCCCAGGCTGCAGCGGGCTGATAATTGAAGGCGCCGTGCCCGTAGGTTCGGCGCCGTATTGATCCACGTACTTTTGAGGTGATTCCCATGATGAAAGGTGGCATGGCCGGCCTGATGAAGCAGGCGCAGCAGATGCAAGAAAAAATGGCCAAGATGCAGGAAGAGCTGGCCAACGCCGAAGTCACCGGTAAAGCCGGTGGCGATATGGTCAGCGTGGTGATGACCGGTCGTCACGACATCAAGCGCGTGAGCATCGACCCAAGCGTATTGCCGGGCGTCGGCGAAGACGACCTGGAAATGCTCGAAGCCCTGTTCGCCGCGGCCGTCAACGACGCCGTGCGCAAGATCGAAGCCAACAGCCAGGACAAAATGTCCGGCATGACCGCGGGCATGCAACTGCCACCGGGCATGAAGCTGCCGTTCTGACGCGGCTAGCGTGAAACTGAAAATGCCAGGCCTTGTGCCTGGCATTTTTGTTTGTGTCGGGCACAATCGAACGCCTGCATTGCAACAGTTGTCTGCACCCTATACCGCTGAATTCAATCACCGATATAAAGGAGCCTCGCTGATGACCCAAGCCATGACCCTTAACCAGCGCATTGTCCTGGTATCCCGCCCACACGGTGCGCCCGTGCCGGAAAATTTCCGCCTGGAGCGTGTGGCGCTGCCGGACCTGGCAGACGGCCAGGTCCTGCTCAAGACCCTGTTCCTGTCCCTGGACCCCTACATGCGGGGGCGCATGAGTGATGCGCCGTCCTACGCGGCGCCAGTGGAAATCGGCGAGGTGATGACTGGCGGTGCTGTGAGCCGTATCGAACAGTCGCGCAACCCCAAGTTCGAAGTGGGTGACCTGGTGGTCGGCGCCACTGGCTGGCAAAGCCATAGCATCAGCGATGGGCGCAACCTGATCCCGGTGCCCAAGGGCCTGCCAAGCCCGTCCATGGCCCTTGGTGTGCTGGGCATGCCCGGCATGACGGCCTACATGGGGCTGATGGACATCGGCCAGCCCAGGGCCGGGGAAACCCTGGTGGTTGCGGCAGCCTCCGGCGCCGTGGGCTCGGTGGTCGGCCAGGTGGCCAAGCTCAAGGGCCTGCGGGTGGTCGGCATCGCGGGCGGCGCGGACAAGTGCCGCTACGTGGTGGATGAACTGGGTTTTGACGCCTGTATCGACCACAAGAGCGCAGATTTTGCCGAAGAATTGGCCCTGGCCTGTTTCAAAGGGGTGGATATCTATTTTGAAAACGTCGGGGGCAAGGTCTTCGACGCGGTGTTGCCGCTGCTCAATGCCAAGGCGCGGATTCCCCTGTGCGGCCTGATTGCCGGTTACAACGCCCATGAAGCGCCCACCGGCCCCGATCGGCTGCCGACGTTGCAACGCACCCTGCTGACCAAGCGCGTGCGCATTCAGGGTTTTATCGTGTTCGACGATTATGGCGACCGCCATCCCGAATTTATCAGCGCCATGGCGCCCTGGGTGCGTGAGGGCAAGGTCAAGTTCCGCGAAGACGTGGTCGATGGCCTGGAGCAGGCTCCCGAGGCTTTTATCGGGCTGTTGGAAGGGCGCAACTTTGGCAAGTTGGTCGTGCGTATTTGACGCTTATCCGAGGCGCGGGTATAAACCGCGTCTCGTTGTTTTGTCGGACCTTTGCCCCATGAGCTTCAGCCCTCTGATTCGTCAACTGATCGACGCCCTGCGCACCTTGCCGGGTGTGGGCCAGAAAACCGCCCAGCGTATGGCGCTGCAACTGCTGGAGCGTGACCGCAGCGGTGGCTCGCGGTTGGCCCAGGCCTTGAGCCAGGCCATGGAGGGGGTGGGCCATTGCCGCCAGTGCCGCACCCTTACCGAAGAAGAACTGTGCCCGCAATGCGCCGATCCCCGTCGCGACGACACGCTGCTGTGCGTGGTCGAAGGGCCGATGGACGTGTACGCGGTGGAGCAGACGGGGTATCGCGGGCGCTACTTCGTGCTCAAGGGCCACCTGTCGCCACTCGACGGTCTGGGGCCTGAGGCCATAGGCATTCCGCAGTTGGTGGCGCGCATTGAAGAGCAGGGCACCTTTACCGAGGTGATCCTGGCCACCAACCCGACGGTGGAAGGTGAGGCCACGGCGCACTACATCGCGCAGTTGCTGAGTAACAAAGGCCTGGTCACATCACGCATCGCCCATGGCGTGCCGCTGGGTGGTGAACTGGAACTGGTGGATGGCGGGACCCTGGCGCACTCGTTTGCCGGGCGCAAGCCGATCGCCCTCTAAGCCGCGCCGCAAATCCTTGTAGGAGCTGGCTTGCCAGCGATAGCGATTTGTCAGCCAACGGATACTTAGCTGACCCACCGCTACCGCTGGCAAGCCAGCTCCTACATTGGTTTTGCGTTTGGCTTGATAACCAAGCAAGCGCTTGGTAATTTCGCTCCACCTCTCCGTGGAGCTTGCCGATGCCTGCCTATCAGGAATACTTCGATCCCAGCCACCAATTGGTCCGCGACAGCGTGCGTCGTTTTGTCGAGCGCGAGATTCTGCCGGGCATCGAGCAATGGGAAGAGGCCGAACACTTCCCCCGGGAGCTGTACCTCAAGGCCGGTGCGGCGGGGATTCTCGGGATCGGATACCCCGAAGCCCTGGGCGGCAGCCACGAAGGTGATCTGTTCGCCAAGGTCGCCGCCAGCGAAGAACTGATGCGTTGTGGTTCCGGCGGCCTGGTGGCGGGGTTGGGGTCACTGGATATCGGCTTGCCGCCCATCGTCAAATGGGCACGCCCCGATGTCCGCGAGCGTGTGGCTCCACAGGTCTTGTCTGGCGAGAAGATCATGGCCCTGGCCGTCACCGAGCCCGGTGGCGGCTCCGATGTGGCAAGCCTGCAGACCCGAGCCGTGCGCGATGGCGATAGTTATCGGGTCAGTGGCAGCAAAACCTTCATCACCAGTGGCGTGCGCGCCGATTACTACACCGTCGCCGTGCGTACCGGCGGGCCGGGCTTTGCCGGGATCAGCCTGTTGTTGATCGAGAAGGGCACGCCTGGCTTCACCGTCGGTCAGCCGCTGAAGAAAATGGGTTGGTGGGCGTCGGACACTGCCGAGTTGTTCTTCGACCATTGCCAGGTGCCCGCAGGCAATCTGATTGGCGCTGAAAACATGGGCTTTGCCTGCATCATGGGCAACTTCCAGAGCGAACGCCTGGCCCTGGCATTGATGGCCAACATGACGGCCCAGCTGGCGTTGGAAGAGAGCTTGAGCTGGGCCGCCCAGCGTGAAGCCTTCGGCAAGCCGATTGGCAAGTTCCAGGTGCTCAAGCATCGCTTGGCCGAGATGGCCACGGCGGTCGAGGTTTCTCGCGAGTTCACCTATCGCCAGGCGGCGAAGATGGCGGCTGGCAAGAGTGTGATCAAGGAGATTTCCATGGCCAAGAACCTCGCCACCGACACTGCCGACCGCGTGACGTACGATGCGCTGCAGATCCTTGGCGGCCTTGGTTACATGCGTGGCAGCCTGGTGGAGCGGCTGTACCGTGATAACCGGATTCTGTCGATTGGTGGCGGAACGCGGGAAGTGATGAACGAAATCATCAGTAAGCAGATGGGCTTGTAATGGCTGCAGTTCTCACTGGCCTCATCGCGGGCAAGCCCGCTGCCACAGGAGATCGGGGCCCAATGCGGGAGCGGGCTTGCCCGCGATGAGGCCAGTAAAAACACCGCCAGTTAATGCTCGGTCAACCCAAACTGCGTCAAACAGAACGTAGGAATTCCCATATCCCCCAAACGCTGCGAGCCACCCAGTTCCGGCAAGTCAATAACTGCCGCCGCTTCGAAAATCCGTGCCCCCATGCGCCGCGCCAGGTTGGCTGCAGCAATCAGGGTGCCGCCGGTGGCGATCAGGTCATCGAACATCAACACCGAATCCCCTTCACACAGGCTGTCGGCGTGTACTTCAAGGAAGGCTTCACCGTATTCGGTCTGATAGCCCTCCGACAGCACCTGTGCCGGCAGCTTGCCTTGCTTGCGGAACAGGATCAGGGGCTTGTTCAGTTGATAGGCAATCACTGAGCCGATCAAAAAGCCCCGGGCATCCATCGCGCCGATGTGGCTGAACTCGGCTTCAACATACCGGTGGATAAAGGTGTCGGCCACCAGGCGCATGGCCTTGGGCGACTGGAACAGCGGCGTGATATCACGAAAGATCACCCCAGGCTTGGGGAAGTCGATGACGGGGCGAATCAGGGATTTGATGTCGAAGGAGTCGAAGGCCATCGTCGGGAGTCCTGGGAGCAAAGACTCGGCAGTATACCTGCGGCCTGGCCGGTTGGCTTGGCCGCAAGTGTCGCGCCCCTTGTCTGGCGATCAGCCGTCGAGGGAGCCGCCCGCCAGCGCGCAGAGTTGGATCGGGTCGAGGATGTGGACTTCCTTGCCCTCGGCGGCAATCAGCTCGTTTTGCTGGAAGCGGGTGAACACCCGGGACACGGTTTCCACCGCCAGGCCCAGGTAATTGCCGATTTCGTTGCGCGACATGCTCAGGCGGAACTGGTTGGCCGAGAAACCACGGGCGCGAAAGCGCGCCGACAGGTTGACCAGGAAGGTGGCAATCCGTTCGTCGGCAGTTTTTTTCGACAGCAGCAGCATCATTTGCTGGTCGTCACGGATTTCACGGCTCATCACGCGCATCAGTTGGCGGCGTAACTGTGGCAATTGCAGGGCCAGCTCATCCAGGCGCTCGAACGGAATCTCGCAGACCGAAGTGGTTTCCAGGGCCTGGGCCGACACGGGGTGAATCTCGGTGTCCATGCCCGACAGGCCAACCAGCTCGCTGGGCAGGTGGAAGCCGGTGATCTGCTCTTCGCCGCTGTCACTGAGGCTGAACGTTTTCAAGGCACCCGAGCGTACTGCATAGACGGAATCGAACTTGTCACCCTGGCGAAACAGGAACTCGCCTTTCTTCAGTGGGCGGCCACGTTTAACGATTTCGTCCAGCGCATCCATGTCTTCCAGATTCAACGAAAGTGGCAAGCAGAGGGGTGCCAGGCTGCAATCCTTGCAGTGAGCCTGGCTATGAGCGCGCAGTTTAACTGGCTCGGACATTTCTTAAATCCTTGTGGGAAAACACACATAAGACGTAAGGGTACCGCAATGAGGGACTGTCAGGCCAGCCTGTACAAAAAACCGGCAGGGGTATAAAGAATTTTACACAGCGGCCGATGGACTGCTAACGACCAAGAGCTTGGAGGCTCACATTATGCTTTCCATCGACGGTAATCTCCCGTCCCGCACCACGGTGCCGACGTTGCTTGAGCCGAAAAAAACCAGCGCCGCAGGCGTAGAGGCCGAGGCGGCTGCGCTTGGTGATACCAAGCCTGCCGAGGGCGTGAGCGTGACCTTTTCCGGGGCGTCGCTGAAGGCCGCCAACGCCGAGAAAGCGGCCAACAACGATATCGAAGAAAGCGGGCTGGACGAGAACGTGCAGAAACTGCTGAAAATGATCCGCCAGTTGAAGCAGCAGATCGCGGAAAAAATGGCTGAGATGACGGCGATCATGGCTGACAGGCGCCTGAGCCCGGATCAGGCCCAGGCGAAACTGGGCGGCGTGCAAGCCGCATTGGGCGGCCTGCAGGCCGCGTTGACTTCCGCCTATGCGTCCTTGAACGACGTGATGAAGAATTTGAGTGCCGAGGACGCGGTAAAAGCGGCGTCGCTGATCGCCAAGTAGGCCGCGTCAGATCACCCGTGAAAATCGCTGCTTATTCTGCTGTTCCAGGTAGGCATCGAACACCATGCACACCGAGCGCACCAGCAAGCGCCCTGCGGGCAGCACACGGATTCCCAGGGCGTCGAGTTCGATCAGGCCATCGTCGGCCATCACTTGCAGTTGCGGCCAGACTTCAGCGAAGTAGCCGCGAAAGTCCACGGTGAACGCTTGCTCGATGTTCTCGAAGTCCAGGCGCAAGTTGCAGATCAACTGTTGGATCACTTCCCGTCGCAGGCGATCGTCCGCGGTGCAGAGCAGGCCCCGGCTGGTTGCCAGTTGTGCGCCGGCCAGGGCGTTCTGGTAGTGATTCAAGTCGCTGCTGTTCTGGCAGTACAAATCTCCGATCTGGCTGATGGCCGAGACGCCGAGCCCGATCAAATCGCAATGGCCGTGGGTGGTGTAGCCCTGGAAGTTGCGTTGTAGGGTCGACTCTTCCTGGGCGATGGCCAGTTCATCGTCGGGCAGGGCGAAATGGTCCATGCCGATGTAGTTGTAGCCGGCGGCTGTCAATTGCTCGATAGTGTTGTGCAGCATTTGCAGCTTATCGGCCGGGGCTGGCAGCTCGTCGCTGTTGATTCGCCGCTGGGGCAGGAAGCGTTCCGGCAGGTGGGCGTAGTTGAACACTGACAGGCGATCGGGTTGCAGGCTGATGACCTCGGCCACCGTATGGGCGAAATGCTCCGGTGTCTGCTTGGGCAAGCCGTAGATCAGGTCGATATTGATCGAGCGAAATTGCAGGGTGCGCGCCGCATCCATCACCGCCCGCGTCTCTTCCAGGCTTTGCAGGCGATTGACCGCCCGTTGCACGTCAGGGTCCAGGTCTTGCACGCCGATGCTGACACGATTGAAGCCCAGCTCGCGCAGCAGGCCCATGGTGGCCCAGTCGGCTTCCCGTGGGTCGATTTCGATGCCGTAGTCGCCGGAATCGTCATCCTGCAAGTTGAAGTGACGGCGCAATTGGGCCATCAGTTGGCGCAGTTCGTCGTGGCTGAGAAAGGTCGGTGTGCCGCCGCCAAGGTGCAGTTGCTGCACCTGCTGGTTGGGGTCCAGGTGGCAGGCCACCAGTTGGATTTCCTGTTCCAGGCGTTGCAGGTAGGCCTGGGCACGGCCACGGTCCTTGGTGATGACTTTGTTGCAGGCGCAGTAGTAGCAGATGTTCGCGCAGAACGGCACGTGTACATACAGCGACAGCGGGCGCACGGCCTTGCGGCTGTCGCGCAGCGCGTGCAGCAGGTCGAAGGTGCCGACCTGGCTGTTGAACTGGGCGGCGGTGGGGTAGGAGGTATAGCGCGGCCCCGCCAGGTCGTAGCGATGAATCAGATCAGTGTCCCAACGAATGGCGTCGAGCATGCGGGCGTTCCCCGGAATGGCTAGTGGGCCGAGTCTAGGGGCATGGCTGGGCGGTCATCTTGATTTGTATCAACGGGGAGCGGCGCTATGCCACATGGCCTTTTAGTGGCCCATCAGCCAGTGCTGGTGTGGGCCGGGTAGCGTCCAGAGGCCAAACAGGATCACCAGCAGGCCGCCGGCCACACGCACACTGCGTTTGCGTAACAGCGCGGTGAGGCGTTCGGCGGCGAGCCCGGTGGCCAGTAACACCGGCCAGGTGCCGAGGCCGAAAGCCAGCATCAGCAGCCCGCTGTCCAACGCATTGCCCTGGCTGGCTGCCCACAGCAGCGTGCTGTAGACCAAACCGCACGGCAGCCAGCCCCACAGCGCACCCAGCAGCAAGGCACGGGGCAGGCTCGACACCGGCAGCAAACGGCTGGCGACCGGCTGGATATGGCGCCACAGGCCGCGCCCGAGGCTTTCGATCCGGGTCAGGCCGCTCCACCAACCGGCCAGATACAGGCCCATGCTGATCAGCAGCAGGCCGGCGAGGATGCGCATGAACATTGCGGCGGGGCCGTTGGCTACCGCCCAGCCGGCCAGGCCGATCAGCACGCCGGCCGTGGCGTAGCTGAGGATGCGTCCCAGGTTGTAGGCCAGCAGCAGGCGAAAGCGCCGGCTGCGCTGCTCCGGCGGGATGGCCAGGGTCAGTGCGCCCATCAGTCCGCCGCACATGCCCAGGCAATGGCCACCGCCCAGCAGGCCGAGGATTAACGCGGAAACCAGCAGCGGCGCCAGGTCAAACACGGGGGGGCGCCGGTTCGTCAGGCTTGTCCGGTTGCTGCGGCTGGCGGCTGGCTTCGTCGATGGCAGCCAGGTGTTTGGGGTCCTGGTCATCGAACAGCACGCTATGGGCCGGCCCGTCGAGGTCGTCATATTGGCCGCTGTCCACCGCCCAGAAGAAGATGTAGATGGCGATGGCGACGATCAGCAGCGCCGCTGGAATCATTACGTAAAGAGCTGGCATCGCTACTCCATGCTCGCGCGGCTCAGGCCGGCAGCGGGCGGGGCTGTGGGGTGGCGCTCGCGGCGCTGGCGCGCGGCAGGCGAGTCAGGCGCAGGGCGTTGAGCACCACGGTCAACGAGCTGAGGGACATGCCGATCGCGGCCCAGATCGGTGTAATCCAACCAAGAGCGGCGAACGGCAACATCAGGCCATTGTATAGCCCGGCCCACAGCAGGTTTTCAATGATTACGCGGCGCGTGCGCCGGGCCAGGCTGAAGGCTTGCACCAGGGCATCCAGGCGGTTGGACAGCAGTACCGCATCGGCGCTGGTTTTCGCCAGGTCGGTGGCCGAACCCATGGCCACGCTGATATCGGCGGCGGCCAGGACCGGCACATCGTTGACGCCATCACCGAGCATCAGCACCTTGCGGCCTTCCTTGTGCAACTGTTGCAGCACCTGCAGCTTGTCATCCGGGCGCAGGCCGCCACGGGCTTCATCGATGCCCAGTTCGTCGGCCACGCTGGCGACCATCGGCGAGCTATCCCCCGATAGCAGCAAGGTACGCCAGCCCCGCGCTTTGCACGCGGCCAGCAGCGCCGGTGCATCGCTGCGCAGTCGATCATCGAGGACAAACCAGGCCAGGGCGCCGTCGGTGTCACCCAGTAGCAGCCATTGGCCGGCATCTTGTGGCGACTCGGGAATCGCGCAGCCGCTCAGCTCACAGACAAAACCGGGCTGGCCGATACGCAGCAGGCGTTCGCCCACCCGGCCTTCGAGCCCAAGGCCCGGGGTGCTGAGCACTTCATCGGCCGCCATTGGGGCGCGACCAAAGGCCCGGGCAATCGGGTGTTCGGAGCGGTTTTCGAGGGCGGCGGCCAGGGCCAGGGCCAGGTCGCTGCTGATGCTGCCCAACGGCCGGATGGCACGCAGGGCCAGGCGGCCTTCGGTCAGCGTGCCGGTTTTGTCGAAAATCACCGTGTCGATCTGGTTCAAGCCTTCGAGCACATGGCCACGGGTCAGCAGCAGGCCGAGTTTGTGCAGGGTGCCGGTGGCCGCGGTCAAGGCGGTGGGGGTTGCCAGGGACAGCGCGCAAGGGCAGGTGGCGACCAGCATCGCCAGGACAATCCAGAACGCCCGAGAGGCGTCCAGCTCCCACCACAGCAACCCGATCACGGCGGCGGCGATCAGTGAGCAGACGAGGAACCATTGCGCGGCGCGGTCAGCGATTTCGGCCAAGCGCGGTTTTTCTGCCTGGGCCCGTTCCAGCAGGCGCACGATGGCTGACAAACGGGTGTCGTGACCCAGGGCGCGGACTTCCACGGTCAACGCGCCTTCGACGTTGAGGGTGCCCGCGGTGACGCTATCGCCGGCCTGCCGTGGTTGTGGCAGGTACTCGCCGGTGAGCAGGGATTCATCAATGCTCGACTGGCCATCGAGAATCACCCCATCGGCCGGCAGGATCGCGCCCGGATGCACCAGTACCCGGTCGCCCAGGGCCAGTTCGGTGAGCAGGATACGCTCGCTCTGGCCATCGCCTTTGAGGCGCAGGCACGAGGCGGGCAGGAGGTTGACCAGTTGGGCGGTGGCGGCGGCGGTGCGTTCTCGGGCACGGCGCTCCAGATAGCGCCCGGCCAGCAGGAACAGGGCGAACATGCCCACGGCATCGAAATACAGCTCGCCCACCCCGGTGATTGCGGTCCAGATCCCCGCCAGGTAGGCGCCACCAATGGCCAGTGAGACCGAGACATCCATGGTCAGGTGGCGCGTGCGCAGGTCGCGCATGGCGCCCTTGAAAAACGGTGCGCAGCTGTAGAACACGATGGGAGTGGTCAGAAACAGGGCGACCCAGCGCAGGATCTCATGCAGCTCGGGGCTCAGGTCGATATTGAATTCTGGCCAGGTGGCCATGGTCGCCATCATCGCCTGGAACCACAGCAGGCCGGCGACGCCCAGTTGGCGCAGGGCCAGGCGGTTTTCGCTGGCCAGTTGCTCGGCGGCGCGATCGGCCTGATACGGGTGGGCGGCGTAGCCGATCTGGCGCAGTTCGCTGAGCACCTGGCTCAACGGCAATTGTGCATCGGCCCAGCGTACGTGCAGGCGATGGTTGGACAGGTTCAGCCGCGCCTCGGCCACGGCGGGCAGGCTGCGCAGGTGTTTTTCGATCAGCCAGCCGCAGGCGGCGCAGCTGATGCCCTCCATCAACAGTGTGGCTTCGGCCAGGTCGCCCTCGTGACGCACGAAGGGTTTTTGCACGTCGGCGCGGTCGTACAGCGCCAGTTCGTCGACCAGTTGCACGGGCAAGGCTTCGGGGTTGGCCGAGGCCTCGCTGCGGTGTTGGTAATAGCTCTCCAGGCCACCTGCGACAATGGCTTCGGCCACCGCCTGGCAGCCCGGGCAGCAAAGCTCGCGGGGTTCGCCGAGGATCACCGCAGTGAAGCGGCTGCCGGACGGGACGGGGAGCGCGCAGTGGTAGCAGGGGGTTGGGGTGGTCATGGTTTTGGATCTGTGTGGGCGGGAGGGCCTCATCGCCGGCAAGCCGACTCCTACAAGGTTATCGCACACTGTAGGAGCCGGCTTGCCGGCGATGCGCGAAGCGCGGCTGTCAGTTTTTCAGGTCCTCGGCACCCTGCAACGGCTCGTCCCCCAGCTTCAGGTCGGTGCCATGGCTGACCTCTTCCTCTTCAAACATACGCCAGGTCCTGTCACCTTCCACCCCCAGCAGTTCGACGAAGCGCCGGCCCTCGACCTTGTCGGTCACCTGGCCGATGTAACGACCCGGCTCGCTCTGGCTGCGGGTCAGGACGACCTTGCGGTCCTTCTCCGGTTGGGTCGGCGAAATCAGGTTCAGTTCCAGCGTGGCAGGCCCGCTGTTGCCGGTGAGAAAAAGCTCCACTTCACCGGTCAGCTCATCCAGGTGCAGGGTGGCGCGCATCTGCAGGGTCTGGGCCAGCAGTTCGCGGTCCAGGGAGCGGTTGATGCCTTTGCCGGCCTCGTAGTAGTTGTCGTTGACCAGGTTGTCCGGGTTATTCACCGCAATGGTCACCATGGACAAGGTCAGCGTCACCGAACAGGCCAGGATGGCAATGATGATCCAGGGCCAGAGGTGCTTGTACCAGGGGCTTGCGGCAGTTGCTACGGGCATTGTTCTGCTCTCTTTTAACGAATTTGTGGGCCGATGAACCGGCTCTTGGCTTCAACGTGGACGCTGTCATCGTCAGCATCCTTGAGGATGAATTTCACCTCGTTGGTGGTCGATGGCATCTGTTCCGGCGCACTCGACAGCTCCACCGGCATGGTGAAGATTTCCCCGGCGGCGACCTTGATCTCGCGCTTGCCTTGCAGCTTGAGGTCCGGCAGGCCGGTGGCGTCCAGCACATAGGTGTGGTCGCGCTGGTCCTTGTTCATGATTTTCAGGCTGTAGACGTTCTCGATCCGCCCTTCGGCGTTTTCGCGGTACAGCACGCGGTCCTTGCTGACGTCGAAACCCACCAGCGAGCGCATGAAGAACGCCGTGACCAGCAGGCTGACCATTGCCAGCAGCACCAGCGCATAGCCGATCAGGCGCGGGCGCAGCTTGTGGGTCTTTTGCCCCGAGAGGTTATGTTCGGTGGTGTAGCTGATCAACCCGCGCGGGTAGTCCATCTTGTCCATGATGGCGTCGCAGGCGTCGATGCAGGCGGCGCAGCCAATACACTCGATCTGCAGGCCGTCACGGATGTCGATGCCGGTGGGGCAGACTTGCACGCACATGGTGCAGTCGATGCAATCCCCCAGGCCCTGGGCTTTATAGTCGACGCCTTTCTTGCGCGGGCCACGCACTTCGCCACGACGCGGGTCATAGGACACGATCAGGGTGTCCTTGTCGAACATCACGCTCTGGAAGCGCGCATACGGGCACATGTAGATACACACTTGCTCGCGCAGCCAGCCGGCGTTGCCGTAGGTGGCGAGGGTGAAGAAGCCGACCCAGAAGTACGACCAGCCATCGGCTTGGCCTGTGAAGAAGTCGAGCACCAATTCGCGGATCGGCGAGAAATAGCCGACGAAGGTCATGCCGGTGACAAAACCGATCAGTAGCCACAACGTGTGCTTGCTGAGTTTGCGCAGGAATTTGTTGGCGCTCATCGGCGCCTTGTCCAGCTTGATCCGCTGGTTGCGGTCGCCTTCGGTGACCTTTTCGCACCACATGTAGATCCAGGTCCACACGCTTTGCGGGCAGGTATAGCCACACCAGATACGCCCGGCGTACACGGTGATAAAGAACAGGCCAAAGGCCGAGATGATCAGGATGCCCGACAGCAGGATGAAGTCCTGGGGCCAGAATGTCGCACCGAAAATAAAGAATTTACGTTCTGGCAGGTTCCACCAGACGGCCTGGTGCCCCCCCCAGTTCAGCCACACCGTGCCGAAGTACAGCAGGAACAGACCGGCACCGCCGAGCATCCGCAGGTTGCGGAACATTCCGGTGAAGGCGCGGGTGTAGATTTTCTCCCGCGAGGCGTAGAGATCGACCGTGTTGCTGGTTTTTTTGGCAGGCGGGGTAACGTCATGTACCGGAATCTGGTTGCTCATCATTGCATCCCACGGCAGTGGAGATTTGCCTCGGCCAGTACGTGCCAGCCGGGGTCAAAATAGGGGTCTTGCAGTGGCGTAATGATACGCCTGTAGTACCGATGAACGGGTGCGACCTTTGGTCGCGTTGGGGGAAATCAATTGATGGTGTACGTGATCTGGGTCAATTGACTTGGGAAGTATGGACGGTTTTTGTAGATGTGGTGAGCGCAGCCATTCACTGAGAGGCGTGCGGACTTGCAAACGAAGCAACTCCCACATTTGGACATCGCTTGCAGCACTCACACAACAAACAAAAACGGCCCTGTCAGTGTGTGCTGGCAGAACCGTTTTTTATTACGGCCTTGCGTTATTCAGCGTCAGCCTTCTTGTCGCCATGGGACAGGCTGTAAACGTACGCCGCCAGCAAATGCACCTTATCGTTACCCTGCAATTGCTCTTGTGCAGGCATCTGGCCCTGGCGGCCGTAGCGGATGGTCTGCTGCAGTTGGGCGAAGCTCGAACCGTAGATGAAGGCGCCCGGGTGGGTCAGGTCAGGTGCGCCCATCGCTGGCGTACCTTTGCCGGCTGGACCGTGGCAGGCCACACAGTTGGTGGCGAAGAGCTTCTCGCCGTTGGCCACATCGGCCTTGGCGCCTTCCGGCAGTTTGCGGCCATCGAGGTTGGTCAGCACGAAGCCGGCGACGTCGGCCACGCCTTGTTCACCGATCACTTCAGCCCAGCCCGGCATCACCGCGTGACGGCCAGCCATGATGGTGGCCTTGATGGTTTCCGGCTCGCCGCCCCAGCGCCAGTCGGCGTCGGTCAGGTTGGGGAAGCCATAGGCGCCCTTGGCGTCAGAACCGTGGCACACCGAGCAGTTGGAGGCGAACAGGCGGCCACCCATCTTCAGGGCTTGCGGGTCCTTGGCCACTTCTTCAATGGGCATGGCTGCAAATTTGGCGAAGATCGGCCCGAACTTGGCGTCCGAACGTGCCATTTCCTTTTCCCACTCGTGTACGCCCGTCCAGCCGCTCTGGCCGTTGGCGAACGGGATCTGCTTCTCGTTGTCCAGGTAGGCGTAGCCCGGCAACAGGCCTTTCCAGTTGCCCAGGCCGGGGTACAGCACCAGGTAACCCAGGGCAAACACGATGGTGCCGACGAACAGCATGAACCACCACTTGGGCAGTGGGTTGTCGTATTCCTCGATGCCATCGAACGAGTGGCCAACCGTCTCGTCCGTTTGTTCGGCGCGCTGGCCCTTGCGGGTCGACAGCAGCAGCCAGGTCAGGGCAAAAATGGTACCCAGACTGAGGACTGTGACGTACAGACTCCAGAACGTAGTCATTCTTTGTTACTCCTAGAAGCTTGCTCGACGTGCTTGATGGCTTCGGGATCATCCGCAAAAGGCAGCAAGGTCGCGTCTTCAAACTCTGACTTGCGCTTGGGGCTGAACACCCACAGCGCCAGGCCGATAAAGGCCACCATCACGACAACGGTGCCCAGGCCTCGAATCATCCCGATATCCATTCAGATCACCGTTTGCTTTTGATGATGGTGCCCAGGCCTTGCAGGTAGGCCACCAGCGCGTCCATTTCGGTCTTGCCCTTGACGGCTGCCTGGGCACCGGCGATGTCTTCGTCGGTGTAAGGCACGCCGAGGGTGCGCAAGACTTCCATTTTCTTGGCAGTGTCTTTGCCGTCGAGCTTGTTTTCCACGAGGAACGGGTACGCCGGCATTTTCGACTCCGGCACTACGTTGCGCGGGTTGTACAAGTGCGCACGCTGCCAGTCATCGGAGTAACGCCCTCCCACACGGGCCAGATCCGGGCCGGTACGCTTGGAGCCCCACAGGAACGGGTGGTCCCATACGCTTTCACCGGCGACCGAATAGTGGCCATAGCGTTCGGTTTCGGCACGGAACGGGCGGATCATCTGCGAGTGGCAGCCGACACAGCCGTTGGCGATGTACACGTCGCGACCTTCCAGTTCAAGGGCGGTGCGCGGCTTCATACCCTCCACCGGCTTATTGGTCACATCCTGGAAGAACAGCGGGACGATCTGGGTCAGGCCGCCGATACTCACGGCGATGACCATGAAGAAGGCCAGCAGGCCGATGTTCTTCTCGACTACTTCATGCTTCATCAGTGAGCTCCCACGACAGCGATCTTGGCGGCGGCTTCAGCAGCTACTGGGTCTGCGGCACGCACAGTGCGCCAGACGTTGTAGGCCATGAACAGCATGCCGCTGGCAAAGAACGCACCACCGAGGGCGCGCACGATGAAACCAGGATGGCTGGCTTGCAGTGCTTCGACGAAGGAATAGGTGAGGGTGCCGTCATCGTTGATCGCACGCCACATCAGGCCCTGGGTGATGCCGTTGACCCACATCGAGGCGATGTAGAGCACGGTACCAATGGTGGCCAGCCAGAAATGGGTGTTGATCAGGCTGGTGCTGTGCATCTGCGTGCGGCCGTAGAGCTTGGGAATCATGTGGTACAGGGCGCCGATGGAGATCATCGCGACCCAGCCCAGCGCGCCGGCGTGTACGTGGCCGATGGTCCAGTCGGTGTAGTGGGACAGCGAGTTGACGGTCTTGATCGCCATCATCGGACCTTCGAAGGTCGACATGCCGTAGAACGCCAGCGATACCACCAGAAAGCGCAGGATCGGGTCGGTGCGTAGCTTATGCCAGGCGCCCGAGAGGGTCATCATGCCGTTGATCATGCCGCCCCAGCTCGGAGCCAGCAGGATGATCGACATCGCCATGCCCAGGGACTGTGCCCAATCCGGCAGGGCGGTGTAGTGCAGGTGGTGGGGACCGGCCCAGATATACAGGGTGATCAGCGCCCAGAAGTGCACGATGGACAGGCGATAGGAGTAGATCGGACGCTCGGCCTGCTTGGGCACGAAGTAGTACATCATCCCCAGAAAGCCGGTGGTCAGGAAGAACCCTACGGCGTTGTGGCCGTACCACCACTGGATCATCGCATCGGTGGCACCGGCGTAGGCGGAGTAGGACTTGAAGAAACTCACCGGCAGCGAGGCGTGGTTGACGATGTGCAGCATCGCCGTCACGACGATGAACGCGCCGTAGAACCAGTTGCCGACATAGATGTGCTTGGTCTTGCGCTTGACGATGGTGCCAAAGAACACGATGCCGTAGGTCACCCAGACGATCGCCAGAAGGATGGCAAGGGGCCATTCCAATTCCGCGTATTCCTTGGTGGTGGTGAAGCCCATTGGCAGGGTGATGATGGCGCCGACAATCACCGCTTGCCATCCCCAGAAGGTGAACGCGGCGAGACCGTCGGAAATCAGTCGCGTCTGGCAGGTTCGCTGCACGACATAGTAGGAAGTGGCAAACAATGCACATCCGCCGAAGGCGAAGATCACAAGGTTCGTGTGCAGTGGGCGTAGGCGTCCAAACGTCGTCCATGGCAGGTCGAAGTTCAACTCCGGCCAGACCAGTTGCGAGGCGATGAAGACACCGAGCCCCATGCCAAGGATCCCCCAGACCACCGTCATGATGGCGAACTGGCGGACTACCTTATAGTTATAAGCAGTCGGACTGATTGCTGTGCTCATTCTAAGGTTCCACGGTTTAGGTGTTTTATTAGGATAAAAATCGGTCGCAAGTATGGAGAAAGCGGGGTGCCATTGCAACGTAACGCTGACCTGCGTCAATGCTTTACAAACCAGATTCTGCGCCCTTTCCATGTTTGGCGTAAGGACAAAATCGAAAATGAAAAGCTGACGGGTTGGACAGGAATTTTGAAGGGGCGCAGGTACTTACAACGACGTATGTGCAAGCACGCTGGCAGGGTGACGAATGGCCAATGGCACGACAGCCGGTAACTGCCAGCCTTTGCGCCTGTCACCCTGCTGGAGCGTCTGACTCATCGAGTGCAAGTCGAGCTGCGACCGATCAACGCCGGCCTATTGTCGAAACAAGCGTAGACCCGAATGGCCCGAGGGGAAAGGTGTGCTTTAGAAGGGTGCGACAAAGGGCCGCGGAGCAGCAACGGTTATTGGCAGGATGCAAGCAGCGAGGTTGGAGCGGGAAGGGGGAGGGTTGGAAAGGGCTGCAAGAGCCGAGTTGAGAACTCTTCTCTTGCAGCGTGTAGCTTACAACTTACTTCTGCTCCTTCTGCGACAGGCTGTAGACGTAGGCTGCCAGCAGGTGGACCTTGTCGTTGCCTTGCAGCGCTTCCTGCGCTGGCATCTGGCCCTGGCGGCCGTGGCGGATGGTCTGCTGCAACTGCGCAAGGCTGGTGCCGTAGATGAAGCCGGCAGGCTGCGTCAGGTTTGGCGCGCCCATGGCTTCAACACCATGGCCTTCAGGGCCGTGGCAGGCTACGCATGTGGTGTCGTACGCTTGCTTGCCAGCGGCCAGGTCGGCCTTGCTGTCAGCCGGCAGCGGCAACTTGGCCAGGTCGTGGCGCACATAGGCCGCGACGTTTTTCACACCGTCCTCGCCCAGCACTTCACCCCAGGCCGGCATTGCAGCATGGCGACCGTTCATGATGGTCAGCTTGATTGCATCAGCCGAACCACCCCAGCGCCAGTTGTCGTCCGCCAGGTTCGGGAAGCCATAGGCGCCCTTGGCATCGGAGCCGTGGCATACCGCGCAGTTGGAGGCAAACAGGCGGCCGCCCATTTTCAGCGCTTGCGGGTCCTTGGCGACTTCTTCCACGGGCATGGCGGCGAATTTGGCGAAGATCGGCCCGAACTTGGCGTCGGCCCTGGCCATTTCCTTGTCCCATTCCTTGGTCTGGGTCCAGCCGTCCTCATAGCCCGGCAGTACACCTTTCCAGTTGCCCAGGCCCGGGTAGAGGATCAGGTAGCCGACTGCAAACACCAGGGTGCCGGCGAACAACAGGAACCACCATTGGGGCAGGGGGTTGTCGTACTCCTCAATCCCGTCGAAGGCGTGGCCCATGGTCTGGTCGACGCTGCCCTTGGTCTCGCCCTTGCGGGTGCCGAACAGCAGCCAGGTCAAGCCGATCAGGCTGCCGAGGGTCAGTACACAGATCCATGTACTCCAAAAGGTAGTCATGGCCGAATGCTCCTTGTTACAGGCTCTTCTTGAGCGTCGGATGGGGTGCCAATGGCGCCAGGTTCAGGCTCATCGGCAAATGGCAGCAGGCAGGCCTCGGCGAACTCCGGGTTGCGCTTGGCGTTGAACACCCACAGCGACAGGCCGATGAAGGCAATCGCCACCACCAGCGTGCCGAGGCCGCGGATCATTCCGGTATCCAGTTCAAAACCCATGGTTCACCTCTTGCTCTTGATTGCAGTGCCGAGCACTTGCAGGTAGGAGACCAGGGCGTCCATTTCGGTCTTGCCCTTGAGGCTGTCCACGGCGGCGGTGATGTCCGTGTCGGTGTACGGCACGCCGAGGGTGCGCATGACCTTGAGCTTGGTTTCGGTGTGGCTGCTGTCGACCTGGGCGGTGACCAGCCATGGGTAGGCTGGCATCTTCGATTCAGGCACGACGTTGCGCGGGTTGTACAAGTGCGCGCGGTGCCAATCGTCGGAGTAGCGGGCGCCCACTCGGGCCAGGTCCGGACCGGTACGCTTGGAGCCCCACAGGAACGGGTGGTCCCACACGCTTTCACCGGCGACCGAGTAGTGGCCGTAGCGCTCGGTCTCGGCGCGGAATGGCCGGATCATTTGCGAGTGGCACTGCACACAGCCTTCGCGGATGTAGATGTCACGGCCTTCCAGTTGCAGCGCGGTGTAGGGCTTCATGCCTTCGACCGGCTTGTTGGTGACGTCCTGGAAGAACAGCGGGACGATCTGCGTCAGGCCGCCGATACTCACGGCCAGTACCATCAGCAGCATCAGCAGGCCGACGTTCTTTTCAATCGTTTCGTGTTTCATCATCGACTCCTCAGGCCATCTGCGCCGCAGCGGCGACGTCGGCAGGTTGTGCCGAACGCACGGTGCGCCAAGTGTTGTAAGCCATCAGGAACATGCCGCTGAGGAAGATCGCACCGCCCACCAGCCGCACGATGAAGCCTGGGTGGCTGGCCACCAGGGTCTCGACGAAGGAGTAGGTCAAGGTGCCGTCTTCGTTGACCGCACGCCACATCAGGCCCTGGGCAATGCCGTTGACCCACATCGAAGCGATGTAGAGCACGGTGCCGATGGTGGCCAGCCAGAAGTGGGCGTTGATCAGGCCGAGGCTGTACATCTGCTCGCGACCGAAGACTTTCGGGATCATGTGGTACAGCGCGCCGATGGAGATCATCGCCACCCAGCCGAGGGCGCCGGCATGTACGTGGCCGATGGTCCAGTCGGTGTAGTGGGACAGGGCGTTGACCGTCTTGATGGCCATCATCGGACCTTCAAAGGTCGACATGCCGTAGAACGCCAGGGATACCACGAGGAAACGCAGGATCGGGTCGCTGCGCAGCTTATGCCAGGCGCCCGAGAGGGTCATCATGCCGTTGATCATGCCGCCCCAGCTCGGAGCCAGCAGAACCAGTGACATCACCATGCCCAGAGACTGTGCCCAGTCCGGCAGCGCGGTGTAGTGCAGGTGGTGAGGACCGGCCCAGATGTACAGGGTGATCAGTGCCCAGAAGTGCACGATGGACAAGCGATAAGAGTAGACCGGACGCTCGGCTTGCTTGGGTACGAAGTAGTACATCATCCCCAAAAAGCCCGCAGTGAGGAAGAAACCTACCGCGTTATGGCCGTACCACCACTGCACCATGGCATCCGTCGCACCGCCGTAGAGGGAGTAGGACTTGGTCAGGCTGACCGGGATTTCCAGGTTGTTGACGATATGCAGGATCGCCACCGTGATGATGAATGCACCGAAGAACCAGTTACCGACGTAGATGTGCTTGGTGTTGCGCTTGGCCACGGTGCCGAAGAACACGATGGCGTAGGCGACCCAGACGATGGTGATCAGGATGTCGATCGGCCATTCCAGCTCGGCGTATTCCTTGGAACTGGTATAGCCCAGTGGCAAGCTGATTGCTGCCAGCAGGATCACCAATTGCCAGCCCCAGAAGCAGAACGCGGCGACTTTCGGCGCGAACAGCTGGGTCTGGCAGGTGCGTTGCACCGCGTAGAAGGAGCTGGCAAACAGCGCGCAGCCACCAAACGCGAAAATCACCGCGTTGGTGTGCAGTGGGCGCAATCGACCGAAACTGGTCCAAGGCAGGTTGAAGTTGAGTTCGGGCCATACCAACTGGGCGGCGAGAAAAACCCCGAGCCCCATGCCGACGATGCCCCACACCACCGTCATAATGGCGAATTGGCGGACCACCTTGTAGTTATAGGCGGTACTTAAAGTAGTGTTCATGGTTCCCCATCCACGGTTCAACCCAAGCAGATGCGGCACTTGGGCTGGAGTTATAGGCAGACTAAAAAGCGAGGCAAGCATGGGCAAAGAGCACAAGGCCAGTATTGACGGGGATCAATGGGCGCAGTGTGTGCGTGAACAGGGTTGGTTATGGAATGCGGCCACAAGTGTGGGGGCAGGCCAATCACCGACGCTGATCCTGGCTCACGGCGCTGGCGCGCCGATGGACTCATCCTTTATGGACGACATGGCTGCACGCCTTGCCGGGCATGGCGTGAACGTGCTGCGCTTCGAGTTTCCCTACATGGCCCAACGCCGTGTGGACGGCGGCAAACGCCCACCGAACCCGGCGCCGAAACTGCTGGAATGCTGGCGCCAAGTGCATGCCCAGGTGCGACGTCATGTCGCTGGGCCTTTGGCTGTCGGCGGCAAGTCCATGGGCGGGCGGATGGCCAGCCTATTGGCCGATGAATTGGCGGCGGATGCGCTGGTGTGCCTGGGTTACCCGTTCTATGCGGTGGGCAAGCCGGAAAAGCCCCGGGTCGAGCACTTGGCCGGGCTGAAGACCCCGACCTTGATTGTGCAGGGCGAGCGCGATGCGCTGGGCAATCGAGCGGCGGTGGAGGGCTACGTGCTGTCGTCGGTCATCGAGGTGATGTGGCGGGTGGCGGGGGATCATGATCTGAAGCCGTTGAAGGCTTCGGGGTTCAGCCATGGGCAGCATCTGGAGGCTGCGGCGCAGGCAATAGCCAGGTTTCTGGGGGCCAGGTAGGGTCAATCGCCGGCAAGCCGGCTCCTACAGTTGGAGTGCATTTCAATGTAGGAGCCGGCTTGCCGGCGATTGCGATCTAACGCTTAAAAAGGCTCCACCAACGAATACTGCGTATTGGCCGTATGGGTCAGTTCCCATATGCGGGCTCGCAGACCGGGGATTATTAACAGAACCCGGCAGACTCGGAGATCTCCCACGCACAACCGCCATAAAACGAGAGGCAGTTGTGAATCGGCTGCACGATGTTCAACGGTCTTGGCAATGATTTTTTGGGCTGCGGCACCCCGTCACTGACTGAGGTCGGCGGCGGGGCGAACACTAAAGTGCCGTCAGCCTGCGTGCAACTGATGGGATATCTCCGACAGTTCATCACCGTCCGAAATGTCGGATGCCTCTTGATTGCCGCCACTCTATTGAGGCGTCAAATCACGCCTGCTTAGAGTGGCTCGCGCAACGAAGCTGTCAAGACGTTGCAACCCCACACACCCAAGACACTTCATGCGTGAACGACGGCAAACCACCGATCGACAAGGAATCCCGATGCCGGGCCAAAGCGACCTGCGCTACACTTTCGAACCCTTGAAGGGTGATGCCTTCGACGTAGTATCGTTCAAGTTCGAAGAAGGCTTGTCTCAACCCTTCAAACTTGAACTGGAACTGGCCAGCCACAACGCCGCCATCGACTTCAATCGTGTGCTGGATCTGCCGGGGCTGTTCACGATTTGGCGCGGTGAAGCACCGGTGCGCTACGTTCACGGCCTGGTCAGCCTGCTCACCCAAGGCGATACCGGCTTTCGCCGTACCCGCTACAGTGCCGTGGTCGAACCGACGTTGGCGCGCTTCGAACTGCGCTCCAACTGGCGCATCTTCCAGGGCCAGAGCGTGCCCAATATCATCCTTGAAGTCCTCAAGGATCAGCGCCTGACCGACGTTAAAACCTACCTCTGCTTCGACCATCAGTCCCGCGAATACTGCGTGCAAGCTGGCGAAACCGACCTTGATTTCATCGCCCGCCTCGCGGCCGAAGAAGGCCTGCTTTACACCTTCGAACACCGCGCCGACGGTCACACCCTGTGGTTCACCGATCGCGTTGGCGGCCTAGGCACCATCGGCACCCATGAACATTGCCCGGTGATCTACCAACCGATGGGCGGTGGCGATTCCATGGAGCCGGCCCTGCACCGCTTTTACTACACCGAGCAAGTGCGCACCGCCGTCCAGGTGCAGCGCGATTACACGTTCACACACCCGTGCTACAGACAGCAGCACACGGCCACGGGTGACCAGGACCTGAATAACCAGCACAAGGATTACGAGCGCTACGACTACCCGGGACGCTACAAGCGCGACGTCGCCGGTAAACCCTTCACCAAGACCCGCCTGAGCGCCTTGCGCAGCGACGCCAAGATGGCTCATCTCGCCGGTGACGATGCGCGCCTGCAACCGGGGTTGGCTTTCGACGTGAGTGACCATCCGCGCGATGACTTCAACGACCGCTGGCGCACCATCGCCATTGAACATGAAGGTAAACAGCACACCTGCCTTGAGGAGGAAGCGTTCGGCAGTATTACCGGTACGTCCTATGAACTCAAAGCCACTGCTATCCGCTGGACCTCTGACTGGAAAGCCCCGCTGCGCGACAAACCCTGCATTGACGGCCCGCAGGTCGCCACCGTCGTTGGTCCTGCGGGTGAAGAGATTTATTGCGATAAATGGGGGCGAGTCAAAGTCAGTTTTCCGTGGGATCGCTCGGATAAACACAACGACCACAGCTCTTGCTGGATTCGTGTGGCTCAGGGGTGGGCTGGAGCAACCTGGGGCTCCATGGCCATTCCACGAGTGGGTCAGGAACTGATCATCAGCTATCTGGATGGCGACCCGGATCAGCCTATTGCGACAGGGCGTGCCTATCGTGAGACTAATCTGCCGCCCTATGAATTGCCCAAACACAAGACGCGCACGACCATCAAGAGCCAAACCCATATGGGCGAAGGCTTCAATGAACTGCGCTTTGAGGATGAGCAGGGGCAGCAGGAGGTGTACATCCACGCCGAAAAAGACAAGAACGTCCATATCAAACACAACAACGGTATTTTTGTCGGCCATGATCGTAGTGAGAAAGTCGGGCATGACGAGAACATAGAAATTGGCCATGACCGCAGTGAGCGGGTAGGCAACGATGAGCGAATTGAGGTGGTACAGGATTGCTTTCAGACGCTGGGCCGCGACCACCGGAGCAATATTGGCAGGGACCGTGTCGAGGCGGTGGGCAACAACCGATATGACAAAGTCGCCGCCGACCATGACATCCGCATCGGCGGGAGTGTTGAGCACTGTATAAAGAGTCACTACCGGCTGGCTACCGGAGAAGGCATTGCGCAGAAAACCACGGAGTTTGAAGTTGAAGCGGGCCAACGAATCGTTCTGAAGGCGCCTGGAGGCAGCATAACGATTGATAGTGATGGGATTACCCTGGATGGGCTGACCATCAAAATCCAAGGACCGGTGACCGCCGATGGGATGGGCACCGGCAATCCATTCTCAAGCCTGCTGCGCTCGCCGACTCCTCCTGCTGGCGACTTCCTGGGGCGCTATACGCTGCTTAAGAGCGATCAACGCGCCTTCTCTGGTTATCGGTATCGCATCACCGATGGTACTGCCGTACTCGTCGAGGGCCTGACTCACTCATCGGGTGAAACCGACTGGGCAATGACCCAAACGACCCATGCTGTGCAAGTCCATAAAGTAATTATGCGTGAGGATCAGCGTGTCACCGAAACCTGGCGCCCCAGCGTTGCCTTCATTGAAGAACAAGCCGTGGCTCATGATGACGCCGGGCTTTTTCCGGATGACTTTCTTGACCAATACATGGGAGACCTTGACTGATGCCCGCTCCAGCCGCCGCAGCCATTCTTGCAGGTGCATACCGTGCTTATCGTGTGTATCAGGCCCATGAGTCCGCCATGAGCACCGCCGACCTGGCGCGGCTCGCCAGTGAAATCGCTGAACGCAAGCGCAGTATCAAGTACGTCTTGCAGCAGGCCATTGAAGCGCTGACCCGTGAAATCGAGATCAAGAGTTCAACGTTTGCGGTGGTGGACCGAGGCGGTAATAGCACCGTTTCGCGGCGCGGCAATGAAAACGTGACCTTCAAGGAATACATCGAACGCAAGGTGCCATTTCGCCCGGCCATCAGCCAGGTGTGCAATGTCGCGTTGCAGATGCCAATCAAGGTGCCGCGGCGCTTGCGCAAGGCCGTCGCGGGCGAGCCTGTCACGACCACCGTTGAGGTGGCGCTCAAGCAAACCACCGCTTCGTTGCTGTTTGAGGCGATCGACGAGGTATTGGATTGGCGCAGCCCTCTCAAGGCTGAGCCCAATTACAACCGTAGCAGCGCAAAAGCCCTGTTGGGGGAGCCGGAAACTCGGCCGAAGCGGTTTGGCAAGGTGTTTCCGTTTTGGCCGCGGCCCTGGGAAAGCCTGGCTCCGGACTTGGTGGTGGTTGAGTACCGGCAGGAGGCGTTTGAAACGGACAATGTGTTTGCGGCAGTCGAGATCAAGTTTCCGGGGGACTGGGTAAAAGACAAGCAAATAGATGAATACGCGGAGCTGATGGCGCCAAGAACAGGCGTCAACCGAGACAAAATTGGCCGGGAGAAAGTGGCGCTGCTGCGGGTGCCGGAGGATTGCATCGGCTTTGAGGCGGACGATGCTAAACAAACATCAACATCTAAAGGTAACAAAAACAAGAGGTAAGTATGAGCACTACTCACAGACTGTTTGATGAGGGAGAACGCGAGGAATTTATTGAGGGGCTTAAGGAATGGCCTAACACGGACTGGGGCACAGATCAGGCTCGACACAGCGTCAGCCCTTTCATCAGTTTTTACTTCCCCCCAGGCCCGGATAACCATGAAGAAGTAGCACTGCTGATGGTGGATATTCACGAAGCCTTTGAGCAGTTACTTGGAAAGCCTTACACCATTGGGACCCACCCGATTTCAGAACGTCCACATCCTTACGGCTCGTCGCGTTTGCCTGATCTACGTGGGCAGGCCAGGAAAGCCTCCCGCTCCGAGGCCTTTGTTTTTAAATTCACCGACGAAAAAAACCATGCCTCCTCGCCGACGACGGCAGGGTACTTCTGGCGCACATGGTTTAAGACCTATGAGGGCAGAAGGACGGCCTATTCCTCAATCACGTTCTATTATCGCTGGCAGTGGTGGCTGGATAATCGTGACGCATGGCGCAGTTTTGTACTCAAGACGATTGATCTGCTCAAAGCACGTCAGGTTTACAGCGGTTTCTCCATGGCCAACCCGCTGGCGTTCGGCACCCGATCCGCCATCACGACTTGGGAGCGTTCATTGGCCCCCGCCTTCTATGGCCTTGATATTGACTACTATTTCAGCATGCGCGCTGAACTGCTCAATGGCATCCGCCCCCCCACGTGGGCCTTCCTGCTCGCCGACCATTGGCACGAAAAACTTGACCTCACTCGCGAGCAGGTACGCGCAGCACTGGCTCACCCTCGCATCAGCATCACCGAATTACACAGCGGCCAATGGATCGAACTGGGCGAACAACCTGAGCTGTACCCCGTCGAGCAAGGTGTGCCCGAACTGCCCATGCTCCTGAACAAACTCCTCAAGCCTATTCGCCACGACGATTTGGGATTGCTCGGCTTTGGCCAATGGGACGGTGACCCCAATGAACGGTTCACCGACGCCGACAGCCGCCGCTGGATGGCTCGTTTCGACCCTGACAGCGATTGGCCAGCGCCGGCAACCCGCTTGATAAAACCACCGGCGAACCCAGCACAGGCCTCCAACACCATGAGGCCGTTAAGCGTTGTGACGGGTATGGCGTGCACTCAAGCTGGCTGGTGGCTCGTCCCTGGTCAGGCGTACTCCCGTCGCGCCTTCAAGCAGGGCGATATCCTGCCGGCCTTTGCCAGCGAGTCAGGCGACGACAGGGTGTTTTGGCAGCGTGACCTCGATCAAACGCCATCCGGTTTCGCCAACAGCCATGAGCCCGCACCGCGCGCGGGCCGCTGGGAAATGGAGCGCGATCGTTGTATCGCGTGTGAAGTCACATTGAACGAGCGGCTTCCCCTCCATCAAGGGCAGGTTGTTCGCTGGCTCTGGGCCGTCAGTGGATTACGTGCACACAGTGGAGAAATCTGTCCTTACCCGGGCGTTTGGCTGTGTGAGTACAAGCCGGGAAGCAAACGAGTGATCCACGACACAACACCCCTGCCGAAAATTGATGGCGAAAGGGTCGTCTGGCGTTGGATGGGATGGCGGGAAGACTGATTGCATGCTCAGAAGATTTTCTTGATCAATACAGGGGAGGCCTTGACTGATACCCGTCCAGCCGCCACGAGCGCCGCCGACCTGGTGCGGCTCGCCACTGAAATCGCTGGCAAGAGCAGCCAATCGCCGGCAAGCCGGCTCCTACAGTTGGAGTGCATTTCAATGTAGGAGCCGGCTTGCCGGCGATTGCGATCTAACGGTTAAACCGCTCCACCAGTGAATACTGGGTATTGGCGGTATGGGTCAGCTCTTCACTCAACTGCGCCGAATTCAACGCCTGCTCCGAAGTCTGGTCGGCCAGCAACGCAATGGTGCTGATATTGCGGCTGATCTCCTCGGCCACCGAGCTTTGCTCCTCGGTTGCGGCGGCGATCTGGGTGGTCATGTCGGTAATATGCGCCACCGCCTCGCTGATCCCCACCAGCGCTGCGTCTGCCTCCATTACCCGTGCCACGCCTTCTTCGGCCTGGCGATGCCCGGCATCCATGGTCTGCACGGCGGTGCTGGCGGTCTGTTGCAGCTTGGCGATCAAGGCATGGATCTGCCCGGTGGATTCGCTGGTCCGTTGCGCCAGTTGCCGCACTTCATCGGCCACCACCGCGAACCCACGGCCCATTTCACCGGCACGGGCTGCTTCGATGGCTGCGTTCAGGGCCAGCAGGTTGGTCTGGTCGGCAATGCCCTTGATCACATCCACGACGCCGCCGATCTCGTCGCTGTCCTTGGCCAGTTGGGTCACAGTCACGCCGGTTTCCCCGACCACCACCGACAGGCGCTGGATGGCCTCGCGGGTTTCGCCGGCAATATCGCGCCCGCGCCCGGTCAGGCGATTGGCTTCCTGGGTCGCATCGGCCGTGCGTTGTACATGGCTGGCGACTTCCTGGGTGGTGGCAGCCATTTGATTGACGGCGGTGGCCACCTGTTCGGTTTCCACGCGCTGGCGCTCCAGGCCGGTCGAGCTGTTGTGGGCCAGGGTGTTGGATTGGCGCGCCTGGTCGTTGAGGTGTTCGGCGGTATCCTGCAAGCGGGTGAGGCAGGTCTTCAGGCGGGCTTCCTGGCTGAGGATCGACATCTCCAGGCGTGCTTGTGCGCCACGGCTGTCGGTGTACATCTGCGCGATCAGCGGGTCGGAGGTGGTCTGTTCGGCCAGGCGCAACAGGCGCTTGAGGCCGCGCTGCTGCCAGCTCAGGCCGAGCAGGCCCAGCGGCACGGACAAGGCGGCGGCCAAGGCAAAACCCCAGTGGGAGTTGAACCAGATGCCGATCAGGAAACTCAGTTGGCTGACCAGGATAAACGGCAGCCAGTCCTGCAACACCGGTAGCCATTTATCACTGCGCGGGATGGCCGACTTGCCCTGGTTGATCCGCTGGTACAGCGCTTCGGCACGGCGGATCTGCTCGGCGGTCGGCTTGACCCGTACCGATTCGTAGCCAATCACCTGTTCGCCGTCGAACACTGGGGTGACATAGGCGTTGACCCAATAGTGATCGCCGGTCTTGCAGCGGTTTTTAACGATGCCCATCCATGGCAAGCCTTGTTTGAGCGTCGCCCACATATGCGCGAACACCGCTGCCGGCACGTCCGGGTGCCGTACCAGGTTGTGCGGCGCGCGCATCAGTTCATCCCGGGAAAACCCACTGATCTCGACAAACGCATCGTTGCAGTAAGTGATCACGCCTTTGGCATCGGTCGTGGAGATCAACCGTTGTTGAGCGGGGAAGGTACGTTCGCGCTGGGTAACGGGTTGGTTATTACGCATGATTGATCAATCCGCAAGGCTTTGACGGGTTGTCGGCCGGCGCGGGCTTTTATTTAGCTTATTTTTGCAATAATCACCGGGTGCTTATCGGGTGCCCAGGATGTCCATCGCCATGCGTTGGTGAAGAGTGGTCCGCGCGTAATCGCGAACGAATGCCGAGCGGTCGGTGGGTTCGAGCCTGAGTTGGGCCAGAGCCGCGACGGCGGACTCCAGGTCTGCCGGGACAAACACCGAGGCGTTGGCGATATGGGTGATGGCAAAGTGCTTTGAGTAGCCATCCAGGCCCGCCAGGATCGGCTTGCCGGTGGCGGCGTATTCGAACAGTTTGGAAGGGATGACCTTGAGGAACGCCTTGAAGGTATTGAGGTGCAAAAACAGTACGTCGGCCTGGCGATAATAATGGAGGAGCTGGGCGCGGGGTGTCGGTGCAATCAGCGTTACATTGGTTACCCGGCGGCTGCGCAGGGCATCGCGCAACGTGTGTAGGGTGGAGCCATAACCGATGATGTAGAAGCAGGCACGGTCAGCCAGCCGTTCAGCCAGGGGGGGAATGATTTTTTCCAGGCCCTGCCCGGCGCCGATGTTGCCGGCATAGACGATTTTGAGCCGACGTTCGGCCGGGCAGTGGTGGTCCTGAGGCAGCGGTTGTACAAACAGTTCGTCAACGCCATTGGTGTAAGTGGAAAAGGTCTTGCCTGGATAGCGTTCCTTGAAATAAGCGAGAAAACCCGGCGAGATCAGGTTTACCCGCGAGGCCTGGGTCACCGTCAGCCGTTCGACCCGCGTGAAGATGATCGTCAGTACCTTGCCCGGCAGGCCAGGGAACAGCTCGGGTAAGACGTCGACAAAAATATCGCGGATATCCAGGTACAGCGGCGTTTTGCGCGAGCGCGCGATAGCGCTGGCCAGGGCGGCGGTCATCAGCCGTGAGGAAGACCCCAGGATCAGGTCGTACTCCTTGTGCTTTATGGCTCTGCGCACGCCATTGGCGTACACACAAAAGCCGTAGGCCTGGTCGATAAGACCATTGTTATGCCGGGGCAGGACGATGCGTGTGATGGTCAGGCCGGGACGCGGAGGGTCGCACTGGCTGGGTGTGTACTGTGAGGCGTAGCGGTTGGCACTTGTGGTCACCAGGTCGATCTGCACGTCACAGGCCGATTGTGCGAGCAAGGCATTGACGATCGCCTCGATACGAAACCCCGCCAAGTCAGGTGGGTAATAAAAGCTCAACAATAGAATACGCACGGTCATGGACGTACCTGCGCCAGGCCTTGATAAAGGTTCACCAGCGATGTTTCTTGTTGCTCCCAGTTCAGGTGCCTGGCCGCCTCGCTGGCATTGCCGGCGTACTTGCCTCGCAGTGTGGGGGACTCCACCAGGCACTGCAGGGCGGTGCGCAGTTGCGTATCGTCACCGGCGCGCACCAGCAACCCGAGGTCATGTTTTTTGACAATCCGGCGGATTTCCGGAAAGTCACTCGCAATCACCGGCAACCCCGCATTCACGTATTCAAAGAGTTTGTTGGAGTCGGTGGTGAAGTGGTTCAGGCAGGTGTTTTCCAGAGGCTGCACACCAATGTCGGCGGAGGCGGTATAGCTGGGCAAATCTGCCAGGGGAACGGTGGGGATAAAATGCACACGCCCGGCCAGCCCCAGTTCATCGCGCAATGCCATGAGCCCCAGTGCCAGCTTTCCACCACCGATCAAGACGAAATAGGCATCCGCCACCGTCGTGGCGACTTGCAGCAGCCGCTCCAGGCCGCGCCCCTGCTGCAACCCGCCTTGATACACCACGATAGGCCAGGGCTGCTCCAGGCCCAGTTCAAGGCGAATCCGTTGGGTCGGTGCGCTGTGCCTGAAGCGAGGTCGATTCTGCAACACCAGTGGACGGGCGATGGCATAGGCACGGGCAAAAAACTTCGCTCGTGCCTCGGTGGTAGTCAGGTTGCCTTGCGTTCTGGGCATCAGTGCGCGTTCGACCCGTGCCACCCATGTGCGGTAGCTACCGTAGCCTTCGCGGCTGGTGCTGATTTCATGGGCGTCATACACCAGTTTTGCGCCACTGAGCCGCGCGGCGAGCCAGGCGCTGGGCAGGGTATTGACGTCATGGGCGTGGACCACGGCGGCGCGATGCCAGGCGATGCGTATGATCAGGCCCAGGTGTGTCCACAACCGCGCAACAACGCGCAGGATCGGCCTTGAGTGACCGGCAGCAGCCGGGCTTTGCGCCTGCGCTGGCTTGGTGGTTCGCCATGGCCCAAATGGCCGCCTTGCGACGCGTATTACCTGGGTGCCATCCCCGAGGGTTTCGGCACGGTGGGTAACACCTGGGGTATGCAACGCGAATACGCTGACCTGGTAGCCCGCCGCCTGAAGTGTCTGGGCCTGTTTCAAGACGCGGGCGTCGTGGCGAAATTCATTCCATACAATCATGGCAATCCTGGGCATGGTCACCCTCTCCTGATGGGGACGTTGAACGTCAGTGGGTGAAAAACAAGGCGTGGATTTTTTGTTGGTGGTTTTTCAGATAAATAGCGTCCTCGATCATCGATTTGAGCCGGGTAAGGCTTTGCCGAACCAGGATCAATGACAGGAGGGCGATATAGATGGGGACCGGGGTCATGTACAGAAAATCCACGACCATAAACGCAAATGTTCCAAGAAAGCCCAGGGCGGACATGGCATTGAGCAGCTTTGTGTGATGGCGCCGCACAATTGAACGGATACGGTCCTTGCGATTGAATAAAACGATGAGCAGTGCCGTGACAGCGACGATGTAGAGCAGGGTAATCGTGAACAACGCCGGGTAGATAGACAGCATTACCAGCGCCATGAGTGTCACAAAACTCGCCGCTGACAAACCGCGGGTGAATCTGCAGAAAGCCAGCACTGCCAGGGGGCGCTGGTTGTTTGAGGCGGGCGACTGGCTGCTGTGGTTCATCAACTGGTAAGCGCCTGTTCTTGAATAGCGCGAGGCAACCAGTTCCGAAGATAAATACAGGGCGTAAGACAGCACGGTCAGCACAATCAGAGCAGTAATCAGCCAGGTTTTGCTGAGCGCCTTGAACACTTGGGGCAGATCGTCGGGTATCGAATCGGAGCCCAGCAGAATAAGGATTTTGATCGGTAACAGGAAAGTCACAATCAGTAGGGCCTGGGCACAAAAGTGTGCGGTATGCGCGATGAATGTGGTGGCCGGGGCGACCTGTATGGACTTATGAGCCAATGCCATGCACCAAATGAGTGTCGAGAGCAGGGTTGACTGGAGTGTCGATTCTTTCTCTATCGTCATTGCAATCTCGTATGAGGTTGAGTTCAGCCTTGGAAATCTGCAGCGTGTCGCTTTGCATGACCACCCGCTGCCTGGCGTTCAGGGATTTTTCCCGGAACAGGCATGGGTTCAGAAACAGGCTTTCAATGGCTTCGCTCAGTTGGGTGAAACTCTCGGGCTCGGCTAGAAATCCACTGTCATCGTCGACAAATTCCGCTATTGCGCCGACCCGACTGGTGATCGGGACCAGGCCCGAGGCCATGGCCTCATCGCGCGACACACCTTGTGTGTCCATGCGGCTGGGGCACAGGAACACCCCATAGTGTTTGTGCAGTTCGGCAATGTCCGATTGCTTGAGGTAGCCCTTTTCAATCCGCACATTCGGATACTGGCGCAGGGGTGCCAACGTCTCCTCAAACAGCGGCCCGTCGCCGACCAGGCGAAACTCCAGTTCGTTGAACCAGGGCTTTTGCGCCAGCAACTGGATGGCCTTGACGCTCAGGTCATTGGCATAGGTGCGCGATGCGTAGGGACGGATCGAGAGGATTTTCTTGCGCTGCCCCAGGGGTTTTTCCTGATAGGAAAACAACCGGGTATTGATCGGGTTGTGAATGATCCGGTACTGGCGGGGGGGCAAGCGAAAGCCCAGGTCTTCCATGACCTCTTCGGCGAAGTGGTGCGATACGAATACCAGCTGCAAGTTGGCCGGCATGGGGTTGAGCAGAGTGCGCCAGAAACCCATGCGCCGCTCGCTTTCAAGCTTGCCCAGTTGCCGGCATTCTTCACTGCCATAGTTGTGCGCCCGCCGCCACCATGGCTGGATCTCGGCGCCATGGACCCAGACGATAATGGGGAGGGTAGACAAACGCAGGACGTCCCACATCTGCGGGTTGAGGGCATGTACCAGGATCGATTTGTACATCCCAGCGCCGAGCATGTTTGTCAGGGCTGACTGGGAGCCGGTCATGACATCAACGTTTTCAAACTCCTGATAGCTGACCGGCTCGTTCTGGCGCAGGCGAAACACATCCACCGCCAGCCCATGTGTCTGGTAGGCGGCCACGCGGGTGTGCACAAAACCGTTTCGGTAAAGATCGTCATAGGCCGGGTAGTGGTTGGTCAGCAGCAGATGCCCGGCCTTGGCAAGCAACGTCGAGGGTTGGCAATCACGGTGCCCCAGGACCAGCGCCCTGATCGTCGTGCTGCCGCCTCCATAAGTGCGTATAGCGAGGCGGATCCAGGCGGCTTCCGGTGGGACATCACAGGTCAGATTGCGATTGGCCGGTTGCATGACGTGGCTGATGCGTTGTTTTTGGGCATCCAGGAACAGAATCACCAACTGAATGTTCATACCCGGCGTGGCATCGAGACACAGCTTCAGGCAGGTGCTGCCGGTCAGTTGCGCAACGCTCAGTTCCTGGCGGGCATAGCAGTACTCATGCTTACCGTCGGCCAGGGAGGAACTGATATGCCAGGCATCGACATCGGCATCAAGCTGATCGCGTAGTTGGCGGTTGCCTAGCGGGGTAAACAGCTTCGCCAAGGCCCTGGCGCCGATATGTGGGGCACTGGCATTGATTACCTGCGCAGGGATGGTTTCTGCCTGACGTAGCAGCGTATCAAGGGCGATGCCGCTGTCCATCCCAGGGTCGTTCACCGCGGCGCTTACTTGCTGGGGGGGCAGGCCCGCAGCCTGTCTGCAGTAGCTGAAGGCGTCGGTCGCCAGGGCCTTGGGGTCTCGGTATTCAAGGGTCGGCAGGCTGTCGAGCCAATCGTGGGCAGTTTGCCTGGCCAGCAAAGTGGTTTTGATCAGCGCGCATCGGGCGGCGATGGCGTCGGCGCGACGGTAGTCCTGCCCGGCATTGAACAGGTGGATGCCGTGCTCGTCCACGGCGTAATGGGCCACTTTGCCGAGCACGTTGGCCTGGCTGTAGCGCGTGGCCAGGGCCAGGTCCAACAGGTAGTGAGGGCCGTAGTAGTCCTCGGCGACCATCCCGGCGACCCAGCCTGCGCCGTTGGCCAGTTCTGCCACGGTCGTGGCGTTCAACTGCCGACGGTTGATCAGCCGCAACCGTGGGTCAGTGGCGGTCGCTTCGCTGTTCACCACCACATTCATGATGATGTTGGGGTAGCGCTGGCGCTGCAGGTGGTGGGTGAGCGCCAGGAGTTCTGCCAGGTTGACCGCGTTGGCGATGATGCAAATCGTGGGCAAGGGATCGTCTTGCGGCGTGCCGGTGACTTTGGCCATGACATAGCGCAGACGATGGGCGTAGGTATGCTCCTGCATCACCTTGCGCAAGCCCGCCAGGCGCAGTTTCGCGCTGCCCTGGGGGGTGTCCGCCAGCGTCTTGAGCCGGCTGCGCATGTGTGCGCCATTGTCGGTGGTGATCACCAGGTCCCCCAGCAACAGGCGCAGGCCACGGGAGAAATTACTGACGGTCAGGGTGTTGGAACCCAGCAACTCGAAGACGCGCCGGGCAAACATGGATTGGGATTGCTTGACCGAGTTGAGATTGATGCCGTAGCGGTAGCCTTTGTAGGCCAAGGGCATTTGCTCGGCACTCAGCGATCCGACGATGTAGGGTTGATACTCGTTTGGAAACTGATGGTTGGGGTGCGGGTGGCCGAGGTTGCGATCAAAGATTTCCAATGGCGCATAGCCTGGCAATGCGCTGAGGATGTTCTCCAGGTCGTGGGTTCGAGCGGTATAGCGGACGTAGTAGGAGCCTGCAAAGCAGAACCCATCCTTGCGTTCATACAGCTCAATCGGGTTGTGTACCGCCGGCTGGCAGGCAAAGGGCAGCAGGTAGACACGCGCGTGCCCCAGTGCGCCCTTGTAGCGGTGAATGCAGTCGATATCGGTGGTGAAGACAACGTCGAATGGCTTGGCTGTGTTGAGGAAGGTTTCGTAGTGCACCGGGTCTTCTTTGTTCCAGAACACCGTGGGTATATCGCGGTCCCGGCACCATTGCACGATACCCCGCAGCTCCTCACTGTTATGCGCCACCTTGTTGCGCCACAAGTCATCCTTGCCACGCCACGCCGACTCGATAAACAGCAACTGGGGCTGGAAGGCTTCGAGCTCTGCCAGCCAATGGGCCGGGGTCAGTTGCAACAACTGGCACTCATGGCGGTAGGCATCGTAGGTAAACGTGTCCATCACGCCGGCCACTTTCAATGGCAGGGCATTGTCCTGCGCGCCTGGCAACAGGTGGCTGCGGATGTAGTCGGCCTCTGCCAGCGGGTGGGGCGGCGGTGTCGTAATCACCGGGGCGGTGAAAGGCAGTGACTGGCCCACGCGCTCAGCAATGATGGGGAGTCGGGCCAAACGATTGCGGCGAGCTTGCCGGTACAGTCTGAGCAGGATGACCGGCAGGCGCAGCAGAGCGCCTAGCGAGCGGGTGCCGGCCTTCAATTGATAGCCCAATTGATAGGTCAGGCTGGCGCGTGTCTTGATCAGTCGTTGTTCGGCCACATGGCGTTTGGCATTGGCGCTGTGCAGGCTGTCGTTGAGCGTAGCGATCTGTTCATGGGCCTGGGAGAGGGCGGCCTGCAGTTGTTGGCTGGTCGCCCGCTGTGTCTGCAGATCCTGGCGCAGTCGCTTGTGTAAGGAACGTTCCATCGTATTCATTTTTGGTACTACCTCAGGCCGTCAGCACACCGGCAGCGTCAATCACCAGGAGACCATCGCGCAGGGCGGGCATTGACATGAACTCACGATGCCTGACCAGCAGCACATGAATCTGCGCGCGCTCAAGGGCGTCGGCGGTGTCGGTCAGTGCGTGCATCGACAGGTCGGCGGGCAGCGCCTCGATGTTCGGTTCCACCAGCAGCAGCCTTACCCCCAGCTCCTGGCCCAATTGCCGGGCGATAGACAGGGCAGGGCTCTCGCGCAGGTCATCGATATCGGCCTTGAACGCCAGGCCATAGCAGGCAATCCGCACGCTGCCGGCCTGCAGGTCCTGGCGCTTGAGCAGCAGGCTGGCCAGCGCCAGCTTGACCTGTTGGATCACCCACTGCGGCTTATGCTCATTGACCTCGCGTGCGGTGCGGATCAGGCGCGCCAGTTCCGGGGTCTTGCTGACGATGAACCATGGGTCGACGGCAATGCAGTGCCCTCCGACCCCAGGCCCTGGTTGCAGTATGTTGACCCGTGGGTGACGGTTGGCCAGGCGAATCAGCTCCCAGGCGTTGATCTTCAGCTGTGCGCAAATCATCGACAGCTCGTTGGCGAAGGCGATATTCACATCGCGAAAGCTGTTTTCCGTGAGCTTGCACATCTCTGCCGTACGCGCGTCGGTCACGATGCATTGACCCTTGACGAACGTCTGGTACAGCTGTGCGGCGGCGGCGGAACAGGCCGGCGTCAGGCCGCCGATGATCCGGTCATTGCTCACCAGCTCGCGCAATACATGGCCTGGCAACACGCGCTCCGGGCAGTGGGCAATGCGGATATCGCTGGCTTCGCCGTGGGTCGCCGGGAAGGTCAGGTCAGGGCGCGCCCGGGCGAGCCACTGGGCCATGCGCTCGGTGGTGCCCACCGGGGAGGTGGATTCAAGAATTACCAGGTCGCGTTTTTTCAGCACCGGGGCCAAGGCTTCGACAGCCGCCCTGATGTAGCCCAGGTCGGGTTCGTGGTTGTTCTTGAACGGGGTGGGGACGGCGATCAGGAACGCCTGTGCAGGCTCCACCGTGGTGGTCGCCCGCAGATAGCCCTGGGTGATCACTGCGTGCACCAGCAGTTCCAGCTCGGGCTCGACAATATGCACGGCCCCGCGGTTGATGGTGTCGACGGTGTGCTGGTTGATGTCCACCCCCACCACCTGTTTTTTGCGTGAAGCAAAAATCGCCGCCGTTGGCAGGCCGATGTAGCCCAGGCCCATGACACAAATCTTCGCGACACTCATGCGGCGGCCTCGTTTTTTTGTGGGAGGTCCAGCAGTGCTGCGCAAATACGCAGGCAGGCATTCCCGTCGCCGTAAGGGTTGTGGGCGATGCTCATTTGCCGGTAAGCGGCCTCGTTCTCCAGCAACTGATTGAGGTGATGGGTAATGCAGCTGGCGTTGGTACCCACCAGCCTGACGGTGCCTGCCGCGACGGCTTCGGGGCGCTCGGTGGTATTGCGCATGACCAGCACCGGCTTGCCCAGGGCAGGCGCCTCCTCCTGGATGCCGCCCGAATCGGTGAGGATCAGGTAGGCGCGGGTCATCAGATACACGAAGGGCAGGTACTCCTGGGGGGCGATCAGGTGCACATTGTCGATCCCGGCCAGCAGGCGCTTGACTGGCTTCTGCACATTGGGATTGAGGTGTACCGGGTAAACAAAGGCCACCTCTGGAAAGTCCCGGGCGCTGTCAGCCAGGGCCCTGCAGATACGCTCCAGACCCTCGCCAAAGTTCTCGCGGCGATGCCCGGTCACCAGCACCATGCGTTGCCCCTCGGGGAGGAAGGAAAATTGTCGATCGAGCCGGGCACGCATCGGCATCAGTTTCTCGACCACGTTGAGCAGGGCATCGATCACGGTATTGCCCGTGACATGGATGCTTTCCGGGCTCACGCCTTCATTGAGCAGGTTTTGCCGGGAAGTGAGGGTGGGTGCAAAGTGCAGCGTCGCCAGGCTGCCGGTCAGGCGCCGATTGCCTTCCTCTGGCCAGGGCGAATACAGGTCGTTGGTGCGCAGCCCGGCCTCGATGTGGGCAATCGGAATCTGCCGGTAGTAGGCCGCCAGGCTGGCGGCGAAGGTGGTGGCGGTGTCGCCGTGGACCAGGATCACATCCGGCCTGAAGTCGTCCAGCACCGCCTGCAACCCCTGGATAATGGCGGTGGTGACATCCGTCAGGTTCTGGCCGGCTTTCATGATGTTCAAGTCGTAGTCAGGTACCAGTTCAAACAGCTCAAGCACTTGGTCCAGCATTTCACGGTGCTGCGCGGTGACACAGATTTTCGAGTCGAAATGGCTGTCGGTGGCCAATTGGATCGCCAGCGGCGCCATTTTTATGGCTTCTGGGCGGGTACCGAAGATGGACAAGGTCTTGAGAGGCATGGGCGTAGGTTCTTATTGGATGCCTGGTGCAGCGGCGTGGGTTCCCTCAACACAGTTCCAGCAAGTCAAACCTGTGCTGGGTGGGTGAGTACGAAATCTCCTAGGCATTCTTGCCGAACAGGGTCAGGGGCGACCACTGACTGTTCGGCTAGGTTTATCGAACGCTGAACAGACAAAAGCCGCCCGAAGGCGGCTTTTATATTCAGTGAACAGGGACCGGCTCAGCCCGCCAGCATCGGGTAGGTAAACAGCCCGAAATGCAGCAGATTCAAGCCAAAGTGCGTAGCGATCGCCGCGCCCAGGCCGCCGAAGCGGTACGCCAGGCCATAACCCGCGCCGGCAATACTGGCCAGCAGCACCCACTGCCAGCCCGCGCCCACATGCACCAGGCCAAACAACAGCGAGGCCAGCAGCAAGGCGAGGTTTTCGCCGTAGGGCAGTTGCTTGAAGCGCCGGCTCAGGCCGCCCTGGATGTAACCGCGAAACAACGCCTCCTCGACCAGGGTCACCAGCAGTAGGTTGTTCAGCACCCAAAGCCAGGCCTGGTCCGGCCATTTGGGAGCCCAACTGATGATACCCAGCAACACCGCACCGCCGAGGGCTGCAATGGCGGTCAGGGCCGTGGCCAGTGCCGTGGCGTAGATCGACAGGCGCAACGAGCGGCGGGCGACAATCCATGGGCAGGCCAGCAGCAGCCAGAAACCGATCAATGGCTTGTCCTGGTTCAGGTACATCGAGAAGGGTACGGCATCGGCGGTGAAGCGTTGTGGGGCAATCCCGCGACCGTTGTAGAAGCCCGGCAGCCAGTGCATCGCCAGGCCAAGGGCCAGCACGATAAACAATCCGTGGCCGAGGTAGCGCGCCCACGGGTTGCGTTGCTGGCGCACGGCATAACCGGCGACCAGCAGCAAGCCGATCGAGACCGCCGCCAGCAGTCCCAGTTGTCCGTAGGCCAGGGCCAGTGCATAGCCAATGGAAAGAAGTGCCAGGTACAGCCAGGGTAAAGCGGGCATTGAAAATCCTTGTGACGTTAAAAATGACGCATCGCTTCTGCAGGAGCCGGCTTGCCGGCGATCGCGGTGTGTCAGACAGGGCGCTATCGCCGGCAAGCCGGCTCCTACAAGGGGGGCATTATAACGGCGGTGCCTGGCGGCAAAAATGAAAACACCGCCCGAAGGCGGTGTTTTGTCTGGCTTGGTGCGTTACGAAGCAATCAACTGGCGCAGCACGTAATGCAGGATCCCGCCCGCCTTGAAGTATTCAACTTCATTGAGGGTGTCGATCCGGCACAGCACCTCGACCTTCTCGCTGCGACCATCTTCGCGGGTAATCACCAGCGTCAGGTTCATGCGGGGCTCGATCTCGGCGCCGGTCAGGCCAAGAATGTCGATCTTCTCCTTGCCGGTCAGTTGCAGCGCCTTGCGGTTCTGATCCAGCTTGAACTGCAACGGCAGTACGCCCATACCCACCAGGTTGGAGCGGTGGATGCGCTCAAAACTCTCAGCGATCACCGCCTTGACCCCCAGCAGGTTGGTGCCCTTGGCGGCCCAGTCGCGGCTGGAACCGGTGCCGTACTCCTGGCCGGCAACCACCACCAGCGGCGTGCCGGACGCCTGGTATTTCATGGCGGCGTCGTAGATCGGCATCTTCTCGCCGGTGGGAATGTAGAGGGTGTTGCCTCCTTCTTCGCCGCCGAGCATCTCGTTACGGATCCGGATGTTGGCGAAGGTGCCGCGCATCATCACTTCATGGTTGCCACGGCGCGAGCCGTAGGAGTTGAAGTCCCGCGGCTCCACGCCCTGTTCGCGCAGGTAGTGGCCGGCAGGGCTGTCGACCTTGATATTGCCGGCAGGGGAGATGTGGTCGGTGGTCACCGAGTCGCCAAGCAGGGCCAGGATATTGGCGCCCTGTACATCCTTGATCACCGGCAGCGGCCCGGCGATGTCGTCGAAGAACGGCGGGTGCTGGATATAGGTGGAGTCTGCCTGCCACACATAGGTGGCAGCCTGTGGCACTTCAATGGCTTGCCATTGCTCGTCACCGGCAAACACTTCGGCGTATTCCTTGTGGAACATGCTGGTGCTGACTTGTGCCACGGCGTCGGCGATTTCCTGGCTGCTGGGCCAGATATCGCGCAGGTACACCGGCGCACCATCCTTGCCGGTGCCCAGGGGCTCGCTGCTGATATCGATACGCACGGTCCCGGCCAGGGCATAAGCCACTACCAGTGGCGGCGAGGCCAGCCAGTTGGTTTTCACCAGGGGATGCACACGGCCTTCAAAGTTACGGTTGCCGGACAGCACCGACGCCACGGTCAGGTCGGCTTTCTGGATGGCTTTCTCGATAGGCTCCGGCAGTGGTCCGGAGTTACCGATGCAGGTGGTGCAACCGTAGCCCACCAGGTCGAAGCCCAGTTGATCGAGGTAGGGCGTCAGGCCGGCAGCCTTGTAGTAGTCGGTGACCACCTTGGAGCCTGGCGCCAGGGAGCTTTTTACCCAAGGCTTGCGGGCCAGGCCCTTTTCCACGGCTTTTTTCGCGACCAGGCCGGCGGCCATCATCACGCTCGGGTTGGAGGTGTTGGTGCACGAGGTAATCGCCGCAATCACCACCGCGCCGTTTTTCAGGCGATGGGTCTGGCCTTCGAAGTCGTAGTCCGCTTCACCCACCAGGTCGGCGTTACCCACGGCGACACCGCCGCCGCCTTCACTTTCCAGGCGACCGACTTCCTTGCTCGCAGGTTTGAACTGCAAGTCCAGGAAGTCACTGAACGCCTGGCTCACATTGGGCAGCGAGACTCGGTCCTGCGGGCGTTTCGGCCCGGCCAGGCTGGCTTCCACGCTGCCCATGTCGAGGGCCAGGCTGTCGGTGAACACCGGTTCTTCACCGGCCTTGCGCCACAGGCCCTGGGCCTTGGTATAGGCCTCGACCAGCTTGACGGTGGCCGCAGGCCGGCCCGACAGGCGCAAGTAGTCCAGCGTCACTTCATCCACCGGGAAGAAGCCACAGGTAGCGCCGTATTCCGGTGCCATGTTGGCAATGGTGGCGCGGTCGGCCAGGGGCAGATCGGCCAGGCCGTCACCATAGAATTCGACGAATTTGCCCACCACGCCTTTTTTACGCAGCATCTGCGTGACCGTCAGCACCAGGTCAGTGGCGGTGATGCCTTCTTTCAATTTACCGGTGAGCTTGAAGCCGATCACTTCCGGGATCAGCATCGAGACCGGCTGGCCAAGCATCGCCGCTTCCGCCTCGATACCGCCCACGCCCCAGCCCAAAACGCCGAGGCCGTTGATCATGGTGGTGTGGGAGTCGGTGCCCACCAGGGTGTCGGGGAAGGCATAGGTGCGGCCATCTTCATCCTTGGTCCACACCGTGCGGCCCAGGTATTCCAGGTTGACCTGGTGACAGATGCCGGTACCCGGCGGCACTACGCTGAAATTATCAAAGGCGCTCTGGCCCCAGCGCAGGAACGCATAACGCTCACCGTTGCGCTGCATTTCAATATCGACGTTTTGCTCGAAGGCGTCGGCATTGCCGAACTTGTCGACCATCACCGAATGGTCAATCACCAGGTCCACCGGCGACAGCGGGTTGATGCGCTGCGGATCGCCACCGGCCTTGGCCACGGCGGCGCGCATGGCGGCCAGGTCGACCACGGCGGGCACGCCGGTGAAGTCCTGCATCAGTACCCGCGCCGGGCGGTACTGGATCTCGCGGTCGGAGCGGCGCTCCTTGAGCCAGGCGGCAAGCGCCTTGAGATCGGCGCCGGTCACGGTTTTTTCGTCCTCCCAGCGCAGCAGGTTTTCCAGCAGCACCTTGAGGGACATCGGCAATTTGTCCAGGTCACCGAGGCTCTTGGCGGCTTCGGGCAAGCTGAAGTAGTGGTAGGTTTTGCTGTCGACTTGCAGGGTCTTAAGGGTTCTCAGGCTATCAACGGATGACATTACATGACTCCTTATGGTCCGCACGGCTACGGACCTGACGGGACGAACAGAGCTTATAAACTAGCCTTGTTTTCAGTAGCAGGCTAATAACTGGACTCTATGGACAAGTCCAAGGTTCCGAACTCAGCTATCATGCGCGCGTTTTCATGACAGGCATTGCGATAGAGCAAGCCAGTTGCCAGGAGATTCAATGAACACCCTTTTTATGCATTGCCGCCCGGGTTTTGAAGGCGAAGTCTGTTCCGAGATCGCGGAACACGCTGCGCGCCTGAACGTTTCCGGCTATGCCAAGGCCAAGACCGGCAGCGCCTGCGCCGAATTTGTCTGCACCGAGGAAGACGGCGCCCAGCGCCTGATGCGCGGCCAACGCTTTGCCGAGCTGATCTTCCCGAGGCAGTGGGCACGTGGGGTTTTCATCGATTTGCCGGAAACCGACCGCATCAGCGTGATCCTCGCGCACCTGCGGGACTTCCCGGTATGCGGCAGCCTATGGCTGGAAATGGTCGATACCAATGACGGCAAGGAACTGTCGAACTTCTGCAAGAAATTCGAAGTGCACCTGCGCAAGGCCCTGCTGGCCGCCGGCAAACTGGTCGACGACCCGAGCAAGCCGCGCCTGTTGCTGACGTTCAAGAGCGGCCGTGAAGTGTTCATGGGCCTGGCCGAATCAAACAACTCGGCCATGTGGCCGATGGGCATCCCGCGCCTGAAATTCCCCCGGGACGCGCCAAGCCGCTCGACCTTGAAGCTGGAAGAAGCCTGGCACCACTTTATCCCCCGGGACCAGTGGGACGAGCGCCTGCACGGCGACATGACCGGCGTAGACCTCGGCGCAGCGCCGGGCGGCTGGACCTGGCAACTGGTCAACCGTGGCATGCTGGTGACAGCGATCGATAACGGGCCGATGGCCGAAAGCCTGATGGACACCGGCCTGGTGCAACACTTGATGGCTGATGGGTTTACCTTCACCCCCAAGCAGCCGGTGGACTGGATGGTCTGCGATATCGTCGAGAAACCGGCACGTAACGCAGCCTTGCTGGAAACCTGGATCGGCGAAGGCCATTGCCGCGAAGCGGTGGTCAACCTCAAGTTGCCGATGAAACAGCGCTACGCCGAAGTCAAGCGCCTGTTGGAGCGCATTGAGGAAGGCTTCAAGGCGCGGGGTATCCGGGTAGAGATCGGTTGCAAGCAGCTGTACCACGACCGTGAGGAAGTGACCTGCCACCTGCGTCGCCTGGACGTAAAGAAACCCAAGGTCCGATAAGCACACGCCCTGTAGGAATCGGCTTGCCGGCGATTGCGTCTGCAAGATCGCCATCGCCGGCAAGCCGGTTCCTGCAGTGACGCTATCGGCCTGTTTAGGAGTGAACGATGAGCGAAACTTTTGACCCCGCCGTTGATGGCACCCTCGATGCCACCGGCCTCAACTGCCCGGAACCGGTAATGATGCTGCACCAGCACATCCGCGACCTGGCGCCGGGCGGCCTGCTCAAGGTGATCGCGACCGATCCCTCGACCCGCCGCGATATCCCCAAATTTTGTGTGTTTCTGGACCATGAATTGGTGGCACAGCGTGAAGAGGCCGGTACTTACTTGTACTGGATCCGCAAGAAGCTCGCTTAAACCGCCGTGCGGATGCGCTTGCGCGCACTGCGTGCCAGGCGCACCACCAGCATTGCTGCTGCGCAACTGAGGCCGACGATCAGCCCCTGCCACAAGCCGCTCGGGCCGTTGGCCTGGCCCAGCCAGTCGGTCAGCCCCAGCAGGTAGCCCACCGGCAAGCCCACCCCCCAATAGGCAAACAAGGTCAGGATCATGGTCACGCGGGTGTCCTGATAACCGCGCAGGGCGCCGGCGGCTGTCACCTGGATCGCATCGGAGAACTGGAACAGCGCCGCAAATACAATCAGCATCGCCGCCACCTGGACCACCAACGGGTCGGCCGTGTAGATCGTGGCGATCTGTTCGCGGAACACCAGCATCAGGCTGCACGACAGGCAGGCATAGGCCAGTGCGGTGCCCATTCCCACGCCTGCGGCAAAGCGTGCTTCACGGGGTTCGCCACGCCCCAGGGCCTGGCCGACCCGCACGGTCACGGCCATGCTCAGGGAATAGGGGATCATGAACACCAGGGAGCTGAAGTTCAGGGCGATCTGGTGCCCGGCCACCACCGTCGCGCCAAGGCTGCCGATCAGCAGGGCGATCACCGCAAAGATGCTCGACTCGGCAAAAATCGCGATGCCAATCGGCAGGCCGATGCCCAGGATGCGCTTGATCACTGACCACTGGGGCCAATCGAAGCGCTTGAACAGCTCGCTGGCCTGATAGACCGGCGCCCAGCGGGTCCAGCCGGCGAAGCCCAGCATCATCGCCCACATCACAATCCCGGTGGCCCAGCCGCAGCCCACGCCGCCCATGGCCGGTACACCGAAATGACCATAGATGAACACGTAGTTCAGCGGGATATTCAGCGCCAGCCCGCCCAGGCCGAGGATCATGCTCGGCCGTGTGCGGCCCAGGCCGTCACTGAAACAGCGCAGCACGTAATACAACGCCACCGCCGGCATGCCCGCCGCGATGCCGTGCAAGTAGCCCATGCAGGGGGCGATCAGCTCGGGATCGACGTTCATCGCATGCAGGATCGGTTCGGCGCTGATCAACAGCAATGACGCGGTACACCCCACCACCAGTGCCAGCCACAACGCCTGGCGCACCAGCGGGCCGATCTCGGTATGGCTGCCGGCGCCGAAGCGCTGGGCGACTTTGGGGGTGGTGGCCAGCAAGGTGCCGGTCATCAACAGATACACCGGGATCCAGATGGAATTACCCAGGGCCACGGCCGCCAGGTCCCGCGAACTGACGCGCCCGGCCATCACCGCATCGACAAAACCCATGGCGGTGGTTGCCAGTTGCCCGATCATGATCGGCAGGGCCAGCGCCAGCAGGCTGTGGACTTCCCGGCGAACGCGGGCAGGGCGGGAGAGGGGCAGAGTGGCAGTGTTCACGTGCAGATGTCCGATAAGGGGGGAGCGCAGGACGGCGCATTCTACGCCTTGACGGACAGGTCAGGAAAATACCTGTGTAGCGGATTTGTAAACGCTCCAGCGGCCGGTGCCTGTACACTGCTGGTCCGCCAAAGGAGCCTGCCATGCTGATTGTTGCCGACGAAAATATCCCGCTGCTCGATGCGTTCTTTGCAGGTTTTGGCGAGATCCGCCGAGTGCCGGGCCGCGCTATCGACCGCGCCGCGATTGAACAGGCCGATGTGCTGCTGGTGCGCTCGGTGACCAACGTCAACCGTGCGCTGCTGGAAGGCACGCCGGTACGGTTTGTCGGCACCTGCACCATTGGTACCGATCACCTGGACCTCGACTACTTTCAAAAGGCCGGCATCCAATGGTCCAGCGCGCCGGGCTGCAACGCCCGGGGTGTGGTGGACTATGTGCTGGGCAGCCTGCTGACCCTGGCTGAAATCGAGGGTGCGGACCTGACCCAGCGGACCTACGGCATTGTCGGTGCCGGTGAAGTGGGGGGGCGCCTGGTCAAGGTGCTCAAGGGCCTGGGTTGGAAGGTGCTGGTCTGCGACCCGCCACGCCAGATCGCCGAAGACGGCGACTACGTCAGCCTGGAACAGGTCATCGAGCAGTGCGATGTGATCAGCCTGCACACCCCGCTAAAAAAATCCGGCGATGGTTCAACCTGGCACTTGCTGGATCGCCAGCGCCTGGAGCAACTCAAGCCCGGTGCCTGGCTGATCAACGCCAGCCGCGGCCCGGTGGTGGATAACACGGCGCTGCGTGAAGTGTTGCTGGCGCGCGAAGACCTGCAGGCGGTGCTGGACGTGTGGGAAGGCGAGCCCGAGGTGGATGTCGAGTTGGCCGAGTTATGCGTGCTGGCGACCCCGCATATCGCCGGCTACAGCCTGGACGGCAAGCAGCGCGGCACGGCGCAGATCTACCAGGCGCTGTGCACGCACCTGGCTTGGCCGGCGGACATTCAGTTGAGTGACTTGCTGCCCGAGCCTTGGCTGGCCGAGGTCAGCCTCAATGCCAGCACCGATCCGGCCTGGGCCCTGGCGACGCTGTGCCGCAGTGTCTACGACCCCCGCCGTGATGATGCGGATTTTCGCCGCAGCCTTGTGGGCACCGTGCAAGAACAGCGCAAGGCGTTCGACCTGCTGCGCAAGCACTATCCGGATCGCCGCGAGATTGACGGCTTGAAAGTGCGGATCAATGGGGAGTCTGCGGCGTTACAAGCTATCGTCACTGCCTTGGGCGCAAACCTTTCCTGACTGACACACCACTTGTGGGAGCCGGCTTGCCGGCGATAGCGGTCTTGAATGTAGCGTTGTCGGTCCTGACGCTATCGCCAGCAAGCCGGCTCCTACAAGAGTGAAGGCGTAAAAAACCCGGCCACCAGGGCCGGGTCTGAAAGAGCTGGGGCGTATCAGCCTTGCTGGGCAGGCTTGACCAGTTTCTGCTCCAGTTCGGCGCAGGCGCCCTGGATCATCTCTTCGGTAATCTGCACTTCGCGGCCTTGGGCATCGATGTACGAGCAAGGCAACTGCTGTGGCTGGCGGATTACTTCAATTCTGTCAGTGCTGCTGGTTTGCAAGGACATGGCCTGTCTCCTCATCAGGTTGTGTACCTACTCTAATTCCCCCACGTGACCGAGCTGTTACAACTCCATCGCCCGTTGGTGGATCGAATGCCCAGTCCAGCAGAAAATGCGGCGGATTTCCAGCCGGACTTTAGACCGATAGCCTCTAGGGCCTAGTCTTGCCGGGCATAATTAACCTGACTCATTGTGATTTACCCAAGTTCAATCCGATTGCGGTGTAGGCTTGAGGTTGTTCTCCTCAGGTGACGCTCTCCATGCTCTCAGCCCGTCAACGCCGCGCGATTCGCCTGGCCGTGCGCTTTATCGCTCCGTATCGCTGGCAGGCCGCTGGCGCCTTGCTTGCACTGATCGTCACTGCCGGGATTACCTTGTCCATGGGCCAGGGTATTCGTCTGTTGGTGGACCAGGGCTTCATGACTCAATCGCCGCACCTGCTCAACCAGTCCATCGGCCTGTTCATGATCCTCGTGCTGGGCCTGGCGGTGGGTACGTTTGCGCGCTTCTACCTGGTGTCGTGGATCGGCGAGCGGGTGGTGGCGGACATTCGCCGGCAAGTGTTCAACCATTTGATCTACCTGCATCCGGGGTTCTACGAGAACAACCGCAGTTCGGAGATCCAGTCACGCCTGACCGCCGACACTACCCTGCTGCAATCGGTGATCGGTTCATCCCTGTCGCTGTTCCTGCGCAACGCGTTGATGGTGATCGGTGGCATTGTCTTGTTGTTTATCACCAACCCCAAGCTCACCAGCATTGTGGTGGTGGCGTTGCCGCTGGTGCTGGCGCCGATTCTGATTTTCGGCCGCCGTGTACGCAACCTTTCGCGCCAGAGCCAGGACCGGATTGCCGACGTCGGTAGCTACGTGTCCGAAACCCTGGGCCAGATCAAGACCGTGCAGGCCTACAACCATCAGGTGCAGGATGAACAGCGCTTTGCGGTGACGGTGGAGGAGGCGTTCACCACTGCACGCAAGCGCATCGTCCAGCGCGCCTGGCTGATTACCCTGGTGATTGTGTTGGTGTTGGGTGCCGTCGGCGTGATGTTGTGGGTCGGCGGTATGGATGTGATCGCCGGGCGCATCTCCGGCGGCGAGTTGGCGGCCTTTGTGTTCTACAGCCTGATCGTCGGCAGCGCCTTTGGCACGTTGAGCGAAGTGATCGGCGAGCTGCAGCGCGCAGCCGGGGCGGCGGAGCGGATTGCCGAACTGTTGCGGTCGAGCAATGAGATCCACGCACCCGCGACAGGCGCGGTCAAATTGCCGCAGCGGGTCAGTGGCCGCCTGGAACTGCAGGACCTGTACTTTTCCTACCCCTCGCGTCCCGATCGTTTTGCGATCGAAGGCCTGAGCCTGAGCATCAACGCTGGCGAAACCCTGGCCCTGGTCGGGCCGTCCGGGGCGGGCAAGTCCACCTTGTTCGACTTGCTGCTGCGCTTCTACGACCCGCAACAGGGGCGGGTGCTGTTGGAAGGCGAGCCGTTGACCGGTCTGGACCCGCTGGACCTGCGCCGCTGTTTTGCCTTGGTGTCCCAGAGCCCGGCGCTGTTTTTTGGCAGCGTCGAAGACAACATCCGCTACGGCAACCCAGAGGCCAGCTTTGCCCAGGTCGAGGAAGCGGCGCGCATTGCTCACGCCCACGATTTCATCCTGCAAATGCCCAGCGGTTACCAGACCCATCTGGGGGATGGCGGCATGGGGCTTTCCGGCGGCCAGCGTCAGCGCCTGGCGATTGCCCGGGCCCTGTTGGTGGACGCCCCGATCCTATTGCTGGATGAGGCCACCAGCGCCCTGGACGCGCAGAGTGAGCATTTGATCCAGCAGGCGTTGCCGCAACTGATGAAGGGGCGTACCACGCTGGTGATCGCCCACCGCCTGGCCACGGTAAAAAACGCCGACCGGATTGCGGTGATGGATCAAGGGACATTGGTGGCTGTGGGCACGCATCAGCAACTGATCGCCAGCAACCCACTCTACGCGCGGCTCGCGGCCCTGCAATTTAACGAAGAACCCTTGTAGGCGCTGGCTTGCCGGCGATAGCGGTATGTCAGTCGCATTGATGCTGGCCGATGCACCGCCATCGCCGGCAAGCCGGCTCCTACAGATTATTATTGGTCGTCGAAATAGCGTTCGTGCCAATCCACCAGCGGTTGTGGCGAGTTGAGCTTCTGTCCGTAGATCACCGAATAAGACAGCACGTTCTGCACATACTGGCGAGTTTCGTCGAATGGAATGCTTTCCACCCACACGTCGAAACTCAGGTGGTCGGCGCCACGCAGCCATTGGCGCACCCGCCCTGGGCCGGCGTTGTAGGCAGCGGAGGCGAGCACGCGGTTACCGTTGAACTGGCTGTGCACCTGGCTCAGGTAGGCGGCACCCAGCTGGATATTCTTGTCCGGGTCCAGCACCTGCTGCGGTGATGCCAGCGGGATGCTGAACTTGCGTGCGGTTTCCTTGGCGGTGGCGGGCATCAGTTGCATCAGGCCACTGGCGCCGACGCCGGAACGGGCGTCATCCATAAAGGCGCTTTCCTGGCGGGTGATGGCAAACACCCAGCTCGAATGCAGGCCGCGGACCTTGGCTTCACGCACGAGGGTGTCGCGGTGGGCCATGGGGAAGCGGATGTCCAGGTCGTCCCAGTACTTGGCCTGGCTGATGGTACGGATCGCCGGGAAGTACCATTTCATGTCATAGGCGAGCTTGGCCTGGGCGACCATTTCATCACGGTTGAAGTGGCGGCTGACGTGATACCACTCGCGGCGACCGTCGACGATCTGGCCGCGGGCATAAAACTCCAGGGCACGGCGCACCCCCGGGGTGTTGCGCACTTTGTTGACCAGGGCCTGGCTCATGACCAGGGGCTGGTTGTTCAACTGATAGGGGGCCTGGGAGCGATCTGCGGCAAGGAAGCCATAAAAATCCCGCTCCTTTGCCAGGCCTTTGTACAGCACCAGCGCTTGCGGGTTCTTCGGCTCGGCCAGCTCCAGGGCGCGGGCCTGCCAGTAGCGCCAGCGGTTGGTGGTGGCCAGGTCCTGGGGCAGCTTGCGGGTCAGTTGGTAGGCATCTTCCCAACGGGCCAGGCGCAGCAACAGGCGCAGGCGCCATTCGGAGACGGTGTTGTCACGCAGCTCCGGGTCGTACTTGGTCATCACATCCAGGGCGCGGGGGTCGTAGCGCCGCGCCAGGGTCAGGCCGATTTCCCGGGCGATGGACACTTTTTCGTCACGGGAGAAGTGCATGCTGCTGGCATACCCATCCAGCAGGGCCATGGCTTGCTCCGGGTCCTGGCGCGCCAGGCGACGCAGGCCCAGGCCTACGGCGTCGGACATAGCTTCCGTGGCCGGCAGGAAGCGCGATGGGTCACTGAGCATGGCGGGTTTTTGCGCCACATCCACCATCAGGCGGCCCTGGGCACCCAGGGTCGGCAGGGTTTTCACCAGGCTGTTGGCCAGTGGATAGTTGCGGGCTTCGGCGGCCAGCTTGGTGCGGTCCCAGATTTTCTGTTCGGTCAGTTGGCCGGCGGCGGCCCACTGGCCAAAGGTGGCATCACAGGCGGCCGGTTGGGATTTGCCGGTCATCCACAGGGCTTCGGCAGTCTTGTAGCCTTCAGCCTTGAGGTTGTGGCTCAACTGGTACTGGCCATGGAGGCAGTCCAGCTCGGTGAAATTGAGCTTGGCGTCGTAGTACTTTTCAAAGGTCTGCCAATCGCCACGTTCGGCCAGCCAGCGCAACCAACGCAGTTTCATCCAGTTGGCCTGGGGCAGGTCGCCGTGTTTGGCCAGGAATTGTTCGATTTCCTGGTTGCTTGCGGACTTCAGGCGGGCGGTCAGTTCGTCATAGGCCAGGTACGGCGTCAGCGGGTAATCGGCCAGGGCCTGGCTGTATTGCATGTACGGACCGCTGTCGCCCTTGGCCAGGGCGCGCTTGGCTTGGTCGTAATATTGGCGTTGGGTGGTCAGGTCCACTGCCTGGGCAGTCTGGACGGCGGTGGAGGAAAGAAGCAGGCAAGATAAAAAGCTGAAAAGGCGACTGCGCATGAGACGTCCGTGCAAAGAAATCAGGACTAGTGCCGACGCTGTCGGCACTGATTGCCCCTAGCTTAGCCTTTTGCCCACAGCCGGTGAAAGCTTTGCAGGCCGCTTCGCTGAAGTTCTCAAGAAATGTCCTACAGAACGTGTCGAGCATGAAAATGCCGGCCGCTTCACCCCCCAACTCAGGTAGAATGCGCGCCCAGTTTTTGGAGAAGCGTATGACCCTGCTCAAATTCAGCGATGTGTCCCTTGCTTTCGGCGCTATGCCGTTGTTGGACAAGGTGTCCTGGCAGATCGCCCGTGGTGAGCGGGTGTGCATCATCGGCCGCAACGGCACCGGCAAGTCCAGCATGATGAAGCTGGTCAAGGGCGACCAGAAGCCCGATGACGGCTCCGTGTGGCGCGCCCCGGGCTTGAAGATCGGCGAATTGCCGCAGGAATTGCCGGTGGCCGACGAACGGACCGTGTTCGATGTGGTTGCCGAAGGCCTCGATGGCGTAGGCGCACTGCTCGCCGAATACCATCACCTGGCGCAGAACTGCGTCACCGAGCAAGACCTGGACAAACTGATGCACGTCCAGCAAGACCTCGAAGCCCGTGATGGCTGGCGCTTGCAGCAATTGGTCGATAGCACCCTGAGCCGCCTGCAACTGCCGGCCGACAAGACCCTCGCCCAATTGTCCGGCGGCTGGCGTCGCCGCGTACTGCTGGCCCAGGCCCTGGTGTCCGAGCCGGACCTGCTGCTGCTCGACGAGCCGACCAACCACCTGGATATCGGTGCGATTGCCTGGCTGGAAGAAGCCCTCAAGGACTTCCAGGGCGCCGTGCTGTTCATCACGCACGACCGTTCTTTCCTGCAGAACCTTGCCACGCGCATCCTCGAACTGGATCGCGGTGGCCTGATCGACTGGAACGGCGACTACGCCAGCTTCCTGGTGCACAAGGAAGCCAGCCTGGCCGCCGAAGAAACCGCCAACGCGCTGTTCGACAAGAAACTGGCCCAGGAAGAAGTCTGGATCCGCCAGGGCATCAAGGCGCGCCGCACCCGTAACGAAGGCCGTGTACGTGCCCTGAAGGCCTTGCGTGTGGAGCGTAGCGAGCGTCGCGAGCGCACCGGCAAGGCCAATATCCAGCTCGATACCGCCGACAAGTCGGGCAAGCAGGTCATGGTCTTGGAGAACGTCAGCTTCCATCACCCTGAGGGTCCGTTCCTGATCAAGGACTTCTCCATGGTCCTGCAGCGCGGCGACCGCATTGGCCTGCTGGGTGCCAACGGTACCGGCAAGACCACGCTGCTCAAGCTGATGCTCAACGGCCTGCAGCCGACCAGCGGCACCGTGGAAGAGGGCACGCGCATCGACGTGGCCTACTTCGACCAGTTGCGCCACCAGTTGGACCTGGAAAAAACCGTGATCGATAACGTCGCTGAAGGCCGCGACTTTATCGATATCGACGGCCAGAGCCGCCACGTGCTGAGCTATTTGGGCGACTTCCTGTTCAGCCCGCAGCGCGCCCGTACGCCGGTCAAGGCCTTGTCTGGTGGTGAGCGTGCGCGCCTGCTGCTGGCCAAGCTGTTCAGCAAGCCGGCCAACCTGCTGGTGCTCGACGAACCCACCAACGACCTCGACGTGGAAACCCTCGAACTGCTGGAAGAGGTCCTGCTGACCTTCAACGGCACGGTGCTGATGGTCAGCCACGACCGGGCATTCCTCGACAACGTGGTGACCAGCACCCTGGTTTTCGAAGGCGAAGGCAAGGTGCGCGAATACGTCGGTGGTTATCAGGACTGGCTGCGCCAGGGCGGCTCGCCACGCCTGCTGGGTGTGACCGAGAGCAAGTCCGGCAAGGCCGACTTGAACTCCGCCGTGGTTGCACCCGCGGCGGCTGAGCCTGTTCAGGAGGCTGCGCCGGCGGCCAAGAAGAAACTCAGCTACAAGCTGCAACGTGAGCTGGAAGCCTTGCCGGGCGATATCGACGCCAAGGAGCAGCAGATCGCTGCCGTGGAGGCCGAAATGGCTGACGCAGGTTTCTACCTGCGCCCTGCGGCAGAAACGGCCAAGGTCATCGAGTCCCTGGAGAAGCTGAACCAGGAGCTGGAAGCGTTGGTCGAGCGTTGGGCCGAGCTGGATGCCTGATTGATTCAGCGGCAATAAAAAACCGGCGCTCTTACGAGCACCGGTTTTTTTATATGAAAGGCAATCCAGCATGCAGGAGCTGGCAAGCCAGCTCCTGCATTTGAGTTCTTACGAGCTCTTGACCAGTTTCACTGCCAGCACATCGCAAGGCGCGCCGTGCAGTACATCATTGGCAGTGGAGCCCAGCAGCAACGCCAGGCCATGACGACCATGGCTGCCGACCACGATCAGGTCGCAGTTCTGTTCCTTGGCCAAATGGTGGATTTCCTGGCGTGGCTGGCCATAGGTCAGGTGGCTTTGCTCCTTTTTCAGCGCGGGGTACTTGGCGATCAGACGGTCCAGGCGCTCCTTGGCCTGGTCGAATTGCTGCTGTTGCAGTTGCGACAGGTCCATCGGAACGTCGCCGCCAAAGGCCATGGCCATGGGTTCGACGATATGCACCAGAGACAGCTTCACGGTATCGCCGGCAATGGCCAAGGCACGCTTGATCACCGGATCGCACTCTTCGGTCAGGTCCACAGCGACCAGAATATGTTCGTAAGTCATGAGGCGTTCCTCCAGGGGACTGCAATAAGTTCAGTATGGCTGCTTTCAAGCGGATGGGGTTGAGGCAGGTCAAATCCGCTCATCTAGAAATTCGGGAGTACACATATGACGGTCTGGATAGTGGTGTCAATCCTCCTGGTGGTCTTGAGTCCACTGGCATGGCTGCGACCTTCGCGCCACCAGAGTGGGCGCATGGCCCTGCGTATGGAGGCGCGTCGCATCGGCCTGGCGATGCAACTGTCGCCTCAGGAATGGCCGCATTGGCTCAAGCAGGAGCCGCCGAGCCCATGTGCGCAGTACTGTCGGCCACGACGGGGCAGCAAGCCTGCGCTCTGGGTTTATTGGCAACTGGAACCGGGTGTATGGGTCAATCAATGGCAGGAAGTCTGCGCCGACGAGAAGTTGTTGCCATATTTTTCGAAGCTGCCCGATAACGTCTACAAAATCGAAGCCGACGGGCAAATGATTGCCTTGTACTGGGGGGAGAAGGGCGAGTTGAGTGTCTTGCAAGACATCAACACGTTGCTCAAGGCCCTGGCCTGACACCTGTAGGAGCCGGCTTGCCGGCAATAACGAGCTTGAACATGCCATCGCCGGCAAGCCGGCTCCCACAAGGCAATAAAAAGCCCGACATCATCATCGGGCTGGGGTTGGCCAGGCAGGCCGGTAATTTGCAATTCATCACGCCGTGCATTCGCCCAGGCGTTCAAGCGTGCCGCTAGCCTAGCCGGATATCCGCTGCTGTACAGGCCTTTTCTATGCTTTTTCAATTATTGATTTTATGAATGCTGGTGCATTGATTCGGCGCAGCGGTTCTGAAATGACTGAAAAGTCGCGTTTTAGCGGCCCTTTCGAGCGATTGACAATTGTCGGAAATTGGCTGAAGGTGGCGTACCCAAATCAAACGGGCGTATGAATTGAGTGTTTGTCCTTCAGACCGTTCGTACAGAATCCCGACTATCGCGTTGGCGGGTGTGCCTGGCAAATTGGCGTTAGCATCGACGGTAACGTCAGTGTTTACGCCTCGGCCAGCGTCCGACGTGTACTGTTCAGCTTCCATATCGTGGAGATCAGTTGATGATTTACGAAGGTAAAGCCATCACGGTTAAGGCTCTTGAAAGTGGCATCGTCGAATTGAAATTCGACCTCAAGGGTGAGTCCGTCAACAAGTTCAACCGTCTAACCCTGAACGAACTGCGTCAGGCCGTAGACACCATCAAGGCTGATGCATCGATCAAGGGTGTGATCGTCTCCAGCGGCAAGGACGTGTTTATCGTCGGCGCTGACATCACCGAATTCGTCGACAATTTCAAGCTGCCCGATGCCGAGCTTGTGGCTGGCAACCTCGAAGCCAACAAGATTTTCAGCGATTTCGAAGACCTCAACGTGCCGACCGTTGCCGCGATCAATGGCATCGCGCTCGGCGGCGGTCTGGAAATGTGCCTGGCCGCGGACTTCCGCGTCATGGCCTCCACCGCGAAAATCGGTCTGCCGGAAGTCAAGCTGGGCATCTACCCGGGTTTCGGCGGTACCGTGCGCCTGCCGCGCATCATCGGTGCCGACAACGCCATCGAGTGGATTGCCGCCGGCAAGGAAAACCGTGCTGAAGACGCGCTGAAAGTCGGCGCCGTCGATGCCGTGGTTGCTGCGGACAAACTGGCAGAAGCTGCACTGAACCTGATCAAGGGCGCCATCAGCGGCGAGTTTGACTACAAGGCCAAGCGTCAGCCGAAGCTGGAAAAACTCAAGCTCAACGCCATCGAACAAATGATGTCGTTCGAAACCGCCAAGGGTTTTGTCGCCGGTCAAGCGGGTCCTAACTACCCGGCCCCGGTCGAAGCGATCAAGACCATCCAGAAAGCCGCGAACTTCGGTCGTGACAAGGCGCTGGAAATCGAAGCCGCAGGCTTCGTCAAACTGGCCAAGACGTCTGCTGCGCAGAGCCTGATCGGCCTGTTCCTGAACGATCAGGAACTGAAGAAAAAGGCCAAGGCCTACGACGAAATCGCCAAAGACGTGAAACAGGCTGCCGTACTCGGCGCCGGGATCATGGGGGGCGGTATCGCTTATCAGTCGGCGTCCAAAGGCACGCCGATCCTGATGAAAGACATCAACGAGCACGGTATCGAGCAAGGCCTGGCCGAAGCCGCCAAGCTGCTGGTAGGGCGCGTTGATAAAGGTCGCATGACCGCTGCGAAAATGGCTGAAGTGCTTAACGGCATTCGCCCTACGCTGTCCTACGGTGATTTCGGCCATGTCGACCTGGTAGTCGAAGCGGTTGTCGAGAACCCGAAAGTCAAGCAGGCGGTACTGGCTGAAGTCGAAGCGCAGGTGAAGGAAGACACGATCCTGGCTTCCAACACATCGACCATTTCCATCACCTTGCTGGCCAAGGCCCTCAAGCGTCCGGAAAACTTCGTCGGCATGCACTTCTTCAACCCGGTACACATGATGCCGCTGGTGGAAGTCATCCGTGGCGAGAAATCCAGCGAGCTGGCGGTTGCCACCACCGTTGCCTACGCCAAGAAAATGGGCAAGAACCCGATCGTGGTCAACGATTGCCCGGGCTTTTTGGTCAACCGTGTGCTGTTCCCTTACTTCGGCGGTTTCGCCAAGCTGGTCAGCGCTGGCGTGGACTTTGTACGTATCGACAAGGTCATGGAAAAATTCGGCTGGCCAATGGGCCCGGCGTACCTGATGGACGTGGTCGGTATCGACACCGGCCACCACGGTCGCGACGTAATGGCTGAAGGTTTCCCGGACCGCATGAAAGACGACCGCCGTTCGGCCGTCGATGCGCTCTACGAAGCCAAGCGCCTGGGCCAGAAGAATGGCAAGGGCTTCTACGCCTACGAGACCGACAAGAAAGGCAAGCAGAAGAAAGTTGCCGACCCATCGGTTCACGAAGTGCTGGCACCCATCGTCTACGAGCAGCGTGAAGTGTCCGACGAGGACATCATCAACTGGATGATGATCGCCCTGTGCCTGGAAACCGTTCGTTGCCTGGAAGACGGCATCGTCGAAACCGCCGCCGAAGCCGATATGGGCCTGGTGTACGGTATTGGCTTCCCTCCATTCCGTGGGGGTGCGCTGCGTTACATCGACTCGATCGGTGTGGCCGAATTCGTTGCCCTGGCTGATCAATACGCTGATCTGGGCCCGCTGTACCACCCGACTGCGAAGCTGCGCGAGATGGCCAAGAATGGCCAGAGCTTCTTCGGTTAAGTGCCCAGACGAATAGAGCGAGAATATTTATGAGCTTGAATCCAAGAGACGTGGTGATTGTCGACTTCGGTCGCACACCAATGGGCCGCTCCAAGGGCGGCATGCACCGCAACACCCGCGCTGAAGACATGTCGGCGCACCTGATCAGCAAGCTGCTGGAGCGCAACGTCAAGGTCGACCCGAACGAAGTCGAGGATGTGATCTGGGGCTGCGTCAACCAGACCCTGGAGCAGGGCTGGAACATCGCGCGCATGGCCTCCTTGATGACGCAGATCCCGCACACCGCTGCCGGCCAGACCGTCAGCCGGCTGTGTGGCTCGTCCATGAGCGCATTGCACACTGCCGCCCAGGCAATCATGACCGGCAACGGTGATGTGTTCGTGGTTGGTGGTGTGGAGCACATGGGCCACGTCAGCATGATGCACGGCGTCGATCCTAACCCGCACATGTCGCTGTACGCGGCGAAAGCCTCGGGCATGATGGGCCTGACCGCGGAAATGCTCGGCAAGATGCATGGCATTACCCGTGAAGCCCAGGATGCCTTCGGCTTGCGCTCCCACCAGTTGGCCCACAAGGCTACCGTGGAAGGCAAGTTCAAGGATGAAATCATCCCGATGAACGGCTATGACGAGAACGGTTTCCTGAAACTGTTCGACTACGATGAAACCATTCGTCCGGACACCACCCTGGAAAGCCTGGCGGCCTTGAAGCCGGCATTCAATCCAAAGGGCGGTACCGTGACTGCTGGTACTTCGTCGCAGATCACCGATGGTGCTTCGTGCATGATCGTGATGTCGGCCCAGCGTGCCCAGGACCTGGGGATCCAGCCTCTGGCGGTGATCCGTTCGATGGCCGTAGCGGGTGTGGATCCGGCGATCATGGGCTATGGTCCAGTACCGGCCACACAAAAAGCCTTGAAGCGCGCAGGCCTTTCCATCTCTGACATCGACTTCTTCGAGCTCAACGAAGCTTTCGCCGCACAGGCCCTGCCAGTGCTGAAAGATTTGAAAGTACTCGACAAGATGAACGAGAAGGTTAACCTGCACGGCGGTGCGATTGCCCTGGGTCACCCGTTCGGTTGCTCCGGTGCACGTATCTCCGGCACCTTGCTTAACGTGATGAAGCAAAATGGCGGCAACCTTGGGGTTGCAACCATGTGCATTGGTCTCGGCCAAGGCATTTCCACCGTCTTCGAACGCGTCTAAGCGTTGGGTTGACGGAAAGCCGGGGCCCAGTGCCCCGGTTTTGTTTTTTGGAATTTTTATTTTTTTTTTAATAAATTTTGTAAGAGGGCCAGAGCATGAAAGTCGAACCAGGGCTCTACCAGCATTATAAAGGTCCCAAGTACCGTGTTTTTAATGTCGCGCGGCACTCCGAGACTGGGGAAGAAGTGGTGTTCTACCAAGCGCTGTATGGCGATTACGGCTTTTGGGTGCGCCCCTTGAGCATGTTTCTGGAGACTGTCGAAGTTGACGGCGAGCAGGTCCCGCGCTTTGCTTTGGTGCAGGTCGAACCCAGTCTTTTTTCAGGGCAATAACGGACGGTTGCGCACAATGCTGCGCTTGACCTCACTGTGTTGCCACTATATATAGCGTTGCCGCGTCAGGCGCCAACCGCCTTTCTCTTCTCGAATTCAGGAATTTTCCGATCCATGGGCAAATCGCTGGTCATTGTGGAATCCCCGGCTAAGGCCAAGACCATCAACAAGTACTTGGGCAACGAGTACGTGGTGAAGTCGAGTATCGGCCATATCCGAGACCTGCCCACCAGCGGTTCGGCTAGCGCCAGCAAGGAGCCTGCTGCCAAGCGCGGCAAGGCGGCTGCGGGCGAAGGTCCGGTGCTCTCGCCCAAGGAGAAAGCGCGCAAGCAATTGGTCGCTCGCATGGGTGTGGACCCGGATCATGGCTGGAAGGCCAAGTATGAAATCCTTCCGGGCAAGGAAAAGGTCATCGAGGAGCTGCGCCGGCTCGCCAAGGATGCTGACACCATCTATCTCGCAACGGACTTGGACCGCGAAGGGGAAGCCATTGCCTGGCACCTGCGCGAAGCCATTGGTGGGGATGACAGCCGCTATAAACGCGTGGTGTTCAACGAAATCACCAAGAAGGCGATCCAGGAAGCCTTCTCCAAGCCGGGCGAACTGGACATTGACCGCGTCAATGCCCAGCAGGCTCGCCGCTTCCTTGACCGCGTCGTTGGTTACATGGTCTCGCCGCTGCTGTGGTCGAAGATCGCCCGTGGCCTGTCCGCTGGCCGTGTGCAGTCGGTTGCGGTAAAGCTGGTGGTGGAGCGTGAGCGCGAGATCCGTGCGTTCATCCCTGAAGAATACTGGGAAGTCCATGCTGACCTTGGCACCGCCAAAGGCGCTACGGTGCGCTTTGACGTGGCCCGCGAGAAAGGCGAGGCCTTCAAGCCGCTCAACGAAACCCAGGCCATGGCCGCGCTGGAGAAGCTCAAGGCTTCCAGCTACAGCATCGTCAAGCGCGAAGACAAGCCCACCAGCAGCAAGCCGTCCGCGCCATTCATCACCTCCACCCTGCAACAGGCCGCGAGCAACCGCCTGGGCTTTGGGGTGAAGAAGACGATGATGATGGCCCAGCGACTGTACGAAGCGGGCTACATCACCTATATGCGTACCGACTCCACCAACCTGTCGCAAGATGCGGTAGCGATGGCACGCACCTATATTGAAAGCGAGTTCGGCAAGAAGTACCTGCCGGAGAAGCCAAACGTCTACAGCAGCAAGGAAGGCGCACAAGAGGCTCACGAAGCGATTCGTCCCTCCGATGCCAATACCGAGCCAAGCAAGCTGAGCGGCATGGAGCGCGACGCTGAGCGCCTCTACGAGCTGATCTGGCGCCAGTTCCTGGCTTGCCAGATGTTGCCGGCGCAATATTTGTCCACCACCGTCACCGTGGGTGCCGGGGACTTCGAGCTGCGTGCCAAGGGGCGTATCCTCAAGTTTGACGGCTACACCCGCGTGATGCCGCAAATTGCCAAGCCTGGCGACGATGACGTGCTGCCGGACATGGCCCAGGGCGATGTGATGAAGCTGATCAAGCTTGATCCGTCCCAGCATTTCACAAAGCCGCCTGCGCGTTATTCGGAAGCCAGCCTGGTCAAGGAGATGGAAAAGCGTGGCATTGGTCGCCCTTCGACCTACGCGGCGATCATTTCCACTATCCAGGACCGAGGCTACGTAGCGCTGCATAACCGTCGTTTCTATTCGGAAAAGATGGGCGATATCGTTACCGAGCGTCTGTCCGAGAGCTTCTCCAACCTGATGGACTATGGCTTTACCGCCGGCATGGAAGAGAACCTCGATGACGTGGCCCAGGGCGAGCGCGACTGGAAGAACGTGCTCGACGAGTTCTATGGCGATTTCAAGAAAAAACTCGAAGTAGCCGAGAGCCCGGAAAACGGCATGCGCGCCAACCAGCCGGTGATGACGGATATTCCGTGCACCACCTGTGGTCGGCCGATGCAGATCCGCACCGCGTCCACCGGTGTGTTCCTGGGGTGCTCGGGCTATAGTCTGCCGCCCAAAGAGCGCTGCAAGGCCACCGTCAACCTGGTGCCGGGCGATGAAATCGCTGCCGACGACGAGGGTGAGTCTGAGTCGCTGGTGCTGCGTGGCAAACACCGTTGCCCGATCTGCAGCACGGCCATGGATGCCTACCTGCTGGACGAGAAGCACAAGCTGCATATCTGCGGTAACAACCCTGATTGCAATGGCTACGAGATCGAAGAAGGTACCTACCGCATCAAGGGCTATGAGGGTCCGAGCCTGGAATGCGACAAGTGCGGCAGCGAGATGCAACTCAAGACCGGCCGTTTCGGTAAGTTCTTCGGTTGTACCAACCCGACCTGCAAAAACACCCGCAAACTGCTGAAAAGCGGTGATGCGGCACCGCCGAAGATGGACCCGGTGAAGATGCCCGAGCTCAAGTGCGAGAAGGTCAACGACACCTATATCCTGCGTGATGGTGCTTCGGGCCTGTTCCTGGCTGCCAGCCAGTTCCCGAAAAACCGCGAGACCCGTGCGCCACTGGTGATGGAGATCGTGCCACACAAGGACGAAATCGATCCGAAGTACCACTTCCTGTGCGAAGCGCCGAAGAAGGATCCCGACGGTCGCCCGGCCGTGATCCGTTACAGCCGCAAGACCAAGGAGCAGTACGTGCAAACCGAAGTGGACGGCAAGCCTACGGGCTGGAAGGCCTTCTATGACGGTGGCAAGTGGAAGGTCGAGGATAAGCGCCAGGGCGCTTGATCTGTAGGCGCGAGCTTGCTTGCGAAGGTCGATAACGATGATGCGAAAAGCCTGACACCCAACGGTGCCCTCAGGTTTTTCGCGTGTAAACTCGCTCCAACAAAGTCAGCATCACGTTTATGTCGTTGTGGAGACTGCCGTCATGGCCAACGAACTCTATACCCGTACCAACCAGAAAATTTACTTCGCGGGTTTGTCTCTGGAAGCCCTTGGTCGTGCCGAGGAGGGGAAGGAGATGAACGCTATCGCGCTGGTCCAGGCGGGGCGAGAGTCGGCCTTGTTCCATCTATATGGGGCTTTGCTGGGGTTGTGTCATGAAATTGCCGGTTTCTATCGCTTGCCCCAGGCGAATGCACCTCGGGCCGAGGACATCCTGACCCGTGAGGTGTTGGAGTCTTTGGCCATCCCTGAGTTGGCTGAACTGGTGGAAATGGCCCGTAGCCCCGCCAGTTGGCTGGCCCGCCTGCTGGCTGCCCATTCGGCCATGTTCCAGCCGCCGCGTGTGCCGCACAAGCCCAAGGGGGATGTGACCCAGCCTCTGATCGTTGCGGTCAGCCTGGAAGAAGAAGGGCCGGAGCCACTGAGCCGGGTTGAGCTGGAGAGCTGGCGTCAGGAGCTGAAGAAGCTGGCGATCCGTTTTCGGGATGGCTTGAACGAGTGCTGAGTGGCAGGGCAATGTAGGAGCCGGCTTGCCGGCGATAACAATTGATCAAGCAATGCAAAGTTGGCCGGTAGACCGCTATCGCTGGCAAGCCAGATCCTGCAGACCATTCATCAAGCCGCAAAGAAAGCTGTTCAGATCCTGAGCTAGGCCGCGTTGATGACTGATATAATGTCGGCCTTTCGTGGAGAACAGATTTTTATGCCAACGTCCTTTCTGGAAATTGTTGAATTGCCCGACGGCCGAATTGAGCTGCGCAGGGCTGAGGACGAGGGTTCTCTGGTGACTTTGGACTTTTCCGAGGACGCCAAGGCGTTCCTGCAAGGCCAGCATGTGGAAGTGGCAAAAGCCATGTTGAGCGTGGGTGTGCAGATGGCGGGTCGCTTGGCTGAAGGCGAGCCAGAAAAAGACGACGGTCCACGGGTTCTTCACTGAGTCCGTTTGTCGTTTTTTAAGATTCAAATGCTCAATCGGCTTCTCAATTCTGTAGAAGCCTTGCGTCCGTCGCAGGCACTGACCTGGTGTCAGGCTGCAATCGGACGATCTGTGCCACTCCCGATAACGCGTTGCACGTCAGTCTCGGGCTTATCCCAAACGAATATTCAAGCTTTGTGCATCGCCTGCGCGCGCGGCGTTGATCAACTGCTGCTTGGCCGAAGCGTTCAGCGGGTTCAGCCAGCTGACGACGGTGTGGCTACGCCCAAGGCGCAACGCTTCGCAGGTCAGTTGCTGGGCGCTTTGGGTGCCGCGTGGTTGCAGCAGCAGGATACGCTCGCGGTTCAGGCCTGCATCCCGCAGCCAGACCTGGGTCAGGCTGGAGGGTGGGGCGATCAGGGTCAGCCAGCGGGCGTCCTGTTCCTCGCTCAGTTCACGCAGGATCGGTGCTAGCAAGCTCAGGCAGTTCCCGGCAGCGCCGCGCAACGACAATTCACTGAAGACCTCCGGTTCGGCAGGGGCGGTCCATGGGGACTCCACCGCGTCGCTGAGGATAGGTGCAAGTGGCTGGGCCAAAAAGGCCTCAAACAGTGGCAGTTGTGTATGTTGTTGCGCATATGGGAACTGCATGATGCCTCCGTTAGCGGCGAATAACGCCGACACTCAAGCCTTCGATCACCAGGTCCTGATCCTTCAGGTTGACTTCAATCGGCGAAAACTCGGGGTTTTCTGCCAAGAGCCAGACTTTGCTGCCTTCGCGCTTGAAGCGCTTGACCGTCACTTCGTCGCCAATGCGGGCCACGACGATCTGGCCGTTGCGTGCTTCGCGGGTGGTGTGGACGGCCAGCAGGTCGCCGTCGAAGATGCCCACATCCTTCATGCTCATGCCATGGACCCGCAGCAGGTAGTCGGCTCGAGGATGGAAGAAGGTTGGGTTGATATTGCAGGACTCTTCGACGTGCTGTTGTGCAAGAATCGGCGCGCCGGCGGCGACCCGGCCGATGATCGGCAGCGTCGATTCGTCAGCCTTGGCTTCGAAGCCTGGGATGCGAATGCCACGGGATGCCCCCGGGGTCATTTCGATCGCGCCCTTGCGGGCAAGGGCCTTCAGGTGTTCTTCGGCAGCATTGGGGGATTTGAACCCCAACTCCAGGGCAATTTCTGCCCGGGTTGGCGGATAGCCATTATCGTCGAGGCAGCGCTTGATAAAGGCGAGAATCTCAGCTTGGCGTGGCGTCAGTTTTAGCATGTTGATCGCTCTGTCTTTTTATACAGTGACTGGGATTATATACAGTGAACTGCACTTGGCAATCACCGTTTTTGCCGACTCCGCCGGACGGTCATCCGTCGTTCCTGGCAAAGGCCGGGGATAGTGCTGCCTACAGGCCGTTGAAGATGTGATTAAATAGGTACGAATCGGGTGACTACCCGGCCGGAAAACGGACCTGCAGGCTTGACATTGCACAAGGTGAAACGTATGTTTCAAACAAGTGTTTGTCAGGCGGAGTAGCCATGGCCCAGTCGGAAACCGTTGAACGCATTCTCGATGCTGCCGAGCAGTTGTTCGCGGAAAAAGGATTTGCTGAAACTTCATTGCGGCTGATCACCAGCAAGGCCGGGGTCAACCTGGCGGCAGTGAACTATCATTTCGGGTCGAAAAAAGCCCTGATCCAGGCGGTTTTCTCACGCTTCCTGGGGCCGTTCTGCGTCAGCCTCGACCGGGAGCTGGAGCGGCGCCAGGCTAAGCCCGACAATAAGCCAAGCCTGGAAGATCTGTTGGAAATCCTCGTCGAGCAAGCCCTGGTGGTGCAGCCACGCAGCGGTAACGACCTGTCGATTTTCATGCGCCTGCTGGGCCTGGCCTTCAGTCAGAGCCAGGGCCACTTGCGACGCTATCTCGAAGACATGTACGGCAAGGTGTTCCGTCGCTACATGCTGTTGGTGAACGAGGCCGCTCCGCGTATTCCTCCTATCGAATTGTTCTGGCGCGTGCACTTCATGCTCGGTGCTGCTGCGTTCAGCATGTCCGGGATCAAAGCCTTGCGCGCGATCGCCGAGACGGATTTCGGGGTCAACACCTCCATTGAGCAGGTCATGCGCCTGATGGTGCCGTTCCTGGCCGCCGGCATGCGTGCTGAAAGCGGCGTCACCGACCCTGCCATGGCGGCCGCCCAGTTGCGCCCGCGCAGCAAGTCCATCCCTGTTGCGGCCAAGGTTTAACCACTGGCGTCTGGGCGCAACCGCTTGCATCCGCTAAGCTAGCCGCCCATGCCGATTTCAAATAGTTACCCGTACCCTATCGCCTTGCCAGGCTTGACCTGGCGAAGCGGTAGGGTGCGCGCGTCATTCAAGGAAAATTTATGACTGCTGCCCTGCAAGGCTCTTTGATGGTAGACGTCGCCGGCACCTGGCTGACGGCTGAAGATCGCCACTTGTTGCGCCAGCCTGAGGTGGGCGGGCTGATCATTTTTGCGCGCAATATCGAGCATCCACGCCAGGTGCGGGAGTTGAGTGCGGCTATTCGCGCAATCCGTCCGGACCTGCTGTTGGCGGTCGATCAGGAAGGTGGCCGGGTCCAGCGTCTGCGCCAGGGTTTTGTGCGCCTGCCTGCCATGCGGGCGCTGGCGGACAATCCGAATGCCGAATACCTGGCCGAGCAGTGTGGCTGGGTCATGGCCACTGAAGTGCTGGCTGTTGGCCTGGACCTGAGCTTCGCCCCCGTGCTGGACCTCGACTATCAGCGCAGCGCCGTTGTAGGCACGCGTTCCTTCGAAGGTAATCCCGAGCGTGCCGCGCAGCTGGCGGGTGCTTTTATCCGGGGCATGAACAGCGCCGGCATGGCCGCCACCGGTAAGCACTTCCCGGGCCATGGTTGGGCCGAGGCGGATTCCCACGTCGCCATTCCCGTTGATGAGCGCAGCCTGGAACAGCTTCGCACCCATGACCTGGTGCCGTTCGCGCGCCTGAGCAAGCAACTGGCCGCCGTCATGCCGGCCCATGTCATTTACCCGCAGGTCGATAATCAGCCGGCCGGCTTCTCGCGCCGCTGGTTGCAGGACATCCTGCGCGGCGAGCTGCAGTTCGACGGAGTGATTTTCAGTGATGACCTCTCCATGGCCGGTGCCCATGTGGTGGGAGATGCGGCGAGCCGTATCGAGGCGGCTCTGAGCGCAGGTTGCGACATGGGTCTGGTGTGCAATGATCGTGCGGCTGCCGAGTTGGCCTTGAGTGCAGCCCAGCGCATGAAGGCCACGCCGTCGGTGCGCATTGCCCGTATGCGTGGGCAGGCAGTTGCGTCGACTGACTATAAGCAGGATCCGCGTTGGTTGGCGGCGCTCGGTGCGCTTCGGAATGCTCAGTTGATCGAATGAGATTGAGGTGCGCCCATCGCAGGCAAGCCAGCTCCCACATTATTCACCGATCAAAATGTGTGGCTTGCCTGCGATAGCAATAGAACAGTCAGCGCTTATCTTGCTTATTGGGCAACGGCGCAAACAGCGCCTCGATATCCTCGTTGCCCAACTTCCAGTCGCCGGTCGTCCGGCCATCCAGGACGCCCGCCGCCAGGTCTGACTTCTCCTGCTGCAACGCCTGGATCTTCTCTTCCACAGTGCCCCGCGCAATCATCTTGTAGACGAATACCGGCTTCTCCTGGCCGATGCGATACGCACGGTCAGTCGCCTGGTTTTCCGTGGCCGGGTTCCACCAGGGGTCATAGTGGATCACGGTATCGGCTTCGGTCAGGTTAAGCCCGACACCGCCGGCCTTGAGGCTGATCAGGAAGATCTGCAGCTTGCCGCTCTGGAAATCCCTCACCGGCGTGCGGCGGTCGCGGGTCTGGCCGGTCAGCAAGGCGTAGGCGACCCCGCGTTTTTTCAGCTCGTTCTCAATCAGGCTGAGCATCGAGGTGAACTGCGAGAACAGTAGGATCCTGCGCCCTTCGGCAAACAGTTCGTCGAGCATCTCCATCAGGCTGTCGAGCTTGCCGGAGCTGCTGCCGCGTGCGGGTGGGGTGGCGTCGTTGACCAGGCGCAGGTCACAGCAGACCTGACGCAGCTTGAGCAGCGCCTCAAGAATGATGATCTGGCTGCGGGCCACGCCCTTGCGGGTGATCTCGTCGCGGACCTTCTTGTCCATGGCCAGGCGCATGGTTTCATATACATCGCGCTGGGCTTCATTGAGATCGACCCAGTGGATGATCTCGGTTTTGGGGGGCAACTCAGTGGCCACCTGTTCCTTGGTGCGGCGCAGGAGAAAGGGTTTGATCCGACCGTTGAGGTGCTGCAATCGCACGTCGCTGCCGCGTTTTTCGATGGGCACGCGGTAATCGCGGTTGAAGCTTTTCACATCGCCCAGCCAGCCCGGCAGCAGGAAGTGGAACAGTGACCACAGCTCGCCCAGGTGGTTTTCCAGGGGCGTGCCGCTCAGGCACAGGCGCTGGCGTGCGTTCAGCTCGCGGGCGGCCTGGGCGGCTTTGCTGGTGGGATTCTTGATGTACTGGGCTTCGTCGAGGATCAGCACATGCAGGGGCTGCGCGGCCAACTGCTCGATGTCCTTGGGCAGCAAAGCGTAGGTGGTCAGCAGCAGGTCGTAATCCTGTAGCTGGGCGAAGTGTTTTTTGCGCGCGGCGCCGTACAGCGCCAGGACCTTGAGCTGTGGGGTAAAGTGCGCCGCTTCGTCGAGCCAGTTGGGGATCAGGCTGGTAGGCATTATCACCATGCAGGGCCGGTCCAGGCGCCCCGCGAGCTTCTCGCTGAGAATATGCGCCAGGGTCTGCAGGGTTTTGCCCAGGCCCATGTCGTCCGCGAGAATCCCGCCCACTTCCAATTGGCGCAAGGACTGCATCCAGCTCAGGCCTTCGAGCTGATAGGGGCGCAAGGTCGCGTTCAGGCCTTCGGGCGCTGCACAGGTGAAGTCCTTGATGTCGCGCAGGCGCTGGGCAAAGTTGCGGATCTGCTCGCCGCCTTCCCATTGCAGCGGCAGGTCTTGCAGCGGATTGAGGCGAATGGCATCGGCCTTGGCCAGACGCAAGGCCGTGGTGCCGGGCTCTTGCAGGTAGAACTCACCGAGGGTCGCCAGCACCGGCTTGAGCCGGCCATAAGGCAGCGCCACTTGCAGCGGGCCGTGGCCGCCATTGGGCAGGCCGGGAATGTTCACCAGGATCAGTTCGTCGTCGCGCCGGCGTGCGAGCTTTTCCGGGTTGAGGATTTCGGTGTGGGAGCGCATCAGGTTCAGCAGGATCGGCAGCAGGCTGAGCCGCTCGCCATTGACGATAATTCCCAGCTCCAGGTCGAACCAGTCACGCTCCGGTCCTTCATCGACGCTGGCGTACCAGTCGTCGACGGGGCTCAGGTCGAAGCCGAAATCCTCGTCGATCTGCAACTCCCAGCCTTCGGTACGCAGGCTGGGCGAGGCGTTGAGGGTGAAGTTCAACCAGGCGCTGTCATTGACCATCTCAAACAATTCGCCGGCGCTTTCCGGCAGGGCCTTGCTCTGGCGCGTGGCGATCTTGAAGCCAAGCAGGCGCAGTTGTTCGCGAAACCTGTGCTCGGCCTCGGGGTGACGCTTGATCCGCAGGCTCTGGGTTTCCTGGCGCACAATGATATCGGCGTTTTTCTGGCCGCTGACATAGTTGCCCTGGTAATTGAATGACAGTGCTGCCCGGTGCTGGATGTAACGCTGCATTTTGCCGTTGCGTGGTTCAAAGGCGCTGAACTCGATGCTGGCCAGCCAAAGCCGGGGAATCGGTTGCACATCTTCGAGCACCACTTGCGGCAGCACCACGCGGTTATCGAGCACGGCCTGGAGTTTTTCCAGCAGTTCGGCATCCTTGACCGCTGCCGGAAAGGCCAGGGTTTCCTGGACCTGCAGCAGCACTGCGGCAATGTGTTTGCAATTGGTGTGCACCGGGCAGGTGCAGCGGCTGTCCACCAGGATCAAAGTTCCCTTGGCCGACTCGCGCAGGGAGATGGTCTGTCGGTAAACGTTGCCGCCCGAACCTTCGCAACTGGCAATGATGGTGCTGTCGCCGGACTCGACAATTCGCACGCGGTTTTCCAGGGCGTAGCGCCGGCCACGCTCCAGGCTTTGTTCCTTGAAGCGGTTGGCCCAGGAGGGGGCCAGGGGTTTGGTCAGCGGGGACGGCAGGGACATGGTGCTGGATCAGTCCGCCAGTCCGGGCGGCGGGGCGCTCGGTGGCTTGGCGGTGAGGGAGGTGATCTTGATCAGCAGGGCCAGGTGGCCGCCGTCCAGGTAGTTGAGTTGGTTGTTCTTGGTGCGCACCTCGGTCTGGCTCAGGTGTTCACTGGCGATCACACTGCCGTTGGCGTCGAACTGGTTGATCCAGAAATGCGCATCGATGTCAGTAAAACGCCCCAGTTGCAGGCTCAGAACGCCCTCAATAGGAAATTGGCCGAACTGCTCCTGGCCGTCGGTGATCGCGACTTTGACCGGTTGTTTGCCAAGGTTCTGCTCCCATGCCTTATGTAACAGTACCGTGTAGGTGGAGTCGGCGCGCAGCTTATCGACAATGTTGGAGAGGCGCGGCGGGCTCAGTTTGTCGCCCAGGCGCGCCGCTCCGGTATCCCAGTTTTCCGGGGCAGCGCGGCTGTTGATCACCGGCTCAGCATTTTGGCGGATCAGGATCATTTCCACCTGGTAGAGGCTGTCGGCAAACGCCGAAGGTGCGGCTACCACCAACATCAGGCTCAGGATACGAAGCAGGCGCATGGGGCGTCCTTCAAGCAGGTTTCGGGATGAGGCGCTCAAACAGCGCCTCCAATGTATTAAAGCGCTCTTCCGCACGTTCCATCGGCACCATGAACTTGAACAGGGTGGCGCCTTCGAACTTGTAGCGATTGGGCTGGCCCTGGATCAACTTGATCAGCACCAGCGGGTCCACCGGCGTTTGCGCTGCGAATTCGATACGCCCGCCTTGAGGCCCGGCGTCGACCTTCTTGATTCCCAGTTGCTCGGCCTGCAACTTGAGCAGGGTCAGGCGCACCAGGTTCTTGGTCGGTTCCGGCAATAGGCCGAAGCGATCGATCATCTCCACTTGCAGGTCCTTGAGACCTTCCTCGTCAGTGGCCGAGGCGATGCGCTTGTACAGGATCAGCCGTGCATGCACATCCGGCAGGTAGTCCTCGGGAATCAGCGCCGGCAAGCGCAGGTTGATTTCCGGGCCGCCGCCCAGGGGCTGGTCGAGGTTGGGCTGCTCGCCTTTGCGGATGGCCTTCACCGCCCGCTCCAGCATCTCCATATAGAGGGTAAAGCCCACGGCCTGGATCTGCCCGCTCTGCCCGTCGCCCAGCAGTTCGCCGGCGCCACGGATTTCCAGGTCGTTGGTGGCCAATACAAAACCGGCGCCCAGGTCCTGGGTGTTGGCGATGGCTTCCAGGCGTTTTTCGGCGTCGCCGGTGATTTGCTGGCGCGAAGGTGTCAGCAGGTAGGCATAGGCCTGGTGGTGGCTGCGGCCGACCCGGCCACGCAATTGGTGCAACTGCGCCAGGCCGAACTTGTCGGCCCGCTCGATGATGATGGTGTTGGCGCTCGGCACGTCGATGCCGGTCTCGATGATGGTCGAGGCGATCAGCACGTTGAAGCGCTTGTGGTAGAAGTCGCTCATCACCTGTTCGAGTTCGCGCTCGCGCATCTGCCCGTGACCGATGCCGATCCGCGCTTCCGGCACCAGTTCGGCGAGGTCGGCGGCACATTTCTCGATGGTTTTCACATCGTTGTGCAGGTAGTAGACCTGGCCGCCGCGCAGTAATTCGCGCAGCAGGGCTTCCTTGATGGTGCTTTTGTTCTGCTCCATGACGAAGGTGCGCACCGACAAGCGCCGCGCCGGCGGCGTGGCGATGATCGACAGGTCACGCATGCCCGACACGGCCATGTTCAGCGTGCGCGGAATCGGCGTGGCGGTCAGGGTCAGGATATCGACCTCGCTGCGCAGGGCCTTGAGCTGCTCTTTCTGGCGCACACCAAAGCGGTGCTCTTCATCGATGATCACCAGGCCCAGGTTCTTGATCTTCACGTCGTCCGACAAGAGCTTGTGGGTGCCGATGACGATATCGATCTTGCCTTCGGCCAGGTCGGCCACGGCGGCATTGACCTCCTTGGCGGACTTGAAGCGGCTCATCACCTCCACGGTCACTGGCCAATCGGCGAAGCGGTCGCGAAAGCTGTTGTAGTGTTGCTGGGCGAGCAGGGTGGTTGGTACCAGGATTGCCACCTGACGGCCGCCATGCACCGCGATAAACGCGGCGCGCATTGCCACTTCGGTCTTGCCGAAGCCCACATCACCGCAGACCAGGCGGTCCATGGGTTTGGGCGCGAGCATATCGGCGCGCACGGCATCGATAGTGGTTTGCTGGTCCGGGGTTTCCTCGAAGGCGAAGCCGGCGCTGAACGTGGCGTAGTCAGCCTTCGGGTCGGCGAACGCATAACCTTCACGGGCCGCACGGCGGGCATAGATATCCAACAGTTCGGCCGCGACATCGCGCACTTGTTCGGCGGCCTTGCGCTTGGCTTTCTGCCAGGTCTCGGAGCCCAGGCGGTGCAGTGGCGCAAGGGCGTCGTCACTGCCGGTATAGCGTGCGATCAGGTGCAGGTTGGCGACCGGCACGTAGAGTTTGGCGCCCTCGGCATATTCCATGGTGAGGAATTCGGCGGCCTGGTTGTCGATCTCCAGGGTCTGCAGGCCCAGGTAGCGTCCGACACCGTGGTCGATATGCACCACCGGCGCGCCTTCGCGCAGTTCGGTGAGGTTCTTGATCACCGCGTCGTTGTTGGCGTCGGCGCGTTTTTCACGGCGCCGGCGCTGCATGACGCGTTGGCCGAACAGCGGGCTCTCGGCAATCAGCGCCAGGGCCGGCTCATCCAGTTGCAGGCCTTCGTTGAGCGGTGCAATGGTGATCGCCAGGCGATCCTTGCCGGCCACGAAGTCTGGCCAGCTGTCGACGGTTTTTGGCCGCAGCTTCAGGCGCTCCAGCAACTCCAGCAGTACTTCGCGGCGCCCGGCCGACTCGGCGGTGAACAGCACACGGCCTGGGAAGTCGCCGAGGAAATCGGACAGCGCCTGCAGTGGCTGGGTGGCCTTGGCTTCGATGGCCAGGTTCGGCAGGGCTTGGGCCGGGAAGCGCTCGCGACCGGCGCCGGCTTCCACATCCTGTTGGCTGGCAACCACGCGCGGCCAGCTCTTGAGGCGGGCGAAGCAGTCTTCTACCGGCAGGAACAGCTCGGCAGGCGGCAATAAAGGCCGGGATGGATCGACGCGACGCTCTTCATAACGGTTGCGCACGTCGTTCCAGAAGTTTTCCGCCGCCTGCTCGATGCCCGGCAACGAGAACACCTGGGTGTCCTGGGGCAGGTAATCGAACAGGGTCGAGGTTTCATCGAAGAACAGCGGCAGGTAGTACTCGATACCGGCGGGGGTAATTCCGCTGCTCAAGTCCTGGAAGATCGGGCAGCGGCGGAAGTCCACGTCAAAGCGTTCGCGAAAACGCGCCTTGAAACGTGTGACCGCGTCTTTTTGCAGGGGGAATTCCCTGGCCGGCAGCAGCTTGATCGACTGCACCTTGTCGATGGAGCGCTGGCTTTCCGGGTCGAAGGTGCGCAGGGTCTCGATTTCGTCATCGAACAGGTCGATGCGGTAGGGCAGTTTGCTGCCCATCGGGAACAAGTCGATCAGCGCGCCACGCACCGCGAACTCACCATGCTCATACACCGTATCGACGCAGCGGTAGCCGCTGGCCTCAAGGCGGGTGCGCATTTGCTCCACGTCGAGTTTCTGGCCGATATCCAGCACCAGGCTGCTGCCCAGCAGGAACTTGGTCGGCGCCAGGCGGTGCAGGGCTGTGGTGATCGGCACCACCAGCACGCCATGGGCCAGTTCCGGCAGTCGGTACAGGCTGGCGATACGCTGGGAGATGATGTCCTGGTGCGGCGAGAACAAGTCGTAGGGCAGGGTTTCCCAGTCCGGGAAGTGCAGCACCGGCAAGTCGGGGGCGAAGAAGCTCAGCTCCTGCTCCAGCCGTTCAGCACTTTGGCTGTCGGCGGTCAGCAGCAGGGTAAAGCGCTTGGCTGCACTGGCAGCCTCGGCAATGGCCAGGCTCAGGGCGGCACCGGGCAGATTGCCCCAGTGCTGTTTACCTGCCTCGGCAGGGAGTAGCGGTAGACGCAGGACGGGCACGGAAGGTTGAGCTCCAGCGTTGCGACAAAGTCGGTAATTGTAACGGCCCGGAGTGCCGCCTGTCAGTTGCTGACTGTGCCTATTACGGTTTGTAGGAAATGTAGTGGCTAAGACAAACAATGCGCGGTTTTGACTCGATATGTAGTGCCAAAATGTACGGATGTTTCGGAGGGTTACGGATAAGTCGCCTGAGGCTTTCTCCGAGGGGTGCGCTGGAAGCCGCGTATTTACTGGGCTGTAGCGCGGCGAAAATTATTTGCAAGGGCTTTTGTTGTGGCGCGCGCATTGCTCCGGGGGCGGTCGGGCGGCATAATGTAGCCCCTTTTTTCTGCCCCTACATGTGGAAGGTTCCCGTGACTCAGAAGCCCGACCAGTGTCTTGGTGAATGGATCGACCGTGAAGCACTCGCTGAAGCGATGATTCCGCTTATCGGTCAGCTGTACCGCAATAACAATGTGGTGAGCTCGATCTATGGCCGCAGCCTGATCAACCAATCAGTCATCGCGATTCTCAAGGCTCATCGCTTTGCTCGCCATCGTTCTGCCGACGATAGCGAACTCTCCGTCCACGAAACATTCCCCCTGCTTAAAGCCATGAGCGAGCTCAAGCTCGGCGCAGCTTCGGTGGACCTGGGCAAGCTGGCCTACAAATTCCGCAACGAAGGCAATGGCCGTACTGCCGAGCAGTTCGTCCGTGAAGAAATGGCTGAAGTGATCGGCCAGCAAAACGCCGCGGCCCGCAAAGGCACCGACGTTGTGCTGTACGGCTTCGGTCGTATCGGCCGTCTGCTGGCGCGCATCCTCATCGAAAAAACCGGTGGTGGCGACGGCCTGCGCCTGCGAGCCATTGTCGTGCGCAAGGGCGCCGAGAATGACCTGACCAAGCGTGCCAGCCTCTTGCGCCGCGACTCGGTACACGGTTCGTTCAATGGCACCATCACCATCGACGAAGAAAACAACACCATCACCGCCAACGGTAACCTGATCCAGGTGATCTACGCGAAGAGCCCGACCGAGGTGGATTACACCCAGTACGGCATCCAGAACGCCTTGCTGGTGGACAACACCGGTGTATGGCGTGATGCCGATGGCCTGGGCCAGCACCTGGCCTGCCCGGGTATCGATCGCGTTGTGTTGACCGCGCCTGGCAAGGGCAAGCTGAAGAACATCGTTCACGGCATCAACCACAACGAAATCACCGCTGACGACAAGATCGTGTCTGCCGCTTCCTGCACCACCAACGCCATCGTGCCGGTGCTCAAGGCTGTGAATGACAAGTTCGGCATCATCAATGGTCACGTCGAAACCGTTCACTCGTACACCAACGACCAGAACCTGATCGACAACTTCCACAAGGGCGATCGCCGTGGCCGTAGCGCCGCGTTGAACATGGTGATCACCGAGACCGGTGCTGCCACCGCTGCCGCCAAGGCCCTGCCTGAGCTGGCCGGCAAGCTGACCGGTAACGCGATCCGCGTACCAACGCCGAACGTGTCGATGGCCATTCTCAACCTCAACCTTGAGAAAGCCGCCACCCGTGAAGAGATGAACGAGTACCTGCGCTACATGGCGCTGCATTCCGATCTGCATAAGCAAATCGACTTCGTCAATTCCCAGGAAGTGGTCTCCACCGACTTCGTTGGCTCGCGCCACGCCGGTGTGGTCGATGCAGAGGCGACTATCACCCAGGACAACCGCGTTGTGCTGTACGTTTGGTACGACAACGAATTCGGTTACAGCTGCCAGGTGGTGCGTGTGATGGAAGACATGGCTGGGGTCAACCCACCTGCGTTCCCGCGCTAAGCAACAGCGTTGAATGAAAAAGCCCCGACTGGTTCGGGGCTTTTTTGTGCCTGGTGTTTTGTTTTTTGTTGGGTTTGACGGCCTGATCGCATTCCCATTGTAGGAGCCGGCTTGCCGGCGATAGCGATCAATCAGGCGCCGCTTACCACCGAGGCCTGGGCAGTACGCAATTCATGCCGGTTACCCTTGAACAGCACCAGGGTCGCAATCAACCCCAGCACCGCCGCCCCGCTGAGCCAGATCCCCGGTGCGGCCTTGTTGTCCAGCACATGAATCAGGTAGGTGCAGGCAGCCGGGGTAAAGCCACCAAAGGTTGCGGTCGCCAGGCTGTAGGCCAGGGAGAAGCCGGTGGTGCGGACCTCCACGGGCATGATCTCGGTCAGGGCTACCACCATGGCGCCGTTGTACGAGCCATACAGGAATGACAGCCATAGCTCAACAATCAGCAGATGGCTGAAGCTCGGATTGGCCACCAGCCACGACAGGGCCGGATACGCCGTCAGGATGGCCAGAATCGTCGCCCCCAGCAGCAGGGGTTTACGGCCAATCTTGTCCGACACAGCGCCCATCACCGGCAGCCAGAAGAAGTTCGACAAGCCGATGCACACAGTGACCAGCAGCGCGTCCAGGTCCGACAGGTGCAGCTCGGCCTTGCCGAAGGTTGGTGTGTAAGCGGTGATCAGGTAGAACGATACGGTGGTCATCACCACCAGCGCCATGCCCGCCAGGACGATGCCGAAATTCTGGCCTATGGAGCGGATGATTTCCTGCAGGGTAGGGCGGTGTTTACGCGCCTGGAATTCCGGGGTTTCCTCCAGGGAGCGGCGAATCACGAAGATCACCGGCACGATCAGGCAGCCGATCAGGAACGGCACGCGCCACCCCCACTCACCCATTTCCTCGGGGCTCAGCCAGTGGTTCAGGCCAACGCCCAGCAGGCCGGCGAATACCACGGCGGCTTGTTGGCTGGCGGACTGCCAGCTGACGAAAAAGCCCTTGCGCCCGGGGGTAGCGATTTCTGCCAGGTACACCGAAACCCCGCCCAGCTCGACACCCGCAGAAAAGCCTTGCAGCAAGCGGCCAAACAGGACAATCAACGGGGCAGCCACCCCGAGGGTGGCGTAGCCGGGCACGCAGGCGATCAGTACCGTACCGGCGGCCATCATCGCCAGGGTGATCACCAGGCCTTTTTTACGGCCGTGGCGGTCGATGTAGGCGCCAAGGAAAATCGCCCCCAGCGGACGCATCAGGAACCCGGCACCGAAGGTCGCCAGGGACAGCATCAGGGACGCAAAGGCACTGTCGGCAGGGAAGAAGGTCTTGGCGATGGCGGTGGCGTAGAAGCCATAGACCATGAAGTCGAACATTTCGAGGAAGTTGCCGCTGACAACGCGAAAGATCGCCTTGCCTTTGCCCGTGGTGCTGGACATGTCATTTACTCAACTGGCTATCTTGTTGGAAATCCCTGGTTGTTGTTCGTCCGTGCTACAAAATCTGGGCGCGCGGCGGCGCCAGAGAGATTGTAACCATATGTGTATCTGTGTTGGTGAGCAACAAAAACGTTAGCAAGCTGCCTATTTGCTCTGCGCCAACCCCCGTCGGCGGCGACATGCCGCATAATGGCGCGCCCCGGAAAGATGCTTGAGTGCGGCTTCATTCAGTTTCAGCAGCGATAAGGTTGTGTGGCTTATGGGCGATTGGCGATATGGAGCGCTGGGGAGTGTGCTGGCGATCCTGGCGGGCTGTGGCAACGGTGAGTCCCTGGAAGCTTTTGACGGCTCGACCATGGGCAGTACCTATTCGATCAAGTACGTGCGCAGCCCCGGTACGCCGGTGGCCGGGCTTGTCCAGCCAGAGGTCGAGCGTATCCTTGCCGAAGTCGACCGGCAGATGTCGACCTATCGCAGCGATTCCGACATCGAGCGATTCAACGACCTGCCGGCCAACGTTTGCCGGCCGATGCCCGAGCCGATCCTACACTTGGTACGCATTGGCGAACAGCTGTCCCAGGCCAGTGGCGGGGCGTTTGACCTGACGGTCGAGCCCCTGCTGAACCTGTGGGGCTTTGGCCCCCAGGCGCGGCAGGTAAAGGTCCCGGACCCGATGGCGTTGGCCCAGGCGCGCCAGCGCGTTGGCTATCAGCACTTGCGTATCGACGGCAACCAACTGTGCAAGGATGCGGCGGTGCAAGTGGACTTCAATAGTATTGCCGCCGGCTACACGGTAGACCGGATTGCCGAGCGCCTTGAGCAGGTGGGCATTCAGGGGTACCTGGTCGAAGTGACCGGTGAGCTCAAGGCCTCCGGGCGCAAACCCGACGGTACGCCTTGGCGCGTGGCCCTGGAGGAGCCCCGTGATGACCAGCAGGTAGCCGAGCGGATTATCGCGGTGGACGGCTTTGGCGTGTCTACTTCAGGTGACTATCGCAATTATTTCCAGCAGGATGGTCGCCGCTATTCCCACACCCTTGATGCCCGGACGGGGGCACCGATCACCCATCACCTGGCGTCGGTCACGGTGCTGGACGCTTCGGCGCTGATGGCTGACGGCTTGTCGACCTTGCTGTTGGTGCTGGGGCCTGAAGAAGGCTGGGACTATGCAGAAAAACAGGGTATCGCGGCTTTTTTTGTGATGCGTGAGGGGGATGCTTTCGTCACACGCAGCAATAAAGTGTTCGAGCAACTGACGGCGATCAAGCCGTAATCAATACTGTGTAGTAAAGGCAAAACTGGCCTACGACGCGACCAAGGGTTAATGTGCGCGGCGTTGAGCCTTATATAGACTGTGCCCCGGCTCACACACCTGAGCCTATTTGATCCTTCATGACCGCTGGCCGCGGCATGATTTAGCCAGGCGCCCAACCGTGCGCCCTGGCCTGTTCTGAGGAGTACGCATGGCTGTCTACAACTACGACGTGGTGGTACTGGGTTCCGGCCCAGCTGGAGAAGGTGCGGCGATGAATGCCGCCAAAGCAGGACGCAAGGTGGCGATGGTCGACAGCCGTCGTCAGGTCGGCGGTAACTGCACGCACCTGGGCACCATCCCGTCCAAGGCCTTGCGTCACTCGGTGCGCCAGATCATGCAGTTCAATACCAACCCGATGTTCCGGGCCATTGGTGAGCCGCGCTGGTTCTCGTTCCCGGATGTACTGAAAAGCGCCGAAAAGGTTATTTCCAAGCAAGTCGCCTCGCGTACCGGCTACTACGCCCGTAACCGCGTCGACCTGTTCTTCGGCACCGGCAGCTTCGCCGACGAGCAAACCGTCGAAGTGGTCTGTGCCAACGGCGTGGTCGAGAAACTGGTGGCCAAGCACATCATCATCGCCACGGGCTCGCGCCCTTACCGCCCGGCCGATATCGATTTCCACCACCCACGTATCTACGATAGCGACACCATCCTCAGCCTGGGCCACACCCCGCGCAAACTGATCATCTACGGCGCCGGGGTGATCGGTTGTGAATACGCCTCGATCTTCAGCGGCCTGGGTGTACTGGTGGAACTGGTGGACAACCGCGACCAGTTGCTCAGTTTCCTCGACTCGGAAATCTCCCAGGCGTTGAGTTACCACTTCAGCAACAACAACATCACCGTGCGCCACAATGAGGAATACGATCGCGTTGAAGGCCTGGACAACGGGGTGATCCTGCACCTCAAGTCCGGCAAGAAGATCAAGGCCGATGCCTTGCTCTGGTGCAACGGTCGTACCGGTAACACCGACAAGCTGGGCATGGAAAACATCGGGGTCAAGGTCAACAGCCGTGGCCAGATCGAGGTGGATGAGAACTACCGCACCTGCGTCACCAATATCTATGGTGCTGGCGATGTGATCGGCTGGCCAAGCCTGGCCAGTGCCGCCCACGACCAGGGCCGTTCAGCCGCTGGCAGCATTGTCGACAATGGCAGCTGGCGCTACGTCAACGATGTGCCGACCGGGATCTACACCATTCCCGAGATCAGTTCCATCGGCAAGAACGAACATGAGCTGACCAAGGCCAAGGTGCCTTACGAAGTGGGCAAGGCCTTCTTCAAGAGCATGGCGCGTGCGCAGATCGCCGGCGAGCCCCAAGGCATGCTGAAGATCCTGTTCCATCGCGAGACCCTGGAAGTGCTTGGCGTGCATTGTTTCGGCTACCAGGCCTCGGAGATCGTGCACATTGGCCAGGCGATCATGAACCAGCCGGGTGAACAAAATACCTTGAAGTATTTCGTCAACACCACGTTCAACTACCCGACCATGGCTGAAGCCTATCGGGTAGCGGCCTACGACGGCCTCAACCGGCTTTTTTGAGCGGCTCCGGCCGGTGGCCTGAGCCGGCCGGGGAGACCGATTTCAGTAATTCCCGAGAGTGGCAGTGGCCAAACCGGGAAAGTCTGTAATCAGGCTATCTACGCCGAAGTCGGCGAGCCTGCGCATCAGCGCCGGTTCGTTGACTGTCCATACGGATACATGCAACCCCTGGCGCTGGGCCTTGGCCAGGCGTTCAGGGGTACACAGCGTCCAGTTCAGCGCCAGAATCTCACAACCATAGTTCTGCGCGACCTTCAGCGGGTCGAGCCAGGCGTATTCGGCCACCAGTCCACGGGACAGGTCCGGCGTCAGCTCCAGGGCGGCCTTCAGCACTTCCCGCGAGCTTGAGGTCACGGTGACCTTGTCCAATAGGCCAAAACGCTGGGCCATTTCCCGGATTGCCAGCACGGTGGTCGCGGCGCGGGTGCGCGAAGCGCTTTTGACTTCCAGTTGCCAGTGGTCGAAGTCGCACTTTTCGAACAACTCTTCCAGGCGCGGGATCGGGCAGGGGGTGACCCAGCCCGGGCCGCCTTTGCGCGCGTCCATCTTCACCAGGTCGGCGGCGGCGTATTCCACCACCTTGCCACGCCGGTCGGCGGTACGCTTTAACGTTGGATCGTGGATCACCATCAGCTCGCCGTCCATGGACAGGTGCAGGTCCAGTTCGCAACGGCGTACGCCATGTTTGAGGCATTGCTGGAAGCTGGTCAGGGTGTTTTCCGGTGCTTCGCCTTTAGCGCCGCGGTGGCCATAAATCAGGGTCACAGTTGCTCCTTTTGCCAGGTATATGGCTGGATAAATATGAAGTCAGGTGTCTTGGCCGTCGCTTTGTTCCCGAGCCAGGCGCCGTTCCTGGGCCTGTTTTTGCAAAATATAGCGAGCCAGCAGTTGGCGCTGGGCGTCGGTCATGGATTCGAATTCGGTGCCGACATCAAAACCGTCGCCCTTCGGATCGCAATGGGTGACCTTGGCCCGCAGCAACAGGCCCAGCGCCTGGGGCATCAGCACCAGCTTGACCGCCAGGTGGCTGCCGGGCGCGAGCGCCGTGGGATGCTGGAAGTCGATGCCGCCTTCGGAAATGATCACGGGCTGTGGCGCACCGATCTCGCCCAGCAGGCTTTGCGCCATGACTTGGCTGAGCAGATCCATGCGTTTGTTCTGCACCTTGAGGAAGGCGGCGAGGGTGCGGTCGCGTTCGCCGAGCTGGCGCAGCAGGTGTTGGGACTCGAATTCGCTCAGGTGCAGTTCACTGAGCAGATTGAACAGTGGGGAATCATCCAGCAACACTTCCTTGCTCGCTGCTTGGGGGGCAGACAGGCTTTTGATTTGGAGTGCGATCATGTCGTCGATACGGTAGTATTCGCGGCGATCTTCTTCATCTAATGTCGTCATGGCGAACCCCAGGTAACGGTAATGGTCTGAGTGTAAAGCTGCTTACCAGACCCCGCCACCGGGACGTCTTCTTTTCCTCCGAACAAGCCCCGACATGTTCAGACCTCTCTTCGTATTTATCGGCACGCGTTATACCCGTGCAAAGCGTCGCAATCATTTTGTGTCGTTCATTTCCTTGACCTCCATGATCGGACTCGCCCTGGGCGTCGTCGTGATGATCGTGGTGCTATCGGTGATGAATGGCTTCGATCATGAGATGCGTACCCGCGTGCTGGGCATGGTGCCCCACGCGACCATCGAGTCCGGTGAGCCCCTGAGCGACTGGCAAGGCCTGGCCGACAAGGTCAAGCAGAACCCCAAGGTGCTTGCCGTTGCGCCATTTACCCAGATGCAGGGCCTGCTGACCAATGATGGCAAGGTGCAGAAAGTCCTGCTCAATGCCATCGACCCGACGCAGGAGCGCAAGGTCTCGATCATTGACCAGTTCATGCAGCAGGGCAAACTCGACGACCTGGCGCCTGGCAGCTTTGGCATCGTCATTGGCGACCGGGCGGCGGCCAAGCTGGGCGTGGCCATCGGCGACAAGCTGACCTTTGTCGCCCCTGAAGTCACGGTGACCCCGGCCGGCATGTTCCCGCGCATGAAGCGGTTTACCGTGGTCGGGATCTTTCATGTTGGCGCCGGTGAGATCGACGGCTTCCTCGGCCTGACCAACCTCACTGACCTGGCCCGCCTGCATCGCTGGAAGCCGGACCAGGTGCAGGGCCTGCGCCTGAAGTTCAACGACTTGTTTGAAGCGCCGCGCGGCGCCTGGGAAATCGCCCAGCAGTTGGGTGAAAGCCAGTACTACGCCCGCGACTGGACCCGTACCCACGGCAACCTGTACCAGGCGATCCGCATGGAAAAGGCCATGATCGGCCTGTTGCTGCTGCTGATTGTGGCGGTGGCAGCCTTTAACATCATCTCCACCCTGGTGATGGTGGTGAACGACAAGAAAGGCGACATCGCCATCTTGCGCACCCTCGGCGCCACGCCTGGGCAGATCATGGCGATCTTCATGGTCCAGGGCACGGTGATTGGCGTGGTTGGCACCTTGATCGGAACCGTCGTGGGGATTTTCGCCGCGCTGAATGTCAGTGCCGCCATCGCCGGGGTCGAAACCCTGATTGGCCACAAGTTTCTCAACGCCGATGTCTACTTCATCGACTATTTGCCATCCCAGGTGCAGAGCCAGGATGTGCTGATGGTTGGCGGCGCCGCGTTGGTCCTGAGTTTCCTTGCCACCCTGTATCCAGCCTGGCGCGCGGCACGTACCCAGCCGGCGCAGGCTTTACGTTATGAGTGAATCGGGCATGAGTGAAAAAGCAATCCTGAGCTGCCGCGACCTGGGCAAATCCTACGAGGAAGGCCCGGAGTCGGTGGTGGTGCTGTCCAACCTGCAACTGGAACTGCATCCCGGCGAGCGCGTGGCGATCGTCGGCAGTTCCGGCTCGGGCAAAAGTACCTTGCTCAACCTGTTGGGCGGTCTCGACACGCCGTCCCAAGGCAGTGTATGGCTGGCCGGCGAAGAGCTCTCGGCCTTGAACGAGAAGGCCCGTGGCCAGTTGCGCAACCGGTCCCTGGGTTTTGTGTACCAGTTCCACCATTTGTTGCCGGAGTTCACCGCCCTGGAGAACGTGTGCATGCCGCTGTTGATCGGCAAGACCGCGATCCCACAGGCGCGTCAGCGTGCTACCGCGTTGCTGGAGCGTGTCGGCCTTGGCCATCGCCTGGAGCATAAGCCGGCAGAATTGTCCGGTGGTGAGCGCCAGCGTGTGGCAATTGCCCGTGCCCTGGTCAATAACCCGGGCCTGGTGATGCTCGACGAGCCTACCGGCAACCTCGATTCCCACACTGCCCAGGGCATCAAGGACCTGATGCTGGAGCTGAGCACCCAGATGCGCACCGCGTTCCTGGTGGTGACCCATGACATGAGCATGGCCCGGCAGATGGACCGCGTGTTGCACCTGCAGGAAGGTCATCTGGTCGCTATCTGACCTGTTTCAAGCCCGGCACCTGGCGCCGGGTTTTTCATTTTTTCAGGCGGTGCCCGCGAATGTTCAGACCGTTATCGATTTTTATCGGCACGCGCTATACCCGCGCCAAGCGCCGTAACCGTTTTGTCTCGTTTATCTCGATGACCTCGATGATTGGCCTCGCCCTGGGCGTGCTGGCGATGATCGTGGTGTTGTCGGTGATGAACGGGTTCCAGCGGGAAATGAGCTCACGCATTCTTGGCATGGTGCCGCATGCCACCATCGTTGGCGTCAACCCGATCAGCGACTGGCAGCCGGTGGCTGCCGCGGCGCTGAAGAACCCCGAAGTGACCGCTGCGGTACCCTTCACCGAGATGGAAGGCATGCTGTCCTACAAGGGCTCGATGCAGCCGATCCAGATCAGCGGTATCGACCCGGCCCTGGAAGGCAAGGTGTCCATTGTTACCCAGCATATCGTCCAGGGAAGCCTGGAAAACCTGCAGCCGGGGGAGTTTGGTGTGGTGATCGGTGAAATGACCGCGCGCCGCTTCCGTCTGAATGTGGGTGACAAGCTGACCTTGATTGTCCCGGAAATCAGTAGCGCCCCTGGTGGCATCACCCCGCGCATGCAGCGTTTGAATGTGGTGGGGGTGTTCAAGGTCGGTGCCGAGCTGGATGGTTCGATGGCCCTGATCCACGTCGCCGATGCCGCGCAGATGCTGCATTGGCAGCCCAACCAGGTGCAAAGCGTGCGCCTGGCAGTGAAAGACCTGTATGCAGCGCCCAAGGTGTCGGCGGATGTCGCCGCCGGGCTGGGTGCGGCCTACAAGGCGGACGACTGGACTCACACCCAGGGCAGTCTGTTCAGCGCGATGAAGATGGAAAAGACCATGATTGGCCTGCTGTTGCTGATGATCGTCGCCGTTGCGGCCTTCAATATCATCGCCACGCTGATCATGGTGGTGAACGACAAGGGCGCGGATATTGCGATCCTGCGCACCATTGGCGCCACGCCCCGGCAGATCATGGCGATTTTCATGGTCCAGGGCACGGTGATCGGTATCGTCGGCACCCTGATTGGCGGCGTGCTGGGGGTGATTGCCGCGCTGAACGTCAGCGAACTGGTGGGCTGGATGGAGCGCGTGACTGGGCAGCATATCTTCAGTTCGGATGTGTACTTTGTCAGCAACCTGCCTTCGGAACTGCAAGGTGGCGATGTGTTGCTGATTTGCAGTGCCGGGTTTGTGTTGAGCTTTTTGGCGACGATTTACCCGGCTTACAGGGCCGCGAAGATTGAGCCGGCGCATGCCCTGAGATATTCGTAGGTCTCGAGATTGTTATCGCGGGCAAGCCAGCTCCCACATTTGACTGTATTCACACATCAACATGTGGGAGCTGGCTTGCTTGCGATGAGGTCCGCCCGGCTTGCATCAGCCCCCTTGGGGAACTCAATCACAAACCGCGTCCACCCCGGCTGTGACTCACAGAAAATCCTCCCCCCGTGCGCCCGCACAATCGACTGGGTAATCGCCAGCCCAAGCCCCGCATGCTCGCTGCTGCCCTCATGGCGTGCCGGATCCACACGGTAGAACCGATCAAACAGCTTGGGCAGTAACGCCTGGGGAATCCCGGTCCCGGTGTTTTCCACACTCAGCTTCACGCCTTGGGTATTTTCGCTGATCCTCACCCGTACTTCGCCGGCCGGTGGGGTGAAGCGCACGGCATTGTCCAACAGATTGGAAAACGCCCGGCGCAGCATGCTGCGGTCGCCGGCGGTACTGGCGCTGCCGTCGCGCAGCAGGATGACCTGGGCGTCTTCGGCCAGCGGCGCGAAGAACTCCAGCAAGGCATCCACCTCGTCGGCCAGGGCCAGGGGTTCGCGTTTGGGGTTCAGCAGCCCGTGGTCAGCCTTGGCCAGGTACAGCATGTCGTTGACCAGTTGGGCCATCCATTGCAGCTCTTCCAGATTGCTGTGCAGGGCTTCACGGTAGTCCTCCAGCGGCCGGGGCTGGGTGAGGATCACCTGGGTTTGGGTCAGCAGGTTTGATAAAGGCGTGCGCAGTTCGTGGGCGATATCGGCAGAGAATGCTGAAAGCCGCTGGAACGCATCATCCAGGCGGCTGAACATGGCGTTGAAGGCCTGGGCCAGTTCCGCCAATTCGGCGGGCATCTGTTCCTGGGGCAGGCGCTGGGTCAGGGAGTGGGCACGCACGCGGCTGGCTACTTCGGTCATCCGCCGCAGTGGCCGCAGCCCGCTGCGTGCAGCCCAGGCGCCGAGGAGCGCGGTCGCCAGGGCGGACAGGCCGACAGTCAACCAGATCAGGTGTTGCATACGTTGCAGGAAGTGTTGGTGATGGGTGATGTCCAGCATCAGGGAGAGTTGCGCGGAACCTGGCTTGCCTGGATTCAGGGCGGCGTTGTACACCCGGTAATGGGTGCCGGCGTTTTGCAGGTCATGCAGGCCAGGCGTGGTGGGCAAATCGGCGGGGATACGCGCGGAGCTATCAAACCAGCGCTGGCCGTCGGCGGCGTTGATGCGCACGGACAGGTCGGGTTGATGGCTCAGTTCGTCGGTCAATGCGGCCACGCGTTGGGCGAACAGCACCGGCGTGTCAGCGTCTTGCAGAGCGCTGCGCAGAGCCATCAGCTTGCTGTCGAGCAGTTGCTGGTCCAGTTCGATGAAGTGCTTCTCGCTGGCCTGGCTGAACAGCACGCCTGCCAGCAACGAGACGACGGCGGTGCAGCCGGCAAACAACAACGCCAGGCGACTGGCGAGGGAGATACGCGTCATCAACTGAACCGCTCTTCCAGCACATAACCCATGCCGCGCACCGTGTGGATCAGCTTGTTGGGAAAACTGTCATCGATCTTCAGGCGCAGGCGGCGGATCGCTACTTCGATGATGTTGGTGTCGCTGTCGAAATTCATGTCCCAGACCTGGGAGGCAATCAGCGACTTGGGCAGCACTTCACCTTGGCGGCGCAGGAGCATTTCCAGGAGGGCGAACTCCTTGGCGGTGAGGTCGATGCGCTGGCCGCTACGCTCCACGCGGCGACGGATCAGGTCCAGACGCAGGTCTGCCAGGTGCAGGCTGGTCTCTTGGGGCGTGCTGCTGCCTCGGCGCAACAGGCTGCGCACCCGGGCCAGCAATTCGGAGAAGGCGAAAGGCTTGACCAGATAGTCGTCGGCACCCAGTTCCAGGCCGTGGACCCGATCCTCGACCGCATCCCGTGCGGTCAGGAACAACACCGGGATTTCCAGACCGGCACTGCGTACCGCCTGGAGAATCTGCCAGCCGGTGCGGCCCGGGAGCATCACATCGAGGATCAGCAAGTCGTAGTCGCCCGTCAGCGCCAGGTGCTGGCCAGTGGTGCCGTCGGCCACCAGTTCGGTATTGAACCCGGCTTCGGCCAGGCCCTGGCGCAGGTATTGGCCGGTTTTAGGTTGGTCTTCGACGATCAGCAGTTTCATAGGCGACTCATGGCAAAAGGGTAGCAACGGGCTTTATACCGTGTGCACCGGGGGGCTGGCTCAACCTGACAAAGTTGTAATCTAGCCGTCAGGTAGCTGGCAGCGGTGCATTATTAGAGTGCTTCACACGCGGGTCTTATACCTTTGGAGGATACACATGTTTTTGCGTAAATCTTGGTGGTTGGCAGGTTGCCTGATGGTGTTGAGTGTCCCGACGCTGGCCGATGGCGCCCACACCTTTGCCTTTGGCAAGGCGGCGCCGGCAACCAAGGCCACTCGTACAGTGGAGGTGGTTCTGCAGGATATTTCCTTCGCCCCCACGTCTCTTGATGTAAAAGCCGGTGAGACGGTGCGCTTTGTGCTGGTCAACAAGGGGCGGTTGTTGCACGAATTCAACCTGGGTGACGCGAGCATGCACGCCGATCACCAGAAGGAAATGCTCAAGATGCAGGCGAGTGGCATGTTGACAGCCACCGGCATGGGCCAGATGGATCACGCGGCAATGGGGCATGGAGACATGGGCGCGATGAAACATGACGATCCCAACAGTGTGTTGGTGGAGCCGGGCAAGACCGCCGAACTGACCTGGACCTTCAGCAAGGCGGGTGCGTTGGAGTTTGCGTGCAACCTTCCCGGGCACTATCAGGCGGGAATGGTCGGCAAGCTGAACGTCAGCCAATAAACCTGACGCTCAAAGGCGGGAGCAAAGGCTGGTAGACTGGCGGGGTTTATTTAGCCAGGTTTCCGCCATGCATCCCGCAGCCGAACATTCGCCGCTGGGCAAGTCCAGTGAATACATTTGCACCTACACCCCTTCATTGCTGTTCCCTATCCCTCGCGCCGCCAAGTGGGCCGAGCTGGGCCTGACCGCCGAGACGTTGCCCTACAAGGGCGTGGACTTCTGGAACTGCTTTGAACTGTCCTGGCTGCTGCCGTCCGGCAAGCCAGTGGTGGCCATCGGTGAGTTCAGCATCCCGGCCGACTCGCCGAACATCATCGAATCGAAATCCTTCAAGCTCTACCTCAACTCGTTGAACCAGACGCCGTTTGCCGATGCCTCCACTCTTGAGGCGACCTTGCGTGCCGACTTGAGCGCGGCGGCCGGCAAGCCGGTGGGCGTGCGCATCCGCAGCCTGGCCGAGGTGGAAGACGAAGGCGTGGTACGCCTGCCGGGTGTGTGTATTGATGACCTGGATATCAGTGTCAGCAACTACGAGCACCCGCGTCCGGAACTGCTGCGTTGCGATGATTCCCGTGTGGTCGAGGAGAGCGTGCACAGCCACCTGCTCAAATCCAACTGCCCGGTGACCAGCCAGCCGGACTGGGGCAGCGTGGCGGTGCAATACCGTGGCGCGGCGTTGGATCATGCGAGCCTGTTGGCATACCTGGTGAGCTTCCGCCAGCACTCGGACTTTCACGAGCAGTGCGTGGAGCGGATCTTTCTCGATCTGCAGCGCTTGCTCAAGCCTGAGAAGTTGACGGTTTATGCGCGGTATGTGCGTCGGGGCGGGTTGGATATCAACCCGTACCGCAGTACCGAGGATGTGCCGTTCCAGAACCTGCGCCTGGCCCGGCAGTAAGCCTCACCCCCAAACAAATGTGGGAGCTGGTTTGCCTGGGATAGCGGTCAGACCGATACATCGCCATCGTCAGGCAAGCCAGCTCCCACATTGGGTTCGGGGCTTGGCCTGGGATTTGGGTCAGATACCCATATTGCCCAAGGTCACCACGATATTGCGCAATGTCCCGGCAATGCCCGGATGCTCCAGCTCGAAGCGTTCTACCGCTAAATTTACCCCATCGGCAAGGCTGGGGTTCTGAGTGGCAGGTTCCAGTTCAAGTTGCACTTCAAACTTGGCAATCAATGCTTCCAGCGCTTCGCGTTTTTCCAGCGGTAGAGGCGGGTCCTGATTCAATTGCTCGCGCAGGATGGAAACCTGTTCTTGCAGTTTTTCGCGGGCAGGCATGGCGTTCTTCCTTTTATCGATAGGCACTGGCATAGACCACGGCACGCCGAGAAAGGTCTACGGGATGACCTGTAGATTAATCCACTGGCAGCGACTGTGCATGATCTTGATCAGGGCTTCTCGCCTTTGAGCCGACGCAGGCGGATGTCCGCCAGGCACGTGCCCAGTTCGCCCAGATGATCAATCACCGAGTGCACGCCAAGGCCATAGAGCGCGACGGTGGCCTTGGCGCGCTTGTGTTCACGCGCCTGTTCGTCTAGCGCTTGCCATTGGGCAGGGGAGAGCCCGCACAGTGATCCACAGGATGCCAGGCCAATCGTCCAGAGCCCGGCATTGAGCCCTGATTGCAGCAAGCGAGGTTCGCCACTGACCAGCACACAGCCATCCAGGCGCTCGATGTCCAGGTCCATCAAGGCTTGCCAGCAGGCATGGGGGGCCGGCCAGGAAGCGGCTGCGGGGCGGGTACCTTGGACCCAGCACGGCAGGGAGGCGGCCAGGGCTGTGGTGATGGGGGAGGGCAATTCATCCAGCCAGGCGCAGGGGGTGCCTTGTTCATTGAGCGATTGCAGGATGTTCAAGGCGCCAGGGGTGGCCAGGGTTTCGCCTGCCGGGATGGTGTCGGCGTGGGCCATGGAACCGAAGTCCACCAGGCAGCCACTGAGGCCAAACAACACGGCGGTCAAAGAAGGGGCGTTGTCTGCAACGATCCGAGGTTGGGGCATTTCGACGTCCCTGAAAATAGCTGTGACGCTATCTAAGGTCCGTGACAGGCAGATGACACCTGATGAGATTGTAGGAAATTTGTACATTTTCTGAATGACAATTCCTTCAAACTGCCTAATCCTACACTTCCGTCATATACTGGCGGCTTTATTCAGGGCATAGCGCCCATGACAGATCATTCAAGGAGTTCAAGCTATGCGCTGGAGCCAGTGTCTTGCTCAACTATCAGTGTGTGCCAGTGTCTTGCTGGTGCCTTTCGCCGCCCAGGCTGCGGAAGACGATCCATGGGAAAGCATCAACCGTCCGATCTTCACCTTCAACGACACCGTTGATACCTACGCACTGAAGCCATTGGCACAGGGCTACCAGTTCATTACTCCGCAATTTGTCGAAGACGGTATCCACAATTTCTTCCGCAATATCGGCGATGTGGGCAACCTGGCAAACAATGTGTTGCAACTCAAACCGCACCAGGCCGGTGTCGATACCGCGCGCTTGCTGGTCAACACCACGTTTGGCGTGCTGGGCTTGATTGATGTCGGCACCAAAATGGGGCTGCAGCGCAGTGATGAAGACTTCGGCCAGACCCTTGGCTATTGGGGCGTAGGCAGCGGTCCTTACGTGATGTTGCCGCTACTGGGTCCAAGCACCCTGCGCGATGCGCCGTCTATCTATGTCGACAGCTTTGCCGCACCGTACCGCTACATGAACGACATTCCATCGCGCAACAGCGCATTTGGCCTCGACATCATCGATACTCGCGCCAGCCTCTTGTCGGCTGAAAAGCTGATCAATGGCGACAAATACACCTTTATTCGCAATGCCTATCTGCAGAACCGCGAGTTCAAGGTCAAGGACGGCAATGTAGTGGATGATTTTTGAGGTTAACCCTTGAATGAAAAAGGCGGCCCTTGAGGCCGCCTTTTTTGTGTGCATTGATTTCAGTACATCTTGAGAATTTTCAGGCCCAGGTGTTGGTCGTCGCCTTCTTTCCTCGCCCATACCACCTCAGTGTCGGCCTCCAGGCCCTTGAGCGCGGCATGCTCCGAGTCGATACGCACCTTCAGTTGGTCGCCCACGTTGAACGGGTGCTGCGCTTGAACCTGCATTCCAGAGCTGGAGAGGTCCAGGCAGATCCCGGCAATCTCTTGTCCTGCATGGATCAACGACACGCCAGCATCCACACGCATGCGGATGAAATCGCGCTTTTCGGCATAGTCACGTTCATTGGCGCTCATAGGTTTCATCCATCCATTGCGTTGTGGTTTTGCCTGTTCTTATAACTCCCGGTGATTTGCGATGTAAAGACGCTCAGCGACCATCGGCATGAGCTTGAAACCCCTGACGGATGGGAGTACCGTCTGCGCCTTAGAAGGGCACCTCTGCTTTACCGTTGTGCGTGAGCCAAGCGCTCATGTTTTGTAGGACAGAGAGGCTAGAAAGCGAATCCAGTAGTGTGAGCCGGGCCATTGCCTGACTGCCTACGCCAACCTAATTCTGGCGCCGTTTGCCCACATGCAAAAAACCAGTGCCACGCTGCTGATAATCGATGACGACGAAGTAGTGCGCGCGAGCCTCGCGGCCTATTTGGAAGACAGTGGCTTCAGCGTCCTGCAGGCCGGCAATGGTCTTCAGGGTCTTCAGGTGTTTGAGCGCGACCAGCCCGACCTGGTGATCTGCGACCTGCGCATGCCCCAGATGGGCGGCCTTGAGCTGATCCGCCAGGTCACCGAGCTTGCCCCGCAGACACCGGTGATTGTCGTGTCCGGTGCCGGTGTGATGAACGATGCCGTGGAGGCCTTGCGCCTGGGCGCTGCCGATTACCTGATCAAGCCCCTGGAAGACCTGGCCGTACTCGAGCATTCGGTGCGTCGTGCGCTGGACCGTGCCCGCCTGCTGCTGGAAAACCAGCGCTACCGCGAGAAGCTCGAAACCGCCAATCGTGAGCTCGAAGCCAGTCTCAACCTGCTCCAGGAAGATCAGAACGCCGGTCGCCAGGTGCAGATGAACATGCTGCCGGTCAGTCCCTGGAGCATCGACGAGTTCCAGTTTGCCCACCAGATCATTCCGTCCTTGTACTTGTCGGGTGATTTTGTCGACTATTTCCGCGTGGATGAGCGCCGCGTCGCATTCTACCTGGCAGATGTCTCCGGACACGGCGCTTCCTCTGCATTCGTGACCGTGTTGTTGAAGTTCATGACCACACGGCTGTTGTTCGAGTCCAAGCGCAACGGCACCTTGCCGGAGTTTACTCCCTCGCAAGTGCTGGGCCACATCAATCGGGGCCTGATCAGCTGCAAGCTGGGCAAACACGTGACGATGGTGGGCGGCGTGATTGACGAAGAAACCGGTCTTTTGACCTACAGCATTGGCGGCCACCTGCCATTGCCGGTTTTATACACTCCAGACAGTGTGCGCTACCTGGAAGGGCGTGGTCTGCCGGTTGGCTTGTTCAATGAAGCCACCTACGAAGACCACATCCTGGAGCTGCCGCCGGCCTTCAGCCTGACGCTGATGTCCGATGGCATCCTGGACCTTCTTCCAGAGCCTACACTCAAAGAGAAAGAAGCTGCCTTGCCCCAGCGGGTAAGGTCGGCGGGCGGCAGCCTGGATGGTCTGCGGCAGGTTTTTGGATTGGCCACGCTAGGGGAGATGCCGGATGATATCGCCCTATTGGTGTTGAGCAGGAATCTTTGATGAGTACCGGAAGAATCCAATTTGCCGAGCAAGACGGGACCTTCGTCCTGAAGTTTGTCGGTGAAGTGCGCCTGACCTTGTGTTCGGCGCTGGATGCAACGATTGAGCGGATTTTCACAGCCTTGAACTTCTCGGCGATCGTGATCGATCTGACCGAAACCCGCAGCATCGATAGCACCACCCTTGGGCTGTTGGCCAAGTTGTCCATTCTGTCTCGGCAGAAGGTCGGACTGCTGCCGACCGTCGTCACCACCCACGAAGACATCACCCGGCTCTTGCAGTCGATGGGTTTCGATCAAGTGTTCAACATCGTTGATCGTCCGATCCCGTGCCCGGAATGCCTGACAGACCTGCCGTCCCAGGACCAATCCGAGGAAGTGGTGCGGCTCAAGGTGCTGGAGGCCCACAAGATCCTGATGGGCCTGAACGAATCCAACCGCGAAGCCTTTCACGACCTGGTCAATGCCTTGGAGCGCCACTGACACTGCGCTTATGTAGGAGCTTGCTTGCCAGCTATAGCGTCAGACCAACCAGTACTTATCCAACTGACACAAAAAAGGGCGGCCCATTTACGGGTACCGCCCTTTTTGCTGTCGTCCCTTATTAGAGCTTTGCGCTCAACAACGCCTCCAGCTTTTCCTGGTCCCGAGCAAACTGGCGAATGCCCTCAGCCAGTTTTTCAGTGGCCATTGCATCCTCGTTGGACTCCCAACGGAACTGCGCCTCTGTCATATGCACACGAGGCTCGCCGGCATGGCCTGGCGCCAACTTGCGCTGCAGCTTGCCATTATCGGCCGCCAGCTTCTCCAGCAAATCCGGGCTGATGGTCAGGCGGTCGCAACCGGCCAGCTCTTCGATCTGGCTCAGGTTGCGGAAGCTTGCGCCCATCACCACCGTCTTATAGCCATTGGCCTTGTAGTAGTTGTAGATACGTGTCACCGACTGCACGCCAGGATCATCGGCGCCGGTATAGTCGTTGCCATTGGCTTTTTTGTACCAGTCGTAGATACGACCGACAAACGGCGAAATCAAGAAGACCCCGGCTTCTGCACAGGCCACCGCCTGGGCGAAGGAGAACAACAGGGTCAGGTTGGTCTGGATGCCTTCCTTTTCCAGCTGCTCGGCGGCACGAATACCTTCCCAGGTGGACGCGATCTTGATCAGCACACGGTCGCGGCCAATACCTGATTTTTCGTACAGGTCGATCAGGCGATGCGCGCGCTTGAGTACTGCGTCAGTGTCGAATGACAGGCGGGCATCCACCTCGGTGGAAATACGGCCGGGCACCACTTTCAGGATCTCCTGGCCCACAGCCACCGCAAAACGGTCACTGGCCAGTCCCACATCACCGTTACAGTCCTGCACGCAGGCATCCAACAGCTTGGCATAGCCAGGAATGGAGGCAGCCTTGAGCAAGAGGGAAGGATTAGTGGTGGCATCCTGCGGCTTGACACGAGCGATAGCTTCAAAATCGCCGGTGTCGGCAACTACAGTGGTGAATTGCTTGAGTTGTTCCAGCTTGGAAGTCATGGGCGTGCTCTGTCCTATGGGTCTGATGACATTACCCGACGGCTGCTAGCCGCTCAAGGGCGCAAATGCGTTCGATCGTTTGCGAGGGCAACAACCTGAAAACAGCCGTTTGAATGACCGGCCTTGCTGGTAAGTAGGAGGGCAAAATCGCCATCGGGTTCAACCGGCACCGCGATCAACGCGTCGGAGCGGGCTTGCCCGCGATTGCGATGGACCCGTCGCTCACTTAATTGAGCGGCCCGCTCGGTCAGCGGCCCTCCAGCAACACCCCAGCCTGATCCAGTAAAGCCAGCGGATCGCTGGCCTTATGAATATCCACCGACAGCAACTGCCGAAACCTGCGTGCCCCCGCAAACCCAGTGCCCAACCCCAATACATGCCGCGTAATGTGATGCATCGCCCCACCTGTAGCCAGATGCTCGGCAATATAAGGCCGCAACTGCGCCAAGGCCTCGGCCCGACTGATCACCGGCGCTGTGCTGCCAAACAGCCGCTGATCCACTTGCGCCAGCAAATACGGATTGTGATAAGCCTCACGCCCCAGCATCACCCCATCAAACACTTGCAAATGCTCTTCGCACTGCTCCAGCGTCTTGATCCCGCCATTGAGCACAATCTCCAACTCGGCAAAGTCCCGCTTCAATTGCGCCGCCACGTCATAACGCAACGGGGGAATGTCTCGATTCTCCTTGGGCGACAGCCCCTCCAGAATCGCAATCCGCGCATGCACGGTAAAACTGGTGCAACCTGCCTCCTTCACTTGCCCAACAAAATCACACAACTGCGCATAACTGTCTCGGCCATTGATCCCGATACGGTGCTTCACCGTCACCGGAATCGACACCGCATCACGCATCGCCTTCACACAATCAGCCACCAGGGCAGGGTGGCCCATCAGGCATGCGCCGATCATATTGTTCTGCACCCGATCACTGGGGCAGCCGACGTTCAGGTTGACTTCGTCATAGCCTGCATCCTCGGCCATGCGGGCGCAGGCGGCTAAATCAGCTGGAACACTGCCGCCCAGTTGTAACGCTAACGGGTGCTCGGCTTCGTTGTGGCGCAGAAAACGCTCATGGTCACCGTGGAGGATCGCGCCGGTGGTGACCATTTCGGTGTAGAGCAGGGCGTGCTTGGATAGGAGGCGCAGGAAGAAGCGGCAGTGGCGGTCGGTCCAATCCATCATCGGCGCAACCGAAAATCGGTGGGAAAGTGATGGCGATGCGATCTGTAGGGGCATTGAAGTATCTGGAGGGGGCGGCAAAGGGCGGTCAGTTTATCAGGAACGGAGTAACCCCGTTGATGCCGGGTAATGGGAGATGTCCCACATCAGTCAATATGCCCCGGCAGCATGCCTGTGAGTACCTGGTCTTTATCAATAAATTGATGCTTCAACGCCATCACCATGTGGCCACCTACCAGGGCGCCACATAACCAGGCGCTGTAGGTGTGGATCGCTTTTGCCAGTTCATAGAGATTTTTATCCGGCTCGACCAGCGGCGGCAGCAGGAACAGGCCGGCAACCAGGATGGGCTTGTCAGCCACCGAGCTCCAGTACCAGCCGGAGATCGGCAGCCCCAATAGCCCGACGATGTATAACAGCAGGTGGCCGATGAACGCCGCGTGCTTGAGCCGCGGGCTCATCGTGTCGGGCATCGCTGGTGCTGCATGGGTCAGGCGCCAGGCGATGCGCAGGACGATAAGGAATAGAAGGGTGCTAGCCATCGCCTTGTGTAGAAAGGTGAGTTGATGCTGTGGGTTGAATTCATCGCGCCAATGAACGGCCACGATTCCCACCAGCCAGGCGCCAATCCAGATGAGCGCCATGCTCCAGTGCAACCACTTTGCAATGGAGGTGTAGCTTTTTGCCTCTGTCATCTGGAGACGCGCCTCCCTTTTGAGTAGGCGCGATTATCGATAATTCGGCAGGTCGGAAAACCGTAAAAACTCGATGATTTCCATCGGTTTTTCTGATTTCGGATTTTTCGTATGCTGCCAATTCACTTTTCTGGCACAGAGTCTCCGCTTTCAGGATGCGCCAGCAAAAAACCGACTAAGTGCTCCAAAAAAGCCTCCGGTGCCTCCTCCATCACAAAATGCCCGCAATCGGCGATGATCGCCCCGCGCAGGTCAGTTGCGCGCCCCTGGAGCGTCATCAGTGGCGCATCGTTAGTGGCATGTTCAGCGCCGATGGCCAGTACTGGCATTTCCAGCATGCGGGTAGCGCGATCAGTATTTTGTCGGATTGTTTCGGGAATCGCGCGATAGTAGTCGAAACCTGCACGCAAGCTGCCGGGTGTCGAGTAGGCACGAATGTAGACGTCGGAGGCGACGGCATCGCGGTGGAATGACCAGCGGTCGAACATGAAATTGAGGTACGTTTCCTCTCTTCCGGTGATGAGGGCTTCGGGTAGGTCGTGGATCTGGTTGAAGAGGAAGTGCCACAGGAAGATGTTTTGTTCCGGTGCGACAAAAATCGGTGGCGGTGGGGCCAGGCCGGGGATGACGGCTTCGGTTACGGTCAGTGTGCGCACGGCGTGTGGTTGGTCACTTGCCAGCGCATAGGCGACCCACATGCCGACATCGTGCCCGACCAGGTGATAGCGCGGGATGCCCAGCGCCAGCATTGTCCGATGGAGCACATCGGCAATGTTACCGGTGTCGAAGCCCAGTGCTGGCCGGTCTGAGTTGCCCAGGCCTGGCGGGTCGACGGCAATGGCCTGCAAGCCCTGACGTGCCAGAGCTCGCATGGTATGTCGAAAGGCATACCAGGTTTGGGGCCAGCCCGGGATCAGCAGCACAGGTTCTCCGGTTCCCACCGCGACGCAGTGGGTTTTCTTACCATCGATTCGTATGTAGTGATGTGTAAAGTCGTCGCCGTTATTCAGCGATGTGGCGGTGCGAGCGTTCATGGTTGTGCCTCATGCAGCAGGCCGAGCATGGCCTGGATCTGCTGCTGATTGACCGGGGCTCCGGCGAAGTCGTCAAAGGCCCGGTCAGTGACTTCAATGATGTGTCGATTGATAAACTCGACGCCTTCGCGGGCTCCGGCCTCCTGGTTTTTCAAGCAGCATTCCCATTCCAGCGTGGCCCAGCCCGGATAGTCGTATTGGGCCAGCTTGGAAAAAATGCCTTTGAAATCCACCTGGCCGTCACCCAGTGAGCGGAAGCGTCCGGCACGGTCGGCCCAGTCGCTGTAGCCGCCGTAGATACCTTGGCGGCCGGTGGCGTTGAACTCGGCGTCCTTGACGTGAAACATGCGGATGAACGACTGGTAAATGTCGAGGTAGCTCAAGTAGTCCAGTTGTTGCAGCACGAAGTGGCTGGGGTCAAATAGGATTCGGCAGCGTGGATGCTGGTCAACCCGGTCGTAGAAGCGCTCGAAACTGGTGCCGTCGTGGAGGTCTTCGCTGGGGTGGATTTCGTAGCAGAGGTTGACGCCTTTCTCGTCGGCGAGGTCCAGGAGCGGTCGCCAGCGCCGTGCCAGTTCATCGAATGCTGCATCGATAAGACCTTCCGGGCGTTGCGGGAAGGGGAATAGATAGGGCCAGGCCAGGGAACCGGAAAACGTGCCCAGGTCTTCAAGACCAAGCTTTTGCGAGGCCGCGATGGTCAATTTCATGCGTTCGATCGCCCATTCTGTACGGGCCTGGGGCTTACCCCGCAGCGGCGCTGGAGTGGAAGCATCCCACAGGGCGTCGTAGGCAGGATGAACCGCCACCAGTTGGCCAAACATGTGGCTGGTCAGTTCACTGATCTGCAGGTCGTGGTCGAAGAGCATGCCTTTGATGTCATCGCAATAAGCCTGGCTTTGCGCGGCCAGTTCGACATTGAAGAATCGGCTGTCCCAGGCCGGAATCTGCAGGGCCTTGAAACCTTGCGTTTTGGCCCATTGGGCGACGTTTTCCAGGCTATTGAAAGGTGGCTCGGCGCCACTGAATTGCGCCAGGTGCAAACTAGGTCCTTTAAGGGTACGCATCAGATTCTCTCTATTATTTGTCGATCAACAAAGAATAGGCTGGCCGATTCATTACCGTCAACCCGATATGAGTTAAAGTGATGAAATCACACCAACAGGTAAGCAATTAATGGCTGGACGTCCGCGCGAATTCGACAGGGGAGCGGCATTGCAGCGCGCTATGTTGTTGTTCTGGGAGCAAGGGTATGAGGGCACCAGCATGTCGGCGCTGGTGGATGCGTTGGGTATTGCCTCGGCGAGGATTTACGCCGCTTTTGGCAGTAAGCAGGCGTTGTTTCGTGAGGCGGTGGCGTTATATGAAAGCGGCGAGGGTGGTTTTGCCGACTGTGCGCTGGCACAGACAGGTTTGAGAGGCGCGATCAGGGATATGCTGGACGATGCCATCACCACTTACACGCAAGCGGATCGTCCCGGCGGGTGTCTGGTGGTGAGTGCCGCAAGCAGTACCAGCCCCGATGGTGCTGAGGTTCAGCAATGGCTGCGCGAGCATCGCCTGCAGCGCACCCAGTCGATTATCGACAGATTGCACCGCGGGCAGGAAAACGGTGAGCTTGGCGAGGATGCCGATGTGCAGGCGCTGGGGGACTTTTATGCGACCTTTCTGCACGGAATTTCCATCCAGGCGAGGGATGGCGTTACCTCGGAGCGCCTTCGCCAGTCTGTCGATGTCGCGCTGAGCCTGTTGCCAACACGACCACCAAGTCCAGAACAGACGCCCGATCCAGCCGGACCATGATATTCTGCACGCCATCTTGGTCTATTCTCTCTCTGGTACGCACGCCCGAATGCGTACCGGCAGGGTAGCTGTTGCCGAGGTAGCTGAAGCCAATAATGATAAGAAGTCAGCGCAGAAGGGACATAAAAGTGAGGTCGATACGTCGGCTTTGTGTGCCCACCCTGCAGCTCTTGGGAGTACGGGAACCAGCAAAACATTGCCTGATGTTTTGCGCACCACGGTTGCCAGAAGGTCGAGGGCGGTAGGGCGGAAGGCGTTTTATCATAGGTGCTACGATGTTTAAAAAAGTGAACACCGCCCTGCTGGGGCTGGCTTTGTCGATGGGGATCACTTCCGTCCAGGCGGAAGAGGCAAAGAAAGTTGATGTGCTGCTGATCGGCGGCGGCATTATGAGTGCAACCCTGGGTGTCTGGCTCAATGAGCTGGAGCCGGGTTGGTCCATGGAGATGGTTGAGCGCCTGGACGGCGTCGCCGAAGAAAGCTCCAACGGCTGGAACAATGCCGGTACCGGTCACTCTGCCTTGGCTGAGCTGAACTACACCCCGGAAAACAAGGACGGCACCGTTGAGATCCCGAAAGCGGTCGAGATCAACGAAGCGTTCCAGATTTCCCGCCAGTTCTGGTCGTGGCAGGTTCAGCAAGGCGTTCTGAAGAACCCGCGCTCGTTCATCAACTCCACTCCGCACATGAGCTTTGTGTGGGGCGATGACAATATCAAGTTCCTGAAAAAGCGTTACGAAGCGCTGCAGGCGAGCCCGCTGTTTGCTGGCATGGAATACTCCGAAGATCCGGTACAGATCAAGAAGTGGGTTCCGCTGATGATGGAAGGGCGTGACCCGAGCCAGAAAATCGCGGCTACCTGGTCGCCGATCGGTACCGACGTGAACTTTGGCGAGATTACCCGCCAGTTCGTCGCTCACCTGCAGACCACACCCAAGTTCGACCTGAAACTGTCGAGCGAAGTGCAGGACATCACCAAGAACGCCGACGGTTCGTGGCGCGTCAGCTACAAAAACCTGAAAGACGGGACCAAGACCGAGACCGACGCCAAGTTCGTGTTCATCGGCGCGGGCGGCGGTGCCCTGCACTTGCTGCAGAAGTCGGGCATTCCTGAAGGCAAGGAATACGCCGGTTTCCCGGTTGGCGGCTCGTTCCTGGTGACCGAGAATCCAACGATTGCCGAGCAACATCTGGCTAAGGCTTACGGCAAAGCGTCGGTAGGTTCGCCGCCGATGTCGGTTCCGCACCTGGACACCCGAGTGCTGGATGGCAAGCGCGTGATCCTGTTTGGCCCATTCGCGACCTTCTCCACCAAGTTTCTGAAGGAAGGCTCGTACCTGGACCTGCTGACCAGCACCACGACCCACAACATCTGGCCAATGACCAAAGTCGGTATCCGCGAATATCCACTGGTCGAGTACCTCGCCGGTCAATTGATGCAGTCGGATGACGACCGCTTCAAGGCGCTGCAAGAGTACTTCCCGAATGCCAAGAAAGAAGACTGGCGCTTGTGGCAAGCCGGCCAGCGTGTACAGATCATCAAGCGTGACGAAGAGCAAGGCGGCATCCTGAAGCTCGGTACCGAGGTGGTCAGCTCTGCAGACAACACCATCGCCGGCCTGTTGGGTGCGTCGCCAGGTGCGTCCACTGCAGCACCGATCATGCTGACCGTGCTGGAAAAGGTGTTCAAGGACAAGGTCGCTACCCCGGCCTGGCAGGAAAAGTTGAAGCAGATCGTGCCTAGCTATGGCACCAAGCTGAACGGCAGCCCTGAGCGTGTTGCGCAAGAATGGGCCTACACCGCCAAGGTTCTGCAACTGACGCCTCCGCCAGTCATTCCGCAAATGGCTGCTCCGCAAGCTACCGAAGCTGCCAAGCCTGCGGCTGAGCTGAGCAAGCCGGCGGCTGACATTGCGCTGTAAGCGTTTGACGAGGTCCTGAGACAGGATTGAGTCGATAGCTAAAAACCCGCTGAACCGGCAACGGTCAGCGGGTTTTTTGATTTTGATTGCGGCGCCTTATGGACGCGGTTCAGGGCTGCGCTCTAGCTCGGCTTTTTCGTTCCCAAAAGCCGCACTTCCTTGAGCAGCGCCGCCCCCAGTTGCTCGGTGCCCAGCTCCTTGTACCCCACAGCCTTGATATCACCGTTCTGTTCCGCCTGGATGATGATCACCGGCGTCTCTTTGCCTGTACCCGCCTCGACGTGCATGGCGTATTGGGGAATATCCATTTTGATCGGTGTGCCTGCCGCCTTGCCTTTCACATTGATCAGAAACGCCGCACAACCATTGTCGACATCGTCGTTGGTGGCGGATCGCCCGCTGACGAAACAGTTCTCGGGGAGGTCGGGCCAGGCAATGGTTTGCGCCAAGGTCAGGGTGGGTGTCAGGAGCAGGGCAGCGAGCAAAAGCGTGCGCACGTTGGGCGGTCTCTCAAGGGGCGGTGGAACACAGGTTTTATCAAAGCAGGTCGATTGCAGCAACGCCAAGGTGCTGCATCTGTTGGTCCTTAGACTGCTTTTTAGATGTCGGTGGGCTGGAATAGATAAAACCTTAGTCCGGTTTTTGCTATCGACCCTCCCTGAGGCGACCCTTAAAGCGCTACAGCATATGACCTGGCAGTCTGCCTGTTACTGGACGACACGATAGCAAGGCACATACGCCGCACCACCGGGCAGTTTCATCCGATGCTGCTCCACAAATGCCTTCAACAGCTCATCCAGCGGCTTCATGATGGTCGGGTCGCCGTGGATCTCATACGGGCCATTCTGTTCGATCAGGCGGATGCCCTTGTCCTTGACGTTGCCCGCCACAATCCCCGAGAACGCCCGGCGCAGGTTGGCCGCCAGTTCATGGGGCGGCAGGGCATGGCTCAGTTGCAGGCTGGCCATATTTTCGTGGGTTGGGTCGAACGGGCGCTGAAAGCCTTCGTCGATCTTCAGCAGCCAGTTGAAGTGGAAGGCGTCGTTGCGTTCACGGCGGAACTGTTTGACGGCCTTCAGTCCTGCGGTCATCTGTCGGGCGACTTCGGCGGGGTCATCAATGATGATCTGGTAGTGGGCCTGGGCCGCTTCACCGAGGGTTGCGCCGACAAACGCATGCAACTGTTGCAGGTACGGTGCCGCCTGTTTTGGCCCGGTGAGGATGACCGGGAAGGGGACTTCACGGTTGTCCGGGTGCATGAGGATGCCCAGCAGGTACAGGAACTCTTCGGCCGTGCCGGCGCCACCTGGGAAAATAATGATGCCGTGGCCAACCCGCACGAAGGCTTCCAGGCGTTTTTCGATATCCGGCAGGATCACCAGTTCGTTGACGATCGGGTTCGGTGCCTCGGCGGCGATGATGCCCGGCTCGGTGAGGCCCAGGTAGCGCCCGCCGGTGATGCGTTGTTTGGCGTGGGAAATGGTTGCGCCCTTCATCGGGCCTTTCATCACGCCCGGGCCGCAACCGGTGCACACGTCGAGGCTGCGCAGGCCCAATTCGTGCCCGACTTTCTTGGTGTATTTGTATTCCTCGGTATTGATCGAGTGACCGCCCCAGCACACCACGATCTTTGGTTCGACACCCGGGCGCAACGTACGGGCGTTGCGCAGCAGGTGGAACACGTAGTCGGTGATGCCTTGGGAGGTGCTCAGGTCGATGCGTTGGCTATCGAGTTCGTTTTCGGTGTAGACGATATCGCGCAGGGCGCTGAACAGCATTTCCCGGGTACTGGCGATCATTTCGCCATCCACGAACGCATCCGCCGGTGCGTTCAACAGCTCCAGGCGTACGCCGCGATCCTGCTGATGGATGCGCACTTCAAAGTCTTTGTAGGCGTCGAGGATGGTCTTGGCGTTGTCGATATGGGCGCCGGTGTTGAGGATAGCCAGGGCGCACTGGCGGAAAAGCGTATAGATGCTGCCGGAGCCGGCTTCGCTCAGTTGCTGGACCTCACGTTGCGACAGCGTTTCGAGACTGCCCTTGGGGCTGACGGAGGCATTGATGACTTGGCGTTGAGGCATTCTTATTCCTTGAAAACGCAGCCACCGGGCGATGAACAGCCAGTGGCTTGAAGATGAAGAGCGCCGAATACGGTCGCACAGGACGGGCATTTTCCCTGCCATGGGGGCAGGACGCAAACACTGTCCTGCCTCATCATGCCGCAGAATTTGCTGAATCCGCGCCCTTGTTGGAAAAATATAGTGCCTTTGGCCGGTGTGGATTGGATTTTGAGAACAGAAGAATTGCGACTATCGTGACGCTTCGGTTTTTCGGACGTCATAGACCGGTACGATTGACGCCGTAATGGCCACCATTGGCCATCGGCACCTTGGAAGAGGCAGAAATTTTATGATCATCAAACCGCGGGTTCGTGGCTTTATCTGTGTGACCGCCCACCCTGTTGGCTGCGAAGCGAACGTCAAAGAGCAGATCGACTACGTGACCGAACACGGCGCCATCGAAGGCGGCCCGAAGAAAGTCCTGGTGCTCGGTGCGTCCACCGGCTACGGCCTGGCAGCGCGTATCAGTGCCGCTTTTGGTTGTGGCGCCGACACCCTAGGCGTGTTTTTTGAGAAAGAAGGCGAAGAAGGCAAGCTCAGCTCTGCCGGCTGGTACAACAGCGCCGCTTTTCACAAGTTTGCTGCTGAAAAAGGCCTGTACGCCAAGAGCATCAATGGCGATGCGTTCTCTGACGAGATCAAGCGCCTGACCATCGAAACCATCAAGAAAGACCTGGGCAAGATCGACCTGGTGGTCTACAGCCTGGCCGCGCCACGCCGTACCGACCCGCAAGGCGTGGTGCACAACTCCACCCTCAAGCCGATCGGCAAGGCCGTGACCCTGCGCGGGATCAACACCGACAAGGGCGTTGTGGTCGACACCACCCTGGAACCCGCGACCCAGGAAGAGATCGATGGCACCGTCAAAGTGATGGGTGGCGAAGACTGGCAACTGTGGATCGACGCCCTGCGTGACGCCGATGTGCTGGCCGAAGGCGCCAAGACCACCGCGTTCACCTACCTGGGCGAAAAGCTGACCCAGGATATCTACTGGAATGGCTCTATTGGCGAGGCCAAGAAAGACCTCGACAAGAAAGTCCTGACCCTGCGTGACAACCTCGCGGCAATCAAGGGCGATGCCCGTGTCTCCGTGCTCAAGGCCGTGGTCACCCAGGCCAGCTCGGCGATCCCGATCATGCCGCTGTACCTGTCGCTGCTGTTCAAGGTGATGAAAGAACAGGGCACCCACGAAGGCTGCATCGAGCAGGTCTACGGCCTGTTCAAGGACAGCCTGTATGGCAGCGAACCGAAGCTCGATAGCGATGGCCGTCTGCGTGCCGACCTGGCTGAGCTGGAGCCGAAAGTCCAGGACGCCGTTGCGGCGCTGTGGGATCAGGTGACCGATGACAACGTCAACGAAATCAGCGATTTTGCCGGCTACAAGGCCGAGTTCCTGCGCCTGTTCGGTTTCGAAATCGAAGGTGTGGATTACGACGCCGACGTCAATCCGACCGTGAAGATCGAAGGCCTGGTCCAGGCTTGATCCCTTGTAGGAGCCGGCGTGCCGGCGAAAATCGTCAACGATTACGCGGGGTGCCTGGTACTCCGCGGTCTTCTCGGGTTTTTCGCCGGCAAGCGGGTTCCTACAAAAAGCTCATATTTACGAACCGTCCTACACTCCCACGCTTGCCCCTTCTTGGCCTCGGTGTGCCAGACTGCCCCCCTTATCACACCAGGATAACGGAGGATCTTCATGACGATTCGTGCAGTAGTTTTTGATTTCGGCGGTGTCCTGTTTGACTGGAGCCCGCAGTATCTGTACCGCAAACTGATTACCGGTGACCAGGAACGCCAATGGTTCCTTGAGAACATCTGCACCCAGGCCTGGAACACTGAACAGGACGCTGGGCGCTCCCTGGCTGAAGCCACCCAGAGCCTGATTGCCGAACACCCGCAACATGAGGCCTTGATCCGGGCCTACTACGACCGCTGGCCTGAAATGCTGCGCGGCCTGCTCGCCGACGGGGTGGCGATTCTTGAAGACCTGCATGAAGCCAAAGTACCGTTGTTCGGCTTGACCAACTGGTCCGCAGAAACCTTCCCCTATGCCCGCGCCAACTACCCGTTTCTCAAATACTTTCGCAACATCGTGGTGTCCGGCGAGGTGAAGCTGATCAAGCCTGACCCGGCGATCTACCGTGCCAGCTTCGACCAGGTCCGTGCCCATCTGCCGGATATCCGGGCTGAAGAGCTGGTATTTATCGACGATGTGGCCGAAAACGCCAATGCCGCCAGTGCTCTGGGCTGGCACGGTATACACCACATATCACCTGAACAGACCCGCCGTGAGCTACAGGCCCTGGGGGTGAGTGTCTAGCGCGCCCATTGTTCGATCGCGAAATCGACGAAGGCCCGCAGCTTGGGCAGGCGATAGCGGTCCTGTGCATACAAGAGGTGCATCGGGCGCGAAGGTGACTGATAGCCTGGCAGCAGCGCCACCAGCCGGCCCGCCAGTATATCGGCACCGACCAGGGCGTCGGGCAGCATCACGATGCCCATGCCTTCGACGGCCGCACGGTGCAGGGCCTGGGAACTGTTGATAGTCATGGGCCCGGATACGGCGACTTCTACCTCGCCCTCGGCTCCCCGCAGGCGCCAAAGTTTGTCGGCGTTGCGCCAGTCATCGGTCGATGGATAGGCGAATGCCAGGCAATCATGCTTCTGTAAATCCATGGGCTGTTGGGGTGTGCCCCGGCGGGCCAGGTAATCCGGCGATGCGCACAAGGTCATGGTGTAGTCCTGCAAGGGCCGGGCGATCAGGCTGGAGAGTTGCAGTTCACCCAGGCGGATCGCAACGTCGAAGCCGCTGTCGATCAGGTCCATCGCTTGATTGCTCAACACCACATACAGCTGGATCTGCGGGTAGCGCCGGGAAAACGCACTGAGCGCCGGTGCCAGGCGCTCGGCACCGAAGGCGGGCGGGGCGGTGATGCGCAGCAGCCCTTGTGGCGCCTCGCTGTGGATCTGTTCAGCCAACTGCTCGGAGTTGGCCACCAACCCCAACACCTCCAGGCAGCGCTGGTAATAGAGGCCGCCAAACTCGGTCAGGCTTTGCTTGCGGGTGGTGCGCTTGAGCAGGCTGACACCGAGGCGCTGCTCCAGGGCACGCAGGTGGTTGCCGACCATGGTGGTCGACAGGCCACAGGCCTGCGCCGCCGCAGTCATGCTGCCGGTCTCCACCACTTTGACGTAGACGGTCATTGCCTGGAACAGATCCATTATCAAGTCCTGGTTTAAAGTGATTGCATATATGTGCAGTTTATCCAGCTTGGGTGGCCAACGATACTGAGGCCCTGACCACGATGGAGCCCAATGCCATGACCACCGCCTGCCTCATGACCACCTACCAACCCTTGGCCCTGAGTTTTACCCATGGCCTGGGTACCCGCCTGTGGGACCAGCAAGGCCGTGAGTACCTCGACGCTGTGGCCGGGGTGGCCGTGACCAACGTCGGTCACTCCCACCCGCGGTTGGTGAAGGCAATCAGCGAGCAAGCCGGGTTGCTGTTGCATACCTCCAACTTGTACGGCATCGACTGGCAGCAGCGCCTGGCCCAACGGTTGGCCCGGTTGTCGGGCCTGGATCAGGCGTTCTTCAACAATTCCGGCGCCGAAGCCAACGAAACCGCGTTGAAACTGGCACGCCTGCATGGCTGGAAAAAAGGCATCGAGCAGCCGCTGGTGGTGGTCATGGAGAATGCCTTCCACGGCCGCACCCTGGGTACCATGGCCGCCAGTGACGGGCCATCGGTGCGCCTTGGGTTTCAGCGTTTGCCGGGAGACTTCATCAAGGTTGGCTTTGGCGACCTGACGGCGCTGGAGGCGGTGACCCGTGAATTCGGCCCCAGCATCGTGGCTGTACTGTTGGAGCCGATCCAGGGCGAAAGCGGTGTGCAGGTCGCTGCGCCGGGTTACCTGAAAGCCCTGCGCGCCCACTGCAGCCAGCACGGCTGGTTATTGATGCTCGATGAGATCCAGACCGGCATCGGGCGCACCGGTACCTGGTTTGCTTTCCAGCAAGAGGGCATTGTCCCGGACGTCATGACCCTGGCCAAGGGCCTGGGTAATGGCATTCCTATTGGCGCCTGCCTGGCCCGGGCCCCGGTAGCCAAGCTTTTCACCCCCGGCAGCCATGGCAGCACCTTTGGCGGTAACCCGTTGGCATGCCGTGTGGGTTGTACGGTGCTGGATATCATTGAAGAGCAAGGCCTGCTGGAGAACGCCGCGCGCCAGGGCGAGCGGCTGCTGGCGCGGCTGCGGGTGGAGTTGAGCGAACACCCGCAAGTGCTGACGATCCGTGGGCGTGGCTTGATGATCGGTATTGAACTGGCCACGCCACAGCGCGACCTGGCCGAGCGAGCCGCACGGGAGCAGGGGCTGTTGCTCAATGTCACGCGGGGCAAGGTCATTCGCTTGCTACCGCCCCTGACCCTTGGTAGCAACGAGGTGGAGATGATTGTGCGGGGCATCGCTCGGTTACTGTGACCCCGGCCCGTTCAACCATTCCTGGTTCATCGTCTCGCTATCCCCCAGATAGTCCAGGAGCCAGGTCATGGCCGGCGACAGCTTGTTCTGCGCCCAGGCCACGCAGGACGGGCTGGCCGGGAAGGGCCGGGACAGTTGCAGCGCCGCCAGTTCACCACGGTCGATCAGCGGTTGCACCAGGTGCGCCGGGACCATGCCGACGCACAGCCCGTCCTGCAGGCAGTCCATGGCCGATGCCCAGTTGGGGACCACCAGGCGCCGCTGATTGTCCAGGGTCCAGGTGTCGCGTTTGGGCAGGTTGCGTGAGGTGTCAGTCATGCACAGCGATGCAAAGGGCCGCAATTGATCGTCACTGAGCAGACCCTCGACCTGGGCCAGTGGATGCCGGGCGCTGACCACGCACAACCAGTTCAACAGCCCCATGTCGCGAAAGGTGAAGTGACTCGCCACCGGTACCGCGCTGGTGGCACCGATCACAATATCGGTGCGCTCGTCTGCCAGGGCATCCCACACCCCGTTGTACACCTCATATTCCAGCAACAACTCCACTTCAGGGAACTGGCGATAGAAGTCCAGCACCAGCTGCCGGCAGCGCTGCTGTTTGACGATGGAGTCCACCGCCACTTTCAATTGGCCGCTCCAGCCATTGGCCACCTGCTGGCACAGCCGACGGGTGTCGAGCATGGTTTTCATCACGCTGCGGGCTTCCTCGATAAACAGGCGACCAGCGGGTGTCAGTTCCACATCACGATGGCGGCGGATAAACAACGGTACTGCCAACCATTCCTCGATTTGCCGCACGGTGTAGCTGATCGCCGAGGGCACGCGGTGCAGCTCCTGGGCGGCGGCGCTGAAGCTGCCGTGACGGGCCACGGCATCCACCACATCCAGGGAGTATTCGGACCACATGGGTATTGCCTTCAAAAATATTGATAAGAGTGTCCAATTATTATCGCTTCACAGCGCAACTGTCAGCTTCATAATAGGCGTCAGTCAGCAAATTGTTTGATGGCAGGACTCACAAGGCTTCAATGAAAAACTCTTTTGGTTTCACTGGGTACCTGGCGGGGCTGAGCATGCTCGGCTATCTGGCGATGGATATGTACTTGCCCGCGTTCGGTGCCATGGGCCAGCACCTACAAATTTCCCCCGGTGCGGTGGGGGCCAGCTTGAGCATCTTCCTTGCCGGTTTTGCCGTTGGGCAACTGCTCTGGGGCCCGCTGTCTGACCGCCTGGGGCGCAAACCGATCCTGCTGGCCGGCCTGAGCCTGTTTGTGCTCGGCTGCCTGGGGATGTTCTGGGTCGAGACGGCGCCACAACTGCTGGCGTTGCGCTTTGTGCAGTCGATTGGGGTGTGCAGCGCAGCCGTCAGTTGGCAGGCGCTGGTGATCGACCGTTACCCGGCCGACAAAGCGCATCGGGTGTTTGCCAGCATCATGCCGCTGATGTCCCTGTCACCGGCGCTGGCGCCGCTGTTGGGGGCGGTGGTGTTGAATCATTGGGGGTGGCAGGCGATCTTCGCCGTGTTGCTGGGGGTCTCGCTGTTATTGCTGGTGCCAACGTTGCTGCTCAAACCCATGCCCAAGCGCCTGGCCACAGACCGTGCAAAAGCCCGGCTGGGCTACGGGCAACTGTTCAAGTCACGGGTGTTTACCGGCAATGTGCTGATCTTCGCCGCGTGCTCTGCCAGTTTCTTCGCCTGGTTGACCGCATCGCCGTTTATCCTCGGTGGCATGGGTTACAGCCCCAATGACATCGGCTTGAGCTACGTCCTGCCGACCCTGGCGTTCCTGGTGGGGGGCTACAGTTGCCGCAGTGCCTTGCAACGGCTCCAGGGCAAAGTCCTGTTGCCCTGGTTACTGGTGGCGTACTGCATCAGCATGGTGGCGCTGTATCTGGTGGCGACCTTGACGGTGCCGACACTCACCACCTTGTTGATTCCGTTTTGCCTGATGGCCTTGGTCAACGGCGCCAGCTACCCGATTGTAGTGGCGAATGCGCTGATGCCGTTTTCGGAAAACTCCGGCAAGGCTGCGGCGTTGCAAAACACCCTGCAACTGGGCTTGTGCTTTGTCGCCAGCCTGCTGGTGTCGTCGCTGATCGAGGAGCCCTTGCAGATCACCGCGATCGTGATGCTGGCGACCGCGCCGTTGGCGGTATTGGGGTACTGGCTGGCGCGGCCCAGGTCGGATGAGTCGGAGTTGGCGGCGGCTTAAAACGTCACTTCCATATTCACGGTTGGCGTCGAGGTGCGGCTGCCCCGGCCCCCCTCCACGCCGAACTTGTTATGCCAGTATTCGTAGCCCACACCCACGTACAGGTTGGGCTTGACGCTTTTGCCTGGCCGTACCGCAACCATCAGCGCCGTGCGCATCAGGGTCTCGGCCGCGGTGTCGCGGCTGTTGTAGTCATGGCCCTTTTCACCCACATGGTTGATGAACCCCTGGAACTTCGCGCCATGGTTGCCGAGTTCGAACGGGCGCATCCAGGTCAGGTTGAGCATGTAGGTGTCGTCGAAGGTGTGGTTCGGATCCTTCGCACCAGGGATGCCGGAATGGTTGTTTTCCTTGTAGTACATCAGGCTCAGGTCCAGCACCCCGACCGTGTTGAACTTCAGCGTCGGCCCGATCACCAGGGCGCGTTTTTTCGCCGAGGCCAGGTTGTTGTTGCGGTTGGCGTCGAATCCCAGGGTCAGTGCGTAATCCTTGATCAACCCGGTACCCAGCGGCCTGTCGAATACCCGTGACGCATACAACTGATGCCGGTACACCCCATAGACTTCGCTGCCGCCATGGTCGGTACCCTTGCGTGGGTCGTGGCTGTCGGACAGGAACACATCGAGGTTGAGGAAGTTGCTGCCGTACTGGTAACCGCTGGCATGGGTAAAGCTGTAGATACGCTTGCTGAAGTCGTCGGGGTTGTTTGGATTGGTGAACTGTTGCCCGTAGCGAAATCCTACGCTGTTGTTCATCCATTCCACCGCGACAGCCTCCCCGCCGCCGAGGAGTGTGAGCAATACGGTCGCGCCGTGCAGTGCCTTTTTCATTGTTTTAGTTCCTTTGGCGTTTTGGCTCTTGGCAGCCGTGCGGGGGCTGCCGGGCGCAGTATCGACACAAGCGCGGCGACGCTCAAAGAACAGAATGTCGACTGGGCCGTTGCCGAATCGGCAGCACTTAAGTTGGCCTGAAGGTCAGGAAGTACGTGGTGTACAGGGTAATTCTTCGCGTTCACGCAAGGCGATTTCCTCGCTGATCAGGTGAGCCATGGATTCGACCGCCGTCGGCAAATCCCGACCCTTGCGCGCATACAGCCCCAGATCGCTGAACATCCCGCCCTGGTCATTCAAGGGGATATGCAGCAACTCACCCCTGGCCAAATCGGCCTCGATCCCGATTCGTGTCTGGAACGCCACCCCCAACTGCTGACGCGCCAACTGCCGCGCCAGTTCCATGGAATTGCTTTGCAGCAACGGCTTATGCACAGCCGCCGAGCGCTTGTGCAGCGGGGCGATCAAGTGGTGGATCGACAGCTCGCTGTTGGCCTGGATCACCCCGTGTTCAGCACACAGGGTGTAGCTGACACTGGCATGGGGGGCCAGTGGATGCCCCGGAGCCACCAACGCACCGAGGCGGAAATGGCCGACACACAATTGCGTGGTTTCCGCACTGCGCGGCAGGGCAAACGCCAGCCCCAGGTCTGCCTGGCCGTTGATCACCGCTGCCGGAATCGATTGTGAACCCTGCACGGTCACACCGATGGTCACTGCCGGATAGCGCTGGCGCATGCGCTTGAGTACGGCTGGCAGCAATTCCACCGTCGCGCCTTCTACCGTGGCGATTTCTACATGCCCGGTCTGTACCTGGTTCAGGCCTTCCAGCTCGCCCCGTACCCGTTCCACGTCCTGCAATACCAGGGTCACATGGCGGGTCAGGATGTCCCCGGCAGCGGTCAGGCGCAGCCCGCCGGGCAGGCGCTCGAACAGCGCGGCGCCCACTTCGTCTTCGAGTTTGAGGATCTGCCGGTTGACTGCCGACGAGGCGACGTTGAGCCGGCGCGCAGCTTCGCGGATCGAATGGCAGCGGCGGACCATATCGAAATAGCAAATAGCCGCAGAGTGGATGCGCAGCGTGCGGTTGAGCATTTTTTTCAAGTCCTTGTGGGCACGGCTTCAAGCCTTGGGGCAGGGCGGCTGAATGGATTTTTGTAACGTCGATTATGGGTATCTTGTGGAAATGATTGTATACAACTCTATGGACATCCAATCTTTCTATTGCATACAGTGAGCGCACAACAAAAACAGAGATCCCCTCACCATGACTATCCCGAAGGCGTCACCGCAACGGCCAGAAGATGAGAATCTTGGCGTCGCTGCCAACATGGCTTACGGCCTGCAGCATGTACTGACCATGTACGGCGGCATCGTGGCCGTGCCGTTGATCGTCGGTCAGGCGGCCGGTTTATCACCCGCCGATATTGGCCTGTTGATTGCCGCGTCGTTGTTCGCCGGTGGCCTGGCCACATTGCTGCAAACCCTGGGCCTGCCGTTTTTTGGCTGCCAGTTGCCCCTGGTGCAAGGGGTGTCGTTTGCCGGTGTGGCGACCATGGTGGCGATTGTCGGCAGTGACGGCGCGGGCGGTGTGCCGGCGATCCTCGGTGCGGTGATGGCTGCGTCATTGATCGGGTTGCTGATTACCCCGATCTTCTCGCGGATTACCAAGTTCTTCCCGCCGCTGGTGACCGGGATTGTGATTACCACCATCGGCCTGACACTGATGCCCGTCGCCGCCCGTTGGGCCATGGGCGGTAACAGCCGCGCCGCAGACTTTGGCAGCATGCCGAACATTGGCCTGGCGGCCATCACCCTGGTGCTGGTGCTGTTATTGAGCAAGGTGGGCAGCGCCACCATCTCGCGCCTGTCGATCCTGCTGGCCATGGTGTTTGGTACTTTGATCGCCGTGTTTCTGGGCATGGCGGACTTCTCCACTGTGACCCAAGGCCCGATGATCGGCTTCCCCGCGCCGTTCCACTTCGGCATGCCGACCTTCCACGTGGCCGCGATCCTGTCCATGTGCATCGTGGTCATGGTCACCCTGGTGGAGACCTCGGCGGATATCCTCGCGGTAGGCGAGATCATCGACACCAAGGTTGACTCCAAGCGCCTGGGCAATGGCCTGCGTGCCGATATGCTGTCGAGCATGTTTGCGCCGATCTTCGGTTCGTTCACCCAAAGCGCCTTCGCCCAGAACGTCGGCCTGGTGGCGGTGACCGGGGTCAAGAGTCGTTATGTCGTGGCCACGGGCGGCCTGTTCCTGGTGATCCTTGGCCTGTTGCCCTTTATGGGCCGGGTGATTGCCGCCGTACCGACCTCGGTGCTGGGCGGTGCCGGAATCGTGTTGTTCGGCACTGTGGCGGCCAGCGGGATCCGCACGCTGTCCAAGGTCGATTACCGCAACAACATGAACCTGATCATCGTCGCCACCTCTATCGGCTTTGGCATGATCCCCATCGCCGCGCCGAGTTTCTACGATCAGTTCCCCAGCTGGTTCGCGACCATTTTCCACTCGGGCATCAGTTCCTCGGCGATCATGGCGATCCTGCTGAACCTGGCGTTCAACCATTTCACCGCCGGCAACTCGGACCAGCAGTCGGTGTTCGTCGCCGGTACCGAGCGCAGCCTGTGCTTCCAGGATGTGGCGGCACTGCGGGACGGGGACTACTTCAGCAAGGGCAAATTGTTTGATGCCGAGGGCAAGGAAATTCCCATGGTGGAGGACGCGCAGCAGAAAGTGGCGGTACCGGGCAGGGCTGAAACCAGCGAGGTGTAGCCAGAGCACCACACCCAAACTGTGGGAGTGGGCTTGCCCGCTCCCACAGTTGATGGGTGGGGTTTCAACAGTGGGGCGAGCACACCTCATCCAAAAACGTCACCACCGTGCCCATGCATGGCTGGCGTTCCTCCACATGGGGCATATGGCTGGAGTCCTCGAACAACGCCGCGCGCGCAGTGGCGATCTGGCCGAGGAACATCTTGAATTCCAGCGGCGTAGCCTGGTCATGCCGCCCGCCAATCACCAGGGTCGGCACGTTGATCCGCGACAGCTGGCCAAGGCTGATCGGGCCGTGCAGAGCGTTGTACACGGTAGGATCGGCTGCCATCTGGACGAAGGTGCGTGCCACTTCTTTGGGCCACGGGTTGATCCGGCACAGGGGTTGGTCATCGAAGCCGGCAGCCAGGTTGGCGGCGATCAAGGCGCGCAAGCCTTTGGGTTGGCGAATCGCGTGCTCACTGCCGAGCCTGCCGCCCCACGCATGGCCGAGGATCGCGTACTGGTCGCTGATTTGCAGATGGCCGAGCAGGTTGTCGAGCTCTTCGAGGAACAGGTCAATTGTCCAGAAATCGGCGGGCTGATGGGGCAGGTGGGTGGAGCGCCCATTGCCGAGTTGATCGTAGTGAATCACTGCGTGCCCACTGGTCGCGACATCCTTGAAGGCATCCAGATAGTCATGGGTGCCGCCGGGGCCGCCATGGAGGATGACCAATGGGGTCTTGCCGCTGTCGAGGTTGCCGGTCACGCGATACCAGGTCTGGTAGTCGCGAAAGGCGGCGTAGCCCTGGCGTTGTTCGATGAATTCCATTTCCGGCCCTGCCATCAAAGTTGGTCGGGTACACGATAATTTGAACGGAACGTTTAAGTAACTGGCAAAACGGCTAGGTTTTCCTGCGGGATCTGCGCTATCGCCCTTTGTAGGAGCCGGCAAGCCGGCTCCTACAGGGGTTATTGTTTTTGGGGGTCAAACTGCTTGTCACGGATAAACAGCGCCGGGATCACCCCGCAGACAAAGTACGCCGCGCCCATCACCAAAAAGCCCACGCCAATCGAACCATGGGACGCGAGGAAGCCAATGGCCGCCGGTGCGAGCGCCGCGCCAATCCGGCCAATGTTGTAGGCGCCGCCCACGGCCGAGCCGCGCAATTTCGCCTCGAAGCTCTCGGTCATGTAGGTTGCCGGCCATCAGGGTGTTGCACGCGACATACAGTGCGCCCAGCCCGAGGGAGGCGAAGAAACGGGTGGCCGCGAACTGCCAGTAACTGTGGGTCAGGCCGAGGATCGCGGTGCCCACCGAGAACAGCACGATGCTCCACACCACGGTCTTGACCCGGCCAAAGCGGTCACAGGCCCAGCCGCCGCAAATCCCGCCGACCGCCATCCCGGCCAGGGTGAAGCTGCCCAGGCTACCGGCCTCGGCACTGGTCAGGCCGAACTCGGCTTTCAGGCTGCCGAGGCTGTAGGACAGCAGCATCAAGTCTGCGCCGTCGATCAAAAGACCCAGGAAGCAGAAAATAAAGACAATGATCCACAGGTTGTTTTTTACGGGCGACAACGCACCCGCTGATGCGGCAACTTCCATAGCGATACCTTGTTGTAGTTGTAGGGCACGGGTTATGGGTGTTGCAGATTGAAGCGCTATTGCCTGAACAAAGAAGACCTACTGTGGGAGCGGGCTTGCTCGCGAAAGCGCAGTGTCAGTCAACTATTTATTAACTGACCCACCGCTTTCGCGAGCAAGCCCACACACAAGCCCGGTTCCCCCCCCCTAGGGTTGTGTGTGGGGTTTAGCGCTGGGCCTCGCGAATCATGTTGCGGGCAATTACCAACTGCTGGATCTGCGTGGTGCCTTCATACAATCGGAACAGCCGTACATCGCGGTAAAACCGTTCGATCGCGTACTCGCTCACATACCCCGCACCGCCATGGATCTGCACGCAGCGGTCCGCTACCCGGCCGCACGTTTCCGTGGCAAACATCTTCGCGCAGGAGGCTTCGGTGCCAATATTCAGGCCGTCGTCACGCTTGCGCGCGGCGTCCAGCACCATGCAGCGGGCCGCGTAGATTTCGGCCTTGCTGTCGGCGAGCATGGCCTGGATCAGCTGGAACTCGGCAATCGGCTGGCCGAACTGCTTGCGGTCGATGGCGTAGTGCAGGGCATCGTCAAGCATGCGCTCGGCTGCGCCGACGCTGATCGCGGCGATGTGCAGGCGACCCTTGTCGAGCACCTTCATCGCGGTCTTGAAACCCACGCCTTCGACGCCGCCGATCAGTTGCTCGGCGGGCACGCGCACATTGTCGAAAATCACATCGCTGGTGTGGGCGCCTTGCTGGCCCATTTTGTGGTCGCGTTTGCCCAGGGACACGCCCGGGGTCGTGCGCTCGACGATAAACGCGCTGATGCCGCCCGAGCCCTTGATATCCGGGTTGGTGCGGGCCATCACCGTGAAAATCCCGGCATGGGGGGCGTTGGTGATAAAGCGCTTGGTGCCGTTGATTACATAATGCTCACCGTCGCGCACCGCAGTGGTTTTCAGCGAGGCGGCGTCGGAGCCGCAATCCGGTTCGGTCAGGCAGAACGCGCTGAGCAACTGGCCGCTGGCAAGCTTGGGCAAGTAGTGCTGTTTCTGCGCTTGAGTACCGTCCAGCAGAATACCGATGGAGCCGATGCCATTGTTGGTCCCGATGTAGGAGCGAAATGCCGGCGAAGTGCGCCCCAGCTCGAAGGCAATGCTGACTTCTTCCTCCATGGTCACGCCCAGGCCGCCATAGGCTTCGGGCAGGGTCAGGCCGAACAGGCCCATGTCCTGGAATTGCTGGACGATATCTGCCGGTATGTCATCGCACTGGGCGACTTCGTTTTCCCGTGGGATCAGCGCTTGATTGACGAACTGGCGAATGGAGTCCAGCAGGATATGGAGCGTTTGCGGGTCGCGGATCATGTGCATTCCTCGGCGGCCCGTTCGGCGGGCCTGTTGTATTGGATCTGCCGAGGCCGCGCACTGGTCGGTCTAGCGGGCGGCGGCCTCGATGTTGTTGACCATGTGCTTGAGACGCGGCCCGATGTCGTCTTCGAGTTTTCCCCGGGAAAGGTGAAAACTCGGCCCGCCACAGTTGAACGTCAACAGCCCATGTCGTGTGTGCAGCATGGGCACGGCGATGGCATTGACATCGCGGTGCCACTCACCGATCGACATGCAATAGCCGAAGTCGGTGTAATCCCTGAACGCGCGCTCCAGCCCTTTGCGAATGTTCGGCCAATCGTCCAGATGGCGCTGGCGGACATGCTCGAGCATGAACTCACGCTCGTTCTCCGGCATCGCCGCCAGGCACGCGCGGCCCGCCGAACTCAAGTGCAGTGGCAGGCGCGTACCGACCTGGCGACGCATGGTCATGTTCGCTTCGCCCTGGATCACGTCCAGGTACACCATGTCCAGGCGATCCCGGCTGGCCATCGCGACGGCGGCCTGGGCGTACCTGGCCATGATCTCCATCAGCGGGTGGGCCACGGCCCGCACCGACAGGTTGGAAAGCATCGCGTAACCAAACGCCATCACCCCCACCTCCAGCTGGTACCGGCCCGACTGCGGCAGGTGCTTGAGGTAGCCCAGGCGGGTCAGGGTGTGGGTCATGCGGGTCACCGTCGGTTTCGGCAAGCCGGTCTTGCGCGCCAGCTCCTGATTGCCCAACACGCTTTCGCTGGGGGTAAAGCAGCGCAACAGTTCCAGGCCTCGGGCCAGCGCAGTGACGAACTGGCGGTCTTTGTCTTCCTCCTCCTCGGTGCTCATCGGATCCACCAGCAGGTGTTCGAGAGCGTTGCTGCCTGTTGGCGTCTCTGGTGTGCGGCGCATGGTAGGCCTCCTTCTTTCGTAAAATCAATAAAACAAAACTATATTCCGCTATGCGAAATATAGCGAGTGATAGTGATTTTTCAGAAATTTTTGATTAGTTCTTTTTAATCAAATAGTTATGATTTTTTCTTTTGGGTTTAGGGGGGGGTTCGTTTACATCTTTCATGACGATACTTATGATTTCGATAAAATACGAAATATTATTTCGCATAGCAAAACAGTGGGTGGCAATGTCATCCAGAACCGACAGTCGGTGCTACAGACCTTCAGGAATAACAACAATGGGTGCATTAACAGGTTTGCGCGTACTGGATTTGAGCCGGGTATTGGCTGGGCCATGGTGTGGTCAGGTGTTGGCGGACCTGGGCGCGGAGGTGGTCAAGATCGAGCGCCCGCACAGCGGCGATGACACACGCGGCTGGGGGCCGCCGTGGATGAAGACCGACACCGGCGAATCCTCCGGCCAGGCTTCGTACTACCAGTCCACCAACCGCGGCAAGCTATCGGTTGCCATCGACCTGGCCAGCGCTGAAGGCCAGGCATTGGTGCAGGCGCTGGCGGCCAGTTCCGATGTACTGATCGAGAACTACAAGGCTGGCTCCCTGGCGCGCTATGGCCTGGACTACGAGGCCCTGGCCGAGATCAATCCGCGCCTGGTGTATTGCTCCATTACCGGCTTTGGCCAGACCGGCCCGCGCGCCGAAGAGCCCGGCTACGACTTCATCATCCAGGGCATTGGCGGCCTGATGAGCATCACCGGCGAGCGCGATGACTTACCGGGCGGCGGCCCGCAAAAAGTCGGCGTGGCGTTTTCAGACCTGATGACGGGGCTGTATTCCACGGTGGCGATCCAGGCCGCGTTGCTCAGTCGCGAGCGCACCGGTGTCGGCCAGCATATCGATATGGCCCTGCTGGACGTGCAGGTCGCGACACTGGCCAACCAAAGCATGAACTACCTGGCCTCTGGCAAGGTGCCCCAACGCTTTGGCAATGCTCACGCCAATATCGTGCCGTACCAGGTGTTCCGTGCGGCAGACCGCGATTTCATCATCGCCTGTGGCAACGACAGCCAGTTCATCGCTTTGTGCCAGAGCATCGGCCTGCCGCATCTGCCGGACGACCCACGCTTTCGACGCAATGCCGATCGTGTTGCCCATCGGGGCGAAATCGTCGAGCGGCTGTCGGCACACTTCCTCCACCGCACGGCTGATGAGTGGGTCAGTTGCATCCATGCCGCGAAAGTGCCGGTGGGCGCGATCAACAACATCGCGCAGTCCCTGCAAGAGCCTCAGGTGGTTGCCCGCGGGCTGATGGTCAAGATTCCCCACCCGCAAAACCCCGACTTCGCCATGGTTGGCAGCCCGATCAAGATGTCTGGCACCCCGGTGGAGTACGTGCGGCCGGCGCCGATGTTGGGGCAGCATACGGATGAGGTATTGGCTGGGCGCCTGGGCTTGTCCACTGAGCAATTGGGGCAACTGAAGGGGAGCGGGGTGATTGAGCAATTGCCGTAATGGGCGCGTGTTGGGTCAACGTTGCAGTATTTTGCCCAACGCGCCCATATCCATCGCTTCATTCATTCTCAAGGGCGCAGAAAAGGTGAAGGGCTCCTTGTAGAGCGACTCATAGTGCATCTGTACGAAGATGTCATTCCTTTGCAGGAACAGGCTCATTTGCAGCAGGCACAAGGGGCCGAACTGCGTGCTTTTAGTCGGCTCCAGAATCGCGATGTCATTCCCCGGCCTGACGGCTGCGCCTTGGGTGGGCCAGCCTTTGGCAAAGCATTCGGGATTCAGGCGCGCCTTCTCCAGCACAGCGGGCCAGCGACTGTCCCCCAGCCCATCGAACTGTTCATCACCGACGCGAATGCTGAACGAGGTGATGATGCCAGGCCCAATCCCCTCATTGGAAAGGTACAAACCGCTTTTTTCGGCCGCCAAATAAGGCGTGATCATCAGGTACGGCCTGACGGACAGCCGGTTGTGCTCGCGCATCAGGTCCAACTGCCAGAAGGAAATCGACGCGGCCGCAATGGAGATCACCACGGCGGCCAGTGAGAGGAGCGTGCCAGAGGCGCGCTTGGGCGTTTGCGGTGTCAGCGCTGCGATGGGGCGACGCGGTTTGAAAAAGGGATGGTCATGCAGTTTTTTCACGGGTCGACTCCCTGTCGATAGGGTGGCGCGGGAAAATTCGGGCAAAAAAAAGCCTGCATTTCTGCAGGCTTCTTTTAACGTCTGGCTCACGACCTGGACTCGAACAGAAAAATAACCATTTGTTTTACAATGAAATTATGCTGATTTTTAGTATTCATATCCCTACGATTATCCTAATCAAGCCCGTATTTTATTGGAGTTCTTTCGATTCCCCATGAGCACGGCAGCAGCAAGCTGCCGAAGGTGGCGTACCCAGGCCATTCTGTGCTGGATCAGGAAAGTACATCCGAATGACTCCTTTTGGTTGTGACTGCTTGTCATAAATGGCCGAAAGCAACCCAAAGCAGCCAATCAATTTCAATTCAAGTTGGGTGCGTTCACCTGTGAGCGGGGCGAGCAACTGTTCAGGTCATAAAACTGGAGCATGACTGCAGGTGGCCTGAACACGATGCGAAGATCCATGTGAGGTCAATCAACGGATCCGCTGGTTACCACGGTGAATTTCCGGCTGAACTCAAAGACCTCGCAGACCCCCGTGTGCCCAGCCGGAATCGAGACGGCATCGCCCGCGCTCATCTCGAATCGCTCGCCGGTGTCCATGGTGATGGCGATGCGACCTTCGATCAGCACGAAGGCTTCATCATTATCGAAGCGCCAGTCAAACTTCGACGGTTGTGAAGTGAAGAACGCCACGGCTTTGTACGGGGTTTTCACGCCGACCGTACGCAGAAGCTTCATCCGGGTGTCGGGATTGCCTTCGATCACATCATCGCCCAGTGGGTAGGCAAGCCAGCCATCGGGAGTGTTCAGCGATGCCAGGGCTACGGAATCGATTGGATTGGGAAGTGTGGGGCGAACGGTCATCTTTTCGGTGCCTCGTATTGGAAGAGGTGGATGAACGACTATGACAAGTGGCATAGTCGAGGTCGAGACTACATCAAAATATGACAGGTGGCATAATTTTTACGATGAGCGCTTCCACTCGTGACCGAATGATCGTCGGCGCCGCGGATCTTCTGCGCCGCAAGGGCATGACCGCGACCAGCATGCGCGAGGTCGTTCGTTACTCGAACACGCCGCGCGGCTCCATTGCGCACCACTTTCCCGGCGGCAAGCGTCAGCTGCTTGAGGCCGCCGTCGACCACGCGGGTCGAGAGGTTAGCGAGCCGCTGGTGCAGCTGCTGGGCAAGCATGGTCCTTTGAAAGGTTTGGAGCTGTTCGTCGCCCTGTGGCGCAGCACCCTTGAAGAGACGGCCTTCCAGGCCGGCTGTGCGGTGTTGGCCGTGGCGGTCGAGCAGTACACGTCCGACCAGCGCGGCGAGTCGGAAACCGAACTGGAAGCGCAGATCCAGTTGCAGCTGCTGGATCAGGCCAACGGCATCTTTGTGCGATGGCAGGAAATCATCAGTCATTCGCTACAGGAAGCGGGCGTAGCGGAAATCCGCTCTCGCAGCTTGGCACTGTTCGCGATTGCTTCCATCGAGGGTTCTGTCGCGCTGTGCAGAGCCGCTCGCAGTGTGGAGCCGCTCGACCTGATCTGGCAGGAATTGCAACGGAGTTTTGAGCGGGAACTGGCCTAGACGCCTACGCCCGCTGATTCCAGCTGATGCAGGCCTCGCTCGGTCACAGCATCTATGTAGCTCGGATCGCCATAGATACGAGCCAGCAAGATGGCCCCCTCGAAGTCGGCCACCAACTGCCTCGCCAGCCGTTGCGCCTCCTCCTGGCTGTACCCGGCGCTATAGAGCTTGGCGAACGCGGCAGTCCAGTCATCCAGGAAGAGCCGGATCGGCTCCATCAGCTCCACCTTGCCATAGGTGGCATCGACCGCGACGACGCCCATCAGACAACCGATCGAGTCGTCCTGGAAGAGCTTCTTGGCTTTGCGCCCCATGCTTGTGAGTCGCTCTTGCGGAGCCAGGTTTTCATCGAAGGCGATGGAGAACAGCGACTGTTTCAACCGCTCATGCGTCCAGCCCAGCACGTCCCGCAGTAGCGATTCCTTGTTGGGGTAGTGATGGTAGAAGGACGCCTTGGTCAACCCGCAGGCGGACGACAACGCATCCATGGTGGTGCCGTGGTAGCCGAGGCGCTTGAAGGTATTGGCGCAGCGCTGCAGAAGCTCATCGCGTGGGATTTTCAGTGGGCGCACGGGTTACTCCTGCTCTAAATCATGCAGATTGATTCTACGTCATAAGCCTTGGCGTCTCAATTTGACGGTTACCGAATGTTTGTTTAGTTTTATCAAACCGAACATTCGGTAAGTAATTAGAGCCCGCCTGGAATTGCCAGGCAGCCCCCTCATTAAGCCAGGAGAAGTCTCCCATGAGCGAAGCAAACAGCGGTCCGGGTCGCGTTACCCGAGAGCAGCGTGGTCATCTGTTCCTTATCGGTCTTGAACGGGCCGGCAAACGCAACGCTTTCGACAGCGCCATGCTCAATGACTTGGCCCTGGCCATGGGGGAATTCGAGCGCAACGATGAAATGCGCTGCGCCGTCGTGTTCGCCCACGGCGACCATTTCACGGCAGGCCTCGATCTGATGGAGCTGACGCCGAAGCTGGCTTCGGGCGGCTTCAAGTACCCGGACGAGGGTATCGACCCGTGGGGCGTCTCGAAGCCGCGCCGCACCAAACCAGTGGTCCTCGCCGTGCAAGGCACCTGCTGGACTGCGGGCATCGAGCTGGTGCTCAACGCCGACATCGCGATTGCCGCCAGCAACACCCGCTTCGCCCACCTGGAGGTGCTGCGCGGCATTCCGCCGTCTGGCGGCTCCACCGTGCGCTTTACTCAGGCCGCAGGTTGGACTAACGCCATGCGCTACATGCTGACCGGCGAAGAGTTTGGGGCTGACGAGGCGCTGGCTATGCGTTTGTTGACCGAGGTCGTTGAGCCAGGCCAGGAACTGGCGCGCGCCATCGAGTACGCCGAGCGCATCGCCAAAGCCGCACCGCTGGCCATCAAGGCCACCCTGCAGTCTGCCTTCCAGGCGCGCGACGAGGGTGACGATGCCGCGCTCTCCAAGCTCAACGAACTGCTGTTCACGCTGATCAAGAGCGAAGACGTGCGTGAAGGCGTCATGGCGATGATGCAGAAGCGCGAACCGGTGTTCAAAGGTCGTTAACCAATAAGGCAGGGGCAAGAGATGCTGCAGTACCAAGCACCACTGGAGGAGTTCAACTTCCTCGCTCACAAGGTTCTTCGACTTTCAGAGCTGTTGCCTCTGCTGCCACAGCACCACCATATCGACGTCGACCTGTTCAAGGCCACTCTGGAGGTCGGTGCCGAGCTCACCCAAGAGCAACTGCTGCCCTTGAACGGCAGCGGCGATGCCGAGGGTTGCAGGCTTGAACAGGGTGGGGTCAAAACCCCACAGGGCTTCAAGTCAGCTTACCGCCTGTTTCAGGAGAACGGCTGGCCCGCCCTGACGGTCCCACTGTCCATTGGGGGGCAAGGTTTCCCAGGAACGGCAGGTGTCTTCTTTGACGAGATGCTCGCCTCCACCAACCTGTCTTTCAGCATTTTCGCCAACGTGCGCGAAGGTGTTCTCCGTTGTGTCGACCGATTCGGCGATGAGCGGGTTCGATCCCTGTTTTCCGACAAGCTTGCCAGTGGCGAATGGCTTGGCACCATGTGCCTTACCGAGCCTCAGGCTGGCAGCGATCTTGGTCTGATTCGCACGACTGCAGTCACGCAGTCGGATGGCTCCTACCTCCTGAGTGGAACCAAGATATTCATCTCGAACGGCGATCACGACCTGACCGAGAACATCGTTCACCTGGTGCTCGCCAGAACGGAAGGGGCCCCGGCAGGTACTGGCGGCCTCAGCCTATTCGTCGTGCCGAAATACCAATTGGAGGTTCCTGCCTCAGCCAACGGGGTGTCGGTCATCGCGCTTGAGCACAAGCATGGCATTCGTGCCAACGCCACATGCGCCCTGGCATTCGAGAATGCCAGGGGCTACCGCGTCGGCGAATTGAACCGTGGCCTTGCCTGCATGTTCCTGCTGATGAACAGCGCACGGCTCGCCGTCGGTGTCCAAACCGTAGGTCTGGCCGAGGTCGCTTACCAAAACGCGCTGCGCTATACCCAGGAGCGCTTGCAAGGCCGCGCGCTGAATGGTGCCACGCACCCCGATCAACCCGCTGACCCTCTGTTAAGTCATATTGGCATCAAGTCGAGCCTTGTTCAGCAGCGGCTGTTTATTGAGCCAGCACGCTTGCTCTGCGCCTGGGTCGGCACCCTGCTTGATGAAGCGCGTTGCCACCCGGATGACGCGCGACGCAAGGAGGCCTCACAGCTGGCAGAGTTGTTGACCCCCATCGTCAAGGGCTACCTGTCTCAGCACGCGGGTACACATATCTCGTCCGCTCTCCAGCTGTTCGGTGGGCACGGTTACATCGTCGAAACCGGCATGGAGCAGCTGCTGCGCGATGCGGCCATCTGTCCGATCTATGAAGGCACGAACTACATCCAGTCTCTGGACTTGCTAGGGCGCAAGACTCTGAGCGATCAGGGACAGCGCTTGGGGATCTTCCTCAGCCACATCCCCGCGCTAGCCGAGCGTCTGCGCCAGCGTCCAGGACTGGAAGGGGTCGCCACGACCTTGGCGTCATGGGGGACCGAGTTCGAACCATTGGTTCAGCAACTATCGGTCGATACGGTTTTCAACCGGGACGTTGTGGGTTTGGTTGCGCCGGACTTCCTTGAACTGCTGGGTACCGTTGTTTTTGGCTATTTGTGGGCATGGATCGCGGATGCCGTCGCGCCGTCAACGTCTGATGAAGAATTCCTCAGAAGCAAACCTGCTCTGGCCCGTCTGTATTTTTCCGAAGCCGAAGTACGTGTTCCTTCACTTATCGAAAAGCTGAAGCGCAATGCATCGCGTCTTGGGCTGCTCGAACAGATCCAACTCTGCTAGGGCGGACCACAGATGAATCGTTCAAATAAAAAAGATAATGAGAAACTGAAGTTAGTCAGTACCCCGCAGAGTGGCAGCGAGCTTGCTGACCTTGGGGTTTGCACCATAGAAGAGCTGCTGCAGCGTAGCGCTATGAAAACGCCTAAAGCCCCGGCCCTGTCGGCAATGGGTGCCAACATAAGCTACGAGCGATTACAGAATCTGAGTGCTGCGGTAGCGACCTGGTTGATCAACCAGGGGCTGCAACCGGGAGCTCGGGTTGCAGTCGCTTTGCCGAACATGCTCGCCCATCCGGTGGCGTGCCTGGGAATAATCCGGGCGGGTTTGATCGCCGTCTGTGTGAACCCTTTGTATACGCCGCAGGAGCTGGCGCAGGTTTTCAAGGACAGTGAAGTCAAAGCCGTATTTCTCTTCGAACCCATGGGCCAGGGTGTCCAGCAGGCCATGCTCAAGGCCGGTGTAAGTATTGCTGTGCAAGTCGCCCCAGGTGATCAACTAGGCTGGCGACGGTCATTGGTTAATTGGGTAGCTCATCGACGCTTGGGTAGTAAGTTCACCCGCATAGAAGGAGCCGTCGACTGGCGCAAGGTCGTAGCGACTCGTGCGACCAAACTAAGTCAACGCGCGCCCATTACAGCCGAGCAGACGGCCTTCATAATCTATAGCGGTGGCACTACAGGGCAGCCCAAAGGAGTGCCCATCAGTCATCGGGCTTTGCTGTTCAACGTTGGCCAACAGCATTCGGCTCTGCGTCCGCATCTTTTAGGCAGGGCCGAGCCGGATTACGTGTTGCTGCTCGCGGTGCCGCTCTACCACATTCTCGGCCTGGGCAATCTGCTCTTCACCCTGGCCAAAGGCGGTAAAGCGGTATTGGTGATGAATCCACGCGATACCACGGCGTTTGTCAAAGAGTGGTCCCGGCACCGCATAAGCAGTTTCCCCGGCGTCAACACCCTCTACAACTCGCTCCTGGAGAACGAAGAATTTCACTCGCAGGACTTCACGGACCTCGCTCTCTGCCTCGGTGCGGGCATGCCGGTCAGCGAGTCCACGGCCAAGTTCTGGCACCGGATCACTGGCTGCCATATCACCGAAGCCTACGGTATGACTGAAACCGGACTGATTTCCTGCAACCCGGCCGGACGCTCCCGCCCCGGCTCGGTAGGTTTGCCAGTAGCGGGAATTGAAATTTCCCTACGAAGCGAGAATGACGACGAGGTCACCGTCGGTGCCGGCGAGATATGTGTGCGCAGCCCCGCCATCATGGCCGGTTACTGGCGACGGCCCGAAGAAAACGCGTCTGCATTCACCAGCGATGGCTTCTTCCGCACGGGGGACATCGGTCTCTTCGACCCGGACGGCTATCTGCGCCTGGTCGACCGCAAAAAGGAAATGATCATTTCCTCGGGATTCAAAGTCTTCCCTTCGGAGATCGAGCGAGTTCTGAATGCTCACCCCGGGGTGATGGAGTCGGCGGTCGTGCCGGCTCCTGACGAGAAGGCCGGAGAAATACCCATCGCCTACGTCGTTCGTCGCCAACCCTATCTGGATGAGGTCCACGTGATCGCACACTGCGAAAAGTATCTAGTCAGCTACAAGCGTCCCCGCCGCATCATCTTCCGAGACGACTTGCCCAAGAGCAATGTGGGCAAGATTCTCCGAAAAGAACTGGTTGGCGCAGAACAGCAGGAGTGCTCTGAATGACTCTGCCTAATTCAGCCGCCACCTTCTCGGTGATTGATCAACTGACGCTAGTGGCCGACGACGGCTACCGCCTCGCCGCCACCCGCTATTCAGCACAGGGCAATCTGAAGGGCAACCTGATCATGGCCGGTGCGACCGGTGTGCAACAGCGTTTCTACCGCCGCTTCGCCGAGCATGCCAGTAAACAAGGCTTCAACGTCCTGACTGTCGATTACCGAGGTATCGGAGAGTCCAGGCCCACATCCCTGAAAGGTTTCGAGATGTCCTACCTGGACTGGGGCTTTCGCGATCTGGCAGCAGCCGTTGAGCACATGGACGATGGCAGGACTCCGCTGTTCTGGGTCGGCCACTCCTTTGGTGGGCATGCTCTGGGCTTGCTGCCCAATCATCACAAGATCACTTCTGCCTATTGCTTCGGTACTGGCGCCGGATGGGCCGGGTGGATGCCCAGGCTTGAAGCCTTCAAGGTTCGCCTGCTGTGGTCTTGTGTTCTGCCGCTGATCGTCGCGTACAAGGGCTACATGGCCTGGAGCATGCTGGGGATGGGCGATGACCTGCCGCTGGGTGTCTACAAAGACTGGCGGCGCTGGTGTGCCCACCCCCATTACTTCTTCGACGATCCCTCAATGGCTCCGGTCGCCAGCCTTTATGCAGAAGTCCGCATGCCCTGCGTCTTCGCCAATGCGGTGGATGACCCATGGGCGCCTCCTGCCTCGCGAGACGCCTTCCTCAAGGGTTATCGCAATGCTCCGTTGCTGACGCGTGATCTCCATCCCGAGACGAAAAAGCACCCCATCGGTCACATGGGGTATTTCCGGGCTTCAGCTACGGATGCCTGGGACGAGGTGCTCAACTGGTTTGCGGCGCAGAGCAACAGTACAACGACGCAAAGTCGCGCTGGCACGGGATGCCGCTGATGAGCACCACCGCGCCACGCACAGAGTTTTCTGCATCCGCCAAGGTATTCCGCTCACTGGTCGAAAGTCGGCGCGCAGTGCGACGTTTCACGGCCGAAGCGGTGCCCAAGGCGGTTATCCAGGAGTGCCTGGAGCTGGCAATGCTGGCACCTAGCTCATGCAATCTGCAGCCTTGGTCTTTTCATGTCGTACGCAATCCCGATCTCCTGCAACAACTGCAGCCTGTGTGTTTGGGCCAGAGCGCTGCGAAAGCACCGCTGATCATTGCCGTGTTCGCACATTCGAACACCTGGGAACAGGCATGTGCCGATGTACTCAGGCTTTGGCCAGAACCCGCTGTGCCCAAGGCGATTGAGCATTTCTACAAGAACAGCGCCCCATTCCAGTACAACCAGGGCTGGTTGGGTTGGCGCGGTTTGCTCAAACGACAGATGGTCAGGCTGATGGGCTTCAGGCGCCCCGTCATGCGCACGCCCAATAGCCTGGAACAGATGCGACTCTGGGCCGTGAAGTCGACAGCGCTGGCGGCGCAGAACCTGATGCTGGCGTTCCAGAGCCACGGCTACAGCACCTGCCCCATGGAGGGCTTCGATGAGAAGCGTCTGAAGCAGGTGCTGCCCGTTCCGAAAGGCGCAATCCCAGTCATGCTGCTGGCGGTCGGGATGCCGGGAGAACGCGCGGTCTACAACCCACGGTTGCGCTTCCCGCTCAATCAGCGCGTGGCGTGGCATTGATCATCCGCACAGAACAATAACAAGAGGGCTAGCTGCTATGGCTTTTACCCAAATCGACTACGAGACACACGGCCCTATCAGGGTCATCCGTTTCAATCGCCCAGACAAGCGCAACTGCATTGGGCCAACCACCCACTTGGAGCTGGTGGAGGCCTGGACACGTTTCCGGGATGACCAGAGTGCTCTGGTTGCGATCATCACTGGTGCCGGCGACAAAGCTTTCTGTACCGGTGGAGACCTTGAGGCAGGATTTGACCTGGTGCCTTCCACCGCGGACGAGATTGCTGCGCACGACCGCGGCGAGCGCCCGGGTATTCTCGGACCCAGCCGTTGGACGGACATCTACAAGCCCGTGATCGCTGCTGTGAATGGCGCTGCCTACGCCGGCGGCCTGGAATGGGCCTGCTTCGCAGACATGCGCATCGCCGAGGAGCACGCCTCCTTCGGTGTGACCTGTCGCCGCTGGAACATTGGCCTGGCCGATGGCGGCAGCCAACGCCTGCCGCGCATCGTGGGGTTGGGCAGGGCAATGGAGCTGATCCTGACAGGCAAGGTCATCTCGGCCTCTGAAGCCCTCTCCATTGGCTTGGCCAATGAAGTGGTCCCCAAAGGGCGCTCACTGGAGCGTGCGATGGAGCTGGCCAAATTCCTCTGTGCCCTCCCTCAACCCGCCATGTGCGCGGACAAGGAGGCCGCGATCCGCGGCTATGGTCAACCCCTGGCTGAGGGCTTGCGCATCGAGGCGGAGTGCTTCAACCGTTCCATCCATCAACCCGAGACCCGCGAGGGGCTGCGTCGCTTTCTTGAGCGCGATCATCCCGACAGACGCTCCGATGCACCAACTAAGACGCCAGGTTTGATCAGGGACTGAGGAGAACACCATGCGATTTAACCTTTTGCTTCAACTACATCTTTTCGCCGTGGCCTTCTGGCTGGGCGTCGTAGCGGTCGAGTACCTGCTTGAACGCACCCGAGCACAGAGTCGGAGTCAGGGCTTCACAGTCGCCAGGCTGCACAGCCAGATCGATCTGTTCTTCGAGATGCCCGCCTTCAGCGTGGTGCTGGTGACCGGATTGCTGCTCATCGAGCCTGCGCGCTTCGACGGAATTTATGCCCTAAAAGTTGTGGCAGGAGGCATCGCTGTTCTCGGCAATGCACTGTGCCTTGTGCCCGTACTGAAGCGACGTGCATCCGCAGAGACAGACGACCTCGCCGATGTCATTTATCAGTCAAAGATGATCGACCAGATCTCCTTGTTGGCCATCCCGGCTGGGCTGGTGGCACTAGCCTGTGGTGTCTATCTGACGGTACTTCGCTGACATCTTGATACCCTGCTCAAAGGTTCGTTTTTGGCCGGTTGTTGGCCCTTGTTTGGCGGTTGAACTGCCAGGACTTTCCTAGACGATGAGCAAGCAAGTGCACGGTCAGCAGATAGTAATAGCGCGTCGATTCAGCGTGCTGGTTCATATGGTGATATAGGAACCATGCGAGATGCTTTTGCTGCCAAGTCCATGGATTGTCGCGTCGCCAGCGATCAGCTATTGCTGTTTGGATAGCCTTCGCTGACGCAGGTGGCGTTGGCGTGTGGTATGAGACCCGCCCGCCAGGAACAACTCCATATCGAATGCCTTACTCATGCTCGGCCCCCTATGTAAGCCGAAACTACGTCGATACGACCGTGCCCCAGCTCATAGCTGATTTGTGCTCGGGCCTCCTGATCGAGGTGTCGGTCGGGCTGGTAGCAGCTGCCACCGTTGATGGGTGCAGGATGCTGGGTGATTTGCTCATAGCGTTTGCACGCATAGGTCGCCCGCAATTCGTGGAAACCCTTGAGGTTGTGCGCATGGAGAATCTCCCGTGCGGGGCGAACGATTACCTGTTGGAAATCGAGGTAGCGTTCATTCGCTGCAAGCAGGTTGCGGCTACCGTCAGGCGAGACTTGAAGGGCGAATGCCAGTGCGTCGAGGATGTGCTCATCCACCGAGGGGCCGAGGCGCCGGATCGGCCACCTTTGGTGCCGTCTTGGATGTTGATCCTCCCGAGTTGCTCGGCTTCCCGTTGTAGTCGGGGAAGGTCGGCCAAAATCGCCTCGCGTAAGCGCATACCGGTTGCTCGCGCCAACTGCGCGATGGAGGCGGCGCGCGACTGCTGATGTCCGCAGAGCCCGTCTACGACCCGCTTCACGTGTTCGCGGTCTTGGCCTTGCGGCACCGAGCGACGAACACTGGTGCGCCGCATTCCCAACGCCTTGCTCGGACTCGCCACCTTCACATACTGATCACCGCGCAGCGCAGCCATCGTTCGGTTCACGCTGGACAACCGGTTTTGCGCGGTGGCGATGCCGATAGCGCCTTGTTCAACGTGCTGGCGCAGATGTCCGGCGTAGTCCAGCAAGGTCTGCCGATCAATCTGCCGCGCATCGTTAAACCCTGGCCCATCCTCCGAGCGACACCAGCGTACAAACGCCTGCCAGCGATCACTGTGCGCCTTGACGGTCCCGTAATGCCCGCCGCCAAATAGATCGCGCAATGCCTGCGGCCCGGCATAACTCAGTTGCCGGCCATAGCCAAAATTGCGTCCATCTCGCCTGCCCACCAGTGCCATGATCGAACGCCTCTCGAAGCCAATACTTTTAAAACCTTCCCCACGTCATCCCGCCAAGAATGTTGAGTGTTATCAGGGATCAAGGCCCCTGCGGCCTGTGAGGGTTGTCCACTCACGCGGGACTGGCGGCTCCTTACGACCGGGAGCTTGGGCATCTCATGATCTGACCTCCTGAGCACTTCCGAGGAAGTGGGCGGGTGGAGGCTGCACTGGCTGACGAGACCAGCGCCGCGAGATCCTGAGTCGGGTGAAGGCAGTGATGAGATGACCGGGGCATGCCTGACTGTCAGTCAGGTGCAACCCATTCCTTGGGCTGCGGCACCATCATCTGCATCGCTGTTGCTGGTGACTTCGGTGTTTGTCACGCCGATTGTCACGAGGGGGAATGCCGCAAAGCCTTGTACGAGTTGGGCTGCAGCAGCGGTAGGAGCGCCCGTCTCTTTCCGGGAGAAAGAGACGGGCGCAGGTTGGCGCAATGAAATGGCCAAGCGAATAGGTTGCTGCAGGGCAGCTATAAAAGGGTATGAGTTGCCGCAGTGGGCACACTGGTAAAAGTAGGCATCCATCACTCGGTGAGTGACCGTGCGAGCCGCCGGACGCTAATCGCACTTTGGGAGAACCACCACGGTGTGGCGTAGCCTTAAAGGTTCTGGCTACCTGGGTTGCTGTCAGCGACAGCGCTTTGCCCGACCTTTTCTACGCCTGTGGAGAATTAGGGTCAAGGCTCGAATTTTCGGGAGTTCTGCGGCTGTGGATGAAATTATCCACTAATGGAAATCAGTGGTTTTCCACAGACAATTGCGTGGGCTTTAGATTTTTTAAGTGAGGTCCATCCAAACAGGGCGGCTTTGCAGCCCTGTTTGGATGGACCCGCGTGGACAAACGGATCACTGAGATATGAGGACCGAGCGCTTACTCAGTTGCGCCACGTTTTGCTTTTAGGCGAGTGACATTGGCACCCGTCTGATTGGCGAATTCGCGTGGGCTGACATGCTTCTGCTGATTAGCCTCAAGGTAGCGACTCCACCAGTTCATGATCAGCCTGCGCTCCTCGATGAACTCGGCCTTGTGGATGTAAGCGGCGCGGACGTTGTTGCGTTCCTTGTGGCTCATCTGCCGCTCGATGGCTGTGTCCGTCCACAAGCCTGACTCGATCAGTGCGCTGCAGGCCATCGAACGAAACCCATGCCCACAGATCTCGGATTTGGTGTCGTACCCCATCTTCCGAAGCGCGCTGTTCACCGTGTTTTCGGACATTGGTTTCCAAGACTTGGTATCGCCTGCGAACACCAAGTCAAATTTGCCTGTGATTGCGTGGATCTGCTCGAGCAGGGCGATCGCTTGCGGCGATAAGGGTACAAGATGGATATCGCCTGCCATCTTCGTACCCCTTGTGGAAAAGGGTACGCCTTCCAACGCTGGTCGCGTGTCGGGTATTTCCCAGACGCCACGTTTGAGGTCGAACTCGCTCCAGCGGGCGAAGCGCAGCTCGCTGGAGCGTACAAACACGTGCAGCGACAGCAAGACCGTCAGCCGGGTAAGTGCGCGGCCTTTATAGGTGTCGATCCGTTCCTGCAATTCAGGCAAGCGCGATAAGGATAAGGCGGGGCGGTGGACGACCCGCGAGGCTTTGATCGAGCCTACGAGGTCGTAAGCAGGGTTTACGGTGATAAGCCGGAGGCGCTTTGCCTCGCGCATGATGCTCTGCAGGTAGTTTTGTACCCTTAAAGCAATATCTATCGTTCCGCGCTTCTTAATCGCGTCCAGGGGCCGCATAAGGTCGTGGGTATCAAGGTCGACAATGGCGCGGGCGCCGATCAGCGGGAAGAGATGAGTTTTGAGGCGACTCATCACTGTCTTGGAATAGTCCGGTGCCCACTTGGCTGACATTTCCGTGTGCCAGCCGAGGGCAACGCTTTCAAAGGTGCGGCCTTTGATTAGGGCTTGCGTCTTGGCTTGGTGCTTGGCTCCTATAGGGTCAATGCCATCCGCCAGCATTCGCTTGACCTCCAAGCGCTTGCGGCGCGCATCCGAGAGGCCAACGATGGGGTAGTTGCCGAATGAGGTCAGTCCTTCCCGGCCATCAGGTTTGACGTATCTGAGACGCCAGCCTTTGCGGCCATTGGGTTGGACTAGAAGGTAAAGGCCGTCGCCGTCGAAAAGCTTGTAGGCGCGGTCTGTGGGCTTGGCCGAACGGCAAGCGGCGTCGGAGAGTGGAGCAGTAGTGCGCGACATAAGGGTACTCCCTTTTATCGAACTGACCTTTATCCCAAACTCTACCCTTAAAATGGCTGGTATCCACCGGAATCCGACAGAACGCCAAAACGAAAAAACCCGCCAGAAGGCGGGTTTTCGGGGGTTTCAGAGATTTTGAAAGCCTTCTCTGGAACCTTGTCTGGCTCCACGACCTGGACTCGAACCAGGGACCCAATGATTAACAGTCATTTGCTCTACCAACTGAGCTATCGCGGAATGCGGCGTATCTTACTGATTGAAAAGGATAAGTCAATCGTTTTGTGTGTTTTTCAAGCGGCGTGTGACATGGTGTGGAGCCGTTTACCCCTCGGCGCAATGCCACAGATATTGGGCGTTTAAGGAAAAACCATGAATATCAGTTGGGTGGAGTTAGCCTTCGGTGCAATGGTGATCATTGCCCAGGGCTTGTCGTTTTGGTTCATATACTGGCTGTTCAAGAAGCTGCGTAAACCCAAGCCAGCCGCTGCGGCCTATGCCCCCGGCACAGGCCTTGATGGCAAGGCGATTCCAGTCTTGGCCACGTTCATCGGGTTGCGCAGGGTGCCGTGGGTGGCCTTGGCCACCAATAGCCTCAACCCGGTGTTTCGTCTTGATGGTCAGCAGATGATTTACCGGGTTTTACGTCAAAAACAACGGCTGTTACGCGATGTATCACGGGTGGATATGCGTACTGCGTATGGCACCTTCAACCTGATTTTTGAATTCGCCGATTCGCCGTTCACCTTTATCGTGAACCTGGGCAGTGCATCGCGGATGGCCTATGTGCTGTCGTTGCTGCCTCCTGGCATAGCGCTTTCCGAGCGGGCGCAGGCGGTGCGTATGCCTGCTGCGCTATAACGCGCAATAAAGCCGAGCATAGGCCTGCACCAACTGCTCCTGTGTAAACGCCAGATTTCGCCCACTGGGATTGGGCAGCACCCACACCGCAGCCTCCCCCAGCGTTCGCGGTTGCAGCCCCCACGCCACCTCCCGTTGACCCGACAGCGCGCAGTAACCGGCCTTACCCAGAAATGCCACATAGCGCGGCGCATAACGGCGGATTTTCTGTTCAAAACCCTCTGCCGCAGCCTTGAACTCGTCCTGTGACAACTGATCCGCCCGCGCGGTCGGCCGTTCCACGACGGTTGTCAGTCCGCAGTGGTACTGCAGCAGAGTCCGGTCATCCTCGGGCGGCACTTGATGGGGGGTAAACCCGGCCAGGTGCAAGGTGCGCCAGAAGCGGTTGCCGCGCCCGGCAAAGTGATGGCCCTGGGCGGCGGCCAGCAGGCCCGGATTGATCCCGCAGAAAATCACCGCCAACTGATCGGCCAGAATATCGTCCAGTCCTTCACTCATGGGGGCCTCCCAATGCCAGATTGTCCAGCAACCACTGGCTGAAGCTGCGCGCCAACGGGTCGTTTTCGCTGTCGCGGTGGGTCAGCAGGGCCCAGTTGGGGCCGCGGATGGTCGCGTCGACCAAAGGTTGCAGCAGGCCGTTGTCCCGCGCCTGCTGGCTCAGCAACTGGCTGACCAGGGCGATGCCCAGGCCGCCGCAGGCCGCGTCCAGCAGCAGGCCGGGGTCGGAGAAATTCAGCCCGTGATCCTGCTGGCCCACATCGATCCCGGCTTCCACTGCCCAATGGCTCCAGTCCATTTCCCGCTCGCCATGCAGGGTCGTGCGTTGCTCGCGGGGCAGCGCCAGTACGCTGGGGTGGCCGGCGGGGTACAGGCGGTCGGCGTGCAGTACTTTGAAGCTGCATTCGGCCTGGGCGCTGATGTCGTCGCGCACGGCGAGGTCGATGGTCTGGGTGGCCATGTCCGGTACTTCGTCGGTGCTGAACAGCCACAAGTCCACGTCCGGATGGTGCTGGCGGAAGTCGGCCAGGCGCGGCAGCAGCCAGTGGCGGGCGAAGGCGGGCGTGGTGTTGAGCACCAGTTGATTGGCCTTGCGGTACTGCCCCAGCCGCCGCACACCCACCGACAGTTGCTGCAACAGCGCCTGGGTTGTGCTGAGGAAGTCATGGCCGGCATCGGTCAGGGCGACGGCGCGCCCATTGCGAAAGAACAATGGCTGTTCCAGGTACGCTTCCAGGCTGCGGATCTGCTGGCTGATGGCTGACTGGGTCAGGTGCAGTTCATTGGCAGCCTTGTGAAAACTGCCCAGTCGCGCTGCCGCTTCAAAGCCGCGCAGTGCCCCCAGGGGCGGCCAGTGTTTAAGCATGCTGATAAGTTTCTCTAATCATTTATCTGCAAAATCCATCGTTTGTTTGACGGTCAGGCCAACCGTAGCATGCATCCCCATACCGTGTACGTCGTTTTCGGTGAACACAAAGGCTTAACTCAAGGGGGTTGTCATGCTGCACAACGAAATGCCACACAGCGGCTGGTGGATGCCGGCGGAATGGGCCAGGCATGCTGCGACCTGGATGGTCTGGCCCCATAACCAGGCACTCTGGGAGTCGGGATGGCGCGTGACCCTGGCCCAGGTGCAGGCGGATTTTGCCCGGGTCGCCAATGCCATTGCGCGCTTCGAGCCGGTGAAGTTGGTGGTTGACCCCTCTGCACTCGACAGCGCCAAAGCCCTGTGCGGGCCCAACATTGAGCTGATCGCGCTGGCGGTCAACGACAGTTGGTGCCGCGACTCCGGCCCCAGCTTTATTGGCCACCCGCAATGGGGCCTGGCCGGTGTCAGCTGGCGTTTTAACGCGTGGGGCGGCAAGTCGGCCCACGACCTGGATGAAAGCCTCGCCCGGCGCACCCTCAACCACCTGGGCCTGCCGTGTTTCGGCACGCCGTTGAGCAATGAAGGCGGGGCGATTCATGTGGATGGTGAGGGTACGTTGATCACCACCGAGTCGGTATTGCTCAACCCCAATCGCAACCCGGGCATGAGCAAGGCCGAGATGGAGGCGTTTTTTGCGCGCTGGTTGGGGGTGACAAAAACCATCTGGCTGCCGGGCGACCCGCAGCATGTCACCGGGGATATGACCGATGGCCATGTTGATGGCATCTGCGCCTTTGCCCGCCCTGGGGTGTTGCTGGTAGACGCCACCCACGATCAGGGGTCGGTGTATGCCGAGGTGGTCAGGGAAAACCGCCGTGCCCTGGAGTTGGCCACCGATGCCCAGGGCCGCCGGTTTGAGTTGATCGAACTCGTTGAGGCCAGCGAGGCGGTGGATGCCGACGCGCAGGTGTTTTGCGCGTCCTACACCAACTTCTACATCGCCAACGGCGCGATCATCATGCCGGCCTATGGCATCGCGGCGGATCAAGTGGCTGCGCAGGTGTTGGCCCAGGCATTTCCAGGTCGTGAGGTGGTACCGGTGCGTATCAATCACTTGGCCCATGGCGGCGGGGGCGTGCATTGCATCACCCAGCAGCAGCCTGCCTGGCCGGTAAAGGAGTGACGCCATGCGCTCGCTGACCATCGCCACCACCCAGATGCCCTGCAGCTGGGACCTGCAGCGCAACCTTGAACACGCCGAACGGCTGGTGCGTGAAGCGGCCAGTCAGGGCGCCGAAGTCATCCTGCTGCAAGAGCTGTTTGCCACGCCGTATTTCTGCATCGAACAGCACCACAAACACCTGGCCCTGGCTGAGGAGTACCGCCACAGCGCGCTGCTCAAGCATTTCGCCGCGCTGGCCAGGGAACTGGGCGTGGTGCTGCCGTTGAGCTGGTTCGAAAAGGCCGGCAATGCCTATTTCAATTCATTGAGCGTGGCCGATGCCGACGGGCAGTTGCTGGGGGTGTATCGCAAGACCCATATCCCCAATGCCATCGGCTACCAGGAGAAGGAATATTTCAGCCCCGGCGATACCGGCTTCAAAGTCTGGGACACCGCATTCGGCCGCCTCGGCGTGGGCATTTGCTGGGACCAGTGGTTCCCCGAGACCGCCCGCTGCCTGGCGTTGCTTGGCGCTGAGGTGTTGCTGTTTCCCACCGCCATCGGCTCCGAGCCCGGCTGTGCCAGCCTGGATTCCCGTGACCACTGGCAGATGACCATGCGCGGGCACGCTGCCGCCAATCTGCTGCCGGTGGTGGCGGCCAATCGTGTCGGCCGGGAAGTGGCGACCTGCGACCCGGCCTTGCAGATGGACTTCTACGGTTCGTCGTTTATCTGCAACCACAAAGGTGCACTGCTGGCCGAGGCCGACCGCGCCAGCGCCGGTGTGTTGCTCCAGCGCCTGGACCTGACGGCCATGGCTGAAGAGCGCCTGACCTGGGGCATCTACCGCGACCGCCGCCCGGAAATGTATGGCGGCTTGCTGACTCAGGACGGTCGCCACCTGCACCCACGCTGGCAGACCCAAGGGGTATGACATGAAGCTGATCCACTGCACCCTGGCCCTGAGCATCGTCATCCCGACGGTACAGGCGGATGAAAAGATCCTGCGCCTGTACAACTGGGCCGACTATTTTGCCGAGGACACCCTGGCGCGCTTCACCGCCGAAACCGGGATCCAGGTGATCTACGATGTGATGGAGGGCAGCGAGACCCTGGAGGCCAAGCTGATGGCCGGTGGCAGTGGCTATGACCTGATCTTCCCCGGCGATACGGTAGGCGAGCGCTTGATGCGCGCCGGCAGCCTGCAGGCGCTGGATCCGGCGAAGCTGGTGGCGCTGGCCGATATCGAGCCGGGCCTGCAACAGCTGCGCAGCCATTACCGAGCCTCCAGTCAGGCCACGGTGCCCTACACCTGGGGCACCATCGGCCTGACCTATAACACCGAGCAGATCCTGCAGCGCATGCCGAATGCACCGGTCAATAGCCTGGACCTGTTGTTCAAGCCGGAGCTGGCCAGCCAATTTGCCGATTGCGGTATCTCGCTGATCGACTCGCCGGATGAGGTGCTGGCCGTCGCGCTGATCTACCTGGGGCGCGAGCCGCGCAGTGCCAGGCCCGAAGACCTGGCTGCGGCCAGTGCCCTGTTGCTCAAGCTGCGACCGTACATCCGCAAGTTCCAGTCGCAGCCGGTGACTGACCTGGTCAATGGCAACCTGTGCCTGTCCCTGGGCTACAGCGGCGACATGACCCAGGCCCAGCGGGCCGCCGATGCGGCGGGTAAAAAGGCACGGTTCCAGTACCACATCCCCCGTGAGGGCACGACGGTGTGGATGGACACCATGGCCATTCCTGTGGATGCGCGGCACCCGGAATACGCCTACGCGTTCATCAACTTTGTCATGCGCCCTGAGAACATGGCGGCGATCAGTAACGCCACCGGCTACCCCACGGCCAATGCCAAGGCCCGCATGAGCGTTGAGCCTGCCATGGCCAACAATCCGCAGATTTACCCGGACGCCACCACCTTCGGGCGATTGGTGGCCGGGCAGGACATTCCCCAGGCCGATATGCGTGCACGCATGCGGGTTTGGACTAAATTCAAGACGGCCATCGGTCAATGATGGCCCACACAGAGGTACCTATGAGCACACGACGCCAATTCATCAAACAGGCCGCGGTGGTGGCCAGCCTGGGCGCTGCCGCGTCCATGGGGCTGCCCGTGCAGGCAGCGGTTCTGGGCCGTTGGTTCATGCCCGACGAGGGTGAGAAGCACCAGCGCGCCTTTATCGCCTTTGGCGCCCAGGAGGCGATTCACGAAGATTTCACCCCCGCCGTGCAGGACGCCCTGGGCCGCATTGCCCGGGCGATTGCCGAGTACGAGCCGGTCACGGTGTTCTGTCGCGAAGATGAGCGCGAGCTGGCCGAAGAGAAATGTGGCACCCGCAATATCACCTTTGTCCACACGGAACTGGATGACATCTGGATGCGTGACACCAGTGCCAACTTTGTCGTGGATGACAAGGGTCAACTGGGTGCGGTGGACTTCAACTTCAACGGCTGGGGCAACAAGCAGCAGCACGCCGACGATGCCGAGCTGGCGGCTCACGTTGCCGAACTGGCAGGCGCAACCTATATCCGCAGCGAACGGGTGGGAGAGGGCGGTGCCATCGAAGTGGATGGCCACGGTACCGGGATCATGACCGAAAGCAGCTGGGTCAATGCCAACCGCAACCCCGGTTGGAGCAAGGCCGACATCGAAGCCGAACTCAAGAGCCGGCTGGGCTTGCGCAAGATCATCTGGTTGCCGGGCATCAAGGGCAAGGATATTACCGACGCCCATGTCGACTTCTACGCACGCTTTGTCTCGCCGGGCGTGGTCATCGCCAACCTGGACACCGATCCCGAGTCCTACGACCACAAGGTGACCTTGGCCCACCTGGACATTCTCAAGCAGGCCACCGATGCCGATGGCCGGCCATTGCAAGTGCATACCGTATCGCCGCCGCTGAACCCACGCCGCAACCGCTTCAGCCGTGACAACCCGGACTATGCCGCCGGCTACATCAACTACTTCGTGATCAATGGCGCTGTGATCGCACCGCAATTTGGCGACAAGACTGCCGACCGCAAGGCGTTCGACCTGCTATCCCGGCTTTATCCGGGGCGCAAGGTGGTGCAGCTGGACATCGATGCGATCGCCGCCGGTGGTGGTGGCATTCACTGTGTGACCAGCCACCAGCCATGGGTTTAGCGCGTTGCTCTGGCAAGGCGCTCCAGGCGCGACAGCAACCCCAGGCTCATGACCCGCATCAGCAGGCCCAAGGCTGCGCGGTTGCGCAGCACGGTGACCCATGGGGTTTTTGCGGTGGGCTGTGCCTGGCGGCCTGGGCGAGCGCATTGCGATAAACAAAATGTTTGGCGCGACGCATCAGTATTAAGGGGTCGCAGGATGAAGGCTTTTTAATGGCAGTCCCTGTGTGAATCTCCCAGCGAATCACGTTGCATCGACTGCAGGTTTTTCTCGATGGTTTCGCAGATGGCTTCGGTCTGGATCTGGTGTTCGCTTGCGCGAAACGGGCTTTGCAGGTCGGTGCCGATGCGCTCGATGGCCAGCAGCATAAACCCCACCACCGTCGAGGCCAGCGGGGTGAACCAGCCGAGGGACTCCACCAGCCCCACCGGCACAATCAGGCAGAACAGCGAAATGAACAGCCGCGGAAAATACACGTAGGGGTAGGGCAGCGGCGTATTGGCAATGCGTTCCATACCGCCCTGGCTGTTGGACAGGTCGACCATGGTCGATTCGAGCCGCGCCAGGCGAATGCTGTCCAGGCGCCCGGCCTTGTACTCCCGGGCCAGCAAGGCGGCGGAGCCGGTAAGAATGTCGTTGGCAAAGTTGTTGGTGGCACCGTTGCGTGCGAACTCATCCGTGGGGATAAATGCCCGCACTTCCTCCGGGCATGGCTCACCGCGCAAGTGCGCTGCCAGGCAATTTACATAGGCCACGTGGCGGCGCAGCAGGGTCGACTTGATCGGGTTGACCTCGCACTCGGGGTCATCCAGTAACGTCAGCACCTGCCGCGCAAAACTGCGCGAGTTGTTGACCATCGCGCCCCACAGCGTGCGCGCTTCCCACCAGCGGTTATAGGCGCTGGTGTTGCGAAAGCTGATCAGCACCACCAGCGCCGAACCGAGCAACGTCAGGGGCATCAGCGGCAAATTGATCTTGGCATTGAGGAACAGCATGAAGTCCACGGTGACCGCAATATCCCAGAGCAGCAGCCAGAACAGTGACCAGCCTACATAACCCATGGTCTTGATGATCAGGCGGTACTTTTTGACGATGGCAGCTTTCAAATACAAACCTCCGAGCGGGCGAAAAGCATCAGTGCCCTAGCTCGGACGGTGTTTGTGCAAGAAAGGTTCGCCTGGCGTCAGGCGTCGTGCAGGGAAATGCGCGAGGTCTCCGGCAAGGCCAGGCCACCGGCTAGTGCGAGCAAGGCCACGGCAATCAGGTAAAACGCCGGTGACAGGTTGCTGCCGGTGGTGCTGATCAGCCATGTCGCCACCAATGGCGCAGTACCGCCGAAGATCGTATAGGCCATGTTGTAGGTGATCGCCGAGGCGGTGTAGCGCGTGCGGGTCGGGAAGGTTTCCGAGAGCAGGGCCGCGGTGACCACGCCGCATAACACCGCCCCCACCGCCAGCAGCATCACGCCGACGATGGACGCGGTGAACGAGCCGGAACTGGCCATCAGGAACGATGGATACACCACCACCATCAACAGGCCACAGGCGGTCATCACCGTGACGCGCCGCCCGACGCGGTCGGAATACCAGCCGGCCGCCGGGCACATCACGGCGGCGAAGATCAGCGCAATCAGCGACACCAGCAACGCCGTGGCCCGGCTCAGCCCACCGGCCACTTGCAGGTACGTGGCAAAGTAGGTGGTGAACATATAGAACGACAGTGCCGTCAATGACACAAAGGCGCCCAGGCAGCAGATGGCCGCGCCATGGTTGCGCAGGGTTTCCTTGAGCGGCGAGTGGGCCACGGCGTGCTCTTGTTTGACCGCCTGGAATGCCGGCGTTTCATCCAGTCGCCAGCGCAGGTACAGGCCCACCAGGCCCAGCGGCGCGGCGATCAGAAACGGCAGGCGCCAGCCCCAACTGCCCATGGCTTCGGCCGACAGCGAGGCTTCCAGCGCATAGGCCACCACCGCCGCCGAGGCGAAGGCGGCAAAGGTCGACACCGGGATGAAACTGCCGTACCACGCCCGTTTATCGCTGGGTGCGTGCTCCATCAGGTAGGCGCAGGCCCCGGCGTATTCACCGCCGGCGGAAAAGCCCTGGGCACAACGGATCAGCGACAACAGAATCGGCGCCGTAACACCTATTGCGGCATACGTGGGCAGCAGGCCGATCAAGGTCGTCGCCCCGGCCATCAGCAAAATGGTCATCGCCAGGGTGCGTTTGCGGCCGATGCGATCGCCCAGCATGCCGAAAAAAATCCCGCCCAGTGGCCGAAAGGCAAAGGCCACGGCAAACACCGCGAACGTCTTGAGCAACGCTGCGCTGGCATCGCCACTGGGGAAAAACTGCTGGGCGATGGTGGTGGCGAGAAAACCATACACGGCGAAGTCGAACCACTCGACAAAATTGCCGATACCGGCGGCGACGATGACTTTTCTCAGGGTTTGCGGCGGGACCTGTTCGGTGGATGCATGCGTCATGGCGGGGCCTCGGCATTTCGTCAGTAAGCCCTCGATTATCAGGAAAGCGCCCGGGGTGGCTTACTTCAAAAGTGTCCTCGGCATAGTCAACACCGACCTGCTGCCCATGGATTGACCTGTAGGAGCCGGCTTGCCGGCGAAAATCGTCAACGATAACGCGGGGAGCCTGGCGCCCGATGCCGCTCTCAGGTTTTTCGCCGGCAAGCCGGCTCCTACAGGGCGGGTTCGGCCCGGCTGGTGCGCTCCAGGATCCTCGGCCCCGGTCCTTCCTGGCCCAGGCTGTCGCCTGGGTTGCGCAAGGGGCAGTCGTTCAATGACAGGCAGCCGCAGCCAATGCAGTTGTCCAGGCTGTCGCGCAAGGCTTCCAGGGTTCGGATGCGTTCGTTGAGGTTGTCGCGCCAGGCCGAGGACATTTCCCTCCATTGCGCGGCCGTCAGTTTGCTGTTGGGCGGGTAACGGCTCATGGCGCGCTTGATCTCTTCCAGGGGGATCCCGGTGCGTTGCGCCACCTTGATAATCGCAATAGTGCGCAGCACCAGCGACGGGAAGCGCCGTTGGTTGCCAGCGCTGCGCGTGCTGACGATCAAACCCTTGGACTCATAGAAGTGCAAGGTGGAGATCGGTACGCCGCTGCGCCTGGCCACCTCGCCGATGGTGAGGGAGCGCACACCGTCCGGGGTTTTTTCTGCTGCCATGGATGTTGCCCTCAGGTTAAGTCGAGGTTTTATAGTCCTGCCCGATCTTTGCTGCAACCGCTTTGCATGGCCTGTGGGGGCGCGGAGCAGGGCCTGGGATGGGCGAGGGTGTGCTGGCGCTGGCCTGGCGCGTGTCCAGGCTTTACCCTGCGGCCCTCAGTGAGGCATGTGGCACCTTGAAAAGGAACAGCAGTTGAACCAAAACACATTGTCCATGCGCCTTGAGCGCGTGGCGGCGCAGGTGCCGGCCGGAGCGCGGCTGGCCGATATCGGTTCGGATCACGGCTACTTGCCGGTGGCGTTGATGAACCGTGGCGCGATTGTCGCAGCGGTCGCCGGCGAGGTGGCGGTGACGCCGTTGCGCGCGGCCCAGCGTACCGTGTGCGACAACGGCCAGGAGCAGCATATCCAAGTGCGTCTGGCCGATGGCCTGGCGGCAATCGAGCCGGCGGACCGGATCAATGCAGTCAGTATCTGCGGCATGGGCGGCGAGACCATCCGCGATATTCTCGACAGCGGCAAGGCGTTCCTCAGCGGCCAGGAACGCCTGATCCTGCAACCCAACGGCGGCGAACAACCCCTGCGCCTGTGGCTGATGGACAACGGCTACCGCATCCTCTGCGAGGAACTGCTGCGGGAAAACCGCTTCGATTACGAAATCATCGTCGCCGAGCGCAGTGGGCCGGTGAGCTACAGCGCTGAACAACTGTACTTCGGCCCGTTGCAGATGCAGGCCCGCAGCCCAGCCTTCCTGGCCAAGTGGCAGCGTCTGCTGCGCTACAAGCAACGCACCCTGAGCCAGTTGGCCGAGGCGCGACAGGCGTTGCCCGAGCACAAAGTGCAGGAGCTGGTGCAGGAGGTACTCTGGATTACGCAGTTACTGATGTAGATCGCCATTTAGCGGTAGGAGCCGGCTTGCCGGCTCCTACAGGGGCTGGCGTTTGCTGAAGGCCAGCCGTGCAGCGAACAACACAAAGAGCAGGCCGGTGCTGCGGTCCATCCACGTGATCACCTTGCCCCGGCGCAGCACGTCGGCCAGCGGCTGGGTGGCGCCGATCAGGATCAGGGACCACGCCAGGCCGAGTACCACATGGATGCTCACCAGGCCAAATGTCCAGGCGACCAACGAATGCCCCTGGGGAATGAACTGCGGCAGGAACGACACGTAGAAAATCCCGATCTTGGGATTGAGCACATTGCCGAGCATGCCTTTCAAGAACCAGCGAGTACCGGGGTGGTTAGGGGGCTCGCCAGCTGCCAGTGAACGGCGTGGGCGCAACAGCATGTTCAGTCCCAGCCACGCCAGGTAAGCGGCGCCGCAGTACTTCAGGAGGTTGAACGCCATCTCTGATACTGCAATCAACGCACCCAAGCCAAAGGCCACCGCAGCACCCCATAAAAAACAGCCCGCATTGATTCCAAGCGCCGCGCGCAACGCCTGCTGCTTGCCCTCTACCGTAGCGGTGCGCAACACCAGCGCGGTGTCGAGCCCGGGGGTGAGGGTCAATAGCGTTGCTGCCAGGGTAAAGGCGAGCAGATTGTCGGTGATGGACATGGGGTGGGTGCCTGCACAGTAAGCCTGGGGGCACGTTATCACAGGCCGATGGCGGGGCCGGACAACCCGCCCAGAAAGCCTGCCACCTGCTATGCGGGCTTTGACGGGGGAGTCAAACGCCCGGCGGCTGGTCGGACTGCCAGAGCGTGTGCGGGGGGTGAGAGTTGTCGAGGGGGTAGTCTTGAGTCAATTGGGCGTATCGGGGGCGGTCGTCGTGTCCTGAGCGGTCTGCGCTTCCAGTTTCAAACGGTCGGCCTTGCTGATGTACTTGTCCTTGCTTTTGGGGGCCAGTTTGGCATTGGCCTTTTTGGCGTTGGCTTTCAATATCTGATTGATTTTCTTGCGACGGTTCATGCTTTCTACTCAGCGCGTTGATGCTTGGATGATATCAGTTCAAACACTTGGCCGAATGCTTCTGTAGGAGCCGGCTTGCCGGCGAAGGACCGGGGCGTGGCGCGGGGTGGCAGGGGGCTGCGGGTTATCGTTGAAGATTTTCGCAGGCAGCCAGCTCCTACAGGTGTTGTTGGTTAACGTTGTCTGGCGTTGACTCCCGCTTAATGGCGAAGAATCAGCCGCGCATCAGCCCTGCAGGCGGGGGGCCCAGTCCTCGGTTATGCCTTTTTCCAGGCGCCGTTCCAGCGTACGCCGCCATGACGGTACCAACGGTAGAGCCAGACATTCGCGCAACAGTTCGCTCTCCACTCGCTTGTCGAACAGCACTGCTGACAAGCGTGCCAGCGGCCAGTCGGCAAATGGCCGCTCGACCAGTTGCAGGCTGTCGCCCGCACTCACCACACCTTCTTCCAGCACCCGGTAGTACCAGCCAGTGCGGCCCGACTGCTGCACGCGCAACGCCAGTTGGGCGACGGCGAAGCGGTCGCTGAGCTTCCAGCACGGCATGCGCCCCTGGGACACCTCAAGCAAGGCGGTCCCGGCCTGGATGCGATCGCCCAGGCAGACGTCATGCTCGCTCCAGCCCGTGGTGCTGAAGTTCTCGCCAAAGGCCCCGGGCTGAGCGAGCAATGGGTGGGCTCCCAACTCGTGGGCCCAAAGGGCGTAGTGCTCGAAGGGGTAGTGGTGGATGGCTTTTTCTACTCCGCCATGGACGCGCAGGTCGCCCTGTTCGTCGCCGAGAAGGCCCAGGGTGGCGACTTCCAGTTGACCGTGTCGCGGCTGTTTGTCGATGGCACTTTGTGAACCCGGGCGTGTGAAAGGCTGCGCGCGGCCGGTGAGCAGGGTGTCGAGGCGGATAGTGGGCAGGCTCATGCAGGTACCTCCGGTGTTTGATGTTCACGGCAGATCAACGCGGCTTCGCTTGGCGCCAGGGGTTCCAGGGTCAAGCCGCAAAAGGGCTGGCCCGCGACCTGCTGATGGAAGCGGCAGGTGCTGCACAGACCAAAACTGGGTACATCCGCGCCGCGCTGCACTTCGCGCAGCAACTCGCCCAGCAGCGCCTCAAGTTGCAGGCCACGGGGGCCCATGCGCGCCTCACCCGTGGCGAGGAAGTCTGGCGGCAACAAAGCGTCCAGCAGGCCACGTGCCGTGTCCGTCAACTGCAGATGCACGCTGCGCTTGTCGCGCGCATCCTGGGTCTTGACGATCAGCCCCTTGGCCTCCAGCGCCTTGAGTGACTGCGACACCGTGCCTTTGGTCAGGCCCAGGTAGTCAGTCACGCCCAACGGCGTATTGGAGTAGCGGTTGCAGCGCGCCAGATACATCAGCGCGCTCAACTGGATGGGTTGCAACTCGGCCAGCAGCGGGTGCTGGCGGAACCAGATGCGGCTGAGGCTGGCGAGCCTTTCAAGCAGATCGAAAAGGGTTGTGTCGGACATAAGTCTCTCCTGTCGACAGATAGTATCGATTAAATACTATGTTGACAAATCTCTGTGCTGGAGCGATCCTTGTTTCTGTATCGAATCGATACTAATTAAACGAAGGAGACTCAAAATGTCCAACGCACGCTTCTACCATGCTGGCTGCTCCGTCTGTGTTTCTGCCGAGCAGACCCTGCTCAACCTGCTGGACCCTGCACTCAAGGTCGAGGTTGTTCACCTTGGGGACCAGCCACAACGCATCGCCGAAGCCGAACAGGCCGGGGTCAAGTCGGTCCCCGCGTTTGTTCACGACGGCCAGGTGCTGCATCTGAATTTCGGTGCCTCCATCGATGACCTGAAGTAAGGCTCCGCCCGCAACCTGATAGGGGAACAGTGATGAAAGTAAATGTATTCGACACCCATGTGCGTACCCGTGATGGACGTTATCTGCATTTCGATGTGTTGATCGAGGGCAACGACCAGGCCCGCGCCACCCAGTACGCCCGCGACTGGATGGCCGAGCGCGGCGTACAGGATGGCGATATCGAACAGAGCCGCTGCCAGTTCTGCCACAGCGAACCGGCCCACCCCGAAATCGCTGCGGCGGTCGTCGGGAAGGGCTACTACATCATTGCCCTGGAAGGTTGCTAGGAGAAACGCCATGACCGCGTATCAGCCCCTGAACTGCGATTTGCACGACTACCTGGAGATCGCCTGCATGCACCACTACCGCCTGCAGGTCGAAACCATCGATGGGCGCACCTTCGCAGCCAGGGCGCTGACTACGCGGACTGCGGCAAGTAAGGAAGAATTTTTGCTGCTGCACGGCGATAATGGTCAGTTCGAGGTGCGCCTCGACCAACTACTGGCCATTTCCCCGCTCGACGTCAGTGCCCGTTTTGGCCGTATCGAGCTGGCGGGTGCTTACTGCGCAATTGAGAGAGCAGAATGAATAGATATCGACTGATGATTAGCCGTGACGGCAGGCTATTAGGCCATTTTGAATCCGCCACCCCGTGGGCGCACGATGCTGCGCAGGAGATCGCGCGTTGCCTGGCGGGTGTTGATTACGACCTTGAACTGTTGGTCGCCGATAGCGAGCGCCGGCTGCTTGAAAGCGGCCCGGAGGGTGTTCGAGTGCTGCACAGTGAGCCGATTTTCAAGAGCATACCCTTGCCCTAGGCCGTGGCCTATCCACGGAAAAATCGATCAGGACGGCATGCCCCAAATGCCTCGGGTGGCGTGCCGTCAATCAACTCCTCGCTGGCAAGCCGGCCGACTATCGCTGCCAGCGTGACGCCAGGGTGCATGACACACACATAGACGCCCCCCACCTTGGGCAAATACCCGATGATCGGGATGCCATCGGCAGGTATTGGCCTGAGCCCGACACGGGCCAATTGCGGTTCAAGGGAAGCCACTCCGTGGAGTTCGTCCTGGATGGCCTTGGCTGTTCGCCGTGCTATCGCCTCCGGCTGGTTTTCCAAGGCATCGTCCAGGTAATCCTCTGCCGCCAGCAGCGTGCCATCTGCGTTTTGCCGCACTTCCATTTCCGGGCTGGAGATGAGGGTACATACACAGTTGGGTAGCGGTTTGTAGCGGATGAAGATCGCCGGGGAGGCGGTTATGGGAAGGTGAACCTGCAGCATATCCGCCAGGCTGGCGATGCCTGTCCCGGCGGCCAGTACGACGATATCAGCCTGGATGATGCCCCTTGAGGTTTCGACACCCGTTACCTGTTCACCCTCCCTTGTAAAGCCCAGTACCCGCGTTTGAGTGTGGACCTGCGCGCCGTTCGCCTGGGCACCTGCGACCAGCGCATGGGTGGCGGCTACTGCATCCAGCGCGCCCTCTTCGGCGACGTAGGTCGCGTAGTGAGGGGGATGCTTGAGGTTAGGCTCAAGCTCCAGGATGCGCGAACGCGGTACCCGGTTTGTCGAGGGCGGTAGCGATCCGCTGTAAGACAAGGCACCCGTCCATTGGATCTGCAGCCCAGGCAGTTGTGCTTCGAGCTGGTGGTATTCCTTTATCGCCGCACTGCGTAACGGTGCAATGGGGTCGGGGCCCGGGTGGCTGGTGTTGAGCCATGCGAATGACGTTGCCGTCACTGCGCCCGCTATCTCTTGCGCCTCCACCAGGCTGACCTTTGCACCTCTATCCGCCAGGTAATAGGCCAAGGACGCGCCGACGATGCCGCCACCAATGACTACGATTCGCTTGTCTCGTGGGTGTTCCATACCAACCTTCGCTCCATTGACCTGCCGCTGCTACGAACGATGAATAATTTTATGGCAGGGGAGCCTGATCGTTTATTGGGCTAAATCAACCCTTTTAACCCGTCCCGGTCTACCATGCCTGCCCGACAGTGGTTCCATGCGCTATCGGCCCCAAGCCATCAAGGTATCGCATATGACCTCGCCAACCTGCAACACGCCATTCATACCTTCAGTCGAGGTGTCGCAATGAGCATTGACCAGATCAGCCTGCCCAAGGGGGTTGGCCCGCATGCTGCCAAGCTGCTGGACGCAATCACCGGCGCCAGCAGCCTTGAGGCGTTGAACCGCGCTGGCGGTAAAGCCGAAGGTTTTGTGTTGGGGTTGGAGTCCACCAAAGCCATCAAGAGCCAGGTTGCCGAGTCGTTGTATGTGGCGTATGACGACGCGGCGAGTCATCGGGCGGGTGAGTTGAAGAACTAGCCGATGCAGTACGGCATAGCCATCAGTCGCAAATGTCACTATTGACCCACCGCGCGGTGGAGTTTTTTTACCCGGTACATGTCGCCATCGGCATGACTGAGCAGCGTATCGGCATCTTCGCCATCGGCGGGGTAAAGCGCCACGCCGATGCTGCACGACGGCATTTTCACCGTGCCCAACTCGTGGCCAAGCGGCTCGGCCATGACCGCAAGGATCTGCTGCACCTTCTCGGCCACCGCGTCTTCTGAATGAAGATCCGTCAACAGCACGGTGAATTCATCGCCGCCCATGCGTGCAATAGTGTCTGTCTCGCGCACGCAACGTTCCAGACGTCTGGCAATGGTGCACAACACGCGGTCGCCTGCGGCATGCCCATGCACATCGTTGATGCCCTTGAAATCATTGATATCCAGGAACAGCAAGGCCAGGGTGCTGTTTTGCCGGCGTGCGTTGCGCAAGGCCGAGTCCAGGCGGTCGTTGAACAGCGAGCGGTTGGTCAGGGCGGTCAGCGGGTCATGGTGGGCGAGAAAGCGCAGTTCCTGCTCCGCCTGGGTGAGGGCCGTGATGTCCCGCGCCACGCCGATCCGCGCGCCGACGTCCTCGGACCAGAATGCCGCCCACAGGATATGCACCACCGCTCCATCCTTGCGGATATAGCGGTTGCGGAAATCGACGTGGGGCTGGCCGTTCATGACCCGGATAATGGAAGCTCGGGTGGCCGCCAGGTCTTCAGGGTGCATATAGTCGGTAATCACGGTCCCGGTCAGCTCGTCGGGCCGATACCCGAGCAGCGTCTCGCAGGCGTCACTGACAAATGCAATCTGGTTGTCCCGGTCGACCACGAAAACCGTGTCCAGCATCAGGTGGATCAGTTTGGGGTAGAGCGCTTGTAGGTCAACGGGCATAGGTCAGGGCGGTCCGGTTCAAAAACGCCCTGATCATATCCCGATCCCGCCGGAGGACGGCGAGGAATCTTGCTCACCTCTCGTCGGATTACGTGCGATCTATCCAGACCGTTTGTGCGTTGCAGAACTCCCGCACGCCGAAGTGCGACAACTCACGACCAAACCCACTTTTTTTCACCCCGCCAAATGCGACCCGAGGATCGGATACGCTGTAGGCGTTGATAAAGATCCCGCCGGTTTCCAACTGGTTGGCAATCTGCCGCGCCTTTGCCGGATCGCGGGTGAAGAGGCTCGCGGTCAGGCCGAACTCGCTGTCGTTGGCCAGGGCTAGCGCGTGTTCGGCGTCGCGGGCGGTGATGATCGAGGCGACGGGGCCGAACAGTTCCTGTTTGAACGCGGTCATCTGGTCGGTGACATTGGCCAGGACGGTCGGCGCATAGTAGTTGCCCGGTCCTTCGATGGGGTGGCCGCCGAGTAGCAGGGTGGCGCCTTCTTCCAGGGTGGCCTGGACCTGGCCGTGCAACTCGTCACGCAGGTCGAAGCGGGCCATGGGGCCGATGTAGGTGTCGTTCGCTGTCGGATCGCCCATCACCAGTTGCCGGCTGGCCTCGAGGAACTTGGCGGTGAAGGCTTCGACCACGCCTTGCTCGATGATCAGGCGCTTGGCGGCGGCACAGACCTGGCCGCAGTTCTGGAAACGGCCGATCACGGCGGCTTGCACCGCAGCGTCGAGGTCGGCGTCGTTGAGCACGATGAAGGGGTCGGAGCCGCCCAGTTCCAGCACGCACTTTTTCAAGGCCGCGCCGGCCTGGGAGCCGATGGCGACACCCGCGCGCACGCTGCCGGTCAGGGTCACGGCGGCGATGCGTGGATCGGCGATGGCCTTGGACACCCCCTCCGGGGTGATGTTGACCACTTCGAACAGGCCATCGGCGAACCCGGCTTTATGGAACGCCTGTTTCATCAGGTAGGCGCTGCCCATCACGTTGGGTGCATGTTTGAGCACGTAGGTATTGCCACTGAGCATGGTCGGCACGGCGCCGCGCAGCACTTGCCAGACCGGGAAGTTCCACGGCATCACGGCGAGGATCGGGCCCAGCGGGCGGTATTCGATCTGGGCGCTGCCGTTGTCTACCTGGGTCGGCTCCGGGGCGAGCATGGCCGGACCGTGGGCGGCGTACCACTCGGCCAGCAAGGCGCATTTCTCGATTTCGCCACGGGCCTGGGCGATGGGTTTGCCCATCTCCAGGGTGATCATTTGCGCCATCTCTTCGGCTTGCTCACGCAGGGCGCAGGCCAGGGCCAGGAGCAATTCGGCACGCTGCGCCACGGGCGTGTCGCGACCGTGGCGAAAGGCGGTGCTGGCGCGGGTGAGGGCGGCGTCCAGTTGCGCGGCAGATTCGTACGGATAGCTGCCGACGGTTTCGCCATTGGTGGGGTTGATCGACAAGGCATGGGTCTGGTGAGAAAGAGCGTTCATGGGCACCGTCCTGCGCAGTGTTGGGGAAGGTGCCCAGCGTACGGGGCTGTATCTTTTACGGGAACTGAATAATATTAAGCAATACGTTCATGATTGGAGAATGACTTGGATCTGGTGCAACTGGAGATTTTCAAGGCGGTGGCCGAGCAAGGCAGCATCAGTGCGGCCGCACAATTGATTCATCGGGTGCCGTCGAACCTGACCACGCGCATCAAGCAATTGGAGCAGGACCTGGGTGTGGAGTTGTTTATCCGTGAGAAAAGTCGCCTGCGCCTGTCGCCTGCCGGCTGGAATTTCCTTGGCTATACGCGGCGCATTCTCGATCTGGTGCAAGAGGCCCGCGCCACCGTGGCGGGGGAGGAGCCCCAGGGGCCATTTGCCCTGGGTTCGCTGGAGAGCACCGCCGCCGTACGTATCCCGGCGTTACTCGCGGCCTATAACCAGAGGCACGCCAAGGTTGAACTGGACCTGACCACCGGCCCCTCGGGGACAATGATTGAAGGTGTGTTGTCGGGCCGGCTGGCGGCGGCGTTTGTCGATGGCCCGGTGTTGCACCCGACGCTGGAAGGCGTAGCGGTGTTTGAAGAGGAAATGGTGCTGATTGCGCCGTTGCAGCATGCTCCTATCACCCGCGGGCAGGATGTGAACGCAGAGAGCATCTATACCTTTCGCTCCAACTGTTCCTACCGCCATCACTTTGAGCGCTGGTTTTCCCAGGACGGCGCGGTGCCGGGGAAAATTTTCGAGATGGAGTCGTACCACGGCATGCTCGCCTGCGTCAGCGCCGGCGCTGGTTTGGCCCTGATGCCACGCAGCATGCTGGAGAGCATGCCGGGGTTTACCACGGTGAGTGTGTGGCCGTTGGCAGACGAGTTCCGCCTGTTGAACACCTGGCTGATCTGGCGCCGGGGCACGGTGTCACAGAGTCTGGACAGCTTCGTGCAACTGCTGGAGGAACGCATTCCCTTGTAGGCGCCGGCAAGCCGGCTCCTACAGAGGGTTAGCCTCCAAATTGCAGGGTGCCCATCGCCAATTTGGCCATCAGCGCCGTGGCGCCCAGTTGCACCAGCCACAAGGCCAGGCCGCCGAGGAAGACGCCCAGGGCCACTTGCAGCACCAGGCTTTTTTGCCGCTTGGCTTGGGGCGCGCGGGGGGTGAAGTGGTCCAGTTCGTCGCGGTCGGCACGCAGGTCCAGGTCGTCGTTTCTCATAGGTGGCTCATATCAAGGGTGAAGGACCACGGTCCCTGTAGGAGCCGGCTTGCCGGCGATGAGGTCCGTAGGGTCAGTGCAAGGCTGCAGGCTGCCATCGCCGGCAAGCCGGCTGCTACAAGAGTCTCGCACAAAAAAGGGGAAGCCACTGGCTTCCCCCTCCGTGCTACGCGACCAGGCTTACAGCACCTGCACGATCGCCTTGGTCACGGCACCGATGTTTGCCTGGTTCAGCGCCGCCACACAGATGCGACCGGTGTCCAGGGCATAGATGCCGAACTCGCTGCGCAGGCGGGTAACTTGCTCTACGGTCAGGCCGGAATAGGAGAACATCCCGCGCTGGCGACCGACGAAGCTGAAGTCGTGGCCTGGAGCAGCCTTGGCCAGCTCGCTGACCATCTGCTCGCGCATGCCACGGATACGCAGGCGCATCTCGGCCAGTTCCGCTTCCCACTGGGCACGCAGTTGCGGGCTGTTGAGCACCGCCGCCACAATTGCCGCACCGTGGGTTGGCGGGTTGGAGTAGTTGGTGCGGATCACGCGCTTGACCTGGGACAGGATACGCGCGCTTTCTTCTTTCGATTCGCTGACGATGGACAGTGCGCCCACGCGCTCGCCGTACAGCGAGAACGATTTGGAGAACGAACTGGACACAAAGAAGGTCAGGCCGGACTCGGCGAACAGGCGTACTGCTGCCGCATCTTCGTCGATACCGTCGCCAAAGCCCTGGTAGGCCATGTCGAGGAACGGTACCAGGTTCTTGGCCTTGATCACTTCCAGCACGTCGCTCCAGTCGGCCGGGCTTAGGTCGACACCGGTCGGGTTGTGGCAGCAGGCATGCAGCACGACGATGGACTGGGCAGGCAGGGCGTTGAGGTCTTCCAGCAGGCCGGCACGGTTCACGTCGTGGGTGGCGGCATCGTAGTAACGATAGGTCTGCACCGGGAAACCGGCTTTTTCGAACAGTGCCTGATGGTTTTCCCAGCTTGGGTCGCTGATGGCGACAACGGCGTTGGGCAGCAGTTGTTTGAGGAAGTCGGCACCGATTTTCAGCGCACCGGTACCGCCAACGGCTTGGGCCGTGATCACACGGCCAGCGCTCAACAGCGGTGAGTCAGTGCCAAACAGCAGCTTTTGCACGGCCAGGTCATAGGCGGCGATGCCATCGATCGGCAAGTAACCACGGGCGGCATGTTGCGCCACGCGAATGGCTTCCGCTTCGGCAACGGCACGCAGGAGTGGAATCTTCCCCTCCTCGTTGCAGTAAACGCCTACGCCAAGGTTGACCTTGGTCGTACGGGTATCGGCGTTGAATGCTTCGTTGAGGCCCAGGATAGGATCGCGTGGTGCCATTTCGACAGCGGAGAACAGGCTCATTTTTGCGGCAGCTCTATGGGGGAATGGAGGGACGTGTCGCGCTCCAGCCGAATGCACTAGAGCGGTGCACAAACGGGGAGCTAGTATAGAGGCCAACACCGCTCGCGGCGACAGCCGAAACGGTTTTTCGGTCAAGTTTTTCGGTTTATTTATTGACCGTTAGTCTTATTGCAACATGGATGGCAGCGGGCATGTAGGGCGATTGCCTTGAAACCCATCACATTCGCCTCCACTTCTACGGCTATCATGGTTTTTTCCTACGGCTCGCTCTGAAACTTGGCGGGCTGTGGTCTTTTTCGTCCCTGACGGGTTTGCAGTCTGGGGTGACTTCAAGAGGTACGTTATGTCGGATTTCCAACTAGTCACCCGCTTTGAACCTGCTGGCGACCAGCCCGAGGCCATTCGCCAAATGGTCGAAGGCATCGAGGCCGGCCTGGCCCACCAGACGCTGCTCGGGGTGACTGGCTCCGGCAAGACCTTCAGCATTGCCAACGTCATCGCCCAGGTGAACCGCCCCACCCTGGTGCTGGCGCCAAACAAAACCCTGGCTGCGCAGTTGTACGGCGAGTTCAAGGCGTTCTTCCCGAACAATGCGGTGGAGTATTTCGTTTCCTACTACGACTACTACCAGCCGGAAGCATATGTGCCGTCCTCCGATACCTTTATCGAGAAGGATGCGTCGGTCAACGACCATATCGAGCAGATGCGGCTGTCGGCGACCAAGGCGCTGCTGGAGCGCAAGGATGCGATCATCGTCACCACAGTGTCGTGCATCTATGGCCTGGGCAGCCCGGAAACCTATTTGAAGATGGTGCTGCACGTCGACCGCGGCGACAAACTCGACCAGCGTGCCTTGTTGCGCCGCCTGGCAGATTTGCAGTACACCCGCAATGACATGGATTTCGCCCGCGCGACCTTCCGGGTGCGTGGCGATGTGATCGATATTTACCCGGCAGAGTCGGACCTGGAAGCGATTCGCATCGAGCTGTTCGATGATGAGGTCGAGAGCTTGTCGGCCTTCGACCCATTGACCGGCGAGGTGATCCGCAAGCTGCCGCGCTTTACCTTCTATCCAAAAAGCCACTATGTGACGCCGCGTGAAACCCTTTTGGATGCCATGGAAGGGATCAAGGCCGAGTTGGCCGAGCGCCTCGAATACCTGCGTGCCAACAACAAACTGGTGGAAGCCCAGCGTCTGGAGCAGCGCACGCGTTTTGACCTGGAGATGATCCTGGAGCTGGGCTACTGCAATGGCATCGAAAACTACTCGCGCTACCTGTCGGGTCGCGAATCCGGTGCGCCGCCACCGACTCTCTACGATTACCTGCCGGCAGATGCCTTGCTGGTGATCGACGAATCCCACGTCAGCGTGCCGCAGGTCGGCGCCATGTATAAAGGCGACCGCTCGCGCAAGGAAACCCTGGTGGAGTACGGCTTCCGCCTGCCTTCGGCGCTGGATAACCGGCCGATGCGTTTTGACGAATGGGAAAGCATCAGCCCGCAGACCATCTTTGTGTCCGCCACGCCGGGTAACTACGAGGCCGAGCATGCGGGCCGGGTGATCGAGCAACTGGTACGCCCCACCGGCCTGGTCGACCCGCAAATCGAGATCCGCCCGGCTCTGACCCAGGTCGATGACCTGCTGTCGGAGATCACCAAGCGGGTGGCCCTGGAAGAGCGGGTGCTGGTCACCACGCTGACCAAACGCATGTCCGAAGACCTTACCGATTACCTGGCCGACCATGGCGTGCGCGTGCGTTACCTGCACTCGGACATCGACACGGTGGAACGCGTGGAAATCATCCGCGACCTGCGCCTGGGCACCTTTGATGTGCTGGTGGGGATCAACCTGCTGCGTGAAGGCCTGGATATGCCCGAGGTGTCGCTGGTAGCGATTCTGGATGCAGACAAGGAAGGTTTCCTGCGTTCCGAGCGCTCGCTGATCCAGACCATCGGCCGTGCGGCGCGTAACCTCAATGGCCGCGCGATCCTGTATGCCGACCGCATCACCGGCTCCATGGAGCGCGCCATCGGCGAGACCGAGCGCCGCCGCGACAAGCAGATTGCGTTCAACCTGGCCAATGGCATCACCCCTAAGGGTGTGTTCAAGGACGTCGCCGACATTATGGAAGGCGCCACCGTGCCGGGGTCGCGCAGCAAGAAGCGCAAAGGCATGGCCAAGGCCGCCGAGGAAAGCGCCAGGTACGAAAACGAACTGCGCTCGCCGAGTGAAATCACCAAGCGTATCCGCCAGCTGGAAGAGAAAATGTACCAATTGGCGCGGGACCTGGAGTTTGAAGCGGCAGCGCAGATGCGTGATGAGATTGGCAAGTTGCGTGAGCGGTTGCTGGCGGTCTGATTTGTGCTGACGGTTGGGGCCTCGTCGCAGGCAAGCCCGTACACATTCGGATTTGTGAATACATTCAAATGTGGGCGCTGGCTTGCCTGCGATGGCGGCGCCTCGGTCTAATGGGCTTCCCCTGCCTTGAGCCCCACCGGCAACGCCTTGGTCAAAAAGATCGCCAGCATGCTCACCGCCAGCGCCAACCCCACAAAGTGAAATGCATCGTTGTAGGCCATGATCTGCGCCTGCTGATGCGCAATCTCACTGAGCTTGCCCAGTGCCGCCGTCTCACTGCCCAACTTCTCTGTCAGCATGGCCATGCGCTCGGCCACCTGGGGGTTGGTTGGCACAATGGCCTCGCGCAGGTAGTCAAAGTAGGTCTTGGTCCGTGCATCCAATAGCGTCGCCAGCAGTGCAATACCGATGGCACCCCCCAGGTTGCGCAGGATATTGAACAGGCTCGACGCCGAGCCCGCGTCCTGGGGCAGGATGTACGCCGTGGCGATCAGCGAAATGGTGACCATGATCAGTGGCTGGCCAAGGGCGCGGATGATCTGGATCTGGTTGAACTGGCTGCCGGCAAAGTCCGGGTTAAGCACCCCTGAGGAAAAACTCGCCAGGCCAAATAGGCCAAACCCCACGGTGCAAAGCCACTTTGGTGACACGTATTTCATCAGTTTCGGCACCAGTGGAATCAGGAACAGCTGTGGTACGCCCATCCACATGATCACTTCGCCGATTTGCAGGGCGTTGTAGTTCTGAATCTGCGCCAGGTACAGCGGCAGCAGGTAGATCGAGCCGTACAGGCCCACGCCCATGCCCAGGCTGGAGATGCTTGAAAGTCCAAAGTTGCGGTTGGCCAGGATGCCCAGGTTGATCAGCGGGTTGGGCTTGGACAGCTGCACGATGACAAAGGTAATCAGGCTCAACAGGGCAATGGTGCCCAGGCTGACGATCAGGCTCGACTCCAGCCAGTCCTTGCGATGCCCTTCTTCAAGAAATACCTGCAGACAACCCAGGCCCACGGCCAGGGTCAGGATGCCCATGTAGTCGGTGCTTTTGAGCAGTTCCCAATGCGCGGCCTTTTTTTCCAGGCCATAGAGCAGGCCGGCGATCATCAACAGCCCTGGCGGTACGTTGATATAGAAGATGTATTCCCAGCCCCAGTTTTCCGTGAGCCAGCCGCCGATGGTCGGGCCAATGGAGGGGGCGAAGGTGGCGGTCATGGCGAACATCGCCATGCCCTTGGCACGGTGGTGCTCGGGCAGTTTGATCAGGGTCAGGGTGAAGGCCAGCGGGATCAGCGCGCCGCCGGTAAAACCTTGCAGGGCACGGAATACGATCATGCTTTCCAGGCTCCAGGCCATGGAACACATCAGCGAGGCGATCAGGAAACCCACCGAGACCCACACGGCCAGGCGCCGCGCCGACAGCAACTGTACCAGCCAGGCGGTGAGGGGGATCATGATGATTTCGGCTACAAGGTAGGAGGTGGAAATCCATGAGCCTTCTTCCAGAGTGGCCGACAGCGCACCCTGGATATCCTTGAGCGAAGAGTTGGTGATCTGGATATCGAGCACCGCCATAAAGGCGCCGAGCATTACACTCATCACTGCAATCCAGTCGCGCCGAGTCGGTTCGCCGACCGGGCGCAGCAGTTGATCACCGGCCATGGTCAGGGTCTTGGATCTTTACTTTGACGGTCACGGACATACCGGGGCGGATCTTGCCGCGCAGTGGGTTGTCGGCGGCAAAGGTGAGTTTTACCGGAATACGCTGTACGACTTTGGTGAAGTTGCCGGTGGCATTGTCTGGCGGCAACAGGCTGAACTGCGCGCCGGAGGCGGCGAACAGGCTGTCGACCCGAGCCTCGATGGGCGTGTCGCCATAGGCATCAAAGGTCAGCTCGGCCGGCTGCCCGGGTGCCATATGGCCGATCTGGGTTTCCTTGAAGTTGGCCTGGATCCAGATGTCCTGGTCGGGAACGATAGACAGCAGGTAGGCGCCGGCTTGCACAAATTGGCCGTTACGCGCGGCGCGCTGGCCGACGAGGCCACTGATGGGGGCGTGGATTTCGCTGCGGGTCAGGTTCAGTTGGGCCTGGGCCAGGTCGGCGCGGGCATTGGCGATCTGCGCGTCGAGGCGCTTGATCTCGGCGTTCAGGGCGCTGACTTGCTGGCGTTGGCCCTGCAGGTCGGCCTGGGCCTTGGCGACCTGGGACCGGGCGATGTGGTTGTCGGCAGACAGGGTGGTGACGCGTTCTTGCGAGACATAACCCGGCTTGCTCAGGGTTTGCGCTCGGGACAAGTCGATCTGCGTGCGGCCGAGGGTCGCCTGGCTGGATGACACCTGGGCATCGGCGGCGGCGATCAGGCTGGCTTGTTGGGTCAGCTTGCTCATGGCCTGCAAGCGTTCGGCTTCGCGGGTGGCGAGGGCGGCATTGGCGCGGTCGATGGCCAGCAGGAAGTCGTCCTGTTCCAGGATGACCAGCAGTTGGCCTTTTTCCACATGCTCGTTATCACCGACCTTGACCTCGGCGATGCGCGCGCCGAGCTGGCTGGAGACCCGGGTGATCTCGCCCTGCACGTAGGCGTTGTCGGTGCTTTCATAAAAGCGCCCCTTGAAGAACCAATGGGCAAAGAAGCCCGCGGCGATCAGGGCGACGATCAACAGGAAAATAAACAGGCGGCGTTTGAGTTGGGCAGGCATGGCGGCGCAGGGTCAGTTACAAAAGGTAATGGAATATAGCCAGCTAACGATCTGGCAAATAGCTATGTCGCGGTTGCAGCCCCAACCTTGGCTTATATGCCCTTTGTTGATCGGCCCACGCTGGAGCCGGGGGGCTTGGGGCTGTTACCATTCGCCCCTTGTTTTATTTTCAGCTTTATTGCCCATTCGAGACCCGCCATGACCACCGTCCGCACGCGCATCGCGCCATCGCCTACTGGGGATCCCCACGTCGGTACTGCTTACATCGCCTTGTTCAACTACTGCTTTGCCAAGCAGCACGGCGGTGAGTTCATCCTGCGGATCGAAGACACAGACCAAGTGCGTTCGACCCGCGAGTCGGAACAGCAGATTTTCGATGCCCTGCGCTGGTTGGGCATTACCTGGGCTGAAGGCCCGGATGTCGGCGGCCCACATGGCCCGTATCGCCAGAGTGAGCGCAGCGACATCTACAAGCAGTACACCCAGCAACTGGTCGATATGGGCCACGCTTTTCCGTGTTTCTGCACGGCCGAAGAACTGGACCAGATGCGCGCCGAGCAACAGGCCCGTGGCGAGACCCCGCGCTATGACGGCCGTGCGCTGCTGCTGTCCAAGGAAGAAGTAGCTGCGCGCCTGGCCGCCGGTGAGCCCCATGTCATCCGTATGAAAGTGCCGAGCGAAGGCGTGTGCGTGGTGCCGGACATGCTGCGCGGTGATGTCGAGATCCCATGGGACCGCATGGACATGCAAGTGCTGATGAAGACCGACGGCCTGCCGACGTACTTCCTGGCCAACGTGGTCGACGATCACCTGATGGGCATCACCCACGTGTTGCGCGGTGAAGAGTGGCTGCCATCGGCACCCAAGCTGATCCTGCTCTACGAGTACTTTGGCTGGGAACAACCGCAGCTGTGCTACATGCCGCTGCTGCGCAACCCGGACAAGAGCAAGCTGTCCAAGCGCAAGAACCCGACCTCGGTAACGTTCTACGAGCGCATGGGCTTTATGCCAGAAGCGATGCTCAACTACCTGGGCCGTATGGGCTGGTCGATGCCGGACGAGCGCGAGAAGTTCTCGCTGCAGGAAATGGTCGATCACTTCGACCTGTCCCGCGTCTCCCTGGGCGGGCCGATCTTCGATATCGAGAAGCTGTCGTGGCTCAACGGCCAATGGCTGCGCGACCTGGCGGTGGAAGAGTTCGCCAGCCGTGTGCAGCAGTGGGCGTTGAACCCCGAGTACATGATGAAGATCGCGCCGCTGGTGCAGGGCAGGGTGGAGACCTTCAGCCAGGTCGCACCGTTGGCCAGCTTCTTCTTTGCCGGTGGTGTGAGCCCGGATACCAAGCTGTTCGAGTCCAAGAAACTCTCCGCTGACCAGGTCCGCCAGTTGATGCAGTTGATCCTGTGGAAGCTGGAAAGCCTGCGCCAGTGGGAGAAGGATGCGATCACCGCGACCATCCAGGCCGTGGTCGAATCCCTGGAATTGAAACTGCGCGACGCCATGCCGTTGATGTTTGCTGCGATTACCGGGCAAGCCAGTTCGGTGTCGGTACTCGATGCGATGGAAATTCTCGGCCCGGATCTGACCCGTTTCCGTCTGCGCCAAGCTCTTGATTTGCTTGGTGGTGTGTCGAAGAAAGAAAACAAGGAATGGGAAAAGCTGCTGGGCGCGATCGCTTAAGCAGGCCGTTGTAACGGAGAAACCCCGGTTTTCCGGGGTTTCGTCGGTAAGTGATTGTTATCCCGGCAAAAAACTTTGGAAATTGTTGAAAATAAATTTGACACGTTTCCAAACCGCCATTAAGATTCGCCCCGTCCTCACCGATGAGGGGCTATAGCTCAGCTGGGAGAGCGCTTGCATGGCATGCAAGAGGTCAACGGTTCGATCCCGTTTAGCTCCACCAATTTACAGGTTCAAGGTCTGGCCACACCGTCCTTGAATCGATCAGTCTCAGCCTGATCATGTTGTACAGAAGGTTTTGTCCCCTTCGTCTAGTGGCCTAGGACACCGCCCTTTCACGGCGGTAACAGGGGTTCGAGTCCCCTAGGGGACGCCAGTTTCAACAAGCAGCTCGCAAGGTCTGCTGCGCCGCGAGGCGAAAAATCCGGGGCTATAGCTCAGCTGGGAGAGCGCTTGCATGGCATGCAAGAGGTCAACGGTTCGATCCCGTTTAGCTCCACCAATTTACAGGTTCAAGGTTCCGGCCACACCGTCCTTGGATCGATCAGTCTCAGCCTGATCATGTGTATAGAAGGTTTGTGTCCCCTTCGTCTAGTGGCCTAGGACACCGCCCTTTCACGGCGGTAACAGGGGTTCGAGTCCCCTAGGGGACGCCACGATTACCCGCTTTGCGGGATTTTTAAGGGTCATTCAATTATTGAATGGCCCTTTTGTTTGTCTGGCGTTTGGGTTTTCTCCCGTCCTCTTCAACATACTTCTTCTGACCAACGGTCGAATTCACCGCTTGCCAAAAAGTATTATGAAGATAATATTTTAAGCGTAATATTCGGAGGCCATCATGAGCGATAAAAAAGCGCAAACCCGTGAACGTATTCTGCAGGCCGCCAGCTCCGCGCTGATCCAGCGTGGCCCGGCCGAACCGAGTGTGGGTGAAGTCATGGGCGCGGCGGGGCTGACCGTTGGTGGCTTCTACGCCCACTTTGAAAGCAAGGACGCCTTGATGCTGGAGGCGTTCGAACAACTATTGGCGCGGCGACGCACATCTATCGACGATATGGATCCCAGCCTGACAGGCGAAGAGCGCCGGGCCCTGGTGGCGGCGTTCTACCTGTCGCGCAAGCACCGCGACTCTACCGCCCAGGCCTGTCCGATCCCGGCCACGGTTGGCGAAATGAGCCGTCTGCCGGATGAATTCCGCGATGTATTGAACCAGCACGTCGAATTGATGGCCGCACAACTGGCCACCAGCCCGGAAGACACCGACAAGGCCCTGGCTGACATGGCCTTGATGGTTGGTGGTCTGGCATTGGCCCGGGCTCTAGGGCCCGGTGAATTATCGGATCGTGTATTGCGCGCCTCCAAGTCGGCAGTGCGCTGAACAAGGCTTGTGAGCCTGGGGAGTGAATGGATGAGCACCTTGAGCTGGATTCGTCGCGTCAACGGCACCTTGGGCAGGCTGGCGCCACAGACCATCGCCAACCAGATGCGTCGCGCCTTCATGACGCCGCGGGACTTGCCGCCGCGTGATTGGGAGCTGCCGCTGTTGGCACAGGCCGAACGCATCACTCTGCGCTTCGGTCTGTCGGCCCTGCGCTGGGGCCAGGGCCCGGCGGTCCTGATGATGCACGGCTGGGAAGGACGCCCAACCCAGTTTGCCAGCCTGATCGACGCCTTGGTGGGTGCTGGCTACTCGGTGATTGCCCTCGACGGTCCGGCCCATGGTCGTTCGCCGGGTCGTGAAGCCCACGTGGTGCTGTTTGCCCGGGCAATGCTCGAAGCGGCTGCCGAGTTGCCACCGCTGCACGCGGTGGTCGGCCACTCCATGGGAGGCGCCAGCGCGATGCTGGCCATCCAGTTGGGCCTGCGCACGAATGCGCTGGTGAGCATTGCTGCCCCTTCACGCTTGCTCGATGTCTTGCGTGGCTTTGCCGGGGTGGTCGGCATGCCGGAGCGAGCGCGGGCGGCGTTTATCCAGGAGGTCGAATACTCCTTGGGCATTCCGCTCAAACACCTGGATGTGGCTCACTATCAGATGAATATCCCAGGGCTGGTCGTGCATGCCGAAGATGACACTTTCGTCCCGGTCAAAGCCTCGCAGATGATCCACGAAGCCTGGTTCGACAGCCGCCTGTTGCGCCTGGAACAGGGCGGGCACCAGAAAGTCCTGGCCGATCCGCGAGTGGTCGAGGGCGTGCTCGCGCTGCTGGCCGGCTGCCGGGAACCGGCGCGGCAAACCGCTTGAGCCCAGCGATGGGTTACACTGCTCCCGCTGACATCAATCGACCGGGAGCAGGGCATGGGCTGGGACTTGGCGAAGCCGTTTATCATCGATCTGCAGGTGGCCCCTGAGGACATCGACGGCCTGGGGCATGCCAACAATGCCGTTTACGTTGCCTGGCTGGAACGTTGCGCCTGGCGCCACTCACAGCGCCTGGGCCTGGACCTCGCCGAGTACCGGCGCCTGGATCGGGCCATGGCAGTAGTACGCCACGAAATCGATTACCTGGCGGCCGGCTATGAAGGTGACGAGCTGCAATTGGCGACCTGGATCGTCGATTGGGATCAGCGCCTGAAAATGACCCGGCGTTTCCAACTGATGCGCCCCAGCGATGGCGCCACCCTGTTGCGCGCGCAAACCACCTTTGTCTGTATCGAGCTCTCCAGCGGCAAGCCCAAGCGTATGCCGGCGGAGTTTATCGAGGGGTATGGCGTGGCGCTGCACATCTGACAAGGGGGTTAACGGTTACTGTGGGAAACCCAGTAAACTGCGCCACGTTTTTTGTTGAGTGTTTTCCATGCAAATTGCTTTGGCGCCCATGGAGGGGTTGGTCGACAACATCCTGCGGGACGTGCTGACTCAGGTCGGCGGTATCGATTGGTGCGTGACCGAATTTATCCGGGTCAACGACCGCCTGCTGACGCCTGCCTATTTCCACAAGCTTGCTCCTGAACTGCTGCACGGCGCCAAGACCGCTGCAGGCGTGCCGTTGCGCGTGCAACTGCTCGGTTCCGATCCGGTATGCCTGGCAGAAAACGCCGCGCTGGCCTGTGAACTGGGTTCTGAAGTGATCGACCTGAACTTCGGCTGCCCGGCCAAGACGGTCAACAAATCCCGTGGCGGCGCGGTGCTGCTCAAGGAACCGGAACTGCTCAACCAGATCGTCGAGCACGTGCGTCGCGCAGTGCCGGCGCATATCCCGGTAACTGCCAAGATGCGCCTGGGTTTTGACAGCCCGGATGGTGCACTGGTGTGCGCCACGGCCCTGGCTGAAGGCGGCGCAGCGCATATCGTGGTGCATGCGCGGACCAAGGTCGACGGCTACAAGCCACCCGCCCATTGGGAGTGGATCCCGCGGGTGCAGGACGTGGTCAAGGTGCCGGTATTTGCCAATGGCGATATCTGGAGCGTCGAGGACTGGCGGCGCTGCCGCGAGATCAGCGGGGTCGAAGACATCATGCTCGGTCGCGGCCTGGTGGCGCGGCCAGACCTGGCCCGGCAAATCGCCGCCGCGCGTGCAGGCCAGGACGTGGTGCAGATGACCTGGGAGGCTATGCAGCCCATGCTCCAGGAGTTCTGGACGCAGTCCGTGGCGCAATTGACTGAGCGCCAGGCGCCGGGCCGCCTGAAGCAGTGGCTGGCCATGCTGACGCGCAATTACCCGCAAGCCGTAGAGTTGTTTACCGCTTTGCGTCGGGAAACTGACCTTCAGCAGGTCAGTCGTTTACTGGGGATGCCCCACCCGCAAGCGGCCTGAGATTTTTCCTACAACCTCTCTTGAAATGCAATTAGCGGTCCTTATCTAGGGATTACACGATGCCGAATTCGGGTCGTGGAGATAAAAAACCTTGCTGATATTTCAGGAGATTTAACCATGAGTACCGCATTTTCCCTGGCGCCACTGTTCCGCTCTTCCGTGGGCTTTGACCGTTTCAATGATCTGTTCGAGGCCGCACTGCGTAACGAGCCGGGTAGTAGCTACCCACCCTATAACGTCGAGAAGCATGGCGAAGACCAATACCGCATCGTGATCGCGGCCGCCGGTTTCCAGGAAGACGATCTGGATCTGCAGGTAGAGAAAGGCGTACTGACCGTCAGTGGTGGCAAGCGCGACACCAAGGCCGAAAGCGTCACTTATCTGCATCAGGGTATTGCTCAGCGGGCTTTTAAATTGTCGTTCCGCCTGGCCGACCATATCGAGATCAAGGCCGCAGACTTGAGTAATGGGCTGCTGAGTATCGATCTGTTGCGGGTCGTGCCAGAAGAGGCAAAGGCCAAACGTATCCCGATCAATGGGGTGCAGAAGTCGGCTCTGCAACATTGATTGCATATTTCTAGGTTTTACATCACCTCGAAAAAGGGCGCCTCTGGCGCCCTTTTTTGTTTAAGGCGCTGAGGGGGATAGTCGGCTTGACTGGTGATAGGCGGGGATGTTGTTTTTAGTTTAAGGATAGTGCTGTTTTTTTTGTACTAATGGGTGTGTGTAACTTGTTTTTGTTTTTAAGGTGCGAGGGCTTTTTAATTTTGCAGAGCGTTACAGCAGTATAGTTCGCGCAGATAATACCACGGGGGGTGTACTTAGAAAATAAGTAATCATGACGCCTTTTTTCGTCTTGGCAGTTTATTAGCGGGTATGACGTTATTTTTTCAGAAAAAGGCCTGTGGAAAGCGATTTTCTGCTGGGGTCCATGGGTAAAAGTCCGAAATTTTCTATTGGTTTCCTTATGTTTTCCGCGATTTCTGGAACCCGAACTCTTTTTCTTCCACGAAACCAGTGACTTCGATTCGGTTACTGCTGCTTCAAGTCACAAGTAAATGGTGTTTGTTGTGGGTGTTGAATGCCCTGGTGCTTTTTTGAGAAGAGGAATGACTAATGTCGTATCTATCTGTTAATAATCCCCCGAGCGTTAATGTCGGTAATCATAAACTTGATCTGGGCGTGCCGTTATCTGTTCCCGCTGGAAATACTGAGGCGAGTAAACTGCTGGGTAACAAGTCGAGTGTTTTGCCAGACCATACTCGAAATGCTGAACTTGGGCGGGGAAGTACAACCGTCAGTACGGATGCTCTTTCAAAGTTGCTGGATATGTTTGAACTGCTCTTTAAGGCAATGCGAGATGTTTTGTCGGGCAAAAAGAATCCTCCCGATACCTTGGCTACGCAGGATAAGCCGACGGAAACGAAACCTCTGCCTGGGGATAAGCCTGCCATTTCAGGTCAGGAAGTGAAGACTCGGGTCGATGAGGGCAAGCAGCCTGAGAAGAAAGCAGATATCGATGGAAAAACCGTGCTTTCAGGCAAGGATTTAAAAGCCTTGGTCGACACGGACAAACAAACAGAGAAGAAGCCGGATGCCGAGAACAAACCGGCGGCTCCAGGCAAGGACGCCAAAGTGCTGGTCGACACGGACAAACAGACAGAGAAGAAGCCGGATGCCGAGAACAAGCCGGCGGTTCCAGGCAAGGACGCCAAAGTGCTGATCGACACGGACAAACAGACAGAGAAGAAGCCGGATGCAGGCGTAAAACCTACGGCCACGGACAAGCAATCCAACGTATCGGCTGACAACATGGTGCGGGTGAATGTCAATGTCAACAATTGCCACTGCCCGGGGGATACTCCCCCTGTGTTTCCGGGGATTGACCCTCGCTTTGAGCCGGGTTCGATACCCATGGTCAGTACACATTTGTACCCCGGGTTGGAGCCCCAACCGCCCAGCTTGGTGACCAACCACCGCGTGAACCCAGGCGTGGTGCCCCATTCGACAACCCCCGTGATTAATCGTGGCGTGAGGTCTGAGCCGGTAGTGCCAGATGCGAACACCCGGGTGAAGCCCGGCGTCTCTCCCCAGCCGGCCCCTGAAGTACAACCAGACAAGCCACTGCCAGACACTGACTTGACCTCTGCGGGCCCGGATTGTGGTCCTGATGAAATAGATGGGGCAGCGGATGCCTATCGTCGACGCTAATACGGCTGTTGAACCTATAGATCCTTAAATTCAATCAGTTGCTTTTCCGGTCGGTGACCGGCCGGAAAGGCACTTTTTACGAGAGAAAATCATGTCTTTTTTAAGTGTTCACAGTACTTCAAAAATCATGTGTGATTGCTCAGGGCGCCAGGATGATGTTGTTGATGTTAAAGATGAAAGTCCGGCTACACGTCGCTCAGGTATTAACAGGCTTTCCCGTGATTATTCGCCTAATAATGAAGTTGCCCAGACCAATGGTGATATGACGAAACCGGCGCTGGACTTGCAGGCCGTTATTTCGATGTTCAGCGCTTTCTTGAGCCAGATTTCAGCGTTGCTCTCAGGCCGGGACGAAGCGGGCAAGGTCAAGCCAGCACCTGTAGTACCCAATCCCCAGGCATCTCTTCCTGATCTATCGAGCAAGCGCAACGGTGCCAAGTGTGACGATATCTGGAGCGGTTTCCGGCAGGGGCCGGATGGTAATTGCGTGACGGTTTCAGCAATCAAGGCGGCCATGCATAAGTTTGGGCAAAGCCCTACTGATATTTATAAAAGTGTCAATAAGACGGAGCAAGGCTATGAGGTCACGATGCGCGATGGTTTTCGCTTGTCATTGACGCATCAAGAGTTGAAGCAGGCGTCGATCGGGGCACGTTTTTTTGGCAAAGATAGAGGCATGCTCAAGGACGCTCAGTTTTTGTTTGCTGCCAGTGCCAAGCGGGCACAGATGGAAAACAATGATGGCCAGGCACGCAGAAGTTTCACCAGGGCAATACGCAGTCTCAATGACGGCGAAGATGAGAGAGGGGCGGGAGAAGGATTTCAACGGTTGGGGTTAAAAAAACATACAAAAAAAGTCCCTGTAAGTACCTTGGCCCGTGGGCAAGTAGGCATGGTTAATCGGGCTGGTCACTCGGTTGCAGTAGTTGATGGGAAAGAGGAGTTGTGGGGCCGAAAAGGAAGAACTCCAACTCATGGAGATGCTGTGGCACTGATTGGTTGATTGACGTAGTTTGGTGGGTTTTATAGTTAAATATAAGAGTGCTAGTAAATATCCTGCGCAGGTTTTTTGGTTTGCTGTGTTTGTTTTTTATATATGTATTTTTTTACCGTGTTTTTAATAATGTTCTATGGAAGGGGTTGCTATGAGTGTAAGTATGTTTAATCGGGTATTTAATCAGGGTCATACACTGCGTCATGAGCCCGTCAATAATTCTTCCGTCGATGCCATTTCGACAAGACGTGGCGAAAAGCCCGCGGATATTGTAAATGCCTTTACAGCAACTCCGCGCAATTTTGGTGAGGTTTTTGACAGCAGTACTCATGCAGCGGTCATAAAAATAATGATGATGACCTTTGGACAGAGCCCACACGATATGTTTGAAGACGTGAAAGCTTCGGGTGACGGTTATGATATTACGATGAAGGATGAGTTCAAGGTGCATGTGTCCCATGAGGAATTAAAGCGCACTGCGCAAGCTTCTCGATTTGCCGGCAATGACCGAGCCGCTATCACGGATGCCAACTTTGTGCTCGCCGCGTTTGCCAAGCGTAAGCAGCAGACAGGCGGCCATGGCAGTTTCGAAACGGCTTTATTGAAGAGTCTTGAAGGTGAAACAACGCAAAACTGCCTGCGTGGCATGGGGATGATTGCTTTTGCCCAGTATTTGCCTTCCACGTATATGGCCGCCAGCGGCGCGCTGGGTATCGTGGAAACCCACAATTTTGGTGCGGCACTTGTTATGGATAATATCCAGCACAGTTATGGGGAAAAGCACAGGGTTGATAAAAGCTACGGCTATATGTTGTTCAATGATCAAAAAAAACCTGATGAATCTCCCGTAACGATTGATCCAAGTGCCCGGCATTTATCCAGGGCTCCCTTGGGTGTCCAGCCCGCAAATATCTGGAGTGGCTTTTATCAGGGGGTAGAAGGCAACTGCGTCACGGTCTCCGCGATCAAGGCGGCGATGATGAGGTTTGGGCAAAACCCGCAAGGTATCTTTAAAAACGTTGCGGCCACCGCCGAGGGTTATGAAGTCACCATGAGAGATTCTTTCAAGTTGCGCCTGACCCACGAAGAACTGAAAGAGGCCCAGGCTGCCTCCAACTTGATCGGCAGCGATCCGGCACTGCTGGCCGATGCCAATTTCCTGTATGCCGTGAGTGCCAAGCGCGCGCAGATGGAGAACAACGATAACCGTGGCAACCAGAGTTACGAAGTGGCCATGGAAACCCTGAACGATGGCGAGCACCCCGGCGAGGCCATGCGTCGGTTGGGATTATTTGCCTATATCCGTGAAAGCACGCTCCAAGAGCTGGCCGGAGGGGCGATTGGCACCCTGGCCAACTCCAGTCACTCCATGGCGGTAATTGACGGGATGCTGGACCTGTATGGGCAAAAGCTCAGCCTGGCGCTCTCGGACTGGAAGGGTAGCTTTCATTGGGCGTTGAAGTTGGTCTGATGCTCGGCGCCGGGACTGCGAGTGCTCTTCAGGTCCCCACGCCCTGACTCAATAACTGCGTGAGTGCGTCCAGGGGCAATGGCCGGCTGTGCAAGTAGCCTTGATACAAATGGCAACCCAGCCCTTGCAGGAACGCCAATTGCTCGGGAGTTTCCACGCCCTCGGCAATCACTTCCAGGTTCAGGCTGCGCGCCATGGCCACGATCGCGCGGATGATCTCTGCATCATTCGGGTCGTGGGTGGCGTCCCTCACAAACGATTGATCGATCTTCAAGGCATCGACCGGCAGGCGCTTGAGGTAGGTCAACGACGAATAGCCAGTGCCGAAGTCGTCCATGGCAAAGCTGACCCCGAGTTTTTTCAGGCGACGCATCTTGGCAATGGTGTCGTCCAGGTTCTGGATCACGATGCCTTCGGTGATTTCCAGTTTCAGCAGGGTAAAGGGCAGTTGGTGCTGTTTGAGGCTGCGCTCCACCCGCTCGACAAAATCGTTCTGGCGAAACTGCCGAGGGCTGATGTTCACGCATAGGCTGAAGCCCTGCGGTTGCACCAGGCCGTCGGCGATCAGGCGGGCAAAGGCACCACACGCTTCGTCGAGGATCCAGGTGCCGACTTCGAGGATTAGCCCGCTGTCTTCCAGGACCTTGATGAACTCTGTGGGCGATTGCGCGCCCAGTTGTGGATGCTGCCAGCGCACGAGTGCTTCGGCGCCGACAATGCGATTGCCCCGGGCATCGACCTGGGGTTGGTAATGCACACTGAACTCGCCCCGGGACAGCGCCAGGCGCAGGTCTGTCTCCATGCGCAGGCGCTCGCTGGCGGTGCGTTGCATGCTGTTATGGAACATCTGTGTGGCGTTGCGCCCCGAATCCTTGGCCCGATACAGGGCAATATCGGCGCGCTTGAGCAAGTCCGCCGGGGTCGAGCCGTGGTCGGGAATCAGCGCCACGCCGATGCTGGGGGTGACCTGCAAGCGGTGGCCGTCGAGGAACATCGGCTCCGACAGCAGCTCGCGCAGGGTGTCGGACAGCGATTGCACCTGGTTGCTGACCTCCATCCGCGAACCTTCCAGGCCGCTGAGCAGCACGACGAATTCATCGCCCCCCAGGCGCGCTACGGTGTCCTCCATGCGCACGCTGGCTTCCAGGCGCGCAGTGACGATTTTCAGCACGGTGTCGCCCACCGGGTGCCCCAGGGAGTCGTTGATGTGTTTGAAGTGATCCAGGTCCAGAAACAGCAGCGCGCCCCGCAGGTTGTGGCGTTTGAGCAAGGCAATCTGCTGGCTCAGGCGGTCCATCAACAAGGCGCGATTGGGCAGGTTGGTCAATGGGTCGTGATAGGCCAGGTGCCGGATCTGCGCCTGCGCGCTTTTCAGCAGGCTGACATCACGTGCGGTCAGCAGCAGGCACGGCGTTTCATTGAGGGTAATGGGCTCGACCGATACTTCCACGGCCAGCAACTCGCCGCGCTTGTTGTGCCAGAGCATATCCAGATGATGGATACGGCCCTTGATCTGCAATTCGGCCAGCAGCGCGGCGCGCTGGTTTTCATCGGCCCAGATACCGATCTGGTACAGCGTCAGGCCAATGGCCTCTTCGGCACGGTAGCCAGTCAGGCGACAGAAACCGTCATTGACCTCCACATAGCGCCCGGTGTCGCGTTCGGTAATAGACACCGCGTCGGGGCTTGAGTGGAAGGCCTTGGCGAATTTTTCCTCGCTGGCCTTGAGTGCCGCCTCGGAACGCTGTTGCTGGGTGATATCGCGCAGGGTGGTCACCACGCAGCGCTGGTGGCCGACCTTGATCAGCCGGCTGGAAATCATACAGGTCAGGCGCTGGCCAGTTTTGTGATGGACGATGATTGCCACATTGTTAAGCGCCTGTTCGCGGATCACCTGTTCGATACGCTGTAAGCGTTGGGTGGGCTCATCCCACAGGCCGATCTGCTCGGCGGTATGGTTGATGACTTCGGCGGCGCTCCAGCCAAAGGTCTGAGTGAAGCTGGGGTTGATTTCGACGAATTCGCCGCTGGCAAGGCTCGTGACGCAGATCGGGTCGGGGCTGGCCAGAAACAGGCTGGCGAACTTCTCTTCCGAGGCGCTCAGGCGTTGTTCGCGTTCCACCTGGTCGGTGATGTCCAGCAGCGTGCCCGCCATGCGCACTGGCGTACCCTGTGCATCACGGTAGAGCCGGGCACGGCTTTCCAGGTAGCGCGAGCTGCCGTCTTCCAGTTGCACGCGGTAGGTCAATTGGTAATTACCCGCCGGCCCTTCGCGCAGGGTGCGATAGGCGTCACGCATGCTGGCCCGCTCTTCATCGGGCATGCCTTCAAAAAACGCCTCGAAAGACTCATGGAACGGGTGCGGATCCAGGCCATGCAACTGGGCGGCTCGCGCCGAGCCATAGAGCATGCCGCTGGGGATATGCCAGTCCCAGGTGCCCAACTGGGCCGAGTCCAGGGCCAGGTCCAGGCGTTCCTGGCTGTCCTTGAGAGCCTGTTCGGCGTTTTTGCGTTCGGTGGTGTCGAGGAAGGTGCTGATCAGGTAGGCCTGGCCGTCGAGCTCGACCTTTTGCGCACTGAGGGTACCGTCATGGATCTGTCCATTGCTGGCACGAAATTGCACTTCCATGGTGATGGGTTCGCCCTTGCGCTGGGTCGCCCTGACCAGCAAGTCCCGTTGCTCCGGGTGTACCCATAGCCCCAGGTCGAGGGTGGTGCGGCCAATGGCATCGGCTACCGGCCAGCCGAACAGGCTTTCAAAATACTGGTTGGCCTCGCTGATCAGACCGTCTTCCTGGCGAGTCAGCAGGACCATGTTGGGGCACAGATGAAACAGGGTAGCGAAGCGTTTTTCCGAATGACCCAGGGCATGTTCGCGTTCGCGCTGCTGGGTGGTTTCGCGAATCACTCCGATCATGCGTCGGCGCCCGGACGCGTCCGGCAGCAGGCTGCCGCTGATTTCCAGCCAGTGCAGGCTGCCATCCGGCCACTGGATACGGTGGTGCATGGCGTGCTCGAAGGGGGCGCCCGCGAGGACGGCGTGAAAGGCCCGGATCACGCGGCCGCGGTCCTCGGCGGCGAGCAGGTCGAGGTAGTCCAGGTCCTTGGGCAGCGGCTGCCGGGGATCGAAGCCAAACAGCGCCTGGGTACCTCGCGACCAACTGATCCGCCCGCTGTCGATATCCCAGCTCCAGGCACCGAGCCGTGCGGCATTGAGCGCGGCCAGCAACTGTGGGGCGTTGTCCCAGCTTTGTTCGGCCTGCTGGGGGTCCAGGGCGTGAATGCGCGGCAGCGGCGGCACGGGATCGACAGGGTTGGGCATTATCAAGGGGCCTTGGCTCGATGGTCATTCGGCGCGGGAACAGGGTCTACAGGCCGCACGGCCTCATGCCGGCATCCCAGCCGGATCGACCTGTGCATCCAATAGGCTCATGAAGGCCCGCGCAGCGTTCGACAGCGTCCTTTCGGTGTGCACGATATAGCCTAGCTGGCGACTGAGCTGTATGCCCGGTAAAGCGATGCTGGCCACCTGATCATCGAGCATGGTGCGCGGCAGAACGCTCCAGGCCAGGCCGATGGAGACCATCATCTTGATGGTTTCCAGGTAGTTGGTACTCATGGCGATGTTCGGCGTCAGGCCCTGGGTCTCGAACAGCCGGTGCACGATATGGTGGGTAAAGGTATTGCCGCCGGGGAATACCGCCGGGTGTCGGGCAATGTCGGCCAGGCTGATGGTGCCGTTACTGGCCAGGTTATGTTCGGGCGCTACCACGAAATCCAGGGGGTCATCCCACACCGGCGTGGCCTGCACGAGGCTGTGGGGCTCCGGCGCCAGGGTGATGACGGCCACCTCGGCCCGGCCATGGAGAATTTCCTCGTAGGCGACTTCCGAATCGAGGAATTGAATATCCAGCGCTACGTTCGGGTATTTTCGGGTGAACGTACGCAAAACCGGGGGCAGGCGGTGCAGGCCGATGTGATGGCTGGTGGCCAGAGTCAGGCGCCCGCTGACTTCGCCGGTCAGGTTGGTCAGGGCGCGCCGGGTGTCGTCCAGCACATTGAGGATCTGATAGGCCCGCGGTAGCAGGGCGCGTCCGGCCTCTGTCAGGCCCACTTCACGACCCAGTCGATCAAACAGACGCACCTTCAGTTGCTGCTCCAGGCCGGCGATGCGCTTGCTGATTGCCGGTTGTGTCAGGTGCAGGCGTTCCCCGGCCCCGGAGAAGCTGCCGGTTTCGGCGATGGCGATAAATGCATTGAGGTTGGCCAGGTCCATGGTGGTATTCCAGTGGGTTATCCAAAGCATGAAAAATATGAATTTGAGTTATTTAATGTAACGCCATAGCATCAGCCTCACAAGCCAAAGGGTTATTGAATCGTTCAACGCCCAGGGCATAGAAAGACGCTGATGAGGACCGACTGATGGCCGGCAAAACGCTTTACGACAAACTCTGGGATTCCCATGAAGTGAAACGGCGCGATGATGGGTCATCGCTGATCTACATCGACCGTCACATCATCCATGAAGTGACCTCGCCCCAAGCGTTCGAAGGCCTGCGACTGGCCGGGCGCAAGCCTTGGCGCGTCGACTCGATCATCGCCACCCCGGACCACAACGTGCCGACCACCCCGGAACGCAAGGGCGGTATCGAAGCCATTGCCGACCAGGTCTCGCGTTTGCAGGTCCAGACCCTCGACGACTATTGCGACGAGTACGGCATCACCGAGTTCAAGATGAATGACGTGCGCCAGGGCATCGTCCACGTCATCGGCCCGGAGCAGGGGGCGACCTTGCCGGGCATGACCGTGGTCTGCGGTGACTCCCATACCTCGACCCATGGTGCGTTCGGCGCCCTGGCCCACGGTATTGGTACTTCCGAGGTGGAGCATGTGTTCGCCACCCAGTGCCTGGTCGCCAAGAAAATGAAGAACATGCTGGTGCGGGTCGAAGGCACCTTGCCCTTCGGCGTGACGGCCAAGGACATCGTGCTGGCAGTGATCGGCAAGATCGGTACCGCCGGCGGCAACGGTCATGCCATCGAATTTGCCGGCAGCGCTATTCGCGACCTGTCCATCGAAGGCCGCATGACCATTTGCAATATGTCCATCGAAGCCGGTGCCCGCGTGGGCATGGTGGCGGCGGATGAAAAAACCGTCGAGTACGTCAAGGGCCGTCCATTCGCTCCGCAAGGCGCCGATTGGAGTGCCGCCGTAGAGGCGTGGAAAGACCTGGTTTCCGACGCCGATGCGGTGTTCGACACCGTGGTCGAACTCGACGCGGCCCAGATCAAGCCGCAAGTCAGCTGGGGCACCTCGCCGGAAATGGTCCTGGCCGTTGATCAAAACGTCCCAGACCCGGCCAGGGAAACCGACCTGGTCAAGCGCGGCTCCATCGAGCGGGCCTTGAAGTACATGGGCTTGAAAGCCAACCAGGCAATCACCGACATCCAGTTGGACCGTGTGTTTATCGGTTCTTGCACCAACTCGCGGATCGAAGATCTGCGGGCTGCGGCGGTGATCGCCAAGGGCCGCAAGGTGGCTTCGACCATCAAGCAGGCCATTGTGGTGCCAGGTTCGGGCCTGGTGAAGGCCCAGGCTGAAGCCGAAGGCCTGGACAAAATCTTCCTCGAAGCCGGTTTTGAATGGCGCGAACCGGGTTGCTCGATGTGCCTGGCGATGAACCCGGACCGTTTGGAGTCCGGCGAACATTGTGCGTCCACCTCCAACCGTAACTTCGAAGGGCGCCAGGGCGCTGGCGGCCGTACCCATCTGGTCAGCCCGGCCATGGCCGCCGCGGCGGCTGTCAACGGTCGTTTCATCGACGTCCGCGAATTGATCTGAGGAATACCCGATGAGAGCTTTTACCCAACACACAGGTCTTGTCGCGCCGTTGGATCGTGCCAACGTGGACACCGACCAGATCATCCCCAAGCAGTTCCTGAAGTCGATCAAACGCACCGGTTTTGGTCCCAACCTGTTCGATGAGTGGCGCTACCTGGACGTGGGCTACGCCTACCAGGACAACTCCAAGCGCCCGTTGAACAAGGACTTCGTGCTCAACGCCGAGCGCTATCAGGGCGCCAGTGTCTTGCTGGCGCGGGAAAACTTCGGCTGCGGCTCCAGCCGTGAGCACGCGCCGTGGGCCCTGGAAGAATACGGTTTTCGCAGCATCATCGCGCCGAGCTATGCCGACATTTTCTTCAACAACAGCTTCAAGAACGGTTTGTTGCCGATCATCTTGACCGACGCAGAAGTCGACGAGCTGTTCAAACAGGTGGAGGCCGAAGAGGGCTATCAGCTGACCGTCGACCTGGCCGCGCAAACCGTGACCCGCCCGGACGGCAAGGTGTACCACTTTGAAGTGGATGCGTTCCGTAAACACTGCCTGATCAACGGCCTGGACGACATTGGCCTGACTTTGCAGGACGGCGATGCCATTGCAGCGTTTGAAGCCAAGCACCGGGCCAGCCAGCCTTGGTTGTTTCGTGATGCGTAATTCTATGTAGGCTGGACTGGCCCCTTCGCGAGCAAGCCCGCTCCCACATTCGACCGCATTTCAACTGAAGGAACTCGGTCGAATGTGGGAGCGGGCTTGCTCGCGAAAGGGCCTGTATGAGCAACACAAAAGCCAGGAGCATCACCATGACCACCACCGCCCACACCCAAGTCGTGCAAAAACAATTCGGCGAACAGGCCTCGGCCTACCTGAGCAGTGCCGTGCACGCCCAGGGCAGCGAATTTGCACTGCTGCAGGCCGAACTGGCCGGGCAGGGCGCTGCACGCTTGCTGGACCTGGGCTGTGGCGCCGGTCACGTGAGTTTCCACGTAGCACCGCTGGTCAAAGAAGTGGTGGCCTACGACCTGTCGCAGCCGATGCTCGACGTGGTTGCCGCCGCCGCGGCGGACCGGGGCCTGGACAATATTCGCACCCTGCACGGCGCCGCGGAGCGCTTGCCGTTCGCCGATGGCGAGTTCGACTTCGTGTTCAGCCGCTACTCGGCCCATCACTGGAGTGACCTGGGCCTGGCCCTGCGCGAAGTGCGCCGGGTGCTCAAGCCGGGCGGCGTGGCAGCCTTTGTCGATGTCTTGTCACCGGGCAGTCCGCTGTTGGACACTTATCTGCAAACCGTCGAAGTGCTGCGTGACACCAGCCACGTGCGCGATTATTCGGCCGGCGAGTGGATGCGCCTGCTCAGCGAAGCCGGCCTGCATGTGCGCAACAGCAGCCGCCAGCGCCTGCGCCTGGAATACACCTCGTGGGTCGAGCGCATGCGCACGCCAGAGGTATTGCGCGCCGCGATCCTGGCGTTGCAAAAGGCGATGGGCCAGGAAGTCCGCGACTATTTCGAGATTCAAGCCGACGGCACCTTCAGCACCGACGTGCTGGTGGTCTGGGCCGAACGCAAATAATTTTCCCGACCTGCCCATGGGCAGGTCGCCCGATGAAATGAGGAAAGCATGAGCAAGCAGATTCTGATTCTCCCTGGCGACGGTATCGGTCCGGAAATCATGGCCGAAGCGGTCAAGGTCCTGGAATTGGCCAACAGCAAGTACGGCCTGGGCTTTGAATTGAGCCACGACGTGATCGGCGGCGCGGCCATCGACAAGCATGGCGTGCCCCTGGCTGACGAAACCCTGGACCGTGCCCGCGCGGCCGATGCAGTGCTGCTCGGCGCCGTGGGCGGGCCGAAATGGGACAAGATCGAGCGTGACATCCGCCCGGAGCGCGGTCTGCTGAAAATTCGTGCGCAACTGGGCCTGTTCGGCAACCTGCGCCCGGCGATCCTCTACCCGCAACTGGCCGACGCGTCGAGCCTCAAGCCGCAAGTGGTCGCGGGCCTGGATATCCTGATCGTGCGCGAGCTGACCGGCGGTATCTACTTCGGCTCGCCACGGGGCGTGCGTGAGTTGGAAAATGGCGAGCGCCAGGCCTACGACACCCTGCCGTACAGCGAGAGCGAAATCCGCCGTATCGCCCGCGTCGGTTTCGACATGGCCCGTGTGCGCGGCAAGAAGGTCTGCTCGGTAGACAAGGCCAACGTCCTGGCCTCCAGCCAGTTGTGGCGCGAAATCGTCGAAGAAGTGGCCAGGGACTACCCGGACGTCGAGCTGAGCCACATGTACGTCGACAACGCCGCCATGCAACTGGTGCGCGCACCGAAGCAGTTCGACGTGATCGTCACCGACAATCTGTTCGGCGATATCCTGTCCGACCAGGCCTCGATGCTTACCGGTTCCATCGGCATGCTGCCGTCGGCGTCCCTGGACACCAACAACAAGGGCATGTACGAGCCGTGCCACGGTTCGGCGCCGGATATCGCGGGCCAGGGCATTGCCAACCCGCTGGCGACCATTTTGTCGGTATCGATGATGCTGCGTTACAGCTTCAACCTGGCGGATGCGGCGGATGCCATCGAGCAGGCGGTGAGCCTGGTGCTGGACCAGGGCCTGCGCACCGGCGACATCTGGTCCCAGGGGTGCACCAAGGTCGGGACGCAGGAAATGGGCGACGCAGTAGTCGCCGCGCTGCGGAATCTGTAATCTCTCGGGCCCGCTTGCAGTTGTTGCTGCAAGGCGGCCCACTTTTTAACAAGGTGTAGTTGCGATGAAACGTGTAGGTCTGATCGGTTGGCGCGGTATGGTCGGTTCCGTGCTCATGCAGCGGATGCTGGAAGAGCAGGATTTCGATCTTATTGAGCCGGTGTTTTTCACCACTTCGAATGTCGGTGGCCAAGGGCCGTCCGTGGGCAAGGATATCGCCCCGCTCAAGGACGCCTACAACATTGAAGAGCTCAAGACCCTCGACGTCATTCTGACCTGCCAGGGCGGCGACTACACCAGCGAAGTCTTCCCCAAACTGCGCGAAGCCGGCTGGCAGGGCTATTGGATCGACGCGGCGTCCAGCCTGCGCATGCAGGATGACGCGGTGATCATCCTCGACCCGGTCAACCGCAAGGTCATCGACCAGCAGCTCGACGCCGGCACCAAGAACTATGTCGGCGGCAACTGCACCGTCAGCCTGATGTTGATGGGCCTGGGCGGCCTGTTCGAAGCCGGGCTGGTGGAGTGGATGAGCGCCATGACCTACCAGGCGGCCTCCGGTGCCGGTGCGCAGAACATGCGTGAGCTGATCAAGCAGATGGGGGCGACCCACGCTGCCGTTGCCGATCAACTGGCCGACCCGGCCAGCGCGATCCTCGACATCGACCGTCGTGTGGCCGAGGCCATGCGCAGCGAAGCCTACCCGACCGAGAACTTCGGTGTGCCATTGGCCGGCAGCCTGATCCCATGGATCGACAAGGAACTGCCGAACGGCCAGAGCCGTGAAGAGTGGAAGGCCCAGGCCGAGACCAACAAGATCCTCGGGCGCTTCAAGAACCCGATCCCGGTGGACGGTATCTGCGTGCGCATCGGCGCCATGCGCTGCCACAGCCAGGCGCTGACCATCAAGCTCAACAAAGATGTGCCGATTGCCGATATCGAAGGGCTGATCAGCCAGCACAACCCATGGGTCAAGCTGGTGCCCAACAGCCGTGAGATCAGCATGCAGGAGCTGAGCCCGACCAAGGTTACCGGTACCCTGAATGTGCCAGTGGGGCGTCTGCGCAAGCTGAACATGGGCACCCAGTACCTGGGCGCCTTCACCGTGGGTGACCAACTGCTGTGGGGCGCGGCCGAGCCGTTGCGCCGGATGTTGCGGATCCTGCTGGAGCGTTGATCGCTTCATGGTGTTAAAGGAACCCGCGCCCTGGTGACAGGCGCGGGTTTTTTGTTGTGCCTGGGGCCGTCATCGCGGGCACACCACAAAGCCCAGGCCAATTGCCTCACCCCCCACCACCCGGTAAAGTGCCGCTCCCCCCGCAATGCCCGAGGCAGCCTCCATGACCCAGACCTTTGATATCGCCGTAATCGGCGCCACCGGTACGGTTGGCGAAACCCTGGTGCAGATCCTCGAAGAACTGGACTTCCCGGTGGGCGCCTTGCACCTGCTGGCCAGCAGCGAGTCGGCCGGCGCGTCGGTGCCGTTTCGCGGCAAGAATGTGCGGGTACGGGAAGTCGATGAGTTCGATTTCAGCAAGGTACAACTGGCCTTCTTCGCGGCAGGCCCTGCGGTCACCCTGAGTTTTGCCCCGCGCGCCACGGCAGCCGGCTGCTCATTGATCGACCTGTCTGGCGCCTTGCCGGCCGAACAGGCGCCCCAGGTTGTGCCGGAAGCCAATGCCCAGGTGCTGGACGATTTGAAAAAGCCCTTCCAGGTCGGCAGTCCAAGCCCGTGCGCCAGCTACCTGGCGGTGCTCCTCGCACCGTTGCGCGGCCTGTTGGACATCCAGCGTGTCAGCGTCACTGCCAACCTGGCCGTGTCTGCCCAGGGCCGTGAAGCCGTCAGCGAATTGGCCCGGCAAACTGCCGAGCTGCTGAATGTGCGGCCCCTGGAGCCCAGGTTTTTTGACAGGCAAATGGCCTTCAACCTGTTGGCCCAGGTCGGCACGCCCGACGCGCAGGGCCACACCCCCCTGGAAAAGCGCCTGGTCCACGAACTGCGCAGCCTGCTTGAATTACCTTTGCTGAAGATTTCCGCGACCTGTGTTCAAGCTCCGGTGTTTTTTGGCGATAGCCTGAGCGTGTCCCTGCAACTGGCGGCGGCTGTGGACCTTGGTGCAGTGAATCGCCTGTTGGCGTCGGCGCCGGGCATCGAGCTGGTGGAAGAGGGTGATTACCCTACAGCGGTTGGGGATGCGGTCGGTCAGGACGTGGTCTACGTTGGCCGGGTGCGGGCCGGTATTGACGACCCAGCGGAACTAAACGTGTGGCTGACGTCAGATAACGTACGCAAAGGTGCTGCGCTTAACGCCGTGCAGCTGGCACAGTTGTTGATAAAACGCCTTGTGTAAAAGATACTTGGCGGCAATTTGTAGATTGATTCTAGCCAAGCGCTATGCTTGGCCCCATGCAGGAAAAGTTGCGCGTCGGTGACCCATCGGCTCGCCATGCCGAATGGCAGCGGTACCCAACCTTCTCGCGAGCCGAGGAGTGTTCAAACAAAGGATGAGGCTATGGTTCAAGTTCGCAAACTGGTGTTAGCAATAGCGGCCGTCTCGGCGCTGTCCTCCGGTATGGCGCAAGCGCTGCAACTTGGGGAGATGACCCTCAAGTCGAAGTTGAACCAGCCGTTGTCGGTGGAGATCGAGTTGCTCGACGTGGGTGGGCTGACAGCTTCCGATATCGTGCCTAGCCTCGCGTCTTCCCAGGCCTTTGTGGATGCGGGTGTCGATCGCCGGGCGTTCCTCGATGAGCTGACGTTCACACCGGTGCTCAACCCCAGCGGTCGCAGCGTGGTTCGCGTCACGTCCAGCAAACCATTACCCGATTCCTATGTGCGCTTCCTGTTGCAGGTGCAATGGCCCAATGGCCGGCTGATGCGTGACTACAGCGTATTGCTGGACCCGGCCAAGTTCGAGCAACAGGCCCCGCAGGCCGGCGTCCCGGCGCCGCGTCTCGCAGCACCTGCCACCGGCGGCGTAAGCAAGGCGCCCGAGCACACCACGACTTCCCGGGATACCCTCTGGGAAATCGCCGCGAAAAATCGCAATGGCGGCTCGATCCAGCAGACCATGCTGGCGATCCAGGCGCTGAATCCGGATGCATTTGTCGACGGCAATATCAACCGCATGAAAACCGGCCAGGTATTGCGCCTGCCGGATCCGGTACAAAGCACCAGCCTGCCGCAACCCCAGGCGATTGCCGAAGTGACAGCGCAGAACGCGGCCTGGCGCCAGGGGCGTCGCGGCGCCACCAATCAGGCCGCGGGGCGTCAGCAACTGGACGCCACCAAGCGCACCCAGGCCGGTGCTGCGCCGTCGCAAACAGCCGCCAAGGACAACCTGAGCCTGGTCTCGGCCGAGGCCGCCAAGGCGGGTGTCAAAGGCGCGGCGGGTGATAGCAAGGCCTTGAGCAACAAGTTGGCAGTGACCCAGGAAAGCCTGGATTCGACCCGCCGTGAAAATGAAGAACTGAAAAGCCGCATGACTGACCTGCAGAGTCAGTTGGACAAGTTGCAACGGTTGATCGAACTGAAGAACAACCAATTGGCCAAGTTGCAGGCAGAGGGCGGCGTCCCGGCGCAGCCTGCGGTGATGCCTGCCGAGTTGGCTGCAGCACCTGCTGCATCGGCTTCGGCCGCCGAAGCGCCTGTGGCTGCACCCGTGGAAAGCCCGGTTGAGCCTGCGCCCGTGGCCAGTACCGAAGGCAAATACAATGACCTGCTGACCAGCCCCATCGTTCTTGGAGTGATCGGCGGTGCTGCTGGCCTGTTAGTGTTGTTGCTCCTGCTGCTATGGGCGCGGCATCGCAATGCGCGCCTGGAAGAGGAAAAACACCTGCGCATGGCGCGAGCACTGGCCGAGGAGCCGGAGTTTTCCTCGAAGCTTGAACAGGACTTGTCGTCGGACAGCTTCGAAGGCCTTGAAGTCCCGGCGGCAAACGTCAAGCTGGCTCCAGCTCCAGCTCCAGCTCCAGCTCCAGCTCCAGTCCCGGTGGCGCCTGTACCAGCCCCAGCGACCAGCATGGCTCCGCCGAGCAAGCCCATCATCGAGCCCGGCTCCTCCGACGCCCTGGCACTGGCCCAGTCCCACCTGGACCGTGGGCACTTGAACCAGGCAGCAGCCGTACTTGAGGAGGCGATCCAGCTGGAGCCCAAGCGCAGTGACCTGCGCCTCAAACTCCTGGAAGTCTACGGCCAGCAGGGCGACAAGGATGGCTTCGTGACCCAGGAGCGCCAACTGGTCGCCAACGGCGAGAATCACGCTCAGGTCGAACTGTTGAAAAGTCGCTACCCGGCCATGGCCGTGCTGGCGGCGGGCGTCAGTGCGGCAGTCGCCGCCGCTGCGCTGGATGCACAGTACGTCAAGGACCTGCTCCAGGAAGAACCGGCGCCTACCGCCACGGCTGAAACCGACGCTTTCGATACTGACTTCGACCTGAGCCTGGATGACCTGGAGGCCGCATCGCCGGCAGTGGTTGCGCCCGAGGTCGATGACCTGAGCTTTGAATCGGTATTGCAACAGCAGACCGACACCAAGGCCGGCGAGGACGATCTATCGGATTTCGACCTTGACTTGCAGTTGGATGCGCCGGTTTCCCAGTCCGACGATGACTTCCTCTCGGGCCTGGAAGAGCAGATGAAAGATCTGCCACCGGTAGAGCCGCCCACTCTGGCGCCGGCCGCACTGGGCGATTTTGACTTGCCGGAAGACTTCGACCTGTCCCTGGCCGACGAACCCGCGCCATTGGACAAGCCGGATGCGTTCGCTTCGGAGCTTGACGATGTCAACGCCGAGCTGGAGCGCCTGTCGCAGAGCCTGGAAAGCCCGTCGATCGAGCCGAGCTTCACCGCTGAAGACGCGGCCAAGGGTGACGACGAGCCGGAGTTCGACTTCTTGTCGGGTACCGACGAAGTCGCCACCAAGCTGGACCTGGCCCAGGCCTATATCGACATGGGTGATGAAGGCGGTGCGCGTGACATCCTGGCCGAAGTCCTCACCGAAGGCGATGACGGCCAGCGCAGCGAAGCCAAGGAAATGCTCAGCCGCCTGGCCTGACCGCTTTTGTAGGAGCCGGCAAGCCGGCTCCTGCGGTTTTAGGCGTGGCGTTGCTGCTTCGCCGCTTTATAATGGCGACCTCTGCGCAACTCATCAGGCTCTCAGCTCTTGGCAAATATAGATAACGCGGCCGCCGAAATGGCGGCCGCCGGCTTTTTCAGAATCGCCCTGGGCGTGGAATACAAAGGTTCGCGCTATCGCGGCTGGCAACGCCAGGCCTCTGGCGTGCTGACCGTGCAGGAAACCCTGGAGAAGGCCCTGTCGAAGGTCGCCGACTCGCCGGTGTCATTGATGTGTGCCGGGCGCACCGACGCGGGCGTACATGCCTGTGGGCAAGTGGTGCATTTTGACACCCAGGCCGAGCGTTCGATGAAGGCCTGGGTCATGGGGGCCAATATCAATCTGCCCCATGATGTCAGCGTCAGTTGGGCCAAGGTCATGCCGGCGCACTTCCACGCGCGATTCAAGGCCATTGCCCGGCGTTACCGCTATGTGATCTACAACGATCAGATCCGTCCGGCGCACTTGAACGAAGAAATCACCTGGAACCACCGTCCGCTGGACGCCGAGCGCATGGCCGAGGCGGCCCGGCACCTGGTAGGGGTCCACGATTTCAGTGCGTTCCGCGCCGGCCAGTGCCAGGCCAAGTCGCCGATCAAGGAGGTCCATCACCTACGGGTGACACGCCATGGCAAAATGATTGTCCTGGATATCCGTGCCGGGGCGTTTCTGCACCATATGGTGCGCAATATCGCCGGGGTGCTGATGACCATTGGCACCGGCGAGCGCCCGGTGGAGTGGGCCAGGGAAGTGCTGGAGAGCCGGGTGCGGCGTACCGGTGGGGTGACGGCGCATCCGTTCGGCCTGTATCTGGTGGATGTGGAGTACCGCGAGGAGTTCGAGCTGCCGCAGCGTTTCATCGGGCCACACTTCCTCACAGGCTTCACTGAACTTGGCGGCTGACGCCCGGAAAAGCATTTGTTACCATCCGGGACTTTCCTGGACAGCCCCTTGAGGTTCCGACGATATGTCAGGCGTTCGCAGCAAGATTTGCGGGATTACCCGCATGGAAGACGCGCTGGCGGCAGTCGAGGCGGGGGCTGATGCCATTGGCTTTGTGTTTTATGCCAAGAGCCCCCGGGCGGTGACGGTGCAGCAGGCCCGGGCGATCATTGCCGGCTTGCCGCCGTTCGTGACCACCGTAGGGCTGTTCGTCGACGCCAGCGCCTGCGAGCTCAATGAAACCCTGGATGCCGTGCCCCTGGACCTGTTGCAGTTCCATGGCGACGAAACTCCGGACGAGTGCGCCGGTTACCATCGCCCGTATATCAAGGCACTGCGGGTCAAGGCCGGTGATGATATCGCCGCCAGTTGCGCCGCCTACACTGGAGCCAGCGGGATTCTGCTCGATGCCTATGTCGAGGGCATTCCTGGCGGTACGGGTGAAGCCTTTGATTGGTCGCTGATTCCCCAGGGCTTGAGCAAACCGATCATCCTGGCGGGCGGCTTGTGCGCCGACAATGTGGCGCAGGCCATTGCCCAGGTTCGCCCGTATGCCGTCGACGTCAGTGGCGGGGTGGAGCAGGCCAAGGGCGTCAAGGACCATGGCCGGATCCGCGCATTCATGCAGGCGGTACGCAGCAGCAGTGGCGCGATGTGACGGCTGGCAGTCTGCCGCCGTCAGTAACTACCCCTGTGTAAAACAGGCCGGCGTTGCCTTCGGGCGGCGCCAATGAAGTGGCAATCACGCACTGGCGGGTTGTCTGGAGGGCTGAGGGCAGGTGCAGGAAATGGCTGGTCGAACGTCTGACCCCGTCCTGCAGTTGTTATCGCCACATCAATGAATTTAGCTCAAGGGCATACGCGGGGCTGTGTTCAAGCCACCGGTACTGGAGAAAGAAAGCATGAGCAACTGGTTAGTAGACAAACTGATCCCCTCGATCATGCGTTCCGAGGTGAAGAAAAGCTCGGTCCCTGAAGGTCTGTGGCACAAGTGCCCATCCTGCGACGCGGTGTTGTACCGCCCGGAACTGGAAAAGACCCTGGACGTTTGCCCCAAGTGCAACCACCACATGCGTATCGGCGCCCGCGCTCGTATCGACATCTTCCTCGACGCCGATGGTCGTGCCGAGCTGGGCGCTGACCTGGAGCCGGTGGACCGCCTCAAGTTCCGCGACGGCAAAAAGTACAAGGACCGCCTGACCGCAGCACAAAAGCAGACCGGCGAAAAAGACGCGCTGATCTCCGTCAGTGGCAAGCTGCTGGGCATGCCGGTGGTGGTGTCGGCGTTTGAATTCTCCTTCATGGGGGGCTCCATGGGTGCCATCGTCGGTGAGCGTTTTGTGCGTGCCGCCAACTACGCCCTGGAAAACCGCTGCCCCATGATCTGCTTCGCCGCCTCCGGTGGTGCGCGGATGCAGGAAGCGTTGATCTCGCTGATGCAAATGGCCAAGACCTCTGCGGTACTGGCGCGTCTGCGTGAAGAAGGAATCCCGTTCATCTCCGTGCTGACCGACCCGGTCTACGGCGGCGTTTCCGCCAGCCTGGCAATGCTCGGTGACGTGATCGTCGGCGAGCCCAAGGCACTGATCGGTTTTGCCGGTCCGCGCGTGATTGAGCAGACCGTGCGTGAAAAGCTGCCAGAAGGCTTCCAGCGCAGCGAGTTCTTGCTGGAGCACGGGGCGATCGACATGATCATCGCTCGTTCCGAGCTGCGTCCGCGCCTGGGCAATCTGCTGGCACAGATGATGGGCTTGCCGACACCGGTATACGTCGCGCCTAAAGTCGAACCCATCGTTGTTCCGCCGGTGCCTGCAAACCTATGACCCAACGAACCCTGGGCGAATGGCTTGCCTACCTTGAGCAGTTGCATCCGTCAGCCATCGATATGGGCCTGGAGCGTTCGCAACGGGTAGCGGCCCGCCTTGGGTTGGGCCGGCCTGCACCGCGAGTGATCACGGTCACGGGCACCAACGGCAAGGGTTCTACCTGTGCCTTTGTCGCTGCGTTATTGCAGGCCCAGGGCTTGAAGGTTGGTGTCTACAGCTCGCCACACCTGCTGCGCTACAACGAGCGCGTGCAACTCAACGGTGTCGAAGCCACCGATGAGCAATTGTGTGAAGCCTTTGCGGCGCTGGATGCCGGGCGTGGCGAAATCTCCCTGACCTATTTCGAAATGGGCACCCTGTCTGCGTTCTGGCTGTTCGAGCGCGAACTGCTGGATGTGGTGGTGCTGGAAGTCGGTCTCGGTGGTCGCCTGGATACCGTCAATGTGGTGGATGCCGACCTGGCGCTGGTCACCAGCATAGGCGTGGACCATACCGAATACCTGGGCGATACCCGCGAATCCGTGGCTTATGAAAAGGCCGGAATCTTTCGCCAGGGCAAGCCGGCGCTGTGTGGTGACCTGGATCCGCCGCACACCTTGCTGGACAAGGTGCGTGAGCTGGGTTGCCCGTTTTTCCTGCGGGGGCGGGATTTTTCCCTGGACGTGGCCGGCGATCATTGGTCATGGCGCGGTGTCGATGCGCGGGGCCGGGCTGTCGAGTTGCACGGCCTGCCGCTGCTGAACCTGCCCATGGAAAACGCTGCGCTCGCCCTGCAAGCCTACCTGCTGCTGGATCTGCCATGGAATGCCGGGCAGATTGCCGATACCTTGCAGCGTACGCGGGTGGTCGGGCGCCTGGATCGTCGCTCGTTCGAGTGGCAGGGCAAGCGCTTGAGCCTGTTGTTGGATGTCGGGCACAACCCGCATGCTGCGCAGTACCTGGCGCGCCGTTTTTCGCACCAGGCTCCGGCGGGTCGACGCCTGGCGGTGTTTGGCTTGTTGTCGGACAAGGATCTGGAGGGTGTGGTCGCGCCCTTGTTGAGCGGTGTGCAGTCTTGGGCTGTCGCCCCGCTGGATACCCCTCGTACCCGCATGGCCGATGATGTGCAGGCTGTGTTGCAGAACCTTGGCGCGATGGTGACGTCCCATGCAAGCGTGGCCGCTGCGTTGGAGGCTCAATGCACGGTAGCGACGGCCGAGGACGAGATTCTGTTGTTCGGATCATTTTATTGTGTTGCCGAGGCGCTTGAGTGGTTGGCCCGGCGCTCCACGGAGGAAGCTGCACATGGCATTACTGGATAGCGCGTACAAGCAGCGAATGGTTGGAGCCCTGGTGCTGGTGGCATTGGCGGTGATTTTCCTGCCGATGCTGTTTTCCCGCCAGGACGAGCAGCGCCAGGTAACGGTTGAAGCGCCGGCTGCGCCACAGGCCCCGGTGATGCCGCAGGTCCAGGTCGAGCCGGTGGTGGTGCCCGAGCCGCAGGCGTTGCCCGAGGAAGAGCCGGTGCCGAGCGATGCGGACATCGCCGAGCAGCAAGCGCCTTCGGCGCCGATCCCGCCGAGCGTCCCTGTAGTAAAGCCTACCCCCGTACCCGTGGTGGCGGCCAAGCCTGCTGCACCTGCTCCGGCGCCAAAGCCGGTGGCGCCGCAGCCTGCTGCACCGGGAAAACCAGATGTGGGTCAAAGTCGTATCGATCCCAACGGCCTGCCAATCAGTTGGTCGGTGCAGCTCGCCAGCCTGTCCAATCGCGAAAGTGCCGAAGCCTTGCAGAAAACCCTGCGCAGCCAGGGCTATAACGCTTATATCCGTACTGCCGATGGCAAGAACCGGGTGTTTGTTGGGCCGCTGATCGAGCGTGCCGAGGCTGACCGCCTGCGGGACCTGCTGGGGCGCCAGCAAAACCTCAAGGGTTTCGTGGTGCGCTTCCAGCCAGAACGCGGCTGATTCTGGCAATACACTCCAAATGTGTGTGCAGGCTTGTGTGGGAGCGGGCAAGCCCGCTCCCGCATTGGTTTTTGCCTGTCTTGAGATGGCCGCCGCTTGCCACAACCCATTGATTTGCAATGGACCGCCAAACACCGCTTACCGATAGCCCAACGCTCTGCTAAAATGCGCCGCCTTATCCGTCTGTAGGCTGCACTGTGCCATTTACCTGGGTTGATTGGGCGATCGTAGCCATCATCGTCATCTCCGCATTGATCAGTCTAAGCCGCGGCTTCGTCAAAGAAGCATTATCGCTGCTGACCTGGATTGTTGCAGGAGTCGTCGCCTGGATGTTCGGCGGATCCCTGGCCGTTTACCTGGCCGGCTATATCGAAACACCTTCGGCTCGCGTCATTGCGGGCTGCGCCATCATGTTCATCGCCACGCTGCTGGTGGGGGCAATGGTCAATTATCTTATCGGCGAATTGATACGTGTCACCGGCCTCTCCGGGACCGATCGATTTCTCGGCATGGCCTTCGGTGCTGCGCGTGGCGCATTGCTGGTGGTTGTTGCGGTCGGGCTGCTGAGCCTGGGCCCGGTACAGCAGGATGCATGGTGGCAAGAGTCGAGCCTCGTGCCAAAATTTCTATTGGTTGCAGACTGGTCCAAGAACCTCATATTGGGGTGGAGCAGTCAGTGGCTGGCCAGCGGTATCAGCGTACCCGCTGATATTCCGTTCAAGGAACATCTCTTGCCGGGCAACACGCCGCAGTAAGTAGTGTTCAGTCAAGATTCATTAAGTAGGGGTTGCGTCGCATGTGTGGCATCGTCGGTATCGTCGGTAAGTCGAACGTCAATCAGGCGCTGTATGACGCGCTAACCGTCCTCCAACACCGCGGCCAGGACGCTGCCGGTATTGTGACCAGCCACGACGGCCGGTTATTCCTGCGCAAGGACAATGGCCTGGTGCGTGACGTGTTCCATCAGCGTCACATGCAGCGCCTGGTCGGGCACATGGGCATCGGGCATGTGCGTTATCCGACTGCCGGTAGCTCGACTTCGGCCGAAGCTCAACCGTTCTACGTCAACTCGCCCTACGGCATCACCTTGGCGCATAACGGCAACCTGACCAATGTTGAACAACTGGCCAAGGAGATTTACGAATCTGACCTGCGCCACGTCAACACCAGTTCCGATTCGGAAGTGCTGCTCAACGTGTTCGCCCACGAACTGGCCCAGCGCGGCAAGTTGCAGCCGACCGAAGAAGACGTATTCGCGGCAGTGACTGACGTGCACAACCGCTGCGTGGGTGGCTACGCGGTCGTGGCAATGATCACCGGCTACGGTATCGTTGGTTTCCGTGACCCCCATGGCATCCGTCCTATCGTGTTCGGCCAGCGCCATACCGACGAGGGCGTCGAGTATATGATCGCCTCCGAAAGCGTATCCCTGGATGTACTGGGTTTTACCCTGGTGCGCGACCTGGCCCCTGGCGAAGCGGTGTACATCACCGAAGACGGCAAGCTGCACACCCGCCAGTGCGCGATCAGTCCGAAGCTCACCCCGTGCATCTTCGAGCACGTCTACCTGGCGCGTCCGGATTCGATCATTGACGGTGTCTCGGTGTACAAGGCGCGCCTGCGCATGGGCGAGAAGCTCGCCGAGAAGATCTTGCGCGAGCGCCCGGAGCACGACATCGACGTGGTGATCCCTATCCCGGACACCAGCCGCACCGCCGCGCTGGAGCTGGCTACCCGCCTGGGCGTCAAGTTCCGTGAAGGTTTTGTCAAGAACCGCTACATCGGTCGCACCTTCATCATGCCGGGCCAGGCGGCTCGCAAGAAGTCGGTACGCCAGAAGCTCAACGCCATCGAACTGGAGTTCCGGGGCAAGAACGTGATGCTGGTGGATGACTCCATCGTGCGTGGCACCACGTGCAAGCAGATCATCCAGATGGCCCGCGAAGCCGGGGCGAAGAATGTGTACTTCTGTTCCGCTGCGCCTGCCGTGCGCTACCCCAACGTTTACGGGATCGACATGCCGAGTGCCCACGAACTGATTGCGCACAATCGCTCGACCCAGGATGTGGCTGACCTGATCGGCGCAGACTGGTTGATCTATCAGGATCTTCCTGACTTGATCGAAGCGGTTGGCGGCGGCAAGATCAAGATCGAGCAGTTCGATTGCGCGGTCTTCGATGGCAAGTACGTGACCGGTGACGTCGACGAGGCTTACCTGAACAAGATCGAGCAGGCGCGCAACGACTCCTCGAAGATCAAGACCCAGGCGGTCAGTGCGATCATCGATCTGTACAACAACTGAGTAACTACCGGCCCTGAGGGGCCGGTTTTGCATCTTAAACAAAGAATTGAGTGAAGGAGTGGCAGCATGAGTCAGGAATGGGATGCCGGTCGGTTGGACAGCGACCTCGATGGCGTGGCTTTCGATACCCTGGCTGTGCGCGCTGGCCAGCACCGCACGCCGGAAGGTGAGCACGGCGACCCGATGTTCTTCACCTCCAGCTACGTGTTCCGCACTGCGGCGGACGCGGCGGCCCGCTTTGCTGGCGAGGTGCCGGGCAATGTCTACTCCCGCTACACCAACCCGACGGTGCGCGCCTTCGAAGAGCGCATCGCGGCGCTGGAAGGGGCAGAGCAGGCTGTCGCCACGGCGACGGGGATGGCTGCCATCCTCGCGGTGGTCATGAGCCTGTGCAGTGCCGGTGATCACGTGTTGGTATCGCGCAGCGTGTTTGGTTCGACCATCAGCCTGTTCGAGAAGTACTTCAAGCGCTTTGGCATTGAAGTGGACTACGTGCCTTTGGCGGACCTGTCGGGCTGGGACGCGGCTATCAAGGCCAATACCAAGCTGCTGTTCGTCGAGTCGCCGTCCAACCCGCTGGCAGAGCTGGTGGACATCGCCGCCCTCGCCGAAGTGGCGCACGCCAAGGGCGCGAAGCTGGTGGTGGATAACTGCTTCTGCACGCCAGCCCTGCAGCAGCCGCTGAAGCTGGGGGCAGATATCGTGGTGCATTCGGCCACCAAGTTCATCGATGGCCAGGGTCGTTGCATGGGCGGTGTGGTTGCCGGCCGTGGCGAGCAAATGAAGGAAGTGGTGGGCTTCCTGCGCACTGCTGGCCCGACCCTGAGCCCGTTCAATGCCTGGATTTTCCTCAAGGGCCTGGAAACCCTCAGCCTGCGGATGAAAGCCCATTGCGCCAATGCCCAGGCCCTGGCCGAGTGGCTGGAGCAGCAGGACGGCATCGAGAAAGTCCATTACGCCGGCTTGAAGAGCCACCCACAACACGAGTTGGCCCAGCGTCAGCAGCGTGGGTTTGGTGCGGTGGTCAGTTTCGAGGTCAAGGGCGGCAAAGAGGGGGCATGGCGCTTTATCGACGCCACGCGCCTGATTTCCATCACTGCCAACCTGGGTGATAGCAAAACCACCATTACCCATCCAAGCACAACTTCCCATGGTCGTCTGGCCCCGCAGGAGCGCGAAGCGGCGGGTATCCGTGACAGCTTGATCCGCGTTGCAGTGGGCCTGGAAGACGTGGCTGACTTGCAGGCCGACCTGGCTCGCGGGCTGGCTGCCTTGTGATCGAGTGGTCCCTGGAGGCGGCTGGTGCCAGTAATGGCCGGGTCGCGTTGGTGACGGGTGCTGCACGGGGTATCGGCCTGGGGATCGCTGCCTGGTTGGTCAGTGAAGGCTGGCAAGTGGTGCTGGCTGATCTGGATCGCGAGCGGGGTGCCAAGGTGTCCAAGGTGCTGGGTGATAACGCCTGGTTTATCACCATGGACGTGGCTGATGAGCAGCAGGTGGCCCTTGGGGTTGCCGAAGTGCTTGGCCAGTTCGGACGCCTGGATGCCCTGGTATGTAATGCCGCGGTGGCCGACCCGCGTAATTTCACGTTGGATAGCCTGGACCTGGCCTACTGGAATCGGGTGCTGGCGGTGAACCTCAGTGGGCCGATGCTGCTGGCCAAGCACTGTGCGCCCTACCTGCGCGCCCATGGCGGTTCGATCGTTAACCTGGCCTCGACCCGGGCCCGGCAGTCTGAGCCTGATACCGAGGCTTATGCTGCGAGCAAGGGCGGCCTGTTGGCCCTGACTCACGCGTTGGCTATCAGCCTGGGGCCGGAGGTGCGGGTCAATGCCGTCAGTCCTGGCTGGATCGACGCCCGTGATCCCGCTGCGCGACGTGCCGAGCCGCTGACTGACGCTGATCATGCGCAGCATCCGGCGGGCAGAGTGGGGACAGTTGAGGATGTGGCGGCGATGGTGGCCTGGTTGTTGTCGCGTAGCGCAGGGTTCGTGACGGGGCAGGAGTTCGTGGTGGATGGCGGGATGAGCAAGAAGATGATTTACAGCGAGTAGGGCGGGGAGCTGTCTTGCAGTGATTTTGTCTTTTTCAGAAAAACTTCAAGCAGGCTATTGACTTAGGTCCGCTACCTGCGTAAATTTCGCGGCCTCAACGAAGCAAAGGGTGATTAGCTCAGCTGGGAGAGCATCTGCCTTACAAGCAGAGGGTCGGCGGTTCGATCCCGTCATCACCCACCACTTCTTGAGAGTTTTGCCTTCGGGCAGGACGCAACGTTAAAGGTTGCACCGACGCGCAGCGGTAGTTCAGTCGGTTAGAATACCGGCCTGTCACGCCGGGGGTCGCGGGTTCGAGTCCCGTCCGCTGCGCCATATTTTCCAGGTCCGATGTTCGGGTTTGAGATTGAACGGCCAAGGCTGTTCAGTCAGATGTTTTAAGGCGGTTGAAGGTGACACTTCAGCAGTCTGAGCGATACGCAGCGGTAGTTCAGTCGGTTAGAATACCGGCCTGTCACGCCGGGGGTCGCGGGTTCGAGTCCCGTCCGCTGCGCCATATCTGTTCCAGGGTCCACTGAACACCCTGAGAGCGCCAAGCGAGCGTCATGCTCGGTTGGATCGATAGCAAAGACCCTGGTCGAAAGGCCGGGGTTTTTTGTGTCTGTTGTTTTTGTAGGAGTCGGCTTGCCGGCGATGGCGCCATCAAAATCGCCATCGCCGGCAAGCCGGCTCCTACAGTGAGTGTGTCAGAAGCCCAGCTTGTCCCGTAGCCCGTAGTACCACGCGCCCAGCGCCGCAAATGGTGTACGCAGCAATTGGCCGCCGGGGAATGGGTAGTGCGGCAGGTCGGCAAATGCGTCAAAACGCTCTGCCTGGCCTCTGAGGGCTTCGGCCAGGACCTTGCCAGCCAGGTGCGTATAGGTCACGCCATGGCCACTACAGCCCTGGGAGTAGTAGAGGTTGTCGCCGATGCGACCGACCTGGGGTAGACGTGACAGGGTCAGCAGGAAATTTCCGGTCCAGGCGTAGTCGATTTTTACATCTTTCAACTGTGGAAAGGCCTTGAGCATCTTTGGCCGGATGATTGCTTCGATGTTTGCCGGGTCCCGTGCGCCATATACCACGCCACCGCCGAAGATCAGGCGCTTGTCGCTGGTTAGTCGGTAGTAGTCGAGCAGGTAGTTGCAATCTTCGACACAGAAATCCTGGGGTAGCAGGGTGCTGGCCAGCTCATCGCCCAGCGGCGCCGTGGTAATGACCTGTGTGCCACAGGGCATCGACTTGGCAGCCAACTCAGGCACCAGGTTGCCCAGATAGGCGTTGCCAGCGACGATAATGAATTTAGCCCTCACCTTGCCTTGGGCGGTGTGGACTACGGGGTTGGCGCCACGCTCGATGCGTACGGCGGCGGACTGTTCGTAAATGCTGCCGCCCAGAGACTCCACGGCCGCCGCTTCACCCAATGCCAGGTTGAGCGGATGGATGTGCCCGCCACTCATGTCCAGCAGGCCGCCCACGTAGTTCTCACAGGCCACCACCTCGCGAATGCGGTGCTCGTCGAGCAACTCCAACTGAGTATGGCCATAGCGTTCCCACAAACGCTTCTGTGACTCCAGGTGGCCCATGTGCTTGCTATTAAGTGCAGCGAATACGCCGCCGTCCTTCAAGTCGCATTGGATCTGGTACTTAGCTACCCGCTCACGAATGATCCTGCCGCCCTCAAATGCCATGTGTCCCAATAGCTGTGCCTGCTGAGGACCGACGCTGCGCTCGATCACATCGATATCACGGCTGTAGCTGTTGACGATCTGGCCACCATTGCGCCCGGACGCACCGAAACCCACCTTGGCGGCTTCCAGCACCGTCACACGAAAACCGTTCTCCAGCAGGAACAGCGCGCTCGACAACCCGGTATAACCGGCACCGATCACACACACATCGGTTTCGACCTCACCTTGCAGCACTGGCCGGGGAGGAACCGCATTGGCGGACGCGGCGTAATACGACTGGGGGTAGGGGGTGTTCGCCATACTGGAACCTCTGTTTTATATTTTTTACGAGTGCGCCGATCCTACCTCAGTTGAAAATGCCCTGCCAGCCACCCGAAAAAAGCAGCGCTGCTGATAAAAAATAAAAAATTCGCATATTCATAGGCTTAGCTGCAAAAAAGGTGTTGACACCCCTCGGGAATTCCGTAGAATGCCGCCTCACAGCAGGCACGTAGCTCAGTTGGTTAGAGCACCACCTTGACATGGTGGGGGTCGTTGGTTCGAGTCCAATCGCGCCTACCAAACAAAATCCGCTCTGCTGGGCGGTCTAGAAGGGCTCACCGAAAGGTGGGCCCTTTTTTGTTGTCACCCAAAAATGAAAAGCTACGAAGTTCCCTTTCCTGGTAGAGCATTCGTTTATCGTTGAGCCGTCATGAAAGAGGCCTCGTGCTTGAGGCCTTTTTATATAGAGATGTTCTAATGGTGAGCTGCCCTCAACTAAGCGTTTACTCCGTTACTTTAAAGCTCTGCCGTTCGTGCATTGCGGACAAGGCACGCGAAACATTGGGGTATTTTTTTAACAGCTCTGCTCCTTCAGGGAACATCACTACGCTGCTAATCATCGGAGCAAGAAACAAGTCAGCCATGGACAGTTCATTACCTACTAGATAATTACGGTTTTCATATACTTGTTCGAACAAGGCAAAGTACTTTTCGATATCTGGCACAGCCGCATCAATCACCGCACGGTCGGGCTGACCGTTTCCGCCCTTGGGGAAGATGTATTGGAGCAAATAGCGACTTATCATCGCATCATATACATGGCAGTTGATCAGGCTGATCCACTGCTCCCCACGTGCACGCTGTAGCAGGTTACCTTTTGGTAATAGGCTGGGACCCTCGAACGCATCTTCTAGATAGGAAAGGATCGCTCGCGTTTCATACAAAGAAATAGGGCCATCGCATAGTACAGGTACGCGACCGAAGGGATTGTGCGCAAGAATTTCCGGAGAGTGAGGCAGGGCGGACTGATGTGTATAGGGAATGCCCTTCTCTTCCAGTGCCATGCGTACAGTACGGACATAGGGGCTGGCCGATAACCCAATCAGAGTGAGAGTGTTGGCGCGGCCATCGGGATCCAGGAAGTCGTTGAGGTGATTGAGCACTGAGGTCCAGCCAGTTTTATGCAAATCGCAGCTCTCAGTATCGGGGAAGCCACTATGGCGCATGTGCAGGTGGGTGCCGCCTTTTTCTTCGGTCAGGGTGACTTCAATCAGTGTTTTGGGCTGATTTGATGATGCGTCCCCTTGTTGGCGCCAGCTATAGGCCAGAAAGTTGGCGCGATCAAGCGTGAAGTACTCGCCTCCTATTGTGTGCGTCGTCCCGTTTCGATTGGCCGCTACGATACGATATTGGCCACCGATACGTGCATCGGCGCTGGCCTCCAGTACATGCATACCGCGTGGGCAATGCCAAACTGCCAGTGCATTCTGGTCCGTGAATGCATCAAAAACTTTCTCGCGTGGGGCACGGATGAAGCGGTTCATCTCTAGCTGAAAGGTAGCTTGAGTCATGATGATTTCCTTCACGTTTCGGTGGTATTGACGCTAGTCGTGGCGTCTGTGGTGTGGGCGTTTTCTACAAATTCCACAAGATTATCGAGATTGCTTTCCCAGTGGCGGCGATACATCTCCAGCCAGTTGTGGGCTTCGTGCAGGACGTCGGCCCGCAGGTGGCAAATGCGCCATCGGGCACTGATCTCCCGCCCAATCAAGCCTGCATCGGCCAGTACACGCAGATGTTTGGAAATGGCCGGAGCGGAGATATCGAATGGGCGCGCCAGCTCACCGACCGGCGCATCGCCTTCGGACAAGCGGGCCAGGATGGCGCGGCGGGTTGGGTCCGCTAATGCGGCAAACACGGCTGAGAGTTGATCGTTGGTTGATTTCATGGTTTCATTTAACCTCATGGTTAATTGATGGTCAAGTGAGACATCAGGCTCACGTTGTGGCACCGGGAGCAGGAGGCTTTGGGGAGGGGGCTTCTTGATGGCACGCGATGCGAGCTTGTCGAGCGTTGCAGGTAAGTCCCGCCTCACCAAAGTTTAGATAACGGTAATGACATTAAATAATTTTACAGGAGGTTGGCGAGCTTTAAGTTCATGGGGGGTATGAGTTAGTTGAGCGTTTGAGATGAAGTGTTATTCGGGTCGCGCTGATGGCATCGGACGTCATGCTGTATATGGGCGAGCTGTCTTGAATGGCCTGGTGAAATTTAATCTAGGAATATGGTTTGCAATGTTGCATTCATAAACTTGATCTGATCGCTGTAGGAGGCAATTATGTTTTTTATTATTCTTCGATTCACTGGGGACGAAGTTCGTGCAGCTGAGTTTATGGACGGCCATATGGCCTACATAAAAAAAGGATTCGATGATGGTGTTTTTCTTGTCGGTGGGCCGATTTTGCCAGCTCAGGGCGGGGGGATAATTGCGCACGGTATTTCACGTTCGGAATTAGAGGCGCTAGTGTCAAGCGACCCGTTTGTTATAGAGCATGTTGTCGAACCTGAAATTCTTGAGGTGAATCCATTGCATATGGATAAACGACTAGAGTCAATTCTCCGTTGAAGATGTGAGTGAGGCTGGTTCTGAACCTGCTCAATGGACGGTGGGGAAGGGGGAGAACTGCGGTCGGCCAGTGCACCGACGCACCCCGGATGGGGCATGTGTCGGGATAGGGGATTGTAGTTGGCCGGCAGGACCCGGCCAATATACCTGCTTCAAATGTAAAGTATTCGCATTTATACTGCGCGCAATTGCACCGTTTTCCAGGGCATCCGTTTCTTTCTTCGCGCAGGTCATCGTGCAGGTCGACCCTTCTAAACCCACACTGTTGGCAGCATTGGTTCGGCACTACGACGAACTGGTGGATCATGTGCGCCGACGTTTTGGTGAGCGGATTTTTGCCCGTGAAGTGATACACGACTTGTGCCTGCAGTTGCTTGAGCAGGATGAAAAACCAGGTGTGCGCACGCCAATCGCGTTGTTGCGCAAAATCGCCAGTGACATGGCGATCAGCCGCTACCGTAGCGAACGCCGCCGCGAGGCCTTGGTTGTCGGCGTTTCACAGTTACCGCCAGTAGTTTGCGGTGCTCCGAGCCAGGAGCGTCATCTTGATGGGGAACGGGCTCTGGAGCTGCTTACCGAGGCGATTGCCAGTCTGCCGCCGCGCTGCCAAATGGTGTTTGTCATGCACAAGGTGCATGAGCTGCCCCAGGCCGAGGTGGCCGCGCGCCTGGGGATTTCCCTGAAAACCGTCGAGAAGCATCTGCGCCAGGGCATGGGGATCTGCCGCGTGCACATGGGGACAGAGGTCTTGCCATGAGTCGCGCCCCTTACAAGAGCAAGGACTTGAGCCCGGAAGACGAGGCCATTGCGCGGTTTCGTGAGGACCTCAAGCAACGTTTTCCGCTGCCTCCTCCGGTTCCCGCTAAAAACAAACGCCCGACAGGAAAAGCGCTTGGGTTGTTGCTGTTGGCAATTGTTGCGGGTGTGGCGTGGATTGATCCCGCGTACCGCAGCGAAGACTTTGCCAGCCAGGTCGGGCAGCGCCAGGCGTTGCAGTTGGCTGATGGTACTCAGGTCCTGCTCGACAGTAATACGCAGATGACGATCACATGGCATCTGCGCAGTCGCCAGGTCGAGCTGAAAACGGGGCAGGCGTTGTTTGAGGTAGCGCCGATGGTGTACCGCCCATTCCTGGTGGATGCCGGGTTGGCTGTGGTGCGAGTGGTGGGTACCCGCTTTAACGTCAGGAGACAGGAACAGGATGTCCAGGTCACCGTGGCTGAGGGCAAGGTCGCTGTGCGGGCGTCCGCCACAGGTTCAGTCGCAGCACTGGAGCCTGGGCAGCAGTTACGTTTGCATAAGGGGCAAGAGGTTCTGGTGAGGCGGGTCGATGTGGGTGATGTCACCGCCTGGCAACAAAGCCGGCTGGTCTTTGAAAGCACCCCGCTTGAGGAGGTCATCGACACACTGCAGCGCTATCACCGGCAACCCATAAGGCTCATGGACGCCAGGCTTGCCCGCCTGCCGGTTTCCGGTGTGTTTGACAGCGGTCACGTTGATCGTTTGCTGGCACTGTTGCCCGGCATCCTGCCGTTGAGCGTGTCCACCGCTGCCGACGGCTCGGTTTTGATCGACTCCCAAGGCAAAAAAAATAATCTTCAACCGAGGTAGGGTTGCGCTGCCGTGGTGGCGGCTATCTCCCTGTAACCCTACTTCGTGGAGAGTAAAAACGTGAGTCAGTCCTTCCTGCGTGCGCCGGTGCGCCTGTCCTTGCTGGCCAGCAGCTTGCTCCTGAGCCAATGGTCGTTGGCAGAGTCTGCGCCGGTTGATTTCGATGTCCCGGCCGCATCGTTGGAGAAGTCCCTCAATGCCGTGGCCCGGCAATCCTCGGCACAGATTCTGTTCGCCAGTGAAATCACCACAGGCAAGACCGCGCCAGCGCTACGGGGTCGCTACACGTTGCAGGAAGCCCTTGAGCGGTTGCTCGGTAAAAGTGGGCTGACTGTACAGGCGCGGGACGAACAGACGTTCCTTGTGGTCCAGGGCGACACGGCCAAGGCCGCCCAAGCCCAGGATTCCGGGCAGGCCACAATGGAGTTGGCCAGCCTGACGATCAGCGCATCGCGGCTCGACAGCGACGTGGTGCCCCAGGCTCGCCAGGTCAATGTCATCGAGCACAAACAGCTGGAGCAACTGCGCCAGGGCTCGGACAGCCTCGCCACGTTGCTGGCCAAAAGTGTTCCGGGCATGGCCGACTCAAGCCGCACCATTACCGACTACGGGCAGACTCTGCGCGGGCGTACGATGCTGGTCCTGGTCGATGGTGTTCCGCTCAATACCAACCGCGATTCCTCGCGCAACCTGGCGAACATCGACCCGGCGCTGATCGAGCGTATCGAAGTGATCCGTGGCAGCAGTGCGATCTACGGTGCAGGTGCGACCGGTGGCATCATTTCTATCACCACCCGTCCCGCGGGTGGCGAGCCGCGTGCTACCACCAGCCTGAGCGCTGTCTCGCCCCTGAGCAAGTTGGGCAGTGATGGCCTGGGCGGCCAGTTGCAGCATCACGTAACCGGGTCCCAGGGCATGGTGGATTACGCCCTGGACTTTGGCGCCCGGCGCATTGGCGCCTCCTACGATGCCAAGGGGCACCGACTTGCACCAGAACCCAGCCAGGGTGATCTGTTCGATTCCAACACCTACAATATTGGCGGCAAACTGGGCTTGCGTATTGATGACGTCCAGCGCATCCAGCTTTCTGCCAGCCATTACAATGCCGAGCAAGACACTGACTATACCTCCGACCCGTCTGTGGCCAGGCTTCCTGCGGGCTCGGTGCCCGCACGCCCGTTGTCCGGCCTTTCGTTGGCCGAGCAGAACCAGATAAAGAACACCTTGCTCAACCTGGAGTACGCCCACTCCGACGTATTTGGCGGCACGCTCAATACGCAGTTCTACTACCGCGACTACTTCACTCGGTTTACGCCGTTCGATGCCCGCGCAGTGGCGACACGCGGGCGCAATGTCGACCAGGTCATGCAGAACAGTGAAGTGTTCGGTAGCCGCGTCACGCTACGCACGCCTCTGGGGAGCCAGGGCAATACGGAATTGTTGTGGGGCGCTGACTTCAACCAGGAGCGCAGCGACATGCCTATCGATATCTTCGACCCACAGGCCTATGACGCCAGCGGCGGCAGGGTGTTTGACAAGATCGGCAAGCTCACTTACATGCCCGACCTGACAACCCGCAGTCTCGGCGGCTTTGCACAGTTGCAACATAAGCTCAACGACCAATGGTCGGTGGAGGGCGGTGTACGTTATGAATACGCTACCGCCCAATACGATGACTTTATCCCGCTCTCGGAGTCGGCAGCGACCTCGCCGGCCACTGTCCGCGGGGGCAAGGTTCATTACGATTCGGTGCTGTCCAACATCAGTCTGACTTACTCACCGGTAGCGGGCCAGGAGATCTACGCGGCGTTCAGCCAAGGTTTCCAATTGCCCGATATCGGTGTGCAGATGCGTAATGCCCGGCGTGGATTCGATATCGGTTCTTCCAACCTGGAACCGGTGAAAACCAACAACTATGAGTTGGGATGGCGCGGTGCGCTGGGTGAACAGACATTGGCTTCGCTGGCGGTGTTCTACACCACCTCCAAGCTTGGGGATGTGCAGAGCTTCAACAATGGCCTGATCCTGACCCGTACCAAAGAGCGAATTTATGGGGTTGAAGGCAGTGCCGACTGGCTGACCGACGATGAGCGCTGGGGCGCTGGTGGCACCTTTACCTGGATCAAGGGCCGGGAGCAGCCCGAAGGCCGTGACTGGCAGGACATGACTGGGTACCGCATCCCGCCGCTCAAACTGACTGCCTACCTGGAGTTCAAACCGACCGAGGACTGGAGCAACCGTGTGCAAGCCACCTATTTCGACGGCGCCGACTATCGCCTGGACGGTGTTGCAAGTTTTGGACGGCGCAAGGTCGACAGTTACACCACCGTCGATATGATCAGCCAATACCAACTCAGTGAAAATGATCAGGTCAGCCTGGGGATCCAGAACCTGTTCAATCGCAGTTACTACCCGCTCTACAGCCAACTGATGCGTAGTAGCAACAACACCAGCCACCTGCCTGCGCCGGGTACGGTACTGACCGCAAGTTACACACATCAGTGGTAAACCGGGCTGTGTTTGCGGGAGTTGCGTCTGATTGATCCACTATCGCGACCCCCATATCGAGGCGGCCTGCAGGGTGTTATAGAACAACACCCTTGCAGTGCTTTCTGAGGCTGTCTAGACCTTGAATATGGGTTTGAAAATGAATGTAGATAAAAACAACAAGATCCTGGCCGCTCCCATTATTTTCTCGCTTTTGATGCTTCAGTGCGTACCGGCATGGTCCGGGCAAGCAACAGGCGGTGTTTCCAATGATTTGACGGCAGCCGTCGCCTGGAGGCAGACGGCAGCTGAATTCGAAGCCTACCGATGGGCATTGGCTGAAAGCCATTTTTGGTGATTCCGAGCCACCAGCCACGTCGCAAAACAGCGCAAAATTCAAGGCCGCTGCCGGCTCCAGGGCTTGGCAGCCCTGATCGAGCGGGTTTATGCGCGAGGGCATGCCCCTTATTACCTGCCATCCCCTCACAAACTTTATTGATTTGCAGCAACAATTTTTCTTGTTGGACACCCTCCGCTCCAAGCAGCAAAGATGCCCGCCAATGACCCTCGACCTATCCGGTCAATAATAAAAATCCGCGTCGGGCTGCCCGTTATTGCTTATCAGCGGTACAGGCGTCGCAGCACGCAATCAAGGACTCAACGCCATGCAAACTGTTGTGAACCTTTGGCCGCTGATTGGCGTGCTCGTCATCGTGGTCGGCTTTGTGTTGCGCTTCAATCCGTTGCTGGTGGTGACGGCAGCGGCCATTGCCACCGGGTTTGCCGCCCACTTTCCCCTGGAAAAAATTCTCGCCACCATGGGCGATGGCTTCCTGCAGACCCGCGCCTTGCAACTGATCCTGTTGTTGCCCCTGGCCGTTATCGGCCTGCTGGAGCGCCATGGTCTGCGTCTACATGCGCAGAACTGGATTGCGCGCTTCGAGCGCGCCACTGTCGGGCGTCTGTTGATCATCTATCTGTTTGTTCGCGAATCCACGGCAGCCATGGGTTTGACCAGTCTTGGTGGCCATCCGCAGATGGTGCGCCCGTTGCTGGCCCCCATGGCTGAAGGGGCTGCCGAAAAGCGCTTTGGCAAGCTGCCGGACAAAGTGCGCCACAAGGTCCTGGCAATGTGTGCCGCTACTGACAATGTGGGGCTGTTTTTTGGTGAAGATATCTTCGTGGCCTTTGGTGCGATTGCACTGATGCACACCTTCCTCTTGGGCTCGGGCATTGATGTCGAACCGCTGCACATTGCGGTGTGGGGCATCCCCACGGCCATTTGTGCGTTCATTGTCCACGCGATACGTTTGCACCGCTTCGACCGAAGGCTGACGCGCGAGCTGACGGCCGCTACGCCAGCCACCGCTCAGGCGGAGGCCGCGCAATGATCATTTCCATTCAATACCTGTACTGGCTCGCTGGCGTGTTGCTGCTGATCACTGCCGGCATGATCCTGGCTGACCGAACCCACCCCAAGCGCTGGTCAAGCGCGTTGTTCTGGCTGCTGTTCGCCATACCATTCCTGGTGGGTGAGCATCTGCCGTCCGTGGTCGTGGGGGTTGGCGTGGTGCTGATGGCGCTGATCGCCGGGCTCGGCGGGGTCGGGCGTGGCACGCATGCCGAATTGCACGACAAAGCCTCACGCGCCAGTGCTGGCCGGTTGGGCCATAAGTTGTTTATTCCGGCCCTGGCCATTCCGTTGACTACCGTGATCGGCTCCGTGCTGCTCAAGAACGCCGAGATTGGCGGTGTGCCGCTGCTGGACCCGAAAAACACCACGTTCGTATCTCTTGGCCTCGGCTGCCTGATCGCCCTGGGGTTGGCCTGCTGGCTGACCCGCGATACACCGGTGCAGGCCTTGCGTGAGTCGCGACGCCTGACCGAGGCATTGGGCTGGGCGATGGTGCTGCCGCAGATGCTGGCGATGCTCGGCCTGCTGTTTAATGAGGCCGGGGTTGGCACGGCTGTGGCGCATGTCACCACCACCTATATCAACCTGGACTACAAGCTGGTGGCGGTGATGGTCTATGTGTTGGGCATGGCGCTGTTCACCGTGATCATGGGCAATGGTTTTGCTGCCTTTCCGGTGATGACCGGCGGTGTTGGCGTGCCGGTGCTGGTGGGCATTTATGGTGGCAACCCGGCGGTAATGGCGGCCATCGGCATGTTTTCCGGCTACTGCGGTACGTTGATGACGCCGATGGCGGCGAACTTCAATATTGTGCCTGCGGCGCTGCTGGAGTTGCCGGACAAAAACGCGGTGATCAAGGCGCAGATGCCCACGGCGTTGATGATGTTGCTGGTCAACATTGTTCTTCTTTATGTGTTGATGTGAGGTGGTGATGGGGACTGTGCTGCTGACGGGGTTCGAGCCGTTCGATCAAGACCTGATCAACCCTTCCTGGGAGGCGGTACGCCTGCTGGACGGCGTGCAATTGCAAGAAGGCGTGACGATCGTCGCCCGCCAATTGCCCTGTGCCTTCGCCACTGCTGGTGTCTACTTGAGGCAGTTGTTGGCCGAACATCAACCGCAACTGGTGATTGCTACTGGTCTTGGGCCTGGGCGCAGCGATATTTCCATTGAGCGGGTTGCGATCAACCTCAACGATGCGCGAATCCCGGACAACCTCGGTGCGCAACCCATCGATACAGCGGTGATCCCCGAAGGTCCGGCTGCCTACTTCAGCACCTTGCCGGTCAAGGCCATGATCAAGGCGGTCCATGAGGCCGGGATCGCGGCTTCGGTCTCGCATACGGCGGGCACTTTCGTATGCAATCAGGTGTTCTACAGCCTGCAGCATGCCCTGGCAGGGTCGGGTGTGCGCAGTGGGTTTATCCATGTTCCTTATCTGCCAGGGCAGGGGGCTGGGCCTCAACCTTCGATGTCGCTGGCGACAACGGTTGAAGGGCTTAGGGTTGCGCTCCTGGCCGCCTGGAATACGCCGCGTGATATCGCAGAGAGTGCTGGCCAGGTGTGCTGATGCCCTGGCGCGTCTTCCTGCGTTTACAAGGCCTGGGTCGACCCGTAGATTGCATCAGGGCCCGATAACGGGCGACGAGCGCAAGAGGAAACCCAACAGTGTCCGCCAAAGACCCGGTCGTATTTGATCGTCAATACCGTGCATTTCTGTTTGATATGGACGGCACCCTCCTCAACTCCATCGCCGCTGCAGAGCGAGTCTGGGCCGCTTGGGCTGTGCGTCATGGCCTGGACGTCGAAGCGTTCCTGAGCACTATTCATGGTGTGCGGGCCATCGACACGATCAATCGCCAGGCCCTGCCAGGGGTGGATGTGCAGGCTGAGGCGCGTGGTATTACCGAGGCGGAGATCGAGGACGTGGAGGGCGTGGTGGCAATCCCTGGTGCCGTGGCCTTTCTGCAAGGCTTGCCTGCGCATTGCTGGGCCGTGGTCACATCTGCGCCCAGGATCCTCGCTGTACGCCGTATGCAGGCTGCAGGCCTGGTGCCGCCGACCGTCATGGTGACGGCTGAGGATGTGGCCAACGGTAAGCCAGATCCGGCCTGCTACCTGTTGGGCGCGCAGCGTTTGGGGGTGCCGATGGGCGAGTGCCTGGTGTTCGAGGATGCGCCGGTGGGGATCCGCGCAGGCGAGGCGGCAGGTGCGGACGTGGTGGTGGTGACATCGGCGCATGGCGAACCGATGCTGACGGCGCATCCGACGATTGCAAGTTATGACGAGGTGCATGTCCAGTGTGATGCTGCCGGTTGGCTGCGCTTGTTGCCATCTACACTGGCTTGAATGCCATGCCACGCCTGGTCAGCAGGATGTTCTTGGCGCCAATCCACTGATAGCCCAATGGGTCGATAACGTGGCCGTGGGTGAAGGTGCCCGTGATCAGCTTCAGCAGATAAAGCTCGCGCAGGCCAGCGAGGACTTCATCGGGCCTGCCCTGCAACTCGGTGAAAGATTTTGGGTGATCTGCGCAGAGTTGCTCGATCAGGGACTGCAGGGTCTTGGCGTTATGTTCTATGTCCATATCGATAACGTTTTTTATGAAATGTAAGGGTATGGGTGCTGCCGAGGCGGATAGTTCCTCATATTTTTAATATAGGATCCAATCACTGCTTCAAGAAGGGCTTTTCTGGCGAGTATGCCCAAACGCTCGGCGCTTGAGTTTGCGCTGGATGGCGGCCTGAAGGGGCTTGAGGCAGAAGCAGAACAGATAACCACCCAGAAACAGTGCCAGGTCAGGCCACGAATCGGCATCCTGCGCGGTGGCGCTATCTTCCATGTAAAACCTGAGGCCGTATCCGATTGCCACGAAGGCCAAGGCAATCAGTAGCGCAATCATCCAGGATTTGAAGGCATAAGGTTCTTTGCGGGATCGCCTCATCAACGCGCTCCGAAGGCACTGTAAGGTTCTGTTTCGTTGTGCAGGGATTTGTCTACTAAACGTTCAGCAAGTTCCGTGGCTGAACCCGTGTGCTGACCACTGGCGGTTGGGCCTGGCGCGAGCGTTGCGCTGATCTCGGAATACCGTAGACAGGCCAAGGGGCTTTCGCCAGCCGTTACAGGGGACGAGCGGGCTGGCTACTGAGGGGTTTCAAGGTGTTTCGCGTTTGTCCGGTGCAGTCAATCCAGCCTGGATGCGCTGGTAAATTTCTTCGCGATGCACGGCAACATCCTTGGGAGCATTGATGCCGATTCTTACTTGCTGGCCGCTAACGCCCAGAATGGTGATCGTAATGTCATCACCGATATTTATGCTTTCACCGACTTTGCGGGTGAGTATCAGCATGGACTTCTCCTTGATTGCTTTGAAGGACGCATGTTTCTAACAGGGCGGATGTCGGTTATGTGTAGCTTACTGTGAAGCGCTTCCCTGTGGCTGCCTCTTTAGGACGCATGGAGGCAGCATTAATTCCCATGACGCCATCATACAGGTCTGGGAAACATCCTTCGCAATGTTTAAGCCAACGTTTATGACGGCCAGAATAGACAGTGAATGATAAAGTTGCCTCTTTGATCCTTAAAGGGGCAGGGCAGTGCGTAAAGTAGCGATGGCAATTGTGGTATTGGCATTGGCCGGATGCGGTGACGGGCCTAATCTCGACACCCCCCGAGACAAGGCTGAAGCCGCCAAGGCCCAGGCTCCTGCGGTTGCCGCCGTGCAGTGGGATGTCCTGGTGCGCTCGCCGGACAACAAATTGCAGGCGCTGACCGACCTGACCGCCTGGTTGCTGGAAAACGGTTTCACGTTCTATCTGGCCAAGGAAGACGGCAAGGACCTGGTGTTGTTGGGGCCGTTCGCCAGCAAGGCCGAAGCTGAGGCGAAACAGACCCAGTTACAGGAACGACTGGTGAAAAAGAAGAAAACCGACGCCGAGTCGCTGGTGATCGAGCATAAGACCCGCCAGTAATCGGCGGGTTAACGGGATCCGCGGATCCCGCTTGCGCCTATCCGCAAGCCTTCAGGTTCACCGGGCCGACGAAGTCATTGCCACGTCCCATCACGCAGGCCACGGTTTGATTGCGTTGCTGCTCCCAGGGCTGCACGGGATAGGTCCGGTTCCAGGCTTCATACAGCTGGCGGTCCTGTTTCGACAGGCGCAGGCCATATTGTTTACTCATGTAAAAGTAAGTCCGGGCAATCATCCCGCGGATGGACGGCCGGGGCATGACCTTCTTGGCCTTGAAGTCCACTTGGGTCAGGCATGAACCATATTGCCCGCTCTGCATCGGCAACCAACCAAAGCTGAAATTGTTGCGATCGCCATTGACCTCGCCAATGCTCGGTACCAGGTTGTGCAGGTCAGCTTCGGCACGCTTGAATAGGTTATCGGTGCGGGTGCAGTTTTTGCGCCCGCCGTCTTGCCAGCACTGGCGTTGATGACCGATTTGCCACGCCGGGACAATGTGCTCCCATTCGATGCGCGCCGCGCGATTGGCGTTTTTACGTGGGATGTAGCCGCAGGCCTTCAGATCTACCCGGTTACCCGTGTATTTGCAGCCGCAATAGAACTCCGTGGATTGCGGGGCGTAAAGTTTCCAGGCGATTTTCTTGGCTTCACTGAAGGTGCGTGGGGCTTGGGCTTGGGCGGCGCTGGCAAACAAAACACAGAGCAAGGCGATAAAACGGACACTCATTGACTCAATCTTCCTTCGGTACGACCCAGAAAATCTGTACGCCACCATCATCGCGATAGGCGAGGGTGACGTTGTCGTTTTCTGCAATTTCCTCCAGTAGTCGTGCCCATTCGTCCTCGGGTTCCTCGGGCAGGCGAAAAATCAACGCGGCCTTGTTTTTTTGGGCGTTGGTGGAGTTGATGATTTTTTGCACGCGGATCGCCAGGCGTTGGTAGGCGTCGGGAGGTATTGGTGTTGCAGAGGAGGGCTTGGCCACGAGGAGTCCTTAGTTAGCTGTACGAACATACAGTATTTAACTGTGAGAAAATTCGCAACTGCTTAAAATTCAAGAAGTCCGTGTGACAGCGGTTTACGCGGATTGGTGTACAGCAAGGATTCTGTAGGAGCCGGCTTGCCGGCGATGGCGTCCTTGAGACCTCCATCGCCGGCAAACCGGTTGCATCAGTGACTCAGTATTCCCAGAACATGCGCTGCAGTTCCTTGCTGTCCTGGGTCTTGGTCAGGGCGACCATTGCCAGGATGCGGGCTTTCTGCGGGTTCAGGTCATGGGCCACGACCCAGTCGTATTTGTCGTCAGGCTGTTCGGCATTGCGCAGAACGAAGCCGCCGGCATTGACGTGGGAAGAACGAATGATCTGTACGCCTTCCTTGCGCAGTTCCTGCAGGGCTGGAACTACCTTGGCCGGAACCGAGCCATTGCCGGTGCCGGCATGGATGATGGCTTTGGCGCCAGCCTGGGCAAGGGCTTTGTAGGCGGTGTCGCTGACGTTGCCATAACCGTAGGCAATTTCAACGTCCGGCAGGCTCTTGATGTTCTTGATATCGAATTCAGAGTTCATGGTATGGCGCTTGGCCGGCAGGCGGAACCAGTAAGACTTGCCTTCTACGACCATGCCCATCGGGCCCCATGGGCTTTTGAAGGCTTCGGTCTTGATGTTGATCATCTTGCTCACGTCGCGACCCGACTGGATCTCGTCGTTCATGGTCACCAGTACGCCTTTGCCGCGTGCGTCTTTGCTACCGGCAACGGCGACGGCGTTGTACAGGTTGAGCATACCGTCGGCCGACATGGCAGTGCCTGGGCGCATGGAACCCACGACTACGATGGGCTTGTCGGTTTTCTCTACCAGGTTGAGGAAGTAGGCGGTTTCTTCGAGGGTGTCGGTGCCGTGGGTGATCACGATGCCGTCCACGTCCTTGCTGTCGGCCAGTTCGGCGACACGACGACCCAGTTGCAGCAGGTTGTCGTTGGTGATGCTCTCGGAAGCGATCTGCATCACTTGCTCGCCACGCACGTTGGCGATCTGGCTGAGTTCGGGAATGCCGGCGATCAATTGTTCGATACCGACCTTGGCCGCCTGGTAGGTGGCGCTGTTGGCGGCACTGGCGCCAGCGCCGGCGATGGTGCCGCCAGTGGCCAGGACAACCACGTTGGACAGCTTGGTCTTGGATTCAACTTCCTTGGCCTGGGCGGCAACAGGAAAGAGCAGCAGCAGGGCTAAAGCGCCCGGAACAAAGTTCTTGAGTGCAGATTTCATTATTTTTCTCTCTAGTTTTGATGAGTGCGTGTGCAGGTTCATCCAGAACACCCCGGGCTGCGCTGAGCGCCACAAGGTGCTGATTCAGAGCAGGATTTGTACCAGCGGGATTTTGTTTGGGAATTGAATTTAACTAATTGATTTAGATCACTTTTTCTAATTTTTGAATGTTGTTTTTTTCAGCGTGCGTCCGAATTTCCGAACGCGAAGAGCCTTCGGTGTTCGGTTGTCCGAAAATGGCCGTGAAAAAATCCGCCTCAACCTTCTGAAATCTCCCCGAAGACCTGTCGCTTTAGAGAACGAGCAACCCACCCGCCGGTTTAGCCATGGGCAACTTAAGCTGTAGGGCTGATGGTAGAGCGGGCGCTGAAAAATCCCTTTTCTTTCGTTGACAAATTCCGGTCGCCTTCGCATAGTTCGATCAACGCAAACGTTTGCGAGTTGTTTCACGGGCGCTCCATGAGTGACGTGAAGGTACGAACGTTGCCCACAATAATCATAAGATCGGAGTGAACCCATGAAGCTGCCATTCGCTGGACGTCTTCTTGCTGTCGCTGTGCTGGCTGCTGTATCTGCTGCCCTGCCTCTCTCCTCTGCATTCGCTGATGACACCGCCGCCAAGCCCAAGGTCGGGCTGGTGATGAAATCCCTGGCCAATGAGTTTTTCGTCACCATGCAAGACGGTGCCAAGGACTATCAGAAAGCCCACGCCGCCGATTTCGACATGATCACCAACGGGATCAAGAACGAAACCGATACCTCTGCCCAGATCGATATCGTCAACCAAATGATCCTGGCGAAAGTCAACGCTATTGTCATCGCGCCCGCCGATTCCAAGGCACTGGTCAATGTGCTGAAGAAAGCCTCCGATGCCGGGATCAAGGTGGTCAATATTGATAACCGTCTCGACCCCGGAGTGCTGAAAAGCAAAAGCCTTGAGGTGCCCTTTGTCGGGCCTGATAACCGCAAGGGCTCGCGCCTGGTCGGCGAGTACCTGGCCAAGCAACTGGCGAGCGGCGACAAGGTCGGGATTATCGAAGGTGTGCCGACGACCACTAACGCTCAGCAACGCACTGCCGGGTTCAAGGATGCGATGGATGCGGCGGGCATGAAGATTGTCTCTGTCCAGTCTGGTAACTGGGAAATCGACCAGGGCAACAAGGTCGCGGCTGCCATGTTGAGCGAATATCCGGACCTCAAGGCGCTGCTGGCCGGCAACGATAACATGGCGTTGGGCGCCGTTTCCGCCGTGCGTGCGGCCAGTAAGGCCGGCAAGGTCCAGATAGTGGGCTATGACAACATTGCCGCAATCAAGCCGATGCTGCAGGACGGCCGAATCCTGGCCACCGCCGACCAGGCGGCTGCACAGCAAGCGGTGTTTGGTATCCAGAATGCGCTGAAATTGATCAAGGGCGAAAAAGTCGAGGCTGTGGACGGTGTGATCGAAACGCCGGTAGAGCTGGTCCTCAAGCAGTAATCCCTGATTGCGCAGCACTGCGCCCGCTCGCACTGAGCGGGCGCCTGGAGATTTTCCTATGTCATCTTCCGCACCGGCCACAGTCCTCTCGGTCAGTGGTATCGGTAAGACCTATGCCCAGCCCGTCCTGTCCGATATCACCCTGGCGCTCAATCGCGGTGAGGTGTTGGCGTTGACCGGTGAGAACGGCGCAGGCAAAAGCACCCTGTCGAAGATCATCGGCGGCCTGGTTACACCAACCACCGGCCAGATGCAGTTCAATGGCCAGGACTATGCCCCGACCAGTCGGACCCAGGCGGAAAAGCAAGGGGTCCGCATGGTGATGCAGGAGCTCAACCTGCTGCCGACCCTGACCGTGGCCGAAAACCTGTTCCTCGACAATTTGCCCAGCCGCGGTGGCTGGATCAGCCGCAAGCAACTGCGCAAGGCCGCGATTGAGGCCATGGCACAAGTGGGTCTGGACGCCATCGACCCGGACACCCTGGTCGGCAGCCTGGGCATCGGCCATCAACAGATGGTCGAGATCGCCCGCAACCTGATCGGCGACTGTCATGTGCTGATCCTCGACGAGCCGACAGCGATGCTCACCGCCCGCGAAGTCGAGATGCTGTTCGAGCAAATCACCCGCCTGCAGGCGCGGGGCGTGGCAATTATCTACATTTCCCACCGCCTGGAAGAGCTGGCCCGCGTGGCCCAGCGCATTGCGGTGCTGCGTGATGGCCAATTGGTGTGTGTCGAGCCAATGGCCAATTACAACAGTGAGCAACTGGTCACGTTGATGGTGGGGCGAGAACTGGGTGAGCACATCGACCTCGGCCAGCGCGCCATCGGCGCACCCGCCTTGACGGTCACGGGCCTGAGCCGCTCGGACAAGGTGCGTGATGTGTCCTTTGAAGTGCGTGCCGGTGAAATCTATGGCATCTCGGGATTGATCGGCGCGGGCCGTACCGAATTGCTGCGCCTGATCTTCGGTGCCGACCTGGCCGACAGTGGCACCGTAGCCCTTGGCTCGCCGGCCCGCGTGGTGAGCATTCGCTCGCCGGTGGACGCGGTGGGCCATGGCATTGCGCTGATTACCGAGGATCGCAAGGGCGAGGGGCTGTTGCTCAGCCAATCGATCAGCGCCAACACAGCCCTGGGCAATATGGCGAAGGTGTCCAGCGCTGGCCTGGTCAATGGGCGTGATGAAGCGGCGCTGGCCAAGCGGCAGATTGATGCCATGCGTATCCGCAGTTCCAGCCCGGCGCAGTTGGTGTCCGAACTCTCGGGCGGCAATCAGCAGAAAGTGGTGATCGGCCGTTGGTTGGAGCGCGATTGCGCGGTGATGTTGTTTGATGAGCCAACCCGTGGCATCGACGTGGGTGCCAAATTCGATATTTATGCGCTGCTTGGCGACCTGACCCGCCAGGGCAAGGCACTGGTGGTGGTGTCCAGCGACCTGCGCGAGCTGATGCTGATCTGCGACCGCATCGGCGTGCTGTCTGCCGGGCGGTTGATCGAGACCTTCGAGCGTGACAGCTGGACCCAGGATGAATTGCTTGCTGCCGCGTTTGCCGGCTATCAGAAACGTGATGCGTTGCTCAATGAAGCGGCGCCCAGGACAACCCCATGAAAACAGCAACTCCCACCGCCAAAGCCGGCGGCAACTTCTACGGCCTGGGCACTTACCTGGGGCTGGCCGGCGCCTTGCTGGCCATGATTGCGCTGTTCTCGGCCCTGAGCAGCCACTTCTGGTCCTATGACACCTTCAGCACCATCGCCAACCAGATTCCTGACCTGATGGTGCTGGCGGTGGGCATGACGTTCATTCTGATCATCGGCGGCATTGACCTGTCGGTGGGCTCGGTGCTGGCCCTGGCCGCATCTGCGGTCAGTGTGGCGATCCTCGGCTGGGGCTGGAGCGTAATCCCGGCGGCGTTGCTTGGCATGGGCTGCGCGGCACTGGCCGGGACCATTACCGGCTCGATTACCGTGGCCTGGCGGATTCCGTCGTTCATTGTGTCCCTGGGCGTGCTGGAAATGGCCCGTGGTGCGGCCTATCAAATGACAGGGTCGCGCACCGCCTATATCGGCGACGCCTTCGCTTGGCTGTCCAACCCAGTGGCTTTTGGTATTTCGCCGTCATTCATCATTGCACTGTTGGTGATTATCGCCGCCCAGGCGGTCCTGACGCGGACCGTGTTCGGTCGCTACCTGATCGGCATCGGCACCAATGAGGAGGCGGTGCGCCTGGCGGGGATCAATCCAAAACCCTACAAAATCCTGGTATTCAGCCTGATGGGGCTGTTGGCTGGGGTGGCGGCCCTGTTCCAGATTTCTCGCCTGGAAGCGGCGGACCCGAATGCAGGTTCAGGCCTTGAATTGCAGGTGATTGCCGCCGTGGTGATTGGCGGCACCAGCTTGATGGGCGGGCGTGGCTCGGTGATCAGCACCTTCTTCGGGGTGCTGATCATTTCCGTACTGGCGGCCGGCCTGGCGCAGATCGGCGCGACCGAGCCGACCAAACGGATCATTACCGGTGCCGTTATCGTGATTGCAGTGGTGCTGGACACCTACCGCAGTCAACGCGCCAGCCGGCGGGGTTAATCCATGGCAACCATCAAGGACGTGGCAGCGCTCGCGGGCATTTCCTACACCACAGTGTCCCATGTGGTGAACAGGACGCGCCCGGTCAGTGAGCCCGTACGGCTCAAGGTCGAAGCGGCGATCAAGCATCTGGATTACGTACCCAGCGCGGTCGCCCGTTCGCTGAAGGCCAAGACCACCGCGACCATCGGCCTGTTGGTGCCCAACAGCCTCAACCCGTATTTCGCAGAACTGGCCAGGGGCATCGAGGACTACTGCGAGCGCAATGGTTACTGCGTGATCCTGTGCAATTCCGACGATAACGCCGAGAAGCAGCGCAACTATTTACGGGTGTTGCTGGAGAAACGTGTCGACGGCTTGATCGTCACCTCGGTAGGAGGCGATGACAGTGGCCTGGCCACGGGCCTCAAGGCGGTGCGCACGCCCATGGTTATTGTCGACCGGGGCCTGGAGGGGGTTGATGTGGACCTGGTGCGCATCGATCACGAGCAGGGCGCGTACCTGGCGACTCGCCACTTGCTGGCGCTGGGGCACCGGGATATTGCCTGCATCGGTGGACCGGCGCACACGCGCGTCGCGCAGATGCGCCTGGCCGGCTATCAGCGGGCGCTGCTGGAGGCTGGGATCGCTGTGCCTGCCAGTCGCGTGCTGGAAAGCGATTTCACCAGTACCGGCGGTTATGCGGCGGCGGTGCAGTTGCTTGCAGACAATCCGCCCAGCGCGATATTCGCTGGCAACGACATGATCGGTTTCGGTGTGTTGCGCGCGGCCGCCGAGCGCAACCTGCGAGTGCCTGCCGAGCTGTCGGTGATTGGTTTTGATGACATTCAAATGAGCCGCTATGTCTATCCCGCGTTGACCACCGTAGGCCAGTCGATCCTGCAATTGGGAGAGACGGCGGCGGAGCTGTTATTGCGACGGATTGCGACTCCGCAATTGCCGGCTGACCAGCGCATTGTCACGCCGAGCATTGTCTTGCGTGAGTCAACGGCGCCGTTGGCTGCCGTGTTTGCCTCAAACCGCTGAACGAATTGATGAGTATTGATGTATGCCAGCAAAAGTAGTGGTAGTAGGCAGCTTGAACATGGATTTGGTGACCCGCGCCAGCCGGCTGCCTCGCGGCGGTGAAACCCTGGTCGGCCAGTCGTTTATTACTGTGCCGGGCGGCAAGGGCGCCAATCAGGCGGTCGCTGCGGCGCGTCTGGGGGCTGCCGTTGCAATGATCGGTTGTGTGGGCAGCGATGCTTACGGCGCTCAACTGCGCGATGCGTTGTTGGTGGAGGGGATCGACTGCCAGGCGGTCAGTGAGGTGGAGGGTTCCAGTGGCGTCGCGCTGATTGTGGTCGATGACAGCAGTCAGAATGCAATCGTGATTGTGGCCGGCAGCAACGGCCGGCTGACGCCCGCGTCGCTGCTGGCGTTCGATGCGGTGCTACAGGCGGCCGAGGTGATTGTCTGCCAGCTCGAAGTGCCGATGGACACCGTGGGGTATGCCCTCAAGCGCGGTCGTGAATTGGGCAAGACGGTGATCCTCAATCCAGCGCCCGCCAGCGGCCCGCTGCCAGCAGACTGGTATGCCGCGATTGATTACTTGATCCCCAACGAAAGTGAAGCGTCGGCCTTGAGCGGTGTCGCGGTTGACTCCCCGGATGCAGCCAAGCTCGCAGCGACGCACCTGATAAAGGCCGGGGCGAGCAAGGTGATTGTCACGCTTGGCGCGCACGGTGCGCTGTTCGCCGATGATCAGGGTTTCGAGCATTTGCTGGCGCCCAACGTCCGGGCCGTGGATACCACGGCGGCGGGCGACACCTTTGTCGGTGGCTTTGCCGCGGCGCTGGCCAACGGCCAGAGCGAGGCCGAGGCCATCCGGTTCGGCCAGATTGCGGCGGCCCTGTCGGTCACCCGTGCCGGGGCGCAACCCTCTATCCCTACGTTGCTTGACGTTCAAGGCTTTGTTCGCCCATGAAAAAGACTCCATTGCTCAATATTGCTCTGTCGCGGCTGATTGCCTCTCTTGGCCATGGCGACATCCTGGTGATCGGTGATGCTGGCCTGCCAGTGCCGCCGGGTGTGGAGTTGATCGATCTGGCGCTGACCCAGGGCATTCCGGATTTCATCAGTACCCTGCGCATTGTGCTTACGGAGATGCAGGTCGAAAGCCACGTATTGGCAGAGGAAATCCTGCTCAAACAGCCGCCGGCACTGGCTGATCTCAACGCGTTGGACCAGGGCGACCTGGGCCAGCGCCGCTTGCTCAGTCATGAGGCGTTCAAACAGCTCAGCCGCAAAGCGCGCGCGGTGGTGCGTACTGGCGAGTGCCAGCCCTACTGTAATATCGCGCTGGTGTCTGGCGTGACTTTCTAGCATTTCCCACAGTGACAAGGAGTGCGCCATGCAACATAGAACCCCAACCCTGCGACATCTGTTTCGGAGTGTGCTGCTTTTGTCCGTGCTAACTGCTGCAAGCGCCCAGGCGGCGGAAAAAATCGACCTGATCATTGATACCGATCCGGGTGCTGACGACGTGGTGGCGCTGCTGTTTGCGATGGCGTCGTCGCAGGAGTTGAACATTCGTGCGTTGACCACGGTGGCCGGCAACGTGCGGCTGGACAAGACTTCACGCAATGCGCGATTGGCCCGTGAGTGGGCAGGGCGTGAAGAGATTCCGGTGTATGCCGGCGCGCCGCAGCCGCTGCTGCGCACGCCGATCTATGCCGAGAATATCCATGGCAAGGAAGGCATTTCCGGGGTCACCGTAAACGAGCCGAAAAAAGGCTTGGCCGAAGGCAATGCAGTCGATTACCTGATCAAGACCTTGAGCACTGCCAAGCCCCATAGCATCACCATTGCTATGCTCGGCCCTCAGACCAACCTGGCACTGGCGCTGACCCAGGCGCCGGAAATCACTCAGGGCATCAAGGAAGTGGTGGTCATGGGGGGCGCGCACTTCAATGGCGGCAACATTACGCCGGTGGCTGAGTTCAATCTGTTTGCCGATCCGGTGGCTGCTGAAATAGTGCTTAAAAGTGGCGTCAAGCTGACCTACCTGCCGCTGGATGTGACTCACAAGATACTCACCAGCGAAGCGCGGCTGAAGAAGATCGCCGACCTGAACAATAATGCCGGCAAGGTGGTAGGCGATATTCTCAACGAATACGTCAAGGGCGATATGGAGCACTACGGTATGTCGGGCGGTCCGGTGCACGACGCTACCGTGATCGGCTACCTCCTCAAGCCCGAGCTGTTTAGCGGGCGTCAGGCCAATATGGTGGTCGATAGCCGCGAAGGCCCAACGTTCGGCCAGACCATCGTCGATTGGTACGATGGCCTCAAGCACGACAAGAATGTGTTCTGGGTGGAAAACGGCGATGCCCAGGGCTTTTTCGACCTGCTCACAGAGCGCCTGGCGCGCTTGAAGTAAGGCGCCTGCCGGTCGGTGCCTATTCGCGTAGAGGGTCTTCGATCCCCATATGGTCGGCCGGGTATTTCTCCAATACCTGGCCGATAAAGGCCTGCGCGGCCTGGGTCCCCAACTCCTTGACCAGCAGGTCTATGCCAATGATTGCCAATTCTTCCGGGCTGCCTGGGCTGTAGGCGCTTTGCCCCTGGGGCCACTTGGCTTTGATATCGGCATTGATGGTAACGATGGTCATCGGGTTCTCGCGGCTCGCAAAGGCTGGACTGGCCAGCAGAGTTAAGCATTTTGCGCAGCGTTTGGCACTGCTACTTAGGCAGGAGGGGAGCGCTATGCGACACTGGCACTCTGTTTAATTGCCAGGACAAGCCACGTGCACATCGATTTGACCAACCCCAAGAGCCTGACATTGGAAGCTGTGCGCCAAATGATTGCCAGTGCCAGCGACGATCAGCACACTCAATTGCGGGTGACCAAGGCAGGCATCGCCTATATCTCTTCTTGTGTGGTGGGAGGGATGGAAGTCAACGGTCTGCTGTTTCGCCTGGAGACCTGGGCGGCAGGGTCTGGCTATGTGGGCCGGGTGGCGGCCAGCGATGAAGTGTGGGTGATGCAGATTTTCAATGCATTGAAGCAGAACTGGCCGAATCCGCCGTTCGACTACATCGACGTCTACTGACGCTCATTCATATCTGGTGACGATTGATTCATCAAGCCTTGACGCCGAGTCAGGCAGACTCGCCTACGGTCAATTGTGACAATTCTGAAACCAATTGGCTAAATCACGGTCGCACGATCTCTGTCCATTTTTTTATCAAAGGAGGCTTCATGCCTTGGAAGCTCGCGTCATTCGGTACCTTATTGGCGGCAGCCGTGTTGGCGGGTTGCAGCACTTCCGGTACCTCTGAGCCGGCCAAAGACACGGCTGTAGCCGAGCCTGTTCATACCCGTTGTGAATCGAAGGCTGCGGAATTTGCCATTGGCCAGAAAGCCTCGCCGCAATTGCTGGAGCAGGCCCGTACCCGCGCTGGTGCGCAGAATGCACGTATTCTCAAGCCCAACGATATGGTGACCCTTGAGTACCGCTCCGATCGCCTGAACCTCAATACCGATGACAACCTAGTGATTACCCGCGTCAACTGCGGCTGATCACGCGCGTTTTGCATCGCCCATAAAAAACCCCGTCACATGGACGGGGTTTTTTTGATCGGCGTAGAGATTACTCTGCGCGAACCTGTGCAGCTTGCATACCCTTTTGGCCTTTCTCAGCCACGAAGGAAACGGTTTGGCCTTCTTTCAGGCTTTTGAAACCGTCGCTTTCGATAGCTTTGAAGTGTACGAACAGGTCGTCACCGCCACCTTGAGGAGTGATGAAGCCGAAGCCTTTTTCATCGTTGAACCATTTAACGGTGCCGGTTTGGCGATTAGACATGGTGTATCTCCAAGAAACATATATTTTCAGTAGTGCTGTGCTGCTCAGGCCAACTGGGCACACCGGGCTATCATAGTCGAAATGTTCGGCTTGGGAGCCCCCCCAAGGCACTGTTTGCTAATCAATCGCGTTTTCTTCAGTGTCTTGTCTGGCTGTAAGCCCCGGTTTACGGGGCTTTGCTGCGAAATATCAGCTGGTAAAAAAAGCCGTAAAAGCTATGTAAATTGTGAGAAATAGCAGTTTTCAGAGGGTTTTCAGGCCTTTTTTGCGGACTGATTTCTCGCCGCGCTTACTTTTTCTTCACGACCTTGCACGACGAAATAGCCGCGACTGCTTTGTTTTTAAGCTCCGGGCTGGCGTTCTGGTTGGTCATGAGCTCTTTGATTTCGGCAGTGCTCAATTCGGCGTTGATCTTGTCCGCACCACATTCGCAATGGGCTTTGGCGGTTTTGACGTCTACATTCTGGCTGGCGGCTGCACTGCAATCGCTGACGAAGCTGTCGCGAGCACCTGCAGGCCAGTTGGAGGGCGCGGCGGCTTGTGCACCAATGGAGAACAAAGCCAGGGAAGCGGCAAGGGCGAAGATCGAGGTGCTGCGCATGGTGAGATGCTCCTTGAGTCGATATGACGGACGGCGATTTTCAGTGTGTTTGAGGCCTGTCGTACAGCTCAAGTTCACTTTTGGCGGTAAAAGCCTGGAGTTAGTCGTTACCAGGCCGTAGAGGAACACCCTGACCGTTCATCTGTGCTAGCATCCACGACCTGGCTTTTTTCTCGCCAGGTCCCTTTATGTTTAACTCCAGTCACTCTGGTTCGATTATCGGTTGGCCGAAAGGCTCCTGCCGCTGTAAGGCAGGCGTTCAGCAATGAGCGGCCTGGTGTTGGATCTTGTACTGGCTCATCCCAACCCACGTGACCTTTGGTAGGGGTCACCACTAGGAGAGGAGGCGCCATGCCAACTATTACTCTTCCCGACGGCAGTCAACGTTCATTCGATCATCCGGTTTCCGTAGCCGAGGTCGCCGCATCCATTGGTGCTGGCCTGGCCAAGGCCACCGTGGCCGGCAAGGTCGACGGCAAGCTGGTTGACGCCAGCGACCTGATCACCGCCGATGCCAGCCTGCAAATCATCACGCCCAAGGATCAAGAGGGGCTGGAGATCATTCGCCACTCTTGCGCGCATCTGATTGGCCATGCGGTCAAGCAACTGTACCCAACCGCGAAGATGGTGATCGGCCCGGTCATCGACGAAGGCTTTTATTACGACATCGCCTACGAGCGTCCTTTCACTCCGGACGACCTGGCGGCCATCGAGCAGCGCATGCACGCGCTGATCGAGAAAGATTACGACGTCATCAAGAAAGTCACGCCGCGCGCCGAAGTGATCGATGTGTTCACCGCCCGTGGCGAAGATTACAAGCTGCGTCTGGTGGAAGACATGCCGGACGAGCAGGCCATGGGCCTGTACTACCACGAAGAATATGTCGACATGTGCCGTGGCCCGCACGTGCCGAACACACGTTTCCTCAAGTCGTTCAAGCTGACCAAGCTGTCCGGTGCCTACTGGCGCGGCGACGCCAAGAACGAACAACTGCAACGGATCTACGGTACCGCCTGGGCCGACAAGAAGCAGCTCGCGGCCTATATCCAACGCATCGAAGAAGCTGAAAAACGCGACCACCGCAAGATCGGCAAGCGCCTGAACCTGTTCCACCTCCAGGAAGAAGCGCCGGGCATGGTGTTCTGGCACCCGAACGGCTGGACCCTGTACCAGGTGCTTGAGCAGTACATGCGCAAGGTTCAGCGTGACAACGGCTATCTGGAGATCAAGACTCCTCAGGTGGTTGATCGTAGTCTGTGGGAGAAATCCGGGCACTGGGCCAACTATGCCGACAACATGTTCACGACCCAGTCGGAAAACCGCGACTACGCCATCAAGCCGATGAACTGTCCATGCCACGTGCAGGTGTTCAATCAGGGCCTGAAGAGCTACCGCGAGCTGCCGATGCGCCTGGCCGAGTTCGGTGCCTGCCATCGCAACGAGCCATCGGGTGCGCTGCACGGCATCATGCGCGTGCGCGGCTTCACTCAGGACGACGCCCACATCTTCTGCACAGAAGAGCAGATGCAGGCCGAATCCGCCGCGTTCATCAAGCTGACCATGGATGTTTATCGCGATTTCGGCTTTACCGAAGTGGAAATGAAGCTGTCCACTCGTCCGGAAAAACGCGTCGGCTCCGACGAACTGTGGGATCGCGCCGAAGCTGCATTGGCCGCAGCGCTAGACAGTGCGGGCCTTGCGTACGACTTGCAGCCTGGTGAGGGTGCTTTCTACGGTCCGAAAATCGAGTTCTCGCTGAAAGATTGCCTTGGCCGTGTCTGGCAATGTGGTACCTTGCAGCTCGATTTTAACCTGCCGATCCGTCTGGGAGCCGAATACGTCTCCGAAGACAACAGCCGTAAACACCCGGTTATGCTGCACCGGGCGATCCTTGGCTCGTTCGAACGGTTCGTCGGGATCCTGATCGAGCACTACGAGGGCGCGTTCCCTGCGTGGCTGGCTCCGACTCAGGCAGTGATCATGAATATCACTGATAAACAGGCCGATTTTGCCGCTGAAGTTGAAAAAACACTCAACGAAAGCGGATTTCGTGCCAAGTCCGACTTGAGAAATGAAAAGATCGGCTTTAAAATCCGCGAGCATACTTTGCTCAAGGTTCCCTATCTTTTGGTTATTGGAGATCGGGAAGTCGAGATGCAGACTGTCGCTGTGCGTACTCGTGAAGGTGCTGACCTGGGCTCAATGCCCGTCGCCCAGTTCGCTGAGTTCCTCGCGCAAGCGGTTTCCCGGCGTGGTCGCCCAGATTCGGAGTAATTATTATTAAGCGTGAAATGAGACAAGATAAACGAGCTGCACCGAAAGCCCCGATCAACGAGAATATCTCGGCACGCGAGGTTCGGTTAATTGGGGCTGAGGGTGAGCAGCTTGGGATTGTGTCAATTGAAGACGCGCTTCTTAAGGCTGAAGAAGCCAAGCTCGATTTGGTGGAGATTTCCGCCGATGCTGTACCTCCTGTCTGCAAGCTGATGGATTACGGCAAATCGATCTTCGAAAAGAAGAAGCAGATTGCCGCAGCCAAGAAAAACCAGAAGCAGATCCAGGTTAAAGAAATCAAGTTTCGTCCAGGGACGGAGGAAGGGGATTACCAGGTAAAACTGCGCAACCTGGTACGTTTCCTGAGTGATGGGGACAGGGCCAAGGTATCCTTGCGATTCCGCGGCCGTGAGATGGCCCACCAGGAGCTGGGTATGGAACTCCTCAAGCGGGTTGAAGCTGACCTGCTGGAGTACGGTTCCGTCGAACAGCATCCTAAGATGGAAGGACGCCAGCTGATCATGGTCATCGCCCCGAAAAAGAAGAAGTAATCAATAGGGCACGGCAGGCCTTCTGATTATGTTTATCAACTGAATGCGGAGTATCCGAACATGCCAAAGATGAAGACTAAAAGTGGTGCTGCTAAGCGGTTTCTGAAAACTGCTAACGGTATCAAGCACAAGCACGCTTTCAAGAGCCACATCCTGACCAAAATGTCGACCAAGCGTAAGCGTCAACTGCGCGGTAGCAGCTTGCTGCATCCGTCTGACGTGGCAAAAGTCGAGCGCATGCTGCGCCTTCGTTAATTTTGGATCAAGAATAGAGGAAGTAACTCATGGCTCGTGTAAAGCGTGGCGTCATTGCCCGTAAGCGTCACAAAAAAATTCTGAAACTCGCTAAAGGCTACTACGGCGCGCGTTCACGCGTATTCCGTGTTGCCAAGCAAGCGGTAATCAAGGCAGGCCAATACGCCTACCGTGACCGTCGTCAGAAAAAACGTCAGTTCCGCGCTCTGTGGATTGCTCGTATCAATGCTGGTGCTCGTGTTAACGGTCTGTCCTACAGCCGTTTCATCGCTGGCCTGAAAAAAGCGTCCATCGAAATCGACCGTAAGGTTCTGGCTGAACTGGCCGTGAACGAAAAAGCGGTGTTTGCTGCGATTGTCGAGAAAGCTAAAGCCACCTTGGCTTAAGTACCCCCGACAGTCACCCTGGATTACTCCTGTAGCCCAAGGTGGTAAACGTCATAAATAGGGGAAGAGCCTTCAAGCTCTTCCCCTATTTTGTATCTGGAGTCTGTACATGGAAAACCTGGACGCGCTGGTCGCTCAAGCTCTTGAGGCTGTGCAAAGCGCTGAAGATATCAATGCCCTGGAGCAAATCCGGGTTCACTACCTTGGCAAGAAAGGTGAATTGACTCAGGTGATGAAGACCCTGGGCAATCTGCCGGCCGAAGAGCGTCCGCAAGTCGGTGCGCTGATCAACGTTGCCAAGGAGCGTGTCACAGAGGTTCTCAATGCGCGCAAGGCGTTGTTCGAGGAGGCCGATCTTGCGGCCAAGCTCGCCGCTGAGTCCATTGACGTGACCCTGCCTGGCCGCGGCCAGACCTCAGGCGGCCTGCATCCGGTTACCCGGACTCTGGAGCGTATCGAGCAGTTCTTCACCCACATTGGCTACGGCATCGCCGAAGGCCCTGAGGTCGAAGACGATTATCACAACTTCGAGGCGCTCAACATCCCAGGTCATCACCCGGCCCGGTCGATGCACGACACCTTCTATTTCAATGCGAACATGTTGTTGCGCACCCATACCTCCCCGGTACAGGTCCGCACCATGGAGTCGCAGCAGCCGCCGATCCGCATTGTCTGCCCAGGCCGTGTGTACCGTAGCGACTCCGATATCACTCACTCGCCGATGTTCCATCAGGTCGAAGGCCTGCTGGTTGATCGCGACATCAATTTTGCCGACCTCAAAGGCACCATCGAAGAGTTCCTGCGGGTATTCTTCGAAAAAGAGCTGGCAGTACGTTTCCGCCCATCGTACTTCCCGTTCACCGAGCCATCCGCAGAAGTCGATATGGAATGCGTGATGTGCAGCGGTAAAGGCTGCCGTGTCTGCAAGCAGACAGGCTGGCTGGAAGTCATGGGTTGCGGCATGGTTCACCCCAACGTGCTGCGTATGTCCGGGATCGACCCGGAAGAGTTCTCGGGCTTTGCCTTCGGCATGGGCGTTGAGCGTCTGGCCATGCTGCGTTACGGCGTGAACGACTTGCGCCTGTTCTTCGACAACGACTTGCGGTTCCTCGCGCAATTTCGCTAGTCGTAACGAACCTTTAGGAGAGCAGGATGAAATTCAGTGAACAATGGCTGCGTGGCTGGGTCAGCCCGCAGGTAAATCGCGATGAGCTGGTTGCTCGTCTGTCGATGGCCGGTCTTGAGGTCGATAGCGTTACGCCGGCCGCCGGTGTTTTCAGTGGTGTAGTGGTGGGCGAGGTGCTGAGCACCGAGCAGCACCCGGACGCTGACAAGCTGCGCGTGTGCCAGGTCAGCAATGGTGCGCAAACCTTCCAGGTCGTGTGCGGAGCGCCAAACGTGCGCCCGGGCCTGAAGATTCCGTTTGCGATGATCGGTGCCGAGCTGCCCGGCGATTTCAAGATCAAGAAAGCCAAGCTGCGTGGCGTCGAGTCCAACGGCATGCTGTGCTCCCAGGCGGAACTGCAGGTTGGCGAAGGCAATGATGGCTTGATGGAGCTGCCGGCTGATGCACCAGTTGGCCAGGACATCCGGGTTTACCTGGACCTGGAAGACGCCAGCATCGAAGTCGATCTGACCCCGAACCGTGGCGACTGCCTGTCTCTGGCGGGCCTGGCTCGTGAAGTGGGGGCGCTGTACAACGCACCAGTCACTCGTCCAGTGGTTGCTGCGGTGCCTGCGGTACACGATGAAGTACGCCAGATCGAAGTGTTGGCGCCAAATGCGTGCCCGCGCTACCTGGGCCGTGTTATCCGCAATGTCGATTTGTCTCGGCCAACCCCACTGTGGATGGTCGAGCGCCTGCGTCGTGCCGACGTGCGCAGCATTGATGCAGCTGTCGACATCACCAACTACGTGATGCTGGAGTTGGGTCAACCGCTGCACGCCTTCGACCTTGCCGAGATTAACGGTGGGATCCGTGTGCGTATGGCCGAGGAAGGCGAAAAGCTGGTCCTGCTTGATGGTCAGGAAGTCACCCTGCGTAGTGATACGCTGGTGATCGCTGACCACTCCCGTGCCCTGGCCATTGCCGGCGTGATGGGCGGTGAACACAGTGGTGTATCCGCGACGACCCGTGACGTATTCCTTGAAAGCGCGTTCTTCGACCAGATAGCTGTGGCGGGTAAGGCCCGCTCCTACGGCCTGCACACCGATGCCTCGCACCGCTACGAGCGTGGCGTGGACTGGCAACTGGCCCGTGAAGCCATGGAGCGCGCCACCGGCCTGTTGTTGGAAATCACTGGTGGTGAAGCGGGCCCGATCATCGAGACTGTCAATGAGCAGTACTTGCCGTCGATTGCACCGGTGACTCTGCGCGCTCAGCGCGTCGAGCAAATGCTCGGCCTGGTGATCGAAGAGGCGGAAATCGTCCGCCTGTTGACCGGGCTTGGCCTGGGCATCAGCGGTGACGGGGCAGGGCAGTGGCGTGTAGAAGTGCCAAGCCATCGCTTCGATATCAGCCTTGAAGTCGATCTGATCGAAGAGCTGGCCCGCCTGTACGGCTACAACCGCCTGCCGGTTCGCTACCCGCAAGCGCGCCTGGCCCCGCAACCCAAGGCCGAAGCCCGTGCACATCTGCCGGAACTGCGCCGTCTGCTGGTCGCCCGCGGTTATCAGGAAGCGGTGACCTACAGTTTCATCGATCCCAAGCAATTCGAGCTGTTCAACCCTGGTGTCGAGCCGCTGTTGCTGGCCAACCCGATCTCCAACGATATGGCGGCCATGCGTTCGTCCCTGTGGCCAGGTCTGGTGAAAGCACTTTCCCACAACCTGAACCGCCAGCAGGACCGCGTGCGCATGTTCGAAAGTGGCCTGCGTTTCGTCGGTCAACTGGACGGCCTGAAGCAAGAGCCGATGCTGGCTGGTGTGGTCTGCGGTAGTCGCCTGCCGGAAGGTTGGGCACAGGGTCGCGATCCGGTGGACTTCTTCGACGTCAAGGCCGACGTCGAAGCTGTATTGGGCTTTGTTGGCGCGCTGGATGCCTTCGCATTTGTCCCTGGTAGCCATCCGGCATTGCATCCGGGCCAGACTGCACGTATCGAGCGTGAAGGCCGTCTGGTCGGTTTTGTCGGTGCTATCCACCCTGAACTGTCGAAAACCCTCGGTCTTGACCGTCCTGTTTTCGTCTTCGAACTGGTATTGGCTGAAGTTGCTGCGGGCAAGATGCCTAAATTCAGTGAACTGTCGCGTTTCCCGGAAGTGCGCCGTGACCTGGCCCTGGTGGCGGATCGTGACGTAGCGGCCAGCGCTGTGCTGGAAGTAATCCGAGAAAATGCAGGCGAATGGCTGACGGACCTCAGGCTATTTGACGTCTATCAGGGTAAAGGCATTGATCCGCATAGAAAAAGCCTTGCAGTTGGCTTGACCTGGCAGCATCCATCGCGCACTCTTAATGACGATGAGGTGAATACCACGACGCAAAATATCCTCACCTCGCTCGAACAAAGGTTGAACGCCACGTTAAGGAAGTGACGTATGGGGGCTTTGACGAAAGCTGAGATGGCGGAACGTCTGTACGAAGAGTTGGGTCTGAACAAGCGCGAGGCCAAGGAATTGGTCGAGCTGTTTTTTGAAGAAATCAGGCACGCTCTGGAAGACAACGAACAGGTCAAATTGTCCGGTTTCGGCAATTTTGACCTGCGGGACAAACGCCAGCGGCCTGGCCGCAATCCAAAAACGGGAGAAGAAATCCCGATCACGGCTCGCCGTGTGGTCACCTTTCGTCCAGGGCAGAAGTTGAAGGCCCGAGTTGAGGCTTATGCTGGAACCAAGTCATAACGACGAACTACCCGTCATCCCAGGCAAACGCTACTTCACCATCGGTGAAGTCAGCGAGCTCTGTGCGGTAAAACCGCACGTGCTGCGCTATTGGGAGCAGGAGTTTCCTCAACTCAATCCCGTCAAACGCACCGGGAACCGTCGGTATTATCAGCGCCAGGATGTGCTGATGATCCGACAGATCCGCGCGTTGCTGTACGATCAGGGGTTCACCATCAGCGGCGCACGCCAGCGTATGTCCGGTGATGAAGCCAAAGACGACACCACCCAATACAAACAACTGATCCGCCAGATGATCTCCGAATTGGAGGATGTGTTGGTGGTTTTGAAAAAGTGAAACAAACCTTTAAAATACTTCCACATTTCAAATGCTTGCGGTATATTCCTGATCGCTTCATTATGAAGCGAACCCAGTTTCACGCCTAGTCGGGGCGTAGCGCAGTCCGGTAGCGCACTAGCATGGGGTGCTAGGGGTCGAGTGTTCGAATCACTCCGTCCCGACCATATTTTCTTAGTAAAATCAGACACTTAAGCCGATCAGCTAGATCGGCTTTTTTGTGCCTGCGCAAAACCCGCGCAAAACTACCTGTAAGCGCGCGCCGGATTTGGCACCGCCTTGCACGATGTTTGGCATCGTCAAAACAGGCCGGCTGGGTCCTCCTTGATATTCCGGCTGACGATCAAGACTTCCTTCGCATCCGTGCCCTTGCCATCCCCGACGGTTTACTTGAGGTCGGTGTTTTCGATGTGAAAACCAGCGAACAAAATTATCACTTTTTGCCACTGATCAATATTGTTGAGCTCTTGCTCGGTAACCGGCTCAACTTCTTACTGTCCTGAGAAGATGAGCAGCGATATGGCGATACCCTATGGTTTTAGGGCTCTGAACGTGTTCGCTAGTATCCGCATGGGGATGACAAACACAGGCTTCGCCAGTCGCTGTGCGCGCCTGCTTCTTTTGGAAGAGGATCCATAGCTGTTGTATCTACGCAGCCCTGCGTCAGGCTGATTCTTCTGAGTGTGTGAACGGGCCCGGTCACGGGCCCGAATGACTCTATTGTTTTTGCTGGCCGGACTGTTTGTTGCGGATTAACAACCCAGGGTCAGCCCACAGATAAATTAGTCTGCGTCCACGGGCAGAAAAGGCCTGTGTCTATTGTCTTGGTAAAAACTCCGCAGTGTTGCGTCTCAGGGTGACTGTGGGGCGACTCCAAATGGGTTATCAATGGCGTAGCCCCAGCTCCCGTCAGCACGTTTGGCGGCGACATCAGCGCCAGTACCGGAGAGATCTACAGGATTGCCTTGCGGGTCTGTGCCTTTTATCGACCAGTCGGAAATGATAAGGGCGGTTTCCTTGTTCTGATAAATTTGCCGAACGACCATTTTGATCGGAACCTTCGGTGCCATGAATTGGGTGAGCGCTCCACGGATCTGTTCTGAAGTGTTGAGGCTTACACCGGGAGACGGGACAAATATCGAGCGTGAGTCATACAAACGCATCAAGCCATTCAAGTTATTGGCGTTGAACTCTTTTTCAAAGGTCTGTGCAACTTGCAGTGGGGTTTGTGGGAGCGGTTGTGCATAGGAAAAACCAACGAATAAGAATGTTAATAAGGCAAGGGTTATATTTTTCAGGGTTGTCATTTTGATCTCCAATACCGTTTGATGGTTTTCAAGTGGCATTGAAGAGTGTGATGAGTTTTTGATGCATGAAAAACAGCGGTTTACTGAAGGCTATTTTAAATATTGCTTAATAACCAGGAAGGCAAAATCCCTGCCTTTACAGATGACCCGACCACAGGCTTCACGCCAGGTCTTGCGGGGTCAGGTGCAGCCCCTTGTCCGACTTCATTGTTTCAAAGGCCCAGTCGGCAAAGTTGCGTACGCGTGTGGAGAGATGTTTTTTGGTTGGATAAACAATGTGAATCGGCCGTGGGGTGAAATGCCACTGTGGGAGAATGGGCACCAGCGTTCCCTCCTGGACATGGGTTTGAACCGCAAAAGGCGCTCCGGGGCAGGCACCACTCCCGGCAATACAACTTTGGATCGCTATTTCCGGATCATCAAACAGCATGCATTCCTGTGCCCTGATGTCCACGGCATCGTGTTTCGACATTAATCGCCATGCTCCCTTTGCGTTGAGCCAACTGATTTTGCGGGCCTTGGTCAAGTCTTCAGGCGTCACTATAGGGCCGTGTTCATCAAGGTAGCGCGGCGCTGCATACAGGCCTAAATTCACATCGCAAACATGTTTTGCCACCATTTCCGAATCGTCCAGGTGCCCGCCTCGTATGGCGCAGTCGATGCCTTCTTCGGTCAAATTGCTTATACGATCGCTGCTTCTGAGGCTCAGAGAAATATTCGGGTGTTGCTTATAAAACGCTTCCAGGCGCGGAGCGATGATCCAGTGGGCAACGGACCTCAAAGCGTCGACACGTATTTTTCCTGAAACATGCGTGGGGTTTGTGCTGAGCGAACCTTCAAGTTCTTCGACCGCTTCCAGAATAGCCAGACATTTTTCGAAGTAGATGTGACCATCTTCGGTGAGGCTTTGCGCCCGTGTTGTCCGGTTCAGCAGTCGTACGCCCAATACTCGTTCAAGGTCAGTGATCCGCTGGGAGATCCGAGCGTTGGGTAGGCCCAGAGCCACGGCGGCTCGGGTGAAACTGCCGGTTTGAACGACTTTGGCGAATGTCGCCATTGCAGTGAGTTTATCCATGCTCAAGTTTGCCGATGAGTGACGATTGCGTCGGGTTCTTTTGACTGGCGATGCTTGGCTGTGTGGCTTGGGCATTCACCAAAAAACTTACGGTAGTCTGAAGCAAAGCGCCCCAGGTGGGTGTAACCCCAGTCCATGGCGATCCTTGATATTTGTGAGTTGGAGCGATCGCGCATGATGGTCTTCCTGATCTCCCCGAGGCGGTAGCGGCGGATGTAGAACATTGGAGGCACGCCGATGTGTTTTTTGAACCCCTTGAACAGGGTGAGCCGGGAGACGCCACTGCTCGCGACGATGGCATTGAGCTTGATCTCTTCCTTGGCATGGCGGTGGATAAAGTTGATGGCCCGTTGAAGAAAGCCGGGGAGGTTGGCCTGAAGGACCTTGTTCAGGGCACATGAGTAATTATTGGGCTGCGCCAGTATCAGCCCTTTGACCAAGACAGATTCTATTTCACTGGCCAGCCCCTGGTGTTCCAGATAACTGTCGGCGTGACAGGCTTCATCGATAAAGTGTCGTGCCATTCTCCACCAGCCCGCCGATGTGCCGAGCGTACTGCTCATGCTCGGCACAAATTGCAGGTCTTCCTGGATCGGCCGATGCAGAAGGCTTTCCAGGTTCGCGCGCATTAACGACCGTGGAATCACGATTTGGATTTTTTTGCAGTCGCCGGATAGATGAAGTTCCTGGTGGATATTGGAGGAGAGGATCAGCCCGTTGTGCTGATCGGACACAATGCTCTGATGTGCACTCTCCCATCGCTGGTGGCCTTGAATGGGAAGTTCAACACTGTAGCTTTGCAACGTGTCTTGTGCGTCGACGCTGACAGTGAGGTCGGTGCCATATTCGATATAGCCGACCGTGGCGGCTTGCAATAAGCGGAGCGTGTGCCTGAAGTGGATTCTGTCTGGCGAATGTACATTCAGGCTATGGGGCCCGAACAGGGTCGTCATCCACGACTGGGCCCTCTGCGAATCGCAGAATTCAATGTGAGTTATCGGGTGGTTGAGTGTGCCGGTCTGTGGCTTTAATGAGCTCATCGTAAATGACCCTTGGCGTGCGCGTATAAGCACATGACTTTTAACATGCCGGCCAACAGCGGAAATTAACCAAGGTTTGGAAAACTGCACGATTAGGATAACCCGTTCTTTTTTTCGGATTTCGTTGTCTTTAATGAATACGGGATGGATAAAAATATTGGATTGCCGGGATAGCGACGACGCAGCACCGTCGACTTTAATTGCCCGGCAGTCGGGTAGTACCGCCTGCTTAAAATAAAAAATGCTCGAAAAACAATAAAAGCAGGGGCGAAGCATGAAAGGTGTCGGGTGTGTATCGTTATTATTTTTGGTATGTGGTCAAAGCGTTGCAGATGACTTTTTCAAACCCTATATATTGACTGATATCGGCTGGAGTTCAACCAGTAATATTAATGGTGAACAACAGTATCATTATCAGGAGGGGCGGCTGGCCCCTAACTTTATTGGCATCAAGGCCAGAAAGGAATTGGGCAATGGTTATGCCGGGGTGCTAAAGGTCGAGTCCGGTTACTCTTTGCAGGATCTGAAAATAACCGGTGATGGGCTTTTCTCCCGGCAGATGTTTGCGGGTTTGGATTCGGACTTCGGCCAGGTCACCGTGGGGAAGCAATGGGATTTCATGTTTGAGACCCTGGCGGTTGATCGATGGGGCGAGAAGCTTCGTAACGTGCCTTTGCTGCAGTTGCAAGCGGGGCCCTTTTTCAACCTTGGGCTGCCTACTGGTTCGATTGACTATAACCGGGTGGCCGCCGGATTTCCCACGGACAGGGCCGTCAAGTACCTCAGCCCTGACTTCAACGGTTTCAGCTTCGGCGTCATGCATGGGGATGGAGACCCTGGCAGTAATATCCGCTATGGGAAAACCCGCAGTTTCAGTGTCAAGTATATCCAGTCACCGCTTCGCGTAATGGCCGCCTACACTGACTCGCGCCATCGAGCCATCAATCGTGGGCGTGATGGTATACGTAACTACGGTGTGGGTGCCGCCTACGATTTTTCTTCGTTTATAGGCGACGCGCTGTATACCCGCACAGAAAACACGTATAGCCATGGCGCTATCGATTCTTACGCGATTGGCGCGCTCGTCCCCGTGACTACTCACTCTTCGTTATATGCCAATTACATGTATCTGAAGGGTAATGCCAGGCTCAATAAAAACATGGCGAATCAAGTGGGCGTTACCTACGACTATCGCTTCAACAAGAACTGGGATGCCTATGTTTCTGCGGTATATCAAATTACCGGTGGCGATGATCAAAGTGCCTATATCTCGGGCGCCTACGGTGTTTCCAGCGACCGAGAACAAAGTGTGCTGCATGTGGGTGTACGGTTTTACTACGAATAATAAGTCTGATTTTAAATTGGACATTTCTTGAGGACGTTTTATGGCTTCTACTCAATCCACGACTGACGATCACTCCCTGAGCCCCGTGCCCGAAGATGCCCGGCATGGCTGGTTGCAGTTGTCCTGGAGTACCACCGGTATCGTGACGACATTGATACAGATATTCATCGGCGCACTGGTGACTTTTGTGGCGGGTATCTGGATGGGGGTGCTGGCCGGGCTGCTGGTGACGGTCGTGGGGGCTCTGCTGGGATGGGGGGTGGGCCACGTCGCTTATAAAACGGGCTTGGCCAGCTCCATGTTGGCTCGTCAGCATGGTTTCGGACGACGAGGATCAGCTGTCGTGGCCTTGACGTTCGGTTTCATGATCATAGGGTTCATCGCGCTGGAAAACGCTCTGCTTTACAAGGGGCTGATTTTTTGGCTGGACCTTGATGACACCCTGTGGCTGCAAGTGCTTGTCTACACCGTGATGACGGCGGTGTGGGTCCTGCTGACGGCCTTCGGGTTTGAACTGGTCTCGAAAGTGGCGTCCTATACCCTCATCGCGTTTCTGCTGTTGCTGGGCTACATGCTGTTTGACGTGATCCATTCATCAGGCCAGAACTGGAGCGATGTCGTGAGTTTCGGGGCGCAGTTCCCTGAGGAGGTCCTGGTCAAGATGGGGGCCGATACGCCATGGGGCAAGTTTGGCTTTTGCGTGAATGTGCTGATCGGCTCTGCCGGCGCGCTGGCCTTGATTGATGGGGATCTGGGGCGTTATGCGCGATCTTCCCGGGATGTGTTGATTGCTGCTTTTTTTGGCAACCTGTTCATGGACATCGTCATGCTCTTGGTCGGTGCGATTCTGATGTACGCCGGCACCGAGCAATTGGTCAGCTACTACGTTTCGCGGGGGGTGCCCCATGCCGATGCCGTCCAGACGGTACTGCAAAGCCCCGATAGCGTCGCAGCGGCATTTATTGTGTTTGGCGGGTCGCTGGGCGCGGTGCTGCTGTTTCTGGCCCAGGGAAAAGCCCAGGTGCTCAACACCTATAGTTCCTCGTTATCCCTGACCAACCTGTTTGACGTGACAATCGGCTGGCGGCCTGGGCGCTTGACCTTTGTCATCCTGTCCAATGTCTTGGCGTGTCTGATGCTGGTCGGTTCGATCCTCGATTGGGTCAATGGCTTCATTACCGTGCTCGGCGTACTGACCACCTGTTTCGCCGGCATCATCATCGCCGACTATTTCTGGGTCGCGCCGCGGCGCATGCAGGTTGGCATCGTCGAGATCAATTGGCCGGGGCTCATTACCGTGGCCGTCGGTTTTGTCTTGGCGCGCTATGGGGTCAAGGCCTGGATGCCGATTGAGTTTGTGACCTCGCTGCTCTCGTCATTTTTGCTCTATCCGCTGCTCAGTGTGCTGATGAGCAGCAAGCCCGTGATTGACGGCGAAGTACGACGCAGCTAAATCAGGGCAACGAACGCCGGGCGATAAAACAAGCATTCACCGGATAGCCAGAGCGAGGTCTGGATAGGCGCTCGCCGGCTTTCACGCCCATAGTCAAGGCATCGCGTTACCTTCAATCCAATGGCCAGAGGTCCCTGAATGGCAACCCCAACTACAACTCTATTGCCTGCACTGACAGCACAGCTTGCGTGCGGCGGGATACGTGTCATCGACCTGACACAAACCCTGTCGCCTTCCTTTCCGAGCCTGCAATTGCCTGCGCAGTTTGGCCAGGTCGCGTCGTTCAAGATCGAGCGCATCTCGCTCTACGATGAGTCCGGGCCTGGCTGGTACTGGAACAACTTTACCTGTGGTGAGCATACCGGCACGCACTTTGATGCCCCCGTGCACTGGATTTCCGGGCGCGATTGCCCCGATAGCAGCGTCGACACCATTGCTGTGGAGAACTTTATTGCACCGGCAGTAGTGATAAATGCCAGTGCCCAGGTGCTTGCCAATGACGACTGGCTGTTGACCGTGCCGTTCCTGATGGAGTGGGAGCGGTGTCACGGCCCAATCCCCAAGGGCGCCTGGGTGTTTTTGCGCACCGACTGGTCGCACCGGGCACATGATGCGGCGGCTTTTCTCAATATGCGTGAGGATGGTGCGCATACCCCAGGCCCGACCCGCGAGGCCGTCGAGTGGCTGATTGAGCAGCGCGATGTGCACGGTTTCGGTGTCGAGACCATCAATACCGACGCCGGCCAGTCCTACACCTGGCCGTTGGCTTACCCTTGTCATACGTTGATGCACGGTGCCAACCGCTATGGTTTGCAATGCCTCAAGAACCTGGATCAGTTGCCTCCTCAGGGGGCGTTGATTATCTCTGCCCCTCTGAAGATCGAAGGCGGCTCCGGCAGCCCTTTACGCGTCTTGGCACTGGTGGAGTAGGGGATGACGGCACAAGCGGATCCTCAGGTTATTTTTGTCGGCAGTGGGATTAACTCCCTGGTCGGTGCAGCCCTGCTGGCCGTGCGTGGCAAGCGCGTGCTGGTGTTGGAGCGCAATGATCGGTTTGGCGGCTGTATCCGTACCGAGCAGCTGTTTACCGGCTACCAGCACGAAGTCTTGTCATCATGGCACCCGCTGTTCGTGGGCAGTGCGGCCTACGCCGAGCTCAGGCCTGCGCTGGAACAGGCTGGGCTGGAAGTGCTGTCCAGCGAGTACTCCACCGGCCTGGTGCGACCGGATGGCGCTGGCCTGGCCCTCAAGGCTGACCTGGCTGATACGGTGCGCCGGCTCGATGCACTGGAGCCAGGGGATGGCCAGGCCATAGCGCTGATGGCCGGGCATCTGTTCGGCCGGGATGCGGCCTTGACCTTTGGCCTCCTGGGTAAAAACCCTTACGGGCTTGGCCTGCTCCGCTTGCTGTTCAGTGAGTGGAGAAAACGTGGGCTGGATGGCTTGATGGCATTTACTGCCGAGGCCCTGGAAAGCTTTCGTCGCTGGTCTGAGCGCACAGTGCGCTCGGACACCACCCGAGCCTTGATTGCCCCCTGGACCCTGCATTCGGGCCTGGGGCCGGATGATGCGAGCTCGGCGTTGATCGGCAAACTGACCTTTGCCTCGGTGGTCAATGGAGGAATGCCGGTGATCAAGGGCGGTGGCATCCGCCTGGTCGAGGCGCTGGCGCAGGTCATTGTGGTCAATGGCGGGCAATTGCTGGCCAATGCCCATGTCGAGCGTGTGCTCGTCGAGGGGCAGAAGCGCAAGGCGCGGGCCACGGGGGTGCGGTTGTCCGATGGGCGCCATTTTCAGGCCCGTGACGCGGTGGTGTGCAACGTCACCCCCCAGCAGCTTTACGGTGGATTGCTGGTAAATGCCCCGCCGGCGCTGCGCGAGCGTGCCCAGGGTTATCGCTATGGCCGTGGCGGTATGCAACTGCACTTTGCCCTGAGTGCCCCGCCGGCGTGGCGAGAAGCGGAATTGCTCAAGGTGCCTCTGGTGCACTTGACCGAGGGCATGGAGCAAGTCTGTGCCTCGGTGACCGAGGCCAACAACGGCTTGTTGCCCGCAAGGCCGACACTCGCCATCGGCCAGCCGGTGGCGGTCGATCCTTCGCGCGCTCCGACAGGCGCCTGGATCTTGTGGGTGCAGTTGCAGGAACTGCCCTCGCGCCTGAAGGGGGATGCGGCGGGTGAGATTGCAGTGCCCGCAGATGGCCAATGGAACGCGGGGGTGCGTGAAGCCTTCGCTGACCGGGTGCAGGCTCGCCTGGAACGGATCATGCCGGGCTTGGGCGGGTTGATTGTGGGCCGGCGGGCCTATTCACCGGCGGACCTCGAAGCGCTCAATTGCAACCTGGTGGGAGGGGATCCTTATTCGGGGATTTGTTCGCCGGATCAATTCTTCTGGCTGCGACCATTGGCCAGTACCGGGCAAGCCCGCGGCAACCGCACGCACGTGGGGAATCTGTTTCATATCGGCGCCTCAACCCATCCGGGCCCAGGGCTGGGGGCGGGGTCGGGTACCCTGGTGGCCAATGAGATAGCGCCCGTCAGATAGCTGTTTGGCTGGGTTGGCACTTGGGGCTCCGCCGTCAGGGCGCAACCCCAAGTGATCGTCAGCGCAGCAACGAGCGCATGCACATGCCCAAAGACCACTAGAGCGCGACGTAGAGGCTCATGCCTTAAAGAGAAGAGGGCACAGGGTCGCCAGCTTGCTCCCACATGCTGACATAGGGGTGTGAGCAGAACTCGATGATCGTTCCCCAAGGATCCTGGCAGTAGGCAATCTCATGGCCCTTGTGCGGGTTGATCATCAGGACACCGCTGCGATCCTTGCCTCCTGCTGCCACGACACCCGCGACCGCCTGGGCGACATTGACGGCGGTCAGGCCCATATGGTTGTAGCCGCCGAGCCAGAACTCGAAGTTGTTCTCGTTGGGCTGTGACGGTGTCGCTTTGAACTGGAAAAGCTCCAGTCCGATGTTGTCTGGCGTCGCCAGGTGGGCAAAGCGGAACTGTTCGAATCCCTTGCCGTAGATGGCTTGAGCCGCTTTACCCAGCTCACTGCCATGCTCACTGACCTCCAGGGGGCCGGCGAGCAGGCGAAAGCCCAGTGTGCTGACGTACCAGCGGATTGCAGCCTCCAGGTCGGGAACCGTGAGCCCGAAATGGGGGGCTGTAACTGTTTGAGTAATCACATTGAATCCTCCAGTGGGAGAAGGGCGAAAGCGGCATCGAAGTCCAGAGGACTCAATGTCGACGTAGGGTCTGGCTGGGTGTTTCGCGGTAGCGCAGTTTGTAGTCATTGCTGAACCGGCCCATGTGCGTGAACCCCCAGCGCAACGCGACGCCTGCGATGTTGGTGACCTCGCCGCCGATCAGCTCGCTACGGACACGTTCCATGCGCAGTTCGCGCAGATGCTGCATCGGGCTGATGCCCAGAAAATCCCTGAAGCCACTGTATAGGCTGCGCAAGCTGACCCCGGCAGCCTGTGCCAGTTGCTCGGCACTGATCGGCTCATGGGCGTGCGCACGCAGGTAGTCCTGGGCACGGCGGACATGCCGGGGGAGTATGGTGCTGCGCCGAGCCGGGGCGTTTTCACTGTGATTGTGTTTATGGGTCGTCAGCAGGATTGAGGCGGTCAGTTGCTCGATCTGTGCCGTGACCAGCTTGTGTTGGGCAAGGGCTGGATACTGGGTTGCACAATCGAGCAGGTAGGAGAGCAGGCACCGCCAGGGGCCTGAATCCTGCCAGCGGAACCCGAGGTCGAAACGCAGGGGGTGTTCCAATGGATGGCCCAGGTACCCAACCAATGTGCGTTCGACCAATGAGCGCGAGATCCTCAGCATGATCTGGTCGCTATCGCCACTCCACTGCATTTTCGCTTCGTCTCCCGGGCTCAGGACCGAAGCGAGCTCCAGTGACGACTCGATACGCTGGCCACCGCTTTCAATCACGGCGCAACCCTGGACAGGCATTTGCACCAGAAAACAATGCTCCAGGGGACCACGCTCGATTTGCACATGGGCACCGTAGCGCAGGCGGCTCAGCGAGATGTCGCCCAGGGGCAGGTAATGCATGCGCGCGTCCAGGCGCTCGGTTCCATGGGTCTGCTTCAAGTGATGATTGGCGATGACCTGGCCGACCATGGAGCGCACTTGCTCCAGGTCGGCGGACGCAAAAAGCAGGCGTTCCGGCTCATTCAGGACTCGTTCAGTCGAAAAAATGGCGGCCTGCCCACGCACGGGCGAATAGGTGGAGGTCGGAATGTTCTGCACGGGTGCTACCCCTCTCGGAGCTTGGCCGGCTATCAGCCTGATTATTGTTATGAAAAACAACCTCGACTGCGCTTGCCGGAGGCGCATGCGCGACGCGGTTTTCCGATATTTAATATGATTATTCATATTGTTTTTCGGTGATAAATTATTAATCGCACGGCCTGCCGGAAAATGCAATGCATCATGGGCATGGTTGATAAACGGTGCGTTCAGCAAGCACGAACGCTTCGTCATGATGGCCCATATACCCTTTAAACAAAGGCTATCGTCAGCGTCATTCAAGGCGAAAACACGTCAGCTCCCAGTGTTGCTTACGGGCATGGGGCCTTGGATCTGGCCTGTGTTTATCCTCGTACTGCCACCTCTATCCAGATCTTGCAGCAAGATCATTTGCATGATTATTCATGTATTGACGCAACCTGCGCCTCAGATGAAGGTAGAGGCCATAGGCAGTTTTGTTCACTTGATCTGAGAGATAAGCAACATGGCCGAGCGATCCTTTGTCCAGGAAGTGAAGAAGCTGCGTGCCGGCGCGGGTGAGATGTTCAGCGGCGAAGGCATCCTGGCGGTCACCAAGGCGCTACTGGAGTCGGGTGTGGCGTATGTCGGGGGATACCAGGGGTCGCCCATCTCGCACTTGATGGACGTGCTCTCGGATGCCCAAGACATTCTGGGGGAATATGGCATCCGCTTTGAAAACAGTGCCAGCGAGGCCACTGCGGCGGCGATGCTGGCGGCGTCAGTCAACTATCCATTGCGCGGCGCGATCACCTTCAAGGCGACGGTGGGGACCAACGTAGCCTCCGATGCGCTGGCCAACCTGGCGTCGGGCGGGGTCACGGGCGGTGCGTTGGTCATCGTGGGTGAGGATTATGGCGAGGGCTCCTCGATCATGCAGGAGCGCAGCCACGCGTTCGCGATGAAGTCGCAAATGTGGTTGCTCGACCCACGGCCGAACCTGCCAAGCATCGTGCAGGCGGTCAAGGATGGCTTCGATCTGTCAGAGGCCAGCAATACCCCGGTGATGTTGCAGATGCGCATTCGCTCTTGCCACCTGCATGGTCAGTTTGTGGCCTCCGATAACCGCCCGCCGGCGTTTACGGTCAAGGATGCCCTGGAAAATCCTGCGCGGGACATCAACCGTATCGTCCTGCCACCCGCGAGCTTCCTGCACGAGCGGGAGAAAATCCAGCAGCGCTGGCCGGCCGCGATCCGTTTCATCCAGGAACGCCAGCTCAACGAGTTCTTCAGCGAAGGCGCGGCAGATGTCGGCATCGCCTTGCAGGGGGGGAACTACAACACGCTGATCCGTGCGTTGCAGAAGCTGGGGCTGTCCGATGTCTACGGGGCTTCGCACATCCCCTTGTACGTCATGAATGTGGCCTACCCGCTGGTCGACGAGGAGTTTGAACGCTTCTGCAAGGGCAAGCGTGCCATCTTGCTGCTGGAAGAAGGCCAGCCCAATTTTGTGGAGCAAAACGTTTCGGCGATCCTGCGCCAGCTGGGGTCGCAGACCGCCTTGCATGGCAAGGATGTGCTGCCCCTGGCCGGGGATTACAACACCGCGACCGTGCTCGCGGGCGTGCGGGCCTTTCTGGAACGCTATGGTCTCGTGCAAGTCCCGCAGCCGCCGCTTGGCATCCCGATTGTGATGTTGCCGGTCGAAGCGCCGCCCGCCGAGGGGGCGGGCGTGCAATCCCTGGAGCAGATCGTTCATGCGCGGCCGCCAGGCCTGTGCACTGGCTGCCCGGAGCGCCCGATTTTCACGGCCATCAAGTTGGTCGAGCGTGAGCTGGGCAAGCATCACATCAGTGCCGACATCGGCTGCCATCTGTTTTCGATCCTGCCGCCCTTCAACCTCGGCAGCACGACCATGGGGTACGGCCTGGGCGGCGCCAGTTCGGCGGCTTTCAGCGTGGCCCCCGGCTCTGCACCTGCGACCAAGCGTGCCATCTCGCTGATGGGGGATGGGGGGTTCTGGCACAACGGCCTGACCAGCGGAGTCGCCAATGCGGTGTTCAATCGCAGTGACAACCTGACGATCATCATCGACAACAACTACGCCTCGGCTACCGGCGGCCAGGACGTGCTGTCGTCGCGAGCACTCAACGCCTCGCGCAGCACCGGCCATGAAATCGAGAAAGCGGTCAAGGGGGTGGGGGTCGAATGGGTGCGTACCATCAAGCGCACCTATGATCTCAAAGCCATGGTATCCACCCTGCGCGAAGCCTTGACCACCCAGGAGGCGGGGCCAAAGGTGCTCATCGCGCAGAGCGAATGCATGCTCAATCTGCAGCGTCGAGAGAAGAAGGTCGTGCGCAAGGCCCTGGCCGATGGCCAACGGGTGGTGCGCGAGCGCTTCGGTATCGACCCGGATACCTGCACTGGCGATCACTCCTGCATCCGCCTGTCCGGCTGCCCTTCCTTGTCTATCCGCGATAACCCGGACCCGTTGCGCCAAGACCCGGTGGCCATGGTGATGGAGAGCTGCGTGGGGTGTGGCAACTGTGGCGAGGTGGCCCATGCCGCGGTGCTCTGCCCATCGTTTTATCGGGCGCAGATTGTCAGTAACCCGACGTGGTGGGACCGATTCAGCCAGCGTGTGCGGATCACCGTCATTGGCTGGTTGCAGGACGCCGATGCCCGCCGTCGATCCCGGTATGCCCTATGAGCCGGGTGACCGAGCCCGGCCCACCTTCCAGGGTCACGGCCAGAGTCCTGCTTGTGTGCTGGCTGGCCATCTTGTTTGAGGGGTACGACGTGGGCGTGATGGGCGCGATCCTGCCGGCACTGGCGCAGGACAAGGCCTGGAACCTGACGCCGTGGGAACTGGGGATGCTCGGCAGCTACGCGATGATTGGCATGTTTTTCGGCGCGCTGCTGGTGGGGATGCTCAGTGAGCTGCTTGGGCGCCGCCGCATGCTGTTGCTGTGCGTACTGGTGTTCTCGCTGATGATGGCGGGCGCTGCCTGGGCGCCCACGCCGGCCTGGTTCGGCTTCTTTCGGTTTGTCGGTGGATTGGGCCTGGGCGGTGTGATTCCGGTTGCCGCGGCCCTGACCGTCGAGTATTCGCGAGCCGAGCGCCGCAGCTTCAATTACGGGCTGATGTATTCGGGCTATTCGCTGGGCATTTTGTGCGCCGCCGCCGCTGCGATCTGGTTGCTGCCTACCCAGGGGTGGCGTGGGGTGATTGCCGTCGGCGTGCTGCCGGTGCTGTTGCTGTGGCCGATGGCGCGCATGCTGCCTGAGTCGCTTGAGTTCCTGGTCGGGCAAGGGCGTGCAGAGGATGCCGCCAGGCTCGCCACGCGCTTGCAGATGGTGGTGCCCGGGCGGGCGCCGCAGCCAGACAGTCAACAACCGGGGTGGCGACAGGTACTGGCCGAGGTGTTTGCGCGCCAACACCTGCGGGCAACGGCCTGCTTCTGGGTGGCGTTGTTCTGCGGCCTGTTGCTGATCTACGGCCTCAACACCTGGTTGCCTTCGATCATGCGCCAGAGTGGTTACGACCTGGGCTCCAGCCTGGGGCTGTTGATCATGTTCAGCCTGGCCTCGGCGCTGGGGGGCCTGTTTCTGGGGCGTGCGGCAGATCACTTCGGTGTGCAGGCGGTGGTCGGGGTGTTCTACCTGGTGGGGGCGCTGGCCGTCTTTGCCCTGGCTGCGCGCAATACCCTGGGTGTGAACTATGCGCTGGTTGCCATTGCGGGCCTGGGGAGCATTGGCGCCTCGCTGATTCTGACGGGCTACCTGGCCGACTACTACCCGCCGCGGGTGCGTGCGGCCGCGACCGGCTGGGGCTTGGGTTTTGCGCGATTTGGCGCGATGAGCGGGCCGCTGTTGGGTGGCTACGTGGCCGGAAGCGGGATTGGCCAGGCCTGGAACTTCATTGCGTTTGCGCTGGTAGGCCTGGTGGCCGCTGCGGCGGTGTTCCTGCTGCCCACACGCCCGGCGAGGTGTTCATGATGAATCAATCCTCGATTTTTTTCTGTGAGCCCAGCCTTGGGGGACGGCGCGTGCCTGTGCGCCTGTGGTCCAGTGCTGGCAATTATCAATCTGTCATGGGCGCCGGTATGTGCGTCGACCCTGTTGTGGAGTCTGTTTATGCCCAGTGAGCCGATCAAGATTGCCATTCTCGCCATGGGCGGCGAGGGCGGAGGGGTACTCGCCGACTGGATTGTCGACCTGGGAGAGGCAAACGGCTATTTCGCGCAGACCACCTCTGTTCCGGGGGTCGCCCAGCGTACCGGCGCGACGATTTACTACGTTGAACTGTTCCCCGGTGCCGATGCCCCGCAAGCCAGGGTGCCGGTGCTCGCGCAGGCGCCGTTGCCGGGGGATGTCGATATCGTGCTGGCCTCGGAACTGATGGAGGCGGGGCGAGCGGTGCAACGCGGTTTTGTTACCCGTGACCGGACCACCCTGGTGACCTCGACCCACCGGGTCTATTCGATTGCCGAGAAGTCGGCGATGGGCGATGGCCGGGTCGACAGCGAGGCGCTGTTGCAGCAGGCGAGCCGCGCCGCCAAAAGTTTTGTCAGCTTCAATATGGAGCAGATGGCCGAGCGCACGGGCAGCGTCATCAGCGCCGTGTTGTTCGGCGCCCTCAGCGGCACAGGGGTACTGCCGTTCAACCGTGCACAGTTCCAGGCCACGATTGAGCGCGGGGGGGTTGGCGTCAAACCCAGCCTGCAGGCTTTTGAGGCGGGTTATACCCGGGCGCGCATGACCCAGGACGAAGCACAAGAACCGCAGGTTGCAGCGCCGCGCCCTGAGGCATCGCAGCCGCGGCACCCGGTGGTTGCCGGGCTGGCCGACCGGGCATGGGGGCTACCGAGCGGAGTGGTGCAGATCGCCGTCGAAGGTGTGCGCCGCCTCATCGATTACCAGGACCCGGACTACGCCCGCCTGTACCTGGACCGGCTCGAAACGCAGGCCGCCGCCCCCGGCGGCGGGGACGTGGCGTTGCTGCGGGAAACGGCCCGCTACCTGGCGCTGTGGATGTCCTACGAGGACACCATCCGGGTGGCTGACCTCAAGACCCGTGGCAGCCGCTTCGAGCGGGTGCGTACCGAGGTGCGCTCCAAAGCCGACCAGGTCCTGGCGATTGAAGAGTATATGCACCCGCGTATCGAAGAAATCTGCGAGACCTTACCGGCGGGCCTGGGCCGCTGGCTGGCCAAACCCCATCGGACCCATCGCCTGGTGGCCCGTTTCACCCAGCAGGGGCGCACGATCAAGACCAGCTCCCTGAGCGGCTTCCTCCTGCTCTACGGGCTGTCGCGCTGGCGCCGCTGGCGCCGTGTGACGCTGCGCTACAGCCAGGAAAACGCCCGCATTGACGCCTGGCTGCAACGCCTGCGAACACTGGCTGTGATGGATCCTGCGTTGGCCCTGGAAGCTGCGCACTGCCAGCGTCTGGTCAAGGGCTACAGCGACACCCACGCCCGCGGCCTGAAGAACTACGAAACGTTGATGGCCGTGGTGGACCGGCACTCCCGTTACCTGGCGCCGACGACGTTGCGTGAGCTGCGCGACGCAGCATTGGCCGATGAACACGGCCACCAGTTGCGCGAATGCTTGCAACGCCATGCCTTATCTTTCCAAGGATAGTTTCTTATGAATCCAAGCAAATTCGTCCGTGAACACCGTATCCGCTTCGCCGAGTGCGACCCGGCGGGCATCGTGTTCTACCCGCAATATTTCGTGATGTTCAACAACCTGCTGGAGTCCTGGATCGACGAGCTGCTGCCCGAGGTGGGCTTCGCCGGTTACATCGGCAAGCTGCGTTTCGGCTTGCCGACCGTACACCTTGAAGCTGACTTCCAGGCCATCAGCCGCATGGGCGACGACGTCTTGCTGAGCCTGGAAGTGATCAGGCTTGGCGGCAAGTCGCTGACCCTGGCGCTGGGGTGTACCGACCTTGAGGGGCAGGTGCGCATGAAGGTCACGCAGGTGCTGGTCTCGACCTCCCTGGACAGTCATCAGGCCATCGAGTTGCCGGGCCTGTTGCGGCTGGCGCTGACGGCGTCCTCTACCTCCCATAAAGACAATAGTGAAAGGAGCGCAATGTGAAAATTGCCTGCATCGGCGGCGGTCCCGCCGGCCTGTACTTCGGTTTGCTGATGAAGTTGCACAACCCGGCCAATGAGATTGTCGTGGTCGAGCGCAATCGACCTTACGACACCTTCGGTTGGGGGGTGGTCTTCTCCGATGCGACCTTGGACAACCTGCGCGAAGCTGACCCGGTGTCCGCGCAGACCATCGCCGATGCGTTCAGCCGTTGGGACGATATCGACATCCATTTCAAGGACCGCCTGGTACGCAGCGCCGGTCATGGCTTTATCGGCATTGGCCGCAAGAAGCTGCTCAATATCCTGCAGGCGCGCTGTGAGGAGGTGGGGGTCGAACTGGTCTTTGAAACCCAGGTCACAGACGATCAGGCGATTGCGCGCCAGTACAACGCCGACCTGGTGATCGCCTCCGATGGTATCAACAGCCCGGTGCGCACCCGCTATGCGCAGACCTACCAGCCAGACATCGACCAACGCCATTGCCGCTTCGTTTGGCTGGGGACGCACAAGGTCTTCGAGGCCTTCACTTTTCTGTTTGTGCCGACCGAGCATGGCTGGTTCCAGGCCCACGCTTACCAGTTCGAGGAGGGCCTTTCTACGTTCATCGTCGAAACGACCGATGCCACCTGGCAGGCGGCGGGCATCGACAAAATGTCCCAGGAGGAGGGGATCGCTTATTGTGAAAAGCTATTCGCCCCTTGGCTTGACGGCGAACCGCTGCTTTCAAATGCCTCTCACCTGCGTGGCGCGGCAATCTGGATCCGCTTCCCACGGGTGATCTGTGGCAAATGGGTGCATTGGACCCAGCCCAATGGCCCGCAAGGCGGCGACGTACCGGTAGTCCTGATGGGCGATGCGGCCCATACCGCGCATTTCTCGATCGGTTCGGGCACCAAGCTGGCACTGGAGGATGCTATCGAGTTGTGCAACACCCTCAAGGCGGGGGGAGACCTGAGTGAACGCCTGGCGCATTACGAGAAGGTGCGTGGCATCGAGGTGTTGAAGATCCAGAACGCGGCGCGCAACTCCACTGAATGGTTCGAGAACGTGGCGCGTTATGCCAATTTAGAACCGGAGCAGTTTGCCTACTCGGTGTTGACCCGATCGCAACGTATTTCCCACGAGAATCTGCGCTTGCGCGACCCTCAGTGGCTGGAAGGCTATGAGCGGTGGCTGGCGCAGCGGGCGGGCGTGCCGATGGCCCCAGGGGAGAGGCCGCGTCCGCCGTTTCTGACGCCCTACACGGTGCGCGGTGTAACGTTGAGGAATCGGGTGGTGGTCTCACCCACGTTGCTGTACTCCAGCCAGGATGGCCTTGCGGGGAACTTCCACCTGGTCCATCTCGGTGGCCAGGCCCTGGGTGGCGCCGGGTTGGTCTTGGCGGAAGCCACGGCGATTTCCCCGCAGGCCCGTATCACGGCAGGCGATCCCGGCTTGTGGAATGCAGAGCAGGTCGTGGCGTGGAAAAAAATCACCGACTTTGTGCATGCCGAAAGTGGGGCGCAAATCGGCGTGCAGCTCAATCACGCCGGACGCCGCGGCTCTACACAGTTGGGCTGGGAAAAGGCCGACTATCCGCAGGCTGATGGCAACTGGCCGTTGATCAGCGCAAGCCCGTTGCCGTACCTGGAGGGGATCTCGCAGGTGCCGCACGAAGCGACCCACGATGACCTGGCGCGCACCTGCAAGCAGTTCGCCGATGCCGCACGCCGCGCCGCGGAGGCCGGTTTTGACTGGCTTGAACTGCAGGCCGGGCACGGGTTCCTGCTCTCAAGCTTCATCTCCCCGTTGACCAATCAGCGCAGCGACGAGTACGGCGGCTCATTGGCCAATCGCCTGCGTTTCCCGCTCCAGGTACTGGCAGCCATACGCCAGGCCTGGCCGGACCATTTGCCGATCTCGGTACGCATCTCGGCTACGGATTGGGCCCCGGGCGGCACCCAGGTGGATGACGCCGTAGAGATCGCCCGGCGTTTGTGTGAAGGCGGCGCCGACATGGTGGATGCGTCGTCGGGAGAGGTGGTCGCGGGCCAGCAGCCGGTCTATGGCCGTATGTTCCAGGTTCCGTTTGCCGACCGGATCCGCAACGAGGCCCATGTACCCACCATCGCGGTGGGGGCGATCACTGAAGCCGACCAGATTAACAGCATCATCGCCTCGGGGCGTGCGGACCTGTGTGCCTTGTCGCGCTCGCATCTGGCGGATTCGGCCTGGCTCCTGAGAGAGAGCGCGAGGCTGGGCTGGCAAGACGTCGAATGGCCACTGCCCTATCAATGGGGCAAAGACCCGCTTGAGCGTAGCTTCACCCGAAGCAAGTCCTGAGGGCCGAGTGCCCACGGCATCCTGAAAGAGGAGAAAGACCATGACAACCTCGTATGACCAATACCGCGAAGGCATTGTGGGGCGCGCCGACGTGGAAGACACACCGGAACTGCTGGCCTATTACCGTGAACTGGACCAGTTGAAGACCGGCGCGCTGTGGACGGTGGCCAACAAAATCGAGCCCTGGCAGCCCAAGTCCGAATCTGTGCCGGTGCTCTGGCGCTACCGTGACCTGCGTGAGCATGTGCTGCGCTCGGTCACGCTGGTGACTCCGGAAAAGGCCGGGCGCCGCGTGATCTACCTGAATAATCCTGGGCGCACCGAAGTGTCGGCGGCGGTCGGCTGGTTGTACTCCGGGTTGCAAGTGATGCACCCGGGCGAGCGGGCCTCTGCGCATGCGCATTCGTCTTCGGCGTTGCGTTTCATCATGGAAGGGCGTGGGGCCTACACCATTGTCGACGGCCATAAGATGACACTGGGCGCCAACGATTTTGTCCTGACGCCCAACGGGACCTGGCATGAACACGGGGTGGAGGAGGACGGTCTGCCGTGTATCTGGCAGGACGGCCTGGACATTCCCCTGGTCAATGCCCTGGAGGCCGGGTTCTATGCCGTACACCCGGACTTGCAGCAGGCGATCGGCTACCCGGTCGACGACTTGGTGAGCCTGTGGAGCGCGCCCGGCCTGCGACCGGAGAACATCGGTTGGAGCAAACCCTATTCACCCTTGTTCAAGTACCAGTGGGAACCGACCTACGAGGCACTGCGACGCTATTCCGCAGCCCGTGACGACAACCCTTTCGATGGGGCGTTGATGCATTACACCAGCCCCGTCAATGGCGGCCATGTCTTGGCGACTATCGGCGCGAGCATGCAACTGCTGCGCCCGGGGTTCGTGGGCAAGGCCCATCGCCATACCGGCAGTTTCATCTACCAGGTGGCCAAGGGAAGAGGCTACTCCATCATCAATGGCCAGCGTTTTGACTGGCAGGAGCGTGACATTTTCTGCGTGCCGTCCTGGGCCTGGCATGAGCATGTCAACGCCTCCCAGAGCGACGACGCCTGCCTGTTCTGTTTCAGCGACCTTCCGGTCATGGAAAAACTGGACCTGTACCGCGAGGAGGCGCTGGCCGACAACGGCGGCCACCAACCGGTGCTGCCACCCGCCTAGCCCGGGCCTGGAACATTACCCTGCTGTATTAACCTGGAGAATTTCGACCATGCGACTCGTAACCTATCGCGCCCATGTGAGTGCCGCCGCCCGACTGGGGGCCATCGTGGGCGATCTGGTGATTGATCTGCAGCACCTGGGCCAGCACTCGGGCCAGGCTCTGCCGGACAACATCCTCGACTTTATCGACCTGGGCCCCCATGCCGTGGCCTCGACGACGGCGCTGCTCGACAGCTGCGCAGGCAAGTGGCCGTCGGGCGTGGCTTTACCCTTGGTCAATGTCAAGCTGCTTGCGCCCATCCCGCGTCCGCGCAAGAACATCTTCGGCATCGGCCTGAACTATGTCGAGCACGTGGCGGAGTCCAGCCGCACGCTGGATACGTCCAAGGAGTTGCCTACGCAGCCGGTGATTTTTTCCAAACCGCCGACCACGGTGATCGGCCCGGGCGATGCCATCGAACACAACGCGGCCATTACCCGGCAGATGGACTGGGAGGTGGAGTTGGCGGTGATCATCGGCAGACGAGCCAAGTGTGTGGGCGAGGCCCAGGCGCTGGGCCACGTGTTTGGCTACACCGTGCTCAACGACATCAGTGCCCGTGACAACCGGCGCGCCGGGCAATGGATCTACTCCAAGGGGCAAGACACCTATGCACCACTGGGGCCGGTCATTGTCACCGCCGATGAGATCAGCGATCCGCACAACCTGAACCTGAGCCTCAAGGTCAATGGCGTGGAGAAGCAGAGCTCCAATACCCGCCATCTGTTGTTCAACATCCCCACGTTGATTGCGGATATCAGTGCCGGTATCACCCTGGAGCCGGGAGACATTATTGCCACCGGCACACCGGCGGGCGTAGGCGCCGGGCGTACGCCGCAAGAATGGTTGTGGCCGGGCGATGTGGTGGAGGCGTGGGTCGAACAGATCGGCACGCTACGCAATCCCGTGATCGCCGTAGGCGACGAACCCCGCCAGGGCAAGCAGCCGTAAGCACCGGGCCAACCCGGCGCGGTTGGCCCGACTCCTTCGCGCACAATCGGATGAACTGTCATGCTTGAACTACCCCGATTCAAGGCTGCAGCGGTACAGACAGCCCCTGTTTTCCTGGACACCGACGCCACTGTCGACAAAGTGATCCGCCTGATTGAGGAGGCCGCCGACAACGGCGCGCAACTGGTGGCGTTTCCCGAGGTTTTCGTGGCGGGTTATCCCTATTGGAACTGGATGGGCAGCCCGATTGAAGGCAGCCCATGGTTCGAGAAGCTTATGCGCTCGGCGATCGAGATTCCCGGCCCGGAGATCGCCAAGATTGCCCAGGCTGCGGCGCGCCATCACATCAATGTTGTCGTAGGCGTCAACGAGCGTAACAGCCAGGGTGTGGGCACGCTCTACAACACCCTGGTGACTATTTCCGATGAGGGGCGGATCCTTGGCCGGCACCGTAAGCTCGTACCGACCTGGGCCGAAAAACTGACCTGGGCGCCTGGCGATGCTTCGGCGCTGCGCGTCCACAGCACCACGGTGGGGCCCCTCGGCGCCTTGGCGTGTGGCGAGAACACCAACACCCTGGCACGGTTTGCCTTGATCGCCGATGGGGAGCTGGTGCATGTCGCCAGCTACATCTCCTTGCCCGTGGCGCCGTCCGACTACGACATGGCTGAGGCCATCAAAGTACGTGCGGCTGCGCACTGTTTCGAGGGCAAGCTGTTCACGGTCGTTTCATGCTCGACGGTCAGCGAAGAGATTATCCAGGCGCTCGAACCCGATTATCCCCAGGCGCGGGCCTTGCTCACCCGTCGCAACAGTGCCTTTTCCGCAATTCTCGGCCCGGACGGGCGGGTGATCGGCCAGCCGCTGATTGACGAGGAAGGCATTGTCTACGCCGAGATCGATCTGTCGCGCTGCATCCAGCCCCGGCAAATGCACGACATTGCCGGTCATTACAACCGCTTTGACATCTTCGATCTGCGTGTCAATCGCCGTCCGCAACAGTCGGCCCGTTTCGAGGACATCGGCGGCGTGGACGAACCATCAATCGAGCCCAATCAGGAGTTTCAACCATGACGACTTCCCGTTACTACCGGATCGGCCAAATCGTGCCAAGCTCCAACACCACCATGGAAACCGAGATCCCTGCGATCCTGCGCGCGCGGGAGCTGTTGGAGCCTGAACGTTTTACGTTTCACTCAAGTCGGATGCGGATGAAGCAGGTGACCCGGGATGAGCTGGCGGCCATGGATGCCGATAGTGACCGTTGTGCGCTGGAGCTATCCGATGCCCACGTCGATGTACTCGGCTATGCATGTCTGGTCGCAATCATGAGCATGGGGCATGGCTATCATCGCCTTTCTGAGCAGCGCCTTTACCAGCGCACCCTGGAAAACGGTTGCCCGGTGCCGGTGGTCACCAGCGCCGGGGCACTGGTGACTGGGTTGCAAGCGATCGGTGCGAAGAAGGTGGCCATCCTGACGCCCTACATGAAGCCTCTGACCAAACTGGTGATTGATTACATCGAGAGCGAGGGGATTGAAGTCGTGGACAGCATTTCGCTGGAAATTGCTGACAACCTGGAGGTCGGCCGGCAAGATCCCCGTGCCCCTATCGAGATCACCCGCAAGCTCAATACCAACGGCGTGGATGCCATTGTCGCTTCGGCATGTGTGCAGATGCCCTCGTTGCCCTCGATCCAGCCGATTGAGGATCGAACAGGATTGCCGGTGATTTCCTCCTCGGTGGCCACGACTTATCAGATGCTCAAGCGCCTGGGGCTGAAAACGGCCGTACCCGGTTTTGGCTCGTTGCTGTCCGGGAGGTATTGAGGCGTGTCGCGGGGCAGGGGTAATTCCCCCCCGCATGAGCCAAAGGAGATAGAATCGTCGCCGGTTCAGGCAGAGGACGAGGCGACGATTGGAATGGCTAGAACGAAGGCGTTTGTTGATAACTATTTGCCCGCATTACTCGGCCAGGCCTGGTATCTGGTCTCCACCCAGTTTCATGCAATCGTCGAGCAGCATGGGCTCTCGGTACTGGAGTGGCGGGTGCTGTCTACGTTGGCCAGTGATGGCGCCATGACTATTTCCGCGCTTGCCCAGACCACGGTAAGCAAGCAGCCTACCGTCACCCGGCTGCTGACCAGGCTTGAGGCACAGCGGTATGTCGAGCGTTCCACCAGCCTGGATGATCGCCGCTACACCCTGGTGCGTGTCACGCCTACGGGGCGACGTTTGGTTGGCGGCCTGGTTGCCCTGGCTGAGAAACACGAACGTGAGATTCTGGCCCCTTTCGAGGCGAAGAAAATCGAGGCCCTCAAGGAAGTCTTGCGTGAACTGATTGATCGGCATAGTCCGAGGAACTGAGCTGCTCTTTGGCTGGCGCCGGCTTGTCGGCGACTGTACTCTTTATTTCAATAAAGTTTATTAGTCCTTTAAGTTTTTATATGTTTTTCAAAACCTGATAGTGCATTAACTTTGTGCAATCGAAGTTGGCCGGTTTCTGGTTTGTGGATGTATAAGTGCTGAGGGCTTGAAATGATTAAGTGTGATACTGAGTCGCGCATCTGTTCAGTGGATGGCGAGGCGAGCGCCCTTGGCTTGGCTTCAGGCAGACAGCAAACCGGGTTTGTTGTGCACTATGTCGGCGATCCGATGTGCTCCTGGTGCTGGGGGATTTCTCCAGCCATTGCAGGCCTGGCTGCTTATTGTTCAGCACAAGGCATCGATTTTGTCTTGACAGTCGGCGGCCTTCGGGCGGGCGGTGGCGACCCATGGACTGAGCCCTTTAAAGCGTTCCTGAGAAAAGAGTGGGCGCATATCCAGCAAGTGACCGGCCAGCCTTTTGGCGGGGACTTATTGGCAAGAGATACGTTTAATTACGATACCGAACCGTCCTGCCGCGCGGTAGTCACTGCCGCGATGATGATTAAATTGCAGGAACTTGAAACGTTCACCGCGTTGGATTTCTTCAGGGCAGTTCAATATAAGTTTTATGTTGAAGGCCAAGACCCTACGCAACCGACGTTTTATCAGAGTGTCTGTGGCGACCTGGGTTTGAGCTTTTCCGAATTCGCGTTGCTGTTCGACTCGCCCATGATGAAACGACGGGTGGAGCAGGAGTTCAAGAGTTGCCGCAGTTGGGGCGTCAATGCATTTCCCAGCATCCTGGTTGAACGAAAAGGATCGCGGGCGCTGCTTGCCGTCGGTGAAGTTTCCCAAGCCCAGTTGATTGCTCGCTTGGAAGAAACCATGCGTCGTGCCAAATAAGAGTCTGTGACGTTCTATCAAGCCTTTTAAAACCGCTGCATCTGATTGTGGAGATTTATATGCCAGTTGAAAAAACGTTATATGTCGCGCATGCCCAGGCGAGTGGCGGCAGAGAAGGGCGAGTATTCACGGCGGACCGGGTTCTGGATGTGAAGCTGACAATGCCCAAAACCTTGGGTGGGGACGGGGCGGCGGGCAGCAACCCGGAGCAGTTGTTTGCTGCGGGCTATTCGGCCTGTTTCTTGGGCGCGCTCGGTTTTGTGGCGGCAAACGAAAAGGTGAAGCTGCCTGTCGAAACGGTCATTGATGGTTATGTGGGCATTGGTCCTATTCCCAGTGGATTTGGCATTGAGGTCGAACTGAAGATCTCGATACCCGGTTTGCCCCGCAATGTTGCCGAGCGCCTGGTTGAGAAGGCTCACATCGTGTGCCCCTATTCAAATGCGACACAAGGCAATATCAAGGTGACCTTGACGCTTGTCTGACACCCCTTCTCCAGACTGTCGCTTCGATGGTGACTGCAAGTCTTCCCCTCCTTAAATAAAGCGACCCGGTTTTTTACCGGGTCGTATTGAGTCACTGATTGTGGCAGGCCGCCTGGATCACTCATTCCCCCCTCGTCTCACCACGGCCCGGCTGCGGAACTGAAGAGCGCATTCGATTGTTCTGAATTCGCAAACACTGTAGTCGCTGAGAAGAGAATTGTTGGTGCAATGGGGGGCTTGTAGCCTGACATGCAACCAAACCGCTGTGATTTGTCGGGTGAGGCCCGAGGATGGTTCAGTAACGCTGGCTCCGGAGCCTTACTTTTTTTCGCAGAATTGGCTTCTAATAACAATAAGGAAGGCCAGCATGAGTATTCGAGCGTGGGTATGTGCGGCAACTTTGTTCACCCCCATCCTGGGAGTTAATGCGGTATTCCCGTTAATGGCATTCGCAGCGCAGGACCCTATGGGCTCGTTAGTCCGTGGAACCTTCGGTGACAGCCTTGAGCGCGAACATGGCATTAAGGTCTACGGCTGGGGACAGATTGGCGTGAGCTACAACAACAACGGCACGGATGACGTCAGCAAACAAAGCTTTTTCACCTCTGACGAAGGCATCAACCTCAACCAGTTCGCCTTAGCGGTGGAAAAGAAGCCCAAAAGTAATGTGCTGGGTCGTGTCGGACCGTTTCCGGGGAACATGCCGCAAGAGGCTGACTGGGGCTTTAATGTCACGGCGCTTTATGGCAAGGACGCACGCTACTTCAAGACCTACGGCTGGGACGAGGATCTGAATGCCAATCGTGGCAACAAGCCTGAAGATGAAGCCTTTACCGTCGCTCAAGCCTATCTTGATTTTTACTTCCCGGTGCTCGGTGGTTCCGACCTGATGATCGGGATTTTCCATACGCCGCTGGAAAATGAAATCGGCTTTGCATTGCCATCCCCGGCGCCGAGCGACTTCTACTCCCACACCTATTCCTTTATGCACGGCCCAGCCAAGCATGCCGGCGCACTTTACTCGTTCAAGCTGCCATCGGCCCCAGGGGAAAGTATGTTGGGTTTTGAATTGGGGGTGGTCCAGGGCTGGAACAACCTGCAGGACCCCAACGGTGATCCTGATGTCATTGCAAATGTGCGCTGGCGTTCAGCGGATTTCAGTACTTGGATCGATTGGGAAAACATCTACGGCAATGGTGCCGGTGATAGTTTTGCCGACTGCGGTTGTGGCTCGCCGTTGCCAGCCGGTACCCAAGATGACAACTACAAGCGCCTGGCTTCTTACTTGACACTCTCGCAGGTGCTCGATCCGAACAATCGTGTGGCACTTGAGTTGAACTACGGTAAACAGGAGCAGGGCGCCTTCGCCAGGTTCGCCAACAAGAAAGATGCCACCTGGTATGGGGCCGACATTAACTGGTACCACACGCTCAGCGAAAACCTGATGTGGAACAGCCGAGCCGAGTGGTTTTACACCGACGCGCCTGTACACGTGATGATGGCAAATATTGACCCGCAGACCGGGATTCCCGACCCGACGTGGGGCAGCTTCTACGGTGTAACCACCAACTTGGCCTGGACGCCGACACCCAATGTACGTTTGAGACCGGAGCTGCGCTACGACCTTCATTCCGGGCCCGGGCGCGATGCCTACGCTGACGGGGAAAAGAACTCGCAACTGGTCGCATCCTTCGACATCAGCTTTTTTTTCTAAACCGCTCACTTTCGCAAGGCACCTGATCCTGCGTGTTGGCATGACCCACACGCTGCGTTTTTGAGCGCCCGCACTTTGTTGATTCGCAGCCGTTTTGGAGTACGACATGGCAGACAATAATGATAAAAATCTGTTTGGCCGAGACTTTTCGCGCCGTGATTTCCTGCGCACTACCGGCGCTGCCGCGGGTGGGGCGATGTTGGCGAGCATGCCATTCACCTTCGCCCTGGGCAGTGAGCGGGTCATCAAACTTGGTTATGTCAGCCCACAAACCGGCCCATTGGCGCCCTTTGCGGCGGCCGATAACTACATCATCGAATCGCTCAAGCAGGTGTTGAAAAATACGATCGATGTCTCCGGCAAGACGTATCGTCTGGAGGTTCTCGTCAAGGACAGCCAATCCAACCCCAACCGTGCGGCAGAGGTGGCCAGTGAGCTGATTCTGTCGGATCAGGTGGATCTGATGTTGGTGTCATCAACGCCGGAAACCACCAATCCGGTCTCTGACCAATGTGAGATCAACGAAGTCCCCTGTATTTCCACGGTCGCCCCGTGGCAGCCGTGGTTCTTTACCCGTGGCGGTAAGCTGGATCAAGGGTTCGAGTGGACCTATCACTTTTTCTGGGGGCTGGAAGATGTGATCGGTACTTACACCTCGATGTGGAGTGGCATGCAGACCAACAAAGTCATCGGCGGTCTGTTCCCCAACGATGGCGACGGTAATGCCTGGGGTGACGCCAAGTTGGGCTTTCCACCGGTGTTGGCACAGAAGGGCTTCCAACTCATCGATCCAGGGCGTTTTCAAAGCCTGACGGATGATTTTTCGGCGCAGATCGCTGCGTTCAAAAAAGCCAACGTTGAAATCGTGACGGGGGTGGTCATTCCACCCGACCTGAGCACCTTCTGGACGCAGGCTCGTCAGCAAGGTTTCAAGCCCAAAGCGTTGTCGGTCGGCAAGGCACTGTTGTTTCCCACGGCGGTCGAGGCGCTGGGCAAGGCCGGTAACAATCTGTCGACCGAAATCTGGTGGAGTCCGACGCATCCGTTCAGCTCTTCGTTGACTGGCGCCAGTGCCGGGCAGTTGGCTCAGGATTTTACCCAGGCCACGGGAAAACAATGGACGCAACCACTGGGTTTCGTGCATGCCCTGTTCGAGCTGGCAGTGGACATCCTCAAGCGCACTGAGGAGATCGGTAACCCGCGCGCGGTCCGTGATGCCCTGGTCAAGACCAACCTCAACACCGTGGTCGGGCCGATCAATTGGCAGGGTGGACCGGTGAAGAACGTCGCCAAGACTCCGTTGGTCAGCGGCCAGTGGCGCTTGGGCAAGGACAACACCTACGACCTGATCGTGACCAGCAATGCCACCGCACCGGGCATCCCGTTGGGCGGCGAAATGCAGGCCATTACGTACTAATCGCTCCAACAAAAGCGGGTGCGCCATGCAACAGCCACTTCTACACATGAACGACGTGAACAAAAGCTACGGTGCGGTGAAGGTGACGGACGCGATGAGCCTGACCCTACAGCCGGGTGAGGCCCTTGGCATCATCGGTCCCAACGGTGCAGGTAAAAGTACTCTGTTCAACTTGATTGCCGGCGGCGTAGCGGCCGACAGCGGGACGATCCATTTCGAAGGCCGTAACGTTACCCGTGAGCCAGTGTTCAAACGGTGCCACCAAGGTATTGGCCGCTCCCACCAGATCCCGCATCCGTTCGTAAAAATGACGGTGTTCGAGAATTTGCTGGTCGGTGCCACCTTCGGTGGGCGATTGAAGTCCAAGGACGCCAACCTAGAGTGTGCGCAGATCCTGGAGCTGACGGGGCTGATACACAAGGCCAACGTGATGGCCGGATCACTGACATTGCTCGATCGCAAACGCCTGGAAATGGCCCGCGCCTTGTCGACTCGGCCGCGGTTGCTGTTACTCGATGAAATCGCCGGTGGACTGACCGAACCGGAATGCCTGGCGTTGGTGGAAACCATTCAGGGCATTCACAAGGCCGGCATCGCCATCATCTGGATCGAACATATCGTGCATGCGTTGCTGGCGGTGGTCAGCCGTCTGGTCGTGATCAACTTCGGCGCCAAGCTGGCCGAAGGGGAGCCGCGTAGCGTGATGGCCGATCCCCTGGTCCAGAACATCTATATGGGCATCGGGAGCTGAAATATGCCGGTCTCTTCAAACTTGCTGTGCGTCGAAAAACTCTGTGCCGGTTACGGCGACTTTCAAGCGCTGTTCGAGATCAGCATGACCCTGGAACAAGGCGAAACCGTGGCGATCATCGGATCGAACGGTGCGGGCAAGTCGACATTCCTGCGGTCGCTGGCCGGACTTATCAAGAATCACCCCGGCGCCATTAGGTTCAAGGATCAGGCCATCGGGGATCTGGCGGCGAATCAGGTGCTTGAACGTGGGATTGCCCTGGTGCCGGAAGGTAGAAAGCTGTTCTCGTCATTGAGCGTCGAGGAAAACCTGTTGATCGGTGCCTACAGCCGGCGTCCCGGCCCCTGGACGCTGGCACGGATTTATCAATTGTTCCCGGTGCTGGAGCCGCTGCGCGAGCGTCCCGGTACAGCACTGTCCGGCGGCCAGCAGCAAATGGTTGCGATTGGCCGGGGCTTGATGGCCAACCCCTCTCTGCTGTTGTGCGACGAGATCAGCCTGGGCCTGGCGCCGACGACTATCAAGGACATCTATGCGGCGTTGCCCTCGATCAAGGCTGACGGCACCACGGTGATCCTGGTGGAGCAGGACATCAATCAGGCGCTGAGTGTCTGCGACCGCTTCTATTGCTTCCAGGAAGGGCGCGTATCCCTGACCGGCCGCCCTGCAGAGGCGGACACCGCACAAATCAAAACCGCGTATTTCGGGATCTAGTTATGGAATGGCTCAATGCTCTGCTTCAAGGTGTGTTGCTGGGTGGCCTCTATGCGATGTTTGCAGTTGGGCTGTCGTTGATGTTCGGCATCATGCGCCTGGTCAATATCGCCCATGGCGACTTCATCGTACTGGCCTCGTACCTGGCGCTGCTGGTGGTCAATCATCTGGGGTTCAGCCCCCTGGCGAGCTTGCTGATCGTGGTGCCCTTGATGTTCTGTTTCGGCTATCTGCTACAGCGGTTGTTGCTTAACAGGACGCTCGGCCAAGATATTCTGCCGCCGTTGCTGGTGACCTTTGGCTTGTCGATTATCTTGCAGAACATGCTGCTGGAGTTTTTCAGTGCCGACAGCCAGAAGCTGTCCCAGGGCGACCTGGACGTCGCCAGTGTCAGTGTGGGCGGATTGAGCCTGGGGGTGATGCCGCTCATCGTGTTTTGCAGCGCCTTGTTGATCATTGGCGGCTTGCAGTTGCTGTTCTACAGGACTGCACTCGGTCGAGCGTTTCGTGCCACCTCTGATGATCAGCAAACGGCACGTCTGATGGGGGTCAACAACGCGCATATTTTTGGCCTGGCCATGGCGCTGGCCATGGCAGTGGTGTCGATTGCCGGGGTCTTTCTGGCGGTTCGCACCAGTTTCGACCCCACGGTAGGGCCGGCGCGGCTGTTGTATGGTTTTGAAGCGGTGATCATCGGCGGGTTGGGTAGCCTATGGGGCACCCTGGCCGGCGGGGTGATTCTCGGCGTGGCTCAGACTCTGGGCGCCAAAATCGATCCTGGTTGGCAAATCCTTGCCGGCCATCTTGTGTTTCTGCTGATCCTGGTCGTGCGCCCGCGTGGCCTGTTCCCCCGGAGTGTCGACTGATGAATGCCCTGAATGATTCTGCGCCGGACTATCGAGTGCAAAGAAACTCCACCAGCAGCCTCATCGGGCTGTCCCTGCTGGGCATCTTTGTTGTGGTGTTGATCAGTGCGCCGTTCTGGGCCGACCGATCTAGCCTGCGACTGATCATCGAGTTCGCCTATTACCTGGCGCTGGCGCAAATGTGGAATCTGCTGGCCGGTTACGCAGGCCTGGTCTCGGTCGGGCAGCAGGCGTTCGTTGGTCTCGGCGGCTATATGTTGTTTATGTTGTCCATGCACGCTGGTGTGCCGCCACTGTTCGCGGTTCTGCTCTCGGGGGTGTTGGTCGCCTTGCTGGCAATTCCCACGGCGTTGATCGTATTTCGGCTGCGCGGCGCCTATTTCGCGATCGGTACCTGGGTGGTGGCAGAAGCCTTTCGCTTGGGGTTGGCGCAGATAAGCCTTTTCGGTGGGGGCTCCGGGCAAAGCCTGTCCGCGTCCATCGTGCGGCAGATCGGCAGCGATAGGGAGGAGCGCGAGATGCTGATCTACTTCACCGCGCTGGCCATTGCGCTGGCTGCGGTGGCGGTGGTGTTCTTTATGCTGCGTTCCCGGCAGGGCCTGGCCTTGGCCTCAATTCGTGATTCCGAGCCGGCATCCGGCAGCCTGGGGGTCAATACCTTCCGGGTCAAGCTGATGGTGTATGTGTTGGCTGCAGGTTGCACGGGCGTGATCGGGGCCCTGATCTTTCTGCAGAAACTGCGCATTTCACCGGACGCCGCGTTCAGCCTGCAGGACTGGACAGCGGTGGTGATCTTTATCGTCATTATTGGCGGCATCGGCACCCTGGAAGGGCCCTTGATCGGTACGCTGATTTACTTTCTATTACGTGGCTGCCTGGCGCAATACGGAGCCCTCTATATGATTATCCTGGGCCTGGTTGCAGTGGTGATGATGCTCAAGGCGCCGCAAGGCGTGTGGGGGGTGATCAGCGAACGCTTGGGCTGGCAGGTTTTCCCGATGCAGCGGCGCTTATCTGTCCGGGGTCGCCCGTAGCAGGTTGTCAGGGATGTGGAGTGCGAGGGATCGAAAGGCTAACCTCGCAGCTCCTATAAGAACAAAAACATCCAGAGAACTTGCCTTATGGACCGTTTACTCAGTGTCGAAGCCTTTGTGCGTGTTGCCGAAACCGGAAACTTCGCCAAGGCTGCTCAGCAACTGGGGGTGACCCGCTCGGTCATCACCCATCGCATTCAACAGTTGGAGCAGTTCATCAATGCGCCGCTGTTCCATCGCAGTACACGGCATGTCCGGCTCTCTGATGTGGGCGAGACGTACTACAAGGAATGTGCGGACATGGTCGCGAGTTTCAACTCGCTGACCGAACACATGCGTGAGTTGCGCGCCAAGCCCACCGGGAAATTGCGCGTGCAGATGTTGCCTGGCTTTGCCATCGGTCATTTTGGCAGGCTGTTGGCCGAGTTCACGCGGTTGTACCCGGACATTGAGGTCGACGTCATCGTCAACGATCGGGTAGTGGACCCGATTGAAGAGGGCTTCGATGTGGCGTTCCAGATGTTCCCGCCGATGGCCGAGACGCTGATCGAGCGCAAGCTGTTCAGCGTCCGCCGATTGTTCTGTATGTCACCCGATTATGCCGCCGAGTTCGGTGTGCCCAAGCACCCGCAAGAGCTGTTGCAACACAAGATCGCGTTGTATGAAGGCTACCCGTCACGCAACCGCTGGATCTTCACGGGTGATAGCGAGCAAGTGGAGCTGAGCCTGCCGGGGCAGGTACGTTCGAATTCGGTTCATCTACTGCGCGACTATGCGGCGACCGGGGTGTGCATTGTCTGCTTGCCGACACTGGTGGCAAGTGATGACCTGCTCAGTGGCCGGTTGATTCCTGTCTTGCCTGAGTATGCGCTGTCATCCTTCAATTTTTCGGCGGTCTATCCGGCCACCCAGCGCCGGGCCTTGAAGGTGCGCACACTGATCGATTTTCTGGTGGAAAGCTTCGGTGGCGAACCCTGCTGGGACAAGCCTTTGCTGGAACGTGGCTGGGTCTGTTGAACGAGGCGTAAGCGGGGCATTGTTCGCGTTTCGCAAACACTGTTGTCGTCGACCCTGTCATTGTTCCCCAGGGATGTGCGACGTATTGTTGGCTCACTGTTACTACAACAAGACGGTGAAAACCATGGGTAGCGCTGCAATCGAAACAGTCTTCGGCTCGCTGGACAATTACTGCAAAGGGTCGGTTGAAATTATCAGTGGCCAGGCCAGTCATTACGCCTTTTCGAATATTTTCGAGGTGGCAGAAAAATCCCTCCCCTATGAAAAAGTTGTCGTCGGTCTCAATCTCGATTACGTCATTGAGACGCTGCGTGCCGAAGGTCAGTCGCCTTGGTTCACGGCAGCCCATGATGAATTCGCCATTGTCATGGACGGCGAAGTCCGGGTGGATTTCCTCAAGCTCGATGTGCCGTTGCAAGCAGGCGAGGGCACGCGGTTGGCCGGTGAGCTGCCGGCCGGCAAACCGATGGGCTATGTGCAGCTCAGTCGTGGCCACCAGTGCGTGTTGCCGGCAGGCACGGCGTATCGCTTCGATAGCAGCCGCCCGGGCGTGATTCTGCAGCAGACCATCAAAGGGCCGTTGTCGGTCGAGAAATGGGCAGACATCTGCTTGCGGTGATCAACGCTGTTGCCTTGTGACAAGAACCATCAGAAAAACAAGAGGAGTCCCGTCATGGCCATGCTTGAAAATGCTGCCGATACCCCATCCTTTGCCGACGACGAAGTCCAGGTCAGCGTTCCCCATCCTGTCACCGGTTATTGTGCGTTCCAGCTCGGTGCCTTCGAACTGTCGCGCGATGAGTACTTTGCCCGTATCACCTGGCCTGCCAAAGGTCAGACCCGTTCACATCTGATGCCGATCGATGCCTTTTTGCGCGCCATGATGCGAGACGTGGCCTGGGGTTTCTTCTACGGCTGGGTCAATTTCGACCATGTCATCGGCACCCGCAATTACTACGGAAAAGTCGACCTGTACGCTGGCACGTTCAATGGCACGCTGAAGGCCGCAGGCGTCAATTACACTGAAAACTTTGAAACGCCGCTGATCATGGCGACCTTCAAGGCCATCCTGCGGGACTGGACCAATGCCACCTTCGATCCGTTCGCGGCACCGGAAGAAACCGGCACGGCATTCGGTCGCAAGAACGGCGACAACATCGAAGCCATCGATCGTTTTCGCATCGCCACCAAGCGCATGCCCGGGCTGAAGGATGATTCGCCGCTACGTAACGATTTGCCGATCAATCGCCAGTTTATCGACGTGGCTCAGGATGAGCCGCACGTTCATGCTGCTGAGGGTTTCGAAGGCGAGTTGCACGCCTTCAGCCTGTTCAAGTACCTGTCGCGTTCCGATGTCACCTGGAATCCGTCAGTGACCTCGGTGTGCAAGGCCAGCCTGTTCTGCCCGACCACCGAAGAATTCATCCTGCCGATATTCCATGGCAATGATCGCGTCGAGTGGTTCCTGCAGCTATCCGATGAGATTCTCTGGGACGTGGGTGACAAGGCGGACGGCAATCCACGCGCGCGCATTACCATGCGTGCCGGCGACATCTGCGCCATGCCGGCAGACATTCGTCACCAGGGCTATTCGACCAAGCGCTCAATGTTGCTGGTGTGGGAAAACGCGACACCGAACTTGCCGCAACGCTACGAAAGCGGCGAGCTCAAGCCTTACCCGATCGAGTTCTAAGACTGCGCGCCATGCCCGGCGTCCGCCGGGCGATGCCCTCCAGAATCAAGTTGCTAGACGCTGTGCCATTGGCGCGGTGAGAGGAAAGTATTATGCAAAATCAGCTCTATATTGATGGCCGATTCGTGGATGCGGTCGCCGGCGGTACGATTGACGTGGTGTCGCCCCATGACGGTTCGTTGATTACTCGCGTGGCTGGCGCCGAAGCTGCGGACGTCGAGCTTGCGGTCGCCGCGGCCAAGCGTGCGTTTCCTGCCTGGCAGGCGCTGGGGGCTGCCGAGCGCGGGCGCTTGTTGCTCAAACTGGCGGACAGGATCGAGGAGTGCGGTGAAGAACTGGCGCAGTTGGAGTCCCTGAACACCGGGCACCCCATTCGTGATTCGCGCAACCTCGACGTGCCTCGCACGGCAGCCTGTTTCCGCTATTTCGGGGGGATGGCCGACAAGATCGAAGGCGCGGTGATTCCGGTGGATGCCGGGTTCCTCAATTACGTGCAGCGCAAGCCGATTGGGGTGGTCGGGCAGATCGTGCCGTGGAACTTTCCGCTGATGTTCACCAGCTGGAAAATGGGCCCGGCCTTGGCTGCCGGGAACACGGTGGTCATCAAGCCTTCTGAAATCACGCCGCTGTCGACCTTGCGCATCGTTGAGCTAATGGCCGAAGTGGGCTTCCCAAAGGGCGTGGTTAACGTCGTACCGGGTTACGGGTATACCGCCGGCCAGGCGTTGGCGGAGCATTGCGATGTCGGCAAGATTGCCTTTACGGGGTCGACCGTGACCGGGCGCCGGATCGTTGAAGCGTCAAAGGGAAACCTCAAGCGTATTCAACTGGAGCTGGGGGGGAAGGGCGCCAATATCGTGTTTGAAGATGCCAATCTGGAAGCGGCCGTCAACGGCGCCGCCTGGGCGATCTTTCACAACCAGGGCCAGGCCTGCATTGCCGGCTCACGGTTGATTCTGCATAAAGACATTGCTGATCAGTTTCTTGAACGGTTTATCGCGCTGGCCAAATCCATCCGCCTCGGCGACCCGATGGACCCCGAGACTGAAATGGGGCCGCTGACGTCGGCACTGCACCGCGACCGCGTGTTGGCCTACGTCGATATCGCCATAGAGCAGGGCGGCAAAATCCTCGCGGGTGGAAAGGCGCCAGACAACCCCGCCTTGGCCAACGGCTTCTATGTGGAGCCGACCGTTATCGAGGCCTCGCCCGACGACCGAGTGTGCCAGGAGGAGGTTTTCGGCCCCTTCGTCACGGTGGTGCGTTTCAGCACCGATGAAGAGGCGCTGGCCATCGCCAACAGCACCGAGTACGGCCTGGGAAGCGGCTTGTGGACGCAGAATCTGACCCGAGCCCATAAAATGGCCAATGCCATCCACGCCGGTATGTGCTGGATCAACTGCTATAAGCGCGTCAGCCCCGGTAGCCCTTTTGGGGGTGTCGGTCAGTCGGGGTACGGCCGAGAAATGGGTTTTGAAGCGATCCATGATTACACCGAAGCCCGTTCGGTGTGGGTCAACATCGACGCCAAAATCGTCCCGCATTTCAAGCGCTGAGGCCTGCCATGAATCCTTTTGTATACCAAAGCCTGCCGACCCGTGTGGTGTTCGGTTGGGGCAAACTCTCGGCATTGGCGCAAGAAATCGAGCGCCTGGGGGCCAGGCGCGCGCTGATTCTCACCACGCCTGAACAACAGGGGCTGGGTGAGCAGGTTGCGGCGTTGCTCGGTGAACGTGCGGCTGGCGTCTATCCCAAAGCGGTGATGCATGTGCCGCTGGAGGTGGCGCAAGCGGCCCGTATCGAAGCGGCTCGCCTTGATGCCGATTGCTGCGTGGCCATTGGCGGCGGTTCGACCATTGGCTTGGGCAAGGCGATTGCGATGGAGTCGGGATTGCCGATTGTCGCAGTGCCGACGACTTACGCAGGTTCGGAAATGACCCCGATTTATGGGCTGACCGAAAACCGCTTGAAGAAGACCGGGCGCGATCCCAGGGTTTTACCCAAGACCGTCATCTACGACCCACAACTGACGCTGACCCTGCCAGCACAGATCTCTGCATGCTCCGGGATGAACGCCATGGCCCATGCGGTGGAAGCCCTGTATGCCGAGGACGCTAACCCGATCATCGGCTTTATGGCCGAGGAGTCCATTCGTTCCCTGGCGCAGGCCTTGCCGGGCGTGGTCAAGGATCCTACTGACCCACACGCCCGCGGCCAGGCGCTGTATGGGGCATGGTTGGCCGGTATTTGCCTGGGTTCGGTGGGGATGGCCCTGCACCATAAGCTTTGCCATACCCTGGGTGGGACATTCAACCTGCCCCATGCTCAGGCCCACGCGATCGTCCTGCCCCATGCCGCGCATTACAACCGCGAGGCGGCGGCCGGGCCTTTACAGCGTGCCGCCCGTGCCTTGGGGGGAAGTGAGGCCGCAGAGGTGGGGCCACTGCTGTACGCCTTGAACCAGCAACTGGGGATCCCCCTGGCCTTGGCCGAGATCGGCCTGCCCGAGCACGGGCCGGCGCAAGCGGCGCAAATCGCCTGTGCCAGCCCGTACTACAATCCGCGACCGTTCGAGCGCCAGCCCATCGAGGCGCTACTGGTGCGTGCCAGGGACGGGCTGGCGCCCGCCGATTGATCATCGGCGGCGTTTTCTCAGGCATTTCGGAGTAAGCACAATGAGCGATCACAACACCCATATTGAGGCGCAGATTTCCCGACAGGTGCTGAGCAGTTTCGACAAGACACCCGATGCGCGCCTCAAACAGATCATGCACAGCCTTGTTCGCCATGTGCATGGGTTTGTCCGCGACGTTGAACTGACCGAGCGCGAATGGCTGGACGGTATCCGTTTCCTCACGGAAACCGGGCACAAGTGCGATGGCCTGGTGCGCCAGGAATTCATTCTGTTGTCCGATACCCTCGGTGTGTCGATGCTGGTCGATGCGATCAACCACCGACACAGCGCCGATGCCACGCAAACCACGGTTTTTGGGCCGTTCTACATCGAGGGCATGCCTGAGCGGGCCTTCGGCGAAAACATGGCGTTCACCCCAGGCGAAGCGGCGCTGGTGCGCGGGCGGGTGGTGGACGTGCATGGCAACCCCCTGGCCGACGCCGTGCTCGATGTGTGGCAGACGGCTGAAAACGGTATGTATTCCGGCCAGGACCCGGCACAGCCCGTGGGCAACCTGCGCGGTTGTTATCGCAGCAATGGCGACGGTTACTTTGCGATCCGTACCATCGTTCCGGTGTGCTATCCGATTCCCACCGATGGTCCCGTCGGCCGCATGCTCAAGGCCACCAACCGCCACCCATGGCGCCCTGCGCACCTGCACTTCATGATTGAGAAACCGGGCTATCGCCCACTGGTTACCCACTTGTTCAATCGGGATGATCCGTACCTGGAGTCTGACGCGGTGTTTGGCGTCAAACAGTCATTGCAGGTGATCTATGAAGAGCGGGTGACCCATGACGACCTGTCCTCCAGCCTGGGGATCGCGCTGCCGTTCAAGCGTGCGAGTTATGAGTTCGTCATGGAGGCGGAGTAAGCCATGGGGCAGTTTTTTGCGATATTCGCCTCTGACCACCCCGACTCCCTGGCCTTGCGTCAGCGATTGCGCCCCAGTCATCAAGCGCACTTGCGGGCAAGCCAGGGCCATCGGGTGGTGGTGCGGTTTGGCGGCCCGACCCTTGATGAGGGCGGAGCCAACATGAACGGCACGTTATTGATCATCGAGGCGGGCAGCCTGGCCGACGTAAAAGCGTTCATCCAGGACGACCCTTATGTTCGGTCCGGGTTGTTTGCCTCTGTGCATATCCGCCCTTGGCGTTGGAGCTTGGGCAACCCACAACCACAGGACCTGGCATGACAACCATCACGTTGTGCCGACTGGAGGACATTGCCGATGGCGGCGCCCTGGGCTTGCCCGAGCATCAGCATCTGCACCCCTCGGGGCTGGTTGCGGTGCGCCAGGGGATGGACGTGTGGGTATACATCAATCGCTGCCCGCATTTCTCGGTTCCGCTCAACTATCACCCGCAAGAGTTCTGTACCTATCGAGGAAAAATCCTGATGTGTGCTCATCACAGCGCGATGTTTCGGTTTGAGGATGGCGGCTGTATTGATGGGCCCTGCAAAGGGGCACAACTGGCACCTGTGTCGGTGCGCCGGGTGGGCGATCGAGTGGTTCTGGATATCTGAGCGCGTCTCCCAAATGGCGAGAGGGCCCGTTTCGAGCAATACAACCAACAATAATAAGGTGAACTCATGAGTAATCTTCCGCGGTTTTTTCTGCTGTTGTTCCTCTCGCTGGTGTCGCTGGCCAGCCAGGCAGAAGAGGCGAAACGGCCCAACGTCTTGCTGATTGTTGCTGACGACCTGGGCTTTTCCGACACCCAACCCTTTGGGGGTGAAATCGCCACGCCGAGCTTGCAGCAGTTGGCGCAGGAGGGGGTACGCCTGGGGGATTTCTATGCGGGGCCGACCTGCTCGTTGAGCCGGGCCATGTTGTTGTCCGGCGTCGATAACCATCAGGCAGGGTTTGGCACGATGGCCGAATACCTGCAACCGGAGCAGAAGGGCAAACCCGGGTACGAAGGTGTGCTGAACCGCAGCGTGGTGACGGTGGCGGAGTTACTCAAAGACGCCGGTTACAACACCTTTATGAGTGGCAAGTGGCACCTGGGCGCCACCGCACAGAGCAATGCCGCCGCCCGTGGGTTTGAACGGTCCTTTACCCTGATGCCCGGTGGCGCCAGCCACATGGACAAGAGCCAGATGTTCCCGGGGAACTATAAGGCCCGGTACCAGGAGGATGGCAAGGAGGCGACGATTCCCGAGCCGTTCTACTCCAGCGATTTCTACACGGATAAGCTGCTGGGCTATCTTGAGCGCGACCGCCAGGCAGACAAGCCGTTCTTCGCCTACCTGGCCTTTACCGCACCGCACTGGCCCCTGCAGGCGCCTGACGCCTACCTGGCCAAGTACAAGGGGGACTACGCCCAGGGTTATGAAGTGCTACGCCAGCAGCGCCTGGCCAGAATGATCGAGATGGGAGTGGTGCCTGCGGGGACTACGGCCAATGATCCGTTCAAGGACAAACTGCCAGCCTGGGAGGACCTGACCGAGGCGCAACGCCAGGAACAGACCAAGGCCATGCAGATTTATGCGGCAATGGTCGACAACATGGACCACAACATTGGCCGTGTACTTGAGTACCTGCGCACAAAAGGCGAGTTGGATAACACCTTCATTTTATTCATGTCTGATAACGGCCCAGAGTCGGCGACCCCCGAGTCCCTGGGGACAACGGCTGACCGTGATGGGATCCGGGAGTGGGTGGACACGACGTTCGATAACAGCCCGCAAAACATGGGGCGAAAAGGCTCCTACGTGACACTGGGGCCACGCTGGGCGCAGGTCAGCGCGACGCCATTTCCCTATTTCAAGGGCTTCACTGCCAACGGCGGGATCCATGTGCCGGCAATCGTGCGTTATCCGGCGCTCACCGCAAAAGGCACGATCAATCGGCAGGTCCTGCATGCCAAGGACTTCTTGCCGACCGTTCTTGAGCTGGCGCAAGTGAGTTACCCCAAGCACTACCAGGGCGCTGTGGTGTTGCCCTTGCAGGGGCGTTCGATGCTGGCAGCGCTTCAGGGCCGCGAGCAGGCGCCACGGGTACTGGGCTGGGAGTTCAACGGTCGACGGGCGTTGTACAACGGGCAATGGGTGGTGCAGCTACAGGCGCCGCCTTACGGCAGTGGCCGTTGGGAGTTGTATGACCGGCAGCGCGATCTGACGTTGGCCAACGACCTCGCGCAGGACAACCCGAAGAAGGTCGCTGAACTCTCTGTCGACTGGGACCGCTACGCCCGGGACAGTGGAGTGGTTCCGGCGCCGATACGCTTCAAGTACGGCCAGATGTTCTGCCTTTTCGAACACTGTATTCAGTGAACCCCGTCTAAGCAGGCGCGCTTTGACCGGCGCGTCTTTCTCTTTGTAGAGGCCGCAGATCCGCCTGGTTGTTCTGGCGGGCGCTGACGGCTATCCAAGAAAAATAAAAAAGAGAACCTGAAGATGTTGGCAACCGTGATGTCTAGACCCTCTTCCAACCTGGTGTTGGGCAGTAGCCTCATCGGGCTGGCACCGTCACTTTTGCTCCTGGCCGATATTGCGCTGGGCAACCCCTTGGAACAACAGCGCCCGTTGCGCCCGGGGCTGCCGCGCTGGATGGAGGATTATCGTTTTCTCGAGGATGAGCGTAAGCAGACTGATCCGTTTGATGCGTTACGTTTTCATCGCCTGTCCGAATCTTCCTGGCTGCAAACGGGTGGCGAAATCCGTTATCGGGCCGATTCTGTTGAAAAGCCGTTTTTTGGCTTGCGCGGCAGCAATGACGACTCCGTGTTGATGCAGCGCCTGCAAGCCCATGCTGACGTGCATCTGTTTGACGGGGGATTGCGTATTTTTACTCAGGTGCAAAATACGCGGGCCTGGGGCAAGGACTCGCCGTCGCCGACAGATGAAAGCCGCAACGATATACAGCAGGCCTTCATGGATGGCCGCTTCGAGCTTGGTGGTAGCGCATTGACGGCTCGGCTCGGGCGCCAGGAAATGGCGTACGGCGCCCAGGCATTTGTCACTTACCGGGAAACGCCGAATGTGCGGCAGGCCTTTGATGGCTTGCGCCTGAGCATTGAATGGACAGAGCGTACCCGGCTGGATGCTTTTGCCGTCCGTCCAGTCAGGATTGGCAAAGACGCTTTCGACGATGGGTCGAACAATCAAGTCAAATTCTACGGCCTCTACGGCACGTTACCCTTGTCGTCGCAATGGAACATGGATCTCTACGCTTTCGGGCTGGAAACCGCGCGCAGAACCTTGGCCGGGCTGACGGGCCCAGAGCAGCGCTACACATTCGGCACAAGGGTCTTCGGAAAAAGCGGTGCGCTGGACTGGAGCTGGGACTTGGCAGGGCAATCTGGCACGCTGGCCGCAGGGCGTATACGCGCCTGGGGGGGTTCTACAGACAGTGGCTACAACTTTTCCTCTGCCTGGCGCCCGCGCCTGGGATTGCGGGTCGACGCCGCCAGTGGCGACCGGCAAACAGGGGACAAACAGGTTGAGACATTCGACCCGCTGTTTGCACGCAACGGGGTGTACGGAGAGGCGGCGTTGATCACCCTCTCCAACGTCATTATCGTCGGCCCGGTTTTGGCTTTCTCGCCTTGGCCTACGGTGCGTATCGAGCCGGGAGTGTTCAAGGCCTGGAGGCAAAGTGATGGGGACGCCGTGTACGTCCCCGGCATGGTGACTGCGCTGCCCTCCGCCGAGGGTAAGGGGCGCGAGATCGGTACCATCGCCAGAGCCAATCTGAGATGGTTCGCCTCAAGCAACCTGACGCTCGACCTGGATTATAAATATTACGACGTAGCAGAAACCGTGCGGGATGCCGGAGGCGATAACAGTCAGTTTCTGTCTCTTCGGGGCACCTTTCGTTTTTAGTCGCCATGCAAATGGGCAGCCGAAACAGGCTCGCCCAACACCATGGATGCATCCAAAATGACGCCGTAGGACGAATAACAACGGGCACCCAGGCCCCGGCATGCCCGAGTCTTGTTGCCGGTTGTTCAGCGGGCTTGGCGGAACGTATGATCAGGCCTCGCAGACTCACCCCCGTTGAAGGACATGAGCATGGAAAAGCACTTCGGTAATTCAGGCCTGTTCAAGGCTGCTTCGTATCACTGCAACAACTCCCTGGTTAGCGGCATCGCGCGCTGGGAGCTGAAAAACATTGCGCTGAATGCGAAGGAGTTTTTGATATGTCCAAAGAACTACTCGGAGTTTTTGCTCTAGGGTTGATGGTGATCGGTGAGTTTTGTGCAATCTACAGCGAGGTCGTCACGGCCAGGCTGGCCCATGCCGGTGACGGTTCGTGGCAGGCATTCGTCATGCCGGTGGTGGTGATGTGTTTTGCCGGGCTTTGCCTGCTGGGCGCCTATTGGCTGGGGTATGTGGTGGTCGGTGATATCTGGATCGTCACTGTGGTCTCCGTCACGTCCCTGCTGCTGCTGGAACCGGTCGTGGTCTGGGCGCTGTTCCACGAGGCTCCTGGGCGCGGTGCATTGATCGGCTTTTGCCTGGGGGCGTTGGGGATGCTGGCCACTGTATTGCTGTAGCTGCACTTTCTGGCCCGGCGATTTGATGCCGGGTCAGGCGTGTTAAGCGTGTGCCGTTCGCAGCCAGCCAAATTACCGACAAAGAAAAGCCCGCGATGGGGGAGTGCGGGCTTAAAGGTTTTTACTAGGAGCTGGAATCACCATAGGTACCCAACTGTGAAAGGGATGTGAAACCACAGGGGGCCATCGGAAAAAAGTCTTGAGGACATAGCAGCCAGCTTGCCGTTCGTTGCGCAATGGTTTCCCGAATGAGAAACCGGCCCAATGGTGAGCGGTTATCATCCTTTGCCGTCTTCTTCCACATGCATCCTGGCATCGAGGATGACGTCGAACGGCGCGCCCATCGTTGTACCCATCTGAGCCGACGCGGCTTCACCTTGAGCAGCGCCAGGCCGGCACGCCTTCGTCATCAAGCGTCCAGTGTGGCTGGCCGGGCACGATCTGCACGCCACCGACCCAGCGTGGGTGGCTTGCATGGTCTGGCCAGTAAGCGCTGCCATTCAACACCCTGACGCCCAGCGGCGTCAGCGCCAATGGGCGGCCAGGCCATGGCAGATGGGCGTCGGACTCCGTCAGCAAAGGGTTGGCCCCGTCGATCAGCGGTCGCATCAGGGCATGGAACATCAGGTCGCCGAGGTAGGGCAGGGGCTCACGCTTGGCCATCAACTCGGCGAATACCCGGGCAAACGGCGTCGGGCCGACTTCGGCCAGATACTGCAAGGCCAGGCGCTCGGTCAGCGACAAGCCATCCCGCGTGCCGGGCAACTCCAGCAATTGCCGACGCAGTGCCGGGGCCAGCAATGGCAAGGCTGGATGGGTGTCGCGGGCCAGCAGCGCCAGGGCCACGGGCGAGCTGTCGCAATAGGCCGCCCACGCCTGCCGCGCCAATTGACACATCGGCTCGTCAACCGGCCGACGCTGAGGCCAGAGCCAGGCCAAGACCTGTGGCGCCAATTGGCCGATGCCGATGAAACGCTGCACGCCGGGGATGCGGTCGACTTCGATCAATTCCACTCTGGCCGGCGTATGTTCCAGCCCTGCCAGCGCACGGATCAGGAACAACTGGTCATAGGCATCCGCTTCGCACCACAACACGCTGTGATCGGCGCTGCGCAGTTCTTCAAGATGGGTGTACTCGTCGGCCAGCCGACGTGCAGCTTCTGCCGGTTCCAGGGCAAATGCCTGGCTGATGAAACGCGCCCGCGTCGCTTGGTAGGCCTCGCCTGGCAAGGCCTGGACCGGGCCCATGCACAACGGATCCGTGAGCATCCGAAACCGCCCCTTGAACCCCGCTATACCCAGGCTATGGGCAATATCATTGCCGCAACGCCAATGGGTCGTGCGCGCTTCATCACTGGCGTCGAAACCGGGATGGCTGGCGGCGAAATCCAGCGCATCTACATGGGCCTTGAGTCTGGGCCAACTGCTGAAACCCAACTGCCGGGCAATCAGCCATTGAGCATCGGAAAGAGTCGGTGGCGGCTTGGCAACCAGCGCCAGTTCAGTGGGCGCAGTGCCTTGTTTCATGCGCTGCAACAGCGCCTTGGCGCGCTTGCGCTGCTGCTCAAGGTTGATACGGCCGTCAGTGGACGGTGCGGCGGGGCGTTGCGACATACGATCTCCTTATACAAACCTTGTCCGCTTTAAGGTTGGGAGTCGTCGTGATGGAGTGTTCAGTCATGTCCTGGGCGCAGCCCTTTGCGCGGATGCTGGCGTAGATGGCGCCTTGCGCGAATATAGGCAGTGGGGTATTTGATTGCAAGGTGTTCAACCGAGTAGTGAGTTCATGGCCGACTGCCAATTTCCCCTGATCGAGGCCAAGGCCTTGGTACGACTGGACGAGCGCCACCAGGCGGTGTTGCTGCGGTCGACCGATTTTCACCTGTACCCTGGCGACCGCGTTGCGATCACCGGCGCCTCCGGTTCGGGCAAAAGTGTCCTGCTCAGGGCCCTTGCCCTGCTGGATGCGCCCACCTCGGGGCAAGTCCTGTGGCACAACCAGGCGCTGACCCATGCACGGATTGCGACCTATCGCAGCCGTGTCTGCTACCTCTCCCAACGGCCAGCGCTGCTCGACGGCACGGTGGAGGACAACCTGCGTTTTCCCTACTCGCTCACCACCTGGCGCCACCTGGCGTTCGATCGGCAGCGGGTCTGCGCCTTGCTGGCCCATGCGGGAAAGGCGCCGGGCTTCCTGTCGAAAAATGCCGGTGATTTGTCGGGGGGCGAAGCACAGGTACTGTCGCTGATTCGCACGCTGCAATCAGATCCGGATGTATTGCTGCTGGACGAACCTACCGCAGCCCTCGATCCCGCCTCGTCCGGTGAAGTCGAAGCACTGGTCCGTGGCTGGTTTGACAGCGCAAGTGCCCATGCCTATGTCTGGGTATCCCACGACCATGCACAGGCACAGCGCATGGGCGCGCGGCGGTTACACATGGACGCTGGGGTGTTGAGCGGGGTGGGCCAGGCATGAATTACCAGAACCTCAGCGCCACCGACCTGGCAATCGCGGCCTCACTGATCCTGATCAATGGCGCGTTGTCCCTGCTGTTAAGGCTGGGCCTGGGGCGCAAACTGATCTGGGCCGCTATCCGAACGGTCGTGCAACTGTTGGCGATTGGTTACCTGCTGGGTTGGGTCTTCGCGTTCGCCTACTGGTACGTCGTGCTGCCGCTGATGTGCCTGATGACCCTGATCGCCGGCCTGTCGGCGGCCGGCCGGGGCAAGCGCACCTACAAGGGCCAGCGGGTCGATAGCATCGTGTCGGTCTGGGGCAGCTCCTGGTTGGTCACGGCATTGGGGTTGTTTGCGATCATTCGCATCCACCCCTGGTACGAGCCGCAGTACGCCATTCCCATCCTCGGGATGATCCTTGGCAACACCCTGACCGGCGTGTCCCTGGGCATCGAGCGCATGACCCAGGAACTGGCCACCGGGCGCAACACCATCGAGATGGTCCTGGCCCTGGGCGGTTCGCGCTGGGAAGCCGCCCAGGGCGCGATCCGCCAGGCGGTGAGGGCCGGCATGATCCCCACACTCAACCAGATGACGGTGGTGGGCATCGTCAGCCTGCCGGGCATGATGACCGGCCAGGTCCTGGCGGGTGAAAGCCCACAGGACGCGGTGCGCTACCAGATCGTGATCATGTTCCTGATTGCCGCATCGTCGGCCTTGGGCACGGTGGGGGCGGTATTGCTGACCTACAGGCGCCTGTTTGGCGTGGACCATCGCTTCTTGAGGTATCGACTGGAGCAGCGCTGACTCTATGGGGTCATTGTTTTTGAAGGGGCTCGATGGGCCAGTCCAGTTTGTCGCTGGCGGCGGTACACCAGGCGTCGATGGCATTGTCCACGGCGCTTTTATCGCTCAGTTGCTCAAGAGGGATCGCCTGGGAGTAGCAGCGATAGCCCTTGACGTCCTCATGATTGACCTCGCCGTGCTCCGGGTAGGCCATCTGGCACCAGATGCTTGAATACCAGTTGCAGGGGGGCGTAGCGGGCGTGTCACAGATCACCACGGATAAGACCAAGGCACTCTGTGTCTGCTCGGCCGACAGTTCATCGAACGTTCCTGAGTATTTGTCGAACCCGGTATCGCTGCGCACCCAGGCACCGAACATCAAGTCGCCTGCCAGGTGGTTGTTCCAGGCGGCCTCCTGGCCCTGGTGTTTGAGCCAGATGGCTGAGAGGTCATAGAAGGGCAGGTAGCGCAGCCCACTGTTTTCGCGCTTTTCCAGGCCGGCCAGGCCCTGGGGCAGGGGGTTGGCGTATGAGTGATGATAGGGCGTGGCGCCCAGCCGCTCGCGGATATAGCCCAAGAGCTCAAACATGCGCTGCTGATACTCAGCCAGAAGGCGATAGGCGCGGCGCACGTCCAGCAGTGCCTGTTCCATGTTTCCTGTCATTTCTTACTCCAGGCGGCGAAAGCATTTGGAGGGGTGGCAATGGTCAGCGCAGGCAGGTCACTCAGCCAGCGCATTGGGTGGGTGCGCAAGCCATGCCAGGCATAGCATTTGGCGATGTCGTCCAGCAAGCGTTGGCAGCCTGGCGGTGAGTCCGGACGAATATGGTGTTCCAGGCTTTGATACAACTGTTGCCAGGTCCGGCAGACCAGCTTGAAGCGTGGCTCGCTGTGTTCTGGCAGGTGGTCGAGGATTTTGCCCAATAGTCGGCGGTTCGCATCATCACTGGCGTCATCCAGGCCGCCGAGGGCCAGCAGGATGCAGTTATCCTGCAACAAATCGCCTTGCCAGCCGGCGAGCAGTTCATTGGCCAGTTGCTCGGGATCCTGCTGGCGCCGATGGTCATGGCGCTTGGCTTCTATCACGATCTGCAATTGGGCATCGCATAGCAGCACATCCGGCTCGACCCGCGTACGGTTTGCCAGGGGCCAGGAGGGCCAGAACTCGATTTGCTGCAATGGGCCGAAAGGTTGGCCGATCAATTGCGTCATGACGGCGGATAACAGCGGATCGGGCAGGTACGCCAAGCGCTCGAACACGCTGGCGGTGAGCACATCTTCGGAGCCTTCGGCCAAGGCCTGGCTCCGGTTTTCCAGGCCACTCCCGCGCTTCTTGCTGGAAATGATTGCGTTGAGCATGGCGATTGCTTCGCGTAGAGGGCACGCAGTGTGCGGCCGCAGGTCAAAAGTGCGTGAGACTAAGCCGATTCTCATCACGTGGGCAACCGCTAGGTCCAGGGGGGCTTCGCCAGCTTACCGGTTCAGCCTCAAGTATTTCTGGATGTTGAAAAAGCCAGGCGAGCACTTGGCTTAAATCATCCGTTCGTTAGTCTTGTGGCCCCTGCGCATACAAGGAAATGTCATGCAACGAAGAACCCTCAACCCTGGAACAGTCTTCAACTCCCTGCAATACGGTTTCAGCCAGGCCATGGAGGTACGCGATGGCCGGCGTATTCTCCTGTCCGGCCAGGTGGGCGTGGACGCTGATGAACGCACCGTCGGCCCGGGCATCGCCGAGCAGACGGCCACTGCCCTGGACAATATTGAAAAGGTCCTGGCGGCGGCCGAGGGCGATCTGTCCCATGTGATCATGCTGCGCCTGTATATCGCCGAGTCCGCCCGCGATCAGCAGGAGCCCATCGCCGCCGCCTTGCGCGAGCGCTTCCCCGAAAACCCGCCACCGTCGTCGTGGATTATCGTCAGCGGCCTGTCACTGCCCGAGTGGTTGATCGAGATCGAGGCGGAGGCGCTGATCCCAGGGTGATCAATAACGCATCATCACCGACTTGAGTTCGGTGTAGTCGTCGATAAACGCGCTGCCAAACTCCCGGCCAATCCCTGAGGATTTGCTGCCACCGAACGGCACGGCGGGGTCGAGCAGAGTGTGCATATTGACCCACACCGTGCCGGCGTTGATCGCCGGGACCATGTGCAGGGCCTTGCCCAGGTCGTTGGTCCACAGGCTGGCGCTGAGGCCGCCGGCGGTGTGGTTCACCAGTGCCAGCAATTCGTCCTCGTCGTCATAGGGCAGGAAGGTGGCGATGGGGCCGAAAGTTTCTTCGGTGAGCAGCGTGTCGTTGATGCTGTTGGCGAGGATGACGGTGGGTTCGACGTAGCAACCGGGCCGATCCATCGGTTGGCCGCCGTGGATGATGGTGTTGTTTTCGGCACGTGCGGTGGCAAAAAAACCTTCCAGTTTCAGCTGGTGCTGACGGTGGGTGACCGGGCCGAACTCAGTGCGCTCATCCAGCGGCGAACCCACATTCAGTCGGCTCAAACGCTGGGCCAGGGCCTCCATGACCGGGTTGATCTGCGAGCGATGCACGAAGAAGCGCTCGGCTGCCGCGCAGATTTGCCCCGAGTGCAGGAACCCGGCTTCGATAATGCCGTTGACGGCGGTTTCCAGCTTTACATCGCGCAGGAACGCCGCCGCGTTTTTGCCACCCAGTTCCAGGGTCGCCCGCGTCAGGCCGGCACCCATGGCCGCGCGGCCGACGGCAAGGCCGGTGGGCACCGAACCGGTGAACGACACCTTGTCAGTGCCAGGGTGTTCGATCAGCCCCTTGCCCACGTGGCCGCCGCCGGTCAGCACGTTCAGTACGCCAGCGGGCAGGCCGGCTTGCACCGCCAGTTCGGCAATGCGCAGCAGGGTCAGCGGCGTGAATTCGCTGGGCTTGATGATGATGCTGCAACCGGTCACCAGGGCCGAGGCGAGTTTCCAGATGGCAATCATGGTGGAGAAATTCCACGGCACGATGCCCACCACCACGCCCACCGGTTCACGCAGGGTGAAGGCGCTGTAGCGCTCGCCGGCAAACGAGGGCAGTGACGGGGTGAGGGTCTGGCCGCTGATCTTGGTCGCCCAACCCGCGTAATAGCGCAGGAAATGCGCGGCCTGGTCCACTTCAAAGGCGCGGGAGATCTGGATGATCTTGCCCGACTGGCAGGTCTCGATCTGCGCCAGTTCCTCGCGGTTGCGTTCCAGCAGGTCGGCGAGTTTGAGCAGTACATTGCCACGGACCGCCGGAGCGGCCTGGGACCATTGTTTGAAGCCGTGCCTGGCCGAGGCCACGGCCAGCTCGATATCACCGGCTTGCGCATCGGCGACCGTGGCAATGACCTGGCCGGTGGCGGGGTTGATCACCTCCAGGGTCTGACTGGCCTGGCTGGGGACGTAGCCACCGTCGATAAACAGGCCGTGGTCTCGACGCAAGAAGGCTTCGACGGTGGGCAGCAGTGCGATATCGCTCATGGGGGGATTCCTGGTCAAAAAGGAAAACCCGAGGCTAACCAACGCGGGAGGCGACAGCTTGACTCTGCCTGCCGGGACGTATGCCTGTGGCTGCCACGTCCCCTGCAGGAGCCGGCTTGCCGGCGATCGCGGATTATCCGGCACCGATGCAATCACAGACAGACTGCCATCGCCGGCAAGGCGGGCGCCAATGGTTCAGAATGGTACGGCCACCACCAACTGGCTGTAGACATTGGTGCCGTTGCCGCCGACCTGGTTGCCGCCGGTGCCCTGATCCTTGTCCGGTTGGTACAGGCCAACCAGCGGTGTGATGATCAGGTGTTCGTTCACCACCCATTCGGCATACAGGTCCAGCTCGCGGCCATCCAGGTCGAGCATGTCGCGCTTGCTGAGCGTCGTGTAGTCAAAGAACAGCGCGCCCAGGGTCAGGTTGTCCAGGGGCTTGACCTTGAACGCCACATGCTGCACCGAGGTGTTGGTGTTGTAGGGCCCGGAGTAGTTGCCCGCCACTTCGCCCTGGACCCAGGTGCCATAACCGCGGTTGAAACCGGCAAACAACGCATCCCAGTTTTTCGAGTAGCGGGCATAACGGTAGGTCAGGCCCGGCGACCAGGGCAGGTCGGCGAAGGTATAGCCGGCCTCGGCGTACCAGGCTTTTTCCGGGCCGGGGTCTTTGTCCTGCCAGGCGTATTCAAACGAGAAGTGCGCGTTGTCGATCCCGGCATTCCCCGTGCCGCGCAGGCTGTAGAGGTTCATGCCCTTGCGTTGCCGTTGCAGGTCGTTGGCAAAGCGCTCATCGACATCGATGCCATGCAAGTAGGTCAAGCCCAGGGTGCCTGGCGCTGCGCTGTATTCCAGGGTGGCGATGGCCATTTCGGTCAGGGCCTGGGCGCGGTTGTCGGACTCGATCCACATCAGGCTGCCATGCAGGCCGTCCTTGCCCCCCAGGCGTACCACCGCCGCTTTGTCGAAGGCGTGTCGGGCCGCGATGTAATAGGCGCCACCGCGGTCGAACTCGCCGTCGGCTACGCCATTGCCCAGGTTCGGGCCGTCGTCGTTGATGATAAAACCGTCGCCCACGGTGATGATCTGGCGCCCGTACGACAGGTCCAGGCCATCCTTGCCCAGCGCCGGCAACAGGTCCCCCGAACGCCAACCGGCAAAGGCTTCCTCGAACTTGGTGGTGCGTTCGCTGCCGTCGGTCACGCGGGAGGCATCGCCATCGCCCCAGGTGGCGGAACTCACCAGGTTCGCGGTGCCATACACACTGCCCAGGCCGCCCAGGGTCTGGTCGACACTCACGCCATACTTGATAAAGCCTTCCCGCCAGGTCGAGCCACCCGGGCTGCCCTCGTAGTTCTTGCGACTGTTGAACAGACCGTACACGGCCAGGAAGTTGCCGGTGACGGTGGTGTCGTCGTCGGCATACAGTTCAATCGCCTGGGCCGCAGGTTGGCCGATCAACAGCACCAGACCCAGGCCGACAGCCGGAGGCAGGTGACGGGTTTTCAGTGTGTGCTCCATTGTTGCAGTCCCCCAAGGATTAAGTTGAGGGCGCATTAGGGCGAGCGCCGGCGGCGCAAGTCTTTCACCTGCGTGCCAGGCAATTGATCCTGGCCGCCAGGCCGCAAGCCCTGGCAGGGAGCAACAAAACCGGCGGCAGTCAGGGGCAAGACGATCCGGTTGGGTGGGGCGCACAGTGCAAACACTTCTAAAAAATCCCTTTCGAGGATCTGCACCATGTCGATCAATGACAGACTTACCGCGCACCTGAACCGGGGCACGGTGGGTTTCCCCACCGCATTGGCCAGCACCATTGGCCTGATCATGGCCAGCCCGGTGATTCTCACCGCGACCATGGGTTTTGGCATCGGCGGCAGCGCGTTTGCGCTGGCCATGCTGATTGCCGTGGTCATGATGCTGGCCCAGGCCACGACCTTCGCCGAGGCCGCCTCGATATTGCCCACCACCGGCTCGGTGTACGACTACATCAATTGCGGCATGGGCCGGTTTTTTGCAATCACCGGCACCTTGTCGGCCTATCTGATCGTGCATGTGTTTGCCGGCACCGCCGAGACCATCCTCGCCGGGGTCATGGCCCTGGTGAACTTTGAACACCTCAATACCCTGGCTGAATCCGCCGGTGGTTCCTGGCTGCTCGGGGTCGGTTTCGTGCTGGTGTTCGGCGTGCTCAATGTGTTTGGCGTCAGCGCCTTTGGCCGCGCCGAGATCATCCTCACCTTCGGCATGTGGACCACCTTGATGGTGTTCGGCGTGCTGGGCTTGATCGCCGCGCCGGCTGTGCAACTGGACGGTTGGTTTGGCGAGTCCCTGGTGGGCAGCGACCTGGTGACGGTGTTGTCGTTGGTGGGCATGGCGATGTTCATGTTTGTCGGCTGCGAATTTGTCACCCCCCTGGCGCCGGACTTGCGCCAGTCGGCCAAGGTCATGCCGCGGGCGATGATACTCGGCCTGATGGGCGTGGCGACGTGCATGTTCATCTACGGCGCGGCCATGAAGCGCCAGGTGGAAAACGTGGTGCTGGACGCAGCCGCTGGCGTGCACTTGCTGGACACGCCCATGGCGATCCCACGCTTTGCCGAACAGGTGATGGGGCAGATCGGGCCACTGTGGCTGGGCATCGGTTTTCTGTTTGCCGGTGCTGCCACCCTCAATACCTTGATGGCCGGTGTGCCACGGATTCTCTATGGCATGGCGGTGGATGGCGCGTTGCCCAAGGTGTTCACTTACCTGCACCCACGCTTCAAGACCCCGGTGCTGTGCATCGTGGTGGCGATGCTGATTCCCTGCCTGCACGCGCTGTACCTGGGCGGTAGCACCGACACCATCATGCACCTGGTGTTGGCGGCAGTGTGTGCGTGGAGCTTTGCTTACCTGCTGGTCACGGTGTCGGTGGTGATCCTGCGCATTCGTCGTCCTGATTTGCCACGGGCCTACCGTTCGCCGTGGTTCCCGCTGCCGCAGGTGCTGTCCAGCGCCGGTATCCTGCTGGGCATGTGGTTTATCGCGCCGGCGGGGATGAACCCGGCGGATATCTACATCCCGTTCGGCGTGATGCTGGGCGGTACTGCGGTGTATGCGCTGTTCTGGACCCTGGTGGTGCAGAAGGTCAATCCATTCACGCCGGCGTCGGTGGAAGACGTGCTGGCCAAGGAGTTTGCCAATGAACCGGGTCTCCCTCACAACGGCTATGTCAGTGCTGTGGCAAAGGCTGTCTGAGCTGTTCAGCGCACAACGGGCGCCGGCGGGTTATCAGCCGGGGCGCACCCTTGGGCAACTGCGGCGCAACCTGGGGCTGGCGCGTTTCGAGCAGGTCTCGCCGACCTTGGCGCGGGCCGCCCTGGAGGGCGGCAGCCTGCACCTGGAAATTCGCGAGCGCACCGAATCGCAGTTGTTGATGCACCTGGTCATGACCGAGTTCAGCCTGCGCCTGCCCGCCTCGACAGAGGGCGCGGCGCGCTTTGAATTGCACCATGGCGGGGCCGTGCGACGTACCGCGATCCATTGCCGGCAACGCGCAGGCGAGGGTGCATTGCTGGGGCAACTGCAGGTGCGCTTGCAACAGGACAGGGCTTTGCATGCAGCGTTGATGCCCCTGGATTTCAAACGCCTGCACATCGAGCTGCTCGACCATCAATGGCACGTATGCCTGGAGCACATGGGCGGCAGCGAAGTGGTCAACCGCATGCCGGCTTTTCGGCGCTACATCGCCCTGAGCCGTGACCAGCGGGATGCGCTGCTGGCTGCGCTGGTGGGTTTGCAACGTATATTGCGCACGCTCTGATTGGCATCATGTGTGCAAACACAAGGGGGGACAGGTACTTGTTGCGCGCATATAGGTAACATGTTAACTATTGCCCGACAAAAACAATAAGCCATTGTGGAGACACCCATGGGGATCCAACAGAGTGCACAACAGGGGCTCGAGACCTGGAACCGCGACTTGCGTGCGATGTGCGGCCACTTCGACACCGAGCTGGCCTTCAACCGCTCGCTGTTTATCGGCGAGTTTTCCATGCTTTCAAACGGCGGCTTGCCGTTGGCCAGCCTGCGTACCAATGCCGGCCTGATCAAGCGCCTGGCCACCAACCCCGATCATGACAATGACCAGGATTGTTTTTTGGTCTGCCAGCGCAGCGGTTATTCGCAGATTGTGCAGAACGGCCAGCGTGTGCAACTGGCCCCTGGCGAACTGCTGCTGATGGACTCGGTGGGCGCCATCGAAATCACCCCGTTCGGCTTGATCGAACATATCTCGCTGTCGTTGCCGCGCGCCCAGGTGTGCAAGCAAAGGGGCAGCCAATCGAAAACCTTTGGCAAGATCTCCTCCAGCAAAGCCTGTGGGCGCATGCTGCATGTGTTAATGGACCAGCTGTGCAAGGGCAGCGAAGGCGCCGAGGATGAGGTTGAAGCGTTGCAGTGTGCCTTTGTGTCGCTGCTGGGCTCGGCCCTGGAGCAGGAGGATGATGGGCGCGACGATACCGCAGCGTTGCAGGGTAACAACCTGCGCAGCTACGTACAAAAAGTCATCGACGAGTCCCTGAGCCAACCCGGCCTGAGCCCCATGGGCCTGGCCAGTCGCTTGAACATTTCGGTGCGTCATTTGTACCGGCTGTTCGAGGAGCAGGACGACAGCGTCTGCCGCTACATCCAGCGTGCCCGGCTCAAGCGCAGTGCTGATGACTTGACCAACCCATTCCTGCGCAGCGAGTCGATTACGGCGATTGCCTATAAGTGGGGCTTTACCGATTCGGCGCATTTCAGCCGTTCGTTCAAAAAGCAGTTTGAACTCTCGCCCAAGGAGTTCCGTTCCAGCCGGATGGCCTGAACCCAATTCATCAGCCGCCACACAACGAATGTGGGAGCGGGCTTGCTCGCGAATGCGGTGGGTCAGTCAGAACAGCATTGACTGACCCACCGCATTCGCGAGCAAGCCCGCTCCCACTTAGAGCAAAGCAGTTATACGACCGCGAAGTAGTGTTTGACGAAGCTCTCGCTGAGCACTTCCCACAGCACTGGCGTGCCCTTGGTCACGAACCAGCTGTCGCCCGTTTTGTAGCGCGTGGTCTGGCCGCTGGCCTCGTCGGTCAGGCGCACTTCGCCTGTGACTACCGTGGCCTGTTCGTTAAACGGGTAGACCATGCGGAACTTACCCTGGGTGGTGCCGAAGTAGGCGCTGCTGACCAGGTCGGTCGGCGCGCCGAAGGTCATTTTGCCGAAGGCCTTGAGTTCGCCGGCGAGGATTTCGGCGCCAAGATCGGCAACGGTGCCCCAGGCATCGAGTTCGGACAGCTGGATATCTTTCTTGAGGGTAACGAGGGTCATGGCAGTTGCTCCAGAGGGATAAAAATGGGGTTAGCGGCGACCATTCCAGTAACCGGACAGTTGGTGCCAGGATTTACCGACGGTCAGCAGCAAGGGGCGGATGGCGTCCTTGCCGATAATCGTCGGGCGGTGGACTGAGCTGATCAGGTCATAGCGCGCCGAGCCTTCGCTCATGCCTTCGGCCAGGACCTTGCAGATGATGTGGCTGGGGGTGACGCCAAAGCCCGAGTAACCCTGGACGAAGAACGCGTTGCTGCGCCCGGGCAGGGTGCCGACCTGCGGGAACAGGTTGGGGCTGCAGGCCATCGGGCCGCCCCAGGCCAGGTCGATTTTCACGTCCTTGAGGTAGGGGAAAATCTTCAGCATCAGCTTGCGGTTCCAGGCCTTCAAATCACCGGGGATGTGTTCCACCAGCGGCGTGGCGGCGCCGAACAGCAGGCGGTTTTCATGGGTCACCCGGTAGTAGTCGATCACCGGGCGGATATCGCTGTAGGCCCCGCGAATCGGGCTGATCCGCTGGATCAGTTCTTCGCTCAACGGCTCGGTCATCATCTGGAACGCGTAGGTATTGATGGTTGAGCGATGCAGTTCCGGCTCCAGCTTGTTGAGGAAGCTGTCACAGGCCCACAGCAGCTTGCTGGCCTTGACCGAGCCGCGCCCGGTGCGCACGGTGATGCGCTCGCCGTAACTGACTTCCAGCGCCGGGCTGTTCTCGAAAATCCGCACGCCATGGCCGGCCAGGGCGGTGGCTTCGCCCAGCAGCAGGTTCAATGAATGCACATGCCCGCCGCCCATGTGCAGCAGGGCGCTGCTGTAGGCGTTGGAGCCGATGATCTGCTGGACGTCGGAGCCGCCGAGGAAGCGGATTTCATGCTTGCTGTTGATCGACTTGAAGTCTTTTTCCCAGGCCCGCAGGGTCTTTTCCTGGCGGGCGTTGAAGCCCATATAGCCGTAGCCGTGGCAGAAATCGGCGTCAATGTTGTACTTGGCGATACGGTCTTTGATGATGTCGGCGCCCAGGTCGCTGATCTCGAAGACCTGGCGCAGGCCATCCTCGCCGACGTCTTTCTTGATCTTCTCCAGGTCGTGGCCAATGCCGGCCATGATCTGCCCCCCATTGCGCCCGGTGCCGCCAAAGCCCAGGTAGCGGGCCTCCAGTACGACGATCTGGGTGATGCCCTTTTCTGCCAGCTCCAGGGCGGTATTGATCCCGGAAAACCCACCGCCAATCACCACGACATCGGCCTCGATGTCCTGTTCCAGGGTGGGAAAGCTCAGGTTGTATTTCTTGGTAGCGGTGTAATACGTGGGGGTTTCAATGTTGATCATGGCGCAGCCTGAAAAGTGAAGGAAGGCTCTAAAGCAGATGTCTTCATTAGGGCCCCTGGGGGGATCAATGTCTTGATCCTGCGTGCCGGGGCTTTTGATTCAGCGCGCCATGGACGTGCGCGGCCCTTAAGTTATAGCGCGAGCGCGGGGCGGGGATGTTAGAGTTTCGTTAAAACATTAACTAAAAAATCAACGTGATCCTGACACTATGCTCAAACCCCGGCAGTCCCTGACCCTCACCCTGTTACAGGCCCGCGAAGCGGCCATGAGTTTTTTCCGTCCCTCGCTGAACGAACACGGCCTGACCGAGCAGCAATGGCGGGTAATCCGCATCCTCAATCAACACGACGAACTGGAGATTTATCAATTGGCGGAACTGGCCTGCATCCTCAAGCCGAGCATGACTGGCGTGCTGGTGCGCATGGAAGCGGCGGGGATGATTCATCGACGCAAGGCCGAGCAGGATCAGCGGCGGGTACTGGTGACCCTGGCGGACAAGGGGCGGGCGAGCTTTGCGTCTATGAGCCAATGCATGGAGGCCAACTACCAGCGCTTGCAGGAGCGGTTGGGGGTGCAGAAGTTGCAGACCTTGCTGGGGTTGCTCGATGAGCTGAAAAACATCCAGCGCTGAAACACCACACATCCAAAAGGTGGGAGCGGGCTTGCTCGCGAAAGCGGTGTGTCAGTCAATATATTCGGTGACTGAGCCACTGCTTTCGCGAGCAAGCCCGCTCCCACATTGGGTCCTGCGGCGTTGGAAGTTGATTAGTACACGCCGCCAGTGCTCACAGGTGCCGGCTGGTCTTTGAATGTCCCCACCAACCCCTGCAACCCGCGCATCAGTACCGTGGTATCCACCCCCACCGCGACAAACCCCGCCCCCAGTTCGATGTAACGCCGGGCCAGTCGCTCATCGGCACTGAGAATCCCCGCCGCCTTGCCCGCCTGGCGAATCCGCGCAATAGCTTTCTCGATGGCCGCTTGCACGTCTGGGTGCCCCGGATTGCCCCGGTGCCCCATGGAGGCACTCAAGTCCGCCGGGCCGATAAAGACACCGTCGACACCCTCGACGGCGGCAATGGCATCGAGGTTGGCCAGGCCTTGCAGGCTTTCGATCTGCACCAACAGGCACATGTGTGCATCGGCCTGGTCCAGGTAGCCGTCGATATTGTTCCAGCGCGAAGCCCGCGCCAGGGCACTGCCCACACCGCGTATGCCCAGGGGCGGATAGCGCATGGCACGCACCAGCTCCCGGGCCTGCTGCGCGCTCTCGACCATCGGCACCAACAGGGTTTGCGCGCCGATATCCAGCACCTGTTTGATCAGTGCGGTATCGCCGATCACCGGGCGAATCACTGCCTCGCTGGCATAGGGCGCCACGGCCTGCAATTGGCCGAGCATGCCGCGCAGGTCGTTGGGCGCGTGTTCGCCGTCAATCAGCAGCCAATCGAAACCGGCATTGGCCGCCAGTTCCGCGCAGTACGCGTCAGCCAGGCCCAGCCACAGGCCGATCTGCACTTCACCGCTGTTGAGCCGCTGTTTGAAGCGGTTGACAGGCATTTCCATGAATCAGTCCTCCAGAGGTCAGACGAAGCGGCAGGAAATCGAGCCGAGCATGTCGTAGTCGACATGGAAGGTATCGCCCGGGCTGGCCGCCACGGGGCGGGTGAAGGAACCGCCGAGGATGATCTGCCCCGGCAGCAACGTGACGTCGTAGGGCGCCAGCTTGTTGGCCAGCCACGCCACGCCCTTGGCCGGGTGGTTGAGCACGGCGGCCGAGACCCCCGACTCTTCGATCACGCCGTTGCGGTACAGCACCGCCGGCACTTTGCGCAGGTCGATCTCGGTCGGGCGCACTGCACGGCCGCCCATGACCACGCCGGCATTGGCGGCGTTGTCGGAGATGGTGTCGAACACCTTGCGCGTGGCCTTGGTGTGCGGGTCGACCTGCTGGATGCGCGCATCGATGATTTCCAGGGCCGGGATCACCCACTCGGTGGCGTCGAGCACATCGAAAATCGTGCAGTTGGGCCCCTTGAGCGGCTTGCCGAGGATGAAGGCCAGTTCGACCTCGACCCGCGGCACGATAAAACGCTCGAATGGAATGTCGGTGCCTTCCTCAAACAGCATGTCATCGAGCAGCGCACCGTAGTCCGGTTCGGTGATGTTCGACGACACCTGCATCGCGCGCGAGGTCAGGCCGATCTTGTGCCCGACCAGCTTGCGCCCGCCCTTGATCTTCTGGGCGACCCAGGCGCGCTGGATAGCGTAGGCGTCCTCAAGGGTGATCGCCGGATGATCGAGGGAGAACTGGCGTACCTGTTCGCGACTGCGTTCGGCATGGTCCAGTTGGGCAGCGGCTTGCAGGATGAGCTGTGGATCGAGCATGACAAGGGTCTCTTACTGAGGGTTGACGATGGCGGCGTTGGTGCGCAACACCAGCAAGCCGCCAAGGGCGATAAACAGCGCCAGCACGTACAGGGCAAGGCTTGCGCTTTGGGTGGTGTCGCGCATCCAGCCGATCAGGTACGGGGCAAGGAACGAGGCGATGCTGCCAAACGAACTGATCATGGCGATGCCGGCGGCCTGGGTGCAGTTGGACAGGAAGGCCGGCGGCAGTTGCCAGAACATCGGCAGCGCGGCGCTGGCGCCCATGCCGGCGATGATCAGGCCGCCCATGACCAACAGCGGGTTGCCCGGTGCCAGGCCGGTGATCGCGATGCCCACGGCCGCCATCAGCAGCGGTACGCACAAGTGCCAGCGGCGTTCACGGTTACGGTCCGATGAGCGTCCACAGCCGATCATGAAGAAGCAGCCGGCCAGGTACGGCACCGCGCTCAACAGGCCGACCTGGCTGTCCCGGCCAATGCCGGCACCGTGGATCAGGGTCGGCATCCAGAACGCCAGGGTGTTGACCGCCAGCATCACTGCAAAATAGATCGCTACCAGCAGCCAGACTTGCGGGTCGCGGATGATCCCGCCAAAGGACGTGATGGATTTGCGCTTTTCCTCGGTGCTCAACTGCTCGCGCAACTGTTGCTTCTGGGTGTCGTTGAGCCACTTGACCGTTTCAAAACTGTCCGGCAGGCATTTGAGTACCACCAGGCCCAGCAGCACGACGGGGGCGCCTTCGATGAGGAACATCCACTGCCAGCCGCGCATGCCGCCGAAGTCGTGGAAACTCTCCAGGATCGCCCCCGACAATGGCCCGCCAATCACCCCGGCCATAGGCACGGCAATGGCGAACAGTGCGGTGATCTGCGCCCGGCGACGGGCCGGGTACCAACGGTTGAGAAACACCAGGATCCCCGGGAAAAAGCCCGCCTCGGCCATCCCCAGCAAAAAGCGCAGGATGTAGAAGCCGCTGGCGCTTTCGACCCACAGCATGCTGGTGGACAGGATGCCCCACACCACCATCAGGCAGGCGATCCAGCGCCGTGGGCCGACACGGTCCAGGGCCATGTTGCTGGGCACGCCGAACAGCGCGTAGGCGATGAAAAACAGACCGGCGCCGAAGCCGTACACCGTGTCGCTGAAGTGCAGGTCGCTGCTCATCTGCATCTTGGCGAACCCGATGTTGATCCGGTCCAGGTGGGCAAACAGATAGCAGATCAGCAACAGCGGCATCAGCCGCCAGGTGACGGTGCTGTGGGTGCGGTCATGCTCGGCAAGGGTGACGCTGTGGGCGGTATTGGCTGTGCTCATGATGTTGTACTTTTTGTCTGAGAGGCCGTTGGGGGAGGCGGGGAGTCAGCCCGCCTGGTTATTCAGAAACGCATGGACGTTGTTCTGTTTGAAATTCAACTGCGGGTGCAACTCGATCATCTCGAAGGACAGGGCCAGCAGCCGCTGTGCCTGCAGGGCGGCGAAGTGTTCCGTGATCACCGCGAACAGGGTCTGGGCCACGGCCTGGCGGGTAGCCAGGTCACGCCCGTGGCCGACCTTGAGGGTCATATGGACGAAGGCGTAGTCGTGCTTGCCATCGGCCATGCGCCAGGTGTCCAGGCGCACCGCACGGCTGCGGATGCCGCCGAGGGGGAATACGCCACTGTCTCCCAGAACCTGGTGGACCTTTTCAAACAGCCCTGGCAGATCGGCCTGGGAGTGGAGGTTGTCGGTGTATTCGGCGATGAAATGCGGCATGCAAAGCCTCCTTCTGTACGCGATTCAATGTGGGAGCTGTCTCGCCGGGCGAGACAGCTCCCACATGTATTCAGAGCGGGAAAATGGCGTTGATCTGGCCGGTGCCGGAGCTGCCGAACGGCGCGGTGATGATCTCGGCCGGGCGGTTGTACTCAGGCCCGCCGAGCAAGCCCAGGAGCATCGCGGTGTCGTGCATCTTGCCTTCGCCAAAGCAATGTTCGGCGTAGTCCGGGAGCATCGCGCAGAACTCCTTGAAGCGGCCTTCACGCCACATCTGCACCACGTGCATGTCCACTTGCTTGTCGAACTCGCGGGTCCAGTTGTGGATGTTGGCTTCGGCTTCGCGGTCGTCGGAGAAACGGTGCGACAGTGATCCGGAGGCCAGCACCAGCACCTTGCGGTCACTTTTCTCAATGGCCCGGCGCACGGCGGCACCGAAGGCGAAGCTGTCTTCCAGGCGATGCCAGGCGCACCAGGCAGCGATGGAGACCACGTTGAATTTCTGCGCCTGGGGTACATCCATGTGCATGTAGCGCATGGGCACCAGGGTGCCGTATTCCAGCTCCAGGCTCGGGATGTTGTGGGCCATGGTGCGCACCCCGGCCAGGTTGGCTTCGGCGGCAATCAGTTCGCCCAGTTCCGGGCAGCCAGGGTAGGCGTACTCCATGTTCTTGATGAAGTGCGGCAGCTCATTGCTGGTGTAGGTGCCCTGGAAACGTTCGCCACCGTTGACGTGGTAACCGCTGTTGACCAGCCAGTGCACATCGAAGACGACGGCGGTGTCGGCCCCCAGTTCACGGGCGCGGCGCCCGATTTCCTTGTGCCCGGCGATCGCCGCTTCGCGGCACCCGTGGTGCTTGCCCGGCAGTTCCGACAGGTACATGGAAGGGACGTGGCAGATTTTCGCTGCCAGAACGACTTCACCCATGATCATTCTCCTGAATTCATTATTTTTGTTGGACCGTAGGAGCCGGCTTGCCGGCGCCTACAGACAGCGTTCATGCAGCTACACGCCCCAGCGCGGGATGTGATGGCTACCCATGGAGATACACACGTTCTTGATCTCTGCGAAAACTTCGAAGCTGTACTGGCCGCCTTCACGACCGGTACCGGACCCCTTGACCCCGCCGAACGGCTGGCGCAGGTCGCGCACGTTCTGACTGTTGATAAACACCATGCCGGCCTCGATGCCACGGGCCAGGCGATGGGCCTTGCCGATGTCCTGGGTCCAGATATAGGACGCCAGGCCATACTCGGTATCGTTAGCCAGTTGCAGCGCTTGGGCTTCGTCCTTGAAGGGAATCAGGCACACCACCGGACCAAAGATTTCTTCCTGGGCGATGCGCATGCTGTTGTTGACGTCGGCGAATACGGTGGGCTGGACAAACTGCCCGCGTGCCAGGTGCGCCGGCAGGTTGGCCGGCCGCTCCAGGCCGCCTGCAACCAGGTTTGCACCTTCTTCGAGGCCAATCTTGATGTAGCCGGTGACTTTGTCATAGTGGGCTTGAGTGATCATCGAGCCAACCTGGGTAGTGGGGTCTTGTGGGTCACCGACAATCAGGCGTTTGGCGCGGGCCGCGAACTCGGCGACGAACTGCGGGTACACGCTCTCCTGGATGAACACCCGGCTGCCGGCGGTGCAGCGCTCGCCGTTCAGCGAGAAGATGGTGAACAGCGCCGCATCCAGGGCCCGTTCGAGGTCGGCATCCTCAAAAATCAGCACCGGCGACTTGCCGCCCAGCTCCATGGAGTACTTTTTCAGGCCGGCGGTCTGCATGATCTTCTTGCCGGTGGCGGTGCCGCCGGTAAAGGAAATCGCCCGCACATCCGGATGGCGCACCAGGGCATCGCCGGCGGTGGCGCCGTAGCCCTGGATCACGTTGAGCACGCCCTTGGGAATCCCAGCTTCCAGGGCCAGGCGTCCCAGTTCGTTGGCGGTCAGCGGTGACAGCTCGGACATCTTCAGGACCGCCGTGTTGCCCAGGGCCAGGCACGGAGCGGTCTTCCAGGTGGCGGTCATGAATGGCACGTTCCACGGCGACACCAGCGCGCACACACCCACTGGTTGGTACAGGGTGTAGTTGAGCATCTGGTCGTCCACCGGGTAGCTGTGGCCGTCCATGCGTGTGCAGACTTCGGCGAAGAAATCAAAGTTGTGCGAAGCCCGTGGGATCAGCACGTTCTTGGTCTGGTGGATGGGCAGGCCGGTGTCCAGGGTTTCCAGTTCGGCCAGGTGCGGCACGTTCTGCTCGATCAGTTCACCGAGCTTGCGCATCAGGCGCGCGCGTTCCTTGGCCGGGGTGTTGGCCCACTTCGGGAAGGCTTCCTTGGCGGCGGCCACGGCCTGGGCGACTTCTTCGGCGCCACCGCTGGCCACTTCACCAATGGCCTCGCCGGTGGCGGGGTTGTAATTGATGAAGGTGTCTTTGCTTTCGACCTCACGGCCGTCGATCCAGTGTTTGATCATGGTGCTCAAGCCTCTTTGCGGGCGGTGAAAAAGTCCGCCTCGCTGACAATTCGGTTGACCAGGCGGCCGACACCTTCCACTTCCACCACCACTTCATCCCCTGGCACCACATCGGCCAGGCCTTCGGGGGTGCCGGTGGCGATCATGTCGCCGGGTTGCAGGGTCATGAAGCTGGACAGGTATTCGATCAGGTAGGGGATATCGAAAATCATGTCGCGGGTGCTGCCTTCCTGGCGCAACTGGCCGTTGATCCAGGTGCGCAGGGTCAGGTTGCTCGGGTCTGGCACATCGGCCACGTCGACGATCCACGGGCCCACCGGCGTGGTGGCGTCACGGTTTTTTACCCGCAGGTTGGGGCGGTAGTAGTTTTCCAGGTAGTCGCGGATCGCGTAGTCGTTGCAGACGGTGTAGCCGGCCAGGTAGTCCAGGGCGTCCTCGCGCTTGACGTTGCGTGCCGGCTTGCCGATCACCGCCACCAGCTCGCACTCGTAGTGCATATAGGCGATGTTGTCCGGGCGCCAGGTGATCTGGTTGTGCCCGGTATAGGTGCCCGGCGACTTGATAAAGGCCAGCGGCTCGGTCGGCGGGGCGAAAGCCAGTTCGGCGGCATGGTCGGCGTAGTTCAGGCCCAGGGCGAACATGTTGCCGGTGGCCGGTGGCAGCCACTCGACCTGGTCTTCGGCCAGCAGCCGGCCATCGGCCAGGCGTACAGCGTTATCGGCTTCGACGTGGACCTGATGGATCTGGCCTGCATAGCGGATACGGGCGTGTTTCATGCTTGCTCCTCAGCCTGGATGTGGTTGACCAGGCGGCCCAGGCCGCTGATCTCGACTTCGACGGTGTCGCCGGGCTGTACATCCACCCGGCCTTCAGGCGTGCCGGTGATCAGCACATCGCCTTCATGCAGGGTCATGAATTCGCTGATTTCGGCAATCAGCCGGGGAATGCCGCGCACAAAGTTGGCCGTGGTGTTCTGCTGGCGCAGCACGCCGTTGACGAACAGCTTGAGGCTCAATTGATGGGGGTTGGCGATCTGCTCGCGGGCCACCAGTTGCGGGCCAAGGGCGCAGAACCCGTCACGGCACTTGGCCTTGACGGCGGGGCGGTAGTAGCTGTCTTCCGGCAGGCTGAATTCATTGACGATGACGTAGCCCGCCACATATTCCAGGGCATTGTCCACGCTGACGCGGCTGGCGCTTTTACCCATCACCACGCCCAGGGCCGGGCCCGGTTGCAGGCGTTCGCCGTGGGGCTGGAGCACGATGGCGTCATGACTGTTGCGGGTGTTGGGGGTCTTGATAAACAGCACCGGCTTGACCGGCGGCTTTTGGTACGGCGGCTGCTCGAATTCGGCGAGACGCTGGTTCAGCAGGCCCTGGTAGTTCAGCGCGACGCCGAACAGGGTGCCACTGGCAACATCATGCAGGGTACGGCTCATGGATTTCTCCTGGCGATGGCGACTGCTCTGGAGGCAGTTCGTTAATGTGTTAACGTTATAATTAATATGTTAACTACCGTCAAGCGTGGCAAAATCATCAGGTGTAAAAAACAATCAAGAGAAGCCTGTGAAACCGATCCCCAACATCAACATCGGTCAGGTCTACGACCAGCGCTACAGCGATGCCGACGTGCATTACGACCGCCTCGGCAACCTGGCGGGTTTTTTCGGGCGCAATATGCCTGTGCATCGCCATGACCGGTTTTTCCAGGTGCATTACGTCAAGAGCGGCGCCGTGCGGGTCTACCTCGACGATCGGCAGTACCTGGAATCGGGGCCGATGTTTTTCCTCACGCCGCCCACGGTGGCCCATGCCTTTGTCACCGAAGCGGACGCCGATGGCCATGTCTTGACCGTACGCCAGCACTGGGTGCGGGCGCTGATCGATGCCGACCCAAGCCTTGCGCCTGGCCCGCAAGTACCGCCGGCCTGCGTGGCACTGGCCCGCCTGGGGCCGCAGTTCCAGCCCGAGATCAGGCGGCTGGAGTGGCTGTTTGACGAGTTGTGCCACGAAATCAACAGCGCCGGCGCCGGTCGCGCAGCGGCCCTGGAAAGCCTGACGCGGCTGATCATGATCAGCTTGCTCAGGCTCAGTGCCAATTCCCTGGAAGCACGTCCGGCGCGCCATGAGGACCTGCGCATCTTTCACCGCTTCAATGAGCTGATCGAAGACCACTATCTGCTGCATTGGCCGTTATCGGCGTACGCCGAAAAAATCGGTGTCACCGAGGCACGGCTCAACGATGTCTGCCGACGCATCGCCGACCTGCCGTCCAAGCGTCTGGTGCTTGAACGGCTGATGCAGGAAGCCAGGCGCCTACTGCTGTTTACCGGCAGTTCCGCCAATGAAATCTGCTATCAACTGGGCTTCAAGGACCCGGCCTACTTCAGTCGGTTTTTCCAGCGTTATGCCCAGATGACCCCGGGGGAGTACCGCCTGCGCCAAACGGGCCTGCGCTGATCACCACAACGCGAGGCTGTAGCCAACGATGATGCGGCTTTCGTCGATATCGCTGGTCAGGCCGTTGCTCGAACGCAAGGTTGCGTTACGCAGCCTGACGCTGAGGTTTTTCAGTGGCCCGTTCTGCACGATGTAGGTCAGGTCGGTATCGCGCTCCCATTCGCGGCCATTGCGCACGCTGGCGGTCTGCACATGGGTGCCATCCACATAGCGGGTCATGAAGGTCAGGCCCGGCAGGCCGAGGGCGGCGAAGTTATAGTCGTAGCGCGCCTGCCAGGCATCGGTCTGGGCCTTGGTGAAGACGTTGATGGTCACCAGGTTGACTGAATAGGGGTCCATGCCGGGGTAGGCGAAATCGCCGTCGCCCGAGAGGTTCTGGTAACCCAGGCCAAACTTATGGGCACCCGCCGACAGGCTCAGCATGCCGTTGAAGAACCGGTTGTCGATACGCCCGCCGTCCACTCGCGAAGCGCCGCGCAGCTCATGGCTACCCTGCTCGCGGGTATCGAAGTAGCGCAGGTCGCTGCGCAGGCTCATGCCATTGGCCAACGGCAGGTCATGCACCAGGCCGATAAAGTGCTGGCGGTAGATGTTCTGCATCTGCGCGTAGTAGTAGGTGGTCGCCAGTTGCGGGGTGATTGCATAGGTGCCGCCGGCCAGATCCAGGTGGCTGCTGTCGACGCCGGCGTAGCTCATCTGGTCGTTGCTGGAAGAGTCGCGCAGGTTCTGTTTTTCCAGGCGGCCCAGGTTCAGGGTCAGGCCGGCGATGTCCTGGGACGTGACCAGTTCACCGGTGTAGGTCGAGGGCAGGAGCCGGGTGTCGTTGTAGGCGGCCACGGGCAACTGCGGTTGCAGGGTACCGGCCTTGAGCACGGTTTTCGACACCCGCATCTTGGCCGTCAGGCCCAACTCACTGTAGTTGTCGACGGGCTGCTGGCTGGCGCCATAAGGCAGCAGGCCGGTGCCACGGCGATCACGGCTGGAGTCGAGCTTGACCCCCAGTTCGCCCAGGGCATCCACGCCAAAGCCCACCTGGCCTTCTGTGTAGCCCGACTCCAGGCGCAGCACAAAGCCCTGGGCCCATTCATCGGCCTTGTTCTGCGGTGCGTTGGTCTGGCGAAAGTCGCGGTTCATATAGAAGTTGCGCAGCTCGAGGCTGGCCTTGCTGTCCTGGATAAACTCGGCGTAGGCACTCAAAGGGCTGAACGTGACACACAGACCAACGCTGGCCGCCAGGGGGAGGAGGCGCACATGCATGACGGATTCCTTTTGTTATTTTTGTAGGTATCGCCCTTCGGATCGCTGAAGGGACGCACATTGTTAACATGTTATATTTATTATGAATAGACAATTTAGCCTGTTTGAGTAAATTAATGTAGAAGTTAACGAATTTGTAATGTGATCGGCTTGCATGCCCGTGGAGCCGACCCTAAGCTTCGACGCTTCGATCTCTTTTGCGCGTGAACCATGTCCACTCCCAGACCTTCCCTGACGCTGACCCTGTTGCAGGCCCGCGAAGCCGCCATGGCGTTTTTCCGGCCGTTGCTTAATGAACATCAATTGACCGAACAGCAGTGGCGGGTGATTCGTATCCTGCGCCAGCAGGGCGAGCTGGAAAGCCATCAACTGGCGCACCTGGCCTGCATCCTCAAGCCGAGCATGACCGGGGTACTGGCGCGCCTGGAGCGCGACGGCATCGTGCGCCGGCGCAAGTCCAGCGAAGATCAGCGCCGGGTGTTTGTGAACCTCACCGAGCAGGGGCAACAGTGCTTCGTCGAGATGAGCGCGGGGATGGAAAGCAACTACCAGAAAATCCAGGAACAGTTCGGCGAGGAGCAGTTGCAGCAGTTGCTCGAACTGCTCAAGCAGTTGAAAAACATCAAGCCCTGAACCCTTGCAGGAGCCGGCTTGCTGGCGATGGCGCCCTATACAACGCCGCAGACAGGTCAAACAATCATGCACAGACGGCAATTCAGCGGCGGGATGAAAGGCAAGAACCTGCGCTACCTGAACGAAACCCCGGGCCAGGCCCCGCGCCAGGTTCGTGCCGGTTTTGTGCTGTTGGAGCATTTTTCCCTGCCGGCCTTCACCCAGGCGCTGGACACCCTGATCACCGCCAACCTGCTACGCCCAGGGTTGTTCACCTCGCGCACCTTCGGCCTGCACGAGCAGGAAGTGATCAGCGACCTGGGCCTGGTGATTCGCCCCGACGCACGCCTTGACCACGGCGTACTGGCCGACCTCGACCTGTTGGTGATTTGCGGCGGCTACCGCACCCAGCTCAAGGCCGGCGAAACCTTTATCGAACTGCTCAAGGCTGCGGCGCAACAAGGCGTGATCCTCGCCGGCCTATGGAATGGTGCGTGGTTCCTGGGCAAGGCCGGGCTGCTGGACGGCTACCGCTGTGCCATTCACCCGGAACACCGCCCGGCCCTGACCGAAATCGCCAAGGCCACCCAGGTCAGCAGCGAGCCGTATGTGATCGATCGTGACCGCCTCAGTGCATCCAGCCCTTCGGGCGCGTTCCATATGGCCCTGGACTGGATCAAGAGCCTGCATGACAAGGCGCTGGTGGAAGGTATCGAAGATATCCTGGCCTTTGAGGAGTCACGCTACCGGCGGATCAAACCCGCAGAAAACATCTGCGTGAGTGCGCCGTTACGTGAGGTGGTGCGCCTGATGGATGCCAACCTCGAAGAGCCCTTGGCCCTGGAGCAACTGGCGGTGTATGCCGGGCGCTCGCGGCGCCAGCTGGAGCGCTTGTTCCGCGAGCAACTGGGCACCACGCCGCAGCGCTATTACATGGAGCTGCGCATCACCGAGGCCCGGCGGCTGTTGCAGCACACCGAACTGTCCCAGGTCGATGTGCTGGTGGCCTGCGGGTTTGTGTCGCCAAGCCACTTCAGTAAATGCTACAGCGCCTACTTCGGCTACCGGCCCTCGAAGGAAACCCGGCTGGTGAAATGACCCGTGCAGACGCCGGCAAGCCGTCTTCTACGCAGTGTGCGTTGCGGGTTTGCTCGCAGGTGTCCGCTTGGTGCAATGCGCCAGTGCCTGCGCGATATCGGCCAGCAGGTCCGCGATATCCTCCAACCCCACCGACAAGCGCACCAGGCCTTCGGAAATACCGTGCTGGGCACGTTCCTCTGGGGTGTAGGTGGAGTGAGTCATGCTTGCCGGGTGCTGGGCCAGGGATTCGGCGTCGCCCAGGCTGACCGCGCGGCTGAACAGCTTGAGTGCGTTCATGAAGCGCCTGCCCGTGGCGATGCCACCCTTGAGTTCAAAGGCAATCATGCCGCCCGACAGTTTCATCTGACGTGCTGCCAATTCATATTGTGGGAAGGAGCGCAGGCCGGGGTAGGTCACTGACTCGACCGCCGGGTGGGCCTGCAAGGCTTCGGCCACGGCCTGGGCATTGCTGCAATGGCGATCCATGCGCAGCGCCAGGGTTTTGAGACCGCGCATCAATAAAAAGGCATCCTGGGGCGAGAGTACGGCACCGGTCAGGTCCTTCAAGCCTTGCAGGCGAATGCGCTGCGCCAGGTCATGGCGGCTGACAGCGATGCCAGCGGTGATATCGCCGTGGCCGCTGAGGTATTTGGTGGCCGAGTGCACCACCACGTCGGCGCCCAGTTCCAGCGGGCGTTGCAGGTAGGGTGTGCAGTAGGTGTTGTCGATCACCACAGTGATGTTGGGTTGCTGGTGGGCGATCCTCGCAACGGCCGCAATGTCGATCAATTGCAGGTTGGGGTTGGCCGGAGTTTCGCAGTAGATCATGCGGGTCGCGGGGGAGAGTGCGGCCTGCAAGGCGTCGAGGTCCGACAGGTCGACATGGCGCACCTTGATGCCGAACTCGCCGATGCCGTGGTGCAGCAGGGCGAAGGTGCAGCCGTACAGGGTCTGGCTGACGATCACCTCATCGCCGGGGCGCAGCAGGGTCCAGAAGGTTGCGGCAATCGCCCCCATCCCGGAGCTGAATGCCACCGCTGCCTCGCCACCTTCCAGGGTGGCCATACGCGACTCGAGCAAGGCCAGGGTCGGGTTGGAAATGCGCGTGTAGAAATGCCCGCTTTCTTCGCCGGCAAAGCAACCGGCACCGTATTCAGCGGTGGGGAAGGCAAAGGTTGCCGACAGATAAATCGGCGGCACCAGGGCACCGTGGTGGTCTTGGGCATCGTAGCCGTGGTGAATGGCACGGGTGGAAAAGCCGAATGTGTTGTGTTTATTGTTCATGTCGGGCGCTCCTTATTTCCTACAATGCTATGCTCATAACCGAGGCTGAACATTGCCTACTTTGCCGAGAAAAACCTTCGGCAAAGGACGAAAACCTATAAAAACAACTATTCGAGGCAAGACATGCCTGTAGGACTGGACCGTACCGATAAAGCCCTGCTCAACGCCCTGCAAGGCAACGCCCGCCTGACCGTCGCCGAGCTGGCAGACCGTGTGTCCCTGACCACCTCGCCATGCTGGCGCCGGGTCAAGAACCTTGAAGACAGCGGCGTGATCAGCGGCTACCAGGCGATCCTCTCGCCCAAGGCCCTGGGCTACGGGGTGACGGCCTTTGTCAGCATCATGATGGACACCCACTCCAAGGAAATCGCCCGGGCGTTTGAACAGCGGCTGCTGGACATCCCGGAAATCGTCGCCTGCCACAACGTGTCCGGACGCTATGATTTTTTGCTGGAAGTGGTGGCCAAGGACCTGGAATCCTTTGGCGAATTTGCCCGCGAGGTGTTGCAGACACTGCCGTGCGTGAAGGAAATCTATTCGAGCTTTTCCTACAAGTCGGTCAGGCCGCTGCGGGTGATTCCATTGCCGGGGTGATACTGGCGTGAGTTGAGTGTTAAAGGTGCCCGAGGGCTGATGCCCAGTCCTGGCTGTTGAGTACCCCGAGCACCTTGAGCTTGCCGTGGGAGCCCACTTGGACAAACAGCGAACTGCCGTATTCGGCGCCATCGGCGTGGGGATAACCCAGTACCCGCTCCAGGTCGGCGATGCATTCGCTGTGGGTGACCAACAGCAGGTTGCGCCCGGCGAGCTTACGTGCAGGCAGATCGTGGGCAAGGGTTGTGCCGCACAAGGTCAAGCGGTCGGGCAACACGTGGGCGTCGCCGAACATGAATTGCGACGTTTGCACGGTACGTGTGGTGGGACTGCTCAACACGTCGCTGTGGGACATGCCCAGGGTATGAAACGCGGTACCCACAGCCGTTGCCGAGACGCTACCGGATCGGGTCAAACCATCCGCGGGGCCCAGGCAGGGATTGCTGGAGCGATCGCAGCGCTCTGCATGGCGCACCAGAACAATCAGGTTGCCATCGTGCCAGGCCGCCAGCGCCCCGGAAGTGACCAGGCGATTATCGATGCCCAGGTTCTGCGGTGAGGTAGGCCAGAGCATCGCGCCCATCACGACAAGGCACAGGGCAATGAGCGTAGCGAAACGCAGCCATAACTGCTTGAGGGTTTTCTCCCGGCCCCCGTCGGTGCAATTTATGTCGACCACGCTATTCATCCTGGCACCTGAGGTACAGCTGTTTGTGTTGCCGGGCAATCTAGGGTCAGGGGCGTGGTGGGCCAGTGAAATCGATGTGAAAAAATTGCCTTTGTGGTGGAGGGCTGGCGCAAGGTCAGTTTTGTCCCTTGGCGGTGGCTGCCTTTTCACACATTCGCTTCAAACAATACTGTACATATGTACAGTAATGTCCTACAGTCCATCCCAGGTGAACGGATTTCACCGCGCACCCAAGCCACAATTTTTTAACTATGGATGGATAAAAAATGAAATCGAAAAAAGCCTTTATGCTGGGCGCGGCCATGGCGGCCTCCTGCTTCGTTTCGGCCTTTGCCCTGGCCGAGCAATACCCTTCGCAAGCGCCAGCCAAGTTGTCCGCCCAGGCGGTCAAGCATGCGGTCGACCAGGCGCTGAAAGTGGGGAGCAAGGTTGAGGCGTCGACACTGTCGGCCGAGCTCAAGCAAAAACTCAAGGCGGCCAAGGCCGGCAAGAGCAAGGCTGTGGCAAGCAAGGCCGCCGCCAGCAACGCGCCGGTGGATGCGGTGGTTGATGAGCTGAAAAAACCCACCGTGAATCAACTGCAAGGCGCCGCGATTGCAGCGTTTGTGCCGGTGTTCCCGACCCTGGATATCAACACCCTGTACACCGTCACTGGCGTGGAAACCGGGGCGCAAGTCGCTTACCACTTCAACCTGGCGCAAAGCGCGCGCATCCAGCTGCAACTGTTGAATCAGAGCGCCGGCACCGATATGTCGCTGAGCCTGTTCCATGACGACGGCCAGGGTAACCTGACGCTGCTGGGCACCTCTGATAACGCAGGCAACGCCGACGAGTACCTCAACGGTGTGATGCCCGCCGGCGATTACTACTGGTACATGGTGGCCAACACCGCGAGCAATTCGCAGTTCAGCTTTGGCGTGGCCGTGGACAGCAATATCGACGCCTTCGAGCCCAACGACACCGCGCAAACCGCGTTCGCATTGCCGGACGGGCTGAACCAGGTGACCGGTAACCTCGACAGCGTCAACGATGTCGATTACTTCGACTTCACCTCGCTGCGTGGCCAGGGCGTGGGCATGTTCCTCGGTGATGACGGCGCGGGCACCCGCAACCAGTGGATCTTCGAGCGCTTCGATGGCAACAACTGGGTGGTGATCCAGCCAAACAACACCTCCACCTACCCAAGCCTTACCCCTGGCTACACGGTCAAGGTTCGAGTACGGGCCAACCCGGCGGTGGCGCTCAACCCGCAGGCGCGATACCTCTTGTCCTTTGGCTCGGCACCGCGCCTGAACCAGAACAATGTGAATGGCGACAATGTGGTGCGTATCCCCAGTTCGATCGTGCAACTGGCCACCCAGGCCGCCCGTAGCCTGAGCTGGAGCACCCAATGGTCGGACAGCACCGGCGAACCGCTGCGTGGCGTGACCCCGGTGCTGCGGGTCGACAAACGTTTCGATGACTCCACCAACTACCACTGGGTCAACTATGAGGCCAAGACCGGCATCACCGGCGCGGCCTCCGGCAGCGTCGACCTGGGCACCTGCTCCGGCGATCTCAATGTGGTCTATCCGGACAGCTCGTCCGGCCAGACGTATAACTGGCGGACCTGGTTCAACATGGGCGGCTGGCGCATCGAACTCAAGGAGTTCCCGGGTGTGGGCGTAGGCGGCAATATCTCGCAGTACGTGAGCCTGGGGCATATCTGCAGCCAGACCATCGTGCGCTGATTCACCCGCACCTGTAGGAGCCGGCTTGCCGGCGATGAGGCCCTCAAGTCATGCAGTGACCTGAGGGCCTCATCGTTTCCTACAAAGCCAATGCCCGCTTCAGCGGCAAGCGCGCCATGCTGGTGTTCTTCAGCGAGCCCAGGTACAACCACTCGCCATCTTCGCGGGCGCTGGTAATGGGTGAATAGTTGCCCGCGCTGGCATCCTGCAGGTTGGCGATCACCTGGCCATGCACATCCAGCCCCAGCACAAAGGCTCTGCGCTCTATCGGCTTGGGCACCACCATCAGCGCCCGCACCATCATCTTGCGTAGTGCAGGGTAACCGGCCAAGCCATCGAGCAAGGGGTTACGCGGCGAATACAGCGCGACCCAGAACCGATCCCGACCGTTGAAGGTGAGGTTGTCCGGCAGCCCCGGCAGGTTGTCGATAAACAGGTCATGGGTGCCAGCCTTGTCGCCCTTGAGCCAATAGCGACTGATGCGATAGGCGCCGGTTTCATTGACCAGCACATAGTGCTCATCCGGCCCCAACGCCACGCCATTGGCAAATTGCAACTGATTGAGCAGCACCTCGGTTTGGCCGTTGTTGAAGTCATAGCGCAGCAACCGACCGTCGCCACCATGCTCGATCACCGCTTCACCATCCTGGCCATAGCCCCAGCGGCTCGAGGCGTCGCTGAAGTAGGCGTAGCGCCCGGCAGCATCCACCGTTACATCATCGGTAAAACCGAAGGGCAAGCCATTGGCGCTGGTGCTCAAGGTGCTCAATGTGTGCCGGGCGTCCAGCGCCAGCAACCCCTTGACCCCATCGGCAATGATCAGGCGCCCGTCCGGGTGCTGTGCCAGGCCCAGGGGGCGGCCGCCGGTGTTGGCCAGCACTTGCAGGGTGTTGCTGTCAGGTGCGGTGCGGATGATCCGCCCGTCATGCAGGCCGGTGACCAGCCAACCCTGGGCATCCACCAGCAACGCCTCGGGCCCGGCGATGTCCTGGGCGCCGATCCGCTGGACCTCCTTCAGGCGCTGGTTCTCGCTGTAGGGCCCATCCTGCATCGACGGCGCCTTGGGGGGTGCCCAATTGACTGGCTGGACCTTGGTGGGCATCAGCAGCAAAAAGGCGACGACGGCGATCAATACCAGCCACAGCAGATGACGGATTTTTTGGCTCATGGTGCTTCCCGAGCGTCTTTGGAAGGGGTTGTGGCGGGCTCCCAGTGCAACGTGCCGAACAGATAATCCATCAGCGGCAGCACGATGTTGAAGTTGCGCCCTTGCATCAATTCACGGCGGTGATGCAGGGCGTGGAGCTGGTGCATGTGGCGGATCCACGGCAGGCGGGCCAGGGGATGCCCGGGCGGCAAATGCTCGCAGGCATGGAAGGTTTCATAGAGCAGGTAACCCAGGATCATGCACCCGGCGAACAACCCGGCCACGTTGGGGTTGAACTGCTTGAGCAGCCACCAGGCGGGGAGGGTGGCGGCCAGGCTGTGGAGCACAATCAGCCAGGCTGGAAACAGGATCACCCGCCAGTCCCTGGGGCTGTCGTAGGTCATATGGCCGGGGGTGAAGAAGCTGTGGTGATCCCCGGTGTGACGGGCATAGAACAGCTTGGCGAAACCGTGTTTGTGATGGCCAAGGTGGCGATGGACAAGGTAGATGCACAGATTGAAGAACACCAGCGTCAGGGGGATGGCCAGCCATTCCCAGGCCTGGATATGTTGGGTGCTGCCCCAGGCCAGGAGGATGCAGGACACACCATAGATCAGCACAAAGCCGGCATGCAGCCACGGGTTATAGCGTGGGTGGACAGCGGCGCGGTAGCGTTCGCGAAAAGCCTCGGTGGGATGGGTCATGGTGGCGCTCGTTGTATTTTTTGTTGGGGACCAAGCTTAGTCCGGCCTGCCAATTTTGCGAACTGAGCTCGCCCCTGTAGGGGCCGGCTTGCCGGCGATGGCGCCAGCCAGAACACCCGCCACGTCAAATAATGATCCTTCATCGTTAAAGACCATCGCCGGCAAGCCGGTTCCTACAGGGAAAGCGCAAGGGGGCTTGCACCTGCCTCGTTTCCTTGCTAGCTTCTGGCGAAATGTTAACGATAACATTTGCTCTAAAAATAAAAACAAAACAGAGACCCACACCATGAAAAAGCTTCGCAAAACCCTGTGTCTGTTGGCTCTAAGCACCTGCACCGTCGCCCTGGCCGACACCAAGCCTGTGCCCATGCGCATCGGCGCGTCCTTCCAGGAAATCAACAACCCGTACTTCGTCACCATGAAAGACGCCCTGCAAGAAGCGGCGGCGACCATCGGTGCGCAATTGATCATCACCGATGCCCGCCACGACGTGTCCAAACAGGTCAGTGACGTCGAAGACATGCTGCAAAAGGGCATCGATATCCTGCTGATCAACCCCACGGACTCGGTGGGCGTGCAGTCCGCCGTCAAATCGGCCCACGCGGCCGGTGTGGTGGTGGTCGCAGTCGATGCCCAGGCCGATGGCCCGCTGGACTCTTTCGTCGGCTCAAAGAACTTCGACGCCGGCTTCCAGGCCTGTGAGTACCTGGCCAAAAACATCGGCGACACAGGCAATATCGCAATCCTCGACGGCATCGCCGTGGTGCCGATCCTGGAGCGGGTGCGCGGTTGCAAAGAGGCGGTGGCCAAGCACCCGCAGATCAAGATCGTGAGCATCCAGAACGGCAAGCAGGAGCGTGACCAGGCGCTGACCGTGACCGAAAACATGCTCCAGGCCCAACCCACCCTCAAGGGCATTTTCAGCGTCAATGACAACGGCTCCCTCGGCGCCCTGTCGGCCATCGAGGCCAGTGGCATGGACGTCAAGCTGGTCAGCGTCGACGGTGCGCCGGAAGCGATCAAGGCCATCCTCAAGCCCGGCAGCAAGTTCATCGCCACTTCGGCGCAGTACCCCCGCGACCAGATCCGCCTGGCCCTGGGCATCGCCCTGGCCAAGAAGTGGGGTTCGCAAGTACCCGCCACTATCCCGGTGGATATCGCCCTGATCGATCAGGCCAAGGCCAGGGATTTCAGCTGGTAAGGCGCCCATGTCCACGTCAACCGTGGACCCTGGGCATCCTTATGAACGAGAGGTCGGCGGCATGAGCAGTCTTTTGCAACTGGAAAATATCTGTAAACGCTACCCGGGGGTGCAAGCCCTCAAGTCCATCAACCTGCAGGTGGAGCGCGGCGAGATTCATGCCTTGCTCGGGGAAAATGGCGCGGGTAAATCGACCTTGATGAAGATCCTCGGCGGGGTCGAGCACCAGGACGAAGGGCGCATCCTGATTGACGGCCAGGCGCAGCAGTTCGCGACCTATCGCGATGCGATTGCCGCCGGCATCGGCATTGTGTTCCAGGAGTTCAGCCTGATTCCCTACCTCACGGCGGTAGAAAACATCTTCCTCGGCCATGAGCTGAACAACCGCTTCGGCCTGTTGCGCAAGCGTGACATGCATCAAGCCGCCCAGGCGCTGTTCCAGCGCCTGGGCGTGAGTATCGACCTGCAATGCCCGGTCAAGCACCTGAGCGTGGCCGAGCAGCAGTTTGTCGAGATCGCCAAGGCCCTGGCCCTGGACGCGCGGCTGTTGGTACTCGATGAGCCCACCGCCACCCTCACGCCGAGCGAGGCCGAACTGTTGTTTGAGATCATGCGCGAGCTCAAGCGCCAGGGTGTGGCGGTGATTTTTATCTCCCATCACCTGGAGGAAATTTTCCAGGTGTGCGACCGCATCAGCGTATTGCGCGATGGCGGCAATGTCGGCGTCACCGATGTGGCGCACAGCAATATCGACCGCCTGGTCGAGATGATGGTGGGCCGCAAACTCGAATGCAGTTTCCCCCCAAAACCGGTTACCGCTCGCGGGCCGCTGCTGCTGGAGGTCAAGGACATTCAACTGCAGCGCAATGGCCCGCACAACCAGTTCCAACTGCACCAGGGTGAGATCCTCGGCTTTGCCGGGCTGGTGGGTTCGGGCCGCACCGAACTGGCCCTGGGCATGATGGGCGCGCTGGCGACGGTGACCAAGGACGTATGGTTGCGCGGGGTCAAAGTCAGCCTCGACGACCCGGCCCAGGCCTTGGCCCATGGAATCGGCCTGCTGCCGGAAAGCCGCAAGAGCGAAGGCCTGATCACCGACTTCAGCATTCGCGAAAATATCTCCATCAACAACCTGCACAAGTACCAGGGCGCCAGCGGCCTGATCGACAAGGGCAAGGAGTGCGCCAGTGTCGATGAGTTGATGCGACAGCTGTCGATCAAGGCCCCGAGCGGCGAAAGCCGGGTGTTCAACCTCAGCGGCGGCAACCAGCAGAAAGTGGTGATTGCGCGCTGGATCAACCATCACTGCGATGTGCTGGTGTTCGACGAGCCCACCCGTGGCATCGATGTCGGTGCCAAGGCACAGATCTACGCACTGATGCGCAAGCTCACCGAGCAAGGCTACGCCATCATCATGATTTCCTCGGAACTGCCGGAAATCGTCGGCATGTGCGACCGCGTCGCCGTGTTCCACAAGGGCGCCATCGTCAAGGTACTGGAAGCGTCTGCCGTCAACCCACAAGAGGTCATGCGCCATGCAACAGGGGGCTCAAGTGAATACGTCCATTAACCGCGCAGGCACCCAGCGGCTACGCCAGAACCTGGCGCGACTGGTGCGCTCGCCAGCGTTTTATCCGTTTATCGGGCTATTGCTGGTCACGGCGGTGATGATCGTGGCCAGCGATACTTTTCTCACCGCCAGTAACCTGTCCAATATCGCCCGCCAGGTGTCGATCAACGCGATCATCGCAGTGGGCATGACCTGTGTGATCCTCACCGGCGGCATCGATTTGTCAGTGGGGCCAGTGATGGCCTTGTCCGGCACCTTGACCGCCGGCCTGATGGTGGCGGGCCTGCCACCGGGCCTGGCGATTGGCGCCGGGCTGCTGATCGGCGTGGCGTTCGGTGTCGGCAACGGCCTGTTCGTGGCCTACCTGCATATGCCTCCGATCATCGTCACCCTGGCCACCATGGGTATCGCCCGGGGCTTTGGCCTGATGTACACCGATGGCTATCCGATTTCCGGGCTGCCGGAGTGGTTCGGTTTCTTTGGCCGCGAAAGCGTACTGGGCATCCAGGTGCCGATCCTGATCATGCTGGTCACCTATCTGGTGGCCTATGTGCTGCTGCAACACACGCGCATCGGTCGCTATATCTACGCCATTGGCGGCAACGAAGAAGCGGTGCGCTTGTCCGGGGTGCGGGCGGCGCGCTTCAAGCTGTTGGTGTATGGCATAAGCGGCTTGACCGCCGCCATTGCCGGGTTGGTGCTGACCTCGCGCCTGATGAGTGGCCAGCCCAATGCGGGCATCGGCTTCGAGCTGGATGCGATTGCCGCCGTGGTCCTGGGTGGTGCCTCGATCGCCGGTGGGCGCGGGGTGATTGTCGGCACCTTGCTCGGCGCCATGCTGCTGGGGGTATTGAACAACGGCCTGAACATGCTCGGGGTCTCGCCCTATGTGCAGAGCGTGATCAAGGGCGCAATTATTTTGCTGGCGATCTTTATCAGCCGTCAGCGCCACAGGTAAACAACGCAGCACCTCAACGCGGCCGCCGTGGCCGCGACGGGCTCTCTCATCTTCAATAAAGGTCAGTACCTCATGGATAAGCACACCCACATGCAAGCCGTCGTCTGCCACGGCCCGAAAGACTACCGCCTGGAGCGCATCGGCAAACCCCTGGCGCGGCCCAACGAACTGGTGATCCGCATTGCGGCCTGCGGGATCTGCGCCAGTGACTGCAAATGCCACTCTGGGGCGGCGATGTTCTGGGGCGGCGACAACCCATGGGTCAAGGCACCGGTGGTGCCGGGGCATGAGTTTTTCGGTTACGTGGAGCAAGTCGGCGCGGGCGCCGAGGAGCACTTCGAGGTCAAGGTCGGTGACAAGGTGATCGCCGAGCAGATCGTGCCTTGCGGCAAGTGCCGTTTCTGCAAGTCCGGCAAGTACTGGATGTGCGAGGTGCACAACATCTTCGGTTTCCAGCGTGAAGTGGCCGAAGGCGGCATGGCCCAGTACATGCGCATCCCCAAGACCGCCATCGTGCACAAGATTCCCGAGTCGGTGTCCCTGGAAGATTCGGCGTTGATCGAGCCGATGGCCTGCGCGATCCATACGGTCAACCGTGGCGACCTGCAACTCGATGACGTGGTGGTGATCGCCGGTGCCGGTACCCTGGGCCTGTGCATGGTCCAGGTGGCCGCGCTGAAAACCCCGAAAAAACTGGTGGTGATCGACATGGTCGACGAGCGCCTGGAGCTGGCGAAAAAATACGGCGCCGATGTCGTGATCAACCCCTCCCGGGACAACGCCCGCGCCATCATCAATGGCCTGACCGACCACTACGGCTGCGACGTGTATATCGAGACCACGGGTGTACCCGCCGGTGTGACCCAGGGGCTGGATCTGATCCGCAAGCTGGGGCGCTTTGTCGAGTTCAGCGTGTTCGGTGCCGAGACCAGCGCTGACTGGTCGATCATCGGCGACCGCAAGGAGCTGGATGTACGCGGCGCTCACCTGGGGCCGTATTGCTACCCGGTGGCCATCGACCTGTTCGAGCGCGGCCTGGTGACGTCCAAGGGCATCGTCACCCATGACTTCCCCCTGGATGACTGGGCCGAAGCGTTCGACCTGGCCAACTCGGTGAAGTCGATCAAGGTGCTGCTCAAGCCGGGGCAATGATCATGCATTACGTAATGGGCGTGGATATAGGCACCCAAAGCACCAAGGCGCTGCTGGTGGATGGCGCGGGTCGGATCATCGCCCAGCACAGCCAGGGCTATCGCGTGGATACGCCGAAAGTGCGCTGGGCCGAGCAGTGGCCGCAGGTCTGGCTGGACGCGGTCGAGGCCTGCGTAAGCCAATGCATGGCCAAGGCCGCCATCGCCCCGGCACACGTCAAGGCGCTGTGCATCAGCAGCCTGTATGGCGGCTCGGGAATTGCCGTGGATGCCGCGATCAAGCCATTGCACCCGTGCCTGATCTGGATGGACCGCCGCGCCGGCGAACAGGTGGCCTGGGTACGCGAGCATGTCGACCTGGAGCGCCTATTCGAGGTCACCGGTAACTCGGTGGACAGCTACTACGGCTTTACCAAGATGCTCTGGCTCAAGCAGCACCAACCCCAGGTTTGGGCCGGCACCCGCTATCTGCTGCCGCCCAACAGCTATATCAACTACTGCCTGACCGGTGAGGTGGCGGTAGATCACAGCAGCGCCGGCAATATCGGCGGGGTCTACGACGTGGCGCGTCGCAACTGGTCTGCCGAGATGCTGGCGGCGCTGGATATCCCGTTGGCGATGATGCCCGAACGCCTGCTGTATTCGGGCGACGTGGTGGGTGGCCTGCTGCCGGAATGGGCCCGGCGCCTGGGGTTGCCGGTGGGCATGCCGGTGCTGGCCGGTGGCGTCGATGCGGCCATGGCAACCCTGGCGGCCGGCGTCACCCGGCCGGGCAACCACGTGGCGATGATCGGCACCAGCATGTGCTGGGGCTACCTCAACCAACAGGTGGATGCCCGGCATGGCCTGGTGAGCATGCCCCATGTCTATAACGGCCAGCAGGACCTGTATATCTTCGGCGGCGCGATTACCGCTGGCGCCTCGGTCAGCTGGTTTCGCGAGCAGTTTTGCCAGGCCGAGGAACAGCAGGCCAACGACACCGGCCAGGACAGCCTGTGGCTGCTGGAACAGAGTGCGCGCAAGATCCCGGCGGGCAGTGACGGGGTGTTGTTCCTGCCCTACCTGATGGGCGAGCGCAGCCCGGTGTGGGATGACCAGGCCAGCGGCAGTTTTGTCGGCCTGAACCTGTATCACAGCCGTATCCATCTGTACCGCGCGGTGCTCGAAGGGGTGAGTTTCGCCCTGCGGCACAACATTGAGGCGGGCATGCGCGGCGCCCATTCCCTGGACCCGCGGTTGATCGTGGTGGGCGGGGCGAGCCATTCGGATTTGTGGATGCAGATCATTGCGGATGTGACCCGCTACCCGGTGTACACCATCGTCCAGGAAGTGGAGGCGGCACTGGGGGCGGCGTTGTTGGCGGCGCATACGGCGGGGCTGGTGGATGAGGGGCAGATGGAGCAGGGGTGGGTGCAACTGGAGCTGCGGGCCCAACCTGTGGCTGAACATGTGCAGGCGTATGACCGCGCTTTTGCCGATTACCTGACGCTGTATCCGGCGCTCAAGCCGGTGATGCACAGCCTGCAAAAAACCTGACGACCTGTAGGCGCCGGCTTGTCGGTGATCGCGGCCTGTCAGTTCCTGCATCTGTGACTGCTGTACCGCTATCGCCGGTAAGCCGGCTCCTACAGGGGACCTTTATTGTTCCAGGGAATATCGCCATGACCACCTTTGACTTCACCCAGCAGCGCATCCTTGTCACCGGCGCCACCAGCGGCATTGGCCGGGAAATCGCCCTGCAACTGATCGCCAGCGGCGCCCAGGTGTTCGCCATTGGCCGTGACGCCAATGCCCTGTCCCAACTGGGCTGTGAAACCCTGTGCCTGGACATCGCCAACAGCACCGCACTGGATCTGGCCCTCAAGGGCTTGCCGGCGATGCACGGCCTGGTCAATTGCGCCGGGATTTCGCGCCTGGAACCGGCAGCGGCGATCAGCAGCGCAGCCTTTGACCACGTGATGAACGTCAATGCCCGTGCTGCCGCGCAAGTCGCCAGCCGGGTGGGGGCGGCGATGATCGCGACAGGTATCGCCGGCAGTATCGTCAACGTCTCCAGCCAGGCCGCGCTGGTGGCGCTGGACGACCACCTCGGCTATTGCGCCTCCAAGGCCGCCCTGGATGCGATTACCCGCGTGCAATGTGCCGAATGGGGGCGTTTCGGGATTCGGGTCAACAGCGTCAACCCTACCGTGACCCTGACCCCCATGGCGCAACAGGCCTGGTCCGATCCGGCCAAGCGCGACCCGGCCCTGGCGGCGATTCCCCTGGGGCGCTTTGCACAACCCCGGGAAGTGGCGTTGCCGGTGCTGTTCCTGTTGAGCGAGGCGGCGAGCATGATCAGCGGGGTCAGCCTGCCAATCGATGGTGGCTACACCAGCCGCTAGCCATTCTCCAGCTTACCGGCAATCACCACCTTGTCCCGGGGCTTGTAAGGGTCTTGCAGGCGGTCGAGCAACAGGCGTACCGCACTGCTGCCGGCCAGCGACGCATCGTGGGCCACACAGGCAATCGGCACGCCGAAGATATCGGCAAAGGGCAGGCGGTCGATGCCACAGATGGTCAGGCTGTCGTGGGGGATGTTGTGCATGCGCAAGGCACGCAGGGCGCCGAGGGTGATCAATTGGTTGAAGCCCATGATTGCATCCGGTGTGGCGTGGGCGGCCAGGTAGTCGAGGGTGTGCAGGTAGGAGGGCATCAAGGTGTAGTCGCCGGCACACACTTGGACCTGCACCTGGGGATGGGCGGCCAGCACTTCGCGCAGGCCCTTGAGACGCTCCACGGTGATACGCGAATGTTCAGGCCCGGTCAGCACCAGCAGGCGCTTGAGCGCCGGGTTCTGGCGCAACAGGTACTGTGCGGCCTCGATCCCGCTGTGGTAGTTGTCCAGCACCACGCGGCTGAACGGGCTGTCGTGGATCGTGCGGTCGAGCAGCACCACCGGGGTCTTGCCATTGCCCAGGCGTTCCAGGTAACCAGGTTGGTAGTGCGGCTCGTCGGAGACCGGCGACAGGATAATCCCCGCCACGCGATAGCCCAGCAAGGTGTCCACGGCCTTGCTTTCCAATTCTTCCAGCTCGTCGGTGTCTACCAGCATGATGGTGTAGCCGTGCTTTTTCGCCTCGCGGGAAATCGCCTTGATCATTTCGCTGTAGAACGGGTTGTCCACCGACGCCGTGATCACCCCGATGATCAGGCTCTCGCTGCGCTTGAGCCCACGGGCGAAGGTGTTTGGCACGTAGTCCAGCTCACGTGCCACTTCGAGGATCCGCGCCAGGGTGGCGGGCTTGACCAGATCGGGTTTGCTCAACGCCCGGGACACCGTGATAGTGGTCATGTTGACCCGTTTGGCGATGTCGCTGATGGTGACGGATTTTTTCTTGTTCATCGGCAGGTGGGACCAGGAGAAAACATCAGGAGGCTAACATGGGCATCGGCTCAAAGCACCGGATCCCAGCGCTGTGACCAATCGCTCTCGGCCTTGACCACCTCGCGCAGCAGCACCAGGGCCTGTTGCAGGATCGCCGAATCGCGTTCGCGCGAATACACCAGGTAAGTCGGGAAACTGAACTCCGGGGCCTTGGGCACACGCTCCATCACCCCGCTTTCCAGGTAGCTCTGCACCACCCGCGTGCGGAAGTAGCCGCTGCCGCCGTTCTCCAGGATGTACTGCAGGGCCAGCGGCCCCAGGTTGAAGCTCACGGCGGCGCGGGCCTTGTCCGGCAGGGCGGCGTCGTGTTGCTGGCGAAAGCCTGGGCCCCAGTCGATATACACATAGGGATCGGGGCGGGCGGCCAGGCGTACCAGGATCAGTTTTTCCTCCAGCACCTGCTCCACCTGCAACCCCGGCCAGTACTGCGGCTGGAACACCAGTGCGGCGTCCAGCACCCCCAGTTCCAGTTGGCGCAACAGGTAATCACCGTCACGCACTTCGGTGCGCAGGGCATGGCTGGGGATATGCTCGCGCAAGGCCTTGGCCCAGCCGAGCATCAATGGGTTGCACAGGCTGACTTCACCGCCGATATGCAACACATTGCGATAGCCCTCGGGTAACGGCAGGTCGCGGCGCGCGGCTTCCCAGGTCTGCACCAACTGATTGGCATACACCACGAACGCCTCGCCATCGGCAGTCAACCGCGCCCCGGCGCGGTTGCGCACAAACAGCGTGCTGTCGAGCTGGCTTTCGAGTTTTTGCACCCGGGCAGTGATGGCGGTCTGGGTGACGTGCAGTTTCTCGGCTGCTGCGGCCAGGCTGCCGCAGCGGGTGATTTCCAGGAAAGTGCGTGCCAGTTCGATGTCCATGTTGGCTCCGGGGTGGGTGGAGGGACATTGTAGTGTGACAACCGCAAATCGGTGTGTGAAATGCGACCCTATGTAGGAGGTAGGCAGGTGGAGCCTGGCGCAGTAATTGCGTGCCTTTCCGGTCCAGTCTTTGTGCAGGAGCACCCGACCATGCAATTACGAGCCTTGCGGTATTTTCACGAGGTGGCGCGCTGCGCCTCGTTGCGTAAGGCGGCCGAGCGTTTGTATGTCACGCCCACTGCCGTCAGCCGGCAGATCGAACACCTGGAACACTTCTTTGGGGCCGCCCTGATTGAGCGCGGCCCGCGTGGCATCCGCCTGACGGTGGAGGGCGAGTGCCTGGCTGAGCAGGTGACCAGTACCTTGCGTGGCCTCGATCAGGTGCGCGATGTGATCGCCAGCCGGCAAAGCCAGGTGGCCGGTAACATCAGTATCCATGTGTCAGAAAGTATCGTTTCCACGGTACTGGCGCCGGTGCTCGCGGCGTTCTACCGCGCGCACCCCAAGGTCACGTTCAATATTGTGATCGCCAGCGCCTCGGCCACGCTGGATGCCCTGTGCAGCGGCGAGGCCGACCTGGGCCTGGCGTTCTATCTGCAGGAGCGGGCCGATGTCGAGGTCTTCGCGCAATGCGAGTTGTGGCACCGGGTGCTGGTCAGCGCCGAACATCCCTTTGCCCAGCGCGACAGCATTGAGTTGCACGAGCTTGAAGGCCAACCCCTGGCCATCCCCGATTCGGCGTACGGCGTGCGCCAGGCGCTGGAGGCCGCGGCGAAAAAGCGTGGGGTGACGATCCAGCCGGTATTCACTACCAGTTCCCTGGAAGTGCAGAAAAGCCTGGCCCGGCAACGGGCGGCGGTGTTGATCCTGCCCCAGGTGGATGCCGACGCCCGTGACCTGGGCGATGGCCTGGTGGCGGTACCGATTGCCGATGAACACTTGGGGCGGATTCGCATCGACCTATGCGGGTACCGCAACCGGCCGCGCTCAGTGGCGGTGCTCAAGTGCCAGGAGATGCTGGCCAGCGCCATGCAGCGTTGCGCGCTGGTGGATTAGTCGTCCAGGCAGTCGGTCGATGGCGGCGGCTGCCGTCCATGGGCCAGATAGGTGCCAGCCCAGCGATTGACGCACTGGCTGGCATCCGTGGTTGTGCTTTGCAGATAAGGGCCCTTGAGTCGCAGGGTAGCTGGCAGTGGTTCGGATGCCTGGACGGTGGCGCTGTCGGGCTGGATCAGCACCATGCGTTCGACGCGCTCGGCAAACAACTGGGCGTAGCCGGCACCGAGCAGGTTGCCCTGGGCGATACCCAGGAAGCTGATCCGTTGCTCACCCAGTTGCTGGCGCACGAACTCCATGTCCCAGGCCGATTGGTCGTGGTCTGTCCCATTGCGCGGGCTTAGCTCAATCACATCGTAGAAGCGTATCAGCGTGCGGTACGCCTCATTGTTGTAGTACTTCCACACGGTCGCCAGATGCACCGCGAACACCCCGCGCAAATCTGCTTGTGCGGTGGCTGGGCGGGCGAAGATCACGCCCCGGCGTTCCAGGGGCTGGCGGGCCCCGACGCGGGTGATGGTCAGGCGCAACGTGCGTGCGTTCGGTGCCTGGTGGTCCTGTGGCACGGTGACGATGCCGCATTGGGTGCGGGCAACCACCTCCTGGTCAAGGGCCCGCCCGGGCAGGCGCGGGCAATCTACCAGCCAGTCGATGCCCGGCGGCGCGGTATGAGCGGGTGTACTCAAGAGCGTCAACCATCCACTGATGACGCAAAGCGCTGTTGCTTTCAAAGGTTTCATCCGCGTTCCTGGGTAACCGTCCATAGGGACAGGCTTTTTACCAAGTGCGGCGCTGAGCCAATGCCGGAGCAGTCTCATGCAGGGTGTAAGAAGTCTGAATATTTTCCGTCGGCATTGACTGGTGCCGGCGGGGTTGGGTCAGAACAGGTTGATAGGAAAGTTGCCGACGATCCTGAATTCGTCGTAGCTGCCATCGATCTGGCCGCCGCTGGCACGATGGTTGTAGACGATGGTGCGCAGGACCGAGTTTTTCAGCTTCCCGGATTGCACTACATAGGCCAGCATCAGGCCGTTTTCGTTGTGCTTGGCATTGTCCAGGCCGCGCACGTTGTAGCCGGTGTTGCGACCGTTGCGGTCGCCCTCGTAGTGCGTGCCGTCGATGCCCCAGCCCTTGGCGTGCCACAGGCTGGCAGTCAGGCCGGGCACGCCGTAGGCAGCCAGGTCGATGTCGTAGCGCAGTTGCCAGGATTTTTCGTTGGGGCCGTTGTAGTCCGAGTACAGCGAGTTGGCCATGTAGTTGCCGGTGGACTCCCACACATAATCGAAGTACTCGTTGCCGGACACCTGTTGCCAGGCGAGGGTCAGGCTATGGGCCTGGTGGTTGGCGGTGACGGCCAGGCTGGCGGCGTCGTTGTCGATGTAACCCAGGCGCTGCTGGCCGGAGTCCTGGGTATGGTAGTAGTGCAGGGCGGTCTTGAGGGCGACGGTGTTTTTGTCGCCGATGCGATGGCTCAGCCCCAGGTAGTACTGGTCCCACATGTCCTCGAAGCGTGAGCCGTAGAGGCTGGCTTCCAGGCCGTAGCCCGGCTTGAGCGTGGCGCCCAGGTAACTGATGCGCGCGCCGCTGTAGGCGCGGTTGCCGAAGGTGGTGGTCAGGCGCTCGGCGCCGGTCCCGGTGCGCGGGATGGCCCGGTCGAAGCTGCCGCCCTGGATCGACAGCCAGTCCAGTTCGTTGCTGTACAGGCCCACCCCCTGGAAGCTTGCGGGCAGGGCGCGGTTGTCCTTGTAGCGCAGGATCGGGTTTTCGGTCATCAGGCGGCCAGCCTTGAGTTCGGTGTTGGACAGGCGCAACCGCACATCGCCCACCCCCAGCCGGCTCCAGGTCGGGACCGCATCGCCGTCGCTGTCCACCAGCACGCGGTCGCCACCATTGGCCACCTTGCCATGCCCACGCTGCAGGTTGACCGCGCTGAACACCCCGACATCCACCCCCACGCCAATCACCCCCTGGGTGTAGCCGGAGCTGTATTTGAGCATGGCGGTCTGCACCCAGGTTTCACGCACGCGGGTGCGTTCGATGCCGCCGGGTTTCTTGATGCTCAGGTAGGTGCTGCGTTGGGTGTGCTGGTTGGAATAATAGTGACGCAGGTTCAGGTCCAGGCTGCTGCCTTCGATAAAGCCTGGGGCACTGGCCTGGGCGTTTTCTTGAGCATAAGCCTGGGTGCCGGTCGCCAGGGTGGCGACCAGGAAAAGGCGTGGATACATGGTCAATCCCCACACAAAAAAGATAAGACGAGCGTTATGTCGGGCCCCCTGCATGAGGGGCATCCGCGCTGTTCAGCGAACCGGGGCTTCTGTGAGCCGGGTTTCGCGGGCCGGGGTGCCGGGCAGCACAGGCCGGGTTTCCTTGGCGAACCAGGCGGCGGTGAGGCACACCAGGTTGGCGATCAGCAGGTACCACACCGGTGACATCGGGTCGCCCGTGGTGCCGATCAGCCAGGTGATGATGATCTGCGCGGTACCGCCAAAGGCCGCCACACCAAAGGCGTAGACGATGGAAAAACCCGTGGAGCGCACGGACTTGGGAAAACTCTCCACCAACAGCACGATCAACGCCGCGCCGCTCATGCCATGCAGGCCCGATAGCACCGCCAGGGTCAGGAGGAAGGTCGACGGGCTGGGGTGTTCGGTCATCAATTGCAAGGCCGGGAACAGGATCAGCAACAGCACCACCCGTGGCGTCATCAGAATGGCGCGGCGCCCGAAACGGTCGCACAACATGCCGCCGGCCACGGCGCACACCGCCATGGCCGCGCCGGCCACCAGGGTCGAGAGCATGGAGATACTGGTGGGCAACTTCAGTTCAGTCAGGGCAAAGGTGGTCATGTAGTTGAGGAAGTACTGGGTGATGGTGCTGCCCGAAAGGATCAGCAAACCCAGGACCAGCGCCCGCCGATGCTTGCCGCAGACTTCGCGCACCAGATCGCCGGTGCTGGTGGTTTCGCCCTGGCCGTGGAACGTCTCGGCCAGGTTGCGGCGGATATAGATACCAATCGGCAACACCAGCAGGCCAAACACGAACGGCACGCGCCAGCCCCAACTGTTGAGGTCTTCGGGGGACATCACTTTGGTCAGGGTATAACCCACCAGCCCGGCGGCCATGGCGGCGACGCCCTGGGCCACCACCTGCCAGCAGGCGTAGGTCCCGCGTTTGTGCGGCGGCGCGGCTTCGAGGATGTAGGTGGTGGCGGGGCCGGCTTCACCGCCCCACGCCAGGCCCTGGATCATGCGCGTCACCACCAGCAGGATCGGCGCGGCAATCCCGATGGTCTCGTAGCCGGGCAGTATCGCGATACTGCCGGTGCCCACGGCCATCATCACCAGGGTCAGCAACATCGCCGGTTTGCGCCCCACGCGGTCGGCGTAGGCGCCAATCAGCACCGCGCCCAAGGGCCGCACGATAAAGCCGATGCCAAAGGCGGTGACCGACAGCATCAGGCTGACGAAGGCGCTGTCGGATGGGAAAAAGGTGTGACCGATCATCACCGCGAATGTCGCGTAGACCCCAAAGTCGAAAAACTCCACTGCATTGCCCAGCACCACGGCGAAGATACTCTTGCGGCCGGCGTCCGGCGACGGCGTTTCGGGTGTGTGTTCGGGCCCCTCGCGGGTCAATTGTTCAGTGTGCATACCAGCCCCTCGGTTTTTTAGTTATAGGTCGTCCAGGCCAAGGCCTTGTGGCCAGGGAAAGGGCGTGTGGGTGGGCAGTTCAGTGCAGCGTCAAGGTCAGTTCGGGTTCGGCCATTGGTGGATTGCGCCACGCCAGCTCTCGTAGGTCTTTGCGATTTGCAGCAGCCAGATATCGGCAAAGCGCGGGGCGATCATCTGCAGGCCGATGGGCATGCCGTCGGCAGCAAAACCACAGTTGATCGACAGCGCCGGTTGCTCGCCCATGTTCCAGGGCACAGTGAACACGATGTGTTCGAACGGTCGTTGCGGATCATTGCTCGGTGATGGCCATTGCGCAGGGAATGCGTTGACCTGGTTGGTGGGTGACAGAATCAGATCCAGGTCGCTCAAGGCCTGGGCGGCGCGACGGCGCATCTCGAAGGTCTGGTTGAAACCCTGCACCGCCTGTACACCACTGATATCGGCACCGGGCGCGGCCCAGTCGCGGATATACGGCAAGACTCTATCGAATTGCTCGCTGCTCAAGGCTGACAAGTCGCCCCATTGCCGGGCGCGCCAGAAGTGGTCGAGGCCGTCGAGCAGGGTGCGGTCCATGATCGGCGGAATCAGCGTGACCTTGGCGCCATGGGCTTCGAACAGGCGTGCAGCTTGTTCGACGGCCTCACAGACGAATCCTTCCGGCTGCAGTCCGGCACCGGGCTCGAGCATCAAACCAACGCGCAGGCCCTTGACCGATAGCGGCTGGTCGCTCCACTCGCCGGTCAGCGGTGGCAGGCTGGTGGCGTCGCGGGCATCGGGGCGGGCCAGGTGCTGCATCATCAATACGCAGTCGTCGACCGTGCGGGTCATGGGCCCGGCAGTGCGGCCGGTGTAGTAAGGGTCAATCGGGATGCGCCCCAGGGTCGGCTTGAAACCCACCAGGCCGCACCAGGCGGCAGGCAGGCGTACCGAGCCGCCGATATCAGTGCCGATATGCAGCGGCCCGTAACCGGCCGCTGCCGCCGCCGCCGCGCCGGAGCTGGAGCCGCCGGTGTTGTTGGCGGTGTTCCATGGGTTGCGGGTGATGCCATGGAAGCTCGACAGGCCGGAGGAGAGCATGCCGAAATCCGGGACCGTGGTCTTGGCCAGGACAATCGCCCCGGCTTCACGCATCCGCGCCGCAGGGGGGGCGTCCCTGAGTGCCGGGGTCAGGCGGGTGGCGGCGCTGCCGAGGGGGATCGGCGTACCCTCGGTGGCCACCAGCTCCTTGATGGTCACGGGTACGCCATCCAGTACGCCATTGGGCTGGCCTTTGTTCCAGCGTTCTGTGGAGGCCTGGGCCTGCCGGCGCACCTGCTGCGGATCGAAGGCATACAGGGCACGGATCTTCGGCTCCCAGCGGTCGATGTGAGTCAGCAGGTGGTCGTAGTAGTCGATGGGGGAGAGTTGGCGGCTGGCGAACTGTGCGAGTAATTGCGCGGCCGTGAGGTCATGAAGATCGGTCATTGAGCGCTTCCTGGTGATGGGCCTTGGGGCTCATGGCGGGTGGCTGTTGGTCTGGACTATATAAACCCTGGGCAGCAGCGACCATCACATTCGAAGCGCCACAGTGTTGCGTTTTTGTGTGCACTCAATGGCCGCGACTGTGGGAGCGGGCTTGCTCGCGAATGTGGAGTATCAGTCGATAAATGCACTGGCTGACCGGCCGCCTTCGCGAGCAAGCCCGCTCCCACATTGGCTCAGCGCAACAATTGCTCGATCGCAGTCCATACCCGTGGGTCATCACAATGGGCCACATTGAAGCGCATAAATTCCCCCATCCCTGGCTCATACCCAAACAGCGCTCCCGGCGCCAACACCATGCCGCGCTTGAGCCCGGCCTCGGCCAGTTGCTCACCCTTGACCCCGGCCGGCAGGCGCGCCCAGATGAACATCCCCGCTTCATACCCCATGGGCAACTCACAGCCACAGCGGCGTAGCCACTGTTCCACCCGGGCGCCGGCTTCCAGCAAGCGTTGGACCATGCGCTTGCGGTGTCGGGCATAACTGCCTTCACTGAGCAGGCGGTAGACCAGTTGTTCGAACAGCTCCGAGGTCACGCCACCGCTCATCAACTTCATATTGGTCAGGTTGGCTGCCAGTTGCGGCGCGGCCACCACATAGCTGACCCGGGTGTTGGCGCTGAGGGTTTTCGAGAAACCCGACAGGTAGGTCACCTGGTCCAGGCCGGCGAGTGCCGCCAGACGTGGCGGTGGGTTGGGATGCAAGTCGCCGTAGAGGTCGTCCTCAATGATATGGCAGTGATATTGACGCATCAGTTGCAGCAGCCCAAAGGCCTGGGCCGCGCTGAAGGAATGACCGGTGGGGTTGTGCAAAATACCCGTGGTCAAATACAGGCTGGGTCGCTCTTCGAGCAGCAGTTGCTCCAGGGCCGCCAAGTTGAAACCGTCCGGGCCCCGTGGCAGCGTCACCACCTTGACCCCGTGCAACGCCAGATTGGCGTGGAAGTTGAAGTAGCAGGGCGCATCCAGCAGTACCGTATCGCCGGGGCGGGCCAGCAAACGCATCAACATGTCCAACCCCTGCAGGGTGCTGGGCGTGGTGATGATCTGCTCCAGCGAAACCGCCAGGCCATCGCCCTGGAGTTTTTGTTGCAGGGCCTGGCGCAGCGGCAGGAAACCCGCCGGTGTACCCATGCCAGCGACGCGCAGGGAAGGGGCCCGCACCACACTGCGCATGGCCTGGCGCATGGCCTCGGAATCGAGCCAGTCTTCGGGCAGGTGACCGCCACCGGGGCGCAGTTCGCCCTGGCCGGTCAGCATCGGCCGGCGCAGCACGCTGAGCAAATCCTGGGGCAGCAGCTCGACCCAACTGCTGGACGACGGCTGTGCCTGGCGCTGGGCGACAAAGTGCCCACGGCCCTGGCGCGAGGTCAGCAGATGTTGGCCGCGCAGGCGGTCGAGGGCTTCATTGACCGTAAATTTCCCGACGCCCAGTTGCGCGCCTAATTCACGTACCGACGGGAGTTTGCTGCCGGCGGCCAGTTCGCCTTGCTCAATGGCGCGGGCATAGGCGTCGACGATCTGCTGGACCTTGGGGCCTTGGTCATGGAAGCGTATCTGCGGAAGGGGCATCGCAAGGTCCTGAAGTTTGCCGGTCACTTTACCGGTAAAGCCTGCATGAATAACCGCAGAGTTTACCTGCCCGCTGCCGAATCCGCGCCCTAGACTGCGCAATATTCCTCCCCGTTGTGAAACTACCCACTATGGTCACCGCCCTGACGCTGTCGTCTTTCCTGTATTTCCTGGTGCTGTGCGGCACCCTGGCCTTCAGCCCGGGCCCCATGACTTTGCTGCTGCTGAGCCTGGGGCTCAAGGACGGCTTGCGCCACTCCTTGCCGGCACAGTTCGGCGCCAGTGTGTCGTACCTGGTCTCGATCCTGATCTTTGCGGTGGGCTTTTGCGAGTTGATCAGGGGTTACCCGCTGATTACCCAAGGCATCCAACTGGTGGGCGTGGCCTACATCCTCTACCTGGCCTACAAGCAGTGGACCAGCAGCGGTGTACAGATCAACACCACCGGCCAGGGGCCAGAGACGCCCCGTGGCCTGTTCGGCAAGGGCTTGCTGACCGGGTTGTCCAACCCCAAGGCGATCATCCTGTTCAGCACGGTGTTCCCGCAGTTTGCCGCCGTGGGCGAAGACAGTGCCACTGGCGACATTGCCATCCTCGGCCTGACGTTCCTGATCCTGCAGTTTGCCAGCGGTTGCCTGTACTGCTACTTCGGCCAGCGGATCAAGCATGTGCTGGAGTCGCCGCGCAAGCGCGTGCTATTGCAGAAGGTCACGGCAGTGTTGCTGCTGGCTGTGGCGCTGTTGTTGGCCCGCGGGTTCTCCAGCTAGGCCCCTGGCGTCAAGGGTTTGGCAAGGTGATGGGCGTGGGGCATAAGCCTCTGAGCGGTAGTGGCTATTTGCCGTTACCCTGATAGACTTCCAGCATTCATCCAGGATCAGCCAGCTCATGCCAGCCGCAGGAGGAAAAGGACTTCCGCTCGCCAGACGCCTGTACAAATCCCGGAGCCTGGGGCTGGCGCTCGGGTTTGTCTGTGTATTGGCTGGCATGTACCCGCTGGACCCTCCTGGCTGGGTCTGGGCCTGGATGCTGATCAACGCCTTCGCCTGGCCGCACCTGGCCTACCAACTCTCGCGCCGCTGCGAAAACTCCCTGCGCACCGAACGCCGCCACCTGTTGGTGGACTCGTTTTGTGGCGGCTTCTGGGTCGGCGCCATGCACTTCAACCCGCTGCCCAGCGTCACCACGCTGTCGATGATGACCATGAACAACGTTGCCATCGGCGGGCCCCGTTTCATGCTGATGGGCTGGATGGCCCAGGCCTTGGGCATCGGGGTGGCGCTGCTGCTATTCGCCCCGGCCTATATCGCCCTGACCACGCCCGTCCAACTCTACGCCTGCTTGCCGATCCTGACGTTCTATCCGCTGGCGCTGGGGTGGATCTGTTATCGCCAGGCCATTACCCTGGCCCGGCACAAGCGCGAGCTGCTTGCCTTAAGCCGAACCGACAGCTTGTCCGGGCTGCTCAACCACGGCGCCTGGAAAGACCATCTGGAAATCGAATTCGCCCGTTGCCGGGGCGGACAGCAGGGCGCGGCGATTGCCCTGATCGATATCGACCATTTCAAGGTCATCAACGACACCTACGGCCACGTCACGGGCGACATCGTGCTGCGTCAACTGAGCAAGATCCTGCGTCAGAACCTACGCGCCACTGACCTGGCCGGGCGCTACGGTGGCGACGAATTCTGTGTGATCCTGCCGGACATGCCCCTGGGGCGCGCCACCGAAGTAATGGACGCCCTGCGCGACCGCTTCAGTTCCCTGGGCTATGCCCAGGACCCCACCTTGCGCGCGAGCCTGAGCATTGGCCTGGCGCCGTATCAACCGTCGCATAGTGATGCGACCAGTTGGCTGAGTGATGCGGATCAGGCTTTGTATGAGGCCAAGAGCAGTGGGCGTAATCGGGTGCGGTCGTTGCAGGGATGGGTGCGCTCGGTTTGAAAGGCCGTCACAGGCTACTTGCTGCCCCGCAGGAGCCGGCTTGCCGGTGATGGCGATTTGATAATCACCCTTGAAGTTGGGGCTCATTGAGTCTTTTATAGCCCCGCGCACCTATTGAAGTTGTTGCTTCAGAACAGGGTGTTGCGAACTATTTGTCGCGTTTTTATCACGATGGTCTCTGTTTTTTTGTTTGCTCGAGAAAGGTTATAAAGAACGTGGACGTGTTTCGGTCGTATTCAAGCAAGAGTCGTCCCGTACTTTTTCCTCGGCTCTTGAATCCATTTTCGAAAGTTTCATCTGGATGCCTGGAGTCTCCCCGATAAAGATATTGTTTTGTCGTTGCGGGAGTCGGTGGAGAGGGAACTCCGTCGTCCATCTTTGTTTTTGCTGATGGGTTTTGGCCGTTAGTCTCAGGCTTACATTTTTTCACCAGGACACGCATTCAACCCCAACGGATCCACCCACCCCGTCGGGCTGGGCACATACAAATACCCGTTCAGCCCACCCGCCAACTTCGCCGGGTCGGGTGTCAGGTAGCGGCCATTGTCCGGATTGTAGTAGCGATGGCGGTTGTAGTGCAGCCCGCTTTCCCGGTCGAAGTACTGGCCCTGGAAGCGCAGCGGATTGTCGACCTCGCTCACGTCCAGCTGGATGATTTTCCCGTAGGCCTGGTAGTGCGCTGACCAGACGATTCTGCCCTCGGGGTTTGTCAGCTCCTGCGGCGTGCCCAGATGGTCGAGTTGGTAGTGGAAGGCCTTTGTATTGGCCGGACCAAAACCTTGCAACAAGGCCAACGGCCTGAAGCTATCGGGCTCGTACAGGTAGCTGCGGTGCTGGCCGTGGGTGTGCTCGGCGATGACTTTGTCGCCTTGCCAGAAAAACTCGGTGGTTTTGCCGGCCACTGTTTTGCTGATGCGCCGCCCAAACGGGTCATAGCGATAGCTGACCTGGCTGCCATCAGGCTGGGTGATGCCGATCAGGCGGTGCTGGCAGTCGTAGCGGTATTCGGTCACCCGTTGCTGCGCGCGGCCACGGCGTTCACGTATGAGATTGGCGAAGGCGTCGTAGTCGTAATGCCGATCGCCTTGTAGCAACAGGCGGTTGCCAACGACGATTCCGGGGCCTGGGCGGTCTTGCATCTGCAGGTTGCCCGCCGGGTCGTGGGCGAAGCGTTCGGTGGGGGCCTGGGAATGGTCGGCGCGGGTCAGGCGGTCGAGGGGGTCGTAGTGGTAGTCGTGCTGGCCCTTGCGGGTGTCGCGCAGGCGGGTCAGGTTGCCGCTTTTGTCATAGGTGTAGTGGCGAAGGCCGTGCAGGTGTTCGTGCTGGCTCAGCCGGCCCTGGTCGTCGTAGTGGTAATGGCTCAGCAGCAGGCCCTGCTGGCGATGGTATTCGCGGCCTGACCTGAACAGGTGCGAGGTGAGTGTCTGGCCATTCAGGTCGACGGTGGCCAGGTGGCCGCCCTTGTCGTGGTTGAAGGTCAGACGGTTGTTGTCCGGCAGGCGCAGGGTTTCGAGTTGACCGCAGCTGTCGTAGCCATAACGCAAGGTGCCCCAGCCCTGGTGTTCGGCGCTCAGGCGGTTTTGTGCGTCATATTCGTAGTGCAGCGGCCAGTGGCCGTCATCGACGCTGAGGAGATTGCCGAGGCGGTCGTAGGTGTAATCCACGGTGCTGTCATCGGGCAGGGTTTTTCTGATGAGGCGGCCGGCGTTATCGCGCTGGTAGGCGGTAATCCGCTGACGGTCATCATCGCCAAATTCGGTTTTTTCCTGCAGGTGGCCGTTGAGGTCGTAGGCGTAGGCGGTGCGTTTGCCGTCGAAGCCGGTTTCCTGCTGGAGCAGGCCGTTGGCGTGGTACTCCAGTTGATACAGCTCACCAGCCTCGTTTTCGACTTCAGTCAGCAGCAGGCGGGCGTTGTCGTAGCGGTACTTGAGTTGGGAACCATCGGGGTTGATGCGGCGGCTGATCAGGTGCAGGCCATCGGCATATTCATAGCGGGTCACGCGCCCCAGTTCATCGCGCTCGGCGGTGATTTTTCCGTAGGGGTTGTAGCTCAATTCGCGGGTGGCGCCGCCGGGCAAGGCCACCTTGACCAGCCGGCCCACGGCGTCCCAGTGATACTGGGTCTGGGCACCGTGCTCATCTTCACGGGCAACCTGCCGGCCCAGGTCGTCATAGCGATAACGCCGCACACCGCCATTAGGCAGTTGTTCCCCAATCAGTTGCCCAAGAGCGTTCCACGTCAGGCGCTGACAGCTGTGGTCCGGGTACCAGACCTGCGTCAGTCGGCCCCGTTTGTCATAGCTGTACTCGGTGACATTGCCGTCCGGATCCGTTTGGCGTGTGATATCGCCCTGATCATTACGCTGGTATTTCCAGACCGCCTCACCCCGGCGCATAACCCGTACGAAGCCATGCTCATGTTCGTAGGAGGTAGGCGTGTCATCCCCAGGAAACAGCGCAACCAAGCGCCCAGCCTTGTCGTACTGGTAGGCGGTGATCGCGCCCAGTGGGTCTTGCTCAACCGTCAGCCGGCCCTGTGCGTCGTAGGATTTGAAATGCTCGCCGCCATCCGGATCAACCCGCTGCACCAGCCGTGCGCGTTGGTCATGCACATAGATTTCCTGGCTGCCATCGGCGTTAAGCAGGGTGACGCGACCGTTGTCATCCCAGACATAACGCGTATCCATCTGCGCAAAACTGGCCCAATGCCGGACACACCTTGCTGCTTTGCCAGACCGCTCCCACGCCCAGAAGAAACTCGCCCCACCCGCCAACTGCCGTTCAGTGATCACTGCCAGGCTGTCGTACTGATAACGTTCGCTTTCTCCGACGGCATTGGTCGCCTCAACCAGACGCCAGTGCTCGTCATAACGGTAGGAAACGACGTTTTGCTCGGTAACCCAGGTGTCATCCGTTTCGCTTTCAACACGAAACACCTGGTAGTCCACCGCCACGATATGCGCCCGGTCATAACGCAACAGCAACGCCCGGCCAGCGCCGTTATCCAGGCGTTGAATCCGCCCGAGCCCATCGCGGGCAATGTGCAGGCGGTTGTCATACGCATCGCTGATCGCCGTCAGCACACCGTTCTGAAAGTGGTAGAACCGTGCCCCTTGAGCCAACATCAGTTCATCCGACGCTGCTCCCAGATAAATCGCCGCCTCGGCCAGGCTATTGCTGATAGCCGGCCGGGCAGTGGTGGGCAGGGGAAAGGTGGTGCTGCGGTTCTCATGGTCCGTCCACACCACAGTCTCATCGACCACCACCAGCCGCTGCGCCAACGGGTGGCTCCAGCCAAACCCCAGCCCGCGATCCACCTCCACGGCGCTGGTGCGATACAGGCGCGTCCAGGCCAACGGCAGCACGCCGTCCAGCTCGCCATCGGTCAGGGTCAGCAGTTCCTCGCCGGTGACCATGGAGACCGGGCAGCCGTGGGTCGCGGTTTTGTCGGCGTGGGCACTGGCCTGGCCGTTGGGGGTTTTGGCGCAGGACGGTACATCGTCGACGGCCTCATGCTTGACCCGCGCCGTCTTGGGCGCGGATTTTTCCCGCACCAGCGCCACTTCATCGCCCACCTTGAAGACCTGCTCCACCTCCTTCAGGCATTGTCGGAAGTGGGCGAGCACGGCTTCGACGTCCCGCGTCTTTGGGTCCATGGCCGTCAGGCCCATAAAGCCAATGGCGGCATTCAAGAGGTTGCCCCAAGGATTGGGGCATCAATTGGAAAGTACATCGGCGGTCCCTTGCGCTGTGTGATCAGGCGAGGGACTTTGCCGCGGTTTTCAGGGCGTAGAAGTAGAGCTTATCCGGCGCTTGGGTGGGATATTTCGGTGGTGCCTGCCGAATATATTCCTGCCGTTTTGCGGGTGAACAACGAGGCCATTGTCAGGTAGGGTGTGACATTCCCTCTCTAACAAAAAGCAAGGATCTGTTCATGACTCTCACCCTCCACCGCACGGTACTGTCCGCTGCCCTGGCGCTGTCCCTGGGCATCTCCATGCCGGCCTTCAGCGCCGAACCCCACCCGCAGATCCTGGCCGATGCCGAGCAGTACAAGGCCCAGGCGTTGAAGTTGCTGGAGCGTCTGGTGAATATCGATTCGGGTTCCGGCTACAAGCCTGGCCTGACCCAGGTGCGCGACATTGCCGTCGATGAATTGAAACAACTGGGTTTCAGCATCGAACAGGTGCCGGATGCTGCGGCCAATAACAGCCATGTGATTGCTACCCTCAAAGGCACGGGCAAGGCGAAAATCCTGTTGATGGCGCATATGGATACGGTGTTCAAGGAAGGTTCGGCAGCCGAGCGGCCCTTCCATATCAAGGATGGCCGCGCCTATGGCCCTGGGGTGATGGACGACAAGGGCGGGATCGTCGCCGGGATCTACGCCTTGAAAGTGCTGCAAAACCAGCGCTTCACGGACTACGCCCAAATCACCTTCCTGCTCGATGCCAGCGAAGAAATCGGCTCCGAGACCGGCTCCGAACTGATCCGCAAAACCGCCAAGGCCCATGATGTCACCCTGAACCTGGAACCCGGGCGCCCAGCCGATGGCCTGGTGGTCTGGCGCAAGGGCAGCGCCACTGCCGTGGTCGAGGTCAAGGGCAAAGCCGCCCACGCTGGCGTGGCCCCGGAGCTGGGGCGCAACGCGGCGATGGAGGTGGCCCACCAGATCCTGCAACTGGGCAAGCTTGGGGATGAAGAGAAAAAGACCACCATCAACTTCACCGTGCTCAAGGCCGGTGATCGCACTAACGTGATTCCCGACCAGGCCACGGCCAAGGCGGATGTGCGGGCGGTGTTGCCGGAAGAGTTTGACCGGATCGAGAAGGATCTGGCGCGGGTTTCCGCCAATAAGTTGATTGCTGAAACGCAAGTCACGACCACCTTGCGACGGGGGTTGCCACCCATGCCGCAGACGCCTGAATCCGACAAATTGGTGGTGATTGCCCAGGGCATCTACGCCGAACTGGGCCGCAAGCTGACGATTGAAGGCAGCGGCGGGGCGGCGGATGCCAGCCTGTCGGCGGGCGTCGGCACCCCGACACTGGATGGGTTCGGGATTGTCGGCGGCAATATCCATACGCCAGAGGAATATGCCGAGGTGGAGAGCGTGGCGCCGAGGATCTACCTGTTGAGCCGGATGATCATGGAACTGGCCAAACCCTAAGCGCTCAACCTGTAGGAGCCGGCTTGCCGGCGATGGCGTCCGGTCAGTGAGTGGAGATTTGGCTGGCCCGCCGCTACCGCAGATTCCTCAGCGACATGAGTCGGGTGCGATCACATAGCCCTCTGTGTGTGGGCTTGCCCGTGATAGCGGTGGGTCAGTCATATCGGCGACGACTGGCATGCCGCCATCGCGGGCAAGCCCGCTCCTACAGGGGGTGACGGTGTGTTTGGGGGATTGCCGCCCCCACCTTGTCCCGTCCCAACACCAAGCTGCACAACGCCGGCAGGAACAGCAGCGTCAACAACGTGCCCACCAGAACCCCGCCAATCAGCACATAGGCCAGCGACGACCAGAACACCGACAAGGTCAACGGAATAAACGCCAACGCTGCCGCCAGCGCGGTCAAGATCACTGGCCGTGCGCGGCGTACGGTGGCTTCGACAATCGCTTCGCCGGTCGCCATGCCCTGTTCCTGGTTCTGGCGGATCTGATCGGTAAAGATCAGGGTGTTGCGCATCAGGATCCCGCCGATCCCGATCAGACCCAGGATCGCATTGAAGCCAAACGGCTGGTCGAACAGCAGCAAAGTCGGCATTGCACCGATCAACCCCAGCGGGGCGGTGGCGAAGACCATGAGCATCACGCCGAACGAGCGCACCTGGAACATGATCACCGTAAGGGTCAGCAGGATCATGATCGGGAACAGTGCCGCCAGGGCAACGTTGGCCTTGGCGCTTTCTTCCACCGGGCCGCCGATGTCCACGCGGTAGCCGGGCGGCAGGCGCGCGATCAGTGGTTGCAGGTCTTTGTAGACGGCCATTTCCACATCGGGCGGTTGCACGCCGTCGACGATGTCGGCGCGCACCTCGAAGGTGCTCGCACGGTTGCGGCGCTTGAGGATCGGTTCTTCCATCACCGCCTGGAAATGCCCGACCTGGGCCAGGGGCACCGACACGCCGGTGCTGTTGGTCAGGGTCATATTGTCGAGGTTGCCGAGATCTTCACGCTGGCTGCCTTGGGCCCGGGCAACCACAGACACGGTACGGTTGCCTTCGCGCACTTCGGTAATGGGGTTGCCGCTGAGCAGGGCATTGAGCTGGGATTTGACCTCGTTGGGGGTGAAGCCCAGCAGGCGCAGGCGATCCTGATCCAGCACCAGCCGATAACCGCTGCTGCGTTCGCCCCAGTCGAGGAACGCGTCCTTGGCCAGGCGGTTGGCGGCAACCACTTGGCGTACCTCTTCGGACAGGCTGCGCAACCGGTTCAAGTCGGGGCCAGACACGCGAAACACCACCGGGAAGGGCACCGGCGGGCCGAACAGCAATTGTGTGACCCGCACCCGCGCGGCGGGGAATTCACCGCCGGCAATACGCTCGCGCATGCGCAGTTTCAAGGCGTCCCGGGCCTGGGCGTCGGGGGTTTGCACGATCAGCTTGGCGAACGCCGGGTCGGGCAACTCGGGGTTCAGGGAAAGAAAAAACCGCGGCGCACCGCCGCCCACGTAGGTGTCGACCAGGCGGGCCTGCGGTTCTTGCAGCAGTGCCTTTTCCAGTTGCGCTGCCACCGCCTCGGTGTTTTTGAAGGCGCTGCCCGGTGGCATGTACACCTCCAGGATCAGTTCCGAGCGGTCGGAGTTGGGGAAGAACTGCTTCTTCACCACGCCCATGCCCACGCCGCACAGCACAAACGCCGACACCACCAGCCCGGTCACCAGCCAGCGCCGGCGTACACAGGCCTGCACCAGGCGGCGCAGTTTCTGGTACCAGGGGCCGGCGTAGATCGCGTCATGGCCGCCGAGTACTGGCTTGATGTCCGGCAGCAGCTTGACCCCCAGGTACGGGGTAAACACCACTGCCACCCACCACGAAGCGATCAGGGCAAAGCCGACGATCCAGAAGATGTTGCCGGCATACTCGCCCGCGCCAGAACGGGCGAAACCCACTGGCAGAAAGCCGATGATGGTCACCAGGGTGCCGGTCAGCATCGGCGCGGCGGTGGAGCTCCAGGCGAAGGTGGCGGCGTGGATGCGGTCGAAGCCTTCTTCGAGTTTCACCACCATCATCTCAATGGCGATGATCGCGTCGTCCACCAGCAGGCCCAGGGAAATGATCAGTGCTCCGAGGGTGATACGGTCAAATTCGCGGCCAGTCAGCAGCATGATCACGAACACGATGGACAGGGTCAGCGGCACCGCTGCCGCCACCACCAAACCGACACGAAAGCCCAGGGCCAACAGGCTGATGACCATCACCACGGCCAGGGCGACGAAGAATTTGAGCATGAATTCATTGACCGCCAGGCGAATGTTTTTCGCCTGGTCGGAGACTTTCGCAAAGGTGACGCCCAGGGGCAGGTCCGCCTGGATTTTGTCTTCCAGGGCCTTGAGGCCCTTGTCCAGGTCCAGGCCGTTCCAGTGTTTTTCCATGATGATGCCGAGCATCAAGGCGGGATCGCCCTGGTGGCGGATGCGGTAGCTGGGCGGGTCTTCATAACCACGACTGACGGTGGCGACATCAGCGATGCGCAATACCTTGCCGTCCACCGGCAGCGGTACGTTTTCAATCAGCGCCAGGCTGTCAAAGGCGCCGTCAATACGGATATAGGCGCGGGCGCCGGCCGTTTCGACAAACCCCGAGGGTGCCACGGCGTTTTGTGCGGCGAGGGCGGCGAAGATCTGTTCGGGCTTGATTCCCAGGGTCGCCAGGCGTTCATAGGAAAACTCGACGAACACCCGTTGTGCTTGTTCACCGAGGATATTGACCTTCTTTACCCCTGGCAGCCTGAGAAAATCCTGGCGCATCGCTTCGGCCATCTGCACTTGTTGGCGATGGGGCAGGTGTTCGGCTTCCAGAGCGTACAGGGCGAAGTACACATCGGAATATTCATCGTTGAAGAACGGCCCGATCACGCCCTTGGGCAGCCTGGCGGCTTCGTCGCTGAGCTTTTTGCGGGTCTGGTAGAACCGGTCCTGGATTTCATTGGGGCGCGTGGATTCGAGGAAGGTCATGCGCATCGACACAAAACCCGGCTGGGCGATGGTTTCGACGCGGTCATAGTCGTCCAGTTCCTGCAGGCGCTTTTCCAGGCGGTCGGCCACTTGCTCCTGCATCTCCTGGGCCGTGGCGCCGGGCCAGGCGGCGGTGATGGTCATGACCTTGACGGTGAACAACGGGTCTTCGGCGCGCCCCAGTTTGTCGAAGGCGTAAATCCCGGCCGCGAGGATCGCGAGGATCAGGAACAGCGTGACAGCGCGGTGCTTGACCGCCAGTGCGGAGAGGTTGAGGCCATGCATGCTCAAGGTTCCTGGCGACGATTGAGGGTCAGTGCCTGGGCGGGCAACAGGCGCACGCTGTCACCCTGATGCAGCAGGTGCGCGCCGAGGGCGACGATCAGTTGGTCGGGGCTGACGCCACTGGAAAGCAGGGCCTCTTCCTGGCCCAGGCTGGCCACGGTGACGGGGGCGAAGCTGACCTTGTCGTCTGCGCCAATCAGCCAGACCCCGGTCCCGTTGCCGGTATCCTGCAGGGCGCCAATCGGCACGCGGGTCTGTGGCGGCTGGCCGTTGCCTTGCAGGCGCAGGGTGATGGTGGAACCGAGGGCCAGACGCTCAACCGTGCCGTGCAAGACATAGCGCGCGCGATAGGTGCGGGTGACGGGATCGGCGCTGGCAGACAATTCGCGCAAGGTCGCGTTGATGGCCTGGTCCGGCGCGCCGAATGGCAGGGCCAGGGCTTTTTGCGAGGCATGGTCGCGTTGGTTTTCCGGCAGGTGGATGATGGCTTCCCGCGCCCCGTCGTGGGCCAGGCGCGCGACGACCTGCCCTTCGGCCACCACCTGCCCGCGCTGCACCTGCACATCGGTGATCACCCCATCGCCATCGGCCCTGAGTACCGAGTAGGTACGGCGGTTTTCGATCTGGCTGGCATCCGACTGCGCGGCGGTGAGCTGCGCTTGGGCAACCTGCAGGTTAGTGGCGGACTGGTCGAAAATCTGCCGTGACACCGCGCCGGTGCTGGTCAGGCGTTGGTAGCGCTGGGCGTCATCACGGCGCTGGCGCAGTTGCGCCTGGGCGGCGTTGACACGGTTTTTCGCCGAACGCAGAGCGAGCTCGAAGTCACCGATATCCAGGACCAGCAGGGCGTCGCCGCGGGATACATGCTGGCCGGGATCGACCTTGCGCTCGATCACCTTGCCGCTGACCCGAAACCCCAGGTCACTTTCGGTACGGGCCGCCACCACCCCGGTATAGGCATTCTGCTGGCTGGCGGCGGCTTCGACCTTGGCCGCCAGCACCGCACGCGGGACGGCAGCCTCGGCAGTGGGGTCGGCCTGGCTGTTGCAGCCGCTGAGCAGGAGCAACAGGGCCAGGGGCGGGAAAAGGCTTTGGAGGAGAGGGCGTGGGCTCATTTCAGGCTCCTGTTGATGCGGGGAATTAAAAAATTACGGTCGTAATATTAATTCGCATATTATGACCGAAATATAATTTAATCCAGCTTCTCTTCATCTTCGGTATGTGGCTGGCCGCTCCTTTGTAGGCGCTGGCTTGGCAGTGATAACGGCGGTTCAGTCAGCGATGCGGCAGCAGGCAGCCCGCGATCGCTGGCACGCCAGCGCCTACGGGGCCAAGGGGGGAAATGTTGTCCTTGTGAGCTACACCATATCGCTCTGCCCGAACGCCACACCGAGGAAGTCGATCAGGGCCCGTACTGACGGCAACAAGCCCCGGCGCGAGGGGAATACCGCATGGACACTCCCGGTGCGCGGTGCCCAGCCGGGGACCAGGTTGACCAGGCGCCCGGCCGCAATGTCGTCGCGCACCACTGCACTGGGCAGGTGCACCACGCCGATGCCGGCCTTTGCCGCGTGACACAGGGCCGGCAAGTCATCGGTGACCATGCGTGGTACATGGCGGATCACCGCGCTGGCGCCATGGCTGCCAAACAACTCCCATTGGTATTCACGTTGCGCCGAGCCCCAATGCAGGCTCGGCAGCCCATGGAGGTCGGCCGGCAGTGCAGGGCTGGACATGCGCGCCAGCAACTGCGGGCTACCCACCAGGCATTGGGTGCTGTTGCCCAGCACCTTCATCACTAATTCGCTGCTTTCCAGTGGCGGAAAGCGGATACGCAGGGCGATGTCAAAGCCCTCGTGGACCACATCGACGCGGCGGTTGGTGCTCTCGATATGCAACTCCACCAACGGGTACTGCAGCATAAAGCGCGTGAGCATCGGCCCGACCCAGGAGTTGAGCAGGGCGGTGGGGCAGCTTATGCGCACGATACCCTGGGGTTCGGAGCGGTTGCGTTCGATCACTTCGGCGGCGCTTTCGGCTTCGATACGCATCGCCAGGCAGCGTTGGTAATAGGCCTGGCCGATCTCGGTCAGGGAGCAATGGCGGCTGGTGCGGTTGATCAGGCGCACGCCCAGGCGCTCCTCCAGCTCGCTGATGCGCCGGCTGAGCTTGGACTTGGGCATGTCCAGGGCCCGTCCGGCGGCGGCGAAACCGCCGTGTTCGACCACTTGGGTGAAGTAGTAGAGGGTATTGAGGTCTTCCACCATCGTTCTCCAAATAGAACGCTAAGGGTCGTTTTTGCCATCTAGTGCAATAAAGGTAACGGATTTAAGGTGTATCCATGCACTGATTAGGAGAAACACCATGAAAAACATCATTGGTATCTACACCAGCCCACGGGGCCACTGGGTAGGCGACGGTTTTCCGGTTCGCACCCTGTTTTCCTACGACACCATGGGCAAGCACATCAGCCCGTTCCTGCTGCTGGATCACGCCGGCCCGGCGGATTTCCCCCCCACTACGCAGCGACGTGGCGTGGGCCAACACCCGCATCGCGGTTTTGAAACCGTGACCATCGTCTACAAGGGGGAAGTGGAGCACCGCGACTCCACTGGAGCAGGCGGCACCATCGGCCCGGGCGACGTGCAGTGGATGACGGCAGCCAAAGGGATCCTGCATGAAGAGTTCCATTCCGAAGCGTTCGCCAAACGCGGTGGCGCCCTGGAAATGGTGCAGCTGTGGGTCAACCTGCCTGCCAAGGACAAAATGAGCGACGCCGGCTACCAGACCATCCTCGACGGGGATATCCCGTCGTTGCCCCTGGCCAATGGCGCCGGCAGCCTGCGCCTGATTGCCGGTGAGTTCGCCGGTCAAACTGGCCCGGCGCGGACCTTCACGCCAATTGACGTGTGGGACCTGCGGCTCAATGGCGCCAAGGCGGTGACCCTGGACCTGCACGCCGGGCGCAACACCGCGCTGGTGGTGCTCAAGGGCACCGTGCAAGTCAACGGCAGTGAGCTGGCACGCGAAGGGCAACTGGTGTTGTTTGAGCGCGACGGCAAGCAGATCAGCCTGGAGTCCAATGACGATGCCATGGTCTTGCTACTCAGCGGTGACCCTATCGACGAGCCGATTGTTGGCCACGGGCCGTTCGTGATGAACACCGAGCAAGAGATTCACCAGGCCTTTGTCGACTTCCAGTCCGGCCAGTTCGGCCAGATGCACGGCTGACAGGCCTGCGCAGCGCCCCGACTTACCCAACCTGACAGCCAGGCCGGTTGACCGGCCAAGGATGGCGGTTGCCCGTGAAAGGAGGAAACCCCCATGCCCCAACGGCTGATCGAACGTTATACCAAGGCCCAGCAGGTAGCGCAGACGACCCACCGCTATCGCAGCCTCGCCGGGCGAGACAGTTCCTACAGGGTTTTCGCTTCGTTCGTTGGAACCTATACCCGCCAACCCCATTTCGTGCGATCTTCACGGCATTCGCCCTGGAGTCGTCTGGATGCTGTCTTTTATCTCCGATCACCCGATGCTCTGCGCCCTGGCGCTGATCCTTATCGATATCGTCGTCTGGCGTCTGTTTTCTGCCAACTCCGGCAATTGGAAACTGGCCACCCGCCTGGTGCTTTTTGCTGCCTACAGCGCGGTGCTGTTCAACGACGGCATGAACCCCATGCAAATCGCGCCTTATGCTGGCAACACGCCATTGCACATGGCCGCCACGGCCTTGCAGATCGGCTGGTGGCTATTTGCCGCACGCACCCTGACGGTGTTGCTCGGGGCCTTGATGATGCAACGGGTCGGCCATACCGGGCGGTTGCTGCAAGACCTGATGGGCGCGGTGATCTTCCTGATCGCGATCATCGCCGCCATGGCCTACGTGCTCGACCTGCCGGTCAAGGGGGTACTGGCGACGTCCGGCGCGGTGGCAATCATCGTCGGCCTGGCGTTGCAAAGCACCTTGAGCGACGTGTTCTCCGGGATCGTGCTCAACACCACCAAGCCCTACCAACTGGATGACTGGATCTCCATCGACGGCACCGAAGGCCGGGTGACGGATATCGACTGGCGCGCCACGCGCCTGCAAACCTCCCAGGGCAGCATGGCGGTGATCCCCAACTCGCTGGCGGCCAAGGCCAAGATCATCAATTTCTCGCGCCCGGCCGATATGTTCGGCCTGGCAGTGAGCCTGCAGGTCAGCCCCCATGCGCGTCCACAAACAGTGCTTGAGGCCCTGGAGCGTGCCATGCAAGGCTGCCGGCAATTGCTGGTCACCCCGGCGCCAAGCGTGGCGTTCAAGACCTCCACGGGCGGCGGCGTGGAATATGAAATCAGCGGTTTCGTGCCGGCCATGGGCCTTAAACGCGAGGTGCGCAATCAGCTGTATGACCTGGCCTACCGGCATTTGCAGGCGGCCGGCGTGAGCCTGCTGTCGAGTGCCGAAAGCCCGACTTCGCCGACGACATCGCGAGCACGGGCATTGCTGGAAAGCTCGAATATCTTCTCGACCCTGCGCCAGGAAGAGAAGGAGACCTTCAGCCAGAACATGACCCTGCACAGCTTTCGCGCCGGCGAGATGATCCTGCCGGCGGGGGAAGCCAGCGATCACCTGTTCATCATTGAGTCCGGGGTGGTTTCGGTGATGCTCATCAAGGCTGCCAATACGTTCGAAGCCGCACGCATGGGGCCGGGGGAAGTGATCGGCGAAGCCGGGATCCTCGAGGAGCAGGGCGTACCGGCGGATTTTGTGGCCAAGACCTACTGCACCCTCTACCGCATCGAAAAGGAATACCTCAAGCCGTGCCTGGATGCGCGCCACGATATCAGCGAGGCGATGCAGAACCTCCTGGACTTCCGCCTGCACGCCGCCCAGCACCTGATCCAGGACGCGCCGATCGTGCCCGTGAAAAAGGGCTTCTTGCATTGGCTGCGCAGCCGGGCCTGAACCACCGGGCATTGGCTACCTGTTCTTCGCCGGGATTGGCTATTTGTGCAGGGCAGTGGGGTGATTAAGCTGGGCACCAATTCCTACTGTCCTGGAGTAACACCATGTCTGCCCGCATCGATTTCTACACTGCTTCCCCTGACGCCATGAAAGCCATGCTGGCCCTGGAAGCTGCCGTCGGCAAATTGTCCATCGAACTGCCCCTGCTGGAACTGGTGCGCCTGCGGGTCTCACAGATCAACGGCTGCGCCTTCTGCCTGGACATGCACACCGCCGATGCCCGCAAGGGCGGCGAGACCGAGCGTCGTCTGTACACCGTCTCGGCCTGGCGCGAAACGCCGTTCTTCACCCCGCGCGAGCGTGCAGCCCTGGCCTGGGCCGAAAGCCTGACATTGATCAGCCAGACCCACGCCTCGGATGAAGATTACGCATTGCTCAAGGCCGAGTTCAGCGCCGCCGAACAAGTTGACCTGAGCGTGGCCATCGCTACCATCAACAGCTGGAACCGCTTGGCAGTGGGCTTTCGCAAGATGCCCAAGTAACCCAGACAATTGCCCCCCACTGTAGGAGTCGGCTTGCGGGCGATAGCGGGAGGTCAGCCAAATTGTCTGCGACTGACCCACCGCCATCGCTGGCAAGCCAGCGCCTACCGTGGATGGGGTGGGGTCAGAAGTTGACTGAGGCACTCAGGCGTGCGGTCAATGGCGCGCCCTGGAACAGATAGTCATCGCCCATGTATTCGCCCGCGTCACGCCAGTAGCGCTTGTCGAACAGGTTGTCGACGCTCAGGCGCAACACCGTTTCATAGCCGTCGACCTTGGTGGTGTAGCGGCTGCCGACATTGACCACCGCGTAATCCCCCACCTCCACATTGCCGGTGCGGTTGGCGTTCTTGCTGGCGCTGTACTGCACGCCGCCCAGTACCGCCAGGCCATTGACCCAGGGCAGGGCGTAGTCGGCGTACACACTGGCGCGCAGTTTGGGCACGTTGATCGTCTGGTGGTCTTCGTATTGCGGCGTGCCAGTACCGCTGACCCGGGCGCGAATCGCCGCCACACTGGTCGCGATCTGCAGCCGCTCGGTGGCCCAGCCATTGGCCGACAGTTCCAGCCCGGTGTTTTTCTGCTGGCCCTGCTGCACGTAGGTGAAGTCGCCTGCGCTATCGGGCTTGGCGTACTGATAGGCCTGGCGGGTCTGGAACACGGCGGCGGCAAAGCTGATACGGCGCCAGTCGTATTTCACCCCGGCTTCGATCTGGCGCGAGACAGTCGGGGCGAGGATCTCCCCATCATTGCTCGCATACCACGGCGCTTCGCCGCCCAGGGACAGGCCTTTGCTGTAGCTGGTGTACAGCGACAGGTTGTCCATCGGCTTGTAGATCAGCGCGGCATTGGGCAGGAACTCGTACTGCTGGGTGTGACGCTCCTGTACGCCACCTTGATCGAAGGCTTTTTCATCCAGGCGCACTTGGCGGCCACCGAGCACGGTTTGCCATTGCTCGTTGAAGCTGATGCGGTCGGTGACGAACAGGCCGTACTGACGGCTGTCGAGGCGTCGGTGACGGTCGTTCAACGGCTTGTCGGTAGGCGGGAAGGTTGGCGGGTCCTGATCGATATTGGCGGTGCCGAGGTACTCGTTGACTGACTTGCGCTTGTCGATCACCCGGCGGAACGCGCTGGTGCCGAAGGTCAGTTCATGGCCTATTCCTGCGGTGTCGAACAGCCCGGTCATTGCCGCCTGGATTTCATCGTTGCGCCGGGTGTCGTCGGGGCTGCGGTAGTCAGCAATGTCGTAGTTGCCTTCCGGGCTGAAGTAGTTCGGCACCTTGACGCCTGTGCAACTGGCGGAGCCGTAGCAACCCCAGGCAAACGAGCTGTAGTCGTCAATCACTACCTTGCTGCGGGCGGCGCTGATGTTGCCTTTCCACTGGTCACTGAAGCGGTACTCGAACTTGCCGTTGAGGTTCAGCGAGTCGATGCTCACCTGCTTGGAGCCACTCTGGTGGCCGAGCAGTTTTTTCGGCGAGGCGTCATGGGGCACTGCGGTGCCGCCAAGCAACTGGTAGCCGGGCACCGAGCGCTGTTGCTTGTCCTGGTATTCGGCATCCAGTTGCAGCACGGCGTCGGGGCTGATGTTCCAGTCGAACGCCAGGGACACAAAATCGCGCTGGCCATTGGCGTGTTCGACATAGGAATTGAGGTCTTCATGGGCGACGTTGGCGCGCAGGCCGAACTGCTGTTCGCTGCCAAACCAGCCGCCGACATCAGTGGCGATATAGCCGCTGCCGCGATCATCGGTGGCGACCGTGACCGAGCGCACATCTTCCGGGCGCTTGGTCACGTAGTTGATCACACCACTGGGCTCGGAGATCCCGCTTTGCAAGCCCGCCAGGCCCTTGAGCAACTCCACCCGTTGCTTGTTTTCCAGGGCCACGTTCTGCTCGCCGGTGATGGTGCGGCCGTTGATCTTGTAACTGCTGGCAGCATTCAGGGAAAACCCCCGCACCACGAAGTTTTCGTAGTAGCCGATCGGCGCGTAGCTTTCGCCCACCGAGGCATCGTTGCGCAGCACTTCACTGAGCAGGCGTGCCTGCTGGTCCTTGATCAGCGCGGCATTGATCACCGTGATCGAGGCCGGGGTATCGAGCAGCGGTGCTTCGTCGAAGCCACCGACTGAGGCGCTTTGCGCGCGATAACCGGACTGATCCTGGCCCTGGATGTTCAGCGCTGGCAGTTCAAGCTCAGCTGCCAGGCTGTTGCCGATACCGCCGCTGAGCAGCAGGCCGAGGGCCAAACGTGAGGTGACGACGGGACGAAAACGCACAACCATGGGGGCGAGGCCTTAAAGCGCGGGGCGGGGGCGCATAAGCTAGGCATAAGTGCACGCCTTTATAAGTGCTCGCTGCCCCTCAGATGCAATGCAACCCTCTGCAGGAGCCGGCTTGCCGGCTCCTGCAGAGGGTTGCAGTTCAGCAGTGACGTTTGCGGGTCTCGCTGGGCAGTTCCTTGAACAGCTCTCGGTAGCTGTTGGAAAACCGCCCCAAATGCCAGAACGACCAATTCATCGCCACCTCGGCCACCGTGCTCTGGGTTGAACTCAACAACTCGCGCCGCGCGCCGTTCAACCGGCGCAGGCGCAACCACTGTGCCGGGCTCATCCCGGTGTAGGTCTTGAAGCCCTGCTGCAACTGGCGCAGCGGCACACCGGCAATCTGCGCCAGTTGCAGCAGGTTGACGGTTTCATCCGGCGCATCCGCCGCCCACGCGCCAATACGTGCCATCAGTTGGCGTTCTGCGCTACGTCGCTGCAATGAGGGGCGGTCCAGGCATACGCAGGCGTTGTCGAGGATAAACAGGCAATCGTCCAGCAGTTGCCGGGTGAGGGCATCGCGGCTGATCGGGTCGATCACGCTGGACAGGCGCGTCAGGGTGCCACTGAGCCAGCGGCTGAACAGCGCGTTCTGTTGGCAGGTCAACGGTGCCATGAACAGGCCTTCGAGCCGTGCCACATCCAGGCCATGGCGTTGCACGAACTGCGGGCCGAACACCACTGCCACTTCGCGGTAGTTTTCCGGGGTGATCCAGGTGTTGCGGCTTTCGCCATTGAGCAGGTACAGCGCGTTGTCGCTGCCGTCGAAACAGAAGGCCAGAGAACCTGGCGGCGCGTTGAAGTGCTGCTCGACGCGGGTGTTCATGCACTCTTCGTACACCTGCACCCCCTGCAAGTCGAGGTAGCGGACCTGCCCGGCAAAATGCCCCGGGGACATCTGCTGGTACTGCTGCACCCAACCGGGTGTCGCACTGCATTGGGCGGCCACATCACCGGTGGTGAAGGCCTGTACGCGCAAAGCTGTTGCCTGTGTCATGGGTGATCCGTGCGCACTCTATTGGTGCGTTGTGGGTCGTGCAAAGTGGATAGATGCCTGGGTAGGGCTGGCCCAAGATAGACCTCAATGCGCCGGGAGTACAAGCCGTCGCAGCACCCAACCCATGCCGAGGTCTTTATGAATGCCCCTTTCGATCAGTTGTCCACCTGGCTGAAAGAACACAAGATTACCGAAGTCGAATGTGTGATCAGCGACCTGACGGGCATCGCCCGCGGCAAGATTGCGCCCACCAACAAGTTCCTGCATGAGCGCGGCATGCGCCTGCCGGAAAGTGTGTTGCTGCAAACGGTTACCGGGGACTTTGTCGACGACGATATCTACTACGACCTGCTGGACCCCGCCGATATCGACATGGTCTGCCGCCCGGTGGCCAATGCCACTTACGTGGTGCCATGGGCCATTGAACCCACCGCCATCGTGATCCACGACACCTTCGACAAGCAGGGCAATCCCATCGAGCTGTCACCGCGCAATGTGCTGAAAAAAGTCCTGCAGCTCTATACCGAGCAGGGCTGGCAGCCGATTGTCGCGCCGGAAATGGAGTTTTACCTGACCCAGCGCTGCGAAGACCCGGACCTGCCGCTCAAAACTCCGGTGGGCCGATCCGGTCGCGCCGAAACCGGGCGCCAGTCGTTCTCCATCGACGCGGCCAACGAATTCGACCCACTGTTCGAAGATGTCTACGACTGGTGCGAAGCCCAGGGGCTGGACCTCGATACGCTGATCCACGAAGACGGCCCGGCGCAGATGGAAATCAACTTCCGCCATGGCGACGCCCTCGACCTGGCCGACCAGATCACCGTATTCAAGCGCACCCTGCGCGAAGCCGCGCTCAAGCACAATGTGGCCGCGACCTTTATGGCCAAGCCGGTGGCCGACGAGCCGGGCAGCGCCATGCACCTGCACCAGAGCGTGGTGGACATCGCCACGGGCCAGCCAGTGTTTGTCGATGCCAGCGGGCAAATGAGCCCGCTGTTCCTGCATCACATTGGCGGCCTGCAGAAATACATCCCTATGCTGCTGCCGATGTTCGCGCCCAACGTCAACTCGTTCCGCCGCTTCCTGCCGGACACCTCGGCGCCGGTCAACGTGGAGTGGGGCGAAGAAAACCGCACCGTGGGCCTGCGTGTACCGACTTCCAGCCCTGACGCGATGCGTGTGGAAAACCGCCTGCCGGGTGCCGACGCCAACCCCTACCTGGCCATCGCCGCCAGCCTGTTGTGCGGCTACCTGGGGATGATCGAAAAGATCGAGCCGAGCGCGCCGGTGGAAGGCCGCGCCTATGAACGGCGCAACCTGCGCCTGCCGATCACCATCGAAGATGCCCTGGCACGCATGGAGGCCTGCGAGACGGTCAAGCAGTACCTGGGGGACAAGTTTGTACAGGGTTATGTCGCAGTGAAACGCGCCGAGCATGAGAACTTCAAGCGGGTGATCAGCTCCTGGGAGCGTGAGTTCCTGCTGCTCAGCGTCTGACACCTTGTAGGAGCTGGCTTGCCGGTGATCGCGGTGCGTCAGGCGGTAAGGCGCCAACGGGCAAATCGCTATCGCCGGCAAGCCGGCTCCTACAGGGCTCTAACAATAATTACTCATGTAAAGGGGTGTTGATATGCGTCTCGTCAAACAGCTTCTCCCGCTGGCCCTGGCAGCGGTGTTCAGCAGCGCCAGCCACGCCGCGCCAACGGTCAGTGTCTATAACTGGACCGATTACATTGGCGAAACCACCCTGGCCGACTTCCAGGCCAAGATGGGGATCAAGGTGGTCTATGACGTGTTCGACTCCAACGAAACCCTGGAGGGCAAGCTGCTGGCGGGGCGCACCGGGTATGACGTGGTGGTGCCATCCAATCACTTCCTCGGGCGCCAGGTAAAGGCGGGGGCATTCCTCACGCTGGACCGCGCGCAATTGCCCAACTACCCGAACCTGGACCCCAAGCTGCTCAAGCTGCTGGAGCAGAACGACCCCGGCAATGTGCATGCGGTGCCGTACCTGTGGGGCACCAATGGCATTGGCTATAACGTCGACAAGGTCAAGCAAGTACTGGGCATCGATCACATCGATTCATGGGCGGTGATGTTCGAGCCTGAGAACCTGAAGAAGCTGCAGCAATGTGGCGTGGCGTTCCTCGACTCGGCCGATGAAGCATTCCCGGCGATCCTCAATTACCTGGGCATGGATCCACGTAGCGAGAAGGTAGGCGATTACAAAAAGGCCGAAGCCAAGTTGCTGACCCTGCGTCCGTACATCACCTATTTCCATTCATCCAAGTACATCTCGGACCTAGCCAACGGTGATGTCTGCGTGGCCTTCGGTTATTCCGGCGATGTGTTCCAGGCCGCCAACCGCGCCAGGGAAGCCAAGAACGGCGTGAACATCGCTTATGCGATTCCCAAGGAAGGCAGCAACCTGTGGTTCGACTTGCTGGCGATTCCCGCAGACGCCACCAACCCGAAGCAGGCCCACGCGTTTATCAACTACCTGCTGGACCCCGAGGTGATTGCCAAGGTCAGCACCTACGTTGGCTACGCCAACCCCAACCCGGCGGCGAAGGCCTTCATGGCGCCGGAATTGGTGAACAACCCCGAGGTGTACCCGCCCCAGGACGTACTCGACAAACTGTACATTTCCACCACCCCCAGCCCCGCCATCATGCGTGTGATGACCCGGGCCTGGAGCAAAGTGAAGTCCAACCGATGAACGCCTCCCAAGACCATGCCCGTTCCTACTACCTGGCGTCGGCCAACGCCATGCCCCAGCGTCCTGCACTGGCCGAGGACCTGAGTGCCGATGTGTGTGTGATCGGCGGCGGCTTTACCGGCGTCAACACCGCCATTGAACTCGCCCAGCGCGGCCTTTCGGTGGTCCTCCTGGAGGCCCGGCGCATCGGCTGGGGGGCCAGTGGGCGCAATGGTGGGCAGTTGATCCGCGGGATTGGCCATGACGTCTCAGGCTTTGCCCGGTATGTGGGCGAGGACGGCGTGCGTTACCTGCAGCGGGCCGGGATCGATTCGGTGGCGTTGGTGGGGGAGCGCATCCGTGAGCATTCGATCGACTGCGACCTGCGCTGGGGCTTTTGCGAGTTGGCCAACACACCGGCGCAATTTGCTGCCTTCAAGGGCGAACAGGACAGCCTGGCTGCCCTGGGCTACAGGCCCGAAACCCGCCTGGTGGCGGCACAGGATATGGCGCAGGTGGTCGGCTCCCAGGTGTACGCCGGTGGCTTGGTGGACATGGGCTCGGGCCACTTGCATCCGCTGAACCTGGTGCTGGGCGAGGCCCGTGTGGCCGAGGCGCTGGGCGTGCGGATCTTCGAGCACAGCCCGGCGCTGCAACTGATCCATGGCGACACTGTGCAGGTGCGCTGCGCCGGTGGCACCGTGCGCGCCGGCAGCCTGGTGTTGGCGTGCAACGCACACCTTGACGAACTGGAGCCGCGCCTGAGTGGCAAGGTGCTGCCTGCCGGCAGCTATATCATCGCCACGGCGCCGTTGCCGGCTGCGCTCGCCGACGAGTTGATCCCGCAGAACCTGGCGTTGTGCGACCAGAAAGTGGGCCTGGACTACTACCGACTTTCCGCCGACCGTCGGCTGCTGTTCGGAGGCGCCTGCCATTATTCGGGGCGCGACCCGGTGGATATCGCGGCTTACATGCGACCGAAGATGCTCAAGGTGTTTGCACAGTTGGCTAACACCGCCATCGAGTACCAATGGGGCGGCAAGATTGGTATTACCGCCAATCGCTTTCCCCAGGTCGGTCGGTTGCAACAGTATCCCAACGTGTTTTACGCCCAGGGTTATTCGGGGCATGGTCTGAATGTCACCCACTGGTGTGCGCGGCTGCTGGCCGAGGGTATCCACGCTGGCGTCAGCCAGGGCCTGGATACCTTTAGCCGGGTGCCCCATATGACGTTTCCGGGCGGCAAAGCGTTGCGCTCGCCATTACTGGCGCTGGGCATGCTGTGGTACAGGCTTCGGGAAATGCTGGGATAGGCGGGGTGGGTTGGGCAAAACACAGCATGATCGGATCCAATACGCTATAACCCCTCGGTCGCTGTGTAGATCCGAGGCCCCGCTTTTCATGCAGGCCTCTTTGCGACGCCCGCTGTGGCAGGTCTACCTGTTCTTTCTGTGCCTGACGGGTGGCCTGATCCTGCTCGGCTATGCCCTGTCCCACTGGCTACTGGGCCTGTTCATCACCGATGTGCAGGCCCGGGCCCAGGCTGAGCACCTGCTGCACATCATGCTCTGGAGCCTTCTGGTATTTGGTTTCCAGGCGGTGATTGGCGGCATCATGCGCGCCAGCGGCGTGGTGCTGATGCCGGTGGCGATCTCGATCTTCTGTGTGTTGGGGGTGGAGTTGCCGGTGACCTATCTGGTGATGCTGGGGTTGCAGACGGCGTACTACCGGTTGGTGTGGCGGCATAAGCAGATCAAGCGGTTGGTCTAGAGGCTGGATTGGCGACGGGAAGCAATTGCTCCGCTTAATAGGAAGCATTACTATTCACGCCCCGCCGACCCAGTGCCCCCTCGATGACTCCTCAGCCGCCACGCAGACCAGGCTTTTTCGCGTACTACGAAGAACTGGTCGGGACCTGGACGCGTCGCTTGCGCAATCGCCAGCAGGCCGAGGACCTGGCCCACGATACGTTTGTGCGGGTATTGGAGTCCAAGTCGGTGCTGGTCGAGCAGCCGCGCGCCTATTTGCACCAGACGGCGCGCAATATTGCGGTGGATGCCTATCGTCGCGCAGACCGGCGCGAAGCACTGGCGCTGCAAGGCCTTGACCAGAATGCGTTGCCCAGTGGCGACCCGGAGCATTTCATGCACGCGGTCCAGTTGGCGGAGTCCATCGAGCGGGCCCTGGCCGAATTGCCCCTCAATTGCCGCAGGATTTTCATCTGGCAAAAGATCGAGGGCCTGACCCAACAGGAAATCGCCGAGCGCCTGGGGCTTTCTAAAAACATGGTGGAAAAGTATATGATCCGCACCCTGCGGCATCTACGTGATCGCCTGGACGCACTGGCCCCATGACCAATGCCGGCTTTGAAACAGGATCTTCCATGATGGATACCCGTGAGTGTGCCTGTGGCAGCGCAACGGTGCGTGACGAGGCGGCGCAGTGGTTCGTGCGTTTGCAGGCCCAACCCTTGAGTGTTGAGGACCAGGGGCTTTTCGATGCCTGGTGTGGGGAACATCCCGCTCATCAGTACGAATTCGAGGTGCTGCAAGGGGTGTGGAGCGCCGCCGACCTGTTGCCCAAGGTCCGTTTGCAGGCGTTGGCTGCGACACCTGTGCCGCGCAAGCGCCGTGCGGTGGTGCGCTACGCCATGGCGGCCAGCGTGCTGGCGGTGGCCGTGGGTCTTGGGCTGTTCAGCGGCCTGGAGCCTGCGGCGGTGTATGACGCGCAGTTTCGTACCGCGCTGGGCGAGCGCCGCCAAGTGGCATTGCCCGATGGCTCGCTAATGGATTTGAACAGCCGCAGCGTGGTGGTGGTGCACTATGAAAAAGGCCAGCGCGGGATCGAACTCAAACAGGGCCAGGCGCTGTTCAGTGTCGAGCACGACACCAGCCGGCCGTTCGTGGTGCAGGCCGGGGCAGGGCAGGTGACGGTCACCGGCACCCGCTTTGATGTGCGCCGCGACGATGACCAGACCCGCGTGGTGGTCGAGGCGGGAACGGTCAAGGTACAAGGGCATGCTGCACAGCCTGTGGTCACATTGACCGCTGGCCTTGGCACCTCGATCGACAGCCAGGGCGCGGTCGAGGCGGCCCGCCCGGTCAACGCTCAAGCCCTCATGGCCTGGCAGACTGGCAAGCTGGTGTTCAACGACGCCAGCCTTGCCGAGGTGGCGCGGGAAGTGTCGCGTTACCGCGAAAAACCCCTGCGGGTCAGTGCCGCTACCCGCAACCTGCGCCTGACCAGCGTGTTCAAATCCAGCGACACCGATGCCTTGCTCAAGGCCTTGCCGCACATCCTGCCGGTGGCCTTGCGCACGCTGCCTGACGGTAGTCAGGAAATAATTCCACGCTAGATTCAGGTTTTTCCCGAGTTCTTCGTCTTCTTGCCCAACTGCAACTGGTTTGCATTAACGGCCGCGCGCTCTTGGCATCATTGGACTAGGTACGACGTGAAAAAACTCGCTGCGAACAACAATAAAACCTCCCGCTGGGCCCCCCTGGCCCTGGCAATGGCAATCAGCGCCGCAATGCCTGCGGCCTACGCCGACGCCGACGCCGCCATTCATATCAAGGCCCAGTCCCTGGGGGCTGCGCTGAGCCAGTTGGGCCAGCAAACCTCGCTGCAAGTGTTTTTCAGCCCACAGATGGTGGCTGGCAAACAAGCCCCGGCGGTTGAGGGCAACCTGTCGCCGGAACAGGCCCTGCGCCAGTTGCTGCAAGGCAGTGGCCTGGACTACCAGATCGACTCGGGCTCAGTGACCCTGCATCCCCTTGCCAATGGCAGCGGTGAAGCCGGTGCGCCCCTGGAACTCGGTGCGACCGCGATCAATGTGGTGGGCGACTGGCTGGGCGATGCCAATGCCGAAGTGGTCCAGAACCACCCCGGCGCGCGGACGGTGATCCGTCGCGAAGCCATGGTGGAACAGGGGGCGATGAATGTCGGTGACGTGCTGCGCCGGGTGCCCGGTGTGCAGGTGCAGGAGTCCAATGGTACCGGCGGCAGCGATATTTCCCTCAACGTCGGCGTACGCGGCCTGACGTCGCGCCTGTCGCCTCGTTCCACCGTATTGATTGACGGTATTCCCGCAGCGTTCGCCCCCTACGGCCAGCCGCAGTTGTCGATGGCACCGATTTCCGCCGGCAACCTGGAGAGTATCGATGTGGTGCGTGGCGCCGGTTCCGTGCGGTATGGACCGCAGAACGTCGGCGGTGTGATCAACTTCGTGACCCGTGCGATCCCCGAGACCTTTTCCGGTGAAGTCGGCACCACCCTGCAAACCTCTTCCCATGGCGGTTGGAAACATGTCGACAGCGCCTTTATCGGTGGCACCGCGGACAATGGCATTGGCATGGCGCTCCTGTACTCCGGGGTCAATGGCAACGGCTATCGCGACAGCAACAATGGTAACGACATCGATGATGTGATCCTCAAGACCCACTGGGCACCGACGGATCAAGACGATTTCACCCTGAATTTCCATTACTACGACGCCAGCGCCGACATGCCCGGTGGCCTGACCCAGAAGCAGTTCGACGCCAACCCTTACCAGTCGGTGCGCGACTGGGACAACTTCAGCGGTCGGCGCAAGGATGTTTCGTTCAAGTACATCCGCCAGATCGACGACCGCACCCAGGCGGAAGTGCTGACGTACTACTCCGACAGCTTTCGTGGCAGCAACATCGCCAGCCGTGACCAGCAGACCCTTGGCTCCTTTCCGCGCACCTACTACACCTTTGGCATCGAGCCGCGGGTGTCCCATGTGTTTGACCTGGGGCCGACCAGCCAGGAAGTCAGCGTCGGCTACCGCTACCTGAAAGAAGGTATGCATGAACAGGCCAGCAACCTGAGACTGGTCAATAACGTCCCCACGCCAATCGGTCAAAACGACGGCCACGTTTATCAGGACCGTACCGGTGGCACCGAGGCCAACGCGTTCTACATTGATGACAAAATTGATGTCGGCAAGTGGACGATCACGCCAGGCATCCGCTTCGAGAGCATCCGCACCGAATGGCATGACCGCCCGGTGGTGGGCTTGAACGGCACCCGCACCCAGGAGAAGCGCCGCGAGATCAAGAACAATGAGCCGCTGCCGGCCCTGAGCGTGATGTATCACGTTTCCGATGCCTGGAAACTGTTTGCCAACTACGAAACGTCCTTCGGCAGTTTGCAGTACTTCCAACTGGGCCAGGGCGGAAATGGCGACCAGACGGCCAATGGCCTGCAACCGGAAAAGGCCAAGACCTACGAGATCGGCACCCGCTACAACGACAATGTGTGGGGCGGCGAAGTGACGCTGTTCTACATCGACTTCTCCGATGAGCTGCAATATGTCAGCAATGACGTGGGCTGGACCAATCTGGGGGCTACCAAGCACACGGGTATCGAAGCCTCGGCCCATTATGACCTGGCCAACCTCGACCCGCGCCTGGAAGGCCTGAGTGCCAATGCCGGCTTTACCTACACCAAGGCAACCTCCGAAGGTGACGTTGCGTTCAAGGGCCGTGACCTGCCGTTGTACTCCCGTGAAGTGGCGACCCTGGGCCTGCGTTATGCCGTCAACCGCTGGACCCACAACCTTGATGTGTATGCCCAGTCCGGCCAACGGGCGCCAGGCACCACCAGCACCTACATCACGCAGCCGACCGCTGATGGCCAGTACGGGGATATCCCGGGGTATGTTTCCGTCAACGTGCGCAGTGGCTATGACTTTGGCGCACAACTGTCGAACCTGAAGCTGGGCGTGGGGGTGAAAAACCTGTTCGACCAGCAGCACTTCACCCGCTCCAGCGATAACAATTCGGGGATCTACCTGGGGGAGCCGCGTACGTTCTTTGTCCAGGCGAGCGTGGGCTTCTGATCGTGTGACGAGGGAGTCGCCGCGCCTTGATCGGGCGACGGCGATGTGCTTGCCAATCCAAAACGTTGCTGCTGACACAGTTCACAGCGCCTTTCCTCGCGCTGTCGCGTATGCGCCTGACGATTCTTCTACGCAGGTTGAAGGATCGTTGGGGGCATTTCCTACCTTTTTTTTGCGGCTTTCATCGCTTTCAGGAACCGAACTCCGTAGGCCTGCCACACACCGTCAACCCACCCTGCACGGGTGCCTTGTGATAACTGCGTTATCGAGGTGCTTGAGTGTGTGAAGTGGACCGTGTCAGCAAGTCGCACTGGAGAATATTTATGTCGGTACCTGCGTTCAATCAGCCTGTTGTCAATCTACCAACTGACGGCACACATCAAGAGGCTCAGCAAGGGGCCAGCACCAAGGAGGTGAAGGCTGCGGTTATCGGGTCACCTTCCAGTGGCCCTAGTTTCAGCGCGCCAGCGGGTAAGTCGGGACCGGTGTTCGCCGGGTCACCGCCGTTGGCAGAGGCCGCTGCGGGCGCCCGCGACCAGGGGGCCAGCCAGGCAACCACGGCGCAGAGCGATGGTGCTCGGGGCATTCTCGGCAGCATGAAAGGTTTTTTCTTCCCGGCCAGGCCGCCCCATCATGGGCACCTGCCGCATTGCCCGCACCCGATCCATGGGCATCCGCCACACAGGCCGCACCCGATCCATGGAAACCCACCGCCAAGGCCGTTCCCCCAGCAGCCCGATCCGCACTATTCAAAGCGCAGTCATGAACAGTTGGCCCAACAACTGCTGGACAAATTCAACGTGTTCATGGACCCGAAAAACCCTGGCTACGTGACGCGGCAAAGTTTGAGCAACATGGCTGCAAGACCGCTGACAGGCAACCCGACCATGGATCAGAACATCAGGTTGGCCAGGGAAATCGAGAAACGGCCGGAACTCATGACCGCCCTGGATCGCGACGGACGCACGGGCGTACTGGACGGTCGGTTCAGCAGGCAGAATATCAACGACGTTGTACGTTCCAGCAATCCGTTGAAGTTCCAGGATGACAAACAACTGGCCAGTGCGATGCTGGAGAACTTCAATACGTTAAAGGGCGGGTTCTGGAGCCAAACCATCAAGATCGCCGATCTGCGTGCTTTGGCCCAGCGTCCGCTGACAGGCAACGTGCAACAGGATCAACTCAGCCTTCTGGCGAAAGAGGTTGTCAGCCGGTCGAGCCTCTTGCAACAAATGGACAATAGTTCAGGTTACCCCTACGACGGTCGGATTACCCGACAGACGCTACGTAAACTGCTGTCCTAGTTAATCCTCTATATCGCACAGGTGTTCCATCATCGGGAAAAGGCCGCGGGCTCTTCGCGGCTTTACCGGCTCGCCTGTGCTACATCAATCGTCAGGAACTGTTTTGCGCTGTTTGCCACACAACGTGTATCTGACGGCCTTTATGACGCCGGCAGTTTCACTCAAAGAGAGGGTGTTGACATGACTTCAACGTCGTTTGGAACTCAAACTCCCGGCCTGCCGCAATCCCTTCTTGCACCCACCTGCGACAATGGCGAGCAGTGCCGACGGCTCGATGCCCAGGCTCAGCACATGTTTGTGGAGGAGGGGGGCGAAGTCCAGCGAGCAAAGTTTTTCCCCGGGCAGTACACATTCAAGGCACCGGCTGCGGATGATTTCGCCAAAGGCCTGCTTCCTCATCGGGCCACTCTCACGCCTGGTGCCACGGTGCAGGAAACGACAGGTATGACAACCGGATTGGTCCATGCACTAAAGGCCTTGCTGGGTGTTTCCAGATAGACAGCGTCGTGCCCTTCGAACGTCGGACCGAGGCCGCTCCAGGTCCTGTTCGTTGTTTACATGCAGTCATCGAAATTGATCGGCCGCCCCGGAACCAATGTGGGGGCCGGGCCACATACTTTGCGCTGGTTGGAGAGCCTCCGTTGCAGTAACAGGGGTGGTAGCCGCTCTGAGTACGGATCTAGAAAAGGTGGATATGAAACATGGCAATTGACGGTGGGGTACCTCTCCTGCGGCCCGAGATCACGAGCCGCCATGATGCGATACCGGATGACGCACAACAGAAAGCTCATGCTGCTTCAAGCGAGAACACGCCGGGTGGATGGCACGTCGACAATCAACCATTGCCCAGTACGATTCGATCTTCGGGTTTTCGCCGCCCGTTGCGCTGGGCCACGCCCGATGAGGTCACGCTGCATCATCAGGAACTGAGAAACACGCCGTCGACGCGTACCCCCCATATGAACCCCTATACCCAATTGCCAGACAGCCAGTTAGTGAAGGCACTGGGTGATCACTTTTCCGTGCTGGAAAGTTTTCATGAAAAATGAAGGACTGAAGCTGTCATCGCTACGGCGAATTGCCGGTGAAAAAATGACTGACATACCGGCGCGCAATAACGCCATCCTGTTGGCCAGGGCACTTGTCCAGCGCCCGAGGTTGATTGACGCGATCCTCGACGAGGAGGGTTTTATTACACGGCAAAGCCTGTCGAAGGCCGTACAGGGAATGTTTGGCAACAGCGACCCCAATGCGTTCAGCTCGGATCCTTTTCACGCCAAGACCAATGTCGAGCTGGTGCAGGCCTTCAGGGCGGCATTTGATGAGCTGCGTGACAGGTCCCGGGACCGTACAAGCTTTTTTGAGACTGTCGGCTACGTTCAGATAGAGAGGCTTGTTTCAATCAGCAAGGACCCGGATGAAACCGACAAGGAAGGCACGGTGATTCGGGACCCGGCCACGGGGTTGCCAAAGAAGATGTACAGCGAACAACTGGTGTACATGTCAAAAAACCTGGTGGACCGTCCCAGGCTATTGAACTCATTGGAACGCATCCATTCTGGCTGGCGGCGCCTTTATGGCAGCCATTACCAGAAGGGATGGTTGAGCAACAAAGACCTTGATGGCTGGCTTGAAAACAACAAAAGCCTGTAGCGCCCCGGGGTCGTTACACCCGCAGTATTTTCCCACTGATCGACACGCCCAGCAGGAGTACGCCAATCAATACAAAGGCCACGCTCAAACTGCTGCCGTGGGCGATAAAGCCGATCAGCGCCGGGCCTGCAAGAATTCCCGCGTAACCCAAGGTGGTAATGGCGGGCACTGCGATATGTTCAGGCATGACCTTTTGCTTGCCGACAGCGGTGTACAGCACCGGAACGATATTCGAACAGCCGGCGCCTACCAGTGCATAGCCCAGCAGTGCGGTTTCCCACGCCGGGAGTAGCGTGGCGAGCAACATGCCGGCGGTTGCCAGCAAGCCACCGATCACAATCACGCGTTTGGCACCCAGGCGCCGGACAATGGCATCGCCGGTCAGGCGGCCGATGGTCATGGTCAAGGCAAATGCCGCATAACCCAGGCCCGCATAGGCTTCGTCGAGGCCGCGTTCATCGCTGAGGAATACTGCGCTCCAGTCGAGCACGGCACCTTCTGCCAGGAACACGATAAAACACAGGCAGCCGATAAACAGCACCACCCCGTGGGGAATGGCGAAGGCCGGGCCACGGCTTTCACTGCCATAGGGCAACAGGTGCGGGGCGGCCTTGAACAGGGCTGCGAGGGTAATCACGATCACCACCAGGGTGGCCGACAGGGGTGACAGCCCCAGCCCCAGCAGCGCGCTGACCCCTGCCGCCCCCACAATCCCTCCCAGGCTGAACAGCCCATGGAACCCCGACATCATGGTCTTGCCACTGGCCCGCTCAACGATCACCGCTTGCAGGTTGACGGTGGAGTCCACCGTACCCAGGCCTGCGCCAAACAGAAACAACCCGGCCATCAGCAACGGTATCGAGCTGACGGTGGCCAGCATCGGCAACGCCACACAGAGCAGAATCGTCCCGGCACTGAGCACGCGCCGGCAGCCATAGCGTGATGCCAATGCGCCCGCCACCGGCATGGCGATAATGGACCCCACACCCAGGCACAGCAACAACAGGCCCAGCGTCCCCTCGTTGAGCTGTGCGCGGGCCTTGGCATAGGGCACCAGCGGTGCCCAGGCCGCAATGCCGAAGCCGGCAATAAAAAATGCGATACGGGTCGACATTTGTTCCAGGCGGCCTGGAACCACAGGCGCTGGGGTGGGGATGGCAGTCATGAAAGTCCTTGGTTTTTGCGTTCAGCGAACGATGTCCGGCGCGACATCCTTGCACATCAGGCCCTGTGGAGCGAGCCAGGTTCCCTTGGCGACTGCGCATGGACTTTGGCCTGATGAACGCTCATCCAGAGGAAACAGGAGTGTAGGGCGCGCTGATATTTTTGCCAGGCTCATGCACTCCACTCCTGCAGGTGGTGTCCAGCGCCGACATCTCTCACAATCGCCAGGCGCTTTTCCCGGATGTGAGGTGGCTTGCAAATGACTCTGTTCTACGACGCTCGCGGCAATATCTACGGTGTGGCCAGCCCGGCTCTGTTACGCCGCCGGGGCGTTGCCGTCCCCGAGAGTGCTGCCCAGGCCGCCAGTACACGCCAGGGGTGGGCAGCATCGGCGATAACGTCCGAATGTGGCTGGGGGGCGTCGCTGCGTCCAACCGGGGCCAAGGTCTATCGCTGCGATGGCTTGCTGGTCGGGCCGTTCCAGACTGCACCGCCCTATGACCTGCTGATCATCAATACCGATGGTTCCCTGGCCGAGCGTAGCGGTAATGGCTTGACTATCTTTGCCCAGTCCCTGGCAGATGCGGGCCTGATGACCCAGTCCTGCGAGCTGCGGGTGCACCACGACCAACCCGACGTACTATCGCCAGTTGCAACCTGGGTCGAGCCGACGGTCTATGGGCAGGTTTCGGGGTTCTGGCTGGCACTGGGGCGGCCGGCATTCGGGCCGCAGGCGGTAGGGGCGATTGGGCTCGGCGTCGCCGGGCCTTGCCGGGTGAGTGAACTGGCTGCGATCAACCCGCAATGGGCGCGCAGTCAATTTGTGCGTATCGGCAACCCCCATTGCGTGACCTTGGTCGAGCATGTATCGGGTTTGCCGGACAATCGGCAGATGCACCAGTCTGAGCTGTTCGAGCAACTGAGAGCGATTGCCTTTGCCCCTCCGGCAGGTGATGGTCGGCCCTGCGCTGCCGGGGTCAATCTGCAATGGGCCGCTCGAGACTCTGCCAATCGGGTGATTGCCCGGGTATTCGAGCGCGGCGAGGGGCCCACGGCGTCCTCCGGGACCAGTGCCTGCGCAGTGGCCTGTGCAGCATGGCGCGCGGGCTGGGTCGAGGCGGGAGAGGTTGCCGTGGTGATGCCGGGCGGCACGGCGCCAGTACGTTTGCAGGTTCAGGCGGGTAGGTTGATGAGTGTCAGTCTGTTCGGGACTGCAACACCTCAAGGCTGAGGTGCAGATGGGCAAGAGTGGCAACTGCAGGTGTTGGAAGAAGCGCTGGCCGGCGGGCCCTCAGCGCTAGCCAGCGGGCCACTGTGAGTGGCCCACCGGGCTGGGACCCGATCGCTTGGACCTGCGTGTTACACAAACGTCACCTGCGCAGGCTGGCGCTTGATCAACACCTTGCCGTTACGGATCGAATACAACGCCAGACCCTGGCTGCGAATGACTTCATAGTCGCTGTGTGCCGACAGGATCAGCAGGTTGGCCGGCCGCCCGGGCTCCAGGCCGTAGCGGTCGCCCAGGGCCATGGCTTTGGCACTGTTGTCGGTGACAAGGTCCAAGGCCTTTTGCAGGTTGCTGTAGCCGAGCATATGGCAGATATGCAGCCCGGCTTCGAGCACCCGCAAAATATTGCCGTTGCCCAGTGGGTACCAGGGATCGACGATGGAATCCTGGCCGAAGCACACGTTCATGCCGGCTTCCAACAGCTCGTTGACGCGGGTCACGCCCCGGCGTTTCGGGAAGTTGTCGAAACGGCCCTGCAAGTGAATGCTTTCGGTGGGGCAGGAGACAAAGCTGATGCCAGAGTGCCCCAACAGACGGAACAGTTTGGCGCAGTAGGCATTGTCGTAGGAACCCATGGCCGTGGTGTGGCTGGCGGTAACCCGACTGCCCATATCGCGGCTGCGGGCCTCTTCGGCCAGCACTTCCAGAAAGCGCGAGTGCGGGTCGTCGGTTTCATCGCAATGCACATCGACCAGGCAGCCCGTGCGTTCGGCCAGGTCCATGAGGAATTTGACCGAGCTGACCCCTTGGTCGCGGGTGTACTCGAAATGGGGAATGCCGCCCACCACATCGGCGCCGAGGCGAATGGCTTCCTCCATCAGCTCACGGCCATTGCGGTAGGACTCGATGCCCTCCTGAGGAAACGCCACGATCTGCAGGTCGATCAGGTGGCCGCTCTCCTCGCGCACTTCGAGCATGGCCTTGAGCGCCGTCAAGTCCGGGTCGGTGACGTCGACATGGGTGCGCACATGCTGGATGCCATGGGCCGCGAGGGCCTGAATGGTCTGTTTGGCACGGGCCTTGGTGTCTTCCTGAGTGATGGTGGCCTTGCGTTCGCCCCAGCACTCGATCCCTTCAAACAGCGTCCCGCTCATGTTCCAGCGCGGCTCGCCGGCAGTGAGGGTGGCGTCGAGGTGGATGTGCGGCTCGACAAACGGTGGCACCACCAGGTTGCCCGCGGCATCCAGGTCGTCCGGCCCCAGGGACGGCGGGGCGGTTTGTGGGGTAATGCTGGCGATCCGGCCATGTTCCAGGTGCAGATCATGCAGGCCTTCACGGTTGCGCAGGCGGGCATTGATGATATGCATGGGCACGTTCCTCTTGGGCAAAAAGCAATCAGGCAGACAGCCGCCAGATCATCAGCGCGACGCCGATGTCCAGACGGTCATTGGGGTTGTCCAGCGACAGCCCGCACAGGGCTTCGATACGTTGGACACGGTGGGTCAGGGTGTCGCGGTGGACCGCCAACCGCAGGGCAGCAGCCACAAGGTTACCATTGTCGAGGAACCAGGCCTGCGCTGCCAGCACGCAGGCTCATGGGCTCCAGTCCCGGCAGGGCCAGCACATCCGCGACGGTCAGGCTCATGCCTGGGCGTCGGCCAATGGCGCCCGTACCCGCAGGACGGCGGTGAGTACGATGTAGGTAGCTGCTGCGGCGATAATCCCCACCAGCGGCGCGACCCACGGCGAACTGAACGCCAGCACCGTACCGACTGCATAGGCCATCAGCCCCGGCCAATTGAACGCTGGCAAGCGCACATCCGCCAGCCAAGGGTACCGACCGCGATAGCGATAGAAAAAATCAGCCATGATCACCCCGCCAATCGGTGGAATCACGGTGCCCAGCAGAATCAGGTAGGGCACCAGCATGTCGTACATGCCCAGCAAGGCGAGCAGGGTGCCGATGACGGCGCCGACCAGGGTTACGGTCTTGCGGCGCCTGGTGCGCAGCAGGTTGCAGCCGGCGACGGCGAAGTTGTAGATGGTGTTGTCCTGGGTACTCCAGATATTGAGCAGCAGCATGGCCATTGCGGCCATGGCGAAACCTTGCAGCAGCAACACTTCCACCACATCCGGCTGTTGATAGACGATGGCGCCGTAGGCACCGATCAGCACCATCAGGCCGTTACCGATAAAAAAGCCGATCAGGCTGGCCAGTACCGCCACCTTGGCCGAGCGGGAAAACCGCGTCCAGTTGGTGGCCTGGGTCGCACCGCTGACAAAGGTGCCGAACACCAGGGTAATGGCCGTGGACAGATCCAATTCGCCGCTGGGCACCACCGCGAGCAAGCCTTCAAGCCCGCCGACTTTTACGGTGGCCACCCACATCGACAGCAACAGCAGCAGGCCCATGGCCGGGACTGCAATGTAAGAGAGGATTTTCAGGCCACGGTAGCCCACGTAGGCCGTGGCACAGAACACCAGGCCAAACAGCACCATCAGCGTCAGCACGCTGCCCTGGCCCAGTTCAAAATATTTGCCCAGCACCACGGCTGCCGTGGCGGTGCCCCAGGCGTACCAGCCAATCTGGGTGAAACCCAGGATCAGGTCACTCAACTTGCTACCCACTTCACCGAAGCAGAAACGCCCCATCAGTACCGAGTTCAAGCCGCTCTTGAAGGCGATGTAACCCAGGCCTGCGGCGTAGATACCCAACAGCAGGTTACCCAGGGCCACGACACCGAGCATCTGGGTGAAACTGAAGGCCACCCCCAGCTTGCCGCCGGCAAACATGGTCGCGGTAAAAAAGGTGAAGCCCAGCAACACCATGGCCGTGGAGCCAAGGCCCTTGCGTGCATGCATGGGCACTTCGCTGAGAGGGTAATCATTGCCCGGTTCGTTCTGCGTCATGTGCCGTACCCCTGTGAGTGACGCAGGGCCTGTTGCAGCGGGCGTGCCAACTACCGGGCAGTGATGGGTGCACGGTGGGCGCTGTGCAGGTTGCACGGTGTTTGTAGGAGGGGGAGGGCTGGAAAGGGGGATTGCTTGTCGGATGTGCCCTGTCAGGCGCGAAAGCGGTGCAGCGGTGATACAAAATGGATCACCGTGTCAGTCGAACAGCGTCTGGGTGATTTCGCCGCGGTGAAAGGCGAAAGCGGCTTCAAGATCACTCTCGATGGTGCGCCCGCGTGACAGCGGTGGCAGATCGTCGAGGCGGAAGAAGCCGACGTCGGTGGTTTCAAAACCTGCCATGGGGGCGGCCTGGTCGGCGCGTTCGCAGAGAAAGTACAACTTGTAGAAGTCGCGCACGTCGGGCCGATACAGGCCCTTGGCTTTGTGGGTCACGCTGTACAGCGCCTGCGCGGTGACACTTAACCCCGCTTCTTCACGAAGTTCCTTGATGATGTTTTCGGCGGCCGACAACCCGACATCGGCATAGCCCCCTGGCAAGGCCCAGCAGCCATCCGTTGCTTCGCGCACCAGCAGGATCCGGTCATCTTCAATCAGTGCACCACGCACATCGATCATGGGCGTTGAATAACGCTGGGCGAAATCCGAAACCAGGCCGGTAATGCGCTCCAGAGGTACTTGCCCCAACTGCGCGAGCATACTGTGGGCAATATGGGCGATCTCCTCCAGGCGTTCACGCTCGAAGTCATCGGTGCAAAAGTGCAGCCCGGTGGAGGCCAACGCCTGCAAGCGTTTGGCCTGGGCCAGCCAGGTGGATTCCATGGTTCAATTCCTTGAGTGGCGGCGAAGCCTGTTTTAATCGCTGTGATCCTGGAGCGCAAACCCTTATTCCGAGGGCGCCTCAAAGATCGCCTCGATCGGCCGTTCAAACAGCCTGGCTATTTTGAAGGCCAGCGGCAGGCTGGGGTCGTAGCGGCCAGTCTCGATGGCGTTGACGGTCTGGCGCGACACGTCAAGGTGCGCCGCCAGGTCGGCCTGGGACCAGCCCCGTTCAGTGCGCAGTTCGCGCATCAGGTTGTTCATCGATAACGCCTGGCGCCGATCACTGTGGCCAGTGCCCAGATACCGCCCATGATCGGCCATACAAAAAACATCGACAGGCGTGGCAACCCGGCGGTTTCCAGGAAGCCATAACTGGAGGTGATCAGTGCCGTGCAGATGAAGGCGATGCCCAGGGCTTCCAATTGAATCTTGCGGCCCATTTCATCCATTCGCCCCAATTGACGGATCGCCACGCCTGCCATGGCAATCAGTGGAATGACTGGAACCAGGGCCAGTGCGACTTTTCCTGCGCCTTGCGGGGCATCGGCCAGGAAGTGGGTACTGACGAGCACGGCCACCACATAGGCGGCCAGGGCGATGAAAAATTCCATCAGGTAGCGTTTGATTGGCATGCGAAGCTCCTTGAGTAAAGGGTGCTTTACATTATGAGGGCTGGCCTTGCATGTCAAGCTTGCTTTACATTGGCGGCAGAGCCTGCGTATTCAACCCAAGGACTTACTCACCGCGATAGATACAGCCACTGGTGCAGGTCTCGTGGATACGAATGGCGCTGAGCTCCGGCAGCAGCGGCTTCAACTCGTTCCAGATCCACTTGGCCAACACTTCGCTGGTAGGGTTTTCCAGGCCGGGGATGTCGTTGAGGTAGTTGTGGTCGAGACGCTCATAGAGCGGCTTGAAAATCGCCTTGATCTCCGAGAAGTCACGGATCCAACCGGTATGCGGATCAAGGTCGCCGCTCAGGTGAATGGCCACCTTGAAGGAATGACCATGCAGGCGCCCGCACTTGTGGCCTTCGGGGACGTGGGGCAGGCGATGGGCGGATTCGAATGTGAACTCTTTGAAAATTTCCAAGGTATGACCTGTAAGGCAGGAGTTTCTGGGGCTGTGTGCGATTGTCAGTGCCGGGTGAGTGCTTGACGGGCTCAGGCGAGCGACTGGGTGCGCATTCTAACCTGTTTTATCAGGCGATCTGGCGGCGTGTGTAAAGCACGGTTATTCCCGGGACCACACCGTTGTACTGACCTTGGCCCGATCCTCACATGCCAACGAGTTCTGCGTCCCTCGGCGCGTCAGCTCCGCTTGCGCACGAGCACACCGCACCTGGTCTTGGGCGGTCGCGTTATCAATGCTGATATTGCCAGTGGTTTCAGATACCAGGCCGCCGTTTTTCTCCAGCCGGATCAAGGGCCGCTCAGGCTGTATTTCAAAGTGGCTTTTCGTCGGTTCACTTGTCAGTGCCAGTTCTGCAGGGGCTGCTGGCAACTGCTCCTCGGTGACGCCATAGCGAGTGAGAAGCGAGAGATTGGGCAAGTCTTGCGCACCTGCCTGGCCTGCTGCCAGCAGCAGGAACAGGCCAAGGCCGTACATTTTTTTTCGATTAGAATTCATGGTTGTATCTTTCCAACGTTGTTTCTTGATGGGCTGGATTGAAGAACAACTTGTTGTTATCGCAACCACGTTTGGGGCAGGCGGTATCCAGCGGGAGAGAGGAGCCGTAGCGGTTGCCGAACGGTGTGCCTGGCTCATAAAAGTTGTACGAGGATGGGGAGTAACTGCCGTTGCTGCAGCCGCCGGCAATCAGGGTAATCGTGCAAAGCCCCAGGCGTTTCATGGGTTTCATAGGGGAAGTCCGCGTTAGGTTTATCAGTGTCCTACAGGGCTGCCCGAGGGCCAGCCAGCACAGTCCAAGGCCTGGGCTCGTTCAGGGTTTCGAGTTTAGAACGGCTGATCTTTCCATTTTTCAATAACAACAGTTTGGCTTCGGTAATCCCAGTGGCGTCGTGCTATCAATGGGGTGATAGTGAATAGGATGCCAATCCACTGCATTATTATCGAATTGAAATAATTTATTGCGAAAAATAATGATTTTATAACTCAGAGAGCAATCAGGCGTTCACCCAATCGGCCGTTATCGGCCAGTTCGAGGAACTCATCGCCCAGCCGCTGGCTTTCACTCATCGCGGTTTGCCAGTAATGATTGCGCCGGGCGTCATCCCCCATAAAACGCTTGAAGTCGCTGCGATCTGGCAATTTGCCGTAGGGCAGGCGAGCCAGGTAGTCCCGTGAGGGGGCCACGAGCAATACGTTCCGCAAACCCTGAGGGTCGCTGCGTCGCCACGGCAGGCTCTTGTCGAACCAGCCGGGAATGACCCGATCGGTGAAGTGCGGGTACAGCACGATGTCATCGCCGTAGTAGGGCAGGTCGAGGTGATAGTCCAGCAGGCCGCCATCGCGATAGGTGCCGACACCGGCGCCTGGCAGGTCGCGCACGCCTTGCATCACCATGGGGATCGAGCCTGACGCCAGCAATGCCTGGCGCAGGTTGCCCAGTTCCAGGTTGAGGAAGCGCGAAGGGAAATCCTTGAGCGGGTGCAGCGGTGGCGCCCGGCGCGGGTCGTGGATGATCAGCCGCTCAAAATGCCGGGACAGGCGCGTGCGGCTGCGCAGGTTGTCAGCGATCACCGAAGACAGGCCCAGGCCCAGGCGCCCACGATGATCGTCGGCCAGCAGCCCATGGCTTTTGACCACGACTATATTCAGACGGTAGTGCGGGTTATCCAACAACGTCGCATCGCGCCCGGCCAGCAGGTCATCCAGCATGCGCTGGCAGCTCTGGCTGACTTCGGCCATGGTCACGCCCTTGGCAAAGCGTTGCTCGTTGTACAGGCGGCCCAGGTCGAGCAAACCTTGCACCGGGTCGGCCAGGCAGGCGCTGGCAAACCGCCAGGAACCGATGGATGCACCAATCAACGAGCGCTCGCGAGGTGCGCGTGCCAGCCAGTCACCGAACAGCGCCAGGTCCAGGCCCTGGATGCCCAAGGCCTTGGGGCCACCGGCGGCGCCGGGCAGAATGCCCACGTCTTGAGGCTCCAGGCCTTGTTCGCGAATGCGTGTCAAGGCGCGCTGGCCAGCCTTGAGCGTCAGGGCTGGGAACTTGATGTGGATGGCCGTCATACCGATCTCTGTGCAGGCGAGCAGGGCAGTATAGGAAATCTTCCCCGGGGGCTGGCAAGGTGTCGTGGGACAATTGCCATGGTGGCAATTCAGTTTCAGTTAAGTTGCGACCCGTACTGTGAGGGCCGTAGGCAAAACATTGTGAAATGGAGAATCATCATGAAAACCCTCACAGCAATTGTCGGCGCCAGTATCATCGCCCTTACCACCGGCCTGGCCCAGGCGCGGGACCTGGGGCCGGATGAGGCGCTGAAATTGCGTGACGCTGGTACTATCCTGCCCTTCGAGAAGCTCAATACTGCCGCCTTGTCCAAACACCTTGGGGGCACCGTGCATGAAACCGAACTGGAGCAGGAGTACGGCAAGTATATTTACCAGGTTGACCTGCGCGATGCCCAAGGCGTCGAGTGGGATGTGGAATTGGACGCCGTCACCGGGCAAGTTCTCACAGATCATCAGGATACGTAATGAAGGTAAATCTACGCTCCGGCAGTCGACTGGCGCTGGTGCTCCTGGCCTTTTGCTCGGTGGTGGCTGCCCGGGACCTCAATCAGGATGAAGCCCTGGCGCTGCGCCAGCAAGGGGTGATACTGCCCCTTGAGCACCTGTTGTCGCAGGCGATGGCACGTCACCCCGACTCTCGGTTGCTGGAGGCTGAGCTTGAGAGCAAAGAGGAGAGTTACATCTATGAGGTGGAGCTGGTGACCAATGACGGCGTAGTACGGGAAATCAAACTGGACGCGGCCACCGGCGCGCTGCTCAAAGACGAGGAAGACGACTGATGCGCCTGCTTCTGGTGGAAGACCACGTGCCTCTGGCCGATGAATTGATGGCCGGGCTTAAAATCCAGGGCTATGCAGTGGATTGGCTGGCGGACGGTCGCGATGCGGTGTATCAGGGGCGCAGCGAGCCTTACGACCTGATCATCCTGGACCTCGGCCTGCCTGGGTTGCCGGGCCTTGAGGTGCTGAATCAATGGCGCGCCGCCGCACTGGTGGCCCCGGTATTGATCCTCACCGCCCGTGACTCCTGGGCCGAGCGTATCGAAGGGCTCAAGGCCGGGGCCGATGATTACCTGAGCAAACCGTTCCACCCCGAGGAGCTGTACCTGCGTATCCAGGCATTGCTGCGCCGTTCCCATGGACAGGCCAACCAGCCGACCTTGCAGGCGGCGGGCTTGCACCTGGATGAAGGCCGCCAGTGCGTGGTGCGCGACGGGGCCGAGGTGCAACTGACCGCTGCGGAGTTTCGTCTGCTGCGCTACTTCATGCTGCATCCGCAGCAGATCCTGTCCAAAAGCCATCTGGCTGAGCACCTGTACGACGGTGAGACCGAGCGCGACTCCAACGTCCTTGAAGTCCACGTCAATCATCTGCGGCGCAAGTTGGGTCGCAACGTGATTGAAACCCGGCGCGGCCAGGGTTATCGCTTTGGCGCCAGTGCCACATGAGGTCGATCCAGCGACGTTTGAGCCTGGGGTTGATCAGTGTGATGGTGATCGTTGGCCTGGTGCTGGCGCAAACCAGCCTGTGGCTGTTCGAAATGGGCTTGCAGCGCTACCTGGAGTCCGGTCTGCGCAACGACAGCGAAAACCTGCTGGTGGCCCTGGTGCGTGGTCCTGTCGGCGTGCAGTTGGATGAACAGCGCTTGTCTCCGGCCTATCAGCGCCCGTTTTCCGGGCATTATTTCCGCATCGACTTCAGCGACAACCACTGGCGCTCCCGTTCACTGTGGGACCAGGAACTGCCGAAACTGCCCCAGGCGGGTTTGCAGGGCAACCTGCAATTGGGCCCGGAAGGCCAACAATTGCTGGTCCTGCGCTCGGACTACAAGCGTTTTGGCCAGTCGATTTCCATCAGCGTGGCTCAGGACTACACGCCGGTCAGGGAAAGTTTTCTCTTGATGCGCCAGGTCGGCCTGGTCCTCGGGCTGGCGGCGTTGCTGCTGATCCTCGTCCTGCAACGGGTCACCGTGCGCCGGGCCTTGCGCCCACTGGAAACCGCCCGTGAACAGATTGCGCAATTGCAGCAAGGCCAGCGCTCGCAACTGGACACCCAGGTGCCGCTGGAACTGGAGCCACTGGTGGCGCAGATCAACCATTTGCTGGCGCATACCGAAGACAGCCTCAAGCGCTCACGCAATGCCTTGGGTAACCTTGGCCATGCCCTGAAAACCCCATTGGCGGTGTTACTGAGCGTGGCTTCCAGCGAGCCGCTCAAGGACCACCCGCAAGTGGCCAAACTATTGCGCGAGCAATTGGAGCAGGTGCAGCAACGGCTCAACCGCGAACTCAACCGCGCGCGCCTTGCCGGTGAGACCCTGCCCGGCGCGCTGTTCGACTGCGACAGCGAACTGCCGGGCCTGCTGGCGACCCTGAACATGATCCATGGCGAGCACCTGGACCTGAGCTACCACGTGCGCCCCGGCTTGCATCTGCCGTGGGACCGAGAGGACTTGCTGGAACTGCTGGGCAACCTGCTGGACAACGCCTGCAAATGGGCGGATGCGCAGGTGCGCTTGAGCATTGACGAGGCGCCCCACAGCTTTCTGTTGCAGGTCGAGGATGACGGGCCGGGGATTCCCGAGGCCAAGCGCAGTCAGGTATTCAGCCGCGGTACGCGCCTGGACGAACAGACCGATGGCCATGGCCTGGGGTTGGGGATCGTGCGGGATATCGTCGAGGTATGGGCCGGCACGTTGCAGTTGCATGAGAGTGAGCTTGGGGGGCTCAAGGTACTGATCGAGTTACCCCGACGCCAGGTCTGATTGGCACCTTGCTGTCGATGCGCAGGGATTTGCAACAAGGCTTTTCTTGTAACGCCTGGCCAGACAATTTCGCTTATAACAGCCACCTGGCTGGCCATGCCGAGCAGGTTTTTTCGCTTGCAACGCATTGCATCTGCCAGGGCTCTTGCCATCCGGGCACTCGCTTGCTCGGTACCTAATAAGAAAGATAAAAGGTGACTCCCATGCGAATGACCAAGCGTTTGCGCGTGTTTGCTGCTGCCGCAGCTTTTGCTGCAAGTACGGCGACACTCGCTGCCCCAACCTTTATCAACGTGCTGACGGGCGGCACCAGCGGGGTGTATTACCCGATTGGTGTGGGCTTGTCGCAGCTCTACAGCAACGGCATCCAAGGGGCGAAGACCTCGGTGCAGGCCACCAAGGCGTCGGTGGAAAACCTCAACCTGCTGCAAGCCGGCCGCGGCGAGCTGGCCTTTGCCCTCGGCGACTCGGTAGCCGATGCCTGGACGGGGGTAGAAGACGCCGGCTTCAAGGCCCCGCTGCAAAAACTGCGGGCGATTGCCGGCACCTATCCGAACTACATCCAGATCGTTGCCAGTAAGGAGTCCGGGATCGCTACCCTGGCCGACCTGAAAAACAAGCGCATCTCCGTCGGTGCGCCAAAATCCGGCACCGAGCTCAACGCCCGCGCGATCTTCAAGGCCGCAGGCCTGAGCTACGAAGACATGGGCAAGGTCGAGTTCCTGCCTTACGCCGAGTCGGTCGAGCTGATCAAGAACCGGCAGTTGGACGCCACCCTGCAGTCCTCGGGCCTGGGCATGGCGGCGATCCGCGACCTGGCCGCGACCTTGCCGATCACCTTCGTTGCCATTCCTGCGGATGTCATCGCCAGGATCGACAACGCGGCCTACCAGGCGGGCACGATCCCGGCGGGTACCTATGAGGGTCAGGACAGCGATGTGTCGACGGTGGCGATCACCAACATCCTGGTCAGTCATGACGGAGTGGCCGATGACGTGGCCTACCAGATGACCAAGCTCATGTTCGACAACCTCGATCGCCTGGGCAACGCCCACTCGGCCGCCAAGGATATCAAGCTCGAAGGGGCGGCCAAGGGGCTGCCGATCCCACTGCATCCGGGCGCCGAGCGCTTCTACACGGAAGTAGGCGCCCTGTAGCGGCAGCGTCCGTTGCTGCGCACACGTGCCAGGGCTGCCCATGAAGCCTGCGTACACCGTACGCCAGGTTTTGTTGGCCTATCGACGTTGTAACGTGGGAGTACCTCCATGAGTGAGCAAGGTCAAAGCCTCGCCGCCAATCCCAGGGATTGGCCCCGAGCACTGTTTTATGTTGCGTTGTTGTTTTCCACCTTCCAGATCATTACCGCCGCCTTCCATCCGGTATCCAGCCAGGTACTGCGCGCGGTGCATGTGGGCTTTGTGCTGCTGGTGGTGTTTCTGTGTTTTCCGGCGTGGGGCAAGGCACAACCCCGGCGGCCGATGGCCTGGTTGCTGGGGCTTGCCGGCATGGCCACGGCGTTCTACCAGTGGTATTTCGAAGGTGACTTGATTCAACGCTCCGGCGACCTGACGGGCGGCGACATGATCGTCGGCCTGCTGCTGATCGTGCTGGTATTTGAAGCTGCGCGACGGGTAATGGGCGTTGCCCTGCCGCTGATCTGCGCGCTGTTTCTGGGCTACGGGCTGTTCGGCCAATACCTGCCGGGCGACCTGATGCACCGGGGCTACGCGATCGATCAGATCGTCAACCAGTTGGCCTTTGGCACCGAGGGGCTGTATGGCACGCCGACCTATGTATCGGCCACGTACATTTTCCTGTTTATCCTGTTCGGCGCGTTCCTCGAACAGGCCGGGATGATCAAGCTGTTCACCGATTTCGCCATGGGCCTGTTCGGCCACAAGCTCGGTGGCCCGGCCAAGGTTTCGGTGGTGTCGTCGGCGCTGATGGGTACCATCACCGGCTCGGGGGTGGCCAACGTGGTCACCACCGGCCAGTTCACCATCCCGTTGATGAAGCGCTTTGGCTACAAACCGGCGTTTGCCGGCGGCGTGGAGGCAACCTCGTCGATGGGCAGCCAGATCATGCCGCCGATCATGGGCGCGGTGGCCTTTATCATGGCCGAGACGATCAACGTACCGTTCTTCGAGGTGGCCAAGGCCGCGCTGATTCCGGCCATTCTGTACTTCGGTTCGGTGTTCTGGATGGTTCATCTGGAAGCCAGGCGTTCCAACCTGTGTGGCCTGCCCAAGGACGAATGCCCGAACCCCTGGGCGGCGGTGAAGCAGCGCTGGTACCTGCTGATTCCGCTGTTCGTGCTGGTCTATCTGCTGTTCTCCGGGCGCACCCCCTTGTTTTCCGGCATGGTCGGCCTGGCGCTGACGTCCATTGTGATTCTCGGCTCGGCAATCATCCTGCGGGTTTCGTCCACGGCCATGCGCTTTGTCTTCTGGATCGTCCTGGGCCTGCTGTGCGCAGGCTTCTTCCGGTTGGGTATCGGTATGGTGTTCGCAGTGGTAGCGCTGCTGGTGGCGGTGTGCTGGTTCGTCAAAGGTGGCCGCGACACCCTGGCCCTGTGCCTGCATGCGCTGGTGGAAGGCGCGCGTCATGCGGTGCCAGTGGGTATCGCATGCACCCTGGTGGGAGTGATCATCGGCGTAGTGTCGCTGACCGGGGTGGCCTCCACCTTTGCCGGCTACATCCTCGCCATTGGCCAGGACAATCTGTTCCTCTCGCTGGTGCTCACCATGCTCACCTGCCTGGTACTGGGCATGGGTATCCCGACCATTCCCAACTACATCATCACCAGCTCGATCGCCGCCCCGGCCCTATTGGACTTGGGGGTTCCGCTGATTGTGTCGCATATGTTCGTGTTCTATTTCGGCATCATGGCCGACCTCACGCCGCCGGTGGCGCTGGCCTGTTTCGCGGCGGCACCGATTGCCCGGGCGAGTGGCCTGAAGATCAGCCTGTGGGCGATCCGTATCGCCGTGGCCGGATTTGTCGTGCCGTTCATGGCGGTGTACGAACCGGCGCTGATGCTACAGGGCGATAGCCTGCTCGCCACGGTGTATGTGGTGGCCAAGGCGCTGCTGGCTGTCGGCATCTGGGGCGCGGTGTTTACCGGTTACTTACAGGCCCGGTTGAGCGGGTGGGAACGGGTGCTGGGCTTTGCTGCCGGGGCCAGCCTGATCCTGGCGACGCCGTTAAGCGATGAAATCGGCTTTGGCCTGGCAGCGCTGGTGATTGCCCAGCATTGCTGGCGCGCCCACCGCGCCCAGGTGGCTGCTGCGTGATCGGTCTGTGTCTGGGCTTGGCAGGCACGGTGTGGGCACACGTTCCCACGCCGGCCTTCACCCTGGCCTGGACGCATACGATTGAGAGGGTGCGCTGGGAGGAGGATTATCGCGTTACGCCTGCGGGGCTGGTGCTGGGTGAGGCGCGGGTCAAGGGTTCCGGGGCTGGCATGGAAATCCCGGACGGCGCCGAACTGCGCGAGGGCAGTTGGCATTACCGGCGCCAATTGCCACCCTTGCAGCCCCTGCGTCTGGGGCGAGCCCCCGAGGCGGGGGATTATCAATTGTGTTTCAACCAGCGTTGTCACTGGATCAGCACCTGGCTCGGCCCGCCACAGTCGAGCCAGCCAGCGCTGGAACTCTGGAGTTGTGAGCTGGCTGCGTACAGAGCCCGGCCCACGGCGTTCTAAATCGCCGTCAAACCCGGAACTGATCCATCAAGCCTTGCTGCTGATTGGCCAAACGGTTGAGGGTCTGGCTGACCCGCGCCGATTCATTGGCCTGGCCCGACAGCGACTCGGTCACGTCGCGAATGGTCGCCACGTTGCTGTTGATCTCCTCGGCCACTGCGCTTTGCTGCTCGGCGGCGCTGGCGATCTGCAGGTTCATGTCGCTGATCACGGTCACCGCATCGCCGATCTGGCGCAATGCGGTAACAGCCTGGCCCACTTGTTCGACGCTGCCTTGGGCCTGGCGATGGCTGTTGCTCATGGAACTCACCACGTCCTGGGTGCCGTTCTGCAATTGCTCGATGACCTGGCGGGTTTCTTCCACCGACTCCTGGGTGCGCCGGGCGAGGTTGCGCACCTCGTCTGCCACCACTGCGAACCCACGCCCGGCCTCGCCGGCGCGGGCGGCCTCAATGGCGGCATTGAGCGCCAGCAGATTGGTTTGTTCGGCAATCGCGCGGATCACCTCCAGTACGGAGCCGATCTGCTCGCTATTGGCCGCCAGGCCTTCGACCTGGGCCATGGCCGTGCTCATGTCCGCGGCCAGGTCACCGATGCTGGTGGTGGTGCGGTCGATCACGGTCAGGCCTTCGCGGGTGGCCTGATCGGCATCGCGGGCGGCCTGTGCCGCCTGGGCGGCGCTACGGGCGACGTCCTGGGCGGTGGCGCTCATTTCGTGGGAGGCGGTAGCCACCTGGTCTACCTGACGATATTGCTGGTCCATCCCGGCGCTGGTCTGGCTGGCAATGGCCGCCGATTGGTCGGCGGTGCTGCGTGCGTCCTGCACCGAGCGTTTGACCTCGGCAATGACCGGTTGCAGTTTGTCGAGGAAACGGTTGAACCAACTGGCCAATTCACCGAGTTCGTCGCGCTTGTCGTAGGCCAGGCGCCGGGTCAGGTCGCCTTCGCCGCTGGCGATATCTTCCAGCATATGGGCCACGCCGAGGATCGGCCGGGTGACGCTGCGGGCCATCAGCCACACCAGCAGCAAGCCGACAATCGCGGCCAGCAAGCCCAGGCCCAGTTCCAGCAAGGTCCCTTTGGTGTTGTCGGCATCCAGTTCGGCCTTGAGGGCCTGGGCGGGGCCGACCAGGACTTTTTCCGGCACGTCCAGCAAGACGCCCCAGGACTTGCCATCGGGAATGGGCTGGAACGGTGCCAGCACCTTGAGTTGTTGGCCGGTGCGCAGGCTGTAGGTCTGGGTGCTGCTGGCCATGGCGCTGATCAGTTGCGCGCCGCTGCTGGTGTCGACGCTGTCCAGGCGCTGGCTGAGCTTGCTCGCATCCGGGCTATAGCCGGCCAGCAAACCCACGGGGCTGATGATGCTGACGCTGGTCTGGCCGTCATAGAGCTTGCGGCTGGCGTTCTGGCTGACCGCCTGCAAGCTGTTGAGGTTGATGTCCACCGACAGCGAGGCGATGACCTTGCCATTGACCATGAGCGGGAACACGATGCTGGTCAGCAACACGTTTTGCCCGTCGATCACATAGAAATACGGTTCGATCACGCACGGCTTGAGGCTGGTACGTGGGCAGGTGAACCAGGTATTGGCCTTTTCGCCACTGGGGCCGATGCTGGTGTCGGACATGTCGCTTTCCGGCAGTGCCATCGAGGTCAGCGTGCCGGGGGTGGGCTGCGACCAGTAAAGGGCGAAGCGGCCCTTCTCGTTACTGCCCAACTCGCCCTGGCCGGCAAACAACTCATCCTTGCCATCCAGAGCGTTGGCTTCGAATACCAGGGACAGGCCCAGCAGGTCCGGGTTGGCCTGCAGTGCGGCCTTGACTTGGCGGGTCAGGTCTTCACGCAGGTCGAAGGCATCGAGGAAGCGCTTTTCGGCCTGTTCGCGCAAAAACAACACCTGGCGCGAAAAACCATGGCCGTACTGGTAGGCGTCCATGAACTGCTGGCGGATGCCCAGCGCCTGCACTTCACCCTGGGCTTCGATGCGCGATTGGGCCGCGACATTGAGCATCTGCGTGCTGGAGGCCTGCACCCGTTGTGAGCTCTGGTCCATGCGATACAGCGAAAGCCCCACCAGCAGGGTCACGATCCCCAACAGACAAAGGCCGGCGAGGAGGGTGATTTTCCATTGAATGGACAGCTGCCTGAGCGACATGGAGATCCTTAACCTTTCGTTACGACAGAGATGATCCGTTGTATCGGCCGCACGTTTTTTTTCTTTATTCAGACGATCAATTGAGTTCGGTTTGCGACGTCGTGCTTTGACATGGCGCGCCGGCTGCTGCAAAGTGCGCGACCTCTAATAAAACTCCCTTTTCTGCGTGTGCCGTGGCCGCCATCTGGCCAGGGCACCGGCACGTGTTGTTTTTATGTTTCTGTCTTGAGGTCACCATGATTAACGCAGTAATCGCCGCGGTCGGTACCATGCTCGTGCTCAGCCTGTCCCGCGTGCATGTGGTCATCGCGATCATTGTTGGCGCCCTGGTCGGCGGCTTGACCGGCGGCCTGGGGATCGACGCGACACTCAGCGCGTTCAACAGCGGCCTGGGTGGCGGTGCCACGGTGGCGCTGTCCTACGCATTGCTCGGTGCTTTCGCCGTGGCGATTGCCAAGTCCGGCCTGGCCCATGCCCTGGCGGACAAGGCCCTGCTGCTGGTGGACCGCCAGGAGGCGAGCGGTGGCAGCCATGTCAAATGGCTGCTGATCTGCCTGCTGGGGGCGGTGGCGATTGCCTCGCAGAACATCCTGCCGATCCATATCGCCTTTATCCCGCTGCTGGTACCGCCGCTGCTGTACGTGCTGACCAAGTTGCGGATCGACCGTCGCCTGATCGCCTGCGTCATGACCTTCGGCCTGATCACCCCGTACATGTTCCTGCCGGTGGGCTTCGGCAATATCTTCCTCAACCAGATCCTGTTGGCCAACGTTGCCAAGAGCGGGGTGGATATCAGCCAGGTCAACGTGACCCATGCCATGGGCATTCCGGCATTGGGCATGGTGTTCGGCCTGTTGGTGGCGGTGTTTATCAGCTACCGCAAAAAACGCGTCTATGACCTGGAGAAGATCGAACGAGTCGAGCAGGTGGCCGTGCAATACAACCCGCTGACCCTGTTGGTAGCCGGCTTGGCCATTGCTTCGGCGTTTATCATCCAGCTGTGGCTGGACTCGATGATCATCGGTGCCCTGGTCGGTTTCCTGATCTTCTCGGTATCGGGCATCGTGCGTTGGCGCGACACCGATGATCTGTTCACCGAAGGCATGAAGATGATGGCGATGATCGGCTTCATCATGATCGCGGCGTCAGGCTTTGCCGAAGTGCTCAAGGCCACCGGCCAGGTCCAGACGTTGGTGCAGGCGTCCGCGGCCTTTATCGGCCACAGCCGTGGCGTGGGTGCATTGTTGATGTTGCTGGTGGGCTTGCTGGTGACCATGGGCATTGGTTCCTCGTTCTCCACCGTACCGATTCTCGCGGCGATTTTTGTGCCGCTGTGCGTGCAACTGGGGTTCAGCCCGCTGGCGATTGTGTGCATCGTCGGCACCGCCGGGGCCCTGGGCGATGCCGGCTCGCCCGCGTCGGATTCCACCCTGGGGCCGACCTCGGGTTTGAATATCGACGGTCAGCATCACCATATCTGGGACACCGTGGTGCCGACCTTCCTGCACTACAACCTGCCGTTGCTGGTGTTCGGCTGGTTTGCGGCGATGACTCTGTAACAACGCCCTGTGTAGAAGCCGGCAAGCCGGCTCCTACAGTTTTCTCTCATAAGGCCGTTAACCTCTTAACGTTGCCCTACAAGAGAGAAGATCCATGCGTCTGAGTCTGAAGGCCAAAGTCCTGTCCCTCGCCGTGCTGCCGGTGTTGTTGTTTGCCGTGGTCATCAGCCTGAGCACGGTGTGGATCCTCAAGGAACAGGCGCGCACCGAGGTGGCCGAAACCCGCCAGCGCCTGCTCAACAACGCCAAGGCCACCTTGCAAAGTTATGTCGAGGTGGCGATGACCACCATCAAGCCGCTGTACGACGCCGCCGCTCCTGGCGATACCGAGGTGCGGGCACGGGTGGTCAAGCTGTTGTCCAACACGACCTACGGCAAGGACGGCTATTTCTTCGGCTACGACTCCGAGACTGTCCGCCTGTTCAAGGGCAACAGCCCCGATGGCGTTGGCAAAAGCTTCAAGGATAACCGTGACCCCAACGGTGTCTACGTCAACCGCGACCTGGTCAAGGTCGGCAAGGACGGCACCCATTACCTGCAATACAGTTCGACCCAGCCGGGGCAAACGAACCTGGTGCCCAAGCTCGGCTACACCGAATACCTGCCCAAGTGGGACATGGTGATCGGTACGTCAGTCAATCTGGACGGCATCGACGCCCAGGTCAGTGAGGTGCAAGCCAAGGTCAACGAGCGTATGGAAGGGGTGCTGCTGAGCATCGTCGGCATTGCGGCGGTGCTGCTGTTGCTGATCGCGGCGGTGGGCATGGTGCTGGCCAATACCATTTTGCGGCCGTTGCACCTGATGAAGGTCAACCTCGACGACATTGCCGCCGGCGAAGGTGATCTGACCCGGCGCCTGGCAATCACCAGCCAGGACGAACTGGGTGAGCTGGCGGGTTCGTTCAACCGGTTTGTCGACAAGATCCATGGCCTGGTACGGCAGATCACCGAAATGACCTCGCAACTTACCGGCCTGGTCAGCCAGGTGTCCGCGCAGGCCCAGCGTTCGGAACAGGCCATGGAGCGCCAGCGTCAGGAAACTGACCAGGTAGCGACGGCGATCAATCAAATGTCCTCTGCCGCCCATGAAGTGGCGCGCAGTGCCCAAGGCGCGGCCGTCGCCGCGCAACAGACCGACGCCGAAGGCCAGGCCGCCAAACGCGTGGTGGACGGCAGCATCGCGCAGATTCACGCACTGGTGAACGATATCCGCAGCAGCGGCGTGTCCCTGGACAGTCTGCAGCAGGACGTGTCGTCGATTGTCAGCGTGCTTGGGGTGATCCGCTCGATTGCCGAGCAAACCAACCTGCTGGCCCTCAACGCTGCCATTGAGGCGGCCCGTGCCGGTGAAGCCGGGCGTGGGTTTGCGGTGGTGGCCGATGAAGTGCGCGCGCTGGCCAGCCGCACCCAACAAAGCACCCAGGAAATCCAGGGCATGATCGACCGCCTGCAAAAGGGCACCGAGGCGGCCGTGGAATCCATGCGCCGCTCCAGCGATGCTGGCGATGGCACCTCGGCCCAGGCCAATGAAGCCGGGGCGTCCCTGGATACCATGGCGCAGCTGATCGGCACCATCAACACGATGAACGCGCAGATTGCCAGCGCCGCCGAAGAGCAAACTGCGGTGGCCGAAGAGATCAACCGCAGCGTGCATCAGATTGCCGTGGCGGTGGACAGCGTGGCGGACGAGACCCAGCAGGGAGCGCAGACCTCGCGTAGCCTGGCGGATCTGGGGCAGCGGTTGGGGCAGTTGGTGGGGCAGTTCAGGATCTGACCTGGTAATTGCGGTGCTTGTTCTGGCCTCATCGCGGGCAAGCCCGCTCCCACATTTGACCCTGTCCACAGACCAAGTGTAGGAGCGGGCTTGCCCGCGAAGGGGTCCTCACAGGCGCCTACACATCCCGCATCAACAAGCCAAACCCGATATCCATCTCCAACGGCACCGGCACATACACCGTATGCCCATCCCCTGGTGCCACCTCGATCGCCTCACCCTGGGTGTTATGCATCATCCCCAAATCAAAATGCAAATTCCCCGCCGGCGTCATCAGTTCCAGATGATTGCCCAGCGCAAAGCGGTTCTTCACCTTGACCTCGGCCAGTTCCCCGCGCCGCTCGCCGGTCAATTCCCCGACAAACTGCTGGCGCTGCGAGACTGAACTGCCGTTCTGGTAGTTCTGGTACTCGTCATGCACATGGCGGCGCAGGAAACCTTCGGTGTAGCCACGCTGGGCCAGGGATTCGAGGTGGGTCATCAAGCCTCGGTCGAATGTGCGCCCGGCCACCGCGTCATCAATGGCCTGGCGGTACACCTGGGTGGTGCGCGCCACATAAAAGTGGGATTTGGTGCGGCCTTCGATCTTCAGTGAATGCACCCCCATCTGCGCCAGGCGCTCCACATGTTGCACCGCCCGCAGGTCCTTGGCGTTCATGAGGTAGGTGCCGTGTTCGTCCTCGAAGGCCGGTATCTGCTCATCCGGGCGGTTGGCTTCCTGGAGCAGGAACACCTGGTCGGTGGGGGCGCCCAGGCCCAGGGTCGGCTCGGGTAGGTACTGCTGGACGATATCGCCCACGGTGTTTTCGGCGGCGGGGGTGGCCTGGTATTTCCAGCGGCAGGCATTGGTGCAGGTGCCCTGGTTGGCATCGCGCTTGTTCATGTACCCCGACAACAGGCAGCGTCCGGAGTAGGCCATGCACAGCGCGCCATGCACAAACACTTCCAGCTCCATGGTCGGCACGTGCTGGCGGATTTCGGCGATTTCTTCCAGGGACAGCTCCCGAGACAGGATGATCCGGCAGATGCCCTGCTGCTGCCAGAACTCGACGCTGGCCCAGTTCACCGTGTTGGCCTGCACCGACAGATGGATCGGCATCTGTGGGAAGTGTCGGCGCACCAGCATGATCAAGCCAGGGTCGGACATGATCAGCGCGTCCGGGCCCATGGCGATCACCGGCGCCAGGTCCTTGAGAAAGGTTTTCAGCTTGGCATTGTGCGGTGCGATATTGACCACCACATAAAAACGCTTGCCCTGGGCCTGCGCCTCGGTGATGCCCAGGGCCAGGTTGGCATGGTCGAACTCGTTGTTGCGCACCCGCAGGCTGTAGCGCGGCTGGCCGGCGTAGACCGCATCGGCGCCGTAGGCAAAGGCATAGCGCATGTTTTTCAGGGTGCCGGCAGGGGCGAGCAATTCGGGGGCGAGGACAGGGGGCATGGGGATTCAGGTCGCAAAAGGGCGGCAGGGTAGCCGAGCCGAAGCGGGGACTTATTGATCTGGGTCTACGCTGTAGAAATAAAGATGGCACTCGTACGATGCGCGGCGGACTAAGCAACAGGGCGCGTTGGGCGCCCGGCGCTTTTCTGGCACGGATCGGACATGAACCAAACGAATCTGCAATTCAAAACCCTGTTGTTGTTGCTGGTCATCGTGACCCTTGCGTTCTTCTGGATCCTGTTGCCGTTTTATGGCGCGGTGTTCTGGGCGGTCATCCTCGGGATCATCTTTGCACCCATGCAGCGGCGCCTGCAGCTCAAGTTTGGCTGGAACCGCAACCTGACGTCGCTGTGTACCTTGATGGTGTGCCTGGTGATCGCGATTCTGCCGGTGATCATCACCAGCGCCTTGCTGGTACAGGAAGGGGCGACGCTGTACAAGAACGTCGAAAGCGGCAAGCTGGACGTAGCGGGCTACATCGAGCAGTTCAAGGATTTCCTGCCGCCGTACTTCCAACATCTGCTGGACCGCTTCGGCATGGGCAACCTTGAGGGCCTGCGCGAGAAAGTCGTCAAGGCTGCGATGCAGGGCAGTCAGTTCTTTGCCAGCCAGGCATTCAGCTTTGGCCAGGGCACCTTTGATTTCCTGGTGAGCTTTTTCATCATGCTGTACCTGCTGTTCTTCTTTCTGCGCGACGGCCCCGAGCTGGTGCGCAAAGTGCGCACGGCAGTGCCGCTGGCCGAGCCGCAAAAGCGTCGTCTGCAACTGAAGTTCAACCGCGTGGTGCGGGCGACGGTCAAGGGCAATGTGTTAGTGGCGGTGACCCAGGGCGCGCTGGGCGGTCTGATTTTCTGGTTCCTGGATATCCCCAGCGCGTTGCTCTGGGCGGTGCTGATGGCGTTTCTGTCCTTGCTGCCGGCGGTGGGCGCGGGGATCGTGTGGGGGCCGGTGGCCGCGTACTTCCTGCTCAGCGGTTCAATCTGGCAAGGGGTGGTGCTGGCCCTGTTCGGGGTATTTGTGATCGGTTTGGTGGACAACGTGCTGCGTCCGATCCTGGTGGGCAAGGACACCAAGATGCCCGATTACCTGATCCTGATCTCGACCCTGGGCGGCCTGTCGATCTTCGGCCTCAATGGCTTTGTGATCGGGCCGTTGATCGCCGCGCTGTTTATCTCCAGCTGGGCGCTGTTTGTCGAGACCAAACCCCGGGTGCGGCTGCCATTGCCCTAGGCTGAGAAGCGGTGGGCCATCTTGCGGGACAGGGCCTGGGCGTCGGGCAGTGAAGTCAGCGGGCCGCTGATGGCTTCACCGTCGCGTACCACGTACCAGCAGGCCAGCAAACCCAATTCCCGAAGGGGGCCGGGGACGGCACTGCCAATGACGGACATGATCTGGATAGTGGGCATATCTACCTCCATTGCTGATGGAGGTCACCTTACGGCAGCCAGGCTGCGAGGGAAAATCACCCTGCTCGATAGTCAACATCATTGTTATCGAGGCTGCGTCGAGAGTGGCTCAGTCCACCACCAGGTCCAGCATGTGCAGCACTTCCTGTTCATTGAGCAGGCCCTTGTGGACCAGGTTTTCTGCCAGCAGCGAGAGAAACTTGGCGCTGCGATGGCCCTCCAGGTGCTTGAGTTCGGTCAAGGCGCTATAGACCTTGCTCGACGTGCAGAGGCCGGCGGTACGGTGCGGGTTTTGTGTGGGCATGTTGGGTCGTCCTTGTTGTTATGGCCTGTTATGGGTGGACCGTTTCGATAGTGAGATCGTTGCGTGACACAAACATGACAGCGCCCCCTCAGGTGGGGCAAGTACACTTTGGCCTTAATAATGGCGGATTTAATCGCCGGGAATGTCCTCATAACGACCTTGGCGAGATTTATTCAGACCCCGCGGCCATAAAAAAGCCCCGCCAGGGCATGCGGGGCCTTTATGCCGGGCTTACCAGCCGCGCCCGTAGTAGCCGCGTGGCGGGCCGTAATAACCGCGTGGCGGCCCGTAATACACCGGCGCCGGGCGGTAATACACCGGCTGCTGCACGTACACCGGTGTCGGCTGGTAATAGACCGGTGGCGGGGCGACATACACCGGCTGCGGCGGGTAATACACCGGTTGTTGTTGCACATACACCGGCCGATCATGGCTGGCGATTACTGAGCCGACGACGGCTGCGCCGACAACCGCACCCAAAACGGCCGGGCCACCCCAACCGCCACCATGGGCAGAGGCTTGGCCGGCCACCGCGAGTGCACCGATCAGCAAGGCGATCCTGGGGATTTTACGAATCATGGTCTTTCCTCTGTTGGCCCCTGCGCTTGTGGTCTGCAATCAATAGACTCAAGGATTGTCGCGGGGATACTTTTAAGACAACGTATTTCAGGAAAACAGCACGGCCGTTCGGTAAAGGTTGTGTAAGGTCTGTACCGATTTGCTTACTTGAAGAGGAGCTACCGATGCTGATGAATCCCAACAAGGATACCCAGCTGTGCATGTCGTTGTCGGCCCGCCCAGGCAATTTCGGCCTGCGATTTCATAACCATTTGTATGAACAGTTGGGGCTGAACTTCTACTACAAGGCCTTCAGCAGCCAGGACTTGAATGGCGCCGTGGCCGGAATCCGTGCCTTGGGCATTCGCGGCTGTGGGGTGTCGATGCCGTTCAAGGAGGCCTGTATCGAGCTGGTGGATGAGCTCGACGACTCGGCCCGCGCCATTGCCTCGATCAACACCATCGTCAATACCGCCGGGCACCTCAAGGCCTACAACACCGATTACATCGCCATCGAGCAACTCCTGCAAAAGCACGCGGTGCCCAAGGGTTCGACCTTCGCCCTGCATGGCAGTGGCGGCATGGCCAAGGCCGTGGCCAGTGCGTTGCGTGATGGAGGCTATACCAATGGCGTGATCGTTGCGCGCAACGAAGTGGCGGGTCGGGCGTTGGCGCAGAACCTGGGGTATGAGTGGCAGGCGGCGTTGGGTCAGGCGCGTCCACAGATGCTGGTCAACGTGACGCCTATCGGCATGACCGGCGGCGCCCAGGCCGAGGACCTGGCCTTTGAGGCCGACGCCATTGATGCAGCAGACACGGTGTTCGATGTGGTGGCGATCCCCGCCGAAACGCCGTTGATCGTGCGCGGTCGGGCCCAAGGCAAGCGGGTGATTACCGGCCTGGAAGTGATTGCGATCCAGGCATTGGAGCAGTTCGTGCTGTACACCGGTATCCGGCCCACGGACGAACAGTTCCAGAAAGCCGTGGCCTTCGCCCGGCAGTCATAAGACAGGCCTTGTAGGCGCCGGCAAGCCGGCGCCTGCGAAGGGGACGCTATTCGAGGCGCGACAGACGCTCTTCCAGCGCGGCAATCCGCGCCTCCAGTTCTTCGATGCGTTCCATGGAGACCCCGCTGGTGCTGCTACGCTCCACCGGATTGCCACGAGCGGCCAGGATCGCCTCGATATCTGCCGGGTCGCCCAGGGAATGGGTGTAGCGGTCTTCACGCTGGCCCGCCTGCTTGGGCACCAGCACCGCCAGGTCGCGGGCGATCAGGCGTTCCAGTTGGTGCACCACTTGCTCGGCGTCTTCAAAGTCATGTATGCGCCCGCTGCGGGTCAGCAATTCATTGACGGTCTGCGGGCCCCGCAGGAACAGCAGGCCGCTGAGAATCACCTGTGCCGGCACCAGCTCCAGGGCCTTGTCCACGCGGTGCTCCCAGCGGTCGGCGCGACTGCCCATCACCAGTTTGGTAAAACCACGGCCTTCCAGGGCTCGCAGGCTCTGGCCAACCTGGCCCTGGCTGAGGTTCGTCACCGGTTCCCGGCTGGTTTTCTGGTTGCAGGCCAGGACCAGGGCATTGAGGGTCAGCGGGTAGGTTTCTGGGTGGGTGGCCTGCTTCTCGATCAGGCAGCCCAGAACGCGGATTTCCGTGCTGTTGAGGCGCGGCTCGCAAGAGGTGGTGTCATGCTCGGTGGTCATCGCGCTTTCCCTATGCAGTGAACCCACTAGCCTAATCCCGAAAAAATAAAAGACAAGCAGCGCTCGTGTCTATAATCGCGGCTGTTCAAACCCTGCCACCACTGTCGAGACTGTCATGACTATTTCCCTGTACGCCGCTTCCGCTCCGGTCTTCAAGCAAATGCTCAACGCCCTGAGCGATGTGTTGAACAAGGCCGAGGCCCACGCCACCGCCAAGAACATCGACCCGAATGCCTTGCTCCAGGCCCGCCTGTTCCCGGACATGTTCCCGCTGGTTCGCCAGGTGCAGATTGCCGTAGATTTTGCCAAGGGCGTTTGCGCGCGTCTGGCCGAGATCGAAGTGCCGAAATACGAAGACAGCGAAGTCACCTTCGCTGACCTGCAAGCGCTGATCGCCAAGGTCCTGGCCTTCATCGACACCATCACTCCGGCACAGATCGATGGCAAGGAAGGTATCGAGATCGTCACCCGTCCGGGCACCCCTAAAGAGAAGCGCTTCAGCGGCCAGTCCTACCTGCTGACCTACGGCTTGCCGCAGTTCTTCTTCCACGTCACCACTGCTTACGCGTTGCTGCGTCACAATGGCGTGGAAGTGGGCAAGCGCGACTACATGGGCGCGTTCTAAGTACTGAGTAACACCGCAAAACAACGGTGGGAGCAGGCAAGCCAGCTCCCACCGTTGTATCAGGCTGGGTTCTTGTCTTCCTGGCCCAGGCACGCCGCGGCGGTGAACAACACGTCGGTAGACGAGTTGAGCGCGGTTTCCGCCGAATCCTGCAATACGCCGATGATGAAACCTACCGCCACTACCTGCATGGCGATTTCACTCGGAATACCAAACAAGCTGCACGCCAGTGGAATCAGCAACAGCGATCCTCCGGCCACACCCGACGCGCCACAGGCACAGATTGCTGCAACAACGCTCAGCAGCACGGCGGTTGGCAGGTCGACGGCGATGCCCAGGGTGTGCACCGCGGCCAGGGTCAGCACGGTGATGGTAATGGCAGCGCCGGCCATGTTGATGGTCGCCCCCAATGGGATCGAGACCGAATAGGTGTCTTCATGCAGGCCCAGGCGCTCACTCAAGGCCAGGTTGACCGGGATGTTGGCCGCCGAACTGCGGGTGAAAAAGGCGGTGATCCCGCTCTCGCGCAGGCACAACAGCACCAGCGGGTACGGGTTGCGACGCAATTTCCAGAACACGATGGCCGGGTTGACCACCAGGGCCACGAACAGCATGCAGCCGATCAGTACCAACAACAGGTGGGCATAGCCCAGCAACGCGTCGAAACCAGAGGCGGCGAGGGTCGAGGCCACCAGGCCGAAAATACCCAGCGGTGCGAAGCGAATCACCACGCGTACGATCAGCGTGACGCCATTGGACAGGTCCTCCAGCACGGTGCGGGTGGTGTCCCCGGCATGACGGATCGCGATGCCCATACCGATGGCCCATGCCAGGATGCCGATGAAGTTGGCGTTCATCAGCGCACTGACGGGGTTGTCCACCACGCTGAGCAACAGGCTTTGCATCACTTCCCCGATCCCGCCGGGAGCGCTGACGGCCACGTCATGGGTGCTGAGCACCAGGCTCGACGGAAACAGGGTGCTGGCAATGACCGCGACCACTGCGGCCGAAAAGGTGCCCAAGAGGTACAGGAACAGAATCGGCCGGATATGGGTTTCCTGACCATGTTTGTGGTTGGCAATCGAGGCCATCACCAGCACAAACACGAGGATTGGCGCCACGGCCTTGAGCGCCGAGACAAACACCTTGCCGATAAACGCGGTGGACAGGGCAGCACTGGGCGACAGCAGGGCCAGTAGGATGCCAGCAACCAGGCCGATGACAATTTGGGTCACCAGGCTGGTGCGCAGCAGGCGTTGAAACAGAGAAGGGGCAGCAGTCATAAGAGTGTCTCTAGTTTTTTTAATGTGTGCAGCGCGATGCAGGGCGCGAAGTCTAACATGCTGTAGGAAACATCCCGTTTGCTGCGGCATTCAGTCGCCAGGGCCATGGGTGCTTTGGTCACATTCTGTTAAGATTTGCCATCCTCTTCTTATCTTCCTGCCAGCGGGCCCCTGGGCCAGCGCTGGCGTCGCTGTTTCTGGAGTTGTGCATGTTGTTGCCCATCCTGCTGCTGTCCGCAGCCGGTTTTACGGTGTTGACCACCGAATTTGTCATCGTGGGCCTGTTGCCCTCCATCGCCCGTGACCTGCATGTCAGCGTGTCCCAGGCGGGCCTTCTGGTGACGTTGTTTGCTTTTACCGTGGCCGCGTTCGGGCCGTTCCTCACCGCGTATTTCGCGCGTTTCGAGCGCAAGCGCTTGTTTATCAGCATTCTGTTGATGTTTGGCGCGGCCAATACCCTGGCGGCCCTGGCACCGAATATCTGGGTGATGGCCGTGGCCCGCCTGATTCCGGCCCTCGGGCTGCCGGTGTTCTGGGCGCTGGCCAGTGAAACGGCAGTGGATATCGTCGGGCCGGACCACGCCGGCCGGGCGATTGCCAAGATCGGCTTTGGCATCGTCTGCGCCACGGTCTTCGGTATCCCGGTGGGCACCCTGATTTGCGATGTGTTTGGCTGGCGCAGCGCCTTTGGCATTCTGGCCGGGGTGGCGGTGCTCAAGGCCCTGCTGCTGTTGATTTACCTGCCGGCGACCATTGTGAAGAAGCAAACCGTGACCCTGCGCTCGCAGTTCAAGATCCTGCGCAACCCCTTGATGCAAGGCCACGTTTTGCTGTCAATCCTGGTATTTAGCGGCATGTTCACTGCATATACCTACCTGGCGGACATTCTTGAACGCCTGGCCGGTTTCGATGGCACCCTGGTGGGCTGGTGCCTGATGGGCTTTGGCGCCGTTGGTCTGATCGGTAACTCCCTGGGGGGGCGCATGGTCGACAAGCACCCGCTGATCGCCTCCATGGTGTTCTGCGGCTTTATGATCGCCGGCATGGTGGCGTTGGTTCCCGCGATTCACTCCACCCTCGGCCTGGCGGCGGCCATGGGTATCTGGGGCGTGACCCAGGCCGCGCTGTTCCTGGTCAGCCATGTGCGGTTGATGAAGGCTGCGCCCCATGCCCCGGCATTCGCGGCATCGCTGAACATTGCCGGGGCCAACCTGGGCATTGGCCTGGGCGCGATGGTGGGTGGACGGGTGATCGACACTCTGGGCCTGGGCAGCCTTGGGTTCGCGGCGTCCGGTTTTATCCTGCTGTCGATTCTCCTGGCCCTGTGGCTGATGACCGCCAAGACCCGGGTCGCCTGCGTCTAGGCCGGCAGCGCGGTAAACAGTTCGCGTCGGGCACCTTCGGTAATGGCAACGATGCCGGGGTGCTTGACCTTGCGCTCCACCGAGATGGCATAGAACGACTCGGTGACTGCATCCGTCTGGCCAATCAGCGCTACGCCGTATTGGCGCACCACTTCCTCGGCAATCACGCTGGGGGCAATGAAAATTCCGCTGCCGGATTGGCCAAATGCCTGCATCAAGGCGCTGTCGTCGAACTCGCCGATGATCTTCGGCTGGATCTGCTGCTCGGCGAACCAGCGTTGCAAACGGCTGCGCACTACGGTTTCCGCACCGGGAATCAACAGCGGCGCACCGTGCAGGCACTGTGGGAAATCACCGCCGTGCAGGTCCGCTAAGGCCTGGGTGGCAAAGAAACTGATGCCACACTCTCCCAGTTTCTGGCTGTAGCCCTTGATGTCCAGATGGCTGGGCATGGGGCTGTCGGAAATCACCAGGTCCAGACGCTGGATCGCCAGGTCGGCCAACAACCGTTCGAGTTTGTCTTCGCGACAGGTAATGCGCAGCGGCTCGCTCAACTCCATGGTCGGCGCGATCAGGCGATAGACGATGGACTTGGGCACGACATCCGCGACACCCACGCGAAACACGATTTGCTGTTCATTGGGCTGGGCGCGCAACATCGCTTCCAGTTCATTGCCGGTCTGGAACATCTGTTCGGCGTAGGGCAGGGCCTGGCGCCCGGCCTCGGTCAGCTCCAGTTGGCGGCCTACCCGTTGAAACAGTGCGATACCAAACGTCTGCTCCAACAGGCTGATTTGCCCGCTGATCGTCTGCGGCGTGAGGTTCAGTTGCTCACAGGCGCGCACGATGCTGCCGGTCTTGGCCACCACCCAGAAGTAATGCAGTTGTCGATAATTGAGCATGGTGGCTTTTAGTTCGTAAAAACCGAAGTATACGCGAGAAAAATACGAATTTTACTGAAGTGTTCACCTGCATAGAATGCGTCGCTATCGCGGGGCCACTACTTGGACCCAATGGTTCTAACGAGGAATACATCATGAAGCTCAAATCTCTCGGCGCGGCTTCGCTGCTTGCGCTTTCATTGGTGATGATCAGCGGCTGCGATCAGGTCGAGAAAAGCGCGCAGCAGGTCCTGGGCAAAGCCAGCGAATCGGCCAAGCAAGCGATCGATGACACCCATAAGGCCGCCGAGCAAGCACTGAGTGAAGCGACCCAAGGCCTGATCAGTCCAGAAAAAAAGGACGATCAGGAAACTAAAGAGTCTGAATCGGACACCAAAGAAACCTAACCTCCCAGCACAACGTCAGGACTGACCTATGGATTACCTTTTACAACTGGCCGCCAGCCCCACCGCCTGGGTGGCCCTGGCGACCCTGATCGTCATGGAAATCGTGCTGGGGATCGACAACCTGATCTTCATCTCGATCCTCACCAATAAACTGCCGGAGAAGCACCGGGCCAAGGCGCGGCGCATTGGCATCAGCATGGCGTTGATTCTGCGTCTGGGCCTGTTGAGCACCATCGCGTTTATCGTGCAACTGACGGCCCCGGTGTTCGAGGTGTTCGGCCAGGCGTTTTCGTGGAAGGACATGATCCTGATCGCCGGTGGCCTGTTCCTGGTGTGGAAGGCGACGACCGAGATCCACCACAGCATGGACCCGGAGCCCGAAGAGAAGGCAAGCGTCGGCAATACAGTGGCCATCGGTTTTGCCGCGGCTATCGGGCAGATCCTGCTGCTCGACCTGGTGTTCTCCATCGACAGCATCATCACCGCCGTAGGCATGACCGAGCACTTGCCAATCATGATCATTGCCGTGGTGACCTCGGTGATCGTGATGCTGGTGGCGGCTGAACCCCTGGCCAAGTTCATCAACGACAACCCGACCGTGGTGATGCTGGCCCTGGGCTTCTTGATCATGATCGGCATGACCTTGATCGCCGAAGGCTTCGGTGCCCATGTGCCTAAAGGCTACGTGTACGCGGCCATGGCCTTCTCGGCGGCTATCGAGTGCCTGAACATCGCGCGGCGCAATCGCCACAAGCGTTTGCTCGCTGCCCGCCAGTAACTGCTGAACCCCAAAGGCCGGCTGCGCTCACAAGAGCCCAGCCGGCCTTTTGCTGTCTGTTAGAATCCCCGCACTTGATAGCTTGAGGTCCACCATGAACGAGCCGATTCGCCTGACCCAGTACAGCCACGGTGCCGGTTGCGGCTGCAAGATTTCGCCACAGGTGCTGGAAGTGATCCTCGCCGGCAGCGGCGCGCAGAATCTCGACCCCAAGCTTTGGGTAGGCAATGCTTCACGCGACGACGCAGCGGTTTATGCGATCGACGACGAGCGCGGCGTGGTCTCCACCACTGATTTTTTCATGCCTATCGTCGACGACCCCTTTGATTTCGGGCGCATTGCTGCCACCAACGCCATCAGTGATATCTACGCCATGGGCGGTGATCCGTTGATGGCCATCGCTATTCTCGGCTGGCCGGTCAATGTGCTGGCGCCGCAGATCGCCCGGGAAGTGATCCGCGGTGGGCGCTCGGTATGCGACGAGGCCGGCATTCCCCTGGCGGGTGGCCACTCCATTGACGCCCCGGAGCCCATCTTCGGCCTGGCCGTCACCGGGCTGGTGCACAAGCGCCATATGAAGCGCAATGACACCGCCACCGCGGGTTGTCGCTTGTACCTGACCAAACCCCTGGGTATCGGCATCCTCACTACCGCCGAGAAGAAGGGCAAGCTGCGTGAGGCCGATGTCGGCCTGGCGCGGGACTGGATGTGTACCCTCAACAAGCCCGGCAGCCGCTTTGGCAAGCTGGCTGGCGTGACCGCCATGACCGACGTGACCGGTTTCGGCCTGCTCGGGCACCTGGTGGAAATGGCCGACGGCAGTGGGTTGACAGCCCTTATCGAATACGAAAAAGTCCCACGCCTGCCGGGAGTCGAGTACTACCTGGACCAGGGCTGTGTGCCCGGCGGCACGTTGCGCAATTTCGACAGCTACTCCGGCCAGTTGGGCCGCATCAATGAATTGCACAAGCGCGTGCTGTGCGACCCGCAAACCAGTGGCGGGTTGCTGGTGGCGGTCACGCCGCAAGGCGAAGCCGAGTTTCTTGCGGCAGCTGCCGAACTGGGCTTGAACCTGGCGCCGATTGGTCAGTTGGTTGAGCGACAGAGTCACGCGGTAGAGGTGTCTTGATGCCTATCGACATCACCGATTACCGCGATATTTTTCTCAATGACCGGCCGATGATGGATACCCGCGCGCCGGTCGAATTCGTCAAGGGCGCGTTCCCCGGCGTGGTCAACCTGCCATTGATGAACGACGACGAACGCCAGCGGGTGGGCACTTGCTACAAGCAGCAGGGGCAACAGGCGGCGATCGTGCTGGGGCATCAGTTGGTCAGTGGGGTGACGTTGCAGGAGCGGTTGGCGCGTTGGACGGCGTTTGCCCAGGCCAACCCTGACGGCTACCTCTATTGCTTCCGTGGCGGCTTGCGCTCGCACTTGGTGCAGAAGGTGCTCAAGGACGAATCGGGTATCGACTATCCCCGGGTCGGCGGTGGCTACAAGGCCATGCGTACATTCTTGCTGGAGACCGTGGACCAGGCTGTCGAGCAGTGCGACTTTGTCCTGCTGGGTGGCCTGACCGGCAGTGGTAAGACCCAGATGCTCCATCAGTTGCACAATGGCCTGGACCTGGAAGGCCATGCCAATCACCGGGGCTCCAGCTTTGGCAAGCGCGCCACGGGCCAGCCGTCGAACATCGACTTTGAGAACCGCCTGGCGGTGGATGTGCTGAAAAAGCGCGCGCGGGGTATCGAGCAATTTGTGCTTGAGGACGAAAGCCGCATGATCGGTAGCTGCGCCTTGCCGCTTAACCTGCACCGAGGCATGCAGGTGTACCCGATGGTATGGCTGGAAGAGAGCCTGGAAAACCGTGTCGAACGGGTCCTGCGCGAGTATGTCATCGACCTCTGCGCGCAGTTCGATGCCGAGTTTGGCGAAGCGGGATTCACCCTGTTTGCCGAGCGCCTGGTACAGAGCCTGGCCAATATCCACAAGCGCCTGGGTGGGGAGCGCTACCAGCGCTTGCACGGGCTGATGCAGGACTCCCTGGCCGAGCAGGCTCGTTCGGGGAGCGTGGATTTGCATCGCGGGTGGATTGTCGGGTTGCGTGAATACTACGACCCGATGTACGCGTTCCAGCGTGAGAAAAAGGGCGCCCGGATCGAGTTTGCCGGGGAGCAGGGGGCGGTGTTGGAGTATTTGCGCGATCGCAGTGTTCGGCGCGGGTGAACGGCTGAATTTTCGGCCCCATCGCAGGCAAGCCAGCTCCCACACGTTGGAGTGTGAACACATTCAAAATGTGGGCGCTGGCTTGCCTGCGATGGGGGCTGATAGCCAACCGATCCCTACAGGATGAGCATCGCCACCCCTCCACACACCACACCCATCAGCATGGTCAGCCCGGCCACCGTCACCAGCACCCGTGTGTCGAAGTCCTTGCGCAGCATCAACAGCGACGGCAGGCTCACGCTCGGCAGCGTCATCAACAGCGCCATGGCGGGCCCGGTGCCCAGCCCCAGGGCCATCATGGTTTGCACAATCGGGATTTCCGCCGCGGTCGGAATCACAAACAGGGTGCCGACAATCGCCAGCGGCACCAGCCACAACAGACTGTCGGCCATCGCCCCGTCCACGTGGGGGAACAGCCACACCCGCGCTGCGCCCAGCAGCAGCACCGCCAGGATGTACACCGGGATGGTGCCCCGGAACAACTGCCACAGGGTGCGCAACCAGCGGCTGAGGAACGGTTGGCTGTCGATGTGGCTGACCTCGGCCACGGCCTCCAGCGCCATTTCAGGCACCTGCTCTGGGCGGGCGATACGCTGGGCGATCAGTGCCACACCGATCACCAACACGATCCCGGCCACCAGCCGCAGCGCAGCAAAATCCCAGCCCAGGACAAAGCCCATGAACACCAGCGTCGCCGGGTTGAGCACCGGGTTGGCCATCCAGAACGCCAGGGCGGCGCCCACCGACACTTGCTGGCGACGCATGCCGGCCGCCACGGGGGCAGCGCAGCAACTGCACATCATGCCCGGCAGGGCGAACAGCCCGCCGCGTACTGTGGAGCCAAGCCCGGCGCGGCCGAACAGGCGTAACAGCCAGTCCCGTGGAATCAACACCTGCAGCAACGAACCGAGAATCACCGCCAGCACGGCGGCTTTCCAGATCGCCAGGAAATACACTTGGGCATAGGCCAGGGCCGCCGCCCAGGGTGAGCCTTGCTGGTCATTGAGAATCGAGTTGCCGAGGCTGTGGCTGTCTGCCGCGACAAAGGCCTTGAAATAGTAGGGCGACCATTTCACGTAATACAGCCCGACGCAGGCCACTAACAGGAACAGCGCCGGTTTCCACCAGAAAGACCAGCCGCGTGCAGGGCTGGCAGAGGTGAGGTTAGACATGGTCAGGATCCGCAGATAAGTCGATAGCGCCGCATCATACGCGCTCATGACCCCTGTAGCAGCCGGCTTGCCGGCGATAGCGGTATGTCAGGCAGGACGCTATCGCTGGCAGGTCAGGTGTCGACGTTTACGTGTGTCGCGTCCGGGCAGGTATGCAAGCCGTGATCCAGCCCTTGCTTGTCGTTGCGGCTGAGCAGGCTGGCCTTGCCGTCCCGCCAGGTCAGGGTCAACACGTACAGGGTGTCGAAGTCGCCACCGGACCAGTCGTCGGTGACGGTGTACTTCTCGCCGATCGCCTCGCTGGCCACCTTATTGATCAACTCCGGCAGATAGCCGTGGGACCAGGCCGTGTAGATAGTGGAGTTGTGGTACTTGTCCTCCATGAACTCGTCAGCCAGGTCACTGGTGTCGTTGGCTGAGAACTTGATGTTCACCGGCAGCCCGAGTTTGATCGCGCTGGGGCTGATGGTCATCAACGGACGAATGTAGCTGTAGGAGTTGTCGAACTCGCCTTCCTCGACATTGCGCGTCGGGTTGGCTGCGAACACGAAATCGGCGGCGCCGAATTTTTCCGGCAGCACGGTGGCCAGGTTCATGGCGCGGTTGAGGCCCTGGCAATTGAGCTGGCCCAGGCCGCCAGCGGGTTTCTCGCCATGGCGCAGGAAAACCAGGGTTTGTACGCCGTTCTTTGGCTCGGCACTGCTTTCGCGGGCCTCGAAGGCCAGCATCCAGGCGCCGCCGAAGAACAGCGTGGGCACCAGAAAGTAAGCATATCGCTTGAAACGTTTGCCAAGGCACAGAGGCTTGATTTTCATTGGGACTGGAGTCTTCAGTGCGTCGGATCAAGGCTGCAGGGCCCAGCCACAGCGACGCTCCAAGCATCGTGCGGTTTTCCGTGACAGATAGGGCGGTACGCTTCCATTCAACCGTTCAAGCGCACCTAAGAGTGCGCCAGCGCGTTTTGGTTCGCTTGCGGCAAGAGACTAGCCGGCAGATGTTGCGAATTGAAGACCGGTGCAGGTTTGCAGCCAGATGACTATGATGGGGTTTTCCTCCCTTGGGGTATATCGATGACTTCACTCGCCGCTTTCCCGATCACAGCCAAATGGCCTGCCCAGCATCCCGAGCGCCTGCAGTTGTACTCGCTGCCCACGCCCAATGGCGTCAAGGTGTCGATCATGCTCGAAGAGCTGGGCCTGGCGTATGAGGCGCACAAAGTCAGCTTCGACACCCAGGATCAGCTCTCACCGGAGTTCCTGTCGCTCAACCCCAACAACAAGATCCCGGCGATCATCGACCCCAACGGCCCGGGCGGTGAACCACTGGCACTGTTCGAGTCGGGGGCGATCCTGATTTACCTGGCCGAGAAGACCGGCCAACTGCTGCCCAAGGCACCTGCTGCACGCTATGAAACCCTGCAATGGTTGATGTTCCAGATGGCCGGGATCGGGCCGATGTTTGGCCAGGTCGGTTTCTTCAACAAGTTTGCTGGCAAGGCCTACGAAGACAAGCGCCCCCGCGACCGCTACGCCGCTGAAGCCCGCCGCCTGCTGGAGGTACTGGAAAAACGCCTGCTGGGCCGTAGTTGGATCATGGGTGACGAGTACACCATTGCCGATATCGCGACGTTCCCCTGGATTCGCAACCTGATTGGCTTCTATGAGTCGGGCGATCTGGTGGGCATCACCGACTTCCCCAATGTCCTGCGCGCCCTGGATGGCTTTGTCGCCCGGCCGGCGGTGATTCGTGGCCTGAATATCCCGAGCTGAGTCATGGCGACTTTCGATTTCAAGCAGTTGGACGTGTTCAGCAGCGTGGCCCTCAAGGGCAACCCACTTGCCGTGGTGCTGGGCGCCGATACCCTCAGCGACCAGCAGATGGCCGACTTCGCCAAGTGGACCAACCTCAGCGAAACCACGTTCCTGTTGCAACCCCGCGACCCCCATGCTGATTATCGGGTGCGGATTTTCACCACCGTGCAGGAGTTGCCCTTCGCCGGCCACCCGACCCTGGGCAGTTGCCAGGCGTGGCTGCAAGCCGGTGGTGTGCCACGGGGCAGCGAGATCATCCAGGAATGCGAGATCGGCCTGGTGCGCATCCGCCGCCAGGGCCACCAATTGGCGTTTATCGCACCCCCCTTGCTGCGTTCAGGGCCGTTGGAGGCCGAGTTGTTGGCGCGCGTAGGCCTGGCGCTCAACCTTGAGCCCGAGGCGATCCTGCGCAGCCAATGGGTCGACAACGGTGCCGGCTGGTTGGCGGTGATGCTGGCTGATCGGCAGGCAGTGTTGGACTTGCAGCCGGACTATTCAAAGTTGCTAGGGTTGGCGGTGGGGGTGATAGCCCCGTGCGACCCGGTGCGCGACGACGTCGATGCGCAGTTTGAAGTGCGCGCCTTTATTGCCGGTGACGGCGCCCCTGAGGACCCGGCCACCGGCAGCCTCAATGCCGGCGTTGCGCAATGGCTGCTCGGTGAAGGCCTGGCGCCCAGCCAATATGTGGTCAGCCAGGGCACGGCCATGGGCCGCGCCGGGCGGATTCATGTGCAGCAGCAGGGTGATGAAATCTGGATCGGTGGGGCCGCGACGGTTTGCATAGAAGGCAGTCTACGGCTGTAGGTCAATGCAATTGTTACTGTGTGGGGAATAAACTGTTGTTCCTCGGCGTTTGTTCTGATGGGGGTGTAGGGCATAAGCTTGCGCCCCTAGGCTTTCGCCTGTTTTTTTCAGGAGCATTCATGTCCAGTCAGTTCCCCGAAGCCCGTTCCCGCCGCTTGCGTCGTTCCCCCGAGCTGCGCAGCCTGTTCCAGGAAACCGAATTCACCCTCAATGATCTGGTCTTGCCGATCTTTGTCGAAGAAGAAATCGACGACTTCGTGCCGATTACCAGCATGCCGGGTGTGATGCGCATCCCCGAGTCGAAGCTGGCCAGTGAAATCGAACGCTTTGCCCGCGCCGGAATCAAGTCGGTGATGACGTTCGGTGTGTCCCATCACCTGGATGCCAGCGGCAGCGACACCTGGAACGAGCGCGGGCTGGTATCGCGCATGTCCGCGATCTGCAAGGACGCGGTGCCGGAAATGATTGTGATGTCCGACACCTGCTTCTGCGAATACACCGACCATGGCCATTGCGGCGTGATGCACGGCAATGAAGTCGACAACGACCGCACCCTGACCAACTTGGGCAAGCAAGCAGTGGCAGCGGCCCGTGCCGGTGCCGATGTGATCGCACCGTCGGCGGCGATGGACGGCCAGGTCCAGGCCATTCGCCGGGCACTGGATGCGGCCGGGTTCACCCATATCCCGATCATGGCGTACTCCACCAAATTTGCGTCGGCCCTGTATGGTCCGTTCCGCGAGGCGGGCGGCAGTGCGCTGAAGGGCGACCGTAAAAGCTACCAGATGAACCCGATGAATCGTCGCGAAGCCGTGCGTGAATCCCTGCTGGATGAGCAAGAAGGTGCCGACTCGCTGATGGTCAAGCCGGCCGGTGCGTACCTGGACATCATCCGTGACATCCGCGAAGCCTCGCGCTTGCCGGTGGCGGCGTACCAGGTCAGCGGCGAATACGCGATGATCAAGTTCGGTGCCCAGGCCGGTGCCATCGACGAAGCCCGTGTGGTACGCGAAACCCTGGGTTCGATCAAGCGCGCCGGTGCAGACCTGATCTTTACCTACTTTGCGATGGACCTGGCGCTCTCCGGAATCTGATCCCGGTGGATGACGTACTGTAGGAGCCGGCTTGCCGGCGATAGCGGACTTGAACGTCATCGCCGGCAAGCCGGCTCCTACAGGGAATGGGGGTTGGTTTGTGCGATAGTGGGCGCTTTCATCGGCTTACAGGACACCCCGCATGCTTTCATCCCGGCTGACTCTCTGCCTGGCCGCCTTATGGGTGCTGGCCGGCTGTTCGACCCAACGCAGCCAGCCACTTCCCGAATGCAGTGAAACCGAGGTCAAGGCGCAGATCGTGCGACTGATACCGGCCAAGGTGCCGGATCGCGCCGGCTGGGCCCAGGATATCTACACGGCGTTCGACAACCAGAAGCTCTACCCCAGCACCGAGAATATCTGTGCGGTCTTGGCGGTGACCGAGCAAGAGTCCACCTATCAGGTCGACCCGCCGGTGCCGAACATGGGCAAGATCGCCCAGGATGAGATCCTCAAGCGTGCAGCCAAGGTGCACGTGCCGGCTGTGCTGGTGCGCACTGCACTGCAACTGCGTTCGCCCACGGGCAAGTCCTACGCCGAGCGCCTGAGCGCTGCGCGTACCGAGAAGGACCTGAGTGGGATCTTTGATGACTTTATCGGCACGGTGCCGTTGGGCCGCACCTTGTTTGGCAGCTTCAACCCAGTGCATACCGCAGGCCCGATGCAGGTGAGCATTGCCTTCGCCGAGAAACAGGCCCGGGATTACCCCTACACCGTGGATGGGAGCATTCGCCGGGAAGTTTTTACCCGCCGTGGTGGCATGTACTTCGGCATTGCCCATTTGCTCGGCTATCCGGTGAGCTACGAGCAGCCGCTGTATCGCTTCGCTGACTTTAACGCCGGTTGGTATGCCAGCCGCAACGCCGCGTTCCAGGCGGCGGTCAGCCGTGCTTCCGGTACCCGTTTGGCGCTGGATGGCGACTTGATCCGCTACGGCTCGATCATGCCCGGCACCACGGAGTTGGCGGTGCGTTCACTGGGCAAGAAACTGGATATGCGCAACCCAAGTATCCGCAGTCAGTTGGAGCAGGGGGATCGTCTGGATTTTGAAGAGACCACCCTGTATCAGCGGGTCTTTGCCTTGGCCGAGAAAGCCGAGGGCAAGCCATTGCCGCGGGCGATCCTGCCAGGCATTGTGCTCAAGAGCCCGAAGATCACCCGCAACCTCACCACGGCCTGGTTCGCCAAGCGCGTGGATGAGCGTTACCAGCGTTGCATGAAGCGCTAAGGGCGACGCTTGACCAGTTTGCGCCACAGCCAGACCCACAGCCACAACACCGGGAAGGCGAGGATCACGAACGGCAGCACGTAGCTGGAACGCTCCAGGGCATCGGCGGTGCCGTCGACCAGATTGTCGCCCAGGTTGCCGAACATCCGCGCAAAGCGTGATTGCTGATGTTCGCCGTCGGATGGGCGGAAGTTCAGGGTCACGCGGTTGGTGTCCAGGCGGCGCTGCTGGCCGGCGGCGACCTGCGCCAGTTCCTGCAGTTCGTTTTCGATGGCGGCCTGTTCCTTGGACAGGGTGATCAGGTCACCCACGGTGATGTCCTTGCGTGCGGCCAGTTCATCCAGGCGTTTTTGATGGGCCTGCAAACGCTCCTGGCGGCGGCGCACATCGGCCACCGCGTCGGCCAGGTCTTCGGCGCTGGTGATGCGCTGGCCCATTTCGCCGCCCTCGGCCGCCATGCTCACCAACGGCTCGACCCCGCTGGGGGCGATGCGCAATACGATCAGGCCGCCGTCGCTGTTTTCTTCGATCCGCAGAATGTTGCAGGCGCCGAACTGCGCCGACTCGCAGGCTTGGCGAGTGGCCTGCATGCGTGGCACCAACAGGGCCAGCGGCATTGCCAGGCTCAACTCGTGTTCATAGGCCAGCTGCGCGCCGGCCCGGCCCTGTTCGCCATTGATCAGCGTGGCTTCGGAATACTCCTTGGGCGAACAGCCGCCGAGTAGCAGGGCGGCCAACAACATCAACGCAGTCGATCTGCCTTCCAGATGGCGCATTACGGTTCCTTCAAGTGTGCGGGATAAAGTGCGCGGCGATTAAAGCGGGTTTACCCGGCGAACGCAAAGCGGGAGCAGGCTTATCGGTACAGATTTACCGGGTTGATCATGATGGCTGTATCGACCCGAGCAGGTTAAACCTGCTGCCTGATCACAAGGAAGATCCGCCATGATTGATGTCCCTGAAGGTTTTGCTCCCTTGCCCCGCAGCAGCCCGCTCCTGGACTTGCTGGGCCCAGTGTATTGCCGTGGCGAAGGGCTGCAGTTGCAATTGGGCCTGCGCGCCGACAACCGTCATGCCAACGGGCGCGGCACGGTGCATGGTGGTGTGTTGGCGACCCTGGCAGATGTAGGCATGGGCTATGCCATGGCGTTTTCCAGCGACCCGCCGCTGCCGTTGATTACCGCCAGCATGACCCTCGATTATCTGGGGGCGGTCCAGGTGGGCGAGTGGATCGAGGTGCAGTTGGAGCATCACAAGCGTGGGCGACAGATGGCGTTTGCCACGGTCAGCCTGCAAGTAGGGGAGAAGGTGGTGGTGCGGGCCAATGGGGTATTTGCCGTGCCACTGGCCACGGCCTAACGGCCGGCGAACATCCTGCAGGAGCCGGCAAGCCGGCTCCTGCAATGGCGGGTGTTGGCAAATCAGATACCTAAAGAAAAGGCCCGGCTTTTCGTGGAGCCAGGCCTCTTCCCTGTTGCTCGTTGAGTCAGTTGCGTTCGAGGGCCAGTGCCACGCCCTGGCCGCCGCCGATGCACAAGGTGGCCAGGCCTTTCTTGGCATCGCGTTTGATCATTTCGTGCAGCAGGGTCACCAGCACGCGGCAACCTGAGGCACCAATCGGGTGGCCAATGGCAATGGCGCCGCCGTTGACGTTGACCTTGGCCGCATCCCATTGCAGTTCCTTGCCCACCGCCAGCGCCTGGGCAGCAAACGCTTCGTTGGCTTCGATCAGGTCGAGGTCGGTCAGTTGCCAGCCGGCTTTGTCCAGGCAGCGACGGGTGGCGGATACCGGGCCAATACCCATGATCGCCGGGTCGACGCCCGCATTGGCGTAACTGGCGATACGTGCCAGGACCGGCAAGCCGAGCGCCTTGGCTTTATTGGCGCTCATCAGCAGCACTGCGGCGGCACCGTCGTTAAGGCTCGACGCGTTGCCGGCAGTCACGCTGCCGTCTTTCTTGAAGGCTGGCTTGAGCTTGCCCAGTGACTCGGCGGTGGTGCCGGCGCGAGGCTGCTCGTCCACGGCAAAGGCAATCGGGTCGCCCTTGCGCTGGGGAATCAGGATGGGGGTGATTTCATCGGCAAAGCGCCCGGTTTCAATCGCGGCGGCGGCTTTTTGCTGGGAGGCTGCGGCGAAAGCATCCTGGGCTTCACGGCTGATACCGTACTTGTCCACCAGGTTCTCGGCGGTGATGCCCATGTGGTAGTCGTTGAACGCATCCCACAGGCCGTCGGTGATCATGCTGTCGACCATCTTCGCGTGGCCCATGCGCAATCCCGTGCGGACGGCGGGCAGCACGTAGGGGGCCAGGCTCATGTTTTCCATGCCGCCGGCGATGATCACTTCGGCGTCACCGCAACGGATGGCCTGGGCGCCTAGGTGCAGGGCCTTGAGGCCTGAGCCGCAGACCTTGTTCAAGGTCAGGCTCGGCACCGCGTGCGGCAGGCCGGCGAGGATCGACGCCTGGCGCGCCGGGTTCTGGCCTGAGCCTGCGGTCAGTACCTGGCCGAGGATCACTTCATCCACAAGCGCTGGGTCCAGGCCCGTCTGCTCCAGCAGGCGGCGGATTACCGCGGCGCCCAGTTCCGGTGCCGGGATGCCGGCCAGGGCCCCTTGAAAGCTGCCCACGGCGGTGCGGGTGGCAGCAACAATCACGACGTCTTGCATGGAATCTGTCCTCACTGGAAGTGCATTTCTGGAACGTGGTCCGGGACGATCAGTTTACCGGCGGTCTTGCTCACAATCTCTTCAACGCTGACGCCAGGTGCGCGTTCCTTGAGGACAAAAGCGCCATTTTCGATTTCCAGGTACGCCAGGTCCGTGAGCACGCGCTTGATGCAGTTGGCGCCGGTCAGCGGCAGGCTGCACTGGTTGAGCAACTTGGACTCACCGTCCTTGGACGCGTGGGTCATGATCACGATGATGTTTTCTGCACCGGCCACCAGGTCCATGGCGCCGCCCATGCCCTTGACCAGCTTGCCGGGGATCATCCAAGAGGCGATGTTGCCGTGTACGTCCACCTCAAAGGCGCCGAGTACCGTGAGGTCAACGTGGCCGCCGCGAATCATCGCGAACGATTCGGCCGAGGAAAAGATCGATGCGCCGATACGTGCGGTGACGGTCTGCTTGCCGGCGTTGATCATGTCGGCATCGATGGTGTCTTCGGTAGGAAACGGCCCCATGCCCAGCAGGCCGTTTTCCGATTGCAACATCACTTCCATACCGTCGGGAATGTAGTTGGCCACCAGGGTCGGGATGCCGATGCCGAGGTTGACGTAGAAACCATCCTGCATTTCGCGGGCGACGCGTTGAGCCATTTGTTCGCGGGTAAGAGCCATTTTATGTGTCCTTATTGTTCGGGCTGGAGGCAGGTTACTTGCGTACAGTGCGCTGTTCGATACGCTTCTCGAAGGTGCCGCAGATAATCCGGTCGACGTAGATGCCAGGGGTGTGGATCTGCGCCGGGTCCAGCTCGCCCGGTTCGACGATTTCCTCGACTTCGACCACGGTGATCTTGCCGGCGGTGGCGGCCAGCGGGTTGAAGTTCTGGGCGGTGTGGCGGTAGATCACGTTGCCGAAATGGTCGGCTTTCCAGCCTTTGACGATGGCGAAATCACCGGTGATGGATTCTTCCATCAGGTATGGGCGCCCGTTGAACTCACGGGTTTCCTTGCCTTCGGCGACGGGCGTGCCAACACCGGTGGCGGTAAAGAACGCCGGAATGCCGGCGCCGCCTGCGCGCATCTTTTCTGCGAGGGTGCCTTGGGGCGTCAGTACCACTTCGATTTCACCGCTGAGCAGTTGCTTCTCGAACAGGGCGTTTTCACCGACGTAGGAGGCGATGACCTTGCTGATCTGTTTTTCTTCGAGCAATACACCCAGGCCGAAACCGTCAACGCCGCAGTTGTTGGAAACCACGGTCAGGTCGCGGGTGCCTTTGCGCTTGATTTCGGCAATGAGGTTTTCCGGGATGCCGCACAGGCCAAAACCACCGGAGAGTACGGTCATGCCGTCTTCCAGGCCTGCCAGCGCTTCTTCATAGGACGCCACGCGTTTATCGAAACCTGCCATATGCACCTCTTTTATTGTTTGTGGTCTAGCCAGTAAGTCGAGTGTTGCGCCGACGGATTGATTTGTTAAGTTGTTTTTTAGGATTGATTGATTTAAAAAACAGGACAATTGGTCGTGTTCTGGAGCAGTGCCATGACAGTTAAACAGATGCGGGCCTTCCTTGCCGTGGCCCAAACCTTAAGTTTCGCCGCCGCCTGTGAGCGCCTGCATTTGTCCCAGTCGGCGCTGAGCTTGACCATCAAGGGCCTGGAAGAAGGTTTGGGCGGGCGGCTGTTCAGCCGCAATACGCGCAATGTCGCGCTGACTCCTGAAGGCGAATCCCTGCTGCCCCTGGCCCGTCGATTGATTGCCGATTGGGACAATGCCGAGGATGAATTGCGTCAGCGTTTCACCCTGCAGCGCGGGCGGGTGACGGTGGCGGCGATGCCGTCGTTTGCCGGCAACCTGCTGCCGCCGATCCTGAAGATCTTTCGAGCGCGGTTTCCCCAGGTCAATGTCACCGTGCACGATTTGATCAACGAACAGGTGCTGGAAATGGTCCGCGATCGCCAGGTCGAACTGGGGGTGGCGTTCGAGCCAACTGCGGGCTCATCACTGTTCTTTACCCCTTTGTACCTGGACCGCTTTGTCGCGGTAGTGCCCGGTGACTCGCCGTTGGCGCACATGTCCGAGATCGCTTGGCAAACCCTGCTGGCGCACCCCTTCATTACCTTGCAACGGCCTTCCACGGTACGGGTGATGTTGGAAGAGCATCTGGGTGCATTGCAGATGAAGCTGCCGGTAGCGTTGGAAAGCCATCAATTGGCAACTGTCGGCAAGATGGTAGCCAGTGGCCTGGGCGTCAGCGCTGTGCCAGCGTTGTGCGCACAGCAGATGGAAGAAGCGGGTGCCCATTGCATCACCTTGTGTGACCCGGTGATTGAGCGACCGATTGGCGTCCTGACCAAGCCGGGGCATGAACTGTCGGCGGCGGCGCAAGCCCTGTTCGATATCTTCAGGGACGAAGCGGGGAAGGGACGCTTTCCCGGTATTTAAGTCTGCACAAACAACTGTAGGAGCGGGCTTGCCGGCGATAGCTGTCTAACATTCAACAACAGTGTTGATAGTTAAACCGTCATCGCTGGCAAGCCAGCTCCTACAAAGGGCAAATAGTTTTTAGTAGTAGCGGTCAATCACTTTAACTTGCGAGTTGTCCTTGAAGGACTCCCAGGCATTGTTAAGCGTGTCGAATACTTGCTCGATAAAGTTGCGATCGGCAGCCGCTTTTTTGCCGACATAACCCTGGCCACGGCGGTACATCTTCAGGCGCGCCGCCAGTTCACGGTTATTGCGGTCGAACTCGGCTTCTTCGGTATGGGGCGCCAGGCAGTCAATTTGCACTTCGCCCGATTTGCCAATCCACAGGATATGGTCGTCGAGTGTGTCTTTCTGCGCTGCGAACATCTCAGCCAATTCGTCGATAGTTGGTTGGTTGTTCAGATTCATGTGTAAGCCCCTTGACCAGTTGGCGATCTTCAGTTGATTCGTTAATACACTTTTAAGTTGTCTCCGGTTGCGAAAACCGGGCGTCAGTAACGGTCTGCCGAATACGGGCAGGGTCTTGAACCTGATGCATGTAGTGTTTCTGATGAACTGCTACGCAATGGTTTCATAACGAAGACAAGCAGCATTTGAGCTTCTTGTACCGATCCTTTCGGGCCGGTCAGCTTCATCAATCTGCCTTGTGGGCAGTGTACATCCGGAAAAACAGCTCGGCGGTCAGACGAGCCTGTTCAAAACGCTTGTTACCAACGCTCCCGATCCGGGAGACGTCTGAATCATGCAAGGTCAAAATGGTTACGTCAACGGTTATGTAGTGATTATTTTTGTTCACTACATAAATTTTTGCCGGGAGGGGAGAACTACGGGGGGAGGTGACTTAGGCGTCATTTTTTGTGCTAGCGGGTCGGGTGTTTACCCGGCGTAGGAGCTGCTTGCCGGCGATGGCATCAACTCGGTTTAACTGACACACCGAGGTGTTTCCATCGCCGGCAAGCCGCTCCTACATTGGATTTGTGGTGTTCTCATTCGCCGCGGATGTACTGCTCCAGCTGCTGGATCAAGGCCGCTTGCTCTGCGATGGCTTCCTTGACCAGGTCACCGATGGACAGCAGGCCCAGCAGTTTTCCATCCTCCACCACGGGCAGGTGGCGCAGGTGGCCATTGGTCATGATGCCCATGCACTGCTCGACACTTTGATGAGTGTTAACGGTAATCACTGGTGAACTCATGATCTCTTTGACGGCGGTTGTCGCTGAGGAGCGGCCTTTGAGGACCAGCTTGCGAGCATAGTCACGTTCGCTGATCACCCCAATAACCTTGCCATCATCTACTACGGGCAAGGCGCCGACGTTTTTTTCGCCCATCAGTATCAGCGCTTCCATCACGGTCTGATCCGACTTGATGGTATGCACGCTCTGATTTTTCTGGTCCTTGGACTTGAGCAACTGTGCGACGGTTTTCATGGTGTCCACCCGGTGTTGTTATTAGGCCGTTCCTACAGAATCCTAGACCGCAGGCGCTGGAGCAAGACCCAAAGCGGCGTATATCCCGTCAAAAAGCGTCATTGTGCGGATTTTTTCCGCCATTTAACCCTTGCTTGCTGGTTTTGCCGCCCGTTTCGGGCTCGCAGCGGCCTTGCGCTTGGCCGGCTTGCGTTTGTTCTTCCAGGGGGCGGCGCCACGACCTGCCGGGCTGGCCGGACCGCTGATGATCATCTGCATGCCATTGCAACGCGCCACCTGCTTGCTCATCCAGGCCGCCTGCTTGGCAACGAACGTCTCCAGGCTCATCTCACCGCTTTGCACCATGTCCAGGGCCTGCTCCCAGATCGCGGTAGTGCCGGGGTCGGCAATCGCCCGTGGCACTGCGTCGATCAGGCTGAAGGCCGCCGGCGTGGCTGACAGCGCCTTGCCGTTCTTTACTAGGTAGCCACGGTCCAGCAGGCCCTGGATGATCCCCGCCCGTGTCGCTTCGGTGCCAATGCCGGTGGTGTCCTTGAGTTTTTGCTTGAGCCGCGGGTCTTCCACCAACTTGGCCACGTTCTTCATCGCCTTGATCAGGTCGCCCTCGGTGAAGGGCTTGGGCGGTTGGGTCCACAAATCCTTGAGGTTGACCTTCGCCACGCCGTAATCATGGCCCTGCACCAACGGCGGCAAGGGTTGCGGGGCCGGCGCCTCGCGGCCCTTGCTCGGTGCCAGGGCTTCGGGCAATGCGCGCTTCCAGCCAGGCTCTACCACCACTTTGCCTACTGCACGCAAGGCCTCGCCGGCACAATCGAAATCTGCCTGGGTGCGGTCGTATTCGTGGTTGGGCAAAAACTGCGCCAGGTAACGGGCGCGGATCAAGGTATAGACGGCGCGGTGCTTGCCGGGCAACTGGGCCAGGTCCTTGCCGGCGCCGGTGGGGATGATGCCGTGGTGGGCGCTGACCTTGGCGTCGTTCCAGGCGCGGGAACGGCGCTGCGCATCGAGGTACGGCACCAGTGCGTTCACCGCCGGATCGGCGCGTCCCAGAGCCGCGAGAATAGTCGCTGCGTCGCCGTGCTGGCTCACGGGCAGGTAGCCACAGTCACTGCGCGGGTAGGTGATGACCTTGTGGGTTTCGTAGAGGGACTGGGCGATATCCAGGGTTTCCTGGGCACCAAGGCCGAGTTTCTTCGAGCAGATTTCCTGCAGGGTGCCCAGGTCAAAGGGCAGGGGCGCCACTTCGCGCATGCGTTCGGTACGCAGCTTCACCAGGCGCGCACTGGCGGCATTGCTCATCGCCGTCGCTGCCTGTTGTGCCTGTTCTGGGTTGAGGCAGCGGCCCTGGTCATCACAGACATCGTCGGCGGCACGCCATTGGGCGATAAAACTCATCTGCTGATGCAGCAGTTCGACATCGATCGCCCAGTAAGCCACCGGGACGAAGTCGGCAATGCTGCGGTCTCGATCCACCACCAGGCGCAGGGTCGGGGTTTGCACCCGACCCACCGGCAACACGCCCTGATAACCGGATTGGCGGCCGAGCAGGGTAAACAGGCGGCTCATGTTCATGCCGATCAGCCAGTCGGCACGGGAACGGCCGAGGGCCGAATGATAGAGGCTGAAGGTGTCCGCACCAGGTTTCAACGAGGCCAGGGCCTTGCGGATCGAGGCATCGTCCAGCGCCGACAGCCACAGGCGTTGGATCGGCCCGCGATAGCGGCAATGCTCCACCAACTCCCGGGCGATCATCTCGCCTTCGCGGTCGGCATCCGTGGCAATGACCAGTTCCCGGGCTTCCCCCAGCAGGCGCTTGACGGCCTTGAACTGGCCGGCGGTCTTGGGTTTGACCGTCATCTTCCATTTTTCCGGGACGATGGGCAGGTCGGCCAGCACCCAGCGCTTGTACTTGGCGTCGTAGGCATCGGGTGGGGCGGTTTCCAGCAGGTGGCCGATGCACCAGGTGACGGTGACGTCGGTGCCCAGCCAGCAACCGTCACCCCGGCGCCTGGCACCGAGCACAGCCGCGATATCCTTGGCCTGGGAGGGTTTTTCACAGAGGAACAGCCGCATGCTCAGCCCATTCGTTACACAGTTGAATGGCAAGCAGAATGGGCAAAAGAAGAGAATTGAGCAACCTTTATCTGGATGGATATACAGCAATTTGTGTGGGAGCCGGGAAACCAATGTGGGAGCGGGCTTGCCCGCGATGACGCGGTGTCAGTCACTAGATGTATTGACTGATCCACCGCAATCACGGGCAAGCCCGCTCCCACAAGGGGTCTACAGTGTTTGCGGGATATCAGTTGTTATCCAGATCCACGTTCTTGGTTTCCTTCAGGCACAGCAGCCCGACGATCAGGCTCACCCCGGTAATCACCACCGGGTACCACAACCCGTAGAAGATATCGCCGGTGTACACCACCAAGGCAAATGACACCGTCGGCAGGAACCCGCCAAACCAGCCGTTACCGATGTGGTAGGGCAGGGACATGGAGGTATAGCGGATGCGCGTCGGGAACAGTTCCACCATCAGCGCGGCCAGGGGGCCGTAGCACATTGCAGCGATCAGGATCAGGGCGACGATCAGCACCACCACCATGGTTTTGTTGACCTGGGCCACGTCCGCCGATTTCGGGTAGCCGGCCAGGGTCACGGCGCCGCGCAGGGCATCTTCGTCGTAGCCATCGATGCGTACATCGCCGATGCTGACTTGCACGGCGCTGCCGGCAGGTGCGGCTTCGCTGCTGTAGGGCAGGCCCTGTTTGACCAGGAAGGTCTTGACCTTGTCGCATGGGCTATCAAACCGCGCCTTGCCCACCGGGTCGAACTGGAAGGTGCAGGTGGCCGGGTCCGCCAGTACGGTGATCGGGGCCTGGCGGCTGGCCTGGTCCATTGCCGGGTTAGTGTAGTGGGCCAGGCCCTTGAAGATCGGGAAGTACAGCGCCGTGGCCAGCAGCAGGCCGACCATCAGTACCGGCTTGCGCCCCCATTTATCCGACAGCCAGCCGAAGAAGATAAAGAACGGTGCGCCAATCACCACGCTGATGATCAACAGCATATTGGCCAGGGCCGGGTCCATTTTCAGGAACTGGGTCAGGAAGAACAGCACGTAGAACTGTGCGGCATAGAAGGTCACGGCCTGGCCGGCGTTGATGCTGAACAGGGCAATCAGCACCACCTTGAGGTTTTCCCAGTTGCCGAACGACTCACGGATCGGCGCCTTGCTGGCCTTGCCTTCCTCTTTCATTTTCAGGAAGGCGGGCGATTCGTGCAGGCTCAGGCGGATCCAGGTGGAAATCCCCAGCAGCACGATGGACAGCAGGAACGGCAGGCGCCAGCCCCAGACTTCAAATTGATCGCCGGTGAAGTAGCGGCAGGCCAATACCACCAGTAGGGACAGCAGCAGGCCGAGGGTCGCGGTGGATTGTATCCAGCTGGTGTGGAAGCCGCGTTTGCCTTGGGGCGCGTGCTCGGCGACATAGGTCGCGGCGCCACCGTATTCACCGCCCAGGGCCAGGCCCTGGAGCATGCGCAGCACAACCAGGATGATCGGCGCGGCGATGCCGATACTGGCGTAGGTGGGCAGCAGGCCCACACAGAAGGTTGCCACGCCCATCAGGACGATGGTGGCGAGGAAGGTGTACTTGCGCCCGATCATGTCCCCGAGGCGGCCGAACACCAGCGCGCCGAATGGCCGCACCACGAAGCCGGCGGCAAAGGCCATCAGGGCGAAGATAAAGGCCGTGGTGTCGTTGACCCCGGCGAAGAATTGCTTGCTGATGACCGCCGCCAGGGCGCCGTAGAGGAAAAAGTCGTACCACTCGAACACCGTCCCCAGGGACGAGGCGAAAATGACCTTTTGCGACTCCTTGCTGCTGACAGTGGCGCCAGGTAAGGCGTCCAGGGGTTGAGCACGTTCTGACATGGGGTAGCCCTCACAGTGATTATTTATTGTTGTTCCACTGTCGGCGCCAGCATCAGCGCCGCTCTTGCCCTGCAGGAGCCCGGTTTGCCGGCGATGGCCGCCTCAGTTGGGGGCGCCATCGCAGGCAAGCCGGGCTCCTACAGGTCATACCGGTGTTGTCAGCTCTCGTTCGGGGGGCAGGCTCCTTGTTTGAGGGGACAGGATCAGTTGCGCGGCTTTTTCCGCGATCATCAGTGTCGGTGAGCAGGTGTTGCCGGACGTGATGCGGGGCATGATCGAGGCATCGGCAATGCGCAGGCCCGGCACACCATGCACACGCAATTGGGCATCGACGACGGCGTCTTTATCCTGGCCCATGCGGCAGGTGCCGACCGGGTGAAAGATCGTAGTGCCGATCCGCGCCGCGGCTTCCTGCAATTGCTCGTCGCTCTGTAACGCCTCGCCGGGCAGGTATTCCACCGGATTGAACGGGCGCAGGGCCTGGGCGCCGACAATGCGCCGGGTCAGGCGGATGGCCGCGGCGGCCACGCGTAAATCCTCGGGATGGCTCAGGTAGTTGGGCTGGATCAGCGGCGGCGCAGAAGGATCGGCCGAGCGGATATCGATACGCCCGCGACTCTGGGGGCGCAAGTCGCAGACCGACGCGGTAAACGCCGGGAACGCGTGCAGCGGCTCGCCAAAACGCTCCAGCGACAGTGGCTGCACGTGGTATTCGAGGTTGGCCGAGGTCTGTTCCGGCCCCGAGCGGGCGAAGGCGCCGAGTTGGCTGGGGGCCATGGACAGTGGGCCGCTGCGGTCATACAGATATTGCAGGCCCATGCCCATCTTGCCCCACAGAGAGCCGGCGATCTGGTTCAGGGTGCGGGCGTTTTCCAGCTTGTAGATCAGGCGCAGTTGCAGGTGATCCTGCAGGTTGCCGCCGACTCCGGGCAGTTCGTGCAGCACCTCGATGCCCAAGGGCTTGAGGACGCTGGAAGGGCCGATGCCGGAACGTTGCAGGATGCCGGGCGAGCCCACGGCGCCGGCGCACAGGATGATTTCCTTGCGTGCTTTCCAGGTGACGGCTTGCCCATGCTGGCGGCCAATCACGGCACTGGCGTGACCGTCGTCCAATAACACGCGATCAACCTCGACTTCGGTCAGTACCGTCAGGTTGGGACGCTGGCGAATGGGCTTGAGAAACGCCTTGGCCGCATTCCAGCGCACGCCGCCCTTCTGGTTGACCTGGAAGTAACCGCAGCCTTCGTTATCGCCCTGGTTGAAGTCGTCGATGCTGGCGATGCCGCTTTGCCTGGCCGCTTCGCGGAAGGCGTCGAGGATCGGCCAGTGCAAGCGCTGCTGCTCCACACGCCACTCGCCGCTGTCGCCATGCAGGGGCGAGGCGCCGGCAAAATGGTTTTCGCTTTGCTTGAACAGCGGCAGTACGTCGTCCCAGGCCCAGCCCGGGTTGCCTTCGGCGGCCCAGCCGTCGTAGTCGTTGGCCTGGCCGCGCATATAGATCATGCCGTTGATCGACGAGCAGCCGCCCAGCACTTTGCCCCGTGGATAGCTCAGGGCACGGCCTTGCAGGCCTTGTTGGGCTTGGGTCTTGAAGCACCAGTCGGTGCGCGGGTTACCGATGCAGAACAGGTAGCCGACAGGAATATGGATCCAGGGGTAATTGTCGCGGCCACCGGCTTCAAGCAACAGCACGCGATGGGCGGGGTTGGTAGACAGTCGATTGGCCAGCAGGCAGCCCGCAGGGCCGGCACCTACTACCACGTAATCGTATTGCTCAACTGCAATAGTCATTTCGGGTCTCGCTTGTTTTTCTTATTGGCTCCATCCTAGTTGTTAGTTTTCGTCTTAAAAATGTTAGTTTTTACCCAGCTGCTGTGCGTTTTTAAACAGTACTGTTCCCATGGCCGAGAGGGGAGGTGGCATGTTCGACTGGAATGACCTGCGGTATTTCCTTGAGCTGCAGCGCAGCGGGCGCCTGCTCACCGCCGCCCAGCGCCTGAAAACCACGCATGCCACTGTTGCCCGGCATATCGAGGCGATCGAGAAAAGCCTCGGTACCGCGCTGTTTGTACAGCACGCCCAGGGTTATGAGCTGACGCCGTCGGGCGAAGCGCTGCTCAAGCATGCCGAAGCCATGGAGAATGTTGCGCTGCTGGCCGAAGAGGAACTGACCCACTCCGCCGCTCCCCTGGGCAAGATTCGCCTGGGGGTCGCCGAAGGGCTGGGGGTGATGTTTCTCGCCGGGCGCATGGGCGGCCTGTTCGAGCGTTATCCAGGGCTGGAAGTGGAATTGGTGGCGGTGCCGCGGTTTGTCAGCATCCTCAACCGCGAGGCCGAGATCAGCATCCACCTGGAGCGTCCGAGCGTCGATCAACTGGTCACGCGCAAGCTCACCGACTACCGCCTGGCGCTCTACGCCAGCCGCAATTACCTGGCGCGCACGCCGGCCATCGAAAAACGTGAAGACCTGGCCGCCCATGCCTGGATCGATTACGTCGACGACCTGCTGTTCAGCCAGGAACTGAAATTGCTCAGCAGCTTTTGCCGCAACCCCAGGGTGGTGTTCCACAGCACCAGCGTGATTGCCCAGCACCAGGCGGCGCGTTCGGGGTTGGGAATTGCGGTGTTGCCGTGTTTTATGGCTGCGGGGGATCCGGACCTGGTGCCGCTATTGCCGCAGGAGGGCATCCAGCGCAGCTATTGGATCAGCTCCCGGCGCGAGCTGCACAAGTCGGTGCGGTTGCGGGTGTTGTGGGATTACGTGGTGCAGTTATGTGCCAAGGAGCAGGGTTTGCTACTGGGCGAACGGTAAGAGCCGGCTTGCCGGCGATGGCGTCCAAAGGGCCTGCGCAGGGCTCAAGGGCCTCATCGCCGGCAAGCCGGCTCCTACAGAGGGGGCTTAGAGTTTTACGGTTTGATGCACTTGCTCCCCACAGGCGCGGGCATCGTTGATCATTTTTTCAAATGGCGCACTGACGATTTCGTCATGGCTCAACCAGCGTACTTTCTGGGTCAACCGGTAGTGGTAGCGCAAGCCATCCTTGAGCGGCTTGCCATCGAGTTCCAGGTCATACCAGGGGGAGTTGATCTTGCAGCCCGGGACCGGCTTGTCCATCTTCCCGCCGGTCAAGGTAAAGGTGTAGTCGACGGTGTCCGGATTGCCCAGGTACAGGTCGCCCCGTTGCCCATTGCGGCGGTAGTTGAGCAGGTCGTCCCACTTCTCCTTCAGCGACTGGTCGGTGTAGACGTAGCCTTCATCGAGTTTTTCCAGGGCGCCCAGGTCGGTCATGCTGGCCTTGACCGTGTAGCGGTCGGGCTGCACGAACCCGGTGGGTTGACGGGTGACCTGACAATCACTGATCTCCCGGCCAAAGTTGTCGCAGATGTTCTGGTCGGTGGCGGTGGCCCCCTGTTCACGGTCTGCGATGCTCAACTGCATCAGCGTCAGGCCGCTGAAGGTGACGCTGGCGCGAGTCGTGCCGTTGCCCTGTTTGTCGTAATGCACCTGTTTGTCCAGGCGGATGCTGGTGTCAGGGCGCGCCAGGGGGATGTGTTCTTCGCGCACTTGGCCCTGGGCGTCGTTGACCAGCACCCAGCGGTCCTGGATATCGGGCATGGCCTGGCCCGGGGTGAACACGGGGTTGGTCGGGTCCAGCCACCACACCTGGCCGTCCACTTCGGCGCGCACGATGGCATGGTTGGGCGCGCCAGCGCCTGGCACCAGCAGTGAGTCCACCACATCCCCACGGCTGACCCAGGCGGTCTCGGCCTTGATTGCGCTGGCCTTGAGCATGGCGGTCAGGAGGATCGCCAGGTCCTTGCAGTCGCCATAACCGTGCTGTTCGATCTCTGCCAGGTTGAACGGCACATAGCCACGGTCCGTGGCACGCCAGTCACCCAGGTAACGGTAGTGGTCGTTGATGTGCTGCATCAGCCCGGCCACTTGCTGCGCCGGGGCCAGGCCCTTCACCGCGGCGACGGCGGCGGTACTGCCCTGCGGCAGGTTGGCCGCGAGGATCTGGTTGTAGCGTTGGGCAAAGCCGCCGAAGTGCTTTTGCACATCCAGGCTGCTGCCCACCTCGATACGCGGGATCAGCCGCATATAAGCATGGCCCGATTCATTGATGTAGTTGAGGTAGGTCGGCGCTTTTTGCTCGATATCCAGGGTCTTGCGATTGACCGAGGGGGTGATGGTGAAGCCGTCCATCAACTCAGCGCGCCACTCGATTGGCCGTTCAGCCGTGAAGCGTGCCTTGAGCCGGTCGCGGCGGGCGTTGCTGGGGCCAAACTGCAGGGCGTAGTGGAACTCGGTCATCAGCGGCTTGGCCGGGTGATGTTCGCGCACGGTGTAGCGGACTTGTGTACCGACCCGCAGGTTGGGGAAGGCCAGGGATGTTTGTTTGAGCCGGGAAAACCCCTGGTCAGGGTTGGGCGCGGTGCGCGTGTCGATCTGCGACTCGTCCAGCGCTTGCGGCTTGCCGCCGGGCTGGATGGACTCGGCGTGCAGCACTTCAAAACTATCGCCTTCGGCATAGTTGAAGTCGATGCGCGACAACATCTCTCGGCCACTGGGCTGGAGGATGGTGTAGCGGTAGGTGGTGGTGCAATCGGTGCTGGCGTCACGGTTGAAGTGGCAGTGCAGCTCGGATTCGTTGGCAAGTGCAGCTTCGGCCATGGGTTGCAACGCGGCATGGGCGGTGTGCGAAACAAGCCCCAAACCTGCGCAAATCAAAGGGCGATAAAACGAGAAACGGTGCATGGGCGCCTCGGGTGGAGCGTTGACACAGATACCCTTTCGGGTACCAAGAGGCGCCAGATGATAATGGATCGCAACACCAAAGGCCAGCATTGTAGGACAATAAATATCGCCGAGAGGCCCGGGATAGAGCCTTTTGTTGGGTGGGAAGGGTCAGCCGGCCAGCTCGAACCCGGCGCTGGCCAGGCGTTCGCCGTTGACCAGCACATGCACTGTATGCTGGCCGGGGTAATGCTTGCGCGTGGTCATGTCGCGGATGTGTTGGCCACGCAGCACGGGGTGCCGCTCACCTGCACCAAGGGTAAATGCCTTGAGCTTGAACACCTTGGCGGCGCTATGGCCGGCGCTTTTGACGTAGTCGATGGCGTAGTCCACCACCAGTTTCTGTGGGGCGCTGGCCATTGACTCCAGGGTAAACGAAAGAGTGATGCGCTCTCCCAGGCGAATCACTGCAGGCTCGACCTTGAATTGGTGGATCTTCACCTCGGCACGGGCGCCTGCGCCCATGATCGTCAGCGCACGGGGATTGCCTTGCTTGATCAGGCTGCGCAGGGCATGGCGGGCGATCCAGGCGGTATGGGGGTTGTCCAGGGACCAGCCCTCGATCACATCCAGTACCCAACCCGGATGGTCCTTGGTGATGTCGTTGAGGTGGTTGGCCACGGACTTGCGCACATACAGGCTGCTGTCGGCCTTGAGGTTATCCAGGATCGAGGCGCACAGACTCGGATCGGCCTGCACCTGGGCCAGGCGAAACGACCACGGCAACCTCGGCCGTGAGCCCTCGCTGGCAAGGCGGCGCACGTGTTCGTTGTCATCCAGCGACCACTGCTGCATCACCGCCAGCGTGCGCTCGAAATCCTTGAGCAGAAAAGGCCGCACGGCAAATTCCGCAGAGCCAAAGGTGGTGAAGTACTTGAGCGCCGCCATCGAACGCTTGAAATCATCCAGGCCGTAGCTGGCCACATAGTGCCCGAGGAATAGGCTGACAAATCCGCTGTTCAGGCGCGGGGCCAGGGCATACAGGTGCTTGAGGGTGTGCGCATAGTCCAGGGGGATCACTGCGTGCAGGCTTTCACTGACGCGGGCCATGCGCTGCATCACCGACAACCCGGCCAGGCCTTGCGTGGCGTGTTTGAGAAAGCCCTTGGCATCGAATGACGGGTACACCGCGAGCATTTCATCGGCGATGTGCTGCAGGCGTTCGAGGTTGAAGATTTCCTTGAGGGCGGGGGGGCTTTGGTCGGTCATGGGCAGTCCGCGGGAGAGGGTGATCGTAAGACTTTTCCAAGGTAACACGAAGATCAAAATGTAGACGCCGGCAAGCCAGCGCCTACAAGGGCTTACAGGTACCAGCGATATTCCCGCGCATTGATCTCCTGCTGGAAGGCCAGGTGATCCTGGCGTTTGTTCTCGCAGTAGACGTCGACAAACTCCGCGCCCAAGCCTTCGCGCAGGGCCGGTTGCTGCTGCATGGCACGCACCGCTTCGAGCATTTCCAGGGGGAAGTCGTGGCCGCTGTCACGGTCTTCGTTCAGCGGGGCGATAGGGTCGCACGCCGCCTCCAGGCCATGTTCAAGCCCGACCAGGATCGCCGCCAGCACCAGGTATGGATTGGCGTCGGCACTGGCCAGCCGATGTTCGATCCGCAGGTTGCGCGGGTCGGACTCGGGAATGCGCACGCAGGCGTCACGGTCCTCATAGCCCCAGCAGGCTTTGGTCGCTGCGTTGACCGTCCCGCCCAGGCGGCGGAAGGCGTTGTGGTTGGGCGAGAAAATCGGCATGCAGTGGGGCAGCAGTTCCAGGCAGCCCGCCACCGCATGGCGCAACGGCTGCTGCTGGTGCGCCGCCAGCAGGTTATTGCCGGCGGCGTCATACAGGCTGACATGCACATGCATGCCACTGCCCGGATGCTGCAGGTAGGGCTTGGCCATGAAGCTGGCGCGATAGCCATGCTTGAGTGCCACGCCACGGGTGCTGCGGCAGAACAGGGCAGCCCAGTCGGCGGCGCGCAGGCCGTCGTCGAGGTGGCCGAAATTGATTTCGAACTGGCCGGGGCCCAGTTCGGCAGTGATCACTGTAATGTCGATCCCCTGGGCCTGGGCGGTCTGCACCATGTCATCGAGCACCGGGGCAAAACGCGACAGCCGCTCGATATGCAGGGTCGGTTGGTCGTCGGGGTCGTCACTCAACGGGTCACGGGCAAATTGCGGCAGGCCGTCGGCGAGTTTTCGGTCGAACAGGTAGAACTCCAGCTCGAACGCCACCACCGGGTGAATGCCCTTGCCGTGCAGGCGCTCCAGGACCTTGGCCAGCACTTCGCGGGGCTCGAATTCGATGGGGGCTTCGGTGCCGTCGGAGGTGATCAGCATCTGCCCCAGAGGCTGCGCCTCCCAGCTCACTGGCTTGAGTGTGCCCGGCACCAGGCGGCGGCTGGCGTCGGGGTCGCCGTCGTGGAAGCAATAGTCGCCGATCTTGAACAAACCACCCTGGGCGCCCAGCAGCACGGCGTTCTGTGGCAGCTTCAGGGGGCTGCCGGCGGCGACTTTTTCCAACATTTCAACCGGGTAGCGCTTGCCGTAGAAACGCCCGGGAATGTCCAGGGAAATCAGGTCGACGTAACGTACATCCGGGTGGTTCTGGCGAAAGGTCCGCACTTCGGCCAGTAACGTGGAGGAATGGCTTTTCACGGGTGACGCTCCTTGGTGTGCCTCAGTTATAGACCCACAGCACGCGGGCCGGCAGGTCGGTCAGGTTGCCGTAGCGGCAGTGGGCGAAGCTGGCGAGGTGGAAGCTGTCGCCGGGGCCGAGGGTGACCGCATCGGCCTCGCCCTCGACCCATAGCGTCAGGTGGCCTTCGAGTACATAACCTGCCTGTTCGGCGCGGTCGCTCATGGTCTGCTCGCCACTGTTGGCGCCGGGTTCGAGCAAGCTGTCGAGGATTGAAAACGCCCCCTGCATGCTGGGCGAGACGAGGATGTCCGTGATGCCATTGGCGTAATACACCGTGCGCCGCTCGTTGGGGCGGGTCACCCAATCCACGGCCTTGGGTTTGGACAGGCTGTAGAAGTAGGTGGTGGGCACGTCCAGCGCATGGCTGATGGCCGTCAGGTCCGCCACGGTGGGGCGCGATAACCCACGCTCGACCTGGGACAGGAACCCCACCGAACGCTCGATCTTTTGCGCCAGTTGGGCCAGGGTGAGCTTCTTGTACTTGCGCAGGTCGTGAATCAGGATCGCCAGGGCGTCCAGTTCTTCTTGTTTGTCCATGGGGATGGTTTCGTGAAATTTTTATCTAGAAATTTCATGAAAAATTACAGGATAAATTTCATACAGGCAATAGCCGCGCTCTTGCAGGAGCTGGCAAGCCAGCTCCTGCAAAGGGCTGTATGGCGTCACTCGCGCTCGAAGCTGTCCGTCTGGTTGCCATCGGCGTCGAACACATTGATCCGGTTCGGTACCTGGGTATCCCAAATGCTGTAGGTCGCCTCGTTGCTGTTGTACGGGTAGCTGTAGCTGGTGTATGAGCCCAGCTTTTTCACCACACTGTTGTTTTTGTCGATCAATACCAGGCCTTCAAACCCGTCCATTTGCGCCGAGGCCAGGTTTTTCTGGAAGGGGTTGAGCTTGCTGTAGGTCACCGGTATGCGCAGCTTGCCGTACACATCGATGGCGCCATAGCGGTTGCCTTTTTGCACCACCGCCATGCCATTGGAGAACGGGTTGACGTCATCGAATGGCAGGCTGAACGCCAACGCCTTGCCCTGTTCATTGATAAAACTGTACCGGCGGCTGTTGCGGTCCTGGATCAGCAGAGGCTGGGCCTGCACGAACTGACCGATGACGGTGGCGCCGGACGGGTTGAGTTTCTTCATGTGCAGGTCATAGACGTCGGTTTGATGCTTGTCGGCGGAGGTGGCATAGATAAACGCGCCTTGCCCGTCGACCGCAGAATAGACAGGCGCCAACAGCTCTTTGCCACTCAGGCTCCAGGCGCCGTAGAGCGAGTTCGAACCATAGGTTTTCTGGCCGGGGCGGGCGATGAACACCTCGCCAATGACATTGGGGTTGACGTATTTCATCGGCACCACGGTCTGCAACTTCTTGACGTCGTAGACGCCGTAGGGTCCGTTGGTCTCGCGCTGCACCACCATCAACCGGTCGTTGATTGGCTTGTCGATGCTATCGAAGGGCAGTTCTTTGAGCGTTTGCGTACCCGGTACAAAGGCAAAGTACTTGAACAGCAACTGGCTCCAGCCTTCGCCCGACGACTTTTCGCCGACCATCATCTGGTAGACATCGGGCATCTCGGTGTATTCGATACGCTCGAATCGGGGCTTGACCACCCATTGCCCTTTGCTATCGATAAAGCCCTTTTTTTCGCTGGCACTGTCGAAGGCAATGTAGCGCTCGCGGGGGGCAAGGTTGTTGGTCATTTGCAGGGCAATGGTCTGGGGCTGTGCCGGCTCCAACAAGTAGATGACGATGCTGGCAGGCGTATCTTCGAACTGGTAGGTCGCCTGGACATTGCTCAGGTCGCTCTCTGTACTGGGCAGGTTGTTGGCGAAGTTTTCCAGGTGCTCCTGCACGGCGGCGGCAGTTTTGAAGTCGGTGAAGGCGTCTTCCATGCGCAGCAGTTCGTTGTAATACGCCCGCAGGTTGGCGGTTTGCTCGGCAGTGGGCGCGGTGTTCGAGCTGCTGCCGCCGCTGTACAAGGTCTTGCCATCGGCGGTCAGGCCCTGGATCACATAGGCTTTGCGCTTGGGCGTGGCCAGTTGCAGGGAAGCCCGTGAGTCGCCGAGGGCTGTCAACTGGTAGACCTCGCCGTTGTCACCGGTGGCTTTCGGGTTGGCCTGATCCAGCTGGATTTTCCTGAAACCGGGATAGGCCTGATAGTTCAGCGCAACACTGATACGTTCAATCGGCTTGTTGACCGTAAGTTCGGTGCGGGTGTTGTCTGATTCTTCCTCGCTGCCGGCCTGCTCAAGCGCTACTTCGGCAAACGGCTGTTGTGTGCCATCGCGAAAATGCACGGTCTGGATCTGGTAGCTGCCTTTCATGGGCTGGTCAGGCAGCGCGCCGCGCTTGAGGGTGTCGCGGATCGTTTCGACATCCAGGTTGAGCCCGGATCCATTGTCGAAGAACACCTGTTGAAACTGCATCGGCGTTTGCGCGAGGGCGGTGAGCGCAGCCTTCAGGTCCTGATCGGTGAAGGGCACGAACGGTTTTTCATAGTTCAGTTCTTTCTGTGCCTGGGGCTCTTCGGGTGTGGCGGCCGGGCCGATTTCCAGGCGCATGCTTTCGAGCATGGCGAGGCGGTTGATGCTGTCGCGCATATCGAGGATCAGGTAGTTGAGGCGTTTTTTCGCTTCCGGCAGAGGCAGGTCCTTGATGTCATCCGCGCCGCCTTCATTGAGTTGCGCTTCACTGAATTCGGGGCCGTCGAGCAGGCCGTTGGTGTCACGGCGCTCCAGCAAGTGGTAGGTGGCGCCGCCAATCACGGCGATCACGATCAAGGCGCTGGCCAGCAGTTTGGTTCGGGTCAGGGCTGTTTTCATTGTGCTTGGACTCGATGGAAGGCTGGCGCAAGGTTAGCAGGCGCCGATACCCCTGGCTGCATTGCCGGTGAATAGGGTTCGGAGACGCGGTCCGGTGCTGTTCTTCCCCTTTGATCCGTGCATTTGAAAAATGCATGCATGAATGCATAAAACAGCCTTTTTTCTTGCTCATCCTGAGTTAAGGTAGCTGCGCATTGCGCCAAGCGGGCGTGTGTAACAACTCCTTCCAGGAAACGAGAGCAGGATGCTGAACACAATAAGAAACTACCCCCGTAGCGTGAACCTGTTGCTGTCGGCCACGCTGGTACTGACCTTGGCCAAGGCAATCACCTTTCCGTATATGGTGATTTACCTGTCCAGCCACTTTGCCCTGGGCATCAGTGAGGTGGGGTTGGTGATCGGCAGTTCGCTGATCGTCGGTTCCCTGCTGAGTGTGTATGGCGGTTTCCTGGTGGACCGGGTCAACAGCTACCGGCTGCTGCTGGGCCTGAGCCTGCTGTTTGTCCTGGGGTTTGTCGGCACTCTGCTGGCCCGCGAACTGTGGCTTTTCTACAGCTGCCTGATCCTGATCAACCTGGCCTATGCGGTGATCGACGTGGCGGTCAAGGCCGGTTTTGCCAGCCTGTTGCCCATCGACGCGCGCAGCGAAGTGTTTTCCATCAAGTACACCCTGACCAACATCGGCTACGCGGTGGGGCCGTTTTTGGGGGCGATGGTGGCCAAGGTCGATATGAGCCTGCCATTTGTCCTGTCGGTGCTGTTGGGAGTCGGCTTTTTCCTGCTCTACTGGCGCTGGGGCGACCGCAGCCTGGCCACGGTCGACACTGCGCAAAAACCGGTGCCCTTTCTTGCAGTAGGCCGGGTGTTACTGCGTGACCATCGCCTGGTGTGCTTCACCCTCGGCGGCTTGCTCAGCGCCGTGGTGTTCGGGCAGTTCACCGCCTACCTGTCGCAGTACCTGGTGACCACCTCCGACGCCGAATACACCTACACGGTTATCAGCGCCATCCTGACCACCAACGCCTTGTTAGTGATCGCGCTGCAATACGCGATCGGCCGGCAGATCAGCCACCGTCACCTGAGCCGCTGGCTGCTCCTCGGGTTGGGCATGTTCATGCTGGGGGTGATGGGTTTTGCGTTGTCCACCAGCGTGTGGTGGTGGGTGGTGTCGATGGCGATCTTTACCGTGGGGGAGATCATTGTGTTTCCCGCCGAGTACATGTTTATCGACCGCATCGCCCCGGACCACCTGCGCGGCATGTACTACGGTGCGCAAAACCTCTCCAACCTCGGGGCCGCGCTGGGGCCGGTGTTGTGCGGGCTGGTGCTGGCCAGCCTGCCGGCGCACTACATGTTCTACATGCTGGCCGGGTTTATCGTGGCCGGGGGGCTGTTCTACTTTATCGGCGCATCGTTGAAGCCGCGCCCTGACATCCCACAACCTTTGTAGGCGTCTGCGCCCCTGTGGGAGCGGGCAAGCCCGTTCCCACAGGGGATAAGCACCAATACAGGGGTAGGGTCAGATGGAGAGCGCACCGCCTACGGTGTTGCTGTGCAATTCGTAGCGCAGTTCCTCGACCATCGTCGCGACGTCCTGCGGGGTCTTGAGCTTGTTGACGCTGATGCCGGTGACCACCAGGTCCACGCGGCCGCTCTGGGCATCAAACACCTTCAAGGTCAGTGACGAGTCACGGCACAAGGTGAATTCGCAGGTCAGTGGCAACAAGGCTTCTTCGATGCAATTGCGCAGTTGGGCCAAGGTAAACATCCCTGCCTCCCTTAACGGCGGCGCAGCAACAGACCCAGGACCAGGCCTACGCCAGCGACGATTGCCACGGTGGCCAGGGGCTTGCGTTGGGCAAAGCCACCGACATTGTCCAGCACCTCGCCATAGGTCTGATGCAGTTGGCCGGCCGCCTGGCGCGCTACGCCCTGGGCCTGGAGTTGTTCGTCATCGGTCATTTCGCCGAGAAAATCCTGAGCCTTGCCCACGGCCTTTTCCACGCGACCTTTGACTTGTTCACTTTTCATGCTGCCTCCTTCAAGGGCAAAAGACTCGCCATGGCACAGGGCGTCAAACCCTGTGCCGACCCTTCAAGGTTAAGCAACTCGTCGGCATGCAATAAGGCGAATTTGCACTGATGGACCTAGTGCATTTGCACCTGAATCATGGCTTTTTGACTCGCCGCTCCCCGGCAAACAGCCCGCGCTCCCGCGCCCAGACGATCGCGGCGCTGCGGCTGTGCACGTTGAGCTTGGAATACACCGTAGCCACGTGATTGCGCACGGTGTTGGGCGCCAGTTTCAGGCGTGAGGCGATTTCCTTGTCGGCCAGGCCTTCACAGATCAGCCCCAGCACATCCCGTTCACGGGCGGTCAAGTCGGTGAAAGCAATGTTCGGCAGGTTGGGGCTGTTGACACTCTTGGCATTGGCCAGTTTTTCGATCAGGGTCTGGCTGAACCAGGACGCGTCCTTCATCACTTCCTCGATGGCCGACACCAACTCCAGCTCCGAGCGTTTGCGCTCGGTGATGTTCATCATCACCATCAGGTAACAGGGCGTGTCCTGGATGCTCACGGTGTCCGCCGACACTACGCAGTCAATCACCTCATTGCCTTTTTTGCGGATCTTCAGGTCCTGGCCGTCAAGGTTGCCGGCTTTTTCCAGGGTGGCGAACAACTGTGCGCAGGCCTCGCTGCTGTCGATAAAGTTGATCTCGTTGATGGACTTGCCGATCAACTCTTCGCTGGTGTAGCCGGTGATGGTCATGAATGCATCATTGACGTCCACCACCTGCTGGTTGCCCGCATCGCACACCAGGGTTGGCACGGGTGTCAGGCGGAAGGACTTGGCAAACCGTTCCTCGCTCTGGCGCAGGGCGGTTTCGGCCTTGCGCCGGGGTTCCAGGTCGGTGAAGGAAAACAGCATGCACTCCTCATCGTTCATATCCAGCGGCTGGCCGGCGACGATCACGAGTTTGCTACCGCCTTCTGGCAGTTTCAGCTCGGCTTGCATCTGTGGGATGGTCGAACCTTCGCCCAGGCGCTGGACCGCCAGTTCCTTGCGCTCGGCCTGTTCCAGTACATCCAGCTCGTACACCGAACGGCCGATCACCTGGTCGCGGTTGTAGCCAGTCATCTCCAGGAAGCCCTGGTTGACTTTGATATAGCGCAGATCACTCAAGCGGCAGATCACCGCCGGTGCCGGGTTGGCGTTGAAGGTCTTTTCAAAACGCTGTTCGGCGCTGGCCCATTCGGTGGCGTCGCTCAGGATCAGCACCAACAGCTCCGGCTTGCCGGTGCTATCGGTGAGCGCCAGGCTGCGCAGGCGATGGACCCAGGTGCGGTCGGGGTCGGCGGTGGGCGTGACTTCGACCACCACATCACTGAATTCTTCGCCGCTGGCCACCCGGCTCAGCGGGTAAGCCTCCAGGGCCAGCGGATGATTGTTGCGATAGCGCAGGGCAAAACGCTCGACGTATTCGGCCGTGTTGGCCCCCAGCCCGGCAATATCGTCCAGGCCATGCATGGCCAGCGCGGCTTCGTTGGCCCAGAGAATGCGCTGGTCGATCTCGGCGAGAATCACCCCATCGGACAGCCCGGAAATGATCTGCTGCAATTGGCGACGATTGGTTTCTTGGGCGAGGACGGCCTGGCTCATGGTTTCTCCAAAATGTGTTTACCCCTGTAGGAGCCGGCTCCTACAGGGGTACGACAACCCGGTCTCAGCATAGTGCAGTGCCAATTACCCTGTCCGGGTGCGAATGCACCAGTGGGTCTAGTGCAATTGTGCCGAGACCGCGGCTGTCGGTCTGGACACACTGATGGCCTACTCATTTGTCCAAGGAACGATCATGACCACCCTCTATGAAACCAACCGCTCGCCCTTTCGTGTGTCCTGGGGCTCGGTGCTGGCCGGTAGTGCAATTGCCCTGGTGACCTACCTGGTGCTGAGCGTATTGGGCACCGCCATCGGCGCCAGTGCAGTCGACCCCATGACGGCTGGCAACCCGCTGAATGGTTTTGGCACCGGTGCTGGGATCTGGCTGTTTGTGTCCACACTGCTGGCAATCGGCGTGGGCGCTTTTGTTGCCGGGCGCACCGCCCCGGATCGCGGCGGCCTGCATGGGGTCCTGAGCTGGACCATCACCACCTTGCTCACCACCTGGCTGCTGGCGGCATTGGCCACCAGTGTGGTCGGCGCCGCAGGCAATGTGGTGGGCAAAGGCCTGTCGGCGGCCGGTAGCGCAATTGCCACCGTGGCCCCTGGCATCAGCGACAGTGTCAAGCAGCAGTTGAACGAGAAGGGCGTCAGCCTGGACTGGAACAGCCTGCAGGGCGAACTCGACACCCTGCTCAAGCAAAGCGGCAAGGCTGAGCTGGATCCGGCCAAGGTCGAGCAAAAAGCTGACCAGGCCGCGGCAGACGGTCAGCAAGCGGCCACTGATGCCGCCACCAACCCGGCCCAGGCCGCGACCGAACTCAAGCAATGGTTCGAGCGCGTCAAGGCTTCCGGTGAGCCTGCGCTGAATGCGGCAGACAAAGAAGCACTGGTCAACATCGTTGCAGCCCGCACCGGCAAGAGCCAGGCCGAGGCCAGCCAGATCGTCGAGAACTATGCCCAGGCTTATCAGCAGGCCGTGCAGAAGGTCGAAGAACTGAAGGCCCAGGCCGAACAAAAGGCCCGTGAGGCTGGCGAAGTGGCGGCCAAGCAACTGTCCCGCGCGGCGTGGAGCACCTTGTTGATGTTGATATTGGGTGCAGCATTGAGTTTTGGCATCGGTCGGTTGGCCATTTCGACTCGCAAAGTACCTTTGGCTTGATCAACGCCCATTGATGTCTTGACCGCACTACCTGGCGTGAGCGCGTAAACTGTCGGTTTTTTACGCGCTCACGCAAAGGTACGCTTTTGACTCCGGTAAAAACCACAGCCCTCCTGCTCCTCACCACCCTGCTGGCGGCGTGCGGTACCTCACCGCCACGTACCCCTGACGACATCTGCGGTATCTTCCGCGAAAAGGACGACTGGTACGACGCGGCCAAAGTCACCCAGAAGCGCTGGGGTGTGCCGATCCAGGTGCCGTTCGCCATCATGTATCAGGAATCGGGCTTCCGGCAGAACGCCAAGACCCCACGCAAATACCTGTTGTGGATCATCCCCTGGGGCCGCGTCAGCACCGCTGCCGGCTACGCCCAGGCCAAGGATGAAGTGTGGGGCGACTACCAGAAAAGCACCGGCCGCAACTGGGCCAGCCGCCAGGACTTCGACGATGCCATCGACTTTGTCGGCTGGTACATGGACAAGACCGCCACCATCAACGGCGTGTACAAATACGATGCCTACGGCCAGTACCTGAACTACCACGAAGGTTGGGGCGGCTACCGTAACCGCACCTATGCCAGCAAAGCGTGGCTGTTGCCGGTTGCCGGCAAGGTCAAGGCCCGTTCCGATCTGTATGCGCGCCAGTATGCGGGGTGCAAGGCGGACCTGGAGCGGGGGCTCTGGGGACGGTTCTGGCGGTGGTTGTGAGGGTTGGGCTATGGCTACGCTTGCCAAAGCGCAATGATTCTGGGAAAACCCGAGCCTGTTGACCCTTACGAGATCCCCCATGCGCAATGACGAACTGCAAATCACCGACATCCGCCAAGGCGACGGCAAAACCGTGGTCAAGGGGGCGCTGATCACCACCCAGTACACCGGCACCCTGGAAGACGGCACGGTGTTTGATTCGTCCTGGGAACGGGGCAAGCCATTCCAGTGTGTGATTGGCACCGGGCGGGTGATCAAGGGGTGGGACCAGGGCTTGATGGGGATGCAGGTCGGTGGGGTGCGCAAGCTGTATGTGCCGGCCCATCTGGCCTATGGCGAGCGGGCAATGGGCGCGCATATCCAGCCCCATAGCAATCTGCATTTCGAGATTGAGTTGCTGGAAGTGCTGACGCGCGACGATTGAAGGCCTGAGCAACTGTAGGCGCCGGCTTGCCGGCGATGACGCCCCCACGTTCGCTGCAAGTCTTGGGGGCCTGGTCGCCGGCAAGCCGGCTCCTACAAAGATTTGTTTGACCGTTGGCCCGTATCTCCTTGAATAGCACGCGAAGCTACTGGTACTGTGTAAAAATACAGTATTCGGTAGCCCGCCATGCAGTTGATAGAAAAACTCAGCATCCTCGCCGACGCGGCCAAGTACGACGCCTCCTGCGCCAGCAGCGGGGCGCCCAAGCGCAGTTCCGAGGGCAAGGCCGGGCTGGGGTCGAGCGATGGCATGGGCATCTGCCACAGCTACACACCCGATGGGCGCTGTGTGTCGTTGCTCAAGGTGTTGCTGACCAATTTCTGCCTCTACGACTGCCAATACTGCGTCAACCGCCGCTCCAGCGATGTGCCCCGTGCACGGTTCAGCCCGGAGGAGGTGGTGAGCCTGACCCTGGACTTCTACCGGCGTAATTGCGTCAGCGGGCTGTTTCTCAGTTCGGGGATCATCCGTTCGGCGGACTACACCATGGAGCAACTGGTGCGGGTCGCCAAGTTGTTGCGCGAGGAGCATGACTTTCGCGGTTACATCCACCTCAAGACCATTCCCGAAGCCGACCCCGCGTTGATTGCCGAGGCCGGGCGTTATGCCGATCGCTTGAGCGTGAACATTGAACTGCCCACCGACAAGAGCCTGCAGACCCTCGCGCCACAGAAGCAGATCGGTTCGATCAAGCAGGCGATGCAGACGATCTTCACCGGCGAGCAAACCGTGCTCAACGAGCCCCGTTCACCGCGTTTTGCGCCGGCGGGACAAAGCACGCAGATGATCGTCGGTGCCGATGACACGGATGACAGCACCATCCTCCACGGTGCCGAAGCGTTGTATGGCAACTTCAAGTTGCGCCGGGTGTATTACTCGGCGTTCAGCCCGATTCCCAACAGCCCGAAAAGCGTGCCCCTGGCGGCACCGCCGCTGATGCGCGAGCACCGGTTGTACCAGGCTGATTTCCTGCTGCGCAGCTATGGGTTCCGCGCCAATGAATTGTTCGCGGGGCCGGGGGATCTGGCGCTGGATATCGATCCCAAGCTGGCCTGGGCCCTGGAACATCGCGAGGTGTTCCCGCTGGACCTGAACCGCGCCGAGGCGACGTTGATCGCACGGATCCCGGGGATTGGCCTGCGCACCACCGAGCGCCTGGTGGAACTGCGCCGGCAGCGCAAGATCCGTTTTGAAGACCTGGCGCGCATGCGTTGCGTGTTGGCCAAGGCCAAGCCGTTTTTCATCACCAGCGACTACCACCCCCAGCAGGCGGAAAGCACCAGCGTGCTGCTGCGCGAACAACTGCGTGATCGCCCGCAACCGCAACAGATGGGGTTGTGGGGATGATCAGCCTGGAATGCGACAACCTGTTCAGTACCTGGCGCGAGCAGGCGCGCTGGCTGCTCAGCCATCAGATCGACCCCAGCCATGTCAGTTGGGGCGAAGTGGAAGTGGCGGATCTGTTCGCCACCGATGAGCACTACCCGGCGTCCAACGGTCCGTTCCAGGCGCGCATTCCCAAGTCCCTGCTGGCGCTGCTGGAAAGTGCTGCCTGCTACCACGGCGAGCAACGCTGGAGCCTGCTGTATGAAGTGCTGTGGCGTGTCAGCCATGGCGACCGCACGGCGATGATGGCAGGCGACCAGTTGGGCAGCGAGTTGCAGCGGCGGATCAAGCAGGTACGGCGCGAAGCTCATCACCTGCATGCGTTTGTACGCTTTATCGCGCTGCCGGCGGCGGCAGGCCCGCAACTGCCGGAGTATGTGGCGTGGCACGAGCCGGCCCATGACATCCTGCACAGTGCCAGCCAGCACTTTATCGGGCGCATGGGCCGGCATCGCTGGATGATCGCCACGCCCCTGGATGGGGTGTATTACGACGGTGAGCAGTTGATCCATCAGCGCCAGTGCCCGGAGCAATGGCAGCAGTTGGCGCAGAATGTCGAGGATCCGCACAGTGCCATGTGGCTGACCTATTACAGCCATATCTTCAACCCGGCGCGGCTCAATCCCAAGGTCATGAAAGGGCACCTGCCGAGCCGGTTCTGGAAGAACTTGCCGGAGGGTAAGTTGATACCGGGGTTGATCAGTGAGGCACGCACGGGCAAGCAGCGGGACGGGCAGGCGAGCCTCGTGGCGGCTCGACGAGGTAAGAGAATATCAAGCGGGCACGGTTAAATGTGGGAGCGGGCTTGCTCGCGAATGCGGCGTATCAGTCAACCTATCCATCACTGACCCACCACATTCGCGAGCAAGCCCGCTCCCACATTTGATCTTCTGTGTATTGGGCCGAGCGTTTCAGGCCAACTCAGTCGCCGTGTTTTTCACCACCGCCAGCTCCGGGTGGGCCACCAGTTTGTCGATGTGCAGCTCATCGTTGTTCAACCAGGTTTCCGTCAGCACGCGGTAGTGCTCCATGTCCCGGCAGCGCATGCGCAGGCTGTAGTCGAAGGGGCCGCTGATCAATTGGCACTCGAACACCTGCGGGCAGGTCTTGACGCAGGCTTCAAAGGCCTTTTGCGCCGAGCGCCCGCTCTGGTTGGACAACGCCACCAATACCAGCAGCGACAACCCCGGCGAGACCATCTGCACATCGATGATCGCGCCGTAGCCGCGGATCACCCCGCGCCGTTCCAGCTTGCGCACCCGTTCCAGGCAGGGCCTGGGCGTCAGGTGCACCAGCGAAGACAGCTTCTCGTAGGTGATGCGCCCCTGATGGCGCAGTACATCGATGATGGCTTCATCAATGCGATCCAGCGCAGGGGAGGAATGGGGTCCGTTGGCCTTGGTATCCATGGTCGATTCTGTGTTCACTTCAAGCGGTTGGAGAGAAATTGTTGCAAGCGTTCGCTGTTGGGATGGTCGAGGATCTCGGCACTGCCTTGTTCTTCGACGCGGCCCTGGTGCAGAAACAGCACCTGGCTGGACACTTGCCGGGCAAAGCCCATTTCGTGGGTGACCATGAGCATGGTACGACCTTCCTCGGCCAACGTCTGTATGACTTTTAGGACTTCCCCTACAAGCTCTGGATCCAGTGCCGAGGTCGGTTCGTCGAACAGGATAATCTCCGGCTCCATGGCCAGGGCCCGGGCGATGGCCACGCGCTGTTGCTGGCCACCGGAAAGAAACGCCGGGTATTGATCGGCGACCCGGCCCGGCAGGCCGACTTTGTCCAGGTACATCCGCGCACGTTTTTCCGCCTCGGCGGCACTCACGCCCAACACCCGGCGCGGCGCCATGCAGATGTTTTCCAGCACGCTCATGTGGCTCCACAGGTTGAAGTGCTGGAACACCATGGCCAGGCGCGTGCGCAGGTTCTGCAGCTGCGCCTGGTGTGGGGCCTGGACGCCTGTGCGACCCTGGCGCATTTCAATGCTGGTGCCGTCCAGGGTGATCACCCCGGCGTCGGGCTGTTCGAGGAAATTGATGCAGCGCAGCAGGGTGCTCTTGCCGGAGCCGCTGGCGCCGATCAGGCTGATCACATCGCCTTTGCTGGCGTTGAGTGAAACCCCCTTGAGCACTTCATGCTCGCCGTAGCTTTTGTGCAGGTCTTCGACCTTGAGCTTGACGTTGGCGCCGGCCGCCACCACGCTCGGGCGTGGCGCGGCAATGTGCGTGGGATGAACGGCCAGGGCCTGTGCGGACTGATTCATAAGTTAGCCTCGGGTCGGGACAAGAAAGCGCATCCAGCGTTGTTCGGCCAGTCGGAACAGGCCTACCAATGCAAAGGACAGCAGCATGTACAGCAGCGCGGCAATGCCGAAGGCCTGGAACGTGAGGAACGTTTCGGCATTGGCATCGCGGGCCACCTTGAGGATGTCGGCGATGGTTGCGGTAAACGCCAGGGACGTGGCGTGCAGCATCAGGATCATTTCGTTGCTGTAGGCCGGCAACGCGCGGCGCAGCGCAGCGGGGATCACCACGAACAGGTTCATCCGCCAGCCGTGCAAGCCATACGCCCGTGCGGCTTCAATTTCACCGTGGGGAATATTGCGAATGGCCCCGGCGAAGATTTCCACGGTGTAGGCACAGGTGTTGAGTACAAACGCCAGCAGGGTGCAGTTCAATGCATTGCGGAAAAACTGATTGAGCAGGGCGTTGTCCTGCACCACTTCCAGGCTGTACAGGCCGGTGTAGCAAATCAGCAACTGGATATACAGGGGCGTGCCGCGAAACAGATAGGTGTACACCTCCACCGGCCAACGTAGCCAGAAGTGCTCGCTGACGCGGGCAATGGCCAACGGGATCGACAGGAAAAACCCGATGACCACCGACACGATAAACAGCCACAAGGTCATGGCCACCCCGGAGAAACCCGAGCCATCGGTCCACAGGTACGCCAGGCCGTATTGCTGGATCAGTTCAATCATTGCGCGACCCCCTTGATGCCAACGTTGTAGCGCCGTTCCAGGCGTTTGAAGATGCGGTTGGAGAGGGTGGTGATCACCAGGTACACCAGGCCTGCGAGGATCAGGAAGTACAACGGGTCATGGGTGCTCTTGCCGGCGTTCTGCGCGGCCTTGACCAGGTCTGCCAGGCCGATGATCGACACCAGCGCCGTGGACTTGAGCAGCACCAGCCAGTTATTGCCCAGCCCCGGCAACGCAAACCGCATCAATTGCGGGAACATCACCAGCACAAACCGTTGCCAGCGGCTCAAGCCGTAGGCCGTTGCTGCTTCCAGCTGGCCCACGGGCACACTGAGCATGGCGCCGCGAAAGTTCTCGGTGAAATACGCACCGTAGATAAAGCCCAGGGTGATCACACCAGCGGTGAATGGATCGATTTCAAAGTAACTCCAGCCGAGCCTCTCGGTCAGGTCATTGAGCCACAGTTGCAGGCTGTAGAAGATCAGCAGGATCAGCACCAGGTCCGGCACGCTGCGGATCAGGGTGGTGTAGAGCGTGGCCGGGATGCGCAACAGCTTGTGGCTGGACAGCTTGGCACCGGCGGCGATCAGGCCCAGGGTCAGGCTCAGGACCAGCGCGAGGAACGCCAGCTTGATGGTCATCCAGGCACCCTGGGCCAACAGCGGGCCGAAGCCTTGCAGGTTGAGGAGTTCATTCACGGGAAAGTCTCGATAGAACCGGTAGGAACCTGCTGCAAATGGCGGTGCTTATCGCATCGTCATCGTTGGCAAGCCGGCTCCTACGGGAGATAGGGCGGGGGATTACTCGTGATAGATATCTTCGTCACCGAAGTACTTCTTCTGGATCAGCGCGTAAGTGCCATCCGCCTGGATGGCCGCGATGCCCTTGTTGATCAGCGCCAGCAACTCCTGGTCGTTCTTGCGCAGGCCCATGGCAATGTCCAGCGGCAGGGTCGGGTCTTTGAAGGCCGGGCCGGACTGGTAGTCGGCGCCTTCAGGCTTGGACAGGAAGTTGAGCTGGGCTTCGAGCTTGTCGGTCAGCGTCGCATCGAGGCGGCCGTTTTGCAGGTCGGCGTAATTCTGGTCCTGGGACTGATACGCCTTGACCTGGGCACCGAGCTTGGCCAGGTGGGCACGGGCATAGGCTTCCTGCAGCGAGCCCTGGAGCACGCCGACCTGTTTGCCCTTGAGGGATTGCGGGGTGTCGCCGAAGCCGGCGCCTTTACGGGTGATGACTGAGGTGGGGCTCAGGAACAGGCGGTCACTGAAGTCGATCTGTTTTTGCCGGGCCGGGGTCACGGCCATGGAGGACATAATGGCGTCGAACTTGCGCGCACGCAGCGCCGGGATCATGCCGTCGAATTCGTTATGGACCCAGGTGCACTTGACTTCAAGCTTGGCGCAGATGGCGTTGCCCAGCTCAATGTCGAAACCCTGCAGGCTGCCATCGGCGGCCACGGACTCGAAGGGTGGGTACTCGGGGAACACGCCGAAACGGATTTCTTTCCATTCCTGGGCCTGGGCGGCGGTGGCGCACAAAGGCAGGAGCAGCGCGGCGACGAGTGATCGAAGCGGAGTCATGGTGGTTTCCCTATATTTTGTAATTAATGTCAGGGCGGTAGAAAGGGTGCGGCATGCATTCATTTGCTGACTCTTTGGTCGCGCTCAGAATGCTGCATGGTGGTGCGTTTTTTGTGTCGTTTACCTAGGCCTTGGCACGCGGAATGCGCTGTTAAAACGCAGGTGCCAGCGGAATCGGCTGAACCACCCTGCATATCGGCTTTTCAAACCGTTGTTTGCGGCCCGCCGCTCGTGCAAAGCGGCAGGCCAGAGCGGTTTCAGGCACGCTTTTTATGCTGTGCGAGCGGTTGCCGGGCCAGGCGGGCGAACAGGTCCTTGGGGTCGGCCAGGTCCGGTACCAGTTCCAGCTCGCTGCCCACGTCCAGGGCCTTGGCCACATCCAGCACATAACGCAGGGCCGAGTAGTCTTCGAGGGCAAAACCCACCGAGTCGAACAAGGTGACCTGGCGTGCATTTTCCCGGCCCGGTTTCTGGCCGTTGATCACTTGCCACAGCTCGGTGACCGGCGAATCCTCGGGCATATGCTGGATTTCGCCTTCGATACGGCTTTGCGGTTCGTACTCGACGATCACCCGGGCACGCTCGACGATGCGGCGGTCCAGTTCGGTCTTGCCGGGGCAGTCGCCGCCGACCGCGTTGAGGTGCATGCCGGGCTCGATCATGTCGTCGGTGAGGATAGTGGCGTAGGCCTTGTCGGCGGTGACAGTGGTGACGATATCGGCGCCTTTCACCGCTTCGGCAACGCTGCCGGCCAGGGTCACTTTGATGGCCGGGAAGGCCTTGAGGTTGTTCGCCAGCTTGTGCATGGCCTGGGTATCGATATCGAACAGGCGGATGTCATTGATGCCCAGCAACGCATGGAAGGCCAGGGCCTGGAATTCACTTTGCGAGCCGTTGCCGATCAACGCCATGCTGCGGCTGTTGTCCCGGGCCAGGTAGCGGGCGACCAGGGCCGACGTGGCGGCGGTGCGGATCGCGGTGGTCAGGGTCATCTCGCTGAGCAACACCGGTTTGCCGGTATCCACATCCCCCAGGGCGCCGAATGCCATGACGGTGAGCATGCCGCTCTGGGTGTTTTTCGGGTGGCCGTTGACGTATTTGAAGGCATACAACGAGGCATCCGAGACCGGCATCAGCTCGATCACGCCCTCGGGCGAGTGGTTGGCCAGGCGTGCGCACTTCTCGAAATCATTCCAGCGCAGGTAGTCGGCGCGGATGTACTCGGCCATCTCCGAGATGCAGGTTTGCAGGCCTTTTTGCGATACCAGGTAGCTGAGGTCGTTGACGTCGATGTAACGGGTCATGGGCAAACTCCTTATTGGAATGAGGCGCGGGCTGGAAGATGCACTTCGGCCAGCATGCAGCGGGCACTGCCGCCGCCGATGCGTTCGATGTTGTCGATATTCACCACCACCGGGTGGGTGTGGCGCTCCACATGCTGGCGCTGCGCCGGTTTGAGCGAGCGCCAGGCGCTGGCAGACATCACCAGCAACGGCCGGCCGTCGCGGTCGTGGACCTCCAGCATGTTGCCGGCGAAGGCCTCCAACTGGTCGAAGTCCAGGGCCAGGATGTCTTTGCCGGTGTCGCGCAGGGAGCGTTCCAGGCCCTGGCGCTCGTGGTCTTCGGGCAGCGCTTGCAGGCACACCACCGACAGGTCGCGGCCAACGCTCATCATCACGTTGCTGTGGTAGATCGGAGCGTGATGGCGGTCGACGGCGTGGAAGGCACAGACCTGATAGTCCAGGCGCTCGGCGAACTGGCGCAGGGCATCGCGGTGGGTGCGTGCGGAGTGGCAGGCGTAGCTGATCCGATGCTGACGGTCGAGGACCATGCTGCCGGTGCCTTCGAGGAACATGTTCTGTTGTTCCAGGTGGCTGAAGTCGATGGTGTCTTTGATCGCGAAGCGTTGCTCCAGCACTTGCAACACCCCTTTGTTGCGCTCCAGTCGCCGGTTCTGGCCTTCCATCGGGTACAGCACCAGGCTGCCGTCGGCATGGCTGCTCCACCAGTTGTTGGGGAAGATCGAGTCCGGGGTATGGGGCGCAGGCGTGTCCTGTACCACCAAGACGTCCACGCCATGCTGGCGCAGGGTGTCGACGTAACCGTCGAACTCTTCCAGCGCTTTGTGCTGTGCGGCCTGGGGATCGGCGGGGGCGCGTTGGAAGCGGTTGTTGGTCGCGGTGTCCGGGTTAAAGGCAAAGTGCGCCGGGCGGATCATCAGCACGGTATTGGTGGTTTGCATGGGGGCACGGGTCCATGGGGTTGGGCATTGGGGCTATTTTGTGCGCTCTGGTCGCAGAATCCCGGCTGAAACAGGGGAGTGGCCCAGCCGGGAAAGCTGAAAACAGGGGTATGGCAGCCGAATCGGCTGTAGTGTCGAGCGCCGCTCAAAATGTGGGAGCGGGCTTGTGTGGGAGCTGGCTTGCCAGCGATAGCATCACCGCGGTGTACCTGACACACCGAGGTGCCTGCATCGCGGGCAAGCCCGGCTCCCACACAAGCCCACACATAGGTATTGTGGTGGCTGTCATAACGCTGTCCGTCAGGAGGAGTCATGCCTACCGCCGTCCGCCTCGCCCACCCCACCGATGCCGAAGGCATCAGCCAAGTCATCCTGGCGGCCCTGCACAGCAGCAACGCCGGCGACTACCCGGCGGACGTGATTGCCCGCGTGGCGAGCAACTTCACACCGCAGGCGGTCCTGCAATTGCTGACGCGGCGTACCGTGCTGGTTGCACTCCAGGATCAGCAAATCGTCGCGACCGCCGCCCTGGACGCCAATGTCGTGCGTTCGGTGTTCGTCAACCCGGCGCTGCAAAGGCAGGGCATCGGCCGCGCGCTGATGCTCGAAATCGAACGACTGGCCCGTGAGGCTGGGGTCACGGTATTGAGCGTACCGTCGTCCCTCACCGCCGAGCCGTTCTATACCAAGCTGGGGTTCCATACCGTGCGCGATGTGTACCACGGCAACGAGCGCACCCTGGTGATGGAGAAGGCATTGTCGTCCCGCCACCCCATCGGGCCTTACTGCGACCGCCTGCATCGTGCCCAGGTCGCGGTGTTATGGCAGACGGCGTTTGGCTACGACACCCCGCATAACCGGTCGGAGTTGGCGATTGATAAAAAGCGCGTGGTGGATGATGGGCTGTTCTTTGTTGCCACCCACGGCAAGGCCGTGATCGGCACCTTGATGGCAGGTTACGACGGACATCGTGGCTGGTTGTATTCGCTGGCCGTGCATCCCGACTACCGCCGGCAAGGCCTGGGCGCGTCGTTGGTGCGGCATGGGGAACAGGCATTGATTGCCTTGGGTTGTCTGAAGATCAACTTGCAGATCACTTCGGGCAATGAGGCGGTGGTGGGGTTCTACGAGGCGCTGGGGTATGGCGTGGAACCGAGGATCAGCATGGGCAAGAAGATTAAGCAGAACCTGCCCAAATCCTGAAACCATCGCCAGACACATGTGGGAGGGGGCTTGCTCGCGAATGCGGTGGGTCAGCCAACAGCTTTGTGACTGATCCACCGCATTCGCGAGCAAGCCCGCTCCCACACAAGCCTGCTCCTACAATCAGTGTTGGCTTAGACCTTGACGATCCAGCCCGCCGGCGCTTCAACGTCGCCGGACTGCACGCCCGTCAGCTCTTTGTAGAGCTTCTGGGTGACCGGGCCGACTTCTTTTTCGCTGTAGAACACATGCAACTTGTCTTTGTACTCGATCCCGCCGATCGGCGTGATCACGGCTGCGGTACCGCAGGCACCGGCTTCCTTGAAGTCTGCCAGCTTGTCGATCAGCACGTCGCCTTCGACCACTTCCAGGCCCAGGCGGGTCTTGGCCAGTTCGATCAGCGACAGGCGAGTGATGCCGGGCAGCACCGACGGCGAGTTCGGGGTAACGAACTTGTTGTCGTGGGTGATGCCGAAGAAGTTGGCCGAACCGACTTCTTCGATTTTCGAGTGGGTGGCCGGGTCCAGGTAGATGCAGTCGGCAAAGTTGGCTTTTTTCGCCAGGGAGCCGGGCATCAGGCTGGCCGCGTAGTTGCCACCGACCTTGGCGGCGCCGGTGCCGTTCGGCGCAGCGCGGTCGTAGCCGGAGATCAGGAAGTTGTGCGGGGTCAGGCCGCCCTTGAAGTAGGCGCCGACCGGGATGCAGAAGATCGAGAAGGTGAACTCGGGCGCGGTACGCACGCCGATGTTGTCACCGGTACCGATCACGAACGGGCGCAGGTACAGCGCGCCGCCGGTGCCGTACGGCGGGATGAAACGCTCGTTGGCGCGGACCACTTCCTTGCAGGCGTCGATGAAGGCTTCGGTCGGCACTTGCGGCATCAGCAGGCGGGCGCAGCTGCGTTGCATGCGGGCGGCGTTCTGGTCCGGGCGGAACAGGTTGATCGAGCCGTCCTTGCAGCGATAGGCCTTGAGGCCTTCAAAGCATTGCTGGCCATAGTGCAGGGCGGTGGAGCCCTCGCTGATGTGCAGCACGTTGTCGTCGGTCAGGGTGCCTTCTTGCCAGGCGCCGTCTTTCCAGATCTGGAGGAAGCGCTTGTCGGTCTTGATGTAGTCAAAACCCAATTTGTCCCAATTGATGCTTTCGTTACTCATGACACCCTCTATCTCTTCGCAACCGCCTGGTCGAAGGCAGGCTTTCGGTTTATTTCTGGATGGGCGCAACAATACTTCATTCTTGGCTTGTGTGGGAGCGGGCTTGCTCGCGAATACGGTGGGTCAGTGGTGGATATGTTGACTGATACACCGCATTCGCGAGCAAGCCCGCTCCCACATTTGGATCGCATTGACGTTACAGGTGCAACGCATGCCCCAAGGCCCGCAAGGCTGCTTCCTGCACCGCTTCACCCAAGGTCGGATGGGCATGAATGGTACCGGCCACATCCTCCAGGCGTGCGCCCATCTCCAGGCTCAGGCCAAACGCCGTGGACAGCTCGGACACCCCAACCCCCACCGCCTGCCAGCCGACAATCAGGTGATTGTCACGACGCGCCACCACCCGCACGAAGCCGGTCTTGGACTCCAGGGTCATGGCCCGGCCATTGGCGGTGAACGGGAAGCTCGAAACGATGCAATCCAGGCCCGCCGCCCTGGCTTCGTCCGGGGTCTTGCCGATCACCACCAGTTCCGGGTCGGTAAAGCACACTGCCGGGATCGCCGCCGGGTTGAACTCCCGGGATTTGCCGCTGATCAGCTCGGCCACCATCTCGCCCTGGGCCATGGCCCGGTGCGCCAGCATCGGCTCGCCGCTCAGGTCGCCGATGGCCCACACGTTGCGCATGCTGGTCTGGCAACGGTTGTCGATCTTGATCGCTGCGCCGTTCATCGCCAGGTTCAAGGCTTCCAGGTTCCAGCCCTGGGTGTTGGGTCTACGACCGACGGCCACCAGCACCTGATCGGTTTCCAGGGCCAGGGTGTCGCCGTCCGGATCGCGTACTTGCAGGCTGGAGCCTTCAAAACCCGTGACGCTGTGCTTGAGGTACAGCTTGACCCCCAATTGCTTGAGGGATTCGGCCACCGGTTGTGTCAGCTCGGCGTCGTAGGCCGGCAGGATGCGGTCCTGGGTTTCGACCACGCTGACCTCGGCACCGAGCTTGCGATAGGCAATCCCCAGTTCCAGGCCGATATAGCCGCCACCGACCACGATCAAACGCTTGGGCACACGGGTCGGCGCCAGGGCTTCGGTGGACGAGATGATCGGCCCGCCAATCGGCAGCATCGGCAGGTTGACGCTTGTCGAGCCGGTGGCCAGCAGCAAGTGCTCGCACTGGATGCGTTGGTCGCCCACCTCCACGGTCTTGCCGTCGATGACCCTGGCCCAGCCGTGGATCACCTGGACCTTGTGCTTTTTCAGCAGCGCGGCAACCCCGGTGGTCAGGCGATCGACGATACCGTCCTTCCATTCGACGCTCTTGCGGATATCCAGGGTCGGCACATCCACGTCGATGCCCAGGGCCGAACCCTGGCTCAGGTGGACGGTTTGCTGGAACTGTTCGGCAACGTGTATCAGCGCCTTGGACGGAATGCAGCCGATGTTCAGGCAAGTGCCGCCCAATGCCTGGCCTTCTACCAGGATGGTGGGGATGCCCAGTTGGCCGGCGCGAATCGCCGCCACATAACCACCAGGGCCGCCGCCGATAATCAGCAGCGTGGTCTGTAATGTCTGAGTCATGCCCTTACTCCAGGAACAGGCTGGCGGGTTGTTCGAGCAGGCCACGGATGGCCTGGATGAATTGCGCCGCGTCCATGCCGTCGACCACCCGGTGATCGAAGGAGCTGGAAAGGTTCATCATCTTGCGGATCACGATCTGCCCCTTGATCACCATCGGCCGCTCAACGATACGGTTGACGCCGACAATCGCCACTTCCGGCAGGTTCAGCACCGGGGTGCTGACAATCCCGCCCAACGCGCCGAGGCTGGTCAGGGTGATGGTCGAGCCCGACAACTCGTCGCGGCTGGCCTTGCCATTGCGCGCGGCAGTGGCCAGGCGGGTGATTTCTTCAGCGGTGCTCCACAGGCTGCGTGCCTCGGCGTGACGCACCACCGGCACCATCAGGCCGACATCGCTCTGGGTGGCAACCCCCACATGCACCGCACCGAGGCGGGTGATGACCTGGGCTTCATCGTCATAACGCGCATTGATCTGCGGGAAATCACGCAAGGCCACGACCATCGCGCGCACCAGGAACGGCAGCAATGTCAGCTTGCCGCGGCTGGCGCCGTGTTTTTCATTGAGGTGTACGCGCAAGTCGTCGAGAGCGGTCACGTCGATCTCTTCGACGTAGCTGAAATGCGCCGCGCGGCGGGTCGCATCCTGCATGCGCTGGGCGATCTTGCGGCGCATGCCGATCACCGGGATCTGCTCTTCGTCGTTGCGTTCGGCATACGGGTTGGCGCCCGCCGAGGCCCGCGTGGTGCCCTGTTGCAGATACGCCTCAAGGTCTTCATGCAGAATGCGCCCGGCCGGGCCCGAGCCCTGTACCAGACGCAACTGGATCCCGGCATCCAGCGCATGCTTGCGCACGGCGGGGGAGGCCAGCGGGCGCTCATTGGCGTCGCGGGCCACAGGGGCCGGGGCTGCCGCCACCGCCACCGGCTTGGCTGGCGGTTTGCTCTCAATCACGGGCGCCTTGACTTCGGCCTTCGGTGCAGGCGCGGCGTGCTCAACCACCGCCGACTCCTTGGTATTGCCTGCGCCTTCGACTTCAATGCTGATCAGGATACTGCCCACCGCCATGACCTCCCCCGGCTCGCCGCCGAGGGCAATCACCTTGCCATGGACCGGCGAGGGGATATCCACCATGGCCTTGTCGGTCATGACATCCGCCAGCACCTGGTCTTCCACGACCATGTCGCCGACCTTGACATGCCATACCGACAACTCAACCTCTGCGATGCCTTCGCCAATGTCCGGCATCTTGATAACGTGCGTGCCCATTCAGACCTCCATGACCCGTTGCAAAGCCGCGCCCACACGGGTCGGGCCAGGGAAATACGCCCACTCTTGTGCGTGGGGGTAGGGGGTGTCCCAACCGGTCACACGCTCGATAGGCGCTTCCAGGTAATGGAAGCAGTGTTCCTGCACCAACGACACCAGTTCGGCACCAAAGCCGCAGGTGCGTGTGGCTTCGTGTACCACCACGCAACGGCCGGTCTTTTTCACCGATTTGACGATGGTTTCCAGGTCCAGTGGCCACAGGCTGCGCAGGTCGATGACTTCGGCGTCGATCCCGGTTTCTTCGGCGGCCACTTGCGACACATAGACCGTGGTGCCATAGGTCAGCACGGTGACGGCCGATCCCGGGCGCACGATGGCGGCCACGTCCAGCGGTACGGTGTAGTAGCCGTCGGGCACCTGCGCTTGCGGGTGCTTGGACCACGGCGTTACCGGGCGGTCGTGGTGGCCGTCGAACGGGCCGTTGTACAGGCGCTTGGGTTCGAGGAAGATCACCGGGTCATCGTTTTCGATGGAGGCGATCAGCAGGCCCTTGGCGTCATAGGGGTTGGACGGCATCACCGTGCGCAGGCCGCAGACCTGGGTGAATACCGCTTCGATACTCTGGCTGTGGGTCTGGCCGCCGTAGATGCCGCCGCCGCAGGGCATGCGCATGGTCAACGGCGCGGTGAACTGGCCGGCCGAGCGATAACGCAGGCGCGCCGCTTCCGAGATGATCTGGTCGGTGGCCGGGTATACGTAGTCGGCGAATTGAATTTCGGCCACCGGGCGCAGGCCATAGGCCCCCATGCCCACGGCCACACCGACGATGCCGCTTTCGGAGATCGGTGCGTCAAACACCCGCGAGGTGCCGTACTTGGTCTGCAAGCCTTCGGTGCAACGGAACACGCCGCCGAAGTACCCGACGTCCTGGCCGAATACCACCACATTGTCGTCGCGCTCAAGCATCACATCCATGGCCGAGCGCAGGGCCTGGATCATGGTCATGGTGGTGGTGGTCATGGCGGTTTCCAACTCGATTTTATGGTTGTGATCGTTCATGTCAGATCCCCAACGCTTGACGCTGGCGCTTCAAGTGCTCCGGCATCTCTTTGTAGACGTCTTCGAACATGCTCGCGGCGCTTGGAATCTGGCCACCGGCCAGGGTGCCGTACTGTTCGGCTTCTTTCTGCGCGCTGAGCACTTGGGCTTCAAGCTCTGCACTGACCGCGGCGTGTTCCTCTTCGGACCACTGGCCAATCTTGATCAGGTGTTGCTTGAGGCGGGCAATCGGGTCGCCCAGGGGGAAGTGGCTCCAGTCATCGGCAGGCCGGTATTTGGACGGGTCATCAGAGGTGGAGTGGGGGCCGGCGCGGTAGGTGACCCATTCGATCAGGGTCGGGCCGAGGTTGCGGCGCGCGCGTTCGGCGGCCCAGGCAGAGGCGGCGTAGACGGCGATAAAGTCGTTGCCGTCCACCCGCAGGGACGCGATGCCGCAACCCACGCCGCGTCCGGCAAAGGTCGTGGCTTCACCGCCGGCGATGGCCTGGAAGGTGGAGATCGCCCACTGGTTGTTGACCACGTTGAGGATCACCGGCGCCCGGTACACGTGGGCGAAGGTCAGGGCGGTGTGAAAGTCCGATTCGGCGGTGGCACCATCGCCGATCCACGCCGAGGCGATCTTGGTATCGCCCTTGATCGCGGAGGCCATGCCCCAGCCCACACCCTGTACGAATTGGGTGGCGAGGTTGCCGGAAATGGTGAAGAAACCAAAGTCTTTTACCGAATACATGATCGGCAACTGGCGGCCCTTGAGCGGGTCGCGCTCGTTGGACAACAGTTGGCAGATCAGGTCAACCAGAGGCACTTCGCGGGCCATCAGGATGCTTTGCTGGCGGTAGGTGGGGAAGCACATGTCGTCGATGTTCAAGGCCAGGGCCTGGGCGCTGCCGATGGCTTCCTCGCCAAGGCTCTGCATGTAGAACGACATTTTTTTCTGCCGCTGGGCGACCACCATGCGGTTGTCGAAGATCCGTGTCTTGAGCATGGCGCGCATGCCGCGGCGTAAAATTTCTACGGGCACGCCTTCAGCCCATGGGCCCAGGGCCTGGCCCTGGTCGTCGAGCACACGGATCAGGCCCTTGGCCAGGTCGGCGGTGTCGGCGGGTTCTACGTCAATGGCGGGTTTGCGCACCGTACCGGCGTCCGTCAGACGCAGGTAGGTAAAGTCGGTTTTGCAACCTGGGCGGCCGGAAGGCTCGGGAACGTGCAGGCGCAGCGGTTCATATTGCTGGGTCATGGCTTTCTACGCTCGATCTTGTGGATTTCTTATAGTGGGCGCGCTTAGCTGACAGTCAGTCCCCGGGTAAGGGAAATCTTGTCCTACAACAATCATAGGCCGGGCTGAGGAGAATATTTATCTCTGTTTGGTTGCGCCTGAGATCATTTGCGGATAAAAAATCTGCATAAACATAATAAACAGGTGGTTTTGTCTCATGCGCAAGCTGGACCGTATCGATATCGGGATTCTCAACAGCCTTCAGGAGAACGCCCGCATCACCAATGCCGACCTCGCACGTTCGGTCAACCTGTCGCCCACGCCGTGTTTCAACCGGGTCAAGGCCATGGAGGAACTGGGCCTGATCCGTGACCAGGTCACCTTGTTGGACGCTGATTTGCTGGGGCTGCACGTCAATGTGTTTATCCATGTCAGCCTGGAAAAACAGAACGAACTGGCGTTGCAACAGTTCGAGGGGGCGATTTCCGACCGGCCGGAGGTGATGGAGTGCTACCTGATGGCCGGCGATCCCGACTACCTGATCCGGGTGCTGGTGCCGACCATCCAGTCGCTGGAGCGCTTTATGATGGATTTCCTGACCAAGGTACCGGGGGTGGCGAACATCCGGTCGAGCTTTGCGCTCAAGCAGGTGCGCTACAAGACGGCACTACCGCTGCCGGCCAATGGCATCAACCTGGGCTGACAGCTCCTACAAAGGTCTGTGTTTCACAGTTGGTTGAGGGGGATCTTCAGGTAGGTCACGCCATTGTCTTCCGCCGGTGGCATATTCCCCGCCCGCACGTTCACCTGGATCGCCGGCAACAACAGGGTCGGCATCCCAAGCCCGGCATCCCGCTTGGTGCGCATCTGCACAAACGCCGCCTCATCCACCCCGTCATGCACATGAATGTTGCCCGCGCGTTGCTCGGCCACGGTGGTCAGGCACTTGGCCTCACGGCCTTGCGGCGGGTAGTCGTGGCATACATACAGCTGCGTGTCGCCGGGAAAAGCCAGCAACTTGCGCATCGAGCCATACAACTGGTGCGCATCGCCGCCAGGGAAGTCGCAGCGGGCGGTGCCGACGTCGGGCATGAACAGGGTGTCGCCGACCAGGATCAAGCGGTCGTCGATCAGGTAGGCCATGTCCGCCGGGGTATGGCCGGGCACATGCAGGGCCTGGGCCTTGAGGTTGCCGATGTGGAACACCTCGTCGGGGGCGAACAGGTGGTCGAACTGCGAACCGTCGGCACGAAACGCCGGCTCCAGGTTGAACAGATTCTTGAATACGCCCTGCACCTGGCTGATGGACTGGCCGATGGCAATCTTGCCACCCAGGGTACGGCGCAGGTAGGGCGCGGCGGACAGGTGATCGGCGTGGGCGTGGGTTTCCAGCAGCCATTGCACCTGCAGGCGATGGGCTTGGACAAACGCGACCAACTGCTCAGCCTGGCGCGTGTCGGTGCGCCCGGACGCCGGGTCGTAATTGAGTACCGAGTCAACAATGGCACACGGGCCGCCGTCTGCTTCATAGACGATGTAGGTCCAGGTCGACGAGGCCTCGTCCAGGAAGGGTTGAATCAGCGCAGGCATGACGGCGGTCCCTGATGGTTAAAAAAAGGCGTGATATTCACTTTACGTTTAAACATAATGTTTTGAGCTTAAGTGAGACAAAGGACCGAGGCAAATGGAATCCTGTTTGAGTGAAGGTGAAGTCGCCCGGTTGCGAGCGTCTGCGTCCAAGGCTTGCACCTTGCTCAAGGCCCTGGCCAATGAGGACCGGTTGTTGATCCTCTGCCAGCTGACCCAGGGCGAGCGCAATGTCGGGGAGCTGGAAACCATGACCGGCGTGCGCCAGCCGACGTTGTCCCAGCAACTGGGGATCCTGCGTGACGAGGGGTTGGTGGCGACCCGTCGTGAAAGCAAGTACATCTTTTACGGGTTGGCCAGCCACGAAGTGATTCAAGTGATGAAAACCCTCTCCGGGCTGTACTGTGGGGCGGTGATAAAAAGCTGGGCGTGACGCCATACGGCAGCGACCCTTGTGTGCATTGTTTCAATAAGAAAGGCCAGGACTATGAACGACCAACACTGGGGACCGACCATCAGTGGCGACATCGTGGTCATCGGCGGCGGCTCGGCAGGCATCGGCCTGCTGGCCAGCCTGCTCAAGCGCGACCCGCAGCTCAATATCATCCTGATCGAACCCAGCGCCGAGCATTACTATCAGCCCGCCTGGACCCTGGTGGGCGGCGGCGCCCATGACATCCGCAAGACCATGCGGCCCATGGCCCGGGTACTGCCCGACGGCGTGACCTGGGTCCAGGCGGCAGTCAGCCAGTTGCTGCCCGACGAGCAGGCCCTGCTGCTCGACAGCGGCCAGCGCGTGACGTGGAACAACCTCATCGTCTGCCCCGGCCTGCGCCTGGCCTGGGAGAAAATCGAAGGCCTGGAGCAGACCCTGGGCCATAACGGCGTCACCTCCAACTACAGCTACCAGCACGCGGCCTACACCTGGCAATTGGTGCAGCAGCTCAAGGGCGGCAAGGCGATCTTCACCCAGCCGGCCATGCCGATCAAATGTGCGGGGGCGCCGCAAAAGGCCATGTACCTGTCTTGCGATCATTGGCTCAAGCAAGGTGACCTGGACAACATCGACGTCGAATTCAACCTGGCCGGCGCCGCGTTGTTTGGCGTGGCGACCTTCGTCCCGCCGTTGATGAACTACGTCGAGAAATACGGCGCGCGATTGGCCTTCAATGCCAACCTGATCAAGGTCGATGGCCCGGCGCGCAAGGCCTGGTTCGAGGTCAAGGATGCCGAGGGCACTGTGCGCGTCGAGGAAAAAACCTTCGACATGCTGCACGTCGTGCCGCCGCAAGTGGCCCCGGACTTTATCCGCCACAGCCTGCTGGCCGACGCCGCCGGCTGGTGTGAGGTCGACCCCCACAGCCTGCAACAGGTGCGTTACCCGCACATCTTCGCCCTCGGCGATGTGTGTTCTACCAGCAACGCCAAGACGGCTGCGGCAGTGCGTAAGCAAATCGTGGTGGTGGCCGAGAATCTGCTGGCCCTGCGCAAACAGGCGCCGTTGCCGCTCAAGTACGACGGCTATGGCTCCTGCCCGCTGACGGTAGAGAAGGGCAAGGTGGTGCTGGCCGAGTTCGGTTATGGCGGCCGGCTGTTGCCGACCTTTCCCCTGGACCCAACCGTGGCACGGCGCTCGGCGTGGTTCTTGAAGGCGACGCTGCTGCCGTGGTTCTACTGGAACGGCATGCTCAAGGGGCGCGAATGGCTGACCCGCCTGGCCAGGGTGGAGTGAGATAAGCCTATGCTGCTGGCAAGTTTTTTTGGCGTGATGATGGGCCTGGTCATGGGCTTGACCGGTGCCGGGGGCGGGATTCTCGGGGTCCCGGCGTTGGTGCTGGGGCTGGGCTTGACCATGACTGAAGCGGCGCCGGTGTCGTTGTTTGCGGTAGGCGCGGCGGCGGCTGTGGGGGCGCTGGATGGGTTTCGCCATGGCCTGGTGCGTTACCGCGCGGCGTTGCTGATCGCGTTGCTCGGCGCGCTGTTCTCACCGTTGGGGGTGTTCTTCGCCCATCAACTGCCGGACAAGATCCTGATGGGCCTGTTCAGCGCGCTGATGGTGCTGGTGGCCTGGCGCATGCTGCGGCGCGAGAAGGTCGAGGCCGGCCCCAGCGACCATGGCGCCGCGTCCTGGGGGCAAAAGAACTGCATGCTCGACCAGCAGACCGGGCGTTTTTCCTGGACCGCCAAATGCACCGCGACCCTGGCCGCCCTGGGCGCGGTAACCGGCGCGGTGTCCGGCTTGCTGGGCGTGGGCGGCGGCTTTCTGATCGTGCCGGCGTTCAAGCAACTGACCGATGTACAGATGCGTGGGATTGTCGCCACTTCGCTGATGGTGATCAGCCTTATCTCCCTGATTGGCGTGGTCGGTGCGTTCCATGCCGGGGTGGTGATCGACACCCTGGGCTGGATGTTTATTGGTGCCAGCATCGTCGGCATGCTTGCCGGTCGGCGCCTGAGTGCGCGGGTGCCGGCGCGGGCCTTGCAAATCGGCTTTGCCAGCCTGTGTGTCGTGGTGGCAGCCGGGATGCTATTCAACGCCTTCCAACCCCTGTAGGCGCTCACCGGGTAACCAACGCATTGGGCTGCGTAGCAGTCGCCTTTTTGGGCACCCCAGCGCTCGCTGGGTGTGCCTCCCTGAAGAATAGGATGTCGCTGTAAGACGCTGGTTGATTGGCTGGATGATGCTTCCTTTTCGTTCCTGATTCCCCCTTGCAAGGGTTGCGGCGCAATAGTGTGCCGCCGTTTTATTTCTGTGCCCCGGATTCTTTTCCTTCGTTGCGTTTGTCGAGGGGAAAGCAATCCTCAGTCGCAGAATAAAAGGACCCCCTATGAGCGTCTCCCGGCCTTGTGCCTATCTTCCTGTCGAGACTTATCGATCCATCGTGCCCAATACCACCCGCCTGCGCGGCCAGATCATCCTGGGCGAACAACCTGAGTGGGTACCCCACTGGAATGGCTCTATAGCGGAGAGTCTCCATGGTTGATAACCCCTTGAAGCGTCGTGTGGCGCCTTTGTCCTATAACGCCAGGGGCAACCCGGTGCATACCTGGACCCTGACCCCCAGCCATATCACTGACCCGGTGATTTGCATGTTGCCGCCGGACGGGATACTGCCGGTGATTTTTGTGCCGGGGATCATGGGGTCGAATTTGAAGAGTAAGCCGGAGGAGGAGAAGGAAAAGAAAAACAAAAACAAAAAAGCGGTTCCCGTCTGGCGATTGGATGCGGGGTTCCTGGGCAAGAATATGTGGTTGGCGAAAAACTGGGTATTCAAAACGGCAGGCGAGCGTCAAAAAATCCTGCATCCGCTGCGTGCGCAGGTTGATGAAGACGGTGCGGTACCCAAGCGTGCCGTAGGCACGGTCCTCGTCAAGCCTGAGCAGGACAAGAAGAGTGCAGCCTTGGCCTTGGCCAAACGCTACAAAGAGCGCGGTTGGGGCGAGGTCAGCGAAACCAGTTATCACGGGTTTCTGCTTTGGCTGGAGGAAACCCTCAATAGTGAGTTCCTGCCTCACAAATGGCCACAATTCGATATCAAGCCCGAGCACCTGCATACCCTGGCCGTCGGGCCTGAGCCGATTCATATCACCAAGTTGAAACCCGAAATACCCATCGCCATGCCTGGGCTGGGCGCCGACCTGGGCCGTCAGTTGCCGCCGCTGGTTTCCGATGAGTTACTGGCGCGATCCGGTTACCGCATGCCGGTGCACGCCTGCGGCTACAACTGGCTGGACTCCAACGAACTTGCTGCGTCAAGGCTGGCCGAGCGCATTGATGAGCTGATGCGGCAGTACGGTCGCAATTGTCAGCAGGTCATTCTGGTGACGCATTCCATGGGCGGGCTGGTGGCAAGGCGATGTGCGCAACTGCCGGGCATGGCGGACAAAATTGCCGGTGTGGTCCACGGCGTGATGCCAGCCACGGGCGCACCGGTCGCTTATCGTCGTTGCAAAGTGGGCATGAGCGACGAGGACCCTATTGCCGGTGCGGTCATTGGTCCGAGCGGCCAGGAAGTGACTGCCGTGTTTGCACAGGCGCCCGGCGCCCTGCAATTACTGCCCACCCAAGAGTATGCGCCGGGTTGGTTGAGGCTGGTCGATGAGCGGGGTGTTTCAGCCATGCCACGCCAGCCGGTCAAAGATCCTTACGATGAGATTTACCTACAGCGTGACCGTTGGTGGGGGTTGCTGCGTGAGGAGTGGTTGGCGCCGAAGGGTGGGGATCCGATTACGTGGGAGACATTTGCGAAAAATATAAAAAAAGCAAAAAGCTTCCACTTGTGCATTGCTGGTGCATACCACCCCCAAACCTATGTCTACTACGGTAGCGACGAAAAACACCCCAGCTTCGAATCCATCACCTGGAAAATGCTGCGCGGGTCGCGCCTCAATGGTCCCTACGCCTCCAGCCCTGATGCCTTCACCGTGTCCAGCTTGCAGATGCATGAGGTGCGCGACGATGGGCGCAGCCCGTTGTATGTGGGGGGGCGAGCCGAAGCCGTGCCACCTCCACGGGGAGATCCCGATGGGGTGGTCAAGACCGTGCAGACCAGCTATTGGGAACTGCATTGCCAAATGCAAGATGGATCGGGTGACGGCACCGTTCCGGTAAGTTCCGGCAGCGCGCCGGTCAAGCGGGCGCGTTACGACTCGATCCGCCAGCAAATCAAGGCACCCGGCTTCGATCATGAGGCGTCCTACGCCAATCCGTTAACACAGCAATTCACCCTCTACTCCCTGATCAAGATTGCGGCGACCGCCAAGAGGCCCCTATGCGTGAACTGATCGCGTTTGCAATGAGCCTGGCGTTCGGGCTTCTCAGCGGTTGCGCCGCTTTCAAACAACCCAGTGAACAGGAGAAACACACCGTGTACGAACTGACCAGCAACATGCGCACCTGGGCGCTGGGCCGTGGCCTGATCGACTTGCCTGCAAGCTGGAGTGGAGGCGGGGATGTGAAGCTCTACTACGGGCTGGGGGCTGATCATTCATCCGTTGAGGTGCGTGTGTGGGGCGAGGGTGTGACGCAGCAACGTTTTGATGCGGCCTTGCGCGAACGCGCCGGTCGTATCGCGGCAGTCAAGAATGATGAGATGAACGGTGTTCCCATGCTGGTTTCAGCCACAGCTGAGACACAGCAAAGTGTCATGTTGCAGTACTACATGCGTAAAACCCGGCGCCAGACCTTTGTTCACGAACTCCACCTTCTGATTGATGATGTCTACGTCATGCTTCGTGCCGACTCATTTAAAGGCAATACCCGCCCCGTGGAAGCCCGCCTACTCAAGCTGGCGAGTGAAATCTTCAAAGTGTCCCCCGAAAACGCAGGCGCGGGGTTTGCGCTTGGACCTATCGTAATCCGAAGCCATCACGATCAAGAAATTGCCAGCTTCGAGTTCAGTCCACCTGCCTCTGATGTGTCGTTGGAGGTGTATGTCAACGCGCTGTCACCTAGTCAGACCCAAAGCATAAAGACCCGGGGCGAGGAAGGGGCGCGGGTTTTCCTTGCCGGGGATTATGAAAACCTGCGATCGAACAAAATCACGCTTGCCGGAATGTCGGCGGAAGAATCCTTGATTGGTTTCAGTGACGATACCCACCGTCAAATACTGTTCGGGGCCGAGAACTATCGCGACAATCCCTCCCTGGCCCGTCCAAGCATGAACTTTCGGCTGTCGGCAGGCGGCATGAAAGCGGAGCCGGTTGACCCCGACGAACCCGAGGACCTGGTGCGCTGGGCCCTTCCCGAATTTGCCCGTAAAGGCTACGACCTACCGCTTTGGCAGAGACCTGCCACACCCGCCCCGGTCAACCCTTCGCTCACCGACTACGAAGCCATGGCCGTGTGGGACGCGATCCTAAAGTCCGTGCGCATCCGCTACAACGCCGTCGCGCCTAAGCCCGATCCCTGGGCTGGAGACCCCGGCAGGTCAAAACTGCCTGTGCCTTGATACCTGTCAAGACCCGCCGCGACGCTTTGCCTCATGCTGCTGGCCTTGATTGTCATGGCCGCCGGAGATTTCCATGAGTGCCCCCGCAACACCTGCTGTTTCCTTCAAACTGCCCATGGGCCTGGTGATCGCCGTGCTGGTGATGGTCGGCGTACTGCTGTTGCCACTGCCCGCCGACTTGCCGGTCGCCGGCCAGCAGATGCTGGCGATCCTGGCCTTTGCCGTGGTGGTGTGGATCACCGAAGCGGTGTCCTACGAGGCCAGTGCGATCATGATTACCTCGTTGATGGCCTTTCTGCTGGGGACCGCACCGTCCCTGCAGGACCCGACGCACCTGATCGGTTCCAGCCCGGCCATCAGCATGGCGCTCACCGGCTTTGCCAACCCGGCCCTGGCCCTGGTGGCCGGTGCGTTGTTCATTGCTGCGGCCATGACCCACACCGGCCTGGACCGGCGCATCGCCCTGGTCACCCTGACCCGGGTTGGCACCAGCACCCGCGGGATTCTGGTGGGAGCGATTGCGGTCACCCTCCTGCTCAGCCTGGTAGTGCCCAGCGCCACGGCCCGCAGTGCTTGCGTGGTGCCGATCATGATGGGGGTGATTGCCGCGTTTGGCGTGGACAAGCGCTCGAATATCGCTGCCGGGATCATGATAGTCGTGGCCCAGGGCACCAGTATCTGGAACGTCGGGATCCAGACCGCTGCGGCGCAGAACCTTCTGACCGTGGGTTTTATGGACAAGATGCTTGGCCTGCGTGTGTCGTGGATCGACTGGCTGATCGCCGGGGCGCCGTGGGCGCTGATCATGTCGGCGGTGCTGCTGTTCCTCGTGCTCAAGTTGCTGCCACCGGAAAGCAACAGCATTCCCGGCGGCAAGGAAGCGGTGGCGCAATCCCTGGCCGATATCGGCCCCATGACCGGGCCGCAGAAACGCTTGCTGACGGTCTCGGTATTGCTGCTGCTGGCCTGGGCCACGGAAGGGCGCCTGCACAGCTTCGACACCACCTCTACCACTTACGCCGGCCTGGTCTTGCTGCTGCTGCCGGGGATTGGGGTCATGACCTGGAAGGACGTGCAGTCGCGCATTCCGTGGGGCACGGTGATTGTGTTCGGCGTGGGCATCAGCCTGGGCACGGCATTGCTGACCACCCAGGCCGGGCAATGGCTGGGCGCGCAGGTGGTGGGGCATACCGGCCTGGATCAACTGGGGCCGCTGGGCGTGTTTGCGATCCTTGGCGCATTCCTGATTGTGATCCACCTGGGCTTTGCCAGCGCCACCGCGTTGACCTCGGCCTTGCTGCCGATCCTGATTGCCGTGCTGCAAACCCTGCCGGGAGATTTCAGCCGGTTGGGCATGACCATGCTGTTGGGGTTTGTGGTCAGTTACGGCTTTATCCTGCCGATCAACGCGCCGCAGAACATGGTGTGCCTGGGCACTGGCACCTTTACCGCACGGCAGTTTGCCAAGGTGGGCCTGCTGGTGACCTTGATCGGCTACCTGTTGATGCTGGTCTTCGCCGCTACCTATTGGAGCTGGCTCGGCTGGATCTGACGCTTCTTCGTAGGAGCCGGCTTGCCGGCGATGGCATCACCTCGGTGTAACTGATTGATCGAGGTGATGCCATTGCGGGCAAGCCAGCGCCTACAAAAGTGACAAGATGAACTTAGCTCAGGTCTACTACTCTCTGAGTCATGGTTTTACCGGCCTTGTGCGTCGGTCATCAAGGTCACGAATGGATAAATACGCCCCTCACGCCTGGCAACCCCACGAACGCCCGAATTTGCCGGGGTCGCCGTCCACTCCCGATCATCCCCCGCTCAAACGCTGGGCCTTTGCTCTGGTCGGCGTACTGGTGGCCCTCACCGGTGGCCTGGGCAATGCGCTGGTGATCGCCAACCTGCCTTATCTGCAAGGGGCATTGGGCGCGACCACTGCCGAAATGGCCTGGCTGCCCGCAGCCTATGTGATGACCAACGTCTCGATGAACCTGCTGCTGGTGAAGTTCCGCCAACAGTTCGGCCTGCGCGCGTTTACCGAAGTGTTCCTGATGCTGTACGCGCTGGTGACCTTCGGCCACTTGTTCGTCAATGATCTGAGTTCCGCGATTGCCGTGCGGGCGGCCCACGGTATGGTGGGCGCGGCCCTCAGTTCCCTGGGTTTGTACTATATGGTGCAGGCGTTCCCCGCGAAGTGGCGCCTCAAGGCGCTGGTGCTGGGCTTGGGTACTGCGCAATTGGCCTTGCCCCTGGCACGACTGTTCTCCGAGGACCTGCTGCAAATTGCCGAGTGGCGCGGCCTGTATCTGTTTGAGCTGGGCATGGCACTGACCTGCCTGGGCTGTGTGTTCCTGCTCAAGTTGCCGCCGGGCGACCGCTTCAAGACCTTTGAAAAACTCGACTTCCTGACCTTCGCCTTGCTCGCCTCGGGTGTGGCGTTGCTTTGCGCGGTGCTGTCCCTGGGGCGTATCGATTGGTGGCTGGAAGCACCGTGGATTGGCATTGCGTCAGCCTGTTCGCTGGTGTTGATCATGGCTGGGCTGGCCATCGAGCATAACCGCACCAACCCGTTGCTGATGACCCGCTGGCTGGGCGGCGGAGTGATGATCCGCCTGGCCCTGGCGGTGATCCTGATCCGCATGGTGCTGTCCGAGCAGTCCACCGGCGCAGTGGGCTTTTTGCAGGCGTTGAACATGAGCAGCGAGCAGATGCGCACCTTGTACCTGGTGATGCTGCTGGGGGCGATCAGTGGCCTGGTGGTCAGCGCCCTGACCATCAACCCGGCGCACTTGCTGATGCCGCTGGTGATTTCCCTGGCCCTGATGGCCACCGGCTCCGTGATAGACAGCTTCTCCAGCAACCTGACCCGGCCGCAGAACATGTACCTGAGCCAGTTTTTGCTGGGCTTTGGCGGTACGTTCTTCCTCGGGCCGACCATGGTCCTGGGCATGCGCAATGTGCTGACCAACCCGCGCAACCTCGTGAGTTTTTCGGTGCTGTTCGGTATCTGCCAGAACCTTGGCGGGCTGATGGGCGCGGCCTTGCTCGGTACATTCCAGAGCGTGCGTGAGAAGTTCCACTCCAGCAGGATTGTCGAACACCTGACGCTGCTGGACCCGCGCGTGGCGGCCAGGGTGCAGAGCGGCGGCTCGGCCTACGGCTCGGTGATTGCCGACCCGCAACTGCAACACTTGATGGGGATTCGCAGCCTGGCCACGGCTGCCACCCGTGAAGCAAACGTGATGGCCTACAACGATGTGTTCATGCTGATCGCGATCATCGCGATGCTGACCATGTTGTGGATTTTCAGCCGCAGCCTGTGGCTCAGATGTACCACCCTGAAAGCTGCCGCCAGTGCAGCACCTTCCGTTCAACCTAGCGGCGCACTTCCTTCATGACCGAACCTACGGCTACCACCACGACCACCAATGCCATTGCTGCCACCCCGGAAGGCACCACGCCCCCCGGAGCCACGGTCACCGCACAACGCTCGCTGGGCGTGCGCATCATTTCGTCCCTGGGCTTTGCCGCGATTGCGATCGTCGGCGTGTTGATCGTGTTGTATGCCTGGCAATTGCCGCCATTTAGCAGTGCTGTGGAAACCACCGAAAACGCGCTGGTGCGCGGCCAGGTGACGATCATCGGCCCGCAGCTGAGCGGTTATGTGTTCGAGGTGCCGGTGCAGGACTTCCAGTACGTCAAGGCCGGGGATTTGCTGGTGCGTCTCGACGACCGCATCTACAAGCAGCGCCTGGACCAGGCCCAGGCACAATTGGCGGTGCAGCGGGCATCCCTGGCCAACGTGGTGCAACAGCGCAACAGCGCCGAGGCGACCATTAAGTTGCGCCAGGCCGCCCTGGTCGACAGCCAGGCCCAGGCGCGTAAAAGCACCGCCGACCTGCGTCGCAACGAAGAGCTGATCAGCGATGGCTCGGTGTCCCGCCGCGAGCTGGACGTGACCCGCGCCGCCAACGCGCAGACGGTTGCCGCGGTCGCCCAGGCCCAGGCCAGCCTGGAAATCGCGCGCCAGGATTTGCAGACCGTGATCGTCAACCGCGGCTCACTGGAAGCTGCCGTCGCCAGCGCCGAGGCGGCGGTGGAACTGGCGCGGATCGACCTGTCCAACACCCGCGTGCTGGCGCCGCGGGATGGCCAACTGGGGCAGATTGGCGTGCGCCTGGGGGCCTACGTCAACTCCGGGGCGCAGTTGATGGCACTGGTGCCGAACCAACTGTGGGTGATCGCCAATATGAAAGAGACCCAGATGGACAACGTGCAGGTGGGCCAGCCGGTGACGTTTACCGTCGATGCCCTGAACCACCGCAAGTTCCACGGCACGGTGCAACGCATCTCGCCGGCCACGGGCGCCGAGTTCAGCCTGTTGCAGGCGGACAACGCCACCGGCAACTTCGTCAAGATCGCGCAGCGGGTGCCGGTGCGCATTACGGTGGACCCGGATCAGGAGCAGAGCGAACGCCTGCGACCGGGGTTGTCGGTGGTGGTCAGCATCGACACGGCGGGCCGCTTGAAAAACAGCCCGCCCTGACCCCTTGTAGGCGCCAGTTTGAGGTCAGCGCAAGTCTTGATGGCCTCATCGCCGGCAAGCCGGCTCCTAGTTTAGGGGGGCGTGAGCATCGGTGGCAGGGTGCCCAATAGCGACACTGCAGCCACGGCGGCCAGCCCCAGCAACCATTCAAGCTTCACGCTGGCCTGCAATTGGCCCACGCGCTGCGGGCAATCCTTGATCCGCAGCCGATTGAGCAAGGCCAGGCCCAGCATTCCTGCGACCAGCAGCACCTTGATCAACAGGATCAAGGCAAAACCGCTGAACAGCGGGGTGGGCCAGAACTGCCCGGTCAGCACACGGATATTGATCAGCCCGGTGACCAGCAACCCGGCCACCAACAGGTAACCGACCCCGCTGAAGCGCCGAAGAATCGTCTCCAGTGGGTAGAGGGCCGCTTGCCGCAGGATCAACACCAACAGCAGCAACCCGCCGAGCCAGGCGCCGACGCAGAGCAGGTGCACCATCTGGTTGAACATCAGCAATTGCCCGCTCAGGCCACTGAGCATCGCGCCGTGCCCTACGGGAGCCAGGGTTGCCAGCAACAGCGCACTGAGCAGCAGGCGCAAGTGATGCCAAGGCGTCAACAGGCTCAGGATCAGCAAGCCATTGAGCAACAGGTGCAGGCTCCAGACCTGGCCGAACAAGGTCTTGGCCAACACCAACCGTACCGTTGGCAGATCCAGCGCCGCCAGTTCACTGCCGGCCATACTGGCACTGATCAACAACAGCCAGCTCACGCCAGAGCCCAGGGCCAGCCAGGCCAGCAGCCGGGTGAAGCGCGACAGCTGGCGGTCCAGGACCGGCTGCGGGCGTGTGCCCAATAACACGGGCCTGAACACACAGGCCCCGAACATCAGCAGCACAACCATAAAATGCAGGAAACGGCACAGCACCAGCAGGGTTGCCATGGGTTATTGGCCGACCTTGAAGCTGTAGCTGCCTGCGCTTTTGTGGGTATCGACCGAGACGGCCTGCCACTCGACCTTATAGGTCCCGGCGCCCAGCGGTGCGGCTGGGGTCACGACCAGGGTTTTCTTGTCCGCGTCCGGGGTTTCCAGGCCCTTGACCGCTACTTCGGTGCCGTCCTTGCTCAGGGAAACCTTGGTGAACGTGGCTTCGATACCTTCAGAGAACACCAGGCGCAGGTCAGCGGGCGCGGCGACGGTGCTGTCGACTGCCGGCATGGTGGTTTTCAGGTGGGCGTGGGCAAAGGCTGCCGAAGCCCCCAGCAGCGAGGCCAGCAAGGTCACCGTCGTCAGGGTTTTCTTGATCAACATCGTGCACTACCTATCAATGGGAGGAGCGGGCAGTGTACGAAGTTTCGCCTCAGGCTGTCGCCCCGATCTAGAGCGGATGGTAGTCTTCCAGGCATGTCGTGGTCAGGGAGCCCCTATGGGCAATCACAAGATCGGTATCCGTCGGGTCAACGTCGAGAAGATTCTGCTGGCGGCGGAAAAGGTTTTCGCCGAAAAGGGCTATGGCAGCACCGCCATGGCCGACATTGCCGAACAGGCGCAACTGCCACGCTCCAACCTGCATTACTACTTCAGCACCAAAAGCGAGTTGTACAGTGCGGTGCTGTTCGACCTGCTGGAAGTGTGGAAGCAGGATGCATTGTGCTTCGAGATGTTTGATGACCCGCGCGTAGTCCTCAGCAGCTACATCCGCGCAAAGATGCAGCATTCGCGCAGCCGTCCCTATGGCTCGAAAGTCTGGGCCAACGAAATCATCCACGGCGCGCCGACCCTCGGTGAAGCGCTGGACGCGAGCCTGTACGACTGGGCCAAGATGAAGGAAGCGAAAATCCGCCAGTGGGTGGAAGACAAACGCATCCTTGCGGTAGAGCCCTCGAGCCTGCTGTATATGATCTGGGCGTCGACCCAGCACTATGCCGACTTTGATCACCAGGTGATGATCCTCAATGACCATCAGCCGTTGTCGGATATGCAGTTCGAGCGAGCGGTGCAGACGGTGACCCGTGTGATTCTGCGGGGGATTGGCTTGGAGCCCTGAGTTTGTGGTGAGGCTGAGGGCCTCATCGCAGGCAAGCCAGCTCCCACATTTTGATTGTGTGAACCCGATCGAATGTGGGAGCTGGCTTGCCTGCGATAGCGATTTAAAAGGCTACACCGCCTCGCGGTAAGGGTTGCGCGGATCCTGAGTCCAATTCAAAAACGGCTTGCCCGTGTCCATCGGCACCATCTCGATGCAATCCGCCACCGGGCAGGTGATCTGGCACAGGTTGCAGCCCACGCATTCGTCGTCGATCACTTGGTACAGGTGGGTGCCGTCGGCCTGCTTGAGGCTGGCAATGGCCTGGTGCGAGGTGTCCTCGCAGGCAATGTGGCAGCGCCCGCAACCAATACAGGCGGCCTGGTCAATCTTGGCGATCACTTGGTAGTTGATGTCCAGGTATTTCCAGTCTGTGGTGTTGCCTACGGCGCGCCCAGAAAAATCCTGCAGGTTGCTGTAGCCCTGGCTGTCCATCCACCGCGACAGGCCATCCTTCATCTCGTCGACAATCCGAAAGCCGTGCAGCATCGCCGCCGTACACACCTGCACTGCGCCGCAGCCCAGGGCCACGAACTCTGCGGCATCGCGCCAACTGCCGATGCCGCCAATCCCACAGATCGGCAGGCCCTGGGTCTGGGGATCACGGGCGATTTCGGCGACCATGTTCAAGGCAATTGGCTTGACCGCCGAGCCGCAGTAGCCGCCGTGGGTGCTCTGGGTGCCGACCATCGGCAGGGCGACCATGCGTTCCAGATCCACACTGGTGATGGAGTTGATGGTGTTGATCAGCGACACCGCATCGGCGCCCCCGCGATAGGCGGCTCGAGCGGCCACGCGAATATCGGTGATGTTGGGTGTGAGCTTGACGATCACCGGCAGCGAGCAATAGGTCTTGCACCAGCGGGTCACCTGTTCTACATACTCCGGCACCTGGCCTACCGCCGCGCCCATGCCCCGTTCGGGCATACCGTGGGGGCAGCCGAAGTTCAGCTCGATGCCGTCGCAACCGGTGGCTTCTACCTGCGGCAGGATGTTCTTCCACGATTCTTCGACGCACGGCACCATCAGCGACACGATCAGGGCACGATCCGGCCAGTCCTTTTTCACCTGGGTGATTTCCCGCAGGTTGATTTCCAGGGAGCGGTCGGTAATCAGCTCGATGTTGTTGATGCCCAGCACTTCACGGTTGGCGCCAAAGTGCGCTGAGTAACGGGACGAGACGTTGACCGCCGCCGGGTCCTCGCCCAGGGTTTTCCAGACCACGCCACCCCAGCCGGCCTCGAAGGCGCGCACCACGTTGTAGGCTTTGTCGGTGGGCGGCGCAGAGGCCAGCCAGAACGGGTTGGGGGCTTTGATACCGGCGAACACAATCGATAGATCGGCCATTTACGCAGCTTCCACATTGAGCATGAGTTGAGCGTGCATGGCCTCGGCGGCCAGCTTGCCGTGTTGTACGGCCTGGACGGTGAGGTCCTGCCCGAGGCTGATGCAATCGCCTCCGGCATACACGCCCGGGATGCTGGTTTGCAGCTGCGCATCGACAAAGATCCGCTCGCCCTGGCGCTGCAGTTGCTGGGCCAGTGGGTCGTGCAAAGCCTGGCCATCGAAGCCTTGGCCGATGGCCTTGAAGATTGCATCCGCTGCCAGCTCGAAGGTTTCGCCGGTGGTTTGCAGGCGAGCGTTTTCCAGGCGTGTGCGGGCAAAGCGCATGCCGCGCACCTGGCCTTGGTCATCCAGCAACACGGCTTCGGGTTGGGCCCAGGTCAGCAGGCGTACCTGGTTGGCCTTGGCGATAGCCTGCTCATGGTCGGTGGCGCCCATGTCGGCAAGGCCGCGGCGGTACACCAGGTTGACGTCGCGTGCGCCCAGGCGGGCCATTTGCACGGCCATGTCGATGGCGGTGTTACCGGCACCGAGCACGATGCAGCGGTCGGCCAGGGGCAGTTGGCTGAGATCATCGGCCTGGCGCAGTTCGCGGATGTAGTCGGTAGCGGCGAGCAGGCCGGGGGCGTCCTCGTGGGGCAGGCCCAGCTGTTTGCTGGCGGCCAGGCCCAGGCCGAGGAAGACCGCATCGAATTGCTGGTGCAGGTCGTTCAGGCTCAGGTTGTCACCCAGGCGCTGGCCGTGGCGGATTTCGATGCCGCCGATCTGCAGGAGGAAATCCAGTTCCTGTTGAGCGAAGTCATCCACCAGTTTGTATTTGGCGATCCCGTATTCATTGAGGCCACCGGCCTTTTCCCGGGCTTCGAAAATCACCACGTCATGCCCATGCAAGGCACTGCGATGGGCGCAGGACAAACCTGCCGGCCCGGCACCGACCACGGCGATGCGCTTGCCGGTAGACGCGGCGCGCTGGAAGGGGTGTTGGTCAAAGTGCGCGTTGTCGATGGCGTAGCGTTGCAGCAGGCCGATCAGGACCGGTGCGCATTCTTCGCTGTGGTTGCGCACACAGGCTTGCTGGCAGAGGATTTCAGTCGGGCAGACCCGTGCGCAACTGCCGCCGAGAATGTTGGCCGAGAGAATCTTTTGCGCCGCGCCCTGGACGTTGTCGGTGTGGATATTGCGGATGAATGACGGGATATCGATCTCGCTGGGGCACGCGTTGACGCAGGGGGCGTCGTAGCAATACAGGCAACGCGAGGCTTCCAGGTGGGCCTGGCGGGCATTGAGCGGCGGGGCCAGGTCGGTGAAGTGGCTGGCGAGGGTTGCTCCGTCTTCATGGGGGTGGGGAAGGTGGTTCAGGGTCTGGATCACGGTCGTGGCCTCACGGTGATTGAGGTGCTGCCTCTGATGGGCATTGGTTTTTGTGTTGCCTGGGTTGGCCTTATCGCCGGCAAGCCAGCTCCTACAGTTGAATGCGGTCAAACTGTAGGAGCCGGCTTGCCGGCGATAGGGGCCTCAGCGGTTCACAGCGGCGGGCCTGGAATGCTCCGCGCGCTTGCGCAACTGCTCGAACACAGCCGGGTACGCCGGCCGCTCGACATAACGCCCCGCACCACGTTCGGCCCGCAGATCGCCATCGACCCAGACCAGCTTGCCCCGGCTGATGGTGTGGCTGGGCACGCCGCGTACGGTTTTGCCTTCGAAGATGTTGAAGTCCACCTGCTGATGGTGGGTCTTGGCCGAGAGGGTCCGCGTGCCCTGGGGGTCCCACAGCACCAGGTCGGCATCGGCACCGACCCGGATCGCGCCTTTGCGTGGGTAGAGGTTGAAGATTTTCGCGGTGTTGGTGGAGGTCAGTGCGACAAATTCCTGCATCGACAGGCGCCCAGTGTTGACCCCTTCGTCCCATAGCAGTGCCATGCGGTCTTCGATACCCGCGGTGCCATTGGGGATCTTGCTGAAATCGTCACGCCCGGCGGCCTTTTGCTCGGCGCAGAAACAACAGTGGTCGGTGGCGGTGGTGTGCAGGTTGCCCGACTGCAGGCCACGCCACAGCGCCTCTTGATGCCCGCGGGGGCGGAAGGGCGGACTCATCACGTAGCCCGCTGCAGTCTGCCAGTCGGGGTGCTGGTACACGCTGTCGTCCAGCAGCAGGTGCCCGGCCAGGACTTCGCCATAGACCGCCTGGCCCTTGGCGCGGGCGTAGGTGATTTCGTCAAGGGCTTCCTGGGTGGACACATGTACCAGGTACAGCGGCGTGCCGATGGTTTCGGCAATGCGGATCGCGCGGCTGGCGGCTTCGCCTTCCACTTGCGAGGGGCGGGACAGCGGATGGGCCTCGGGCCCGGTGATGCCCTGGGCCAGCAACTTGCGTTGCAGGTGGTAGACCAACTCGCCGTTCTCGGCATGCACGGTGGGCACCGCGCCCAGTTCCAGGCAGCGTTCGAAGCTGGCGACCAGGGTGTCGTCGGCGGCCATGATCGCGTGCTTGTAGGCCATGAAGTGCTTGAAGCTGTTGATGCCGTGATGGGTCACTAGCTCCGCCATTTCCTCGCGCACCTGCTCGCTCCACCAGGTAATCGCCACATGAAACCCGTAGTCGGCTGCCGACTTCTCGGCCCAGCCGCGCCACTGGTGAAAGGCCTCCATCAACGACTGCTGCGGGTTGGGAATCACGAAGTCGATGATCGAGGTGGTCCCGCCTGCCAGGCCTGCTGCCGTGCCGCTGAAGAAGTCCTCGCTGGCCACCGTGCCCATGAAGGGCAGTTGCATATGGGTATGGGGGTCGATACCGCCAGGCATCAGGTATTGGCCGCTGCCATCGAGTATCTCGGTGCCGGCGGGAACATTCAGGTTAGTGCCAATGGCGCGGATTAGAGCATCTGCGCACAAGACATCGGCTTTATAACTTTCATCATGGGTAACAACGGTAGCGCCACGGATCAACAGAGACATGCCGAGTTCCTCAGAGGCTTGACCGGCTTATGCCAGTTCTAAGTGTTGTAGTGCTGCTCACCGTGCAAGATTTATTCTTGTCATGGGTGACAGGAATAGAAACTAGCCCGAGTTTTTAGAATGATCAAGATTATTTTTTATAAGCCTATTTCTATTTCAAGTAATTGATTTTTAATAATAAAAACTTGATTTCACCAAAATGTAGCGCGCTATCACCATTTTGACGCACTTGACAGGTTCCCAATATGAACAACATTTTCTATTGCAAATCAGACGCTTGAGAGTTGCCTCTTGACGGCGGGCAGTAATAAAAATAATTGTATTGCACCAGATTGAGTCCTGATTGTTCGGGCAACTTCTGCGTTATTTGGCCTGAGTAACGTTGAAAGTACCGTAGGGCTCTTCGGTAGAGAAAATAAAGCTGATAAACATCAGCCAGTTATATAAGCGGTACGGATGAAGCGACGGCTTGCGGCACGATAATTGAGTGCGCTGCCGGCTGGCCGGGTCCGTGATGTCATGTTGTCCATGCGGTACTGCGGCCATCCAGCGTTGAACGCCGGATGAGCAACAATAATTCGAAAAACCGTGGAGCGGCCATGCAACAGAACAGATCGCAAGTCATAGAACGCGACGGCCTGTATGAACTCGACGCCGGCAGCGACGTCCTCGACAGCCCCCGTTACAACCACGACATGGCACCGACCAAGGTGCACGAGCGCACCTGGAACAAGTGGCACATCACGGCGCTGTGGGTCGGCATGTCGATCTGCGTGCCGACCTACACCCTGGGCGGGGTGCTCACCGCGTACTTCGGCTTGTCGGTGGGCGAAGCGCTGGTGGCGATCCTGCTGGCCAATATCGTGGTCCTCATCCCCCTGACGCTTAACGCTTTTCCTGGTACCAAGTACGGTATTCCGTTCCCGGTGCTGCTGCGTTCATCCTTCGGCATTCTCGGCTCCAATGTGCCCTGCCTGATCCGCGCCCTGGTGGCGTGTGGCTGGTTCGGCATCCAGACGATGTTCGGCGGGTTGGCGATCCACTTGTTCCTCGGCTCGATTTTCGAGGGCTGGAAGAGCCTGGGCGGCACGGGTGAGGTGATCGGCTTCATGATCTTCTGGGTGTTGAACCTGTGGGTGGTGCTGCGCGGTGCCGAGTCGATCAAATGGCTGGAAACCCTATCGGCGCCGCTGCTGGTGGCGGTGGGCATCGGTCTGCTGGTGTGGGCGTTGCCCAATGTGTCGCTCAGTGAATTGATGGCGATCCCGCCCAAGCGTCCTGAAGGCGCGAGCCTGACGGGCTACTTTATGGCCGGGTTGACGGCGATGGTCGGCTTCTGGGCCACCTTGTCCTTGAATATTCCCGACTTCAGCCGCTATGCCAAAAGCCAGAAGGACCAGATTCTGGGGCAGATTTTCGGTCTGCCGCTGACCATGTTCCTGTTCGCTGCGCTGGGGGTGATCATGACCGCCGCTTCGGTAAAGCTGGTGGGTGTCAGCGTCTCCGACCCGGTGACCCTGATCGGGCACATCCAGAGCCCGGTGTGGGTGGCCGTGGCGATGGCGTTGATCATCATTGCCACGCTGTCGACCAACACCGCGGCGAATATTGTCTCGCCCACCAATGACTTCCAGAACATCGCGCCGAAGCTGATCAACCGCACCACGGCGGTGATCCTGACTGGCCTGGTGGGGCTGGCGCTGATGGCCCATGAGCTGCTGAAAAAGCTCGGCTTGATCGTTTCCGAGGTCAGCCTGGAAACGGTGTATTCGAACTGGTTGCTCGGTTATTCGAGCCTGTTGGGGCCGATTGCCGGAATCATGGTGGTGGACTACTTCCTGATTCGCCGCCAGCAACTGGACCTGGCGGGGTTGTACCGCGATGACGTGTACCCGGCGTGGAATGTGGCGGGGTTTATCGCCTTTGGGGTGCCGGTGGTGCTGACCTTGCTGTCGTTGGGCAGCGATGCGTTCAACTGGTTCTACAGCTATGGCTGGTTCACCGGGTCGGCGTTGGGCGGGTTGTTGTATTACGGGCTGTGTGCCAAACGCCGGGCCAGTCCGATTACCGTCAAGTCCCCGTTGTAGACACGGGCAATGTAGGCGCTGGCCTGCCTGCGATGGCGGCGGTAAATCCAGCCCATCCAGTGGCTGAGCCACCGTTATCGCAGGCAAGCCAGCTCCTACCGATACCGCGCTCATTCAAATAACAATGTTGCCTGAGGAGATCACCATGAACGCAGCCGTCGACGTTCTGCAATCCACCCATCTGCACATCAACCGCGACCGCTTGTGGCAGTCGTTGATGGAGCTCGCCAAGCTGGGAGCTACCCCTAAGGGCGGTGTATGCCGCCTGGCCCTGACCGACCTCGATCGCCAGGCCCGCGATCTGTTTGTGCAGTGGTGCGAGGACGCAGGTTGTACCGTGACCGTCGATGGCGTGGGCAATATCTTTGCCCGTCGCCCAGGACGCAACCCGGCACTGGCACCGGTAATGACCGGCAGCCATATCGATACTCAGCCTACGGGGGGCAAGTTCGATGGTTGCTTTGGTGTGCTGGCGGGGGTGGAAGTGCTGCGCACCCTTAACGATCTGAATGTGCAGACCGAAGCGCCGCTGGAGGTCGTGGTGTGGACCAACGAAGAAGGCTCGCGCTTTCCTCCATGCATGATGGGTTCCGGGGTCTTCGCCGAGAAGTTCACCCTGGCAGACACCCTGGCCAAGACCGACGCCGACGGCGTCACCGTGGGGGATGCGCTGCATGCCATCGGCTACGCGGGCACGCGGCCGGTCAGTGGGCACAAGGTGGGGGCTTACTTTGAAGCCCATATCGAACAGGGCCCGATCCTTGAAGATGAACGCAAAACCATCGGTGTGGTGTTGGGGGCCCTCGGCCAGAAATGGTTCGACCTCACGTTGCGTGGTGTCGAAGCCCATGCCGGGCCGACGCCGATGCACCTGCGCAAGGACGCCCTGGTCGGTGCGTCGGCCGTGGTTGCTGCGGTCAACGCTGCTGCCCTTGGCCATCAACCCCATGCCTGTGGCACGGTGGGTTGCCTGCAAGCCTATCCTGGCTCGCGTAACGTTATTCCTGGCGAAGTGCGCATGACCCTGGACTTCCGTCATCTGGAGCCGGCCCGCCTGGATTCGATGATTGCCCAGGTACGCAAGGTGATCGAGGACACGTGCGCCAAGCACGGGCTGACCTTCGAGATGGTGCCTACCGCCGATTTCCCGCCGTTGTATTTCGACAAGCGGTGTGTCGATGCTGTGCGTGAGGCGGCCAACGGCCTGGGCCTGTCGAACATGGAGATTGTCAGTGGCGCCGGGCACGACGCAATTTTTGTCGCCGAGTTGGGGCCGGCGGGGATGATATTCGTGCCGTGTGAGGGCGGGATCAGTCATAACGAAATCGAAAACGCTGCACCGGATGATCTGGCGGCAGGCTGTGCGGTGTTGCTGCGGGCGATGGTGGCGTCGGCAGCCATGTGAACCGGTAGACGCCGGCTGGCCGGTGACGGCGATCTATCGGGTAGCCTGCGTCGGCTGACAGGTTGCTATCGCCGGCCAGCCGGCTCCTACGGGTCAGGCGTGATGTGCGACTGGCTTGTGGGCCTTGGCGCGTGCAGCGGGTTTGGGCTGTGGATGATGATGACGGCGGGTCACTCGCAACACCCCCCACAACATGGCGCCGGCGACGGCCAGCCAGCCAAGCACCAGCAGGAAAATCGTGGTTGTCAGGCTCATAAGTGCCTCCTTTTGCCCTGTGCAGGGCACACACTGTCTTTGCAGTGGACAGTCTAGCTGCCTCCCGGTTGCGTGCTATTGACCAATGGTCGAGTACGTCCAACTTGTTTGCTCTATCCCGGGCTTTTTACTGCTGTCCAAGGCTATACCAGCGCCCAAGAGCACCCTATGATCAACGCCCCAGCCCGCAGATGATCAAGAGAGTGAAGAAGTTGCGTTTACGGTCGAGTCTCAAAAAAACCTCGCTGGTGGCTGCCTGCGTCCTCGGACTGGCCGCCTGTGCCGGGCATCCCACGCCCTCGAAAATCCAGGGCCTGCCCGAGCGCGTAGAGCTCAACGGCGTGCCGGCGTTTCGTGGCGATACCTACCAGGGAGGGCCGGCAGCCCTGGCCAGCATGCTGTCGCAACAAGGCATTGTGATTACACCGGGCCTGCTGGATAAACCATTGCACCTGCCGGGTGGGGAAGCCGACCTTGAGCGCAACATGCAGGTACTGGCCCGTGAGTACGGAATGCTGGTGTATCCGCTGGATACCCGGCTGACAGCGCTGTTGGCGCAGGTGGCGGCTGGATACCCGGTGATGGTGCGGATCACTGAAGGCTCGACACTATGGACCGAGTCGCGTTATGCGGTGCTGGTGGGCTTCAACCAGCAAAACAGCACGGTGTTGTTGCGAGTCGCAAGGGACCGGCGGCGCCCGGTGGCGTTCAGCGACTTCGAGGCTGCCTGGAAAAGCGCCGGGCAGTGGGCGGTGCTGGTACAGCGTCCAAGCCAGTTACCGGCCAACCTGGATGCGGGGAGGTGGCAGCAGGCAGCCAACGCAACCGCCCAGGCTGGCCAGGAACAGGCGGCAGCCCAGGCCCTCAAGGTGATGGCGCAAAGGTCGAAGCAGCCCTAACGCAAACGGCGCCCGAGGGCGCCGTTTTTTGTGCCTGCAAGCCGCGTATCAGCGTGACTGGACGACTCCGGTCTGCCGGGCCTTGAGGTTCTTGTCTGCCTTGTATTGCAGGGCAACGTCCGGCACCGAGCCGCTCTTGCCGGTTTCGATCCACTTGCGAATGCGGCTGGCATCGGCAAAGTGGGTGAACTTGCCGAAGGCATCGAGGATCACCAGCGACACGAGGCGGTTACCCATGCTTGTGACCAACACCAGGCAGTGGCCGGCCTGATTGGTAAAGCCGGTCTTGGTCAGCTTGATGTCCCAGTTGGGGCGGTTGACCAGGTGGTCGGTATTGGAAAAACCCAGGGTGTAGCTGGGCTTGCGGAACGACACGGTTTTTTCCTTGGTGGTGCTCAATTGGGTAAGCAGCGGATATTTGTGCGCGGCCTGCACCAGCTTGCTCAAGTCGCGGGCAGTGGACACGTTATGGATCGACAGGCCGGTGGGCTCGACATAATGGGTGCTGGTCATGCCCAGGGCCTTGGCCTTGGCGTTCATCGCGGCAATAAACGCTGCATAGCCGCCCGGATAGTGGTGGGCCAGGCTGGCGGCGGCACGGTTTTCCGAGGACATCAGGGTGATCAGTAGCATCTCCTTGCGCGGCATCTCGCTGTTGAGCTTGACCCGTGAGAACACCCCTTTCATTTCCGGGGTGTCGCTGATGTTGATGGAGATGTACTCATCCATATTCTGTTTGGCGTCCAGCACCACCATACCGGTCATCAATTTGGTGACAGAAGCAATCGGTACGACGACGTCGGGGTTGCTGGCGTAGATCACCTTGTTGGTTTGCAGGTCCACCAGCATCGCGCTGCCCGAGGCGATGTGCAGTTGCGAAATGTCCCGGGGGGCTAGGGTGGTTTCGCTGGCGTTGGCGACAGTACCTGCGAATGCGAAGAACAGGCTGACAAGAGAGAGACGAATATTCACGCGGATGAACTCGCTAAAAGGTAGAAAAGCACCGGGAGCGTCGCCGGCTTTATGAAAAATCGCGTTACATATTATTAGTATGGATCAGAAACTGATAGAGAGCCTTTAAATAAAGGCTGTAAGCCGATGATTGGTTGAGCCTGTACCAGCAGTCGGTAGTTGGCGACAGGTGTTTGGCATATATGTGGTGGCTGTTGTACTGAGACCTTGCGGGGCACACACGAGCGCTTTGCGATGCTCAACGCAATCTGGCTTTGGTGATCGCGGTTCGCACAGCAAATGGAGAGCGCTGCAAAAATAACGGTGAACGGTGTATTGACTCTAAAGTTACTTCAGGGTTTTTAATCTTGAAACACACTAAATCGGAGATGCACCCATGAGCTTTTTTAAGCAGATGTTAGGCGGTCACCACAATCGCGGGCATGGTGGCTCACACGGTGGACGCTACAACGAACAAGGTGAAAGCCAACCGGTCTCCGGTACACCTTGCCTCGGTTGCCGAACCATTAATGTGGGCGGTGCACGTTTTTGCCGGCAATGTGGCGCTTCATTGGGGCCAGCCAGTTGCGGGCAGTGCAATGCAGTGATGGCAGCCGGGGCAAAGTTTTGCTCTCAATGTGGTAGCGAACGTGGGTGAGAACGGTTTGTTCGATCCACACTGGCAGTCGATTAAACGTCAAGGCGATGAGTTCGCCGCCAGTGATTACCCCAATGATTTCGGAGTTGCCCGATGGCTCGGGCCTGCCGCTCAGGTGGCAATGCTGCTGTCCCAGCGGGCTTCTATTGCCACCGTCGGCAGGAAAAGGCCTGGCGGCACGCTGGCAATTGAACTCAGTGAGCGCCAATTGCAGGACCGCCATGCCGAAAAAAGCCAAAAAAGGTCAATAGCCAAATGAAATTGAAGCCCTTCCATCGACCTTTTGGGCTTGCTTACTTGAACAGCTTGACCGCCAGTTGCGCTACATACTGACCTTGGTGTTGAGCAATGCTTAGCTCGCGTGCGTCAGGTTGGCGTGAGCCGTCGCCGCCGGCAAGGGTCGAGGCGCCATAAGGTGTTCCGCCGCTGACGGTGGAGATATCGAACAAGGCCGGCGTGCTGTAGCCGATTGGCACGATGATCATGCCGTGGTGAGCCAGAGTGGTCCATGTGGACGTAATGGTCATCTCCTCACCGCCGCCGGTACCGGTCGAAGTGAATACGCTGGCCAGTTTGCCAACCAGCCCGCCCTTGGCCCAAAGGCCGCCGGTCTGATCCAGAAAGCTGCGCATCTGGCCTGACATATTGCCGAAGCGAGTCGGGGTGCCAATGATGATTGCGTCGTAGTTGCCCAATTCATCTGGCGTGGCAACGGCAGCGCTCTGGTTTTCTTTGCCGTAGGCTGCCTTGAAAGCTTGCGGGTCCATTGTCTCCGGTACGCGTTTCACCGTGACCTCGACCCCCGCAACGCTTCGGGCGCCCTCAGCCACACTTTGAGCCATCGTTTCGATATGGCCGTACATCGAATGATAAAGAACCAATACCTTCGCCATGCGTGTGTCCTCTTGAGGTGTGTTTTGAACTGGTTTGCCCATGAAGAGATTGATCAGGTTAGTTATCCGTCCCACCATCCCATCCTGCGTCTAATGTGAATTGCCCGTATGTTCTATCTGATTATCGTTAAAGTTATAGGGGAAAATATGGAAGGTTTTGTTCGATAAATTCGATGTTTTTCCAGAAGGCCACCGTCGTCCCAGCAGACAATACCCGCAGCGTTTAACCAGCAACCCAATGACGGGCCAAATTGTTCTTTGGGTTTGTGGTAAGCACCACCTTTGTGTTTGAGAAAGGGTCTTATCATGGTCAAACGGCTCAAAGTTTGAGCATGTAGATGCCTGAAAAAATATTTTATTTTGTAACCAACTTTTTTATTTGGCCAGTAGTCAGACTGATATCAAGCCGACAGGGAGTCGAACTTAATCCGCAGTATCACTCTCATTGCAGGTGCTGTTTATGGTGATAAGAAATTTGAAGCTGGCTTCTCGGGCGCTCTTGAGTTTTGGCGCCATCTGCTTGTTGTTGGTCAGTCTGGGGGGGCTGGCATTGTGGAAAATGCAACAGATTCACGAAGCGACGGTAGCGCTTCAAACCAACTGGCTACCCAGCGTCAGGCAGGCCGGGAAAATAGAAGCGGTAACATTGCGCGTTCGTTTGGATGCACTGCATTACGCTACCGAAAGTGACAGCCAGAAAGATGCCTCTCTAACTCGTTTATATGCCCTTAAGAACACCCTGGCTCAGGCCATCAGTGATTATGAGCCACTGATTTCCGGCAACGAAGAAAGATCCGTTTATGAGCAAGTCCAGCGCGGTGCTCGGGATTATCTGGAAAAACTGGTGGTATTGATTGACAACAGCAAGACCAATACTGATGAGCAGAGTCAAAAGTACATTAACCAAGTGACCGTGCCGTTGGCTAACAACCTGCAGGCTTCCATCGACGAGTTGATCCGTATTAATGAAAGCGGCGCTGAGCAGTCCGCGATCCTCGCCAACCAGCAGTTCGACAACGGATTGCTGCTTACGGCAACGATCATTGTCATGGCAATTATCCTGACGTTGCTGATTGCGATCCTGTTCACTCGCAGCATTATTCGTCCTGTGCAATCACTGCTGGCTGCCACGCAAAAAATTGCCGAAGGCGATCTGCGTACGCAGGTTGATGTCAGCGGCCAGGATGAGCTGACTGAGTTGCAACGATCGACCCAGGCTATGCTCGACAGCCTCAAGTCGACCATCCGCCATATTGCCGACTCATCGACCCAGTTGGCCTCGGCCGCCGAGGAAATGAGTGCGATAACCCGTGAATCCAACGCTGGCATTCAACAGCAGAGCATGGAGACAGAGATGGCCGCTACGGCGGTCAATGAAATGACAGCTGCAGTGGAAGAGGTCGCGCGTAACGCCGTGTCTGCTTCGCAGTCAACCCAGGCTTCTGAGCGTTCGGCCGGTATGGGCCGCGAGCGAGTAGAACAGACTATCGAATCGATTGAAAAGCTCACGGGCACGGTGGAAAACACCCGGATCGAGATGGCGGGTTTGGCCCAGCAGGCTCAGGACATCACCAGGGTGTTGGACGTGATCCGATCGATTGCCGAGCAGACCAATTTGTTGGCTCTCAACGCCGCTATCGAGGCCGCGCGAGCTGGAGAGCAGGGCCGCGGTTTCGCGGTGGTTGCTGATGAAGTCCGTGCCCTTGCGCACCGCACCCAGCTGTCGACCCAGGAAATTGAGCTGATGATCCAGGGCATCCAGTCCGGCTCGAACAACGCCATGTTGTCCATGCAGCAAAGCAGCGTGGACGCTGGTGAGACTCTGGCAATTGCTCATGACGCGGGAATTGCCATTGGGCAGATTGCTCAGGCCATCAGCGATATCAACGAACGTAACCTGATGATTGCTACCGCTTCGGAGGAGCAAGCTCAGGTGGCGCGCTCGGTGGATCAGAACCTAATGAGCATCCGAGACCTCTCGCTGCAAAGTTCATCGGCCGCCAGCCAGACCTCTATTGCCAGCGGGGAGTTGTCGAGCCTGGCTGTGAGCCTCAACAAGCTGGTCACGCGCTTCTCTTTGTAAGTACGCAGAGGCAAGGATCCATCGTAGCAAGGAGCGTCATTGCTCAGCGCGGCTTACCTCAAGGGGAGCGCTGAGTCAGGTTCGGAGGTATTACCGTGCTAAAGCGTATATCCATTACGCAGTTACGGATGGGGATGTACATCCACCGATTCTGCGGATCTTGGTTGGACCACTCATTCCTCAAGGCCGGCTTTCTGCTGAATAGTCAGCGTGACTACCAGCGCTTGCGCTGTTCTGCTCTCAGTGGTCTGTGGATCGATTTGTCCAGGGGATTGGATGTTTTGCAGGAAGTGGCGCAAGAGGATCCATCAATCAGAGTCGCATCAATGAACACTGTGGTTGCGCCTGCTTTCGATGCGCCACCGCAGCAGGTGCCACGAGAGGAGGAGCTACAGCGAGCGCTCAAGCTCTGTGCTCACTCGAAAGCAGCGGTAATGGCGATGTTTCAGGAGGTCCGTTTGGGCCAGGCCATTGAAATGGAGCAGGTGGATGGCCTGGTGAAGGATATTTCTACCTCGCTGGTGCGTCATCCTGATGCGCTGATCAGCCTGGCGCGTCTTAAAACGTCAGACGACTACACCTACATGCATTCGGTGGCGGTTTGTGCGCTGATGGTTTCAGTGGCGCGGCAATTGGGGCTCACGCAGGAGCAAGTGCACCAGGCCGGGATTGCGGGCTTGTTGCATGACATAGGCAAGCTTGCAATACCTGAGAACATCCTCAACAAACCGGCAAAGCTTTCAGCTAACGAGTACGAACAGGTCAAGCGCCACCCCGTGGCCGGTGGTGCCATACTCCGGCAGAATCCGCAGCTAAGTGCGCTGGTGCTTGATGTGTGCTTGCACCATCATGAGAAGATTGATGGGAGTGGTTACCCGCACGGCCTGGCTGGCGCGCAGATCAGCCTTTACGCTCAAATGGGGGCTGTCTGCGATGTTTATGACGCAGTGACGTCGAATCGCCCCTACAACCAGGGATGGGACCCGGCCGAAGCGCTGCAGCGCATGTCCAGTTGGACTGGCCACCTATCTCAGTCCGTACTCCAGGCGCTGGTAAAAAGCATCGGCATTTATCCGGTGGGCTCCTTGGTGCGTTTGAGCAGTGGACGCTTGGCGGTGGTCATTGAGCAACACCCTGAATCGCTGCTCAGGCCGAAGGTGAAAGTGTTTTTTTCCGCCCGGTCAAAACAGCATCTACCCCAGAGCATCGTCGATCTGGCCCGATCAGACGAAGAGCGCATTGTTGCTCGTGAGTCACCGGAGAACTGGAACTTCCGCAAGCTTGAACAACTGTGGAACGGCACTTCCTGAAGTCGACCAGGTCGAGTTTCCCGAGGTCAGCCCGCAGCCCGAACAATCTGGCGCTGGAGTCAACTTAGGCTGCGAATCCGCAAAAAGCGCGACGTATTGTTCCTAAGGCGTAAGCCAAGTCTGTCGAGCCAGAATAAAAAATCCGCTGCCAGGTATCGGGCAGCGGATTTCTCGGATAGCCCGGCGTGGCCTCAAGCGCTTGAGTGGACAGCATTGCGTCAAGGCGGGGCTCTTTGGGGGCTGCGGGTGATCAGCCGTGCAAGGTTTCGGCTGCGTACAACGTATTTTCCAGCAGGCATGCACGGGTCATCGGGCCTACACCGCCTGGCACCGGGGTGATCCAGCCGGCACGGGGCAGGGCGGTTTCATACACCACGTCGCCCACCAGCTTGCCATCGTCCTGGCGGTTGATGCCGACGTCGATCACGATGGCGCCTTGCTTGATCCACTCACCCTTGACCAGGCCCGGCTTGCCGGCAGCGACCACCACCAGATCGGCACGACCGACGTGGCCGGCCAGGTCCTTGGTGAAACGGTGGGTGACGGTGACGGTGCAGCCGGCCAGCAGCAACTCCATGGCCATCGGGCGACCGACAATGTTGGAAGCGCCCACTACCACCGCATCCAGGCCATAAAGGTCGACGCCAGTGCTTTCCAGCAGGGTCATGATGCCCTTCGGCGTGCAGGGGCGTAGCAGGGGGATGCGCTGGGCCAGGCGGCCGACGTTATAAGGATGGAAACCATCGACGTCCTTGTCGGGGCGGATGCGCTCCAGCAACAAGGAGGCATCCAGATGCTCTGGCAGCGGCAATTGCAGCAGGATGCCATCAATGTTCGGATCGTCGTTGAGGCCGTCGATCAGGTCGGTGAGGGCCTGTTGGGTGGTATCGGAAGGCAAGTCGTAGGCCTTGGAAATAAAGCCGACCTCCTCACAGTCTTTACGCTTGTGCGAGACATAAACCTGGGAGGCGGGATCGCTGCCGACCAGAATCACCGCGAGCCCCGGCGTGCGCAGGCCTTGCTGGCGACGCTCGGCGACACGTTTGGCGATCTGCTGGCGCAGGCTGGCGGCGATTGATTTGCCGTCGATAAGTTGTGCAGTCATTACGCGTGATTAACCATCGAGAGGGGGAGGAAAAGTGCGCGCATTCTCGCACGCCAGGACGTGAGGGCAAAGGCGCTTGGTCTGCAAATTCCCCTAACCCCTTAAATAAAATGAATTTTTTTCAAAAAAGATTTGACGGCCCCTGGGGGCGTCTATACTATTCGTCGCACTTGTCGGGCACAGCCTAGCACTGGTTAAGAAGGTCGAGCGCAATAGTGGTTTTATTGTGTGAGGCTGGAAGCATTTAGTTTGTAGTCCTCCAAGAGTACAGATTAATCAGGCGCCCGTAGCTCAGCTGGATAGAGCATCCGCCTTCTAAGCGGATGGTCGCAGGTTCGAGTCCTGCCGGGTGCGCCATTAGGCAGCTTTGGCACAAGTAGCGCAATATGGTGGGCGTAGCTCAGTTGGTAGAGCACGGGATTGTGACTCCCGTTGTCGAGGGTTCGATCCCCTTCGTCCACCCCATATTTGAAAAGGCGCCAGATTTTTAACAGTCTGGCGCCTTTGTTTTAAAAGCTTCAAGCCGCGGATGTGGTGGAATTGGTAGACACACTGGATTTAGGTTCCAGCGCCGCGAGGCGTAAGAGTTCGAGTCTCTTCATCCGCACCAAATACAGCGTCACCCTGCCACAGGCTGGGTTGGTGCTTAACAAAGAAGGCAATTGGCTTCTTTGTCACGCAATATGGTGGGCGTAGCTCAGTTGGTAGAGCACGGGATTGTGACTCCCGTTGTCGAGGGTTCGATCCCCTTCGTCCACCCCATATTCCGAAAGGCGCCAGATTTAACAGTCTGGCGCCTTTTTTGTTTTAGCGGTTTGCGTCTTCGGCGACTGCAGGTTCTGGGTCGCAAGGGTGGGGCGTTTCGTCGTATTTTTGTTTCTCGATGATGCCGTACTACCCACCGGCCTTGTGTGCAAGGTCGGCAGCTAGGGGGATGGTTGGCTGTTTCTTCTATATATAGAAGGGTTGGCGCAGAGCCCTGGCTTGATTGGCTGTATTTGTCATTGGGGCGAGGAGCATTCGTGCATTCGCACCTGTAAAATGCCTGCTGTTTTTTAACCCGTTTTCAGTAGGGTGACTTCTTGAGTTTGACCCACTAGAATGCATGCCCTTGGTGCGACACGCGTGGCGTGTCTCCTAAACTTCGAGGTGTAGAGTCATCTTGAAGGGTTTTCGAAAGAGAGCCGAGAGCTTGGGTACCCAACCCCAAGAAACAAAACCCTCCCAGAAGTCCAATGCCTTCAAGGACTTGCCGCAGCGGCGGTGGCAAACTCAAGGTCGATTAGCGCTCGGTGGCTCGACCGCAGTACTGGATTTCCGGTATTGGAGTGCCTACTACACATCAGCCCTATTCAGGGCTAAACCCATGCGGGAGAGAATCCCCGCTGGGGTTCCCTCCTGCTTTTGAAACAGGAGGTAACAATTCTTTGAGCATGCTGCCTCGGCAGTCCCTGTTCACATCAAACCGGAGACATGAGCGAAAGCTCTGTCTGTCATTGTCCAACCATTGCCTGTTTGGAGTGGCAGCGGACTCGTTGTGCGACCAACGATAGCCTAGGAAGACATGCGTCACTGGTAACGGTGGGGTGTGAAGCTCTTCCAACAATGTAGCCCCCGTATGGGTGCGTCTTCGCCGTGAGGCGGAGCGCAGATGCTCGGAGCAGTACCGGGTTGAGGCGCTAGGCTGGCTGGTATGGGTAACACAAGTGAACTGCTAATAAACGTCGTCAGCATTACGGTGCCTAATCTGCTGATAGGCATTAACCAAAAAGGTGATGCGACCGGTTGTTCTGGTCAAGGGTCGGAACACGTCGTCACATAAGGTCGCCGGCGAATAGGCAGACTCTAACCCAGTCGTGTGACAGGCAGGGAACGTGGTAAGCCCGTATAGCTGCCTTCGGGCAGGTGAACCGCAAGGTGATCCGTTGGCTGTGCGGGTATGGGATCGCAGAGAAAGCGAAAGCCGGGCTGTAATGGCCTGGATAGGGGCTGGAACATTGCTCCACGGGAAACCGGGCAGACTTCTGCGTGGTCTTTCGTCGCATGAACTCTGAGTGAACCTGTCTCAATAAACCTAGAGATCCAGCTGTAACGGATCTTCTATTAATCCAGCCCTGGCGGGAGCGTCCATTCCCGTCAGGGGATGTGTGCGTCTTTCGCTTGGGGCAACTTGAGAGGAAGGCAGCATGTTAGAACATAGCCAATTGGCCGTGTCTGCGCCTTCCGGCGCTCCGCAACAATGGCATGACATCGATTGGTGGCGTGTTCAGCGGAATGTCCGGGCGATGCAGATACGGATTGCGAAGGCTTGTCGGGAAGGCAACTGGCGCAGGGTGAAAGCCTTGCAGCGGATGCTGACCCGCTCACGCTCGGCCAGATACTTGGCCGTACGGCGAGTCACTGAAAACCAGGGTAAGCGCACGGCGGGAGTCGACCGCGTGCTCTGGGATACACCCGATGCCAAATGGAAGGCGGCAAATGGGTTGAGGCGCCACGGTTATAAGCCACGGCCTTTACGGCGTGTGTTTATTCCGAAGTCAAATGGAAAGGAGCGCCCTCTGGGCATTCCGACCATGACGGACAGGGCAATGCAGGCGTTGTATTTGCTTGCTCTGGCACCCATTGCAGAAACCACCGGCGATCCAAACAGCTACGGCTTTAGGATCGAGCGATCTACGGCGGATGCAATGGGGCAGTTGTTCGTATGCCTATCCAAGAAGGTTTCGGCCCAATGGGTTTTGGAGGCGGACATCAAAGGCTGCTTTGACCATATCAATCATGACTGGCTTATCACCAACGTCCCAACGGATAAGGTGGTTCTCCGAAAATGGTTGAAAGCTGGCGTGATTCATAAAGGCCAGCTACAGGCAACGGATGCCGGTACGCCACAGGGCGGGATTGTCTCGCCCAGCTTGGCGAATCTGGTGCTGGATGGGCTGGAGTCACAACTTAAGCAACATCTGGGTGTGACCAAGGCCAAGAAGCTGAAAATCAATGTGGTGCGTTACGCGGATGACTTTGTGATAACCGGAACCTCGCGAGAGGTGCTGGAAACTGAAGTCAGACCTTGGGTAGAGCAGTTCCTAGCAGTGCGGGGGCTGCAGTTGTCACTCGAGAAGACGCGTGTCGTCCATATAAAGGAAGGCTTTGACTTTCTAGGTTGGAATTTCCGCAAGTACGATGGGAAGCTTCTGATCAAGCCAAGCAAGAAAAACGTGAAAGCGTTCTATAGCAAGGTAAGGGAGGTCATCAGTACCAGCAAAACGGTAAGGCAGGAGGATCTGATCCGACAGCTGAATCCGATACTGCGTGGCTGGGCGTTCTATCACCAGCCTGTGGTAGCCAAGAAAGCGTATAGCCGCATGGATTACATGATCTTTCTGGCTCTATGGCGTTGGGCAAAACGGCGACACCCTAAGAAAACACTCCAGTGGATCGGAGCGAAATACTTTAAACCCATGAAGGGGCGGAAAGGGGTGTTTGCTACCGCGACGATGAATGACAAGGGAGAGATGCGAACGATCGAGTTGTACTCGCTAGCGAGCACTCCGATCGAACGACACAAGAAGGTGAGTGGGGAGTACAACCCCTTCGATCCTTCTATGGAGGAAATGGGTGAGAAAAGGCGTATGGAACAGATGCTCAAAAGGCTGGCGTACCGTAAGCAAATCTTGAGCCTTTTCCAGAGTCAGAAAGGATTGTGTCCAATATGTAAGTTACCGATTACGAAGGAGACGGGGTGGCATGATCACCACATTCTGTACCGCACAAAAGGCGGTGGAGACTCCCTAAATAACCGGGTACTATTGCACCCCCTTTGTCACCAGCGGCTACACGCTCGCGGATTGACAGTGAACAAACCGGCTCCCCTTACCGGGGGTTTTGATTAGGCCCGAGCCGTATGCGGGGAAACTCGCACGTACGGTTCTTAGGGGGAGATGGGCCAGTAATGGCCCATCTCTACCCGACATTCTTGGGTCGGAAACGGCCGGCTAACGTCTGTGCAACGAGGAATATCCATGCAAGTTTCTGTTGAAAATACTACTGCTATCGAGCGCCGCATGAGCATCACCGTGCCGGCAGAGCGCATCGAGACTGCGGTCAACAAGCGTCTGCAGCAGACTGCCCAGAAGGCCAAGATCGCTGGTTTCCGTCCAGGCAAAGTGCCGATGAGCGAAATCAAGCGCCGTTTTGGTGCTGACGCGCGCCAAGATGCTGTAGGCGACGTGATCCAGGCTTCCTTCTACGAAGCTGTTGTCGAGCAAAAGCTCAACCCGGCGGGTTCGCCTTCCATCGAGCCTAAGTCCCTGGAAGCTGGCAAGGACCTGGAATACGTTGCTGTATTCGAAGTGTTCCCGGAGTTCACAGTCGCGGGTTTTGAAGGTATCGAAATCGAGCGCCTGAGCGCCGAAGTGGCTGATGCCGACCTGGACAACATGCTGGAAATCCTGCGCAAGCAGAACACTCGTTTCGAAGTAGCCGATCGCGCTGCCCAGAACGAAGACCAACTGAACATTGACTTCGTTGGCAAGGTTGACGGTGAAGTATTCGCTGGCGGCTCCGCCAAGGGTACTCAGCTGGTGCTGGGTTCCAACCGCATGATCCCTGGTTTCGAAGACGGCCTGGTTGGCGCCAAGGCGGGTGAAGAGCGCGTTCTGAACCTGACCTTCCCTGCTGACTACCAGAACCTGGACCTGGCTGGCAAGGCTGCCGAGTTCACCGTGACGGTCAATAGCGTTTCCGAGCCTAAGCTGCCAGAGCTGAACGAAGAGTTTTTCGCCCAGTTCGGTATCAAGGAAACCGGTATCGAAGGTTTCCGTGCCGAAGTTCGCAAGAACATGGAGCGTGAACTGCGTCAGGCCATCAAGTCCAAGGTCAAGAACCAGGTCATGGACGGTCTGCTGGCCGCCAACCCGATCGAAGTACCTAAGGCCCTGCTGTCTAACGAAGTGGATCGCCTGCGTGTACAAGCTGTTCAGCAGTTTGGTGGCAACATCAAGCCTGACCAACTGCCGGCCGAACTGTTCGAAGAGCAAGCCAAGCGTCGCGTCGTGCTGGGCCTGATTGTGGCTGAAGTGGTCAAGCAGTTTGACCTCAAGCCTGACGAAGACCGCGTTCGCGAAATGATCCAGGAAATGGCTTCGGCCTACCAGGAGCCTGAGCAGGTCGTGGCTTGGTACTACAAGAATGACCAGCAACTGAACGAAGTCCGTTCGGTTGTGCTGGAAGAACAAGTTGTGGATACTGTTCTGCAGAAGGCTAAGGTGACCGATAAAGCGGTCTCTTACGAAGAAGCAGTCAAGCCGGCAGAAGCAGCACAAGCCGACTGATTGTCCAACTCGTTTGAAAATACACCCATAAGCCAGCCTCGCGCTGGCTTATGCGTATTCAAGACATGACTATTTGGGAGTAACTGCAGAGCATGTTCCGTAATTCGTATATTCAGCAGAACTCTGATATCCAGGCCGCAGGCGGCTTGGTCCCGATGGTTGTCGAGCAATCTGCTCGTGGCGAACGTGCCTATGACATCTACTCGCGCCTGCTCAAGGAGCGAGTGATTTTTCTGGTTGGTCCGGTAGAGGACTACATGGCCAACCTGATCTGTGCGCAGTTGCTGTTCCTTGAAGCAGAAAACCCGGACAAGGACATCCATCTCTACATCAACTCCCCAGGCGGTTCGGTGACAGCGGGCATGTCGATCTACGACACCATGCAGTTCATCAAGCCGAACGTATCCACCACTTGCATTGGCCAGGCCTGCAGCATGGGAGCATTCCTGCTGACGGCGGGTGCTGAAGGCAAGCGTTTCTGCCTGCCTAACTCGCGGGTGATGATTCACCAGCCACTGGGTGGTTTCCAGGGCCAGGCATCGGATATCGAAATCCATGCCAAGGAAATCCTGTTTATCCGTGAGCGTCTCAATACGCTGATGGCCAAGCACAGCGGGCGTACCCTGGAAGAAATCGAGCGCGATACCAACCGCGACAACTTCATGAGTGCTGAAGCCGCGCGTGAATACGGGCTGATCGACGCCGTGATCGACAAGCGCCCCGCTTAATATAAGCCGCTCAAAATAGGGCTGGTCGGCGTGTCCGACCACTGGCGGGCTTGAAAAAGCCCGCATAAGCCTTCATCTTGTGTTGCAAGCCTATCGGATTTGGATCGAACGAATGACTGACACCCGCAACGGCGAGGACAACGGCAAGCTGCTCTATTGCTCCTTCTGTGGCAAAAGCCAGCATGAAGTGCGCAAATTGATTGCCGGCCCCTCGGTCTTTATCTGCGACGAGTGCGTCGACCTGTGCAATGACATCATCCGTGAGGAGGTGCAGGAGGCACAGGCCGAAAGCAGCACGCATAAATTGCCTTCGCCTAAAGAAATCAGCGGCATCCTTGATCAGTACGTGATTGGTCAAGAGCGTGCAAAGAAGGTTCTGGCCGTAGCGGTGTATAACCACTACAAGCGCTTGAACCAGCGTGACAAGAAAGGTGATGAGGTCGAACTCGGCAAGAGCAACATCCTGCTGATCGGTCCTACAGGCTCGGGTAAAACCTTGCTTGCAGAAACCCTCGCTCGCCTGCTGAACGTTCCGTTCACCATCGCCGACGCCACCACCCTCACCGAGGCTGGCTACGTGGGTGAAGATGTCGAGAACATCATTCAGAAACTGCTGCAGAAGTGCGACTACGACGTAGAGAAAGCCCAGATGGGTATTGTCTATATCGATGAAATCGACAAGATTTCGCGCAAGTCCGACAACCCGTCGATCACCCGGGACGTTTCCGGTGAGGGCGTACAGCAAGCCCTGCTGAAGCTGATTGAAGGCACGGTCGCTTCTGTACCGCCTCAGGGCGGTCGCAAGCATCCGCAGCAGGAATTCCTGCAGGTTGATACGCGTAACATCCTGTTTATCTGTGGCGGTGCGTTCTCCGGCCTGGAAAAGGTTATTCAAAACCGTTCCACCCGTGGCGGCATTGGTTTCAGTGCAGAAGTGCGCAGCAAGGAAGAAGGCAAGAAGGTGGGCGAGTCCCTGCGTGAAGTCGAGCCTGACGATTTGGTCAAGTTCGGTCTGATCCCGGAATTCGTTGGCCGTCTGCCGGTCTTGGCCACGTTGGACGAGCTGGATGAGGCTGCTTTGATTCAGATCCTCACCGAGCCGAAGAACGCCCTGACCAAGCAATACGCCAAGTTGTTCGAAATGGAAGGTGTAGACCTCGAGTTCCGCGCTGACGCGCTCAAGTCGGTGGCCAAGCGGGCACTGGAGCGTAAGACCGGCGCACGCGGCTTGCGCTCGATTCTCGAAGGTGTATTGCTCGACACCATGTACGAAATTCCCTCGCAGTCCGAGGTGAGTAAAGTGGTGATCGACGAAAGCGTTATAGAAGGTAAGTCCAAGCCACTGTACATCTACGAAAACAGTGAGCCGACTGCCAAGGCTGCGCCAGACGCGTAAGCGTTTCGCAGTTTCGGTACAAACAAGGGGCCTCTAGAGGCCCCTTTGTTTTTCATGGAGGTTTTTACTGTGTGCAAGTGCCAGCATTGAGCTTGTTTTTTTTACACGTAGCCCCCATCTTGGTTTCAAGCTTACTTTCATCTGTCATAGAGGCGAAATCATGAAGACAACCATTGAATTGCCTCTCCTGCCATTGCGTGATGTGGTTGTGTATCCGCACATGGTTATCCCGCTGTTCGTGGGGCGCGAGAAGTCTATCGAAGCCCTCGAGGCCGCGATGACGGGCGACAAGCAGATCCTGCTGTTGGCCCAGAGAAATCCGGCTGACGACGATCCAGGCGAAGACGCCCTGTATCGCGTCGGTACTATTGCCACCGTTCTGCAATTGCTCAAGCTGCCGGATGGCACCGTCAAGGTGCTGGTCGAAGGTGAGCAGCGCGGTGCGGTCGAGCGCTTCATGGAGGTGGATGGTCACTTGCGTGCAGAAGTGGCGTTGATCGACGAAGTCGATGCGCCTGAGCGCGAATCCGAAGTCTTTGTACGTAGTCTGCTGTCCCAGTTCGAGCAATACGTGCAACTGGGCAAGAAAGTCCCGGCTGAAGTCCTGTCCTCCCTCAACAGCATTGATGAGCCAAGCCGCCTGGTCGACACCATGGCCGCGCACATGGCGCTGAAGATCGAGCAGAAGCAGGACATTCTCGAAATCATCGACCTGTCGACCCGGGTCGAGCACGTCCTGGCGTTGCTGGATGCCGAGATTGACCTGTTGCAGGTCGAGAAGCGCATCCGCGGCCGCGTCAAGAAGCAGATGGAGCGCAGCCAGCGCGAGTACTACCTGAATGAGCAGATGAAGGCCATTCAGAAAGAGCTCGGTGACAGTGAAGAAGGCCACAATGAAATCGAAGAGCTGAAGAAGCGCATCGATGCCGCAGGCCTGCCAAAAGACGCGTTGACCAAAGCCACTGCCGAGTTGAACAAACTCAAGCAAATGTCGCCAATGTCGGCCGAGGCCACTGTGGTTCGTTCCTACATCGACTGGCTGGTGCAGGTGCCGTGGAAAGCCCAGACCAAGGTGCGGCTGGACCTGGCGCGTGCCGAAGATATCCTCGACGCCGATCACTATGGGTTAGAAGAGGTCAAGGAACGCATCCTCGAATACCTCGCCGTGCAGAAGCGCGTGAAGAAGATTCGCGGCCCGGTGTTGTGCCTGGTCGGTCCTCCTGGTGTGGGTAAAACCTCGTTGGCTGAGTCGATTGCCAGCGCCACCAATCGTAAATTCGTACGAATGGCCCTCGGTGGCGTGCGTGATGAAGCGGAAATTCGTGGCCATCGTCGGACTTACATCGGCTCGATGCCCGGAAGATTGATTCAAAAGATGACAAAGGTTGGGGTGCGCAACCCGTTGTTCCTGCTCGATGAAATCGACAAAATGGGCAGCGATATGCGTGGTGATCCAGCATCGGCCTTGCTGGAGGTGCTCGACCCCGAACAGAACCACAATTTCAACGACCATTACCTGGAAGTCGACTACGACCTGTCCGACGTAATGTTCCTGTGCACCTCCAACTCCATGAATATCCCACCAGCCCTGCTGGACCGGATGGAAGTGATTCGTCTGCCGGGCTACACCGAAGACGAAAAGATCAATATCGCCGTCAAGTACCTCGCGCCTAAGCAGATTTCGGCCAATGGTCTGAAGAAGGGCGAGATCGAATTCGATGTCGAGTCGATTCGCGACATCATTCGGTATTACACCCGTGAGGCTGGTGTACGGGGCCTCGAGCGCCAGTTGGCGAAGATCTGCCGCAAGGCCGTCAAGGAACATGCCCTGGAAAAACGCTTCTCTGTGAAGGTCACGGCCGATGCCCTGGAGCACTTCCTGGGCGTGCGTAAATTCCGCTACGGCCTGGCCGAGCAACAGGATCAGGTAGGGCAGGTGACTGGCCTGGCGTGGACCCAGGTGGGTGGCGAATTGCTGACCATCGAAGCCGCCGTGATCCCGGGCAAGGGGCAATTGATCAAGACCGGATCCCTTGGTGACGTGATGGTCGAATCCATCACGGCCGCGCAGACAGTGGTGCGCAGCCGGGCTCGGAGCTTGGGGATTCCCCTGGACTTCCATGAGAAGCACGACACCCATATCCATATGCCGGAAGGGGCTACCCCTAAAGATGGCCCTAGCGCTGGCGTAGGCATGTGCACGGCTCTGGTATCGGCCTTGACTGGCATTCCGGTGCGTGCCGATGTCGCCATGACCGGGGAAATCACCCTGCGTGGTCAGGTATTGGCCATTGGCGGTCTGAAGGAAAAACTGCTGGCTGCACACCGTGGTGGTATCAAGACGGTGATCATTCCCGAAGAGAATGTTCGCGACTTGAAGGAAATTCCTGACAACATTAAGCAGGATCTGCAGATTAAACCGGTTAAATGGATTGACGAGGTCCTGCAAATTGCGCTGCAATACGCGCCGGAGCCCTTGCCGGATGTGGCTCCCGAGATAGTCGCGAAGGACGAAAAGCGCGAGACTGACTCTAAGGAAAGAATTAGCACGCATTAATACGTTTAAGCCTGGGGGCTTTCTTGACAGCTTTTTAGAGCCCTTGTTATAAAGCGGCTCTTAAGTGTCTGTAGGCCATTCAGCACTGGTTTTTGCTTTCACCAAAAAACTTAGAATCATACTCAATAGATATAAGGGGACTTAGAGTGAACAAGTCGGAACTGATTGATGCTATCGCCGCATCTGCTGATATCCCGAAAGCCGCTGCTGGCCGTGCGCTGGACGCAGTAATCGAATCCGTCACTGGCGCTCTCAAGGCCGGCGACTCCGTGGTACTGGTAGGCTTCGGTACTTTCTCTGTGACCGATCGTCCAGCTCGCACTGGCCGTAACCCACAGACTGGCAAAGCACTGCAAATCGCTGCTGCCAAGAAACCAGGTTTCAAAGCCGGTAAAGCCCTGAAAGAAGCCGTTAACTAAGCTTCGTTCAAGCCTTTGCCTGTCCGGGCCGGACGCAGGTCTGGCCTGGCAGCGGAGCGGCAACTGACCTGAGTATCCATCGGGTCGCTACGCCGGGGGGCGGGTTCAATACCCGTCCGTTCCGCCAGTTACGAGAAGGCGCATCCTCGGATGCGCCTTTCTTCTATCCGGATTCTACCCACGCTCCACGGTTGCCTAATTTTGAAGTTCAACCGTTTCTGGGGGACGCATGCTGCAGAATATCAGGGACAATTCACAAGGCTGGATTGCCAAGACTATTATCGGGCTCATCGTTGTATTGATGGCTTTCACCGGTATCGAAGCCATTTTCCAGGCCACGACCAATAGCCAGGACGCGGCCAAGGTCAATGGTGAAGAGATCAGTCAAAACGAGCTGAGCCAGGCCGTCGACATGCAACGTCGGCAGCTGATGCAACAACTGGGCAAGGACTTCGATGCGTCCTTGCTGGATGAAAAAATGCTGCGCGAAGCGGCCCTCAAGGGCCTGATCGACCGCAAGCTGCTGCTGCAAGGCGCGGCCGATTCGAAGTTCTCCTTCTCGGAAGCTGCATTGGACCAAGTGATCCTGCAGACGCCGGAGTTCCAGGAAGACGGCAAGTTCAGCGCTGAACGCTTCGACCAGGTGATCCGTCAACTGGGCTACAGCCGTATGCAGTTCCGTCAGATGTTGACCCAGGAAATGCTTATCGGCCAACTGCGCGCAGGCATTGCCGGCAGCGGTTTTGTCACTGATCAGGAAGTACAGAACTTCGCGCGCCTGGAAAAACAGACCCGTGATTTCGCCACCGTCAGCGTCAAGGCCGACCCAGCAGCCGTGACACTCACCGACGACGAGGTCAAGGCTTACTACGACCAGCACGCCAAGGAGTTCATGACCCCGGACCAGGTCGTCATTGATTACCTGGAGCTGAAGAAGGCTTCGTTCTTCGATCAGGTAACGGTCAAGGACGATGAACTGCAGGCCCTGTACGAGAAAGAAACCGCCAACCTCGCTGAACAGCGTCGTGCCGCGCACATTCTGATCGAGGTCAACGACAAGGTGACCGAGGCCCAGGCCAAGGCCAAGATCGAAGAAGTCCAGGCGCGCCTGGCCAAGGGCGAAAGCTTCGAGGCCCTGGCCAAGGAGTTCTCCCAGGATCCGGGTTCGGCCAACAATGGCGGCGACCTGGGTTTTGCCGGTCCTGGTGTCTATGATCCTGAGTTCGAAAGTGCCCTGTATGCCTTGAATAAGGATCAGGTCTCGGCCCCGGTACGCTCCAGCTTCGGCTGGCACCTGATCAAGCTGCTGGGTGTTGAAGCGCCAGAAGTGCCATCGTTCGCCAGCCTGAAAGACAAGCTGACCCGCGAGCTGAAGACCCAGCAAGTGGAGCAGCGCTTCGTCGAGGCGACCAAGCAACTGGAAGATGCGGCATTCGAGGCCTCCGACCTAGCCCAGCCCGCTTCGGATCTGAAGCTGACCGTACACACCTCGGCGCCGTTTGGCCGTGAAGGTGGCGAAGGCATCGCGGCTAACCGCGCCGTGATCCAGGCTGCTTTCAGTCCTGAAGTGCTGGATGAGGGTGCCAACAGCACCGCCATCGAACTGGATCCGGAAACCATCGTGGTCCTGCGTGCCAAGGAGCACCGCAAGCCTGCGCAACTGCCCCTGGAAAGCGTAGCGACTGCCATTCGTGCCCAGTTGACCAAGGAGCGCGCAAGCGCTGCGGCGAAGACCCACGCTGACGAGCTGATTGCCAACCTGCGCGATGGCAAGCTGGCGTTGGACAAGCCGGTTGATGGCCAGGCCTGGAAAGTCACCGAAGCCGCCACCCGTGGCCAGGAAGGTGTCGAGCCTGCTGTGCTGCAAGCGCTGTTCCGCATGGCCAAGCCGGCGGCGAAGGACAAACCGACCTTTACCGACGTGACCCTGCCGGATGGCAGCTTGGTGATCGTGCGCTTGAACAACGTCAACGAAGGCGCTGCGCCAACCGATGAAGAGAAGGAGCAATATCGTCGCTTCCTCGCTTCACGGGTCGGCCAGCAGGACTTCGCTGCGTTCCGCAAGGAACTCGAAGCCAAGGCTGATATCAAGCGGTTCTGATGGTGTGATACAGCAGCAAAAAAAGACCCCGGCCTGAATGCCGGGGTTTTTTGTGTGGGTCCTTATTCAAGGCATCAGGGCATCGAGCAGAGTAGGGGGCCGTCCTCGGTCGTGGGCAAGACTATTGCGCGCATGGAACAACGCCTGGGTGTGCGGCTGTTTCATCGCAGCACCCGCCGTATCACGCTCACAGCCGAGCCGGTGCTGCGCGCGCCGCTGATCAGCAGCACCATCGAGTCCCTGAACCATATGGTGCACGAGGGCCTGGGAATCGCCTGCCTGCCGGACACGAGTGCGTCGAACCGGCATGCCCCGCCCAAACGGCGAGTGTTTATCGACCATCTGAGCGCCAGGCTTTTTCCTGCGCCGCGCGTCGAGTCGGCCGGAGGCGTTTTACCAACAGGAATCCGCGCGCGCACCCCGTGATCTGTTGCACAATAGCGCCCTGAACGTTTTCCTCAGGATGATCAATGTCGACTTCATTTCACTTGCGTGGCCTCGCGCTTGCGCTGGTGCTGGCAGGCGCCACGGGCTGCTCGTCGCCCAAGACCGCTATCTACGAACATGAGAGTTTCGACGATTCCGGTACGTTTTCGCGCAATTACCCGGTCAGCGATGTCGCGGCCTGCGAAGCGGCACGCCGGGCGTTGCTCAGCCAGGGCTACATCATCACCAGCAGCGACCCGAAGCTGGTGAGCGGTAACAAAAGTTTCCAGCAGACTGGTGAGACCCACCTGCAGATCAGTTTCAACGTGGTTTGTGCCGAAGATGGCAGCGGTGAGCATCATGCGACCATGTTTGCCAACGCCCTGCAGGATCGCTACGCGCTGAAGAAGGTCAACAACTCCGCCAGCCTGGGAGTGGGTGTGCTCGGTTCGGTATCGATGCCGATCGGCTCCACCGATGACTCGATGGTCAAAGTGGCCAGCGAGACGGTCACCTCGGCCAAATTCTATGACCGCTACTTTGCCTTGGTGGATGTGTTCCTGCCCCAGGAAGTGAAAGCCGCCGAGCATATCCCACAAGTGCCAAAGGCTGACCTTGGCGTACCAGAACCCAAGCCCGCGCCGGTGGTGGACAAGGTAGAAGCGCCGAAAGAAATGCCGCCTGTACCTGTCGCTCCGGTGGTCTCGGAGCCGCTTGCGCCGCCGGTTGAGGCCACGCCGATTGCTCCGCAGCAAGCGCCGGCAGAAGCGCCGGCTATGCCTGTGTTGCCGGCACCGACAGAGGCAATTCCGCCGCTGCCGGCCACCGGCCAGTAGCTACGCGCTGGCTGGGTCGGCTTTGTCGACGTCGATCCCGTAGCGGCTGATCGCCTCGCTAACCGTGGTGCGGCTGATCAGGCCGTCGTCAGCCAGGGCCTTCAATGCCGCCAATACAATGAAATGGCGGTCCACCTCGAAGAACTCACGCAACGCTTGGCGGGTATCGGACTGGCCAAAACCATCGGTGCCCAGTGCGACAAAACGCCTGCCCGTCACGAACGGGCGAATCTGGTCGGCGAAGATCTTCATGTAGTCGGTGGCAATCACCACAGGCCCCGCGTGGTTCGCCAGGCATTGTTCCACGTAGCTGGTACGTGGCACGTCCTGCGGATGCAAGAGGTTCCAGCGCTCCACCGCATGGCCCTCGCGGCGCAGTTCGGTGAGGCTGGTGACACTCCAGACGTCACTGCCCACGGCAAAATCCTCGCGCAGCAAATCCGCAGCCGCGATCACTTCGCGCAGGATCGCGCCGCTGCCCATCAGTTGCACCTGGGCCTGCTGCCCCGCCTTCAGTCGATACATGCCCTTGAGAATTCCATCCTCGATACCTTCGGGCATGGCCGGGTGCGGGTAGTTTTCGTTGAGCAGGGTGATGTAGTAGTAAATATCCTCCTGTTCGACGTACATGCGCCGCATGCCTTCACGAATGATTACCGCAAGCTCGTAGGCAAAGGTTGGATCGTAGGATATGCAGCAAGGGATCACCGAGGCCAACACCTGGCTATGCCCGTCATCGTGCTGCAAGCCTTCGCCCATCAAGGTGGTACGCCCGGCGGTAGCCCCCAGCAGGAAGCCACGGGCCCGCGCATCACCTGCGGCCCAGGCCAGGTCGCCGACACGCTGGAAGCCGAACATCGAATAGAAAATATAGAAGGGCAGCGTCATCAGGCCGTGGTTGGCGTAGGACGTGCTGGCGGCGATCCATGAAGAAAACGCGCCGGACTCATTCAGGCCTTCCTGTAGGATCTGCCCGTCTTTGCTCTCTTTGTAGTAGCTCAATTGCCCGGCGTCTTGCGGGGTATAGAGTTGGCCCACGGCAGAGTGAATGCCAATCTGGCGGAACAGGCTTTCCATGCCGAAGGTTCGGGACTCGTCGGGCACGATCGGCACGATCAGCTTGCCCAGGTTTGGGTCCTTGAGCAGGGTGCCGAGGATACGCACGAAGGCCATGGTGGTGGAGATGGCGCGCTCGCCCGTGTCCTTGAGTTGGGTGGCAAACGTCTCGAGCGCAGGGATTTTCAGCGCTGGCACCGTACTGTGCCGGGCAGGAATATAGCCGCCCTGGGCCTGGCGCCGTGCGGCAAAATAGCGTGCTTCTTCGCTGTTTGCAGCGGGCTTGAGATAGGGGATTTCTGCCAGTTGGTCGTCAGCCACCTCCAGGCCGAACCGGTCGCGAAACGCCTTGACGGCCTCGGCGCCCATTTTCTTGAGTTGGTGATTGATGTTCTGGCCCTCGCCAGCCTCGCCCATGCCAAAGCCCTTGACGGTTTTCGCCAGGATCACAGTCGGCTGCCCCGTATGGCGAATGGCCGCGGCATAGGCGTTGTAGACCTTGTCGGGATCATGGCCACCCCGTGAGAGTTTCCAGATCTCATCATCGGAAAGATGTGCCACCAGTGCCCGCAACTCTGGATATTTGCCGAAGAAGTGCTCACGCACATAGGCGCCGTTTTGCGACTTGTAGTTCTGATAGTCGCCGTCCACGCATTCCATCATGCGCTGGCGCAACAGGCCGCTGCGGTCCTTTTCCAGCAGGGCATCCCAGCCACCGCCCCAGATGACTTTGATCACGTTCCAGCCGGCCGCGCGGTACAGGCTTTCGAACTCCTGGATCACTTTGGCATTGCCACGCACCGGGCCGTCGAGGCGTTGCAGGTTGCAGTTGACCACGAAAATCAGGTTATCCAATTTCTCGCGCCCCGCCAGGGAGATGGCAGCGAGGGATTCCGGCTGGTCCATCTCGCCATCCCCCAGGAATGCCCAGACCTTGCGTCCCTCCTCAGGCTTGAGGGTGCGCAGGTCCAGGTAACGCATGAATCGCGCCTGGTAGGCCGCAGTGATCGGCCCCAGGCCCATAGACACGGTAGGAAACTGCCAGAAGTCCGACATCAGCCGGGGGTGGGGGTAGGACGACAGGCCCTTGCCGCCGGTCTCGCGACGGAAGTTGTCGAGTTGTGCTTCATTGATGCGCCCTTCGAGGTAGGCACGCCCGTAAACACCTGGCGAAGAGTGGCCCTGGATGTACACCAGGTCACCGGCGAAGGTCTCGGTTCGGCCACGGAAGAAATGGTCAAAGCCTACGTCATACAGCACCGCGGCCGACGCATAGGTGGCGATATGCCCACCTACGCCCGAATGCTTTCCGGCGCGCAAGACCATGGCCATGGCATTCCAACGGATAAACGCATTGAGTCGGCGTTCGATGGTCTGGTTGCCGGGGTAGGGCAGTTGCCGCTCCACCGCGATGGTGTTGACGTAGGGCGTGGTGACCCGCCCATGGAAGTCGCCATGTCGCGCTACGTCGAAATCCAGCAACTGATCGATCAGGTAATGGGCTCGCGGGCGGCCTTCGGTGGAGAGCACCGACTCGATGGACTCCAGCCATTCGCGGGTTTCCTGTGGATCGTCGTCGAGTCTTACTGCGTTGTTCGCGTTCATGTGAGGCTCCAGGGGGTACGGATATCAACGTGCGGACTCCTTGTGGGAGGGTGATTCGGCACGCGGCGAAAGTAATTGCAATTGCAACTACATGCCTGAATCTAGCGCGGGATGCGCTACCATTGCAACCTTCTCGAATTCCCCGGATGGTGTTGCATGTCGTCGAAAGAGCCTGATGTCTGGTTCCGTTTTGTCAGGGCCCATAGGACGGTCATCCGTGAAATAGAACGGCGCCTGGCCCTGGCCGGCCTGCCGCCATACGCCTGGTACGACGCGCTGTGGGGCTTGGAAAGCGGTCCTGATGGCACCCGGCGCATGCATGAATTGGCCGATGTGCTGGCCATCGAGCGCTACAACCTGACGCGCCTGGTGGACCGCCTGGAAAAGGACGGCCTGGTGGTGCGTTCGCGCTGCGAGGGCGATGGGCGCGCCGCGTTTGCCTCGATCACCGATGAGGGCCGGGTGTTGCGCAAAAAGATGTGGGGCATCTACGAAAGTACCGTGGATGAACTGTTCCTCTCGCAACTCGATGCACAGCAACGCCAGGGCTTCGCCGATGCGTTGGAACGTACGGCCGGGCTGGCGATGCAGGCCGGTGTGCAAACCCGGGGACGGCGCAGGCCCGAAACACCATAGGCAAGGGCGCATTCGCGCTCATCCGAGGGGGTAGCGCCGTAGTGCACGCTCCACTTGCTGCGGTTCGATCCGCCCATCCTCTGCCAGTGCTTTCAAGGCCAGCGCGGCAATCCAGTAGCGGTCAGGTGGCGCCGGCTGGACTGAGCCGGCGCCCAGGGCGACAAAGCGTGCATCCACATGGGCCGCCAGTGGGTCGACGACGGATTGCGGATAGCCGGTGACCGCGATCACCGGGCTGTCGTTGCCCGCCAGGCAATCGCGCAAGTGACTGCTGCGTTTTTCAGCCAGTGGATGCAGGCGATTCCAGCGCTCGGCGGCACGTGCCTCCCGCGCCAGCCGGGTGTAGCTGGGGCAGCTCCATAGCTGCGCCGACACGTTCCAGTCCGTCTCCAGCAACCTTGCGGCATGCAGCACTTCTGCAAACGCGTAGCCTGCGCCCAGCAAGCGCACCTGCAATCGGGCCGCTGGCTCGCGGCCGATCCGGTACATTCCCTTGATTGCATCCTCGCGGTCTTGGGGCGCCAATCCCGGCCCGTCGTCCTGGTCATGCAGGGCCAGGTAATAGAAGCCGGGCCTGCCGTCGATATACAACGCATGCAGGCCTGCCAGGACAATTGCCCGGGTTTCCTCGCCGGAGGCCGGGTCATAGGGGGTGCACTGCGGGTTGCTGGCCAGCCAGAGCGGGAGTGACGGGTGCGCGCCTCTGGGCCAAGTGGTGGGGCGGGTCTGGATATCGTTACACAGAATCCCCCGTTGTTCGGTGCCACGGGAGAGGGCACACAGCTGTGCCGATGAGGTGGCGCTGTGCAGGTACAACAGCGGTTTTTCCCCGCTGTTACGAGCAAACCAGGTGGGCCAGGCGGCAATGCGCCTGGAAGAGGACTGGCCGCGAATGACCCAGGCTTGCCGGCGTGTCGCCGGGCTGAACTCCAGGGTGTTGGCCATGGCCATCACCGTATACAGCGGTGAGCTACGGGGCGGTGGCTGATCGTTCAGGATGTCGATGCAGATTTGTGCGGATTGCGCAGTGCTGGCAGTCACGAGTCGCCTCCCATTGGTGGTGGAGAGCATCACCCTAATGGAAGTCGGTATTTGATTGCAATTGCAATGGTTGCAGTTGCATTTATTTGATGCGATTAAATCCGCGCCTGGCTGCTACGTTTGATCTTCAAGCGCAGGAACGTCATGACCCTGTCTTTTTTACGTCACGACGGCACTTTAGGCTGGTGATGCAGGTCACTTGAGCAACCTGCTTTGATTACACAAGGAGTCGACGATGGACGATTATCAAGAAGAGCTGCTGGAATACCAGGCCTTTGAGCTGGACCCTTTGGACCCGGCTGACGATGCCACCGAGTTGTAGACGGGCGTCAGGCAGACTGTCGCTGACTGCGGCGAAACTCCCCTGGAGTCTGGTTGTTCCAGCGCTTGAAGGCCCGTTGAAAGGCTTCCGCTGAGGCAAAACCGAGCAAATAGGCAATTTCTCCAAACGCCAGTTCTGTATCGCGAATGTAGGTCATGGCCAGGTCACGACGGGTGTCGTTGAGAATGGCGCGAAACTGAGTGCCTTCCTCGGCCAGTTTGCGCCGCAAGGTCCAGGTTGGCAGCTTCAGGCGTGCCGCCACTTCTTCCAGGTCGGGTTCCCGGCCGCCATTGAGCATCGGCCCCAGCAAGCGCGTGATGCGCTCGCGCAGGCTGCGGGTGCGGGTCAGTTGCTCCAGTTCCCTTTCACACAGTTGCAACAGCAGGTTCCAGGTACTTGGGCAGTGCTGCGGGTTGCGCAGGCCCAGGCTGTGCTGGCTCAGGCGCAGTTGATTGAGTTCGGCGCCGAACTGGATCGGGCAATCGCCCAGCACGTTGTAGCTTGCGCTGTAGTCCGGTGTGGCGAATTCGATTTCGATCCGTTCGGCCACCACCGGCTGCTGGCACAAACTCGCCATCTGATGCAGCCAGCCGGCCAGAATCGAGTCCACCACGAAGCGGTTATAGGCGTTGTACGGGCTGATGGAATAGAAACGCAGCCAGGCGCCCCGGGGGTCTTCATGAAAGCTCGACTGGCCGCGGTAGTTGGCGCCGTACAGGGCCTCGAAGCGCGTCAGGGCGCGCACGGCTTCGCGCACGTTGGGCGCCTGGGCGGCGGTGACGCCCGCCAGGCCCAGTTGGTTCATGCGGCTCAGTTGGCCCATGCGCAGGCCCAGTCCGGGGTCGCCGGTCAACTGGATGGCCGCGTGGCCCAGGCGCATGTAGCGGGGGATCGACAGGCGTGCGCCGAGTTCGCTCAAGCGCGCCGGGTCCAGGCCGTATTGCAACAGCAGCGGTTGCGGGTCCAGGCCGTGGCTGAGGATGGCGTCGGCCAGGGTATGCACGATGCCCACCGATAAGTCCCCGAGGCGCACCGGTGCCGGCTTCATGGCGTTACAGCCACACGTTCAGCAAGCGCGCACCACGCGCGTTGCCGTCGGCGAAGACTTGACCGTTGGCGCTGAGAAAACTCTGACCACTGGTGCCCTGGTCCCAGAATTGCCCGCGCATGAATACGCTCATGCCTGCGCCGGCCAGGCTGATAGGCGCCTGGCTGATCAGGCTCAGGCGATGCCAGGCTTCACCTTCGCTGAGCTCTTCGGGTTTGAGGCTGACTTCCGGTGGCGTGGACACGCTTTTGAAGCCGCGCCATGGCTTGTCCCAAGTATCACGACCAATCACCAGGGCCGGCACCGCCACCAATTGCGCGCCTTGTTCGTTGAGCTTGCGGTAGTTGTCCGGGTACCAGCTGTCGCTGCCGATCAGGATGCCCAGGCGTCCGGCCGGGGTGTCGATGACGCTGATCGCGCTTTCGTCGCCTGGGGCGATAAAGCCGCGCTCTTCAAAGATGGGGTAAAGCTGGCGCTGGGGTTGGCCCAACGGCAGGCCGTCGCGGTCGAACACCAGGCTGGTGTTGTACAGCGCGCCGTGGCCGACCTGCAATTGGCCCTGGTTGATGCTGGGGTTGGGCAGGGCAATGGAGCCGGCCACCAGGGTCACCCCGAATTCCTTGGCCAGGCCGCCAAACAGCACCTGGTAATCACGGGCCATGGCCGGCGCCTTCATGCGCAGGTACGCATCGTCCAGGCGGCTGTCGCCCTGGGCACTGATCAGTGCGCGCAGGAACAGTAAGGGGTTGCTTGCCGACAGCCAGTTCATTGCCTCTTTGAGATTGGTCGCCTGGTACAGCTCGTTTTTTTCGCCGCTGACCATCAGCCAGGTGCCGACATGTTCCGGCAGGACCACGATGGTTTTGTCATTGATCAGCCCCATGTCCCGGGCATTGCGCAAATAGGCCGAGAGCTTGAGGTGCAAGCGCTCCAGGCTCTGGTAGTCAGCGGGAAACAACTCCGGCTGGATGCCCAGCAGGTTGCCGTGATCGGCGGGAATGCCCTCGTTCACAGCCAGGTTGATCCGCAGGTCCGACAGGTAATGCCCCACGGGGCGTTCCTGGGTCCAGACCAGATAGGCGGAAACGGCGGCGACCAGGGCCATGGTGAGGGTCAAGGCAAGTAATTTACGCATGAGGAAACAGACAACAGGCCATGTGCAGGGTTCGCCCCTAGGGTAGGGCGCGTCGCCACGCTTGCCAAGGGGCGCTGCGCATTTTGATCATTAACTTGTCAGTTTCAGTCATTGAGCGCTAAGGACGTGGCTCTTAGTCTGTGGGACATAAACCGATGGTCGGCCATTCGAGCCTGCCACGTCCCGTGATGATCCGTTGTGGAGCTGTACCATGACCGCTGCTGCCTACCCGCACCTGCTGGCCCCGTTGGACCTGGGTTTTACCACGTTGCGCAATCGCACCCTGATGGGCTCGATGCACACCGGCCTTGAAGAGAAACCCGGCGGCTTTGAGCGCATGGCGGCTTATTTTGCCGAGCGTGCCCGTGGCGGCGTGGGCCTGATGGTTACGGGGGGCATTGGCCCCAATGATGAAGGCGGGGTGTATTCCGGGGCGGCCAAGCTGACCACCGAGGCCGAAGCGCTCAAGCACAAGATTGTCACCCAGGCGGTGCACGAGGCGGGCGGCAAGATCTGCATGCAGATCCTCCATGCCGGGCGTTATGCCTACAGCCCCAAGCAAGTGGCGCCCAGCGCGATCCAGGCGCCGATCAACCCGTTCAAGCCAAAGGAGCTGGACGAGGAAGGTATCGAAAAGCAGATCAGCGACTTCGTCACCTGCTCCGTATTGGCTCAGGTCGCTGAGTACGACGGCGTGGAAATCATGGGTTCGGAAGGTTATTTCATTAACCAGTTCCTCGCCGCCCACACCAACCACCGCACCGACCGTTGGGGCGGCGCCTACGAAAACCGCATGCGCCTGCCGGTGGAAATCGTGCGCCGGGTGCGCGAAGCCGTAGGGCCGAACTTCATCATTATCTTCCGCCTGTCGATGCTCGACTTGGTGGAAGGTGGCAGCACCTGGGAAGAAATCGTCCAGTTGGCCAAGGCCATCGAGCAGGCGGGGGCGACGATCATCAACACCGGCATCGGCTGGCACGAAGCGCGCATCCCGACCATCGCCACCAAAGTGCCACGGGGCGCGTTCAGTAAAGTCACGGCCAAGCTGCGCGGCGCGGTGCAGATTCCGTTGATCACCACCAACCGTATCAACACCCCGGAGGTGGCCGAGCAGATCCTCGCCGAGGGCGATGCCGACATGGTGTCCATGGCCCGGCCATTTCTGGCCGACCCGGAGTTCGTCAACAAGGCCGCCGCTGGCCGTGCCGATGAGATCAATACCTGCATCGGCTGCAACCAGGCCTGCCTTGACCACACGTTCGGCGGCAAGTTGACCACTTGCCTGGTCAACCCGCGGGCCTGCCATGAAACCGAACTCAACTACCTGCCGGCCCAGCAGATCAAGAAAATTGCCGTGGTCGGCGCTGGCCCTGCAGGCCTGGCTGCCGCTACCGTGGCGGCGGAGCGCGGCCATCAGGTGACCCTGTTCGATTCGGCCAGCGAAATCGGCGGCCAGTTCAACGTGGCCAAGCGTGTGCCGGGCAAGGAGGAGTTCTTTGAAACCCTGCGTTACTTCAAGCGCAAACTGCAGACCACCCATGTCGACCTGTGCCTCAACACCCGGGTCGACGCGGCGCAACTGGTGGCTGGCGGTTATGACGAAATCATCCTCGCCACCGGTATCGCGCCACGTACCCCGGCCATTCCTGGGGTGGAGAACGCCAAGGTGCTCAGCTACCTGGACGTGCTCCTGCAGCGCAAGCCGGTGGGCAAGCGCGTGGCTGTGATCGGCGCCGGCGGTATCGGTTTCGATGTGTCGGAGTTCCTTGTGCACCAGGGCGCCTCCACCAGCCTGGACCGCGAAGCGTTCTGGAAGGAGTGGGGCATTGATACCCAACTGCAGGCCCGCGGCGGCGTGGCCGGGATCAAGCCCCAGCTCCATGCCCCGGCACGTGAGGTGTACCTGTTGCAGCGCAAGGCTTCCAAGGTTGGCGATGGCCTGGGCAAGACCACTGGCTGGATCCATCGCACCGGCCTGAAAAACAAGCAGGTGCAGATGCTCAACAGTGTCGAGTACCTGAAAATCGACGATGAGGGCCTGCATATCCGTATCGGTGCCGAGGGCGAGCCCCAGGTGCTGGCGGTGGACAACATCGTCATCTGCGCCGGCCAGGACCCGCTGCGCGAACTGCAGGACGGCCTGGTCGCTGCCGGCCAGAATGTGCACCTGATCGGCGGGGCCGATGTGGCCGCCGAGCTGGACGCCAAACGCGCGATCAACCAAGGCTCGCGCCTCGCCGCCGAGCTGTAAGCACTGAAGAGGGGCGGTGTTAGACTACCGCCCCTTTTTTCTTGCAGACATGCCCTGATGGGTCCTTTTGATTGGCTTCCCCACGCGCCCCTTGAGCCCTTGCAACTGGAGTGGTTGAACGGGGTCGAGGTGGCCGTGCTGCGCCTGGACTGCATCGACCCGCTGATCAGCGGCAACAAGTGGTTCAAGCTCACCGGGCATCTGGCCCACGCGCACCAGGCGGGTGCCAGCGGCATCATCAGCCTGGGCGGCGCCCACTCCAACCATCTGCATGCCCTGGCGGCGGCCGGCAAACGCTTCGGTTTTGCCACCGTCGGCCTATTGCGCGGGCACCCTCAAGGCACCCCGACTATTCTCGATCTGCAAGCCTTCGGCATGCAGTTGCACTGGCTGGGCTATGGCGGTTACCGCGCGCGTCATGCACCGGACTTCTGGTTGCCGTGGGGCGAGCAATACCCACACCTGCATCCCGTGCCCGAAGGCGGTGGCGCAATGGCGGGAGCGCAGGGTTGCGGGGTGCTGGTCGAGCAGGCGCGCATGCAGTTGCATGCCCTGGGGTGGGGCGACTATGACGCCTGGTGGCTGGCAACCGGCACCGGCACCACGCTCGCAGGCTTGGTGCTGGCGGAGGCGGGCGCCCATCCTGTGTATGGGGCAATGGCGGTGCCGCAGGGTCATGGCGTCGAGCAGAATGTGCAGGCCATTGTGCAGGGCGGATACGAACTGGTGGATGCCAGCCGTGGCGGTTTTGCGAAGGCCGATCCGTTATTGCTTGAATTTATCCAGGCCACTGAGCTGGCCTGCGGCCTACCGTTGGAACCGCTCTACACCGGTAAGGCGCTGCTGGCGCTCAAGCAACGGATCGAGGCCGGGCGCTTTGCCCCCGGCACTCGGCTGGTCTTTGTGCACACCGGCGGCCTGCAAGGCCGCCGCGGTTTTGTGGGTTAACGCTTGGGCAACATGCGCAATACGGTGTTATCGCGCATGAAATAGTGGTGGTACAGACCCGCCGCCGCATGCAGGCCGATCAGCCAGTAGCCGATGGTGCCGCCCAGCACATGCCAACCTTCGATCTGCTTGGCCAGGTCCTTGTCTTCACCGATCAGCGGTGGCAACTCGATCCCGTAGAACCACACCGAATGCCCTTCGGCACTGACAATCAGCCAGCCAAAGATCGGCATGCCGATCATGAACACATACAGCGCCACGTGCATCAGCGTTGCCAGCAGCGTTTGCCATGGCGGCGGGGCGGGCAGGATTTTCGGCGCTACACCGAAGCTTCTTGCAAACAGGCGCAGCCAGACCAGCACGAACACGGTCAGGCCGAACATGAAGTGCAGTTCTTTGATTAACGTGCGCCCGCCGCTGCCTTTGGGGAAAATCCCGCGAAATTCAATGGTGGCGTAGACCACCACCAGCAGCACCAGCATCAGCCAGTGCAGGGCGATGGACATCGTACTGTAACGGGATTCACTGTTTTTCCACGGCATCGCGTCTTTCCTCACTCATCAGGGGCAAACCTCCGTTCTTTGGCGACGGAGTCCCTTCAGCCTAAACCTGTTAGGCAAGGTTTGCCCGAGTGAGGGGCGATGTATTGATCTCGATCAGGCGCTTTGCGGCATTTCACCACGGGCCAGGCGCTGATTGATGTCGGCGATCACGCCGGGCAGGTCGGTGATGGTGTCGATCAGGTAGTGGGGGCGCGAGCCGGCGAACATCGCTTCGATGCGCTTGCGCTCGCTGGCCAGCGTCGCCGGAGCCAGGGCGCGGAACTGCTCGTAGGTCAGGCCCAGGGCGTTGCCCGAGCAGGTCAGCGCCACGGTCCACATCCCGGCGCGGCGGCCTTCGAGGATGCCCGGTACGGTGTCGTCGATCTTCACACAGGCCGCCACGTCATCGATGCCCAGGGCGATCACGTTGGCCAGGGCCTGGGCCGGCCATGGGCGCCCATTGGGCACTTCGTCGGTGGCGACGACATGGTCGGCGATGTAGCCATTGGTAGCCGCCAGTTCGACCACTTTGTCCATCACTTGCTTGGGGTAGCCGGAGCAGGAGCCGATCTTGATCCCTTGCGCACGCAGCGCGGCGATGGTTTCCAGGGCGCCGGGAATCAGCGCCGAGTGCTCGGCGATCTTTTCGATCTGCAAGGGCATGAAGCGCTCGTAGATGGCGGTCACGTCATCGTCGGTCGGCGTGCGGCCAAAGGCCTTGCGGTAGCGCTCGGCAACCTGTGGCTGATCACACAGGGTGCGGATGTGGTCCCACTTGCCCATGCCCATCGGGCCACGGGCTTCTTCGATGGACACCTGCACGTCGAACTCGGCGAAAGCCTCGACAAAAATCTGCGTGGGGGCGAAGGAGCCGAAGTCGACCACAGTGCCGGCCCAGTCGAGGATGGCGGCCTGCAGGGTGTTGGGGTGCTGATAATTCATGGTTCAAGTCCTGTAAATAATGTGTAGGCGCCGGCTTGCCGGCGATAGCGGCCATGAAGGCCTATCGTCGAGGAGGATTAGATGTCGAGCACTTCCATCTCTTGCAGCGCCTGGGCAATCGCCGCCACCGCCGCTTGCATGTCTGCCTGGTTGACGTGACCGATGCAGCCGACGCGGAAGGTTTCGACCTGGGTCAATTTGCCCGGATACAGGATGAAACCCTTGGCCTTGACCCGCTCGTAGAAGTCCTTGAACTGGTAGCGCGGATCGTTCGGCGCGTGGAAGGTGATGATGATCGGCGCCTGGATCGCCGTGGGCAGGAAGCTGCGCAGGCCCAGGTCGGCCATGCCGTCCAGCAGTGTCTGGCAGTTGGCGGTATAGCGCTGCTGGCGGGCCGGCAAGCCGCCTTCTTCGTTGTATTGCAGCAGCGCTTCATGCAGGGCGGCCACCACATGGGTTGGCGGGGTAAAACGCCATTGGCCGGTCTTGGCCATGTAGGCGTGCTGGTCGAACAGATCCATGGCCAGGGAATGGCTGTTGCCCTGGGCGGCGGCCAGTGCTTCTTTTTTGGCAAAGACAAAACCCATGCCCGGCACTCCTTCCAGGCATTTGCCGGAGGCGGCGATCAGTGCGTCAAACGGCACTTGGGCAGCGTCGACCGGCAGCGCGCCGAAGGAACTCATGGCATCGATGATCAGGCGCTTGCCGTGGCGCTGGATGACCTGGGCGATCTCCGGCAGCGGGTTGAGGATGCCGGTGCTGGTTTCGCAGTGGATCAGCGCGATATGGGTGATGCTGCTGTCAGCCTGCAACAGCCGGTCGACATCGGCGGCGGCGGTGGGTTGGTCTTCGGCGGTTTCGAAGGTGCTGAACGGGCGGCCCAGCACTTCGCAGATCTTCGCCAGGCGCTTGCCGTAGGCACCGTTGATCAGCACCAGCACCTTGCCATTGCGGGGTACCAGGGTGCCGATGGCGGCTTCGACGGCGAATGTGCCGCTGCCCTGCAAGGGGACACAGTGGTGGCTGTCGCTGCCGTTGATGATCGCCAGCAGTTGCTCACAGAGGCTGGCGGTCAGTTGGTTGAAGCGCTCATCCCACGAACCCCAGTCAACCATCATCGCCTGGCGGGTGCGGGCGGACGTGGTCAGGGGCCCGGGTGTGAGCAGGATCGGTGCGGCAGTACTCATTCTCATGTCCTCGCAGAGCGGTGGGATGAAGCTACGGGACATAAATTGCAGTTTGGCTTGTTATCAATCAAATTGTTTGTTGTTATGCCAGCCATCAGTGAGGCCGATAGCTATGAATCTTTTTCAACTGCGTGCATTTGACGCCGTGGCCCGGGATGGCAGTTTCACCCGTGCCGCTGCGCGCCTGTTTATCAGCCAGCCGGCCGTGACCGGGCATATCAAGGCGCTGGAGGAGCATTACCAGATCACCCTGCTGCGGCGTACCGCGCGGCGCGTCGAGTTGACGGAGGAGGGCATCAAGCTGGCGGCCATCACCCGTAGCATTTTCGGCCTGGTGGATGAAGCACAGACCCTGCTGGAAGCTAACCGCCAATTGCTCACCGGGCGCCTGGAAGTGGCGGCAGATGGGCCCCATATGGTCATGCCGATGCTGGCAAAGCTGCGTGCGCGTTACCCCGGGATTACCGTCAACCTGCGCCTGGGCAACGCCCAGGAAACCTTGGCCGCGCTGCTGTCCGAGCATGCGGATGTGGCGGTGTTGACCGAAGTGGAGCCCCGCAAGGGCGTGCATTTGCAGGCCTTGAACGAGTCGCGCATCTGCGCCCTGGTACCGGCTGGCCATCCGTGGCTGGCGCAGCCGGCGGGTATCGGCCTGGAGCAGTTGGACCAGGTGATCATGGTGTTGCGCGAGCCCAGTTCCATCACCCGTCGCACCTTCGACGACGCCTGTACCAAGGCCGGCGTGCAACCCAGGGTATTGCTGGAACTGGACAGCCGTGAAGCGGTGACAGAAGCGGTGGCTGCGCAGTTGGGGGTGGGCGTGGTGTCCTCGGTGGAGGTCAGTCGTGATCCCCGGGTCCACGCGATTCCTCTGCGTGGTGACGGATTGCTGAACCAGCACATGCTCGGCTGCATGGAGCGGCGCCGGGAGTTGCGCTTGATTCAGGCGTTTTTCGAGCTGGCTTCAAGCTGATCTTCGCGCAGTCTCTCCCGGACAATCTCCAGAAAGGTCGCCACCACCCGCCGCGAGCTCTGCTCCTTCAGGCATACCAGCGTCTCCTTCATGCGCTGGGTACAGTCGCGGATCGGCATGGCATACACCCGCGAGTCTGCGCCGAACTCCGACGCCGAGACCACCCCCACGCCAATTCCCACCACCACCGCTTCCCGTGCGGCTTCGCGGCCTTCCACCTGGATCGCCGGGCGGATCCGCAGCCCGGCCTGATGCATCTCGCGCTCCAGGGTCTGACGAGTCACCGAGCCGGTTTCCCGCAACACCAGGGGCGTGTCGTCCAGGTCCTCCAGGTCGATGGACTCGCGCCCGGCCCACGGGTGGTTACGTGCCACAAAAGCCAGCATCGGGTCATCGCGCAGGGGGATCGAGAGCAGGCGCTCATCGTCGACATCACGCCCCACCAGCGCCAGGTCGGCCTGATAGTTGTACAGGCGGTACAGCGCGTCATCGGTGTTGCCGGTCTCGACCTTTACAGTAATCCCCGGATAGCGTTCGCAGAACCGGGCGATCTGCGGCAGTACATGCACCGGCGCGTCCACGGCCAGGGTCAGGCTGCCGGTTTGCAGGGCCTTGGAGTCTTGCAGCAGTTCTTCGGCTTCGGCGGCAATCACGAACAGGCGCTGGGTGATGCTCAGCAGGCGCTCTCCCAGGTCAGTCAGGCGCACCGAGCGCTTGTTGCGATGGAACAACAGCACGCCGAAACGCTCTTCGAGTTTGCGCACTTGGTCGGAAATGGCTGGCTGGGTGAGGAACAGTCGTTCTGCCGCCAGCGTAAAGCTGCTGTGGATCGCCACGGCATGGAAGGCTTTGAGTTGGGCATGGGAAACCGACATGGCATGGCCTCTTACAAGCTGAACTTATATTTGAAATACGATAAATCGATTTTACCTATTAGTCAGCCATTGCTTTGATAGCCCCCAGTCGCCGCGGGTTGAGTCTTACAGCTTCGGCGATCATGGGCCCTGGCGTGCAACCTTGCAGGACTCATCTGACCAGTACCCTGCGACCCGGTACTGCAGTGCAAAACAATAAAAACACAGGCAATTGCTTCCCGACTCTGCCGGCACACTCACACCTGAGGTCAGAACCACATGAATATCCCTATGGGTAGCATCAAGCGTTGGCGCGTGCAGATTTTCGCCATCACCTGGCTGGCCTATGCCGCCTTTTATTTCACCCGCAAAGCGTTTTCCGTGGCCAAGTTGGGGATCGTCGACGACCCGAGCTTCCCGCTGGACAAAATGATGATGGCCAACCTCGACGGCCTGTATCTGGCAGCGTATGCCGTCGGCCAGTTCACCTGGGGCATGCTGGCCGACCGCTTCGGGCCACGGGTGGTGGTACTCGGCGGCCTGGTGATTTCCGCGCTGGCTGCGTTGGTCATGGGCACCTTTGCGACGTTGCCGGTCTTTGTCAGTTGCATGTTGATCCAGGGCCTGGCGCAGTCCACCGGCTGGTCAGGCCTGTGCAAGAACCTCGGCAGTTTCTTCCCGGCGCAACAGCGCGGGCGGGTGTTGGGGCTATGGAGTTCCTGCTATGCGTTTGGCGGCCTGGTGGCATCACCGTTTGCCGGTTGGTGGGCCTATACCTTGATTGGCAGCTGGCACGCCGCGTTTGTTTCCAGCGCGGCGGTGGTAGCGGTGGTGGCGGTACTGTTCTTTGTGTTCCAGCGCAACACGCCACAGGATGTCGGGTTGCCCGCCGTGGAAGCGGAGCCGGCCTTGAGCGCAGAAGAGGCGGCAGCAGCCAGGAAGATCAGCATCCTGGAGCCGTTGCGCGAGATCTTGCGTAACCGCACCGTACTGACCCTGGGCCTGGCGTACTTCCTGCTGAAACCGGCGCGTTACGCGATCCTGTTGTGGGGCCCGGTGATTGTCTACGAACAGATGCCGTCGGTGGGCAAGGTCGGCGCGGCCATTGTGCCCACGGCGTTCGAGCTGGCGGGGTTGCTGGGGCCGATCATGATTGGCCTGGCGTCCGACAAACTGTTCGGCGCCCGGCGCATGCCGGCCTGTGTCCTTAGCCTGTTGGCGCTGACGGTGTCCCTGGCGTTGTTTATGGGGGCATTGCATACCGGTAGCGTGCTGTTGGTGATGGCCTTGCTGTTTGTGATGGGCCTGACCCTGTACGGGCCAGACTCGATGATCAGCAGCACAGCGGCGATCGATTTCGGCACGGCCAGGGCGGGCGCCACCGCGGCGGGCTTCGTCAACGGCTGCGGTTCGGTGGGCGCGATTCTCGGTGGCCTGCTGCCGGGCTACTTCGACACGGTCACGGTGTTTATCGTGTTCGCCGGCGCCGCGTTGTTTTCCGCGCTGGTGCTGATGCCCTATTGGAACGCGCGGCCTGCGGTTTTGGCGCAAGTGGGCGACTTTGTGCCGGATCGCTCGGTCGCGATCAACCCCCTGCGCACCTGAGGCCCCTGCAACGCTGGCCGGTTTTTTGGTGGAACGATAGGTTCTCGCCCTATAAACTCTGCGGCCAAAGCGCCGGCCAGTAGACGTTTCGGCGCCACGGATATCAAGAGAGTGAGTCATGGGCGCACAGTGGAAGGTTAAACATAAAGAAGCGGCATCCAATGCCAAGGGCAAGATCTTCGGCAAGCTGGTGAAAGAAATCACCATTGCCGCCCGCAACGGTGCGGACACCGCGACCAACGCCCACCTGCGTCTGGTGGTCGAGCAGGCCAAGAAGGCCTCGATGCCCAAGGAAACCCTGGAGCGTGCGATCAAGAAAGGCGCAGGCCTGCTGGGCGAGACCGTGCAGTACCATCGCGTGACTTACGAAGGGTTTGCTCCGCACCAGGTGCCGTTGATCGTTGAATGCGTGACCGACAACATCAACCGCACCGTAGCGGAAATCCGCGTGGCGTTCCGCAAGGGCCAACTGGGCGCTTCGGGCTCCGTGGCCTGGGACTTCAACCACGTGGGGCTGATCGAGGCCTCGCCGGATACCCCGGATGCCGACCCGGAAATGGCCGCCATCGAAGCCGGCGCCCAGGATTTTGAAGAAGGCGAAGAAGAGGGCACGACCTTGTTCATCACCGAGACCACCGACCTGGACGCGGTGCAGAAGTCTTTGCCGGAACAGGGTTTTACGGTGTTGTCGGCCAAGTTGGGCTATATCTCGAAAAATCCGGTCAGCGGCTTGAGTGATGAGCAGATGGCTGAAGTCGAAGCCTTCCTGGAAGGCTTGGACAACCATGACGACGTGCAGGATATGTTCGTTGGCCTGGCGGGCTGATACCGGCCTGTAATCATGGACGCGGGCTTGTGTGGGAGCGGGCTTGCCCGCGATAGCGGTCGGTCAGTCACACCGCTATCGCGGGCAAGCCCGCTCCCACATTCACATGGCGTTTCAGAGTGAGGACAGCAGTGTCTCGATCTCTTGGAGCGCCGGTCGTGCCAGCACCTGCGGCTGGCAGCAGTGGTCACGCAGTACCTCCAGCGCCAGGCGCTGTTCATCGCTCAAGCCTTCGTCAATCCGCTCCAGCAATTCCCCCAGCAACACCCCGAACGCCCGCACTTCAATGCGTTGCAACGCCCTGGTCTCCAAGGTGTCGGTGTTGGCGTGGAACGATGCCGCGCCAAAGTCCCCCAGCAAGCAATCACCCTCGGCATTCCACAGAATATTGTGCCCATACAGGTCGCCATGGGTGATGCCGTGCCGGTGCAGGTGTGCGGCCACCGAGGCGATGCCCTGTGCCATACGCAATGCCACCGCCGCGCTGAAACGGGTGGTGGGGTCATAGATATCCCGGGTGCAGGACGCCAGGCTTGGCAGGCCGGCGAGGTTGCGGTAGCTCGGGTCGATCAGGTCCATCACCAGGGCGGCCTGGTCATCGGGGTGGCCGACCACGCGGCCTTGCACCTTGATCAGGTTGGGGTGTCGCCCTGCGGCGATGCAGGCCTGCATTTCGTGCAGCGGCGAACCGTCGCTGGTGATGGTGCCCTTATAGAGTTTGACCGCGACAGGCGCGTTCGACGGTTTCCAGAGCGCTTTGCGAATCACCCCTGAAGCGCCTTCGCCCAAGACCTCGGCCAGTTCCAGCTCAGCCCAGGGAATATTCGGTGTCGCGTCATCACTGGCTGTCTCCACCGCGCTTTCCACCGGGTTGCCGGCATAGGCCAGCCAGGTCAGGCGCGGCAGTGTCAGCAGCCATTGCGGCAAGTGCGTCAGGCGGTTGGAGGCGATGCGCAGCAGTTCGAGGTTATGGCACTGGGCCAGGCTTGCTGGCAGTTGCTCCAGGCGGTTGCCGGCCAGCATGAGTTTTTGCAGCAGCGGCCGCTCACCGAGTTCATCCGGCAAGTGGCGGATGCGGTTGTCGGTGAGGATCAGCCAGCGCAACTGCGGCGCCAGCGCGGCAGCCGGTACGTGCTCGATCTGGTTGGCCTTGAAGCCGACCATGCTCAACTGCGGGCATTGGTCCAGGCAGGCCGGCAGTTCGGTAAAGGCGTTGTCCGAGCAAAACAGCACGCGCAGGAGGGGCAGGCGGTGCAGGTCCTCCGGCAGGCTGCGCAGGGCATTGCCGCTCAGGTTGAGGATTTCCAGGGAGTCGGCCAGGTCGAAGATTTCCCGGGGGAACTGCGTCAGGCCGCAGGACAGGTCCAGGCGCTTGATGCCAGCCAGTTGGCCAGCCTTGAGTTGGGCAAGGGTATCCATGAACAGCTTCGATCACTTCACAAGGGCAAAGGCGCTCATGATAACGGCTTGAGCGCCAACGGGCTGACTTGTTGCAACTGGCCCAGGCGGCTGCGGGTGCGCGCCAGGTCAATCGCCTGGCCTTCGAGGGCATCGGCCAGCGGCAGTTGGCCCAGCAAGGTCAGGTGCTTGTCCTGGTCGTACAGCACGTCGATCAGGTTGATAAACCGCTGCTGCACGGCAATCGGGCAGTGGTCCAGCCGTGGCAGGTCGTCGATGATCCAGTGGTCGAAGTCCTCGCACAGCAGCAGGTAATCCATCACGGCAGTGGGTTGTTCACACAGGTCGTTGAAGGTCAAGGCCAGGCTGCGCGCCTGTTGCCAGCGCACGTGCAGTTGCCGCGCGCCGACCGCCAGGGCCAGGGGCGGGCCATCGGTGGCGGGCACCCGCAGTTCGCGGCGTTGGGTCGGGGTGCCGGGCCATACGTACTGGCCATGGCTGAAGCGCTGCTGCCGGTGATTCTGGGGCAAGCCCCGGTAGTCCTGGGGCGCGCTGATTTGCATGACGTCCATGCGTGCGCCGATCAAGTCGATCACGGGTTTGAAGCGCTGGTGGTACAGCGGGTTGGGCAGCAAGCCCTGTGGCGGATAGTTGGACGTGAGCAGAACCAGGATGCCCCGCTCGAACAGCGCCTTGAACAACCGGCTGATCAACATCGCGTCGCCGATGTCATGCACATGGAATTCGTCGAAACACAGCACCCGGCAGCCGTCGAGCAATTGATCCAGGGTGGCGGCCAGGGCATCGGCCTGCTGGCGATGGGCAAACATGCCGCGGTGCAGGCGGGCGAAAAAGTCGTGGAAATGCACTCGCTGCTTGTCCGGCAACGGCAGGGCCTGGAAAAAACCGTCCAGCAGCCAGCTTTTGCCCCGGCCGACGGCACCGTGCAGGTACAGGCTGCGGGTCGGGCGCTGGGCCAGCAGGTGCGCAGCCTGCCGGGCCATGGCGTCGATCACCAGCAACTGGCTGGGGCTGAGGGTATAGCCCTGTTGCCGGGCCTTGTCCGCGAAGAACCGGTGAATGGCCGGCGCGTGCTCGCTGGTGGTTTTTTTGCCCAGCAGCCGTTTGAGCAAGGGCAGGCGATTATCTCGAAAAGACATGGCGTTGGCGTCCTAGAACCTCAGGGTTTGCTTGAGCAGTTGGGTGTTTGGCTCGTCCTCTGGACTGACCAGCGCATAGTTGTAGCCGGGGCTGGACCAGTATTGGGCCTGGAGCCCATCGGCACCGCGGCTGCCCCGTGGCAACAAGGTGTTCTGTGGGCCCGGTGGACGAACATAGAAACTGATGCGCCGGCCTTGTGGGTTCTCGTAGAGCGCCATCGCCGCCGCGCCCTGGTCGGCGCTGAGCAGGCGCGCGCTGACCGGGGTGAAGCCAGCCAATGCCCAGTTGTTTGCGGTGCTGCGCAAGGCCCATGGGTATCTCGCCTATTTGTTGTTTCTCACGGTGTTGTTGCATCTGGCGGCGGCGTTGTTCCATGGCTGGGTTCGCCGGGATGGCGTGCTGCAAAGCATGCTGGGCAAGGACTGAGCTTCCAGGTGGGTACGCTGTCGTCAGGCTTTGGCCGGCAATACAGGCGGCTTGCAGACCTTGGAGGTACGTACGGCAGGTGGCGGGGGGCTGAACCCAGCCCCCGGACTGGGCAGGGTCAACGCAGCACGCCAACCATATCCGCCACGGTGCTCAGCACGTCCTTGCCCAGTTGTCCGGAGCGTTTGCCGGACCAGCCGGTAAGCGGGTTGGGCGCGTCGTTGTTGTCCTTGAACGGCATTTCCAGGGTCAGGGACAGGCAGTCGAACTTCTCGCCCACGCTGTTGCATGCCAGGGTCATATTGGCCTGGCCCGGTAAGTCGCGGGTGTAGCCATGGGTCGTCTGGAAGTCGCGTGTCAGAGCGCTCAAGTGGCTGCGGAAGTGTTTTTCCAGGCTCTCGATACGCGGCGTGTAGCCGGGGTTGCCTTCACAACCTGCGGTAAACACGTAGGGGATTTCCTCATCGCCATGGATATCCAGGAACAGGTCGACGCCGTATTTCTCCATTTGCTGCTGGACGAACAGCACTTCCGGGCTTTGCTCCTGGCTTGCGCTTTGCCAGGCACGATTAAGGTCCTGGCCCATGGCATTGGTGCGCAGATGGCCGTGGAACGCGCCGTCCGGGTTCATGTTTGGCACCAGGTAGAGATCGGCGGCGGCCAGGAGCTTCTTCAACTCATCATCACCGTCCTGTTGCAGGCGCTCGATGATGCCCTCCATAAACCACTCGGCCATGTGCTCACCGGGGTGTTGCTGGGCGATGATCCACACTTTGCGCTGCCCCGCGTCACCGTTGCCACGGCGGAGCAGGGGAATATCACGGCCTTCGACGCTCTTGCCAGTGGCCAGCAATTGCGTGCCGGCGCGGTTCAGCGCCTGGCCGATCAGCCAATTGTGACGCTCGCGGCTATAGGGCTCGAAGTAGGCGAGCCAGGCATGTTTTTGCTCGGTCTTGAAGTCGATGTGCAAGGTTTCGCCATCAAAGCGCGTCGGCACCCGGAACCAATTGATATGGTCGTAGGACGCCACGGCGTTGTAGCCACTCCAGGCATGTTTGTAGGAGGATTGGCCGGCGTTGCTCAGGCGAAAGGTATGGGTATGACCAATGTGCATCCCTTCGGCCTTGAAGTGGAACCATTGGAAGTGCTGGCTACGGGTATCGGGTTTGATTGCCAGCAGCAACTGGTGGGCATCGCTGGTGTCGAGCACCTGGATATTACCGCTGTCGAAATCGGTGCTGATTTTGATGGAGGTCAAGGCCACGGTCATAGTCTGATTGCCTGAATATGAGAGTTGTGGCGGGCAGTTTACACAGGCACGGGGGAAAGTCTGGGGGCAAATTAACGCGAGAGGGAAGGGGGCGTCATCCGTGACGCAGCAGCAGCTTAGAGTCTATGAGATTGATTCTCAAGTGCTAATTTGGAAAGAACCGGGCCAGAGCGCTTTATCGGCTTTCTTTCGGCGATGGTCTTTTGCTACCATGCGCGCCATCAAGCAACACACAGTCTTCATTAGCCTGAAGCCACGCCAGAATAACTGGCAAAAAAAAGACCCGGCCAAAGAGCCGGGTCAAAAACCGTGATTAGCCTGATGAGGAGATATTCCAAGAGTCCGACCTAAGGTCCCTTGGTCTATCGACTGATCTCGCGACCAGCTGCTTGCAATAATAATCATTATCATTTGCAAGTCAAATGTTTTTATCTGCCTGATAGAAATATTTTTCCTTCTGTTCCTGCACGCTTATCGGCTCAAGGGGTTTTCCCGCCTGGCAGTTGCAGTGGACGTTCCAGCATGGCCTTGGCCATATCGATCAGGTACACCACCGAAAACGCCAGGTCCCTGGGGCCTCCCAGCTTGTTGTTCGCCAGTTCATACGCGATGGCGGCGGCGCTGCGCAGCAGGTCTGAGGCGTGGATCAGGGCTTCTTCGCTGCTGACAGTGGGGTTGGCCTCGAACCAGGCTACATCGCCCGATGCTGGGGCCGTATCTTCTTTCAGGTAGTAATCCAGTGCCCGTCGGGCGGCTTCGCTGCCCTGCAAGCACTTTATTTCGTCGTTGTCAGGTGTGCCAGGCAGGTGATCCGGGGTTGTGGTCATAAGGTCGGTGCTCTGGGTGGGAGGTGAACAGGTGGGACTGATAATAATACGATCTGTATTCATGTCATTTGATTGATTACTACAAACTGTTTATTGTCGCCGCGAATACACCCGGTATTGTCTGCCCCCATGGATAAATGGATAGCGTTGGTCAAAGCCAACATGAAGGCCCGCAAGGTCACGCAGAACCAACTGGCTGCACGCATGGGCATGTCCCAGGGCGGCATTGGCCACTGGTTGGGCAAGCGCCGGGTACCCAGCCTCGCCGACATGAACCGGGTGCTCGAAGAGCTGGGCCTGGGTTATCTGGAAGCCGCGCTGGTGATCCGCGAGAAAGCCGAAGCCCCGGCAGGCGATGAAGCCGTGCCGGTCGTCCAATACAACCCGTATTTTCGCTACCCCGTGAAAGACTGGAAACAGCCCTGCCAGGTGCAGGAGCCGCGGTCGCCCTATGGGGCCGTGCAGTTTGAGGCCAGCGACTACGACGCCAGCGGCGAAGCGTTCTGGCTCCCGGTGACCGGCGATGCGATGACCGCGCCCAGTGGGCCGAGCATCGCCGATGGGATGATGATCCTGGTGGACCCGGCCCTCGACGCCGAGCCCGGCAAACTGGTGGTGGCCCAATGGGCCGGCAGCAGTCAGGCGACCTTTCGCAGGTTGATCGAGGAAAGCGGCCAGCGTTACCTGGTGCCGCTCAACCCGACCTATCCAAAGGCGCTGTTGACCGATGCCTGCCAGATCATCGGTGTCGTAGTGCAGGCCACGGTGAAGTTCTAGGCCTGGGCCTCCAATTCCACCAAGGCGCTGCCTTCGCAGACCATTTCGCCTTCCTGGCAATACAGCGCCTTGACCACCCCCCCGTGGGGCGCGCGGATGCTGTGTTCCATCTTCATGGCTTCGAGCACCACCAGTTGCGCACCGGCCTCGACCGCCTGCCCGACGTCCACCAGCACCCGTACGATGCTGCCGTTCATCGGTGCAGCGAGCCCACCCTGATGGGCGTACCCGGCATCGGCGGCGGCGATCGGATCAAACAGCGTCACACGGCGCATCTCACCTTGCCAGCGCAGGAACAGCGTCTGCCCATGGCGCACTGCCAGGTGCGAGCGGCGTATGCCAGCGTCCTCGATCAGCAAGTGCTCGTCGCGCAGTTGCGGCGCGGTGGCGGTTTGCAGCGTTACCAGGCGGTCCTGGCCGTCGCAGCTCACATGCAGTGAGGTCTCGGCGGGCAGCCCCGCCCGAAAACCCAGCGTGGCAGCCCAGGGCGAGGCGGGGTCGTCGTCCCGCAGCCGAGGCCGTTGGCTTTGCATAAATGCATGGCCCGCCGCCTGCCAGAACTCATCGCTCAACGCGCTGGGGGCGGGCAGCAGTTGCTCCTGGTACCGGGGAATAAACCCGGTATCCAACTGCGCTGCGGCGAACGCAGGGTGGCCGATGATGCGCCGCAGAAAGCCCAGGTTGGTCTTCAAGCCGCCGACCGCAAATTCATCCAGCATGCTCAAAAGGCGCAGGCGCGCCTGTTCGCGGTCTTCGCCCCAGGCAATCAGTTTGCCGAGCATCGGGTCGTAGAAGGGCGAGACGTCGTCGCCCTGCTCGACACCACTGTCCACCCGGCGTCCCGGGCCTGGCGCCGATTCACGGTACAGCGCCAGATGCCCGGTGGCCGGCAAAAAATCATTGGCCGGGTCTTCGGCATACAGCCGCACTTCGATGGCGTGGCCGCGCAGCGGCACCTGCTCCTGGGTCATTGGCAGCGGCTCGCCTTGGGCCACGCGAATCTGCCAGGCCACCAGGTCCAGGCCGGTGATGGCCTCGGTGACCGGGTGTTCCACCTGCAAACGGGTGTTCATCTCCATGAAGAAGAACTCACCGCGTGCATCCAGCAGGAACTCCACGGTGCCGGCGCCTACATAGCCAATCGCCTGGGCCGCACGCACCGCGGCCTCGCCCATGGCCTGGCGCAGGGCAGGGCTGAGGCCGGGCGCCGGTGCTTCCTCGACGACTTTCTGGTGGCGACGCTGGATCGAGCAGTCGCGCTCATTGAGGTACAGGCAATGGCCATGCTGGTCGGCAAACACCTGGATCTCCACGTGACGCGGTTTGATCAGGTACTTCTCCACCAACATCTGCGCATTGCCAAACGAGGACAGTGCTTCGCGCTGGGCCGAGGCCAGGGCTTCGGCCAGTTGGCTTTCGTCCTCGACCACTTTCATGCCTTTGCCGCCGCCACCCGCAGTCGCTTTGAGCAGCACCGGGTAGCCAATGCGCTCGGCCGCCTGGCGGAAAGTTTCCAGGTCCTGGCCGGTGCCGTGATACCCCGGCACCAACGGCACGCCAGCTGTTTCCATCAAGGCCTTGGCCGCAGACTTGCTGCCCATGGCATCGATGGCCGAGGCGGGCGGGCCGAGAAAAATCAGCCCGGCGTCTTCAATCGCCCGCGCAAACCCCGGGTTTTCGGAAAGAAAGCCATAGCCTGGATGAATCGCCTGGGCGCCGCTGGCCTTGGCGGCGGCAATCAACTTGTCGATCTGCAGGTAGCTGTCGACGGCCTTGCTGCCGCCCAGGTCCACACGGATATCGGCTTCGCGGCTGTGGCGAGCATCGCGGTCAGTGGCGCTATGCACGGCAACGGTGGTCATGCCCAGCGCCTTGGCCGTGCGCATGACCCGGCAGGCGATTTCGCCGCGGTTGGCCACCAGCACACAGGTAATCAACGGTGAAGTCATGAACGAGGCTCCTGGGATTGCCAGCTGGGTGCACGCTTTTGCAAAAACGCACGCAGGCCTTCCTGGCCTTCGGCACTGACGCGGATGCGCGAAATGGCGTTTTCGCAGTAGCGGCGCAACGCCGGGGTGAGCGCGCCATTACCCACTTCGCGCAGCAAATCCTTGCTGGCGCGCATGGCGGCGGGGCTGTTGAGCAACAGATTGGCGGTCCATTGCTCGACCTGCTGGTTCAGTTCGTCAGCGGGATAGCTTTGCGCCAATAGCCCGATGGCCTGTGCCTGCCGGCCATCGAAGCGTTCTGCGGTCAAGGCGTAGCGCCGTGCCGCGCGCTCGCCAATCGCCTGCACCACAAACGGGCTGATGACTGCCGGCGCGAGGCCGATGCGCACCTCCGACAGGCAGAACTGCGCATCATCGGCGCCAATGGCCATGTCGCAACAACTGATCAGGCCCAGCGCGCCGCCATAGGCCGCGCCCTGGACCACTGCCAGGGTCGGGATCTTCAGTTTGGCCAGGTTGTACATCAACTCTGCCAGCTCGCGGGCGTCGTCGAGGTTGGTGTGGTAGTCCAGCTCGGCCGACTGTTGCATCCAGGCCAGGTCCGCGCCGGCGCTGAAGTGCTTGCCGCGCCCGCGCACCAGCAAAAAGCGCAGGGAGGCGTCGGCCTGCACCTGGTCCAGGGCAATGATCAGCTCACGGATCATTTCGGCGTTGAACGCGTTGTTTTTCTCTTCCCGGCTCAACCACAGCGTGGCAAAGCCACGGGGGTCGTGCACCAGTTCCACGGTGTTGAAATCGCTCATGGGTGCAGCTCCAATTACATGCGGAACACGCCGAAGCGGCTCGGCTCGATGGGGGCATTCAGTGCGGCAGACAAGGCCAGGGCCAGCACGTCACGGGTCTGCAAGGGGTCGATGACGCCGTCATCCCACAGGCGGGCGCTGGAGTAATAGGGGTGGCCCTGGGTCTCGTACTGGTCGAGGATCGGCTGCTTGATCTGCGCTTCTTCCTCGGCGCTGAAGGCCTGGCCACTGCGTTCGGCCTGCTCGCGCTTGACCTGCACCAGCACGCCGGCCGCCTGTTCGGCGCCCATCACGCCAATGCGTGCGTTGGGCCACATCCACAAAAAACGCGGGTCATAGGCGCGCCCGCACATCCCGTAGTTACCGGCCCCAAAGCTGCCACCGATGATCACCGTGAATTTCGGCACCCTGGCGCAGGCCACCGCTGTGACCAGCTTGGCACCGTGCTTGGCGATACCGCCGGCCTCATACTTCTGCCCCACCATAAAGCCGGTGATGTTCTGCAAGAACAGCAGGGGAATCCCGCGCTGGCAGGCCAGTTCGATAAAGTGCGCGCCTTTTTGCGCCGCTTCGGCAAAGAGGATGCCGTTGTTGGCGAGGATCGCGATGGGATAGCCATGCAAATGGGCAAAGCCGCAGACCAATGTGGTACCGAACAGCGCCTTGAACTCATCGAAGACCGAGCCGTCCACCAGTCGTGCAATCACTTCGCGCACATCGAAAGGTTGTTTGGCGTCGGCCGGAATCACCCCATACAACTCCTCGCTGGCATACAACGGCGCGACCGGCGTGCGCTGTTGTAACTGTCCCTGCTTGCGCCAGTTGAGGTTGGCGACGCTGCGGCGGGCCAGGGCCAGGGCGTGTTCGTCACTGTCGGCGTAATGGTCGGCCACCCCGGAGATCTTGCAGTGCACATCGGCCCCGCCAAGGTCTTCAGCGCTGACCACTTCGCCGGTGGCGGCCTTCACCAGCGGCGGGCCGGCGAGGAAGATGGTCGCCTGTTGGCGCACCATGATCGCCTCGTCCGCCATCGCCGGCACATAGGCGCCGCCGGCGGTGCAGGAGCCCATCACCACTGCAATCTGTGGGATGCCCTGGGCGCTCATGTTGGCCTGGTTGAAGAAGATCCGCCCAAAATGCTCGCGGTCGGGAAACACTTCATCCTGGCGCGGCAGGTTGGCGCCGCCGGAATCCACCAGGTAGATACAGGGCAGGCGGTTCTGTTCGGCGATGGTTTGCGCGCGCAGATGTTTTTTCACGGTCAGCGGGTAGTAGGAGCCGCCTTTTACCGTGGCATCGTTGGCGACGATCATGCACTCGACGCCTTCGACGCGGCCGATCCCGGCGATTACGCCCGCAGCCGGGACGTCTTCACCGTAGACCTGATACGCCGCCAGTTGGCTGAGTTCCAGGAACGCCGAGCCCAGGTCGAGCAGGCGGTTGATGCGCTCGCGCGGCAGCAGCTTGCCACGGGAGGTATGACGCTCCTGGGCCTTGCTGCCGCCGCCTTGCTGGACCTGGGCGAGCAGAGTGTGCAGGGCGTCGACCTGTTTGAGCATGGTCGCGCTGTTGGTGGCGAATTCAGCCGAGCGCGGGTTGAGTTGGGTGTGCAGGGTGGCCATGGTGCACTCCCTCAGCGGGTTTCGTTGAACAGTTCGCGACCGATCAGCATGCGCCGGATCTCACTGGTGCCTGCGCCGATTTCATACAGCTTGGCATCGCGCAGCAGGCGACCTGCCGGGAATTCATTGATATAGCCATTGCCGCCGAGAATCTGGATCGCGTCGAGGGCCATCTGGGTGGCGCGTTCGGCGCTGTACAGAATCACCCCGGCAGCGTCCTTGCGCGTGGTTTCGCCGCGCTCGCAGGCCTGGGCCACTGCATAGAGGTAGGCACGGCTGGCGTTGAGCTGGGTGTACATGTCGGCGACCTTGCCCTGGATCAGTTGGAACTCGCCGATACTCTGGCCAAACTGCTTGCGGTCGTGGATATAGGGCACGATCAGGTCCATGCACGCCTGCATGATCCCGGTGGGGCCACCGGAGAGCACCACGCGCTCGTAGTCCAGGCCGCTCATCAGGACTTTGACCCCGCCATTGAGCGCGCCGAGGATATTTTCTTCGGGCACTTCGACGTCATCGAAAAACAGCTCGCAGGTGTTGGAGCCACGCATGCCCAGCTTGTCGAATTTGTTGCTGCGGCTGAAACCCTTGGCGTCGCGCTCGACGATAAATGCGGTGATGCCGTGGGCGCCCTTTTCCAGGTCGGTCTTGGCGTAGATCACATACGTGTGGGCATCGGGGCCGTTGGTGATCCAGGTCTTGCTTCCGTTGAGCACATACACGCTGCCGCGCTTGTCGGCGCGCAGCTTCATCGACACCACATCGGAACCGGCATTCGGCTCGCTCATGGCCAGGGCGCCAATATGCTCGCCGCTGATCAGCTTGGGCAGGTACTTGAGCTTTTGCTCGTGGTTGCCATTGCGGTTGATCTGGTTGACACACAGGTTGGAGTGCGCGCCGTAGGACAACGCCACCGAGGCCGAGCCGCGGCTGATTTCTTCCATGGCCACCACATGGGCCAGGTAACCCAGGCCGGCACCGCCGTATTCTTCCGGCACTGTGATGCCCAGCAGGCCCATGTCACCGAACTTGCGCCACATATCCACGGGGAACAGGTTGTCGATATCGATCTGTGCTGCCCGTGGTGCCAGCTCCTTGGCCACGAAGGCCTGCACCTGGTCGCGCAGCATGTCGATGGTTTCACCGAGGGCGAAGTTCAGGGTCGGGTAACTCATGGAAGGGCACCTATAAACATTATTGTTGTGGGGCTGGCGACACCATTGGGCGATCACCTTTACGTTAACGTAAACTTGCGTTGCATGACTGTCAATCGTAGCTTACGTTAACGTCAAGCTCGCGCCTGGCAGGCGCACCGTCCACCTACAAAAAAGACAATAGGGGTCGTCATGGATCAACCGAATCAGAGCTACAGCCGTGGCCCACAGAACAAGGCCCTGCTGGCCATGACTATTGGCCAGGCATTTGACCGCACAGTGGCGCAGCACCCGGATGGCGAGGCCCTGGTGGTGCGCCATCAGCACTTGCGCTACACCTGGCGGCAATTGGCCGACGCCGTGGACCTGCATGCCCGCGGCCTGCTGGCCCTGGGCCTGCAGGCCGGGGATCGCCTCGGCATCTGGGCGCCGAACTGCGCCGAGTGGTGTATCAGCCAGGTGGCCAGCGCCAAGCTCGGGGTGATCCTGGTCAACATCAACCCGGCCTACCGCAGCAGCGAACTGGAGTACGTGCTCAAGCAATCGGGTTGCCAGTGGTTGATCTGTGCCGGTGCGTTCAAATCCTCTGACTATCACACCATGCTGCAGACGCTGGTGCCGGAGCTGGCGGAGCAGGGCATCGGCCAGTTGCAATGCGGGCTGTTGCCGCAATTGCGCGGGGTCATCAGCCTGGATGCGCGACCGCCCTCGGGGTTCCTGCCCTGGTCGCAACTGTCGACTCTCGGCGCGGGCATCCCCCCGGAACAGTTGCACCGCCGCCACGCCAGCCTGCACTTCGATCAAGCCGTCAATATCCAGTACACCTCTGGCACCACGGGCTTCCCCAAGGGCGCCACCCTCAGCCACCACAACATCCTCAATAACGGCTACATGGTCGGCGAAAGCCTGGGCCTGACCGCGCAGGACCGCCTGGTGATCCCGGTGCCGCTCTATCACTGCTTCGGCATGGTCATGGGCAACCTGGGCTGTATCACCCATGGCACCACCATGATCTATCCCAATGACGGCTTCGACCCGCTGCTGACCCTGGCCGCTGTGGCCGATGAGCGCGCCACCGGGCTGTACGGCGTACCCACGATGTTTATTGCCGTGCTTGATCATCCGCAACGCAGCACGTTCGACCTGTCGACCCTGCGCACCGGGATCATGGCCGGCTCCACCTGCCCCATAGAAGTCATGCGCCGGGTGATCAGCGACCTGCATATGAGTGAAGTGCAGATCGCCTACGGCATGACCGAGACCAGCCCGGTGTCGCTGCAGACCGGCGCGGACGACGACCTGGAGCGGCGCGTGACCACGGTCGGGCGCACCCAACCCCAGTTGGAAAGCAAGATCATCGACGAAGCCGGCAACACCGTGCCGCGCGGGCAGATCGGCGAGCTGTGCACCCGTGGCTACAGCGTGATGCTCGGCTACTGGAACAACCCCGAGGGCACTCGCGAAGCCATCGACGATGCCGGCTGGATGCATACCGGCGACCTGGCGAGCATGGATGGGCAGGGGTATGTGTGCATCGCCGGGCGCAACAAGGACATGATCATTCGTGGTGGCGAGAACGTGTACCCACGGGAACTGGAAGAGTTCTTCTTCACCCATCCAGCGGTGGCCGATGTGCAGATCATCGGCATTCCCGATGAGCGTTATGGCGAAGAGATTGTGGCCTGGATCAAATTCCACCCAGGGCATGTAGCCAATGAACTGGAACTGCAAACTTGGTGCAAAGGGCGCATTGCGCACTTCAAGACGCCGAAGTATTTCCGGTTTGTCGAAGAGTTCCCGATGACGGTGACCGGCAAGATCCAGAAGTTTCGCATGCGCGAGATCACGATCGAGCAACTGCGTAGCGAAACCTGAGGCCTGGCCCAAACCTGATGTGGGGCTTGGCTTGTGTGGGCGCGGGCTTGCTCGCGATAGCGGAGTATCAGTCAAGTATTTATCAACTGGCCCACCGCTTTCGCGAGCAAGCCCGCTCCCGCAGGGGATAGAGGGTGACTCACAACATTCATTTCACCCAGACAGCACAAAGGGGAGCCGAAGCTCCCCTTTAATTTGTTGTTACGTGCTCTTTTTTTATTATTGAGGGGCGGTCTATTGTTGTTTTTGGCAACCGTGGCCCTTTACCGCTGTTTTTGGCGACCCCCATCCGGGGTCAAGAGCAAACGTATTTTTTTGAGCGCTGATCTGCTTCTTCGCACGCGATCCAACCAGTGGGTAGCTACCTTGAGGTAGTTTTATTGTTCTCTGCCCGGTTGCGAGTGGCGGCTTGCGCCGTACCCTGCGAAGCACATCTTCTCCAAAAAAATCTGTTAGCTGCGTCTCTGCCGTGTTGTTTTTGTTATGTCAGAGTCGGTACGTCTTATTTTTATTAGGTTTGGTGCTTTTTATTCTTGTTATGCCATAGAGATAGCAGGAGCCGTGCCAACTTTATAAAGTCGTTTAAAATCAATGGCTTGATTTTTTGGTGAGAAATTTACTTCAGAAAATGCGACAAAATATGTTCCCGTGTTACCCGATGTGTAGCCGCGAGGTAACACATCGTCACGGGCAGGCTACTCAACGGGCGTTACGGGCCCTGGCCACGCGCGAGCCGGTGGGGCGGCCGAGGACCGTACAGATCTGCTGGCCCGCCACCAGCAGCGTGTCCATATCGATACCGGTCTCGATGCCCAGGCCATTGAGCAGGTACAGCACATCCTCAGTGGCCACGTTACCGCTGGCGCCCTTGGCATAAGGGCAGCCGCCGAGGCCGGCGATAGAGCTGTCGAACACCGCGATACCTTCCAGCAGGCTGGCATACAGGTTAGCGATGGCCTGCCCGTAGGTATCATGGAAGTGCCCGGCGAGCTTTGCCCGTGGCACGTCCTTGCCGACTACCTCAAACATGCGGCGTGTGGCGCCGGCGGTGCCGGTGCCGATGGTGTCGCCCAAAGACACTTCGTAACAGCCCATGGCATACAGCTCTCGGGCTACTGCGGCCACTTGTTCCGGCGCGACCTGGCCTTCATAAGGGCAGCCCAGCACACAGGACACATAGCCGCGCACACTCACGCCATGTTGCTGCGCCGCCGCCATGATCGGCGCAAAGCGCGCCAGGCTTTCGCTGATGGAGCAGTTGATATTGCGCTGGGAAAACGCCTCGGACGCTGCGGCAAACACCGCGACTTCCTTGACCCCGGCCGCCAGCGCGTCCTCGAACCCGCGCAGGTTCGGCGCCAGCGCGCCGTAGACCACGCCCGGCTTGCGCTGGATCTGCGCAAACACCTCGGCCGAGCCTGCCATCTGCGGCACCCACTTGGGTGAGACAAAACTGCCGACCTCGATGTAACCCAGGCCCGCTGCACTGAGGGTATCCACCAGTTGCACCTTGTCGGCCACGCTGATGGGCTGTGCTTCGTTTTGCAGGCCGTCGCGCGGGCCGACTTCGACCAGGCGTACATAAGAGGGGAGAGACATGGGATCTACCTTTTATAGGGGTTGGCCGACCTGGCTCTGGATCGTCTGTTCCAGGGCCTGGGTGCAACGTTCTTCGGCGGTGTCCAGTTCCAGCTTCATCTGTTCGATGTCCAGCAACTGTTGTTCCAGTTGCTCACGGCGTTCACTGATCTTCGCCAGCATGCTGTGCAATTGTTTTTGATTGCCGCTGGTGGGGTCGTAGAGCTCGATCAATTCGCGGCATTCGGCCAGGGAAAAACCGATGCGCTTGCCGCGCAGGATCAGCTTCAGGCTGACTTTGTCCCGGGGCGAATAGATACGTTCCTGGCCGCGGCGTTCGGGGCTCAGCAGGCCTTGTTCTTCATAGAAGCGAATGGCCCGGGTGGTGATGTCCAACTCGCGGGCCAGGTCGGAGATGCTGTAGGTCGTGCTCATGGTGGCGCTCAAGGAGGGTCTTGGCGCTACGCTAATGGCTGCTTGACGTAAACGTCAAGCAAATCCCCTCCCTGTAGGAGCCGGCTAGCCGGCGATGGGCCATCAGGTAAACCGCCATCGCCGGCAAGCCGGCTCCTACAGCGTCATAGTGTTTGCTGGTCCAGCTTCTTCTCGCGCGCCGTGACCTGCTGGCACAACTCGATCATCTGCTCGCGCATCCAGCGGTTGGCCGGGTCCTGGTCGGTGCTTTCATGCCAGTACAGGTGCGTTTCCACCGGCGGCACGTCATTGACGGGCAGGTTGAACGAGTGCAGATCGTTGCGCTTTGCAAAGCGCTCCGGCACGGTCATCACCATGTCGGTCTGCTGCAACACCTGGGAGGCCATCAAATAATGCTGCGAACGCAGGGCGATCTTGCGCTGGATGCCCATCTTGCCCAGGGCCAGGTCGACGTGGCCCAGGCCATTGCGCCGGCTGGAAATATGGATATGGGTCAGCGACAGGTAGTCATCCAGGCTGAATTTTTCCTTGCCCGCCATCGGGTGCCCCTTTCGCATGGCACACACGTAGCGGTCTTCCATAAGCTTGACGTGGCGCACCTGCGGGTCGGTGTTGAGGGGGGCGTCCACCGCAAAATCCAGGCGCCCGGCGGCCAGTTCCTTGGTGGTTTCCCGACGTTTGGACAGGAAGCTTTCGATGATCACCGTGGGCGCCAGGCGGCGCAGGCGCTGGAACAGCGGCGGCAGGATCACGGCTTCAGTCAGGTCGGTCATGCTGATGCGGTAGGTCTTGGCCGCCTGCAACGGGTTGAAAATCCGGCTTTCCTGCACCGACACCCGCAGCAGCGACAGGGCGTTGCGCACCGGGCCAATGATGTTCTGGGCCATGGGGGTTGGCACCATGCCCTGGGCGGTCCGCACGAACAGCGGGTCGTTGAAGGTCTCGCGCAGGCGCGCCAGGGCGTTGGATACCGCCGGCTGGGTAATGCCGACGATCTGCCCGGCGCGGGTCAGGTTGGCTTCGGTGTAGATCGCGTCAAAGACGATGAAAAGATTGAGGTCGACCTTGCTCAGATTCATTTCGTTGCGCTCTTCTTGTTAGGTTTTCATACGTCGATCATATATCGGTGATGAATGTTAATACACGCCGAGAATAGGCTAGGTAAATTATCAGCGCTGTTCTAGCATCGATTGCATGACCTAAACAACCTCTCAAAGAAGGGAGCTGCTCATGGATTTTGCCTATTCGCCCAAGGTTCAGGAACTGCGTGAACGCGTCACCGCGTTTATGGAGGCTTACGTTTACCCAGCCGAGCCGGTGTTCGAGCGCCAGGTCAGCGAAGGTGATCGTTGGCAGCCCACCGCCATCATGGAAGAACTCAAGGCCCGCGCTAAGGCCGAAGGCCTGTGGAACCTGTTCCTGCCGGAGTCCGGACTGGGCGCTGGCCTGACCAACCTGGAATACGCGCCGCTGGCAGAAATCATGGGCCGATCCTTGCTCGGCCCCGAGCCGTTCAACTGCTCGGCGCCCGACACCGGCAATATGGAAGTGCTGGTGCGCTATGCCAACGAAGAGCAGAAACAACGCTGGCTGGCGCCGCTGCTGCGCGGCGAGATCCGTTCGGCGTTCGCCATGACCGAACCGGATGTGGCTTCTTCCGATGCCACCAATATGGCCGCCCGCGCCGAGCGCCAGGGTGACGAATGGGTGATCAACGGCAAGAAGTGGTGGACCTCGGGCGCGTGCGACCCACGCTGCAAGATCCTGATCTTCATGGGCCTGAGCAACCCGGATGCGCCGCGCCACCAGCAACACTCGATGATCCTGGTACCGGTGGACGCGCCCGGCGTGAAAATCGTCCGGCCGCTGCCGGTGTTCGGGTATGACGACGCACCCCATGGGCATGCCGAAGTGCTGTTCGACAACGTGCGTGTGCCGTACGAAAACGTCTTGCTGGGTGAAGGCCGCGGCTTCGAAATTGCCCAGGGGCGCCTTGGCCCGGGCCGTATCCACCACTGCATGCGCTCCATTGGCATGGCTGAACGCGCCCTGGAACTGATGTGCAAACGCTCGGTCAGCCGTACAGCCTTTGGCAAGCCGCTGGCGCGCCTGGGTGGCAACATCGACAAGATCGCCGACTCACGGATGGAAATCGACATGGCACGCCTGCTGACGTTGAAGGCGGCGTACATGATGGATACGGTCGGCAACAAAGTGGCGAAAAGTGAAATCGCCCAGATCAAGGTCGTGGCGCCGAATGTGGCCCTGAAGGTGATTGACCGGGCGATCCAGATCCACGGCGGTGCCGGGGTGTCCAATGACTTCCCGCTGGCCTATATGTACGCCATGCAGCGTACCCTGCGCCTGGCCGACGGCCCGGATGAAGTGCACCGGGCGGCGATTGGCAAGTTCGAGATTGGCAAATATGTGCCTAAAGAGCTGATGCGCAGCGGTCAGTAACAACCCTGCAGGAGCCGGCTTGCCGGCGATGGGGCCCTTGAGGACGCCATCGCCGGCAAGCCGGCTCCTGCAGGGAGTGTTCAGTAAACCCAGACCTCCACCCGGCGATTCTTGATCCGCCCTTCATCCACGGTGTTCGCCGCCACCGGCATCTCGGCGCCAAAGCCGCGAATATCGCGTAACACCACGCCGCTCTTGACCAATTCCCGACGCACCGCCATCGCCCGCAGCTTTGACAGCAGGTCGGCGCGCTGCGGGTCATCCTTGGCATCACCAAACCCCACCAGCGTGACCCGTTTGTCCCGTTTGTCGTGGTTGCCTATATAAGCCACCACCCGCGCCAGGTCCTGGCGCGCCTTGTTGTCCAGGCTGGCACTGCCTTCTTCGAAGCGAAAATTCACGGTCAGGCGTTGCGCCTCGCGGGCGATGGCCTGGTAGGCATCGGGCATCGGCGCCCGTGGCAATACGGTGATGGCCTTGACCTGTTGGGCGATAAACCCATTGGCGGCAACGATGGCCTGGCCTTGGGCGCTCTGGGCAAAGTCCACCAACGCCTCGGCCCAGGGGTTGGTGTTATTGGGCGGCAGGTAGAAAAACAGGCGGCGCGACAGCGGATAGTCCTCGGTGGCGATCAGGCTATTGAGCGGCAACATGGCCTGGGAGTCACCGTCACTGATGGCCGCGGCCTTGGCCTGGCGCACGTAGGGCAGGCCGATAAGGCCGATACCCTGGGAGTCGTGGCTGACGGCGTCGGACAGTTGCTCGCTGGACTCAAAGCGTTTGGCCGTGCTGTCGAGGGTTTTACCGCGACGGCTGAGCACCAGTTCCTTGAAGGTGTCGTAGGTGCCCGATCGATCATCGCGGGCATACAGCCGGATCTTCCCGCCGCTGCCGCCCAAGGCTTCCCAGGTGCTGATTTCGCCGCTGAAAATCCCCGCCAGTTGTTCGATGGTCAGCGTCTGCAGTGGGTTGTGTGGATGCAGGATAATCGCCAGGCCATCGATGGCGATTACCTGTTCGGCGCCAGGGCTTTTCAGGTCGCCCAAAGGTTCGAGGTCCACCAGTTCACGGTCTTTGATCGGGCGCGAAGACGCAGCCAGGTCAGCCTCGGCATTTTTCAGCGCGATAAAACCGGTGCTGGAGCCATGGGCGGCGATTTCTATCTGCACCCGTTTGCCTTGGGGGCTCGTGCCGATGAGGCGCTGCTCGTTGGGGCGGTGCGCCGGTTCACTGTACACGGCCTTCAGGCCCTGTTGCTCCATCAAGCCCCTGACCAGCGCCGGGCCCAGCGCGGCACCAATGGTGTTGGAGCCCTGGATGCGCAAGGCCGGGCCGCGTTCGGGAAAGGGCAGGGGGGTTGCAACGGCCACAACAGGAAATACGCTACAGAGTGCCAGCAGGTACAGAGCACGCAGCATCATGCCGCCACCTTCTCAAGCCAAAGGAAGTGCGGGCAGATTAAGTCAGTAAGGTTGCATAAATATGACGGTAGGAGCCGGCTTGCCGGCGATGGTGTCCTCAAGGGCCTCATCGCCGGCAAGCCGGTTCCTACACAGGGTGGGGCTTAGCTCAATTCCAGCCAGATCGGCGCATGGTCCGACGGTTTCTCCAGGCCACGCAACTCGTAGTCCACGCCAGCATCCTTGATCCGTGGCAACAGGCCATTGGAGGCCATGATCAGGTCGATACGCAGGCCGCGCTTGGGCTCGTCTTCAAAACCCCGGCTGCGGTAATCGAACCAACTGAAGCGGTCCGCCACGTCCGGGTTCAGGTGCCGGAAGCTGTCGGTCAGGCCCCAGTTCTTCAGGCGCGCCATCCATTCGCGCTCTTCCGGCAGGAAGCTGCACTTGCCGGTCTTCAGCCAGCGCTTGGCGTTGTCGGCACCGATGCCGATATCGCAATCTTCGGGCGAAATGTTCACGTCGCCCATCACCACCAACGCCTGATCATTGCTGAACTGGGTTTCCAGCAACTGTTGCAGGTCTTCGTAGAAGCGCTGCTTGGCTGGGAACTTGGTGGGGTGATCGCGGCTTTCGCCCTGTGGGAAATAGCCATTCATGATGGTGATCGGGTGACCGTGTTCATCGGCGAAGGTGCCCCAGATAAAGCGGCGCTGGGCATCCTCTTCGTCGCTGGCAAACCCCTTGTGCAGGGCCAGCGGTTCCTGGCGCGAGAGCAGGGCGACACCGTAATGGCCTTTCTGCCCGTGGTAGTACACGTGATAGCCCAGGGCCTGGACTTCGGCTAGAGGGAACTGGTCGTCGTGGACCTTGGTTTCCTGCAGACCGATCACATCCGGTTGATGTTTGTCGATCAGGGCCGCCAACTGATGAGGCCGGGCGCGCAGCCCGTTGATATTGAAGGAGACGATTTTCATGGTCGGCAGTCCAGTCTGGCAAAAGGGCGATGCTAGCCGACAAGTCGGACGGGGGCCAGCGTGGCGGTAGGACAGATGCACTGCTAATGTCTCTCAAGGAGCCAATGGCACGGAACGACTCAGTTGCCCCGGGCTCGTAACAATAAGAGCGCGACCTCTTTGAGTGGCGTCCAGGGGAGAGACGACAGATGCCCGACACCTCGACCGCCGTTGCCCAAGTGCACCTGCTCGACAGCGGCTATTCCCGCGAAGCTCGCTCGCTGCTGTACCACGCTTATCGCCATGAGCCGACCTTCGCCTATCTGTTCGAGGCCGAACGCTCGGGCTATGAGCAGCGGGTGCGTGCCACCGTGCGCGAGTTGGTCAAGCAGCACTTTCTCCAGGAACTGCCGGCGATTGGCCTGTTGGTCAATGACCGCCTGATCGGCATCGCCCTGATCGCCCCTCCGCAACGGCGCCTGGGCATCACGGAAAGCTGGGCCTGGCAATTGCGCATGTGGCTGAGCACGGGCTTGCGGTGCACCCGGCGCTACCTCGAATACCATCAGGCTGTATTGGCGTGCCTGCCGTCCGAGTCGGTGCATGTATTGCCGCTGCTGGGGATCCACCCGCAGTTCCAGGGCAAGCATTACGGGGAGCAACTATTGGAAGCGGTGCATGATTGGTGCGCCGAAGACCCCCATTCACAAGGTGTGGTGCTGGACACCGGCAACCCGTTGTACCTGGAGTTCTACAAGCGCCAGGGCTATGAGGAAGTGGGAGAGGTGGCTGTAGGACCTATCCTGGAGCATGTGTTTTTCCATCCCAATCCCCAGGTGTTACGACCTGCAACGTCTTAACGGAGAATTATTCAGACGATTCACGGTTCTAAGATGCTCCTCCGGTCGTGTAGCATCCGCGCCTATGACGTTTCCGAATAGAGTTACCAGCGGCTTGATTCTGCTGTTCACAAGCTGCGGTGCCTTGGCGCAAAGCGAACTGGACGTACGGGTCAAACCTTCAAACGATGCGCTGAAAGCCAATATCGAAGGCTATATCGGCGGGGTTGGCGAGCGTGATGAAGAGGCCTTGCTGCGCTTCAGCCGTGGCGCCGAGGAGCAGGCGCGCAAGGCCGCCCAGGCACTGGGCTTTTATCAGCCGCAGATTGCCAGTGAGGTCAAGGCCGGCAAGAACCCGCGCCTGATCCTCAGCATCGACCCCGGGGAGCCCGTGCACCTGCGTAATGTCACGATTCGGGTGGACGGCCCGGCGGCCGAGCTCAAATCCTTTCGTGTGCCCGACAGCAAAGACCTCAAGCCCGGCGCCGTACTCAACCACGGCCATTACGAAGACGCCAAGCGCCTGATCCAGAACCAGGCCTCGCGGTTCGGCTATTTCAGTGGCCGTTTTACCCAACAGAAACTGTCCGTCGACCCACAGGCGGGCGTGGCCGATATCGAGCTGGTCTACGACAGCGGCCCGCGCTACACCCTCGGCAAGGTCAACTTTGCCGGCGATACCCCTTTTGATGAAGAACTGTTGCAACGCATGGTGCCGTTCCAGAGTGGCACTCCTTACGATTCCGAGCTGATTGCCGAGCTGAACCAGGCCCTGCAATCGAGCGGTTATTTCGAGGGCGTGCGGGTGGACGCGGCCCCGGCCGCAGCGGCCAATGATGTGATCCCGGTGGCGGTCCAGCTGGAAACCCGCAAACCCCGGACGATGGGGCTGGGCCTGGGTTTTTCCACCGACGTCGGCCCGCGCGGCAAGGCCAACTGGACGCGCCACTGGGTCAACCCCCAGGGGCACAGCTATGGCTGGGAGGCGGAACTGTCGGCGCCCCGGCAGAACGTCGGCCTGTGGTACGACATCCCTCTCGATCCGCCACTGACCGACAAGCTGCGCTTTGCCGGTGGCTACCAGAACGAAGAACTGGCCAATACCGACACCCTCAGCAAACTGCTCACCCTCGGCCCCGAATGGCACAGCAAATTGCCCAGCGGCTGGACGCGGGTGATCTCGCTCAAATGGCAGCGCGAAGAATATCGTCTGGGGGATGATTCCGGCTTGAGCAATCTGCTGATGCCGGGAATCAGCTATTCCTACCTGCGCAGCGACAACCGCATCGACCCCCATAACGGCTACCGCCTGCAATTCGATACCAAGGTGGCCAAGGAAGGGCTGGGCTCGGACACCAACCTGCTTTACGGCACCGCCATGATCAAGGGCTTGACCACCGTGTGGGACAAGCATCGCTTGCTCGGCCGCGCGCAGTTTGGCGGCAGTGCCACCAACGGCTACAGGTCCGTGCCCCCGTCCCTGCGCTTTTTTGCCGGTGGCGACCAGAGCGTGCGCGGCTACGAGTATCAGACGCTGTCCCCGGAAAACAACGAGGGCGATCGCATCGGTGGCCGCTACATGGTGGCCTTGAGCGCCGAATATCAATATTCCATTGCCGAAAAATGGCGGATCGCGACCTTTGTCGACCAGGGCAACTCCTTTGACAGCCTGGAATTGCCGAGCCTGAAAACCGGGGTCGGCGTGGGCGTGCGCTGGGTGTCGCCGGTTGGCCCGATTCGTCTTGACCTGGCCCATGCCCTGGAAGATCCGGGCGGTATTCGTTTGCATTTTTCCATGGGGCCTGAGCTGTGAAACGTGGTTTGAAAATAGCGGGCTTGAGCGTGGTAGCGGTCGCCGCCTTAGTGCCACTGGCCGTATGGAGCGTACTGGGTACGCAAACCGGCAGTCGCTGGGCCCTCGGCCAGGTTGCGGGTTTGACCGTGGACAACTTCCAGGGCCGCCTGGGCGGGCAATGGAGCGCCGATCATCTGCTGTGGCAACAAGACAGCAGCCGTGTGGCGCTGAGTGCACCGAAATTCGACTGGTCGCCAGCGTGTCTGCTGCGCATGACCCTGTGCATCCAGCGACTGGACGTGGAGCAGGTCAGCCTGCAGTTCCCACCCAGCACCGAAGAAAGCAGCGGGCCGATTACCTTGCCTGAGCTGGACCTGCCCGTGGCCATCGAGCTGGGCGACGTGCGCGTCGGCAGCTTGCTGTTCAACGGCAGCGAAGAACTCCAGGGCCTGCAACTGGCGGCACGCTGGACCGGCGAAGGAATGAAGATCGATACGGTGCACCTGCAACGCGATGGCCTGGTGCTGGACCTCAGCGGCTTGCTGCAACCTACCGGCGACTGGCCGTTGACGGCGACCGGCAACCTGAGCCTGCCCTACGCCCCGGGTGGTGCGCCATGGGCCGTGGCGCTGAATGTTACGGGTGACTTGCTCAAGACGCTCAAGCTCGACGCCGACAGCACCGGCTACCTGCCCGCCAAACTCAGCGGCGAACTGCAACCTTTGGTCGAGAACCTGCCAGCACAACTGCATATCACCGCCGATGGCTTCAAACCCGCCGCCGACCTGCCGGATACTTTGCAGCTCAACCAACTGGACCTGACGGCCAGCGGCGACCTGGGCAAGGGTTATCAGTTGCTGGGCAAAGCCGTTTTGCCAGCGGAAAAAGGCCCGGTTGACCTGTTGCTGCAAGGCCGGGTCGACGCCAAGGGGGCGCAGGTCGCCGGCCTGGAGCTGACCGCCGGGGACAAGCAAAGCCTCAAGCTCAGTGCCCAGCTGGATTGGCAACAGGGTTTCAGCGCGGACGCAAAGATCGACTGGCTGGACTTTCCCTGGCATCGCCTCTATCCGGTGATTGACGAGCCGCAAGTGGTGTTGCGCACCTTCAACGGCGAAGTCTCCTACAAGGACGGCAACTACCTGGGCAATCTCAAGGCCGACCTCGATGGCCCGGCCGGCCAGTTCAGCCTGGTCACGCCATTGAGCGGCGACCTGACCCAGGTGTTCCTGCCGGAACTGAAGCTGGTCGCCGGCCAGGGTAAGGCCGAAGGCCACCTGAACCTGCAATTTGCCGATGGCATCGCCTGGGATACGGCGCTGGACTTGTCGGCGATCAACCCGGCGTACTGGGTCGCGGAACTGCCGGGCACGCTCGCCGGGCCGCTGCGCAGCCAGGGTGAAATGAAAAACCAGCAACTCAAGCTCAATGCGGACCTCGACCTCAAGGGCCGCCTGCGCGGCCAGCCCGCGGTGCTGGCCGCCAAGGCCGAAGGCGCGGGCGAGCAGTGGACCCTGGCCAATCTGGATATCCGCCTGGGTGACAACCGCATCAACGGCAGTGGCAGCCTGCAGCAACGCCTGGCCGGGCAGATCGACATCAAGCTCGCACACCTGGCACAGCTGTGGCCGCAGTTGCGTGGGCAGATCAATGGCCGGCTCGATGTGGCCGGTACGTTGCAGGCGCCCCAAGGCAAGCTCGACCTCAAGGGGCAGCAACTGGCGTTTGAAGATAACCGCCTGCAAGCCCTCAGCCTGGACGCGGCGCTTGATAGCGCACAACGGGCGAAGATCGACCTCAAGGGCAGCGGCATCCAGGCCGGCGACACCCAGGTCGGCACCCTGACCGCCAGCGCCCAGGGCGATATCAAAAACCAGAAAGTCCAACTGGACCTGATGGGCCCCCTGGTCAAACTGGCCCTGGCCCTGGACGGCACCCTCGACAAAGGCAACTGGCGTGGGCGCCTGGCCAGTGGCGACGTACAGGCCGGTGGCCAGGACTGGAAACTGCAGGCTCCGGCGAAAATCGAGCGCCTGGCCGACGGCAGGCTGACTTTCGCCGCCCATTGCTGGGTTTCCGGCCCCGCCAGCCTGTGTGGCGAAGACCAGCGGCTGATGCCCGATCCCAAGCTGCGTTACCACCTCAAGCAGTTCCCTATCGACAGCCTGGCGCAATGGCTGCCCAAGGATTTTGCCTGGCAGGGCAAGCTCAATGCCGATATCCAGCTCGACCTGCCGGCTAGCGGCCCCAAGGGCCTGGTCGCGGTGGATGCCAGTGGCGGCCTGCTGCGGGTCAAGGATAAGGACCAGTGGCTGGATTTCCCCTACGACACCCTCAAGCTGGAAACCACACTCAACCCCACGCGCATCGATACCCAGCTGAATTTTCGCGGCGGCAAGCTCGGTGAGTTGCTGCTACAGACACAGATCAACCCCTTGGCGAAAAACAAGCCGATCTCCGGCAACTTCAGCCTCACCGGCCTGGACCTGGCGGTCGCGCGGCCGTTTGTGCCGATGGTGGAAAAACTCAGTGGCAAGCTCAATGGCAGCGGGCGGATCTCCGGCGGGTTGCTGGCGCCCCAGGTCAACGGCAACGTCAACCTGATCGCCGGCGAGGTTTCCGGGCCTGAGCTGCCCATCAGCCTTGAAGGCCTGAACGTGCAGGCACTGATTGCCGGTGAAAGCGTACAGCTCAATGGCGGCTGGCGCAGTGGCAAGGCCGGCCAGGGCAGCCTCAAGGGGCAGATCGACTGGGGGCGTGCCCTGGTCGTTGACCTCAGCCTGCAGGGTTCACAGTTACCGGTGACGGTCGAACCCTACGCCAAGCTGGAAGTGGCGCCTGACCTGAAGATCACCCTCAAGGACGACAAGTTGGCGATTGCCGGCAACGTCCACATCCCGCGCGGCGATATCACCGTGCGCGAGCTGCCGCCGTCGACGGTCAAAGTCTCGGATGACACGGTGATCGTCGGCAGCCAGACCGAAGAGGGCAAGCCGCCGATGGCCATGGCCATGGATATCAACGTGGTTGTGGGCGAGGACCAGCTCAACTTTGCCGGCTTCGGCCTGACGGCCAAGGTCCAGGGCCGGGTGCATATCGGCGACAACCTGGACACCCGTGGCGAGCTCTGGCTCAACGATGGCCGCTACCGTGCCTACGGCCAGAAACTCGACGTGCGCCGTGCGCGCCTGCTGTTCGCCGGGCCACTCGACCAGCCGTATCTGGATATTGAAGCCATCCGCAAGACCGACGACGTGATCGCCGGTATCCGCCTGAGCGGCAGCGCCGAACAGCCGACCACGCAAATCTTCTCGGAACCGGCCATGAGCCAGGAGCAGGCGCTGTCCTACCTGGTGCTGGGGCGTCCGTTGAGCACCACCGGCGAAGACAACAACATGCTGGCGCAAGCGGCGCTGGGCCTGGGTTTGATGGGCAGTGCCGGCGTGACGTCCGATATTGCCAAGAACCTGGGGATCCAGGACTTTGAACTGGACACCCAGGGCAGTGGCACCAATACAGCGGTGGTGGCCAGCGGCAAGATCACCGAAAAACTCAGCCTGCGGTATGGGGTCGGGGTGTTCGAGCCGGCCAGCACCATTGCCTTGCGTTACCTGCTGAGCAAGCGGGTGTACCTGGAAGTGGCCAGCGGCGTGGCCAGTTCCCTGGATATCTTCTACAAGCGGGATTTCTGACGGCTAAACGCACACCAAACTGTAGGCGCTGGCTTGCCAGCGATCACGGTAGTTCAGTCACTATTTCCAGTGCCTGACACACCGCTATCGCTGGCAAGCCAGCGCCTACAGTTGTGTTGTGGGGTATCCCAAACGTTCAACCGGCCTCCAGCCCTCGGTGAATTACCAAGCAACCTAACTATTTGTTTGACATTCGCTGCCTAGGCAGTAATATTTAGTCACATATTCACTGCCTAGGCAGTAATAAGGTGACTTTCGATGGAACACTTCACCCCGGAAAACTTCCACACCTGCCATCTCGGGTTGTTGCTCGGGCGCGCCGCGATTCTCAAGGACCGCATCATCGACACCCATATGGAACCCCACGGCATCACTGCCGCGCAGTTCAAGGTGTTGATCATCATGGCCCAGTTCGGCGTCGATACCCCGGCAGAGCTATGCCGCAACCTGTCCCTGGACAGCGGTTCGATGACCCGCATGCTCGACCGCCTGGAGCAAAAAGACCTGCTGGCGCGCAAGCGCTCCGAACAGGATCGGCGCCAGGTGCAGTTGGTGCTGACCGACGAGGGCCAGCGCCTGGCGGACATGTTGCCGCAGATCGGCGCCCAGGCCCTGAACCAACTGGCGGGCGTACTGGAACCGGGGGAGTTGCAGGCACTGGAAAACATCCTGAAAAAAATCCTGATTGCTGCGGGTGATCCCATCACGCTCCAGCGAGTAGGGCGCACTGATTAACCCAAGGTATTTGTCATGGCGACTGCCCAAGCAAACAACACCGCTCAATCCGAACCCAGCGACAGTAACCCGCGCAAACGCAAAGTCATGTTGTTGGGCCTGACGCTGATCGTCGTGCTCTGCATCGTGGGCGTCTGGGGCTGGTACCAGTTGTATGGCCGCTGGAGCGAAAGCACCGATGATGCCTACGTCAACGGCAATGTCGTGGAAATCACCCCGTTGGTCACCGGCACCGTGGTCAGCATTGGTGCCGACGATGGCGACCTGGTTCACGAAGGCCAGGTGCTGATCAATTTTGACCCCAACGACGCAGCTGTCGGCCTGCAAAGTGCCCAGGCCAACCTGGCACGCACGGTGCGCCAGGTGCGCGGCTTGTACAGCAATGTAGATGGCATGAAAGCCCAGGTGCAGGCGCAAAAAGCCCAGGTGCAAACCGCCCAGGACAACTTCAACCGCCGCCGGATCCTCGCACAGGGTGGCGCGATTTCCCTCGAAGAGCTGTCCCATGCCCGCGACGCCCTGAGCGCGGCGAGCAATTCACTGGCCAACCTGCAACAGCAGCTCAATACCTCCACCGCGTTGGTGGATGACACGGTGATTTCGTCTCACCCCGATGTGCAGGCAGCGGCTGCGCAACTGCGCCAGGCCTACCTGACCAATGCGCGCAGCACCCTGATCGCCCCCGTCACCGGCTATGTGGCCAAGCGCACCGTGCAACTGGGCCAGCGGGTCGAACCGGGTACCGCGTTGATGGCGGTGATTCCCCTGGACCAACTGTGGATCGACGCCAACTTCAAGGAAACCCAACTGCGCCAGATGCGCATTGGCCAGCCGGTGGATATCGAGGCTGATATCTACGGCAGCGACGTGAAGTACAGCGGCACCGTCGACAGCCTCGGTGCTGGCACCGGTAGCGCATTTGCCTTGCTGCCGGCGCAGAACGCCACGGGCAACTGGATCAAGATCGTGCAACGGGTGCCGGTACGCATCCATATCAATGCCCAGGAGTTGGCCCAGCACCCGTTGCGGGTGGGCTTGTCGACCCAGGTGGACGTCAACCTGCACGACCAGAGCGGCCCGGTGCTGGCGCAACAACCGCCGCAAAAAGCTTCGTTCAGCACCAATGTGTATGACCGCCAGTTGGCCGAGGCCGACGCGATGATCACCCAGTTGATCCATGACAACAGCGTGGCCACGCCCAAGGCAGCACAACGCTGATGAGCAATAACGCCTCCTTCACGCCGCCGAGCTTGCTGATGGCCACCATTGGCCTGTCCCTGGCGACTTTTATGCAGGTGCTCGACACCACCATCGCCAATGTGGCGCTGCCGACCATCTCCGGCAACCTGGGGGTGAGTTCGGAGCAGGGGACCTGGGTCATCACCTCATTTGCCGTAAGCAATGCCATCGCGCTGCCGCTGACCGGTTGGTTGAGCCGGCGCTTTGGCGAAGTGAAGCTGTTTTTATGGGCCACCCTGCTGTTTGTGCTGGCCTCGTTCCTGTGTGGCGTGTCTACCTCGATGCCCGAGCTGATCGGTTTTCGGGTGCTGCAAGGCTTGGTAGCAGGGCCCTTGTACCCGATGACCCAGACGCTGCTGATCGCCGTCTATCCGCCTGCCCGGCGCGGCATGGCCCTGGCATTGCTGGCGATGGTGACGGTGGTCGCGCCGATTGCGGGTCCGATTCTTGGCGGCTGGATTACCGACAGTTACAGCTGGCCGTGGATCTTCTTTATCAACGTGCCCATCGGGATCTTTGCGGTGATGGTGGTGCGTTCGCAGCTCAAGAAGCGACCGGTGGTGACCAGCCATCAGCCGATGGATTATGTCGGCCTGTTGAGCCTGATCGTCGGGGTCGGTGCCTTGCAGGTCATTCTCGATAAGGGCAATGACCTGGACTGGTTCGAGTCCAATTTCATCATCATCGGTGCGGCCATCTCAGTGGTCGCCCTGGCGGTGTTCGTGATCTGGGAAATGACCGACAAACATCCGGTGGTCAACCTGCGCCTGTTTGCCCACCGCAATTTCCGCATCGGCACCCTTGTGCTGGTGCTGGGCTACGCCGGGTTCTTCGGTATCAACCTGATCCTGCCGCAATGGCTACAGACACAGATGGGCTACACCGCCACCTGGGCCGGGTTGGCCGTGGCGCCGATCGGCATCCTGCCGGTGCTGATGTCGCCCTTTGTCGGCAAGTACGCACACAGGTTCGACTTGAGGCTGCTGGCCGGCCTGGCGTTCCTGGCGATTGGCCTGAGCTGCTTTATGCGTGCCGGCTTTACCAATCAAGTGGACTTCCAGCATATCGCCATGGTGCAACTGTTCATGGGTATCGGCGTAGCGCTGTTCTTTATGCCGACCTTGAGCATCCTGATGTCCGACCTGCCGCCACACCAGATTGCCGACGGTGCGGGCCTGGCAACCTTCCTGCGGACCCTGGGCGGCAGCTTTGCGGCATCGCTGACCACTTGGATCTGGATTCGCCGGGCTGACCAGCACCATGCCTACATGAGCGAGAGCATGAGTGTGTACGACTCGGCCACCCGTGATGCACTGAACGCCCTGGGTGGCGCCGGCCACAAGGCTTATGCGCAACTGGACCAGGTTCTCACCAGCCAGGCGTACATGATGTCTACCGTGGACTACTTCACGTTGCTGGGGTGGATGTTCATGGGCTTGATCCTGCTGGTGTGGCTGGCCAAGCCACCGTTTACGGCGAAGGCGGGGCCGGCAGCGTCGGGTCACTGATCTTGCAGCGCACGCGGTCAAAAATGTGGGAGCGGGCTTGCTCGCGAATGCGCTGTGTCAGTCGACACCTTAGGTGACTGACGCAGCGCATTCGCGAGCAAGCCCGCTCCCACATTTGATTCGTGTTGTTTGTAAGTCAGGCGCCAGGCAACGCCAACTGCGGGTTGACGAAGTCAAACGCCGCCAGCTGGAAACCTTGCTCATCCACTTGCAGCGCCCAGCCTTGCTTGTCCCAATCGCCCAGCACAATGCGCTTGGCCGCCTGTTCGCCAATCTGCAACTTGTGAATGGCCGGGCGGTGGGTGTGGCCATGGACCAGGGTGCGCACGCCGAAGGCCTGCATCACCCGTGGTACTTCCTCGGGCGTCACATCGACAATATCGTTGGCCTTCATGCGCACCTGCGCCCGGCTTTCACTGCGCAGCTTGCGCGCCAGTTTATGGCGGGTGCGCAAGGGCAGGTGACGCAGGATAAACAGCACGATGGGGTTACGCAGGATGCGCCGCAGCTTCATATAGCCGAGGTCGCGGGTACACAGGCTGTCGCCGTGCATCAACAGCACGGGCTCGCCATACAACTGCACGACGGTGGGGTCCTTGAGCAAGGTCGCCCCTGCAGCTTTGCAGAAGGCCTTGCCGATCAGGAAATCCCGGTTGCCGTGCATCAGGAATAGTTGGGTGCCACTCTCGCTCAGCTCACGCAGTGCTTCGCAAATCGAACGCTGGAACGGGGTCATGCCATCGTCGCCAATCCAGGCTTCGAAAAAGTCTCCCAGGATGTACAACGCTTGCGCACCACGGGCGCGACCGTGCAGTAAATCCAGAAACGCCCGGGTAATATCCGGGCGCTCCTCTTCCAGATGCAAGTCTGAAATCAGCAATATCACGCAATGATCTCGGCTTTCTCGATGATCACGTCTTCTACCGGAACGTCCTGGTGCCCGGCTTTACCGGTGGTCTGCACGCCTTTGATCTTGTCGACGATGTCCTGGCCTTCGGTCACTTTGCCGAACACCGCGTAGCCCCAACCCTGCACGGTCTTGGCGCTATGGTTCAGGAAGGCGTTGTCGGCCACGTTGATGAAGAACTGCGCGGAGGCCGAATGCGGCTCCATGGTACGGGCCATGGCGACGGTGTACTTGTCGTTGGAAAGGCCGTTGTCCGCTTCGTTCTGGATGCTTGGACGCTTGTCTTTCTTTTCTTTCATGCCAGGCTCGAAACCGCCGCCCTGGATCATGAAGTTGCCGATGACACGGTGGAAAACAGTGTTTTCGTAGTGGCCGGCGTTAACGTATTCGATGAAGTTGGCGACGGTGGTCGGCGCTTTCTCGGTGTTCAGCTCGATGACGATGTCACCGTGATTGGTGCTGAGTTTGACTTGAGTCATGTTCACTACTCTTTCAAGGAATTCGTGGGGTCTGGCGCGTCACACGCCTGCACCTGTTTGGCAACGTGCTGCCAAGGCGCGCAGTTTAGCGTGCCCTGCAGGAATTTCGAGGTGGTTTTTCACCACCCATGCAATAAATGCAGCAGTTTTTGAGCCTGCCCTGTCAGGTGCTTGACAGCATCGGCTATGATAAGCCCTTTGTTTGTCTGGCCTGACCCGGCCACGTACCTGTCTGTTCAAGGATCCTATGAGCAAGCCCACTGTCGACCCTACCTCGAATTCCAAGGCCGGACCTGCCGTCCCGGTCAATTTCCTGCGCCCGATCATCCAGGCGGACCTGGATTCGGGCAAGCACACGCAGATCGTCACCCGTTTCCCGCCTGAGCCCAACGGTTACCTGCATATCGGCCACGCCAAGTCGATCTGTGTGAACTTCGGCCTGGCCCAGGAGTTCGGTGGCGTCACGCACCTGCGTTTCGACGACACCAACCCGGCCAAGGAAGACCAGGAATACATCGACGCCATCGAAAGCGACATCAAGTGGCTGGGCTTTGAATGGTCCGGTGAAGTGCGCTATGCCTCCAAGTATTTCGACCAGTTGTTCGACTGGGCCGTGGAGCTGATCAAGGCCGGCAAGGCCTACGTCGACGACCTGAGCCCCGAGCAGGCCAAGGAGTACCGTGGCACCCTGACCGAGCCGGGCAAGAACAGCCCGTTCCGCGACCGTTCGGTAGAAGAGAACCTGGACTGGTTCACCCGCATGCGCGACGGTGAGTTCCCGGACGGCGCCCGTGTACTGCGGGCCAAGATCGACATGGCCTCGCCGAACATGAACCTGCGCGACCCGATCATGTACCGCATCCGTCATGCCCATCACCACCAGACCGGTGACAAGTGGTGCATCTACCCCAACTACGACTTCACCCACGGTCAGTCGGACGCCATCGAAGGCATCACCCACTCCATCTGCACCCTGGAGTTCGAAAGCCATCGCCCGTTGTACGAATGGTTCCTGGACAGCCTGCCGGTGCCGGCACACCCGCGCCAGTATGAATTCAGCCGCCTGAACCTGAACTACACCATCACCAGCAAGCGCAAGCTCAAGCAACTGGTCGATGAAAAGCACGTCCATGGCTGGGATGACCCGCGCATGTCGACCCTGTCGGGTTTCCGCCGTCGTGGCTACACCCCGGCTTCGATCCGCCACTTCTGCGACATGGTCGGTACCAACCGCTCCGACGGCGTGGTCGACTTCGGCATGCTTGAATTCAGCATCCGCCAGGACCTCGATGCGAACGCACCACGCGCCATGTGCGTGCTGCGTCCGTTGAAAGTCGTGATCACCAATTACCCGCAAGACCAGGTCGAGAACCTCGAACTGCCGCGTCATCCACAGAAGGAAGAGCTCGGCGTGCGCAAGCTGCCGTTCGCCCGTGAAATCTACATCGACCGCGATGACTTCATGGAAGAGCCGCCAAAAGGCTACAAGCGCCTGGAGCCGAACGGCGAAGTACGCCTGCGTGGCAGCTACGTGATCCGTGCCGACGAAGCCATCAAGGACGCCGATGGCAACATCGTCGAACTGCGTTGCTCGTACGATCCGGATACCCTGGGCAAGAACCCGGAAGGCCGCAAGGTCAAAGGTGTCGTGCACTGGGTGCCGGCTGCTGCCAGCGTCGAGTGCGAAGTGCGCCTGTACGATCGCCTGTTCCGCTCGGCCAACCCAGAGAAGGCCGAAGACAGCGCCAGTTTCCTCGACAACATCAACCCTGACTCCCTGCAAGTACTTACTGGTTGTCGTGCCGAGCCATCGCTTGGCGACGCACAGCCGGAAGACCGTTTCCAGTTCGAGCGCGAAGGCTACTTCTGCGCAGATATCAAGGACTCGAAACCTGGTCATCCGGTATTCAACCGTACCGTGACCTTGCGTGATTCGTGGGGCCAGTGATCAGTCTTAAGGATTCATCGTGCTAACGATCTACAACACACTCAGCAAGACCAAAGAAGTCTTCAAGCCGCTGGATGGCAACAAGGTGCGCATGTACGTGTGCGGCATGACCGTGTACGACTATTGCCACATCGGCCATGGCCGCAGCATGGTTGCCTTTGACCTGGTGACCCGCTGGTTGCGCTTCAGCGGTTATGACCTGACTTACGTGCGCAACATCACCGACATCGACGACAAGATCATCAATCGCGCCAATGAAAACGGCGAGTCGTTCGACGCGCTGACCGAGCGCATGATCGCCGCAATGCATGAGGACGAGGCCCGCCTCAACATTCTCAAGCCGGACATGGAGCCGCGCGCCACCGACCACATCCCTGGCATGCACGCGATGATCCAGACCTTGATCGACAAGGGCTACGCCTACGCCCCGGGCAATGGCGACGTGTACTACCGCGTCGCCAAGTTCATGGGCTACGGCAAGTTGTCGCGCAAGAAAATCGAAGACCTGCGCATCGGCGCCCGCATCGAAGTCGACGAAGCCAAGCAAGATCCGCTGGACTTCGTGCTGTGGAAAGGCACCAAGCCCGGCGAGCCGAGCTGGGAGTCACCATGGGGCGCGGGACGTCCGGGCTGGCACATCGAATGCTCGGTGATGTCCACCTGCTGCCTGGGCGAGACCTTCGACATTCATGGCGGCGGCAGCGACCTGGAGTTCCCGCACCACGAGAACGAAATCGCCCAGAGCGAAGCAGCCACCGGCAAGACCTACGCCAACGCGTGGATGCATTGCGGCATGATTCGCATCAATGGCGAGAAGATGTCCAAGTCCTTGAACAACTTCTTCACCATCCGCGACGTGCTGGAAAAGTACCACCCAGAGGTTGTGCGTTACTTGCTGGTGTCGAGCCACTACCGCAGCGCCATCAACTACTCGGAAGACAACCTCAAGGATGCCAAGGGCGCCCTGGAGCGTTTCTACCATGCGTTGAAAGGCTTGCCTTCTGTAGCGCCTGCCGGCGGCGAAGCCTTCGTCTCAAGGTTTACCGAAGTCATGAACGACGACTTCGGCACCCCGGAAGCCTGCGCGGTGCTGTTCGAGATGGTGCGCGAGATCAACCGTCTGCGTGAGAGCGATCTCGACGCGGCGGCGGGTCTGGCGGCGCGCTTGAAAGAACTGGCGAGCGTGCTGGGTGTGCTGCAGATGGAAGCCGACGACTTTCTGCAAGCCGGCGCCGAAGGGCGTGTGGATGCTGCCGAAGTCGACGCACTGATCCAGGCCCGCCTCAATGCCCGTGCCAACAAGGACTGGGCAGAATCCGACCGCATCCGCGACCAACTCACCGCCATGGGCGTGGTGTTGGAAGACGGGAAGGGTGGGACGACGTGGCGGTTGGCTGATCAGGCCTGATTGGTAAACGCTGAATGAAAAACGCCCCGACTGGTTCGGGGCGTTTTTTTGGACGAATAGCTGTAGCATTGCTTGGATTTTAAATCTTCTGTCTTCTCTGTAAATAGCGGGTTTTTTGTTATGTGCGCACTTAGCGTTTCCAGAACCAAGTCAAATCTCGCTTGGCTGGTATAGCGCCAGCATGCAGTAGGAAACAAATAAGTGCCAGCCATCCTATAAAAGGGTATTCGTCGATTACTTCAGGCCTGTATCCAAGTGTTGGAAAAATATTGAATTTTGCGATTTTATAGTGGATTGCCATTAAGAGCATGTTCGGGATTAAGCCCAGAAATAGCCTGATGTATCCTAGGTTTTTACTGGAAATTAAAACTCTAAGAGCGTAAGCGGAAAAGACTCCTGATAAGGCCAGTATTGGAAACAACCAAATGATCATTTTATTGTCTCTCGGTAAAGTTGGTCGAGTGTAATTCCGTCTATAACAGTCTCAGTAGCCAATGAAATAGGTTTCATGGTTTTGTATGCTCGTACGCGATCGCTGTCGAGGTATCTGAATAAGCGCCAAGCATCTGGTTTTAATACGTGCCTCACAACGCTATAGGCAGACAGTCCAATATCAACTGAACCATAAGCAATATTGGCCCCGCGCTCGTCATAACCCATAGCGGATGCTGCCGATTGATACGCGCCACGTACCGGCCCCACCGTATCCGATTGCCCTGTCATCAGGTTACGTCCACTTTCATATACGTTATTTGCGCCATGCGCCATGCGCCATCAGCGGCACCCCGGCAATAAGGCAGAGCGTGCCAACGGAGGCGTAGCAAATTCCAGCGCCTGTGGCTATTTGCAGCGCGCCTGCTACAACTCCAATACCTTTACGCCCAATCTCCATTGACTGGTTTAGCAGGCTTTGTTGTTCGGTTTTTATCTCTATCAGGCCCTGATTAGCCGTCTTTTTACCCTGCTCTACATCTCTAACGATGCTACGAGCGTAATACGCAACCTCACGATTGAATATTGACCGTGTAATACCATCCTGCAGATGGCGTGCGCTGATGGTGCACGCCTGGCTGGTCAGCCTTCCCGCCGCGTGGCTGACTTCCCATAAGTCATGAAACGTAGTGGCCCGGCTCTTGCTTTTCGAGCTCATCGCCCGGTTTCCCATGAGCCATAACCACTGGTGCCCGCGATATGATGGGTCCAGATGATCTCTCGATAACGAATGGCCAGATGTTCCTGCGCCTCTACATCGGTCAACAGAACAGCGTGCGGCACTTCAACCGTCAGGTTGGCAATAATGCAGCCCCTAATATCGACGGAATAGTATTTTTCGCGCTGACCAGACTGCGAGGTACGATAAAAGTTGATCACGCAGTTCAGTTCTTCTCTGTTCGATAGCGCCACGGCCAATAAGGGGGAGGATTTATCAAGATTCTTTGTGATCACCACCGGGCCGTGGGTGGAAGCCATGACGTTGCCCGTATTGAGCATGTTGTGGTTATAAGAAATCACCATGATTTCATCCATATGCCCCTCCTGACATTTGTTGCCGATAGAGTCCTGGGTTGAGCAGCCTGCCGATATCAGGCCTTGAGATTTTCCTTTGATAGACATGTAACCGTGGTAAGCCATGGGTCAGCACTCTGAGTTATTTGGCTTAAAGATACGAAAGAAAACATATAGAAAATATCAGAGGCTTCACCTTTTATAGTGCGAGCTGGATGTAGGATTATTCGAGGTTTGTATCTGGAGGTACGAAGGGACGGGCCTATTAATAGTTACATTGATTTGTCCCTTCGTAAGTCCTGTTTTTGAGCCGCCGCTTGAGCGGAGGCAAGATCTTCCGAGTAGCAATCCTAGACGCTGTCGGATAAATCTGCGGGTGGGGGCAGTTACTGCTACGTAGCGTCGCGTAATCGCTTGTACAAGGTATTGCGGCTGACCCCCAACTCCCGCGCCAAGTGGGAGATATTGCCGCCGACCGCTGCCAGTCGTTGCTGAAGGTTTTGGCTTTCCTCCCGATCGCCCATAACCACCGGTGCGCTGGGCGAGGCTTGGCCCAGGTCGATAAAAAAATCATCCGGCAGATGCTCCGGGCGGATCGGTTGATCTGCGGCCATGGCCAGTGCCACCTGTATCACGCTGCTGGCCTGGCGCAAGTTGCCTGGCCAGGGATGTTGCTCGAACAACGCCAGCACCTCGGTGCTGAGCCCGGCCCACTGCGTGGGTTCGCGGTGCTGTCGCCACAGTTGCTTGAACAGCGCCTGTTTGTCGCTGCGCTCGCGCAGGGGTGGCAGTTGCAGCGTCAGGCCGCCGATGCGGTAGTACAAATCCTCACGAAACCGTCCGATCTGCACCTGGTCACGCAGCGAGCGATTGGTGGCCGAGATAATGCGCAGGTCCACTGGGAACAGTTCGCTGCTGCCCACGGGCTGTACACAGCGTTCCTGCAATACTCGTAGCAGGCGGGCCTGGGTGGGCAAGGGCATGTCACCGATCTCATCGAGAAACAGCGTGCCTTTGTCCGCCTTGCGGATCAGGCCGATGCTGCCTTTTTGATTGGCGCCGGTGAATGCACCTTTTTCGTAGCCGAACAACTCCGATTCCACCAGTTCCGCAGGAATTGCCGCACAGTTGACCGCGATAAATGCTTGCTGGCTGCGGGAGCTGGTCTGGTGCAGGGCTTTGACGAAGACTTCCTTGCCCACCCCGGTTTCGCCGTGGATCAGTAACGGGATGTCTTTTTCCAGCAGGCGTTCGGCCTGGCGCACGGCTTTTTCGACGCGGCTATCGCCAAAGTGCAGGGTCTTGAGGCCAATGGCCGCGGGGGCTGGCTGGCTGAAGACCCGGGCCTGGACCGGCGTCTGCTTGGGGCGTTTGAGCAGGCACTGGAAACGGTTGCGCCCGGCGGCCTGCAGGGCAAAAGGCAGGCCCTCGGGCTGGTTGAGCAGCTCCAGCAGCGAGACCTTGAACAGGCTGTCGATCATGACCCGCGAAAGGCTGATGCCCAACAGATTGTCGGCGCGGCGATTGGCTGAAAGCACGTGGCCGCTTTCATCAAAGATCAGCAGGCCGGCCCACTGGCTGTCGAGGTTGTTCAGGCCGGTATTGAAGGTCAATTGGAAGTGTTCGCCGCCAAACCGATTGAGGATCAACCGGTTTTCCACGGTCTGGCTCATCATCTTGACCATGCCCAGGGTGTGGGAGGGCGGCAGGTAGCTGTCGCTGGATACATCCAGCACCGCAATGATTTCGCGGTGGGCATCAAAGATCGGTGCGGCCGAGCCGGTCATGAAGCGGTTGGCCTTGAGGAAGTGTTCGTCATGCTCGATATGTACCGCCTGGGCGCAGGCCAGCGCGGTGCCGATGGCGTTGGTGCCGGTGGAGCGTTCCATCCAACCGGCCCCGGCACTGAAACCACGGGCCAGCTTGGGTTCGATGAAGCGCTGGGTGCCCCAGGAACTCAGGACCTGGCCCTGGTTGTCGGCAAGCATGATCAGGCAGTTGGAGTTGCTGAGGATGTTCTCGTAGTAGGGCAACACTTCCTGGTGGGTGGTGTTTATCAGCGAGTGCTGGCTCTCCAGCAATTGGCTGATGCCCTCCGCTGGCAGCTGATCGAAGCTGGGAGCGCTCTGGTGATCCAGGCCGAAGGCGCGACAGCGGCGCCAGGAGTCCTGGATGATGGTGTCGTGGGGCAACAGCGGGGTAGGTGTGGCCATGGTGGTGACCTTCTTTTTATTGTTGTTATGAGCCTTGCCCGCCTCTTGCCGGCGATGGCGGTTTCACGGACGCCATCGCCGGCAAGCCGGCTCCTACAAGAGGAGCGGTGTTGCTGAGCTTACTCAGTGTTGTTCAGAACTGTTCATTGTCAACCCGGCGGTTGTTCAATTGTTCAGTTGTGAATGTTCATTTCTGTTCAGCATTGCGCACAGGTTTTGCTTAAGTCATTGCTAGACAGCCACTTTTTATCATTGGCACGAAACTCGCTCTGCCCCAGGGAGAACAATTCCAATAAAAAAGGGCGTGTCATGTCATTGACCCTGGAACATGTGACCCGTGTCGTCGAAGGCCAGACCTGGATCGATGATGCCAACCTGCGTTTCGAAGCCGGTTCCTTCAATGTGTTGCTGGGCCGTACGCTGTCCGGCAAGACCAGCCTGATGCGGCTGATGGCCGGCCTGGACAAGCCAGACAATGGTCGCATCCTGATGAACGGTGTGGACGTCACCCACAAGCCGGTGCGTTTGCGCAATGTGTCGATGGTGTACCAGCAGTTCATCAACTACCCCACCATGACGGTGTTCGAGAACATCGCCTCGCCCCTGCGCCAGGCCGGGGTAGCCAACGAACTGATCCAGAGCAAAGTGCTGGAAACCGCGAAGATGCTGCGCATCGAGAAGTTCCTGCAACGCCATCCACTGGAGCTGTCCGGTGGTCAGCAGCAACGCACGGCCATGGCCCGGGCGCTGGTCAAGGATGCCGAGCTGATTCTGTTTGACGAGCCCCTGGTGAACCTGGACTACAAACTGCGCGAAGAGCTGCGTCAGGAAATGCGCGAGCTGTTCAAGGCTCGCAATACCATTGCCATCTATGCCACCACCGAGCCCAATGAAGCCCTGGCGCTGGGCGGCACCACGACCATCCTCCATGAGGGCCGGGTGATCCAGAGCGGCAAGGCCGCCGAGGTCTACCACCAACCGCAGACGGTGCTGGCGGCCGAGCTGTTTTCCGAACCGCCGATCAACCTGATGCCGGGGCGTATCAGCGGTAATGAAGTGAGTTTCGCCAACGATGTGCACTTCCCGTTGAATGTGGACCTGCGGCCGATTGGCGAGGGCCAGTTCCGTTTTGGCGTGCGCCCCAGCCATATCAGCCTGGTGCCCAGTAACGACGATGACCTGGAGTTGGCGGTGACCGTGGAAGTGGCGGAGATCAGCGGCTCGGAAACCTTCCTGCATGTGCGCAGCGAGCATTTCCTGCTGGTTTTGCACCTGCCGGGGGTACACGAGTACGACGTGGACGCGCCGATCCGGATCTACATTCCGACCCATAAACTGTTTGTGTTCGATGGCCAGGGCCGTTTGGTCCAGGCCCCCGGACGTCGTGTCGCGAGGGTTGCCTGATGGCCGAGATCCATTTGCAGAACCTGGCGCATAGCTACAGTCCTACACCCGCAGGGCCTGAAGACTACGCCATTCGCGAAATGAACCACGTCTGGGAGCAGGGCGGCGCCTACGCATTGCTCGGTCCCTCCGGTTGTGGCAAGTCAACCCTGCTCAACATCATCTCCGGCCTGCTCAGCCCTTCGGAAGGCCAGGTGCTGTTCGACAGCAAGGTCGTGAATGAGCTGACCCCGGAAAAACGCAACATCGCCCAGGTGTTCCAGTTCCCGGTGGTCTACGACACCATGACGGTGTTCGACAACCTGGCATTCCCCCTGCGTAACCAGGGCATGGCCGAGGCGAAAGTGCACAGCAAGGTGCAGGAAATTGCCGAAGTGCTCGACCTGCAGAACCTGCTGGGCAAAAAAGCCCGCAACCTCAGCGCCGATGAAAAGCAAAAAGTCTCGATGGGCCGTGGGCTGGTGCGCGATGACGTCTCGGCGATCCTGTTCGATGAGCCGCTGACGGTGATCGACCCGCATCTGAAGTGGAAGCTGCGGCGCAAGCTCAAGCAGATCCACGAACAGTTCAATATCACCATGGTCTATGTCACCCACGATCAGTTGGAGGCTTCGACCTTTGCCGACAAGATCGCGGTGATGTACGGCGGGCAGATTGTGCAGTTCGGCACGCCACGGGAGCTATTCGAGCGTCCCAGCCATACCTTTGTCGGCTATTTCATCGGCAGCCCTGGGATGAACCTGATTGAAGTGCAGGTCGATGCCGGTGGGGTGCGGTTTGCCGGGACACATCTGGCGTTGTCCGAGATGCAGCAACGGCAGCTTTCGCAGACGGACTACAAGAAACTCCAGGTCGGCATTCGTCCAGAGTTTATCCATGTATGGGATGAGCCCAATCCCGACGCGTTGCAGGCCGACGTCATACATGTCGAAGACTTGGGCACCTATAAGATCCTGACCCTCAACCTCGATGGCACGCCGTTGAAAGTGCGCCTGGCCGAAGACAAGCCAGTGCCCGAGGGGCGCGCATCCATCAGTTTTCCGGCGCAATGGCTGATGGTGTATGCCGACGATTACCTGCTGGAGGCGCGGCTATGAATAAGGTGCAGAACAACAAGGCCTGGTGGCTGGTATTGCCGGTGTTCCTGCTGGTGGCGTTCAGCGCGGTGATCCCGATGATGACCGTGGTCAACTACTCGGTGCAGGACATTTTCGATCAGTCCAGCCGCTATTTCGTCGGGGCCGATTGGTATAAGCAAGTGCTGCTGGACCCACGCCTGCATGACTCGTTATTGCGCCAGTTCATTTATTCGGCATGTGTGCTGTTGATCGAGATCCCCCTGGGCATTGCCATCGCCCTGACCATGCCCACCAGAGGCCGCTGGTCATCCCTGGTGCTGATTGTGATGGCCATCCCGCTGCTGATCCCGTGGAACGTGGTCGGCACCATCTGGCAGATCTTCGGCCGTGCCGATATTGGCCTGCTGGGGTCGAGCCTCAATGCCATGGGCATCAACTACAACTATGCTGCCAACACCATGGACGCCTGGGTCACGGTGCTGGTAATGGATGTGTGGCACTGGACGTCCCTGGTGGCGCTGCTGTGCTACTCGGGGCTGCGGGCGATACCGGATGTGTACTACCAGGCAGCGCGGATTGACCGGGCGTCGGCCTGGGCGGTATTCCGACATATCCAGTTGCCCAAGATGAAGAGCGTGCTGCTGATCGCGGTGATGCTGCGCTTCATGGACAGTTTCATGATCTACACCGAGCCGTTTGTATTGACGGGGGGGGGACCTGGTAATGCAACGACTTTCCTCAGCCAGACCCTGACCCAGATGGCTGTCGGTCAATTCGACCTGGGCCCGGCTGCCGCGTTTTCCCTGGTGTATTTCCTGATCATCCTGTTGGTGTCCTGGCTGTTCTACACCGCTATGACCCACTCCGACGCCAATCGCTGAGGCCGCCAACATGAGTAAGCGCAAGGTTATTCCGCTGCTGATCTACATCCTGTTCCTGCTGGTGCCGATCTACTGGCTGCTGAACATGTCCTTCAAGAGCAACACCGAAATCCTCGGCGGCCTGACGCTGTTTCCGCAGGATTTCACCCTGGCCAATTACAAGGTGATCTTCACCGACCCCAGTTGGTACACCGGGTATCTCAACTCGCTGTATTACGTGAGCCTGAACACAGTGATTTCCCTGACGGTGGCGCTGCCGGCTGCCTACGCGTTTTCGCGCTATCGCTTCCTGGGCGACAAGCACCTGTTCTTCTGGTTGCTGACCAACCGTATGGCACCGCCGGCGGTGTTCCTGTTGCCATTTTTCCAGTTGTATTCGTCCATTGGCCTGTTCGATACCCATATCGCTGTGGCCCTGGCCCATTGCCTGTTTAACGTGCCGCTGGCGGTGTGGATCCTGGAAGGCTTTATGTCCGGGGTGCCCAAGGAGATCGACGAAACGGCCTACATTGATGGTTATAGCTTTCCGAAGTTTTTTGTGAAGATCTTTATCCCGCTGATTGGTTCGGGGATCGGTGTCACGGCGTTTTTCTGCTTTATGTTTTCCTGGGTCGAACTGCTGCTGGCGCGCACGCTGACGTCCGTCAATGCCAAGCCGATTGCTGCCGTGATGACCCGCACCGTGTCAGCCTCCGGAATTGACTGGGGCGTGCTGGCCGCCGCCGGGGTGCTGACGATCCTGCCGGGCATGCTGGTGATCTGGTTTGTTCGCAACCATGTGGCCAAGGGCTTTGCCCTGGGCCGGGTCTGAGGAAACGATGATGGAATGGATGGCCTGGACCACCCCGACTGCGCTGTTCTTTGCGTCGATTGCCCTATTACTGGCGGGCATGACCACCTGGGAACTACGCTCGCCGAGCATCCCCCGGCGCGGTTTGTTACCGATCAGCACCACCCGTGGTGATCGCTTGTTTATCGGTCTTCTCGGGAGCGCCTACCTGCATCTGCTGGTGATCGGCGTTACCGGCTGGAGCATCTGGGTGGCGTCCGCGCTGTCTGTGGTGTGGCTGTTGTCTGTGATGCGTTGGGGCTGATGTGATCGCCTGCCCCCTGTAGGAGAGGTGGCGTTGACGTGCCCCGTTTTAAACCAACCAGGAGGTCTCTATGTTCGATAAAAACAATAAGCTGCGACATAGCATTTCATTGGCCGCCGTCTTGGCACTCAGTGGCCTGAGTGCTGCGGCCTGGGCCGATGCCTATGAGGATGCCGCGAAAAAATGGATCGGCAGCGAGTTCAAACCGTCCACCCTCAGCGAAGCCCAGCAACTTGAAGAGTTGAAGTGGTTTATCAAGGCGGCTGAGCCGTTTCGTGGGATGAAGATCAATGTGGTGTCGGAAACCCTCACCACCCACGAGTACGAATCCAAGGTGCTGGCCAAGGCTTTCAGTGAAATCACCGGGATCAAGCTGACCCACGACCTGCTGCAGGAAGGCGACGTGGTGGAAAAACTACAGACCCAAATGCAGTCGGACAAGAATATCTATGACGGTTGGGTCAACGATTCCGACCTGATTGGTACGCACTTTCGCTATGGCAAGACCGAATCCATCACCGACCTGATGGCCAATGAAGGCAAGGACTTCACCTCGCCGACTCTGGACCTCAAGGACTTCATTGGTATCTCGTTTACCACTGCGCCGGACGGCAAGATCTATCAGTTGCCCGACCAGCAATTCGCCAACCTGTACTGGTTCCGTGCCGATTGGTTCGAGCGCGCCGACCTCAAGGCAAAGTTCAAGGAGAAATACGGCTATGAACTGGGCGTACCGGTGAACTGGTCGGCCTATGAGGATATCGCCAAGTTCTTCAGCGAAGACGTCAAGGAAATCGACGGCAAGCGCGTGTACGGGCATATGGACTACGGCAAGAAAGACCCATCCCTTGGCTGGCGTTTTACTGATGCCTGGTTCTCCATGGCCGGTGGTGGCGACAAGGGCCTGCCCAATGGTTTGCCCGTGGACGAATGGGGGATTCGGGTCGAGAATTGCCACCCGGTTGGGTCCAGCGTGACCCGAGGCGGCGACACGAATGGCCCGGCTGCCGTGTTTGCCACGCAGAAGTATGTCGACTGGATGCGCGCTTATGCACCACCGGAAGCAGCGGGTATGACCTTCTCCGAGTCCGGGCCGGTGCCGTCCCAAGGCAACATCGCGCAGCAGATTTTCTGGTATACCGCTTTTACCGCCGACATGACCAAACCCGGCCTGCCGGTGATGAACGCCGATGGCACACCGAAATGGCGTATGGCGCCATCGCCACGTGGCCCGTATTGGGAGGAGGGGATGAAACTGGGGTATCAGGACGTGGGCTCCTGGACATTCCTCAAGTCCACGCCTGAGAAGCAGAAACTGGCGGCTTGGCTGTATGCGCAGTTCGTCACGTCGAAAACCGTGTCGTTGAAGAAAACCATCGTCGGCTTGACGCCAATTCGCGAGTCCGACATCAACTCCCAGGCCATGACCGACCTGGCGCCGAAACTCGGTGGCTTGGTGGAGTTCTATCGCAGCCCGGCGCGGGTGCAATGGACACCGACCGGCACCAACGTGCCGGATTATCCTCGCCTGGCCCAGCTGTGGTGGAGCCATATCTCGGAAGCCGCCAGCGGCGAAAAGACCCCGCAACAGGCGCTGGATGGCCTGGCTAAGGACCAGGACGCCATCATGGCGCGCCTGGAGCGCTCCAAAGTGCAGCCGATCTGCGGGCCGAAGATGAACCCCGAGCGCGATGCCCAATACTGGTTCGACCAGCCGGGTGCGCCGAAGCCGAAGTTGGCGAACGAAAAGCCCAAGGGTGAAACCGTGAACTATGCGGACTTGCTCAAGTCGTGGGAGGCGGCGCGTAAGTGAGGGAGGAGGGATAGCAAAACGGCACCTTGAGGTGCCGTTTTTTGTGGTGTCTGTTCGATCGCCATCGCGGGCAAGCCCGCTCCCACATTGGGCCGTATTCCAAAGAATGAACGCGATCAAGTGTGGGAGCTGGCTTGCCCGCGATGGCGGCAGTGGTGGCACCGCATATCTCCCCCCCAGAAACGCAAAACGGCACCCAAAGGTGCCGTTCTGTTTACTGCTTGAACCTAAGTAATCAACCCGCCATCACCGCATGCTGCACCAGGGTGAGCAACGGCTGTGGGTAGACACCCAGGAAGAACGCCAGCAGGGCAATGGCCAGCAGCATCACGCCGCCGGCTTTCTGTTCCCAGTGCAGTTCGGCGTCCACACGGCGCAGGTTTGGCTCGATCAGGTACAGGGTGACCATCACCCGCAGGTAATAGAACACGCCGATGGCGCTGCCCAGTACCAGGGATGCCACCAGCCACCATTCGTGGGCTTGCACACCGGTAGCGACGATGTAGAACTTGCCGATAAAACCTGCGGTCAGCGGGATACCCGCCAGGGACAGCATCATCACGGTCAGTACGGCGGTCAGGTACGGACGGCGCCAGAACAGGCCGCGGTATTCGTACAGGGCGTCGGCGTCACGGCCTTTGTAAGGCGAGGACATCAGGGTGATCACCCCGAACGCACCGAGGCTGGTGATCACGTAGGTGACCAGATACACACCGATGGCTTCCACCGCCAGGCCCTTGCTTGCCACCAGGGCAATCAACAGGTAGCCGAAGTGCGCGATGGATGAATAGCCCAGCAGACGCTTGAGGTTGTTCTGGGTCAGGGCCAGCAGGTTGCCGAACAGGATCGACGCAATGGCGATCACGGTCAGCACGTCGCTCAGCACGCCGGTGTTGGCGGCAGGGGAGATCTGGAACAGACGCACCATCACCGCAAACACGGCCACCTTCGACGCGGTAGCCAGGAACGCGGCCACTGGCGCCGGGGCGCCTTCGTACACGTCCGGGGTCCACAGGTGGAACGGTACCAGCGACAGCTTGAATGCCAGGCCGATCAGCATCATGGCCAGGCCCAGTTGGGCAATCGGCGCAGGCATGCTGGTGGCGGCCAGGGCGTGGCCGATTCCGCTGAAGCTCAGGCTGCCGGCTTCGGCGTAGAGCAGGGCCATACCGAACAACAGGAACGCGGAACCGGCGGCCGACAGCACCATGTACTTGATGCCGGCTTCCAGGGAGCGCTTGTTGAAGAAGGCGTAGGCCACCAGGCCGTAGGTCGGGATCGACAGCAGTTCCAGGCCGATGAACAAACCGGCCAGGTGTTGCGCGCTGACCAGCACGATACCGCCGGCCGCAGCCAGCAGGATCAGCAAGTACAGCTCTTCGCGGTTGCCCGGGTAGCCGGTGCCGCCTTCGCCGAGGTAGGCATGGGCGAGGGTGACGCAGGCCAGTGTCGCAACGAGGATCAACGCGGTGTACAGCAGTGCGAAGTCATCGATCATGACCAGCGGGGTCACCGCCAGCGGGGCGACCTTGAGTGCCGGGATAATCGACAGCAAGGCCAGGTTCAGGCCTGCAGTCGACAGCAGGAACGTCTGTGAGTGATTGCGGCGCCAGGCGATTGCCAGCATCACCACCACAACGGTGAGGCTGGTAATCAGCAGCGGCGCAAGCGCGATAAAGTGTTGGATCGTGAATTCCATAGCGCTCTTACCGGGCCGAAGCGAGTTGAGTGAAGGCGGTGCTCAACCACTGCTGCACGCCATGCATCGTGGCGGCAGAGGTGTCGAGGAACGGTTGCGGATACACGCCGATATACACCAGCAGTACCGCAAGGCCGAGCACCATGATCAGTTCGCGAGCATCCATCCCTTTGAGGACGGCGTCCGACTTGGTCGGGCCGAAGTAGGCGCGGTGAATCATGATCAGCGAGTAGACCGAACCGAACACCAGGCCGGAGGTGGCAATCGCAGTGATCCAGGGTGCACTGACGAAGCTACCCATCAGGATCAGGAACTCACCGACGAAGTTACCGGTGCCTGGCAAGCCCAGGGACGCTGCGGCAAAGAACAGGCTGATCGCCGGCAGGTAAGCGATACGCGACCAGATGCCGCCCATTTCACGCATGTCACGGGTGTGCAGGCGCTCGTAGAGTTGGCCACTGAGGATAAACAGCGCAGCTGCCGATACACCGTGGGCCAACATCTGGATCACCGCGCCTTGCAACGCCAGCTGGCTGCCGGAGTAGATGCCGATCAGTACGAAACCCATGTGGGAAACGGACGAGAAGGCAATCAGACGCTTGATGTCGGTTTGGGCGAAAGCGAGGAACGCACCGTAGAAGATCCCGATCAGACCCAGGGTCATGGCAATCGGCGCGAACTCGGCCGAAGCATTCGGGAACAGCGGCAGGGCGAAACGCAGCAGGCCGTAGGCCGCTGTCTTCAACAGGATACCGGCCAGGTCCACGGAACCCGCCGTGGGTGCCTGGGCGTGAGCGTCAGGCAGCCAGGAGTGGAACGGCACCACTGGCAGCTTCACCGCGAAGGCGATGAAGAAACCGAGCATGAGGATGTACTCGGTGGTCATCGACATCTTGGTTTTCAACAGGTCGGCGTAGTTGAAGGTAATCACGCCGGTGTTGTTGAAGTTGACCAGTACCAGGCCCAGGATCGCCACCAACATGATCAGGCCGGAAGCCTGGGTGAAGATGAAGAACTTGGTCGCCGCGTAGATCCGGGTTTTCTTGCCGTCCGAAGAACTGTGACCCCAGAGCGCGATGAGGAAGTACATCGGCACCAGCATCATTTCCCAGAAGAAGAAGAACATGAACAGGTCGAGGGCGAGGAACACGCCGACAACGCCGCCCAGGATCCACATCAGGTTCAGGTGGAAGAAGCCCACGTGACGCTCGATTTCTTTCCAGGAGCAGAGTACCGAGAGGATACCCAGCAGGCCGGTCAGCAGGATCATCAACAGCGACAGCCCATCGAGGGCCAGGTGCACGTTGATGCCGAAGCGTTCGATCCAGACGTGCTTGAATTCAAGCGCGAAGGTTGGATCGACACCCGGTGCCGGAGCAAATGAATAGTCGCCATGGGCCCACAGCCAGAGGCCGAGTGCGAGTTCCAGGGACATGGTCAGCAACGCAATCCAGCGGGGCAGGGTGGCGCCGAAGCGTTCACCCATCCAGCAGAGCAGGCCGCCGATAAAGGGGATCAGGATTAGCCAGGGCAGAATCATGACGGGCTCGTTTCCTTTCGCAAGTTCGCAAAGTTCATATCAGACCGCTACCACTACGATGGCGCCGATCACCAGCACGGCACCGGCCGCCATGGAAGCTGCATACCAACGCAATTGGCCGGTCTCGGTGCGGCTCAGGGCGGTGTGACCGGCCTTGGCGGCACGCGGGATCAAACCGATGGTCTGGTCGAGCGGGTCTTTGCGCAGTACATGGCTGATCGCAAGGTAAGGCTTGACGAACAGTTTGTCGTAGATCCAGTCGAAGCCCCAGGCAGCGAACCACCAGGCCGAAAGGAAGCGACCAATGCCACTGTTGGCCACGGCAGTGACGAAGCGACGCTTGCCGAGGAACAGCATGGCCGCCAGCAGGATACCGGCGATGGCGATGGCGCCCGAGGCGATTTCCAGGCTGTGCTTGGCGTCACCGCCGGCATGCCCGACGCTTTGTGGCAGTACGCCAGCCAGCGGCGGGGTGATCATGGCGCCGACGAAGGTCGACAGGATGATCAGCACCGACAGGGGCAGCCAGTGGGAGATGCCGTGGCCTGCGTGGGCTTCGGTCTTGGCTTCACCGTGGAACGTGATGAAGATCAGGCGGAAGGTGTACAGCGAGGTCATGAACGCACCTACCAAGCCGGCGTACAGCAGGCCTTGGTTACCGCTGGCAAAGGCTTCCCAGAGGATTTCGTCTTTGGAGTAGAAACCTGCGGTCACCAGTGGCAGGGCTGCGAGCGCGGCACCACCGACGATGAAGCTGGCGTAGGCCAGCGGCAATTTCTTCCACAGGCCGCCCATCTTGAAGATGTTCTGCTCGTGGTGGCAGGCAACGATCACCGCACCGGAGGCCAGGAACAGCAGGGCCTTGAAGAAGGCGTGGGTCATCAGGTGGAAGATCGCGCCGTCCCAGGCGCCGACGCCCAGGGCCAGGAACATGTAGCCGATCTGGCTCATGGTCGAGTAGGCGAGGATGCGCTTGATGTCGGTCTGCACCAGCGCGGCGAAGCCGGCCAGCACCAGGGTCACGCCGCCTACCAGGCCCACCAGGTGCAGGATTTCCGGCGCCAGGGTGAACAGGCCGTGGGTACGGGCGATCAGGTAGACACCGGCGGTCACCATGGTGGCGGCGTGGATCAGTGCCGACACCGGGGTAGGACCGGCCATGGCGTCTGCCAGCCAGGTTTGCAGTGGCAGTTGTGCCGATTTACCGACAGCGCCACCCAGCAGCATCAGGGTCGCCAGGGTGATCCAGAAGTCGCCGACCTGGAATTTCTGCGGTGCCAGCACCAGCAGTTCCTGGATATTCAGCGTGCCCACCTGTTGGAACAGGATGAACAGGCCGATGGCCATGAACACATCGCCGATCCGGGTCACGACAAACGCCTTGAGCGCCGCATTACCGTTGTTGCGGTTGCTGTAGTAGAAACCGATCAACAGGTACGAGCACAGGCCCACGCCTTCCCAGCCGAAGTACAGGAACAACAGGTTATCGCCCAGCACCAGGAACAGCATGCTGGCGATAAACAGGTTGGTGTAGGCGAAGAAGCGCGAATAACCGGCCTCACCGCGCATGTACCAGGACGCGAACAGGTGGATCAGGAAACCCACGCCTACCACCACGCCAAGCATGGTGATCGACAGGCCGTCGACGTAGAGGGCGAAGTCAGGCTTGAAGCCCTCGACGGCCATCCACTGCCACAGCACCAGGGTGTAGTGACCGGCTTGCGGCGGCGCGACGTTGAATTGCCAGATGACGTAGGCGGCGACAATCGCCGACAGGCCAATGGAACCCACGCCGACCAGGGCCGAGAGGTTTTCCGACCAGCGTCCACGGGAGAACGACAGCAGCAGAAAACCGATCAGGGGGAATACGAAAGTCAGAAAGATCATGTTCATCCGCGCATCTCACTGGCAGCGTCGATATCAAGCGTGTGGAAGCGACGATACAGTTGCAGCAGGATCGCCAGGCCGATACTGGCCTCGGCGGCTGCCAGGCTGATCACCAGGATGAACATGACTTGTCCATCCGGCTGGCCCCAACGTGCACCTGCGACGATGAAGGCCAGTGCTGCGGCGTTCATCATGATTTCCAGGCTCATCAACACGAACAGAATGTTACGGCGAACCATCAGGCCGACCAGGCCAAGGCAGAACAGGATGCCGGCGACCGCCAGACCATGCTCCAAGGGGATAGCAGGCATCGTCATTGCTCCTTGGCTTCGTTGCGGCCCAAGTGGAAGGCGGTGACGGCTGCAGCGAGCAGCAGCATCGACGCCAGTTCGACCACCAGCAGGTACGGGCCGAACAGGCTGATGCCCACGGCCTTCGCGTCTACGGTGGTGTGGCCGATGGCCTGGCCGCTCTGGTGAGCGAACAGTACATACAGCAGTTCACCCAGCAGCAGGGCCGCCAGGATCACCGGGCCGAGCCAGATGCCGGGCTTGAGCCAGACGCGCTCCTGGGCGACCGAGGCCGGCCCGAGGTTGAGCATCATCACCACAAACACGAACAGCACCATGATGGCGCCAGCGTAGGCGATCACTTCCAGGACACCGGCAAACGGTGCGCCGAGGCTGAAAAAAGTCATGGCCACGGCGATCAGCGAAATGATCAGGTAGAGCAGGGCGTGCACGGGGTTGTTGTTGGTGATCACGCGAAGTGTGGACACCACTGCAATACCCGATGCGAAATAGAAAGCGAATTCCATCTTTCTTCCTTAAGGCAGCAAGCTCTTCACGTTGATCGGCTCGGCTTCGTTTTGTGCGGCGCCTTTCGGCTTACCGGCAACGGCCATACCTGCAACACGATAGAAGTTGTAATCAGGGTTTTTACCGGGACCAGAGATCAGCAGATCTTCTTTCTCGTACACCAGGTCCTGACGTTTGAACTCGGCCATCTCGAAATCCGGTGTCAGCTGGATTGCGGTGGTCGGGCAAGCTTCCTCGCAGAGGCCGCAGAAAATGCAGCGCGAGAAGTTGATGCGGAAGAAGTCCGGGTACCAGCGACCGTCTTCGGTTTCAGCTTTCTGCAGGGAGATACAGCCAACCGGGCACGCCACGGCACACAGGTTGCAGGCTACGCAACGTTCTTCGCCATCGGGGTCGCGGGTCAGCACGATGCGGCCGCGATAGCGCGGCGGCAGGTACACCGCTTCTTCCGGGTATTGCAGGGTGTCGCGTTTGCGAAAGCCATGGCCGAAAACCATCACCAGGCTTCGCAACTGGGTACCGGTACCCTTAACGATGTCGCCAATATATTTGAACATGGGTCAAATCCTCACTGAACCGCGCCCGCTGGCGTGTTCAACAACACAACGGCAGCCGTCACCAGCAAATTGATCAGGGTCAGCGGCAGGCAGAAGCGCCAGCTGAAATCCATCACCTGGTCGTATCGTGGGCGCGGAATGGACGCGCGCAGCAGGATAAACAACATGATGAAGAATGCGGTCTTCAGGAAGAACCAGAAGAACGCCAACTGCGGCAGGATGCCGAACGGGCCGTGCCAGCCGCCGAAGAACAGCGTGACCAGCAGGGCCGAGATCAAGATGATGCCGATGTACTCACCGACGAAGAACATGCCCCATTTCATGCCGGCGTATTCAATGTGGTAGCCGTCGGCCAGTTCCTGTTCCGCTTCCGGCTGGTCGAAGGGGTGACGGTGAGTCACGGCCACGCCCGCGATGAAGAAGGTACAGAAACCGAAGAACTGCGGAATGATGAACCACAGGTTCTGCGCCTGGTACTCGACGATGTCGCGCATGTTGAACGAGCCGACCTGCGCCACGATGCCCATCAGCGCCAGGCCCATGAACACTTCGTAGGACACGGTCTGGGCCGATGCCCGCAAGCTGCCCAGCAGGGCGAACTTGTTGTTACTGGCCCAGCCGGCGAACAGCACCGCGTAGACCGACAGACCGGCCATGGCGAAGAAGAACAGCAAGCCGATGTTCAGGTCCGCCACGCCCCAGGTCGGGGTGATCGGGATGATCGCGAAGGCGATCAGCAAGGCGCTCATGGCCACGACCGGTGCCAGGGTGAAGATCACCTTGTCGGCAAACGGCGGGGTCCAGTCTTCCTTGAAGAACATTTTCAGCATGTCGGCAGCGATCTGGAACATACCGAACGGGCCAACGCGGTTCGGACCGTAACGGTCCTGCCACCAGCCCAGCAGGCGACGCTCGACGAAGCTGAGCAGGGCGCCCGCGACGACCACGGCCAACAGGATCACGATGGCCTTGAGGACCGCAATGATCACGTCGATCACTTCAGGGGTGAACCAGGTCATTGCGCTGCCTCCTGCAGACCGTCAACGGTTTTGCCAAAGATTGCCGGTGGAATGCCGGCGATGCCTTTGGGCAGTGCAACCAGGCCGGCGCCCAACTCTTCGTTGATGCGCAGCGGCAGACGCAGGGTCTGGCCGGCCACGTTCAGGCTGAGCAGGGCACCGTCGTTGACGCCCAGGCGGTCGGCTTCGGACTTGGCTAGGGAAACGTAGGCGGCCGGGATGCGCTCTTGTACCGGTGCGGCCTTGGAAGAGTTTTCTTCGCTGCCGAACAGGTGGAAGAACGGCACAACCTGCCAGGTACCCTGGGCCGGGTTGAACGGACGCGGTACGGCAGCAAACCAGTTCAGCGAGTCACCTTTGCTTTCGATCAGGCGGGTGCCCGGGTCGCCAGCGCGGATATGGCCACCGACTTCGTCCTGGAATTTGTTCCAGGCTTGCGGTGAGTTCCAGCCCGGCGACCAGGCAAATGGCACCTGCTGACGCGGCTCGGCCGACCCGGAGTAACCTTCCATGGAGAAGGCAAAGGCGGTATCGGTGTCTTGCGGGGTACGCGGTTCGTGCACGCTGATGTTGGCACGCATGGCAGTGCGACCGGAGTAACGCAGCGGTTCACGGGCCAGCTTCATGCCCTTGATACGGAAGGCGGCAGATGGTGCGGCGTCGACGATACGTGCCAGTTGCGGTGCGCTCGCGGCGGCGGCTGCGGTGACGTGGTCGAGCTGGGTCCAGTCGATCGGCTGGTTCAGCAAGGTCGCGCGCAGGGCATGCAACCAGCGCCAGCCTTCGTGAACCAGGATACTGGCGTCCATGTACTTCGGGTCGAACACCTGGAAGAAGCGCTGGGCGCGACCTTCCTGGCTGACCAGGGTACCGTCGCCTTCGGCGAAGGTGGCGGCTGGCAGGACCAGGTGGGCACGGCCGCTGGTGGCGGTCTTCTGGTGGTCGGCAACGATCAGCACCTTGGCGGCGTCGAGCGCGGCGTCAACCTTGGCGGCATCGGTGCGGGTGTACAGGTCGTTTTCCAGCACCACGATGGCGTCGGCTTTGCCGTCGGTCACCGCTTGCAGGGCTGCGTCCACGGATTCGCCACCAAGCATGGCCAGGCCAAGGCTGTTGGCTTCCGGCACGACCAGGCTGATGGAACCGTTCTTCTCGCGCAGCTTCAAGGCCTTGGCGATGTTGGCGGCGGCTTCGATCAGCGCCTTGGAACCCAGGGAGGTACCGGCAATGATCAGTGGACGCTTGGCTGCCAGCAGTGCATCAGCGATGCGCTGGGCCAGTGCGCCAGCTTCAGTGTCCAGGCCTTCGACGGCAGGCGCGCTGGCGTCGAGGGCGTGGGCCACGGCGAAACCGATGCGCGCCAGATCGTCTGGCGCCGCATGGACGCACTCTTCGGCGATGTCATCAAGCTTGGTTTCAGCGACGCTTGCGATAAACAGTGGGTTCAGCGCGTGCTGGCCGATGTTTTTCACGGCGGCGTCGAGCCAAGGCTGGACGCGCATGGCGTCGGCCATTTCTTCAGCCTTGCCTTTGACCGACTGGCGCAGAGACAGGGCAATGCGCGCGGCGGTCTGGGTCAGGTCTTCACCGAGCACGAAGATGGCGTCGTGGTCTTCGATGTCGCGCATGTTCGGAACTGGCAGCGGGCTGTCATTGAGCACCTGCAGGACCAGGCGGATGCGCTCCAGCTCGCCGGCTTCGATACCGGAATAGAAGTGCTCGGCACCCACCAGCTCGCGCAACGCGTAGTTGCTTTCGAGGCTGGCACGCGGCGAGCCGATACCGACAATGTTGCGCCCGCGCAGCAGGTCGGCAGCTTTGTCTAGCGCATCATCCAGGCTCAGCTTGGCGCCATCGGCCAGCAACGGCTGGCGAGGGCGGTCTTCGCGGTTGACGTAGCCATAGCCGAAGCGACCACGGTCGCACAGGAAGTACTGGTTGACCGAACCGTTGAAGCGGTTTTCGATGCGACGCAGTTCACCGTAGCGTTCGCCCGGGGAAATGTTGCAACCGCTGGAGCAGCCATGGCAGATGCTCGGCGCGAACTGCATGTCCCACTTGCGGTTGTAGCGCTCGGAGTGGGTCTTGTCGGTGAACACACCGGTCGGGCAGACCTCGGTGAGGTTGCCGGAGAACTCGCTTTCGAGCACGCCGTCTTCAACGCGACCGAAGTACACGTTGTCGTGGGCGCCGAATACGCCGAGGTCGGTGCCACCAGCGTAGTCTTTATAGAAGCGTACACAGCGATAGCAGGCGATGCAGCGGTTCATTTCGTGGGAAATGAACGGGCCCAGTTGCTGGTTCTGGTGGGTACGCTTGGTGAAGCGATAACGGCGCTCGTTGTGGCCGGTCATCACCGTCATGTCTTGCAGGTGGCAGTGACCGCCTTCCTCACAGACCGGGCAGTCGTGGGGGTGGTTGGTCATCAGCCATTCAACGACACTGGCGCGGAACGCCTTGGATTCTTCATCGTCGATGGAGATCCAGGTGTTGTCGGTGGCTGGGGTCATGCAGGACATGACGATACGACCACGGGTGTCATTCTCGTCGGTGTATTGCTTGACCGCGCACTGGCGACAGGCGCCGACGCTACCAAGCGCGGGGTGCCAGCAGAAATACGGGATGTCGAGGCCTAGTGACAGACACGCCTGTAACAGGTTGTCTGCCCCATCGACTTCGAGCGCTTTGCCGTCTACGTGGATAGTGGCCATGGTTCAAAGTTCTTCGTTGGCCCGTTGTCAGCGGGCGTGGCTAATGGAATCTTGTTATTCATGTGCATCAACACAGCCTTCAAGGCGTCAGCACATGACAAAGCGAAGGGCACGGACCCTTCGCTTCTTGAAGCGTTACGCGCCGACTACGATCGGCTTCGCCAGAGGCGGGACGGCGGCGCTTTTGGGCGCGATGCCGGCTTCGAACTCCGAGCGGAAGTACTTGATTGCACTGCCCAGTGGCTCCACGGCGCCCGGTGCGTGAGCACAGAAGGTCTTGCCAGGGCCGAGGAAGCCGACCAGGCCCAGCAGGGTCTCGATATCCCCCGGCTGGCCTTCGCCTTTCTCGATGGCCATCAGCAGCTTGACGCTCCATGGCAGGCCATCGCGGCACGGTGTGCAGAAACCACAGGACTCGCGAGCGAAGAATTGCTCCATGTTGCGCAGCAGCGAGACCATGTTCACGGTGTTGTCCACCGCCATCGCCAGGCCGGTACCCATCCGGGTGCCCACCTTGCCGATGCCGCCGGCATACATTTGTGCGTCCAGGTGCTCGGGCAACAGGAAACCGGTGCCGGCACCGCCTGGCTGCCAGGCCTTGAGGGTGTAACCGTCACGCATGCCACCGGTATAGTCCTCAAACAGCTCGCGGGCGGTCACGCCGAACGGTAGTTCCCACAGCCCAGGATTCTTGACCTTGCCGGAGAAGCCCATGAGCTTGGTGCCCATGTCTTCGCTGCCTTCGCGGGCCAAGGATTTGTACCAGTCCACGCCGTCGGCGATGATCGCCGGCACGTTGCACAGGGTCTCGACGTTGTTAACGCACGTAGGCTTGCCCCACACGCCCACGGCGGCAGGGAAGGGCGGCTTGGAGCGCGGGTTGGCGCGGCGGCCTTCGAGGGAGTTGATCAGTGCGGTTTCTTCACCGCAGATATAACGCCCGGCGCCGGTGTGCACGAACAGCTCGAAGTCGAAACCCGAACCCAGGATGTTCTTGCCCAGCAGGCCTGCGGCCTTGGCTTCTTCCACGGCACGGTTCAGGTGCTTGGCGGCGGTGGTGTACTCGCCACGCAGGAAGATGTAGCCACGGTAGGTTTTCAGCGCGCGGGCACTGATCAGCATGCCTTCGATCAGCAGATGGGGCAGTTGCTCCATCAGCATGCGGTCTTTCCAGGTGTTGGGCTCCATTTCATCCGCGTTGCACAGCAGGTAGCGGATGTTGATGGATTCGTCCTTGGGCATCAGGCCCCACTTCACACCAGTGGGGAAGCCTGCACCGCCGCGGCCTTTGAGGCCTGCGTCTTTCACGGTCTGGACGATGTCATCCTGAGCCATGTCGGCAAAGGCTTTGCGCGCGGCGGCGTAACCGTTCTTGGCCTGGTATTCGTCAAGCCATACCGGTTCGCCGTCGTCACGCAGGCGCCAGGTCAGGGGATGGGTTTCGGGCGAACGCTTGATCAGGTTCGCCGGGCCGAAGGAAGTCAGGGTCATGGGTAGCCCTCGAGCAATTGGGTCACGCCAGCAGGCTGCACGTCACCGAATGTGTCGTCGTCGATCATCAACGCCGGCGCCTTGTCGCAGTTGCCCAGGCAGCACACCGGCAACAGCGTGAAGCGGCCGTCCGGGGTGGTTTGGCCCAGGCCGATGCCCAGCTTGCTCTGGATCGCGTCGACCACCGATTCGTGGCCACCGATGTAGCAGACCATGCTGTCGCACACGCGAATGATGTGGCGGCCGACCGGCTGGCGGAAGATCTGGCTGTAGAACGTGGCCACGCCTTCAACGTCGCTGGCGGGGATGCCGAGGATCTCGCCGATGGCGTAGAGGGCGCCGTCCGGTACCCAGCCACGCTCCTTCTGGACGATCTTCAAGGCTTCGATCGACGCCGCGCGCGGGTCTTCGTAGTGATGCAGCTCGTGCTCGATGGCCGAGCGCTCGGTTTCACTCAAGGTGAAACGGTCTGTCTGGATAAGCGTGCTGTTCATGCTTAGCGGTCCACGTCGGCCATAACGAAATCGATACTACCCAGGTACGCAATCAAGTCCGCGACCATCTCGCCTTTGATCACCGAAGGGATCTGCTGCAAGTGGGCAAAGCTTGGGGTGCGAATCCGGGTGCGGTAGCTCATGGTGCCGCCATCGCTCGTCAGGTAATAACTGTTGATACCCTTGGTCGCTTCGATCATCTGGAAGGACTCGTTGGCCGGCATCACCGGGCCCCACGAGACTTGCAGGAAGTGGGTGATCAGGGTTTCGATGTGTTGCAGGGTGCGCTCTTTAGGCGGCGGCGTGGTCAGCGGGTGATCCGCCTTGTACGGGCCTGCCGGCATGTTGCGCATGCACTGCTCGATGATCTTCAGGCTCTGGCGCATTTCTTCGACGCGCACGATGCAGCGGTCGTAGGCATCGCCATTGGCCGCCAGTGGCACTTCGAACTCGAAATTCTCGTAGCCGGAGTACGGGCGCGCCTTGCGCAGGTCGAAATCGCAGCCAGTGGAACGCAGGCCAGCACCGGTGACGCCCCATTCCAGCGCTTCCTTGGTGTTGTACTGGGCAACGCCGATGGTCCGGCCCTTGAGGATGCTGTTGTCCAGGGCAGCTTTCTGGTACTCGTCCAGACGCTTGGGCATCCAGTCGATGAATTCCTTGACCAGGCGCTCCCAGCCGTTCGGCAGGTCGTGGGCCACACCGCCGATGCGGTACCAGGCCGGGTGCAGGCGAAAGCCGGTGATGGCTTCGATGACCTTGTACGCACGCTGACGGTCGGTGAAGGTGAAGAACACCGGGGTCATGGCGCCGACGTCCTGGATATAGGTACCCAGGAACAGCAGGTGGCTGGTGATCCGGAAGAACTCGGCCATCATGATGCGGATGGTGTCGACGCGGTCGGGGACCTTGATGCCGGCCAGCTTCTCGACCGAGAGCACGTACGGCAGGTTGTTCATCACGCCGCCGAGGTAGTCGATACGGTCGGTGTACGGGATGAAGCTGTGCCAGGACTGGCGCTCGGCCATCTTCTCCGCACCACGGTGGTGGTAGCCGATGTCCGGCACGCAGTCGACGATCTCTTCGCCGTCCAGTTGCAGGATGATGCGGAAGGCACCGTGGGCCGAAGGGTGGTTCGGGCCCAGGTTGAGGAACATGTAGTCCTCGTTGGTACCGGAGCGTTTCATGCCCCAGTCTTCCGGACGGAAGCGCGCCGCTTCTTCTTCAAGCTGCTGCTTGGCCAGGTTGAGGCTGAACGGATCGAATTCGGTGGCGCGGGCAGGGAAGTCCTTGCGCAGCGGGTGACCTTCCCAGGTCGGTGGCATCATGATGCGCGTCAGATGCGGGTGGCCCGGGAAGTCGATGCCGAACATGTCCCAGACTTCACGCTCGTACCAACTAGCGTTTGGCCAGATGCCGGTCACGGTCGGGATGCTCAGGTCGCTTTCCGAGAGGGCGACCTTGATCATCACGTCGCTGTTACGTTCCAGCGACATCAGGTGATAGAACACGGTGAAATCGGCGCCGCTCGGCAGCCCCTGGCGCTTGGTACGCAGACGCTCGTCCACGCCATGCAGGTCATAGAGCATGACGTACGGCTTGGGCAGGTTGCGCAGGAAGGTCAGGACTTCGACGAGCTTGGCACGCGCCACCCACAGCACCGGCATACCGGTGCGTGTGGCCTGGGCGGTAAAGGCGTCAGGGCCAAAACGGTTATTGAGTTCGACGACCACATCCTGGTCGTCTGCCTTATAAGGCGGGATGCGTCGAGCACTGCCTGTAGTCATGGTTTTTTATCGCTTTCGGTCAACGTAAAGAATGAAGCCAGGTTTTCGTTCTATAAAAGAAGCGGTTCTGGATCAGACTTCGTCGGGGCTGCGCAGGTTGGTGACCTGAATACGCTGTTCGCGGCGCTGTTCTTTTTGTGACGGCATCTCGGCGCGGTATACGCCTTGATCTCCGACAACCCAGGAAAGTGGGCGACGCTCCTTGCCAATCGATTCCTGCAGCAGCATCAAGCCTTGCAGGAATGCTTCAGGACGGGGCGGGCAGCCAGGCACGTAGACGTCCACGGGCAGGAACTTGTCCACACCCTGAACCACGGAGTAGATGTCGTACATGCCACCGGAGTTTGCGCACGAACCCATGGAAATAACCCACTTCGGCTCGAGCATTTGCTCGTAGAGACGCTGGATGATCGGCGCCATCTTGATAAAGCAGGTGCCGGCGATAACCATGAAATCCGCCTGGCGCGGCGAGGCCCGGATAACCTCGGCGCCAAAGCGCGCGATGTCGTGGGGCGCCGTGAAGGCGGTGGTCATTTCCACGTAGCAGCACGAAAGGCCGAAGTTGTACGGCCACAGGGAATTCTTGCGCCCCCAGTTGACCGCGCCACTCAGCACGTCTTCCAGCTTGCCCATGTAGATGTTTTTGTGGACTTGGTCTTCTAACGGATCGGAAACGGTTTCCCGTTCGCCAATGGGGTACTGATCGTTAGGAGCATCCGGGTCGATCCTGGTGAGATTGTATTGCATCGCCAAAGCCTCATTGTTTCAGCTTCGCTTGCCGCTTGCGACGAGCTTCCGGAGCCCAGTCAAGGGCGCCCACTCGAAATAGGTAGACAAGGCCTGCCAACAGAATTGCTATGAAAACGAGAGCTTCGACGAATCCGGTCCAGCCGCTTTCGCGGACGGACACAGACCAGGCAAAGAGAAAGAGGGCTTCGATATCGAAGATCACGAACAGCATCGCGACCAGATAGAATTTGGCTGAGAGCCGCAAGCGGGCACCACCTGTAGGTAGCATGCCGGACTCGAACGGTTCGTTTTTGCTGCGGCCCCAGGCTTTTGACCCGAGAAGGCTGGAGACACCGAGCATGAAGGCGCAAAGGCCGACAACACCGAGGAGGAAAATGGCAAAGCCCCAGTTGTGGGCCATGAGTCCTGTCGCTTCGGTCATGCTGGAAATCCTTAACAGAGAGCAAAGGTCTCTGAGCTCGAAAAAGTAATGGCGCAGTGACGATATGTCGCAGCGCAATCAATCGCGGTGATTTTATGGCTAAACACCTAGCAAGTAAAATTCCTGTAGCGAAATTATTCGTTGAAATAAGGACATAGTGCACCTTTATGGGGCTGTAGCCCAGACGCTGCGGGCATTAGCCTGATTTTCATCAAATATGTTTTGTTTGGCGTGTAACGATGTTTTGTTGCTCTAAATGATAATGAATATTGTTTGCAAGAGTTTTAAGCGGATGTTGAGTGCATCGCGGGGAAAGTTGTTGTTACTTGCCCGTTTGGCGCAAGTTGCCAGCGCGCAACTTTTAACTGATTTTTCCTGAGCGAATACCGCTCTGGATCAAGGTTTTGTGCAAAAACATCAGGCTAACCGCATTTTCATTGTGGGTGCGGGCTTGCTCGCGAAAGCGGCGCATCAGCCAGCAGTTTTTTGACTGACACACCGCTTTCGCGAGCAAGCCCGCTCCCACATTTTGATCTTCGCAGCGGTGGGCGGGTTTTCTCAGAGCAAAAAAAACGCCCCGAACCAGTCGGGGCGTCAGATCGTGCGGCATTGCGGTTAGCTTTCTATCGGGCCCGCAATGGCCGTGTACTCGGCTACTTAGTGAAACTGTTCTTCTTCGGTCGAACCGGTCAGCGCGGTCACGGACGAGGAGCCGCCCTGGATCACGGTGGTCATGTCGTCGAAGTAGCCAGTGCCCACTTCCTGCTGGTGCGCCACGAAGGTGTAGCCTTTGGCGGCGTCAGCGAATTCCTGCTCCTGCAGCTTCACGTAGGCGGTCATGTCATTGCGGGCGTAGTCGTGCGCCAGGTTGAACATGCTGTGCCACATGTTGTGAATGCCGGCCAGGGTGATGAACTGGTGCTTGTAGCCCATGGCGGACAGTTCGCGCTGGAACTTGGCGATGGTTGCGTCGTCCAGGTTCTTCTTCCAGTTGAAGGAAGGCGAGCAGTTGTAGGACAGCAGTTGGTCCGGATATTCCTTCTTGATCGCCTCGGCGAAGCGACGGGCTTCGTCCAGGTCTGGCTTGGCGGTTTCGCACCAGATCAGGTCGGCGTAAGGTGCGTAGGCCAGGCCACGGGCAATTGCTTGATCCAGGCCTGCACGAACCTTGTAGAAGCCTTCCTGGGTGCGCTCGCCAGTCACGAACGGCTGGTCGTACGGGTCGCAGTCCGATGTCAGCAGGTCAGCAGCGTTGGCGTCGGTACGGGCCAGGATAATGGTTGGCGTACCGGCGACGTCAGCGGCCAGGCGCGCAGCGGTCAGCTTTTGTACGGCTTCCTGGGTCGGAACCAGTACCTTGCCGCCCATGTGGCCGCATTTTTTCACGGAGGCCAGTTGGTCTTCGAAGTGAACGCCGGCAGCGCCTGCCTCGATCATGCTCTTCATCAGTTCGTAGGCGTTCAGTACGCCACCGAAACCGGCTTCGGCGTCGGCCACGATTGGCGCGAAGTAGTCGATGTAGCCTTCGTCGCCCGGACCTTTGCCGGCTTTCCACTGGATCTGGTCGGCGCGGCGGAACGAGTTGTTGATGCGCTTGACCACGGTGGGTACGGAATCCACCGGGTACAGCGATTGGTCAGGGTACATGGACTCGGCGGAGTTGTTGTCCGCAGCCACTTGCCAGCCGGACAGGTAGATCGCCTGGATGCCGGCCTTGACTTGTTGCACAGCCTGGCCGCCGGTCAGGGCGCCCATGCAGTTGACGAAATCTTTCTCGGGACGGAAGGACGGCTTGGCGCCCTGGGTAACCAGCTTCCACAGCTTCTCGGCGCCCAGTTTTGCAAAGGTGTGCTCAGGTTGAACCGAGCCGCGCAGGCGGACGACGTCAGCAGCGGAGTAGGCGCGAGTCACGCCTTTCCAGCGTGGGTTTTCAGCCCAGTCTTTTTCAAGGGCTGCAATTTGCTGTTCGCGTGTCAGTGCCATGGGGAAAAACCTCGTCGCATAGGTCTGGGTGGAAAATTCCGTTTGCCAGCCACGTATTCAGTGCGTGGGAATGGCTGCTCGCTGACCAGAAGCTTAGGCGGTCAAGTTGTGCTTGGCGGGGAAGGCGACGGGATGAACGATAGGCTCAAGGGAGAAAGTGAGCAGGTAGAGGCGAGCCGAGAACAGTCTTCGGGCGTCGTGGGCCCTGGTACGATCCATCAGTGTGTTGCCGGGTTACCTGGTTAGCTTCCGTCCCTCGGGACAACTTCGTTCCAGTCGCAACCAAAGTCAAACACACCTTGTGGGCGGTACAGACACGAATCGGCTCGGGTGGGTAGCTTGGAGCGGCGATCCGAAGGCCCTTGCCAGGGCCCCTGATTAGCGGGAGCGAGGCCATCATGCCCATGCTTTTTTGGATCGTCAAATGTTTTGTAGTGCTTTTTTTATGGCACTACATCTTTGGTCTAATACGACTAATCAGTCAGTTTTTGGTGCTTCAGTTCAAGGTGTCGACTTTGACCCGCAGTGTCAGGTCATCCCGGCCCTGGGTCGAGTAGGTGCGGGTTGCGCCCTGTTTGTCGGCCTGGGTCTGGCGGTTGATACCGGCCAGGGTGATCCACTCGCCCAGGCGTCCGCTGACAGTTGTGTCGGTGCTTTGCACATTCACTACATCGGGACGTTCCTGGCTCATTCGGTCACGATTGGTGCTGATGCTCAGGTGTACGGTCTCGCCGGTGACGCTGGCGGTGACGTAGAAGCCCTGGGTGACGTTGCGGTACTGGGTCTGGTTTTGCGGACGGCCATAGGCGTCGGGCTGGGTGGTGGTCAGTGGCACGCTCTGGCCGACCTGGATCAGTGCGGGCACGCCTTCGCTGGCCTGGATCTGCTGGACTCCGCCTTCGCGGCTTTCGGTGCTGTAGGTGATGACCTGGCGGTTGGTTTGCTGATTGTTTTCGTTAGTGTCAACGGTGATCAGCAAGCGTTTGGACGGAGTGTCCAGTTGTGCGAGCAGGGCGCGCAGACCCTGGATTTTGTCAGGCTCGGCATTGACGATCAATTGATTACCGTAGGCGCTGACGGTGCCGTCCTTGCCAATGAAATTCTGTGCTACGGGCAACAGGTCTGAGCTGGTGCGGTTGTTCAGGGGCAGGACTTCGGTGGCCGCCATTGCCGAAAAACTGATGGCCATGAACAGGCTGGCGACTAGGGTGCGTAGGGACATGTCCGTTATCTCTGCAAGTCATTTGGGCTTGATAGTGCCAGTTTATCGGCCTGGCGGGGCGCAAGTTGAATCCTAGACGGCAAAAGGCCCTGGCATCGGTGGATGACAGGGCCTTTTGGGGTGTTGCTGATACCGCTATCGCAGGCAAGCCAGCTGCCACAGGAGAATACATTCCAAGTGTGGGAGCTGGCTTGCCTGCGATGGGAGCGACTCGGTCTTGGATCAGCCCTCGCGCTCCATATCAACATGAGGAATCCCGACTTCCAGGAATTCCCCGCTGACGATCTTGAACCCTAGCCGCTCATAAAACGGTGCGGCATACACCTGCGCGCTGAGGAACTGGCGGGTCTGGCCGCGCTTCTCGGCCTCGCCAATGACCGCTTCCATCAACTTGTCGCCGACCTTCAGCCCGCGCCAGTCCTTGAGGACAGACACGCGACCGATTTCGCCACTGGGTAGCAGGCGAGCCGTGCCAATGGGAAAGTCGCCTTCGAACGCGAGGAAGTGCATGGCCCCGGCGTCGTCTGCGTCCCATTCCAGTTCGGGTGGAACCGATTGCTCAGCGATAAATACCGCTTCACGAATGCGCCGGATCTCGGCGATGTCCTTTTGCCAGTCTGCGACACTTACGTGAATTTTATTCATCGGCAAACCCCAGGCTTCCTTGCTTGACCAGTTCGCACAGCAGGTCGCGGCCGTCTTCATCGGCCAGCCACGGCCCCAGGTTGTCGACGTGCAAGGCGTCGGCAGCGCAGATCAGCTTCAGCAGCTCGCGCAGCTTGCCCGGCAGGTAGCGGCTCTGGCCGCTGGCGAACAGCAGTACGTCGTCGTCCACTTCCGACCAGGCCAGGCGCGCGCTCGGGTTGCGAATCAGTACTGCGCCGTCTTCCAGGCTGCTGATCACTTCATCCTGCGCCAGCTCTTCGGGGCCTGCGACCAGTTCCGGGTAGCGCGGCTCGGTCATGAACTGGCCGAACCAGGTCAGCAGCATGCGCTCATCGCTCATGTGCTCGGCCAGCAGGCTTTTCAGGCGGTCGAGGGCGTCGCTCTGGATCTGGTGCGGGTCGCTGACGGGCTGGGCGTCGGCGTCGGTGTAGCGCTCTTCATCCGTCAGGTACTGGCTGAGGAAGTCGGTGAAGTGGGTCAGCACTTCCGCGGCGCTCGGTGCGCGAAAGCCTACCGAATAGGTCATGCAGTCGTCTTCAGCGATACCGAAGTGCGCCAGGCGTGGCGGCAGGTAGAGCATATCGCCCGGCTCCAGCACCCATTCGGCACTTTCTTCGAATTCGGCGAGGATGCGCAGGTCCGCGTGTTGCAGCAACGGGCTTTGCGAGTTGCACATCTGGCCGATCTTCCAGTTGCGCTTGCCCTGGGCTTGCAGCAGGAACACGTCATAGTTGTCGAAGTGTGGGCCTACGCTGCCACCGGGGGCGGCAAAGCTGATCATCACGTCGTCGATGCGCCAGCTTGGCAGGAATCGGAACTGCTCCAGCAATTCGGCCACTTCCGGCACGAACTGGTCGACCGCCTGCACCAGCAGGGTCCACTCGCGCTCGGGCAGGGTGCTGAAGGCATCTTCGGCAAACGGGCCGCGGCGCAGTTCCCATGGGCGCTCGCCGTGCTCGATTACCAGGCGCGACTCGACTTCTTCTTCCAGCGCCAGGCCGGCCAGTTCGTCGGCGTCGATCGGGCTTTCGAAATCAGGGATGGCCTGGCGGATCAGCAGCGGTTTTTTCTGCCAGTAGTCGCGCAGGAATTCCCGTGCCGTGATGCCGCCCAGAAGTTGAAGAGGAATATCAGGATTCATGTGTAACCTATTGAAAAAAATCATTTTTCAGACGGGAATAAAAACGCCCGGCGCTGCCGGGCGTCTAAAGGGCTCAAGCCGCATTCAGATGCGTTTGGCTTGGTCTACAGCGTTGCCGATGTAGTTGGCCGGAGTCAGCAGCTTCAGCTCTGCCTTGGCCGCGGCTGGCATGTCCAGGCCGTCGATGAAAGTTTGCAGCGCCTCAGGGCTGATGCCCTTGCCACGTGTCAATTCTTTCAGCTTCTCGTACGGGTTTTCGATGTTGTAGCGGCGCATCACGGTCTGGATCGGCTCGGCCAGGACTTCCCAGCAAGCGTCCAGGTCAGCGGCGATTTTCTGCGCGTTGAGTTCCAGTTTGCTGATGCCTTTGAGGCTGGCTTCGTACGCGATCACGCTATGGGCAAAGCCCACACCGAGGTTGCGCAGTACGGTGGAGTCGGTCAGGTCGCGCTGCCAGCGGGAGATCGGCAGTTTGCTGGCCAGGTGCTGGAACAGGGCGTTGGCGATGCCCAGGTTGCCTTCGGAGTTTTCGAAATCGATCGGGTTGACCTTGTGCGGCATGGTCGACGAACCGATTTCGCCGGCAATGGTGCGCTGCTTGAAGTAACCCAGGGAAATGTAGCCCCAGATATCACGGTCGAAGTCGATCAGGATGGTGTTGAAGCGCGCAATCGCGTCGAACAGCTCGGCGATATAGTCGTGGGGTTCGATCTGCGTGGTGTACGGGTTGAAACCCAGGCCCAGTTCGTCTTCGATGAAGGCGCGGGCGTTGGCTTCCCAGTCGATCTCAGGGTAGGCCGACAGGTGGGCGTTGTAGTTGCCTACGGCGCCGTTGATCTTGCCCAGCAATGGCACGGCGGCCACTTGAGCGATCTGGCGCTCCAGGCGATACACCACGTTGGCCAGTTCTTTACCCAGGGTGGTCGGCGAAGCCGGCTGGCCGTGGGTGCGCGACAGCATTGGCACGTCGGCGAAGCGGATGGCCAGTTCGCGGATGGCGTTGGCGGTCTGGCGCATCAGCGGCAGCATCACGTCATCACGGCCTTCGCGCAGCATCAGGGCGTGGGACAGGTTGTTGATGTCCTCGCTGGTGCAGGCAAAGTGGATGAACTCGCTGACCTGGGCCAGTTCCGGCAGCTTGGCCGCTTGCTCTTTGAGCAGGTACTCGATGGCTTTGACGTCGTGGTTGGTGGTGCGCTCGATCTCTTTCACGCGCTCGGCGTGCTCCAGGGAGAAGTTTTCCGCCAGGGTGTTGAGCACGGCGTTGGCTTGCGCGGAAAACGCCGGCACTTCGCTGATGGCAGGGTGAGCGGCCAGGCGCTGGAGCCAGCGCACTTCAACCAGTACACGAGCACGGATCAGGCCGTATTCGCTGAAAATAGGGCGCAGGGCCTGGGTTTTGCCGGCGTAGCGGCCGTCAACAGGGGAAACCGCAGTGAGCGAAGAGAGCTGCATGGGGTGTTCTCGGACAGTCGGGCAACGAAATGGGGCGCGTATCATACATGAAAAAATCCGCCGGTCCGTCGCCAACTGACCGGCGTATTACGCGTAACGGCTTGAAAATAGCCCGTGGTTGCGACTTATTCGTTGCGCATCAACGGGTAAAGCTCTTTGAGCAATTTGCGACGGCTGATGACCAACTGCCAACGATGACCGCCCAGTTGCCGCCACAACCGTGCCGAACGAATACCCGCCAGGAGCAGGGCGCGGATTTTCGAGGCGTTGTTGGGTTGTTGCAGGTTGCGCATGTCGCCGTGGACCTGTATCCGCTGGCGCAAGGTGCTCAAGGTGTCCTGGTACAAGGCACCGCAAGCGGCGATCACGTTCTCGTGGGCCGGGCCGAAGTGTTCGACCTGGGATTGGATCTGCGGCAGGCGTTTGCCGATGGTTTCCAGAAGGTCGTCGCGCTTGGCCAGTTGCCGCTCAAGGCCGAGCATCGACAAGGCGTAGCGCAACGGCTCGCGTTGCAAGGTGCTCGGGTCGCGTTCGAGGGCGCCGATCAGGGCGCGATAGCCTTCGCGCAGACTCAGGTCGTCGCCACCGTACACGTCCAGGGTGTCCTTCGGATCGACCACCAGCAGGCTGCCGAGCATGCAAGTCAGGCCGGCCTCGGTCACCTGGCCGGTCTTGGCGATCTTGTCTACCAGCACTGCGGCAAGGAAGACCCCGCCCAGTGCCGTCAATTGCTCCTGGGTCGGGCTCATGCCGGGCTGCTCCAGGGTTCGGCGACTTCAATCACGCCGCCCCCCAGGCAAATTTCACCGTCGTAGAACACCACGGACTGGCCGGGCGTGACCGCGCGTTGCGGGTCATCGAATGTGGCGCGGTAACCGGTGGCGGTCTTTTCCAGGGTGCAGGGCTGGTCGCTCTGGCGATAACGTACCTTGGCGGTCAGGCGGCGCGGGGTGCTCAGGTCGATCGGGTTGACCCAGTAGATCTCCGAGGCCAATAGCGCGCCGGAGAACAACAACGGATGCTCGTTGCCCTGGCCGACGATCAGCACGTTATTTTCCAGGTCCTTGACCAGCACGTACCACGGCTCTTCACCTGCGTCTTTCAAGCCGCCGATGCCCAGGCCCTGGCGCTGGCCGATGGTGTGGTACATCAGGCCGTGGTGACGGCCGATGACTTCGCCTTCGGTGGTCTTGATCTCGCCCGGTTGCGCCGGCAAGTACTGCTTGAGGAAATCGCTGAAACGGCGCTCGCCGATAAAGCAGATCCCGGTGGAGTCCTTCTTCTTGGCGGTGGCCAGGCCGTGTTTCTCGGCAATCTTACGCACTTCGGGCTTTTCCAGTTCGCCCACCGGGAACAGGGTCTTTGCGATCTGTTCACCGCCAACGGCGTGCAGGAAGTAGCTCTGGTCCTTGTTCGGGTCCAGGCCCTTGAGCAATTCGGTGTGACCCTCGATATCGCGGCGGCGCACGTAGTGGCCAGTAGCAATCAAGTCAGCGCCGAGGATCATGGCGTAGTCGAGGAACGCCTTGAACTTGATTTCCCGGTTGCACAGGATATCCGGGTTCGGCGTGCGACCGGCCTTGTATTCGGCCAGGAAGTGCTCGAACACATTGTCCCAGTACTCGGCGGCGAAGTTGGCGGTATGCAGTTTGATGCCGATTTTGTCGCACACGGCCTGGGCGTCGGCCAGGTCGTCCATGGCGGTGCAGTATTGCGTTCCATCGTCTTCTTCCCAGTTCTTCATGAACAGGCCTTCCACCTCATAACCCTGCTCCATGAGCAGAACGGCGGAAACGGAAGAATCCACGCCGCCGGACATGCCGACGATGACGCGCTTCTTTTGTGTGTCAGAAGGGGCTGGATCACGCATAGGATTTCAACGGGTGTCTTGAAAAAGGACGCGATTCTAGCAGGCTCGCGCCCGCAAGGCTAAAGAGAAGGGCGGATCAACTCGAGACTGTGGTGCTGGCCGGCCAAATAGTCATCGATACAGCGGATGATCAGCTCGCTGCGCCAGTCGTCGCGCACGGCCATCAGCTCGTCACGGGTCAGCCAGCGGGCACGGATGATGCCTTCGTCGAGTTGATAGTCCGGGCGGTGTTTCAGGGCCTTGGCGATGAAGCAGACCCGCTGATAGGTCACGCCATTGCTGGCAGCCGTGTACAGGTAGATGCCGACGACGCCGGTGGCCTCCACGTCCCAGCCGGTTTCTTCGAGGGTTTCGCGTACAGCGGCTTCGGCCAGGGTTTCGTGGGGGTCGAGGTGGCCAGCGGGCTGGTTGAGCACGGCGCGACCGTCCTTGAGCTCTTCGACCATCAGGAAGCGGCCGTTGTCTTCGACGATGGTGGCGACGGTGATGTGGGGTTGCCAGGTCATTTGAACGCCTCGATTCAGGGTGTGACGCGGTCAGTGTGGGAGCGGGTTTGCTCGCGATGGCGGTGTTTCGGCCGCCGAATACATTGACTGAGCTACCGCTTTCGCGAGCAAGCCCGCTCCCACATTTTGATTGGGTTTCTTCGGTGAGGCTGCATAAGCAATCTGCATGATGCGCCTGACATTTTATGATTTTACCGATTTCAGCCCGTGGCGCAGTTTATCTCTCCAGAGCCATTAGTCTGGAGCGTGTCATGAACCCAATTGCCCATAAAAGCTACGAAGTACGCCTTACATCGCCGCTGCCCATTGCCTTCATCCTATTGTGGAGTTCCGGCTACATCGGTGGTGCGTTCGGTGTGCGTTATGGCGAGCCCTTCACCATGACGTTCTATCGGTTTGCCTTGGCTGCCCTGGTGTTCCTGGGAGTGGCATTCGCCATCAAGGCTGAGTGGCCCAGGCGACTTACACCTTACCTTCATGCGGCAGCGGTGGGTTTGCTCTTGCAGGCTCTGCAATTTGGCGGCCTATACACCGGGATAAGTCAGGGCGTTCCGGCTGGGCAAGCTGCGCTGATTGTCGGGTTGATGCCCGTATTCGTTGTGATCGGCGCTTACTTCTGTTTAGGCGAGCAATTGAGCTGGCGCGACTTGCCAGGCTCGATCCTGGGCGTGGGCGGAGTGGTCATTGTGGTCGGCAGCAGTTTTTTTGGTTCAGAAGCATCAATCGGCGGTTATGGCGCGGTGGGGCTGGCGCTGATAGGCATAACCCTTGGCACGCTTTATCAGAAACGTTTCCTCAGCGGCGTCAACCTGTGGGTAGGCTGTTTCATTCAGATGGTCACCGCATCGCTGGTCATGTTGCTGCTGGCCTATACCACCGAGACCATGCAGGTGACGCAGTGGGTGCCCTTCGCTGTTTCGGTGGCGTGGATCACTGTGATGAACTCAGTCGGTGCGCTGACGCTGCTGTACCTGATGATTCGGCGGGGTGAGGCGAGTAAGGCGACGAACTTATTTCATGTTATTCCGGCTGTCACGCAGATCATGGCGTCATTGGTGTTGGGTGAAGTGCCGAGTGTGGTTGCGATTGTGGGATTTATTGTGTCGGGGGTGGGGGTTTATTTGATGAATCATTCGAGAGCAAAGTAAGCCTCTAATGTTGAAGGCTGCTTATCAGGAGAATACTAATGTTTAAGAACGAAATTGCTGATAAAAAATCATATATCGATGAAATTTGCCGGTCTGGAGGTGGGCTACACGTTGATGATATTGATTGTCTGAATTTTGAACCTTATGAAGTGGATGGGCGCAAGGGTGTTTCAATATTTTATCTTTATGATGCGCGGGATAATGTGCAAGGGTCAGTTGCCGCATTGGTTCGTTATGACGGCGGAGCTCTAACACCAAGGCATAAGCATCTGGGATGGGAGTTAGTGTTGGTGGTCGATGGTGAACTACTTGATGATAGAGGGCGACATACGGTAGGGACGCTGCAAATTTATCCGCCTGGCTCTACTCACCAACTTTCTTCTGTTAGGGGTTGTACGTTTCTAGTTGTTTGGGAGCAGCCAGTTCAGCCCGCCTCATGTCAGGATTCAGAGGCCACAGCATGAAAGTTATCAACGAACAGCAAGCGGCAGAGTTGATTGAAGATGGATGGACAATTATTCCAGGAGGGTTTGGTAGTTGCGGGCATCCTGATGGACTTACTCGAGCAATCAGTGAACGTTTCAAGCGGGAGGGGCGGCCTCGTAAACTTGGTCTGCTCTTCGCTTCTGCTTCTGGAGATCTCGACGAAAGGGGGGTGGATGTTCTGGCCCAGAGTGGGCTGGTGGCCAAAGTAATTGGAGGGTTCTGGGGACTTATCCCGCGACTGGGAATTATGGCGCGCCTAGGAGAGATAGAGGCTCATAACTGGCCGCAGGGGGTGATCAGTCAGTTATTCCGTGCGATCGCGGCGAAGAAGCCTGGCGTGATCTCAAATGTTGGCCTCAATACTTTCGTTGATCCTGATTATGAGGGGGCATGCTTAAACCTGCGGGGCGCGCGTACGCTCGTTCAGAAGATAGCCATTAATGGAGAGCTGACGCTTTTTTACCCGGGGATTAAGGTTGATTGTGCGTTATTAAGAGGGACATTTTGTGACCCTTTGGGGAATATTTCGATGGAGCGGGAAGTGTCTCATAGTGACGCACTTGCGCAGGCAATGGCAGTCAAAAATTGTGGTGGAATAGTGATTGTGCAGGTTGAGAGTTTAGTGGGGTTGCATGAGATTGAACCACAGGATGTGAAGGTGCCCGGGCTATTGGTGGACTATGTGACAGTGTCGCGCCCTGATGAGCATCCTCAAACTTACGGTGTTGCCTATAATTCAGCGTTCACACGTCCGGGAATGGTCGGTTCTAGTGACAGTTCTATTTCATGCGCGGAGAGAATTATTGCTAAAAGGGCTCTGCAGGAGATCCGACGCGAAGATGCCCGGGTAATTAATCTTGGTATTGGTATACCGGTAGTCGTTGCTCAGGTGGCTGAAGAGTTGGGGTGTGCGGAGTCGATGAGCTTTACTATTGAGTCCGGCGTTATAGGTGGTAGGCCAGCAACTGGATTGTCATTTGGGGCCAGCTATCGTCCAGTCAGTATTATTGAACAGGCAGCTTTGTTTGATTTTTACGAGGGTGGCGGGATTGATGTGGCGTGCTTGGGCTTTGCCGAAATGGACAGCTTCGGCAATGTCAATGTCTCGCGGTTCGGTAGTAAGTTGCAAGGTGCTGGTGGATTTATAAATATCTCCCAGTCGGCTCGATGTATTATTTTTTGTGGAACTTTTACAGCGGTAGGGTTGGTCGTGAGCGTAAGTGAAGGGGAAGTCCGTATAATCAGGGAAGGCCGTATAAATAAATTTGTACGTCAGGTCTCGCATTTGACTTTTAACGGTGGCTATTCTCAATCGTTGGGTCAAAGAGTTGTATTTGTCACGGAGCGTGCGGTTTTTGCATTGAAAGATGGGGTGGTCTATCTGGAGGAGATTGCTCCAGGTATAAGTATCGAGCAGGATATTATGCCGTTCATAGAGGGTGGGTTTGTAGTGTCTAGCAGCTGCAGGTCTATGTCGGAGGACATATTTTCATTTTAAGTGTGAGGATTCGAAGTTCTTGTGGGAGAAAATATTTCATACTGAAAAATAAGTTCGGTGGGAGGTTCTTATGTCTGCTAGCGTAATTACGGTGATTGGTGGTGGCGCTTCAAGTGTCTCTTTTATCTACGCGATTTTAAATGGCCTAGGGAGATATGGCTGCCATTCGAATGTATCGATATTTTTGGTGGATAAGCAATCTCAATGTGGTCGAGGTCTTGCCTATTCTGAAGATTGCAGCACAAATATTTTAAATACGCGAGCGGAAATCATTTCGCCTTTCCCTGATCAGTCCGGACATTTCTATAACTGGTTATTGGCTAACCGTGAGGTTTGGGAGGATGATTTTCCTGATATTGAGCTATGCCCGCAGGCATTTCTGCCGCGGCCCTTGTTTGGGTTATATCTTGCGCACATGATTCAGTTTCTAGTAAAAAAAGCTGTGGGGCTCGGTTGCCAATTGATTCCAGTCCATGACGAGGTTGTAAGCATGAGTTTCTCGCATGACGGGAGAGTCGTGGTTTTAACAAAGGGTAATCTATCGTTCCCCAGCGATCATGTAGTGTTGAGTTGTGGTAACGCGCGAAGTCTGGAGTACCGACACCTAGCTGGTGCTGAAGGTTTCTTCTCCAGCCCTTATCCTATCAAGCGTACATGCCGGCTGATTCAAAAGCAGGCGAGTGTTGCAATTGTCGGTTCAAGATTGAGTGCTATCGATGCGGTGATCGGGCTTACTGCTAATGGCCATGAGGGATCGATTACGCTGCACTCACGCACGGGAGCCCTGCCTAGCGTCAGAGGGACTCAAGGGCGCTATAAACCGACGATACTGACGCCGGAAACCGTTAGGGAAGGTCTGAAGTAAGCAGCCGTTTTTAACGGCCTCGCTGTCTGAGGTTCAAAAAACACCGACTTAATCGAAAATCAGACCTTTCCTCCTGTCAGTTCACTGTTTTTTGCGGAATAGCACCTTTTCAGGGCTCATTGTCCACATCACAGGCGCACCTCGCCTGCATTCAACAGTCGTTTTCGCATCATCCACAGGTTCGATAAGGCAAACAGTGTGGTCTGCTGCGCGGTGTTTTTCACCAAGCCTCGGAAGCGGACTTTCGTATAACCAAACTGGCGCTTGATCACCCTGAATGGATGCTCAACCTTGGCCCGGACTTGAGCTTTCGCGTATTCGATTTTGCGGCGCATGCGACCGATCAGGCTCTTTTTTGCATGCTTCTTATAGCTGCTGGGGCGCGCTGCGATCGACCAGATCATCTGGCGATGTTGATGCTCCGCACGCTTCTCCACGCCGGTGTAACCGGCATCGCCAGAGACGTAAGTTTCCTCGCCATGCAGCAACTGATCGACCTGAGTCACGTCCGCCACATTCGCCGCCGTGCCCACCACGCTATGTACCAGACCGGATTCAACATCGACACCGATGTGCGATTTCATCCCGAAATAGTACTGATTTCCTTTCTTTGTCTGGTGCATTTCGGGGTCGCGTTTACCGTCCTTGTTCTTGGTCGAACTGGGCGCATGAATGATCGTCGCATCGACCACAGTTCCCTGACGCAGCAGCAAACCTCGGTCGCCCAAATAGCCGTTGATGACCTGCAAAATCCCACCGGCCAGCTCATGTTTTTCCAACAGCCGGCGGAAGTTGAGGATCGTGGTTTCATCCGGAATCCGATCCAAATGCAGCCCGGCAAACTGGCGCAGAATCGTGGTTTCGTAGAGGGACTCTTCCATCGCCGGATCGCTGTAGCCGAACCAGTTTTGCATCAGATGAACCCGCAGCATGGCCATCAACGGATACGCCGGACGACCGCCTTCACCCTTCGGATAATGCGGCTCGATCAACGCAATCAGGCCTTTCCAGGGCACGACCTGATCCATCTCAATCAGGAAACGCTCACGGCGGGTCTGCTTACGTTTGCCTGCGTACTCGGCATCAGCGAAAGACATTTGCTTCATCGGGGCTCAACCGTTCAGTTCGTGGGACAGCCGTATCTCACCAGATTTGGAAGTCTTTTTCAGAGTTTCCTTAGGTCTTGTATTTCTCGAGCTGGCGTAGTGCGACTTGAAGATGTGCTTCGTTGGACGACGCAGGAACTAGCTTTGGAGGGTAAGCCGGTTGGTATGGCTGATTGGCCGACAATGTGCTCCCAAAGGCCGGCAGTGGAGTTTCTTGAGGCGGAAATAGATGCTGCCCATCACCCGCGGTTTTGGCAATCCGTTCTCTACTCCACAAATGCCGTACTTGATTTGATTTGGCCTGCAATGCCAGACGAGGACAAAAAGATATTTCTGGGGTACTCAAGTTGGTGGATGGCCTACCGCGTTTCAATTCCGATTGAGAATGCATTGAAAATTAAATCATTGCTCGAATCTGGGCAGCTATCAATCATCAAAGGTGAGCTTGAGGTGATTGAGTGCAATGGAAGATTTATCCTGGAGGTGGTTAATCAGTCGGATAGAAGTTACCGCGATTACGATTCCGTTGTGGTGGCTACAGGTACGCCCCGTGATGTGAGTAAGTTTGATAACCCTTTGGTACAAAATATTCTTCAGCAGGGAATTGGATGTGTAGACCCCTTCGGCGGAGTGAAGGTTTCTACTGAGTCAGGTGGATTGATAAATCATTTAGGGCATGTGGATGACAGGATCACTGTTTTGGGAGAGCTGACAAGTGGTGCGTTCTTTTTTACTAGTGCTTTGGAAATAAACGCTCGCCATTCGACGATACGTGCAGAGTACGTTTTGGCGAGATTGGCACTAACTTCCGACGCGTATTCTAATGGCCTTAAAGCTCGATTGTTGGCGTAGGATGCCAAAAAAATCTCTGGTTAAACATTTTTTTATATCTTTGCACATGGGTTTAACTCGTACCTATCCGAATGGCTAGTGGCGAGTGAGGCGTTGATTTGCCACAATCGGAATACTTATTTCGGTGGGTGGCGTGTCATGAGAGTCAATCTTGATATTCAGTCGTTGCGAAGCTTTATCAAAGTAGGCGAAACTAAAAGTTTTACGCGCGCGGCCGAAGCTTTAAGTCTGACTCAGCCTGCTATTAGTCAGCAGATCAAACGGCTAGAAGATTTATTGGGAGTGGAGTTGTTTGCAAGGGAAAAGCGAAAGGTATTGTTAACGCTGGAGGGGGAAAAGCTTTTCAGTCATGCCAAGGATATTGTTGTTTGTAACGATAAGGTCGGTTGCTTGTTTGAAAAGGTTGAAAAGAGAGAAACGATCATAGTGGGTATGCCAGAACATTTTTGTGAGAGGGTGCTCCCAAAGATTATTTCCAGCATGGCTACTCACTTTCCAGCAATACAGATGGTGGTGAAGGTCGCTAGGTCTGGTTTGCTATTGGATGCGGTAAGTGAGGGCAAGATCGACCTATGCCTAGTGATGGATGAGCTAAAAAAAATGCATGAGCGGCCTTGGCATACATTATCGGTCAGGTGGTTTGCTGGCGATCGCGCTGACGTGATTGATAAGTCATATGATGTTCCGCTCGCTTTGTTCAAGCCGCCGTGTGGGTTTCGCAGTCTGGCGATTCGGAGTCTGGAGGAGTGCGGTATCAAATGGCATTGCGTTTATGAGTCGGAAGACTTGATGTCTCTGCGGTCTGCGGTGCAGGCGGGAGTAGGTATTACATTGCTGCCTTTTGTCGCACAAGTGTCGGGTTTAAAGAGTCTCGAAGGCATTTCCAGTTTGCCGGTGTTACCTCGGTTTGCTGTGGTGCCTAAAGAGCGAGCGGGTTGGAATCCTGTTTACAGGCGTGAGGTGCTTGAATTGATTCGCTCTGTATGGATTTCAGAGTATGCCAATGCTTCCTTGTGACTAACTCACTTTCGTTGAAAACAAAAACCCCGGCACATAGCCGGGGCTTCTTTGCTTCTCTACAGGTTCACTGCAACTTGGCAATCGCCGCATTCAGCGTGTTGCTCGGACGCATAGCCTTGCTGGTCAGCTCAGGGTTCGGCGCGTAGTAGCCGCCGATGTCCACTGGCTTGCCCTGAACGGCGTTGAGTTCGGCAACGATGGTTGCTTCGTTCTCGGCCAGGGTTTTTGCCAGTTCAGCGAACTGCGCCTGCAGCGCGGTATCTTCAGTCTGGGCGGCCAGGGCTTGTGCCCAGTACAGCGCCAGGTAGAAGTGGCTGCCGCGGTTGTCGATGTTGCCGACTTTGCGCGATGGCGACTTGTTGTTGTCGAGGAACTGGCCGGTGGCCTGGTCCAGGGTCTTGGACAGTACCAGGGCTTTCGGGTTGTTGTAGTTCACACCCAAATGCTCAAGGGAGGCTGCCAGGGCCAGGAACTCGCCCAGGGAGTCCCAGCGCAGGAAGTTTTCTTCCAGCAGTTGCTGCACGTGCTTTGGCGCCGAGCCGCCGGCGCCGGTTTCGAACAGGCCGCCACCATTCATCAGCGGTACGATCGACAGCATCTTGGCGCTGGTGCCCAGTTCCATGATCGGGAACAGGTCCGTCAGGTAGTCGCGCAGTACGTTGCCAGTCACCGAGATGGTGTCCAGGCCCTTGCGGGTGCGTTCCAGGGTGAACTTCATCGCGTCGACCGGCGACATGATGCGGATGTCCAGGCCTTCGGTGTTGTGGTCTTTCAGGTAGGCCTGCACTTTTTCGACCACTACGCCGTCGTGGGCGCGCAGCGGGTCCAGCCAGAAAATGGCCGGGGTGTTGCTGGCACGGGCGCGGTTGACGGCCAGTTTGACCCAGTCCTGGATCGGCGCGTCTTTGGTCTGGCACATACGGAAGATGTCGCCGGCCTCAACCGACTGTTCCATCAGCAGGTTGCCCTTGCTGTCGGTGACGCGGACTACGCCGTCAGCCTTGATCTGGAAGGTCTTGTCGTGGGAGCCGTACTCTTCGGCTTTCTTCGCCATCAGGCCAACGTTTGGCACGCTACCCATGGTGGTCGGGTCGAAGGCGCCGTTGGCCTTGCAGTCTTCGATGACCGCCTGGTAGATGGTGGCGTAGCAGCGATCCGGGATCACGGCCTTGGTGTCGTGCAACTGGCCGTCGGTGCCCCACATCTTGCCGGAGTCACGGATCATGGCCGGCATCGAGGCGTCGACGATCACGTCGCTCGGTACGTGCAGGTTAGTGATGCCTTTGTCGGAGTTGACCATCGCCAGGGAAGGGCGAACGGCGTAGACCGCCTGGATGTCCGCTTCGATCTGCGCTTGCTGGTCGGCCGGCAGGGCCTTGATGCGAGCGTACAGGTCGCCGATGCCGTTGTTCAGGTTGAAGCCGATCTGTTCCAGCACAGTAGCGTGCTTGGCCAGGGCGTCCTTGTAGAACTCGGCAACGATCTGGCCGAACATGATCGGGTCGGAGACCTTCATCATGGTGGCTTTCAGGTGAACCGACAGCAGCACACCCTGTTTCTTGGCGTCTTCGATTTCAGCGGCAATGAAGGCGCGCAGGGCGTTCTTGCTCAGCACGGCGCTGTCGAGGATCTCGCCGGCCAGTGCGGTGGTCTTTTCCTTCAGGACGGTGGTGGTGCCATCCTTGCCGACCAGCTCGATTTTGACAGCATCGGCTGCTTCGATCTGTACGGCTTTTTCGCTGCCGTAGAAGTCGCCATTGCTCATGTGAGCCACGTGGGACTTGGAGTCAGCAGCCCAGGCGCCCATTTTGTGCGGGTGCTTGCGCGCGTAGTTCTTGACCGACAGTGGGGCGCGGCGGTCGGAGTTGCCTTCGCGCAGCACCGGGTTCACGGCGCTGCCCTTGACCTTGTCGTAACGTGCACGGGTTTCTTTTTCCGCGTCGGTGGTTACGGTTTCCGGGTAGTCCGGCAGGGCATAGCCCTGGGCCTGCAGCTCCTTGATCGCGGCTTGCAGCTGCGGGGTCGAGGCGCTGATGTTCGGCAGCTTGATGATATTGGCTTCAGGGGTAACGGCCAGGGCGCCCAGTTCGGCGAGGTGGTCCGCAACAGCCTTGGTGCCCAGTTGCTCGGGGAAGCTTGCGAGGATGCGCCCTGCGAGGGAAATATCGCGGGTTTCCACTTCAATATCAGCGGAAGCGGTGAAAGCCTCTACGATAGGCAGCAGTGAATAGGTGGCGAGGGCTGGGGCTTCGTCGGTGAAGGTATAGATGATCTTCGAGCGGGTGGGCATATTCGGATTAACTCTCTTCTTTGCTAAAAGCGTGCGCGGAAACTCGAGATGCGCCGGGTAGAGCGCGTTCGTTCAAAGTCATCCATGAGCCGAATGTCGATGTTTCTTCGCGGTGATGTTGGGTTGCATCAGTCGAGCGTCAAGCGGGTGGGCTGCTGTGGCGGCCCGGCTTTTTCAGGCGCAGGTGCTCGATATAGAGCGGTCGGCCGTCGTGACTCTTTGGTCAGCGGCGGCATTATACATAGGTCGCTATGCTTACGCCGAGCCTTCATACAAAAGGTGGGTCGTCCATTGGTCTAAAGGTCGCGGGGGCCTGATTGCGCCTAAAGTCGCACGTAGTGCTCAAGTTTGGCGTTTTTCCCTTTTGTTTCAAGGTTGTAGGCGACTGAATCTGCGGTTTTCGCAGCAAATGTGCCGGGCGCAAGGTTCCAGTCCACATTCAACTGGAGTAGGCTCGGACACAGCCAGATGTTCAATCCACAAACGGAGTTCAGCATGGGATACAAGAAGATTCAGGTTCCGGCAGTCGGCGACAAAATCACCGTCAATGCAGACCATTCTCTCAATGTTCCTGACAACCCGATCATTCCTTTTATCGAAGGTGACGGTATTGGCGTCGACATCAGTCCGGTGATGATCAAGGTGGTCGATGCAGCTGTTAACAAGGCTTACGGCGGCAAGCGCAAAATCTCCTGGATGGAGGTGTATGCCGGCGAGAAGGCCACTCAGGTTTACGACCAGGACACCTGGCTGCCCCAGGAAACCCTGGACGCGGTCAAGGACTATGTGGTTTCCATCAAGGGCCCGCTGACCACGCCGGTCGGTGGCGGTATCCGCTCGCTGAACGTCGCACTGCGCCAGCAACTGGACCTGTATGTATGCCTGCGCCCGGTGCGCTGGTTCGAAGGTGTGCCAAGCCCGGTCAAAAAGCCTGGCGATGTGGACATGACTATCTTTCGTGAGAACTCCGAGGATATTTACGCCGGTATCGAGTGGAAGGCCGGTTCGCCAGAGGCCATCAAGGTCATCAAGTTCCTCAAGGAGGAAATGGGCGTCACCAAGATCCGTTTTGACCAGGATTGTGGGATTGGCGTCAAGCCGGTTTCCAAGGAGGGCACCAAGCGCCTGGCGCGCAAGGCCCTGCAGTATGTAGTGGATAACGACCGTGAGTCGCTGACCATTGTCCACAAAGGCAACATCATGAAGTTCACCGAAGGTGCCTTCAAGGAATGGGCCTACGAAGTGGCGGCCGAAGACTTCGGCGCAACCCTGCTCGACGGTGGGCCGTGGATGCAGTTCAAGAACCCGCGCACCGGCAGGAATGTCGTGGTCAAGGACGCGATTGCCGACGCCATGCTCCAGCAGATCCTGCTGCGCCCGGCCGAATACGATGTGATCGCGACCCTCAACCTCAACGGTGACTACCTCTCGGACGCCTTGGCGGCAGAAGTGGGTGGTATTGGTATTGCGCCGGGTGCCAACCTGTCCGACACCGTGGCGATGTTCGAAGCCACCCATGGCACTGCGCCTAAGTATGCTGGCAAGGATCAGGTCAACCCGGGCTCGTTGATTCTGTCGGCGGAAATGATGCTGCGCCATATGGGGTGGACCGAGGCGGCGGACCTGATCATCAAGGGTACCAACGGGGCGATTTCGGCCAAGACGGTGACCTATGACTTCGAGCGTTTGATGGAGGGCGCCAAGCTGGTGTCGTCATCGGGCTTTGGCGATGCGTTGATTTCGCATATGTAAGTCGAAGGCTATAAATAAACGGCCATTCTGACTGAGTCAGGATGGCCGTTTTTTATGCAGAGTATCTACTCATTGGCCGATCAGGCCGTTTGTTTCTTTTTGGAATGAACGGATGTTTCTGCCTTGCCATGCTTGTCTTCGTAGGGGGTTCCAGGTGAGGTCGCGGATGCTGCACAGATTTCTACAGCGTGCAGGCCCTTGGGCCCCTGGATGATCTCAAAAGTCACTAATTGGCCCGCTTTCAGCGTTTTGTAACCCTCCATGGTGATCGCCGAATAATGCGCAAAAAGGTCTTCACTCTTGCCGTCTTCATTAATGAAGCCGTAGCCCTTGGCATTATTGAACCATTTGACCTTGCCACTGATCTTGACGCCAGACATACCCATATCCCTCTGCACCAGACTCCATCACTGGAGTATCATCCAGTTTATCCGTCCTAACCCGAATAAATAAGGTTGACTGCGCGGACCTTTTTTACCCACTGTGGGTTCTATTGGTTGTAACACCGTTTTGCCGATAGTCAAGGTGACCAGTCGCTCGGAGTTGAATTTCTGACAGGTCGCCCCCATCACTGTAAATGAACAACTGACGAACCTTTCTTTCCATGCATGCATTCAGCCAGATTCGACTAACATTCAATCAGGATCGCCCGGATCATCTAGAAGACGATGACGGTTCTGCAGGCATCGCTGTTCAGGAGGCCAAGCCTGCTTTACAGGCGCCGCCGATGTACAAGGTGGTTTTGTTCAATGATGACTACACGCCGATGGATTTCGTCGTCGAAGTACTCGAGGTGTTTTTTAATCTGAACCGCGAGTTGGCGACCAAGGTAATGCTGGCCGTTCACACAGAAGGACGGGCAGTATGTGGAGTGTTTACCCGCGACATCGCCGAGACCAAGGCCATGCAGGTCAACCAGTACGCCAGGGAAAGCCAGCATCCGCTACTCTGTGAAATCGAGAAGGACGGTTAACTCCGACCACTTGGGTATGAGGTGAAGCTATGTTAAACCGCGAGCTCGAAGTCACCCTCAATCTTGCCTTCAAGGAGGCCCGTTCGAAGCGTCATGAATTCATGACCGTCGAACACCTGCTGCTGGCACTTTTGGATAACGAAGCTGCCGCCACCGTTCTGCGTGCGTGCGGCGCCAACCTCGACAAGCTCAAGCATGACCTGCAAGAGTTTATTGACTCCACCACGCCACTGATCCCCGTGCATGACGAGGACCGTGAAACCCAGCCAACCCTGGGCTTCCAACGGGTGTTGCAGCGTGCTGTCTTCCACGTGCAGAGCTCCGGCAAGCGTGAAGTGACGGGCGCCAATGTACTGGTTGCCATCTTCAGTGAGCAGGAAAGCCAGGCAGTGTTCCTGCTCAAGCAGCAGAGCGTGGCGCGTATCGATGTCGTCAACTACATTGCCCATGGCATCTCGAAAGTGCCAGGGCATGGCGATCACTCCGAAGGTGAGCAGGATATGCAGGACGACGAGGGCGGTGAGTCTTCTTCTTCAAGCAACCCGCTGGATGCCTATGCCAGCAACCTCAACGAGCTTGCGCGCCAGGGGCGGATCGATCCGCTGGTTGGGCGCGAAATGGAAGTTGAACGTGTTGCGCAGATCCTGGCTCGTCGTCGTAAGAACAACCCGCTGTTGGTGGGCGAGGCGGGCGTGGGCAAGACTGCAATTGCCGAAGGCTTGGCCAAGCGCATTGTAGATAACCAGGTGCCTGATCTGCTGGCCAACAGCGTCGTCTACTCCCTTGACCTGGGGGCGCTGCTCGCCGGGACCAAGTACCGTGGCGACTTTGAAAAACGGTTCAAGGCGTTGCTTGGCGAGCTGAAAAAGCGTCCGCAGGCGATCCTGTTCATCGATGAGATCCACACCATCATTGGTGCCGGCGCGGCTTCTGGTGGGGTGATGGATGCATCCAATCTGCTCAAGCCGCTGTTGTCCTCGGGCGATATCCGTTGCATCGGCTCGACCACCTTCCAGGAGTTTCGTGGGATCTTCGAAAAAGACCGTGCCCTGGCGCGTCGCTTCCAGAAAGTCGACGTGTCCGAGCCTTCGGTCGAAGACACCATTGGCATCCTGCGTGGGCTGAAAGGTCGTTTCGAGGCGCATCACAGCATCGAATACAGTGATGAGGCGCTGCGTGCGGCCGCTGAACTGGCTTCGCGCTACATCAATGACCGGCATATGCCGGACAAAGCCATCGATGTGATCGACGAAGCGGGGGCCTACCAGCGCCTGCAGCCGGTAGAGAAGCGTGTGAAGCGTATCGAAGTGGCTCAGGTCGAGGATATCGTGGCGAAAATCGCGCGTATTCCGCCAAAACACGTTACCAGTTCCGACAAGGAGCTACTGCGTAACCTGGAGCGCGATCTCAAGCTGACGGTGTTTGGCCAGGATGCGGCGATTGATTCGCTGTCGACGGCGATCAAGCTGTCCCGGGCCGGGCTCAAGTCGCCGGACAAGCCGGTAGGTTCGTTCCTGTTCGCCGGCCCTACCGGCGTTGGTAAGACCGAGGCGGCGCGGCAGTTGGCCAAGGCCATGGGCATTGAGCTGGTGCGGTTCGACATGTCCGAATACATGGAGCGGCACACTGTGTCGCGCCTGATCGGTGCGCCTCCGGGCTATGTTGGCTTTGATCAGGGTGGCCTGTTGACCGAGGCGATCACCAAGCAGCCGCATTGCGTGCTGCTGCTCGATGAAATTGAAAAGGCCCACCCGGAAGTCTTCAACCTGCTGTTGCAGGTCATGGATCACGGGACCCTGACCGATAACAACGGGCGCAAGGCGGACTTTCGCAACGTGATCGTGATCATGACCACCAACGCCGGCGCCGAGACGGCCGCGCGGGCTTCCATTGGCTTCACTCATCAAGATCACTCTTCCGACGCCATGGAAGTGATCAAGAAGAGCTTCACGCCGGAATTCCGTAACCGCCTGGACACCATTATCCAGTTTGGTCGTCTCAGTCATGAGGTGATCAAAAGCGTGGTGGACAAGTTCCTTACCGAGCTTCAGGCGCAATTGGAAGACAAGCGTGTGCAGTTGGAAGTGACGGACGCGGCGCGCAGTTGGATTGCCGAAGGTGGCTATGATGCGGCAATGGGCGCCCGCCCAATGGCGCGCCTGATCCAGGACAAGATCAAGCGGCCGCTGGCCGAAGAGATTCTGTTCGGCGAGCTTTCCGATCATGGTGGCGTGGTGCATATCGACTTGAAGAATGGTGAGCTGACCTTCGAATTCGAAACCACGGCCGAAATGGCCTGATCGCAACTCCACAAAAAGGCGCTTCGGCGCCTTTTTTGTTATTTCTCAAGCACCGCGATCAAAATGTGGGAGCGGGCTTGCTCGCGATAGCGGCGTATCGGTGCCAGATGTATCGCCTGACGCACTGCTATCGCGAGCAAGTCCGCTCCCACATTAGTTTTATGGTGTTTGAGAAATAGCACGCACACAAAAACGCCCGGCATAACCGGGCGTCTTGTATTGACTTGTTTAGCGAGCGCGGTAAGTGATGCGCCCTTTGCTCAAGTCATAGGGCGTCAGCTCGACGCGCACTTTGTCACCGGTAAGAATACGAATGTAGTTCTTGCGCATCTTGCCGGAGATATGCGCGGTTACGACGTGCCCATTTTCCAACTCCACGCGAAACATGGTGTTGGGCAGGGTGTCGACGACAGTGCCTTCCATTTCGAAGCTGTCTTCTTTCGACATGCAGTAAAGCCCTCGGTATCCAGTGAATGGCCCGGTGCAACTGCGCCAGGCAAAAGCGGCGTGCATTGTGCCCGAAAAAGGGTGTTCAAGCCAAGGGGTTCTAGTTAAGCGTGACCCATCTTTGATTAATCAGCAGCTCAATGGGCCGATATTGGGTCTTGTAGTTCATCTTTTTGCAGTTTTTGATCCAGTACCCGAGGTACACCGCCTCCAGCTTTTGCCTGGATGCTTCACCGATTTGCCACAGGATGGCAAAGCGCCCGAGGCTGCGACGTTCTTCGGTGGGTTCGTAAAAGGTGTAGACCGCCGACAAGCCATTGGGCAGCAGGTCGGTGACCGCTACCGCCAGCAGCCGTCCTTCAAGCCGGAACTCGTAGAAACGCGAGAACGGCAGATCACGCACCAGGAACGTGGAAAACTGGTCACGGCTGGGTGGGAACATGTCGCCGTCGGCGTGACGTTGTTCGATATAGCGCTGGTAAAGATCGAAGTACTCTTCGCTGAAACCGGGCTTGGCTGGGACTACGGTCAGGTCGGCATTGCGCTTGAGGATGCGTTTTTGATTACGGTCCGCCAAAAACTGCGCCACAGGGATGCGCGCCGGGACGCAGGCGTTGCAGTTCTGGCAGTGCGGCCGATACAGGTGGTCGCCACTGCGCCGAAAGCCCATCTCTGACAGATCGGCGTATACATGCACGTCCATCGGCTGGCTGGGGTCGAGGAACAGCGTAGTGGCCTGTTCCTCGGGCAGGTAGCTGCAAGAGTGGGGTTGAGTGGCATAAAACTTCAAGCGCGCCAATTCGGTCATGATCAACCCTCGGATAAGCTTTGAAATAAGTGTAAGTCAGGTGCGCGCAAGTCGCCTAAGAAACCCACGGCCCACTGTTGGCTTGATCAAGATGGTCGCGCAGGTATCCGGCGAAGTCGCTGCGGGGAATGGCGCGGGCGCCGAGGCTGTGCAGGTGATCGGTGGGCATCTGGCAGTCGATCAGCACAAAGCCCCAGGCCTGTAATTGCCTGACGAGGGTGGCAAAACCGAACTTTGAGGCATTGTCTGCGCGACTGAACATCGACTCGCCAAAAAACAGCTGGCCCATGGCCAGGCCGTATAGGCCGCCTACCAGTTCGCCCTGGTCCCATACCTCGACGGAATGGGCATAACCGCGCTGGTGCAATTGCCGGTAGGCACTCTGCATGGCTTCGGTGATCCAGGTGCCGTCTGCATAGCTGCGAGGTGCTGCACAGGCTTGAATGACAGCGGCGAAGTCCTGGTCGAAGGTTACCTCGTAGCGTTGCTGGCGCAGCAGCTTGGCGAGGCTGCGGGACACGTGCAGCTCTGCGGGGAGCAGCACTGTGCGCGGGTCGGGTGACCACCACAGGATCGGCTGGCCTTCCGAGAACCAGGGGAAGCAGCCGTGGCGATAGGCTTGGACCAGGCGGTCAGCAGACAGGTCGCCACCGGCAGCCAGCAGGCCGTTGGGTTCGCGCATGGCTTTTGCCAGCGGTGGAAATGTCAGGGTGTTGCGTTGCAACCAGGTGAGCATGGGCAGTCAGGCTTACGGAAAGGGAGGGCGGTGACAGGCTGGGGCCCGCCGCGTAGACAGTGATTATTGTCGACTCGGGGCCACTCGGCCAGCCCGATCACGTAATCAGTACCCATGATGCATGAGCGGGTGTTTCTGCAACTCTATAGCGGTGATGCGGTCGTAATCGCGTCACGGGGTCATCCGTTGGGCGGGAATGCGGGGTAAAGCTTGTCCAGTCTGATAAAAACAGCTCATAAGCCTTTGTCAGCAAAGACAATGCATGCTCAAATTGAAGTGTATGTGTCATGCGTCTGTATAGGCTCCATGAGTGAGGCAGGCAGCGTGGCAACGGGCACACAAACCCGTACAATGGCGACACTATGTCCTTGTTGGCTGGCGTGGGCGCCGGTGCATGATTCAGTCTCGCAGTGTTAAAGGACGTTTGACGACGCTCGTTCACTTTTCACCTGCCCGGATTGGGCAGTATTTTTATAGTCATTCAACAGTTGGACGCGCTCAAGGCGCAGGAAAAGACCCGTTTTGAAGAAATCCGCCGCAGCACCCAAAACAGCAGTGGTACCGGCCTGGCGCCAGCACCTGCACTATCGGCTCAAGGAAGGCGCGCTGATTGCCATCGGTGCTTTGTGCCTGTTCCTGATGATGGCCTTGCTGACCTATGGCAAGGACGATCCGGGCTGGAGCCATAACAGCAAGATCGATGATGTGCAGAACTTCGGCGGGCCAGTGGGCTCCTACAGCGCTGATATCCTGTTCATGATCCTCGGCTATTTCGCCTATATCTTCCCGCTGCTATTGGCGATCAAGACCTGGCAGATCTTCCGCCAGCGCCATGAGCCGTGGCAGTGGAGCGGCTGGTTGTTTTCCTGGCGCCTGATCGGCCTGGTGTTCCTGGTGTTGTCGGGCGCAGCGTTGGCACATATCCATTTCCACGCGCCGACCGGCCTGCCGGCGGGTGCGGGCGGCGCCCTGGGCGAAAGCCTGGGTGACCTGGCCCGCAAGACCCTGAACATCCAGGGCAGCACGCTGATGTTCATCGCCCTGTTCCTGTTTGGCCTGACGGTATTTACCGACTTGTCCTGGTTCAAGGTCATGGATGTGACGGGCAAGATCACTCTCGATCTGTTCGAGCTGTTTCAAGGGGCTGCCAACCGTTGGTGGGTAGCCCGCGTGGATCGCAAGCGCATGGTTGCGCAATTGCGTGAAGTCGATACCCGGGTCAATGAGGTCGTAGCCCCGAGCACACCCGACCGCAGAGAGCAGGCCAAGGTCAAGGAACGCCTGATCGAGCGCGAGCAGGCTCTGACCAAGCACATGTCCGACCGCGAGAAACAAGTACCACCGGTTATCGCCCCGGCGCCCGTCAAGGCGCCCGAGCCGAGCCATCGAGTGCAGAAAGAGAAGCAGGCACCGCTGTTTATCGACAGTGCCGTCGAAGGCACCTTGCCGCCGATCTCGATCCTGGACCCGGCCGAAAAGAAACAACTCAACTATTCCCCGGAGTCCCTGGCGGCCGTGGGCCATCTGTTGGAAATCAAACTCAAGGAGTTTGGCGTCGAAGTGTCGGTGGATTCGATCCACCCTGGCCCGGTGATTACCCGTTACGAAATCCAGCCGGCCGCCGGTGTCAAGGTCAGCCGTATTGCCAACCTGGCCAAAGACCTTGCGCGTTCCCTGGCCGTGACCAGCGTGCGTGTGGTGGAAGTGATCCCCGGCAAAACCACCGTGGGCATCGAGATCCCCAACGAAGACCGGCAGATTGTGCGTTTCTCTGAAGTGCTGTCGACCCCGGAGTATGACAACTTCAAATCGCCGGTCACCCTGGCCCTGGGCCACGACATTGGCGGCAAGCCGGTGATCACTGACCTGGCGAAAATGCCTCACCTGCTGGTTGCCGGTACCACCGGTTCCGGTAAGTCGGTGGGGGTCAACGCGATGATCCTGTCGATCCTGTTCAAGTCCGGCCCGGAAGATGCCAAGCTGATCATGATCGACCCGAAGATGCTGGAATTGTCGATCTACGAAGGCATCCCGCACCTGCTGTGCCCGGTGGTGACCGACATGAAGGACGCCGCCAATGCCCTGCGCTGGAGCGTTGCCGAGATGGAGCGGCGCTACAAGCTGATGGCGAAGATGGGCGTGCGTAACTTGTCGGGCTTCAATGCCAAGATCAAGGAAGCCCACGAGCGCGGCGAGACCATTGATGACCCGTTGTACAGGCGCGAAAGCATTCACGACGAAGCGCCGAAACTGACCAAGCTGCCGACCATCGTGGTGGTGGTCGACGAATTTGCCGACATGATGATGATTGTCGGCAAGAAGGTCGAAGAGTTGATCGCACGTATCGCCCAGAAGGCCCGTGCGGCAGGGATTCACTTGATCCTCGCGACCCAGCGGCCGTCGGTGGACGTGATCACCGGCTTGATCAAGGCCAACATCCCGACCCGCATGGCGTTCCAGGTGTCGAGCAAGATCGACTCACGGACCATCATAGACCAGGGCGGCGCCGAGCAATTGCTGGGGCATGGTGACATGCTCTACATGCCGCCTGGTACCAGCCTGCCGATCCGGGTTCACGGTGCCTTCGTTTCCGATGACGAGGTGCATCGTGTGGTCGAGGCGTGGAAACTGCGCGGCGCTCCGGAATACAACGACGATATCCTGGCGGGGGTCGAGGAGGCCGGTAGCGGCTTCGACGGTGGCAGCGGTGGCGGTGACGATGATGCCGAGACCGACGCACTGTACGACGAAGCAGTGGCGTTCGTGCTGGAAAGCCGTCGCGCCTCGATCTCTGCGGTGCAACGCAAACTGAAGATCGGCTACAACCGCGCCGCACGCATGATCGAATCCATGGAAATGGCCGGCGTCGTTACGGCAATGAACACCAACGGCTCGCGCGAAGTGATCGCGCCAGGGCCGATGCGCGACTGACCTCGTGCCGCGTGGCAGCACGCGGCGCGCCTTTCACATCATTCTATGAGGACTCCCATGCGTCTTATCCGCATGCTGTTGTTGCCGGCATTGGCCCTGACCGCGTTTTCGGTCCACGCAGACCAGGCATCCGTCGCGAGCCTGACCAACCTGCTGGACAAATCCAAGACCCTGACCGCGCGCTTCTCCCAATTGACCTTGGATGGCGGCGGCACCCAGTTGCAGGAAACTGCCGGTGAAATGGCCGTGCAGCGCCCGGGCCTGTTCTTCTGGAAAACCGACGCGCCCAACGAGCAGACCATTGTTTCCGATGGCAAGAAAGTCACGTTGTGGGACCCGGACCTGGAACAGGCGACCATCAAGACCCTCGACCCACGTCTGAGCCAGACCCCGGCCTTACTGTTGTCCGGCGATGTGTCGCAGATCAGCGAGAGTTTCGAGATTACCTCCAAGCAACAAAGCAACGTGATCGACTTCACGCTCAAGCCCAAGTCCAAGGACACGTTGTTCGACAGTCTGCGCCTGTCGTTTCGCAACGGTGTGATCAACGATATGCAACTGGTTGACAGTGTCGGCCAGCGCACCAATATCCTGTTCACCGGGGTCAAGGCCAATGAGCCGGTTCCAGCCTCCACATTCAAGTTCGACATCCCCAAGGGTGCCGATGTGATCCAGGAGTAAGTCGCAGCCCATGGACCTGTTTCGCAGTGACCCGATCGCCCAGCCTTTGGCCGCGCGCCTGCGCTCGACCAACCTGGATGAGTATGTCGGGCAAGAGCACCTGCTGGCCCGCGGCAAGCCCCTGCGCGAAGCCCTGGAGCAGGGTGCCCTGCACTCGATGATTTTCTGGGGGCCGCCGGGCGTGGGCAAGACCACCCTGGCGCGGCTGCTGGCGAAAGTCTCGGATGCACACTTTGAAACGGTCTCTGCGGTATTGGCCGGGGTCAAGGAGATCCGCCAGGCGGTGGAAGTCGCCAAGCAGCAGGCCGGGCAGTATGGCCGGCGCACCATCCTGTTTGTCGACGAAGTACACCGTTTCAACAAGTCGCAGCAGGATGCATTCCTGCCTTATGTGGAAGATGGCACGCTGATTTTTATTGGCGCCACCACGGAAAACCCCTCGTTTGAACTGAACAACGCGCTGCTCTCGCGGGCGCGGGTGTATGTGCTCAAAAGCCTCGACGAAGCAGCGATGCAGAAGCTGTTGCAGCGGGCGCTGAGCGAGGACAAGGGGCTGGGCAAGCGCCATCTGAGCCTTGGGGAAGAGGCTTTCAAGATCCTGTTGGCGGCGGCTGACGGTGACGGTCGACGTTTCCTCAACCTGCTGGAAAACGCCTCGGACCTGGCCGAAGACAACAGTGAGATGGGTGTCGACCTGCTGCAAAGCCTGCTGGGCGACACCCGGCGGCGCTTCGACAAGGGCGGCGAGGCTTTCTACGACCAGATTTCGGCATTGCACAAATCCGTGCGTGGCTCCAACCCGGACGGCGCGCTGTATTGGTTTGCGCGCATGATCGACGGCGGCTGCGATCCGCTGTACCTGGCCCGGCGTGTGGTGCGCATGGCCAGCGAGGACATCGGCAACGCCGACCCACGGGCATTGAGCCTGTGCCTGGCGGCATGGGAGGTCCAGGAGCGGCTGGGCAGCCCGGAAGGCGAGTTGGCGGTGGCGCAGGCCATCACCTACCTGGCCTGCGCGCCGAAAAGCAATGCGGTGTACATGGGCTTCAAATCGGCGCTGCGCGCGGCGGCGGAGCACGGCTCGTTGGAAGTCCCGCTGCACCTGCGCAACGCGCCGACCAAGCTGATGAAACAGTTGGGTTATGGCGACGAATACCGCTACGCCCACGATGAGCCGGATGCCTATGCCGCCGGTGAGGACTACTTTCCCGACGAACTTGAGCCGCAGCCGTTCTACCAGCCAGTGCCCCGAGGCCTGGAGCTGAAGATCGGGGAAAAGCTCAATCATCTGGCGCAACTTGACCGCCTGAGCCCCAAGCAACGGAGAAAACCATGATTCCCTTGGTGATTGCAGTTTCCGTCGGCGGTGTGGCCGGTACCTTGTTGCGCTTTGCCACCGGCAATTGGATCAACGCCAATTGGCCGAAGCACTTCTATACCGCGACGCTGGCCGTTAATATCGTTGGCTGCCTGCTGATCGGCGTGTTGTATGGCCTGTTTCTGTTACGCCCGGAGGTGCCTGTTGAAGTGCGCGCCGGGTTGATGGTGGGCTTCCTCGGCGGCCTGACCACCTTTTCATCCTTTTCACTGGATACCGTGCGCCTGCTGGAAAGCGGGCAAGTGCCGCTGGCAATAGGCTATGCGGCCATCAGTGTATTCGGCGGGCTGCTTGCCACCTGGGCTGGCCTGTCCTTGACCAAACTTTGATAAACGAGAGACCGACATGCTCGATTCCAAACTGTTACGTAGCAACCTTCAGGACGTAGCGGACCGCCTTGCATCCCGTGGCTTTGCCCTGGATGTTGCGCGCATCGAAGCGCTGGAAGAACAGCGCAAGACCGTCCAGACCCGCACCGAAGCACTGCAGGCTGAGCGCAATGCACGTTCCAAATCCATCGGTCAGGCCAAGCAGCGCGGTGAAGACATCGCGCCACTGATGGCGGACGTCGAGCGCATGGGCAGCGAGCTGTCCGACGGCAAAGTCGAGCTGGACAAAATTCAGTCCGAGTTGGATTCGATCCTGCTGGGCATTCCTAACCTGCCGCATGAGTCGGTGCCGGTTGGCGAAGATGAAGACGGTAACGTCGAAGTACGTCGCTGGGGCACGCCAAAGGCCTTTGATTTCGAGATCAAGGACCACGTCGCCCTGGGCGAATTGACCGGTGGCCTGGATTTTGAAACCGCCGCCAAAATGTCCGGCGCACGCTTTGCCTTGCTGCGCGGCCCGATCGCGCGCATGCACCGTGCCCTGGCGCAGTTCATGCTCAACCTGCACACCGGCGAACACGGTTACGAAGAGGCTTACACCCCGTACCTGGTTCAGGCCCCGGCGTTGATGGGCACCAGCCAATTGCCGAAGTTCGAGGAAGACCTGTTCAAGATCACCCGTGATGGCGAAGCCGATCTGTACCTGATCCCGACCGCCGAAGTGTCGCTGACCAATATCGTGGCCGGCGAGATTCTCGACGCCAAGCAACTGCCGATCAAATTTGTCGCCCATAGCCCATGTTTCCGCAGTGAAGCCGGTGCGTCGGGCCGTGACACCCGCGGCATGATCCGCCAGCACCAGTTCGACAAGGTCGAGATGGTGCAGGTGGTCGAGCCGTCGACCTCCATGGAGGCTCTGGAAGGCCTGACTGCCAACGCCGAGCGGGTCCTGCAACTGCTGGAGTTGCCGTACCGCGTATTGGCGCTGTGCACCGGTGACATGGGTTTCAGCGCAGTGAAGACTTACGACCTTGAAGTATGGGTGCCGAGCCAGGGCAAATATCGTGAGATTTCCTCGTGCTCCAACTGCGGCGATTTCCAGGCCCGACGCATGCAGGCGCGTTTCCGTAATCCGGAAACCGGCAAGCCGGAGTTGGTCCACACCCTCAACGGCTCGGGCCTGGCCGTTGGCCGGACCCTGGTTGCAGTGCTGGAAAACTACCAGCAGGCTGATGGTTCGATCCGCGTACCTGAAGTGCTCAAGCCTTACATGGCGGGCGTTGAGGTCATCGGCTAAATGGAATTTCTGCCGCTGTTTCATAACCTGCGCGGCAGTCGTGTGTTGGTCGTCGGTGGCGGGGAGATTGCCTTGCGCAAATCCCGGCTGCTGGCCGATGCCGGCGCGTTGTTGCGGGTGGTTGCTCCCCTGATTGAAGACCAGTTGCGTGAACTGGTGCAGGGCAGTGGCGGTGAGCTGATTGTGCGTGGTTACCAGGAGGCGGACCTGGATGGCTGCACCCTGATCATCGCGGCAACCGACGACGAGCCACTGAACGCGCAAGTGTCCAGCGATGCCCGGCGCCGGTGTGTGCCAGTCAACGTAGTGGACGCGCCGGCGCTGTGCAGCGTGATCTTCCCGGCGATTGTCGACCGCTCACCCTTGGTGATTGCGGTGTCCAGTGGCGGCGATGCGCCGGTGCTGGCGCGCTTGATTCGCGCCAAACTGGAAACCTGGATTCCATCCACCTACGGTCAACTGGCCGGGCTGGCTGCGCGTTTTCGGGCCCAGGTCAAAGGTTTATATCCCGACGTGCAGCAGCGTCGGGCTTTCTGGGAAGAGGTTTTCCAGGGCCCGATTGCCGATCGGCAATTGGCTGGGCAAGGCGATGAAGCCGAGCGTTTGCTGGTGGAGAAGGTCAATGGCAAACCGCCCCATGCGCCGGGCGAGGTGTACCTGGTGGGCGCGGGCCCCGGTGACCCGGACCTCCTGACCTTTCGCGCCCTGCGCTTGATGCAGCAAGCCGATGTGGTGCTGTATGACCGCCTGGTGGCACCGGCGATTCTTGAGCTGTGCCGGCGCGATGCCGAGCGGGTGTATGTCGGCAAGCGCCGTGCGGATCACGCCGTACCGCAAGACCAGATCAACCAGCAACTGGTGAAACTGGCCAAGCAGGGCAAGCGCGTACTGCGCCTCAAGGGCGGCGATCCGTTTATTTTTGGTCGTGGCGGTGAAGAGATCGAAGAACTGGCAGCTAATGGCATCCCGTTCCAGGTGGTGCCGGGAATTACCGCAGCCAGTGGCTGTGCGGCCTACGCCGGCATTCCCCTGACCCATCGCGATTATGCGCAATCGGTACGTTTCATCACCGGGCACCTGAAGGACGGGACCTCGGATTTGCCTTGGAATGACCTGGTGGGACCGTCACAGACCCTGGTGTTCTACATGGGCTTGATTGGCTTGCCGATCATCTGTGAGCAACTGATTCGCCATGGTCGCTCGGCGGATACCCCGGCGGCATTGATTCAGCAAGGCACAACGTCCAACCAGCGAGTATTTACCGGCACCCTGGCCGACCTGCCGCGCCTGGTGGCGGAGCATGAAGTACATGCTCCGACGCTGGTGATCGTAGGAGAAGTGGTGGTGTTGCGTGAGAAGCTGAAGTGGTTCGAGGGCGCCCAATCCCAGGTATAACCCTGTTGCCCGGCCGCACACAGATCAACTGTGGCAGCCGGGCTTGTCGGCGATGAGGCCAATGCATTCAACGCAAGGCTTGAATCAGCGCCATATCCCTTTGCCGTTCAATCTTTCTCGATCATGTGGGCTATCAAAAGCCTGTAACGGCCCCTTCGGCACAATCGCTGTAGGATTGATCGTCCGGTGGCTGGCGTAGTAATGCCCTTTGATATGAGCAAAATCCACCGTCTCGGCCACTCCCGGCCATTGATACAGCTCTCGCAACCCATTCGACAGATTCGGATAATCCGCAATCCGCTGTAGGTTGCATTTGAAGTGGCTGTAGTACACAGCATCAAAACGAATCAGCGTGGTAAACAACCGTACATCGGCCTCGGTCAGGTATTCACCGGCCAGGTAGCGATGATCGCCCAAGTGCTGCTCCAGATGGTCCAGTTCGGCAAACACCTCAGCAAATGCACTTTCGTACGCCTGCTGCGAAGTGGCAAAGCCTGCGCGATACACGCCATTGTTCACAGCGGGATAGATCCTCTCGTTCAACGCGTCAATGGTCGGGCGCAGCGGCTCGGGGTAGAGGTCCAGGGTATTGCCGGTCAGCTCGTTGAATGCACTGTTGAACATGCGGATGATCTCCGCCGATTCATTGCTGACAATACGATTGAGCTTCTTGTCCCACAGCACTGGGACCGTGACGCGCCCGGTGTAGTCGCCGGTGTCGGCGGTATAGCGCTGGTGCATAAAGGCAAAGTCGTCGAGCTTGTCGCCGGTAGAGCCATGAGCCTTGTCGAAGGTCCAGCCATTTTCCAGCATCAGCCAACTGACTACCGAAACGTCAATCAGGCTTTCCAGGCCTTTGAGCTTACGCAGGATCAGGGTGCGGTGCGCCCACGGGCAGGCCAGGGAGACATACAGGTGGTAGCGGCTGGCTTCGGCCTGGAAGCCGCCATCCCCGCTCGGGCCAGGTTGGCCATCGGCGGTGACCCAGTTGCGGCGTTGCGCCTGTTCTCGTTGGAAGGCGCCATCTGCACTACTTTCGTACCACTGGTCATGCCAGCGTCCTTCAATCAGCAAACCCATGACTGACTCCTTGGCTGTTAAGCGTTGGAGTGCAGTCTAATCGTCTGGGTTCGAAGAAATAGCGCAAAGGGTTCAGGTTAATGATCGATTAAATCGATCTATCCCGCGCGTCCCAATACTGCTTGGCCAGCTCGAACGCCTGTTCCCGTGGGTGCCCAAGGCCGCGCAGGGCCAGGGCCATGGTGGCGATCAGTGCCAATTGTGGATAGCTGTCCTGCACGTCACCGCGCCACAAGGCCTTCAAATGCTCGGGGTCGAGGCTGGCTGGCTTGACGTGACGTTGTGCGGAGAGGGCCGGCCACTCCTCATCCCAGCTCGCGCCGCCGCTGGTGCCGTACAAGTGGCTGGTGGTATCGGGATTGATCTCGATCTCGCCGCCATCACCCTTGATCACAATACTGTTGTCACCCAGCAGGCCACTGGCATCGCGGTGTACACCCTGGTAACCGGGGTGGAAGATACTTTGCAGGCCGCAGCGAGCGCGCAGCGGATTGAGGATGCGGGCCAGGGAGTGGATGGGCGAGCGCAGGCCGAGGATGTTACGCAGGTCAATCATGCGTTGCAGTTGTGGGGCCCAGTCGCCCAGCGGCATAAACGCCAGGTTGCCTTGCGTGAGAGCTGCCTCGACCTGTTGCCAGTTGCGGCACAGTGGAATCTGCAGCTCGCCCAGCAACTGCTCGGTGTACAGCCGACCGGCGGTGTGGGCGCCGCCGCCGTGCATGAAAATCCGCACGCCGCTCTGCGCCAGGCATTTGGCGGCCAGCAGGTACCACGGCAGGTGGCGCTTTTTCCCGGCATAGGTGGGCCAATCCACATCCACCTCCAGTGATGGCGGGTTGAGGCGTTCGCGCAGGGCCTCGGTGAAGCCGGCGAGCTCCTCTGGGCTTTCCTCCTTGTGGCGCAGCAGCATCAGGAACGCGCCAAGCTGGGAGTCCTCGACCTTCTCGTCGAGCAGCATGCCCATGGCTTCCCGGGCTTCTTCGCGCGTCAGGCTGCGAGCTCCGCGCTTGCCTTTGCCGAGGATGCGCACGAACGGCGCAAAGGGATGCTCGGCAGGTGTTTCGGTGATCAACGGGGCAAAATCGGTCATAAGCAGTTCGTCGGCCTGGGCAGGCCCGCCAGCTTGGCGGCAAGTTTGGCGGGAGTGCCTTTGAACAGTCGGTTGAGGTGCAGGCTGTTGCCCTTTTCCGGGCCCAGCTTCAAGGCTGTGTACTTGATCAGGGGGCGGGTGGCCGGTGACAGTTGGAACTCTTGGTAGAAGCCCCTGAGCAGTTCAAGGATTTCCCAGTGTTCGTCGCTCAATTCCAGTTCTTCGGCGCTTGCCAGGGCATTGGCCACCTCGTTCGACCAGGCATTCAGGTCAACCAGGTAACCGTCCTTGTCCAGCGCAAGGGTTTGCGTGCCTACGGTCAGGGTGTTCATAGCCAGGTGTTGACCTTGTCATGCTCGATCGACAACTGCACAAAGCCCGCATAATCGACACTTTTGGCCCACTCCGGTAACGACAGGCCGCGGGCCTGGGCATCTTCGGCAAGTACGAAGATGCCCAGGGCCTTGGCTTGCAGGGCCTGGAAAGGTGCGCTGCCGGCTTGCAGGGCATAGGTCGCATCGCCGCACAACAGGATCGCATCCGGTGCGCCACACAGGCGTAGGCAGCTGTCCAGGCGGCTGTCGGAAAAAGGGGAGTGGGACAACACATGCAAGGTCGACATCAGAGGGTCATCACCTGATCGTAACGGTCAATCATCTGGGAAATCTGCTCGTCGCTCAGTGGCTGCGCGCTTTCGGGGGCGGTCAACCCGCGCTCAGCCAGGCTGTGGCTGCAGGCGAATACATCATCAATGCCAAACAGCGAGAGAGCCTGCAGGTTGGCAGTCACGTCTTTTTGCTGCACGGCCCTGGCATCCTGGGCGGTTGCCAGTTGAAACACCCCGTCATCGAGAAACAGCAGCCCAATCGGCAAATCGAATGCGCCGCCGGCCAATACCACATCCAGCGCTTCTCGCGCGCTGGGCCCGGACCATGGTGCCTGACGGCTGATTACCAACAAGGATCTGGACATTTCATGGCCCTCCAAAGCAGATCAGACGGTCGGCGTCCTGGATAGCATCGTGCAACTGGCCAAGGCCCGACAGCACCCACGGAGCATCCAGATTCACCGCACTGCGCTGGTAGCGCGTGGCTTCTTCGGTATTCAGCACCCCACGTCGCAGCGCCGCAGCGATGCAGACCACGCCATCAAGCTGATGCTCGCTGACGAAGGCGTGCCATTGTTGGGCGATATCCTGTTCATCCTGAGGCGTGACTATCGAATTGGCGGCACTGTAGACGCCATCCTGATAGAAAAACAGCCGCACAATCTCATGCCCACCGGCCAGCGCAGCCTGGGCAAATTGCAGGGCGCGGCGCGAGGAGGGCGCGTGGGCGGCAGAAAAAAGCGCAATCGCGAACTTCATGGAACACTCTGTGGGCAAACCTTTGCCAATGATAAAGCCGCAGGCAACAAAAAGCCCGCCGAAGCGGGCTTTTTGATAACGCTGGGATCAGTCGTCGCGGCTCATGATGCCGAAGATCTGCAACAGGCTGACAAACAGGTTGTAGATCGATACATACAGGCTGACGGTTGCCATGATGTAGTTACGCTCGCCGCCATGGATGATGGCGCTGGTCTGGAACAGAATGCACACCGAGGAAAACAGCACGAAACCGGCGCTGATCGCCAATTGCAGGCCACTGATCTGGAAGAACATGCTCGCCAGCACGGCCGCCAGCAATACGAAGAAGCCAGCAGTGATAAAGCCGCCGAGGAAGCTCATGTCCTTACGGGTGATCAGGACATAGGCCGACAGGCCACCAAACACCAATGCCGTCATGGCAAATGCCGAGCTGACCACTTCCGCGCCGCCCTGCATGCCCAGGTAACGGTTAAGGATCGGGCCCAGCAGGAACCCCATGAAACCGGTCAGGGCAAACGCCGACACCAGGCCCCAGGCCGAGTCGCGCAGCTTGTTGGTAAGGAAAAACAGGCCGTAGAAGCCGATCAATACCACGAAGATATTCGGGTAGCCGACACGCATCTGCTGTGCCACATACGCCATCACGCCGCTAAATGCGAGGGTGAGGGCGAGCAGGCCGTATGTATTGCGCAGGACGCGGCTAACCTCTAGCTGCTCAGCCTGCACGTTGCTATTAACTGCGTAATCCTGTTCGCGCATGGCGACACTCCTCCAGTTTTGAAACGTTCAGTCGCAAAGATCATAACAGACGCTCTGTAACAAGCTATGCAGAGAGTTTGACAGTGTGTTTCATTCGGGTATTATGGCGCCCGCTGAGACAGGATGGGCTAGTATAATCCTGTGTTGCACAAGGGAAATTGGCAGAGTGGTTGAATGCACCGGTCTTGAAAACCGGCGAACGTTAATAGCGTTCCCAGGGTTCGAATCCCTGGTTTCCCGCCAAGATTCAGACAAAAGCCCCGCGATTGCGGGGCTTTTGTGTTTCTAGGGGTCAATAGTTGGATGTAGTTTAAACCATTAGTTTCCGCATCGTTCAAGTCGCTTTCCGCAACTACTGCCAGATCCTTTATCAACGGGGTGGCTTGCGCAGTTGCTTCAGGCTCAGGAGATTATCGCTCTACATCATCCGCGGCGGCAGGCCCCTGTTTGCCGCTTTCTTTGCTCGCATCTTTTTATCCTGCCTTTGACAAATCTAGCGCCCATGTTTCGGCCGCGACATTTTCTGCTGATGGCTTTACACCTGCCAGTTTCATTCGGGCATAGATCCGGCCGACAACTGGCCGTCTTGCTCTGGTCAGTACGTACTCCCAACTGTTTTTGTCTAGCCGGCCGTTGCATGAGGGGATCATGTAGCCAGTGATTGCCGTCAGCTCTTCCTCAGTGAGCGTTTCGCTTTGCATTCGTACTTCACGGCCTCGAACCTGCTTCAACGATAGCCGAACGGCTTGTAGATCAATGGCCGGCCCGCCATAACAATGGCGTTGCAGGGTTTTGGGTGATTGGAGTGCAGATCGTTGTGGATGTGGTTCAGCCGCATTCCAAGACGCCAACGCGGCGGCCGGCTCTTGTCGTCCTTGCGCAGCGGCTCACTGATGAGTTTTCCAATTTTTTTGAGCACAGGAATACCTCGCCCGGCGCTCACCGGCAGGAATTTATGGTTTAATGAGAAAGATTCTTAAAGGAAATGCGAGATGGTTAAGGCGTCTGCGGGGCTACCCCGTTATCTCGGACATTTTCGAGCAAGCTCAATCATGAGATATGAGATAGGGCATGCGATGCGTCTTTCTCAAGACTCACTTCGCGAACGAAAACGTCAAAGGAAATGCACTCATGAAGTACAGCTGGATAGTGCTTGTTTTACTGCTTTGTGCTTGCGTTAGTGGCCCAAGCCCTCAACAACTGGCAGATCAGCGCTTATGGGAGCAACAGTTGCTCACCCATTTGTCCTTGTACAAATACTACCCCGAACAAGCTCGACTTCTAGGGGCGACGGGCATGGTAAGAGCTGAATTCTTCGTCGACGCCCGAGGAAACTTGTCACGTCAGAAAATAATCAGCTATTCAGGGTCGGAACTCTTCGTTCCTGCTGTACAGGTATTGATCACGGCAGCATCACCCGCACCTGCGCCGCCACCTTCAATGCTTAAGGACGGCGAAATCCAAATAGTCGCTCCCTTTATATATTGCTTGGAGCCTGGCATATGTCCCGTATCTGAGGGCGGGCATGCAAGCAGCACGGAGTAGCGTTGCGGCAGCTCTAGCTATCACAGCGCAGTTCATTAGCTAAAGTGCAGACATTTCAGGCATGAGGATACTGGGATCATGACCCCCTCCCGACTTCAGCGGCAGCCTTGACGATTGCGCAGCGAGTCGCCCCAAACGGGTCGACGTGGTGGTACCCAGCGCTGCCACACTCGGCGTCCGGATCACCCTCGAACACGTCAGTGGTGAAGTGCCGGGCGCCTGGGTGGTTGACGGTGTGCATGCTGATCGCCTGCGGGCTGTGGTTCTTCGCCACATTCACCGCACAGCCCGGCCCGATCTCAAGCCCGGTACCGCCGCCGCCACTACCGCAGAAGAAGTCGACAACAATCTCATCGTCCTGAGGGTTGAAGCCGAGTCCGTATTGGGTTTTGAAATCGAAGAGGTGTTTCTTCTGTTGTGTGGACATAGGGGGCCTCGCCGGCTGGCTTGATTTATTTGTAGAAGTGATGATCTTTTCGAATTGGTTGTCAGGGAGAGCGGCAATGGCCGGTAAAAAACTTGAAGCCTTCCGCGAGTGGTTCACGCCGCGTAGGAAGCTATGGACAGCAATAGGCCTTTTTGCAATTGTTTTCGTAGTGCCAATTGTCTTTCCAGGAACGAGCGTCACTTGGCTTGTAGGGCCAGCGAGCGTCTTTTTAGTGGGCTGCTTTATTCCCGATACGAACAGAAAACGATAGGTCACGGGTGACTGGCGTGATTCGTTAATTTTGGCGATTGATTTCGACTCGGCAAAAACCTGACGGTGGCTGCGATAAGTACGAATACCGATGTGGAAGCGATACGCCTGATAGGCGATAAGGTTGTGCGGCTACTCAACTTCCCCGAGGAAAGGCTTGAGGTTGAGCTACGTCTGGGACTCAAGCTGATTGCTGATCTTGTTCGATGGTATGAGCTTACCTATCGTACGGAGCCGAATAGGTGAAAGTGGGTTGAAGTATAAGAGCTGGAACGCTGGAGTTTTGGAGCTCGCTTGAGTAAGCCGGACTACTCATGTTTCAGGCTTGGTAGAGCACCATCCAGACATAAAGATGACGGGGCATGGTAGCCCCGTCATTTACTATTGATTAAAATTTATGATGCGTTTGGCCTCGTAACCTCAGGTTTTCCAAAAGTCCGGTCATAAACTTTTAAAATCTCAATGGGAGCGCTTTTATTTGCAACGAATCCTTCCTCCACCTTGCTACCGCGAGTAAGATATTTAGCCTTTATGCGGACTACAACTAGATAGCGGTTTCTGGAGAAAGCATCTCCAATTTTTATGTCTGTGGAGAATTCTGGAAGAAAGCTCCCCTTTCCAACTTGAGTTTTAACTTGATCTACAGTGGGCCGACCTACAAGTGCATTGGCTGGCTCCCCTCCAGCACTTCCATTTGCAGCCATCATTTCTACTGGTAACTTTGAGGTTCCCCGAACTAAAGTAACAAGTTCCTCTCCGCGCTGAGGGATGATCACCATCTTCAATGCTTCTTCAAGTGGAGTCGGATGAAGGCTGCTCTCGTTGTCTGTCAGTTCACTAGGCAAAGGTCCGTCATCACTTTCGTTAGGAATAAATTCTTCGTGTTCTGGTGGTAAGTCACCGAATGAGGGTAGACGTTCAAGCTCCAAATTAGATGGAAGTTTTGGTGGGGTTACGGGGCTCAGTGGAATTCCTATCCGGCCGTTTACCCTTTTAAGGATACTTGTGATTGGTTTGCCGTCTGGGCTTACAACGTCACCCGAGGAACTCACCTTTCGAGGGCCACCAAGAGGTTCAATGGTAATAACCTCCTTTCCCTGAAGCCTAAAACCAAGGGGGAAAGAGTTCATTTTTGTCTGGACATCGTCACTGGCGATACCTGCAACCTGACCAGTGGTGACCATAATGGTTCCCACGCTTCCCGAGGCTCCGACCACCATTGCAATCACTTGACCTACCTTGCTCAAAACTTCCCGATCCGATGGGTCAAAGGTCGGAGTTTTATTATTTAATGCAGCGTGGAGATCGTCAGCAGACTCAAAGAATGAGGTAACAGGTTGGGTAAATGCTTTATTTACAATTTTCAGAAATTCGTTGAAAGTATAATCAGTTCTAATGCGCGGGTCATGAGGGGCGGTTGTGACGGTAACTCCGTCTCCTAGGTCAACGACTTTTCCTGGGTTGTTTTTTGCATCTTCAAGAGCTTTATCACGATCTATTGTCGTAGGCTGAGTGGTCGGTGGTTTTTCTTTAGCCTCATCGCGAGGCGGGGGCGCGGCGAGTGCAGCTCCTGAAATAGCCAGCGCTAGCAAAGAAAGTAGTTTGATGTTTTTCATATTTATACTAACATATATTGATTTGTGCATAGCCGCGGGGAACTCGAAGGCCTCCGTGGAAAATTTTATTTAGATTTTTAGATAATCATTTTTCCATCAGGTAGTTCCTTTTATAAATATTCGCGACACAAAATTTCATTAAGGACACATTGTGTCAAGCGTGCGAAAAATAGTTGGGATCTATTAAGGTGATAGAAAATAATTATTAATTTTTATTGATTTTTTATTTCAATGGTTTAGTGGAGGCTTTAAGTCGAAGTAAGTAAGGCTTGGGTGTGAATTGTTTTTTTTATTTTTGGTGAGGGAACTTTTTAGCTCGCGCGAATGATTAAGTTTTGTATGGCTGCAACACTTGATGGAACTGCTTGAATATCTATCTCTGACTGACGCACCTGAGCAGGCATACTGATATACGTGTTGCCACTCATTAGAGAAGGCGTTGACTCGTTTGCTGTTACCACAGTCAAGCGCCGCCCCCCGGTTACCGTGTGCCACGAGTAGGGTGGGTTATTCCTCGCCGTCGTCTAGGGCAGGTTTATCAGGATCCTCAAGCGCAAATAGCGCTTTATCGATCTCAACGTAGGGGCTCACAGTTTGTTGTCCTCGGTTTGAGCGATCAGGGTGTCATCAGTCAAGGGTTTGAGTAGGCGTTCGGCAATCTCGCCGAGCTTTCCAAGTGGATGATTGCTCCGGCCGGGTAGCTCCAATCTTCCGATTTCACCCTTGAACCCGCCATCCCTGCGATCAATAAGTAGCCCAGGGTTGGGGTGTCGACGTCGCGGTCGGCAAGAAGGTCGTTGGCGTACTCATCAACAGCCTGTACGAACGGGTGGGTCGTGACGCCTTGCTGGGCGTGCAAGTGGCGCTTGAACATCACGTCGCCACTTTCCAGCCATGAGTGCTTGATCAAACCCAGCAGTCGTTGGTTGTCTTTGGCGCGTGCAGATTGCGGCTCAGACAATCAGGCGTAATCCCACTGGGGTGGACTTTCAGCGTCAGGCAAAGCCGTCGAATCGAATAGTCCCCGCGCGTTGCTTGATAAAGGCGTACTTCAGTCGCACTCCTTGGCAAAGTACGCGGCGGCACACCACTCCCTCGACGCCATTCTTGGGCGCAGTTAGTCGTCTCTTACTCAAAAGTGTGGCTTGACAGCTTAATGCTTGGCGAACATATTTTTACGTCGCTCGTGATTTTTGAGGGGGTAAGAGGCATGGATTTTATTTAGTCAAATATATGATTGATTAAAGATTTAATAGTTTTTTGATTTCGAGAATGGTGGGGGCGGGTATGAAAGTTTTTGTCACTGGCAGGGGAGATAGGTTGCGCTACCACGAAATATATAAGGGAGAGTCGCCAGTATTATTTATTCATGGGTTGGGATGTTCTTGCAGTAGTGATTATCCAGCAGTGGTTATGTCAAGCGCCTATCCTCGACTCAAAACTATTTTGGTTGACCTGATGGGGGCTGGGTTCAGTGATAAACCGACTGATATTGATTATAGTGGCAGTGGTCTGGTTGAGATTTTAACTGAGTTTGTAAATAGTTGGGGTGATTTGAACTTTAGTATATTCGCACATAGTGCTGGCGCTTTAGTTGCACTGGAGCTTGCTGAGCGTATGGCGGATCGAGTGGATTCGTTGATTTTGTGCGAGCCGGGAATCAATAAATACGGGGCGGAGTTTTTATCTGGGATCGTATCTATGACTATGGATGAGTTTGTCGCCACCGGCTTTAAAAAAACAGTGGGGCAGCTAAGTGATGATGCAAATGATTCATGGCTCGGAAGTTTTTCCATATACTCTCCTTATGCTATATATCAGTGGGCGCAATCGGTAGTTATAGAAGATCGCCTGGCCTGGGCTCCGAAGTTTAAATTGTTGAAGACCAAGCAGAAGGGGGTTATTATTTCGGACAAGACGGCAGGTGGGGATTTTTCTTTTTTTACTCAATTAGAATGTGCTGTTGAGTGCGTAAGCAACAGCACTCATATGATTATGCATGATAATCCAGATGGCCTGGCTATGGCGATTTCAAATTTGTTGTTCAACCCGGTCAGTGAGCTTCATGATGAAAATTTCAAAGGCTAGTTGGTTTTCGTAAAACTTTGAGATTAAGGAAGGGAGCCGGCCAGAGTTTGGAATTTGTGTTCCTTCTTGGAGTAAACAGCGTAGCAGTTGGGCTGTATGGTGGAGGATTGTGTTCGGTCGGCAGGGCGCCGGGAGCGGGGGAAATCAGTTCCCAAATAAAGGAGTTGGGCCGCATTCTGCGCGGTCTTCATCGGGTAGGTGTTGGTTTCGGAAGTAAATATCTCTACAGGCCACAGCCTGCTGACGTTTGCCTGCCGGATTGCAAATCTACCTACGCCGGTTCAATTCCGGCCTCGGCCCCACTCTTTGAGCCCTCGTAGATTAAGAGCCCAGGGTAGGGTATTACTTGGAGTCAGTGATTTATCATCCCGCCAGCTATTCGATTTTTAGGTAACAATTGACAACCTTTCCCATCCCACCCTCAATTTATTCCGGCCAACCGAGCTGAAGCCACATAGACAGTCATCTGAAAAGGGCAAAGGGTATGGGCGTTTTTAACTACAAGAGCATGACGGGCGAGGACGCCAAGGCGTTGCTGAACGACGCCTTGGCTTTATCCGAATACGCTTATGATTCCACCGGGCAACCTCTGGCAATCGGTGGCTGGGCGCCTATTGGTGCACAAGCCCTGGGCGTGACGCAGAAAGTGGACAAGCAAGGTACCTTTTGGGGCGAGACAGCATTGGCGCCTTCCGCCAACGTCGAGATCTTGGGGCAATACGATGGCGTTGGTAAGTTGATTGCCATGGGGATTGCTTTTCGTGGGACTTCTTTTGCCTTGACCCTGGATGGATTGGGCGACGTGGCCAGCGACCTGGCTGCCGCCGCACTTCCCGGGTATGCCGCCAATTATGCCAAGTTCGCCTTCAGTGCGTTGCTGGAGAACGTCGCCAGCTATGCCACGAGCCAGGGCTTGACTGGCAAAAATATTCTGGTCACTGGCCATAGCCTCGGTGCACTAGGGGCCAATAGCTTGGCAACCTTGAGCCGTGATAATTGGGGCGGTTTCTATCAGGATGCAAACTATGTGACCTTCGCCTCACCTACTCAACGCTCGAGTGATACTCAGATCTTGAATATCGGCTATGAGAATGACCCTGTGTTCAAGGCTATTGATGGTAAAGGCATCAACACCTCGGCACTCTTCTGGGGTAACGATAAGGTTTGGGATTCGGCCACCAACAACCTGGTCAGCTTTACTGATAATTACGCCTCATTCCCGGCAAACTTACCCAATAGCCTTAACTGGGGAGTAGCCAAGGCTCACTCCCTGGACGGCTACATCAAAGGCTTAGAGCGTATCGCTTCCTCGGATTTCTACGACCTGACCAGCAAGGATTCGACCATCGTCGTCTCCAGCCTTACAGAGGCCACTCGTGAAACTACTTGGGTGCAAGACCTGAACCGCTACGCTGAAAAACACATCGGCAATACCTTCATTATTGGTACTGAAGGAAACGACCTGCTCAAGGGCGGAGTTGGAAATGATTTCCTAGAAGGTGGTTCTGGCAATGATCGTTTTCGCGATGACGGCGGCTACAACATCATACTAGGTGGCCAAGGCGATAACGTCCTGGAGTTGCAAAAGCCACTGAACTCCTTCGCCTTTGCCAACGATGGCGATGGCACGCTGTACATCAGCGACGCGTATGGCAGCATTAGTATGACCCGGGATATCGGTGCGCTGGTGAGCAAGGAAGCGTCTTATATACCGTGGACTTCAATCCCCTGGGGTTCCTATGAGATCACTTATCAGGTAGTCGATAATGGCCTTCTGGCCGGTACCGAATTGACGCAGTACGCTTCGTCCGCCAAAGGCGATGCGGACGACAATGCCCTCATCGCTCGTGCTGCTGGTGATTGGTTGTTCGGTTTGGGCGGCGACGATCACTTGATCGGTGGTCAGGGTAATGATGTATTCGTCGGCGGTACTGGCAATGACCTGATGGTTTCGGGAGGTGGCAACAACACCTTTCTGTTCAATGGTTTCTTCGGCAACGACAGAATCGAGGGTTACCAGGCTAGCGATAAACTTGTGTTCATGGGCATGCCTGACTTGAGCCAAGATTACGATTACCGCTCTTATGTCTCGACAGTCGAAGACAGCACGGTGCTGTCTTTTGGCGACAACTCTGTGATGTTGGTGGGTGTCGATATGACTCAACTGAATGGGGGCGGGATTTTTATTTCCTAAGGAAAATGGGGCAGAACACCGTAACTGACAGTTGGTGATCTGCTCCACTCCTAGTCCATAAGTCCCTTCGTGCGGGAGTTTTCGGACTTCAGCTCTTCGCCTGGATTCAGTTTCACCTTGCCTTGCACGACATTTCAGTCCTTGAGAGTTTGGATCGTAACCGTCCGGCGAAGCCACCTACCCGATCCCAAACTAAGGGCGATGGTGCCCAAATAGGCGGACACCATCGCCCTTAGTTTGGGGGATCGGTAGGCGTGCTCCGTTCGCTTATGGATCGCTGCGCAGTGGCAAGCGGGTGTCGGCGATCATGAGTTTGATTCAGTTAGTGCGTGTGAACGGGCATGATCCGTATGCGTTGAAGGATGTGCTGACTCGTTTACCGACGCAGCGGGCGAGTGGGATTACGGAGTTGCTCCCGCACAAGTGGGTGCCCGTTTAACTATGCAAGGCGTGTTTGCCGAAGCTTGAACTTTCTCGATCATTGGATACAGTTGGAGCGACGGAGCCATCCAAGCCCGCTTTCACGTTTGTCGGAAAAGGGCAAAACGTATCCCGAATGATTACTAAATCCATAGTTCCCGAGCCCAAAGGTTAAGGTACCTTCGGACTCGGGATAGACAATAACCAGTCGGTCAGCCAAGCGGGTACTCAGCACCTATCACTTCGGGATCAAACGGTTTGCGAGAGAATACTTTCCTGACCATTGGTGCAAAGTGCTCCAGATTTGGGGTTGGGAACGCTGGATCAAAAGAGGCCTGATCCCAACGCTCGCAAAAGTCTGCGCAGAGTTGGAAGCATGGATGGTCTATGTAGCGATCTCTCTCGTTACGATCCCCGCCAAAGTAATGGGCATAGTAGAAGTTCTGGAACAGTCCATGATGATGCAGCACCCAGGCAACCTCGCCACGTACGTAAGGTCGTATGATTGATGCCGCGTACTGGGAGTGGTTATACGGCGCGAGATCGTCACCGATGTCGTGGATCAAGGCGCCTACGATCATCTCTTCATCTGCACCGTCTGCCTCAGCGCGGGCAGCCGTTTGCAAAGAATGCTCAAGACGGTTGATTTTGTAACCGCTTAGCGTAGTGGCCAACCCTTGTAGTGCATTCAAAATTCGATCAGCCAGTCCTTTGTTGAACTCACTCTCCAGATGCTCAAGGAAATGGTATTCCTCGGACGTTCCATCTTTCATGCGAATGAACTCGACCTGCTCCATATCATGCGGCCTCTTCGGTTTGTTTGGATCGTTTGATGATTTCGCTCAAACGCTCACGCGGCCCGTCTAAGTCTATGTAGCATCCTTGCAGATGCCTTGCCCCTTCGGACGGGTTGAAGCTTGTGCGGCCATGAAGGACTCGGCTGTTGTCGAAAAACATCAGCTCTCCTGCGGCTAGCCGGAACCTCACCTCATAATGTGGATGATTGAACAACTCGGCCAAGCGCTTACGTGCTTTATGGAATGCCCGTACTTCGTCGGCACTCAGCAGCGGCAAACTGTCCAACCGTGGGCTGTAGTGCACGCCAAGAGTACGCCCAGCCTCATCGGTCTTGATCATCGGACGTCGGGTGGTGAGCTCTACACCTTTATCTACGAACCGAAAGCGAACCGGAGTGTTTTTGAGGAGCATGTAGCCTGCAGGGTCTTCTTGCATAAGCGCATCCACAACCTTGACGCTATCCACCATTGTCGAGAGCCCACCGGAGGTCTCGTTGACCAGGCAGTGCAAGAGCTGGATGCCCGGCACAGGGTCACGGTAGGGATTATCGGTATGTGGGCCCAAGCTCACTGTGCTGTAAGCTAAGTCGTTCGCCTTCGGTTTTGAACGAACTTCGAAATAGGTGCCAAAATTGGTTTCCTTGATGTACCCGAACTTTTGACCTACTTCGAGCACCTGCTCAGGGGTATTTGGGACGTTCGCAAGGACGATGTAGCCATATTGCAGATAGGCCATAAGTGCTGCTTCAAATGCTTTGCTATCACTCAGTGCTCGCCAGTCATGACGAATCAACCTCTGGTCTAAACTGCTATCCCAGGCAATGGGCGCCGGGCTGTGGTCGGCGTCAACAATTTCGGCCAGCAGATACTCTGTTGTGTAGTGGGCACTATGACCGTCGCTGAAAGCGATGCGAACCCGCCCTTGTGAAAGGGGCTCTACTTCTGTCAATTGAACGTCTGGATCAATGAGATGGGAATCGAACAGGCGCTGCTGGGTATTAGCGTCTGTCGACTCTGGATCCTGGGTTTTTTCACGGAGCCACAACGCAGGAATCTCGTACTCATCCTGGCCGGTGGAAAATTTGAGCGCAGGAGGAGTCTGTTGAACTTTCAATTCGGTGACTTGCATTTTTTGCAGATCCTGAGAGTGGAGGTGAACCCATTCTTTAGGGAAACTCTGAAAAAGACTTCCAAATCTGGTGAGATACGGCTGTCCCACGAACTGAACGGTTGAGCCCCGATGAAGCAAATGTCTTTCGCTGATGCCGAGTACGCAGGCAAACGTAAGCAGACCCGCCGTGAGCGTTTCCTGATTGAGATGGATCAGGTCGTGCCCTGGAAAGGCCTGATTGCGTTGATCGAGCCGCATTATCCGAAGGGTGAAGGCGGTCGTCCGGCGTATCCGTTGATGGCCATGCTGCGGGTTCATCTGATGCAAAACTGGTTCGGCTACAGCGATCCGGCGATGGAAGAGTCCCTCTACGAAACCACGATTCTGCGCCAGTTTGCCGGGCTGCATTTGGATCGGATTCCGGATGAAACCACGATCCTCAACTTCCGCCGGCTGTTGGAAAAACATGAGCTGGCCGGTGGGATTTTGCAGGTCATCAACGGCTATTTGGGCGACCGAGGTTTGCTGCTGCGTCAGGGAACTGTGGTCGATGCGACGATCATTCATGCGCCCAGTTCGACCAAGAACAAGGACGGTAAACGCGACCCCGAAATGCACCAGACAAAGAAAGGAAATCAGTACTATTTCGGGATGAAATCGCACATCGGTGTCGATGTTGAATCCGGTCTGGTACATAGCGTGGTGGGCACGGCGGCGAATGTGGCGGACGTGACTCAGGTCGATCAGTTGCTGCATGGCGAGGAAACTTACGTCTCTGGCGATGCCGGTTACACCGGCGTGGAGAAGCGTGCGGAGCATCAACATCGCCAGATGATCTGGTCGATCGCAGCGCGCCCCAGCAGCTATAAGAAGCATGCAAAAAAGAGCCTGATCGGTCGCATGCGCCGCAAAATCGAATACGCGAAAGCTCAAGTCCGGGCCAAGGTTGAGCATCCATTCAGGGTGATCAAGCGCCAGTTTGGTTATACGAAAGTCCGCTTCCGAGGCTTGGTGAAAAACACCGCGCAGCAGACCACACTGTTTGCCTTATCGAACCTGTGGATGATGCGAAAACGACTGTTGAATGCAGGCGAGGTGCGCCTGTGATGTGGACAATGAGCCCTGAAAAGGTGCTATTCCGCAAAAAACAGTGAACTGACAGGAGGAAAGGTCTGATTTTCGATTAAGTCGGTGTTTTTTGAACCTCAGACAGCGAGGCCGTTAAAAACGGCTGCTTACTTCAGACCTTCCTTAGAGAAGTGTGCTTGATGAAAACGCGGGAAATCAGCATCCCAGCCATGCATTTTTCTAATGATTAACGTCAGATGCCAAAGTAGGCGCGGGACGCGCTCATAGCATCTTTCCCATCAAACGTCGTAACGCCGCCGAGCCATTTTTCCAGCCAGGCGGGATTCTTCTTGATCCATTCTTTCGCGAGCATGACGGGGTCTTTTTTGTTCAGGACGCCTACCATGATTTCGCTTTCCATGTCGGTGTCGAAGCGCATATTGCTGATAAGCTTCGCGGCATTCGGGCAACGCGTTGCGTAATCGGGCGCCGTAACGGTATAGACAGTGGCTGCACCATAATCGGGGCCAAATACTTCGTCTCCGCCTGAAAGGTAGGTCATTTTGAATTCTAGGTTCATCGGGTGAGGCGCCCAGCCAAGAAATACGATTGGCCTTTTGCGTGCTATGGCGCGTGAGACCTCCATCCGCATTGCGGTTTCGCTGGACTCGACCAGGGTGAAGCTACCCAAACCATAGAGATTTTTTTCGATCATCTTCTTCAGGGATGAATTACCACCGCTTCCAGGCTCAATGCCATAAATTTTCCCACCCAACTGATCTTTAAATTTTGCGAGATCTTGGAAAGAATGAAGGCCCTGATCCGCAAGATAAGTGGGTACTGCCAGAGTGTACTTGGCACCTGTCATGTTCGGTGGCTGTTGCTTGAGCAGCTTGCCTTCGTTGACCAATGGCATGACGGTGGGGTCGAGGGAAGGCGACCAATAGTCGAGAAGCGCGTCCAGTTTTCCCGCTTGGATCGACCCGAGAGCAATAGGCACTGCGACCAGCGTTTTGCTTGGGGCGTAGCCTAAGGACTCAGCCAAGGCCATCGTCACTCCATTGTTGGCAGCATTGTCCGCCCAGCCAAGATCGGCCAATCGAATAGACTTGCACTGATCGGGATCGCCTGCCGCGAACGCGTTTAAAGAGGTGAAGGTAAATCCATAAAAAGCTAAATAAAACAAGGCCTTGCGCATGATTCGTCTCCGCGTGCTAGCTAGGTAAACTTGGGTCAGTAGGTCTTGGCAGAGAGCAAATTTGTGTGTGAGGATGACCGAGCTTTCTTGTTTTAGATTTCGGTTCAAGCCCAAGATTACTGAGTCGCTAGCGGCCGAGATACACGCTCAAACCTTATACGAGGCATGCATAAATCTTATGGGCGGACAGAGAAAAACTTTCCCTGCCATGAAGGCGCTGGTGGCGTTTGAGGCCGCAGTTAGACTCGGGTCTATGACCGCAGCGGCCAGGGAAATAGGCACCACTCAGCCTGCGATCTCACAGCAAATCAGAAGCCTTGAGGAAACGGTGGGAGGAGCCTTGCTTGATCGCTCGGGCAATCACCTGCGGCCAACGGCCAGTGGAAAGCGCTTCTACGAAGACCTATCGCCCTTGCTTTCCAACTTAGACTCTGCGTTGGAAAGAGTCCGAGCCGGCCTTTCTAACCATGTCCCATTGATTACCATTTCTGCGAATTTTGGCTTTTCCCATCTTTGGCTATTACCCAGGCTGCATCTTCTACAACTCGAATTTTCTGGTTTACGATTTCAAATTCTTCCCATGGACTCGCATGACATATCCAATTTGCATGACGTAGATTTGGCCATCAGCTTCGATCTACGCGACTCCAAAATGGAAAGCGAAATCATGATCGCGCCGGAGAAGGTTTTTCCAGTATGCAGCCCGGATTTTGCGCAGCAGCACGGTTTGTGGAGTGACGTAACACTGAGCGACTTGAGGTCGCTGGTGTTGCTTCACATGGATGAGCGCAATCCAAGATGGCTGGATTGGGCGAGATGGTCTGCCCTTGCAGGATTTGGTTCAATTGTATGCGTCCGGGCATCCCGCCTTGCGCAACTAAACCGGTTGCCATCTATGCGGCAGCAGCTCCGCAATCTCACTCGCCCGCTGCGTCGGCAGGCGCGTGAGGACGTCCTTCAAATAAGCATACGGATCATGCCCATTGAGCCGCGCCGACTGGATCAAGCTCATGATCGCCGCAGCCCGTTTGCCGCTGCGCAGTGAACCTGCAAAGAGCCAGTTCTTGCGACCCAACGCCCATGGCCGGATCTGGTTCTCGCACCAGTTATTGTCGATGGGTACGGCCCCGTCATCGAGATAGCGCGACAGCGCCGTCCAGCGTTTCAGGCTGTAATCCAGTGCTTTGCTGATAGCCGAGCCATCGTGCACAAGTAGGCGCTGGGCGATCATCCAGGCATGCAGTGCACCCATCACCGGCACAGCTTTTTCCTGCCGTATTCGGTGGCGAAAATCCGGTTCAAGGTCGCGGATCTCACTTTCGATTTCGTAAAGTAACTGGATGTAGCGCAAGGCCTGCTCGGCGAGCTGGCTCTTGTTGGTGGCGTGTAGCTCGAAGAACTTGCGTCTTGCATGGGCCATGCAACCGATTTCGGTTACGCCGAGTTCAAAGCTGGCCTTGTAGCCACCGAAATCATCACAGACCAGCTTGCCCTTCCAGTCTTGCAGAAAGTTACGAGCATGCTCACCGGCGCGGCTGGGGCTGAAGTCGTAGACGACAGCCGCTGTTTCGCAGAGTTGGCTGGTGGCGTAGGCCCAGACATAGGAACGATGAGTTTTTTTCGAGCCCGGCATTAGCATCTGCACGGGTGTTTCATCGGCGTGAATGACCTGCTGCCCGAGCACTACATCGCGCAGCGCATCCACCAGAGGCTGTAACTGCACGCCAGTAACGCCAACCCATTGGGCCAAGGTTGAGCGTGGGATGGCCAAACCGGCTCGACCAAAAATCGACTCCTGGCGATAGAGCGGCAAATGGTCGGCGAACTTGGCGATCATCACATGGGCTAGCAGCCCGGCGGTGGGGATGCCCTTGTCGATGACCTGCGCCGGAACCGGCGCCTGGATCAGCGTTTCGCAGTCATCACAAACCCACTTGCCGCGAATGTGACGCTCCACGGTAAACACGCCGGGCGTGTAGTCCAGTTTCTCGCTGACGTCTTCACCGATACGCTTGAGGGCGCAGCCGCATGGGCAGTGAGTGTTGTCCGGTTCGTGATGGATCAGGGTGCGTGGAAACTCCGGCGGCAACGCAGCGCGCTTGGGCTTTTGCTTTGCCTCGGTTGGAGTTGGAGCTGTTTGCAAGGCCTGAAGCTCAGCCTCAATCGCCGCGATATCGGTATCGATCAAGTCATCGAGCAAGCTGGCCTGCTCCGGACTCAACTGCTCGCTACGCTTGGCAAATTTGAAGCGCTTGAGCTGCGCGATCTCGTGGCTCAACTTTTCGATCACCGTTTGACCATGATGGATCCTCTTACCCATGGTCTCGACGGTCTTGCCCATTGTTTCGACTTGTTGGTCCAGCGTCTCGACACGCTGCATCAACTGCGCTGCCAGAGCGCGCAGTTGTTCAGGGGTCAGGTGATTGAGATCAGGGAGCGAAGTCATGCCGCCGATTTTGCCAGAACAGGTCAAAACCAACGATAGGCTGATCGGACAATTGCACAGCCAGATGGGGCATGGCAGAAGTTATACGATGGAAATCGCGTTGCCTGGCCCGACCCTTTGCCAAGGCAAACCTAGCACCAGAGCATGCAGTTGCTCGGAGCCCAATTCTATCTGCGAACCGTGCCGGGAACCCGGCCAGAAGAACTTGCCCTGATGCAGCCTGCGCGCCGCCAGCCAGATGCCCAGCCCGTCGTGCACCAGCACTTTCATGCGATTGGCACGGCGGTTGGCAAACAGATAAGCACAGTGCGGCTGCGCCGCACCGAACACTGCTACCACCCGAGCCATCGCAGTGTCGGTGCCGGCGCGCATGTCCATGGGCTCGGTGGCGAGCCAGATGGTGTCGATGCGGATCATCGCAACAGGTCTCGCAGAAAGGTGGCGCAGGCGGCAGCACTTTCGGTCGGCCAGTTCACTTTGACGGTGCCACGCGGGTGCTGGATTTCAACGCAGATGTTCGATGATGCAGCTTGCGAATTTCCTCCGGCTAGCTGCAAGGGTAGCGGAACGAAAGCAGGTTGCAGCGCCATGGCTTTCTGCGTTTGCACTCGAATCCATTTGTGGACGAGGTTCGCGTTAAGGCTGTGGCTGAGTGCGACGCTGGCAATCGAAGCGCCGGGCTGGGCACACTCTTGAATGAGCTGGGCCTTGAAGGATTTGGAGTAGGAACGGCGTTGTGGCTGCATGGAAAGACCCGCTTAAAAGGCTAGAAATGGTGTCCACTTAAATTAGGTGGACACCATCGCCTTTGGCGTCGGGGTCAGGAAGGTGTGTTGGCCGGACGCATACGTTCAATTGATGAAAAAACCAGTTTCACTTTTAACAATTATCCATTGCTTTTGAACGCTGCCATTCAAGGAAAAGGCCTCACGCTCGGTTGGGGTGCGCTTGTAGATCAGGCGATCCAGGATGGTCTATTGGTGCGGTTAGGGCCGACAGTAATTCGCGATGACCACGGTTACCTACTGCGCACTCGGCATCGTAACAACTCGCTAATCACCCCTGTAATTGAGTGGTTTAGGTCGTCTATGGCCCATGCGAACTCCTGATTTTGATGGGGCGTCGCTCAAAGATTGGACTGGCCCGCCCCCGTAGACATTTTCCAGACTCAAAGTGAGGAGGCGCAAATACTCACCGGAGTGAGGCGTGCGGATGAAGTGAGGTGAGTCGGGGTGTCGAATCCGACTCACCGGCAGAGCCAGCACATATTGACGGGGCTGGTTGAGTCATTTACTTCAAAGGCTCCAGCACCTCCTGATGTTGTTTGCGCCGCTGAGATAGCCGATCAAAGGCCAGAAAGACCACAGGGGTCGTCAACATCGTCAGCACCTGGCTGAGTAACAAGCCGCCGACAATAGCGACACCCAGCGGCTCACGCAGTTCAGCCCCAGTACCGAACGCCATCATCAATGGTACGGCCCCAAGCAGGGCCGCCAGGGTTGTCATCAAAATCGGCCGAACCCGTACCAGGCATGCTTGGTGGATGGCTTCTTGCGCCGACAGGTTTTGTTCACGTTGAGCCTGGATGGCGAAGTCGATCAGCAGGATGCCGTTTTTCTTGACGATCCCGATCAGCATGATCAAACCAATCAACGCCATGATCGAGAAGTCCAACTGCCAGGCCCATAGCAATAAAATGGCGCCGATACCGGCGGAGGGCAGGGTGGAAAGGATCGTCAACGGATGTACCAGGCTTTCATACAGCACACCCAGAATGATGTAGACGGCCAACAGTGCCGCTACGATCAAGAAGGGTTGGTTAGCCAAGGACGATTGAAATGCCTGTGCCGAGCCCTGGAAGGTGCCGCTCACTGACGCAGGCACACCGAGATCTGCCTCGATGCTCTGCAGGGCTTTGACCGCCTCGCCCAAGGCCACACCGGGAGTCAGGTTGAACGACAGGTTGGAAGCCGGCAGCATGCCATTGTGATTGATCACGAGAGGCCCATTTTGGGGTGGTTCCACCCGGGCAAATGCCAGTAGCGGCACCATCTCGCCGGTCTGCGGAGCGCGCAGATGAAAATAGCTCAGGCTGTCGATGTTACCGCGTTGCGCGCCATCGAGTTCAAGCACTACTTGGTATTGATTCACCTCTGTCTGATATTCGGAAATTTGTCGTTGGCCAAAGGCATCGTACAGCGCATTATCAAGATCTTGAGCGGTAAAGCCGTAGCGGGCGGCCTCGTTGCGATCCAGGGTGATGCGGGTAACGTTGGCGTCCAGTTGCAAGTCGTGGGAGACGTCCAGGAATAACGGGCTGTCCCGAAGTCGGTCGGTCAGGGCGGTGGTCCAAGTCGCCAACTCATCGCTGCTTTGAGCCCGAAGCACGTATTGGTATTGGGCCCTGGGCTGACCAGCGCTGAGGTTGATGTCTTGGACAGCACGCAAGAAAACCTGGATACCTGGTATTTGTGCCAATTGCGGACGGAGTCGATCGATGACTTGGCTGACTGTCGCATCGCGCCTCCCTGGATCACTCAACACCAGCCACATGCGGCCGTTGCTGATCGAATCCGTCATGCTGCCGCCAACTGCATGGTTGTAGCTGATGATTGCCGGATCTTTGCTGAAGATCGCTTCCAATTGTTTGTGTTTGGCCACCATTTCGTCATAGGAAATATCTGGAGAGGCTTGGGAAAACCCCATGATGAAAGCGGTGTCTTGTAGTGGAAAGAACCCCTTTGGGATCATCACGAAACTGGCCCCGCTCAGCAGCACGCTGCCCAGAAATACACCTAATACAATGCGCTGATGCCCCAATGCCCAAGTCAGCGTTCGGTCATAGGCGCCCATCAGTCTGGCGAACGGTCCTTTTTTGGAGGTTTGATGATGGACTGGCGCCTTCATGAACAGAGACGCCAGCGTAGGCGCAAGTGTCAGGCAGACGATGACCGAAATGGTGACCGCGGCAACGGCCGTCAGGGCAAACTCACGGAACAGCCTCCCGATCACGCCGCCCATAAACAGTAAAGGCGTAAAGGCAGCGATCAATGACACGCTGATCGAGACGACAGTGAAGCCAATCTCCTGGATGCCCTTCAATGCTGCCGTTCTTTTGTCTTCGCCCAGCTCCAGGTGGCGATGGATGTTTTCAATGACCACGATGGCATCGTCGACGATGAAGCCAACCGAAATGACGATGGCGACTAGCGTCAGGTTGTTCAAGGTAAATCCCGCGAGGTACATCACCCCGAATGTCGATACCAGTGATACGCCCAGTACGGTGGTGACGATCAGCGTGGCTGACCACTGGCGTAAGAACAGGGCCATCACCCCCAGCACCAGAACGATGGCGACAGCCAAGGTCAATTGCACCTCATGCAAGGAAGAGCGGATGGTACGGGTACGGTCATTCAAGACTTCTACCACCATGTCTGCGGGTAATGCAGCTTGGAGTTTGGGCAGGGCGTTTTGAATACGGTCAACGGTGGCGACGATATTGGCTTGTGGTTGACGTCGAATCACTAAGGCCACCCCCGGCAGGCCGTTTGGCCAAGCTTCGGTGTAGTCTTCCTGTGACCCTAGGGTGACGGTTGCAAGGTCGCGTACATGAACCGCCGAGCCGTTGCGGTAGGCGACGATTACGTCGCCATATTCCTCAGGTTCAAACAGTTGGTCGTTAACCTCTAGTGTGGATACCCGGTTTGCTCCGAACAGCGCACCCTTGGGTAAGTTGACGCTCGCTCGTTGTACAGCTTCGCGGATGTCGGAAAGCGACACACTAGCTGCTGCAAGCACCTCAGGACGCGCCTGGATCCGGATCGCCGGGCGACGCTGGCCTACGATGCTGATCTGGCCCACACCTTCTACCTGGCTAAGCTGGCGCGACAATACAGTTTCTGCAAGATCACTGACTTCAATCAACGACATGTTGGTTGAATGTGCGCTGAGAATCAGAACTGGGCCGTCAGCGGGATTAACCTTGCGCCATACAGGCAAACTGGGCATGTCGTCGGGAAGGCGTGCTGATGCGTTGTTGATTGAGGCCTGAACCTCTTGGGCAGCCGTGTCGATATTTTTTTCAAGATTAAATTGCAACGTCAACACCACTGCGCCCAGAGAGCTGGATGATGTCATTTCACTGATGCCGGAGATTGAGCTGAGCTCTACTTCAAGAGGGGTGGCCACTGAAGAGGCCATGGTTTGAGCACTGGCGCCGGGCAAATTGGCGGTAATCTGAATGGTCGGAAAGTCAGCTTCAGGTAGTGGAGCGATCGACAGGCGCGGGTAGGCGATCACGCCCAGCATTGCAACGGCCAAGGTCAGCAGTATGGTGCCTATGGGGTGATTGAGACACCATGAGTAAACACTGGACTTTGTCATAATCAAGCGCCTCCTTTCGCAACGGGAGGCAGCCCGCTGTCGCTGGTCTCGACAATACGAATTTGGATTTGCGGACGTAAACGTGAGTAACCATCAGAAATGACTGTATCACCGGCCTGAATGCCTTCGACGACGGCGATCTCCGCATCGGAGTAAGTCACTTGCACGGGATAGGGAAGCGCCTTGCCCTCTTTGATCAGCCAGACAAAACTGCCTTTTACCCCCTGGCGTAATGCACGTTGTGGAACCACCAAGGCGTTGAGCAATGTTTCAGCCTGCACTTTGACAACTACGGACTGGTCTGGCCATAAGCGTCCCTGTGAATTAGCAAAGTTGCCTTTGATCCTCAAGGTTCCGGTTGTATCTGTAATTCGATTGTCAATAAGGGTGAGATAACCCTCGCTCAAAAGTGCACCTTCGTGGTTTGAGTACGCCAGTATGGGGGTACGAAGTTGTTCCAATTGGCTTGCCAATGACTGCAGCTGTGCCAATCTGGCTTGAGGGAGATAGGCCTCAATGCTGATCGGGTCCAGTTGAATCACTGAGAACAAGGCTTGCGCATTATTTGCTTGTACGTAGCTGCCTTGATGAACGTTGCGAATACCGACGCGTCCCGTAACGGGTGAATAAATTCGGGTGTAAGAAAGTTGTACTTGATTGGCGAGTACGCTCGATTGTTGGCTTTGAACAGTTGCGCGTAATTGGGCAACCAGAGCAATTTGCTGATCAAGGGTCTGGCCTGAGATGGCTTGTATCTCACCTAGCGCCCGATAGCGTTGTAGATCTACGTTAGCGGCCGTCAGTTGGGCCTGCGCGACGGTTTGCTGCGCTTTAGCTTGCTCAAGTGCGGCAACAATTGCGCGATCGTCGATACGCGCCAACAGGTCGCCTTCCTTGACGAGTTGCCCTTCGTTGACCAGTATTTCGAGCAATATTCCATCTACCTGAGATCGAATCTCGACGCTATGCAGTGAGCGGACATTACCGATCGCCGGGATCATGATCGGCACATCGCGTTGTTGTACTTCGGTCACATGGACTGGTACAGGAGGTGGAGATATCACATCGGCCAGCGGTTTTTGCAGATACCAATAATAGGCTATCATGACGATAGTAATCAGGCCGCCCAAACTCAAGTAGGCCCTGAGGGTGCGTGATGATAGTTTTAACTTTGGCATGGTGACAATATCTCCGAAAGCTTTAAACTTACAGGTATGAAGTTGCCAGTCGACTATTTCAGAATGCCGTGCGATGAATGTTTTGAGCCTGCGGTTTTTATGTGAGGTAGGCTCTCGCGTAGCTCGCTAAGCTAGCCATAAAACAACCAATTAGTGCAGATTTAGTTGCTGCTTATGCAAATTTCCGCGTGTTTTTTGTAGGTAATAGCTTTAACGATGCCCTGGGTATCCACGTAAGTCATTTTTGCCTTCACGACCTCACAAGTACGGGTGTCTGGCTCCTCCATTGACACAACCCGCGCGATATCCAGTTTCATGCCGTAGGTGTAATTTGATATGGGTATTTTATCTGCCTCCCGCGCGAAAGATGCAGAGGGAACCAGGAGAAATGCAAAAACCACTATCGCTAAGTGACTATTCATTTTAAGTGGCTCATTTATGTGAACGCTTAAAATTTACCACCCGTTTGTATAGAGTGTTTGTCAGGAAAGGGAAGGTTTGTCGCAAAGTGTCAGAGTATGGCTGCTAGAGTATCAGTGAGGTGTACTAAATTGCTGCGCAAGCCAGACAGGTAGAGGAGGGGGGGTCAGTGGGTAATCGGAAGAGTTATCACAGCCCGCATTCCGACTCTCAGATTATTCAGGCTTATATCGCCACCATGATGACGTGCGATAGCCCGTGCGATGGATAGTCCCAACCCAACGCCCCCTGTTACAAGGCTGCGTGAGCTCTCAAGCCTGAAGAACGGCGCGAACACTTGCTCCTGAGAGTCTGTAGGGATGCCCGGGCCGTCATCTTCAACCGCTATGTCCAGACCTGCAGGTGTGTAACAGATGCTTACCCGTGCTTGCTCACCATAGCGAACGGCATTCTCAATAAGATTGCGCAGTGCTCTTCGTAAAGCATCGGGGCGACAACGGTAGATTATTTTGGGGCCGCCGGAATAGCTCACCTGCAGCCCCAGTTCTGCCAAGTCATCACACAAGCTTTCGACCAGCGCACCGATTTCCACTGCGCGAGTTGGTTCAATCGTCGCCTCTTCACGCGCGTAGGTGATAGCGGTCTCCGTCAGGCTTCTGATTTCTTCGATAGTTGCCAGCAGTTTTTCCTGGACTTCGGAATCGGTGACAAATTCGGCACGTAAGCGTAATGACGTGATCGGTGTGCGCAGATCATGGCCAATGGCAGCCAAAATTCGGATGCGATCATCGACAAACCGTTGGATACGTGCCTGCATACGATTGAATGCTTCGGCTGTCTGGCGAATATCGTCCGGCCCCGATTCTGCTAGAGGTGGAACCGTTTCGCCTCGTCCCAGAAGTTCGGCAGCAGCGGCGAGATGTCGCATTGGTTGGGTAATTCCGCGAGCCACCCAGATGGCAATCAAAGATAGGGCTAGTGCAGTGATTGTAAGTGTCAGTAGCGATTGTGCGGTTAAAGAAAAGTTATGAACGGACTTTGAGTAAACCGCATTTAGCCATGAGCCGTTTGCAAGCGGGACTGCGATCCCCCATCCATTCGCGCTCTCTAGAGAAAGGAATCTGGTAGACGGAGAAAGAGGCCAGGTGTCTGGCGGCTCGCTCCACATTACCTGTCCGTCCAGAGCCTCCGAGGGCGGGGTTTTAATATCGATTATGCATTTGTGTTGATCGGGCACGGTGTGTTCATTGGGTAATGGCATTACCAGATGAGCCCGGGCGTCGTGCCACCATGAAGAGGGGGCGTTCGAGACGTCGGGCGAAATCCAGAAGCGGCTGAAGTTAGTTCCGCTTGTAACAAGAATATCGTGTTGAAGTGTGGTCGGTGTGCGCTCCAGCAGAAGGCCCAACGATACTGTTCTGCTGAAAAACTCATTTTTGGCTGCTGCACGTAACGCCTGATCACGCTCATCCCAAGAGATCAAGAATCCGACACCTTGAGAAGCCGCAAGCGCCAGGAGCAACAGGAGAATGAAGCGTGCCGCGAGGCTGCGTTGCCATATCCGCATCATTCCCGTCCAACTTGGGCGGTGAAGCTGTAGCCCCCACCCCAGTGGGTCTTGATCAAGACCGGTGTGCGGGAGTCAACTTCGATTTTTTTCCTCAGACGACTGACCTGATTATCGATGCTGCGGTCGAAGTTATCTGAGGCCCGACCCACGGTCAGATCAAGCAGTTGGTCACGATTGAGTACGACACCTGCGTAGTCTAGGAAAACGTTCAATAGCCGAAACTCCGCAGTACTCAACGCAATAGCGATTCCGTCACCACTGAGCAACTCTCGACGCCCTACATCCAGGAGCCACTGGTCGAAGCGAAGCATGGTTGCTTTTGAAATGCCTCGCTGTGGCGGTAGGCTATTGACTCGTCGCAGCACGGCCTTGACCCTGGCGAGGAGTTCTCGTGGGTTGAAGGGTTTGGAAAGGTAGTCATCAGCGCCTAATTCGAGTCCGATTATTCGGTCCAACTCTTCGGTCATGGCTGTCAGGAAGATAATCGGAACCTGAGCAGTGGCGCTCAGCCGGCGGCATATACTCAGGCCATCCTCACCCGGCATCATCACATCAAGGATTATGAGATCAGGTGCATTACGCTCCATCAAATGGCGTAATGCCACTGCGCCGTCTGCCACACTGATCCGGTAACCATTCTGGCTTAGGTACTTTCCTACGAGATCACGAATATCACGGTGATCGTCGACAATGATGATGTGTGGGGACGACTCCATAAAAATACTCCAATGGAAATATATCGATATGCTCGTCACGATGGTCAGATTTTTGGGCATTTTTCTCTTGAGGGAAAGGGCCTGCCGTTCAATAATTCAATTATTTTTTATCAAATTGTACCCATACCTAAAACTGTGACACTTTTAGATAATTTCCTCCGATTTGGCCTTGTTGGAGCTGTTCCAGCCAAGATTGCGTGATGAGCACTCGGGGAGTGCTCTTATGCGACGGGAAGACTTGATATCGCTGTCTAACCTAAAAGTAACGGCTGTTTTTCTGCTCGCAGTTTTTTTAAAAAAACAATGACTTATCCAAGAAAACAAACAGGCACTCATAAACAAGAGCTATCTAATAGGATTAGCTATGAGTAAATGTCTTTGTCGATAGCGGTAGCGTTTGCAAGCTTGTCCTTCGGAGAAGGGCGTGCCGAAAGGCGGGCGTTTTTTTGTTGTCTTCGATTTGTACAAAACCCATCTCGAAACGCCAGTTCGGCGCCCACCTCCACGTACTCAATCTTCTTTTCGTTGTGCCCTTCCTGATAGTACTTCGTCATTTTCTCGTCCGCATGGCCCATCAGCACCTGAATGTATTCCTGAGGGATTTTCTGCTGCTCGCACAGCCAGATGTTTTCTGAGATGTTCAGAAGAGCGGGGCCTGGCTTCTATGGTGTTTCGCGGCAAGCAAAACCTCGATGAAAGCGATACGGCGCCATCGAGCCCATTAATATCGCACCATCGAAATTGGGAGTATGGCGACGAAGGTCAAGCAGGCTCCCGAAGCTGCCCGGCGAGGCGCGTTGGTTATCCGCGCAGCCATGGTGTTCCCCGAACGGCTCCTGCGAAGCTACCAATCAATCCAAACGATGGAAATCCGCTGAAATGAAAATCCACTGGGGACTACAATGTCGATAGTGTATGAAAGCGAACTCGCCTAGACGGAGTATGTTTTATGAAAAAATGCATTGGGTTTGTAGTTCTGACGTTTCTGCTTTCTAGTCATGTTCAGGCGGCGTACACGGAGCAGGAGGAGCAGAACAAACGTAACGTGCTGGAGTTCTATGAGCAGGGGCTGAATCAAAAAAATTTCGATAAAGCAGCGCCCTATCTTGGCGAGCGTTACATACAGCACAACCCTAATGCTGAAGATGGCGTCGAAGGCTTCCGGAAATTTGTTTCTTTTCTCAAACAGCGATTTCCTGACTCAAAAAGCGAGGTCAAACAGGTTTTTGTCGATGGAGATATTGTTGTTTTACACGTCAAAAATACCGGCCGTGACGAGGGCGTGACGCGGGCAATCATCGATATCTTCCGGATGGAGAATGGGAAAATTGTTGAACATTGGGATACTATTCAAACGGTTCCTGAAAAGGCTGCTAACGCTAACGGTATGTTTCTCGGCGAGTAGAAATGAAAATACTTGCACATATTGGGCCTAAGTCGAGCGGCCAGACCAAGGCAGATTAATTAACTGGCTGCTTAGCCAGCCTTCCCTCGGACAATCCTTCCCGCTCTCACCTCATCTGCATATCCCACAAGCCTGTGGCGTTCATACCTTTAGAGGAGTTCCCTCATTGCGAGCTGGACGTCGCGCTACTAGGATTGGACTCGATATTTGGCCCAATCGGAGGAAAAATCATGGCTACATTGCAGAGTGACGACAAACGCCCAGCGCCGGATCGTGCGGAGGATAATGCCTTTTTCCCATCGCCATATTCGCTCAGCCAGTTCACTTCCCCCAAATCTGATCTCAGTGATGCTGACTATCCCAACCCTTACAAAGGCGGGCGATGGAAGATTCTGCTGATTGGCGCTGACGAGCGTTATCTGCTGACAGACAACGGTACGATGTTCTCCACTGGCAATCATCCTGTTGAAACTTTACTGCCAATGTATCACCTAGACAAAGCGGGCTTTGCTTTCGATGTCGCGACACTGTCTGGAAACCCGGTGAAGTTTGAATTCTGGGCCATGCCCTCCGAAGACAGCGAGGTAAAGGAGTTTTACGCCAAGTACCGTGAGCAGTTCAAGAAACCTCTTAAGTTGTCCGACGTAATTGAGAAGGCGTTGGGTGATGATTCGGACTACATCGGTGTCTTTATACCTGGAGGCCACGGCGCACTGATCGGGTTACCTGAAAGTTTTGATGTGAAACACGTATTGCAATGGGCAGTAGCTAAAGACAAATTCGTGATTTCCTTGTGTCATGGCCCTGCCGCGCTGCTTGCGGCGGGTCTTGAAGAGTCAAAGACTTCCTATGTTTTCAACGGCTACAAAATTTGTGCTTTTCCCGATGCTCTGGATGCGAAGACACCTGACATCGGCTACATGCCTGGGCATTTAACCTGGAAGTTTGGCGAGCAGTTAGAGGCGTTGGGGGTTGAGATAATCAACGAGGGTATTTCCGGTGCTACTTTCAGAGACCGCAAATTGTTAACCGGTGATAGCCCTCTGGCGGGGAACAACTTGGGTAAATTAGCAGCGGACGCTCTCCTGAAAGAGCTTGATGTGGGGGAGTAACAAGCCTGTCGAGGCAACCTTGCGCGCCGCTCTCGAGATTGAAGCGGTGCGCGATTTAGGCACAATCCAAGAGGTGGTCCTGTAGATCCTTTTCATCACGGTAAGGTCTGCGACCAAGCTTCATTCGGACGAACATGCCACCCACCAGGGGCGGCCGCCACGGCTTGATAGTTGGGCCTGTAGCCAGGGCCGACAGGATGTCTGCTTCCATAACTATCTCCCGCCGCCCACTGCTGGTCGCGCGGTCTTGATGATGAAATATCCGGACAGACGGAGCCTGCGAATCAGTTGTGGAAAGTCTTCTGTAAGTGACTTTTGGGCTGTCGATTAAAGTGCCCCTACCGATGTCTACTCGGTGTATTTCAGGCGATATTCGGTTGGCGTCAATCCTAGTTCCCGGCGAAAGGCTCGACTAAAAGCCGCATCTGAATCATAGCCCAGATCTTCCGCTATTTTTGAGACGCGTTGGTTTGACGACCTGAGACGTTTTCCTGCGAGCTGCATTCTCCAGCGAGTCAAGTATCGCATCGGTGAGTCTCCAACCATCTGGCCAAATTTATTCGCAAAATTTGATCGCGATTGGCCAACCTCTAAAGCGAGTTTCTCCACCGTCCAATCTGCTCCTGGCTCTGAGTGCAGCAATGCAAGAGCGTGGCCGACCATTGAGTCGCGTAATGCCGCAATCCAGCCCGTGATCTCAGTAGGGGCTGTGAAAAGCCAATTTCGGATTGCCCATATAAACATCAGGTCAATGATCCTGGACAACATAATCGCACTCCCTATTGAAGGGCGTGCCATCTCTTTTTGCATCGCTGCGACCGTCAGCGCCAACCATTCTTTTGATCCAAGCGTGTCAGGCTCAATACTGGGTCGGCTGGATACATGCAAAAACTTCGGCAGGCCCAACATCAACGCTTGGCCGCCAACGCTATCGAACTTGAAAAATCCACTGGTGATTTTGTTATCGGGTCCTGGAAAGTTTTTTTCAGCTCTCTGCGATGAAGTGCCTTGAAACTCGATCCAGTGACTGACGCCACTTGGTGCAAATATTATGTCCCCTGGGGAAAGGTAGATTGGCTCCTTGGCATCATGGGGGCAAAGCAGAAAAGCGCCGTAATGAACGATGTGGAAATAAGCAATTTCGCCATTAAATATCTGTTTTTCAAAGGGTTCATACTTTATTGCCGGAAGCAGCTCGCTACACATTTCAGCTTTACTGAATATGTCAAAAAAGACATCTGCGGCAGGGTGTCGGATGTCATTTTTGAAAGGGATAGCGCCATGGCGTTTTAGCACGTTCTTTGGCGTTTCAGTCATGGTAAATAGATTCCTCTCCCCGTGATAATCCTTCGACCAGAGAGTGCACCGAAGGTCTGCGGCTGATTTGGCTGCCAAGCAGATCCAGAGTTCCTTTGGAAATGGGTTAATGGTGTATTGCGCCATTCTGGGCGCGTGCGTCATATGCGGATGTTTTCACTGACAGGTAGAGGGATCGAGCAATGAGTGATAAACCCACGATTATACTGGTACATGGCTTTTGGGGCGGTGCAGCACATTGGAGCAAGGTCATTGTTGAACTGGCTCGCAAAGGCTATTCGTCCATACATGCAGTTGAAATGCCTCTGGCATCCCTCGCTGAGGATGCTGAGCGTACTCGCAAGATGATTGCCCAACAAAAGGGGCCTGTCTTGCTTGTGGGACACTCGTACGGCGGTGCTGTAATTACTGAGGCTGGTGATCAGCCTAACGTCATCGGGCTTGTTTACATCGCAGCATTCGCTCCTGACGCGGGTGAAAGCCCTGGTGAAATTACACAGCGCAATCTGCCCCAAGCGGCTGCCAACCTTGAGCCAGACAGTGATGGTTATCTGTGGGTAAAACCGGATAAGTTCCATGAGAGCTTTTGCCAAGACCTATCCGACAGTGAGGCCTTGATAATGGCGGTGACCCAAAAAGCACCGCTGGCTAGCACCTTCGGCGATAAAGTCACTGCCCCTGCATGGAAGAAAAAACCGTCTTGGTATCAGATTTCCAGCGAAGACAGGATGATTCACCCTGAGAATCAGAGACTGATGTCGGCAAGGCTTAATCCAAAGAATGTTATTACTCTAGCGACCAGCCATGCTTCGCTGGCGACAAAACCCTTCGAGGTTGCGTTGTTCATTGATGAAGCCGCAGTAGCCGCATCGAACGTCTAAATTCGGTGTAGTGCTGAAAAGCCCAGCCTTGAGCTGGGCTTTTTGTAGCTGGCCTTTATTGCGCCATTCAAGGAACGACAGGTGGACTTTGATAGCGGCGCTAGTGGCAGGTTTCGGCCAAACAATCAGCCAATGGCTTAGCCTCGCACGAACGCGAGCAAGTCAGCGTTAATTGTATCGGCGTGGGTTGTAGGCATCCCGTGCGGGAAGCCCGGGTAGATTTTCAGAATACTGTTTTGCAGCAGATTGGCCGACAGGACTCCGGCATTCTCATGCGGGACGATCTGGTCATCATCACCATGCATCACCAGTACAGGAATCTTGATGTTCTTCAAGTCTTCGGTGAAGTCAGTCTGGGAAAACGCCACGATCCCGTCATAGTGTGCCTTTGCACAACCCATCATGCCTTGTCGCCACCAGTTCCAGATGATGCCCTCTGAAGCATTGGCTCCCGGACGGTTGTAGCCGTAAAAAGGTCCTGCTGGAACGTCGTAGTAGAACTGTGCGCGGTTGGCTTTTAATTGCGCCTGCAAGTCGTCGAACACCGACTTCGGCAGGCCGCCAGGATGGGTCGGGGTCTGGACCATCAACGGCGGCACCGCGCTGATGATGGCTGCTTTCGAGACTCGGTCTTCGCCATGGCGAGCGATGTAATGAACGACTTCGCCGCCGCCGGTTGAATGCCCGACATGGACGGCACCTTGCACACCCAGGTGATCAACTACGGCCGCGACGTCGTCGGCGTAGTGATCCATGTCGTGTCCATCCCAAACCTGACTGGACCGCCCGTGTCCTCGCCTGTCGTGTGCGACAACCCGGTAGCCGTTGCCCAGGAAAAAGAGCATTTGCGCGTCCCAATCATCCGCGCTCAGTGGCCATCCATGGTGGAAAAAGATGACCTGGGCATCGCGTGGGCCCCAGTCTTTATAAAAAATGTCGGCACCATCGCGCGTAGTGACATACCCCATGCTCGTATCTCCTGAATGACGTGAAAGCCTTCATCGAATCGTATGCGGATGATGGCCATGAATGAGCAACGTTCAGCTCATCCGATGAGTGGTTCAAGGGAGGGATGCTGCCTACCCCATGAACGCCATGACGGCTGAGCAGCAAGTGCACCTGAGTCATTTGGTCGCCTGATAACTTTAGGTTTAAAGTCAACTTTAAGGTCACAGGTATTTCAGGTGGAGTGATGAGAATAGGCGAACTGGCGAAAATCAGCGGGTTGGCGCCTTCACGTATTCGTTTTTACGAGGCTAGCGGCCTGATCAGATCGGTCGAACGCAAAGCCAATGGCTACAGGGACTACGCACCCGATACTGAGTGGGTTCTGGAACTCATCACCGGCGCACAGGCGGCAGGATTCTCACTGGAGGAAATCCGGCATTTGATGCCGATGAATGCCGACGGTTGGCAGCACGACGAGCTGCTCAGTGGGCTCAAGCAAAAGGTTGAGGAAATAAGTGTCCTGCAGGAACGCATGGCTCAGAACAAAGCGCAACTTTTGCTCGTTATCCAGGGCATTGAGGGTAAGCCCGAGGGCATGGCGTGTGCGGATAATGCGCAAATGCTGATAAATCGTCTGCGTGAGGACGGTGTTGGTCACACTTCGGGCAAGCGTGCGGCCACATCTTCCCGGAGAAAAAACGCCCGCCAGCGCTCCCCAGCCAGGCTTTAACACTAGGCATCTGGTGATGCCCTTGCCAGGGGCTGGCGCGATGGCCTTCGGCTGACCTTGAAAAAGGTATTGACCTTAAAGTTGACTTCAATCTTAAGGTGGCCTCATCTCCAATTGAGGACCGCTCCATGAATGTGTTCGACACCCTGATGCTACCCAATGGTTCGACCATCAAGAACCGCATCGCCAAAGCGGCGATGGAAGAGAACATGGCGGACGCCGATCAGGCACCCTCCGAAGCACTGTTGCGCCTTTATCAAGCGTGGGGCGACGGAGGTGCCGGCCTGCTCATCACCGGCAACGTGATGGTCGATGGCCGTGCCATGACCGGGCCGGGTGGCGTGGTGTTGCAAGATGATCAGCAACTGGAGCGGTTCAAGCGCTGGGCGCGTATTGGTCGATCCGGCGGTGCGCAGTTCTGGTTGCAGATTAATCACCCAGGTCGGCAGATGCAGGCCAACCTTGGGCAAAAAACCTGGGCGCCGTCAGCCGTGCCGCTGGAACTGGGTAAAATGTCCAAACATTTCGCCACGCCTTACGCCATGACCTCCAGCGTGATTGAAGAGGTTATTCAGCGCTTTGCGAACACCGCCCGCCTGGGCGAACAAGCTGGATTCACCGGTGTGGAAATCCATGCTGCCCATGGTTACCTGTTAAGTCAGTTCCTTTCGCCGTTGACCAATCAAAGAACGGATGAGTGGGGCGGCTCACTGGAAAACCGAGCGCGCCTGTTGCTCGAAATCGTCAAGGCAGTCAGGGCTGTGGTTTCGGCTCAATTTGCCGTAGCGGTCAAACTTAATTCCGCCGATTTCCAGCGCGGAGGGTTCACGGCCGATGACGCGAAAAAGGTCGTAGAACTGCTCAACCCCCTGGGGGTGGACCTGGTGGAGTTATCTGGCGGCAGTTACGAAGCCCCCGCCATGCAGGGCGAGGCACGCGATGGCCGCACCCTGGCTCGCGAAGCCTATTTCGTCGAGTTCGCCCGGGACATCCAGACGGTCGCCAAAATGCCGGTGATGGTCACCGGCGGTATCCGTCGCCGCCCGGTTGCCGAAAGCGTCGTGCAAAGTGGTGTGGACATGGTGGGTATCGCAACGGCATTGGCCATTGATCCGCACTTGCCTCGTGGCTGGTTGATGGGTAAGGACAGCGTCCCGCAATTGCCGCCGATCACCTGGAAAAACAAAGCCATCGTCGCCTTGGCGAACATGGCTGTCGTGAAGTTTCAATTGCGCAGACTGAGTCGGGCCAAAAAAACCGATCCAAACGTTTCACCGATATGTGCGCTGATTCAGCAGCAAGTCTCCCTGGCATTTCGCACTCGACAATATCGGCGCTGGATCGAAAAGCGTTTGATGTGAGTCGGTGCTCGCCGATATCTATGTTTAAAGGGGCAGTCATTGGATTAGGCGGGCGACTGTGGTATCTACCGACCGAAACTGGAAAATAACTCACAAAAAAGCTAGGATCTCTCTCATTAATGAGAGGGTAGTCCATGGACTTGAATGCCGTCCGTATGTTCGTCAGCGTGGCGCAGATCGGTAGCCTGTCTGCGGCCGCCGAGCGCCTGGACATTCCATTGCCGACCTTGAGCCGGCGCATTCGCGAGCTTGAACAGCAACTGAAAGTACAGTTGCTCGAGCGCTCTGTGCGGGGCACCAGGCTCACCGATTCGGGGATGCGGCTGTACGAGCATGCCAGTCGCGGCATCGAAGCGTTGGCCGAGGGCGAACAGGCGGTGATCAGTGATCAGGCTCTGCTCAAAGGTCGCCTTCGCTTGTCACTGCCTCCTTCGTTTGAGCCTTGGTGGGATGTCTTGTCGGCGTTCCAGCGCCGCTACCCCCACGTCCAGGTCAGTGTTCATACCACCGAGCGGCGCATCGACTTGATCGAGGACGGCGTCGATGTGGCGTTGCGGGTCGGCATGATTACCCACGAGACCATGGTTGCCCGCCGCCTGCTGAGCTATCGCCATCTGCTGGTCGCCAGCCCGACGCTGATTGAGAGATTGGGTATGCCCATCAGCATCGAGGCTTTACACGGTTATCCCTGCGGCGTCTGGAGTCAGGGAATATGGCAGCTGGGCGATGTGGTGCTCCAGCCAGAAGCGATGTTGGCAACCAATGACTATGCGCATTTGCGCAGCCGGGCGTTGGCCGGTGATCTGGTGACAGAGCTTCCGCCTTTTCTAGCGGTGCCTGCCATCCGCGAAGGGAGGTTGCTGGCGCTGCTACCTGAGCATCCATTGCCAGAGCAGCAAATCAACCTGATCTACCCGTCACACCGTCATCCGTCGGCTATCGTGCGGGCGTATCTGGATTTTGCCCAAGGGTACGTAGGGTATCTGGCGAGTACGTCGTCAGTATCAGATGCTCCGCTCGCCCTCTAGCTTCTCGCTAGAAAGTCATTTTTGCCAAAAGCGGCGGGATTTCGGGCTCACATGCCCAGCGTCGGGATGGTCACTTGGCCACATTCTATGAGTTGGCCGGCCGTTACTTGCAGCCCATCATTGGGTTTTGCGGCGTAGCCGGCAAGAAAGCCGATGGCCAGCAACGTGATGCATAGTAGGGATCTTCTGAAAGTCATCGGGAATTCGCTGAGTCATGGGGATGCAAACATGCAACACTGATTCCCGATTTTGACAAAGGTTCCTGGCGCGCATGCCCTGCGCCTCAGCCATGATGTGTATGTTTGATCAATATTTGAAGCGATGGGACCTGGCCATCGACGGTGAGGCATTCGCCTCGCGCAACGGCTATCTGCTGCCGGTCCGCCGGCACGGAATGCCCGCCATGCTCAAGATCTCCCAAGTGGCCGAGGAGCAAGCCGGCAGCTTGCTGATGGCCTGGTGGGACGGCGAGGGGGCAGCCCCCGTGCTGGCCCAGGAGGGCGAGGCCTTGTTGATGGCACGTGCGCAGGGGGCGGCGTCGCTTATCCAGATGGTCAAGGGTGGCCGGGATGAAGAGGCTACTCGCATCCTCTGTGACGTAGCCGCGCGCCTGCATGCACCACGGGCCAGGCCGACTCCCGCAGTGGTTCCCCTGACACAGTGGTTTGAGGCGTTATGGCCCGGGGCCGAGCGGCACGGTGGCATTCTTGAGCATTGTGCAAGCACCGCACGGGAACTGCTGGCGGCGCCCCAGGATGTCGCGGTGCTGCATGGCGATATGCACCATGGCAATGTGCTGGATTTTGGCGTGTCCGGCTGGCTCGCGATTGATCCCAAAGGCCTCTACGGCGAGCGGGGCTTTGATTATGCAAACATCTTCTGCAACCCCGATGAGTCTGCCCTGGGGCCCGCTTGCTTTGCGCGGCGGATCGAGGCCGTTGCCAGCGCCTCTGGTCTCGAGCGACGCAGGCTCCTGCAATGGGTGCTCGCATGGGCAGGGTTGTCCCTGACCTGGAGGCTGGAGGACGGTGATGAACCGGACATTACCCTTGGGGTGGCGCAACTGGCGGCAGCGGCGCTTGCTTGGTAATGAGTGCTGCTGTTTCAGGCACTGCTTAGTTGCGGATAACAGAAAGGTAATCTTCAAGCTACCTTGGTGAAAGGGTCGGTTAGTTAATCTTAAGTCTGGAAATATTACTGTAATGACTTGAGAGATGAACCTTATGAACCTGTTGAAACTAAGTATTGCTGCATTGGCGTTGTCATTATCCACGGCCGCATTCGCCACGGGAGGCGGTGATCGTGTGTTTGAGAAGTTGATGAGCGATAACCAGAAAGCCATGGCCGCTTATGCGCTGAAAAACGGCAAGGAGCAGCCTCAGGTCCAGAACTATCGCTACGGTATGAAGTTGGATATCGCCAAGGTAGTCAACGTAACCCCGCAGATCCGCTCCTGTGACATCGTGCCGTCGCGCATGACCTACGAAGACACGAGCGGCAAGCTCAATACCATCGAATACCAGATCATGGGGCAGTGCCGTAACAATGGCCGCTGAAAGGTGGCCTTATGACCGCGCAGGAACCCTTGATTGACCTCGCGCTGGCGCAGCGTTTTCTGACATGCGCACGTTGTGCCAGCTTTCGCCAGGCTGCGCGCAGCCTGAACATCCCCACTGCAGAATTGCGCAAGCAACTGGCCCAGCTGGAAGGGCGCCTGGGCAGCCCCCTGTTTGTGTACCGGGAAAATGCCCTGCGCCTGACCCTCAAGGGGCAGCGCCTGCAAGCGTTGCTGCTGGCGCGTTTTGGCGATGTTCAGCCACATGTGGGTACGTTGCCTCAGCCGTTGTTGCGCCTGGCCGTGGAAGACTCCCTGATGCACGATCTGCTGGCGCGCGATCTGCTGGATTTTATGCGCAAACACCCGGCGATGCAGTTGGAGGTCATCCCTCTGACAGGCGAGCCGACGCGCCAGGCCGACGTCATGGTGTGGCTGGCGGATGCTGACCGTCCGCGTCCCTCCCCAGGGTTTGCCATGACCACGCCGCAACGTCTGGCGCGCATCGACTTCAGCCCGCACATGGCCAAGCGTTACTGTCGTGGCAACCGCTTGCCCAGGCGCCTTGCAGACCTGTCTGACTTCATGCTGGTACAAGGCCGCACGAATGCGCCGGTTGCCGCTTTTGAACCCTGGAACCGCCTGGTCAAACAGCGCCAGCGGGCAGTAACCCAGGTGCATTCCCAGGCGTGGGTGCGCGAGTGGGTCAGGCACAGTGCCTGTGTCGGCTTATTACCGGACTACATCAGCCATCTGGATACAAACCTGCTGGCCCTGACGCCATTGTTTAGCGAGCCTATGCAGCGGCTGGCGTGGCTGTCCACGGCGCCTTTGACCGCTGGGCAACCCCATGTGCAAGCGCTGGTGGCGTTGGTTCGCAAAGCTTTCGAGGATCGGCGTGATTGGTTTGAAAAAGTTACCGAGCAAGACGCTTGAGAGGCCGGGATGTCATCTAAGTCAGCAGCAATTTTAATCATTCTGAAATATTAGGCTTAAACCCTTGGAAAGAGGCTTAAGCCTGTGTTTATAAGGCCCGTGCTGTAACTGAATAAAGAAAAATATCGACTGTCACAAAAGTGTCTTGTAAATAAACCTAAATCGTCATCTGGTGTTTGGAAGCTCCCCGTCGCCAAGTAGTACTTAACGATAACGAGGGGAAATTGATGTCGATTAGTTATTCGAAATGCGTTGGGGTAACTCAGTTGAGCCTGGCCATGGCGGGCAGCCTATTGGCTATGTCGGTCCAGGCGGGCACGGTAACCACCGATGGCGCCGACCTTGTGATCAAGACCAAGGGCGGCCTGGAAGTGGCCACCACCGACAAAGAGTTCAGCTTCAAGCTGGGCGGGCGCATCCAGGCCGATTACGCAAGGTTTAATGATTACTACACCCGTAACGGTAACTCGGCGGACGCTGCGTATTTTCGTCGCGCTTATCTGGAGTTTGGCGGTACGGTCTACAAAGACTGGAAATATCAGATCAACTACGACCTTTCCCGGAACGTGGGCAATGACAGCGCCGGTTACTTCGACGAAGGCAGTGTGACTTACACCGGGTTCAACCCGCTGAACCTGAAAGTCGGTCGTTTCTACACGGACTTTGGCCTGGAGAAAGCCACCAGCTCCAAGTGGGTCACGGCCCTGGAGCGTAATCTTTCCTACGATGTTGCCGAGTGGATCAACGATAACGTCGGCATGGGCGTACAGGCCAACGGTGTCGTGGGTGAGATGGCCTATCTATCCGGCAGCGTGTTCAGCGAAAACAACAACGACACCGACGGCGACAGCGTCAAGCGCTACAACCTGCGCGGCGTGTTCGCACCGTTGCATGAGTCTGGCAATGTGCTGCACGTCGGGGTGCAGTACGCCTACCGCGACCTCAAGGACGCAGCCATCGACACGCGTATCCGCTCACGCATGGGCATGCGCGGCGTCGAGACCAATGGCGGTAACAGTGCCGGCACCAATGGCACCCGTTCGGTATTTGGCGGCAGCGCTGCCCAGCAAGGCCTGTGGAAAGACGACTCGGTGTGGGGCCTGGAAGGTGCCTGGGCACTGGACGCTTTCTCGGTGCAGGGCGAGTACCTGCGACGGACCCTCAAGGCCGATGCGGCACAAAATGACGTCAAGGCCAGCGGCTATTACGCACAGATGGCCTACACCCTGACCGGCGAGCCACGCATCTATAAACTCGATGGCGCCAAATTCGACTCCATCAAGCCGCAAAACAAACAGATCGGTGCCTGGGAGGTGTTCTACCGCTACGACGCGTTCACCGTCGAGGACGACAATGTCGTTGTCAGCACCAATGTGCGCCAGGTCGGCGACAGCGAGGGCAAAGCCCATACCCTGGGGGTCAATTGGTACGCTAATGAAGCGGTCAAGGTCAGTGCCAACTACGTCAAGGCCCGCACAGATAACGTCAGCAACATCCAGGGCGATGACACGGGCGATGGGATCGTGATGCGCTTGCAATACGTCTTCTAAAAAACGCAAAAAACCGGGTGCCGATGGGGGAGCGCTCAAGCCCATCGGTACCGGCCGGGCGATGATCAGTAAGCCGTCGCAATCGCCAGGGCCAACTGCCCGTCGGACATAAACGGCGGGCGGTACGCCCCATGGTAGTAACGCACCGCCTGTTCAAATTGCGCGCCCCGTATCTGCCCCTCCGAGCCAATAAAGGCCAGGGCATCCGACTTGGCCGGAGCAAAGAAGTTGCCGGGGTGGGTCGTGAGTTCAGTGGCGATGGTGCTGAAAAGCGTAGGCCCGACCGTGGTCCAGTACATGGCGCGGTCGCCCGGTTTCTCGGGTTCCCCGGCCAGTGTATGGGGGCTGATCGACGTCAGTAGGCAGAGCGCGAAAACTTTCCATAAATCCATTGCTTGGCTTCCGATGCGCTGGGATGGGCGACACCATAGCAGAGTCACCCATGAGGAATCGTGGCCTGAACAGGAGCACGGCCCAAGTGTCCCCTTACGCGTTCAGCCGCCGCGCAATTTCCAGCCGTAACGCGCCATGGGCATCCTCGGTGTAGGGTGTGGCGTTTTTCCAGTCGTAGAACCACACCGGCATCTTGCGGTATTGCTCGGCTTCCGAGGCGTAGCGCGGGAAGATGTGGCAGTGCAACTGCGGCTCTGAATTGCCAAGGATTTCGTAATTCATCCGCAGGGCATCGGTGGCCTGCAACACGGCATCGCCGAGGCGGGCCATGTCCAGCAGGTAGGTGGTCCTGGCCTGGAGATCCAGGTCGTTGAGGCTCGGCACCACCGGATCAGGCAGCAGCAGACAGTAGCCGGGCAGGAACTGCACATCGCCCATCACCGCCCAACCAGAGGGCATCTTGCAAATAACCTTATCGTTGGCGCCTCTGCGCGCCAGTGCCACACGTTCCGAAATCAGAGACATCCGTAGTCCTCAAAGGGTTGTGAAGGGACGCGCCAAAACCGTATTGAACCACAGCGCAGGTTGACCAAGTGCATTCGAGCTTCGGCGAGGCGGTGAGATCGCAGGCCACTGTTCCACCGCGATCGCTGGCAAGCCAGCGCCTACCAGAAACGATCCAGCCGATAGGCCTCCAATGCCGGCAAGCCTTTGGGGTGGGGCCTGTCGACCGGCGATACCTGCTGCGCGATAAGTTCGGCGGTGACAGCTGCCTGGGTCAGGCCCAGGTGTTGATGACCGAAAGCCAGCAACACCTTACCGTCACACACTCGGTCGATGATCGGCAACGAATCCGGCAACGATGGCCGAAAGCCCATCCACGGTGTGGCATCGGCAACGCTCAGTTCGTGCCGCAGCAAGCCTTGGCTCAGGCGGTGCAACTGCCAGGCGCGCTCCATGTCCGGTGGCCGGTCGAGGCCGGCGAACTCCACGGTGCCGGCCAGCCGCAGCCCATCGGCCATGGGCGTCATGATGAACTTGCGCTCCAGTGAGGTGACGGCGAAGGGCAAGCGGCCTTGCTCGTGGGGCAGCATCAGGTGATAGCCGCGCTCGGTGTCCAGTGGCACCTTTTTACCGGTCAGCGCCTGGGTGAGTGTTGCCGAGTGCGCGCCGCAGGCGATCAAGACCTGGCGGGCGCTCACGTGGCCCTGGTCGGTGCGCAGTGCAACACCCTGGGCCTGAAGCTGGCCATTTCGAACCTGCTGCTTGAGGAATGTCACGCCGCAGGCCTTGGCGGCTTCGACCAATTCGCAGACCACGCGATAGGGATCGAGGAAGTGCCCGGTCCGGGGAAAGAACAGGCCACCCTGGATCCGTTCGCTTAATTGTGGTGCAGCCTGCTGTACGGCGTCCGCCGACCATAAGTCCACCGGTACCTGTTGCTGGGCCATGCGTGCTTTCAACCCTTCAATTGCCTGGCGCGATTCGGTGCGTTCAAACACCAGCAACGAACCGTCTTCGCGCATCAGTTGTGGCCGGGAGATGCTCGCCAGCAAACGCTGCCAGGCGTCCAGGCTGCTTTCATTGAGTGCGCGGATACCGGCGACCGTGCGCTGGTAGGCGGTCGGTCGCAGGTTCAGCAACAGGCGGGTAAACCAGGGCAGGGCACGGGGCAAGTATTTCCAGTCCAGGCGCAGCGGCCCCATCGGGTCCAGCAGCATGGCGGGCAGGCGCGTCAGGATCGACAGGTCGGCGATAGGGAACACTTGCTCGGTCGCCAAATGCCCGGCGTTGCCGAACGAGGCGCCCATGCCCGGTTCCTGCTGGTCGATGACCACCACGCGGCGGCCCTGGCGGGCGAGTTGCAGGGCGCAGGCGACGCCGATGATGCCGGCGCCGACCACGGCAATGTCGATGTCGGGTTGACGGTTGTCGGGCATGGTCAGGCTTCTCTCTGGCCGTCGAGCAAACGCCGCAACTGCAAGGGATTAGCCTGTTTCAAGGCCGCGGGCAGCAGGCTGTCGGGGAAGTCCTGGTAACACACCGGGCGCAGGAAGCGCAGGATCGCAGCGGTACCGACTGAGGTCGAGCGTGAGTCCGAGGTGGCCGGGAACGGCCCGCCATGCACCATGGCGTCACACACCTCCACCCCAGTCGGCCAGCCATTGACCAGCAGCCGGCCAGCCTTGCGTTCAAGGGCCGGCAGCAATGCCTGTGCGTGCCCCAGGTCGCCCTCATCCAGGTGCAGGGTTGCGGTCAGTTGGCCTTCGAGGTGTTCGGTCACTTGGCGCACTTGCTCGTTGTCGGCGCATTGCACCAGCAACGAGGCGGCGCCGAAGACTTCGGCCTGTAGATGTGGGTTGGCGAGGAAGTCTTGCGCGTGGGTAGCAAACAGCTGGGCCTGGCATTGGTTCGGGCCTTGCGCCGCCAACCCGCTGGCTAGGCAATGGGCATGCTCGGCCAGAGCGCCGATGCCCGCCTGATAGGCCTGGAAGATGCCCGGGGTGAGCATGGTCTGCGCCGGGCTGCGTTGCAGGAGGTTGCTGGCGATGCTGACAAACTGCGCAAGCGGCGCGCCTTGCACCGCAATCACCAGGCCGGGGTTGGTGCAGAACTGCCCGGCGCCCTGGGTCAGTGAGGCGACAAAGCCTTGCGCCAACGCCTCGCTGCGCGCCTTGAGGGCGGCAGGGAACAGGTACACCGGATTGATCGAACTCATTTCTGCATACACCGGGATGGGCACCGGGCGTGCCTGGGCCGCCTGGCACAAGGCGATGCCGCCACTTCGCGAGCCGGTAAACCCCACGGCCTTGATCCGTGGGTCGCTGACCAGGGCCATCCCCACTTCATGGTCAGCGCCGTACAGCAGGGAGAACACGCCTTCGGGCAGGCCACATTGCTTGACTGCACGGGCCAGCGCACGGCCCACCAGTTCGCTGGTGCCGGGGTGGGCGCCGTGGGCTTTGACGATCACCGGGCAACCGGCGGCGAGTGCCGAAGCGGTATCACCGCCTGCCACCGAAAAGGCCAGCGGGAAGTTGCTGGCGCCGAATACCGCCACCGGCCCCAGCGGCACCTGGCGTTGGCGCAGGTCGGCACGGGGCAGGGGCTGGCGTTCGGGTTGTGCGGTGTCGACCCGCACATCCAGCCACTCGCCGGCGCGCACGGTCCGGGCGAACGCGCGCAGTTGCTGGCAGGTACGGCCCCGTTCGCCCTGGATTCGCGCCTGGGGCAAGCCGGTTTCAGCCACCGCCCGTTCGATCAGTTCATCGCCCAGGGCTTCTATTTCATCGGCGATGGTGTCGAGACATTCAGCACGCGCCGCCAGGGACGTTTCGCGGTAGCGATCGAAGGCTGACCACGCCAGCGCGCAGGCCTGGGCCACCTGTTCGGTGGAACCGCCGTGATAGGCCGGCTCCAGCGCAGCCTGGGTTGCCGGGTTGATGGCGTGGAGGGCGGCGCGGGTGCCGGGAATGGAGTGCTGACCGATCAGCATATTGCCTGTCAGAGTCATGGCCTGTTCCTGAAAAAAGAAGAAACGCCGCTGTGCAACAGCGGCGTACGGGCAGTCAGTCGATGTTCTGTTCTGCCGACCAGTTGGCGTACCACTGGCGGAACAGCGCGTACTGGTTCTCGGCATACCGGCGCTGGGCATCGCTGAGTACATCGCTTTGGTTGAAGTGCAGGCGGTACTCCAGGTCGCCATTGAGCACCATCAAGTGCTTGTAATAGAGCACCAGGTCGCAGCCTTCATCGAAGGACGACAGCACCGCCAGCGCCGCTTCCAGCTCGCGGGCCTGGCGCCGGGCTTTGGCATCGCCCTTGGCGGCTTTCTTGCTCAAGGCCACCAGTTGCAGGACTTCCCGTGGCAGGGCGTTGCCGATGCCGGTGATGGCACCGGTGGCGCTGCAGTTGACAAAACCGTGCACCACTTGGGTATCCACACCCACCATCAGGGTCACGTCATCGTCCTTGGAGGTGATGTGTTCGGCCGCGTAGCGCAGGTCGGCGCCACCGCCGAATTCCTTGAAGCCGATCAGGTTCGGGTACTCGCGGCGCAGTTCAAAGAACAGGTCGGCGCGGGTGGCAAAGCCGTAGTAGGGGCTGTTGTAGATCACCGCCGGCAGGTTTGGCGCAGCGCTGAGGATTGCCGCGAAGTGGGCCTTTTGTGCGGTGGCCGAGGCACCACGGGACAGCACCCGCGGGATGACCATCAAGCCATGGACGCCGACCTTGGCCGCATGCGCCGCATGGGAAACGGCTTCACGGCTGTTGACCGCGCCGGTGCCGACGATGGTCGGGATACCCGCCGCTACCAGGCGGGCCACGCCTTCCTGGCGCTGGGCTTCGGTGAGCAGCGGCCAGTCGCCCATGGAGCCGCAATACACCACGGCGCTCATGCCGATCTCGATCAGCTCGCGGCCCTTGGCAACCAGGGCGTCGAAGTCCGGCTGGCGCTCGGCAGTGCACGGGGTCATCAGGGCCGGGATGCAGCCGGTGAAGATGTTATCGCTCATTGTTTTATCTCCTTGGAAGGGTCTGTTTTAAAGCGACCGGGTGCTTAAATGCCCCAGGCGAAAGGGTCCTGTTCGTCGATCAACAAGGTGCTGTCGGCGGTCATGTAGGCGCGGCCGGTGATGAAGGGGCGGATGCGTTCGCCCTCCCACTCAAAGCGGCCTTCGAATTGGCTGGCGGTGATGCTGGCTTGTCTCCACGGCTCCCCGGCCTTGAGTTTTCCATCGGCGGCCAGGCACGCCAGCTTGGCGCTGGTGCCGGTGCCGCAGGGCGATCGGTCGTAGGCCTTGCCAGGGCACATGACGAAATTGCGGCTGTCGGCCTGGTCGTCATCGGCGAACAGTTCGATATGGTCGATCAACGCGCCGTCTTCGCCATGGATGCCTTGGGCTTGGAGGGCCTTGAGCATCGCCCAGGTGAAGTCGGTGAGGGCATCGACATTGGCCATGTGCAAGCCCTGGCCGTGCTCGGACACCAGGAAAAACCAATTGCCACCCCAGGCGATATCGCCATACACGCGGCCATGGCCCGGTACTTCCACCGGCACCTGCTGGCGATAGCGATAGGCAGGCACATTGCGCAGGGTCACTGCGCCGTCCGCATGCAAGGTGGCGCTGACCGGGCCCACCGGTGTGTCGATGCGGTGCTCCCCGGGTGCGATGTGCCCCAGGTAGTGCAACGAGGCGACCAGGCCGATGGTGCCGTGGCCACACATGCCGAGGTAGCCGGCATTGTTGAAGAAAATCACGCCACAAGTGGCGCCCGGCGAGACCGGCTCGCAGTACAGCGCACCGACCAGTACATCGTTGCCACGGGGCTCCAGCAGACAAGCGCGGCGCCATTGATCATGTTCGGTGCGCAGGCTGTCGAGTTGCTCGGCGATGGTCTGGCCGGTAAGGGTGGGGAAGCCATTCATGATCAGGCGCGTGGGTTCGCCGCCGGTGTGGGAATCAATCACGTGCAGTCGTTTCATCCAGCTATTCCTTGGTGATTGGCCAGTCATGCGTTGGCCGGCTGCATGCCGGCAGTGGGCAGCACGGCTTCGCTTTCGTCGTCTTCATGTTCCAGTTGCACCAGGTGCGCCGGCACGCCGGTGGCCGCGCCCCAGTAGTAGATGCCCAGCGCGCAGGCGGCGACGACCAGGGTGTCGAAGGGATGGCTAAGCACGCCCAGCCCACCAAAGCTGCCGAGTTTGGACAGCACCATGGTTAGCGCGTAGAAGCCGATCAGCCATGCGCTGGAGCGCACTTGCCGGGCGATGCTCAGGCGTTGGGTCGGCACCAGGCGACGGCACAGCAGGTACACCACAAACATCACGATTTGCAGGCCAAGCAGCCAGGACACGGTGTTCCAGCCCGACCAGTAAACGATCAGCGCGGCGATGATGAACGACAGTGGGCCCAGCACATTCATCCCCTTGACCCGGAACGGGCGCGGCATGTCCGGCGCATTGCGCCGCAGTGCGGCAACGCACACCGGGGCCACGGCGTAGCTCAAGACCAGGGCGGCAGACACCACATTGATCAGCGCCTCCCAGGACGGGAACGGCAGCGTCCAGAACACCGACAAGCCAAAGGTCAGCCACAGTGCCGGGCGCGGGATGCCGGACTTCTCATCGATACGCGTAAAAATCTTGAAGAAGGTGCCAGTCTGCGCCCAGCCATAGATCACCCGCGGCGTGGCGTTCATATAGATATTGCCGCAGCCGCTGGGGGAGATCACCGCGTCAGCCACCACCAGATAGGCCAGCCAACCCACCCCCAGAGCCAGGGCGATATCACGGTAGGGCAGGGCCAGTTCCTGGCTGATGCCTGCCCAGCCGTTGGCGAGCATTTCGGTGGGCACGCCGCCTAGGAATGCCACCTGCAGCAGCACGTAAATCGCCGTGGACAGCAGTACCGAAAGGATCAGGGCAATGGGAATGGTGCGTTGCGGGTTCTTCACTTCGCTGGCCACCGAGATGATCGGGGTCAGCCCCAGATAGGCAAAAATCACCCCACCGGCGGACACCGCCATTTCAATCCCCGACAGGCCGAACGGTGCGAATCCCTGGGAGTGAAAGTTGGCCGGTTTGAAGAAGGTGAACAGCACGCCGATCACCAGCAGTGGCACGATGAACTTGAAGATGCTGACCAGGTTATTGGCGATGGCGAAGGTCTTGACGCTGCGGTAGTTGAGCACGAAAAACAGGCAGAGCAGGCCGAACTGCACCAACCAACCGAGGGGGGTGGGGTCGCTGGAGCCAACCTTGGTCAACTCGGGAAACCAGGCGGCGGCGTATTGCCTTGAGGCGACCACTTCAATCGCTACCAGGCTGGAAAACGCGATCAGCGTGATAAAGCCCATCAGGTAGCCGAGCAACGGGCCGTGGGAATACACCGGGTAGCGCACCACGCCGCCGGCACGGGGCAGGGCCGCACCCAATTCGCAATACACAATGCCCAACAGCAGCACGGCAAAACCGCCGAGCAACCAGGAAAAAATCCCGGCAGGACCTGCGATGGACGACACGTGGCTGGCGGCAAACAACCAACCGGAACCGAAGATGGCTCCCAGTCCGATAAAGGTGAGGTCGATCAGAGACAGCTGTTTCTTGAACTTGCCTTGGGCTGACATAGCGGCGCCTTCTTGTGGGTTATTGGATAGGCATGCAGTGGCGCTACAGTGAACCCATCGGCCCGTTGGCGATTGATGTTTTGCGCCGCTATCGATGACGAATTCAGCACAATTGCCCGGTGCACAGCAGCGCTCGACAGGGCCATGGCCATCGGGCAATCTGCTGGCCCGGCAACGCTATAAACGAGGCGGTGAGCGGCATGATGCACAACGCGTTTGCGACCCTTTGCCAAGGCAGCGAGCAGCGGCCACACAGCCTCGAACACCTGCTGGCGGGCGTGGCCATGTTGTTGCCGATGCTCGATGTGATTCCCAATGCGACGATGTTTATCAAGGATGTGCAGGCGCGCTACGTCATGGCCAACCGCACCCTGGTGCAGCGTTGCGCCTTGAAAGACCTGCGGCCCTTACTGGGCAAGACCAGCGCCGAGGTGTTTCCCGCGCAGTTGGGGCCCGGCTATACCGAACAGGATCGGCGTGTGCTGGAACAGGGCCTGGTGCTGGAGGACCAACTGGAGTTGCACCTGTACGGCAGCCGCGAACCCGGCTGGTGCCTGACCCACAAGTGGCCGTTGTATAACCGCGAAGGTGCGATCATCGGCCTGGCAGGCATCTCGGTCGATCTGCAATCTGCCAGCCAGACCCACCCGGCGTATCAGCGCTTGGCGGCGGTGGACGAACACATCCGCGCCCACTTCAACCAGCGCGTGACCCTCGGTGAGCTGACGCGCATCGCCGGTATTTCAGTGGCGCAACTGGAGCGCTACTGCAAGCGCGTGTTCCACCTGACACCTCGGCAGATGATCCAGAAAGTACGCCTGGAGCATGCCCATCGGCTGCTGCACACCGAACTGCCCATCACCGAAGTGGCCCTGCAATGCGGCTACACCGACCACAGCGCATTCACCCGGCAGTTCAAGGCGCTGACCGGCTTTACGCCGCGTCAGTATCGCCAGGCCATGTAGGAGCCGGCTTGCCGGCGATGGCGTGCTCAGGGCCGCCATCGCCGTTACAAGCCGGCTCCTACATACAGCGGGTTATTGCTGTAATTGAAGGGCCTCACGCTTGAAAAAGCGCTTCTGCTCAAATGGAATGTCTTCGCGGTCGCCATAGGGTGCGCTGTACCAGTTGCCGTAGGTCGGATTGGGTAGCAGGAACCAGCGTTGGCCGAACCAGCCCACATAGGGCTCGACCGCCCGGCGTTGAGCGGCCAGGGTGTTCTGCCCGGCCTGGACGAAATCCCCCAGGGAGTCACCGACCATCAACAGTACCCGCGCCTGGCTGGCGACCCACTGGCGTCGGCAGTTCTTGCCGTAGCCGGCCTGCTCGCAGTGGCCGGTCGGGGTGGCGGCCGCGAGCACTTGTTCGTTGTTCTGCACTGGGAAGCCGCGCAGGCGCAGGTTGTCGACGGTGGCCTGGACCTGACTGTGTTCGCGGTTGGTCAGGTAATACACCGTGATCCCGCGTTGTTGCGCAGCCTGCAAGAATGCCACGGCGCCGGGCAGGGCCTGGGCCTTGGCCTGGTTGACCCAGGTGTTCCAGCGATCGTAGGAGTAGACCTGGTTGCTGATGATGTCCCGGGCATTGAGCGGCACGTTGTCCAGCAGGGTTTCATCGATATCGACGATCACTGCCGGCGGCAGGCCGTTCAGGTTGCGCGGGGCAAAGGGCAGGGCGTCCCAGTCCTTGGCGGCCAGGGCCACGTCGAGCTGGCGGGTGGCGTCAGCGAACACCTGGCGATAGATCAACTCGTGCTCGATGGAGGTCTGGGTCCAGAGCACCGCATCCAACTGGTCGTTGGCGGGTGGGTGCTGTTGGCAACCGAGCAAGAGTGAGGAGAACAGGCAGATGCTGGCGAAGGCGAAATTACGCATGAAAAGCTTGGCCTCAAGAGTGAAGGGGCGCTCAGGGTCAGGCACATTAGCCTAATCGGCGAGGTTTGTACGTGACCTGCGTATCATCCGCGGCTTCCAAGCGCAGACCTCTTCAAGGATTCGGCCCATGTGCCTGCGACAACCTCCGTTTGTGCTTTCCCCGCGCTGGCTCGGCTTGGGGGCCGTCCTGACCTTCAGCCACCTGTCCCAGGCCCAGGAGGCGCTGCAGTTGGCGCCGCTGCAAGTCACCAGCACTGAACTGAGCGAAGGCGAAGTGGCCCAGGCGCAACTCAAGCAGGTGCCTGGTGCGACCAACTTCATTGATATGGCTAGCGTCGAGCAGGGGCGGGTCAGCAGCAACGAAGATGTGCTCAAGTACCAGGCTGGCATCTACGCCAAGGCAGCGAACAATGAAGGGGTGAAAATCTCCATTCGCGGCTCGGGCCTCAACCGTGGCCCTGGCAGCCATGCGTCCGGCCTGTATGAAACCATCGACGGCCTGCCACTCACCGGCCCTGGCGGCACCCCCTACGAACTCAAGGATCCGTTGTGGCTCAGTCGGGTTGAAGTGTTGCGCGGCGCCAACGGGTTTGACCGGGGCGCACTGGCCCTGGGCGGGGCGGTCAACTATGTGACCCACACAGGCTACGATGCACCCCGGTTGCGGGTGCGCTATGAGGCCGGCAGCCATGGTTATGCCCAGCGGGAAATCAGCTCTGGGCAAGTGCTGGGCGATGCCGACTATTACATCAGCCTGACTGATTCTGACTACGATGGTTTCCAGCAACAAAGCGCCGGCAGTGGCAAGGGCATGGCGGCCAACTTTGGCTACCGGTTCAACCCGGACCTGGAAACCCGTTTCTACTTTCGCTACCGTGAGACCGCCAACGACAGCCCTGGCAAACTCACGCGCCAGCAGATCGAGCACAGCCCGCGCGCGGCCAATGCCCTTAACCTGACACGCGATTCCAAGCGCTTGCAGCCAGGTTCTACCTGGATCGCCAACAAGACCACCCTGCAACTGGACGATAACGCCCGCATCGAGGCGGGCCTGGTGTATCACGACTACCCCATGGACCTGCGCGAGGGCACCAACCGGTTGAAGGTGGCGTACACCGATATCAGCGGCACCTTGAACTATATTCGCCAGGACACGCTGCTGGGGCATGACAGCAAGACCACGCTCGGCCTGCGCACGACCCAGGGCCTGCCCAATAACGGCGCGTCCGAATATGTGCGGGTACCTGCCGGCAGCACCGCCAACTTCGCCCCCGGCACCAAGACCCGTGACTACAGTTACCTGGGGTCGGATACGGTGTTGCAGGTGAGCAACGACTTGGAGTTGCTGCCTGACCTGTGGCTGACCACCGGGCTGGCGGCGATCTACACCCGCCGTGAAACCGAAGTCACTTATCCCGAAACCCGTGCCCCCGTCAGCACTCACGACTGGGACTATGCCCCGCGCGTGGGCCTGCGCTATGACTTCAACCCGCAGTTGCAGGTGTATGGCAACTTGAGCCGCTCGGTGGAGCCACCCCATGCCTGGTCGATGATCTGGGGCTCCAACAAGTTTTTTCCCAAAGAGGCCAATAATCCGGCATCAGGTTTGGCGCGTGAGGGCGTAGCGCTGCAAAACCAGACCGCCACCACCCTGGAAGTGGGCGGGCGCGGCGAAGCCTGGTTCGGTCAATGGGACCTGGCGTTGTACCACTCGCGGGTGCGCCATGAACTGCTTAGCGTCGAGACTCAGGCGGCGAGTCCCACGACCTCGCAGGTGGTCGCCGAATCCAACGCCAGCCCGACCATCCACCAAGGCCTGGAACTGAGCCTCATCAGCCCGCTGTGGGACGGTGGCAATGCCGGCCGCCTGGCCCTGCGCCAGGCCTACACGTTCAGCAATTTCCACTACCGCGATGACCCAAGGTTTGGCGACAACACGCTGCCCGGCATCCCCAAGCACTATTACCAGGCGCAGTTGCGCTACAGCCATCCCAGCGGCTTTTTCAGCAGCCTCAATGGCGAGTATTCCTCGCGGGTGGCGGTGGACTATGCCAACTCCTACTACGCGTCAGCCTATGGCTTGTTGGGCGCCACGGTTGGCTATGACGCACCGAAACAGGACTGGCAAGCCTGGGTCGACCTGCGCAACCTGACCCACCAGCGCTATGCCAATACCGTGACGCCGGGCTATGACGACCATGGCACTGACATGGCGCGTTCGACCCCGGGCGATGGCATGGGCGTGTATGCCGGGGTCTCCTGGAGCCTGCGTTAAGCCCCCATGCATCATGCTACTCGTGCTCATGGTGCTCATGGTGCTGGCATGGCTCGTTACGTGCGATGCAGGCCAGTGCGACGTATCAGTGGTAAACGCCGATAACGAGTGAGGGTTTTTCCTACTGCGGACTTTTACCGAGGCGGTTGATTCTCTATTATCCGCCCCCAGCACCTCCGGCCATGGAGACGCTCCATCAACTAAGGAAGTCGTAATGCACATTGGAAAAATGCTGGGGTTGGCCCTGATGATGTTGGCAGTGAGTGGCTGCGCCAGCTTCACCAAGGACGAAGTCGCGCCAGTCACCTTGCCATCGAAGGCGAGCTTCGCCAACAAGCCGAACGTCTATGTCGACTTTGATTTCTATCAAGGCGAACCGACCAACGCTGCCGCTGCCGAAGTCCCCCAGGCGCGGGACATGCTGCGTCCGCAACTGCAAAAAATCCTCACCGATTCTGGTCTGTTCGGCCGGGTGACCCTGGATGAGTTCCAGAAGCAGCCGGGCGACTACAGCCTGCGCCTGAAGGTCTACAACCATCCACCAGGTGGTGGTCAGATGGCACTGGCCTTTATCAGCGGTTTCACCTTCACCATTATCCCGGCGCTGGGTACCGACCAGTACACCATGAGCCTGGAAGCGCTGGATCCACAGGGCCAGGCGCTGAGCAAAGGCAGCAACCATGATGCGATCAACACCTGGTTGGGTATCTGGTTTATCCCGATGATGGCCTACACACCAAAAGAAGCGGTGGCCGATACCTTCACGCGCCAAGTCAATGCATTGCTCAAGCAGATGGTCGAGAGCAATCACCTGAAGTACTCGGCACTGGATGCCGGCGTGCCGCGGGCCTGATTCAGGCTGCAAAAAAAGGGAGCCGGCTGACCGGCTCCCTTTTTTTTACCTGGGTTTTTACTTGAGTGCCTGAATGAACAGTGGGTCGCTGTACAAGGCCTTGAGCAAGTCACGCACCAGCGGATTATAGGCATTCGCTGCATTCGGAATCGCAATGGGGCCGAAGAAGGAACTGGACCACACGCTGGTCACTTCCTTGGTGGCGTCGTACACCACTGCATCGTCCTTGAGCAGGGTAAAGCGCGCGGCCAGTGTGCCGTGGCCGGAACTCACGCCAGCTGTCAGCTCATTCTTCACCAGCAGCACGTCAAGGCGCCGGGACGCGCTTTGATTCAGCAGGCCGGCCAGGGACAGTTCCTGGGTGATTGCAGCCTGCACGTGGGCCGGGATACTGCCGGTGGGCGAACTGATCGGATTGGCCCGGACCATCAACGAACCCTGGCCTGAGGCGGCAGTGACCTTGGCCTGGCTGATGGGTTGCAGCGCTGGCGTCTGCTTGAGGCGCTGGACGTTGTCGAAATTGGGTTCGTATTGCGTCATGGTCACGCCGCAACCTTGCAGCAGCAGTAATACCAACGGGGCCAACAAAAGAAACTTCTTCACGGCATTTCCTTGCGTGAGGGGGATAGGCGCGCGCGATTATGGTCAGCCGCTGGTAAGGCGGCAACCATCGCGGGGAGACTAGATCGCCAAGAAGGCATTTTGCTGGCCCCCATGTACCGCATGTTTCGCCAAAATCACTTTTATTTTCAGGTGGTTAAGTGGGATGCCAATGCGCAACGTAAAAATCACGCTGATAACCTTGGCCCTGGCGAGCGGGGCGGCGGGGGCCCAGGGCAAGGCGTTGCGTGAAGGGGATCGGTACATGTGCAGTTGGGGTGCGGGCACGGCGGCCAGGGCCCAGGAACTGAAGTTGGCCGGCGTTTCATTGTATGCCGCGCGGCAGAAGATCCAGCGCTACACGTTCGACAAGTCCTGGATGCGCATGATGGCCATGGGCATCACCGAGCAGACCTATGACAGCCCGTCGCGGCTCAAGCCGGCGGCGGTTCGTTCGAGTTTTTATGAAGAGTGTGTGCGCTACAAACTGGCGCGCAGATAGATTTTTGCAGGCGCGGGGCTTGCCTGCGGAAAGCGTCAACGCTAATGCGGGTTGTCTGGTATCCCAGGTTGTCCTCAGGTTCTTCGCCGGCAAGCCGGCCCCTACAAAAAATATCAGCTGTGTTCATAGAGGTTTATTAACCTGATAGTTATTGAGGTCTTAATCCGAGAAGTTTGAAAATTGCACCAAAAAGTGGCACTGAAGAGACTGTGGACCATAAAAAATATGTGGTTATTGAATGACTTAGCGCTTTTTTAATCCGACGAAAGGTTGCTGATCAACTTGTTACAAGTTGTCTCGGTGGTTATTATGACCGGGCGTTCACCTCCCACGGTTTATGCATTTTTAAATCCCAAGTTTCCATCAGCTACTTGGGATTTTTTTTGCCTGTGATTTGGCCTTTACACCAGAGTGCTGGATGGCAGCCGTGGTTTTTCTGGCGCCATTGTCCCAGCGCTTTTGCGCAAAAGTGTGGGGTAGCTAACACTTTCGCAGGATGGGCTACACGCGTTGCACAACCTGATCTACCCTGCATGGATCACGTCCATCGCGTCATGTGCGAGCAAGGGTGCCCAGGATGATCCCGATCGTTGAGTTGAGCCGCATCATGGCGTCCGGTTTCGTTCCGCTGGCGTGCGACTGTAGCGTCAACCCCCAGGGGTTCTTGACCATCCGTGTCTTCGAGCCCGAATCCGGGCGTGTGGACCTGCTGTTGACCGGCGTGTCGCCCCAGGGCCTGGACAGCGTCCGTGCCATCTCCAACCTGATCGGCGAATTGCGCACCGAACTCAAGGCCGGGCGCCGAGGGTTTGCCGCATTCGGCTAGGCGTCAGAGCCTGCGCAGAAACGAGCGGACAATCCGCTTGGTGGCGTCGGTGGCGTCCAACTGCTCCAACGCACTGTAGGCATGCCACTGGCAATCGATGATTTCATTGCAGGGCCGGGCCTGGTCGATGTTCACCACCGAGGCTTCAAACACGTGATGCAGCGTGTCACTGTCCTTCAATTCTTGCAGATACAGCAAACCATCCACGTTCAGCCCGGTTTCCTCTTGCAGTTCACGCTCGGCCGCGCCGACCGGACGCTCATCACGCTCGACCCGGCCCCCGGGCAATGCCCATTTCGATCTGGCCTTGCGCACAAATAGAATGTGCCCCTCATGTTCGCAAATCACCGTTGCGCGTATTTTCATCGTCTGTGCCCCCGCAACTGGATGATTGTCATAAAAGTGTAATGCAATTGTCATGCTGGGTCTTTACGGGGAGAGGCTGGAGACCGATCAGGAAAACGCCGATACTGCCCAGCTGAAAAAATACCCGTGAAGGAAAGTCCGATGAGCAGCGTCCGCTGGGGCATGATCGGTTGTGGCAGTGTTACTGAAGTCAAGAGTGGACCCGCTTTCTATAAGGCACCGGGTTCGGCCCTGGTGGCCGTGATGGGGCGTCGCGAGGAAGCGGTGCGCGATTATGCAGCACGCCACGGGATCGCCCGGTTTTACACGGATGCCCAGGCGCTGATTGATGATCCGCAAGTGGATGCGGTGTACATCGCCACGCCACCGGCCAGCCACCTGGAATACAGCCTGCTGGTGGCGGCGGCGGGCAAGCATTGCTGCGTCGAAAAACCGATGTCGCTGAATGCCGAGCAGAGTGCACTGATGCAGCGCACCTTCGAGCGGGCCGGGTTGCATCTGTTTGTTTCGTATTACCGCCGTTCCCTGCCGCGCTTCCAGCAGGTGCGTGCCTGGCTGCAAGAGGGGCGTATCGGTGAGTTGCGTCACCTCAGTTGGACGTTGTGCAAGCCGCCCTCATCGACGGATACCCAGGCCAGCAACTGGCGCACCGATCCGGCGATTGCCGGAGGCGGCTATTTTGCCGACCTGGCCAGCCATGGTTTCGACCTGTTCCAGTACCTGGCGGGGGATATCGTCGAGGTCACGGGTTATACCGCGCGCCAGGCCGGGCGCTATGTGGCGGAAGACGCCGTCACCGCGTGCTGGAGCTTCAGCTCGGGCGCGCTGGGCATGGGCTGCTGGAACTTTGTGGCTGACCGGCGCGAGGATCGGGTCGAGTTGATCGGCAGCCAAGGGCGTATCACGTTTTCAGTGTTCGACGAGCAGCCGTTGCAACTGGAGGCCGAAGTCAGCCAGACCCTGCATATTGCCCATCATGCCCATATCCAGTGGCACCACGTGCTGGGCATGAACGCGCATATCCGCGGCGAGAGTGTGCATCCGGCACTGGCGATCGAAGCCCTGAAGACCGACTGGATCATGGATCGGGTGTTGCAGCGCAAGCCTTGATGCCAGCAACTGTTGAGCTTTCTGCGATGCGGCGGCGTGTTACCTGACTGCACGTCGGGGTGATCGCTTAGAACAATGGCTGCTCACGTTAATGAAGGATTGGCTTGATGAAATGGAAAACCGCCTGGGCCGCCCTGTGCTTGGTATTGACCGCTCTGGCTGATGCCGCCCCCGCAACCAGGGGCAGGCAGGCGACTTTGATTTTTATGTGCTGTCACTGTCCTGGTCGCCGACTTTTTGCCTGACCCACCCGCAGGACCAGCAGTGTACGGGCAAGGGCTACGGCTTTGTGCTGACACTGCGCTTGACCGGGTGCCCGAAGAGCATCAAGACGCAATGCGGTGGTGGCGAAATCCGGATTCCAGCCCAGCGATAGGTAGGCCGGATTCTGACTGGCGGCTATTGTCAGAAATTTCCTACAGGAGTACAAATGTACTCCATGACGACTCTCACTCCCCGCCGTTCCGCCATCCTGAACTTCATCCGCGAACGTATCGCGCAGCAAGGTCAGCCCCCCAGCCTCGCCGAGATCGCCGAGGCCTTCGGTTTTGCCTCGCGCAGTGTGGCGCGCAAACATGTGCTGGCGCTGACCGAGGCTGGGTTTATCGAGGTCAACCCAAACCAGGCCCGGGGTATTCGCCTGCTCAATCAACCGGCGCGGCCTGAATGGCTGGAAATCCCGGTGCTGGGTCGTGTGGCTGCCGGCCTGCCCATTGGCGCCGACGCCGACGTGCATGCACGGCTGCTGCTCGACCCTGCGACGTTTGCCCGGGTGCCGGACTATCTGCTGCGGGTGCAGGGTGACTCGATGATCGAAGACGGCATTCTCGACGGCGACCTGGTGGGTGTGCGACGCAATGCCGAGGCGCTGAACGGGCAGATTGTGGTGGCACGCCTGGATGGTGAAGTCACCATCAAGCGTTTCGAGCGGGCGGGCGACAGTGTCCGCTTGTTGCCGCGCAACCCTGCTTACCAACCTATCGTGGTCCGTCCCGACCAGGACCTGGCCATCGAAGGCGTGTTTTGTGGCCTGGTGAGGCAAGGCTGATGGGCGCCGTGGTTGCACTGGACTCGCTGTTCAATGGCGGGCGGGTCTGGAAGGGACGACCGACTGCGCCGCCGACCAGTGTGCACCCCACCGGGCTGTCGGCCCTGGATGCGGTGTTGCCCAGCGGTGGTTGGCCGGAGGCGGCCTTGAGTGAAATCCTCGTGGCCCAGCAGGGCGTGGGCGAGTTGCAACTGGTCTGGCCGACCCTGGCGCGGCTGTCGGCGGCCGGCGAGCGAATTGTGCTGGTGGCGCCACCGCATATCCCATACCCCCACGCCTGGCAGAACGCCGGGGTGGACCTGCGCCAGCTCTCGGTGATCCAGGCCGATGAACGCGATGCCTTGTGGGCGGCGGAGCAATGCCTGCGTTCCGGCAGTTGCGGCGCGGTGCTGTGCTGGCCGCGCAAGGCGGACGACCGGGCCTTGCGCCGCTTGCAGGTGGCCGCCGAGACCGGTCAGACCCTGGCGTTTGCCTGGCGGGCCATGGGCGAGGCGATCAATCCGTCACCAGCCGCCCTGCGCCTGGCCGTCGAGCCGGGCCAGGTACGGGTGCTCAAGTGCCGGGGTGGCCTGGCCCATCCCGTGGCTATTACCCTGGCCTGCGGGCACTGAGGTTGGTATGCGCTGGGTGTGTATTGTCTTCCCGCAGTTGGCGTTGGACGGGGCCCTGCGTCAGCGCCCCGAGCCCGAGCAGCCGTTGGCGCTGTTGGCCGGCCCGCCGCAGCGGCGGGTGCTGCAAGCCGTCAATGCCGCCGCGCGTGCCTTGGGCCTGTGCCCCGGCCAATCCCTGTCAGCGGCCCAGGCCCTGACCAAGGCCTTTGCCTGCGTCGAATACGACCCGGTGGCTATCGAGCGCTGCCAGCAACTACTGGCGGCCTGGGCCTATGGTTTCAGTTCCCAGGTCAGTGTGTTCTACCCGCGGGCCTTGCTGTTTGAAATCGAATCGAGCCTGGGCCTGTTCGGGCCGTGGCCGCTGCTGGAAGCACGCTTGCGCGAGGAGCTGACTGGCCTGGGCTTTCGCCACCGTATCGTTGCCGCCCCTAACCCGGCGGCCGCACGGGTGTTGGTCAATGCCTACGATGGCCTGGCCGTGGCCGATGCCGACGGTCTGCAACAAGCCCTTGGGCCGATGCCGATTGATCGCATTGGCCTCGACCCGCAAGCCGCCATGGCCTTGTCGCGCATGGGCCTGCGAACCCTGGCCGAGGTCCAGGCGTTGCCCCGGCATACCTTGGCCAGGCGGTTTGAGGCGGGGTTGCTCAAGCACTTGGATGCCTTGACCGGGCAACGGTCGCTGGCCCTGGGTTTTTATCAGCCGCCGGATCGTTTTGATCTGCGCATCGAATTGAATTTCGATGTGCAGTCCCACCAGGCGCTGCTGTTCCCCTTGCGGCGCCTGACCGGCGATCTGGCCGCCTTCCTCTGTGGCCGCGACAGTGGCGTGCAGCGTTTTGCCCTGCACCTGGAGCATGCCGGGGCGCCGGACAGCGTGATCAAGGTTGGCCTGCTCAGTGCCGAGCGAGAACCTTCGATGCTGTTTGAACTGGCCCGTGGCCGCCTGGAGCAGGTGCAAGTGGCTGCCCCAGTGCGTGGCCTGCGCCTGTTGGCCGAGGATCTGCCGGTGTTTGTACCCCAGCGCCAGGACCTGTTCGATGAGCGCCCGCAGCAAACCCTGCCCTGGCTGCAACTGCGCGAGCGTCTGCGGGCGCGCCTGGGGGATGAGGCGGTGCAGGGCTTGCGTTTTAATGCCGACCATCGCCCCGAGTGCGCCTGGCTGCCAGGCACCGACAGCCGCGTCTGCCCGACCTTGAGCCCGGTGCTACGTCCTGGCTGGCTGCTCAAGGAGCCGACCTTGCTCGCCGAGCAGGGCATCCAGATCCTGCTCGGCCCGGAGCGCATCGAATCCGGTTGGTGGGATGGCGCGGATATCCGTCGTGATTACTACCTGGTGCGTACCCGCGCCGGGCAGCAAGGCTGGGCTTATCGCACGGTGGATGAGCGCGCCGGGTTGTGGCTGCAGGGCTGGTTTGCATGAGGGAGGGCTACGCTGAACTGCATTGCCTGTCCAACTTCAGCTTCCAGCGCGGCGCGTCCAGTGCCCGCGAGCTGTTCGAGCGCGCCAGGCAGCAGGGCTATCAAGCCCTGGCAATCACCGACGAATGCACCCTGGCCGGCATCGTGCGGGCCTGGCAGGCGGCCAAGGAGGTCGGGCTGGAGTTGATTGTCGGCAGTGAGATGCGCCTGGAAGACGGCCCGAAACTGGTATTGCTGGTGGAGAACCTGCAGGGCTACCAGCACCTGTGCCGGCTGATCACCCTGGCCCGGCGTCGTGCCGAAAAAGGCCAGTACCGCCTGTTGCGCGAAGACTTTGCCGAGCCGGTGCCGGGATTGCTGGTGTTGTGGCTGGCCGAGGACGGCGACACACCTGCCGACGGCCAGTGGCTGTGCCAAACCTTCAATCAACAGCTGTGGCTGGCGGTAGAGTTGCATTGCGCCCAGGACGATGCCCACCGCCTGGCGCAGCGTCTGCAACTGGCCGCCAACCTGCGTCTGCCGACCGTGGCCTGTGGCGATGTGCATATGCATGTGCGCAGCAGGCGCGCCTTGCAGGACACCATGACCGCCATCCGTCACCACCTGCCGGTGGCGCAAGCCGGCCAGCGCCTGCACCCCAATGGCGAGCGGCACCTGCGCAGCCTGGAGGCCCTGCATGCGTTGTACCCGGCACACTTGCTTGAGGCGTCGTTGCATATTGCCCGTCGCTGCAGCTTCGACCTGAGCCAGTTGCGCTATCAATACCCCAGGGAATTGGTGCCAGAAGGGCAGAGCCCAAAATCCTGGCTGCGCGCGTTGACCGAAGAGGGCATCGCCCGGCGCTGGCCCGAAGGGGTGTCAGCCAAGACCCTGGAACAGATCGAAAGTGAACTGGCGTTGATCAGCGAGCTGGGCTACGAAAGCTATTTCCTGACAGTGCAGGACATCGTGCGCTTCGCCCGCAGCCGTTCGATCCTCTGCCAGGGCCGTGGCTCGGCGGCCAACTCGGCGGTGTGCTTTGCCCTGGGCATCACCGAAATCGACCCTGGCCGGATGAATATGCTGTTCGAGCGCTTCCTGTCCCGCGAACGCAACGAGCCGCCGGACATCGACGTGGACTTCGAGCACGAACGCCGCGAAGAAGTGCTGCAATACGTGTTCCAGCGCTATGGCCGGCGCCGCGCGGCCTTGACTGCGGTGGTCAGCAGCTATCACGGTGCCGGCGCGGTGCGTGATGTGGCCAAGGCCATGGGCCTGCCGCCGGACCAGGTCAACGCCCTGGCCGATTGCTGCGGGCGCTGGAGCGATGAGGCGCCGCCCCTGGAGCGCTTGCGCGAGGCTGGTTTCGACCCGGACAGCCCGGTGTTGCGACGGGTGCTGGGCTTGACCCAGCAACTGATCGGCTTCCCGCGTCACCTGTCCCAGCACCCCGGTGGTTTCGTGATCTCCGAGCAGCCGCTGGACACGCTGGTGCCGGTGGAAAACGCCGCCATGGCTGAGCGCACCATCATCCAGTGGGACAAGGATGACCTGGACGCCGTGGGCCTGCTCAAGGTCGATATCCTCGCCCTCGGCATGCTCAGTGCGATCCGCCGCTGTTTCGATTTACTGCGTCGCCACCGTCAGCTTGACCTGACGCTGGCGACGGTGCCCCCCGATGATGGGGCAACCTACGCAATGATCAGCCGTGCCGACACCATCGGCGTCTTCCAGATCGAGTCCCGGGCGCAGATGTCCATGCTGCCCCGACTCAAGCCCAAGACGTTCTATGACCTGGTGATCGAGGTGGCCATCGTGCGCCCCGGGCCGATCCAGGGGGGCATGGTGCATCCATACCTGCGCCGGCGAAACAAGGAAGAACCCGAGACGTATCCATCGCCCAGGCTGGAGGCGGTACTCAAGCGCACCCTGGGTATCCCGCTGTTCCAAGAGCAAGTGATGCAGATCGCCATTGTCGCGGCGGACTACACCCCCGGCGAAGCTGATCAGTTGCGCCGCTCGATGGCAGCCTGGAAGCGCCATGGCGGCCTGGAACCCCATCGTCAGCGACTGCGTGCCGGCATGCTCAAAAACGGCTACAGCGAGGCCTTCGCCGCCCAGGTGTTCGAGCAGATCAAGGGTTTTGGCAGCTACGGTTTTCCTGAGTCCCACGCGGCCAGTTTTGCCTTGCTGACCTATGCCAGCTGCTGGCTCAAATGCCATGAGCCGGCGGCGTTCGCCTGTGCCCTGATCAACAGCTGGCCCATGGGTTTCTATAGCCCGGACCAGATCCTGCAGGATGCGCGCCGCCATCACCTGCACATTCGCCCGGTGGACGTGACTGCCAGTGACTGGGATTGCAGCCTGGAGCCCATCGATGGCCAGCAACCGGCGATTCGCATGGGCTTGCGTATGATCAGCGGCTTTCGCGAAGAAGATGCCCGACGGATTGAAAAAGCCCGCCAGGCCGCCGAGTTTTGCGCTATCGCCGACCTGGGCGAGCGTGCCCAACTGGATTGCCGGGCCCAGGAGCTGCTGGCAGATGCCGGAGCCTTGCGTCAGCTGGCCGGGCACCGGCATCGGGCGCGTTGGGAGGTGGCAGGGGTGGAGAAACAACTGGGGTTGTTTGCCGGGGTGTCGAGCCCGCAGGAAGAAACAGTGCAACTGCCGGTCCCCAGCGTCGGTGAGGACCTGTATGCCGACTATGCCAGCGTGGGCACTACCCTGGGGCCCCATCCCTTGGCGTTGTTGCGTGATCAACTGCGTGCGCGGCGCTGTCGCAGCTCACAGGAACTGCAGGCGGTGGAGCATGGACGCACTGTCAGCGTTGCCGGCCTGGTCACCGGGCGCCAGCGCCCGGGCACCGCCAGTGGCGTGACCTTCGTCACTCTGGAAGACGAGTTTGGCAACCTCAACGTGGTGGTCTGGCGCGACCTGGCCGAGCGTCAGCGCCAGGTGCTGGTGGGCTCACGCTTGCTCAAGGTGGATGGCCGCTGGGAGGCGGTGGGCGAAGTCCGCCACCTGATCGCCGGCCGCTTGAGCGACCTGACACCGTTGTTGGCAGGGATCAGCGTGCGCAGTCGGGATTTTCACTGAGGGCCCTATAGGCGCTGGCTTGCCGGCGATGGTCGTTAACGATGACGTTGGGTACCTGACACCCTGCGGCGTTCTGGCTGGCGTCATCGCCGCCAAGCCGGTTCCTGCAATGGTTGATATAACAGTGAAACCATCCCGTCCGGCTATGCTCCAACATTGGCGACTGTTCTCCCTTCGCTCTGAGCTGACCCATGCAATTTTTATCCAATACCTACGGCTGCGACGGCTGGGGCGGTGAAATGGCCCAAAGGATTCGCGCCTTTGACTGGTCGGTCACTGACCTGGGCCCGATTGACAGCTGGTCCACCAGCCTGACCTGTGCGGTGCAGATGCTCCTGGCTTCGCCTGTACCGATGGTGATGCTCTGGGGACGCGCCGGCTACATGATCTACAACGACAGCTACTCGGTATTTGCCGGCGGACGCCACCCGTTCCTGTTGGGTGTGCCGGTGGAGCAGGGCTGGCCGGAGGTGGCCGACTTCAACCGGCACGTCATGGACACCTGCCTGGCTGGCGGCACCTTGTCCTATCGCAACAAGGCCTTGATGCTGCTGCGCAATGGCTGCCCCGAAGACTTGTGGCTGGACCTCTATTACAGCCCGGTGGCCGGTGACGACCGGCAGCCGGCTGGGGTGCTGGCGATTGTGGTGGAGACCACCGAGCATGTCCTGTCCGAGCGTTTGCGCCAGGAAGCCGAGGGCGCTTACCGCGTGGCGGACGAGCGCTTGCAACTGGCCCTCAACGCCGGGGCGCTAATGGGATCGTTTGTCTGGGATGTGCTGCCGGATCGTCTGTCGGGCGACGAGCGTTTCGCCCGCACCCTGGGCCTGTCCCTGGCAGACGTGGAGCAGGGGCTCCCCATTGCCGTCGCCACCCAGGTCATCCACCCCGATGACCTGGCGCGGGTCAACCGCCTGATTGCCCGTACACTGGAAGCCGGTGGGCCCTATAGCGTCGAGTTTCGCGTGCGGCGCCCTGACGCCAGCTATCTGTGGGTACTGGCCAGTGGGCGTTGCGAGCTGGATGCGCACGGGCAGCCGCTGCGCTTCCCTGGGGTGATCATTGATATCCATGTGCGCAAGATCGCAGAAGAGTCCTTGCTCAAGCTCACCCATAACCTTGAGCAACGCGTCGCCGCCGAAGTCCAGGCGCGCTCGGCTGCCGAGGAGCAGTTGCGCCAGTCGCAAAAGCTCGAGGCCATTGGCGGGCTGACGGGGGGCGTGGCCCATGACTTCAATAACCTGCTGCAAGTGATTGCCGGCAACCTGCACCTGCTGGCCCGCCACGAACGGGACAACCTCCAGGTACAACGGCGCGTCGGTGCCGCCCTGGCTGCCGTCGAGCGCGGTGCCAAGCTGTCTTCGCAACTGCTGGCCTTTGCCCGGCGCCAGCCACTGTCACCGGCGGTGTTCAACCCCCGGCGCATTTATGAAGGGTTGGGTGAGTTGCTGCAGCGGGCCCTGGGGGAAACCATCCAGATCGATGTGCAATTGCCGAAAGACCCGTGGTGCATTCATGTCGATCGCAATCAACTGGAAAACGCCGTGCTCAACCTGGCGATCAATGCCCGGGATGCCATGAAGGGCGAGGGGGTGATCCGTATCACCGGTGAAAACATCAGCCTGTCGCCCGAGGAGGGCTGCCGCAACGGGATTGGTCCCGGTGAATATGTGCGCCTGTCGGTCAGCGACACCGGGGCCGGCATGCCACCGGCGGTGCTGCGGCGGGTCTTCGAGCCGTTCTTTACCACCAAGCCTGACGGTCATGGCACCGGCCTGGGCTTGAGCATGGTGTTTGGTTTCGTCAAGCAAAGTGGCGGGCATGTACAGATCAGCAGCGAGCCAGGCCAGGGCACCGTGGTGCAGATGTACTTTCCCCATAGCCTTGAGCCGGAAAGCCAGGAAGCACCGGCCCTCGTGGAACTGCAGGAAGGCGGCAGGGAAACCATCCTGGTGGTGGAAGACAACGAAGGTGTGCGCGGCGCAGCGGTGGAGTTGCTGGAGCAGTCTGGCTACACAGTGCTCACCGCCGAAGACGGCGATGACGCCATGCTGATGCTGCGCACCGGCTTGCGGCCTGACCTGATCTTCACCGATGTGGTCATGCCTGGGCGGATCAAAAGCACCGACTTGGCCGAGTGGGCCAAGGCGCAACAGCCGCCGGTTGCGGTACTGTTCACCTCCGGGCATACCCGCGACATTCTTTCCAGCGACCATCTATTGGGCAGCGACATTCATTTGCTGAGCAAACCCTACAGCCCCGAGGATTTGACGCAGCAGGTGCGCTCGGTACTGACTGGCGCTACTTCGAGTCGGTAGTGCCCTATGCCCGGCGCTTGGTCGATCAGGTGGGCGTGCCGGCAGCCGCACCGTTCCTCGCCCAGGGGAATTGACCTTGGGCATGACAAGAGGCCCATGGATGGGCTAGCTTCACGGTGTACCAGTCATTGAACAACTTGCGGAGGTACTTCATGCCAGTGAAACATGATCTTTATCAGGATTTAGGGTTGAGCAAGGAAGACGTTCAGCAACGTCGGGCAGGCCACCATCGCTTGGATGTATTGCTCACCCAGTATGACGTCGCCGACAAGGAGGTGCTGGAAGCTGAATCCGCAAGTGCCCATGACGATGATGTGGAGAACCTGAAGAAGAAACGCCTGTTGATCAAAGATAAAATCGTCGAACAACTGGAGCAGACCAGGGGGCATTAGCCAACGCTGGCTGGCGTCCATATTTGTTCAGAATTGACCAAAGGACAGCTATCACGCCACTGCCTATTATCCCAACCGTTCGCCCGACCCTGGGGCACGTTGACTGCGCATGGAATGCGTTGTGGTGTCGGGCGAACTCTTTTTCTAGGCACGCAGTGCCTGCAGGCAGGCGTCGATCGAGCGCTGCTGGGTGTCTGCATACAGCTGCAACTCATCAAGGGTCCGGCGACCCAGGGCCCGTTCAAATTCGGCCTGGTTGGCGTCGGCCGCGTACTGACTCTGCGCCGCATCGCCCAGGTTCGACTGGAAAATCCCCGCCGCGCTGACCGGCAGAAAATCCTCATACACCAAGGGTTCGATTGCCACGCAGCCGGCCTCAAGCAGTGCGTCCAGATTGGGGCGAGGGCTCTTGTCGGCTGCTCGGCCCTTGTCGGTCAAGAAGTAGCGAAAGAACGCCAACCCTTGCTCGCGCATGGCCCAGTGATTATCCGCAAAGGCCTGGAAGTGCTGTTCCAGCAGTTCGCTATAGCGCTGGGCATTGGTCTCATTGGGGAAGGCGCCCAATTCGTCCCGGGTCGCGTTGAGCAACTGGTCATAGAGTGCCCGGCCTTTTGGCGTCAGGGCCACGCCACGCTGTTCGATTTCACCAAACCTTGCGCTGTGGCTGCCCTGGGCATCGGTAAAGGCAATGGCTTCGTCGAGGGCCTTGAAGCTGGTCTGGCGTAGCAGGATCGGGCATTGGCGGCGGGGCGGGCCTTCGATCACGGCCTTGGGGGTGATGCCTTTGCCGGGCATGTCGGCTTGTACGCGGTCAATGTCCAGGGTGCGCGGGGTCAGGTGATTGATGTGGGGGCCCTTGAACGCCACCACGTCGGCAATCAGCCGGTGCTGGTCGCTGAGCTGCTGGTACTGGGCCGCGCTGACCGTAGCGGTGTGGTGCCAGCGAAAGGTTTCCAGGACTTGTTGGATAAAGACCTGGGCATCGCTGGCCGTGAGGCCGCCGTCGGCTTCGGCCTGTTCGATCAGGGCCAGGGCCTGGGGAGTGAAGATCGAACGCTTGGCCAGGGCGGCTTCGGCAAAGGCCCGCAGTTCTGGGTTGTCGATCAGTTCCAGGCGCAGCAGCGAGGTAAACACCCGGAAAGGGCTGGCCTGCAAGGCGTTTTCATGCACTGCGCGAAAGGCCGTGGAGTGCACCGGTACGCCGGCCGGGGTGAGGTCGTAGTAACCCACCGGGTGCATACCCATCACCGCAAACAGGCGGCTGATGGTTGCCAGCTCGAAAGCGCTGCCCAGGCGGATGGCGCCGTGGCGCTCCATGTCCAGGCGCTGGATTTCACCGGTGCGCTGCAGTTGTCGCGCCAGGTCGGTATCGCTCGCCAGCACCCGGGTATTGGTGTCGGCCACCAGTTGTAGCAACGCGCCATATAGCGGGACTTCCTCGCGGTACATGTCGGACATGGCCCTGGAGAAGTCTTTGCGAATGTCATCGGGGCTGATATGGCGCGGGGTAGGCATAGAAAAATTCCTGGCTGCGATAACGGTGGTATGGGCCGTGAGCCAGATTCTGTTGGGCGTTGCCCGTGGGCGCAAACGAAGATTCTTCTGGACTTCATTCTGCAAACGAATGAGTTCCACTGCAGGTGCCGGCAAGTCGGCTTTTGCATAAGCAAAACAAACAAAAATCCCGCCTGGGCAGGCGGGATTGGTCAACCCAGGTTGCCCTGGATCAGGCCGGGAACAGTTCGCTCAGCTTCATCGCCAGCATCATGTCGCCTTCGGTGCGCAGCTTGCCGCCCATGAAGGCCTGCATGCCGTCGGTGGAGCCATCTACGATGCCTTTCATGGTGTCGCCGTCCATGACCAGGGTCACTTGGGCGTCAGGGTTTTCGCCTTCCAGCAGTTCGCAGGTGTTGTTCTTAACCACCAGCGAGAAGTTCTGGGTGTCGTCGATACGGAAACCGAACACCAGGTCCAGGCCGTCGGCGGCGCCTGGGTTGAATTTGGCTTTCATTGCTTCTACGGCTTTAGCTACGTCAGTCATGGTTCGATCCTTTTATGGGTGGTGCCAGTGACCTTGGGGTCACGGTTGGCCGCATTTCATCGGAAAGTGATGAGCTGCGGCGCCTTCAACAGTTGCAAGTGGGTGTGGCTGTTGAAGGAAGCCAGTGCCACCTCGCGACCACGGAACTTCAAGTGGTTGAGCGAGGTGTTGACAATCTGCCAGTTCAGCTCGAAAGCCTGGGCGGCAGGTATGCGGGTAATCAGGTGGAGCAGGGCGGTGATGGTGCCGCCAGAGGTGAACACGGCAATCTTGTGGGCGTTGTCGGCAGACTCCAGCAGGCGCTGCAGGCCACCCTGGACGCGCTCGACAAACCCCAGCCAGCTTTCCAGGCCGGGCGTGTCGTACGTCCCGCTCAGCCAGCGCTCGATAATCAGCGAGAAAATACGCTGGAACTCACCACGGTTGTGTGGGGCGTTGCGCAGGATTTCCAAGGCTTCGGGTTCGCTGTCGAGCAGGCCCGGGAGCAGGGCACGGATGATCGCGTCGGCATCGAACTCGTTGAAGGCGCTGTCGATTTCCAGGGGCGGCACCGGCAAGCCCTGGGCGCCGATCGACTCGAACGCGGCGCTGGCCGTATGCTGCTGGCGGCGCAGGTCGCCCGACACGCAGCGGTCGAACGTCAGGCCCAGGTCTGCCAGGTGGTTGCCCAGGATCTGTGCCTGCTGCACACCGACGGGTGACAGAACGTCATAGTCGTCTGCACCGAAGGAGGCTTGGCCATGTCGAATCAAATAGATGCTGCCCACGTCCGTTCACCCGGCACGTTGAAAGTCTGGCGAGGTTATGAGGATGCCGGGAAGCTGTCAATGAAAAAACATACGCTTGTTTTAAAAGCTCGTTAGAGGCCCGTTTCAAGGGGCTTCAGCTCTGGCTCACCGGCAGTCCCATCGGTATGCTGGGGCAATCCGCGCCTGGCGCACCGTATCTGTAAGGAGTCCCATGGAGTTTTTGGCTGAGTATGCAAGTTTTCTGGCTAAAACCGTTACGTTGGTAGTTGCCATTCTGGTGGTGCTGATCAGTTTTGCAGCGTTGCGCAGCAAGGGCCGGCGCAAGCATGCCGGGCAGTTGCAGGTCAGCAAGCTCAATGATTTCTACAAGGGGCTGCGCGAGCGCCTGGAGCAGACCTTGCTTGACAAGGACCAGCTCAAGGCCCTGCGCAAGTCCCAGGGCAAGGCCGAGAAAAAACAGAAGAAAACTCCAGAGGTCAAGCCACGGGTGTTTGTCCTGGATTTCGACGGTGACATCAAGGCTTCGGCCACTGAGAGCCTGCGCCATGAAATCACCGCGCTGCTGAGCCTGGCTACGCCCAAGGACGAAGTAGTACTGCGCCTGGAAAGCGGCGGTGGCATGGTCCACAGCTATGGCCTGGCTTCATCGCAATTGGCGCGGATCCGCGAAGCGGGCGTGCCCTTGACGGTATGCATCGACAAGGTCGCGGCCAGCGGCGGCTACATGATGGCGTGCATCGGCGAGAAGATCATCAGCGCGCCGTTTGCCATCCTCGGTTCCATTGGCGTGGTGGCCCAGTTGCCCAACGTCAACCGCCTGCTGAAAAAGCACGATATCGACTTTGAAGTGCTGACCGCTGGCGAGTACAAGCGCACCCTGACGGTGTTTGGCGAAAACACCGAGAAGGGCCGGGAAAAGTTCCAGGAAGACCTGGATATCACCCATCAACTGTTCAAGAACTTCGTGTCGCGCTATCGCCCGCAACTGGCGATTGATGAAGTGGCCACCGGCGAAGTCTGGCTGGGCGTCGCGGCGCTGGACAAGCAATTGGTGGACGCACTGCAGACCAGTGACGAGTACCTGGCCACCAAGGCCAAGACTGCCGAGCTGTTCCACCTGCATTATGCCGAGCGTAAAAGCCTGCAGGAGCGGGTGGGCCTGGCGGCCAGCGGCTCGGTAGACCGGGTGCTGCTGACCTGGTGGAGCCGCCTGACCCAGCAGCGCTTCTGGTGACGCACATGCCCTTGTAGGAGCCGGCTTGCCGGTGATGAGGCCCGGGAGAAGGACGGCAACTCAAGATCGCCACCGCCGGCAAGCCGGCTTCTATGGGGTCAGGCGGGGCTGGATCGAGTCTGCCAGTTGCGTGAGGATCAGGCAGCATGAGACCGCCCCCGCATCCAGCACCCCCAGCGAGCGTTCGCCCAGGCGGCTGGCCCGGCCGATCTTGGCCACCAGGTCCCTGGTCGAGTCGCGGCCCTGGGAGGCCGCGCCTTTCATGGCGTCCAGTGCAGTACCGAAGGAAGCACCATCGGCCTGCGCCTGCTCAAATGCCTCCACTGCCGGGATCAGGGTGTCCATCAGGCACTTGTCGCCCACGCCGGCTTCGGTGATGTCCTGCAACGATGTCAGGCCACCGCGCAGCAAACGGGCGAAGGTGGCAGCCTCGATGTCTTCGCAGCCGCGTACTTCGTCGGCCATGCCGATAAACAGGCTGCCATACAACGGGCCCATGGAGCCGCCGATGCCTTCCATCAGGCTCAGGGTCAGTTCATCCAGGGCTTCGGCCAGGGTCAGTTGCCGGCCCTCAAGGGTGCGGCCGCAATGGGCGAAGCCCTTGGCCATATTGATACCGTGGTCACCATCGCCAATCGCGCCGTCGACCGCGCTGAGGTATTCACGGTTGGCGACGATCACGCTCACCAGGTCAGTGACAATCGCGCTGCCGTCGTGGGTAGAGAAATGCTGGCTCATGGTTTACTCCGCCTGGGTCATGCCGATGGAGCGGCAAGGTTGGTCGATCAGGGTTTTCAGCTCGGCATCCAGGCCCAGCAGGGTCAGGGTCACGCCCATCATTTCCAGGGAGGTGAAGTAGTTGCCGACGTAGCAGCGATGGATCTTCAGGCCCTTGGCCTTGAGCTGGCTTTCGACTTCGGCGTAGAAAATGTACAGCTCCATCACCGGCGTCGCGCCCAGGCCCGAGACCAGTACCACCACGCTGTCATCCTGGCTGAAGTCCCGGTCGGCGAGGATCGGTGCCAGCATGCGTGCGGCCATGGCGGCGGCGGACTCGATCGGAATCACTTCGATCCCGGGTTCGCCGTGGTGGCCGATGCCCAGTTCCATCTGGCCGTCCGGGATCTGGAAGTTCGGCTTGCCCACTGCCGCAATGGTGCAGGGCGTCAGGCCGATGCCGATGGAGCGACAGTGATCGACAGCCTTCTGCGCAACGCGAATCACCCCATCCAGGTCATAGTGCTGGGCGGCGGCGGCACCGCCGATCTTCCACATGAAAATTTCTCCGGCCACCCCGCGACGCTTGGCGATATCAGCCTTGGGCGCAGAGGCCACGTCATCGTTGGCGACCACGGTGCGGATCTGCATGTCCTTGCTGGCGGCCATTTTCATTGCCAGTTTCACGTTCATGTTGTCGCCGGCATAGTTGCCGTACAGGCAGGCCACGCCGGCGCCGTGATCGGCCACACGGAACGCATCGAAGAAGCTCTTGGCAGTGGGGGAGGAGAAGATTTCGCCGACAGCTACGGCGTCCACCAGGCCGGGGCCGACATAACCGAGAAACGCCGGTTCATGGCCGGAGCCGCCGCCGGTGACAATGCCTACGCAGCCTCGACTGGAGGGCTTGGCCTTGCTGATGACGCGGGGGTTGGTGTCGTGTTGGCGCAGTTGGGGATGAGCGACCAGAATGCCGCGCAGCATGTCCTCGACCACTTGGTCCGGATCGTTGATGACTCGATTCATAACGCGGGTTCCTGTTCGTGTTGTCTTGGGCGCAGTCGGTTAAATGTGGGAGCGGGCTTGCTCGCGAAAGCGGTGGGTCAGCCAACTGATGTGTCTTCTGACACACCGCCTTCGCGAGCAAGCCCGCTCCCACATTTGGGATGTGTGTTGGGGTCAGGGTTCGAGTACGACCTTCAGGGACTTGTCCCCACGCTCCATCACCGCAAACGCTTCCTTGAAATCCGCGAGCGCAAACTTGTGGGTCACCACATCGCGCATGTCGATCTTGCGCTTGCCGATAAAGTCGATGGCCCGCGGGTACATGTACGGGCCCAGGTGTGAGCCAAGTACGTCCAGTTCCTTGCGGTCGCCAATGATCGACCAATCTACCGTGGCCTCGTCGTTGAATACGCTGAATTCGACGAAGCGCCCCAGCTTGCGCAGCATCGCCAGGCCCTGGTTCACCGCCTTGTGGTGCCCGGTGGCTTCGATGTAGATATCACAGCCATAACCGTCGGTGATTTCGCGGATTTTCGCCAGCACATCGACCTCGGCCGGGTTCCAGACCTCATCGGCACCCATGCGCAGGGCCAGTTCGGCGCGTTCGGGCTTCATGTCGAGCACGATCAGGCGCTTGGGGTTGCGCATGCGCACTGCGCCAATGATCCCCAGGCCCAGGGTGCCGGCGCCGGCCACCACCACCACGTCGTCGAAATCCACATTGGCCCGTTCCGCCGCGTGCAGCGAGCAGGCCAGGGGTTCGATCAGGATCGCCTCGTCCGGCGCGATGGAGTCCGGCACCTGGTGGATGATGCCTTCCTTGGTGAAAATCATGTACTGGGCCATGGCGCCCTGGACGTTGTTCTGGAAACCGTAGAGGTCGTGTTTCTGGCACATCCAGTACTGGCCGTGGTTGCAGAAGCGGCAACCCCAGCACGGCACGATCTGCTCGGAAATCACCCGGTCGCCAACCTTCACGCCGCGTTTTTCGGCGCCAGGGCCCAGGGCGACCACACGACAGACAAACTCATGCCCGGGAATCATTGGCGGCTTGACGTAGCGCGGTTGCTCGGCATCGCCCCAGAACGACGGCGCGCCGCGATAGGTCTTGATATCGCCCATGCAGATACCGCACAGCTCGACCTTGGTCAGGATCTCGTCGGGGCCGGGTGTCGGCACGTCGACGGTTTCCAGGCGATAGTCTTCCGGGCCATGGCAGACCACGGCCTGCATGGTCTTGGGGATCACCGGGTGGAGTTGTTCGGCGGTACGTTCGGTAGCGGTGGACATGACAAACCTCACGACGAATAGATGGATTACTGAATGCTGTAGCCGCCGTCGATCACCATATTGGCGCCGGTGATCATCTGGGCGGCATCGCTGAGCAGGTACAACGCCAGCCCGGCGATCTCATCGGGCTGGGCAAAACGACCCGCCGGGATCTGCAATTTGGCCCGTTCACCCACTTCGCCCGCCCAGGCTTTCTTGCCCAGTGCGGTTTCGACGATGGTGGGGGAGATGGCATTTACATTGATGTGCGGTGCCCATTCCATGGCCAGCACCTTGGTCATGCCGACAATTGCAGCCTTGCTCGCGCAATAGGCCACATGCCGATCCAGGCCGATCACCGCTGCCTGGGACGCGAGGTTGACGATACGCCCGCTGCCCTGGGCGAGCATGTGCCGGGCGCAGGCCTGGGCCACGAAAAAGCTGGCCTTGAGGTTGATATCCAGGGTGACGTCCCAGGCGTTTTCGCTGACGTCGATGGCCTTGTCCAGCATCACCACGCCAGCGCTGTTGACCAGGTAGTCCAGGCGCTTGAAGTGGGCGAACACGTAGTCGATGCTGCTCTGCACCTGGTCGAGCTGGCGCAGGTCGATGGCAATGCCGATATGCCTGGCGCCGAGGCTGGCGGCCACTTCGGCCACGGCCGGATCGCGGTCGAGCAAGGCCACGCGCGCGCCACGCTCCGCCAGCAGGCTGGCACACGCCAGGCCAATCCCCGCGGCCCCGCCGGTGATCACGGCGCAGCGGCCACTGAGATCGAAGGCTTGGTTCCAGAATCCAGACATTGGTTTAACTCCATTCTCTCAGTCGTTGGAGATTCAAGTGTGGGAGCGGGCTCGCTCGCGAAGGCGTAGGGTCAGCCAACTGATGTGTCTTCTGACACACCACCTTCGCGAGCAAGCCCGCTCCCACATGTGGATAGTATTTACAGGTCGAAACCGCTATTTAGTACCGCTGACTTGCTGGTACAGCGCATCCGCATTGGCATTGGTTACCGGCACCCAGGGCAGGATGTAGTTCTTGGCGGTGCCATCGCCCCAGGTCACGTCCTTGGCATAGCGCTCCCAGATCACCGACTTGGGCGTGTAGTCCTTGCCCGCCAGTTGGCGCAGGGCGACGTCCAGTGCCCCTTGGGACTGGGCCTGGGCGTCTTGCAGGAAGGTGGTGACTTCGTCTCGCTTGGCCGCCTGGATGGCATCGGGCATGCCGTCGATGGAGGTGACAGGTACGTCCTTGGACGTCAGGCCGTGGGATTTGAGGGCCTGCACGGCGCCGAGGGCCATGTCGTCGTTCTGTGCGATCACACCGTTGATGCCCTTGGGGTGGGCGTTGAGCCAGTCTTCAGTCAGGGCCAGGGCTTGGGCGCGGTCCCAGTTAGCGGTCTTTTTCTCGATGATCTTGATGCCTGGGTGTTTGCCCAGCACTTCCAGCTCGCCCTTTTCCCGGTCGATCTGCGCCGACTGGCCAATCGGCCCCTGGATGATCACCACATTGCCTTTGCCCTGGAGCTTGTCGACCATGGCCTGGGCCTGCAGGCGACCGCCCTCGACATCATCGTTGCCGACGTACGGCACGCTGGCATCGGCGACCTTGGTGTTGGAGGCGATGACCACCACATCGTTGGACATCGCCTGCTTCACCGTACCGACACCGGCCTTGGTGTCGATGGGCACGAAGAGGATCGCGTCGTAGCGCTGGGTGACCATGTTTTCGATCTGGTTGTTCTGGGTCAGCGCGTCATAGTTGCCGTCGAAGACGGTCAACTGCACGGTCCCGTCCTTGACCGCCGGATGCTCCTTCAGCTCGCGCACCCAGTTCTGCATGAACTGGCCCTTGAGGCCATACACGGCGGCGCCGACTTTGTAGGTCTTGCCATCGGCGGCCAGGGTGATGCTGCTGGCCAGCAGGGTGAGGGCCGCCACGGCGGCAAACGATGTAGCGAATTTCATGATGAGAACCCCGTTTATTGTTGTGGTCGTTCAGTTCGTTCAGAGGAAAAGCGACTAGCGTTTTTTCTTGCGCCACACGTCAATCAACACCGCGAGCACAATGATCAGGCCCTTGGCGACCTGTTGGTAATAGGAAGACACGCCGAGCAGGTTCAGGCCGTTGTTGATCACTCCGATCAACAGGGCGCCGAACAGCGTGCCGACGATGGTGCCGGTGCCACCGGAGAGGCTGGTGCCGCCGATCACCACGGCGGCAATCGCATCCAGTTCATAGGACATGCCCGCCTGGGGCAGGGCAGAGGTGGTGCGCGCAGACAGCACCACACCTGCCAGGCCGGCGAGCAAACCGGAAACCACGTACACCGAGAACGTCACCTTGCGCACGCCAATCCCCGACGTGCGCGCGCTTTTTTCATTGCCGCCCACCGCGTACACGTAACGCCCGTAGGTGGTGTAGCGCAGCACCATCCAGAAAATCAGCGCGACCACCGCAAAGATGATGACCGGTACGCCAATCGGCCCGAGCTTGCCGATGCCCAGGGCCAGGTAGGCGTCCGGCAGGTCAGTGACCGGGCTGCCATCGTTGAGGATAAAGGTCATGCCCCTGGCGATACTGAGCATGCCCAGGGTCGCGACAAAGGGCGGGATCGACAGGTTGGCCACCATGAAGCCGTTGACCATCCCCAGCATCGCACCGGCAAACATTCCGGCACTGACCGCGGCCAGCAAGCCGTAGCCCTGGGTTGCGACCAGGGCGCTGCACAGGCCGGCGAAGGCGAGGATGGAGCCTACCGAGAGGTCGATGCCCTTGGTCAGGATCACGTAGGTCATGCCCACCGCAAGGATGCCGTTGATCGAGGTCTGGCGCAGGATGTCCATCCAGTTACGCCAGGTCATGAAGTATTCGCTGGAAAACGCCATGACCACGCACAGCAGGATAAACACCAGTGGCAGGCCGAAACGGTCGAGGGAAAGCCGCAGGCGGCTGCGCGTGGGGGTGGCAAGCGGAGTGGCAAGGGTTTTGGCATTCATGAGGCAAGACTCAACAAGGCTTCCTGGGAAAGGGCGGTGTCGCTGCTGATGGTCACCAGCCGGCCACCCTTGAACACGGCGATACGGTCACTCAGGTGCAGCAGTTCCGGAGCCTCCGACGACACCACGATGGCCGCGCCACCGGCGCGCACGAACTGGTCCAGCAAGTGATAGATCTCCTGCTTGGCCCCCTCATCGATGCCCCGGGTCGGTTCATCGCACAAAAGGCACACTGGCTGGGTCGACAGGCACTTGGCGAGCACCACCTTCTGTTGGTTGCCGCCGCTCATGGAGGCCACCGGCAGGTCCAGGGAGGTGGTCTTGATCTGCAGGCGCTTGACCATGTCCTCGGCCAACTGGTTTTCCTTGCGCGCGTTGATCAGCGACCAGCTCGACAGTTGCTTGTACGCCGACAACGCAATGTTCGACAGGATGCTGGAACTGAGCACCAGGCCGCTTTCCTTGCGGTCTTCGGTGACCAGGGACATGCCTGCGCGGATGGTCGCCTTGGGCAGGCCGATGGGCATCGGTTTGCCTTGCAGGGTGACACTGCCGGTATCCGGGGTGGTCAGGCCGTAGATGCAGTTGAGGAACTCGCTGCGTCCCGAGCCCATCAGGCCATAAATGCCGAGGATTTCGCCCTGGCGCAATTGCAGGCTGATGTCCTGGAATTCGCCCTTGCGACTCAGGCCCTGAACGTCCAGGCAGCACTCGGCGGCGCTTTGCCGGCCGACCTTGTGGTCGATGCGTGTCAGCTCCTGGCCGACGATGCCGCGCACCAGGTGGGCACGGTCGATATCGGCCATGCGCCCGCTTTCGACGAAGGCGCCATCGCGAAAGATGCTGTAGTCGTCGGCAATCTGTCCCAGCTCGCTGAGGCGATGGGACACATAGATGATCCCGGCGCCGCGGGCGGTGAGGCGGCGGATAGCCTTGAACAGGGTTTCAGCTTCGCGTTCGCCGATGGCGGAGGTGGGTTCGTCCATGATCATCACCTGGCAGTCATGGCTGAACGCTTTGGCGATCTCCACCAACTGAATCTGCGCCACGCTCAGGCGATGCATGGGCAAGGTGGCCTCGACGTCGAACTCCAGGTTTTCCAGCAGCTCGCGGGTGCGCCGGTTCAGTGCCTTGCTGTCGACGATGCAGCCGGCGCGCCGCGGTTCGCGGCCCAGCCAGATGTTCTCGGCGACGGTCATGTAGGGGATCGGCTCCAGCTCCTGGGTGATCATCGCGACCCCCGCCGCCAGTGCTTCACTGGGGCGATTGAAATGCACGGGGGCACCATTGAGCAGGATGCTGCCGGCATCACGCTGGGTGATGCCCATCAAGATACTGAGGAACGTGGATTTGCCGGCACCGTTGCCGCCGCACAGGGCGTGCACGCTGCCGGCCCGCAGCGAGAGATGGCCATCACGCAGGGCAGGGATACCGGCATAGGCCTTGGCGACATGTTCAGCCTGGAGCAGTAATGGCGTGGCCATCGGCGTGTCCTCGTGCTGTGAATTCTTATTAGGCACACAGTTGTGTTGCTGCGTGATCATATGTGTATCAAATGAAATTCTGATCAGTCAATCTCTTTCACTGAAAACTTGTAAGTGCCGAGATTTTCCTGGTGCGTGGCGTTTTAGAGGGGGGTTGTCTAGCGAGTCAGTTAAAACATGCTTGACAGTTGCGAGGGAATATCCGAGAAATGGCTGATCTAAATTTCATTGAGTGATCATATGATCAGTCTTAAGCCTCACCACGGCAGCGGAGCCTAATGCCATGAACACACCTTTCCCGGTGGCTATCGGATGTGACGAAGCGGGTTTTGAGCTCAAGGAGCTGTTGAAGCGCCATATCGAGGCGCTGGGGTATCCGGTGACTGACTTTGGCACCCATTCCACGGCACCGGTGCTCTATCCGGATATCGCGCTGGCGGTGGCGACGGCCATCAACGCCGGGCAACAGCGCCTGGGGGTGCTGGTGTGTGGCACGGGTATCGGCATGGCCATCTCGGCCAATAAAGTCTTGGGAATTCGTGCGGCCCAGGCCCACGACACCTATTCGGCGGAGCGGGCGCGCAAGAGCAACGATGCGCAGATCCTGTCCATCGGTGCGCGGGTGGTGGGGGCGGAGCTGGCCAAGAGCATCGTCACTGCGTTTCTGGCTTCGGAGTTCGAGGCGGCGCGGTCCGGGGCCAAGGTGGAGCGCATCAGTGCCATTGAGCGTGATGGGCATCAGTAGTGGACGTGGCGGGGCAAGAGTCGGGAGAATGCGCCTTTGACGCCGAAACGGAAGCCCGTCCCCATGAGTGACAGTACCCTGCGCACCGCCAGTGATATCGATCTGATGACCGAAGTGGCGATGCTCTACTACCTTGAGAACGTCACTCAGGAAGCCATCGCCAAACGGTTTGACCTGTCCCGGGCCAAAGTCAGCCGGCTGCTCAAACGTGCACGCGATGAAGGGATTGTCGAGGTGCGGGTGTTGCAGCACCCGGCGATGAACAACGAGCTGGAGCAGGCGCTGGTGGAGCGTTTCCGGTTGGACCGCGCGTTGATCGCGGTGGATCACAGCGACGCCGATACCCAGCGCTCCGCCGTGGCCAGCCTGGTGGCCAACTACCTGAACAAGACCCTGGGCGACGGCATGATTGTCGCTGTGGGCATGGGACGCAATGTGGGCGCGGTGGCCGATAACGTGTTTTTGCCGGTGACGCGCAATTGCACGTTTGTCTGTGCCATTGGCGGTTCGCTCAAGGCCGGTGAATACATGAACCCCGACCACATCTGCCGACGCCTGGCCCTGCGCTTTGGTGGCGAGAGCGAAAGCCTGTACGCCCCGGCCCTGGTGGCCAACCCGGAACTGCGCAGTGTGTTGATCAGCAACGACACCGTACGCTCCACCCTCGACCGCGCGCGGCGTGCCGATATGGCGCTGATCGGCATTGGTGACATGAGCGAAAACAGCAATATGGTGCGCATGGGCTGGTTTTCACCCCAGGAAATCGCCCAGGCGCGCTTGTCCGGCACCGTGGGCGACATGATGGGCTACGACTTTATCGACATCCATGGCCAGCCGGCGGTCAACGCCATCCAGGGGCGTGTGATAGGGCTGACCGTGCAGGAGCTGGTGCGCATTCCCGATGTGGTGGCGATTGCCAGTGAAAACACCAAGGCGGCGGCAACGCTGGGGGCGTTGCGCTCGGGGGTGATCAATACCCTGGCAACCACAGTAACGAATGCCCACACCATCCTCGCGCTGGACGACGCAACCCGCAAAACCTGACACACCATGGGTCAAAATGTGGGAGCGGGCTTGCTCGCGAAGGCGGTGTATCAGTCAATTTATCTTGTGGCTGATACACCGCCTTCGCGAGCAAGCCCGCTCCCACATGGGAATGTGTGACGCTGGGTTACAGATTTTGTAATAGTTTTAAATTGTAGGAAATTTGTATTTTCGCTGTAGGATTGAAGTACTTTTCTCACTGCAGGACTTGCATGAACACCCTCTCGGAGCCTCCCAGTCGTCTTTCCCCAAGACCTCTATTGCCGCCGTTCCCGCTGAAACATCCCCTATTCAGACTGCTAACCTTCTCCCGGTCATCGGACCGCGTTTTGTTGTGCCTGGCATCCTGAACATCAATAAAGAGACAGAGACTTCTATATGGAATGGTTAGCGGATCCAACGGCCTGGCTCGGCCTGTTGACCTTGATTGTGTTGGAACTGGTGCTGGGTATCGACAACCTGGTGTTTATCGCGATCCTGGCAGACAAGTTGCCGCCGGAGCAGCGTGACCGTGCGCGGTTGATTGGCCTGTCCCTGGCACTGATCATGCGCCTGGGCCTGCTGGCGAGTATTTCCTGGTTGGTGACCTTGACCCAGCCGCTGTTCGAGGTGTTCGACAAGAGCTTCTCCGGGCGCGACCTGATCATGCTGTTTGGTGGTGTGTTCCTGTTGTTCAAGGCCACCATGGAGTTGCATGAGCGCCTCGAAGGGCATGTCACCGAGCGCACCGGCAATGCGGCCTACGCGATGTTCTGGCCGATCGTGGCGCAGATCGTGGTGCTGGACGCGGTGTTCTCCCTCGATGCGGTGATTACTGCGGTCGGCATGGTGGATGAGCTGGCGGTGATGATGATCGCGGTGATCGTGTCTATCGGCGTGATGATCGTGGCCAGCAAGCCACTGACCCGCTTTGTCAATGCGCACCCGACAGTGATCATGCTGTGCCTGGGCTTCTTGATGATGATCGGTTTCGCCCTGACCGCCGAAGGCCTGGGCTTCCATATTCCGAAAGGCTACCTGTACGCGGCCATTGGTTTCTCGATCCTGATCGAAGTGTTCAACCAGATCGCCCGGGCCCGCCGCAAGAAATCGGCGCAAGGCCTGCGACCGATCCGCGAGCGCACCGCCCATGCGGTCATGCGCCTGTTGGGGGGGCGTAGCCTGGCGGCCGAGGAAGTAGGTGACGACGTTGCCGACCTGCTGGGTGACCCGCAGGACCCTCAAGGCCCGCTGTTCGACCGCCGTGAGCGCGTCATGATCAGCGGCGTGTTGCAACTGGCCGAGCGGCCGATCCGCACCTTGATGACCCCGCGGGCGAATGTCGACTACATCGACTTGGCCGACGACCCGGAGACGATTCGCCTGAAGCTGATGCACTCTTCCTACTCGCGTTTGCCGCTGATCCGGAATGGCGCGGTGGATGAGCCCCTGGGCTTTGTGCACAAGAAGGAGTTGCTCAAGGAGTACCTGGCCGGCAATGAACCGAACCTGGAGCACCTGGCACGACGGGCAATCAACCTGCTCGACAGCTTCTCGATCCTCAACGCCCTGGAACAGATGCGCCAGGAGTCGACGCACATTGCCTTCGTGATCAACGAATTCGGCGACTTCATGGGGGTGTTGAGCATGACCGACATCCTTGAGTCCATCGCCGGTGAGTTGCCGGACGCCAGTGAGGTGGAGGGCCCGGATATCGTCGAAGAGCAGGGCGGTTACCGCGCCAATGGTGCGTTGAACCTGAACCTGATTCGTCAGCGCACCGGGTTCAAGGCAGTAGCCACCGAGGATTACCAGACCCTTGCCGGCCTGGTCATGAGCCTGCTGGACCGCTTGCCGATGGTGGGCGACAGCCTGGAGCATGCAGGTTGGCAACTGACCGTCGCAGCGGTGGAGGAGCGGCGGGTGACGCAGGTGCTGTTGACCCCGGTTGCGGTGGGTTAACGGGGCTTGGCCCTTTTGGTCGGCACGCCACGGGTGTGCCGGTCAAAGGTTTTCTTCAGGGTCTGCTCCTGGGTCTCCCAGGGGCCGAACCCCTTGAGTTTTTCCACTAGCCTGCCGTTTTTCAATATCAGCAACGTCGGCGTGCCGGTAACCTCGGGATGCCGTGGGGTCTGGCTGGTATCGAGCACATAAAGGGCTGCCTGGCGACGATAGTGGCCTGCCACTTTGCTGAACAGTGGCTTGGCCTCGCTGCACGCCGGGCATTGGGGCGATACAAAGAGCATAAACACTGTGCGCTGCGTCTGTAGAGCCCGGTTATACGCGTCCGCGCTATCTATCACCGTGTTGATCATCCCCATGACAGTCTCCTTCTTCAGGTCCGTGGCCAAACCCTAAACCGGGTGGGTCAGGCGGTCTACTGTCAGAGTTCACAGGTAGCACACGTAACGGATTGGGGCGCACGGTAGCTGCGTGCCCGTCGTCGAGGGCGATTTCGTCCGATTTAAAACAACGTTAACGCTTCAATATTTTTCTGCTGCTGGCTGTGGCACACTTTCTGTCGTCTATTCCGCTATTACATATCTCGTTCCGCTATAGCGGAATTTTCAAGCCCTGGAGTGCTTGCAGGGGCGAGGCGGTGGACCGTTTGGAAAATAGTCGTTTTCAATCAAGGAGCAACTTTATGAGCGTGACTCGTTACGGCGCCGGCAGCACCGCCGGTGGTGGCCAACCCCGCCCATTCGCCCGTGCGGTGGAGGCGGATGGCTGGTTGTATGTGTCGGGCCAGGTGCCGGCGGTGGATGGCGAAATCATCCATGGCGGGATTGTCGAGCAGACTCACCAGACCCTGAAGAATGTCGTCGCGATCCTTGAAGAGGCCGGCTATGCGCTCAAGGACGTGGTCCGGGTCGGTGTCTGGTTGCAAGACCCACGGGATTTCTGGAGTTTCAACAAAGTCTTTGGCGAATACTTCACCCCCGAACACGCCCCGGCACGGGCCTGTGTGCAGGCGAACATGATGGTCGATTGCAAGGTCGAGATCGATTGTGTGGCCTACAAGAAAAAAGGCTGAATGCCTGGTTTGCAGACCACCACAAATTCAATGTGAGAGTGAGTTCGGGTGGGAGCGGGCTTGCTCGCGAAAGCGCTGTGTCAGCCAACAAATGTGGCACTGATACACCGCTTTCGCGGGCAAGCCCGCTCCCACACAAGCGCCGCTCTCACATGGACCTTTTATGCCGACGAAGACTGCCATGAGCGAAGACACCACCAAGCGCCGCGCCAAAGGCCTGGACCGGGCGTTCGAGATCCTCGATTTTCTCAAGGAAATCGGCCAGCCCCTGCGCCCCAACGATATTGCCAGTGGCATTGGCAGCCCCAAGTCCACGGTCTATGAGTTGGTCGCGTCGCTCCTGGAGCGGCGGATTCTCGAACCCGTGGGCAAGGACGGTCATGTCTATCTGGGCCGCCAGCTGTACTTCCTCGGCCAGGCTCACCTGCGCCATTTCGACCTGACCCGCGAGGCCGATCACGCCTTGCAGGCGATCGTCAGCCAAACCCACGAGACTGCGCAGATGTGCCTGCTCAACGGGCGCAAGTACACGGTGGCGCTGATGCGCGAGGGCGAGCGGCATTTCCGGATTTCTTCGGATATCGGTGAAAACGCGCCGATCCCCTGGACGGCCTCCGGGCGCCTGCTGCTGGGGCATTTGAGCGATCAGCAGATCATCGAGCTGATCGACCACGACGACTTCATCCTGCCGGACGGTCAGCGCCTGCCCCTGGAGACCTTTCTCGGGCAGATCCGCCAGGCCACCCTCGATGGCTTCTTTTCCTTCGACAGTGTTGCCGACACCTTCACCCACTGCTTTGCCGCCCCGGTGCGCGACGCCCAGGGCATTGCCATTGCGACCCTGTGCATCGTCGCCCCGCGGGCCGATGCCAAGAACAATTACAACGACTACCGCCGGGTGCTGATCGAAAGCGCCAACACCCTGGCCCGTCGCATCAATGAATAGCAAAACGGAGTCATTCCATGCCTGTCTTCAATGCTGTTGAAAAAGGCGCCGCCGCCAGCGGTGCCCATCTGGTACGCGACGTCAGCCTGCCCGCCCTGGTACTGCATCGGGCTGCACTGGAGCACAACATTCGCTGGATGCAGGACTTTGTCAGCCGCAGCGGCGCGCAACTGGCGCCCCATGGCAAGACCAGCATGATGCCGGCGCTGTTCCAGCGTCAGTTGGCGCAAGGCGCCTGGGGCATCACCCTGGCCACCGCCGTGCAGACCCGTGCCGCCTACGCCGGTGGTGTGCGTCGGGTATTGATGGCCAACCAATTGGTGGGCGCGCCGAACATGGCGTTGATCGCCGAGTTGCTGGCTGACCCGGGCTTTGATTTCCATTGCATGGTCGACCACCCGGATAACGTGGCTGATCTGGGCGCGTTCTTTGCCGCCCGTGGCCTGCGCCTGAACGTGATGATCGAATATGGCGTGGTCGGCGGCCGTTGCGGTTGCCGCAGCGAGCAGGAGGTGCTGGACCTGGCGCGGGCGATCAAGGCCCAACCGGCCCTGGCGCTCACCGGCATCGAAGGCTACGAAGGGGTGATCCACGGCGAGCATGCCATCAGTGGCATCCGTGAGTTTGCCGCGTCCCTGGTGCGCCTGGCGGTGGATATGCAGAACAGCGGTGCCTTTGATCTGGGCAAGCCGATCATCACCGCGTCGGGCTCGGCCTGGTATGACCTGATCGCCGAGTCCTTCGCCGCGCAAAACGCCGAGGGGCGCTTCCTCAGTGTGCTGCGGCCCGGCAGTTATGTGGCCCATGACCATGGCATCTATAAGGAAGCGCAATGCTGCGTGCTGGAGCGGCGCGGCGACCTCAGCGAAGGCCTGCGCCCGGCCCTGGAAGTCTGGGCCCATGTGCAATCGTTGCCGCAGCCAGGGTTTGCGGTGATCGCCCTGGGCAAGCGTGATGTGGCCTACGATGCCGGTTTACCGGTGCCGCTCAAGCGCTACAGGGCCGGCGTACTGCCGGCGATGGGTGATGAGGTGAGTGGCTGCAAGGTCACGGCGGTGATGGACCAGCATGCGTTCATGAGCGTGGCGACGGGGGTTGAGCTGCGCATTGGTGACATCATCTCCTTTGGCACCTCGCACCCCTGCCTGACGTTCGACAAGTGGCAGGTGGGATGCTTGGTGGATGAGCAGTTGCAGGTGGTTGAGACATTGCAGACCTGTTTCTAGAGCGCGTCGCGGCGATGAGGCCCTAAAACCCACCCGAGAACCCGAACATGAACCCACATCCGCGCATCGCCCTGATCGGCGAATGCATGATCGAACTGCAACACCGCGCCGACGGCAGCCTGCAGCAGAGCTTTGGCGGCGATACCCTGAACACCGCCGTCTACCTGCGCCGCGAGCTGGGCGCCCACAGCACGGTGGATTACGTCACCGCCCTGGGCGACGATAGTTTCAGCGATGCCATGTGCGCGCAATGGGCCAGGGAAGGCCTCGGCCTGGGCCTGGTCCAGCGTTTACCGGGCCGTCTGCCGGGCTTGTATTGCATTCAGACCGATGCCCATGGCGAGCGCAGATTCCTCTATTGGCGCAATGAGGCGGCGGTGCGCGATTGCTTCACCGCTGCTGGGGCCGAGCCAGTCCTGGCCGCCTTGCCGGGCTACGATGTGTTGTATTTGAGTGGCATCACCCTCGCCGTACTGGGCGAAGTGGGGCGCGCACGCCTGCTGGCCGTGTTGGTGCAAGCCCGCCAGCGTGGCGCCAGGGTGGTGTTCGACAATAATTACCGCCCACGTCTTTGGGCCAGTGTCGAGGCGGCTCGCGAGGCCTACCAGCAGGTGCTGGCGCATGTGGATATGGCCTTGCTCACCGAGGATGACGAACGTGCCCTGTTTGGCTACGCCGATAGCGAACAGGTGTTCGCCGCCTGTCCGGGGATCGATGAAGTGGTGCTCAAGCGCGGGGCGGATGATTGCCTGATTCGCCAGGGCGGCGAGCGTTTTGCAGTGCCGGCGGTGGTGGTCGAGACCGTGGTGGACACCACGGCGGCGGGGGATTCGTTCAGTGCGGCGTACCTGGCCAGCCGGCTAAAGGGCGGCACGCCGCAAGCAGCAGCCCTGGCCGGTCACGGGTTGGCCAGTCGAGTGATACAGGTTCCAGGTGCACTGATCCCCCTGGCCTGACCCACTCCCTGTAGGAGCCGGCTTGCCGGCGATGGCGTCCTCAAGGGCCTCATCCCCGGCAAGCCGGCTCCTGCAAGGGGCTGTCAGTCGCGGTAGAACACCTGCACCAGGTGATAACCAAACTTGCTCTTGATCGGTCCGTGTACCACGCGCAGCGGTTTCTTGAAAATCACCGCATCGATCACCCCGACCATCTGCCCCGGCCGCACTTCACCCAGGTCGCCGCCGCGCTTGCCAGACGGGCAGGTGGAGAACTTCTTGGCCAGCACATCAAAGGCTTCGCCCTTGGCGATACGCTGCTTGAGCTGTTCGGCTTCCTCGCTGGTCTTGACCAGGATATGGCGGGCTTGGGCTTTCATCGGGCGGTTACCTTGCAACGGTCGGGCTTGAAAGCGCGGGATTATGCATCAACTTGGCCTGTGGCGCCGATCATGCTGCGGATTTTCGTGGCCAGCAGGTCAATGGAAAATGGCTTGCCTACCATGTCCATGCCTTCGTCCAGGAAACCCTGGCGCTCGGCGGCGGTTTCGGCATACCCGGTCATGAACAAGACCTTCAACTGCGGGCGATGCTGACGGGCGATTTCCGCCAGTTGCCGGCCGTTCATGCCGGGCAGGCCGACATCGGTCACCAGCAAGTCCACCCGCAGGTCCGATTCGAGCAACGGCAGGGCCGCGCGTGCATCTGCCGCCTGGTGGGCGGTGTAGCCCAATTCATGGAGCAGGTTGACCACCAGCATGCGCACCGCTGCATCATCCTCGACCACCACCACGGCTTCGCCATCCAGCGCCACGGGTGCTTCCATGGGGCTGTGGGGCTGGGTTTTTTCCAGTGCAGTGCCGTGCAGGCGTGGCAGGTACAGGCGCACGCAGGTACCCCGGCCCGGCTGGCTGTGGATCGTGATGTGGCCGCCGGACTGCTGGGCAAAGCCATAAATCATCGACAACCCAAGGCCGGTGCCCTGGCCGATGGGCTTGGTGGTGAAGAACGGGTCGAAGGCCTTGGCCAGGATCTTCGGGGTCATGCCGGCGCCGTTGTCGCACACGCCGAGCATCACGTAGTCGCCAGCCTTGACCGGTTCCAGGGTGGTGATATCAGTGCCGTCGAGGTAGCTGTTGGCTGTCTCGATGCTCAGTTGCCCACCATCGGGCATGGCGTCGCGGGCATTGATCACCAGGTTGAGCAGGGCGTTTTCCAGTTGGCTGGCGTCGGTGTTCACCGGCCAGATATCGTTGCCCAGTTGCACCTTGAGGTCGATATGGGCGCCTTTGGTGCGCAGGAACAGTTCTTCCAGTGACGTGACCAGTTGGTTGGGGTCCAGGGGCCGGCGGTCCAGAGACTGGCGCCGGGAGAAGGCCAGCAGGCGGTGGGTCAGGGCGGCCGCACGGTGAGCCGAGGCCACGGCGGCATCGGTGAAGCGCCCGATCTCATCACTGCGCCCGGCGGCGATATAGCGCTGCATCAGGTCCAGGCTGCCGATGATGCCGGTGAGCATGTTGTTGAAGTCATGGGCGATACCGCCCGTGAGTTGGCCGACCGCTTCCATCTTTTGCGCATGACGCAACGCGTCCTCGGCGCGCTCACGCTCGACCATTTCGTTTTGCAGGCGCTGGTTGGCTTCGGCCAGGGCCTGGGTACGCTGGGCTACACGTTCTTCCAGGTTGTCGTTGAGATGGCGCAAGGCCTCTTCGGTGAGCTTGCGTTCGGTCTCATCGATCACAAAGATGTAGAAACCATTGACCGAACCATCGCCGCTGAAGCGCGGCAGGTATTTCATCAGCGCATGCCGGGGGCGGCCATCGCGGTGGGGCGAGATGGTGGTGAAGCTGCAGGCCTTGCCCTTGAGTGCGGCGGCGATTTTGTCGGCGCGCCCGGCGTACACCTTGGCACCGATCACTTCGAGGATGGTCTTGCCATACAGCTCTTGCGGGGTCAGGCCGTACCAGTCGAGGTAGGCGCTGTTGTTCAGGCGAAAGCGTTCTTCGTGGTCCACATAGCCGATCAGCACCGGCATGGCGTTGATGATCAGTTGCAGTTCGGTCTGGCTCTGGCGCAGGGCTTGCTCGGTGTGCTTGCGTTCGGTCAGGTCCAGGGCCGCGCCGAGAAAGCGCGCCGGTCGGCCGTGGTGATCCTTGTAGCAGCGGCCACGGGCAAACACCCAGCGCACCTGGCCGTTGGCCTGGAGCAGGCGATACTCCTCGGCGTACTCGGTGCCATGGGTAATGCAATGCTTGATGCTGCGGGCGACCATGGCGCGGTCTTGTGGATGCACGCCTTGCAGGTAATCGCTGATGGGCAACTGGTGAGCGTCGATTGGATCAACCCCGTGCAGCAGGGCGAAGTGGCTGTCGGCCAGAAAGCGGTCTTCGCTGATATCCCAGTCCCAGGTGCCCACCGCGTCGGTGGCGGCCAGGGCCAGTTGCAAGCGTTGCTCGGTGTTGTGCTGGGCCCGCAGGCTCGCTTCGGAGCGTTGTTGCAACTCCTGGGCGAGTTGCCGGCGCTCGTTGGTTTCAATGGCCGTCACCAGGATCCCGGCCACCCGGCCGCGTTCGTCGCGAATCGGGCTGTAGGTCAGGTCCAGCCAGATTTCCGTATCGCGGTGGTTGCGTTGCAGGACAAACCGCTGCTCGCTGAAGGTGCGCACCTGGCCGGTGAGGACGGCGCTGTAGATCGGGTCGGTGAAGTGTTGCAGTTCCGGCCAGACTTGATGGGCCGGTTGGCCGAAGGCGCGGGGGTGTTTGTTGCCGGCCAGCAGGGCGAAGCCATCGTTGTAGATCTGCGTGAGTTCGTCGCCCCAGAGCAACAGCATCGGCATCGGTGAGTGGATCACGATATCAATGGCCGTGCGCAGGCTTTGCGGCCAGTGGCTGGCATCACCGAGGGGGCTTGTGGCCCAGTCCAGCCGTGCGATCAGGGCCGCAGCCTCGCTGCCGGTGGGTGATCCGTTCATGTAAGAGTCCCGCGCGTAACGCTCGAAGAATGACAAAGGCCGATTATCCCGCGCTGCGGAAACGGCTGGCTAGCCCTCGAAAAATAGCATGCTTGAGGGGTTTTTCTTCAAATGAGTGCGTTAGTGCTGAAACCTTTCATCTTTCTATGCCAGCTCAGGACGGTTGCGAAACTGCTCCAGGGCTTCGGGGTTGGCCAGGGCATCGGTGTTCTTCACCGGTTCCCCGTGCACGACGTTCCTGACTGCCAGCTCGACGATCTTGCCGCTGATGGTGCGGGGAATATCACTGACGCCGAGGATCTTCGCCGGCACATGGCGTGGTGTGGTGTTGGCGCGGATCACCTCGCGGATCTGCTGTTCAAGGGCGGCGTCCAGTTGTTCGCCGGGATTGAGGCGCACAAACAGCACCACACGCACATCGTCCTGCCAGCGTTGGCCGATGGCCAGGCTTTCCAGGACCTGGGGGATTTTTTCCACCTGACGGTAGATCTCCGCCGTGCCGATACGTACGCCGCCAGGGTTGAGCACCGCATCCGAGCGCCCATGGATCAGCAGGCTGCCATTGGGCCGTTGCTCGGCATAGTCGCCCTGGGCCCACACGCCGGGGAACTGGCTGAAATACGAGGCGCGCAGCTTTTCCCCCTGTGGGTCATTCCATAGGCCGATGGGGATCGCCGGGAAGTGCCGGGTGCAGACCAACTCGCCTTTTTCGCCGATCAGGGGCCGGCCCTGGTCGTCCCACACTTCGATCGCCATCCCCAGGCTCTTGCATTGCATTTCGCCGCGTCGTACCGCCAGCGCCGGGTTGCCGATCACAAAGCAGGAGACGATATCGGTCCCCCCCGACATTGACGACAGGCACAGCTCTTGTTTGATCTCGCGGTACACGTAGTCGTAGCTCTGGGGTGAGAGCGGCGAGCCGGTGGAGATCAGGCCCTTGAGGCTGCCCAGGTCATGGCTGCGGCGTGGTTGCAGGCCGGCTTTTTCCAGGGTTGCGAGGAATTTCGGGCTGGTGCCGAAGACGCTGATGCGCTCCTCGTCGATCAAGTCGATCAGCCGTTCGGGGCCGGGATGAAAGGGTGAGCCGTCATACAGCACCACCGTGGCGCCGACGGCCAACACCGACACCAGCCAGTTCCACATCATCCAGCCGCAGGTGGTGTAGTAGAACAGGCAGTCGTTGCGCGACAGGTCGGCATGCAGGCCGTGTTCCTTGAGGTGGGTCAGCAGCACGCCGCCCGTGCCGTGGATGATGCACTTGGGCACGCCGGTGGTGCCGCTGGAATAAAGGATATACAGCGGGTGGTTGAAGGGCACGGCGACAAAATGCGGCTCGCCCCTCGGGTGGTAGAAGTCATTCCACAGCGCCACGTTGGCCTGGGTCTGGTAATCCTCGATACGTGCCTCGGGCCGGGCATAGGGCACGATGATCAGTTGCTGCAGGGAGGGCAGGCGTTCGAGGATTTCATTGAGCTTGGCGCTCTGGTCGATCAGCTTGCCGGCGTAGCGATAACCGGCGCAGGTGATCAGCACCTTGGGTTCGATCTGGCCGAAACGATCGATCACGCCTTGGGTGCCGAAGTCTGGCGAAGAGCAGGACCAGATCGCCCCGAGGCTGGTGGTGGCGAGCATGCCCACCAGGGTTTGCCAGGTATTGGGCATACACGCTGCAACCCGATCTCCCAGGCCCACGCCCGCCGCTTGCAGGCTGCGCTGCAGGCCGGCGACGTGTCGGGCCAGGTCGGCATAGGTCAGTTGTTCGCGCTGGCCGTCTTCGCTGATGGCGACGACGGCCGGGTGGTCGTCGCGGCGGCGCAGCAGATGCTCGGCAAAATTCAGGGTGGCGTCGGGAAACCATTGGGCGCTGGGCATCTGTACGCCTTCCACCAGCACGGCGCTGGGCGGCGTACGCCACTGCACGTCGAAGAACTCGACAATCGCCGCCCAGAAGTCCGGGCGCTGGTCGATGCTCCATTGGTGCAGGGTAGGGTAATCGTTGATCTGCAAGGCGTGGCGATCATTGATAAAGCGCCGGAACTGGTCGATCCGGGTGTTGTGGATGCGTTCGGGGCTGGGTTGCCAGAGGATATCGGACATAGGCTCGTCTCTTGTTCTTGTCGCAGATGTTTGACACTGCAAAGACCCCAAGGTGGGAGCGGGCTTGCTCGCGAAAGCAGTGTGTCAGTCAACCTATTCATTGCTGAAACACCGCTTTCGCGAGCAAGCCCGCTCCCACATTTGGATAGGCGTTTTTCGCAGGGTGGGTTTATTGGGCCAGCCAACCTCCATCGATATTCCACGCCGCGCCACGCACTTGGCTGCCGGCCTCGCTGCACAGGAACAGGACCAGCTCGCCCAGTTGCGGTGGGGTCACGAATTCCAATGATGGCTGCTTCTCGGCCAGCAGGTCATGCTGGGCCTGCTGCGGGTCAACGCCTGCGGCGATGCGATCATCGATCTGTTTTTGCACCAGTGGCGTCAGCACCCAGCCGGGGCAGATGGCGTTGCAGGTCACATTGCTGGTGGCGGTTTCCAGGCCCACGACCTTGGTCAGGCCGATCACCCCGTGCTTGGCTGCGACATACGCCGCCTTGCCCACCGAGCCGACCTGGCCGTGGACCGAGGCGATATTGACGATCCGCCCCCAGCCCTTGGCCTTCATGCCCGGCAGGCTCAGGCGCGTGCTATGGAACACCGATGAAAGGTTGATGGCGATGATCGAGTCCCAGCGCTCCGCTGGAAAGTCTTCTACCGCCGCCACATGCTGGATGCCCGCGTTGTTGACCAGGATGTCGATGCCGCCGAACTCGCGCTCGGCGTAGGTGACCATTTCGGCGATCTGCGCCGGGTCACTGACGTCGGCCGGGTGATGGCCGACCTTGCCGCCAAAGGCCTGCACCTGGGCGATCACCGCGCTGGCATCGCCAAAGCCGTTGAGAATCAGGTTGGCACCGGCCTTGGCCAGGCTCAGGGCAATCCCCAGGCCGATACCGCTGGTGGAGCCGGTGACCAGGGCGGTCTTGCCGTTCAATGTCGTCATGAAAACCTCACACAATGCCGGTGGCGTAGAAAGTACCGATGACCACGAACACCGCGAGGGTCTTGATGATCGTGATGCCGAAAATGTCCTTGTAGGCTTCGCGGTGGGTCAGCCCGGTGACGGCCAGCAACGTGATCACCGCGCCATTGTGGGGCAGGGTGTCCATGCCGCCGCTGGCCATGGCCGCGACCCGGTGCAGCACTTCCAGGGGGATATTGGCGGCATGGGCTGCCGAAATAAAGCTTTCGGACATGGCCGCCAGGGCGATGCTCATGCCGCCCGAGGCTGAACCGGTGATGCCGGCCAGCAGGGTCACGGTAATCGCTTCGTTGACCAATGGGTTGGGGATGCCCTTGAGCCAGTCCGCCAGCACCAAAAAGCCTGGCAATGAGGCGATCACTGCACCAAAGCCGTATTCCGAAGCCGTGTTCATTGCCGCCAGCAGCGCGCCGCTGACCGCGCTTTTACTGCCTTCGGCCAACTTGCTCTTGATGGCCTTGAAGCCAAACACCAGGACCATGATGATCCCCACCAGCAACGCGGCCTGCACGGCCCAGATGGCGGTGAGCTTGGCGATTTCGGTGGTGACCGGCGCGCTCATGCCTGGCAGGGCAAGGCTGTGGGTCTTGCCGTACCACTGCGGGATCCAGTGGGTGAACAGCAGGTTCATCACCCCCACCAGAATCAGTGGCGACAGGGCGATCCACGGGTTGGGCAGGCTCAGGTCCTCGGCGGTTTCCGGCTCGTTGCGCAAATCGGTGCCATAGCCTTCACCGGCGCGTTGGGCCTTGTTGCGCTGGCGCGCCAGGTACAGCATGCCGGCGCAGAACACAAAGATCGTGCCGATCAGGCCCAGCCAGGGCGCGGCCCAGGCGGTGGTGTTGAAGAAAGTGCTGGGGATGATGTTCTGGATCTGCGGTGTGCCGGGCAGGGCGTCCATGGTGAACGAGAATGCGCCCAGGGCGATGGTCGCCGGGATCAGGCGCTTGGGGATATTGCTCTGGCGGAACATCTCGGCGGCGAATGGGTACACCGCGAACACCACCACAAACAGTGACACACCGCCGTAGGTCAACAGGGCGCATACCAGCACGATCACCAACATTGCCTGGCGGGTGCCGAGCAAGCGAATGGCCGCCGCGACGATCGAGCGCGAAAAGCCCGACAGCTCGATCAACTTGCCGAACACGGCGCCGAGCAGGAACACCGGGAAGTAGAGTTTGATGAAGCCGACCATTTTTTCCATGAACACCCCGGTAAACGCTGGGGCGACGGCGGAAGGGTCGGTGAGCAGTACGGCGCCAAGGGCGGCAATGGGGGCAAACAGGATGACGCTGTAGCCACGGTAGGCAGCCAGCATCAGCAGCGCGAGCGCCGCCAGGGCAATGATCACACTCATGGTGTGTCTCCATCGGATTGTTATTGTTGTGGGGTAAAACTGTAGGAAGAGGCTATAGCGGGAATTGTGCCATGCTCATAACTTATTGATATTTATGAATATTTAAAGATTTTGGTGATTGGTTTTCGAGTCTTGTCTCTATATCAAGACAAACGAAGTTCCAATGTGGGAGCGGGCTTGCTCGCGAAAGCGGTGTGTCAGCCAATGATTTTGTTGCTGATAGGCCGCTTTCGCGAGCAAGCCCGCTCCCACAATGGGATTGTCTTTGGTTTGAGATGTTTGTCTCTTTATTGAGATTGGGCGATGCCCAACGCCACCATTTTCTTGTACAGCGTCGAGCGCCCCAGCCCCAACCGCTTGGCCGCCTCCACCACATTGCCCTCGCACTGGCGCAATGCTGCAGCGATCAACTGCCGGTCAAAGCGCTCCCGCGCCATGTTGAAGGTCTCGACTTCAACCGGTGCCACGGCATCGCGTTCCACCGGGCTGAACGTACCGATTGCTGCGCGAATCTCCCGCGCATCCAGCACCAGATCATCACTGAGCAAGGCTGCCCGCTCCAGCACATTGCGCAATTCGCGGATGTTCCCCGGCCAGGCATGCTGGGCCAGCAACGCGAGGGCTTCGCGGTCCAGTTCATGCTGGCTGCGCAGTTCTTCGAGGATGGCTTCGCTCAACGCCGGAATATCATCCAGGCGCTCGCGCAGGGGCGGGACATGGATCGGCAATACGTTGAGGCGGTAATACAAGTCGGCGCGAAACGCCCCGCGCCGGATCGCCGCTTCCAGGTCGGTGGAGGTCGCGGCGATCACGCGTACGTCGCTATGGATCATCTCGTTGGAACCCACCGGCTCAAACTCCTTTTCTTGCAGCACCCGCAGCAGTTTGCTTTGCAGGGGCAACGGCATGTCGCCGATTTCATCGAGAAACAACGTGCCGCCCTGGGCGATCTGCAATTTGCCGGGGCGACCCTTGCGGTCGGCGCCGGTGAACGCACCGGGCGCGGTCCCGAAAAATTCGGCTTCCAGCAGGTCATGGGGAATGGCCGCACTGTTGATGCTGACAAAGGCTTTATGGGCGCGCGGCGAGGCACCATGGATGGCCTGGGCCAGCAACTCCTTGCCGGTGCCGGTCTCGCCCAGCAGTAACACCGGCGAATCGGCACTCGCGCTGCGTCGGGCACGGCGCTTGACTTCCAGGCTGGCGGCGCTGGTGCCGATAAAATGCGCGAAGTTGTATTTGCTCTGGCGCGAGCGCAACAGCGAACGGGTCGAGGCCAGTTCCTGTTGCATGCTCAGGTAGCGCTCGATCATCGGCGAGAGGTTGCGCAACTCATCAAACAGGGCAAAGCCGATGGCGCCGATCACCTTGCCAGCATCGTCATGGATCGGCAGGCGCATCACCACCAGTGGGCCTTTGGGGGTGTCCTGGATATCCAGGAGGATCGGCTGGTCACTGCGCACCACCTGGCGCAGCAGGCTGTTGGAGATCACTTGCTCACATGGCTGGCCGATGGCCTGGTCAGCGCTTTTCAGGCCGAAGCGCTTGGCGTAGCGCTCGTTCATCCACACGATATTGGCGTCGCGGTCGACAATCACCGTGCCTTCGCTGGATTGCTCGATGATCTCGAACAGGGACTGGATCGCCAGGCCGCGAACGTGTTGGTAGTCCTTGAGGCTTTCGCTGGTATTCATGGTCGAGGCGCCAAAAAAAATAAATGAACGACCTGATCCCCTGTAGGAGCCGGCTTGCCGCGATGACGATTTCACTGGCGCCATCGCCGGCCAGCCGGCGCCTACAGAGGGAGTTGTGTAGCGGCCAGCAGTTCCTGGGTGTAGGGATGCTGTGGTGAGTCGAACACCTCAACGCTCGGGCCGCGCTCGACCACCTTGCCATCCTTGATCACGATCATGTCGTGGGCCATGGCCCGTACCACCGCCAGGTCATGGCTGATGAACAGGTAGGTCAGACCGTATTTTTCCTGGAGTTCACGCAGCAGCGCGACCACTTGTTTCTGCACGGTGCGGTCCAGGGCCGAGGTCGGTTCGTCCAGCAGCATCAGCGCCGGGCGCAGCACCAGCGCACGGGCGATGGCGATGCGTTGGCGCTGGCCACCGGAAAACTCGTGGGGGTAGCGATGGCGGCTGGCCGGGTCGAGGCCTACATCCTGCAGTACCTTGATCACCTGCGCATCACGCTCCTGGACGCTGCATGGCGCGTGCACTTCCAGGCCTTCGCTGATGATCTGCTGTACCGACATGCGCGGGCTGAGGCTGCCGAACGGGTCCTGGAACACCACCTGCATCTGCTTGCGCCACGGGCGCATCTGGGTCTGGTTCAGGCTGTCGAGGGCCTGGCCCTGGAAGCGGATACTGCCGCTGGAGTCGAGCAGGCGCAGGATCGCCTGGCCCAGGGTGGACTTACCGGAGCCGGATTCGCCGACGATCCCCAGGGTCTTGCCCCGTTGCAGGTCCAGGCTGATGCCGTCCACCGCCTGCAGGTACTGCTTGTGCCGGAACAGTCCGCCACCGATGGGGAAGCGCACACTCAGATCGGCGACCTGCAGGACAGTCTCGCGTTCATCCTGGCACAGCGCCGTGCCGACCGGCTCGGCATCCAGCAGCAGGCGGCTGTAGGGATGTTGCGGGGCATTGAACAGGGTTTGGCAGTCGGCCTGCTCGACAATTTCCCCGGCCTGCATCACGCACACGCGTTGGGCGATGCTGCGCACCAGGTTGAGATCATGGCTGATCAGCAGCAGCGACATGCCCAGGCGTTGCTGCAAGGATTTGAGCAGCCGCAGGATCTTGCGCTGCACCGTCACATCCAGGGCGGTGGTCGGCTCGTCGGCGATCAGCAGTTCCGGCTCGCAGGCCAGGGCCATGGCAATCATCACCCGTTGGCGCTGGCCGCCCGACAACTGATGGGGGTAGGACTTGAGGCGCTCCCGGGGGTTACGGATGCCCACCAGGTCCAGCAGTTCGAGGATGCGGGCCTGGGCCGCCTTGCCGCCGAGGCCCTTGTGCAGAAACAGGGTTTCACCGATCTGCTTTTCGATGCTGTGCAAGGGGTTGAGGGAGGTCATCGGCTCCTGGAAGATCATTGCAATGCGGTTGCCCCGCAGTGTTTGCAGGGTCCTGGCCTCGGCGCCGATCAGTTCCTGGCCACGATAGCGTACGGAGCCTGTGGTAGTGGTGCCGGCCTGGGGCAGCAGTTGCAGGATCGAATGGGCGGTCACTGACTTGCCCGAGCCCGACTCGCCCACCAGCGCCAGGCACTCGCCGGCGCGGACATCCAGGCACAGGTTGCGCACCACGGTCTGGCCGCTGAAGGCGACGCACAGGTCGCGGATCTCGATCAGGTTGTCAGTCATGGATGCATCGCTCTTCATGATCGTGGGTCGAAGGCGTCACGCAGCGCCTCGCCGATAAATACCAGCAGCGACAAAATCAGCGCCAGGGTGAAAAAGGCCGTGAGCCCGAGCCACGGCGCCTGCAGGTTTTGTTTGCCCTGGGCGATCAGTTCCCCCAGGGACGCGCTGCCCGCCGGCATGCCGAAACCGAGGAAGTCCAGGGCGCTGAGGGTGGAAATTGCCCCAGTCAGGATAAACGGCAGGTAGCTCAGGGTGGCGGTCATGGCGTTCGGCAGGATATGCCGGCGGATGATTTTGCCGTCCCCCAGCCCCAGGGCGCGCGCGGCCTTCACGTATTCCAGGTTACGTCCGCGCAGGAATTCGGCGCGCACCACGTCCACCAGGGCCAGCCAGGAAAACAACGCCATGATCCCCAGCAGCCACCAGAAGTTGGGTTCGACAAACCCCGATAGGATGATCAGCAGGTACAGGACCGGCAACCCCGACCACACTTCGAGGATGCGCTGGCCGAGCAGGTCGACCCAGCCGCCGTAATAGCCCTGCAAGGCGCCGGCGGCAATGCCGATGGCGGCGCTGATCACGGTCAGGCCAAGGGCGAACAGGATCGACACCCGCGCGCCGAAGATCACCCGTGCCAGCACATCCCGGGACTGGTCATCGGTGCCCAGCCAGTTCACCGTGGAAGGTGGGCTGGGGGCGGGACGGGTCAGTTCGTAGTTGGGCGTGTCATCGCTGAAGGGGATTGGCGGGAACAGCATCCAGCCGCCGTCTTTCTTGATCAATTGCTGCACGTAGTCGCTGCGGTAGTCGGCCTGGAACGGCAGTTGCCCGCCGAACTGCTGCTCGGTGTAGCGCTTGAACACCGGGAAGTACAACTCGTCCTGGTAGCTGAGCACCAATGGCTTGTCGTTGGCGATCAGCTCGCCGCCCAGGGTCAGGATGAACAGGCCGATAAACAGCCACAGCGACCACCAGCCACGGCGGTTCTGCTTGAAACGTTCGAAGCGCCGGCGAGCGACGGGAGACAGATTGAGCATCAGGCGTTCCTCGCGGCGAAGTCGATACGCGGGTCCACCAGGGTGTAGCAGAGGTCGCCGATCAGTTTTATCAGGAGGCCAAACAAGGTGAAGATAAACAGCGAGCCAAAGACCACCGGATAGTCCCGCGACACCGCGGCTTCGTAGCTCATGCGGCCCAGGCCGTCGAGGGAGAAGATCACCTCGATCAGCAGGGAACCGGCGAAGAACACACTGATAAAGGCCTGGGGGATCCCGGAGATCACCAGCAGCATGGCGTTGCGAAACACATGGCCGTAGAGCACGCGCCGTTCGCTCAGGCCCTTGGCGCGTGCCGTGACCACGTATTGGCGTGTGATTTCATTGAGGAACGAATTTTTGGTGAGAATGGTCAAGGTGGCAAAACCACCGATCACCAGGGCGCTGACCGGCAGCACCAGGTGCCAGAAGTAATCGGCGATCTTGCCGAGGGTGCTCAGTTGTTCGAAGTTTTCCGACACCAGGCCGCGCACCGGAAACCAGTTCAAGGTGGTGCCGCCGGCGAAGACTACGATCAAAAACATCGCAAACAGGAAGGCCGGCATTGCGTAGCCAATGACGATGGCGGTGCTGCTCCAGACATCGAAACTGCTGCCGTGGCGCACCGCCTTGCGAATGCCCAGGGGGATCGACACCAGGTAAGTGATCAGCGTTGCCCACAGGCCGAGGGAAATGGTCACCGGCATCTTTTCCAGGATCAGGTCGATCACCGTGGCGCCGCGGAAGAAGCTGTTGCCGAAATCCAGCTGGGCATAGTTCTTGAGCATCAGCCACAGGCGTTCTGGCGCGGACTTATCGAAGCCGTATTGCTTTTCGATGTCCTTGATCAGTTTCGGGTCCAGGCCGCGACTGGCCCGGGACCCACTGCTGACGCCGTCGCCGGCCGAGCCGCCGACGGCCCCGCCGCCAATTCCCTGCAAGTGGGCGATGGCTTGCTCCACCGGCCCGCCGGGTGCGGCCTGGACGATCACAAAGTTCACCAGCAGGATGATCACCAGGGTCGGGATGATCAGCAGCAGGCGCCGCACGATATAGGCAAACATCAGTGGGCACCTCGCGGCTTGCTCAGTTCGGTTTTCATCTGCTCATTGGTCAGGGGTGTGGGGCTGACTTCCCACCACGACTCCAATGCCTCGTCGTTGCTGGCCTCGATGGCCGGGCGGCCGAAGCGGTTCCACCAGGCGGCCGAGGTGCCGGGCGGGTAGTAATTGGGGATCCAGTAATAATTCCATTGCAACACCCGGTCCAGGGCGTGGGCGTAGCTGAGCATCTGGGCCTGGGTGGTGGCGCGCACCAGGCCGGTGATCAGGGTGTCGACGGCGGGGTTTTGCAGGACGATGTAGTTGTTGGCGCCGGGGTCGAAGGCGGAGGAGGAACCGAAGTAGTTGTACAACTCCATGCCCGGCGAGGTGGTCACCGGGAAGCCGGTGACGATCATGTCGTAGTCCCGGCTCATCAGGCGGTTGACGTACTGGGACGAGTCGATGCGCCGGATGTTGAGCGTGATGCCGATCTGCGCCAGGTTGCGCTTATAGGGCAGCAGCAGGCGTTCGAGGCCGTTTTGCACATTGAGGAAGGTGAACGCCAGCGGCTCGCCGGCCGCGTTCACCAGTTTGTCGCCCTTGGGCGTCCAGCCGGCCTCTTCCAGCAGGGCCAGGGCTTGCAGCTGCTTGTCGCGGATCATGCCGCTGCCGTCGGTGGTTGGCGCCTTGAAGACTTGGGTGAAGACTTCGTCAGGGATCTGCCCGCGCAAGGGTTCGAGAATCGCCAGCTCCTGGGCGTCCGGCAGCTGTGTGGCGGCCAGCGGGCTGTTGGAAAAGTAGCTTTGCTGGCGGATATACAGGTTGCGCATCATCTGCCGGTTGGCCCACTCGAAATCCCAGAGCATGGCCAGGGCCTGGCGCACGCGGCGGTCCTGGAACATGGGCTTTTGCACGTTGAACACGTAGCCCTGGGCCGGCTGCGGGGCTTGCCTGGCCAGGTGCGCGCGTTGCAGGCGGCCATCGTCCAGGGCAGGGCCGTTGTAGCCGATGGAATAGCCGGTGGCGGAGAACTCGCGGTTGAAGTCGTAGGCACCGCCACGCAGGACCTGGCGTGCGACTTCGGTATCGCCGAAATACTCCAGGCCCAGGCGGTCGAAGTTGTACAGGCCGCGGCTGACGGGCAGCTCCTTGCCCCACCAGTCGGGATCGCGCTGGAAGGTGATGGTGCTGCCGGCATTGATCTTGCTGACCTTGTACGGGCCGCTGCCCAGGGGTGCTTCATAGCCGCCGCCGCTGGCAAAATCGCGGCTCTTCCACCAATGTTCGGGGAACACTGGCAGGGTCGCGACATCCAGGGGCAGGGTGCGGTTTTCATTGCTGGAGAAGTCAAAGCGCACTTGCAGGGGGCCTTCGACCTCGACGTGCTTGACGTCGGCAAACAGCGTGCGAAAGCGCAGGCTGCCCTGGGTCATCAGCAGGTTGAAGCTGTAGCGTACATCTTGTGCGGTGATCGGCTTACCGTCGGCAAACCGCGCCTTGGGGTTGAGGAAAAAGCGCAGGTACAGGCCGTCCTCGGCGCGCTCCATCTTTTGTGCCACCAGGCCGTAGACGGTATAGGGCTCATCCAGCGAGCGGTAGGCCAGGGGCGAATACACCCAACCGTCCAACTGGCTGACGCCGATGCCTTTGTCGATATAGGGCAGTACATGGTCGAAGCGCCCGACTTCGAGGGCCGAGCGCTTCAGGCTGCCGCCCTTGGGCGCATCGGGGTTCACATAGTCGAAGTGACTGAAACCGGCAGGGTACTTGGCGGGTTCGCCGTAGACAGTCAGTGCATGTTGAGGGGCTGCGAACGAGGTAGCGCTCGCCAGCAGCAGGGCCAGGGTGGAGCCAACTAACGTGAGGAAGTCCAATCGCATTATCAGCCTTGAGCACCGGGTGAAGAAGGAAGGGGACTTGTACCCTAACCGCACGTGGGTCGCCAGTCACCCAACGGCCACACAAGCACAACGGCCCACCAAAAGGCGGGCCGTTGTGTTCTGCAAGGACGTGGATCAGTCCTGGCGGCTGGTCACTTCCAGCAGGTGATAACCAAACTGGGTTTTCACTGGGCCTTGCACGGTGTTGACCGGGGCGCTGAACACGACAGTGTCGAATTCCTTGACCATCTGGCCAGGGCCGAACGAACCCAGGTTGCCGCCATCACGGCTCGATGGGCAGCTGGAATTGGCTTTGGCGATTTCTGCGAAATCAGCGCCGCCTTCGATCTGGGCTTTGAGTTCGTTGCACTTGTCTTCAGTGGCAACCAGGATGTGACGGGCGGTAGCTTTGGCCATGATGGGTAACTCCTTGAATAAAAAAGGTGAGACTACCGGATTCAGGCGGTTATTTCCTGGCAAAGTTCCACGGCTTTGCATCGATACCTGATGGGCAGCTATCGCCGGCAAGCCGGCTCCTACAAAGGTTTGGCGGTGCACCAACGATCAGTGTAGGAGCCGGCTTGCCGGCGATAGCGTTCGATCAGGCGCGATCGCGCAGGCGTGCTGCCGCTTCACGCAGCAACTGGTCGGTGCCGTCCCAACCCAGGCAGCCGTCTGTCACCGAAACGCCGTAGCGCATCGACGGGCTGAGCGGCTGGCAGCCTTCGAACAGATGGCTTTCGAGCATCATGCCGATCAATGAGGTATCGCCTTGCAAGCGTTGCTCCAGCACGTCATTGAATACCGCAGGTTGGCGCATCGGGTCCTTGCCGCTGTTGGCGTGGCTGCAATCGACCATGATCCGCGTCGCCACTTTGCTTTTGGCCAGGTCGGTCTTGACCTGGGCCACGCTCTGGCGGTCGTAGTTCGGGCCACGGTGGCCGCCGCGCAGCACCAGGTGAGTATCAGCGTTGCCTGGGGTCTGGATGATCGCCGGATGCCCCTGGCTGTCGACGCCGAAGTGGCGGTGCGGGTGGGCGGCCGAACGCATGGCATCGCATGCGATGGCCACGCCGCCGTCGGTGCCGTTCTTGAAGCCGACGGGCATGCCGAGACCGCTGGCCATTTCCCGGTGAATCTGTGATTCGGTGGTCCGGGCGCCGATGGCGACCCAACTGAGCACGTCGTCGAAGTAGCCGGCGGCCATCGGTTGCAACAGCTCAGTGGCGACGGGCAAGCCCAGGCGCAGCATTTCGCGCATCAGTTCCCGGGACAGATTCAGGCCAGTGGCCATGTCATCGCTGCCATCCAGGTGCGGGTCGTAGGCCAGGCCTTTCCAGCCGATGGTGGTGCGTGGTTTTTCGACGTAGGCGCGGATTACCAGCAGCATCTGGTCACTGACGTCATTGGCCAGTTTCTTCAGATTGCGTGCGTATTCCATGGCCGATTGCGGATCATGGATCGAGCAGGGGCCGACGATGACCAGCAGACGGGAGTCTTCACCCTTGAGAATCGCGCGGATGGCCTGGCGATGAGCGTTGACTTGCTCGGTCAGGAACGGGCTCAGGGGCAACTGGTGCTTGAGCTCAAGGGCGCTGGGCAAGCGCTGGGTCAGCGTTTCATTGGCGCTGGACAGGGTGGTGACGGGCAGTGCGGCGATAGAGGCGTTCATATTTTCTGCTTCCTGGGCAAGCGGCGGGCTGTTCCCGCACGCTCTGCCCTACTGGGGTGTTCGACAATTGGCCGTATTGGCTGCGTGTGTTGGCTTGCCACCAATAGGTGACCGATCGGAGGCGGCAGGCTGTCCCGAACGGAGCTTGCTAAATCGCCAGGCGGTGCAGGTGTCGTAACGGTAATAGGCGGTGAAGTTCATGGTGTGATGTCCTTTAAGTTCGGTGTGTCGCAAAAATTGTTAAGGGCTGAAAAAACAAAACCCCCGGTCGGGGAGCCGACCGGGGGTTAGATTTCTCTGGCAGGCGACCCCTTGAGTAGTGGGCGCCGATTTCAGGTATCAGGCGCGCCAGTGGCTAAACCAATACCCAAAATAAAAGCTGACCAGTGCGCTCAAACCGTTCACGCGGGTAGCCACGACCGAACGCTGTGCGTTGGCAGTAGGGCAAACCTGGGTGAGGGTTAGTTGCAACATGGTGTTTCTCCAAATGATGGAGCGGAGCTTAACTGAGGCATGCAGGCGGATTCAATCAGTAATTTCTATCGTGCCTGGGTAGTTATCGCTATGGCGCAAGTACCGATATGCTGGATAGATACTTAGGATCAACCAACACAAGGTCTTATCGGGTTGATGAGGGGCTGATTTAGGGGGGTTATGTGGACGCGAGCATGAGCGTGATGGAGCATACCGCTATGGGGTTTGTGCTCAAGGCTGCATCGGATCAGCACCTGGCTTTTGCGCGCAGCCTGACCCATCAGGCGATGGACCACTACTATCGGCAGTACCATCTGACGTGGTCCGACAAAGGCTTCGATACGGCCTGGTCTGGGCGGGAGAACTGGTTAATTTGCCAGGACGGCAAGCTGGTGGGATTTGTGAGCCTGAGCCGGGATGACAAGGCGCTCTACATTCGCGAGTTGCACATTCTTGATGCCTTTCGCTGCCAGGGCGCGGGTCGTTGGGTCCTGGAACAAATGATCAGCAAAGCGCGAGCGGAAAGCCGGCATTATTTGCGGTTGACCGTATTCAAGAGCAATCCGGCTAAAAGGTTGTATCAGCGCCAGGGCCTGAAGATTGTCGGTGAGGAAGGCTGCTTCTGGCGAATGGAGTCGGACTGTCAGCCAGTGCACTCGTCCGAGTAAACCTCACGCTTGACGTGAATCGGCGCATACTGCTTCAGGAATCGACTTTCGGCTCATTGCCCAGGCTTTGCGCCTCGTTGAGGATGATCCCTTCCTTCATGCCCAAAAGGACCGCCACCTTATGGGCTTCTCCACGCCGTCCCTTTTTGCGCCCAGCGAGCACTTGATAGGTGGTCGCAGGGTCCACGCCATGTTCACGGGCGAATGCCTGGACCGATTTGCCTTGATGTTCCAGCCAGGCCTTGGCTTGTGCAGCAGTACGGATTCCGGGCATAGTTCAAAACCGTTCAAGTTTGTGTAAAACGAGATGAGAGCGTCACCTCTTGGGGTGTGCCAGATAGGATAATACATCCAAATGAGTGGAATTGGTTCGCGGTTACGGCAAGAAAGAGAGCGACTTGGACTGTCGCAAAAAGTTTTTGGTGAAATAGGAGGCGTGGAGGCGAACGCGCAAGGTAAATACGAAAGTGGTGGTCGCGCGCCAAAGGCCGATTATTTATCCCGCGTCGCAGAGAAAGGCGTCGATATCCTGTTTGTTTTGACAGGTAGCCCGACTCCCATCCAGTTGGAAAACCTGAGCCAGATAGAAGAAAAGGTCTTGGGTAACTATCGGGCGATGTTCAAAGAGGACCAGGATGCAATCCGCAGGCTGACCAGCACCTTGGCGGAGCATTCCTCTGTTGTGAATGGAAAATCCCGGCCGCCCCTCAAGGAATCCTGACCTTTTATCCAGGAAACAACCCCGCCTGCCGTTCGGCAGGCGTTCGTAGCGTATTGAAACTCTATATATATGACGCGTTCAGCTAGGTCTGTGCCTTGGTTTTTTGCTAAGGTGTTCAGCAACCTATAAGACCATTTCGCGAGGTGTCTGCTTGATTAGGGTGCTAGTAGTCGATGACCATGATCTCGTTCGTACAGGTATTACACGAATGCTGGCTGACATCGATGGCCTGCAAGTAGTCGGTCAGGCCGAGTCGGGGGAGGAATCCCTGATCAAAGCGCGTGAATTGAAGCCTGATGTGGTCTTGATGGACGTCAAGATGCCGGGGATCGGTGGTCTGGGCGCAACCTGCAAGCTGTTGCGCAGTCATCCGGACATCAAGGTAGTGGTCGTCACGGTCTGCGAAGAAGACCCTTTTCCTACCAGGCTCTTACAAGCCGGCGCGGCAGGTTATCTGACAAAAGGCGCGGGGCTCGCGGAAATGGTCCAGGCCATTCGCCTGGTATTCGCCGGCCAGCGCTACATCAGTCCGCAGATTGCCCAGCAATTGGCGATCAAGTCTTTTCAGCCGGTCAGTGACTCGCCGTTTGATGCTTTGTCCGAGCGCGAGATTCAGATCGCCTTGATGATCGTGGGTTGCCAGAAAGTCCAGTCGATTTCCGATAAGCTCTGCCTGTCGCCGAAGACTGTGAACACCTACCGTTATCGAATTTTCGAGAAACTTTCCATCAGCAGTGATGTTGAACTGACCTTGCTGGCGGTTCGCCACGGCATGGTGGACGCCAGCGCCTGAAATGCAAGCCACTGAAATAACCGCCGCGTTTGATCCGAGTGCATTTCTTGCCACCTGCAGTGGCCGGCCAGGCGTGTATCGCATGTTCGACAGCGAGGCGCGCCTGCTGTACGTCGGCAAGGCCAAGAACCTCAAGAAGCGCCTGGCCAGCTACTTTCGCAAGACCGGCCTGGCACCGAAGACCGCCGCGCTGGTGGGGCGTATAGCCCAGGTCGAAACGACCATCACTGCCAATGAAACCGAGGCATTACTGCTTGAGCAGACGCTGATCAAGGAGTGGCGGCCGCCCTACAATATTTTGTTGCGTGACGATAAGTCCTACCCGTACGTGTTCCTGTCGGACGGCGACTTTCCGCGCCTGAGCATTCATCGCGGGGCGAAGAAGCACAAGGGCAAGTATTTTGGCCCTTATCCCAGCGCCGGCGCGATCCGCGAGAGCCTGAGCCTGCTGCAAAAAACCTTCTTCGTACGCCAGTGCGAAGACAGCTTCTACAAGAACCGCACCCGCCCGTGCCTGCAATACCAGATCAAGCGCTGCAAGGCGCCCTGCGTCGGGCTGGTGGAACCGCAGGAGTATGCCGAGGACGTGCGGCACTCGGTGATGTTCCTCGAAGGACGCAGCAATGCCCTGGCCGACGAGTTATCTGGCGCCATGGAACAGGCGGCCAGTGTTCTTGACTTTGAGCGTGCCGCCGAGTTGCGTGACCAGGTGTCCTTGCTGCGGCGCGTGCAGGACCAGCAGAGCATGGAAGGCGGTACAGGTGATGTTGATGTGATAGCAGCCTTTGTCAATCCCGGCGGGGCCTGTGTGCACCTGATCAGCGTGCGTGGTGGCCGGGTGCTGGGCAGCAAGAACTTTTTTCCGCAGACGGGTATTGAGGAAGAGGTCGCCGAGGTCATGGCTGCGTTCCTTGGCCAGTACTACGTCAGTAGCCCCGAGCGCGATTTGCCGGGCGAACTGATCGTCAATGTGGTGCACGAAGACTTTCCAGCGCTGATCGATGCAATCCACGCACTGCGCGGCCGTGAGCTGGACATCAGCCACCGGGTGCGCGGTACCCGTGCGCGCTGGCAGCAGTTGGCGGTAACCAACGCCGAACAGGCCCTGAGTGCACGCCTGGCCAACCGCCAGCATGTGGCCGCGCGTTTTGAAGCGCTGGCCGACGTGCTCAAGCTCGACGAACCACCGCAGCGCCTGGAGTGCTACGACATCAGCCACTCCAGCGGCGAGGCGACTGTGGCGTCCTGCGTGGTCTTCGGCCCGGAAGGGCCGATCAAATCGGACTATCGCCGCTATAACATCGAAGGTGTCACCCCCGGCGATGACTATGCCGCCATGCACCAGGCCTTGACCCGGCGCTTCAGCAAACTCAAGGACGGCGAGGGCAAGCTGCCGGATATCCTCCTGGTGGACGGTGGCAAGGGCCAGCTCTCCATGGCCCGCGACGTGCTCAATGAGCTGGCGGTGCCCGACCTGATCCTGCTTGGCGTGGCCAAGGGCGCGACCCGCAAGGCGGGTTTCGAAACGTTGTACTTGAATGATGCGGCCCATGAGTTCACCTTGAAGGGCGACTCACCGGCGCTGCACCTGATTCAGCAGATTCGCGACGAAGCCCACCGTTTCGCCATCACCGGCCACCGTGCCCGACGTGGCAAAACCCGGCGTACCTCAACCCTGGAAGGGGTCGCAGGCGTAGGCCCAAAGCGGCGGCGTGAATTGTTGAAACATTTTGGTGGATTGCAGGAATTGTCCCGTGCCAGCATTGAAGAAATAGCCAAAGCCCCCGGTATCAGTAAAAAGCTCGCTGAGTTGATTTATGCAAACCTACACAGCGAGTAGAATGCCTTCTCACCTCGTAGCCAGTTGTGCCGATGAATATCCCTAATCTGATCACCGTTCTACGCGTCCTGCTCATTCCGATTTTCATTTTGCTGTTTTACCTGCCCTATGAATGGAGCTATATGGCCTCCAGTTCGGTCTTTGCCTTCGCGGCGGCGACCGATTGGCTGGATGGCTACCTGGCACGACGCCTGGAGCAGAGCACGCCGTTTGGCGCGTTTCTCGACCCTGTGGCCGACAAGCTGATGGTCGCCGTGGCGCTGGTGCTGCTTGTCCAGGAGCACGGCAACCTGTGGTTGACCCTGCCTGCGGCCGTGATCATCGGTCGCGAGATCGTCGTCTCTGCCTTGCGTGAGTGGATGGCTGAAATCGGCGCCCGGGCCCACGTGGCGGTGTCCAACATGGGTAAATGGAAAACCGCCGCGCAAATGCTGGCGCTGGTCATCCTGCTGGCCAACCCGTCGAACTTCACCTTCTGGGTGCTGCTGGGCTACGCCTTGCTGCTGATAGCCGCTGGCCTGACCTTGTGGTCCATGCTGCAATACCTGCGCGCCGCCTGGCCTCACCTGCGCACGACGGTGGAAAAAAAATAAAACTTTTTTGAATCAAGGGGTTGACGTGTGTTCTGGAATCTATAGAATGCACACCACCAAGACGCGGGAATAGCTCAGTTGGTAGAGCACGACCTTGCCAAGGTCGGGGTCGCGAGTTCGAGTCTCGTTTCCCGCTCCAAATATTGCGCTACAGAGTTCCACTGAATTCTGTAAGTGATTGAAATAAGGGCCTTTAGGCCCTTTTTTCGTTCCAGCGGGTACCGCTGAAATCCAGCTCTATCCAGTGCTTTTAAGTCCCGATTTAAGATCTTGGATTTGGATGCGCGCTGAATCGGTTTTTTGCTGGAGCAACTTGGATAGCGAGACGAGCATCTGGCCCTGACTCTGTTCAGGAGCTCGCTATGGCACTCTCGGATACGACCGTTCGGCAAGTCCGAATCACCGGCAATGACTACACGGTGGGCGACACGGATGGGCTTGCGCTCAACGTGACAGCTCGCGGCGGAAAAAACTGGCGTTTCAGGTACTACTGGGCGGGCGTGCAGAAACGCATGTCTCTTGGTAGTTATCGGCAAATCAGCCTCAAAGAAGCCCGTGCTCGACGTGATGAGGCGCGCGCCTTGGTCGCCCAAGGCATCAATCCCTATGAGCACCATAAGCAACAGCGGGGCTGGAACATAACCCGGCTTCAGACCTCGATGTGGTCGCACTTCCCAAACTTCCCGTGACGCACAATCCGTTTCTCCGAATGGACGAGCTCCCGGGATTGATGGTTGCTCTTCGAAATTACGGTGGCGCCAATCAAACTCGGCTTGGCCTTCGGTTGTTGTTGCTGACCGGTGTCCGTACGGGCGAGTTGCGGTTGGCGACACCTGATCAGTTCGATCTGGAGCAGCGGTTGTAGATCATACCGGCGGAGGTGGTAAAGCAACTCCAGCTAGCGATGCGCAAGCCAGGTAAGCAGTCCCAAAATGTACCGCCTATATCGTGCCGCTGTCGGTTCAGGTAACTACCTGATCCGGCCGTTGATCAAGGCGCGATTGTACTAAAAAGCCAACGCTTTCCTGACCTGGGAGGCTCTGGCGCGCCTCCCCAGTTTTTTACTCTCTAGCAACTACATAAATCATAATTTCGCCTTTCCAAGCCTTTGCACAGAATGCGGCCTACACCCACCCACGGCGATCCCCGTGGGAAACCTCAGTAGGGCGCAGCGATGACAAACAATAAGACCGTAATAGACACGCTTGTAGTGGGCGCCGGGCAAGCCGGTGTGGCCATGAGCGAACACCTGAGCCGACTTGGCGTGCCGCACCTGGTGCTGGAGCGCAACCGAATCGCCGAAGCCTGGCGTACCGGGCGCTGGGATTCGCTGGTTGCCAATGGCCCGGCCTGGCATGACCGCTTTCCGGGCCTGGAGTTTGCGGGTCTGGATCCTGACGCCTTTGCGCCTAAAGACCAGGTAGCCAACTACTTCGAAGCCTATGCACAGAAATTCAACGTGCCGGTGCGTACCGGTATCGACGTCACCAAGGTGCAACGCAATGCTGGTCGCCCTGGCTTCACCGTTGAAACCTCGGACGGTGTGATCGAGGCCAACAATGTGGTGGTTGCCACTGGCCCGTTCCAGCGTCCGGTCATTCCTGGCATCGCTCCGGTAGACAGCAAGGTCGCGCAGATCCATTCCGCCGACTACCGCAATCCCGAGCAACTGGCCCAAGGCGCTGTGCTGGTGGTGGGTGCCGGTTCTTCGGGCGTGCAGATTGCTGATGAGCTGCAGCGTGCCGGCAAGCAGGTGTACCTGTCGGTGGGCGCTCATGATCGTCCGCCGCGTGCCTATCGCAACCGCGATTTCTGCTGGTGGCTGGGGGTGCTCGGCCTGTGGGATGCCGAGGGTGTGCAGCCGGGCAAAGAGCACGTCACCATCGCAGTGAGCGGCGCCCGCGGAGGCCATACCGTGGACTTCCGCCGTCTGGCGCAGCAGGGCATCACCCTCGTGGGTCTGACCCAGGCATTCAAAGGCGGTGTGGTCAGCTTCGCGTCGAACCTGGCCGAGAACATTGCCCTCGGCGACGAAAACTACCTGGCGCTGCTCGACGCCGCCGACGCCTACATCGCCAGCAATGGCCTGGACCTGCCGCCAGAGCCTGAAGCACGCATCATGCTTGCGGACCCTGAGTGCCTGAGCAACCCGATCCTCGAACTGGACCTGGCCAAGGTCGGTATCACCACGATCATATGGGCTACCGGCTATTCGGTCGATTACGCCTGGTTGCAGGTCGATGCCTTCAAGGCCGACGGCAAGCCGCAGCACCAGCGCGGGGTTTCGCGCGAACCGGGTATCTACTTTGTCGGCCTGCCATGGCTGGCCCGTCGCGGCTCGGCCTTTATCTGGGGCGTGTGGCACGACGCCCGGCATATTGCCGAGCACATCATCAAGCAGCGCGCCTATTTCGACTATCGGGATGCTTCGCAACGCCAGGCCGAAACCCCTGAGACCACCACCCAATCAGCCGCCCTTATGGAAGTCCGTTGATGCCTACCCATACTCGCATCCGCATGTTCAACACCCAAGACACCTACCCGAACCAGACCCTGGACAACGACCTCTGCCAGGCGGTGCGTGCCGGTAACACCGTGTATGTCCGTGGCCAGGTCGGCACCGATTTCAACGGTCAGCTGATAGGCCTCGGTGATCCACGGGCGCAGGCCGAGCAGGCCATGCGCAACGTCAAGCAATTGCTGGAAGAGGCCGGCAGCGACCTGAGCCACATCGTCAAGACCACCACCTACCTGATCGACCCGCGCTACCGCGAGCCGGTGTACCAGGAAGTCGGCAAGTGGCTCAAGGGCATATTCCCGATTTCGACCGGACTGGTGGTCAGTGCGCTGGGCCAGCCGCAGTGGCTGATGGAAATCGACGTGATCGCGGTCATCCCCGAATAAGGAGCGTGTCATGACCTTTTCCATCGTCGGCCGCTGCGCCGAAACCGGTCAGCTGGGAATTGCCATCAGTTCATCGAGCATTGCCGTGGGCGCGCGTTGCCCCTGGCTGCGCTCGGGTGTGGGGGCGGTATCGAGCCAGAACATCACCTTGCCAGCCCTCGGGCCGCAGGTACTGGATGCCCTCGGTGAAGGATTGGCGCCGCACCAGGCGCTGGACCATGCGCTGACCCGCAACGGCTACAACCAGTATCGCCAGGTTGCGGTCGTCGATGCGCAGGGGCGTACCGCCGTGTTCAGCGGTAACCACACCCTGGGTACGCATAATGCCCTGGCCGGTGAGCAATGTGTCGCTGCCGGCAACCTGCTGGCCAACACGGCGGTGATCGAGCGCATGGTCGCAGCCTTCGAATCCAGCGAAGGCTGCCTGGCGGCGCGGTTGCTGACGGCACTGCAAGCCGGGCAGGACGCCGGTGGAGAAGCCGGTGCGGTGCATTCGGCGGCTGTTTCGGTGGTCGGCGAGCTGGTCTGGCCGATTGTCGATCTGCGCGTCGACTGGGCTGATGAGAATCCCATCGGTGAGCTGCACAAACTCTGGGACGCCTACGAGCCACAGCTGCAGGACTACCTGACCCGTGCACTGAACCCGACCCTGGCGCCGAGCTATGGAGTGCCGGGCGATGAGTGAGCTGCGCAGCCGCGCCTTGCTGGCAAAGCTGATCGGCTTTGCCACGGTCAGCCGCGACTCGAACCTCGCCTTGATCGAGTTCGTGCGTGACTACCTGCACGGTCTGGGGGTGAGCTGCGAGCTGATCTACAACGCCGAGCGCAGCAAGGCCAACCTGCTGGCCAGCATCGGGCCGGCAGTGGCGGGCGGGGTGGTGCTGTCGGGGCATACCGATGTGGTGCCGGTGGACGGTCAGGCGTGGACGGTTGAGCCATTCGCCCTGAGTGAGCGCGACGACAAACTCTATGGGCGCGGCGCGGCGGACATGAAGGGCTACCTGGCCTCGGTGCTGGCTGCCGTCCCGGTGTTCCTGGCAAGCCCACTGCGCCGGCCTGTGCACCTGGCGTTCTCGTATGACGAGGAGGTCGGTTGCCTGGGCGTGCGCAGTCTGCTTGAAGTGTTGCCACAACGCATCAAGCAGCCGGCGCTGTGCCTGATTGGCGAGCCGACCGAACTGAAACCGGTGCTCGGCCACAAGGGCAAGCTGGCCATGCGTTGTCATGTAAAAGGCGCGCCGTGCCACTCGGCCTACGCGCCTTATGGCGTGAATGCCATCGAACAGGCGGCGCGACTGATTGGCCGCCTCGGCGAGATCGGCCAGCGTCTGGCTGCGCCGGAGTATCACGACGAGCGCTTCGATCCGGCCTATTCCACGGTGCAAGTCGGGGTGATTCAGGGTGGGACGGCGTTGAACATTGTCCCGGCCGATTGCCGTTTCGACTTCGAGGTCCGTGCCTTGCCGGCGTTCGAGCCTGAAACGGTACTCGAGGAACTGCAAGCCTACGCCGAGCAAACGCTGTTGCCAGCCATGCAGGCAGTCAAGGCCGACACCGCCATCCGCTTCGAACCGATTTCGGCCTACCCGGGCCTGGCTACCGCCCCCGAAAGCGCCGCCGCGCAACTGATTGCGCAGCTGTGCGGCAGCGACGACTTCAGCACCGTGGCCTTTGGCACCGAAGGTGGCTTGTTTGACCAGGCTGGAATACCCGCCGTGGTCTGTGGCCCCGGCAGCATGGAGCAAGGGCACAAGCCCGACGAATTTGTCAGTGTCGAGCAGATGGCGGCCTGCGACCGCCTGATGGACCGGCTGGCTGTGTACCTCTCCAACAATTGATAACAACAAGGAGTCTGCAGTGAACGATTTCAAAGACTGGACGACCCTGGCAGCGCAACAACGGCTGATCGATACCGCGTTGATCGACGGTGAGCCGCATCAAGCGCAAAGTGGCGCGCGTTTTGAGGTGATCAACCCGGCCAGCAATCGCGTGCTGGCCCGCGTCGCTGCCTGCGGCCAGGCCGAAGTCGACCAGGCGGTGAGCAGTGCCCGCCGTGCCTTCGAACAGGGGCCCTGGGCGAAGATGGCACCGACCGAGCGCAAGAAAGTATTGCTGCGCCTGTCGCAGCTGATGCTTGAACACCGCGATGAGCTGGCCTTGCTTGACTCGCTGAGCATGGGCAAGCCGGTGATGGACGCCTGGAATATCGACGTACCGGGCGCCGCCCATGTGTTTGCCTGGTACGGCGAAAGCCTCGACAAGCTCTATGACCAGGTAGCGCCGACGGCCAGCAACGTCCTGGCGACCATCACCCGCGTGCCGCTGGGTGTGGTCGCGGCCGTGGTGCCGTGGAACTTCCCGCTGGACATGGCCGCGTGGAAACTCGCTCCGGCCCTGGCCGCCGGCAACAGCGTGGTGCTCAAGCCCGCCGAGCAGTCGCCGTTCTCGGCCCTGCGTCTGGCTGAACTGGCGTTGGAGGCCGGTATCCCGGCAGGTGTGCTCAACGTGGTGCCGGGGCTGGGTGAGGAGGCTGGACGGGCGCTGGGCCTGCACATGGACGTCGATGCGCTGGTGTTCACCGGTTCCACCGAAGTCGGCAAGTACTTCATGCAGTACGCGGCGCAATCGAACCTCAAGCAAGTGTGGCTGGAGTGCGGCGGCAAGAGCCCGAACCTGGTGTTTGCCGATTGCCAGAACCTCGACCTGGCGGCGGAAAAAGCCGCGTTCGGGATCTTCTTCAACCAGGGCGAAGTCTGTTCGGCCAACTCGCGGCTGCTGGTGCAGCGTTCGATTGCCGATGAGTTCGTCCAGCGCCTGACCGAAAAAGCCCGCCAGTGGCAACCCGGCAACCCGCTGAACCCAGCCAGCAGCGCCGGCGCCATTGTCGATGCGCGGCAGACCCAGCGGATCCTGCAGTACATCGAGCAGGCCCGGGGCGAAGGCGCGCAACTGGTGTGCGGTGGACGGCAACTGAGCTTCGACGGCTCGGACAACTTCATCGAACCGACGATTTTCACTGGCGTCACCGCCGACATGACCCTGGCTCGCGAAGAAGTGTTCGGCCCGGTGCTGGCGGTCAGCGTGTTTGACGACGAAGACCAGGCAGTAGCCCTGGCCAACGATCACATCTATGGCCTGGCCGCCTCGGTGTGGACCGATGACCTCAATCGCGCGCATCGCGTGGCACGGCGGCTGAATGCCGGGACGGTGTCGGTGAATACCGTCGATGCCCTGGATGTCACCGTGCCTTTTGGTGGTGGCAAGCAATCGGGGTTTGGCCGGGATCTTTCCCTGCATTCGTTCGACAAGTACACGCAGCTCAAGACTATCTGGATTCAGTTGCGCGGTTGAGGGGCTCATCGCCGGCAAGGCCGGCTGAACCAGTGTAGGAGCTGGCCTTGCCGGCGATGGGCTGCGTAGCAGCCCCAATAGCAACACCGATCTGTTCTCAAAAAAGACAACAACAAAACGGAGCAACCGATGAACAGTAATGCAAGCGTGTCCACAGGCGCCCTGGCGCCGCCTGTGAGTAGCAAGAAACTGGGCCTGACCGCTTTGTTGGCCGTGGCCATCGGTCTGGTCGTGTCACAAGGGGTGATGGTGCTGATGCTGCAAGGCGTCGGTATTGCCGGGGCCGGTTTCATCGTGCCGCTGGCGCTGGCCTGGTTGTTGGCCTTGAGCTACGCCTGCTCGTTCTCCGAGCTGGCCTTGATGATCCCCCGCGCCGGCAGTCTGAGCAGCTACACCGAGGTGGCCATCGGCCAATTCCCGGCCATCCTCGCGACCTTTTCCGGTTACGTGGTAGTGGCAATGTTCGCCTTGTCGGCAGAGCTGCTGTTGATGGAGTTCATCATCGACAAGGTCTACCCGCACTCGATGCCGCCGCTGACCGTGGCCCTTGCGGTGCTGGCCCTGTTCACCGTGCTCAACCTGTTCAACATCGACATCTTCGCCCGCTTGCAGACTGTGCTGGCGGTGGTCATGGTGGTGGTGCTGCTGGTGATGGGCCTGAGCGCGATGAACAGCGATATCGTCTCGCCCAACCCGGGCCTGTTTGAAAGCGCGGGCTGGAATCCTTTGGGGCTGGGGGTGATTGCGCTGACAGCGATGGCGGTGTGGGGCTTTGTCGGCGCCGAATTTGTCTGCCCGCTGGTGGAAGAAACCCGGCGCCCGGAACGCAACATCCCCGGTTCGATGATGCTCGGCCTGACCATCATCTTTGTCATCATCGCCCTGTACGCCTTCGGTGCCTTGCTCACCGTGCCCCAGGCGGAGCTGGCCAGCAACGGCCTGCCGCATTATCTGTTCGCTACCACCGTGTTCGGTGAAACCGGCAAGGTGTTCCTGGTCACCGCGGCAATCACTGCCACCTGCAGCACCCTCAACAGCTCGTTGGCCGCCATCCCGCGCATGCTCTTCGGCATGGCCTGCAACGGCCAGGCGTTCGGCATTCTCAAGCGTCAGGGCAAACGTACTGGCGCACCTTGGGTAGCCGTGCTGTTCGTCGCTGCGATCACTGGCCTGCCACTGCTGTTGATGCACGACCATCCGGACGCGATCAACCAGCTGCTGCTGGCCGCCGCACTGGCCTGGCTGCTGGCCTACATCATCACCCACATCAACGTGATTGCCCTGCGCCGCCGTTATCCGCAGGTGCATCGGCCGTTCCGCACACCGTTCTACCCGCTGCCACAGATTTTCGGCATCGCCGGCATGCTCTTTGCCATCTGGAACGTGTCGCCAAGCCCGGAGATGACCTTCTCGATTTTTGCCTACGCCGGCCTGGTACTGCTGATCGTCTCGATCATCGCCGTGCTGTGGATCAAGTGCGTGATGGGCAAACCCCTGTTCAAGCCCGAGCCGCTGCAAACCGCAAGCGTGGCTGGCAACGATAAAAACCAATAAGGAGACTCGCAATGACCGCTCAAGTGAACACCGACCGTAGCACCGGCGATTACCAGGCCCTGGATGCGGCGCACCACATCCATGCGTTTCTCGACCAGAAAGCCCTGAACGAGGAAGGCCCGCGGGTGATCGTCCGTGGCGAAGGCCTGGCGCTCTGGGACAACGACGGCAAACGCTATCTGGACGGCATGTCGGGCCTGTGGTGCACCAACCTCGGCTATGGCCGCAAGGACCTTGCTGCTGCCGCCAGCCGCCAGCTGGAACAGCTGCCGTACTACAACATGTTCTTCCACACCACCCACCCGGCGGTGGTCGAGCTGTCGGAGCTGCTGTTCAGCCTGCTGCCCAGCCACTACAGCCACGCGATCTACACCAACTCCGGCTCCGAAGCCAACGAGGTGCTGATCCGTACCGTGCGCCGCTACTGGCAGATCCTCGGCAAGCCGCAGAAAAAAATCATGATCGGCCGCTGGAACGGCTACCACGGTTCGACCCTGGGCGCGACGGCGCTGGGCGGGATGAAGTTCATGCACGACATGGGCGGGGTGATTCCCGATGTCGCGCACATCGACGAGCCATATTGGTTCGCCCATGAAGGCAACCTGACCCCGGCTGAATTCGGTCTGCGCGCAGCGCGCCAGCTGGAAGAGAAGATTCTCGAACTGGGTGCCGAGAACGTTGCCGCCTTTGTTGCCGAACCCTTCCAGGGCGCGGGCGGGATGATCTTCCCGCCAGAAAGCTACTGGCCGGAAATTCAGCGTATCTGCCGCCAATACGATGTGCTGCTGTGCGCCGATGAAGTGATTGGTGGTTTTGGCCGCACCGGTGAGTGGTTCGCCCACCAGCACTTCGGTTTCGAGCCCGACACCCTGTCGATCGCCAAGGGCCTGACCAGCGGCTACATCCCCATGGGCGGCCTGATCCTGTCCAAACGCATGGCTCAGGTGCTGGTGGAGCAGGGCGGGGTGTTCGCCCACGGCCTGACCTATTCCGGCCACCCGGTGGCTGCGGCCGTGGCGATTGCCAACCTCAAGGCCCTGCGCGATGAAGGCATTGTCACCCAGGTCAAGCAGGACACCGGCCCCTACCTGCAGCGCTGCTTGCGCGAGGTGTTCGGCAATCACCCGCTGATTGGTGAAATCCAAGGCACCGGCCTGGTCGCGGCACTGCAGTTTGCCGAGGACAAGGCCAGCCGCAAACGCTTCGCCAATGAAAACGACATCGCCTGGCGTTGCCGCACCATCGGCTTCGAAGAAGGCCTGATCATCCGCTCGACCCTGGGCCGGATGATCATGGCCCCGGCGCTGGTTGCCGGCAAAGCCGAGATCGATGAGCTGGTCGACAAGACCCGTATCGCCGTAGACCGCACTGCGCGCGAATACGGTCTGCTGTAAGCCCCCGTACGCCGGCTCGTACGGACGAGCCGGCTTTCCTGAGGAACAGATCCATGTCCAGATCCTTGCGTTGCAGTGTTCCCTTTGCCTTGGCCTTACTGTGCGGTGCCGTTCAGGCCGCGCCGCAGAACCTCACCGTCATCTCCTTTGGCGGTGCCACCAAACAGGCCCAGGACAAGGCCTATTTCCAACCTTTCAACGCCAGCGGTGCAGGACGCGTCGTCGCCGGCGAATACAACGGTGAACTGTCGAAGATCAAAGCCATGGTCGACGTCGGCCACACCAGCTGGGACGTGGTCGAAGTCGAAAGCCCGGAGTTGCTGCGCGGTTGTGACGAAGGCCTGTTCGAGCGCCTGGACCCGGCGCGTTTCGGTGATGCCGCGCAGTTGGTGCCGGGCACCTTCAGCGAGTGCGGGGTAGCGACTTACGTCTGGTCGATGGTCATGGCCTATGACCATGACAAACTGGCCAAGGCGCCGACCTCCTGGGCCGACTTCTGGAACGTCAGCGAGTTTCCCGGCAAGCGTGGTTTACGCAAGGGTGCCAAGTACACTCTGGAAATCGCCTTGCTTGCTGACGGGGTCAAACGAGAACAGCTGTACGAGGTACTGGCGACCCCTGAAGGGGTGAGCCGGGCGTTTGCCAAGCTTGACCAGATCAAGGGCAATATCCAGTGGTGGGAAGCCGGGGCGCAACCGGCGCAGTGGTTGATCGCCGGTGACGTGGTGATGAGTGCGGCCTATAACGGGCGTATTGCCTCGGCGCAGAAGGAAGGGATGAAACTGGGTATCGTCTGGCCGCAAAGCCTGTACGACCCGGAGTACTGGGCAGTGGTGAAGGGCACGCCGAACAAGGCACTGGCCGAGGACTTCATTGCCTTTGCCAGCCAGCCGCAGGCGCAGAAGGTGTTCTCCGAGGAGATTCCTTACGGGCCGGTGCATCGTGATGCACTGAAACTGTTGCCTGAGGCGGTGCAGCAGCAACTGCCGACGGCTCAGGCCAACCTCGCTCAAGCGCAGGCGATGAATGCTGCGTTCTGGGTGGATCACGGGGAAGAGTTGGAGCAACGCTTCAACGCCTGGGCTGCACGCTAGCAGGAGCGGATGCATCCGCTCTTACAGCCAGGCCTTGAACTGCTCTTTACAGTAATCGACAAACAACTGCGCAGGCTTGGTCAGCTGCGCACGTTTCAACCAGCCGGCCACCAACCCGGAACCGGTGACATCCTCAGCCAGTGCCACACAGACCAGCTCCTGACCGTCATAGGTGCTGGTGGTGAGCGGCCGGGTCACCAGCACGGCAAACCCGAAACCTTGCCCGACCATGCCCCGCACCATCTCGATCGAGGGCGAACTGAAGACAATATTCGGGCTCAGCCCCAGCTCTTCGAAAATGCTCACGAAATAGGTCCGGCTGGGCTGCACGTCCAGAAGAATCATCGGCTCCAGCGCCAGATCCCGCAACGATACCTGCGCCTGCTCGGCAAAACGATGCCCGGTCGGCAACAACGCATAAGGCCGTTGCGGTGCCATCAGCGCTTCGGTCTCGATGGTGCTGTCGAGGTCATGATCGTAGAAGATCGCCAGGTCGAAACGCCCGCCAGTCAAGCCTTGCACTAGCTCCTGTTGCTCGCCGTCCTGCAGGCGGATCTCGACCCCCGGGAAGCGCTCGCGAAAACCTTTGATCAAGCGCGGCAGGTAGAGCGGGGCGACAGTCTCGAAACAGCCAATATCGATCTGGCCGCAGACCACATCATTGTCGGCCAGGGCGTTCTGTTCGAATTCCCGGGCCATGCGCAACAGCTCCTGAGCCTTGCGATAGAAACGCGCGCCACCGGGTGTCAGCGATACACCCTGAGCGTGATGACGGATAAACAGTTGTACGCCGAAGCTGTCTTCCAGGCCTTTAATTGCCGTTGAAATCGACGGTTGCGCGATGTACAGCTTGCGCGACGCTTCGGCGACGCTGCCGCACTCTACGGTGGTGACGAAATACTTCAACTGACGCAAGGTATAGGACGCCACAGTGCACCTCTGACTGGTTATTTTTTACAGGGTACCCCTTCGCACGTTGGGCCCTGCAGCGGATTTTGCTGGGCACTGAGGATATTTTCGCTGGGCAACCGTTGATCGCTTCGAAGGCACGCGCCCCCTGAGACAGGCTCGAAACTGTACGACCCGGTTTTTCTCCGGGCCGCTCTTGAGAGGTATCTGTCATGAGCCAACAACGTCTCCCGCTTTAGCTCAGCACTCTGATCGTCCTCCTGAACCCGCTGGGCCAGGGTGGAGCAATTGTGCCTGGCGTTGTTCGAGGAAAATGGTGCAGAGCTGCACACCGCGTGCTTTTACACCCTGGCACGTGGTCAACGCCACGGGCGGAGGGTCTCACCCAAGGCATAGTGTTGCTGGGAGCCTTGAGCAGCGAATGGCGCCATCTGTGGCCGGCAATGGAGCCGGTGCGCCTGGACCTGCTGGGAGGGTTATGTGGGTGATCACTGAGGTCGAATGCCAACTCTGGTTGTAGCCGCGCATCGTCGCCTGTGAGGTGAGCGAGTTTGGCGTCGTTGCGCAGCATTCCACCGCGGGGCAAATCCCAGCGGCGGAAGAGTGGGGCGCTTTGTTACGCCGGTTTGCGCCAGTCATCCGACGCTTCGGTGCCGGCCACCACATGGCTCCAGCTGACCTTGCGATAGGCCAGGCTGGTCTTGATCAACTGGGTGTAGTTGGCGTTATTGCTGTCCTGGGCGTGGGGCAGCACGGTGTGGATCTCGACGACGGTGGCGTCTTCCAATTTGGTGGTGAAGAAGTGTTCCTGCTTGCCGTCACCCGAGGTGCGGAACCACTTGACCTCGACGGTCGGCAGCATTTCGCCGGTGGCCAAAGCCTGGTAGAGCATGGGCGAGGCTTTGCTCAGGGCGCTGGTGAAGATCAGTGGCTTGTGCACGCGCTGGCCGGCAGGCTGGCCGCTTTGCGGGTCGGTGGGTGCAGCGATCTGGTGATCGATTTCCTGGGCGAGGATTTCGTCTTCGTGGCCTTCCACATAAACGTTGCCCACCGAGTCAGCGGTGAACGCGCCCTTGGTGATGTGGCCCTGGTTTTTGCCGTGGATACTGATGTACGCGGGTGTTGGCATGACAAGCTCCTTGTCGCGATCAATTGAACGACCCGTAAGGTCGCGGGTTATGGCCGATACGGCCATGGCTTTGCAGGCGCTCGGGATGAGCGCGCTGAAAATCGGTTACAGGTTGAGGATCCGTTCCAGGGAGGCGAGCACTTCCTGGGTGATGCTGTTCAGGCGCATGGAATAGATCGTGTAGGCGCAGGTCAGCACGACAGCGGCCAATGCCCACGGCGTCCACAACGGCCAGGCACGTTTGATCCGGTAGTTGCGCGGTGCGACGTTTTTTAGTGGATCAGTCAGGCGTTTGGGCGTTTCGCCACGCAGTGGGCGCAACAGTCCATGCAGCTGGTTGATGATCTTCTGTATTTCGTCATCACCTTTGGCATGGGCGCCATATTTGCCTTTGAGGCCCGAGACCAGGCACTGGTACATGAACTCCAGCACATGTTGGTACCGGGCCGCTTCGGGGGTCATGTTGCTCATGACGGTGAAGAATCGCTCACCGCCTCGGGTTTCCCCATGGAACTGGCTGAGCAATGAGCGTTCACTCCAACTGGAGAGCCTGCCCCAGGAGGTGGCCATGACCACCTCGTCCAGCAACAGGCACAGGCTGTAGGAGTAGGCCTTGAGCATGCCGGCGTCGTAGTCGAGCTGGCTGACTTCTTCCATGATCGTGGTGATCTGGTTGCTAACGCTTCGATACAGCGCGGGCACGTCGTCGTGCTGGTCCAGGCGGCGCAGGCGAATCACCAGGCCAATAAGGGGGGTGGCGGCATCGCACAGTGGGTTCCAGGCCAGGCCGCGCATGTCGAACTCCGGGTCAGCCAAGTGTGTTTGGCTGCTGACAGTGATCGTTTCTCCGTCAAAGTCGATGGCGCCGGAGATCTCCTCGTGGGCCCATGTGTCTTTAGTCATCTTTCTCACTCCTGATCGCCCAGAACTGCAATTCCAGCTGCGGGAACTCGCCGGCAATGTGGAAGCCGAACCCGCTGCCGCTGCTCAGGCTCTCCCAGGCAGGGTGATGGCGGTCGAGTTCGAAGTAGCTGAACCCGGCATGGAACGGCAGATGCCGTGGCGCCACCGGCAGCGGCAGCAGCGGGATGCCTGGCAGTTGCAGGCTGACCAGTTGTTCCAAACCTTCGGTGGAGCTGATCTTGATCTGCTTGGGCAGTTGCTGGCGCAGGGTCTCAGCGGGCAGTTCGGCCCGCACGGCGAGGATGAACTCGGCGTTGCCCAGCAGGCGTTTGTCATTCAAGGCAGCGGTGCGTACGCCGTATTGCTGCACGACGATCGGCAGTGACACCGCACGCGGTTGCAGCACGGTACCCAGGGCGCGGCGCAGGGTGTGTTCCAAGAGCTGGAAGGACTCGCGTAGGTTGTCGTGCTGGTAGGCCGGGTATTCCTGGGGCAGGTGGCCTTCATCGGTGAAGGTCACCAGTTCGCCGCAGGCCTGGGCCAGTGCGATGTACAGCCGTTCCGGGTGGACCTGACGTTGGCGAGCCAGGTGCTGGAACAACGGGAACAAGCGGTTGAGGGTTTGCAGCAGGTTGAAGTCAGTGACATCGGCCACACCCGACTGTCCTGGCGAACCAATACGCTGAGCCAGGTTCTGGGCCCGCGCGCGCATCAGCCCGGCCACTTCGCCCAGGTAGCGGTGCAGCACCGGCACGGCTTGCACGGACAGGCTGGTGGGGTAGAAGTGTTCGTCCATCACCAGGCTGCCATCCGGGCGCTTGTCTTTGATCCTGCCGATGGCGATGCCGGTAAAGGCGCTGCGGTCGCTGCGTTCAAGCATCAATTGCAGGTTGGGCACGGCCAGATCCATGCCCACCTGGTCGCCGTCATTGCTGTGGGTGTCGCGGATTTCTTCGCGGCGGGCGATGTATCGGCTGTTGCCGTATTGATCGGGCCAGCGCACTTCGAGGGCGCCGTTGGAGCGTAGCGGCAGGGCCAGGTAGACGATCTGGTTGACCGCGCTGCTGTCGGCGATCTCGAGCGGAGCCGGTGGCGCCAGGTCGCGGGGAATATCGAACACACTGCCATCGGGCATGATCCCGCACGCCTTAGTGATGGCGACCTTGCCAAAGCTCAAATATTCGCTGTTCAGCTCCAGCTCGCTGAAGCCGTAAAGGGCGTCGTTCAGGCTGTGCATACGCTGATGCTCGGCGGCTTCGGCGGCGCGGGCCTGTTGCTGGAAGTGCTGGGGTTTGACGAACAAACCTTCATGCCAGATGACGGGGTTGCGTGAACTCATCGGTAATTTCTCTGCGCAAAAGCGGCTGAAAAGGGTGTCATCGGGTTTCCCCTTTGAGGCTGACCTGGGCAGCATCCAACTGCACCAGCACGGCGTACTGGCGACCTTTTGGCTCGACCCGAAGGCGTTGTTTCCACTGGCCGACTTCGTCGTTGTGGTAGTTGGCAATCACGGCGATAAAGCGGGCGTCCTCATCCAGCTCGCGCAGGTCGATGAACTTGAATTGGCCTGGGTTGAGCAGGTAGTCGTCGGCGCGGATGTAGGTGCTGCCCAAGGTCTTTTCCAGGTCCTCGGCCAGGGCTTGAGGGCTAGCGTTGACCAGCAGCGAGTCGTCGGTCAGTTGCAGGACCTTGAAGGCAATCGGCGTGGCGATCTGCTGCAAGGCCGGGTTGCCCAGTGGCGTGGTGAGGCTGATCCCCTGGTCGTCGTAGTCGCCCAGCAGCACGCCTTCAACAGGCGACATGGCCATCATGGGCGCAGGCTCAAAACCCAGCAAAGATTGGGCCGGCACGGTTTCATGGAGGTGATTGAGCAGGGTTTGCACTTTGTCTGTCAGTGCCTGCGGGCTGGCGGCCTGAACGTTCAGGTTGTAGGGCAAGCGGCCCGGCTCTTCGTCGGCAGTGGGGGCGGTGCCGGTACTGATCAGGCGCTGATTGACATCGTCGCTGGCATGCAGGCTCAGGGAGTAACGGCTGGGTTGGTCGTTGGGGCCGCCGACCGGGATCGATGGAGTCCAGATCACCTGGCCGATTTTGCCGAGCATGGTGCAGCCGCCGAGGGTGAGGCAGGCCAGTAATAAAGTACCCAGCCGCAAATTCCTGAGCAGGCTCACGGTCCTCTTGGGTGCAGTCATACCAATCTCAGCCAGCGAATTGGGTGGCGTTGCCGCTTTCATCGCACGTATCGGGTCGCCTTGCTCCGTCAAGTCCACCGGTTGGCAAAGGCGTTCGAATTCCGGGCAGGCAGCCGTTTGCGGATTGGACAGGGACAGATTCGGCAGATCCTCAAGGTACCAGGCTTGCGCACCCTCCGAATGGCCGCTGAACAGCTCATCAATCGACCACTGGCCTGAGGCGTGTTCACCAAACTGCGCGACAACCTGATACATCCCAATCTGCAACAGGTCGCCCTCGTTGAGGCTTATGGCAACATGGCGGCCCAACGGCAAATCGTGACCGTTCACGTAGGTCCTGCCGCTGCGGTCTATCACGCAGAAGCGTCCTTCAATAACCCTGATTTCGCAATGGTGGGGTTGTACGCTGTTTTGACGATCCACCAGGTGCCAGTCCGCCGCGGCACTGCCAATACAGCCGCCTTGTGCACCGAACCGATGACTGGGCAGATACCCATGCAGCAACTGCGCAGGGTTGTTGATAACCAAGGTCAGCTTCATGCACGCCCCCGAATCCGCACCACGGCGGGATGACGTTGTTCCTGGTCTTCGATAAAACTGGTCCAGCCCAGATGGGTACCGCTGTCGCGCAGCAGGTTGAAGGGGGGTACATCCTGTTCGCGCAGCCCCAGCTCCAAGTCGTAGGCAGTGACGTCGCGCAGCAGGAAATCCATCAATTGGCGCAGCAACCCGAACTGCTCACCGCTGGGCAGGAACTGGCGAAAGCGTGCCTGGGTCAGATTGGGAATCACCAGGGTGAACTGGCTGGCGCGGGTCTTGCTGCGCTCGCCCACCACAAAGTCGTTGCCCAAGGTGCCGTTGGCCTTGCCTAGCGACAGGCGTTGGCGCTGCGGCAACCTCACCGAGCGTGCTTCAAATTCGCGGATATGCACGCCGTGCAGATCGAAGCAATGTTCGACGATACCGGACACTACCGAGGGCGAGCGGCTACGGCTGGCGATCAACCCGGCAAAGCTCAACAGTCGCCCCCATGGCAGGGGGGTGGCGCCACGCAGGTCGTTGTCGTTCAACCCGATCATGGAAAACACATAGCGTGAAAACCGGTCGCTGGCCTCGGCCTGGAAGCGAATGTAATAGCGGTATTTGCGCCAGCTGTGATGCAGCAAGGTCAGCAGGCGATGGTTGAAAAAATCCATGAACGCTGGACGAATTCCGCGCTCTTGGGCCTGTTCGTAAGCCAGGCGATCCAGGTAATAGCCGGGCAGCGGCGAGTCGGTGCCGTGCAGGCCAAAGAAACTGGTCTGCAAGCGATAGCGTACGTTTTCGCGATCCTCCTCCAGGCGCGCAGCCTCAACTACGTCGGAGGCCGGAAAGCCCAATCCTGCATGGCTTTGCAGGCGTACGCGTCGCCGCGCCGCAGCACTCAAGGGGCGCGCTTCCAGATCATCGCCATGCAAGGCGTGCAGGTGCTCCAGCAGGCGGTGAAACGAATAGTTTCGCGCGTCGGCCAGCAGCACGTCGGCTAGATCACGGGTTGTCTGCCGGTCAACAGTGGCCATTCGTAGCACTCGTTGTTAGTGGTATTGATCACTTCCAGGCGGTGGAAGGAATTGATGCTCGCGTACAGGGCGAAGAAGTGCGAAAGCACACTGGCGAACAGGTACAGTTCGCCCTCGCAGAGGAAGGCGTTCTGGTCCAGTTGCAGGCGGGTGTGCAGGCCACGCACCGGCAGGCCTTTCATCAGCCAATCGATGGGGGTGGTTACGGCGCTGTAAATGCCATTCAGGCGTTTGCGGGTGGCGCGGGCCTGTTGCAGGTCGTGCAAGGCAGCGAAGTCGTAGGCACGGATCACTGCCTTGAGCGGCTCCGCTGACAACAGCGACAGGTAGTTCAGTGACAGGTTGGAAATCAGCGTCCAGTGCAGGCTGCTGTCCAGCACCGGCCGGTAGCTGCGGGTCGGTGCAGTCAGGTTGATGTAGGTGGCGAACGACGGCGTGACTTCGGTGGACAGTGACACATCGCCTACGCCCAGCAACTGTGGCAGGTCGCGATTGCTGCACGTCAACTCGATGGATGCCGCCTCACGCTCGCCGATGTACAGGCTTTCATCGCCACGCACGAAGGCGATGCGATGACGCAAGCCTTCACGCCCATGGGATTGCTCGATATGCGTACGGAAATACAATGCCGTGCGGCCCCATGCGTGCTCGATCTCATGCTGGAAGGATTCGAACGGGGTAAAGCGCCGCAACGGATCACCCTTGCGTTCCTTGTCGGCGGCGTCCCAGCCGGCCACCTGATCGACACTGAAAATCTCGTAGGCTTCGGGGTGGTTGCCGCTGGGGCTGATGCGTCGCTCCTGGCTGCGACCATCCAACGCAATTGGGTTGGCATCGTGGCGGAACAGGTTGACCGCTGGCGCGCAGTACAGATGCAGATCGCTGGTGCGCAGACGAATGTCTGGTGGCATGGGCCGGTTGAAATGAAACTCGAAACGCAGAGTGGTGGCGCTGACGTCCGGCCAGACGTGAGCCAGGTGAGTCAGGCTGAAAAAGTGGAACCGCTGCGGGAACACAAAGTACTCCTGCAAGATCCGGTAGCCATCGAACACATTGCGCGGGTAGGGCAGCAGTGCCTCTTCAGCGGTAAAGCCAGGAAAGCCGATGTCTTTGGTCGACAGTCGATACACCTGGGCATTGATGTGTAGCGTGACACTGTCCAGGTAATGGGCGATCCACAAGTACAAGGTCAGCGCGGTGGCGTTATCGCCGGCCAGATGAAAGCCCAGCTTGTCGCAGGCCATGCTGGTCAGTGGCTGATCCGTCAGCACCTTGAGGTCGATGCGCATCACCGAGGCTTCACGGCTGTGAGCGTCACTGACTTGCTGCAAGGCCAACGGGTACAGATGGACGTCGGTACAGGTGCGAAACTGGCAGGAAATACCATTCACCGGCTTGGCAAACAACGGCGTACCCTTGGGAATCACCTGGTGTTGGCTGATCGCATTGGGCAGCGGGGTAAAGCGGATGATGGTCGCACTGGGCAGGGGGCGCAGGTAGTTGGGCCAAAGCATCTGCAACAGCGGGTGGGTCAGCTCCGGCAAGTCGTCGTCGATCTTCAGACCCAGCTTGGCGGTGAGGAAGGCAAAGCCCTCAAGCAGCCGTTCCACGTCCGGGTCGCCGGTCTGATCGCCGAGAAACTGCGCCAGTTGCGGATTGTCCTCGGCGAATTCGCGGCCGAGTTCGCGCAGGTAGCGCAACTCCTCGGCAAAGCGTTGTTTCAAGTCCATCGCATCCTCATTTCACGCGGGTGTAACCGTCACGGCCATGCATGGCCACTTCGATCTGCACCTGTTCTTCCTTGTGATTGACCCGCACCTGGCAATCCAGGCGAAAGTTCAGCTCCAGCGGCAAGTCCGGGTCGGGCTGATAGCGCACGACCATGACCTCGATCCGTGGCTCAAACGCCTCCACCGAGCGACGGATATCGGCACTGATGGCAACCACCAAATCACTGCTGGCCTGGGTGACCCCGTTGAAGTCGCGCAGGCCCAGTTCAGGGCTGCTTTGCGAGCAGCCCTGGCGTGAGTTGAGTACCTGTTCCAAATGACGTTTGATCGCCTCGACGCGCTGGTGTGCTTGCTCCTCCTCGCTGCCTGGGCGGTAACGCGGTGCCCCCGCTTCCAGGCGTTCGAACAGGCTGCCCACCTATTGGGTATCCAGCCGGCCCACCAGGGAGATCTCGAAGTTGGCGCCCATGTACTTGAAGTGAGGCCGCACCGACAGCGACACCTGGTACCAGCCTGGGTTGCCTGCCACATCCTGGACTTCGATCTGCGCGGCACGCAGTGGGCGCCGGCTGCGTACGTCGGTCGACGGGTTTTCCTGGTCGGCGATGTACTGCTTGAGCCACGTGTTCAGCTCACGCTCCAGGTCCTGGCGTTCCTTCCAACTGCCGATTTGCTCGCGTTGCAGCACTTTGATGTAGTGAGCCAGGCGATTGACGATGAACAGGTACGGCAATTGGGTGCCGAGCTTGTAGTTGGTCTGGGCTTCCTGGCCTTCGCGGGTCTTGGGGAAGTTCTTGGGTTTCTGTACCGAGTTGGCCGAGAAGAACGCTGCGTTGTCGCTGTCCTTGCGCATGGTCAGTGGGATGAACCCGGCTTCGGCCAACTCGAATTCCTTGCGGTCGGAGATCAGCACTTCGGTGGGGATCTTGGCCTGCAACTGACCGAAGGATTCGTACAGGTGCACCGGCAAGTCATCCACGGCCCCACCGGACTGCGGGCCGATGATATTCGGGCACCAGCGGTAACGGGCGAAGCTATCGGTAATGCGCGAGGCCATCAGGAACGCAGTATTGCCCCACAAATAATTGTCGTGGTTACCGTCGACAGTTTCGTCATAGCCGAAGCTGCGGGTCGAGTTGTCTTCGGTGTTGTACGGCGTGCGCAACAGGAAGCGCGGCAGCGTCAGGGCCAGGTGGCGGGCATCTTCGGACTCGCGCAGGCCGCGCCACTTGGTGTGGCGTGGGCCGTCGAAAATATCGCTGATTTCCTTGAGATCCGGCAGCCCCTGGAAACCTTCCAGGTTGAACAACTCAGGCCCTGCTGCAGAAACAAACGGTGCATGGGCCATGGCGCCGATGGAGGCGACGTAGCTGAGCAACTTGATATCCGGCGAGCTGGGGCCAAAGGTGTAGTTACCGACGATCGCACCCACCGGCTCGCCACCGAACTGGCCGTAGCCTGCGGTGTAGACGTGCTTGTACAAGCCGCTGCGGGTAATGTCGCCGGCGTTGTCGAAGTCATCCAGCAGTTCTTCCTTGGTGACATGCAAGATTTCCAGCTTGATGTTCTCGCGAAAATCCGTGCGATCCACCAGCAGCTTCAGCCCACGCCACGCCGACTCTAATTGCTGGAACTGCGGCTGATGCAGGATTACGTCCACCTGCTTGCTCAAGGCGTGGTCGATTTCGGCAATCATCTGGTCGACCCGGTGCTTGTTGACCGGCTGTTGGTGGTCGCCGCTTTGCAGGATTTCGCTGATGAACGCGGCTACACCTTGGCGAGCAATGGCATAGCCTTCCTGAGAGGGACGGATGGTGGTGTTGGCCAGCAGTTGATCCAGCAACGACGGTTGTTCGTCAGTCACCAGCACTTGAGTGGCGGCGCTTTCCATAGGCATGGGGGAGTACTCCGTTGAGAAGGGTGTTCAATCAGTTGCCCGGTGCGTCGAGCACTAGGTTGAGTTCGCTGGCCAAGCGTTGGCGGGCGGTTTCATCGGTCAACAGGTTTTGCAGGTGTTTACGAAAGGCTGGAACATTGCCCATCGGGCCTTTTAGCGCGACCAAGGCTTCGCGCAATCCCAGCAGTTTGTTCAATTCCGGCACTTGGCGGGCGACGGCGTCGGGGGCGAAGTCATTGATGCTTTTGAATTGAAGTTGCACATTCAAGTCGGTGTCGTGGCCAATGTTTAAAGTGGACGGAACTTCCATGTCTAGAGCAACTTCGGCTTTGGTCAGTACTTCGTTGAAGGTGTCTTTATCTATCCGAATGGATAGTCTTTCTTCAAGCGCAGTAAGTTCACCGTGACCTTTGAAGTCTCCGGTGACCAATAGCTTTAGGGGCAGTTCTACTTCGGCCTGCTGGTCACCCGTCGCAGGAATGTACTTGATGTTGATGCGTTCTTTAGGTGCAACTGAACTTTGATTTTTTGACATGGGAAAAGTCCTTTTAAGAAGTGGCGCTATTAAAAGTCTATGTTTCAGAGCTTGTCATGTCGGACGGGGCTGATTCGTTTTGTGGTCTATGGATGTAGGAAATGTTCATATTTGATGTGTTTAATTTTTGGTGGGAAATTTCATTCGTTATTTGTTCATAAGTCTGAGGGGGAGTTCTGATATTTGAGTGTTTGGCTTGAAATGTGTTTCGGAGGGCTTGTGCGTTAGTTATTCGTAGAGTCACGCTAAGTTGCTTCGTATGTTGGGTTGCACCTTAGTTGAATATCAGAAATTGTCTTGTACAAGTGTGGGAGGCGTTGATGCGCAATGGATGGCAACGTTGGCGTTGGATTGGCGGCGTATGTACGGCCTTGGGTGCGTTGCACGTGCAGGCAGTGCCCGCGACGCAAGATTGCCCGGCAATCGTGTCGCCGTTGAAGCGTCTGGAGTGCTTCGACCTGGCTGCCGGCACACCCATCCATCAGCCGCCTGCGCCGCCTCGCGTGCTTGGCCGGGTGCTGCCGATTATTGATCTGGTGCAGCGCAATGAAGCCAAGCGCTCGCCTGAGGACCAGCGCTTTGTGTTGTCGTCTTTTCCTGAACCGGACAACGACCAACAGCAGCGGCTGGTCATCTCGGCCCCGGCCTTGGGTGCGCTGCCGCCTCGGCCCTACCTGGCGATCAGTTGCGAATCAAAAATATCCCGCCTGCAACTGGTGTTGGACGAGCCAGCCAAGCCCAACAAAATTCGCATCCAGCTATTTAAGGATGAGCGCCCGGTCTCTGTGCCTTACCCGTGGCAGGTATTGGACGACGCCGGCTTGGTGGTCGATGCGGGGCGCGGGCTGCAGGCCATTTCGTTGTTGCGCAACATGGGGGGCGGTCAGCGCCTGCGGCTAGAGAGCGACTATCCCCGCTTGCACGGGTTGGTATTCGACGCCGAAGGCTTGGGTGCGTTGATCGAGCAGGAGCGCCAAGTATGTCGCTGGTGATTGATGTGCCGGCGGACACGCTTCAACGGCTGCTGACGCCTATCGACCCCAACCAACCGGCTGGTCATTTCGATGTGGAAGACGAAACCTACCAAGCCATCGACCAGGAAATGGTCAAGCTCGGTGGCCTGCGTGAGAGCGACATTGACTGGCCTTACATTGATGAAGCCTCCCGCGACTACCTGGCCACCCAGTGCAAACACTGGCGCATCCTTGGGCATTTGCTGGTGGTGTGGCTGCGTACCCGCCGGTGGGTACGTTGGGCCGATGCCCTTGGCTTGATGGCTGGCATGGTTGAACACTACTGGGACAGCGCCTATCCCAAGCCGGGACCGACCGGCTACTTGAACAAGCGCAAACAGGTGCAGCGCCTGTTGGGTGAGCTTGGGCAAGTGCTGCCGAGCCTGGATCGCAGCAGTTTCGCCCCGGCGTATCAAGCAGCGGCGGAACAGGCACTGGCCAAGCTGCAACGTTGTGCCGAAAGCGCCAAGCTAGACCCGGCGCCCCTGGATGCGCTGCAACGGCAGCTGAGCAAGTACAGCGAGCCGGTCGTTGCGATTGAAACCACCCGTGCGAGCGATTCCGGCGGTGTCCTGGACTCAACGTTTTTTGCCCGCCCCAAGCCTCAGGCCCCGGGCAATGAGCGTGAACAGCGCCGAGCCGTGTTGAGCATGGCCGAGCAGATCAATCAGCTGGACCCCTATGATCCGACCGGCTACCAGTTGCGGCGTTTTGGCCTGTGGTCGCATCTGCGCACCGCGCCTTCGATCACCCGCGACCGTCGCACTGAATTGACTGCCGTACCCAAGGACATCGTTGAGGTCTATCAAGATGCCCTGAACCACAACACGCTGGATCCGAACCTGCTGTTGCGCATCGAAAAAAGCGTTACCGCTTCGCCGTATTGGTTGCGCGGCAGTTATCTGGCCGCCCACATTGCCTCGCGCCTGGCGATGGAGGAGGTGGCCGCCGCCATCCGCCAGACCTGCGAACGCTTCGTTTGCCGCCTGCCGGCCCTGCTGGAGTTGTGTTTCAGCGACGGCACTGCGTTTGTGGATGCGCAAACCCAGGCATGGATCACCGGCGCTGATCAAGCCGAAACGCCAGGCCGCCCGGTGCAGGAATACGCCGGCCTGCGCGACGAACTGGCCACCCAACTCGCCACCGAAGGCGTCGAAGTGGTGCTACTGCGCCTGCAGGAGCTGCACGCCACCCATGACGCCCCGCGCCAGCGCAGCTATGCCACGGTGATTGCTGCGGATTTGCTGGCGTCCCGTGGGCTGCAATGGCTGGCGGACGATCTGCACGCCAACGTTGCGCGGTTGATGCGCGACACCTCGGCGCAAGAGTGGGAGCCGGAGTTGTACCAGAAGGTGGCGAGAGTTGTCAGTGAACGGAAGGAGTAGCCACGATGCCTCGTCAAAGTAACTTGCGCTTCACCTTCGAGCCATTGAAAGGCGAGCCTTTCGAGGTGGTCTCGTTCACGCTTGTCGAAGGGTTGTCTGAGCCCTTCAAGCTCGAACTCGAACTGGCCAGCCACAATGGGGCTATCGACTTCAATCGAGTGCTCGATCTGGCGGGATTGTTCACCATTTGGCGCGGTGAAACTGCGGTGCGTTACGTTCATGGCCTGGTTAGTTTGTTCAGGCAAGGCGACACCGGTTTCCGCCGCACCCGCTACAGCGCCGTGCTCGAACCTACCTTGGCGCGCTGCGAACTGCGCTCAAACTGGCGCATCTTCCAGGGACAAAGTGCGCCCGACATCATCCTTGAAGTGCTCAAAGACCAGCACCTGACTGATATCAAAACCGAGCTCTGCTTCGACCACCAACCCCGCGAATACTGCGTACAGGCGGGCGAAACCGACCTCGACTTCATCGCCCGCCTCGGTGCCGAAGAAGGCCTGCTCTACACCTTCGAGCACCGCGCCGACGGCCACACCCTGGTCCTCACCGACCGCGTCGGTGGCCTGGGCACTATCGGCACCCACAAAGACTGCCCAGTGATCTACCAGCCCATGGCCGGCGGCGACTCCCCGGAGCCGGCGTTGAACCGCTTCCACTACACCGAACAAGTGCGCACCGCTGTGCAGGTGCAGCGCGACTACACCTTTACCCACCCGCGCTACAACCAACAACACACCGCCACCGGCGACCAGGATTTGAACAACCAGCACAAGGATTACGAACGCTACGACTATCCCGGCCGCTACAAGCGCGACATCGCCGGCAAACCCTTCACCCAAACCCGCCTGGCCGCGTTGCGCAACGACGCCAAGCTGGCCCATCTGGAAGGCGACGATGCACGCCTGCAACCGGGGTTGGCGTTCGATCTCAACGAGCATCCACGCGAAGACTTCAATGATCGCTGGCGCACCATCGCCATCAGGCACGAGGGCAAGCAGCACACCAGCTTGCAGGAAGAGTCGTTCGGCAGCGGCCACGGCACGTCTTATGAAATGAAAGCCAGCGCCATCCGCTGGGCCTCGGACTGGAAAGCGGCTTTGCGTGCCAAGCCGCGTATCGACGGCCCTCAGGTTGCCACGGTGGTCGGCCCACCGGGCGAAGAGATCTATTGCGATGAATGGGGCCGGGTCAAGGTGCAGTTTCCATGGGATCGCTCAGACAAAAGCAACGACCACAGTTCGTGCTGGATCCGCGTCACCCAGGGCTGGGCCGGAGCAACCTGGGGCTCCATGGCCATCCCGCGTGTGGGCCAGGAGCTAGTGATCAGCTATTTAGACGGTGATCCAGACCAGCCGATCGCCATCGGGCGAGCGTACCGGCAAACCAATTTGCCGCCCTATGAGCTACCCAAGCTGAAAACTATAGCAACCACCAAAAGCCGCGAGTTCGGAGGAACTCGGGCCAACGAGTTGCGTATCGACGACACCACCGCGCAGATCAGCGCGGCCTTAATGAGTGATCACGAGCATAGCGCGCTGCACCTCGGCTATCTCACCCACCCACGCCACTATGGTGGCGGCAAGCCCAGGGGGGAAGGGTTTGAGTTGCGTACGGATGGTCATGGCGCGTTGCGCGCAGCAAAAGGTTTATTGCTGAGCGCTGAAGCTCAACTCAAGGCCGGTGCGGGACAACTGGAGCGCCAGCAGGTGATCGATGTGTTGCAAGCCGCCCTGGCGTTGGCCCGGCAACTGGGAGCCTCTGCCGAAAATGCCCAGGGAGTTGCCCAGGATTCACTACCGCAACAGGCCCTGACTCAGGCCGTGGAGGCACTGGGCCACGGTGCTAATGATCAACCCAATGGTACCGATCATGGCGCGCATCCCATCATCGCGCTAAGCGGGCCAGACGGCATCGCTGCCGCGACCTCCCGCAGCATCGCCATGGGCGCAGGCGAACATATTGACAGCGTGGCACACCACAACCAGCAACTCACCGCCGGCAAAAAAGTGGTGATCAATGCGGGCGACGAAATCGGCCTGTTCGCCCAGGGCGGTGACATGCGCCATATCGCCCATAACGGCCAACTGCTGTTGCAGGCCCAGCACAACAGCATCCAGGTGCAGGCGGACCAAAGCGTGGAGATCAGCGCCAGCCAGCAACATGTGCTGGTGGCGGCGGACAAGCACATCACCCTGTTATGCGCTGGGGCGTACATCAAGATGCAGGGCGGCAATATCGAACTGGGCATGCCGGGTGACTTTACGGTGAAAGCCGCGAACAAATACTTCGTTGATCCAAGCCATGCCTCAGCGCAGCTCAATAGCTGGCCCAGTACCTCGTTCAACGAACGTTTTCAGACCTTTTTCAACGATGGAAAACCCATCCGCAACCGTGCCTACGCCCTGGTGCGCAAAGACGGCGCACGTTTCGAAGGCCGTACCGATGGTGATGGCTTCATCACCCTGCAACAGGGCATGACGCTGGAGGGGCTTGCATTGGAATGGCTCGAGCAAGGAGACCTGTGATGACTGATAACCCATCGGCACCGCGCATCGCCCCGATGACCTATAACGCCCGGGGCAACCCTGTGCATACCTGGACCCTGACGCCTAGCCATATCACCGACCCGGTGCACTGCATATTGCCGCCGGACGGGATATTGCCGGTGATTTTTGTGCCGGGGATTATGGGGTCGAATTTGAAGAGTAAGCCGGATAAACGCAATAAAAAGGAAAAGGCCGTCCCTGTCTGGCGCCTGGACGCAGGGTTCATGGGCAAGAACATGTGGCTTGCCTTGAATTGGATCAACAAAAAGGCCGGTATCCGACAAAAGCTGTTGCACCCGGACAGGGTGGAAGTCGACAACCAAGGCGCGGTGCCCAAGCGTGCTGCCGGTACGGTATTGGCGCAGCCAGGGCTGGACAGGAAAAAGACCATCTTCGCCCTGAGCAAACGCTATCAAGAGCGCGGCTGGGGCGAGGTCAGCGAAACCAGCTATCACGCGTTCCTGCTCTGGTTGGAAGACACGCTCAATAGCGAGTTCCTGCCCCATCGATGGCCACAATTCGACATCCGGCCAGAGCACCTGCATAGCGTCGCCGTCGAGCCAGGGCCGACGCACATCACCCGGTTAAAACCTGAAATACCCATCGCCATGCCAGGCTTGGGCGCCACCTTGGCCAGCCAGTTGCCGTCGATTGTTTCGGATGAGTTGGTGGCGCGAGGCGGCTTTCGAATGCCGGTGCATGCGTGTGGGTATAACTGGTTGGACTCCAACAAAGTAGCCGCACAGCGTCTGGCCGAGCGCATCGACGAGCTGATGCTCCAATACGGCCGCAACTGTCAGCAGGTGATACTCGTCACCCATTCCATGGGCGGGCTGGTGGCGCGTCGATGTGCGCAGTTGCCAGGTATGGCCGCCAAAATTGCCGGTGTCGTGCATGGGGTAATGCCTGCCACTGGGGCGCCGGTGGCTTATCGCCGTTGCAAGGTCGGCATGAGTGATGAAGATTGCATTGCGGGTGCAGTGATTGGCCCGACCGGCCAGGAAGTCACTGCCGTTTTTGCGCAGGCGCCTGGTGCCTTGCAGTTGCTGCCCACACAAGATTATGCCCCTGGCTGGCTGAGACTGATCGACAACCATGGTGTTTCGGCGATGCCGCGCCAGCCCGTAAAAGACCCTTACGAAGAGATCTATCTACGCCGTGATCGTTGGTGGGGATTGCTGCGTGAAGAGTGGTTGGCGCCGAAGGACGGGGATCCCATTACGTGGGAGACATTTGCGATCAACATAAAAAAAGCAAAAGCCTTTCATCAACGTATCAGTGGCTCCTACCATCCCCAAACCTACGTCTACTACGGCAACGAAGACAAGCACCCCAGCTTCGAATCCGTCACCTGGCAAATGCAGCACGGGTCTCGCCTCAATGGTCCCCACGGCTCACGCCCCGATAGCTTCACAGTGTCCAATCTCGAGATGCATCAGGTCAGGGATGATGGCCGCAGCCCTGTGTATGTCGGAGGGCAAGAACAAGCTATTCCCCCCATGCGGGGCGACCCCGACGCGCCCGTCAAAACCGTACAGACCAGTTACTGGGAATTGCATTGCCAAATGCAGGACGGTTCCGGCGACGGCACCGTCCCGGTGAGTTCGGGCAGCGCGCCGATAAAGCATGCGCGCAATGGGGAGGTTCGCCAGCAAATCAAGGCTCCCGGTTTCGATCATGAAGCCTCTTACGCCAACCCGTTGGCGCAGCAGTTCACCCTCTATTCCCTTATCAAAATTGCGGCGAAAGCCAGGAGGCCCCTATGCGTCAGCTGACAGTTTTTTTCGCATGCCTGGTGCTGGGTTCTTTCACCGGATGCGCCGCTTTCAAACAGCCCAGCGAACAGGAGAAAAAAAACGTGAGTGAACTGACTACCCATATGCGCACCTGGGCGCTGGGCCGTGGCCTGATCGACCTTCCTGCCAACTGGCGTGGCGGCGGTGATGTGAAGCTCTATTACGGTTTGGGCGCCGATCATTCGTCTGTTGCAGTGCGTGTTTTGGGGGAAGGCGTGACGCAAGAGCGGTTTGATGCTGCGTTGAATGAGCGGGCGCATCGAATTGCAGCGGTCAAGAACGATGAAATGGACAATGTCCCGATGTTGGTGTCAGTAAAAAAGGTAGATGCGCAACATAAATTACTACAGTACTACGAGAGCACTGAGATTCCGGACTGGTTCATTCACGAGTCTCATCTGCTGATCGATGATGTCTACGTCATGCTCCGCGCCGACTCCTTCAATGGCAACATCGCCCCAGTTGAGGCGCGCCTTTTAAAACTCTCCACAGAAATCTTCAAGGTGACCGCCCCGCAGAACGCCGGTGCAGGTTTCGCCTTGGGGCCCATCGTCATCAGGAGTCATCACGATCAGGAGATCGCTAGCTTCTACTTTCGTCCCCCAGCTTCGGATGTGGCGCTGAACGTCTACATCAACGCCTTATCCCTGGATGAAAAAGAGCGCTTGCATGTCCGAACTCAAAAGGACACGCAAATATTTCTCGCTGGCGACTATGAAAATCTGCGGGCTGGGCCAATCACTCTGGCCGACATGCAAGCCGAAGAGTCCCTGATCGGTTTCAGTGACGACACTCACCGTCAAATACTCTTTGTGAGCGAGAACTATCGCGACAATCCTTCGCTGAATCGCCCAGCCATGAGTATCCGTCTTTCGGCAGGGGGGATGAAGGCAGGTCCAATTGACCCCGATGAACCAGAAGACCTGGTGCGCTGGACCCTACCCAGCTTCGCAAGCAGAAGCTACGAACGACCGCTCTGGCAACTTCCTGAGCCGACAGAACCCGTCAACCCCTCTCTAACCGACTACGAAGCCATGGCCGTGTGGGACGCGATCCTCAAGTCCGTACGCATCCGCTACGGCGCGGTGGCACCCAAAGCGGATCCCTGGTTCAACCCCCGCGGGCCTACTCCCGAAGAGGCTGCCGAAAGCAAACGCATCCTTGATGAATTCATCGCCAGCTTTGCGGAGCGCAAGCCATGACCCTAGGAGGCGACGTAATGAGCGTGCGTCAGCTTTTTGCCTGCCTGGCGGTGGTGGCCCTCACCGGATGTGCCGCCTTCAACCAGCCCAGCGAACTGGAGAAAAAAAACGTGAGTGAACTGACTACCCATATGCGCACCTGGGCGCTGGGACGAGGCCTGATCGATCTACCCGCCAATTGGAGTGGTGGAGGTGATGTGAAGCTCTATTACGGTTTGGGCGCCGATCATTCGTCTGTTGCTGTGCGTGTTTTGGGGGAAGGCGTGACACAGGAGCGGTTTGATGCTGCGTTGAATGAACGGGCGCATCGAATTGCGGCGGTCAAGAACGATGAAATGAATGATATACCCATGCTGGTTTCGGCTAGGAGGGAGACACCTCAGAGTGTCATGTTGCAATACTACATGCGCATGACTCAGCGCCAAACCTTCGTCCACGAACTCCATCTGCTGGTCGAAGACGTCTACGTCATGCTCCGCGCCGACTCCTTCAAGGGCAACATCGCCCCAGTTGAGGCGCGCCTTTTAGAACTCTCCACAGAAATCTTCAAGGTGACCGCCCCGCAGAACGCCGGTGCAGGTTTCGCCTTGGGGCCCATCGTCATCAGGAGTCATCACGATCAGGAGATCGCTAGCTTCTACTTTCGTCCCCCAGCTTCGGATGTGGCGCTGAACGTCTACATCAACGCCTTATCCCCGGATGAAAAAGAGCGCTTGCATGTCCGAACTCAAAAGGACACGCAAATATTTCTCGCTGGCGACTATGAAAATCTGCGGGCTGGGCCAATCACCCTGGCCGACATGCAAGCCGAAGAGTCCCTGATCGGTTTCAGTGATGACACTCACCGTCAAATACTCTTTGTGAGCGAGAACTATCGCGACAATCCTTCGTTGAATCGCCCAGCCATGGGGTTTCGGTTGTCGGCAGGCGGAAAAAAACGCTCCGCCATTGACCCGAGTAAACCCAAAGACCTGGTGCGCTGGACCCTACCCAGCTTCGCAAGCAGAGGCTACGAACGACCGCTCTGGCAACTTCCTGAGCCGACAGAGCCCGTCAACCCCTCTCTAACCGACTACGAAGCCATGGCCGTGTGGGATGCGATCCTCAAGTCCGTGCGCATCCGCTACGGTGCGGTCGCACCCAAACCGGATCCCTGGTTCAACCCCCGCGGGCCTACTCCCGAAGAGGCTGCCGAAAGCAAACGCATCCTTGATGAATTCATCGCCAGTTTTGAGGCGCGCAAGCCATGACGGTAGTAGGGGCATCAGTGAGAACGAAGGAGCTCATGTTCATCCTGTCGATGGGGAACGAACGCTGTAAAGACGCTAGGAGCGATTCATGAAAAGGGTATGGAGTTACCTCAAACGCTGGGGCCTGCCGGTGTTGCATCAATTCAACCAGGCAATACCGATACTGGTGCTACTGGGTACGGTGTTCCTGTTGATCGCCATCTGGTGGCTGGGCCCACAATGGACTTGGCGCGAGCATCAGCCGTTGGTCGAGTTGGCAATGCGGGTCTCGGCCAGTGTCGTGGTGATCGTGGTGCCGTTGCTGGTCTGGGCATGGCGAGTCCGTGATCGTTACCAGCGCCAGCAGATCGAACGCCAGCATGAGGCCGCGCTGCAAGCCGACCCGTGCCTGCCGTATATAGAAGCGCAGGAGCGGGCACTGGATCGCAGCCTGGGCAACCTGTTGAACAACATGGAGCGCCGCCGTTCGCTCTATCAATTGCCGTGGTACCTGGTGCTGGGCGAGGAAAATGCGGGCAAGACCAGCCTGATCACCCGCTCCAACCAGAGCTTTGCCTTGTCCCATGTGACCAAGGCTGGGGTCAGGGCACACCAGGAGGAGCAACTCGCCTACCCGGTGGATTGGTGGATCGGTGATCAAGCCGTGTTAATCGACCCGCCGGGGGAGTTTCTCAGCCAGCCCGAGTCATCTGACGGCAACGTCGAACGGGGCAAGATCAAGCCGGTGTTGCCGCCTGGCACTCACCCGCGCCTCTGGCTGCACCTGCTCGATTGGTTGGCGCGTAACCGCAGCCGTCGGGCGCTCAACGGCGTGGTTCTGGTGATGGATGTGCAAGCCTTGCTGGCTCAAGGTCCCGAACAGCGCAAGGCGCATGCGAACCTGTTGCGCACTCGCTTGTATGAGCTGACACGGCAATTGGGCACGCGCTTGCCGGTGTACGTGACGCTGAGCAAGTTCGATTTGCTGGAAGGCTTCGAAGAGTTTTTTGCCCGATTGTCACGCAGCGGGCGCGAAGACCTGCTGGGCTTCACCTTCAGCCTGGAAGCGGTGGACGATTTCGACGCATGGCTGGCGGAACTGACGCGTCAATACCAGGCGTTTGTCACCTGCCTGAGCGAGCAGATTTTTGACGGTGTGGGTGAGTCGCACACCGTGATCGAGCGTGATCGCTTGCAGGCGTTAGTGCGTCAAATGGCCGGCGTGCGTCCGGCATTGTTCGGCTTCCTGAGCGAAATGCTTGGCAGTGATCGGTTCACCACCCCGGCGCTGGTGCGTGGGCTGTATTTTTCATCGGTGTTGCAACAGGGCACCCTCAGCAACGCCTTTATCAAAGAGGCCGGGCAGGCGTATCAACTGTCGCCTCCGCCGCCCGAGGTCAAACCGGCCGGTGGCACGGTCATCTACTTCGCCCAGCAATTGTTCCAGCGGGTGATCTACCCCGAAGCGGGCCTGGCGGGTGACAACATCAAGGTGGCTCGTACCAAGCGGCGGTTGCTGATCGCCGGTTTCAGTGTCGCGTCGCTAGGTTGTTTGGTGGCCATTGGGACCTGGCAGTTTTACTTCGGTATCAACCGTGAAAAAGCCGCCAGCGTATTGGCCAAGAGCCAGGAGTTCAGTGGGCGAGACATTGACCTCAAGGTCGACACCACGGGCCGTAATCTGCTGGCGCCGCTCGACCAGATCCGCGATGCGGTGCTGGTGTATGGCGATTATCGTGAAGCCTGGCCGCTGTTGTCGGATATGGGCCTGTATCAGGGCCGGGCGATTGGTCCTACGGTGGATGAGGCCTATTTGAATCTGTTGTCCAAACGCTTCCTGCCGGCGATTGCCAGCGGTGTGCTGGACGCCATCAACAGCGCGCCCGCCGGCAGCAATCAGCAACTGTCGGCCTTGCGCGTCTACCGCATGCTCGAAGAACGCCAAAACCGCCGCCCGGCCATCGTCCAGGAATGGGTAGCCAAACAGTGGCAGCGCGCCTATCCGGGTCAGGGCCAGTTGCAGGCTGATTTGATGGGGCACTTGGGCTACGCGCTCAAATACGCCGACGCCGATCTCCCTCACTACCGTGAGCGCATTGCCCAGGTGCAACAACAATTGCGCCAGTTGCCCATGGCTGAACGGGTCTATATGAGCCTGAAGCAGGGTGCTCTTGAGCGCCTGCATCGCCCGTTGGACCTGCGCAATGAGGTGGGGCCAGCGTTCGATATCGTCTACCGTCCGCTGAACGCTGACCAGGAGGGCAGTGGCCTGCTAATGGCGCCCCTGCTCACCGCCAAAGGCTTCAAGGACTATTTCGAGCCCGGCACCGAGGGCATCGTCGAACTGGCCATGATCGACCAGTGGGTACTCGGCGAACGGCAACGCCTGGACTACTCCAACGAAGACCGCAACATGCTGACCCAACGTGTCCGCGCCTTGTACAGCGCCGATTACGTCGACAGCTGGCGACGTGCGCTGAATCAGTTTGCGGTCACCGACTTCGACGATCTCAGCCATGGCGTGGCGGTACTGGAACAAGTCACCGGCCCGGCAGCCCCCCTGCGGCGCTTGCTGGAGACCCTGCGCGACAACAGTGTGATCTACCCGTCGGTGCCCTTGGCCGAAGGGCAAGAACCGCTTGCGCTGGACAAAGTGTCGGACGGCCAGCAACAAGCCGCGGCTATCCGGCGCGCGTTCTCCAGCCTGGCGGAACTGATCACTGTGCGAGGCGGGCAGCCGTCTTATTACGAAGAAACCCTGCGTTCCGTCAATGCCGTCTACGACTACGCCAAAGCCGTGCACGACAACCCAGACCCCGGCAAAGCGGCGCTGAAAACCGTACTCAACCGCTTTTCCCTGGGCGGTGCCGACCCCATCGCCAACCTACAACGTGTCGCTGTGGGCCTGCCCGACCCCCTGAACCAGCACGTCAAAAAGCTCGCCGACCAGACCTCGCAAGTACTGGTGATTGCTGCCCTGCGCGAACTGGAAAAACGCTGGGACAGTGAGATCTACAGCTTCTACCAGGACCGCCTGGCGGGTCGCTACCCATTCAAGGCCAGCGGCGAGGACGCTTCGCTGGAAGACTTCGAAGCCTTCTTCGGCCCGCAGGGGCGCCTGCAGCAGTTCCATGATCAATACCTGAACGTGTTCCTCAAGGACAACCTCGATGCCCTGTACTCCGATAGCCTTGGCGGCTACCTGGTGCGCAGCGACGTGCTGGAACAGCTGAAAAAGATCGAACGCATCCGCGACACCTTCTTCAACCACCGCGGTCACCTGGCAGTGCAACTCACCATCGAACCCCTGGCGCTGAGCGCCTCCCGCCTCAGCAGCATGCTCAGCGTTGACGGCCAATTGATCCCGTACCAGCACGGTGCGCCGCAACGCACGGGGCTGGTGTGGCCCAACAGCCTGGGCAATACCCATGGCAGCCAGCTGACCCTGATGCACAGCACCGGCAATACCGCCAGCCTGAGCTATCGGGGGCCCTGGTCGTTGTTTCGGCTGCTTAGCCGTGGACACCTCAACGCAAGAACCGCCACCAGCGTGGACCTGACCTTTGCCATTGCCGATGGGCTGATGCGTTATCGGATAGGTGCGGAGAAGGCCAACAACCCGATTACCCAGCGCAGTTTTGAAGGGTTTGTGTTGCCCAGGACATTGTTGGAGGAGCGTCGATCAAAGAAAATCATGAACAAGGTTGAGGGTGTCGCCGCAGCCGTTTTGAGCAATGAACGCGAATAAGTCAACGAGTGCTGGAGACGAAGCAACCACAATTGAAACAGGACTGTTTACATGGCAATCAAGCGACAGATGTTGACTGAAGACACCAAAGAAATTGAGTTGGTTGAGTGTTATTAGGCAGTCGATGAGCCAGGGCAATACCTCGAAAAAGTGAGTGCTCCAGAGCATTATCGAAATGGCTCAGGGCGTTACGCTTGCCTGCTTCACACGGCAACATTGCAATGCGTTTGAGTCGCGCCCCATCGCCGACATCTCCACCCCGCTAGATGAGAGATCGTGTTGGATCAGTCTGGAGCCGGATTTTCCTTGGAGGCTACCTTCGGCGTGCTCTTGCTGAGCACGCACCACACCGCTAAACAAATAAGCCCACCACCGTACAAATGTGCGACCGAAAAATGTTCGCCCAGGAACATCACGCCCCACAATACGCCGAAGGGGGGGACGAGGAAGGTCACGCTCAGCGAACGCACCGGACCGATATCGGCGATCAAGCGAAAATACAGAATGTACGCGCAGGCGGTACAGACAAAACCCAGTGCCGCCATGGCCATCCAAACCTGCGGGTTACCCCAGCTTATCGGTGGGTTTACAGCGGCTGAGATTGCGAAGAACGGCGCGAGAAACAGCGTCGCGCCAATCTGGCTGCCAAACGCGACGAGTTTCGCGTCCAGCCCGCCTTTGTCAGCCACCCATTGTTTAGTCAGAAACCCTGCTGCGCCGTAGCAACTGGTGGCGACTAAACACAACAACGCTCCCATGACCACACTCATTGAAAGTGTGACGGGGCCGGTACTGGTCAGCAATGCGATGCCCATTAAACCGATCAACACGCCGACGCTCTTTTTCAGGGTCAACGAGTCGCTGAAAAACAACCAACCGATCAGCACCCCCATCAACGGTGTGGTTGCATTGAAAATGGCTGAATAACCGGCAGGTAACAACAGTGCAGCCACGCTATACATCAAGAATGGGACGCCAGAATTGATAAGGCCCAGCATCATGATTGGCTTCAACTTGCCTTTGAAGTCAATGTGGGTTCTTAAAAAAACGAGTATGACGGCCAAGCCGATGGCGCCCAACGACACGCGAAAAAATGCCGTCGGCAATGCCCCCAAAACAGGCGCCGAGAGGCGCATGAAAAGAAAACTGGCGCCCCAGATCGCCGCCAGAGCCAGTAGCCGAACATAATCGGATAATTTCATGGATGACCTTCGCCGCCGTTCGTTAACTAAAAAGTGACTCAGCAATTGCACCGCTGATGCCGGGCAATCCAGAAACTGACTGGCGCGGCCAAGCAGGGGCTGAATATACGGAAACCAAGGTGGCCCCCTCTATGTTTGGAGCCTCACAGTAAAAGTATTCGCAATGCGCGTGCACCCCGATTCTTGCGGTCGAAATCTGGTAGACGTTCGGGCATCACGACTTGTGCGATTAGGGCGGTTGCCACCCAGGCGGCGGCAACTGATCGATTCGGCAGGCGCGTCAAGGAGTCCATGGCGCACTGCTTTTTGTACATAGTGTGGCACTCGCGCAATGTTCAGCACGCTCGAGATGATTCACGGTCTGCTTTCAAGGCCAACGCTTTTCTATCGTATTGATCCTGTGCTTTTTCGATCAGAGGGCCATGTACCGCTGCCCATTTCCCTAGTGCTTGTAGCGGTTCGATCAGCGAACACCCCATTTCGGTTAATTCGTACTCCACTTTAGGGGATGTGGTGGGATAGATCGTACGTTTCACCATGCCGTCACGTTCGAGCCCGCGTAACGTTAGGGTCAACATTCGATGTGATACGGAGGAAACGCTGCGCATCAATGCATTAAAGCGCAGGGGCCCGTTAGACAGCGCCGCCACTGTCATCACCGTCCATTTGTCACCAATTCGATCCAGGACGATTCCAATCAATTTGCATCCTTGTCTGGCATCGTCTCTGGGTGGTTGCGTTTCTTCTTTTTGCATCACCATCTCCTAATAATTTGAGTACGAACATATGTGTGCGTTCTTGTTGTTTACCGATGATGAGATTATCGTAGCGAAAACATTGTATCGGCATCAAGGGCTTTAGGTTAGAGGCCGTAAGTGGTGCGCTGATTAATAAAATTTTTGGTTTTTTTAGAGTAAAAGAGGTGAGGTTTTTCTTAACTCAGAATATTAAAAAAATCGTTATGATTTCATGATAGAGGCTCAAGTATGAAAGCTATCCGTATCAATGGCTACAGAGAAGTTCCGACTGTCCATGAAATGTCGATACCATCAATTAAGTCTGATCAAGTTCTAGTACGTGTCCAGGCTGCCGCACTGAATCCATTCGACGTCTTTATCGCTTCGGGTCAAGGCTCGGAGGTTTTTCCAGTCACTTTCCCGCATACGCTTGGTGTTGATCTTGCCGGAGTCGTTGCGCGTGTTGGTGAGTCTGTGACGCAATGGGAAGTTGGCGATGAAATCGTGGCTTGTGCCGATCTGTCTCTGGGGGGAGCGCTGGCCGAATTTGTAGTGTTACCCGCTGACGCGTGTGTCGCGTTGCCGCCTGATTTCTCGCCAACGGAAGGGGCCGCAATTCCTACTGCCGGCAGCACTGCATGGCATGCCTTGTTTTCGGTTGCTCACCTATTGGAGGGGGAAACTATTCTGATCCATGGTGGAGCAGGCGGTGTCGGTAGTTTTGCCATCCAGTTTGCGCACAAGGCTGGAGCACGGGTCATTACAACTGCTACAGGTGATGGTCTGGCGCTGGCCAAGCAATTGGGGGCGGATCAAGTGATCGACTACAAAGTGGAAGACTTTACCGCGGTCGTTTCCAACGTTGATGTAGTGCTTGATCTGATAGGCGGGGAAACCCAGGCCAGGTCTTATGATGTGCTGCGTTCAGGAGGGCGCCTTGTATCGGCAGTCATGCCACCCAACGAACATCTTGCCGCTGAGCGGGGCGTAACAGCCAGTATGCTGTTCATCGTCTCGTACAGAAATCGTCTAAACGAAGTAGTGCAGGCCGTTGCTGATCAAGCCGTAAAAGTTGTCCTCGATCAGGTTTCACCTTTCATGGATTTTGAAAAAGCGTGGAGCCGTCAATCGTCTGGGCATGCCAGGGGGAAAATTGTCGTAACCCTGGTGTAATGTTTAGGGCATGTGCGTTGAGCCTGCATTCGCTCCAATAGGCTTGACGTACATTTTAATTCACCTTGTTTTTGGCTCGTGCCTTGTATTAACCAGGCTTTTTTTCAGAAGTGCTTTCGTAAATAAAAAGTTTCAGTCCCCTTTTGCTAATTGCAGCCATTGCCCATAACCCTATATTCAAGAACATATTTTTTTTGTTCAGAGTCCATGTATACCATTCGCACGGGGGCTACCTCACAACGCTCTGATACAGGGGAGATACTGATGATCCGATCTATATCCTTGACAAACCATGAGTCTGGGCGCTTTAAAGGGAGCGTTTCTCCATCTATTACAATGGACTCGCTCGGCGCTCTCGCGGTCAAATCTTGCGCAGCAGCAACGCTGCTCATCATGATAAAACCAGTGAAAAATAAATATTTCATTTCGGTCCTCAACTATTTTCTATAGGGCGAGAAGTAACTTTCTCTCAGTTCTTTCATTTCGTAGAGAGGATGCTTGGGGCCGATTAGCTCAATATTAAAAATTTCCAAACGCTCAAAAAAATCTGCCTTAATCATGTCCTCCTTCGACGTCGGGGGCGACAAGACAACGGTATGCCCGCCATTGCTGATGTGATGTGCTGAAAGGGGCGATTGATTTCGAATCGCCGTTGCAGTTTTTTTTGCAAGTTAATCCTGGTTTAATGCGGGGCCGGCGATTATTGCGGGCAGCCGTGTTTATACGATCAGCCCAATTGTAAGATTCGTTTCCCACCACTAGACTCCAGCCCATGCAACGCTACCTGCGGTTTTGTCTTGTCTTCCTGATCAGCCTGGCGCTTCCCCTCAGCGGGATGGCGGGCGTTCAGGCGCCGACCGAACCCTGCCCGATGAAAACCATGGGCATGGCGATGATGAACGACATGGGTATGGACTGCTGCGACGATACGAAAAGCCCGGTCGAGCACGGCAAACCCTGCAAGCCAGGCCAGGAATGCAAGACCGGCGGCATGCTGCAAGTCTCGATCGTCAAGCCTGCCGTGACCTTGAGCCACCCCATCGTGCTGTCCTTCTCCAGCGATTTCCTACCGGCGCAAACACCTTCCGGGGTGTGGCGACCGCCCCGGGCCTGATTCCTGTATCCCCCTGAATTTCATTCCGTTTCAACGGGATGACGTGGCTGCGCGCCTGTTTGCCGGGTGCGTGGTGGATCATCACAGGAATCGTCAACATGAACCCCAAGTGCTATTGCACAGGCTGGTCCCTCGTGGCCGGCCTGACGGCAGGCGTGCTGGTCTGGCCGAGCCTCGCTGGCGCCTTGACCCTTGATGAGGCGTTGCGGCTGGCCGAGCACAACGCGCCATCGCTGAATGCCCAAGACGCAAAAATCCAGGCCGCCAGCAGCGCGGCCATCCCCGCCGGAGAACTGCCTGACCCGCAGTTGTTGCTGGGGATGCAGAACTACCCCATTGGCGGTGCGGATCGCTGGCGCGTCGACCAGGACCCCATGACTGCGCAAATGGTCGGGATCCGCCAGGAAATGCCCAACAGCGACAAACGCAAGGCACGCATCGAGGTGGCCGCCGGGGCGATCGAGCGGGCCGCTGCCGAGCGTCGGGTAGAGCTGCTGAATGTGCGCCAGGCCACGGCCCTGGCCTGGATCGGCAGTTATTCGGTGGAGCGCAAGGAGGCGCTGCTCCAGGACTTGTACAAGGAAAACCGACTGCTGGCCGACACCGTCCGCGCACAGACTGCCGGTGGCCGCGGGTTGCCGGCCGATGCGGTGACGCCCCGCCAGGAAGCCGCACAACTGGCGGAGCGCGAGGATGAGTTGGTCAGCCAGAGGATCCAGGCCCGAGCCGCTCTCAGGCGCTGGATCGGCAGTGCCGCCAACGATCGGCCTGAAGGGCGCCTGCCAAAATGGCCGGTGGACGGCGCAGGCTATGCCCATAAGCTGCAACACCATCCCGCGCTGGCAGCGTTTGTGCCCATGACCCGCGAAGCGCAAGCCCGGGTGCAGGAGGCCGAGGCTGACAAACAGTCGGACTGGAGCTGGGAGCTGGACTATCAGCGCCGTGGCCGTGAGTTTGGCGACATGGTCAGCGTGCAGTTTTCCTGGGACCTGCCGTTGTTTCCCGGCTCCCGGCAGAACCCCAGGATTGCCGCCCGACAGGCCGAGCTGAGCCAGCTGGAAGCCGAGCGTGAAGCCCTGTCCCGGGAGCATGCCGAGCAACTGGAAGCACAGATGGCCGACTACCAGCGCCTGGATCGCGCGGTGAGCCGCAACCAGCAAAGCCTGGTGCCGCTGGCCCGGGAAAAGGTCGAGCTGAGCCTGGCCAGCTACCGCGCCGGCAAGGGCGAACTGGCGGCGCTGGTCGCTGCCCGCCGCGAACTGATCGAAGCACGCCTCAAGCAGATCGATATCGAAGAGCAGCGTGCCCTGACCAGCGCTCGGCTGTACTTCGCCTACGGGGAGACCGCGCAATGAATTCGCTGATCTGGAAAGTCGTAGGGGTGGCCGGCGTCTCGCTGGCCCTGGGAGGAGCGGGCGGTTACTGGCTGGCGCAGACGTCAGCCGGCGCGGTGCCGGGAGCCGTGCCGGAACAGGGCGCCAGGGCCGCGACCGGGGCCGAGCCCAAGGCACTGTACTGGTACGACCCGATGTACCCGCAACAGAAGTTCGACAAACCGGGTAAGTCGCCCTTTATGGACATGCAACTGGTGCCACGCTACGCCGAGGGGGATGGCCAGGGAGAGCAGGCGGCGGTGCGCATCGACCCGAGCCTGACCCAGAACCTCGGCCTGCGCCTGGCCACCGTCACCCGTGGGGTGTTGGCCAGCCGCGTCGAGGCCGTCGGTGTGCTGACCTTCAACGAGCGTGAGGTGGCGGTCATTCAGCCGCGCACTGCGGGGTTTGTCGAGCGGGTGTATGCCCGTGCGCCGGGGGATCTGCTCAAGGCCAACGCGGCCCTGGCGGATATCCTTGTGCCGGAATGGGCGGGCGCCCAGGAGGAGTTTCTGGCGCTCAAGGCCAGTGGCGATGCCGGCCTGCTGGCGGCTGCTCGCCAGCGATTGCGCCTCACTGGGATGCCGACGGCCTTGATCGCCCAGGTCGAGCGCAGCGGCAAGGTCCAGCCGAGCTTGACGCTGACCAGCCCCATCGGTGGCGTGTTGCAAGAGCTGAATGTCCGCCAGGGCATGACCCTGGCGGCCGGTGAGACCCTGGCCCGGGTCAACGGCTTTGACAGCGTCTGGCTGGCGGTGGCGGTCCCGGAGTCGCAGGCGGGTTCGCTCGTTGCGGGGCAGGTGGCCGAGGCTCGTTTGCCGGCGTTTGCGGGGGAGGTGTTTGTCGGCAAGGTCGACGCGATCCTTCCACAGGCCAATACCGATAGCCGCACACTTGAGGTACGGGTCGAGCTGCCTAACCCGCAAGGTCGGTTACGGCCTGGCATGAGCGCTCAGGTCAGCCTCAAGCGTTCGACCCAGCAAGCGCTGCTGTGGGTGCCTAGCGAGGCGGTGATTCGCACCGGTCAGCGAGCCTTGGTGATGCTGGCCGAAGACGGTGGGCGATACCGCCCGGTGGAGGTGCAGCCGGGGCCGGACAGCGCTGGCCAGACAGCCATCTTCAAAGGCCTGGAGGAGGGGCAGCGGGTGGTGGCGTCCGGGCAGTTCCTGCTGGATTCGGAAGCCAGTCTCAAGGGCATCGTCGCCGCCTCGTTGGCGGCGCCTGCGCCCGTCCTGCATGAAGCCTGGGGTCAAGTCCTGGCCATCGACAGCCGGGAGGTCACACTGGCCCATGGTCCCTTCAAGAGCCTGGGCATGCCGGCCATGACCATGACGTTCCCCCTGGCCAGCCCTGGCCTGGCGCAGGGCCTCAAGGTCGGCGACAAGGTGCGGGTGGCGCTGAGCCCGCGTGACAATGAGTTGCAGGTCCAACGCCTGGAAAAAACGGAGGCCCAGCCATGATCGCGGCCGTGATTCGTTGGTCGGTGGCCAACCGTTTTCTGGTCGTGCTGGCGACCCTGTTTGTCAGCGCCTGGGGTGTGTGGTCGGTGCAGAGCACACCGGTCGATGCACTGCCGGACCTGTCGGATGTGCAGGTGATCATCCGCACGCCCTATGCGGGACAGGCACCGCAGATTGTCGAGAACCAGGTCACCTATCCGCTGGCCACCACCATGCTGTCGGTGCCAGGGGCCAAGACCGTGCGCGGGTATTCGTTCTTTGGTGACAGCTTTGTCTACGTGCTGTTCGAGGACGGCACCGACCTGTATTGGGCCCGCTCGCGGGTGCTGGAATACCTGAGCCAGGTCCAGAGCCGCTTGCCGGCCAGCGCCAAGCCGGCCTTGGGGCCGGATGCCACGGGGGTTGGCTGGATTTTCCAGTACGCCCTGGTGGACCGCAGCGGCGGGCATGACCTGGCGCAATTACGCGCCCTGCAGGACTGGTTCCTCAAGTTCGAGCTCAAGACCCTGCCGAACGTTGCGGAAGTCGCCACCGTGGGCGGCATGGTCAAGCAGTACCAGGTGCAACTCGATCCGCTGAAGTTGGCCAGCCTGGGCATCACCCAGGCCGAGGTCGGTGCGGCGATCGGCAGGGCCAACCAGGAAACCGGTGGCGCAGTGCTGGAGATGGCGGAGACGGAGTTCATGGTGCGGGCTTCCGGCTACCTGCAGACCCTCGATGACTTTCGCGCGATCCCACTCAAACTAGGGGCGGGCGCAGTGCCCGTGACCCTGGGCGATGTCGCGACTGTGCAGCTTGGCCCGCAAATGCGCCGTGGCATTGGTGAACTCGACGGCGAAGGCGAGGCCGTTGGCGGCGTGGTGATTCTGCGTAGCGGCAAGAACGCCCGGGAAACCATCGCGGCGGTGAAGACCCGGCTTCAGGAGCTGAAACACAGCCTGCCGGCGGGAGTGGAAATCGTCACCACCTACGACCGTAGTCAACTGATCGACCGGGCGGTGAGCAACCTCGGCTACAAGCTGCTGGAGGAGTTCCTGGTGGTTGCCCTGGTCTGCGGGATCTTCCTCTGGCACCTGCGCTCCTCCCTGGTGGCGATCATCTCGTTGCCGGTCGGGGTGTTGATCGCCTTTGTGGTGATGCGGCAACAGGGGCTCAACGCCAACATCATGTCCCTGGGCGGCATCGCCATTGCGGTGGGGGCCATGGTTGACGCAGCGGTGGTGATGATCGAGAACGCCCACAAAAAGCTCGAAGCCTGGCACCGGGCCCATCCCGGGCAAACCCTGCAGGGCGAGCAACGCTGGCAGGTGATCACCCAGGCGGCGACCGAGGTCGGGCCGGCGCTGTTCTTCAGCCTGTTGATCATCACCCTGTCGTTCATCCCGGTGTTCACCCTGGAGGCCCAGGAGGGTCGGCTGTTCGGCCCGCTGGCGTTCACCAAGACCTATGCCATGGCCGCAGCGGCGGGGCTGTCGGTGACCCTGGTACCGGTGTTGATGGGGTATTGGATTCGCGGGCGGATTCCCTCTGAGCAACAGAACCCGCTGAACCGTGGGTTGATCCGCCTCTATGAACCGGCGTTGGATGCAGTATTGCGCCGGCCCAGGACGACCTTGCTGGTGGCCTTGCTGGTTTGCCTCAGTGCCTTATGGCCGATCTCGCGCCTGGGCGGCGAGTTCCTGCCGCCGCTGGATGAAGGCGACCTGCTGTACATGCCTTCGGCGCTGCCAGGGTTGTCGGTGCAGAAGGCGGCGCAGTTGCTGCAACAGACCGACCGCATGATCAAGAGCGTACCTGAAGTCGAGCATGTGTTCGGCAAGGCCGGCCGTGCGGAAACCGCCACCGATCCGGCGCCCCTGGAGATGTTCGAGACCACCATCCAGTTCAAGCCCCACGACCAGTGGCGCCCGGGCATGACGGCGGAAAAACTGGTGGCCGAACTGGACCGCGTGGTGCAGGTTCCGGGGCTGACCAATATCTGGATACCGCCGATTCGCAACCGCGTCGACATGCTCGCCACCGGCATCAAGAGCCCGATTGGGGTCAAGGTGGCCGGCAGCGATCTGAAGCAGATCGATGCGGTGACCCAAGCGGTCGAACGGGTGGCCAGGGAGGTGCCCGGGGTCAGCTCGGCGCTGGCCGAACGCCTGACTGGTGGGCGTTACATCGATGTGGATATCGACCGCCAGGCGGCTGCACGTTATGGCCTGAATATCGCCGATGTGCAGTCGATCGTCAGCGGCGCCATCGGCGGTGAAGACATCGGCGAGACCGTTGAGGGGCTGGCCCGCTTCCCGATCAGCCTGCGTTACCCCCGTGACTGGCGGGATTCGTTGGGGGCTCTGGAGCAGTTGCCGATCTACACCCCGCTGGGCAGCCAGATCACCCTCGGCACGGTGGCCAGGGTCAAGGTCAGCGAGGGCCCACCCATGCTCAAGAGCGAAAACGCTCGGCCCTCGGGTTGGGTGTATGTCGATGTGCGGGGGCGGGATATCGCCTCCGTGGTCGCCGACCTGCGCCGGGCGGTGAACGAGCAGGTGCGCTTGCAGCCGGGCATGAGCTTGAGCTACTCCGGGCAGTTCGAGTTTCTCGAGCGGGCCAACGCTCGGCTCACGTGGCTGGTGCCGGCCACCTTGCTGATCATCTTCGTGCTGCTGTACCTGACCTTTACTCGCGTTGACGAGGCCTTGCTGATCATGGCCACGCTGCCGTTCGCCCTGACGGGCGGGGTGTGGTTCCTCTACTGGCTGGGGTTCAACCTGTCGGTGGCCACCGGCGTCGGTTTTATCGCACTGGCCGGGGTGTCTGCCGAGTTCGGTGTGATCATGCTGCTGTACCTGAGGAACGCCTGGGCCGAACGCCAGGATTGCGGCGAGGGCAGTGAGCACGGGTTGCTCGCGGCGATTCGTGAAGGCGCGGTGCAACGTGTGCGCCCCAAGGCCATGACCGTGGCCGTGATTGTCGCCGGCCTGCTGCCGATCCTGCTGGACAGCGGCACCGGCAGCGAAGTGATGAGCCGCATCGCCGCGCCCATGGTCGGCGGCATGCTCACCGCCCCCTTGCTGTCCCTGTTCGTCATACCGGCGGCGTATCGCCTGATGCGCCGCCGGCACCTTCCCGTTGTTTCCACCCTTCAAGGAAAAAAACCATGAAACCGATCCGCATTGTTATAGCTGGCACCCTGGCTGCGCTGACCCTTGCCGCCCACGCGCAGGACATGCCCGGCATGAAAATGGACGACATGCCCATGAACAGCATGCCCATGAACGGCATGCAGATGAAGCCGCAAACCCCGCAGGGCCAACAGGCCACCGCCGAAGGCACGATCAAGGCCATCAATACCGCCAAGCAGCAGGTGACCATCGCCCACGGCGCCGTCCCCGCCGTGCAATGGCCGCCGATGACCATGGCCTTTGGCGCGACCGCAGAGCAGCTCAAAGGGCTGGCGGTGGGCGATCGGGTGACCTTTGTGTTCCGGCTGGAGGGAGGGGCGGCGACGGTCGTGTCCATCGGCAAATGAAGTCGCGAGGCTGACACGCATCGGCACCCGGGCGGGTGCCGATTCCACGTCCCCGAGATGAGGAGGGGGTCTCGCCGTATGACACAAGATTGATCTCGATCATCTGCTGTGCCGGCAGGCTCTCTATCCTTGCGCTTCCATAAAAGGCCAAGGATGGCTCAAGGAGCCAGTGGCCGTGCATTCTCAAGGAAGAGTCAGTCATGCGTTCATTGAAGATCATGTTGTTGTCATCGGCGTTCAACGGTTTGACCCAGCGCGCCTGGCTGGACCTGCGCCAGTCGGGGCACGAGCCCAGTGTGGTGTTGTTCACCGATGAAGCTACGGTTTGCCGGCAGATCGAAGCGTCGGCGGCAGATCTGGTGATCTGCCCGTTTCTCAAGGACCGTGTGCCGCAGCAACTGTGGAACAATCCGCAGCGCCCGGTGGTGATCATTCATCCGGGGATCGTCGGTGACCGTGGCGCCAGTGCACTGGACTGGGCCATCACCCAGCAGGTCCGGCGCTGGGGCGTCACGGCCTTGCAGGCGGTGGAGGAAATGGACGCCGGCCCGATCTGGTCGACCTGTGAGTTCGACATGCCCGCCGATGTGCGCAAGTCCGAACTGTACAACGGCCCGGTGAGTGATGCGGCGATCTATTGCATTCGCGATGTGGTGGAAAAATTCGCCAGCGGCTTCGTGCCGACGCCACTCGACTACACGCAGCCTGACATCATCGGGCGTTTGCAACCGAACATGAAGCAGGTCGACCGTGCCTTCAGCTGGCACGATTGCGCCCGCTTCATCAAGCGCAGTATCGATGCCGCCGACGGCCAGCCTGGTGTACTGGCAAGTCTCGCCGGCGGGCAGTACTACCTGTACGACGCGCACCTGGATTCGCGTCGCGGTACACCGGGGGACATTCTCGCGGTACAGGATGACGCGGTATTGGTCGCGGCCGGCGATCACAGCGTGTGGGTCGGTTCGCTCAAGCGCAAGGCCCAGCCGGGGGATGAAACCTTCAAGTTGCCGGCCCGTCATGTACTGGCTGAACAACTGGCTGATGTGCCCGTGCTGGAGGGTTCGATTGCCAACCAAGGGGTTGATGTGACGGACTATCAGCCGGTTCGCTATCGAGAGTCCGGTCACGTTGGCGAGCTGACTTTCGAGTTCTACAACGGAGCCATGAGCACTGAGCAGTGCCAGCGGCTGGTCGCAGCGCTGCGCTGGGCCAAGGCTCGGGACACTCAAGTGTTGCTGATCAGGGGCGGGCGCGGGAGCTTTTCCAATGGCGTGCACCTCAATGTGATTCAGGCAGCCCCGGTGCCGGGGCTGGAAGCCTGGGCCAACATCCAGGCTATCGACGATGTCTGTCAGGAGCTGCTGACGGCCCGGCAACTGGTGATCAGTGGCGTGACCGGCAGCGCCGGAGCCGGCGGTGTGATGTTGGCGCTGGCGGCGGACCTGGTGTTCGCCCGGGCGGGTGTGGTGCTCAACCCCCATTACAAGACCATGGGCTTGTATGGTTCCGAATACTGGACCTACAGCCTGCCCCGCGCAGTCGGCAGCGCAATCGCACACAAGCTCATCGAAGAATGCCTGCCGATCAGCGTCTTTCAGGCTCGCCAATGGGGGATGGTCCAGGACATTGGCCCACGTTGCCCACACGCATTCGGCTCATGGCTGTTGCAACAGGCGAGCAGCGCGCTGACGGATGAAAAGTACGCCCGGCAACGTGCGCGTAAAACCAACTTGAGCCTTGAACAGATTGAACGCTGCCGCGCAAACGAGCTGGCACAGATGCAGTTGGACATGGTGGAAAACCGCCAACAGTTTGCGCACAAGTGCCGCAACTTTGTGTTCAAGCGCAAAGCCTGCCAGACCCCGCAGCGCCTGATGGCACCGTGGGCATTGGCGCTCACGACCACGTTGGTTGATTGACAGGAATGCTATCTGCTCCTTGAGTGGCTTCACCCCATGTGCGCGTTCTGCATCTACTCTTTTGCCTTCAGGGTGGAATTTCCTTTCTGCTGTGGCGGTCCATACTGGCGATGGCACAAAGAATGAAAGGGTGAGTGGATGCAGCGAATCTACAGAGGCGTCATCTGCCAGGTCTTGCTGGCCATGGTTTTGTCTGTTGGTCTTGCGGGATGGGCAGATGCGGCAGCAACGCCGGTGGCCGGCGAGGTTGTCGACAGTTTGCCGCTGTTGACGGACGACGCCGACCTCAAGCAGCTCAGCCAGCAGCTTGAGTTGATTCGCCAGAGTGTCCCTGTCAGCACCAGTGACGAAAAGCTGGCTGAGTTTCGACAGGGCGCATTGCAGGTGCAGCAGCGCACTGAGGCATTGCTCACGGTACGCGCCGTGGAGATGGAGCGTCTTGACGATCAACTGAAGGTATTGGGCCCAGCCCAGCCTGGAGAAGCGCAGAGCCTCACCGAGCAGCGCGATGCCCTGACCCGCAAAAAGAACGACCTGCTTGAAGATGAGCAGCAGGCCAAACAATTGAGTCAGACGAGTCGCGACCTTGCCGCGCAGATCGTCAACCTGCGGCGCAATCTGTTTAATTCCCAGGTTACTTCCCGTACCGATACGCCCTTTAGCCCCTCGTTCTGGTCGACCCTGATCCGCCCCACCGCAGAAGACCTGCAGCGCCTGGACAACCTCAAGGCCGAAGGCATCGTCGCCCTCAAGAGCGCGGTCAGCCCCGAGCGTCGGTGGGCATTCTTCAGCACGCTGCTGGCGGCGGTGTTGATCTGGAGTTTTGGCCGGCGACTGCTTGAGCGCCTGCTTACCTGGGCGATGATTCGCTGGCTGCCGGAGGGTCGCCTGCGGCGCAGTACGCTGGCAGTGGCGGTGGGGTTCTCGTCGATCCTGACGATCATGGGCGCTGTCTCGTTGATGCGCTGGGGGTTGGAAAGCAACGCCGTCTTGAGTGAAAACCTGGCGCGGCTGTCTGATCATCTGGTCACCCTGGCCATGTTCTGTGCGTTTATTGCAGGCCTTGGACGTGCCTTGCTGATGCTGCCGCGGCCATCCTGGCGGTTGCCGGCCATTGCCGATGAAATCGCCAGTGCCCTTGGACCTTTCCCGGCGATTCTGGCAGTGGCGCTGATGCTGGTGGCCACCGAGGAGCGCATCAACAATGTCACCGGCGCCAGCCTGGCGTTGACGGTGGCGCTCAATGGCCTGACGGCACTGACCACGGCGCTGATCTTCATCGCCGCGTTGCTGCGCGTGCGCCACGTGCGTAAAAAACTTGAGCTGGACCGCCCGAGCGGGATCGCCGGTATGCTGCCCTTTATTGCGTCGATCTGGGTGGCGGTGATTGTCCTCACGCTGTTCACCGGGTATCTGTCCCTGGCCTACTTCCTGACCGTCAAGTTGCTGTGGGTCAGCGTCGTGGCAGCGACGGCCTATCTGCTTATCGCCTTTTACGGCGACGTCTGCGAAACCCTGCTCTCACCCAAGCAGCCCAGCGGCCTGGCCCTGGCCAACGCGCTGGGGCTGTCGCCACGGCACCAGGCCCAGGCTTGTACGGTGCTGGCTGGCGTCGGCCGCACATTGCTGCTGCTCACCGCTGTGATGGTGGCCTTCCTTCCCGCAGGTTCGAGCCCCAGCGAGCTGCTCCAGGGCTTCACTCAACTGGGAGAGTCCAGCAAGACCCTGGGCAACCTGCATATCATTCCCCAGGATATCCTCGTTGCGCTGCTGATGTTTGTCGTTGGGTTGTTCGCCGTGCGCACCTTGAAGCGTTGGCTGAGCGAGCGGCTGTTGCCGGAAACCAACATGGACGCCGGTATGCGCGCTTCCCTGGTCACCCTGGTGGGCTACCTCGGCTTCGTGCTGTTGAGCCTGTTGGTGATGTCGACCCTGCGGATCAACCTGACCAGTCTGACCTGGGTCGTCAGTGCCCTGTCGGTGGGGATCGGGTTTGGCTTGCAGGCCATCGTGCAGAACTTCATTTCCGGATTGATCCTGCTGACGGAACGGCCGGTGAAGGTCGGCGATTGGGTCAGCCTGGGGGGTGTCGAGGGCGATATTCGGCGGATCAACGTCAGGGCGACCGAGATCCAGATGTCCGATCGCTCGACGGTGATCGTGCCGAACTCACAGTTCATCTCGCAGAATGTGCGCAACGTCACCATGGGCAACGCGCTGGGCGTGGTGGGGATCACCCTTACATTGCCGCTGGACACTGATGTACTGAAAGTTCGCGAACTGCTGATGCAATCGTTCACCGAGCACGAAGCGATTCTCGACACCCCCGCACCTTCGGTCACCTTCAAGGACCTGGCCCGGGACGGCCTGATCATTGGTGTCAGCGGCTACGTCAACAGCCCGCGCTCGGTGTCCGGTACCCGCAGCGACCTGCTGTTCATCCTGCTCGCCCGCCTTCAGGAAATGGGTATTACATTGTCTTCGCCCCAAAGCATGGTATTGATTCCGGGAGAGGGGGGCGCGGTGAGTGGCGATACTCCTGCTGGGCAATGACGAGGGAGCGGTGCGTGAAATCAAAAAGCCTGATGGCTGTTGTTTTGTTGTGTTTTTCCTTGATGGCCTGCAAGAGCCAAGGCGTGCCGCAGACTTATAGCTGGTCGGGAACGGTGTCCGCACCCCAGGAATATCCTGTGGAGGTTTACCGTGGCGCCATAATCGCAGAGGGTTTTACCTACGGTTTTGATGCGATCTGGGGCACGCAGAATACCGGCTGGGGTAGTCAGGGCGGAACGATGACCACGGCGCTCGAAAAAAAGGGAGTGCCCCATACGTTGGAATTTACGTGGTACTCGCTGGTGGAGAGAACGTTCTATACCGGTCAATGGAACTTGGATAAACAGAAGATAAAGCGCCTCCTGGATGAGGGCTTTATCGATCAAGACACCCATAAAAAAGACACCTATGACACTTTTATAGTAGGGCTGGCGCCAGGGGGCAGGGTGGTGCTGTGGATGAGTGGTGCGGGCAACCAGAAGGAAGTGGGCGCCTTTGAGGCGCAGGCTACCGCCATTACCAAGGAAAGCGCCTACAGCAATGCCCAATACATGTTTAAAGACGGCTATGCAGACCGGATGCTCAACGACCCGTCCTATAAGACATTCACTGCGCATACCCGGCAAAAAATACAAGCCCAGGGCTATCCTGCGCCAGGGATCTACAGCACCTACCGGGAAAAATACCGCTGGAGGCCTGTCGTTGTTCTGCAAGAAGGCGAATGGATAGATTTCGGATTCCGCGCTTACAACGGTGAGCAGGAAAACATATTCGGCAAAAAGCTCCTGGATAATGCTTATGAAACAAGGGCCATTCCAGCGTTCTGTGGTTTCTATTGGCGAGTGGGCGATGGCCGCTATGGCGTATGGGTTGACGCTTTTGATGAAAAAGAGATCTTTGATCTTTTCCAGAAACTGGGCAAACAAAAAGATATAGACCTGGTGGTGAGAGTTGACGCGCAAAACACCAGGGTTTCCTTGTCGTTAAGGTCGGGAGCGCAAGAGTTTCCCCTCGGTAAAGCAACAGTCAGGCTCTCTCGTAAAATCGAGTAGGCTCCCCCGACTCATGGGGAAGCCATACGTTTAGGGGTCAACCAATCGCCGGCTGGGCCGCGAGACTGTTACTGACATTGCGCCCCAGCACCAACACCGTCACAAAACCGAACCCCACCAGCACCGTGGCCAGACTCAACAGCACCGAGCTGCCCAACTGGTCGACGATCCGCCCACCAAAGAACGAGCCCAAGGCAATGATCACCTGGAACAAGGCGACGAAGAGCGGCATGCCGCGTTCGACATCCTTGGGCGCTACGACGAACATCCAGATACTGGCGCAGGCCGGGAAGGCGCCGAAGGCGAACCCCCAGAGTGCAATCAGCATCGCTGCGCCGGTCAGGCCGGTGGCGAAGTGGGGGAACAGGGCGGTGCTGGTGCCGATCATCAGTGCCACCAGCAACAAGGTGTGACGTACGCTGCGGTTGGCGGCGAAACCGGCAAAAATATTACCCATGACCCCAGCCACGCCGAACAGCAACAGCAGTGAGCCAATCGTCGGCCCATCGAAGCCGGCACTGTGTTTGAAGAAGGGCGCAACGTAGGTGTATGCAGCAAAGTGCGCCAGGCCGATCAGCAATACTGCGATCAACCCGACCCGAGCCTGCGGGTTGATGAACAAGGCTGGCAAGTCACTGATACGGATGGCTTTCTCTGGGTTGAGTCGCGGCAGCAGGAAGATCTGCGCCAGCAGTACCGGTATGCCCATCAGCGCGGTGATCAGGAAGGTCATGCGCCAGCCCATCAGGCCACTGAGCCAGGTCCCTACAGGCACCCCGAGCACGGTGGCCAGGGTCACGCCGACCATGATGATCGAGGTGGCCTGGGCCACGCCGACGCCCTTGGGGGCCAGTCGTCCGCTGAGGGCGATGGCCGTCGCCCAGAAACCGCCGATACTGATGCCCAGCAGCACACGGCCAAACAGCAACAGGCCGAAGTCGCTGGCCAACGCCACCACCGAGTTGGCGATGATCATGATCAGCGTCAGGCCGATCAGCAGATAGCGGCGGTCCATGGTACCGATGCTGACCGACAGCAAAGGCGCGGCGAGGGCGGCCATGATGCCGGGCAGGGTAACCATCAGTCCGGCATGGCCGGCACTGATACCCAGGTCACTGGCGACGTCGTTGAGCACACCCACGGGCAGAAACTCACTGGTCACCAGAGCGAAGGCGCCCACGGCGACCGAGAGAATCGCCAGCCACTGCTGTTTGACACTCTGTTGATTATGTTCGGGAAGGCTGCGAGGGGCCTGGCTGACGCTTGGCATGGTGTTGAGATCCGGGGGGAGGAAATGCAGCCTGAAGACAGGCCGGGGGGAAAATGTGGGGGCGATTATAGGAATCAGCGCTGGCAATTAAACAGGCCGGTCGGTTTGATAGTCATCATCAATACAATCAATGCGGCGCTCTGGCTCGGCACATTGCCGCCCGGCGCCTGCAATGGGTATACCTCTGTTCAGGGGCGTGTTCGTCGAGGTGCTCGATGCGCCCACTCGTCACGGTATCAGCCATCGAAACCCGGCTTTTCTGCTGTGTGGCAGGGCTGTTGATCGCCAAACGCCTGGGCCAGGAAGTCGATCAAGGTCCGCACGGAAGGCAATAGCCCGCGCCTTGAAGGGAAAACCGCGCTGATGACGCCTTCGGTCGGCCGCCATTGCGGGAGCAGGCTGACCAGGCGGCCGTTTTCTATCTCATCCCTGACCACGGCCAATGGCAGATTGGCGATGCCCACCCCCTGGAGTGCAGCGCTTCTCAGGGTGGGCATGTCGTCGCTGATCAGCCGTGGCGTGTGGCAGATCTCAGCCGTCACGCCTTCTGGCCCGGTCAGCCCCCACACGTACTGCAACATTGGGTTGCCCCAACTGATGGTGGGTAATCCCGACAAGTCGCTGGGGAGCAGCGGCAAGGGGTGCTGCTGCAAAAACGCCGGGCTCGCCACCAGGACCTGGGGGCTTCTGGCGAGCAGCTTCATCACCAGGTCACTGCTTTCCAGGGGCGGGAAGCACAGGTTCAAGGCGATGTCATAGCCTTCGCTGATGACGTCCACCTTGCGGTTGAAACTCTTCACGTTGAGCTCGACGCTGGGGCACTGGGCCATGAACTGGCCCAGCATCGGCGCCACCCAGTAATTGAGCAGTGCGGTGGTGCAGCTCAGGCGAATCACTCCGCGCGGCTCCGCTTTGTTGAAAGCGATCAGGTCTTCGGCAGATTCTGCCTCGGCGGTCATCGCCACACAGTGGCGGTAGTACGCCAGGCCAATATCGGTGACCTGGAATTGACGGGTGGAGCGCTGTATCAGCCGCGCGCCCAGCCGGGCTTCCAGCTGGCTGACCCGGCGGCTCAAGGTCGACTTGGGCATGTTCAGCGCCCGGCCCGCCGCCGCGAAGCCTCCATGCTCAACCACCTTGGCGTAGAGGAAAAGTTCATTCAGGTCGAACATGGCCATCGTTCCATTTTTGAGATGGTGAAGTCTACTTCAACCACTACCGGACACCCAGTGCGATGACTAAGGTAGAGCCGCTGTTTCTTCCAGGCCACAGCTGAAGCTGGGCTGCTGAAATGCAAAAAATGATCGCTTCGCGCTCCCAGGGATCGCCGGGCACAGGTGTTCCATTGTTGGAATTGTCTGTTGGCGCCAGAAGCGTCGAGGCACAGGCCCGATGGCCAGCTGATCTATCCAGTTGCAACCCATTCGTATCTGCATAAGGATGTGCAGAGCCTGCCGGGCATTTGGCAGGCAATAACACCAGGGAGGTTCATCCATGCAAGAGGAAATGCAAATGAGCGCTTCAGGTAATGCTGCAAACTTCAATGGTCAGAAGCCGACAATTGACCCCACCGACACCGCCATGTTGCTGATCGACCACCAGAGTGGTCTGTTCCAGATCGTCAAGGACATTGACGTTCCTCAATTGCGCGCCAACGCCATTGCCTTGGCCAAGGCGGCAACCCTGTTGAAAATCCCGGTCATCACCACCGCTTCAGTCCCCCAGGGGCCGAACGGTCCGTTGATTCCGGAAATTCACGAATCGGCGCCCCACGCCCAATACGTTGCCCGTCGTGGCGAGATCAACGCCTGGGATAACCCCGAGTTCCGTGCCGCCGTCAAAGCCACGGGCAAGAAGACCCTGGTGATTGCCGGCACCCTGACCAGCGTGTGCCTGGCGTTTCCGTCCATCGCAGCCGTGCATGAAGGCTACAAGGTATTTGCCGTGGTCGACGCGTCGGGCAACCACTCGAAGCTGGCCACCGACCTGACCGTGGCGCGCCTGGCCCAGGCCGGCGTGGTGCCGATCGACATCATGGGCACCCTGTCGGAACTGCAAGGCTCGTGGAACCGTCCGGATGCCCAGGAGTGGGCGAACGTCTACACCCAGGCCATGCCGCACTACCAATTGCTGATCGAGAGCTACATCAAGGCGCAGGAAGTGGCAAACAACCACGAAGAACTAGACTCTCAGCGCAAGTAAACGCGGTTGGTCTTTCCAGGTGCTGCCCATTTCGGGAGGCACCCTTTTCCCAGGAGCATCATGATGTCTAAACCTTACGTTCGCTTGGACAAAGAAAACGCAGCCGTCCTGCTGGTTGACCATCAGGCTGGGTTGCTGTCACTGGTCCGCGATATCGAGCCCGACAAATTCAAGAACAACGTACTGGCCCTGGCTGACCTGGCCAAATACTTCAAGCTGCCGACCATCCTGACCACCAGTTTCGAAACCGGCCCCAACGGCCCGCTGGTGCCGGAGCTCAAGGCATTGTTCCCGGACGCGCCCTACATTGCCCGCCCCGGCCAGATCAACGCCTGGGACAACGAAGACTTCGTCAAGGCCATCAAGGCGACCGGCAAGAAACAACTGATCATCGCAGGCGTCGTGACCGAGGTGTGCGTGGCGTTCCCGGCGCTGTCAGCCCTGGCCGAAGGCTATGAAGTGTTTGTGGTGACCGATGCCTCCGGCACTTTCAACGAATTGACCCAGCAATCGGCCTGGAACCGCATGTCGGCCAACGGCGCGCAGTTGATGACCTGGTTTGGCCTGGCGTGTGAGCTGCATCGCGACTGGCGCAACGATATCGAAGGCCTGGGCACCTTGTTTTCCAACCACATCCCGGACTATCGCAACCTGTTCACCAGCTACAACGCGTTGACTGAGGGCAAGTAAGCCCAGGTCTGGGGGCTGCGCTGCTTGTGCAGCCCCGCTTCAGTCCAGGACGAAGGGCTCCCATGCAGCCGCTGATCAACTATTTCAAGATAGTGTTCAACCCCGGCCTCGGGGTGTTGCTGTTTGCCTTGCGCACCGTCGCGGCGGGGCTGTTGACGCTGTACCTGGCCTTTATCTTCGACCTGGATCAACCCAAATGGTCGGTGATGGCTGTGATTATCGTCAGCCAGCCCCTGGGCGGCATGGCGTTGCAGCGCAGTTTTTCGCAGATTATCGGCACCCTGGTCGGTGCCGCAGTGGCGGTGTTGATCATGGGGATTTTCCCCCAGGCACCGTTACCCTTCGTGATCACCTTGTCGTTGTGGCTGGCGTTCTGCACCGCCGGCGGCACGCTGTTGCGCTATACCCGGTCCCATGCCTTCGTGCTCAGCGGTTTTACCGCCGTGGTGGTGGGGCTGCTGGCAGTGCCTGAGCAGGACAACACCCTGATGCTGGCGATTACCCGGCTGACTGAGACGCTGCTGGCGGTGGCCTGTGTCTGCCTGGTCAGTCTGCTCACGGCGCGCCCGGAAGCGGTGGCGCGGGGCTATTTTGCCAAGGTCGACGAGGTACTGAAACTGATGGCCGCCCACGCAGCGGCGGTGATTCGTACCGAAGAAAGCGAGGCCGACTTCCACCAGCGCCAGATGCAGTTGTTGGGCGAAATCAGCGCCCTGGAAGGCCTGCGCCGGCACTTGTACTTCGACGCCCCACGGCTGCGCAGTGCCAATGGGCTGGTGCAATTGCTCGGCAACCAATTGGTGCTGCTGACCTCGCGGCTGACCGTGCTGCGCCGCCAGCGCATGCTGATCGGTGAGCGCTGGGAAGGCGCTCTGCCCGAGGATATCCAACAGTTGCGCGCTGATGAATTGGCGTTTCTGGACGAACTGGCAGTGGCCGGGCGTTCATTGTCGACCGAAGCGCGCAAGCGTTTCACCGCGCTGCAAAAGCGCTTTGATCAACAGGCAAAAAATGCCGAGCAGCACGCCGGGCCCATGACCGGGACCTTGCGCGCACTGGCCTGGGCCTTGCGTTGGGAACAGGCGCGCCTGTTGCATCAACTGGAGGAAATCCTCGAACTGAGCGACGCCATCCAGGACGGCCGCCGGGCCAGCTGTGCGCATCGCCAGGGCCAGAGCAACCCGCTGTACCTGGACTGGCGCCTGGCCGGGATGAACGCAGCGCGGGCCTTTACGGCGTTGCTCGCCAGCGGCCTGATCTGGATCGAGACCGCGTGGGACGGCGCCCGGGCCGGGATGATCCTGGTGGGCATCCTCTGTTCGTTGATGGCAACTTTTCCCCGGCCTCTGGCCGCGAGCCAGAATTACGCACGCGGGTTTGGCCTGTCTCTGGTGGTCTCGGCGGTCTATCAGTTCATGCTGGTGCCGGCCATTGGCGATGTAGAAATGCTGTTTCTGATCCTGGCACCGCTGCTGTATGTGATTGCGGTGGGCCTGGCCAGCCCGATGACGGCGGGGATCGGCATGGGCCTGGGCCTGTCGACCTTCCTGATGGTAGGCCCACAGAATATCGGGGCCTGGCAGAACACCGCGAGCCAGTGGTTCGAGTTTGCCGGTGCCTACATTGGCGCCTGTGCCCTGTCGTTGCTGGTGTACGCCTGGGTGTTTCCGTTCAACCCGGCGCGGCGGATCCAGCGCCTGTATGACGAGAGCCGTGGCCAGGTCTACGCGCTGCTCCAGACTTCTACGGCGGACTCGCGCCAGTTCGCCTTTGAAAGCCGGATGGTGGACCGCCTGACCATGATGCTGGGGTTGTTGCCGGCCGCCAACGATCAGCGCTCCAACGCGCTGTTTGAGGTCAGCCTCGCCTGCATGGCCCTGGGGATCGCCCTGAACCAGCTCAAGCAGCAAGGCCAGGAAAATACATTGCTCACAACGGCAACCAAGGCCCGTTTGCAGTCCGTCCTGGATCAGTCCGGACGTTATGTGGCGGGCCGGTCGGGTGTTGACGTGCAGGCCCTGGCCACCGGCTTGCGTCAACTGGGTGACGAGCTGGACCAACTGCACGCGAGCGCGTTGCCCTCAGGGCATGAGCAGCTGTGGTCGGTGTTTCGCATTCGGGTGGCCGTGCTGATCGTGGCTTCGTTCCTGGAGCGCTACCGCGAATTTCTTGAACCCGTGGAAGAAGGAGTGCCGGCCCTTGCCGATTGATTTCGAGGTGGGCGGCGTGTACCTGCCGCCGATTGCCCAGGCCCTGCTGTTGGCGTTGCCGGTGTTCATGCTGCTGGACTGGGGGTTGCGCCGCCTGGGCGTGTTACGGCGGGTCTGGCACGAGGCGCTGTTTGAAGGGGCGCTTTATGCCTGCGTCTGTGCTGTGGTCATTTTAGTGATGGGAACCCCATGAACTTGAAAAAAATCATCCCCCAACTGATTACCCTGGTGGTGGTCTTGCTGGCGCTGGTACTGGGTTGGTTCGCTTGGGAGCATTACACCCGCTCGCCCTGGACCCGCGACGCGCGTGTGCGTGCCGATGTGGTGACACTGCCGGCGGATGTCTCCGGGTTGATCGTCAGCCTGCGGGTGCAGGATAACCAGCATGTGACCAAGGGCGATGTGCTGCTGGAAATCGATCCGGCGCGCTACGCCCTGGCGGTCGAGCATGCACGGCGTTCGGTGGACGTGGCCAAGGCCACCCTGGGCCAGTCCCAGGCGGCGATCATCGCCAGCGAGGCGCAGCTCAAGCAGCGCCAGAGCGAGGAGCGGCGGCGACGCAGCCTCAAGCAGGGGTTTGCCATCTCCGGCGAGGAATGGGAGAAGTCCAGTACCGACGTGGCGGTTGCCCAGGCGCAACTGTTGAGCAACCAGGCCAATCTCGCACTGGCCGAGGCCAATGTGCAGTTGGCCAAGGCGGCATTGACCCAGGCAGAGCTCGATTTGCAACGCACCCGGGTCATCGCGCCGGTCAGTGGCTACGTGACTAACCTGTTGACGCGCCAGGGCGACTACGCCACCGCCGGCGGTGCCTTGCTGGCGTTGGTGGACAGCGAGTCCTTCTATGTCAGTGGCTATTTCGAGGAAACCAAGCTGCCACGGATTGCCGAGGGCGACCGTGTCCGGATTCAGCTGATGAGCGGCGAAACCTTTGGTGGCACTGTACAGAGCATCGCGTTCGCCATCACCGACCGGGAGAATTCCCCGGGCAGTCGCTTGTTGGCCAACATCAACCCCAGCTACACCTGGGTCAAGCTGGCACAGCGGGTGCCGGTCCGGATCGGCATTGATCCTGGGTACGCCAGCCAGGGCCGTTTGCGGGCGGGCACCACGGCGACCGTGACCGTGCTGGAACAACAGGAGCCGCGTTGATGGAATGTGCCCTGAGACGGCTGGCACGGGTGTCGATGTCGCTGACGGTGTCACTGTCGGCAGGGGCCGCGTACGCCGACAACTCCCTTGGCCAGCGGGACAACCTCAGCACCGGTATCAATGAACGGCAGAAGGCTGAGCTGGCGGTCGCGCCGGGGTTTGTCAGTGGTTCGTCCCTCAATGGCTTGCTGCGCAATTACTACCTGGGCCGCGATAACCACAACACCCCGTCACGGCGTGACCAGCGCGAATGGGTGCAGGGCGTGTACCTGTCCTTTCGTTCGGGATACACCGACACCCCCATTGGCGTGGGGCTGGATGTGCATGGCTTTTATGGGCTCAAGCTGGATGGCGGCGGGGGCAGTGGCGGGGCCGGGTTGCTGCCGCTGGACTCAGAAGGTGCTCCGCAGTCGGACTTCTCCTCTGCGGGCGCCGCCCTCAAGTTGCGTGGGTTTGACAGCCTGATGCAGGCGGGTGACCAGTACCTTGAAAACCCGCTGATCGCCAGTGGTGTCAGCCGCGTTTTTCCGCAGACATTTCGCGGCGTCACGCTCAAGCACTACAGCCTGGACCACCTGACCCTGGACGCCGGTTGGGTCGACTCCACGCGCCAGCGCAACCAGAGCGGCCAAAGTCATTTGACCACCAGTTACGGCAGCGGCAACAAGGCTGGAGTGGCCGCCGATCGCGAGAGCTCGTCCATGAGTTGGCTGGGCGGTGTCTATGCAGTGCCGGGGGCAATGACACTGACCCTGTATGGCGGCCAACTGAGCGATATCTGGAACCAGTACTACGCCGCCGCCAGCTACCCCTTCAAGCTGGCGCCAACGCTGACGCTGACGCCGTACCTGCGCTATTTCAATACCCGCGATCAGGGCCAGAGCCGGTTGGGCAGTATCGACAACAACACCTACAGCGGTGGCCTGACCCTGTCCGGAGCCGGTCAAAGCCTGACCCTGGGGGTGCAGAAAGTGGATGGGGACACGCCGTTCGACTACATGATCCAGGACGACCGGACCTTCCTCTACCTGGGCAACTCCCAGCAATACGCAGACTTCAACGCGCCGGGAGAAAAGTCCTGGAAGATCCAATACCAGACGAACCTGGCGTTTATCAACGCGCCGGATCTGCAACTCAGCACCTCATACACCCGGGGTGAAGCAGACTTGACCCGGGTCGATCCCAACAGCGCCGGTTACGGCTACATCTACAACGCTGCCGGTAAAGATGCCCACCATTGGGAACGGGACGTCGCCCTGCGGTATGCCGTACCGGACGGCAAGGCCAAAGGCTTGAACCTGACCCTGCGCTGGGCCACGCACCGCTCAGCGCAGGGATACACCGCGCCAGGCAATACCCGGGGCAATTCAAATGCCGATGAGTACCGTGTGATTGTCGATTACCCGTTCAGCGTTTTTTAGTCGCCCTCCATGGCGCCCGGCTGGCGCAACCTGATGCTATGGGGGCAGGCCTGCCCGCGCCTATTTCACCGCAGGCTGGCCCAGCGGTACGCGCCGCTCTTCGCTGGTCAGCAAGCGAATCAGAGGCGAGGCGATAAAGGTGCTGATGATGGCCATGATCACCAACATGGTGAAGTATTCCTTGGGCAATACCCCCAAGTCATAGCCCACGTTAAGCACCACCAGTTCCATCAGCGCCCGGGTGTTCATGCACACGCCGATCAATGCACTGTTGCGCGGTGTTTCGCCCAGCCAGCGGCTGGCGCCATAGGCACCGAGGAATTTGCTGGCGAACGCCACCAGGCAGACCAAAAAGCAATTGAGCAGCGCCGTGTCGCCGTTGAGCGAGCCGATGTCGGTGCGCAATCCGGTGTAGGCAAAGAACACCGGCAGGAAAAACGCATTGACCAGGCCACTGACCTTGGCATTCCACTGCGTGACAAAGGGCCGATGGGTGTGCAGGGCGACGCCGATGATAAAACCGCCAATAATCGAAAATACGCCGATCAGGTTGGTGATCACCGCACTGCCAAACAGCACGATCAGCATCAGGGAAATGCCCTGGGCCGACAGCGGTTTGCGCTCCAGGTCGCCGATGATCCAGCGCAGCACCAAGGGCCGCACCACCCACAGCACCAGCACGATAAACACCGCCAGCGCGAGGATCCTGCCGAGGGAGGCCCACACACTGAAGTTGGACGCGATGATCGACGTCACCCCACCGAGAATCAGCCAGCCGCACACATCATCGATGGCCGCCGCACCAATCGTCAGGGTGGCCACGCGGGAGCGGGACAACCCCAGTTCCATGAAGATCCGCCCAAGGATCGGCAGGGCGGTGATCGACAACGCCGTGGCAAAAAACAGCTGGAACGCCAGCAACGGTGGCTTGTCGCCGACGATCTGCTGCCAGAAGTACTCGGCCACCAGGAAACCACTGGCAAACGGCACCAGCAGGCCGCCCAGGCTGATCGCCATGATCGAGCGTTTGCGCCCCTTGAGGTGGGCGCCGAATTCAAATTCCAGGCCCACCTGGAACATCAACAGAATCAGGCCGACCTGGGCCGTGGCGACAAAGGCGGTGGAGGTTTGCGGCACAAAGATGCTGCTGAGCAGTTCCGGGAAAAAATAGCCCAGAAGGCTCGGGCCCAGGACCAGCCCGGCGAGAATCTCCCCGGCCACCGGGGTTTGCCCCAGGCAGCGGGTGCTGAGCCAGGAGATCAGGCGGCTGGCGCTGAAGATCACGATCAGCTGGATCAGGAACAACAAGGTCAAGTGCTCGGCCTGGGAGCCCACGGCCGATTGCCCGCCTGCTGGCACAGTGGGTTGTAGCGTGATAGCGCTGGTAGTGGTTTGCATGGGGTGTCCTAGTGCTTTAAGTGTTAGAGCGGGGGCTTGCGCCAGCCGCCGAATTCCATTTCCAGAAAGCGCGCGGCTTCCAGTAACAACGCGTCCTGCCCCAGCCCGGCCACCAGCTGCACAGCCACCGGGCAGCCCTGGTCGAGGCGTCCCATGGGCACGCAAAGAGCCGGAAAGCCGAGCACATTGAACAGCGCGCAATAGCCGATATCGAACGGACGCTTCAGGGCGCTGCCATGGGCGGGTGCAACGGTCGGCGTGACCGGCAACACCAAAATGCTCTGGCCGTCGAACAGCCCGGCCAGGACCTGCTGCACGTGATCGCGCTGCTTCAGGAACCGCGCGAGCCCCGGGTTACCGAGCCGATCGCCGCCGCTGTCCATCAGGCTGGCGAGCAGTGGCCCGCGGGAGAACAGCGGCTTGCCGGCCAGGGCGGCATACAGCGCCCGTGGATAACTCAATGGCTGCCCATCCCCGAGGTAGTCGGCCAGGTGAATGTTCGTCTCGCACTTGAGCACGGCCAGCCAGATAAAAAAGGCGTTGGCAAAACAGCCTTCATTCCAGGCGTGCACGTCCACACCCTGGTCAGCATAACGCTGGCCGGTCTCGGTCACGGCCGCGGCCACGGCGGGCGAGAGGGGGGTGCCCCACTTGAGTGGGCCGGGCAGGCAGACGAATACGCGCTTGAGCGTTGTCGCCTGGGCTGGCTGCCGATAGCCCGAGTGGATATTGCGGTCGATCCCGTCGCTGCCGGCGATGATCTGTAGCACTGCGCCGAGGTCTTCGGCATAGCGGCACAGGGGGCCTGCCGCAAAGTGGCTGGCGACGGCCTGAGACACCGGCAGCGACACGCGGTGCTCGTCCAGCGGCAGGTGCCCGCTCAGCGGTACCAGGCCCCGTGACGGTTTCAAGCCAAAGATCCCATTGAACGCCGCCGGGATACGGATCGAACCGCCACCGTCGGTGCCCAGGGCAAAGGGCACGCATTGGCTGGCAACCAGCACCGAGTCGCCGCCGCTGCTGCCACCGGCGGTGCGTGTGGTGTCGTAGGGGTTGAGTGTGCGGCCATACACCAGGTTGTCCGTCTCGGGCCACAGCGCCATTTCTGCCTGATTGCCCAGGGCCAGGGGGATGGCGCCGGCGGCCATCAGCCGCGCGGCGACCGTGGCGGTACTCAACGCCCGGGTGTGGCTGCGCAAGCGCGAACCACAGGTCTTGGGCTGCCCCGCCAGGCCCAGGCCTTCCTTCATGGAAAAGGGCACACCGTGCAAGTGTCCCAGTGGCCGGCCCTTGAGTACATCCTGTTCGGCACGGCGTGCCGCGTCGCGGGCCCCCTCGAACAGGTCGACGGCCATCGCATTGCAGAGCGGTTGGACCTGCTCCAGGCGGGTAATGCACTGCTCGATCAACTCCACCGGCGAAATCTGCTTGCTGCGGATCAACCCCGCCAGTTGCACGGCACTTCGCTCCAGCAAATCGGCTGTCGAGTCAGGTCGGACCTGGGTCATGCCGTTCACCCGCGACGTACCAGGTCGAGGAAGCCACCTTCCTTGCCGAACGGAGATTTGAGCAGCTCCGGCGACTCACCATATTTGTAGAACAACGAAGGCTTGAGACGCAGGACCGCAGCCCGCGCCAGGTCCTGCACCGCGCCGCAGCCATGGCGCAGCAGCAACCTGAGGTGGTGCGTGGACAGCGACCATTTGACCATTTTCATCAGCCGCACCCGCAGCAGGGCCGAGCGCAGGTAATAGTTGGACGCGTAGATCGGCCGTGCGCGGTTTTCGGCCTTGTACAGGTCGAAGTTGATGGTGCGCGAGTAGAGGTTGGGCATCATCGTCGGGCTCAAGCCCGGGTTGGAGCGGCGGATCTCTTGCAGCAGGCAGGCAAACGGCAGCGGCGAGGGTTGCATCTCGCGGGTGTAGCGCGGCAGCAGATCGGCAAATTGCTGGGCCTGATGACCATCGAGAAAGTCCCCGGTCATGTACATCGGCAGCACCACATGGAAGTACGCCATGTTGGCGAACAGCAGGGTCCAGCCCATCATGAACGGGTCGTCCATCACCTCGTACCACTTGCTCCAGGTGTCCTGCAGGGCCAGTTGCGCCTGGATGTGCGACTCCAGGCAATTGACGTAGGCGGGCGTCAGGCTGCCATGGATGTCCTTCTCGATCATCGCCGCGACCTGCGGGATCTGCTGCGCCACATAGGCCAGCCCGGCGCTGTTGGCCGGGTCGAAGGTAAAGGCTGCGTCGCCCAGCAGGAACCAGCCTTCGGTCGAGTAGTATTGCCGCGCCTCGTACATGTAGTTGTGCATGGCCTGGGTATCGACCAATTGGCCCGACTCGATCAACTCGGTAATCACCGGGTGGTCGGCCATGACCTTGTCCTTGAACGCCTCCAGGGTGCTGATTTTCTGCTCGATCATGTCTGGGCGGTAGGTGATGCCGATGCTGATCATCTCGTTGCCATCGTCGCTGCGCATCGGGATCATCCAGATCCAGTAGCCCTTGCCGTAGAAATGGTGGGTCACGTAGTACGGGTCGTAGCAGTGATGTTTGTCCTTGTGCGCGGTGATGCTGGACAAGATGCTGCGGTCGAAGTCCTTGAGCCGCAGCCAGAAGGTACTGCGCTGGTAAGTCGCCTCTTTGTGCAGCTTGAGCTTTTTCGCCATGAAGCGATTGCGCCCGGTGGCGTCCACCACCCAGTCGGCGGTCAGTTGCTGTTGCTCGTCGGCGGCGCTGCGCAGGGTCAGCAGATGGGTGGCGTGCTCGCCGGCATTGAGGTCAACGGCGGTGACGTCAGCCTCGATCATGTGTACCTGGTGATCGCCGACAATCTGGCGCAGGTCCTTGTCGAAACTGAAGCGGTTGAGGTTGTAGGCCGGCATGCGGATCACGCCGGGGGCCTCGTGCACCACGTAGTTGCGGCACTCGGGGTTGTTGCGCAGCTTCAGGTAATAAGTCAGGCCGTACTTGTGGTAGTGCTTTTCTTCCAACAGGCGCCCCAGCCCCAGGCCTTTGAAGAAGTGGGTGGTCAACTCGACTGTGGACTCGCCGACGATCGGGCGCTTGCGGTCCGGGCGCCCGATCAGGATGACGTCGACACCCGGTAGCCTTTTTTTGAAGTACAGCGCGGCCAGGTGACCGGCTACGCCGGCCCCCATGATTGCGATTCGTTTCATGTCGTCAGTCCCTGAACAAGTGGATTCGCCGAAGGCAAGGGTGCCTTCGGCGAGAATGGCCGTTTTAGGCGGCGCTGGCGGCCGTGATCAATTCCTGGGGTTCTACCCGTTGCGAGTAGTCCACGTTGACGAAGGCGGCGCGGATCACCCCGTCCTGGCCGATGACAAAGGCGCTTGCCATTGGCAAGGTCAGGGCCTCGGAGCCGTTGAACAGCTTGAGGTCGGCGCCTAGGGAGCGGTAGACCTCGTCCAGCTCGTCTTCGAGCTTGAACACGAGGCCGTACTGGCGCGCCAACTGGTTGTCGGCATCGCTGAGCAGCAGGTAGTTGATGCCGAGGGCCTCGCGGGTCTTGCGCGAGAACTCGGGCGTCTGCGCCGACACCGCCACCAGGGTGGCGCCCGAGGCCGCCAGGTCGGTGACCATCTGTTGGTAGGCGCTCAACGCCTGGCCGCAGAAGGGGCACCACAGGCCTCGGTAGAACACCAGCACCAGCGGGCCTTTATCCAGTAACTGACGCAGGTCCACATCCTGTTCGTCAGCATCCTTGAGTACCGCCAGGGGCGCCTTGTCGTTGGCCTTCAGGGCCTTGTCGCCCAGATGGCTGTCGAGCAGCTTCTGTAGCGATGCCTGGAATTTGTGCAGGACCTCGGCAGGCAACTGGGCCATCTGATCCTTGACGGTTTGTAGCTTGTCCTTGAGCGACATGGGTGACTCCTGTTCACGTCTATTGAGAAAGGCTGCGGGTAGCCCGGGTGAAAATCCTGGTGGCGGCCTTGCCGCTGGGCGGGTGGCGCTGGAACAACTGCTGTACCCAGTCCGGGCGGGTCTTGCTGGCGTCGTTGATCCAGTTGGCCACCGAGTCCTGGGCGTATTTGTCGGTTTCATCGAGCATGCCGATCAGCAGGGGTTCGGCCATGTGTGGCTCGGCCTTGAGCGGGGCGATGTGTTCGCACCAGACCCCGCGCGGGCGCAGGATTTCAACGCAGAAGCGGCGGATCAGCGGGTCGTCGCTACGGGTATGGCTGCGTAGCAGTTCCAGCGAGGCGCCCAGGTCCCGGGCCAGCAGGGGGCGCAGGGCGATCCAGGCCCATTCGCGCACGCCAAAGTGTGGATCGGTGGCAAACCGGAACTGGCTCAGCAAGGCCTGCTCCAGCGTGCTGTTGCGTTGGCAATAGACGTTGGCGAAGGCCGCCCAGCTGCGCACGGTGTCTGAAGGATGCTCCAGCAACAGGCGCCAGGTTTGCTCGCGCAAGGGCAGGGCGGCGGCTTCCAGCCATTGCCCCAGCGCAAGGCCCAGGGCGGCGACTTTCTTGGAGATGCCCAGTGTCTGGCTGGCCTGGGCTGCGCTCAACAGTGTCCGGGCCAGTGACGGTTCCAACTGCGCGGCAAGGGCCGCTGCCAGCGCTACCTGGTCAACGGCCAGGCACTCGCCCAGATTGCGGGTTGCCAGGAGGCCCTGGTCAATCAGGTCTTTGCGTTCTTCATTCATATCGATACCACCGACGCGGTCATGGGCTGGGCAGGCGTTGGGTTGGTGGCGCAGTAGCGCCCCGGTGAAAGCAGGTTGTCGGGATCCAGTGCCGCCTTGAGCCGCGCCCCGAGCTGCCAGGCGGGCCCTGCGGAGTCGGTCAGCAGGTGCATGAAGCTGACGGGCACGCGATACGGCAATACGCCCTGGGCCTTGCCTTGGGCAAACAGCTGGCGATAACACTCATGGGCCCGGTCCGATGCCTGGGCATCCGCGCGATCGAACAGCAGCGGCACGGTACAGTCGATGGCGCGACTCGACAGGCTGGTCAGCGTCACCGGGCAAGGCATTTGCTGCTGATGGCAACGACGCTCCATGGCGCGCACAAAGTCGGCCACGGGTTGAGTCTTCAGCGGCAGGATCGGTGCGTACCAGATCAGCCCGCAGTTATCCCGCGCCGGGTCCAGGGGCGCGCCGGGCAGCGTTTTGGCGCCCGCAGTGTAGGCCAGCGGCAAGGCCACTTCGCTGGGTTGGCCTTCCATCAGGTCGATGCCTTGCAGCATCTTGTCCAGGGTTCGCTGCCAGCGCCGGGACCAGCCGCCGGGCAGATGGCCGAGCAAGCGCCGTGCTGCGCTCAACTGCCCACGGGTCTTGAACAGCAGTTTGCTGGCGAAAGACTCCAGCTCAAGGCTGATCATGCGCTTGAGCGAGGCGTGCTGCGCCTTCTGGCAATAGATCGAACCCACGCCCATCCAGGCGGGTAAGCCCAGGGCATCGGCAGCGGCCCGTTGCTGTGCCTCGCTCATGCCCACCACCTGGGGGGCTTCACTGGCCATGGTCAGCAGCCGCGTGCGGTTCATCAGGTTGATGCCACCGATCTGCCCGGGAGCCAGGTCGAGTATGCGCTTGATGCCCGCCAGGGCCGCTTCCAGACCGTGTTCTTCATCGACCCAGAAGTAAAACGGCTGGATAACCTCGGGCTTGCGCACCAGGGCAATCGACATCTGCGTCACCACGCCCAGCCCGCTCTGGCTGAACAGGCCATCCAGGTACGGCCCCACGCCCCATTTGAAACAGGGCGCGGTGAACCCGAGGGACATCGGCGAGCGGTACAGCGTGCCGTCGGCCAGCACCGCTTCGAGGCCGAGCACTGCCTGGAAATGGTCGGTGTGGGGCGTGATGCCAAAGCCGCGCTCCAGTGCGTTGCCCAGTACGCTGCAGGTCGGGCCGGCCCCCGTGACGGGGGTCATCCAAGGCAGGTTGTGTTCCTGCAGATAGCGGGCGAGGTCACCCTGGGTCACCCCGGGCTCCAGGGTCACCACCGACAGCTCCTCATCGAACGCCAGAATCCGGTCCATCCCGGACAAGTCCATCAACACACAACGCTCGTCGGTGGTCGCGGCGGTGCCGTAGCCCCAGTTGTGCCCGGTACTGATCGGATGCACGGCAACCCCATAGCGCCGTGCGATTACCATGCATGCCGACACATGCTCGGGGGAGCGTGGCGCAATCACTACCCTGGCATACGCGGGGGAGCACAAGGTGTCTCGCTGGAAGCGCTCAAGGCTGGCCGGATCGACGCGCACACCGGCGTCACCGAGTACCTCGCGCCACTGCTGCTGGGCAAGTGCCAGGTGGGCGGGTTCAAAAGGCACTGGCCAGGCCTCCCAGGCGCAGGAACAGGCGCAATTGGTTCACATCCGCCTGGCGGCTGGCGGGCAGGGCACTGTAGCGGCGCCGGAACTCGGGTTTCATCACGTTCACGCAGCGCCGCTTGGGCGTGCGAATCACCATCATCAACGGGCTGAACGCTGTGCTGTAGACCTTGGCACAGGGCCCCAGGTAGCTGGCGGCGAGGGTTTGGAACTCTTCCAGCGAAAACGCCGCGAGCAGCGAGTTGCGGTAGTCCAGCAGGGTTTCGGCATCTGCGCCGTCACTGGCGCGCTCGACAAAGTAGTCGACCGACTCGATGGTTTTCAGGCGCCCGAAGTCATTGAGGTAGATCGCCCGGTCATTGCGCAGCACCCGGGAGATATTGCGAAAAGTCCCTTCCAGCTGGCCGAGGTTTTCCAAGTGATGCAGGGCCATCGACGAGATCACCACATCCACGCTGCGGTCAGCGATCATGCCGAGCCGGGTCATGTCATCTTCAATCAGCTGCACGTTGTCGATGCCTTGCTGGTGACACGCTTCACGCGCCACCTCCAGCATGCTCTGCGACAGGTCCATGCCAATGAATTCGGCCCGTGGGTTGAGCCGTGCGACTTGCAGCAACAGGGCCGCCGGGCCGCAACCGATGTCCAGTACCACATCGCCGGGCTTGATCAGCGCGCACATCTGCGCGCAGTGATAAAGGTGGGTGCCGGACAAGGCCTGGCCCTGGGCGGCACTGTCGGCGTAGGACGCCACACTCTGCTGTTCTTCCATGACCAAGGCCGGTTCGGGGATGCGCTCGAACGGTTGCTTGATCGTTATTTCCCTGAATATCGCGCGCAGCAATCCGCTGTCCATACTGCTTCCTCCATGAAATGACGTTTGAACTTGCTTACGCCAGGGCCAGCGCCCGCTGGATCCGTGGCGCCAGGTTGTGGCCATGCACGCCACAGCGGGCCATATGGGTCAGCACTTCGTGCGCGTCCCAGGGGCGCACTCTGCCGGTGGCGGGCAGGCGGATATGGGCGTAGTCACTGCGACAGAAAAAGTCGTAGAAGTGCGTGCGCTGCCCTTCGACCGCAAACCCCAGGGCAGGGCGCTGATAGGCCTGCTGGAAAACCGCCGGCGCATTGCCCAGGTCCAGAGACAGTGGCAGCGACAAGGCATTGTTGAGCTTGGCATAGGGCTGCACCCGGCCCATGGGGGAGAAGAACAACACATTGCGATAGAACGCCCCCGCCCGTGGGTGCACGGCGATCAGCAGCCGCTGCACCCCGCGAAAATGCATGGCCCAGCGAAACATCGCGTTGTAGAGCATCAACGGCACACCCTTGCCGCGATACCCGGCGGCCACGGCCAGGGTGCCGACCTCGGCCAGGCGGGCGCCGGCCAGGCGTTGCAGGACTACCTCGTTGCCATGCACCTCTTCCAGGGGCAGGCCGAGCATGGAGTCCTCGATCAACGACACGGTGCCGACGATCTGCCGGTCCTTGACCGCCACGAAGGTGGTGGTGCCCGGCAGCAGATGAAACGCGGAAAAGCGCATGCCGGCCCGACACACCGTCGAGATGCCGCGCCGCGCATAGCTGTCGTTGACTAGGCGCAAGGCCTCTTCCAGTTCGAACAGGCTTTGCACCGGGCGAAACTCGAAGCCTTCGATGGCCAGGGAGTGACGGGCGATGCGCTGGATAAACAGACGCCGGTACAGCGCCGGCGGGATGTAGCGCTCCAGGGAGACCATGCTGTGGCGGATGACATCGACGCCACTGTGAATGCGTGGCTTCCTGCCGAAATTGGTCATCACTCGTTGACTGTGCAGCATCAGACACCTCCTTGTGTGACTACCGCGATTGACGCAATTGAAACCCGGGCCTAATGCCCATCCGGCAGTTGCTGGGACAGGGCGTGACTGGCCGATATGCAGTAGATCGACTCGGACAAGGCCTGGCGCTGCTCAAGGCTCAGGCCCTGGATGATGCCGCTGATCCAGTCGGTGTGTTCGGCAAACACCTCATCGACCACGCGCTTACCGTCGGCGGTCAGGCTGATGATCAGCTTGCGGCGGTCGGTCGGGTCGGTCTTGCGCTTGATAAACCCATCGCCCTGCAGGCCATCGAGCAAGCCAGTCACGGTGCCGGTGGTAATCGACAGGCGTGTCGCCAACTCCAGCGGCGACAGCTTCCCGCCGGCGCTCTTGAGGGTCAGCATGATGACGAAGCGGCCCTCTGACAGGTTGTAGCGGGCCAGCCGGATGGCACACACGCGATTGATCGCGGCCGCCGCCGACAGCAGCTCGAAGCACAGCTTGACGCTGTCCCGGACTTCGGCGGGCACCCCGTCAAGCTCACGCAGCATGATGTGGTGTTTGTTCTCTAAAATATTCATAAGGCGCAGTTTATCTTGGTGCCTTACTAAGTCAACATTTTGTTTAATCTGTCGGCGGGACGGCCTTGCTCCGGGCAGGTCGCAATGCTACGGGCGTTAGAAATCCACCGTCGCCAACCCTTTTTGCATTGAGGCGCAGGACCTGTTCGACCGCGAGTAGTGGTTTGCGGCATACCCGCGCACAGCTACAGCTGTCGGCCAGCGTCGATTTCCGAGGCGTCAGGCAGGGGCTGGCTGACAGACCGGCTGGCCAGCAGCCCCAGCTCGAACAGAATCCACATCGGCACCGCCAGCATGGTCTGGGAAAACACATCGGGCGGTGTCAACAGCATGCCCACCACAAAGCAACCGACGATCACATAGGGCCGGCTTTTCTGCAGGGTCTGCACATCGGTGATCCCGGCCCAGATCACCAGGAAGGTGGCCACCGGGATTTCAAACGCCAGGCCGAACGCCAGCAACAGCGCGAGGATGAAATCCAGGTACAGGGCGATATCGGTCATCATCGCCACGCCGTCCGGGGTCACGCTGGTAAAGAAGCCGAACATCATCGGGAACACCAGGAAAAACGCAAACGCCATGCCCGCGTAAAACAGCACCACACTGGCGGCCAGCAACCAGGCGGCGGTGCGGCGTTCCTGGCGGTACACCGCAGGTGCAATCATGCCCCAGGCCTGGTGCAGCAGCAGCGGCATGCTGATGAACAGGGCGATCATCAGGGTCAGCTTCAGCGGAGCCAGAAAGGGTGAAGTCACCCCGGTGGCGATCATCGTGGCGCCGCTGGGCAAGAAATCGCGCAGCGGCTGCGAGACGAAGCTGTAGAGCTGCTGGGCAAAGGGGAACAGAGCACAGAACACCAGGAGGATCGCCAGGACGCAGCGCACCAGGCGCGAGCGCAACCGGGTCAGGTGGCCGGTCACCGACAGGCGTGGGGCAGGCAAGGGCAGGTCGCTCATGGGGCAGGTTGTCCTGGGGAAAGGGTGGTTTCTGGCGGCGGCGGGGCGTCCAGGCGGATGCCGTCGCGCAGTTGCTGCTCCAGTTGCCGCAATGGCTGCTGATCGATGCCTTGCAGCAGGTGCTCGTGGTCCAGTTCCTGAGTGACCTGGGCCTTGAGCGTATTCATCGCCCGCTTGGCCCGGCCCAGCCACAACCCGGCATTGCGTGCGGCAACCGGCAGGCGTTCGGGGCCCAGTACCAGCAGCGCCACCAGGCCCACCAGCAGCAGTTCGCTGAAACCGATATCGAACATCAGTGTTTGCTGTCTGCAGATCGCCCAGGCTCGGCTTGAGCCTCAAGGCTGGTCTTTTGCGCCGCCTGTGCGCCGGGTTCGTTGCCCATGGAGGAGCGAAAACCCTTGATTGCCTCGCCCACATCGCTGCCCAGGCCCTTGAGGCGCCGGGTGCCGAATAGCATGACCACGATCAGCAGCACGATGACCAGTTGCCAAATCCCTATACCGCCCATAACGCCACTCCAAGCCATTGATTTGAAATATGAAGGCGCAGTTTGCCGGGGCTTTATGACGGCGCGGTGACGTTTTTGCGGAAATTGTGTGAGTCTGCCACCTGGTTGAAACATCCACTGTGTTGACTGTCGCCAGGATCTACACAAAGGTGGCGTGGCAATGGACAAAAAGCGGCAGCAGGGGGCGGCGTTATTGATGGTGCTGGTGGCCCTGGCCATGCTCGCGGGCGGCATGGCCTGGATGGTCGAGCAAGGGCGCCAGCAGGTCGACAGCGTGCGTCTGGTGCAGCAACGGGTACAGGCGCGGGCGATCGAGCGGGCGGCCCTGGCCTTTACCGAGCAGGCCCTGCAGGACCCGCTGTGGCGCGCCAGCCCGTTGTTCTGGCAGGCCATGCGTGGGCAGCCGTTGGCTTATGACTTCAAGGGTGGCAAGGCGAGCATCCAGATTCGCGACCTGCACACCTGCTTTAACGTCAACGCCTTGATCGGCCCCGAAGCCGAACGTGCCCAGCGCCAGTTGGTGCATCTGCTGGGGGCCGACATGGCGGCCGAACGCCTGGCCCAGACCCTGGCCGACTGGCTAGACACCGACCAGCAGACCCGCCTGCAAGGTGCAGAAAGCAATGAATACCTGCGTCAATCACCGCCGCGTCTGGCGGCCAATCAACGGATGCGCGATATCAGCGAATTGAACCTGCTGGCCGTTCCCGACGCGCTGCGGGCTTTGCGCTATCCACAGCTGTGCAGCCTGGACGAGACCGCTGGCTGGCGCCTGAATGCCAATGCGCTGAACCTGGAGATGCTGCCGCTGTTGGATGCGTTGTATGAGGGTGAGGTCTCGCGTTCGGTCCTGACCCGGCTGATCAGCGCACGCCCGGCGGGGGGCTATCGCGATGCGGGCGAATTGCGCCAGGCCCTGGGGGCGATGGATGACGCAATGTTCGAGCGTTTGAGTGAAGGCCTGCAGCTCAACGGTGACCACTTCCTGCTGCAACTGGACATTGACCTGGATGGCCAGCGCTTTCGCAGCCAGTACCGTGTCGAAGCCCAGGGCGTGGTGAAGTGGCACGCGCGAGTGCCGGCGCAGGGCATGCTGTTGCGCTCGCGGGAGCCTTTGCCGCTCTAAAAGCGCACACCGCATTCAGAAGTAGGCGCCGGCAAGTCGGCTCCCACATTCGATCTGTGGCTGATCCAAGGTTCTGCGTGCTGTGAGATCCCCTGTAGGCGCTGGCTTGCCAGCGATGGCGGCTTATCAGCCACTCCATCTGGTGGCTGACCTACCGGCCAGCTCCTGCAAGGGCGGTGCTACGCGAGCCTGGTCAGATCGCCAATTCCCCACCGTCTGTACGCTGGATCACCACCGTGGATGCCCGTGCCCGTACCTTGCCCACGGTGACGTCGGTAGCCACGTTAGTGGACGGCCAGTTGCTTGGATGCTGGATGTTGATGAAGACTGTCTTGTTGTCCGGCGTAAACGTCACCCCAGTCACTTCCGAACCATTGGGCCCCACGAAGAAGCGCCGCAGGTCCGCCTGGTTCTGGGCATTGACCGGTACCTGTTTGCCCTGGGCATCGACCATATTGGTGGGGATTACCACCAGCATCTGGTCGTTGGTGTAGTCGGTCAGGGTTTTTTCGCCGTTGTCGGTCTGGATCCACATCACGCCACGGCTGTCGAAGGTCATGCCGTCCGGGCTGGCGAACTGGTTCAGTACTGTCAGGCCGGAGCGGTTGAGGTCCGGGGTGCCTGCGGCGTTGGCGCCAAATACAAAGATGTCCCAGGTGAAGGACACCTGGTTATCGGCGTCATGCCAGCGAATGATGTGCCCGTGTTTGTTGTTTACACGCGGGTTGGCGGCGTTGGCCACGGTGCGGCTGGTGTTGTTGGTGAGTGTCAGGTACACGTCGCCATTGAGCGGGTTGACTGAGGTCCATTCCGGGCGGTCCATCGGTGTCGCGCCCAGGGCATCGGCCGCGCCACGGGTGTTGAGGATGATCCCCGGCAGGTCGGTGAACTTCGCACCCAGGGTGCTGCCATCGACGGTCGGGCTGGCCACGTCGAGCAGCAGCCAGTTGCCGCTGCCGTCGGCATTGAAGCGCGCCACGTAGAGTTTGCCGCTGTCCATGTACTTGGCGCCGGTGGCCAGGCGATCGCGGGGGTTGGCGTCTGCCGGGTCCCACAATGCGGTGGAGACGAACTTGTACAGGTACTCGTTCTGCGAGTCGTCGCCGCTGTAGAACACCACTGGCTTGCCGGCGGTGGTCAGGCCCGGCCAGCAACCTTCGTGGCGGAAGCGCCCGAGTGCCGTGCGTTTCACGGCACGGGTCGAGGCGTTGTACGGGTCGATCTCGACGATGTAGCCATAGGTGCTGGCTTCGTTGCGGTAGTCGTCGGTGGCCGTGGCGCCGCTTGGGGTGACGTTGAAACGGCTGAACTCGCCGTTCACTTCGCTCGGGTCACCCGCGACACTTTCCCAACGATAGTTGCCGTTGCTGGTACCTACGCCGATGCGCACCTGGTCGGCCGGGCGGTTGCCGCTGCGGTTGACGAAAATCCCTGGCCAGTTTTCTTCGCAGGTCAGGTAGGTGCCCCATGGCGTGTAGCCATTGCCGCAGTTGTTGTTGGTGCCACGGGTCTGGGTGCCGGTTGGCGAGAACTTGGTCTTGACGTGCTCGGTGCCTTTGAGCGGCCCCGACAGGTCCATCAGCGTAGCCGAGGTGAAACGACGGTTCAGTGGATCGTTTTCCATCACCTGCCAGCGACCGTTGACCTTGGTCACCCGCATCACGCCCGCACCGTGGGCATTGATTTCCTTGCGCACTTCTTCCACCGGACGCACGCCACCGATCAGGGTCGCGCCGTTGGGGTGCAACTCGGACTGCTCGATGTATTCGTGGTTGATGGCGATCAGGCCGTCAGTGGAGCTGCCATTGATCGGGAAGAAGCGCATGCCATCGTGGTTCATACCGACCGAGTTGGCCTGGTCGGTCGAGGTATTGGTGCCATCGCTTTTCCACGGTGCGGCGTTGCTGTTGAGCGGCGTGCCCCACGGCGCGAGGATGTGCGCGGTGTAGCCGGCCGCCACGGTGCAGCCGTCGGTGCGTGAGCCCGGGATCGAATTGAAGCCCAGTTTCAGGGCCGGTTTGGCGGGCTCGGTCGGGGTGTTGTGGTCAGAGCCACCGCCGCTGTCAAAGCAACCTGTCAGGCCGGTGCCGGCAATCATGGCAATCGCGGCGCCGAGTCCGCCCCGTACCACGCTGCGGCGGCTCAGGTAGGCAGTGAGTACCGATTCCATCGGTTCATTGAGGCTCAGGTTGCGATTCTGGTTGTCGCCAGTCTCTCGACTCATTTCATCAGGTCCTTTGTAGATCACGATTTTTGAAAGGAGCCCGAACTCTAAGAGCCGAATGTGATGATTCGCGGTCGGTTTTGTTAAAAATGTATGTATGTGTATTTCTTTTATTTCTTTTTGTTACAAGGCTGCATATTTCACTCCTGTTAAAAAACTGACATTAAACCGTCATTAATTGACCCCCACTATGCCGCCCTTAAAGCAGAGTTAGCCTCAGGGTGAGAGAACAATGGCTTCAATGGTGCGGCGCGATGTATTGGGATGGATGACGCTGGGCGCCTGTGCGCCGTGGCTGGCCGGCTGCTCTAGCCTGGGCGCTGCGGCGGGGCCTGCGGACAGCCAGCCCGTCGACCTGCTGTATATCGCCGACACCCTCGATGCACGCCTGCCGGGTCGCCCGGTGGTGCCCGCCACGCGCCTGGGGCCGGCGACACGGATCGGCCAGGCACCCTGGATCACCGGGGCCAATGCGCGTTTTCGCCAGGCCGACGGCAGCCGCCTGGATGGCCTGCTGGATGCCTCCCTGAGTGACAGCGTGCAAACCGGCGGTTATGCGGTACTCGGCGCGGTGTTGCAGCGCCTGCGCGATGAAGCAGGGCAGGAGAATAGCCTGACCCTGGAAAACGGCCAGTGCTGGAACGGCAGCGGCCTGGCCTACCTGACCCGGGGCCTGTCCGGGGTCCAGGGCAGCCAGTTGCTCGGCAGCGAAGTACGGGTCAGCAGTGATGAGCGCGTGCTGTGGCCCGAACAATGCCAGGGCCTGTACCAGCAATTCGGCCAGCCGGTGCTCGGTGCCGGGCTGGCCAGCGCCAGCGCGCAACGCCTGGCTACCCCAGGTATGCAGGTGTTCCGCCGGGGTGGCGTGCGTATTGCTGTCGTCGGCATTACCGACCCTTATGCACGGGACCAGCAAGCCTCCTTGAAGCAATGGCTGCACAGCCTGCAACCGGTGCTCGCCCAGGCCCGCGAAGAAGCCGACCTGGTGGTGGCCCTGGCCGATGTCGGCACCGGACCGGGATTCTGGCTGGCCGAGCGCCTGAGTCAGGTGGATTTGATGTTGTGCGCCCGTGGCCAGGATCTGTGGCCGCAGCCGGTGGAGATCCTGCAACGCTCCGGCAAGCGCGTACCGGTGGTGCTGGGCGGGACCCGGGCCAGCGGCGCCTTCCGCATCCGCTGCCAGGCGCAGGCGGGGCAATGGCGCTTTGAGGCACGTTTTTTTGCGGCCCAGGCCAGCGCGTTGGACGCTACCGCCCAGGCCCACGCCCAGCGCCTGCAACCCCGCTTGCAACAGCAGCGCGCAGCCCATGCCGCCTGGCTCGATCAGCCCCTGGCCAAGGCCCCGGAAAACCTCTGGCGCCGCGATGTGCGTGGTGGCAGTTGGGACCGCCTGTTGCACCAGGCCCTGGCCCGTGAGCCCAAGAGTGCGGTGTTGCTGCCGGGCCTGCGCTACGACAGTCCCTTGGCCCGTGGCCAGATGATTACCCGTGAACACTTGATCAGCCTGAGCGCCAGCTACCCGGCGCCGGTGGTCGATGTACCGGCACAGCAAGTGCGCCAGGTATTGGAGAACGGCGCCGAGCAACTGTTTGGCGAACCCCTGTTGCTGGACAACAGCCAGGACCTGCCGCGCTGGCTCGGCCAGCCCTGGCAGGTCACCTACAGTCCTGGCGGCAAGCGGGTCAGCGAGTTTGCCGAGCCGGTCGGCACCTGTCGCACCTTTGGCCTGGGCTTTGCCGCCGATGCCGGGCAACCCCTGTGGCAACACCTTGAAGGCTGGTTGCGCGAGCAGCCGGCGGATTGGCAACTGGCGCCCCTGCAATTGCCCGAGGTGCGCTACGTACAGGGGCACCCGGGATGGCATCCACGGAGCCTGGTCAGTTGAGCCGGGCAACCGGCCTGTTCAACCTGTTGCTGGTTACGCTGCTGGCCTGGCTGGCGGCGCAATGTGTGCTGCAACTGTGGCACGGGATCGCGCAACCGGTCGCGCCATACCCGGCGCCGGCGCCGGTCGCCGACCTGTTGAGCAACCACTGGGCACCACGTCTGGCGCCCAGCGGTGACCTGCCGTTGACCACGCTCCAGGTCGATTACCTGGGCAGCCTCAAGGCCACGCCGTTGCGCGCCACCGTGCTGGTCCTGCGTTTCGGGCAACAAGAACGCACGCTGACCCTGGGTCAGCGCCTGGCCCCGGGCATCGTCTTGCAGGATATCGATGAACGCGGGCTGATTTTTGACAATCAAGGGCAGCGCGAGCGCTTGCCATGGCCGACTGAGCGACCGGTGATCGGCCTCAAGCGCAAGGAATGAACTGACGATGCACATGATCAATAAATGCCTAGGCCTGAGCGCATTGTGTCTGGCCTTGAGCGTGACCCCGGTCCGCGCCGTCGAAGCGCCGGCCTTATATGAAGTGAATTTCATCGACACCGAACTCACTGACTTCATCGACAGTGTGTCGCGCATCACCAACACCACGTTCATCATCGATCCCCGGGTCAAGGGCAAGGTCACGGTACGCAGCCTGGATATGCTCGGCAGCGAGGCGATCTACGACATCTTCCTCGCCCAGTTGCGCGCCCAGGGTTTTGCCGCGGTCAACCTGCCCAATGGCAGCGTGAAGATCGTGCCGGATCAGGCGGCGCGCCTGGAGCCGGTGCCGGTGGAGTCCACGCGCCAGGCCGGGCAGGGCAACGATGGCATGGCCACCCGGGTGTTCAGTGTGCGCAACGCCGGCAGCGAACAGATGCTCAATATCATCAAGCCGCTGATTGACCCGCGTGTGGGGGTGATCAGCCCATACCCTGCAGCCAACCTGCTGGTGATCACCGACTGGCGCAGTAACCTCGACCGTATCGACAGTTTGTTGCAGCAGCTCGACCAGGTCAGCCAGGAGCCCCTGGAAGTACTGCCCCTGGTCAATGCCAGCGCTAATGACACCGCGCAATTGATGACCCGCCTGCTGGCCCGCGAGCAGGGCGCCGATGGTGCGCAGGTGGTTGCCGACCCCCGCAGCAACGCCTTGCTGGTGCGCGGCAGTGCCGACAGTCGCCAACGGGTACGCGCGCTGCTCAAACAATTGGATCAGCCGCAAAATGCCTTGCGTCCCTCGAACACGGTGGTGATGTACCTGCGCCATGCCAACGCGGCCGAAGTGGTCAAGGTGCTGCGCGGCTTGAGCCAGGACGCCCCCGGCGCCGGCGCTGAAGGCGTCGCCACGGACGGTGCGCCCAAACCGGTGGCGGTCAGCGCCTCGGGGATTCGCATGGAGTCGGAGGAGGGCACCAACGCCGTGGTGATGGTCGGCCCGGACAGTGAAATCGCCGCCTACCGCACCATCGTCGAACAACTGGATATCCGCCGTGCCCAGGTGGTGGTCGAGGCCATCATCGCCGAGGTCTCCGATACCCGCGCCCAGCAACTGGGGGTGCAATGGCTGTTCCTGGGCGACTCGTTTGGCGGCGGTGCGGTGAACTTTACCAACGGTGGTACGAGCATCGCCGGCCTGGCGGGGGCCGCGGCCAGCGGCGACACCGCCGGCCTGGGCAAGCTGTTGGCCAATGTGCCTGGGGCCACCGCAGGCTTTGGCAAGCTCAATGGCGGCGGGCTGAACTTCATTGCGCTGCTCAATGCGCTCAAGAGCGAAAGCGGCTTCAACCTGCTCTCGACCCCCACCTTGCTGACCCTGGACAACGCCGAAGCGTCGATTCTGGTGGGCCAGGAAGTGCCCTTTGTGACGGGTTCGGTGACGCAGAACAACACCAACCCCTACCAGACCATCGAGCGCAAGGAAGTGGGGATCAAGCTGCGGATCAAGCCGCAGATCAATATCGACAACACCGTGCGCCTGGACATTGTGCAAGAGGTCTCCTCGATTGCCGACAGCACCGGTGCCAGCGATGTGATCACCAACAAGCGTGAGATCAAGACCAAGGTCATGGTCGAAGACAACGGCCTGGTGGTGCTCGGCGGGCTGATCGGCGACGAGGCCAAGAACAGTGACCAGCGGGTGCCATGGCTGGGCGATATCCCGGGGGTAGGGCGGCTGTTCCGCTCCAACGCCAGCCAGCGCACCAAGCAGAACCTGATGGTATTTATCCGTCCGCGGATCATGCGCGACGGCGAGACCCTGGCCCAACTGAGCAGCGAGAAGTACCGCAACCTCAAGGCCAGCTCGAACCTGGCATTGCCCGCGATCTCCGATAACAACGCCTTGCTGCGCCTGTTCCCGGCCAGCCGCGAACGCCTGGACGAGGGCGTGTGGTGAGTCCGTTGCTGCCTTACCGAATGGCGCGCCAGGCGGGCCTGGCGCGGGCGCCGGGCCCGCAGGGCTGGACCTTGTACCTGCGCGACGATGTGGATACCGACGCTTTGCAGGAAGTGTTGCGCGTACACGGCCTGCCGACGCTGGTCGAGCACCTTGACCCGGCCCAATACGAACTGCGCCTGGGGGCCTTGTACCAGGCCGGCGAATCGGCCACGGCGGCCTTGATTGAGGGCATCGGCGAGCAGGTCGATCTCGACAGCCTGATCAACGAACTGCCACGTATCGAAGACTTGCTGGAGAGCGATAACGAGGCGCCGGTGATTCGCCTGATCAATGGCCTGTTCGCCGAAGGCCTGCGCCTGCGCGCCTCGGATATCCATATCGAAACCTTCGAGCAGAGCCTGGTGGTGCGCCTGCGGGTCGATGGCCATCTGCGGGAGATCCTGCGCCCGCCACGGGCCTTGTCGGCCATGTTGGTGTCGCGGATCAAGGTCATGGCGCGCCTGGATATCGCCGAAAAACGCCAGCCCCAGGACGGGCGCATTACCCTGCGCTCCGGGGGGCGTGAAGTGGATATCCGAGTCTCGACCTTGCCGGGCATCCACGGCGAGCGCGTGGTGATGCGGGTGCTGGATAAACAGGCCAATTTGCTGGACCTCAATAACCTGGGCATGCCCGCCGAGGTGGAGCAGGCCCTGCGCGCCTGCCTGTCGCGGCCCAACGGCATTTTACTGAGCACAGGGCCCACGGGCTCGGGCAAGACCACCACGCTGTACGCCAGCCTCAATGCGCTGAACGATGGCTCATGCAATATCCTGACCGTCGAAGACCCGGTGGAATACGCGATTACCGGCATCGGCCAGACGGCGATCAACCCCCGCGCCGGCATGACGTTCGCCAGCGGCCTGCGGGCGATCCTGCGCCAGGATCCGGACGTGATCATGCTGGGTGAAATCCGCGACCAGGAAACCGCACAGATCGCCGTGCAAGCCAGCCTCACCGGGCACCTGGTGCTGTCGACGCTGCACACCAACAGCGCGGTGGGCGCAGTCACCCGCCTACGTGACATGGGCATCGAACCCTTCCTGATTGCCTCCAGCCTCAAGGGCGTGATGGCCCAGCGCCTGGTGCGCCGCCTGTGCCATTGCGCAACGCCCGCACCGTTGCAGGCCGCCGAGCGCCAACTGTGGCCGGAACTGGCAACGCTCGCGCAGAGCTTTCACCCCCAGGGCTGTGACGACTGCCAGGGCAGTGGCTACCACGGGCGGATCGGTCTCTATGAATTCATCACCCTGGATGCCGGCTTGATCGGCCTGCTGTACGACGGCGCCAGTGAAGCGACGATGCACGAATACCTCGCCGACAAGCGCCAGAGCCTGACTGCCATGGCCACTGAATGCCTGCGCCGTGGCGACACCAGCCTGGAGCAGGTCCTGCGTGCGGTGCGCGACTGATGCCGACCTATCGTTACCAGGCGCTGGACCTGCGCGGCAATCGTCGCAAAGCCAGCATCCAGGCGGAAAGCGAGCGCCATGCCCGCCAACTGCTGCGCGAGCAGGGCCTGTTTGCCCGTGAGTTGCAGGTGCAGGGCGCGAGCCTGTCGAGCCCGCGCGGGCAACGTTTGAACCATGGGCAACTGTGCGAATTGACCCGCCAGTTGGCCACGCTGTTGAGCGCCGGCATCCCCTTGGTGGATGCCCTGGGCACCCTGGAGCGCCAACTGGCAGAGCCGGCGATCCGCAATCTGCTGGTGGCGGTGCGCGGTGCCCTGGGTGAAGGCTTGAGCCTGGCCCAGAGCCTGCGGCGCCAGGGCGGGCAGTTCAACACCCTGTATTGCGCGCTGGTGGAGGCGGGCGAACGCTCGGGCAAATTGGCGCCGGTACTGGAGCGCCTGGCCGAACACCTGGAGCAGGTACAGAAACAACGGCACAAGGCGCGCACCGCGTTGATCTACCCGGCGGTGCTGATTCTGGTGTCGCTGGCGGTGGTGATCGGCCTGATGACGTTTGTGGTGCCCAAGCTCACTGAACAGTTCAGCCATACCGGGCAAAGCCTGCCGCTGATTACCCGAATATTAATCGGCGCCAGCGAGGGCCTGGTCATGCTCGGCCCGTGGTTGCTGGGGCTGGGCTTGCTGTCGGCAGTGGGCGCGCGGCTGTTATTGCGCCAGGCGGTATGGCGCTTGCGCCGCGACAACCTGGCCTTGCGCCTGCCACGCATCGGCGTGTTGCTGTCGGTATTGGAAAGCGCACGGGTCTCGCGCAGCCTGGCGATTTTGCTCGGCAGTGGTGTGCCATTGCTCGAATCCCTGGAGGTTGCCACCGCGACAGTCGGCAACCGGCAGATCCACCAGTCCCTGGAGGCGGTGCGTGAACAGGTCGAAGGCGGCGTGACCCTGTACCGCGCCCTCAGTGCCAGCGGGCACTTCCCGCCGATGCTGTTGAACATGGTCGCCAGCGGCGAGGCCAGCGGCACCTTGCCCGACATGCTCTTGCGCGTCGCCGACAACCAGGAGCGTGGGTTTGCGCGCCAGGTCGACCTGCTGCTGGCGTTATTCGAACCCCTGATGATTCTGCTGATGGGCGCGGTGGTGCTGTTCATCGTGCTGGCGGTGTTGCTGCCGATCATGCAGCTCAACCAGGGCCTTAGCCTTTGAACAGACAACCTGAAGCTGGAGAATTTGAAATGGAAAAGCACGCCATGCCAGGCAATCGTGCAGTCAAACGTCGCGAGCGCGGTTTTACCTTGATGGAAATCATGGTGGTGATTTTTATCATCGGCCTGTTGATCGCGGTGGTTGCCCCCAGCGTGCTCGGCAGCCAGGACAAGGCCATGCGCCAGAAAGCCCTGGCTGACCTGGCGACCCTGGAGCAGGCGCTGGATATGTACCGCCTCGACAACCTGCGGTTCCCCACCTCCGAGCAGGGTCTGCAGGCGCTGGTCAGCAAGCCGGGCCTGGAACCCTTGCCGCGCAGCTGGCGGGCTGACGGCTACATCCGTCGCCTGCCCCAGGACCCGTGGGGCAATGCTTATGGCTACCGCACCCCGGGCCAGCACGGTCGGGTGGATCTGTTTTCCCTGGGCGCCGACGGCCAGGAAGGCGGCGAAGGCACCGACGCCGATATCGGTAACTGGGACCTCTAGGCATGCAACGCAGTCGCGGGTTCTCGCTCCTGGAAATGCTGGTGGTCTTACTGATCGTCGGTTTGTTCAGTGCCTTGGGGGTGGCCTTTCTTGATACCGGTCAGGCGCCAATGCGCCAGGCCCTGGCCCAACTGGCCAACGAGGCGCGCAGCCAGGCCGCCCAGGCCCGGCATGCCGGACAGTTGCTGGGCTTGCGCTGGAACGGTCGCAACCCTGAGTTCGTGCGTTGGCAGGCCGGGCAGGGCGCGCCGGCGTGGCAGGTCGAGCCATCGCGTGGCGCACCCTGGCCGGTCGGCTTGCAACCTGATTGGCCGGTGAGCCGCGAACCCCAAGTGATGTTCACCCCCTCGGGGCTGGCGCACCCCGTGTCACTCACCTGGCGCTGGGCCGAGGGCCGGCAGCGCTGGCAATGGCAAGCGGACAATACCCTGCAGATCGCGACCCTGCCATGAAGCGCCAACAAGGCTTTACCCTGCTCGAAGTCATGGTCGCCCTGGGGATTGCCGCCTTGATGGCGGTGATGGTCAGCCAGTTGTTGCGCCAGCGCATCGCGACCCACCAGGCCGTGGCGCAACATCGCCTGGGCAGTTTGTGCGCGCGGGAGCTGGAGACGCGCTTTGGCGTGGAGCAGTACTGGCCGCAGATCAATGCGCTGAGCGGTGAGCTGCGCCAGGGGCACGCCACCTGTCACTGGTACCTGACCCTGGGCAATACCGGAGTCAATCGCTTGCGCCGTGGCGAGTTGAAGTTGTTTGCCGACCCTGAGCAGCGCCACCCCCTGGGCCAGTTCAGCCTGTTTCTGGTGCGCCCATGAAGGCCGCGCAGCGCGGTTTGACCCTGGTCGAGCTGTTGGTGGCGATGGCCCTCACGGCGGTGGTCGGGGTGTTGCTGGCAGCCCTGGTCAATGGCTGGGCCAAGGTGCGTGAACGACTGGATGAGCCTGGCGGCGAGCCCCAGGTCTTGGAGTTCTGCATGGCCCTGGAGCGCCGCTTCGATGCCCTGGTGTTGCGCCAGCTGTACGAGCAGCGTTTGCCCCTGGACCTGGCTTGGCTGGAGTGGCAGCCGGCCCTTGGGCAATTGCAGTGGGTGGCCCTGGCGGCGTGGCCGCCGGCAGACGGCGCGTCGCGTGTGCAACGCCAGCGGCTGTCGTTCGATGCGCGCCAGCAGCGCCTGGAGTTGTGGGGCTCGGCCGATCTGTACGCTGCCGATAAGCCCCGCTGGGCGCTCAAGGCGTCATTGATGCCGGTCGAGCGTGCCACGTTCAGTTTTTACCAGGGCACGCGCTGGCTGGCCTTTCCTTCTACCGTCGCCGCCCAGCCCAATCGCGGCGTGCGGATCGAGTTCGAGCATCATGGAGCCCCTTATGTGTGTACCTTCGCTTTGCCCGATACCCAGCCATGAGCCGGAGCGCAGGCATGTTTGAGCGTCTGCGGGGCAAACCGCTGGAATGGTTGCTGGTGCGTCCGCCGGCCAGCAGCGAGGGGCGTTGGCAGTGGCTGCACTACCGCGCGCAACAGGCGTGCTCGAGCGGCGCCTGGCCGCCACCGTCCGCACTGTTGCAACTGCCGGGCGCCTTGATTGTGCCGGCGCAAGATTGCAGCCATTTCTGCCTGCCGGCGCCGCCGGGGCTCAAGCGCCATGAATGGCCGCAACTGTTTGAAGAATACGCGCAGCAGCCCGCCGAAGCGTTGCTGGTCAGTTGCCTGTCCCGCGAGGCCGGGCAGCTTGAGTTGTTGGTGATGCAGCGCCAGCAGGTGCAGCAATGGCTGGCCGAGTGCGCGGCCCTTGGCGTACAGATCACCCACGGCTGGGCGGAGCTGCAATTGTTGCCGCAACCCGAACCCGGGCAGGTGTTGCGCTGGCAGCGCGAACAGCTGCTGTGCCTCAAGGCCCACTCCCGGCAATGGCTGGTGTGGCCCCAGGTCTTGGGGGAGCGCTTGCCCCAGGCCTGGCGCGAACAGCCTGGCGAGACGCTGGAGGGCGTCTGGCCGTCGCGGCTGGCGCGTCTGGAACAGGTGCCCAGTGTGCTGGAGGGCACGCGAGCGACACGCACGCGGGCGCAGCGATCTGCGTTGATAAGTGGTGTACAGCGCCGCTTGCTGTTGGGGTGCGTGGTACTGGCGGTGTGCTGGAGTGCGGTGTACCTGGTGCAGAGCCTGCACCAGGTCGACAGTTGGAAAGCCCAGGTCAGGGCGGTGACGGGGCCAGTCAATAACCCGCAACAGGCCCGTATGGCGTTGGCGCGTATGCAGGGTGAGGCAACCGACTGGCACGTGCGTCAACAGAAAATCGTGGCGTTGGAGCAGGCACTCGCGACGTGGTTGCAACAGCAACCGGGCTGGTCGGTGTCGCACATCGCTTTTGACGGCAGCCATTGGCGCCTGGCCTTGCGCGGCACTGGCCCGCGGCCGCCGCCGGCCGAGTGGCAGGCCATTGCCCAGGCTGCGGGCGCACAATGGATAGACGAGGCCCCCGGTGCAGCCGACCGCCTGCAACTGAGTTTTGACTTGGGAGAGCAACCATGAAGGCGCGGATGCAGGCGTACCTGGCCCACTTCAACCAACTGCCGCCCAAGCGCCGTTATGGCCTGCTGATCGGCTGGTCAACCGTCGTGCTGTTGCTGCTGGTGCTGTTGACACGGCCGCTGCTGGCGGCCTGGCAGGATGGGCGTCAGTGGCAGGCACTGGCGCAGCAGGCCAGCACGCTGCTAGCGCCCGCGGTATTTTCCAATGAGCAGTGGCAGGCGTTGGCCGAGTCGCGCCAATGGGTGTTGACCCATGTCGAACAGCAGGGCGATCGCTGGCAGTTGCGCGGCGAACTGCCCGGCCCCCAGGCCTTGCAGCAACTGCTGCGCACGGTACAGGAACAGGGCGGCCGACCGTTGCAGTGGAGCCTTGAGCACGGTGGCGGCCAGGGGTATGCCTTTAGCCTGCAAGTGGCGGTTCGGCCATGAGTCGCGCCATCGTCCTCTGGGGTATTGGGGTGTTCTGCCTGACCCTGCTGTTGGAGCTGCCGGCCACCTTTGTGGCCCGCCAACTGCCGTGGCCGAGCGGCTGGCAGCCCGGCGGCGTCACGGGCAGCCTATGGACTGGGCGTGCGGCACGCGTGGGTGCCCTGGGGCCAGTGGACTGGACCTTGCGGCCATGGGCGGTGCAGGTGAACCTGGGTTTTCAACAGCGCATTTGGGCGTTGCAGATTCGCGGCTGGCCCTGGAACTGGCAGGCGCAATTGGCGCCGCAGGCGGTCAGCGCCTTGCCGGTACCGATGTTCGTACTGGACGGCCGCTGGGAAGGTCGATTGCAAGTCAATGGCGCGGGAACTGGTTGCCGTCATGCCGACGGTGAGTTGCTGGGACATGACCTCGCGATGCTGAGCCCGTGGCGGGTCAAGTTGGGAACTACCCGGATCGAACTGCAATGCCGGGAGGGGTTGCGGCTGTTGGCGGATTTGCAACTGGCGGGCGAGCATCATTTCAAGGTCCAGGCTGACCCGCAGCGTTTGCAGGTGGACGGGCAGGTCGAGCCGGGCGCTGCGGTGACGCCGCTCCTGGTGCAGGCTCGCTGGCTGCAACCGGCTGCGCATAGCTTCAGCAAAGTCCAGCCCTTGTAGGCGCCGGCTTGCCGGCGATGGCGGCCGCGACCTACCGCTCAGCATTGGCAATGATTGAATCCACCGCCTGCTGGGCAATCGGTGACAGTGTGCGCCCGGCCTGGCACACCACTGCATTGGTGATGGTCAGCAGGTCCGCCGGCCAGCCTGGCTGGATAGAGGGCATCAGGTCTACCAACACCCCATCGCGCAGGTCCTGTTCAAGCCAGGAGCACCAGGTCAAGAGCAGCGAGTCGCTGGTCAAGGTGGTTTCACGCAGCAGGTTCAGGTCGTTGGAGCTCAAGGTCCACGGCAGCAGCGTTCCGGGTTTGAGGTCAAACAGGGCATACAGCGAGGCCTCGCTTGACGGTACGACGCCGCTCCATGGGTATTGCAGAATCTGTTGCCGCGAAATCGGGCGGTCCTGCTGCGCCAGGGGGTGATCGCGGCGGCAAAAAATCGATGCCGGTTGCGGTGGCAGGTGGGTGATGGAAAAGCGGGGATCGAACATCTGGTCGGCTCGCAGTGTGGCGACGACAAATTCCAGCTGGTCGGTTTCCAGTTGATGGGACAGGTGCTCCCAGAAATTCACCTGAACATTGAGCACCAGCCGGGGAATGCTTTTACGCAGCTTGACCAATACGTCAGTGGTGTTGAGGTTAGCCGCCATCGGCGTGACGCCAAAGCGCAATTCACCGCCCTCGGTCCCTGCAAGATCATTGGCCTGGGCCTGCATTTTCTTTGCACAACTGAGCAATTCATGGGCACGCCCGATCAGTTGTTTGCCGGCTTCGGTCAGTGTCACGGAGCGGGTATCGCGGTCAAACAAGCGCACCCCCAGGTCGCTCTCCAGCGATTGAATACTGCGACTGAACGCGGTCTGTGACAGGTGTGCCCGAGCCGCTGCACGGGAAAAATGCAACTCCTCGCTCAGGTACACCAGGTGGCGAACCCGCTTCAAATCAATTGAGTCGTCCACTGCATCAATCATCCTTCATATTTGCATTGGACAGCTTTAACACGCTCCCAGAAGATTCTCCAGCGCCAACATCGCCCGGCAGGCCAGGTGGACTGCCTTCAATAATAAAAACGATGGGGAAGTTCTGTGGCAAACCACTTTCAGTTTGAGCGAGTGCGGCCCTGTGCATGGGTCGCCGTCTTCGCACTCGGTACCAGCGTCCAGGCCCAGGCCATCAGCTTCAACGTCGGCGAAATCGAGGGGCAGTTCGACTCTTCTTTGTCCATCGGCAGCAGTTGGGCGCTACGCAATGCTGACCCGACCTATGTAGGTACCTGGAACGGCGGGCATGCGTCGAGCCAGAGTGCCGATGATGGGCGCATGAATTTTCGCCGGGGCGAGACCTTTTCGAAGATCTTCAAGGGCGTGCACGACCTGCAAATGAACTACGGCGATAGCGGCATCTTTGTGCGCGGCAAGTACTGGTATGACTTCGAGCTCAAGGACGAAAGTCGCCGTTACCTGCCCATCAGCGACAGCCATCGCAAGGAAGCGGCCAAGTCATCGGGGGCGCAAATCCTTGATGCGTTTATCTATCACAACTATTTCATCGACGGCCAACCCGGCAATGCGCGGGTGGGCAAGCAGGTGGTCAGTTGGGGGGAGAGCACGTTTATCGGCAACGGGATCAATGTGATCAACCCCACCGATGTCGCCGCTTTCCGGCGTCCGGGGGCCGAGATCAAGGAAGGGCTGATCCCGGTCAACATGCTGTTTTTATCCCAGGGCTTGAGTGACAGCGTGTCCGCCGAGGTTTTTTACCAGTTGGAGTGGGACCAGACGGTGCTCGACAACTGCGGTACGTTTTTCGGCTCGGATGTGATGGCCGATGGGTGCAGCACACGCATGGGGTTTTCGCCGCCCTGGGATCCCAACGGCCAGTATCACTTCACGCGCGGGGCTGATCGTGATGCGCGTGACAGCGGTCAGTTCGGCGTGGCGCTGCGTTGGCAGGCCGAGGCGCTGAACAATACCGAGTTTGGGCTGTACGCCATGAACTATCACAGCCGCGCACCCTTTGTCGGCGGCCGGGTCGGGGACAGCCCGTTTGCGGTCAAGCCCGGTACCCACGCCTCGAGCGCTGAATATTTCATCGAGTACCCCGAAGACATCCGCCTCTATGGCCTGAGCTTTTCCACCACGCTTGGCGGCACCGCCGTCTCCGGTGAGCTGAGTTATCGACCCAACATGCCGTTGTCCCTCAACAGCAGCGATGTGACGATTTCCGCCCTGGCCGGCTCGATGGCGGCAGACCTGGGCAGTCCGATTTTTGCCAGTGGTTTCGCGCGGCCGGTGCCCGGTGAAGATTTCCATGGCTATGTGCGCAAGCTCGTGAGCCAGGCACAGGTCACGTTCACTCACTTTATCGACCAGGTGTGGGCTGCCGAGCGCCTGACCCTGATTTCCGAGGTCGGCTACAACCACCTCAGTGATCTCAACAGCAGCGCGCTGCGCTTCGGGCGTGACAGCATCTTCGGCAACGGCGAGCTGCCGGACAACCGCAATTGCCCGACCATGGCCAACCCGGTCAACCCGCAAAACTGCGATGGCAAAGGCTTTTACACCGCCAACTCCTGGGGATACCGGGCGCGCGCCATCCTCGACTATCAGAACGTGCTGGCCGGGGTGAACCTCAAGCCCAGCCTGTCCTGGTCCCACGATGTGCAAGGTTATGGACCCAACTTCAACGAAGGCAGCAAGGCCATCAGCCTTGGCCTGGATGCGGACCTGAAAAATACCTACACGGCGAGCCTGTCCTACACCGATTTCTTTGGTGGGGACTACAACACGGCAACTGATCGCGACTTCGTTGCCCTGAGTGTGGGCGTGAGTTTCTGAACCTGCATCCGATAACAAGAAAAGGATTGAGCCTGATGAATGTTCCGACACCGGTTATATACGCCAGTACGCTGGCGCTGCTGTTCTGTACCTCGGCGATGGCCGCGGTTACTCCTGAAGAAGCCGCCCGGCTGGGCACCACGTTGACGCCACTGGGCGGCGAGAAGGCCGGCAACGCTGACGGCTCGATCCCGGCCTGGACCGGTGGCCTGCCCCGGGATGCGGGAGCGGTCGACAGTGCCGGGTTCCTGGCCGATCCCTTCGCCAACGAACGAGCGTTGTTCACCATCACCGCGCAGAACGTCGAGCAGTACAAGGGCCGCCTGTCTCCAGGCCAGGTCGCCATGTTCAAGCGTTACCCCGACTACACGATGAATGTCTATCCCACCCACCGCAGCGCCAATGTGCCGCCAGAGATTGTCGAGGCCGCACGCAAAAACGCGCTGAACACCCGGTTGGTCGCAGGCGGTAACGGCCTGGAGCACTTTACCAAGGCATTCCCGTTCCCGATTCCCAAGGACGGCCTGGAAGTGATCTGGAACCACATTGCCCGTTACCGGGGCGACAGCATGAAGCGCCAGATGGTGCAGATCGTTCCGGATGTACGAGGCGTGGGCACGCCGGTGACGTTCGACCATCAGTATGTGCTGCGCGAAAGCCTGGCCGACTACGATCCGGCCAAGCCGAGTAATGTGCTGTTCTACAACAAGCAGACCATCACCGCGCCAGCCCGTCTAGCGGGGAATGTCGAGCTGGTCCACGAGACCCTCGACCAGGTCAAGGAGCCGCGCCAGGCCTGGCTCTACAACGCTGGCCAACGCCGTGTACGGCGGGCGCCACAGGTGGCATACGACGGCCCTGCCGGCAGTACCGATGGGCAGCGGGTGGTCGATAACTACGACATGTTCAATGGCGCGCCGGATCGCTACGACTGGCAATTGGTTGGCAAACAGGAGCTGTTCATTCCCTACAACAGCTACAAGCTCGACTCGCCCACGCTCAAGTACGCTGATATCACCAAGGCCGGCCATATCGACCAAAGCCTGGCGCGCTATGAGCTGCATCGGGTCTGGCATGTGGTCGCGACGTTGAAGCCCGGCCAGCGGCATGTGTATGCCAAGCGTGATTTCTATATCGACGAGGACTCTTGGCAAGCGGCGGTGATTGATCACTATGACGGTCGCAATGTCTTGTGGCGTGTGGCCGAAGCCCATCAACAGTCCTACTACAACCATCAGGTGCCGTTCTACACCGCCGAAACCCTCAACGACATGGTCAGCGGGCGGTATCTGGTGCTGGGCCTGAAGAACGAGGAAAAGCGCAGCTATCAGTTTGATGTGAACGCCGTGGAAGGTGAGTTCACGCCCAATGCCCTGCGTCAGTCCGGGGTGCGCTAAGCCATGAAAACGACCTCGGCACCCCCATCCTCGTTTGACTATGTGTCCCCCGTGCCGGCCGTGCCGTCCCGTGCCCGGACGCGCCGCGTGGTACTGGCCTCGTCCCTGGGCAATGGCCTGGAGATCTACGACTTCACGGTCTACAGCTTTTTTGCGGTGATTATCGGCAAGCTGTTTTTCCCGGCGGATTCTGCGCTGGCGTCGTTGATGATGTCTTTGGTGACTTTTGCCCTGGGCTTTCTGATCAGGCCCCTGGGCGCGGTATTGATCGGTCGGTTCGCCGACCGTTATGGGCGCAAGCAGGCATTGACCCTGACCATCGCCCTGATGACCGTGGGCACCGGCATTATCGCGTTCACCCCGACTTATTCGAGCATCGGCATCGTTGCCACCGGGCTGTTGGTCTTTGGTCGCCTGCTCCAGGGGTTTTCGGCCGGCGGCGAGGTGGGTGCGGCTTCGGCGTTCTTGATGGAGTCCGGGCGCACCGACAATCGTTGTTTCATGGTCTGCTGGCAGGGTGCAAGCCAAGGCGCCGCTGCGCTGCTGGGCGCATTGTCGGGTTGGGCGCTGACCACGCTGCTGTCGGAGGAGGCGTTGCACAGTTGGGGCTGGCGTGTGCCTTTCGTGATTGGCTTGTTGATCGGTCCGGTGGGCTGGTACATCCGCCAGCACCTGGATGAAACCCACGAAAACATCGACAAGCCGACGCCGTTTCGCGACTTCGTGCGCAATCACGCACGTACCCTGGGGTTGGGCATCTTGTTGATGGCCAGCTCCACGGTCAGTTCATACATGGTGGTGTTCTATATGCCCACCTACCTGACCCGCACCTTGCATTACCCCAGCAGCTTCGCCTTTGGCCTGGTGGCCTTTGCCTGTGTGTTGCTGGCGGTGGTGCCGCCATTCGCCTCGCGCTTTGCCGATCGCATGCCCCGGCGCAAGCCCTTGCTGTATTGGCTGTGTGGCCTGCAGGCGGTGCTGACCTATCCCGCGTTTGTGATGCTCGACCAGCACAGCACGCTGCTGTGCCTGGTGGCGGTGTCGTTGCTGATCCTGCCCATGGCCATCAGCGGTGGAGCGGGGCTGGCCTTGTTGATGGAAGCGTTTTCCCGCGATGACCGGGTGACGGGTCTGTCGATCATCTACAGCTTTGGCGTCACGCTGTTCGGCGGTTTTTCACCGCTGATCGTGACGTGGTTGATTGCCCTGACCGGCAGCCCGTTGGTGCCGGCCTGGTACTTGTGTGGCGCCATTGTTGTAAGTGGCATTGCCTTGCGTTTTTACCCTGAGCACCCAGGGCGTCCCTGATGTTGCTGACCTGAACCCAAAAATAAGGAATTTACCGTGAGCCATAGTCCTCTACACACACGCCTGCAAGACAGTAGCGAGCGTTTTGTCACGATCCGCCGCAATATCCACGCCGAACCCGAGCTTGGGCAAAACACCCGGGAAACGGCGGCCCTGGTCATTGGCTTGCTCGAAAGCTGGGGTTATGAAGTACACACCGGCGTCGGCGGTTGCGGCGTGGTTGGCGTGCTGCGGCGCGGCAGTGGATCAAAAACCCTGGGGCTGCGGGCCGACATGGATGCGTTGCCAATCGTTGAGCGAAACGGTTTGCCCTGGGCCAGCCGTCGCGAAGGATCGATGCATGCCTGTGGTCATGACGGGCACACGGCAACCTTGCTGGCGGCCGCTGAACAACTGGCGCTGCATGCCACGTTCGACGGCACGGTGAACGTGATTTTCCAGCCGGATGAGGAAGGCCTGACCGGCGCCAAGGCCATGATGGACGATGGCCTGTTCCGACGTTTCCCCTGCGATGCGGTGTATGCCTTCCACAATATGCCGGGGTTCCCCGTGGGCCATGCCATCATCAAGAGCGGCGGGGTCATGGCGTCGTCGGAGTGTGTGCGTATCACGCTCACCGGTCGTGGCGGGCATGGCGCGATGCCGGAACGCAGCATTGATCCGATCCCGGCGCTGGCGGGCATCATCAGTGCCTTGCAAACGGTGGTGTCGCGCAATATTGGGGTCAATGACTCGGCGGTGATCAGCATCGGCAAAGTGCAGGCCGGCACAGCCGTCAACATCATCCCGGAGACGGCGATGCTGGAGTTGAGCGTGCGCACACTTGACCCGCAGGTGCGCGAGTTCGTCGAGCAACGAATCCGCGGGATTGTCGAAGGCCAGGCTGCCTCATTTGGCGTGACAGCCCAGATCGACTACCAGCTGCTGGCGCCGGTGCTGGTCAATACGCCCGCCGAGACCCAGCACATGCTGGACGCGGCCAAGCGGGCCCTGGGCGCTGCCAATGTCATGGAGCAGGTGTCATTCAAAGCCATGGGCAGCGAAGACTTTGCCTGGATGTTGCATGAAGTGCCTGGCTGCTACTTCGGCCTGGGCAATGGCATTGGCGAGTTCAACGGCTGTTCGGTGCATAACGATCACTATGACTTCAATGACGAGTTGATTCCCCTTGGGGCCGCCTGTTGGGTCGCGTTGGTGGAAGACTACCTGCGCTGAAATCACGCCCCTACAGGGAATACGCCATCATCAGGATTTATTCATGACCCAACAGACCGCTATTGCGCAGATGAGCGCCGTCGAGTTGCTTGAACACTTTCGCGCCAAACGGCTGTCGCCGGTGGAAGTCACCCAGGATGCATTGGCCCGCATCGAGCGGTTCAACCCGCAGGTCAATGCGTACTGCTATACCGACCCGCAAGGCGCACTGGACACGGCGCGAGCGTCGGAAAAGCGTTGGTCCAAAGGCCAGCCCACGGGTGCGCTGGACGGCTTGCCCACTTCAATCAAGGAACTCACGGCAACTCGGGGCATGCCCACCCGCAAGGCCTCGCTGGTGATTCCGGGCGATGGGCCGTGGGAGGTCGATGCGCCGATCACCACGTTTTTGCGCGATGCGGGTGCCGTCATTTTGGGTAAGACCACCAGTCCGGAGTTCGGCTGGAAAGGTGTGACAGACAGCCCGCTCTACGGTATTACCCGCAACCCCTGGGATACGCGCATGACCTCTGGCGGGTCGTCCGGTGGCGCGGCAGTAGCGGCTTCGCTCAATCTAGGGGTGTTGCACCAGGGCAGCGATGCCGGGGGCTCGATTCGCATCCCCAGCAGCTTCACCGGGACCTTTGGCTTCAAGCCGACCTTTGGCTACATCCCCCAATGGCCGGCCAGCGCAACCACCCTGATTTCCCATCTGGGGCCCATGACGCGTACCGTGGACGATGCCGTGTTGTTTCTACAGACCGTGGCCCGGCCTGATCCCAGGGATGGTTTGCTGGGGGCGCCACGGCATACGCCCTGGTTGCCTGAAAACACCGACTTGCGCGGGCTGCGCATCGCCTACAGCGCGAACCTGGGCTATGTGCAGGTTGATCCGCAAGTGGCCCGTGTCGTGGCCCAGGCGGTTGAACGACTGGCGCAGATGGGCGCACAGGTAGAGGCCGTGGATCCGGGTTTCGGCGACCCGCTGGAATTGTTCAAAACCGTGGCTTACGCTGGGGCCGTGGACTTGGCCGCGCAACTGGACAGTGAACAGAAGGATTTACTGGACCCGGGGCTGCGGCGTTTTACCGAGCAGTGCCAGCACACAACCCTGGTGCATTTCACGGCAGCCCAGGAAGCACGGGCTGCGCTGGTCGCCCGGATGAATAGCTTCCACAGCCGCTATGACCTGCTGGTTTGCCCGATGATGCCCATCACCGCGTTCGAGGCGGGGCACGATGTACCGCCGGGCTCGGGGCTGGAGGATTGGATGAAGTGGTCGCCGTTCAGCTATCCGTTCAACCTTACCCAGCAGCCGGCAGCCTCGGTGCCTTGCGGGTTTTCGAGTGAGGGGCTGCCGATTGGCTTGCAGGTGGTGGGGGCACGGTTTGCCGACGATCAGGTGTTGCGAGTGTGTCGGGCCTATGAATTGGCATATCCCAGTGCGCACCCCGCGGTACCCGTGGTAAAAAAACAAGATTGATGGAGGAGCAAGAAGACGATGGCCACCCCTGTTTCCCTCGCCCGGTTGAGTGATATCCAAGCCATGGAGCAACAATGTCCCTTGGCTCAACGTGACCTGCCGAGCAGTACCTACGCGTTGCTGCAACGTGCCGCCGAACGCTTTGCCGACCGGCCGGCCTTGTGTTTCCTGGCGACGGGCAGCATCGAGGACCAGCCCTGGCGCATCAGTTACGCCGAGCTTTTCGCCAAGGTCACGCAAACCGCCAATGCCTTGCATCGCTTGGGGGTGCGTCCGGGGCAGGCGGTGTCTTTCCTGCTCCCCAACCTGGTGCAGACCCACTTTGTGATTTGGGGCGGTGAGGCGGCGGGGATCGTCAACGCCATCAACCCGTTGCTGGAGCCTGAGCACATTGCCGAGTTGATTCGCGCATCCAATACCTCGGTGCTGGTCACGCTGGCGCCGTTCCCGGGCACGGACCTGTGGCAGAAGGTGGTTGCATTGACCGACCTGCTGGCGCAGATGCCGACGGTGGTGACGGTCGATCTCGCCAACCTGTTGCCAGAACCGCAACGCAGTACCTTGAAGGCTCAACGAGCACCGATGCCCGCAGGCGTACTGGATTTCGATGAGCTGCTCGCCGCCGCCCCGGCTGGTTATCTGGAGAGCGGGCGGGTCATCCAGCCGGATGACATCGCATCCTACTTTCATACCGGCGGCACCACCGGTACGCCAAAGCTGGCGCCCCACACCCACTTCAACGAGGTGGCGATGGCCGAGATCATTGGCTTGCATGGCCGGTATGGGCCGGACGATGTCTTGCTCTGCGGGTTGCCGCTGTTTCATGTCAATGGCGTGATGGTCTCTGGGCTTGCGGCCTTTCATCACGGGGCCCAGGTCTTGCTCCCCGGCCCCCAGGGATACCGCAACCCGACGTTGATCAAGGACTTCTGGCGGTTGGTGGAGCGCTACCGGGTCAGCAGTTTCAGCGGTGTGCCCACCATCTATGCGGCACTGCTGCAGATTCCCAACGAGGGTATTGATGTCTCCACCCTGCGCTTTGCACTCTGCGGTGCGGCCCCCATGCCGGTGGAGTTGATCCGCCAGTTCGAAGCCCGCACCGGGCTGCGCATCATTGAAGGCTACGGCCTGACTGAAGGCACCTGCGCCACCGCCTGCAACCCCTACGAGGGGGAACGTCGGCCCGGCTCCATTGGCTTGCGCCTGCCGTACTGCGAGGTCAAGGTCGCGGTGCTCGACAGCGACGGCAATTATTTGCGTGATGCGGCCACGGACGAGCCGGGCACCCTCTGCCTGCGCGGCCCGACGGTGTTCAAGGGGTATTTGCAGCCGGACAAGAACACAGGCATCTGGCTGGATGGCGATTGGTTCAACACCGGCGACTTGGGGCGGGTTGATGGCGATGGCTACATCTGGCTGACCGGTCGCAGCAAGGACCTGATTATTCGCGGCGGCCACAATATTGACCCGCAGATGATCGAAGAGGCGCTGCATCGCCATCCAGCCGTGGCCCTCGCCGCAGCGGTGGGCAAGCCTGATGTCAAGGCTGGAGAGCTGCCGGTGGTGTATATCCAGCTCAAGGCCGGCGAAGAGGCCAGCCAAGCCCAGTTGATGGAGCACGCCATGCAGCACATTCACGAGCGTGCTGCGGTACCCAAGGATATCTGGCTGGTGGAGCAGATCCCGCTGACTGCGGTGGGCAAGACCTTCAAGCCCGCCTTGCGCCTGGATGCCGTGCGTCGAGTGTTCGAGTACGAAGTGGGGCAGGTGGTTGCCGGCAGCCAGGTCCAGGCGCTGAGTGACGAGCGTCATGGGCAGCGGGTGGACATTCATGTGCCACAGCTCAGTGCTGTCCAGCGAGAGCAATTGGAGCAGCGCCTGAGCGGCTTTGCGGTACGTTATGTGCTGCATTGCGCATAAGTCGGGTTTCGGGCTGTTCGAAGCGCAAAAATTGTCTATCGTCTATGGGCAGGCAGTCGCGCACCTGCGTGTGCGTCGTGTGATTTTCGCTGCGGGTTGTTAGGCGCCCTGGCGCCTGGAGCGCTATGGAAAAACTCAACGTTGGCCCCAAGTCGTCGCTGGAAGGCACCGCCTCCAACCTTTCTACCGCCAGGGCTTATCTGCTTGCCTGTTCGTTGCTGTTGCTGGCCATGTTTCTGTTGGTCGGGGTGTTGCTGGTCTCCATTGCCGAGCATCTGAATCACGATGCCGGCGAGCACAGCCGGATCGATATCGAAAACGCCTTGCTATCTGTTGAGCGGGTCGCCGGCTCTACGGTCAAGGACTATGCGTTTTGGGGGGACGCCTACGTACACCTGCATCAGCAGGTGGATGTGGACTGGGCATTTGTCCGGCAGAACCTCGGCTCCACGCTATTTGCCGACCTGGGTTTCCAGGGGGTTTTTGTTGTCGATCCCACAGGCCGCACGGTGTATTCGGTGATTGATGGCCAGTTGCAGACCGTTGCCGTCCAGGACTGGTTGCACATACCGATCGAACCACTGCTGGCCCAGGCCCGGGAGGCCGCGGCCAACAGCCAATCGGTGACCCGGCTGGTACAGGCAGACGGGACGCCGGCGGTATTGGCCGCTGCGGCGCTGACGCCAGGCACTGATCCGGGCGTGAAGGCCGATGGCGGCCCCGCTTCTGTATTGATCTTCATTGCCAAGCTTGAGCCGCAACGGCTGGCCGCATTGGGCCAGGACTTTGGTGTGCAGGGGCTGCGGGTCGCCCCAGCTGGCAGAGCGACGGCGGATGGGCCGAGCCTGAGCCTCAGGGACAATGGAGGCGTCGTGCAATGGACCTTGGATGACCCCGGCCACCAGTTGCTCGTGCTGATCGTGCCGCTGGTCGCTGTTGCCGGCCTGATTTTCGGCCTGATGGTCTGGTTCATCCTGCGCCGGACTACCGCCGCGGCACGGATCATGGATAGCAACTACGCCACCCTGCAAGCCAGCCGTGCGGCCCTGGTGGTCAGCGAGGAGCGCTTTCGTGATGTAGCGGAAGCGGCATCCGACTGGATCTGGGAGGTGGACGTTCACTTGCGGTTTACCTACCTGTCGGACCGTTTCGAGGCGATCACCGGGCTTGTGCGCAGCGAATGCCTGGGGCGTGGGCTCGATGATCTGCTGACATCCGATCAGGGCGCGCTGTCGATCTGGTTCCAGGAACATGCGCGGCGCGCCAATGCCATCGTGCAGTGCAACTACCTGTCTGGAACGGGTGAGGTGCGTATCTGCCGCTTGTCGGTGCGCGAGATCCCAGGGCAGGGGTATCGCGGCACGTCCAGCGATATCACCGACGAGGTGGCTGCCCGGCGGCGTATTGAGTACCTGTCGCAACACGACGCCTTGACCGGGTTGGCCAACCGCACGCGCATGCAGGAGTTTCTGGAGGGCAAGCTCAAGGCTTCGCCGACCCTGGACAAGCCGCTGGTGATGCTCAGCGTCGATCTGGATCGGTTCAAGCCGGTGAACGACCTGCTGGGCCATGCCGCGGGTGATGAAGTGCTCAACCAGGTCTCCCGTCGCCTGCAGGGCTGCCTGCGGGGTGATGACCTGGTGGCGCGCATTGGCGGCGATGAGTTTGTGTTGGTGGTGGCGGGTGTGAGTTCGCCGCTGGAGGTGGAGGGCCTGTGCCGGCGCTTGATCGACTGCATTGAGCAGCCGTTCTACATCACCGAGCATGAAGTGTTTATCAGCGCCAGCATCGGGATTGCCATGGCGCCGGCGGACGCGACCCTGGCCGATGAGCTTTTACGTTACGCCGACATTGCCTTGTATGAGGCCAAGGAGGGTGGCCGCAATACCTGGCGTTTTTATGCCGGTGACATGAATGCCCGCATCATCGAACGACGCCAACTCGAAAGCGATTTGCGCCATGCCATCAAGCACGGCGAACTGCGCCTGGATTTCCAGCCGCGCTACCGCATTGAAGGCAAACGCCTGGCCGGTGCCGAGGCATTGGTGCGCTGGGAGCACCCTCTGCGCGGGCTGCTGGGGCCGGACGTGTTTATTCCGATTGCCGAGGAAACCGGGCTGATCCTGCCGCTGAGCAATTGGGTGTTGCACGCGGCCTGCCAGGTGGCCGCTGGCTGGCCTGAGGACGTCATGATTTCGGTCAATCTGTCCTCCACCGAGTTCCAGCGCGGGCATTTGGTGGCGCGGGTCAAATCGGTGCTGGCCGAGACGGGCTTGAACCCGGCACGACTGGAGCTGGAACTGACCGAAAGCGTGATGCTCAATGACGAGAAGGTCGCCCTGAGCATCATGCAGGGGCTCAAGGCCCTGGGTGTGCGTTTGCTGATGGATGACTTTGGCACGGGTTATTCGTCCCTCAGTTATCTGCGCTCATTTCCTTTCGATGGGCTGAAGATCGACCGCAGTTTCGTCGGCGGGCTGACGTCCAGCGGCGGCGACCAGTCGATCATCCAGGCCATTGTCGGCCTGGGCCGGGCGTTGTCACTGACCGTGACGGCGGAAGGCGTGGAGACGGTTGAACAGCTCAAGGCATTGAAAACCGTACAGTGTGATGAAGCGCAAGGTTTTTACCTCAGCCTGCCCATGAATGCCCAGGCGATCAGCGCGCTGATTACGCAGCGCATGGATTAGGGCTTGCAGGTGTACCTACATAGATAATATGTTAACGATATAACTATAAATTATCTGTGGGAGGGGCTATGCCTGCCTTGTTGCATACCCGCACCGAGTTTGCCGACTGGAACCGCGACTTGCGGGCGGTGTGCGGTAACTTCAGTACTGCGCTTTCTGACCGCCACCGCCTGTTTATCGGCAATGTTCATGGCCAGGACGTGTGTGGCCTGGAACTGGCGCATATCCGCACTAACGCAGGGCTGATCAGCCGCCAGCACACCCGTGGCGATGGGGATGACGACCGCCACTGTTTTTTGATCCTGCAGAGCAGTGGTCATCAGTTTATTCGGCAAAAAGACCGGCTGATCGAACTGGGGCCGGATGATATTGCCCTGGTGGATTCGGCCCGGGCCTTTGAGATCGAGCCGCAGGGCCTGGTGCAGAATATCTCGGTGCATCTGTCGCGCGAAGCCGTCAGCCGGCAGTTCGGCCAGCAGCGCCTGTTTGGCAAGCTGGCGCGCAACAGTGTGCCTACCCATATGATACGTGCCCTGGTGCGTTCGCTGGGCGAGGCCCAGTTGAGTGAGGGTCATGGCGGCAAGAACGATGGCCCGGCGTTGGAGCAGGCGCTGATCGGGCTGGCCATTGCCGGCCTGGACGAGCGTGCCGAGGGCCAGCCCGGGTTTGCCTGCGTGGGGCACGACGATATCTACGGCCTGGCCACGCGCCTGGTGGAAGCCTCCCTGCAAGAGACCGACCTTGGCCCCGAGTACCTGGCACGGCACCTGAATGTTTCGGTGCGCCAGCTTTACCGTCTGTTCGAGCAGCGCCATGAAAGTATTGCGCGCTACATCCAGCAACGCCGCCTGGAGCGGGTGGCGCAAGACCTGCGTGCGCGCGATTTGCGGCATGAGTCGATCACCCAGATCGCCTTCAAGTGGGGGGTTGTCGACGCCGCGCATTTCAGCCGGGCGTTCAAGCGGCATTTCCAACATGCGCCCCGGGACTTTCGCCAGCAGCCGCTATAGGCAGCAGCCTGGCAGGGAATGCCAAGCGCTTTGGCAGCCTCAGTCAAGTGGCCAGGCATGGCAGGCCCTCTAATAGAGTGGCCAGAGCCGATTAATGTTGGAGAACAATAACAATGAATACACGGAGCCTGCTGTTGGGCACGCCTTTGCTGATGGCCGCGTGCACTTCGCTCGCCTTGGCCGGGCCGGCCCAGGTCGATGGGGCGCGTATCATCGCCGCCGACCGTGAGCCTGGTAACTGGATGAGCCACGGCCGCACCTACGATGAGCAGCGCTATAGCCCACTGGACAGGGTGAATGCCGACAACGTCGGGCAGTTGGGCATGGCCTGGACCACCAAGCTGGATATCGACAGCGGCACCGAAGCCACGCCGCTGGTGGTCGATGGGGTGATGTACACCACAGGTGCCTTCAGCCTCGTCTATGCGATCAATGCGGCCACCGGCGAGTTGCTGTGGAAATACGATCCGAAAGTGCCCGCCGAAAACCTCAGCCAGGGCTGCTGCGGCCCGGTCAACCGCGGCGTGGCCGTGTGGCAGGGCAAAGTCTATGTGGGCAGTTTCGATGGGCGCTTGATTGCGCTGGATGCGGGCAGTGGCCAGCCGGTGTGGAGCGTCGACACCATCATTGATCGCAGTAAAAGCTACTCCATCACCGGCGCGCCGCGCATCGTCAAGGGCAAGGTCCTGATCGGCAACGGCGGTGCCGAATTCGGCGTGCGTGGCTACGTCACGGCCTATGACGCCGATAGTGGCAAGCAAGTATGGCGCTTCTACACCGTGCCGGGCGATCCCAAGCTGCCTGTGGAGAATGCCGCGATGGCCAACGCCATGAAAACCTGGGATGGCGATGGCTGGGTCAAGTGGGGCGGCGGTGGCACCGTGTGGGACTCCATGGCTTATGACCCACAACTGGACCTGCTCTACGTGGGCACCGGTAATGGTTCGCCGTGGAACTATCGGTTGCGCAGCAACGGCAAGGGCGACAACCTGTATGTGTCATCGATCCTGGCGCTACGCCCGGACACTGGTGAGTACGTCTGGCACTACCAGGTCACGCCGCAGGACCAGTGGGACTTCACCGCAACCCAACCGATGATCCTCGCCGATATCAAGATTGACGGCAGTGTGCGCAAGGTGCTCATGCAGGCGCCGAAAAACGGCTTTTTCTATGTGCTGGATCGCAGCAACGGCAAATTGTTGTCGGCGAACAACTTCGTCCCGGTGAACTGGGCCAGTGGCATCGACCTGCAGACCGGGCGACCGATCCTCACCGGCGCGGCGGATTATTCCAAAGCACCGAAGGTGGTCCAGCCCAGCTTTCTTGGCGGGCATAACTGGCACCCCATGTCCTACAGCCCGAAGACCGGCTACGTGTACATCCCGGCGCAATACACCCTGGCCGAGTTGAAGGCGGCCAAGGCCCCGCAGTTCCCGGGAAACAAATCGGTGGTCAACTTCGGCCTGGATGTGCCGGACCTGCCGGAAGACCCGAAAGCCCTCAAGCAGATCCGTGATGCCTGGAGCGGTGAGTTGATCGCCTGGGACCCGGTCAAGCAGCAAGCCGCCTGGAAACAACCCTACGTCAGCGCGGGCAACGGCGGCACCCTCGCCACGGCCGGCAACCTGGTGTTCCAGGGCACTGCCGACGGGCGAGTGGTGGCCTATCGTGCCGACACCGGCAAGCCACTGTGGGCGCACCGGGCCAATTCCGGGGTAATGGCGGGGCCGGTCACTTATACGGTCAATGGCGAGCAGTACGTGGCGTTTTCGGTGGGTTGGGGCGGGATCCTGCCGCTGTTGACCGGACCTCTGACCAACAAGGGCAAAGTGCGGGCCGAATCGCGAGTGATTGCCTTCAAGCTCGGTGCCACAGGCGAGTTGCCACCGCCCAAGGCCGCGCCGGTACTGCCGACGACCCGCCAGGTACTCACGGCGACGCCCAAGCAACTGCTCCAGGCGCGTGACATGTTCAATGGCCTGTGCGCCGGCTGCCATGGCCTGAACGCCATCAGCGGCGGGGTAGTGCCGGACCTGCGCTATCTGGATGACAACAAACACGCGGCCTTTCCCGCCTTTGTCAGCGGGGCGCTGATCAATAAGGGCATGCCGAACTTCTCCGACATTCTGCCGCGCGAAGACATGGAGTTGCTGCGCCAATACCTGGTCAAGCGTACCCAGGATCTGCACGCCGATCTCAACGCCGTTCACTGATCCCACCTTGTCACTGTGCCGGGCGACGCTTTTCAGCGCCGTCATGGCCAAGTGTTGCCTCCCATAACAATAACGGTACCTGCCATGAAGACACTTAGCATCCTGGCCCTTTTGCTCAGCTTGATTGCGTTGGCCCGGGCCGACGTCAAGCCGGACCCCGGCGACTACACGGCCTTGCCCCAGGGCACCGATGTAGTGGTGCTGTACCAGCAGAATCCGCGGGGCGACAAGGTTTACTCCGGCGGCAAGAAAGTCGCCGACAACCTGGACCTGGACATGAGCGTTGGGGTGTTGCGCCTGATCCACTTCACCGAGTTCCTCAATACCGGCCTGACTTGGGACCCGCAGATCGTCATACCCTTCGGCTACCAGAAGACCGGCGCCAGCGACAGCAAACACTCGGGGCTGGGTGACATTACGTTTGGTGGCACTGTGTGGACCCTCGCGGATCTGGCCAACAACGAGCATCTGGGCTGGTCAATGTTTGTCACCGCGCCCACCGGCCATGACAAGAACCAGGGGTTTGCCCTGAGCAACAATCGCTGGGCCCTGGATTTCCAGGTGGGCTACATCAAGGGGTTGACCGACAAAATCACCTGGGATGTGATTGCCGAGACTGAGTTCTACGGCCAACAGCGCGCCACCGACGCCAAAAAAGACCCGCTGCTGCAATTGCACAACCACCTGCGCTACAACTTCACCCCCCAGACGTATGCGGCGCTCTCCTATCGCCACAACTGGGGCGCACGCGAGACGCTGGACCATGAAACCCTGGCCACCCGCCGCAGCAATGGCACCCTGGGCTTTACCGTGGCCACGATGCTGGGCAAGCAGGTGCAGGTGCTGGGGCAGCTGATGCGTGATACGTCGGTGCGCGAAGGGGTGAAGATCGATAACTCGCTGCAGTTTCGCCTGGCGTATTTCTACTGACGCGACCCTTCAGTCAAATGTAGGGGCTCATTGTTGGGCAAGAATGCTCGCAAGCAACCCAGGGAACCGTGACTCCAACACATCGGCCCGCAACGAGTTCATATGGGTGGTGCCAACGCTGCGCGTATGCACCAGCCCGGCATCACGCAAAACCCGGAAGTGGTGGGACATGCTGGACTTGGGGCGTCCGCCATCGAGCTCGCCACAACTGGCTTCTTCCACCTCGGCCAGGCAGCGCACGATGTCCAGGCGCACAGGGTCGCTCAATGCATAGAGCAAACGTTCGAGGGTCAATTCTTCAGAGGAGGGGTGTTTAAAGGCTCGCATGAGTCGAATGATAACAGGGCTGGCTTTTATTACCATAGTTCGATTAAGATCGAACTATCGAATCATACGTTCCCCTCGTTTCAGGAGCATTCCCATGGCTGCATTGTTCGAACCCTTCACACTCAAAGACGTTACGTTGCGCAATCGCATCGCCGTTCCGCCGATGTGCCAATACATGGCCGAAGACGGCATGGTCAACGACTGGCATCACGTTCACCTTGCCGGCCTGGCCCGCGGTGGCGCCGGCCTGGTGGTGGTCGAGGCGACCGCCGTGGCCCCTGAAGGCCGCATCACCCCAGGTTGCACCGGCATCTGGAGCGATGCCCATGCGCAAGCCTTCGTGCCCATGGTGCAAGCGATCAAGGCAGCAGGCTCGGTGCCCGGCATCCAGATCGCCCACGCCGGGCGCAAGGCCAGCGCCAACCGTCCTTGGGAAGGTGACGACCATATCCCCGCGGGCGACGCCCGTGGCTGGCAAACCCTCGCACCCTCGGCGATCGCGTTTGGCGCGAACCTGCCGAAAGTGCCCCAGGCCATGACCCTGGAAGATATCGCCCGGGTTCAGCAGGACTTCGTCGATGCCGCGCGCCGTGCCCGCGACGCTGGCTTTGAGTGGATCGAGCTGCATTTTGCCCACGGTTATCTGGGCCAGAGCTTTTTCTCCGAGCACGCCAACCAGCGCACTGATGCCTACGGCGGTAGTTTCGACAACCGCAGCCGTTTCATGCTGGAAACCCTCGCTGCCGTGCGTGAGGTCTGGCCGCAAAACCTGCCGTTGACCGCGCGTTTTGGCGTTATCGAATATGACGGGCGCGACGAACAGACCCTGCAAGAGTCCATCGAACTGGCTCGCCGCTTCAAGGAGGGTGGCCTGGATTTGTTGAGCGTCAGTGTCGGCTTCACTATTCCTGATACCAACATTCCGTGGGGCCCGGCGTTCATGGGGCCGATTGCCGAGCGTGTACGTCGCGAGGCGGGTCTGCCGGTCACTTCGGCCTGGGGTTTCGGCACGCCGCAATTGGCCGAAGAGGCATTGCAGGCGGGTCATCTGGACCTGGTGTCGGTGGGCCGTGCACACCTGGCCGACCCACACTGGGCGTATTTTGCGGCCAAGGAACTGGGGGTGGACAAAGCCTCCTGGACCTTGCCGGCGCCTTACGCGCATTGGCTTGAGCGCTATCGCTAACCCTGTAGGAAACGATAACGCTGGGTACCTGGATGAATACGGTGCCTGAGGGTTTTTCGCTGGCAAGCCAGCTCCTACACAGGGCTGTGTCTCTACTGAGCCGTCGCAGTTTCTGCGGCGGCTTTTTTACAGGCCATGAAAAGTACAATCTTCCATCTGGAACGTGCATTTTGCGCTGCGACCAAGCGCCACATACTGGTCGCGTCGTTACGAACGTTCCCGGTTGTTTTAAGCCTGCTGTCGAGTGAGCAGGGCGCAGGCAGGCCAGGAATGGGGATATCCAATAATAAAGAGACTACCCATGAAAAAGCCAAATCCGCTGCTGGAAGACCTCAAGTCTGTCTTGCCCGTCATTGCTGCCAATGCCTTCGCTGCCGAGCAAGATCGTAGTGTGCCTGCCGAGAACATCGCGTTGCTCAAGGGTATCGGCATGCACCGCGCGTTTTTGCCAAAAAAATACGGCGGCATGGAAATTTCCCTGCCGCAGTTTGCCCAGTGCATCGCGTTGTTGGCCGGCTCCTGTGCCAGCACTGCATGGGCCATGAGCCTGCTGTGCACCCATAGCCATCAAATGGCTATGTTCCCGGCAAAACTGCAGGACGAGGTCTGGGGAACGGACCCCGATGCAACCGCCAGCAGCAGCATCGCGCCATTCGGGCGCATCCAAGAAGTGCCGGGTGGCGTGACCTTCAGCGGCGAGATGGGCTGGAGTTCGGGCTGTGATCATGCCGAGTGGGCGATCATGGGCTTTCGCCGCAACAACGCCCAAGGCACCCAGGATTATTGCTTCGCCGTGCTGCCGCGCAGCGACTATGCGATCCGTGACGACTGGTTTGCCGTGGGCATGCGCGGCAGTGGCAGCAAGACCTTGATCGTCGACCAGGCTTTCGTGCCCGAGCACCGCATCCAGAAGGCCAAGGACATGATGGAAGGCAAGTCGGCAGGCTTTGGCCTGTACCCCGACAGCAGGATTTTCTTCGCCCCGTACCGTCCGTATTTTGCCAGCGGCTTCTCCACCGTCAGCCTGGGGATCGCCGAGCGCATGCTGGATGTGTTCCGCGAAAAAACCCAAAACCGCGTGCGGGCCTATACCGGGGCGGCAGTCGGTGCGGCGACGCCGGCGCTGATGCGCCTGGCCGAGTCTACCCACCAGGTGGCCGCAGCACGGGCTTTGCTGGAAAAGAGCTGGGACGAGATCGCCGAGCACAGCGAGCGCCATGAATACCCCAGCCGCGGCACCCTGGCGTTCTGGCGCACCAACCAGGGCTACGCCACCAAAATGTGTATCCAGGCGGTGGATCGGTTGATGGAGGCGGCGGGCGGTGGCGCCTGGTTTGAAACCAACGAGCTGCAACGGCTGTTCCGCGACGCCCATCTCACCGGGGCGCATGCCTATACCGACTACGACGTTTGCGCACAGATCCTGGGGCGTGAACTGATGGGCCTGGAGCCGGACCCGGCGATGGTCTGACCCACCACTGTGTACCTATAAGAACAATCAGGGCAGGGCCCTTGGCCTGCCCGGGAGCCTTGCATGTCTACTGAAAACACAACTGCTGCTGGAATCGATACCCGCGCGTTTCGCCGCGCCCTGGGCAATTTCGCCACCGGGGTCACTGTGGTTACGGCGGCTGATGCCGCGGGGCGCAAGGTCGGCGTGACCGCCAACAGCTTCAACTCGGTGTCCCTGGATCCGCCGCTGATCCTGTGGAGCCTCGACAAGCGCTCGACCAGCCACGAAGTCTTCGAGGCGGCCAGCCACTTTGCGGTGAACGTGCTGGCCGCTGACCAGATCGACCTGTCCAACAACTTTGCCCGGCCCAGGGAGGACCGGTTTGCCGATGTCGAGTACCAGGCCGGCGAGGGCGGGGCTCCGGTGCTGGCTGACTGTTCGGCCCGCTTTGAGTGTGAGAAGTACCAGCAACTGGATGGGGGGGATCACTGGATCATGATTGGCAAAGTGGTTGCTTTCGAGGACTGCGGCCGTTCGCCTTTGCTGTATCACCAGGGCGCTTACTCCATGGTATTGCCGCACACTCGCATGACCCGGCGCGAGGAAGGCCAACCCCCCAGCAGCCATTTCCAGGGGCGCCTGAGCCATAACCTCTACTACCTGATGACGCAGGCGCTGCGGGCCTATCAGGCCAGTTACCAACCGCGCCAACTGTGCACCGGCCTGCGCACCAGTGAAGCGCGGATGCTGATGGTGCTGGAAAACGACGCCGGCCTGAGCCTGGCCGAGTTGCAGCGCGAAGTGGCAATGCCGGCGCGCGAGATTGACGAGGCGGTGAACAACCTCAAGCGCAAGGCGTTGGTACGCGATGATCAGGACCGGGTGAAACTCACCACCAAGGGTATCGATGAGACGGAGTCGCTGTGGACCATCGCCCGTGAACAACAGGACAAGGTCTTCAGCCAATTCAGCGATGAACAGTTGGAGATCTTCAAGACGGTGTTGAAAGCGGTAATCCAGCACTGAGCATGACCGTCAATGCGCTGCCAATCGCTTGTGATTCGCACCGATCCTCAACGCGCCGAAGCGCTGTAGGCGCCGGCTTGCCGGCTCCTACAGTGGGCCTTGTCCGGCTTACAAGCCCCAGGTTCGCAAGAGGTGCGGATGCCGCGCCAGCCACTCCCTGGCCGCCTCATCCGCCGACTGCTCACCGCGATTGAAGGCATCATCCAGCTCGGCCACGATCAGGTTCGACAGGCGGATGTTATCCAGCACCTGAACCTGCGCGCCGGTCAGCAACGCCAGGCGATCCTCCCGTGCCAGCAGCACTGCCCGATCCACACTGCCGAGCAGGCCCTTGGGGTCCTTCAGTTCGCGGATGCGATAACGGTGGTGCAGGAACTGCGGATGCCACAACGGCACGATGCCCCAGTGCCCTTGGCGATAGAGGGCTTCAAAGGCTTCAACGCAATCGTCCTGGCTGCCGGTGCGAAACTGATAGCCGGCGTCGTTCAACCCGTACTCGTCCATGATTCTCAAGGAAAACCGGGTAATCCCTGCGCCCAGCCCGATCCCCTGGATCAGCGGGTGCATGCGCGCGCGAACCTCGGGCTTGAGCAGGTCGGCGATGGATGCCACGTCGTCCTCGCTCACATAGTCGGGTACGCCCCACATGGCGTAGGGCTGGTAATGCAGGCCAAGTTCACGGGCCGTCACGGCCTGCCGGTACACCCCATGGCTGCACGGCAGCCAGGCCGAGGCCAACATGTCGATCGAACCTTCGCGCAGACGCTCGAAATTCACTTCGTGCAGGGCATATTGCCGCTCCACCGTCAGGCCCATGCGCTGCAAGACCAGCGCCACCACTGCGGCGGTGGCGCGATGGAAGGACAGGTCGGTCACGCCCAGCCGCACCACATGCGAGCCGTTGGCGATATTGGTCTGGGAAAAGTCCTGGTGGGTCACGGCCAGCGTTTTCGCCGGGCGCCGGGGTGGGGTTCTACGCATGGTGCTTCCTTCAAGAGATGCGGCTGGTTACGGCCCATGGTGTGCGTCCCTGGCACATGGAAAAACCCACTAATGGCGCTAACAGTTTCATCGCAATCGAGAAAGTGCAGGGCGTGTGCGCCTTGATTCGCCGCTGTTCGCCAGCCAACAGTCAACCAACAGTTTGCTGGTTTAGGGAGATGCGCAAGGTGCACAGGGGCACCTCAGCGCAAGGATCCGCTGGGCTTTTCAATCTTGGCGTAACTCCTGCAACGGAGTACCGCACGCCCATTCCAACGATAGGAACAGCTCCTTATGAGCGTGCATCAACTCAAGCAGGATGTGCATTGGCCCGCCGAGTGGGTCACGGGCTTGCCCAGGGCCATGGAGCAATTGCACCACTGGGCCCAGGTCCGCCCATTGCACTGCGCGTTGCGCCACAAGCGCCATGGCCAGTGGTATGCCTGGCGCTGGATCGATGCCTTGCGTGATGTCGAACGCCTGGCCGACGGCTTGCGTCAACAAGGGTTTGGCGAATACTCGCGATTGGTGCTCAGCGGGATCTTTGAACCCAACCTGTTGCTGCTGGCCCTGGCGGCCCAGGCCATTGGCGGGCAAGTACTGACGCTGGCTGATACCCTCGAACCGAGTGCGCTGCACGGGCAAATCTGGCGGGTGCGCCCGACCCATGTCTATGTCCAGGACCGCCAGCAGTTGCACCATTGGCTCACGGTCGTTGGCAGCAGCGCAGCCCCGCAGGTGTTGATCAGCGATCAGCCAGTGCCCGGCAGCGAGGTAGTTGCCTTCGCTCGGTTGCTCGGCCTGGTGGAGCCGCTGCAACGCCTGAATCGTTGGTGGCAGCCCAGCGGCGAAACCGTGTTGTGGAGCGAGGAGGGTACGCACTGGCAAGGTGGCCTGGCGGTGTTGCTGGAGCACTGGCTTAACAGCGGCCAGGGCCTGGCCTTTGCGCAAAGTCCTGGCTCGGCCCGGCGTGACCGCAGCGAGGTGGCTCCCACCGGTTTGTTATTGTCGCCGGCCAGGTTGCAGCACCTGGCTGACGAGATTCAAAGTGGCCTTGCCCCCCATAGCACGTGGCGCCGGCGCCTGCATGACTGGGCCCTTGCCCATCCGCAGAGCGGCCTGCACCAGATGATCAAAAATCAGCTGCGGCGGCGCCTGGGCTTGCAGCGGTTGCAGTTTATCTGGCAGGCCTCCAGTGTGCGCCAAGGCGTCCAGTGGCTGGATGAACTCAAACGCGATAGTGCATGATCGGGCAATGCGTCACACCGCCCTGTGGCGGGGACTGGGCGCAACGCGGTGGACATGATCTTTATCCGGGCAAACAGTAAGGGCGCATTTTCATGAGTGAAACCGAACGCGGGCAGGTGACAAAGGCCATCCGCAACGCCGATGTGCTGATCATCGGTGGGGGCCTGAGCGGCACCTTGCTAGCTGTACAGTTGCTGCGTTTGCCTGGCATGCGGCGGATTCTGGTGATCGAGCCCCGCCCAGAGCTTGGGCGGGGGGAAGCCTATAGTGCGGTGGAGCTGGGGCATACCCTCAATGGCAATGCAGCGCGCATGAGTGTGGATCCGGACAATGCCGATGACTTGACCCACTGGTTGACCGAGTACATCGCTTCCGGCGGTTGGCCTGAGTCGGACCAGCAGCATGTGCCTGTCAGCGAGCTGTTTCCACCCCGGGGAATCTTTGGCCTGTACGCGCAACAGCGTCTGGCGCAGGCCCGGGTGGGATCGGCGTCGACGGTGGAGCATATTCGCGCCGAGGTCGTTGACGTGCAGATAGCACCGGGCACTGTGCGCCTGACCCTGGATGACGGCCAACACCTGCACGGTGCCCAGGCGGTACTGGCCACTGGTATGTTCCCGGCGGCACGCACGCCACAAACCCGGTCCAGTGGTTTGAATGCGGCGGCGGTTGACCCGTGGGATGTGCGTGCCATGACGCAACTGGACCCCCACTCCACGGTGCTGATCATCGGCTCAGGCTTGACCATGGTCGATGCGGTGGTGTCACTGGAGCAGGCCGGCCATCGTGGGCCGATCGAGATTTTTTCGCGCCATGGCCTGCTGCCCCATGTGCGCCGGCAACCACCGGCCTGGGCGGACTTCCTCGCTGAAGATCACAGCCTGCGCAGCCCGTTGCAGCTACTGCGGGCAGTGCGCCGCCAATGCCAGAGTGCCTTGGCCCAGGGTATCGACTGGCAAGCGCCATTAGATACCGTGCGTGCCCATATCGGCCGTTTGTGGAGCCAGGCCAGCGAACGCCAGAAGCGTCAGTTCGTGCGCCATGTACGGCCCTGGTGGGAGAGCCATCACCATCGCTCGCCACCGCTGAGCGCCGAGTTGGTAGCGCGGTTGCACAAGGAAGGGCGCCTGCGGATCCAGGCGGCATCGTTCCAGGGCCTGGAGCCCACGGTAAACGGCGAAGTGACCCTGCGTTTGCGTCGTCGTGGCGAACAGCACACCACTTACGCCAGTGGCGCGGCATTGATCAACTCCAGCGGGATCGAATATGACTGGCGCCGCGTGGCCCGGCCTCTGCCCCGGCAACTGCTGGCACGCGGCTTGATCAAGCCCGGGCCATTGGCGTTGGGGATAGCGGCGGATGCCTCGGGGGCGGTGCTGGACGAGCAGGGGGTGGCCAGTGAGCGACTCTTCGCCATGGGCCCACCGCTGCGCGGGATGTGGTGGGAGAGCACGGCGGTGACGGATGTGGCAATCCAGGCCAAGGCATTGGCATGCCGATTAGGAGCTTCGTAATATCTTCAAATTTCGCTTATCACCTTTAGCTTCTTCAGGATTGCGATGCAGATGCACGCATCCTGAAAAGCCGTCCCTACTGAAGAAAAAATCGTGGTTTCGTCTTGGTGAACTGCATAGTGGCTGTTCAGCATGTCAGCAATAGATATTGAATTTTGGTGATAATCCCCAGCCTCCTCAATTGCAGCTTTTCTATCCTCCACCATTAAGATAGCCCGATGCAGAAGCTCCAGCGGGAACTCACGCGACACCAGAGTGTGCTTGCCTACCGCGTTTATATGGGCACCCTTTACTACGTCGCAGGCAGAGAACAAGGGGGAGGCGCAGGTGGTCGCGGTGCAGATGATGTCGGCGCCTGAGACCGCCTGGCGGGCACTATGATGGCTGACGTATTCAATCTCACGGGCGAACCGGTTTTTTGCGTCAGCTATAAAATGCTCTGTGCTTGCCCTGTTTGTAGAACATACGGCCACTTGGTTTATCTTTCTGACACTTAACACAGCCTCAAGTACGGCTATTGCCTGAGCACCTGCGCCGATGACAGCAACTTTTTTGGAGCGAGCCATTGCCAGCAAATCAGTCGCCAATCCTGCTGTGGCGCCTGTGCGTAGAGCGGTAATGGCTGCTGCATCCATTTGGGCTTTTATCTGCCCTGTCGCGCCATCCTGTATAACAATCACTCCACTTATAGATGTTCTTCCATAGACTTTGTTGAGCAAGTGATGAGAAACAATCTTGACCATAAATAGATTGTGAAAGTGAGAGTAGTAGGGCATTACCCCAAACGTTGCATTTTTTTCATGGACTCTCACGATAGTTCGTGCAGGGTTATTGCCGTTTGAGCTGTTGTATTGATGATAGTTTTCACGAAGTACGTCAATCGCCTCTTCCATGTTGATAACGTTTTTTATCAAAGCCTCATCTAAGATTTTCATAGGCTACTCACGCCAAGGGTACTTGGTCGAGAGTGATCAGAAAGCTGCGCTCGTAGGATAAACATATTTGCCCATTTGCCTTGAGCCCTTTTGTTCGCACCGTTACTACGCCTTGTCCGGGACGGCTGGCAGAGGGACGTTTGTGGATGACTTCGCTTTCTGCATACAATGTATCGCCGACAAATACAGGGGCTACCAGACGAACATTATCCCAGCCTAAATTAGCAATTGCTTTTGCGCTCGTGCTCGCCAGGCTCATCCCACCGACTATCGAAAAGGTCACCAGGCTTGATACCAGTACTTGTCCAAATTCGGTTTGCTTTGCATATTCCGCATTGATGTGGGCAGGATGGTTATTCATGCAGATTAACGACATCCAGACGTTATCCGCCTCTGTCACCGTACGGCCTGGACGATGTTCAAATATGTCACCAATAATAAAGTCGTCGAAACCAAGCCCATGATCCTCACGATAGCGTCCGGGCTCCACTTTGGTTAGTTTGCTTAATGCCTTGCTGCCGGGGAGCGATTGATTGATGCTCATGCTGGCTTCCTATTGGTTCTTGAGAGCGATTCGTTAATTTTCAAAAGCCTGCGGGCCATGATTTCGAAAGGAGGACCTAGCATTTCCCCATCTAAGGTGGATATTGCTGTTGTTGGTTCGGCTGCTTCGAGGCATTTGATAATTGCTCGTGCTTTGTTCAGTTCGATTGCTGTCGGGGTAAATAATTTGTTTATAAGTTCTACTTGAGCTGGATGAATGGCAATTTTTCCGGAATAACCAAATTCTTTCGCCGTTTCAATTTCTGTTCTAAGAACTTTTTCGTTGTTTAGTTTGAAACAGGGCGAATCAATAACCATTAGTCCCATGCTGAGGGCGGCGATGGCTATATCGAATTTTATATGGGTAAGTGCGCGCTCTGCGATTTTGAAGTTGATCTCTGAGGAGAGGTCAGCGCTACCTAAAATCAAGCCGCGCAGGCTTGTTCTTTCATTGATGATGGAGTCGATGCGACGCAATCCTTTTAAAGTTTCGATGATTGCAAAGGTTTTTACTCGTTGGCCAGTAGCGCATGTAAGTTCATCAAGGACTCTCAGTTCACCGGCTGACTCTACTTTGGGGATGATTAAATATTTGGGGATTATGTTGTTATCCAACAGGAAAACCAAGTCTCTGATACCTTCTGATTTGGTGAGTGTGTTAATTCTTATCGCTAGATTGAGCCGGTTGTGGATGGATTGCTCCAATGCCATCAGTTGTTCGCGTGCAAATTGTTTTTTGCACATTGGGACTGAGTCTTCCAAGTCCAACAATACAATGTCGGCGCTTGACTCAATAATTTTCCGTTCTATATGCTTTTGGCTGGCGGGCATGCATAGCCAACTTCTAGTCAATACTTCCATATCAAGCCTCTCTTTTCAGAATGAGAAGTGCGGTGACTACAGCAAGTCCACCCAGGCACACCGTGAGCAATGCCACAGTTTGAATGCCGTGAGGGATAAAAAGAGTCGCAAGAGCACCAAATATTAACGCTACCAACTGTTGCAGGAAACTAAATAGCATCATTGGGTTCGCGCCGGGTATTCTGTTTACTGCCATGGCTGCTGTACATGGGTAAAGTGTTGCTTGGGCGTACCAAATAACCAAATAGGTCCCAATAACTAAGTGGATTGACATGTTTTGCCAGGCAGTCAGAAACAACACACTGCTCGAGGCGAATAATAGGCATGCGCCAAAAATTGATAATTGGCAAACACTGACAACAGTCAAGGCTCGCCTTACAGTAAATGCACCTAAGTAATAAGCCAGGCCCAGCCACAAGCCGAATGTGCCGTAATCAGCGCTATTCCAACGGAAATTGGAGTGAAATACGTACGCTCCGATACCTTGATAGACAATAAAAATACCATAGCCGCATCCTCCTAAAATGACCGGCAGATAAAAGCTGGGCTTGGTTGCAGTGGAGTAGTAGTTTGGCGCCAATGTGGACTCTTTTTCTGTTGTGTCTAGTTTGTAAAGGCGGGAGCGTATTTTAAAAGCTAGTGCGCAGGTAAGTACCGATCCGATGAACATTAGATATGGCAGAGCGATCCAGTTAAGACTTGATACCAGAAGGCCGCCTGCTACTTGCCCGACGATAAGTGCAAGAATAAATGAATAGGATAATACAGACAGGTTTTTCGCAAGGACCGCCCCTGATGAAATATCCGTTAACAGCGCTCTGCCGATCAGAGCCCCTCCGCCAGCACCTATGCCTTGCATGAGCCGGGAGAAAAAGAACGCCTCGGGGCCTAAACTGAATAAAGACAGTATGCTGCCTACGAATAAAGTTGCATAGCAAACGAGAATTGCGGTGTAACGCCCGGAACTGCGAATAAGACGTGACATAAATACTATCGGTAGTACAGCGCCGCCCAAGTAAAATAGTAGAACCTTAGAGCCCTCTGCCTCTCCTATGTTTAGCTTTAAGGAAATTTGGGTTGTTGCAGGTATGTACAGTGTAATACCAAGCTGGGCGATTATGGTCGTGCAACACGCGAGAAGGAGTACCCGCTGGAGGGATGATGACATATAAGTTCCTTTTGTCACGACGTCCTAAGGTTTGTGGTTTGCATCTAAAGCATTGAGTTTGCCGCTGTGCAAAACTGTTTTAAGTCGGCTGAGGCCAGATTTGCTCTGAGCATGACGCGTAGGCCTGGAGTTGATTTGGGGACGACAGGGTAAAATAACGGCGATGTATAAAATCCAAGCTTCATGAGTTGTGTTGCAGTGGTGATTGCATGTTGTTCATCACTCATGGGAATCAACCTGATAGGTAATCCATCTCCTGCCAAGGTGGTCTTGATGTGCGTATCGAATAGTTGGATGTTGGTCGTCAATTTATTTTGCAGGTGTTGCAGCTCTGTGGATTTATGTATTTTTGCAGACGCGATAATTGCGCCCAAACCTGCTGTGTTAATTCGCTGGGACCAAGAGAGAGGGCCGCCAAATCTCAATAAATCTGGTTTGCTAATCGACGAATCAAAGAGGATCGCCCCGCCGGATGCACCAAAACCTTTGTTCAATGATGTGATTATCAGGGTGTTGTTATTTAGTGTGCCCATTGTGCTGAGAACTAATCCGCAGCCATTTACACCCTGTGCCGACAGGCCATGAGCCTCGTCATATAGGACAAATAAACCGTACTTGTCCTGTAGAGTCATCAGTTCTGGTATATTGGCGCATCCTCCCGTGCTATAGACGCCGTCCGCGATGTAAGCGACCCGTTGTCTTTGCTTGCAGCAGTCTTCCAGAAAGTTTAAGTCATTATGCGGTGCTGTCATCACTTCGGATTCGTCTGCGCAAACGGCTTTCATCAAACTCAAGCAAAAGTGCGCGGACTGGTCAAAAACCATTAGCGGCGGGGCATTTTGCGTCAAGACACCGGCGGCGAGTAATGGAAGCATTGCGGCGGCGGCTGAAGCGCATGAAACCGTAGTCAGCACGTCGACGGAAAACAGATCTGACAATGCAAGTTCTGCTTCTTCCAATAGCGGTAAACAAATTCGAACACGGGATGTGGATGAATTTAAGGTTCGCGACGAGTCCAGTGCAGTTATTGCGCCCTTCAAAATTTCGATATTGGAGTCCAGGCCAAGGTAGGAGTAAGAGCACATGTTTATGAATTTTTCGTCACCGACTTGCATGAAGCCGTCACCGAGATTGTCGGCGACAATTCCGCTCATTCGGGCATCTTGTGTTCGGCTCCAAAATAAATCTCCGCCGGCCACCATTTTTTTGATGTTTGAATAACGATTCATATTGCGCACCTGTTGCCCTAGGCAAATCGGATGACAATATTTTTCTAAAGGGTGTTTTTTTACAATATGTTATGAGGTGGTAAGTTTCCTGCATTCCTGTAGGTAAATTCCTCAAATTTTTTTCAGGCACGATGCAAAGGGCTTCACAAGCCCGTTTTGATAAACCCAGGCTTGAGACCAAACACTTCCACCCCTTGGGCAGTCGATTGTCCCGTGGTGATTTTCACCCGCTCCATCGGCTTGTTCATGGCTGCGCGATATTCCACCGAAAGCCCATCTTCCCCATGGCTGATCGCCTGGGCCGGTACGATGATCGCCTGGTCGTTGTTGTAGGTGACGATGGTCAGGCGCGCGCTCATGCCCAGGCGGACCCTTTGTAGTTGTTGCTCAGTCAATTTGGGTATGGACAACGTCACTGGGAATTGCGCGCTGCCCTGGCTGTCATTGGCGATCGCCAGGCTGCTGACCACGCTGACCGAGCCACTCAGGCGCTCGCCATCAAAACCGTCGCCCATTACCTCCACCGACTGGCCCTGATGCAGCTGGTTGATGTCCAGTTCCGAGACTTTGGCAACGATTTTCAGGCGTTCGATATTGGCCAGCCCGAATAGCACCTGCCCTTGGCCGACCTTGCTGCCCGCCTGCACCGGTGCAGTGTTGTTGCTGCCGCCCTGGGGGCTGCTGCTGCCCGGTGGGGGCACGACAATACCGGAAAACGGTGCCTTGACCTCCTGGCCATCGAGCAACTTGCGCAGGGCCTCGTACTTGACGGTGGCGTTGGTCAGTTCCATGTCTGCAATCTGCCGGTATTCGCCTCTGCCCTGGCCCAGGGCCTGCTGCAGTTCACTGTGGGCGGCGGCCAGGTCCAGCTGTTGCTGCTGGGCCTGTTGCTTGAGGTCGTCCAGTTCGTTGCGCGGGATGATGCCGCGCTTGAACAGGTTCTCGCTTTCCACCAGTTTGCGCTGGGTGTTGTCGGCGCTCATTTGCGAGATACGCAGGCTGCGTCGGGCACGGCTGACGGTTGGGCCGGCGTCCCAGTCCTGCATTTCCTGCACGGTACGCCGGGCCTTGAGCTGTGTGGAGAGCGCTTCGCGCAGTTGTACTTCAAGGGTGGCAGGGTCCATGCGCAACAGGACCTGGCCGGCTTCGACCCGTTGGCCCTGTTCCACCAGGTTGGCTTGCACGTTGCCGTCGAAGGGTGCGGTGAGGGTCATCGTGGTGTCTGGTTCGATCCTGCCTACCAGGCCGATCTGGTGTACCAGGGAGTCATTCTTTACCTCCAGCCATTGCTCGGCTGCGGCGCTCTGGTCGGCGGCAGGCGTTGGGCGACTGAGCAGCGCAAATCCGGCAGCGCCCAGCAATATCAGCAATCCAGCGCCCAGGAGGGCTTTTTTAGTAGTCATTGAGGGCGATTTCCCAGCTTTCCAGGGTCATGCCCAGCGTCAGATCGAGCTGGGTCTGGGCATTCAGATAAGCAATCAGTGCGTTCAGGCGAGCATTTTCGGCGTTGCGCAAATCAGCCTCGAAACTCAGTACCTGGAAGTTGGTGGAGCGCCCGGCGGCGAGTTTGTCCCGTTCGATATCGATCTTGCGCCGGGACAGTTCCACGGCCCGCTGGGCAATTTCATACTGGCGCCAGCGGGTGCCAAGGTCGCGTACCACGTTATTGACGCTGCGCTCCAGTTCCTGGCGCGCGTCGGTGATCAGGATCGCCTGGTTCTCCACATCCACCCGGGCGCGGACTTCGGCCTGGCGGGTACTGATATCGCCGATGGGAATGCGCACCTGCACGCCGGCATAGCTGTCCCAGCGCCGATTGCTGGTGCTGCCCGCGTCGTTATCGGTATTGGCACGGATCTGGTTGGCGCCGCCTACCAGATCGACCTGCCAGCGCCCGGAGTCCTTGGCCAATACCAGGTTGAGGTCGGCCTGTTGGCTGCCCAGCAGGGCCGCCAGGTACTCGGGCTGCTGGTTCTGCGCCAGGTTGAAGGCCTCGCGTTTGTCGATGTCCATGCGCGACGCTTCCAGGGCTTCGGTGGCGCGGATCGGGGTCGCCAGGTCCAGGGCCAACAGGCGCAGCAACGACAGGCGACTCATATCCAGCTGATTCTGGGATTCCTCGACGCTCAATTGCTGGGAGGCGATGTCGGCTTCGGTCTGGACGATCTCGAATTCGGCCATGCGCCCGGCACTGATCAGCGCCTTGTTCACATCCAACAGGGTATTGGAGCGCTTGAGCGCGTCCTGGGCGATATTCAGTTGTTCCTGGGCACGCAACAATTCGCGGTAGGTGGAGATGATCTGGCTGATGGTCTGCGCGACGTTGGCCTTGAGGTTCAAGCGGTTGGCCTGCTCGGAAAGACGCGACAACCGCAGGGGGGCGGTGGTGGCGTCCCAGCCCGCACCGCGCATCAATGGCTGGATGACGGCCAGGTCCAGGCCGTCGCTGCGGTAACGCCCGGCGCGGTTAGCGTTGTTCAGTTGTTGGGTCCAGCCCATGCTCAACCGGGTACCGTATTCGCCAAGCAAGCTGGTGGTGGGGGCCAGGTTGGCATTTCGGGTACGGTCGTCGCTGCCTTGGGTGGTGCGGTAGGCACTGTTGAGTACCAGCTTGGGGGTGAAGGTATCTTCGGCCACCCGCAGGTCGAACTTCTGTGCCACCCGTTGCAGGTACGCGCTGCGAATCGCCGGGTTGTTGCGCAAGCCCAGGTACACTGCATCGCCCAGGGTCAGGGTGGTGAGCTGGGCATTGAGCGAGACACTGCGTTCATAGCCACTGCGCGTGGTGGTCGGCGCCGAGGGCCGGATCACGATATCGGCGGCCACACAGGGCAGGCTTGCCAGGGTGATCAGCAACAGCAGGGATTTATTCATCGCGCAGGGCCTCCACTGGCTGCAAGTGTGACGCCGAGACGGCCGGGTAGATACCGAAAAACAATCCCACCAACAACGTACTGCCCACCCCCAGGGGCAGGGCCGACACGGCGAGGGAAAACTGCCAGCCCGACAGCCATGCGTAGAGATAGGCGGCGCTCATGCCCAGTACCGCGCCGCACAGCGCGCCGACCGCCGTGAGGGTGACGGCTTCGAGCAGGAACAGGTTGCGGATATCCCGCTGGCGGGCGCCCAGGGCCATGCGGATGCCGATTTCCCGGCGGCGCTGCGAAACGTTCATCAGCATCACATTCATCACGCCGACCCCGCCGCCGACCAGGGAGATGGCACCCAGGGCCAGCAGCAGATAGGCGAATGTGCGACTTTGCCGGGTCATGCCGTCGATCATTTGCTGGGGGATCTGGATCTCGACGGTGTGCTCAGGGAGTTGCGCGCTCAAGGCCTTGGTGGCGTCGGCGGCGATGCGCTCCATGTCCTGGCCGGCCGCTGCGCGCAGGACTACGCTGCCGACCTGGGGTGAGGAATAGATGCGGCGCATGCCGGCGGCAGGGATGAACAGTGATTCGTTGATTTGCACCGGGATCAGCATCGACCGCGGCTGGTTCTGCAGGATGCCGATGATCAGGAACAGATAGTCGTTGACCCGCACCCGATCGCCCAGGCGCAATGGGTCGCCGGGCGCGCTTAACGCCTGGGCGATCTGGTCGCCGATCACCGCGAAGGTTTCGCCGCTGTCGAACTCGGACAGGAAGCGACCTTCGCGCAGTACCAGGCGCATGGCGTCCTTGAGGCCAGGGGTGCTGCCAATCAAGCCGGCGTTGGTGGTGCGGCCATGAAAGATGACGGGGCCGCTGAACGAGGAAATCGCGCCGATATGGGCAATGCCGGGCACCGCCTGGTGTACGGCTTGCAGATTGAGGCTGTTGGGCATGCGCGCCACACTGCCGGCCTTGGGCGGGAACTGCGCCACCAGGGTGTCGGTGCCCATGTCCTTGAAAATCATGGCCGCATCTTCGGCGGCGTTATGCCCGATATTGATCAGCGCGACCACCGACGAACTGCCGATGACGATTCCCAGCAAGGCCAGGATGGAGCGCTTGCCCAGGGTTCGCAGGCTGACAAACGCTTCGTGGAGCAATTGGCTCAGGCTCTGTGCGACCCCCAGGCTCATACGCACTCAGCCTCATGGACCACGCCGTTGCGTACCAATACCTGACGGTTCAGGCGTTCGGCGATATGCGCGTCGTGGGTGACGATGATCAACGTGACGCCCTGCTCGTGGTTCAGGGCCAGCAGCAGATCCATGATGTCGCGGGCGGTGTGGCTGTCGAGGTTGCCGGTGGGCTCGTCAGCCAGGATCACCCCTGGCGCGCCCACCAGCGCCCGGGCAATGGCCACCCGCTGGCGCTGGCCGCCGGAGAGGTCGGCGGGGCGGTGGTGGGCCCGTTCGGCCAGGCCGACCTGCTCCAACATATGCAGGGCCCGCGCCACCGATTCCTGGCGCGACACCCCGCGATAAGCCAGGGGCAGGGCTACGTTGTCCAAGGCGCTGAGGCGCGGCAGCAGGTTGAAGCTCTGGAACACAAAGCCGATCTGCTGGTTGCGAATCGCGGCCAGTTGATCCGCTGTGGCGTCGAATATGTCGTGGCCGGCGAAGTGATAGGCGCCGCAGTCGGGCAGGTCCAGCAGGCCGAGGATGTTGAGCAGGGTGCTTTTGCCGGAGCCGGAAGCGCCAAGGATGCCGCAGCTTTCTCCGCGGGCGATGGACAGGCTGACATCGTTGAGAATGCTCAGGTGCTGCCCGGCCAGTTGATAGCTTTTGCCGATGCCTTGCAGAGAAATAAAGCCTGGGAGCGTTGGGGTGTCTGTCATCATGACTACGCCTTGCGCTGTGGCAACCCGGTTTGATCCTGAAAATATTTGTAACATGTTCAGGGTCTGTGGCGCGGCAGCCAACAGCTGGTTTTTATTCTTGTTTTAAAAACATTGTTTGAATAGTAACTGTGATCCAGCGGCTTCGCCAGCTACAGAGATAGAGCGGTTTTTGGTGTGGCAGAGCGGATGCCTGGGGTTAAAAAGCACCGGCGCCAGCCCCTGGAAAACCGTTTACAGGGCGATCGGCACGGCGTTTGGATAGTATGGCGCAGTGTCACTACTTGCTTTCGCGCACCTGCCCCGGTATAAAAAATCAAATTTTTTTTTAAAACATATTTCCCCCGTGGAACTTATATGGTCGCGAAGAAACTCAGCGCTCCAAATGTAACCAAGACTCGACTGCTGGATGCGACAGAGGCTCTTTTCATCAAGTACGGCTACGACGCCGTGTTATTGCGGCAAATCACCGAGAAGGCTCAGGTCAACCTCGCCGCTGTCAACTATCACTTCGGGGACAAGGACTCCCTGATGAAAACCTTGCTCATGCAACGCCTGGAACCGCTCAACGAGCAACGCCTGGAATTGCTCGCCCGCTGCGAGGCAGAGTCTGACGGCCCGCTCGATTGCGATACCTTGCTCGGCGTGTTGTTTGCCCCGGCCATGGGCCTGGAGCGCAGTGACCCGGCCAGCGGCGAAGGGCGTTCGTTCATCCGCTTCCTGGGCCGGGTCTACAGCGATACCTCGCCGTTTATCCAGGAATACCTCAAGGTCCATTACCAGCCGGTGTTCCAGCGTTTCTTCGAGGCGTTCGCCCTGGCGCTGCCCGACCTGCCGCGCAATGAGCTGGGGGTGCGCCTGCAATTTGCCCTGAAGGCGATTTCCGGGGTGATGGCGGGTACCGAACTGCGCCTGCTGATGAACTCAATGAGTTTGGGGCGCCCGGCAACGGATGCTGAAGTCATGGCCAAGTTGATCACGCTGGTCTCGGCGGCCATCCGCGTGCCGCAGCAAAGCCCGCAAGCCGAAACGGCACTGGCGCGGGTACTCGATACCCAGCGCGCGATTCGCGAACAGTCCGCGTTGCCGGCTGTCAGCAAAGTTGTTCACTGACTCCGTCACACTGATCAAATGTGGAGGTTGTCGAGCTTTGGCGAGGCAGGTGACTGTCGATCCTGGCGCAGCCCTCCGGTGTTCGGGAGTTACTCGCGCAGGGTTGGCGGTGTCGTTCAGATCAAACTGCGCACAAAAAAAGCCCGCTGGGGCGGCGGGCTTGATATGCAACATTTGTAACGGATGAGGCTTCACATTACGTTTGTGAGTGTGAATAAAACGTGAAAAAAATGTAAGAAAAAATCCAGGTAAGATTTTTCTGCAATTAGGCTCTGACCACTCGTCGTTACTGTCAACTTTGACAGCTAGACGTTAGAGGACCGCGAGCGTTTGATTTCTCCAGTGACGTGTTCGTTACACGCCCTACACCTGGAGAGAAATCATGCCTAAAAAACGAGCCGCTCCCCATCAGAGCTTGGAAACACAGGAAATTCCTGAGCTAGCCCAAGAGATATCCCTTCCAATATCCGAAGGCTCTGACAATGATCCGTCACCCTCTTCAGATGAACTGCCTCGAGTGGTGGAGGATCTTGAGCCGCCCTACACCTCGCCCGCAGCGGTCGTCCCCGTTGAAGGGGCCGCCTATGGTGTGGGAATCCGTCACCTGGAGGAAGGCTTGACCTATGCCTTCGAGCGTTGGGACCAAATCAATGTGGGGGACGTCTATCGAATCTATATGGAAGGAATACTCCTTAAGCAGGAAGAGGTGACGTCAGAGAGCTTCAGCGACCGCCGGTTTTTCTTGACCGTCCTCAGGGAACATGTGCCGCTGGGCTTTGTATCGGATGTATTTGGAGAAGTCGAAAGAGTTGGTAGCGGACGGATCAGCACATCAGCGCCCCAGCGCGTGTTTACCAAGGAGACCCGGCCAGGTGGTGCCGATGAACGGCCCCATGAGAGTTGGCACTCCAAATTGCTGCTGACGCTGTCGGATACCCTTATTGACTCCGTTGTGGCAGCCCGCGGCGTTACCGCCACGATCAAGCATTGGGAGAACATGCGGGTCAATGACCTGGTCATGTTCTACTGGGGGGCACACAGGTTTGATGTTCCGCCGATCACGGAGGGCCAGGTTGGACAGGATCTGGTTTTTCATATTGATCGAGACTTTTTGCACTTTGCCGACTCAGGGCATTTTGTCGTGCAGTTCTATTTGTACGATGAGGTGCTGAACCGCTCTGGCGAGTTACAGCCATGGTGCAAACCGGTGCCAGTGGTAGTGGACCTGGACCTTACATTGCTGGACGAGCCCATCATCATCGAAGCCGATGAGTCAACGATGGTACTGGATGCCGACGCGCTTGGCAGAGCACCGGCGACCGCCGAAGTCGCGGTTTTGCGCAATGGGCCTTTCATTGTGGGTGACTTTATTGTGCTGATGGTCCAGGGCACGACGGTTGACGGCGAGTACGTCAACCTGACAATGCGACAGGAAGTCCTTCGCCTGAATGTATTCCTTGAGTTCCCGATACATAACGAATTTGTCAGATCGTTGATCCAGAGCACCCTATCCGTGTCGTATGTTCGGGAAAGAGCAGGGGTGGAAGACTTATCCTCCAGAACATCAACTTATACGGTGGCCGGGGTTCGTTTTGAGTTGCCCAAGCCTTCGGTTGACCAGGCACACGGCCCGTCAATCCCGGCGGATTTATCCTTTATCACCACGCGGATGCCTGATTACCAACCTCCAGGCAACGCCGGGGACGAACTGAAAGTTGAGATCTCTGCCCATCATCCGGACGGCAGTGTCGAGCGTCGGTCAAGCTCACGTGTAGCAGGTGCTCATCCACGGCTGCGGGATTTCCTTAATCCGGTGTACTCCATTTTCGAAGGGCTGCGTGATACCAATATTCACTATGTTGTCTCTGATGCTGCGGGAAGCCGTGAATCGGATCGCTTATGGGTGCAGATTGGCCGCCCTCCAAGAGACTTGCGCGCCCCAATCATTCAGGAGGCTATCAATGGCAACATCGACCCTGCGCATCTTGGCAGTGTCGGCACCCTTGAATTGCAGGATGAGTTCAGATCCGGGGACGTCGTCATTGTTGAATTCATCGGCTCGCTGACGGGCAGGGAAACCGTTGAGTACATCGTGGGCGTGGCAAGCAACCCATTTATTGCTGATATCGCCCGGCGGTTGTTTATCGATAATCTCGACGGCACGCTTACCGTCAGCTACTTGCGGCAGCGATTCGACGTCATTCAATACTCTGAGGAGGTGGTGGTCACGATAGGCACCGCCCTTGGAGAGTTGTTCCTGCCTGAGGTGCTGCAAGCAACAACCGGATCTGACGAACTAGACCCGGCGTTGGTCTGGCCAGATGGCGCAACGGTGCGGGTGCGTTATGAGTTCATCAAAACCACCGACAAGGTTCAGGTGTGCTGGCAAGGTCTTCCTGGGCTTGGGAGTCACTTTGAGCTGGTGGAAAACCAGAGTGGCACCTTTATTGATTTCAGGATTCCGACCGCCCCTATCGGTTTCAACATCCACCCCAGTGGCCGCACCATCCAGGTATTTTTCAAGGTCCTGCGCAACGGCTTCGAAACGTCTTCACCCGTTCTGATGTTGCACCTCTTGCCGCTGGTTCACCCGGCGGGGCCATTGATCGACAGCATTGGCCACAACGCCGTGCTGGAAGTGCCATTGCTCCAGGACTTTGACGAAACCCGTGTCGCGCCCTGGATCTATGCAAACCAGGGGCAGCGCATGTGGTTGCGCTATGACGGTATTCGCAATAACGGGAATACCTATGTCAACGAAGTTTATCGGGGGCGAGATGTCGATGGGACGGAGGTCATCAATGGCATCACCAGCGAAACCCCGGTACTGGCTTTGCGTAACTTGCAGGATTGGTCAGAGTTGACGATCCGTTTCTGGGTCACCTTCGACCATAGTGGAGACTTGGCCAATGCCGTGTTGTTCGAAGTCCGACATCACATGGTCCAGCTTGTGGCCAACACGTTTCCCCATCCTCGAATCAAAGACTCTGTACCGGCTGATGGGCCAGAGGTGACGATTGATCCGGTGGTCGTCGAAAACAAGTGCCAGGTGCTGGTGAGTTACGACAACATGAACGTTGGCGGAACGGACCGCATTACCCTGTACTGGATCCTGGCCAGTGGCGTCGTTATTGAAATCGGGACACAGGACGGCCTGGCTGGCGGGACTGTTACCTTTAACATCTCCAATGATGTGCTTGCCCAAAGCGTAAAGAGCGTTTTCTCTCTGCAATACACAACAGAGCTTGGGCGCGGCGGCACGGGTGAGTCCGATGAACAAAAGGTCACGGTCGCCACTATCCAGCCCGGTCAATTACCACGCGCGTTGATCAATGGTGTTGCCCACGGAGGAGCACTGAGACCTTCCAGCATGAGCGGTAATGCCTCGCTGGGCTTGGCTAAATGGCGCTTGAGTCGTACCGGGCAGCGTGTCTGGGTAACCCTGAGCAGTTCGGGTGTTGCTCCACTGCAGGTCTTGGTGGCCTACCCGATCACCTCCATTGAAATGGCCAACGGGCTTGTGAACAAACCCGTGTTGCGCAGTTGGCTGCTGAGTCTGCAGAACAATGCAGCGGTCGTGGTGTCGGTGTTTGTGACCTTTGACGGCAGTTCTGATAAATCCGCAGCCGTTGTATTCCCCACAACTCAGTACACCATCGTACATACCGCGCCGCTTGTCTTCCCGGAAACACCGGTCAGTTTGACGGGACGTACCTATCTGATTCCCGGAAATCCCGATGTATTGCCGGCGTTTAACGCGGGTAACTCAATCACCCGCACCGCCTCGGGGGGTACGCCCGGATACGTCTATTCGTCGAGCAACACCGGGGTTGCCGTCGTGACACAGGCAGGGTTCGTGAGTGTGCGGGGCAATGGCTCGACAACGATCAGTGTCCGCGATAACTCGGTGCCGCCACAAACCAGGAGTTACACGGTATCGGTTGGGGGCGTTGTCCAGTGCTACGGCCTGGGGGCCGGAACTTACACCGACATCCTCAATGCGGCCAGCCGGCGGGGGGTACGTCTGGCCAATATCCATGAACTGCGCGACCTGAGCAATGCGTATGGCAATCGCTGGCCGATGGGGAACGCCTTGTACTGGTCAAGTACCTTCTCACATAGCTTCTTCTTCTTCAGCTACTACTACGGGAGGAACATAAACACCGGAGGCGAAGCAATAATCAAGCAATGGGTTCGTAGTCGATACCTGGGTGTTGGGGTCAGGTAGTGCAATCATCGGGACGGATTTATTCATAGAATAAGTCCGTCCCACTTCTCCATCTCCCGATGGGGGTTTCCTCAAATCCCCCAGCGTCCCGCGCTCTTGGCCAACCGCTCGCGCATCGCTTTTACATTCGCCATCAATTGCAGCGTCAATAGCCGATATCCATCCAGTGCGCTGTACACCGGCGTAGGTTCGCCGTCAGCAATGTGGCTTTCTCGCTCCAGGCGTTCTGTCGCCCCGGATTTCAACGCCCGCGCCATCCCGACCAACTGCACGCGAATCTGCCGATGCTCAGCCTTGAGCGTCAGTTGCATACGCGCCAGCGCCTGTTTATCCCGTGGATCAGGTCGAGTGTTACCGAGAATTTCCAGGGTGCTGATGCACATGCGTAGATGCCGCTGGATCGCATCCAGTTCGGTCATGGAAATCCGCACTTCCTTGGACACCGACGGCATCAGCGAGCGCAGTTGCAGCATGGCCGCATTCAAGCGGTTGAGCAGCTTGAGATGCTCATCATCGGTGACCGACTGGCCACTGATGATCCGGCTGTAGAGGGTGGCGCAATCACGCAGGGCGCTGGCCAGGTTGTAGCGCCAGGAATACACCGCATACAGCGGCAGGGCGAAGGAAAACGCCAGGGCCAGGGCGATGCCGATCAGGATGTCGACGGTGCGCCACAAACCATCGGACAACGGGTTAGCCCCATGGCCAGCAACGATAAACACGGTAATCGCTGATAGCAGCGCGGTGTATCCACCCTTGCCGATGGCGTGATAGGAAAAGAACCCACACACCACCGACATCAGCAGATAGGTGAGCAGCGGCTGGCCTACATACGCTTCTTGCACCACCAGCAACAGGCCGACGCTGGCACCGATCAGCGTGCCATAGGCCCGCTCCACCGCTTTCTTGCCGATGTTGCCGTGGTGTTGCAAACCGCCAATCACCACCAGCATGGTCACTGAGGCCCATTCGCCATGGGGCAGGTTGAGACCGGTAGTGAGCAGGATGGTGGCCAGCAGACCGATGGACACGCGTACGGCATGGATCAACTTGGCGTGGCGATAACGGCGATAGGGATCGAGCAGGGGCCGCAACAGGCGGCGGGCGAGGGGCGGCAGGTGCAGGGTCGAAAAGAACTTCATGGCTTACAAAGGCGCCTCAAATCCCTTGTAGGAGCCCGCTTGCGGGCGATAGCGATCTTGAAGTCGCCATCGCCCGCAAGCGGGCTCCTACAAGTGTGTGTGGGTCAGAAAATGTAGTCGGTGGTCAGGAAGCTCGACGCCCGGTCACGAATGATATCGCTGATCAGGGCCTTGTTGCTGTCCTGGAACTTGGTTGCCACCAGAGTGCGGATCGAGAACACCCGCAGCGCGTCATGCACCGACAGCGTGCCCTCGGCCGAGTTCTTGCGACCATTGAACGGGAACGTATCGGGGCCGCGCTGGCATTGGGCGTTGATATTGATCCGGCCCACCTGGTTGGCGAAGGTGTCCACCAGGCGCCCGACTTGTGCCGGATCGGTGCCGAAGATACTCAGCTGTTGACCGAAATCCGACTCCAGGACGTAGTCGATCACCGTGTCCAGGTCGCGGTAGGGCACGATGGGCACCACCGGGCCGAACTGCTCCTCGTGATACACACGCATCTGCGGGTTCACCGGGTACAGCACCGCAGGATAGAAGAACGAGCCACGGCTGGCACCGCCATTGGCGTTCACCACTTTGGCCCCGTGTTGCGCGGCATCGGCCACCAGGCCGTTGAGGTAGTCCACCTTGCCCACTTCCGGCAGCGGTGTCAGCGCCACACCGTCCTCCCAGGGCATGCCCGGTTTGAGGGTGGCGAGTTTCTGGTTGAACTTCTCGATGAACCGCTCGACCACGGCTTCATGCACAAACAGGATTTTCAACGCGGTGCAGCGCTGGCCGTTGAAGGACAGCGCGCCGGTGACGGCTTCGTTGACCGCATTATCCAGATCGACCTCGGGCAGCACGATACCGGGGTTTTTCGCATCCAACCCCAGGGCCGCGCGCAGGCGATGGGGGCGCGGGTGCAGTTTCTTCAAATCACTGGCCGCCTTGTTGGTGCCGATAAACGCAAAGATATCCACCTTGCCGCTGGCCATCAGCGCACTGACCGTTTCACGGCCGCTGCCATAGATCACATTGATGACCCCGGCCGGGAAGCTGTCGCGGAAGGCTTCCAGCAAGGGACGGATCAGCAGCACGCCGAGCTTGGCTGGCTTGAACACCACGGTGTTGCCCATGATCAGCGCCGGGATCAGCGTGGTGAAGGTCTCATTGAGCGGGTAGTTGTAGGGGCCCATGCACAATGCCACGCCCATGGGCACGCGACGGATCTGCCCCAGGGTGTCCTGTTCCAGCTCGAAGCGGCTGGAGCGGCGGTCCAGTTCCTTGAGGGCATTGATGGTGTCGGTGATGTAGTCGCAGGTGCGGTCGAATTCTTTCTGGGAGTCCTTGAGGTTCTTGCCGATTTCCCACATCAGCAGTTTCACCACGGCATCGCGCTGTTCGCGCATGCGCCGAAAAAACGCCTCGACGTGCTGGATACGCTCGACCACGCGCAGGGTGGGCCATTGGCCCTGGCCACGATCATAGGCACGCACTGCGGCATCGAGGGCGAGCAGGGCGGTCTCGGCGTCCAGTAGGGGCGTACTGCCAATGATCACTGGCGTGTCGCCGTCAGCGCCCGCCAATTGGACCGGGCTGCGGACTTGGGCCAGGGGACCGTCCCACGTGCGCAATTGGCCGTCTACCAGGTAGTCGCGCTGTTCGATGGGGGCGGCGAGGCGAAATTGCTCGGGAATGTCATGGGCGCTGGGAAACAGATTGGCAAGCAGGTGATCGGTGGTCATGTCGCTACCCCTGGAGTGGTTGCAGAACTTGACCCAGAGATTCCCCCATCCGAGGGCTCTGTTGCAAGGCTTACGCGTATTTCCCTACGCACTGTGGGGCTGTGCCGGGTAAACTACGCGGCTTTCTTGAAGGAGTTCATATGAGTCAGTACCAGCCGGGCATTCTTGCCGCACCGGTGCCGTTGCAGGCACGCCATCTGTTTTTTGCCATCGAGTCCATTGACGCCGTGCCGGCTGCGCTCGATGCGCTGGTGCAGTTGGCCGACTCGGCAGTGGTGGTGGGGTTGGGTGAGCCGCTGGTCAATGCACTCGGTGCCCACATCGAAGGGCTGCGCAGCTTCCCGCACATGGCGGGGCCTGGCGCCAACAACCCGTCCACCCAACAGGCCTTATGGTGTTGGCTGCATGGCGAAGACCGTGGTGAATTGCTGCTGCGCAGCCGAGCCTTTGAAAAAAACCTGGCACCGGCGTTTCGCCTGGTACAGATGACGGAAGGGTTCCGCTACAAGACCGGCTTTGACCTGACCGACTACGAAGACGGCACCGAAAACCCCCATGACGATGCCGCCGTCCAGGCCGCAATCGCCGGCAGTGGCGCGAGCTTTGCCGCGATCCAGCAATGGCAACACGACCTGGACGGCTTCGCGGCCCTGCCGGCCCAGGAGCGCGACCACATCATCGGTCGTCGCCATGGCGATAACGAAGAACTGGACGATGCCCCCGAGTCCGCCCATGTCAAGCGCACTGCCCAGGAGAGTTTCACCCCCGAAGCCTTCGTCGTGCGCCGCTCCATGCCCTGGGCCGAAAATGGCCAGGCGGGGTTGATGTTCCTCGCGTTCGGCCATTCCTTCGAGGCCTTTGAGGCCCAGCTGCGTCGCATGAGTGGTCTGGAGGACGGGATTGTCGATGGCCTGTACCGCATCAGCACGCCGTTGACCGGTGGCTACTACTGGTGCCCGCCGCTCAAGGACGGGCATCTGGACCTAAGCACGATCTTCCCTGCCTGACCCTTGTAGGAACCCGCTTGCGGGCGATAGCGGTTTGAGTATCGCCATCGCCCGCAAGTGGGTTCCTACACCGTCAGTTGTCCTTCATCGCCTTCAACCAGGCCGGGTCCAGGCGTGTTTGCTCAGCCTTGAGCCCCAGGGCCTTCATCTGCGCCTTGTGTTGTTCGATCTCCCCGACCAGTTGCGCTTGTGCACTGGAATTGGCGTCCAGTTCGTGCATCTGGGTCAGCCCCAGGTGATAGAACCGCAGCAGTTTCAGCGCCGCCGGATCGTTGGCCTGTACCCGCTCGGTCACCTTGTGCATCACGTTGGTCACACGCATCAGGTTGCGCTTGAGCTGCCAGCCATAGACCGCCGGTGCCAGCCAAGGCTGTGACCAGAGCGGGCCGCGTACCAAGGCAATGGTCAGCACGACGCCAGCCACCACACCACCGATGTTGAAGCGAAAGTTGTCGCCGCCGGGCTCGCCAAACAGCATCACGGCCAGGCTCGACAGCAGCATGGCCAGGGCGACGAAAATCACCGCGACAATCAACGTGCTGCGACGGGTTTGCTGGCGATAGGTTTGCGGATCGACAGGTTTGATCTCAAACATGCGGGATGCAGTCTCCATGAGCTAAGTAGGGGTATTGCGCGGCGCGGCATCTTCTCATGGTTTATGGGGCAGTGTGAGAAAGTTGTACGCTGGCGCTTTCTGTAATGGACAAGAAGCACAAAGCCGGCAAGCAGCCGGCTTATGATCCATCAGGCAATCTCAACCCCCAATAGCCCTGGAACCGCCCGTAGGAGCTGGCTTGCCAGCGATAGGGCTTCGAGTCCGACGCATCAGCCCAAAGGCTCATCGCCGGCAAGCCCTTCTACAAACGCTTGGGTGCAACCCAGGTCACTTCGGTGATGCCGTATTTTTCCGCCCAGGGGCGGGTGGTCTTCTTGGTGCGCTCATGGCCAGGACGACCAATGCGCCCGACGTGGGCCACCCCTGCATCACAGCTGGCCCAATGCCATGCCTCGGCGTTGTTCATCGCCTCCGCCCGCACCACAAAGGACTTGGGTTCGCCGTGCAGCCTGTAATGGATGGTGTAGATCGTTGCCGTACCCATATTGCCTCCCTGTTTTGATATGGAGTTGATGCAATCAGGTTTAGAAAGGTTCAGAAAGTTTGTGCTGCAACCGGCTGACCTGTAGCTCCCGATCAGTATTGGCAGCGGCATCGGTTGCAGGTATTAGTAAAACCTTCGCCCCCTGTCCAAGGATCGCCCCATGTCCCAGGATTCACCGAGCCTGACTCACAGCCGTCTGTACCTGCAACGCCTGGGGTACGACACACCGCCAGCCCCAACATTGGAGACCTTGATGCAGTTGCAATTGCGTCATGTCAGTACCTTTGCCTTCGAAAGCCTGTCGACCCTGCTGCAGGTGCCGGTCCCCATCGATCTGGCCAGCGTCGAGCAAAAAGTCCTGCTGGACGGGCGAGGTGGCTATTGCTACGAACTCAACCAACTGTTCCTGGCGCTGTTGCAAGAACTGGGCTTCACCGCACGGGGCATCACTGGCCGCGTAGTCATGGGTGGGCCACCCGATGCGCTGACCGCTCGCGCTCATCGCCTGAGCCTGGTAACCCTGCAAGGTGAGCGCTACATCACCGACGTCGGCTTTGGTGGCATGGTGCCGACCAGCCCTTTGCGCCTGGATGACCACGCGCCCCAGGCCACGACCCATGAACCCTATCGCCTGACCTTGAACGAGGGCAGCTACACCTTGTGGGCCCAGGTGGGCGGGGAATGGCGCGGGCTGTATGTGTTTGACCTGCAGCTGCAGTCGCACTTCGACTACGAAATGGGCAACTGGTATGTCTCGACTCATCCCGCTTCGCCGTTTCTGGGGCAATTGAAAGTGGCACTGATCGGACCAGGACTGCGCCGCACCTTGCACAATGCGAACTACGCCGTCCATCACCTGGGCCGGGACAGTGAGAAACGCAAGATCTGCGATGTCGATGAACTGTTGGCACTGTTGCAAGAGGTATTCGGTCTGCGTCTGCCCGAGCACCCGCAGCTACGCCCGAGACTTTCGCAGTTATTGACCGATACCTGAAGGGCCCGTTCCAGGAGGCTTGATCCAGAACCTTTGCAGCGCCGGTTGCCCGACCCTGTCCGCCCAAGCCCCCCTTTGTGTCCCCCAATAGCCTCAACACCGCACCGCCACTGACTTAGTGTGAGCCCAGCTGTTCATACATAAAAAAAGAAGGTGGCTATGTGGTCTACGACCCCCCCGTCACATCGGTTTGCTACTGGTCCTGCTGGGCCTGCGGCGGCATCGCGAACTCACGCGCCCATGAAAGCGCGCAGGAGGTCATGGTTGATGTCGAATGCCGGTTGCCCTATGCCGAGGTCCAGGTGTTTGCCGCCGAGTACCCGCGCTTGTTCGGTGACGATGTACGCTTTGGCCGCCTGCACAACCGTATGGTCCTGGAGACGCGGTGGCTGGACGTGCCGTTGCCTAACCACCATGCCCTGGCCTTGGGCCTGCTGGAGATGGAAAGTGCCCGACTGCACCGCAAAATGGACCTGATCCAGGCGGTGGAACGCGCCATTTCCCGCGACTTGCAGGGCAGCCAACTGGGAAAAGTCGCCAGTGACCTGAACGTGAGTGGGCGCACACTGCGCCGGCGCCTGACGGACCATGGGCTGACGTTCGAGGCCTTGCTGGAACAGGTACGTCGCGCCCGCTGCATGGGCTTGCTGGGCAACCCTGGCCTGTCCATTGAACGTATTACCCAAGAGGTGGGCTACAGTGACGTACGCAGCTTTCGCCGGGCGTTCAAACGCTGGACGGGGCTCAGTCCCAGCGCGTTTCGGGGCATGGCCACGGATTTGCATTGAACCCCGCTGCCCGTGCCCGTTAAGGGGCGCTGTCAGCCAGGCCATGGAGCTGACAGTACTCATCCCATTCCAGGCCGGCCATCTGCGCCACTTCCTTGTGCACGTCCAGGCGCTTGGCCTCGAACGCCTGCGGCGACTGGCTGATCAGTTGCAGTGTCAGCTCCCAGGCAAACAGGTTCTGGGCCTGTGCTTGCGCCTCGAAGGCTTCGTGCAGGCGCTCTGCGCGGTATTGCGCCATGGTTTCGCGCCTGGCCTGGGCGGCCAGAGGGTTCAGCGTGTCCAGTTCGGCGCGCACCTCGGGATGCTGGTTCAAGAAGATATCCAGGGCCAGCCGATAGTTTTCGCCAGGTTCAGACAAGGGGCTACTCCAGGAGGACAGGTGGCGCGGCCTCAGGATGAGGTTTGTTGATAACGGCTTTTGCGCCGGGCGCGTTTACGCAGCCGATTGGCCGTCCACTGTTGCAGTGGATCAAGCAGGAAAAAAAACAGGTAGGCAGCGAGCACCAGGGTCAAATCGATCCAGGTCTTGCTGATAGGCCCTTCCACGGCTTCGACGGCGGCCTTGATCAAAAACAGTACGGCGACTCCACACAACCAGAACATGACTGTGAGCACCAGAGGTCGTGCGCGATTTGAAAGCCTGCCTTGCATGTTGAATTTATCTCCCTGAGAAACCTGGGGCAGCCGGCATACCGGCATCCGCGGGTGTAAATGTGGTCCGCGGATCGAGTCATTCGATACCGCCCTGTGGGTCGCCAGACCCGTTCAGCTCATGACCTTCATGGGCCGCCAGTGGTTCCGAAAACACCTGACACGCTAATGGGCAATGCTGCCCTCAAGGGCGCTATTGTTTCAAAAAGCGTAGGAAATTACACCCTCGCCAGCGTTCCTGTGGGTACCCAGGGACGATTTATCAAGGCCAGGTGGGGCAAAGTGATGGCAAAGTGCTGGTATTCAAGGACCCACGCTCCCAGGAACTGTTGGCGCGGATCGAGCGCCTGGCCCCCAGCGAGGCCAATACCTTGATCATTGGCGAAACCGGCACTGGCAAGGAGCTGGTGGCGCGGCATATCCATAACCTGAGCCGGCGCGGCCGTGAACCGTTTGTGGCGGTGAACTGCGGGGCCTTTGCCGAAACCCTGGTGGAGAGCGAACTGTTCGGCCATGAAAAAGGCGCGTTCACCGGCGCCACCACCCACAAGGCCGGCTGGTTCGAAGCGGCCAACGGCGGCACGTTGTTCCTCGACGAAATCGGTGATTTGCCGCTGAACATGCAGGTCAAGTTATTGCGGGTCTTGCAGGAGCGCGAAGTGGTGCGCCTGGGATCGCGCACGCCAATCCCGATCAATGTGCGCCTGGTGGCGGCCACCAACGTCAACCTGGCTGACGCGGTGGTCGCCGGGCATTTTCGCGAGGATTTGTTCTACCGCCTGCACGTCGCGACCATCCGCCTGCCGCCATTGCGCGAACGCCCCGGGGATATATTGCCCCTGGCGGAGTTTTTCCTTGAAGAGCATTGCCAGCGCCTGGGCTACAACCGCGCGAGCCTGAGCCCGGAGGCCGAGCGCAAAATGCTTGAGCACAGCTGGCCAGGCAATATCCGCGAACTGGAAAACGCCATCCACCATGCCTTGCTGGTGTGCCGGCACCAGCGGGTACAACCGGCCGACCTGCACCTGGTGGATATGCGTTCCTCGGGTATCCGCCAGGACGAGACCAACCATGCCCTGCCAGCCCCCAGCGGTCCGGTGGGCCTGGAAGCGGCGCTCAATGCGTTGTTCGAGCAGAACATCCCGGACCTTTATGAACACATTGAAGAAACCGTGTTCCGCGCGGCGTACCGCTATTGCCACGGCAACCAGTTACAGACTGGGCGCCTGCTCAACATCAGCCGCAACATTGTCCGGGCGCGGCTGGAGAAAATCGGAGAGCTGGGCAAGCCGGTGTTGCTTGAGGGGCAGTGAGGCAAGCCCTTGCAGGCGATGGTCGTTAGCGATGACAACACTCAGAGGCGTGCTTGCTGGCGTCATCGCTGGCAAGCCAGCTCCTACAGGGGCATGCCGCTTCGCGTTGCGGCTCCTGCATTGGGTATGTGGTGTCGGGGGGAGGGCTACTGCAAGTTGACGAACAACCCGCCATCCACCAGCAACGACGCGCCGGTCACATAGCGCGCCATGTCTGAGGCAAGAAATACGATCGGCCCGGCGACGTCGTCCGGTTCGCCCAGGCGGCCCAGGGGTGTGCGCGAGGTCATGTAGGCGAGTTTTTCCTCGTCAGCCAGGTCTTCCTTGTTGATGTCGGTGGCGATGGTGCCCGGCAGTACCGAGTTGCAGCGGATGCCATACGGCCCCAGGGCGATGGCGCAGGATTGCATCAACGAATGCAGACCGGCCTTGGTCGGGGTGTAGTGGGTCTGCATGCCGCCGCCCACCAGGGCGCTGATGGAACTGACGGCAATGATCGCGCCGCCGCGGCCCTGGTTCTTCATCTGGTTGGCCGCTGCCTGTACGGCGAAGTAGGCGCCGTTGAGGTTGGTATTGACTGTCTTCAGGTACACCTCGCGCGGCATGTCGAGGAACGAATGGAAAGGGCAGATGCCGGCGTTGTTGACGAATACATCAACACTGCCGAAAGCCTCGACTGCGCCGGCCACCAGCTTGTCGCCGGTATCCGGGTCGGCGGCATCGCCGCCCACTTCAACGGCCTGGCCGCCGAATGCCTTGATGTCCTCGATCAACGACAGCGCAGCCTGTGTGCCTTGTGCGCTGCCACTATGGCCGATCACCACACGGGCACCCTGGCGCGCGCATTCGCGGGCGGCGGCGCGGCCGATACCACGGGAGGCGCCGGTGATGATCACGGTTTTGTCTGCTAGCAACATGGGGAATCTCCTGGAGAAAATAACCGGCCTCAGCCGAGGTAATTACCGTAGCCAACCATGGCAATGGCGCTGAGGATCACCGCGATCCCGGCCACCAGCACGCCCTTGTTCGCCACGCTGGTACCGTGCCATTCGCGCAAATACAGGCCCCAGCAATTGGACACAATAATGATGAAGGACATATGCAACACCCACGAACTGGCGTCGTTCTGCAGGCGGCTTTCGCCCATGCCGTAGAAAAAGAATTGCAGGAACCACAGCGTCCCGGCGCACGCCACCAGTAGGTAGTTGCGCAAGAGCGGGGTGCTGCGGTCGGTGTAGTTGTGGAACGTGCGGTTGCGCCAGTTCAGCCACAGGCACCAGATGCCATTGGTGGTCAGGCCACCCCACATGATCACCATGAACGTCACGTTGTTCTGGAACAGACTGTTGGCGCCATGTTCCACCGCGGCGGCGGCCAGTGGGCGCCCAGCGGAAATGCCGTAGCTGAAGCAGGCGCTCAATACTCCGGAAATCAGCGCCACCAACATGCCCTTGCCCAAGGCGAACTCGCTCACGCTGGCGAACTTCACCGCCTGGGAGACTTCCCGCTCCTTGATCAACCCGGCCTTGCCGCACACCGCGATGCCGATCAGCGACACCGCGACGCCCCACAGCACCCAATGCCCGCCCTGTGATGCCAGCATCGAGGTCAGGGTGCCCTCTGTCTCGTGGGTGAACAGGTCGCGGTACACGGCTGGCATCAAGGCGCCCAGGGCCGAGGTCAGGCCCATGATCAGCGACATGCCCAAAGACAGCCCCAGGTAACGCATGGTCAGGCCGAACGTCAGACCGCCAATGCCCCACAGCACGCCGAACAGGTAGGTCCACAGCAGGGTGCCGGTGTCGGCGTTGCGCAGGATCTCGACCCAGCCGGGCACGGTCAATTGCGCGGCAATCAGCGGCACGATCAGCCACGACACCAGGCCGCCGACGATCCAGTAGCTTTCCCAGGCCCAGCCACTGACTTTTTTGTAGGGGATGTAAAAACTGCCGGAGGCGAAGCCGCCGATGAAATGCAGAATCACACCGAGGAGAATGATTTCCACGTGTCCGAATCCTTTTTATTGTTGTGATGAGGGGCAATGGCTCAGCCAGGCGCGAGGCAGAACATCGGCTCAAGGTTCACGCTGACCGGCGAATGGTCCGCATGGCTGGGCATGATGTCGTGCATGTAGTGCCACCAGCGTTGCATCAATGGGGTACCGGGCAGGGCATCCAGGCCGTGCTCGTCGTGATGGGTCAGTACGGCGAACAGCGCGTGGGTGGGCTCGTCGAGGAAAATCCGGTAGTCCACCACGCCAGCATCGCGAAGGGCCAGTTCCGGCCAGATCTGCTCATGGCGCAGGCGGTATTCGGCGGCCATGCCAGGGTTGAGGTTCATACGAAAGGCACGGGTCTGCATCACAGGCCTCCGGGGGGCAGGGTCGGGCTGTAGATGCGCACGGCGTTGTGCAGGAAGAATTTTTCCTGGACGGCCTGTGGCCGATCCGCCAGGCAGCGTTTGACCAGGCCCAGGGTGCCGGCGAAATCGGCGAGGTGATCGCTGTTGGGCCAGTCGCTGCCAAAGAAGCAGCGGTCTTCACCAAAGGCCTCCCACAGCACCGCCAGGCGATCGTTGTAGAACGCTGTGTCGATGATCAGGCCGTTGGGGCCGTGCTGTGGGATCTCCGCTAGTTTGGCAAACACGTTGGGCCGTTCAGCCAAGCGCAACAGGTCGGCGTGATAGGCCGCTTCCTGGCCCGCAGGGACGTGGGCGTTGGGCAGGTGATCGACGATGATGCGCAGCTCCGGCAGGGCATCGCTCAGGTGCAGAAGGCCCTTGACCAGCCGCGGGTCGGGATTGGCGCTGTCCAGGCAACGGCCGCAATCGAGGAGTTGGCGCAGGCTGTCGATAAACCCGGGACGCGTTTGGTCCACCAGCAAATCACGCTCCCACAGGTTGCCGTAGCGCAAGCCAAGGAACAGCGGTTCGTAGGCGAGTGCTGCAAGGTCGAGGGCAAACTGCGGGTGCAGCGGGTCGAGATTGCCGACAAAGCCAAGCATCCGTGGATCGCTGCCCAGGGTCTGCAGCAACCAACGGTTGTCGTCGCGCCACGGGCTGGCTTCCACGGCAATTGCACCGATCACTTGGTGCTCGGTCGCCAGCGCCCAGTAATCCTCGGGCAAGTGCGCGGCATATAGGCGGTTGCCTGGCTCGGGCCACGGGATGCCCTGGGGGCGACGTGGGTCGAACAGGTGCAAGTGGCTGTCGATGATCGGGCCGTTGTAGAGGTTGGCAAGGCTCATTGCGCAATCCTTGTTGGAAGGGTTGTTGTGCGGGCCGGTACTGGTGTGCCGGCGCCCGTTGGATCACCTCAACTTTGCAGATACACCACATGGGTATGGGTGTACTCGTACAGGCCGTGCTTGCCATCGGCGCCGCCGATCCCGGACTTGCGCACGCCGGCATGGAAGCCCTGCATCGCCTCGAAGTTCTCGCGGTTGACGTAGGTCTCGCCAAAGTCGAGCGCGCGTACCGCCTGCATGGCCTTGCCCAGGTCGCGGGTGTAGATCGATGAGGTCAGGCCATAGTCGCAGTCATTGGCCAGGGCGATGGCTTCGTCGAGGTCGTCGACTATCTGGATCGGGAGGACCGGGCCGAAGATTTCCTCGCGCATGATAGCCATGTCGGCGCGGCCACCAGCCAGTACCGTGGGCTGGAAGTGAAAACCGGCGCCGAGGTCAGCGATCTGCCCGCCAGTGACCAGGGTTGCACCTTGGGCGAGGGCGGTGCGGACCTTGCGGTTGACGCTGTCCAGACCCTGGCGGTTGATCAGCGGGCCCATTTCCACATCGGCCTGCGCCAGCGGGTCGCCGTAACGGGTGGCAGCCATCGCCGCGCTGATGCGCTCGATAAACGGGTCGGCAATGCTGCGTTGCACATACACCCGTTCGACGCAGTTGCACACTTGGCCGCTGTTGATGATCCGCGAATCACGGATGGCCTTGACCGCCAGATCCAGGTCGGCATCGGCCAGGACAATTGCCGGCGCCTTGCCGCCCAGCTCCAGGTTGAGCTTGGTGATGTTCGGTGCCGCCGCCGTCATGATCCGCGCACCGGTGGCGACGCTGCCGGTGAAGCTGATCATGTCCACGCCCTTGTGGGCCGTGAGGGCGCCGCCGACCTGGCCGTCGCCACAAACCACGTTGAACACCCCCGCCGGCAGGTCCGTCTCGGCCACCAGCCGCGCGAATTCAAAGCAGTTGTTCGGGGTTTCTTCGCTGGGCTTGATCACGAGGGTATTGCCGGTCAACAGCGCAGGGGCCATTTTGCGAGCGATGAGGAAGAACGGGAAGTTCCACGGCAGGATCCCCGCCACCACGCCCAGGGGCTTGCGGAACAGGAAGATGTTTTCGTCGGGCCGGTCGCTGGTGATGATCTCGCCTTCGATACGGCGTGCCCATTCGGCCATGTAGTCGAGGTAGTCGGCGGTGAAGTTGACTTCGACCTCGGCCAGGCTACTGATCTTGCCCTGTTCCAGGGTGATGGTGCGGGCCAGGTGGGCGACGTTTTCCCGCAGCTTGGCGGCAATCCGGCGCAAGTGCCCGGCGCGTTCGATCGCCGGTTTGCGTGCCCAGCCCGGTTGCGCGGTACGGGCGGCGGCCAGGGCCTGATCGACATCCTCGGCGGTGGCGGCCGGTACCTTGGACAGCAGCGCGCCGGTGGCCGGGTTGAATACGTCGAGGTGGGCGCTGCTGGCGGTAAAGCGACCGTTGATAAAGTTCTGGTAGACGGGAACGGACGGCATGGCAGGTACCTCAGTAGGTGTGCGACGGCGCTTTTGCGTCGGCGGCAGGGCGGTAGCGGGCGAGGGTGCTCAGGGCGCTCTGGCGCAGCAGGCTGATATCGATCGCCACTGCAATGAAGTGGCAGCCCCAGGCCTGGTAACGGCGTGCGTCTTGCTCATTGGGCGCGAGGATGCCGCAGGCCTTGCCCGCCGCCAGGGTGGCGTTGACCGCGTGCTGGATGCGCGCCTGCACGTCGGGGTGGCCGGGGTTGCCCGCATGGCCGAGGCCGATGGACAGGTCGGCGGGGCCGATAAACACGGCATCCACCCCTTCGACGGCGGCAATGGCCTCGACGTTTTCCACGCCCAGGCGCGATTCCACCTGCACGATCAGGCACAGTTGCTGGTGGGCGGTGGTGAGGTAGTTGTCCACGCCATCCCAGCGCGTGGCGCGGGTCAGGCCGCCACCCACGCCACGGATACCGTGGGGCGGATAGCGCATGGCGCGCACCAGGGCCTGGGCCTGCTCGGCGGTTTCGACCATGGGAATCATCAGGGTCTGTGCGCCGATATCCAGCAGTTGCTTGATCAGGTTGGCATCGCCGCTGACTGCGCGCACCACGGGCGCGGTGTTATAGGGCGCCACCGCCTGCAATTGGTTGAGCACACTGGGCACGCTATTGGGCGCATGCTCGCCGTCGATCAGCATCCAGTCGTAACCGGTGCTGGCGACGATTTCCGCGCCGTAGCCAGTGGCAAATCCGGCCCAGATCCCATATTGACAGGCGTCCTGGTGCAGGCCGGCCTTGAACGCGTTATGAGGCATTTTCATGGCGAGGTTCCTTAGCGGTTGTACGGACGATGCAGCTGGCAATCGGGGTTCAGGTCCACGCCGAAGCCCGGCTTGTCGAGCACCGATAAACGCATGCGGCCATTGACCGGTACCGGTTCACCCAGCAGTTGCGGGTGGAACATCGGCACGACGTCATCGGCGTTGGGTGCCATCATCAGGAACTCGGCGAACGGGCTGTTCTGGCGGGTGGCGACGAAGTGGTAGCTGTAGACCGACGAACCATGTGGCACCACCATGGCGTTGTGCGCGTCGGCCAGGGCGGAGATTTTCACCAGTTCGGTCAGGCCGCCGCACCAGCCCACATCCGGCTGGATAATGTCGCAGCAGCCCATTTCCAGGAGCATGCGAAAGCCCCAGCGGGTGGCTTCGTGTTCGCCGGTGGTGACCAGCATGCCCTTGGGCACGTTATTGCGCAGGGCCGCGTAGCCCCAGTAATCGTCGGGGGACAGCGCTTCTTCAATCCATTTCAAGCCGTGTTCATGGGCGCCAATCGCCAGTCTGGTGGCGTAGTTGAGGTCCAGGCTCATCCAGCAATCGAGCATCAGCCAGAAGTCCGGGCCGACCCGTTCACGCATGGTCGCCAACGCTTCGAGGTTTTTGCGCAGGCCTTCCTCACCTTCGGCCGGGCCATGGTGCAGGGGCATCTTGCCGCCGATAAAACCCATCTTCTGCGCCAGGTCCGGGCGCGCGCCGGTGGCGTAGAACTGCAATTCATCGCGTACCGCACCGCCGAGCAATTGATGCACCGGTTCCTGGCGGATCTTGCCGAGCAGGTCCCACAGCGCCAGGTCGACCCCGGAGATGGTGTTGATCACCAGACCCTTGCGCCCGTAATACAGGGTGGACTGGTACATCTGGTCCCAGATTTTTTCGATATCGGTCACGCGGGCACCTTCAAGGAAGCGCGCCAGGTGTTTCTCGACGATATAGGCCGCGGGCTCGCCACCGGTGGTCACGGCAAACCCGACGGTGCCGTCGCTGGCTTCAATCTCGACCACCAGGGTGCCCAGTACATTGATTCCGAAGCTGCGACGGCTCTGGCGGTATTCGGGGTATTTGCTCATGGGTGTGCAAATGTGGTCGTCGATCCAGTGGCCGTCGGCCTGGTCGTGATAATCCGCGCCGCCGCCTCGCAAGACAAAAGCGCGCACGTGTTTGATGGTGATGTTGCCCATGGTGTGACTCCTGGAGTTATACGGTGGCCGGCGTGTTCGACGCTTTTCGGCCGGGGGAATAGATACCCGGCACCAGCAATGCAGCCAGTACCGTGGTGGCGGACAGCAGGTAGAGGCCGGCGGCCGGGGAGTGAAAGGCGCTTTCGGCCCAGTTTTTCAGGACCGGTGCGATAAACCCGCCCAGTGCGCCAAAGGAGTTGATCAAGGCAATGCCCGCCGCCGCCGCGCTACCCGCCAGGTAGCTGGAGGGGAAGGTCCAGAACACCGGCTGCACCGCGATAAATCCGGAGGCGGCAAAGCACAGGGCGAGCATGCCCAGCAAGGGGTTGGCGAAGGTGACGGAGCAGGCGATGCCGGCGGCAGCCATCAACAGAGTCAGGGACGCGGTACGCCGGCGCTGGCCGTTGCGCTCGGCGTAACCGGGAATCCACCACGCGGCGAACAGCGCGCAGACCCAGGGAATCGCCGAGACCAGCCCGACCATCAGGCCGACCTTGGTGCCGAGCAGGCCGCCGACCTGGGTCGGCAAGTAAAACACCACGCCGTAGACACTGGCCTGGATCAGCAGGTAGACCACGCACAGGTACAGCACTGACGGCTGGCACAGCACACCAAGCAGGCTGCGGCCATGGGAGCCTTTGTGCCGGTCTTCTGCATCCAGCAGGTCCTGGATCTGGCGGCGCTCTTCCAGGCTCAGCCACTTGGCGTCGGCGGGGCGATTGTCCAGGTACCCATAGGCCCAGATGCCCACCGCCGATGCCATCAGGCCTTCCACAGCAAACAGCCATTGCCAGCCGTGCAGGCCGGCGAAGCCGTCCATTTCCAGGAGCAGGCCCGACAGGGGGCTGCCAAAGATGAAGGCCAATGGCGCGCCAAAGTAGAAAAAGCCCATGGCCTTGCCACGTGCGGCTTGGGGAAACCAATAGGTGAGGTAGAGGATCACGCCGGGGAAAAACCCGGCTTCGGCCACGCCCAGCAGAAAACGCAGGATGTAGAAGCTGGTTTCGTTATGGGCAAACACCATGGCAGCCGAGACCAGCCCCCAACTGACCATAATCCGACACATCCACAGGCGGGCGCCGACGCGATGCAGGATCAGGTTGCTCGGCACTTCGAGCAAGGCGTAGCCGACAAAAAACACCCCGGCACCCAAGGCGAAGGCCGCGTCGCTCAGACCGGTGTCCGCCTGGAAGGCTTGTTTGGCGAACCCGACATTGGCGCGGTCGAGAAAAGCCATGATGTACATCAGCAGGAGGAAGGGCAGCAGCCGCCAGGAAATCTTTGCAAGCAGGGGCGCGGGCAGGGTGATCATTTCGAAATCCTTTTGTCAGGCTTTGTTCTTATGGGCCGAACTGTACGGCGGCCAAGCAATGCGCTACAAATCGAATCTCGCTTACAAGCGATAACCTCAGGGTATCGATAACAAGGATAAAAATGAGTAGTCCGTTGATCTCCCGCAGCTTGTTCAACCGCCTGCGCTATAAGCATTTGCATATGCTGGTGGCCTTGAGTTCCAGCCAGAACCTGCACCGCGCCTCCCAGGCCCTGAACATGTCGCAACCGGCGGCCACTCGCATGCTGCGCGAGATCGAGGATATGTTTGCCTGTGATCTGTTCGAACGCTTGCCCCGTGGCATGCGCCCCACGGCGCTGGGCAAGGAGCTGATCCGTTTTGCCGAGTCGGCCCTCAGCGGCCTGGACCGCTGCGCCGAAGACCTGATGGCGCGCCAGCAGGGCGGTTATGGCTACCTGGCAATCGGCACCATCATGGGCGCCGCGCCGGACCTGGTGATGGACTCGATTGCGCAAATCAAATCCCTCAACCCGCAACTGCGCATCCGCATCATGGGCGACACCAGCGACCAGGTGATCCAGTTGCTGGAGCAAGGGCGCATCGACCTGGCCATTGCCCGACGCAACGCCGCCACCGACAGCGAGCACTACGGCTTCGAGCCGCTGGGCAACGAGCGCTTGCTGGTGGTGGTACATGCCGGGCACCCGCTGGCGCAGCGTGCGAGCCTGCCCTTGGCCGAGTTGGTCAGCGACTGGCCGTGGATCCTGCAACCGCAAAGCAGCCCGGCACGCATCGGTTTTGACGAGGCATTGCAGCGCCTGGCGTTGCCACTGCCGGCGGACATCATTGAGTGCAGCTCCGTGTATTCCATGCAGCAACTGATTCAACTGACCGACGCGATCATGGTGCTTTCAGAAAGCGCGCTGCGCGATTACTTGAAGATGGGCCTGGTGGTGGAATTGCCAGTGGAGCTGGAGGTGACGCTGGCGCCGTTTGGCATCTTGCTGCGCAAGGGGGAGCCGGTGAGCCGGGAGTTGGGGCTGTTTATTGATTTGCTGCGGCAAAAGGCAAGGGCGCTTGATTAACGGCGGGTGGCTAAAGGGCTGGCTGGTATCGGTGACAGTAGGTTCTTGACCGCCCCATTGTAGGAGCCGGCTTGCCGGCGATGGCGTCCTTGAACGCGGCGCATGACTCAAGGGGCTTATCGCCGGCAAGCCGGCTCCTATAGGGCTTTATATTTCTTTATGGAATAAATAAATAGTTATTTATTCCTTTTGTTGTTGTAACGAATGGCGCATTTTGAGGGCCTGCGCATTCGTGCGGATTGACCCAACAGTGAAAGGAAAACCGACATGACCATCAAAGCGATCAACGTGCGCAACCAGTTCAAAGGCGTGATCAAGGAAATCCTGCTCGGCGAAGTGGTGTCCGAGATCGACGTGCAAACCGCCTCGGGGATCGTCACCTCGGTGATCACCACCCGTTCGGTGCGGGACCTGGAACTGAAGGTGGGCAGCGAAGTGATTGCCTTCGTCAAATCCACCGAAGTGTCCATCGCCAAACTCTGACCCCATCCCTTGCCGGCGAAAAACGCGTGGACTTTGCGGGGTATCAGATAACCCGCGTCACCGTTGACGGTTTTCGCCGGCAAGCCGGCTCCTACAGGTTTTGCAGGCTGCGCTCCAGGCGGGCAATACCTTCTTCGAGCAACGCCCGTGGGCAGCCGAAGTTCAGGCGCACGAACTGCTGGCTGTCATCGCCAAATTCGATACCGGCACTCAAGCCGACCTTGGCGTGTTCCAGGAAAAACCGCTGTGGATCCTCAAGGCCCAGGGCGCTGCAATCGAGCCAGGCCAGGTAGGTGCCTTGCGGGGCATGCATGACCACGCCCGGCAGGCGTTTTTGCAGCGCATCCATCAGGTAGTCGCGGTTGCCTTGCAGGTACGTCACCAGCGCCTTCAACCATTGCGCGCATTGGCTGTAGGCCGCCCAGGTGGCTTCCAGGCCCAGCGGGCTGACGCTATCGACCATGCCGCAGCGTGCCTTGTTGAAGCGCTCGCGGATCACCGGGTCCTGGACGATGGCAAAGCAGGTCTTCAGGCCGGCGACGTTGTAGGCCTTGCTGGCCGACATCAGGGTAATGGTGCGTCGGGCGATTTCTGCGCTCAAGGACGCGGTGGGGATATGCCGGCGCCCGTCAAAGCACAGCTCGGCATGGATTTCATCGGAGATGATCAGCGTGCCCTGTTCCAGGCAGGCGTTGGCCACGGTCAGCAACTCTTCACGGGCAAACACCTTGCCCAGCGGGTTGTGGGGGTTGCTCAACAGCAATGCGCCGGCGCCTTTCAAGGCCTGGCGCAAAGCGGGCAGGGGGGTGAGGTATTCGCCCTGGTCGCTCAATTCAAACGGCACTTCGATCTTCGGCAGGTTCCAGTTGCCCGCCGCATGGCGCAGCGGCGCGTAGTTGGGGGTCTGCAAGACCACCGACTGGCCGGGTTGGACAAAGGCGTGCAGGGCCATGTTGAAACCTGGCTCGACACCCGGCAGGAACAGCAATTCATCAGGCTGCACGCGCCAGGCGTACTTGTCCCACAGGTCGCTGACGATCGCCTCGCGCACTTGCGGGCGGGCGACGCTGTAGCCGAGCATCTGCTGGTCCAGGCGCGCATGCAGGGCCTTGAGAATCGCCGGTGGGGCGGCGATGTCCATGTCGGCAATCCACATGGGCAAGACGTCTGCGGGGTAGCGGCTCCACTTGGTGCTGCCGGTGCCGAGGCGAGGGTGGATCGTGTCGAAATCAAAGCTCATGGGGGCGCTCGTGTCAGGAAGGCGGGCGAAGAATGGCCTCGATTCTAAGTCAGCCGGCCTGATAGGTCATCAATTGCTCCTCTGCCTCGTTGGAGGTAGCCGCCTGTTCGGGGGCTTGCCCGCGGTGTACTAGCCAGCCTGGCGTAAATGTTCCATTGCCCACACCGCGGCTTCCACCCGCGAGCGCAGCCCCAGCTTGTGCAGCAGGTTCTTTACATGCACTTTCACCGTGCCTTCGGTAATCCCCAGCTTGTGCCCGATCACCTTGTTGCTGTAGCCCCCGGCGATGGTCTTGAGCACCTGCCGCTCGCGCTCGGTCAGTTCAACCGCCGCATGGGGCTGGGGCGAGCGCAAGGCCTGGGCCAGTACGCGGGTCAGGCCGGGGCTGATCACCAGGGCGCCGTGCAGGGCATCGCGGATGTACTGGATCAGCAGCTCCGGCTCCATGTCCTTGAGCAGATAACCGTTGGCATCCAGGCGCAGGGCGTCGCGGATGTCGTCTTCGGCATCGGACACGGTAAACAGCAAGACCTTGCCGCCATAGGCCATCGCCCGCAGGCGGCGCAGGGTCTCCAGGCCGTTCATCTGCGGCATGTTGTTGTCCAGCAGCACCAGGTCCGGTTGCAGCGACTCGATCAGGCCCAGGGCTTCCTCGCCATTGCCGGCTTCGCCCACCACGTGCAGGTCATCTTCCAGTTCGAGCATCTGGCGCATGCCGTGGCGCATCATCGGGTGGTCATCGACGAGCAGGATGCCGTGGCGCAGTGAGGTGTTCATGACAAGCTACCTTCAGGTGAAGAACGCCGGAGGAATTCCGGGCGAAACAGCAAATGCACCCGGGTGCCCTGGGGCGCGCGGGAAGAGATGTCCAGTTGGCCGTGCAGGCTGCGGGCGCGTTCGTCCATGATGGTCAGGCCGTGGTGTTCGCGCTGGTCCACCGGTTCACAGAAGCCGCGCCCATCGTCTTCAATGCTCAGGCTCACGGTTTCGCCGTTCTGGCGCAGTTGCAGCCAGGCATTTTCGGCATGGGCGTGGCGCAGGCAGTTGGACAGGGCTTCGCGGGTCACCTGCAGCAGGTGGATCTGCTCACTGGCCGACAGCTGGAAGGCCAGTGCATCGACATGCAGGTGTACCTGGAATTCGCCACGGCGCGAGAATTCCCCGGCGGTGTCTTTGAGCTCCTGGACCAGCCCGGCATCGTGGATTTGCAGGCGAAAGGTGGTGAGCAGCTCACGCAGTTGCCGGTAGGCATTATTCAGGCCCTCGCGCAGTTCGCCGGTGACGGTTTCCAGGGTGGCCTTGGGTTCGTCGCGGCGCAACAGGGTCTGCATGCGGCTGACTTGCAGCTTCATATAAGACAGGGCCTGGGCCAGGGAGTCGTGCAGTTCACGGGCGATGATGGTGCGTTCGTCCAGCAACAACAGGCGGTGGTCCTGCTCGCGTTGGCGCTTGAGGGACAACGAAGTGCCAATCAGGTTGGCCAGGGCCTGGATCAGTTGTTTCTCCCAGTCCTGGGGCGCATGCCCGTCGACGAAATGCGCCTTGAGTTCGCCCAGTTCCGCGCCCTGGTTGCTGATGCTGAAGACCTGGGGCGGCGCCACGTGATGCCGCTCGCACGTGGCGCAATCACCGACGGCGCAGACGTTGCGGCTGTTTTCACCGTGCAGCGCGAGCATCTGCTGCGCCGGGGCGAGGAAGTGCCCTTGCAGGCACAGCGACAGGCGCAGGCCCGGCAGGCGGTTCTGGAAGCGCCGGATCAACTCGTCGAGGCCTTCGGCATTGGCCAGGCGCGTGGCCAGGCTCCGGCTGCTCTCGTAGAGCAGCTCCAGGGCGGCATTGGCCTGTTGCAGGTTGTGGGTTTTGTGTTGCACCTGGCTTTCCAGGGTGCGATGGGATTGCTCGAGGGTGTCGGCCAGGGTGTTGAAGCTCAGGGCCAACTGCCCCAGTTCGTCCTGGGAACGGTGATTGACGCGCACGGTGTAGTCGCCCTCGCGAAAACGCCGGGTGGCGTCCACCAGTTCTTTCAACGGCGTGACCACGCCGTACTGCAACTCATAGAGCCCCAGCAACAGGATGATCAGCGTACTGAACAGCGCCAGGCCCTGGATCAGTTGCTGCCAGCCCTGTTTGTGCTCGCTCTGCTGCGCCAGCAGGCTCACGAACTGGTTCAGTTGCTCGACAAAGGCCGGTGCGTGCTCGCGGAAAAAGGCGCCGTCGCCGCGCTCGATGGCCGGGCGCAGTGCCAGGTTCCAGTGTTGCTGGATCTGCCGGTAACTCTGCTGCAACGCACTGTGGGGGCCGTCTTCCAGCACAGCCTTGAGGGACTGGCTATCGAGGCGCCGTTGCAGGCTTTGGGTGATGGTCTGGATCTCGTCGGCGGGGGCATGGTCGGCAAGTTTCCAGCTCAGGTGATAAGTCTCCATGCGCACCGAGCCTGCGGTGTTGATGGCCGCTCCGTCGCCCTGGCTGAACCAGGCGATCAGCCCGGCACTCAGGGAACTGGCCAGGGCGAGGATCGCAATCAGGATCACCGCGACCCCGGCCCGCGCGGGCAGGGAGCTGCGCAGCCAGTTAAACATCGCGGCGTAATCGAAGGGGGAAGGACAACAGCATGGCGGCACCTGGCATAGGAAACAGTATTGAATTCTGCATTCCCTGGCGCACTACCTCTAAAGAGTTGCCGGCGCACCCTCCCATGGGAAAAAGCCGGCAAAAGAGATCAATCCATTGATAAATAAAGACTTTATCTTGTTATTTGACCTACCTCCTTAGAGGTAGATGGCGCCAGCATAGGCCAATACCCCCCAGATGGACGTTGATCTGGGTCAAGTTCCGGGAGGACGTCGCCCCTAACCATGCGCCCATGGAATCACTTCTGGGAGCGCAAACCGTGACTCAACCCCGTGTAACACAGGGCCTGGTGCTGGGCATGAGTACGCTGGCCTTCACCGTGTGCTTTATGGTCTGGATGATGTTCGCCGTCCTTGGCGTGCCGATCAAAGAGCTGCTGCAACTCAACGAAACCCAGTTCGGCCTGCTGGCCGCCACCCCGGTTCTGACCGGCTCTCTGGTGCGCCTGCCCCTGGGCCTGCTGACGGACCGCTTCGGCGGGCGCATCGTGTTCTTTGTATTGATGCTCACCTGCGTGCTGCCGCTGTACCTGATCACCTACGCCACCGCCTTCTGGCAGTTCCTGGTGCTGGGGCTGTTTGTCGGCCTGGCCGGGGGCTCGTTCTCGGTGGGCATCGCCTATGTCGCCAAGTGGTTCGACCAGGACAACCAGGGCTTTGCCATGGGCGTGTTCGGCGCCGGCAATGCCGGGGCGGCAGTGACCAAGTTCCTCGCACCGGCCCTGATCGCCCTGGGCACCTGGCACCTGGTGCCGAAGGTGTTCAGCGCGATCCTGTTTATCACCGCGCTGCTGTTCTGGTTCCTCACCCGCGAAAACAAGGCCCACCGCAGTGCCGGGGGCGCCACCTTGCGCGAGCAATTGCGGTGCCTGAAGGACCCGGCCGTGTGGCGCTACTGCCAGTACTACTCGATTGTGTTCGGTGGCTACGTGGCGCTGGCGCTGTGGGCGACCAAGTACTACGTGCAGGAATATGGCTTCAGCCTGCAAAGCGCGGCGCTGCTGGCCGCGTGTTTTTCCCTGCCGGGCGGGGTGCTGCGTGCCGTGGGCGGTTGGATGTCTGACCGCTGGGGTGCGCAGAGCGTGACCTGGTGGGTGCTGTGGGTCAGCTGGATCTGCCTGTTCCTGCTCAGCTATCCGCAGACCCAGTTGCAGGTGCAAACCGTCAACGGCCCGCTGGATTTGCACATCGGCCTTAACGCCACTGTATTCACCATCCTGTTGTTTGTGATGGGCATCGCCTTCGCCTTCGGCAAGGCCTCGGTGTTCAAGTACATCGCCAATGACTACCCGCAGAACATGGGCGCGGTGTCCGGCATCGTCGGCCTGGCCGGGGGCCTGGGTGGCTTCGTACTGCCGATCATGTTCGGCGCCCTGGTGGACCTCACCGGCGTGCGCTCCTCCTGCTTCATGTTGATGTACGGCGTGGTCTGGGTGTCCTTGACCTGGATGTACTTCAGCGAAATCCGCAAACAGCCGCTGCTGGGCAAAGCCCCGGCGGCCCAGCCGCTCCAGGGAGAATCAGTATGACTATCGCGCAAAAGCCCGACTCGGGCCCGGTGATCCACGACTGGCGCCCCGAAGACCCCGTGTTCTGGGGCGCCAGCGGCAAACAGACCGCCACCCGCAACCTGTGGATCTCCATCCCGGCGCTGCTGTTGGCCTTCGCCGTCTGGATGGTGTGGAGCACGGTGATCGTGCGCCTGAACGCCATCGGCTTCAGTTTCACCACTGACCAGTTGTTCTGGCTGGCCGCCTTGCCGGGCCTGTCCGGCGCCACCTTGCGCGTGTTCTATTCGTTCATGGTGCCGATCTTCGGCGGCCGCCGCTGGACGGCCCTGAGCACCGCGTCGCTGTTGATCCCCTCACTGTGGATGGGCTTTGCGGTGCAAGACCCGGGCACCTCCTACAGCGTGTTTGTGCTGATCGCGCTGCTCTGCGGTTTGGGCGGCGGCAATTTTGCCTCCAGCATGTCCAATATCAGTTTCTTCTACCCCAAGTCCCAGCAAGGCACGGCCCTGGGCCTGAACGCCGGCCTGGGTAACCTCGGGGTGTCGGTGATGCAGTTCTGCGTGCCGCTGGTGATTACCTTCGGTGTGTTCGGCCTGCTCGGTGGCCAGCCGCAGACCCTGGAAGACGGCAGCCAGTTGTGGCTGCAGAACGCCGGGTTCATCTGGGTGCCGTTCATCATCACGGTAACCGTGTTTGCCTGGTTCGGCATGAACGATTTGTCCAGCGCCCGTGCTTCGTTCAGCGAACAGGCGGTGATTTTCAAGCGCAAGCACAACTGGCTGATGTGCTGGTTGTACCTGGCCACCTTCGGTTCGTTCATTGGCTTCTCGGCCGCCTTCCCGATGCTGATCAAGACCTCGTTCCCTGACGTCAACGCCTTGAAATTCGCCTTTCTCGGCCCGCTGGTAGGTGCCCTGGTGCGCCCATTGGGCGGTTGGCTGGCAGACAAGCTGGGCGGTGCGCGCGTGACCTTGTGGAACTTCGTGCTGATGATCGTGATGGTGTTTGGCGTCCTGCACTTTTTGCCATTGAACGGCGAGGGCGGCAGCTTCTACGGCTTCCTCGGCCTGTTCATGCTGCTGTTTATCACCACTGGCATCGGCAATGGCTCCACCTTTCGCATGATCCCGGTGATCTTCCGCACCCAGCACGAAAAAGCCAGTGCCGGCCAACCTGCCGCCGTGCGTGAGCAGGCCCTCAAGGATGCCAGCAAGGAATCGGCAGCCGTACTGGGCTTCAGCTCGGCCATGGGCGCCTTCGGTGCGTTCTTCATTCCCAAGACCTTTGGCTCGTCCATGGCCTACACCGCCAGCCCGGCGCTGGCCTTCTACATGTTCGTCGGTTTCTACCTGAGCTGCATCGTCGTGACCTGGTGGTGGTATGCGCGCAAAGGCGCCGAGACCCCCTGCTGAGTCGACCCCGAATTCAAACCTTGCGTGGGCGGGGCGCAGAACCCCGCAGCAAGCCTCTGAGGAAAGCACCATGAGCCATTTACTCGATCAACTGCGGTTCTTCAATCGCAAGCAAGATGAATTTTCCGAAGGTCACGGCGAGACCCGCAAGGAGTCCCGCGATTGGGAGAACGTCTACCGTTCGCGCTGGCAGTACGACAAGATCGTGCGCTCCACCCACGGGGTGAACTGCACCGGCTCGTGCTCGTGGAAGATCTACGTGAAGAACGGCCTGATCACCTGGGAAACCCAGCAGACCGACTACCCGCGCACCCGCAACGACCTGCCCAACCACGAGCCGCGCGGCTGCCCGCGGGGCGCCAGCTACAGCTGGTACATCTACAGCGCCAACCGCCTGAAGTACCCGAAGATCCGCAAGCCACTGCTCAAGCTGTGGCGCGAAGCGCGCCTGACCCTGTCGCCGGTGGAGGCCTGGGCCAGCATCGTGGAAGACAAGGCCAAGGCTGATTCGTACAAAAGCAAACGCGGCATGGGCGGTTTCATCCGTTCCAACTGGGATGAAGTCAACGAAATCATCGCCGCGTCCAACGTCTACACCATCAAGCAATATGGCCCGGACCGCATCGTCGGCTTCTCGCCGATCCCGGCCATGTCCATGGTCAGTTATGCCGCAGGTTCCCGTTACCTGTCGCTGATCGGTGGTGTGTGCCTGAGCTTCTATGACTGGTACTGCGACCTGCCGCCGGCCTCGCCGATGGTCTGGGGCGAGCAGACCGATGTGCCGGAGTCGGCCGACTGGTACAACTCCAATTACATCATTGCCTGGGGCTCCAACGTCCCGCAGACCCGCACCCCGGACGCGCACTTCTTTACCGAGGTGCGCTACAAGGGCACCAAGACCGTGGCCATCACTCCCGACTATTCGGAAGTGGCCAAGCTCACCGACCTGTGGCTCAACCCCAAGCAGGGCACCGACGCGGCGTTGGCCCAGGCCTTCAACCATGTGATCTTCAAAGAATTTCACTTGGACAAGCCCAGCGCGTACTTCACTGAATACGCCAAGCGCTACACCGACTTGCCGGTGCTGGTGATGCTCAAGCCCATGACCGGTTTTGCCCCCGGCGCCGGATTCCAGCCAGACCGTTTCCTGCGCGCTTCGGACCTGGTCGACAACCTGGGCCAGGACAACAACCCGCAATGGAAAACCATCGCCCTCGACGAGAGCGGCGAACTGGTGTCGCCACAAGGCGCCATCGGCTACCGCTGGGGTGAGAAGGGCAAGTGGAACATCCTGGCCAAAGAAGGCGGTGAAGGCCGCGAGATCGACCTGAAGCTGAGCCTGATCGGCGATGGCGTTGCCGAAGTGGCGTTCCCGTACTTTGCCGGCGAAGCCCACGATTACTTCCAGCACGTGGCCGGGGATGCCGTGCAGTTCCGGCGGGTGCCGGTGCACAGCGTGACCCTGGCCGATGGCACGGTGGCCAAAGTGGCGACGGTGTTTGACCTGTCCGCGGCCAACCTGGCGATCGACCGTGGCCTGGGCGGCAGCAACGTGGCCAAGGACTACAACGATGCCAGCGTACCGGGTACGCCGGCCTGGCAGGAGGCGATCACCGGGGTCAGCCGCGAGAAGGCGATCCAGATTGCCCGCGAGTTTGCCGACAACGCCGACAAGACCCGTGGCCGTTCGATGATCATCGTCGGTGCGGCGATGAACCACTGGTACCACATGGATATGAACTACCGCGGGCTGATCAATATGCTCATGCTTTGCGGTTGCGTCGGCCAGACCGGCGGCGGTTGGGCGCACTACGTGGGCCAGGAAAAACTGCGCCCGCAATGCGGCTGGCTACCCCTGGCGTTCGGCCTGGACTGGAACCGCCCACCGCGGCAGATGAACGGCACCAGCTTCTTCTACGGCCACAGCTCGCAATGGCGCCACGAGAAGATGAGCATGCACGACATCCTCTCGCCGCTGGCCGACAAGTCGCAGTTCCCCGAACACGCGCTGGACTACAACATCCGCGCCGAACGCGCCGGCTGGTTGCCCAGTGCGCCCCAGCTCAATACCAACCCGTTGCATATCTGCCGCGACGCGGCGGCTGCCGGCATGGCCCCGCAAGACTACGTGGTCAAGTCCTGGCAGGACGGCACTTTGCGCTTTGCCTGTGAGCAGCCGGACAGCCCGGTGAACTTCCCGCGCAACCTGTTTATCTGGCGCTCCAACCTGCTCGGCTCATCGGGCAAGGGCCATGAGTACATGCTCAAGTACCTGCTCGGTACCAAGAACGGAGTGATGAACGAAGACATCGGCCACAGCACCGAATGCAAGCCGACCGAGGCCGAATGGGTCGAAGACGGCGCCATCGGCAAGCTCGACCTGGTGACCACCCTGGACTTTCGTATGTCCTCGACCTGCGTGTATTCCGACATCGTCTTGCCGACCGCCACCTGGTACGAAAAAGACGACATGAACACCTCGGACATGCACCCCTTCATTCACCCGCTGTCGGCGGCGATTGATCCGGCGTGGGAGTCGCGTTCGGACTGGGAAATCTACAAAGGCATCGCCAAGGCATTCTCGGCCATGTCGGTCGGCCACCTGGGCGTGGAGCAAGACCTGGTCACCGTACCGTTGATGCATGACAGCGTCGGCGAACTGGCCCAGCCGTTTGGCGGCACCGACTGGAAAAGCGCCGGCGTGGCGCCGGTGCCGGGCAAGAACGCGCCAAACATGGCGGTGGTGGAACGGGACTACCCGAACATCTACAAAAAGTTCTCGTCCCTCGGCCCGCTGCTGGAAAAACTCGGCAACGGCGGCAAGGGCATCAACTGGAACACCGATGAAGAGGTCGAGTTCCTCGGTGAACTCAACCACCATGAAGGTGATGCGGGTATCAGCCATGGCCGGCCAAAGATCGACACAGCTATCGACGCCGCCGAGGTGATCCTGTCCCTGGCCCCGGAAACCAACGGCAAGGTCGCCTTGAAAGCCTGGGCCGCGCTGTCGGAGTTCACCGGTATCGACCACAGTCACCTGGCGATTTCCAAGGCCCACGAAGCGATCCGCTTCCGCGATATCCAGGCACAGCCGCGCAAGATTATCTCCAGCCCCACCTGGTCGGGCCTCGAAGACGAGCACGTGAGCTACAACGCCGGCTACACCAACGTCCATGAAAACATCCCATGGCGCACCATCACCGGCCGCCAGCAGTTCTACCAGGACCATCCGTGGATGCAGGCGTTCGGCGAGCAGTTGATGAGCTACCGGCCTCCGGTCAACACCCGCACCATCGAAGGCGTGAAGGACAAACGCAGCAACGGCGAGACCGAAATCGTCCTGAACTGGATCACCCCGCACCAGAAGTGGGGGATTCACAGCACCTACAGCGACAACCTGCTGATGCTCACCTTAAGCCGAGGCGGCCCGATTGTGTGGCTCTCGGAAATCGACGCCAAGCGCGCCGGGATCGAGGACAACGACTGGATCGAATGCTTCAACGTCAACGGTGCCCTGACGGCCCGTGCGGTGGTTAGCCAACGGGTCAAGGAAGGCATGGTGATGATGTACCACGCCCAGGAACGCATCGTGAACGTGCCGGGTTCCGAGACCACCAAGACCCGTGGCGGCCACCACAACTCGGTGACCCGCGTGGTGCTCAAGCCGACCCATATGATCGGCGGCTATGCCCAGCAGGCCTACGGTTTCAACTACTACGGGACGGTCGGCTGCAACCGCGATGAGTTCGTAGTGGTGCGCAAGATGGCCAAGGTCGATTGGCTCGAGGGTTCCAGCGGTGATGATCTGCCGCGTCCACTGCCGACCGATATCGAGGAGAACTGAGATGAAAATTCGCTCACAAATCGGCATGGTCCTGAACCTGGACAAGTGCATCGGCTGCCACACCTGTTCCATCACCTGCAAAAACGTGTGGACCAGCCGTGAAGGCATGGAATACGCCTGGTTCAATAACGTGGAATCCAAGCCTGGCATCGGCTACCCCAAGGAGTGGGAAAACCAGGACAAGTGGAAGGGCGGCTGGATCCGCAATGCCAATGGCTCGATCAACCCACGCATCGGCGGCAAGTTCCGCGTGTTGGCGAACATCTTCGCCAACCCCGATCTGCCGAGCCTGGATGACTACTACGAGCCGTTCGACTTCGACTACCAGCACCTGCACACCGCGCCCCTGGGCGAGCACCAGCCCACTGCACGCCCGCGTTCGGTGGTGTCCGGCAAGCGCATGGAAAAGATCGAGTGGGGCCCCAACTGGGAGGAAATCCTCGGCACCGAGTTCGCCAAGCGCCGCAAGGACAAGAACTTCGACCAGATCCAGGCCGACATTTATGGCGAGTACGAAAACACCTTCATGATGTACCTGCCGCGCCTGTGCGAGCACTGCCTGAACCCGGCGTGCGCGGCATCGTGCCCCAGCGGTGCGATCTACAAGCGTGAAGAGGACGGCATCGTCCTGATCGACCAGGAAAAATGCCGCGGCTGGCGCATGTGCATCAGCGGCTGCCCGTACAAGAAAATCTACTTCAACTGGAAAAGCGGCAAGTCCGAGAAGTGCATCTTCTGCTACCCACGGATCGAGGCCGGCATGCCGACCGTCTGCGCGGAAACCTGCGTAGGCCGGATCCGCTATCTCGGCGTGCTGCTGTATGACGCCGACCGTATCAGCGAAGTGGCCGGCACGGCCAATGAACACGACCTGTACGAGCAGCAGTTGGACATCTTCCTCGACCCGAATGACCCGGCGGTGATCCGCCAGGCCCTGGCCGACGGTGTACCGCAGTCGGTGATCGATTCGGCCCAGCGTTCGCCGGTGTACAAAATGGCCGTCGACTGGAAACTCGCACTGCCACTGCACCCGGAGTACCGCACCTTGCCGATGGTCTGGTACGTGCCGCCCCTCTCGCCGATCCAGAACGCCGCCGCTGCGGGCACCGTGGGCATGAACGGGGTGATCCCGGATGTCGACAGCCTGCGTATTCCATTGCGTTACCTGGCCAATATGTTGACTGCCGGTGATGAAAAACCGGTCAAGCGCGCCCTTAAACGCCTGTTGGCCATGCGCGCCTTCAAACGCTCGCAGCAAGTGGACGGTATCGAAGACCTGCAAGTGCTGGCCGACGTGGACCTGAGCGTAACCCAGGTTGAAGAAATGTACCGCTACCTGGCGATTGCCAACTACGAAGACCGGTTCGTGGTGCCCAGCGCCCACCGTGAAGATGCGATGAGCGATGCGTTCGCCGAGCGCTCCGGCTGTGGTTTCAGCTTCGGCAGCGGCTGCAGTGGCAGTTCTGACACCAATATGTTCGGGGCGAAAAAGGCCAACCGCCGCGACGTGCTGAAAACCGTACAGATCTGGGAGGACTGAGCCATGCGCATTCTTAAAGTGATCTCGTTGCTGCTGGACTATCCCACCGAATCCCTGGTGAACGGCCGCGACGAATTGGAGCAGGCGATTATCGAGTCGCGGGAAATCAGCCCCAGGCAGCGTGGCGCGTTGTTCGAGTTACTGGAGCTTATCTGCAGCAATGACCTGATGGATGGCCAGGAGCATTACGGCGCGCTGTTTGGCCGCGGTCGATCGCTGTCGCTGCTGTTGTTTGAACACGTGCATGGCGAGTCGCGGGATCGCGGCCAGGCCATGGTCGACATGATGGCCCAGTACCAGGCGGCGGGGTTCGCCATCGGCGTCAAGGAGTTGCCGGATTACATCCCGCTGTACCTGGAGTTTCTGTCCACCCGCGAAGACATCGAGGCCCGCGAGGGCCTGGCGGATGTGGCGCACCTGCTGGCCCTGTTGGCGGCGCGCCTGGACGAGCGTGAAAGCGCCTACGCCAGTTGCTTGCGTGCGCTGTTGCAGATCAGCGGCGCCGAGCCGCACCAGGCGATTGCCGAGTTGCGTGCCCAGGTCGCCGCCGAAGTGCGGGACGACTCCCTCGAAGCCCTGGACAAGGTCTGGGAAGAGGAGGCCGTGGACTTTATGCAGGCCGAGCAGCAGGACCGTTGCAGTGCCATGCCCAGCGCACCGGGCAAGGCCCGCGAAGAAAGCGCGGTGCCCTTGCACTGGGTGGATTTTCAGCACGAAGGGCTGGCCGCTGCGCCAGCCAAGGAGGTGGGTAATGTCTAAGTGGAATTTGCTGGTGTTTGGCGTGTATCCGTATGTCGCCCTGGCTATTTGCCTGTTGGGGAGCTGGGCGCGGTTTGACCTGTCCCAGTACACCTGGAAGGCCGGCTCCAGCCAGATGCTCAACAACCGTGGCATGCGCGTGGCAAGCAACTTTTTCCATATCGGCGTGCTGTTCGTGCTGGCCGGGCATTTTGTCGGCCTGCTGACCCCGGCGTCGGTCTATCACCTTGTGATCAGCACCGAGCACAAGCAACTGCTGGCGATGGTCTCCGGTGGGTTCTTCGGCCTGTTGTGCCTGGTGGGCCTGCTGATGCTGGTCAAGCGCCGCCTCACCGACCCACGGGTACGGGCCACGTCGAGCCCGTCGGACATCCTGATCCTGCTGGTGTTGCTGGCGCAGTTGGTACTGGGCTTGCTGACTATCGTCGCATCGACCGGGCATATGGACGGTTCGGTGATGGTGATGCTTGCAGACTGGGCGCAGAACGTGGTGTTGCTGCGACCGACGCAAGCCGCTGCGGCGATTGCTCCGGTGAGCCTGATCTACAAGTTGCACGTGGCGCTGGGCCTGACCCTGTTTGTGTTGTTCCCGTTTACCCGGCTGGTGCATATGGTCAGCGCGCCGATCTGGTACCTGGGCCGTCGTTATCAAATCGTGCGGCAAAAGTGAGGAGAGCGTCATGACGACAGGATGCGGATGTGGTGGTGGCAGCGGCGCTGGCGGTTGCAGTTCTGCGGTCAAAGAGCCGGAACTGGCGGTGGCGGTCGAGCCGCAACTGATCGCCAGCAGCGAACAGCAATGGCCGATAGTCAGCGTCAACGGGGTGCCGATCGCCCCCGAGGCGATGGCCCAGGAGCTGCAATATCACCCGGCGCAAAGCCGTGAGGAGGCGGTGTTCCTCGCCGCTCGCGCCTTGGTGATCCGTGAGTTGTTGCAGCAGCGGATTCGTGAGTTGGGCGTGTTGTTGGACGTCGGCGCCGGCGAGAACGAAGAAGAGGCGGCGACCCGGCTGTTGCTGGAGCGCGAGGTCAAGGTGCCGGAGTGTGACGAGGCTACCTGTGTGCGCTATTTCGACAGCAATCGCGGGCGCTTTCACAGCGCGCCGTTGCTGGCGGTGCGGCACATCTTGCTGGAGTGCGCGCCGGACGATGCCCAGGCGCGCCATCAAGCGCTGTCCCAGGCGGAGGTGCTGTTGCTGACCCTGGAAGAGTCGCCTGCAGCCTTTGCCGAGTTGGCAATGAAGTATTCGGCGTGCCCCTCCAAGGCCCAGGGCGGCTCCCTCGGGCAGGTGAGCAAGGGCCAGACCGTGCCGGAGCTGGAGCGCCAATTGTTTACCCTGGCCCCAGGCCTGGCCGACAGACCCCTGGAAAGCCGTTACGGCTGGCATGTGATCTGCGTCGATCAGCGTATCGAAGGCCAGCCGTTGCCCTACGAGGCCGTGGCCACGGCGATCTGCACCCAGTTGCAGCAAGGGGTGTGGCAGAAGGCACTGGTGCACTACCTGCAAACCCTGATCGGCACGGCTGATGTGCGCGGCATTGTGTTGCCGGGTGCCGACTCGCCGTTGGTGCAGTGACATGAGCCTGGTGGATGGTGTGGGCCGCTCCATTGACTACCTGCGGCTGTCGGTGACGGACCGTTGTGATTTTCGCTGTGTGTACTGCATGGCGAAAAACATGACCTTCCTGCCGCGCCAGCAGGTGCTGACCCTGGAGGAGTTGCAACGGCTGGCGACGGTCTTTGTCAGCCAGGGTGTACGCAAGATCCGCCTGACCGGAGGCGAGCCGCTGATCCGCCCGGGCATTGTCGAGCTGTGCCGGCATATCGCCGCGTTGCCTGGCCTGCGTGAACTGGTGATGACCAGCAACGGTTCGCAACTGGGCCGCCTGGCGCGGCCACTGGTGGAGGCCGGGGTCAGGCGCATGAACATCAGCCTCGACAGCCTCGACCCCGAACGCTTTCGCGCGATCACCCGCAACGGGGACCTGCGCCAGGTGCTGGGCGGCATCGAAGCGGCGCGGGATGCCGGGTTCGAACGGGTCAAACTCAACTGTGTGGTGATGAAGGGCCGTAACTTCGATGAAGTCCCGGCGCTGGTGCAGTACGCCATCGACCAGGGCCTCGATATCAGCTTTATCGAAGAGATGCCCCTGGGGGATGTGGGGCGCTCGCGGGGCGAATCCTTCTGTTCCAGCGAGCAGGTGCGTGCATTGATCAGCGAGCACCACGCTTTGCTCGACAGCCCCGAAAACAGCGGCGGCCCGGCGCGTTACGTGCGCATGGCCAGGCACGCGCAGACACGCATCGGCTTTATCTCGCCCAACTCTCACAACTTCTGTGCCAGCTGCAACCGGGTACGGATGACGGTGGAAGGGCAGTTGCTGCTGTGCCTGGGCCAGGACAATGCGCTGGATTTCCGTGCGTTGCTGCGCCGCTATCCGTTGGATGACCGGCCGTTGGTGGAGGCGCTGCGCAAGGCGTTGCGGGGTAAACCGCTGCGCCATGACTTTACCGGGGAGAGCGAGGTGCAGGTGGTGCGGTTTATGAATATGAGTGGGGGCTGAAGAGGTGATGCAACCCTGTAGAACAATAGTTCCCGTTGTTTTGTATCAAGGGCATTCCGCTGGCCTGTGGCGATACCTCTGCGCAAACTTGACCCTGGTCAATTGCAACCCATCTTTCACTGCGTACCATCACTGCATCTTGTGCTGATTCAATTTATTGAAACTATATGTAGTGTTTTGGAGCCCCCATGCAGATCACCTCAAGCCCGCTGGTCAGTACCCGCCTACACAAGCGCGATGGCACGCTCGCAGCCTTTGACGCCGAGAAAATCCGCCAGGCGATGATCGCCGCGGGTGACGCCACCGGCGAGTATCAGGACGCCGAGGTCGATCTGTTGCTGGGCGCAGTGCTCGCCCGGTTGCGTGGGATCGTTCGCCTGGATGTGGAGCAGATCCAGGACAGTGTCGAGCGGGTGCTGATGGACGCCGGGTACTTTATGGCGATGCGCGCCTATATCGTCTACCGCGAGCAGCACGGGCGCCTGCGCCGGGACCGCAAGACCCTGGTGGAGGTCGCCACTTCGATGAACGAGTACCTCGACCGTGAGGACTGGCGCGTGCAAGCCAATGCCAACCAGGGCTATTCCCTGGGCGGGCTGGTGCTGAATGTGGCGGGCAAGGTCACTGCCAACTACTGGCTGGACGAGGTCTACAGCCAGGAGATCGGCCAGGCCCATCGCGAGGCGGACTTGCATATCCATGACCTGGACATGCTCGCCGGCTATTGCGCTGGCTGGTCCTTGCGTACATTGCTGCACGAAGGGCTCAATGGCGTGCCTGGCCGTGTCGAGGCCGGGCCGCCCAAGCACCTGGGGAGTGCCCTGGGGCAGATGGTCAATTTCCTGGGCACCTTGCAGAACGAATGGGCCGGCGCCCAGGCCTTCAGTTCGTTCGATACCTACCTGGCGCCCTTTGTGCGCAAGGACCGGCTGACATTCCCCGAGATCCGCCAGGCGGTGCAGGAGTTCATCTACAACCTCAACGTGCCGTCGCGCTGGGGCACCCAGACGCCCTTTACCAACCTGACGTTCGACTGGGTCTGCCCCGAAGACCTGCGTGAGCAGATCCCGATTATCGGCGGCGAAGAAATGCCGTTTGCCTACGGTGACTTGCAAGCGGAAATGGAGCTGATCAACCGCGCCTATATCGAAGTGATGCAGGCCGGCGACGCCAAGGGCCGGGTGTTTACCTTCCCGATCCCCACCTACAACATCACCCATGACTTCCCGTGGGACAGCGAAAACGCCGACCGCCTGTTCGAGATGACCGCCCGCTACGGCCTGCCGTACTTCCAGAATTTCCTCAATTCCGATATGCAGCCCAACCAGGTGCGCTCGATGTGCTGCCGCTTGCAGTTGGATGTGCGCGAGTTGCTCAAGCGCGGCGGCGGATTGTTCGGCTCGGCAGAGCAGACCGGTTCATTGGGCGTGGTGACGATCAACTGCGCACGCCTGGGTTACCTGTTCAAGGGTGACACCTGCGGCCTGTTGCAACGCCTGGACCACTTGATGGAACTGGCGATGGAAAGCCTGGAGGTCAAGCGCAAGGTGATCCAGCACCACATGGACGCCGGTTTGTACCCTTACACCAAGCGCTACCTGGGCACCTTGCGCAATCACTTCTCCACCATCGGCCTCAATGGCATGCACGAGATGCTGCGCAACTTCACGGGAGACGAAGAGGGCACGCACACTGCCCATGGGCGCGAGTTTGCGTTGCAGGTGCTGGACCATGTGCGTGCCACCTTGTTGCGTTTTCAGGAAGACACCGGCCATTTGTACAACCTGGAAGCCACGCCGGCCGAAGGCACCACCTACCGATTTGCCAAGGAAGACCTCAAGCGCTTCCCCACGATCCTCCAGTCCGGCAGCCGTGACGCGCCGTATTACACCAACTCTTCGCAATTGCCGGTGGGCTACACCGAAGACCCGTTCGAAGCGCTGGAACTGCAGGACGCGCTGCAATGCAAATACACCGGCGGCACCGTGCTGCACCTGTATATGGCCGAGCAGATTTCCTCGGCCCAGGCCTGCAAGCAATTGGTGCGCAAGGCCCTGGGGCGCTTCCGCCTGCCGTACCTGACGGTGACGCCGACATTCTCCATCTGCCCGGTGCACGGCTACCTGGCGGGCGAACATGAATTCTGCCCCAAGTGCGACGAAGCCCTGGCCCTCGACACAACCCTGTAGGAGCCGGCTTGCCGGCGATGGGGCCCTTGAGCCCTGCAATGATCCAGAGGCTGCCATCGACGGCAAACCGGCTTCTACGCAGAGCCAACCGTTTTCCAACCCCAAGGAGATTCACCATGCAAACCTCCCAGCCCCAACGCCAACGCTGTGAAGTCTGGACCCGTGTCATGGGCTACCACCGACCGGTTTCGGCGTTCAATCCCGGCAAGCAATCGGAGCACCGTGAGCGCGCACACTTTACCGAAAGTGCCGCCGCGGCCGGGCGCCAATGAGTCGAGCGCTACGGGTCGGGGGCCTTGTGCCCCTGACCACCCTCGACTACCCCGGCATGCTCGCCTGCGTGCTGTTTTGCCAGGGCTGTGCCTGGCGTTGTCGGTATTGCCATAACCCGGACCTGATTCCTCCTCGTGGTTGCGATGAGGTGGATTGGCGCCGGGTTTTGCTGTTTCTGCAACGCCGCCAGGACCTGTTGGACGCCGTAGTGTTCAGCGGCGGCGAACCAACCTTGCAGGATGGCCTGCCCGCCGCCATGGACGAGGTGCGCGAGATGGGCTTTCGCATCGGCCTGCACAGCGCCGGGATCAAGCCCGCGGCGTTTGCCCATGCCCTGGGCCATGCCGATTGGGTCGGCTTCGACGTCAAGGCCCTGGCCGAGGACTGCCAGTTGATCACCCAGGTCAAGGGCAGCGGCGCCGCCAATTGGCGCAGCCTCGACCTGTTGCTGCGCAGCGGTGTGGACTATGAGTGCCGCACCACGGTGCATTGGCACCTGATCGACCCGCAGCGCCTGTTGCTGCTGGCCCAGCGTTTGCGAGAGCGAGGGGTCAAGCGTTTCGCCGTGCAGTTGGTACGCACCGCACGCATGCTCGATGAGCAACTGCCGAGCGTTTCGGCACAAGCCTTGCTGCCTGAGTTGTGGGAAAAAATGCGGGCACTGTTCCCGGCATTTGTTTTACGGGGTTGATCCCTTTGCGGACCCCTTTCAAGCGTGGCGATTGAACTCCCACCGGATTATCAAAGATGCTGCCCCTGTGGGCAGGTATTCATCAGGGAGCTTATGACATGACTCGATTAACCACCGCCCGCCGCATCGCGATCGGCTTTGCCATCGCACCCCTGGCGCTGGCCGGCATGGCGCTCTACGCCTTGCACGACCTGGGCACCCTCAAGCAACAGTCGGAACTGATCGTGCAGCAGGACTGGCCGAAAATCGCCCCGATCATGGTGATCGCCACGGGTGTGCGCGACAACGGTCGCAACACCCGTGACTTGCTGATCGATCAGGACAACCAGGCCGCGCAACAGGCCATTGGCAGTACCCGACAACGTATCACCGAGGCCTTCACCCAACTGGAGCCGCTGTTCGATACGCCCGCCGGCCAAGCGGCCTTTGCTGAACTGAAGACACACCGCGAAGCCTATGTAAGCGCCTTCACCCAAGTACAGGCGCTGATCGGCCAGGGCGACCAGGCCCAGGGCGTGGCTCAGCTCAAGCAGCAGGTGCAGCCCGCCGAGCAGGCTATGTTCAGGAGCCTGGAGGCGATCATGGCGCTGCAGGGGCAGATCTTTGCCGAGCGCGAACAGGTGGCGCAGGCCCTGTACAGCGACGCGCGGCGCAATATGCTGGGGTTGTCCCTGCTGTGCGTGGCCCTGGTGGTGACGGCAGCGGTGATTGTCACCCGCAGCGTGACCCGGCCCCTGGGCGGTGAGCCCGACGAGGCGGCACGGGTGCTGAGCCAGATCGCCCAGGGCGACTTGACCACCGTGGTGCCGACGGCGGGCAGCGCCGATGGCAGCGTGATGAAAAACATGCAGCAGATGCAACACAACCTCAACGAAATGGTGCGCCAGATCGCCACCTCGGTGGATCGCGTGGCCAGCTCTTCCGAGGAGTTGAGCGCGGTCAGCAGCCAGACCAGCAGCAGTTTGCAGTTGCAAGGCATGGAGATCGAACAGGCCGCCACGGCGGTCAACGAGATGACGGCAGCCGTGGACGAAGTGGCGCGTAATGCCGTGAGCACCAGTGAAGCCTCGCGGTTGTCGGCGCTGACGGCCCAACAGGGGCGTGATCAGGTGCAGGAAACGGTTGCCTCGATCAACACCCTGGCAGACGGCGTCAGTGGCACTTCGGTGCGGATCCAGCAACTGGCCGGGCGCGTACAGGACATCAGCGGCGTACTGGAAGTGATCCGCAGCATCGCCGACCAGACCAACCTGCTGGCGCTCAACGCGGCCATTGAAGCGGCGCGGGCCGGGGATGCCGGACGCGGGTTTGCGGTGGTGGCTGATGAAGTGCGGGCCCTGGCCCATCGCACCCAGGCCTCGACCCAGGAAATCGAGGAGATGATCGGCAATATCCGCCTGGACACCGAACAGGCCGTCACCGCGATGCAGGGCAGCAGCGACCTGGTGCGCACCACCTTGAGCGTGGCCCAGCGTTCGGGCCAGGCGCTGGAGGCAATTACCCAGTCGATCTCGCAGATCAACGAACGCAACCTGATGATCGCCAGCGCCACTGAAGAACAGGCCTTGGTGGCGAGGGAGGTGGATCGCAATCTGGTGGGGATTCGCAACCTGTCCGAGCAAGTCTTGCTGGGCGCGCAACATACCGATACGGCAGGGCACGAACTGGCGCAGATGGCTGGAGAGTTGCACCTGACGGTCGCCAGGTTCCGCACCTGACGCATTATCTGTATAGGAGCCGGCTTGCCGGCGATAGTGGTGGGTCAGACAGACCGCCATCGCCGGCAAGCCGGCTCCTACGGGGGGCGATGTTTGGCTGGGCTGCCGGGTACACCGGTGATGGCGGATAAAAATCGTTTAAATGCAAAAAGAGTTGTCCACGAAAACCGTGGGTATCTCTGTGGATAACCCTGCGTGGCCCCGGCAGCACTGGCGATTCGACCTGCGGTCAATATTTGATCAGGAACGTTTGCAAGCCTTTTGGCGCAAGGCTTGCGCTTGACACGCGCAGCTGAAGTCGGGGCCGGATTCGTTGTTTACAGCAAACCCTGCAGTGCCTGGCGATAGTTGCGGCCACCCAGGCTCAGGCTGTTGTTGTGACTGGCCCCCGGTATCAGCAGCAAGTGCTTGGGTTCTTGCGCGGCATCAAACAATTGCTGGCTGAAACGCGGCGGCACGTAGCGGTCATCGAGGCCATGCACCACCAGCAAAGGCATGTGGATATTGGCGATCTTGTCGATGGAGTCGAACTTCTGCGACAGCAACCAGCGTACCGGCAGTGAGGTGTTGGCCACTGCCGCCGCGACATCGGCCAGGGAGGTAAAGGTGGATTCGATCACCAGCCCACGCACCGGGGGCGGCAGCTCTTTAGCGGCTGCCTGCTGACCCAGTTCGGCCGCCAGGTCGATGGCGACGGCACCGCCCAGGGAGTGGCCGTAGATCAGGCGTTTGCCCGGGTCGGGTTGCAGCACCTGGAAGCGCTCCCAGGCGATTCGCGCGTCTTCGTAGACACTGGTTTCTGATGGCAGGTCGCCCTGGCTCTGGCCAAATCCCCGATAGTCGATGGCCAGCACCGAGTAACCCTGGGCATGCAGCTGTTCGATGCGAAACAGTTGGCCGGTGAGGTTCCAGCGCACGCCGTGCAGGTACAGGATCGCCGGGGCATCCTTTTTCTGCGCCGGCCACCACCAACCGTGCAGGCTCTGCCCGGACTTGAAGCTGGCCGGCTTGAGCTCGAACTCTTGCACATCGTTTGGCAGGCCGCGATACCAACTGGCAGTCCCGGGCTCGATACGAAACACCAGTTCCCGTTCCTTGTGTTGCAGCACATTGCAGCCCACCGGCAGGCCGAGGACCAGCAACGCCATGCACAGCAGGGGAAACCAGCGCAGGCGCGAGAGAAAACGTGAGGACATGGAGGTTCCAGGACAGGAGCGAAGCAGGTTTTTTACCAGATGCCTTGCCAGCGAAGGGATTATTCAGACCACCGTAAGGGGGCGATTGCTTGCAAAGTGTTGCAGGCTGTCTGCACGCGGTTGCGCCCCTGTTCCTTGGCGCGATAAAGCGCCTGGTCTGCCTGGGACAACAGGCGTGACAGATCGTGACAGGCTGGTGTGGTGGTCACGACGCCAATGCTCACACTGAGGAAGCCCGGTTCCAGCAGGTCCAGCTCGGCGAACCGTTGGCGAATACGTTCGGCCACCTGCACGGCGCCTTGTTCATCGGTATCGGCCAGCAGGCAGGCGAACTCTTCACCACCGATACGCGCAAACAGGTCGTGCTTGCGCAACACCGAGGAGGTCACTTGGCTGAAGGCAATCAGCGCCTGGTCGCCCATTGGGTGGCCGAAGCTGTCGTTAAGGCGCTTGAAGTAATCGAGGTCACACAACAGCAGCGCCACCGAGCGCCCGCGTTGCTTGCTGTCGGCCAGCAGTTGCTCGCCATGGAGCATGAAGGCCCGGCGATTGCCAATGCCCGTCAGTACATCGCTGAAAGCGGCGGCCTTGAAGTTGAGTTCGGCGCGCTCCTTGACCATCGCCAAGGTGACGTAGGCAATGCCAATGGCGTACAGCATGGACTCAAACAGCATGAACGAGAAAAACGGCACGCCTTCACCCATCAGCACATTTGCATTTTTGAGCGGCAAGCCGGGATCGATCACCGCGCGAACGCAGTAAAATGTCGTATGAAACAGCATCAGCCCCATTGCTGGCAGATAGGCCACTTCCAGGTGCTGGCGATGGCGCCACAACTCCAGCGCCGATAGCACTCCGTAGCTGGCAGCCAGCAGGGAATACAGCGAAACCCGGCTGGACATCGAGCCGTAGAACTGTGGTATCAGGCACATCAGCAGCCATATCAGCGGGCCGGCGAGAATGCCCGGCAGGTGTGGCTTGCCGTGGACGAACAGGCGCATGGCGGTCCAGTTCATTGCCGCGCTCAACAGCAGCACCACATTGCCCAGGACCAGCGCGACAAAATCCACGCCCACGCCGCGCACCACGATCAATGCCGTGCCGAGGGAGGCCAGCAGCAACATCACTCCCAGGTAGCCCAGGGTCGGCTCACGCACACGGTGCCAGGCATGGACGGTGAGCAGGCCCATCAGGCAAAAAACGAAGACCGCGACCATCAAGAGCGTCGGTATGTGCAGCATCATGTCCTTGACCCCGCAAGATGCACTGTCGAGATGATCCGGCAGACACACGCCAATGCGGTCATCCGGTGCAGAAAGGGCGCAATTGTAGCCGGATAACGCGCAGGAATGCTGGCCTATGGACAGCTTGACGCTAGCAGGGCGCCACCGACATGCTGCGCCTCCTGCGACCCAAAGGACCTGCCATGGACAACAGCCCCGTACGTATCACCTGCGAAGAGTTGCTCTCGGACAACTGGTACCTGTTGAAAAAATACAGCTTCGACCTGCGCCGCCGCGACGGCAGTTGGCAAGCCCAGACCCGGGAGGTGTACGACCGTGGCAACGGCGCGACCATCCTGCTGTACAACACCTTGCAGCGCACGGTGTTGCTGATTCGCCAGTTCCGTATGCCGACCTTCGTCAATGGCCATGACGGTTACTTGATCGAGACCGCCGCCGGTCTGCTGGACAACGCCAGCCCCGAGGAGCGCATCCGCCTGGAAGCCGAGGAAGAGACCGGCTACCGCATCGGCCATGTCGAAAAAATCTACTCGGCGTTCATGAGCCCGGGTTCGGTGACCGAGCGCATTCATTTCTTTATCGGTGAGTACCAACCCGGCGACCGCGTGAGCGAGGGCGGGGGGCTTGCGGAGGAGGGCGAGGATATCGACGTGCTGGAGTTGGGGTTCGACGAGGCGATTGCCATGGTTGCACGCGGTGAAATTGTCGATGGCAAGACCATCATGCTCCTGCAATACCTGGAGCTGCGATTACTCAAGGCGGCCCTGGCGCTTGTGTAGGCGCATTTTCTTCAATACCCATGGGCTACAGGAACGTAGCGTACAGGCCTTGTCCACCTGTCATTACCAAAAGGAAGTGCAATGAGTTTGATCATGTCCATGGCCGCCTTCGCCCTGGCGACCTCCATCACACCCGGCCCAGTCAATGTCGTCGCCCTCGGCTCGGGCGCGCGCTTTGGTTTTGTCGCCAGCCAGAAACATGTGGCTGGCGCGGCGCTGGGGTTCACGCTGTTGCTGGTGTTGATCGGCCTGGGCCTGCATGAAGTGCTGGTGCGCTGGCCGATCCTGACCCAGGCCATCCAATGGGGCGGGGTGGTATTTCTGTTGTACATGGCCTACAAGCTGGCGATCGATGACGGTCGGCTGGATGCACAAGAGGCGGCTGTTGCGCCGTCGATGCTGTATGGCGCCGTCATGCAATGGCTCAACCCCAAGGCCTGGCTGGCGTGTGTCGCCGGTATGGGCCTGTTTGCCGCCGACGGTGAGGCCGCGCGTGTCTGGCAACTGGCGGCGGTGTACCTGGTGATTTGCTATCTGTCGGTGGCGTGTTGGTCGTATGTGGGCACATTCTTCCGGCGTTTTTTGAGCAACGCGCGGGGCATGCGCCTGTTCAACCGGGCCATGGCGCTGTTGCTGGTGATCAGTGTGGCGTACCTGTTACTGGCCTGATTCAACCGCGATATTGCCCTGGCGTCGCGGCCAGGTGTTGCTTGAACGTGCGCTGGAAGTGCGCCTGGTCGGCAAAGCCTGCAGCCAGTGCTACGTCGGCAATCAATTGGCCGCTGCGCAGTTGCTTGCGGGCAAACTGGATCCGCTGGTTGACCAGGAATGCGTGGGGCGTCATCCCGTAATACTGTTTGAACGCACGGATCAGGTAGGACGGCGACAGCTGTGCAGCCAGGCAGATATCTTCCAGTTTCAGCGCGTCGGTGCAATGTTCGCGGATGTATTCGGCGGCGCGTTCGAGCTTGTGATTGACCTCCCGTACTACCGTTGTCGCAGGGTTCAGGCGCATTTGCACTTCAGTGAAAAAACTCACCACGGCGCTGTGCTTGTGCAGGTGTTCGGCCTGTTCGTCGATCAGCACGGCGTACAGTTCAAGCAGGCCGGCAAACAGGTGCGGATCATCGGTATGGGGGGTGTTGAAACGGCGAAAATCCAGCTCGTCGGCAAATCCCAACTGGTGTTGCAGGTCGGTCAGCCAGGGGGTGTCGATGTAGAGCATGTGATACGACCAGGGCTGGTCGTCGATGGGGTTGCAAGCGTGCACGTCGCCGGGATTCATCAGCACCACGGTACCGGTATGGATATGGAAGGTGTCCGGGCCATGGATATACAGGCTCTGCCCGGCAGTGATCGCGCCAATCGAGAAATGGTCGTGGGCATGCCGCGTGTAGCAGACCTTGCGCCCGTCATCGATGGTGCGCGCCTCGATAAACGGCAGGCTGGCATCACGCCAGAAGCGCGGGGCGGCCAGGTCGGGCAGCGACATGATGCAATCTCCAGCGGGCCTTGTAGGATCCCGATGATTGCACATAAACACGCCGCCGACCTCTGTAGGCGCCAGCTTGCCGGCGAAAATCGTCAACGATAACGCAGACGGACTGGAGCCCCGGGTTGCTTTTGGGTTTTTCGCCGGCAAGCCGGCTCCTACAGGGGCTATAGATCAGATACGGGCAGTCGGCACCAGGAACGCAGCCTCCAGCAATTGCTGGGTATAGGCATGCTGGGGAGCGGCGAAAATGGTCTTGGCATCGCCCTGTTCCACCACCTGGCCCTGCTTGACCACCATCAACTGGTGGCTCAAGGCCTTGACCACCGCCAGGTCGTGGCTGATGAACAGGTAGGTCAGGTTGTACTTGGCTTGCAGGTTGCGCAGCAGTTCCACCACCTGGCGCTGTACTGTGCGGTCCAGGGCCGAGGTCGGTTCATCCAGCAGGATCAGGCGTGGCTTGAGCACCAGGGCACGGGCGATGGCGATGCGTTGGCGCTGGCCACCGGAGAACTCATGGGGGTAGCGGTGGCGGGCCTGTGGGTCCAGCCCTACCTCCTTGAGTGCAGCGATAATCGCCGCTTCCTGCTCGGGTGCTGTGCCGATCTTGTGGATGCGCAAACCTTCGCCAACGATCTCGCTGACGCACATGCGCGGGCTCAGGCTGCCGAACGGGTCCTGGAACACCACCTGCATTTCCCTGCGTAACGGCCGTACCTGTTGCTGGGTCAGTTGGTCCAGTTGCTGGCCTTCAAAACGGATCCCGCCCTTGCTGGCGATCAACCGCAGGATCGCCAGGCCGAGGGTGGATTTGCCGGAGCCGCTTTCGCCGACGATGCCCAGGGTCTGGCCCTGGGGCAGGCTGAAGTGGATGCCGTCCACAGCCTTGACATAATCGACGGTGTTACGCAAAAAGCCTTTCTTGATCGGGAACCAGACTTTCAGGTCGTCGACTTCCAGCAGCGGCGGGCCAATCGCGTTGGTGGCCGGCCCGCCGCTGGGCTCGGCCGCCAACAGCTCCTGGGTATACGGGTGCTGGGGCGCGCGGAACAGATCCTCGCAGGACGCCTGTTCGACAATGCAACCGCGCTGCATCACACACACGCGGTGGGCAATGCGCCGCACCAGGTTCAAGTCATGGCTGATCAGCAGCAACGCCATGCCCAGGCGGGCCTGCAACTCCTTGAGCAGTTCGAGGATCTTCAACTGCACGGTCACGTCCAGGGCCGTGGTTGGCTCATCGGCGATCAGCAGCTCTGGCTCGTTGGCCAGGGCCATGGCGATCATCACCCGCTGGCGCTGGCCGCCGGACAATTCGTGGGGCAGGGCCTTGAGGCGCTTGTGCGGCTCGGGGATGCCCACCAGGTCCAGCAACTCCAGGGTGCGCAGGGTCGCGGCCTTCCCGGTCAGGCCCTTGTGCAGGCCCAGCACCTCGTTGATCTGCTTTTCGATGGAGTGCAGCGGGTTCAGCGAGGTCATCGGCTCCTGGAAGATCATCGCAATACGGTTGCCGCGGATCTGGCGCAAGGGTTTTTCGGCCAGGGTCAGCAAGTCCTGGCCAGCATACTGGATAGTGCCGGATGGATGCCGCGCCAGGGGGTAAGGCAAAAGGCGCAGGATCGAGTGGGCGGTCACCGATTTGCCGGAACCGCTTTCACCGACCAGGGCCAGGGTTTCGCCGCGACGGATATCGAAACTGATGTTTTCCACCACGCGCTGCTGCTGGGCGCCGGTGACGAACTCGACACTGAGGTCGCGGACTTCGATCAGATTGTCCTGATTCATCTCATTTCCTCGGGTCGAAGGCATCGCGAGCGGACTCGCCGATAAACACCAGCAAACTCAACATGATCGCCAGCACCGCAAAGGCACTGATGCCCAGCCACGGCGCCTGCAGGTTGGATTTGCCCTGGGCCACCAGTTCGCCCAGGGACGGCGAGCCGGCGGGCAGGCCGAAGCCCAGGAAGTCCAGGGCGGTCAGGGTGCCGATCGCACCGGTCAAAATGAACGGCATGAAGGTCATGGTCGAAACCATGGCGTTGGGCAGGATATGGCGGAACATGATCGCGCCGTTCTGCATCCCCAGGGCCCGCGCGGCGCGCACGTATTCCAGGTTGCGCCCGCGCAGGAACTCGGCGCGCACGACGTCCACCAGGCTCATCCAGGAAAACAACAGCATGATCCCCAGCAGCCACCAGAAGTTGGGCTGCACGAAGCTGGCGAGAATGATCAACAAGTACAGCACCGGCAACCCCGACCAGATCTCCAGGAAGCGCTGACCGGCCAGGTCGACCCAGCCACCATAGAAACCCTGCAGTGCGCCGGCTGCGACGCCGATGATCGAGCTCAATACGGTGAGGGTCAGGGCAAACAGCACCGACACCCGAAAGCCGTAGATCACCCGCGCCAGCACGTCGCGGCCCTGGTCGTCGGTGCCCAGCAGGTTATCGGCCGACGGCGGCGCCGGGGCCGGGACTTTCAGGTCATAGTTGATGCTCTGGTAGCTGAAGGGGATCGGCGCCCAGAGTGTCCAGGCATCCTTGGCCTTGAGCAGCTCGCGGATATAGGGGCTTTTGTAGTTGGCTTCCAGGGGGAATTCGCCGCCGAAGGTGGTTTCCGGGTAGCGCTTGAGTGCCGGGAAGTACCAGTCGCCGTCGTAATGCACGGCCAGCGGCTTGTCGTTAGCGATCAACTCGGCGCCCAGGCTCAGGCCAAACAGGATCAGGAACAGCCACAGCGACCACCAGCCGCGCTTGTTGGCCTTGAAACGTTCAAAGCGGCGGCGATTGAGGGGGGATAGGTTCATCTCAATGCTCCCGGCTTTCGAAGTCGATACGGGGGTCGACCAGGGTGTAGGTCAAATCACCAATCAGTTTCACCACCAGGCCCAGCAGCGTGAAGATAAACAGGGTGCCGAACACCACCGGGTAATCGCGGTTGATTGCCGCTTCAAAGCTCATCAGGCCCAGGCCGTCGAGGGAGAAGATCACTTCCACCAGCAACGAGCCGGTAAAGAAAATGCCGATAAAGGCCGACGGGAACCCGGCGATCACCAGGAGCATGGCGTTGCGAAACACATGGTCGTAGAGCACGCGGTGATTGGTCAGGCCCTTGGCTTTGGCGGTGACGACGTATTGTTTGTTGATCTCGTCGAGAAAGCTGTTCTTGGTCAGCAGGGTCATGGTGGCGAAGTTACCGATCACCAGGGCCGTGACCGGCAACGCCAGGTGCCAGAAGTAGTCAAGGAGCTTGCCGCCCCAACTCAACTCGTCGAAGTTGTTGGAGGTCAGCCCGCGCAGCGGAAACCAGTCGAAATAACTGCCGCCGGCGAACACCACGATCAACAGGATGGCAAACAGGAACGCCGGGATCGCATAGCCGACGATGATGGCCGAGCTGGTCCACACGTCAAAGTGGCTGCCGTGGCGGGTAGCCTTGGCGATCCCCAGGGGGATCGAGACCAGGTACATGATCAGGGTGCTCCATAACCCGAGGGAGATGGACACCGGCATTTTCTCCTTGATCAGGTCGATGACCTTGGCATCGCGGAAGAAACTGTCGCCAAAATCCAGTTGGGCGTAGTTCTTGACCATGATCCACAAGCGTTCCGGCGCCGACTTGTCGAAGCCGTACATCTTCTCGATTTCCTTGATCAGCGCCGGGTCCAGGCCTTGGGCACCGCGGTAGCTGGAACCTGCCACCGAGACTTCGGCGCCGCCGCCGGCGATGCGGCTGGTGGCGCCTTCAAAGCCTTCGAGCTTGGCGATCATTTGCTCCACCGGGCCACCGGGTGCGGCCTGGATGATGACAAAGTTGATCAGCAAAATGCCGAACAGCGTCGGGATGATCAGCAGCAGCCTGCGAACAATATAAGCCAGCATGTCAGTCGCCTCCGCTTGCCGGGCCGGCGCTGGTGTCTGTGGGCGGCTTCATTGCCGGCGGTGTGTCGGGTTTGATCCACCAGGTGTTGATGCCCACGTCATAGCGCGGCGGGACGTTGGGATGGCCGAGGTGATTCCAATAGGCCACGCGGTAGGTCTTGATGTGCCAGTTGGGGATCACGTAGTAGCCAAACTGCAGGACCCGGTCCAGGGCCTTGGCGTGGGCCACCAGGCTGCTGCGTGAGTCGGCGTTGATCAACTGTTCCACCAATTCGTCGATGGCCGGGTCCTTGAGGCCGATGTAGTTGCGGCTGCCGGGGTTGTCGGCACTGCTCGATTGCCAGAATTCACGCTGCTCGTTACCCGGTGAGGAGGATTGCGGGAAGCTGCCGACCATCATGTCGAAATCCCGCGAGCGCACGCGATTGACGTACTGCGAGACATCGACCCGACGGATCACCAGCTCGATGCCCAGGTCTGCCAGGTTGCGCTTGAAGGGCAGCAGGATGCGCTCGAAATCGGTCTGGAACAGCATGAACTCGATGCTTACCGGCTTGCCTGTGGTGTCGACCATCTTGTCGTCAACGATGCGCCAGCCGGCTTCCTGCAACAGCTGGTAGGCTTCGCGCTGCTGGGTGCGGATCATGCCGCTGGCGTCGGTTTTCGGCGGGGCGAAGGCTTCGGTGAACGCTTGCGGTGGGATTCGGCCGCGCAATGGTTCAAGAATCGCCAGCTCGGCGGGGCCGGGCAGGCCGGTGGCGGCCATGTCCGAGTTTTCGAAATAACTGCGGGTACGGGTATAGGCACCGTTGAACAGTTGCTTGTTGCTCCATTCAAAGTCCAGCAGCAGGCTGATGGCCTTGCGCACCCGCACGTCCTGGAACATCGGCTTGCGGATATTGAACACAAAGCCCTGCATCCCGGTGGGATTGCCGTTGGGCAGCTCTTCCTTGATCAAGCGCCCCTCGGCCACGGCCGGCACGTTGTAGGCATTGGCCCAGTTCTTTGCCGTGGTTTCCTGCCAATAGTCGAACTGCCCGGCCTTGAGCGCTTCCAGGGCCACCGTGCTGTCACGGTAGTAATCGCTGATGCGGTAATCGAAGTTGTACAGGCCCTTGTTGAGCGGCAGGTCCTTGGCCCAGTAATCCTTGACCCGCTCGTAGCGGATCGAACGCCCCGGCTTGACCTCGGCCACCTTGTAAGGGCCGCTGCCCAGGGGGATTTCCAGGCTGCTCTTGGCAAAGTCGCGCCCGGCCCACCAATGTTTGGGCAGCACCGGCAACTGGCCGAGGATCAGCGGCAGTTCGCGGTTGCTGGTGTGTTTGAACTTGAACAAGACCCGCAGCGGATCCTCGGCCACTACCTCGGCGACGTCGGCATAGTAGGTGCGGTAGATAGGGCTGCCCTGTTTGATCAGGGTCTCAAAGCTGAACACCACGTCTTCGGCGTGTACCGGATGGCCATCATGGAAGCGCGCTTCCGGGCGCAGGTAAAAGCGTACCCAACTGTTGTCCGGGGCTTTTTCGATCTTGCCGGCGACCAGGCCGTACTCGGTGATGGGTTCGTCCAGGCCTTGCTGGGCCAGGGTGTCATAGACCAGGCCGATATTGTCGGCGGGCACGCCCTTGCTGATAAACGGGTTGAGGCTGTCGAAGCTGCCCATGGCCGCCTCACGGAAGGTACCGCCCTTGGGCGCGTCCGGATTGACGTAGTCGACGTGCTTGAAATTGGCCGGGTACTTGGGCGGCTCGTCATACAGGGTCAAGGCATGTTGGGGGCCGGCCATGGCTTGGGTGCACAACAACAGGCCACTAAAAATCGCAGTACGCAAAGCCATCATTGGGGTTTCTCCGAAGCTTTCAGCCACCACGCGCTCAGGCCCAGGCTATAGGGCGGCGTGGTCACGAAGGCGAACCGATTGCGGTACGCCAGGCGATGATAGTTGAGATACCAATTGGGAATACTGTAGTGCTGCCATAGCAGGACCCGGTCCAGGGCCCGGCCGGCGGCGATTTGCTGGTCGCGGGTTTGCGCGGCGAGCAACTGTTCCAGCAGGTGGTCGACCACCGGGTTGGCGATGCCCGCGTAGTTCTTGCTGCCCTTGACCGCGGCCTGGCTGGAGTGAAAGTACTGCCACTGCTCAAGGCCGGGGCTGAGGGTCTGGTTGAGGGTCATCAGGATCATGTCGAAGTCGAATTGGTCGAGGCGCTGCTTGTACTGCGCGCGGTCCACGGTGCGCAAGCGTGCATCGATGCCGATACTGCGCAGGTTTTCCACATAGGGTTGCAGGATCCGCTCCAGGTTCGGATTGACCAGCAGGATTTCAAAACGCAGCGGCTGCCCATCACTATTGAGTAGGCGCTGGCCGGAGAGTTTCCAGCCACCTTCGGCCAGCAGGCCAAGGGCGCGACGCAGGGTTTCCCGGGGGATGCCGCGTCCGTCGGTCTGCGGCAGGCTGAAGGCCTGGGTAAACAGATTGGCGGGCAGTTGCTCGCGATAGGGCGAGAGCATCAGCCATTCATGCCCCACCGGCAGGCCGCTGGCGGAGAATTCGCTGTTGGGGTAGTAGCTCAGGGTGCGTTTATAGGCGCCACTGAACAGGGTGCGGTTGGTCCATTCAAAATCGAACATCAGCCCCAGCGCTTCACGGACCTTGGCCTGGCTGAAGGTGGCACGGCGGCTGTTCATGAACAGGCCCTGGCTCTGGGTCGGGATCTGATGGGCGATCTGCGCCTTGATCACCTCGCCACGATTGACTGCCGGGAAGTTGTAGCCATTGGCCCAGTTCTTGGCCTGGTGTTCGATATAGATGTCAAACTCGCCGGCCTTGAACGCTTCAAAGGCCACGTCGCTGTCTCGGTAGAACTCTACCTCGACCTTGTCGTAGTTGTAGAACCCGCGATTAACCGGCAGGTTCTTGCCCCAATAGTCCTTGACCCGCTCGAACACCAATTGCCGGCCCGGCTGGACCTGGCTGATCCGATAGGGCCCACTGCCCAGGGGTGGCTCGAAGGTGGTGGCCTTGAAGTCGCGGTTCTTCCAGTAATGTTGGGGTAACACCGGTAACTCACCCAGGCGCAAGATCAGCAGCGGGTTGCCAGCGCGTTTGAATACAAAGCGGATGCGCTGGGGGGTGAGCACATCCACCCGGGCCACTTCCTGCAGGTTGGTGCGGTATTGCGGGTGGCCTTCGGTCAGCAGCGTGCGATAGGAAAACGCCACATCGTCGGCGGTGATGGGCTTGCCATCATGGAACCGCGCTTGCGGGCGCAGGTTGAATACCACCCAGCTGCGGTCTTCGCTGTACTCCACCGATTGGGCAATCAGGCCATAGCTGGAGGTGGGTTCATCGCCGGAAGGTGCGTATTGGCCGGTACCGACCATCAGCGGCTCGTTGAGCTCATTGACCCCGTATTGCAGGAAGTTGGCGGTGGAGACGGGGCTGGAGCCCTTGAAGGTATAGGGGTTGAGGGTGTCAAACGTGCCAAAGGCCATGACCCGCAAGGTGCCGCCCTTGGGCGCTGCGGGGTTTACCCAATCGAAGTGGGTGAATTTGGCCGGGTATTTGAGCGTACCGAACTGCGCATAACCGTGGCTCTCGGTAATGCTCGCGTTCGTGGAAAAGCTCAAGGCCAGACTTATTAGTAGAAGGAGGGGACGCTTCAAGTCAGAGATCCGATCCAGGCGGCTTGGGCTTTATGATCGGTACAGTAACAGCTTGTTCCATTTGGAAAAAGACTGTTGAAAAGGCCACTTTCAGGCCCAGTGGGATCTTGAGTGGTGCCCGAATCAAATGTGGGAGCTGGCAAGCCAGCTCCCAAACAAGCCTGATTGCACTCGGTTTATCTTGGCCCGGAAACGACCAGCATCTGGCCTGGTTTCAGCGCTTGGCCCGTGCGCGGGTTCCAACGCTTGAGATGTTGCATCTCGACGTTGAAGCGCTTGGCAACCATGTACAGCGAGTCACCTTTCTTGACCTTGTACTGCACCGGCTTCTTGCCACCCGCCTTGGCCACGACTTTGCGGGTGTCCTGCATCACCAGAGTCTGGCCGACTTTCAAGGCTTGCCCATTGAGCTTGTTCCAGCGCTGCAGGTCATGCACATCGACCTTGTTGGCCTTGGCAATCAGCGTCAGGTTGTCGCCACTCTTGACCTTGTAGCTACGTGAGCGCCCGGCCACGGCCTTGTGTTCGACTTCGTCAAACACCGGCTTTTTCGGGCGCAGGCTCAACAACTCCTCGGGATTCATCGAGGACAGGCTGCTGGCCAGCAATTGCGCCTTGGAGGTGGGCACCAGCAGGTGCTGGGGGCCGTCCAGGGTAGTGCGTTGCTTGAAGGCTGGGTTGAGCTGGAACAGTTCGTCTTCGTCGATCTCGGCCAGCGCTGCGACCCGGGACAGGTCCATGCTTTGCTTGACTTCAACCACTTCGAAGTAGGGCGTGTTGGCAATCGGGTTCAGGTTGACGCCATAGGCCTCGGGGGCCAGCACCACTTGGGACAGCGCCAGGAACTTGGGCACGTAGTCCTTGGTTTCCTGGGGTAGCGGCAGGTTCCAGTAGTCGGTTGGCAGGCCGAGCTTTTCGTTGCGCTCGATGGCCCGGCTGACCGTACCTTCGCCGGCGTTATAGGCCGCCAGGGCGAGCAGCCAGTCGCCATTGAACATGTCATGCAGACGTGTCAAGTAGTCCAGGGCCGCGGTGGTGGAGGCGGTGATGTCGCGGCGGCCATCGTAGGCGCGGGTCTGGCGCAGGTTGAAGTAGCGCCCGGTGGAGGGAATGAACTGCCACAGGCCGACGGCATCGCTGCGCGAATAGGCCATTGGGTTGTAGGCACTTTCAATGACTGGCAGCAGGGCCAGCTCCAGGGGCATGTTGCGTTCTTCAAGGCGTTCGACGATGTAGTGAATATAGAGACTGCCGCGTTCGCCGGCGTTCTCCAGGAATGAGGGGTTGCTGGCGAACCACAGGCGTTGCTGTTCGATACGTGGGTTGACGCCGGCCCCGTCCTGCAATTGGAACCCCTGGCGCATGCGTTCCCAGACATCCTGGGGCACCTGTGGGCTTGGCGTCTCTGAGAGCCAAAGGGGTTTTTGCTTGATCTTGGCAGTAAATACAGGTTTGGGTTGCACGGTGGATTGTGCAGGGTAATGGGTGGTTTGGCAGCCCGCCAGAGTTGCGGAAACGGCCACCGCAATGGCTTGAGCCAGGCGGGTCAATGCGTCTGAATGGTTGGATTTACGAATAGATGACGACATTGGCTGGAAGTTAGTTCCGGGCAAAAATGTCGGGCGATTCTAGAAAGCGCTTTGGTTCCGGTCAACCATTCAGAAATTGCGTATCAGAACCCTTCTGCTTAGAACGTATCTTTCCAAGCACGCAAGCTAGCAAACACCTCGCTCCCAGAGCGGTTATCACGGCCATTCCGCTCGTCCGCTTTTTGTTTAACGGATGTTTCAGCGGTACGCAGAAAAGGGTTGGTGAGTTTTTCCAGGGCCAGGGTCGACGGTAATGTCATCTTGCCGCCTGCCCTGAGTTCGCTGACTTTTGCCACCCGCTCGGCGATATCGGCGTTATCCGGTTCCACGGCCTGGGCAAAGCGCAGGTTACTTTGTGTGTATTCGTGGGTGCAGTAGACCAGGGTGTCGACCGGCAGGGCAGCCAGGCGCTCCAGTGAGTGGTACATCTGTTCGGGCGTGCCTTCGAACAAACGTCCGCAACCGGCAGCGAACAGGGTATCGCCGCAGAACAGCAAGCCGTGGTGGTAAAAGGCCATATGCCCCAGGGTATGCCCCGGCACGGCCAGCACCTCGAACTCCCAGCCCAGTACCTCAATACGGTCGTTATCCTTGAGCGCGACGTCACGAGCCGGGATTTTTTCGTTGGCCGGGCCATAGACCGTAGCGCCCGATACCTGCTTGAGCTGCTCTACGCCGCCCACGTGGTCGGGGTGATGGTGGGTCACCAGGATGTCACTGAGGATCCAGCCCGGATGATGATCGAGCCAGGCCAGAACCGGCGCGGCATCACCGGGGTCGACCACGGCGCAACGATGCTCGCGATGGTCCTGTAACAACCAGATGTAGTTATCGGTGAAGGCGGGCAGGGCACTGATCTGTATCATTCTTCTATTCGCCAAGCTGAACACATTGGTGCATCTTAGAACGTCTTGGCGAGTTGGAGAATGCAATGACTGATAAAGCGTTCGCCCAGGCCGATCCCGAGTGGCTGGCCTTGATCAGCGCGGCCCGTGAATGGCTGTCCGGGCCGATCGGGCAATTCCTGCTGGAACAGGAGCGACTTATGCTCGAGGAAGAGCTGGAGCGCTTCTTTGGCGGCTACCTGGTGCATTACGGCCCTTCGGCCCAGAACCCGCCGTCTGCGCCCCAGGTGCAGCGCAATGTACGCCTGGGCGCGCCGTTGCCGGGGGTCGAGATTGTCTGCGAGGAACAGGCCTGGCCTTTGAGCGAGCACGCCGCCGATGTGGTGGTGATGCAGCACGGCCTGGATTTCTGCCTGTCTCCCCATGGTTTGCTGCGTGAGGCGGCCAGCGCCGTGCGCCCGGGTGGCCATTTATTGATTGTGGGTATCAACCCCTGGAGTTCATGGGGGCTGCGGCACGTGTTCGCCCATGATGCGCTACGCCAGGCCCGCTGCATTGCGCCCTCACGGGTCAGCGACTGGTTGAACCTGCTGGGCTTCGCGCTGGAGAAACGCCGCTTCGGGTGCTATCGTCCGCCGCTTGCCTCGCCCAAGTGGCAGGGCCGTTTGGCTGGCTGGGAGCGCCGGGCTGGGGCCTGGCAGTTGTCCGGTGGCGGTTTCTACCTACTGGTGGCCCGCAAGATCGTGGTCGGGCTGCGGCCGGTGAGCCAGGTACGGCGAGAGTCCATGGGCAAGCTGGTACCGATGCCCCTGGCCAAGGTCAACCGTCGCTCCAGCGAGCCATAAATCACTTTTCTGGAATTCAGGTCGCAGTGTTCGACCTCGGGAACTGCCGGTCGATTGCCGGCAACCCGCTTTGATGGATAGCGTAATGACCGATAGCGTAGAACTCTTTACCGATGGCGCCTGCAAGGGCAATCCTGGTCCCGGCGGCTGGGGCGCCTTGCTGGTGTGCAAGGGCGTGGAGAAAGAGTTGTGGGGCGGTGAAGCCAACACTACCAATAACCGCATGGAACTGATGGGCGCCATTCGCGGCCTGGAAGAGCTCAAGCGCCGTTGCGATGTGTTGTTGGTGACGGACTCGCAATACGTTATGAAAGGCATCAACGAGTGGATGGTCAACTGGAAAAAGCGCGGCTGGAAAACCGCTGCCAAGGAGCCGGTGAAGAACGCCGACCTGTGGCAGTTGCTGGATGAACAGTGCAACCGCCACAACATCACCTGGAAGTGGGTGCGCGGGCATATCGGCCATCCAGGCAACGAGCGGGCCGACCAACTGGCCAATCGTGGCGTGGATGAAGTGCGCGGCTACAAGCAGAGCTAAGCGTCAGTCACACCGCAGTGGCCATTCGAGCCGCTGCTTCACGCCTCGCATCGTGCGGGGCGAGTCCACCAGTACCGCGTCGATATTGCGGCATGCCGCCGCCCGATAGTCGTCTTCGTTGTTAATGGCGATCGCCAGGATATGCACTTTGCCCTTGGACTGGAAGCAGTCGATGGCCGGCGCTGTCCACAGCTTGGCATTGACCGGTGAGCGTGCTTCTCCAAGAGTAAAGGTTTCCACCAGTTCAACCTTGCGCTGATACTCAAACGCCACCCAACTCCCCGCTTGGGGGGCCGGCTGGCAGCTGTGAGCCAGGGCTACATTGGCCAAGCGGTCGCGTGTCCGATCCCTGGACTCGAACAGGCGGGCCTGGGGGTACTGCGCAAACGCTTGTTGGTAGCTGGCATCGGTGGAGTAGATCAACACCCGGTCCCAGGCCTTGTTTTGCTCCAGTACCTGAGCTACGGCTTTGGCCTGGGTGTCGGCGGGCAGGGCTTTCATATCGAGGATGATCGGGGTCGTGACCGGGATTGTTGCCAATGCTTGTTGCAATGAAGGCAGCATCACGGGATGGGCACGGTAGGGGTAGGTTACCTGGCCATTGGCCCCATCCTGCTTGAATTGCCAGCCGGCATTGAGCTGTTGCAGTTGGGCCAGGGTTTTCCCCGCCACTGCGCCCGTGCCGTCTGTATTGGCACTCAAGTCCGTCGGCCGATACAGCACGGGAACCTGATCCTGGCTCAACTGTACCGTGAGCCACAGCATATCCACGTTATTGGCCAGGGCATTATCGATAGCCAGCAACGTGTTTTCCGGGAAGTCCGCTGTGCCCCCGCGATGGGCGACGATCTGCGGCAACTGGCCAGTGGCGACGGGTTGGGACGCGCAACCTGTCAAAAACAGGCCGGTGGTCAGCAGTGCAAGGGTATATCGGGTATCAATCATGGGCGTTCGCGCTCATCTATCACAGGATAAGGATCGCACGGGCGAGTTGCTCGTCAGTCTCGCGTAACTCCGGCAGGGTGCGACGAATGTGCTGCAATGCAGACTCCAATTGAACACCGCGCAGCTCGCCTTGGCTAGCGACAAATGCTGCTGCGTCGGCCTTTGCAGCCAATACGATTTTGTCATCCTTGAAACTGCTGCTGGTGCCCTTGGTGGCACTCATCGACAGGCTGACCAGGGCATCGGTGGTCATTACAAAGCTAGTGGCCTGGGCATTGGCGGCGCCGACCAGGCACAGGGCGAGCAGATAGTTGGGTTTTGACATGGGCGGTTTCTACGCGTTGCAAGGAGCGGCGCAGGCTACCAAGAGGGGGGATGGCAAACTGCGCAAGCTTTGCTAAACCTTGTAAAAAACTGTGGGGCGAGAGCCTGTGGTAACTCTGGGTGGGTCGCTTCGGTTTCAGAGCGTGCTAATATCCCGCCCCTTGAAATACACACCGTTGAGAGCTGAACCCTAATGGCCATCCGATCTGTTGTACTCGATACCGAAACCACCGGCATGCCGGTGACCGATGGCCACCGGATCATTGAAATCGGCTGTGTCGAGTTGATGGGCCGCCGCCTCACCGGCCGCCATTTCCACGTGTATCTGCAACCGGACCGGGAAAGTGACGAAGGCGCCATTGGCGTGCACGGCATCACCAACGAATTCCTGGTGGGCAAGCCGCGCTTTGCGGAAGTCGCCGATGAGTTTTTCGAGTTCATCAACGGCGCCCAACTGATCATCCATAACGCGGCGTTCGACGTCGGCTTCATCAACAATGAATTCGCGTTGATGGGCCAGACAGATCGCGCAGACATCACCCGTCACTGCTCGATCCTCGACACCCTGATGATGGCCCGTGAACGCCACCCGGGCCAGCGCAACAGCCTCGATGCCTTGTGCAAACGCTATGGGGTCGACAACTCCGGCCGTGAACTGCACGGCGCCTTGCTCGACTCCGAGATCCTCGCCGACGTCTACCTGACCATGACGGGCGGGCAGACCAGCCTGTCCCTGGCCGGCAACGCGTCCGATGGCAATGGTTCAGCAGAAGGCTCAGGCAACCGGCCTTCGGAGATTCGTCGCCTGCCGGCTGACCGCATACCCACCACCATCATCCGTGCCAGCGAGCAGGATATGGCCGAACATGCGGCGCGCCTGGAAGCCATCGCCAAATCGGCGGGGGCGCCGGCGTTGTGGACCCAACTGACCCAGCACTAACTGCGGTCAAAAAATGTGGGAGCGGGCTTGCCCGCGATTGTGGTGTGACAGTCAGCGCATTCGTTACTGATCCACCGCTATCGCGGGCAAGCCCGCTGCCACACAAACCCATTCCCACATTAGTTATTCGTTGCCCGTGAAATCTTCATTCGCCACATTCACTCCCAGCTTCTACCCTGAGTAAATCGCCCTCAGGACGCCAAGCCCCCATGTACAAAGACCTGAAGTTCCCCATCCTGATCGTGCACCGTGACATCAAGGCCGACACTGTCGCGGGTGATCGGGTCCGGGGCATCGCCCGGGAGTTGGAGCAAGAGGGGTTCAGTATTTTTTCCGCCGTGGACTATGCCGAAGGCCGGCTGGTGGCCTCGACCCATCACGGCCTGGCGTGCATGCTGATCGCTGCTGAAGGCGCCGGGGAAAATACCCATCTGTTGCAGAACATGGTGGAACTGATCCGACTGGCACGCCTGCGTGCGCCCAACCTGCCGATCTTTGCACTGGGCGAGCAAGTCACCCTGGAAAATGCCCCGGCCGATGCCATGAGCGAACTCAACCAACTGCGCGGCATTCTCTACCTGTTCGAAGACACGGTGCCGTTCCTGGCCCGGCAGGTGGCCCGCGCGGCGCGTACCTACCTCGATGGCCTGTTGCCGCCTTTCTTCAAGGCTCTGGTGCAACACACTGCCGATTCCAATTATTCCTGGCATACCCCCGGCCACGGCGGCGGCGTTGCCTATCGCAAGAGCCCGGTAGGGCAGGCGTTTCATCAGTTCTTTGGGGAAAATACCCTGCGTTCGGACCTGTCGGTGTCGGTGCCGGAACTGGGCTCGCTGTTGGATCACACCGGGCCCTTGGCCGAAGCCGAAGCCCGCGCGGCGCGCAACTTTGGTGCCGACCACACATTCTTCGTGATCAATGGCACCTCCACTGCCAACAAGATCGTCTGGCACTCCATGGTCGGGCGCGACGACCTGGTGCTGGTGGACCGCAATTGCCATAAATCGGTGCTGCACTCGATCATCATGACCGGGGCGATCCCGCTGTACTTATGCCCTGAGCGCAATGAGCTGGGGATCATCGGCCCGATTCCACTGACGGAGTTCAGCCGCGAGTCGATACGCGCGAAGATCGCGGCCAGCCCCTTGGCCCGTGGTCGCGAACCCAGGGTCAAGCTGGCGGTGGTGACCAACTCGACCTATGACGGCCTGTGTTACAACGCCGAGTTGATCAAGCAGCAATTGGGCAACAGTGTCGAAGTGTTGCACTTTGACGAGGCCTGGTACGCCTACGCAGCTTTCCACGAGTTTTTTGCCGGGCGCTATGGCATGGGGACCTCGCGCACGTCCGACAGCCCGCTGGTGTTCACCACGCACTCGACCCACAAGTTGCTGGCGGCATTCAGCCAGGCGTCGATGATTCATGTGCAGGACGGCGGGGCGCGGCAATTGGATCGTGATCGTTTCAATGAAGCCTTCATGATGCATATCTCCACCTCGCCGCAGTACAGCATCATGGCTTCCCTGGACGTGGCATCAGCCATGATGGAAGGGCCAGCAGGGCGTTCGCTGCTCCAGGAAATGTTCGATGAGGCCCTGAGCTTTCGCCGGGCCCTGGCCAATTTGCGCCAGCATATCGCCGCTGACGACTGGTGGTTTTCCATCTGGCAACCGCCTTCGGTGGCGGGTATCGACCGGGTGGCGACGGCTGATTGGTTGCTGCAGCCCGAGGCTGACTGGCATGGTTTTGGTGACATTGCCGAAGACTACGTTTTGCTCGACCCGATCAAAGTCACCTTGGTCATGCCCGGCCTGACAGCGGGCGGTGCCTTGAGTGATTGCGGCATCCCGGCGGCGGTAGTCAGTAAATTCCTCTGGGAGCGTGGCCTGGTGGTGGAAAAAACCGGGCTGTATTCGTTCCTGGTGTTGTTCTCCATGGGCATCACCAAAGGCAAGTGGAGTACCCTGCTCACGGAACTGCTGGAGTTCAAGCGCAGCTACGACGCCAATACCAGCCTGGCCAACTGTCTGCCATCAGTGTTCCAGCAAGGCCCGGCGCGCTATCAGGGCATGGGTTTGCAGGACCTGTGTGACCAGTTGCACGGTTGCTATCGCAGCAATGCCACGGCCAAGCACCTCAAGCGCATGTACACGGTGCTGCCGGAAATCGCCATGAAACCAGCCGATGCCTATGATCAGTTGGTACGCGGTGAAGTCGAGGCGGTGTCCATCGATGCTTTGCCAGGGCGTATCGCAGCTGTGATGCTGGTGCCTTACCCGCCAGGCATTCCGCTGATCATGCCGGGGGAGCGCTTTACTGAATCGACGCGCTCGATTATCGACTACCTGGCCTTTGCCCGGGAGTTCGATAACAGTTTCCCTGGGTTTGTCGCCGATGTGCATGGCTTACAACACGAAGACGACGGCAACGGTCGTTGTTACACCGTCGATTGCATCAGGTGTTAAGGAAGGTTATGCAAGCTGTAATGAATCCGAAGTACCCGGGACTCAGTGTGCGAGTCGCCGACGAGGGATTTGACGCCTATGTATGGGGCAATGATTTCAGCTTCGAGGTGTGCGTGTATGGCACGCCGGAGCTAGGCAAGCCTGTCGACCAATGGGCGGTGGAGCAGATATTGCCTTACCGCAAATGCTACGGCATCGACCCCGCGGAGTTCGCCAGCTACCGCAATGCCAACGACAGCGCGGTATTCATGGCTTACCTGGATGACCGGCCGGTTGGCCATATCGTCGTCAGTACCAATTGGAACGGTTATGCCCATGTCGACGAGCTGGCGGTGGTGCTTGCGGCCCGCCGGCACGGCGTGGCCAAGGCCTTGCTCGATGTGGCGCAGTTCTGGAGCCGCAAGAAAAACTTGCCGGGAATGATGCTGGAGACTCAGAACAATAATCTGGGGGCGTGCCGGCTGTATGAGCGCAGCGGTTATGTCATGGGCGGCATCGACCGCTTGCGTTATCGCGGGATTGATCCGCAGACGCGAGAAGTGGCGATTTTCTGGTACCGCTTGTTTAGCTGACGCCCTGTGGCGTTCTGCGAACGCTATCGCCGGCAAGCCGGCTCCTACAGTTGATCAAGGCAACAGGTCTTGGGCCTTCTGCGTGACAATCTCCAGCAATGCATTCAGCGCCGGGCTCGGGGTATTGTCCTTGGCCGTCAGTCCATACAGGCTCACCAGAATCGGCGGCGACAGCGGACAAGTATCCAGCCCGGCCTCCCGCGCGCCGCTGGCGGTAAAGGGATCGACCACCGCCAACCCTTCGCCGGCCTCGACCATGCTGCGCATCATCTGGTAAGTCTGCACCCGCGTCTGGATCACCGGCAACGGCCGCAGCGCCTGCAACTTGCTGTCCAACAACTGGCTCAATGGGTCTTGCCCCTCCAGGCCGATTATCGACTGGCCGGCCAGTTCTTGCAGGGCGATGTATTTTTGCCGTGGCTTGAGCCAGCCATGGGGCGCCAGCAGTTGCAACTTGCCCTGGCCCAGTACAGTACTGGTGATTTGCGGGTGTTCGGGGTCATGCAGGCTCAGGCCCACATCGGCCTCGTGCAGCAACAGGCTCTTGACGATGTCGCGGGTCGGTTGGCTGGACAGGTTGCACGGAGTGTCCTGGAAGCGACGGCGCAACAGCGCGATGCTTTGCGGCAGCAGTTGGTTGGCCAAAGGGGGGGTACAGAGCGTGCGCAGCGGCGGGGCATGATGGTGCTTGAGGCTGCTGGCCAGGCGCTGTATGGGTTCCAGGGCTTCGTAGAGGTGGGCGATCTGCGCCTGCATGGCCAGGGTTTCACGGGTGGCCTGCAACCGCCCACGGACGCTGGCGAACAGCATGAATCCCAACTGTTGTTCAGCGTCCTTGAGGGTGGCGTCCACATCGGGCACAGCCAGTTGCAACCATTCGGCGGCGGTGCCGAGGTGTCCGGTCTGCAAAATGGCTTGAATCACTTCGATATGACGTAAACGCATGCATGAAGTCCATGTTCAGCAGGTAAGGGATTCACCGGGTGAATCCTAACCCAAGTCCGCTCATATGACTTCTGCCTGGAGGCACAGCCTTATCAAACAGGCGTGTTTTCGGGTTCGCGGGTCAGGGAGACCTGCGATTGAACCAATACAAAGGTGTTGTCATCGACCTTGTTGACCCGGTCACCAATCGCCAGTTTGTAGGAAATTACCGGTTCTGCACCGCCGTCTGACGAGGTGGACTCCTGGAATTCATGCACGGAATAAACGCGGCCTTCCGCGTCGCGGGCATGGAATTGTCCGACAAGTACTGCTGCCATCTGCTTAGAACCTCTGGAGAAAAACACCGATTTGCGGTTCTGTAGACCGTCATTAAGATGGGTAGTTTACCTACATAGAAAAAATACTATTCGTTGATATCCCGCTTATTTTTCCTACAAACAAAAACATCCGCCGATTGGCTACTACCTGCTGGTGATAGGTCGGCGAAGGCTCTATAACTACTAATTCCTTTTAGTCAGATGTCAGGAAAGCCCCATGAGCAAGGTGTACACGATTGCCGTACTGGTCGGCAGCTTGAGAAAAGAGTCGATCAACCGCAAGGTCGCCCAGGCATTGGCGCAGTTGGCGCCGGCCAACCTCAAGCTGAGCATCGTCGAAATCGGCGAATTGGCGCTCTATAACGAAGACCTTGATAGCGCAACGGCGCCTGCGGCCTACACAACATTCCGCCAGCAGGTGGCAGCGGCCGATGGCGTGTTGTTCGTGACCCCTGAATACAACCGTTCGGTGCCGGCCGCCTTGAAAAATGCCATTGATGTGGGCTCGCGCCCATACGGTCAGAGCGTCTGGAGCGGCAAGCCAGGTGCGGTGATCAGTGTTTCGCCAGGGGCCATTGGTGGCTTCGGCGCCAATCACCATTTGCGCCAGTCCCTGGTGTTTCTGGATGTGCTTTGCATGCAGCAGCCGGAAGCCTACCTGGGGGGCGCAGGCAGTGTGTTCGATGAGTCGGGCAAGCTGTCGGAGAAAACCAAGCTGTTCCTGCAGGCGTTTATCGATGCCTATGGTCGGTGGGTAGCGAAGCAGAAGGGCTGACAGATCAGCAAGGCTCAGCCGTAGCGGCTGGGTCTTTTGGAACAGTCCGCGCAGTTTGCAACGAATCTATCCGGGGACTGCCTGGGTCACTTCAGCGCCACTAATGAGTCTGAGGGCCGGCGAAAACAAAACACCCTGCGAAAGCGTAACGCTCGCAGGGTGTCGGGGATCAGCGTTCTAACCCGGTCTTTAATGGGCAGGTTTAGCGACGCCGGAACAGCGGCAGCGGTTCGTCCGTAGCCGCCTGGTACGTCACCGAGAAGTCCTTGAGGCTTTCCAGCGCCTCATACGGGTCTTTGTCAGCGCGCAAGGCGTAGGCATCGAAGCCGCAGCGGTGCAGGTAGAACAACTGGTCGCGCAGCACGTCACCGATTGCCCGCAGTTCGCCCTTGTAGCCATAACGATCACGCAGCAGGCGCGCATTGGAGTAGTTGCGCCCGTCGGTGAAGGCCGGAAAGTTCAGGGCGATGACCTGGAAGTGTTGCACGTCCTCACCGATTTCTTCGGCCTCTTCATCAGCGTCCAGCCACACACCCAGGCCGCCATCGCGGGCCTTGAGGGCGTGCCCGTGTTCACGCCACAGAGCCAGCGGCACGATCAAGTCGTCGCAGTTGGAGATGCCATCGAACGACGCATCCTTGGGCAGCAGGTGCCAGGTTTCGTCGACGACTTCGTTGTTCTTAATGATTCGCTGCATAGACGCGCTCCTTGAACAGGTCGATGCCGATGCGCTGGTAGGTGTCGATAAAGCGCTCATCTTCGGTGCGCTGCTCGACGTAGACGTCGATCAACTTACCGATCACATCGGGCATGGCTTCCTGGGCAAAGGATGGGCCGAGGATCTTGCCCAGGCTCGCATCGCGGCTGGCACTGCCACCCAGGGACACTTGGTAGAATTCTTCGCCTTTCTTGTCCACCCCGAGGATGCCGATGTGGCCAACGTGGTGGTGGCCACAGGCGTTCATGCAGCCGGAGATGTTCAAGTCCAGCTCGCCGATGTCGAACAGGTAGTCCAGGTCGTCGAAACGGCGCTGGATCGATTCGGCAATGGGAATTGACTTGGCGTTGGCCAGGGAACAGAAGTCACCACCCGGGCAGCAGATGATATCGGTCAGCAGGCCAATGTTCGGTGTGGCGAAACCCCCTTCGCGCAACTCGCCCCACAGGGCGAACAGTTGGCTCTGCTCAACGTCCGCGAGAATGATGTTCTGCTCGTGGGAGGTGCGCAGTTGGCCGAAGCTGTAGCGGTCGGCCAGGTTGGCGACGGCGTCCAGTTGCTTGTCGGTGATATCGCCAGGCGCTACGCCGGTCGGCTTGAGTGACAGGGTCACCGCGACATAGCCCGGCTGCTTGTGCGCCAGGGTGTTGCGGGTGCGCCAGCGGGCAAAGCCTGGGTGCTGCTGGTCGAGCGCGCTCAATTGGCTAACCTGGTTGCCCAGGGCCTTGTAGTCCGGGTCGACGAAGTGCTTGGCCACACGATGTACTTCGGCTTCGGTCAGGGTGGTCTGGCCGCCGCGCAGGTGTTCCATCTCGGCGTCGACCTTCTGGGCAAACACCTCGGGAGTCAGGGCCTTGACCAGGATCTTGATGCGCGCCTTGTACTTGTTATCACGGCGGCCATAGCGGTTGTACACGCGCAGGATGGCGTCGAGATAGCTCAACAGGTCTTGCCACGGCAGGAATTCATTGATGAACGCGCCGACCACCGGAGTACGTCCGAGGCCACCCCCCACCAGGACGCGGAAGCCCAGTTCGCCGGCGGCGTTGTACACCGGCTCCAGGCCGATATCGTGGACTTCGATCGCGGCGCGGTCGGAAGTCGAGCCATTGATGGCGATCTTGAATTTACGCGGCAGGTAGGCGAATTCCGGATGGAACGTCGTCCACTGACGAACGATCTCACACCATGGGCGCGGGTCGATCACTTCATCGGCGGCAACACCGGCGAACTGGTCGGTGGTCACGTTGCGCAGGCAGTTACCGCTGGTCTGAATGGCGTGCATCTGCACAGTGGCGAGTTCAGCCAGGATGTCCGGCACGTCCTCCAGGGCCGGCCAGTTGAACTGCACGTTCTGGCGGGTGCTGATGTGGGCGTAGCCTTTGTCGAAATCACGGGCAATCTTGGCCATCATGCGCATCTGGCGCGAGGTCAGTTGGCCGTAAGGCACGGCCACCCGCAACATCGGCGCAAAGCGTTGAACATAAAGGCCATTTTGCAGGCGCAGAGGGCGGAACTCTTCTTCGCTCAGTTCACCTGCCAGATAGCGTCGGGTCTGATCCCGGAACTGCTTGACGCGGTCCTCGATGATGCGCTGATCGTATTCGTCGTATACGTACATATAGGTCCTGTTCTCGGCAAATCTGCGCGCACGGCCGCGCACTCCCAACGGAGCCGGCGCACGATACCAGCTTGCGTTTATGCGCAAAAGTGATGTTTTAGTATATGCAAAGAACCAAATCGACTAATGAGAACGGTTATCGCGATACCCACATTTGTCATGCGGGCAATCATCGACTTTACTGTGGACGAGTCTTAGTGCAATCAGCCATAAAACCGACAAGAGGCGATGCCGATGAGCAATCCAACCAAAGCCCGTAAACCTGACAGTACCGTGGACGCCTGGGCGATTTTGTTTCTGATTATCCTGGTGGTTTCAACCGCAGTGTTCTGGGTCAGCCATCAATAAGCGGAACTGATCGCCAGAAAACTGTCCGACCTGCTGATAAATAGCCAAGATCAAAAGGCTTATTGCCACTATCATGATCTGTCAATTTCTGGGGCTCGGGCAGTAATGTTGAAGGTTCTCTGCGGGTGCTTGTGGTGGGTGGGGATGGCGTTCGGCACGATGGCACATGCCACGTCGGTGGTGTTTCTCAACCCCGGTATGTCCACGGAAACCTTCTGGGTCAGCTATGCGCAATTCATGCAGGCTGCGGCCAAGGACCTCGGCCTGGATTTGCGTGTGCGGTATTCGGAGCGCGACCCGCAAAACACCCTGCTACAAGCCCGCGAAGCACTACTAGGCCCACAGCGCCCGGATTATCTGGTGGTGGTCAACGAGCAGTACATCGCCCCGCAGATTTTGCGGATGGCCCAGGGCAGCCCGGTCAAGTTGATGATCGTCAATAACGCCCTGACGCCAGGCCAGGTACAACTGCTGGATGCTGGCAAATACCCCAACTGGATGGGCAGCATCATTGCCAACGATGAGGAAGGCGGCTACCTGATGCTCAAGGAGCTGCTGCGCCAACACGGCCCTGTCCCGGCCGGTGCGCGCCTGGACTTGCTGGCGTTTTCCGGAGCGAAGCACACACCGACCGCACAGGCGCGCGAGCAGGGACTGCAGCGTGCCTTGCGCGAACATCCTGAAGTCCATCTGCGCCAGCTTGTCTATGGCGAATGGAACCGCCAGCGCGCATTTGATCAAGCGACCCAGATGTTCAAGCGTTACCCGCAGGCCACACTGGTCTGGTCGGCCAATGATGAAATGGCTCTGGGGGCTATGCAGGCCCTCGATGGCAGCGGGCGCACCCCCGGCAAGGAGGTCTTGTTCAGCGCAATCAACAGTTCTCCCGACGTCCTTCAAGCGCGCCTGCAAGGGCGGGTCAGCGCCTTGGTGGCCGGGCATTTCACGGTGGGGGGCTGGGCCATGGTGTTGCTGCTCGACGATGCCAACGGCGTGGACATCCAGCGCCATGGTGGTCGCGAGCGTCAGGTGAAGTTGTTCCAGCTGATTGACGGACCCCAGGCCCAGCAGTTGCTGGACATGCGTGGTCATGAGGGCGACAGCGTGAATTTTCGCGCGCTGTCGGCCCAGGGCAAGCCCGCGGACTATCAGTATCCCTTCAGCCTGCAGATGCTGTTGAAGTAACCGTGCCTACACCCCGGCCAGGTGCAGCACCAATTTGACGATGGCAAAGAGCGTCAGGGCAAAGACCGCAGTAAACACAATCCCCAGCACCACAAAATGGCTGGGCTTGCCATGGGTAAAGTCCCGGGTGCGATTCTTGCCGCTCTGTACGCCGAAAGCGGCTGCCATCACGCTATGAAGCATTTGCCAGAAGGTCGGCGGTTTATTGTCCGGTGCGTCCATGAGTCCTCCTGCGAGGTCTGGGTAACGTTGTTGCTCCCAACAGGATAGCCAAGGCCGGGCGAATGTGGAGGCATAGTTACCACGAACGGCAATGGTCCTTGTGATGTGCTCAGGCTCTTTCTCCTGGAGCCCTATCATGAACGACTCTCCCGCAATGCCCATGCCTGTGCCGCCCGAGCCGGTACCGTGGCGGCCTGCAACGCCCAGTATCCATCGACAGTTATTGATCAGCGTCACGCCGCAATGGCTGATCCAGAGCACTGCCCAGCGCCGCCTGGCGCTCAAGCACTTCGACGCAGCGCTGCCGCCGGCCTACTGGCGTGCGACACCTGAGCAACGCCAGTGCCTGCACGACTGTTTTGTTCAAAGTTTCACCACACAGACGGCGGTGGACCAGACGCTGTCTGCCTTGCAAGGGGTCGAAGATTTTGCCCGGCCACTGCTGGCCAACGCGCTTAAAGAGCAGTACGGCGTCACCCTGGCACCCAAGGTTGCCACGTGGCTGAGTCTCAGGAAGTCCTTGCTGGTGAGTGACTTCAAGATCGAGGCGCGAACCTACGATTTTCTGAAGCTGGACCTATTGCAGGCAGCGCTGCACAACTTTGAGGCGTCTGAATGCGAAGAGGGGGCCTTTCACCCGTCGTCCGGCTTTCGCTGGAAAGTGACGTCTTCGCGCGCGTCATCCACTGACTCATTGCTACCCGTACGGTTGGGTCGCCTCAAGGTCCATGAATTCTTGGGGTTATGCCGCAGCCTGGACCTGGGTGCAAAGTACCAAGCCTATATCAGCGATTTTTTTTCCACGGTCGACACCACCCTGCGCGAACAATTCATTGCCAGTCAAAAGGCGGCAATGAGGGCGGCGGCCGAGCTGGCACGGTTATGCCAGGACATTACCGAGGACGACTACACCCTGGTGTTGTCGGTGATCAACGGCGAGCGCTCGCCGCAGATGGAAGGGCAGCCGGTCTGGATATGCGATCTCGCTCTGATGGGATTACGCATGACGGGGTGCGTGCTGTTCCTGGCCTTTGATGATGCCCACCTTGACTCCCCCATCCTCTACATACCCCATGATCCGTATCACCCGTTGAAACGCTATGACGATCATGCACAGCTGTTGGCGACCCTCAAGCGACGGTTCACAACGCCAGGTTCGCCCACCGAGCGGATAACCGGCCCGACGGCGTACCAGCATTTTTTCAGCCAGTTCGTCGACTATGCCGATCGCCCTCACTACTTCAGTCAGTTCACCCAGGATGCGCCCGATGCCACCTTGCGCGAGAGGATCGGCTCCAATTTCCCGGGCATAGGGCAACTCTACGAGTTGCTCAGCAAGCTGACACCTTTGCGGTTGAAAGGCTTCCCACCCTTGCCGTTGGCTCCACAGGTGGCGAACCCGGATCCCTCTCTGGCGCCTCGGGCGCTGGCGTTCAAAGGCCAGGTGTTTGGCAGCGACAAAATCGATCTGTGGACCTACCTGTATGAGCGGCATCGACACAAGTGCATCACTGATGCGGCCAGCCATGCAGTGCCCACCGCGAATGTGGATGCCAGGGTGCGCAAACAGAAACTGGCGTTGCTGCTCAATATCGAGATGTTCGCCCTGAATGCGGTCGCAGGGTTCGTGCCCGTGCTGGGGGAGATCACGATGGCAATGATGGCCGGGCAATTGCTGAAAGAGGCATTCGAGGCGACGCAGGAGTGGAGCGAGGGTGATCGCAAGGCCGCCCGGGCACACTTGATCGACCTTGCGCAAAACCTTGCCTTGCTCGGTCTGACGGCGGGCGCAGGGGTTGCCTTGCGCAGGCTAAAACCTGAGCCGGTTATCGAAGCACTGGAGCCCGTGAAGCTAGCTGATGGTCAGGTGCGTTTGTGGAGACCTGACCTTGTGTCCTACAAAAAAGACATCACCCTTGTACCCGCAAGCCGGCCCAATGCCTTGGGGCAATATGAGGTCGACGGCCAGTTGCACGTTCGCCTCGATAACGCGCTCTACGAAAAGACCTTTGATCCGCAGCTCGATAAATGGCGAATCAAGCACCCTCGCGACCCCCTGGCGTACCGGCCGATCCTCGAACACAACCGGGCAGGTGCCTGGCGCCATAGCCATGAGCGCCCCTTGGCATGGGATCGCCTGACCTTGCTTCGTCGATTGGGCCCGATTACCGACGGCTTTTCGGATGAGACCTTGAGGGGTATCGGCGACGTGAGTGGTGTCAGTGATGACGTGCTGCGCAAAGTTCATCTGGATGGATTGCCGGTGCCAGCGGTGCTGGCCGATACACTGGAGCGATTCAGGGTCGATCAAGACGTCGGTGATCTGATCGGGCGGCTTCGTCGTGGCGCCGGCCTGGAGCGCCATCACGAGCACGCCTTGCCCCTTGCGGTGCAAATGCCCGGTTGGCCATTGGGGCGGGCATTGGAGGTCTTCGAGGACGTTGTTTTTGTCGGGGCCGCACGTGAGGCGGCGCGACTGGGCGAGGATGAGGCGCAGCGTTTGCTGGGCACGCCCGGGCGAGGCGGTCAGCCTGGCATCCCAGTGACAGAGGAGTGGGTCGACGGCCGCTGGGAGCCGGCAGGGCACTCCATTCGCTATGGTGCCCCGGCGCCCGAGCATGACAGCCGCCCATCGGTGAAAATCAGCCGCCTCGACTTGCAGCAAGGCCGGCTTGCCCAGGTGGTGCTGGAGGGTCTGAATGAGCAAGAAATCCGCGGTTTGTTAGGCAGTACTTCAAGCTGGGGCGGAACGCCGGGGGCGCAGGTGTTCAACGAGCGCCTGGCCGACTATGCACGGCAAAGGCAGTCGGCGTTGTTTGACGCCCTGTTACGCGGCACTGGCAGGCCCCTTATCCAAACAGGGCCGTTGCAACGACGGTTTCCCTCGCTGTCCAGGCGCGCCCAGGATGAGTTGCTCAATACCGCCAGCCCCCAGGAACTTGAGCATTTGCACGACCACGGGCGTGTCAGCGAGCGTTTGGACCTGCGGGCCCGGATCAGTGTGCAGCAAGGGCGCTTGAGCCGGGCGCTCAGTGGGCTGTATCGCGATGGGCTCGCCAGCGCTGACGGTGACCGAGTCACCTTGCACTGCCTGGAGCGCCTGCCCGGATGGCCCCAAGGCCTGCGCCTGGAGGTGCGTATAGAGAGCATCCAAGGGCCCTTGCTCGACAGCATCGGCGACGAGCACGCCCCCCTGCGCAGGTACCTGGTCAAACGTGGCGATAGCTTCCAGGCCCAGGATGTGGCTGGCAACTTGCTCAATAGCACGCCCGCCCAGGGCTGCAACCTATTGCAGGCAATCGTCGACGCCTTGCCCGACCCGGCGCGTCGATTGCTGGCTAGCGATGGGGTGGGCTTGCAGCAAGCGTTGGCTGCCTATGCCAGGCGTCACCGCGACATGATCGGCCATGACATCTTGAAGTTGCGTGCGCCACGGTCCAGGCCCGCGGTACGCCTGCCAAGCGGACGCCTGGGCTATGAGTTGTCGGGCCGAGGCGGGCCTTTTGCAGACGATGCCCGCCTGATCGCCCATGTACGCAGCGTATACCCCAATATCAGTGAAGCCGAGGCACAGGAACGGGTATGGGCCAGACGGCGTGACGGTGAAAGCACTCAGCAGATCTGGCGGCTATTTGCTAACCGTCGACGTGAGTTGATGACACTGCGTACGACGCTTGATCAATGGGCAGGCGCCGATGAGCAACGCATGCGTTCGATGGGTGATGTCATCGACTGTTGGCGCCTGGGTTGTGACCGCGGCCAAGTGCCCCATGCGACGTTGAGTCTACGGGGAGAGCAGGCACTCCCTGAGCTGCAGGCCGACTTTTCCCATGTGCGATCCTTGAATCTGTCTGGGGCCAGATTGCTGGCCCAGGACGCCGCAGGGTTGCTCCAGCCATTTCCTCGGGTGCAGCATCTGGAACTCTACGTGCTCCCTGGCCACCTCGGCGCGGTGGCTGAACGGTTGGCCAATTTCCAGGGTATTACTGGACTGTCACTGACGGGGCCCTTGCTGAGCTATTCCCCCGAAGTGCTGCTTGCTCTGAATCGCATGGTTTGGCTTGAGCAATTATCCCTGGCGGGCAGCCTGGAAAACCTGGATGTCAGCGGGCTGACGGCCTTGCGTCGGTTGACGGTATCCGGAACGCTCCAAACCTGGCCCACAGGGCTCCAGGCCCTTGAACATCTTGAATTTCTCGACCTCGCCCGGACCCAGTTGCACAGCGTGCCAGCCGAGATGTTTGTCGGGCATCAGCGCTTGTGGCGCGGTTTGCATATGAACTGGTCTGCGTATGAGCCCGAGGATTTCATGCGGGTTTATGAATACCTGCATGACAACCCGGCCCATCTGGTCGATGAGCAGCGACTGGTGCAGGCCTACTGCGAAGGTGCCTTGGGCCGCTTGAGACCCGGCGCCCAGGCATTTGTCGACAACGTCTTGGCTGGCTTCAGAACACAGGGGTTGACCTCTCGCCAGCGCCTGGAGAGGGTCGGCGCCGTGCAGGAGGAGTACCGCAGGCTGATCGGTGAACTTGAGCAGTGGTCGGATCGCGACTCGAGCATCGGCAGGGTTGAGGTGGAGCGCCAGGTCGCCTCTGAGCGCCTGATGGAATGCTGGCGCCAGGGCCTGGCACAGCGTCTTGTCGGGGCGGCGCCTGTGGCCGGGGCTCTGGACCTGTCTGGCGCCAACCTGATTGATTTCCCACAGGTGCCGGCCAGCGGGTTTGCCCACGTGCGCAGCTTGAATCTGGACGATATCGGTGTGTCACTCGAAGGCATCAATGGCTGGCTGGGTCACTTCCCCCAGCTCGACACGTTGAGCCTGGCCCGCAACAACCTGACCGAACTGCCTGTGGCACTGCTTGGGCACTCCTCCTTGCGCCACCTTGATCTGTCCCACAACTGGCTGGTCATGACGCCCGCGATACAGGCGCGCCTGAGCCGTTTGAGCGGCCTGTCATCCCTGCGCTTGCAGTACAACCCAATCAGTCGTCTGGATGTCAGCGGGCTTCACCAATTGCAGATCCTGGACCTGAGTCACAGCGCGATCTCGGACTGGCCGCAGGGTGTGCTTGAGCTGGAGGCGTTGCAGCGCCTGGATTTGAGCCACAGCGCAGTGACCGCGATCCCTGACGCGGTGTTGAGCGGGCATGAGCGGTTGCTATCCGTTACCCACTTACGCGGTTGCCGCCTCAGCCTGATGGCGCGTGCCGATGCCCGGATGTATGCGCGACGCTATGGGGCGCAATCCCCGTCAGGGCCACTGGAAACCCCCTTGGGTATCCCCCGTGAACTGCTTGCCCAAGGTCAGACGGGAGGTGAGCCTGAGTATTTTTCCGAGGATATGCTGCGACGTCCCGATTTGCTGGTGGCGCTGGCGACAGTGACTGGCGCCAACGCCGTGCCGCTGGCCCTGGCCGCGCGCCTGCAACGCCTGGCCCCGGCACTGGACGATCTGCAGGCGACGGCAAGGATTGCTGAACTGCGCGCCAGTGGTCTCGATACACGGCAGGTCGAGGCCCGGCTCGATGAATGGGAAGGGCAGTACGGGCAGTGGGTGGCGGTGCTCAATGAGTGGATCGATGTGCATGGGTATCTGGACGGTGGCTGGATCAGTGCGCTGGACCGACGGCGCGCGGCGGACCGGTTGCTGGAGAGCTGGCGTCACACCCTGCGCCCCACGCCCCCCATTGCCGGGTTGAATGGCGTTGGCGTGCTGGACTTCTCTGGCCTGTCATTGGGAGATATGCCGAGAGTGCCCATGCATTTCACGCATGTCACGGAATTGAACCTGAGCCGTGTCAGGCTGACGGCCCAGGGCTCCAACGAGTTCCTGCGGGCCTTCACTCACGTGCAGACATTGACGCTCAGTCACAACGGGCTGCACGCTTTACCTGAGGCAATCGCCGAGTTTCACGCGTTGAGACGGCTGGACCTCAGCGAAAATGTCCTGAGCGAACTGGACCTCAGGGGCCAGGTCCGGCTCGATGCCCTGTATCTGCAGAATAATCTGCTTGATGAGTGGCCCATGGGGCTATTTGAACTGCCACGCTTGCGTACCCTGGATTTGCACGACAACTGGATCGAAACACTGCCCCCCACTGCATTCGAGCCGCAACATCGTCAATTGATGGCGGGCACCAACCTGGCGGGTAACCGGCTTGGGCAACAAAGCTGTGAGGACTTGCAAGCCTACCTGGCCCATACCGGCAATGGCCTGGGGTTCACCGACGAACAGTTGGAGAACATGATTCGAGGGCATCGGGATCGCGATGAGAGGGGGGCTTTCGACTCCCCTGATTACTCTTTGAGCCATCCTGATGTTGAAGCGCCCCAGATACAGAAGGCCCGGTGGTTTGGCGGTACGCCGCCCTCATCGCCAAGACACCGGCTTTGGGATGACCTCAGTGCACAAGAAGGCAGCAGCGATTTTTTCTACACCCTGTCGCAACTGCGCAATACCGATGATTTCCTTGAAGCGCCGGCTGAGCTGACGCAACGAGTGTGGTCGGTGCTGGAGGCGATCGGCAGCAACCCGGCCATGAGGCGGGACCTGTTTGCCCGGGCGACGGCAATGATGCCGGAGGTGACCTGTGGGGATGGGCGAATCCTGATGTTCAACGAGTTTGAAAGGCGTGTACTGGAATTCGATGCGCTGAGAATGGCCGAGCACGGACAGGACGGAGCTGCGCTGCTGAAGTTCGCCCGTGGAATGATCCGCCTGGAGGCAGTAGAGGGCATCGCCCAGGCGATCAGCGAAAGTCGCCCGGACATTGACCCGGCAGAGATCCGCCTGGCCTTGCGCATAGGCCTTGCACAGCGCCTGGAGCTGCCCAGGCAGCCGTCCGGCATGCTGTACAGCGAGTTGTCAGAGATTACCCAGGCTGACCTTGATCGTGCGTATACAGCTGTTCTGGAGCGTGAAAACACCCCTGGCTTCGATGAAAGGCTGGTGGGCCTTGAGTATTGGCTCAATTACCTGAAGAAAAAATACGCCACGGACTTCTCGGCCCTGGCCCGTGAACTGGAGCGCAAAACTGACAGCCTGGATGCGCGCTACCCCGATGATGGTTCTGATTACCTGCGTGAATACGCTGTATTGGGCACCTGGAGCAAGGAGCAACGGGTAGCGCTGGCAATCCGCCTGACCCGGCAGGAGCGGGCGGAATTGAGGTTATAGGGGGGCGGCGTGTCTGGTAGTGATGTAGCGACAGCACGGGCGCTATCGCTGGCAAGCCAGCGCCTACATTCGGTATGTGGCGGGTCCAGGATTCCGTGCCCTGGTGAGCCCCCCTGTAGGAGCCCTCAGTTGTCGTAACCCAGGTTGGGCGCCAACCAGCGTTCGGTCACGGCCAGGTCCTGGTCTTTGCGGGCGGTGTAGCTCGTCACTTGGTCCTTGTCGATCTTGCCTACGGCAAAGTACTGCGCCTGCGGGTGGGCGAAGTACCAGCCGCTGACCGCTGCCGCCGGGAACATCGCGTAGTGTTCGGTGAGGAACACGCCGCTGCGCCCGGCGTGCATTTCGCGGGCCTCGGGGTCCAGCAACTGGAACAACTGGGCCTTCTCGGTGTGATCCGGGCACGCCGGGTAGCCGGGGGCAGGGCGGATACCGCTGTACTGCTCCTTGATCAGTGCTTCGTTGTCCAGCTCTTCGTCCTTGGCATACCCCCAGTAGTCTTTACGTACTTGCTGGTGCAGCCATTCGGCACAGGCCTCGGCCAGGCGGTCGGCCAGGGCCTTGACCATGATCGAGTTGTAGTCGTCGCCAGCGTCCTGGTAGGCCTTGGCCACTTCTTCGGCGCCGATGCCGGCGGTGGTGATAAAACCACCGATGTAGTCGGTCACGCCGCTGTCCTTGGGCGCAACAAAGTCGGCCAGGGAGAAGTTCGGCTTGCCATCGGTCTTGATGATCTGCTGGCGCAGGTGATGCAGCTTGGCAATCGGCTGGCCATCGTCACCGTAGACTTCCAGGTCATCCTCCTGCACCTGGTTGGTCGGCCAGAAACCGAACACCGCGCGGGCACTGATAAGTTTCTCATCGATCAACTTCTTGAGCATTTCCTGGGCATCGGCATACAGCGCGGTCGCCGCTTCACCCACCACCTCATCGGTGAGGATGCGCGGGAACTTGCCGGCCAGGTCCCAGGAGATAAAGAACGGTGTCCAGTCGATGTACTCGGCCAGCACCTTGAGGTCGATGTTGTCCAGTACCTTGGCCCCGGTAAACGTCGGCTTGACCGGGGTGTAGGTGCTCCAGTCGAACTGCGGTTTCTTGGCGATGGCCGCGGCGTAGCTCAGGCGCTCGGTGCGGGCGCTGCGGTTCGAGGTGCGTTCCCGCACGTCGATGTATTCCAGGCGCGTTTTCTCGACAAAACCGGCCTTCAGCTCCTTGGACAGCAACTGGGTGGCCACGCCCACCGCACGCGAGGCATCGGTCACGTAGATCACGGCATCGTTGCTGTACTTGGGCTCGATCTTCACCGCCGTATGGGCCTTGGAGGTCGTAGCACCACCGATCATCAGCGGCAGGTGGAAGTCCTGGCGCTGCATCTCGCGGGCCACATGCACCATTTCGTCCAGGGACGGCGTGATCAGCCCGGACAGGCCGATAATGTCGCACTTCTGCTCCTTGGCCACCTGCAGGATCTTCTCGGCCGGGACCATTACGCCCAGGTCGACAATGTCGTAGCCGTTGCAACCGAGCACCACGCCGACAATGTTCTTGCCGATATCGTGCACGTCGCCTTTGACCGTGGCCATGAGGATCTTGCCCTTGGCTTGCGGCTTGTCGCCTTTTTCCAGCTCGATGAACGGGATCAAGTGGGCCACGGCCTGCTTCATCACCCGGGCAGACTTCACCACCTGGGGCAGGAACATTTTGCCAGCGCCAAACAGGTCGCCAACGATGTTCATGCCAGACATCAGCGGGCCTTCGATCACCTCGATCGGGCGCGCGAACGACTGCCTGGACTCTTCGGTATCTTCGACGATATGGGTGGTGATGCCCTTGACCAGCGCATGTTCCAGGCGCTTGTTGACTTCCCAGCCACGCCATTCTTCGGTCTCGGCTTCCTTGACGCTGCCGTCGCCCTTGTACTTGTCGGCGATGGCAAGCAGGGCATCAGTGCCTTCCGGGGTGCGGTTGAGTACCACATCTTCCACGGCGTCGCGCAGCTCGGCGGGGATCTGGTCGTAGATCTCCAACTGGCCGGCGTTGACGATGCCCATGGTCAGGCCGTTGCGGATCGCATGCAGCAGGAACACCGAGTGGATCGCCTCGCGTACCGGATTGTTGCCGCGGAACGAGAACGACACGTTGGACACGCCACCGGAGGTCAGCGCGTATGGCAGTTCGTCGCGGATATAGGCACAGGCGTTGATGAAGTCGACGGCGTAGTTGTTGTGCTCTTCGATACCGGTGGCCACGGCGAAGATGTTCGGGTCGAAGATGATGTCTTGCGGCGGGAAGCCCACTTCATTGACCAGGATGTCGTAGGAACGCTTGCAGATCTCTTTCTTGCGCGCCTCGGTATCGGCCTGGCCGGCTTCGTCGAATGCCATCACCACCACTGCCGCGCCGTAGCGCTTGCACAGCTTGGCGTGATGGATGAACTGCTCGACACCCTCTTTCATGCTGATGGAGTTGACGATGCCCTTGCCCTGGATGCATTTGAGGCCGGCCTCGATCACTTCCCACTTGGAGGAGTCGATCATGATCGGTACGCGGGAGATATCCGGCTCGCCGGCAATCAGATTGAGGAAGGTCACCATGGCCTTCTTCGAATCGAGCATGCCCTCATCCATGTTGATATCGATCACCTGGGCGCCGGCTTCCACCTGCTGCAGGGCGACTTCCAGGGCTTCGGTGTAATTGTCCTCGCGGATCAGCCGGGCGAACTTGGCCGAGCCGGTAATATTGGTGCGTTCGCCGACGTTGACGAACAGCGACTGGCGATCAATGGTGAACGGCTCAAGGCCCGACAGGCGGCAGGCCTTGGGAATGTCAGGGATCGGGCGCGGGGCGTAGCCGGCCACGGCCTTGGCAATGGCTTCGATATGTCCCGGCGTGGTGCCGCAGCAGCCGCCGACGATATTGAGGAAGCCGCTCTGGGCGAACTCCTCAATGACCTTGGCGGTTTGCGATGGCAGCTCGTCGTACTCGCCGAACTCGTTGGGCAGGCCGGCGTTGGGGTGCGCAGAAACGTAGGTGTCGGCCTTGTTCGACAGTTCTTCCAGGTACGGCCGCAGCTCGCGGGCTCCCAGGGCGCAGTTCAAGCCCACGGAAATCGGCTTGGCGTGGCTGATGGAGTTCCAGAATGCTTCGGTGGTCTGGCCCGACAGGGTGCGACCGGAGGCGTCGGTAATGGTGCCTGAAATCATGATCGGCAATTCGACGCCCAGTGCTTCGTACACGCCCTGCACGGCAAAGATCGCGGCCTTGGCGTTGAGGGTATCGAAGATGGTTTCGATGAGGATCATGTCCGCACCGCCTTCGATCAGGCCTTGGGTGGCCTCGGTGTAGTTCTCCACCAGCTCATCGAAGGTGACGTTGCGGTAGCCGGGGTTGTTCACGTCTGGCGACAGCGAGCAGGTGCGGCTGGTCGGGCCCAGTACGCCGGCGACGAAGCGCGGCTTGTCCGGGGTTTCGAGGGTCTTGGCGTCGGCGACCCGGCGGGCCAGGCGCGCGCCTTCCAGGTTCAGTTCGTAAGCCAGCGCCTCCATACCGTAGTCGGCCTGGGACACTTGGGTGGCGTTGAAGGTGTTGGTTTCGAGGATATCGGCACCGGCATCCAGGTAGGCCTTCTCGATCCCGCCGATCACGTCCGGGCGGGTCAGGATCAACAGGTCGTTATTGCCCTTGACGTCACTTGGCCAGTCGGCGAAGCGTTTGCCACGGTAGTCTTCTTCCTCCAGCTTGTAGCTCTGGATCATCGTGCCCATGCCACCATCGAGGATCAGGATGCGTTCCTTGAGGGCTTGCTGGAGGGCTTGCAGGCGAGTGCTACGATCGGACATGGGACTACTCTAATCAGGCATTACGGAGGGCGTGGATCATAACAAACCTGTGCGCTTTTAGAGCATCTCCAGGTTTTGCATGAATATCGCTCATGTTGGTGGGGTGCCGACATCGGTAGAATCAGCGCAATTTTTCAGCGCATGCATTGAATCGAGATCGGATACATGTCACTTCGCCTCATCACCACTGCCGTCCTGGCAGTGGTCGCCTGTATTGCGCAGGCAAATCCATTACCGGCAAATGGCCCCACCCCGGCGATTTCCTATACCCGCGATGTTCAACCGATCTTCACTGAGAAATGCGTGGCCTGCCATGCCTGCTACGACTCCGCCTGCCAACTCAACCTGGGCAGTGGCGAGGGCGCGGCACGCGGGGCGAGCAAGGTGCCGGTGTATGACGGTGAACGCAGCCAGGCGTCGCAGCCGACCCGGCTGTTTTATGACGCCTTTGGCAAGGCCGCCTGGCAACGCCAGGGGTTTGCCTCGGTGCTGGATGCCCAGGGCACCCAGGCCGCGCTGATGGCACGGATGCTGGAGTTGGGCCATAAAACCCCACTGGTGCCCAATGCCAAGCTGCCCGATGAGATTGTGTTGGGCCTGAACCGCGAGAACATGTGCCCACTGCCGGGAGAGTTCGATGCCTACGCCGGTGCGCACCCCAAAGAAGGCATGCCCCTGGCGGTTACCGGCCTGACCGACCAGCAGTACCAGACCTTGCAGCGCTGGCTGGCCTCCGGTGCGCCGATTGACCAGCAAGGCCTGGCACCCAGCGCCCAGGAAGCCTTGCAGGTACAGCAATGGGAAAACCTGCTGAACCAGCCCGGTGCCCGGGAAAGCCTGGTGGCGCGCTGGTTGTTCGAGCATCTGTTCCTCGCCCATATCTATTTTGAAGGTGGTGAGCCGGGGCATTATTTCCAGTGGGTGCGCTCGCGCACGCCCAGCGGTCAGCCAATCGACCTGATCAACACCCGTCGCCCTAATGACGATCCTGGCACCCAGGTGTACTACCGCTTGTGGCCGGTACAAGGGGTGATCGTGCACAAGACCCACATTACCTACCCGTTCAGCGCGGCGAAGATGGCACGGGTCAAGTCGCTGTTCTACAGCGGTGACTGGCAGGTCATGGCGCTGCCGGGCTACGGCCCTGGCCGCCGAGCCAACCCGTTCGAGACCTTCGAGGCCATCCCGGCCAAGGCGCGCTACCAGTTCATGCTGGATAACGCCGAATACTTCGTGCGCACCTTTATTCGTGGGCCGGTGTGCCGGGGGCAGATTGCTACGGACGTGATCCGCGACAACTTCTGGACGCTGTTCCAGGACCCGGACCACGACCTTTACATCACCGATGCCCGTTATCGTGGCCAGGCCACGCCGTTGCTGGCGATGCCGGGGCAGAACGATGACGTGGGCAGTGTGTTGAGCCTGTGGCTGGCCTATCGCGACAAGCGCAATGAATACGAGGCCTTGCGCCGTGACAACTACGCGGACTTGCCGGCGCCTGGCTGGTCCAGCCTGTGGGAGGGCAATGACAACGCCTTGCTCAGCATCTTCCGCCACTTCGACAGCGCCTCGGTGACCAAAGGCCTGATTGGCGAAGTGCCGCAGACGATGTGGCTGTTCGATTACCCGTTGCTGGAGCGCACCTATTACCAGTTGGCGGTCAATTTCGATGTGTTCGGCAATGTCTCGCACCAGGCGCAGACCCGCTTGTATTTCGACCTGATCCGCAACGGCGCCGAACAGAACTTCCTGCGCCTGATGCCGGCTGATTCGCGGGACGGATACCTCGATGACTGGTACCAGAACAGCGGCAAGGTCAAGCTGTGGCTGGACTATGAAGCCATCGACAACGACAAACCCACCGGCCTGAAGCTTGACCCCCAGGACCCGAAACGCGATTTCGCCAAGCAACTGCTGGCCCGCTATGGCGACCTGAACGCCAGCCCGGACCCGATCAACCGTTGTGTTGGCGCCTATTGCTCGCGTCCCGGTATCGATCCGCAACTGCGCGACGCCGAGCAGACGCTCAGCCGCCTGACTTCCAGGCCGGCGGCCGGGCTCAAGGTGATCGAACAATTGCCGGAAGCCACCCTGCTGCGCATCCAGACCCGCAGCGGTAAACGCGAGGTGTACAGCCTGCTGCGCAACCGTGCCCACAGTAACGTGGCCTTTATGCTGGGCGAGGCCTATCGCTATCAGCCGGGCCTGGATACCTTGACGATCTACCCGGGCGTGCTCAGCAGTTACCCCAACTTCATCTTCAACGTGCCGGCCGAGGATGTGGCGGAGTTCGTCGAGGACATGGAGCTGGCCAGGGACGCCAAGCGTTTTGAGCGGATTGTCGAGCGCTGGGGCATTCGTCGCAGTCACCCGCAGTTCTGGGAGTACTTCCACGATTTGTCGCAGTACCTCCACGAAACCACGCCGGTGGAAGAGGGTGTGCTGGATATGAACCGCTACGAAAACCTCTGATAGATACGCCCCCTGTGGGAGCCGGCTTGCCGGCGATGAGGTCCTTGAGGACACCATCGCCGACAAGCCGGCTCCCACAAAGGCATTTGCCTGACAAAAATACTAGGACTTTGTGCCGCCGAGGCGATTGGCGTAAACTGCCAGCAAGCCTGTGAGGAGTTCCCATGACTGCCATAACCATTACCGACGCCGCCCACGATTACCTGGCTGACCTGCTGTCCAAGCAGAACACCCCGGGCATCGGCATCCGCGTCTTCATTACCCAGCCTGGCACCCAGTACGCAGAGACGTGCATTGCCTACTGCAAGCCGGGGGAAGAGAAGCCTGAAGACACCGCGCTGGGGCTCAAGAGCTTCACCGCGTACATCGACGCCTTCAGCGAAGCCTTCCTGGACGATGCCGTAGTCGATTACGCCACTGACCGCATGGGTGGCCAGCTGACCATCAAGGCGCCCAATGCCAAGGTGCCGAACGTCAATGCTGACAGCCCGGTCAACGAACGCATCAACTACTACTTGCAGACCGAGATCAACCCGGGCCTGGCCAGCCATGGCGGCCAGGTCAGCCTGATCGACGTGGTGGATGATGGCATCGCCGTGCTCAAGTTCGGCGGCGGTTGCCAGGGTTGCGGCCAGGCGGACGTGACCTTGCGCGAAGGCATCGAGCGCACCTTGCTTGAGCGCATCCCCGAGCTCAAGGGCGTACGTGATGTGACTGACCATACGCAGAAAGAAAACGCCTACTACTAGAGCGTTCGCTGCAAATAAAAACGGCGCCCCGTGAGCGCCGTTTTTTATTCATACAACGCATATCTACGTAGGAGCTGGCTTGCCAGCGATAGCTGTGTGTCAGGCGACATATCCAGAGGCTGATACACCGCCATCGCTGGCAAGCCAGCTCCTACCTGTTGATCGGCGTGCTGTCAGGGGCGATAGAGGTGGGCATGGCCTGCACGGTACAGCGAGGATTCGCTGAAGCTATCATTGGCCAGGACCCGGCCCACCACAATCAGCGCAGTGCGCCTGAACCCCTTCGCGGCAACCTTTTCGACAATATCCGCCAAGGTGCCAATGGCCCAATCCTGATCCGGCCACGTCGCGCGATGCACCACGGCGATCGGGCAATCCGCGCCATAGTGCGGTAGCAACTCGGCGACGATTCTCTCCAGATGATTGACCCCCAGGTGCACCGCCATGGTCGTGCCATGGCTGGCCAGGCTGGCGAAGGCTTCACCGGCCGGCATCGTGGTTTTGTCCGCATAACGGGTCAGGATCACGCTTTGGGCGATATCCGGCAGGGTCAACTCGGTCTCCAGCAGCGCGGCACAAGCGGCGACTGCGGTAACGCCGGGAATGATCTGGAAGGGGATCCCCAGCTCGCGCAAATGACGGATTTGCTCGCCAATCGCCCCATACAGGCTCGGATCACCGGAATGGACCCGCGCCACGTCCTGGCCTTTCTCATGGGCGACCTTGATCAAGCCAATGATCTGCTCCAGGTTCAGCTCGGCGCTGTTGACCACCTGCTCGGCCCGATGCCCTTCGAGTACGGCAGCCGGCACCAGGGAGCCTGCGTAGATGATCACCGGGCAACTGCGGATTAGGCGCTGGCCCTTGACGGTGATCAGTTCCGGGTCGCCGGGGCCAGCGCCGATGAAGAAGACAGTCATGGAAAAATCCTGTGGAAAAGCGGGCGAGCATGAGTACGGCTCATGATCGAGAGGGGCAATTATCGGACTTTAGCCGGCGCAGGCCAATGCAAACGTGACCCTGGCGGCTTTTTTGCGGGTGATCAGCAGTCGGGCAGGGGTATTGGCGAGCTGTTCTGCCAATGCCAAAGCGGCACTTTCGGCGATGCCGTAGCACCCTGTATGGGCGAAAACCACAGCCGACCTGTGGCTCAATCGTCCTTCGTAAGGCCGCAGTTGTTGTACATCAAAGCACTGCAATGGCAGGTTCAAGGCGTTGGCCAGGGCGACTATGCCTGGCTCATCGCACTTGTGAGTAATACTTGCCAATGCGCTGATTTGGCTGGGGTCGATACCGGCCTCGGCCAGCGCACTGTTGAACAGTTCCAGCAAGGCCTCAACCTCACAACCACGCTGACAACCCAGGCCGACAGTCAGAATCATGCCGCGTATTGGTCGTCACGATTGCGGCGAAACAACCAGGCGCTGATCAGCCCCAAAGCCAGCCAGAACGCGACGTTGGTCAGCTGCGAGGCGATCTTGAATTGTGCTTCCAATGCTTCGGGGGCCAGCATCGAATGAACTTCCGGTTGTGGCGCCCCAATGACATGGGGCACCGCCAGGATCGCCACGCCAAGGAACTTCAGCAGCCAGTTGCGGCCAAACACGATCAGCGCAATGCCAGCGGCGGTGGACGCTGCCGTACCGATCCACCAGATCTGCCGTTGCGCCAGGTCCGCCGCAGCGGTACCGGGCAGTTCCGGCGGCAGGCCCAGGGTCGGCGCCAATACAAAGGTGGCATAGCCGGCCAGGCCCCAGAGCAAGCCCTGGGCGGTGCGGGTTGGCGCGCGCAGGGTGTACAGGCCGGCGAGCATCAGCGCAAACCCTACGGCGACCACCAGGTTACCGCCGGTGGTGGACAACACGCGCTGCCAGCCATCTTCCGGTTCCCAGGCTTCGGCGTCATGGCTGTGGGCCGCAGCGCCAGCCGCATGCTCATGCCCCTGGGTCGCTGCCGGAGCGTTTTCGAAGGTTTCCGCCTGCAGAATCAGCGGGGCTACCCAGAAACTTTGCAGCAGCGTCAGCAGCAGGGCGGCCAGCAGGCCGCTGAAACCTGCGGTTTGCGCAATTCGCTTGATCATGGCGGCAGGTCTCAATGGCACGGGAAGGCAGCGCTGTGGCGCGTATCGTGAGCGGCGTTGTGCACCGCCTCGATATGGGAGAACCCGGCGAAATACACCAGGCACGCACCGAGGATCGATGCCCCGATGGCGGCGGTCAGGCGTTGGCTCAAGGTGGCGGAGCTGCTAGCGGTGTGTGAGGTGCTGCTGATGATCGACATGGCACGTCCCTTTCGAGTGGCAGGGTGAAACGAGCGCATGAAAACCCCGCGAGCCAGGCACGCAGGGTTCTGAACAGCGCCCGCCCACCGCGGGTTTGTTATCTGATTTTTTCGGGCCGGTCTCCGGGCTTGCGAGGGGGCTCTTCCGAGTCCTGAAAGCATCGCCTTCCCATGCAAAAGCACAGTGGCTGTGACGCTTCGCTCGCTTACCGTTGCGGGGGCAGCACCGGACTGTCATGCAGGCATGAGTCACCGGTTTCCCGTTTCACCCTGTGAAGGGCACCTGAAACAAGATGTGTAGGAGAGCATGGCCGCGGGATGGCCGTCAATCCAGGCGGCGACCGCTTTTCAATTGACCCGCTCTCTGGCACTGCGTAGCCTTGCACGTTCGAGGTTCTTCGGCCCAGGCCGAAGCTAAGAAGGGAACGCGGTCGATGCCGCGGCTGCCCCCGCAACTGTAAAGGGTTTGTCTGACTGCCACGCCACTGCCTGTACCGGTCGGGAAGGCGCAGCCAGCGCCAGCCGCAAGGCCGGCAAACCCCAAGCCAGGAGACCTGCCTCGCCACCGATTTTCCAATTCAACCGGGCGGGGTGATCCGGTGACGAATCCAGCGCCTGCGCACCGCCGCAGGGCCAGTCGTCCCGTATGCCCGCCCCAAAGGGTATCCGATGAAAACACTGGCCAAACTCCCCGTCACTATCGTCACCGGCTTTCTCGGTTCGGGCAAAACCACCTTGCTGCGCCATATGCTGGATAACGCCCAGGGCCGCCGCATTGCTGTGATCGTCAACGAATTCGGCGAGCTGGGTATCGACGGCGAGATCCTCAAGCAGTGCTCCATCGGTTGCACCGAAGAGGAGGCCAACGGTCGTGTCTACGAGCTGGCCAACGGCTGCCTGTGCTGCACCGTCCAGGAAGAGTTCTTCCCGGTGATGCGTGAGCTGGTTGCGCGCCGTGGCGACCTTGACCATATCCTCATCGAAACCTCCGGCCTGGCACTGCCCAAGCCACTGGTCCAGGCCTTCCAATGGCCGGAAATCCGCAGCGCCTGCACGGTAGACGCGGTGATCACCGTAGTCGACAGCCCAGCCGTGGCTGCCGGCACCTTTGCCGCATTCCCGGACCAGGTCGATGCCCAGCGCAAGCTTGACCCGAACCTGGATCACGAATCGCCGCTGCATGAGCTGTTCGCCGATCAACTGGCCAGTGCCGACCTGGTGATCCTCAACAAAACTGACCTGATCAGCGCCGAAGACCTGGCCCGCGTGCGCCTGGAAGTCGCCGAAGAACTGCCGCCTGCGGTAAAAATCGTCGAAGCCAGCAGCGGTCGCCTGCCTCTGGACGTACTGATTGGCCTGGGCGCTGGCTCCGAGGAACATATCGACGGGCGCCATAGCCACCACGATCATCACCACGAAGGTGAAGATGATCACGACCATGATGCGTTTGATTCGATTTCCATCGACCTGCCCCAGGCGGATGAAGCACTGTTGCTCGACGCCCTCACGCAATTGGTGGTGCAGCACGGCATCCTGCGGGTCAAAGGCTTCGCCGCGATCCCCGGCAAGCCGATGCGCCTGCTGATCCAGGGCGTGGGTACCCGCTTCGACAAGCACTTTGACCGCGCCTGGGGCGCCGACGAGGTTCGTATCACGCGCCTGGTGCTGATCGGCCAGGACCTGGATGCCGCAGGCCTCGAAGCGCAATTGCGCGCTGCCCTCAGCGTTTAACCCATGCATCTGCTCAGGACCCAGCCCGGCGGTTTCGTCTCCGACGACAATATCGCCGACCTTGGACAAACCCCCGCCGAGTTGGTGATCCTGTGCAGCGGTGATTCCAGCCTGGCGCTGTTGGCCGAAGCGGCCCAGCAACTGCCCGACGACTACCCGAGCCTGCGCCTGGCCAACCCGATGCAGGTGCAGAACCATGCCTCGGTGGACCTGTATGTGGACGCAGTGCTGCGTCACGCCAAGGTCATCCTGATATCCCTGCATGGCGGCATCGGCTATTGGCGCTACGGTATCCAGCGCCTGGTGGAGTTGGCCGGGCAGGGCGTGCAGTTGATTCTGGTGCCGGGGGATGACCGTCCCGATCCTGAGCTCAGCAACCTGAGTACCGTGAGTGCGCCGGCGCGCGAGCGCCTGTGGCACTTCCTGCGCCAGGGTGGCCTGGGGAATGCACTGGATTTCTATCATTGCCTGGCCAGTAGCTACCTGAACCGCGATTACCCGTGGGCCGAGCCGCAGACGCTGCCGCGCACAGCGATTTATCACCCCCGCACAGCCAATGCCCGCCTCAACGACTGGCAGGCAGATTGGAACGCCGAATGGCCGGTGGCGGCGGTGCTGTTCTATCGCTCGCACTTGCAGGCGGCCAATACCGCTTTTATAGATGTGTTCTGCCAGCGCTTACAGGCGGCGGGCCTCAACCCGTTGCCAATGGCAGTGGCCAGTTTGAAAGAGCCCGGCTGCCTGACGGTGGTCGAGGACCTGTTGGATGAAGTCAAGGCGGCGGTGATTCTCAACACCACCGGCTTTGCCCAATCCAGCCCCGAAGCGCCCCATCTGCGGCCGTTTCGCCGCAACATCCCGGTGATCCAGGCCATCTGCGCCCAGGACAACCAGCCCGGCTGGGAAGCCAGCGAACAAGGCCTCGGCCCCCGCGACCTGGCTATGCACATCGCGTTGCCGGAGCTGGACGGGCGCATCATCAGCCGCCCGATCAGCTTCAAGGACCTGGCCTGGCGCAGCGAGCGCAGTCAGTCGGACGTGGTGTGCTACCGCGCGGCCCCCGAGCGCATGGATTTTGTGGCTCGGCTGGCACGCCGCTGGGTCGAACTGGCGCGGCTGCCGAATACCGATAAACGCATCGCGCTGATCCTTGCCAATTACCCGACTCGCGATGGGCGCATCGGCAATGGTGTGGGCCTGGATACCCCGGCCGCCGCCTTGAACATCCTGCGTGCCCTGCAAGCCGAGGGTTATCCGCTGCCGCCGGTGTTGCCGGGCAGCGGCACCGCATTGATCCACGACCTGCTCGGTGGCGTGAGCAACGACCTCGACAGCCTCGACCTGCGCCCCTGTCATCAAAGCCTGGGCCTGGACGATTACCAGGCGCTGTTCAATCGTTTGCCCGAGGCCAACCGCCAGGCCGTGTTAGAGCGCTGGGGCACGCCCCATAACGATCCGATGTGCCGTGACGGGCGCATGATGATCGCAGGCTTGCGCCTGGGCCTGACCTTTATCGGCATCCAGCCGGCGCGGGGTTATCAGGTGGATGCCAGCGCGGTCTACCACGACCCGGATCTGGTGCCGCCCCACGCTTACCTGGCGTTCTATTTCTGGCTGCGCCACACCTATGGCGCCCATGGCGTGATCCATGTCGGCAAGCACGGCAATCTGGAATGGCTGCCGGGCAAGGGCGTCGGGCTGTCCGAGAACTGCTGGCCCGACGCGCTACTGGGGCCGCTGCCCAATATCTATCCGTTTATCGTCAATGACCCGGGCGAGGGCGCCCAGGCCAAGCGCCGCACCCAGGCGGTGATCATCGACCATTTGATGCCGCCGCTGACCCGTGCCGAGACCTATGGCCCGCTGCGCAACCTGGAGTTGTTGGCAGACGAATACTACGAGGCGCAGTTGCTCGACCCGCGACGCGCCCTGGAGCTGCAAAAGGACATCCTCAAGCTGGTGCGCGAAACCCGCATCGATCAAGAGCTCGAACTGGATAACGACGCCGACGCAGCCGTCTGGTTGCCGCGGCTGGACACTTACCTGTGCGACTTGAAGGAGTCGCAGATCCGCGACGGCCTGCATGTGTTTGGCGAGTCGCCCGAAGGCCGTCTGCGTATCGACACCTTGTTGGCCCTGCTGCGCATTCCGCGTGGCGACGGGCGAGGCCCGCAATCGAGTCTGTTGCGGGTGTTGGCCAAGGCCTTCGAGCTGGGCTTTGACCCGCTGGACTGTGCCCTGGCCGAGCCCTGGACCGGGCGCCGCCCTGAGATGCTGCAGAAGATCGACGGGCAGTTGTGGCGCACCGCTGGCGATACCCGTGAGCGCCTGGAGCTGTATGCGGCGCGGTTGATCGAGCAGGCGCTGGAAGGGCCGCTCGAACAGCTTGAGGAGCCCGGCTGGGAAGAGGTGAAGTCCGTGATCGAAAGCCTGCGCATCGTTGTCGCGCCACGCCTGGACGCCTGCGGGCCGGCGGAAATGCGCGGCTTGCTGGATGCCCTGGGCGGTCGTTTCGTGCCGGCGGGGCCCAGTGGTGCGCCGAGCCGCGGGCGCCTCGATGTGCTGCCGACCGGGCGTAATTTCTTCACCGTCGACGTGCGCAACCTGCCCACCACAACTGCGTGGCGTATTGGCTTTCAGTCCGCGAACCTGATGCTTGAGCGGCACCTGCAGGACCATGGCGACCATCTGCGTCAACTCGGGCTTTCGGTGTGGGGCACCGCAACCATGCGCACCGGCGGTGACGATATCGCCCAGGCCATGGCGCTGATGGGCGTGCGGCCGGTGTGGGCCACGGGCAGCCAGCGCGTGGATGACTTTGAAATCCTGCCCATCAGCGTGCTGGACCGCCCGCGAGTTGACGTGACGCTGCGGGTGTCCGGGTTCTTTCGCGATGCCTTCGCCAACCTGATCCGCCTGTTTGATGCTGCAGTGCAGGCGGTGGCGGCACTGGAAGAACCGGACGACATGAACCCACTGGCGGCCAAGGTGCGCAGCGAGCGCGACGCGCTGCTTGAGTCTGGCCTGGATGAAGAGACCGCGGCCAGGCAAGCCGGCTGGCGCATTTTCGGCGCCAAGCCAGGTGCCTATGGTGCGGGCGTGCAGGGCGCCATTGACGGGCGCCTCTGGCAAAACCGCGAGGACCTGGCCGAGGTCTACCTCAATTGGGGCGGCTACGCCTATGGCGGTGCTGACGAAGGCACCGCCGCCCGTGAACAGTTCGCCCAGCGCCTGGGCCAGGTGCAGGCCGTGCTGCAGAACCAGGACAATCGCGAGCACGACCTGCTCGACTCCAATGACTACTATCAATTCCAGGGCGGTATGCTTGCCGCCGTGGAAACCCTCAGTGGCGCCAAGGCGGCCAGTTATCATGGCGATCACAGCCAGCCGGACCTGCCGAAAATCCGCACGCTGAAGGAGGAACTCAGCCGGGTAATCCGTTCCCGAGCGGCCAATCCCAAGTGGATCGAGGGGGTCAAGCGCCACGGCTATAAAGGCGCATTCGAGATGGCGGCAACGGTGGACAATCTGTTTGCCTTTGACGCCACTACCGCGCTGATCGACGATCATCAATACGCCTTGCTGGCCGATGCCTACCTGCTCGACCCCGATACCCGGGCGTTTGTGCAACAGCACAACCCTGGTGCCCTGCGCGACATGACCGAACGCCTGCTGGAAGCCCAGCAGCGGGGCATGTGGCAGGAACCGGGGGCGTATCGCGAGGCATTGGAAAACCTGTTGTTGGACATAGAAGAAGACAGCTGATGACTGACACCTCCCATTTTCCCTTGTCGGCTGTGGTCGGCGCCGACGACCTGAAGCTGGCGCTGTGCCTGACCGCCATCGACCCGAAAATCGGCGGCGTGCTGATCGAAGGCCCCCGTGGCATGGCCAAGTCCACCCTGGCCCGTGGCTTGGCGGACCTGTTGGTCAGCGGGCAGTTTGTCACCTTGCCCCTGGGCGCCACCGAAGAGCGCCTGGTAGGCACCCTGGACCTGGACGCCGCCCTGGCCGAAGGTCGCGCGCAGTTCTCCCCGGGCGTGCTGGCCAAGGCTGACGGCGGTGTGTTGTACGTGGATGAAGTCAACCTGCTGCCCGATCACCTGGTGGACCTGTTGCTCGACGTGGCCGCCAGCGGCACTAACCTGATCGAGCGCGATGGTATTTCCCACCGGCACTCGGCGCGTTTTGTGCTGATCGGTACGATGAACCCGGAAGAAGGCGAGTTGCGCCCGCAGTTGCTGGATCGCTTCGGTTTCAATGTGGCGCTGAGCGGGCAGACGGTGCCGGCCGAGCGTGGGCAGATCATTCGCCGGCGCCTGGATTTCGACAGCGACCCTGCCGCCTTTTGTGCACAGTGGGCCGACCAGCAGGCGGCGTTGCGCGAGCGTTGCACCCAGGCCCGCACACGCCTGGACAGCATCGCCCTGGATGACCAGGCCTTGGCGCAGATTACCGAGCGCTGCTTTGCCGCTGGCGTCGATGGCCTGCGCGCCGACCTGGTGTGGTTGCGCGGGGCGCGGGCCCATGCGGCGTGGCGGGGGGCTGCGGCCATCGCTGAGGAAGATATAGAGGCCGTGGCCGAGTTTGCCCTGCGCCATCGTCGCCAGGCGCAATCCTCGCCTGCGAGCACGCCCGATCAGGGCCAGGCGCCCCAGCCTTCAGGCAACTCGTCAGGCCAAGGTCAGTGGGGTGAAATGCCCGCACCTGCATTGCCCATGGGCGCTCGCCGGGAAGTGCCTGCCTGGCCAAAAAAGCCCTAGGCATCCGCCCCCGAACTGATAAGGGGGCGGATGCCCGTCCCAAGGCGGGGCGACTGGACAGAGGCCGCCAGGGCCAGTCGCGCAGCGCGCAGCAGGGCTCGGTCAACTGGCCGGGTACCTTGTTGGGGGGGAGGCCGCAATCCCGTGAAGACTTGCGCTTCCACCTGCGCAGCCGTTCGGCCCATGAGTTGTGGCTGGTGATTGTCGATGCGTCAGCCTCCACGCGGCGGCATCAGGCGTTGAGCGATGCCAAGGGCTTGCTGGCACAGGTGTTCGACGACGCCTATCGACAGCGCGCGCGCATGGCGCTGCTGACGGCCAGCGGGCAGGTGCCGAGCTGGCAGGTCCAAGGCTTGAAAGCGGTGAAAGACCTGGGGCGTTGGTTGGATGGGCTGGGCGCGGGCGGAGGAACACCGTTGCTGGCGGCCTTGATCGCGGCTGGGGATTGGCTGGTGGCACGGCGCAAGCGGTATCCGGCTGAACAGCAGCGGTTATTGGTGATTACCGATGGCCGGTTGAAAGACATCGGCGCACTGCCATTGTTGGAGTGCCAGGGCTTGCTGGTGGATATTGAGCGTGGGCCGATCCGCTTGGGTCGGGCGCGGGAGCTGGCTGTCGGGTTGCGGGTGGATTATTGGCATATTGATAGTTTGTAGTGCTGTGCCTGGCGCTATCGCTGGCAAGCCAGCTCCCACAGTAATGGATGTGCTCGGTCAACTGTAGGAGCCGGCATGCCGGCGATGAGGCCCTCAACCGCCCCCAGATATATCAACCTGCCCCTGGCACATTCGGCCAAAGATCCGCCACCAGAAACAGCCGCTCGGCTTCCTCCCACTCTGCGCCGTTCTGAATCATGCGCACCAATAATTGCGCCGGCGCCATCGGGTCAAGGTCGGCGAGCCAGCGCTGCATCTGTTCTTCACTCCACACGTCTTCTGCCGGGTAGTGCGCGGGCGCGAGCCAGGCATGCCGGGGCAGGGGTTGCCAGCGGCCGGCGGGACTGTTGCGGATAAAGTCCGGCCAGTCACGCTGATGCAACCAGCGCCCGCGCAAATGCTGGGGATGGGCGCCAAGGGGCGGATCAGCCTCTGCGGGCCAGGGGTACAGCAAGTAACCGCCCAGCCACAGATGGGCGTCGAACTGTTGGATATCCAACGCCGCCAGCACCTCCCGGCTTTGCTCTCTGGCCGAGATGGGCAGTTGATGGTCAGCCAGATGGGCCAACTTGCGATCCAGGCGGTCGTGGCAACCTGGGCCCAGCCATTGCGCGGTATCACGGCCGTTGCCATCTTGCGGGCCCAGGTAAAGCTTGATCGCCAGCTCCAGGTGGTGCACGCCGTCACGGTCGCGCAGCAGCATGTCCAACTCGCCCAGGGTGTGCCCGGCCTGGCGGATCGGCAGGTTGGCCGCCAGCAGCTCCACGCCGGGAGCGTGTTGCACGGCAAATTGCCACAGGCGTTCGTAATACAGGCCCAGGCGCCGGGTGCGCGCCAGGCTCAGCCAATGCTGCAGGGCAGTGCTGTCCTGATCCAGCTGCCGGAGCCACTTTGCCAGTGCGGCAGGCTGCTGCACCCACTCGCTGCCGGCCAGGGGGTGACGTTGCGGCCAGGGTGTTTGTTGCAGCATCGGCGGGGCGAGGATCACCCACGCCAGATCCCGCACCTCGGGATGGCGCAGCTGACGGGGCAAGTGGTGCAGGTCGGGAAACGGATTCATGCTCCGAGCATAGCTGTTTCCTACTCGCCGCGTGACGGTGTCGGGCGTTGAGAACCGTTGTCGTCTGGGCCTTGCGGCGACAAAGGATTTTGTCTAAAGCGGCCTTTCGCCCATAATCGTTCTTTTTGCCAGACCCAAACCCCGCAGGAGCCCCATGGAGCAATTTCGCAATATCGGCATCATCGGTCGCCTGGGCAGTACCCAGGTTCTGGACACGGTCCGCCGGCTGAAAAAGTTTCTGCTTGAGCGCCACCTGCATGTGATCCTCGAAGACACCATCGCGGAGATTCTGCCGGGCCACGGCCTGCAGACCTCGTCGCGCAAAATGCTCGGTGAAGTGTGTGACATGGTGATCGTGGTCGGTGGCGACGGCAGCCTGCTCGGCGCGGCCCGTGCCCTGGCGCGGCATAACGTGCCGGTGCTGGGGATCAACCGGGGCAGCCTGGGGTTCCTCACCGATATCCGTCCTGATGACCTGGAAGTCGAAGTGGCCAAGGTGCTGGACGGCCATTACCTGGTGGAAAACCGCTTCCTGCTGCAAGCCGAAGTGCGCCGCCATGGCGAAGCCATCGGCCAGGGCGATGCCCTCAACGACGTGGTGCTGCACCCTGGCAAGTCGACGCGGATGATCGAGTTCGAGCTGTATATCGACGGTCAGTTCGTCTGCAGCCAGAAGGCCGACGGCCTGATCGTCGCCACGCCCACCGGGTCCACGGCCTACGCACTGTCTGCCGGCGGGCCGATCATGCATCCCAAGCTCGACGCCATTGTGATCGTGCCGATGTACCCCCATATGTTGTCGAGCCGGCCGATTGTGGTCGATGGCAACAGTGAGCTGAAAATCGTGGTCTCCAAAGACATGCAGATCTACCCGCAAGTCTCCTGTGACGGGCAGAACCACTTTACCTGCGCCCCCGGTGACACCATCACCGTGAGCAAAAAGGCGCAAAAGCTGCGGTTGATCCACCCGCTGGACCACAACTACTACGAAGTGTGCCGCACCAAGCTGGGCTGGGGCAGCCGCTTGGGGGGTGGAGGCGACTGATGCTCGATCCCGCGCGTAGCTACGACCTGATCGGTGACGTGCACGGTTGCGCTCACACCCTTGAGCACCTGCTCGACCAGATGGGTTACCACAAGCAGGGCGGCACCTGGCGCCATCCTTCACGCATGGCGGTGTTCCTGGGCGATATCATCGACCGTGGGCCACGTATTCGCGAGGCGCTGCATATCGTCCATGACATGGCCGAAGCCGGCCAGGCCCTGTGCATCATGGGCAACCATGAGTTCAACGCCCTGGGCTGGAGCACCCTCGCGCCGCCGGGCAGCGGCAAGCAGTACGTGCGTGAGCATTCGCCACGCCACGCACGGCTGATCCACGAGACCCTGACCCAATTCGAGCATCACCCGGGCGACTGGCACGACTTCCTCGGTTGGTTCTATGACATGCCGTTGTTTGTCGACGCCGGGCGTTTCCGGGTGGTGCACGCCTGCTGGGACGGTGGGCTGATCGAGCCTCTGCGCCGGCAATTCCCGGACGGCTGTATCGACGAGCACTTCCTGCAGGCGGCTGCGGTGCCGGGCAGTTTCGCCTGCAATGCCTTCGACCGCCTGCTGCGCGGCACCGACATGCGCCTGCCGGACGGGTTGACGCTGACCGGTGGCGATGGCCTGACCCGCTCGTTCTTTCGCACCAAATTCTGGGAAGATGACCCGAAAACCTACGGCGATATCGTGTTCCAGCCCGATGCCTTGCCCGACCCGGTGGCGCGCACGCCTTTGTCGTCAAGCGAGAAGAACTCCCTGCTGCGTTATGGCGTCGACGAGCCGTTGCTGTTCGTCGGCCATTACTGGCGCAGCGGCAAACCGGCGCCGATCCGCTCGAACCTGGCCTGCCTGGACTACAGTGCTGTGCTGTACGGCAAGTTGGTGGCGTACCGCCTGGACCAGGAAACGCGCCTTGATCCGAACAAGTTCGTCTGGGTCGATGTCGAGCGCCCCGAGGTGATTTCATGAGTACCGTTGCGGTATTGCGTTTGCCCCTGAGTGTGGACCTGGGCGGCTTCGTCAAGCTGTTGCAACGCATGCAGGTGCCTCATCGCGTCAGTGAAGAGGCCGGCGAACAGGTGCTCTGGGTGCCGGACGCGATCAGCGAGGACGTGCGCAGCCTGTATCAGCGATTCCCCGCCGGCGACCCGGACCAGCAACTGGATATTCCCCGCGAGCAGGTGACTGCGCGTCCCGGTTTCCTCCAGCAATTGCGCCACAGCCCATTGACTGCCGGTGTGTTGCTGCTGAGCCTGATCGTCGGCGCCGTCACGATGCTGGGCGACAACCTGCAAGCGATGAGCTGGCTGACGTTCCTGAACTTCCGGGTGGCCGGTGAATACCTGTACTTCACCCCTCTGGCCGATAGCCTGGCGGCGGGGCAGTGGTGGCGCCTGGTGACGCCGATGCTGATCCACTTCGGCATCCTCCACCTGGCGATGAATGGCATGTGGTACTGGGAGCTGGGGCGGCGTATCGAGGCGCGCCAGGGCAGCATCAACCTGCTGGGCCTGACGTTACTGTTCAGCCTGGCTTCCAACTTCGCGCAATACACCTTTGGCGGGCCGGGCCTGTTTGGCGGTTTGTCCGGCGTGCTGTACGGCCTGCTGGGTCATTGCTGGATCTACCAGATGCTCGCGCCGAACCCGGCCTATCGCCTGCCGCGCGGCGTGTTGGTGATGATGCTGGTGTGGCTGGTGTTGTGCCTGTCGGGCCTGGTCTCGATGATCGGCTTCGGCGAAATCGCCAATGCGGCCCATGTTGGCGGCCTGGTGGCCGGTTGCATCACCGGGTTGCTCGGCGGGTTGTACAGCCGCCATAAACGTAACGCTTGAATCTCTGCCCATTATTGAAGGAAGAGTCTTATGTCCTCTTTTGCTGAAATGATCGAAAACATCACCCCGGATATCTATCAAAGCCTCAAGCTCGCCGTGGAAATCGGCAAATGGTCCGATGGCCGCAAGCTCACTGCCGAACAGCGTGAACTGTCGTTGCAGGCGATGATCGCCTGGGAGCTGCAAAACCTGCCGGAAGACCAGCGCACTGGCTATATGGGCCCGCAGGAGTGCCAATCGAAGTCGACCCCGGTGGAAAATATCCTGTTCAAGTCGGATGCCATCCATTGATTGAGATTGGCCGTGGTGCAGTCAGCAAGATGTCGGCGCAACTGGGTTCGCCGACCGTTCAATACGCTTTTCGCCTGGGCGATACCGAGGTGCCGGTCAACCCGTTGATTGGCACTCATGTGCGCCTGGAATACCTCGGTGCGATCCACTGCACCCACTGCGGACGCAAGACCAAGACCAGCTTCAGCCAGGGCTATTGCTACCCGTGCATGACCAAGCTGGCCCAGTGCGACCTGTGCATCATGAGCCCCGAACGCTGCCATTTCGATGCCGGCACCTGCCGCGAACCGGCCTGGGGCGAAAAATTCTGCATGACCGACCATGTGGTGTACCTGGCGAACTCGTCGGGGATCAAGGTCGGCATCACCCGCGCGACCCAGTTGCCCACGCGCTGGCTGGACCAGGGCGCTAGCCAGGCCTTGCCGATCATGCGTGTGGCCACGCGCCAGCAATCAGGCTTCGTCGAGGATGTGTTGCGCAGCCAGGTGGCTGACAAGACCAACTGGCGCGCTTTGCTCAAGGGGGATGCGGCGGCGGTGGACCTCAAGCAGGTGCGTGACGAGCTGTTCGTCTCCTGCGCCGACGGTCTGCTGCAATTGCAGGAACGCTTTGGCCTACAGGCCATCCAACCGGTAACGGATATCGAACCCCTCGAAATCCGTTACCCGGTGGCGCAATATCCGGCCAAGATCGTCAGCTTCAACCTGGACAAGAACCCGATTGCCGAAGGCACGCTGCTGGGGGTCAAGGGCCAATACCTGATCTTCGATACCGGCGTCATCAATATTCGTAAATACACGGCCTACCAGCTCGCCGTGCATCAGTAGAAGGATTTCACGCATGCGCACCGAACAACCGAAGATGATTTACCTGAAGGATTATCAGGCGCCCGAGTACCTGATCGACGAGACCCACCTGACCTTCGAGTTGTTCGAGGACCATAGCCTGGTCCACGCGCAGCTGGTGATGCGCCGCAACCCCGAGTGCGGTGCCGGCCTTCCGCCGCTGGTGCTGGACGGCCAGCAACTGGAATTGCTGAGCGTGGCCCTGGGCGACCAGGAGCTGAGCGCCAGCGATTACCAGTTGAGCGACAGCCACCTGACGGTGCAGCCGACCCGTGACAGCTTCACCGTCGACACCACGGTGCGCATCCACCCGGAAACCAACACCGCCCTGGAAGGCCTGTACAAGTCCAGCGGCATGTTCTGCACCCAGTGCGAGGCCGAAGGGTTTCGCAAGATCACCTACTACCTGGATCGCCCGGACGTGATGAGCGTGTTCACCACCACGGTGATCGCCGAGCAGCACAGCTATCCAGTGCTGTTGTCCAACGGCAACCCGATTGCCAGCGGCCCCGGCGAAGACGGCCGGCACTGGGCGACCTGGGAAGACCCGTTCAAGAAGCCAGCCTACCTGTTCGCCCTGGTGGCCGGTGACCTGTGGTGTGTCGAAGACACCTTTACCACCATGAGCCAGCGCACCGTCGCGCTGCGGATCTATGTCGAGCCGGAAAACATCGACAAGTGCCAGCACGCCATGAACAGCCTGAAGAAGTCCATGCGCTGGGATGAAGAGGTCTACGGTCGCGAATACGACCTGGATATCTTCATGATCGTTGCCGTCAACGACTTCAATATGGGGGCCATGGAAAACAAGGGCCTGAATATCTTCAACTCCAGTGCCGTGCTGGCCCGCGCCGAGACCGCGACCGACGCCGCGCACCAGCGGGTCGAAGCCATCGTTGCCCATGAATACTTCCACAACTGGTCGGGCAACCGCGTGACCTGCCGCGACTGGTTCCAGCTGTCGCTCAAGGAAGGCTTCACGGTATTTCGCGATTCGCACTTCTCCGCCGACATGAACTCGGCCACCGTCAAGCGTATCCAGGACGTGGCTTACCTGCGCACCCACCAGTTCGCCGAAGATGCGGGCCCCATGGCCCATGCCGTGCGCCCGGACAGCTTTATCGAGATTTCCAACTTCTACACCCTGACCGTGTACGAAAAAGGCTCGGAAGTGGTCGGCATGATCCATACCTTGCTTGGCGCTGATGGCTTCCGTAAAGGCAGTGACCTGTACTTTGAGCGCCACGACGGCCAGGCCGTGACCTGCGACGACTTTATCAAGGCCATGGAAGATGCCAACGGCGCCGACCTGACCCAGTTCAAGCGCTGGTACAGCCAGGCCGGTACGCCACGCCTTGCGGTGAGCGAGTCCTACGACGCCGCAGCCAAAACCTACAGCCTGACCTTGCGCCAGAGCTGCCCGCAAACCCCGGACAACGTGGAAAAACTGCCGTTCGTGATTCCTGTGGCCCTGGGCCTGCTGGATGGCAACGGCGCCGACCTGCCGCTGCGCCTGGCCGGTGAAGCCGCCGCGTCGGGTACCTCGCGGGTGTTGTCGGTGACTGAAGCCGAGCAGACATTCACCTTCGTCGATATCGCCGAACAGCCCTTGCCGTCGCTGCTGCGTGGTTTCTCCGCGCCGGTGAAGCTCAGCTTTCCCTACAGCCGTGATCAGTTGATGTTCCTGATGCAGCACGACAGCGACGGTTTCAATCGCTGGGAGGCGGGCCAGCAGTTGGCGGTGCAGGTGTTGCAGGACCTGATCGGCCAGCACCAGCAGGGCCAGGCCCTGGTGTTGGATCAGCGGTTGGTCAACGCATTGCGCAGCGTGTTGAGCGACGAAAGCCTGGACCAGGCCATGGTCGCCGAAATGTTGTCGTTGCCGGGCGAGGCCTACCTTACCGAAATCAGCGAAGTGGCTGACGTCGACGCGATCCACGCCGCCCGCGAGTTTGCCCGCAAGCAGTTGGCCGACAACCTGTTCGAGGGCCTGTGGTTGCGTTATCAGGCCAATCGCGACTTGTCGCGCAACACGCCTTACGTGGCGTCGGCCGAGCACTTTGCCCGCCGCGCCCTGCAGAACATCGCGCTGTCGTACCTGATGCTCAGCGGCAAGCCTGAGGTGCTGGCTGCGACGCTGGAGCAGTTCGATGCGTGCGACAACATGACCGAGCGTCTGACGGCATTGGCGGTACTGGTCAACTCGCCGTTCGACGCCGAGAAGGCCAAGGCCCTGCAAGTGTTTGCCGAGAACTTCAAGGACAACCCACTGGTCATGGACCAATGGTTCAGCGTCCAGGCCGCTAGCGTATTGCCGGGCGGGCTGGCACGGGTCAAGGCACTGATGCGGCACCCGGCGTTCACTATCAAGAACCCGAACAAGGTGCGGGCACTGGTCGGCGCCTTCGCCGGGCAGAACCTGATCAACTTCCACGCCGCCGATGGCTCGGGCTATCGCTTCCTGGCTGATTTGGTCATCGAGCTCAATGCCTTCAATCCGCAGATCGCCTCGCGGCAGCTGGCGCCGCTGACCCGCTGGCGCAAATACGACAGCGCCCGCCAGGCGCTGATGAAGGCTGAGCTGGAGCGCATCCGGGGTTCGGGCGAGCTGTCCAGTGATGTGTTCGAGGTGGTCAGCAAAAGCCTCGCATGACGGCTGACTCCCCACTGGCCGCCTACCAGCAGGCCCTGGCCAATGGTTTTGTGGCAGACGAGGCACAACGCCAGGCGGTCGATGCATTGCAGGCATGCCATCAGGCGTTGCACCAAGCCGGCTCGGCGCCGGTCATCGGGGTTTATCTCTGGGGGCCGGTGGGGCGAGGCAAGACCTGGCTGATGGATCAGTTCTACCAGAGCGTGCGGGTGCCTGCGCGGCGCCAGCACTTTCATCACTTCATGGGCTGGGTACACCAGCGCTTGTTCCAGTTGACCGGCACCCCCGACCCTTTGCAGGCCCTGGCCCGTGAAATGGCCGGGGACGTGCGGGTGTTGTGTTTCGACGAACTGTTCGTCAATGACATCGGTGACGCGATCATCCTCGGACGCCTGTTCCAGGTGATGTTCGACGAAGGGGTGGTGATGGTCTGCACGTCCAACCAGCCGCCGGAGCAGTTGTATGCCGACGGTTTCAACCGCGAACGTTTCATGCCGGCCATCGAGGCGATCAAGGCCCATATGCAGGTGGTGGCGGTAGCAGGGAGCGAAGATCACCGCTTGCATCCGGGGACCGTTGAGCAGCGCTACTGGGTAGATGAGCCACAGGCACTGGCGCAGGTATTTGAGCGTTTAAGCGCGGGGCAAGCCTGTAGCACGGTGCCGGTTGTCGTGGGGTCGCGCAGTATTGCCACGGTGCAATCCTGCGAAACGGTGCTGTGGTGCCGCTATGCCGATTTGTGTGAGCAGCCGCTGGCGGCCATGGATTTCATGCAGTTATGTGATCGCTATAGCGCCATATTGCTCGGCGAAGTCCCTGGCTTGAGTGCTCAGCAGCGTCCCGGTCGTATTGCCCGCGGCACCGAAGACGGTGCCCAGCGCGTGGATGCGGGGGATCGTGAGTTGCCGCAATTGTCGGTGCACGACGACAGCGTGCGACGTTTTATTGCGCTGGTCGATGAGTGTTACGACCGCAAAGTACCGTTGTACATCGAAGCCAAGGTGCCCTTGGTCTTGCTTTATACCGAGGGTTACCTGGAGTTTGCATTCCGACGGACCCTCAGTCGCCTGCAAGAAATGCAGCTACAGCGCTTTGGTAAATAATGGCCTTGAGCCATCTTTTGTCGCCCCAAAACCTGATCGCACTTTCATGCACCATCATGTAGTTAATCTCCTTCATCTATGACCTACAGCCCGCTTACAATCGAGTTTTTGCGGGGACGTGATCCCTGCCTAGCTGCTATCGAGGAAGGAAATGGAAGCCGCAGAAATACTGATATTGCAAGCCAGCTACAGCAACCCTGTACAGGCCGAGGCCATTGGCCTGTTGCTCAATCACTATGCACAAGACCCCGTGGGCGGGGGCAGCGCCTTGTCCGCCGACCTGCTGGAACAACTGCCGGCCGAACTGGCCAAGCGTCCCCATGCATTTAGCGTGCTGGCCTTTGTCGGCGGGGAGCCGGCGGGCCTGGTGAACTGCTTTGAAGGTTTCTCCACCTTTGCCTGCCGACCGCTGGTCAACGTGCATGATGTGGTGGTCATGGAACAGTTCCGTGGCCTGGGCCTGAGCCAGAAAATGCTGCAAAAGGTCGAGGAAATTGCCCGCCAGCGCGGTTGCTGCAAGATCACCCTGGAAGTGCTGGAAGGAAACCCGGTGGCGCAGGCGTCGTACCGCAAGTTTGGTTTCGATGACTCAATCTTCGACCCGGCCCATGGCCGCATGCTGTTCTGGAGCAAGGCGCTCTAGGCTAATGCAGTACTGCTCGCAAAAAAAAGCGCCCGATACCGGGCGCCAAATTGACCTTCACCATCGGAGCACAATGGTGCCGGGTATTGCTTAGCGCATCAGCTCTTGGGTTGCCTGGCTTCCCGCGCGTGTTCGGCGCAGTCTGATTCCTTGTCCTTGGCATCGACCGCCGCAGTCTGTTCGGCGTCGCTGTTGATTGGCTTCAGGGTGAAGCTGAAGCTGTCAAAGTATTCCTTCACGCGCTCCGCGCCGCCTTCGGCGAGGGCCGCAGTCGAGGTCAGGCCCAATAGGCCGGCAAGCATCAAGGTTGAAAGTTTCATCGCATGTATTCCCATTAAAAGTGATCGGTATCTGCACTGTCCCTGATCAGATTTATGGGAATAGTCTGTAGGAGGCTTATTAAGTGGGAGTTAACGTGATCCTCCAGCAAATAGGCGGCAAACTGGCTGCACGGGTCAGCCAGTTTGCTATTGGTCACACCATTCTCATACTGCCCAGCAGGAGCAACCCAGGGCGCCGAAAAACCCCTTGAGATCGGACACTGGCGTCTTCGAGCCCCACGCACGTGCATGGTCGTGCCCGTGCAGGCCGCAGGCGCTGGCGCAACTGCAGGAGGCAACCGCCTGTGCGTGCAACGGCGCCAGCGAGTTCCTGCCGGCGCCGTCCGGCTCGCCCCAGGCGCCATAGCCCTTGAACGTACGGGTTGGCGACCAGTCAGGCATTGCCGGCGGCAGCCGGTTGTCGTCATGCTCGGCAAACTCACCCTCGGCATAGACCACACGGCCGCCGACAACGGTCAAGTGTGAGGTCAGAAACGAGATTTCATCCTCGGGTACACCGAAGAAGTCCTTGCTAGGCACGATAAAATCGGCGAACTGGCCCACCGAAATGCGACCGCGTTTTCCTTCTTCATTGGAGAACCAGGCGACGTTCTCGGTCCACATGCGTAGCGCGGTCTCGCGGTCGAGCAGGTTGGCCCGAGGATAAAGACCAAGGCCACCGACCGTCTTACCGGTGATCATCCATGACAGCGACACCCACGGGTTGTACGAGGCCACGCGGGTGGCGTCGGTACCGGCCGAGACCTTGACGCCCTTTTCCAGGATGCGCTTGATCGGTGGGGTCGCCTCGGCGGCCCGAGAACCGTAGCGCTCAACGAAGTATTCACCCTGATAGGCCATGCGGTGCTGTACAGCGATGCCGCCGCCCAGGGCCGCAATGCGGTCGATGGAATCCTCGGAGATGGTCTCGGCATGGTCGAAAAACCAGTTGATACCTTGCAAGGGGATGTCCTGGTTCACCTTCTCGAACACGTCGAGCGCCCGAGAGATGGTCTCGTCATAAGTAGCGTGCAGGCGCCAGGGCCACTTGTTCTGCGCCAGAATGCGTACGACTTCTTCCAACTCGCCTTCCATTTGTGGAGGCATGTCCGGGCGCTCGACGCGAAAATCCTCGAAGTCGGCAGCCGAGTACACCAACATTTCGCCTGCGCCGTTATGCCGGAAATAGTCGTCACCCTGTTTGTAGGTGACAGACTTAGTCCAGTTGAGAAAGTCTTCTTTCTCCTCTTTGGGTTTCTGGGTGAACAGGTTGTAGGCCAGGCGCACGGTAATCTGGTCGTTATCGGCCAGCTTCTGGATGACTTCGTAGTCCTCGGGGTAATTCTGGGAACCGCCGCCGGCGTCGATTACGCCGGTCACGCCCAGGCGGTTGAGTTCGCGCATGAAGTGACGGGTTGAGTTGATCTGGTATTCCAGCGGCAGCTTTGGCCCCTTGGCCAGCGTGGAGTAAAGGATGGTTGCGTTCGGTTTTGCCAGCAGCAGGCCGGTGGGATTGCCGTTGCTATCGCGGACGATTTCGCCACCTATGGGCGCTGGGGTGTCTTTGGTATAGCCCGTGGCGCGTAGTGCGGCGCCATTGAGCAGGGCGCGGTCGTACAGATGCAGGAGGAAAACCGGGGTATCCGGAGCGATGGCGTTGATCTCGGCGAGCGTCGGCAGGCGTTTTTCGACGAACTGCTGCTCGGTGAATCCCCCCACTACGCGGACCCATTGTGGGGCCGGAGTGATGGCAACCTGGCGTTTGAGCATCTCCAGCGCATCGGCCAGCGAGCGCACACCGTCCCAGCGCAGTTCCAGGTTGTAGTTCAGACCGCCGCGCACCATGTGAGTATGGTTGTCGAACAGGCCGGGGAGCACAGGCTTGCGTTGGAGGTTGATGTGCCGGGTACGATCACCGGCCAGCGCCAGGATTTCCTGGTCGTCGCCGACGGCCAAAAATCGGCCTGCCTGGACGGCCACGGCACTGGCAATTGGCTTGCTGCGGTCCAGTGTGGTGATCTGGCCGTTGAAAAAGACAGCGTCAGGATAGGCGTTGGACACGGTGGATGCTCCTTGGATTGGGCACTGCGAAATGGCGAAGTCGATCAGGCCTGTCTGTGTTCGCCTGCTTAGTCCTTCCCATGGCGATCGGGCAACTGGGTTAATGTGGGGGCGGCGGTTTGGGGCTTTTCATTGGTTGTACTGAGCGTCGTTCTGCCCAACAGCTGCTTGCCGACCGGAATGACCTGCTCGCCAATCAGGATACCGAGCAGGCCAACCAGTGCCACCAGCGGCGGTGCAGGAGAGCGGACACTCAACAGGCTGTAAATGATGCCAACGAGCAAACCGGCACCCAGAGACAATGCATAGAGCTTCATATTCACTTCCGACCAGAGAGTGAGATGCACAGCAAACCTGAGGCTATGCAAGTATCAAACATCGGGCGGCGGTCTTAACCCCGCGCCCTATTTGACCGGGTTGGGGCCGATACGCTCGCCGTGCTGGACGCGCTCGGGAGCCTTGTGAACCATGGTGTAGGCGTAGTCTACGCCCATGCCGTAGGCGCCAGAATGCTCTTTGACCAAGGCCATCACGTCGTCATAGGTTTCCTTGCGAGCCCAGTCGCGCTGCCATTCCAATACCACTTGCTGCCAGGTCACAGGCACTGCACCAGCCTGCACCATGCGGTCGATGCCGTACTTGTGAGCCTCTGTGGAGGTGCCACCGCAAGCGTCGGCCACCAAGTAGATTTCATAGTCGCCGTCTCGGATGGCCTCAAGGGCAAACGTGGTATTGCACACTTCGGTCCACAAGCCCGAGACGATGACCTTTTTGCGACCATTGGCGGCTAGCGCGTCGCGCACGTTCTGATCGTCCCAGGAGTTCATCGAGGTGCGCTCCAGGATCTTGTTCTGTGGGAACACCGCCAGCAGTTCCGGGTAGGTATTGCCGGAAAAACCTTCGGTTTCCACCGTGGTGATGGTGGTCGGGATCTTGAACACCTTGGCACCCTTGGCCAGCGCGACGACATTGTTCTTCAGGGCCTGACGGTCAATCGACTGCACGCCAAAGGCCATTTGCGGCTGCTGGTCGATAAAAATGATCTGGCTGTTCTGTGGGGTCAGCAATTCGAGGTACTTGTTGGACATGATGTTTTTCCTCCCGTTGATTGCCCGAGTCTAGGCCTTGGGTTTTTCATCCGGAATCAGGCAGATCGAATTGCACGCTTTCCATTTTTGACAGGGTAGTTTTAATCACTCTTTCATAAACAAGCTGGGACCTGTGCGATAGTCATCGACGCTCAGAACTTGGCTTGCAGGGTGAATTCAACATAGTCGATATCGCTTGCAGGCCCGGTTTCGCGGATGAAACGTCCGGAGAAAAAGTGCGAATAGATCCCTGTCAAAGACAGCCGGTTACTGATATCCCATCGGGTATTGAGCGACAGTTCTGTGCCGACGAAGCGCGCGTCGCTGCCCTGAGCGCTGCGCAGCAGGGCACTACCGGGCGTATACACCCCATCCCGGGTCTGCAAGCGCCAGAAAAAATCGACATCTGCGGTCATCGTGACTGAGGCGGTCGGCTGGAAGCTGATGCTCGGATGCAGATTGACGAAATTGCGCGGCCCCAGCAGCGCCAGTTCGGAGAAGTAGTTGCCGCGTGGAAACAGCGCATTGAACGATTGCAGGTCCTTATCGTCCGGGTTCTTGTCGCCGCTGGCGGCGTTGACCGACAGCCCGAGACGCGGCTGACTGCTGACGTTCGACCAGGTGTAGCCGGTATCGGCCGATAGACTCCAGGCGGCGATGCGGCCCTTGCCAAATCGCCCGCCCTGGGCGATGAGTTCTCCATTCCAGTCCCAGCCAAGACGCGCCCCCCATAGGCGTGCGCCGAGGGTATGCCGCTGCTCATCGGCTATGCCTTGGTCGAAGCGTGCCGACTGGCGGCGATAGCCGAGGTAGTAAACGTCCAACGCACTGCCCAATGGAAACTGCGTCGATGCCGGGTGCGAGGCATACAGTCCCCACAGTGCCTGATCGCGGTCGATGCGGTCGTCGAAATTGCCGACCTGGGCGCGCACCGGCCGCGTGGCGATAGCATCCATGCGCCAGGTTCCGGCCTGGATCAGCAGGCGAGCGCCCTCGAAGGTACGGCGCACATTGGGGCCTTCGCGCACGTCAATAAGCCGAGACGAACCGTAGGCCATTTCCTGGCGGCCGACCCGTAGTACCGGCTTGTAATCGCTGCCATCGCTGAGCGCGATGTCGGCGAAGGCCTGTTGCAGATCCAGGCGGTTCTCGTCTATAGGGTTCGTGCCACCGGCCCTGCCGCTTTCCTGGGCGCTATAGAGTTGTCCGAACAGACGCAGACGTTTGCCCAGATACAAATCACCATGTAACAGGTAACGCTGAAGCAGTACTCCTCGCGGGTCCTGTGGGTCGTCGCCCCACGCCGGGTTACGGGTGTAGTCATAGTGCCAGCGCACTTCGCCGCCCAGCGAAAGCCAATGGCTGCCATCGGCGTTCAGCGCGATGAATTTCAAACTATCCAGAGCATCGGTTCTTTGCCCAGGATCACGCAGGAACGACCAGTCTTCGCTATAGCGGGTTTTTGCGAATGCGGGGCGTGCATCCTGAGCCTGTGTGACGAACGATGCCAGCAGCAGCGGGATCAGGCCGGAATGCCGTAGGGACGTGTTATGACATTTGCGCGTCTGGCCGTAGGCCAGGGGCCATCGTGATTGCGCACGCAGGGACTCGTCGGCGGTCTCGGAGTTGTCTGGAGTAGGCCGCATACATCTTCCCAAGGCGAAAAAAGTTTGGCGTCGGGGGAGGCTACAGAGGCCTTGGGGCTGTCGATATAGAACAAGTGGAATTCCACCTTTTCCATTTTTGGTGCCTTATGGGGCACGCTTTGAGCGGCGGAACTAGTAAAGTTATTCACTTATCGAGGTTAATCATTTCGGAAGTTGCGATGAAAAAATTACCTGATCTGGAAGCTTGGGCAATATTCGCCAAAGTGGCGCAAGCGGGCTCTTTTGCCCGGGCGGCCGACGAGCTTTCTTTGTCCCAGGCGACAGTTTCCAAGGCTATCAAACGCTTGGAAACACGCATGAAGGCCATGTTGTTTCATCGCACGTCTCGTAACATGACGTTGACGCAAAGTGGATATGCGGCACTGGAGCGTGCTTCTCGTATTCTTGAAGAAGGAGAAGCGGTCGAGGCCGAAGTCACAGAGCAGTCCAATAGCCTGCGGGGCTTGATCCGGGTTTCGGCGCCGATGTCGTTTGGGATCTCTCGACTTGCGCCGATCCTGCCGGATTTCATGCAGACGAATCCCGATGTGGAGTTGGACGTGCAATTCAACGACAAGCAGGTGGACCTGGTGGCGGATCGGTTTGACCTGGCGCTGCGAATCGCCAACCTTGTCGATTCCAGCCTATTGGCACGCCGTCTGTGCCGCGTGCGGATCCTGCTGGTAGGTTCGCCGGCCTATTTTGAGCGGCATGGCCGACCGCGGCACCCGAGCGATCTCGCCAGGCACAAGGCGATGCAATATGCGTATTCACGCAGCGGGATGACGTGGCACTTCCACCATAAGCGGCATGGCGCGTACACGCAGACCATGCTGTCCAACCTATCTGTGAACAATGCCGAGGCATTGACGCCATCATTATTGGCTGGGCTGGGCGTGGCGCTACAGCCCGAGTTCCTGGTCTGGTCGGACCTGCAGTCGGGAGCCCTGGAGACTGTCATGGAGGGATGGGAAGTGGAGCCCATTGCACTGCACATCGTGACGCCTCCAGGGCGCAGTCGGCCAGCGCGTGTACAAGCCCTTATCGAATACCTGGCGAAGCGGTTTACCCAAGAGCCGTGGGCACGCAGTGCCGAATGAAGACCGCGAGAAGGTGGTGGTAGGGTCCGGTTATGCGGGAGAAATCGGTGGGCATGCCCCTTGTGTTCATTAAGGATTAGAGGCTCGGACTGCCGTGCATTGCACACCTGGAGCCCGAGCCTTCAACCGTTACTTCGATACCACGCCGGCCGGGGTGGGGTTGGCCTTGGGCTTGATCAAACTGAAGTCAATCAAGGCCTTCTGCGGGCGCTGGTAGGGGTCGCCGATCAGCAAGGGCCGCGGCTTGAAGCTGTCACTGACCAGGCTGCGGCTGCGGTCCAGTTCGTCGAAGCTCAAGCCGGCAAGGTCAGCCCAGGTGTGAATCAACTGCGAGCTGCTGTAGGGGCGTTGCAAGTCGCCTTGCATATTCCAGTCGTGGGTAGCGCGCCACTTCGGCGAGGCCCAGGTCATGAAGGGAATCGTGTACATCGGCGCCGTCGGCTTGCCTTCGTTACGGCCCAGGGTTTCGTGGCCCGCCGAGTCGAACACGTCCTCGCCGTGGTCGGAGAGGTACAGCAGGAAACCATTGGGGTCGGTCTTGGCGTAGTCCTTGATCAGGCTCGACACCACGAAGTCGTTGTAACGCACCGCATTGTCATAGCTGTTGTAGGTCGGCAGTTGGTCGTCACGCACGCCGGCCGGGACGCCCTGGCGATCGGTGAAGGTGTCGAAACTCGGTGGGTAGCGGTACTGATAGCTCATGTGGGTACCCAGCAGGTGTACCACGATCAGCTTGCGCTCGGCCTTGTCGGCAAGGGCCTTGGAGAACGGCTCCAGCACGTCGCCATCGTATTGGCGGGCGTTTTGGTTGCGGTTGTTATTGAGGTACACCTGCTCGTCAGCCTGTTCGGAGAACGTGGTGAGCATGGTGTTGCGCTTGGTCATGGTCTGCTGGTTGGTGATCCAGAAGGTCTTGTAGCCGGCCTGTTTCATCATGCTGACGATGGACGGGGTCTTGAGGTACAGGTCCGGGTGCTCTTCGTCGGCGAAGGTCAGCACTTGTTGCAGCGCCTCGATGGTGTAGGGGCGTGGGGTGATGACGTTATCAAACACGTCCAATTGGTCGCGCAGCTTGTCCAGCTCCGGGGTGGTCTTGCGTGGGTAGCCGTAGAGGCTCATGCGCTGGCGGTTGGTGGACTCGCCGATCACCAGCACCAGGGTCGACGGTTGGCCGGCCATGCTGTCTTTGAAGTTGCTCAGGGGCGGGATTTTGCTGGCGTTATCGAGCATGCCCTGCATGTTGTTCAACTGCTGGGTGTAGCGCCGATAGGCGACGATCATCTGCCAGGGCACTGCAGGTTCGACGCGGGTTTCGAAACCATCGATGGCCTGCTCCAGGGTGTCATTGGTAGCAATCTGCTTGACCAGCGGATAACCGACAATCGCCAGCACAATCGCCGTCGCCGCGACGATTGCCCGGCCCTTGGGCAGATAGACTGGGCGCACGCGGGTCCAGAGGAAAATCGCCAGGGCGGTGTGGGCGATAAAGGCCAGCACGATCCACCAGGCAAAATATTGGGTGGCGTATTCGCCGGCTTCAGAGATGTTCGACTCGAACATGATGAAGATGACGCTCTGGGAAAATTCCTGCTGGTAAATAAAGAAATAGCCCAGGCTGGCCATGGAACAGGCCCATAACACCACGCCGATCAACGCAGCCAGCAGCCGGACTCGCCGCGGGAACAGCAGCATGGGCGCCAACCACAGTGCGCTCATGAAGAACGCCTGGCGGAAACCACTGAAGCCGGAGGTGCCGGTCAGTTGGATCAGCAGTTGGGTAATTCCTGAGAAGTACCAGAAAAACAGGAACATCCAGCCAAGGCCGGCCCAATCAAACCCTTTTGCAGACTTCGTGCCGCGTTTGAACATCGCCATGCAGCGCTCCAACCCAATAATTGCCACCGCCCATGCCTGGGGCGGCGTTCTGGCGGGGGATTATCAGGAAGGGCTGGTGAAAAGTTTGTGAGTTGGATCTGTAGGAGCCGGCTTGCCGGCGATAAGGCCTACAAGTCCGGCGTCGATCCCACGGCCTTCATCGCCGGCTAGCCGGCTCCTGCAACGGATCAGCAGGTAATGGCTTGGTTTGTTAGCTGGGCCTGCAATTGCGCACGCAAGCGGATGACTTCCTGTTGCAACTGCTCACGTTCGTCTTTCAATTGGCGCAACTCGTCGCGGCGGATGGTGACGTAAAGGGTCTGTGGCGGGCGTGTCATCTGGGCAGTGCGCATTGCTTACCTCGCAAATAGCCGGTGTATCGCGGTGCCAGAGTGTTTGAATCGAAGCCCTGGCAGGAGTCGGGGGCGATTCTGATTTCTTTTTTTGCTCAAGGGAACTTTTTTATTTTTTATGGTCGTTGTGACTTTTCAGCCAATGATGGTGAAACGATGGCCTCTTTTTCTGATGAAACTAGTGCGATTGGCGCCGGACTAATTCGTCATTGCGCTATAAACTGTGTCACACATTTTTTATTTGTAGTTGGGAGCATCAATACATGCAACTGGGGATTATCGGACTAGGCCGCATGGGCGGGAATATTGCGCGCCGCTTGATGCTCAATGGGCATACCACCGTGGTCTACGACCGCAATGAAGCATTCGTCAAAGGCTTGAGCGAAGAGGGCGCGACCGGCGTTGCCGATCTGGCCGCCCTGGTTGCAGGCCTGCAAAAGCCGCGGGCCGTCTGGGTCATGCTGCCGGCGGGCGAGCCCACCGAAACCACGATCAACGACCTGAGCGAGCTGATGGAGCCAGGCGATGTGATCATCGACGGTGGCAACACGTTCTATAAGGACGACGTGCGTCGCGGCAAGGCCCTGGCGGAAAAAGGCCTGCACTACATCGACGTCGGGACCTCTGGTGGCGTTTGGGGCCTGGAGCGTGGCTACTGCATGATGATTGGTGGCGACGCCGAGACCGTCAAGCACCTGGACCCGATCTTCGCCACCCTGGCGCCGGGACTGGGCGATATCCCGCGCACCAAGGACCGTACCGCCACTGACGATCGTGCCGAGCGTGGCTATATCCATGCGGGCCCTGCCGGTTCCGGGCATTTTGTGAAGATGATCCACAACGGCATCGAGTACGGGATGATGCAGGCCTTTGCCGAAGGGTTTGACATCCTCAAGACCAAGAACTCGGAGAACCTGCCGGAAGAACAGCGTTTCGACCTCAATGTGGCGGATATCGCCGAGGTCTGGCGTCGCGGCAGCGTCGTCTCTTCCTGGTTGCTGGACCTGACGGCCGATGCCCTGGCAACCGACCCCAAGCTCGACGGTTACTCCGGTTCCGTGGCCGACAGTGGCGAAGGGCGCTGGACTATCGAAGCAGCCATGGAGCAATCGGTGCCGGTGCCGGTGCTGTCCAACTCGTTGTTCGCGCGGTTCCGCTCGCGCCAGCAGAGCACTTACGGTGACAAGCTGCTGTCGGCCATGCGCTTCGGCTTCGGCGGCCATGTGGAGACTTCCAAAAAATGACGGCTAACGGCAAGAAACCCAAGGCCGAACCTGCGCCACCCACTACCTTGTTCCTGTTCGGCGCCCATGGCGACCTGGTCAAGCGTCTGCTGATGCCGGCGCTGTACAACCTCAGTCGCGATGGCCTGCTGGGTGAGGGGCTGCGGATTGTCGGAGTGGATCACAACGCTATCAGCGATGCTGACTTCGCCAAGAAACTCGAAGACTTCATCCGCACCGAAGCTGCGAGCAAGGTCAAGGGTAATGCCGAACATGCACTGGACCCACAGTTGTGGGCCCAGTTGGCCAAGGGCATCAGCTACGTGCAGGGCGATTTTCTCGATGAGGGCACTTATGCCGACATCGCCAGCAAAATCGCTGACAGCGGCACCGGCAACGCAGTGTTCTACCTGGCTACCGCGCCACGCTTCTTCAGTGAAGTGGTGCAGCGCCTGGGCCGGGCCAACCTGCTGGAGGAAAGCCCTGAGGCGTTCCGCCGCGTGGTGATCGAAAAGCCGTTCGGTTCCGACCTGGCGACCGCCGAGGCGCTGAACGCGTGCCTGCTCAAAGTCATGAGCGAGAAGCAGATCTACCGCATTGACCATTACCTGGGCAAGGAAACGGTACAGAACATCCTGATCAGCCGTTTCTCCAATGTGTTGTTCGAAGCGTTCTGGAACAACCACTACATTGACCACGTGCAGATCACCGCCGCGGAAACCGTCGGTGTGGAAACCCGCGGCAGCTTCTTCGAGAACACCGGTACCCTGCGGGACATGGTGCCCAATCACCTGTTCCAGTTACTGGCGATGATTGCCATGGAGCCGCCGGCCGCCTTTGGCGCCGACGCGGTGCGTGGCGAGAAAGCCAAGGTGATTGGTGCCGTGCGCCCCTGGTCCCTGGAGGACGCACGGGCCAACTCGGTGCGTGGCCAGTACACCACCGGCGAGATCGGCGGCAAGGCGCTGCCTGGGTATCGGCAAGAGGCCAACGTGGCACCGGACAGCAGCACCGAGACCTTCGTGGCGCTCAAGGTGATGATCGATAACTGGCGCTGGGTCGGCGTGCCGTTCTACCTGCGTACCGGCAAGCGCATGAGTGTGCGCGACACCGAGATCGTTATCTGCTTCAAGCCGGCGCCCTATGCGCAGTTTCGCGACACCGACGTCGACGAGCTCAAGCCGACGTACCTGAAGATCCAGATCCAGCCCAATGAAGGCATGTGGTTCGACCTGCTGGCGAAAAAGCCCGGGCCGACCCTGGACATGGCTAACATCCAGCTGGGCTTTGCCTACAAGGACTTCTTCGAGATGCAGCCGTCCACCGGCTACGAAACCCTGATCTACGACTGCCTGACGGGTGACCAGACGCTGTTCCAGCGTGCCGACAACATCGAAAATGGCTGGCGTGCGGTGCAGCCGTTCCTCGATGTCTGGAAGGAAGACGACGGGATCCAGGCCTACAAGGCCGGCGAAGACGGCCCGGCAGCGGCAGACGAGTTGCTGGCCCGTGATGGTCGCGCCTGGCATCGCCTCGGATGAGTGAAGAAGCGATTCAACCCATCCGTTTTTTGTTGAGTGATATGGACGGCACCTTGTTGTTGCCCGATCACAGTCTGAGCCAACGCACCATTGATGCCGTGCGGGCGCTGCGTGAGGCCGGGGTGTTTTTCAGCCTGGCCACCGGGCGACCGCCCAGGGCCATGTTGCAGCAGATCGAAGCCCTGGGCGTCGACGTGCCCACGGCGGGGTTCAATGGCGGCACCCTGGTCAACCCGGATGGCAGCATCCTGGTCGCACACCACTTGCCGGCAGAGGCGGCGCTGATCGCTTTGGCGCTGCTGTGCGAACAACCGGAGGTGGAAGTCTGGGTGTTTGCCGATGGCGATTGGCTGCTGCGTGACCCCAAGGGCCCCATGGTGCCTCGGGAGCAGCATGGCCTGGGTTATGCCCCGGTGGTGGTGGAGAGTTTCGAGCCCTTTCTGGGGCGGATCGACAAAATCGTCGCCGCCAGCGCCAATACCCAGTTGCTGGTCGAACTGGAAGCCCAGTTGCAGCCCAAGGTCGCAGGTTTGGCTCAGGTATCGCGTTCGCAGCCGGTCTATCTCGATATCACCGCGATGCAGGCCAACAAGGGCGATGCCCTGAAAACCCTGGCCGCTCATCTGGGGGTGGCGCTGGAGCAGACGGCGGCCATCGGCGATGGCGGCAATGACCCGGCGATGTTTCAGGTGGCCGGGTTGTCGATTGCCATGGGGCAGGCCGAAGAAGCGGTCAAGCGCCAGGCCGATGTGGTCACCGCCAGCAATGTCGAGGACGGAGCGGCCCAAGCCATTGAGCGGTTTATCCTTCACAGCCAGTAACTGACCGCGTACCAGCCCAGCAGGCCCATCACCACCGTATACGGCAGCGCCATCCACACCATGCGCCCGTAGGACAGGCGGATCAGCGGCGCAATCGCCGATGTCAGCAAAAACAGGAATGCCGCCTGGCCGTTGGGCGTCGCCACGCTGGGCAGGTTGGTCCCGGTATTGATCGCAATGGCCAGGGTCTCGAAGTGCTCGCGGCTCATATGGCCGGACACGAATGCCTGCTTGACCTCAGTGATGTAGATCGTCGCCACAAACACGTTGTCGCTGATGGCGGACAACAGGCCGTTGGCAATAAACAGCATGCCCGGTTGTTGTTCGGCGGGCAGTGCCAGCACCCATTGGATCAGTGGGGTGAACAGCTGTTGATCATGAATCACCGCGACCACCGCGAAGAACACCACCAGCAACGCCGTAAAGGGCAGGGCGTCCTTGAAGGCATTGCCGATGCGGTGTTCTTCGGTAATTCCGGTAAAGGCAGTGATCAGCACGATCACCAGCAGGCCGATCAAGCCAACCTCGGCGATATGAAAGGCCAGGCCCGTGATCAGGATCAGTGCTGCCAGGCCCTGGACAACCAGCGCCGCCTGCTGGCGTGGAGTACGTTCGGCGCTGTCTTCGCGGGCGTAGTTGGCCAGCACCCGGCGCACGTTGTCCGGCAATAGCGTGCCATAGCCAAACCAGCGCAGCTTTTCCAGCAGCACACAGGTGATCAGGCCGGCGGCCAGCACTGGCAGCGATACCGGGGCAATCTGTTGGAAGAATTCGCTGAAATTCCAGCCCATCTCATGGCCGATCAACAGGTTCTGAGGCTCTCCTACCAACGTACACACGCCACCCAGGGCGGTGCCGACGGCGCCGTGCATCAACAGGCTGCGCAGGAAGGCGCGAAATTGCTCAAGGTCGGCGTGGTGCAAGGTGGGCAGCTGGCGGTCGTCGCTGTACTCGCTGTCCTGGCGTGGATCATTGCCGCAAGCCACCCGGTGATACACCGAATAGAAACCCGCCGCGGCACTGATAATCACCGCCGTGACGGTCAAGGCATCGAGAAAGGCTGAAAGAAAGGCCGACAAAAAACAGAACATCAGCCCCAGCAGCGCCTTGGAACGCACGCCCAGCAGCAGGCGCGAAAACAGAAAGAGCAGCAAGTCCTTCATAAAGTAGATGCCGGCGACCATGAACATCAGCAGCAGGATGACCGGAAAATTATGCAGCAGCTCGTCGTACAGCGCCTGAGGCGTGGTCATGCGCAGCAACAGCGCCTCGACCATCAACAGCCCGCCGGGCATCAACGGGTAGCAGTGCAGCGCCATGGCCAGGGTGAAAATGAATTGCGCCACCAGCAGCCAGCCTGCCGCGACCGGGCCAAAAGCCCAGAGCACCAGGGGGTTGAGGATTAGGAAGGCGAGGATGCTGGCCTTGTACCAACGAGGCGAGTGCCCAAGGAAGTTATGGGCAAAGGCCTGGGCCATTGAACCGGACATGGGGTGCTCCTGGGGGCGAGAAGCGCGCAAGGTGCCCGATGCTCACCCATTGCAGGAGCGAGCTTGCTCGCGAAAAACGTTAACGATACCGCAGGGCACCAGGATAAATGCGGTGCCCTCGGGTTTTTCGCGAGCAAGCTCGCTCCTACAGTAAATGCGTCAGTCAGTGAATAACCAAACGGCACTTACAAAGTTGCAGTAGTCGTGCAACTTTACTTAGGCATTGCCCAGGACTGTAGTTGATAGCCTTCGCCATTGAGTTCGGCGCGGACTTGCAGTAGCAGGGTTTCCAATTGTTTTGGATCGGAATAAGTACTGCAAGGAATCTGTTTGCGCCCGATACGGTTTTCAGTGCGGTCAATCACGGTCAGGCTCAATTCGCCAGTACCGTCTTGTGGGGCCCAGGCCACGCAGTGAAAGGGTTGGAAAGCACGGTCTGCGATCAAAAGAGCTTCGTTGATACGGAGCGGGGCGTTCATGGGGTCTTCTCTCTAAGTGCCCAATCAAAAGATGTGCCGTCGGTTGGGCTTACCGTTCGGCTAGTACCTGTACTGATGCACGATGACGGGGTACGGGTCACATGTTAGAACAAGAAAATTCAACTTTTCGTGATTAACGTCATGTAAGGCGCGATTTTGAAAGGTGAATGAAAGAGTGAAGTAGGGTTTTTTGAGGGGGCTGATCGCGAAATGCTGTATGGGGGATGGTGTTATCGCGAAACGATACAAGGGTGGTGTCAAGATCTTGCTAGGGTTATGAGCAGTCCACTCAAACTGTTGTTTCTAAATAACTTTAATGATTTTGACGCCAAGGAATAGTCATGGTTGTTACACCAGCCCTGCGTCGCTTGCTTGTGGTCGACCCCTGTGACGACTGCCACCAGCTATTGCCTGGTTTGCGGGCGGCTGGCTGGGATGTGGACAGCTGCGCCCTGGATGCGTTGGGGGACCGTACCTGTGATGTGGGGTTGTTGCGGCTCCAACCCATGCACTTGGAACGCCCCGAGGCGGTCAAGGAACTGATCAGCCGTAGCGGCACCGAATGGATTGCCGTGCTCAGCCCCGAGATGCTGCGCCTGCAGAATGTCGGCGACTTTGTCTGCGAATGGTTTTTTGACTTCCACACCTTGCCGTTCGATGTGTCACGGGCCCAGGTGACCCTGGGCCGCGCCTTTGGCATGGCGCGGCTGCGGGGCAAAGGCGTGGCTCATGTGAACGAGCCGGAGCATGAACTGCTGGGTGACAGCCGGCCAATCCGCGAGCTGCGCAAACTGCTGGCGAAACTGGCCCCCACCGAGTCACCGATTCTGATCCGTGGCGACAGCGGCACTGGCAAGGAGCTGGTGGCCAGGACCTTGCACCGCCAATCCCTGCGCCACGCCAAGCCCTTTGTGGCGATCAATTGCGGCGCGATTCCCGAGCACTTGATCCAGTCCGAGCTGTTTGGCCATGAAAAGGGCGCATTCACCGGCGCCCACCAGCGCAAGATCGGCCGTATCGAAGCGGCCAATGGCGGTACCTTGTTCCTCGATGAAATCGGCGACCTGCCGATGGAGTTGCAAGCCAACCTGCTGCGTTTTCTCCAGGAAAAACAGATCGAACGTGTCGGTGGCAGCCAGCCGATTGCGGTGGATGTGCGGGTGTTGGCCGCGACTCACGTCGACCTGGAGGCCGCCATCGAGAAGGGCGCCTTCCGTGAGGACTTGTACTACCGGCTCAATGTCCTGCAGGTGGTTACCGCGCCCCTGCGTGAGCGGCATGGCGATGTCGGCATGCTGGCCAATCATTTTTCCAGGTTCTACAGCCAGGAAACCGGGCGCCGTCCGCGCAGTTTCAGCGAGGACGCGTTGGTCGCCATGGGCAAGCATGGCTGGCCAGGCAATGTGCGTGAGTTGGCCAACCGAGTGCGACGAGGCCTGGTACTGGCAGAGGGGCGGCAAATCGAAGCGGCCGACCTGGGCTTGCAAAGCCAGCAGGCAATCGTGCTGCCCATGGCGACACTGGAAGACTACAAGCACCGCGCCGAACGCCAGGCGCTATGCGATGTGCTGAACCGGCACAGTGACAACCTGAGTGTCGCGGCACGTGTGCTGGGAGTTTCGCGGCCCACGTTCTACCGGTTGCTGCACAAACACCAGATCCGCTAGGGCGGGTAAAAAAAGCCCCGTCGCGACCCTTATCGCGATGGGGCTTTTCCTTTTATCCGCCAGGGAGCGACATTGCTTGTAGGGGGCCGGCTTGCCGGCGATAGCGGCCTTGAGACCCACATCGCCGGCAAGCCGGGCTCCTACAAGGAGGCGCAGCGGTTTTAGAAGTAGTACGGGAATTTCAGGCTGAAGGTGAAGTCGGGGGCGTCATCCGTCATGCCGATGGCCAGGTTGGGCACAATTGTCAGGTTCTCACTGGCGGCGATGGTCATGCCAACGTTGAAATAGCCCGCATTGGCATCACTGGAAACAATCGACTGCCAGCCGCCCCCGTCAGGCTTGAGTTTGCTTTTACGCTGGATCAGGTCCGACACCGAAAACGACATACTCATGCGTTCGTTGAGGGCAAACGCCACACCCACACCGAACTGGAAGCTGTCACCCAGGCGGACCTTGCCACCGACCTTCTGGTTGACGTCGCTACTGATGTCATCAAACGAATCTTCGAGGTTGTGGGTGTAGGAAACCGAGCCAAACAGCACGGCTGGGTCGAAGGTCTTGACCAGGGAGAGCCCTGGCGTGATCGACCACACGCCGTTGCCGGTCGGCAGGCTTTCCGGCACGTACAGGTTGTCGTTGGCTGTCGAGCGCACCAGCTTGATCCCGAAAGGCTCCTTGCCGGTTGGCGCCTTGACCCGCACCGACACCACGGCATCCGGCATCGTCGCAGACTCGTCGAGGAACTTGTAGGCGATCCCGAAGTTGACGTCGCCGATGGTTGGATCCCGGCTCACGCTCTCTTCTGAAGTGGCCTGGGGGTCTCCGCCACTGGCGCCGCCGGACTGATAGGTCGACTCGCGGTACACCACCGGTACGTTGACGTCGAACTGCCAGCGGTTGTCGAGGTTGTAGCGGCCGGTCAAGTCCAGGGTCCAGTTATCAGCCTTGATCCGGTCAAGGTTGATATTGCCGAGAAAGATCGAGTCCAGTGCCAGGAACCCATTGAGGGTCAATTGGCGGGCGTCATAGCGCGCGTAGGTAATGCCGGTTTCAAAACTGAACTTGCCGTTGCCGAAGAAACCGCTGGCTTCGTTGTACAAGTTGCTGACGCTTTGTGCCGGCTCCGAATCATCCTTGAGCGATTGCCCGTAGGAACTGCCGCCTGTGGCGCCTCCCGTACCGCTGCTGGCGGCCACGGTGCTGCCGCTTTGCTTGAAGTCTGCCGGCGATTTGGCCAGGCGCTTGGGCGCGGGCGTTGCTGGCTGGTCTTCCACCTGGCGTACCCTTTGTTCAAGCACCGCCAGGGCTTTTTGTTGGGCTTCGTAACGCTGCTTGAGCTCCAGCAGTTCTTGTTTGAGAGTTTCGATATCCACGTCTGGCGCTGCGTACAACAGACTCGCGGGCAAGAGCGTACTTAAACAGACAACGGCACGTAGTGATAACGATCGATGCATGAAGTAAGCCGTCCTTTTCTAATGCGTAAGTGTCGAGGGTCAGCGTAGTTCAATAACCGAGCGTGCGTAGGCCTTTGAGTTGATCCAGATTGCAGTTCAAGGCCCCCGCGTTCAGGCCATTATTGCCAAGTGCGACATTGAGCTGGGTCATGTTATTGACGAAGTTGCTGTTGCCTTGCAGAACCGTACCTTGCAGCACATTGCCGCCGCCGATTTGCTGCAGCGCATTACCCTGGTTGTTATGGGCAGCGATGGCCATTTGCACGCCGCCATTGTTGGCGGAAACGCTGACCCGACCGGCAGCGCTCTCTGTGGTGAAGGAGCCGCCTGCCATCAAGGCATGCCCGGATTGCGCCACATTGGCCGGCGACAGGCCGTTTTCACTGACATTGATCCCGACATTGTTGTACGCCGTATTACCGTCGCCGGCGGCACGCACGGTCTGGGTCACACCCTGGCCGCTGCCCAGGCCGGCGCCACCGACGACAGTGCCCGTACCAGGATCGCGATTGGTGCCGTTACCGACCGATCCGGTGGACTGCACATAGAACTGCGGGGTGATGGTGGAGGAGTCGATATGCATGTTGGCGCTCACCGTACTGGTGTCGCCCGCCGCATTGGTCCAGGTGGTACTCATGACAATGCCGAAACTGATAATCCGCCCCGGCATCACAAAGCGGCCGCGCAGTTCGGCCAGTTCCGCGTCGCTCATTTCAATGGGCTTGAACGCCGAGGCGGCATAAGCAGGCATCGAGGCTGCCAGGCACAGGGCCGTGAGCCAACGGGAAGTGTTCATCATCTGCTCCTGGGGCATCCTGCCCCTTATGGCGCTTCTAGAAGAAGTCGCTCTGGATGAAACCGAAGTCCATCAGCTCGGCGTCGCCCACGGGCCGGAACTCGTTCATTTTGGTCTTGGCGGTCAACGGCGTGGGGGGATCGAGCAGGGCATTGGCCTTGTCATAGCCCTCGCCGAGCACGGCGAAGACGATGCCATTCCAGCCTGCGAGGAAGTCGTCCCGCGAAAGGCGCTTGTTGCCCAGGACCGGATCGCCGATATAGACCCAGTCTTTCTCGGCCCGCTGCATCACCACAAAATGCTTGTAGCCACGGATCTCCACCAGCACCACCACCGGGATCTTTACCGTCAGCAGGGTATCGGGGCCGATCTTGTAACCCCGGGCCCGCATGCCGATGCTTTCCAGGTAACGCTTCATGTCCAGCATGGAAAAGCCCTGGGTGCGTACCAGGTCCTGGTCAGCGTTGACCAGCATGCCCTTGATGACGTGTTCTTCATCGACGTCCAGCCAATAGGCCTGGCGCAGGATGGTTGCGAGGGCAGCAGCACCACAGCTGAAATCGGTTTTCTGTTCCACCAGGTTGGCGAACCGGCGTTCGCGGATGCTCTCGACCTTCTTGAAGATCACCGCACCGCCGGGCATGGCGGAAATCGCCATTTGCCCTGCCCACGAGGGGCCGGCGAGCAGTAACAGGAGGCAGAGGGTCGCGCGGCGCATGATCATGACCTGATGGACACTGGAAATAAAAAGGGCCTTGTTGCCAAGGCCCCGTTGCATCAGAACGCCAGTTTGCTGCCAGTGCCCGCTGCGCAGACGGTGCAGCCGCTGCCCAGGGTGAGGGTGTTGCTTTGCTGGTTGCCAGCACCTGCGGCAACGTTCACGCCGATGTTGCCGGAGGCGTTGTTGGCCGAGTTGAGCAGGCCAGCGTTGTTGACCACGTATTGCGGCTTGTAGCTGTGTTTGGATGAGGCTTCGTTGAGGAAGTGGTTATCCAGGGACACTTGTTCGGTGTTCGAGGCAGCCGCGACGTTTTTGCCGTCAGCCGTCACGATTGCCAGGTTGTTTTTCTGTTGGTTACCCTGACCGGCTGCCACGTTGACGCCCACGTTGCCGGAGCTGTTGTTGGCCGAATTGTTCAGCAGAGCGTTGTTTTGCGTGCCCTTGTTGGTGAACTTGTTGTCTTTGCTTTCTTGATAGATATCGGCCACAGCGAAGACGGTAGCAGCATCACCGGCACTGCTGGTGATGGCAGCCGCGTTGTCTTGCTGGTTGCCCGAGCCCGCGGCAATGTTAGCGCCCAGGTTGCCTTTGCTGTTGCTCAGCGAACCGTTGGCTCCTGCGTTGTTGAGGGTCTTGGTGTCGTCGAACTTGTTGTCCTTGCTCACTTGGGTATCGGTCACGGCGGCAGCCACGGTGCCGGTTGGCGCTGGAGTGGGTTTCCATTTTTCGGCAGGACCTGCCTGTGCAGCAACAGCCATGAGCGCAGCCAGAGCAAAAACCAGTGGTTTGAGAGCCATTGTAGGTTTCATGGTGTATCTCCTTGCTTCTAATTAGTTGGTTAAGTGTTGGTACGGTCTAACAAACACCTATCAAGCGGTTACTTGATAGTTACACCGAGGGTGTTAGCCATGCGGTTCCCCACCCCTGCACTCTGATTCACCTGTACCACTCCACGGCTGCCGGTGAAGGCCTGGTCGCTGGTAACGACTTGGCGGCTGCCAGTGGTAGAGGGGGATCGCGAGTCTGGTAACAGCGTCATGTTCTGTTGCGACAGGACGTTGTCATCGACGCTTTGCGGGCCTGTGCTGATCCGCACCGCATTGATCATCTGGTTATTGGCCCCGGCCGACTGGTTGACGCCCAGGATGCCGTTGCCATTGCTGAAAGCGCTGCCCTGGATTGCCGCACTGGCATTCAGGGAAGGATCAACCTTGCCGTCGAGTTTCTGGATGAGCGCGTCGCTGGCCTGGCCACCGAGGCTGATCGCACGGCTGTTGATCTGTTGGTGTTGATTGCCGGCGGCCTGGTTGACTGACAGCACGCCCGTGTATTGCTTGCCGGCGTTGTCGATCAGGGCCTGATTGTTGCTGTCGGCCATGGCGGCTGAGCAGCCAAGAACGGTGAGGAGTAACCATGAATGAGTCATGGCTGGACCCCCATCATCGCGCCGATGTTATTCAACGGTGCCAGGCCGCGCTCGATCGACCCACTGATCTGCCCGCCCAGGCTGTTGCCGCTGGCATGTCCGGCCGCCGCACCGGCGCCCAGGCCAGCCGAGTTGTTGCCCAGGGTGTTGCTCAAGCCGGGGAGGTCGCCGTTAGGCAGGATGGCGCGGGTGATGGTCGAACCGCTGCTGACACCCGCGAAATCGTTATCGCTGAGTTCGCCGCCGGTGGCACGCAGGATCTGCTGGCTGGGGTTGGCGTTGGCGGTGGACGGGTACGGGTCTTTGCCAAAGGAAGGCCGGCCGACCATGAAGCCTTGCACATTGCGCCCTGTCACGATGATGCCGTCCTCGGCAGAGGCGGGCACGCTCACACTGGCGCCCAGTACACAGCTGATCAGCAGTAGGCTCAGTGAGCCTTGGTTGAGAGTCGCCACGGCAGCATTCCTTGTTTTTAACGCTGACCCTAAACAGCGTTGTGAGGAATAGAGCAGAAGCTGTGCCGATTTTTATATTTTCTGGTTATTCAATAACTTGGAGTTATTGGTGAAGTTACTGGGCGCGCGGTGTATCACCCATGAAACAGGGCAGCGGCCAATGACCTGCGCCGGGCTGGCGCAGGTAGCGGGGAAGGGGTGTTTCAGGGTTGAGACACCCTGGATGACGAAACGATGAACCCGCATCCACGGGGCCGTTGCGCTGTGACGAGTGTTTCAAAAATGGACAGGCTGACGCGAACAATCGCTGTGCGCGGTGATGCCGAGTCTTGTTCAGGTCTTGGGAGTTTTGCGCGGGATCGAATTGAGTACAGTGTTGCCTTCCTGGTTCTGGGTCAGGTAGACCGGCAGCACCTTGGGCAGGGAAGACACCAGATGGGGGACTTCATGGATATCGTAGATCCCGCCAATGCGAATATTGCCGGTGCCGGTATCCGCCAGCATCACGGGTTTGCCGAGATAGCGGTTGATCAAGGGCAAGGCATCCACCAGCGCCAGGTTGTCGAGGATCAACTTGCCCGTGCGCCATGCCAGTGCCGGATCATGGGGGGAGAACGCCTTGAGCTGCGGTTGTGCGTCCCCCCGGGTGTAACTGGCCTGCATCCCGGGTGTCAGGCTCAGCCCACTGTGGCTGACATCGCTGGTGATCTTCACCGAGCCTTCCAGCAGCATGACCCGCACCTGATCGTCGTATTTCCAGACGTTGAACTGAGTGCCCGTCACCCGAACCTGGCCTGTACCGGCACGCACCACAAACGGGTGTGCGCGGTCATGGCTGATCTTGAAGAACGCTTCACCTTTTTTCAGGGTGGCCCGGCGCTCATCCTTGTAGTTGCTGTAGACCAGTTCGGTGCCCAGGTTCAGTTCCACTTCGCTACCATCGGCCAGTGTCACGTGGCGCAGGCCGTTGGTTGCGTTGTAGTGCTCATAGGAACTGGGCAGCCAACCGGCCTCCCAGCCGGTAAAGGCGGCCAGTGGCAAAGCCACCAGCGAAATGGCGGCAGCCACGGCATAGGTACGCCACCGACGCTGAGGCATGGCCGGCACGACCGGTGGAGCCGTGTTGCTGTTGCGCGGCAAATGGTCGGCAACTTCCCAGATTTCCAGCATGGCGGCATATTCGAAAGCATGCAGGGGGTGTGCATCGTGCCACTGTTCGAAAGCCTGGCGCTCGGCCTCTGTGCAATCAAAAGCGTGCAGGCGCATGCACCAATGCGCGGCGGCATCGGTGACTGCGTCATATTCGGCTTCTGAAAGGGGCTTTTCGGTCATTGGTGCTTCCTGATTTCCTACATTCTAACCTTCCCGACAGGGTGCCGAGAACAGCCATCATGGCGAATGAGCATCAATGTGGAACTAATTCGGCCTGCAAACACCCTAAAAATCTGGATCTGTAAGTCATTCTCTCTAACGGAGTAAGAAAATGCTGAAGAAAACCCTCACCGCCATGCTTGCCACTGCCACCTTGCTCGGCGCTGGAGCCGCCTTGGCCGACAAACCAGGAGCCGGCTGGATTACCATCGAGAAAGCCATCGAAACTGCCAAGACCAAAGCCGGTTACATTGAGGTCTACCAGGCCGAAGCTGACGACAATGGTTATTGGGAAGTCAAAGGTCGCAAGGCTGACGGCAGTGTCTATGAAGTGCGCATCGATGGCGCCTCGGGCAATGTGCTGCGGGACCAGAAGGACTGATCCCTACAGGATCAGTTCAAGGATTCCCTTCGACTGGAGGGCACCGCGTCCAACTGACGCCCCAGGTTGGTGATCAGCAACGCCACCGAGTCGGCATTATCGAGCATGGTGTCGACTCGCCTGGCCAGGTTGGTCATGAAAATCCCCCTTGCATTGCTCAAGTCCACGCCCCCGGTGGTGTGAAGTATCTGATCCCTGATGTACTCGGTTTCCGAGGTTGCTCCATAGTCGGACCACTGGGTGCCCCCCACGTTCGGGAGCTTGAACAATTGGCCGATGGGGGTTCTACGTGAGTAACCCGTGGCCTGGCGGTTTTGTTGGTAGTTCAATAAATCGCGCCCGTCCTGGGTCAGGGTCTCGATCAAATCGGAAAACGGCATCACGGAGTCCAGGTAGGCTACATCGGCTGTCAACGCAACCAAATGGCTCATCTCGTGAATCAGGAGTGTCGCCCGTGCATGGGCAGCCCGATCAAAGTAGTCCGGCAGAAGGTTGTCATAGTCGCTCAATGGCGGCATGAAAAAGTTATCTGTCAGGTAGATCCGTCGATCCGGGTCCCTATCAATGGTGAAAGCCCAGTTGTTTTGTGGGTCTGTCCTATGGATGCCTGCGACGAAACGTTGCGAATCCAGCGAGTACAGCGTGGGGTCCAACAACCCCCCAAGGACCAGGTCGACAATGCGATGCAGTTTCTGCACCAGGAGCGGGTCTAGCTCTTGAGGGCCACGAAACGGGTCGATGTCAATGCCAAAGAACTCATTGATGAAACGATGGATGCGCGTCACCGGTGCTATTCCGGGCTCCAGCAAGGCGAGGTTTACCTTGCAGTTCTGCACATAAAATGTCGCCAGGTCCATCGCCTCCACGATCATCCTGGCACGCTCGGGATACAGCGCGCGAATCGCCCTCATCCCTATTGCCTCGATGTTCATTGATGTGCGGGCTGAAGCCCTGCTTTGCGAGCGATCTTGCAGGCGGCCATAGGCTTGGCCGAAGCGTGAGATGTGTTCTCGTGTGTCGATTTCCCATTGTCCCAAGGCGTTGCGATGGATGAATGGGCCGTTGTGCTGCTCCGTCGAAATGCGCCAGAACTCCCCGAGAGGTTGGGCCTTGTACACCTTGCCGGCCAGCGGAATGTAGGACGCCCCCTTATGCTGGTAAGTACCATTGAATTCATTTTTGCTCATGTCCACCAGCGCTACATGGCTCACTTCGCTGGACGAGATCAGGGTGCGCTGCGGTGCGGTGATGTCCAGATTCGTCCAGTGTGAGGAAGGTTGCGGCTGTGTTTGCTGTGCGGGGGCGACGGCTAAAGACTCGGCTTGTTGCAATACCCGGCCCATTGCGGCCATTTGAGCAACCCCTTCGATAAATGTCAGCAATGCCGTTTGCCAATGGTGGTCGTGCAACGCTTGTGCGGACTCTGTGAACAGTGAAATGCTTTGCCAGATCATCCAGGGCAATGCCAGTTTGCCAGGCAGAAACCCCAGCACGCGGCTGACGGCGCCGCTGAACACCTGCTTGACGGTTTCCCATTCAGCCTCTGCCCCACGGACCACTTGAGCACCAAGCCACTTGAGCAGCAGCGCCAGATTATCGTCAAACAGCTGGCTGTACAGGTTGCCCCGGATCGGAGTGAACCCCAGGCTGATTTCTGACGATTTGCCCACGGTGCTGGCCAGCAGGTTGCGGTAAGTCGCATCCTGAGGCGCGTTCAACCGCTTGAGCACGCAGTCCTGCAGGGACCCCGGCTGGTTAAGAGCCTCCAGGAACTGCGCTTCGTTTTCGAACTCGGTAAAGCTTAATGCCGAGTGATACGGGGCATACAACACCTGGGGCCCCTCGCGTCCTGCGCTGATGAGGTAGAGCCCGAGGGCTGGAGCAACCGTCGCACCTGCCGTGGCAATCAGTTCAAGGGGCCGGATTTGGGCGGTTGCTCCAGCAACGCAGGCGCGGGCAATCGCGTCCGGCATGTCGAAAACCTGTTGGATCATGTCGAAGCCACGGTCCGACAGGCGTTCTTGAAGCTTGAATGTGTGAGCGTGTTGTAGCAGTTGCCAGGGCAATTGCTGGCTGAAGTCTTTGCGGCGCTGTTCGACACCGGGCTTGCCGGCAGACAGGTGCTCAGTCAGATAAGCGTGATAGTCATCGCGGATCTTCGACTGGGTCAACATCTGACGCACCACCGTTTCCGTCAGGCGGGATGCCGCAGAGAACACATCAAACCCAGCGCTTTGCAGGCTGGAGGGGGCCATGGCGAAATCCAGCAGGCTCTGGCGTTGCCCGGCCAAGGCCAGCCTCGGCACAATCGTCACCTCAGTGGCAAACAACGAGTAATCGGCGAGCATGTCGTTGAGAACATCCTCCACATGCTGGCGCAAAGGCCGAAGTTCATGCAGGTAATCCCGGCCATGCAAGGTGTTGATACGATATTGCTCAAGCATTTCGGCCTGGCGTCGCTGCTCCCTGGCAGGCGCGGCGCCCAGCGGGTCGGATAGCGAGTGCCTGAGTTCAGTCAACCGCGCGATATCGATAGCGCGCTGTAGGTTATTGGTCGGTATCTGGCTGCGTTCCTGTCCGAGTGCCTGGACCAATGACTGTGCATTGGCCTTGAACTCCAGGGTATGTTGGCGTTGAGCAATGTAATGATCGATCCACGACTGCTGGCACTTAAACAGGACGGCCCCCCTCATTAGCTGGAGCGGCCCCAGATCATAGCGTCGATGGGGCAGACGCTCGGCAGCCCCCAGGTTTTCCAGCAGGCCCTGGCGCCGGGAGTGGTCACGTAGCCGATGGGCCAATGCTTCGCGCAGGTACTTGATCGACTCGAAGGCTTCCACACCTCCCGCTGGCGTCCACAACACCGCGTGCCCGGAGTGATACTGATCAAGGCCGCCACGTTCGGTGAGCACAAAACAGTTGGCCAAACGCAACAGTGTGTTTTCGCCTGGCACAAACACCGACAGGCTGAACGCATCCGGCGTGAATCCCTTCAAGGTATTAGGCTGTTCATGGGCGGTGTTGTCCGTGTTCAAGACGGCTTGCAGAATTTCGAAGTCACGACCGTCGAGGGTTTTGTCTAGCACTCTGAGGCGAGCCTCCGCTAGAACACCGACGGACAGCCTGTGCGCCAGTGTGGACAACAATGCCTCCAGGCCATCGCGGGGCAGCTGTGCAATTGTCTTGCGGCTCAGGCCAAGCAACAGATGCGTCACCATTTCATTGAGCCGGGCAATGGGAATGTCCGCTCTTTTGGTCGCCAGGCCGCTGACTCGTGGCCCGTACACACCGTGCTCGCGCGTATCAGGGATGGTTTGTGCCTCTCCAATCATTCGGGCAACGCAGTGGCTCAGCAGGCTCAGGCTAGACAGGGGCGCACGCCGCTCTTGAGTGTCGGCATTGCCAGTGTAGTGATTGACATAGAGGTCGGCGGGATCGAGCGCCTGCTGGTCCGAGAGGTTGAACGTCACTCGCAATTGGTCGGCGATGACTGTATTGAGGGTGGGAACTCGCGTCAGCAAAGCATCCATTGCCTTCGCCACGCTGTAAAGTTGGCGGATTGCCTGGCGCGCCTTCTCAGCGGGCACCGACGGTGGCGCTGGATGAGTACTCCAGCGCCCCTCGGGATTTAGCGCCAACAACCGATGGTCGAACAGGGTGCGGATATCCAGGCCATGGTCAAGCATGGCATAGGCATCGATGGTTCCCAGATTGCGCCGGTAAATATCCAGGCAGAAATCGAGGTTTTGCCGCTGCTTGCCGATGATGTCTTCAAACAAGGTGCTGAAGACCAGCCCATCAATAGGGGCCGAACTGAACTGTGGATCTTCAAAGCCGATAAACCGAGCACGTTCTTCCAGTGCCAGGAAGCCGAAGAAGTCATCTTCATGGCTGCTCGTCCTGGCCATGGCCTTGAGCGTTGCCTGTAAGTCTTCGTAGTCCTTGAGGACGTATAACCCCTTGGATTGGGTATACAGATAGGCATGGGTATTGGTAATGACCAGCGTACCGGCCAGCTCTATGTAATGGGCGTAGTACTCCCATAGGCGGACCTTTTCGATGTGCGTCGCGGCTCGCTGGTCGGCAGGCAGGTAAAGAGCACCCAATTGTTGACGCTCTTGGGCCGAGATCACATCTTGCTGGCGCTTGAACAGCAAATCGACCCTGGATTTATCGCTCATCGCCTGGGCAAAGTACGCACGCCTCGACATCCCGGCAGGCACGTCGGAATTCCAGTAGGTCTCCAGTGCGTTGTGCAGGAACAGATGCAACTGGCGCGCCGCTTGTTTCAGGCCATCTTCCCATTGGGTATTGGCGTCTTGAGTGGCTACCACTTGAGGGTGCATAAACTCCCGGCGCTGGCCGACCGGCCAGGACTGTTGACGGTAGAACAACAGCAGTGCATCACGCAGGTTAAGCGCATCCACCCATCTGTCCTGATCCGCAGGGGAGGTAGCCAGCGCGTAGAAAAATACATGGGTCGTACGTTGATCCACATTCGGGAAGGCCTTGCGCAAGGTGCTGGCCAACAGTTGTTCCAACAGTGTTTCTATCAACGGCAGTTTGCCCAGCTCATCGAGCATGGCCTGCACATTCAACTGTTGGTAACGCTCAATGCAGGCTTCTTGTTCGTCGAACACATTGCCCTCGATCAATTGTCGAGTCAGGGATGACCCCGTCGGAAAAGCAAAATCGGTTCGTTGGTCAATGGACAGGAAATGCAGTAGATCAATACGTTTCTGGGGGGCCCGCAGTCGGTTTTCCAGCTCTTCCATCATCTGTGGGTAATCACTGAATTTCTCCAGCCCGGTTTCCGGTCCGTAGAAAAAAACCGAGGTGTAGCTTCCCTCGGAACCCATCACAAATGCTCCGGCCAGCTCAATCGACGCTTTACCCGGACGGTTGATCAATAGGCGTTCGGCGATCATCGGCGGCCACTGTGCCTTGCGTCCTGCGGCGTTGGCAAAGAACAGGTTGCGAAAGAAGTCTCGATCATGTTCGGTCATATCGCGTTGACGCTCTCGATCACTCAACTGCTTGGCCATTCTCAAGGCCTCGGGGAAAAAATAGGGAAGTTGCAGGTCGTCCATCGCAAAGACTCGGTGCCGGTTGTAAGAAGCACCGAGCCTAGGAGCTGCCGGCACCCGGCAGGCATTAAATAAATGAGGTTAAAGCCTGGTCTGTGGTTGACAGCTCACTTGTTGCACGTTGTTAATCAGCGGGCCGAGTCCAGCAGGCTGTTGCCCCATCCAATAACAATTCTGGAGCCTCAGATGTCAGCCACGCCCATTACCGCTGTGAGCACTTCAATGGCCTTCGCGCAACTTGTAGCGCTGCTCAAGGCCATTTTCATTCGTCACGGCGCCTCGCCTGATGTGGCCAGCGTACTGGCCGACAACTGTGCCCGTGCCGAGCAGGACGGGGCACACAGCCACGGGGTATTTCGCATACCCGGCTATGTCTCGACCCTGGGTAGCGGCTGGGTCAATGGCCAGGCGGTACCGGTCGTCGAGGATGTGGCCTCGGGTTTTGTGCGCGTGGACGCCGCCAATGGCTTCGCCCAGCCGGCCCTGGCCGCCGCTCGCCCGTTATTGGTGGAAAAGGCCCGCAGTGCTGGCATCGCCGTACTGGCTATCCGCAATTCTCATCACTTTGCCGCCTTGTGGCCGGATGTCGAACCGTTTGCCGAAGAGGGCTTGGTGGCCTTGAGCATGGTCAATAGCATGACCTGCGTGGTGCCTCACGGCGCTGATCGCCCCCTGTTCGGCACCAACCCCATCGCGTTTGCTGCGCCACGTGCAGACGGGCCTCCGATCGTGTTTGACCTGGCGACCAGCGCCATCGCCCATGGCGACGTGCAGATTGCGGCCCGCAAGGGGGAGCGTGTTCCGCCGGGTACAGGCGTCGACAGTCTGGGCCAGCCGACCCAGGACCCAAAGGCGATCCTCGAAGGGGGCGCATTGTTGCCATTTGGCGGGCACAAGGGCTCGGCATTGTCGATGATGGTCGAGTTGCTGGCTGGCGCACTGACCGGAGGGAATTTCTCGTTTGAATTCGACTGGTCAAACCACCCGGGTGCCAAGACTCCCTGGACAGGCCAGTTACTGATCGTGATCGACCCCAGCAAAACCGCCGGGCAAGACTTTGCCCTGCGTAGCCAGGAACTGGTGCGTCAGATGCATGCGGTAGGGTTGCGACGCTTGCCGGGTGATCGGCGCCATCGCACGCGGGCCAAGGCACAGCTTGAAGGGATCATGATCGAAGGTGATGAACTGGCCCGGTTGCGCAGCTTGGCGCAGGGTTGACGGCCGACGCGCAGCGACACGCACCGGCCGCAGCATCGATCAGTGGCGACGGCCCAGCAGCAGGCCAACCACCAGGCCAAAGCCGGCTGAAATGGCAACGGTCTGCCAAGGGTGGCCACCGATGTAGGTTTCGGTGGCATCCACCACCGGCTTGCTGCGCTCACGCACGCTGGACACCGAATCCAGGGCTTGCTTGAGCTTGATAGCGACCTGCTCGCGCAGGGTTTCACCTTCTTCTCCCACCAGTGACGCGCTGCTTTTGAGCAGCTTGTCCGACTCTTCGATCAGGGCCTGGAGTTCGCTGAACGCCTGGTCCTTGATTTGCTCTTCGACAGCTTGGGCGGCGGTTTTACGGGCCATTGAGTAGCTCCTTGCGGGGTAAGTGGACAGTGAACAATGGAGTCTTCAAACGCGGCAAAAGTTGCAGTTTTTTTTCCCCATGCCATTGGCTCAACGAAAAATCCGAATTCGGACCTTTCAACCTACAGTGTAAGATGTCACCTATTTGTACAGCAGGTAATTCCACATGAGCTTCAATCTGGCCAACAAGCCCCTTGCCGAGCGCGCGGCGCTTGAAGATGAAAAGTCCCGCCTGTATGACTTGTGGCAAAGCAACCTGGGCAAGGCCAAGGGCGAGGGCGCACGGCTGTTTGGCGAGCGCGCAAAGCGCAAGGGCAAATGGGCCGAATGGGTCCGCTCCGAGCTGGACGGCATGTCGCCGCCGGAGTTTGCCAACATGGTACGCAGTGAAGTCAACCGCCTGATGGCCGCCAAGTAGGAGCCACCGGCGATGGCGGTGTGTCAGTCCCCTTGTTGCGAAACGATGATCGTCATCGCTGGCAAGCCGGCTCCTACAGGTAGTGTTTCAGCCACTCTTCGCGGGTAGGTCCATGCCATCTACCAGGTCACGGTGTTGGCAGGTCCAGTGTCCCGCGATCGACAAAGCGCATGGTGCCAAACAACCCGCCGGCCAACTTGCCGCGCAGTACATAGGGCAGGTTGTTCAAGCTCTGGGTCTGGCTCAGGCCGAGAGTCTGACGCAACACCGAAAACGCTGAAACACTAACCGGGACGGTCAGAACGGTCTCGGAAAAGCGCGGTATGGAGCCCTGCTGATCACTGACCCCGGCAGCCAGCGGCCGGCCATTGACCTCCAGGTCCAGGGCCACGCCGTTGTAGTCGATCGCCGTTTCGTTGGGGTTCTGCACCCGCAGCTTGACTGCAAAGCGCACTTCCAGGTCCTGGCTTTGCAACGGTTCGATCCCCACCACATTGATATGCAGCGGGTCGCGGTTGGGGAACAGGGCGCAGGCGCTCAGGCTGAGCAATATCAACGACAGGGTCAGGCCGATCAGTCTGCGCATAAGGGCTCCTATTTATTGGGTTCCGGGTCCTGCATCACTTTGAGGGTAGAGGCTTCCGGATCAAATTCATCTTCGTGCAGTTCTATGAACTCTTCAGGCAGGAAAATGTTCAGCACAATCGCACAGAACGCACCGACAGTAATCGGTGATTCAAAGATGTTGTGCAAGGCCTTGGGCAGTTCGCGCAGCACCTCTGGCACTGCCGCCACGCCCAGGCCCATGCCAAGGGAAATGGCCACGATCAGCACATTGCGCCGATGCAGCCCGGCCTCGGCGAGGATCTTGATCCCGGCTACCGCCACCGTGCCGAACATGATCAGGGTCGCGCCACCCAACACTGGCTTGGGCATCAGTTGCAGCACCGCGCCAATCATCGGGAACAGGCCAAGCAACACCAACAGGCCGGCGATGAAATACGCCACATAGCGGCTGGCCACGCCGGTCAACTGGATCACCCCGTTGTTCTGGGCGAACGTCACCATCGGCAGGCTGTTGAAGGTGGCCGCCATCACCGAGTTCAGGCCGTCAGCCAGCAGGCCGGACTTGATGCGCTTGATGTAGAGTGGGCCCTTGACAGGCTGTTGGGAAATCATCGAGTTGGCGGTCAGATCACCGGCCGCTTCCAAGGGGGAAATCAGGAAGATCACCGCCACCGGGATAAACGCCACCCAATCAAACGAAAAACCGTACTTGAACGGCACCGGTACGCTGACCAGTGGCACTTGGGGCAATGCCGCCAGGTCGACACGGCCCAGCCACCAAGCCACGACAAAACCCAAGGTCAGGCCGATGACAATCGAGCCCAACCGCAGGAACGGATTATTGAAGCGGTTGAGGACCACGATGGTCAGCAGTACCAGGGCTGCCAGGCCCATATTGCTGGCTGCGCCCAAGTCGGCTGCGCCGTAGCCGCCGGCCATGTCGGTGACGGCGACCTTGATCAGCGACAGCCCCATCAAGGTGATGATGGTGCCGGTCACCACCGGGGTAATCAGCTTGCGCAATTTGCCGATGAACTGGCTGAGCACCACTTCGATAAACGCGGCAAAAAAGCAGATCCCAAAGATCGTCGAGAGAATTTCATCGGTACCGCCGCCCCGGGCCTTGACCATGAAGCCGGCACTGAGGATCACGCTGATAAACGAAAAACTGGTGCCTTGCAGGCACAGCAAGCCCGAGCCCACCGGGCCGAAGCGCCGCGCCTGGACAAAGGTACCCAGGCCGGAAACGAACAGCGCCATGCTGACCAGGTAGGGCACTTCGCTCTCCAGCCCCAGCACGCCACCGACGATCAGGGTCGGGGTAATGATCCCGACAAAGCTGGCGAGCACATGCTGCAGGGCAGCAAAAATCGCAGCCGTGAAGTGCGGACGGTCTTCCAGACCATAGATCAGGTCCGATTTATAACGGGGGCGAGGGGCTTGAGCGTCAGACAAGATACGTGCTCGGGTCAGAAAATGGAGGCGCAGGATGCCAGAAAGCACCCGCTGTCAAAAGTGTGAAGATATATTTCTCCAACTCCCGCAAAAAAACTCAACCCGACGGATGTCGTTTATCGGCCCATGCACCTGCCTTCTGTGGTTGAACCACCGCCATCGCAGGCAAGCCAGCTCCTACATTCGATGGAGGGGTCAGGATTTTGTGCCCGGTGAAATCCTCTGTGGGAGTGGGCTTGCCTGCGATGGCGGTGGTTCAATCACGACGGGCAGTGGGGTTGACCAGGTTTTTCGGCCGCTCACCCGCCAACGCCGCCAGCAGATTATCCACCGCGCACCGCGCCATCGCTTCACGGGTCTCATGGGTGGCCGAGCCGATATGCGGCGTCGCCACCACATTGTTCAAACGCAGCAACGGCGAATCATGGTTCAACGGCTCACGCTCGAACACATCCAGCCCTGCGGCGCGGATCGTGCGCTGTTGCAGGGCCTCGATCAGGGCCGGTTCGTCCACCACCTTGCCCCGGGAGATATTGATGAAAATCGTCTCCGGGCCCATCTGTGCGAACTCTTGGGTGCCGATCAACCCCTGGGTCTCGGCGGTCAACGGTAACGTGAGGCAGACAAAATCGGCTTGCTGCAACAGCTGCGGCAAGCTGCGATATTGCGCGCCGAAACGTTGTTCCACCGCGGGCTTGGGCTTATGGCTGTGGTAGATCACCGGCATGCCGAAGCCAAAATGCCCCCGCTGCGCCAGTGCCTCACCAATGCGCCCCATGCCGATGATGCCCAGGGTCTTGCCATGCACATCGCTGCCAAAATGCAATGGGCCGATGTTCTGGTTCCAGTTGCCGGCGCGCACCATATTTGCCAGCTCCACCACCCGCCGGGCGGTGGCCAGGATCAGGGCGAAGCCGGTGTCGGCGGTGGTTTCGGTGAGCACATCGGGGGTGTTGCTGAGCAAAATCCCGCGCTGGGTCAGGTAGTCGATGTCGTAGTTATCGACGCCCACCGAAACGCTGGCGACTGCTTCCAGGCGAGGGGCCAAGTCCAGCAGTTGCGCATCCAGGCGCAGGCTGGCTCCCAGCAAACCGTGGGCCCTGGGCAAGGCCTCACGCAACTGCGCCAGGCCGGCTGGGTCGAGGGTTTCAATCAATGTCACCTCGGCCGCCTCATGCAGGCGGGCCATCAGCGGTGCGGAAAGTTTTTTGTACAGGACGACATGCTTTTTCATCAGGCTCTTACCTTCAAATCCAGGGACTGCAACGGTGCGGTTGGGGATGGCTCACGGGCAGCGGTCTTGAGAAAAATCGTCAGCACCACCGATAGCAGCAACGCGCCACTCATCAGCAGGTAGGACGCGCCGGGCGAACCGGTGCTGCTGTTGAGATAACCCACCAGATACGAGCCGCCAAACGAGCCCAGGGCACCCATGCTGTTGATCATCGCCATGGCACCGCCGGCGACATTGGCCGGGAGGATTTCCGGGACGATGGCAAAAAACGGCCCATAGGGCGCATACATGCACGCCCCGGCAATCACCAGCAGGGTGTACGACCACCAGAAATGTTCGGCGCCCAGCAAATAGGAGCCGTAAAAGGCCACGGAGGCGATCAGCAGCGGTGGCCACACAAAACGTTTGCGTTTTTGCAGCTTGTCCGAGCCCCAGGACACGACGAGCATGCCGAGCACCGCCGCCAGGTAAGGCAGTGCCGACAGCCAGCCGGCTTCGACCATGTCCATCTGCAGGCCGGCCTTGAGGATCGACGGTAGCCACAAAACGAAGCCGTACACGCCAATGCTCCAGCAAAAAAACTGCAGCGCGAGGATGATCACCTTGGGCGAGCGAAAGGCCTCGGCATAGTTTTTCACCGCCTTGAGCCCAACCTGTTCGGCAGCCAGGGCGGTTTCCAGGTCGTGTTTCTCGCCGGCACTCAACCACTTGGCATCGGCTGGCCGTTCATCGGCCAGGCGCCACCAGATAAAGGCCCAGAACACGGCGGGCAGGCCCTCGATGATAAACATCCAGCGCCAGCTGTAATGCTGCACCAGGTAGCCGGACACCACCGACATCCACAGCATGGTCACCGGGTTACCGAGGATCAGGAAGGTATTGGCCCGCGAGCGTTCGGCACGGGTGAACCAGTGGCACAAGTACACCAGCATCGCCGGCATCACGGCGGCCTCGACCACCCCGAGCATGAAGCGGATGGCAATCAGCATGTAGGCGTTGGACACCACGCCGGTCAACGTGGCCAGGCCGCCCCAGAGGATCAGGCTGACAAAAATCAGCTTCTTCACGCTACGCCTTTGGGCGTAGATCGCCCCCGGCACCTGGAAGAAAAAGTAGCCAAGGAAGAACAGCGCGCCAAGCAGCGAAGACATGCCCGGGGTAATCATCAGGTCTTCGGCCATCCCGGAGGCAGCGGCGAAGCCGTAGTTGGCACGGTCCAGATAGGCCAGGCTGTAGGTGATAAACACAATGGGCATGATGTACCACCAACGGCGGGTGGCGAGTTTCAGGTTGTTCATGGGGTTGCTCCTGAGCTTGTTGTAGTTGTGGCAACAGGTAACGGGTTGGTCTTGGATCAGCCGGCTTTTTGCCAGGCGGGCAGGTCGGCGCGCAGCGGCAGGCCTTCCATATCGCCGCGGCTCTGTACGGCGCGGCTGCCGATCCAGTTGGCGCGCTGCACCGCCTGGGTCAGGCTGAGGTTTTCCAGCAGGGCGCTGATCAGGCCTACGGCAAACCCATCGCCGGCGCCGACTGTATCCACCACCTTGGCCACCGGTACGGCGGCGACAAAGCCCTGGTCCAGATGGCTGCGGTAATAGGCACCGTGGGGGCCGAGCTTGATGGCCACCGCTTCCACCCCCTGGTCCAGGTAGAACGCGGCGATATCTGCCGGGTCGTCGAAGCCGGTCAGCAGGCGCCCTTCGCTCAAACCCGGCAACACCCAATGCGCCAGGCAGGCCAAGGCGTTGATATCGCGGATCATCGTTTGCTCGCTGCTCCAGAGCGACGGGCGCAGGTTCGGGTCGAACGACACGCTGCGGCCTGCCGCGCGCATATCGCTCATCAACTGGCGCGACAACTCGGCGGTTGCCGGTGACAGCGCCGGTGGAATGCCGGTGGCGTGCAAGTGGCGTGCTCGCAGCAGCTCAGGCGTGATCACCGCGCTGGACAAATGGCTGGCTGCAGAACCACGGCGGAAGTACTCGACCTTCGGATCGTCGCCGGTGTCTTCCCGGGACTTGAGCTGAAAGCCGGTGGAGTGCGCGGGGTCCACCGCCACATGCCGGCAATCCAGGCCTTCGCGCTCCAGGGTGTCGACCACAAAGCGCCCCAGTGAATCATTGCCGACCCGGCTCAACCAGGCCACGTTGAAGCCCAGGCGCGACAGGCCAATTGCCACGTTGCTGTCGGCGCCGGCGATGCGTTTTTGAAACTGACCGACCTGGGCCAGGTCGCCGGTTTGTTCGGCGACGAACATCGCCATGGTTTCGCCAAACGAGAGGATATCGATCTCAGACATGGGCATTCTCCACACGCGGTTGGCCCAGGCGGGCGAGGGCGGCGACCTGCGTGGCGGTCACCTCCAGCAGGTCTGCGCCTTGCAGTGGGAACTCCACCGCGCGGTTGATCCCTAGGGGCATCAGGCCCAGCAATTGCTCCCACTGGTGCAGGTCGGCGGCGCCGGGCGGCAGGGCCACCAGCTTGCCGTCGGGGCGCCGGGCCACGGCCTTGCAATGCAGGTAATCGACATGCCGGCCCAGCAGGCGTGCAGCGGTGTGGGCGGATTGGTCCTGCCAGTGCCAGTTGCCGATATCGAAGGTCATTTTCACCGGCACCGCCAGGCGTTCGACCTCATTGAAGAAACGCTGCATTGGCTCGATGCGTCCACCGTGCAGCGTCTGGTCGTTTTCCACCAGCAGGCGCACCGGATGGCGGCTGAGCAAGGCGCCCAGGCTGTGCAGGTCGTTGGTGTCGGTGAAGTAACCGAGGGAGACCTTCAGCCAGCGCGCACCGAACGCCTGGGCCCGGTCGAGGGTGGCGGCCAGTTCGCAGTTGGCTTGCGCACGCCCGGCGACCCACAACTCCAGGGGCGAAGAAAACACACATTCAAGGCCCTGGTTTGCGGCTGCCTGGGCCAGTTCAGTGGGCGACTCGGTGGTAAGCAGTTCTTCACGCCATTCAATGCGTGTAGCGCCGGCAGCGGCCAGCAGCTCGACGAAACTCAATTGGCCACGCTGGCGAACCAGGTCGGCACCGTAGCTGGAAAGGCTGATGGAGACAGGGTAGTTGTGCATTGTTAGGGGTCTCTGAAACCGGTTTCATTTGTAGGTATAAAATAGCCTGCGGGAGCGGCCACCCGGGCGGCGCAAGGCACGAGGGCCTCATCGCCGGCAAGCCGGCTCCTACAGCGGTTGGGTCGAGCCTCGGATGAGCAGTTGCGGGGCAAAATCCAGAGAGCGGGTCGGCGAGGTATCGCCGCGCAAACGCTTGAGCAGGCAATCAAAGGCACTCGTGCCTATCGCTTGTGTGGGTTGGGCCAGGGCGGTGATGCCACTGCCTACCAACGGGTACCAGTCCAGGTCATCCAGGGCAATCAGCCCGATGTCCTCGAACAGCCGGCAACCCAACTCACGCAGGGCCTTGGTACACGCCAGTGCGGCGATGCCGTTGGCGCAAAACAAGGCTTTTGGCCCCGCGCCGTCTTGGGCAAGAAAAGCCTGCAAGCGGGTGTGCAGGTCGGGGCCCGTTTCCTGTATGGCGCCACGCAGATCCTTACGGAGGCTGACCTGGGACTGGAAACTGTGCAGACGCTCAACCCGGGAGCTGGTGCCATCGGCCACTTCGCTGACCAGCAGGATGTCCCGGTAGCCCTGTTGCTCCAGGTGCTCCAACGCCATGCGCACGGCCAGTGGATTATCCAGGCCCACCAGGTCGCTGTGCAGCGCGTCGACTTTGCGGTCTACCAGCACCAGGGGCATTTCCCGCTGCAGCTCCAACAGTTGTTCGAGGTGATGGCCCAGGGTGTTCACGATCAGGCCTTCGATGTTGTAGGCGCGTAGCGCTGCCAGATGCTGGCGTTCCTGCTCATCATCGCGGTCGGTGTTGCAGACCACCAGGTTGTAGCCGTGTTGGCGGCAGGCGGTTTCCACGCCATGCATCACGGCAATCGAATACGGGTTGCGGATATCGGCCACCAGCATGCCGATCAGGCGGGTGCGCCCGCGCTTCAGGCCTCGGGCCATCTGGTTGGGGCGATAGCCCAATGCATCGATGGCCTGTTCGATACGCAGGGCGATGGCATCGGAAAGCAGGGCGCGGTCATCGCCGATAAAGCGCGACACGCTGGCCTTGGATACGCCAGCGCGCTCGGCCACATCAAGCATGGTCACGCGGCTGCGTTGGGCGGCGGAGAATGAAGTCACGGCAGGGCCTTTCTTATTTTGGAGTAGACAATTAATGAATTGCTTTGAAACCGGTTTCAGTGGACGCCATGTTCGACGTGTCGTCAAGAGTTTTTCTGAAGGGCCATAGGATTGAGAACGATAGAATCCGACGAGTGGAATACGACAACTGTTAGTTTTGACAGTTACGGACAATGGAAATCAGGAGTTAAATTTTCAACACAGCCAACCCATCAGGTACTGGCACATTCTTGTTTCATCCTTGAGGTAATCGCCATGTCCGGCACCACTCAAGCTGTAGTCACCCGAGCAGAGCAAGGTGTGCTGTCTCTTTTTCCGGTCATCATTCCAGGTGTGGACCCTTTGGATCCGAATGGGCTGATTCCCGCAGCATTGATGCTCGCGCCGTTGGAAGTGCAAATTCCCATGTGGGCACCGCCGCCCGAGCCGTTGGATACCCCCCATATTCTTACGCTTTTCTGGGCGCGCGCAGGCGTTGTGGTTTACAGCGACTCGATGACTATTCACTCGCCGCCACCACCGCTGCCGGCCATGCACACCTTGTTCATCCCATTGCTTGTGCTGCGGGCACAGTCCGGCCCTGTCGAGCTGTATTACACCGTCACGGATTCATTTGGCGGGATCAGCATACTCGACCCCCAAAGAACACTGACGGTCGACATGGATGCGCCGCGGTTACTAAACCCCGACGACCAGTTGGCGTTTGTCGTGCCCCCTGCACCGGCAGTTGACGAGGCGTACTTGACCAGTAATCCGCAAGTGCCGTTTCACGTTCCGCCCTACATAGGCCGCAATGATGGTGACCGGATTTATTTCTACCTGTCCAATTTAGCCAACCCACCGGTTACGGGTGAAGACGGTATTTATGAGCTGGTGTCCAGCACTGATCCGTTGATTGCCAACCTGGATGCGGCGGCGTTTCGCAGGCTAAGCAATGGTGACGCTTACATTTTTTTCAGGATTTTTGATAAGGCGGGCAACTTCAGCGACCGCAGTGCCGGCCTGTTGTTTCAGCTGGCGCTGACCGCGTTGCCGGGGCCGCTGCCCCGCCCGCAAATCGTGCCGCCACGCTACGACGATTTGCTGATCAATCGCGAAGACGCCAGGGCCGGCGTATTTGTTCGGATAGGGTTCTATACCGACTGGGCTGCGGGAGATGAGGTCGTCGTGTATTGGAAAGGCCGCCCTACTGCCAGGCACCCAGTCAACGGTTTCCCCACCGATGTCGAGGTGCCGTGGAACGTAATGCGCGGTCCGCTGACTGATCCGCTGGTGCCCGAAGCGGTACCGGTACGCTATGAGATTATTCGCGGTGGCCTGCCGCCATTTACTTCGTTCAATATTCTGGTGAATGTGAACTTCACGGTCGCTGGACAGGACCACGCAAATGCACCGGCACTGTTCAATCCGGATTTGCCCGTACCGCAAGTCTGGGGGCTTGTTTCCAACACCCAGAACGTAGTCAACCATGCTGACAACCCCGCCGGCGCCCGTGCCCGCGTACTGCTTTATGAGAACCCCGTGCCGGGGGAAATTCTGCGGTTTTACTGGAATGGTATCGGGCCGGTTGCCACTTACACTGTGCAGTTTGGGGATGTAGAAGGGCAGCTGGTGTTTTCTACGGTTATTCCCTGGGCGGTCATGGCGGGCGTTATTAATTCAGCTTTGCCGGTGTACTACACCACCAGTAACGGAGTGAACGATCAACAATCGGATAATGCGCTGGTAGATGTGAATACGGGCGCATTGATTGCATTCCAGGCCCCGCTTATAAATCATACGTTAGTTGGTCCTGCTGGTTACTTGGGCTGCTGTTCAAAACCCGAAATATTCTTGGGTATAGAGTGGTTCTTGGCGCCAGATGATCGTTTTGAACTTAATGATGTTGTAACGTTTTTTTGGGAGGGCTTCCTGGCTAATAACTGGGAGCCGCCGGTTATTGAAGAGTCGCGGTATGACGACACCAAAACGTTCAGTACTACCGCGGATTTAATGAATGGATTGCACTTCAGTGTCGCACCCTATGAGGAAAAAGTCGTGCCGATGCGTGACTTCGGCTCGGCTCGGGCCTGGTATCAGGTGAGGCGTGGCGGGAGCCTTATAGGTGAGTCGCTGCCTAGACGGATTCGTGTTGATTTACTGTCCGCAGGGTCAGGCCAGTATTGTAAGTTAGGCGATATCATTCAGTGTTCAGGCGACGGTGTGGCAACCATTATCGGACACAAACATAGCTAGGGTTTAATACTGGTTTGTTCGTAATGTTGTAGTTGTTTTTAAAGTGCGTGGTCAATCCTGCAGCCCGCTGGGCAAGCCTGTTTGCAATGTTGCATTGGGTGCTGCTGCGCACCCTGAATAAGCTGTAGTACTCAATCAACGCTGGAGAAGAAAATGGACAGGAAAACGTTAGAGACTATCCAAAGATTTCAAAGCCGTTGCGTGGCAGTTAATACACTTATTAGCTTGCCCGCCGGGACCTATGAAGGCCAGGTGCCGGGATTCCCAGGGTTGATTGATCGCAATACGGCACTTAAAGAGACAATGGAGTTTTTAATTCCCCGTTGGGATGACTTCAGCACCGATCCAGGTTTTCCAGACACCGTCAGAGTCTGGATGTGGCCATTGGATGACCCCCAGCCATCCGAACCATTTACGACATTTACCGTATCGTCGCCAGGGACGGGCGGAGTGCCGGTCAACATTGCGTTGGCTCGGCGTCCACCTGGCGCTCACCTGATCAGGTATGAAGTGTTTGTCGACAACATCGGTAACTCCACTCAGTCAGAACCGCAACTGCTGATTGTGGACCTCGCGCCTCCCTATTACAGCCACGTGGGGCCTATTCCCGCCCCCTTACCGCCAGCAGACCTGCCTACCCCCGCTACATTGGATTATTTCCAGGGCTTACCCAATCAAGCGGCTATGTTTCGCGTTCCTGACTACATGGCGAACGGGCGTGCACCTGGAGACTATCTATTAGCGTATTACAACAATTCGGACACGCCTTATCTGCCGACTGCAGGCAGTACTGATCCGAAATGGGTGTTGCCTGAAAATTTGAATTTCCCCTTGCCCTTGTCGGTCGTCGAGGGAAGCCCCGATGGGTTACGTAGTGTGCGTTATGAGTTGTACGACGCCGCCGGCAATCCTGCGAGGCTGTCATCCCAGTTTGTCTTTGACGTGGGGCTGTTTCCTGCTCCCAGTAACTTCAGGGCGCCAACCATTGATCTGGCGGTTCCCGGTGACCTGCTGATAGATCGCAGTGATGCGGCGCAGCTCAACGGCGCAATCATCCGCATCCCTGCCTATGCTGATTTTCTGCGAGGTGACGAGGGGGACATGATCAGTGTGACCCTGACCACCTCCCTGGGTACGGTGACCCTGCCCGACGTGCCGTTGGGCAGTAACACCTTCCCGGTGCAGGTACATGTCGGATTCCCTACGCTGGCTCTCCTATATGGTGCCACCGAAGGGTTATTGTCGATGACGGTGTCCTACGCGGTGAAGCGTCGTTCGGTCAGCTACCCTTCGGCGCAGACAGCAACAACCGACCTTGATCTTTTCGTGGTTGGGCCAGCAAACCCGAACGAGCCGGATCTGGTCAACCCAAATCTGAACCCGGTAGTGGTCAGGGGTGAGGATGCGACAGGCGCCGAGGGGCCGCCCAATGAGTTGCTGCCCGAACACGCAAACCGGCCCGCCAATGCCTACATCACGCTCTGGGACGAACCTCCGACTCCGGATGCCGGGCCGTTTACGATCTATCTTTTTTATGAAGGCGTACAGGTGGATTCACTGTTTGTCCCAAGCGGTATCGCCGACCAGGTCGTCCGGTTGCAGATCCCCTGGAGCGCCGTTTCTGACCATAACAATGGTACGAAGCGGGTGCATTACACGATCGGTGCTGCCGGCAGCTCGAATCGACAAGTTTCCCCCACCACACTGGTAGAAGTCACAGCCAATATCATATTCCTGGCGCCTCCGCTCGTGCGAAACCTTATAGGCAGCGGCGCGGGGATTATCAATTGCACCAGCTTCAGGCCCGTCGGGCCGCCGCCCGGTAACATCATAGTGTTTGTTCCACCCTCGGAGCATTTCTTGCTGGGGATGATCGTTACCGTGCATTGGCGGGGTTACCGGGATGATGCGGGCACCATTGAAGTTCCTGCCGTCGCAGGCAGCAAAGCTTCGGCGCCACTGACGCAGTCGATGATCAACCTTGGATTCGAGATTGAATTGGAGGACTACTTCACCCGCTTCAAACCGATTCAGCCGACCACGGATGACCGGCTTGCCGGTTCAGCCAGAGTTCACTACAGCATTGTTCTGCCCTCGGGCCCGGTTAACTCCTCTGACGCTACACCACGAGTGCGTGGGCAGCAGATCGGTGGTACAGGTCCGGTTTTTTGTGATGGGATGGCCGTGCCGGCCCCCTGATGTTTTGCATTGTTGACAAAGGGGAGCATTGCTCCCCTTTGGCATTTGAAGTGGATGACCGGACGCCTGGCGTCTGCTGTCTACGATTAAAGGCCTTGAGCCATGACTACACACACTTAAGGATAGTCCTACATAACACGGTAAGTACTCTGGATACCTTTAGCACCGCTCGATTGGCAGGATCCCACAAAGCTTGGAATCGGCCAGTTTCTTGCTAATTGGAACGCCAACCCAGAGGTCCGCTAAATGCCACCCGTATTCAATTTCAAACCGTCACCCTTGAGCCTCGCGTTGAAGGCCAACACTGTCACTTTGCTTATGTTTATCGGCCATGCAGCCGAAGCCCGTGTCGTCACGGGGCCCGACGAGTACGTGCGCCCAGGTCCGGCGCCGGATCGTTTTGAACTGCGCACGGGGTCTGGGCTGACTGTCCAAGGCGCCCAAACCCTGGAAATCCGTGCCCAATCTGCAACTCTGCTGGTCACGCCTGGCAGTTCGACCAAGGATATCGTCGCTTTTGATTCCCAGATCCGTATAGACGGTTCTGATGTCATTGCTCGTAGCACCGCAGATGCCGCTATTCGCGCGACAGGCAGCAATGTGCTGGTCAGCAACAGTAATCTCATCCACAACAATGGAACCGGCCTGATTGCCGGCCGTTCACTGGGCGGCACTGATGGATCCAGCGTCAAGGTCATCAACAGCACGATTACCGGCACTAACCGTGGGGTCAGCGCCAGTGCCTACAGTGTGCTGGACTTCAGCGGTTCCCATATCGAGGCGACGAACGACAATGGCGTGGGCCTGTCGCTGATGAGTGGGACAGCGTTTGCGACCGATAGCCGAATTGTAGGTGGCGCCAACGGCGTACAAATGGGCGTCGACGGATCATCCGGTATCACAGACAGTACGTTGCTGCTGGACGGTTCCAGCGTAGCAGGCACGAACGGTGCTGCAATCCTGACAAGAGCGGGTACCAGCGCGGATATTCAGGTACTGAACGGTTCGTCCCTGACTGGCGGCAACGGCAACATCCTGGAAGTCACCGGTGGCTCCACCGCCAACATGAACGTTGACCGCAGTGCCCTGGTGGGCGATGTGGTTGTCGAGGATGGCAGCACCGCCAAGGTGCAACTCAACAACGGTTCCTGGCTGACCGGCCAGTTGAAAAACGTTGCCGAGTTGAGCGTGAACGATGCCTCCCACTGGGTCCTGGTGGGCGACAGCCAAGTCGAAGCCTTGAAGATGGGCGGCGGCGCCGTGCACTTCGGTGGGGCGGATGAGTTCTACCAATTGAACGTCAAGAGCCTGGAAGGTGAGGGCACGTTCATCATGCACACCGATTTTTCCACCCACGAGACTGACTTCCTCAACGTGGAAGGCAAGGCCGAAGGCAACCACAGCCTGCTGCTGGAGGCTACCGGCTCGGAACTGGCCAGCGGCCAACCGATCAAGGTCGTGCACACCGAAGGTGGCGACGCACACTTTTCCCTGGTGGGAGACAGCGTGGATATCGGTGCCTATGCCTATGGCTTGCAGAAGGACGGCACCGACTGGCTGCTCGACCCGACACGTCGTGGCACCAGCACCAGCGCCCACTCGGTACTGGCGTTGTTCAACAGTGCGCCGACCGTGCTGTACGGCGAGTCGTCCATCCTGCGTACCCGCATGGGTGAACTGCGCTTTAGCGCAGGCAACAACAATGGCATGTGGATGCGCAGCTACGGCAACAAACATGAAGTAGCCGCCAACAAGAACGGTGCGGGCTACACGCAAACCCAGAAGGGTTTCACCATTGGTGCCGATGCACCGTTGTCCAGTGGTGACGGTCAGTGGTTGGCGGGTGTGATGGCCGGTCATAGCACGTCGGACCTGAGTCTGAACCGTGGCAGTAAAGGTGAGGTCAAGAGCTACTACGTGGGCGGTTATGCCACCTGGTTGGACGCCGAAAGCGGCCTGTACTTCGATGGCGTGGCCAAGTTGAACCGCTTGCACAACAATGTTGATGTCACCATGAGCGACGGCAAAAAAGCCAAGGGTAATTACACGCAGAACGCCGTGGGTGTTTCGGCTGAAGTCGGCCGCCACATCAAGCTGGACAACGACTATTTTGTCGAGCCATACGGCCAGTTGGCGGCGACCATTACCCAGGCGCAAAGCTACCAGCTGTCCAACGGCCTGCACGCCAAGGGCGATCGCTCCAGCTCGGTGGTGGGTAAAGCCGGTGTGACGGTGGGCAAGAACATCCAGCTGGAAAGCGGTGGCGTGTTGCAACCGTACCTGCGCACTGCGCTGGCCCATGAGTTTGACCAGAGCAACAAGGTGTTCGTCAACAGCCAGAGCTTCAACAACGACCTGTCGGGCTCACGTATCGAACTGGCCGCCGGTGTCGCCATGTCGGTTTCGCAGAACGTCAAGGTGCATGCGGACTTTGAAACCAGCAAAGGCAAGAAAATCGACCAGCCCTGGGGTGTTAATTTCGGTATTCGTTACGACTTCTAAGGCTCCCACTCAACAAAAAAGGAAGCTACGGTTTCCTTTTTTTGTGGGCGCTCCTGGGGGCTAACCGAACAGCCCTGCGGCAATATTGATCGAGAAACCCAGGATCGCCGTATTGAACAGAAACCCGATCAACGATTGCCCCAGCACCACCTTGCGCATGGCACGGGTGGCCACGCCCACGTCCGAGGTCTGCACTGCGACGCCGATGGTGAAGGAGAAATACAAAAAGTCCCAATAGTTGGGGGTCAGTAGCCCCTCGGCAAAGCGCAGCGCCGGTTCCTTGCCTTCCCAGGTGTAATAGAGGCGGGCGTAGTGCACGCTGAAAATCACCCCGATCAGCAACCACGAGCCAATCACCGTCACCCCGGTAAAGCCGTAATGCAGCAGGCGTTCGGCGGCGGTGAGGTCCTTGCTCCCGACCAACTCGAAGGTGATGGTCGCCAGGCTGGCGATGGCGGCGATGCACACCATGAACAGCACCAGCCCGGCGTTCTCGTCTTCGATTTCGACGAGGCGCTTTACATCCTCGGCTTTGGCGCGACGGGTCAGCCACAGCATCAGTATCAGGTAGGTCCAGACCCCGGCGTTCCAACCGATCAGCACTTTGGTAAGGATTGAATCGAGGGGCGCCAGAATACCGACTATCAGTCCCAGGACGGCAGCAGCGGAGAGGCGAGGGTGGGTACGGGCGAGGAAGGGCATGGCGCTCACAAATGCAGGTTGAGTGAGCAACCATAGCCTATTCCTGTAGGCGCCGGCTTGCCGGCGCCTACAGGGGCATTTTCAGTCCTTGCGTTTGCGCACCAGTTTCATGACAACGACAAAGAACACCGGCACAAACACCACCGCCAGTGTCGCGGTGATCATCCCGCCGATGACGCCCGTACCAATCGCCTGCTGGCTCGCCGAACTGGCACCGGTGGCAATCGCCAGCGGCACCACGCCGAGGATAAACGCCAGGGACGTCATGATGATCGGTCGCAGGCGCAGGCGTGCGGCTTTCAGCGTGGCGTCGATCAGGTCTTCGCCCTGGTCGTACAGGTCCTTGGCAAACTCGATGATCAGGATCGCGTTTTTCGCCGACAGCCCGATGATCGTGATCAAGCCGACCTTGAAAAACACGTCGTTGGGCATACCGCGCAGCGACACCGCCATGACCGCGCCCAACACACCGAGCGGCACCACCAGCAGCACCGAGGTGGGGATCGACCAGCTTTCATACAGCGCCGCCAGGCACAGGAACACTACCAGCAGCGATAGCATCAACAGCAGCGGCGCCTGGGAACCCGATAAGCGCTCCTGCAATGACAAACCGGTCCATTCCTGACCCAGGCCGGCCGGCAGTTGCGACACCAGGCGCTGGATTTCCTCCATCGCCTCGCCGGTGCTGTGGCCCGGTGAGGCTTCACCGGAAATGGCGATGGCCGGATAGCCGTTGTAACGGGTCAATTGCGCCGGGCCCTGGACCCAGCGCGCTTCGACGAAGGCCGACAGCGGCACCATCTTCCCGGCGTTGTTGCGCACATGGATCTTCATCAGGTCTTCGACCTGGCTGCGCTGGTCGCCTTCGGCCTGCACCACCACCCGCTGCATGCGGCCCTGGTTGGGGAAGTCGTTGATATAGGCCGAACCAATAGCCGAGGACAGGATATTGCCCACATCGGCAAACGACACGCCCAAGGCATTGGCGCGCTTGCGGTCCACCTCAAGCTGCACTTGCGGTGATTCGGCCAGGGCGCTTTCGCGCACGTTGGCCAGGATCGGGCTCTTTTCCGCCGCTTGCAGCAGCTCGGTACGCGCCTCCATCAACGCGGCATGCCCTACGCCGCCCCGGTCCTGCAGGCGGAACTCAAAGCCGCTGGACGTGCCCAGGCCATCCACCGGCGGCGGCAGCACGGCATAGGCCATCGCATCCTTGAGTTCGGTAAACGCCATATTGGCGCGATCGGCAATCGAGGCTGCCGAATCGTCGCTGCTGCGCTCGGACCAATCCTTGAGCGTGGTAAATGCCAGTGCCGCATTCTGCCCGGAGCCGGAGAAACTGAAGCCCATGATCATCGTCGTATCGCCCACCCCCGGTTCGGTAGCGTTATGGGCTTCGATCTGCTCGGCCACCAGCACCGTGCGGTTCTTGCTCGCACCAGGTGGCAGTTGGATATCGGTGATGGTGTAACCCTGGTCTTCCACCGGCAGGAACGAGGCGGGCAGGCGGCTGAACAAAAAGCCCAGGCCTGCCAGCAATACCAGGTAAATCAGCAGATAGCGGCCGCTGCGCTTGAGGGCATAGGCGACCCAGCCTTCATAACGGTCAGTCAGTTGCTCGAAGCGCCGGTTGAACCAGCCGAAGAACCCGCCCTTGGCATGATGCTCGCCCTTGGCAATCGGCTTGAGCAACGTGGCGCACAGGGCCGGGGTCAAGGACAGGGCGAGAAACGCCGAAAACAGGATAGAGGTGGCCATCGACAGCGAGAACTGCTGATAGATCACCCCCACCGAGCCCGCCATGAAGGCCATCGGCAGAAACACCGCCACCAGCACCAGGGTAATCCCGATGATCGCCCCGGTAATCTGGCCCATGGCCTTGCGCGTGGCGTCCTTGGGCGACAGGCCCTCGGTGACCATGATTCGCTCGACGTTCTCCACCACCACAATGGCATCGTCCACCAGGATGCCGATGGCCAGCACCATGCCAAACATGGTCAGCACGTTGATCGAGAACCCCAGCAACAGCATGGTGGCGAAGGTGCCCATCAGCGCAATCGGTACGACCAGCGTCGGGATCAGGGTGTAGCGGATGTTCTGCAGGAACAGGAACATCACTGCAAACACCAGCGCCATTGCCTCCAGCAGGGTGTAGATCACCTTGGTGATCGACACCTTGACGAACGGCGAGGTGTCGTAGGGGATCTTGTACTCGACGTTGGCTGGGAAGTAGCGCGACAGCTCGTCCATCTTCGCCCGCACCAGGGTCGCCGTGCTCAAGGCGTTGGCGCCCGGCGACAGCTGCACGCTGACGGCGGTGGAGGGCTTGCCGTTCAGCCGGGTGGAAAACTGGTACTCCTGGCTGCCGATCTCGACCCGCGCCACATCGCCAATGCGCACGGTGGAGCCGTCCGGGTTGGCCTTGAGCACAATGTCGGCGAACTCGGCCGGTGTCGAGAGCTGGCCCTTGACCAGGATCGAGGCGGTGATTTCCTGGGTATGGGGGCCCGGCAAATCACCAATGCTGCCCGCCGAGACCTGGGCGTTCTGCGCGGCAATCGCGGCATTCACGTCGGCCGGGGTCAGGTTAAAGCCGATCAGCTTCTGCGGGTCGATCCAGATCCGCATCGCCCGCTCGGCGCCATACAACTGGGCCTTGCCGACACCGTCCAGGCGCTTGAGCTCGTTCATCACGTTGCGCGCCAGGTAATCGCTGAGCGCCACGTCGTCGAGCTTGCCGTCACTGGAGGTCAGGGTCACCAACAGCAGGAAGCCGGCGGACACTTTTTCCACCTGCAGGCCCTGCTGGGTCACGGCTTGGGGCAGGCGCGGCTCCACGGCCTTGAGGCGGTTCTGCACATCGACCTGGGCCATTTCCGGGTCGGTGCCCGGCTGGAAGGTCGCGGTGATGGTGGCTGAGCCGAGGCTGCTCTGGGATTCGAAATACAGCAGGTGGTCGGCGCCATTGAGCTCCTGCTCGATCAGGCTGACCACGCTTTCGTCCAGGGTCTGCGCCGACGCGCCCGGGTACACCGCGTAGATTTCCACTTTCGGCGGCGCGACGTTGGGGTACTGCGCCACGGGCAATTGCGGGATGGCGAGGGCGCCGGCCAGCAGAATAAACAGGGCGACCACCCAGGCGAAGATCGGGCGGTCAATAAAGAACTGCGGCATTGTCTCTGATCCCTTTGATTACTGGCCAGCGGCCTGGGCGACAGGTTCGGCGCTTGCATCCACGTCGACTTTTTCACCTGGGCGTGCGTGTTGCAGGCCTTCGACGATGATGCGATCACCGGCCTTCAGGCCGCTGTTGACCACCCAGCGATCATTGATCGCGGCGCCCAATTCCACCGCTTGCTGGCTGACGTTCTGTTCGGCGTCCACCCGCAACACCATGGGGATACCGGCACTGTCGCGGGTGATTGCACGCTGCGGCACGCTCAGGCCTTGCTGGTCGACCGCCTGTTCCAGGCGCACGCGGATAAAGCTGCCGGGCAGCAGGTCGAGGTCCGGGTTGGGGAATTCGCTGCGCAGGATGATCTGCCCGGTACCGGGGTCGACGGAGATTTCCGCAAACAGCAACTTGCCCGGCAGCGGATACAGGCTGCCGTCATCCTGGATCAACGTCGCCTTGGCCTGGTCCTGGCCCACTTGCTTCAAGTGCCCGGCGCGGAACGCGCGGCGCAGGTCATTCAGCTCGCGGGTCGACTGGGTGAGGTCGGCGTGAATCGGGTCCAGTTGCTGGATCAGCGCCATGGGAGTGGCTTCGTTCTGGCCCACCAGGGCACCTTCGGTCACCAGCGCCCGGCCAATACGCCCGGAGATCGGTGCCGTCACCGTGGCATAGCCGAGGTTGAGCTGGGCACGCTGCACCGCGGCCTGGTTGGCGGCGACATCGGCGGCAGTGTGCCGGGCGGTGGCGCGGGCGTTGTCGTAGTCCTGGGCGCTGATGGCATTGCCTTCGACCAACTGGCTGTAGCGCTGCTCTTGCAGGCGCGCCTGGAAGGCATTGGCCTGGGCCTTGCGCAGGCTGGCCTGGGCGCTGTCGAGGTCGGCCTTGAACGGCGCCGGATCGATCCGGAACAGCACGTCGCCCTGTTTGACGTCGTGGCCTTCTTTGAACACCCGTTGCAACACCACGCCCGCGACCCGCGCGCGTACTTCGGCAATGCGTGGCGCGGCAATCCGCCCGCTCAGCTCGCTGCTGATGGACAGGGGCCTGGCTTCGAGGGTTTCAACCCGCACTTTGGCCAGCGGCATTTGCGGGGTGTCGCCTGCAGAGTTGCCACACGCACTCAGGGCCAACGTCAGTGCCAGCAGGCAAAACGGCGCAAACAGATTCTTTGACATGCTCTTATCCCAATATTGACTGGCGCATCCTACGGGCGCCCCCGGCCTGGTGCTGTGAAGCTGTGTAGGCGGTGTGTGAAAAAATGTAAGGTGCGGCGCACGCCGAGGCGCGGGCGTATATCCTTCACGGCCGTGGATCCTAACAAGCTCTTCTGATAAATGACGATTTAATGTGGGAGCGAGCAAGCCCGCTCCCACATTGGATTTGTGTACGACAAAAAAACCGCATTAACTGGAAACACCATGCCCAATATCCTCCTGGTCGAAGACGACGCTGCGCTGTCCGAGCTGATTGCCAGTTACCTTGAGCGCAACGGCTATCACGTCAATGTGCTCAGTCGCGGCGACCATGTGCGCGAGCGGGCCAGGCTCAACCCGCCGGACCTGGTGATCCTCGACCTGATGCTGCCCGGCCTCGATGGCCTGCAAGTCTGCCGCCTGCTGCGCGCCGACTCGGCCGGCCTGCCGATCCTGATGCTTACCGCTCGGGATGACAGCCATGACCAGGTGCTGGGCCTGGAAATGGGGGCCGACGACTACGTGACCAAACCCTGCGAGCCACGGGTACTGCTGGCCCGGGTGCGCACCTTGTTACGCCGCAGCAGCCTCAGCGAACCACAGGCGGCCAATGATCAGATCCTGATGGGCAACCTGTGCATCGACCTGTCGGAACGTTCTGTGACCTGGCGCGGCCAGGCGGTGGAATTGTCCAGCGGCGAATACAACCTGCTGGTGGTGCTGGCCCGGCATGCTGGCGAAGTGCTCAGCCGCGACCAGATCCTGCAACGCCTGCGTGGCATCGAGTTCAACGGCACCGACCGCTCGGTGGATGTGGCTATCTCCAAGCTGCGCCGCAAGTTCGACGATCATGCCGGCGAGGCTCGCAAGATCAAGACGGTCTGGGGCAAGGGTTACTTGTTCAGCCGCTCCGAGTGGGAATGCTGACACCATGTTCCGCGTCCTGATCCGTCTTTACCTGCTGACCATCGTGACCTATAGCGCGGCGATCTATCTGATCCCCATGGGCATCATCGAGGTCTTCCACAGCCGCTATATGAACTACAGCATCGAGCAATCCCGTGGCTTGCAGAGCCTGATCGTGCGCCAGTACCACAGCCGGCCGGTGGAGCGCTGGTCCGAGGTCACCGAGCAGTTGGCCCGGGACTTTGCGCCGTTGAAGGTGCAATTGCTGCACCGTCAGGACGCCCGCTACACACCGGCCGAGGAGCGCTTGCTGGAGCAGGGCAAGCCTGTGATCCGCCTGGGAGAGTGGGGCTGGATGGAAGAAATCAGCTCGCCGCTCAATGGACAATTGGCCGTCAAGTTGACCATCCCGCCCGACCCGCTGGACATGAACCTGCTGTACTGGACCATGAATGTGCTGATCGGCGCGGCGTTGCTCGGCGGCCTGGTGATATGGCTGCGCCCCCACTGGCGGGACCTGGAACGCCTCAAGGCGACAGCCGCGCAACTGGGCCGTGGGCACCTGGAAGAGCGCACGCACATTCCCCCCAGCTCCAACATCGGCAGCCTGGCGGCGGTGTTCGACACCATGGCCAACGACATCGAACACCTGCTCAACCAGCAACGCGACTTGCTCAACGCCGTCTCCCATGAGCTGCGCACCCCGTTGACCCGCCTGGACTTCGGCCTGGCCCTGGCGTTGTCCGAAGACCAGCCGGCTGCCAGTCGCGAACGCCTGCAAGGCCTGGTGGCGCACATCCGCGAGCTGGATGAGCTGGTGCTGGAGTTGCTGTCCTACAGCCGTCTGCAAAATCCGGCGCAACTGCCCGAGCGAGTGGACGTGGTGTTGGATGAGTTTATCGACAGCATCCTGGGCAGCATCGACGAAGAGCTGGAAAACCCCGAGATCGTGATTGATGTGGTGCTGGACTGCGCCGTGGAGCGTTTTACCCTCGACCCACGCCTTACCGCCCGCGCCCTGCAAAACCTGCTGCGCAATGCCATGCGCTACTGCGAGCGGCGGATCCAGATTGGCGTCAAGGTGTGTGCCAAGGGCTGTGAAATCTGGGTGGATGACGATGGCATTGGTATCCCCGAAGAGCAGCGCGCGCGGATCTTCGAGCCGTTCTACCGCCTGGACCGCAGCCGTGACCGGGCCACTGGCGGCTTTGGCCTGGGCCTGGCAATCAGCCGCCGGGCTGTCGAGGCGCAAGGCGGCACGCTCACCGCCCAGGCTTCGCCCTTGGGCGGCGCGCGCCTGCGCCTGTGGCTGCCCATCTGACCCGTAGGAGCCGCGCTCCAGTCCTGTTTTTGGCATATGCACGGCCTTACCGCCCCAGACGCACCCTTGCTATAGTTCGGCCCTTATCAGCCACCAGCCAAGGATCACTGCCATGTCCGAATACCAAGCCTTTGTCGTCGAACTCCACGGCAACGTCGCCCATGTGCAGATCAATCGCCCGGAAAAGATCAACGCGATGAACGCGGCGTTCTGGAGCGAAATCATCGAGATCTTCCAATGGGTCGATGACACCGACGCGGTGCGCGCGGTGGTGTTGAGTGGCGCGGGCAAGCATTTTTCCTCGGGCATCGACCTGATGATGCTGGCTTCGGTGGCCAATGAATTTGGCAAGGACGTGGGGCGCAATGCGCGCTTGCTGCGGCGCAAGATCCTGCAACTGCAAGCCTCGTTCAATGCGGTCGATAACTGCCGCAAACCGGTCCTGGCGGCGATCCAGGGCTACTGCATCGGCGGCGCCATCGACCTGATCAGCGCCTGTGACATGCGCTATGCCGCTGATAACGCGCAATTTTCAATCAAGGAAATCGATATCGGCATGGCCGCCGACGTCGGCACCCTGCAGCGCCTGCCACGCATCATCGGCGACGGCATGCTGCGCGAACTGGCCTACACCGGCCGCACCTTCGGCGCCGAAGAAGCGCGCAGCATCGGCCTGGTCAACCGCACGTTTGCCGATCACGAAAGCCTGCTGGCCGGGGTCATGGAGCTTGCCGCGCAAATCGCCGCCAAATCGCCGATTGCCGTGGCCGGCACCAAAGCCATGATCAGCTACATGCGTGATCACAGCATCAACGATGGCCTGGAATACGTTGCCACCTGGAACGCTGCTATGTTGCAATCCAACGACCTGCGCGTGGCCATTGCGGCCCATATGAGCAAGCAGAAACCCGAATTCGTGGATTGACTGAACATGACCCCAGGCTGGATGACCACAACGCTGCTGGACAATGACGCCCCCGGCGGCTGGGCTGTGGCCCGTAGCCGCGAAGGTTTTTTGCTGGATGACAACGGGCCGCTGTTCCCCAGGGAATGGCTCAAGCGCCAGGATCTGTCGGTATTGGCCGAGCATGGCATCGGCCATCTGGATGGCGAACCGGTGTACCTGCTGGAACTGAACAGCCCTGGCGATGTGCCGGGTTGCCGCTGGCAAGGCCTGCGGGCCTTTATGTTGCAGGACGATCACCGCCTGTACACAGTCCTGGGTTATGCCGCGCAGATCGGTACCTGGGCCCGCGAGCACCGGTTTTGCGGCAGTTGCGGCCAGGCGATGGTGCAGGTGCCCAGGGAGCGCGCGATGTTCTGCCAGGCGTGCGACCTGCGCAGCTACCCGCGTATTTCCCCAAGCATGATTGTGCTGATCACCCGAGGCGATGAGATTCTGCTGGCACGCTCACCGCGTTTCGTCACCGGGGTCTACAGCACCCTGGCCGGCTTCGCCGAACCTGGGGAATCTGCCGAAGACTGCCTGATCCGTGAAGTGCACGAGGAAGTGCAGGTGCAGGTGCGGAATATCCAATACGTGGGCAGCCAGTGCTGGCCGTTCCCGCACTCAATGATGCTGGGTTTTCACGCCGAGTATGCCGCAGGCGAGATCGTGCCCCAGGCCGATGAGATTGAAGACGCACAGTGGTTCAATATCCACCAATTGCCACCGCTGCCGGCGTCGCGTTCGATTGCCCGCTACCTCATCGACCTGTATGTGGCGCGCCGCCTAGGCCACGCTGAACCAGTGCTGCCAGGCTAGGCGCACGGTCAGGCCGAGCACCACGGTGATAAACACCGGGCGAATGAATTTGGCGCCGCCGCTGATGGCACTGCGTGCGCCGAAGAACGCGCCGACCATCACCGACAGGCCCATGCTCAGGCCGACAATCCAGTCCACCGAACCGTTGAAGATAAACACCGACAGCGCCGCCGCGTTGCTGACGAAGTTCATGCTGCGCGCCACGCCGCTGGCCTTGACCAGGTCGACGGGGTACATCAGCAGGGTGCTGACGGTCCAGAACGCGCCGGTGCCGGGGCCTGCCACACCATCATAGAAACCCAGGCCGAAGCCCTGGGTCGATTGCCATTTCTTCTTGATCGGCGCATCTGCGTCCAGCGGTGCCTTGGGCGTACCCCCAAACAACAGGTAGATACCGCAGGCGAAAACGATCACCGGCAGCATCTTGTTCAGCCATTCGGCGGGCAGGTAATGGGCGACGATGGCCCCGACCAGCGCACCGATCAACGTCCCCACGATGGCGTGCACCCACTGGCGCGGGTGGAACAGCTTGCGCCGGTAGAAGGTGAAACTGGCGGTGGCCGAGCCGAAGGTCGAACTCAGTTTGTTGGTGCCCAGCACCAGATGGGGCGGCATGCCGGCGGTGAGCAAGGCCGGGGTGGTGAGCAAACCGCCGCCGCCGGCAATGGCATCGATAAAACCGGCGATAAAGGCAACCACCGCAAGAATGGACAGGGTGGTGAGGTCAACGCTGAGTTCAAAAGGCATGGAGGCGACTTACTTCGGCGAGGCGCAGAAAGGGGCTGCGCGAAAGTCCGCTAGCTTACCTATAACCGATTGTTACGGCGACTGTTGCATGTAGGAGCCGGCTCCTACAGATGGGTTGGGTGTTGTGTCAGCAACAGTGATCCAACAAATCACCCCTCTGGGCAACATTGTTCCATCCAGCCCCGAAGTGGCCGGACGCGCCTGCCACGGGGCTTTGCCCACGCTGGCACGCTTGCTGCTCCATAACCTGCACAATCCTAGTGTGCGAGGTACCGAACGATGACTCAGCAAGCCGTGAAATTTGCCTATTGGGTGCCCAATGTCAGTGGTGGCCTGGTGGTCAGCAAGGTCGAACAACGTACCGACTGGGGTATCGATTACAACCGCAAGCTGGCCCAGTTGGCTGAGGAGGCGGGGTTCGAGTACGCCTTGACGCAAATCCGCTTTACCGCCGGCTACGGTGCCGAGTACCAGCATGAATCCGTGGCCTTCAGCCACGCACTGCTGGCCGCCACCACCCAACTCAAGGTGATCGCGGCGATCCTGCCCGGGCCCTGGCAGCCCGCGCTGGCGGCCAAGCAACTGGCAACCATCGATCAACTGACCAATGGCCGGGTGGCGGTGAACATCGTCAGCGGCTGGTTCAAGGGCGAGTTCCAGGCCATTGGCGAACATTGGCTGGAGCATGATGAGCGCTACCGGCGCTCCGAAGAATTCATCCGCGCCTTGAAAGGCATCTGGACCCAGGACCATTTCACCTTCAAGGGCGACTTCTACCGGTTCAACAATTACAGCCTCAAGCCCAAGCCCCTGGGCCTGCCGCACCCGGAGATTTTCCAGGGTGGCAGCTCCCGTGCAGCAAGGGATATGGCAGCACGGGTATCGGACTGGTATTTCACCAACGGCAATACCCCGGAAGGGATCAAGGCTCAGGTCGACGATATCCGCGCCAAGGCGGCGGCCAATAACCACTCGGTCAAAGTCGGGGTCAACGCCTTTGTGATCGCCCGCGATACCGAAGAAGAGGCCCTGGCGGTGTTGGCCGAGATCATCGACAAGGCCGACCCGCAAGCGGTCAATGCCTTTGGCGATGCAGCCAGGCAGGCGGGCAAGGCCTCGCCGGAGGGCGAGGGCAACTGGGCCAAGTCCAGCTTCGCCGACCTGGTGCAGTACAACGATGGTTTCAAGACCAACCTGATCGGCACACCCCGGCAGATTGCCGAGCGCATCGTCGCGCTCAAGGCGGTGGGGGTGGACCTGGTGCTGGCCGGCTTCCTGCACTTCCAGGAGGAGGTGGCGTATTTTGGCCAGCGCGTGCTGCCCCTGGTGCGCGAGCTGGAAGCCAAGGCCGCCGCAACCGGCAGCGCCAGGGCGGTGGCGTTACCGGTATAGCACCACCGCTGCCCGTAGCTGGTTATTGCCGAAGCGGCACATCCGATCAAACTCCCCGTGGCTGACCGGCAAATGCTGGCAGTCCATGGGCTGGCGGTGCTGGCTATGGTCCACGTGAGGATCATGCAGGTAGACAAACTCTTGATCACAGTCGGTCACGATCACCCAGTGCGGTGACTTGGAACGCGTCAGCCGGTAACTGCTGATCAGTACCAGGGGTTGCCCGCCGTCGCCCAGAACCTGCGCGAGGTCCAACGCACCACCGAACACCTGTTGTACCTCACTGCCCGCCAACTCATGCTCGAACCCTTCATGCACCAGGCGCATGACATCTTTTTTATGCGGGTCGCGTACTCCATCGAGAAACAGCGGCCCACGCACATTGACCTGCATACGCACGCGAAACCCCCGACGCCACGCGGCCAGCGCCAGGCCCTGGGGGCTGCAGCCGCCGTGTCCAGCCGTCATGAACACGGTGGTCGCTTCGCGCCAGATCTGCAGCTCTTCGCGGCGCAGGGACTCACGCCCAGGCAACAGGGCGCCCATGGCCATCAGCAGGCACGCTGCTGCGCAAGTGAAATCGGTGGTCTGCTGGTAGTAGGGGACGCTCAAGGCACGGGTGTCTGTGTGCTGGAGGATACGTTTCTCCAGGCGCAGGGCGTCGGTATGGTCGGCGTAGTAGTCGTTGATCAGGGCAAAGCGCCGGTAGCCGCTGCGCTCGTACAGGGCAATAGCGCCAGGGTTATCGGTGCGCACCTCAAGGCGCAGGTAAGCACAATCGTGGGCCACGGCGCAGGCTTCGATACGCGCCAGCAGTTGCTTGCCCAGGCCCGTGCCCCGGGCAGGCGCGGCAATGGCCAGGGAGTACAGGCGCGCCAACGAGGTGCCGCGATGGAACAACACCAGGGCATAACCCAGTAATTGCCCGGTGTTTTCGGCCACCAGCAACTGCGCGTGGGCACGGCTGATCATCCATTGGAAACTGCGGGCGGACAGTCGGTCAGTGGTGAAACAGTGCTGTTCCAAAGCGACCAATGCTGGCAAATCATCGAGTGTTGCAACGCGAAAGGAAAGAGTCATATAACCGCCGTAAAAGTTGCGTAACTAAACGAGACTTCTCTGAAAGATCGTGCTTAATAGAAAAGGTCAAGTTCTCTAGCGGATCAATCAATATGTCAGCGGTACACAGTCATTGGCGAGCAGTATCCGAGCAAATCGTCGCAACGACAATAACTCCCGACGGATATTTTTCCACACCGCCTAACAGTTCAAGCCAAGTTGTGATTATCGTTGAACGCAAGGAAGACTGGGCCTCTTACTTTCCCAGCGAAGATATTGTCACCGCCCAGGAATACCTCGAGCGCCCTCGGGAAAACGAGGGCGCAAAGCGGGTGCAGGTGATCAACCTGTGCCGCAGCTACAAGTACCTGGGGCATGGCTACTACTGTTCGCTGCTGGCCGAGGCGCGCGGGCACAAGGTGATTCCGTCGGTGCGCACTATCAGCGAACTGACGAAAAAATCCTTGTATGGCCTGGCCCTGGATAATCTTGATAAAACCCTTGATAAAGCATTGAGTCATCACCTCTACAGCAATACCGAAGGTTTTACCCTGACACTTTATTTTGGCCGGACCAATATTGATCCGTTGCAGGATCTGGCTCGGCAATTATTTGAAGTGTTCCCATGCCCGATCCTGTTAGTTGAGTTTCGCAAGCACAACGGCTGGCATATCGAAGGCATCAAGTCCGGAGCGCTGCATAAGTTACGCGATGATCAGGAAGATCAGTTTGCCCAGGCCCTGGACAACTTCAGCCGCAGGATCTGGCGCCAACCGCGCTCGCGGCGCCTGGCGCGTTATGACCTGGCGATCCTGCACGATCCCCAGGAGCCGTTGCCACCCTCCAATGCCAAGGCTCTGGAAAATTTCGTGCGGGTGGGCAAGGGACTGGGGATTGATGTGGAACTGATCGAACGCAAGGACTACGCGCGGCTGGCCGAGTACGACGCCTTGTTGATCCGCGAAACCACCAGTGTCGACAATCACACCTATCGGTTCGCCAAGAAAGCCGAGAGCGAAGGGCTGGTGGTGATGGACGACCCCGCGTCGATCCTGCGCTGTACCAATAAGGTCTACCTCACGGATCTGCTCAACAGCCATCAATTGGGTATGCCCGTCACCGAGATTCTGTACAAGGAACGACCGCAAGATTTCGAGCGAGTCGGCGAGCGCCTGGGCTTCCCCCTGGTGCTGAAAATCCCCGACGGTTGTTTCTCCCGCGGGGTGATCAAGGTCGAAAGCCAGGAGGCGTTGCTGGCGGCGACGGCGGAGTTGTTCGAACACTCGGTGTTGCTGCTGGCCCAGGAGTTTTTCTACACCGAGTACGACTGGCGCATAGGCGTACTGAACCGCAAGCCGATTTTTGCCTGCCAATATTTCATGTCCAAGGGCCATTGGCAGATCTACAACCACAAGGCCATTGGCCAGGATATCAACGGCGAGTGTCGTACCCTGGCGGTGCATGAGGCCCCCAAGGCCGTGGTGGAATTGGCGGTGAAGACCGCCAACCTGATCGGTGACGGGTTGTACGGCGTGGACTTGAAGCAGTCCGGCGACAAGGTGGTGGTGATCGAGGTCAACGACAACCCGAATATGGACGCCGGGATTGAAGACGCCTACTTGCAGGACGACCTGTATTGCCTGGTCCTGGAAGAGTTCGTGCGCCGTCTGGAGCTCAAGCGCCAGGGGCAGGTCTGGTGATCTGCCTTGAGCTCAGCGAGGGTACGCTGCGCCGTACCGAGCGCGAAAATGCCGAGATCCTGCTGTTCAACAACCCCGACAGCGATGAGCGTGAATGGCTGCGCGAGCGCTACAAAGTCGATGAGCATGCGCTGGCGTCGGCGTTGGACCCGGACGAGGTGTCGCGTATCGAGTTCCATCCCGACAACCTGTTTCTGATCTGGAAACGCCCGCAAAACTACTCAGGAGGCAGCAACCTGGTGTTTGAGGTGTCGTCTTGTGGCTTGCTGTTTTCGCCCGATCGCCTGCTGGTGATTGCCACCGACGACAGCCAGTTGTCCGGCCTGGGCGCGCGTCGGCCGCTGCATACACCGCTGGATGTGTTGCTGGATCTGCTGCTGAACAACATCCATCACTACCTGGGCCACCTCAAGGTGATCAAGCAGGTCGCCCGGGAACTGCAGCAGCAATTCAACGCCTCGATGAGCAACCGCCACCTGATGCAGATGTTCAGCCTCAGCGAGAGCCTGATCTATTACATCAACGCGCTGCACAGCAACGGCGCAGTCTTGACGCGCTTGCGCAACCATGGCGAGAAGGAGCACTTCAGCCCGCAGACCCTGGGCTTGATCGACGACCTGATCATCGAGAACCACCAGTGCTTCAAGCAGGCAGAGATCTATTCCAATGTGTTCTCCGGGCTGATTGATGCCCGGGGTAACTTGATGAACAACAGCATGAACAACCTGCTGCGCAAGTTGACGCTGATCAACGTGGTGTTCCTGCCGCTGAATCTGCTCGCCAGTATTGGTGGGATGTCCGAGTTCAGCATGATGACGGCCGGCACGCCCTGGTGGGTGGCGTATCCGTTGTTTCTCCTGGCGATGGCGCTGGGCGCCGTGGGGATGGTGCTGGGGCTTCGGCGGCTTGCCGGGGGCGGCAGGAAAGCGGGGTGACCGGGTCGCGCATTCCCGCCGGTGCTGAAGGGCTTAGGCGTCTGCCTGCAGGGTCAAGACTTCAAACCCTTGCGCGGTGACGGCCACGGTGTGTTCCCATTGGGCCGACAGGCTATTGTCGCGGGTCACCACGGTCCAGCCATCCTTGAGGCTGCGCACCTTGGCACTCCCCTGGTTGAGCATCGGCTCGATGGTGAACACCATGCCCTCGCGCAGGGTCAAGCCGGTGCCTGGACGACCGAAATGCAGGATTTGCGGCTCTTCATGCATTTCCCGGCCAATCCCGTGGCCGCAGTATTCGCGCACCACGCTGTAGCCGTTGGCCTGGGCGTGGCGCTGGATCGCATGCCCGATATCCCCCAGGCGCGCGCCGGGCTTGACCTGACGGATACCGGCCCACATCGCCTCGAAGGTCTGCTCCACCAGGCGCCGGGCCTTGGGCGCGACGGCGCCGATCATGTACATCTTGCTGGAGTCGGCGATAAACCCGCCTTTTTCCAGGGTGATGTCGATATTGACGATATCGCCATCCTTCAGCACCGCCTTGGCATCCGGCATGCCATGGCACACCACTTCGTTGATGGAAGTGTTGATGCTGAAGGGATAGTCGTACTGCCCGAGGCTGGCGGGGCGCGCCTGCAGGTCCTGGCGGATAAATGCCTCGACCGCCGCATCCAGTTCAAGAGTGGTCTGGCCGGCGCCGATCCGGTTGTCGAGCAGGGTGAACACCTGGCCCAGCAGGCGGCCGGCTTCACGCATCACGGCAATCTGTGCAGGGGTCTTGATCATCAGCTGCGCCCCCGGATCAGGTCAGGTTCGTCGAGCAACAACTTGTTGATCAGGTCGTTGTAGGCCAGGTGTGGGTTGAGTTCGGCCAACAGGCCGATCTTGATCCAGAACTGCGCCTGGGCGTTGATGGACCGGTCCATGGTGGCGCTGGCCAGGCGGATTTGTTCATGCAGTTGATCGGTGATCTTGACGATGCCCATGGGGTTCACTGTGCAGGGTGGATATGCAAAGCGTATACGTTTCGTATATTCATCGTAAACCCCCGAGTCGACTTGCCCTGGACCGCGGTCAGCTTTGTTGCATGAAATTTCAAACCTGCCGTTGCCGCGCCAAATGTTGCCGAGCGGGTGGCGGTGCAACAACACAGCTTGAATGTGGGAGTTGTCGAGCTTTAGCGAGGCGACGATGGCGCCAGCAAAAACACCTCGGGGTGTCAGATACCCAGCTCCCACATTCGGGTTAGTTACTGCACGCTGGCTTTTTCGACGGTGGTGGATGCCGACCAGATGCGGTAGCGCACTTCGACATCTTTTGGAACATATACAACGATGGGCAATTTGCTGTTGTAACGCAGCAGAAAACCGTCGCCGACCACCGGCACAAAGTCCTCGCGGGTCTTGCCTTCAGGACAGGCCATCAGGGTGCTCATGGGGCCACTGATGTTCTCCAGGCGGTAAAACGGATAGCCCCAGCCTTCGAGGTTTTTCTCTTCCAGCACACCGCCGAGCCGCTGTTGGTTGCAGTCGACCGGCAAGGTTTTACCGGCGAGGATTTCAACCTTGAAGTCCTGTTCCCGGGGCTGTGCAGGCAGGTGGATGACCTGGCGAACCTGCCCGGCATCCGCCTTGGGGTAGGGCGCGATCTCTTCCAGCTTGGCGGCACTGGCCTGGGTCGCCAGCACGCTCAGTGCCAGCACGCAAAGGGTATTGAAGGGAGCAGAAGTCATGTGACGTCCTTATCTTGAGGTCAGTTGAACAAGCGTTGCCACGATGCACGCCATCGTCCGGCAGTGCAAACCCGCAGCAACTTATATAAAGGTTGTTGTTGCTTATGAGGAAAGGATCCTACGCCCCTGGGTACAAGGAGTAGGCTTGGCAATTGAACGCGTCTGCCAGGGTTGGCAAGGCGCGGCGCTCAGACTATTCATTTTTATAAAAATTCATTGGCGGTCTCAAAAAAAGGAGAGGTTTAGCCATGTTTTCGGAATTGGAACTACGCGGTCTTATCGAAGGAAGTTTCCTGCCCAGGCGTTGTGAATGCATCAAGGCTCAGGATGGATCGTTGACGATCAAAATCTACGACGACGATGGTACAGGTACCACGGTCACCGGCATCCAGGCCGATAAACTCGACAGCAGCCGCGCCATCTGCAACTTGATCACCGAATTGCGTGAAGACCTCAAGCACGCCCATGCACCGGCTCCGCGCCGGGTGGGTGCCAGGCTGTACTGATCAGCTCATCGCAGGATCGCGGGCCTGGATAACCTCCAGGCCCGGCACCGCTGCGCATGGTCTCAGAAGGGGCCACGCGTGCGCTGTGAGGCAAGCCTCAGACAAATCCGATACGGCCCTGTGACCTCTCGCTGCTAGTGTTTCGCCACATCCGTCGTCAGTGGCTGAGGTCGTGCGTGCAACAAAAAATCGCAGCAGAGTTTCTCGGCACTTTTTGGCTGACCTTCGCCGGTTGTGGCAGTGCCATTCTGTCGGCCGCATTTCCCGGCCTGGGTATCGGCTTTACCGGGGTGGCCCTGGCATTTGGCCTGAGTGTATTGACCATGTCCTACGCCGTGGGCAGCATCAGCGGCGCACATTTCAACCCGGCGGTAACGCTCGGCCTGTGGGCCGGAGGCCGCCTGCCGGGGGTGGATGTGCTGCCCTATATCATCGCCCAGGTCGCCGGCGCGACAGTCGCGGCGGCGGTCCTCGCGCTGGTCGCCAGTGGCCGGCCGGGCTTTGAAATCGGCGAGTTCGCCGCCAATGGCTATGGCGCGTTGAGCCCAGGTCAGTACAGCCTGTTGGCCGCCGTGGTGGTGGAAAGCGTGGGCACGTTCTTCCTGGCGTTTATCGTGATGCGGGTGACGGCGCCGGGTGCCGCGCCGGGGTTTGCGCCGATAGCCGTGGGCCTGACGCTGACGCTGATTCACCTGGTGTCGATTCCCGTCACCAACACCTCCGTCAACCCGGCACGTAGTACTGGGCCGGCACTGTTTGCCGGCACCGATTACCTGATGCAGCTCTGGTTGTTCTGGCTGGTACCACTGGCCGCCGGTATCCTCGGCGCCAGGGTGGCCCGGGCTGTACGGGAGCGGCCGTGAGCCGCGCCGAAGTCTATCCGTTCAATTGCTCACGGTAGGGCAGGTCTGGCCCGGTCTTGGTACAGGTCAGCGCGGCGGCGCCAATGGCGAATTTGAGCATGCTGTCGATCTGCTCCCGGTCCAGGCCCTGCACACCTTCCACGCAATCGAGGCGCTGTTCGGTGAGCCAGGCAATCAAGGCCGCCTGGAAGGTGTCGCCGGCACCCACTGTATCGGCCATCACCACCTTGACCGCCGGTGCCGACCAGTTGCCATGCCGGCGGCTGAACACGCTTGCACCCTCACCGCCACGGGTCAGGAAAATCAGCTGGCAACGATGCTGCAGCCAGCCTTGCAGAACGCTTTCGGGTGCCTGGCCGGGGTAGAGCAGGTGCAGGTCCTCATCGCTGACCTTGATCAGGTCGGCATAGTGCACCAACTCGGCAACCCGCTGGCGCCACACCTCGATATCCGGCTCGGGGTTTAGCCGTACATTCGGATCAAGGCTGATCAGGCGTTTGCCGCTTTCCCGGCGGAGCAGGGCCCGCAGGCTGTCGGCGACCGGCTGCACCACCAGGGAAAACGAACCAAAATGCAGGCCACGCACCTGGGCATCGAGTACGGGCAAATGCTCAAGCTGCAGTTGCCGATCGGCACAGCCTTCGCCACGGAAACTGTATTGCGGCGAGCCATTGGCGCCCAGGGCGACCATCGCCAGGGTGGTCGGCGCCGCAAACTCTACCAGGTACTCGTCGCGTACGCCTTCATCGCGCAGAACCTTACGCAGGCGCTGGCCCAGGTAGTCGCTGGACAAACCGGCAAACAGGCCCGCATCAATCCCCAATCGCCGCAAGCCTACGGCCACGTTGAACGGCGAGCCGCCGGCAATCGCCTTGAAATTGACGTTGGAAGCCTGTCCGCTGGCATCCTCCTGGCTGAAAAAATCAAACAGCGCTTCGCCACACACCAGATACATAGTTATTCGCTCTTAAAGGGTTGCCACATGCTGTTGATAGCGTTCATAGGCGTGTTGATAAGCCGCAACGCTGGCGGCGACGGGCTGGGTACGGCTGGCCGGGTCGATGCTGACGCAGCGTGCGCACAGCGCCTCAAGGCTTTCGCCGGACTGGCACCACGCGGCCTGGAGTGCCGCGCCCAGGGCCGCGGCTTCGCTTTGTTCGGTACAGACCACTTCGGTGTCCATGATATCGGCGACCATCTGCCGCCACACCGGGCTTTTCGAGCCGCCGCCGATCAGGCGGATACTGTGGCTGTGCAGGCCGGTCTGGCGCAACAGGTCCAGGCCCTGGCGCAAACCAAAGGTAGTGCCTTCAACCACCGCACGGCACAGGTTGCCACGGGTCAGGTTGGTCATGGTCAGGCCGTGCAGGCTGCCGGTGGCATGGGGCAGGGCGGGTACACGCTCGCCATTGAGAAAGGGCAGCATGCTGACACCCTCGGCGCCAATCGGGGCCTGGGCCACCAGGGTGTTGAACGCCATCAGGTCCAGTTCGAACAGCTCGCGGATGACTCCGGTGGCATTGGTCAGGTTCATGGTGCAGATCAGCGGCAGCCAACCGCCACTGGAAGAACAGAACGTCGCCACCGCGGCCTCGGCGCTGATCGTCGGTTGATCGGCAAACGCATACACGGTGCCCGACGAACCGAGGCTCATGGTAAACACCCCTGGCACGATGTTGCCGGTGCCAATCGCCCCCATCATATTGTCGCCGCCGCCACTGGACACCATGGCCCCGGGGTTGATCCCCAGGCGTTCGGCGATGGCCGGCAGAATGTTACCTACGGGCTGGTTGGCCTCGATCAGCGCGGGCAAAGCCGCCTCCAGGCGCCCGCTGGCATCGATGTGCCGCAGCAACCCAAGGTCCCATTGGCGGGTGCGCACATTGAAATAGCCGGTGCCCGAGGCGTCGCCGTACTCGGCGCAGGCGCGGCCAGTGAGCCAATAGTTGAGGTAATCGTGGGGCAGCAGTACATGGGCGATGCGTGCGAAAACATCCGGGTGTTGTTCCAGGGTCCATAGCAACTTGGACACGGTATAGCCCGGGGCAATCGCGACGCCCAGGCGCTCCAGGGAGCCGCTTTCACCGCCCAGATGCTCGAGTAACCGGGCGTTTTCGGCGCTGGTTTCGGTGTCACACCACAGCTTGGCCGGGCGCAGCACCTGGCCGTGCTCATCGAGCAGCACCAGGCCGTGTTGCTGGCCGGAAACCCCGATGCCGAGGATGTCCTGGCCGTCCACGCCGGCTTGTTGCAGGGCGCGGTGGGTGGCTTCGGTAAAGGCATCCAGCCACTCCTGAGTGTGCTGTTCGCGCCGGCCATTGGCACCGCTGATCAGGGTGTGGGCAGCAGCGCCCAGGCCCAGCACCGTGCCGCTGGTGGCGTCGAGGACGATGGCCTTGGTGCCTTGGGTGCCGCAATCGATGCCGAGGAATAGAGATTGCCGGGTCATAGTTATCGCTCAATGGAACGCGGTCAAAATGTGGGAGCGGGCTTGCTCGCGAAGCGGCGTATCAGCCAAACATTTATCAACTGACCCACTGCTTTCGCGAGCAAGCCCGCTCCCACATTATCTTGCTCAAGTTGTGTCAGTGAAAGTTGGCGAGCAGGTGCTTCAGGGTCTCTGCGACACCTTTGTCACGCAAACTGGCAAAACACCGCTCGAACGCTGCCACAAACTCCGGTGAATTGGGAATCGCCGTGCCAAAAATCTCTTCCACACTGAGCAATCGCTGGCTGATCAACGCGTCATCAGCCACCAGCGCCCGGCAGAAGTCCGCACGGGGATCGGGGATGCGGTAGCGCACGCCATTCTCGTCCACACCTTGCAGGTACAAGGCCCAGGCCGCCACCACCAGCGCTGCTCGCTCGGTATCGCGCCCCTCGGCAATCAGGCGATTGATGGTCGGTACCGTGAACTTGGGAAACTTCGATGAACCATCGGAACAGACCCGCTCCAGTTGATCGGCAATCGCCTGGTTGGAGAAGCGCTCCACCAAGGTCTGCTTGTACTGGTCCAGATCGATGCCCGGTACGGGTGCCAGGTTGGGGGTCACGTCCAGGTCCATATAGGCACGCATATACGCGACAAACAGCGGATCGTTCATGGTCTCGTGGACAAACCGATAGCCTTTGAGAAACCCCAGGTAGGTCAGGGCCAGATGGCTGCCGTTGAGCAGGCCGATTTTCATCTCTTCGTAAGGTGTGACGTCATCGGTGAACTGCACGCCAACCCGCTCCCAGGCCGGGCGGCCGTTGACGAACTTGTCTTCCAGCACCCACTGCACAAACGGCTCGCACACCACCGGCCAGGCGTCGTCAATGCCGTGTTGATCATGCAGTTGCAAGCGATGCGCCGTGCTGGTCATGGGGGTGATGCGGTCGACCATGGCGTTGGGGAAGCTCACATGGGCCTTGATCCAGTCGTGCAGGTTGGTGTCGCGCAACGCGGCGAACGCCAGCAGCGCCTTGCGGGTTACGGCGCCGTTATGGGGCAGGTTATCGCAGGACATCACGGTAAAGGCCGGAATACCGGCGGCACGGCGCAGGCTCAAGGCCGCGCAGATAAAGCCGAATACCGTCTGCGGCGCCGTGGGGTGGGCCAGGTCATGCTGGATCTGCGGCAAATGGGCCATGAACTCGCCGTTGCTGTCGTCGATGCAGTAGCCGCCCTCGGTAATGGTCAGCGATACGATGCGGATTTGCGGGCTGGCCAACTTGTCGATCAGGGCCTGGGCGCCGTCTTGGGCCAGCAGCATGTCGCTGATGGCACCGATCACCCGTACTTCGGTGTCGTCGGTGTCGCCCAGTTCATACAGGGTGAACAGATAGTCCTGGCCGGCCAGGTCATCCCGGGCCTTGCGGTCTTCAGCGCGCAGGCCGATGCCGCAGATGCTCCAGTCCAGGCCGACACCGGTGTTCATCAGGGCGTCGGTGTAATACGCCTGGTGCGCGCGGTGGAAACCGCCGACGCCGATATGGGCGATGCCCTGGCGCGTATCAGCCAGGGCGTAGGCCGGCAGGCGCACTGCGGGCGCAAGCTGGGTGAGTGTGTGTTTATTGAGTTTCATCAAAAGTTCTCGCGAAATCAGGCGACAGCGCGCAATGGGCGGGCCACGGCAACGCCATCGGTATCGAACAGGTGGCAGTGCGCCGGGTCCAGGTGCAATTGCAGCGTCTGGCCATACTGGCTGGCCATGTCGCCACGGATGCGCAGGGTCAGCGGCTCGCCATTGCGGGTGATCACATGGCAGAAGGTGTCGCTGCCCAGGCGCTCGCCAACATCGGCGGTAACGGTCAGGGTGGTATCGCCCGGCGCGGCCAGTTCCAGGTGTTCGGGGCGGATGCCCAGGGTCACCGCGCTGCCCACGCTCAAGGTGGCGCCGCTCAATGGCAGGCTGATCAGGGTGCCGGCATCCAATTGCACTTCACAGCCCTGGCTGTCGACACGGGTGACCTTGCCCTTGAGAAAGCCCATTTTCGGTGTACCCAAAAAACCTGCGACAAACAGGTTGGCTGGTTGGTGATACAGCTCCAGCGGCGAGCCGACCTGCTCGATGCGCCCGCTGTTGAGCACCACCACCTTGTCGGCCAGGGTCATGGCTTCGACCTGGTCGTGGGTCACGTAAATCATGGTGGCCTGCAGTTCTTTATGCAGGCGCGCCAGTTCCAGGCGCATTTGCACACGCAGGGCTGCGTCGAGGTTGGACAGCGGCTCGTCGAACAGGAAGATCTTCGGGTTGCGCACAATCGCCCGGCCGATGGCCACGCGCTGGCGCTGGCCGCCAGACAGTTGCTTGGGCTTGCGCTCCAGCAGCGGGCCCAGCTCCAGGATGCGTGCGGCCTCACTGACCTTGCTGTCGACAATGTGCTTGTCCACGCCGGCCAGGTCCAGGGCAAACGACATGTTCTTGCGCACGCTCATATGCGGGTACAGGGCGTAGGTCTGGAACACCATGGCCAGGTCGCGCTTGGCCGGGGTCACTTCGGTAATGTCACGGCCATCCAGTTCAATGGTGCCTTCAGTGACTTCCTCAAGGCCGGCAATCAGGCGCAGCAGGGTGGACTTGCCACACCCGGACGGCCCGACGAAGACCACGAACTCCTTGTCGTTCACTTGCAGGTCGATGCCCTTGATGATGGAGAAACCTTCGAAGCCTTTTTGCAGATTCTTGATTTTCAGGTTGGCCATGGGATGGGCCTCCGCTCGTTGTTATTTTTGCAGGAGCCGGCTTGCCGGCGAGAAGGCCCTTGAGCCCTGTGGCGACCTTGGGGGCGCCATCGCCGGCAAGCCGGCTCCTGCACAGAGGTGTACGTCGTTTATTTCACTGCGCCAAAGGACAGTCCGCGCACCAGTTGCTTCTGGCTGATCCAGCCGAAGATCAGGATCGGCGCGCAGGCCAGGGTCGAGACGGCAGACAACTTGGCCCAGAACAACCCTTCGGGGCTGGAGTAGGAGGCGATCAACGCGGTCAACGGTGCGGCATTCGACGAGGTCAGGTTCAGCGACCAGAATGCCTCGTTCCAGCACAGGATCAGCGACAGCAGCACGGTAGACGCCAGGCCGCCCTTGGCGATGGGCAGCAGCACCCGCACCATTTCCTGCCACAGGGTGGCGCCATCCAGGCGCGCGGCTTCGAGGATGTCCTTGGGAATGTCCTTGAAGTAGGTGTAAACCATCCACACCACAATCGGCAGGTTGATCAGGGTGTAGATGATGATCAGCGCGAGGCGTGTATCCAGAAGCCCCATGCTCTTGGCCAGCAGATAGATGGGCATCAACACGCCCACCGGTGGCAGCATCTTGGTCGACAGCATCCACAGCAGCGTGCCCTTGGTGCGCTGGGTTTCGTAGAACGCCATGGAGTAGGCCGCCGGCACCGCAATCAGCAGGCACAGGGCGGTGGCGCTGAAGGAAATCACCACCGAATTCCAGGCGAAGCTTATGTAGTTGCTGCGTTCATTGATGTGCAGGTAGTTCTCAAGGGTTGGCGTGAAAATGAACTGCGGCGGCGTGGCGAATGCGTCAATTTCGGTCTTGAAACTGGTGAGTACCATCCAGAAGATCGGGAAGAAAATCACGATCGCGATGGCCCAGGCCAGGGTGCCGAGCAACAGGCTTTGCAGGCGGCGGGATTGTTGAAGCGTCATGGCGCGGCCCTCAAGGCTTGTCAGTCAGGTTTTTGCCGAGCATCCGCACCAGGATGATCGCCGCGATATTGGCAATGACCACGGCAATCAAGCCGCCGGCCGAGGCCATGCCCACATCGAACTGCACCAGCGCCTGGTTGTAGATCAGGTAGGCTAGGTTGGTCGAGGCGTAGCCGGGGCCACCATTGGTGGTGGTAAAGATTTCGGCGAACACCGAGAGCAGGAAAATGGTTTCGATCATCACTACCACGGCAATGGGCCGTGCCAGGTGCGGCAAGGTCAGGTGCCAGAAAATCGCAATCGGCCCGGCACCGTCCAGGCGTGCGGCTTCCTTCTGCTCCTGGTCCAGGGACTGCATGGCGGTCATCAGAATCAGGATCGCGAAAGGCAACCATTGCCAGGACACGATGATGATGATCGACAGCAGCGGATAGTGCGCCAGCCAGTCCACCGGCTGCGCACCAAACAGCTTCCACACCGCCGCCAGCACGCCGGACACCGGGTGGAAAATCAGGTTCTTCCAGATCAGCGCACCGACGGTGGGCATGATGAAGAACGGCGAGATCAACAAGACCCGCACCAGCCCGCGCCCGAAAAACTCGCTGGCCTCCAGCAAGGCACTGATCAGTACGCCCAGTACCACACTGATCAGCAGCACGCTGCCCACCAGCAACAAGGTATTGGTGGCACCGGGCAGGAAGCCCGAATCCGTAACGAAGTAGGTGAAGTTCTCCAGGCCCACGAATTGGTTTTCGCCGGGGTAGAGCAGGTTGTAGCGGATCAGCGAAAAGTACAGGGTCATGCCCAGGGGCACGATCATCCACAGCAGCAACAGGGCCACCGAGGGGCTGACAAGGAACCAGCCGGGGTTGAGCAGGCGGCTTTTAGACGTATTCATGGCAATCAAAACCCAATAGAGGCAGACAGAACCCGCCTTGGAATGCAGTCAATGCAGGCGCTGGCTTGCCAGCGATAGCGGCCTGTCAGGCGATCAATCAGTTGGCTGATCGACCGCTATCGCCGGCAAGCCGGCTCCTACATTTACGGTGATGAGGCTGGGTTACTTGGGATAGCCGGCGCGCTTCATTTCTCGCTCGGTGGTGGTTTGCGCGGCGGCCAAGGCCTGATCTACGGTCTGCTGGCCGGTCAGGGCGCCGGAGAAGAACTTGCCGACCTGGGTGCCGATGGCCTGGAACTCGGGAATGGTCACCAGTTGGATGCCGATATAAGGCACTGGCTTGAGCGTCGGCTTGGTGGGATCTGCGACCTTGAGCGACTCCAGCGTCACCTTGGCGAACGGTGCCGCCTGCATGTACGCCTCGCTGTAGGTCGAGGCGCGGGTCCCCGGTGGGACATTGGCAACGCCATCGGTCTTGGCGACCAGCGCGCCGTACTCCTTGGAGGTGGCCCAGGCACTGAAGACCTTGGCCGCGTCCTTGGCCTTGGAGCTGGTGGGGATCGCCAGGGACCAGGAGTACAGCCACGAGGTGCCCTTATCGGTCACTTGATGGGGGGCAAAGGTGAAACCGACATGCTCGGCAACTTTACTCTGGGTCTTGTCGGTAACAAACGAGCCGGCGACGCTGGCATCCACCCAGATCGCGCACTTGCCGCTGTTGAACAGCGCCAGGTTTTCGTTGAAACCGTTGCTGGAGGCGCCCGGTGGGCCGGACTTCTTCATGTTGTCGACATAGAAGTTCAGCGCGTCTTTCCACTCGGGGCCGTTGAATTCTGGCTGCCACTTCTCATCGAACCAGCGCGCGCCATAGCCATTGGCCAGGGTGCCGATCAGGGCCATGTTCTCGCCCCAGCCGGCCTTGCCGCGCAGGCACAGGCCATATTGCTCCTTGCTCTTGTCGGTGAGCTTTTCGGCAAATTCGCCAATCTGCACCCACGTCGGATGTTCAGGCATGCTCAGCCCGGCAGCCTTGAACAGGTCGCTGCGGTAATAGGTGATGGAGCTTTCAGCGTAGAACGGCAGGGCGTATAGCGAGCCCTTGACGGAAAGGCCATCGCGTACCGAAGGGAACACATCATCCAGGTCGTAGGACGCTGGCAGATTCGTCATCGGCTCCAACCAGCCTTTGGCACCCCAGAGTGCAGCTTCGTACATGCCGATGGTCAGCACATCGAACTGCCCACCCTGGGTGGCGATATCGGTGGTCAAGCGCTGGCGCAGGACGTTCTCTTCCAGCACCACCCAGTTCAACTTGATATCCGGATGCTCGGCCTCGAAGGTTTTCGACAGCTTTTGCATGCGAATCATGTCGCTGTTATTGACGGTGGCAATGGTCAGGGTTTGTGCACCCAGGCTGGCGGCGCTGAGGGTCATGCAGGTACAGGCAAGCAGTGCTTTTACAGGGAAATTCATCGCGCACTCCAGTTCTGCGCCGGGGGCAGCAGAAGGACAGTTATTGTTGTTGTGTCTCCCAGGCCAGCTGGAAGAGTGTGCGTTGATTACAGCCTTCTGCCGGCGCGCTGACAAATCCTTGGGAGCACTTGGACTGATACTTTTTTGCACTGGGGGTGCATGGTGGTTTGCGGGGGGCGTGTCTTACAGGGGCACTTTCAAACCACAGCCATTTCGTCAAATGCGCAGAGCCAAGAGGGTGACTTGTCGGGCACCCGACTTTCCGGGCGGTTGGTCAGGCCAGGTTCTGCTCAGTCAGGCGCTGTACCACCAGCCGCCGGTAGTGTGATGGCGTCATGCCCTTGAGCTGCTGGAACCTGCGGTTGAAGTTGGAGATGTTGTTGAAGCCTGACTCAAAGCACACATCCGTCACCGCCTTGTCGCCATCAGCGAGCAACTCGCAGGACTTGCTGATACGCAACCGGTTGACGAACTCGATAAAGGTACGGCCGGTGGCCTGCTTGAAGACTCGCGAAAAGTACGTGGGCTTCATACCCAAATGCTCGGCCACTTCCTCCAGGGGCAGTTCCCGTGCGTAGTGGGCAAAAATGTAGTCCACGGCCCGGTTGGTGCGATCGACCGTGTGCTCATCGGACCATTGGGGCGTGTTGACCCCTGAGAGCAATTGGTAATCCTCGCAGGCGTTCAACACCTCCAGCAGGATAAAGAAGTACCCCAGGCGTGCCATGCCCCGGGCATCTTCTATCTGTTGCATCAGTGTCATGGCCTGGGCAATGGTGCGTTTGCAACGGAACTCAATACCGTATTTCGCCCGTTCAAGCAGGGGAGCCAGCGCCTTGAGCTCACTGAACACCGGGATGGCATTCTCAAACAGCTCATCAGTGAAGTTCACCAGCATGTCGCGCTTTGGCACCACCTCATCCTCGGCCACCTGGCTGATCCAGTTATGGGGCAGGTTGGGGCCGGTAAGGAACAGGCTTTCGGGATAGAAATTGCCGATGTAGTCACCGACAAACACCTTGCCGGAGCTGGCGACAATCAGGTGCAGCTCGTATTCCTTGTGGAAATGCCAGCGCACCAGTGGGCAGGGAAAGCCGTGCTGGCGATAGATGATGGACAGGCCGTTGTGATCGTCCATCAACTCGTAGGAAGGGTCGGTGATGCGCGCGGCTCGGGTCATGCTGGCATCGCTTTTATTGTGGCTGCGCAGCCGATAATGCCCCGTTGTGCGTCACCTCGCCAGCACCGCCGCTTAATGCGTGCGGTTTTTTGCCTCGATCCACTGCGCCATGTATTGGGTACTTTTGTGCAGATGGTGGCGCAGCATGCTGCCGGTGAAGTTGGTGCTTCGATGTTTCGCCAGCTCACTGCGGCAGTGTTGCAGGCGCTGCACCAGTGCAGGCCCGTGGATATGCGCGGTGTAGCGCCTGGCAAGGAGCTCCCGGCCACGCTGCTGGGCCACGGTCCACGCTTGCCGGTCTTCATACAACGCCACCGCAGCAGCGGCCAGGGCCGTGGCGCTCTGGGCGATTGCACCAGGCCAGTGTTGCGCGTCGCCCATGCCTTCGGCGCCGATGGGCGTGGTGACGCTGGGTGTGCCACAGAGCATGCCATCGACCAGCTTGCCCTTGATCCCGGCGCCGAAGCGTAGCGGCGCCAGGCAGATACGCGCTGCCGACATCACGTGCAGCGCGTCCTCGGCCCAGTTCATCACGTGAAAGCCCTGCGCTGGATTGTGCAGCGCGGCGGCCTTGGGCGGAGTGTAAGCACCATAGACATGCAGTTGCGCAGCGGGCAGGCGCTGGCGAATCAACGGCCAGACGCTGTTTTTCATCCACAGCACGGCGTCCCAGTTGGGCGCGTGACGGAAGTTGCCAATGCTCAGGAAATGGGCGCGGTCTTCGTAGGGGGCAAACGCTTCGGTAGGCGGGTCGATCATCAGCGGGCACCAGTGGAGCAGGGCGGCAGGCACCTTGAAGTGTTCGGTGAGCAGTTGAATTTCGACGTCGGAAATCATCAGGCTGATATCGCAGCGGTAGATCGCCGCTATTTCGCGCTTGGCCAGATCGGTGTCGGCCATCAGCTGGAATTCTTCATCCAGGGCCGGGGCGAACAAGGGGCTGAAGTCATCCCCATCCGGATGGTGCTTGAGACAGTCTTTCAGGCGCTGCTGGCGGGCATCGCGCAGGCTCTGCAAGTCCGAGGTCTCCAGCACGCGCAAGGCCTGCGGGCACTGCTTCTCCACGCGCCAGCCGAACTGCTCCTCCATCATGAAACGATCGAACAGCACGATATCCGGGGCCAAATCACAGATAAAATCGTCAAAACTGCTGTTATTGAGTTCGATGGCGCATTCACGAATACCCAACGCCGCGAGCTCGGCCTTGTGCTCGCCGATGGCCGCCGGGCTGCTGAAGGTGATCTCCCAACCCTGCGTAAGAAAACTCTCCAGTATCTGCATCATATGCCCGCCGGCCGCCGACGAGCGCGGTTCCGGCCAGACGTAACCGATAACCAGGACGTGGGTGGCAGGCTGATTGTTCAACGGGGAATTCCTTCTAGGCAGGGCAAAAGCGGCGCAATTAAACCACAGCGACCGGGTTCCGGCGTTGTTATGACAATTTGTATTCGCCCGTAGGTGTCATTCGCACTTTGTGGTTAACTTCTGCCTCTCGAATTCGTTTCATCACACCCAGCATAAGGATTCCGTTCATGGCTCAAGTCACCCTCAAAGGCAACCCGGTCCAGGTTGAAGGCGAGTTGCCACAAGTCGGCACCCAGGCCCTCGACTTTTCCCTGACTGCAGGCGATCTGTCGGACGTCACCCTGGCCACTTTCGCCGGCAAGCGCAAAGTACTGAACATCTTCCCAAGCGTTGACACCCCGACCTGCGCCACTTCGGTCCGCAAGTTCAATGCCCAGGCCAACGAGCTGAACAATACCGTTGTACTGTGCATCTCCACCGACCTGCCATTCGCCCAGGCCCGTTTCTGCGGGGCTGAAGGCCTGGAAAACGTGAAGAACCTGTCGGACTTCCGCAGCGCCGACTTTGCTGTCGACTACGGCGTGTCCATTGCCGACGGCGCACTCAAGGGCCTGACCGCCCGTGCCGTGGTCGTACTGGACGAAAACGACAAGGTGCTGCACAGCGAGCTGGTTGGCGAGATCGCCCACGAGCCAAACTACGAAGCGGCCCTGGCCGTACTGAAGTAATTGTTCCAGCGCGTTACTGCCACTGGGCAGTAACCCGTATGATGCGTGCTTGCGGCCTGGCCTAGTCCAGGCCGTTTTCATTTGTGCTTCAGCGGTTTAGCCCAAACAGTTGAAGTTTTAAGTCGAAAAGTAAATGTTTGTAAACCCGAAGGTAAATAGCCGGTAAAGGCGCTTTGCTAAACGCGCTCCAGTGCTTATCTTTCAGCCTCCCAAAGTAGAAGTCCTCGCATCCAATGGTTGATCAATCCATGCAATCGTCTCCCCGCAATTCCCGTCGCTGGCTGTTTGGCCTGCTCGTCCTGGTGGTTATTGCCGGCCTGTGCTGGAAATTCTGGCCCACGGGTGCCGCCAACAAAGAAGCACCGGCCGCCCGGACCAGTAAAACAGGGATGATGCGTCCCGGCTTTGGGGGCTCTGGTGCAGCGGTGCCGGTACGTGTCGCACCCGCAGTGACGGGGGAATTCCCGGTGTACTACAAGGCACTGGGTACGGTGACTGCGCTCAACACCATTAATGTGCGCAGCCGGGTCGGGGGAGAGCTGGTGAAGATTGCCTTTGAAGAAGGCCAGATGGTCAAGGCCGGTGACCTGCTGGCGCAAATCGACCCGCGCAGTTACCAGAACGCTTTGCTCCAGGCCCAGGGCACACTCCTGCAAAATCAGGCCCAACTGAAGAACGCCCAGGTCGACCTGGAACGCTATCGCGGCCTATATGAGCAGGACAGCATCGCCAAGCAGACCCTGGACACCGCCGCCGCGCTGGTCCTGCAGTACCAGGGCACGGTCAAGACCAACCAGGGCGCGGTGGATGACGCCAAGCTCAACCTTGAATTCACCAAGATCCGTGCACCGATTTCCGGGCGTGTCGGCCTGCGTCAACTGGACGTCGGCAACCTGGTGGCGGCCAATGACACCACCGCCCTGGCGGTCATTACCCAGACCCAGCCCATCAGCGTGGCATTCACCTTGCCGGAGAACACCCTGCAAACCGTGCTGGCCCGCTATCGCGGCGGTAACAAGCTGCCGGTGCAGGCCTGGGACCGAGGCGACCTGCAACTGCAAGCCACCGGCGTATTGCAGAGCCTGGACAACCAGATCGATGTCGCCACCGGCACCCTGAAATTCAAGGCACGCTTCGATAACCTGGACCAGGTGCTGTTCCCCAACCAATTCGTCAACGTGCGTCTGTTGGCCGACACCCTTAAAAACGTAGTGCTGGTACCTTCGGCGGCGATCCAGTTCGGCACCAACGGCACCTTTGTCTACGCCCTGGACGGTGACAAGAAGGTCAAGATCCGCACACTGGTGATTGGTGATACCGATGGCCAGAACACCGTGGTCAAGGAAGGCCTGGCCGCAGGCGACCGCGTGGTGCTGGAAGGCACCGACCGCCTGAAGGACGGCACTGACGTAGAAGTGGTCAATGACAGCAACCAGGTGCCGACCACCCCGACCGAGCATTTGCAGGGCAAGCCCGCAGCAACAGGCGAAGGCAGCCCCGCGGCTGAGGCCGGCAAGGCGCAAAAGGCCGGCGCATGAACCTGTCACGCCTGTTCATCCTGCGGCCCGTCGCCACCACCCTGAGCATGCTGGCCATTGTCCTGGCCGGCCTGATTGCCTATCGCCTGATGCCGGTGTCGGCCTTGCCCCAGGTGGATTACCCGACCATCCGGGTCATGACCCTGTACCCCGGCGCCAGCCCCGACGTGATGACCAGCGCGGTGACCGCGCCCCTGGAGCGCCAGTTCGGGCAAATGCCCGGCCTCACGCAGATGGCGTCCACCAGTTCCGGTGGCGCCTCGGTGCTGACCTTGCGCTTCAACCTCGACGTCAACATGGACGTCGCCGAACAACAGGTGCAGGCGGCGATCAACGCAGCGAGCAACCTGCTGCCCTCGGACCTGCCGGCGCCACCGGTGTACAACAAAGTCAACCCCGCCGATACCCCGGTGCTGACGCTGGCCATCACCTCCAAGACTATGTTGTTGCCCAAGCTCAATGACCTGGTCGATACGCGCATGGCGCAGAAAATCGCGCAGATCAGCGGCGTGGGCATGGTCAGCATCGCCGGCGGCCAGCGCCAGGCGGTACGAATCAAGGTCAACCCCCAGGCCCTGGCGGCCAATGGCTTGAACCTTGCGGATGTGCGTGCACTGATCGCTGCCTCCAACGTCAACCAGCCCAAAGGCAACTTCGATGGCCCGACCCGCGTGTCGATGCTCGATGCCAACGACCAGTTGGTGTCCCCCGAGCAATACGCGCAGTTGATTCTGGCCTACAGCAACGGCGCGCCGCTGCGCCTCAAGGATGTCGCGCAAATCGTCGACGGCGCGGAAAACGAACGCCTTGCCGCCTGGGCCAATGAAAACCAGGCGGTGCTGCTGAATATCCAGCGCCAGCCGGGGGCCAACGTGATCGAAGTGGTGGACCGGATCAAGGCGCTGCTGCCCAGCATCACCGACAACCTGCCAGCCGGTCTCGACGTGACGGTACTCACCGATCGCACCCAGACCATCCGCGCCTCGGTCACCGATGTGCAGCATGAATTGCTGATCGCCATTGCCCTGGTGGTCATGGTGACGTTCCTGTTCCTGCGCCGGTTCAGCGCCACGATCATCCCGTCGATTGCCGTGCCGTTGTCCCTGATCGGCACCTTTGGCGTGATGTACCTGGCCGGGTTTTCCATCAACAACCTGACTTTGATGGCCCTGACCATCGCCACCGGCTTTGTGGTGGACGATGCGATCGTGATGCTGGAGAACATTTCCCGCTATATCGAGGAAGGCGAGACGCCGATGGCCGCCGCGCTCAAGGGCGCCAAGCAGATCGGCTTTACCCTGGTGTCCCTGACCCTGTCACTGATCGCCGTATTGATCCCGCTGCTGTTCATGGCCGATGTGGTCGGGCGACTGTTTCGCGAGTTTGCCATCACCCTGGCGGTGGCGATCCTGATTTCCCTGGTGGTGTCCCTGACCCTGACGCCGATGATGTGCGCACGCCTGCTCAAGCGTGAACCCAAGGAAGAAGAGCAGGGCCGCTTCTACAAGGCCAGCGGCGCCTGGATCGACTGGCTGGTCGCCGCCTACGGACGCAAGCTGCAATGGGTACTCAAGCATCAGCCGCTGACCCTGTTTGTGGCCATCGCCACCCTGGGCCTTACGGTAGTGCTGTACCTGGTGGTGCCCAAGGGCTTCTTCCCGGTGCAGGACACTGGGGTGATCCAGGGCATTTCCGAAGCACCGCAGTCGATTTCCTTTGCGGCCATGAGCCAGCGCCAGCAAGAGCTGGCCAAGATCATCCTCGATGACCCGGCAGTAGAAAGCCTGTCTTCTTATATCGGGGTGGACGGCGATAACGCGACCCTCAACAGCGGCCGCTTGCTGATCAACCTCAAGCCCCATAAAGAGCGGGACTTGAGCGCCGCCCAGGTGATCAGTCGCCTGCAACCGGCGCTGGACAAACTGGTGGGCATTCGCCTGTTCATGCAGCCGGTCCAGGACCTGACCATCGAAGACCGCGTCAGCCGCACCCAATACCAGTTCAGCATGTCTTCCCCGGATGCCGACCTGTTGGCCCTGTGGAGCGGCAAACTGGTGCAGGCCCTGAGCCAGTACCCTGAGCTCACCGACGTGGCCAGCGACCTGCAGGACAAGGGCTTGCAGGTCTACATGGTGATCGACCGCGATGCCGCCTCGCGTCTGGGGGTATCGGTGGCCAATATCACCGATGCACTGTACGACGCCTTCGGCCAGCGGCAGATTTCCACCATCTACACCCAGGCCAGCCAGTACCGCGTAGTACTCCAGGCCCAATCCGGCGATAGCCTGGGGCCGGACGCGCTGAACCAGATCCACGTGAAAACCGTCGATGGCGGCCAGGTGCGCCTGTCGAGCCTGGCCCGCATCGAGCAGCGCCAGGCGCAGTTGGCGATCACCCATATCGGTCAGTTCCCGGCGGTGATGATGTCGTTCAACCTGGCGCCTGGCGTGGCCCTGGGCAAGGGTGTGGAACTGATCAACCAGGTGCAGAAGGACATCGGCATGCCCGTCGGCGTGCAGACCCAGTTCCAGGGCGCCGCCCAGGCGTTCGAAGCCTCGCTGTCGAGCACCTTGCTGCTGATCCTGGCGGCGGTGGTCACCATGTACATCGTGCTGGGCGTGTTGTACGAGAGCTATATCCACCCGATCACCATCCTCTCGACCCTGCCATCGGCAGCGGTGGGGGCCCTGTTGGCGCTGCTGTTCAGTGGCAATGACCTGGGGATGATCGCGATCATCGGCATCATCCTGCTGATCGGCATCGTGAAGAAGAACGCGATCATGATGATCGACTTCGCCCTCGACGCCGAACGCAACCAGGGCCTGGACCCGCAGACCGCGATCTATCAGGCGGCGCTGCTGCGCTTTCGGCCGATCCTGATGACCACACTGGCGGCACTGTTCGGTGCGGTACCGTTGATGCTGGCCACCGGCTCCGGTGCCGAGTTGCGTCAGCCCCTGGGCCTGGTGATGGTTGGCGGCTTGCTGTTGAGCCAGATCCTTACGCTGTTTACGACACCGGTGATCTATCTGTACTTCGACCGCCTGGGCCGTCGCTGGCGCAAGACTCCTGAAGCGCTGGAGCCGGTTGAGCCATGAACCTGTCCGGACCTTTCATTCGCCGGCCGGTAGCCACCATGCTGTTGAGCCTGGCGATCATGTTGTTGGGCGGTGTCAGTTTCAACCTGTTGCCGGTGTCGCCGTTGCCGCAGATCGACTTCCCGGTGATCGTGGTTTCCGCCAGCCTGCCTGGCGCCAGCCCGGAAGTGATGGCCTCCACCGTGGCCACGCCCCTGGAGCGCTCCTTCGGCGCGATTGCCGGGGTCACCACCCTGAGCAGTTCGTCGAGCCAGGGCTCGACCCGGGTGATCCTGGCCTTCGATTCCGACCGCGATATCAACGGCGCGGCGCGGGAAGTCCAGGCGGCCATCAACGCTTCGCGCAACCTGTTGCCCAGTGGCATGCGCAGCATGCCCACTTATCGGAAGATCAACCCGTCCCAGGCGCCGATCATGGTGCTGTCGCTGACCTCGGATGTGTTGCCCAAGGGGCAGTTGTATGACCTGGCCTCGACCATCCTCTCCCAAAGCCTGTCCCAGGTGCAGGGGGTAGGCGAAGTGCAGATCGGCGGCAGCTCGCTGCCGGCGGTACGTATCGAACTGGAGCCCAAGGCCCTCGACCAGTACGGCGTATCCCTGGATGAAGTGCGCGACACCATTGCCAATGCCAACGTACGCAGGCCCAAGGGCTCGGTGGAGGATGGCGAGCGCAATTGGCAGATCCAGGCCAATGACCAGTTGGAAAAGGCCAAGGACTACGAGCCGTTGCTGATCCGCTACCAGAATGGGGCGGCTCTGCGCTTGAGTGATGTGGCCAAGATCAGCGACGGTGTCGAAGACCGCTACAACAGCGGTTTCTTTAACAATGACTCGGCGGTGTTGCTGGTAATCAACCGTCAGTCCGGCGCCAACATCATCGAGACCGTCAAGCAGATCAAGGCCCAGTTGCCGGCGTTGCAGGCGGTATTGCCGTCCAGCGTCAGGCTCAACCTGGCCATGGACCGCTCACCGGTGATCACCGCCACCCTGCATGAAGCAGAAATGACCCTGCTGATCGCCGTAGCCCTGGTGATCCTGGTGGTGTACCTGTTCCTCGGCAACTTCCGTGCCTCCCTGATCCCGACCCTGGCGGTGCCGGTGTCACTGGTGGGCACCTTTGCGATCATGTACCTCTATGGGTTTTCATTGAATAACCTGTCGTTGATGGCGCTGATCCTCGCCACCGGCCTGGTGGTGGACGATGCCATCGTGGTGCTGGAGAACATCTCGCGGCATATCGACGACGGGATCGCGCCGATGAAGGCGGCCTACCTGGGGGCCAAGGAGGTCGGCTTCACCCTGTTGTCGATGAACGTGTCGCTGGTGGCGGTGTTCTTGTCGATCCTGTTCATGGGCGGGATTGTCACCAGCCTGTTCCGGGAGTTCTCCATCACCCTGGCGGCGGCGATCATCGTGTCGCTGGTGGTCTCGCTGACGCTGACCCCGATGCTCTGCGCCCGCTGGCTCAAGCCCCATGTCAAAGGGCAGGAGACCGGCTTGCAGCGCTGGAGCCAGAAGGTCAACGACCATATGGTCGCGGGCTATGCCCGTAGTCTCGACTGGGTCCTGCGGCACAAGCGCCTGACCCTGCTCAGCCTGTTCGTGACCATCGGCGTGAATATCGCGCTGTATGTGGTGGTCCCCAAAACCTTTATGCCGCAGCAGGACACCGGGCAACTGATCGGTTTTGTGCGCGGCGACGATGGCCTGTCGTTCAGTGTCATGCAGCCGAAGATGGAGATCTTCCGCAAGGCCGTGTTGCAAGACCCTGCCGTGGAAAGCGTGGCCGGCTTTATCGGCGGCAGCAACGGCACCAACAACGCGGTGATGCTGGTGCGGCTCAAGCCGATCAAGGAACGCAAGGTGTCAGCCCAGGCGGTGATCGAGCGCCTGCGCAAGAACGTGCCGCTGGTGCCCGGTGGCCGCTTGATGCTGATGGCCGACCAGGACCTGCAATTTGGCGGTGGCCGCGACCAGACGTCCTCGCAATACTCCTACATCCTGCAAAGTGGCGACCTGTCTGCCCTGCGCCTGTGGTACCCGAAAGTCGTCGCTGCGCTACGTGAACTGCCGGAGCTGACCGCCATCGACGCCCGCGAAGGCCGGGGCGCACAACAGGTGACGTTGATTGTCGACCGCGACCAGGCCAAGCGCCTGGGCGTGGACATGAACATGGTGACCTCGGTGCTGAACAATGCCTACAGCCAGCGGCAGATTTCCACCATCTATGACAGCCTCAACCAGTATCGGGTGGTGATGGAAGTCAATCCGAAGTACGCCCAGGACCCGATCACCCTCAATCAGGTGCAGGTGATCACCGCCGCTGGTGCGCGGATCCCGCTGTCGACCATCGCCCACTACGAAAACAGCCTGGCCGACGACCGCGTCAGCCATGAAGGGCAGTTCGCCTCCGAAGACATCGCCTTCGATATGGCGCCCGGGGTCACGGTAGAGCAGGGCACGGCCGCCATCGAGCGGGCGATTGCCAAGGTCGGCTTGCCCGAAGACGTGATTGCCAAGATGGCGGGCACCGCCGATGCCTTCGCCGCCACCCAGAAAAGCCAGCCTTTCATGATCCTCGGCGCACTGGTGGCGGTGTACCTGGTGCTGGGGATTCTGTATGAGAGCTATATCCACCCGCTGACCATCCTCTCGACCTTGCCGTCGGCCGGGGTCGGCGCGCTGCTGTCGATCTATGTGCTGGGCGGCGAGTTCAGCCTGATCTCGCTGCTGGGCCTGTTCCTGCTGATCGGCGTGGTGAAGAAAAACGCGATCCTGATGATCGACCTGGCGCTGCAACTGGAGCGCAAGGAAGGCATGCAGCCCCTGGAATCCATACGCAGCGCGTGCCTGCTGCGGTTGCGGCCGATCCTGATGACCACCCTGGCGGCGATCCTGGGCGCCTTGCCCTTGCTGCTCAGCACTGCCGAAGGTGCGGAAATGCGCCAGCCCCTGGGCCTGACGATCATCGGCGGCCTGGTCTTCAGCCAGATCCTGACCCTTTACACCACCCCGGTGGTTTACCTCTATCTCGACCGCCTGCGCCACCGTTTCAACGGTTGGCGCGGGGTGCGTACCGACGCTGCTCTGGACACTCCGCTATGACTGCAATGCACCTCCCTGTAGGGGCTGGCTTGCCAGCGAAAATCTCCAACGATAACGCCGGGCACCTGACTCACCGTCGTGCCCTCAGGTTTTTCGCGAGCAAGCTCGCGCCTACAGTGTTTTGCGCCATGCTGCTCAGCGCCTGCGCCATCGGCCCCGATTATCAGCGCCCGCAAGTCGCTGAGCCGGCGCAGTACAAAGAGGCCCAGGGCTGGCGCCAGGCGGCGCCCAGCGATGCCCTGGCCCGTGGCGCCTGGTGGGAGTTGTATGGCGACCCGCAACTCAACAGCCTGGTGGACAAGCTCAATAACGCCAACCAGACCGTGGCCCAGGCCGAAGCCCGCTACCGCCAGGCCCAGGCCACCGCGCGCAGCTCCCGGGGGGCGTTCTTTCCGACCGTCGACCTGAGCGCGAGCAAAACCCGCGCCAGCCAGGGCACCGGCAGCAGCAATGCGAGCTTGAGCAGCTCCAGCAGCGGTATCCGCGACACCCTCAACACCCAGCTGGGGGTCAGTTGGGAAGCTGATATCTGGGGCAAGTTGCGTCGCGGCCTGGAAGCCAGCAATGCCAGTGAGCAGGCCAGCGCCGCCGACCTGGCCGCCATGCGCTTGAGCCAACAGTCGGAGTTGGTGCAGAACTACCTGCAATTGCGAGTCATGGACGAACAGACGCGCTTGTTGCAAGCCACTGTCGAGACGTACCAGCGTTCGCTGAAAATGACCGAAAACCAGTACCGCGCAGGTGTCTCGGGCAAAGATGCAGTGGCTCAGGCCCAGACCCAGCTCAAAAGCACCCAGGCCAGCCTGATCGATCTGATCTGGCAGCGCGCGCAGCTGGAAAATGCCATTGCAGTGCTGATCGGCGAACCTGCGGCCACCTTCAACCTGGCGGTGAGCAAAGACATTCCCGTCTTGCCGCAGATTCCCGCCGAGCTGCCATCGCAACTGCTGGAGCGCCGCCCGGACATCGCCTCGGCAGAGCGTGCGGTGATCGCGGCCAACGCCAATATCGGCGTGGCGAAAACCGCCTACTATCCTGACCTGACCCTGAGCCTGGCGGGTGGTTATTCCAGCAGTACCTATGCCGACTGGATCAGCTTGCCGAACCGTTTCTGGTCGGTGGGGCCAAGACTGGCCATGACGTTGTTCGATGGTGGCCAGCGCTCGGCGGAAGTTGACCGCGCTGAAGCGTCCTACGACGAAACCGTGGCCAGGTATCGCCAGACCGTCCTCGACGGTTTGCGCGAGGTAGAAAACTACATGGTCCAGCTCAAGGTCCTGGAAGAGGAGGCGGGTGTGAGCAACGAGGCGCTGGAGTCCGCCCGTGAATCCTTGCGCCTGACCGAGAACCAGTACAAGGCGGGCCTGATTGCCTATCTGGATGTGGTGAACGTCCAGGCAACGGCCCTGAGCAACGAACGGACCGTACTGACCCTGCTGCAAACCCGGCTGGTCGCCAGCGTGCAATTGATCGCCGCATTGGGTGGCGGCTGGGACGGCCAGATGCAGCCTGACGAAAACCCCTGACCCCCGCATCGGTAGGCGCCGGCTTGCCGGCGATGAGGCCGGTAGGCAACCATCGCCAGCAAGCGGGTTCCTACAGGAAAATTGTTGCAAAATGCCATTAGTGGCCTAATGACAATATTTCAACTGCCCAAGAATTTTTCTCGCTACAATCCCTAGCCTTTCCCCGGCACGGACGCCGTTCGCATCGTCAGCCACGAGAAGTCTCATGCTTACCGGCAGTTATTCCCCCGCACTGGTCCTGATCTCGCTGTTCGTGGCGATCCTTGCATCCTATACCGCCCTGGATATGACCGGACGCATCGCCACAGCCAAAGGCCGGGCCGCGCAGCTATGGATGATCGGTGGGGCGTTGGCCATGGGCATTGGCGTGTGGTCGATGCATTTTATCGGGATGTTGGCGTTTCGCCTGCCCATCACCCTGGGGTATGACGTTGGCATAACGGCGCTGTCGTTGTTGATCGCCATTCTGTCCAGCGGGTTTGCCCTGTGGCTGGTCAATCAACCGCGCTTGCCCGCCTGGCAACTGGGCTTCGGGGCCCTGGTGATGGGGGCGGGGATCAGTGCCATGCACTACACCGGCATGGCCGCCATGCGCATGATGCCGGGCATCGACTACGACCCCACCTTATTTGGCGCCTCGCTGCTGATCGCGGTCGGTGCCTCCGCCGCTGCGTTGTGGATCGCCTTCAGCCTGCGGCGCAATACGCCGTATGTACGCCTGGCCCGCGGTGGCGCGGCGGTGGTGATGGGCGTGGCTATCGTCGGCATGCATTACACCGGCATGGCGGCGGCACGTTTTGCCGATGGCAGTTTTTGTGGGGCCTCGGTGGATGGCCTGAGCGGCAGCGGGCTGGACAATCTGGTGTTGGTGACCACCCTGGCGGTATTGGCCATTGCCCTGTTGACCTCGTTGCTCGACGCACGGCTGGAAGCCCGCACGGCAGTGCTTGCCGACTCCCTGACCTTGGCGAACCAGGAACTCACCCACCTGGCGCTGCACGACACCCTGACCGGTCTGCCAAACCGCACGTTGCTGGCCGATCGTATCCAGCAGGCCACACAATTGGTCGCCGAACAGGGGGGCTGTTTTGCCCTGATGTTTATCGACCTGGATGGCTTCAAACCGGTCAATGATGCATTTGGCCATCATATGGGCGACCAGTTACTGCGCGAAGTAGGCTTGCGCCTGCGTGAAGACCTGCGCAGCCAGGACACCCTGGCCAGGATCGGCGGCGATGAGTTCGTGTTGCTGGTGCAGTTGGGCCAACCTGATGACGCACTGCGCCTGGCCGAGCGCCAGGTGGGGCTGATCAATAAGTCGTTCCGGGTGGCCGAGCATGACTTGAATATCTCGGCCAGCGTTGGCATTGCCCTGTTCCCCGGTAACGGTGCAACGCCCCAGGAACTGCTGATGAATGCCGATGCGGCGATGTATCACGCCAAGAGCATGGGCAAGAACGGCTATAGCTTTTTCGATGTGTCGATGAACACCAACGCACGCAAGCAACTGCAGTTGTTGCAGGATCTGCGCAATGCGGTAGAGCAACAGCAGTTGCGCCTGTACTACCAGCCCAAGTTCGACGCGATCAGCGGTCGTGCCATCGGTGCCGAGGCGCTGTTGCGTTGGGAGCATCCACAACACGGTCTGTTGCTGCCCGACAAGTTTATCGAGCTGGCAGAAAAGACCGGGGTGATCATTGCCATTGGCGATTGGGTGCTCAACGAAGCGTGCCGGCAAATGCAGGTGTGGTTCTCCCAGGGTTATCGTGACTGGCGCATTGCCGTCAACCTGTCAGCCCTGCAGTTCTGCCATGCCGGACTGGTCACCAGCGTCGCCAACGCCCTGCAACGCCACCAGTTGCCGGCCAACAGCCTGACCCTGGAAATCACCGAAACCACTGCCATGAGCGATGCCGATGCAAGTATGACGGTGCTGCAGAAACTCTCGGAAATGGGCGTTGACCTGTCTATCGACGACTTTGGCACTGGCTATTCCAGCCTGATGTACCTCAAGCGCCTGCCGGCCAACGAGCTGAAAATCGACCGCGGTTTTGTGCGAGACCTGGAGCATGACAGTGACGATGCCGCCATCGTCTCGGCCATTGTCGCCCTTGGCCAGGCCCTCGGCCTGCGCATCGTGGCCGAAGGGGTCGAGACCGATGTGCAGCAGGATTTCCTCACGCGCCTGGGCTGTGACTCGCTGCAAGGCTACCACCTGGGCCTCCCGCTGCCGCCGGATACCTTTATGAGCGCGATCCTGGCCAAGGAACAACGGGCATAACCGCCGCCTGAGATCAATTGACCCCGCTCCATGCAAAACCTGGCAGGCACAGGTATTCTTGGATCCAACTGCTCAGGTTGAATGGGGGTCAATAGGCATGGACAAAGTCGTCATCATCACTGGCGCAAGTCGAGGGATCGGGGCCGCCACGGCCTTGCTGCTGGCCCGGCAGGGCTATCGCATTTGCATCAACTTCCAGTCCGATGAAGAAGCCGCGCTGCGTGTGCTGGAACAGGTACGTGCGCTGGGTGCGCAGGCCATTGCGGTGCGCGCCGATGTGAGTATCGAAGATGAAGTGATCAGCCTGTTCAACCGCGTCGACGCTGAACTGGGCCGTGTGACCGCGCTGGTCAACAATGCCGGGACCGTCGGGCATAAGTCGCGGGTCGATGAGATGTCCGAGTTTCGAATCCTGAAAATCCTCAAGACCAATGTGCTGGGCCCGATCCTGTGTGCCAAGCATGCGCTGCTGCGCATGTCGCCCAAGCATGGCGGGCAGGGTGGGAGCATTGTCAACGTTTCATCGGTGGCCGCACGCCTGGGCTCGCCCGGCGAGTATGTGGACTACGCGGCGTCCAAGGGCGCACTGGATACCTTCACCGTTGGCTTATCCAAGGAAGTGGCGGGTGAGGGGATTCGTGTCAACGCAGTGCGCCCTGGATATATCTTCACCGACTTTCACGCCTTGAGCGGCGACCCTGACCGGGTCAGCAAACTGGAATCGGGGATTCCCATGGCCCGTGGCGGGCGCCCGGATGAAGTGGCGGAGGCAATTGTGTGGCTGCTGTCAGACAAGGCATCGTATTCCACCGGGACCTTCGTCGATCTGGGAGGCGGCCGATAACAGGCGGACGTCAGTGCTGGCGCAGGGCTACTTTCTCGCCAGCACTCAGCGTCAAAAGCTGCGTAACGCCTCGTAGCCATTACGGGCAAACTTGTCCAGTCGATCTGCTTCCGAGTCTTTCTGAATGGCCACGCCACGCTCGGAAAAACCATCTATCTTGCCGTTGCGCTCCTCACTGCCGATGAGCGTGTCCTCATCCAGGTTGTCGATCAAGCGCAGCACCTTGTCCAGGTTGTAGGCCGCGTTGGCCCGGGAATCCGGGGCGGGGTTGTTCTCTGTCCAGTCCCCCACGTCCCGTTTGAGGTCAACGTCGAGTTGCCAGTGGTCATCGCCCCCGAGGTAGTCCCTTAACACCGCGCTCTGTTCGATGATTTTTTGTGCCGAGCGCTGATCGTCTGTCTGGCGCCCCATTGGCCCGGTCATTGCGCGGACCGCTTCGCGCTCCGCAATGCGCATGTAATTGGGTGGGACAGGCAGTGGGGCGGGATAGGACGGTGCAGTAGTGTTCATGACATACCTCTTCGTAGGGAAAAAAGACCGCTCCATTTATTAACCCTATCGGCCGATTTGGTTCCCTATGCCCCTCAAAACGAACGCACGATCCGCCCCAGCGTCTCCATTGCCTTTTCCGCCGCCTCATCCCAGGGGCTACCGTAGTTCAGGCGGATACAGTTACGAAAACGCTGGGTCGGTGAAAAAATCGGCCCCGGCGCGATGCTGATGCCCTGGGCCAGTGCCATCTGGAACAGCTTCAACGAATCGGTCTGTTCCGGCAGCTCCAGCCACAGGAAGTAGCCACCGGCGGGTTGGCTGACCCGGGTTTGTGCCGGAAAGTACCGGGCGATGGCTGCGAGCATCGCACTTTGCTGCTCTTCCAGGGCATAGCGCAATTTTCGCAGGTGGCGGTCATAGCCGCCGTGTTGCAAATAGTCGGCAATCGCCGCCTGGGCCGGCATCGAGGCGCAGAGCGAAGTCATCAGTTTCAGGCGTTCGATCTTTTGTGCATAACGGCCTGCTGCGACCCAGCCGACGCGGTAGCCGGGGGCCAGGCTCTTGGCAAAGGAGCCGCAGTGCATCACCAGGCCTTCGGTGTCGAAAGCTTTCGCCGGCTTGGGCGCCTGTTGGCCGTAATACAGCTCGGCGTACACATCGTCTTCGATCAGCGGCACCTGATGCCCGCGCAACAACTCGACCAACTCCTGCTTCTTGGCCTCGGGCATGGTTGCGCCCATGGGGTTCTGGAAGCTGGTCATGCACCAGCAGGCCTTGATCGGGTAACGCTCCAGCGTCTGGGCCAGCACCTTCAGGTCAATGCCATCGCGCGGATGCACCGGAATTTCCACGGCCTTGAGTTTCAGGCGCTCCAGCACTTGCAGGCAGGCATAAAACGCCGGAGCCTCGATGGCCACCAGATCGCCAGGCTCGGTTACCGCCTGCAGGCACAGGTTCAGCGCTTCGAGGGCACCGTTGGTGATCAGCAACTCTTCCATCGGCAGCATCAGGCCGCCGACCATATAGCGCAGGGCGATTTGCCGGCGCAGTTGCGGGTTGCCCGGCGACATGTCCGTGACCACCATGCGCGGGTCCATCTCGCGGCTGGCACTGGCCAGGGAGCGGGCCAGGCGTTGCAGGGGAAATAGAGTGGGGCTGGGGAAGGCCGAGCCAAAGGGCACGGTCTGCGGGTCCTTGATCGAATCGAGCACCGAAAACACCAGCTCACTGACATCCACCTCGGTGGATTCGTGCACATGGGCGCTGACCGCCGGTTCCGAAAACGGGCTGGGGGCATGGGTATTGACGAAGTACCCCGAGCGCGGCCGGGCCCGGATCAGGCCGCGGCGCTCCAGCAGGTAGTAGGCCTGGAACACTGTGGACGGGCTGACGCCATAGGTCTGGCTGGCATAGCGCACCGATGGCACGCGCTGGCCCGGTCCGAGGACGCCGGAGCGGATCAGTTCAGCGATGTCGTCGGCAAATTTCTCGTAGCGTTTCATCGTGACCCAATGCATTAATGAGTTATTGAACGGTAGGAGCCGGCTTGCCGGCGATGGTGATCCCGAGGGCGCCATCGCCGGCAAGCCGGCTCCTACAGGGAGACTGTGTATCTCAGCGGTTCAGCGGCGCCACAAAACGACTGTCGGCGACACTATAAACACTTGGTTCGTCCATATCTGTCACCTTGAAATGGATGGTTTGCGAACTGCTGGCTGATTTTTCACGGGTCATCGCCACAGAGACCGGCACGTCGGTGATTTCCCCAGGTGCGAGGCTGATCTGAGTCTTGCCTTGCAGCTCAAAACCCTCGCCATCCACCAGTTCCACGCGGTAATCCTGACGCTGCTGGGTCTTGTTGATGATCTTCAGGCTGTAGATGTTCTCGATCAGCCCCTGGCTGTTTTCCCGGAACATGCCCCGGTCCTTGGTCACATCCAGCGAAACCATGGGCCGCTGCATCAATGCCATCACCAGGGCGGCAATCATTATCAGCAGCACCGCACTGTAGCCGATCAGCCGTGGGCGCAGCAGGTGGGTCTTGCCACCTTGCAACTGATGCTCGGAGGTATAGGCGACCAAGCCCCTGGCATAGCCCATTTTGTCCATGATCGAATCGCAGGCATCGATACACGCCGCGCAACCGATGCATTCCATTTGCAGGCCGTCACGGATGTCGATACCGGTCGGGCAGACCTGCACGCACAAGTGGCAGTCGATGCAGTCGCCCAGGCCGACCTCGGCTGGGTCCACATCGCGTTTGCGCGGGCCACGGCTTTCGCCACGGGCGGCATCGTAGGAAATGGTCAGGGTGTCCTTGTCGAACATCACGCTCTGGAACCGCGCATACGGGCACATGTGCATGCACACCGCTTCGCGCAACCAACCCGCATTGATATAGGTGGCACCCGTAAAGAACAGCACCCAGAACAGGCTGACCCCGCCCATCTGCCAGGTCAGCAACTCTTCGGCCAAGGGGCGGATCGGGGTGAAATAGCCGACAAAGGTCAAGCCGGTCAGCACACTGATCGCCAGCCACAGGGTGTGTTTGGCGGCGCGGCGCGCCAGTTTGTTCAGGCTCCAGGGCGCAGCTTGCAGCTTGATCCGCTGGTTGCGTTCGCCTTCAGTGACCTTCTCGCACCACATGAACAGCCAGGTAAACGAGCTTTGCGGGCAGGTGTAGCCACACCAGACGCGGCCGGCGAACACCGTGATCGCAAACAGCCCAAAGGCACAGATGATCAACAATGCCGACAATAGGATGAAGTCCTGAGGCCAGAAGGTTGCCCCAAAAATATGGAACTTGCTTTCAGCCAGGTCCCATAGCACTGCCTGGCGCGAGTCCCAGTTCAGCCACACGGTGCCAAAAAACGCCAGGAACAAAAAGCCTGCACCGCTTATGCGCAAGGTGCGGAACAGGCCGGTGAAACTGCGGGTGTGAATCTGGTTGTCGCTGGATTTGGCCTTCATCTTCTTTGGATGTGCAGGCTCGAAATTTTCTACTAATCGGACGGGGATTCTATCGCTCATGGTCTTTCGCTCATCAGCCTCCATCAGGCGGATGAACTATGCGACGCGATCTGTTTGCATAACAGACTCAGGTAAATCGATAAAAAGCGGATCAGATGGTTTTTACAGGGGGCGCTGCGACAATGTGCAGCACCCTGCAAGCCTTGGGGCCGGCGCCTGGATCAACAGTGCCTACGGCATGCTGATCCAGATCAATCAAATCACCGAATCACCGGTACTGGCCTTGAGGTGCTTGCGTCCGTCAATGGCGCCGGCGACGGTCAGGGCGTCGGCTTCTGCCTCGGTGATGTAGATACGCTGGCCGTCAATCTCGACGGCTGACATGGCTTTGTCACTGTCGGTGATCACCTTCACTTGCAGCACGCTGCGGCTTTGTTCTTCACCGCTGTCGTCGATCTTGAAATAACAGGTCTGGTTTTCGATACGGATGGGCATGGTCTGCTCCTGGTCGAACGCTGCTGTTCATGGGGTGACGCGCGCGATAGCGGCACCCGAAACCGGTGCTACACGATAATCGGTGGCGTCGTCGTGGGCGGTTCTTCCTTGGCTGGCGGTACGCTTTCTGGCGGCTCCTGCTCGGGAATGGGGGCAGGCTCGCTCGGCGGCAGGGTGGGTTTATCGATATTCGGGTCAGGCGTTTCGGCTGGAATCGGGATGTTCATCACGGTGGCCTCGTTTGTGCTTTGCTCAATCGGTGGACAACGGTCATGGCGGTTTGATTCCCGCCCGATGGCGGTACATCCACCTGAACTTTTCCTCGGCCACCGGGCTCGGACCTTATGTGGCCGGCTCAGGGAGAGCCCGTTTGCGGCACTGAAAATCAAGCACAAGCGCGTCCATGGGGCGTGAGGGGAGATGCTCGATGACGGCTCAAAGACTCGCACTACCGCTGTCCCAGGCTCTGTTGCTGCCCAGGATCGCCATTGAAGACACCACACCTGTGATCGACGCCGGGGCCTTTGCGGTCAAGGCCGTGCAAGGCCAGCGTATCCAGGTTACATGCAACGTGTTCGCCGATGGCCATGACCAGTTGGCCGTCTTGATCCGTTGGCGGAGCTTGAGCGAAGACCATTGGTACAGCGTGCCCATGGGCGACCAGGGCAACAATGCCTGGCAGGGCGCGTTCAGTGTGACCGAGCAAGGCCCTCACCAATACTGCATCGAGGCCTGGATCGATCACTTCGCCAGCTTCTGCTACGAACTGGGCAAGAAACACACCGCCGGCGTCCCCGTCAGCCTGGAACTGCAGGAAGGCCGCAATCAGGTCCAGCAGGCGGCCGAACGCAGCGAAGGCGAACTGCAACAGCACTTGCAGCAGCTGCATCAACAATTGTCCGGCCTGCTGGAAACCGAGCAGGTGGCGCTGTTTCTGCACGAAGAGAGTGCACAGCTGATGGCCCAGGCCGATCTACGCCCCTACCTGAGCAGCAGCCCGGCGTATCCGCTGGATGTGGAACGGCCCCGGGCGCTGTTTGCCAGTTGGTACGAGTTGTTCCCGCGCTCGGTCACAGACGATCCGGCGCGCCACGGCACCTTCAATGACGTGCATTCGCGCCTGGCGATGATCCATGACATGGGCTTTGACGTCCTGTACTTCCCGCCGATCCACCCCATCGGCCGCAGCCATCGCAAAGGCAAGAACAACGCCCTGACCGCCGGCCCCGATGACCCTGGCAGCCCTTATGCCATTGGCAGCGAAGAGGGGGGGCACGACGCGATCCACCCGCAACTGGGCACCCGCGAAGATTTCCGACGCCTGGTAGCGGCCGCCGCCGCGCACGGCCTGGAGATTGCCCTGGACTTTGCCATCCAGTGCTCCCAGGACCACCCGTGGCTCAAGCAGCACCCCGGCTGGTTCAACTGGCGGCCGGACGGCACGATCAAATACGCGGAGAATCCGCCGAAAAAATACCAGGATATCGTCAACGTCGACTTCTATGCCGCCGATGCAATCCCCAGCCTGTGGCTGGAGTTGCGCGATATTGTGCTGGGCTGGGTCGAGGAGGGGGTCAAGACCTTCCGCGTCGACAATCCCCACACTAAGCCCCTGCCATTTTGGCAATGGTTGATCAGCGATGTACGGGCCCGCTACCCCGAGGTGATCTTCCTCGCCGAAGCCTTCACCACCCCGGCGATGATGGCGCGCCTGGGCAAGGTTGGTTACTCCCAGAGCTACACCTATTTCACTTGGCGCAACACCAAGGCCGAACTGAGCGAGTACTTCAGCCAACTGAACCAGTCGCCCTGGCGTGAATGCTACCGGCCTAACTTTTTCGTCAATACGCCGGACATCAACCCAGGTTTCCTGCATGACTCCGGCCGCCCGGGCTTTCTGATCCGTGCTGCGCTGGCCACCATGGGCTCGGGCCTGTGGGGCATGTACTCGGGCTTTGAACTGTGTGAAAGCGCGCAGGTAGCGGGCAAGGAAGAGTACCTGGACTCGGAAAAGTACGAGATCCGCCCCCGGGACTTCAGCGCCCCCGGCAACATCATTGCCGAAATCGCCCAGCTCAACCGCATCCGCCGGCAAAACCCGGCCCTGCAGACGCACCTGGGCTTGAGGCTCTACAACGCCTTCAACGACAACATCCTGTACTTCGGCAAGCGCAGCGAGGAGGGCGGCAACTTCATCCTGATCGCCGTCAGCCTCGACCCATTCAACGCCCAGGAAGCCCATTTCGAGTTGCCGCTGTGGGAGATGGGCCTGCCCGACGATGCCCAGGTCCAGGGCGAAGACCTGATGAACGGCCATCGCTGGACCTGGTATGGCAAGACCCAATGGATGCGCATCGAGCCTCACATGCCCTTTGGCATCTGGCGGATCACTCAGTCTTGATGCTGGCGGCGATCAAATGTGGGAGCGGGCTTACTCGCGAAGGCTGTGTGTCAGCCAAGTATCAACCCACTGACCCACCGCTTTCGCGAGTAAGCCCGCTCCCACATAGATCGAGCCCAGTGTCTGAGTTTTTTTGAATTTTCCAGGAGTTTCCAATGGCGAAGAAACCCAAGGCTGCCACCTTTATCAAAGACCCGCTGTGGTACAAGGACGCGGTGATTTATCAGGTTCACGTCAAATCCTATTTCGACTCCAACAACGACGGCATCGGTGACTTTCCCGGGCTGATCGCCAAACTCGACTACATCGCCGACCTGGGCGTGAACACCATCTGGCTGCTGCCGTTCTACCCCTCGCCACGCCGTGACGACGGTTATGACATCGCCGAATACCGGGGAGTACACAGCGACTACGGGACCATGGCCGACGCCCGGCGCTTTATTGCCGAGGCCCACAAGCGCGGGCTACGGGTGATCACGGAGCTGGTGATCAACCACACCTCCGACCAGCATCCGTGGTTCCAGCGTGCACGCAAGGCCAAACCCGGTTCCAATGCCCGGGACTTCTACGTGTGGTCCGACGACGAGCAGAAATACGACGGCACCCGCATCATTTTCCTCGACACCGAAAAGTCCAACTGGACCTGGGATCCGGTCGCCGGCCAGTACTTCTGGCACCGTTTCTATTCCCATCAGCCGGATCTCAACTTCGACAACCCGCAAGTCATGAAAGCCGTGCTGTCGGTGATGCGCTACTGGCTGGACATGGGCATCGACGGCCTGCGCCTGGACGCGATTCCCTACCTGATCGAGCGCGACGGAACCAACAACGAAAACCTCCCCGAAACCCACGATGTGCTCAAGCAGATCCGCGCCGAGATCGACGCCAACTACCCCGACCGCATGCTGCTGGCCGAAGCCAACCAGTGGCCGGAAGACACCCAACTGTACTTTGGCGACCAGAAGGGTGACGACGGCGACGAATGCCATATGGCCTTCCACTTTCCGCTGATGCCGCGCATGTACATGGCCCTGGCCCAGGAGGACCGCTTCCCGATCACCGATATCCTGCGCCAGACCCCGGAAATCCCGGCCAACTGTCAATGGGCGATTTTCCTGCGCAACCACGATGAGCTGACCCTGGAAATGGTCACCGACAAGGAGCGCGACTATCTGTGGAACTACTACGCCGCCGACCGCCGCGCGCGCATCAACCTGGGGATTCGCCGGCGCCTGGCGCCCTTGATGGAACGTGACCGGCGCCGCATCGAGTTGCTCAACAGCCTGTTACTGTCCATGCCCGGCACACCGACCCTGTATTACGGTGATGAAATCGGCATGGGCGACAACATCTACCTGGGCGACCGCGACGGTGTGCGCACGCCGATGCAATGGTCCATCGACCGCAACGGCGGGTTTTCCCGCGCCGACCCGGCCAGCCTGGTGCTGCCGCCGATCATGGACCCGCTCTACGGCTACCAGTCGGTCAACGTCGAAACCCAGGCCCAGGACCCCCATTCGCTGCTGAACTGGACCCGGCGCATGCTGGCGATCCGCAAGCAGTCCAAGGCCTTCGGCCGTGGCAGCCTGAAAATGCTCTCGCCCAGCAATCGCCGGATCCTGGCCTACACCCGCGAATACACGGGCGCCGATGGCAAGCACGAAACCATCCTGTGCGTGGCCAATGTGTCGCGCACGGCCCAGGCGGCGGAGCTGGACCTCTCGGCCTTTGCCGGCATGGTTGCGGTAGAAATGCTCGGCGGCAACGCATTCCCGCCCATTGGCCAGCTGAATTTCCTGCTGACCCTGGCCCCCTACGGCTTTTACTGGTTCGTGCTCGCCGCAGAAAACCAGATGCCCAGCTGGCATGTGGAACCGGCCCAGAGCCTGCCGGATTTCACCACCCTGGTCCTGAAAAAACGCCTCGAAGAATTACTCGAAGCGCCGTGCCGCACCACCCTGGAGCAAACCTCACTGCCCAGCTGGCTACCCAACCGGCGCTGGTTTGCCAACAAGGACTTGGCCATTGACAGCGTTCACATTGCCTACGGCGTGCGCTTTGGCGATGCCCAGCATCCGGTGTTGCTCAGTGAGATTGAAGTGACCAGCAGCGGGCAGACCAGCCGTTACCAACTGCCCTTCGGCTTGCTGGGCGAAGACCAGCTCACCAGTGCCTTGCCGCAACAACTGGCCCTGGCGCGAGTGCGCCGGGTGCGCCAGGTGGGCTTGATCACCGATGCCTTCAGCCTCGACAGCTACATCCGTGCAGTTATCCACGGTCTGCGAGCGCGGACGGTGCTCAATAGCAGCGAGGGCGAGATTCGTTTCGAACCCACCCCGCAATTGGCCGATTTACCCGTGGGTGACGAACTGCAAGTGCGCTACCTGGCGGCTGAACAGTCCAATAGCTCAGTGGTGGTCGGTGAAAGCCTGGTGTTGAAGTTGATCCGCAAGGTCAGCGCCGGGATTCACCCGGAACTGGAAATGGGCGCCTACCTGACCACGGCGGGCTATGGGCATATTTCGCCCTTGCTCGGTTCGGTGATCCGCCACGATGCCCAAGGCCAGGACAACCTGCTGATGATCGCCCAGGGCTATCTGAGTAACCAGGGCGATGCCTGGGCCTGGACCCAGAACAACCTGGAGCGGGCCATTCGCGATGAGTTGGCCGAGGCGATTTCCGAGCAGGAGCAGCACTACAACGCCCTCGGTGAACTGGCAGATTTCGCCGGGTTGCTCGGGCAACGACTGGGGGAGATGCACAACGTCCTGGCCGCGCCGACGACCAATCCACACTTCAAGCCTGAAGTCACCTCCATCCAGGACAGCCAAGGCTGGGCCAGGCAGGTGGGCGCGCAGATCGAGCATGCCTTGCAGCTACTTAAACAGCATCAAAGCCAATTGAACCCCGCCGACCAGGGGTTGGTCACTCAACTGCTGGCGCAGAAAAAGACCATCGCCAGCCGTGTGCAGGCGTTGGCCAAGGCCACGGTGGGCGGCCTGCGCATCCGGGTCCATGGCGACTTGCACCTGGGCCAGGTACTGGTGGTCAAGGGCGATGCCTACCTGATCGACTTTGAAGGCGAGCCCGCGCGGCCGTTGGAAGAACGGCGGGGCAAGCACAGCCCCTATAAAGATGTCAGCGGCGTGCTGCGTTCGTTCGACTATGCCGCCGCCATGGCCCTGAATGTGCAAGGGCAAGGCCTGGATCACTCGGCCGACGCCGACGCTGCGCGCCAGCGTGTGACAGATCGCTACCTGGCTGAAGCGCGGCAGGCATTTATCCAGGCGTATCAACAGGCTACGTCTACACTGGCGCATGACTGGCAGGATGCCAAAGGGGCGGATGCGGCACTGGCGTTGTTCAGCCTGGAGAAGGCGGCGTATGAAGTGGCCTACGAGGCGCAGAACCGCCCGGCCTGGCTGGCAGTGCCATTGCGCGGGCTGCACGGTCTGTTGTAGGAGCCGGCTTGCCGGCGAAGAGCCAGAGAACGACACGGGGCGCCCGTTGCCCCGGGTTATCGTTGACGATTTTCGCTGGCAAGCCAGCTCCTACAGGGGCCTGGGCCAGCTATTTTAAAATGGGCAAGCGGTGGGAGACATCATGAGCTTTACACACAAAGAACCGCTGCAATCGAAGTTCGCTGTCATGCCTGCACCCAAGGCTATCGAAGCCCTGGTGCGTGCCGAACATCCGGATCCTTTTGCGATCCTCGGCCCCCATGAAGACGAGGCGGGCGGGCAAGTGATTCGCGCGTTTCTACCAGAAGCCTTGAGCGTGCAGGTGCTGGCCCGTAACAGCGGCGATGTGCTCGGCAGCCTCGACGCCACCCCAGTCCCAGGCTTGTTTATCGGGCATTTCTCTACACGCCAGGGCTATGTGCTGAAGATCCAGTGGGCCGGCGGCGAGCAGATCACCGAAGACCCCTATAGCTTCGGCCAATTGCTCGGGGAGATGGACCTGTATCTGTTTGCCGAAGGCAATCACCGCGACTTGAGTCACTGTCTTGGCGCCCAGGTCATGAGCGTGGATGGCGTCCAGGGCGTGCGCTTTGCCGTATGGGCGCCGAATGCCCGGCGGGTCTCGGTGGTGGGCGACTTCAATATCTGGGACGGGCGCCGTCACCCAATGCGCCTGCGTCATCCGGCCGGGGTCTGGGAGATCTTTATCCCGCGCCTGCAACCGGGGGCTGCCTACAAGTACGAGATTCTTGGCGCTTACGGCATCCTGCCGCTCAAGGCCGACCCCATGGCCCTGGCCACGCAACTGCCGCCCGACACCGCATCGAAAGTCGCCGCCCCCTTGCAAGTGGAATGGTCGGATGCGGCCTGGATGCAAGCCCGTGGCGAACACCAGGCCGCCAGTGCGCCGCTGTCGATCTATGAATTGCATGTCGGCTCATGGCAATGCGAACTGGACGAACTGGGCGAAGTGTCGCGCCAATACGGCTGGCACGAGTTGGGCGAGCGGCTGATTCCCTATGTGCAGCAACTGGGGTTCACCCATATCGAGTTGATGCCGATCATGGAGCACCCCTTCGGCGGTTCCTGGGGCTACCAGCCACTGTCGCAATTCGCGCCCAGCGCACGTTTCGGTTCCCCCGATGAGTTTGGCGCGTTCGTCAATGCCTGCCATCAGGCGGGTATCGGTGTCATTCTCGATTGGGTACCGGCGCACTTTCCTACCGATACCCACGGCCTGGCCCAGTTCGACGGCACAGCACTGTACGAATACGGCAACCCACTGGAGGGTTTTCACCAGGACTGGGACACCCTGATCTACAACCTGGGGCGCACCGAAGTCCACGGATTCATGCTGGCGTCGGCATTGCACTGGCTCAAGCATTTCCATGTCGATGGCCTGCGGGTGGATGCGGTGGCGTCGATGCTGTACCGCGATTATTCACGCAAGGCCGGTGAGTGGGTGCCCAATCGCCATGGCGGGCGCGAGAACCTCGAAGCCATCGATTTTTTGCGCCATCTTAATGAGGTGGTCGCTCTGGAAGCCCCCGGTGCCCTGGTCATCGCCGAGGAGTCCACCGCCTGGCCGGGAGTCAGCCAGCCGACTCAGCAAGGCGGCCTGGGTTTCAACTACAAATGGAACATGGGCTGGATGCACGATTCGCTGCATTACATCCAGCAAGACCCGGTCTACCGCGCCCATCACCACAACGCGTTGAGTTTCGGCCTGGTGTATGCCTGGTCCGAGCGTTTTGTGCTACCGATCTCCCATGATGAAGTGGTGCATGGCAAACACTCACTGATCGACAAAATGCCCGGCGACCGCTGGCAGAAGTTTGCCAACCTGCGGGCCTACCTGAGCTTTATGTGGATGCATCCGGGCAAGAAGCTGCTGTTTATGGGCTGTGAGTTCGGCCAGTGGCGCGAATGGAATCACGACCAGCAACTGGATTGGTACCTGCTGCAATACCCGGAGCATCGGGGGGTGCAGAAGCTGGTGGGCGACCTTAACCGCCTGTACCGCGAAGAGCCCGCGCTGCATGAGCAAGACGCCGCGCCCCAAGGCTTCCAGTGGCTGATTGGCGACGATGCGATCAACAGCGTCTATGCCTGGCTGCGCTGGAGCAAGGACGGGAAGGCCGTGCTGGTGGTGGCCAACTTCACCCCCGTGCCCCGTGAAGCGTACACGGTGGGCGTGCCCTTTGCCGGCCGCTGGAAAGAGGTGATCAATAGCGACGCCGACACCTATTCCGGCTCCAACTACGGCAATGGCGGCGAGGCTTTTACCCAGGACGAGCCGCAACATGGACAGCCACTGTCGCTGACGTTGAATCTGCCGCCATTGGGCGTGCTGATTTTGCGTCAGGAGTAAGAAGCCCCTGTGGCGAACGGATGCACCGGTTCGCATAGACAAACGCTGTTGCCGGCCCCCCAGGCCAGCCGCGCAGCAAAGGCGTTGTCGGGCCGGATTGGGACGACGCCTGGGTGGTTGACCCGTGGGCCGGCATCACATGCAAGGCTGCGGATTACCCGGCCCGATTCAAGGTGCGGATGCAGGAGTGGAGCCAGCCATCGCGCTCGGTGTGGAGCGACCCCATGGAGCCACGCTGGATCAGCGCTACCGTCGACGGTGAGGCACCGGTGTTTCAATAGGTCGCCGTCGCGCGTCAGAACTCCATCCTGACGCCGACAGTGCCCGAGCGCCCGTTCAGCGCGTTGCTGTCCAGGTTGCGCCCATAACCCAACTCGCCATACAGACTGATGCTGTCGGACACCTGCACCATTGCACCGGCACTCACGTCCAGGGTGGTGGATTTCTGCTCGGTATCGATAGCCGTGACGTCATTGAAACGCACACGATCGGTCCCCGATGAGGCGTGCCAGACATTGGCGCGCAGATAGGGCTGGAGCGGCATCGCGGCCAGCGTATAGCTGCCACGCAGCCTGGCCCCGAGCCGGGTGGTGATCGCGGTATCGGCGGAAAACGCCACCTTGGAGACCCCGTCATGCTGGCTATCGAGCCGGGTTTTATTGACGATCAGTTGCAATTGCGGTTCCAGCACCCAGTTTTGCGTGATGGGTAGCGGCATGCCCACTTCGACCGAGCCCAGCACGTCATGGCCCTTGGCCTTGAGCTTGAGCCCTCGGTCAGACTCACTGTTGCCGTTGAGGCGTGTGCCCATCAGCACCCCATCGACGTACCAGCCGTTGGGGTCGATCAAGGTCCAGTACAGGCCCAGGCTATCGCCGCGCAAGGTGGTGTTGCCGGCATCCAGGTGCTGCCAGCCGCGGTTGAAACCATCCACGTTACCGCGCAGGCGGCTATGGCCGACGAAGAATCCAAGCCGTTGTACCTGGCCATTCCCGGTGCTCCAGGCCTGGATATCGCTGCCCACCTGGAAGCCGCTGAGCGAACTGTCCAACCGAGGGCTGACCGTACCGGCGTAGGCCTGGCGGCGGCTGTTGCCATAGACCCGGCCCCAGCCCGCGGGAAGTGAACCGGTGGCGGTCTGGCGGGTTTGATCGCCCATGCGCTCGTGGTACGTCCCGAGCATGCCCCGCACGGTCTGCTGGGCTGCCGGGAACAGGGTCGAATACACCGGGACTTCGGGGCGATAGATCGGGATAGGAGCCTCACCGGGTATCGGCTTGGGCAATTCAATGGGTGCGCCTTCGCCCGGCACCGGCTCCGGCAAGGGGGAGACCGGCCCCTCCGGATCGGGCAACGGCGGGGCCACGACAGTGGAGCGCAGGTACCATTGTTGCTCTGAGCCTGGGCTCACACCGCCCTTGAACAGGAAGTACTCAAACGCCCCGGCAGACACTGAGCCACCCGCCAGGGTGAAAGCGCGGTCGCTCCCCGTCGCCCCGTTGAGTGCCTGCACCACCTGGATGCCATTGCTCAGGGTCGCGCCCCCCGAGCCGCCCAGGTTGCTGACCGTGAGGGTGGTGCTGCCTTGCAGCGTGCCCTGGCTTACCACCAGTTTGTCACTGGCCGAGTCATCGCCGGCCAGTACGCTTTGCAGCGCCAGTTGCCCGTTGTTGCCGTTGTAGTTGCCATGGACCGTCAGGCTGTCAGTGGCGCCGGTACTGGCGCTGGTCATGTCGATCAGGCCGCTGTTGTTCAAGGTTGCCAGTTGGCCTGGAGCGAAGGGCGTGATGGCTCCCTGGCTGACCAGCAGCACACTGCTGCCATCGATATTCAAGGTGCCTGTACCGGTGTCGGAACCACCGAGTTTCCAGTCTCCCGCCAAGGCAAAGCGCGAGCGGTTGTCGAGGTTGACTGTTTCCCAATTGGCATAGCGCTGCGCGTTGCCTGCCTGGGTGTTGTCAAAGGTCAGGGTGTCTGTGCCCGGGCCGCCATCGATCAGGGGCGTGGGGGCGAGAGTGGCTTGCGTCAGGTTCTGTAGCAGCGCGGTGTCATTATCCGGACCCATATTGACCGTTGAATTGAGGGTGCCTGCACCGATCCAATTGAATTGGTCATTGCCCAAACTCATAAGCACCTGACCGTTGACCGTGCCCCCGGTCAGCGTAAACAGATCGTCGCCCCCGCTGACACTCACGTTACCGCCGATATAGCCCCCGGAAATGCTGATGGTGTCCAGGCCAAAGCCGGTCACCAGGTTGCCGTTGATCCGCCCGCCGAGCAAAGTGTAGAAGTTGTTGTCGAGCTTCATATCGACCCGGCCGATGGTGCCCGCCGACTGGGTGGCCACATCGCCGTCTTCGAAGGCGCCAACGATCTCGCCACCACTCATATTGAACGTATCCCGGCCATCACCCTGGGCCAGGCTGGCTACGCGGCCGCCGCTTTGCGCGTAGGCGTCAATGCCATCGCCCTGGTTGAGCGCGCCGACGGTACCGCCACTGACTTGTGCGATATCGGCGCCATCGCCCTGGGTCACCGGGCCAACCACCGCATCGAGTTCCACGCGGAAAATATTCGCCCCGTTGCCCATGTCCAGGGCGCTCATGCTGCCCGAATGGGCTTGCACAAGGTCGTGGCCGTCGCCAAAAGTCACGGCGCTGGTGATTGAGCCGTTGCCACCGGCGGGCAGGTTGAGGGTGTTGTTGCCGCTGAGATCGGTAAAACCGGGTGTGCTGCCACTGTCACAGGTGGTGGTGTCGTCACCGGCCGTGATCACCGGCGTACAGGCGGCGTAGGCCGGTAGTGAGAGCGCGCTCACCAGTATCGTGCTGGCCATCCAGGTGCCCAGCTCCGGCAGCAAATATCGCCGTGTGCTCATGATCCATCCTCGCTCGATGGCAAATGACGTCCCGCCGCCTGCAAGGGCAGGCACGGTCCGGACCATGGCAACGTGAAGCGCGATAACGATAAGGGACAGCCGGTTTCCTGTTTCGTAAAACATCGCCAATGCAAGGGGTTGGCATGGCTTTCTCGACTGCACCTGAACGCGTGCAGTGCTTGTTCCACGTTAGCAACAGCCGATGAGGGCTGTCACTGTCAGAAATGACAGGTATAGACCAGTTACAGGAACACAATTTCGTACGGTTCGCGCATCCGCTCCAGCAGCACCGGTGGCAGCATCGGCGCCAGGCCGATCAGCGGATCGCCCAGCAATTGGCTGGCATAGGCGTGGGCCGCGTGGCGTTTGCGGGCCACGCTCCAGGTGTCCAGACGCACCTTGCGCGCGCACTGCCAGGGCATGCGGGCAGCGTCGCGAGCCGGCCGGTGCCAGGCCCAGATCGGCAACTCCAGCAGGCGTGCCCCGGTCAGGGCACAGGCGACGGCAGTGGCGCGGCCGACGGCATCGTGGTCGTCATTGCCATCATTGCGCCAGGTGGTGAACACCACATCGCCGGGCTGCAGGTAGCGCGCGATAAATTGGCTCAAGAGCTGCTCACGGCCTGCCAGGGCGTTGTCGCAAAAGCCGCCGCGGATCCACTTCAGGCTGTGCAAGGGCAAGCCGAGGCGGCGCAAGGCCTCGACGCTTTCCTGGGGGCGGAACACGCTCAAGCGCTGTGCCGACCACTGGTTGGACCCCGGATGACTGGCGCTACCGTCGGTGATCGAGATCAACTTCAAGGGGTAATCGAGGGTACTGAGCAGTTGCAGCAAACCGCCACAGGCCAGCACTTCATCACCCGGATGAGGGGCGACCACCACCACTCGCGAGCCGCAAGGTACCAGTAGGGAAGGGCTGATGGTGGGGATCTGCGCCAATTGCGGCGCGCTGTTCCAGATTTGCGCCGGCGTGCGGCGACCGTCGTTCAAAGTGGCGGGTTTGATCAATGTCACATCCTTGTCCTGGTAATACAGGTCATCGCCCGTGGACGGGTCGACCTTCCTTTTTGTCGTGCAGGCTCCAAGGCCTGCGCGGCACGCTGGCGTTCCTAATCCTGGAGCGCCGTGCTTGAGTATTGTTCATCACCCGGATTTCGCCGGGCAAAGTTGCAATTTTTTCAAGAGGGCTGCATCCAGTCGTTCAAATAGTCGCCCAAGCCGTCTGCTGTGTGACAGCCCAGGCAATGTGTAGGTCAGTTGCCCAAACGCGGGCAATGCTCTTTCACAGCTCTTGCTCCTGTTGCAGTTCGAACAGCAATAGCGAGCGCCCGGTCACCGCATATTCGTGCTCAAAGTCGAAACGTTCCTGGCCGCGCACGGCCGGCTGGTTGGTGTCGACCATGCAGGTCCAGAAGCCGCCATCCGGCACCTGGGGCAAGCGGAAATTGACCAGGTCGTGGTGCGCATTCACCACCAGCAACAGGGTCGCGTCGGATCCGGGCCGGCGAATCCCGGTTTCCTGGGCGCGGCCATCCATCAGCATGCCCAGGCAACGGCCCTGGCTGTCCTCCCATTGTTCGATGGTCATTTCGTTGCCACCGGGGGCCAGCCAGGTCACGTCCTTGACCCCGATGTCTTCGTTATAGTCACCCACCAGGAAGCGCCCACGCCGCAGGATAGGGTAGGCCAGGCGCAACTTGATCAGGCGTTTGACGAACTTGAGCAGGGACTTGCCATCTTCATCCAGCTCCCAGTTGATCCAGCCGATTTCGCTGTCCTGGCAATAGGCGTTGTTGTTGCCGTGCTGGGTGCGGGCGAACTCATCCCCGGCCACCAGCATCGGCGTGCCCTGGGCCAGCAACAGGGTGGCGAAAAAGTTGCGCATCTGGCGCAGGCGCAGCGCGTTGATTTCCGGGTCGTCGGTCGGCCCCTCGACGCCGTGGTTCCACGACAGGTTGTTGTTGCTGCCGTCCTGGTTGTTCTCGTCGTTGGCCTCGTTGTGCTTGTCGTTGTAGGACACCAGGTCGTGGAGGGTGAAACCATCGTGGGCGGTGATGAAATTCACCGAGCTGTAGGGGCGGCGCCCGCGGTGGTTGAACATCTCGCCGGAGGCGGTCATGCGCCCGGCAAAGTCGGCCAGTTGGCCGTCATCGCCTTTCCAGAATGCCCGCACGGTGTCGCGGAAACGGTCATTCCATTCCACCCAGCCCGGCGGGAAGTTGCCCACCTGATAACCGCCGGGGCCCACATCCCAGGGTTCGGCGATCATTTTCACCTGGCGCAGCACCGGGTCCTGGCGGCAGGCGACGAGAAAGCTGTGACGCTCGTCGAAACCGTCGTGATAACGCCCCAGAATGGTTGCCAGGTCAAAGCGGAAACCATCCACATGCATCTCGGTGGCCCAGTAGCGCAGGGAGTCGGTGACCATTTGCAGCACGCAGGGGTGGCTCAGGTCCAGGGTGTTGCCGGTGCCGGAATCGTTGATGTAGAAGCGCTTGTCGTCGGGCATCAGGCGGTAGTACGAGGCATTGTCGATGCCGCGCATGGACAGGGTCGGGCCTTGTTCGTTGCCCTCGGCGGTGTGGTTGTAGACCACATCGAGGATCACCTCCAGCTTGGCTTCGTGCAGGTGCGCGACCATTTCCTTGAACTCGGCGATCTTGCCGCTGGCCAGGTAACGCGGGTCGGGGGCAAAAAAGGCGATGCTGTTGTAGCCCCAGTAGTTGGTCATGCCTTTTTGCAGCAGGTGCTGGTCATTGACGAACGCGTGGACCGGCAGCAACTCCACCGATGACACGCCCAGTTGGCGGATGTGCTTGAGCACATCGTCGACCATCAACCCGGCACAGGTGCCGCGCACCGCCTCGGGTACACCAGGATGGCGCATGCTGATGCCACGCAGATGGGTTTCGTAGATGATGGTGCGGTCCCACGGTGTGCGCACTGGCTGGTCGTTGCCCCAGGTATGGGCCGGGTCGATGACTTTGCATTTGGGCACGAAGGGCGCGCTGTCGCGTTCATCGAAACTCAGGTCGGCGTCCGGGTGGCCGATGGTGTAGCCAAACAACGCTTCGGACCATTTGAGTTCGCCCACCAACTGCTTGGCATAGGGGTCGATCAGCAATTTATGGTGGTTGAAGCGATGGCCATTGGCAGGATCGTAGGCGCCGTATACGCGGTAGCCATAGATCAGCCCGGGGTGGGCGTCGGGTAAGTAGCCGTGGAAGGTCTCGTCGGTGTATTCCGGCAGTTCGATACGCTCCAGCTCGACTTCGCCGGTATCGTCGAACAGGCACAGCTCGACCTTGGTGGCGTTGGCCGAAAACAGCGCGAAATTGACCCCCAGACCGTCCCAGGTCGCACCGAGGGGGAAGGGCAGGCCTTCACGAATCCGCGACGGCTCGGTATCGGGTGTCTTGTTCATGGCGTTGCTCCTGCAAGGTTTTTTTCAGGCCGAACCGGGCCGTTCTGACATCAGGTCAGATCAACATTGATGTTTTTGTAGGAGCCGGCCTGCCGGCGATAGTGTCTGGGCACCAGATCTGAATGGCGCCTGATAGGGCCCCATCGCCGGCAAGCCAGCTCCTACAGGGGTCAGCCGGCGGGCTTGCGTGGGGCTCGGGGCTTTTTGGGGACGGCGGTTTTTTCCGCAGGCGGTTTTGCCTTGGCCTTGGTGCCGGCCTTGGGTTTGCTGGGGGCCAGGGCCTCGGCTTCGGCCAGCTTGCGGGCCATTTCCCAATGGCGGGCTTCCTGGCCTTCGGGCTTACCTTCAGACTCCCAGATCTGATACGCGAACTCTCGAATGCGCTTGTCTTCGGTGCTCATCGCAATGCTCCTCACAGAAAATTTCAGCTTTCTTGATCGTCAGAATGGATAAAGACATTCACCGGGACATCTCTCAGGGCAGCGCTGATCAGTAGCTCCTTGTTGGGTGTGACTGCACCTGTTTGCAAAAGTCCCTTCCAATTTTGCAGCGTGGCGTCGAACGGTAATGTGATCCGGGTATCGCCCCAAACTTGCGCATCCACCCGAGGCTGGGTGCTGTTTTCAAGCAGGGCGTGGGTCCAGCGTGGCACCACCACCACCAGCCATTGGCCCTGATACTCGCGGCTGAACGCGACAACCCGCTGGGCATGCCGGCCCAGCACTTGCAGCGGTAGGTAGCGGCCCCTGGCAAACAGCAGCGGGTGGGCCCTGCGCAGGTTCAACACCTGGGCAATCAGCGCCTGCTTCAAGTGCCCGTCACGCCAGCGCCCCAGCAAGGTGCCCGGTGCGGTGCCGAGTGCCCGCTGGCGGGCGCTGAAATCCACCGCCCGCCGGTTGTCCGGGTCCACCAGGCTCAAGTCCCAGAACTCGTCGCCCTGGTACAGGTCCGGCACGCCGGGCACGGTGTTGCGCAGCAAGGATTGCGCCAGCCCGTTCAGCGCACCGGCGGGGGCGATGGCCTCGGCTGCGGCATGGATTGCCGTGCGCAAGGTCAATCCGATCGGGTCTAGCAGCAAACGGCTGAGGAAGGCTTCCACACCGTGCTCATAACTGTCGTTGGGAGCGCTCCAGCTGCTGTGCAGCTTGGCTTCGCGCAGGGCTTTTTGTTGCCACTGCCAGAGGCGTTGCTGATAGTCGCCGGTGTCCTGCAGATCCAGGTCCAGGGGCCAGCTGCCCAACAGCACTTGATAGAGAATCAACTCATCGCCGGCCGAAGGAATGGCCGGATCATCACGCAACGGCGTCGCCAGCTTGCGCCACACCTGCACCTGTCCGACATACCACGCTGCGCACTCGCTGAGCACCGCCAGGCGCGCGCGGCTGTCTTCGCCGCGCTTGTGGTCGTGGGTGGCGGTGGCCAGCAGGTTATCGGGGAAACGTTCCAGGCGTTGCTGGTTGGCGGCATGGAAGTCGGCCAGGGGGGCGCTGAACTGTTCGGTACTGAAGCCTACGTCATTGCGTGAGAGCAGCACCGCCGAGCGATAGAAGGCGGTGTCTTCCACCGCCTTGGCGGCCGCCGGCGAGGTCAATTGCTGGAAGCGCACACAGGCGTGCTTGAGGATCTTGCGCGGTTGCCCCACGGCGCGCTCGTGCCAGGGTTGGCCGCCGAGCCACTGTTGCAGGTAGTCGAGCACCGGCCAGTCGGCTTCGCCCAAGGTTTCACGGGCGCAGGCCAGGGCCTGTTGGAACACGTGTTCGTCAGCGGCGCTGCGCCCGCAGGCGCTGATGTAGGTGCGGTACACCGGAAAGTGCACGACCAGCGCCTGCAAGGCGCGACGGATCGCGCCCAGGGTCAGGTCACGGCTCATCACGTCCGCACGGGCCACTTGCAGCAGGGCCTGGGCCACGCTTTCGAAGTCGCCGGCCAGGGAACCACTGAGGATTTGCTGGCGGGCCAGCCGGGCTTCCTCGATAAATGCCGAAGGCCGCTCGGTGGTCTCGCTCCAGAGTCGGGTCAATACCTCGAACCCCTGGGGGTCGTGCTGCACCAGCGACACCTGGTTCATGAATTCATAACCGGTGGTGCCATCTACCCGCCAGTCCGTGCGCAGGGTTTCACCGGCGCCGAGGATCTTCTCGACAAAGATCGGCAGGTGCCGGCCTGGCGACAACCCGTCCACGCGCCGCCGCAGCTTGCGGCAATAGCCCCGTGGATCAGCGAGGCCGTCGATGTGGTCGATACGCAGGCCATCTACCAGGCCTTCGCTGATCAGTTGGAAAATCTTGCTGTGGGTGGCCTCGAACACCGTGCTCCGTTCTACCCGCAGGCCACCCAGCTCGTTGACGTCGAAAAAACGCCGCCAGTTGATGTCATCCGCCGCTGTGCGCCAACTGGCCAGCCGATAGGCTTGTTGCTCCAGCAATTGATGCAGGCGGGAAAAACCTCCGGGCTGGCGCGCATCAAACCCCTCCAGGGTCTGCTCGATGGCGGCCAGGCTTTGTGGCGTGCGGGCCTGCCGTGCCAGTTCCTGTTTCAGGCTGACGGCCAAGGACCATGCATCGGCCTGGTAGGCCAGGGCGCTGAAACGGTCGGCCAGGTCTTTGAGAGCGGGATGGGCGCGCAGGATATCGCCGTAGTCACTGGGGCAGATCGGGAAGCGGTGTTCATAGTGCTCGACAAAAAAAACGCCTTGATCCGGGTCAAAACGCAGGGGCAACGTGCCGCTTTGCAAGGCTTCGCCGTAGTCGCTGCCGAGGAAGGGCATCAACAGTTGGCCCTTGAGCAGCGGGTCGGGCGAGTGCCACTGGATGTCGAAGAATTCGCTGTAGGGGCTCAGCCGCCCCCATTCCAGCAGGTCCAGCCACCAGGGGTTATCGCTGCCGCCAACGGCCATATGGTTGGACACGATGTCCAGGATCAGGCCCATGTCATGCGCCCGCAGGGTCGCCACCAGGCGGCGCAGCGCCGGTTCGCCGCCCAGTTCCGGGTTGACCGTGGTCGGGTCGACCACATCGTAGCCATGCATCGAGCCGGCACGGGCCTTGAGCAGCGGCGAGGCATACAGGTGGCTGATCCCCAGGCTGGCAAAGTACGGCACCAGCGGCACTGCATCATCGAGGGTGAAGCCCTTGTGCAATTGCAGGCGTTGGGTGGCCCGTAGCCGGACGGCGTTCATCGGTCACGCTCTAGGGCCTGATTGCGCGCTACCGCCAGCAGTTCCAGGCGCCGGGCGGCGTTTTCATCGTCGAGCAAATGCGCGGCTTCCCCCGGCAGGCGCCGACGCCAGTTGGGATGGGTGTCGATGGTGCCGGGCAGGTTGGCTTGCTCCTCGATGCCCAGGGCATCTTCCAGGGGCAGCAATACCAGCGGCGCACGGGTGTGGCCGAGGTAGCGTGCGCTGGCATCGAGCAGGTGGTCGGTTTCGTTGCGCAATTCATCGCGAAAGTTCTGCGGGTCTTGCGCCAGGGCCTGGCGCAGTGCCTCGCGCTCACGTTGGCGGTGTTCGCTCCATTGTTCCACCGTGGGCCCATCGATCAGCCCCAGTCGCGCATTCCAGTCGATATCGCGGCTGTGCCACCAGCCATTGAGTGTCGGCAGGTCGTGGGTGCTGGTGGTGGCCAGGGCGTTGTCCGGCCAATCGAGGATCGGCGTGAAGCGCCCGCCATAGTCCTGTTCGAACAACAGCACACGCATGCCGAGCATGGCGCGGGCGCTGAGTTTTTCCCGCAGGCCCTCGGGCACCGTGCCCAGGTCTTCGCCGAGCACAATCGCCTGGTGCCGGCAGGACTCCAGGGCCAACAGGCGCAGTAGATCGTCCACCGGGTAATACAGGTACGCGCCTTGTTTGGGCGAGGCGTCCCTGGGGATGACCCACAGCCGTTGCAGGCCCATCACATGGTCGATACGCAAACCACCGGCATGGGCGAAGTTGGCCCGCAGCATTTCGATAAACGCACGGAAACCGTTGCGTTTCAGACCTTCGGGAGAGAACGCGGAGATGCCCCAGCCCTGGCCGGCACGGTTGAGGATATCCGGTGGTGCACCCACGGTCAGGTCGGCCAACAGTTCGTCCTGGCGGCTCCAGGCCTGGCTGCCGGCGCCATCGGCGCCCACGGCCAGGTCGGCAATCAGGCCAACGCCCATGCCACTGCCGCGTGCGGCGTGTTGGGCACGTGCAAGGCAACGGGCGATCAGCCATTGACTGAAGGCATAGAAACCAATCGCCTCGCCGTGCTCGGCGGCGAATTGTGCCAGCGTGGTGCTACCGGGGTCGCGCCAGTCCTCGGGCCATTGGCGCCAGTCGAGGCTTTCACCGTTGGCGGCGCGCTCGGCCTGCACGGCTTCGAAGCGGCAGTGGTTTTCCAGGGCCTCGCCGCCGGCCTGGCGAAAACTCAGGAAGTCAGCCTGCTGCGGGTGCTCGCCCTGGCGAAAGTCCTCGTACAGCGCGCGCAGCAAGCGTTGCTTGGCCTTGGCGGCGGCGGGCCAGTCGATCAGGCTTTGTTGTTCCAGCTCTTGCAGTTCATCGGCCAGCCCCGTGGACTCGATGGCGTTGCGCAAGGCGCGCTCGCCAAGGATGCAACCAGGGGAGGCATACAGGCTATTGAGGAACAGGCGGCTGGACGGTGAATAGGGGCTGTAGCGCTCGGTATCGGCACTGAACATTGCGTGCAAAGGGCTGATGGCCAGGGCATCGACGCCCCGTTGCGCGGCGGCGCGGGCCAGTTGCTCCAGGGCCTGGGTGTCGCCGAATCCACCGTCGCCGCTGCGGCGCAGGGCATACAGTTGGGCACTCAGGCCCCAGGCGCGGGCCGGCTGGCTGTCTACCGCCTCGGCAACACTGAAGCAACGATGGGGAGCGACGGCCAAGGTGAAGGACTGGCCGGCGATCTGCACTCGGTGGTAGCCCACGGACAGGACGCCGGGCAGGCTCGCTTCGGCATCCAGCTCAAGGCTGCGGGTGCTGCCATCCTCGAGGTGAACCTGGCACGGCGTGCCGGGAGCGAAGTAAGCGCTCAGGTCAAGGCCTGCGCCAACGTCCACGGTCAGCAGCGGCGCAAGGTGCCGATCCTGCTGCACACGCTCCAGCTCTTGCAGGCTGGCGGCGATGGCTGCGTCGGTGTCGGCGGGGTGGCCAAGGCCATTGAGCACGGCACGCAATGCATCGGCACTGACATGTTGCGCTCGGCCATTGGCGTCGATCCAATCCACCGCCAGGCCCGCACGGCTGGCGAGTGTTTCCAGTTGCGCTTCGCTCAAGAGTGCTCTCCAACAGATGATGAGGTGTTGCCCGGCGTCAGGCTGACGCGGGCAGAGAAGGGCGTGAGTAACTCGGGGTCGCTGCAGGTGCTGAACAGTTCCCTGATACCGCCCGGATACTGCAAGGGAGCCGGGCCCAGGTTGAGGTCGATCTGCAATACGCAGCCATTGCCCAGGCGCCAGCGTGCAGACACCGCGCCCGGGCCCAGAACTTGCGCACCGAGGGCAGTGCTGCCGGGCAGGTATGGCACGATATGTTGCTGGCGCAGGCTCAGTAGTTGGCGATACAGCATGCTAGGCGCCTGGGTAAACAGCGGTATGGAACGCTCAAAGGTCTGCACCGCGTTGGGGTCGGGAATCTGCGCCCGGCGCTGGGGATCGCTGAAGGCGGCGAAGTCGGCAAATTCATTGCGCCGGCCTTCGCGCACGGCCTCGGCCAACTCGCCGTGAAGGTCGGTAAAGAACAGGAAGGGTTGTGCGGCGTTGACTTCATCCCCCATGAACAGCAGCGGGATCATCGGCGACATCAGCAATAAGGTGGTCGCCGCCTGTAACGCCTGGGGCGAACACAGGTGATGCAGGCGCTCGCCGAGGGCACGGTTGCCGATCTGGTCGTGATTTTGCAAAAACAGCACAAAGGCGCTGGGCGGTAAATGCCCGCTGGGCTCGCCGCGCCGGGTGCCGTGGCGCGTGGTCTGGCCCTGATAGATGAAGCCTTCGCCCAGGCAGCGGGCCAGTTTGGCGGTGGGGTCGTGGGCAAAATCGGCGTAGTAGGCGTCGGTTTCGCCGGTCAGCAGCACGTGCAGGGCGTTATGCCCGTCGTCGTTCCATTGCGCATCGAAGCCCTGCTGCAACAGGCTGGCCTGGTTGAATTCGTTTTCCAGCACCAGCCACACGTGGCGGCCCGGGTCCACCTGTTCTCGTACCCGTTGAGCCAACTCGTGCAGGAACGGCGGGTCGTCGATGGCATGCACCGCATCCAGGCGCAGGCCGTCGAAGCGGTATTCGAGGAGCCACATCAGGGCGTTATCAATAAAGAAGTCACGCACTTCATGTCGGCGAAAGTCGATCCCCGCGCCCCAGGGTGTGTGGGTGTCTTCGCGGAAAAAACCTTTGGCATACTGCCCCAGGTAGTTGCCGTCGGGGCCGAAGTGGTTGTAGACCACGTCGAGGATCACCGCCAGGCCATGCTCGTGGGCGCTGTCGATCAGGTGTTTCAACTGATCCGGCGTGCCCAGGGATGCTTGCGGCGCGTAGGGCAAGACCCCGTCATAGCCCCAATTGCGTGCACCGGGGCACTGGGCCAAAGGCATCAGTTCAATGGCGGTGACACCCAGCTCTGCCAGGCGCGCGAGGTGTTGCTCCACGGCGGCGTAGCCACCGAGTATTCCCACATGCAGCTCGTAGATCACCGCTTCATGCCAGGGCCGGCCTTGCCAGGTGCCATGGCGCCAGGGGTAGGCGAGGGGGTCGACCACTACGCTGTCGCCATGCACATCTGAGTGCTGCAGGCGTGAGGCCGGGTCCGGCACGTCCAGCTCGCCATCGATGTTGTAGTGGTAGCGGGTGCCGGCCCCACAGCGCACATGCGCAACAAACCAGCCCTCTGCCTGAGGCAGCATGGGCACTGACTGGCCCGTGTGCAGTTCGACGCTGACATAAAACGCATCAGGCGCCCACAGGGCGAAACGGGTGTGTTGCGCCTCCTGCAGGATCGCGCCGTGGGGCCAGGTCTCCAGAGTCCGTAACGGCATCTATCCCGACCTCTTTAGGCTTTCCCTGATTTTCCCAGCGCTTTCGCTACCAGTTGTTCGTAAAGTTCGGCATAGGGTTCCACCGCCTGGCACCAGTTGAACGGTGCGGCCATGGCCCGGCACCGCATGGCGTTGAGCAGGCCGGGGTAGGCGAAGACCTTGAAGGCCCGGGCGAGGGCGGCTTCGTAGCTGTGCACGGTGGACTCGTCGAACAGAAAGCCTGTCACGCCATCTTCGATGGTATCTGCCAGGCCGCCGGTATTGCGGGCCACCGGCAGTGAGCCAAAGCGCTGGGCGTACATCTGGCTCAGGCCGCATGGCTCGTAGCGCGATGGCATCAACAAGAAGTCGCTGCCGGCAAACATGCGGCGGGCGTCGGTTTCGTTAAAGCCGATGCGTACCCCGATGCGCCCGGGGAAACGCAGGGCCAGGGCGCGCATGGCCTGTTCTTCTTCCGGTTCGCCACGGCCGATAATGGCAATTTGCCCGCCATTTTCCACGATGAAGCCGGCGACGGCTTCGGTCAGGTCCAGGCCTTTCTGATACACCAGGCGTGACACTACGGCAAACAATGGGCCGGTGGACTCGTCCAGGCCGAATAGCTTGCGCACGTGGCTGGCGTTGATTGCCTTGCCTTGCCAGTCACCGATACTGAATGGGTGATTCAGGTGCGGGTCAGTGGACGACTCCCAGCTCTCATCGATGCCGTTGGGAATGCCACTGAGCAGGCCTTGCTGGGTCTTGCTGGCGAGGAAACCATCCAGGCCGCAACCGAACTCGGGGGTGGTGATCTCCCGGGCGTAGGTGGCGCTGACCGTGGTGATATGGCTGGAATAGGCCATGCCGGCCTTGAGGAACGACATCTTGCCGTAGAATTCCATGCCTTCCTGTTGCAAGGCATGCTCCGGAATCCCCAGCTCCGGGCATGACGCCAGGCTCACCACGCCCTGGTAGGCCAGGTTATGGATGGTAAACAGAGTAGGCGTGCGTGACCCACGCCAGTGCATATAGGCCGGTGCCAGGCCCGCTGGCCAGTCATGGGCGTGCACCAGGTCCGGGCACCAATGGATTTGCGCGAGGTTGGCGGCAATATCGGCGGCGGCCAGGCCCAGGCGGGCGAAGCGGATATGGTTGTCGGGCCAGTCGCGGCCGTTGTTGGCGCCATAGGGCGTGCCTTCGCGCTCGTACAGCTCGGGGCAGATCAGGACATAGATGACCAGGCCATCCTTGAGGTCCATGCGCCCGATCTTGCACGGCGGCAGCGCGGCGTGGCCGCCCAGTTCGCCGATGATATGAATCGGGTTATCGCTGTCCAGCACCTGACGGTAGCCAGGAATCAGCACTCGTACGTCGTGCAGGTGCGCCATGGCACGGGGTAGGGCCGCGGACACATCCCCCAGGCCGCCGGTTTTCACCAGGTCGGCCAATTCCGATGTGACAAACAGGACCTTCTTGCGATTGGGATTTTGAGACGAGACCGGCCGCATTGTGCCGGCAAGGTCAACCAAGGCGGTTGGCCCATCGACCGACTGATTGAAACGCTGTCCCTGAACTCCTGAGGCGGCACTGATCATAACTCTCTCCCATGTGTTGGTCAGCCGAGAGCCTCGCGCCCTCAGCGAAAGTCAACCGCGTCCTGCGGTTACGCGCACTAGCACTGCACAGACTGGCAAGGCTTATGCCAATTGCACCGAACTGATAAATAGAGTGGATGGGCGGACGTCCGGCGCGAGCCGGTAGCGTGCGTCCTACCTTAAACCTGACCTGCGGCAGAGTTGGAAAGTTTCGATTTATTGCGGGGGCTTTTGTTCTGATCGTGACCCATCGGTCATCAGTCTAGGACAGAGCCCAGAGCCTGCAAGGGATGTAGGAAATTTTTGTAGGACAATAATTTTTTGCGGCCAGATGTTCATGTCGTAGGCATTGGCTTGCCGGCGATGGCAGCTTTGAGGCGTGTGCCGTTGGCGAGTGCCTCATCGCCGGCAAGCCGGGTCCTATAGGGAGGTGCCTCTTGATGGGGCGCTGAGGGGTGACTGCTCGATAGTGGTGCGGCACTCTACTTAAAGTGATTTATTAAGATTAAATATCTTTATATATCAATAGATTGAGATTGTTTTATGAGGTGTTTCCTCATATCAGGCTGCGTAAAACCTGCCCGCCAGCCCACGCCTGGATATCTTCGATCATCTGCCCATAGAACTGTCGGTAATTCTGTTCGCTGACATAGCCCACATGGGGCGTGGCCAGCACGTTGGCCAGATGGCGAAACGGATGGTCCACCGGCAACGGCTCCTGCTCGAACACGTCCAGCGCTGCGCCCGCCAGGCGCCCATGGCTGAGTGCATCGATCAACGCCGCCTCATCGACGATCGGCCCGCGTGCGGTGTTGACCAGGCGTGCCGTGGCCTTCATCCAGCCCAGGGCCTGGGCATCCACCAAGCCACGGCTGCGCTCGCTGAGTACCAGGTGGATCGACAGCACGTCTGCCTGTTCAAACAGCTCGCGCTTGCTGACCCAGGCCACCCCCACGGCGCTGGCGCGCTCAGGGGTCAGGTTTTCACTCCAGGCGATAACGCGCATGCCAAACACCTGGCCAAACTGCGCCACACGCTGGCCAATACTGCCCAGCCCGAGGATGCCAAGCGTCTTGCCCTGTAGGTCGCCGCCCAACCCTTGCTGCCACTGGCCGGCACGCAAGGAAGACGCTTCAGCCAGCAGATTGCGGGTAGACGCCATGATCAGGGCCCAGGTCAGCTCCGGTGCCGCGTGTTTGTAGCTGTCGGTGCCGCACACCTGGATGCCCAGGGTTTTGGCCGCGCCAAGGTCAATGGCGGCATTGCGCATCCCGCCGGTGACCAGTAGCTTGAGCGCCGGCAGCCCTTGCAGCAGCGCCTGGTCAAACACTGTGCGCTCGCGCATCACGCAAATGACGGCAAACCCCTGCAAGCGCGCGGTCAATGTGGCGGTATCGGCAGGATAGTCGTGAAGGAAATGCACCTGGCCAATCGCCTCCAGGGCGGACCAGTCCACCACGGTGCGCGCCACATCTTGCCAATCATCAATGACGGCGATCTGTACTGACATACACAAGTGCCTCGCGTTAAGTGGGGTTAGAGTGCCTTCAGCCCTTGTAACAGCGCCTGGTGAAAGCGCGCAGGTTCTTCCATTTGCGGTGCATGGCCCAGGCCAGGGAACTCCACCAGGGTCGAGTGGGGAATGAGCTTGGCCACCTGCTTGCCCAGTTCGTTGTAACGGCCGATCCTGGCCTTGACCTCAGGCGGTGCGTTATCGCTGCCGATGGCGGTGATATCAGACGTACCGATCAGTAGCAGGGTCGGCACCTGCAGGTCCTTGAACTCGTAGTACACCGGCTGGGTGAAGGATTCTGCAATATGTAGAAGAATGATATCCTTCGCCCATCCCGAGTTTCCAAGGCTTTTAGAGGTGTTCCCCGTGCCAAAGGCGATTTCCTACATTCGATTCTCGACAGGCAAGCAGGCCAAGGGTAGCAGCCACGAAAGACAGACCGCCATGCTTTCAAGGTGGTTGGACGATAACCCCGGATACCCACTGTGGACGGAAAGCTTTAAGGATTTGGGGATTTCTGGTTTCAGCGGGAAGCACCTTGAAAGCGGATTCGGATTGCTCCTTGCTGCAATTGAGAACGGGAGTATTCAATCGGGCGATGTGATTTTGATCGAGGCTATTGATCGTATCGGGCGACTTGAGCCAATGGATATGCTGCCGATCGTATCTCGAATTGTGAAAGCTGGTGTTGACATCGTGACTCTAGACGGCGGAGCCAGATACAGCAGAGAGTCAGCGAACAGCACTAACCTTTTTATGCTGGTGGCGCAGATACAACAGGCTCACCAGTACAGCGACGCTCTCAGTCGCCGTATGAAGGCGAGCTACGCCAGCAGGAGGAAAGCTGCTGTCGAGGGCGTCACACCAAAGCGAAACACGCCTGTGTGGCTGACATCCGAAGGCGCGTTGATCGAAGACATTGCACCTCTCGTGAAACAAGCATTTGAAGACTACGCCAGCGGCTTGGGTGAACGTCGAATCTTTGAACGCATCCTAGAGCGTAGCGATCATCCTCTGTTGTCACGTATGGCGCCTAGCACTGTGAAGCGTTGGATGAATAACCGAACTGCTATAGGCGAGTGGAACGGGATAGCTGATGTATACCCTGCCGTGATCGCTCCTGAATTGTTCTACCGTGTACAGAAACGTATGGAAGATAAGTTCCGTCTCCGTGGTGCCCCTACAAAGCACCGTTACACAGGACTTGTTGTATGTGGCGAGTGCGGGAAGAACTTCAACACGAAAGTGTTTACCACCAGCAAACAAGCAGTAATGGAATGTTCTAGTCGTGCTCGCAGAGGTTCTGTAGGCTGTTCCAACGCACGCTCCATACCAGAGCCTGTGATTGCCCTTGCATACGCCATGTCAAGCCCTGCATACGCAATCAGAGCCTTGCAGGGGCAAGTGTTATCGGTTTCGCAGAAGCGCGCAATAGAGATTGATGGGCAGTTGGGAGAGTTAAACAAGAAAATAAAGAGGGCGGTGGCCCTCTTAACAGAACTTGATGATGATGGCGACGAAATGTTGCAAGAGTTTAAGAGGCTCAAGGCAGAAGCCAAGGTGTTGCAGTCAGAGAAGGATGGGCTTATCGACGATAGTGTCACATTGAAAGACAGATTGGCGGACATCGGTAATTTCAACCAAGACCCAATAAAAGCAAACGCCTTGTTGCAGAGTGTTGGCTATAAGATGGTGTGCTATCCAGATGGCTCCATTGCCACAGAAGAAGGAACATTCAGATACGAAGGGTGGGGCAGGGCCAAGGATGTACATAAAGTGCGTTGGCCTGATGGGACGTTGTTCCCGTTGCCTATTCATCGTGTAGGTAAGGAGCGTCCTGTTTCAACAACGGTTGTAGATAGGTTGAAAGCGTTGCGTGCAAGTGATGTTGCTACTAGTCTGGAGGTTGACTGAGTTGTCTAGATAACAAATTGGAGGCTTTGCGAGATTCGATGTTTGGATACGGGTTACATACACTTTATTTAAAGTAAAATGGTAACGATTATTGACAGAACAGCATTCTCGTGCGAGAATAGCTTAAGGATACAGATAAAGTTTATCGCTCCTTCCAACAACAGATTTTTAATCAATCATAGTCTGAATGGGTTTGCTGTTGTTGTCTGGTGGTAGCGTCCCGTTACTGCCATCTATTTCCTATCTCATCGTCATTGTTTACTCCTTCCAGTGACGGTGGGCGAACCACTTTCAGCGTGGTTCCTCTATACCCTCAAATATCCCTTGTGTGAGCTTGAGAATGCCAATAGCGGTATTGGTTTCCCGCTACCTCGTGTCCACCCAGTGGCATTTGGCAAAACTGGTACATCAGAATAAACGGAGTCAGCACCGTTTGGTTCGATAGACCCTTCGCTGTAGGGTGATGGAGACAGCACTAATTCAATCGGCGTTGAAATCGAGAATGGCCCTAGCGGCCATTTTTGTTATCCCGTCCACAATCGTTACAACCCATACACCCATAGAACAGGAGCCCCCTAGTGGCAAACAAGGTTACCCGCTGCGCGTATTGCGGCTGTACACACGCTCCAGAGCGTATTCGTATCCGCAGCTATTGCAGCATCCGCTGTCGAGTGGCAGCACATAGAGCGAACAAGAAAAATCTGGTTGATCTATCGGTCAATGAGAACAACTTCATCGATGAGCAAGATGAACCGCAATGAAGAAATAGGCCAATTCGAACGGCCAACCCACATTACTCAACTACAAGGAAAACAAACTAATGCCGATTCTACGAAAAGAAGTGAAGCAAGAACTACAAGCTCTGAAAGATGCAGCCACAACCGCGTATAAGGACCGTCAGCATGGTTATGATGCCTACGCCGATACTGATCCGAAGACAGGTCGTGCAATTGGAAAGACGGTGATTGGCGCCTACATCGCGGAGCTAGCTGTAACTCCGTCTGAAATCATTCCAAAGTATCTGGAGAAGATCGCAGAAGGTTGCACGCTGCATGAGTTCGGGACAATGCAGCACGTTGGAGCTTCACACTATGTCTACTTCTATAAACCGGAAATGCAGCAGCGAACTGAAATCAAAGCTCTGCTCTTGGAAGTGGAAGCGAAGTACAAGAAAGAGATCGAAGAGCATAACAATGCAGTTGTTGCTCGGCAGGTAGCACTTGAAGAAGCGAACATTAATCGGCAGGTTGAAAAAGAGCTGGCAGCGGAGCGTCAGGCTCAACGCGATGCAATCGAAACCCGTATTCGTGCAGAGCTTTCGAAGTGATAGACCGTAGAGGCTAAACCCGGATGGCCCCCGGGCCACTCCCCATATACCCATATAAAGGAAAGTGCCATGTACATCGGCAAGATACCGCTCGCCTTCTGTATGACGTGGGCACTGATTGTGATACTGCACTTTAGCCAAGGGGCAGAAACTGAGTCCGTCCGTCAGCACGCAATTGACCTGAATCGGCAAACATACAATCGGCTCCAGTTAGAGCGCTCGCAAGACAGAGCTATATACGAAGAGCAGACACGGAAAATAGTGTCCATTGAAGTTATGCGAGCTACATCCCATAACTCAAATATTAACTCCCACTAGGAAAGCCCGAATGAACCAACCCGCCTTGCTGCAAGGAATTTTGAGCGTGCTGCAAGAGTATGCCGCTGAATATCCTATCGCCCTACGCATTCAATTGGTCGAAGAGCTAATCGAAGCAATGGGAACACGCCAACCACCAGAGCCCATGCCAACTGGCCGAAGGGCTTGGCGAAAAACAGAAGTGAAGGAAGATCGCCCCGCGTGGGCACTCCCGCACTACGCCTACTAATCAAATCAGGAGTTATCCCCATGAAACTTTGTACGTGCAAACAGTGCGGCCATGTATTCGCAGTAACGAAAGTTAAACCTTTCTGCTCGGGCATTTGCCGTCGTGACAACCAAGAATCAAATCGAACCCCATCCCCAGCTATCCTTGTCGGAGCAAACACAAATGAAACCAGCTACAACCAAAGCAGCCGTTAAACGCCAACCAACTTGCCAACTGTGCAAAAAGCGTTTTCGCACTAGCAGCAAAACAGCGAAATTCTGCAACACATCATGTCGCACGAGCTTCAACAACAAAGCACGCCACGTTAGACAAATCAGCAATGCCACCACTTCCCCGTTCTTCTACGAACTCGCCCGTCAGGCTATCAGAGCAGGCACACTCCAGATTTATCGTCACTTCGACCAGCAACAACTTGAAGCGCTGTACGATGTGTATGCAAGTTGTCAGCGGATGAATGGTTGGGGGTTGAGGAAAGAACATGGCGAAGCCCCATTCGAATTGTCCCATATCGCCCCTGTACGTGGTAAAGCTTCCATCGGCCTATTCAGAGCCGACAATCTAGTCATTGCGCCAATGGCGCTCAATCGTTCGCACGGTGCCAGGCATTACAGCGGCGGCGCCTCCATCCCCCGTAAAGACCTCTTGCCCCGTTTCGCAGTATCCGTGGACGCCAACGTCGCGGAAGTAGTGCAGCGCATTATAAAGCTGATCGGTGAAGACGTGGTGCAGGCTGTAGTCCAGTCACGCAAGATCAAACCAAGTAAGCGACAAGCCTTGTACTCGTGGTTAGTCGATCATCTTGACCCGGCCAATCCAGACCACACCGAACACTTGAAAACAATCGAAACGGCGTCAGCTCGTATTCTGAATGGCATTAAACGCCAGCTTGAAGGCAAAACCCCTGTAGGTGATTTCCGTGTACGACTTGGCTACGACAATGACACCAGTGTTTTACTGAGCGAGTGGGAACGTATCGGCAAGGCGTATCGCCCTGAGTTGTTGCCAGCCCTCGAACGTATCCAGCTCCTGTTCGCCAACACAAACTTTCGTTTCAACTACAACTTCGCCTTCGATGCTATCGACCTTCGATTGGTTTTCGACATGTTGCATGGACAGCCCGCCCATACAGTCACTTCGATCATCGACGCAATGTACGCCAAGGCACTGGCGAGCCGGGCCATATACCAGCCAACCGAAGCCCTTGTGTCAGTTGTCGAGCAGCCTCTACGCGCCTCCCTGAGCGTGACGGAATCGTTCCTTGAAGGTTTGGATGATTGCACACCTTACATTGCTCCAGACGCCTTGTACGTCGGCTCCGTATCAATTGTTCGCGAACTTATACCAGCTCCGTTTTAGAACAAACGGATTCACTCCGTAGAAGTGTAACGCACACGGTGCGATTCGCTTGTAGGCCATATAAACCGGGGCTTACAGCCATTTTAAGTGTGCATGGGACGTGTGCGGTGGGTGGTCATCTTACGTTCGCCATGTCACCAACGAGCGGAAGGAGAACACCAGTGAGCTGACCTCAATACATACAAAAAGAAGTATGGAAAAACCCTCGATAAACCCTGTTTTAACGGTCGGAATTGGGCCATTGAATGCAGTTATCCAAGGGCGTTCGTATAGTGCAATTCCCGGAAACACTGATTCTAGAGCCCTCTGCCTTCCAGAACACCAAGCAAAAGCCGGTTTTCTCCGCCTGCACGCAAAATCTGGACAGTTTCGACGGGTTAAGGTCGCTCCGTTTCACACAGAAGTGCGTCACCAGCGTTTCCATCACACATTCGACCTGGGCCATGTGGATTTTGCATTTGAACGCCAACCCGTTCATCAAGTGGCTGAGCTACGATCTTAGCCACCCCATCAAGGACGACCGCCATGCCAGACAACACAGATGCAAACATCGCGATAGCGGACGTGCTAACCCTCCTGCTGCACAACCAGCACGCGCTTGCAGCAGCGATTGAAGAAGTGGCGTTGTGGGCCAAAGCCAGTGGCTCAAGCGAAACCCACGAGAACGCCGTCACCGCATTGGACACTCTCGATGCAAACGCATCTGCCATCGCCGCTGGGATTTTCAAGGTCAGGATGGGTCGGTAAAACGAACGTCAAGTGGACCTGCCGGGAATAACTGGATGAATGGGCCATAAAATAGGGTTTACTCTAAACCGACCCTTGGATATTATGGACCCACGTTAAAGCGACCCACTCGGTCCGACAGGAGCAGCACAATGGCCCGCACTTTCATTTATGCCCGTGTATCGACCAGCGATCAGACTACCGACAACCAAGTCATAGAAGTGCAGCGCGCTGGTTTCGACGTGCGGGAGGATCGGGTAGTGGTTGAGACGGTATCGGGTTCGGTAAGCGCCAGCGAACGCAAAGGGTTTCAATCCCTCCTGCACAAGATGGAAGCGGGAGACGTGCTGATCGTGACTAAGCTGGATCGTCTAGGCCGCAACGCCATGGATGTACGCGCCACTGTCGAACGTCTGGAATCGATTGGTATCCGTGTTCACTGTCTCGCCCTTGGCGGTGTGGACCTGACCAGTGCAGCGGGAAAGATGACAATGCAAATCCTTGGCGCTGTCGCTGAGTTCGAACGTGACTTGCTGATCGAACGTACACAAGCAGGTTTGGCCCGTGCCCAGTCCGAAGGTAAGAAGCTGGGTCGTCCCAAGGCAACGGCCACCATCGAAGGTGTGAAAGCCTGCAAGGCCAACGGCCTGACACAAGCTCAGACAGTCCGTCACCTCTCCATCGGCCTCACTACAGTCAAGCGCTACTGGAAGGCTGCATAACTTCCACGACTCCCCATAAAGGTTTACACAACGCCCTAGAGCCTCGCCAACGCGGGGCTTTGTCGTCTCTGTGTTTGAGAACGTCAGTGTTATTTCATAATCAAGACAGCTTTTAAATGGGCCACCCGTGTCAGGCTAAGCAGGTGGGACGGATAGCCAGTTTGAATTTCCGGCTGAAAAACCAAACGACTATCGAAGTGCATTGAAAAAAATTGCGGGGACTGGATATTTTCCAGAATGAGTCTCTTCCTGCGCCAGCACATCACCACTTATTTTCTGGCTGACAGTTTCAAGCGACATCGAATGTGCATCGAAAAAAAATTCGAACGGGGCTATTTTCCTGAGAGAAGGGACATCTGGCGACACATCGCTGATGTTGGTGGATTGCACGTTGGTGGCGATGTCGTTGTGCGTGTGAATGTTCTTCTTGGCGTTCTTTTGCACCCGAAGTTTTGTCATGTCACGTACTGGACGCTCACATGCCATCCTGCCACCATATGGCCTCTTCATCACTTTCAAGGAATGTGGCTGTGTCAGCAAAAAGGACTCTCGGTATCGTGCTTGCGGTTGGCCTTGCGTACATCGTTATCAAGGGCGTAGCCAACGACACATCGCAGCCAAAAGCATCCGCATCCAACGGCGTCTATGTTGATGAAATGGCGCAGCGACAGAAAGAAGCAGAGCGGGTTGCCACACTGGAGTCCTTCACGGCATCAGACATTGCAGAAGCTTACAAACTTAATACATACGCAGCAGACCAGACTTTCAAGGGGAAGCCGTTCAAAGTGACCGGCACCGTAGCCAGCATCAACACCGATTTCCGAGGCAAGCCATACATCACCATGAAAGGTGGCGTTAACCAGTTTATGGAGCCTCAATTTGCACTGGCGGAGAGCAATCAGAAGTTCGCCGCAGCCTTGAAGCCGGGCGAGGAAATCACACTTGCGTGTACTGGCCGAGGTGATGTTGCCAAGACGCCTATGTCCAACGAGTGTACATTCGTCTGGTAGGTAAAGACGTGAACCACACGAACGCAACCGGCTGAAAGCCTTGTATTACATGGTGTTGATGGGTGCTGAGACGGTTTTCGATGTGCGCAACGGGAGCCGCTTATACGCCTTTTTAAGAGAAATACAAGCGATTTATCTTGACAAGATTCTGGCAGTCCATATAATGCTCTTCCTGCGTCAGCAGCATCACCCCAAGAGCGAAGGTCGAGCGCACATAACAAACAATATCAACGCAGATCATCGCTTCTGCTGTTGATTTTGATCTTGCCCTTCGTTGTGCACACCTAGTGTGCTAGCTAGATAGCTTCGAACATCACTTCGAACATCCAGTGTCCCAAGAGCCCGCCAATGAGCGGGTTTTTTCGTTTCTTGTAGTTGTGTCGCCGTACTGGCAGTCGATGCGGGCTATTTACGGAAGAAGTCGCCCATGTCATGGACCTTCCCGGAAAACAGCAGGTACAAACCGAAGAGATTCAACCCCACAACCAATGCGATGTAGAAGTATCCAGAGAGTTTGTCTTTCATTGTCTTGGGCGGGAGGTGCGGATTGCGGTATGGATCGTGCGACATCTGATTAGCTCAACATGGATTTCCCATAGTTTACCGATGGTCGACAGGCGTTTACAGGCTCTCTAGAATCATCCCTGTAATGCAGAATGCTGGGTGAAGATCATGTCGTAAATCAATGCCGAGTTCCATGCCACCAATTTATGGCCAGGCCCCTGGTTCAGGCCGACGAGCATGTCCACCCAGCGTTCGTATTCAGGCTTCCAGCGCCCGTCGTAATAGGTCTTGCGCTCATAATTGCGCACGCCGTCGGCGCTTAGTTGCAACTCGCGCTCATACCATTGATCGACGCTGCGATAGGGCACACCCAGGGCTTTCCAGTCTTCCAGGCCAATAGGATTGACCAGCGCCAGTTGTTCGGTTTGGGTCGGATAGAGCAGGGCGTAGCGGGTTGCCAGCATGCCACCGGTGGAGTGGCCGACAAGAGTCGCCTTCTGGACACCGAGCTTTTGCAGGAGCTGATGGGTGTTGATTGCCAACTGTTGGAAGCTGTACTGATAGTGCGCAGGCTTGGTGGAGGTGCAGAAGCCGATCTGGTCCGGGGCGATCACCCGGTAGCCGGCCTCGCTCAGGGCCTTGATTGAGGCCTCCCAGGTGGCGCCGCAGAAATTCTTGCCATGCATCAGCACCACACTGCGGCCATTGGCGGTGCCTTTGGCGGGCACGTCCATATACCCCATCTGCATGGCTTGGCCCTGGGACTGGAAGTCGAAATGTTCGACCGGATAGGGGTACTGGAAGCCTTGCAACTGCGGACCGTAGCTTGGGCTTTGGGGGGTTGCGAAGGCAGGAAGGGTACAGGTGGCCAGCAGACCGGTAAGGAGAAACGAGCGTGTCAGCGGCATGGGAAAGCTCCAGGGACGATGCTCGCGGATGCTGTGGTGGGGGGATTAAGCGGGGATTAACTTAAATTACATCCAATGCAGCGTGAGCATTGCCACCAGGGCATAACGGGCCGCCTTGGCGATGCTTACGATCAACACAAAACGCCACAACGGCTCTCTCATGACCCCGGCCACCAGGGTCAATGGGTCGCCGATGACCGGCAGCCAACTGAGCAGCAGTGACCAATGGCCCCAACGTCGATAATGGCTGCGGGACTTTTCCAACTGCACGGCGCTCACTGGAAACCAGCGGCGATCCTTGAACAGTTCGACCGAGCGGCCCAGCAGCCAGTTGACCAGCGAGCCCAGGACATTGCCCAGGGTCGCTATCCCCAGCAGTAACCACAGTGAGTAGCTGCCATTGAGCAATAACGCGACCAGCACCGCTTCCGATTGCAATGGCAACAGTGTGGCCGCGCCAAAGGCGCTGAAAAACAGCCCGGCATACCCCGCGAGCATTGATCAGTGGGCCGGGTATTGGGCTACCACCACATCTTTGCCTTCGCGGGTCAGGCCGATGACTTGATAGGCGTCGCTCATGCCATCCATTTCCATGCCTGGCGAACCCATGGGCATGCCCGGTGCGGCGATGCCCAGCAGGTCGTCACGCTTGCGCAGGGCCAACACCTGATCGGCCGGCACGTGGCCTTCAACGAATTTGCCGTCGATCACGGCGGTATGGCAGGACGCCAGGCGCGGCGCCACGCCCAGGCGTTGCTTGACTGCACTCATGTCCGCTTCCACATGATCGTTGACCTTGAACCCGTTTTGTTCGAGGTGGCTGATCCATTTTTTGCAGCAGCCGCAATTGGCATCCCGGTGCACGTCAATCGGGATCAACTCGGCCGCCTGGGCCAGGGTGCTCATGAACAGGGCAGACAGCAGGGTCAGGCGCAGGGTGGTTTTCATAGACAGGTCCCATCGGTTACGGAGTGCGCAAAGAGGGCGCATTGTCCGCGCTTTTGCGAAGCAGGTGAGGTGGTTATGTTTCGAAATTATACAGGCATGCGACAGCCATGGAGCTTAGTGTCCGTAGCTGTTAGCAAGCTGATAGAAAAATGACAAAAATGTCAGGTCAAGACGATTCCAAACGCTGTTTGAGCTGGTCCATCGCTTGATCCGACAGCTCTACCATGCGCGCTTGCAGGGTGCTGAGCTGCAACTCGGTTTCATAGCTGAGCACGCGGGTGAACAAGGTGCCGCTGCCCTGCGGCTTTAGAAAGTAGTGAATGCTGCCATCCACGGCGAGTGAAGTGAAAACCGTCTTGAACTCCCGCGGTGGCACGGCAATCTGCACCCGGTAGCTCATGGGCACACGTACCCCCAAGAGGTCGATCATCTCGGTAAAACGCTGGCCCACTGGCAGCGAGCCACTGGTGCCAGTGTCCGCGCTCAGGGAGGTGGGGTGCCATTCGTGCCAGCGGTCGGGTTGGGTCACGTAGTCGTAGACGGTGTCGATGGGGGCTTGGATGTAGCGTTCCTGGCTGATTCGCTTGGCACGGAGCGGGTGCTCAACGGCATTCATGACACACCTCCTGTGTGGCTAGGAACTGTCAGAATAGTCGCACTCCCGCACAACGCACGGGAGTCTCCAGGCTTTTTTCGATGGTTTTGCAGTCACGCTATAGCTGATAGTTCTTCAATTCCCGCGCAATCACCAACCGCTGGATCTCACTGGTCCCCTCATAGATCTGAGTGATCCGTGCATCCCGGTAGTAGCGCTCCACCGGATAGTCTTCCAGGTAGCCATAGCCGCCATGGATCTGCATGGCCGAAGAGCAGACCTTCTCGGCCATTTCCGACGCGAACAGCTTGGCCTGGGAGGCTTCGGACAGGCATGGCTTGCCGGCACTGCGCAAACGCGCGGCATGCAGGATCAGCAGGCGCGCGGCATTGAGCCGGGTCTGCATGTCGGCCAGCAGGTTGGCCACGCTCTGGTGTTCGATGATGGCCTTGTCGAACTGCACCCGGTCACGGGCATAGGCCAGTGCCGCTTCAAAGGCCGCGCGGGCAATGCCCAGGGCCTGGGCGGCGATCCCGATGCGACCGCCTTCCAGGTTGGAGAGGGCAATGGCCAGGCCCTTGCCGCGCTCGCCCAGCAGGTTGGCTTCGGGAACACTGCACTGGCTGAGGGTCACGGCGCAGGTGTCCGAGGCACGGATACCCATCTTGTGTTCCGTGCGGTCCACGGTAAAGCCAGGGGTATCGGTGGGCACCAGGAACGCCGAAATACCTTTTTTGCCCAGTTCCGGGTCGGTCACGGCAAACACGATCGCCAACTTGGCGCGCTTGCCGTTGCTGACAAACTGTTTGGCGCCGTTGATCACCCATTGGCCATCGTGCAGTTCGGCGCGGGTCCGCAGGTTGTGGGCTTCGGAGCCGGCCTGGGGTTCGGTCAGGCAGAAGCAGCCAATGGCCTGGCCGCTGGCAAGTTCGGCCAGCCAGGTCTCTTTCTGCGCAGGTGTGCCGTAGTTGAGGATTGGGCCGCAACCCACTGAATTATGGATACTCATCAGTGCGCCCACCGCACCGTCGCCCGCAGAGATTTCCTCGACAGCCAGGGCGTAGGCCACATAGTCCACATAGGTGCCGCCCCATTCTTCCGGCACCACCATGCCCAGCAGGCCCAGTTCGCCCATCTTGGCCACCAGGCCGTCGTCGATCCAGCCGGCTTTTTCCCAGGCCTGGGCATGGGGGGCGATTTCGCCACGGGCAAAGTCGCGCGCCATGTCGCGGATCATTATTTGTTCTTCAGTAAATTCAATGTCTTGCATAAGTTAGTTTCCGTTCTTCGCGAAGTCGTGGAAGAAGCTGTCGACGTGGCTCTGGTCCAATGCCGCTAACGTTGGTGGGTTCCAACGCGGGGATTTGTCCTTGTCGATCAGCAACGCACGCACGCCTTCGATCAGGTCGCCACGGGCAAACCACTGGCGGTCCAGGTGCAGTTCCAGGGCAAAGCAGTCTTCCAACACCAGGTGCCGCCCACGTCGCAGCATCTGCAGAGTGACGGCCATGGCCAATGGGGAACGTGTCTGCATCAACTGGGCGGTGGTCACGGCCCATTCATGGCTGTCGGCGACGGTCACTTGCTGCAGTTGTTCGACAATGCTCGGCACGTCGGGCTGGGCAAAGAAGTGGTCGATGGCCGGGCGCAGGGCCGCCAAGGGCGCATCCGGCAATTGTTGTACCGCAAGCTTGGCCAGCAGGCCTTGCAAATCCTTGAGCGGTGAGTCGTGCCATTGCAGGTGGTCGAGCTTCTGGTCCAGTTCCGTCAGCCTGGCGCTGTCCAGGTACCAGTCGGCGAGCCCGCAATACAAGGCGTCGGCGGCGCGGATCTGCACGCCGGTCACGCCCAGGTAAATCCCCAGCTCGCCGGGAATGCGCGGCAGGAAATAGCTGCCGCCCACGTCCGGGAAATAACCGATGGCCACTTCCGGCATGGCCAGGCGGCTGCGCTCGGTCACCACCCGCAGGTCGGCACCCTGTACCAGGCCCATGCCTCCGCCCAGGACAAAACCATCCATCAGGGCAAGGACCGGCTTGCGATAGTGATGAACGGCCAGGTCGAGGGCGTATTCTTCGACAAAGAAGTCTTCATGCAGTGTGTCGCCGCGCTTGAAGCTGTCGTACAGCGAGCGGATATCGCCACCGGCGCAGAAGGCCTTTTCGCCGGCGCCACGCAATACCACGGCGTGCACCTGGGCATCATCTGCCCAGGCATGCAGATGCGCCGAGAGGCTGCGGACCATGTCCAGGGTGATGGCGTTGAGGCCGGCGGGGCGGTTGAGGGTCAGGTGGCCGATATGGTTGCGTACTTCGGCCAGGACGCTGTCCTGGGAGGACTCGGTGCTGCATGTCGCCTGGGACTGAGCCTGAGCAGTCATCTGTAACTCCCTGCTTTTATTGTTCTTTATCAAAGTGTTCGCGGACGAACCATCTCCGGATCGTACCAGTGCAAATTTGCCCAGTACAAGCCGGAATCCTGCAGGTCATCTTTGCATTTATGCAGGGAGTATTCGATAAGAAACCAGGGCAGGCGTGTCTAGACGCGGCTGGCCAGCACCTGGCCAATGCTGCGGCGGCGGGCATGGTCTTCAGCGATATGGATCAGTTCTTCCAGTTCGCTGGGGGTGACGTCGAAAAACTGCTCCATGTGTGCCAATGCTTGTTCCAAGTCTTTGGCCGTGATTTTTGCATCCACCTCTGGCGACAGGACCGGCACCGCGACCGGTATTTCGGCGGGACCCTTGGGGTAACGGGTACGGGTCAGGTTGTTGTAGGCCAGGGCCGAGAGCAATAAGGTGCCGGCGCCCAGCATCACTGGCCCGACTTCCTGCCAGCCCAGGGCGATGGTGGCCGGGTCTGCGAGGACCAGAGTCATGGCCAGGCCTCCCGAAGGCGGATGCAGGCAACGCAGCCAGCACATCAGGATCAACGCCATGCCCGCCGCGAGGCAGGCGCTGCCCAGGGTCCGCCCCAATACCCTGGCGACCAGCAAGGCCACCACACTGGCGCACAGGTAGCTGCCGATGATCGACCACGGCTGGGCGAGCGCCCCGGATGACACCGCAAACAACAGCACGGCCGAGGCGCCCAGCGGGCCCAGCAGGTGCATGGCCACCTGCGGGCCATACACCTGGGCGCAAAGCCATACGGTAAACAGGGTGCCCAGGGCGATGCCGATGGCGGCACGACTCCATTCGGCGGGGCGGGTATTGATGGCAACGGGTAACCAGCGAGCGAGCATTGCGGGGCAGTCCAATCTTGAAAGGCGATCTGAAACAATACCGATCAGCGCCTACATTATTGGATTTGTGGGTCGCCGATGGGCATCAGGCAAAAAGAAGGGCTTTGCGGTTTCCCGAAAAGCCCTTCAAAAGTTCCAGTATTTGGGGGAGGAACCCGCGCAGTGTGCCGATCTGACAAAACCGCCGCCAATGCATATTAATGCAGGTTAAGTGCAGTAATTTTGCATCAATACGGTTCACCCCTTGGGCTGACCTTACCCAGGACACGGTCGTGGTTCTCGGCATTGATCAGCGACTTCTGCACGCTTTCCCGTAGCCGCGGGTCGCTGGCCAAGGGGCCTTTGAGCGCGACAAGGGCGTCGCGTAACTCCATCAGCCGATCGAGGGGAAGTACCGGGATATAGCCGACGTGTACCGGCTCGATGGCAGCAATAGGCAATGACTCGTCAGGCACGGCAGTGGTCCTCTGAGGCGTTTTTGAACGCTGAGCGGTAACTATGTAACGCAGATGTAAAACGAGTTTACCGTTGGGGTCATAGGGTCGGTAGAGGCGCCGCTACCGGCATTTACGGATACAAACGTAGGAGCTTTCTCGATGCTTCGCATTCAGGGAGCAATCCGGTTCAGATACAGCAGCACATAGGTGTTTTTGTCGAACTGCCCAGTGAGTGTCGGCGTCAATGCGCGCCAGCGGGGCTCCTCGAGGCGCAGGTAGTCGGCCTTGTCCATCACCAGCCATGCCGGCGTCGGCAGCGCCGCCAGGTCGGCAGGTGTCTGGGTGAACAGCGGCACCCGGTCACATTCCACATTGACCATGAACTTGATGGCCTTGGCGTCCTTGCCCAGGCCATGCAATACCAGCGGCGCCGGGTGTTGCTGGATCAGCCCATGGACCTCGCGTGCAAAGGTACGGGTGTCATACAGCTGGCGTTCCAGGGGTTCGACCACCAGGATATAGGTACTCCACACCGCCAGCACCGCGCAAAACGCCGGCCCGACAGGGCGCCAGCGCCACTTGAGAAGCAGCCCGGCGACAAGAACCTGCAAGCCGATCAACAGGCCCATCGCCCCCTGGAAATGCTCCAACTGCGCACCAAAGCGATGCCGCGCCACCAGCAGCACGCCGATCAGCAACCCCGGGGCCAGCGCCCAGAATCCCAGCATCAAGCCTCGCAGCGCCTTGAACAGGCGCCCATCAGCCCTATGGAACGGGTACGCGGCGATGATCGCTACCATGGGCATCATCGGCAACACATAGCGCGCTTTCTTCGCCTCGGGGATCGACAGGCCGAGCATCACGATCAAGCTGGCGGCGATACAACCGAGCAACAGCTGCCAGCCGCTGTCGGCACTGCGCCGACCACTGAGCAGCACCGCCAGCAGGGCCAACAGGGCCAGCGGGTATGCCAGGGCGTAGTTGCCCAGGGAGCTGGTGAAGTAATACAGCACACTGCTGGACCCTTCGCGTCCATCCATGCGCCCGAGGAACTGCATGCGGATCACGTCCTGCATAAAGGTCTCGCCGCCACTGAGTTTGGCCAGTAACAGCAGCAGGCCCACGCACGCCAACAGCAGCGCCAGGGCCAGCAGGCCGAAGCTGAACAACGAGCGCCACTGGCGATTGAGCAGGTAATAGCTGCACAACACTCCGGTGGGGATCACCAGGCCGATGGGCCCGCGAATCGCAAAGCCAAGCAATACCAGGAGCAACAGCCAGGGCAAGCGCCGCGGGCTGGCGAAATGATCGTGGGCATAGCCCAGGTAAAAGACGGCCATTGTCACCGCCGCCAGCATCTGGTCCAGGGATACCGAGCGGGTTTCACTGATAAACGTGCTGCTGAGCAGCAGCAACGCGATGCTCAGCAATGCCCAACGCTGGGAGTAGGGCGCAGTCAGGCGGTAGATCAGTGTGACAATGAGCGCCGAAGCGATGGCCGTCGGCAACCAGGCGCTGAGACTGGTGACGCGCCCCAGGGGCAGCGACACCAGCCAGGTCAGCAGGGTCGAGGTCGACAGGTAATCGGCATACGGCTGGCCATAGGTGGTGGGGAAAAAACCTGGCCCATGGCGCAGCATTTCTTGGGCGAACAGCACAAAGCGCGAATCGAAACCGATAATCGCCTGGTCCCAGTTGCCCGCGATGAACAGCAGCAGTGCCAGTAGCCCGATCCCCCAGGACTGGCGGCGCAGGGCCGGGTCGAGCCTCTTGTCCACGCCTCAGGCCTCCAGCAACCGTGGCAGCCATTGTTGCTGGGGTATCGGCAAGTCACAGGACTGCCCACGGCCAATGGGGAAGTAGTCGAAGCCCTTGCGCGCCAGGCGTTCGGCGTCATACAGGTTGCGCCCGTCAAAGATCACCGGGGCCTTGAGACGTGCGTGCAGCAGGTCGAAGTCCGGGGCCTTGAATTGCTGCCACTCGGTGCAGACGATCAAGGCATCGGCGCCGCCCAGGGTCGATTCCGGGGTACCCATCAGCATCAGGCGAGGATCATCGCCATAGAGCTTCTGGGTTTCCTGCATGGCCTCGGGGTCGAAGGCGCGCACATTGGCCCCGGCAGCCCATAGCGACTCCATCAGCACCCGGCTGGGGGCATCGCGCATGTCGTCGGTGTTGGGCTTGAACGCCAGGCCCCACAAGGCGAAGGTCTTGCCGCGCAGTTCACCTTTGTAGAACGCCCGGATCCGCTCGAACAGCTTGCTTTTCTGCCGCTGGTTGATGGCCTCTACCGCTTCGAGCAAGTCACTGGAGCAATTGGCTTGGCGGGCACTGTGGATCAGGGCGCGCATGTCCTTGGGGAAACACGAGCCGCCATAGCCGCAGCCCGGGTAGATGAAGTGGTAGCCGATCCGCGAGTCGGCACCGATACCCAGGCGCACTGACTCGATATCGGCTCCCAGGTGTTCGGCCAGCTCGGCGATCTGGTTGATAAAGCTGATCTTGGTGGCCAGCATGCAGTTGGCGGCGTACTTGGTCAGCTCGGCGCTGCGCACATCCATAAAGATGATGCGGTCGTGATTGCGGTTGAACGGCGCGTACAGGTCACGCATCACATCGCGCACTTCTTCGCGTTCGCAGCCGATGATGATGCGGTCGGGGCGCCGGCAGTCGGCCACGGCCGAGCCTTCCTTGAGAAATTCCGGGTTGGAGACGATATCAAACACCAGGCTGCGCCCGGCCAGGGCCTTGTCGATATGCGCGCGCAGGGTGTCGCCGGTGCCCACCGGGACCGTGGACTTCTCGACGAGGATCACCGGCTCGACACGATGACGGGCCACCGCATCGCCCACCGACAACACATATTTCAAGTCCGCCGAACCATCCTCGTCCGAGGGCGTACCGACTGCGATAAACAGCACTTCGCCATGTTCGACCGCGAGTTTTTCCTGGCTGGTAAACGTCAGCCGGCCGTTTTCCAGGTTTTCCCGGACCAGGCTCGCCAGCCCCGGTTCGAAAATACTCACATGGCCCTGTTGCAACAGGCGCACCTTGTTTTCATCAACGTCCATGCAGATGACATCGTGACCGACCTCGGCCAGTACAGTGGCCTGTACCAGGCCAACGTAACCACTACCAAATACGCTGATTTTCATGGGGCATTCCTGGGGCTTGTGTTGCCGATACGACGGGAGTTGATTGTCAGGACGCCGAGAATGACCAGTGCCACCCCCAGCGTGCGTGACAGGGAAAAGGGTTCGTTGAAGCCCGGCAGGCTGGCTGCCAGCAGGTACACCAGGACGTAGCTGATACTCAGCAACGAATAGGCGCGGCCCAAGGGCAGATGCTGCAGCGCACCGAGCCAGCAGAGCATTGACAGGGCGTAGGCGAGAATCGCCAGGGCGACCACGCCCAATGCCAGCGGGTCCACCGTGGCGCTGCCCAATGCAGTGAGCCACTCGGCGGGCAAGGGCAGGCGCGTCATGCTCCAGCGCATGCCCAACTGGGCCGCGCTGACCAGCGCCACGCTGGATAACGCCAAGGTAAAACCGCGCAACCGGCTCATACCTGGCCGCCCAGCAGCAACACGCCGGCCATCACCAGGGCCACGCCAGTCCAGTGGCGGCGGTCCACCGGCTCACGGAACACGAAGCGCGCCACCAGGGTGATCAAGACAAAATTCAGGCTGAGCATCGGGTAGGCAACCCCGACTTCCAGGCGTTGCAGCACCAGCAGCCATACCAGCAGGCCCAGGCCCAGGCACAACAGGGCCAGCCACAGCCAGGGCGAGCGCAGTTTCAAGCCCCAGCCCGCAGGCTGGTCACGCCAGCCTTCGACGGCATACTTTTGCGCGATCTGGCCCATGCAGGTCAGCAGGCTCGCAGCAAGGAGCAGCAGCAAAGTGATCAAGGCGCCACCTGTGGAAACACCAGGATCACCATGTTGCCTTGCTCGTAGCGCTTGCCGTCTTTGGGCAGCAACTCGACTTCGCGCACTTCACTCTCGCCCTTGACGCGCATCACCACGCCCACCGAACCCTGTTGCCGAGCCTCGGTCATCCATTGCTGGACTTGGGTGGTGTCGACCCGGCGCGCAGCGCTGTCGGGGTAGGCCAGGCCGTATTTGACCTCACCCAGGGCGTCGTACAACGTCACGTCCGGGCGCTTGAGCCGCCATGCCAGGGCCGATGCCGCGCCCAGGTCGTTACTCAGCAAGCGGTCGGTGCCGGCCAGTTCTTCGACGTGGTCGATAATGAACTGGTCCGGGGTCTTGTTATAAACCACCGAGTGCGGCAACGCTGCCGGCACCAGGGCCACCAGCAACCAACTGCCCAGTGCCGGCGCTGCCCACAGGCGCAGCGGGCGCGCTGCCTGCAACAGGTTAACGATGATCCAGCCCAGCAGCACGATGAACACCAACACCAGGCTCGACAGCTCCTGCTGGGGGGCATAGATCGGCTTCTTCAACTGGAAATACACGATTGCCAGCAGGCCCAGCACCCCGAGGATCAGGTTGAGCCCGCCATTGATGCGCAACACCCGGCCACGGGCCTGGGCCAGTTTGTCCGCCAGGGTATTGCCCATCAGCAACGCCAGGGGCAATAGACACGGCAGGATATAGGCCGGCAACTTGCCCTTGCTCAGGCTGAAAAACGCCAGGGGCATCAGCAGCCAGAGCAGCAGGAAACCGGTCTTGTAGGTGCGTTTTTCCTGCCACGCCTGTTTCAAGGTGGAGGGCAACAAGGCCAGCCACGGCAGGCTGAACGCAGCCAGCAACGGCAGGTAGTACCACCAGGCCTCTGTGTGCTGGGCATCTTCACCGGCAAAACGCTGGATGTGTTCGTGCCAGAAAAAGAAGTCCCAGTAGTCAGGCTCCTGGGCATGCACCATCAGCGCCCAGGGCAGGCTGACCACAATCGCCACCGCCACCGCGACCAGCCCGTAGGCCAGCAGCTCACGAAAGCGCTTTTGCCAGACCATGTAGGGCAGGGCGACCAATACCGGCAGCAGCCATGCCAGGAACCCCTTGGTCATGAAACCCATGGCGCAGGCAAACCCCAGCAGCGCCCAGGCCCCCAGCCGGGCGCGCCGGCTGTGGCTGTCGATACACAGCCACAGGGCTACGCCGCTGAGGTTGACCCAGAAGCTGAACTGCGGGTCGAGGTTGGCGTAGCCACCGGACATCGCCACGCTGACAAAACTCATGTACAGCACGGTGCTGGCCAGGCTCTTGCGCGGATCATTCCACAGGCGCCGGGCCATGAAGTACACCAGCAGGATGCTCAAACCCGTGGCCAGCGCCGACGCCGCGCGCACGCCAAACAGGTTCTGGCCGAACACGGCCTGGCCCAGGGCGATCATCCAGTAGCCGGCCGCCGGTTTTTCAAAATAACGGATGCCCATGAAGTGTGGCGACGCCCATTTGCCGGTCAGCAGCATTTCCTGGCTGATCTGTGCGTAGCGGGTTTCGTCCGGGATCCACAGGCCATGGGTCACCATCGGCAGCAGGTAACACAGGCCGAAGGCCAATAGGAGCAGGGGCAGGGCCCAACGTCGGATCATGCCTGTTGTACTCCCAGCCAGCCTTCGCGGCCACTGAGTACGCCGCGTGTCAGATGCGCCTGGGGCAAGCTTGCCGGGTCGGCCGGCAACAGATTGCCCAAGGGCTGGAATTGGATGCCGCGCTGCCCTGCCTGGGCGAGCAACTGGCGAAATTCATTAGCCATCAGAATCCCTTCTACTTCTGCGTGGATCGTATAGACGTTGAGTGTCGATTCGGTGAACCGATCAAGAATGAAGCCATTGAAGTCCTTGGCCGCCACCTGTGGCCCGACCACTTCGTCGAAGGTCGGCAGGTCCACCGGGATCTGCGGCGTGCCGGCGCTGCCATCGGCGAGGATCGGACGGAACACGGCGGTGCCGCGACAATCGCTGTTGTAGCGCAGGCCAAACCCTTGCTTGGCCTGCACCACACGCTCATCGGCACGCCAGCCGGCGGCGGCAGAGCATTGCACCGGTGCGCCGAGGATATCGCCCAGGGTGTCGAGCCCACGGCGTACCTGCTCCACCAATTGCGCATCGCTCCAGCGCCCGGCGTTGGCCTGCCAGCCATGGTGATCCCAGGCATGCAGGCCCACTTCATGCCCGGCGGCCTTGGCTTGGCGCATCAAATGCCCCAAGTCGCGGCCAATGGGCTTGCCCGGCCAGGCAGTGCCGGCCAGCAGGATGTCCCAGCCGTACAGCCCGGCTGCGTTGGAACGCAGCATCTTCCACAGAAACTGCGGGCGGATCAGGCGCCACAAATGCCGGCCCATATTGTCCGGGCCGACACTGAAAAAAAACGTCGCCTTGATCCCTGCCTCATCCAGCAACTCCAGCAACCGTGGCACCCCATCACGGGTGCCACGGTAGGTGTCGACGTCGATGCGCAGACCTGCCTTCATTATTTGCCTGCTTCGCTGGACTGGGCGATTTCCAGCATCGCTTCACGCAGGAAGAAGTCCAGGGTGTTGCCGATGGTTTCGCTCATTTCCACGCTCGGCTCCCAGTTCAGCAGGCGCTTGGCGTTGGCAATGCTGGGCTTGCGATGCGCCACGTCCTGATAGCCCGCGCCGTAGAACGCCTTGCTTTCCACCTCGCGAAAACCCGCGAACGGTGGGAAGTTGCCACGCAGCGGGTGGGCCTCGAACTGACGCAGCAGCTCTTCGCCCAACTGGCGGATGCTGGCTTCGTTGTCCGGGTTGCCGATGTTGATGATCTGGCCATTGCACGCGTCGTTATCGTTGTCGATGATCCGCGCCAGGGCCTCGATGCCATCGGCAATGTCGGTGAAGCAGCGTTTCTGTTCGCCACCGTCAAACAGGCGGATTGGCGTGCCTTCCACCAGGTTGAGAATCAATTGGGTGATAGCGGGAGCTGCCGATACGTGCCGAGTCCAGGCGGTCCAGGCGCGGCCCCATCCAGTTGAACGGGCGGAACAGCGTGAAATTCAGGCCTTTGGCGCCATAGGCCCAGATCACCCGGTCCAGCAGTTGTTTGGAAACGGAGTAGATCCAGCGCTGCTTGTTGATCGGCCCGACCACCAGGTTGGAGGTGTCTTCGTCGAAGTTCTGGTCCTGGCACATGCCATAGACTTCGGAGGTCGACGGGAAAATCACGCGTTTGTTGTACTTGACGCAGTAGCGCACCAGCTTGAGGTTTTCCTCGAAGTCCAGCTCGAACACGCGCAAGGGGTTGCGGGTGTATTCGATCGGCGTGGCGATGGCCACCAGCGGCAGGACGACATCGCATTTCTTGATGTGGTACTCGATCCACTCGGAGTGAATGCTGATATCGCCTTCCACATAGTGGAAGTTGGGGTGGCTGCGCAGGCGCTCGATAGCATCGCAGCCAATGTCCAGGCCATAGACCTCGTAGCGATCATCACGCAACAGGCGCTCGGACAGGTGGTTGCCGATAAAACCGTTGACCCCCAGGATCAGCACGCGGGTGCGCCGTGGTTTGCCGCCCGACTCGGCGCCGCGCAGGATGGAACCGTCCACCAGGCCCAGCTCGTCGGCCAGGGCCGGGCCGGTCAGGTACAGGCCATTGTCATTGCGCTGGCCAAAGTTGACGACCAGGGAGTCTTCACCGCAGGCAATGCGCAGCGGGTTGACACTGATCACCCGGCCCGGCGCCTGGCCTTCGTTGCCCTTGGCCACTTCGGCTTGCCACACGATCAGCTTGTGCTCGCCCACCGCGCAGAAGGCGCCGGGGTACGGCTGGGTCACGGCACGTACCAGGTTGAACAGCTCTTCTGCGGGCCTGCTCCAGACGAGCTTGCCGTCCGCTGCGGTGCGGCGGCCAAAGCAGGTGGCCTGGCTTTCGTCCTGGGCGGTCTCGCTCAATTTGCCTTGGGCCAGCTGTGGCAGCGCATCGCGCAACAACTGGGTGGCCGCCTCGCGCAACTTGGCGTGGAGCGTCAGGCCGGTGTCGCTGCGCTCGATCATGACTTTTTGTTGGGCGAGAATCGCGCCGGCGTCGGCACGCTTGACCATACGGTGCAGGGTTACGCCGGTTTCGGTTTCACCCTTGACCAGCACCCAGTTGGCCGGCGCGCGGCCACGGTATTTAGGCAGCAGCGAACCGTGCAAGTTGAACGCGCCCTGGCGCGCAGTGGCCAACAGCGCTTCGCCCAGCAGGTTGCGGTAGTAGAACGAGAAGATGAAGTCCGGGTTCAGCTTGGCCACACGCTCGACCCACAGCGGGTGGTTGGCATCCTCCGGCGCGTGGACCGGGATGCCGTGGCGTGCACACAGTTGGGCGACCGAGCCGTAGAAGGTGTTTTCCTTGGGATCATCGGCATGGGTGAACACGGCAGCAATCTGGTAGCCCGCGGCGAGCAGGGCTTCGATGCCTGCACAGCCAATGTCGTGGTACGCGAAGACAACAGCTTTTGAACTCATGACGAAACCTGACTGGAAGAGGAAGTGGAAGACTGGGAGGAGGGCAGGCCATCGACGATGACCACCGGTGCCGGTGCGGTCGGCTGGTTGCGCAGCACCTTTTCAATAAAGAACCGTGGACGGGCACGCACATCGCTGTACATGCGCCCCAGGTATTCACCCAGCAGGCCCATGCCGATGAACTGGCCGCCGGTAAACACAAACAACACGGCGAACAGCACGAACAGGCCATCGCCGGCCCAATCGGCACCGAAGGCCAGGCGCATGACGATCAGGGCAAACGCAAACAGCATGCCCAGGGCCGCGAGGCTGAAGCCGACGATGGACAGCAGGCGCAGGGGCGTGGTGGTCATGCAGGTCAGCAGGTCGAACATCAGGCTGATCAGGCGCATGGCGCTGTACTTGGATTCACCGTGTTCGCGCTCGGCGTGGTGTACCGGGATTTCCGTGGTATGACGGGCAAAGCCGTTGGCCAGGATCGGGATAAAAGTGCTGCGCTCACGGCAGGCGAGCATGGCGTCGACGATGGTCCGCCGGTAGGCCCGCAGCATGCAGCCGTAGTCGCTCATGGCCACGCCGGTAGAGCGCTGCACAGCCAGGTTGATCAGGCGCGACGGCCAGCGGCGAAAGGCCGAGTCCTGGCGGTTGCTGCGCACGGTGGCGACCACGTCGTAGCCCAGGGCCGCTTGCTCCACCAGGCGCGGGATCTCCTCCGGCGGGTTTTGCAGGTCGGCATCGAGGGTAATCACCACCTGGCCCCGACATTGTTCAAACCCGGCCATGATTGCCGCGTGCTGGCCGTAGTTGCGGTTGAGGATCACGGCCACCACATGGCTGCCGGGCTCGGCTGCCGCGTCTTCCAGCAATTGGGCGGAACTGTCGCGGCTGCCGTCGTCCACCAGAATGATTTCGTATTCATAGGCCAACTGCTTGCACGCAGCACGGGTACGGCGCAGCAATTCGGGCAGGCTTTGTTCTTCGTTGTAGACCGGGATAACAACCGACACGCAATGAATAGGGTAGGGTTTCAAAGATTTTTGACCTCGGGTTAGAGCAACTTTGAGCGTAGAGATGACAACAAACAGCGGATAGAAGTGCAGGCAGATCGATAAAAAAGAGCCGTTTGCAATGCCATCCTGAGTAAAGCCCATAACGGCCAAAGGTAAAGCGTTATCAAGGGGTTAGTCAGAAAAATACGGCTTGCCCCAAGTAGTGCGGCCAAGATTAAGCGCAAATCTGTCTAACGAATATGAAAGGCAGATGAAAAACTCGTTTATTTGGTAGGCAGACAGCTAGTGTTCAGCTAGACAATAAGGCGTGCGTGACAAACGATAACTATTTACGAAGTAGTCCTTTTCCGTAAGTGTTTTAGTGCGTGTTTACGCGGGATAAGCCGGGTTGGCAATCCATGCGGCCTGAAGAATCTTCTCTGCATCACCCTGCCAGTGCCGGTAAAGTAGGCGGTCTCTTGCCAGGGTAGTCGGATGAATAACGTGCAGTTTTTACGGGGTCAATCAAGGCCGGTCTTGATGGTGGTGTGGATGACGCTGGGGGCAGCCCATGCCGCTGGAGCCGCCGAGGAGGTAAGGCTCACGCCGTTGGCTCAGGTTCCGTCCGGGGTCGAGGTCCGGGGCAGGCAAGTGGCAGCGTACGGCTGGGATGACCGTCAGGGTCACAATCTGTTGGTCTTGGCCGAGCAGGAAGCGGGGGAGCGTGATGACGACGGTACACAGTCGGCGTCGATCTATGCGGCTCAGTACCTGTTGGAGGGGGATCGCCCCAAGCGCCTGTGGATGTTGCATGACGATGTGCAGCGCTGCGAATTCGACGCCGGCCTACACTTCGATAACGCCGCGACCCGCGTCACTGACCTGCTCGGCGACGGCCTGAGCCAAGTGACAGTGGGCTATTCGCGCACCTGCACCAGTGATGTCAGCCCCCGCGAGTTCAAGTTGATCATGCACATCGGTAAGTCGCACAAGTACGGGCTGCGCGGTGTCGACCGCTACGGTGCCAGTTGGTGGGACGAGGAGGCGGGTGCACTGCGCGGTATGCCGCTGCCGGCAGATTGCAGCGTTGCCGGACAGCAGGCGTTGGTCAGTCAATACAAGGAGCAGGGCACCGACCTGCCATTGCCAGGCTGCTACAACGACGAGCAGGACTTCGCCAAGGCGCCCGCCGGGCTGTTGGCGTTCATGCGTCAGCAGTGGTTTGCGCTGATGCAAAAACAGAACGCCGACTGGAGCCAGCAGCAGAGCCCGGCACCGGTCGAGGATGAGCCCTAGTTTGGTAGGCGGCGCCGACCTGCGTTAGACTCGGCGCTCGCCAAACCAATAAATACCGATATTAAACATAAGCTTAGTATCTGTATTTAATCTAAAGGCTGATCTATTTTGACCGAGATTTCCCGCAATCCCCTGACCCTGTACCTCTCCCGCCTGGCGCCCTCCAGCCAATTGACCATGCGCTACGTGCTGCAAGATGCTGCCGACCGCCTGGGGTTTGAAGAGATCAATCTGGAAGATATCGACTGGCATCTGTTGCAGCCCGAGCACGTGATGGCACTGGTCGCCGTGTTGCGTGAAGACGGGTACGCGCCCAATACCTCGTCGCTGTATGTCAACGCCGTGCGCGGGGTGATGAACGAAGCCTGGCGCATCAGCCTGATCAGCCAGGAACACCTGCTCAAGATGCGCTCGGTCAAGGCCACCGCCGGCACGCGCTTGAGCCAGGGGCGCAACCTGCGCCGCACCCTGATCCGCGAATTGATGGACGTCTGCGCTGCCGATCCAAGGCCACAAGGCCTGCGGGATGCGGCGGTGATCGGGATCCTCTACGGCTCGGGGATGCGCAAGTCAGAGTCGGTCAACCTCGACCTGGCCCAGGTGAATTTTGCAGAACGCAGCCTGCGGGTGATGGGCAAGGGCAACAAGGAGTTGCTCAAGTACGCACCGGCCTGGGCGTTTGCCAAGTTGCAGGCCTGGCTGGAATTTCGCCGCGAGCACTTAAAGGAAGGGGAGCAGGACGATAGCTTCCTGTTCAATCGCATCCGCCGCGGCAGCCATATCACCCGCGAACGCATCACCAAGCATGCGATTTACTACATAGCCCGCCAGCGCGGCGAACAGGTGGGGGTGAAGATCATGCCCCATGATTTCCGCCGTTCGTTCATCACCCGGGTCATCGAGGAGCATGACCTGTCCATCGCGCAGAAACTGGCGCATCACACCAATATCCAGACCACCGCCAGCTACGATGTACGCGATGACAACGAGCGGCGGCGAGCGATTGATCGGTTTGATCTTTGATCATTCGCCAGCGGACTCGCTCCTGCACACCAGTGTCTGGCGCTCGTAGTTCAGCGCCCTGTTTTGCGCCGCCAGTGCATACGGCGCGGTACAGTGCTGGTCGCCCCACTTGATCGTCAGGCTGCCCTGGTCCTCTTCAAGCAGCACCAAGGCATTGCCGCTGGGGTCGGCGATGGCCAATTGTTTGCCCGTGGCGTCTTCCAGTGAGGCGCCGAACGCCATGCGCTGGTGCTGTGCATCAAATAGCTCAAACAGCACGCGCCGCCCGCTTTTCCCGCTGTAGCGGGCCAATACCACCGCCCCGCGACGGGGTACCAGTTGCTGCGTAGCCTGGGTGATTTCAACATCACCGCCCAGGTCGCGGGTGTCGAGGCTGATCCAGTTCACCCGATAAGGCTGTGCCGAAGGCACGATGGCGTAGCCGTTGCGCCCGGTTTCAACCCCACTGTAGCTGCTGATCTTTGCCCCGCTGATGCCTGGCACCTGGGCCAGGGCAAAGGTTTCGCTGACGGTCTGCCCCAGGTTGATACCGCCGGCGTGCGCCACCACCGAACCGGCAACGTTGAGGTTTTGCGCGTCATAACCGCGACCCTGGCTGTACCCCAGGCTGAGATCGGCCATGGCGGTGCGGCTATTGAGGTTGGCCGATCCCGATTGACCGCCGGTACGGCTATGGCCGGCCTGGACCGAATAGAACACGTCGCTGGTATCGGCCACATAGCCGTTGATACCGGCCTGGGTGCTGGTGTCGCCTTGCTGGGTGCTGGTGGTGACAAAAGCCCGTGGTGCCCGGGGCTGGCTGCCCAAGGGGAATGAAAAAGACAGGTTGAGCTGCGTATCGGAGTCAGGTGCGCCCCAACGGGCAATCTGTTTGGTACGTGTCACGCCCAGGTTGTAGCTCAGGTCGCCCCAGTTGCTGTTGTAGCCGGCGGAAAAGCTCTGGGCGCCGCCGCGGTTCCAATAGCGCTGGTCGCTGGCGTTCACGTAGAGGCTGCCGAACTCGCGGTTGCGCCCGATACTTTGGTTGATCGTCAGGTCAGTGCGGGTTTTCGAATTGCCGGTGCGCTTGACGGCACCTTCGCTGGTGTCTTCGACGTGATCGGTCAGGGTGCGGTACCCCTCGGTCGAGTAACGATACGCGGCCAGGGTGAAGTTAGTGTCAGTGCCGGCAAAGGTCTTGGCATACAACGCGCGCACACTGTTGCCCTGGGTCGTTTGCCCCTGGGCAGCGCTCGACGAGTGCGTGACATCCATCGACACGGCGCCCAGCGATGTGTTCCTGCCCGCCCCCAGGGAGAGCGCCTTGTAGTCTTCGCTGACTTGCAGGCCGACAATCGCGCTGAGGTTGCTGGTAAGGCCGTAGGCGAGGGTGCTGCTGACAAATTGCGGGCTCGCCAAGCCATTGGCGTTGCTGCTGAATTTACCGGCAGAAACGCTGTATTTGACCTGGCCTTCACGCACCATGATCGGCAGGCTGGAGAACGCCTGTGTGGTGATGTGACGACGGCCGTCGGCTTCGATGATGGTGATTTCCAGGTCGCCGTTCGAGCCACTGGGGTAGATATCGTTGATCTCGAAAGGCCCTGGCGCAACGTTGGCGGTGTAGAGGATGTAGTCGTTCTGGCGGATTTCTACCGTGGCATTGGTCTGCGCCACGCCACGGATCACCGGGGCATAACCGCGCTCGCTGTCGGCACGCATGCCTTCATCGGAGGCCAGCTTCAAGCCACGGTAGCGCACGCTGTCGAACAGGTCGGTATCGGAAAAAATCTCGCCGGCACTGAACTGCCCCTTGAGCGCCGTCACGTCATGCTGCACGTAGCTGCGGTTGCTGGTGAAGTTGCTCGCACGCCCGGTGCCGCTGCTCAGGTTCGATTCGTTGCGCAGGCGCCATGCGCCCAGGTTGATGCCGTTGCGCAGCCCCAGGTTGTTATTGATACGCGTCTCATAGTCGCCCGCGGTGCGGCTGCTGTTGAGTTGATAGTTGATAAATGCCGCCGGCACGCCATCGTCCCAGAGCTGGGGGTCGACATAGCCGCGCATGCCGCGTTGCATCGCGACCTGCGGAATACTCGCCGCCAGGCGCAGACGGCTGGTGTCATAGCGCAGGGTGGCCTGGTCGATCAGCGTCGGCAGGTCGTAGCAGTCCTGGGGTTGGCTGGGGTCGAGCTTGCCCTGGGCTTGCAAAAGAGGCATGTCGATCCCCAGTTGCTTGAGCAAGTCCTGGGTCAGGCAGGCGTCGACCCGACCGGTCTGCGGGTTGCGCTTGAAGTCGATGTCGCGCCGGCCCACCAGCACCTCGTTACTGTACAGGTCGACCCGGTAGTTACCGGGCAGCACGCTGTTGGCCGACAGCAGTTGTTGCAGGTCTACCGACGATTGTGCACCTTGCAAAAAGGTGGTGTTGAACACTTCCAGGGACGGCTCATCGGCAACGGCCCAAGCAGGCGAGCCGACAAGAATCGCCAGGAACAGCGCACTTAACTTGAGTGATGTACACGTTGCCGGCGCGCATGAAGTGCGCTCGCTTGATATGTAATGATTGGGCCTGTTGCCTAAAAGAAAGAACATGCAAAGAACCTATATCATCCCTGTTTATCGGACAGGCGAGGCACGCGAGTACGCACTCGAGTCGAACCCGCAAGTTTAAGGGGAATACTTATTGCCTGGCGCGAGCCTCAGTGGCCTTGGCCGTCAGGCCCGTGGAAAGTTGTGCGGTGTATTTATCTTGTGCGCCATAGTCGTTAATGCTGGAGAAAGATAACTGCACGGCATCTTGGCCGTTGAGTTGTTTGACGCTGAACTGTTTTTCGGCCCCCGGCGCAATCATTGTCGAGTCGGCAGCCAGTTCAGTCTGTTGCCCGGCCTGCAGTTTTATATCGGCCATGGACACGTGATACAGCGTCGGATTCTTTACCGTCAGCTGCGACTTCGCGCCGCGCTTTTGCAGTTGCCACTCCAGGTGCGCCGGTGCCGACAAGGCATTGCCTGGCAAACCGGGCGGGCGGAAAAATATCTTGATGCGCTGGCGCACTGCCAGTTGCAAGGTGTTATCCGAAGCAGCGGCCTGGGGGATCTCCTGCACATTGAGCCAGATCACTGATTCACGATCCACCGGCATGCCCGTGCCCTGGTAGAGAACCCGCAGCAACTGCTGTTCCTTGGCAAAGATCCGGGCCAGGGGGGGCGTCACGGCGAACGATGCCGCGTTGGCGTGAGTGTCGTTGGTGTCGACCCAGGATTGAATCAAGACATCCTGGTTACCGTTACGCACGGTGATATTGGCTTCCTTGTGCTCGCCATCAAACACGATGCGGGTGGCGCTCAGTGAAATGCTGGCGGCGGCCTGGGTCGCCATAAGCAGGGCCAACAGCCCCAGGCCTGCGGCAATGGAACGAGGCAACATGATGTCTACCGTTTGTGGGTCGGATAAATGGCGAGGCCCGAAAGCCTCGCGCATGGCAATTACAGCGTGGGGGTTATTCGTATTGCAGGATGAACGGCAGGGTCGCGTCACCGCGACCAGCGGTAGAGGCGCCGGGGGCACCGGTCGTGACGTAGGCTGCGGCAAAGCTCAAGGTCGCGTCGCCGCCTTCGGCACTTTGGCCGTGCATGGCGCTTTGAATACGGGCGCTCGTCGGGGAGCTGAGGTCGATCAGCGCACCTTGGCTGTCGAGCAGGGCGATGCCGACGTTGCTGGCGCTGCCGTTGCCCGGGGTCAGTGCGAGGACTTTCTTGTCGGTGACCAGGCCCGATCCGCCGCTGTTGGCGTCAAAGATCATCGCCACTTTGGTGCCCAGGTTGCAGTTCACGTTGAGGTTGAAGTCTTTGGCGGTCACGCGACCCGAGGCCGGGTTTTCGGCGGTGCCCATGTCTTTGATCGAGACCGAGCCCATGTCCACCGAGATCACGCGATCGGAGTTGGCGCCGTCGACCGAGCAGGCGTCGTTGTTGATCACGCCGGTGAAAGTGATTTTGCCGTTGCCGCCCGAGGTCGGGGTCGGAACAACAGGATCTTCGGCAAATGCACTGCTGCTGGCGGCAATAACTGACACAGCGATAAGGGCCAGGGAAAACTTCTTCATGATGATGTCCGTTAGTGTTGATTGTAGAGGCGGGTTGAAACTGCCAACGAACAATAGTAAATCTGGGCCTTATAGAGAATAAGACGATTCTTATAACGCGTTGCCGAGGGGAATTGATTTGGAGAAATTGCGCTTAATTAAATAAAGTCTAGTTGAAAATGTTTTGGGCCAGGCAGTAAGTCAATAAGTCCTGGTCACTGCTTACTTCAAGCTTGCGCATGGCGGATATTTTTTGTGCGCTGATGGTTTTTGAACTTCTATTCTGGCTGCGTGCAATATCACTGACACTTTTGCCCGAGATGAATAAACGCAATATCTCGAACTCCTTTGGCGACAGGGTTGAAAAACGTTCATCAATTGCCGTCATCGAATCGATCACCGAGGTCTTGGCCGGTTCCAGGCTCCGATAGTGCGCCTGTTGGGCAATAGACTTGAGGGCGACCTGGATTTCCGTATGCAACTGGCTTTTCTGGATGACCCCCACCACTCCCAACTCTTGCAGGCGCGTGAGAATCAGATGATTGGAGATCATCGTCAGGATCAGCACCTGCACCTCGGGGAAATGGCGCTTGAGGTATTCCACCAACTTCAGGCCGTCGCCATAAGGCGAGTCGCCCGGCATGTTGTAATCGGTGATCACTATGTCGATAGGCTGCTGCTCCAGTAACGCAATGAGACCCGCTGAACAGATGGCTTCGCCAACCACTTGGAAGTGCTCGTCGCGCTCCACGAGTTCTCGCACCCCTAGAAGCACGATGGGGTGATCGTCTGCAATAACCACAGTAAAGGTTTTCATAAGGGCTGGCCGTCGTGCTGGTTCGATGAGTGGGAGGGGGCCATGCGCGTGCGCGCCAGGGGAGGCGATGGGCTCATGGCGGCGCCCCGAGCAAGGCTGATAACCGCGTCATGACGTGTTTTATCTGCTGTTCCAGCGTGTTATTCAGCCGGCCGGCTGCCAACTGGCTTTCCAGCTCGATACACGCCTGGGCCAAGCCAAGCGCCTGTACGGCACCCAGTGCGCCTGCCGTCGAGTGCAAGATTTCGGCCAGGCGCCGGCCATCACGTTGTTCAAGCGCGGCGCTAATGCGCTGTAGATCATGCTGCACGCTGCTGATAAACAACGGACGCATTTTGTCTGACATCTGAACCGTGTCAATCACCGGCGGCGCGGCGCGTGCCGTCGGTTTGCACAGTTTGATCAATTGCGCGCGCAGGGTTTGCAGGCTCAAGGGTTTGACCAGCCAGGCATTCATCCCGACCGCCAGGCAACGCATGCCTTCTTCGCGCATGGCATTGGCGGTGACGCCAATGATCGGCAAGTGCGGATCGTGTTCCCTGAGGGTGCGAGCCAGTTCGTAGCCATTCATCAACGGCATATTGACGTCCGTCAGGACCAGGTCGAAGGCCTGGGGTTGCCACAGGTGCATGGCCTGCTCGCCATTGTCTGCCAGCGTCACCGTACAGCCCAGCGCTTGCAGTTGTTCCTGGATGATGGCCTGGTTCACCGGGTTGTCCTCGGCGACCAGGATGCGCAAGTCCAACTGCCCGGCGCTCTGTTGTTCGGTGTGCAGCACCGCCTCCTGCTTACCTTGCTGCGTCAGCGCCACCACCGATGCAATGGCACGCACATCATGCATATCCACTTCCCAGCCGCTGGCGCTGTGCAGCGGTGGGCTGTGCGCCCCCGGCACACACAGCACCCGCGGCCCCGCCCAGGGCAACAGCGGGGTGGCGGGCAACACATCGACCAGCACCGCCTGCGTACTCTGTTGGGCCAGGGGCAGCGCGGCCACTGAGGCCTGGATACCCAGGCGGCCGAGCCAGGCGCACAGCGACTCTGCCAATTCGCGCACCGGCGCCTGCACATACACCGGTGTAGTACTCGGTTCAATGGGCACAAGCCCCGGCAGTTCGCCATGACCTGCCGGCAAGTTCATTTTCAGGGTGAAACTGCTGCCCAGGCCGGGTTCGCTGACGACCTTGATCTGGCCGTCCATCATTTCGGCGAGCCAGCGACAGATTGGCAGGCCCAGTCCTGCGCCGCCTTGGCCAGCGGTGTCCGGGGCCTGGTAGAACACGTCGAACAGTTTGGCTTGTTGTGCCTGGCTGATACCCACGCCGGAGTCGGTCACTTGCCATTCCAGGTCGACGCTCTCGGGGCTACGGCGAATCGCCCTGGCGCGAATCACCACACGTCCTATGTCAGTAAACTTCAGCGCATTGCTCACCAGGTTGTTGAGGATCTGACGGATGCGCATCGGGTCGCCCACCACGCAGTCCGGCAATTGCGCGTCGATGCAGCCATACAGTTGCAAGCCCTTGCGCTGGGCGAAGGCGGCGTAGGTGTGCAGGGTGTCTTCGAGCATGTCCAGCGGGCAAAACTCGATGGATTCGATTGCCATCTGCCCGGATTCGATCTTCGACACATCGAGCACATCGCTGATCAATTGGAACAACGTGGCAGATGAGCGCTGGATGGTGTGCAGGTAGGTTTTCTGGCGTGGGTCCAGGGGCGTCAAGCCGAGCAATTCCAGGGTGCCGAGCACGCCATACAGTGGCGTGCGTATTTCATGGCTCATGGTTGCCAGGAACAGCGTCTTGGCCTCATTGGCTGCGTCGGCAGCACGTCGGGCCTCTTCCAGGGCCGCAGCGTCCTCGATATGCCGGGTGACGTCGCTGAACGCATACAGCCGCACATCCTGACCCTGATAACGGGTCGAGACAAAGCCGACCTGCAGGTGTCGGCCTTCGATTTCCAGGTGGGTTTCGCCACTGTCGGCGTTGTCGTGGGAGCGGCTGAGGGCCGCCACCAGCCTGGCGGTGCCGGGCCATTGCTGGGCGCGCTGATTTTCGATCAACACCTGGCCATCCGCGCGGCCCACCACACACAGGCCGGTGGGCGCCGTGTCGATGATCACCCGGCTGAAGGCCACGCTTTCGGCGATACGTTCGTGGGCCTGGCGCGCCGGGTAAACCACTTGCCTGCGGTACCAACGGTTGCCCGCCCAGACGATCGCCAGGACCGTACAGAGAAATAACGCGAGGCTCGTCAGTGGCCACAGGGCATAGCGAAAAAAGTGCTTGTAGCTGATCCCGTAGATCGCCGTCCACTGTGACTCGGCGTTGTGGGTGATTTTGAACTCCAGGCCGTCGGCGCGAAAGTTCAGCCCATCCCCCAAAGAGGATGCTTGAACCTGGGGTCCCGTCAACGTCTGCCCGGCGGGGGCGATCAGGGTGAACCGGTCATAGATGGACGACGCCATGGTGCGTTCCACATCGTTGACATGCGCCATATCCAACAGGGTGGCAACCATCACCTGGTTGCGGCCTTGCTCGGCGCGCAAGACCTGGGGGCTGAGGGTCACGCCGATGTACGCCAAGAGCTGAGGGGCCGCCGAGGCATTGCCGGAGGGGGCGTAGGCTTCCCAGTAAAGCCGGTCGTCCACCCGGGGCAACTGGCCAAGCCTTTGTTGCACGGCGTAGGCCTGTTCGGCCGAGGGGCCGTTGAACGGAGTTTTGCCGCCACGCTGGTAGCCGACCGCCGGCACCGCCATGTGGTAGTTGACCAGGCGATTGAAGATAAACGTGTGGGGCGAAGCGTAGGGCGACGATGACCAGAAGGCGCTGTAGTAGCTCGCCAGATGCGCCCCAAGGGCAAACAGCTTCTGCTGCTCGCCGGCCGTGAGCCGTTGCGCATCGAACTGGGCACTGAAGGGCACCGAAAAGGCAAACTCGCGACCTTCATAGCGGGTGTTGTGCGCGTCCAGCCACTGGCCTTTGAGGCTGGCCTGGACGTTCTTGTCGCTGACCAGCTCGCGCTGAATAAGCGGCTGCGTCAGGTTCCTGAGGAAGGCTTCCTGCTCCTGGATGTTTTCCATCAGCCGGGCAAAATGAAACGCCACGGCTGCACGCTGTTCATCGATGATCCGCGCCAGCGCCCAGTAACTGGTGCCGGCCAGCAGCAACGCGACGCCAAGCACCACCATCAGCCCTTTGTTCAAGCGCAGTGAGCTGCGGGTGAAGGCTTCCAGGATCGCGTTGTTATGCTTCATTGATGGTTTTCGCAGGCGGATGAAAAATCGGCGCTGGATGGAGTTTACTCCTTATATAGGCTAGAAAAGTGCAGCCGTGGGCTAATGAGGTGTCGCAGGGCCATCATTGTTCAACAACTGTTGAAACTGTTCTGACGAGACCGCGTGAGAGATCAGGAAACCCTGCACCTGGGTGCAGTCGATTTTGCGCAGCAGCGCCAGTTGCTGGGGCGTTTCGACACCTTCGGCGACGACTGTCAGCCCCAGTTTGCGGCCCAGCGCGATGATGCTGGCCAGGGCCGAAGCCATGCCTTCGTTGTCATGGCAGCCCTGTACCAGCGCCTGGTCGATCTTCAGCTCGGTGAACGGGGTCGAGACCAGGTTCAGGTAGGAGCTGTAGCCTTTGCCGAAATCGTCCTGGGACAGGCCAAACCCCTTGATGCGCAAGCGGCAGGCGCCAGCGTAGAAGTTGCTGATGTCCTGGGGGACGGAGCATTCCATCAGCTCGAAGCAAATCATCCCCGGGATGCCCTGGTGCTCCAGGACAAACGCCAGCAGCCGGTCTGCCAGGTCATGGCTGTTGAGCAGGTGGGTCGGCAAGTTGATCGACACAGGGACTTCATAGCCGCGCTGGCGCCAGCGCTCCTGGGCATGAATGGCCTGCTTGAGCACCACCCACAACAGGCGCTCCTCCATCTCGAAGGTCTTGATCGCGGGCAGGAAAGCGGCAGGCAACATGACCCCTTGCTCGGGGTGCATCCAGCGTACCAGTGCTTCAGCGGCAACGATCCGGCCGTTGGCCAGGGATTTTTTCGGCTGGAACCAAGCCTGGATTTGCCCGCTGCCCATTGCCTGGATAAGCGTATGCCGGTCAATTTTCGGTGCCGTGGGCGGTGGCGGCGAAGGGCTACGGTCCTTGTGATTGAGTTGGCTCACCAGGCTGCGCAGGGCATCGGCTGCCACCGGTTTGGAAATCAGCCCGATGACTTTCACATCGAGGTTTTTCGCCACCAGGCTGGCGGCCATCAACATGCGTCGCGACGCGGCGCTCATGATTGCCAGCGCAGGCTTGCAGCGCAGGGTCGCCAGGCTCTGGATAAACTGCACACCGTCCATGCCTGGCATCAGCAGGTCGGTCAGCACCAGGTCGAAATCACGCTGGCGCAGCCGTTCCAGTGCCTCGTTCCCATCCTGGGCGGCTTCCAGCATGAAGTCGCCCAGTTCATGGAGCAGGTTCTGCAGGTACAGGTGCTGCAGGGGATGGTCCTCGACGATCAAAATACTATAGGGCTTCATGGGGGATCCGTGCGTAAGGCTCCAGGTAGTTGAAGAGGACCCGCAACGCAAACGGTTTGACCAGGCAATGGTTCATTCCGGCGGCCAGGCACAGGTCGGCCTCACCGCGCATGGCGTTGGCGGTTGCGCCAATGATGGGCAGCGCGCAACCCTGGCTGCGCAGCTCCCGGGCTAACTCATAGCCGTTGACTCTGGGCATATTCACATCCGTCAGTACCACATCGAAGTTGGAGGCCTTGCACAGTTGCAGCGCTTCTTGACCATCGCAGGCCAACTCCACGGTGCAGCCAAGCTCCTCAAGCTGGTCGCGCAAGATCAATTGATTGATAACGTTGTCCTCGGCCACCAGCACATGCAGGTTGAGCTTGCGCAGTTCACGTGGGTGCGCCTGCTCGTCGACCCTGGCCACCCATAACCCCTGCGCCTGGCTGACCGCCTGGTGAATCGCGCTCAATTGGTTGAGGTTGGCATGCCAGGTCCCCGTCTCGGCCCGCTGGCCATTGCAGCTGTTGCCGCTGACCAGGATCACCGGCCCCGGCCAATCGGGCATCAGGGGTTGTTCGATGGCGCCGGGATGCAGTTCCAGCAGCAACTGGCCGTCGGGATGGGTCGGCTGGCCGATCTGGGCGCGGGCCCCCCAGCGGCGCAGCCAACCGCTGATGGATTGAGCGAGTTCGGGAATGGGCGAGACCACATACACCGTCTCCGCCAGCAAGCTGCTCATGGGGGTGCAGGGTGCCTCTTCGAGCGGCAGGGTCAGGCTGAAGCTGCTGCCCAGGCCCAGTTCGCTGACCATGCGGATATGCCCATTCATCAACTGCGTCAGGCGTTGGCAAATCGGCAATCCGAGCCCGGTGCCCGCCACGACGTTGGTGTTGCCTTCGCTTTGATAGAAAGGCTCGAAAATCATCGCCTGGTCTTCCTGGGCAATGCCTTTGCCGGTATCGGACACTTGCCACAATACGCTGGAGCGCTCGTCATCGCGGTCGAGCAACTTGACCCGCAGCACCACGCGCCCGTAGTCGGTGAATTTCACCGCATTGCTCAACAGATTGTTGAGGATCTGCCGTAGACGGGTGACATCGCCCATCAGCCGCTCGGGCAACTTGGGGTCAAAGCAGGCGTAGAGCTGCAGGCCCTTGCCCATGGCGGCGGCGGCATAGCCCTGGATGATTTCGTTGACCAGGTCCAGGGGCGAGAACTCACTCAATTCCAGCGCCAGCTGCCCGGCCTCGATTTTTGACACATCCAGCACATCGCAGATCAGCTGCAGCAAGGTGGCCGAAGAGCCCTCTATGGCATGCAGATAGTCTTTTTGCTGAGCGTCAAGTTGCGTGCGGGCCAGCAGTTCCAGGGTGCCCAGCACACCGTACAGCGGCGTGCGGATTTCGTGACTCATGGTCGCCAGGAACAGGGTTTTCGCAGCATTCGCCGCATCGGCCGATTGCCGGGCCTCTTCCAGGGCCGCTTCCACCTGCTTGCGCGCACTGATGTCGCTGAATGCACAAAACAGCACGTCCTCGCCTCTATAGCGCGTGGGTGCGCTGCTGAGGTAAAGGTGGCGCCCGTCGAGGGTCTCGAAGTAGTCACAGTGCCCGGAAGGTGCGCCATCGAATGCCTGGCGGATCCAGCCGGCGCATAGGGCTTCACGCTCCAGGGCCGTACCCAGCCATTGCTGGGCCAGGGTGTTTTCCAGTACCACCTGGCCGTCGGTGCGCCGCAGCACGCACAGGGCTACCGGTGCGGTCTGGATCACGTCGCGGCCGAAGGCTTCGCTTTCAATCAGTGCCTGGATGCCATTGATCGACGGGAGGATGTAGCGTTGATTGACCCGGCGCATCAGCAGCCAGATCAGCGTCACGCTAAACAGGCAAAACACCAGCGATCCGAGCAGCTCGCGCCACAATCCGCGCACCACATCGCGCAGGTTGATCGAGTACATCAGTTGCCAGTCCGATGATTTCAGGCGCTTGCGAATCACCAGGTGATCCGGCACCAGGCCCGTGCCGACAAACCCGAAAAAATTCTCGCCCTTGGGCTTGAGCAGCGACTGGTCCAACCGTGGATCATGGCTGTTGGTGAACACCAGCATGCCCTGGGAGTTGAGCATCATGAACTCGCCCGCACTCTGGTCATTGAGGGTCGTGGACACTTCGTGGCTTTCCATCTCCAGACCCAGCCAGCCGGAGCCTGTGTCGCGTTCATCCAGCAGAATGAACAGGTAGAGGTGGGAGTGCCCTTCGGTCTGGTCGCTGAGCCAGAGTTCGCCGGGGTCCAAGGCATTCTGGCGCTTCAGCGACCTGAGGCGATTGAGCATGCACTTGGAAAACGGCAAGACCTGTGGCGTGGAGTCGTAGAGCCGGGTCAGTTGTGGATTGGCGCCGGCGGTCACGTAGAGCAGGTTGACCTGCTTGGCCTTCAGGTAACTGCGCATGCGCGAGGTCAGCCAGATGCTCCACTGGTGGCTTGGCATATTGCCCAACAGCAGACGTTGCTCCTCGTTTGAGGCCGGGTAGACCTGGGCCTTGGCCTGTGCGGATTTGCGCACTGCCGACAGGCTCAGGCTTTCGAGCAGCGCTTCACGGGTGGTGAAAAATGTGTGGGCCTCGGCAATGGCGCTGCTCATATAGCCGCGCCGCTGGGAGATGTCATTGTTGAAGGTCGAGAGCAGAAACGTATAGACACCGCTCAAGATGCCGATCAGCAACACGGCGGCGAAAAGACGAAGCAGCCTTCTGGCTGCTTCAGGACGGGACAGGACGGGATTGATCTGGAGCAGATAACTTTTAAATCGCATCAGCGGATCTTAATAGGCCGCCGGCGTCCTGGGCATAAGACGATCCTTAAAAGCCGGGCGGCGCCTATTTGTAGAACATATCGACCACCACTGCCGCATCGAACGCGCCGGGAACCGGCAGGGTGCGCCACTTCACGTCAGCCCTGAAGTCCTGGCGGGTGGTCTGGTTGGCACCCGCCATCTGGGCCAGGGGGAACCACTCGTTAAAGGGCAGGTGTTGAAGGGTGTGGTCCCAAGACAAGGCGATGCCCACCGAGCTGTTGTTGGCCGGCACCAACAAGCCATTGACCACGCTCCCGCCGCCCGGTGTGGTCGCAAAGCGGGCGCTCACGGTGTAGGGGGTATCGCAGGCTTTGCGCAGGCTCAAGTTAAAGGTGGCGGTGCTGGCCACTTCACCGATCTGTGCCTTGCGCGAGGGCGTGGGGAAACTCACCACACTGGGGGTAATCGTCAGGTCGGGTGTGCAGGGCACGAAGCGGATGTCTTTTATGCCGGTGACGATGTAGTTGAGGTTACTGTAGGGACGGTTGTTGAGACCTGTAATACCGTCCAGTTGAAACACCCGGTACTGCGACAGGGTACTGGCCTGGCCGTTTTGCGGCGTGGTGCCAAACTTCTCGATAAACACGCTGAAGTTGAGGGTGAACCGGGCCTTGTCCCAGCCGACACAATTGGCCAGGCAGCCGCGGTCAGAGTAGAAGCCAGTGCCGTACTTGCCGCTGCTTTGGGTGATAGGCACTGAGTTGTAGCGGATCCCGGCACGAATGCCTTGACCGATGCTGACGCTCGCCGGGTTCAGGTAAAAGTACACTTCCTCGCGCCCATGGTTGAAGTCATCCTTGCAGATCACGTTGACCGAGCGTGGGCCCGACTCCCAGATTATCGTGCCATCCGGCGCATCGGCGGCCACTGCCAGCGCAGTGCCCAGGGGAGCGGTGTCGGAGACCGAGCCACTGCCGTCCACCCGACAGGCCAGCGCATAACTGGTAGCGGGGAGGGCTGCGCAGACAAGCAGGGTGGCCAGTAACAGATCTTTAAAATGTGACATAGGTTGGTGCTCCCCGCGGCCCATCACTTGAGCGCCGCACGATGGCGGGCCTGCAAGCCGATATCGGTGATTTCGGTAAAGTTGATTTGGCTCCCGTCGATGATGGGGGCGTGGGTGCTGAAGACTTTGCGCTCCCCTGGCTTGAGCAGTACGTAGTCTTCCAACGCTTGAACCTGGCCGCCGGAATCGACTTGCACATCTACCAGGGACAAGTGAAACGCGCTCGGGTTGGTGACGGTTACCAATGGCCCCTTGGCGCGACGCCACACCAGCTGTGGCACCGCCTCTGATGAACTGCCTGCAAGCCCAGGTGGGCGATAGAACAGCTTGAGGCGCTGACGCACGGCAAATTGTACGCTGTCGGTGGCGTGCGGTTTGAGCGGGATTTCCATGACGTTGAGCAAGAACATCGATTCGGCGTCGCTGGGCAAGCCTTCGCCGGCGTACAGAATGCGCAGCAGATGATGCTGTTGAGCGTCCAGGCGAACCAGTGGCTGAACCACGGCGAACGGCACCGGCAGGGTTGCATCATCGTCCTCGCGAGTGACCCAGCTTTGCACCACCCGTTCGCCGGAGGACTGATTGACGATATTGATACTGGCTTCTTTGTATTGGCCAAAGTAGATCAGGCGAGTGCCTTCAACCTTGAGCGTCGCCTGCGCGCAAGGGGTTAAGGCCAGCAAGGCGGCAACCAGCGCACCGATCAAGAGCAGGGACCGGCAGGTCCGTAAGGTTGGCCAATGTTTGAGCGGTGACATAAGGGCGGACAGCATCCCCGGATCCATTTGAAGTGGCTTAGGACGCTCATGGTAGGAGGGAGCTTGAAGAATTTCTCTCAGGCGATTCTTAAATGCCGGGGCACGCGCTTCAATTCCCCAAGTGAGTACCCAAAGGCGACTTAGGAGTGAGTGCTGCTTATAAGACGCTATTCGTTGACATATAACTGTCGTTTTCAGGATGTACCTTTGCAGCGGAGTTTTTAATCAAGAAACGAGTAGACTCCGTCTATGTTCTGCGGTGTGGAGCTATCAATGTCTTGTAGGGAGTCGTCATGCGCAAAAGAAGTCTGGATGCACACACGAGGGCAAACACTTGAACCTTTTCTCTGAACATCGAGCACACGCCAGGAAAAAACTGTTTAGAACTCTGGCTGTCGCATCCGTTTTTTCAAATACGGCAACTGCCGGTGAGCAAAACCTCGAAAAACAAGACAATGCCTTGAAGTTTATGGTGTTCAATATCTGGAACAAGCAAGCCAATTCGAGCATCTGGAGCAAAGATGCGCAGGGACGACCGGCTGGCTTTTCTGAGGCGATGAACAATCTGCTCGACACCGTCAAACCCGATGTGGCGGTTTTTCCTGAACTCGATAATAACCGTGCACAAAAAGCACTTTTTATCGAGAGCATGAAAACCCAGTTGGCGCTCAGCAACAAAAACAACACGAGCTATTTTGCCCCGGCTTTTTTGGGTACCGCCAACACTGAAGGCGTTGCCACCACTGTTCAAGCCAATGCAAGGGAAGTCTTGCCCAACGGCGATGCCTTGCTCAGGCCAGGCAATGGCTTTCCAACGGTCATTGTTCACAATGAACACTCCAACTATTACGATGAGTCCACGCGTCGGCTGGCCGACAATCAACAATATAATCAACGTGTGAAACAGACGTTATTGCCCATGATCAGCATGGGCGACTTTAATGCCGGGGATGTTTCTGAGCGCGGACTGCTGACGGTTGAAGAACAAGCCTATTTGCTCCTGAAAACCACAAAGGCAAGCCCGAACAATCGGTCGCAGCTGTATATGAACTTGCTCAAGGAATACCCCGTCAGTCCCGAAGCGGCCGAAGCCGTTCAGCGTTACATTCAAGCGGGAGATGGAAGTAAAGAAATACCTGCAAACTGGTTCGCCAACGAAACGTACCCGGTAAAAAACAACTTGCCTGTTTCGTTGAATGTGCTGAAACAAGAGAATCAGATGCTGGAAAATGCCAATAGCAAAGAGTTGTTCGAGCCCCTTGAGGCGGGTGACGGTAGAACCACATGGCCCAGCCTGAATGAGGTGGCAAGTCAAAGTGTCTGGCCAAGTTGGGGGAAAGTTAAAATTGACCATGTTTTTGCTTCACGTCCTTTTGCCAAATGGATGGTGGTGGATGAAACGGCCAAAAACACTGGCGTGCTGACACAGCAATCCCAGTTTCAGTCGGGTGGCAAGCTTCAATCACTCTCAGACCATGAGCCCGTAGCGGTCACTGTGCGTTGGGCCGGGCCACAACTGCAGACGTATAGCGCACTGGAAATGGGCAAGGAAACGCAAAAGCTACGCTTGATTTGGGGCGCGGACGCTGCGGCCTATGCGGGCAACTCCGGGGCGTATTTCCTCACACGCAACAACCAGCGTAACGACGTGTACCTTGGGCAGGTCGCTGATGAGAACGGCATCCCCACCTTGCAGGGCCTGACACTTGCGCAGAAGAAATCACGGCTTGACTGCTCCAGCACAGACGCAGGCTTGAGCAAGGCGATCAGTCGCTATTGCCTGGATGATCACGCCCGGTTCAGCGAGTCTGTGATCCAGGACGGTAAAACCCTGATCGTCGAGGAAGATGAAGCCTTGGGCGCCAAGTCCAAGAGGCTGGTGCTGAACGATGGCACCTTGAGGATTGTCGCGAGCCAGATGGGCAGCCTGACGGGAACCGTGCAACTGGACGGTGCAGGCGGTGCGCTACAGATCGATGACGCAAGCAACAACGTCAAGGTCGATGGCGTGATCAGCGGTACAGGGGATCTGATCAAGCTGGGTGCTGGCCAGTTAACACTCAACGCTGAAAACACGTACTCAGGCAACACCTTCATCGATGAGGGACGGTTGACCATCAATGGGTCTATCGCCTCTCAAGCCATCGTTGATCGCAACGCGGTGCTGGCGGTCAACGGTCGGGTTGACGGTGTAACGGTCAAGAGTGGCGGCTTGCTGCAAGTCAACGATGGCGGGCAGGTTGGCCAGGTCGTGCTGGGCAGCGCGGCGCAAGGAAAAGCAGCTCGCCTGTCAGGTAGAGGCGTTGTCCAGCAACTGGTGCTTAACAGTGGCGGCCAGATCGCCCCCGGTCATTCTATTGGGGTGTTGAACGCCGGTGACGTCTCTTTCAATCCCGGCTCACTGTATGCCGTAGAAGTGGCGCCTGACGGGCGCAGTGACCGCATCCAGGCGACAGGTAACGCCGTGATCGCGGGTGGCGATGTCGTGGTATCCCTGGAGAATGCGGCGGCCCCGTTGAGTTCGGGCGAGGCCCACAGTCTGCTTGGGCAACGGTTCAACATCCTGAGCGCAAACGCGGGTGTCACCGGCAAGTTTGACTCGGTGAGCCCTGCTTATCTCTTTCTGGGAGCCGATCTGAGCTACCAGCCCCGACAGGTGATACTGAGTATTGATCGAAACGCCACGGGTTTTGCGCAGGTGGCACAAACCCCAAATGAACGCGCGGTGGCGGCAGCGGCCGAGACGCTAAAAGCAGGCAATCAGGTCTACGAAAGCATTTTGCTCTCCCGTTCAAGTGCACAGGCTCGGCAAACCTTCAATCAACTGACCGGGCAGGTTCACTCTGACCTTGCTGCGGCGCAGATCGCGGGCAGTCGCTACCTTCGCGAAGCGTTGAACGGGCGCTTGCAACAAACCCAGCAACAGGCCACTGATGCACAAATCGCACAGGTGGGTGAGGGAGGGTGGGTCCAGATACTCGGAGGCCGAAGCCAGATAGAGGCAAGCAACGCAGCCAGAGGCTATAGCGCCTCCACCCGCGGTGTACTGCTCGGGATGGATACTGAAATAACGGATGGCTGGCGTTTAGGGGGCGCTACCGGCTACACCCGCACAACATTGAATGGTGCATCTTCTGCCTCTGGGGAGAGTGACGACTATCACCTGTCGTTGTATGGCGGGAAGCGCTTCGACCACTTGTCATTGCGTATGGGGGCTGCGTCTACCTGGCATGTCCAGGAGACCTCCCGCAGTGTTGTGTACGACCCCGTCTCCGAGCGCCAGAAGGCGCACTATACATCCCGCACCGATCAGGTATTCGCTGAAGCCAGTTATAACCGATGGGAAAATGTGGAGCCCTTTGTCAATTTGAACCAAGTCAATTTCAAGAGTGACCGCTTCAAAGAGCGGGGAGGGCAAACGTCTTTGCACTCCAGCGCACAAACCCAGAATGCGACATTTTCCACGCTAGGGGTCCGCGGGCAAATGCGTTTGCCGAATGAGTCAGGCCGGGCTGTGACCTTGCGTGGCGAACTGGGTTGGCTGCATCAGTTCGGCAATCTGGCACGTGACACGTCGCTGAAGTTCGCCGGTAGCAATACAGCCTTTACAGTCAACAGCGTGCCGGTGTCCCGCGACGGTGCATTGTTGAAGTTAGGCGTCGAAACTGTGCTGTCCAAAGACACTTCGATATCGCTCAACTATAGCGGGATAGTTTCCGATGCCGAGAACAGTCACGGTATCAACGCAGGAGTTGCTTTCAGATTTTAGAGTGCCTACATAGACTTTAATACGCCGTTGCCAGCCTCGTGGCGCTGATAACGGCGTATTTATATTTACGCGTTATCATGTGTTTCGAGGCAACATCTGATTCCTCAAATAAGTCCCTCTTCCTTTAAGGCCAGCTGTACCGAAGGCAAGCTTTTCATGCGTTGCAAATACCCTTGGAACGGTTCTGCCCCCTCAAGTTTCAAATGGTCGAGCCAACTCAGCATCACAAACAAATAGATATCAGCAATAGTGGGTTCTTCGCCGACTAGATACTCCTTCTCGCCCAGCTGCTCTGAAAGCAGCCCGAAATTCTTGATCAGTAGTGACTTCGCTTTATCCTGCTCTGCCTCGGTAGCGCCAGCATGGAAAAAAGGCTTGAAGTTTCCATGGATCTCAGTTGTCATGAAAACCGTGGCTTCAAGCACACGCCAGCGGGCCATGCCCTGCGACGCCAAAAGCATGCCTGAGGAATGTGCGATGAACATTAAAATCGCCAAATTCTCAGTCATTACATTTCCGTCATCTAACTCAAGCGCAGGCACATATCCTTTAGGGTTGATCTTGATAAAGTTCCGTCCATCGCCTGTGAATTTATCGCGACCGACACTGATTAATTGATATGGAATACCGGCCTCGATAAGTGCAATATGTGTGGCCAGGCTACAGGCGCCTGGTGAGTAATAAAGCTTCATAAAGTTCCTCCTTATTCAGAAAATAATTGTGTGCCGATAACCACGCCAAAATATTGGATCATCACCCCTTTGCCAAGAACGCATTTTTTCAGGACTTAGTCATATGAATGTGACCGCACCTCTTAGTGAACACGCCAGTTGTGCCCCCGTAAGTGAAATTCTTAGTCGTATCGGTGAAAAATGGACTGTATTCGTGGTGATGGTTCTTCACGGGCAACCCAGGCGATTCAATGAAATAAAACGCCAGGTGGGCGGCATCTCACAACAAATGTTGACACGAACTCTCAAAGCCTTGGAACGTGACGGATTAGTCACGCGCACGGTGCATAGAACCATGCCGCCCCAAGTTGAATATGCGTTGACAGAGTTAGGGCAGTCATTGTCTGTGCCGATATTGCAATTAGGTAATTGGGCACAACGCCATATCAAAGTCATTCACAGCAATCGTGCGCAATACGATGCCTGCCTCCAGGCCGCCATGGAGGCCGAACAGAAAGACGATAAACAGGAGGGCTAGGGGGCTTTCTGGTTGCCGCCGAAGGTAACGCTCTTGTTCACGACTCGCCACCGCCCCGGTATCAGCTTGAAGGCGCTAGAGTCGAACGTGTTGGAACAATGCGCTCCAGCACCAGAAAACCGCCGGCCGGCAGGCGTCCCAGATAAATGTTCTCGGGCTGTCTGCCGAAGTGCATAAGCCGGCGGCCATCGCCGGAATACACATTGATGCCATCCGGCGTCGGTTCCCAGGCTGCCGGCATGCCGCCAAGCCAATGAGCGGCGCATGCCAGTTCGCCCTCTACGGCACGCGACCGGGCGTGCAACGCCAGCGTGCAGGTCTGGTCCTGCTCCTGCTGCAGGTAGACCCGCCATTGCCCTTCAAGCTCCTCGAAACGTGGCATTCTCAGCGTACTGGCCATCGCGGACTCTCCCGGTAAATCAATCAGTGCCAGGGCTGCGAGGAGCGCCCAGGCCCGTTTCGCTTGCATAGAACAACCCTCTGCTCAGAGAAGGGAGCGGCACAGACCGCGTGCCGCCCCCGCTGAGCACCTGTGGAGACGATTCAGACGACGATATCCGCCGCAATAACCTGGCCAACCAGTTGAACGGCGAAATCGGCCTGGCTATCGCCCGTCAGGTCGAGCTGCAGTTCGCTGGTCCCGGCGATATCGTCAAAGCTCAGCAACGCCTGTCCGGCCTGGCTGCTGAAGGTGCTGACGAAATTCAACGCCAGGTTGCCAGTGATAAAGGCACTGAAGGCTGACAGGTCGATCTTGTCCTGGCCCGAAGTGAAGTCGAGGATCTGGTCTTTGCTGGACAGCGTGGACTGCGCCGCATCGCTGAACAAAAAGGTATCCGCGCCGCTGCCCCCCCACAATTTATCCGCACCCAAGCCGCCGAACAGCACGTCATTGCCCGCGCCACCCGTAAGCTCGTTGGCCGCGGCGTTACCGATCAGCAGATCGTTGCCACTGCCACCGATGGCATTCTCCAGCGTTACGCCCTGGGCGATCGCGACGTTTCCGACCAAGCCGCCGACGTTGGAGAACGCGCCTTCGTTGAGGTTGATCTTCTGGTCCTGGGTAAAACCGGAGAAGTCCAGGGTATCGTTTCCGCCGGCGTCCCATACGGCGAAGATCGGCTTGGCACTGTCGGCAGTAAGCGTGAGGAAATCGCGGTCGGTATTGGAGTTGAAGCCATACACCGTATCACCGCTGCGCGTTTGGGTATTGGCGCCATAAACCTGCTGGATGGCCGCAATGTCGTCGAGCAGCGGCGCGGCGCTGTAGCCTTGGGTGGTTCGGGTAACCTGGTACAGGTTGCCGTCAATCTCCTCGATCGTCGTGGTCCTCTGCGAGAAGTCCTGGCGGGTATTGCTCTCGCTCCAGTAGCTCATGAGCGAGTAGCCTTGGGTGTCTTCGGCATACCCGGCGTTGTTCTCGTAACTCGCCGAGGCACCGTTGTATGCGCCCGGGTGCTCCAGGCCCAGCGCATGGCCGAACTCATGGGTCAGGCTCAGGCGCCCGGCATTTCCGAGGGCCGGGTCCTGGGTGGTGGGCCCCATCCAGACCTGAGCGGAAACGACCTCGCGTTGTACGTCCCCAGGTGCCCCTCGGGTGCTTGAAAGGTTGAATGCATCTCCCCAGCCGCCTTGGGAATAATTGCCGAACGTGATACTCGGCGACGCATCTGCCGCCACCTCGGTCAAGGTTATATTCGCCACATCCGTCCAGGACTGTATCGATGCGCGCGCCTGGATTTTCTGCGTGTCGCTGAACTCACTAAACCCGTCGATCCCCGCCTGTTGGAGGGTATTCGCGTCGGCGCTGGTACGAAAGGCATAGGTGAGGCTGATCTCATCCGCGCCCTCAGCCGGTCGCCAGGCATTGTTGCCGGCGATCTTCGCCGCAGCCTGGTCGACGGTGAACGACGGCTTGCCGTTCAGCTCCCGGTCACCGCCGCGTTCGTACAGACGGGAGAATTCATTGAACTGCCCGTAGGCCTCGCTGTTTCCTTGAGCCTGAAGCCGTTCGCCTACAGATTGATAAACCATGGCCATGTGCGTGTCCTTTAATGACTGAATATCGAAAGGAAGAAACAAAGGCAGCACTCATGCAGACCCACTGCCTCCATTCAGATACATCAACCACCCCAGGTGCAGGGTCATCCAGAAACCCCCTGGGCGGGGTCCCAGTGATTGATACTGTTCTCGAAAGCAAAGTTCATTAAACCGTCGGCAATGAGGCGTGGCAGGAGGAGGGCGCCGGCTGGTGTGTTCATGTGCAATCAGCTCTCGATAAAAACCTTCAAGGGCGGCTCGTGCATCAGGAAGTTCTGGTGTGAGATGTTCCAGGCATAGGCGCCCGCGAGCGTGAACACCAGCAGGTCACCAATCGCCAGCTGTGCCACCGGCTGCTGCCTGGCAAGAACGTCCTTGGGTGTACAAAGTTGGCCTACCAGTGTGACGGTTTGATTACTGATCTGAGGCGGCTGAGAGCCTCGCAATACCGTGAAAGGATGGTCGTGGCCTTGAGCCGAGGGTGTGCGAAAGTGGTGAGTGCCGCCGTGGCCGATGGCAAAAAACTCGCCATGGCTACTTTTGATGTCTAGCACCTGCATGACGTAGTAGCCACACGCCGCGCTGATGAAGCGGCCGATCTCGAAACGTACGCGGGTTGCGCCCATGTCGTACTGATTGATCAGCGCCTGCAGGCCCTGGCAGAAGCGTGCCCAGTCGAAAGACTGCGCCGCATCCTGATAATTGATGCCCATTCCACCGCCGACATTCAATAGCGGCAGTTGCAGGTTGTAGCCTGAACACAGTTGGCGGAAGGTTAAGAAGTAGCTGCGGATCAATTCAAGGTGCGCGTCGACATCCAACTGGTGCGACAACAGATGAAAGTGCAGGCCCTTGAGCGCCAGAGACGGTTCTTCGCGCAGCAACTGCAGGGCACTTGCCAGCCCCTCTTCATCCAGGCCGAACGGTGTGGGTTTGCCGCCCATGACCAAGCGGCTTTGCGGGGCCTGGGCCAGCTTCAGGTTCAGCCGCAGCATGACTGGAGCCTGGGTTCCCCGTTCGCGGGCGATACGTGCCAGGCTGCGCAGTTCGGTCAGGCTTTCGACATGAAACGCCGACGTCCGGTATTGCAGGGCAATGTCCAGTTCGCGATCAAGCTTGCCAGGGCCGCCAAAGATCAGCGGCTGGTCGGGGCACTGTTCATGCAGCCACGTCAGTTCGCCGCCAGAGGCCGCCTCGAAACCGTCGACCCACGGCGCCAGGGTTTTCAGCACCTGGGCTTCCGGATTGGCCTTGGCCGCGTAGAACAGTTCGCAGTTTTCCGGCAGAACCTGGCGCATCGCCTTTATGTGGCGTTCAAGGGCGGGCAGGTCGTAGACGTAGGCGCATAAGGGCGCGTCGTGCTCAGCCTTGAGCTGCAGGATGCGCTGGGTCACGGCAACGGGAAGGCTCATGCGCGCTTCCTCTTATCAACCACCGCCAGCGGACTGGGCAACCAGGTGTAGCCTGCCTCGCGGTCGGCACGCATCATCAGGCGAGTCATGAAGTTTTCCTTGCTGGGGAAAGGGGCGCCAGCGCACAGCTCACGCAGTTCTGTCGGATGGTCCAGGCGCGCGGATTGCACGTGCAGCAGGTCGCCGACCTGTGCCCACAACTGCTGCTCCAGCGAGCCGCTGCCGTTGGCCAGATGGAAGATCGCTTCGCCGAGATTGTTCACCAATGCGCAGTAACCCACTCGTTGCCAGGCCTTTTGCGCGCTGTAGTACACCGAACTGCGGGTACGTTCATCCAGTGCGCTCAGTCGTTCGGCGGGCCAGATTTCAGGCACCAGCTTGGTGCCCTCCAGATCGCGAATCCAGACCCGGCTGGGCAGCCCGTTTTCAGCGAAACCGATGACGGTGTTCTGCAAGTGCGGCTCCAATGCCACGCCCTGGCGGAACAGGCAATACAGCACGCCGCCGAGCATCTGGCTGGCATAGGCCTGCAGCCAGTTCAGCGTGGCTTGCTCAATGCTCAAGCCGGTGCTGTCGGCATAACGCTGCACGTGCAGACGGCACACACTGCGACCTTGCCGATCCCAGGTAAACAGCGCCATTGCCACTTGCGGTTGATGTTGCTTGCGGTCAGCGAGGGGAAGATTCTCCCGGTAGACGATACCGAAACACTCGGTGACTTCGCGGGCCTGCTCCAGCGTCCCCAGAGCACTGAGGTCCAGGCTGGTGGCGCTGGGCTCGGGCATCAGCCTGAAGCCGGGTTGCTGTGTCGCCAGGGCGTCCATGACCGGGCCGAGCAGACGGGTGAGGGCGACGGCACTGTCCAGTTCATACCAGGCGTTCTTGCGCACGCAGTTGGTCAGGCGCACGTGCATCGAGAACTTCATGAAATAGGCCATTTGCGGATGGTAGAGCGTGCGCACCGATGACGTCGGGTACATGGCCTGCCCCAGTGGACCGAGGTATTGGATCAACCCTTCTTGTTGCGCGCGCTGTACCAGCGGGTCGGCCAGCACGCGGGCGACTTCCCAGGGGTGGCACGGGTAGGCATCGTCGCGCCCCGACAGGTGCTGCAGCGTGCTGCGCGGGTCCTCGCCCTGATGACGAATCAGCGTCGGATCGACCTTGAACCAGTGCAATTGAAAGCGGGCGCCGACTTCCGGCGAGCAGGCCAGCAAATCCTCATGGGAAATGCCTTCGCGACTTTTCGGCGTCGGATGCAGCGCGTGGCCCCACAGCTGGTGCTGTTCGGAGGCCAGCAGGCTGTCGGTGGCTTCGGTTGGGCGTGAGTGACGCAAAAAGGTGCGGGTGATCTGCAAGCTGTTAGCGACTTGTTGCAGCATCTCGCTGACGCGCTCGACGCCACTCAGCGGGGTGCAGAGCAGGCGGGCGAGCTCGGCGGCACTCAAGGGGCGCCAGCTCTGGTTGTGGCCTTTGAAATAAGGGCCGCTTAAGTAGTGGCAACGGCCCAGCAGGCTACAGCGGTCGATGCGCACAATCAGCCGGCCACTGGGCAGGCGAATGCCGATGCAGCGAGCGTTGGCCTGGCGCAGGCTCATCGGCAGATCCTGTGCCTGATAGTTCAGATTCGCTTCGTTGCGCGGCAAGGCGTATTCACGCAAATAGCAGTTGAGCAGGCATTCGATGGCATGCCGTTCGGCCTCACCATCGAGTGCATGGTCATGGAGGGAGACAGTGTTTTGTGATGTGGTATTCAGAGCAAGCGTCATGCCGGAATCTCCCGGGAAGCGATCAATAGCGGACGGGCAAGTACCATGGCGGTTATGGCCGCCAGACACGCAACGAGAAAGGGCGAAGCGATGCCACAGGCCTGACTGACCAGCGCGGCGGTGACCCCGGCAGCGGTGCCGGCCCATTTGCCGCTGGAGTCGAACCAGCCAAACAGGCGACCGGCGCTGCCTTTTTGGCTGCGCTGGCTCAGGCATCGGTGCAGCCCGACAAAACTGAGCAGCATGCCGGCACCGTTGAGCAGGCGCAGCGCGAACAGCAGCTCAGCCTGCACGCTCCAGAATTGCAGGGCGTTACTGATCGCCAGCAACGCCAGCCCCGGCAACAGCAGGTTGCCCTGATGCTTCTGAACCCAGGGCAAGGCCAGCAGGTAAACCAGGTGCGGCAGGCTGTAGAGCACGCCGATCAGGGCATCGTTGCCAATGTTCAGTTGCTCGCCGAAGGGCACGAAGTAAGGGAAGGTGACGACCATCGCGAAACTGAACAGAAATTGCACCGCCAGTAATCGCGCCATGTCTACCGGCAGTTCGCCCAGGGGTTCTGTTTTCTTATTGGCCAAGGCATGCCTGGGGGCGTCCTTGGGCAGCGGCAGGATAAGCACGAAAGCCAGCAGGGGTAACCAGGCCAGGTAGCGATACAGCTCTAGCCCCAAGCCCTGCGCAGTCAACAGCCCCAACAGGATCGGGCCGCTGATCATCGCCAGGCGTGCTGAATACTGTGTCCAGTTCAGGGCGCGAGACAAATCGCCCCCCTTGAACTGGGTCGACAGGTAGGCGTTGGATGCCGCCATTGCACCGCCAAAGGTGCCCTGAATGATCAATGCCAGGACAAACACCGTTAGATTGGGGCTGAAGCCGGCCAGCAGAAAGCCCGCAAACAGCCCGGCATGCGCACGCAGCAAAGACAGGCGACAACCGTTGCGATCGGCCCAGCGCCCCCAGATCGGCGCCGCCAGCGCGGTGCAGAGGGTCGGCAGTACGAACAGCACGCCGATGGCCCAGCCGGGAGTGTCCGGTGCCAGGTCGTTGAGGATGCGCGGCAGGTACAACGGAATGCCCAGCGCCGTGAAGGCAGACAGGTAATGCCCCAGCAAGACGCTGGTGATCAGACGCCTTTGCATGCAGCCTCCGCCAGCAGGAAGTTGGCTGCGCTGTAGCCATAGAACTTATTGATGTCGCTGGCCCCGGAATGCGCCTTGCTGAACAGGCTGCCGGCGCTGAGCAAGTATTTGACCGGCAGTTTCGGGCGATCGAGCAGCCAGAAGTGCGCATCGTGACAGTCGATGCCTTGCGCCTGGAGTTGTTCCAGGCCCCCCATGAGACGCTGACGCAGCGTGCCGTACAGGCTGGATCGGGACGCCAGGCCTGCGGTGGCTATCGCTTCCAGGATCGCAACGATGTTCAACTGCAAGGTAATGGTGCAGAACATCTCGGCCAGGGCCTGGCTGCCGTCGACGCGAATGCGCTCGTCCTGCAAGGCTGCCGGCAGATCAGCAAGATCCGGGCAAGCCGTTGCAAAGCGCTGCGGCCACAGGCGCGCGGCGTCGTTGTCCTTCATCAGCAGGCGCAATGGCTGACCCTGCTCGAATATCAAGACGGCGTTCTGCTGGTTGGCCTCCAGCGCGATGCCATACTGCAGCCACAGTCGCAGGTGGACCTGAAGCAACAGATCGAGATACTCCTCCAGCCATTGTTGCAGCGAACCGCCGTGGAAGCGCTCGACCAGTTGTTCGAGAAACAGGCGCCCATCGGCAAGCGGGGCGGCCAGTGCCGCGACAGGCACCAGGGTGGTGTTCTCAAGCCCTGTCGGGTAGCGGCGTACGATATAGGCCAGATGGCGACTTTCGGCGGCATGGCCACCGTGTTGTTCATCGACATGCACATAACGTGAGGCCAGGGTGGGGTCGCGCTCGGCCAACGTCATCAGAGTGGTCTGGAACCAGTGACCGTCGTAGAGGGTGCTGGGTTTTATCAGGCGCAGATTGCGTGCGCCGAGCGTGCTGACCAACAACGGCAATTTGATGTGCCACTGAGGTTGCTGCACGCAGACCACTGTGCGCACGGACAGCGTAGGCTCGACCTGCATGGCAGTGCGTGGCGCCTTGAATGTGCCCTCAGGCAGGCCAAAGTGCTCCAGTTCGTCCCAGGTCAGCGGGTGTACTGGCAGCAATACATGGCTGTTTTGCAAGCTCAGTGGCAAGCCGACCGCCTCGAAGTCCGGCCAGTGCGGCGGCTGTGGGCAGGTCAGGGTCAGTGCCTGGTTGGGAACCGCCAGCCAGTTGAGTTCAAAGCGCGGTGCGAACTCTGGCGCGTAGCCTTTGAGCGCAGTGGCATCAAAGCCGCTTTTGGCCCGTGCCGTTGGATAAAACGGGTGATCCAGGTAGCTGGCCAATTGGTCGATTTTCAGCAGCCTCTGCGACCAGTCCTGCACATCAAGCGCCTCGCTCAGCATGGGCGCATGACGGTGATACGCTTGGTTGCACAGGGCCCGGTGTTCAGCCGCGCAATCGGCTTCTTTCAGATACGCCGCGAACAGGTTCAGGCTATCTTCATCCAGGCCGTGGCTCAGGTGGCCCAGCCAGAGCCGGTAGCCGAGTTGCATTTCGATGTGACGCTGCGGCGACACCTTGATCCAGGCCTCGCCCGTACCGATCCAGTCCTGTAGCGGATACGCCTTGGTCACCGGCAACCAGAGTTCGTCGCCGCCCAAATGAGCGATTCGCAACCAGTGGGTGTCGGGTTGATCCGGCACGTGCGGCCTCAGGTCTGGCGCCAGCGGGCAAATCTGCCCTTGGCTGACGATCCCGCGGATATCTTCGCGCAGGCAGCAATCGATGATGCGTCGAGTCATGAACGCCTGATCCTGCGGGCTCATACCACCACCCACTTGAGGTCGTGCAGGGTTGCATCCAGCTGCGCTTCAAGACTCACGTCATCGGGTGCGATCAATCTCAGCACGCCAATGTAGTCCTTGTTGGAGTGGCTGAGGGTGATGGTGTCGCCGGCAGTGTGCAGCGCACGGTAATCGCACCAGTGTTCCTCGCGCTCGATGTTGAAGCTGGCGCTGGCCTGATCCAGGCGTCCCGAACGATCGGCTACCAGGTAGTGAACCGTTGCCGCAGCGTGTGCCGGCTGTGGGGCGGCCAGCTCGCCTCCCAGGTGCAGAGCGACAATGCGCTCGAACCACCCCTGTGGCAGCAGCCGATCCAGCAGGAACTCGCGACCATCGCCGATGCTGCGATAGTTGATTTCAACCAGCACCGGACCTTGGGCGGTCAAAATGAACTCGCTGTGACACACACCGAAACCGACCCCGAACGCGGCGACCTGAGCCAGCGCGGCAGTGCGATGGGCGCGGCTCAGCGGGCCATCCCAGCGAGCGGCAAGCTCTACGAAATGCGGTGGGGACGACAGGGTGACGTCAAAGCCGCCGATCACGTGCAGGCTGTGCCCGTCACCCAGGGTTTCGAGGGTGAACAGCGGGCCTTCCATGTACGCCTCCAGCAACAGTGCCCGGCCCGGTTGCTGTTGCCAGAACTGCTCGCAGTAAAGGCTCAGTTCGGCGGCGTTGTGGCACAACCGGACATCCAGGCTGGCCACACCTTCGCGCGGTTTGGCAACCACCGGCCAAGGCGCATCGCTCGGCAGTCCGGCGTGGGGCGTGAGCACCTGAAACCACGGGCCGGGCAAGCCCAGACGCTGCATGCGCTCGCGCATGGCCGCTTTGTTCTTGGCCGCGTAGCATATGCGCCAGTCCTTGCCAGGGCATTCAAATGCCTCGGCCACTATCGCTGTCGCGGTCTGCAGGTGATCGCTGTTGGAGAACACGGCAACCGGTTGCAAGCCCTGGCTGTTGAGGGTCTCGATGACCGCCAGCGGATTGAACACATCGCATTCGATAACGTGCACTGCTTGCGATGCGGTAGGTGACGTGGCGAGCAGGCGCCGGTGTTCCTGAGCGTGATCGGTAATGATCACGATCGGCAACCCGCGTTTGTCTGCGGCAGGCAGGAAACCCTCGAGAATGGCAGGGTGGGCGACATGGGCAAGCATGACAAATGAACGTTGCATAACAGTTTTCCTAGGGGCGACGGTGCGCAAGGGCGCATTTTAGAAGCGGTAGTTGACGCCTAGCGTGAGCGAGCGCTCCGGCGCGGGCTGACGCCCCCATGGGCTGGTATCGATACCGCGGAAGTAGTACTCGCGGTTGAACAGGTTGCTGACGCCGGCAGACGCGGTCAGGACGCTCTTGTTGTCCAGCTTGAACTCGCGGGCAATGGCGGTGTTCCAGACCCAGTAAGCCGGCAGTTTGCCGACGCTGGCAGTGGCATCTTCATTGCGCGAGTTGGCGGCATCGGTGTAAGCGCTGCTGACGTACAGGCCGTCAAGGTTGTACGTCCAGTGCTCGGCAAAACGGTAGCGGCCGTCAACCGTGAACTGATTGCGCGAGGAGTACGGGACTTCGTTGTCCTTGTAGGTGCCGTTGCGCTGCTTGGCATCGAGGTAGGCATAGCTGGCATGCAGGTCCAGATTGGGCAGGGCTTGCGGCGTCCAGAAAATCTCGGTTTCGAACCCCTGGTGACGTGTACTTCCAAGGTTGTCGAAACGGTCGGTCGTGGCGTTGTAGGCGATCTGGTCATCGAAATCGATGCGATACAGATTGAAGTCGACGCGCATGCCGTCCCACGGGGTATAGCGCACACCGGTCTCGTAGTTCCACGCCAGCTCGGCGGCGACATCGCCTTCCTTGACGATCTGGGTGACTTGCGGCGGGCGCAGGGACTTCTGGGCATTGGCATAGATGTACCAGGCGTCGGTCGCCTGATAACCGACCGTCAAGCCCGGCAGCCATTCTTCGGATTTGTTTTCCCGTGAGAACCCGGTGATGCCATCACCGTAATCCATACGCGCATTTTCGTAGCGCACACCGGGGGTGATGGTCAGGCGGCGATCGAGCAGGCTGATGGCGTTGCTGAGGTAGAACGCACGGGCGTCGTCATTGAACTTCCAGTCCCGGAACGGCGTTGTCACGCTGCTGGCGACGTTCTGGCGGTTAACTTTGTAATCGATGTCTTCGCTGACATAACGGGCGCCCAGCAACCAGGTTTGCCCAACGGTGTCGCCATCGATGGTGGCGCTGATGCGTGGCTCCGTGCCCCAGACCTTGAAGTTGCGTGGGCCGTCCTGTTTAGTGACTGCCGTACCGTTTGGGGTGAACGGCAGGCCTACCACGAAGTTGCGGTAGCTGTCGTGGGCGAAGTTGGTCCAGCTGAACTCTACCGTGTCGAAGGGGCCCATGGCGCCCAGACGCTGGGTGTAAGTCCCCCAGACGCGATTGGTGTCGCCCTCGAAGCGGTCCAGCGGGCGCGTCGATTGCCGAGGATCACGCTTGTAATCCTTCACGCTGAGAGCACCGGCCAGGTCCATATCGGCTTTATAGCGCTGGATACCGAAGCTCAGGTCGCGATCGTCATCGATGTTCCATTGGCCGCGCAGGCGGTAGTTCTGTACATCGGTGTCGGAGTGCTCACGGCCGTACTCGCCCCCCAGGGTGTTGATGTCCAGTTGCAGGCCAAAGTTGTCGGTCAGGTAGCCGCCGGTGCCCATGTAGCTATCCCACAACTGGCGCCCGCCGGGGTTGAGGGTCAATTTCTCCTGCAGCGTGGTTTCCCACTCGCGGGGAATCGGCTTGCTGATGAAGTTGATCACGCCGCCAACGTTGTTCGGACCGTATTGCACGGCAGCGCCCCCGCGCACGATATCAATGCGGTCGACCGTGGCCATGGTCATGGGGAACAGTGACAAACCGGTCTGGCCGTAAGGGGCCAGTGCCAATGGAATGCCATCCGACAAGGCTTGAATCCTGCCGCTACGACTCTCGTACAGCCCGCGCACCGAGATCTGGGGCAGGGCGCCGGTGCCGGTTTCGTCAAAGATCTTGACGCCCGGCACCCGTTGCAGCGCATCGTCCAGGCCGCGGGCGCTGGCCTTTTCCAGGGCGCTGGAGTCGATAACGCTGCGGCTGCCGGCATAAGTGCGCACTTCCTGATCGCTGGCGGTGCCGAGAACGTCCCCCTGAATCGTCATCGGTGCCAGGACCACGCTGCCGGTGGGGGCGGTGGACACGTCCGCCGGCTGATCGGCAGCCATGGCGCTGTGACAAATACTCAACGTGATAAGGCTGAGTGAGAAGTGTAGTGAGGTTGTTGTTTTCATAGGACTACTTGGCTCATTTTTACTGCTGGAGAGAATGCAGGCGGGCTTTCAATGCGTTATGCAACAAGCCTCGGTCTTCACCGGCGAGAAAACTGCGGACACCGCGAGCGCGCCACAGCGCGTTCTGTTCGGGGGTTCGGGGATTGGCGCAGAACGGTACTCCCGCGCCAAGACAGGCATCGGCCATGCCTTGCAGCACTTGCCAGACTTGGGGATTGAGAGGGTCGGGGCCCAGGCCGAGATCGAGTGACAGATCCAGTGCGCCTTCCATGATCATGCCGACCCCCGGCAATTGCAGAATCTCGCCAAGAGCGTCGACCCCGGCGCGGCTTTCGATCATCGGAACAATGGGGGTCTGACGATTGGCCAGATCAATATATTCAGGTAATGGCAGCCGACCGAAGCCGGTGATACGTCCACCGGTTATTCCACGTTTTCCCAGCGGGGGAAAGAAGGCGGCATCGACGGCACGCTGAACTTGTGCAGCACTTTCGATACGTGAAACAACAATGGCTTCAATACCAGCATCCAGTGCTCGACCAATCAGTTTTTCGTCTACTTCAGGTATACGCAACCAAGGCGATATGCCAGCAGCCTCACAGGCGCGGACACAATGCATGATTTCTTCTTCGGAGCGAAGTAAGTGCTCAAGATCAAGAATTACAAAATCGTAGCCCGCAAACGCGAGCATTTCGCACAGCATCGCAGAAGGAAGAGAGTTGAGTAGGCCGTAAACATTGTTGCCTGCTTGTAATCGGGGAAACACCGGAGAGGTTCTTATCACAGACGCATATCCTTCAGGTGGGTATGCGCTAATAGTAATCATTCTCTCCTATAAGTAAACATTTTTAGTCGCTGACTCGCAATATTCATGATTGCCCTCATAAAAAATCCGCGATTCAGATTTTTATTACAAAGTTGTCATAAATGGGACTCCCCAAGGGTCTTGTTTGCATTGTTTATTCAGATTGTTCACATAATGGGGTCAGCATAAGTGCAGTAGATGGACTGATTTGCGCAAACGTGAAGGCATATTGCTATATGTCAACTCAAGTAGCCGAACAGCAGCACCGCGGTGGCCGGGATTAACGTGCGTTATTATCCGTTTTCTTAAGCGGCGCGCTGACGATATGAACATGGAACCCCGGTAAAACCAGGGTCCCAGTGCAACATTTGTTGATGTACAGGCATTTCATTCAAGGTTATTTGCAGCTTTCCAACGCCTTGATAATGCCGTGCCCGTAATCGGGGTCGGCTTTCGTGCAGTGCTCGATATGCAGCCGCACGATGGGGGCTGATACACCGGCAAGGGACCGCGCCGTGTTATCGAACAGTGCTTGTTTCTGAGCCGGTGACATCTTTCTGAACAGCGCTCCAGGCTGGGAAAAATAGTCGGGGTCCACGCGATGATTCCAGTGCCCGGCAGCCCCTTCCAGCGTCAGGGGCGGTTCCTGGAAGTCCGGTTGTTCCTGCCACTCGCCGCGGGTATTCGGCTCATAGGACGTTCTTCCCCCAGCGTTGGCGTCCACGCGCATCATGCCGTCACGGTGAAAGCTGTTTACCTGGCCCGCCCCCCGTGGAGCGTTCACCGGGATTTGCTGGAAGTTGACGCTCAGGCGATAACGCTGGGTGTCCCCATAGGAAAACAGACGCCCTTGCAGCATTTTATCCGGTGAAAAACTGATGCCTGGTACGACGTTGGCGGGGGAGAAGGCGGCCTGCTCGACATCGGCAAAGTGGTTCTCTGGGTTGCGGTTCAGCTCCATGATGCCCACTTCAATCAACGGGTAGTCGGCTTTTGGCCACACCTTGGTCAGGTCAAATGGGTTGATGTGATAGGTGCCGGCTTGCTGTTCCGGCATGATCTGCACGAACAGTTTCCAGCGTGGAAAGTCGCCGTTTTCGATGGACTCGTACAGGTCACGTTGGTGAGATTCCCGGTCCCGACCCACCAACTCCTGGGCCTGGGCGTCCGTCAGGTTTTCGATGCCTTGCTGGGTGCGCAGGTGGAATTTGACCCAGTAGCGTTCATTTTTGGCATTGATGAAACTGAACGCGTGGCTGCCAAAACCATGCATATGCCGCCAGGTCCGGGGCAGGCCACGGTCACTCATGATGATCGTGACCTGATGCAGGGTTTCGGGCAGTTGGGTCCAGAAATCCCATTGGTTCTCGGCGCTGCGCATACCGGTCCGCGGGTCACGTTTGACCGCATGGTTCAGGTCGGGAAATTTGAGCGGGTCACGCAGGAAGAACACCGGTGTGTTGTTGCCCACCAGGTCCCAATTACCTTCTTCGGTATAGAACTTCATGGCAAAGCCACGGATGTCGCGCTCCGCATCGGCGGCGCCGCGCTCACCGGCCACGGTGGAAAAGCGGGTGAACATTTCGGTTTGTTTGCCGATCTCGGAAAAGATCTTTGCCCGTGTGTACTGTGTGATGTCGTGGGTCACGGTAAAGGTGCCGAATGCTCCTGAGCCTTTGGCATGCATGCGGCGCTCGGGAATGACTTCTCGGTCAAAGTGGGCCAGCTTCTCCAGCAGCCATATGTCTTGCAATAACGCGGGGCCACGAGGACCGGCGGTTTGAATATTTTGATTATCGACGACTGGAGCGCCAAAAGCCGTGGTTAGTTTTTTCATATCTATTCCTCATCGGTTTGGGTATAGCGTGGACAGAACAGAAATTAAAGTGGATGGGGCAGTACTCAGTGAAAACCGTTGCCCATCGTACTGTGGTAATTAACGCTGCCCTTCAGGCGCTCGCAGGTAAATTACCCAATATGTTAAGCCGACCAACAATCCTCCTCCGATAATATTGCCCAGGGTGACGGGGATCAGGTTGTCGAAAACAAAGTTACTGACAGTCAAGTTTGCAAATTGTTCGGGTGTTGCGCCGACGATGCTCCAGAATTCAGCCGTGGCGAAGTGCTTGATAACAATCCCCATGGGGATCATGAACATATTGGCAATGCAGTGTTCGAAGCCGCTGGCGACAAACATAGCCACCGGTAAAATAATTGCGAGCATTTTATCGGTCAGGCTGCGCCCGGAATAACTCATCCAGACAGCCATGCAGACCATTAAATTCGCCAGGATGCCAAGACAGACAGCTTCAATAAAAGAGTGGTGTAACTTGTGTTCGGTGACTTGCAGCACATTCAGCCCCCACAAGCCATTGGCGGCCATGTATTGCCCGGAGAACCAAATCAATGCAACGAAAAACAGGGCCCCAATCAAGTTTCCGACATAGACATTCAGCCAGTTCTTAGCCAGTTGAGCCCAGGTGATGCGCCCACTGGCTTTTGCTATCACGTTCAGAATATTGGACGTGAACAGGTCCGCACCACAAACAACGACGAGCATCAGCCCCATGGAAAAACAGATACCACCGACCAGCTTTACAAGGCCCCAAGAACTGCCGGCCATGCCGGTGGTGGCGGTGATGTAGAACACAAACCCGATGGAAATGAACACACCCGCGATGATGGCCAGGTAAAAGGTTTTCAACGGTTGCTTGGTGGCTTTGTACACGCCCGCATCTTCAGCGAACTGTGCCATTGCAGGAGGTAGAAGCAGGGCGAAGGGACTGTCTGTTTTCATGTTAACGGTCACTCTTGACGTTAGCCGATAGCGATAGGGATCCAGCGCCGTGACGAATGGCTATTGGTTTCGATTCGATATTATATTTAGCATAACGGTTTTTTTGTCAATGTGATTTCGATTCGCTACTAAAAATTCCGCCATTGACGAGGCTTCTGCCGAAGGCAGCCTTCAGCGGGGCCGCACAGGGATGTGCCCGACCGAGGTGATTTTTGAGCGGTCTTAGGCGACGGCTCGATTCGGTTTTCGCAGCGAAGCGGTGGAGTGGGGCGCTGTTATGACACCTTATTGATTTAGCGGCTAAATTTGAGACCGGTTTCTCCGGCGTTCAGCCTGCTTTTCACTGTGAGAATCAGAGCATGTTATCGATTGGGTTTCGGCTCATATATAACTAAACTAAATACTTCTTTAGTTTAGTTATATCTTGTGGTTATCAGTAATCAAGATCTCTAGCCATCTGCGGCGGCCAGTCAAAGGCGTATGCAATGGGGCATTTTCCAAGCTGGATGCTTCAAAGCACTCATCATTACCTGAAAGCTTCTGATGAAAAACGTCGGCAAAACCAGCCGTCAAACACCTGATGAACACGATCTGTTGGCGTTGCTCCATGAGATGCCCAAAGCGATTCGTAGTAGCTGGTCCTGGGCAGCCAGGAAGATTTCTTCGAGAGATAGCGCGACGTGTTCACCAACAGCCGGTATCCATATGAGTCGAGCCGTTGGAAGTTTTTCGACCTGGTGCTCAATAAGGTTGCTGCGTTGGACGCGAGCCTACGTGGTTGGCTATTACAAGGAGCGAGGTTCTCAGGATCCGTTCGTCCTGGATTACCTCGCTGAGGCGCAGGCACGAGTTGCAGGAGAGTGATCGAGGCCTGGGCCTAGCTCCAAATCTGACCGCCACCGGCCCCCAAGCCTGCATAGATTGGTTCGCATAATGTATATTATGTTAAATATCGTATTACACAACTGACCCCCCCGTGCGCTTGCTCAGTTGTGACGCCTGATGAAAAAGTAGAAAATGACTGATTAAAAAAAATACCAAGATATCAGTGAGATGCAGCATTCTCCGCTGTCAAGGTTTCCCTTGCCCCCCCTCGTTAACGGTTAAAAAAGGAGAATCCTGATGAGGCTTTTGCCTGTTTAAAAAGCCTAAAAAGAAGACTAAATACTGTGCTATTTTTCAAGAGTACTCGTGACTTCCTTTTAGACCAATGGGATCGTCAATGTCAAAAGTCATAGACCCTCGGCCTGTCCTTGCTGGTCCCGAAAGTATGTCTCTCGATCTCGGGCTGTACTACGCTCGCTACCCCTGCATCGAAGCCTTCCTCAGTAGTCTCTCCGCTAATCTTGATGTAGAAACGGACTTAAAATGCGCTATCCGCTTTCTTGCATATCATAGTCACCCGCTTGGAACCTTTAATAATTACCGAACATTCGTTGAACGTTTGCTCCTATGGAGCTGGATTGTCGCCGAAAAAACTGTACTGACACTAGATAAAGAGACGTTTACGAATTTTATTACTTTTTGCAAGATGCCACCTTCAAATTGGGTTGGATTTTCTACAACCGCTAGATTCGCTCAAGTCGATGGTAATTCGGTTTTCAATGAATCATGGCGGCCTTTCAATATTCGAGCATCTAAAGATGTAGGGGCGCGCAGCCCTAAAGTGGAAACCTTGCGTTTCATTCGTAGCGTTTGTAGTTCATTTTATGGTTTTCTCTGCGAGGAAGATGTGATAGCGATAAATCCAGCTATATCATCACGAACTTTCTATGGAAGAGGAATGCGCGCTACTTACCCTGTGGAACGATATTTAACTTCCGAGCAATTAGGTCAGGTTCTGCAAGCGCTAGAATTTCATGCGCTGGGTGATCCTGCTGGTGAGCGTGCTCTTTTTATAATAGCAGCAACGACTCTTATGTGTTTGCATGCTGCAGACCTTGCAAATGCTGATAACTACTGCCCATGCATGAATTGCTTTGTTCTAGACGATGCCAGATGGTGGTTGATACTAGAGGCGCCAGGTCGGCTGCTAAGGAAAGTTGAAGTCACTCCAGAGTTCCTGCCCTACTTGAGACGCTATCGAAAAAGCCGAGGACTACCCCCGTTCCCAGAGCAGAACGAAGAAATCCCTATCTTGGAGGCTAGTCACGGGCGCCCCGGTCTTTCCGTGCGACAAATACGAAGCATTGTTAAAGAAGCGCTTATGAAAGCTCATGCAAGCATTACTTCTACAGACAAAGGCGGTGAGCACTGGAATATCCTGCTTGGTGGCAGTATGCGTTTTTTGAAAGAAAGCGGCGCAAAGATTCGTGCGCAAAGCTTCCGCCCTGCCGAGTTGCAGAAATATCTAGGCATTTTCAGCTTGGCTTATACCTATGGAAGGTATTATGGTTGATAGAGCGTTCCCCGCTAGCTTAAATTCCTGGCCTATAAGCTTCTCTGGCGGGACGCCCGGCAGACTCATTTCTCCCATTTAAAAATCCGACTCCAATCGTAACTGCATGTTATTAAACGTATTATTTGTAAGGATCATGGGGTTACAGATTTTAAGAAGGACAGCGAGGATTGATCGGAGAAATCTAAGCAATATCCGATAATCACCAGACCCGGATATTGCTCTATACTACGCTGAAAGACCGATATAGACGCATTCGCCCAGGTTGAACCACTTCATGTCGCAGCATCCCCAGCCGCTTTTCGAGACCTTTGATCGCTTCCACGAACTCAACTTTCTTCACCTCAATGGCGAGCTTCCAGCGGTTCGGGACTTCCTCCATGGTTGTGCCGATGAGCTCCAGGCCGTCGAGGGCTATCGCGCCGTTCGGGGATTTCTGAAGTCCTACGCCGGCAACGAAGCCACGTTCAACTCCTATCGAACCCACGTCGAGCGGCTGCTGCTCTGGTCCCTACTGGTGGCTGTCAAGCCCCTTGTTGAACTGCGTCGCCGGGACGCCGAGGCCTTCATGGAGTTCTGCCTCAACCCGCCCGCCGACTGGATAGGTCCGGTCGTAAAGTCCCGCTTCCTGCGCGTGGGTGGTCGCAAGAAGCTCGACACGGACACCTACATCGTCAATTTGCAATGGCGACCTTTCAGTCACACTGTGGCCAAGCGCGAACGCAAGATTGCCGAAGAGGCCGTTGCCGCCCTTCCCTCCCGTCCCTACCGCTTGTCCCAGGGATCGGTGGCTCAGGTATTCGCAGTCTGCGGCAGCTTCTTCCAACACGCGATTGATGAGGGTCTCACCGAGGTGAACCCCTTCCGGGCGGTAAAACAGAAATCCATCTACAAGCAACGCAACACCTTGGATGTGGCGTCACGTTCCCTGACTCCGCTGCAGTGGAGCTACGTGATCGAGACTGCCGAGCAGATGGCCGCGACCGACCCGACACACGAACGCACTCTGTTCATCGTTGCGACTCTGTTCTCCATGTACCTGCGAGTCTCCGATCTGGTCGGGCGTGACAACTGGACGCCTACCATGGGCGACATCCGCCGCGATAGCATGGGCAACTGGTGGTTTCATGTGGTGGGCAAAGGCAACAAGGCCGCCAAGATCAGCATCCGCGACGAATACATCCAGAACTACCTGATACGCTATCGCCAGCATTTACAGCTCTCCCCCCAGCCATCTGCCCACGAGAAAACACCGTTGATCAGTTCCCTGAAGGGGCGTGGTGGGCTATCTGATCGACATATTCGCCTGCTGCTCCAAGGGCTATTTGATCGCGCTATGGGGCGTATGGCTGAGGAAGGCTGGAGCGATGACGAAATAGACCAGTTGCGTTCAGCTTCACTGCATTGGTTACGCCACACCTCCGCAACCTTTGATGCACCATATCGAGAGATGAAGGACCTCCAGGCTGACCTTCGTCACAATAGTCTCAGCACTACCCAAAATACGTACTACAACTCGCTGGACGAACAACGGGCACACTCGGTGAAAAGCCTTCCAATCAGACGTTAGACGCCCATTAAACACACACTTGTTTAGCCATCGCGCATAGCTTGAGAACGAGAAAATTTTCCTTGGCTCAGGTGATGGGTGAGTTATGCAACCAGCGCATGCTCGACCTCGACTCGCGGACATGCCATCTGCTTGCTGGCGCGTTTCTGCGCCAGCAAGAAATCAGGAGGTCGCGCTTCCGTCGTCATTGAAAAAGTCATCACGGGAGATGCGTCCGAAATCGCTGAGGTCTTGGTCTTACTGGTCTTCAGCGACCGTCTCGAAGATCGTCGATCATTGCAGCCTTCGTGCTGTACTTGGCTCCGAGATGTACCAGCCTCTCGATGTTCGCGGCAGTGAAGAACTGGTGGCCGGCAGCGATGACTCTCTGTGCTTTGATAATCCCGTGCAGGACTTCACCCACCCATTTCGCAGGCTGCGATCTTCAGGCGTTGGGGTTCGACAAGGCCCGGTCTCATCGTACGGGGCGTCCTGATTATGATCCGGCTAATCTGCTCAAGATCTGTCAGTACGGCTACGTGCAGCGCAACCGTCACGTTCATTGAAAAGTATGGATGTGATGACCGGCGCCTCAGCACCTGCTAACCATCGAGTTGGCAGCCGCTTCGAGTCTCAAGGCTTTCTCATGATCCAACGCCTAGCCTAGGATCCGACTACGCACAGCGGATCGGCATCTATAGCAGCCGAGACCATGGTGGTTCCATATGCCGGTTGCGAGCGGTCAACCAGAGCACCACACCCGACATGGGTGCGGTGCTCAGTTCCTGATAGCAGTGGATCAGCCGGCAGTCGATTCCAGAGGTTTCTCCATCAGCGTGCAGACCTGACCCGGCCGGTGCCAGAGAAAACCCATAATGGCGGCGGCGCCCACCAGCCCCGGCAGCGCGAACGCCAGAAAGCTCGCCTGCAACGGCAGTTGCGCGGCGTGCAAAGCTCCGCCCAGCAACGGGCCGATGATGGCGCCAATACGGCCAATTCCCATCGCCCAGCCCAGACCAGTGGAGCGGATATGCGCGGGGTAAAATTGCACGGCGCAGGCATTGGCGAGGATCTGCGTACCGATAGTGCAGGCCCCGGCCACGCCGATCAGCAGGTAGAGCACCGGCAGCGGTGACTTCAGCGCCAATAGACTCAGCGACAGCGCACCGGTGGCGAAGAACGCCAGGAGTACCCGACCCAGGCCTATGCGATCTCCCAGCCAGCCGCCGCCGATTGCCCCGAAGATGGCGCCGAAGTTCAGCACCAGCAGGAACGCCAGGCTGGAGTTGAGGCCGTAGCCGGCAGCGTTCATAAGCTTCGGCAGCCAGGAACTCAGGGCGTAGACCATCAGCAGGCAGCAGAAGAAGGCCACCCAGAGCATCAGCGTTTTCAGTGCGCGACCATCCTGGAACAACTGGGAGATGGCCACCTTGCCCGCCTGCCCCTTTGCCAGATTGAGCCGGTCGTGCATTTTGGGCACGTAGTCGGGCTCTGCCCTGGCCAGCAGCTCTTTGGCGCGTTCGACCTCCCCCTGGCGCAGCAGGAAGTTCAACGACTCCGGCAGCTGGCGCACCAGCAACGGCAGCACCAGCAGCGGTACAACCGCCACGAAGAACACCGATTGCCAGCCCCAGCTGGGCATCAACGCCATGCCCAGACCCGCAGAGAGCATGCCCCCCACCGAGTAACCGCTGAACATGATCGCCACCAGGGTGCTGCGGATTTTCTTCGGCGCGTACTCGTTCATCAGCGCCACCACATTGGGCATCACCCCACCGATACCAAGCCCGGCGAAAAAGCGGCAAATGGCAAACTCCTCGGGAGTGCGCGCGAATCCGTTGATCACGGTAAAACCGCTGAACAGGACCACACAGGTCATGATGGTCTTGCGGCGCCCGATCCGGTCCGACAGTGGGCCGAAGAACAGTGCACCGAGCATCATGCCCACCAATGCGCAGCTGCCTAGCAGACCGGCCTGCAGCGCAGAGAGGTTCCAGGCTTGCATCAGCGACGGCAGCACCACGCCGTAGATAACCAGATCATAGCCATCGAAGATAATGATCAGCGCGCACCAGAACAGCACGCGCCCGTGAAAGGTATTGAAGCGGGCCCCGTCAAGCAGGGCGGAAACGTCGATATCACGCATGGCATAGCTCTTCTTGTCATTGTTATAGAGCCGGAACCGGCATCGAGGCCGATTCCGGTAGAACGACGCGCAACTAGGCGCAGTGGCTCAGGGCTGTCCAACCTAGTCGAGCGCGGGCATCTCGCACGTCAGCGTCGAGGTCGTGGTTCCACAACCAGTCGAAGCGGCTAGCCAAGGTAGCTCCCAGCGCCTGTTTGTCATCACCCACTGCCGGGTCACGCAGTTCGTAAAGTTCACCGGCTTCCCAGGAGGTACGCTGCACGCGGCAGGCACGCGGGCGGCGCAAGGCGTCGTAGGCAGCCAGCAACTCATCGAGGTTGCCGCGACTCACCTGAACATCTCCCAGCAGGCGGGCGAGGAAGTAGGCGTCCTCGAGCCCCTGCCCTGCCCCGGCGCCCTGGTGCGGCAGCATCGCGTGGGCGGCATCGCCGATCAGCGCCACACGGCCGTGGACATAACCAGGTAGCTCGGCGAGGTCGTGCAGAGCCCAGTAGGTTGGCGAGGGAATGCACTCCAGCAGGATTCGCGCAGCATCGCCCCAGCCGACGAAGGCGTCGAGCATCTCACGCTGGCTGGCCTGACGAACCCAGGGCGAATTCTCGGGCCAGGTGGGCGCGGGCTGACTGCGGTCAGATACGAAGGCCACCACGTTGATGATGCGCCCCCGCTTAACCGGAAAGGTAAGGATGTGGCCATCCAGGCCCAGGTACATCTGCGGCACGTCCACCAAGTGCTCGTCAACGCCAGCGGCACGGTAGGCCTCGCGCAGGTGCAGGCTATCGATCATGCCACGGTAGGCGCAGGTACCACTGAAGCGCGGCACGGCGGGCGGGGCCCCGATACCCTCGAGGACATGGCCACGAATAGCCGATTTGATGCCATCGGCGGCGATCAGCAAGTCACCGCGATATTCACTACCGTCGGTAAAGCGCACACAGGCCTCATCGCCGTGCTGCTCCACGCCCACGGCGCGCTTATTGAATCGGGCAATGCCCTCCGGCAGTCGGCTGGCGAGCACGTCGAGGAAATCCGCCCGGTGCACCGAAGACTGCCCCACGCCAGGAGCCACGCTCGCGCCAATGTAACCGGCGTCGACGCTGCGGCGCCATTCGAACCACACGTCCTGCCAGGGCTCGGGGGTGCGATCGGCAACCTGGGCGTAAGGCTCTGCAATGCCGAGACCGGCAATGGCTCGCACCGCGTTAGCACCGAAGGAAACGCCCGCTCCCACCTCACCGAAGGCCGGTGCGGATTCGAAGAGCTGGACGTCGAGATGGGAATGGCGGCACAGATCCAGTGCCAGGGCGACGCCGGAAATACCGCCGCCGATGATGCCGATACGCAGGGCAGGCTTGGTGATCATGTTTGTACCCATGATGTTGTTGTTGGAGTGAAGTCATCATGGGCGCACGAGAAATATTGATAAATACCGCAGCCTGCATACAAACTATTTCAAACCTGAATATTCCTACCAACCTATGAGGCAGACCATGGACCTGCGCGACCTGGATCTGAACCTGCTAGTGGTGTTCAACCAGTTGCTGATCGACCGCCGCGTCTCCACCGCCGCGGAAAGCCTGGGTCTGACCCAGCCCACCGTGAGCAACGCCCTCAGGCGCCTGCGTACAGCCCTGCAGGACGACCTGTTCGTGCGTACCTATCAGGGTATGGAGCCTACCCCCTACGCCCAGCAACTTGCTGAGCCAGTGTCGCTGGCCATCCATACCCTGCGCGAGGCGCTGAGTCGCCAAGACAGTTTCGACCCGCTAACCAGCGAACGCACCTTCACCATCGCGATGACCGATATCGGTGAAATCTACTTCACCCCGCGCCTGATGGATGCCCTCTCCCGCCTGGCACCAGGCTGCCGCATCAGTACCGTGCGCAACACCTCCGTATCCCTGATCGAGGCGCTGCAGAGCGGCACCGTCGACCTCGCCGTAGGCCTGCTGCCACACCTGCAGGCAGGCTTCTTCACTCGCCGTCTGTTCCATCATCGTTACGTATGCATGTGTCGCAAGGACCACCCCGTCACCAGCGAGCCGCTCACGCTGGAGCGCTTCTGCGCTCACGGTCATGTGCGGGTCATCGCCGCCACCACCGGCCACGGCGAAGTGGACGCACACATGGCGCGTCTGGGGATAGAGCGGGACATCCGTCTCGAAGTGCCGCACTTCGTCGCTGTGGGCCATATTCTCCAGCGCACCGATCTGCTGGCCACGGTACCCGAGCGCTTTGCCGAGTGCTGCGTCCAGCCCTTCGGTTTGGTGGCCCTGCCCCACCCCGTGCAGCTACCGGAAATCGATATCAACCTGTTCTGGCACGCCAAGTATCACCGAGACTCCGCCAACCGCTGGCTCAGGCAACTGATGTTCGAGCTATTTGCGGACTGACGGCGCCCGAAGTGCCTGACAGCCCATTGCCTGCCATGAGGGATCGGGCTGACTGCCGAGTCCTGCGACGGACTCAATACACGCAGCTCTCGCCCTGGCGCAGATACACCAGGGTATGGATCTCGCCGTGTGAATCCTCATAGACCATGGTCGCCTCGCCCACCTCACAGCCCTGAGGCATCTCGATCGAAATGACCCTGGCGACATCCATGGCCTGGCCATAATGGTATGGCTGCGCATCGTCGGCGACTGCCCACTGAGCGACAAGTGTCACGCCGATCATCCAGTATCTTGCTTTCATGCTGCACCTCGTAATGACTCGATGAGCATCAGCTTAAGGAGTGGTTCCGGCAAGAAACAGCGAACTCCAGGCAAGGTAGTTTTGCCTTTAGCGTAATAATCGAAGAGCGCTAAGCGACAGGGCATCAACCCTGGCCACACCGGTTTGCTCCCAGGGTCACGCCCAATAGGTGGGGTTTTCCACCAGGGTTCGATTACCGCGGAATACCAGGGGTAATTGCTCCTTGAGGAACTCCACCCAGGTTCTCACCTTGGCATCGAGAAAGCGCCGCGACGGGTACAGCGCATAGATACCCCGCTCGTGCAGGCGATGTTCGGCCAGCAGGCGTACCAGTCGGCCCTGTGCGAAGGCCTTGGCCGCTATCAGGTCCGGCAGTACGCAAATACCCATACCCTCTCCTGCCGCCTGGGCCATCGCCTCGGCGACGTTGACCTGAAATGTTTCTCCCAGACGGATCGCCCGCTCGACGCCGTTGTCGGTAAAGGTCCAGCTGTCGCCAAAAACCGGGTCGAGCAGGCGCAGGCAGCGATGCTGGCTCAGCTCGTCGAGAGTCATCGGAATACCGTGCTGCCCCAGGTAGCTCGGCGCCGCACAGACCACGCTGTAGGTAGTGCCGAGCAGTTGAGCGACCAGTTCGGAGTCGGGCAACTCCCGGGCCAGAGTAATGACCACATCCTGCCCCTCCTCGAGCAGGTCAGGGTGGCGCTGGGAGAGCGTCAGCTCAAGGTTCACTTCCGGGTAGAGCTCGCTATAGCGGGCGGCCAAGGGTGCAAGTAGATGGGTGCCCAAACCGGTGATCGCGTGCACCCGCAGGCGCCCCCTGGGCATCAGGTAGGCACCACCGGCCTCGGCGCCAGCGTCTTCCAGCTCGCTGAGAATATGCCGACAGCGCTCCAGGTAACGGCTGCCTACCTCGGTCAGCCCCAGCCGGCGGGTGGTACGTTGCAGTAGGCGTGCCTGCAGATGACTTTCGAGTTCGGACACCTGCCGCGACACCTGCGCGGTGGACAAGCCCAGCGTCTGTGCAGCAGCCGTGAAGGTGCCCGCGTCCACCACGCGAGTAAACACCCGCATTGCCTGAAAAACATCCATCTGACTGTTACCTATTTAGTAAGTGTTCTTTGCATAAGACGGCTATTTTTGCATGAAAGCATGGGAAATATACTGCCGCCTTCGCGGGCCGGCCCGGACTTTCCAGCGTGCGCCCGTCCCCCGACGCTTTGCTTAACCGAGGTATTCATGACTCCCGATCAACGATTTGCCCGCTGGGTTCAAATCGCTATCTCGGCCCTAGCCTGTTGCTTCATCTACTTCCTAACCGCCGACCTGAGCATGCCGTTGACACCACAGGCGCAGTTGACCCGACCGGTACTGAAGGTCGCGCCGCGGGTCGCAGGCCAGGTCAGTGAGCTGGCGGTGAGCAATAACCAGTACGTACAACCTGGCCAGTTACTGTTTCGCCTCGATCCGCAGCCATTCGAGCTGGAGGTGCAGCGGGCCGAGTTGGCGCTCGAACAGGCACACCAGGACAACACTGAACTCGATGCCCTGCTGGCCGCCGCCCGTGCCGAGGTCAGCGCGGCCCAAGCCAAGTCGAACGAGTCGGGCGCTCAGGCCCTACGCCTGTCGCGCCTGCTCGAACGCCAGCATGTCTCGCGCCAGGCCTACGATGCGGCCGAAGCGCAGCATCTGATGGCCCAGGCCCAACTGCGTACGGCGCAGGCCAGAGTCCGTGAACTGCAGGCCCGTCGCGGCGGCGCCGACGGTGCCAATCTACGGCTACGCCAAGCCCGCAATGCACTGCTCCGGGCGCACCTGCAGCGGGACTACAGCGAGGTTCGCGCCGAACGTGGCGGCGTGCTCAGCAACCTGCAGCTCACCCCCGGCACCTTCGTCGCGGCAGGAACGCCGGTGGCCGCTCTGGTCGAGGACCGCCTGGACATCATCGCCGACTTCCGCGAGAAGTCCCTGCGCTACATCGGCGTCGACACCCCAGCCGTGGTCGTATTCGACGCCCGTCCAGGCGAGCTGTTCAGCGCCCGGGTCAGTCATTTCGACGCCGGAGTCCGGGAAGGCCAGATCGATGCCAACGGCGAGCTGGCAACGCCCGCGCAATCCGAGCGCTGGGTTCGCGACGCGCAACGACAACGCGTGCACCTGGCACTCGATGAAGAGCTGCCGTTCCTGCTGCCCACCGGGGCTAAGGCCACGGTTCAGCTGAAGCCCTTCGACAACCCGCTGGTGAACCTCGCCGCTACGCTGCAGATCCGCCTGATCAGTTGGTTGCACTATGTCTACTGAACCCTCCGCGGCGGCACACACACTTGCCGAAAGGGCCACAGCGCCCCGTTTGTCACTGGGCAAGAACGACCTGCGCCAGTGTCTGCGCATCGCCACTGGCGGCAGTCTGGCCTTTGTCCTGTGCAAGCTGTTCGACCTGCAGTACGGTGCCTTCTTCTGCGTCTATCCGATGCTACTGCTCGGCCTGGTGCCGCGCCTGACTGCCCACCTGATGCGCCAGTTCTTCACCCAGGGACTGGTCGTCAGCCTGGAGGTCGCGTTGCTCTACGGTCTGTTCGGCGGCCGACCGCTGCTGATGATTCCGCTGGTGTTCTTGCTGTTTCTCTACCGTTTCGCGCTGATGGCCAGCGGCCCGAACTTCCTGTTCGGCGCCCTCGGCGCAGTATTTCTGTCGATCCAGCTGAACTTCGCCAGCTACCCGCACACCGACGTCATCGCCATGCTTGGGAGCAATGGCCTGGCCATCGTGCTGGCCGCAGCGATCGCCGTGCTGATGTTCTACCTGTTTCCCGACTGCGAGCCGCGCCCCGCACGCACGCCGCCGCCCAAAGACCGCGCCAGTCGGCGCCACGAGGCACTGCTCGGGGCAACGGTGGCGACGCTGTCGTTCAGCGTATTCCAGTGCCTGGATCTGCAGGACTCGCTGTCGGCTCAGGTCGCCAGCATCCTGCTGTTGTTTCCCATGCACTGGAACGGCTCACGCTTCGCCGGCCGTACCCGTGCGCATGGCACCCTGCTCGGCTGCGTGATTGCCCTGCTGATCATGCTGCTGCTCTATGATCACCACGACCTACTGCCGCTGGTCGCCCTGCTGCTATGGATCGCCGCCATGGTCTGCGCGCGCTGGCACATGCTGGAAAAGGGGGTGCCCGGCGTCGGCTTCGGCGCTTTGACCACCCTGGCCATCCTGTTCGGCCAGTCGCTTACGCCCAGCCACGACATCATATTTGCGACCCTCTACCGGCTGAGTTCGGTGTGTGTCTCGGTGCTGTTGACCCTGTTCGTCGTGTTCATGGTGCACCGCTTGCTCAACCGCTTTGTCACTACTCGCCACAGCAGCCATTGAAGCCAACAGCTGCGGCCACGGCGATTGTCAGATCAGCGCGCGTTTTTCCTGCTCGTACACAAAGCCGGCGACCGCGCACCGCTACAATTTGTTATCACGCGTGCAACACTTTCGCGGCAAGACGCGCTTGGCCGTGGATCCGAGCGTTTTACGATCATCTGGGAGAAATGATGCGAACGCGCGTGAACCGGCGAATCCACTTGCTCCGCCGGCCCCGAAACATCAGAAGGGATAAGGCTGATCAGATGGCTCAACAGTGACCCACTTGATTTCTGTGAACTCGTCAATCACAGCGCTTCCATCGAAACGGCCGTATCCACTCTGCTTCATACCACCATAGGGGGCCTGCGCTTCGTTTTGTACGGTGGCGCCGTTGATGTGGACACAACCTGCATCCAACCGACTTGCCAGCTCAAGCGCTTTGGAGACATTGGCGCTGAAAATTGCAGATGAGAGGCCATAAGCCGTGTCATTGGCCACTTCCAACGCCTCCTCTGCCCCGTCGACACGAACGATCGTGGTAATAGGACCAAAGGTTTCCTCGTCGTAGATTTCCATGTCCTTGGTCACGCGGTCGACTAGCGTGGGCTGCATCAAGGCACTGTCGGCGATACCGCCCGCGGCGATGACAGCCCCTTTGCCGAGCGCATCTTCGATCAGATGGTTGATCCGCTTTACCGAGCCCTGGGCGATGACCGGTCCGACTACGCAGGTCGGAGATGCGGTGGGGTCGCCAAGCTCCAGTTTGCCGATTCGCTCGGAAAACTTACTCACGAATTCGTCGGCAACACGCTGATCGACCACGAAACGCTCGGTCGACATGCAGATTTGCCCTTGATACAGGAACGAGCCGAATACTGCGGCATTCACTGCGCCGTCGATATCGGCATCCTCCAGCACTACGAAAGGAGCCTTGCCACCCAACTCCAACAAACAGCGCTTGAGATGGGACGCACAGGTTTCGGCGATCATGCGGCCGACCTTGGTGGAGCCCGTGAAGTTGACCCGGCGCACGGTATCGTGGGCCACCAACGCTTCGGTGACAGCCGATGCGTCTTCGGGCGCGGTAATCAGGAAATTGAGCACACCCGCCGGCAGGCCTGCCTCAATGAAGGCATCGGCCACAAGGGCATGAGTGCGAGGACTGTTTTCCGAGCCTTTGAAGATCACGGTATTGCCGCACGCCAGCGGATACGCGATAGCGCGAGCCCCCAGGATCACCGGCCCATTCCACGGCACAATGCTCAGCACGGTGCCCACCGGCTGGCGAAGCGTCAACGAGAAAGCGCCAAGCTTATCGGTTGGAATCGTCTCACCCTTGATTTGAGTAGTGAGCGCTGCAGCCTCGCGCAGCAGATTCGCCGATGCACCTACGTTGAACTGCGCCCAGAGCTGCGATGCGCCAATTTCCTCAGCCATGATCCGGCAGAATTCCGACATCTTGGCCTCGAGGACATCCGCTGCTGCGAGCAGGAGACGACGCCGCTCGGTCGGTCCGGTCTTGGACCATTTGCGGAATGCTCGCTCGGATGAGGCCGCGAGCCGTTTTGCGTCTTCCAGGGTGCAGGCAGCCGCAGTGCTGACCAGTTTGGCGGACACAGGGTCAAGCCGTTGGATCGTCTTGCCTCCGGTAGCGTCCAGCTTGATATTGTCGATTACCAGTTGTGCACTCATTTCTAGACCTTTTAGACAGTAGGAAAATTGTGTGACGCGACCGCATTCAGTCGGCAGCTCCGGGCATACGCAGAATGGGACTGCGCTGCGCAGCTGCGTCAGTGATTGCGCGACTACGCGTAGCCGGATCTGCTACCCGGCTATTGAAGATGGGCGTTGTGCCCACCCTGCGAGCCAACTCCAGGCGAGAAGGCATCACGTCCACGGCAATGGCGGAGTCATGCGGCCAGGGCCGCTTTCCAGCCTAAACGGCTGTAGGCCAAGTTCAGGTCTTGCTGCAGATCGTGATTCCACAGCCAGTCGAATCGGCTGACGAAGACTGCGTCACAACGATGGGGTCGCAAGGTGCCCACTTCAGCGATAGCCCGCTAACCCAGCAGCTCGACCATGTCCTGGGTCAAGGTGCGCTGCTCATTCAGGCGCCGAACGATGCGCTCGACCGTCTCCAGCCGCACCGCGGCGCCGGCACGCATCTCTGCCATGGCGCCCAGGGCCGCGGCGGACTTCTCCAGGCCGGTGCTGGTGGACTGGCCGATGTGTTCGACTCCCGTCCGCGCCTCCTGCGCCGACTTCTGCAGGCTGCCGGCGATCTGCTGGATCTCGCCGCTGGACTCGTTGGCGCGCTGGGCCAGGTGACGCACTTCGTCGGCGACTACGGCGAAGCCGCGGCCATGCTCACCGGCGCGGGCCGCCTCGATGGCCGCGTTGAGCGCCAGCAGGTTGGTCTGCTTGGCGATGTCCTGGATGCTGCCGACGATGGCGCCGATGCGCATCGACTGTTGCGACAGTTCGTCGAATACCTGATCGATGGTGCCCATGTAGCCGGCCAGCTCGCGGATCGCCGCCTCGCAGGCCTGGATGCTGGCGGCGCTGAACTGCACCTTTTCTCCGCCCGCGCGCGCCAGTTCAGTGGCGAAGAGCATGTCCTGCTCGGTGCGCAGGATGCTCTCGAGCAACTTCGCCAGGGGTGCGCGTAGCGGCAGGCCAGGGTCGGAAGGCGGCTCGGGAGCAGGCGCCGCCAGCAGCACCGGCGGTTCAGGCTCAGGCGCCGGTGGCGGCGCTGGCGCTGGCGCTGGTGGCGGCAACTCGACCAGGATCGGCGGCAACCTGTGGTAGAGCAGGCCGGCCAGGGCGACGCCGGCCAGCGCCAGGGCCGCCAGTGGGCCGTGCAGGCCGCTGTCCAACAGCAGCAGGCCGGCTGCGGCCAGCGCCGCCGTCGCTTGCAGCAACGCCGCCAGCGGCTTCTGCCAGTTTCGGGCAGGGGCGTCGGTCTTCTCGTTCATCGTCAGTCTCCCCGGCGTCACAGGCCAATATGTTCCTGGAGGATCTGCGGCTGGCACTTCAGCTCGACGCTGGGCCCGTCGAACACCACCCGTCCCTTGACCATGATCATGCTGCGGTCGGTCAGGTCGAGCAGCACGTTGACGTTCTTGTCCACCACCAGAGTGGCGATACCGCTGGCCTTGATCAGGCGGATCACGTCCCAGATCTCCTTGCGGATCAAGGGCGCCAGGCCCTCGGTGGCCTCGTCGAGGATCATCAGTTCGGGGTTGGTCAGCAACGCGCGGCCGATGGCGACCATCTGCTGCTCGCCGCCGGAAAGGTTGCCGCTCAGGTGGGAGAAGCGCTCGGCCAGGCGCGGGAAGGTCGCCAGCACCCGCTCCAGGTTCCAGTCGCGGCGCCCGTCCAGGCCCGGGCGGGCGGCCATGATCAGGCTCTCGCGCACGCTCAGGTTGGGGAACATGCCGCGGCCCTCTGGCACATAGCCGATACCGCGGCGGATGATCTGGTGGGTGGCGCGGCCGCTGCAGCGCTCGCCGCGGATCAGCACCTCGCCGCGGCGCGCCGGCGTCAGGCCGAGCAACGAGCGAATGGTGGTGCTCTTGCCCATGCCGTTGCGGCCCATCAGCGCCAGGGTCTCGCCCGGCTGGATCTGCAGGTCGACGCCATGCAGCACATGACTGTTGCCGTAATAGGTGTGCAGGCCGGTGGCCTGCACCAGGGCTTGTGCGCTCATCAGAATTGCTCCTCGCCGTCGCCCAGATAGGCCTGCTGTACCGCCGGATCGTTGCGCACCTGGTCCAGCGGGCCACTGGCCAGCAGCTCGCCGTTGACCATCACGGTGAGACGGTGGGCGATGCTGAACACCGCATCCATGTCGTGCTCGACCAGGACCATGGCGTACTGCTGCGACAGTCTGGCGAGCAGTTCGACCACCCGCGCCGATTCGTCCTTGCCCATGCCGGCCATGGGTTCGTCGAGCAGCAGGAAGCTCGGCTCGGTGGCCAGTACCATGCCGATCTCCAGTTGGCGTTGCTCGCCATAACTCAGGGCATCGGCCAGGGTGTCGCGGTGGGCGGCCAGGCCGCAAAGCTCCAGCGCCCGTTCGGCGCGCTCGCGTACCTCGACATAGGCCTCGCAGCGGCGGAAGAAACGAAAGGAGTTCTTCAGCCGCGACTGCGCCGCCAGCCAGCAGTTTTCCAGGCAGGTGAAGCTGGGAAAGATGTTGGTGCGCTGGAAGCTGCGGCCGATGCCCAGGTGCGACACCCGGTTGGGCGCCAAGCCGGTGATGTCGCGGCCGTGAAAGAGGATCTGCCCGGCGCTGGGCTGAAGATGGCCGGACAGCAGATTGACCATGGTGCTCTTGCCGGCGCCGTTGGGGCCGATGATCGCGTGTACCTCGCAGGGCGCCACGCTCAGGGAAATGTCGTTGACCGCACGCAGGCCGCCGAAGGCCTTGCTCAGTCCGCGGGTTTCTAGAACATGGGCGGTCATACGCCGGCCTCCTTCTTCATCGCGTCGGGGGTGGATACCGTACTTGCGTCGCAGGCCGTGGCTGTGCGCCGGTCGCAGAGCTGCAGCAGCAACCCGGCGAGACCGCGCGGCAGCAACAGAACCATGGCGATGACCACCAGCCCCATGGGCAGCTCCCAGTGCGGGGTCAGGCCGGCGAACAGATGGTGCAGGCCCTCGAAGGCGAAGGCGCCGAAGATGGCGCCGAACAGGCTGCCCATGCCACCGAGGATGACCATCACCAGGGCGTGGGCCGAGAGCTGCCAGCCGACCTGGTCGGGGCTGACGAAACCGTATTGGGTGGCCGAGAGCATGCCGGCGTAGCCGGCGATGGTGCCGGCAATGACGAAGGCCGCCAGCTTGTAGAACAGCGGGTTGTAGCCCATGGAACGGACCCGTTCCTCGTTGTGCTTGATGCCCAGCAGCACCCGGCCGAACGGCGCGCGCAGGAAGGTGCGCAGCAGCAGATAGACCAGCACCAGGGAGCCGAGCACCAGGTAGAACAGGCTGCGCGGGTTCTCCAGGTCGAGCAGATGCACCCCGGCGATGGCCACCTCGGGCTTGAGGAACAGGTAGATGCCGTCCGAGCCGCCGGCGAAGGCCGAGTCGTGGAACAGGTAATAGAGCATCTGCGAGAAGGCGATGGTCGCCATGATGAAGAAGATGCCCGAGGTGCGGATGATCAGCAGGCCCATCAGCAGCGCAGCTGCGGCGCTGACGCCCAGGCACAGCAGCAGCGCCAGCCAGAAGTTCACCGCCTCGAACTCCGGGGCGAACAACACCAGGCTGTAGCCGGCGATGCCGAAGAAGGCCGCCTGGGCCAGGCTGACCATGCCGGTCACGCCCACCAACAGGTCGAGGCTGAGAGCGACCAGGGCGAGAATCATGATGTGGGTCAGTTGCTGCAGGTGGAAGGATACTGTCGATCCCAAGCCATAAGCAATTGCTGTTGCTGTTGCTGTTGCTGTTGCTGACAGGACATGGACATGCCATAGCGATCCTACGTGTAGAAGGTCGGGCAAGCGACCAAGCCTTTCACTTCATCACGCGGCACTGCTGCTCGCCCTACGAAATCAATGCGGGTACTACACGTTCCGTAATAAGGGACTGTGGCACCATGCCATAAAGGAAGTTGCTTCGCCTCACCGACTGACGGATAGCGGTTGGTCAGGTCAACTTTCATGGCACGGAAGACGGGGTCACCAGCTACGCAGTTCTTACGACCTTATGTGCCTCTGCTTGAAGATTTCTGCCAGTGGCTATTACGACTGGAGGGATCGTGATCCAAGCCCCGAATGCTCGCCTGATTGCGACCGAGCGAATTCAATGATGGTAAGTACGCCAACGGCCTGCTTTGCCAACTGCCCTACCCGACCGATGACACGCGTTTGATCATTGCAGCGGCACAGGAGGGAATCAAAAGGCTGTAACGAGAGGGTTTCAGCTATGCCAAAGCCCAAGTGTTGCTGCTAGACCTGTGTAAGCGTGATGAGTACACACAGGATCTATTCGCACAGGAACAGCCAGCTCGAACAGAAAAGCTAATGAGCACATTGGATGCAATCAACGGTCGCTGGGGCGCCTTAAATCATCGCACCAAACCATCTTAGAGAGAGTTCACCGTCGCCCCTAACATGGCATAGGTGATGGATATCACCTTTATCCATACCAGCAGGACTGGCTGTGAAGGCAGCATTACTTCGCCTAATCTAGCGCGGCGGGATTAAAAAGGCGCAGAGCCTAGGTGTAGGACTCCGCGCAACGCTCAATCGTTAGAAATGTTAGGCACCTAGCTCGAACAGGGGGCGCTGTCGACGCGGATACAGGCCTCCAGACTCTGGTTGCGCGGCAACAGCCGTGAGAAGTAGACGGTGACGTAGAAATAGCCCGCGTCAATCTTTGTCTGCGCCACAACCGATGTAGCATGCCCGGGTTTTATAGACCGGGCCAAGATTAATGATGCTCGCCAAGTGGGGCCTGAGCGAGAATCACGTGCCTATTCGCCGGGCTCTTAGATACCACCCAGGCAGAGGTACTTGATCTCCAGGTAATCCTCAATGCCGTACTTGGATCCTTCGCGACCCAGGCCGGATGCCTTGATACCACCGAAAGGCGCAACTTCATTGGAGATCAGCCCAGTATTGACGCCGACCATACCGTATTCTAGGGCTTCGGCCACACGGAACACGCGCCCCATATCGCGGGCATAGAAGTACGAGGCCAGGCCGAACTCGGTGTCATTGGACATCGCGATCACGTCGGCCTCGTCCTTAAAACGGAACAGCGGCGCCAGCGGACCGAAGGTTTCTTCCTTGGCTACGGCGGCGTTATTCGGTACGTCAATGAGGATGCTCGGCTCGAAGAAAGTGCCACCGAGGGCGTGCGGCTTACCACCAGCGAGTAGCTTGGCACCCTTGCTAATGGCGTCGGCAATGTGCTCCTGGACCTTGGCCACCGCCTTGGCATCGATCAGAGGGCCGGTGGTGATACCTTCGTCCAAACCGTTACCAATCTGCAACTTAGCTACCGCGATTTTCAGCTTCTCGGCGAAGGCATCGTATACGCCGTCTTGGATATACAGGCGGTTGGCGCACACGCAGGTCTGGCCATTGTTGCGGTATTTGGAGATCAGTGCGCCTTCCACTGCCTTATCAAGGTCGGCATCATCGAATACGATGAACGGCGCGTTTCCGCCCAGTTCTAGCGACACCTTTTTAATGTCCTTGGCACATTCGGCCATTAGCTGGCGACCAATTTCGGTGGAGCCAGTAAAGCTCAACTTGCGCACGATCGGGTTGCTAGTCAGTTCGCTGCCGACTTCGCCAGCACTGCCAGTGATTACACTGAACACGCCTTTGGGGATCCCGGCACGCTCGGCCAGCACTGCCAACGCCAGCGCCGAATAAGGCGTTTGCGACGCTGGCTTGAGCACCATGGTACAACCGGCGGCCAGGGCCGGGCCGGCTTTACGGGTGATCATGGCTGCCGGGAAGTTCCAGGGTGTAATCGCTGCCGTTACGCCGATGGGCTGTTTGATCACGATCAGGCGTTTGTCCGGTTGGTGGCCGGGAATTACGTCGCCATACACGCGCTTGGCTTCTTCGGCGAACCACTCAAGGAAGGACGCCGCGAAAGCAATTTCGCCCTTGGCTTCGGCAAGTGGCTTACCTTGCTCCATGGTCATGAGACGACCCAGGTCGTCCTGGTTTTCAATCATCAGTTCAAACCAGCGGCGCAGTTTGTTGGCGCGGTCTTTAGCTGTCAGTGCACGCCAGGCTGGCAGGGCATGATCTGCTGCTTCGATGGCTCGACGGGTTTCCGCTGCCCCCATCTTCGGCACACTACCCATAACTTCGTTGGTGGCCGGATTGGTGACCTGAATGGTCTGGCCGCTGTCCGCGTCCAACCAGGTTCCGTCGATATAAGCCTGTTGGCGGAACAATTGGGTATCTTTGAGTTGCATGGCGTGCTCCTTCGCAGACTGCATTCAGTGCTGCTCAGCTATTTTCCAAGCTATGAATTTAAGCCGAGGAGAGCCACATAAAAGCAATTCTCTCCTCCCCCGGATTGATCTAACCAACCCACTGAGTGGTGTCGTCCAGCGCCCTGGCAAAGCGCTCTACAATCATTCCGACTTCCTGTTCGTTGACGATTAACGGCGGGCAGAAGGCCACGGCATCACCCATGGCGCGAGTAATCATGCCGTGTTCCTGGGCTCTGCCGGCCATGTAGCGTCCGAGGGTGCCTAGCGCCTGATACGGCGCCTTGCTCACGCGATCGCCAACTAGTTCTACCGCAGCGATCAGTCCACAACCGCGAATTTCGCCCACCAAGGGATGATCGATGAAATGCTGTAGGCCGCTGCGCAACAACTGGCCCATTTGCGCCGCATGCTCGACCAGGCTCTCCTCTTCAATAATCTTCAGGTTCTCCAAGGCCACGGCAGTAGCTACCGGATGACCGCTGCCGGTGAACCCATGCCCAAGCGCGCCAAGCGCTTGGCTCTGATCAGCGATGCCCTCAAATACTGGGGCATTGATCAGAATCGCCGCTATCGGCTGATAAGAAGATGACAGTTGCTTGGATAACACCATGATGTCCGGCTGGATACCAAAGGTCTGGCTGCCAAACATCTGCCCGGTACGCCCAAATCCACAGATTACCTCATCGGCGATAACCAGGATGTCGTACTTACGGCAAACTTTCTGGATCTTCTCCCAGTAGGTACGAGGCGGCACTATGACACCGCCAGCGCCCATCAATGGCTCGCCAATGAACGCTGCGATAGTCTCCGGGCCTTCGGCGAGAATCTTCTGCTCGAGCTCGACGGCAAGGCGGTCAGCGAAATGCTCTTCACTTTCACCGGCAAGGGCGAAACGATAATGGTGCGGGCAGCCGACATGCAGGAAGCCTGGAAGCGGCAGGTCGAAACCGCGCTGGTTGCCTGGAAGGCCAGTCAAGCTTGCGCTGGCGACGGTGATGCCGTGGTAGCCGTTGACCCGACTGATGAACTTCTTCTTGGCTGGTTTGCCTAGAGCGTTATTGAGGTACCAGACCATCTTCACTACAGTATCGTTAGCCTCGGAACCGGAGTTGGTGAAGAACACCTTACTCATAGGCACCGGCGCCATCTCGATCAGCTTTTCGGCTAACTCGATACTCGGGCGATGCGATTTGTGACTGAACAGGTGATAAAACGGCAGGGTGTTGAATTGCTGCTCAGCTGCCTTGATCAGACGTTGATTGCTAAAGCCAAGCGCGGCGCTCCACAACCCAGCCATCGCCTCGATATAACCCTTGCCCTGATCGTCATAAACATAGATACCCTCCCCGCGCTCGATGATCAGCGGGCCAAGCTCCTGATGAAGGCGAGCATTGGTGTAGGGGTGCAGTTGATACTGAATGTCTTTTTCTGGCAGCGAGGATACTGACTGGTTCATGGGGCGCTCTCAATATGACTAACAAGCATGGTTTCTGGGAGTAGCCTTATAAGTAGGCATCCGGCTTTTGATCACAATCACACACTTCAATTCGGTAACGAGTTCAGTAACGATGACTTGGCTCGGGGACGTTAAGTGCACTAGCCGATAGCCTATTAGACTGAGCCGGTGCGGGGCTTGTCGTCTTGCGCACAGTCTTGTTCGTTCCAGTGCACTGCCGAATTCGCCCCGCACTGCCTCATGCGGGATGTTGGTTTTTTACAAACCTGGGTAGCCCCTGCAGCTGTGCATCAATCTGCTTGATGATGTAGGCGCCTATGGGAATTGCAGAGGTAGCCGCCGGCGATGGTGCATTGCAGACGTTGACGCTACGGCGGGTATTGCGGAACAGGAAGTCCTCGATCAACTTGCCGTCCGCTGAAACCGCTTGGGCGCGGACGCCGGCCGGGTAAGGCTTGAGATCCTGCAGCGTTAAGCTGGGGCAGTACTTGCGTACTTGCTGTAGATAACCACGCTTGAACAGCGAGTTTTTCATCTCGATCAGGCCGGGCCGCAGATTGTCCTTGAGCACTTTAAGAATGCCCGGATTGGTGAGCATTGCGAACGTGTCGGACAAAGATATGTCACGCTTGCGATAGCCCTCACGCTTGAGTGCCAGCACAGCATTGGGACCGACTGTCACACTGCCGTCGATCATTCGCGTCAGGTGCACGCCGAGGAACGGCATGGAGGGATCGGGAATCGGGTAGATCAGGTGATTGACGATCCGGTTGTGCTGCTCAGGCAGCAAATAGTATTCGCCACGGAACGGGCAAATGCTAAAGCCAGGATCTAAGCCCAGTAGACATACAATGCGGTCGGCCATCAGACCCGAGCAGGTCACCAAAAAGCGTGCAATGACTTCTTCATGCTGGGTTTTAACCCGCATCTCCGTGGCGCGCTCTTCCAGGCCGATGACTTCGCTGTCGTAGCGAATCTCGCCACCGTGCCTCTGGAACTCGCGAGCCATGGCAGCGGTGACCTCGGCATAGTTAACGATACCACTGGAGGGCACGAAGATCCCGCCGATTCCGGTGATGTTCGGTTCGCGTTCCTTCAGTTGCTCCGCAGACAGCCACTCGCGCTCCAGACCATTGGCTGCAGTGCGCTCCCAAAGCGCGCGCATGCGCTGCATTTCCACCTCATTGGTGGCGACCAGCAACTTACCGCACTCATCGTAGATAATGCCGTGCTCGTTACAGAACGATTTGGTAGCACGGTTGCCTTCCAGGCAGAACTTCGCCTTCAAGCTACCCGGCGTGTAGTAGACGCCGGCGTGGATGACCCCGCTATTGTGCCCCGTCTGATGCTTAGCTGGCCCGGACTCTTTCTCGAGCAACAAGATTTTCGACTCTGGGTAGGCCTTGATTAATTGCATGGCAGTCGACATGCCGATAATGCCGCCCCCGATGATCACAAAATCGTACACCGCTATCACCTCTACTCGATCTGTTTTGCCCCGTGGACAAACGACAAGGGCTAAACCGCGCAGCCCCTGTTCAATTAATGGCAATTATTGGCCTTGCTGATGGCCGAGTTTGGGGTAACTGAAGTAACCGCGCTGGCGCATCAGTTCACGGCGCAGCCCAGGGTGAGGGGTGAAACGATCGCGGCCATGCAGCCAATACAGGTTATTAATCAGCAGGAAGCAGCCAACTGGCACCGGCACGGAAAGCTTCTGTTTACTGCCCTCCAGGGAGATAGACAGGTCGGTCAGCCAGTTGCCCTCGTCGAAGTCTTTGGGCTGAACAAATTGATCGATATAGCGAATAGTCGGCCGCCCTTCGGCGTCGACATCAAAGATCGAATGGAACACGTCCGTATCGACCCTTTTACTCGGCGGCGCGGTCCAGCGCATGACGCGCCGTGCTAGCGGATGATGGAAGAAAGCATGGCGATCCTCCCAGTCGTCCAGATGCAGGATCAGCGAGTTGCCACCTTCGATATTCTGCTCATCGATCTTCATCATCAGCACGTAGTCGGTGATCTGATCGACGAAAGTACCATCGTTGTGCAACTCCATTACCCGGTGAGGTTGGCGCAGGTAGCTGTCCGAATTATCGACGTTCTCGACCACGAAGCGTGCGTAGAACTGGCCGCTCATCGCATCAAAGTTCGACCGCCCCAGCAGGTGGGCCACAGCAGTCGAGAATTTGACCATATCATCAGCTTGTGCCACATCATTCAGGGCCTCCTGCTTGATTAACAGCCCTCCGGTGGCACGATCCATTAGGGCGTTGAGTAGCACCGGGCGCAGGCTGTTACCGCAGAGATCGTCAAGAATTTTGGCGAAGCGAAATCGCAAGAAGGACTTGTATTCCAGCGCCTGCACCGGCCACTCGGCCACTGCTACACAGAAAGCCTCTATCGTCGCCTTAGTGAAGGTCAGCTCGAACAAACGGGGCGACTGAGCGGAGGGTGAAAGAGAAAACCCCTTAACGGCGGTCGGTAGCGGCATCACAAGATCTTTGAGCTGGGTAAAGGCATTCATGGCAGAGTCCTGACGAAAAAATTGTCTGTACGCCGCCCCGAGATTTACCAGAACAGCCGGACTAAAAATATAGCTATTTTATAAAAATGTCTACGCTTTTATAAAATAGCGACACTCGGCAACTGCATCTCCACTTAGTAAATATTTCTGCAGTTGCGTATGATGGATAAAACCCGTTGAGGAGCATGGTTTATGGATACGCTCGCCCCCCGCCAAAACTCAGCAGTCAGCGGCTATGAGTGGCTCAAGCGGGACATAATTCAGGGCATGTTCAAGCCCGGAGAAAAACTGCGAATGACTGCGCTTAAGGAGCGCTACGACCTAGGCGTAGGCCCTCTGCGTGAAGCGCTATCGCATCTGATTGCGGAAAATCTGGTAGTAGCTATCAGTCAGCGTGGCTACCGCGTCGCTCCTATGTCGCTGAGCGAAATGCAGGACATCTATGACGCACGGGCCAATCTCGAAGCGCTGGTACTTAAGCTCGCCATCGAACGCGGCGATGACGCCTGGGAGGCCCAGGTGTTGGCCTATTCGCATACATTGGCCAAGGTAATGGAGGTCAAGACCCAGGAGCAGATGCTGGAAATATGGGATGCCCGACACAAGGCCTTCCATACAGCTATAGCCTCCGGCTGTGGGTCTAGACACCTGCTGCAGGCGCGCGCCTATCTGTTCGATCAGGCCGAGCGCTATCGCCAGCTGTGGCTGCGGCGCACGGTGCTATCCGAGGAGGCCTTGTCCCTGAAACGTCAAGAGCACAGCGAACTGGTAGAAGCTATCCTTGCCCGTGACGCAACGCGAGCAAGCGCCATGATGCAGGCTCATCTGATGACACCAGTACCGATCATCGAAGGGATCATGCGCAACAGCAACCTGAGAGCATCCCAGTCCGCCCCTGAAATCATGGGATAGTTACCGTGTCTCGCCCTTAGAGGGGGTGCCTGCGGAATTTCAGCATGTTTTTTGCAGGACAGACCTGAAGCAATTACTACCCAACACCATAGCTTTGCACCTAGCATGGTTCCGTCTTACGCTTGTGAAGCCTGCGCCGCTCTCAGCCCGCTCGCGTGAACCTAAAACAATAAGCTTGGCTTGATCAGCAACACCAGCTACGCATGAGTTTGCCAATGCAGACGACAAAGGCTTACCCAAGTTAGCGCCCGTATGGAATATCAGACGCCGATATATAACTGGTACTCCCGCAACGGTGAAAAGGCGTGGAGCCTTTATGGGGAGCTACGCCGAGTGACTTCTAATCCCCCAGAGCACATTGACAATAAAGTAACCGGCTACGGCTTTAACGAAACGGCTCGGGCTTCACTGGCAGTACAACTAAAGTGCTGGCGAAAATGCCGGGAAAATTGTGCCTGATCACTGAACCCCCAACGATATGCCAGCTCACCGATTGATAGGTGGCAGTGGGGATCACGTAGGCGTTGATATACAGCCTCCAATCGTTTCAGGCGAATCCATTCACCGAGACTGTAGGGCGTACTGAAAAATAATTTATGCAAATAGCGAACCGATAAGCCGCAGGCCTGAGCAATATGCTGCGGGTTTAGTTCAGCTGAACACAAGTTTCGGTCGATGTAGTGCTCGATACGCTGCAAATGCAGGGCAGCTAGACTCGAACTCTCACTATTAAGGACGCGCTCATCTTGGCGCAGAGCCATTAACAACGTCGAAAGCACCTGTTCCAGCAGCATATGACGGGCATCCGCATCGCATTCGTCGAAGCGCGCGGCACACATCGCCAGTTGATCAACAAAAATTCGTCCCAATCCACGCCGAGCCTCGAAACAGAAACGGGTGTAGCGCTCGGCTCCACGTATCTGTCCATGTAGCGCGCGCTCAGGCAGCTTGAATACCCAAAGGTCGTTGTCGCAGGAGTAGTGAAAACGATAAGGCGCATCGCCTCGCTCGAAGATGAACCCACCTGGCTTACAATGGAGCTCACGACCGTCTTGCTCGAAGTGTACTTCGGTAAGGCGCGGCACTGTTACAAGGTAACAGGGTTCAGTATCTTCGCTAACCTGGCTCTCGCTGCGCGAATAGCCTAGCTGACTGGAGCGCAGGCGCGATAACGCCAACGGCGTACTGCCCGTTTTCCAAATTTTCAGGCTGCCTTGGAAAATGGCGCTGGAATTGAACTCCAACGACAATGGAAAATATGTATTGCCGATGGCTTCGGCCCAACGCGATTGCCTTTCTCCCTCAGGCCAATACCGCGTAGACAATTGATCTGTCATGAAAGGTCCTCAATTTGTAGTTATTATGAGGGCGGCACCAACGGTGAATGCCGTCGGTGCCGTTGTTACACAATCCTTTGTTAAAAATCCCTGACGGTCAATGACCGGGAGTCAGTTCATATGTGGCCGAGGGATCCAGACTGACCCGCCAGCCCGGTGGAACAACGATGTTTGTGGTCGCTTCCTCAATCACACAGGGACCTTGAATAATCTGCCCTACTTCTATGCGGTCGCCGTTGTACACAGGCGTGTCCTGCCAATCGTCTTGCGCATTGAACAGCATCGGACGATGACCAGCCGGAATCGCGGCCGTTGCCTTGAGCGGGGTTGCAAGTTCAGGCATTGGTGGACGCTGTAACCGCGCGATCACCGAGCACTCTAGATTAACTAGTTCGACCGGGCTGTTAGGCTCACTGAAGGAAAACAGCGCCTTGTGCCGCTGGTGGAAGGATTCGCGCAGGGCCGCCAGGCTGCTACGGTCGAGCCGGTCGCAGCTCAGTTCGACGCTGCACTCGTGGATCTGTCCGAGGTAACGAATCTCCAGGCTGTACTGGCATTCAATACGATTGTCACCACCGAAACCATCGTCTCGCAGGTTCGTCATACCACGCTCGCGTAACTGCTGCAGGGCCTGGTTTAGTTGCTCCAAATCGACGAACTCGTCATCCAAACGCATCGGCAAAGTAGTCAGCTGATCATAGCGGATGTCAGAGAGAATCTGGCCGAAGGCGCACAGCCCCGAAGCCACCTTGGGAATCAGCACAACCTTGCTGCCGATTTCCTCAGCTAGTCGCATCACGTGCATGCCCGCTGCACCACCGGCACCGATCAGGGCGAAGTCACGGGGATCATAACCACGCTCAATGGACACGCGGCGGATACCACTAACCATGCTCAGGTTAACCAGGGTAATGATACCGACGGCCGCGCGCTCGACACTGATACCCAGCGGTTCGGCAATTTTACTGCGGATCGCATCGATCGCGGCTTGTCGATTTAGACGGATGCTGCCACCGAGCAGTGCACCATCAGCCAGATAACCGAGCGCCAGGTTAGCATCGGTTACAGTCGGCTCGACCCCACCCTTTCCATAACACACAGGCCCGGGGTTAGCCCCGGCACTGCGTGGACCGACCTGGAGCATGCCGAAGTCGTCAAGGTGGGCGATCGAGCCACCGCCGGCGCCAAGGGATTCCACCTGAATCATTGGCACGCCGATACGGTAACGGAGGAAGTCGCTGTCTTTGCTGAAGTTGGTGCGACCGCCTTTGCTAAGAGTGATGTCGAACGAGGTACCACCCATATCGACGGTGATTACGTTGTCGATACCGAATGGCTGGGCCACGCACAAGCCGGCTTGCGGGGCAGATGCCGGACCGGAGTTGATCGCGTTGACCGCCCGCTCACGCATTACCACGCCAGGAGCCAGACCTCCGTTGGACTGGAAATAGCGGGTAGGCTGCTGCGCGCCCAGCTCCTCGAACAGCGCGTCGATGCGTTCGATATAACGACCCATCACTGGGCTAAGGTAGGCGTTGACCACGGTTGTCGAGGTGCGTGTGTATTCGCGAATCTGCGGGAACACCTCGTGGCCGCTGCAGACAAATACGTCAGGTAAAGCCGCACGCACCATAGCCATAGCGCGCTGCTCGTGACTAGGGTTGCGCACCGACCAGACGAAGGAGATCGCCACCGCCTGCACCTGTTGTTCGCGGAAGTAGTCGATGGCGGCATGAATCGCCGCCTCGTCTAGCGGGCTGAACTCGCTGCCGTCACTGATAATACGCCCGCCGATTGGACGGCGCAGGTGGCGCGGCACTAACATATGCGCCGGTGGATAAGTGGCGTCATAGCGATGGCCATCTTCTTTGTGGCCAAGGCGAATTTCCAGGCTGTCTTCATGGCCATCGGTACACAGCAGGCCCACCTTGACCCCGGTCTTTTCGATCAGTGCGTTGAGCGCCACAGTCGTCCCGTTGATGCACAGATCGCAGTCGGCAATGATCTCGGCTGGTGTACGGCCGAGGGCATCGGCGATTTGCGCCAGACCGTTGCGTATGGCCAGGGTGCCGTCATGTGGGGTGGACGGCGCCTTGAACAACTGCACGTTGCCCTGATGGTCGGCGAGGATGAAATCAGTGAAGGTGCCGCCGGCATCGATGCCCAGGCGATATTGTTGTTTGCTCATTTTCGAATTCTCTGCATTGCTCAAAGGGGCTGTGCTCAGTGCGCGGCTCGGTGTGCGTGGGTTGCGGCTTCATCGAGTTGGCCGTTGCCGTCAATCACTACGCCGTATTCAAGGCGCGCGCCGTCAATCGAGACCAAGCCGTTGCGCACATCGGCTAGAACCGTGGCCAGCGGACGACGTAGTGGGTCGCCATAGCCACCACCGCCCGGGTTGACGTTGATTACGCGCTCACCTGGTTGTGCGGTCAGCAGAGTGTTCTGGATGTAATGGTCTTCCTCACCGTCGACATGTCTATGGATCAAGCGGCCGAGCTTGGGCTCGAGCAGAACATTCTTCGCCCCTGCCGCACCGGCGGTAGGCAGCTGCCGGCCCTCACCGAAACCGACCACGGTCATGGCGTGCTTCAGCGGCTCGAGCTCCAGGCGAGTACCAGAGCCACCGCGGAATTCACCGGCGCCACCACTGTCGGTCATCAGGCTGTAGCGGTGTATCAGTACCGGATAGGAGTACTCAAGCAGTTCGATATCGCCGGACGTCAGCGCGCCGAAGCAGCACAGCGGGCCGCAAGCAGGCCAACCATCCATAGCCTTGTTAGCGCCAGCGCCGGAGATGACCGAGGCCAGCACCATGGTCACATATTCATCGTTGTTGTTGCGTGGGTCGTGCCCAGCGATATTGATCCCGCTGGCATGCCCCCAGGAGGCGGTCACACGCTCCGGAGCCGCCTGTTCAAGGGCCAGACGCACGGCATCGGCGAGGGTTTCCATCGGAGTAGTGGTGCAGTTGACGTGCGGTGCCGGCTCCTGGGCGTTGCACAGAGTACCGGACGGGCCAAGGTCTACACTCACGCAGCGATAGAGGCCTTCATTGTAGGGCGGTGGCACCTGGGCGAACATCATCAGTCCGAGGTAAACCCCGGAGATCGAATTGCCCGCGTAGGAGTTGATGAAGTAAGGCACCTGCGGCGGGCTCTCTATCAGAACGTGCGCCTCGTCGCCGCGAATTTCCACCTGGGCAGTGATCGACAATTCTCCCAGACCATGACCGGAGTCTTCGAGAATGGCAGTGCCGCTGTAGAAACCGTCTGGCACATCACGCAACAATGCGCGCATATGACGGTCTGCCATATCTTTCAGCTCGGTAATGCACGCTCGGACCTGGTCGACGCCATAGCGATCGAGCAACTCGATCAGGTGACGCTCGCCCACGCTGCAAGCACCGTACTGGGCATTCAGATCGCCTTCTTGATAGGCGCGGGCGCGCATGTTGGTCAGCAGCAGGTTGATTACGTCTTCCCGGCGCTGGCCCTGGGCCCACAACTTGACAGGCGGGATGCGCAGGCCCTCTGCGTAGATTTCTTTTGCGTCCGGGTTGTAGCCGGCCGGTACCGGGCCGCCAATATCGGTCAGGTGGCCCTTGCAGACCGTCCAGAACACCAGCTCGCCCTTATAGAACACCGGTTTGTACATGCAGCAGTCGAGGATATGACTGCCCATGTAGGCTGGATCGTTATGATAAATAACATCGCCCTCGGCAATCTCATCACCGAAGAAGCCAGCAACGCATTTCATCGCTGGGATAAGCGAACCGAGATGAATAGGAAGGTCCTGGCCTTGCAGGATCATTTCCGGGAGGTGATCGAAGAGTGCGTTGGAATAGTCGTGGGCGAGGTTGAACACGCTCGAGCGACTGGTCTTTTCCAGCGTCAGGGTCATTTCTCGCTGGGCTGTTTCGAGCGCACCGCGCACGACTGCCAGGGTGATCGGGTCTACTATGTTCATGGGTCACCACAAATCTTGTTTTTGTCTGGGGAGGCGTGACGGATGTCTTGCCCACATCGCTAAGCTACGCGCGGGCCTAGCGGCTGGCTTGTCTTCAAGCGCACCGTTTTTTGGCCTGAAGTGAACTGTTTCTACTGGTGCATCTACTCAAGATCTAATGCCGGGAGGCCGGAACGCTGCGATCGGGTAGGAGGCGGCCTCACGGCCGCCGTCCTCCCACACCACCGTGCGTACGGTTCCGTACACGGCGGTTCAGGCCATGCGGTTAAGCCGATTGATCGTATCCAGTATCGAGACCAGTCAAAGTCTGTCCCATAGCTTCTTCGGCAGCGCCTGATTCATATGCGGCGCTCCTGAGTTCCACCACGGGCCTCGGCCATTGAAGGCCGACTTGCAGGCACGCTCCTCGCTCAATCCCAGGCGCATCAGGTTGCGCGCCCTCGTAGAGGGCTGCTTCCATTGCCGCCAGATGACACAGCGAAGTTTGTGCCTGACCCAGCCATCCAGCTCTTCCAGTGGACGCTTGCTCTGGCTGAGCTTGAAGTAGCCTGCCCAGCCTCGCAGCACCGGGTTTACCCGCTCGATGACATTCGCCATCTTGTGGCCCCGCACCCCTCGCAGCAGTTCCCTGAGACGGTCGCGCACACGGCGCAGGCTCATGGTTGCCACTCGCAGTCTAGGCTGCGAGTGCCAACTCATCCCATACCCCAGGTAGTCGCATTTCCACGACCCAGCCACGCGACTCTTGTCCCGATTCAGTCTCAGTTTCAGACGGTGATTCAGGAACCGCTCGACACTGGCCAGCACTCGTTCGCCAGCACGCGGACTACGGACATAAATGTTCGCGTCATCGGCATAGCGCACGAAGCGATGGCCTCGCCGCTCCAACTCACGGTCGAGTTCATCGAGCAGGATGTTCGACAGCAGCGGCGAAAGCGGGCCGCCTTGCGGCGCCCCCTCCTGCCGATGGCTGACAACCCCGCCCGACATGACGCCCGCTTCGAGGTAACGGCGGATGAGTCTGAGCACCTGTTTGTCTTCGACATGGCGCTCAACACAGAACATCAGGATGTCGTGGTTGACCCGATCAAAGAACTTCTCCAGATCGAGTTCCACGCAACACCTATGACCCGCCGCCACATGGGTGCGGGCCATCTCGACAGCCTGGTGAGCGCTTCTGCCCGGACGGAAGCCGTAGCTATAGTCCGAGAACAGCGGATCGAAGATCGGCGTGAGCTGTTGCAGCAGGGCTTGCTGGATCAGGCGATCCACGACACTGGGAATGCCCAGTTGCCGCATACCGCCCTGCGGTTTGGGAATTTCGACCGCCCGCACTGCCTGGGGATGGTATTCACCTGCCAGCAGCCTGACCTTCAGGATGGGCCAATACTGTTTCACGTAGCCTGCCAAGTCGGCGACCGTCATGCCATCGGCACCCGGCGCCCCCTTGTTGCTGACCACGCGCTGATACGCACGCTTGAGATTGAGCGGCGCAAGCACCCGCTCCATCAGCGTGTCCGGCTCCGCGTTCATCCACGTCACCGACGCCGCCGATACCTCTGCGCTGTCAGGCGTCATCCTCGGCCTCTGGCCGGGACTCGGGGTGACAGTCTTCTCTTGGAGAAATTTCTGCATTTCGGTTATCGACGAGACGCTGACGCCTACTGGCGGCATGACCTGTTCGGCCCTTGATGGCGTGGTTGACCGCCACTTACTACGGCCTCGGCTGACTTCTGCACGCCCATCCCGTCGCCTCTCGACAATCGGTAGCACAATGGCAAGCGTACAGATCTCCCAGGGTAATTCGCGCGACCTTCCTGCTTATGCCTGTCGGATCTACGTCGCAGCGTTCCGTGCAAGTATCGGGCTTTGGCGATTATGGCCACCTCACCCCGCTGCGCCGCCTCATCCGCTTCCTGTTCGTCAGGCCAGCATTTTGTCTCGGGCTTCCTTCAGATTCGCAGTCGCCCGCGACACCCTTGCCTTCAGCTAACACTTCCCCTTGCCGGGTGTGTAGAGGACTTTCACCTCCAAGTCGCCAGGCTCACCACCACAGTGAACCCGACAGCGCCAGTCACGGCGCTACGCGCCATGCCTGGCGCACCATAAAAAAACGCCAGCACATGGCTGGCGAAAATAGGAGCGTGAGTGGTTGCTAGGGGCGCTTATTGCCTCAGAAGTAGTAACCGATATTGGTATACAACTGGTTTTCCCAGCGTTCGCTACCGCCGGCGCCCAGGCTCTGGGTGTAGCTACCGCCACCGATGTAGGGATCGTGCTTGCCGTGCAACCACTCGACGGCGATCCATAGGTCTTTCAGCGAGAAAGATGTGCCAAGGATGAAGCGCTGGGAATCCTCGAAGCTGGACTCATCCTTGTCGAACAGGCTGTAGTTACCGTAAACCTTGACACCAGAGAGCCACCCGAGTGAGCCAGGAATGTCATAGCTGAGGTCGGCTACATAGAGGTTACCCTTGGCGGCAACGTTAAAGGTGCCGTCGAAGCTGCCGAAGCTAACCAGCTTGTCTCTGCCGGGATTCTCCGGGCTCATGTCCTGGCGAGTGGCTTGCAGTTGCACGCCCCAGGGGCCATTCTTGCCCGAGTAGTGGACTGCTAGGGCATTTCGGCGGCCGCTATCACGACTGTCCTGGTTCTGCAGCGTCGAGGTCAATGCCGAGGCGCCGATCTCCGACTGCCAGCTCCCAAGCTTTAGGTTGCGGGCCAGACGCCCGACTAAGATGTCGCGCTCGTGGTTATCGCTGCCGTCGACGACGTAGTCATCTGCCGTAGCAACACTGGTTGCATAGGTCCGCCCGCCGCGGCTTGTACCTTGACCCTGATCAGCCGGGCTTAGGTAGTAAGCGAGTTGGAAGTTCCAGTCATCCTGCTGCTGGATGTATTTAACACCAAGGTTCGCAATGTCTTCCAGGCCGATCACGCTGCCCAAGGTCAAGAAGAAAGTGCTGCCGGCATAGGGCAGCAGGCCGAACGGAATCTTGTTTAGTCCCACCTGAATCTGACGCGACTCATCGAACTTGTAGCCGATCCATGCATATTCGGCGAAGGCGATGTCACCGATCTTGTCGGTATAGTCGAAAGGGTAAGCGTCGCCATAGAAACGGTATTTAGCCGCGCCGATCCAACTATCGGAGTTGTAGGTAGCGGTGAGAAAGGCAGTATCGAAACTCAGCTTCTCGATATCCCGGTCGGGGTCGTAGTCGATACGCGCACGCACGGCGCCGCCAATGTCCAAGTTGTCATTGATAGCCACCGCACCTGCGGGTAGCGCGAGCGATGCCAACAATGGAAGTAATATGAGAGTTGCTTGTGGGTGCAGGTTGATCATTTTCATGAATTGGCTCTTAGCATTGTTAGTCTTTTTTTCAGCTACGCAGCACTAAGCCGCTGCGGTGTTGCGGCTTAGTTTTGGATCGGGTTTGGTAGCTGCAGCAAGTTGCCGGAGCCGAATACATCGGCCCGGTGGGCGCCGATATTGGTTTCAGCTGCAGCTGGTGCGGACAAACCAGCTGCGTTTGGCGCTGTTGAGTAGCAGCCAGTAGCTGGCGAACGCGCAGACAAAGGTCACCGGCGCTGAGAAGGTCGCCAGCGTTGCTCCGCCGAAATTCAGCAGCACTATCCCCAGGCCAGCGGCAAAGAACCAGGCGATCAAGCCGCACGGGTTGAAGGCGTTGACTCGTTCGAGAGCGAATTCAATATTGCCCTCGAACAGCTGGGTATATTTCGGCGAGAAAATATGCGCCAAAGCGATCGCTACCCAAGCCACTACAAAGATGCTCTGGTATGCCAGGGCTTGCAGAATGTAGCTGAACACATTGAGCAACATCATTGTGTAGACCACGATGCCAACTACTACGGCCCATGCCATATAAGGCACAGCCGCCAAGCCAAAACGGCCGAAGAACGCATGCATGTTGCTAGCGGCCATGAAGAAATTTGCGGTATTGATACGGGTCTGGCTGACCCAAACGAACAACAACCCCCAGATACCCATCAGCTCGACAATGGCCAGCACCACCGAGACCTCAGACAGGCCGCCCTCTGCGGGAATGGTGGCGGCGAGAAAGATGCCGACCAGACCGTTAATAAGAAAGGTGAAGATATAGAATGGTAGGCCGAAGTTAAATTTAGCGTGGTAGCTGGCGTCCTGCTTACGACCGAAGCGTGCGTAGTCCCAGGTGTACATCATGAGAATCCACACTCCCATGAAATAGGTGAAACAGTCCCACCAGCCATTACTTACTGGCCCGCTCTCAGGCCCCATTTCCAACCAGGCAGAACTGTAGCCGTATTCACCGACGGCCATCGCTACTACGGCAATCAGACCAATCAGGTAGAGCGGCAGCAGCACGCCATTGAACTTATCCAGCCAGGTCTGCACGCTACCGAACACCAGTGGCACGCTGTATAGCACCACTATTAGGTAGGCTTGATTGAGCGTGATGTCGGACACGTAGTGTTGGATAGCAATGGCGATCACCGAGCCTTCAAACACGCTGTAGTAGATCGCCGTGGCGAAGAAAATCAGGGTGGCCAGTGCTGCGCCGGCGCGTCCGAATAGCACCCGGGAGAAGAGTGCGACCGATAATCCGGTCTTAATGGCGTAGCGGGCAATGACCCCGTTGATGGCCGCATAAGTTACGACCGACAAGAGTAAGCCGATTATGGCATTCATCGTACCAAAGCTCATTGCCAGGGTGGCGGACACCACCAGCCAAAACATAGCACTGCAGATGGCCCACCAAGCCATCGTCAGTGAGCCTTTGCTCATGCGGTGTTCTTCCGGAACCGCGACGGTGCTGTAGTCGATACTATCGACCTGTTTTTTGATGTTTCCGGCCATGGCTCTTCTCTTGTTTTTGTAATGAGTGGAGTCATGATCATAAGTACTTCAGGCGGGCGACCACTTGCTGCTGAGCGCACTCTCTTTTGTCATACCTGAAGCTTCTTGCTCTCTGGAAGATGGCCCACCCAGACGAAACTCCTCCAGCGGAAAGCGATGAGAAAATCTCTCAGGCTGTCCAAGTCAGAATAAAAGACCTCAATGACGCTATGGCTTACATCTCTTTCCGAGAGAGCGTTATTAGCGAGCGAGTCACCTAACAACACCTACACTCAGCGTGATAGCCAGACAGACAACATAGCGCTTAAACGTTTCAAGCCAGTAGGACTACAAGCAAAGCACTCAATGACGGGCTCGAGGCCGATTCAATCTCGGCACAACCACCCTAAGCCAGCAACCAGCACTACATGCTACAAGAAGTCAAAACCGGGTACAAAACCGGGTACAAAGAATAACGAAAACAACCAGAATGCCTAAGCTCAAACGCTCAAGCATCAGACTTACCGCATAACGTGTAAGTCAAAAAATTGTCTTTCCCGCACGTCAACTCTATGTTTCAAATGCATTAGCCCTGAAACCCGCACGCCACTTGAGTATGCACGCATAGCACAATTCTATAGGTATTGCAACACATTCCTTTAGGGCTTCAGATCACTTGCTGCAACTGCGGCACGACCTCGAACAAGTCACCCACTAGACCGTAATCCGCCACCTGAAAAATCGGCGCCTCTTCGTCCTTGTTGATTGCCACGATGACCTTGGAGTCTTTCATCCCGGCCAGGTGCTGGATGGCACCGCTGATGCCGACGGCGATGTACAGCTGCGGCGCGACGATCTTGCCGGTCTGGCCAACCTGCATGTCGTTGGGCACGAAACCGGCGTCGACCGCAGCGCGCGAAGCACCGACGGCGGCGCCGAGCTTGTCGGCCAGGGCATACAGGTGCTTGAAGTTGTCGCCGTTCTGCATGCCGCGACCGCCGGAGACGACGATCTTGGCCGCGGTCAGTTCCGGACGATCGGACTTGGCCAGCGCCTCAAAGACGAAGGCCGAGATGCCGGCGTCGCCGCCAACGGCCACGGCTTCCACGACAGCACTGCCGCCTTCGCCGGCCACCGGATCGAAACCGGTGGCACGCACGGTGATCACCTTCACCGCCGCCGAAGACTGCACGGTGGCGATGGCGTTACCGGCGTAGATCGGCCGCTTGAAAGTGTCGGCGCTTTCCACGGCGATGATTTCGGAGATCTGGTCGACGTCCAGCTGGGCGGCGACGCGCGGCAGGATGTTCTTGCCGTTGCTGGTGGCGGCGGCGAGGATGTGGCTGTAACCCTTGCCCCCTGCTTCTTGAACAAGAGCAGCTACCAGCGGCGCAACGTTTTCCGGCAGCTGATGGGCGAAGGCGGCGTTGTCGGCCACCAGCACCTTGGCCACGCCGGCGAGCTTGGCAGCCGCTTCGGCGGCGGCGCCACAGGCGGCACCGGCAACCAGGAGGTGGATGTCGCCACCGATCTTCTGCGCAGCGGCCACGGTGTTGAGAGTGGCCGGCGCCAGGGCGGCATTGGTGTGTTCAGCGATAACCAGGATAGTCATTTAGATTACCTTCGCCTCGTTCTTCAGTTTCTCGACCAGTTCCGCCACCGACTTGACCTTGATGCCGGCCTGGCGGGCAGCCGGCGCTTCGACTTTCAGGGTCTTCACGGTGGACGCGGTGGCAACGCCCAGGGCGTCCGGGGTGAGCACCTCCAGCGGCTTCTTCTTGGCCTTCATGATGTTCGGCAAGGAGGCGTAGCGCGGCTCGTTCAGACGCAGGTCGGTGGTGACGATCGCCGGCAGGTTCAACGCCACGGTCTGCAGGCCGCCGTCGATCTCGCGGGTCACGTTGACCTTGTCGCCCGCCACTTCGACCTTGGAGGCGAAGGTGCCTTGGCCGAAGCCGGTCAGCGCGCCGAGCATCTGGCCGGTCTGGTTGTTGTCGCTGTCGATGGCCTGCTTGCCGAGGATCACCAGCTGCGGCTGCTCCTTGTCGACCACGGCCTTGAGCAGCTTGGCCACGGCCAGGGAGTTCAGCTCGTCAGCACCCTCTTCCTTGACAGCCTCGACCAGGATGGCGCGGTCGGCACCGAGGGCCAAAGCAGTACGCAGCTGCTCTTGCGCCGCCGTCGGGCCGATCGACACCACGACGATTTCACTGGCAACGCCCTTCTCTTTCAGGCGTACGGCTTCTTCCACGGCGATTTCGCAGAAGGGGTTCATCGACATCTTAACGTTGGCGAGATCGACGCCGCTGTTGTCCGCCTTGACGCGAACCTTGACGTTGTAATCGACCACACGCTTGATCGCTACGAGGACTTTCATAAAGGCTCCATGGGAAAAATTGCCCCGGCAAGCTGGCTGGCCGGGGCATGGCAGGTTCAGCGTTCACCAAGCTGTTCGATGATGCCTTGTGCCTTCAACTCGGCCAGGCGCTCATCATCGAGACCCAACTGGCGCTTGAGCACCTCATCGGTATGCTCACCCAGCATCGGCGCGGGGCGCAGGTACTCGACCGGTGTGCGAGACAACTTGATCGGACTGCCGACCGTGACGAAGTCGGCTTTCAAGGGATGGGGAATGTTGACCAGCATGTTGCGCGCCAGTATCTGTGGTTCGTCCAGCGCCTGGGCAATGCTGTTGATGGCCCCTACCGGTACGCCCTGCGGGTGAATGCGCCCTACCCACTCATCGGCGAGCCCTCCGAGAAAGTGACGCGACAGGATGGCAACGATCTCCTCGCGGTTGCTGACTCGGTCGGCGTTGCGCGCGAAACGCGGATCTTTCGGCAGCTCTGGCAGGCCGATGGCGTCGCACAGTGCGACGAACTGTGAGTCGTTGCCGCAGGCAATGATGAAGTCGCGATCACTGGCGCGAAACACCTGGTACGGCACAATGTTGGCGTGGGCGTTGCCATAACGCCCGGGCGGCTTGCCGGAAGCCAGATAGTTCTGGCTCTGGTTGCACAGTGTGGCGACCTGAACATCCAGCAACGCCATATCGATATGTTGACCAAGCCCGGTCTTTTCTCGGCTGAGCAGCGCAGCTTGGATAGCCACCGTCGAGTACAGGCCGGTCATCAGGTCCGCGAAGGCAACGCCTACCTTTTGCGGGCCGCCACCGGGCAGATCGTCGCGCTCGCCGGTGATGCTCATCATTCCACCCATACCCTGAATGATGAAGTCGTAACCCGGTTCTGCGGCGCGCGGCCCGGTCTGGCCGAAACCCGTCACCGAGCAATACACCAGGCGTGGATTGAGCGCAGCGAGGCTAGCGTAATCCAGCCCGTACTTGGCCAAGGAACCGGCCTTGTAGTTCTCGATCAGTACGTCGCAACTGGTAGCCAGGGCCCGCACCATTTCCTGCCCCTCGGGGCTGGCGATGTTTAGCGCCACCGACAACTTGCCGCGATTGGTGGACTGGTAATAAGAAGCCTCGCCGGTGGACTCGGCGTTCTGCCCCTTCATCCATGGCGGCCCCCAGCCACGGGTGTCATCACCCGCGCCCGGCCGTTCGATTTTGATCACTTCGGCACCCAGATCGGCCAGAGTTTGGCCGCACCAGGGACCAGCCAGAATGCGGCTCAAGTCGAGCACGCGATACCCAGTCAAAGCACCCATTTCATTTCACCTTTGCTTGCGCGCACTTACACACGCTCCATCACCATGGCGAGGCCTTGGCCCACGCCGATGCATAGGCTCACCACAGCGTAGCGTTTGCCGCTCTGTTGCAGCGCGCGAGCGGTGCTCAGGGCCAGGCGCGCACCGGATGCACCTAATGGGTGGCCGACGGCGATGGCGCCACCGTGTGGGTTTACCCGCGGGTCGTTGAACGCAACACCCAGACCTTTCAGGCAGCCCAGCACCTGGCTGGCGAACGCTTCGTTGATCTCGATAATGTCCATATCCGCCAGGCTGAGCTGCGCGCGAGCCAATGCCTTATGAATAGCCTCCACCGGGCCGACGCCCATAATGCGCGGGGCCACACCCACGGCGGCGGCCGACAGAATGCGCGCCATCGGAACCAAGCCGTGCCGTTCGCCCGCCGCGGCCGAGCCAATCAGCAATGCCGCCGCGCCATCGTTGACGCCTGATGCGTTGCCGGCGGTAACCACACCACCTTCGGAGAGAGGATTCAGGCGAGCCAAAGCGATCAGGTCCGATTGCGGGCGCGGGTGCTCGTCCTGCTCCACCACATTGGGTGGCGTCTTGCGCCCGGTGGGCACGCTGACCGCGAGCAGTTCTTCCTGAAAGAAACCTGCGCTACGTGCGGCTTCATAACGGGCCTGAGAGCCGGCAGCAAAGACGTCGGCCTCAGCACGGGAGATGCCGTACTCCTGAGCCACGTTATCGCCCGTTTGCGGCATGCTGTCGTTGCCAAACTCGGCGACGATCTTCGGGTTGGGAAAACGGGCGCCAATGGTACTGTCGAACACCGTCAGTTCGCGGCTATAGGCCGCTTCTGCTTTAGCCATGACAAAGGGTGCACGGGACATACTCTCCACCCCGCCGGCGACAAACAGTTCGCCTTCGTTACAGGTCACTGCGCGGGCGGCATCGATCACCGCCGCCAGACCACTGGCGCACAGGCGGTTAACTGTCTGCCCAGGTACGGTCACGGGCAAGCCTGCAAGCAGTGCGGCGTGACGCGCGATGTTGCGGCTGTCCTCCCCTGCCTGGTTGGTATTGCCCAGAATCACGTCCTCGATGGCTTCGCCAGGGATGGCGTGGCGAGCGAGCAATTCGTGGATCACATGGGCGGCGAGGTCGTCTGGGCGTACCGAAGCGAGTGCGCCGCCGTGGCGGCCAAATGGCGTGCGCAGTCCCGCGAAGATGTAGGCGTCGAGCATGGGAAAATCCTAGCGTTGAGGTTCAGTCGGGAGTGGTTCGTTGTGACGCAATGAAAGGCCCAAGGCGGCCCGTCGCCGCAGCCAGGGACCCGGCCGATAACGGGGATCGCCCGTCAGTTCGGTCATGCGTTCAAGAGTGGTGAGCAAACGCTTGGGCCCGACACTATCGCCCCAGGCCAGCGGACCTTGCGGATAACCAAGACCACGGCGCACGCCTTCATCCAGGTCATCGACACTGGCGATACGCTGCTGAACGATATCGCCCGCCAGGTTGACGATCATGGCCAGTACCCTTTGGGCCACAAAGCCGACACTGTCATTGATCACACTGACGCCCACGCCATCGCGGCCCAACAGCGCATGGGCGGCATCGCGCATGTCGGCATGGGTAGCGGGATTTAGCATCAGCGTGCGGTAGCGGGCGATATCCAGCAGCGGGTCGATGCACACCGTGCGCTCAGGATCGGTGCCAAACAGGCCGACGGCGCCGGTGGCATCCAGACCGTAAGGTGCCAGCAAACACAGGGCCTCGCTGCTTGGGACCGTGCCCTCTTCGACCCGCGCGCCCACCTGCTGAAGAAGCTCGGTGAAACGTGCACGATCCTCGGGGTTTTCAGTGCCAAGCCAAACCGGCGGAAATGCTTCCAGCGCAGGTACTGCCTGTGCGGCGGGTGGATCGATCATCTGGCCGTCGGCGTATCGGTAAAACCCACGCCCGACCTTGCGCCCGACGTAGCCGGCATCCAGCATCTGGCGTGTTAGCGCTGCAGGCCGATACCGCGGTTCCTGGTAGAACTGGTTGTAGATCGACTCAATGACTGGATGGGAAACATCAAGAGCCGTCAGATCAAACAGCTCCAAGGGCCCCATGCGAAAACCCAGACCCTCGCGCAGGATACGGTCTACCTCGGCGGGTTCGGCTACGCCTTCCTTGAGAATTTGCAAAGCCTCAGTGCTATATGCACGGCCGGCGTGATTGATGATGAACCCTGGTGTGTCCTTCGCCCGAATACCCCTATGCCCCATGCGGGCAGCCAGGGCTCGGAGGCTGTCGCCTACCTGCGGGTCAGTCGCCAGACCATCGATGACTTCCACCACTTTCATCAGCGGCACAGGGTTAAAAAAATGAAAGCCAGCGATGCGTTGGGGAAGTCGGCAATTGCGAGCAATGCTGGTGACGGAGAGCGATGAGGTGTTGGTAGCCAGAATGCAGTCATCGGCAACCACGGCTTCCAACTCGGCGAGCAAGCCCTGCTTGGCGTCGAGGCGCTCGATAATGGCTTCCACTACCAGGTCGACGTCGCTCAGTTCCGTAAGGGCGCTCGCCACTTGCACGCGGGAGAGCGTGGCCAGCGCATCGGCGTTGGCAATCTTGCCTTTGTCGACCAGCTTGTCCAACGTGCCTTTCAAGCTTTCGCGGGCGCCCTGCGCAGCGCCTTCGCGACTATCAAACAGCGTGACGCGAATGCCCGCCTGAGCGGCGATCTGAGCAATACCTGTACCCATGACTCCGGCGCCAACAACCGCCATCCGGTTAATTTCACGTGTCATCGCTCATTCTCCTGAGAAGATCGCTTTGCGTTTTTCCAGGAAGGCTTGAGCGCCCTCTTTCTGGTCGCTCGAATCGAATAGCAATTGGAAGGCCTTGCGCTCCAACACCAGCGCGCTCTCCAGCGGCAGGTCAGCACCGGCCAGCATCACTTCTTTGATCTGCGCGACGGCTAGCGGCGGCAAGGCGGCGATTTCAGTGGCCAGCTCTAGTGCACGGACAATGGTCTGCTCGTCGCCCACCACTTCACTCAGCATGCCCATGGCCAAGGCTTGCTGGGCCGAGACCAAGCACCCGGTAAGGGCAATGCGCATTGCCTGGAACTTGCCGACCGCGCGGATCAGACGCTGAGTACCGCCGGCGCCCGGCATCAGGCCGAGTTTGACTTCTGGCTGGCCAAAGCGCGCCGACTCGCCGGCGACGATGATGTCGCAGTGCATGGCCAGCTCACAGCCGCCGCCAAGGGCGAAACCATTCACTGCAGCGATGACCGGCTTGGGGCAGCGGGAGATGGCTTCCCACAGCAGCTCGGTATGGCGCAGGTACATTTCAATCGGGCGCGCTTGGGCAAACTCGCGGATATCGGCTCCGGCCACAAAACAGGTGTCACCGCCGGTAAGTACAATCGCCCGCACCTGCCCATTGCGAGCCAGTGCCCGAAAGTGCTCGGCGAGTTGTTCACGCACCGCGCTATTGAGCGCGTTCTTGGCTTCTGGCCGGTCGATGCGTACGACGGCAACGCCGTCTTCTCGAATTTCCAGGTTCACTACAGATTCAGGTTCGTGACTCATACCCACCTCTAAACACGTTTCGCTATACGAAATTGCATTTCGTATTTACGAGATATCATAGGTAGGGTCGCGAATTCATGTAAATCAGAAATCTGAACTATTTTATTATTTCTTTATTAATCAATATATTATCTATCTAAAAATGAGCGTTTTGCATTTCATCTCGGCTCAAATATAATTTCGCCTGACGAAACGTACTTTTATTTGCTTGCAATTTCCAAAAATGAGGTTCTACCATGGCACGCAACAAAGCGGATCAGCAGAAGGCTGAGAGCAGCACTGGAGCGGATGAAATCGCTTTACTGAAGATGGGCATGCTCGACCCGGCCAGTGCGTCGAGTGAGGACGAAACCAGCGGCCAGTTCGTGACTGCGCTGGCACGTGGGCTGGAGCTGATGCGGTGCTTTACCCCGCGCGACAACGTGCTGGGCAATCAGGAACTGGCGCGGATGACCGGGCTACCCAAGCCGACCGTGACGCGCTTGACCAACACCCTGATGCGCCTTGGCTGCCTCAAGCGTGAGGTGCACTCGGGCAAGTACCAGCTGGATGTCGGTGTGCTGGGGTTCGGCTACGCCATGCTGTCGAATCTGTCGATTCGCTCGGTGGCGCACCCGCTGATGGAAGAGCTGGCCAATCACGCTCAAGCCGCAGTGGCAATGGCGGCCCGGGATCGCCTGCAGATGGTTTACCTGGACGTCGTTCAGGGCCAAGGCAATACCACGATGCGGCGGCAGATCGGCAGCTACTTGCCACTGGCGCAAAGCTCGGCGGGACGCGCATGCCTGGCGGCGATGCCAGAGAGCGAGCGAGAGTTTCTCCTCGACCACATGCGCCAACGCGAAGCAGCACAGTGGCCGGTGATCCGCAAGGGCCTGGATCGCGCGTTTCGCGATTACACCGATTACGGCTTTTGCCTATCGATCGGCGAGTGGCACCGCGACGTCAACTCAGTCGCCGTGCCGCTGTTACACCCGCAGTTCGGGTTACTGACCTTCAACTGCGGTGGACCGAGCTTCCAGCTTCCACGGGACAAGCTCACTGACGATATCGGGCCTCGCCTGATCAACATGGTTAACAACATCGGCGCCGCCGCTCGGTAACCCTTCAGGGTGACGGTGCACCGTACTACATCGGCCCACTTCCGGGCCCAGAGGAGCGCACATGATCCGTGATACCGAAACCCTGCAGATTCTGCTGGATTCTCTTCGCCAGTTCGTCGGTGAGGTACTGATTCCTCGGGAAAACGAGGTGGCTGAAACGGATGCGATCCCTAAGGACATCGTCGATCAGATGCGCGAGATGGGCCTGTTCGGGTTAACGATTCCGGAAGCCTATGGCGGCCTGGGCGTGACTATGGAGGAAGAGGTAAACATCGCCTTCGAGTTGGGTCGCACCTCACCGGCTTTCCGTTCCTACATCGGCACCAACAACGGCATTGGCTCAATCGGCATTTTGCTTGACGGTACAGAGGAGCAGCGCAACCAGTACCTGCCGCAACTGGCAAGCGGCGAGCTGCTCAGCTCGTTCTGCCTGACCGAGCCAGATGCCGGCTCCGATGCGGGCTCGTTGAAAACCAATGCTGTGCGTGACGCTGACAGCTACATCCTCAACGGTACCAAACGTTACATCACCAACGCGCCACACGCGGGCATTTACACGGTGATGGCCCGTACCAACCCGGAAATCAAAGGCGCCTCCGGTATCAGCGCCTTTATCGTTGAGCGCGGCACACCCGGCGTGTCGCTGGGCAAGACGGACCACAAGATGGGCCACAAAGGCGCCCATACCTGCGACGTGATCTTTGAAAATGCGCGAGTGCCCGCCAGCCAGTTGATAGGCGGCGTCGAAGGCGTTGGTTTCAAGACCGCGATGAAGGTGCTGGATAAGGGCCGCCTGCATATCGCTGCACTGAGTGTCGGCGCAGCCGAACGCATGCTGGACGATGCCCTGCACTATGCGCTGGACCGCAAACAGTTCGGCCAGCCCATCGCGGAGTTCCAACTGATCCAGGCGATGCTGGCTGATAGCAAAGCCGAAATCTACGCGGCCCGCTGCATGGTGCTGGATGCCGCGCGCAAGCGCGACGAGGGCAAGAACGTCAGTACCGAAGCCTCCTGCGCGAAGATGTTCTCCACCGAGATGTGCGGTCGTGTCGCCGACCGCTGCGTGCAGATCCACGGTGGCGCCGGCTACGTCAGCGAGTACGCCATTGAGCGCTTCTACCGTGACGTGCGGCTGTTCCGTATCTACGAAGGCACCACACAGATTCAGCAGGTGGTTATCGCCCGTAACATGATCCGCGAAGCGCAGCGGTGACACGGCACCTGCTCTGACACCAGTTGGGCTCCAGTCGCGCCGAGACTCAATAGCGCCACATCCTGGCTTCAAGGTAGTTGTTCGACATGAGTGCGTGTTCCACTGGTGTGGTCCCGAAAGCCTCAGCCTGCGAGCTTCCCGTCAACCTACCCCCAGATGAACTGCGGGGTAGCTGCACGAAACTGGAATTCCAACTACGCCACAGTAGGTCGCACAGCACAGTGCAGGCGCTGCCAGCGGCAACGATGAGGCTATAGGGAAAAGTCGAGCTGGCAATACCAGCAAGATTCACCTGGCGGTGGACGCCCACGGCTTGCCCATCGAGTTTGAAATCACAGGTGGCCAAATCAATGACTGCACTCAGGCACCCGCGTTGATTTCCAAGCTCCCGGCGGCAGAAACCATCGTCGCGGATAAGGGCTATGACAGCGAGAGAATCCGGGAGCAGGTTGAGCTACAAGGGGCCAAGGCCGTGATCCCGAGAAAGCGTAACTCCGTGAAAGGCAACGCGGATCTGGACAGAGGTCTTTACCGCAATCGGCACCTGGTGGAAAACGCCTTTGCCCGGCTGAAGCATTACCGGGCGGTGGCATCTCGATTCGACAAGCTCAAGAGAAATTACGAGAGCGTGGTGGCCATGGCCTGTGCCTTCCTATGGCTACCCATGTGAAATGGCAACAGCCCCTAGCGGTACTTAGCAACTGTTGATCGCCGGTGCGCCGGTAAATGGCGGGCTGATTGGAGAAATAATTTCTACATATAGGCGATTTACAGCGTGTTTATCGCCTTCTGTATCTCTCCTATTCTCTCTCGACTGCTCTGCTGCATTGATTGGCTGAGCCCGGACTGACCGCATGGTTAGCCCTAATCGCGCTAAACCCAACCTGAATAGAGGATCACTCCATGCCCGTTGTACGAGTCAGCTGGTTCGAAGGAAAAGACCACGCCGCGAAGGAAGCTGTCGCTGCAGAAATCACCCAGAGCATCGTGAAAAACACCGGTACCGATGCCAATTACATCTACGTCATTTTTGAAGACGTGGCGCCATCGGATTGGGCCGGTGCAGGCAAGCTGTTCGGCGACGATCCGAAGAAGACCTAAGGTCATTCGGCGTTAATGGCCAGTGGGCTGCAAGGAGTGTTACATCTTCTTTGCAGCCCGGGCTTGGCTCTTTTGTGCTGGGTAGCCGGACTCCCAGTCGACCTGCTCAAACTGTTCGACCAGAAAATTGATAAATGCCCGCACCTTGGATGCCAGGTGTTTGCGGGTTGGGTAGACGGCATAAATACCCAGTTCTACCGAGCGATACTCCGGTAGCAACTCCACCAGATCACCCCGCCGAAGATCCTCACTTACCATAAAGCTTGGCTGCAGCAAAATGCCGCCAGCAGTCAACGCAATAGATCGGCATGTATCACCGTTATTGCAGCGAATGACCGAACGCGTGTTGACCTTATGCTCGCCATCGGGCCCGGTAAAACTCCATTCGTTCCCACTGGAAAAGTTGCTATAGGCAATCACCCGGTGCTCGGCCAGGTCTTGCGGCACTTCTACTGGTGCATGGCTTTTGATGTAGCTCGGGGCTGCACACAGGCGCATCCGCGTGCTGGCAAACCGGCGCCCCACCAGTGAAGAGCTTTCCAACCGGGCGATGCGCACCGCGACGTCATACCCCTCCTCCACCAAATCGACCTGGCGATCGTTCAGGCTGATATCCAGCTCAATCTTCGGGTTTTGCTCCAAAAAGGCAGTCCACAGCGGCGCCAGGTGCAACACACCAAAACTCACCGGCGCATTGACCCGCAGCACGCCGGCAGGCTCATGGTTGCCCGAAGAAACAGCGCTTTCCGCCTCCCCCATCAACGCCAGCACTTCCCGCGCTTGCTGGTAGAAAACCCGTCCTTCTTCGGTCAGTGATAAGCGTCGCGTGGTGCGTTGCAGCAGGCGTACGCCCAGGCGTTCCTCCAGCGCATTTACATGCCTGGAAACGGCGGCCTTGGACATTTCCAGCGCATCGACGGCACCGACAAAGCTGCCCTTGTCGACCACGGCGCAAAACACCTGCATCTCCAACGCGCGATCCATTATTGCCTCACTTATCGGAACTATAAGTCACATTAAATCATGTTTATCTCGTAAATCGAATCTTTAAACTGGATCCCATCACACACAGCACGAGGCAAAAGACATGAACATTACCCTTATCGGTACCGGCAACATGGGCTCGGCTTTCGCTCAACAGTTGTCCCAGTTTGGACACCATGTTCGTATCACCGGCCGTGATCTGGACAAGGCGCACGCCCTCGCCGCGCAGCATCAAAACGTCGAAGCATTCGCCGCTGATCAGGCCCTTGGCCAGAACGAAGTGGTGATCGTCGCCACTGCTTACCAGGACGCCTTAACCGCGCTGAAAAGTCTGGGCAGTCTCGAAGGCAAAGTGGTCATCGACATCACCAACCCGCTGACAGCCGACTACATGGGTCTGACCATCGGCCACAGCACCAGTGCAGCGGAGGAAATCGCCAAGGCGCTGCCAGGTGTGGAGCTGGTCAAGGGCTTCAACACCCTGTTCGCCCAAGTGCTGGCCAGCGGTCCCACATTTGCCAACGAGCAGCAAGGCAGCGTGTTCCTGGCCAGCGATAGCGCACGAGCCAAACAAACCGCCGTTGCTCTTGCGCAAAGCCTGGGTTGGAAAACCGTGGATGCCGGCGGTTTGGTAAACGCGCGTTATCTGGAAGCGTTGGCCGGGTTGAACATCTACCTCGGCTATGGCGCAGGGCTCGGCACGCAGATCGCGCCGGTCTGGCTCAATCGTTAATTCCCACTTACCCAATGCCTGGCGCCACGGCCGAAACAGCTGTGGCCCCGGGCAACCCACACTCCCCGTATTGGAAAACACCCATGACCGCCGCTAGCCGCACCCTCCCCTATGCCGCCCTGGTACTACGCCTAATCCTTGGCGTGATGTTTCTCGCTCATGGCCTGACCAAGCTGCTGGTGTTCACCCCGGCCGGCACAGCAGGTTTCTTTGAGTCCGTTGGCTTCTCCGGCTTTCTTGCCTATCCGGTCATTGCCTTTGAAGTGGTCGGCGGCCTGTTCCTGATCCTTGGTGTACTCGCTCGCTGGGTAGCGGCCCTAGCCACCGTGCAACTGCTGGTGGCAGCAAGCGTGCACTTCGGTAATGGCTGGAGCTTCACCAACGCCAATGGTGGCTGGGAATACCCGGTCTTTCTGGCATTCACTGCACTGGCCTTGGCGCTGCTGGATGACGGAGCCTTCGCCTTGAAACGTTCAGCACGTAACTAACCGCTCGCTGCTTTCGGCCAGGTTGCCTTTGCCGGGTTCTCGCCAAACTTGGCAAGGGTAAAATCCAGAAAGCTTTTCAGCCTTGGTGTCATGCCCCGGTCCGGCGTACGCAGCACATGAAAGGGTCGAGTGGGCATGGGATATCGAGGCAGTTGGACGATCTATCCGCTTGGCTTTCAAGTCTTAAATAAACAAGGTAATCCCCCGGCTTAGCCGAGGGACTCCTTGAGGTTGACCGTGTGATGCGGTCATCAGGAACCTTCTATCTCGACCAAGAGATAGGGGTACCCAATGAGAGATTACCAAAGCCTTGCTCACACGAAGTGGGACTGTAAGTACCACGTTGTATTCATCCCGAAGAGGCGTAAGAAGGCGATCTTCGGAGCGATCCGCAAGCACCTGGGGGGAGGTGCTACATGAGTTGGCGAGGCAGCGTGAGTGCCGGATCGTGGAGGGTCACTTGATGCCAGAGCCGAGCCCGAACGATAATTTCAAGATGGAGCCGGACTAATGCGACGCGTCGTTCAGCCGACGCGTATCCGGACTTTCAATCCGTAATTCACTAACCCACCGACTTCAGTCGGTGGTTGTTTAGTGCTACCACCGGCGTAGACGAACTGATGATTGATGCGCGCATCTACGACCCGACGGCGCGTTGCCGTTCGTATCAACTGGCAGCGGAATCGATTGGAGATCTGCTCACTCACTGACAGCGTGCGCGCCGGTGACCTTCAGGTCACCCGTGCGGAACACACGTGCCAGGTAGTCAAGGGTTCAGAGGATATCGTCCACCACGCCGCCATCGACCCGCAGCGCAGCGCCGCTGGTGGCTGACGCCTGGGTGGAGCAGATATAGACGACCATATTGGCGACCTCATCGACCGTGGCCGCACGTTGAATCAACGAGGTGGGACGGTGGGTCATGACGAATTCGGCAGCGACGGCCTCCAAGGATTTGCCGGAGCGGGCAGACTCTCCTTTGAGCAGCTCAGCCAAGCCATCAGACAGTGTCGGGCCTGGCAGCACGCTGTTAACGGTTACGCCGCTGCCGGCCACACGTTTGGCCAAGCCACGCGACAACGCCAGTTGCGCCGTCTTGGTTACGCCGTAATGAACCATATCGGCCGGGATATTTCGGGCTGACTCCGAGGAGATAAACACCACCCTACCCCAACCTCGTTGGACCATGGCTGGAACCAACGCGCGGCTCAGGCGAACACCGGACATTACGTTAGTTTGCCAATAGTCTTCCCAGCAGTCGTCATCGGCCTCGAAGAAATCGGCCAAACCATAGATGCCGGCGTTGTTGACCAGAATGTCGATGGTGGGAAGCGCAGCTGTAAGAACGCCAACGCCGTCGGCATTGCCCAGATCAGCCGCGACTCCGCTGAAGGTGGCCTGCGGTACCGCTTCGCTCAAACGTGCCAGGGCTTTTTCGACCGAGCTGTCACTCCGCCCGTTGATGATCACGATAGCGCCGGTGAGCGCCAGGCCATGGGCAATGGCGAAGCCGATGCCGCCTGTGGAGGCAGTAACCAAAGCGGTCTTGCCGGCAAGATTGATGTGCATGCGTATTGACCCTCTAGCGCCAGGTAGTACCCGGCAGGTTAGATCGGTTGCTGAATAGTCAGCGGTCTTGTCCGCCGGCTACTGACTGGCGGTGTCAGGTCCGGGTAAACCCATCAAACGGATTCATGTACACCGCGCCAAAGGCATCCAGGTGCTTGCGCGTCGGCGCGTCTGGGTTGCCATAAACTAGCAGGCTGGTGATTTTCACCAGCTCGAGAAACTTTTCGCCGAACGGCGCGAAGGTTTCTTCAATATGGTTAACGACAGCATCGGCACGGTAACGCTCGATAATGTGCACCTCAGTGCGAGCCTCGTTGACGCTGTATTCGTACATCAAGGTGCCAGGCTCTTCGCTCGTAGCGGCGACAATCTTGGCAACCAGCGTTTTAAATTCAGGGAAGTCTTCCGGAGCCAGGCTTAGGGTAAAAATGCTGATGACTTCGTCTTTCATGGGGCGTCCTCACAGAAGTAAATGACCAACCCCATGCGATAGATGCAGAGGGTTGCTGAGTCAGCAGCCATGCTAAGGTAGAGCAGCAAGCTGATAAACAACCTTGAAATCACAGATAGGTAGCGTAATTTGCTACCAACTCTTGCGCCTAGGAAAACGGCAATGACCTCCGAAGATTCCTTCAGCGGCATCCATATTTTTCTCGCCACCGCCCGCTCTGCGACCTTCACAGAGGCAGCCGAGCGCCTGGGGCTGTCCAAGTCGGCCGTAGGTAAGGCGATTGCACGGCTGGAGGCACGGGTGGGTACCAGCCTGTTTTATCGCTCGACCCGCCGCTTGTCCCTGTCTCCGGATGGCGAGGCCTACTTCACCGTGTGGTCCAATGCGCTGGAGGAGATCAAGGCCACCGAGAGCAACCTCGGCAACAAGTTAGGCGTGCCCACAGGGCGCTTGCGGGTGGACATGCCGGTCGCGTTCGGTAAACAGGTGGTACTGCCGGTGCTACTGGAGATGAGCAAACGCTTCCCGCAGTTGCAACTGACCTTGACCTTTAGCGACCAACTGGTGGACCTGACGGAAGAAGGTATCGACCTGGCCATTCGTTTTGGCAGCGTCGACAACGTCCCCGGCCTGGTGGCCAGACGCCTGACGTCACACCGCTGGGTAACCTGTGCAGCGCCGGGTTATCTGGAAGAATATGGTACGCCGTTGACGCTCGAGGACATGGGCCAGCACCGCAGCATCGTCGGCTATCGCCGCGGCAGCCTAATGCCCTGGAAAATGGCCCAGGCCGGGCAATCCTTGAAGTTCTCGCCACCACCGACCTATCAGTTTGACGATGCCGAAGCGATGATTGAAGCCACGCGAGCCGGCCTCGGTATTTGCCAGATGCCGCTCTGTCTATTTGAAAAGGACATCGCCCAGCAGGTTGTTGTTACGGTACTCGAGCCCTTTGAACCGGCGCCTGTCGAGGTCCACGCACTATGGTCGAAGAGCAATCATCTGCGGCCCAAAATTCGTTACCTGGTCGACGAGTTATTGAAGCTGTATGGCCACAGCTAACGGCAGAACGGACAGCTACTGCGCGACCTTGGCGCGGGGTTGATCAACGCCAGCCCCATTAACTCAGGGTGCCACTCAGCAGCCATAGCGATGAGCGCGGACTGATCTGTAACAAAGCCAGGGAGCCCCCAAATACTAGAGCCCGCCGACCAGGGATCTACTCACCAACCTGCGTTCTGGCCAGGCGCAGGGGGCAATATTGGCACCTTGATGTGTAGCTCAGCGCTCCGGCTGGCAGCGGCCTGAAGAGTCGACAAGTGACCGCCAATTATCCCGGTTTTCGAGATAGTTATTCACCAATATCTGAGTTTATCTCCAAAATCGAATCTATAAACTTTGAGCCATCCCCAGCCAATCAGTGCGCTGTGGGTAGGCAGGTCAGTGAGCGGCGCACACGCTTTGCAACGCCGATCAGTCCACCTCTTGCTGCTGCGGCCCCAATATCTAAGCAGGATTTCAACCATGAGTCTGGCCTATCCAGTGTTGTTCGTGTCCCACGGAGCACCAACCTTTGCCATCGAACCCGGCCAGGCCGGGGCACGCCTGGCTGAGCTAGGCCGAGCGCTGCCACGGCCTAGCGCCATCGTAATCGTCTCTCCTCACTGGATGACCCGTGGGAGCGTGCGTGTAGGCAGCAGCAAGGCGCCGGAAACCATTCACGACTTCGGAGGCTTTCCGCAAGCACTGTATCGCCTGCAATACCCTGCAACCGGCAATCCTGCATTGGCCGAGCAAATCTGCAACCTGCTTTCCCGCAATGGGATTGCCGCAACTACCGAATCGAATCGAGGCCTGGACCACGGCGCCTGGGTGCCGTTGCTGCACCTATTGCCCACTGCGGATATCCCGGTGGTCCAAGTGTCCATGCCCCACCCGCTCAATCCATTGGGTGCCTGGCAGCTTGGCCAGGCACTCAAGCCGCTGCGCGATCAGGGCGTGCTGATCATTGGCTCCGGCAGTCTGACCCATAACCTTTATGAGTTCCGTAGCAACTACGGCGACCCGGCTGAGTACGTAGCGCGTTTTTCCGACTGGATCCGTGACGCCCTGCAAGCCGGTGACCTGCCAGCGCTGCTCGCCTACCGCCGCAATGCCCCGGAGGCCGAGCGTGCGCACCCCAGTGAAGAACATTTGTTGCCGCTATTTCTGGCGCTCGGTGCCGCAGGCGAGCACTACGCCGTGGATGTGCTAGAGGGCGGTGTCGCCGACGGCGTACTGGCTATGGACAGCTACCTGTTCAAAAGCCCAACCGCCACTCAGGAGATTACTCAAGCATGAACCTGCCACTAGCCATTTCAGAACTGCAGCAAGAACCGCAATCCGGCCTTGTCTATCGTCGGGTAATCCGTGCTGCTGCCCCTCGTGCACGTCTCCTGCTATTGCATGGTGTAGGCGGTAATGAAACCAATCTGGCAGGCCTTTCCGGCTTTATCCCAGAAGGAATTGAAATATTGCTGGTACGCAGCCGCCTGCAAATCGCAGCTGAGGGCTTTGCCTGGTTTCAGGTAAATTTCACCAACGAAGGCCCGGTGATCGTTGAAGAGCAAGCGGAAACCAGCCGCCAGAAACTAGTGGAGCTTGTAACTGCCTTACCACAAATGCCTACAGTGATAGCTGGCTTTAGCCAGGGCGGTATTCTCAGTGCAAGCGTCGGGCTTAGCGCCCCTCATTGCGTGCTAGGCTTTGGCTTGTTCAGCGGCAGAATTCTCCCTGAGCTGGCACCACACATTGCCAGCGCTCAAGCATTGAGTTCGCTATCGGCGTTTATTGCTCATGGCTATGGTGATAACAAGCTCCCCGTGTCTTGGGCACAAAAAGCGGATGCCTGGTTGCACCAACTGAACGTGCATCATGAAACATACCTGTACGACATGGGCCACGAAATCACCAATGAAGAAGTGGAAGATTTCATTCAGTGGCTGAAGCCTGTATTGAACATCGCCTGAGCGACCTTGATGGTGAACTCCCGCAGTAAACTTACGGAAGTGGATCTACTTCTTAAAGCGTTAGCCAGCCCCCAGCGCCGGTTGATCCTTGAGTGGCTCCGTGACCCAGAGAAACACTTTCCGCAGCAGGAACATGCATTCCTGCTCGGTGTGTGTGCCGGCCAGATTGAGCGCAAGTGCAAGTTGGCCCAATCGACCGTGTCCGATCACTTGCGCACGCTGCATCGCACAGGATTGATTACTTGCCAAAAGCTCGGCCCGATCCATTTTTTTCAAACGCTGCGAATACACCATCGAAATGCTGGTGAAAACATTGAAAGCGATGCTGTAAAGGGGATTTGAGAGCTCTGCCATGACTATTCGCGAGGACACATTTGCATCCATCGATCTCAATTTATTGGTGGTTTTTATGTGTATTTACAAGGAACAAAGTATAACGTTAGCAGCCAAGAGTCTTGGCGTAACACAGCCAGCCGTAAGCAATTCGCTGGTCAAGCTACGTGACAAATTTAATGATCCGCTCTTTACTCGTTCGGGCAGGGGTATTGTGGCAACACCGAAAGCGAAAAAAATTGCTTCTGAATTATGTCCAGCGATGAGACTGATTACAGCCACACTAGCATCGAACTTTAGATAATCCTCTTTGCAGCAGAGCACTATTGGCCTGCTCTAACCTCTCATGACTGGCGGTGTCAGGTGGACTGACAGATGACTGGAGTCTATGTCGCTGGTGGCATCATGTTATGCCGACGCAAGCTGAACATTCCTGTCTGTAATTGAGCAATCATCTGATGGCGAACTCTCATGGTTTACCGTCGCCCTTTCGATACGTATCAATAACACCAGCCACATCAAGGCCAAAGCCCAGCATTGGGTGTAATTGCTCCGCGGAAACAAAGCAGCCATCACCGGAAGTGCTGAATGGCTTGAGGCGGTCAACTGCCCGGCAGTGCAATTGGACGAGGCAAACTCGACAAAGCCTCCGCCTCCAGGCCTGGCACCATCGGCCGCAGTTGCCCGGGGAAAAAGCCGGTGCTGTCCACATAGAGCAGTACCGACTTGGCATCGCGCCAACCGACATAGCCCATCAACGCCTTCTGGTCCCAGCCACTGCGCGTGGCCCAGGTGGCAAAGCCACGGCGTAGGGAGTGGCTGCTATACAACTCGGCGGGCAATCCGGCCGCTTTCAGTACCGCCCGCAGCAGCGGGATGACGCTGTGCGGGTGCAGGCCCTGCTCGCGCAGGTGACCCCAGCGGTCAATGCCGCGGAACACCGGACCGCGGGCGATGCCGGCGACACAGATCCAGTCGTTGTAGGCCTGCACCGGGCAGAGGCGGGCCAGCGCCGGCGCACTGTAGGTCTGTCCCTGGTTGTCACGGTCGCCCTTGCTCCACGGCAGGAACAGCTGCATGCCCTCCCCCGGCCGTACCTGGATGTGCTCGACCTGCAGGCGGCACAGTTCGTCGCTGCGAAAGGCGCGCCAGAAGCCGATCAGCAGCAATGCGCGATTACGCCAGCAGCGCAACAGCTGCGGCAGGTCGCCCTCGTCCAGTGCTTTCTCGCCCGCCCGCTCCAGCCACGCCACGCACTGCTCCAGTTCGCGCAGCTGCAGCGGTTCGGCCTGCTTCTCCGGCTTCGGGTGCAAGGTACGAATGCCCTTGAGGATCTGACGAACCAGCGGGGTCTTGGTCGGATCCGGGAAGCCCTGGCTGACATGCCACTGCGCCAAGGCCGCCAGGCGCAGCTTGAGGGTGTTGCTGGACAACGTGGCGGCGTGATCGACCAAGTAACGCACGATGGCATCGCTGGTCGCCGGCAGAAAGCCGCCCCAGGCGACCTCGAAGTGCTCGAGCGCTTGCCGGTAGCTGCGCCGGGTGTTGGGGCGGGTACCGGCCTGCAGGTACCGCTCGATCTCGTGGCTCATCGACGCACATCCCCTTGATGTACTGGTGAGCGACTGCCAAACGACGAAAAAATCGCCTCACCTTGGATAATTAAAGATTATCCGACCTTATTTATTGGATAGTGGAAATATAATACGTTGGACGTATCATATATTACTGATCAGATGCCGTTGATCGACGAGCCCACCCTAGACCCCAGTAGATTGGCGTTGAAGGCTCAGGAGGCGGCCGCAGGCTTTGTTGCCAGCGGCACCGCCGAAAACACGGTACGGAGCTATCGCAGCGCCCTCGCCTACTGGTCGGCTTGGCTGCACCTGCGCTACGGCGTTGCGATGGGCGATGCGCCTGTACAGTCGACTGTAGTCATTCAGTTCGTGGTGGATCACCTGGCGCGCCCACTGGCAAATGGTGCATGGACCTATCTGCTACCGCCGACCATCGATGCCGCGTTAGTCGCGGCACGTGTGAAGGCAAAGCCGGGACCTCTGAGCTACAACACGGTATGTCATCGGCTTTCGGCACTGGGCAGGTGGCATCGCTTCAACAACTGGGAAAGCCCAACTGAAGCACTGGCAGTGAAAACGCTGCTGCGAGATGCGCGAAAAGCCCAGGCGCGCCAGGGGGTAGTTGTCCGCAAAAAGACGGCAGCTGTGGTGGAGGCTCTGGAGGCCATGTTGGCGACCTGTACGGATGGCATTCGCGGTACTCGTGATAGCGCCCTCCTCCTGATGGCGTGGAGTGGCGGCGGGCGTCGTCGATCCGAGGTGACCGGCCTGCAGGTCGACGATGTGCGCAAACTGGATGAAGACACTTGGCTCTATACGCTGGGCGTCACCAAAACAGACACCACGGGATCCCGTCGCGAAAAACCTCTGCTGGGTCGCGCTGCACACGCGTTGACGGCTTGGCTCATCGCCGCGCCCGCCGATACCGGTCCGCTTTTTCGGCGCCTCTACAAGGGCGGCAAAGTCAGCCCGTTCGGACTATCGTCTGATCAGGTAGCACGGATCGTTCAGCGCCGCGCCAAATTGGCTGGCCTCGACGGCGACTGGGCCGCGCACAGCTTACGCTCGGGCTTTGTAACGGAAGCGGGTCGCCAGGGGGCCCCATTGGGTGAAGTGATGGCCATGACTGAACATCGCAGTGTCGAAACCGTTATGGGCTACTTCCAAGCCGGAGTGCTGCTGAGCAGCCGCGCCTCGATGTTGCTTCAACCCCTGCCCGCCCCATCAGGCCCAACCAACCAGCCTGACTAGCGGTCGACGCACCGCGTCGGAAAATGCCGCGCACGCGTGTCCTATTGAGAGGTGGAGCTCCTGGTTATGAGTCCATTGCACGGTAGCGGAATTGATGCGCAACCCCAGCTGGGCACTCGCAACTCCGGGTGTAACCAATACATGACCGCATGGCGACGCCCAAGCAGCCAGCATCTCAGCATGCTTCGTCTACTCGGGTAGTTAAGCAAACAGCTGGCGGCCCTGCGCTAGACAGCGAAGGCTCCGTCGCAGGGGCAAGATAGTCAAGTGCTTACCAGTCGCTGTGGCCTGCGCTCGCCTTATGAATACGCCTGGTCGGCAGGTGCGCTTCAAATACCCACACTGAAAGTCTTACCAGACTCGACCCTGTGCTTGCTGCACAAGTCGCGAAGCTTTTTTTCCGAACCGTCAGGATGAATTTGTACGAGCACGCCATCCTTCGCCATTATCAGTGAATGCCCTGCGGCAACCGCACGCAGATACGCAGCATTAGTGGCGACGGCGGCCAGCTTAGGAATCATTGCCTCTAGTCGGTCTATTTCATCATCACTGAGTTCGCTCATGCTCTGTTCTCTGCTCCTGCCAGCCTGATGTCGATGCTGCCCGTAGAAAAGATATCCATGAGCGACCCTACGCCCCGATCACAGGTAAGTCGATCCCATTTTTGACGCACACAGTGAAGCCTCGACTTAGCCGCTCAGCACTCCACAGCGTACGTGCAAATTCGAGTCGATGTGACAGCAGCCTTGATGTGAACAAACCATCGTAGCCGTAGCAAGATGAGTGCATTCGCTTCTAAGCATCTGAGCCCTCTTCAGGTGGACAAAAAATGCCGTCAGCCCTTGGAAGGCTAGACCGCCAGCTGTCACCGGGCATGATCCGGCACATGTACAGATCGAACAGCGGCGCGGTAAAAGCGGCGCCGTTGTGGGGCGGCGACCAGATCATCCCTTTGCTAATCAGGGAGTTGCGAATTGAGGTGAGAGATCGGCTTGTACGGCCCAGGGATGCCGCAATGTCGCCCGAACGATGAGGCCCCTCCCCAAGCGAAGCCATGGCGCGCAAATAAATGTGTTCTGCCACGGTCATTCGGTCGAGTCTTACCCTAAAAAAACCTTCGTCCAGAGCAGCAATAACGTGCCCGGACGCCTTCTGGACGTCTGCAAGCGTGATGTGGTTATTCTGCCCTGCGTCCCAGACATGACTGCCCCACTCTTGAATGAAATAAGGGTAGCCGCGTGTGAGGTGAGCAACCATGTCGGCCGCTTCTGAGTCTACAGTCACGCCCTCGGCCTCCGCTGGTTTTACAAAGGCCAGACGCGTCTGGTGTGGCTCCAGCGAACCGACCTCTAGGTAGTCGAAGAGGCGCTTCGCGTGGTTTTTCACATGTCCAGCAGGGTGTCGGAGTTGTGGGAGGCCTGCACCGACGAGGGCAACCGGCAAGATCAATCGCGAGACGCGATGCAGCGCTGCGATAAGCGCGGCGAGCTGTTCTTCTGCTACGTTTTGCAGCTCATCCACGAAAATAACAAGGACGGTGTGAGCTGCTTTGGCGGCTTCACCGAGTTTAGTCAGCAGGGTTGTAAATTCCTCCTCGAGATCACCTTTGCCCGCCAGAGCTGCCTCGGCTTCGTAGTCAATACCGACCTTGAGATCGCTGAACTTCGGCTCCAAAGCCTTGGCAAAACCGGCTAAGGCTCGCAGTCCAGTTATCGCTGCGTTCTTGGCAGGTACGATACAGCTCAGCCGCAGCAAGGCGAGACGGAGCTGTGGCGCGAGTATCGCTGGCAGAGAGCGATACTCGGATGACTCAACGTAGACGGCGAGATTGCCCGAGGCTTCGGCATCTCGCAGCATCTGGTTCAACAGTACTGTTTTGCCGACACCCCGCACCCCAACCAGGATTACGCTTTTGGCAGGTCGGCCCACGCGAATTCCCCCGATCGACTGACGGACCCGCTCGCGCAGTTGATCGCGACCTGCCAGCTCAGGTGGAGGCGTACCAGCGCCAGGGGAGTACGGATTGCAGACGGGGTCCATATGCACCCGCGTTAATAGGAATAGCGAACAGCGGGAATGGGCCGATAAACAGCTAAATCCAAGCTTTTCACCCCGCCATCACCTGCATACCCGAGACTCGGCAAATGTTGGTCCAGCTGGAGTTACCTATCAAGCCAAGCTGCCTCCGTCATTGAAAAAAATCATCGCGAGCGACCCGTCCGAAATTGCCTAAGTCTTCGTCGACGTCGATGAACATGGTATTCACCATCCGCGCGCTCTTCAGGTCGGCCATTGTTCTGAAAAAAAGGGTTCGCAGAGATGGACCTCATAACGCTCACCATCATGAACCGAGCCGAATCCCCAACTGCCCTGAAGGGTCCCAAATTGCAACCCATATCCTTCAACACGCGTACTATCGCCGCAAACATCACAAAGGACGTCACTGACGCATTCGAACTGTTCCGCCGCTGTGATTTTCATTGAGAGGCTCCTTTGGGTCCAGTGAATCAGCTTGCTGCAGCGAGCCTGCGACCCGCCAGCATCACTCCGGTAACCGCCTGTACGGTCAGGCGTCGCCAACGCCTGGCACAGGCGGACCACAATGAGCCCGGATCCCGCCCTATCTCGCCATGCGTACCTTTCGGCATGGCCTGTTGTACGGTCGGCAGATCGAGTTAATGGCGGACGCCATTTTGTGCAGCATTTGCGGCGCAGATAAGACCGCACTTGGGGCAGTGCTGATCGGCGACAGACGATCCAAGCTATCCGTTCTGGACGAACTAGCAAATTGCATGTGCGCGATGCGCGCCACTGATGCCATGGCGCTGACGTGGGCGTCTTTAGCACTCCTTCAAGGCTTGCTCCAGTCAGCGACCCCTCCTTCAAACAAGACGCATCGAAGAGCAGTAAATTTGTTGCTTTGCTGCAGCCAAGGTGTGGCGGCAGTCTCTTTGAGAGTAGGTATGGCCCGAGGCCGTCTTAAAGTCGTAACCCATGACTCGCTCGTCCTGATCATAGACCCTAACGAGCTCTATGAGCATCTCCATCGTCCAATTACCGGATCCATTCAGCCGCGATGGCAACACCACCTGAACTGCCTCAATCAGTGTTCCTTCAGCGCGTTTCACTAGCATCTGCTCGAACTCATCCTCCGTTGGAATCAAGAGCATCGTCCTCCATGCGGCTGCCTTCTGGCGGCGGTTAATCATCACGTAAAACCAAGGGCGATGATCATCGAGCTCGACGAATCGCCACATCTGGGAGTCGTCTCCAAACAGCGCTGGATACATGATTTCAGCGCGCTTGTACGTAATAAACATCAGCACACCCTCTTTTAAGCTGTATATAGCATAGCTCCAGAAGCACTAAAAAGGCTTCATCGTTCCTTTTGCGAGACAGCAAATGGAACTGAATGAAGCGCTTGGTTTGGTGATCAGGAATCTACGTATTTCGAAGGATATGCCTCAGGAAGGGCTTGGGCCTAGTCAGAGCTATATCAGTGCGATCGAGCGCGGCAAATGGAAACCATCGATTGAAAAGGTTGAGCAGATTGCTGAGATCATTGGCATTCATCCCCTAACGCTTCTGTTCCTGGCTTATCAAAGGCAAACACCCGAACTAAAACCCGAAGACTTACTGAAAAAAATCCATCGAGAAATCACGAGCTTGAAGGGTTGCCTGAGACTTGAGTAGGTTCGACATGGAATCGAATCGGCAACCGATCCCAAAAAGCATTTGATCGCAACGTCGCCAGTTGCTCTGCTGCCCGGCGCGCGGGCTTTCTTGCTCGCAATCAACAGCGAGCATGAATTCAGTCGCGAATAGCCACTGCATGAATTCGAGTGATAGACCTCGCCCATCGCAACAAACATCGATGACACGTGCTTAGCGTGACGCAAGCCTTGAAGAGTCACGCCTCCACTGATCCGGCAAGGCTACTCCCCAAGGGACCTTCGGCAGGCGTTCCATGCTGTTCCGGAGGGCCTGTGCACATGCGATGTCTAACCCTTCGAGGGCGCCTGAGATAGCGACACGCCGACCATCTGCTCTTGATATGGGAAGTGTTCGGTACCGCCGTTCTGAATGGTAAGGTGTGATGTCGGCCATTTTGCCGCAGGGAACAGGGTATTGAACGGAACATTCTTTCCCGATTGCGGCGGGTGCTCCAGCAGGCAGATCTGCCCAAGGGACGCTCTGACGCCTACGAACACTTTTCACCGTAACAGTGATCCTACTGTCGGGCTAAATACCTCTAGCTTCCGCAAACGGCCAGAAGCGGACGGTACAACCCGGATTGCGACTTCAACACAGTTCCTGCCAGAATGTCGTTCGGCTCGACCTGCATCGCGTCTAGCGCCTTTAAACGTTGGGGGCGGGTGTTAGCCGGAAACGAACCGAGGTCAGCCAACTGTTGCCGACGCTAGAGCGCAAATACGTTGGTAAGAGTTCGCGTCGCTCGATCCTGCAAGCATCCCACAACGAGGTGACATGGGATGGTCGGCGTATCCAGTGTGAACAAGCTCGCCCGGTTTGAGGTGAGCAGTACGATCGGATCAACCACAATGTTGCAGATACAGAAGCCGCGCACTCTTATCGAGTGCGCAGAAATAACGGGCAAAACAGGCGCAGCAGCCCCAGCCGGTAGCTCAGCGTTATGGCCGTTGCTACGGCGGCGACCGGCAACAGGGTGAGCCAGACCAGCACCGCCATCGACGGATGGTCAGCCTTGAAGCAGCACACAGCCGATACCATCAGCGCCAGCCAGCCCAGGCTGCGTAGATAGTCCGGCGCAACCTCGTCGGCGCTGAACACCTGGCGCCAGTGCGCCGGCAGGGACAACGCCAACCAACTGGTCGCCAAGCCCATGCTGGCGGCGGCACCCAGCAACCACAGACCTGCATTACTCATAGGCCACCCCACCGATGCGAGTCCGGTCCGCGACCTCAACCGTAAGCGTCCGCCCAACTCACCTTGCGTAAGTTAGGCAGGCACCCACTGATGTGGCAGCAGCTGCCCGATCTCACTGGCCCTCTGTGTTGGCAACCGAGTCAGCACATCTTTGAGATAGGCATACGGATCATGCCCATTCATACGCGCCGACTGGATCAGGCTCATGATTGCCGCAGCCCGTTTACCACTGCGTAGCGACCCGGCAAACAGCCAGTTCGAGCGCCCGAGTGCCCAGGGCCGTATCTGGTTCTCGACTTGATTGTTGTCGATCGGCACAGCTCCATCGTCCAGGTAGCGCGTCAGCGCTACCCAGCGTTTCAGGCTGTAGTCGAGGGCTTTGGCCGTGGCTGATCCGTTGGGCACCAGGTCGCGCTGGGCCAACATCCAGTCATGCAGTTTTTTGAGGATCGGTACCGCCAGTTCCTGACGTATTCGCCACCGATCTTCATCACTCATTTCCCGCGCTTGGCGTTCGACTTCGTACAAGCCGCTGATCGAGTGCAGCGCTTGTTCGGCCAGCTGACTTTTGTTCGCCACGTGCAGATCGAAAAACTTGCGACGGGCGTGAGCCATGCAGCCGATTTCAGTGATGCCTTGCTCAAATCCGGCCTTGTAGCCAGCGAAGTCATCGCAAACCAGCTTACCGTTCCAGTCGCCCAGGAAGTTGCGTGCATGTTGTCCGGCACGGCTTGGGCTGAAGTCGTAAACCACCGCGTTGAGCGCCGAAAACGGCGTCGTGCTGTAGGCCCAGACGTAGGCCCGGTGGGTTTTCTTCTCGCCTGGCGCAAGCATTTGCACCGGTGTTTCATCGGCGTGAATCACACGCTGGTTCAACACCGCCTCACGCAGAGCATCAACTAGCGGTTGAAGTCTCACGCCAGTTTCTCCGACCCATTGCGCCAAGGTCGAGCGCGCAATTGCCAGTCCGGCGCGACCAAAGATTTTCTCCTGCCGGTACAGCGGCAAGTGATCGGCAAACTTGGCCACCATCACGTGGGCCAGTAGGCCTGCGGTCGGTATACCTTTGTCGATAACCTGCGCCGGCACCGGCGCCTGGATCAGGGTTTCGCACTGGCGACAGGCCCATTTGCCCCGCACATGTTGCTCGACGGTAAACACGCCCGGCGTGTAATCCAGCTTCTCGCTGACGTCTTCGCCGATGCGTTGAAGTTGACAGCCACAGGCGCACTGGGTGTTTTCGGGTTCGTGACGAATCACCGTGCGTGGAAACTGTGGCGGCAATGGCGCACGTTTCGGCGATTGCCGTGGTTCGACCTGTGGCGCAGCGGGAAGAAGCTGTTTCAGCTCGGCCTCGATAGCCTCAAGGTCGGTGTCGAGCAGGTCATCCAGCAAGCTGCTTTGCGCCGGGCTGATTTGTTCGCTGCGCTTGGCGAACTTGTGCCGTTTGAGCAGGGCGATTTCGAACATGAACTGTTCGATGAGGATTTCATCGTTCTGAATCTTCCTGCTCATCGCCTCGACCTGGGACTGCAACTGCAACGCCTGTGCCGCCAAGGCACGAAGCTGTTCCGGGGTCATCTGGTCGAGGCTGGGCGAGAAAGTCATGCCGCCAATTGTGCCAGAGCAGGCACGGGGCGACGACAAGCAGACCGGCCAAATGGCCGGCGTTTACAGCACGCTAATCACACCGCCTGCACCGACGCGCTGCCACGGCAGGCCCAGCACCAATGCCTGGAGTTGTTCGCTGTCGAGTTCGACCTCGCCGCCGTGGCGAATGCCGGGCCAATGGAACTTGCCTTGGTTCAGTCGTCTCGCTGCGAGCCAGACGCCGACGCCATCGTGCACCAGCACTTTCATTCGATTAGCCCGGCGATTGGCGAACAGATAAGCGCAGTGCGGCTTCGCCGCACCGAACACCGCAATCACCCGGGCTAATGCCGTCTCGGTGCCAGCGCGCATGTCCATCGGCTCGGTGGCCAGCCAGATGGCATCGATGCGGATCATTGAGCGACAGCCCGAATAAATTGCGCACAACCCTCGGGATCCGAGGCTGGCCATTTCACCGTAATCACTTGCCCGGCCACGGGCAACTCGATGATCACTGACGTTTCGACTGACCGTTTAGGTGGGGCTTTTAGCGGGACGAAAGCCGGTAGTGAAGCCGCTGCGGGCTGATCTCGATAGAGCGGCAGCCATTTGCGGATGACGTTGGCATTGATGCCGTGGCTGATGGCGACACTGGACACGGTTGCGCCAGGTTGCAGGCATTCCTGAACGACCTGGGCTTTGAATGGTTTGGGATAAGAGCTTCGTTGGCGCATGGAAATCCTGGCGATAAGGGTGATCGCGTCCGCTTAAAAATACGCGGACACCATCGCCCTTAATGCTGGAGTTCGGAAGGTGAGTTCGCCGGACGCTTACCCTCAACCGGCCTTGCCAGACGACGCGCGGTGAGTAGCGCTATCAGCGCGCAGGCCAACAGGCTCAGATCGACGCCGGCCACGGCCCAGTAGGGTTCAAGCAGCATCCTTTTGACCAGGTGGTCCCCCGTGGTGATCCAGTTGAGCAGCACCGCAGCGACGCAGAGCAGCGCCAGGCCGGATTGTGCCGCGCCTGGGCCACTGGTGCACTACGCAACAGCGCATGCAGCAAACTCAGCAGCCAGGCACCCCAGAACACCCACTTTTCCCATTCGCCACGGCCAGGCATGGGCTCAGGCAGCAGCCGGTTGGCCGCCAGCATGGCGACCGCTGCCAGCAGCATGCCGGTAACCGTGGTGACTGCCATGGCGTCAACCAACCGACAGCCCTGCAGCCCGAGTCGGGCGTGCTCCTGCTTGCGTATCTCGACGAAGAACACAAAACCGCTGGCGATGCACACACAGCCGAGCAGACCGCCCGCCACGTACAGCCAGCGCAGCGCCCAGTGTTCGAAGTGCTGCAGGTGCAAGCCGGTGAGAAATTGATTGACGGAACCAACCGGGTCACTCGGCGGGTCGTTGCGCAGTAGCTCGCCGGTACTGGCCTTGAAGTGAATGCCCTCCCCGACCAGCGCCACACGATCACTGCCGGCGCGGTAGATGCTGACGTAGCCGTTGGCGTCATTTAGATGCTCGATAGTCAGCAGCCCGACCTCTCCCGGCATATCGCGCGTAGCCCAGATGCGCTTGGCCTCGGCCACCATGGCATTGGCGGAGGCCATCTTCGCGGGCACACCGGCCTCATCATGGGGCAAGCCGGTATGCGCCGCCTCGATCACCTCATGCCGATTATGCAGCGGTTTGAGCAAGGTCCCGGAGACCGGGAAGTAGTACATCGACGCGAAGATCACCAACCGGTGAAGGCAAAAAAGAAGTGGAACGGCAACGCCACCACGCCAGTCATGTTATGCAGGTCCAGCGCGCTGCGCTGGGTCCGCTTGCGCGGACGGAAGGTGAAAAACTCCTTGAAGATCTTACGATTGATCATCCGCTGGGTCCTTTGGCTGGTTGGGGATACCAAACTCGCCACCAATGCTCAGCACGGGATCTCGGTGGGTGGTGTAGGCATAGAGCGAGACCATGGGCATGGTTTCCGGCGCCGGCAGGTCGCCGATTACCCGCCCTTTGGTTGCCGCCATATCCACCGGATGCGGTTTGAGATCGGCAAATACCTGTTTCAGCAGGTTGTTGTAGGACGGCATAGGCTGCGGCTCGAAGCGCGTATCGGGGATCGCCCAACGATCGATCTCGCGGTCGAACACCGACAGTGCACCGAAAAAGAAGACGACCATCAGCACGAAGCCCAGCACCAAACCGAACCAGGTGTGTACCCAGGCCATGGATTGGCGAAAGTTGTTCAGCATGGCTCTGCTCCTATCCGATGATCATGCGCTGCAGCTGCCAGGCAACAGCCAGCATCAAGACGCTGCCGAGCGCCAGTACCATCGAGACCCGCCACAGACTGGCTGCGGAAACAGCGCGAGATACAGGACGAAGGCCAGCATCATCATCGCCTGCTCGGCGGCATGGTAATCGACCCCAACCCCATTCAGCGCCGCCACGCCCTAGACGAATGCATAGCAGCCGAAGATCGCGGCCAGAACACGAGATACCACCACAACAGGAGCCATTACTGACAGGCTCACCAGCTGTAGCTCAGCTTGGCGGTGAGTTCTCGGCCCGGATTGTAGTAATCCGCAGTTCCGGAGCCCACGACATGCTGCTCATCCAAAAGATTACTGACATTGACCGCCAGATCCGTGTCCTTGGCAATCTGGTAATTGAAGGCTGCATCAAACAAGGTCGTCGCCTCGCTCTCGCCGGTGTCATTGAAATACCTTGAACTGAACCGTCAGCCCAAGCGAAAGAGCAGGATTGCGCTGTTCTGGAAATCCAGCCAAGCTCTTCTGAGGAAACGAATAGCTGCGGAGTCGTGGGTATGCCGTTCTCTCCAAAGCAGCCATCGCTTAGCACCCAAGCATGCAAAAAGATCAGCATAGACGCTCGCAGGTATGACGCAGGAGGGGCAAGGCGCAAATATATAAACTGCTTTATATCAATAATATACAGGTCTTATGTCCTGATTTTCCTTAATCTCGGCATAATCCTTACATTAACTAGCAGGAAATTAAATGTTAAAAGCCCTGCGTGCATCTAGCATGTGGAGTTTTTCTCCTTGCAGCCAGCCGGCAACGATAGGCATGCGCATTTAATAGCTCATTGTGAGTATCCGAATAGACGCTTGCCAAGGACACCATCTTGAACATACGAATGTTCTTGAAGTTGAAGATGGCGATCTAGCAACGGAAAATCTTTCCTAGGGAAACCCCCTAAAAAACGGTACAAGGTTTCATAGCCTGCCCTGTTGATATATGGAAAAATCGCTGCCTTATGCAGGTCTCTTGGGATCAGCATCCCGCCCCTTCTTTTCTCACACAGTTTAGTAAATATCAAAAACCTTGAGTAGGGGATAATCTCCAGTAGTGATGCGGTTAAGACCAAACTACCAAATCTACTTGATGGATCGGCCGTGGACGCCCCCAATAATATACTCTGCTCAAAAGAGCTTGCGTCGGGTGCTCGTGCATCTTTCCTCGTTTGCAAGTGGATTCTAGCGATTCCGCCTCTACTACCACGAAAGGGACATTGAAGGAAAATATTGAATAGCCTATAAAATAAATCGTGCAATGTAGGTTGTTGATTGTCTCTACTGATCAGAGCATGCTCAATCTTTGTGAAGGTACTTGAGCAAAAACGAAAGAATAGAGTTTCCTCTATGGAGGCATTGTTTGATATCGAATTGCAGCTTTGGACAAACGCATCCCATGCCCTTGAGTAACGCGGTGTATCAACTAGTCTCACCAACTCTCGATCATGGGCAGCGCAGACACAAGAATAAATGTAACACCAGTCCTTCCGCCATATAGGCAAACGACCATTCGCCACATCATCGCGTAAGCAATCAGGGCAAAAAAAACGGCGATACCTCCATTCGACTAATTTATCGCCTCGAAGGCAAAAAAAATTTCGTAATAGTTCAGGGGTAATGTCCCCGGCTACACAACTTAATCGCTGGCTGGCGGATAAGAATTCTGAGTCTGGGTCCGAATATTTGATCTCCACACCCTCCCACCAATACGCTGGGCGTTCTGTTGATGATAATCGAGGGAAGCCAGCGGCGTTTGGATTAATGCTGCATCGAAACAACCAAGATGAAAGTGTTTCTTCAGAACTTGGTGTTGGCAAGCCAGAGAAACTCACTACTAATAGCCCCAAGGATTCTTGTTTGCTCGCCGCAGCATATCAACATCCACCTTCTCCCCCCCCATTTTTATGGCATAACAGGCAGCCGCCCTTATCAATTCGAGTGTTTTGTCCATGCGCCCATTCGACATAGATAAAATAGTGCCTACCATCTCCTCAGAGTACAAATGTGATGGCTGTTTTAGCGGTAGGGACTCCTCTACCTCCAAGAGGAATGACCTGAACTCCTCACTCTCTATCCAGTCATCAAGAGCAACTTCGTGAAAACGTCTCTTAAATTCATAATTGGATTTAAGTGCGTTGCGCGCACTAGCAGTGCCAAAGCAAAATAGTTTCAATCCATATTCAGGGCCGAGCAGCTTTTTAAGAATAGACATGTTAAAACGCTGCTCTTGCTTCGAGCGTAGCAGTGCATCATGAAACTCGTCGATCACCAGCCCCCAAATTTGCCTCAGCCTAATAACCTCTCTAATCTCGCTTGGCAGGTCAGAGCTACTTCGGCGACTTGAGCCAGAGCCAACTGGTATTCCGAGCGCTAAAGCTATCTCATCTTTAAGGCTTTTTTTGGTATCTATTTCTGGGGATGCAGCCAAGGAGACAAAAATCAACCCTGCACTCCTTTTTACATGGTTTGGAATCTTAGATATTATAGCCGTCTTTCCAGAGCCACCTGGGCCAACCACAAGCAAAGCAGGCGCACTCATACGATCTGGTACATCCGCGATATTATTCATCATGCGAAAAACAGCTGCACTAGAGTTATTGTTCACCCATATTTCTTGATGAATTAAGGCTATTCGCGTATCAATATTAGAAGACAAATATTTTCTGATGTCCGACCGGACGTGCTCATCACTCATGACTCATCCCCAGGTCGAAATTTTTTTGGAGAGGCTGAATAATTTGGCTTGATATGTTCCCTGTCAGCGTTAAAGCTACTACTTCTAGGATTTGGATTTGCCTCAGTATAGACTTTTTCAGCGGCCTCTCGGCGTCTTTCCTTCTGCGTTAACTTTTTACTTTCCTCTTCAATTTTTTGCTTCCCTCTGTAGGCTTTTAACCCGCCATCACTATCTATGGCTCCGATGCGGACTGGGTGACGATAGAGCTTGCCGGCACGATATTCCTCATAGGTAGGAGCCTCAACGGTTACGTCAGACAGGTGTATTGGGCAAAATTGGCCATCCAATTTCACCCATACAACATTCATATCGTACGGGTCATATTTGACTATGACATTTCTAGTCCCCACATGAGACCCCAATATAGGATCCCAATAAACTTGGCCATGCAAATTAATGCCACCAGGATTAATTTTTCGGTCTTCTTGAGGCATGAACCAAATCTTTAATTGCTCGGAATTCAAGCCTGCCGGGGGGTAAGGAAGCCCTCCGTTGGGCGCGAAATAGTTTGTCCACGCTTGTCGCGGGCTACACTTTAATGCGCTATGAACTGTTGAGTGATAGACAACTACTTCGCGAGAGAACCAGCGAAAAAAATCAGAGAAGGTCATGGTTGCATTTCTTTCGCTGTTAAGTCCTCTGCGCGCAACAGAATTTGACATTGTAGTCCCCGGCAAGAAATGCACCTTAGTAGTCATGAACGTGCCTATCAGCCGTTCAACATGACCGCCAAAATGTTTTCTTCCTACAGGTCGGTATTCGGGGGAAATCCCAAAAGATTCACACCCTACTTTAAATTTTGGGCTGGTGAACTCTGCGGCATTGTCCATATGAAGGACTTCAGGCTTTCCATAGTAGGGGTAGTCTTCTGGATCCAAGCCAACACTTGCCGAAAAGTTTACTTTAGGAAGGACAGAATGACTAAGAGCGCAAGCCACTGAAACAGTAGACGGGACGTAAAGGCTAAGATAGTAACCAAGAATAACCCTGGTATAGACATCAATTACAATTGTCAGCCACGGGCGTCCAATAATATTTATGCGATCATCAGCCAACAGAATTATATCGACGAGGGTGTGATCCATCTGTACCCATTGCAGCGGCCTTTCAAGATTTTTTTTACCCGGGCGAGCTGAAAATTCTTGCGTCGCGGCATCAGGACCTTCTTTAATTCTCATTCTTGTTTTTTCTGAGAGGATTAAGCGTACACGCCTCAATACCGTATCTTTGGAAGGGCATGAAAAACCTTGCTCCTTACATGCAACATCCACCTCGCTCCACACTTTGCTGTAGCTGGCTCCTTTCGACTTGAATTTTTTAGCAGCCTTGAAAATTATGACCTCAACCGACTCATCCAGTCTCGTAACGCCTTTCTTGACACCCCGTGTCTGCGCAATTAAAGATAGTGGGCCTACGTCAGCGTCAAAAATTTTAGCCAAACGATAGAAGTAACTCTTTGATACACCCAGTAAAGAACAGTACTTAGTGACTACCCCTCCCTCAACCTTCCACTTTCTGATAATTTCAAAACGCTCAGCTGCCAATGAAAGTTGATCAACGGTGTAATCATTGACATTCAAACCCTCCCCATGATCACTACCATTAATTGCCGTAACACTAGGGATTCGCTGAATGTCGCGCGCCGACACCAGTATTACTTCACCAGAGTCGACAATTGTTACCCTTATCGTTTTGTCACTAAATACCTGTTTGACTTTCGCAACTTTTCCCTTGGCGACAATGAGTTCCCCAGGGGTTAGCTGATTTGCCATGGATGTACTCTCCACAACGCTAATCTAGGCGAAGTCTGCCGAGCGGCGACTTACATCAGTCTCTATCAACGATCGAAATTGGCTGCCGAACACGATACGACGTCACGTTCAAAAAATAGACTATTGCTAGCTTTTCTGCCGCGTCAGTCTATTTTTTAAAAGTTAATCAAGGTATGTGATTGATTATTAGAGATAAATGATATTCTTTTTTTTGATCGGGCATCACATCAGTCTAGCCGCGCGGTATCGGCAATCTGCTGCTCTGCTTGATCTTGTGCATGACGAACGCGCTGCGCACTTCTTCGACATGTGGAAGCGCCGCGAGGACCCTGCGGCTGAAACTCGCGAACGCATCCAGGTCTGCCGCGACGATCTTCAGCAGATAGTCCTCGTTACCCGAGAGGATGTAACACTCCAGGATCTGATCGATCGATTGCAGCGATGCCTCAAACTCGGCGGCATCCTTTTCAAGGTGTGAGGTGATGTTGACGAAGACAAACGCCTCGATTCCCAGGCCCAGTGCCTTCCTGTCCAACCTTAGGTCGTATCCGCAAATAACCCCTTGCTCCTCCATACGCTTGACCCGTCGCCAGCAAGGCGATACCGAGCTGTTCATCCGCTCGGCCAGGCTGGTCATCGACATCCTTGGGTCTGTCTGCAGGTGCGCCAGGATGCTCAGGTCAAAGGTGGTTAGCGTCTCGCTCATAACGGGCCTCGAAGGACGATGTCGACTGCGCTGGGTCGCAAAGAGACGAATTTACGTCAGAAGCCCCGGATCAGCAAAATCATTTCTGGTGGGCCTCCCGATCAGGCAGAAATAGAAAAAAACGTTCTGCATGCCAGGCATAAACTGGGCATAACAAGGGAGGTGTCATGAACACTAATAAAAAACCCAGTGAGCTTGAACAAGCCTATTCGCCCAGCACCGCCGCGAGGTGCTACGAGCAGACAGTCCAGCTGTATGCCTCTAAAAGCGATCAGGCACTGTCGCACTATCCGAACCGACAGATCGCCTACGGCCTGGCGGAGGATGAATATGCCCTGCTGTTTGAGCCCGCCTCAGGCAGGACGAAAGCTGTCCTGGTCTTCATACATGGCGGCTACTGGCAGGCATTGTCAGCGTTTGACACGTGCTTCATGGCCGGGCCATTCCTGCAGCACGATTGGGCCTACGCCGCGCTCAACTATAGGCTGGCCCCGCACGCCACGATTGGCGACATGGTGCAGCAATGCGCAACGGCAATTGTGGCCATCCGCCGACAGCACCCCGGCTTGCCCATCGTGGTAGCCGGCAGTTCGGCCGGTGCCCACCTGTGCGCCATGATGATGCATGTCGATTGGCACAGCCTCGGCTGCGTGCCCTGCCCCATTCGCGCGGGCTTGCTGATCTCCGGCATCTACGACCTGCGCCCCTTGGTAGAGACCTATATCAACGCCCCACTGCACCTGGATCTGCACTCGGCAACCGGACTCAGCCCGGGGCTACAGCGGGCCAGGACGCCCTTCCCCGTGACGCTCTGCTACGGCGAGTACGAAACCTGGGCGTTCAAACAGCAAAGTCAAACCTATTGCGAGTTCCTGCTGGAGCAAGGCGTACGTGCCGGTTGTTATCAAATAAACGACGTCGATCATTTCGACATCCTGTTTGAGTTTGACAAACCAGACAGCCACTTACTGAGTGTCACTTTAGCGAGCCTGTGATTGACATGAGCATTCAACGCAAACGAGTCATCCCCAACGTCCGTGCACCCGAACTGGAGCTCAGCCTGGTGCGCAACATCAGTATCTCAACCAATGCGTCCCGCAATGAAACGGTGAAAACCACTGATGGAGAGCCGCTGATTGCGTTCGATGGCAAGAGCAACCCGTACATCGACTACCACCGCAACGATCTATTGCTCAGCATGCAGAACATGCGCAGCGAGGGGCATGATGAGATGGTGTTCATCATCATGACGCAAACCAAGGAACTCATTTTCAAGGCGATTCACTATGAAGCCTACAACCTGCAACAGCGGATCAAAAATGACGATATTGAAGGTGCTCTGGAGCTGGCTCCTCGAATCAAAAAGCTATTTGAGTACCTGATCAAATCCTGGGATGTGCTGTCGACCATCACGACCGAAGGTTTCAATGAGTTTCGCAATTGCCTGGGTGTCTCCTCCGGACAGCAGTCGTACATGTACCGCCACGTCGAGTTCATCCTTGGCAATAAGTCGGTCACCCTGGCCAAGGCGCACGAGAACAACCCGGATGTCTATCCGCAGCTGTTCAAGGCGTTGAACGAGCCGAGCCTGTATGACGACGTTCTGGCCCTGCTCCACCGCCAAGGGATTGCCGTTCCGCAGTCGGCACTGGAGCGGGACTGGAGTGAAACCTACACCCTCAACGAAGGCGTGGAGCAGGCCTGGCTAGAGGTGTACAAGACCCCTTGCCCTGAAAACCGGCTTTACGCACTCGGCGAATGCCTGATCGAGATTTCCGATCTTTTTGCCCAATACCGTTGGAGGCATTTCACTTCAGTCGAACGCATTCTGGGCTTCAAGCCGGGTACCGGTGGCTCGGCGGGTGTCGGTTGGTTGAAGCACGTCGTAGAACACCGCTTCTTTGCGGAACTGTGGACGATCAGAACGGTTCTGGGCGCCTGATTACGCCGGTCTATTAGGGAATAGGTATGAACAAATTCGAACAAACACGCGCACGCTTTCATGTGCCCGAAGGCGTGCGTTACTTTGACGGCAACTCCCTGGGTTTGATGCCTGGCGCGGTGGCATCCCACGTCAACGAAGTGGTGACAAAACAGTGGGCCCAGGGGCTGATTCGGTCGTGGCACGAGGCCCAATGGCGCGTGTTGCCACAGACGGTCGGGCAAAAGGTCGCGCGCCTGATCGGTGCCCAGCCCGCCCACGTCGTGGCGTGCGACTCGACTTCGGCCAACCTGTTTAAAGTGCTGGTCAGTGCCGTGCGGCTGCGCCCTGGTCGCAACACGATTGTCACCGACGCCGACGCGTTCCCCACCGACCTGTACATCGTCTACCAGGTGGCCAGGCTGTTTGACCTCAAGGTGGTTGCTGTCCCGGCGGCGCAGATTGCGTCGCATCTGGATGAACAGGTGGCAACCGTAGTCTTGACCCATGTCGATTACCGCAGCGCCGAGATCTATGACATGGGCCAATACACCCGGCAGGCCCACGGGGTCGGTGCGCTGATTGTCTGGGATCTGTCCCATACCGCCGGCGGTGTTCCCTGCAACCTGGAGGCGGACAATGTCGACTTCGCAGTGGGATGTGGCTACAAGTACCTCAATGGCGGCCCGGGCGCCCCCGCCTATCTTTACGCTGCAGCCAGGCATCTGGACAAGTGCGAGCAACCCCTTGCCGGCTGGTTCGGGCACGCACGCCCGTTCGATTTCAGCCAGGACTACACGCCGGCTGAAGGTGTGTCGCGGTTCCTCTGCGGTACCAACCCGGTCATCGGGCTGTCGGTCCTTTCCAGGGCGCTCGATGAGTTCGATGGTGTTGATATGCAGGAGATCCGCGCGCGTAGCGTGGTCCTGACCGGGCAATTCATCGACGGTGTCGACACCGAGCTCGTCGGGCTTGGTTTTCACCTCGCCTCGCCCCGCGAGGCCGCAAAGCGCGGCAGCCATGTTTCGCTGCGACACCAACAGGGCTACGGGATCATGCAGGAATTGGCCTTGCGCGGTTACATCGGTGACTTCCGCACACCCGACTACATGCGCTTTGGTTTCGCCCCCTTGTACAACAATGAACAGGATGTGTGCGAACTGCTCAGCGAAATCAAACTGATCATGGACACCCGCGCCTGGGATAAACCGGCCTATCAGCAGCGCCGCGACTTTACCTAGGTTCTAGAAACGCCCCGCCCTTCACTCGACGCCTCGTCACACATTACGAGGCGATGGGTTTGTGCTGCCCAAGGTTTCCTGCCAACGGCTGCATGAGGGGGCAAGCGAATGGAGAAAGCTATGGAAAACATTGATTACGGACAGCATCGCGAAGCGGTTGCCGGCCGCGCTGATGTCGAAGTAACGCCTGAGCTGGTGGCCTATTACCAGGAACTGGAGGCGTTGAAGGCCGGCGCCTTATGGACGGTGGCAAACAAGATCGAGCCCTGGCAACCGTGCTCTGAGTCCGTTCCCGTGCTCTGGCGTTATCAACAACTGCGCCCGCATGTGTTGCGTTCCGTGGAGCTGGTCACGCCCGAGAAAGCCGGGCGACGGGTCATCTACCTGAACAATCCCGGGCGCCAGCAGGTGTCTGCCGCCGTCGGCTGGCTGTACGCCGGCCTGCAAGTCATGCACCCCGGCGAAGCCGCCTCGGCACACCGGCATTCGGCATCGGCCCTGCGCTTCATCATGGAGGGCCGGGGTGCTTACACCATCGTTGACGGGCACAAGATCACTTTGGGCGCAAATGACTTCGTGCTCACGCCCAATGGCACATGGCATGAACACGGTGTCGAGGCCGATGGCGAGATCTGTATCTGGCAGGACGGGCTGGATATCCCGCTGGTCAATGCGCTGGAGGCCGGGTTCTATGAGGTTCATCCGCAGTTGGCACAAACTGTCGGCTATGCACTCAACGATTCCTCGGCGATTTGGGGGGCCAACAGCCTGAGGCCGGACAACGTCGGCTGGAACAAGCCCTACTCCCCGCTGTTCAAGTACGAGTGGCAGGCCACCTATGACGCGCTGAAGCGCTTTTCGCAAAGTACGCCAGGCAGTGTCTATGACGATGCCCTGATGCACTACACCAACCCGGTCACCGGCGGCCCGGTCATGCCCACAATCGGTGCGAGCATGCAGTTGCTGCGGCCTGGCTTCGTTGGCAAAGCCCACCGGCACACCGGCAGCTTCCTGTATCAGGTAGCCAAGGGCAACGGCTACTCGGTCATCAACGGCCAGCGTTTCGACTGGCAAGCCCGTGACATTTTCTGTGTCCCCTCCTGGGCCTGGCATGAGCACGTCAACCTGAGTGCAAGCGATGACGCCTGCCTGTTCTGTTTCAACGACCTGCCTGTCATCACGGCCCTGGGGCTGTATCGGGAGGAAGGTCTTCTCGACAACCACGGTCAACAACCCTTGGTTTGATTTTTGCCAATTGCCGTCAGAGGTTAGAAATGCGACTGGTTACCTACAGAACTGATATCTGCGCGCCCGCCGTTCTGGGCGTTCTTGTTGACGAGCGGGTCATCGACCTGTGTGCCCTCGCCGCTCACGCCGGCGAGTCACTGCCTGACTCGATGCTGGCCTTTATCGACCTGGGGCGGCCCGGCCTTGAGGCGGCCTACCGGGTGTTGGCCCGTTATGAACAGGGGCTGCCCGCCGGCGTCAGCCATAGCTTGTCGACGGTCAAACTGTTGGCGCCGATTCCCCGGCCACGAAAGAACATCTTCGGCATCGGCCTGAACTACGTGGAGCATGTCACAGAGTCGAGCAAATCACTGGACACCGCCAACGAGCTGCCCAAGGCGCCGGTGATCTTCTCCAAGCCGCCCACCACGGTCATTGGTCCAGGCGATGCGATCGAGCATAACGCGGCGATCACCCGTCAATTGGACTGGGAAGTGGAACTGGCGGTGATCATTGGCACGACGGCTAAAGGCGTGGGCGTTGAGCAGGCGCTGCAACACGTCTTCGGCTACAGCCTGATGATCGATATGAGCGCCCGGGATTGCCGCCGCGCCGGCCAATGGATCTATTCCAAAGGCCAGGATACCTACGCGCCATTCGGGCCGGTGATCGTGACGGCAGATGAGATCGAAAACCCCCAGGTGCTCGACTTGAGCCTCAAGGTCAATGGCGTCACCAAACAGAGTTCCAACACCCGGCACATGCTGTTTGACGTCGCGACGCTGGTTGCCGATATCTCCCAAGGCATCACTCTCGAACCTGGCGACATCATCGCCACGGGCACGCCTGAAGGTGTCGGTGCCGGCCGTACGCCCCAGGAGTGGGTGTGGCCCGGTGACGTTATCGAGGCGCAAATCGAGCAGATTGGCTACCTGCGCAACCCGGTGGTTGCCGTGGGCAACGACCCGCGGGCAGGCCGTGATTGCTGACCGAACGGGCCCCAAGGCCCACTTTTTGACGGAGGTTGCCATGTTCGATTTTCATGAGTTTCGCGCCGCAACGGTGCAGGCATCGCCGGTCTTTCTGGATGTACAGGCGACCCTGGATAAAGCTATCGGGCTGATGAAAGAAGCCGCGGGCAACGGTGCGAAACTGATTGCCTTCCCTGAAGTGTTCGTGGCCGCTTACCCCTACTGGAACTGGATTGCCAACCCGCTGCAAGGGAGTCCCTGGTTTGAACGCCTGGTAAAGACCGCGATCCAGATCCCCGGGCCGCAAATCAGCAAACTGGCCAACGCCGCCGCCCGTTACAAGATCAACGTGGTCATCGGCGTGAATGAGCGCGCGGCGCACAGTGTCGGTACGCTCTATAACACCCTGGTGACCATTTCCGATCAGGGCGTGGTGCTGGGCGCGCACCGCAAACTGGTACCTACCTGGGCGGAAAAACTCACCTGGGCGGCCGGCGACGCTTCTGCGTTGCAGGTTCACCACACCAGTGTCGGTGCACTGGGGTCGCTGGCCTGCGGCGAGAACACCAACACGCTTGCACGCTTTGCCCTGCTAGCCCAGGGTGAAATGGTGCATGTCGCCAGCTACATCGCCTTGCCGGTCGCCCCACCTGACTACGACATGGCGCAGGCCATCCAACTTCGAGCGGCTGCTCACTCCTTTGAAGGCAAAGTCTTCACCGTTGTTTCTTGCTCGACGATTTCCGAAGAGATCATCGAGCACATGGAAACGCTCAACCCCGACGCCCGCCAACTGCTGAGCCGCCCCAACAGCGCCTTCAGTGGTTTTCTTGGCCCTGATGGGCGAGTGCTGGGCGAGCCGCTGATCGACCGGGAGGGTATCGCCTACGCCGACATTGATCTGTCCCGGTGTATCCAGCCTCGGCAAATGCATGACATCACCGGGCACTACAACCGCTTTGACATATTCGGGCTCACGGTCAACCGCCGCGTATTGAGCCCTGTGCAGTTCGTCGACGACTTCCCCCAGCCCGGCGCTGGAGGGGGCGAGGCATCGCTTTCAGCAGAGGAGTAAGGTTCGTGCAAGCCAACAAGATTATCCGTATAGGCCAGATTGTCCCCAGCTCCAACACCACCATGGAGACCGAAATCCCGCAGATACTGCGTGCTCGGGAAGGCCTCTACCCAGAGCGCTTCACCTTTCACTCAAGTCGCATGCGGATGAAACAGGTGACCGCACAAGAACTCCAGCGCATGGACAGCGACAGTGATCGCTGCGCCCTGGAGCTCTCGGATGCCCGCGTCGATGTGCTTGGCTACGCCTGCCTCGTCGCAATCATGAGCATGGGCTTGGGCTATCACCGGGTCTCCGAGCAGCGCCTGCACACGCGCACCCTCGAAAACAACGCTGCCGCCCCTGTGGTCACCAGCGCCGGCGCCCTGGTCGAGGGCATCAAGGCCCTGGGAGCGAAGAAAGTTTCCCTGCTCACGCCTTACATGAAGCCGTTGACCCGGCTGGTCATCGACTACCTCGAAAACGAAGGGATCGAGGTCGTCGACAGCATCTCCCTGGAGATTGCCGACAACCTGGAGGTTGCCAACCGCTCGCCCCTGGCGCCGGTGGAGATCACCAAGCAACTGATCACCCACAACGTCGACGCAATCATTGCCTCGGCTTGTGTACAGATGCCCTCGCTGCAATCCGTGCAGATCATTGAAGACAGGGAAAACATACCGGTGCTGTCGTCCTCGATTGCCACCACCTACCAAATGTTGAAAAAACTGGGGTTACCCACCCGTATTGACGGCTTTGGCACCCTGTTGTCCGGCGCTTACTGAACACACCCACGAATTTTTACGCTGCCCTCAATCTCTGCGGCGCCGGGCCGACCTGCGTTCGCGATATAACAAATACAGTGAGGAAACATGAGCGGATCACAACAGCCAGCACAACAGCTTCGCCGCAACCTCTCCGGGCGTCACATCCAGATGATCGGCCTCGGTGGTGCAATCGGTACCGGGCTATTTCTTGGCAGCGCCGGAGTGATCAAGGCGGCGGGGCCTGCCGCGATATTGGGTTATGCATTCGCCGGCCTGATCGCCTTCCTGATGATGCGGCAATTGGGTGAAATGCTCGTTGACGAACCGGTGTCCGGTTCCCTGAGCCACTTTTCAGGCAAGTACTGTGGGCGCTTCTTTGGCTTTCTCGCCGGTTGGAACTATGCGGCGATGTACCTGTTGGTCGGCATGGCCGAGCTTACGGCACTGGGTAAATACGTCCATTACTGGTTCCCGGACATCCCGCTCTGGATGAGCGCAACCGGATTCTTCCTGCTGATCAATATCCTCAATACGCTCAATGTCAGGGTCTTTGGTGAGGTGGAGTTCGCCTTTTCCCTGGTCAAGGTGGTGGCCATTGTGTTGATGATCGGCTTTGGTGTGTATTTGCTCACTACCGACTCGGTGCCCGGTGCCAGCGTGAACAACCTCTGGGCACACGGCGGGTTCATGCCCTATGGCATTTCCGGGATCGTGCTGGCCTTGCCATTTATCATGTTTGCCTTTGGTGGGTTGGAAATGGTCGGGTTTGCGGCCGGAGAAACCGAAAACCCGAGGCAAACCATCCCCCGCGCCGTCAACCAGGTGCTGTTCAGGATTGCTGTTTTCTACATCGGTGTACTACTGGTGATGCTGTCCCTGATTCCCTGGAACAGCCTCGTTGACGCGCTGAACTCCGGCGGCGATGCCTACAGTGCCAGCCCGTTTGTAAAAATCCTCAGCCTGATCGGCAGTACCCACGCGGCAGATATTCTGAACTTCGTGGTACTCACCGCAGCGCTCTCGGTTTACAACGGTGTGGTCTATTGCAGCACGCGCCAGTTGCACAGCCTGGCACAACAGGGCAGCGCCCCGACCAAGCTGCTGAAACTCAACAAACATGGGATTCCGGTGAACGCCCAGTTCGTCACGGCCATCATCACCGTCGTGGCCGTCGGGCTTAACTTTCTCTATCCCAATGGGACCCTTGAGTTGCTGATGGCCCTCGCCGTTGCCATCACGGTGATCAACTGGGTGCTTACCAGCCTCACTCACTTGAAATTCAAGCAAGCCCGGCGTGCGGCACAACCCCAGGGCTTCCCTGCGCCGTTTTCACCGTTGAGCAACTATTTGTGTATCGCCTCGGTGCTGGGGATCTTGCTGACCATGGCGTTCATACCCGCCGTACAAATTTCGGTGATGATCTTGCCCGTCTGGCTGCTCGGCCTTTACCTGGCCTACCGGAAAATTCCCGGCCAGCGCCGGCACAAGGATGCGCAGGCGCAGACCCCTTGAGAGCAGCGTTGCGGCCTTGTGTGCAGGCACAAGGCTACCCTGGCGGCAAAATCAGATAGGAGTCACTCCAACGCCCGGCTAAACTGCCCCCCCGTTCCAGAACCTGAGAATACCCATGGCCAACCACGATCTTGACTTCACCCCTGACCTCGACCCCGACTCGATTTCCTCCGACGTCATCGGCTTCAACGGCATCCTGGTCTCCACGCAGATCCCGGTGCGTGCCGACGGCAGCCTGGAACTGGGCGATATCACGGTGCAAAGCGAATGCACCCTGCAAGCCCTCAAGGTGGCCCTTGAACGTGCCGGCAGCTCCATGGACCGGGTCATGCACTTGACCATCTACCTTACCGATATGGCCGAGCGCGCAGCATTCAACGAGGTATACAAGCGCTTCTTCGCCAAACCCTGGCCGGTACGCGCGGCGGTTGGCGTGGCCTCGTTGGCGGTCGAAGGCATGCGGGTGGAAGTCACGGCAATGGCGGCCAAGGGATAAGCGCGGCGCATTTCCATGCAAATCGCGGCTACAATGCGCACCTCAACCGTGACAAGCCTGAATAAAACAACTATGTCCTTGCCCAAGCATCACCTGGAATTGCTCAGCCCTGCCCGCGATGTCGCCATCGCGCGCGAGGCGATCCTGCACGGCGCCGACGCTGTGTACATCGGCGGCCCAAGCTTCGGTGCGCGCCACAACGCGTGCAACGACGTGAGCGAGATCGCTCAGTTGGTGGAGTTCGCCCGTCGTTACCACGCCCGCGTGTTCACGACCATCAACACCATCTTGCATGACGACGAACTGGAGCCAGCCCGCAAGCTGATCCACCAGTTGTACGAGGCCGGGGTTGATGCGTTGATCGTCCAGGACCTGGGCGTGATGGAGCTGGATATCCCGCCCATCGAGCTGCATGCCAGCACCCAGACGGATATCCGCACCCTGGCCCGGGCCAGGTTCCTCGACCAGGCCGGGTTTTCCCAACTGGTACTGGCCCGCGAGCTGAACCTCCAGGAAATCCGCGCGATTGCCGATGAAACCGATGCTGCCATCGAGTTCTTCATCCATGGCGCGTTGTGCGTGGCGTTTTCCGGCCAGTGCAACATTTCCCACGCGCAGAACGGTCGCAGTGCCAACCGTGGCGATTGCTCCCAGGCCTGCCGCCTGCCCTACACCCTCAAGGATGACCAGGGTCGTGTTGTCGCCTTTGAAAAACACCTGCTGTCGATGAAAGACAACAACCAGAGCGCCAACCTGCGCGCCCTGGTGGATGCCGGCGTGCGTTCGTTCAAGATCGAAGGCCGCTACAAGGACATGGGCTATGTGAAGAACATCACCGCCTATTACCGCCAGCGCCTGGACGAGATCCTCGAAGACCGCCCGGACCTGGCTCGCGCGTCCAGCGGTCGCACCGCGCATTTCTTCCTGCCGGACCCGGAGAAGACCTTCCACCGTGGCAGCACCGACTATTTCGTCAGTGACCGCAAGATCGATATCGGCGCCTTCGACACGCCGACCTTTACGGGTTTGCCAGTCGGCGTGGTGGAAAAAGCCGGCAAGCGCGACTTGCAGGTGATCACCCATGAGCCGCTGTCCAACGGTGATGGCCTCAATGTGCTGATCAAACGCGAAGTCGTAGGCTTTCGTGCCAATATCGCCGAGCCCAAGGGGCAATTCGAGGAAGACGGCGAAAAGCGCTACCGCTACCGCGTCGAGCCCAATGAAATGCCAGTGGGCTTGCACCAGTTGCGGCCGAATCACCCGCTCAATCGCAACCTGGACCATAACTGGCAGCAAGCGTTGCTCAAGACGTCTGCCGAGCGCCGGATCGGCGTGTCCTGGCAGGCCAACCTGCGCGCAAGCCAGTTGCAATTGACCGCCACCAGCGAAGAAGGCGTAAGCGCCAACGCCACCCTGCCCGGCCCGTTCGGTGAGGCCAACAAGCCGGAACAGGCGCTGGATACCTTGCGCGACCTGCTCGGCCAACTGGGCACCACCCAGTATCACGCCACGGCAATCGAGCTGGATGCACCGCAGGCCTACTTCATTCCCAACTCGCAACTCAAGGCCCTGCGTCGCGACGTGATCGAAGCGCTGACCGTGGCCCGTGTCGAGGCTCATCCCCGGGGTGGCCGCAAAGCCGAAACCACGCCACCGCCGGTGTACCCCGAGTCGCACCTATCGTTCCTGGCCAACGTCTACAACCAGAAAGCCCGCGACTTCTACCACCGCCATGGCGTCAAGCTGATCGACGCGGCCTACGAGGCCCACGAAGAAACCGGTGAAGTGCCGGTGATGATCACCAAGCACTGCCTGCGTTTCTCCTTCAACCTGTGCCCCAAGCAGGCCAAGGGCGTGACCGGCGTACGCACCAAGGTAGCGCCGATGCAGTTGATCCATGGCGATGAAGTGCTGACCTTGAAGTTCGACTGCAAGCCTTGCGAAATGCACGTGGTCGGCAAGATCAAGGGGCATATCCTGGATCTGCCGTTGCCGGGCAGCGGTGTGCAACAGCAAGTCGTGGGGCATATCAGCCCGGCCGACCTGCTCAAGACCATCCCGCGCGCGCCGCACTGAGTGATGCCTGCTTGCCGGCGATTGCGATCTTACGGGCGCTATCGCCGGCAAGCCGGCTCCTACAAAAGGCGTTTGGCGGGTGATGGCGTCACGCGCCACCACCATCCCCGCTGCAGCCCCGCCGCCGCCAGTAGAATCGCCGCAACGCCCAGCCATTGTGCCCAACCCAAACGATGCCCGTAGGCCATCCAATCCACCAGGATCGCCGCAATCGGGTAGATGAACGACAGCGCCCCGGTCAATGCCGTCGGCAACTTTTGGATCGCCCCATAGAGCAACACATACATCAGGCCGGTATGCACCACGCCCAGGGTCAGCAGCATCACCCAGGCATCGACGGGTGCCGATAGGCTGTGCCACGAGACCAGCGGCACCAGCAGCAGCGCACCGGTACCCACTTGAATCAGCGCCAGCAGATGGGGTGGTACGGCCTTCAGGCGCTTGATGATCAGCGCAGCGACGGCATACAGAAACGCCGCGCCTGAGGCCTGCGCGATCCCCCACAGGTATTGCTCGCCACTGCCCTGCTGCTCGGCTTTGGCACTGACAATGGCCAGCATGCCCACGAAAGCCACGCTCAACCATGCCAGCTTCTGCAAGGTAATTTTTTCGCCAAGAAACAGCGCCGCCAGCATCACCAGCATGAATGGCTGAACGTTGTAGACCGCCGTGCTGATCGCAATGGAGGCCTTGGCATAGGAGGCAAACAGCAACAACCAGTTACCGACGATGGCCACGCCGCTCAACATCGCCCAGCCGAGTATCGGGTAACTCAACCATCCGCCACGCAAATACCCCAGCCACCAACACACCAGCAACAGGGTCAGGCCGCCGATGACACAGCGCCAGAACACCACTTCGATGATCGGCATGCCAGACACCAGCACAAACCAGCCGATGGTGCCGGAGATCAGCATGGCGCCAACCATTTCCCACGAACCGCGACGTATGGATGAGTCCATGATTAAGTTCCTCGATTGAGGCTAAATTATGGCAATCTGCGCCAATCAGGCTCCAGCGCCTGAATAAGGTCAAAGGTGGTCACTGCCTATTCTTATTAGGCAAAACAGCAGGTTTACTTAAGGAGCCCAGGATGATTGATGTTATCGACCAACAACTGATCGCCGCCCTGATGGACGACTCGCGCTGCTCGCTCAAGACCCTGGCGGGGATTACCGGCCTGTCCTCGCCCAGTGTTGGCGAACGCTTGCGACGCTTGGAAGAGCGCGGCGTCCTGAAGGGCTATACCGTGGATATCGAGCCGAAACACTTTGGCTACCTGCTGCAAGCCATCGTGCGCATCCGCCCTCTGCCCGGGCAATTGCAGGAGGTGGAGCGGCAGATCCAGGCAATCCCGCAATTTACCGAATGCGACAAGGTCACCGGTGACGACTGCTTTATCGCGCGGCTGCATGTACGCACCATGGATCAGTTGGATACCTTGCTCGACCGTCTCAATGCTTACGCCGAAACCAACACCGCCATCGTCAAGAAAACCCCGGTCAAACGCCGGCTGCCGCCGTTGGCGGATGGCAGTTAGCCGGGCACTGTGCGCTCAAGGACTGGGGCGTGGCCCAGGGCGTACTGGCGGATAGCTACGTTCAGGTGGATGGAGGCGCGGCGGTCAAGGCACGATGTATTGCGGTGGTATATCCCCCTTAACATAAAAAACCTCGAACTCCTGGTTATTGAGTTGTTCAGCCGCTTGTAAAAGCGTGGCCCGGGTAACTTTGCGATCTTCGACCAATCTTTGACCGTCTTTGAGAATAATGTCGGCGACCGTACGGAAAGCCCCCGGTTCTTTGGTCGTGTCGACGGTAAACACCGGAACGGTATTGTGATTGGTTGAATACTCTCTGGAGAAACTCTCTGCCTTTGACCTGCGCGCACTGAAAGACATGACTTCACCGCCACTCCCGCCTTGTCGGGCAGTGTGTTTGATAATGGCCGCCAGATAGTCATCACCTGAGGTGTTAGTGCCTGCTGCGCGCCTGAGGCCGGTGGTAGCGTTATCTCCAAGGGCAGTATGGGCGCGATAAATCTGTGCTGGGATGTTGAAGTCTGCCGCCTTTATCTGAGCCACGGACCTGACACTCATTTTGGCGCCAGGCTGGTTGTTACGCTGTTGAAGCAGATTTTCCATAAAAGTCTCAGAGGGACTCAGAGCCGGCGGGGTTTCTCCCGATGGCATTTTTGAACGGCCCGGCCCGCCGCCTTCAACCCCCCTTCGCTTCCAGATCCCGTTGTCGTTGGGTTTGGCGACAATGCTACTGCTGACCGTTCGGGTCGGGTCTCTCGGGTCGGAGATACGCAGCAGGTAATGCACGCCGTCCCCTGCATCTGGCTTGTCGGCTATGAAGTATTTGCGCCCTTCAAATTCAATTTCCTTAAGCGCCACGCCCTGCGCAGTGGGTGGCACCGCATCTGCCACCACGGTTTCTTGGCCCCTGCCGAGTGCTTGGTCCACAGGGCCCCTGCTATGTGCTTGCTCCACAGGTCCACTTGCCTTGGGTGGCAGCTCCTTGGGCAGCGGTTTGATGTTCTTTCTCGCCGGGCTGCCAGGTTTCAAACTGAGGGCATCCGCGAAGTCGCGGGTATCCTGTTCGCTGATGGGTTCATTTTTTATGGCCATGGAGATGAGCTTGCCCAGGCTGCGGGCTTGACCATAAGCAGGTACGAAGCCTTGGGCGAAATCACCTATATACTTTAAATCCTCGTCCATGGTTTTCTTATCAACACCAAATACCTTGCCGAGCTGATTGTTTTTATTCAGGTCAAGCAACAGTGCGCTGACGGGATTATCTATGTACCGCTCTACGGTATCTGCTGTCGTTTTATCAACGCCCAACAACTGCAAGAAATCCCCTATGCCATTAAAGGGATGTTCGAGCTGGGTCAAAAGTTCGTCATAAAATCCTCTGATGGAGTTGCCATCCAAGTTGTTCAGCACTTCATGGTGCACCACCCTTTTGAACTCTTCTGCGGTAATGGCCTTCAAGGGACTAGTTCTATCAATCCCATTTTTGACAAAGTAATAATTGCCTTTATTACCTATGCCCAATAAATTTCCATAGGCATCGTACTCAAACAACACTTTTTCGCCATCTGGGCGGTAGCCCAAGTAGGCTGCGCGACCTGTGGTGGACCCCGGCGCTTTTTTAACGTTGCTCAATCCGTTGACCGATGCTGGTGGGGCATCTATGGGTTTATCGAGTCGCGCGAAAATATCGCCTTGTTCAGTCGCATACGGTCCAATGACAGCATTGCGGTCGTCGTTTTTAAATCCAATCAGCGTATCGTTGATCCGCTGGTTACATGCCGTATCGCCGTCTTCAGCAAAGTGCGAATAAAATTTATGCAGTTCGAACACGTCGTTGGTGACGCCTTTGAGCCAGGTGTTCATATCCTCTTTGCTATTAAATGACTGGAAGGATTTGCCGTCCTTATCGGGAATGAATAACACGATATTGGTCCGACCTGATTCTGCGGGCACACGCGCTATGTAAATAATGTCCCTCGCCTGAATACCATCTATGGCAAAAGTCTTGACTTGAACTTTTGCTGCTCCCTCCTTGCCAGGTGCCAGTACTGTATCGACCAGCTTTTCAGCTTCACTATCAAGGGTTCCATCGTTCAGCTCTTTTACCCTCAGATCGTTGTACTTGTCCTGCATGGCGGATGCAGAGCCTTCGGCGGACACACTTCGGGGATTACGCTGGGGTATCCCCTCAGTTGTAGATATAGACGTGATGGGCGGCGGCGAAGCACTGATGGTCATGGTCGTCATAATAAAAAATCCGGGAATTATTGACGGAGCTATCCCCAAGCAACGCGGTATTTATTACCCGTTACTTGTAATCCTTATGTGGCCCCGGCCGGAAATTTGTTCCATATGCTCCATAACGTGGCATGACAAGCTATTGCAAGATCTACGCGACGCTCATTGCGCGCACCGTCCCGGGGCGTTTGGCGGCCGTGACACGCACCACTCTTGCGCAGGCCTGTACATTAAGGGGCTGATACACCGCGTAATCCCTATAAACACGCTTGCGGCACAGCCATTGCTTTACTCCTGTACCCCCTGCCTGCCAGGGTGAACACAGGAGCAACTGTTACCCCCCGACTCAGAGCCGCCCCCAAGAGAAAGTAAGGACCCGGTCCGTTGGTGCCAATAGCCACGGGCTTATAACAATGCGTTTTTTAAGCGGCAGTGCCTGCCCCCTTTCACCCGGCACTGACAAGGTAATTGGAATGGCTCGATCTTTCTTTGATGAAATGAATGACGCAAATGGCGTCTGCCGTGCGCACTACCAGGAATTCTCACGCTGGCTGGCCAACACGCCGCCGGAACTGTTGGCCCAGCGCCGCCGTGAGGCCGACCTGCTGTTCCATCGCGCCGGAATCACCTTCACCCTCTACGGTGACGAGCAAGACACCGAGCGCCTGATCCCCTTCGATATCATCCCGCGCAGTATCCCCGCCCGTGAGTGGAGCCTGATCGAGCGCGGCTGCATCCAGCGGGTCAATGCGCTGAACATGTTCCTCGCTGATATCTACCACGACCAGCGCATTATCAAGGCCGGGATCATTCCCGCCGAGCAGGTGCTAGGCAATGAGGGCTATCAAAAGACGATGGTTGGCCTGGACCTGCATCGCAACCTCTATTCCCACATTTCCGGTGTCGACCTGGTGCGCGATGGCGACGGCACCTACTACGTCCTCGAAGACAACCTGCGCACGCCCAGCGGCGTCAGCTACATGCTCGAAGATCGCAAGATGATGATGCGCCTGTTTCCGGAAGTGTTTGCCAAACAGCGCATCGCGCCGGTGGACCACTACCCCAACCTGCTGCTCAAGACCCTGAAAAGCGCAAGCCGCCTGGAGAACCCCAATGTAGTGGTGTTGACCCCTGGCCGTTTTAACAGCGCGTTCTTCGAGCACGCGTTCCTGGCCCGGGAAATGGGGGTGGAGCTGGTGGAAGGCGCCGACCTGTTCGTGCATGAGCTCAAGGTATTCATGCGCACCACCGATGGCCCGAAGGCCGTGGATGTGATCTACCGGCGCATCGACGACGCCTTCCTCGACCCCCAGGCCTTCAACCCCGAGTCCATGCTCGGCGTGCCCGGCCTGGTGGCCGCCTACTGTGCCGGCAACGTGGTGCTGGCCAATGCCATCGGCACGGGTGTGGCGGACGACAAATCCATCTACCCCTATGTGCCGCAGATGATCCGCTTCTACCTGGATGAAGAGCCGGTGTTGCAAAACGTGCCGACGTTCCAGTGCCGCAAGCCCGAGGAGCTGTCCCACGTCCTGGCGCACTTGCCTGAGCTGGTGGTCAAGGAAACCCAGGGCTCCGGCGGCTACGGCATGCTGGTGGGCCCGGCCGCCTCGGTCGCCGAGATCGAGGACTTCCGCCAGCGTATCAAGGCGCGGCCCCATGCCTATATCGCGCAGCCCACCCTGAGCCTGTCCACCTGCCCGACCTTTGTCGAAAACGGTATCGCCCCACGGCATATCGACCTGCGCCCGTTTGTACTGTCGGGCCAGGAGACGCGCCTGGTACCGGGTGGCCTGACCCGGGTGGCACTGCGTGAAGGCTCATTGATCGTCAACTCGTCGCAAGGCGGCGGAACCAAGGACACCTGGGTGGTGGAGGGCTGAGTATGCTGAGTAGAACCGCCGCAGATCTGTATTGGATGTCGCGCTACCTGGAACGCGCGGAAAACCTGGCGCGCATGCTGGAGGTCAGCTATTCGCTGTCGCTGATGCCCCAGGCCGGACGCAGTGATGGCCTGGACGAACTGGCGATGTCGCTGCTCAGCAGTGGCACCCTGGACAGCTACCTGGAGCGCCACCGGCAACTGGACGCCGAGCGCATGCTGCACTTCTTTGCCCTCGACGAGGAAAACCCGGCCAGTATCTACAACTGCCTGCGCGCCGCCCGAGGCAATGCCCATGCGGTGCGCGGTCGGATCACCGCCGACATGTGGGAAAACCTCAACGCTACCTGGCTGGAGATGCGCAGCATGGCGGCCGGCGGCCTGGCGCGCCATGGCATCAGCCACTTCTGTGACTGGGTCAAGCAGCGCTCGCACCTGTTCCGTGGTGCCACGTCCGGTACGATCATGCGCAACGATGCCTATCGTTTTATCCGCCTGGGCACCTTTGTCGAACGTGCCGACAACACCTTGCGCCTGCTGGACGCGCGCTACGAGATGTTTGGCGAAGAGTCCGAAGAAGTCAGCGACCTGTCCGCACGCGGCTACTACCAATGGAGTGCCCTGCTGCGTGCCCTGTCGTCGTTCGAGGCCTACACCGAGCTGTACCCCAACGCGCTGAATGCACGTTCGGTGTCGCAACTGCTGCTGTTGCGCAGCGACGTGCCGCGTTCGCTACATGCCTGTATCGAGGAACTGAGCCATATCCTCGCCGACCTGCCAGGCAGCTACGGTCGCACTGCCCAGCGCCTGGCTGCCGAATTCGAAGCAAGGTTGCGCTACACCGGCATCGACGAGATCCTCGAAGCAGGCCTGCACAGCCGGCTGACCGAGTTTATCGACACCGTGCGCGAACTGGCGCGGGCAATCCACAGTTCCTACCTGGAAGTCGTGTAAATACCGCACGTCCCTGTAGGAGCGGGCTTGCCCGCTCCTACAGGTCTGGTGTTTGCTCCAGACATATAACTGTCAGTTTGGATCATTGATCCCACCTCGCGGCTGCTCTTATGGTTGCTCGACATCCATAAGAACAGGTACAGACCATGTCCGAAGCCCTGCAATTGGCCCCCGGGGCCGCCCACACCCTGCAACGCTGGCACGCCATGCTCGCCGCCGCAGACTTGACGGCCCTGCCCGAGCTGCTGGCCCCACAGGCGGTGTTTCGCTCGCCGATGGCGCATACGCCCTACCCCGGCGCGCCGGTGGTATCAATGATCCTCAACACAGTGTCTACCGTCTTTGAAGACTTCCAGTACCACCGCGAACTGGCCAGCGCCGACGGCCACAACGTGATGTTGGAGTTCAGCGCGCGGGTGGGCGACAAGCAGCTCAAGGGCATCGACCTGATCCGCTTCAACGAGCAGGGGCAGATCATCGAGTTTGAAGTGATGGTCCGCCCCTTGAGCGGGCTGCAAGCCCTTGGCGACGAAATGGGCCGGCGCCTGGCGCCGTTCCTGGCCAAGGCCAAGGGCTGACACTCAGCGCCCGAGAAACGCCAGCAACAGGGCGTTGACCTGCGCGCCCTGCTCCACCTGGATCCAGTGCCCGCAGTTGGCCAGGACATGCTGTTCCAACTGCGGCACCACCTGCGGCATGCGCTTGAGCGTGTGGGCCTCAAACACCCCCACCGGGTCGCGGTCACCGATCAGGAACAGCGTCGGTTGCAACACCTGGCGGCCCGCCAGGAACTCGGTGCGTTGCCAGTTGCGCTCGAAGTTGCGATACCAGTTCAACGGCCCGCGAAACCCCTTGGCGAAGGTCTGCACATAGATATCCAGGTCGTGCTGGCTGCACCAGGCCGGCAAGGCGCCGGGTGGCGTGACGCCTTCCAGCAAGCGGGCGGTGGCCGGCTTTTGCTGCAGGAACACATCCTGGTCCTGCATAAACAGGCGCAGAGTGCGCTCGATATCCGCCTCCAGTTCCTGCTCCGCCACGCCGGGCTGCTGGAAGTACAGGATGTAGTTGAAACGCCCGGCATACAGCTCGCGCATGATCTCGATCACCGGCCTGCGGGCGCGACCGGCAAAGGGCACCGACATCGTGACCAGAGCGCTGATGCGCTGCGGCTCCAGCAAGGCCAGGTGCCAGGCCACCACTGCGCCCCAGTCATGGCCAACCATCGCCACCCGACGGTGCCCGAACAGGTCCATGGCGCCCTGGATATCGGCGCACAGGGTCAGCACGTCGTAGTCGACAATGTCTGCGGGGGCACTGCTGCGTCCATAGCCGCGCATCTGCGGCACGAACACCCGATACCCGGCGGCGGTCAGCGCGGGTATCTGTTGGCGCCAGGAGTGCCAACACTCGGGGAAACCATGGAGCAACCACACCGGCGTTCCGCTCTCGGGGCCGGCGATATACAGGCTCAATTGAATACCGTTGACCGGGATCGTCTGTTGTTCGATAGCACTCATCGCGCAGCTCCATGAGGGGACTGCTGCAGACTGCCCCACCGGCATGGCCTGCGCCAGCATCATTGATCGGGCAAATACCTCAGGTCAGCGACCACCAACGCGGCAACAGCGACCGCACCTTGGGCTCGGCAAAACGGTCATCGATCAGCATCACCACCCCCTGGTCCTGCTGGGTGCGAATCACCCGCCCCGCCGCCTGCACCACCTTCTGGATCCCGGGATACAGGTAGGTGTAGTCATACCCCTCACCGAAGAGCGCGCCCATGCGCAGCTTTATCTGTTCGTTGACCGGGTTGAGTTGCGCCAGGCCCAGGGTGGCGATAAAGGCCCCGATCAGGCGTGCGCCAGGCAGGTCGATCCCTTCGCCGAACGCTCCGCCCAGCACTGCAAACCCCACGCCCTGGCTGTGCGCGGTGAACTGGTCGAGGAAGGCCTGGCGCTCGGCCTCGGCCATGCCCCGCGACTGATGCCAGGTGGGGATCGACGGATACCGTTCGGCCAGCAACTGCGCCACCTGCTGCTGGTAATCAAAGCTGCTGAAAAATGCCAGGTAGTTGCCGGGCGCACGTTCAAACTGCTCGGCGATCAGCGCGACGATGGGCGCCAGGGAGGCCTGGCGATGCACAAAACGGGTGGAGATGCGGTCGATGATGTGCACTTGCAGTTGCGCAGCCTCGAAGGGCGATTCCACGTCGATCCATGGGGTATCCGCCGGCAGACCCAGCAGGTTGGCATAGTAATGCCGGGGGCTCAGGGTTGCGGAAAACAGCACGCTGCTGCGGGCCGCCGTCAAGCGTGGGCGGAGAAACTCAGCCGGGACCACATTGCGCAGGCTCAAGCGTGAGAAGCGGCGCCTGGCCAGCGGGTCGCGCTGGCTGATGTCAAAAACAAACTGCTCGTTGAACAGCTCCGCCACCTTGGCGAACTGCAAGGCCTCGAAGTAAAAGCCTTGCAGTTGGCCCGTGAGTGCCTGCGGATGGTCGTTGAAATACTCGCCCATGGCGCTGGTGCACAGGGCCAGGGCCTGCAACAGCTTGTCCGGTTTGCTGGCATAAGCCTGGTACGCCGCGACCTGCTCCTTGTGCAGTGCATTCCATTCTCGGTTGAGCCGCTGCAACGGTTTTTTCAACGGTTCGGGGGCGGTATCGCGCAAGCTCTTCAGGGCAAACTGATCAAGGTCGGCGCTGTACATCGAGCGGCCCCGCTCCACCAGGTTATGGGCTTCGTCCACCAGCACAGCGACCCGCCATTGGTTGAGCTGGGCCAGGCCAAACAGCATGGCGCCAAAATCAAAGTAATAGTTGTAGTCGGCGACCACCATGTCGCACCAGCGCGCCATTTCCTGGCTCAGGTAATAGGGGCACACCCCGTGGGCCAGCGCCACCTCGCGCAAATGACGCTGATCCAGCAGCCGCACCTCGGCGGCAGCTTCGCGCGCGGCTGGCAGGCGATCATAAAAGCCCTTGGCCAGCGGGCAGGAATCGCCGTGGCAGGCTTTGTCCAGGTGCTCGCAGGCCTTGTCTCGCGCCACCAGCTCCAGCACGCGCAATGGCAGGTCGGTACTGGCGTGCAGCACCTGCACCGCGTCCAGCGCCAGTTTGCGGCCCGGGGTCTTGGCCGTGAGGAAGAACAGCTTGTCCAACTGCTGCGGCGCCATCGCCTTGAGCATCGGGAACACCGTCCCCATGGTCTTGCCGATCCCCGTGGGGGCCTGCGCCATCAGGCAGCGCCCGGTACTGACGGCCTTGTACACCGACTCGGCAAGGGTGCGCTGGCCCAGGCGAAAGCCTGCGTGGGGAAAGGCCAGGGCCTTGGTCGCGGCGTCCCGGGCCTGGCGCTGGCGGGCCTGCTGCTCGGCCCAGCCGAGAAACAACGCGCACTGGCGATTGAAGAACGCTTGCAGTTCATCAACCGTGCAAACCTGGCTGATCACCGTTTCGCGCTCGCTGACGATATCGAAATACACCAGCGCCAAGCCAATCTCGGGCAACCCCAGCGTGCTGCACATCAGCCAGCCGTAGACCTTGGCCTGGGCCCAGTGCAGTTGCCGGTGGTTGGCCGGCTGGGCAGCCAGGTCGCCACGGTAGGTCTTGACCTCTTCCAGCACATTGCGATCCGGATCATAGCCATCGGCACGGCCACGCACGGTCAACTGTTGGTAGAGCCCCTCCAGAGCCACTTCGCTCTGGTAGTGCGCGCTGCGGCGCGATGCCACCATGCGATGCCCAACCATGCCTTCCTGGGCACTGGGCGACGGGGTAAACCGCAAATCGAGGTCACCCGCCTTGGCCGTGAACTCGCACAATGCCCGCACGGCGACGGTATAGCTCAAGCGCCCTGCTCCGCCCAGCGCACATAACACACGGTAACCGGCATCTGGTGCTCGCCACAGAACTCCAGCCAGCGCAGTTGGTTGTCCTGCAGGCGATCGCCCGGGCCTTTGACTTCGATCATGCGGTAGGTTTTTTGCGCCGGCCAGAACTGGATCAGGTCCGGCATCCCGGCGCGGTTGGCGCGGATGTCCAGCAACAGGCGCTCGAACCAGTGCCGCAGATGTTCGGCGGGCAAGCAAGCGAGGGCCTGTTCGAGCAGTTCTTCGCTCAACACATTCCAGAACACAAACGGCGACTGGATCCCCCATTTTTCGGCGTAGCGCTGGCGGATCGTGCTTTTGTAGCGCTGGTCGTGCAGTTGCTCCAGGCAGGCGGCAAACAACTCGGCGCGGCGCGGCTGGAAGTCCTCACTGTGCAAATCCACCGGCCCGCGCTGGAACGGGTGAAAGAACGAGCCGGGCAACGGCGCGAAGATCGCCGGCCAGCACAGCAGGCCGAACAGCGAGTTGACCAGGGTGTTTTCCACGTAGTGCACCGGCCCCTCTTGATCCCCCAGGTGCGCCTGCACACACAACTCCACCGCTGCCAGCGGTTGCGGGAATGGCAGTTCCAGGTCCAGGCGCTGGATCACCTGGGGCTTGGGCCTGGGCTGCGCCGGCTCACCCAGCTTGCGCCGCAACCGCGGCAGCACCCGCAGCAGGTGTTGCTGCTCGGCCGCGCTCTGTGGGGCGGCCTGGGCCTCCAGGGCCAGGGCCATCGCCTGGGCGAAATCCTCCTGGCGTTCCAGTACCCGGATCAGGCGTGCGCGCGCGCCGGGATAGGGACAGCCGCGATAGATCACTTCGGCCAGCGTCAGTTCGGCGAGCCGTTCGCAATGCTGGCCGATCTGGAACAGCAGCTTGGCCCGTCGCTTTTCCAGCCAGGGGTTGTCGGTGCTCAACGTGGCAATCTGCGCCAGCACCTCCTCCAGCGCCTGGCCCGCCTCGAAGGCCTGTTGGCACTGGTGCAGGAACAGCAGGCCATCCACATCGTCACGATGGCGCAGCCCCCGGGATTCAGCGCAGAACTCGACCTTCTCGTAGGTGTAGATCCCCAGGTCCGCCAGTACAAACTCCGACCAGTCCTGGTACAGGTTGCCGAAGAACATCAGGCGCAGGCGGTCACACAGGCCCATCACCGTGAGGCTGTAAAGCCGCTCGTCCAGTGCAGGACACCACTGCGCAAACGTACGGGGTTCGTTGAAATGACTGGATAAATCCGGCAGCCAGTCGGACTTCTTGCCCCTGGGCTGCTCGATCCACGGCTTGAACGCCTGCAGCACCTCGCCTTTTTGCAACTGGCCCCACAGTTCATCAATCGACAGCAGGCCCTGCTCGCTGACCCAGCCGTGGGCCAGCAACGGCTGCACGGCCACGTCGATCGGGCCGATCTCGCCGTAGTTGAGCTTGCTCGCGCGAAAATGCACGCCCTTGCGCATCACCATCCGCACCAACAAGGCCTGGGCCGGTTGTGGCAACTGGGCGAACTGCGCCATAAACCGCTGTTCTTCGTCATCCAGCACATCGGCATAGCGCTGCCCCAGCCAATCGAGCACTTGCTGGAAGTTATGCAGGTAGTAAAGCGGGTCTTCGAGGGGGTTGGACATGACAGGCACTTGGAAAAATACTGGTTATGCATACAGATTGCCGCCGTCAGGCTTGTGTTGCAATCGCTAATAGATCAGTGGCGCACGCAACTTTTTGCATAAAAGTGATCAGATGGGAGTGGATCCGCGTAACATTTGTTGCCCGCAGCCGTTGAGCATGGGTTTTTTGAAGGATGAGAGTAAAGGTTATGAACATGAAGAACTGGGGCCTGCCGCTGGCTGCACTGGCATTTCTGGCATTGGCCGGGTGCTCGACGCCGACCGTCGTGACCTTGCAGAACGGTACTCAGTACCTGACCACAGACACGCCGAATGCCAACACACCTGATGGTTTTTACGAGTTCACCGATATCGCCGGCAAGCGCGTGCGGGTCAAGGCGGCGGATGTCGCCACCGTGCGCAAGGAAGACTGACCGTGCAGGAGCCGGGTTGCCGGCGATGGCGGCCTTGAAACCCACATGTGATTCAAGGGCCTCATTGCCGGCAAGCCGGCTCCTACAGTTTGTTTCAGGTGATAACGAACGCCTCCGCCGACAGGCTGCCCAGCCCTACTCCCACCAACGTCACCGAGTTATCGCCGAACGTCAGCAGCGTATCGCTGCCCACCGCCTTGGCATGGTCGAGATAGTTGTACTGCCCGTCCACACCCTCCACGCCCATGAACACCAGCTTGTCCGTGGACTGGTAGCCCAGGATCCGGTCCTGGCCAAAGTCGCCTTCAAACAGGAAGGTATTGCGCCCGCCGCCCGCTTCCAGCAGGTCATTGCCGGCTCCGCCCACCAGCACATCATTACCCTTGCCGCCAATCAGGTGGTCACTGCCATCCAGGCCAAACAGCCACTGCCCGGCATCGCCCGCCTTGAGCACATTGGCACCGGTATCGCCCTTGAGTGACGACGCGTAGGCTGTCAGGTCCTTGCCCGCCAGCAGGCCCTTGTCGGTCACGCTGTGGGTCACGTCCTTGCTGAACAGCAACAGATAGCTCTCCTTGCTGACTATCGCGCCCATATCACGGGTCATGCTGATACCGCTTTGCCCGTCGCGGATATACAGGGTGCCCGCGCCATCGTTGGCCACCTCGACGTTTTTCAGCGATTGTTGCAGGTCCAGGGTATTGAAACCCTTGCCGCCCAGCAGGATGTTGTAGCCACCGCCATCGCGGAAGGTGTCGTTGCCGGCACGCCCTTCCAGGTAGTCATTGCCCCGGCCGCCCTGGATCAGGTCATTGCCGTCGCTGCCGATAATGAACGTGCTGCCCTTGTGGGCTTCGGCGTTGCGATTAAGGTCCTGCACCCAGGTATTGGCGCGCGCCGGGTCGGACAGGTTGGCAACGATGATGGTGGAGTCGCGGCTGGTCAGGTCATAGAACTTAGACTCCAGGATACGGCTCATGCCATCGCCATAACCGGTGGGCAAATGGGAGACCCAGGTCGGCAGGTTGAGGATGGAAAACGGCAGGATGTTCCACAGTGTCGAGGCGTAATGGTCGTTGAAGCTGACAATGTTATCGGCGCTGGAGGCGTGGGGTTGGTCGTGCACCCCAACGGACGACAGGTTGAACGACGAGCCGTCGAGGGCTCGATACACCGGATCGTTTTCATAGCCGATGTTCAACACTTTGTCGCCGCTGGCCTGGGTCGGCGAGGCATAGGCCACGTAGTTGGCGTCCTTGTAGAACCCCGACCAGGTGTCGTTGCTCAAGTCCGCCATGCTGTTGACCGCCAGGCCGCCCAAGCTATGGCCGCTGACCAGTACATCCTGGCCGCTCAGCCCCTGGGCAGTGGCATACGCGGCGACTTTGCCAAGCAAGTCGCCAAACGCTTGGCCAGCGTAGTTTTTTGCATAGTCCGCAGGGCCGAAAGCGGCCAGCAGGTCGTTGATCACATCGCCAATGGAATCAAGGATCAAGTTTTCCCGAGGGCCCGAAGTGCCACGGAAGGCGATGCCAATTTCCAGCAGTTTGCCAGCATCGTCGTATTTACCCAGGACCTCGACCTGGGCGCTGGTATAGCCGGCCTTTTCGCCAAAGAAAGTGCCCCGGGCATCGACCTTGCCGCCATAGTCGAGGGTGCTCGCACTGATGGGCGTCCAACCGGCCTTCTGCACGGCATCCAGGGCCGCCTTTTCCGAGTCGGGGTTCCACGGGATGCCGGGAATCACGCCTTGGGAGTTGCTGCTGCCAATCAATGCCTGCACCAGCGTGGCCGGCAGGCCCAGGCCGAAGCCATTTTGCTGGTAGCCCTCGGCAAAGCCGTTATCCAGGTTGTGGTAGGAATACAACGTGATCGCCATGGCGTCGGCGAACAGTGCTTTGGAGTCCTCAGTGGTGAGGTTTTTGTAGTCATAGACACCCATGGTATTGCCTCTCTTTTGTTGGAATTGTCGAGAAAGTCAAAAATTCGGGATATCACCCACCCTCCCTTGTAGGAACCGGCTTGCCGATGGCGTACTCAAGCTCATCGCAAGCCTTGAGGGCCTTATCGCCGGCAAGCCGGTTCCTGTGGAGTGCAAATCAGAAGGCCCAGTCCAGGCTCAGGCCCACGCCGTGGGTTTTCTCCTTGCTGGCCAGCAGGCCGTTGTAGTCAAAGTTCACCCGCGCATCCTTGGTCAGTGCCAGGCTGGCCCGCACGCCCACCAAGGCGGCATCGCGCACCATCGGCGAACTTTCCACTGCAAACGAGGGGCCACCCGAAGCGAACGCCAGGTGGCGCTCGGAATCGGTAGAGCTGAGGTTGTGCTGCCAGCCCAGAGTGCCGGAAACGTCCAGGGCCTGATGGTCAGTGAGGTTGAAGGTCTTCAAGGCCCGCACGCCCAGGGTGCTGAGCACCAGGTCGCGGGTGTCATCGCCGCCCTTGAGCGCGGCGGCGTCGCCTTTCTCGTTGAAGCCATCGCTGTCCAGGTGCACATAAGCCAGGTTGGCGAAGGGTTCCAGCGCCAGCGGTTGCAGGTTCAGGCGGTAAGCCGCTTCGGTGAAGACCTGGGTGCTGCGGGCATCGACCTTGGCTTTCTGCTTGCCGGCAACCTCGCCGTACTGCAACTCACGCTTTACATCGGCGCGATGCCAGCTGTAGGTCGCCCCGCCGCTCAGGCGCCAGGCGCCGATTTCACGCCCGGCATAGGCGCCAAAGTGGTAGCTGTCCACCGAGGCCCGCGAGTGAGTGCCATCGCCCATGTTCAGCGAGGTATCGCTGTAACCGGCGACCAGCCCCAGGCGCGTGTCGTCATCCAGCGCACCGTCCACACCCGCCAGCAGCCCGCCGATGGAGGTGGTGTAGCCCGCCGTATCGCTGTGGCTATCGGTTTTACCCCAGGCGCCGAGGGCCTTGACCCAGACGTTGCCGCGGGTGTCGAGGGTGTGTGGCGAGGCGCCCATTTCGCCCTGCTGCAGGCGCTCGCCCACCGCTTCACGCAGGTAGCGATTGTCGTTGACCAGCGCAGTCTCCAGGGCCGGGTAGATTTCCCCGGACAACTGCTGGAACGCCCCTTGCGCCGACGCCACACTCGGCGCCAGCAACAGGCTTTCATAGACGCCATTGCCGGCGCCCAGTTGCTCGGCAGCGGCCGCCACCGCGCGCTGATTGTCGGTCGCCGCCACACTGGCGAAGCTGTTGGCCGTACGCGCGACATCCAGTTGCACGCCGTTGGCACCATAGTTCAGGGTGCCGCCGACAAACAGGTAGTTGGGCAGTACCGAAGCAAAGCTGCCGCTGATCCCCCCGGCCGCCTGGAGGATGTTGTACTGGCGACCGATCAGGCTTTGCGCCTCGGGCTGGCTGAGCAAGGTCGGGCTGTTTTCCAGGGCCAGGGTCACGGTGCCGCCGTTGAGGGTCGCCTTGCCGCCGGCAACGATACGGTCACTGCTGCTGTTGGACAGTTCCACCGCGTAGGTGGAACCGGCGTCGAAGTTGACATCCCCGGCCACATTCAAGGTGCCGATGGAGTTGCCCGGCGCCACCGTACCGCCGCTTTTCGCGTGCAGCGCGCCGATGGCGCCGGAACCGCCCAGTACCCCGCTGTTGCTGACCGTGACCGCCGACGTCAGCGAGCCATTGACCGCCAGCAGGCCTTGATTGACCAGGGTCGGCCCGCTATAGGTGTTGTTGCCGGTCAGCACCAGCGTGCCGATGCCCTGTTTGGTCAGGCCGCCGTGACCGGAAATGTCATTGCTCCACACGTCCCGCCCGCAGTGCACATCGTCACACAGGCGCTGGGTGGGCTTGCCGGCGTCGACCACAGCCCCAACCCCCGGCAAGTCAGCGACAAACTGGCCGCTGCCGTAGCCGCCATCGATGCGAAACTCGGTGGGAATGTCCTCGGCGGTGATAAACATCCCCGGCCCGCTGACCGCCTTGCCCAGGTTGATCATGCCCCAGCCGTACAGCGAGTCGATGCCCGGCGCGCCAAGGTCGGTGGCCGTGCTCTTGAGCAGCGTGGAAATCTGCTCGCCGCTCATATACGGGAAACGCTCCATCAACACCGCGGCGGCGCCTGCCACATGGGGGGCGGCCATGGAGGTGCCGTTTTTATTGTTCCAGCCCAGGGTCATGTTATCGACCGTGGTGCCCACCATCACCGAGCTGTAAATCGCGGTGCCCGGTGCCGACACACAGAAGCTGGCGGCATAGCCGCAACGGGACGAGAAGGTGCTGATCACATAAGGGTTGGGACTGTTAGCGTCCGGGTTGCGCTGTAAGGCGGCCACCGACAGCCAGTTAGGTGCGATCTCAGGTACGAAATACGCCAGACCGGAAATCGCATCGGGGTTGTTCAGGTTGTAGTCGTTACCCGCGGCAAAGATCGTCAGCACGCCGCTGCGCGCCGCATTGATCGCCCCGGTGTAGGCCCCCCCTGGCGCAGTCCCCAGCAACGGTTTGATCTGGTCGAACTGGGCCTGTGCATCGCTGAGACTGAAATGGGGGAACGCGGGGTCCTTGCCGCCCTTGGCAAACTGATCGCCGATGCCGATCCCCCAACTGTTGTTGATGATGCGCGCACCGTGGGCCACCAGGCTGTCCCAGCCGGCCTCGTACACCGCACCGTCGTTGCCCAGGATGATGCCGTCTTCGGGGCCCGGGTCGCCGTTCTCGGCACTGAGGATCTGGGCGTTGTACGCCACGCCGTGCATCGGCCCGCCGTTCCGGTCGCCGGCGGCAATGCCACCGACATGGGTACCGTGATCGCCCAGCTTGCCGTTGGAGCCCAGGGACGGCGTGCCGTCATAGCGGAACGCCTCGCCAGCCTTCACCGGGATGTACGGGTCGGTGTATTGGCGGATCCCTTGCGTCACCAGGGTCTGCACCTTGCCCGGGCTGGAGAACTCGGGGTGCTGGGCATATACCGGCTGGTCGAAAATCCCCAGCTTCACGCCCTTGCCGCTGTAACCTGCGGCATACGCCACATCGGCATTGACCGCGCCCAGGCCCCAATCGGCCTTGAACTCATTGCTGCGCCAACTGGCGACATCCCCCAACTTGCCGGCTTCCACGTAGGGTGCGGCCTGGGCGGTACCCAGGCTGGCCAGGCAACACAGCAGCGCGCCGTATGGCACGCGACTCAGGGCCTTGAGCGGGTAGCCCGGGCCTGTTGGGATGGCGGAGTGAAACCCTCGTTGTTTTGCGTTCACGGTGACCTTCCTTAGTTTTGTTGCGTTTGTTGTTCTTGTTCACACACCCGGTAAGAGCCGGCTTGCCGGCGATGGCGGCCTTGAAGCCCACGCATGATTCAAGGGCCTCATCGCCGGCAAGCCGGCTCCTGCCAGGGGTGTTTAGAATTGCCAGTCCAGGCTCAGGCCTACGCCTTGGTTCTTCTCCCTTGAAGCCAATTGGCCGCTGTAATCGAGGTTGATCCGGGTGCTGTCACTCAGCGCCAGGCTGGCCTTCAAGCCCACCAGCGCGGCGTCGCGTTGCAACGGTGTGCTGCGCACGGCAAACGACGGACCGCCCGCGACAAAGGCCAGGTGCTCCTCGGACTCCACGGGTGACAGGCTGTGTTGCCAGCCCAGGGAGCCGGAGAGTTCCAGTTGCTGCCGGTCATTGAGGGGCAGCGTCTTGAGGGCGCGCAGGCCCAGGGTGCCGAGGGTGGCGTCACGGCGATCGCTGCCGCGTTGCAGGGCTGCGCTATCGCCTTTTTCACGCAAACGTTCGCTGTCCAGATGCACATAGGCCAGGTTGGCGAATGGCTCCAGGGCCAGCGTGTGCAGGTCCAGGCGGTAGGCCGCCTCGGTGAATACCTGCAAGCTGCGCGCATCCAGCTTGGCCTTTTGCTTGGCGCTGACGTCACCGTATTGCAGGTCGCGCTGCACATCGCCGCGATGCCAGCTGTACGCACCACCCACGCTGACCCGCCAGTTGCCCAGTTCGCGTCCGGCATAGGTGCCCAGGTGGTAGCTGTCGACATCGGCCGACGAATGCGTGCCATCGCCCATGTTCAGCGAGCTGTCGCTGTAGCCCGCCATCACGCCAACGCGAGTCTGTTCGTCCCATTGGCCGTCAACCCCCAGCAGCATCCCGCCGATAGAACGGGTGTAACCGGCATATTCGCTGCGGCTGTCGGCCTTGCCCCAGGCACCGAGGGCCTTGATCCAGAGGTTGCTTTCGCCCGTGGCAGGCACGTGGCGCAGGCGCTCGCCAACGGCATCGCGTACCTGGCGACTGTCATTGATCAGCATCGCGCCAACCGCCGGGTAGATCTCCCCAGACAACTGCTGGAACGCCTGGCGGGCAACCCCGACGGAGTCGGCACTCAGCACGCTTTCATACACCGGGTTACCGGCCCCCAACTGCTCGGCAGCGGCGGCCACGGCGCGCTGGTTGCGGGTCGCGGCGACACTGGCAAAGCTCGCGTCATTGCGCGCGATAGCCAACTGCACACCGTTGGTGGCGTAATCGAGGTTGCCTCCCAGGAACAGGTAGTTGGGCAATACCGCACCAAAACTGCCGGTAACCCCGCCCGCCGCCTGCAAGATGTTGTACTGGCGGCCGATCAGGCTTTGCGCCTGGGGCTGACTGAGCAGGGTCGGGCTGTTTTCCAGGGCCAGGGTCACGGTACCGCCATTGAGGGTGGCCTTGCCGCCCGCGACAATGCGGTCACTGCTGCTGTCCGACAGTTCCACTGCATAGGTCGAGCCGGCCTCGAAACTGACATCCCCTGCCACGTTCAAGGTGCCGATGGAATTGCCCGGCGCCACGCTGGCCCCGCTGTTGGCGAGCAACGCCCCGACACGCCCGGAACCACCCAGGGTGCCGCCATTGTTGATCGTCACTGCCGAGGCCAGCGAGCCATCGACCTTCAACACACCACCATTGACCGTGGTCGGGCCGCGATAAGTGCTGTCGCCGCTGAGTACCAGGCTACCGGCGCCGGACTTGATCAGGCTGCCTTGGTAAATGCGCTGGGTCGCCGCCGCATCCCGGGCCATGCCCACGGCGTAGTCAGTCTGCTCCTGCTGGCTGGCGCCGGCGCCCAGTCCATTTTCCCAGCCCTTGTCCTTCAAGGTCTGTTGCCATGCCAGGTGCTCGGTGCTGTCCTCGCCCTGGCGTTGCAACAGCGCCTTGTCGGAGATGCCATTGCTCCACACATCCCCCTGCCCGGCCGCCAGATTGACCTCCATGGCGCCCAGCAACTGCCCCGGCCCATGCATCGCCCGGGCCAGGTCCGGCACGCCCCAGCCGACCTTGGCGGTTGGCCCCTCGGTCAGTGAACCGTCCAGTTGCGTGGCCGTGGTCAACAGCACTTGCAGGGCCTGTTCATTGTTCAGATACGGGTAGCGCTCCATCACCAGTGCCAAGGCGCCGGTGGCATGGGGCGCCGACATCGAGGTGCCGGACTTGATCCCATAGCCACCGCCGGGAATGGTGCTGTCGATCAACGCCCCTGGGGTGGAAATGCACCAGTACTTGGCGATGCCGCACTGGTTGTATTTCTGGTTATTGGCCTTGTCCAGGCCCGACACCGCCAGCCAGTGGCCTTCCAGTGCCGGTTCAAAGTACGGCAACGCCGAGCGCACGCTGGCGTTGGCATAGCCGCTGTTGCCGACGCTGAACACATTGATCACCCCGGCCCGGGCCACATCGGCGGCGGCGTCCAGCCAGGTGCCCTGGTTGAAGTGCTGGGCGTAGGCCGCGTGCAGATCACCCAGGGTCTGGTAGCTGACATCCTTGGGCTGGCTGCCCCAACTGTTGTTGATCGCACGCACCCCGGAATCGACCATGGCGCTGTACACCGCCTTGAAGTATTTGGGGTCGGGCGTCGGGCCAAACAGGAAGCTGTCGCTGGCGTTGGTGTTGCCCACATAAATCTGCGCGTTGTAGGCCACGCCATGCATGCCGCTGCCATCACGGGCCGCGCCCATCGTGCCGGTGACATGGGTGCCGTGGGAGTCGTTGTTGGGGTTCAGCGCGCCGGTGGTGGAGAACGGGCGGCCATCCACATAAGTGCCGTTGGCGCTCACCGGGTGAAAGCGCTCAGGGGAGGCTTCTGGATGGCTGGCATCGAAGCCCGAGTCCAGGGCGCCGATCTTGACCCCGGCACCACTGATCCCCATGGCATAGGCTTGATCGGCCTGCATGCGTCCCAGGCCCCAGTCCCGCTGATACTCCGCCGAGCGCCAACTGCCAGGATCGCCCGGCTTGCCCGTTTCCACGTAGGCTGCGGCCTGGGCGGTCCCCAGGCTGGCCAGCCCACACAGCATGATGCAGCGATAGCCTTGTTGTTTCGCGTTCACAGTGAGCGTCCTTTTTATTGTATGTGTTCCCCCTGTGGGAGCCGGCTTGCCGGCGGCGGTGAGCTTGAGCGCGCCATCGCCGGCAAGCCGGCTCCCACAGGTCAGCGTTGGGTGGGGCCGAAGGCTTCATCGACCTTGGCCAGGTCGGTGTCGCGCAGGTTGCCCGCGTAGTAATGCAATTTGGTCCAGGCCATCAGGTAGTCGTAACGGGCCTGGGCCAGGTCGCGACGGGTGCTGTACAGCTGCTGCTCGGCGTTGAGGGCATCGAGGTTGACGCGCTCGCCGCCGAGGATGCTTTGCTTGGTCGACACCACCAGCGCTTCGGCGGAGGCCAGGGCCTTTTGGTAAGCCCGCAGCTTGCTGGCGCCGGACAGGCAGGCGCTGAACTGGCGACGCAGCTCAATCAAGGTTTCGCGGGTCTTGCCCTCCAGCTCGTATTCGGCCTGCTCCATGGAGCGACTGGCCTGGCGGGTGGACGCCGATACGCCGCCGCCGGCATACAGCGGCATGCTCAGTTCAATGCCGATGGTGTTGGTGTCGTAGCGCTGGTTGTAGGTGTTGCTGCTGTCGGACTCCTGCCGGCGCGAACTGGCATACGCGGTGATGCGTGGCAAGTGCCCGGCGCGGTTGCGTTCCACCTCATAGCGCGCCACTTCCACGGCCTGGCGCTGGGAGGCCAGGCTCGGGTTGTTGGTCAACGCCAGTTCGTGCCAGCTGTCGTAGTTGGCCGGTGCCAGGGTGAAGGCGGTAAAGTCAGGGTTCAGCGGCGCCAGGTCAGCAATATTGACGCTCTGTACGCCGAGCAGCGCCCCCAGTTCGCGCAGCGAGGCGTCCTGTTCGTCGAGGGCCTGGATCTCTTCGGCGATGGCCAGCTCATAACGGGATTCGGCCTCCAGAATGTCGGTACGGGTGCCCTCGCCTTGCTGGAACAGGTGCTGGTTCTGCTGGAACTGTTGCTCGTATGCCTTCTTCTTCGCCCGGGCGATATCGATCTGGTCTTGGGCGAACAGGGCCTGGGTGTAATAAGTCAGTACCCGCACCAGCAGCGCCTGGCTCTTGTCGCGAAAACTCTCGTCGGCAAACAGCGCCTGGGCCACGCCCTTGCGGTAGTTGGCGTAGGCTTCGTAGTCGAACAGCGGTTGCTGCAGGGTGAAGGTCGAGCCGTAGCTGCTGTAGTTACGATCTTCGCTGGACTTACCGCCCCGGCTATTGGGCACTGTGGCCTCGGAGTTGTTGCGCCCCTTGTTGTAGTTGTAGGACAGCCGGGGCAACAGGCCGGCGCGGCCGATGGTGCGATTTTCCAGGCCGGCATCACGTTCCTTGATCGCGCCGAGGAACGTCGGATCGTTACGCAGGGCCTGTTCATACACATCGAACGGGCCCATGGCGGCCTGGGCACTGCTGCACGCGAGGAGCAAGGCGATGAACACAGGTTTCATGCTCATTCCTCGGTCAACGCCGAGCCGGCACGGTCGAGCAACGGCTTGAACAGGTAGTTGAGCAACGAGCGCTCGCCGGTACGCACAAACATCTCGGCGGGCATGCCGGGCTTGATCACCAGGCCCTGGAGTTTCTCCAGGGAGGCATCGCTGACCGTGGTGCGCAGCACGTAGTACGGTGCGCCGGTCTTTTCGTCGAGCAACTGGTCGGCAGAGATCAGGCTCACTTCCCCCGGCACCCGTGGTGTACGGCTCTGGTTGAAGGCGGTGAACAGGATATCGACCGGCAGATGGCTGCCGACCTTGTCCACCAGGTTCACCGGCAGGCGCCCTTCCACTTCCAGGCGCGTGTCCTGGGGCACGATTTCCAGCAGGGTTTCCCCGGCCCGCACCACCGCACCGATGGTGTGCACGCCCAGGTTGACCGCAATGCCATCGGCCGGCGCGTTGATTTCACTGTGTTGCAGGTCGAAGCCGGCGGACGCCAGCTGCTGCTCCAGGGTCAGGCTGCGCAGTTGCGCATCGGCCAATTGGCTGCGGACTTCTTTCTGGTATTCCTCGCTGTGTTGTTGCAACTTGAGGCGCGATTCGAGGATGCCCTGCTCCAGGCGCCCGCTTTCGCCGCTGTTCTGTGCCAGGTCCTGTTGCACCTGGGACAACTGGCGCTGGTACTCCAGCAGGCGATTGCGCGGGATATAGCCGTTGTCGGCCAGGGGTTGCAGGTTAGCCAGTTGATCACGCAGCGATTGCGCCTGGGCGTTCAGGTCCGTGCGGGCACGGCGCATGCCGTTGAGTTGGGCGCTGGCGCCTTCGATGTTGGCGCGGATCCCGGATTGTTCACGGGCAAAGGCATCGCGCCGGCTGCTGAACAGCTGGCGCTGGCCTTCCAGGACCAACGCCAGGGCAGGATCGGGGTCGGTACTCAGGGCGGCGGGAAAGATCACCGCCGGCAAGCTGTCGCGCTCGCTCTGCCAGCGGGCGACGCTGGCCCAGGCCATGCGGTACTGGGCTTGCAGGGATTGTACGTCGGCCTGGCTTTGGGTCTGGTCGAGGAGAAACAGCGGCTGGCCTTGTTTGACCACCTCGCCTTCGCGCACCAGGATCCGGCTGACCACGCCGGGGCTGAGGGTTTGCACGGCCTTGCGCTTGCCGGACACCACCACTGTGCCCTGTACCGCAATGCCCTGGTCCAACGGTGCCAGGCTGGCCCAGAGAAAGAAACCGCCGGCGCCGAGTATGGTCATCAGCCAGCCCAGGCGGGCGAAAAAGCGCGCATCGCGCTCGGGAAACACTTGCGTATCAACGTTCATAAACCACGATTCCTGTAGGAGCGAGCTCGCTCGCGAAAAACTTGAGAACGCCGCGTCAAACCGGCTCTCCCTTACGGTCGCTCACGACCATCGCCGGCAAGCCGGCTCCTACCTGGTGCCTCGGGATTTTCCCGGGGCGCTTGCCCGGACAGCGCCCGCAGCACTTCCTGGCTTGGGCCGAACGCTTGCAGGCGGCCTTCGTTGAGCACCAGCAACTTGTCGGCCTGGGCCAGGGCCGAGGAGCGGTGGGTGACCAGGATCACGCTGCTGCCCTGGGCTTTCATCTGCATGATGGCGCTGGCCAACGCCGCCTCACCCACGGTGTCGAGGTTGGAGTTGGGTTCGTCGAGCACGATCAGGCGTGGCCCGCCATACAACGCACGGGCCAGGGCCACCCGTTGTTTCTGCCCGCCGGACAGGCCGCTGCCGTCGTCGCCCAGAACAGTGTCGTAACCCTGGGGCAAGCGCAGGATCAGGTCATGCACCCCGGCTTGCTGGGCGGCCTGCACCACCCGCTCGGGATCTGCCTGGCGAAAACGTGCGATGTTGTCAGCGATGCTGCCGCTGAACAGTTCGATGTCCTGGGGCAGGTAGCCGATATGGGGGCCAAGGTCGTCGCGGTCCCAGCGATGGATATCGGCTCCGTCCAGGCGCACCGTGCCAGCCAGGGTCGGCCACACGCCCACCAGCACTCGCGCCAGGGTCGACTTGCCGGAGCCAGAGGCACCCAACACCCCCAGCACTTCACCGGCCGCCAGCTTGAAGCTGACCTGATGCAAGGTCGCCGCCCGCCGCCCCGGCGGCCCGGCGCTGACCTGTTCGAAACTCACCTGGCCCTGGGGTGCCGGCAAGGCCATGGCCCCTGCCCCCGGCGGGAATTCCTGCAACAGCTCATCGAGGCGTTGATAGGCCAGCTTGGCCGAGCTCCATTGCTTCCACACCGCGATCAACTGGTCGATGGGGCTCAACACCCGCCCCATCAGGATGGTGCCGGCAATCATCATCCCGGCCGTCATCTGCCCCTTGATCACCAGCAAGGCGCCTAGCCCCAACACCAACGATTGCAGGAGCAGGCGCAGGGATTTGCTCAGGGAGCTGATCACCGAGCCGGTATCGCTGGCCTGGTTCTGCAAGCCGAGAAACTGTGAATGCACCTGGAACCAGCGGCTGCGCAACGCTCCCAGCATGCCCATGGCCTGGATCGTCTCGGCATTGTGCAAGTGGCTGGTTGCCAACTGGGTGGACTGTTGGGAGTAGCCGCTGGCTTCGCGCAACGGTTTTTTGGTCAGGTATTCATTGAGGCATGCCAGGGCGATCAACAGCACCGTGCCCACCGTGGCCAGTACCCCCAGCCAGACATTGAACAGGTAAATCACCAGCAGGTAGATCGGAAACCACGGCGCATCGAAGAATGCAAACAACGCCGGCCCCGTGAGGAACTGGCGGATATGGGTCAAGTCTCCCAAAGATTGCCCGGCGTGGCCTTCGCCTCGTTGCAGGTTGCGCTCGAAAGCGGCCTTGTACACCTGCAGGTTGAACCGGCGCTCCAACTGGCTGCCGATACGGATCACAATAAAGCTGCGCACCACTTCCAGGGCGCCGATAAAGGCAAAGAAACCCACCACCATCAGGGTCAACATCACCAGGGTGGTTTCGTTCTGCGATGACAGAACCCGGTCATAGACTTGCAGCATATAAATGGACGGCACCAGCATCAGCAAATTGATCAATGCGGTGAAGCAACCCACACTGATCAAGATACTTTTATAGTCGCCAAGGGCCTTAAACAACGGTGCAGCGCGAGTGGTCTTCGCCATCTTGATTGATCTTCCCAGGGCTAAAATACGCACAATAGTCTGTCCGGTACTCCATAAGGAAGCAGGCAACTATTTAACATGTGCTTAGTTCATCGAAAGTGACAGATAGATGACTGCCAATTTCAATAAATGACTCTACGGTCAGTGGTTATAAGGATATAACCGTTTTGCTCAGTTACTGCGTGCGTTGCAATATCAGGGCTAATCCGGACTTGGAGGTCGCGGTATATTCGCCCTCTTTCTGCCGATTCAGATGGGTAATCCCCGTACCCTCGGCGTTCATCAACCATATTCCGTCTGGCGTGGGCAGCCATGTCCGGGGTTGTTCCCCCAGCCACTGTTGCGCGCACAGCACATCACCGCGCAAGCCGTTGTCGGCGATCAGGTCCAGTTCGCACACCTGCTCTTGCTGGCGTAATTGCCAATGGCCAGCCAACTGCGCGGCGCTGGGTAAAATGAGACTGCTTGCCATTGCGTGGGCTCCTGCCAACACCAGCAATGCCTGGATACAACAGGCGATTGCGTTGCGATAAATGTTCATCACCATTACCCGTTTACAGGCCTGTTGCAAGGCAGAGGGCAGCGCTGCAGCGCCGCCCTCCTTACCCCTTGATCAGGCCACGATGTCGCTGTAGGCCGCCTGGCCTACGGTGGTGACGAGGAAATCCGCCACGCCGTGCCCGGAGAAGTCCACCGCCAACGTGCCCAGGTTGGTACCCGAGGCGTACGTGAGCACCGCATCGCCGGCAGCGCCAGTGAACGCGCTGACGAAATGCAGGCCGCTGCCGTTGGTGATACCGGTCAGGTCGATCTTGTCCGAACCCGAGGTGAAGTCGAGGATCTGATCGGCAGCACCCGGCTTGGAGTCGGAGCTGGCACCGAACACAAAGGTGTCCGAACCCGCGCCGCCCCACAGTTTGTCGGCCCCGCCACCGCCGTAGATCAGGTCATTGCCGGCACCACCCTTGAGGGTGTTGGCCACGGCATTGCCGATCAGCAGGTCATTGCCCGAGCCGCCAAAGGCGTTTTCCACTGTCACGCCCTGGGCGATCGATACGTTACCCACCAGTCCGCCCACATCAGAGAACGAAGTCTCGTTGAGGTTGATTTTCTGGTTCTGGGTAAAGCCGGAGAAGTCCAGGGTGTCGTTGCCGCCGCCGTCCCATACCGAGAACACCAGCTTGTCGGCATTGGAAGTGGCACTGAGGTGATCGCGCCCGGTGTTGGAGTTGAAGCCGTAGGTGGTATCGCCGGCACGGGTGTCGTAGTTGGCACCATAGAGCTTCTGGATCGCTGCGATATCGTCGATCAACGGGCCGGACGCGTAGGCCTCCACGCCGCCTTTGGTGAAGTTCTGGTTGGTGTTGTTCTCGCCCCAGTAACTCATGACGCTGTAGCCACGCGTGTCCTGGCCGTAGTCCGCGTCTCGGTAAGACGGGTTACCGGTCCCGGCGTTGTAGTCGCCAGGGTGATCCAGGCCCAGGGTATGGCCGATCTCGTGGGTCAGGGTCTGGCGTCCGTAGTTGTTCAGGCCAGGGTTGATGTTGGCGGTGTAGCTGTTATTGATCAGGTACCAGGAGGTGCCATCCGTGCCGCTCGTGTGGTACTTCTCATTGGTGCCCGGCAGATAGGCAAAGGCAGCGGCGCCATCCTGGCCCGCGCTGTAGTTGCCGAAGGTCATGTGGAAGTCGCCGCCCGAGGCTTTCTCGGTGAAGGTGACATTGGCCACATCGGCCCAGGATTGCATGGCCAGTACCGCTTGGCCTTTTTGCAGGTTGCTGAACTGGCTGAACCCGGAGATGCCATGCTTGTTCATGGTCGACGAGGAGGCCGACGTCAGGAAGGTGTAGGTCAGATCGATCCTGCCGTTGCCGTCAACGTCCCGGTATGCCGCGTTTTCGCGTAGCAAATGGTCGGCTGCCTGGTCGACAGAGAACGATGGTTTGCCATTGACCGTGAGGTTACCGCCACGGTCATACAAATGGCTAAAGCTATCGATTTGTGAATAGGCGCTACTTGTTTGAGCTGCCGATACAATAGCTTTGTCTTTTACTTTCGACATAAACGTACTTCCTTGTTTGCAAGTGGAACAGTTTTTGTCCGATAGCGACGCGCTCTGGCGAGATCGTCCTATCACTCGCCTCTTATGAAGGCGAAAGAAAGCTGACACACTTCGAAATCACACGTCCAGTATTTTTTTTGCGGAAAAATTACACCGAACGAATAATGCCTGCAAACACTGGGAAAGCGGTGTTTATATTCTTTTTATAGGCGGATTGGCGGGGAGCGGACTATTTAAATATTAAATAGTGCTAAACAGCTAAATGCCAGACAGGTCACATTTCAATATTGAATGGATCCAATATATTGAATGGGGTGCACTTTAAAAGTGCCACCGTGTCATTAGGAATGATTAAGTAGCTATTGTTTTATTATTATTGACAGGTTGTTATTGGCGCAGTGGTTGGCATAGGGTTATGCCGGCCCCTGTAGGAGCCGACTTGCCAGCGATAGCCCTCTCAAGGCCGCCGCCACCCCGCCTGACGCAGCGCTTCAAGCAGCGTCTGCCCCTCCAGCCCCGGTACCAGCACGCCATCGGCGGTGGTCATGTCTTCCCCGGCCAGTATCGCGTTGATGATGGCCTCCTCCACTGCCTCCGCCGCTGCGCTGAACAAGGGCGAAATATGATCGTTATTGACCATGCTCAACGCCGTGCTGAGAGGCAGGTCCTTGCGCCCGTAATCGGCCGCCGGCAGGTCATGGTTGCCGGTGGCAAACGCCAGGAACAGATCGCCGCTGGAGTCCTCGGTGCCACCGCCGGTGCGGGCAATACCAATGGACGCGCGTTGTGCCAGGCGTTGGCACTGGTGCGGCAGCAGCGGCGCATCGGTGGCGATAATCACCACAATGGAGCCCATGCCCGGCGTGCCGCGGTCGGCAAACGGCGAGGCAATTTCCATCAAGTGCCGCCCCACCGGATAGCCATCTACCCGCAGTTCCTGGCGCTTGCCATGGTTGGCCTGCACCAGCACGCCCACAGTCCAGCCGCCCTGCTGCGCCGGCAACTGGCGCGAGGCACTGCCGATGCCACCCTTGAACTCATGGCAGATCATCCCGGTGCCACCGCCCACGGCCCCCTCCTGCACCGGGCCGGATTCCGCAGCGGCCATGGCCTGGAGCACGTGCTCCGCACCGATATGCTGGCCCCAGATATCGTTGAGCAGACCGTCATAGGTCTCCATCACCACCGGCATGCACCAGTACACCGCGGGGTCCGCCAGGCTGTCGCGCTCCAGGGCAATCAGGGTGTCGCGCACAATGCCGATACTGTGGGTGTTGGTAATCGCCAGGGGGGTGGTCAACAGCCCGGCTTCACCGATCCATTCCAGGCCGGTGGCGTCGCCGTTGCCATTGAGCACGTGATACCCGGCAAAACACGGCTGCAGACGTGCAGCCCCGGCCCGTGGCTGGATCAGCGTGACCCCGGTGCGCACCTGCTTGCCGTTGATCTGCTCCTTGAGCGTGCTGTGACCGACCCGAACGCCGGGGACATCAGTAATCGCATTCAATTTGCCGGGCATACCCAGCCCCAACGTAATGCCCAATTGACGTGCGCGCATAACCACTCCTTACAGTTTCTGAAACGCCGGACTCGACCGGCCGCTGATGCAATACAGGATCACCGACAACGCCAGCAGGCCGATGATAACCATGATGTCGCGCATGGACGCCGCGATAAACAAGGTAAACAACAGATACCCCGCGCCCGCCACGGCCAGCAATGCCGGCGCCGGCCACAGGGGCATGCGATACGGGTGCAAGCGATCGCGCAACAGCACCCGGCTCAGCAGCGCGCTCAACGCGACGATCAGGTACACCAGCATGATCAACAACACACTGAAGGACGTCAGGTCTGCCAGATTGGAGCTGAAACTGAGCAGCGCCGAAGGAATCGCCAGGAACAGCGTGGCCAGCCATGGCGAATCCCAGCGCGGGTGGATACGGGTGAAGAGTTTGTTGACGGTCGGCGTCCACAGGACATCGCGGCCGCTGCTGAACACCACCCGGCCAATCTGGATCACGATGGCGACGATGGCGTTGAACACCGATAGGAAGATCCCGGCGCTGACCAGGCGTGACAGGGTTTCATTGCCGTGGCTGGTCAAGAGGTAGCCGATGGGGTCCGGGCTGCTGATCATCTCTTGCAGGGACGGCGCGCCGATCAACAGCGCGGTGATCGGCACCAGTTCAATCACCACCACCAGGCCCAGGGACCACAGCACCGCCTTGTGTACGCCCTTGCCGCCGCATTTCATGTCCTCGGCCAGCAGCACCGCAGGGCCGTAGCCATTGAACGAGAACAGGCCGATGCCCACCGCGCCGATCACCAGCGCCCAGGGCGCCAGGTGCAGCACGCCGTTCTCGACGATCTGCGGTTGGAACAGCACACTGGCCGGCTGCACCGGGTTGCCAAAGCCGATAAACACAATCACCAGCAACGCTGCCACTTCCAGCAGCAGACAGGTGCCGGTGATCCAGGCATTGAGTTTGATATTGAGAATGCCCAGGGCGTAGCTGCACACCACAATCACCAGGGCCACGGTTTGTGAGTCGAATGTGGTGCCCAGGGCATTGTTGAGGTAAGTCGCCGCGCCGGTCGCCAGCACCGGCGGGATAAACAGCAGCATCACCAGTACCGTGAGGAAGGTCGCGTAACCGGCCATGCCACCAAACACACGCTTGGCGTACACATACTCGCCGCCAGCGCTGTTATGGGCGCGCCCCAGCTCGGCGTAGCAAAAGGCAAACATCAGCGCCAGCAACCCGGCCATTACAAACGCCAGGAACACCCCGCTGCCAGCCTGCTGGATCGCAAACGGGGCAATAACAAACACGGAACTGGCCGGAGTCACCGCCGAAACGGTAATGGCCACCACATCGAACACACTCAAGGTAGGTTTCAGCACGCCATCGGGCGCGGGGGTTGTGCTCATATCGTTATCCTCTTGTTTATTCTTGGTTTGAGGCAGAAACGAAAAAAGAAAAAGCCGATGCGGGATATGTTTCCCGTTGAATGCCAGGGAATCTAGGCGCTGTGCCGGCACCCGCCAATCCCCCTATTGGAGTACTCCCCTTGACGTGTTCGTGCAAAAACCGAACCCTTGGCGATCTTTCAGCTAGTGGAGCCCTTCACATGAGCCTGTTCAGGGAAATCGGCATGCATGCGGGCCTGGGGCGCACCGTGTCGCAAATTGGCACCGAGCGTTTCTGGAAACAGCTGGTGTTGCTGCTGCACCAGAACCTGGCTTTCGATAACGCCCTGGCGATCTTCTATCCGCTGGAGGGCCCACCCCAGGCCTTGGAAGAGTACGACGCACAGCCCACCAGCAAGCCGGCGTCGATGCTGGTGTACCTCAATGGCTTGTACTTGCTCGACCCGTTCTTCCAGGCGTGCCGCGAAGGCTATGCCAGTGGCGTCTATCGTCTGGAAGAGGTGGCGCCGGACCATTTCCGCCAGAGCGAGTACTTCCTCAATTACTTCCACGACAATGTGCTGGAGGATGAAGTGCAATTCATCCTGCAACTGCCGGGCGTGGGCACCTTGTCGTTGTCGTTGGGCATGCAGCGTGTGTTTAGCGCGGCGCAAACCGGGCTGTTGACGCTGCTGGCAGCGTGGGTGCTGCCGCTGATGCAGCAGCACTGGCAACAAAGCACCCAGCGCGCACCGGCCGGTGCGGCCATGGCCAGCCAGATTCGTGATGCATTGAGCCATTTTGGCAGTGGTGTGTTGTCTGAACGCGAACTGGAAATCGCCCGCCTGGTACTGCGTGGGTTCTCGTCCAAGGCCATGGCCGAACGCCTGGGCATCTCGCCGGACACGGTCAAGGTGCATCGGCGGCACCTGTACGCCAAGCTGGATATCTCGTCGCAACCGGAGTTGTTTTCGTTGTTTATCCAGTCGTTGGGGCATGACCTGGAAAACCCCTGATTGCCGGCGATGACGGTGTCCCCCCACCAAAGAGGCTGGCTGGACTATCGCCATCGCGGGCAAGCCCGCTCCCACAGGGGATCTGCGTTGGGTGCAGGATTTGGTGCCACGTCGCAATTCAAATGTGGGAGCTGGCGGCGGTGTATCAGCCGCCAGAAACAGTGACTGGGCTATCGCCATCGCCGGCAAGCCGGCTCCCACAGGGGATCTCTGTTGGGTGCAGGCCTTAGCGCCCGGTACGGATGGTGTTCCAGATCCGTGTGCGGATGCGGTCGATCTTCATCGGCATGGCTTCGAGGGCGAAGAGTTTGCCCATCATTTCCTCGCTCGGATACACCTTGGTGTCGCTCTTGATCAGCGGGTCGACCAGGCTGTCGGCAGCGCTGTTGCCGTTGGCGTAGTGCACGAAGTTAGTGATATCGGCCATCACCTCCGGGCGCAGCAGGTAGTTCATGAAGGCGTAGCCGGCCTTTTCATCCGGGGCGTCGGCGGGCATGGCAACCATGTCGAACCAGATCGCCGCGCCTTCCTTGGGGATGTTGTAGCCGATATTCACGCCATTCTTGGCTTCCTTGGCGCGAGTTTCGGCCTGCAGCACGTCACCCGAGAAGCCCACGGCCACGCAGATATCGCCATTGGCCAGGTCACCGGTGTATTTCGAGGAGTGGAAGTAGGCGATGTAGGGCCGCACTTTGATCAGCAGCGCTTCAGCTTTCTTGTAGTCCTCGGGGTTCTTGCTGTGGTGCGGCAGGCCCAGGTAATTGAGGGCGATCGGCAGCAGTTCCGGGCCGTTATCGAGGATCGCCACCCCGCATTTGCTGAGTTTTTCCATGTACTCAGGCTTGAAAATCAAATCCCAGGAGTCGACCGGCGCATCGTCGCCCAGCACCGCCTTGACCTTGTCGATGTTGTAGCCGATGCCGGTGCTGCCCCACAGGTACGGGAAGCCGTGTGCATTGCCCGGGTCGTTGGTTTCCAGGGCCTTGAGCAACACCGGATTGAGGTTTTTCCAGTTGGGCAACTGACGCTTGTCGAGTTTTTTCAGGGCCCCGCCCTGGATCTGCCGGGCCATGAAGTGGTTGGACGGGAAAACCACGTCGTAGCCTGAATGACCCGTCATCAACTTGCCGTCCAGGGTCTCGTTGCTGTCGTACACGTCGTAACTGAAACCAATCCCGGTTTCCTTCTGGAAATTCTTGGTGGTGTCCGGCGCGATATAACTCGACCAGTTGTAGATTTTCACCGTTTCGGCGGCCTGCGTCAGGGACGCCACCAACATCAAGGGCAACAGGGCAATGGGTCTCATGGTTCGATTTCCTGGCGATTATAGGGCTGTTTTTATGGCAGGCGATCAAGGATCAAAAGATTAAAGGATCAACACATAGGTCTTGCGCACGGTCTCCTGGATATCCCAGATGCCGGTGCTGTTGGCCGGTAGCATCAGTGCATCGCCGGCTTCGATATGCAGGGTTTCGCCGCTATCGGGGGTGAAGGTGCAGCGGCCCTGGATAAAGTGGCAGAACTCCTGGGCAACGATCTGGCGCCGCCAGCGGCCCGGGGTGCATTCCCAGATGCCGGTTTCGACGCCGTCGTTGCGTGCCACGCTAAGGGTGGAGGCCACGGCAACCGGGGCGCCCAGGGGCACGGCCACCGGGCTTGAGTCCGGCAAATGGCGGTTAAGGGTGTCTTTGAACTGGGTAATACTCATAGTCATACCTGTGGTGATTGAAGCGACTTAGTGCATGAAACCTTCCATGAAGCCGGCAATCGTGCTGGCCAGCTTGCGCCGCCAGGGCGCGGTATTCGGGTTGGCCAGGGTCTGGTCCTCATGGACAAAACTGCGGATGATCGCGTTGTAGCCCAACCAGCGGCATGGTTCCGGCTCCCACCCCTTGAGGGCATTGAGCCCGCCTTCACGCAGCACCCAAGGTTGCTGGACCAGGGGGGTGTCACGCGCCAGGATCAGGTCGGCCAGGGTCCGACCACCGAGGTTGCTGGCACCGACACCCTCCCCGCCATAGCCACCGGACAGGGCAATGCCGCTCTGCTTATCGCACAGCATGTGTGGCCTGAACCGCCGGGACATGCCGAGGTTGCCGCCCCAGGAGTGGGTCACACGCACATGCTTGAGTTGCGGGAACAGCTCGCAGAACAGATAGCGGCGCAGTTGCACTTCGCTGTCAGTGAGCTCGAAGTTATGGCGCAGCTTGCCGGCGAACTGATAACCGCCACGGGCACCGAAGACCAGGCGGTTATCGGCGGTGCGCTGGCCATAGGTGACCTGGCGGCTGCTTTCGCCGAAGGCCTGGCCCTGGCTCAGGCCGATTTCCTCCCAGGTACTGGCCGGCAACGGTTCGGTCGCCACGATCAGGCTCTGCACCGGCAGTTGATAGCGGCCCAGGGGCTTGAGCGTCGGTGCATAGCCCTCTACTGCTGGCACGATCCAGGACGCCCGGACCTGGGCCTTGTCGGTGCGCAAACTGCCGGATTGCCAGTGGGTGACCGGGCTGTTCTCGTAGATCGCCACCCCCATGGACTCGACCACCCGCGCCAGGCCGCGCACCAGTTTGGCCGGGTGAATCGTCGCAACGTGGGGGGTATAGACCGCGCCATAGGCCGAAGCAATGCGGATCTGCCCGGCCAGTTGCTCGGGGTTGAGCCAGCGGTAGTCGTCGTCGGTCAGGCCCTGGTCGTGGAGCTTGGCCAGGTATTCGCGCAGGCTCGCTTCCTGCTCGGGGTAACGGGCGGCGCAGTGCAGCGCCCCGCCCTTGCGGTAGTCGCAGTCGATGCCCTCGCGCTGCAGGACCTGCCCGACCTCGTCGGGGATGCCGTGCAGCAGATCAAATGAGGCCCGGCGCTGCTCGGCAGGCAACCCCGCGAGCAAGCGGTCTTCGCCCAGCAGGTTGCCCATCAACCAGCCCCCGTTGCGCCCGGACGCCCCAAAACCGGCAGTCTGCGCCTCGACGATCACCACGTTGAGATGCGGCGCGTGACACTTGAGGTAATAGGCCGTCCATAACCCGGTGTAGCCGGCGCCAATAATGGCCACATCGACATCCAGGTCCTGGCCGAGGGGCGCACGCGCTTGCAGCGGCTCTTGCAACTGGTCCATCCATAAACTGATCTTGCGCCATGCCGGCATGCCGAAACTCCACCACCAAACGTCGATGGCGTGATCCTAGTGCCTGGCTTCAGCCGTCGTCTTGCGCGCGTGCACGCAGGGAAATGTGTTTGACATAGGCCTTGGGCGACATGCCTGTGTGCTGGCGGAAACAGCTGTAGAACGCCGACAGCGAATTGAACCCGGCGGCAAACGCCAGTTCATCGATACGGATCGGCGGCGTGGCGCCCTCCAGTGCCACCAGCAAGTGCTGCAGGCGGGCCTGGTTGACGTAGCGGTAGAAGCTCTGCCCCAGCACCTGATTGAGCAGGTAGGAAATCTGGTTGCGGCTGTAGCCACATTCCTTGGCCACCCGCTGCAGGTCCAGTTCGGGGTCGAGATAGGGTTGCTGGCGTTGGAAATACTGCAGCAAATCGTTGGCCAGGTAGCTCAGTTGCTGGGGCGACAGGCCCAGGCGGCTGACAGTCGGCCGCGTGCCCTGGGACTGGGAACGGCTGGTGGCGGGCTCGTGCACCAGGGACGCGTATTCGTTGACGCGCCAGATCAACCCGTCGCGCACGGTGATGGCCTCACTGGTACGAAACGACACCAGCCCCTGGCCACCACGCAAAGTCACGCGGTACTGGATAAATGCGGTATCCCCATCGGTGCGGATGCGATCCGTGTGCTCAATGGCCTCGTCCGGGTCCCGCGGCATGCTGGCTTGCAGATACTCACGCAACTGATCGAAGCCCATCACGCGGTTCTGGAAGAAGTCGTGGTACTGGATATCCGGGTGATAGTGCGCCATGACCCCGTCCAGGTCGCGACGCTTCCAGCACAGGTGATGGCGTAGTACCACGTCGGCAGTCGCTTGCGTCTGTTGTGGGCTATCGGCCAGGACGGTCTGTGGCATACAACACTCGAAAACGGCTAAAGCCTGGAGCTTGCACAACTTTACCGAGTGCTTCAATGGCCAAGTGACAGTTTTAAGTAATGGCCTTTTGCCTAAGCATTTGTAAGACATGACCCACGTCAAACTTCTTGCAAGGACCTGCCGAACGGATAGAAAAAACCCCGACGCTAATTGCGAGTGAGTGCTATTTTTTAAGCTTCACGGTCAGGACCATTGATGGGCCTGACGCCCTTGCCGCGAGCTAAAGGAAGTGCTCAATGAACAAGGTGGGCAGTATGAACAAAGTGACGTTCCCCAATGCATGCCAACTGATGCGCTGGCATTTTCACCCGCTCGGTTTTGAAGGCAGCATGGACGCGCCCGGCAGCATGATCGCGCGATTGTTTGATCGAGTGAACGGCGAAACCCTGATTGCCATAGCCGGCATTCCCTGTGCCACGGTAATGAACGCCACGGATGTGGAGCGAATCATCGAGGCGATCGAGGCTGAGTTGGAGTCGTTTGTACGGCCACAGCTGCTGCAGGCCTGACAGATACCCTTGCAGGAGCCGGCTTGCCGGCGAAAAAACCGAGGCCACCGCAGGGCATCAGGTACCCGCGTTATCGCTGACGATCTTTCGCAGGCAAGCTCGCCCCTACAACACCTTGGCTTTGCGCCGGTCATCAAAGAACACTTTGCCCCCCATGACTCGATCCGACGCCCTCGGCGCATTCGCGCCCTGGCCATCCTGCCCTTCGACATACCAATAGCAATGGCTCACCGCCCGGGTAATCCCCACATAGGCCAGGCGCAGCACCTCGTCTTTTTGCGCATTGTCGTAAGGCTCGGTATCACCGTCCTTGCCAAGCCCAGCCATGCGATACACCTGGTTCTTGTACGGCGAGCGGGTCAGGTGCTGGCAATCGCCCAGCAAAAACACCGCATCCGCCTGCAGCCCCTTGGCGCTGTGATAGGTCAGTTGTTTGAGGCGGCGCATGGCGGGCGGCAAGCTGGAATCAAGATTAACTGCCGATTGAATATGATCTTGAATCAATAGCTTATCGCTACTTTTTCGATACAGCATTAATATTGATTCGCCCCGTTGGTAGTGGGCGAGCAACTGCTGCGCCAGGGCCGCCTCGTCTCGATCCAGCACCTGTACCGGGACCAGCGCCCTGGTTGCCCCGCTGGCCTTGGCCTTCTTGCCCGCGATCGCCGGTGCGGCTTTAACGATATGCTCGGCGGCGTCGATGATGTACTGGTGGCTGCGAAAATTCTCCCCGAGCATCACCCGGGTGGTGGCCGGTGACGGGAACTCTTGGTTGAACGCCATGAAGTACTTGGGCGAACTGCCGCGCCAACCGTAGATCGACTGCCAGTCGTCACCGACGCATAACAGCGAAGAATGCTGCGCACCACGCCCCACATGCATTGCCGGCCCGCGGCGGCGTATCTCGCGCAGGCTGGCGCGGATCCACGACACGATCTGTGGCGAAACATCCTGGAACTCGTCGATCATCAAGTGCGACAGCGGGCGCAACAGCCCATCGCTGAGCAACTTGAGGTTTTCCGGCGTGTTCTCGCCAAACAGCGAAAACATGCGGTTGTACGTCATGATCGGCGGCGACTGATCGAGCAGGTGGTCTTCCAGGGCCTTCCAGAAAATACTCAATGCCTCGAAGAAACCACGATCCGGGTCATCCTTGGCAAAACTCATCTGGCCAACCGCCGTGGGCACGTCCAGGCCGAGGTTCTCGATAAACCCGGCGGCGGTGACGAAACCATCCAGCAAGGGGGCCGAAGCCAGCTCACCCTTGACCTTGTAATCAAACCCCGGACCTGAGGTGGTATCACCGGCCAGGCTGCTCAACAGACGCTTGGATGACTCATAACTATCTATCCAAATCAATGGTTTACGGCAAAAAGCTTGAAAAAGGGTGCGCTTTACCGCCCATTCAGCCCGCACTGACAGCTTGGCGCCGGGACGCGCGATCTGAGGGTGTTCCCTGGCGTCGAAGCCCAGCACCACCCAGGCATCCAACTCGGCACTGTAGCCATGGCAATGGAAGGCAGCACCATTGATTTCAACACTTTGGCGATTGGGCTCGATCCCCTTGATCGGCCACGCGCCGGCACGCAGCCACAGGTCCTCGATCACATCACACAGTTCTTCGTCACGCTTGGCCGCCAACTCGGTGACCGCCACGCGCTTTTGCACATCCGGGTGGTCGCGCTCCAGCTCCTTGAGTTGCAAGGCGTGGCGAACCATCGGCGCAATTAGCTCGCGAAAGCGCGGATGCCGGGCATAGAGCCCGTGATAACAGGCATTGAGCTGTTGGCGCTGGGCATCGTTGATGCGCAGGTCGAAGGGGTTGCTATCGGCATCCTCATCGTAGGTACCGCTGCGCAGGTTCTCGAAGGCCTGCAAACGCTCAAAACCCGGCAGGCTGCGCACCATGGGCAGGATGCGTGAGTGAAAGGTGCGCACCACGGCCTGGGCTTCTTTGAAACCAAGGGGTTGGCCCCACAGGTTGAGAATTTCCATGAGCTTGCTGATGAAGTCCTTGCGCGACTCACGGGTGAAGGTCACCACCGTCATGGAGCTCAGCTCAAAGCCCAGGTAATGGGTCAACAGCAGGATCCGCAGGACCAACGACGTGGATTTACCCGCCCCGGCGCCAGCAACCACCGAGGTCGACGGAGTATCGCTGAAGATCATCTTCCATTGGGCCGTGCTGGGCTGCGCATGGGCCGGCAGCAGGCGTGCCACATCGGCCTTGATGCGTTTTTTCAGCTCGGCGGTCAGCGGCACGCGCCAATCGTCGAACAGGCTGTCGTCGACGCCCGGGGCACGGTGCTCATCGCTACGAAAGTCACGAATCAGCAGGACCTGGCGCCCTTCTTCAATGCCATCCCGCTTGCCCTCCTGGTAGCCGTACTCCACGCCCGCCTCATGCCCGCTGCGAAAGCCATCGGCCTGGCCATGCAACCAGGAAAAACGATGCTGGGCCCGCAAACGCGTCAGGCCATGGCCAAACAGCCGGGCAGCCAGGCGCTTGAACAGTGGCATTTGCGCCAGCGGGCGCAGTTCGGGGGGCAGATCGGGGGTGTGTCGCGGCACGCGGACTCCTGCGGGGCTTGGGCAAACAGAGGCCCTATGGTCGCTGGAAACCTTCGACAGTTCCAGCCAATTGCTTTGGCTTCATGCAGTTAGGCGATGAACTGAAGCCCGGCTCTAGTTTTTGGACCAAAAAATAAATCGAATAATTAGATTGGAATTAGGCATTTTTTACGCTTTTTATCGATGATGACCCGACGGATGATAGGCCCATCAACAGGAGACGATCATGCTTGAACTTCGACCTTTTACCTCCCTGGGCGGCGCCAATCACGGTTGGCTGGATGCCCATCACCACTTTTCGTTCGCTGAGTACCATGATGCCCGGCGCATGCACTGGGGCAACCTGCGGGTGTGGAACGACGACATCATCGCTCCAGGCACAGGCTTCCCACAGCATCCGCACCGGGACATGGAGATCATCACCTATGTGCGTGAAGGCGCCATCAGCCATGCGGACAACCTCGGTAACAAGGGGCGTACTGAAGCGGGCGACGTGCAGGTGATGAGTGCCGGCACCGGGATCGCCCACAGCGAATACAACCTGGAAGCCACGGCGACCAAGATCTTCCAGATCTGGATCATCCCCAACGAGGCAGGCCTGCCACCGTCCTGGGGCGCCAAGCCTTTTCCCAAGGGCGAGCGCGAAGGGTTCGTGACCTTGGCCAGCGGCAAGCATGGCGACAATGAGAGCCTGCGGATCCGCGCCGATGCACGCCTGGTGGCGGCCAACCTGAAGGCCGGGGAAAGTACCGAGTATCACCTGGATGCAGGGCGTCGGGCCTACCTGGTGCCGGCGACCGGGGTCATCGATGTGAACGGCTTGCGAGCGCAGGCGCGGGACGGCGTTGCGGTAGAGGATGAGCGCGTGCTGCGGGTGACGGCGATCGAAGACAGCGAAGTGGTGCTGGTGGATCTGGCCTGAGCCGGACTCTAAGCTCAATGTGGGAGCGGGGTTGCCCGCTCCCACATTTGGTCAGGAAATGGCACCGTCCACCAACACCTGCGCCTCTTCCACCAGGTGTTTGAGGTGATCTTCGCCAATAAAGCTCTCGGCGTAGATCTTGTAGATATCCTCGGTGCCCGACGGCCGCGCAGCAAACCAGCCGTTTTCGGTCATGACTTTCAGCCCGCCAATCGCCTGATCGTTGCCCGGCGCATGGCTGAGGATCTGCTGGATACTTTCCCCGGCCAATTGTTTCGACGTGACCTGCTCCGGCGCCAGCTTGCCCAGCAGTGCCTTCTGCGCCGGGGTGGCCTTGGCGTCCACACGAATCGCGAATGGCTCACCCAGGGCGTCGGTCAGGCCTCGGTAGATCTGGCTGGGGTCCTGGCCTTTGCGCGAGGTCATTTCGGCGGCCAGCAAGGCCGGGATCAGGCCGTCCTTGTCGGTACTCCAGACGCGGCCATCCTTGCGCAGGAACGAAGCGCCCGCACTTTCTTCGCCGCCAAAGCCCAATGAGCCTTCGAACAGCCCGTCGGCAAACCACTTGAACCCCACCGGCACTTCATACAGGCGCCGGCCAATGCGTGCGGCGACGCGGTCGATCAAGCCACTGCTGACCACGGTTTTCCCCACGGCCGCATCAGCGCGCCACTGGGGGCGGTTCTGGAACAGGTAGTCGATGGACACTGCCAGGTAGTTGTTCGGCGCCAACAGCCCGCCGGACGGGGTAACGATGCCGTGGCGGTCGTGGTCCGGGTCGCAGGCAAACGCCACGTCGAAGCGTTCCTTGAGGCCGATCAGGCCTTGCATCGCGTAGCTGGAGGACGGGTCCATGCGAATCTGGCCGTCCCAGTCCACGCTCATGAAGCGGAAGGTCGGGTCGACCTCGGTGTTCACTACCTCCAGGTTCAAACGGTAATGCTCGGCAATGGCTGACCAGTAGCGCACCCCTGCTCCGCCCAATGGGTCCACGCCCAGGCGCAGGCCGGCACTGCGGATGGCGTCCATGTCAATCACATTGATCAGATCGGCCACATAGGTATTGAGGTAGTCATGGCGATGGGTGGTGTCGGCTTTCAAGGCTTGTGCGTGGGTCATGCGTTTGACCCCGGCCAGCTTGGCGGCCAGCAGTTCATTGGCCTTGGCCTCGATCCATTTGGTGACATGGGTATCGGCCGGGCCGCCGTTGGGCGGGTTGTACTTATAGCCACCACTCTGGGGCGGGTTGTGGGACGGGGTGATGACAATGCCATCGGCCAGCCCGCTGGTGCGGCCACGGTTGTAGCAGATGATGGCGTGGGAAATCGCCGGGGTCGGTGTGTATTCGTCGCCTTCGGCGAGCATCACATGCACGCCGTTGGCCGCCAGCACTTCCAGCGCACTGGCGCCCGCCGGAGTGGACAGCGCATGGGTGTCAAGGCCGACAAACAATGGGCCATCGATACCTTGCGCCTCACGGTACAGGCAAATGGCTTGGCTGATCGCCAGCACATGCCATTCATTGAAACTCAAGTCAAAAGAGCTGCCACGGTGCCCGGAGGTACCAAAAGCCACGCGTTGAGTGGAGATCGCTGCATCAGGTTGGCCGGTGTAATAGGCCGTTACCAGTCGCGGGATGTCCACCAGCAATTGAGCTGGCGCCGGTTTGCCCGCAAAAGGACTGAGAGTCATGCAAAAACCTCTGAAAAGAAGGATTCGGAAAAGGAAGACAGTTTACTGGGTGTTTGACCGCCACGCGACGGTATCTATCCCACAGTAATCAGGGATGTTTCCTATGTGCCCCGTTCATCCGCTCTGCCCCTGCCTGAGTGCCCATGCCAACTCCTCCAGCACCAGGTCCAGGCTGTGATGAGTGCTGCCCCCATGGCTCAAGCGAAAGTGCTGCTGGTACAGGCCGCTCACGCTGAACAATTCCCCCGGGGCAATCACCACCTGGCGCGCCAGCATGTTCTGGAATACCCGGCGCATGTCCACGGCCTCGGTCGAGCGTAACCAGTAGGTAGCGCCTGCCTGGGGCAGCCGGTATGTCACGCGCTCGCCCAGATGCAGCTCCAGACGTTTGTGCATCGCTCCAGCCTGCTCCTTGAGCAATGCGCGCAAGTCATGCAGGTGCTGGTCGAGGCGTCCATTGTGGTACAGCCGGGCAATCGCCCGCTGGCGAATGGACGACAAACGAAACGTGCGCAACAGGAACTGGCGCTGCAATTGCGTGCTCAAGTGCCGCGACAGCAAATACCCGTAGGGAGCTTCCGGGCCCATGACTTTTTCGAGGGTGGAAAACACCATGAGCCGCTCAGGGTTCACCACGTCGCGCAGGTAGCTGGTGCTCGCCTCGAATTCCAACCCACCATGGATGTCGTTCTCCAGCAACCAACAGCCGTGTTGCTCCAGCAACCTTGCCACCTGCGCCTGATCCACCAGCGTCAAGGCGTTGCCCGTGGCCAGGCCCGGGGTCGAGGATAGCAATGCCAACTGCACACCTTCGGTACGCAGTTGCTGCTCCAGATAGGCCAGGTCGAGCCTGCCCGGCTCATTGCACGGCCACTCGATTACGCGCACGCCGGCGTCTTGCAGCAGCCGCAGGACAAGCCAGTCACACGGCGACTCCACCAGCACCGCGGCGTCCTTGAGCGCCAGCACGTCGATCAGGATGGCCAGGACGCCCCGCAGGTCAGCGCCGATATAGACGTCATCTGCCTGCCAGCAGCGCGTGGGTGAACGGGTGTAGCGCGCCGCCAGCGCCGCCCGCAGTTCCCAGATTCCACACGGCTGGGAATAGGGCTGCAACTGGCGTGGGTGCTGGCGCACCAGTTCACGTTCCAGTTGCAGCAATGGGCCGTCGAGGGAAAGCAGTTGCGCCGGTTCATCGGCACTGAGCACCAACATCCCCGGCCTGCGTGCCCCGACATACAGGCGCTCCAGCAAATCCTCAGCGGTGCAGCACGGCGTGTTTCTGGCAATGGGCAAGGCGTAGTAACCGGACTTGGCCACCGAGTACACCCTGCCTTCCTTTTCCAAGAGCGAGTAGGCGTATTGAATCGTGGAAATCGATACATTCAAACGCTCCGCCAGATGTCGCAAGGACGGCAGCTTGACCCTGGCCTCGGTGCCCACTTCATTGATCAGGTTGATCATGTAGCGATACACGGCCTGATAGGCGAAGCCTGCCTGCTTGTCCCCCTTCATGATGCTGCCTGCCCTGACAGTGGCTGCTGTAGCGCAACCATCCTCAGCGTCCTGACACGCCGTACGGCTCGGTGGTCGGCTCCTCGCTGTTGATAGAAGCGGCATTGGCTGCGACGTCGGTGCCATACAGATGCTGCAAAAGCACCAGGGGTAAACCGCTGGTGTCGACAATCCAATGCTGGACCAGTTCTGCCGAGGGTTTGCCCTGAAGGGCCTTATGCAGTTCGGGCAGTGCCACCAGCATGCCGGGGTGGCAACGGCGCAAGAAAGCCTCCAGGCGCTGTCCTTGCCGAATAAACGGTGAAAACAACAGACAGACCAGTTGGTTTTCTTCCAGGCCAAAGAACTCACGGGCATAGGTCGCCGCTAACATGCGCCCGTCCCTGGTGCCGGCCTGGGCAATCAGCAATTCCGGGATATTTTTACGGCGCATAAAGCCGATGGCCTGGTCAAGGAACTGTGCGACACCCTGCTGATAATCCAGGCCCAGCAGCATCTGCGCATGCAAGCCATGCAAGTGGGCCATCAATAGCGGGTTGGCGTAGGCCGGGGCGCTGAACTGAAAGGCGAGCTCATCCTGCCTGTAGCCCATGAATTCATTGAGCAATACCGTACAGTCCTGCCCCGTTGCGCGAAACAGGTCGGCCACACCGATGTAGGCCAGATGACGATGCACCTCCTTGGAGGAAGCATCCTGTGCCGCGTAATGCTCACCATAAACCTTGCGGTAGTAATCGGTGCTGCAATCATCCATGCGGGCGAACAAGGCGTTGAGCGCCAATGGCCGTCCGGAATGACCTTTCATGCCCGCTGTTCGCGTGGTCCTGGCCAGCCACGCCAGATATTGATTCTGCTTGCGCGGCGAATCACTGCTGACCAGAGCGTGCACCCCGCCGTCCCATGCCGTGATACGACGATAGAAATCCCCCAGGGACAAATAGCCGTCGTTGCACAAACTGGCGCGGATATCCCCCGAGCTCATGTGCCCGACCATCAACATATTGCGTCGGCCAATATCCTGGCCCCCCGTGGAAGCCGGGCGCAGGTGGTTGAAGGGGAAAACTTCCTGGTTTTCCACCATCAACAGCTCGACCCTGGGGTCATCATGGAAAAACAAGGCGCTGTAGCCTCGATGAATGCTGTCCAGCGCAGTTTGTGTCATCCCGGTATGGCGCAGGGTTGCCACGCGCAATTGAAAACTGCGCGGCGCACGCCCGGCGATGGTCAGTTGGGCGGCACGCAGGAAGGCCAGGGCGTGACTACTGCCTTTGCCGCCCCCATGGGCGACCAGCACTTTGTAGTCACCGATCTGCTCGATGCCGCCTGCGGCCACAATCAACCGTTGAATCAACAACTGAAGTGCAGTGCGCTCCGCTCGCGAGAAATAGCCTTGCAACCGTTGCAATACTTGCTGGTAAACATAATTCATGGCTTGTTCGTGAATAGCGCTCATAGCTTTACTACCTGAGGTTAACTGTCAGTTGCGGGCAAGCAATTGGGCGTGCCTGTCCGATCTGCTGTTTACTTGGAATTGACGTTTGTTGCGATAAAGCTGATAGCTAAATGTTAGCACCGCACAACAAAGCGCCAGTTGGAATGTCCCGGCGAAGATGCCATCACCCGCTGAAGAAAGCGCCTACACAGGCCTGCAGGCAAGCCTAGGAACCGTCTTACAATCGCCTACCGACTTTTAACTCATACAATAAAGAATGATCTGACATATACAGCGCACGGCAAAAATAGGGTTTAGTTCGCGCGCACTTAAAAGCCCTATCTATCGCCCCATATCCTTGGGTCGATATACAAGGCAGCTGATTAGTTATGGCGAGCCGCTGTTTGGATTTGTTTTCTGCAATCATTGCTCAGTCCTTGAGATGAAAGTGACCGGGCAATTATCAGCGCTTGATTGATGATTAAAAGATACAGACTGAGCGTAAAAACCAGTGCAGCTTGCCGGGCCGGTAGTTGCAGCAGCCCCTAAATGAAACGCCGCTGCTCTGGGATTCAGAGCAGCGGCGGCATCAAAGGCAGGTTTTGCGGGGAAAAAATCCGCGGGCCAGGCTCAGCGCAGGCGTAGATCCTGTCCTTCTAAATGGCGTATTTGCCCCATGGCAGGCACAGGTAGAACGTCCCTTTGCGAACATTCCCACAGATCAAACGGCTTCAACCTGCAACGCCACCCGCTCGCGGCACGGACATTCGTCCATATAACGATGGGCATCGACAAACTCACTGAACGCAAATACCCGAGTCTTGAGCGGTACCAGCATGCCATCTGCGGTCAGCTGGTTGATCTCACGCAGGGCCCGTTGCAGCGCAACCTGGTCCTGGGCGATGCCCAGCTCCGGCTTGCCGGTGAAGTTGCCGATGCAGTGCACAAAGAACTGAATGTTCTTCTGGAACGCTGCGCAGGCCGGGAACGGTGTCTGGTTGCCACCTTGCAGGCCATAGAGCACCAGGCTGCCACGGGGTGCGAGGACATCGCCCAACAGCGACATCTGCGGGCCGCCCAAGCCGTCAAACACCACGTCGACGCCCCGCCCATCCGTGAACTTGTTGATTTGCATCAGCAAGTCCTGTTCTTCAGTGACGATGACCTTTTCGGCACCCAGGGACAGCAGGTATTCGCGCTCGTCGGGCGACTTGGTGGCCGCGATCACCCGCACGCCCAGGGCCTTGCCCAGTTGCACGAAGGAAGGCCCGGCACAATGGCTGGCGTCCGTCACCAGGGCGAATTGCCCCGGCTTGACCCGTGCCAGGTCGATATAGGCAAAGTAGGCAATCAGCAGTGGCGTGTAGTGCACACTGGCCTGTACCGGGCTCAAGACATCCGGGTAACGGGTCAGGGCCGAACGAGGCAGCACAATCTGCTCGCCATACACCGGGTAATCATTGGGGCTTTCGGCCGGAAAGCTGGCGACCTTGTCGCCCACCGCCAGGTCATTGACACCCTCGCCGACCGCCATCACTACGCCGGCCATTTCATGGCCAAGGCCCGAAGGCAAGCGGGCATGGGAAGACGCCAGGTTCTGCCGCCAGAGAATGTCGTACCAACTGATGCCAATCGCTTCGACACGCACCTGCACTTCGCCCGGTGCGGGCAACGTGGCTTCATGCTCTTCGCACTTGAGCACCTCGGCCGGACCAAACTTGTGAAAACGGATCGTGCGGGACATCGCAAACCTCGCCAAAGTAACCTCTAATGCCATGAACTTTATCTGGGCTTTCGGGGCAAGGCCACCGGTCGCCATTAATAGTCGTCATGTCTGTCATTGATTCCACCGCTTAGGAAAATACCCTTGGTGGCGTAGGAAAACTGAATTAGCCGGTGCAGAGTACCAGCCTTTCCCCGTAAGATTCATGCCGGCCATTGTTGTCATGTGGCCGCTCACGTCAAGTTCGCTGAATCTGCCAGGACACAAGATGAACCGTAACGACCTGCGTCGTGTCGACCTGAACCTGTTGATCGTATTCGAAACCTTGATGCATGAGCGCAGTGTGACCCGTGCCGCCGAGAAACTGTTCCTCGGCCAGCCGGCCATCAGTGCGGCCTTGTCGCGCCTGCGCGGGCTGTTCGATGACCCGCTGTTCGTGCGTACCGGGCGCAGCATGGAGCCCACGGCTCGGGCCGTGGAAATCTTTGCCCTGCTCTCGCCGGCCCTGGACTCGATTTCCACCGCCGTCAGCCGCGCCGCCGAATTCGATCCAGCCACCAGCACCGCGGTGTTTCGCATCGGCCTGTCGGACGATGTGGAGTTTGCCTTGCTGCCGCAACTGCTCAAACGCCTGCGTGCCGAAGCGCCGGGCATCGTACTGGTGGTCCGCCGCGTGAATTACATCCTGATGCCGAGCCTGCTGGCCTCCGGGGAAATCTCCATTGGCGTCAGCTACACCGCCGACCTGCCGGCCAACGCCAAGCGCAAACTGTTGCGCCGCAGCCTGCCTAAACTGTTGCGCGCCGACAGCATGCCCGGCACCTTGAGCCTGGACGACTTCTGCGCCCGTCCCCACGCCCTGGTTTCATTTGCCGGCGACCTGAGCGGGTTTATTGATGAAGAGTTGGAAAAACTCGATCGCAAGCGCCATGTGGTACTGGCGGTTCCGCAGTTCAATGGCCTGGGTACCTTGCTGGCCGGCACCGACATCCTCGCAACCGTACCGGACTACACCGCCGAAGCCCTGACCGCAGCCGGCGGCCTGCGCGCCGAAGACCCGCCGTTGCCGGTACGCAGTTTTGAATTACATATGGCGTGGCGCGGTTCCCAGGATAACGATCCGGGAGAGCGGTGGTTGCGTTCGCGGATTCAGATGTTTTTCGGGGATCCTGACAGTCTCTGAAAGGCCGTCACCTGAGCAATCTGTACCCACTTGCTCTCCAGATACTCCTCAAGCCCAGACAAGTGGGGATTTTGGAGCCAGGCACCAAAAGTGCAGTCACAGGGAGGATCCGCAAGTTGCTGATGTCGGCAGTGGCAAAATGAGCCTTGCCAGCCTTAGGGCTCCCGCTCAGCCAATTCCTCCAGCAGATCCGCCGACGGCACGAAAAACAAGCTGCCGGTGACCGCCGTACTGAAATCCAGCAGCCGGTCATAGTTGCCGGCGGGCTGGCCGACAAACATGTTCGCCAGCATCCTCTCCAGCGGCTGTGGCGAACGGGCATAGCCGATGAAGTACGTTCCGAACTCCCCCGCCCCGGGCCGGCCGAATGGCATGTTGTCACGCAGGATTTTCACCTCCTCGCCATCCTCGGTGATGGTGGTCAAGGCGCTGTGGGAGTTGCTCGGCTTGACCTCATCGCCCAATTCGATATCCGACAGTTTGGTGCGCCCGATCACCCGCTCCTGGGCCTCGGTGGACAGGGCGTTCCAGGCACTCATGTTGTGCAGGTACTTCTGCACCAGCACATAGCTGCCACCCCTGAATGCCGGGTCTTCCTCACCGACGATGGTGAAGCCCACGGCCTTGCGCCCGGTGGGGTTCTCGGTGCCATCGACAAAGCCGATGATGCTGCGCATATCAAAATTGCGGAAACCCTGGACCTCATCCACCACGGTCACCGCATCGCCCAGGGCCGCCATGATTTGCGTGGCCAGTTCAAAACACAGGTCCATGCGGTCGGCGCGAATGTGCAGCAGCACATCCCCAGGGGTCGCGACCGCCATGCGCCCGGCGACCCCGACTGCCTGAAACGGGTGCAGAGAGGCCGGGCGCGGGCTACCGAACAGCGCATCCCAGGCGGTGGAGCCAAAGCCGCACACGCAGGTCAGGTTGCCATCAGGCACACGCTTGCCCACGGAGCGCGTCAGGGCTGCAATATCGCCGCACCACTCGCGAACGGTGTTGGCCGCCTCATCGCCAGGGGCGAGTGTGGCGACCATGAAAATGGCGCTGCTGGTAATCGGGCTACACACGGGTTGAGGATCAATTTCCGGGTTCATCGTTATGGGTTCCACACGCAGCTCCACGGTTAAAGGAGAGAGTAAAAAATCCTACACCCATTACTAAACGATATAAACACGTCGCCAGGGCAGCCCCTAGAGCAGCGTCCAGGTGTAGCTGAGGATCAACCGGTTCTCATTGATATCGCTGCGGTAGTTTGAGCGTGCCATGACATTGCGCAGCCGGATCCCCAAGCCACTCAGCACGCCGCTTTGCACGGCATAACCGATATCCAGGTCGCGCTCGCGGTCCCTGCCCTCGTATCCGCCACCGGTATTCACGTTGTCGCCGGTGATGTAACGCACGGTTGTGCTCAGCCCCGGAATCCCCCATGCCGCGAAGTTGTAGTCATGGCGCACCTGCCAGGAGCGCTCGTCGGTATAGGCGAACTCATAGGTGGGCACTTCGTTGCCCAGCGGCGTGACATTGGCAAAGACCCGTGGGAAGGCGCTGTCGCCATACATCGCCTGATAACCGGCATAAAAGGTATGCCCACCACGCTTGGCCGACAGCAGCGAGAAAAACGCCTGGTTGTCGATGTTGCCGAGCAACTGCTCGCCATCCTCCCGCGCAGTGTAGTACCCCAGGTTGACGCCCAGTACCCATGTCCCGAACGGCTGGCTGTGCTTGAAGCCGATAAAGTCCTGGGCGTAGATGTCTTGTAACTGGCCATGCCACAGGCTGACGCTGGTGCGCTCACGGTTGAAGGTGTAGTCGCCGCCGGCATAGTTGAACGCATCGCTCTTCGCCCCGCGCTGTGGCACATGGCCGAGCATCGCGATCATCTTCGAGTCACCGGCCTCGTTGCGCAGGCTGGTGGTGGCCAGGTGCCCGGCCTGCAGGGTGAGGCCTGTGATTTCACTGGAACTGAGGCTCAGCCCCTGGTAACTGGGCGGCAGCAGGCGAATGTCGCTGAAAGCCAGCACCGGCAGGTTCGGCTGCAACTCGCCAACCTTCAATTCGCTCCTGGACAGGCGCGCCTTGAAAGCCAGGCCCAGGCGGCTGTAGTCGTCGGCGGCGCGGCCATCGTCCTTGACCGGCAGCAGGCCGGTGTTGACCCGGTCCGGGCTGCTGTCGAGCTTCAGGCCCAGCGTGCCCAGCGCATCCAGGCCAAAGCCCACCGGGCCTGGGGTGTAACCGGACTTGTAGGTAAGAATAAAGCCCTGGCCCCACTCCTGGGCCTTGGACTGCGGGTTGGTGCCGACGATGTCGGAAAAATCGCGGCTGAAGTAATAGTTGCGGGCCTGCAAGGTGGCCGTGGAACCCGCGAAAAAACCACCCTCGCCCGCCGTTGCCGCAAAGGGCAGCCCTAGCAGGGAAAGCCAGATACGTTGTGTGCTCATGTCGGTGCTCTTTGTTTTTATTATCGACAGGTTGGGGCCGTTACAGCGCCTGGGCCGCGGGCAAGGTAATACGGATGCGTCGCTCGTTGAGGGCGAACACCGTCATCGCCAGCGCTGCAATGGCTCCGGGGATGGCAAAGGCCATGAAATTCAGCTGCAGGGGCAGTTCGATCGCCATCAGCGCGCCGCCCAACAACGGGCCGACGATAGCGCCATTGCGCCCGATGCCGGAGGCCCAACCCAGGCCGGTGGCACGAATCGACAAGCCATAGAGTTGCGCCGCTCCCGCATACAGGAGGATTTGCGTGCCGATGGTGGTGGCCCCTGCGATAAAGATCAGCAGGTACAGGACCGGCATCGGGCTGTTGATGCCCAACAGGCTGATGGAGACCACGGCGGCGGCAAAAAAGCTGATCACCACTTTCACCAGGTTCAGCCGATCCCCCAGGCGCCCACCGATCAGCGCCCCGGCCATGCCCCCCAGGTTCAATGCAATCAGGAACGACAGGCTCGACCCCAGGCTGTAACCCGCCCCGGCCATCAGCTTGGGCAACCACGAACTCAAGGCATAGACCATCAGCAGGCAACAGAAAAACGCGGTCCAGATCATCGCTGTGCGCACGGCCAGGCCATGGCGGAACAGCTCCACCACCGACGCCCCCTTGCTCTTGACGTCAGTGATGAGCAGTTCATCCCCAGGGCCGATCGGCGTATCCGGCGCCAGGCGTGCCAGCAGCGCTCGTGCCTGCTCCACCCGCCCCTGGCGAATCAGAAAACCAATGGACTCGGGCAGCCACAGCACAATCAACGGCAACAGCAGCAGCGGGATGACCGCCACGAAAAACATCGACGACCAGCCGTAGGCCGGCAGCATGAAGATCCCCACGCTGGCGGCGAGCATGCCACCAAGGGAATAGCCGCTGAACATGAAGGCCATCAACGTGCTGCGCACTTTCTTCGGCGCATATTCGTTGATCAGCGCCGCCGCGTTGGGCATCAGCCCGCCGCAACCGAGCCCGGCGATAAAGCGCCAGATACCGAATTCAGTGGGGCTGCTGGCAAAGCCGTTGAACACCGTGGCGAGGCTGAACAGCGCGAAACAAAAGACGATGCCTTTCTTGCGCCCGAAGCGGTCCGCCAGGGTGCCGAAGATCAACGCGCCGAACATCATGCCGAACAGCGCATAACTACCGAGCGCCCCGGCCTGCAAGGGCGTCAGGCCCCACTCGCGCATGATCGACGGCAGGACCACGCCGTAGATAAACAAGTCATAGCCGTCAAAGATCAACAGCAAGGCGCACAGGCTGACGATCAGCCAGTGAAAACGGTTGAACGGTGCATTATCGATAATCGAATGGACGTCATGGGTACGCATGGCAGTGCTCTCTTTATTGTTGTTGTGAGTCAATGTCTGCTGGTAAAGGCGAATCAGCCGAGGTCGCCACCTCCTACCGGCAAGGTCACGCCGGTGATATAGGAGGCCTCGTCAGAAGCCAGGAACAGGATCGCGCCCGCTTGCTCGTCGATGCTGCCGTAACGCTTCATCGGGCTGCTATCAAGGGTCTGGTCGACAATCTGCTGGTACCACACGCGCTCCTGCTCGCTCTGGGGCTGGGTATTGCGCGGGATGCGGCGCGGCGGGGCCTCGGTGCCGCCGGGTGCCGTGGCATTGACGCGAATCCCGCTGCCGGCGGTCTCCAGGGCCAGGCAGGCGGTCAGGGCATTGACCCCGCCCTTGGCTGCGCCATACGGCACCCGATTGACCCCGCGCGTGGCAACCGAAGACACATTGACGATGGCGCCGCTGCCCTGCTCCAGCATGTAGGGCAGCACGCAATGGCAGCACCACAGCGTGGGGAACAGCGAACGGCGCACCTCGGCTTCGATCTGCGCCTGGGTGTAGTACTCGAAGGGCTTGGCCCAGATAGTCCCGCCAACATTGTTGACGAGGATATCGATGCGCCCGAAACGCACCTTGGCAGCGGCCATCACCTGGGCACACTCGGCGTGCTGCTCCAGGTCGGCGATCAAGGTCAGCACCCGTGCGTGCTGCAGTTCGTGCACAAGTTCCGAGCGATCGACTGCAACCACCCAGGCCCCCTCTTCCAGCAAACGCTCAACAACGCGCCGGCCGATGCCCTGGGCGCCGCCGGTGACCAGCGCAACCTTGCGGTCAAAACGTGGGTTCATGCTGATTTCCTCAGGCCGCATCAGAGCTGGCGACAACGTTGGGGGTGAATTTCTCGTAATGGAAACTGGCAGGGCTCAGCCCCAGGCTCTTGAAGTGCTGGCGCACCGCATCGACCATCGGCGGCGGCCCACACAGGTAAACGTCGATATCGCCGCCGTTGAGCACCTCGCTGGCCATATGCTGGGTGACATAGCCCTGGCGCAGGTGCGTGCTCTGCGGGTCGGCCACGCAGGTAACGACAGTGAGGTCGGGCAGCCGCCCGGCGAAGGCCTCCAGGGCCTCGACCAACACCAGGTCCTGATCCCGTGTCACCCCATAGATCAGGGTAATCGGCCGGGTTTCCCCACGCTGGGCCAGCACTTCCAGCATCGACAGAAACGGCGCCAGGCCGGTGCCGCCCGCCAACAACAACAGTGGCCGCACTACCTCACGCAAGTAAAAACTCCCCAACGGCCCGGTGATCGGCACGCTGTCGCCCGGCTGGGCACGCTCCAGCCAGCCGCTCATCAACCCGCCCGGCACATGTTTGATCAGAAAACTGGCGTGGGTCTCACCAGGGCGGCTGCTGAAGGAATAGGAGCGCGTCTGCCCACTGTCGGGCACGCCGATGTTCACATACTGGCCAGGCAGGAACAGCGGAGCCTGATCCAATTGGAAACTCACTTCCAATGCGGCATCGGCATGGCGAGTCATGCCAAGCAACGTCGCGGCAAACGACGTGGTGCCGGTCTTGCAGGCGCTCGATGGCACCGGTACGGCAATCACACAATCGGAGTGCGGCACCATCTGGCAGGTCAGCACCTGGCGTTCCTGGGCTTCGTCCGCACTCAGGGCGTCTTCGATATAGTCGTCGCCCAAGTCATAGGCGCCGGTTTCACAGCGGCATTTGCAAGTGCCGCAGACACCGTCCGAACAGTCCATGGGCAGGTTGATACGTTGGCGGAAAGCGGCATCGAGTACCTTCTCCCCCACCTTGCAGTCGATAAAACGGGTTACCCCATCCTCGAAGCTCAGGGCAATGGCATATGTCATGGCGGTGTCCTCAGATGTGGTAGATGTCGATCACCTGGTGGATGTAATCGTTTTTCAGCACCACCTTTTTGCGCGTGATCAGCGGCTGCTCGCCGCGTATATCCAGGTCATAGAAGGAGGTGCCGAAATAGCTGTCGGTGGTCTTGTAGCGGTGGCTGAGGGTGTGCCAGTTGAAACGCAGCGCCACCTGGGGCCCATCGTCGGCCAGCACTTCGAGGTTGCTGAGCAGGTGCACGGTACGCGGCTCGGGCGTGCTGGCGCTGGAGCGTTCGGTCTTGATCCGGAAGATGCGGTCTTCCAGGCCGTCCCGGCTGGGGTAGTAGATCAGCGAGATTTCGCTTTGCGGGTCTTCGGTGAGGGTGTCGTGGTCATCCCAGGCGGGCATCCAGAACTCCACCTTGGGCGAGTAGCACGCCAGCCATTCATCCCACTGGCGGTCATCCAACAGGCGTGCTTCGCGGTAGAGAAAGTCCAGCAGGCGTTCACGGGGCAGGCTCATGGCTGCACCTCCCGGTCGCTGGCAATCAGGCCTTGCTGTTCGCGTTCGATCGCCCGTTGCAGGCTGGCGGCCCAATGGGCGTGCTGGCGCACGAACAAGCCCTCGTCTTCGGTCTTCACCCCGCTCAGTTGCGGGTGCATGCCCATGGCCCGGGCATTCTCGTCAGCGCCTTCAACCCACTGTTTGGCGCCACGGCTGAGGTCATTCCACAAGGTGGTCGCGCCCTGGTAGCCGGTCTGACAGGCACGGAACTCTTCCAGGTCATCCGGAGTGCCCATGCCGCTGACGTTAAAGAAGTCTTCGTACTGGCGGATCCGCGTCGCCCGCTCCTCGGCACTTTCGCCAATCGGCGCCATGCAATAGATCGTCACTTCAGTCTTGTCCACCGCCAAAGGCCGCACCACACGGATCTGGGTGGAGAACTGGTCCATCAGGTACACATTGGGGTAAAGGCACAGGTTGCGGGTCTGATCGACGATAAAGTCGGCGCGTTCCTGGCCCAGGCGTTCGGCCAGTGCCGTGCGGTGGGCGTGCACCGGACGCACCTCGGGGTTGAGCAGGTGCGTCCACAGCAGGATGTGCCCGTGCTCGAAGGCGTAGACCCCGCCCAGGCTTTTCGACCAGCCATTGGCGTCGACGGTCCGCGTGCCTTGCGCCTCATAATTGCGCCGGCTCATGGTCGCCGAGTAGTTCCAGTGCACGGAGCTGACGTGATAGCCGTCGGCACCATTTTCGATCTGCAGCTTCCAGTTGCCGTCATAGACATAGGATGAACTGCCGCGCAGCACCTCCAGGCCCAGGGGCGCCTGGTCGACCATCTGGTCGATGATGACCCGCGTCTCGCCCAGGTAATCGCTCAGTTGCGGCACCGCCTCGCTGAGGCTGCCGAACAGGAACCCCCGGTAGTTTTCGAAGCGCGCCAGGCGCTTGAGGTCGTGGGAGCCGTCACAGTCGAAGCTGTCCGGGTAGGCCCCGGTCTTTCCATCCTTGACCTTGAGCAGCTTGCCGGCGTTGCTGAATGTCCAGCCGTGGAATGGGCAGGTGAACGAGCCCTTGTTGCCCTGTTTGCGCCGGCACAACATGGCGCCACGATGGGCACAGGCGTTGACCAGCCCATGCAGGGCGCCATGTTTGTCACGGGTGATGACCACCGGCTGGCGGCCAATCCAGGTGGTGTAGTAGTCATTGATGTCGGGCACCTGGCTTTCATGAGCCAGGTAGATCCAACCCCCTTCGAAGATGTGCTTGATCTCCAGGGCGAACAGGTCGGGGTCGGTAAAAATGTCGCGGCGGCAACGGAACACCCCGGTGGCGGGATCTTCCTGAACGGACTCGCGCAGTTGCACAGCGAGGCGGTCGAGTGTACTGGTCATGGGGCAGGCCCTCCGTTGTTCTTGTATCAGGCGCCCTCACCGTACGTGCTCGTCCCGCTCCTCAATATCCGCTTCCTGCAATTCATTATCCGGCTGGCGCAAGCCGCTTATCGATGGCGCTTCCAGGTCTGCGAAGGCAATTCGCCAAAGCGCTTGCGGTAGGCCTCGGAGAAACGTCCCAAGTGCATGAAGCCGTGGTCCAGCGCCACTTCCGTCACGCTGCGCGCGGTGGTCAGTTGCAAGCGCGCATGCACCCGCTCCAACTTGCGCCGGCGCACATAATCACGGGGCGACAGGCCCACCTGGCGCTCGAACAGGCTATAGAGCGAACGCTCGCTGACCTTGGCCACGGCCATCAGCTGTTCGATGCTGATGTCCTCGCCCAGATGCGCCTCGATAAACTCACGCACGGCCTCGAAACCACCACCCTGGCCTTCCTGGGGGACCACCCGCAACACGTTGCTGGTCAGCAGCGCCAACAGTTTATTGGCCACGATCCGCTCATACAGCCCTTGCACTTGCGGCTCGGCGGCGTTTTCCGCCTCATGGCAGATCAGCCCGAGCAATTGCAGGAAGCCGTCCATTTCACTCAGTGCATGGCGCGCAGCCGCAAAACGAATACCCGGCTGTGGCAGCGTCCACTGCTGCGCCAGGCAGGCGTTTTCCAGCAAGCGCACCGGCAACTTGATGATGAATTTCTCGCAGTCGGCGGAATAGGTCAGGTCCACCGGGTCATCCGGATTGATCAGCAGGATCTCCCCCGGCCCGAAGATATGCTCCTCACCCCGTGAGTTGGAACGGCAATGCCCGGTCAGCAGGATCTGCAAGTGATAGATCGTTTCCAGCGCCACCGACGTAACCTGTACCGGCGCGCCATAGCTGATACGGCACAAGTCCAGGCTGGAAAAGGTCCGGTGGCTGATACTCGCCATGGGCCGGCCCTTGGGCGGCAGGCGGATACAGTGGCTGCCGACATGCTGGTTGACATAATCCGACACGGCATAAGCATCGGCACCCTGGAAAATCTGGCTGCGCTCACTCAATAGCACGGTCATGGTGCGCCTCTTTATAGTTATTGGCCTCAGGCTGAGGCGTGGCGTAATGGCCGTCCAATATGGATAAGGTCTACAGGGATACCCAGTAGGTATGGTGAACTTGTTGCGCTTCGATAACCCGCACTAGGCCGGGCATTATGCAACTCGCCACTGCCTAGATGGCGACACGTCTTGATACGTGTTCGCCGGTTTGAGCGAAACAAATGAGCACCGGCGGGTGCGGCCGAGGTGGACCGACGCGAATTTCTTGTCCCGGATCCGGATGGGTATTGGCTGCGTATTCATTGGGTGTGCTGCCAGTTTTTGTAGACAAACTCCAGGCTGTATCCATCCGGGTCCAGCACATTGGCGGCATAGTAATTGGGGTCATAGTGCAGGCGTGCGCCAGGCGCGCCGTTGTCGACCGCCCCCTGACTCATGGCCGCCGCATAGGCGGCGTCAACTTCAGCCTTGCTGTTTGCGACAAACCCAACATGTACCGCGCGCCCTTCGACAACGCCCTCGCGTAACCAGAAGAACATCCGGCCATTGGCACCGAAGCCTTTTAAGTCAGGATGCCCCGTGGGGCCGTCTTTGCCGTCGTAGTCCAGGCGCGCGGTGATACCCAACGCGGTCAGGGTGCCCTCGTAGAAACGGCTGGAGCGTGCGATATCGCTCACAGACAAAAAGAGATGATCCAACATGGCAAACGCCTCAAGTGTTCAGATGGTGTAGCCGCCGGAAACTTCGAGGGTCTGGGCATTGATCCAAGCCCCCTCCGGCGACAGAAGCATAGCGATGACCCGCGCGACGTCTTGCGGCTCACCCACCCGACCGAGTGCCGTTTGCCCCGCCAGCAGCGCTTCGAATTCGTTGTTCAGTCCACCCCCCAATTCGGTACGAATGGCGCCGGGGGATACGGCGTTGGCCCGTATACGCCGCTCGCCGAACTCTTTGGCCATGTAACGAGTGAGCACTTCGAGCCCACCCTTGAACGCTGCATAGGGTGCGACACCTGCAGTGGCGACGCGGGTAGTGGCACTGGTCAGGTTAACGATACTGGCATTTTCCGCGAACAGCGGCAGTAGTGCCTGGGTCAGGAAAAACGGGCCTTTGAGGTGCACGTTGAACAGACCATCGAACTGCGCCTGGGTGACGGTCGCCAAGGGATTGAACAGGCCGTAGCCGGCGTTATTGACCAGGCCGCTCAGCGTGGTGGCATCCCAGGTATCTCGCAAGGCCAGCACCACGGACTGTCGAAAGGCCACGAAACTCCCCAGATCAGACACGTCGAGCTTTAGCGCGACAGCCTTGCCACCGGCTCGCTCGATGCGTTCCACAACCGAAGCGGCGGCCTGGGGATTGACGTTGTAGGTCAGGATGACCCCCAGGCCACGCTGAGCAATGTGTTCGGCGGCACTGGCGCCGATTCCACGGCTGCCGCCGGTAATGACGATTACGCTCATCTGCTGTTCCTCTGTGGTTTAGGTGCGTCCACAGTACGCATCACAACCGCCTGGATCGTACCCATTCCTACTCAAAACCTGCCTGTTTCTGCTTTTTGCTTGCACGGCACTGGGTGCTGCCGTCAGCATGTCCGGCATGGACAATCAACTGAACGAACTCCGCTCCCTCGCGGCCAAGGCTGAAAATCGCCGTAGCGAGACGGGCATTCCCCGCGTGGCCATGGTTCAGGGAAAAATCCCCGAACACATGCTCGCGGCAGTCTATGACCCCATGATTAATCTGATCCTGCAAGGCAGCAAGAGCATGACCGTGGGGGATCGAACACTGCGCTATGACCCGGCGACCTATTTCGTCATGTCCATCGATCTGCCCGCTGTGGGGTCTGTACATCCGAGCGTATCGGGAGATCCTTACTTGGCAGTCAGTCTGACACTTGACCCGGCGGTGCTGTCGACGCTGTTTTGCGACCTGCCCAAACCTGTCGGCCGCATTGAGCACAGCCTTGGGTTTAGCGTCGCCTCAGTCACGGCCGACCTGATGGATGCCTGGGTACGAATGCTGCGGTTGATGGGCGACCCGGACGCCATCGCAGCCTTGGCCCCGGTCTATGAGCGAGAAATCATATTCCGTGTACTCCAGGGCCCCCATGGCTGGATGTTGCGGGAGATCGCAGCGCCGGATACGGCGATGGCCCGCGTGAACAGGGCAATCCAGTGGATCCGCCGTGACTTCGCACAACCCATTGGCGTAGAACACTTGGCAGAATGCGCATCAATGAGCGTCTCGGCATTTCACCGCCACTTCAAGGCAGTTACCAATCTGAGCCCTTTGCAGTATCAGAAACGGGTTCGCCTGCTCCAGGCCAGAACGCTGATGGTGGCCAACGCCAGGAGTGTCATGGCTGCTGCCTTCGAGGTCGGCTATGAAAGCGCGACGCAATTCAGTAGAGATTATGCACGGGTGTTTGGGCTGCCTCCCGGACAAGACGCCCGAAGGATCCTCGGTGAAACGAGGGTCGCCAACAAATGACACATTGTGTCATTTATGCTGTATTGTGTCGCTGTGTAATCGCAAAAATACGCATGAACCACCTGCCAATATTGTTTGACCACAGCGCTGACGTCCGCTGAATCTGAGGTGTACACGATGAAAATCCATTTTGTAGTGCACGAATCATTCGAAGCCCCGGGGGCATTTGAGGACTGGGTCAAGGCTCGCGATTATCAAGCCAGCTACTCCCGTGTCTACCAACAGGATGCACTGCCAACCCAAGTGCACGCGTTCGACCTTCTGGTGGTGTTGGGCGGCCCGCAGAGCCCTTCGACAACGCAGCAGCAATGCCCGCACTTCAATGCGCTTGCCGAGTGCGAACTCATCAACCAGGCCATCGCGGCTCGACGTGCGGTGGTCGGGGTTTGCCTGGGCGCGCAATTGATCGCAGAGGCCCTGGGTGCCACTTGCAGCCGCAGCCCAGAAAAGGAAATTGGCAAGTTCCCGATTCGGCTAACCGAAGAGGGCCTGGCCAATCCAAAGTTTTCGCACTTCGGGCGCGGCTTGGACGTCGGCCATTGGCACGGTGATATGCCAGGACTGCCTGAGGACGCCAGGATTCTTGCCTACAGTGAGGGCTGCCCACGCCAAATCATCGAATACAGCCCGCTGGTATACGGTTTTCAATGCCATATGGAACTCACCAAAGAGGTTGTGGAGCTGTTGATCCAGGCCTCTGAGGCGGAACTGGCGACGCTCACCGATCGGCGCTTTGTCCAACAGCCCGAGGCGCTGCGGGCTAACGATTACGATGAGATGAACCAAACGCTGTTTGCGTTCCTGGACAAGCTTGTTGCCGATTACCAGGCTGGGTAAAGATCCAGGGCTGAACTCAAACCGCCTGGCCTCAGCGCACGTTGCGGTACAGCATCAACCGCGCGCTTTCATGCAGGCCCCGGGTCAGGTCGACCAGGCGCTGGAATTCATCGGGGTTTTGCGCCGCCACGTTTTCCAGGGGGGTCGGGGAGCGCAGGTCGTGCAGGGTCGGCGCGCTGCCGTCATGCTGCATTTGCAGCAGATAGTCCTGGGTGACCCCGCCGATCAACGGGAAGGTACCTTCGCGCAAAACCAGCGGCACCACACGCTCGCCCTCCGGGGCGGGTTGCTGGATATCGCGCCCCATCGCCCCATTGTTGAACGCCACCCCCACCATCCCGGCGACCGTCGGCAGCAGGTCCGCCAACCCCACCGCCTCCTCGATCACCCTGGGCTTGAGCAGGCCCGGGGCATGAATCAGCATTGGCACATGGTTGCTTTCCAGGCCCAGTTGCTCGAAGGCCGGCGGCATATGGGGGATCTGGCTGATACGGGTGTTGTGGTCGCCAAAGAACACAAAGATCGTGTTGTCGTAGTAACCGCCCGCCTTGGCCATCTCCATCAACTTGCCGATATTGAAGTCCAGCAGGCGTACCGCGTTGTACTGTTCGACACTGCGCGAGCCGGCGGCCTGCACCTGGTCCAGGGACAGGTGGCTGCGCTTGAAACCATCATTGTCCGAAGGAATGGTGAACGGGCGATGATTGCCCGACGTCTGGACATAGGCAAAAAACGGCTGGTCCTGCGGCAGATCGCGCAGGATCCGGTCGCTTTCCTTGAACAGGTCCAGATCGGAAATGCCCCACACATCGACACGCGGTGACTGCCAGTGGCGCTCTTCATACAAGCGCACGCCGTCGATGCTCTGCTGGATCAGGGCATTGATATTCGCCCACCCGGCATTGCCGCCAATCATGTACAGCTTCTGGTAGTCGGTGAAGGCGTTGATCAGTGTGTGCTGGCGAGTGATCAGGGGGTGGCGGGTCGCCGTCTCCTGGCGTGTGACATCCGGTACGCCGGTGATACTGGCCCAGACGGTTTTTGCAGTGCCGGTGACCGGTACGTAGAAGTGTTTGAAAAACCAGCTCTGGGCCGCCAGCCGATCGAGGTTTGGCGTAGGGTCCAGCGGGTTGCCATACGCACCGACCGCACTGGTGCCGAGGGACTCCAGCATGACAAACATCACGTTCGGGGTTGCGCCAAGGCGGTACGGCTGCACCTTTTGCTCACGCTCGAACGTCAGGCTCTGTGGATCGGGGCGGTCCACCCCCAGGTAGCGGGCAACCACCGGATAATGTTCGCGCACCTGTGGCTCATCGAACTGCGCCTGCCCGGCCTTGAGCGTGTCGTAGAAAAACAGCACCGGGTTCAGGCCCAGTGCCGCGATCTTGCCGTTGCCGGAGAAAAACGCATCGCTCCAGCGCAGCGGCACCGGGTTTTGCAGGTTGAGGTTTTCGACGCGCCCAAGCAGCGCCAACAGCACGGCGATCACTCCCAGGCCGCTCCCGAATGCCAGCGACACGCGCCCAATGAAACGCGGCCTGCGCGCCAGCGTCAGTCGCTCCAGCCCTACGAAAGCGCAGAACCAGACACCCAGTACCAACAACCAGCCAAGAGCGATCCACAGTACCGGATAGGTCTGCCACACCATTTGTTGCGAGATCTGTGCATCTTCCAGATAACGCAGCACGCTAGCGTTAAGCCGCACCCCGAGGTAGGCGTAATGGCCGAAGTCGAGGATGTATACCCAGCCGACGATGCCCAGCGCCAGCAGCCAATAGCCCCGTGCCACAGTGCGCAACCACGTGACGCGTACCAGGTTCCAGCGCGGTATCCACGCCAGCACCGCCAGCGGCAGCACCAGCAGCACCGCCAGACGCAGGTCGAAACGCAAGCCGATACCCAGGGTGTCGAGCGATTGTCGGTTATCCGCTAACTGCGCAGGATCAATGCCGGAAAACCCCAGCACAAACACCAGCCGCAGCCCTGCAAACAGCAAGAACGCCAGGCCTATCGCCCCTACGCCATAGCGCAGGCGCCGTGATTGCAACCACCCCATCATTGACCTCTATGCAGTTTGACGCGCTTGAGACAGAGCGCACCGCCCGCCACCAGGCAATAGCCCACCAGCAACGGATCGATCAGGTAGTCCCAGTAGTTTTCCGACGCTTTCAGGCGCAGCGCAAAGGCCAGCGTACCCAGCCCCAGCATCCACACCGCCAAAGCATTGCGCAGCCACAACAGCCCCAAGGCGAGCAGCGCGACAAGCACAATCATCGGCCTTGGGTTGAAGCCCCAGCGATAAGGGTCGAAGTAAGTCAGGCCCATGGTGGCCGGGTACAACAACGCCGCCAGCAGTACAAACAGCACCAGCACCTGGACGCGCGCCCGTGGCGCTTGCGGCTCGACCAGCCCCAACCGCACCAGGCTTGCCCAGCCCAGCAGAACCAGGGTGCTGATCGCCAGATCATCGGTAAAACTGCGTACATACGCCGCCAGCGGCAGGCCATTGGCCGGGATGAAGCTGAGCAGCGCCAACCCCGGCAGCAGCCACGGGCGCCAGGGCTGCACGCAGCGCAGTGACCCGAGCAGGACAAAACCAAGGAGGATGAAGGTCAAATGAGCCTGCCACAGCGTCAGCATCACAGGCGCTCCGCCAGCCAGGCTTCGTTGAAGCTGACATGTTTGATAAAGGTGTTATTCCATGAGTAAACCAGGTGATACACACCGTCCTGGCCCCGGCTGAAATACGGGTACTCATACTCGAAATCACAGCCCCGAGGCTTGCACACCCGGTAATCGAGGTTGCTCAGGAAGCGTTGTTCCAACGGCAAGCGTCGCGCACCGCTGGAGGCGCGGAAGCCCGCGCCGATGATCGCCTTGTAGGCGTCGGGGGCGAAGGGTTGGCCGAGCGGATCCGGTGATTGATCCAACTCGATCACATTGCGCCAGTCATTGAGGTCTGCGTCGGTGCCATACAGGCTGAGCTTGAAGCGCCCATCACGCAGATCATTGAGCGCCACCAGCAAGCCGTTGCCGGCAGTGCCGACTGCCGCCAGGGATGAGTTGGGGTTGGCCGGTTCCAGTGGGTACGGCTCGCTCCAGGTTTGCCCGGCATCATCGGTACGGCTGGCCAGCACACGATGATGGGTATCGCCGGCATACCGCAGCATCGCCACGGCGCGGCGTTCATCCAGGGGCACGATGGTCGGCTGCAGCGAATGCTTGCCCCGGCTGATGCGGAATTTATCAATCACCGCGCCATCCGCGCTCAGGTACAGGTACTCGGAAAACTTACCCATGAGTTCGTGATAGACCGGCAAGCCAATCGAGCCATCGGCATGAAAAACCGGCGCGGCACGTACCAGGGTGCTGACATTGAAAAACGGTGACGTGATCAGTTGCCGTGGTGCCGACCAGTTGCGTCCCAGGTCCTCAGAGACCATCACATTGATCGCGCTGGTTGCCCAGCCGCCCACAGACACCGACACATAGAACATCCACAAGCGTTGATCCGGCGCGAGGGCAATCACCGGGTTGCCCAGCTTGCGGATGTAGCGCCCGGTACCATCGCGGGTCGACTCGCGGGTCGCCAATACATGCTCGGCGCCCCACTCCGTGGTCTTGGCATCGAACCGTGCGACACGGATCTGCACGTCGGCGGCGCCTTCGCGCGAGCCAGCGAACCACACGGCCATCAAGTCGCCGCCCGGCAGTGCAGTGACTGACGACGAATGCACAAAGTCATCCAGTTGGGAGGACACGAACCGGCTGTTGTAGACAGGCTCGGCACTGGCGGCCAGAGGCACGGCAGACCGCGCGAAAGGCGCCAGGACGTGGGCCGGATGACTGCGCCAGGCTGCCCAGAAGACCAGGCAGAGGGCAAGGCTGGCGAGAATGAATTTCAGGGGAAAAGACAGCACGCGCATAGTGAGCTCATGGCAAATGCAGGGTGGGGAGTGAAGACAGAACAGCGGCTTCAGTGCGCAGAATCATCCGGCAACCGACGCCGGCGACCGGTCAGCATCGATAGCGGCAAGTTGTCGCGCACCTGGAAACTTTCAAATACCGCGGCGGCGAGATGCAGGCAGACCAGTACCAGCAGGCCATCGACCGCAGTTTCGTGCACCAGCAGCGGCCAATCGGCGCCCCATAAGACATCGACCTCCTCCATGGCCCAACCGCTCAGGCCTGCCGTCAACATCGCCAGGAGCATCAAAATCATCACCAATGCGCCCAACGGCGAGTGCCCGAGACGATGCTCCGGGCGCCTGGCGCGCAGAGCGCGCACATGGGCTGCGAGCCTTGCCGGGGTCGGCCAGAAATCTGCCCAGCGCGCGCTGCGTGGCCCGACAAACCCCCACAGCAACCGGACCAGCAACCAGCCCATGGCGTAGTAGCCGAGCCAGACATGCCAATCGCCGCCGGCTTCAGTGAAGAAGTAATTGGCGACAAAGACCCCGGCGATGGACACGTGAAACAGCCTGACCACCGGGTCCCACAGTGCTATGGAGTTGCCTGGCATCAGCCCTTGATCTCGGTCTTGACCGCTTTGCCGCTGACCGGGTCGTGGTAGATCTCCACCTTGCGCTTGTCCTTGTCGAATCCATATATCTCGTAGCAGTTACCGTCGGTGATCTTGAACTTGCTGATCTCGTAGCCCTGGGCTTTCAACTGATCCTGGAACGCCTGCGGGTCTTGCCATTGCGAACGCTCAGCCGTGGTGCATTGCGGGCCGGCAAGGGCCAGGGGGCTGGCAACCATCAGGGACAACAGCAGAATTTTGCGCATGGGAATACTCTCGCTCGGTGAGGAAGGCCTCACTGTGCAAAACCAAGCTTAATGAAGTCTTAGCTGGAAATGAGTGGTTACATGTTTCCCGTCGCCCGGGCTGCCATACCCGCTCCGCCAACGGCATGATGCCGCCGATATCACACCGGGAACACACCATGCGCCTATTGTTGGTCGAAGATGATCGCGCCCTCGGCCAAGGCATCCGCGTCGCCCTGGGCAGCGAAGGCTACACCCTGGACTGGTTGCAGGACGGTGCCAGTGCGCTGCATGCGTTGTGCAGCGAAAGCTTCGATCTGTTGTTGCTCGACCTTGGCCTGCCACGCCTCGACGGCCTGGCCCTGCTGCGCCAACTGCGCGACAGGCAACAGAATCTGCCGGTATTGATCCTCACCGCCCGTGACGGCACCGCCGAGCGGATTGCCGGACTGGATGCCGGTGCTGACGACTACCTGATCAAACCCTTCGATGTCGAGGAGCTCAAGGCACGCATCCGTGCCTTGCTGCGGCGCAGCCAGGGCCGTGCGCAGCCGTTGCTGGAACATGCGGGCGTGTGTCTGGACCCTGTCGGCCAACAGGTCACCTGGCACGGCAACCCGGTGGTGGTGACGCCGATGGAGTACCAGTTGCTCCATCAGTTGTTGGCACGCCCCGGTAACGTGGTGACCCGCGAACGCTTGTCGCGGGCCCTGTATGGCTGGCAGGAAAAGGTTGAGAGCAACACCCTGGAAGTATTGATCCACAATCTGCGCAAAAAGCTCTCGACCGAGTTGATCCGCACGGTGCGAGGCGTCGGGTATGTGATGGAGCTCAAGCCATGACGTCGATACGCGCACGCATCCTGGTACCGGTACTCATCCTCGTCCTGTTGGGTGATGTGCTGATCAGTTGGCTGGTGCTGCGCGACAGCCACCACGAGATCGAAGAAGTGTATGACGCCCAGCTCGCGCAAAGTGCGCGCCTGCTGCAAGGCGTGCTGGCGCAGCGTGCGCCGGGTGACAACGATTGGAACCGGCTCTACCAGGCCTTCGACGACGCCATGAGCCGCGTGGGTGACACCGGAGCGGCGCACCCTTACGAAACGCGCCTGACGTTCCAGGTGTGGCGCAGTGACGGCCAGTTGCTGGTGCGTTCGGCCGAAGCCCCGCAACTGCAGGCGCCACCCGCGACCCTGGGCGCCCATGACCTGATGGACAACGGTAACGACTGGTGCGCCTTCCTGCTCAAGGACCCGCAACAAGGGCTGCTGATCTGGGTGGGCGAGCGCGATGACATCCGCCAGGATCTGATCCAGCGCATCGTCGGCCATACGCTGTGGCCCAGTGTGATTGGCGTGCCGCTGCTCGCCATCTTGATCTGGCTGACCATCGGCTGGGGGTTGCAGCCGTTGCGTGCCATGGCCCACACCATCCGTGGACGCAATACCGAAACCCTCAAGCCGCTCAACCTGCACCCCCTGCCCCACGACCTCGAACCCATGCAGACTGCGCTCAATCGCCTGTTGCAACAGATCGACAACCTGCTGGCGCGGGAACGACGTTTTATCGCCGATGCCGCCCATGAGTTGCGCACACCCTTGGCGATCCTGCGGATCCATGCGCAAAACGCACAGTTGGCCAGCACCCCAGGACAACGGGAGCAAGCACTGGAGTTTCTGATCAGTGCCGTAGACCGCGCCACGCGCATCGCCAGCCAATTGCTGACCATGGCGCGCATCGAGCCGCGCCTGGCCAACCCTGATCGATGCGACGTGGAACTGACCGCGCTGGTGCGTGAGGAACTGGCCGAACTGACCCCCCTGGCCCTGGCAAAGGGCATCGAGCTGACCCTCGACAGCGACCACCACTGCAAGGTCAAGACCGACCCCGTCGCCCTGGCCATCGCCCTGCAGAACCTGGTGACCAACGCGCTGAACTTCGCCCCGCGCGGCAGCGAGGTCCGCGTCCAGGTGCAGCCGCAGGCATCCGGGGCGGTGTACATCAGTATCGAGGACGCCGGCCCAGGCATCGACGAAGGTGAGTATGCGCGCCTGTTCGAACGGTTCTACAGCCGGGGGCATGCCAACGGCGCCGGATTGGGGCTGGCGATTGTGCAGATGATCGTCAGCAAGATCGGCAGCAGCCTGCAACTGTACAACCTGCCCCAGGGTGGGCTGTGCGCTGAACTGCGAATCAACGAGGGCGCGTCCGACTTGCCTGGTGGTCGTTGACATTTTTTTCATGTTTGCCCGCATAAGATCCCGGACCTCGTTGGGGAGTAGCCTGCTTGCGAGTCTTTCGCAAGCGTTCGTATCAACATTCTCGGCAACCTGCCGTGGTACGAACACCTTTTGGTTGGTGAGACCAGCGACACCTCCATGCCTAACGTCGGGCGTGTGGATGTGTCGTTGACTCATAGCCCGACTGGAAGATCGCCCGTGAACCCTTTTTCCCTCATTCTCCTGGCCCTGGCCATGTCCACGGATGCCTTTGCCGCCGCTATCGGCAAAGGCTCCAGCCTGCACAAACCACGCCTGAGCGAAGCCCTGCGCACCGGCTTGATTTTCGGTGTCATCGAAGCCATCACCCCGATTATCGGGTGGGTGATCGGCCAGGCCGCCACACGCTGGGTGGAGAGCTGGGACCACTGGATAGCCTTCACCTTACTCGTGCTGCTGGGCCTGCACATGATTTACAACGGCCTCAAGCACGAAGACGAGGCCAAAGAGAAAAACGGCCAGCATTCCTTCCTGGTCCTCGCCGTCACGGCGTTTGCCACCAGCATCGATGCCCTCGCGGTCGGCGTCGGCCTGGCGTTTGTCGATGTGAACATCTGGGTGGCGGCAGCGGCCATCGGCGTAGCGACCATGACCATGGTGACCATTGGCGTGATGCTCGGCCGAGTCCTTGGCACCCTGTTCGGTAAACGCGCAGAGATCGTGGGCGGCGTCGTACTGATGATCGTCGGTGCCACGATTCTGTATGAGCATCTGTCGGTCTGATCATCAACGTATCCTGGCAGAAAGGGGCCGACCGTCCCTTTCTACCGGCAACTTCTAACAACTAACCAACACTAAAATTACACTTTGGCAATATCTGCGCCATTAGACGTTTTTTTCACACGCCAGCCTCCGCGAGTCGTTAAAGTCAGCGCCATACAGACTCCTGAATACGTGTAGTTCTCTCGATGACATCCCCTGCGCCCCGTAACTCCTCCGCACGCCTGCCCCATTACTTAACAGTTGGAATACTTGCCACTGGCGCTCACTACATAACACTTTTGTTATTATTGACGGTTTTGCCAGCATTGTTTGCAACATTACTGGGGGCAATAGTCGGCACCGTCGTAAGTTATCAAGGTAACAAACGCTGGACATTCACAAAGTCTCGCCCGCCCGACACTTTTCAATGGCTGCGCTTTAGCATCACTGCCCTCGTCTACAACGGCATAAACCTGGCCTTGATGGCGTTCCTTCTGGAGCACTGGCCCCAGCGCCTATGGCTTATGCAGGTGATAACCACCTGCGCCCTGACGTTGATCACTTACCAAATCAACCAGCACTGGAGCTTTCGCCATGAATCTATTAAGAGCTGAGCGCCCCCCTCGTCCGATGCTCAGTGTGATTGTTTGTTGTTACAACGAAGCCAAAGTCCTGCCTTTTTTTCATAAGCGGCTAATGGCAGTACTTACAACACTCACCATTCGTTATGAAGTCGTGTATGTAAATGACGGCAGCCGCGATGAAACACTGACCCTGCTGGCAGACTATTGCCAGGCGCCTGGTGTCCGCTGCCTGAACCTGAGCCGTAACTTCGGCAAGGAAGCAGCCATGGTCGCCGGCATTGATTACGCAGGCGGCAATGCGCTGTTGTTTATTGATGCTGACTTACAAGACCCACCCGAACTTATTCCCTTGATGGTTCATCACTGGCTGACCGGCAGCGACATCGTCAATATGCAACGCCGCAGTCGCGTGTCTGATACGTCAAGCAAACGTATCAGTGCCCATCTCTACTACAAACTGATGAACTTCCTGGTCGACAAGTTTGATGTTCCTGCCGACGTCAGCGACTTCCGCCTGATTGGCCCCGCGCCCCTGGCAGCGTTGCGCGGCCTGCCAGAGCGCACACGATTCATGAAGGGCCTGGTCAGTTGGCTGGGGTTCAACACCATCGAGTTGCCCTACGACCGAGAGCCGCGCAGCGCCGGACTCAGCAAATGGGGGCCGCTGGCACTGATCGACCTTGGCATCGAAGGTGTATTGGCGCTGTCACGCAAACCGTTGCGTTGGTTCAGCCTGCTCAGCCTGGTGATTTTCATCGCGACCCTGGTCTTTATCATCTATCAGGTGAGCGCCAACACCTTCAACTCCCATCACGTGATCATGGGTATCGCCGCGTTCATCGCCCTGGGCATCGCGATGATCGGCGAATACCTGGGAGCCACGTTGAGCGAGGTCAGGCAGCGTCCCATCTACCTGCTCGACAACCTGCTCGGCGACGCCCCCGAACGACCGGAACGCGCCTGCCACACACACCCTCGCGAACAAGAAAACCACTGATGATTATGACGACCCGTACGCTATGGCTGGTATTGATCGCTATTTTGGGCCTGCGCCTGGCGAGCCTGGGGCTGTACCCGCTGATGGACACTTCAGAAGCTCGCTACGCGGAAATGGCGCGCAAGATGCTGGTACTCGGCAACTGGGTAACCCCGCTGTTCGAGCTGGATGTGCCTTTTTGGGGCAAGCCACCGCTGTCGTTCTGGAGCCAGGCGCTGGGCATGAAGCTGCTGGGCATCAATGAATTTGCCATTCGTTTTCCGGCCTGGCTGTTTCATGTCGCCAGTTGCCTGATCATCATCCGCTTTGCCCGTGAGCAGGTGGATGAAAAAACCGCCGTGCTGGCGGCGATTATCTTTTCCAGCTCGACCCTCGGCCTCTTGTCGGCGGGCGTGGTGTTGACGGATCCTGCTCTGAGTTTCTCGGTCCTTTTGGCCACCTACGGCTTTTGGCGCGGTGTAACCCAGGGAGATCGGCGTTGGGCATTGGCAGGGTTTGCCGGCCTGGGGCTCGGACTATTGGCGAAGGGGCCACTGGCGGTGGTCCTGGTCGCCATTCCTGCGGCAGTCTGGACACTCTACTACCGCCAGTGGCGCGCTTTCCTGCACTTGCCCTGGCTCAGCGGCATCGCGTTGATGCTGCTGGTCGCCGTGCCCTGGTACCTGATTGCCGAACAGCGCACACCTGGTTTCCTCGACTACTTCCTCGTCGGCGAGCACTGGAAGCGCTATGTAGTCAGCGATTGGGCCGGTGACTTGTACGGCAGTGCCCATGCCCGGCCCACTGGCGCTATCTGGCTGGATCTGTTGCTGGCCTTTTTCCCGTGGACGCTGCTGTTGCCCGCGCTTTACTTTGGCGTTCGCCGCGCGGCCCTGTCGGGACGCTACTACGTGTTCATCGCCCTATGGGCCCTGGCAACGCCGGCGTTTTTCACGTTCTCTGGCAATATCCTGTGGACATACTTGCTGCCGTCCCTGCCGGCATGGAGCCTGTTACTGGCCGGCGCGCTGAAACAGACATCCTGGAGTACCGGCAAAACTGTCGGTGGGCTGGGCCTGGCGTTGCTGCTGCCGGTGTTGCTGCCGATCGCCGCCATCGATGGCCGCTCCTTTGATCGGCCGAACAACCAGCGCGACCTCGCCAACGCCTGGCAGCAATTGCAGACCAGCGCACCTGGGAGCCTTTACTACTGGGGCCGCCGCTCCTATTCGGGAGAGTTCTATACCGACGGCGAGGCTCGCCAGGTCAAGGACTTGAGCACCCTGCCCGATGACCGTGCGTTCTACATCGCCCGCAGGGAACGTGACCTCAAGCGTGGTCTCCAGGGGTTGCAGCCGTTCAATTGCGTCGAACAGCTGCGTGCCAGCCAGAGTGTGTTGTTCCGATGTGATCCACGGGCCAATGCGCTGGGCGTTCGCCCCTGAGGCAAACCGGCGACGATCTGATCGCCTGCTGGCTTGTCCTGACAGCCCCAGGCGACCCTGTGTGGGAGCAAACCCACTCCCACACAGGTGCTTGATCTTGGGCACACCGCTGGAGCACGATGGCCTCCCTGAACCTTTAACGAAAGGAGTGTCGTTATGTTCCCGCTGGATATCTGGCTGACCTATACCGCTGCCTGCCTGTTGCTGGTGCTCTCCCCCGGCCCGGACAACCTCCTGGCTATCGCCAGGGGACTGAGCCAGGGCCCCATGGCGGCGGCCGTTTCGGGAGTGGCGTCGGGGACCGGGATTCTGTTTCACGTCGCCACGGCCTCCCTGGGCCTGACCCTGCTGATGCAGACATCTGCCGTGGCCTTCTGGGTGGTCAAGGTCATCGGCGCCAGCTACCTGCTGTGGCTGGGCATCAAGGTCTTGCGTTCGCGCAGCCTGATCAATTTCAAGCCTGCGGCGCGGCAACCGCTGAAAAACATCTTCCTCACCGGTTTCCTGTCAGCCGCGCTGAACCCCAAGCCTGGGTTGTTTGTACTCGCCTTTATTCCGCAGTTCGTCAACCCGTCATTGGGCTCGGTCACTGTGCAAATGATGGTGTACGGCGCCTGGTTCGCGGCAGTGACGGCCCTGGGTTTCGCGCTCATGGGAATTTTTGCGACACGCCTGTCGACATGGCTGCAACGCAAGCCAAAAGTCGTCAATGGCCTGAATGTGGGGGCCGGCCTGACTTTCGTCGCATCCGGGCTTTCAGTGGCGGCCCTCAGCCAAAAATAAACCGTCTCAAACACGCGCTGTATCCCGCCTGCCCCAATACCGTGTAGGTGCGAGCTTGCTCGCGCCTACCGTACCGGAGCCTTGTCCAATCAACTCATCGGCAGTGGTTTCGATTACCCTGCACGCCACAAACAGCACCACACCCGTAACAAGGACACTCCGTGAACCGAGACCAACTTGAGCAGAACCAGATCCCGATCTACTTCGTGGCGGTCATCATCGCCGCCGTCGGTGGCCTGCTCACCCCTCACGTCGCGCAGAAGCTAGGCGCCCTCGTCACCCCGGCAATTGCAGTGTTGATGTACGCGATGTTCCTGCAAATCCCGTTTCTGCAACTGCGCCAGGGCCTGGCCAACAAACGCTTCATCGCCGCATTGCTGCTGGCCAACTTTGTATTGATCCCCCTGCTCGTCTGGGCCATTACCCGCGGCCTGCACGATCAACCGGCGATCCTGATCGGCGCGCTCCTGGTGCTGTTGACGCCGTGCATCGACTACGTGGTGGTGTTTACCCATATCGGCAAAGGCGATGCCCGATTGACCCTGGCGGCCACGCCCTTGCTGCTGTTGCTGCAACTGGCGCTGCTGCCACTGTACCTGGCCCTGATTCCAGGCAATGAAACAGCGGTCGCAATCGCCATCGGCCCGTTTGTCGAGGCGTTTGTGCTGCTGATCGCCGTACCGTTGCTGCTGGCTGTGCTGACGAGTGCCGGGGCCGGTCGTTCGCCCTCTGTAGAACGCTGGAACGCAGGTTGGGCGTGGATGCCAGTGCCCGCCATGGCCGCGGTGTTGCTCGTGGTGATTGGCTCGCAGATCGCGTACGTGGCGCAGCAGATCGAGCAGTTACTGCCGTTGATCCCGGTGTACCTCGGTTTCATGTTGCTCGCCCCGGTGATTGGCGCCCTGACGGCCAGGGCCTTGCGCCTACCCGCCACAATGGCGCGCTCGGTCACCTTCAGCAGCGCCACCCGCAACTCGCTGGTGGTGCTGCCATTGGCGCTGGCCTTGCCGGAAGACCTGCGCGTGCTGGCCGCCGCGGCGATCATTACCCAGACCTTGATCGAGTTGGTGTTTGAGCTGATCTATATCCGGGTGATTCCAGCCCTGGTCTGGCGCAATCGCTAGGCTTGCGCCCGGGTCGCGCGCCAGCGCACCCAACATGGCCAACGCGGTTGCGCCACCGTGCGCGAGGCATGTTCGCTGGCAACGACCCAATCCCCCAATTCATGAGGCAGTCCTGAAGCAGGCAGGAAGACCTGCAGCATCCTTCACCCCCGGCGCACGGAACATAGGGCAACTGACGTATTTCGTTGCCGCTTGTGCAACGGTCTTTTGTCATCAGCGCTATTGATAGCTCCCTAACGAAAGCCCCATGCTAGAGGGCTTTCTCGGCGCTTATATCATTCCGGATGATAGTTACCTTTGTTTCATTCGATTCGTGAGATAGCACACTGCCAAGCATGATCCGCCCATCTCAAATACATTGGCGGATGCACCTCATGGAAAAGTCACTCAAACATTTGCGCTATCCCCTGGCCCTGTTGGCCGTGCTGGTGATGAGCGCATGCGGCAAGGCCCCCGAACAAGCAGCCGCCATGCCTGCCAGCAAAGTCAGCGTCGCCAAGGTCCTGGAACAACCGGTCAATGAATGGGACGAGTTCACCGGCCGCCTGGAGGCGCCGGAAACCGTACAGATTCGCCCACGGGTCTCAGGCCAGATCGACCAGGTAGCCTTCATCGAAGGCGCATTGGTAAAGAAAGGCGACCTGTTGTTCCAGATCGACCCGCGTCCGTTCCAGGCTGAAGTGCGACGCCTTGAAGCCCAGCTTCAACAAACCAGGGCCGCGGCTTCGCGCAGTGACAACGAGGCCCAGCGTGGCGAGCGCCTGCGCCAGAGCAATGCAATTTCCGCCGAGCTGGCCGACTCCCGGACCACCGCCGCCCAGGAAGCCCGCGCCGCCGTGGCCGGGATCCAGGCGCAACTGGACCTGGCCCGCCTGAACCTGAGCTTCACCCGCGTCACCTCGCCCATCAGTGGCCGTGTCAGCCGCGCGGCAATCACTGCCGGCAACCTGGTCACCGCCGATGTCACCGAGCTGACCAGCGTGGTCTCCACCGACAAGGTCTACGCCTACTTCGACGCCGATGAGCGCGTGTACCTCAAGTACACCGAACTGGCGCGCCAGGGCCGTCGCGGCGCCACCACCCCGGTGTACCTGGGCCTGTCCAACGAAGATGGCAACCCGCACCTGGGCCAAATGAACTTTGTCGACAACCAGGTCAACCCGGCCACCGGCACCATCCGTGGGCGTGCGGTGTTCGATAACAGCGACGGGCGCTTCACTCCCGGCCTGTATGCGCGCCTCAAGCTGGTCGGCAGCGGCACCTACTCCGCCGTACTGATCTCCGATGAAGCCGTGGGCACCGACTTGGGCAAGAAGTTTGTGCTGGTGATGGATGGCGACAACAAGACCGTCTACCGCGCTGTGGAACTGGGGCCCAAGATCGAAGGCTTGCGCATCGTGCGCAGCGGCCTGAGCAAGGACGACACCATTATTGTCAAGGGCCTGCAGCGAGTGCGCCCCGGATCGCCGGTTGTCCCGGAAACGATCCCGATGGCCAGCCAGGCCACCCTCGCCGCTTTGGCAAAACAACGACAAGCGCTTGAAGCCAGCAACCTGGAGCAAGTGGCGCCGGATAAAGCCGCGCCCAAACTCGCCAGTGTCGCGACTCCACGCGGTTAAGGGACTACACACAAGATGAATTTTTCCAAGTTCTTCATTTCGCGGCCGATCTTCGCAGCCGTGCTGTCGCTGCTGATCCTGATCGCCGGCGCGATCTCGCTGTTCCAGCTGCCGATCAGCGAATACCCGGAAGTGGTGCCGCCGACCGTGGTGGTGCGCGCCAACTTCCCGGGCGCCAACCCCAAAGTCATCGGTGAAACCGTAGCCGCGCCTCTGGAGCAGGCAATCACCGGTGTCGAGAACATGCTCTACATGTCCTCGCAATCGACCGCCGACGGCAAGATCACCCTGACCATCACCTTCGCCCTGGGCACCGACCTGGACAATGCGCAGGTGCAGGTGCAGAACCGGGTGACCCGTACCCAGCCCAAACTGCCGGAAGAAGTGACACGCATCGGTATCACCGTGGACAAGGCCTCCCCAGACCTGACCATGGTGGTGCACTTGACCTCACCGGACCAGCGTTACGACATGCTCTACCTGTCCAACTACGCGATCCTCAATATCAAGGATGAGCTGGCGCGCCTGGGCGGTGTCGGTGACGTGCAGTTGTTCGGCATGGGTGACTACTCGTTGCGCGTCTGGCTGGATCCAAACAAGACCGCCTCGCGCAACCTGACGGCCAGCGATGTGGTGGCCGCGATTCGCGAGCAGAACCGCCAGGTAGCCGCCGGCGCTCTGGGCGCGCCGCCTGCACCGAGTGCCACCAGCTTCCAGTTGTCAGTCAACACCCAGGGGCGCCTGGTGACCGAGGAGGAGTTCGAGAACATCATTATTCGCGCGGGCGATAACGGTGAAATCACTCGCCTCAAAGACATTGCCCGAATCGAACTGGGCTCCAGCCAGTATGCCTTGCGTTCCTTGCTCAACAACCAGCCGGCGGTGGCGCTTCCGATCTTCCAGCGACCGGGCTCCAACGCGATCCAGATCTCCAACGAAGTGCGCGACAAGATGGCGGAGCTGAAAAAGAGCTTCCCCGAAGGCATGGACTTCAGCATCGTCTATGACCCGACCATCTTCGTACGGGGTTCGATCGAAGCCGTGGTTCACACCCTGTTCGAAGCCCTGGTCCTGGTCGTGCTGGTGGTGATCCTGTTCCTGCAGACCTGGCGCGCCTCGATCATTCCGTTGGTGGCCGTGCCGGTATCCCTGATCGGCACCTTTGCGGTCATGCACCTGTTTGGCTTCTCGCTCAATGCCTTGTCGCTGTTCGGCCTGGTATTGGCCATCGGGATCGTGGTGGACGACGCCATCGTGGTGGTGGAGAACGTCGAACGTAATATCGAGCTGGGCCTTGAACCGTTCCCGGCCACCGAAAAAGCCATGAGCGAAGTGACTGGCCCGATCATTGCCACGGCGCTGGTGCTGTGTGCGGTGTTCATCCCGGCGGCATTTATCAGCGGCTTGACCGGGCAGTTCTACAAGCAGTTTGCCTTGACCATTGCGATTTCCACGGTGATCTCGGCGTTCAACTCGCTGACCTTGTCCCCTGCCCTGGCCGCCGTGTTGCTGCGCAGCCATGACGCACCGAAGGATCGCTTCTCCAAGGTGCTCGACAAGCTGTTCGGTGGCTGGTTGTTCCGCCCGTTCAACCGCTTCTTCGAGCGGGCCAGTGGTGGCTACGTCAGCACCGTGCGCCGGGTGATTCGCGGTAGCGGCATCGCATTGTTCCTGTATGCAGGCCTGATGGTCCTGACCTGGTTCGGTTTTGCCCATACCCCCACCGGCTTCGTCCCGGCCCAGGACAAGCAATACCTGGTGGCCTTCGCCCAACTGCCCGACGCTTCGAGCCTGGATCGCACCGAAGACGTGATCAAGCGCATGTCGGATATCGCCCTCAAGCAACCGGGCGTGGAGAGTGCCGTGGCCTTCCCCGGCCTGTCGATCAACGGCTTCACCAACAGCCCCAACAGCGGCATCGTGTTCGTGACCTTGAAACCTTTTGACGAGCGCAAGGGTGCAGGCATGTCTGCCGGTGAAATCGCGGGCGCCCTGAACGGCAAGTACGCCGATATCCAGGAAGCCTACATGGCGATCTTCCCGCCGCCGCCGGTACAGGGCCTGGGCACCATTGGCGGGTTCCGCCTGCAAGTCGAAGACCGTGGCAACCTGGGCTACGAGGAACTGTACAAAGAAGTGCAGAACGTCATCGCCAAGAGCCACAACGTGCCGGAACTGTTTGGCCTGTTCACCAGCTACACGGTCAACGTGCCCCAGGTCGATGCAGCCATCGACCGTGAAAAGGCCAAGACCCATGGCGTGGCGATCAGCGATATCTTCGATACCCTGCAGATCTACCTGGGTTCGTTGTATACCAACGACTTCAACCGCTTTGGCCGCACCTACCAGGTCAACGTACAGGCCGAACAACAGTTCCGCCTTGAAGACGAGCAGATCGGCCAGTTGAAAGTGCGCAACAACAAGGGCGAGATGATCCCGCTGGCGACCTTTATCAAGGTCAGCGACACCTCGGGACCGGATCGCGTGATGCACTACAACGGTTTTATCACCGCCGAGATCAATGGCAACGCGGCACCCGGCTACAGCTCGGGCCAGGCTCAGGCAGCGATCGAAAAACTGCTCAAAGAAGAACTGCCCAACGGCATGACCTACGAGTGGACCGACCTGACCTATCAGCAAATCCTCTCGGGCAATACCGCGCTGTTTGTGTTCCCGCTCTGCGTACTGCTGGCGTTCCTCGTGCTGGCCGCCCAATACGAAAGCTGGAGCCTGCCACTGGCGGTGATCCTGATCGTACCGATGACCCTGCTGTCGGCCATCACCGGGGTGATTCTGTCCGGCGGCGACAACAACATCTTCACCCAGATCGGCTTGATCGTCCTGGTGGGGCTGGCCTGTAAGAACGCGATTCTGATCGTCGAATTCGCCAAGGATAAACAGCAAGAAGGCCTCGACCCGCTGGCAGCGGTACTGGAAGCCTGCCGCCTGCGTCTGCGGCCGATTCTGATGACCTCGTTCGCCTTCATCATGGGCGTGGTGCCTCTGGTGCTCTCCAGCGGTGCCGGTGCCGAGATGCGTCACGCCATGGGTGTGGCGGTGTTCTCCGGGATGATCGGGGTGACCTTCTTCGGCCTGTTGCTGACGCCGGTGTTCTACGTGTTGATCCGCCGTTATGTGGAACGCAGCCAAGCGCGTAAAGCGGCCAAGGCCTTGAAGCTGGAGACACAGCAATGAGTGTGAAAGTATTCCTGCCGAGCCTGTTGGTACTGGCGCTCGCCGCCTGTGCCGTCGGCCCGGACTATAAAACCCAGCCGTTGGAGGCGGCCCCTATCACGTCCGCCGCCGATGCCAAGCAGTACGACCACGCCAAGTTCGAAGGCATCTGGTGGCAGCAGTTCGAGGACCCGACCCTTAACCAGTTGGTCGTCCAATCGCTGAGCGGCAACCGTGACCTGCGGGTAGCGTTTGCCCGCCTGCGGGCGGCCCGGGCGATTCGCGATGACGCCAGCAATGACGCGATGCCGACCATCACCAGCCGCGCCAGCAGCGATTTGGCCAAGGGCCAGATCCCCGGCCAGAGCACCCGCCGGGTCAATAGCGAACGCTATGACCTGGGCCTGGACATGGCCTGGGAGCTGGACCTGTTTGGCCGTATCCAGCGCAACCTGGAAGCCAGCGACGCCGACCAGCAGGCGGCCGAAGCCGACCTCTATCAACTGCAAGTCAGCATGATTGCCGAACTGGTGGACGCCTACGGCCAACTGCGCGGCGCGCAACTGCGGGAAAAAATCGCCCTGGCCAACCTGAAGAACCAGCAGGATTCGCGCACCATCACCGAAAGCCTGCGTGACGCCGGGGTCGGTGACCAGTTGGATGTAGTACGCGCCGATGCCCGTCTGGCAGCGGTCGAAGCCAGCGTGCCGCAATTGCAGGCCGAACAAGTGCGCGAGCGCAATCGCATCGCCACCCTGCTCGGCCAGCGCCCGGACACACTCAACGTGGACCTGAGCCCGGCCGAGTTGCCAGCGATTGCCAAAGCCTTGCCGATTGGTGATCCAGGGCAATTGCTGCAACGGCGCCCGGACATTCTCAGCGCCGAACGCAGATTGGCAGCGGCCACCGCACGTATCGGCGTGGCCAAGGCCGACCTGTTTCCACGGGTCAGCCTCAGCGGCTTCCTTGGGTTTACCGCAGGCCGGGGCTCGCAGATCGGCTCATCCGCCGCCAATGCCTGGGCCCTGGGTCCGAGCATCACCTGGGCAGCCTTTGACCTGGGCAGTGTACGCGCCCGTTTGCGCGGCGCCGATGCCGAGGCCGATGGCGCCCTGGCCACCTATGAGCAGCAAGTACTGCTGGCATTGGAAGAGTCAGAAAACGCCTTCAGCGACTACGGCAAACGCCAGCAACGCCTGGTTTCCCTTATCCGTCAAAGCGAATCCAGCCGGGCTGCGGCCGATCTCGCCGAAATTCGCTACCGCGAAGGCACTGCCGACTTCCTCGTACTGCTCGACGCCCAGCGTGAACGCCTGCTCGCCGAAGACGCCCAGGCCCTGGCCGAGGTGGACCTGTATCGCGGCATCGTGGCGATCTACAAGGCATTGGGTGGCGGCTGGCAACCAGAAACCACCGTCGCCAGCCTCAAGTAACGTAAAGAGCTCCTTTGGTTGGTCGCATCCAGCCAATTTTTAGCCCCGTGGTCCATTCGGTCATGGGGCTTTTTTTGCCTGTTTGAAGCCCGTCAAACACGTAGCTCAGGCCGCACAGATCAAAGGTGGGAGCTGTCGAGCCCCCGGCGAGGCAGCGCCTGGTTTCGTTGCGCCGATCTGACTCAGTTGGCTTCAGTGAGAATCAAGCTGCGGTAATGCCCTGGATTGGAGCCCGACCACTTGCGAAAGGCCTTGTAGAACGAGCTGGCGTCGGCAAAACCCAGGCGGCTGGCGATCTCGGCAAAGCTGATGTCGGCCTCGGCCAACCAGACAATCGCCAGCTCTTTGCGCACGCTGTCCTTGAGCCCTTGATACGTCTGCCCCTCTTCGGCCAGGCGCCGACGCAAGGTGGAGGCGGACATGCACAACTGATGGGCCAGGCTTTCGGTTTCCGGCCACAGCTGGGCCGGACGCTGGCGCAGGTCATGCTTGATGCGCATCGCCAGGCTGTCTGGGTCGCGGTATTTGACCAGGATATTGGCCGGCGCCTGGGCCAGGAAGCGCTTGAGTTCCTCCTGGCTGCGCTTGACCGGCAGGTCGAGGCAGTCGGCCGAGAAGATCATCCGGGTGCGGGGCCGGTCAAAGCGCAGATTGTCGGAGAACATCACCTGGTAATCATCACAAAACGCCGGCTGTGCGCCGCGCAGTTCGATGGCCAGGATCGGGATACGCCGGCCAGCCAGCCAGCAGGCAACGCCGTGGACGATCATCCAGTAGCAAAAATAGGTGAACGCCCGTCGCGGTTCGGGCTCGGGCTCCAGCAGCACAATTTCCGCCAGGCTTTGCTGGCGTACCAATTGGGCGGGCAGGTGTTCAAGCATCAGCGACAGAAAGCCCAGGCCGGTTTCCAGGGCCTCGCCCAAGGTGGGCTGGGCCATCGAAGCGCGACACAGAAACGCCAGGCTGCCGGACTTCAACTTGCGCGGGTCCATGCCAAAGAACTCATCATCCCGACGCCGGGCCAACAAGCGCCAGAGCCGCGCGTACGCCAGCGCCGGGACCCGGGCGGCGGGCTGCGCCAACAAGGCGGGGTCGATCCCGACTTTGTTCAGGGCCTCCCGCGTCGCTGCACCGGGGGCGCAGCTTTGCAACAGGGCTTCGCCAACCAGGTGGATGGAGATTGTGTCTTTTTCCGACATGGGCAAGGGCTCAATCTTGTAGGTCGGCCATTGTAGGAGCGTGTTGGCCTGTAAGGAACAGAGGGGCCCGGCATTTCGCATATCCGTGTAGGAGCCGGCTTGCCGGCGATTGCGGTCTGTCAGGCAACGATGAGGCGCTATCGCCGGCAAGCCGGCTCCTACAGGGCTTAGGGCGGCATTTAGAGGGCTGTTCAGTCGCTGTTCAGAAAACGTCAAGATCCGCTGTTTAGTAATGAGTATCATTATGTTACAACTTAGCACCCTAACTAATTACGTTGCGGTGCCCGATGCTTGTCCCCTTTCTCATCATGCTGCGCGAAGGCATTGAAGCTGCATTGATCGTTGGCATTATCGCCAGCTACCTGCAACAGACCGGCCGCGGCCAATGGATGCCAGCGGTGTGGATCGGGGTGTTTCTCGCCGCCGCCCTGGCCCTGCTGGTCGGTGGCGGCCTGGAACTGGTCAGCGCCGAATTCCCGCAAAAACAACAGGAACTGTTCGAAGGCATCGTTGGCCTGCTGGCCGTAGGCATCCTCAGTTCCATGGTGTTCTGGATGCGCAAGGTCGCACGCTCGATCAAACATTCCCTGCACCAATCCCTGGATCACGCCTTGGCCGGCTCGCGCAACCAGGTCATCGCACTGATCGCCATGGTGTTTTTCGCCGTAGCCCGCGAAGGCCTGGAAACGGTGTTCTTCCTGTTGGCCGTCTTCCAGCAGAGCGAAGGCCCCGCTGCCCCCATCGGCGCCCTGCTCGGCCTGGTACTGGCGATTATCGTGGGCGTGCTGATCTACAGCGGCAGCATGCGTCTGAACCTCGGTGCGTTCTTTCGCTGGACCGGGTTGTTCATCCTGGTGGTGGCCGCCGGCATCCTCGCCAACTCGGTGCAGGCCCTGCATGAAGCCGGGGTGTGGAACCACTTGCAGAGCGTGCTGTTCGATTTCAGTGCCACTCTGCCGATGGATGGCCCGCTGGGCTCAGTGCTGGCTGGCATGCTCGGCTATCAAGACGCGCCGACCGTCAGCACCCTGGGTGCCTACCTGATTTACCTGGCGGTGGCGTTGGTGATGTTCTTCATGCCCACCGCGCCAGCCACCCCCTCTTCCGTTTCCAGCCAGTAAGGTTGTCCTTTGCCAAACCAAGCCCCTGCCTCGCCACCCCGCGCCTTGCGCTGGGCGCTAGCCGGCTCGGTGATCGTGATGATCGCCGCCGGTGGTCTGTTCTATTACGCCGCCCAATTGGCCGCCGCCAAACGCCTGGTCAATCACAATGAAATCCCCGTGATCATCCACGCCCATGCCTGCGAGCCCAATGCCCTGACGGTGCCGGCAGGCCGCGCGAGCTTTCGCATCATCAACCGTTCGGATCGTGCGGTGGAGTGGGAAATTCTCGATGGCGTACTGGTGCTCGAGGAGCGCGAAAACATTGCCCCCGGCCTGAGCCAGCTGATCAACGCCAACCTGCCGCCGGGCGACTACACCATCACCTGCGGCCTGCTGAGCAACCCCCGTGGCACCCTGCATGTGACACCGACTGCCGAGTCCGACGCTCAGGCCAGAGCCAAGCCGTCGATGGTTGCCTTTATCGGCCCGCTGTCGGAGTTTCGCGTGTATCTGAGCAGCCAGGGCGGCGCCTTGATCAAGGCCGTCAATGCCCTCGAACAGGCAATTGCCGCCGGCGACCTCACACAAGCCCAGTCCCTGTACCTGCCGGCGCGCGAGGCCTACCAACGACTGGCCCCGGCGGCCCAGCGCCTGGCCGAGCTGGACAATGCGATCAATGCCCGTGCCGATTATTTCGAAAAGCGCGAACAAGACCCGGCCTTCAGCGGCTTCCATCGCCTGGAGTACGGTCTGTTCGCGCAACACAGCCTCGACGGCCTGGGCCCCATTGCCCAGCGCCTGCTGGCCGATGTCACTGCCCTCAAGCAGCAGTTGCTCGCGCAATCGCTGCCGCCCGAGCAACTGCTGAGCATCCTGGTGCGCAACCTCAACAGCCTGGCCGATGTACGCGCCACCACTGGTGAGGAGGAGCGTTACAGCCACCTCGACCTGAACGGCTTCGCCGCGAACCTTGCGGTGACGCGCAAGGTGCTGGACCTGATGCGGCCGTTGTTGGCCAAGTCCGCCACGGCTCTGTTACCGGGGATCGATAGCGCGGTCAACACCTTCGCGGCGCAACTCGACAGCCTGCAGGTCGATGGCCACTACCGCACCTATGACAGCGTTACCGCCGATCAGCGTCAGCAGATCGCCGAAAAGGCCAAGGTTCTGGCCGCCGCACTCGATGGAATCGACCCAGCCCTTGGCCTTTCCGGCCTTAAGTGAAGACGACCGACTAGATGAGCGACTCAGAACAGTTCAACGCCCAGCGCCGCCGTGTGTTGCTGGGCATGGCCGCCACTGGCGCGGCGATTGCCGGCAGCAGCCTCAGTTGTCCGGCCATGGCGGCAGCCCAGGTCACTGCCGCGCCCAGCAGCGAGAAAACCCAGGACCACCATGCCTTCCACGGCAAGCACCAGAGTGGCATCGTCACCCCGCGCCCGGCCTGCGGGATGCTGGTGGCGTTCGATGTCTTGGCCAGCGACCGCGAGGACCTGGAGCGGCTGTTTCGCACCCTCAACGAGCGCATCGGCTTTTTGATGACCGGCGGCAGCGTGCCGCAAGTCGACCCGAAACTACCGCCCACCGACTCCGGGATTCTCGGCCCGGTGGTCACCCCGGATAACCTGACGATTACCGTATCGGTGGGCGAGTCGCTGTTCGATGAGCGTTTCGGCCTGGCGGGCGCCAAGCCCAGACGCTTGGTTCGTATGGTCGGCTTCCCCAACGACGCTCTGGAGCCGGCGCAGTGCCACGGGGACCTGAGCCTGCAGTTCAGCGCCAACACGCCCGACACCAATATCCACGCCCTGCGCGATATCGTGAAAAACCTGCCGGACCTGTTGCTGGTGCGCTGGAAACAGGAAGGCAGCGTACCGCCCCAGGCGCCTGCCCGGGCCGGGCAACCGGCACAGAGTGCGCGCAATTTCCTGGGTTTTCGCGACGGCTCGGCCAACCCGGACTCCACCGACACAAAAGCCATGGACCAACTGGTCTGGGTCCAACCCGGCAGTGACGAGCCCGCCTGGGCCGCCAATGGCAGCTACCAGGCCGTGCGAATCATCCGCAATTTCGTCGAGCGCTGGGACCGCACGCCCTTGCAGGAACAAGAAAGCATCATCGGCCGGGTCAAGGCCAGCGGCGCGCCCATGGGCGGTCACAGCGAAGCCCAGGTGCCCGACTACCGCAACGACCCAGAAGGCAAACTGACCAAGCTCGATGCGCACATCCGCCTGGCCAACCCGCGCACTGCCGCAACCCAGGCCAACCTGATCCTGCGCCGGCCGTTCAACTACTCCAACGGCGTGAACAAGAACGGCCAGTTGGACATGGGCCTGTTGTTTATCTGCTATCAGGCAGACCTGGAGAAAGGCTTCATTACCGTGCAGACCCGGCTCAATGGCGAACCCCTGGAGGAATACCTCAAGCCGGTGGGCGGCGGGTACTTCTTCACGCTGCCGGGCGTCACCGGGCCCAGGGATTTCATCGGTCGCACCTTGCTGCACGCCACTGCCAACACTTAAAACCCAGTCCACAGCGGAAACCGCCCCATGAAAAAGTCGTCTCTCGCGTTGTTGTTGACCCTTTCTCCGCTCGCCGCCTTTGCCGCGCCGGCGCCCCTGGACCTGGTAGGCCCGGTGTCGGACTACAAGATCTACGTCACCGACAAGATCGATGAACTGGTAACCCAGACCCAGGCTTTCACCGATGCCGTGAAAAAAGGCGACCTGGCCACTGCAAAAAAACTCTACGCCCCCACCCGCGTGCACTACGAGGCCATCGAGCCCATCGCTGAGTTGTTCAGCGACCTCGACGCCTCGATCGACTCCCGGGTCGACGATCACGAAAAAGGTGTGAAGGCCGAGGATTTCACCGGGTTCCACCGTATTGAATACAGCCTGTTTGCCGAGCACAGCACCCAGGGCCTGGGCCCCCTCGCCGATGGCTTGAGCAAAGACGTCAAGGATCTGCAAGCCCGCGTCGCCGGCCTGACCTTCCCGCCAGAGAAAGTCGTCGGTGGCGCTGCCGCATTGCTCGAAGAAGTGGCCGCTACCAAGATCTCCGGCGAGGAAGACCGCTACAGCCACACCGACCTGTATGACTTCCAGGGCAATATTGACGGGGCGAAGAAGATCGTCGACCTGTTCCGCGGGCAGATCGAGCAGCAGGACAAGGTGTTCTTGGCCAAGGTCGACAAAAACTTCGCCACGGTGGACACCGTCCTGGCCAAGTACAAGACGGCCGATGGCGGCTTTGAAACCTATGACAAGGTCAAGGAAAACGACCGTAAGGCCCTGGTCGGACCGGTCAATACCCTGGCCGAAGACCTCTCGACCCTGCGCGGCAAGTTGGGGTTGAACTGACAGGTCGCCATCGCCGGCAAGCCGGCTCCTACATTTGATTTGTGGCGTGGCCAATACTTCTGCCCGACCGAGAACCCCTGTAGGAGCCGGCTTGCCGGCGATGGCGGTCTGTCAGCCAGCAGAAAAGGTACAAGCCCGCACACCGCTGTAGACCCCTATCATCTCGGTTAATCGCGCTTTGCGTTTAACCGTCTTACCTATAACGTTCAATCGATCCCACTCACGGAAGATTTCCCATGCCCGATTCGGCCACCCGCATTGATGCGGCCTTGCCCACCACCGTCTCATTCAACCTGCGCCCCCTGCTGATCGCCAATATGGCCTGCACCATGGCGATGATGGCGTTCGTCTCGCTGATCGGCCCCATCGCCCGAGTGCTGGGGCTGGCGACGTGGCAGGCCGGTACGGCGGTGACCGTATCCGGGGTGATCTGGATGCTGTTGGCACGCCCCTGGGGCCAGGCCAGTGACCGCGTGGGTCGGCGGCGAGTGCTGCTGCTGGGCACTGGCGGTTTCACCCTGGCGTACTGGGCGCTGTGCGTGTTTATCGACGCCTCCCTGCAGTTGCTGCCCTCGGCCATGCTGGCGTTTATCGGGCTGGTGCTGGGGCGTGGCTTGATCGGGGTGTTCTACGCCGCGATTCCAGTGGGTGGCTATGCGCTGATCGCCGACAACATCGAGCCTGCCCACCGCGCCAAAGCCATGGCCTCGCTGGGGGCGGCCAATGCCTGCGGCCTGGTGCTGGGGCCGGCGATTGCCGCGCTGCTGGCCCGCTACAGCCTGAGCCTGCCGTTCTATGCCATGGCGCTGCTGCCGATGCTGGGTTTTCTGGTGTTGCTGGTGAAACTGCCACGCCAGGAACTGCACCTCAAGCAACCGCCCAAGGCCGTCAACCTCTCTGACCCACGCTTGCGCCGGCCGCTGGTGGTGGCCTTTGCCGCCATGCTTTGTGTGTCCATCGCCCAGATCACCGTGGGCTTTTTTGCCCTGGATCGTCTGAAAATGAACCCGGCCGACGCCGCCCAAACCGCCGGGATTGCCCTGACGATGGTTGGCCTGGCCCTGATCTGCTCGCAATTGCTGGTGCGCAAACTCCAATGGCCGCCGCTGCGGATGATCCGCGTCGGCGCCATCGTCTCGGCCCTGGGGTTTGCCGGCAGCATGTTCGCCGATACGGCATGGATCCTCTGGCTGTGCTTCTTCGTCTCGGCGGCCGGTATGGGCTGGATCTTCCCATCGTTCGCCGCACTGGCGGCCAACGCGGTGGATGCCTCGGAACAAGGCGCTACAGCCGGTTCAGTGGGTGCAGCACAAGGCTTGGGCGTGGTGGTCGGGCCTCTGGCCGGGACCCTGATCTATGCCGTCGAGCCGCGGCTACCGTACCTGGTCGCCGCCGCCCTGCTGCTGCTCATTGCGCTGTGGCCGGCCCCGGCAGCGCGTTGAGCGGATGCCCACCCGGTTTTCACATGACGGTATCTGCCGTGAAGTCGTTCAGGGGAGCGCCGGTAGGTTTAAGGGTCGCCGGGTCGATCGCATACCACTTGTCGTTCATATGCACGGCGTACACCGCACACTGTTGGCTCACGCCCAACTGGCCCACCCGTTGGGGGGCGGCAGGCGGCTTGCCAAGCACGGCATCATAGGCGCCCAACCCCCAGCGGCACTTCTCAAAGGCTATGGTGGGCAGGTAAATGCCTGAACCGACAGTCACCAACTCACCTGCCAGCACCCTCTTGCCGCGCTCGGTGATTTTCAGTGCGGATTTCACCACATCGACGCTGCCATCCAGGGGGTTGAACACACTACGAACCAGCAGCCCGCTCTCCCTCAAGCCGTGGCCAAAAGCACGGCCGCTATAGGGGATAACGGCCTTGACCCCCTTGAAGAATGCCCTCGCGCTGGCCAGGCCGCCTGTCAGCGTAAATGACGCAAAGTCTATCAACAGCCCCCTGATACCGCCCTTGATGTTCCCATCGGCAATGTCGGCAACCGCGCCTATAAACGGGATAAGACTGAGAACCGTCCTAAGGTTTTCCTGGGTCAGGATCTTGCCGGAATCAAAGGGGTAGCTGCGGCGACGCTGCTGCCTTGTGGGTTGATTGGCGTACTCCAGCAGCAGCTCGCGCTTGTCCTCGAACGTGTTGTCGAGCACGGTCCTGGTGATATCGCGCGAGCGAGTCGAAGCCCAACTATTGGGGACATAGACCGCGGCAGGGCCCGGCCATTTGGACAAGATCTGGCCGGGTAACGGCTCGCGAGCCTGCTCAAGAATGACCTTGGACCCTACCCCCGGACGCGGGTCGGAGCCCTGGGAATAGGCCTGGAAGTCGAACTTCTCCAGCTTTGCATGGCGAAAATCCTCCTGGACATAAGCAAAAGGCCCATGGGGGACTTGGCCTTTTTGCGTCACGCCATTTAGCCCAAGGCGGTAGCTCAAGTCCTCACGCTTGACCATTTTCATCAAGCCTGGGAAGACTTCGTAGTAGCCGAACCTCGGGGTCGCCGCCCCCGTTTCGTAACGTATCAACAGGCCATGCTTGCCCCTTTTTTCCTGCACCTTGGAATGCTCGCCCTCATCGTCCTTCAAGGGCTGCCCAGTCTCTTCGCGCACGGTAAAGAATTCGAGCTTGCCGACCTCAAATGCCCGGCGCACCTCCAGCGGTGCGTTGGCGATCATCAACCGGATCACCGTTGCCTGGGCACTACGGGTATCGGCGATGTACTGGTCCACGGCCGGCGTGACCAAAGGCGCGATTAGCGGCAGGTTTTTGATTCTTTCGTTAAAGGTTTCCTGGGAAATGCTGGGGTGAATGAATGTGTACTTTTTTTCACCGCCAAAAAGGTTGCTCACCCAATCGCCCGCGGCAACCAGCGGGTCCTTCTCCGCCTGTTCAGTCAGGAGCACTTCGGTCAAGTAGGGCTGGCGAGTCTCCAGGTGACCATGTCGCCTTGGGTTAAAAGGCACGTCGGTATCAAGTTCGAGCTTGAAGTTGCGGATCTCGTCCTCAGTCAATTCGGGAAACAGTGTCGCCAACTGCTGCACCAGCAGGCTGGTCCGGGTGGGTGGTGCGCTCGTCAGGGTCTTGAACGCCTCGCGAGTGCTGTTTTCCCGGTCGGTGAATGCCTGTGTGGCAGCCAGGTAGTCCCCTGGGGAGTAGCGCCCATCGGAAGTTTTGGGAAATATCCCGGCCATCACCGCCCAGTCCAGCAAGGGTTGGGCGCCGAGGCTTTTGATCAGCTCTGCCTGTGCAGGCCCCGCAGCATCGAGTCGGCTCAGGGCCAGGGTTTGGGTGATGTTCAGCGCTCGCGAACTGCCCGCCCCTCCGAGCTTTTCAGCCATGGCGCAGCCCAGACGCAGGTTCAGCCAAGCAGTCGAACCGATGCTCACCTGCCCAGGCTGCAACTTCAGGGCTTCAGGGGCCTGTGCTGGCACACTCGGCGTTGGCTTGATCAGAAACTCAGGGGCCGCCTGTGCCAGTAACAGGTGGGCGATCAATGGTGCAGCGCTGGCGCTGGCCCCCTTGCGTTCAATCAAATGCGTTTGGATATCCTGGCGCACTTGGTTTATCGAGCGGCCGAGGTTGCTCGGTTGATAGATCTCATAGCCGGCAACCACGCCTGGCACACCTGGCACATCGCTGACCACACTTGCCTTGATCGCGACCGCCAGCAGTTGGTGGCGAGCGCCCCTTGTCAGCGCCGCGCCGTCTGCGACCTCAGCCAGATTCAGCGTGACCGCCAGTTGCTGTGCCTTAACCAGGGCTCTGGGCGAATCGAAGAACGCTTGAAGCTGCAGATCCGGGTCGGCAGGCAGGTTCGGCCCGGCCGAAAAGTCGCACAACAGTGCGGTGACCGAACCCGGCCTGCTGGCTTGGGTTCTCAGCACCGTGATGTCGTTGGGCGACAGCGCCCCTGGCCCCCAGGTGTAGGGTGTTAAACCCGCGTAGTCCGCCACCATCGGCGCCGGGGGCAATTGATTGTTCAGCCAGTCGAGTGCCACACGTGCCTGTGCGACGGAGTCAGGAGCCCCCAGCCCGGAATACTCCAGGACCTGGCGCAGGTCATACAGGGGGACAGAATACAGGGCGCCACCGGTTTCCTTGCCCATGTCCACCAACCGATTCAAGCTTGCATTCAGCTCAAGGGCCCGGGCCTTTTCCTCTGCGCTGCCTAAAACCAGAGTCTTGCTGATCTCGTCATCGAGAAAGGCTTGCAGCGAAGTCCAACGACTCAGGCGGTTGCGTAGTTCCAACTGCCCATCATGGATGCGATAAACGTGACCGTCCTGGCCAAAACCGATTTTATCGACGAACGCCCTGAAGGCAGGGGTTGCCATGAACTGCGCAAAACGCTCCCGTAGCGGGCGGCTTTTCTGTGCCAGGCTCGACTGGGGATCGATATCCACACTCTGCGCGGCCAGGTCGAGATCGTCATCCTGTGCCTTGCCCTCGACCAGCGCCTGCAACTGAGTGGCCAGACGCGGACGGTCATCCTGGTCGCTGTTCTGCTGCAAGAGTTGGGTGTACTGCTGATGCCAATCGGTGCGCTTTTGCTCGGGAATCCCGGGCCAGCCTTCTTCTTTAAGTTGCTTGCCAAGCTGCGTGCCACTGCCGCTTTCGTTTGGTGTCTTGACCCCGTAAAAATCGAGAATGACGTCAACGTGAATAAAGTCACCAGTGTTCGGCTCTGGCAGCAAGATCCCCAGGTCGCTGGGCGATAGGAGCCGCTCAACCGCCCTGACCTTGCCACTCACCTCCCACCAACCAGACCCATCGGTCGTGGTAAATCGTTGATTCGTCTCAACGCCATCGCGAACCACGGTTCCCTCTACGCCGTCGCGGTAAATGCGCACTGTCGATAACCTGAAACCTTTGGACGCAAGCCAATCCTGCACAGCCGCGTCCTTCACCGCGTCGCGGTAAAGGTCCACGTACGGCTTGATCGAAGCATTGTCGGGTATGGGCTTGCGTTTGAGTTTGCCGGTGCTCAACCAATGAGTGAGAGCGTCCTGCAGCTGTTTATCGTCTTTTGCAGCCTCTGCGGCCGATGGAAAAGCCGGCGGCGGCGAATCGCGATTGCCGGTGGGGCTGTCACGCTTTTTGCGCTGCTGCGGCAATTCAAGCCTGACTCGCGTAAGCCGGCCAAGCATCGAGGACTTATTACGTGAGGTTGGTGGCGCGCTTTTTACTTCAGGTGCCGGCAGTGCACTGACCGATAAGGATGTCGGTTCAGGGTGTGTGTTGCCCTGCCCCATGCCTGTCACAACGTTAAACGGAGTGTCTGCGCTCTTTACACTGTATGTCGACATTTCCAGTTCTCTTCACCTAAGGGAGGGCGAGAGTTCTTCTCCGCAAGAACTGCCAATGCAACGCTACAAGGCCCAGCCTGGAGAGATTGTAGGAAGACTCGGAACACAGGTTAAAGAACTGACACGAAGTGTTTTCAGGCGTGCCGGCAGGCACGGGCGCCGTTGCGGCACCCTGGAGATGACAGGTCAGTTAGAGGATCCGATACAACAACCGCTCGATGCGTACCCGGCTGACCCGGCGTAAGAACTTGCCGACGGCTTCGGGGTAATCCACCAGCGTCTGCAACTGCTGGTAGCCCTGGATCCGCGTGGTGTGCTGGTAAATCTCCTCAAGCTCGCTGCGCCGTGGCGCCAGCCACTGGCCCTGGGGGTCGTCGATCAGCAAGGCGTTTTCCAGGTCCAGGCGAAAGGCCCGGGGGTTGAGATTATTGCCGGTGAGCAAGGTGTAACGCTCGTCGACCCACATGCCCTTGAGGTGATAGGTGTTATCCCCATCGCGCCACAGGTGCAGGTTGAGTTGGCCGTTGTCGATCATGCGCCGGTGGCGCTTGGCAAAGCGACGCAGGCTGATTTCGTAGAGATACGGCAACGCGGCGATGATCCTGAAAGGCTCGCTGGGCGGGATGTAGAAGTCGTTGGCGGTCTTGTCGCCCACGATGATGTCGATCTTCACCCCTCGCGCCAGCGCACGGTTGATCTCCCGGGTCACCGGCAATGGCAGGTTGAAATACGGGGTGCAGATGGTCAATTGCTGCTGGGCACTGGCGATCAGCTCGCAGATTACCCGGCTCAGTGGGTTGTTCTTGCCCACCCCCAGCAACGGGCTGACCGACAACCCGTCAAGGCCAGCCTGACCGGCCGTGGTGTCATAGGTCGCGTGCTTAAGCCGGCTGCGCAAGTCGCCGATGTCATTGCGCAAGCTGCGCGTGCTGGGCAGGTTGGGCAGATCAAGGCGGCACACCGCCTTGGAAGCCACCAGGCCGTGCTCCACCAGGTGTTGCATGGAGTCAGCCAGTGGCTTGCTGTGGATCAGGTGATAGCGATCAAAGCGGTATTTATCGAATTTGTGCAGATACACATTGTTGAGGCTGGCACCGCTGTACAGCACGCTGTCATCGATCACAAAGCCCTTCAGATGCAGCACGCCAAACAACTCGCGGGTCTGCACCGGCACGCCGTACACCGGCACGTGTGTCGGGTGTGACTGGGTCATCGCCTGGTACCAGGCGCTGTTGCCCGGCTGTTTGCCCGCACCGATCAACCCGCGCTGGGCCCGCAGCCAGTCAACCACCACCACGATGTCCAGCTCGGGCCGCGCGGCCTTGGCTGCATGCAGCGCGTCAAACACCTCCTGGCCCGCTTCGTCCTGTTGCAGGTACAAGGCGACGATATAGATACGGTGTTGGGCCTGGGCGATTTTCTCCAGCAGGCAGCGACGAAACTCGGCGGCGCCGGACAGCACCTCAATCCCATCGGTGGTCAGGGGGAAACCGCGCAACTTGGGCAGCAGGGAACGTTTGAATAACGACGGCATAGGGCTCGCAATGATCGAATCCGAAGAGCCCGAGAGCTTACACCATGGGGCTCTCCAGGTCTGCCCACTGGGGGCTTAAAATAATTCATTGACCAAGAAGAACGATCGTTCTACTGTTTATCCCATGAACGATATGACCAGCAGTGAAACCCGCGACATTATCCTGGACGTCACCGAGAAACTGATCTACCGGCATGGCATTGCTGCCACCGGCATGGATCTGTTGGTGAAAACCGCCGGGGTTTCCAGGAAAAGTATTTACCGTTACTTCACCAACAAGGACGAACTGGTGATCGCCGCCCTGCAACGACGCGACGAGCGCTGGCTGCTGTGGCTTCGCCACGAGGTCGAGCAATACAAAGGTAGCGATGCCCGCCTGCTCGGTGTGTTCAGCGCGCTCAAGGCCTGGTTCGACACCGCAGACTTTCGTGGCTGCGCTTTTATCAACACCAGCGGCGAAACCGGTGACCCGCAAGACCCGGTACGGCTGCTGGCCAAGGCCCACAAACTCAAACTGTTCGAGTACCTGCTTGAACTGTGCAAGGCACATGGCACCCCTGCCCCGGAGAAACAGGCCGCGCACCTGCTGATCCTGGTCGATGGCGCCATTACCATCGCCCTGATCATGGGTGATGTAACAGCCGCCGATAATGCGCAATGCATGGCGCGAACATTATTGGCGCTTTGAAAGTTGGTTTAACTATTAACGTTCTAAAGGAGCCGTCAGATGACCGCCAATGCACAAGTGCGTCCGCCCTTGCCGCCTTTTACCGAACAATCGGCCATTGAAAAGATCCGCCTTGCCGAAGACGGCTGGAACTCCCGGGACCCGCAGCGCGTGTCGCTGGCCTACACCCTGGACACAAAATGGCGTAACCGTGCCGAATTCGCCCAAAACCGTGAGCAGGCCAAGGATTTCCTTACCCGCAAATGGGCCAGGGAGCTGGACTATCGCTTGATCAAGGAGTTATGGGCGTTTACCGGCAACCGTATCGCGGTGCGTTATGCCTATGAATGGCACGACGATTCCGGCAACTGGTTCCGCTCCTACGGCAACGAGAACTGGGAGTTTGACCAGGACGGCCTGATGTCCAACCGACATGCATGCATCAATGACATGCCGATCAAGGAAAGCGAACGCAAATTCCACTGGCCGCTGGGGCGACGCCCGGATGATCATCCGGGGCTGTCCGAACTGGGACTGTAGGAGTCGGCTTGCCGGCGATGAAGGTTTTGATGACACATCATCGCTAACTGCTGCACGGCTGTCGCCGGCAAGCTGAACGGGTCAATCCTGCTTCAACCCCACCTGGTACAACACGCCATTATCCTCATCCGTGAGCACGTACAGAAAACCGTCCGGGCCCTGACGCACATCGCGGATCCGTGCCTTCAGCTCGCCCAGCAGGCGCTCTTCGTGGACGACCTTGTCGCCGTCGAACTGCAGGCGGATCAACTCCTGGCTGGCCAGGGCACCGATAAACAGGTTGTGCTGCCAGGCCTTGAAGCGATCGGCGTCGTAGAACGCCATGCCGCTGATGGCTGGTGATTTTTCCCACACATGATGGGGCCCCACAGTGCCTTCGGCGGTCTTGCCCTTAGCCTCGGGAATTGGTTGCAAGGAATAGTTGATGCCATGGGTCGCCAGGGGCCAACCGTAGTTCTTGCCACGCTCGATGATATTGATTTCATCACCACCGCGCGGGCCGTGCTCGTTTTCCCAGAGGGTGCCGGTCCAGGGATTCAGCGCTGCGCCCTGGGGGTTGCGCTGGCCATAGGACCAGATCTCCGGCCTGGCCCCAGGCTGACCGACAAACGGGTTGTCATCCGGCACCCGGCCATCGGGGTAGATTCGCACCACTTTGCCTTGTAGCTTGTCCAGGTCCTGGGCCGTGGAGCGATCATTGTTCTCGCCCAGGGTTACAAACAGGTAGCCATCACGGTCAAACACCAGGCGCGAGCCGAAGTGATTACTGGTAGACAACTTGGGCTCCTGGCGCAGGATCACCTGGAAGTCCTTCAGGCCGCTCAAGTCATCACTCAAGCGGCCACGTCCTACCGCGGTGCCAGCCTTGCCGCCCTCGCCGCCACCTTCGGCGTAGGACAGATAGACCAGGCGGTCTTCCTTGAAGTCAGGCGACAGCACCACATCCAGCAAACCGCCCTGCCCCTTGGCCCACACTTGCGGCACCCCACTGAGCGGTGCGGATAATTTGCCATCAGCGCTCACAAAGCGCAGTGCACCTGGCCGTTCGGTCACCAGGAAACCCTGCTTGTCTGGCAAAAATGCCACAGCCCATGGATGGTCCAGGCCGGTGACAATCGGGGTCGCGGTGATGCTGCCCTGCTCACTTGGGAACTGCCGGGTATCGGCGGCAAACGTGGGAAGCGCGGTTGCCAGCGCACTGGCGCAGCAGGTCGCTAAAAAGGCTTTGCGTAGAAACATACCGTGGGATTCCTTTCGTTCAGGGCCGGCGATTGCCATTGGCATCTAGCGTCGGGGCTGAAGGTTGGGTGACGGGGCGTGAAGGTGGCGCATCACGTTGCGGGTAACGGTTGCCGATACCACCGTTTTCCAGGGTTGGCGGGCGAGGCACCGGTGCGACAGAGGTGCCGCGCGTGGCAGGCATATTGGGCTGGGTGCCCTGCATACTGTTGGGATTGGCCCGCTTGATCGGGCTGTTATACGGATTGTTGTTGCCGGGCAGGTTCTGCGCCTGCACCCCGCCACTCAAGGCAAGGCCCAGGACCAGCACCAAAAGGCTGCGCGTGCGGCTGTTCATGACAAAGATTCTCTGGGCGAGGAATACCTGCATTCGATACCACGCTACGCGCTGGGTTCGGATTTGGTAACTAAATAGTTTCCAGGCAGGTGTAACACAGTTTTTCCAACGCCCCAGATACCGCTCTACGGGAGTCCCCGCTTGAAAAGGCTGGCCCTCAGACCAGCACGAAAACCACTGCCAGGCCAGCGAAGATCGCCCACTTCTCCAGGTAGTAACGGGTGCGGTTGCGCTTTTTCAGTTCCTTGCCCCGCAGGCGGATCTTGTACAGGCGGGTAAAGGCACGGTTCAAGCCACCGGTCTTGTCTCCGGCATCATTGGGCGAGCCGGCGGCGGCCATGACGTTGCGGCTGAACCAGCGATTGAACGCCGCGGCCCAACGGTACTTCATCGGTCGCTCAATATCACAGAACAAAATGATGCGGTTTTGTGCCGTGGTGTTTTCGGCATAGTGGATGTAGGTCTCATCGAACATCACGGCCTCACCGTCACGCCAGTAATAGTTCTCGCCGTCCACGTTGATGTAGCAGCCCGGGTCGTTGGGCGTATCCAACCCCAGGTGGTAGCGATAGGAGCCGGCATAAGGATCGCGATGGCGGACCAACTTGGAGCCGGGCGGCAGTTCGGCAAACATCGCCGCCTTGATCGAGCCGATGCTTTGTACAAGCTCAGTCGTACGTGGGCACAGCTTCATGGCCGAGGGGTGACTGTCGCCGTACCACTTGAGGTAGAAACGCTTCCAGCCCGACTTGAAAAAGGAGTTGAAACCTACGTCGTTATATTGGTCCGAACGCTTGATCTCCCCGGCGCGCATCAGGTTCTGGCCTTCCTCGCGAATCTCCTGCCAATGCTCCTGAAGTGGGCTCAGGTCGGGAAAGTCGCTGGGCGAAAGGTACGGGCGGCCGGGCAGCCTGGAAAACAGGTAGAGAAAGCAATTGACCGGTGCAAGGAAGGTCGAGTGGTCGCTTAATTGACGGCCCAGCTTATGTCGCACCCGGCCACGCAGGTGTACATACGCAATGGAGACAACGTAGAGAGCAACAATGATGAGTTTCACGGGAATTCGTCACATGTCAGAAGAGTACAGGCTGCTCCTCTAGGCCCTGCCGGGCCAGGGATGGAAAATGCAGCACATGAAATCACAATTCATTAACAGGCCCACGAGTGTCTTGGAGACCATTCGGATAGTGGCCAGTGGCAGTTATTTTAGCCACAGATTGTAACCAAAGGTTAACTAAGAATTGTGAAAAGGTGTCTTGCAATTGTGTAGCCGCGCCACCTCGAAAGTGCGGTGGCGGGTATGCCGGGCTGCGACGCAACCCGGGAAAGGAGCGGTAAGGCTTAGCCTAATGGCGGGTCATCCTTGCGTTCACGCCGGGTAAAACGGTCATCGTCCAAGGCTGAATATTCCACCGCCTTGCGACGCGTCTGGACCAGATGGCGCACCAGGGCAACGAACATCCCCAGCAGCAACCCGACCGCCAGGCTTAACGCAACCACCAGCAGTTTTTTCGGTTTGACCGGGCTCAGCGGCTCCTGGGCACGCCGGTCAATCGTCACCAGTTTCAAGGTGCTCATATCGATATTCAGGCCACGCAGGCGTGCCACTTCGGCACGCAAGGGTTCGACATCCTGCAGGAAAATATCTTCATTGCCCCGCCGTTTCATGACCTCGACCTGGCGATTGACCTCCAGCAACTGCAGTTCCTTGCCGATTTCCGCGACACGGTTGTTGGTGAAATCATCGCTGGTGCGTTGTTGCAGGGCCTTGCGCTCGGCTTCCAGGGCGTCAGTGCCGAGGAAATACAGGGGAATCTGCTGGTTGTTGACCTCGGTGCGCATCACCTGGCTGGACCCACTGCGCTCGACATCGGCCATGGACGAAGGGGTGGTCGGGTTCTTGATACCCATGGACTTGGCAATCGAGATGGCTTCGTTCAACTCTGCCAGGCGGTTGGAACGCTGCATTTTCATCTGCAAGCGTAGGGCACTGAGCTCATCTTCAAGCTGCGCGCGCTTGAGCTTGTCGCCCTCCAGCAACTTGGCGATTTTCGATTCCTTGTCGGTTTCATAATTGGAGCGCGCCGCGTCAATCTTGCCTTTGAGCTCGGCGAGGCGGTTGTTGACGATCACCTTGAGATCGGCGCCCACTTGCTCACGCTCTGCGGCAATGGCGTAGTCGACAAAACCATTGAGAATCGCGACGCCGTCCATGTCCGTGGGGTACTGCAATTCGAGGCGAATATAGCTGCTCAAGGAGTCGGCTTTCTTCGGGTCGGGCAGAATCAGGTTGATCGAGTTGCGGTTGAACGCCTCGAAACTCTGCTCCAGGCTGCGTCCCGGTTTCTGGAACGCTTCAAACAAGCCTGGGTTGGCCTTGAAGAAGTTCAGCCGCGCATCGTACGAGTCCAACTGCGCGCCCACTTTGGCCAGGGCATCTGCCGGCGGCAGCTTGTAGACCTCTGAGCGATTGAGTGCGTCCAACTCATTGATAGCGGCCGGACGCAGCACGCTGCTGACCTGATACTCACGGGGCGCCAACAACGCATAACCAACGCCAACCAGGCCTGCAAAAAGGGTACAACCGATGACCAGTTTCTTTTGCCGCCAAATCGAGTGGAACAGGTCAAATAAATCAATTTCGTCGGATACCACGGGGGCTTGAACCTGGGGAGTTCTATTCAAAATGGGGACACCCTTCAAAAAGTGGACGCTGGCTGCCCACTACACGATAGATCTGAATAACCAACTGAAAATACAGGGGCAACGCCCTGGACATGGCTAATACGATACGAGGCAACGGTCATCCGACCATTCAGTCACTGAAAAAATCCCTACAACATCGAGATTGTTTTCCTTCGGAAAGATTAATGTCATATAGGACATAGACCAGCGTAGACGACATATCGAGAAATATCGCTCTCACGATATGTCAAAATTGCTTTAAATATCTGCTGCCAAAGGAAAAAACCCGACTGAAGCACAACTTTAGGAAATTTCCTGCAAAACCTCTTTCTAAACTTGATAGGAGATATTTCTTGTAGTTGCGGCCCGTTATTTATGCCCCATCAAAAAAGGATTTTTTGTATGCCATCGCCCTATTCACGCGGTACGCCGTGCCCGAACGAACAGGATAGCCAGGCGCTGCAAGGCACTTGGGAGCAAATCGCCCTGGAAGACAGCGGCATCGCCAACCCACCGGATGAGCACAGTGCGCCCGGCGCGCTAACCACGATTGAGGGAGACCAGTTCCAGGTCATGACCCTGGAGGGCGAGGTATTACTGAAGGGGCGCTTTACCCTGGACGCCAGCACGACGCCCAAGAGCATCACCTGGATTGACGCCATAGGCGCCGACGCCGGCAAATCCCTGCCCGCGAGCTACACCCTGGATGATAAGTACTTCGTCTTTATTGCTGCGGATGAAGGCATGCCCCGGCCAACGCATTTCAATACGACGCCAGGGCAGACAATGCGTACATTTGTGCGCAGATCTTGAACGGAGGGGAAGTATTCATTTTTACAGCAGGGTTTTCACACCCTCTTCACGTTTAACACGATAGGTTGAACCCAACTCCTCAGATAGATCCCTTGGCCCGCCGCCCCAGCGGGCCTTTTTTTGCCTTCAGGCCGAGCGTTTGACGGCCGTCAGCGTGTAGCACATCGGCAATTGCGCCGGCTGGTTCTCGTACTGGTCATAGAGTTCTTCGCGATTGGAGTGCGGATACTCCTCCAAATGGCTGATCTGCAACCCCGCCGCGATGGCCGCGCTGACAACCTCCCCAAAGGTGTGTACGAACCAGTAGGAAGCAGCGGTGGCACTGTTGTTCTGCCCTTCATAGACAATCGCTTCGCGCTGCACAAACGGCTCGCGGCGAAAGTATGAGGTGGCGGGCAGCATCGGGTTGGCCGCTTCGGGGTCAAACACCTCCAGGAAGGGATGGGTCTCGTAGACCACCAGCGTTCCACCCTCCTTCAGGGTGCTGGCAACATGGCGCATAAACAGTGTGATATCCGGCATCCAATTCAGCACCCCGATGGTGATCAGGGCGATATCAAAGCGCCCCTGCAGACGCTCTGGCAGATGATGAATATCGGCTTCGACGAATTCGGGTGAATGGGGTGACCGGCTGGCCAGTTCAGCCGCCTGTGCAAGAAACGCATCGGATTGGTCGATCCCGACCACGTGACTGGCACCAAGGCCATACAGTGAGAGGCTCTCACGGCCGTTGTTGCAACCCAGCTGCACCGCGTCCCTCCCCTCGATGCCCACTTGCACTAACAAGGCCGTCAGCGTGGGATCCAGGCAGGAAAAACCGGGCTTGCCTACCGCAGCCAGCAGGCTTTGCCAGTGGTCGGTAGCTTTATGATGTTCGGCGGATTCGTTCCAGGCCGCCTTGTTACTGGCGATAACCTGTTGAGCAGACAGCGTGTCCATTGCGTCTCCAAACTATTGGGCACGCGCAACACAATGGCAATGAGCGCCGCCAGGGAAGCAGAAGGTGGTTCGCCCCGCACCGACAGCCTCGCCATCCTTGAACCGGTAAAGAGCCATCACTGCAGGGCGAACGGTGGAAACTTAATCCACGGCCATTAGATGTTCAACTGTTATCAACACTGGATCTGACAATCGATACAATTTCGATACAACTCGATGAATTTTGTAGAACTTCAAGCCAAAACAGACAAACCAGGCACTTCTCCCCGCCTGACAAACCTGCCTGTCATATAACTCGCGCCTTACATATGCGACAATGCGCGCCAAATTCCAACATGCACCCCATATTTCTGCTCGGCGACAGGGCTTCACGCCTTGATGTCGCTGTTGACGCATGCCCGTTGGCCTGGGCTCCGAATGGGGCCCGGCCCAAATAAGCGCACTCCAAGCTATTGATAGGTAAAGTAATTGATCTCCACAGCTAACATCACCATGCAGTTCGGCGCCAAGCCACTGTTTGAGAACGTCTCGGTCAAGTTCGGCGCCGGTAACCGTTATGGTTTGATCGGTGCCAACGGTTGCGGCAAGTCGACCTTCATGAAAATCCTCGGTGGCGACCTCGATCCATCCGCCGGCCAGGTGATGCTGGAGCCGAATGTGCGCCTGGGCAAGCTGCGCCAGGATCAGTTCGCCTATGAAGAATTCAACGTGATCGATACCGTGATCATGGGTCACGAAGAGCTGTGGAAGGTCAAGGCCGAGCGCGATCGCATCTACTCGCTGCCGGAAATGAGCGAAGAAGACGGCATGGCCGTGGCCGAGCTGGAAACCGAGTTCGCCGAAATGGACGGCTACACCGCCGAATCCCGAGCCGGTGAACTGCTGCTGGGCCTGGGTATCGGCATCGAGCAGCACTTCGGCCCGATGAGCGAAGTGTCCCCTGGCTGGAAGCTGCGCGTATTGCTGGCCCAGGCGCTGTTCTCGGATCCGGAAGTATTGCTGCTCGACGAACCGACGAACCACCTGGACATCAACACCATCCGCTGGCTGGAAAACGTCCTGACCCAGCGCAACAGCCTGATGATCATCATCTCTCACGACCGTCACTTCCTGAACAGCGTGTGCACCCACATGGCTGACCTGGACTACGGCGAGTTGCGCCTGTTCCCAGGCAACTACGATGAGTACATGACCGTGGCGACCCAGTCCCGCGAGCAGTTGCTGTCGGACAACGCCAAGAAGAAAGCGCAGATCTCCGAGCTGCAATCCTTCGTCAGCCGCTTCTCGGCCAACGCCTCGAAAGCCAAGCAGGCCACGTCCCGTGCCAAGGCGATCGACAAGATCCAACTGGCCGAGGTCAAGCCTTCGAGCCGTGTAAGCCCGTTTATCCGGTTCGAGCAGACCAAGAAACTGCACCGCCAGGCGGTCATCGTCGAGCGCATGGCCAAAGGCTTTGACGGCAAGCCGCTGTTCAAGGACTTCAGCTTCCAGGTTGAAGCCGGCGAGCGCGTGGCGATCATTGGCCCGAACGGTATCGGCAAGACCACCCTGTTGCGCACCCTGGTCAACGAACTGACCCCGGACGCCGGCAGCGTGAAGTGGACCGATGCCGCTGAACTGGGCTACTACGCCCAGGACCACGCCCACGACTTCGAAGACGACGTCACCCTGTTCGACTGGATGGGCCAGTGGGCCCAGGGCGAACAAGTGATCCGCGGCACCCTCGGTCGCATGCTGTTCTCCAACGACGAGATCCTCAAGTCGGTGAAAGTCATCTCCGGTGGTGAGCAAGGCCGGATGCTGTTCGGCAAGCTGATCCTGCAAAAGCCTAACGTACTGGTCATGGACGAACCGACCAACCACTTGGATATGGAGTCCATCGAGGCGCTGAACCTGGCGCTGGAGAACTATCCGGGCACACTGATCTTCGTCAGCCACGACCGTGAGTTCGTTTCGTCCCTGGCCACCCGCATCATCGAGTTGAGTCCAAGTGGCGTCATCGACTTCAGCGGCACCTATGACGACTACCTGCGCAGCCAGGGCGTCGTATTTTAAGCACCGCCTGAACCGGGCGATGACGGCCTTGACGCCATCGCCTGGAGGCGCCCGGCTTGCCGGCGATAGCGCGCTTGAGACCGCCGTCGCCGGCAAGCCGGCGCCTACTATCGTTAGCCTGCTTCCTTTTCTCCCTGGCCCTTGCCATGATGCGCTCACCGCCCCGCCGCGAATGAGCCTCCATGCCCGCTGCTCCCAGCTCCCTGTCGATCACCTTGCAGATCGTCTCCATCGTCTTCTATACCTTTATCGCGTTTATCTGCATCGGCCTGCCGATTGCGGTGATTCCCGGCTACGTCCATGAGCAACTGGGCTTCAGTGCCGTAGTGGCGGGCATTACCATCGGCTCGCAGTACCTGGCCACCCTCCTCAGCCGCCCCATGGCCGGGCGCATGTCGGACAACGTCGGTACCAAACGCGCCATCGTGCTTGGCTTGAGCGGCATCCTGCTCAGCGGCGTCTTGACCTGGGTCGCCACGCTGCTACAGAGCCTGCCCAGCCTGAGCCTGGGAATTCTGATTGTCGGCCGCGTGCTGCTAGGCGTGGCCCAGGGCCTGATCGGCGTCGGCACCATCAGTTGGTGCATGGGCCAGGTCGGCACCGAACACACCGCACGCTCAATCTCCTGGAACGGCATCGCCTCCTACGGCGCCATCGCCATTGGCGCACCGCTGGGCGTGGTGATGGTTGCGCAATATGGCTATAACAGCCTGGGTCCCGCCCTGGCAGGGTTGGCGGCCCTGGGCCTGGTACTGATCCGCAAAAAACCCTCGGTGCCGGTGGTACGCGGCGAGCGCCTGCCGTTCTGGGCAGTGTTCGGGCGGATTGCGCCGTTCGGCACCAGCTTGTGCCTGGCGTCCATCGGCTACGGCACGCTCACCACATTCATTACCCTGTTCTACCTCAGTCGCGGCTGGACCGGCGCCGCCTGGTGCCTGACGGTATTTGGCATCTGCTTTATCCTGTCGCGCCTGTTGTTTATTTCCAGCATTAAACGCTTTGGCGGGTTTCGTGCAGCGATTGCCTGCATGACCCTGGAAACCCTCGGCCTGGTCCTGCTGTGGCTTGCACCCTCTCCCGGCGTCGCTCTGATCGGCGCCGGGCTCACCGGTTTCGGCCTATCACTGGTGTACCCGGCATTGGGCGTCGAGGCCATCAAACAGGTACCCGCCAGTAGCCGGGGCGCCGGGCTGAGTGCCTATGCCGTGTTTTTTGACCTCGCACTGGCGATTGCCGGGCCTTTGATGGGCGCGGTGGCGTTGAACCTGGGTTACTCATGGATTTTCTTCTGTGCGGCGCTGTTGTCCATCACGGGCCTGGGCCTGACCTTGCTGCTGATGCGCCGGGCCTACTGATCCGCGGTCTGCATGCCGGCCCGCGAATGCTGGCCAAGGGTGCGGCTGAAAAAACGCCCGGCCTCGGAGACCAGGTCGCGGTGAATGCCCTCACGGTCCACCCCATCGGCATCCGTACAGAGCGTCGGCATCAGCGCCAGTTGTGCGTCATCGCACGGGGCCATGAAGATAAAGTGCCCGGCCCCGGCCAGCAGTTTGAAGTCCGGGGGCTGGGGCAGCTTGCGCGCCAGGGCGGCGGCGTTTTTATCCACGGCCACCAGCTTGTCACCATCGCCGCTATACAGCAGCACAGGCACATGCACGTCACCCAGGGTATGACGACCAAACATCAGGCTCAGTGGCGCCATCAGCATCAACGCATGGATCCGGGCGTCGGCCTGGGGTTGCAGGTCATCGCGGTCGACCACCAGCTCACCCTTGGTGGTACAGGCGTCACGGTCTTCCGGACGCTCCTGGCAATAGCGGCGCAAACGCTCGAAATCCGGCTTGGCACCGGCCAGGATCAGCGCCGTTTCCCCTCCCGCCGAATAGCCGATCACGCCCACCTGGTCCACATTGACGAAGGGCGACAGCATCGGGTCGCCAAGGGTGGCGGTAATTGCCTGCGAGATCTGGATCGGCCGCCCATACAGATTACTCAAGGTGCCCAGGCGGCTGTGATCCTTGTAGTTGTCGCCAGGATGCAGCACCGCCACCACCACAAACCCCTTGCGCGCCAGTGACGTCGCCAGATCGTGCAAGGCCAGGGGCGTTCCGGTGTTGCCATGGGATAACATCAGCAACGGGAAGCGGCCAATGGCAACCTTGGCATCCTCGGTGGCCGCGACGCGATACGCGCCCACCTGGCTGACATGTTCCTGGCCCGTGGACGGATAAAACGCGATGGCTTTCATCGGCTGCGAATCCAGCGGGTCGAGAACGCTCATCCGGTGATAGCCCACGCTCCAATGGGGATGCGGGGCCACCGCGGCGTGCACTGAAACGAGGCTGCCGAGCAGGGAAACCAGCAAGACTGCACAAAGACGCATCATGGGGATGTCCACCTGTGCTGTGTGACGCCGGCGAGTCGGCTCAGGCTCGGGCGGTATGACCTTGTAAAGCATAACCTGCGCCAGATTCGCCCACCCACAACAAAAAACTCCGTATTCCGCTGGCTTTCAGGCCATCAGAATACAGAGTTTAGGCGCCTCGAATCAGATTGATAGCGAGTCGCGATGAAATTTACAGGGGGCTTACGCAGCGATGAACAACTGCTCGCTGATCGTCACATTGGCATCGTTCAGCGCCTTGCTGCGCACTTCATCACCGTAGGCCAGGCCATGGGCACGTACAAACTCGACATCGGTGATACCCAGGAAGCCCAGCAGGACTTTCAGGTAATCCTCATGCGCTACCCCCGTAGGCTGGCCAACATGCAGGCCGCCGGCGGTGGAGACCACGATGACTTTCTTATTGCCGCACAGGCCTTCAGGACCCGCTTCGGTGTAGCGGAACGTCTGACCGGCAACCGCAATGCGGTCGATCCAGGCCTTGAGTTGGGTTGGGATGGTGAAGTTGTACATTGGCGCGGCGATGACCACCGCATCGGCGGCCAGGAACTCGGCCAGGGTCGAGGCGCTCAGGTCGGCTTCGTGCTTCTGCACGGCATCACGCAACTCGGCAGCGGTACCCAAGGCGCCCAGCGTAATCCCGGAAAAATGGTTGATGCCTTCGCTGGCAAGGTCGCGGTAGGTCACTTCCACACCGGGTTCGGCCGCTTGCCAGGCCTTGACCACTTCGCTGCTCAACTGACGGGACACCGAGTTGTCACCAAGGATGCTGGAATCGATATGCAAGAGTTTCATGTGGGATCTCCAAGTGAGGATCGCCACCGGGCGATCTGATGGAGAGAATCCTACAGATCAATCCAATAGCCGATTAGCCGGTTAAAATGCGATAGTTCGTCCCACTGACAGGACAATAGGCTCAACATGCAAGACCTCAATGACCTCTACTATTTCGCCAAGGTGGTGGAAGCGGGTGGCTTCGCGGCCGCTGGCCGGCTGCTGGGGATCCCCAAGTCGCGGCTGTCGCGGCGCATTGCCGAGCTGGAAGAACGCCTCGGTGCCCGCCTGCTGCAGCGCACGACCCGGCAATTGACCCTGACCGCCGTCGGCGAACGTTACCTGGGGCATTGCCAGGCAATGCTACTGGAAGCGGAAATGGCCGACGAAGCCGTGGCCAGTATGTCCAGCGAGCCCCGGGGCCGCCTGCGGGTCAGTTGCCCGGTGGGCCTGGCCCATGAAATCCTGCCGACCGTCGTGGCGCAATTCCTCACCGCTTACCCGCTGGTGCAATTGGAAATGATGCTGATCAATCGCCGCGTCGATCTGGTAGCCGAAGGCGTGGACGTGGCCTTGCGCGTCCGCGACCTGGGCGATGAAGACCCGCTGCTGGTGACCCGCCGCCTGCGCCAGGCCCGGACGGCCATGGTCGCTACCCCGGCGTTTGTGCAAGGTCGCCAGATCAATACCCCGGCCGACCTCAAGCACCTGCCAGTGCTGGGTGCGCTGGAGGCCGACCGCATGGTCCACCTGCGCATGCTCGATCCTGAAGGCAACACCACCGACCTGGCACTGGAAGCACGCCTGGGCATCGACGACTTCGTGGTGCGCAAGACCAGCGCCCTCGCCGGCCTGGGGTTCACGGTATTGCCCATGATGTACTGCGAGCAGGAACTGGAAAGTGGCCAGTTTATTCAACTGTTGCCCGACTGGTCGCTGCCAGGCGGCTGGCTGCAAGCGGTGTACCCACACCGGCGTGGCGTTTCACCAGCGGTGCGCGCCTGGATCGATTTCTTGGCCGAGGCCTTCAAAAACTGTGGAGAGCAGCTATGAATAGCCCGATCATGACCGAAGACGACGTCGCCCTATTCTGCCTGGGCTTGCCCGGAGCACGGGAAGATTACAAGTGGGGCGGTGTGCGGGTGTTCTCGATTGCCGGCAACAAGATGTTTGCCTTGCAGAACCTGCGGGGTGATTCCCTGGCATTCAAGGTCGACAAGGAACTGTTTCTCGGCCATGTGGATCGTCCAGGCGTCCACCCAGCACCGTACCTGGCGCGGGCGCAGTGGATCATCATGCAAGTGCCCTACCCGTTGGGTAGCGAGGAGCTGCGCGGTTTGCTGCAGCGCTCCCACCAGTTGGTGGTGAGCAAGCTGCCCAAGCGCACGCAGATCGGGCTGAAGCTGTAGGAGCCTTGCCGGCTCCTACAGGATTGAGAGCAGCGTACCGCCAAGAAGCAGCTGATCGATCCAGAACACCTGGTGCAACACCACGATCAGCCAGAACACCAACTGGTACGACACCTTGCGCGTCTTGTGCCGAAACACCTGCTGGGCGAGCAAGGCGCCTGGCCAACCACCGGCCAGTTCCATGGCATGCAGGATCTTTTCTGGGGTACGCCAACTGTCGCTCTGGGCCTTGCGCTTGTCGCTCCAGTACAGGCAGAACGTTACCACGCTGACCAGCCCATAGGCCGCCAGCGGGATCAACGACACCCCGCGATATGCCAGCAGTGCCGCGCCCAACAACGGCACGGCACACAGCAGTACAAACACCAGTGCCTTCAAGCGCAGATGCTGGATGGTCATCACGCCTTGGCCGCCGCCCAGTCAATCCAGCCGAACTGCCAGGTGGCCAGGATCAGCAAGCCGAACGCAATACGGTACCAGGCAAACACGGCATAGCTGTGGCTGGCGATGAACTTGAGCAAGCCGCGCACCGCAATCATCGCGAAGATGAACGAGACGACAAAACCGACGGCAAACACCGGCAGGTCGGCAGGTTGGAACAGCTCACGGTACTTGTAGCCCGAATACACCGCCGCCCCGACCATGGTCGGCATCGCCAGGAAGAACGAGAACTCGGTGGCGGTCTTGCGTGACAGGCCGAACAACAAGCCACCGATAATGGTCGAGCCGGAGCGGGAAGTCCCCGGAATCATCGCCAGGCACTGGGCGAAACCGACTTTCAAGGCGTCTTTCCACGTGATGTCATCCACCGTTTCGGCATGGATGGCATGCTCGCGGCGCTCGGCCCACAACATGATCACCCCGCCGATCACCAGCGCAGTGGCCACCGTGATCGGGTTGAACAGATACTCATGGATCAGGTCGGCAAAAATCACCCCCAATACCACCGCAGGCAGGAAGGCGATCAGCAGGTTGAGGGTAAAACGCTGGGCGTTGCGCTGGGTCGGCAGGCCGGTCACCACGTCGAGGATCTTGCGCCGGAACTCCCAGACCACTGCCAGGATGGCCCCCAACTGAATGATGATGTTGAACGCCATGGCGCGTTCGCCACCGAAGTCGAGCAAGTCGGCAACGATGATCTGGTGCCCGGTACTGGAGATCGGCAAGAACTCCGTCAGCCCTTCGACAATGCCAAGTATCAGTGCCTGAAAGGCGGTCCAAAGATCCATTATTCCCCCAAAAGGTCATGCGACGGCATGCCTCGTTGATATTTTCTAGGTGTTCACTAACGATGAGCACGCTGCAAGGCCGCGCGCAGGATCAAGGCTGAACTGCAAAAATTCTGTGAAAAATCAGGCAGGACTCAGGTTTTTTGATTCCGGGCCGAAAGCCTATCAGACAAGCCCGAATTTCGCTTCGCGTTATCACTGGCCGATCAATGCAGCACTGACAATTATAAGAACGCGGAGTGACAGGGCTATGAATAGTTTGCGCAATATGTCGATCAGCCGGCGCCTCTGGATGATCCTGATCGTCGCCGTGTTGATGTTGCTGACCCTGGGTTTGCTGATGCTCAAGCAGATCCACGACGATCTCTACCAGGCCAAGAGCCAGCAGACCCAGCATGTGGTGCAGACCGCCAGCGGGATTCTGAATTTTTATCATGGCCTCGAAACCACCGGCGTACTGACCCGCGAAGCGGCGCAGAAACAAGCCCTGAGCGTAGTGCGCGGCCTGCGCTACGACCAGGACGACTACTTCTGGATCAATGACCTGACGCCGGTAATGATCATGCACCCGGCCAACCCCAAGCTAGACGGCCAGAACCTCTCGGCCATCCGCGACCCCGACGGCTTTGCGGTGTTCAACGAATTTGTCACCCTGGCCAAGGCCAAGGGTGCCGGCATGGTCGATTACCGTTGGCCGAAACCCGGGGCGGCGGCGCCGGTGGCCAAGACCTCCTATATCCAGCTGTTCGAACCCTGGGGCTGGATCATCGGCTCCGGCGTCTATGTGGATGATGTACAGGCGCAGTTCCGTGGCCAGGTCTGGGAAGCCTCGCTGATCGGCCTGGGCATCGCGCTGATCATGGCCTTGCTGGTGGTGCTGATCGCCCGCAGCATCGTGCGCCCGTTGCAGGAAGCAGTGCATGCCATGGCCAATATTGCCAGCGGCGAAAGCGACCTGACCCGCAGCCTCGACACCCACGGTCAGGACGAGGTCACGCAACTGTCCCGGCACTTCAACACCTTCACCGCCAAACTGCGCCAGGTGATCAGCCAGTTACAGGTCTGCGCCAATGCCCTGGGCCAGTCTTCCGCCGAACTGGGCAGCAACGCCAGCCAGGCCCACGACCGCAGCCAGCAGCAGTCCCAGCAGATGGAGCTGGTGGCCACCGCCATCAATGAAGTGACCTACGGCGTGCAGGACGTGGCCAAGAATGCCGAACACGCCGCCAGCGAAATGCGCGATGCCCAGATCCAGGCCGAACAGGGCCAGGTCAATATCGACGGCAGCCTGCAACAGATCGATGCGCTGTCTGGCACCATCAGCCAGGCAGTGGAAGTGATTCGCACCCTGTCCGGCGAAAGCACGCAGATTGGCGGGGTACTGGAGGTGATTCGCTCGATTGCCGACCAGACCAACCTGCTGGCCCTCAACGCCGCCATCGAAGCGGCCCGCGCCGGAGAACAGGGCCGTGGTTTTGCGGTGGTGGCCGACGAGGTGCGCCTGCTGGCCCAGCGCACACAAAAATCCACCGCCGAAATCCAGAGCATGATCGAACGCCTGCAAGGGCATTCCGAAGCGGCAGTCAAGGTCATCAGCGACAGCCACCAGGCCTCGCAACTGACCATCGAACAAGCCGGCCAGGCGGGTGCCAGCCTCACCGCTATCGGCCAGGCCCTGCGCAACCTCAACGGCCTGAACGCCTCGATTGCCAGCGCGACCCTGCAACAGGCCCATGTGGTGGAAGACATCAACCAGAACGTGACCCAGGCAGCCGGCCTGTCCCACAGCACTGCGCTGGCAGCGCAGCAATCGAGCGTGGCCAGCGTGCATTTGAAGGACTTGAGCGAAGAGCTCAATGGCCTGCTGCGCCAATTCAAGGTCTGACCACACCCTGTAGGCGCTGGCTTGCCAGCGATAGCGGGCTGTCAGTTGCTCCATCACTCACTGACATGCCGCCATCACTGGTAAGCCAGCTCCTACAAGGGTTCTGCATTTTGCCTGGGAGGTTGGTTACAATCGCCCTCCTCTTCGACTCTTCCAAGGAATCCCATGTCCGGGCTTGAACTGTTTGCCGCCGCGCTGGGGGTGATTGCCGTCTGGCTGACGGTCAAACAGAACCCGTGGTGCTGGCCGATCGGCCTGGTCATGGTGTTGCTGTACACCTGGGTGTTCTTCGAGGTGAAGCTGTATTCCGACATGTTGCTGCAAGTGGTCTATGCCGGCCTGCAAGTCTACGGTTGGTGGCAATGGACCCGCGCCGGAGAGATCAAGCAAGGCCGGCAAGTGACCAGCCTCGGTACCCCGTCCATCCTCTTGAGCCTGGCCATTGGCGCAACAGGCAGCCTGCTGCTGGGCGCTGCCATGGCACACTGGACCGACGCCGCGCAACCCTGGCTGGATGCTGCGTTGACCGGCTTCAGCCTGGTGGCGCAGATGTGGATGGCGCAAAAACGCGTGCAGTGCTGGGCCCTGTGGATTGTGGTCGACGTGATTTTCGTCGGCCTGTTTGTCTACAAAGGGTTGTACCTGACCGCCGCACTCTATGCCTTGTTCACCGTGATTGCCGTGCAGGGCTGGCGCGAATGGCGCGCCGATCCGGCGTTGCGCGCATGAAGGTGCTGGTCATGGCAGGCCCTGAGTCCAGCGGTAAAAGCTGGCTGGCCGAGCAGTTGCAGGCGCATTTCGGCGCGGTGTTGGTGGGGGAATACGTGCGCTATTTCATCGACCACTATCAGCGTGATACGACCCTGGCCGATATCCCGGACATCGCCCGGGGTCAACTGGCCTGGGAGGATGCCGGTCGCGCCCGACAGCCCCAACTGTTGATCCTCGACACCCACCTGCTGACCAACAAGCTATGGAGCCTGACGCTATTTGGCGCCGCCCCCGCCTGGCTCGACGAGGCGTTGCTGGCCCGCCACTACGACCTGCACCTGCTGCTGTCACCCGACGGTATCGGCTGGACCGCCGATGGTCAGCGCTGCCAGCCAGACCTGGCTGACCGCCAGGCCTTCTTCCAGGCCAGCCGCGACTGGCTGGAGCAGCATCACCAGCCGTTCAGGGTGATTGGCGGAGATTGGCAGGCCCGGCATGACCAGGCCTTTGCCGCCGTTACCCAACTGCTCAGCAACCACTGACCCCGTAGGAGCCGGCTTGCCGGCGATAACGCTTGCAATTGTTATCGTCGGCAAGCCGGCTCCTACAGGGCGTTAGCGCTTCTCGCTGATCAACTGCACCTGAGACTGCAGATCCGCCTGGATCTGCTGTTCGGTAAACGGTAACGGGCTGAGCTTTTTCGCGGAAAACGCCTGGGTCTGGTCCTTGAAGTGGAGGGACGCCGGATCGCTGGACAACGAGAACGCCAACACCCCTTCAGCCTTCGGCCCCTTGTCGTCAAAGGTCACGATTTGCAGGTAACTGCTGCCGCTGACCACCTCGCGCTTGCCATCCGCTCTCGGCACACTTTGCATGGCGTTGTAGATACCAAGCTCCTGCGGCCCGCCATGCATCGGGGTAGTGCCCGACACTTGGATATCGCCCCACTGCATGCCCTCCTTCACGCCCGACTCGCTCACCTGCGCCATGGACGCCAGCATCGCCTCACGCAACGCCTTGGCCACCTCCGGCTGCTCGATGGCCAGCCCACGGGGGGTGGTTTGCGCCTGGCTCGGGTCGAATGCAACACGCCACACATCCGGTATTTGCTGCATGTGCTCCATGACATCAATGAAGTGCACCAGGCCCAGGCCACTGTCGAGGTTGGCTTTGCGATCCCATTTTTTGAGGCGGGTACACAGAGTTCCCAAGGCGTCATCCGCCTGTTGCGCACAGAACTTGAGCAGGTCCGGCATCACTTGGCCGGCCAGATACACCTGGTTGTCCAGCACCATGTGCTGAAGGTCGGCAAGGGTGATTGGCTGTTTGTCCAGGTCCTGCAAGCGCTGCAAGGCAAAACGCGCGCGCGCGCCCAGGACGATAGGGTCCTGGCTGACGACCGGTGAATAACCGGCCAGCGGCGCCTTGGGGTTGGCCATCCAGGCCGAGTCATTGGAGTGCTGCACATAGTCTCTGCGCTCCAGTTGCGGCAGTTGGTCTGCGGGGAAAATCCCCGGCTGCGCCGCACGTGGATCGATATCCCAGGCACAGGCACTGTGGGCACCGTCAAGCATGATCATCTGCAGGCCGGCACGCGGGTCGCTGCATTGCTCGAGTTTTTTCGCACTGACGTTGGGCACCACCGACAGGTTCATATACAGGCTCTGCCCCTGATCGTCCGCTGCCAGGGTATTGACCCATGGAATGCCTTGCAGGGTATGCACCGAGGCCTGTAGGTCCTTGAGGCTGCGGGCCTGGTTCATCGCATACCACTGGTGCAGTACACGGTCGTTGCCCAGGTTGGCATCGCGCAGACTGAAGGCGTATTGCCCGTTCCAGTCGAGCTTGCCCGGCCATTGCACCACCGGCCCGAACTGCGAGCTGTAGACCGTTTGCGTGTGGGCCGCGGCGCCCTTGACCTGTACGCTCACCTGGGTTTTTTCCATAGGTATCGACTTGCCGTCCAGCAGGTAGCGCGTCGAGTCTTGCGGGTCCAGGGTCAAGCGATACAGGGTGAAGTGCTTGGACGTATCAACCGTATGTGTCCAGGCCACATGCTGGTTGAAGCCAATATTGACCACCGGCAGACCCGGCAAGGCGACACCCATCACATCCAACTGGCCAGGAATGGTCAGGTGCATCTGATAAAAGCGCATGCCGCCAATCCACGGGAAATGGGGGTTGGCCAACAACATGCCGCGCCCGTTGAACGAACGCTCACCGCCCACCGCCACAGCATTGCTGCCACGATCCAGGCTGAAGCGCTGCTGATTCAGCGTGGCGACCTCAAAAGCCCGCGCACGACTGCGCACCGCCACACCTGGCTGCGGCGGTGCGGCCCCCACCAGCGCCTCGGCGAATTGCCCGACACCGCCTTCCACCAGCAGCCGCCGGGTCAGCTTGACCAGGTCGTCGGTATGGATCGGCCGCACCCAGGCCCCCTGGCACTGCACGGGCCGCCCCTTTGCCCCACGTTCTTGCAGGTAACGGTTGTAACCTGCCACATACCCTTCAAGGCGCTGCTGCATCTGTGGAGTCTGCGCGTTCCAGAAAGCCGCCACCGCTTCAGGCGTGTTGAGCCAGGTAAAAAACACATCGCTGGTCAGGTTGTTGCGTTCCTCCAGGGTCGCCTGCTCGGCGCCGAAATAGCGGGCGCGCTGACCGTTCACAGTCACCACTTCGTTGGCCAGCAGGCACAGGTTGTCCTGCGCATAGGCATAGCCGATGCCATACCCCAGGCCGCGCTCATCGTTGGCGCGAATATGCGGGATACCAAACCCGGTGCGGCGGATATCGGCACTCATCGCCCCCGCCTCGGCGTCACTCACCTGCCGGGCCGTCGCGCACAGGCTTACCCCCAGCAACACACCCGCCACACAAACCCTGGACAACCCGTTGGAAATAATCACGCAGACCCCATCGTCAAGCCAAATTGAACGCCCAAGGCGGGGCCGACTCGCCAACGCCAGCCCATGGATAAGACGTAGAAAACTGCAGAAATTTAGGCCGCGCGCGGCTTATTTACCGGCGCCAGGAAGGTGACAGAAGTGATACTGACAAAATTTACACGGGTTGGACTTCATGATTTGCGCTGCTCATACGTCTTATTAACCAAGAGCACCATCATTTTCCTGATCAGGCTCTGATAAGGAGTTTTTGCATGCACAACCGGCAACTGCCCACGGACGGACATTCTATGGCACATGACGTCGCTTACAGCCCGGCTATCGCCTTCGACAAGGCTCCCGAGCATCAAGGCAACCAGCGCATCCGGCATCTGCTCAAGTGTTTTGGATTGCGCACCAGCCTGATCCGGCTGAAAGTCATCGACGCCCTGCTCACCGCTGCCGACAACGGCCGCTCACTGGGCGTACGGGGTGTGCACAGCCATTTGCTGGAGCTGGGCATCCCGCTATCGTTTCTCAGTGTGCGCGAGGTGCTCAAGCGCCTGTGCAGCGAGGGTGTGATCACCCTCAACAGCGATAAAAGCTACAGCCTCCATGAAGAGGCTGCCAAAGTCCTGGCCGCAGGCGCCGAACTCAACGATTAGGCTTGACCTTACGGCGCATGATGCCGTTGATCACCACCACAATCACCGCCACGGCAATGGCGATGTACTGGAACGTCTTCTCACTGATGGCGCCGATATTCTGCAAATAGGACAGGCCGAACATCGTGCCGAGGACGACCAGGGAAATCAGAATCGAGTAAATCAAGCGTTGCTTCTGGGTCATGACGGGTTCCTGAAACCTGAAAATTGTGCCTAGGGCGTATCAGGAGCGCATGTTACAGGCGATAACGCGCTTTGGCATCCGCCACACCCAACGTAGGAGCCGGCTTGCCGGCGATAGCGCTGGATCAGACAGCACGCCATCGCCGGCAAGCCGGCTCCTACAAGGGATTTACCGGTCTTTGAATTCGGGCGCACGCTTGGCCACGAACGCGGCCATGCCTTCCTTCTGATCCTGGGTGGCAAAGGCGGCGTGGAACACCCGGCGCTCAAAGCGCACACCTTCCGACAGGCTGACTTCAAAGGCGCGGTTGACGCTTTCCTTGACCATCATGCTGATCGGTACCGACTTGCTGGCAATCAGCGCCGCCACCTTGAGCGCCTCGTCCAGCAGCCCGTCCGATGGCACGATCCGCGCAACGATGCCGCAACGCTCAGCCTCCACCGCATCGATAAAACGCCCGGTCAGGCACATTTCCATGGCCTTGGCCTTGCCCACCGCGCGGGTCAGGCGCTGGGTGCCGCCCATACCCGGCAGCACGCCGAGGTTGACTTCCGGCTGGCCAAACTTGGCATTGTCGCCAGCCAGGATAAAGTCGCACATCAGCGCCAGCTCGCAGCCGCCTCCCAGGGCAAAGCCGTTGACGGCGGCAATGATCGGCTTACGACGGTTGGCCACACGGTCACTGTCGCTGAACAGGTCATCGAGATAGATCTGCGGGTACGTCAGCTCGGCCATTTCCTTGATGTCGGCGCCAGCGGCAAAGGCTTTCTTCGAGCCGGTCAACACAATGCAGCCGATCTCGGGATTGGCTTCCAGGCTGTCCAGGGCCTGGTTCACTTCGCTGACCAGTTGCGCGTTCAAGGCGTTCAGCGCCTCGGGACGATTGAGGGTAATCAGCCCGACGCGGCCTTGGACTTCCAGCAAAATGGTTTGGTAACTCATCGTTCCGTTCCTCTTCAAAGATTGCGCGAAATGACCATGCGCTGAATATCACTGGTGCCTTCATAAATCTGGCAGACCCGCACATCGCGGTAAATCCGCTCCAGCGGGAAGTCGCTCAGGTAACCGTATCCGCCCAGGGTTTGCAAGGCGGCAGAACAGACTTTCTCGGCCATTTCCGAGGCGAACAGCTTGGCCATGGACGCCTCCACCAGAGCTGGCTTGCCGCTGTCGCGCAGGGCAGCGGCGTAATGCACCATCTGCCGGGCCACGGCGATCTGGGTAGCCATATCCGCCAGGCGAAACGCCACGGCCTGATGTTCAATCAACGCCTTGCCAAAACTCTCACGCTCGCGCGCGTAATCACGGGCGGCTTCAAACGCCGCGCGGGCCATGCCCACCGACTGCGAGGCAATCCCTACGCGGCCGCCTTCCAGGTTGGCCAGGGCAATCCGATAACCCTCGCCCTCCTCGCCCAGACGGTTGGCCACTGGCACCTTCACGTCTTCAAACAGAATCTGACAGGTATCGGAGGCATGCTGGCCAAGCTTGTCCTCGACCCGTGCCACCTTGTAGCCAGGCGAGTCGGTGGGCACGATAAACGCGCTGATCCCACGCTTGCCGGCGGCCGGATCCGTCACGGCAAATACAATCACCACCCCGGCGTTCTGCCCGGATGTGATGAACTGCTTGCAGCCATTGAGCACGTAGTGATCACCCGCAAGGCGCGCGCGGGTTTTCAGGCTGCTGGCATCGGAGCCGGCCTGGGGCTCGGTCAAGGCAAACGCCCCGAGCATCGCGCCACTGGCCAAAGGCTTGAGGAATTGCTCTTTCTGCTGGTCATTGCCGAACTTGAGGATGGGCACGCAACCTACTGAGTTGTGCACGCTCATGATCGTCGAGCAGGCGCCATCACCGGCCGCGACCTCTTCCAGGGCCATGGCATAGGCCAGGTAACCGGTGTCACAGCCGCCCCACTGTTCCGGCACGAGCATGCCGAAAAAGCCCAGTTCGGCCATTTCACCAATGGCCTCCCTGGGGAAGCGATGCTCGCGGTCCCACTCGGCGGCGAACGGCTTGAGCCGTTCCTGGGCAAATTGCCGGGCCGCCTCGCTGATTTGCAGTTGTTCGTCATTGGGCAACATATAGATTCCTTACTCCAGGCACTCGACGGCCATTGCGGTGGCTTCGCCGCCACCGATGCAGATGGCCGCGATACCGCGCTTGAGCCCCCTTTGGCGCAGTGCCGAGAGCAGGGTCACGAGAATGCGCGCACCGGACGCGCCAATCGGGTGCCCGAGCGCGCACGCGCCGCCGTGGACGTTGACCTTGTCGTGGGGGATCTCCAGTTTGGCCATGGTCACCAGGCTGACCACGGCAAACGCTTCGTTGATCTCGAACAGATCGACATCCCCTAGATCCCAGCCAGTCTTGCTCAACAGTTTGCGGATCGCCCCCACGGGCGCCACCGGAAACAGCCCAGGCTCATCGGCAAAAGCCGCGTGGCCATGGATCACGGCCAGAGGCTTGAGCCCGCGCTTTTGCGCTTGGCTCTGGCGCATCATCAGCAAGGCTGCCGCGCCGTCGGAGATCGAACTGGAGTTGGCCGCCGTCACCGTGCCACCTTCGCGAAACGCCGGCTTGAGGGTGGCGATCTTGTCCAGGCGCGCCTTGGGCGGCTGCTCGTCATCGGTGATGGTCTTTTGTTCCTTGCCCACGGTGACCTGCACCGGGACGATTTCGGCGCTGAAGTTGCCGGCACTGATTGCCTGCTGGGCGCGGGTCAGCGAGGCGATGGCAAATGCATCCTGGCTCTCACGATTGAAGCCGTTGGCTTCGGCGCAATCCTCAGCAAAGGTGCCCATCAGGCGGCCCTTGTCATAAGCGTCTTCCAGGCCGTCGAGGAACATATGGTCAAGGACCCGGCCATGGCCCATGCGGTAGCCGCTGCGCGCCCGATCCAACAGGTACGGGGCGTTGGACATGCTTTCCATGCCACCGGCGATCACCACCTGCACACTGCCGGCCAGCAGCGAGTCATGGGCAAGAATCGCCGCCTCCATGCCCGAACCGCACATCTTGTTCAGGGTGGTGCAGCGCGTCGATTTATCCAGGCCGGCGCCCAACGCAGCCTGGCGCGCCGGGGCCTGGCCGAGCCCGGCCGGCAGTACGCAGCCGAACAGCACTTCGTCTACCCCGTCGCTGGCAATCCCGGCGCGCTCGACAGCCGCCCGAATCGCACAGGCCCCCAGTTGCGGCGCGGTCAAGCCCTTGAGATCGCCCTGGAACCCGCCCATGGGCGTGCGCACGGCGCTGACAATCACAATCGGATCGTGAAGCTGAGTCATGGCAAATCCTCCTTACTTGGCCGCCATACGCAAGGCACCGTCAAGACGGATCACCTCGCCATTGAGCATGCTGTTTTCAATGATATGCCGGGCCAGGGCGGCGTATTCAGCCGGTTTGCCCAGGCGTGGCGGGAACGGCACGCCGGCGGCCAGGGATTCGCGAACCTGCGGGGTCATGCCAGCCATCATCGGGGTTTCAAAAATCCCCGGTGCGATCGTCATGACACGGATACCGAAACGCGCCAGCTCCCGTGCAGCGGGCAAGGTCAAGCTGGCAATCGCGCCCTTGGAGGCCGCGTAGGCCGCCTGACCGATCTGGCCGTCAAAGGCGGCCACTGAGGCGGTATTGATGATCACGCCACGCTCACCGTCGGCATCGGCTGCGGTTTCAGCAATGGCTGCCGCAGCCAGGCGCAACAGATTGAAGCTGCCGACCAGGTTGACGTTGATCACCTGGGCGAAGCTGGCCAAGGCATGGGGCCCATTCTTGCCGAGGATTTTTTCGCCACGCACCACACCTGCGCAGTTGATCAGCCCATGCAGCGCACCAAACGCCGCAACGGTCGCCTGCACTGCCGCTTCGGCGGCCGCTTCCTGGCTGATATCGGCCACGACACTGCGCGCCTGTGCGCCCAGCCTTGTGGCCTGGGCCGCCACGGCGTCGGCATTCAGGTCCACCAGCATCACCTTGGCACCCGCCGCCACCAACATTTCGGCGGTGGCCGCGCCGAGTCCCGAAGCGCCGCCGCTGACCATAAAGACCTTGTTCTGAATCTGCATCATTGTTTCCTTGAAGAGGGATCAAGCCGTGGTCGCTGCCTGGACCTTGGCGATTTCCTGGTTACGCAAAATAAACCGTTGCAGCTTGCCGCTGGGGGTCTTGGGCAAGTCGCTGACAAATTCGATTTCCCGCGGGTAGGCATGGGCGGCCAGGCGCTTGCGTACATGCTGGCGCAATTCCTCGGCCAGCTCGGCATCGGCGCGGTACTGGCTATTGATCACCACGAACGCCTTGACCAGTTCGGTGCGCTCCGCGTCCGGCTTGCCGACCACCGCGGCTTCGATCACCGCTGGGTGTTCGACCAAGGCGCTTTCCACATCGAATGGCCCCACGCGGTAGCCCGAAGTGGTGATCACATCATCACTGCGCCCGACAAAACTGATGCTGCCATTGGGGTTCAGCTCCACCGTGTCGCCACTCAAGTAGTACTTGCCGACGAAGGCCTTGGTCTTGACCCCCTCGTAACCGGCAAACCAGCACATCGGCGACTGCTCGCGGTCGATGGCGAGGATGCCGGGCTGGCCAGCTGGCAATTCCTGGTGGTTGTCGTCCAGCACCACGATGCGGTGCCCCGGCGAGGCAAAGCCCGCAGAGCCGACATGCACCGGGTGCTCCAGGCCATGGTGATTGCACAGGACCATGCCCAGTTCGGTCTGGCCGTAATGGTCATGGATCGTCACGCCCAGGTTATCGGCGAACCAGCGGATCACTTCGGGGTTCAGCGGCTCGCCGGCGCTGCTGACAATGCGCAGCCGGCCCTTGATCGAGCGGGCGAACTGCTCGCCACCGGCGATCAACAGGCGGTAGGCCGTAGGTGACCCGGTAAGGTTGGTGATCCCGTACTTATTGATGACCCGGCAGGTGCTTTCCAGGGTAAACGGGCCATCGTAGAAAGTGATCGGATGGCCCATGGACAAGGGCCCGGTCACCCCGAAATAAATGCCATAGGCCCAGCCCGGATCGGCGACGTTCCAGAACGCATCCTCGGGGCGCAAGTCCACGGCGTCACGGGTGTAGCTCTGGAACGCGACCAGGGCCTTGAGCGGCACGGCCAGGGCTTTCGACGGGCCGGTGGTGCCGGAGGTGAACATCAGCAGGAACGGATCATCGGCGCCCAGCAGCACCGGCTCGCAGACATTGGAATAGTTGGGCAGCTCGGCCCAGAAGCTGAAATCGCCACGCACAATGCCTTCGCCCTTGGCGCCGGCTACCGTGACAATGGTCGGGCAATCGGCGACTTCGGCCAGCTTGCTGCGGTTGACCGCATCGGTCACCACCAGCGCTGCGCCGGAACTGTTCAGACGGTGCTCGATGGCCTTGGGGCCGAACGCGGTGAACAGGGGTTGATAGACCGCGCCAATGCGCCAGGTGGCGAGCACTGTCACCAACAATTCGGCGGTGCGTGGCAGCAGGCCGGCGACCTTGTCGCCACGCTTGACGCCCTGGGCCAGAAGGAAGTTGGCCAAACGCGCCGCCTGATCCTGCAATTCACTGAAGGTTACGGTGGCGCTGCGACCGTCCTTGCCCTCCCAGAACAACGCAATACGGCCCGGCAGCGCGTGCCGGTCGCAGCATTCGACGCAGGCATTGAGCCCTTGCAGGTGGCCGGCCAGTGTGGCCTCGACAGTGTGTTGGTAGTTGAACTGGGCGGTAGCCGCCAAATAATCGCGCATCGTGGCAAATCCCTGTGTCTTTTGTTGTTTTTGGGGGCGTGCTTTTGCGGGGTGAACCTGCGCAAATAGTGGCGCCAGAGCGGCGCAGGGACAATGGTCAAAGCTTTCAATATGGCTGACTGGTTTGGCCAATGGTGCGACGTATGCGGCGAAGATAGTCAACGATCATGCGGGGCACCTGTCCCCCATAGAGCCGGGCAATCGGCCAGTCAACGCAAGCGATTGGACGCCCTGCCCGCCAGCTTCTAATCTGAGGGCCTGCGCCACCGAAGAAGCCCCTCGATGATTGTTCGCCCCAAACCCAACCTGTTCGGCATCCTGTTCTCCCTCAAGGGTTCGATTGCCAAGCGCATTGCCCTGCGCAGCCTGCTGGTCACGCTGCTGGCCTCGGTGATCGTGCTGGTGGAAACCCTGCACCCGGCCTATTTCTCCAAAGTCAACGCCACACCGTTCACCCTGCTGGGGCTGTCGCTGTCGATTTTCATGAGTTTTCGCAACAACGCCTGCTACGACCGCTGGTGGGAAGGCCGCAAGCAATTGGGGCAGATGGTCATTGAAATCCGCTCGCTGATCCGCGAGAGCCACATCTTCACCCAGCCCGCCGAGCGCGAAGGCCTGTTGCGCGGCCTGTGCGGCTTTGCCCACGGCTTGGTTGCACGCTTGCGCCTGGAAGACGAAGCCCGTGCCATCAAGCCCTGGATCAACGTGGGGGCCAGCCACCCGAACCTGCCTGACCGTGTCCTGCAAACCCTCGGTGCCCACTGCTCGGACGCCGCGCAACAGGGCCGGATCAGCGACTGGCGCTACACCCAGCTGGAAACCCGGCTGGTCGGCCTGAGCCAGGTACAAGCGGCCTGCGAACGGATCAAGAGCACGCCGCTGCCCTTCCCCTACACCTTGCTGCTGCACCGCACCATCTATCTGTTCTGCATCCTCCTGCCCTTTGCCATGGCCGAGCCGTTGGGCTGGCTGACACCGATTTTCACCGCAATCGTCAGCTACACCTTCTTTGGCCTGGATGAAATCGGCGACGATCTGGAAGACCCGTTCGGCTTCGACGAGAACGATCTGCCCTGCAATGCCATCGTGCGCACCCTGGAACGGGAAATCCTTGCAGCGCTGGGCGAAACAGACCTGCCTGCGCCCCTGGAGCCGGTGGACTACATATTGACGTGACACAGGTTTGACACCCGCCGGTGTCTGGCCGAAGCTGATCACTTTGCACTAGCTGCCCAGCTTTCGGACGCCTGCATGTCAAAGTCACGCCGTTACTCGATCATCGGCCTGAGCGCCCTGTTGTTTGTCGTACTGATTACTTGGTATTTCTCCCGCACCCCCAGCGTGTCTGTCCCGCCGGCGATTGCCCACGGTTACTCCAAGGCACTGAAACAGGCGCACAACGGCGAGCCAGGTGCGGCGCGGGTGCTGTATCAGCAATTGGCCAGACCGGACCTGTCCGACGTGCGCCGGGCCGCCCTGCACAGCGAGCTGCACAACTACCCAAGCCCCCAGGCATTGAAGCTGGCGGACAAGGACTTGAGCCACGAATCGCCGCTGGTTCGCCAGGCGGCCATTGGCAGCATCGTCGGCCTGGTACCCAGCGGCCAACGCACCCTGTTACTCGGCCCCTTGCTCGACGATAACCAGCAAAGTGTGCGGTTTGCCGCGGCCAACGCCCTGCTGGGACTGTCTCCCGATACCCTGGGCCTGTACTTCGGCCCCCTGCAGCAAGTGCTGGATGAATACGTAAAGTACCTCAAGGCCCAACCTGAAAGCCCCGAAGGCTGGATCCAGCTGGCACGCCTGTACATCCACAGCGCCCTGTTACCCGAGGCACAACATGCGCTGGAACAGGCATTGCGCCTGGACCCGGAAAACCTGCCGGCGGTGGTGGCGCGCATCGAGCTGCTGGACAAACAAGGCAAGGTCGATGACTCGCGCCAGGTGCTGGCCACCCAACTGCAAGCCCACCCCGAGTCGGCCTACCTGCAACATGCCCTGGGCATGTGGCTGCTGCACCATGGCGAGCGTGAATACGCGTTGCTGGGCCTGTCCAAGGCAGTGGAACTGGAGCCCGACAACCAGGACTACCGTTATGACCTGGCCACCACCCTGCACGACCAGGAAGAACTGGAAGCCGCCCAGCGCCAACTCGAAGAAATCGTCCAGCGTCATCCCGCCAACCGCAAGGCACGGGTGCTGTTGATCAACTATTGGAAGGAAAGCGGCCAGTTGCAGAACGTGCAGGTGCTGCTGGCGCAGCTGGAGCAGCAAAACCCGGACGATCCGGCACTGCAGCAAGGTCTCTGAAGCAAAAATCCGTGCACGAGCGTGCACAAAAACGAGAAAACGTTGAACCGCCCCTACAGCCCAACGGTCAAGTGAATATGGCGCGCCTCAGCCGGCACGCCCCTCCACTCATACGTGACCCGAGGGCACTTCTTGTCTACATCCAAAGAGCTGTTCACAGCAAAGGCCGCCACCGGCATTGAAGGTCTTGACGACATCCTCAGCGGGGGGCTATCGCGTAGCCATCTGTTCCTGCTCGAAGGTGAGCCCGGCACCGGCAAGACCACCGTGGCCCTGCATTTTCTCCAGGCCGGGGCCGAGGCCGGGGAACGATCGCTGTACATCACCCTGTCGGAAACCGAGCGCGAACTGCGCCAGGGCGCCGGGTCCCACGGCTGGGAGCTGGATGAGCATATCCATATCTTTGAACTGACCCCACCTGAAAGCCTGCTCAATGCCGAGCATCAGCAAAGCCTGCTGTATTCCTCCGACCTGGAACTGGGTGAAGCCACCCGCCAGATCTTTGAAGTGGTGGAACGGATCAAGCCCGCCCGCGTGGTGATCGACAGCCTCTCGGAAATCCGCCTGCTGGCACAAAGCTCGTTGCGCTATCGCCGGCAGATCCTGGCGATCAAGCACTACTTCGTGCGCTACGAAACCACCGTGCTGCTGCTCGATGACCTGACCACCGAATCCCTGGATAAGACCGTGCACAGCGTGGCCCACGGGGTGATCCGCCTGGAAGAACTGACCCCCAACTACGGTGCGGAACGACGCCGTGTACGGGTAGTGAAGTACCGAGGCCAGAAGTACCGGGGTGGTTTCCACGACTTCACCATCATGCAGGGCGGTATTCACGTGTTCCCACGCCTGGTGGCGGCCGAGCACCGCGGCGGCTACAACCGACAGACCCTGACCAGCGGCATTCGCGAGATGGACGCGCTGCTCGGTGGCGGTATCGAGACGGGCTCCAGCACCCTGATCCTCGGCCCTGCTGGCACCGGTAAATCGTTGATTTCAATGATTTTCGCCGCCGCCGCAGTGGCCCGTGGCGAGAAAGCTGCGTTGTTTATCTTCGATGAAGAGTTGGGCCTGTTGTTCGACCGCATGAAAAACATGGGCATCGACCTCGCCGCGCTGCAAGCCACTGGCAATCTGTTGATCGAACAGGTGGATGCCGCCGAGCTGTCGCCCGGCGAGTTCTCCCACCGGGTGCGGCGTTGCGTGGATGAGCGCCAGATCAAGACCGTGGTCATCGACAGCATCAACGGCTATCAGGCGGCCATGCCTGAGGAAAACGCCCTGGTGCTGCACATGCACGAGCTGTTGCTGTACCTCAACCGCCGAGGCGCGGCGACCTTCATGACCGTCGCCCAACACGGCCTGGTGGGCGATATGCAAGCCCCGGTGGATATCACCTACCTGGCCGACACCGTGATCCTGCTGCGCTACTTCGAGGCGCTGGGCAAGGTGCGGCGAGCCATTTCCATCATCAAGAAGCGCACCGGCAGCCATGAGTCGACCATTCGCGAGTACCGCATCGCCAGCCAGGGCATAACCATCGGCGAACCCCTCGAAGCGTTCCAGGGTGTGCTGCGCGGGGTGCCCACCTACATGGGCGCCGACAACCCGTTGCTCAAGGAAGAGAGCTTGTGAGTAGCCTGCCAGCCGTATCCGAGCGCGCGATTATTCTCGCGCCCTTGGGGCGGGACAGCTCGCTGGCGCTGATGATGCTTAACGAGGCAGGTTTCTGTGGCATTGCCGCCACCAGCCTGCCGATGCTCTGCGACGAGCTGGAACAAGGCGCGGGGCTGCTGATCATCGCCGCCGAGGCGTTGCTCGGGGTCGGGCTGGAACCGCTTTTGGACTATCTGCACCAGCAACCGGCCTGGTCGGACCTGCCCATTGTGTTGATGACCCACCATGGCGGTGCCGAACAGAATGCCTCCACGCACCTGAGCGCCAGCCTGGGCAACATCACCTTGCTGGAGCGACCGTTTCATCCGGTCACGCTGATCAGCCTGGTGACCACTGCCCTGCGCGGCCGCCGACGGCAATATGAAGCCCGGGATCGCTTGATAGACCTGAGCCAGAGCGAACTGCGCCTGCAACGCACCCTGGAAACCCTTGAGCAGCAAGTCGAAGAACGCACCGCGCAACTGCGCAGTAACGAAGAAGCGTTGCGTCAGTCGCAAAAAATGGAAGCGGTCGGCCAATTGACCGGCGGCATCGCCCACGACTTCAACAATATGCTCACTGGCATCATCGGTAGCCTGGAACTGCTGCGTCGGCGCCTGGCACGGGGACGCCTGGATGACCTCGACAGCCTGATCGACCTCGGCGTGACCTCGGCCAACCGTGCCGCCGGCCTGACCCACCGCCTGCTGGCGTTCTCCCGCCGCCAGTCACTGGACTCCAAGCCGGTGCAGATCAACCAGTTGGTAACGTCCATGGGCGAATTGCTGCAACGCAGCCTCAACGAAAGCATCGTGTTGGAGATGCAACTGAGCGGGCAGTTATGGACCGCCGAAGCCGACCCCAATCAACTGGAAAGCGCCCTGCTCAACCTGGCCCTGAATGCCCGGGACGCCATGCCGGATGGCGGCCGGCTGGTGGTGGAGACCCGCAATCGTCACCTCGACAGCGTATTCACCGCCGCCTACGGCACCCTGACCCCAGGTGACTACGTGGAACTGAGCGTCAGCGACAACGGATGCGGCATGCCGGACAACGTGATCAACCGCGCCTTCGACCCCTTCTTCACCACCAAGCCCATTGGCCAGGGTACTGGCCTGGGGTTGTCGATGATCTACGGCTTTGCCCGCCAGTCCCATGGCCATGTGAACATCCACAGTGAAGTCGGCAAGGGCACTACGGTAAGCCTGTTCCTGCCGCGATTCATCGGTGAAGTCGCCGCCGATACCCCCCTCAACCCTACCCTGTTGCCCTCCGCCAAGGCCGGTGAGACCGTGCTGATCATCGAAGACGACCCTGCGGTGCGGGTGTTGGTGAGCCAAGTGTTGAGCGAGCTGGGCTACGCCTTTGTCGAAGCTGCGGATGCCAACAGCGCGCTGCCGATTATCGAATCCAGCCAGCGCATTGATCTGCTGATCAGTGATGTGGGTTTGCCGGGAATGAACGGGCGGCAACTGGCGGAAATTGGCCGACAGATGCGCCCGGACTTGAAGGTGTTGTTTATTACCGGGTATGCCGAGCATGCGGCAGTGCGCGGAGGGTTCCTGGACCCTGGGATGCAGTTGATCACCAAGCCATTTACGTTTGAGCTGTTGACGGCGAAGGTGCGGGAGATGATTCATACGCCCCCCAGGGATTGAGCTCCTTATTCCAGGGGGGCGGAAAATGCATTGATAACTGCCGACTTGTCGATGTCGTCTCTCAAGAGGAAACTGCCGTCATTCGTGGACATTTTAACTTCCAAAACTTCGTTTGCCGGGCCTGTTGTTTTATAGGGCCGAGCAAAGTTCTTGTTGTTAAAAACATTCGTTAAGCCATTGCGAAAGCTGTCTATCGACGGAAAACTTGCCAAACCATAATTGGGGTCAAAAAAGAAATAGCTTCGTTTATTACCATCGACTAGTACACCAGCACTCATCGCATGCCCGTCGTCACCCAACATCAGTATTTTCGTCCCAGGGCTTTGGCCCAGATCATCAGCAATTTTTGTATAGGGTACTGAATTTACCTGACTCGAACTTACGCCATGAAAGCCTGTTGGCGTTTCGACTTTTTTTTGCAAATCTGTCAGGGTCTGGATAAATTTCCTGGAAGATGCCGCTTTCGGAGTTGCAGCGGCTTGGTAAAAGTTGTTGATCAGTGTGTTGACCTTGCCGTTGCGGGTAGCTTCTACCAGCAGGTGTGAGAGCGCTGCACACTGCCCTTTAGACAAAGGCTGTGTTTGGCTCAGATAAAAAATCTGCGGCATCGGTGTCACACTGCCACCTGCTGAACGCACGGTGTCATTGAACATATTGACCCCATTCAAGCCATGTTGAACGGCAAGTCGCTCATGCTGACGAGCCAAAATACCCATTTGCTTGGGCGAGAGTTTTTTAGAACTGACTGTTAATTTCTTTACCTGCGAAGAAGTCATGCCTGAGAAGTATCCCGGAATACTAGCGGGATCGCCATTGAGGTAGCCATCACGAAATGCGGCACTTTGAGGCCCATTTTCAGCTTTTCTCGTCAGGTTTTGCCACTTCGTATCCAGATTGGTGGAGGTGACTGGCTTGAACTCTGCGAGTGGCTTGCCATAAGACGTGTTTGTCGTGGGATTGTAGGCGTACCAGCCACGTTTACCAGCGTCGTAGCGTGCGATCGTCTGGAAGTAGGCGCCACTCTCAGTGGCTTTCGCTGTGCCCTCAAACAGGTCTGTGCGAGCGTCGACCAGGCGGGCTTGCTGCTGATTCATTCGCACCCCGGACTGTGTAAAGTCGCCCTTGACCCGTGAACGAATACGTTGATAGGCACTATTAATGATAGAGGTTCCCCTGCTCGCGCCAGACCGCGCGCCCTGCCCCACGCTCCTGAGTAATGACTGTCCCAACGGCTTGGACGCTTTAGATATCCCTTTAGCAGCCCCGCCAACGTTGCCAAACCCTGCAGTGGTGGCGTACATGACAAGGTCAAAAATCACGTCAGCCAGCGCACCTTGGTAATTACCTTGTGCCAGGTTCCATAGGGCTGTCCCTCCCGGGATCGGCGCCAGGATCAGATTGCGCATAAATTCGCCTTGCGCTTTTTCTTCATCAAACGTCGTGATTTCACGTGTCGAGGCTTTTATATCGTCCCAACGATAAGACTTAATGATGTTATCCGAGAGCATCTGGCCCAGGTAGACGCTTCTGTTACTGGAGAACGAGTTGGGCTGACCTACACCGTCATTGCGACCCAACTGCCTGCTCACGTCATCATCACTTGGGCTGAGTCGCCGGATTTCAGGCGCCGTGAAGTATTCACTTAGATATCGAGTTGTTCTGACCTCGCTGCCTTGCAGCCCTTCCTTGAAGCTGTCCTTCCAGTCATCTCGCCTGCGAATCGCGTTATGCTGGGGGTCAAATTCGTAGTACGTCGTTGAACCGTTACGTTCGGTTTTGATAATCAACGACCTGTCATCGACTTTTGGAGAAAAGTTCCTGTCGCCCCAATGTGATCCGTTCTTTACTATGACGTTCACGCGCTCTGATATGCCGGACTGATAGACCGTCAATTGGCCCCATTCGATGTTTTTCCGATCCTCCAAAGGCAGGTTGGCAATCAGGCTTCTAGTCACCGCACTCCAGGCTTGCGACAGGTTGCCTTTGTACAAGTCGAACGCTGCTTCATGTTTGACGATAGGGTCCGTCAGGGCGCTGACTTCCCGGATGACTGCTTCGGTAATCCTAGGGTTGGAGGAGTGCCAGCCAACACTCTGCCCAGCGTTTTTCGACAGATAGAGATCTAGCAACGAATAACTACCCACAGGATCAGTCGTGATCGAGGGGGTTAATTTATAACTGTCTGTTGTTGTTCTATGGCTACGAATACTTTTTTCTTCGAAAGGAAAGCCTTCGCCGAATCGAGCCTTGAGTTCTGCCAATGCGATAGAGCGTTGCGTTGGGACCGAAGCGGTAAGCCCCGACACAGCATCCATCATTTGCTGCTGTTGCAGACTGGCTGCCCGACGGGCTTGTGCAAGTTGGGCCTCCGTATATGGCCCTTCAGGAGGCAGTATGCCGTTGATCGCTCCCCACGCCATGATCCCCTGCTGTGAGGATTGCTCCTGAATGTCTTGCTCTTGGTCCGTCACAGGGGCAATGGAATCGAACGCAACGATTTGGGTAAAGCTCATACTTGCAGTGGCTCCAGGGCTCGTCGCTTCAATCCGATCTACCGCGTTCTTGAAGGTGAGCCAAGCCAGCGTCCCGTATGTGATGGATGGTGGAACGCCACTAACCAGTAGCTCTGGCGCGGCACGGCGAAGCAAGAACACCGCAGCGACAGGAGCGGCCTCTGCGGTGGTGATATGGAATTTTTTCAGGTGTTCGATCAGTCGTTGTTTGATAACAGACAAGGGTTGCCTATTGTGCTCCTGTGCAGCCAGATCGAAACCCGCCACGTAGCCCGCTTTGGGATCGTCCAACCCCTTGGCGTCCAGAGTGGCCCACAAGGCGGTCATCAGCATCTCAAGGGGAGAAGATTGTTCGGCCACGTCACCCATTCGCTTTTTCAGCTCTTGGCCCAAATTTTCTGCGCCGTTGGAATAGAAAATCGCTTGCAAGGTGGCAACGGGGTCTCGTTTAGTGCTTTCAGGTATCCTTTTCATCAGGGCCCCCAGCACATCAGTACTGCCCAATACAGCATCGCTATCCAGGCCGGGCAATGGCGGTTGGTTATCCGCCACAATGCCAAACAGTCTGCCTTGGTCTTCCTGCGACATAGGCTCCGGCCATGCCAGCGCTCCTCCAAAATCGCCGTAAACAGGCACGGGCAACGCCGGGGCAGCGAGGGCGCGTATCAGATTATCCAGCTCGTCAAGATCCTTAGGCATGTGCCAGCCACCCGCGTTTAGCAGGTCTTCCAGGCTGGCTTTGGCCCGCTGGGTGTCTTGCCCGTAGGAAGAGCCCGGATGAAGAGGTATTTGCGTGGTAGCCAACCATCTCGAAAGGGTCGGTGACCATGAGCGGTCATACTTTTGAAGTGCCTGCAACACAGTAAACTTATCGATGCTATCGCCCAGTGCGCCTTTTTGCTGTGCGAGCGCATCAGGTGATTGGGCCTCCACCTCAACGTAGGTATCAGCTCCCAACACATCGAAAGCCTGATTGTGTTCAAGCTGGGTTGCTCGGGCCAACGTCTCTTCTTTCCTGTAAGGGAGCAGGAACTCCCCATGGAACCGTGCAACCAAAATGAGCGGTGCTTGACCAGGGTCGGTTGGCAGGTCCAAGGTCGAATGCGTAAATGCCTTCGCAGCGGCCTTGATCGGGGCCATGACGCCCTCCCAATCCTGGCCTTGTTCCTCTCCCTTTAATACAGTGCGCTTGCCGTTGATCGTGACAGTCAAAGTGCTTCTGTAAGGGTCGAACGTCATGGGCTGTGATGTATCGATGTTCTTCGATTTTGCCCACGCCAGGAACATCGGGCTGTGCGCCGCGCTGAACAACTGCTGCCACCACTCCCCAAACTTTGAATCCCCCGGAATCCCCCCAAGAATTTCCTCCCCGGTGTTTGTCTGCGTCGCTTGCCTTATAGCGTTGGCGTAGAGTGCAAGCAGCTGCCGGTCCCCAGTCCCCTCCATATTCCGTAACGATTGAGGCACAGCCTCTGTGCTCTCAACAGTCATCGGGTTGTTGAGGTGATGGGGAAAATAGTGCTGGGTGGAAATCCCGGACAAAGACATAGGTTACCCTCTGATAAGAAACGGACTTTAAACAACGACTTAAAACGTACATCTGTCAGTCGTTAATTGGTCTGTCTCGATCGGAAGGTTCCCTTATGTGGATGTGGGTAACCGAAATGTGCGGGTAGCGCGTACTACTTGGCCAGAAAGTCCCTTGATGCAGGTGGCCAGTCCTCAGCCAAGAATCATTCAGGCCAATAACTTCTGGATATGCTCCTGCAACGTATCCAGATCAAACGGCTTGGCCAGGATCGGCGCATTGCGTGTGATCGGGCTGTTGCATTCCAGGATCTCCTGCGGATACCCGCTGATAAAGATCACCTTCAATTCCGGCCGCAGCTTGATCGCCGGCTCGGCGATCTGCACGCCGGAAATCCCGCCAGGCAAACGATAGTCGGTGACCATCAGGTCCAGATGCGGCTTGGACGAGAGGATTTCAAAGGCCTGCTCGCCGTCGACCGCCTTGAGTACCCGATAGCCCAGGCCCGAAAGGTACTCGCCCAACACGAACATGATCGATTCATCATCTTCGACGATCAGTACAACATCTTGCGCATCTTCACTCATGGGAAGCCTTTGTCCGGTCAATTGCTGCTGATACGACCATCGGGTCACGCAGAGGTTGCGTCAGATTTGCGTTAGTTTTCAGACCCGCCTCCCAAGGGCAGGCACACCCGGAACAACGCGCCCTCTCCTATCCGACTCTCGACCTCAATGGTACCGCCGTGGGCCGCAACGATCTGCTCGGAGATAAACAGCCCCAGGCCAAGCCCTGACACCGCATGGTTGGCAGACACGCGCTCGAACTGCTGGAAAATCCGCTTCTGGTTGTCTTCGCTGATACCGATCCCGTGGTCCTGCACTTCAACCCTGGCCTCGCCGTGCTCGGCATACACACGCACCGCTACCGGGCTCTTGGCACCGTAGCGCAGGGCGTTGGTCAGCAAGTTGGACACCACCTGCTCAATGCGAAACTCATCCCACTTGCCCTCCACCGGCTGCGGCGCCTGCAGTTGCACCGTCGACTCGGCCGCCGCCACTTGCGGGGCAAAGTTCTCCAGCAAGTTGCGCACCAGCTGCGCCAGGTCGAACGGCCCAGGGCGGATCGACAGCTTGCCGGTGCGGATCCGCGACACATCGAGCATGTCTTCGATCAAACGGATCAGGCTCTGGATCTGGCGCTCATCGCGGTCGACCATGGCGTGCATCTTGTCCAGGGTAAAGGCGGCCGCGTTGTCCCGGGCCAGGTGCATCTTGCGCAGCTGGGTTTCCAGGATCAGGCCGTTGAGCGGGGTGCGCACCTCGTGGGCAACGATGGACATGAAGTCATCCCGCATGCGCACCGCCTGCTCCAGCTCCGCCTGGGTCGCCTGCAGGCGGTTGAGCAACTGCTCCTGCTCACGGCGACTGTGCTCCAGGGCCTCGACCTGCAGCTTCATGGCCTTGCTCTGGCGATACAGGTCGACGAACACATTGACCTTGCTCTTGACCGCATGGATATCCAGCGGCTTGTGCAGGAAGTCCACCGCGCCGCTCTCGTAGCCTGTGAAGGCGTAGTTGAGCTCCCGGCCTGCGGCGCTGACAAACACGATGGGGATGTTCTTGGTCTTTTCGGTGCCGCGCATCATCTCGGCCAGCTCGAAGCCATTCATGCCCGGCATCTGCACGTCGAGAATCGCCATGGCGAACTCGTGCTCCAACAACAGCGACAACGCCTCGTCGGCACTCAGTGCCTTGTAGACCTGGCGGTCCTCGCGCTTGATCAGCGCCTCAAGGGCCAACAGGTTTTCCGGCAGATCGTCGACGATCAGCAGTTTGGCCTGGATAGTACTCAGCATGGGGAAGATTCCAGGGAGGCCAGCAAATCGCCAATGCGGCTCAAGGTAAGGATATGGTCAGGTGTATGCAGCGCCAGGGCCGCCCTGGGCATCACGGCCACTCGGGCCTGCTCCGGATCCTGGACCACGGTGATGCCGCCGCGTTGCTTGACATGGGCCAGGCCACGCGCACCGTCCTGGTTGGCGCCTGTGAGCAGGATCGCCAGCAAATTCGGGCCATAGGCGTCGGCGGCCGACTCAAACAGATAATCAATGGCCGGGCGGGAATGATGGACGCGCTCTTCCTGGCTCAAGGACAGGCTGAGGTCGTGCTCCACCGACAAGTGATAGCCCGGCCCTGCAAAATACAGGGTAGCGGGCTGGATCATCTCCTTGTCCCGCGCCTCCACCACCGTCATTGCCACGCGTCGGCCGAACACCTCGGCCAACTGGCTGCGGCGCTCATCCGGCAGGTGCAGCACGACAATGATCGGCAGGCTGAACCCTGGCACCAAGGCACCGAAAATGCTCAATAGAGCCTCGACCCCACCGGCGGAAGCCCCCACGACAATGGCTTGGACACCCGATACAGGCGCCGGGCTGGCAGCAGCTTCATTCATGATTTGCGGTAGATCCGTTCTTGCTTGACCAGGGGTTCGAACTGCTTGCTGTAGGCAGAGAAATCCAGGGTTTCCTTGCTGCCCAGCACCAGGAAGCCGCGATGACACAGCGACTCATGAAACAGCCCAAATGCCCGATCCTGCAACTTTTTATTGAAATAAATCAGTACGTTACGGCATGAAATCAATTGCGTTTCCGAAAACACACTGTCAGTCGCCAGGCTGTGGTCGGCGAACGTTACGTTTTCCCGCAGCGTCTTGTCGAAGATCGCGTAATCGTAGGCCGCCGTGTAGTAGTCGGCAAATGAACGCTGCCCACCGGCCTGCTGGTAGTTGTGGGTGTAGGCACGGACGCTCTCCAGGGAAAAGATCCCCTGCTTGGCCTTTTCCAGGGAGTGGGGGTTGATATCCGTGGCATAGATGATCGTGCGCTCGAGCAACCCCTCCTCGCGCAGCAGAATCGCCATGGAATACACCTCCTCCCCGGTGCTGCAACCCGCGATCCAGATCTTGATCGAGGGGTAGGTCTTGAGCAATGGCACCACTTCCCGGCGGATCGCCAGGAAGTGCGACGGGTCACGAAACATCTCGCTGACCGGGATGGTCAGGAACTGCAGCAACTGCATGAATGCCGTGGGATCGTGCAACACCCGCTCCTGCAAGGCCGAGATGGTCTTGCAGTCGAACTGGCGCAAGGCATGGGCCACGCGGCGCTTGACCGAAGCCCCGGAGTAGTCGCGAAAGTCATAGCTGTACTTGAGATAGATCGCCTCGATCAGCAAGCGCAGTTCAATATCAGTACTTCGATCCACTTAGTGTATTTCCACTTAAATGCGTTCCATCTTCGGCAACCACACGCGGATCAGCGAAAACAGCCGATCCAGGTCAATGGGCTTGGCCAGGTAATCGTTGGAGCCCGCTGCCAGGCAGCGCTCCTGGTCGTCCTTCATGGCCTTGGCCGTCACCGCAATGATCGGCAACTTGCGCCAGCGCGGGTCCTGGCGGATCAACGCGGTGGCTTCGTAGCCGTCCATCTCCGGCATCATCACGTCCATCAACACCAGGTCGATGTCCTCGACCTCATTGAGTCTCTCGATTGCCTCACGGCCATTACGGCCAATAACCACAATCGCCCCCTTGTGTTCCAGGGCGCTGGTGAGGGCGAAGATGTTGCGTACATCATCGTCCACCAGCAGCACCTTGCGGCCCTCGAAGACCTTGTCGCGGCTGCGGGCGGTCTTGAGCATCTTCTGCCGCTCCTGGGACAGCTGGGATTCGACTTTATGCAAAAAGAGTGTCACTTCGTCCAGCAAGCGTTCCGGCGAGCGGGCGCCCTTAATGATGATCGAGCGCGAATACTTGCGCAGTTCCGCCTCTTCGTCCCGGGTCAGGTTGCGCCCGGTGTAGACAATCACCGGCGGGAACGAGCAGATATCCTCGGTGGCCATGCGCTTGAGCAACTCGTTGCCGAGCATGTCCGGCAACTTGAGGTCGATGATCATACAGTCGTAGACCGTGCTGCGCAGCAGGTCCAGGGCCTCCTGGGCGAAGCCAACGGCAGTGATCTCAATGTCATCGTCGCCGATCAGGCGGGCAATACTGTCGCGCTGCAAGTCATCGTCTTCCACCAGCAGGATGCGCTTGACCTTCTGCGTCAGCTTGGCCTCCAGGCGCGCAAACACGTCCTTGAGCTCTTCGCGGGTGGTAGGTTTGACCGCATAGCCGATGGCGCCCATGTGCATGGCCGCTTCCACACGATCCTCGACAGAGATCACATGCACCGGGATATGCCGGGTCTCGGCATGTTCCTTGAGGCGTTGCAGCACGGTCAGCCCGGAGTGATCGGGCAAGCGCATGTCCAGCAGGATCGCATCGGGCAGGTACTGTTCGGCCAGGGTGTAGCCCTCATCCGCACCATGGGCCACCAGGCAGTGATAGCCCAGCTCATGGGCCAGGTCGAAGAGGATCCGTGCAAAGTTCGGCTCGTCTTCCACCACCAGGATGCAGCGGGTAGCAAAGGGGGCCTGCTCGCGGTCGTCGGCAAAGCGCGGGATCAGCGCTTCATCCGCCACCGGCAGTGGCGAAACCTTCACGGGCGCCACGGGTGCCGGGGCAGGTACCACGGCCCGCGGGTGTTCGATGGCTGGCGCGTCTTCATCACGCTCGACGTACTGTTCCGGCAGCACCAGGGTAAAGATGCTGCCCTGGCCCGGCTCACTGGTGACATGGATGTAGCCGCCCAGCAAGGTGGCCAGGTCGCGGGAAATCGACAGCCCCAGGCCGGTGCCGCCGTAACGGCGGTTGGTGGTGCCATCGGCCTGGCGGAAGGCTTCGAAGATACTTTCCTGCTGGTCCGGCGCGATTCCGATCCCCGAGTCACGCACGGTAAAGGCAATGCCCTCCCCCGGCTGGCGGGAAATGGTCAGGCTCACCTGCCCCTTCTCGGTGAACTTGACCGCGTTGGACAGCAGGTTCTTGAGGATCTGCTCCAGGCGCTGGCGGTCGGTGAACAGCATCAGCGGCGCGCCGGCCTGCACCTCTACCTGGAAGCCCAGCTTGCGGTCGCTGGCCAACGGCTCGAACATCCCGCGCAAGCCCTCTGCCAGGCGCGCCACGCTGGTGTTCTCAGGGCGCATATCGAGCTTGCCGGCCTCGACCTTGGCAATGTCGAGGATATCGTTGATCAGGTTGAGCAAGTCATTGCCCGCCGAGTAGATCGACTCGGCAAACTTGACCTGTTCGGCACTGAGGTTTTCCTCGGAGTTCTCTGCCAGCAACTTGGCCAGGATCAGCGAACTGTTGAGCGGGGTGCGCAACTCGTGGGACATGTTGGCAAGGAACTCGGACTTGTACTTGCTGGAGCGCAGCAACTCATCGGCGCGGTCCTCCAGTTCGACCTGGACGCGATTGAGCTCGACGTTCTTGCGATCCATGGCGTCGCGCTGGTCGGCCAGGACCTGGGTTTGCTCGGCCAATTGCTCGTTGGTCTGTTCCAGCTCCGCCTGCTGGGTTTCCAGGTAGGCCTGGGACTCTTTGAGGATGCGTGACTGCTCCTCCAGCTCCTCGTTGGCGGTCTTGAGTTCCTCCTGCTGCACTTGCAGCTCTTCATTGAGCTGCTGGGTCTCGGCCAGCACTTCCTGCAAACGCTGGCGGTAGCGCGCCGCTTCGATGGAAGTGCCGATATTGCCGGCGATCAGCTCCAGCAGCTCAACATCGCGCTCCTCCAGAGGGCGCAGGAAACCCAGCTCAATCACCCCGTTGACCCGATCATCGTCGCTGGTAGGCACCACCAGCACGCTGCGGGGCGCGCCATCGCCCAGGCCGGAGCTGACCTTGAAGTAGTCCACCGGCACATCATCCAGGCGAATCAGACGATGCTGCTGGGCAGCCTGGCCGACAATCCCCTCATCGCGGTAGATCGCCTGTTCCTGCTGCTCCTGCTCGCGGGAGAAGCCATAGGCGGCCACACGCTTGAGGCCTCCGTGTTCTTCGCGCACGTACAGCGCGGCCACCACCGAGCCCATGTACTGGGCACAGAATTGCAGGATATTGCGCCCCAGCAGGTTCAGGGTCAGTTGGCCCAGCACCTGCTCGGCCAACTCGGTCTGGCCGTTGCGCAGCCAGGCCTGTTGTTCCAGGCGCTTGGCGATCTTCATTTGCGAGGCCAGGTTGGCGCTGTAGCTGTCTGAAAGCACCAGCAGGTTCTTTCTGCCGGCATACGCCAGGAAACCGCTCAGGCCCAGGACAAACAGCAGGTAGAGGGTCACGCTCAGCACCGTGGTGCGGGTCACATCGGCATTACGATCGAGCCGGAACTGCTGCTCCATCGCAACCGCGGCATCGAACTCCTTGCGGATTTCGTCAGTCAGGCGCTTGCCCCGCCCGGCCTTCACCGCAGCACGGTAATCCCCATTTTGCCGTTGCAGGTCAATCATCGCCCGGGCGTAGCGGTTCCACTCCAGTTGCAGCGCCTCCAGGCGCTTGAGCCGGTCCACTTGCTGCGGGTTGTCGGCAACGAGCGCCTGCAAGTTGTGCAGGTCGGAAATGATCCGTGGCTTGGCCACTTCGTAGGGGTCGAGGAAATGCTCGTCCCCGGTAATCAGGAAGCCGCGCATGCCGGTTTCCTGGTCTACCGTCAGTTTTGCGGTTTCATTGAGGTTATTGATCACCCGGTCCGTGTGCTCCACCCATTGGATCACCGACAGCAGGTAGGTGATCAGGCACACAAAGAACACCGCGCTGAGCACGCCCACACCCAATGGCAAAGCCACGTTGCGGCTCAGGAGTTTGCGGAAACTGTTTTCATCGACTGACGAAGCGGGAGTCATGGGCGTGCCTTGGCCGAGTGCGGAAAAACCGGGAGTTTGCCCGAAAATCGACGACGACGGCTATGTTTCTGCCGTACTTCAACGACACATCCGGGACATTGAACCTGATTATCTGCACAATGCCTGCCCCGTTCGGGGAACTTGCCGGGATCGACGCGACTCACTAGAGGATGGTCTTTCAATTGCTCAAGACCTGTACCTCCACCACCTGGGAACCCTCACTATGTCCGCTGCCTCCACCATCCTTGTAGTCGAAGACGATGCCATCGTGCGCATGTTGATCGTCGATGTGCTCGAAGAACTGGCGTTCAAGGTACTTGAGGCAGAACACGCCGAAGCGGCGCTGACATTTATAGAAGACCACGCCCATGTGATCGACCTGATGATGACCGACTGGGGCTTGCCGGGCATGAATGGCAAGGAACTGGCGCAAAAGACCCGCGACGTGCGCCCAGCCCTGCCCATCCTGCTTGCCAGCGGCTATGCCGAAAACATCGAGCTGCCTGCCGGTGTGCAGATGATTGCCAAGCCGTTCTCCATCGATCAACTGCGCGACAAAGTCAAAGCCATGCTGGGGAGTCGCTGATAGCTGCCCCCACGATCAAACACACAACGCGGCGCTACGCGTACTCCTGCGGGAGCGGGCTTGCTCGCGATGATCGTTAACGATGACGCTGCCTGGCTGCCCCCCCTCCCAAAAACCGTGATTGCCCCCACACAACGTCATTAATTCGTCCGAATGACTAGCGAGTCTGAATTTAACTGCTAGCTTCAAACGACATGTCCTACAACGTTTTCGAATAAGGACCACCGCTAGCCGGCACGAAGCGCTATCGGGTCAGTGACCAAGGAACTGGGGAACCATCATGTCCACGCCACCGCGCATTCCGACATTTATGTTGGCCGCCCTACTGTTGCCCACGTTTTGCGCCCAGGCCGACAACGCCGAGACCGCCAACAAGAGCAACAACCCGCTCAACCTGGCGCCGGGGGCCAGCCTGCAGGACTATTACACCCCCAGGTTGTACGACAGCGACGCCCACACCAATGACCTGTTGCTGCGCGGCACCTTGCCGATTGCCCCGTCGGACTTTATCGGCGTGCCACAACTGCTGCGCGCCACCCTGCCCCTGAGTACCCGGCCCGACCCCCACAGCGGCTACAGCACCGGCATCGGTGACCTGAACCTGTTCGACATCTTCCTGCTCAAGACCGAAGGCGTGCAGCTGGGCATCGGCCCGCAGATCACCGCGCCCACCGCCGAACACGATGAATTGGGCACCGGCAAGTGGCAGGCCGGCCTGGCCGCCATTGCCATCGATGCCTCGCCCCGCGGCCTGCTGGGTGCCCTGGTGCAGTATCAAAGTTCGTTTGCCGGCGACCGCGACCGGGCACACGTGGAAAGTGCGACGTTCCAGCCCTTCATCATCCACAACCTGCCCAAGGGCTGGTACCTGCGCTCCACCGGCACCTGGACCTTCGACCTGAAGAACGACACCCACTACATCCCCATCGGCCTGGGTGCAGGCAAGGCCTGGAAAGCCGGCGGCAATATTCTCAACGCGTTTATCGAACCGCAGTGGACGGTGGCGCGCAAAGGCGATGGCCTGCCGCAGTTCACGCTGTTTGCGGGCGTCAACGTCACTTTCGGCAAATAAGGATATTTACCATGGGTCTGTTGCTTCGTAGCACCGTTGTCAGCCTGCTCGCCCTGGCCATCAGCCAGGGCGTGCACGCCCAGCCCCTGGACACCCGCATCGGCCCAATCGCCATGGAGGGCGAGCTGCCGGCCCACAGCGAGATCGCCAAGCTGTATGGCGAACTGGACTTCCAACAGGCCACCATGAGTTTTCTCTGGGCCCTGCCACTGGTGTCCTACGCCCAATGGCAGAACGAATTCAGCACCAAACTGGACGCGCGCAGTGGCGACCTGATGGTGCTCAACACTTACGAAGACAAGCTCGGCGTGATCACCGCCAATGCGACCACCCCGTACATCCTCGGTTTTGTCGACCTCAACCAGACGGGCCCGCTGGTGATCGAGCTGCCGCCCGGGCCTACCGCCGGCGGCATCGGCGACTTCTGGCAACGGGCAATTATCGATATGGGCCAGACAGGCCCGGACCAGGGCAAGGGCGGCAAGTACCTGGTCCTACCACCGGGTCACGAGCCACCGGTCGATGCGGGCAAGTATTACCTGGCCAAGTCTGAAACCATGAACGTGCTGGTAGGCTTTCGTGTGCTCGACCCCGACCCCGCCAAGGGCAAGGCCCTGGTCGAGCAATTCAAGATGTACCCCTATGCCCAGCGCGCCGCCCCTGGCAAGACCCGCCTGCTGTCGCCCGGCGGCAAACCCTGGTCCGGCACCCAGCCCCGTGGCATGGCGTACTGGGAGCGCCTGCACGCCATCATCCAGGAGGAACCGGTCAACGAGCGTGATCGTTTCTACATGGCCATGCTCGCCAGTCTCGGCATCGAGAAAGGCAAGCCGTTCAACCCCAATGAACATCAGCGCCAGGCCCTGGAGCAAGGTGCGCAAATGGGCGAACTGATCGCCAAGGCCAACACCTTCGCCAAACGTTTTCCCCAGGCCCGGTACTGGCCGGACCGCCAGTGGGACACCGTGCTGAACATCGCCGAACCCTCTCAGCGCGTGGCTTTCTACGACCAACTGTGGGAGCGCAGCGCCTGGTTTTATGAAGCCGTGACCAACACCAAAGGCATGGTCTCGAAAACCCCTGGCCTGGGCCAGACCTACCTCGGCGCCTACACCGACCAAAAAGGCCAATGGCTGGACGGCGCCAAGCATTACACATTGCATGTGGGCGCCAACCCACCGGCCAAGCAGTTCTGGTCGATGACCGTGTACGACATCGACAGCCGCTGCCTGATCGATAACCCCCAACGCAAGGCCGACCTGTCCTCACGCCAGGACCTGAAGAAAAACCCCGACGGCTCGGTGGACTTGTACTTCGGCCCCACCGCGCCAAAAGACTTCGAGAACAACTGGGTGCAGACTCTGCCGGGCAAACACTGGTTCAGCTATTTTCGACTGTACGCGCCCACCGAGGCGTACTTCGACAAGCGCTGGAAACTCGACGACATCACCCTTGCTCCCTGACGCATTGCAGGAAGGACACACCCACATGATTGCAAAACCGACGCGCCTGCTGCTGGCGAGCCTCTCGATACTGCTGTGCAGCGGTGCCTGGGCAGACTTTACCGCCTCCCCCGGCGAAGCCCGGGCCATTGCCAAGGAAGCCTACCTGTATGGCTTCCCGGTGGTGGAAATGTACAAGACCCTCTACACCCAGGCGGTGGACAAGGGCGGCGCCAACTTCAAGGCGCCGTTCAACAAAATCGGCAACACCGCCAAGGTCTTCACCCCCAAGGACACGGCATTCGTCACCCCCAATTCGGACACGCCCTACTCCTTCGTCTGGCTGGATCTGCGCCGCGAGCCGATTGTGCTGACCCTGCCGAAAATCGAGGACAGCCGTTACTACTCCGTGCAACTGATCGACCTCTATACACAGAACTTCGCCTACCTGGGCACCCGCAGCACCGGCAACAATGGCGGGCACTATATGGTCGCCGGGCCCGATTGGAAGGGCCAGCAACCGGTGGATGTGGATCGCGTGGTCTACAGCGAAAGCAACATCGCCTACGCCCTGTACCGCACCCAACTGTTCGACGACAAGGACCTGGCCAAGGTCAAGCAGATCCAGGGCGGCTACAAGGTCCAGCCCCTGAGCAGCTACGTCAAACAGGCCGCGCCTGCCAAGACGCCAAAGATCGAATGGCCCAAACCGGTCGCCGATATGAGCGACAGCCCGCAGCTGTTCCGCTACCTGAACTTCATGCTGGCCTTCGCTGCACCCCAGGACAGTGAAAAAGAGCTGCTGGCGCGCTTTGCCAAGATCGGCATCGCACCCGGTGCGCCCTTCAAGGTCGCGCAACTGAGCGCCGAGCAACGCAAGGCCCTGGAGGACGGCATCGCCGACGGCAAGGCCGAGTTCGCCACCTTCAAGAAAGACAAGGTCGACACCCACCAGGTGAGCAGCGGCGATTTGTTTGGCAGTCGCGAGCACCTAAAAAACAACTACCTCTACCGCTACGCCGGCGCCGACATGGGGATTTTTGGCAACTCTACCGATGAAGCGGCCTACATGGGCTACTTCGTCGACAGCGAGGGCAAGCCGGCCAACGGCGCCAAGCACAGCTACACCCTGCATTTCGCCAAGGACCAACTGCCGCCGGCCGACGCGTTCTGGTCGCTGACCATGTACAACGGCAAAAACAAGCTGCTGGTGGCCAACCACAAGAAACGCTACCTGATCAATTCACGGATGTTGCCCGAACTGAAACTCGACGCCGACGGCGGCTTGACGCTCAAGGTCCAGCACCACGAGCCACCGAAAGCCGAACAAAGCAACTGGCTGCCAGCCCCACCGGGTCCGTTCTACGCCGTGCTGCGCATTTACCTGCCCAAGCCTGAAGTGGGTAACGGCCAGTGGAAACTGCCGGCGCTGACCCCGGTGAAATAACCGACCAGATCCCCTGACATCGGGCAAACAAGGAGTAGAGCCATGGTTTCACGCAGTCAATTGAGTGCATTCGCTACCGCCACGCTGGCGCTGATGCCGGGGATGAGTCTTGCCGACAACGCCAGGGATTGGCAAAACACGCCCACCGACCTGAACATGCTGTTCGGGTACTACAACCGGGTCGATACCAACACGCCCATCGACACCACGCTGCCCATCGATGGGCTGTCGCTCAACGCCGACGTGTACCTGTTGCGCTACGCCCGCTCATTCGGCATCGACGGGCGCAACAGCGCCCTCCAGCTTATCCAGCCCTACGCCGATGTATCGGCCTCCTTCGATAACGCGCGCTTTTTCGATGGCACCAAGCACAACGGCGGCATGGGCGATGCCCAGGTGGTGTTCGCGCATAACATCTTCGGCGGCCCGGCACTGACCGCCGAGGAGTTCGCCAGTTGGAAACCCGAGACCTTTCTCACCGGCGCGCTGTGGCTCACCGTGCCTACCGGCGACTATGACAAGGACCGCGTGATCAACATCGGCGCCAACCGCTGGGTGGTCAAGCCGGAACTGGGTTTCGGCACGCCGTTTGGCCCAACCTGGCTGGAAATCAATACCTGGGTCTCGCTGTTTGGCGACAATGACGAGTACCACGGCAACAGCAAGCTGGAACAAAAGCCGCTGTACGCCATCGAGGGCCACTACAGCTACACCCTCAACCGCGCCCTCTGGGCTTCGCTGGATGCCACCTACAGTCGGGGCGGTGAAAGCAAGATCGACGGCGTCTGGCAGGACAACAAGCAGGAAAACGGCCTGTTGGGCGCCAGCCTCGGCTTTATGCTCACACCGCAGTTTGGCGGGCTGCTGGCCTATTCCGACACGATTGCCGAGCGACGCGGTTCACCGGACGTGAACACCTGGACCTTGCGCATGCAATACGTCTGGTGACCCCACCCGCGAGGTACGCCATGTTGGGTTTTTATCGCATACGCGGGTTACTCCTTGGCTTGCTGATCGTCAGCGGCGGTGCCGTGGGCGGCGAACTGGAGCCCAGGGCCGTGACCGCCCTGGAGCAGATGGGCAGCTACCTGCGCGGTTTGCAGCAGTTGCGGCTCGACACCGACAGCCGCACCGACCAGGTGCTGGAAAACGGCCAGGTCATCGAGTTCCAGCACCAGACCCACTTGCAGGCCAGGCGTCCCGACAAACTGCGGGTCCAGGTCGAACGCAATGGCCAGCGCCGCAGCCTGTTCTACAACGGCCAGCGCTTTACCCTGTACGACAGTCGCAGCGGCTACTTCACCGAACAGGCCGCTCCCACGGATATCGCCAGCCTGCTCGCGCAATTGAACGAGCGCTACGGCATCGAACTGCCCCTGGCCGACCTGTTCCGCTGGGACGCCAGCACCGCCAAGGCCGCAGGCCTGAGCGATGCCCTGTGGATCGACAGCCAGACCCTCGACGGCCAGGTATGCGACCACTACGCCTTCCGCCAGCCGGAGATCGACTGGCAACTGTGGATTCGCCAGGGCTCGCAACCGTTGCCTTGCCGCCTCGTCATCAGCCGCCGCGACAGCGCCGAACGGCCACGCCACAGTGTCGATTACCGCTGGCAACTGGATGCCCCAAGCGTCGATCGTGATTTTGAGTTCACCCCGCCGGCCGGTGCCCGGGCAATCCCCCTGGCCCCCGCAGGAGCCCTGCCATGAAGCCCACGGCGACGCTGCTCACCGCCAGTTTGCTGCTGAGCCTGCTCGATCCGCTGGCCGCCCAGGCCTGGCAGATACGCGGCGGCGGCGGCGCCCGGACCTTTGTGGTGCCCCATGGCGGTGGCGGTTTCCATCCCCCGCCGCCCCACCCCATGCCGGCGCCCCGGCCAATCCCGCCGCATCCCGAGCCACACCCGCAGCCGGGGCCCCATCCGTATCCAGGGCCACCGCCCCATCCGCTGCCACCGCCCGGTCCACATCCGCAGCCTTATCCCGGGCCGCATCCCTACCCGATGCCACCACCGCCGCCTCCACCTCCACCGCCGGATGACTGGTATCACCCATGGGCCACGGCCGCCGTGATCGGTGCCACGACCGCGACAGTCCTGGCCATCGGCACACGGGTCAACAGTGTGCCGGTGGACTGTGTGTCGGTCATCGCCAATGGCGTGGCCTACCAGCATTGCGGGCCGACCTGGTACCAGCCCCATTACGTCGGCAGTAGCGTGCAATACATCGTGGTCGCCGCCCCCTGGTGATCCAACGTTTCAAGGACGATTGTGATGACAGCGCTCAACGATCTAAACGCCCTGCAAGCCAGCATCGGCGAAAGCGTGCTGGGCCAGGACCAGGTTATCCGGCAGATCCTCCTGGGCCTGCTGGCCAACGGTCACCTGCTGCTGGAAAGCCTGCCGGGGCTGGCCAAGACTCGCACGGTCAAGGCCCTGGCCAGGCACCTGGACGCCAGGATGAGCCGCATCCAGTTCACCCCCGACCTGCTGCCATCGGACATCACCGGGGCCGAGGTGCTGCACCAGGTGGATGGGCAGAACCAGATCCGCTTCCAGCCAGGCCCCTTGTTCGGCAACCTGATCCTGGCCGATGAAATCAACCGCGCCCCGGCCAAGGTCCAGGCCGCCTTGCTCGAAGCCATGGAAGAGCGGCAAATCACCGTGGCCGGCGCCAGTCATGCACTGCCCGAACTGTTTATCGTGGTCGCGACCCAGAACCCCATCGAGCAGGAAGGCACCTACCCGCTGCCGGAAGCGCAGATGGACCGGTTCGTGATGAAAATCCTCCTCGACTACCCCAGCGCCGCCGATGAAAGCCAAGTGCTGCGCCTGCTGCGTGCCGAAGAACAGACCACCGACAGCGCAGCCACCTCAGGCTTTAACCTGGCGCAGGAGGTCATCTTCGCCGCCCGCAAGGAAGTCAGCGCGGTGCAGGTTTCACCCGCCATCGACCGCTACCTGATCGACTTGATCAACGCCACCCGCCATCCCGGCGATTACGACGCGGACCTGGCACGCTGGATCAGCCTCGGCGCCAGCCTCCGGGGCGGCATCGGCCTGGACCGCTGCGCCCGCGCCGACGCCTGGTTGCAGGGCCAGGCATTCGTCACCCCGGCCAACGTGCAGGCGGTGGCCCATCCGGTATTGCGCCACCGCCTGCAACTGAGCTACGACGCCGTGGCTGATGGGGTCGGCGCCGATCAGGTACTGGACCGACTCCTGGCCAACGTGGCGATCCCGGCATGAACGCTGACGGCCAGGTTTACGTGTCCCTCGGGCAACTGATGGCCCTGCAATTCCAGGCCCGGGGCCTGAGCTTTATTGCCCGCCAACCCCAGGGCAGCATCCTGGCGGGTAACCACGCCTCACGGCTGCGTGGGCGCGGCCTGAACTTCGACGAACTGCGGCGCTACCAACCCGGTGACGACCTGCGCCACCTGGACTGGCGCGCCTCCCTGCGCACCGGCAAGCCGGTGGTGCGCGCCTTTACCGAAGAGCGCGACCGCCCGGCCTTGATCGTGGTCGACCAACGCATGTCAATGTTCTTTGGCTCGGTGCGCAGCTTCAAATCGGCGGTTGCCGCTGAACTCGGTGCATTGGCCGCCTGGATAGTGTTCAACGCGGGCGACCGGGTTGGCGGCGTGGTCTTCAACGATGAGCGCATCGACGTCGTGGCCCCGCTGCGCAGTCGCAAACGGGTCGAGGCCCTGTGCAGCCGCATCGTGCAGCATAACCAGGCGCTCAACGCCAACAATCCCGACCATGAAGGCGATGGGCAACTGGACAAGGTCTTGCAGCAGTGCCTGGCCCTGGCCGGGCATGACCATTTGATCTGCATCGTCAGCGACTTTGCCGGCGCCGGGCCAGGCACCTTGCAACGGCTGCGGCAACTGTCGGCCCACAACGATGTGATCGCGCTGCAAGTCTACGATCCACTGGCCCTCAACGTGCCCAGAACCGGCCAATTGCGCGTGACCCAGGGCCAGCTGCAAGTGGAACTGGCGGTGCAAAAACAGCAGGTGCGCCAGCCCTTGGGAGATTTTCTGGGCGGGCGCCTGAAGGATGTCGCCAGCCTGTTGCGCCGCAGCCAGGTGCCGTTGCTGATGTTCAGCACCGCACTGCCCGCCGCCGATCAATTGTGTGACGAACTGGGCAGGCGTCGTTGAACAGCCAGGTGCCGAGCATCGAACAGCTGCAAGAGCTGGGCTTGCCTGCGCCCGTCAGCTATTGGCCACAGACCTGGGGCTGGTGGGCCCTGCTGGGGCTGCTGATCCTGGTCCTGCTGGTGTGGGCGGCACGGTCCTGGTTGAAATGGCGGCGCAATGCCTATCGCCGTGAAGCCCTGGCGCGACTGGACGCCCTGGAGGATATGCGCGAGTTGCCGGTGCTGCTCAAGCGCGTGGCGCTGTCGATGCCCCTGGCGCCCGCGGAACGACAACACATCCCGACCTTGAGTGGCGCCCAGTGGCAAGCTTTCCTGCAACGTCATGCCGGCGCTCCCGTGCCGGCAGACCTCAGCCGGCAACTGGCCGAGCTGGCTTACGCCCCGGCCGACGCCCTTTCGCCGGAACAACGCACATGGCTACTGGCCCAGTGCCGATCCTGGGTGGAGGGTCACCATGTGGCAGCTTGACTACCCCTGGTTGTTACTCCTGCTGCCGTTACCCTGGCTGGCCTGGCGTTACCTGCCCGACTACCGCGAGGCCCGTAGCGCCGTGCGTGTGCCGTTTTTTGCTGGCATGAGTCGCGCAGTGGGGCAGCAGCCTGCGGCCAGTGGCAGCCAGAACAATCGCGCGCAGTTGCTGCTCAATCTGCTGGTGTGGGGCTTGCTGGTGCTGGCCATCGCCCGTCCGGTGTGGGTGGAAAAACCCATCGAACGCCAACAGCCGGTGCGTGACCTGATGCTCGCCATCGATATCTCCCAGTCCATGCAGACCCAGGACTTCACTGACGCCAGCGGCCAGAAAATCGACCGCCTGACCGCGGTCAAGCAGGTGGTGCATGGGTTTATCCAGCGCCGCAAGGATGACCGCCTGGGCCTGATCCTGTTCGGCAGCGGCGCCTACCCCCAGGCGCCACTGACCCTGGACCATGCCAGCCTGGCGCTGCTGCTCGATGACAGCGGCATCGGCATGGCCGGGCCCAATACCGCCATTGGCGATGCCATCGGCCTGAGCCTGAAACTGCTGGACGCCGCCCACGAACAGGAAAAAGTGCTGATCCTGCTCACCGACGGCAACGACACCAGCAGCGCCATCACCCCCGACCACGCGGCCAGCATGGCAGCGGCCAGAGGCGTGGTGATCCATACCATCGGCATTGGCGACCCCAGCGCGTCGGGCGAAGACAAGGTCAACCTCAGTGCCTTGCAGCAGATTGCCCAGGCCACGGGCGGGCGTTACTTGCGTGCTGAAAACACAGACACCCTGGACCAGGTCTACGCCACCCTGGACCGACTCACCCCCCATCAAGTCAAAACCCTCAGCCACCAGCCCAAGCGCGATCTGTTCTGGCTGCCGCTGGCCGCAGCCCTGAGCCTGTTGGCGCTGTATCACCTGCTCGCGGCGGCATGGCCACACCGCCCAAGACGGGAGGCCGCTGATGGCGTTCAACCTCAATGACCTGCACGTGTTGCGCCCGGCCTGGCTATTGCTGGCGCTGGTCGGCGTGCTGCTGCCCTTGCTCTGGCGCCGTAGCCGCGACCTGCAACGACGCCTGCGCGGCAATATCGCCCCCCATCTGTTGCCGCACCTGTTGCTCACGCCCAGCGACCCCCATCGCCTGCGGCCCGTGCACCTGGCCAGCGCGCTGTTGGTGCTCGGCGCCCTCGCCGCTGCCGGACCGACCTGGGAACAGGACCGACCGGGCTTCCTGGAGAACCGTGCGCCCTTGATCATTGCCCTCGACCTCTCGCCGTCCATGGACGCCCTTGATGTGCCGCCCACCCGCCTGGAAGCGGCCAAGCACAAGTTGCATGACCTGATTGCACGTCGCAGCGGCGCACGCACTGCACTGATCGTCTACGCCGGCAGTGCGCACCTGGTGTTGCCGCCCACTGACGATCCGGCGCTGCTGGACAGTTTTATCCAGGCCTTGAGCAGCGACTTGCTCACCCGGCCAGGCAAGGACGTGGCCGCCGTTATCGTGCAAGCCAAGCGCCTGCTGGCGGCAGAAAAAGCCCCCGGCAGCCTGCTACTGGTCAGCGACGGCGCAGATCTGGCCCAACTGCCCCAGCTCAAGGCATTGTTGAGCGACAGCCCGCTGCAAGTGCTGGTACTGGCCGTCGGCAGCAACCCCGGCAGTTTCGACGCCCCGGCCCTGCGGCAACTGGCCGCCGCCACCGACGCACCGCTGGGGAGCCTGACCCTCAATGACGACGACCTGGACTGGGTAGAACTGCACGCCCAACAGCACTTTCAGAATGCCGATGAACAACAGCGCGCCCTGCAATGGAAAGACGCCGGCTACTGGCTGTGCTGGCCGTTGTTACTGCTGGCGTTGCTGTGCATCCGTCGTGGCTGGAGCCTGAACTGGGCTGGCGTGTTGCTGGTGGGCCTGTTCCTGCCGACGCCGCCGGCCCAGGCCAATGCCCTGGCCGACGCGTTCCTTAGCGCCGATCAACAGGGGCGCTGGGCCTTTGAGCACCATCACTATCCCGCCGCCGCCCAGCTGTTTGTCGACCCCTACTGGAAAGGCATCGCCGCCTATAACGCCGCCGACTATGACCTGGCCCTGGCCACCTTCGCTCAGCTCGACACGGCGCAGGCCGCGTTTTATCTGGGCAACATCTACGTGCGCCGCTTCCAGTTCGACCAGGCCATCAGCGCCTACCAGCAAGCCTTGCAGCACCAGCCTCACTTTGCCGAAGCGAGCGCCAACCTGGCCCTGGCCATGGCCCTGAAAAAAGACACCGAAGGCGCAGCCGACAACGCCCCCGAGGTCAAGCCTGACGCGATCAAGTTCGACAAGACTCCCGGCAAGGGCCAGACCAAGGCCGTGCAGACCGAACAGGCCAGCAATGACGCCCTGTGGTTGCAGAACCTGAGCACTTCGCCTGCCAACTTCCTGCGGCGCAAGTTCAGCCTGCAAGACCAGGGTGCCGGCCATGAATAAGTACGCCCTGCTCGGCCTGCTGTTCTGCGCGCCACTCTGGGCCAGCGCGCCGCAACTCAAGGTCCAGGTGCAGTTGTTGCCGGGGCCGCAGGTCGTGGTGGGCGAGCAACTGCAGTTGCAGGTCGATGTCCTCACCGACACCTGGTTCACCGCCGCCGCCAACCTGCCAGCCCTGCAATTGCCGGGCGCACGGGTGGAGGCGCCGGGCGGCGAGTCCGAGCACCTGACCCAGGTGATCGACGGCCAGATGTTCTATGGCATGCGCTACCGCTACCGGATTACCCCCAGCGTGGCGCAGCGCTTCAATGTGCCGTCCCTGGCCATCAGTGCCCAACCCGGCCAGGCCAGCGCGCCCTTGAGCGTCCACAGCGCGCCACTGAGCTTCAAGGCCACGCTGCCACCCGGTTTCGCTCCCGGCGAGTACCTGCTGGTGGCTGACGCCTTGCGCCTGACACAAATCTTGAGCGCCTCGGCGGCCCCCTTGCACGTCGGCGACAGCCTGACCCGCACCCTCACCCTGCAAGCCGACAATACCCCGGCGCTGTCCTTGGCCGCGCCGCCCCAGGCTGCGATTGACGGCCTGCGGGCCTACCCGCAATCGCCCCTGGTCAGCAACCTGGATGACGGGCGCGGCACCGTCACCGGCGGGCAGCGGGTGGATCGTTGGGTGTACCGGGTCGAGCACGCGGGTCATTACCAACTGCCTGCGATCCAGGTGAAATGGTGGGACAGCCGCAACCATCGCCTGCAAGTGGCGCAACTGCCGGCCATCAGCGTCGAGGCCTTGGCCGGGACTGCCTACCACCCGACCTTTTCCATCGCCCAGGACCTCAGGGACCTCGGCCAACACAGCCGCTGGCAACTGTCGCGCCACGGCCTGGCCTGGAGCGCGGCGCTGGCAGCGCTGGTACTCGCCGGCTACCTGATCGGCGTGCTGTGGCCACGGCTACCGCCGCTGTGGCGACGCGCCCGCAGCACATTGCGTTGGGTCTGGCGTCAACTACGCTTGCAACCACTGAACCCACGTCGCGAAAAGGATTTCCCATGACGTCTCTGCGCTGCGCCCTGCCCCTGTTGCTCTTGCTGACCTTCCCGGCACTCGCCGCCGACCCGCTGCCCTCATGGAACGAAGGGCCGAGCAAGAAGCACATCATCGAATTTGTCCAGGCCGTGACCACCGAGGGCTCCACCGACTATGTCAAGCCGGCCGAACGCATCGCGGTGTTCGACAACGACGGCACCCTGTGGACCGAGCAACCGGCGTACTTCCAGGTGCTGTTTGCGTTCGACGAAATCAAACGCCTGGCGCCCCAGCATCCGCAGTGGCAAACCACCCAGCCGTTCAAAGCGGTACTGGAAAACGACCACCAGGCCTTGGCCCAGAGCGGTATGGACGGCTTGCTGCAAATCATCGGCGCCACCCACACCGGCATCAGTACCGAGACCTTTATCGCCAACGCCAAAGCCTGGCTGACCCAGGCCCGTCATCCCAAAACCGGCAAGCCCTATACCGAGATGATCTACCAGCCGATGCTGGAAATGCTCGACTACCTGCGCAGCCAGCAATTCAAGACCTACATCGTCTCCGGTGGCGACACCGCGTTTATGCGCGCCTTTGCCGAAGTGGTCTACGGCGTGCCGCCGCAGCAGGTGATCGGCAGCACCTTCGTCACCCAGTTCCAGATCACCGACGGCATCCCCAGCATCCTGCGCACGGCCAAGCTGGCCCATAACGACGATGGCCCGGGCAAGCCGGAAAGCATCGACGCAATCATCGGCCGGCGCCCGATCCTGGCCTTCGGCAACTCCGACGGCGACTTGCCGATGCTGCAATGGACGGCAGCCGGCAAAGGCAAGCGCTTGATGGGGCTGGTGCACCACACCGACGCTGCACGCGAGTGGGCCTATGACCGCACATCTTCCGTCGGGCGCCTGGACAAGGCGCTGGATGAGGCAAATACCCAGGGTTGGACGGTGGTGGATATGGCCGCCGAATGGCGCCGTATCTACCCTTTCGATCCGGTGGTGCAACAGCAGGTGCAATAAGAAAAGACGTCGCGATGGACTGTAATAAACGTTGGTCGCAGGTACTGCGGCTCAAGCCGATAAAGGAGCAGCTCTTATGACTCGCCTACGCAAGTGGCTACCGAAACTGGCCTTGGTGGCGGTTTCAGTAATGGGGGCCGGGGCAACTGCCTTGGCCGCCGAAAAACCGAATATCCTGGTGATATTCGGCGATGACATCGGGCAAACCAACATCAGCGCCTATTCCATGGGCGTGGTGGGCTACAAGACCCCGAACATCGACCGCATCGCCAAAGAAGGCATGATGTTCACCGATTACTACGCCGAGAACAGTTGCACCGCCGGGCGCTCATCCTTTATCACTGGCCAGACGCCGTTGCGCACTGGCTTGTCGAAGGTCGGCGCACCGGGCGCATCGGTGGGCCTGCAAAAACGCGATATCACCATCGCCCAGGCCCTCAAGTCACTGGGCTATGCCACCGGCCAGTTCGGCAAGAACCACTTGGGTGACAAAGACGAATACCTGCCGACCAACCATGGTTTCGACGAGTTCTTCGGCAACCTCTACCACCTCAATGCCGAAGAAGAACCGGAGCGGCCCTACTGGCCCAAGGACGACCCTGACTTCGTCAAGGCCAACTCACCGCGCGGGGTGATCCACAGTTTCGCCGACGGCAAGATCGAAGACACCGGCGCCTTGACCACCAAGCGCATGGAGACCATCGACGACGAAACCACCGCCGCCGCCCAGGCCTTCATCAAGAAACAGGCCGAGGCCGACAAACCGTTCTTTGTGTGGATGAACACCACCCGCATGCACTTATTCACCCATGTGCGTGAATCCATGAAAGGCCAGAGCGGCATGCCCGGCAACGAGTACGCCGACGGCATGCTGGAGCACGACGGTGACGTGGGCAAGCTCCTGCAAACCCTCGACGACCTGAAAATCGCCGACAACACCATCGTGGTCTACACCACCGATAACGGGCCGAACCAGTTCTCGTGGCCGGATGCGGCGACCACGCCGTTTCGCAATGAGAAAAACTCCAACTGGGAAGGTGCCTATCGCGTGCCGGCGATGATTCGCTGGCCGGGCAAGATCAAGCCGGCCGAGGTCTCCAACGAAATGTTCTCGGGCATGGACTGGTTCCCGACCCTGCTGGCGGCTGCAGGTGATGCCGAGGTCAAGGACAAGCTGCTCAAGGGCTGGGCACCCACCGCCGGCGGCACCAACTTCAAGGTCCACCTGGACGGTTTCAACCAACTGCCGTACCTGACGGGCCAGCAACCCAAGGGCGCACGCGACGAGTTCTACTACTTCAATGATGACGGGGTGCTGGTTTCGGCACGTTTCGGCAACTGGAAAGCCGTGTACTGCGAACAGCGCGCTCCCGGTGGGTTCCCGGTGTGGAGCGAACCGTTCGTATGCCTGCGGGTGCCGAAGATCTTCAACTTGCGCATGGACCCGTTTGAACGGGCCGACATCGTCTCCGACCAGTATTACGACTGGAGCACGAAAAACGTCTACCTGGTTGCGGTAGCCGTGACCAAATCGGCGAAGTTCCTCCAAACCTTTGTCGAGTACCCTCCGAGCCAGAAACCGGCGAGCTTCAGCATCGATCAGATTCGTTCGGCGGTGGATGCGAAGATTGCCGAGAAGGTGAAGGCGGCGCCCTAACCAACACCTGCAGGAGCCGGCTTGCCGGCGATGGCGTCCTCAAGAGCGCGATATGGCTTGAGGGCGTGATCGCCGGCAAGCCGGCTCCTACGGTTTGAATGTGTTTTTCATAAGGCTATTCGCATGTCTTCACGCACTGCCAGCCACCCCCTGGCCCGACTCCAGGCGTCCACCCTGCTGGTCCCCGCCCTGCTGCTGTTTATCTCCGGCGCCGCTGCGCTGGTGTACCAGGTGCTCTGGATCAAGCAGCTGTCGCTGGTGGTCGGGGTCGAGGTCTATGCCATCACCACCGGGATCAGTGCCTTCTTTGCCGGGCTGGCCCTGGGTAGCCTGCTGTTTGGCCGCTGGGCCGACCGTCTCGCCCGGCCGCTGCTGCTCTATGCCGTACTGGAAATTTTCGTCGCGGTGCTCGGGGTCAGCACCACGCTAGCCCTGGGCATGGCCGCCAGCCCGTTTGCCTGGCTGGAGCAACGCATCGGCCTGCTGGCCTGGGTCCTGCCCTTCGCCCTGGTGGGTTTGCCGGCGCTGTTGATGGGCGGCACGCTGCCGGTGCTGGTGCGCGCCCTCAACGTCCAGGCCAAGGACCTCGGCCAGGCCGGTGGCCGACTGTATGCGGCCAACACCGCCGGGGCCATCGTCGGCACCCTGCTCACTGCCTTTGTGCTGATCGCCACCTTTGGCGTGCGCGGTAGTGCCCTGGTGGCCGCCCTGCTCAACCTGCTGGCCGCCGCCGGCGCCTTGCTGTATGTGCGCCATCGCGCGACGCCAGCCAGCGTGTCGGCCAGGACGCAGCCGGCGCGCCTGGCGCTGGTGCTGTATGCCATCGCCGGTGGCGTGGCCCTGGGTTATGAAGTGGTCTGGTCGCAATCGATCGTGCAGTTCATGAGCACCCGCACCTATGCGTTTGCGGTAGTGCTGGCCACTTATCTGGCCGGGCTGTTTATCGGCAGCCAGCTCATGGCGCGACGGGTCGAACGCATTCGCGATCCTTGGGGTGTGTTCGGCCTGCTGATCGCCGGTGCCGGGCTGGTGGCGCTGCTGGAAATTGCCGTACTGGGCCGCTGGCTGGTGCTCCTGCAAACCCAGGCCGAGGCGTTGGTGCTGAGCCTGGGTGGCAGTGAGCTGCCGGGGATGAGTGCGCGCTTTGCGATGGCGGCCCTGTGTATTGTGTTTGTGCCCACCCTGTTGCTGGGCGCGGCGTTTCCCCTGGCATTGCGCCTGAGTGTCGGCGGCGGGCATGTGGGCCGGGACGTGGGTGCGGTAGTGGCATTCAACACATTGGGCGGGATTGCCGGGGTGATGCTCTGCGGTTTTGTGCTGATTCCCTGGCTGGGCCTGGTGCGCACCCTCGGCCTGCTGGCGGTGATTGCGGGCATGGTGGGCTATATCGCCGTGCGTCGGGGCCATGGGGTGAAAAAGGGCCGGCGCCAGGCAGTCGCGGCCCTCGGCCTGCTGTCATTGGCGGTGGCACTGCTGACTCCGCAGGATCGCCTGGCCAACCTGCTGCCCGGTGCACGCAATGGGAGCCTGGGGTTTTACCAGGAAGGCCGCGGCGCGACGGTTGCCGTGGTGACCCAGGGCAAAGGCACGCGGGCTTTTCAGCGCCTGTATATCCAGGGCGTGTCGAACACCGGCGATGCCATGCCCTCCCTGCGCTACATGCGCATCCAGGCCCTGCTGCCGCTGCTGATCCATAACGGCGAGCCCCGTTCGGCGCTGGTGATCGGCTTTGGCACCGGTATCACCGCAGGCGCGCTGTTGCGCTACCCGGGCCTGGAGCAAAGAGTCGTCGCCGAATTGCTGCCGTCGGTGGTGCAAGCGGCCTCGCTGTTCAAGGGCAACTACAGCGCCGCCAGCGACCCCGGCGTGCAGGTGCGCTTGCGCGATGGTCGCCAGGAGCTGCTGCGCAGCCCCCAGACCTATGACGTGATTACCCTGGAACCCCCACCGCCTTCCGCCGCCGGCGTGGTCAATCTGTATTCGCGCGACTTCTACCAACTGGCCGCCCGCCGCCTGGAGAAACATGGCCTGCTGGCCCAGTGGCTGCCGCTGCCGACGCAGAACATCGAAGACTCGCAATCATTGGTGCGCAGCTTTCTCGATGCATTCCCCTATGCCACGCTGTGGACCAGCGAGTTCCACGAGATGCTGTTGGTGGGCTCCCTGGAGCCTCTTGAGTTGGACGTCGCACGCATTCGCCAGCGCTTTGCACAAGCCCCGGTGCACAGTGCCCTGGCCGAGGTAGGCATTGATTCGGCGGCGACTTTGCTGGCCACCTGGGTTACCGATCGCCAGGGACTGGAACGGTTTGCCGGGCAGGCTCTGGCGGTCACCGATGATCAACCGCGTATCGAATATGCGCCTTGGGTGCGCAGCCAGGAGATCAAACGGGTATTGCCGGCCTTGCTCGACCTGCGGGTGCCCGCACCGTTGCGCAATGTCGACCCGGCATTTTCGCGGACGCTGGACGCCGAGCAACAACGCCTGATGCAGTTCTACCGCGCCAGCCTGCATGCCTACGACGGTGATCGTGCAGCCTGGGCCCGGGATATCCGGCAAGTGTTGCAGGAAGATGGCGCCAACCCCTATTACCGCTGGTTTGTCGGCGACTGATGTGTGGGAGCTGGCTTGCCAGCTCCCACAGGGGTGGGTTATTTGGCCTTGAGTTTGACGTAGGACTGATGCAGGTCCGCCGCCCAACCATCCATCACCGCCTTCACGTCGGCGGCTTTCATGACCTGGGTGTCGTTTTCCAGGGGTTTGCCGGTGCCTTTGCGCACGACCTGGGCAATCACCCGGCCGCTATCGCCATCGAGAAACTGCGCTTCGGTGCCCAGGGTGGTTTCCTGGTCGCGAATCCCGGTGCCGGTGCTGACTGCCGCCGCCACCAGGGCGACAGGAATGTACTCATAGGGCTTGAGGCTTTCGGTCTTGCGGCTGACGGCAGTAATCGCCGCCCGCACCACAATCACCCCCGGGCCTGGCGCACTGGCCAGTGGCAGTGACTTGACCAGCTCGCGCTTGAGCGCCTGGTTGTAGTACTCATTGATGCTGCGCAAGGTGTCTTCGGGGATCTGCGCCGTGGCCTGGGGCTTGGGGAAGAACTGCGTCGGCTCGATAAACACCGAGGTATAGCGGTTCAGATTCAGCCTGGGATCCACCCAGCGCATCACCTCTGCCCCAGACGGCGACTTGGCTTCGCGCAATTGGCTGTAGTCCGAAAGAAAACCCGAATACTCATCTGGCTGGGGGACTTTACTCGCACACCCGGCGACCCCGAGTGAGGCAATGCACAGTGTGCTGATCATTAGCCCTAGCTTCATGGCGTAACTCCTTGGCGTTTATCGTCGAAACGTGAAGTTACAGGTATAGCCAAGTCTTGGGAAATAACCTGCCGGTTGCGCACAAGTGCGGCTTATTTCACAGCATCCATTTGACAGGCACCTAAGCTGCGTCGAAGCTGCACACAGCTTAAGCACGCCGCAGAGCGTCAATGCACCGGACATCGGAAGTCGCATGCCCAAGGTTACCCACCGTGATTCACCCCGTCGTTATCTCTACCCATTGTTGATTGCCGTTTTGTTGCTGGCGATGGCTGGGATCTGGCTGTTCCTCCAGGCCAGTACCCCCAGGCTGCCGCCACCGGCGCCCGGGCCTGTGGCCGTGGTTGCCAAACCGCCCGCAATGCCGCCTGCGCGCTGGGTGGACGAGCAACAGTGCCAGGGCTGCCACGAGCCCCAGGCCAAGGACTGGCAAGGTTCGCACCATCAACTGGCAATGCAGGAGGCAACGCCGGCAACAGTGCCGGCGGACTTCAACAATGCCGTGTTCCAGGGCGAAGGTGAAACCACCCGGTTCTTTCGCCGGGGTGATGAGTTCTGGGTCAATACCCCGGGCGTCGATGGCAAGGCCGCCGATTTCAAGGTGGCCTACACCTTCGGCATCGCCCCTTTGCAGCAGTACCTGATCGATGTCGGCGACGGACGCTTACAGGCCCTGGGCGTGGCCTGGGATACCGAGAAACATCGCTGGTTTCACCTCTACCCCGGCCAAGGGGTGAACTTCAAGAACCCACTGCACTGGAGCAAACCGAGCCAGAACGCCAATTTCATGTGCGTGGAATGTCACACCACCGGCTATAAACGCAATTTCGATGCCGCCAGGAACACCTTCGACAGCCAATGGAACAGCCTTGGCGTTGGCTGCCAGGCCTGCCATGGCCCGGCGTCCAATCACCTTGAGTGGGCGGCGAAAAAAAGCGACTTGCTGCATGCCGGTTTCACAGTGGACCTCAAGGACAAGGACGCCACCGTCGAACTCAAAACCTGCGCCCGCTGCCATGCCCGCCGCGCGCCATTGGGTGACGGTTATACCGTTGGCAAGCGCCTGATGGACGACTACCTGCCCAGCATACTGACCCGCGAGCTGTATGCCCTGGACGGCAAGATCAAGGACGAGGTGTTCGAACACGGCTCCTTCGCCCAGAGCAAGATGGCCGACAAGGGCGTGCGCTGTACCGACTGCCACAACCCCCATAGCAACCAACTGAAGGCCCCCGGCAATGGCGTGTGCCTGCAATGCCACAACACGGCGGGCAAGGCCGCTGTGACCTCGGTAGATGGCCGCGGGTTGCAGGCCAAGAACTATGAAGCGCCGCAGCACACGCGCCACGTTGCCGGGCAACCCGGGTCGTTTTGCGTCGATTGCCATATGCCCGGCAAGTTCTACATGGGCAATGACTTTCGCCATGACCACAGCTTCAGCATTCCCAACCCCGAGCGCGCTGCCAGGCTCGGCACCCCGGATGCCTGCCTGACCTGCCACCAGGGCAAGGCCGGCGACAACGTCACCGCGCAATTCAAACTGTGGGACAAAAGCCAGGCACTCCAGGCCCCGCGCTACGACGAAAGCCTGGCACTGATTCGCGGCGGCCAGCCGGGTGCTGCACAAGCGCTGTATGAACAGTTGGCGCGCAGTAACCTGCCGCAGATTCAACGTGCCACGCTACTGGCCGAGTTGCCCAACTACCCGAGCGAACAGGCCTTGAAGCTGGCGACCAAAGACCTGGGGCACCCTGCCCCACAGGTGCGCGAGAGTGCTCTGCGGGCGGTCAGCGCCTTCCTGCCGCCTGCCGAGCGCGTCGCGCTGTACGGTCCTCTGCTCAAGGACCCGGTGCGGGCAGTGCGCATCCTCGCCGCGCGGGACCTGCTCAGCGTCGCGGCTCAAGGCCTGGGCCCGGCCTGGGAACAGGCCATCCGTGAATACGAAAACGTGCAACTGAGCCTGCAGGAACGCGCCGAAGCCAACCTCAACCTGGCCATGCTGTACCAGGGAAGTGGCCGCGCCGCACAGGTCGAAGCCCAACTGCGCACGGCGCTGCTGCGCGACCCGGACTTCCACCCGGCCCTGGTCACCCTGGCGCAGTGGCTGGAAGCCAACGGCCGTAGCGAGGAAGCCCGGCGCCTGGTGGCCGACAGCCTCAAGCAACACCCCGAGGCGGCGCTGCTGCAACACACACAAGGGTTGATGCTGATTCGCCAAGGCAATACGCCGCCGGCGCTGGCGCACTTGCGCGAGGCCGCCCGCCTGGAGCCGGGCAACGGGCAGTACAGCTTTGTGCTGGCGGTGGCATTGCACGACGGCGGTCAAGTCGACAAGGCCTGCCAGCAGTTGGAAGACCTGCTCAAGCGCCAACCGTATAACCGTAATGCGCGCTTGTCGCTGATCCAGTACTACCTGGAGAACGGCCAGGAACCCAAGGCGCAGGAGGTGATGCAGGGCTGGAAAAAACTCAATCCCGCCGACCCGGCCTTGAAATAACCGCCTGGCACCGGCGATGCCGGGGCTAGCGTCGGCGAAACAGCGGCCTGGGCTCAATCACCGAGCGACCATAACTCACGCTCATGCCTGCCAGGCCCTTGAGCGCGTCGACAACCGATTTGTCCTCGCGCACGGCAAACCCATCGAAACCACACTGGCGCATATGGCTGAGCTGGTCACGCAGCACATCCCCCACCGCCCGCAGCTCACCCTGCCAGCCCATGCGCGTGCGCAGCAGGTAGGCCTGGCTGTAGGCACGGCCATCGCGAAAGCTGGGAAAGTCCAGGGCAATCAGCGGCAATACCGCAAGCCACGGTTGCAGGTGTTGCACGTCGTCATCCGGACCGAGCCACACCGCGTCCCGGGGCGGGTCTGACGCAATCCGGCGGCTCAGCCACAGGTCCAGCGGCAGGATCAGTGCGCCATCGGGCAGCGGAGCATCGGCGTCGCGCACCAGGGTCCAGGGATCATCCTGCTTGATACGGGCCACGCCCTGTTCCAGGCTCAACAGATTGTTCATGCCGATTGCACCACGTTGCCATACACCCGTTCCTTGAACGGCTCCAGGCCAATGCGCTGCACGGTATCGATAAAGGGTTCGTCGCTCTCCCGGTAGCGGACGTAGGTCGCGATCAAGCGTGAGATCACATCAGGCATCTCGGCGGCGCTGAATGACGGGCCAATCACCTTGCCCAGCGCACTGGCCTTGCCCTGGGCGCCTCCCAGGGTGATCTGGTACCACTCGCTGGCGTTTTTATCGACACCGAGAATCCCGATGTTGCCGATGTGATGATGCCCACAGGCATTGATGCAGCCGGAGATGTTCAGGCTGATGTCGCCCAGGTCATGCAGGTAATCGAGGTTGTCGAAGCGCTGCTGGATCGCCTGGGCGATAGGAATCGACTTGGCATTGGCCAAGGCGCAGAAGTCACCGCCGGGGCAGGCGATGATATCGGTCAGCAAACCGACATTGGCGCTGCCCAGGCCCTGCTCACAGGCCTGGGACCACAAGGCATGCAGCCGCGCCTTGGGCACGTCCGGCAGCACGATATTCTGCTCATGGGCGATACGTATTTCGCCAAAGCCGAACTGCTCGGCCCACTGGGCCACGGCATCCATCTGCCCGGCCGTCACATCACCCGGCGGCGCGGCAATCCCCGGTTTGGTCGACAGCACCACATTGGTATAGCCCGGCACTTTGTGGGGCTGCACATTGCGTGTCACCCAGCGCGCGAACGCCGGGCTCTCGGCCATCTGCGTGCCATAGTCCAGGTCGGTATCGGGCAGTGCCTGATAGGGCGGTGGCACAAAGGCTGCGGCCACGCGCTGGTACTCATCCTCGGTCAGTTGCGCCGGGCCATCGCGCAGGTGCTGCCACTCCTGCTCCACTTCCCGGGAAAACGCCTCGATGCCCAGGGCCTTGACCAGGATCTTGATCCGCGCCTTGTACTTGTTATCGCGCCGGCCATGGCGGTTATACACGCGCAATACCGCCTCGACATACGACAGCAGATGCTGCCAGGGCAAGCCATCGCGGATCTGCAGGCCGAGGATCGGCGTGCGTCCCAGGCCGCCGCCCACCAGCACGCGCAGCAGCATCTGGCCGCCCGCCTCCTGATAAAGATAAAGGCCGATGTCATGCATCATGATCGCCGCCCGATCCTGGCGCGCCGAGCAGATGGCGATCTTGAACTTGCGCGGCAAGAACAGGAATTCGGGGTTGATGGTCGACCATTGCCGCAAGATTTCCGCCAGCGGGCGCGGGTCCAGCCACTCGTCGGCAGCCACCCCGGCAAAGGCTTCGGTGGTGATGTTGCGCACACAATTGCCGGAGGTCTGGATCGCATGCATGTCGACTTCAGCCAGGCGCTGGAGGATGTCAGGCACCTGCTGCAACTCGATCCAGTTGAACTGCATGTTCTGGCGCGTGGTGAAGTGGCCGTAGCCGCGGTCGTAATCCCGCGCGATGCTCGCCAGGGTGCGCAACTGCCGGGCATCGAGGGTGCCGTAGGGAATCGCCACCCGCAGCATGTAGGCATGCTTTTGCAGGTACAGGCCGTTTTGCAGGCGCAGCGGCAGGAATTCTTCTTCGCTCAGGTCACCGGCGACAAACCGTTCGACCTGATCACGAAACTGCGCCACACGCTCGAAGACCAGGGCCCGGTCGTACTCATCGTACCGATACATCTCGCTACCTCATCATGGCTGACCGCGCTCGACGGCGGCGGTTTCTATGGAGGCGACTATGCACCTACGGCTCAAGGCGTTACAGATTCAGCTAAAAACTAAAAAACCATATCAGCCTGTGAATACACCATGTTTTAAGGGGCTAACTCTGATCCGCATTAATGTCATTTTTCTGAGCCTGTTTTGTTTTTCATGGATTTCCTACAGTGCCCGGGACTTGAAACCGTGGAAGACTGACCATGAGCACAGCATCAACCGGGCAGGCCTATAACTATAAGGTTGTCCGCCAATTCGTCATTGCCACCGTGGTGTGGGGCGTCATCGGCATGGCCATGGGGGTGTGGATCGCCTCGCAACTGGTGTGGCCAGACATGAACCTGGACTTGCCGTGGACCACCTTTGGCCGCTTGCGGCCGCTGCACACCAGCCTGGTGATTTTCGGCTTTGCCGGCAGCGCGCAATTTGCCGCCAGCTACTACGCGGTACAACGCACCTGCCAGGTGCGCCTGTACTCCGACTGGCTTGCCGCCTTCACGTTCTGGGGTTGGCAGTCAGTGATCGTGATCATGCTGGTCACGCTGCCCCTGGGCTACACCACCACCAAGGAATACGCCGAGATCGAATTTTCCGGCGCGGTGTGGATGACCGTGGTGTGGGTGGCCTACGCCATCGTGTTCTTCACCACCGTGGTGCAGCGCAAGACTCAACATATCTATGTCGGCAACTGGTTCTTCGGCGCGTTCATCGTGGTGATCGCCATGCTGCACGTGGTCAACCACCTGTCGATCCCGGTGGACTGGTTCAAGTCCTACCCAGTGTATTCCGGCGCTACCGACGCCATGGTGCAGTGGTGGTACGGGCACAACGCGGTGGGGTTTTTCCTGACCACCGGCTTTTTGGGGATGATGTATTACTTCGTGCCCAAGCAAGTCGGGCGACCGGTGTATTCCTATCGCCTGTCTATCGTGCACTTCTGGGCGCTGATCACCCTGTACATCTGGGCCGGCCCCCACCATTTGCACTACACGGCGCTGCCGGACTGGGCACAATCGTTGGGCATGGCCATGTCGCTGATCCTGCTGGCCCCCAGCTGGGGCGGGATGATCAACGGCATGATGACCCTCTCGGGGGCCTGGCACAAATTGCGCACCGACCCGATCCTGCGGTTCCTGGTGTTGTCGTTGGCGTTCTACGGCATGTCGACCTTTGAAGGGCCGATGATGGCGATCAAGACGGTCAACGCCCTGTCCCACTACACCGACTGGACCATCGGCCACGTCCACGCAGGCGCCCTGGGCTGGGTGGCGATGATCACCTTTGGCTCGCTGTACCACATGATCCCGAAAGTCTTCGGCCGCGAGCAGATGCACAGCGTGCCACTGATCAACCTGCACTTCTGGCTGGCAACCATCGGCACGGTGCTGTACATCGCCTCGATGTGGGTCAACGGCATCACCCAGGGCCTGATGTGGCGGGCAGTCAACGATGACGGCACCCTCACCTATTCGTTTGTCGAAGCCTTGCAGGCCAGCCACCCTGGGTTTGTCGTGCGATTTGCCGGCGGCGTGTTCTTCCTCGGCGGCATGCTGCTGATGGCCTACAACACCTGGCGCACCGTGCGGGTCGCAGACTTGAAGGTGGCGCACCGTGATGCGCAGATCGCCTGATGTGGGAAGTCATTTTTAACCTGGCGGCGGTGATCTGCCTGTATGGCGCCGTGGAGTACTGCTTGCGGGGACAATCGGGGACAGAGCTGGATGAAGCCAGCCTGATTCCGTTTGCCGACGACCCTGAGGTGGCACGACGGGTCGAGCTGGCGACGGGCAAGCAGGTCAACGCCGTAGCGCCTGAGGAAGCCAAGCCGGGCTGGGGCAACGTAGAGGTCTGAAGGCCGATGTTGGTCTTTTGTGGGGGCTTGCTCCCACATTGGATGTGCGGCGATGCCCATGCATCATGAAATCAGGTTGCGCAACTGCGCAGCCGGGAAATGGGCATCGTGCAGCGGCGCGGTATGACTAACGCCCGTGTGTTGGGTAAGGTGTGGCTTTCGCCCAACAGCTTGAGGAGTTCGCATGCGCACCATCGGCCTTATCGGCGGCATGAGCTGGGAGTCCAGCGCCGAGTACTACCGGATCATCAACCAACAGGTGCGCGACCGCTTGGGGCCGCTGCGCTCGGCGCAAATCCTGCTGTACAGCGTCGACTTCGGCCCGGTGGAGCAGGCCCAGCACGCCGGGCGCTGGGACGACGCGGCGCTGATCCTGCAGGACGCCGCGCGCCGTCTGCAAGCCGGGGGCGCCGACTGCATCGTGCTGTGTACCAACACCATGCATCGGGTGGCCGCGCAGATCGAGGCCGCCGTATCGCTGCCGTTCCTGCACATCGGCGATGCGGCGGGCGCGGCGGCGGTCAAGGCCAATACCCTGACCGTCGGCCTGCTGGGTACGGCGTTTACCATGGAACAGGACTTTCTCAAGACGCGCCTGGCGGCCCAGGGCTTGACCGTACTGGTGCCCGATGCCGACGAGCGCCGCGCCGTACACCGGATCATTTATGAAGAATTGTGCGTCGGCGTGATCAGCGATGCATCGCGCCAGGTCTACCAACAGGCCATCGCGAACCTCGCGGCCCGTGGCGCCCAGGCCATTGTCCTGGGCTGTACCGAGATTGGCCTGCTGGTCAGGCCCGAACACAGCCACCTGCCGTTGCTCGACACTACCGAACTGCACGCCCAGGCTGCGGTGGCGTTTGCCCTGGGCGATCAGGCAGTCTGACGCAAGCGCGCCATGCTCAGGGCGTCGACAAATGTGCCATCTCGCACGGCATAATCGCGCAGCCGGCCTTCAGTCTCGAAACCGAACTTGCGGTACAACGCCTGGGCCGGCTCGTTGTCGACATACACCGTCAGTTCCACCCGGTGCAGGTTCATCCAGTTGTCGGCCACCTCCAGTGCCGCGCCCAGCAGTTGGGTGCCAACACCCTTGCCCTGCCAAGCCACCGCCACCCCCATGCCGATACCGCCGACATGGCTTTGACGACTGCGCGCATACTGCTCCAGAGTGCAACTGCCAATCACCTCGCCCGCCTGCACCGCCACCAGCCTGAGCAATCGCTCATTGGTATCTGCCAGGCGCTTGCGCCAGACCTCCAGTGACTGGAAAGGCATCTGCAACACCTGACGGCACACGGCTGGGTCGTTATAGAGCGCCTGCATGCCTTCGAGGTGGCTTTCGGCAAAACGCTGGATCACGATCTTGGCGTCAGGTGCAGGCATTGTGTTTCATCCTTTGAAAGACAAGTGGCCGATCAGTGTAGGCGGTGATAACAAGCGCTGTCATCCCGCGCCCAAACGCCACACCCGCGCAATGTCCGCCGCCCGCTCACGCAACAGCCTCGGCGCTTCGCTACAGGCCTGTTCCAGGGTCATCGGGCCGCCAGGCAAGGCGAACGCGGCGTCGACGCCATGGGCGTACATCTCCTCGTAGCCCTCACCCAGCGTTCCGGCGATCACGATAACGGGAACCCCATGCTGCCTGGCGACCCGCGCCACGCCAAACGGGGTTTTGCCACGCAGGGTCTGGGCGTCGAAGCGGCCTTCACCGGTAATCACCAGGTCGGCACCACGCACGGCGTTTTCCAGGCCCACCAGTTCGGCGACCACCTCCACACCTGGGCGGAACTGTGCGCCGAGGAAGGCCTTGGCGGCAAAGCCCAGGCCACCCGCCGCGCCGCTGCCCGGTTCGTCGCGCACGTCCCGGGGCAAGACTGCGGCGCAATGGTCGGCGAAGTGTCCCAGGGCCTGATCCAGTTGCGCCACTTGCTGTGGATTGGCCCCTTTTTGCGGGCCGAAAATCGCCGAGGCCCCGTGGGGGCCACACAGGGGGTTATTGACATCGGCGGCGATGTCGAAGCGCACCTGGGCCAGCCGTGGGTCCAACGGTTCAAGATTGATGCGGGCAAGGTTCGCGAGCGCCAGGCCACCGCGCGCCAGGCTGGTGCCTTGGGCGTCGAGCAGTTGTACGCCCAGGGCCTGCATGGCACCGGCGCCGCCGTCATTGGTGGCACTGCCGCCAATCGCCAGAATGATCCGCCGGGCGCCAGCGTCCAGGGCGGCGCGGATCAGCTCACCGGTGCCGAAGGTGCTGCTGGAACAGGCATCGCGCTGCCCCGGCGGGACCCGTTGCAGGCCACTGGCTTCGGCCATTTCGATAATGGCCGTGGCACTCTCGGCCAACCACCCCCAGCGCGCCTCGACGGTGCCGCCCAACGGGCCTTGCACGGTATGGCTGCGCAATTGGCCGTGGCAGGCGGCGAGGACCGACTCCACCGTGCCTTCACCGCCATCCGCCATCGGGCACTGGATCAGTTCGGCATCGGGCCAGACCTGGGCCAGCCCTTGGGCAATGGCCTGGGCCACGCCTTCGGCACTCAGGCTGTCCTTGAACGAGTCGGGGGCAATGATGACTTTCATGGGCTTTCTCCGATTTTTATGACGCCCATGCTGCCAGTTGGCACCGGCAATGACGCCTGTCCGATGCACAAGCGTGGCTGGGGTTTGTTGTTCACTTCTACAAAAGCCCCTACCTTGCAGGAGCCGGCTTGCCGGCTTCTACGGGGTTTGGGGCAGCAGTTGCACGCCCAAGTACAGCGCGAGCATGCCATCGAGGGTCAGCGGGTCGACGCCGCTCAATTCGGCAATGCGCTCCATGCGGTAGCGCAGGCTGTTGCGGTGGATGCCCAGGGCATCGGCGCAGGCCTGGCTTTGCCCGTCGTGCTCACACCAACTGCGCAGCGTGGCCTGCAACTGTCCGTTGCTGTCCTTGGCCAGGACCTTGCGCAACGGGTTGAGCAGTTCGTCGAGGGCATCGTCGTTGCGATGGCGCCAGAGCATCACCGGCAACCGGTAGCGGTTGAGGGTCAGCAGACGCAACTGGGGCAGTACATCGCGGCCATAGGCGAGCAAGTCCGCCACGCGCCGATAGCAGCGGCGCAGCCCGGCCAAGCCATCTGCCTGGCCGCCCACGGCCACCCGCAGGATGCTCCAGCCCGAAGCCTCGAGTTTTTCCAGCAGCCGCGGGTTGTCGACCTGCACCGACGCCGGGCGGCACCACAGCAGCGAAAACGGTGCGCAGCTGACGCACCAACTGTCCGGGTAACGGGAGGCCAGCCAGCCTGCCAGTGCTTCGGCGGTCTGGCCCAGGCCCAGTTCAAACAAATAAGGGGTGCGCGGTAACTGCGGCTTGAGCCCCAGTTGCTGGGCCTCGTCCACCAGGCGCGGCGATTCGCCGCTCTCGGCCAGCAGCAACGCCAGCAGATCATCACAGCGTTGGCGCCGCCATTGTTGCTCTGCCTGTTGATGCCGTTGGCTGACCAGCATCTCGGCAGTCATGCGCACCAGTTCGGCATAGGTGCGCAGTCGTTGCGGTTCACCGCTGATGCCCAGCACCCCGATCAAGCGCTGGTCATGCAGCAACGGCAGATTGATCCCCGGCGCCACGCCCTTGAGGTGCTTGGCGGTCTGGCTGTCGATTTCCACCACACGCCCGTTGGCCAGCACCAATTGCGCGCCTTCATGGCGGGTGTTGATCCGCTCCGGCTCGCCGCTGCCGAGGATCAGGCCCTGGCTGTCCATGACGTTGACGTTATAGGGCAAAATGGCCATCGTGCGATTGACGATATCCTGCGCCAGGTCATGATCGAGTTCGAACATGGGGCTAAATTCCTTGAAAGCGCTGCATTACGCGATTGTTCAAAGGCACAGCGCAATGGATGGATCGCTGTGCGGGGGCACAAAGACACGGCACCGTCCCGTGACCGAGACTCTTGGGGCGATCAACGTTACCCTCGCATCGCGAAAAATCATAATAAAGAGAGAACGCCATGTCACAGAGCGCCGCCGCTACCCTGGCCAACGATGACGACAAAAACGCCGTCTACAAGCGCATCACCCTGCGCCTGATCCCCTTCATTTTCATCTGCTACCTGTTCAACTACCTGGACCGCGTCAACGTCGGTTTCGCCAAGCTGCAGATGCTCGACGCCCTGAAGTTCAGCGAGACCGTGTACGGCCTCGGAGCCGGGATTTTCTTTATCGGCTACGTGCTGTGTGGCGTGCCAAGCAACCTGGCGCTGACCAGGTTCGGCCCACGACGCTGGATCGCGCTGATGATGATCACTTGGGGCACCCTGTCCACCTGCCTGCTGTTTGTGACCACACCGACCCACTTCTACACGCTGCGCCTGTTTACCGGTGCAGCTGAAGCGGGCTTCTTTCCCGGTGTGGTGCTGTACCTCTCGCAGTGGTTCCCGACCTTCCGCCGCGGGCGGATCATGGCGCTGTTCATGTCGGCGATCCCGGTGTCCGGCCTGCTCGGCAGCCCGTTCTCCGGCTGGATCCTCAACCACTTCGCGGCCGGTCAAGGCGGCCTCGCGGGCTGGCAGTGGATGTTCCTGCTGCAAGGTGTGCCGACGGTAGTCCTTGGTGCCCTCGCCTACTTCCTGCTCAGCGACAGCTTCGCCAACGCCAAGTGGCTGACCGCCCACGAACGCGCAGTGCTCGAAGCCGACCAGGCCACCGACCTGGCCAACAAGCCCAAGACCACCACTGACTCGCTGCTGGAAGTGTTCAAGAACCCGGCAATCTGGGCGTTCGGCCTGATCTACTTCTGCATCCAGAGCGGCGTGTATGCCATCAACTTCTGGCTGCCGTCGATCATCAAGAACATGGGCTTTAGCGATAACCTGGTGATCGGCTGGCTCAGTGCGATCCCCTATCTGCTGGCAGCGGTATTCATGCTGGTGGTGGGCCGCTCTGCCGACCTGCGCAAGGAGCGCCGCTGGCACCTGGTGGTGCCGATGCTGATGGGCGCTGTCGGCCTGATCATCGCGGTGAACTTCGCCACCACCCCGGCCATTGCCATCCTCGGCCTGACCATCGCCACCATGGGCGCCCTCACCGGCCTGCCGATGTTCTGGCCCGTGCCCACGGCCATGCTCAGCGCCGGCGCTGCGGCGGGCGGCCTGGCGTTGATCAACTCCATGGGCCAGATGGCGGGCTTCTTGAGCCCCTATGTGGTGGGTTTTGTGAAGGATGCCACCGGGTCGACCGACCTGGCGCTGTACCTGCTGGCGGCGGTGATTGTCGCCGGTAGCGTGCTGGCGTTGCGCATGACCCGCACGTTAAAGGTGTAACACGCAAATGGCGCCCCGGAACGCGGGGCGCCAACAGCGTCTACCCGTTATGCCATAGCACTGGCCGCAATAAAAAATCATTATTTAAACCTGTCATATTTGACAGTATACAAGGACATTTTCAATTAATAGCATCCACTCTCTTCCAGCAATAACAGGATAGGGAGCCTTGACATGACACAGACACTAAACGACTCAGCCGTCCAAAACATCAGTGGGTCCTTCACGGCGCAAATAGAAGGTGAACATAACCACGCCTTTGTTGCACAACTCGACAGATCAGAAATTCGCCCCACCATGAACGGCAACTGGCTTATCAGCGGAGTCCAGATCACTGAGACGTGGGAAACGTATGTCATCAGAATTGAGCTACCTGACGATTTTCCCGGTAATGGAACGGAACATACTTATTCCATTCGCGAGCAGGCTGACCCAGACAGCGCCACAGTCATCGTCACCATGCACAGCACAGACTACATTGCCGATACTGGCAACATAACGCTGTCTTTAAAAAAAGGAAAAATGAGCGCCACCTTTAAGTTGCTGGCCAAGTCCGCAGACAAGGAAATCAAGGTACATAACGGCGAAATTCAGGTGCAAATGGGCTACGGCAACTTTGAAGTTGATTTTTACGGAAATTCAGCCCCCCTAAAAGACTTCGAAGCTCAGGTTTTAGACATCTACGACAGAACTGACCTCGATGGAAATCATACTAAATTTATTCGAGGCCAAGTTACTGAGGAGTTTCCTCCTATTCGTAACATCGTAACTGTCGCGCTGAGTGATAGTTTGCCGCCGGGCACCTATTCGTTGAGCGAGTCAGAAACCCGGGCACAGGTCAGATTTATCAGGCTGGATACGTACGGTGTAGTCATGGCACACAAGGGGGAACTGACAATCGAGTCCTTGCCCGCCACAGGTCATGCCGTCGGCAGTTTCAGTTGTACCTTCAAGCATGCGGACCACCCAGAGTTCACCGCTCAAGGCAGCTTCGACGTCACTGATTCGGTGGTATGAAGACACTGCGCCGCCCGGGTGTTGCGCATTCCCCCGCAGCAGGTGCGGATCGACAATGTGAAAGCAGGCCCGCTCGCGATGGCCGTGTGTCAGTCAACAGAACAGTATGTGCTGACTGATCCATTGCTTTCGCGGGCACGCCTGCGCCCACATTTTGTTGTGCCCGATTAGGGGCTCTCCAGCACTGTTCAAATTCGAACAGTTATTCAACACAGATGTCGTTTTTTGGCATAAACGACATGCCGATTAAAACCAAATCCCCTATAAAAACCCGCTTTGGCGCTTGGCATGCTTTCTGCTCTATCCCTGCCAGAGATTGACTATACGAATAGAAACTCGCCTCCACTCGTAGCCAATCACAGGGAATGCACAATTGAAGTTGATCTCAAGGCCTCTGCCTCAACACTCCTCCAGCTCGTTTAAAACCGTCAGCGCTCTGACCTTGATCCTCGCTTCCCAGTGGGCCCACGCCGAGGATTCGCGCCTGCAGACCGTAACGGTCCAGGCCAGCAAGGTCACCGCCAGCGAAGAAGCCCAGCTCAAGCTCGACGAGGTGGCCGGCGGCGTCAGCCTGGTCAAGGCTGGCGACGTGGAGCGCGGCCGTTCGGCGACGCTGGAAGACACCCTCGCCTATCAGCCCGGCGTGTATGCGCAGTCAGCGGGCGGCAACGATGCGATCAAGATTTCCATCCGCGGTTCCGGGGCCAATACCTCCCCCGGGTATTTTCGCGAGGGCACCAAGTTCCTGTTCGACGGCCTGGCCCTGACCGGATCCGGCGGCACGCCCTATGAGCTCCTGGAAACCCAGGGCCTGGACTACACCGAAGTGCTGCGCGGGGCCAATGCCTTCCAGTACGGCGCGCTGTCGCTGGGTGGCGCGATCAACATGGTGACTCACTCCGGCCTGACGTCACCGGGCAATCACGCGCGCTTCGAGGCTGGCAGCTTTGGCTGGCGCAAGCAGCAGTTGAGCACCGGCGGCGTGGTGGACAATGGCGACTACTACGTCAGCCTGAGCAACTCCGAACGCGACGGTTACCAGGACTGGACCTTCACCAAGGCCAAGGGCGTGGTGACCAACTTCGGCTACCGCTTCAACCCCAAGTTGGAAACCCGGCTGTTCGTGCGCTACCGCGAGGAATACCACGAAAGCTCCGGCACCCTGACCAAGGCCCAGCTCAAGCACGACTCATCGCAAACCAACCCGGTGGCCCTGGCCAGCCGCGATGACTCCACCAAGCGCGGTTCGACCTGGGTCGCCAGCAAGACCACCTACACCTTCGACGACGACGCCACCCTGGATTTTGGCCTGGTCTACCACAACTACCCGCAGGTGCTGTACCGCAAGAGCACGGTCAACCCCAACTATTGGGACTGGCGCGACCTGAACCTGTCGCTGACCTATAACCGCAGCGACCAGATCCAGGGCCACACCAGCAACACCTCCCTGAGCCTGACCAGCACCCAGCACTTGCAGGCCGGGGTCAAGACCTACAACGGCAACCCGGCCTCCAGCACCTACGGCGCCCTGCAGAAACAGGCACGCTACACCGGCTCGTTCGACCGCGTGTTTGCCGCCGGCAATGACCTGCAACTGACTGACCGCCTGTGGCTGTCCACCGGCCTGTCACTGAGCCAGATCAAGCGTGATATCGAGGTGCGCTACTCGGACCGCGCCAATACCTCGCCCTACCCTGACCACTACAACTACGACAGCTGGAACGTCGCGCCACGCCTGGGTTTACGCTACGAAATCACGCCGAGTTTCCAGGTGTTCGGCAACGTCAGCCGCTCCATCGACCCGCCCAGCAGTTGGTCGTCGTCAGGCTCCGGGGTCACCAGCAACTACGCCAAGACCCTCACCGAACAGAAGGCCAATACCGTTGAATTTGGCGTGCGCGGCAAAGCCGGGATTTTCGACGCCAGCCTGGCGGTGTACCGCTCCTGGATCAAGGATGAACTGCTCACCGTCGAAGTGATTCCGGCCACCCGTACCACAGCGGCGGTCAACTCGACGTCCAACGCCAGCCCGACCATTCACCAGGGCATCGAAGCCGGCCTGGACACCGAGCTGTGGCAAAGTGCGCGCGGCGAAAAAGTCAGCCTGCGCCAGGCCTACACCCTTAACGACTTCTACTACCGCAACGACGAACGCTTTGGCTCCAACGAGCTGCCGGGCCTGCCCAGGCACGTGTACCAGGCCGAACTGCAATACCGCCATCCCGACGGGTTCTATGCCGGGGTCAATGTGCGTTCGGTATCGAGTACCGCCGTGGACTACGCCAACACCCTGTATGCGCCCTCCTACACGATCTTCGGCGCCAAACTGGGGTATGAAGCCCCGAGCAAGAAATGGCAGGTGTACCTGGACGTGAAAAACCTCACCGACCAGAACTATGTCACCGCCATCCAGCCGATCTACGACGCCCAGGGCAAGGACGTTGCCGCGCTGTACCCGGGGGACGGCTTTGGCGCCTTCACCGGTGTGGCGTTCAACTTCTAAGGTGAGGGCCTTCACAATGCCGATCAATCACCGGAGCAGGTTCGGCCTGCTCCTGGGGTTGCTGCTGGTGGGCGCCTGCTCGCCGGACGCCCCACCGCCCAGCTCGGTGCAGCGCGTGGACGGGCACCTCGACGCCCAGGGCCTGCTCAGCTACGACCCCAGCGACTACCACGAAACCCGCCAGGGCACGCCAGGCGGCACCCTGCGTGTGTCGGCTGCCCTGGATACCGGCACCTTCGATGTGCATTCCAGCTACCACGGTAACGTGCAATGGCTGGCGCGCATCGTCTACGACTGCCTGCTGTATCAGGACGAGAACGGCAAGCTCTCGCCCTGGCTGGCCAAGTCCTGGGACGTCTCGCCGGATGGCAAGACCTACACCTTCCACCTGCGCGACGACGTGACCTTCAGCGACGGCGAAAAATTCAACGCCCAGGCGCTGCAGATCAACCTGGAGCATATGCGCGACCCGGCTACCAAGTCGCCGCTGGCGGCGGCGTACATCGCGCCCTACATCGATGGCCGGATCATCGACGACTACACCTTCGAGGCCCACCTGCGCGAACCCTACTCGCCGTTCCTGTATGTGCTGGCGCAGTCCTGGCTGAGCATGATCTCGCCCAAACAGATCCGCGAAGCGCCCAAGAGCATTGCCGAGCATCCCATCGGTTCCGGGCCGTTCGTGCTGCAAAGCTATACCCGCGAACAAGGGGCAACCTTTATCAAGCGCGCCGATTATCACTGGGCGCCGCCGGTCACCCGGCACATCGGCCCGGCCTACCTGGACCGTATCGAGCTGAGCATCGTGCCCGAGGCCATGACCCGCTACAGCACCCTGCAATCCAGGCGCTCGGACTTCACCCTGGATGCGCCGGCGCAAAATACGGCGGCGATGCGCGCCTCGCAAAACCTGGTGGTACGCAACCGGATCCGCATGGCCAGCCCTTACCGCAGCATCACCTTCAACACCCTGCGCTTTCCATTCGACGATGTGCGGGTACGCAAGGCCATCGCCCAGGCCATCGACCGTGACGGCCTGGCCTGGATCGCCGGGTTCGGCGAGTTCTTGCCCAAGAGCGATTACCTGGCGGTGAACACGCCGTTCTACGACCCGGCCTATCGCGACGTCTTGAAATATGACGTCGACGCCGCCAACCGCCAATTGGACGAGGCCGGCTGGACCGAGCGCGATGCCGAGGGCTATCGGGTCAAGAATGGCCGACGCCTGTCGGCGCACTTGCTGGGTTTTGAAAGCCCGCCGTTCCCCAGCAGCGTCGCGGTGGCGGTGCAGGCGGATGCGAAAAAAGTCGGCATGCAATTCATCATTGAAATGATGCCCCTGGCCCAGCTCACCGACCGCCGCACGGCGGGCAAATACGATGCCATCGGCGGAGGCTATTGGCACACCAACACCCCCGACGGCCTGTACATCCTGTACCACAGCGACTCGCGGGCCTCGCCCACCAAAAGCGGCAACAACCTCAGCAACCTCAGCGACCCGCGCCTGGACCAACTGCTCAGCGCCGCCCGCCGCTCCCATGACCCGGAGCAGTTGCAGGCGCTATACAGCGCCGCGCAACAACGCCTGACCGAGGTGGTGCCGGCGGTGCCGGACTTCGAGAGCCAGGTGCTGATTGCCTATCGCACGGTGGTCAAGGGGCTGATCTTCGATACCGTGCACAACACCCCATTCTTTACCAGCGTCTGGCTGGACCAGGAGGCGCCATGAAATGGCTTGCCGCTCGACTACTGGCCGGCGTGGGCGTGCTGTGGGGCGCAGCCACCTTGACCTTCATCGCCATCCATTTCAGTGCCGGCGACCCGGTGCTGGCGATTCTCGGCGGGCCGGACGCCATCCCTACCCCGCAGCAATTGGCCCAGGTCCGCGAGGAATACGGTTTTGACCAACCCTTGTGGGTGCAATACGGGCGCTATGTGGGGCGGATCGCCCACGGTGACTTTGGCGAGTCGTACCGCCTGCGCATTCCTGTCACCGAGGCGATCGGCAAGCAGATCGGCGCCACGCTGCAACTGGCCGTGAGTGCGGCATCGCTGGCCATCGTCCTGGCGCTGGCCAGCGCGGTGCTCACTGCCAAACGCAGGCCCTGGGTACGCCACGTGGCGTCGGCCAGTGAGTTGGTGCTGTCGTCCTCGCCGTCGTTCGTGCTGGGGATCTTGCTGTTGCTGGTGTTTTCCTTCCAGTGGCCGGTGTTGCCGCCGGCAGGCTCCAACGGCTGGCAAACCCTGATCCTGCCGACCCTCGCCCTGGCCCTGCCGATTGCCGGGATGCTCAGCCAGGTGCTGCGCCAGGCGTTGGAAGACATCCTCGAACAACCCTTTATCGCCATGGCCCGCGCCCGCGGCCTGTCGCAGACCGCCGTGCGCCTGCGCCACGCGTTGCGCCATGCCCTGGTGCCGCTGGTGACCTTGTCCGGGTTCATCTTCGCCAGCCTCCTGGGGGGCGCAGTGGTCACCGAAATGCTGTTCGCCCGCCAGGGCATCGGGCGAATGATGCTCGATGCCGCCGTGGCCAAGGATGCGCCGGTGGTACTGGGGATCACGCTGTTGGCGGCATTGATTTACGTGGTGGTGAACCTGTTGGTGGATGTGCTCAACGGGTTGATTGACCCACGGGTTAAACCGCGATGAACACCGGTTTTATGTTCGGGCTGGCTTGTGTGGGAGCGGGCTTGCTCGCGAAGGCGGCGTTTCAGTCAATACATAGGTTGACTGATCCAACGCCTTCGCGAGCAAGCCCGCTCCCACAAAAGCCCGCTCCCACATTGGATTGTCGTCAGCTTTGAATGACTTAATTTCAGATTAGGAACCGAATATGAGCGACACCCAACTGCACGAACGCTTCGCCCCGGTCTTCCAGCGCATCGCCGAAGGCGCGGTGCAGCGTGAACAGGAACGAACCCTGGCTTTCGAGGCCGTCGGCTGGTTGAAAGACACCGGCTTCGGCGCCCTGCGGGTGCCGCGCAGCCAAGGCGGCCTGGGCGCCAGCCTGCCGCAGCTGTTCGACTTGCTCACCGAGTTGGGCAGCGCCGACTCGAACCTGCCACAGATCGTGCGCGCGCATTTCGGCTTCGTCGAAGGCCGGCTCGTGAGCCAGGACCATGACTCCCAGGCCTACTGGTTGCCCAAGGTGGTCGCTGGGCAATTGTGGGGCGCAGCCATGGCCGAGCGCAGTGACACCACCAACAACTCGGTGACGCTCAAACCCACCGCCGAAGGCTGGCAACTGGACGGCCAGAAGTATTACTGCACCGGCACCTTGTATGCCGACTGGATCGCCGTGGCCGCCGCCGACGGTACCGACTTTATCAGCGTGGTGGTGCCCACCGATGCGCCCGGCGTGACCCGCGTGGATGACTGGGACGGCTTTGGCCAGCGCCTGAGCGGCAGCGGCACCACGCGCTTCGACCAGGTGGCGGTGCCCGAGCATCAGGTGCTGCGGCGCTTCAAACCCGGCGAGTTGCGCGCCGAGTCATATATCTCGGCGTTCTACCAGTTGTTCCACCTGGCGACCCTGGCCGGGATCGCCCGTGCGGCGTTGCGTGACGCCGTCGAGTTTGTCCAGGGCCGTACCCGCGCCTTTGGCATTCCCGGGCAGTCCAGCCCGCGCCTGGACCCGCTGGTGCAACGGGTGGTGGGCAAATTGTCGAGCCTGTCCTATGCCGCCGACAGCCTGGTGCAGAGCACCGCGCAGGTATTGCAAACCACCCACGAGGCCGTGCTCGACGGCTCCATCAGCGAAGCACACTACGTCGACGCGGATGTGCGCACCTACCAGGCGCAGCAAGTGATCCTGCCGCTGGTGCTGGAAGCCACCAGCCTGCTGTTCGAAGTCGGCGGTGCCTCGGCCACCAGCCGGGGCCGCAGCCTTGACCGGCATTGGCGCAATGCCCGCACCCTGGCCTCGCACAACCCGGCGATCTACCGCGAACGGGCCCTGGGCGATTTCTACCTCAACGCTGTCAGCCCTGCCGCCGCCTGGCGCGCCGCCCAGGAACAGGCGCTGGCCGACAACCCCGCACATGCCAACGCACGCGATGAAGCCAGCGCTGTCTAAGCCGAGGGCTAACTCAAGGAGCTTGCATGAACAATCACATGAGCATTGGTATGAACATCCTCGGTTTCGGCGCGCACGCGGCGGCCTGGCGGGTCGGCGAAGTGCCGGCCGACGCTTACCTGGATGTGGAGTATTACCGCAATATCGCGCGTATCTGCGAGCGTGGCTGCCTGGATGCGATCTTCCTGGCCGACGGCCCGGCCCTGGTAGGCGACGTGGCCACGCAACCGTTGGGCCGTCTGGAGCCGACCCTCCTGCTGACCGCCGTGGCCCTGGCCACGCAACACATCGGGGTGATCGCCACCGCCTCCAGCACCTATAACGATCCCTACAACCTGGCGCGGCGCTTTGCCTCCCTGGACCACATCAGCGCGGGCCGCGCAGCATGGAATGTGGTGACCAACGCCACGGACGCCGCCGCGCAGAATTTCGGCCTGGCCAACCAGTTGCAGCATGGCGAACGCTATGCCCGTGCCGAGGAGTTTATCGATATCGCGTTCAAGCTCTGGGACAGCTGGGAGGACGACGCAATCATCGGCGATGCGGCTAACGGGCGGTACGCACACCCAGACAAGATCCACACCCAGGACTTTGTCGGCCAGCACTTTTCCATCAAGGGCCCGCTGAACCTGCCCCGCTCGCCCCAGGGCCGGCCGGTGCTGGTGCAGGCCGGCTCGTCGGAAGGTGGCAAGGCCCTGGGGTCGCGGTATGCCGACGTGATTTTCACCACCCAGACCAGCCTGGAGGATGGCCAGCACTTCTACCGCGACATGAAGCAGCGCGCCCAGCAATGGGGGCGCAACCCCGAGCACCTGAAAATCATGCCGGGCCTGTCCACGGTGATCGGCAGCAGCGAAGCCGAAGCCCATGCGCGCTTTGATCAACTCAATGCCTACCACGGCGAACATGGCCTGATTCAGCAAGTGGCCGCGCGGATCGGCATCCCGGCACAGGAACTGGAATTGGATGCGCCACTGCCATGGGCGAGGATCGGTGAAGTCGGCAGCTATGAGAAAGGCTCCCAGGGGTTTCTTGAAGCCCAGCTCAACCTGGCCCGCCGCGAAGGCCTGACGGTGCGCGAACTGTCGCGGCGCATCCTGGTCGGTCATCGGCTGCTGGTGGGCACCCCGGAACAGGTGGCCGACACGCTGCAACACTGGTTCCTCGCAGGCGCGGCCGATGGCTTCAACATCATGCCGGACATGTTTCCTTCGGGGGTCGAAGTGTTTGTCGATGAGGTGGTGCCGCTGCTGCGCAAGCGCGGGGTGTTCCGTCACGAGTACAGCGCCAGCACCCTGCGTGAGCACCTGGGGTTGCCGTACCCGCAGAGCCAGTATGCAAGGAGCCTGGCATGAGCACCTCGGCGCTGCCCTGGCGCGTTACCCTGGCCTGGCCGAGCACCGTTCGCCCCGGCCTGACACTGGCCTGGCTGTTTGTCATCGGCTTGTTGGTCGCAGCGCTCGTGCCCCATTGGTTGACCGGTGTCGACCCACTGGCCGCCGTCGCCCGCAACGCCTATCTGCCATCGAGCAGCAGCCATTGGCTGGGCACCGATGAGAACGGCCGCGATGTGCTCGCCCGCTTGATCCACGGGGTGCGCCCTTCGCTGTTGATGGGCCTGGTGTCCACGGCCATCGGCCTGGGCGCCGGGATCGTCCTTGGCCTGGCGGCAGGGCTTGGCCCGCGCCTGGTGGATGGCGCGATCATGCGCTTGATCGACGTATTGCTGGCCTTTCCCGACCTGCTGCTGGCCCTGGTGATCATCACGTTCTGGGGCCAGGGCCTGTGGATCACGCTGATCGCGGTGGGCGTGGCAAGCATCCCGCGCTTTGCGCGGATGGTGCGCGCGCAGACCCTGGTGGTGCGCGATGCCCCCTATGTCGAAGCCGCCACCACCCTCGGCCGGCATCGCGCCGCCGTGGTCTTGCGGCATGTGCTGCCCAATGCGATCAAGCCGATCCTGATCCTCGCCACCATTGGCATCGGGCACAACATCATCACCGGCGCGGCGTTGAGCTTCCTCGGCTTTGGTGCCTCGCCGCCTGCACCGGAATGGGGCTCGATGCTCGCCATGGGCCGCAATTACCTGGCCAATGCCTGGTGGCTGGTGGCCTGGCCGAGCGTGGCAATCATCCTGACGGTGGTCTCGATCACCGCCATTGGCCGTGACTGGCTGGCGCGCAGCGAGGGCAAATCGCGATGAGTACGTTGGTGGATGTACAAGACCTGCGGGTGCAGTTTGGCCACACGCCGATTATCAAGGGCCTATCGTTCACCCTGGCCGCCGGCGAATGCCTGGCGCTGGTGGGCGAGTCCGGTTCGGGCAAGACCGTTACTTCCCGTACCCTCAGCGGCCTGAACGGCGCCGGCTCGCGGGTACAGGCCGAGCGCCTGGCGTTTGCCGGCATCGACCTGCGCCAGTTGGACGACCGCGCCTGGCAGACCCTGCGCGGTGCGCAGATCGGCTTTGTGATGCAGGACGCCCTCGGCTCCCTCGACCCGCTGCGCCCGGTGGGCAAGGAAATTGCCGAGCCCTTGCGCCTACACACTGAACTGGACCGCGATGAACGCCGGGCACGGGTCATCGAACTGCTGCGTGCGGTCGGCGTGCCGCAGCCTGAGTTGCGGGCCTTGCAGTATCCCCATCAACTGTCGGGCGGGCTGCGCCAGCGGGCACTGATCGCCTCGGCAATTGCCGCAGGCCCGCGCCTGTTGATTGCCGATGAACCCACCACGGCGCTGGACGCCACGGTGCAGGCCCAAGTCTTGGGGCTGCTGGAGTCCCTGCGTTCCCAAGCCATGGCGATGCTGGTGGTCAGCCATGACCTGGCGGTGGTGTCGCGCCTGGCCAACCGGGTGGCGGTGATGCATCACGGGGTGATTGTCGAACAGGGTCCGGTGGACGCGATCCTGCATGATCCCCAGCACCCCTACACCCAATCGCTGCTGCGGGCCGGGCGCGCTGTGCATTTCCAACGCCCGGCCCGGGCGATGCCGAAGGTGGCGAGTGTCGAGCGCTTCGACCTGCCGCTGATCGAGGCGCGCAACCTGCAAAAAACCTTTATCGGCCCCGACGGCCAGCCCCATGTCGCGGTGCACAACGCCAGTTTCAGCCTGCGGGCCGGGGAAACCCTGGGGATTGTCGGCGAGTCCGGCAGTGGCAAGACCACCCTCACCCGCATGCTGCTGGGCCTGGAACGCCCGGACGCCGGTGACGTGTGGCTTAACGGGCGGCCCTGGAGCGCGCTCGACAATCAACAACGCCGCCAACTGCGCCAGCGCATCCAGGTGGTGTTCCAGGATCCGCAAAGCTCGTTTGACCCGCGCTACACCGTGGCTCGGGTGCTCAACGAGGCCCTGCACGTCGCCGGTCTGCCGCGCCGGGAATGGCCGGCGCGCACCCTGGAGTTGCTGGAGCTGGTGCGCCTGGATGCCAGCGTACTCAACCGACGCCCCCTGGAGCTTTCCGGTGGCCAGCGCCAACGCATCGCCATTGCCCGTGCGCTGGCGCCCAACCCTCAGGTGCTGGTGTGCGACGAGCCGGTGTCAGCCCTGGATGTGTCGGTGCAGGCGCAGATCCTCGCCCTGCTGGCCGACCTCAAGTCACGCCTGAAACTGGCTTGCCTGTTCATTTCCCATGACCTGGGGGTGATCAATCAGGTCAGCGAACGGGTGCTGGTGATGAAGGACGGCGAGGTGGTGGAAAGCGGCACGGTGCGCGACGTATTTGACCACCCACAACATGCCTACACCCGCGCCCTGCTCGATGCCATCGTGCAGATCGACCGGCCCGCCCCGGTACCCGGGCACCACTTCATTACCTATGCCATTGCCATTTAAGGATTGTCATGAGCTTTTTATCCGTCACAGAGTTGTTGCAGCGCGCCGCTGTGTTGTTGCCGCAGATCGCCGAGGGCGCCGCCGAGCGCGAGCGCACCCGGCAACTGCCCCATGAGCAGATCCGCCAGTTGGCAGCGGCGCGCCTGTTGACCCTGCGCATTCCCCAGCGCTACGGCGGCAGCGGCTCCAGCGTGCGCGAGGTGGTGCAGTTTGTCATCGACCTGGCGGCGGTGGATTCCAACATTGCCCAGACCCTGCGCCCCAGCTTTGCCTTTATCGAAAGCCTGTTGGTTCAGCCGTCCGAAGCCGAGCGCCAGCTGTGGTTTGCCCACTACCTGCAGGGCGAGGTGTTCGGCAACGCCGGCTGGGAAATCGGCGGCGCCAACGGCCAGGTCAGCGCGCGGATTGTGCCGCAGGGTGAGCATTTTCGCGCCAATGGCAGCAAGTACTACAGCACTGGCGCGCTGTATGCCGACTGGATTGGCGCGGTGGCGTTGGATGAGAACGGGGAGCCGGTATCGTTCGTGGTACCGCGCGGCCGTGAAGGCCTGGAGCTGGTGGATGATTTCGACGCCATGGGCCAGCGCCTGACCGCCAGCGGCACCACCCGCCTGAACAACGTGCTGGTGCGCCGCGAGGAAATCCGCACGCAGGTGGTGGAGGAAGGCCAGCGATCGATCATCACCCCATTTCTGCAACTGTTCCTCGGCGCGGTGCAGGCCGGCATCGCGCGCAATGCCTTGAACGATGCCGTGGCGTTTGCTCGGGACCATGCACGACCGATCAAGCACAGCAGCGCCAGCCGTTCGGTGGACGATCCCTATGTGGAATTTTCCGTGGGTGAGATCTCGGCTCGCGCGTTTACCGCTGAAGCGGTGGTTTTACGCGCCGCCGACACCATCGACACAGCCTGGGCCGAGGAGCTGAGCCATGAGGCCGTGACCCGCGCCACCATTGACGTGGCCCAGGCCCAATACATTGCCGCCGAGTCGGCACTCAAGGCTGCCGAACTGCTGTTTGACGTGGGCGGCGCCTCCACTACCGGGCGCAGCCATAACCTCGACCGGCACTGGCGCAACGCGCGCACCGTGGCCAACCACAACCCGCGGCACTGGAAGGCCGCAGTGGTCGGCGCCTATCGGCTCAAGGGCACCGAGCCACCGACCTCGGGCTTGTTCTAGAGCCTTGCTCTCTGGTATTGCATGACAACTGTCTGTGCTTTTGAGGAACTCACCATGATTTACCGCACACTGGGCCAGTCCGGGCTCAAGGTCAGCGCACTGACCCTGGGCACCATGATGTTTGGCGAACAGACCCACACGCAAGATTCGCTGCGCATCATCGACAAGGCCTGGGACCAGGGCATCAACTTCATCGACACTGCCGACGTCTATACCGGCGGGCGCTCGGAAGAAATTGTCGGCGAGGCCATCAGCCGCCATCGCGCCGACTGGATCGTCGCCTCCAAGGTCGGCTTTGGCCCGTCGGACGGCCTGCCCAACCGCAGCGGCCTGAGCCGCAAGCGCATGTTCAACGCGCTGCACGCCAGCCTCACCCGACTCGACACCGACTACCTGGACATCTATTACCTGCACCGCGAAGACCACGACACCCCGCTGGAAGTCACGATTTCGGCCATCGGCGACCTGATCCGCCAGGGCAAGATCCGTTACTGGGGGCTGTCCAACTACCGGGGCTGGCGCATCGCCGACATGGTGCGCGTGGCCGAACGACTGGGGGTCGACCGGCCGATCATCAGCCAGCCGCTGTACAACATCGTCAACCGTCAGGCCGAGGTGGAACAGATCACCGCGGCGGCGGCCTATGGCCTGGGCGTGGTGCCCTACAGCCCGCTGGCCCGTGGCGTGCTCAGTGGCAAGTACGCCCCGGACATCACCCCCGAAGCCGGTAGCCGCGCCGCACGCCAGGACAAACGCATCCTGGAAACCGAATGGCGCGTGGAGTCGCTGCGCATCGCCCAACAGATCCAGCAATACACCCAGGGACGCGGCGTGGGGATTGTCGAGTTTGCGATTGCCTGGGTCCTGAACAACCAAGCAGTCAGCTCAGCGATTGTCGGACCCCGTACCGAGGCGCAGTGGGATGCCTATACCGGGGCCCTCGATGTCAAGATCAGTGCCGAGGACGAAGCATTCATTGATTCACTGGTGACGCCGGGGCATGCGTCGACGCCAGGGTTCAATGATGTGGGGCATTTCGTTTCGGGGCGTATCCACCGCCCCTGAGCCAGCGCCTACATTCTTTGGGGGGCGCTCAGCCCAGCGGCACATCCAGGCTCACCTTGACCCGGTCCATCACCACGATGCTGCGAAACCATTTGATATTGCGGTTCTCGTAGAACAGCGTGCGGGCCAGGGTTTCGTAGGCCTTCATGGTTTCCACCACGACCACCAGCATGAAGTCCGCATCGCCGGTGACGTAGTAGCACTGCTGCACCTCGGGAATCGACATCTGCCTCTTGAGCACATCGAGGTCTTCAATATGGGTGCGCTCGGCGTGCACCTCCACCAGGATCGTGATCGGTTTGCCCACCGCATCCTGATTGACCACCGCCGTATTGGCGCTGATCGCCCCGCTCTGTTCCATGCGTTTGATACGCCGCTGTACCGCAGCGGTCGACAAGTTGACCTGTTCGCCAATCACCCGTAGCGCGGTGGTGTTGTCGCGTTGCAGGTGCTTGAGAATCGCGCGGTCGAAATCATCCAGGGGGGGCTGGGGGCTGACGGGCATGTTGGCAAGCCTTGGGTGTGAGAAATTTTCCCATAAGATGCCGCAAAACAGAGCAAACGTCTCACCTCAAAAGCAATATATTCCCACCTGAAATTCCCCCCTCTTTTGTTTGAATCGGTTTGGCGAGGACTGCGTGTCTAAAGGCGTTGTTTTATCGGTAGCGGCCTCGGTGTTGTTTGCCGTGATGTATTACTTCACATCACTGCTCACGCCCTTGAGTGGCCTGGAGATTTTCGGCTGGCGCATGTTGCTGACCGTGCCGTGCATGACGGTGTTCATGGTGGTCAGCGGGGAGTGGCGTCAAGTGTGGGCGTTGCTGCGATTGCTCGCGGGCAAGCCACGGCTGATCGGTGGGGTTGTGCTGTCGTCGGTGCTGCTGGGGGTGCAACTGTGGTTGTTCATGTGGGCACCGCTCAATGGCCGCAGCCTGGATGTGTCCCTGGGCTACTTCCTGCTGCCACTGACCATGGTCCTGACCGGGCGTTTGGTGTATGGCGAAAAACTCTCGCGGCTGCAGCTGATTGCGGTGGTGTTTGCCGCGATTGGCGTGCTTAACGAGTTGTACCAGGTGGGCGGTTTCTCCTGGGCGACGCTGTTGGTGATCATCGGCTACCCGATCTATTTCGTGTTGCGCAAACGCCTGGCGACCGACCACCTGGGCGGCCTGTGGCTGGACATGGCGCTGATGCTGCCGGTGGCACTGTGGCTTGTCCAGAGTGGCGAACAGGGCTTCGCCGTGCTGGATGCGCACACAGGGTTGTATGGGTTGATCCCGATGCTCGGGCTGATCAGTGCTTCGGCGCTGGTGTGCTACATCATCGCCAGCCGGCTGTTGGCGTTCAGCCTGTTTGGCTTGCTCAGCTATGTGGAGCCGGTGTTGTTGCTGGGGGTGGCGCTGTTGTTGGGTGAAGGAATCAATGCGGGAGAATGGCTGACCTACATACCGATCTGGATCGCAGTCATGGTACTTGTGTACGAAGGGTTCAAGCATTTGGTACGTCAGGCAAGGTCTAACTGAGCACGGCCGGTGGATGTCTGTCGTAGGGGCATCCATACCCCTTTGGGGGTCTAGCGCGTATTGACTTGGGCTGTCATGTCAGGCGCTTCAGGCCCTACCGTTTCCAGGAAGTCAGCAATACTGTTCAACGCTTCACGCACTTTATTGTAGTGAGGAATACGACCTTGCACTTTAATGCCGACCTGTCTGAGGTGCTCATCCGTCGTCTGCTGATCGATACCAAACAGATCACCAAGACGATTGCCACGGTTCAGCTCATGTAACGAGCCTACCCCCGGGTTCTTCACGATCTCTTCGATAGAATGCGCTATGTCCGGTGGCACTCCCAACTGGGTCAGTGCCGTTCCAAGCCCTTCGCCGGGATTTCTCAGTTGCTTGAGAAACTCATGGAAGATTCCGCTTTTGTCGTTGGCACCGACATTGTCCAGTGAAACGTTGATCACCTTACTCAGGTACTCGGTCTTCGTCATCGCAACGAGTGGGGCGTCGTTGTTCAATCCGTTTCTCACAAAGTAGAAATTACCCTTGCTGGCGCCGTGCAAGTTTCCATAGGCATCGTATTTGTAGAGAACACTCTGACCATCTTCCCGGGTCCCTATGTAGGTAGCCTTGCCGTCAGGCTCAAGCTGGTGCACGCGCGTCTGGGTCAAACCGTTGACGTCAACAGGCGCAACAGTGACGTCTTTGTGCAATCGCGTGAAAATATCCCCCTTTTCGTAGCAATAGCTGCCGACCACTGCGTTGATATCGTCAGCGGCAAACCGAGTCATCACCTCCTTGACTCGATCAACCTGGCCGGGTGCCGCATCGATGGAGAAGTGGCTCGCAAAAGCCTCCAGTTTTTCGGGATCATAGACCTGCTCCTTGAGCCAGGCGGTCATTTCTTCGCGAGTATTGAACTCATGAAATGACTTCCCGTCTTTATCCGGTACAAACAGCAGGAAATTCGGCCCCTCAGCCGTAGTGGGGACACGCTTGACCAGAACAATGTCTTTGGACTGAGCGCCATCCACCGCAAAGGTAGAGACCTGCACGCCCGGCGTACTAACTTTGTCAGGCTCCAGCGTGGCGCTGGCCATCGCCCGCCCCTCATGACTCAGCGTACCGTTCAAAAATTCTGTATTAGAGCGCTCCTGGAATGTTCTGCGAGCACCATCAGCAGACGACCCACTGCTTAGCGAGTGGGTGGTGTGTGTTGACTGGAGCGGCTGGGGAAACAGCGTTGTCAGATGCAGGGACTGATCATGAGTGATATGCATAATGATGAAGTCTCAAACAGTGGTTAATGCCTTAGAGGCGATCCTGTATCGAGGGGCGAGCATTGCCCACTCATCCCCTACGTGGTTCGCTAGCCACACTTATCTCCAAAGCCAATGCGTGCCAATCACTACAAACAGTGACGGCGGATCAGCTTGAGCACTCGACACCTTTGACTCCGGTTAACAGCCCATATACGCAAAAGCCCGGTAAAGGGCGACCTTTACCGGGCTTTTCCATGCATCAAACCATCAGTCGGCGGTCAATACCCCACGACGCACCTGGTCACGCTCGATGGACTCGAACAGGGCCTTGAAGTTGCCTTCGCCGAAGCCGTCATCACCCTTGCGCTGGATGAACTCGAAGAACACCGGGCCCATCAGGGTTTCCGAGAAGATCTGCAACAGCAGGCGCTTGTCGCCGGCTACAGACGAGCCGTCCAGCAGAATACCCCGTGCCTGTAACTGGTCCACCGGTTCGCCATGGTTTGGCAGGCGGCCTTCGAGCATTTCGTAATAGGTGTCTGGCGGCGCCGTCATGAAACGCATGCCGATCTTCTTCAACGCATCCCAGGTCTTGACCAGGTCTTCGGTGAGGAAGGCGACGTGCTGGATGCCTTCGCCGTTGAACTGCATCAGGAACTCTTCGATCTGGCCTGCGCCCTTGGACGACTCTTCGTTCAACGGGATGCGGATCATGCCGTCCGGGGCGCTCATGGCCTTGGAGGTCAGGCCGGTGTACTCGCCCTTGATGTCGAAGTAGCGCGCTTCACGGAAGTTGAACAGCTTCTCGTAGAAGTTTGCCCAGTAGACCATGCGCCCGCGATAGACGTTGTGGGTCAGGTGGTCGATGACCTTCAGGCCCGCGCCCACCGGGTTGCGATCCACACCTTCGATAAACACGAAGTCGATATCGTAGATCGAGCTGCCTTCGCCGAAACGGTCGATCAGGTACAGCGGCGCGCCGCCGATACCCTTGATGGCCGGCAGGTTCAGTTCCATCGGGCCGGTTTCGATATGGATCGGCTGGGCGCCGAGCTCCAGGGCGCGGGTGTAGGCCTGTTGCGAGTCCTTGACGCGGAACGCCATGCCACATACCGACGGACCGTGCTCGGCGGCAAAGTACGAGGCGATGCTGTTGGGTTCGTTGTTGAGGATCAGGTTGATCCCGCCCTGGCGGTACAGGTGCACGTTTTTCGAGCGGTGGCTCGCAACCTTGGTGAAACCCATGATCTCGAAGATCGGCTCCAGGGTGCCCGGGGTCGGCGATGCGAATTCAATGAACTCAAAGCCCATCAGGCCCATCGGGTTTTCGTATAGATCTGCCATGATTTGGCGCCTCATCATCTTTTTAGAATTAAGTAAATTAATTGCCAGCAAGGATGAGGCAGGCAGGTGGCGCACAGGAAATACCCCGCACGCTGCGGGCGAGGAAGTCACCGTAGATGAGTTGGAACCCGAGTAGCTTCATGGTTGGATCATTCTCTTACGGGCGTCTCTGACGGACGAGGCCTGCATGAAAACAGGCGCTTATTCTTGTATGCGTAACCAGATTCTACACAGCGTAAACAGCTTTGTCCGTATTCCTTATCAAATCCCTATGCCCCGGCGGGTGCAAGGGGTTTATTGCACAGGTAGATGCCCAGCAGGATCAGCGCCGCGCCGAAGAACATCGGGAGGCTGAACCGTTCGTCCAGCAGCAGCGCGCCACAGACCACGGCCGTCAGCGGGTTGAGGGCGATAAAAACGCCTGCACGGGTCGCGCCGATCCGCCGGATACCGTCGTAGTAACCGATATAGGCCAAGGCCGAGCCCAGTACGCCGAGGTAAAGCAGGCCCAGCAGATGCGGCCAATGGATGGCATCCAGCGCCTGCACCGTCACCCTGTCAGTCACCACGGTGGTGAGGCACAACATCAAGGTGCCCAGCAGCACCGACCAGGTTACCGTCTGCAAGGGACCAAGGCTGTGGTTCAGCGCACGGGAACCCAGGGAATACACGCCCCAACTCAGCACACAGCCGAAAATCATCAGGTCGCCTATCCACGCATCCGCCCTGCCCTGCAACAGCAACGGGTCGCGGCTGACAATCACACACGCCGCACCGCCCAGGCACAGGGTGATGCCCCACACTTGGCTGCGCCCCAGCCGCTCCTTGAACAACCAGCATGACGCCAGGCCAATCACTGCCGGGTTGAGGGCCACAATCAACGAAGCACGCGAGGCATTGATAAAATGCAGGCCATAGAAGAAACACAGGTTGTAGAAGAAGATCCCGAAAAAGCCCAGTAGCAGTAACCGCGCCATTTGCGCAGGCGTAGGACACGCCAGGGGGGTGCGGGCAAAGGCCATGAACAGCAACAACGCCAGGCTGGCCAGAACAAAACGCAGGCTTGCGATCAGCAGCGGATCCAGATCCGCCGCGAGGAATCGGCCGGCAACAAAAGTACCACCCCAGATCATGCTCACCGCCGCCAGCCTGGCGTAGGTGAGACGGTCGCCAACACACACAAAGGTTGAACTGAGCATAAGGATCCTGAATATCTAGGGGCGGTTTGACGTATTCTTTTCCTAATACAAAGTCATCGTAAAATGAGTAAAACCTCATGACCCTCACGCAACTGGAAATCTTCTCGCTGGTGGCACAACTGCAAGGGTTCACCAGCGCCGCCCATCGCCTGGGCATCAGCCAGTCGGCGGTGTCCCATGCCATCAAGTCTCTGGAACAGGAACTGGGGGTGGAACTGTTCCGTCGCCAGCAGTCACGGGTCGAACTCAGTGATATCGGCCAGCAACTGCTGCCAAGGGCACGGGCGATGCTGGGGCTGGCCAGTACGTTGCAACAGGAAGCAGCCGATGCCCGAGGAATGAAGAGCGGGACGTTGCGTATCGGTTCCTTCGGGCCAACCGCGTCCATCCGCCTGTTGCCCAGGATCCTTGAACACTTCTACCAGGCCCATCCGGGGATCGAAGTGCATGTGGATGAGGGCCCCGACCGCCAGGTGCTGCAGTGGCTGGAAGAGCGGCGCATTGACGTGGGCTTTGTGGTGTTGGAACAGGAGCGCTTCGACACCGTTGCCTTGTTCGAAGACCAGATGGTCGCCCTGCTGCCCGAAGGCCATGCCCTCACCCAGCAGGCCAGCGTGAAACTCAACGAGCTGTGCCACGACCCGTTTGTGCTGACTGAAGCCGGTTCTTCGGAGCTGGTGGAGCGGTTATTCCACAGTGCGCGGCTCAAGCCCAATGTGCGTTACCGCTGCTCGCAACTGCTCAGCACCCTGGACACCGTCAGCCGGGGCGCGGGCGTGAGTGTAGTGGCCCAGGCCTCGTTGCCGCAGGGCCATCAGCCGCCCTACGTGCAGCGACCGTTATCACCCAAGGTGGAGCGGCACATCGGTTTGGCGGTACTGGACCGGCGTCAGTCGTCTCCGGCGACCCTGGCGTTTATCCAGGTGGCGCAGGGCGTAGCTGCTGATTTTTGATCAGAAAAGCTACCAATCCGAGCAATAACGCAATAGACCAAACAACCTTTCCCCGTCAAAATATGTTGCTAAGTTTGGCAAAGCTAAAAACACGGGGTCTGGCCAGGTGGCTGGTTCCACGCACTGAAAATGCTTATTTCCACAGGCCAACTATCCTCCTGATATCCGACGTATTGCCTGTAGCCGTTACCAGGCGTCTCTCTTACTCCGCTACAGGCTGCCTACATGCCCCTTACCCTCAAAGGCCCGCGCAAACGTGCCGCCCGCTACTCGATCTCCCTGTTGTGCGGCCTGCTGCCGATTCTGCTGGGCGTACTCATTCTGTATATGCAGGCCCAGCGCACCCTGGAACACAGTACCGAGCAGACGGCCATTGAGGCCGTGCGCCAATTCGACCTGATGCTCAATAACACCGCCCTCGCCGCCCAGGACCTGCTGCCACTGGCAGGCAAGGACTGTGACAACACGGCACAACTGGCGCTTCGCGAGCAAGTCACCCGGCGCCCGTTCGTGCGTGCAACCACCTTGTCCTGGCAAAAAACCATTTATTGCAGCTCGTTGTTTGGCAGCGCCTATGTGTCACCGGTCAACCCTGACGACTATGTCAATGGGCGCCTGTGGCTGATGAATGGCAATCCGGTCACGCCCAATACCGCGCTGCTGGTGTATCGGCTGGTGGACGGTGACCAGGCGGCGTTTGCCTCGATTGACGGCTATCACCTGACCAATGCTCTGCGCCTGATCAGTCGTTATGCCGACCTGGTATTGCAGGTCGGGCCCAATTGGCTGGGCAGCGACGGCAAAGTCCACACCACCGCGCCGCCGGTATTTGCCGTGGCCCACCACCAACTCGGTTCCCAGCGTTACGACTACAGTGTGGAAGCCGGGATGCCCGAGGGTGAAGTGTGGCGCTATATGGAAGCGCGCTACCCGGCCCTGTTCAGCCTCTTGGTGTTTTTCGGTGTGCTGGCAGGCGTGCTCGCCCACTGGCTGCAAAAGCGCTCTTCCGCCCCCACCCATGAACTGCAACGGGCACTGGGTGCCAATGAGTTCGTGCCGTACTACCAACCGGTGGTCCGCGGCGACAACCTGCAATGGGCCGGCTGTGAAGTCCTGATGCGCTGGCAGCATCCAAAGGAAGGCCTGGTACGCCCGGACCTGTTTATCCCCCTGGCCGAACACTCCGGGCTGATCGTGCCCATGACCCGCGCGCTGATGCGCCAGGTCGCCACACAACTGGCGCCCCATGCCGATCGCCTGGGCGAGAACTTCCACGTAGGCATCAATATCACCGCCCGGCATTGCCAGGACCTGGAGTTGGTGCAGGACTGCCGGGAATTCCTCGCGGCCTTCAAGCCGGGCCAGGTCCTGTTGACCCTGGAGTTGACCGAACGCGAACTGATCGAGCCCACCGACGTGACCCGCCAGCTGTTCCAGGCCCTGCATGAGTTGGGGGTGATGATCGCCATTGACGACTTCGGCACCGGCCACTCCAGCCTGGGTTACTTGCGCAATTTCAATGTTGACTACTTGAAGATTGATCAAAGCTTTGTGGCGATGATCGGGGCCGATGCTTTATCGCGGCATATACTCGACAGCATCATCGAGTTGTCGGGCAAGCTTGACTTGGGCATCGTCGCCGAAGGCGTGGAAACCCAAGAACAATGCGATTATCTGGCGGCGCAAGGCGTGGACTTCTTGCAGGGTTACCTGTTTGGCCGCCCAGTACCTTTTGACGCATTCATTAAGTCTTTGCGTGGCGCTTGAATATCGATCTAGCATCATCGTGAAATATTGTTATTTATACAAAAGACATGATTTACTCATGACTCATTAACTACTACAATTTTTCCTGCCTGCGCTGAATTGGCAGGAGAGCCACATTTACCGAGTCATGCTGAGGCTCTTGGCTTATAGCTTTGTTTACAGTTGGTATCAGCCAAATACACTATTGGAGTAAAAACTTTGTCCAGACTCGCCGAATTTCGCGCAGCAGAAAAAGCCCTTCAAGAGCAGCTCGCCCAGCTGGAATCCCTGAAGAACGACGCTGGCTTGAAGAAAGAAATCGAATTTGAAGAAAAACTTCAAGGGCTGATGAAAACCTACGGCAAGAGCCTACGCGACATCATTTCCATCCTTGATCCAAACCCGGGCAAGTCGGGGATTCAAGCAGCCGCCGCACCTAAGACCCGCCGCGCACGTGTGGTCAAGGTGTACCACAACCCGCACACTGGCGAACTGATTGAAACCAAGGGCGGCAACCACCGCGGCTTGAAGGCCTGGAAAGAACAGTATGGCGCAGCCACTGTAGATTCCTGGTTGCGCGGCTAGTACCAGCGCACTAATAAAAAGCCCCGCAGATGCGGGGCTTTTTTGTGCGCGACGATTCCATAGAATCTGCCGTTTTCGGAAGTGAACTTTTAAATACATTTCAACTCGTACAAATCCGCCGGCCAGTAGCTTCACCCTGCGACCCTGTAGTTATGTATTTTCTGTCACTGCGCGATGTCAGCCATCTAGCCATCGCTGATCAAAGTTTCAGGCTTGCACGCACCGAGCTGACTTCGTCCTTGCTCAACTCATAAGCCTGCGCTTGTCCAGCGTATGAAAAAACATAAGCCTTATTCGTATCAACAGCCCCCACCAGTGTTTGCGAGAGCACATGCCGGCCGTTCTCGGTAATCACGCAGGTAGTTTCCAGGGCTTCAAGATGACTTAAGGTGCTCGGGTGCATCTTGTTGCAGACACTTTGATAACCACTGCGGGCAAAGTCCTTCTGAATAGACTTGCGCATCTCCAGCAACACACCTTGCAGGTTGACCACATGCCCAGGCTCGATCGGCGTACCCGTCAGCTCCATGACCATCAGCGTCTCGCCGTTTTCATCATTCTTGATCGCCCGCTGGCGGGAAACCGGTGACGGCGTAGCCGGCGCATCGGCATCGGCTACCACCTCCTCCACCTGCCAGCCGCTGGGCCAATGAATCTCGGGGTCTGCCGCCAACGCAGCGCCGCCGCCCAAGATCAGGCACAAGGTGGTCAACAATGCTTTGTTCAATCGGCTCATTGCGAAAAACACTCGAAGTTCAAGCTGCAAAGTTTGAGCCTGCCCGTGGGATGCTCGCAAGGCCCGCGTGAGTTTTTCATTTGGCGCGGCCATCGGAGCTTGCGTATCATGACCCCCGCTGCACGGATCTGCCGCAAGCCAAGGGACCGCTCAAACCACGAGCTGCGTCTGCCCCATTTTTCTGGAGGGCCCATGAGCCTGCACGAATTGAACACCTTCCCGGGCGTCACCGCCCAGCCCGACACCGCCACCTCGAACTTCGTGTTCAACCACACCATGCTGCGGGTCAAGGACATCACCCAGTCACTGGACTTCTACACCCGCGTCCTGGGGTTTTCCCTGATTGAAAAACGCGACTTCCCGGAAGCCGAATTCAGCCTGTACTTCCTCGCTCTGGTCGACAAGGCGCAGATTCCGGCCGATGCGCGCGCGCGTACCGAGTGGATGAAGTCGATCCCGGGCATCCTGGAACTGACCCACAACCATGGCACCGAAAACGACACCGACTTCGCCTACCACAATGGCAATACCGACCCGCGCGGGTTTGGCCATATCTGCATTTCGGTGCCGGATATCGTTGCGGCCTGCGAGCGATTTGAAGCACTGGGCTGTGACTTTCAGAAACGCCTGAGCGATGGCCGCATGAAAAGCCTGGCGTTTATCAAGGATCCGGACGCCTACTGGGTAGAGATCATCCAGCCAACGCCGCTGTAAAGCGGGCACACATAGCCGGGTAACTGCCATACCGAGTCGCCTGCATCGCAGGCAAGCCAGCTTCCACAAAAGTGGCACTCACAAAAAACCCATGATCGCTCATGGGTTTTTCAGTTTCAGGCCTTATGCTCGGATCAGGTGATCAAAAGCACTCAGGGACGCCTTGGCACCCTCGCCCACCGCAATCACGATCTGCTTGTACGGCACGGTTGTAACGTCACCGGCGGCAAATACACCCGGCAGTGAGGTCTCGCCACGGGCATCGACAATGATCTCGCCACGGGGTGACAGCTCGACGGTACCCTTGAGCCAATCGGTGTTGGGCAGCAAGCCGATCTGCACAAAGATGCCTTCCAGGTCGATGGTCTTGAACTCGCCGCTATCGCGGTCCTTGTAGGCCAGGCCGGTAACTTTCTGGCCATCACCTTTGACCTCACTGGTCAGCGCGCTGGTAATCACGTCAACGTTCGGCAAGCTGTAGAGCTTGCGCTGCAACACCGCGTCGGCGCGCAATTTGCTGTCAAACTCCAGCAAGGTCACATGGCTGACAATACCCGCCAGGTCGATGGCCGCTTCAACGCCAGAGTTGCCTCCGCCGATCACCGCCACGCGCTTGCCCTTGAACAGCGGACCATCGCAGTGCGGGCAGAAGCACACGCCCTTGGCCTTGTATTCCTGCTCGCCTGGTACGCCCATTTCGCGCCAGCGCGCACCGGTCGCCAGGATCACAGTCTTGGACTTGAGAGTCGCACCGCTTTCAAAGCGAATTTCGTGCAGCTCGCCGGGATTTTTCGCCGGGACCAGGCTGCTGGCGCGCTGCAGGTTCATGATGTCCACATCGTACTGACGCACGTGGGCTTCCAGGGCGCTGGCCAGTTTCGGGCCTTCGGTTTCCTGCACCGAGATAAAGTTCTCGATGGACATGGTATCGAGCACTTGCCCGCCAAAACGCTCAGCGGCCACACCGGTACGGATACCTTTACGCGCGGCGTAGATAGCGGCTGCAGAACCGGCAGGACCACCACCGACGACCAAAACATCAAAAGCGTCCTTGGCACTGATTTTCTCGGCTGCTTTTTCGCTACCGCTGGTGTCGAGCTTGGCGAGGATTTCTTCCAGGCCCATGCGGCCCTGGCCGAAGTTCACACCGTTGAGGTAGACGCTGGGCACCGCCATCACCTGGCGCTCGTCGACTTCAGCCTGGAACAGTGCGCCATCGATCGCAACGTGGCGGATGTTCGGGTTGAGTACAGCCATCAGGTTCAGCGCCTGGACCACGTCCGGGCAGTTCTGGCAGGACAGCGAGAAGTAAGTCTCGAAGCTGAACTCACCTTTAAGGCTACGAATCTGCTCAATCACTTCGACACTGGCCTTCGAAGGGTGGCCACCGACTTGCAGCAGGGCCAGCACCAACGAAGTGAATTCATGCCCCATGGGGATGCCGGCGAAACGCAGGCTGATATCGGCACCCGGGCGGTTGATGGAGAACGACGGTTTGCGCCCATCATTGCCATCGGTTTTCAGGGTAATCAGCGTGGTGAGGCTGGCTACATCCTGCAAAAGGGCAAGCATTTCCTGGGATTTCGCACCGTCGTCGAGGGAGGCGACGATCTCGATCGGCTGGGTGACCCGTTCCAGGTATGACTTCAACTGAGCTTTAAGATTGGCGTCCAACATACGGGCGATTTCCTATTTCAAATCAATTCGGTAAAAAAAAACGCCCGAGCGAATCTCGCCCGGGCGTTTTTGAGGGCGGTGCAGCTTACTTAAGGTGCGGCGATCCGCCCTTGATGCTTCACAGACTTAGATCTTGCCGACCAGGTCCAGGGACGGAGCCAGGGTAGCCTCGCCTTCTTTCCACTTGGCTGGGCACACTTCGCCTGGGTGGGCAGCAACGTATTGAGCAGCCTTGATTTTGCGCAGCAGCTCGGAAGCGTCACGGCCAACACCACCGTCGTTCAGTTCAACGATCTTGATCTGGCCTTCTGGGTTGATCACGAAAGTGCCACGGTCTGCCAGGCCAGCTTCTTCGATCAGTACATCGAAGTTGCGGGAGATGGTCAGGGTCGGGTCGCCGATCATGGTGTACTGGATCTTGCCGATGGCTGGCGAAGTGTTGTGCCAGGCAGCGTGGGCAAAATGGGTGTCGGTGGAAACGCTGTAGATCTCGACGCCCAGTTTCTGGAACTCGGCGTAGTTGTCAGCCAGGTCTTCCAGTTCGGTTGGGCAGACGAAAGTGAAGTCGGCTGGGTAGAAGAACACGACAGACCACTTGCCTTTCAGGTCAGCGTCCGACACGTCTACGAAGTTGCCGTTTTTGAAAGCGGTCGCTTTGAACGGTTTTACTTGGCTGTTGATGATAGGCATCGTTGACTCTCCGTCAGGGGTTAGTAAGTTGATGGGTGAATCCTACCCAGTCTCATCGCCAATGGCTCATTGGCAAACCTGATGCTGCCGATTGGTTTTGGCTATCAACCAACTGTATTAATAGAAGAAATCTTAAACCAGCGGGGCACGGGCCTGAGTCAGGCCAAGAAAGGGTGTCGCTTCAACATAGCGCATGGCTGACTTCATGTCCTTCCAGCCGACATACGCCATCAACGACTTCAAATCCCAGCCGCTGCGATGGGCCCAGGTGGCGAAACCCCGGCGCAAGGAGTGGCTGGTGTACTGCTCGGCGGCAATGCCTGCACGCTCAAGGGCCTGGCGCAGCAACGGGATCACGCTATTGGCATGCAACCCCTCCTCCCCCAGGTTGCCCCAGCGATCGATCCCGCGAAAAAGCGGGCCGCGCACCAACGCCGAGGCACTGAGCCACTCGGTATAGGCCTGCACAGGACACAGGCGCAACAGCGCCGGGGTTTGATAGGTCTGGCCGAGGTTCTCGCGGTCGCTCTTACTGCGCGGCAAGTACAGGGTGATACCTGCGCCCGGCACAGCCTGCACATGTTCGATCTGCAACCGACATAACTCATCACTGCGAAATCCGCGCCAAAAGCCCAGCAGGATCAATGCCGCATCACGCTTGGCGCGCAGCCAGCGAGGCCGATCATCCTCTGCCCGCGCCTGCCCAGCTTCACGCTCAAGCCAACTGACCACCTGCTCCAGATGCTGGAGCTGCAAGGGTTCGGCCTGTTTTTCCTGGGCGGGGTGCAAGGCGCGGATGCCCTTGAGCACCTTGCGTACCACCGGCGCCTTGGTCGGGTCTGGAAAGCCCTGACTGGTGTGCCATTGCGCCAGCGCCGAGAGCCGCAGTTTCAGGGTGTTGACGGCCAGCACTCCGGCGTAGGCCACCAGGTAGCGCGCCACGCCGTCACTCGTGGCTGGCAGGAAGCCGCCCCAGCTCACTTCGAAATGCTCGATCGCAGCACGATAGCTACGGCGGGTGTTATCGCGGGTGGCGGCGTTCAGGTAACGATCTAGTTCACTCATACCGCTATCGCCGGCAAGCCGGCTCCTACAGGGGGTTGGTGTACGGGGACTGGGCTCGGATGGAGTCAGGTCGCCCATGACACGGGATAATACGCCAATATCCCATCTGTTAAACCGTGAATTAAAACGTTATTTTATTCGTGATATAGTATGTACTTACATAATACATACCACAGTACTAAATCGACGGAGACCCCATGGCTCGCGGCGGCATCAATAAAGCAGTAGTTCAAACGGCACGCCTGGCAATCCTTGCCCGCGGCGAAAACCCCAGCATCGATGCCGTACGCATCGAGATGGGCAATACCGGCTCGAAAACCACTATCCACCGCTATTTAAAGGAATTGGACGAGAGCGAAACCCGCCTCACCATCACCGACGCACCCATCGATGATGAGTTGGGCGAACTGGTCTCGCGCCTGGCCAGGCGCCTGAAAGAAAAAGCCCAGGAACCCATCGACCTGGCCCTGGCCCAGTTCGAGCAGCAGAAAACCGCCCTGCTCGCCCAGGTAGAAACGCTTGAAGCCGCACACAGCCAACTCCAGCAGCAATTCGATATCCAGGCCGCCGCCCTGGCAGAAGAAAGCGCCGCCCTGCAAACCGCCAGCACCAGCCTGCAGACCGAGCAAACCCGCAACGCCGGGCTTAGCCAGGCGTGCAGCGACTACGAGCTACGGATTTCGGATAAGGACGAACAGGTTCGCTCACTGGAAGAAAAACACCTGCACGCCCGCGACGCCCTTGAGCACTACCGCAATGCCATCAAAGATCAGCGCGAACAGGAACAACGTCGCCATGAAGGGCAGTTGCAACAACTCCAGGCTGAATTGCGCCAATCACAACAGAGCACGATGGTGCGTCAGGATGAAATCACCCAGCTGCATCGTGACAATGAACGGCTATTGATTGAACACCGGGTTACGGCGAAAGAGTTGGTTGCCCTACAGGAGCAAAGCCGCAAGGATCAGGCCCAACAGCTCAAGTTGAGCGAACAGGTGAGCCTGGTTGAGAGCGAGCGCACCCTGCTCCAGGAGCGCCTGCGGGTTGCTGTGCTGGACAGCCAGTCACGCCAGGACGCATTGGCCGTACAGCAGCACACCCACAAAACCCTGGAACTGGACCTGATCAAGGCCCATGCCACCATCGAGGCGCTGCGCCTGGCTGCCGTCATTGCAACGGCGCCAGAGGCAACAGCCCAGCCCTGATTCAGCCAGCGACAGGCGTGCGCATGGTGACGAATTCTTCCGCCGCCGTAGGGTGCACACCGATGGTCTCGTCGAAATGCTGCTTGGTCGCTCCCGCCTTGAGGGCGATCGCCAGACCCTGGACGATCTCGCCCGCATCCGGCCCGACCATGTGGCAACCCAACACCTTGTCGGTATCGGCATCGACCACCAGCTTCATCAGCGTGCGCTCCTGGCACTCGGTCAAAGTCAGCTTCATCGGCCGGAAGCGGCTTTCAAAGATCTGCACGTTATGCCCATCCGCCCTGGCCTGTTCTTCGCTCAAGCCCACAGTGCCGATATTCGGCAGGCTGAATACCGCCGTCGGAATCATCGCGTAGTCCACCGGGCGGTATTGCTCAGGCTTGAACAGGCGCCGCGCCACAGCCATGCCTTCGGCCAAGGCCACTGGCGTCAACTGCACGCGACCGATCACGTCACCAATGGCCAGGATCGACGGCTCGGCGGTCTGGTACAGGTCGTCGACCTCGACAAAACCACGCTTATCCAGCTTGACCCCGGTGTGTTCAAGACCCAGGTTATCCAGCATCGGGCGCCGACCGGTGGCGTAGAACACGCAATCGGCCTCCAGCACACGGCCGTCTTTCAAGGTGGCCTTGAGGCTACCATCGGGTTGTTTGTCGATACGCGCGATATCGGCATTGAATTGCAGGTCCAGGCCGCGCTTGGTCAGTTCTTCCTGCAAGTGCTTGCGCACCGCGCCATCGAATCCACGCAGGAACAGATCGCCGCGATACAGCAGCGACGTCTGCGCACCCAGGCCGTGGAAAATCCCAGCGAACTCCACTGCGATGTAGCCACCACCCACCACCAGTACGCGCTTGGGCAACGCTTTAAGGAAGAACGCCTCATTGGAACCAATCGCATGCTCGTGCCCTGGGATCTCAGGAATCTGCGGCCAGCCGCCAGTGGCGATCAGGATATTCTTGGCAGTGAAGCGCTGACCATTGATCTCGACCTCGTGCGGCCCGGTCAGACGCGCATGGCCTTCGTGCAGGGTCACGCCACTGCTGACCAGCAGGTTACGGTAGATCCCGTTGAGGCGGTTGATTTCGCGATCTTTGTTGGCGATCAACGTCGCCCAATCAAAGTCCGCCTCGCCCAGGGACCAGCCAAAGCCGCTGGCCTGCTCGAAGTCTTCGGCAAAGTGCGCACCGTACACCAGCAGTTTTTTTGGCACACAACCAACGTTGACGCACGTCCCGCCCAGATAGCGGCTTTCCGCCACGGCCACCTTCGCACCAAAACCTGCGGCAAAGCGTGCCGCTCGAACACCACCGGAACCGGCGCCAATTACATAAAGATCAAAATCGTAGGCCATTTCACTCTCCTCGGCAGGATGTCAGGATACCCGCTTGCATCCAAAAAACCAGAAAGCCACCCGAAGGTGGCTTTCCTGAGACTCAACAGGCAACGCTAGAATCAATAAGCCTTGCCAGTCTTGTAGAAGTGCTCGTAGCAGAAGTTGGTTGCCTCGATGTAGCCTTCTGCGCCACCACAGTCAAAACGACGGCCCTTGAACTTGTAGGCAATGACGCAACCGTCCTTGGCCTGTTTCAACAATGCGTCGGTAATCTGGATTTCGCCGCCCTTGCCCGGCTCGGTTTCTTCGATCAACTTGAAGATGTCCGGGGTCAGGATGTAGCGACCGATGATTGCCAGGTTCGAAGGTGCATCTTCCGGCGCCGGCTTCTCGACCATGTCGCGTACACGGATCAAGCCATCACCAATGTCATCGCCAGCGATTACGCCGTACTTGTTGGTTTCCGAAGGGTCTACTTCTTGAACAGCAACGATGGTGCAGCGGTACTTCTGGTACAGCTTGACCATTTGGGTCAAGACACCGTCACCTTCCAGGTTCACGCACAGATCGTCCGCCAGGACCACGGCAAATGGCTCGTCGCCGATCAATGGGCGGCCGGTGAGGATGGCATGGCCGAGGCCTTTCATCTGAGTTTGACGGGTGTAGGAGAACGAGCATTCATCGAGCAGCTTGCGGATACCGACCAGGTACTTTTCCTTGTCAGTGCCCTTGATCTGGTTTTCCAGCTCATAGCTGATGTCGAAATGGTCTTCCAGCGCGCGCTTGCCACGACCGGTCACGATGGAGATTTCGTTCAGGCCGGCATCCAGTGCCTCTTCGACGCCGTACTGGATCAGTGGCTTGTTTACCACCGGCAGCATTTCTTTAGGCATGGCCTTAGTCGCTGGCAGGAAGCGAGTACCGTAACCGGCTGCTGGGAACAAGCATTTCTTGATCATATGAGTCCTTAAAAGGGCTGTGCGTACGAAATTCGGCGCAGTCTAATCAGGCCGTAGCCACCTTACAATGGGGGCTACTGGCATTGCGCTGTCATCATAGAGAAAAAATGTCGACGTAAGTTCCGCCGATCCTGTAATTCGCGTCGGCAGCGCAGTGAGCAAGCAAGACGCGCGCCCCTGTTTAAAAGGGCTTCATTTGTTTTAGCACGCTTTAGGGTGCATAGCACTGACCTGCAACAACTTGCGCGCCCCCATGGCATTTGGCGCTATCATTACCCGCTTGAACCAGACCACGAGATTGTCAATCGATGTCAGAACCCAAAGGCGTAAACGGCTACCTGATCACTAAACGAGCAGATGGCTGGCACCTGATCAATTTTCACGGAGACAGCGTCGCCGGGGCATTCGCCGCCGAAAGCCAGGCTATTGCGGTAGCCGAAGTGTTTGTGGACGAAGCCGGTCACGCATCGAGCAAAAGGCCGAAGGGGAAGTAAGCCTCTGCGACACCCAAAAAAGCCCCGTTGATCGGGGCTTTTTTGTGTTCGCTATCCCGACCTGCCAACCCGTCGGGGCCACCTCACACTGCTACCAAATGCACGTTGATAAAAACGCTCAACGCTGGACAAGTCGAGTGAAATAACTAATTTCCCGAAACGGCAAATTAGTTGACAAGGCCTGACAGGCACTATTTTTTTAAAAAATAGCCAGATTCCTATAGCAACTTCCTGCCCCCCCCCCCACATAAAATCATGTAGCCTGATTTTTATAGCCATTTTTAAAATTAATGAAAATTAAATTTAAAACTGCACTGTTACCTCTCGGCTTATTCGCAGGTTCGATTTCCACAGCTCAAGCGGCGGATGGAACCGTTACGTTTTTGGGATCGGTCCACTCGGGTGCCTGTTCTCTTAAATCTGATATAGACAGAAAACAACCTCAGGCAAACCTCAACTCTCTTCTGGATGACTTTTAAAGTGTCGGCTGATGCTCGCTGGACGGTGCCTGGATGGAGAAGCAACGAGATATCAACATGAAACGACGACATACAGCCATTATGCTTTTCGTACTGATGTGCGTTACGCCGATAGCGAGAGCGGTTGATTGCCGTGTAAATGGCGGAGCGTGGGTAACTTTAATCGGTAGCGGCACTATAAACCTGGAAGTTCCCGTAAACGTGCGACTGGAAACGGACCAGCCCTACATCTTGCTCGAAGGGGCGAGACTCGCAGTCAGGTACATTGCCAATAACAACTTCACTGTCTCCCCGTCCACCTGCACGATCAACAATAACAATCCGATCAAGATCGACTTTGGCGATGTACACCAAAGGGCAATCGGTACGGATCCACTCACTACCACCGTCCGCCGTGACCGCCGACTCACATATGCATGCCCGGATCCGGGGATTACTACACCCATCACCATTACTTACAAAGGCATCCCATCGTCGTTCAACGCCAACCTCCTGACAATGACCAACCCGGATGTCGGCACGGCACTCTTACGTGGCGGGGCTGCTGTCCAAGTAGGCAGTTCATTCCTATTACGCATTACCGATAGCGTAGGCGGGGATGATGTGACGTTCGCACTCGTTCGGCGAGCCGGATCCCTTCCGACTCCCGGTGCGGTCAGCGGAAGTGGCGTGCTCGTGATGGGTGTGCCGTAACCTAATGGCGACAAGGCGAAGGCGAAATCATCCCGTGGCATCCTGAGGCTTGCGCAGTCGCAGATACTATTTCTGCGAGTACCCACTGGCAGTCCGTTATACTCTGGCATCAACGCCCCACGACAGTGTCAGCGCCCCTCCAACACCCTCGACGACGACCCAATTCATGAACAAAATCCTGGCACTGACTTCGGTACTGGCGCTTGCCGGCTGCACCACCACGTCCGATACCTACCTGAAAAACGGTGAGCAAGGGCTAACCATTGATTGCTCGGGCGAGGCCAACTCCTGGGCCAGTTGCTATGAGAAGGCCGACGCCTCTTGCGCGGGCACCGGTTACCGCATTGTTGGCACCGAAGGTACGCCGGCCTTGAAGGAAAGTGACAAGACCCTGGGTGCGGATGTCGGCAACTTCAAAAGCCGCAGTGTGGTGGTGGTCTGCAAGTAACCTGGGTGGCTACATGTGAATCTCGGCGAACTTGATCCCCAGCCCACGGACAGTGTCGATCAGGTCATCCAGACGCTCAAAGGACTCGACCTCATCCTGGTCATCCACCAGGAAAAAACTGCGTCCCCCGCTTTTCTTGAAAAATACGATCCACTCCCCGGAGTTGGCCGGATTTTGAATCACATGGGTCGCAGAGATGTGACCCTCTGCATGCCGCTCTTTGACACGTTCACGTTTCATGACTGACTTTCCAAAATGACAATGCCGCTGAAGCCTGAGGTTTCAGCGGCATTTTTTATGGGCAGCCAGTAGTTTAACGGATGCCTTGGCCAATCAGTACGCCATCTACCGTTTGCCCGTACAGGTTCACGCCGTCGTTGGCGTGGAACTTGACGCGGGTTTTCTCCACCGAGCCGTCTACCAGACGCGGGTCTTGCGGACGTTCATGGCGATTGACGTAGGCTGCCACATCCCAGGCCTGCTGATCGCTCAAGCTGCCGCCCTTACCCAGTGGCATGTTGTGCTTGATGAAGGAAGCTGCCGTATTGATTCGGTGCATTCCGGCGCCCCAGTTGTAGGAATCCCTCCCCCACAGCGGCGGCATCACATAGTTGTCGCCAACCTTCTGCCCCTGGCCTTCGGCGCCATGGCACACCGCACACTGTGCCTTGTACACCTCGGCACCCTGGGCCAGGCTATAGCCCTTGGCCGGCTGCGGCACCTCGGGGTAGCCGCGCCCCGGCAACTCCACGCCCAGTGGCGCCTTGCTCGCCAGCCAGTAGGCATACGTCGACAGCGCGGTAATCTCATGGCTGTCCGCTGCTGGGGGCTTGCCGCCGTTCATGCTGAACTGGAAACAACCCTGCAAGCGCTCGGCAAAGGTGTTGACCTTGTCATTCTTCTTTCGGTAAGCCGGGTACATGGGGTAAGCACCCCATAGCGGCGCCGAATTGGCCAGGCGCCCCTGATCCAGGTGGCAGTTGCTGCAATTGAGGCCGTTACCGACAAACTGCGGCGCCAGGCGCTTGGTGTCGACAAACAACGCATAGCCCTGCATCACCAGCTTGCCGTAGGCGTTGTCGGGCAACTCACTTTCCTGGGGCGGCTGGAACGCCGTGGCAGCAGGCACCGCCGTCGGTACCTGCAATTGCGACTGATCTTCCATGGCAATCGGTGCCGCCAACACCGGCACACAGATCAGCGCAGCCAACACGGGTACAAATGACAGGTTCTTCATGGCTTGACCTCCTGGCCAGGCAAGGAGGCGAAGTAACTGGCGATCCCCTGCACTTCATCATCCGTCAGGGATTTGGCCACATGCCCCATCAGGTCATTGAGGTCATTGTGCCGGGTGCCATTGCGCCAGGCATTGAGCTGGGCAGCCAGGTAGGCAGCCGATTGCCCGGACAGCGGCGGGAACGCCTCGCCAACACCGACACCCGACGGGCCATGGCAACTGACGCACGCTGGAATCTGCCGCTCCCAGGCACCTTGCAATGCCAGTTTTTCGGCGGGATGGGAGGGAATAGCACCACGATGGCCGCTCTCTACGACTGGCGCGGGCATCGCCGCCAGTGTCTGGCTCACTGCCGCGATTTCTTCCTCGGTAAGCGCCTTGGCCAACGACGTCATTACCGGGCTGCTCCGCGTCCCACTGCGAAAGTCATGCAGTTGTTTGCTCAAGTAAACTGCCGACAACCCCGCTAGCCTAGGGAAGCCCGCGACGGCCAAACCCAGACCATCGGCCCCGTGGCAGGCCATGCAAGCTGCCGCGCCGGGCTGCGCGCCACCTTCACTGAACACTTTTTTGCCCTCCAGCGCCTGCGCGCTGCCGAGCATGAGCAGCAAGGCGCCACCCATCAACACTCTCTCCACAGACATCATCACGACTCCATTTTTATAGTTATATGCTTAGACCTACAATGCATAAGCCTACAAATGGTAGGGTAATGAGCTGACAGTCACAACCGCCACGTAAGATATTTCAGACAATAAAAACCCGGCACTGCAGCAGCAGGCCGGGCTTCCTGATCGGAGTTGATCGCGTATGAGCGGCGCCGTGAACTCAGCCGGAAATGCAGTCTTCCGCAGCTTTTTTCACGTCACCCGGACGAATCGGCACATTGGACATGCTCTCATAGAGCTTGATGCTGCTGCCGCTGGAGCGATCTTCAATCTCAAAAATGGCCGATGGGTCAGCAGAAAATTTCTGCGGCACAATTACCCGCACGCCTTCCTTGTGAGGCTCGATCTGCGACGGACGACGGGTCGACGACAGCTTTTGCACGACACACGCCGCATACTCCTGCGGTTTTTTCCCGGAGATAACCGCCAGGGTTGGCGGTGTCTGCTTGATGTCTGAAACCGAAGCACACCCACCAATTGCCAGGGCCAGAACCAATACACTCCACTTCATACAAAACCTCCGATAAAGATCCTACGACAGCGGAGATGGTATTTTTCTCCCGCCAACGTAGGATTTATCCCTGATATATCGGTAAATAACTGTTTTAAATTGTCGAAGACGTCGACGACGGCCCGATAATAAACGTGCTGGGGCTGATAAACTCCATCTTAACCTACGTATCGTTCTGATTTTTCAGAAAAAGCCCTTCTGGAGACACCCCCTCATGAAATTCATCCACCAGCGCGAACACTTGAACGAAGGGGACATTGTCGTCATTGAATGCTCGCAGACCTGTAATATCCGTCTGATGAGCGATGCGAATTTTCGCAGCTTCAAAAACGGTGGCCGCCACACGTATCACGGTGGCGCATTCGACAAGTTCCCGGCCAAGATCACCGCGCCAAGTACCGGGTTCTGGAACATTACCCTGGATGTGGTGACGCGCCGTGCCATCAGCGTTACCCGTAAACCGGCCTTGTCCCATAAAATCCGTATCGTTCGCCGTACCAGCACCAAACTCAGCTGATTGCGCTGCCCCAAGCCACAGGAATGACCGTGACTCAAACCACCAAATACGTCATCAAGTACAAACTCAACGGTGAACGCCGCTTCGAATTTGCCCAATTGCACGCGGCCAGCATCGAAGAAGCCCAGGCGGCCTTGGCGAAAATTCATGATGCCAGTGACGAAATCACTGAGATCACCGTGAGCAAGGCCCTGTAAAACCATCACCAGCACCGGAGTGATTCTGCGACATGGACCCTCATTCCACCGGCGATCTGTTCAGCGACGAGGCCTTGCAACAACCGGCCCGTCGCGAGCAAGTCGGCGAACAATCCTACGTCCTCAGGGGCTATGGCCTGCCCTGGCTTGAGCGGCTATTGCCCGAGTTACGTGCAGTCCTCGCCCAAGCACCCTTCCGGCAGATGGTTACCCCCGGTGGCTTTACCATGTCGGCGGCATTGAGCAGTTGTGGTGAGTTGGGCTGGACCACCGACCGCCAGGGTTATCGCTACAGCCCCCTCGACCCCGAACGTCAACAACCCTGGCCAAGCATGCCTGCGGTGCTGCGCGAGCTAGCGGTCAACGCCGCCAGCGCGGCCGGCTTCGACGGTTTTGCACCCGACGCCTGCCTGATCAACCGCTATGTGCCGGGCGCCAGGATGTCCCTGCATCAGGACAAGAACGAACGCGACTACAGTGCCCCAGTGGTCTCGCTGTCTCTGGGGCTGCCGGCGGTGTTTCTGTTTGGGGGCCACCAACGCAGTGACAAGACGCAGAAAATCTCGCTGTTCCATGGCGATGTGGCGGTATGGGGTGGTGTCGATCGCCTGCGCTTTCATGGTGTGCTGCCAATCAAGGACGGCGTGCACCCGCGCATGGGGCCACAGCGGATCAACCTGACGTTTCGCACGGCCGGCTGACCCCGGCGAATTCAACCGCAAGCAACGGAGTGTCCGGGCGCTACCCCGTGATTATCCTGGCCACTGATCCATTGCCGAGCTAATGCCATGAGCACTGAAGATGACCTGCGCTGGGCCGCCATTGTCGCCCGTGACCCCAAGGCTGACCAATTTTTTGTCTACGGGGTCAAGACCACCGGCGTGTATTGCCGTCCCAGCAGCAGCGCACGCCAGCCACTGCGCAAGAACGTCGAGTTTTTCGACACGCCGCAGCAAGCCGAAGCCGCCGGATACCGGCCCAACAAACGCACGTCGGCCGATCAGACCCAGGTCGCGCAGCGCCATGCGCAGTTGGTTGCCGCCGCCTGTCGACACATCGAACAGGCCCAGACCCCGCCCTCCCTGGAAGAACTGGCCAGCGGCGCCGGGTTGAGCCCGTTCCACTTTCACCGGGTATTCAAGACCCTGACCGGTTTGACGCCCCTGGGCTATGCGCGCGCCCATCGCTCACGCAAAGTCAGGGCCCACCTGCAGGACAACCAGTCGGTGACCGATGCGCTATACGACGCGGGTTTCAACTCAAACAGTCGCTTCTACGCATCTGCCGACCAGTTGCTCGGCATGAAACCCAGCGACTACAAGGCCGGAGGCATCCATAACGATATTCACTTTGCCGTCGGCGAGTGTTCCCTTGGGGCGATTCTGGTGGCCCAGAGCAATCGCGGAGTTTGCGCGATCCTCTTGGGCGACGATCCGGACCAGTTGGCGCGCGATCTGCAGGACCAGTTCCCGCAGGCCAACCTGATTGGTGCCGACCCGGATTTTGAACAGTTGATTGCCCAAGTGGTGGGGTTTATCGAAGCGCCAGCTCTGGGCCTGCACCTACCGCTGGACCTGCGCGGCACCGCCTTTCAGGAAAGGGTCTGGCAGGCGCTGCGGGAAATCCCGGTAGGCAGCACCGCCAGCTACGCCGAGATTGCCAAGCGCATCGGCGCACCCAGTGCCTTTCGTGCCGTTGCCCAGGCCTGCGGCGCCAATAGCCTGGCGGTGGCGATTCCCTGCCACCGCGTGGTGCGCAGCGATGGCCATCTTTCGGGTTACCGTTGGGGCGTGGAGCGCAAGCAGCAGTTGCTCCAGCGCGAACGCCACACGTTGCATGAACAAGCGTGCGCGTCCAGTGAATAATACAGACTGGCCTTGCCCCGGGCGCACCTGCTAAAAATGCCCGACAGCCTTCCTGAACGTTCCACCCCTGGAGAAGCGATCCATGAACACTTGGCCAGATACCCGCATTCTCGACCTGCTGGGCATTGAACTGCCGATCATTCAGGCGCCCATGGCCGGCAGCACCGGCCCACAGATGGTGATTGCCGCAAGCCAGGCCGGCGCTCTGGGCTCCATGCCGGCGGCCACCTTGAGCATCGAACAACTGCGCCAGGCGCTAACCACCATTCGCCAGGCCAGCACTCGCCCGCTGAACGTCAATTTCTTCTGCCACCAGCCGCCGGCCCCCAACCCCGAGCGCGACCGCCGGTGGAAAGATTTGCTGGAGCCCTACTACCGCGAGCTGGGTGCTGACTTTGACGCGCCCACTCCGGTCTCCAACCGCGCACCGTTCGACAAGGCCAGTTGCGAGGTGGTGGAAGAGTTCCGCCCCGAAGTAGTCAGTTTTCACTTCGGCCTGCCGGAAAAAACGCTGCTGGACCGGGTCAAGGCCACCGGCGCTAAAGTATTGTCGTCGGCAACCACCGTCGAAGAGGCCATCTGGCTGGAACAGCATGGCTGTGATGCGGTCATCGCCATGGGTTACGAGGCCGGGGGGCACCGTGGAATGTTTCTCAGCGAGCACCTTAGCAGCCAGATCGGCACCATGGCCCTGGTGCCTCAGGTGGTGGATGCAGTCAAGGTGCCAGTGATCGCTGCCGGCGGGATCGGTGACGCACGTGGGATAGTCGCTGCGTTCGCCCTCGGCGCCTCAGCGGTGCAAATTGGCACCGCGTACTTGTTCACGGCCGAAGCCACTGTCACGCCCTCCCATCGCCAGGCACTGCACATGGCCAAGGCAAGCGAAACGGCGTTGACCAACCTGTTCACCGGTCGGCCGGCACGCGGGATCGTCAATCGGGTAATGGCCGAATTGGGCGCAATCAATCCGGCAGCGCCGGCCTTCCCCCTCGCTGGCGGCGCGTTGCTGCCCCTGCGGGCCAAGGATGAAGCGGGCTTCAGCAGCCTGTGGGCAGGCCAGGCGGTTGGCCTGAAGCACCAACTGTCGACAGCGCAATTGACCCGCCAACTGGCCACGCAAGCGTGCAGCCAACTGACCCGCAAAACTGTCTAGACAACTGCCAGCTCTGTGGTTTCCAGACCGCTGAGCCGACTCTCGTGGGAAAGACTAAGGACGCAGAAGCGCTGCTGCCGCAATGCGCTGATGCCGTACATAATCCGTGCAAACAGTTCGTTGCTGTCACCATAGGGCTGACAGGTCATGATGAGGGCGAAAAGCCCCTCGGCCTGGTGCACCTGCGGCATCCCCTGGATAAACCGCAGGCCTGTAAGGAACAGGGTCTGACCGCTGGTGATCGACAAGCGCTCATAGTTGGCATGGCGCCTGTGCTGAGTCTGGCGTTCCTTGCCGCTGGCAAGGGCCACATGCAACAGATCCAATGCCGCCCTCTGGTAGATATCACTGTTGGCCTGGTCGCCCGAGACATAACGTTCGATCTGTGCCTTCAACTGCCCTCGCCAGGTTTCATCCACTTGATCTGCCCGGGTGGCGATCCAGTCGACACAATCAGCCATCGCGTTTTGCGCGGTGGAGAACGGACTGTCCACGCCGACCTGCAGCGCATCGAGGTGCAACAACGCACCACGCACCAAATCTGCCTCTTCAACGACAACCCCGTCCATGAGCTCGCGATACCCTTCCATCGCGTCAGTGCGCCAGGTTTGCAAATAGCCCAGCAGTTGGGAGCGCAACCCACCAATACCATCGACCCCGATACTACTGCGCAGCAGCTGCTCAGGCTCACTGATAAAACTGTTGAGCGTACTAACCTGCATCAGCAGCTCATCCTGCCCGAACGGGGCCGGGCCGCTCTCGATAACACTGGGGATGGGTACAGGAATGCTGGAATGCTGTAGGAAGACGCCGGTCCAGAGCCGCCTCAGTTGCTGTTCCAACAGGGGAATAAACCGTGAAGGCAAGGAGATCAGGCGATAATTCCCCGTATTGAAAAAGTGCCCCCAACTGACACCCAGAGCAAACAACGCATCAATCTCATAGCTGGCCATGGCCAAATTATCGTAGACCTTGCAGACCACCAGTTTCTCCCGCAGGCCCACCAGAGAGCGCAAGTACACCTGCCAACTGTCGAATGTTCCAAAGTAGGCGCGCCCTTCAGCGTTCGGGGCCGAATGTCTTATCGTCATATCCAGTACGCCGACATCACCGTTGTTCCTGACAGACAGAGCAAAATGACCTCGCGGAGCGTTATCGTTGAGCTCGGAAAAGATCAATATGCCAATCATCTGGACGCCCCAGGATTTGCCCTGCAAATAGTCTGCGCACTGTTGCGATTCGATGTAACCCGAGGGGCTCGAAGCTCTTATTGCATCGCGCAGGACAGGCAGCCCGATGCCATCCCGGTAGGTCTTTTCCAGCCGGTCGCGCAACTCGCTGACGCTGTCGGGGCTGGGAACAAACAGGTCAGACCCACTTTCCAGCTCCAATTTAATGGGCGAATCCGTGACGTGATGTCGGACAAAGAAGGGAACTATTGTTTTGCTCGCCAGGGTCGATTGCTTCAATACCACCCGCATTTTGTTCCTGGCCAGGGCTATATCTGCGCCCAGGTCAACCAGTCCTAACAGCACACCCAACTTGCATTCCTGGACGTAGGCTGCGTAGTCGTGGGGGCGATCGGCCTCTTGTCCCAAAAAATAGCTGACACTGGCATCGCCCATGTTCGCTATCAACCGTGCACCGCCTGCAAGGAGTAACGCACCCACTCCCGACAGGGGCCCTACAGCCGCGATCACCAATCCGGAAACGGCGCGCAAGGTGGTCTTGAATAGCCGCGCCTGGTCCCTGCGACGTTCTTCATTGGAAGAAAACACCACATAGTTCATCTGCTGTTTGAGCTCATCAATCGCCGCCTCCAGCAAAGAACTGTTGATATTCTCTGTCTCGCGAAAAGACACCGGTTCTGCTGGGTTGCGGCGGTAGTGATAGCCATACCGGTTTTTCTTCGGAAAAAAGTCGCTGCGGGTCGTGTTGGCTTTTTCCGGAAAAGGGAGGTGGTTTGTCATGAACGCCACCAACGCATCGCTGGGTTGGCCAGGTACGGTACTGGGCTCCCACTTCACCCATGGCTGTTCTTCCATGTTCAGCGATACCAACAAGGCTTTCTGCGAGCTGTGCTTGAGCACGATGATGTTGGGTATTACTTTTCCGTGGAACAACAGCAGGCGAGGCTTCAATTCGCCATGCAAAAAAGCAAATGCACACTCTCGTAATGCTGAGTCCTGTGCCTTGTCAGCGGCCAGGAACCTGCCGACTCTGACCCTGCTCAACGCACTACAGGTGTCATTGAACAACTGTTTGTACTGCACGGCGTTAAGCAAGTTGTCGATATCGGCAAAAAACTCACTCAACAGGGTATCCCTCAACCCGGCCAGCGCCTTTACTTCAGCTTCGGAAAGTATCTGGTTACGCAGTTGCACAGCTGCCAGCGTTTCCTGCAAGAATGCAATGCGTTGGGGCTCGCCAACCATTATCTGGTTAAACGAAAAGTACCGGTATCGCGGCGGAACATACGCGGTGAAGTTCGGCGAATAGACCGGATACCCCGCCTGGTACTTGTACCGGAAAGCCGTCTGAGCCCTGAAGTCCTCCTGGGTTTGCTCAGGCAAGCCGGACTTCGCCAGGCTGCGGTCGATAAGTGTGCGCACATAACCGGTGGTCAGCTCTACGGTTCCAACCCCTGTCATCAGAGCATCCCACTTTTGCCATGACTGTATGGCCACGGGAAGGGGCTGGCCCGGGGCAAGGTCTACCGTCCATTGCGCCATTTCATAGGGTAACAGGCGAACATCAACCACTATCTGCGTGGCATCGCACCGGGCGAACCAGTGGTTCTGCTGATTTCTGACCGGCTTGACCACGCCCTCTTGATTCAAGACGCCATACAGCAACCAGGGACAGCGGTAACTGAGGTAGATCCCGACGTAATACTGCCACTGATCCTTGCGCCCAAACTTTGCTGGGACGTTGATTACATACCTTGATTTGCGTGACTCTCCCGGGATGTTGCTCAGCATGACTTCAACAATCTGATCGGACTCCATGTCATCGTCAGGCAGCTGCAGGGTATATGCCGACCAACGCGGATAAATGCTGATGTCCACATCCAGCACCTCCTCATCGAAACGTTTGAGCCACAGTTGGTTATCGGCAGGATCAGATGAATAGCTGTAGCGATCACCGCTCCTCACCCCTATGCGCATGCCAGGCCATTCACCGCTGATCATTCTTGGCCACCGGCTGGCGCCCAGTTCAGTGGGCAAAACCTCAAACCAGATCTCAGCCAACAAGCGCTTACTCACCCCCCAGACCGACAGCAGTACAACCTCGGTTTTGAGCAGTGCTCTGTCTGGCAAATCCAGGTTATGGCGGACTAATTGATTCACGGTGTGCTGGCCGCTGGAGCGGACCCGGCTCATGAAAAACTTCGCAGCCGTCAACTCCCGCGCCAACGCGCCGTAAAATTTGGGCATTTGCACGGCCGCCTCAACGTTACCGTCCATTTGCGCCTTGCCATAAAAGCTGCACCAGGGGTACCGGTCATTGAGGATGTGCCATAAGGCCACCTCCTCTCGCACCACAATCGTCGGGGTGCGCTCCTCCCCCTCCTCAGTACCGTCAAATATCCGGAACTCCACGGGCAGCTTTGACTGGGTTTTAATTAAATGCTTGGCATTGAGGTCAAGCGTCGAATTGTCGAGAACACGATCAAGCCAGCGTTGTACATAAGCCTCGCTACTGCCCTGTTCATCAGCTTTTCTATCGATGTAGGCATATTCCTTTTCCATGTAGCTCTCCCTTGAAGCTCTTTTCAGGGCGGCAATTACCCCAGATAAGGCCCAATTATCAGCACATGCACCGCTTTAAGCTGTAAGGACAGGTTTGAGGAGAGAAGAGAAAAGTCAGCGCGCTACACCGCACAACTCCCGAGGCCCGAGGCAGGTCCAGCGAGTTGATTCTTCTTGCCATTTTTGCGCTATATACTTATACATACAACGCCTGAACACAGAGCGTTGCTTCCGTGTCAGACCCGTTGAATCCCCCCCTCTCGCGGAGCCGCTCATGATGTTCAGTACCCCTCGCTTTATCCCGACGTGCCTGGCCACAATGGTTGCCGTGTTCGTCACCGCAATGGCCCAGGCCGATGAAGTCCAGGTGGCGGTCGCCGCCAACTTCACCGCACCGATCCAGGCCATTGCCGCTGACTTCGAAAAGGACACGGGCCACAAATTGGTCGCCGCCTATGGAGCAACCGGGCAGTTCTATACCCAGATCAAAAACGGCGCACCGTTTGAAGTGTTCCTCAGCGCCGACGACACCACCGCGCAAAAACTCGAAAGCGAAGGCGACACCGTCAAGGGTTCACGCTTTACCTATGCCGTGGGCACCCTGGCGCTATGGTCGGCCAAGGAAGGTTATGTGGATACCGAGGGCGCAGTGCTGAAGAAAAATGAATACCAGCACCTGTCCATCGCCAACCCGAAAGCAGCCCCTTATGGCCTCGCTGCCACCCAGGTGCTGGCCAAGCTGGGCCTGACCGATCAGGTCAAGAGCAAACTCGTCGAAGGCCAGAACATCACCCAGGCCTATCAGTTTGTTTCCACTGGCAATGCCGAGTTGGGTTTTGTCGCCTTGTCGCAGATCTATAAAGACGGCAAAGTCAGCAGCGGCTCGGCGTGGATCGTACCCGGCCAGATGCATGACCCGATCAAACAGGACGCGGTGATTCTCAACAAAGGCAAGGACAACCCGGCCGCCAAGGCACTGGTCGACTACCTCAAGGGCCCCAAAGCCGCTGCCGTTATCAAATCCTACGGTTATCAACTGTAAATGCCGCTATCGAGTGCCGATTTCTCTGCCATTTGGCTAACCCTGAAACTGGCGTCGCTGACCACGGCCATCCTGCTGGTCATCGGCACTCCTATTGCCCTGTGGTTGTCGCGCACCCGTTCCTGGTGGCGCGGCCCCATCGGCGCGATCGTCGCCCTGCCGCTGGTGCTGCCACCCACGGTCATTGGCTTCTATCTGCTCCTGACCATGGGCCCTCATGGCTACCTCGGGCAGTTCACCCAATGGCTGGGCCTGGGCACCCTGACCTTCAGCTTCGCCGGCCTGGTGATTGGCTCGGTGATCTATTCCATGCCGTTTGTGGTGCAACCGTTGCAAAACGCATTCTCGGCCATCGGCAGCCGTCCCCTGGAAGTCGCCGCCACGCTGCGCGCCAATCCCTGGGATACATTTTTCACGGTGATCCTGCCGCTGGCCCGTCCCGGCTTTATCACCGCTTCGATCCTCGGGTTTGCCCATACCGTGGGCGAGTTTGGCGTGGTGCTGATGATCGGCGGCAATATCCCCGACAAGACCCGCGTGGTCTCGGTGCAGATCTACGATCACGTCGAAGCCATGGAATATGCCCAGGCCCACTGGCTGGCCGGGGCGATGGTGGTGTTTTCTTTCCTGGTGTTGCTGGCGCTCTACTCCAGCCGTAAAACCAAAGCGGGCTGGAGTTGATGTCGATGATCGAGGTACGCCTGCAATTGAAATATTCCGGGTTTGCCCTGGACGTAGACCTGAAGCTGCCGGGCCGTGGCGTGAGTGCGCTCTACGGGCACTCAGGCTCGGGTAAGACCACCTGCCTGCGCTGTATTGCCGGGCTGGAGCGGGCCGGCGATGGCTTTGTGCAAATCAATGATCAAATCTGGCAAGACAGCCGCAATGGCCTGTTTGTGCCGCCGCACAAACGTGCCTTGGGTTATGTGTTTCAAGAAGCCAGCCTGTTTCCCCATCTGTCGGTGTTGGCCAACCTGGAATTCGGCCTCAAGCGTATCCCCAAGGCCCAACGCCGCGTAGACATGACCCAGGCCACGCAATTGCTGGGCATCGGCCACCTGCTCGATCGCCATCCCCAGCATTTGTCCGGCGGTGAGCGCCAGCGCGTCGGCATCGCCCGCGCCCTGCTCACCAGCCCGCAGCTCCTGCTGATGGACGAGCCCCTGGCCGCCCTCGACAGCCAGCGCAAAGACGAGATCCTGCCTTACCTGGAGCGCCTGCACGACCAACTGGAAATCCCGGTGCTGTACGTCAGCCATGCCCAGGATGAAGTGGCCCGCCTGGCCGATCACATTGTCCTGCTCAGTGAGGGCAAGGCCCTGGCCAGTGGGCCGATTGGCGAAACCCTGGCGCGGCTCGACCTGCCGCTGGCCCTGGGCGACGATGCCGGCGTGGTGATCAACGGTACGGTCAGTGGCCATGACGCCCACTATCAACTGCTGACCCTGCAACTGCCCGACAGCCCACTGCAGATGCGCGTGGCCCACGCCCCGCTGGAGCAGGGCAAATACTTGCGGTTCAAGGTCCAGGCCCGGGATGTCAGCCTCAGCCTGCAGCCCGGGGAGCACAGCAGTATCCTCAACTGCTTACCCGTAACGGTGACCCAGGAGATTCCCGCCGATAACAGCGCCCACGTGCTGGTACGGCTCGACGCGGCGGGTACGCCGTTGCTCGCGCGGATCACCCGCTACTCGCGAGACCAATTGCAAGTGCATCCCGGCCAGGCATTGTGGGCACAAATCAAGGCCGTCGCCGTACTGGCTTGAACGGACGGCACAGTGCTGCGGTCAATCAGCCATACCGGCCTGATTTGCTGCCAAGGACTGCGTCCCATGCCCGACTCCACCCTGCCCCGCGACCTGCACTACGTTGACGACCATCAGCCGGGCCTGAGTCGCCGCAAACTGCGGGGCACGTTCCAGTATTTCCAGAGCAACGGCCAACGCATCACCGACACCGACGAAATCCAGCGCATCAACGCCCTTGCCATCCCGCCGGCCTATACCGACGTCTGGATCTGCGCCGACCCCAAGGGCCATCTGCAGGCCACCGGGCGCGATGCCCGAGGCCGCAAACAATACCGCTATCACCCACGCTGGCGTGAAGTGCGCGACAGCGACAAATATTCGCGCCTGCAGGATTTTGGCAATGCGTTGCCCAAACTGCGCAAGCACCTGCAAGCGCAAATCGAAGCGCCGGGGTTTAACCGGGAGAAGGTCCTGGCCACTGTCGTACTGTTGCTGGACGCTACGCTAATCCGCGTCGGCAACAGCCAATACGCTCGCGATAACCGCTCCTATGGCCTGACCACCTTGCGCACCCGCCATGTGGACATCAAGGGCAGCGAAATCCAGTTCCAGTTCCGTGGCAAGAGCGGTGTCGAACACCAGGTCAGCGTCAAGGACCGGCGCCTGGCTGGCGTACTCAAGCGCTGCCTGGAGTTGCCAGGGCAGGACCTGTTCCAGTATCTGGACGCAGACGGCGAGCGGCATACCGTCAGTTCCACCGACGTCAACGCGTACCTGCACAGCCTCACCGGCGCCGACTTTACCGCCAAGGATTATCGCACCTGGGCCGGCAGTGCCCTGGCCCTGGCAGTGCTGCGGGAACTGGCGTGGCAACCGGAGTCAGATGCGAAAAAGCATGTGGTGGAGATGGTCAAGCACGTCGCCCGACAATTGGGCAATACCCCTGCGGTGTGCCGCAAGTGCTACATCCACCCCGCCGTGCTGGAGCACTTCACCCTGGGTAGCCTGGCGAAACTGCCCAGGCCCAGGGTGCGCAAAGGGTTGAAAGCTGAAGAGGTCGGGCTGGCGATGTTTCTTGAGCAACTGTAGGCGCTGGCAGCACAGGTGTAGGAAAAGTAACTCAGTTGCGCTAGCCTATGGGGCCTTTCCTCCCGCAGGACGACCGCCGACGTGAACAACTAAGCCTTCCAACATGTAAACGCAATGAGCCGCCTGGCGCGCTTGTTGGCTTGTGCCACATTGTTCTGGAGGTGCTGATGACTGACGTCAACCGGCTGCCTGTACTTGTTTCCTTGCATCACGTGGGTTTCCAGTTCGCCAATGGCGCGACGTTGCTGAAAGACCTCAACCTGTCTATCGATCACACCCCGACCGGGATTGTCGGCCGTAATGGCATGGGCAAGAGTGTGTTGGCACGCCTGCTGGCCGGCGTGCTTCTTCCTTCCTGCGGCGTTATCAAATCGTCGGCCCGTATCGCCTATGTCCCACAAACCATCGAGCTGTTGCCGGGGCAGACCGTGGCCCAGGTCTGCGGTTGCGCGCCAATCCTGGCTGGTCTTGAGCGCCTGGCCAGAGGGCAAGCGCTGCCCGGCGACCTGGAACTGATCGATGATCGCTGGGACCTGGCCGAACGCCTGCGCCAGGCCCTCGACGGTGCCGGTTTGTCCGAGATAGATCCCAGCCAGCCCGCCGGGCAACTCAGCGGCGGCCAACTGGCCAGGATCGCCCTGATTGGCGCCCTGTTGTGCATGCCGCAGTTACTGATTCTCGACGAACCCACCAACCACCTCGACAGCGCCGGCCGCGACTGGCTGTCAGCGACCCTCAGTAGCTGGCGCGGCGGCTTGGTGGTGGTCAGCCATGACCGGCGCCTGCTCAATACCCTGGAGCGGATCATCGAACTGTCCCCCCTCGGAGCCCGGCTCTATGGCGGCAACTACGACGACTATCGTGCGCAGCGTGATGCCGAACAACACGCCGCCCAGGCGGCCCTGGAGCATGCCCGGCTGGATCGACGGCGTGAGCACCAGCGCCTGAAAAAGGCTATTGACAGCTTCCAGCGCCACGCTGCCAGCGCCCGTAAATATGCGGAAACCGCCAACGTCGACGCCTTCACCAAGGCCCGCTGGAAAGGCGCCGCCAACGAAATCGTGAGCAATGTGCGCAGCGCCCATGTCCAGCAAAAACAGACGTTGAACGAACGCGTGCGCTCGGCCCACGAGCGGGTGGTAGACCAAACCCCGACCTTCCTCGCCTTGCCCGGCACATCATTGCCAGCGGGTCGCCAGGTATTAACGTTGGTCGACAGTCAGTTGCCCTGGCTCGACCCGCGCGCGCCGAGCACCTTCATCAACGCCAGCCTGTGTGGGCCGGTACGGGTCGCCGTCAACGGGCCGAACGGCTGCGGCAAATCCACCCTGCTCAAGCTACTGGCGGGCCAATGGCAACCCGTCAGCGGCGAATGCACGGTTCACGTGCCCTGCGCCTATCTCGACCAACCATTGGCGCTGCTCGATGACCGGCAATCGATCGTCGAACAACTGAAGTGGATGGACACGCCACTGGCCGAAGCCGAGTTGCGCACACGCCTGGCTTTGTTGCAGTTGGATGCCTTGCGCGTGACCCAACCCACCGGCCAGCTCAGTGGCGGTGAGCGCCTGAAGGCGGCCATGGCGATTGCCTTATGGCGCAAGACCCCGGCGCAATTGTTGCTGTTGGACGAACCCACCAACCACCTGGACCTGGAGTCGGTGATGGCTTTCGAGCAGGCTTTGCAAGGGTTTACTGGAGCACTGATTGCGGTCTCCCATGACGCGGCGTTTCTCAAGGCGCTCAAGCCGACTCATGTGCTGACCTGGCAAGCCATGGGCTGGCGCTTGGAGATGAACTGAAGGATGTGCCAAATCATTGCAGTCGGCAGGAAAGCGTCCTACGGTAGTGGCCGGATAATCTCACTGAGGAACCTCTCGACGTGCTGCCCTCCTCCCCTAAACCCATGGTCAATACCGCTCTGCAGCACCAGCACAAATGGCGGGGCCGCATTGGCCTGACGCTAGTGGCCAGCCTCTCGGTGCTGGCGGGCATGACCGACGCTATCGGTTTTATGGCCAGTGGCGATTTTGTCTCGTTCATGAGCGGCAACACCACGCGGCTGGCGGTGGCGATCAGTGAGGGTGACCTGGGGCTCACCGGGCGCCTTACCCTGCTGGTGGCGACGTTTATCCTGGGTAATGCGCTGGGTGTGATCATCAGCCGTATCAGCAAGCGCCACGCGCTGCCGCTGTTGCTGTGTATTGCCACCCTGTTGTGCGGCGCGGCGGCGTGGCCGATGGCTGAACAGTTGCCGGCAGTACTGGCCGCGATCATTGCCATGGGCATGCTCAATGCGGCAGTGGAACAGGTCAACGGCCTGCCTGTGGGGCTGACGTACGTGACCGGCGCACTGTCGCGTTTCGGGCGCGGGCTGGGGCGCTGGATGCTGGGGGAGCGCCGCAATGGCTGGCGTGTACAGTTGATTCCCTGGGCCGGGATGTTTGTCGGCGCGGTGATCGGCGCCTTGCTGGAGCATCAGTTGGGAATCAGGGCCCTGCTGGTCAGCGGCCTGTTGTCGGCGCTGCTGGGCCTGGTGTCGTTGAAGATTCCCAGGCGGTGGCACTTAGGCTATATGCCACGGTGAAAAGATGCTTGCCCGACATTTAGACCTCGACATCCATGTACTGGTAAAGAGCCATCATGTCGGGCAAGCGCGGGCATTTTAAGGCAAAGCCGACGGTGTGTCCGCCGGGTATTTCTGAAGAAATCTACAGACAAGTGGCCAGGGCTGCCAGGCGACGCTTGGCGGCCCAATTGTCCTCGGCAGCGTAGTAACTGACGGTGGTGCGGGTGCCTGCACTGCGCACATCGACAAAGTAGTCGCCGCCCGTGGTGTAGACCGTATGGCCCCCACCTTGGGCTGGCTCCATGAAGCCGCCAGCATCGACACCGAATACGGCCTCGTCCTGCCAACCGAACTGGATGCACTGGGCGACGATCAGTGCCGCCTTGTCTGAGGCCAGGGTTTTATAAGGCGCACCAGAGCGCGCGTCTTTCATCTTAGAGCCTGCACAACCGGCCAGCGCCGCCAGCACCAACGCACCTATCACCACCTTCCGCATGCCATCGCTTCCTTGAAAAAAACGCGACTGTATCATTGAACGTGTGTGGTGAGTTCTCGGCCGCTATCGTCGGCAAGCCCCCCTAAAGCAACCAGCGAAACAGGTAGAACAGCCCCATGCTCAGCAGCACCGTCGTCAACACGCTGCGGGTCCAGAACATCAGGGCCACCGCGCAGATCCCGGCCAGCAGGTAAGGGTTGGTGGGACTCAGGTCGAGCTTATGCTCGGCCAGGAAAATGATCGGCCCGCAAATCGCCGTCAACATGCCAGGCACCGCGAAACCAAGAAATTCCCGGGCGCCGCGGTTCAGGCGCACCGGCAAACGCGGCTCCAGAAACAGGTAACGGTTGAAAAACACCGCCAGGCCCATGCCGATAATCATCACGAAAATCATCGTTGCCCCACTCCCAAGCGTTTGCAGGCATACCCTGCACTCATCCCCAACAACCCCGACACCACCACCGCCGACTCCCAGTGCCAGTAGCTGAGCAGCACCGAGAACAGCAAGGCCACGGCCACGCACACCACCGTTGGCACATCGCGCACTACCGGGGTGATCAAGGCGATAAAGGTCGCGGCGATGGAAAACTCCAGGCCCAGTTGATCAAGGTTGGGGATGCTCTTGCCGAGCACGATGCCAGCCAGGGTGAACAGGTTCCAGGCCACGTAGAACGTCAGGCCCACACCCAGGGCATACCAGCGATTGAAGGTCTGGCGGTCGTACTGGCTGACCAGGGCAAAGAACTCATCCGTCAGCAAAAAGCCCAGGCTCATGCGCCACCGCGCCGGCAAGGGCGACAGCGTGGCCCGCATATGCATGCCATATAGCAAGTGCTGGGAGGTCAGCAGCAACGTGGTGAGCAATATGGCGATCAGGCTCGCGCCGCTCTTGACCATGCCAATCGCCACCAACTGCGCGGCACCGGCAAACACAATGGCCGACAGGCCCTGGCTTTCCAGCGGGGTGAACTGGGCGTCAATCGCCAGGGAACCGGCCAACAGGCCCCACGGGGCACAGGCCAGCGACAGGGGGATGATCGCAATCGCGCCACGGGCGAAAGCGTAATGAGGCAAGGCAGTAGGCATGGACAACGGGCTCATCGACAGACAGTCGACAAGCATGGCAGTGCCAACCAGGATTGTCTTGAACGATCTTGCAGCAGGCAACACCCCGACGTTGGGAAGGAATGTTGCCCGCCACCATTACTTCTGCAGGGCCGTGGCGGCTTTATCAATAAAGGCCGCCACTTCAACAGCCCTGGAGGCTAGCGAAGCATGACTGGCGTCCAGGGTGAGAATCTCACGGGGTTTGATGCGCTCGGCCATGCGCACCTGGTTATCGGGGTGAATCATATGGTCCTGGGTGGACACCTGATACCACGATGGCTTGGTCTTCCAGGCAGGGTTGCTGACTTCGTCGCCAAAGGTGCTGGCCAGCGGCGCCTTCTGTGTGACCCCCAGGACGTCGCCCTCCGATTGCGGCAAGTCCTGGCAGAAGCTTTCATGGAACAACTCGGGCTTGACCCACAGGTAGCCATCGCTGTCCGGCGCCAGATTGGGCGCGGCCTTGGGCAGGTGCGCCTGGGTAATGGCACCCGGGCTTTCCCCGTCATCCGGGGCAAACGCGGCAATGAACACCAGCCCCTGGACATTGGGTTCATTACCCGCCTGGGAGATAACCGCCCCTCCATAGGAATGCCCGACCAACAGGACCGGCCCCTTGATCTGGGCCACCATCTTGCGTGTACGTTCGGCGTCTTCAGCCAGTGACGTCAGGGGGATTTCCACCGCGTGCAAGTCGCCGTAGCCCTTTTTCCGCAGCTCGACGATCACTCGACTCCAATGCGCTGCGCCGCCCCAAAACCCGTGTACCAGAACAATTGCCGGTTTTTCACTCATTCGATGACTTCCTCTGTATTGAGCACGAAGGCTTCACGGATCCTGTCTGCTGCAGCCGTGGCCGCGCCTAGTGTCAGCTCATCCAAAATAATCGTCACGCAGCAGTCGCCGAACGGTCATGGGCCCTTATCAGGCCAGCTTGACCGATACCCGTTCTACCGCGTCCCGGGCCTCACGCAACTCGTGGGCATCCTGGTTAAGCCGGTGGATGGTGTTGAGCAGGCGCTGGCGCAGCACTTCATCGCTGAGTTTTTCGACGGCACGCATCAAGTCGAAGGCTGCGGTTTCGTTGTTGTCCGCGACAGAGTCGAGGGTCTTGCGCAAGTTGCGAGTGGCACGGGTCACACCGTTACTTCCTTTATCACCAATGGCGGGCACTTTAGGACAGTTGTGTTTCATTTTAATTTCAACCACTTGCCACAGAATCCCGGTACCTTGTCACAGGTCAATCAAACGCCGAATCGCCACCCCGCGGAGAATGTCCTTGATGCTTGCTGCCCTCGCCATCTTCCTGTTCACCATTGTCCTGGTCATCTGGCAACCCAAGGGCCTGGGCGTGGGCTGGAGTGCCGCAATGGGGGCGATCCTCGCCATGGCCTGCGGCGTGATCAGCCTGGCGGATATCCCTGTGGTGTGGCAGATCATCTGGAATGCCACCGGCACCTTCGTCGCGTTGATCATCATCAGCCTGATCCTCGACGAAGCCGGTTTTTTCGCCTGGGCCGCCTTGCATGTGGCGCGTTGGGGGCGGGGCCGTGGCCGCCGGCTGTTTGCCTATATGGTGCTGCTGGGGGCGCTGGTCTCGGCGCTGTTCGCCAATGACGGTGCAGCGCTGATCCTGACGCCGATTGTCATGTCGATGCTCCTGGCACTGCGCTTCTCGCCAGCTGCGACCCTGGCGTTCGTGATGGGTGCAGGGTTTATCGCCGACACCGCCAGCTTGCCGCTGGTGGTGTCCAACCTGGTAAACATCGTCTCTGCGGATTATTTCAAGATCGGCTTCAACGAGTACGCGGCGATCATGGTGCCCGTCAACCTGGTCAGCGTCGCAGCGACCCTGGCGGTCCTGCTGTGGTTCTTCCGGCGTGATATCCCACAAAGTTACGATCCCGCGGACCTGCCGTCACCGGCCAGTGCCATCCATGACCCGGCGACCTTCCACGCAGCCTGGTGGGTGCTGGGCATTCTGTTGGTCGGTTGCTTCGCCCTCGAACCCCTGGGCATTCCGATCAGCGCCATCTCGGCCGCCTGCGCCCTGCTCCTGCTGGTGATCGCCGCCAAAGGGCACAAGATTTCCACGCGCAAGGTACTCAAGGAAGCGCCCTGGCAAATCGTGATTTTCTCCTTGGGGATGTACCTGGTGGTGTATGGCCTGCGCAATGCCGGCCTGACCACTTACCTGGCCACCTGGCTCAACACCTTCGCCGATTACGGCGTATGGGGCGCCGCGCTGGGTACCGGATTGCTGACGGCACTGCTGTCTTCGGTGATGAACAACCTGCCGACGGTGCTGATCGGTGCACTGTCGATCGAGGCCAGCCATGCCGTGGGCGTGGTCAAGGAGGCGATGATCTACGCCAATGTGATCGGCAGTGACCTGGGGCCGAAAATCACGCCCATCGGCAGCCTGGCGACCTTGCTCTGGCTGCATATTCTGGCGCGCAAGGGCATCCGGATCACCTGGGGTTATTACTTCAAGGTCGGCATCGTCCTGACCCTGCCGGTGCTCATCATCACCCTGGCCGCACTAGCCCTGCGCCTGAGTTTCTAAACCGGTATGCTTTCCCACACCTACCGCCATCGAGCCCTCCCCATGAGTTCTTTGCACCACGCCTGGCTGGGCCACTACGAAATCAGCAGCACCCCCTGCAGCGGCCTGACATTGACCCGTAGGAACCGGCTTGCCGGCGATAGCGGTTCATCAGGCGGCACTGTTGCTGGATGGACCGACGCCATCGCCGGCAAGCCGGCTCCTACGGGAATCATCGGTTGATTATGGAAGGGCGATGTTGACGATCTTTTTTAGCGCACTGGTGTTTGGTTTTGTGTTTTGCCTGTCCCCCGGTGCCGTGCTGGCCGAGACGTTGCGCCGTGGCCTGTTGCACGGGTTCACCCCGGCATTGCTGGTGCAGGTGGGCTCGCTGTTGGGTGATGCGACCTGGGCGGTGATCGGCCTCACCGGCATGGCCCTGCTGATTCAGCACGAAGCGGTACGCGTGCCCCTGACGGCCCTTTGCGCGTTGTACCTGGCCTGGCTCGGCGTGCGCAGCCTGGTGGATGCCTGGCGCCTGCCACAACCCGACAGCGCCCCGGCCAGCACCGGGCGCAATGCGCTGCTGGTCGGCGCCGCCCTCTCGCTGGCCAACCCGAAGAACATTGTGTATTGGGGGGCCCTGGGCAGCGCTCTGTCAGGCATCGTCGGCGCCACCCCGAGCCATGGCCAGACCCTGATGTTCTTCGTCGGTTTTATGCTGGCTGCGATCCTGTCGTGCTTTTTGATTGCGGGGTTGGTGAGTATCTTGCGAAAGAATGCCTCGGCAACTTGGCAACGCATCAGTCATGGTGCATGTGGGTTAGTATTGATCTATCTGGCGTTATTGGCTGCCTATAGCCTATGAACTTATAGATTGAACAATCCCAATCTGAATAAAGTCTGAACAAACAACAAACAAGTTTATTATTGATTGACATCCACTGCCCGCCTGAGTAGATTGCCCGTGCCTGCAACTCGGGCCTTTTTTCAACCTCACAAAAGAAGCCAATGGACACAGTATCTAGTCGCTGTCCTTCACCCGCGAATGCGGGGGTCGGGCGCCAAACCCAGAATAAAGACGGGACTCGCCTTCCAGGCCGGGTAAGCTGCGCTAGAGCTTGATGCTCCAACGTAACTGCCTTGAGCCGGCGCCAGTCCGGTCCCGAGGTGTGTTATGAATTTCCAGACCCTTGTTCTACCTGATCTACGCACGCTGGCCCAAGCCCTGCGGGCCAAGCTGTGCCGTGGTTCCCTGGGCGCTGCCCCAGTGCGCACGGCCTTTGCCTCCCCCTCCCTGCGTCTCAACCCGATCCACCTCCAGGCTCACTGGCGCCTGTGCCCCACCACCGGCCATCTGGTCCAGCAATGGGACCACGCCGACCCTCAAGATCCGCAGAGACGGAACGTTTCCAGCCTGCTTGCCCACGTGCGCCTGATGCTCAGTGCTCACGCGGCATAAGCCGGTTGGAAACAGCAACTTCCTGATTATTGGCCAATTAATTAACTGGCGTTCCTTTGGAACTAAGCCAGCCGTAGTTTTCTGCGCGCCCGTTAATTAACTCGCCTCTTTAAAGTTATTAGAACCGATCGCAAAAATTGCGACTCGGCATGCTTCCGTTCGCCTGTTCGCCAGGTCAGTAACGGGTATGTCGGCAGGAGTAAAAACTATGAGCGCCGTAAAAACCATGCAACGTCCAAACAAGAACAGCACCGCCAACGACAGCAAACTGTCGATGCGTGCTGCCCGCGAAGCGCGCAACGGCCTGGCCGCCACCCTGGCCAACGTCCGGGCAACCAGGGAGGGCCTGACCGAACTGGACGCCAGCGCCCGCCTGCAACGCGAAGGCTATAACGAGGTGGCCCATGACAAGCCGCCCCACGCGCTGGTGCAGTTTCTCCAGGCCCTGAACAACCCCTTTATCTACGTGCTACTGACCCTGGCGGTGATCAGCTTTGTCACCGACTACTGGCTACCGCTGCGCGCCGGTGAAGAGGTGGACCTGACCAAGGTCATTATCATCATGACCATGGTCGCCCTGAGCAGCCTGCTGCGCTTCTGGCAGGAGCACCGCTCGGCCAAGTCCGCCGAAGCCCTCAAGGCCATGGTACGCACCACCGCCACGGTGCTGCGCCGTGAGCAGGTCGGCGCCACCCCCAGCCTGCGCGAAGTGCCGATGCGCGACCTGGTGGCGGGCGATATCGTGCAACTGTCGGCCGGTGACATGATCCCGGCGGATATCCGGCTGATCGAGTCCCGTGACCTGTTTATCAGCCAGGCCGTGCTGACCGGGGAAGCCTTGCCGGTAGAAAAGTACGACACCCTGGGCGACGTCACGCAAAAATCCGCCACCCTCAGTGCCGCCGACCAGAGCAACCTGCTGGACCTGCCCAACATTTGCTTCATGGGCACCAACGTCGTCAGCGGCCGCGCCCAGGCGGTGGTGGTGGCGACCGGACCGCGTACCTACTTCGGCTCGCTGGCCAAGGCCATCGTTGGCTCCCGGGTGCAAACTGCCTTCGACCGCGGAGTGAACAGCGTCAGCTGGCTGCTGATCCGTTTCATGCTGGTGATGGTGCCCATCGTGTTTTTCCTCAATGGCTTTTCCAAGGGCGATTGGGGCGACGCCTTCCTGTTTGCCCTGGCAGTGGCCGTGGGCCTGACCCCGGAAATGCTGCCGATGATCGTCAGCGCCAACCTGGCCAAGGGCGCGAATGCCATGGCCAAGCGCAAAGTGGTGGTCAAGCGCCTCAACGCGATCCAGAACTTCGGCTCGATGGACGTGCTGTGCACCGACAAGACCGGCACCCTGACCCAGGACAAAATCATCCTCGAACACCACGTCAACGCCTTCGGCCAGCGGGACGACCAGGTATTGTCCCTGGCCTGGCTCAACAGCCATCACCAAAGCGGCATGAAGAACCTGATGGACCAGGCAGTCCTTGCGTTCTCCCAGCACAACCCCACATTCCAGGTGCCGTTTGCCTACAGCAAGGTCGATGAACTGCCCTTTGACTTTGTACGCCGGCGCCTGTCGATTGTGGTCAAAGACAGCCATGGCGATCACCTGCTGGTGTGCAAGGGTGCCGTAGAAGAAATGCTCGCTATCGCCACCCATGTCATGGAAGGCAATAGCGCCGTGGCCCTGGATGAGCGTCGTTGCCAGGCGTTGCTCAACACCGCCAACGAGTTCAACGAGGACGGTTTCCGCGTGCTGGTGGTTGCCACCCGCAACATTCCCCAGGCCCTGGCGCGCCAGCAATACACGCCCGCCGATGAACGCAACCTGGTGATCCACGGTTTCCTGACGTTCCTCGATCCGCCGAAGGAAACCGCCGGCCCGGCGATTGCCGCCCTGCAAGAGATCGGTGTCGCGGTCAAAGTGCTGACTGGCGATAACGCCGTGGTCACCCGCACCATCTGCCGCCAAGTCGGCCTGGAACCCGGTGAGCCGCTGCTGGGCGTGGACATCGAAGCCATGGACGATGCCACTCTCAAGCAGCAGGTCGAACAACGCACCGTGTTCGCCAAGCTGACCCCGCTGCAAAAATCACGGGTGCTCAAGGCCTTGCAGTCCAACGGACACACCGTGGGCTTCCTTGGCGATGGGATCAACGATGCCCCCGCCCTGCGCGATGCCGACGTTGGCATCTCAGTGGACAGCGCGACCGATATTGCCAAGGAATCGGCCGACATCATCCTCCTGGAAAAGAGCCTGATGGTCCTCGAAGAAGGGGTGCTCAAAGGACGCGAGACCTTCGGCAACATCATGAAGTACCTGAACATGACGGCCAGCTCCAACTTCGGCAACGTGTTCTCGGTACTGGTGGCCAGTGCATTCATTCCCTTCATGCCGATGCTGGCGATCCATCTGCTGCTGCAAAACCTGATGTACGACATCTCTCAACTGGCCCTGCCGTGGGACAAGATGGACAAGGAGTACCTGGCCAAGCCACGCAAGTGGGATGCGCAGAATATCGGGCGCTTCATGATCTGGATCGGGCCGACCTCGTCGATCTTCGACATCACCACCTTTGCCCTGATGTGGTACGTGTTCTCGGCCAATAGCGTGGAAATGCAGACCCTGTTCCAGTCCGGCTGGTTTGTCGAAGGGCTGCTCTCGCAGACCCTGGTGGTGCATATGCTGCGCACCCGCAAGATCCCATTCTTCCAGAGCACCGCCGCCTGGCCGGTATTGTTGATGACCGGCCTGGTCATCGCACTGGGGATCTATGTGCCCTTCTCGCCCCTGGGCACGATCGTGGGCCTGCAACCACTGCCTTGGGCGTATTTCCCATGGCTGGTCGGCACCTTGCTCGCCTACTGCTGCGTAGCGCAACTGATGAAGACCCTCTACATCCGCCGCTTCAAGCAATGGTACTGACCGGCAGGAGCCGGCTTGCCGGCGATGCGGGGTGCCTGGTGCTCCGCGTCGCTCTCGGCTTTTTCGCTGACAAGCCAGCGCCTACAGACTCGCGACCGATAACTCGCTCATTGGGAGCATGACCCCATGCACAAACACACCTTCCTTGCAGCCTTCGAGTGGCTGCCGGCGTCGCGGCAACGAGCGCTGCGCCGCAACCTGATTTTTATCGGCACGACCCTGGCGGTCGGCCTGGTGTCCAAGGCTTTTGCCGCAGGCGGTTCCTACGTGGTAGAGGATGGCGCGATCAACGCCTCCGGCGAATGCAATGTCGACGGCGGCTATACCCGTTCCACACAGCACGCCACCCTCTCTGCTGCCTGTACCTCCAGAACAATGCCCAGCCTGCAATGGGGCGCTGCCATCGAGGATGACCCGGAGCACACCCAACTCAGTCCACAACTCAAGGGTTCATTGTGGGTGTGGCAGGATGCAGGCGTAGAGATCGCCTGGGCTGCGGCTGCGCACATCGCAGTGGACCGCCGGCACCCATTCGACGGCGCGGACCTGGGGCTGCCGTTGACCTGGCAACCGTTTGAGGCACTGCGCTTGAACCTCAATACCGGCTGGACCCATGCCTATGACGATGGTGAACAACACCACCGGCTGACCTGGGGCACGGGCGTGGAATATCACCTGGCGGACTCACTGACACTGTTGGCAGAGCGTTACGGCCAGCAACGCGGCGACCAGGCCTGGCAGGCAGGCCCGCGCGTGCATCTGGGCAAGCAGGTGGATGTGGACCTGGTGGTGGGGCGCAACCTGACAGGGGATCACGACCGATGGCTGACGACAGGGGCAACCCTGCGATTCTGAAACCAGACCAACTGTAGGCGCTGTCTCGCCCGGCGAGGCAGCGCCTACATGGGTAGCGGGTATCAGGCCGGTTTGGCTTGCTGTTCGAGGTGCAGTTGCAACTCAGGCTCGATACCCAGCGCACCCGCCAGTTCATCCAGGTAGTTGCGCTCGGCGTCCTGCTGGTCGTCCACCAGCATCACGCTGGCCAGGTAGACCTCGGCGGCCACGGCCGGGTCATTGGCATACTCGGCAAAATCCGCCGCATCCAGCGGCTTGGCGACTTGCGCATCAAGCCATTGCTGCAAGTCTGGATCGTCGGTGTGGCGCCCGATCTCCTGGGAGATCAAGGCCTTTTCATTGTCGTCGATCCGACCATCCGCCTTGGCCGCCGCGATCAATGCGCGCAGTACCGCGTGGCTATGGGCCTCGACGTCGGAGCCGGAAAGTTGATCGACCGTCTGCAAGGCCTGTTGCGGCGCCGAGGCCTGCTGGCTTTGCCAGGCTTGATACGCCTGGAACGCCATCATCCCCAATGACGCCAGGGCCGCGTAGTTGGTGCCACCGCCACGCGCCGGGGTTGATCCGCCCGCCTGGGTTTTACCCAACATGCCACCCAGGCCACCGAGCAGATCGCCCAGGCCGCCACCGGACGCAGAGGTTGCGCCGCCGCCCCGGAGCAAGCCACCGAGCAGGCCGCCCAACCCACCGAGCCCTCCCGCGCCGCCCTGCGGTGCGGCCGAACCGCCTTGCTGCGACATCGAGGCTTGACCTGCACGAAGCAGTTGTTCCAGTAGAGCACTGGTGTTCATGGTATCGCCCTCCTATGGGCTGTGCGCCAGACAACCAACAATAGTCCCTGGCGCCTATAACGCCAAGATCGGCCAGCGAGGGTGGTTTCACCGACCGGCCTGTACCCCAGCAAATCCGCCACAGGCCTGTAACGCTCGAGAGAATTCTTCAGATTCGACACGCCAGGGTTTGTAGTGAACGCAGGACCACGCCCGGCTCGCCGAGCCCCCCTTACCCTATCGGAACGGGCAACAGCGCCGCGCCGATCAACCCCGCCAGTCCCAACAGGCACGCCAGGCCAATGCCATAGGCCAGGGTGCGCCAGGGTTGGCGACCGCTCAGATACATCAAGGTATGCATCACCCGCGCGACGGTGAACAGGCCAAACAGCCAGGCGGTCGCAACCCCACGGGTATCCAGCGCCAGGCACAACCCGCCAAGGGCAAAAAACAAGGGAATGTTTTCCAGATCATTGGCCCAGGCTTTCGCCGCCCGGCTGACAGGCAGGAGTTCCTGGGCATTGGCCTGGCGCTGGAAGAAACCGGCATCTTCAGGATTGGTGAACGCACGGTGCCTGAGGCGGAAAAAACCCTGGTAACAGGAGATCGCCAGCATCTTGATGAACAGCACCAGTACACACAGGGCGAACATAAGCAGGAGGCTGTTCATTGCCGCTCCCTGGCAAAGCCGTTGACCACCAGATACAACAGCGGGCCTGCCGAGACGAAAACCGCCGTCAACAGCCAGTAAGGCAACACACTGGCCACTGACCGGCCCTTGGCGCGAGTGTCGTGGTACATCCACACACACGCCAGGGCCGCCATCAGATACAGGTCGATCACCACCTGGGCAGTGTCGGGCCTGGATAACAGCTCAAGGCCGAACGCCAAAAGCGACTGCTCGGCCCAGAGCAGGGTGCCCAGGGTGTAGAGGGAAAACGCCAACAGGCTGGCAAGGGCGATATAGGGTCTGTGCATAGGGTCCACCGTGCAGGATTGGGCAAGCCGCAGATTAGTGATAACGTCGCCGCCATCTCAATGACCTGCAAGGTCATGGACGCCACCCGCCCCGCCCTGCCAGAGTCAACCCATGAGCCGTCCACCTTTCCCCCGAGCCACACCCGATACCGACGCAGGCACACAATTACGGCTGTTGCGCCGCCAGGCGAAGTTGAGCCAGTTGGAACTGGCGCTGATCAGTGGTGTTTCCCAACGCCATTTGAGCTGTATCGAAACCGGCCGCGCCAAGGCCAGCCCCGGCACGTTGCACAACCTGCTCAGCGTCCTCGACGTGCCGCTGGAACACTGCAACAGCCTGTTCCTCGCGGCCGGCTACGCCCCACGCTATGAGGCCACGCCACTGACTGCACCGGCGATGGACGCCATTCGGGAGGCTATCAACCATGTGCTGAAGGCCAACAACCCGGCACCGGCCATCGTGCTCGGTAGCCAGTGGGAAGTGCTCGCGGCCAACGCCAGCACCCAGGTCCTGTTTGATCTGGTGGGTTTGGCGCCAGAGGCTGCACAGGGCCTGAACCTGCTGACGACCCTGCTGCAACCGGGTGGCCTGGGCGACCACTTGCTCAATGCCGACGAAATCCGCAATCTCGCCTGGCAGCGGGCTGCCCGCGAAGCATTGGGCAACCCGACCCTGGCCACGCTGCTGGAAAGCCTGCCAGTGCCGCAGGGCTCGACGCCCCTGGCCAATGAGCTGCCGCCACTGGTGCTGACGCGCATCCACTCGCGGCATGGCGAACTGGATTTCATGTCCACTTTCACCACTTTCGGCATGCCCCAGGACATCACCGTCACCTCATTGCGCATCGAGCATCTGATCCCGGCCAACCCCCACACGTGGCAAGTCATGACCGCAGCCTACGAACAATCCCTGGACCTGCCGGCGCCTGCAGTCAGAATTGGGTGACCACCCCCATGCGTAGCGTACGCCCCGGTGCCGGCATGAAACTCTGGGCCAGCGGGTCCAGGTAGTAACGATTGGTCAGGTTATCCAGCGACACGTTGAACTTGGTGTGGTCCTGCCATTTGTAGTTGAGGAACAGGTCCACCAGTGCCACTTCGCGATAGACCAACTGCGGCGTGGTGGCGCCGGTTTGCCAGGGCTTGTCGGCAGTGACGGTCGGGCCCGAGGTGTAGGTCAAGCGCCCGCCGACCGTCAGGCTCTGGTCAAGGAAACGCAGGCCCGTGGTCAGGTTGCCGGCCACCCGTGGCGGGTTTTGGGTGTTGGTGTACGAGCCCATGAAGCTGCCCGGTGTGCAGTTGGGGGTGTTGTCAGTTTTCTGCCAGCGGCTGGAACTGGCCCGCAGGCGCGCGGCGAAGGCCGAGTCGCAGGTTTCGGTCTTCAGGTAGTAGGTCGACGACAGGTCGGCAAATACCCAGCCGGCATCGTATTTCGATTGCAGTTCCAGGCCGCTGGTCTTGAAACTGTCGGTATTGCTGAAGCTCATCAGGCCCATCAGGCCAGGGCTCGGGTCGTAATAACGGGTCACGTAGTTCTTGATGGTGTTGTTGAAGTACGCCAGCTTGATCGCCGCCGAGTCGTTGTCCACCAGCAGGCCTTTTTGCATCGTGCTCGCGCCGATTTCCCAGTTGCTCGAACGCTCGGGTTTCAAGCTCTTGCCGGGCATGGTCTGTAACGTGCCCTGGCTGGTTTCAAACAACGAAGGCATGCGCAGGCCCTGGGTGTACGAGGCGTAGACAAAGGTGTCAGGCGCTACTTCATAGTTGATGCCAATGGCCGGTGAAAAGGCGCCCTTGCTGTTACTGTGCTTGCCCGAATAGGTGTAGCCGGTGACCACTTCGCCGACCTGCGAGGGGTAGACCCGCGTGCCAATGCCGCCATAGTCGTTGTAGCGCGGGCCCTCGAATGGGTGGTTGGTGTCGCTGAACACGATCCCGTTGTTCAGGCGCGGGTCCGTGGCGTCGGTGTATTGGCCGTTTTCGTCGGGGAACCACAGCATATGGCCGTAGCTACCCGGTTTGATCACGCTCACATAGCGCGCTTCACGCTCCTCGCGCTGGGCGGTGGCACGTGGCACATGGTCCTTGGTGCGGTAGTAGGTATAGCGCCCGCCGCCCCACAACGTCAGTTCGTCAACGGGCTTGTACTCCAGCTTGCCGTTGAGGCTGAACTCCTTGCGCGAACCGTCACGCAGGCTGCGGTTGGCATTGATATCGTGCTGCGTGGTGACCACGCTCTTTTGCGGCTGCAGTTCCTCGATCTGGAACGAGCCCCCCAGGTCCATCTTGAAGTCACCATATTGCGTGTCAAAACGCGAGATGTTGGTCAGGTCGCCACCGATGCGCCGGTTGTCCTGACGGGTCCAGTTGCGGTCCGAACGATAGGCCTGGGAGGTGGGCGCCAGCACCGAGGTCAACTGGCTGGTCTTGGCATCGGTCATCCACAGGTTGGTGGTCAGGTCCACCAGCATATTGCCCGTCGGCAGATAGTGGTGCCGGGCGGTGTAGGTGTCGATCTGGGTACGCCCGCGTGGATACTGGTAGATGCCGCCGGTGCCGAAACGGAAGATGTCCGACGGCATGATCTCACCCATGCGCCCATCGTATCGGCTGTAACCGAAGTCGAAGGTGTGGCCATCGGCCGGGCGCAGGGTGGTCTTGAGCAGGATCGATTCGGTCTCTGCCGAGGAGTTCAACACTTCTTCGCCGGCGTTGTAGGTGGTGGCCACGGTCATGTTTTCGCTGCCATAGCGGTCAAAGGTCCGGTAGCGATCCTGACCGTGCTTGCCGGAGAAATAGTTGCCTTGGTTGCGGTGGGCGTAGGCAGCCACCACATCAAACATTTCATGGGTATAGGCAAACGCGGCACTGCCAGACTGCGAATCAGAACCGAACAACCCGCCACGGCTCCGGTGCGGCTCGGCATACAGGTCTTCGGTGGTCGAGTGGCTGTTGCGCGAGGCCGGCGCGACGCCGTTGTTCCACAGATCGCCCTTCAGGCGCAGGCCTACGTTCTTGCCATCGCGCAGGATGTCATCGACCCCCAGGGTGCGGATCGCCACGGTGCCGCCGATGGCACTGGAGGCCAGGCTGGGGCCTTTGTCGATGGACACATCGCTGATCAGGTCAGGGTCGATGTAACTACGCTGTTGCGTACCGGCATAGCCGCGATAGACATCCAGCGCCTGCTGCGAGCCGTCCACCGTGACCGCCACCCGGCTTTGCCCCTGGATCCCGCGGATATTCACATCCAGGCCACCACCATTGCGGCTGTCCCCTACCTGTACCCCAGGCTGGCCCTTGAGCACGTCGCCGGCGGAAATCACGCCAAAGCGCTGCACTTCTTCCGAAGAGATATAAACGGACGAACGCGGGGCCGAGTAGACGGCTTTCTTCTCAAGGTCCTCGCCGAGGACTTTCTGCGACGGCAGCACTAGCGCACTGGTCGCCGGATGCAGTTCAAAGCTGCCATCGACCTGGCGCTGGAAGCTCAGCCCCGTGCCCGCCAACAACCGCGCCAGCCCGGCTTCGGCTGTGAAATTCCCGTGCAGGCCGCTACTGCGCTTGCCCGCCGTGAGCGTCGAACTGCCTGCCATGCTGATACCTGCCTGTACGCCGAAACGCGAGAGCGCCTGGTCCAGGGGGCCGGCGTCAATGCTGTAGGGCTGGCGCTCGGCCTGGGCGAAAACCGCCGTGCTGTACAGCGGTTGCAGGCTGAGTAACAGCAGACCCAATGTGCGGGTGCGCAAGACACTTGCGGGAGAAATCATGCAGGGCTCCTAGAGGTGAAGGCCCACCTGTTTCGGTGGGTTATTCCCATAGGCCAAGCGAGTTTTGAAAAACTACGGCGGGGGAGTAAAAAAATTTCAGACCGGCACCACAGTCACCCAATAGCGGGTCCGACGTTCGATGCGCACTGGTAGCGCATGGGCCACCAATGCCAGCGCAGCGTCGGTGTCGTCCAGCTGGAAGCTACCGGTCACGCGCAATGCCGCCACCTGCTCACTGCATCGCAAGACGCCCGGGCGGTAACGGGAAAGTTCGGCCAACAGCACATCCAGGCGCATCCGCTCGGCAGGCAGAATCCCACGCAACCAGGCCTGGGCCAGAAACCCATCGGTTGGCCGTGGTGCACTCACCCCCTGGCGATCCACCCGGGTCTGCCACCCCGCCGCCACCGCCATCGATGACGGCGCGCGCGGCGAACTCACGTCAACCAAGCCACGCAATACAGTAATCCAGGTGCCCTGTTGATCATGACGCACCAGCAGATTGGCATCCTGGCTACTCAGTAGGGCATCCGGCGTCACCAGTTGCAGCGGGCGCGACTCCAAACGTGCATCCAGCGCGACCTCGCCCTCGATCAGCTGCACACGGCGCAGCTGTGCGGTGAGGTCCAGGCTGACGGCGCTGGCGGTGTTCAGCCACAGTGAACTGCCATCGGCCAGGGTCCAGCGGCGACGTTCGCCGGTCGCCGTGCGATAAGTGGCAAAAGCTGTGCGCACCAGGGTCGACTCGGCACCCTGCCAGGACAGACCCGCCAGCAGGCCCACCCCCAACAAGCACTTGAGCACCTGCCGGCGTCGCGCCGGATCAGCCCCGGCAGACTCCAATGCCCGCCGTGCGGTGACATCCGCCAACAGGTTGGCACCGGGCTGGAGCCGCAGTGGCAAGCTGGCGACACGTTGCCAGGCGTATTCGTGCTCGGCGCTAGCCTGGCGCCAATGCTGCAACGCCAGGTGATCAGCCGGGCTCATCATTCCGGACTGCAACCTGACGATCCAATCGATAGCCGTTTCGCGGATAGGCGGTGCAACCGCAGTGCCATTCATTCAAAACGGCTCGCGTAGCACACGCTGAAGGCCTTGCCCATTGCCCGCTGCACCTGGGCCACGCTCAAGCTCAACTGCTTGGCGATTTGCGGGTAAGTCAGGCCATCGAGCTGGGACAAAAAGAAAATCTTGCGCACCTGCGTCGACAAGCCCACCAGCAGCGAGTCGAGTTGCAGCAGGGTTTCGATCATCAAGTAGCGTGTTTCCGGCGACGGTTCCTCGCCTTCCGGGCGTGCGGCAAGCGCCTCAAGGTAGGCCCGCTCAATGGCCTGGCGGCGCCAGCGGTTGATCAGCAAGCCATTGGCGATCGTCGCCAGAAATGCCATGGGCTGGCGTACCTCACGCACATCCTGCTGCGTGCGCAATACTCGGATGAAGGTGTCGTGCGCCAGGTCCTCGGCATCGGCGCGATGCCCCAGGCGACGCTGCAACCAGCCGCGCAGCCAGGGGTGATGACGGGTATAGAGTTGTTCGACGGGCGAGACGAGACTGTCGTCGTACATGTCAGGTCCAATGAGTGCTAATGATAATACTTCTCATTTTAATATCTGGACCTGACCCTTGTACAGCCTCGCCTGCTACCACTGTTGCGGATGTGGCTGCGGGCCGGCCAATGCCGGGAACAGCGGCAACACCTCTTGCGCCAGTTCCTGAATGATCTCGGCCACCGGGCGCTGCGCCATCTGGATTCCCAGCGCAGCATGGTTGACACCGGCATCGCGCCATTGCCCAAGCAAGTCGATCAAGCCCTTGCGCCCGGTCTTGAGCACATAGCCGCCCTGCATGGGCGTCCGTGGGAAGTCCGGGTCGTCGGCCAGGTCGATCCATTCATTGGTCATGTGTGGGCGAAAGCCACCGCCTGGAATGGCATCGCGCCAGGTACGGATTTTTTCCGCCAGGCGTCGCGGCCCCATCACGTTGTGGGTGCTGCCCGGGTACGTCAGCCAGCCATCGGCCTGCTCACCCAGCCACTGCATCGACTGGCGGGACGAGCCGGTGACAATCAGGGGAATGCGCCCGGTCACGGGCTTGGGCAACAAGTACGCATCGCTCAACCGCCCCAGCGGTGACTGAATATCCGGCGCCGTGCTCGCCAATAACTGCCGAAAGTAATCCACCGACTGCGCAAAGCGCTCGGCACGCGCGCCATGCTCCAGGCCGTAGGCGGGAAACTCCACGGCACGATCACCCGAGGCGATGCCCATCACCAGCCGTCCACCGGACAACCGATCAACCGTCGCGGCGGCTTTCGCCAAATCAATCGGATGGCGCAACGAGAACACTGCACTGCCGGTGACCAGGGCAATATTGCGGGTCTGGGCCGCCAGGTATGCCAGGTAAGCAAAGGGGTCGAACACCTGGCCGGCGTCCCCAAAAGACGGGTCGAACAGCGGCACGTCACGCACCCAGATCGCGGCAAAACCCAGGCGGTCGATCTCGCTGACCCATTGCGCCTGGCCGGCGAGGACCGCCATGTCGCCTTCATAGAAACGCAGTGGCAGGAAGATCCCCAGGGTCAGTTGGTCTGGCGCAAACATGCGGCGGTAGCCAGGGTGATTGGCAAAGGCCGACGCGTTGGTACCACGGGTGATGGTGGAGTTCATAGGGGTTCCTCGGAATGGGTCATTCATGGGCCGGTGGCAGGGGCAGGCAAACGGATACCGCGCTGCACGGCCGGTCGCAGGTTGACCCGCTCATACCATGCGCTCAGGTGCCGGTATTGACTGAAATCGAAGGCAATCACCCGAGCAATGTGCATCCAGCCAAAGTTCGCGATATCGGCGATGGAATAGTTCTCCCCCGCCAACCACACATTGGCGGCCAGTTGCTGGTCGAGGGCGGCAAAGGCCGCTTCGGTCAGTTGCCGATAACGCTGGACCGCCGTGGCGTTGGCGCGGTTGTCGAACAGTTCGAAATGCACGCGCTGGCCCAACAGCGGCCCCACACTAGTGCTGTGAAACATCAGCCAGGCGATCGCCGCCCAACGGGCCGGGCCGGCTTCGGGCAGCAATTGCCCGCTCTTTTGTGCCAGGTACAGCAGGATCGCCGCGGATTCGAACAGGGTGATGCCGGCGCCGTGGTCCACCAATACCGGAATACGCCCATGGGGATTGAGCGCCAGAAAGTCGGGATGACGGTGTTCATGGTGATCGATCTGGACATGGCGCAGGGTATAGGCCAAGCCCATTTCTTCGAGGGCAATAGTGATCTTGAAACCATTGGGCGAGCTGTCGGTGTAAAGCACCAGATCAGGGCTGTGCATTGACGGTTTACCTCAGTCAAGCTAACTTCAGCGAAATTGCTTGAACGCCATATTAGTGAGATAAAACCTGGCCTGGAAACGATACGTTCTCACCTATTACTTTAGATTTTCTAAACCTTATTTCTGACTCGGGAAGCCATCGATGGGCGCCGTTCTCCCCCTGCTGGCGCTGCGCGCCTTCACTGAAATTGCCCGTCTTGGCAGCCTGAAAGCGGCGGCCGAACGCCTGGGGGTAACGCCCGGTGCGATCAGTCAACAGCTACGTTTGCTGGAAGACCGGCTGGGGGTGACGCTGTTCGTGCGCAGCCGCCAAGGGGTGTACCTCACCGCAGCCGGTGCGCGCTTGTATCCGGGCTTGCTGCGCGGTTTCGAGCAGATCGAAAAGGCCATTTCCGGGCTGGCCGACCCCCACGACAACACCCTGACGCTCAGCACCGTCCCCTCCTTCGCTTCAACCTGGCTGGTGCCCAGGCTGGGCCGTTTCAATGCACGCCACCCGGATATCGAAGTGCGCGTAGAGGCGTCAGCCAAGCTGGTGGATTTCCAACGCGAGCGCATCGACATCGCCTTGCGCCATGGCCTGGGCGACTATCCGGGGCTGGAATCGACCCTGCTGATGGCGCCGGTCTTACTGCCCGTGGCCAGCCCGGCCCTGCTGGCCGCAGGACCGCCGATCCACACCCCGCAAGACTGCCTGCACTACCCACTGCTGCAGGATGCCGACCGCGCCGACTGGGGCCTGTGGCTGCAGGCCCATGGCGTCGAGGCCGACAGCCGCGCCCAGCGTGGGCCGAGTTTCGATGAGGACTTTTTGTTGTTGCGCGCAGCAGCAACCGGCCAGGGCATTGCCCTGGTACAAGACCATCACGCCCAGGAAGACCTCGACGCCGGCAAGCTGGTGATCGCCCTCGACAAACCCTGGCCGGCGCAGTTTGCCTATTACGCGGTAACCCGCCCGCAATCACTGAAACGCCCGCAGGTGCGGGCGTTTATCGAATGGATCAGGGAAGAAGCCATCGCGTAATACACAAATGCCCTGCGGCAAATCTTGGCCCCCCCAAAAAAACTGTAGGAGCCGGCTTGCTGGCGATAGCGGTGGAGCAGCCACCAGCTGAAGCCGCCATCGCGGGCAAGCCCGCTCCTACAGGGGACATCGCTGGCAGGAAATGGTCGACGCCGGCCTGCCTGTCACCCAGCCACGGTCGCCGGAAGGACTAGTTGAACTCGCCAGAAACCTCGGACCACAGGCTGACCTTCTGCCCGCGGTTCTTGAAGAACTCGATCTCGCGCTTGATTCCGGAGCTCAGGTCCCAGCCTGGCAAATCAAGGATGATCAGCTCTTCCATCATGTCCATGAACAGCGCATCCACCGGCGCCCACAGCTTGCCGATGGTGGCGCTGTCCTTACCTTCAAACGCCAGGTTGATCGGGTGCGACATCGACACCTGACTGAACACCCCATGGCCCGACTCGATGATCGTGGCCGCCACCTTGTTGCACTGGATAAAGCGCTCATGGGTGACTGACGCATCGGCATGGCTGTAGGGGCAGGCCAGAAAGATCTTTCTCATTATTACCTCAGGGCAGTGCAAGGGCTCGCACCCTTGCGGTGATAGAACAGTGGGCGTCATACCGCCTGGGCAACGGGTACTCCCGGTGCAGCGGCTTCGTCGCGCTCGCGCTCCTGCGCTTCGTAGCGCTGGGCGGCAGGCACGGAGATCTTGATCGCGATCGCCACCGCGAGCAGGCCGCCAAACAGCTTGGCGAGCAGGATCGGCATGATCAGCGTCGGCTGGAAGTTCGCGGTAAAGGCCAGGTGGTCGCCGATGGTGGCCTGCGCGCAGACGCCCAGGGCTACACACAGGACCTTGTCCCGGGCATTCATTTTCTTGAACAGGTGGTAGACCGCGATGATGTTGGCAAACACCATGACAAACGCCGCCGCGCCATCCGCCGACAGGCCAATGTGCCGGCCCAGCACTTCCATAGGCTTCTTGCAGTAGCGGTTGAACAGGTAGCAGATCGGGAAAGTACCGGCGAGCATAATGCCGATATAGCCGGCAATCTCGATGGCCCGGAACAACTCCTTCTCGTCAGCGAACATCGGGTCAAAGCCCCACACGCCGAAGTTTTTCATGAAGAACCCGGTGAAGTGCTCGACGATGGCCAGCGCCAGGACGATCTTGATAAAGGCATCCATCAATTTGCCGAACACCAGGAACCCCGCCACCATCCACGACGCCCGGTAGCGCAGGCCGGCCGCCAGCAGGAAGCAGAACACAAACAGCGGCGCCAGCAACCGCACGCAATCGACAAAGTCCAGGCTCAGGTAATGCAGGGCCGGCGAGGTGGTGGAGACGATGTCTCGTACCGGCAGGTTGAAGGCAGTGATCATCATCAGTGACGCGAGCACGGCAAACGGGATGCTGATCAGCCCGGCCATGGCCCCCAGCGCCAGGTATTTGTGGTCCTTGCGCTCAAGCATCATCAAGCCGACCGGAATCAGGTAGACGATGGTTGCGCCGGAGGTGTAGCCGACGATCATCGCGGTAATCCACATGTCGCGGTTCGCCGCCAGGGCATCGGCAAGCTGGTAGCCTCCCATGTCCACGGCAATGATCGACAGCGCCGCAATGGAGACGTCGGAGCCCATCGCGCCAAAGTACGGCCCGAGTGCGACCTCGATGAATTTCGACAGGTACGGGATCGCGATCATGATCCCCGCCTGCGCCAGGAACACCGGGCCAATGGAGTGGATACCGTTGACAAACTCCTTGCCCAGGCCACTGTCCGGCTTGATCACGGACGCAAACGCGCCCACCACCGCGCCGATCATGATCAGGTAAATAACGTAATTACCGAATTGCGCCATTGCTTTCGCTCCATCTGTACTGAATCAATTGTTTTTGTAGGAGTACGCCCCAGTTCGGTCGCTCCATTGGCCAAACACGTTTACAGCCCCATTTGCGGCGCTTTTACACCCTATTACTAACCATTTCCCATGCCAATCGTGTGTTTCTTGTGGTTTTGCGGGTTAAACCCACTGGAATCGGTCAATTCTATTGCGTAATCTCTGCTCACACCTTTCAACGCAGCGCACTCCAAGGCCGTGAACGGCAAACGCCAATCCCCCGTTCATGCCCTCGGCAACGGCGCTCAAGCGCTCCACCGCGCGCAGCTGCGGCATCATTTGAGTGCCTCGGTAACAACGCTGCGCACCCGTGGCGCATTCATGTAGCAGCAAGAGGATGATGACCCATGCGCCCCAACGAAAGACGCCAACATATCCTTGAGCTGCTGCGCTCGCGTGAGCGTATTTCAGTCGACGAATTGGCACGGACCCTCAGTACTTCGCAAGAGACCATTCGCCGCGACCTTACAGCCCTGGCCGAAGACGGCCAGGTCACTAAGTTCCATGGCGGCGCCTCGCTGCCACCCAGCGGTGAACACGAGAACGCCTTCCAGACCCGGATGAATGAATTCTCCCAGGAGAAACGCGCGGTGGCGCGCTTCGCCGCCGGGCTTTATGCGCCGGGCGACAGCCTGCTGATCGACACCGGCACCACCACCCTGTTCTTTGCCCGCGAACTGGCAAAGCTCAACCGCATCACTGTCATCACCAACTCCTTGTTGATCGCCGCCGCCATTGGCGCCAGCGGTAATCGCGTCTTCATGATCGGCGGCGAATACCGCCCCGAGTCGGAACAGAACATCGGCGCACTGGCCATGGAGCAGATCGCACGCTTCAACGCGGAACATGCGGTAGTCACCATTGGCGCCCTGAACAGCGACGGCGCCTTCGACTTCTCCATCGAAGAGGCGGAAATTACCCGCGCCATGATCGCCCGCACGCGCTACCTCACGGTCATTGCCGACTCCTCGAAGATGGGCAAGCACGCGCTGTTCCAGGTGTTCCCCCTGGAACGCATCGACCGCTTGATCATCGACCGCAAGCCCTTGGGCGAACTGGCCAAGGCCCTGGCCCAGGCCCAGGTTGAAGTACTGCAAGCCCCTGGCCTGAACCGACCCGAATGGTGACCCGTCAGCGCCAGTCGCGGCAGCGCATCACCGCATCACTGAACGAGGCACGCCACTGCTGGGCTTGCTCGGCACTGACTTTAGGGTGAAAGGTGGTGCTGGTGTTACGCGGCGGCTTGAGGGCGACCCCAAGGCCTTTGGCTGCCAGTGCTGCGCAGCCGAACGCGGTCAACTCATCAAAGCGCTGGGTGACAATGCAACGCTGCAAAGCATCGGCAAGGAACTGCGCAAAATACGGGCTGCGTGCCAGGCCGCCATCGATGGACAGGTGGTCAGTGACACTGAGAAACCCGTCCATGGCCGTGATCACTTCAACACTGCGCAACGCCACGCCTTCGAGCACGGCCTGGCACATATCCTGGCGCGTGGTGCTGCCATTCATGCCGACCCACAGGGCTGCCGCGCTGCGATCCCAGTGGGGGCAAGCGAGCCCGGACAATGCCGGCACAAAGGCCAGTTGGCGGCCAATGGCCGGTGGCTCATCGAACGCCGCCAGTTCCGAAAAGTCCGTGAACAAGCCGAGCCGCCCCGCCCACTCCACGGCGGCGCTGGCATCGTACACGCCACCGTCCATGGCATAGGTGGGCGTGCCGTCGATCTGCCAGGCAATGGTTGCCAGCAGGCCCTTTTCCGGCGCGCGGATGATCTGCTCGCCGGTCAATGTCAGGGCAAACGCCCCGGTGCCGAAGGTAATCTTGGCGTCGCCTTCATTGCGGCAACCATGGCCATAGAGTGAGGCTTGCTGGTCGACGATCGAGGCGGTGACCGGCGTGGCGCCGATCTCGCCAAAGTGCCCGACGGTGTCGCGGATCTGCGGCAGGGTGTGCATCGGCACGCCAAACAGCTCGCAGAGCTGGCTGTCCCACTGCCCGGTCGCCAGGTTCATCAGCGAGGTGCGCGAAGCGGTGGTGACATCGGTGGCGAAGACCCCGGTCAGGCGGTCGAGAAAATACGCATCGGTGGTGCCCAGGCGCAGCCGGCCGGCCTGCAACGCGCTCTGCGCCGCTGGCAGGTTGCGCACGATCCAGGCCAGCTTGCTCGCCGAGAAATACGGGTCCAGGGGCAACCCAGCACGCTCCAGGGTCAAGGCTTCGCCGCCGTCGCCACGCAATTGGGCGATCTCGGCCGAGGTGCGATTGTCCTGCCAGACGATAACCGGGGACAACGGCTCGCCGGTCTGGGCATCCCATGCCAGGCAACTTTCGCCCTGGTTGGCAAGGCCGATGGCGTCTACATGGCCGGTGGCCTCCAGGCAACGCTGCAGGTTGTTGAGCAACTCCAGTGGATCGTGCTCCACCCAGCCTGGATGGGGATGGTGTTGCTGGTGGCGCAATGAGAGCTGGATATCGGCAGACCCATTGTCGCTCACCACCAACACGCGGGTGCTGGTGGTGCCTTGATCGAGCGCGGCAATCCGCATGTTAAAGACTCCTCGGCAGGTCTTGTTATTGGCCGACAAAGTCGACTTCGAGTTGCTGTACGCCCTGGGGCAGGTTCAGGCTGGCGATGGGTATCAGAATCCGCCGTTCGGGCAGCGAACTGCCGGCGCGCGACCAGATTTCCTCACCGTCGGCCCGAACCACCAGGCGCCCTTTCACCTCGCGGCTGACCCGCAGTTGCAGGTGTGGCATACCCGCCACAGCAGACAGGCTCAGGCGCTGCGGCACGCAGAGTTTCAAGTCGCCCTTGCAGGCAATCTCGATGCTCGGCGCGGCAGCCGGCAATTGCCCCTGCAAGTCGCGGGCGATCATCGTAGCGATCTTATGGCCTTCGCGAAACGACCAACCTGCCGTCTCAACGGGACGCAGCAGATTGCCCGCAGCAAAGTAGGCCGGGTCTGAACAGCGCCCGTATTGATCGATATGCGGGCCACCGCTTTTGAGATCGAGCCGCAGGTCACTCAAGCGCACCAGGCTGGATTCGGGGGTGAACTGGCCGGTGAGCAGCACGCCGTCACAGTCAAACGTCTGGGTCTGCCCATTGGCCAGGCGCACCGTCGCCCCCTCCACCCGCCCGGTACCGTGGATTTGCAGGAGTTGCGCGCCGAAATGCATCGGCACCCCGCACAGCCGTGGGAACAGCGACAGCGGCCAGCGCGCCGTGGCCCGCGGGTTGACCTCAATCATCGCCACCGGCTGGATCCCCGCGCGCCGGCAACTCATGACCGCCGACAGGCTGACCAGCTCAGTACCGACAATCAACGGACGCTCAAAGGGCTTGAGGTGCTCCAGGTACAGGTAGGACTGGAACGCACCGGTATTGATCACCCCCAGCGGGCGATCACCACCCAGCAGGCGCGCCGAACGTGGTGTTTCCCGGGCTCCGGTGGCGATCAGCACCCGGCGTGCCTGGACAATCCTGGCCCCTTGCGGGCTGACCACCTCCAGGCGTCCACCCTGGCCCATCTGCGTCACCGAGTGCTTGAGGCGGATCTGCACCCCCACCTTCAACGCCTGCGCGACATTTTTGCGCGCATACCCCGGCCCCGTGTAGACCCGGCCATATTCGCGCAAACCAAAGGGCGGATGCCCACAATGGCGCGGGATGCCGCCCGCCTCGGGCTCACGTTCGAGCACCACGACCTTGTCGACACCCAGCTTGCGCAGGGTCATCGCCGCCGACAGTCCCGACGGCCCGCCCCCGATAATCGCGACATCAATGTTTTCGACTTCAATGGGCTTCATGACAAACACCTGTTGCAAGGGGAATGGCCAGATGGCCAGCGCTCAGCTCGGCCACCCGCGCCCCACAATAAAAACCCTGGCAGCGCCCCATGCAGGCACGTGTACGGCGCTTCAGGCCACCGAGGTCACCGGGTGGCAACGCGCTGGCCAAGGCGTTCTGGATTTCCCGCAGGGTCACCATTTCACAGTGGCAGACGATTTCGCCGTAGCCTGGGCTCTGGTAATCGCGCGGCAGATGTTCGGCAAGGTTGGGCAGCGCGGGCCATTGCAAAGTGGGCGCGGGAATCTTCGTGTGCTCGCGCTGATAAAGGCTGAACACATGCCGGGCGATGCCCAGGGCCGCTGTCAGACCGGTGGAGCGGATGCCGCCGACACTGATCCAGTTCTTACCTTCGACCCGCTGCACCCGATACTCTTTCTTTTCCGTGGCGGGCCGCAGCGCAGCGTAGGTGGCGGTGACCGGCATGCCGTCGAGCGCAGGCATACGCTCGACAGCAGCCTCCACCAGCTGGCGCAGCACATCGCTGTCCAGGCCTGCATGCAAGCGGTCTTCCTGTTCTTCGGCGGTAGGCCCCACCAACAGGTTGCCGTAGACCGTGCGAGTCAGGACGATGCCCTTGGTGCGTTCATTGGGCACCGGCAGGATGATATTGCCCAGATAGCGCGCGGCCGCCTTGTCGAACACCACGAACTGGCCTTTGCGCGGGTGAATGGAGAAGCTCGACGCGCCCAGCAACTGCTGCTCCAGCACATCGCCGAACAACCCGGCGCAGTTGATGACCGTGCGGCCCCGGATAAACCCATTGGTGGTTTCCAGGGCCCAGAGGTCGCCATCGAAATAACCGCCGTTGACCTCGGTATTGAACCGCACCTGTGCCCCATGCATCAGGCCCTGAAGCAGATAACCCAGGGGCGCCGACCACGGATCGATCAGGAACTCGCCGGGCACCTGGACCGCCCCCAGGGCATTATGTGCCAAGTGCGGTTCCAGGCTGCGCACCCGCTCACGGCCGATCAGGCTGACATCGGCAATCCCATTGGCGTGTGCCTGCTCGACGATGCCTTGCAACTTGCCCAGGTCATCCTCGCTCCAGGCCACCACCATCGCGCCGGTCTTGAGCAGCGGCAGCGACATCTTCTGGTGGATGTCCAGGTACTCCTGATAGCCGTCCTTCATGCATTGCAGCTCCAGGCTGCCGGTTGGCGCATCGAAGCCGGTGTGCAAGATCGCGCTGTTGCCTTTGCTCGCCCCAGACAGAATGTCCGGGCTTTTTTCCAGCAACAGCACCCGCGCGCCCTCCAGGGTAAAGCGCCGGACCATCGCGCACCCCACAACGCCACCGCCCACCACGATGACGTCGTAGATACCGCTCTGATTCGGGAAGGGTTTGGTCATGATCAAGCCTATGGGTGAAGTGAACGCATGTGTTGTCTTGATAGGGTGCAGGGCATATGCCACTGACCGAACCGGGGTTGGAATGACCGATTGGCCATGGCCATTCACTCATTGCCCAAGGGGGTGGCGGCAGGATGAGCGTTTCCAGCCATGAAAACGTCCAATGTTTGTTGATACCCACGCTTTAAACATTGCGTAGAAAACTGACCGATTCGTTGCCCACCTACCTGACTCTGCCAAAAGGACGTTACTGTGGATTCAGTCAATTCGCACAAAAAGCGCTACCAAACTACACACCAATAGCGAACACCGTTACCTTTGCATACTTTCCACGCACAACCCCGTGTTTGATTGGGTTTATATGCGCAGGAACCGGGCTTACAGACCGCCCTCCCAGGGCCATATCCCACTAAACCATCGCCGCTCGGTCATAAAAACCAAATGAACTTGACCGATATACAAAAATTAACCACATAAAACCCCGTTGATTGACGGCATAAAGCCCCCTGTCCCTGAACAGCGCCGCCTGGTCGACCCGGCTTTCTTCGACGCCCTCTATAAAGACGTTCAAAAGGCTGATCTCAAGACCAACGCGCCCTCGACCATTGCAGCCGCCAATCAGAAACAACTAGAATAAGATTAATTCCCACTTACGAATTTTTCGCATGAAACCCGCCCAACCCGCCGAAGCCGCGACGCTTGAAGCCCTGTACCGCGGCTATCACGGCTGGCTGTTGAGCTGGTTGCGCCGCCGCGTAGATTGCTCCCATCACGCGGCAGACGTGGCACACGACACGTTTATCCGCCTACTGTCGGCTGAGCCCTATGTGGCGCCCCGCGAGCCCCAGGCCTATCTCGCCACTGTGGCCCGCCGCCTGTTGATGGACAAAAATCGCCGGCGCCGCCTGGAACGGGCCTACCAAGAGGAGCTGGAACGCTGTGCCCAGTACCTTGAACAGGCCCCCTCCCCCGAGCAGATTCTGCAGGCGGTGCAGGTGCTGGAAGCGATTGACCGCGCTTTGGCGCGGATGAAGCCGCGAATTCGCGAGACCTTTATCCTGCGCCACCTCGATGGCCTGGATCAGGCACAGATCGCCGAACGCCTCGGGGTTTCGGTGCGCACCGTGCAACAGGACCTGGTAGAAGCCCTGCTGGCCTGCGACGCGTGCACTCAGGCATGACCCCGGCCATCCTGCGCCAAGCCGCCGAGTGGCTGGTGCGCCTCGACCATCAGTCCGACACCGCCAGCCAGCAGGCCTTCCATGCCTGGTTGGCCGCCGACCCGCAGCACCCGTTGGCGGTCGCGCGCTTGCAGGGCCACCTGTCGCCGCTCAAGCAGGCACCGGCCCGCGCAGCCTTACGCCGGGCGCGCCAACAGCCAAAGGCGATCAAGGGCCTGGCACTCAGCCTGTTAATCGGCCTGCTCGCCCTGCCGACTTATCAGTACAGCCAGCGCGGCTATCTGTTCGCCGACCTCAGCAGCGCCAGCGGCCAGTGGCAGCGACAACGCCTGGCCGATGGCAGCGCCCTGCAACTGGATGGCGGTTCGGCCGTGGACCTGCACTTCGACGCGCACCAACGCCGCGTGCGGCTGCTGCAGGGTGAAGTGCTGGTAGATGTGGCCAAGGATGCCCAGCGCCCGTTCTATGTCGATACCCCACAAGGCAGCATCCGTGCCCTGGGTACGCGCTTTATCGTGGAACGCAGCGGCGACGCGACAGTGGTCAGGATGCTCGAATCGTCTACCCGCATCGACAGCGGCACCCAGCAACTGACCCTCAACCCCGGCCAACGGGTGCGCCTTGAGGCAAGTGGCCCTGGGGTCGTGGAACCATTCGATGCCCGCGCCCACGAGGCCGCCTGGAATACCCATCAACTGCTGGCCAACGACGAACCCCTGGCGGATGTGCTGGAGCGCCTGGGCCGCCATCGCAGCGGCCTGTTGCTGTTCGATCGTCAGGCCCTGCAAGGTTTGCGGGTCACGGTGATGCTGCCTTTCGACGACCCTGCACGGGCCTTGCGCCTGCTCCAGCGCACGCTGCCGATCGAGGTCAGCAGCTACACCCCCTGGATCATTCGCGTGTCCTTGAAAAACAGTACGAATAATTCTCAATAAAGTCTGCGTGTTTTCGGTTTTGCCGCGTCCTTTCCTTGGCCAACATCCATAGGAGCACCGATTACATGTCTTCCACCCCATCGACCCGTGGCAGCCTGCTGCTGGCCAGTCGCTTGCTGTTTGGCTGCCTGCCGCTGGCATTGCCGGCCATTGGTTACGCGCAGCAACAGGTCCAGGCCTTCGATATCGCCCCAGGCCCCCTCGGCGATGTTCTGAGCCGCTATGCCCAGGCCGCCGGCACGCCGATTTCCTTCCAGTCGCAGCAAGTCGCCGGCCTGCACAGTGCTGGCGTGCGCGGCAGCTACAGCGTGGTGGATGGCTTTGCCAAGGTCTTGGCAGGCACCGGCCTCGCGGTGCAGGCCAGTGCCGATGGCTACCAGTTACAGGTTTTGAACAAGGGTAATGGCCCCCTCGCACTGGCCACCACCGAGATCACGTCCAACCAACTGGGCACCGTGACCGAGGGCACGGGTTCCTACACCCCGGGCACCATCGCCACCGCCACACGCATGGTCCTGACGCCCCGCGAGACCCCGCAGTCGATCACCGTGATCACCCGCCAGCACATGGACGACTTCGGCCTCAACGCCATTGACGATGTGATGCGCCACACCCCCGGCATCACGGTGTCGACCTATGACAGCGAGCGCACCAACTACTTCGCCCGTGGGTTTTCCATCGAGAACTTCCAGTACGACGGCATCCCCACCCTGCGTAACTCGGCCTACTCGTCCGGACAGACCCTGAGTGACATGGCGATTTATGACCGGGTCGAGATTCTAAAAGGCGCCACCGGCCTGCTGACCGGTGCCGGTGCGCCGGGCGCGACCCTGAACCTGATCCGCAAAAAACCGACCCGTGACTTCAAGGCCAGTATCGAGCTGGGTGCCGGCAGCTGGGATAACTATCGCTCCCAGGTCGACATCAGCGGACCGTTGACTGACAACGGCAACATTCGCGGGCGCGCCGTGGCGGCCTATCAGGACAAGCATTCGTTCATGGAGCGCTACCAGCGCAAGACCAGCGTCTACTTCGGTTCGCTGGAAGCGGACCTCGACGATGACACCTTGCTGACCGTGGGTTTTGACTACCAGGACAACGATCCCATGGGCTCGGGCTGGTCCGGCAGCCGCCCGTTGTTCAACACCAAGGGCGAGCGCATCGACGTCAAGCGCTCCTATAACAACGGCGCCAAGTGGAGCCGTTGGGAGCAATACAATCGGGGCGTCTTCGCCACCCTGGAGCGCAGCTTCGCCAACGGCTGGGTAGCCAAGGCGCAGGTGACCCATCAGCTCAGCGGCTACCACGCCCCGCTGGGTTCGATACAAAGTGCGCCGAATCCCGACACCGGCCTGTCCACGGTATACGCCAACAAATTCACCGGCCAGACCCGCGCCAATGCCGCCGATGTGTACCTCAGTGGTCCGTTCAGCCTGCTGGGGCGCGAGCATGAACTGGTAGTGGGTGGCTCGGCCTCCAACTCCCACTGGAAAGGCAAGGACTACGGCAGCGTGAAACACCCCAATGGCAATGTGGTGGACTTCTGGAACTTCGACGGCAACATCGCCGAACCCGACTGGGGCACGCCCACCGCCATCAATGACCAGACCACCCGGCAGAGCGCGGGCTACATGAGCACGCGCTTGAACCTGGCCGACCCGTTGAACCTGTTCCTCGGCGCCCGCGTGGCCAGCTACACATTGCGCGGCACCGACGACTCCACGGAAACCGGGCGGCTTGTACCCTACGCCGGCGTTACCTATGACCTGAACGAAAACTTCACGGCCTACGCCAGCTACACCGATATCTTCATGCCGCAAAGCTACAGCCGCGACCGCAACAACAAGCTGCTGGAACCCTCCGAAGGCAAGAACTACGAGGGCGGCATCAAGGGTGAATTCCTTGGCGGGCGGCTCAACACCAGCCTGGCCTACTTTGAAGTACACCAGAGCCATCGCGCAGAGGCCGACGCCGAATACAACGCGGCGCCGACCAACCCGTCATTGGGCTATGCCTCCAAGGGTATCGAAGCCAAGACCAAAGGCTTCGAGGCCGAAATGTCCGGTGAGCTGCTGCCCGGCTGGCAGGCCCAGGCCGGCTATACCCACAAGATCATCCGCGACGAGAGCGGGCAGAAAGTCTCGACCTGGGAACCCGAAGACCAGCTCAGCTTCTACACCACCTACACACTCAAAGGCTCGCTGGACCGCTTGACCATCGGCGGCGGCGCGCGCTGGCAGAACCGTAGCTGGCAGGAGCTGTACAACCGCTACAAGGCCAAGAATGAGGAGTTTGCCCAGGAAGCCTACTGGCTGGTGGACCTGATGGCGCGCTATCAGGTCACCGAGAACCTGTCCGCGACGCTGAACCTGAACAACGCGTTCGACAAGAAGTACTACACCAACATTGGGTTCTATAACACCGCTTACTACGGCGACCCACGCAATGTCATGCTCACTACGCGTTGGAACTTCTGACCCGTCGCCCCGACACTGAGTGTCTACTTGAGAGCAGCGATCGAAACAAAAGGCAACGACAGCTTGACTAGCTGAGGGAATCAATAAGGGGAGAAAGGCTACACAGGGTTGATGCCATGGCAGCGGCTTAAACCTGGCCCTCTCCTCGATCCCTCAGGCGGCACACCTTATGAACAGTGTTTCCAGCATTCGCACGCAACGCCACCCACTGCCCACTCCAGACACCACTGCGCTACAGCCGCTCTCCCGGCCAAAACGTGAAGCCGGCCCCCCACCAGAAACGGCTGAAGACTCTCGCACCAACGGTGACCGTGAGCTGGCAATGGAGTACCACGCAGCGCTACTGCAACTGGCCAATCGCCAGAGAGATGTCAAAATCAACACAATCGCCCCCGACTCCACATTCGGCCAGTGGTGGGCGCAGTTGCGAAATGCCTTTAAATCGCCCGAAGTCCGTCAATGGATCGAGAGCAAAGGCATTCACACCGGCTCGATCCAACTCAATCCCGAGTCGGGCCAGATCTCTTTCAAGCTCCAACGCCATCTCGATCCCGAACAGAAGCGGCACACTCTCGGGCAAGACGACCGGCATTGGGCCTCAATCAGCGAGCCGATCCTCCAGGCGGGGCGTGTCATCTCGGCCGGCCATGCCGACACGACCTTCGCCCCCCCGACAAGCGATCTTGAGGAGCCAGTCCCGTACTGGTTGGTCGGACACTTTTATAAAGAGCCGCTGGACCTTACCGGGCCCTCGATACGCCAGCGTGCGGCACAAATCGCTCAAGACCAGGGCTTTAAAAAACTTGAGCCGACAACCTCCGGCAGTTTGATCAAGTCTCGCAGCGAGGAGGCACTTCAAACCCAGAGGGCGCATTTGGGCGACACTCGCAACCTCTACCAGGCCATCGCCGAACTGCGCCACCTGGCAGCTCGCGTAGAGGGAGGTATCGAATACGGCGGGCACATCAGGGATGAGCTGAAGAAGAGGACGCTCGAATTATCCTTCGACCGGACTTATCAGGTGCCCAACGCAGGTCCGTCGAACAGCGTCAGCCTTCTCCAGTTTCTGGAAGACCACGGCTGGGATATCCCCAACAGTCACGCAGAACTGGAAAACCTTGCCGCCGCCCTCTCCACACCGACACCCAGGGCACCCACCCATGGCAACCTGGGTGGCGCGCTGGCCTGGCCTGTGCCGCTCGACCCCGCCAGCCAGGAACAGTTGAAGGCGGATTTACGCACCGGTCAGTTCGGCGATATCGCGCTGACCCCGTTTAACCGTGTGCTGGATTATCTGTTGGACAACAGGCCTATCACGCCTGAGGAACTGCGTCATCCGCCACTGTTGATCGACGGCTTGATCAACTCGCCCCGAGGCAAGGCGCTGGGTAGCGCCATTCAAGCCACCTTCGAAGCTCGTGCAGTCAAAGGCAGTGCTGTCGACTGGCTGCTGGCGGCCTTGCACCTGCCAGGCAACAACAGTGCTGAGCACGAAACAGATAGCCAGGCACCCGGCCAAATCCAAGGCTACTCGTTGGTCTCGGCACAAAACACGGGCAAGTCGGCCTCGACGGTCATCAAGCAATTGGCGGATCACCTGATTGCCAGGGGCAGCGCGTCGTCTCCCGAGAAAGCGGCGGTTCAGGCTCATCTGCTACTGGCTAGCCGGGCGCCGGCGTTCCTGGTCAAGGACATTCCGGACCAAGTCGTCGTGGGCACCCACAGTTGGGTCAGCTTTGTCACGGCAACCGCCCGCCTTGAAGCCAAGGCGCCAGGGACGACGGCAACAATGAGCTACGCGCAAGTCATGCTCGAAGCCAGCACAGCACCGATCACTGATACAGAACGCCAGGTTGAATATGTTGCCCAGAACCAGGCGATCAAAGAGTGGGGCCTGGCCAACGGCATGAGTTACCCGGTGACCACGGACGCATTGAACACTGTGCGCGAAGCATTCAATGCGCAAATCCGCGAACTGATGGAGGCCTCTGAATCGCAAATTCCGCAGATGCCCACGACCAAAGACATTGCCCTGGAAGAACTGAAAAAAGCGCTGCCGGACATGGCCCCCGAGCTATTCGAAAAGAAATGTATTAACTCACAGCCCTCCAGCCGTTTTTTTCCAGGGCCTTACTCACTGCTGGATCTTTACATCGATGGTCGCGCACTGTCCGGAGCGCCGACGTCGGCCGATAACTGGGGTGAAAAGGGCCGTAGTTTTATAAAGGGCATCACTTGGGATCAAATCGATATTGCGCCTGATGGAAAACCCGCAGTCTGGGTTTCCTCATCGGATGCGATCAACGTCGACAGTGTCATGGCAACCCTGAAAAACTTGCCGCGTCCGCTACAAGCATTCAAAGAGACCTTTCCCGGCTACGCCAACAGTGTGAAAAAAGCTACGGCGGCGCAGCTCAAACTCCTTGTTTCAAAACTGCCACTGGAGGACCGGCAGAACCTGGAGCTCGGCAAAATAAGCATCCACAAAGAAATTCGCTACCTCCGGGAAGATCATCCCATTCGAGTCGAGCCGGGCGTATTGCTGGTCAAAACCGAGCGCAATGGCCAAGCCATGACGTACGCAATCGACCGTTTGAAGGGCACCGTGACCCGGAGACCGGAACAGTCCTACAGGGAATACGTTCCAAGCGGTGGTCATGTCTACGTTTCAGACGGTAAAAAATTCCCCGTGATCGAGCCCAAGGGGCAGTACTCGCCAGGGATAACGGATGCCAACGAATCGGCACAAGGCGCACCTAATAGTTTCAGCAGCCCCAGGACTCAATACATCGCTGACGCCATGATCCTGGACATGGATTTTCCAGCGGTCGAACAGTACGCCAAGGGGGCAACCACCTTCGATACCGAAGTGCCAACCCATCAGGTCGTTGCTGAGATAGCACTGAACCTGATCCCGTTCAGATCAGCCATAAAAAACTTCATAGACGGCAATATTGGTGCCGGCATTGTCGATCTGGCCTTTGATATCTTCGGTTTTGCAATCGGCCTGGGTGCTGCGGCCAAGGGCGCAAAAGCGCTTTCAGCCGGCGCATCGGTGCTTTCAAAAGTAGGCCAGGCGGGCAAGATCATTGGGCGGGCAGCGATTGGCGCACTTAACCCACTGGGCGGTATTGATGACCTGGCGCGGGGCGTGGTGGGCCTCGGTCGTACCGCCCACAAAGGGATCAAACACCTGCGTGGTTCCTACCGTAGTGTCAATCTGCTTGAACTGGCAAAAAGACCCGATATCGCCGAGGGCACCTACAAGGCAACCAATAGCGCACTTGAAACCAGAGCCCTGGCGAAGTTCGACGAGGCGACCCAGCAGTGGTACCTCTTCGACGCCCGCACGAAGCAAGCGTACGGCAAGGCACTGGATAACTTTTACGTTGATGTGCCTAAGTTAAACGACCCCAACAGCTTGCATGCCATCGGCAGCGATGACGTCGCGAAGACTGCCAGCCAGCAGCACGGCCTGGCGGCAAGCGGCACGTTCAAAGTGGGAGAAAAGACGGTTGAAGGCAATGTGGTCTTGTTTCAAGGCAATTGGCATCAATACGACACGCTCAAGAAACGCGCCTTTGGCCCACCCCTTCGCGATTTCACACCAAGCCGGGTGGCGGCCAATGGCGAAGTCAAATCACTCAACACCGACTTATTGGGTTATGACATCAAACATATTGCGCTGGATGAACTCACGACCAAGGGTGCGCAGGGCAATATCTACGTGGGCCGCAGCAAAAAGGAATATGTAAAGGTTGATGGGCAGCTGTATGAATCACGCGTGCAAGATGGGCAGCGAACCATCCGCCACCCGGGAGGCTCCGCCCCGGATATACCCCTCAGGGATCTTGGTGTTTCAGGATGGGAACCTGCCTCAAGGACAAACCGACTGGTGGGGGGTACGGGGAACGCTCCAACACCCTGGAAACTTGGAGACAGTACCTACGTAATCCCGACGGACGATATAAGAGCAACAGGGAGTTCGGTGCATCCCTACTCACTCAATTACCAGGGCGTGGAGCATAACGTCATCTTCGACAGCTCGGTCGGGGCATGGAAGGCGACCAATCTCTCTACGGGCGTTCAAGAACTAAACCATATGTATTTCTGGAGAACTGGCAAAGGCAAATGGCAGCGGGGAACATTCAATGAGCTAAGAAAAAGCAAACCGATCGACGCCCACAGGTTCCAATTCGTTGATATCTCCCCCCCGACAGCCATAAACATTCCCCATGATGTAAAACCCTTACCCAAGGAGTTCCATTACTTCTGGGCCGGCCAGGATATCCCGGCCAATCTGGTGGAAAACATGGTCAGCAATGCACTCAGGACGCCAGGCTACAAATCCATTCTGCACGTAGATGCCGACAACCCCGGCATTTTTCAGGCAATAAAGAGCAAACTGGAGAGCAGGGCTCCAGGCCTGACGGTGATGAACCTGCATGAGGATGAGCTTCTCAAGCAGCTGAAAAATGGCGACATGTACAACTACTTCCGACAGGGGCAAGGCAAGAATCTTGCGGCCGTATCGGATGTAGCGCGTTATCCGATCATGAATAAATACGGCGGTATTTATCTGGACACCGATGATGTCATTCAAGCCAATATCGCCAGTGGCAGCAGCGCATTAAAAGCAGGTTCGACTGACATTATCCTCAACAGACCTGTTGCACATAGCCTGACTGACTACAATGCGTTCTACAACACCAGTAACTTTGCAACACACCCTGACAACCCAGTGATCGCCCATGTCATTACTGAAATGGAAAAACGATTTGCGGCCAACAAATCTTATTTCACAGCCAATCGGCCCACCGTTTCCAGGGACAGCGCTGGCAAGATTCAATTCACTCCGGAGTTCAACGTCTATGAAACTAAGATTTTTGAAACCGTTGGGCCCACGCTGTTTAACGACATCCTTAAATCCAAAAAACCCGACATCTACGACTTAGGGAAGGTCTGAAGTAAGCAGCCGTTTTTAACGGCCTCGCTGTCTGAGGTTCAAAAAACACCGACTTAATCGAAAATCAGACCTTTCCTCCTGTCAGTTCACTGTTTTTTGCGGAATAGCACCTTTTCAGGGCTCATTGTCCACATCACAGGCGCACCTCGCCTGCATTCAACAGTCGTTTTCGCATCATCCACAGGTTCGATAAGGCAAACAGTGTGGTCTGCTGCGCGGTGTTTTTCACCAAGCCTCGGAAGCGGACTTTCGTATAACCAAACTGGCGCTTGATCACCCTGAATGGATGCTCAACCTTGGCCCGGACTTGAGCTTTCGCGTATTCGATTTTGCGGCGCATGCGACCGATCAGGCTCTTTTTTGCATGCTTCTTATAGCTGCTGGGGCGCGCTGCGATCGACCAGATCATCTGGCGATGTTGATGCTCCGCACGCTTCTCCACGCCGGTGTAACCGGCATCGCCAGAGACGTAAGTTTCCTCGCCATGCAGCAACTGATCGACCTGAGTCACGTCCGCCACATTCGCCGCCGTGCCCACCACGCTATGTACCAGACCGGATTCAACATCGACACCGATGTGCGATTTCATCCCGAAATAGTACTGATTTCCTTTCTTTGTCTGGTGCATTTCGGGGTCGCGTTTACCGTCCTTGTTCTTGGTCGAACTGGGCGCATGAATGATCGTCGCATCGACCACAGTTCCCTGACGCAGCAGCAAACCTCGGTCGCCCAAATAGCCGTTGATGACCTGCAAAATCCCACCGGCCAGCTCATGTTTTTCCAACAGCCGGCGGAAGTTGAGGATCGTGGTTTCATCCGGAATCCGATCCAAATGCAGCCCGGCAAACTGGCGCAGAATCGTGGTTTCGTAGAGGGACTCTTCCATCGCCGGATCGCTGTAGCCGAACCAGTTTTGCATCAGATGAACCCGCAGCATGGCCATCAACGGATACGCCGGACGACCGCCTTCACCCTTCGGATAATGCGGCTCGATCAACGCAATCAGGCCTTTCCAGGGCACGACCTGATCCATCTCAATCAGGAAACGCTCACGGCGGGTCTGCTTACGTTTGCCTGCGTACTCGGCATCAGCGAAAGACATTTGCTTCATCGGGGCTCAACCGTTCAGTTCGTGGGACAGCCGTATCTCACCAGATTTGGAAGTCTTTTTCAGAGTTTCCTTAGGTTTCGATGGTGCCATTAAACAGCTGAAGGTTGTCGGTGGCAGAGCCGTCTCATCCGGATCTAAAGTCGACGTTGAAAGCAATGTACGCCAGCTCTTCCAGAGCAAGGGGATTACGCCTCCCCCCCGCCTGAGGGCGCAGCTACAAGCAACGAAGGAGCACTACCTTGCGCTTCACCACCAGTTAGACATCAAGGTTGGTGCCGAACATTCCTGGATCAACACCTGAGCAAAAAACCGACAGTACCCGTTCGCCCCTGAGTCCGCTGTGGCAAGACAAGGGGTGAAACGGGCCTACAAGTACGCCTCGACCACCTTGCGCACCGTCAGCAGCGCCGCATGCAGCGCGTTTTTGTCTACCGAGCCCAACGCCAGCCGGATCGCATGGGGTACCTGCGCCGACACCGAAAACGGCTCGGCCGTGGACACCGAGATGTTCTCCCGCGCCAGCGCCATGGTGATCTGGTCCGCCCGGGCGTCTTCGCCCAGCGGCAGCCATAAAAAGTAAGACGAGGGGTGGGCGATGTAGTCCATCCCCGCCAGCACGTGCGCAGCCAACACCTGGCGAGCCTGGGCATCCAGGCGTTTTTGCGCTTCCAGTTGCAGCACCGTGCCATCGTCGATCCAGCCTGCGGCGATGGCCGTCATCACCCCAGGTGCGTTCCACACTGTGGCCATGATCGTGCGCTCCAGGGCCGGCACCCATTCAGCGGGCGCCACGACGAACCCCACACGCAGGCCAGTGGCGACACTCTTGGACAGGCCGCCGACGTACACCGTGCACTCTGGCGCCAGTTGCGCAAGGGGCGGTGGCGCGTGTTCGGCGAGGAAGGCATACGCGGCGTCTTCAATCAGGATCACCCCATGTTCACGGGCGATACGTACCAGTTCCTCGCGCTGGCCCATCCCCAGTACCCAGCCCAGGGGGTTGTGCAATGTCGGCATGCAGTACAGCGCGCGCACCGGGCGCCGGCGACACAGTAGCCCCAGGGCCTCCAGGTCAGGACCAATGGCCGTGACCGGGACCGCAACGATCTCCAGGTGCAAGGCCTCGGCCAGCACCTTGAACCCCGAATAGGTCAAGGCATCCACCGCCACCACATCACCCGGCTTGAGCAGCGCCATCATCGCCACCGCCAACCCATGCTGCGCCCCGCTGACAACCAGCACCCGCTCGGCCGCGACGTGCAACCCACGCTGCACCAAATGCCGGGCCATGGCCGCACGCTCATGGGCGCGCCCGGCATGGGGCTGGTAGCGCAGCAGGGCTTCCAGGTCGCCGGACAACGCCAACTGGCGCAAGGCCGTGCGCAACAGGTCAGCCTGGCCCGGCAAGGAGGGATAGTTGAAGTTCAAGTCAACCATGCCCGCCGCCACGGCAATCTGCCCGACGCCCTGCCCCGGCACCACGGCAATTTCCCGTACAAACGTACCGCGCCCGGTCTCTCCGCTGACCAGGCCCATGGCCTCCAGCTCGCTGTACACCCGACTCGCCGTGACCAGCGCCAGCCCGTGAGTGGCCGCCAATTGGCGGTGCGTGGGCAGACGGGTACCGGGCACCAGGGCTCCAGAGCGGATATCCCTGGCAAAGGCATCCACCAACGATTTGTATCGCGCAGGGGGCATGAGTGATGTATCCATGACAATTTTTTGATTGTCATCATTCTCAGCCATAGGATGCGCACAACACAACCTCCCCGGCCGAGCGTACTGAACATGGAACAGACATCCCCAACCATCCCCCCTGAACTGGGCCGCAGCGGCTGGCTCAACGGTTTGATCGGTGTACTGATTTTCAGCGGTTCTCTACCGGCCACGCGCCTGGCGGTCCTGGAGTTCGAGCCGGTGTTCCTCACCGTGGCCAGGGCCAGTATCGCCGCCGTGCTGGGCCTGATGGTGTTGTGGCTGTTCAAGGAAAAACGCCCGGCGCGCGACCAATGGTGGCCGTTGCTGATTGTCGCGCTGGGCGTGATCATCGGCTTTCCGTTGCTGACCGCCCTGGCGTTGCAGTATGTGACGTCTGCCCACTCCATCGTATTTATCGGCCTGCTGCCCCTGGCCACCGCCGTGTTCGGCGTGCTGCGCGGTGGCGAGCGGCCGCGCCCGGTGTTCTGGCTGTTTTCGATCCTCGGCAGCCTGCTGGTGATGGGCTACGCCTTGGCCCAGGGGCTGAACGCCGCGCCTGCTGGCGACCTGCTGATGCTGCTGGCGGTGCTGGTGTGCGGCCTGGGTTATGCCGAAGGCGCCAAGCTGTCACGCATCCTCGGTGGCTGGCAGGTGATTTGCTGGGCGCTGGTGGTGGCGCTGCCGGTGGTGGCACCGTTGACCCTGGTCCTGGCTCCCGCCTCCTTCTCCGGTATCAGCCTGCCCGCCTGGCTGAGCCTGGGTTACGTCGCCGTATTTAGCATGTTGATCGGCTTTGTGTTCTGGTACCGCGGCCTGGCTCAGGGCGGCATCGCGGCGGTCGGCCAGTTGCAATTGCTGCAACCGTTCTTCGGCCTGGCGCTGGCGGCCACCCTGCTCCATGAACACGTAAGCCTGGGCATGCTCGCCGTGACCGTCGCCGTGATTGCCTGTGTGGCCGGGGCGAAGAAGTTTGCACGTTAGGGGCGTGCGCCCTTAGGCTCAGGGATTGGTCCCAGAACAATAAGGATGCCCGATGCACACCCCTTCCCTGCAAGACACCACCGCGCCGGACGGCGTCTGCTACGGCTGCGGCCCACGCAATGCCCATGGCCTGCATATCAAGAGCCGCTGGGATGAGGACGGCGTGCATATCGTCGCCGAGCATCTGCCCGATGCCCACTACTGCGGCTGGCCGGACCTGGTCTACGGCGGCTTGATTGCGATGCTGGTCGACTGCCACTCCAACTGGACCGCCATGGCCTATCACTACCGCGCCGAACAGCGCACGCCGGGCGACCTGCCGCGGATCGACTGCGTGACCGGCAACCTGGGCATCAAATTCATCAAGCCGACGCCGATGGGCGTGCCGCTGACCCTGCGCGCCAGGGTCGAGGGCGAGGTCGGGCGCAAGAGCCGCGTGGTGTGCGAGGTGTACGCCGATGGCGTGCTGACGGCGATTGGCGATTCGATCTTCGTGCGGGTCGATACCACTCGATTGGCGGATACGGCCCATGGCCGAAAGGCCTGACACTGGTTTACATTCAACCCCACACACCACTGCAGGAGCCTGACGATGACTCGCCTGACCGCCAAAGACTTCGCCCCTGAACTGCTGGAGCTTTACGACGGCTATGCCCATGGCAAAATCAACCGCCGCGAGTTTCTCGACCGTGCGGCCCTGTTCACCTTCGGCGGGCTGACCGCCTCGGCGTTGCTGGCGTCGTTAAGCCCCAACTACGCCCTGGCCGAACAGGTGAAGTTCACCGACCCGGACATCGTGGCCGACTACATCACCTACCCCTCGCCCAAGGGCAACGGCCAGGTACGGGGCTACCTGGTGCGCCCGGCCAAGGCTGCAGGCAAGGTGCCAGCGGTGGTGGTGGTCCACGAAAACCGCGGGCTCAACCCCTACATCGAAGACGTCGCCCGGCGCCTGGCCAAAGCGGGGTTCATGGCCCTGGCACCCGATGGCTTGACATCGGTGGGTGGCTACCCTGGCAACGATGAGAAAGGCGTGGCGCTGCAACAGACCGTCGACCCGGCGAAGCTGATGAATGACTTCTTTGCTGCCATCGAATGGCTGATGCATCACGACGCCAGCACCGGCAAGGTCGGCATCACTGGCTTCTGCTACGGCGGTGGCGTGACCAATGCAGTTGCCGTGGCCTACCCGGAGTTGGGCGCGGCGGTATCGTTCTATGGACGCCAGCCCGAAACCAAGGATGTGCCGAAGATCAAGGCGCCGATCATGTTGCACTTTGGCGAGTTGGACACACGCATCAATGAAGGCTGGCCGGCCTATGAAACAGCCTTGAAGGCCGCTGGCACGACCTACGAAGCGTATATCTACAAGGACGCCAACCACGGCTTCCACAACGACTCGACCCCACGCTACGACGAGGCTGCCGCGAACCTGGCGTGGGAACGCACCCTGGGTTGGTTCCGTAAATACCTCGCCTAACCGCCTGTAGGCGCCCGGTTTGCCGGCGATGGCGTCCGTGAAATCGCCATCGCCGGCAAACCGGCCCCTACAGGGGGGGCTTGGACTGTTCCAGCAGCCAGTGCTTGAACGCCAGCATCGCCTGGGTCTCGGCGCGCGATTGCAGGCGTGTCAGCCAATAACTGCCGGTGGTGATGCCCGTATCGAACGGCTGGCGGATCGCGTCCTGGGCCAACTGCCGCGAGAACATCTGCGCCGGGGCCAGGGCCACGCCATTGCCTTGCAGCGCCGCCTCCATCATCGCCAGGGACGAGTCGAACACAATGCTGCGCGGCACGAGTGTATCGGCGGGCAACCCCGCGGCCTGGAACCACTGGCTCCATTCATCCATGCGATAGGAGCGCAATAAGGTGTGTTTCAACACATCCCCCGGCGCGTGCAGTAACCGCGCAATCGCCGGTACGCACAACACCGTCAGCGGTGCTTCCAGCAATTGGCAGGCCTGGGTGCCGTGCCATGCACCGGCACCGAAACGGATCGCATAATCCAGGCCTTCGGCGGCGACATCGACGCGGTTGTTGTGGGTCGACAAGCGCAGGTCGATAAACGGGTAGCGCCCCTGGAAATCCGCCAGGCGCGGCAACAGCCAGCCCACCGCAAATGTCCCCACCGCTCCCACTGTCAGCACTTCGCGGTAGTGCCCGGCCTGGAACTGGCCGAGGGTCTGGGTGATACGGTCGAAGGACTCGCGCAGGACCGGCAACAGCGTCTCCCCCTCGCGGGTCAGCATCAAGCCACGGGGCAGGCGTTTGAACAGGATCACGTTGAGTTGTGCCTCCAGGCTCTTGACCTGATGGCTGACCGCCGCCTGGGTCACGCACAGTTCGATGGCCGCCCGAGTAAAGCTCAAGTGCCGGGCAGAGGCTTCAAACGCACGCAGTGCGTTAAGGGGCAAATGGGAACGCAACATGGTTTAAGCCCAAGTTATTCTAATGACTGGTGCGAGATATCATCGGTTGTCCAGGCTCGGCAAACTGCCTATCTTGGCCATGCCTGCGCAGGCAGCGGTTACCGATCATCCTCATGGAAGCGACATCATCATGTACGAACACATGCGCAACGTCACGATTCTCGGCCTGTTACTGGGTGCCGGCAACTGCATGGCCGCCACCGATATCCGCCAGGCGGTAGACGCCACCATCAAGCCACTGATGCAGCAACAGGCGATTCCCGGGCTGGCGGTCGCCATCCTGCACAACGGCAAGACCCAATACTTTAACTACGGTGTTGCCGCCAAGGACAGCCAGCGGCCCGTCACCGAGAACACCCTGTTCGAGATCGGCTCGATCAGCAAAACCTTCACCGCGACCCTGGCCGGCTACGCCCAGGCCACCGGCAAGCTGAAGCTGTCGGAGCCGGCCAGCCACTACTTGCCAGCCTTGCGGGGCAGCCTGTTCGACCACATCAGCGTGCTCAACCTGGGCACCTATACGGCCGGCGGGCTACCGCTGCAGTTCCCGCCCGAGGCGGACAATGCGCAGCAAATGGTCAGCTACTTCCAGCATTGGAAAGCCGATTTCGCCCCCGGTACCCAGCGCCAGTATTCCAACCCCAGCCTGGGCCTGTTCGGTTACCTGGCGGCCCAAAGCCTGCAGCAACCCTTCGACGTGGCGCTGGAACAGACCCTGCTGCCCAGGCTCGGCCTCAAGCACACCTATCTCACGGTGCCCAAGGCACAGATGGGCCTGTACGCCCAGGGCTATGACAAGGCCGGCAAGCCGGTGCGCGTCAGCCCCGGGGCGCTGGACAGCGAAGCCTACGGGGTGAAGACCAGCCCGGCAGACCTGGCCCGCTACATGGCGCTGAACATCGACCCGACGGCGCTGGAGCAGCCGCTGCAACAAGCCATTGCCGCCACCCATACCGGCTACTACACCGTGGGCAACACCACCCAGGGCCTGGGTTGGGAGATGTACCCTTACCCGCTGGGCGTGGATGAACTGGTCGCCGGCAATTCGACGCCCATGGCCATGGAACCGCACCCGGTCAACTGGCTGGCACCGGCACAACCCCTGCGTGCCGACACCCTGGTGAACAAGACCGGCTCGACCGGCGGCTTTGGCGCCTATATCGCTTATGTACCGAGCAAAGGTATCGGCGTGGTGATCCTGGGGAACAAGAACTATCCCAATGCCGAGCGGGTGAAAGCCGCCCATGCGATCTTGCAGGCCATGGAGCCATAGCTCACTTTTTTTGAACCGACAGACTCCCAATGTGGGAGCGGGCTTGCCCTCTCCCACAGGGCAGCCTCTGCGCAAGCGATATCTCAGGCCGCCAGGCCTTTACCGGCCCGTTCCAGGTTGCGCCACAACCAGGGCGGCAACACCTGCGGGTCGAGGCTGTCGATCAGGTTCTTCAGGCCCAACCCCAACTCCGTATCCCCCTCGATCAGCAGCCGCCGGCGAAAGAACAACGTGTCCGGATCTTCCTGGCGGCTGGCCAATAACAGGAACTCGCGCCAGTTGCCGCTGATGGTCACCTGGGCCTTGGCCTGTTCAGCGATGCGCAGTCCATCGCGACCCAGGGTCAGGTACCAGCGCAAGCCCAGGTCGGGAATGCGCAGGCACATCCAGCGCCCGCGCAGCAGCTCAAAGCCGCCATCGCGCAAGGGTTCGGCCAAACAGCGATTCAACGCCTGTTGCAAGGCCATGCGTTGCACCACAAATGGCACCTTGCGCATCAAGGGCAGTAAACGGTCTGCGCCCTTGAGCAGCCATTGCTTGCGATTCAGCACAGCCCCACCTCCTCGACCCGCAACATCCCGGCCTGGCCATGCCAGTAGCCATTGCAACCTTCGACAAACACCGGTGGCGTGGCGCCCTGGCGGACCCGGTCAAAGGCTTGCACGATGCCCGCCATGCCCTGTGCCCGTGGGCTCAGGCGCAGCAGGTCGGCGCCACAACTCACCAGCCCCGGGTAGTCGGCCAGCAGGTTGGTGACCTGCGCCGACATGGTCTGGATGCCATTTAGCGTAAACAGCGCCTGCCCTTCCTGGCTGCTCAACGCCATGCCATCGGGGTAATCCAGGCAGCAGAACCGGCAGTCATCCTTGGGCCGGTTTTGCGCACGGGCCGTGAAGCAGCGCGCCGAATAGGCCAGGGGCAGATGCCCATAGGCAAACACTTCCACTTGCGGCAATGGCCGGCCCAACTCACGTACCTGTTCCAGCACATCCCCTATCAACGTCGCCGAGCACTCCACCGGCGGCACCCAGCGCATCATCCCCGCCTCCAGCAGTTGCACCAGGGCGTGACCGTTATACAAATTCAATGCCGGACCGCCGACAAAGGGCAGCTTGCGCTCGGCAAGCAATTGCACGGCGCCCATGTCATTGGCCTCCACCAGCACCTCGCCGTTGTCGCACAGGCGGCGCAGGCTCGACAGCTGCGACGCAGCCTCGATCAGGGTCAGGCTCGACAGCACGATTTGCGCCTTGCCCACAGACTGCAATTCGCGCCCCAGGCCCAACCATTGGTCGAGGTTGAACGCCCGGCGCTTGGAGCACACGGTTTCTCCCAGGTAGATCACGTCCAGCGCCAGGCCGGCCATCTCGGCGTAGAACTGCCCCAGTTGTTGCTTATCCCAATAAAACAGCACCGGTCCCAGGCTGAGTTTCATGTGCAGTTCCTCATTGCCACGAACGATGGTAGGCGCCCAGGGTGGTCTGGCTGCCTTCGGACAGACCGGCCAGCACACTGCGCCACTGGTCCTTGACCACAAAGCGCTGCGGCGCACTGCGGTGGGTGTCCAGCGCGGCGCGCCAGACCCCGGTGACTTGCTCGACATACGCCGGGCTGCGTTGCCGGCCTTCGATTTTCACCGCCTCGACGCCCATGGCGATCAACTCGGGGATCAGGTCCAGGGTATCGAGGCTGGTGGGCTCTTCGAGGGCGTGGAAGCGCTTGCCATCGACCATGAAACGGCCCTTGCACAGGGTCGGATAGCCCGCCGGCTCGTGGGGGGTATAGCGGTCGATCAAGACTTCACTGAGGCGCGCACTCAGGCCCTCGGCGTCTTCGCTCCAGCGTACCGCCTTGGCCGGCGAGCACACGCCGCACAGGTTCGGTGATTCGCCGGTGATATACGAAGACAGGTGGCAACGGCCCTCGGCCATGATGCACAGGCTGCCAAAACCAAAGACTTCGATGGGCACCGAGCTGCTGGCCGCGACCTGTTTGACCTGGGCCAGCGATAACACCCGTGGCAGCACCGCGCGGCGAATGCCGTAGCGCTCGGCGTAGAACTGCAAGGCCGCCGCGTGGGTCGCCGAGCCCTGTACCGAAAGGTGCAAGGCCATCTGCGGATGGCGGCGACTGGCGTATTGCAACACGCCCGGGTCGCCGGCAATCAGCGCGTCGACACCATGGTCAGCGGCGCGGTCCACCGCCCGTTGCCAGCGCTCCCAGCCCTTGGGCTGCGGGTAGGTGTTGACCGCCACATACAGCTTGCGCTGGTGCTGGCGGATATGGGCGACGGCGCCGTCGAACTGTTTGTCGTCCATGTTCAGCCCGGCAAAATGCCGGGCGTTGGTGTCATCGCGAAACCCCACATACACCGCATCGGCACCTTGGCGCACGGCGGCTTTGAGCGCAGGCAGATTGCCTGCCGGGCAGACCAGTTGCATGGTTGATCCTCATCAAAAAATACATCCCCAACACCGCATATCCCCTGTGGGAGCGGGCTTGTGTGGGCTTGCCCGCGATGGGGGCCTGTCAGTCGACATCTGTTGTGATTGACACACCGCTATCGCGAGCAAGCCTGCTCCCACATTGATCACCACCACCGGCAGTTACTGCATCAGCTCGGCAAAGGACACAAACCGCACCAGGGCGCCCTTCTCCACCCACTGCTCACGCTCCACAATCGCCAGGCCATCGGCCCAGCACGCCGCGCTCAACATCGCCGAGCTTTGCCGTGGGTGCAGGGTGACGCACGCCTGGCCATCCAGGCCCGGCGCCAGGCGTGCCCGCAGGTATTGGCGCCGGCGATTGCGCTGGGCCCAGGTAAAATCCGCCGGCAGCCGCATCGGCACCGAACTGACGTCAGTCACACCCTGGGCGCGCAACAGAAACGGGCGCACCACCACCAGCGCGGTAATCAGCGCCGCCGAGGGGTTGCCGGGCAAGCCGATCCACGGTTTGCCGGCCACATCGCCAAAGGCCAGGGGTTTGCCCGGCTGGATTGCCAGGCGCCAGAAATCCACGCGCCCCAATTCCTTGATCGCCCGCTTGAGGTGATCCTCCTCGCCCACCGACACCCCGCCAGAGGTCAGCAGCAGGTCGCACTCCGAGGACGCCAGGGCCAAGGCATCACGGCTGACGGCCAATTCGTCGGCCATCACCCCGTAGTCATGTACCTCCACCCCCCAACCTTGCAGCAACGCGGCCAGGCAATGGCGATTGCTGTTGTAGATCTGCCCCGGCGCCAGGTGGTCGCCCGGCTCACGCAGTTCATCGCCACTGCTCAACAGACACACCCGCAATGGCCGGTAGACCTTGACCTGGGCCAGCCCCGCGGCTGCCAGCAGGCCCACTTCCTGGGCGCGCAGGCGCTTGCCGGCCGGCAACAGCAAGGCGCCCTGGGTCACTTCTTCACCCTGCTTGCGCACATGCTCGCCGGTGCGCATGGGCGGGCACCAGATGCGCTGGCCGTAGACCCGACAACGTTCCTGGGGCACCACGGTGTCGGCCCCGGCCGGCAGGGGCGCGCCGGTAAAAATACGCACGGTCTGCCCACTGCTCAACGCCGTCGCGGCTGCGTCCCCAGCGGCGATGCGCCCGGCCAGCCGCAAATAACCGCCCTCGGCTGGCAGGTCGGCGGCGCACAACGCGTAGCCGTCCATGGCACTGTTGTCCCAGGCCGGCAGGTTGACCGGGGAAAAGATATCGCCGGCCAGCACCCGACCCAGGGCCTGGGTGGTTTTCACCTGCTGGGTGGACGGCGGTGGCGGCGCGTGGGCCAACAGACGTTCGATGGCCTCATCCACCGGGATCAGTTCGCCACTGTCACACACCGATGCGTTCATGACCGTGCCTCGCAGGGTTGTAGCGCTTGCGCGGCCTGGGGCTTGAGGTGCGGGGCGAAATTGCACGGCCCGGTGCGGCTGTCCAGTTGCCCCAGGAGGATCTTGTCCCAGCCGGTGCGGCATGCACCGGGCGAGCCGGGCATGCAGCACACCAGTACACCATTGCTGATGCCGGCCAGGGCCCGCGATTGCAGGGTCGACATGCCGATCTCTTGCACGGACACCTGGCGAAAGAGCTCGCCAAAGCCTTCGACATGCTTGTCCAGCAAGGGCAGCACCGCTTGCGGGGTGTTGTCCCGCGCAGTAAAGCCGGTGCCGCCTGTGGTGAGGATCACCTGCACCTGGGGGGCGGCGATCCATTGCGAGAGCTGTGCACGGATCTGGTAGATGTCGTCCACCACCAGCGCCCGGTCGATCAACATGTGCCCGGCCGCTTGCACACGCTCGCACAGGGTTTGCCCGGAGGTGTCGTTGTCAACGTTGCGCGTATCGCTGATGGTCAGTACGGCGATATTCAGTGAGACAAAATTGCATTGAGTCAGATGTGCCATGGTGAAAATCCCGGGATAAATGAGCAATGGCCCAAGCCTGCACCGCAAAGGCCGGCGGGCCTATTCCTCCGAGGAGGTACCTCCAGGCGGATTCAGGGGGCCAGGCGCCTGCGCTGCCAGGTGCCGGCCTGCCGGCGGTAGTCGAGGCGGTCATGCAGGCGGTCGGGGCGGCCTTGCCAGAACTCCACGCGCTCGGGTTGCAGGCAATAGCCGCCCCACTGCGCCGGGCGCGGCGGTGGCTGCCCGGCAAAGCGTTGGGTGGCGTCGCGCAGGCAGTCTTCCAGCTCGGCACGATGGGCCAGGGGCTGGCTTTGCGGCGACGCCCAGGCCCCCACCTGGCTGGCCAGCGGCCGCGAGTGGAAGTAGTCGTCGGACAGTTGCGGCGCCAGGCGCGCCACCATACCTTCGATGCGCACCTGGCGCTCCAGGCCCGGCCAGAAAAAGGTCATGGCCGCGCTGGGATTGCTTGCCAGCTCCTGGCCCTTGGCGCTCTGGTAGTGTCCGAAAAAAGTAAAGCCTTCGGCGCCAAAGCCCTTGAGCAAGAGGATCCGGCAATGGGCGCGGCCCAGGGCATCCACCGTGGCCAGGGCCATGCTGTTGGCCTCCACCGGCGCCACTTCGGTCTTGCGCGCCTGCTCCAGCCACTGGCCGAACAGCACAATAGGATCGTCCTGTACCAGGTCATCCCGCAAACCGTACAGGGTGTAGTTGCGGCGCATCTGCGCCAGGGAAAGGGGCATGGGGCGAACCTCCAGTCAATTCGCCACAGTCTGGGCAGCCAAGGCGTCCCACACCTTGACCGCGATCAACTACACGCCGCGGCATGGCGTCGCATCCCGGCTACTTGAGCCCCAGGCGCCGCGCCAATTTGTGCAGGTTGCTGGCGTCCAGGCCGAGCATTCGCGCAGCGCTGGCCCAGTTGCCGCCGGACAAGCTCAATGCCTGGCGCACCTTGTGGCGCTGGCAGTCGTCCACTGCCTCGCTCAGGGTCTGGAATGCCGGCGCAGGCACTTCAACCTCAGGTGCCTGGGCCAGGGTGGCGCTGTCCAGATCCAGCAGCTCGGCCTGCAGGGTCATGATCTGGTTGCGATTGCCGCCCCGGCTCAACTGCTTCAAGGCGGCGCGGCTGATCACGTGCTCCAGCTCGCGCACATTGCCCGGCCAGGCATAGCCAAGCAGGGTCTGCTCGGCCGCCGGTGACAGGCGCAAGCCGCGCAAGCCCAGGCGGGCGCGGTTGAGTTCCAGGAAATGCCCGGCCAGCAACAGCACATCGTGACCGCGCTCGCGCAGCGCCGGGATCGGCACCGGGTACACCGACAGCCGGTGATACAGATCGGCGCGAAACAACCCTTCGCGAATGCGCTCGGGCAGATGGCGGTTGGTGGCAGCGATGATCCGCACATCCACGTGCAACGGCTTGTCGGCGCCCAGGCGCTGGATCTCACCGTTCTGCAAGGTGCGCAGCAATTTGGCTTGCACGCTCAGCGGCAGCTCACCCACCTCATCGAGGAACAAGGTGCCACCGTTGGCCGCATCAAAACGCCCGGCACGGTCGCTGGTGGCCCCGGAAAACGCGCCTTTGACATGCCCGAACAGCTCGCTCTCCGCCAGGGATTCCGGCAGCGCCGCGCAGTTGACCTGAATCAGCGGCTTTTTGCTGCGCCGCGACAAGCGATGCAGGCGCCGGGCGAACAGCTCCTTGCCCACCCCGGTTTCGCCGAGCAACAGCACCGGCAGTTGCGAGTCGGCGAGCACCTCCAGTTCGTCGAGCAGTTGATGCAGGGCCGGGCTCTGGCCGAGGATTTCGCCTTCTTCGACGCTGGGCGCCCCCGCCCGCGGCTCACTGCGCGACAGACGCAGGCTGCGGTTTTCCTGCTCCAGGCGCGTGACCCGCACCGCCGCCTCGATCTGCAGGGTGCAGCGCTTGAGCTGCTCCCGGGCGTGGGCATCGAAGGTTCCGGCATGCAGCGCATCCAGGGTGATCGCCCCCCAGGGCCGGCCCTCGACGAACAGGCTCACGCCCATGCAGTCATGCACCGGCAGCGGTTCGCCGACCTGGTTGTCCAGCAGCCCATCGTAAGGGTCCGGCAGGCGGCTGTCGGGCTCGAACCAGGTCGGCTCGCGCGAGGCCATGATCGCAGCCAGTCGCGGATGCTGGGCAATCACAAAGCGCCGGCCAAGGGCTTCATGCACCAGCCCCACCGTGGCCACCGGACGCAGGCTGTCGTCGCCATCCAGGCGCAGCAGGCCCACGGCACCGCTATGGAAATATTCGCGCAGGGTCTGCACCAGGCGTTGCAGGCGCACCGCGTTGGGCAACTCGACAATCAGATCAGCCGACAGACTTTCACGCAGCATGGTCATTACTACCCTTATGTGGTCGGCTCTACCGTGCAGCATCAGGGTGATCCTGACCACTACAAAAAATTAGTTAAGGTTTTTCAATACGTTAGCTATGGCGCACGGAATGCAATCGTCGGTTTATCTGTTCACTTGCTGAGGAAAGCCGATGAACGCCATCGCCCCGGACAGCCTGCCGATGCGTGCAAGACCTGGCGCACGCTGTATCAGGGGTTGGAAGTGTTTCATGGGGATTTGCTGGCGCATGTTCATCTGGAAAACGACGTGTTGTTTGTCCACGCGCTTCCCCCTTGATCCCCTGTAGGAGTCGGCTTGCCGGCTCCTACGGATCATTACAGGGGGCGCAGCATCAGCTTGGCCAGGATCACGATCAACACCATGTGCCCAAGGATGCTGCGGCGGATCCACACCGCCCGCACGGGGGCCAGGCGCTTTTGCGCCAGCCAGTACGCAAGCAACAGGTAATGACCGATGATGCTCAGCGCCAACACGATCTTGAGGCTCAACATCGCAGAAAAATGGCTGGCCCATGGCGCGCCCAGCACGCCGCGGTAATGCCAGGCCAGGCCGAAACCTGCGCCATACAACAGCAGCACCACACCATGCAGCACCTGCCGCGCACGTCGGGCAATGGCTTGTTCGCAGGTGAACTGCGCCGACCACGCCAGCGCTTCGCGGGCGCGGTGCCAGATGAAGACCTCGAAGAACAGCGTGCCGATAAAGGCGATGGCCGCCAGCAGATGCACAATCAACAACCACGAATACAGCATGCTCGCTCTCCTAGCCGGGATGGCCGTCAACGCGTGCGCGCCACAGCATCGGTGCGTAGCGCCATAGATACACGCCAAGGCCCAGGGTCCAGCACACACCCGCCAGCCATAGCGCCGCATAAGGCCAGATCAGCACCAGCAACACCCGGCTCAGGCAGGCCAGGTTCAAAAGGATAAACGCCAGGGTCATGCCCGTGGGCGGCGTCAAGGGCCGACCGGTATGGCCCAGGCTGACCCGCGCGATCATCGCCAGGATCAACCCGCCCATTGCCCCGACCGTCAGCGCATGCACCGCCAGGCTCGGGTTCAGCGGCACACCCCAATGCCACAGCGTCATGCCCAGGCAAGCCACGGCCAGCCAGGCATAGGCCAGGTGCAGCGACCACAGCAACGGCACGCGCCACAGGCCACGGTCGTGCCAGCGCACCAGGCGCAGCAGGTGGCCAAGCCCCAGCAAGCCGAACAGCAGGCCCACCCACAGGCTGGGGGTCAATGCCAGGCCACTGGCGTACAGCAGCGCAACCCCTGCCGAGCCACCCAACAGCAGGTGATCCAGCCATGGCCGGGGCTTCACCGCGGCAGTGCGCCCCAGGCCACGCTGGGTGAAAAACGGGATCACCCGCCCGCCGATCAAGCCCATCATCGCCGCCACCAGCCACAGCCCGGTCAGCACCGCCTGGCGTTGCCAGCCTTCGTCATTGCGCAGCAAGCCATACAGAGACAGGGCATCGGCCAGGGTCAACAACAGCAGGACCAGCACAATCGGGTAGTTGCGCTGTTGCCGTACGTTGTACAGGGTCCAGCCCATCAAACCGGCGACGGCCAAGGGAAAGCTCAGCTCCAGCAAGGCCAGCAGCGGCCACGGTAGGTTGAACAGCCAGGCCAGGCGCGCGCCCAGCCATAAGCCGGCCAGTACTGCAAGAGGCGCACCGCTGATACCGGGGCGGCCGGTCCAGGTCTGCACCGCCGTCAACAGGAACCCGCCGATGATCGCCAAGGCAAAACCGAACAGCAGTTCATGACGATGCCACGCCAGCCAGCCACCCGCCGGCTGCCAGCCCACTTCGCCAGCCAGGGCCAGCAGCCACAGGGGAACCGCCAGCAGCGCCAACAGGCAGCCACCGAGGAAAAATGGCCGGAAGGCCAGGCGAAACAGCGGGGTTATCGACATGGCCTTGCGTCGATCCAGCACGTGCATACCACCACTCCTCAAGTCATTGCCGGCCCGATCATCCGGGATTGCCCGCGCCTGGCCCTTGTCGCAGATCAAGCCGGGCTTCGAGGCGGGGCAATATCCTGGGGGCCGTCGCAGGATTGGCGTTGCAAGGCCCGGGCCGAACCCCGGAGGCGCCGCCATCCCATGTGGGAGCTGGCTTGCCTGCGATGGCAGCGCTGCGGTTCTACTGCAAGACCGAGGAGCCTGCATCGCAGGCAAGCCAGCGCCTACATGGGATTGTTGATGAGGGTTTAAATAACCATTAAAGGGTTAAAAAAACCCTTAATGGCAGGGTCATTTTAACCCTTTAGGTGCTGCAGCTCTGATTTTACGTGGCCCGTGCCTTGGCCCAGCTCTTGCTCTACCCGGTTATTCCTAATGACTGCCCCACGGAGTCCCCATGAAAAAGCTCATCCAGCCCCTGGCCTGGTTCGTGATCCTCGGTTCGATGATGGCGGCGGCCAGTGGCCTGTCGTTGTGGCTTGTATGATCAGCGACGCACCGTCCACCTGCCAGCGGTGCAACCAGATCTGCACCGCACCGGCCGCCGTCAGGAACAGGGTGATCATCACCATCGACAGGACCATCAGCCAGAAGCCCCAGATTTCCAGGGCCTGGGAGCGTGCATCGGGCGCTTCACCGATACCGCGCAGGCGGGGCATGGCGTAGCTGATCAGGGTCATGACGATCATGGCGTAGGCGCCGAAGAACGCTTGGCGGGGACCATGATAGAAAGCCAGGGGGGTAAAACCTGCTTGATGGCGATCAAGAAATGCCGATGGTTTTGGTCGGGTATTTTCTGTAGGCGCCGGCTTGCCGACGATGGCCATGAGTGTCTACACAACTCTTTGATGGTTCTTGGGGCTGTGCACATATCCGTTGCTGTGGTCACGGCCACTTAAGGTTCCGCCCTGACGGCGGGTCAATTTTGGAAAAGAGCCCGGAGTGCCGGCCCAGCCAAAAGTAACCAAAAGGGCTCTTGCCCCACCACTCGGCACCTCGTCCAGGCTCGGTATGCCCCTGTGGGAGCTGGCAAGCCAGCGCCTACAGGAGTTTTGTGCTGCCCGCTGAACACCCACTGCTGCTCAGGTGTTGCTGTAGAGGCAATCCCCGCATCGCACTTCCCCCCATCCACAGGTATCCCCCCCGCCTACTGGGGCCGCAGCCGCCATGGCATGGCGGTTGCAATCCCACCTGCAACAGGTCCTCGCACCTTGCATGACTGACTCAGGAGCACCCATGAGCACTGAATTTTTCTGGCGCCTGCCGCTGGGCACCGATGGTCCGCAGTTGAGCACGGACAAACACAACCGGGGCAGCGCACAGCACCGCCCCGGCCATATCGCCCCGGGGCACCTGCCCAATGGCGAGCCGGACGGGTTCACCTATATCGACTACATCGCCCAGGTGGCCAAGGCCGCCGAGCTGGCCGGTTTCGAAGGGGCGCTGCTGCCCACCGGGCCCGAGCCATGGATCGTCGCCGCCGCGCTGGCCCGGGAAACCCGGCGCATCCGGTTCCTGATCGCCTTCCAGGCCACCTGGACCCTGCCCGCCTACGCCGCGCAGCAAGCGGCGATCCTGCAGAACCTGAGCCGTGGCCGCCTGGACTGGAACATCATCACCGGTGGCAACCCGGCCAGCCAGCGGGCCAATGGGGATTTCCTCGAACACGACCTGCGCTACCAGCGCACCGGGGAGTTCCTCGACATCATCCAGGGCCTGTGGGAGCAGGAAAAATTCTCCTATGACGGCGATATCTACCAACTGGACAACGGCGCCCTGCCCCCTGGCCTGCAGCATGAGCGCAAGCCGGGGGTGTATTTTTCCGGGTTCTCCGATGCCGCCCTGGGGGTGGCCGCCCAGCATGCCGATGTGTACCTCAATTGGGCCGAGCCCCTCGACAAGCTCAAGCCGCATATCGAGCGGGTTCGTGAGCTGGCAGACAAACAGGGGCGCAGCGTGCGCTTCGGCCTGCGGGTCGACCTGTTTGACCGGGAAACCGAAGAACTGGCCTGGAAAGACCTGCGCCGCCAGTTCGACAAGCTCGATGGCAAGAGCAGCGTGGTCGCCAAGGGTTTCACCAGCGGTTCGGACTCGGTGGGCGCAGCGCGCCAGACGGCCTATCACCAGAATGTCGACCGTTTCGACGACCTGATCATCGGCCCTAACCTGTGGGCCGGATTTGCCAAGGCCAAGCCAGGCCCCACCGTGGGCCTGGTGGGCAGTCACCAGAACATTGCCGAACGCCTGGTGGAATACCGCGACGCCGGCTTCTCGACCTTTATCCTCGCCGGCAACCCGCACCTGGAGGAAGCCCTGCGCATTGGCCAGGAAGTCCTGCCGCTGGTGCATCAGCGGGCAGCCAGCCAACCTTTGCGCGCCAGTGCCTGACTGCGGCGGGAGCCCCTGGCGGGCAGCGGCACCAATGGCAGCCGCCAGGAGAACAAGACCTGGGAAGCCTGGACCTATGACGTGACCCCGGAATACCGGATCAATGACAACGTGCGGGTGTTCTTTCGCTATGCCCACGGCTTCCGTTCCGGTGGGTTCAATACCGGGTTGTCCACCAGCCTGGCGCAGTTGACCACGGTGGACCCGGAGCAGCTCGACGCCTATGAGTTCGGCGTCAAGTCCGAGTGGTTCAACCGCCGCCTGACGGCCAACGCCAATATTTTCTATTACGACTACTCGGATATTCAGGTCAACCTGCTGACGGTCAACAACGGCGTGTTGACCACCGCGCTGACCAATGGCGCCAAAGGCAAGGTCAAGGGCGCCGAGCTGGAACTGGAAGGCCAACCCACCGACTACCTGCACCTGCGTGCAGCGGTGTCGTTCCTCGATACCCAATACACCGACTTCAAGAACACCAACCCCAACACCGGGGCGGTCACCGGTGACTACAGTGGCAACAGCTTTGTGCGCTCGCCGCGCAATGTGGTGTCGCTGGGTGGCGACTACACCCTCCCACTGCAAGTCGGCGGCAAGCTGGTGGTCGGTGCCGATGCAAGTTTTCGCGATAAGGAATACTTCCTCGCCGACCGCCAGAGCAGTGCCGACAAGACCCTCAGCCAAGCCCACTACACCTTGGTCAACAGCCGCCTGAGCTGGTACAGCGCCGATGAAAAACTCAGCGTCACCGGCTTCGTCAACAACCTCACCGACCGCCGCTACCAGGTGCATGGCCGGCCAAACGGTGGGCTGGGGCAGTACGTGATCACTTATGGCGACCCACGCACCGTCGGCATGAGCGTGACCAGCCGTTTCTAAGCCCAAGCACGCCCTGCCAAACCACACCGCCCCACCGTAGGAGCCGGCTTGCCGGCAATGAGGCCCTTTCATTCAGCGCACGCATCAAAATGGCTATCGCCGGCAAGCCGGCTCCTACAGATGCGGGCCACCCTCCTGGTCTGATCTTGTGCGTTGACCGCCTGGAAAACACACCATATAGTGTGCCCACAAACAAAAACGACCACTATATAGTGTGAATAGGCGTTTAAACCCGACCACACTATGCGCAGCATTTCAATGCCTTGAAGCCTGCAAATTGCCTATTTTTAGACGGTTGCATACGCCGTCAGAACAGACCAGGAAGGAGTATTTCATGCTGAGTTGGGATGAAGTCGACAACGAAGACACCAGTGCAGCCGTGATCCGTGGCGCCAACGCCGGCCACGCCACCGAAGCCAACATGGACCGCCTCGACGGTGCCGGCGCTGCCGCGGCCATCGAAGCCCGCGCCGTGACCGCCAATGACTCCGCCGCCATCGTGCGGGCCAAGGCCGCCCTGGACAAACTCGACATCGCCGAAGGCCTCGCCGAGCTTGAAGGCGCCAGTGCCCGTGTCGCCGTTGACGAAAAACGCATGATCAACTGCCGCGCCGACCTCAACCAACTCGTGCCCTTCAAGTACGACTGGGCCTGGCAGAAATACCTCGACGGCTGCGCCAACCACTGGATGCCGCAAGAGGTCAACATGACCGCCGACATCGCCCTGTGGAAAAACCCCGAAGGCCTGACTGACGACGAACGTCGCATCGTCATGCGCAACCTGGGCTTCTTCTCCACCGCCGACTCCCTGGTCGCCAACAACCTGGTCCTGGCCGTGTACCGCCTGATCACCAACCCCGAGTGCCGCCAGTACATCCTGCGCCAGGCCTTCGAGGAAGCGATCCACACCCACGCCTACCAGTACTGCATCGAATCGCTGGCCATGGATGAAGGCGAGATCTTCAACATGTACCACGAGATCCCATCGGTCGCCAAAAAGGCCGCCTGGGGCCTGAAATACACCCGCTCGATCTCCGATCCGAAGTTCGAGACCGGCACCGTCGACACCGATAAAGAACTGCTGCGCAACCTGGTCGCCTACTACTGCGTGCTGGAAGGCATCTTCTTCTACTGCGGCTTCACCCAGATCCTGTCCATGGGCCGGCGCAACAAAATGACCGGCGTGGCCGAGCAGTTCCAGTACATCCTGCGCGACGAGTCGATGCACCTGAACTTCGGCATCGACGTGATCAACCAGATCAAAATCGAAAACCCACACCTGTGGGATGCCGAAATGAAGGAAGAAGCGACCCAGATGATCCTGCAAGGGACCCAGCTGGAGATCGAATACGCGCGCGACACCATGCCACGCGGCGTGCTGGGCATGAACGCGGCCATGATGGAGGACTACCTCAAGTTCATCGCCAACCGTCGCCTGTCGCAGATTGGCTTGAAGGAAGAGTACCCAGGGACCACCAACCCGTTCCCGTGGATGAGCGAGATCATGGACTTGAAGAAAGAGAAGAACTTCTTCGAGACGCGAGTGATCGAGTATCAGACAGGTGGGGCGTTGAGCTGGGATTGATCGAGCCTGACCCGACGCTATCGCCGGCAAGCCGGCTCCTGCTGGGATAACCACGCCTCGTGCAGGAGCCGGCTTGCCGGCGATAACGATCTATCAGGCACCCCGCTTCAGTTGGACACTTGCTCCAGAAAGATCAGCTTCAGCGGTTCCCGCAGCAAGTCATCCGCCGTCGCGGCAAAGCGCTGGAAGTACGGCATCGCAAAATGCGCATCGAGGGCTGCCTGGTCCTTGAACGCTTCACGCATATAGAACGTGCCTGGTTCATCACGCAGTTCGAACAGCACGTAATCCAGGTTGCCAGGCTCGGTGCGGGTCGGTTCGACCAATGCCAGCAGGCCGGCCTTGAGCGCTTGCTCCTGGCCCGGCTTGGCCTTGAGTACGGCGATGGATATCAGGGGTTTGCTCATGTTGGCGACTCCATGGGTGGCTTGGCTGATGCAGCCGGCGAGCATGACGCACAGCGACAAGCCGAGGGCTTTGATCAGGGTGTTCATTGGAAATTCTCAAGCACAATCTTGCCCCGCGCCTTGCCGCTTTCCACCAGGGCATGGGCGCTGCGCATATTGGCGGCGTTGATCGCACCAAAATGCGCGCCGAGGGTGGTGTGCAGCACGCCTTGGTCGATCAGTTGCGCCACCCGGTTGAGCAGGTGGTGTTGCTGGATCATGTCCGCCGTTTCAAACAGCGAGCGGGTGAACATCAGTTCCCAGTGCAAGGACAAGGATTTGAGCTTGAGCGGCATGACATCCAGGCTGGCCGGATCGTCGATCAGCCCCAGCCGCCCTTGTGGGCGCAGCACTTCCACCAGCTGTGCCAGATATTCCTGGGTATGGGTGAGGCTGGCGACATGGCTGACCGCCGCAATTCCCAGCGCCTGGAGCTGGGCCAGCAGGGGCCGGCGATGGTCGATCACATGATGGGCGCCCATGCGCTGGACCCACTCGGCAGTCTCCGGGCGCGAAGCGGTGCCGATCACGGTCATGTGGGTGAGTTGACGGGCCAGTTGCACCAGGATCGAGCCCACGCCGCCGCCGGCACCGACCACCAGCAGTACATCGTCCCGGCCACCGCCTTCGGTCACGCCCAGGCGGTCGAACAGCAACTCCCAGGCGGTGATCGAGGTCAGCGGCAAGGCGGCGGCGTGGGCGGCGTCTACGGTACGGGGCCGGTGGCCGACGAGGCGCTCGTCAACCACCTGCAATTGGCTGTAGCTGCCGGCACGGATCAGGGAGCCTGCGTAGTACACCGCGTCGCCCGGCTTGAACAGGCTGACGTCGGCGCCTACCTGGCTCACGATGCCCGCCGCGTCCCAGCCGAGGATGTTCGATTGCTGGGCATAGGCGCCGGAGCGGACCTTGGTATCGATCGGGTTGACCGCCACTGCCTGCACTTGCACCAGCAGGTCCCTGGGGCCCGGTTGGGGCGCGTCGATCGTCACATCGATCAGCGAGCGCGGATCGTCGATGGGCAGGCCATGCTGGGTAAAGGTGATTGCTTTCATGGGGACTCACGGTTGATGACGGGCGATGGCCCTCGATGGCTTGCATCTTTACCGTTCCCAGGGCGAAGAAAAATCGACAAAATGCAGCAACACTTTCATCGCTGGAGTGAAAATGATCCGCATCGATGATCTCGGGCTGTTCCTGCGCAGCGCGGCACTGGGCAGCTTCACCGCAGCAGCGGTTGAGGCCAACCTGTTGCCGGGCCAGGTCGCGGCAGCCATCAAGCGCCTGGAGCGGGAACTGGAGGTGCGCCTGTTTACCCGCACCACCCGCAGCCTGCGCTTGAGCGCCGAGGGCGAACAGTACCTGCCCACTGCCCGTGGCGTGCTGGAGCAGTTGACGCTGGGGCGCGAGCGCTTGCGCGGCGATAACGCGCCGCTGCAAGGTACGTTGCAGATCGCTGCGCCGTCGGACCTGGGGCGCAATATTCTGCTGCCGATGCTCACCGAGTTCCGCCGCCTGCACCCTGGGCTGACCCTGCGCTTTCTGGTGTCGGACCAGGTCACCAACCTGTTTCGCGACCCGGTGGACGTGGCCTTGCGTTACGGCTGGAACGAGGACGCCAATTACATCGCCCTGCCCCTGGCGCCCTGGAATCGCCGGGTCTTGGTAGCGTCGCCGGATTACGTGGCACGCCATGGCGCACCGTCGTGCGTCGACGACCTGCCCGGCCACCCGTGCCTGCTGTACCTGCAAAACGGTCGCCTGCATGACCGCTGGGCATTGGGCGAGCAGACCGTGCACGTCACCGGCCCCCTGTTCAGCGACGACGCCGATGTAGTACGGCGCTGGGCCGTCGCCGGTGAAGGCATCGCCTACAAATGCTGGCTGGATGTGTACGCCGATGTGCAGGCACATCGGCTGGTGGTGCTGTTGCCGCAGGTTCCCGGCGATGTGTACCCGTTGAGCTTCGCCTGCCCCCATCGCGCTCAGATGTCGCGGGCGGTGACCCAGTTGTATCAATGGTTGAACCAGCAGTTCAGCGCCCTGGAGCGCTTGTGAACCCTTTTATAGTGGATTAGGAAAGACGCGGTTTTTATGCCAAACCAAACCATCAAGACGCCGTGCGTCGGCCTGTGTTCCACCGTTTATGGCGACCTGGTGTGCCGTGGCTGCAAGCGTTATCACCATGAAGTCATTCAGTGGAATGGCTATAGCGCCGCGGAAAAACAAGCGGTGTGGCTGCGCCTCGAACAACTGCTGGTGCAGGTCATGACCAGCAAGTTGCAGGTGCTCGATGCCCCGCGCCTGCGCCAGCAGTTGGAGGCGCGCAAGATCCGTTTTATGCCGCACCAGTCGCCTTATTGCTGGGCCTATCAGTTGATTGCCCGGGGCGCGCGGGTGATTTCCAGGCTCGATGCCTATGGCCTGGCGTTGCTGCCGGAGTTTCGTGAACGGCACCTGGCGGATTTGCGTGATGCGATTGATCGGGAGTTTTTCCTGTTGTCAGAGGCGCATTACCAGCGTTACATCGCGCCGCAGTTTTTGCATGAGGCATTTGGGCCGGCGTTGATTGCCACGCTCTAAAGCCCAGCACAAAACCCTGCAGGAGCTGGCTTGTGTGGGAGCGGGCTTGCTCGCGAAGGCGGTGGGTCAGTTGGTGCATAGGTGACTGACCCACCGCCTTCGCGAGCAAGCCCGCTCCCACACGGGTGCCTCATTTACCTTGAGGGGTCAGTGGGTCCAGGATGCCCCGCGCTCGGTGGGCAGGCCGTAGCGGTCGATGGCCTGTTGGCACACCTGCGCCTGCAGGCTGCCTTGTTCCACCAGGGCCGCCAGCGCGGCGAGGACGATGTGGTGGCGGTCTACCTCAAAGAAGTCGCGCAACGCCACGCGGGTGTCGCTGCGCCCGAAACCATCAGTCCCCAGGACGGTGTAGCTCGACCCCAGGTACGAGCCGATCATCTGCGGCACTGCGCGCACATAGTCCGACACCGCAACCACTGGCGCGCCTTGCGGCAGGCAGCTCGCCAGGTGGCTGTGCCGTGGGCTTTGCAGCGGATGCAGGCGATTGTAGCGCTCCACCTCCCGCGCATCGCGAGCCAGTTCGCTGAAGCTGGTCACGCTGAACACCTCGCTGTCGATCTGCCAATCGTCTGCCAGCAACTGCGCGGCGGCTTGGGCCTCGCGCACCAGGGTGCCGGAACCCAACAGGCGAACCTTGGCGCCAGCCGCGCCGCCAAGGCGGTACATGCCCTTGATAATCGCCGCCTCGACGCCCTCTGGCAGGGTTGGTTGCGGGTAGTTTTCGTTCATCAGGGTCACGTAGTAGAACTCGTCGACGTCGTGCTCCAGCATCTGACGCATGCCGTGGTCGAGAATCACCGCAAACTCGCCGGCGAACGCCGGGTCGTAGGCGCGGCAGTTGGGCACGGTCGCCGCCATCAGGTGGCTGCTGCCGTCCTGGTGCTGCAAGCCCTCGCCACCCAAGGTGGTACGCCCTGCCGTGGCGCCGAGCAAAAAGCCCCGGGCGCGTTGGTCGGCGGCGGCCCAGATCAGGTCGCCCACGCGCTGGAAGCCGAACATCGAGTAGTAGATGTAGAACGGCAACATGCGCAAGCCATGCACCGAATAACTGGTGGCCGCCGCGACCCAGGAGCTGATGGCGCTGGCTTCGCTGATGCCTTCTTCAAGGATCTGCCCGTCGGTGGCTTCGCGGTAGCTGAGGATCGAGCCGATGTCTTCCGGCTCGTAGCACTGGCCGACGCTGGAATAGATGCCGATCTGCTTGAACAGGTTGGCCATGCCGAACGTGCGCGCCTCGTCGGCGACAATTGGCACGATCCGTGGGCCCAGGGCCTTGTCCTTGAGCAGGTTGCTGAGCATGCGCACAAAGGCCATGGTGGTGGACATTTCCTTGCCCTCGGCCTGGGTCGCGAAACCGCCGTAGCCATCCACCGCTGGGACAGGCACCGGCTCGGCGCGCTGGCTGCGGCTGGGCACATAGCCGCCGAGGGCCGCACGGCGTTGGTGCAGGTAGCGCATTTCCACGCTGTCGGCGGCGGGTTTGTAGAAGCTCAGGGATTCGGTCTGCTCGTCGCTCAGGGGTAACTGGAAGCGATTGCGAAAGCCGATCAACGCGTCGCGGTCGATTTTTTTCTGTTGGTGGGTGGTCATCTTGCCCTGCCCGGCCTCACCCATACCGAAGCCTTTCTTGGTCTGGGCCAGGATGACCGTGGGGCGCCCCTTGACCCGCCGCGCGGCGTGATAGGCCGCATGGATTTTCAACATGTCGTGGCCGCCGCGTTTGAGACGGTCGATCTGCTCGTCGCTCAAGCCCGCCACCAGTTTGGCGAGCGACTCGCTCTGGCCGAAGAAGTGCTCGCGGTTATAGGCGCCATCTTTGGCGGCAAAGGTCTGGAACTGCCCATCCACGGTCTGGGACAAGGTGCGCACCAATGCACCGTCTGTATCCTTGGCCAGCAAGGCGTCCCAGTCCGAACCCCAGACCAGCTTGATCACGTTCCAGCCGGCACCGGCAAACAGCGCCTCCAACTCGTCGATGATCCGGCCATTGCCACGCACCGGACCATCGAGGCGTTGCAGGTTGCAATTGACCACCCAGGTCAGATTGTCCAAGCCTTCGCGGGCGGCCAGGGTCAGGGCCGACATGCTCTCCGGCTCATCCATCTCGCCGTCGCCGAACACGCCCCAGACGTAGCGGTCCGTGGTGTCCTGCAAACCACGATGGTGCAGGTAACGCATAAAGCGCGCCTGGAAAATCGAGCTGATCGGCCCAATGCCCATGGAGCCGGTGGGAAACTGCCAGAAGTCCGGCATCAACCACGGATGGGGGTAGCTGGACAGACCACGGGCACCGGCCTTGACCGCGCCCAGTTCCTGGCGATAGTGGGCCAGGTCCTGCTCGCTCAAACGACCTTCAAGAAACGCCCGCGCATAGATGCCGGGGGCGGAATGGGGCTGGTAGAACACCAGGTCGCCACCCACATCGTTGTGGCGCGCGCGGAAAAAATGGTTGAAGCCCACTTCGAACAAATCCGCCGCGCTGGCATAACTGGCGATATGACCGCCCAGTTCGCCATAGGCCTGGTTGGCCCGCACCACCATGGCCAGGGCATTCCAGCGCACCAGCGAGGCCAGGCGCTCTTCGGTGGCCAGGTCGCCGGGAAAGTGTGGCTGCTGGGAAACGCTGATGCTGTTGATATACGGTGTGCCATGGCGCGGCTTCCAGCCAATGGCCGGGGTATTGCCAGCGTCGGCCAGCATATCGAGGATCTGCCGCGCACGTTCCGGGCCGGCGTGGCGCACCAAGGATTCCAGGGCGTCGCGCCACTCGGTGAGTTCCTGCTGGTCAATGGCTGTTTGATTGACTGTCTTTGCGAAGCCGTTCATGGGCACCTCCAGGCTGTTTTTTCCAGTTTATGTCTGCCCAAAAGGATTTTTTGACTGTTCTGGGTAGGCTTGCGGGCGATTTGCAGCACAAAACGCTTAAACAGGGCCGATTGAAAGCACGTTGTGCTTCAACCACCTGAAACACCGCAATTGTGTTTAAAATGCCGCCCGTTCAATGATCGACACTGCCCGATGACCCCCGACGCCCTCGCCCTGCTCCACACCCATCTGCTCGAAGCCCTGCGCGACGCCCCCACAGAAACCCGGCGCCTGTTCCATGGCCGTGGTCGCTGCTGGCCGGGGCTGGAACAATTGACCGTGGACTGGTTGCAAGGCGTGGTGCTGGTCGCGTTGTTCAAGGAACCCGAGGTGGCGCAGTTGCAAGCCCTGCAACAGCAGTTGCGCGACCTCTGCGAAAGCCGCGCCTGGCAACAGGCCGGCGCCCACACCCTGGCGCTGCAACATCGCTATCTGCCGCAAAGCACCACCGAATGGCTGTGGGGGGAGAGGGTCGAGGAATTGACCATCACCGAAGGCGCCCTGCGCTATCGCATCGACCTGGGTAAAAAGCAGAACAGCGGGCTGTTCCTCGACATGCGCTACGGGCGCAACTGGGTCCGCGAGCACGCCCGTGGGTTGCGGGTGTTGAACCTGTTTGCCTATACCTGCGGGTTTTCCGTGGCCGCCATCGAAGGGGGCGCCGAGCATGTGGTCAACCTGGATATGGCCCGTGGCGCCCTGAGCCGGGGCCGTGACAATCACCGGCTCAATGGCCATGACCTGGGCAAGGTGAGTTTCCTGGGCCATGACTTGTTCAAGTCCTGGGCCAAGGTCACCGGCAGCGGCCCCTACGACCTGGTGATCATCGACCCCCCGTCCTTCCAGAAAGGCAGCTTCCTGCTGACCAAGGACTATCAGCGCGTGCTGCGCCGCCTGCCGGACCTGCTGACCGCCCAAGGCACGGTATTGGCCTGCATGAACGACCCGGCGTTTGGCGAAGACTTCCTGATCGAAGGCGTCACCCGCGAAGCGCCTGGGCTGCGGTTTGAGCAGCGCCTGGCAAACCCGCCGGAATTTCCCGACATCGATCCGCAAAGCGGCTTGAAGGCCCTGGTGTTCCGTCAGGGCTGATGCCGAATCCGTCAACGCTTGCTACGCTAAACCTGACGCCGTGGTGGTGAACCTTATCTCCATCTTTCCGGTCGATACCTGCACCCCTTGGCCAGATTCGACGCCAAACCGCCGTCGGCTGCCCCGTTTCACCTTTTTGGAGAACGCTTCTGTGATATCGACCCTGCATGTAGCCAGGCTCAAAGCCTGGGGCGCCCATGGTTTTACCGCCACCGGCGTGGTGCTGGCCTTCCTCGCGACACTGGCGTTACTGGAGAACCAACCCAAGGCTTGCCTGTTGTGGCTGGGCCTGGCGTTGATCGTGGATGGCGTCGATGGCTCGCTGGCGCGGCGGGTCAATGTGCAGACCGTGCTGCCAAGTTTCGATGGCTCGGTGCTGGACCTGGTGATCGATTACCTGACGTATGTGTTTATTCCGGCGCTGTTTATCTACCGCTATATCGACCTGCCGGACTTCACCCACCTGTTTACCGTCTCGGTCATCCTGGTGTCGTCGCTGTTCTGTTTCTGCAACGTCAATATGAAGAGCAAGGACAACTACTTCCAGGGCTTCCCCGCCGCCTGGAACGTGGTGGCGCTGTGTGTCTACATCATCGACCCGGACGCCTGGGTCACCCTGGCCACGGTGATCGGCCTGGCGTTGCTGACCGTCACGCCGATGAAGTTCCTGCACCCGTTCCGGGTCAAGCGCTTCATGCCGATCAATATTGCAGTGACCACGGTGTGGCTGCTCTGCAGCCTGCTGCTGGTGATCGACCAGCCGTACACCAACAAACTGACCCTGGGCTTGTGGTTGTTGATGTCGGCGTATTTCCTGGGGATTTGTATCTGGCGCACGGCGGTGGAGTGGCTGGATAAACGCAAGGCGTGATGTGCGGCGCCCTGGCGGGCGCCATCGCCGGCAAGCCGGCTCCTGCAAAAACCCACAATCCCTTGTAGGAGCTGGCTTGCCAGCGATAACCGTCAACGATAACGCTCGGTACCTGGCACCCTACGGTCGATAGCCGAATGTGGGTTGGGTCAGAACGCCAGCTTGAAGCCAATCAACCCCAGCATCACCGCCAGGCACGGGCGCAGCAGTTCGTCCGGTACACGGCCTGACATATGGCTGCCAACATAGATGCCCGGCAGCGAGCCCATCAGCAAGAACCCCAACAAATGCCAGTCCATGTTGCCCATGCTCGCGTGCCCAAGGCCGGCGACCAGGGTCAGCGGTACGGCGTGGGCGATTTCGGTGCCCACCAGGCGCTTGGTGGCCAGGAACGGGTACAGGATAAACAGCGCCACGGTGCCCAGGGCGCCCGCACCGATGGAGGTCAGAGCCACCATGGTGCCAAGGATTGCCCCCGTGAACACCGTCAGCCCGTTAAGGTTGCGCGGGCTCATATGGTAGTGGTCACCCGCATGGCGCTGGGCAAAGGCCAGGAGTTTTTTCTTGAACAGAATCGCCAGGGCGGTCAGCAACAGCACCACGCCCAGGGCTTGCTTGATCACCTCGTTCATCGCGCTGGGATCAGTGTGCAGACTCTTGAGGAACCACAGCGTCAGCAACACGGCCGGAACGCTGCCCAAGGTCAGCCAGCCGGTGATAGTCCAATCGATGTTCTTGTTCTTGCCATGCACCAGCACCCCACCGGCCTTGGTGATGGCGGCATACAGCAGGTCGGTGCCCACGGCCGTGGCCGGGTTGATGCCGAACCACAACAAGATCGGGGTCATCAGCGACCCACCACCGACACCGGTCATGCCGACAATAAAACCAACAATCAGGCCTGCAACCACAAAACCAACATTACCCACATCCATTACAGCTACCTGCGGCCTTATAAAATTCTGGCGGCAGCATAGCGATTTTTCTTATAACGACTTATATCAATACGATCTGACTTTATTCCTTTTGTATCTCACCGATTTATTTATCGCGCCGTGCATCCAGCCGACCGTGCCGTGAGTAGTACAGGGAGTAGCCACAGCGCTGCTTTGCTGTTCACCCTTACGGAGAGACACCGATGAACACTAAACCCCTGCTCTGCCTGGCCGGCCTGCTGCTCGCTACCCCGGCGGCCTTTGCCCAGGCCAGCCTGCCCGACAGCATCAAGGTACCGGACGGACACAAGGTGACCATGGAAACCACCGGTGTCGGCGAAATCACCTACGAATGCCGCGACAAGGCCAACGCTACCGGCCAGACCGAATGGGCCTTCGTCGGCCCCAAGGCGGTGCTCAATGACCGTAGCGGCAAGCAGGTGGGCACCTACTTTGGCCCGCCGGCCACCTGGCAGGCCCAGGACGGCTCGAAAGTCATTGGCACGCAGTTGGCCGTGGCGCCGTCCAGCGCGGGTAACCTGCCCTACCAACTGGTCAAGGCCAACCCGGCTGAGGGCCAGGGTGCAATGAGCGGTGTCAGCTATATCCAACGGGTAGCGCTCAAGGGTGGCGTGGCGCCGGGTACTGAATGCAGCCCCGCCAACAAGGGCCAGCAGGAAGTGGTGAAGTACCAGGCGGACTACATCTTCTGGGTGGCCAAATGATGCGCCCGGCAAAAAAACTCGTCTAAGCTGCTGCGATAGCACCCCGGCCACTCTGGGCCGGGGACTGACCCTGAAATGGCGGCCCCATTCCTTGCCCGAACCTCTCTTTGACTATGAAGCCTGCCTGTTGGCCTGCGCCCGCGGCGAACAGCACGCCTTGCGTCAGTTGTACGAACAGGATTGCGCCCGTCTGCTCGGCGTGGCCAAGCGCATTGCACGGGACACGGCCCTGGCGGAGGACATCGTGCATGAGGCATTTATCAATATCTGGAACGGCGCCGGCGGTTTCGATCCACGCCGGGGCTCGGCCCGTGGCTGGGTCTATAGCGTGACCCGGCATATGGCACTCAACGTCGTGCGCAAAAAGGGCCGCGAAGTCGCACTCAGTGATGAGCATGAACACACGCTGGAGGCTGAAACCAGTGCCGAGCATTTCGAGTACCGTGCCCGTAGCGCCAAGGTTTACCAGTGCCTGGAACACCTGGAACCGTCGCGTCGCAGTTGCCTGCTGCATGCGTATGTCGATGGCCTGTCCCACCGTGAAATCGCACAGAAACTGGGCACCCCGCTGGGGACTGTCAAAGCCTGGATCAAACGCAGCCTAGCGGCACTGCGTGAGTGCCTGGCATGACCCCCGACGAATTGAACGAACTGGCCAGCGAATACGTGCTGGGCACCCTGGCAGCCGAGCAACGCCTGCAGGTGCAGCAACGCCTGGAACACGATGGGCCTTTGCGCGCGGCGGTAGATGCCTGGGAACAGCGCCTGTTGCCCCTGACCGAACTGGCCGAGCCGGTGGCGCCGTCACCCTACCTGTGGCGACGCATTGAACGCAGCCTGGGCCATCGTGCCGTGGGCGAGGCATCGCCGGTGCCATGGTGGAACCTGCTGGCACTGTGGCGCGGCCTGGCCGGTGCTGGCTTGTTGGCCAGCCTGGTCCTGGCCGCACTGCTACTGAGCCGCCCCGCCGCCGTCCACCCGACCGCCTACGTGGTGGTGCTGATGGCGCCGCAAAGCCAGGCGCCCGGCTGGGTGATCCAGGCCAGCACCCACCAGCAAATCCAGCTGATTCCCCTGGGCATGATGGAGATACCGGCCGACAAGGCACTGGAGTTCTGGACCAAGGGCGATGACTGGCAAGGTCCGGTTTCCCTGGGGCTGGTCAAACCGGGCCAGAGCCTGACGATCCCACTGGACAAACTGCCACCGCTGGTACCCAACCAGTTATTCGAGATGACCCTGGAAGGCCCCAATGGCTCGCCAACCGGTAAGCCCACCGGGCCGATCCAGGCGATTGGCCGTGCGGTGAAGGTGATCTAGCACTGGATTTAAACGCCGACTCGCGCCATCCTCCGCGCTTTACGCCGCCTTATCTGCGGCGCTTGACGCTCAAAGGATATGTTCATGCACGACCACGCCCTCGCCCCTGCCGATTTCGAGTTCATCGAAGACATCCTCCTGAAGTACGGCGACGATAACTCGGTGTTGAACCTGGCCGAGCTCGATGGCTACTTCACCGCCCTGGCCTGCGGCCCGGCTCCGGTGGACGTTGCCATCTGGTTCCCGGCCATCTGGGGCGGCGAGCACCCAGCGTGGGAAAGCAAGGAAGAACTCGGGCAATTTATCGACCTGTGCACGCGCCATCTCACGAACATCGCCCAGCAACTGGCCACCGACGCCCAGGCTTTCAAGGCGCGCTTTGAACAAACCGAACACCAGGGCCAGGCGCTGACCCTCGCCGAGGAATGGTGCTTTGGCTATATCCGTGGCGCCGCGATCAGCCAATGGCCCACCCTGCCAGCCGAGCAAGCCGCCCAGTTGGAAACCATCTCCTGGTGTGCCGAACAGGACAACTTCGAATTGCCGGCAGACCTGGATGTCGCGGCCCATCAACAACACGTGGCGCGCATCGAACCGGCGGCCAGGGCCTTGTATGCCTATTGGTTGAGCCAACGCGCTTAAACCCGCGCATGATTTGACCCTGCCCTGCCGGATGGTCGATTATTCGTCTCCGCCAGCCGGCCACTCCCAGCCACCGCGCCTTGAATCAGGAGCCTTGTACCTTGAGTTCGCAGAAAACCGTGACCGTGACACCGCCCAACTTTCCATTGCACGGCAAGGTAGCGCCTCCCGGCTCCAAATCCATTACCAACCGCGCCCTGTTGCTGGCAGCCCTGGCCAAGGGCACCAGCCGCCTGAGTGGCGCGCTCAAAAGCGACGATACCCGGCATATGTCCGTGGCCTTGCGCCAGATGGGCGTGACCATCGATGAACCGGATGACGTCACCTTCGTCGTCACCGGCCACGGCAAGCTGCAACTGCCGGCGCAGCCGCTGTTCCTCGGCAATGCCGGCACCGCGATGCGCTTCCTCACGGCCGCCGTGGCGACCGTGGAAGGCACTGTGGTACTCGACGGCGACGAGTACATGCAAAAGCGCCCTATCGGCCCGCTGCTGGCGACCCTGAACCACAACGGCATCCAGGTGCAAAGCCCCACCGGCTGCCCGCCGGTGACTGTGCATGGCAGCGGCCGGGTCCAGGCCAAGCGCTTCGAAATCGACGGCGGCCTGTCCAGCCAGTACGTGTCGGCACTGCTGATGCTCGCCGCCTGCGGTGAAGCGCCTATCGAAGTGGCCCTGACCGGCAAGGACATCGGCGCCCGTGGCTATGTCGACCTGACCCTGGACTGCATGCGCGCGTTTGGCGCCCAGGTGGACGTGCTCAACGACAGCACCTGGCGCGTGGCCCCTACCGGCTATACCGCCAACGATTACCTGATCGAGCCCGATGCATCTGCCGCCACCTACTTGTGGGCCGCCGAAGTACTCACCGGCGGCCGTATCGACCTGGGCGTGGCCCCAGAGGACTTCACCCAACCCGACGCCAAGGCCCAGGCCGTGATCGCCCGGTTCCCGCAGATGCCGGCCACGGTGGTCGGCTCGCAGATGCAGGACGCGATCCCCACCCTGGCGGTGCTGGCGGCGTTCAACAACACCCCGGTGCGCTTCACCGAACTGGCCAACCTGCGGGTCAAGGAATGCGACCGGGTGCAGGCGCTGCATGACGGTCTCAACGAGATCCGCCCGGGGCTGGCGACCCTTATCGGTGACGACTTGCTGGTGGCCAGCGATCCGACACTGGCCGGCACCGCGTGCACCGCGCTGATCGACACCCATGCCGACCACCGTATCGCCATGTGCTTCGCACTGGCGGGCCTGAAAGTCTCGGGCATCCGGATCCAGGACCCCGACTGCGTAGGCAAGACCTACCCTCAATACTGGAATGCCCTGGGTAGCCTGGGCGTGCAACTGACCTACTAAGCCGTCATCAACAGCGTGGGGAGGGAGTGATCATGACAATTCGCCAACCCTGCCCACCTGCTGTATGTGACTGCGAGCGCGAGCAATTGCTCGAGGCACCCGGTACCGACCAGCGCATCCTGCAATTGACCCGCCAGGAAGAAAAAAAGCTGCTCGAACGCCTGGAAAACCTGCAAAGCCTGGCCGATCTGGAACGTATGCAGCACCTGATGCACCAGCAACTGGGCATCCGCGTGCATATCGCCCCTGGCCATACCGAAGTCAAAAGCATGCGCGGGATCCAGATCGTGATCGACGAACTGCCGGGGCTGTGTCGCAAGACCCGGCAGTCGATTCCGGCGGCGATTCGCAAAGGGCTGGAGAAACGGCCGGAAATTGCGTACCGGTTACTCGATGCCCACGACCTTTTTCGCGACACCCCATCCCTGTAGGAACCGGCTTGCCGGCGATGACGGCATTTGGATGTGCACAGAGCTCAAGGAGGCCATCGCCGGCAAGCCGGCTCCTACACGGGAAAGCAGCTCTGTACAAACAACCGGGCCTTGCGGGTCATCTGGTCGAAATGCCGGTCGCGCTGTTTTTCGGCGTCGATCATCGCGCGCTTGCCGTGTTTGTGTAGCAGGTAAGTGTGGATTTGCCGCACCTCCAGCGAGCTGTAGATCGACGCCACATCCAACACCCCCATCAGGCCACCGGTGCTGTAGTCGCGGGTATTCATCAACACCTGGGTGCCACGCACACCACGCACCTGAAAGCCCATGGAGGTGAAGGCCGGGACTTTTTCCACGGCGCAGGTCAGTTCGCCGTGGGGGTAACGGCCGAGCATCTCATCGATCATCGCCCGCGCCACACCCTGGCGACGATGGCTGGCGTGCACCGCCATATACGCCACGCCGCAAGCCTGGGGATCGTCCTTGACCGGCAGGTACAGCAAGAAGCCGACGACCTTGGCCGGGTCCTGCCGGTCCATCGCGACGATCAGCTCGACCGCAATGCCCTTGGCCCCACCCACCGCCTCCAGGTACAGGTGCACTTCGTAGCCGATTGCATACTGGTAGATGTTGTACAACAGGTTGCTCGGGGGAATGGCGACGCTACTGATATCGGTCAGGTAGTCGACCACCATCTGCAGGATCTGACTGTTGACGGGCTCGGGACATGGGGTTGCGTAATGGGTAAGGGTGAACATCGAATTCCTGTTTCCTGGTGTTTCGCATCAAGGCTGTGGGGATTGTACCTGTTCTGCGCCGCACACCTCGCGCAAACAGCCGCGCAACCAGCGATGGGCCAGGTCGGCATCCAGCCGCGGATGCCAGAGCATCGCCACGCTGAACGGCGGGACCTCCACCGGCAGGGCAAAGCTGAACAGCCCATCGCGCAGGCCGCTGGTGTAGCGTTCGGGAACACTGGCGATCAGGTCGGTTCTATGCGCCAGCGCCACGGCCGTGGAGAACCCGGTGACGATGGTCGCTATGTCTCGCGTCAGGCCCTGTGCCTCAAGCGCATCGTCAATCTGCCCGCGCTCACGCCCGCGTCGGGACACATAAATATGCCGACCGCCAGCGTAACGCGCGGCCGTGATCGGGCCTTGGCTCAGTGGATGGCCGGCGCGCACCACACCGATAAAGCGGTCGCGAAACAGTAATTGCGTGAGGGCTTGCGGGTTGGCGGTGCTATCGACCACACCGGTTTCCAGGTCCGCGCCGCTGTCGCGCAGCGGCGTACCGGGCTTGTGCACAAAATGCAGGCGCACCCCTGGCGCCTGCCCGGCGATATGGGCAAGCAGCGCCGGGCCGAAACTTTCGACGAAACCTTCGCTGGTGCGCAGCACAAAGGTGCGCACCAAGCCCTTGAGGTCCAGGCCCTGCAGCGGGCGCAGCAGCACCTCGGCATCCTGCACCAGTTGGCTGACCTGATCGCGCAACGCCAGGGCGCGGGGCGTCGGCACCAGGCCGCGGCCCGCGCGCACCAACAGTGGATCGCCGGTGGTTTCACGCAGCCGCGCCAACGCCCGGCTCATGGCCGAAGGGCTCAGGCCCAGGCGTTGGGCAGCACGGGCCACGCTGCCTTCGGCCAGCAGCACGTCCAGGGTAATCAGCAGGTTGAAGTCGGGAAGCGACATGGCGGTAATCCTCATCAGGCGTTTGACGCACCTATAACGTGCAACCGCTGCGTCTTCCGCCATGTTAGGCGCCGCCGTAGAGTGCGGGCAACGGCCACGGTGCAGAACAAGGAAATCCCATGACGCCCCCTACCCCACGCGGCGCGCTCGCCGGTTTGTCAATGTGCATGCTGCTGGCCTCGTTGGGCACCAGCATTGCTAATGTCGGCCTGCCCCAGATGGCCGAGACCTTTGCTGCTGCCTTTGGGGCAGTGCAATGGGTGGTTCTGAGCTATTTGCTGGCGATCACCGCCGTGCTGGTGAGCGTCGGGCGCCTGGGGGACCGCTTCGGGCATCGCCGCCTGCTGTTGGCGGGTGTGCTGGTGTTCGCCGTGGCGTGCGCCCTGTGCAGTGTCGCAGCCTCCCTTGGCATGCTGATTGGCGCGCGGGCGCTGCAAGGGGTGGGCGCGGCGATCATGATGGCCATGACCATGGCACTGGTCGCGGCCACCGTGCCCAAGGCCCAGACCGGGCGCGCCATGGGTTTGCTGGGGACTCTGTCTGCGGTAGGTACCGGCTTGGGGCCAGCCATCGGTGGCGCGCTGATTGCCGTGTCTGGCTGGCGCGCACTGTTTTTGATCATGCTGCCGTTGGCCGCCCTCGCTTTTGTGCTGGTGCAACGCGCGCGGGCCGATAGAGATCCACAACCAATGGGCGCCGGTCGCTTTAGTGTGTTCGCGACACTCCATGACCGAGCCCTGGGCGCCAGGCTGGGCCTGAGTACGCTGGTGGCTGCCGTGATGATGACCACCCTGGTTGCCGGGCCGTTTTACCTGAGCCATGGGGTAGGACTCGATCCCGCACAGATGGGCCTGGCAATGGCCGTCGGCCCCTGTATCGCGGCGCTGGCGGGAGTACCGGCCGGACGTCTGACCGACCGCTGCGGCAGTTACGCCACGACGCTTGGCGGCCTGCTGTTGATGCTGGCCGGCTGCCTGGCGCTGGCATTGGTTGCCCTGGGCACTGCCGGTTATATCGGCGCGCTGGCGACCCTCACCCTGGGCTACGCGCAATTCCAGGCGGCCAACAACACGGCGGTGATGAGCAACGTGTCGGCGGATCGACGCGGGGTGATTGCAGGCTGGCTGACCCTGTCGCGCAATCTGGGCCTGATTCTCGGCGCCTGGGCGTTGGGTGCGGTGTTTGCCTGGGGCACCGGCGACATCCATTCGGCCTTGCCCACAGCGGTTGGCCTGGGCCTGCGCATGGCCTTCGGGGTCGCATCGGGGCTGGTCGTGCTGGCGCTGTTGCTGGCCGTCGCCCACCGGGTCAAAACGCTGCAGGCCAGCACGGCGCCTTGACAAGGGAAAATCGTAACGGCTATTGTCTGACAACCTGATTACCTAGGTTTTGCCATGCTTGAGCTCCAGCGTCCAGATTCCCTCGTCGTGCGTGTTGTCAGCGCCATACGGGCCGAGATTGACTCCGGACACCTCGCGCCCGAGTCGCGCCTGCCTACCGAGCAGCAACTGGCAGAGCAACTGAATGTCAGCCGTTCGGTGGTGCGCGAGGCGATTGCCCAGCTCAAGGCCGATGGCGTGCTGACCGCCCGGCGAGGCTTGGGCTCGTTCATTTCGCAGACCCCGGCCGGCACGGTGTTCCGTTTTCCGGAGAAGAACGGCCGGCGCCCCGACCTCGCGCAAATGTTCGAAGTGCGCCTGTGGATCGAAACCCAGGCTGCCTCCATTGCTGCCCAACGCCGCGACGCCGGCGACCTGCAGCGCATGAAACAGGCCTTGCAGGAAATGCACGACAAGCGCGCGGACTTTGAAGCCGCTGCACTGGCCGACGTGGAATTTCACCGGGCCATCGCCGACGCCAGCAAAAACGAATACTTCGTCGCCTTCCACGACTTTTTGCGCAGCCAGTTGGCCAGCGCCCGCAAGGCCGCCTGGGAAAACTCCGCATCGCGCTTTGCCAGCGGCTCGGCGGATGCCACCCAGGAACACCAGGCTTTGTACCAGGCCATCGTTGACGCCGACCCCCAAGGCGCCGCCGCGGCTGCCGAGGCGCATTTGCGGGCGGCCGCCAAACGCCTGCAACTGGAGCTGCCCGCTACCCACTGATTGATCCCACACCCGTGAAGCGTGCCTGCGGGCGCGCCGTTTTTTTAACAACACCATTAGTCTGACAACCTGATAAGCAGACTGAAATACACTGATCTAGGTAGCCCCACACATGATTTATGACTTTTGCATCATCGGCGGTGGCATTGTCGGCCTGGCCACCGCAATGGAGCTGCTCAAGCGCCAGCCCAATGCGTCACTGGTGATCCTGGAAAAGGAAGCGCTGCTGGCCAGGCACCAGACCGGCCACAACAGTGGTGTGATCCATGCCGGCATCTACTACGCGCCGGGCAGTCTCAAGGCGGATCTGTGCAAGCGCGGCGCCGAGGCCACCAAACAGTTCTGCCGCGAACATGGAATCAAGTTCGAGGTGTGCGGCAAGTTGCTGGTGGCGTCCAGCGCTCTGGAAGTGCAACGCATGGAAGCGCTGTATGCACGCTCACAACTCAATGGGATGAACGTCGAGCGCCTGGATGCCGATCAACTGCGTGCCCGCGAGCCGAATATCATCGGCCTTGGCGGGCTGTTCCTCGACGCCACCGGGATTGTCGACTATCGCCAGGTCTGCGAAACCATGGCCGGGGTGATTCGCCGCAAGGGCGGTGAGATCTGCCTGGAAAAAACCGTCACCGCCATCGCTGAAGACACCGACAAAGTCACCATCAGCACCCACGACGGCGCCTGGCAAGCACGGCACCTGGTCGTGTGCGCCGGCCTGCAGTCAGACCGCCTGGCGACCCTGGCCGGGATCGATATCGACCACCAGATCATCCCGTTCCGTGGTGAATACTTCCGCCTGCCCGCGTCGAAAAACAACATCGTCAGCCACTTGATCTACCCGATCCCGGATCCGCAATTGCCGTTCCTGGGGGTGCACCTGACCCGCATGATCGATGGCAGCGTCACCGTCGGCCCCAATGCCGTACTGGGCCTGGGCCGGGAGAACTACAAGAAGTTTTCGGTCAACTGGAAGGATGTGGCCGAGTACGCGCGCTTCCCCGGTTTCTGGAAAACCCTCTGGCAGAACCTCGGTTCCGGCAGCGTGGAAATGAAGAACTCGCTGTTCAAGTCCGGCTACCTGGAGCAATGCCGCAAGTATTGCCCGTCCCTGGAACTCGATGACCTGCTGCCCTACGAAGCCGGGATCCGCGCCCAGGCGGTGATGCGCGACGGCACCCTGGTGCACGATTTCCTGTTCGCCCAGACGCCGCGCATGTTGCACGTGTGCAATGCGCCTTCACCGGCGGCCACCTCGGCCATTCCGATCGGCGAAATGATCGCCGACCGCCTGTTCAAGCCCAGCTGAAAGCCCCGACACAAATCCCCTGTGGGAGCTGTCTCGCCCCGCGAGGCTGCGATCGCGGCGGCAAAGGCAACACATGTATCGCCTGCCCCACCGCTATCGCAGCCGCGCCAAGGCTCGACAGCTCCCACAGTTGAGCGCGTTCGCAACACCCTAATAAATACAATGACTGAGAAGGAAGTACAGCATGACGGCAACAGCCCACAACCCGGCCACGGTGGAAACCCCGGCACACACCAAGAAGCGCCTGCGCAAGGTCGCTGCCGCCACCATTTTCGGTTCGATGCTGGAGTGGTACGACTTCTACCTCTACGCAACCATGGCAGCGATTGTCTTTTCGAAGATCTTCTTTGATAACAGTGACCCGAAAACCGCGACCCTGATGGCCTTCTCTACCTTTGCCATCGGCTTTATCGCCCGCCCCTTCGGCGGCATCCTGTTCGGCTACCTGGGTGACAAGTTCGGCCGCAAGCATGTGCTGGTGCTGACGTTCTGCATGATGGGCGTGTGCACCACGCTGATCGGCCTGATCCCCAGCTACGCCTCGATTGGCATCTGGGCGCCGATCATTCTGGTGTTTATCCGCATCATCCAGGGCCTGGGCGCCGGTGCCGAGTTGTCGGGGGCAGCAGTCACCTCCTACGAGCACGCCTCAGAAGGCAAGCGCGGCAGCCAGGGGGCCTGGCCGGCGCTGGGGTTGAACCTGGGCTTGCTGCTGTCATCGCTGACCGTGTACCTGCTGACCATCAATGGCAATGAGTTCCTGCTGGCCGGCGGCTGGCGCATTCCGTTCATCTGCAGCATCGCCCTGGTGGGTGTTGGCTTGTGGGTGCGTAGCAGCATTCCGGAAACCCCGGAGTTCAAGGAGCTGAGCAAAGAGCCGGCCAAGGCCAAGGTCTCGCCGCTCAAGGCCCTGTTCAAAAATGACCTCAAGGGCCTGGCGGTGGTGTTCTTCGTGGCGGTTGGCTACAACGCCCTGAGCTACATCTTCAAGACTTTTTCCCTGGCCTACCTCACCCAGTTCAAGGGTGTCGACGTGCATGTCACTTCGCTGTCGGTGACCATCGCCAGCCTGGTGGCCATTGTCGCCGTGCCGTGCTTCGGCTGGCTGTGTGACAAGTGGAGCAGCAAGTCGGTACTGGTACTTGGCGGTGTGCTCTCGCTGCTGTTCGCCTACCCGTTCCTGGCGCTGTTGAACACTGGTGAAAGCCTGATGATCTACCTGGCCATCGGGATCGGCACCGGGATCCTCGCCCCGATGATGTTTGCCCCCCAGGGTTCGTTCCTGAGCCGTCAGTTCCCGACCCAGACCCGCTCCTCGGGCTTCGGGACCGGACGTGAAATCGGTACGGCCATCGCCGGTGGCCTGGCGCCGCTGGGTGCCCTGTCGATGGTCGCGGCCTCGACCACTCACTCGACGGACGGCGTAGTGATCATCCTCGCTATCGCGTCGGTGCTGGTGGTGGTATTTGCCCTGTGTGACCAGGGCCGCAAGCACTCGACATTCAAGAACTGAGGGCAAAATGTTGCCCAAGGGGTGCATCTGCGCCCCTTCATCGCGCATCATGGGCACTTTCATGCTCAAGGGAAACGTCCATGCGCGCGCTGTCATTGATGATAGGTGTTACGACGCTGGCCGCCAGTCTGGTGTTTTGCGCCACGGCGTCGGCGAGCGAAGAGAGTCAATTGATCGACTCGATCAACCAATACCGCAGCCAGGTGCAGCGCTGTGGCGACCAGGGCTCCCAGGAGTTGCCACCCTTGGCGGTCGACCCGCGCCTGGTGTTGCCGGTCAACAATGTCGGCGATTTGCAGCAAGCCCTGGCCCAGGTGGCCTACCCGATGGTCAATGTGCAGGCGATCAGCCTGTCCGGGCCGCGCGATTGGCAATCGGCGATGAAAGCGGTGCGCGAGAGTTTCTGCCGGGTGGTGCTGGACCCGCAATTCGTCGATATCGGCGTCAGCAACAATGGCCAGGACTGGCGCATTGTCCTCGCCCGCCCACTGTTGAGTCGCGGCCTGGCCAGTTCGCAGGAGGCTGGCCCGCAGTTGCTGGAGATGGTCAACGCCGCCCGCAAGCAACCGCGCCAGTGTGGCGAGCAGGCCTTCGCTGCCACCACGCCGCTGGCCTGGAACGCCCAGTTGGCAAGCGCAGCTGACAGTCATGCACGCAACATGGCCAACCATAACTTCTTCGACCACCTGGACCGCGACGGCCGCACCCCGGGCGACCGGGCGGAACTGGCAGGTTATGCAGCCCAGCAGGTCGGTGAAAACATTGCAGCCGGCCTGGATACGCCGCGCAAAGTGGTCGACGGCTGGCTCGCCAGCCCCGGTCATTGCGCCAACCTGATGAACCCGCAGTTTCGCGAATTGGGCGCGGCCTATGGGCTGGATCCCAAGAGCGACGCCGGCATCTACTGGACGGCACTACTCGGTACGCAATAGCGCTGAACTGACCGCAGCGGTTCAGGTCTGTTGCTGGGCATTGCGATGCAATACCGCAGAGTGCGACAAATAAGGTAATCAGCAAATGACAGACTGGCTGCAAGATTGCGGCGAAATGGCCGGCCAAATTCGCCACCATGACTGGGCCAACACCCCGTTGGGGCCGATGGATCATTGGCCGGATGTACTCAAGACAACTGTTTCGTTGAGTCTTGCCTCCCATTTCCCCCAGGCGGTGGTCTGGGGCCCCGAGCTGATTACCCTGTACAACGACGCGTTCCTGCCGATCCTTGGCGATAAACCGCAAGGACTGGGCCAGCCCTTCAGTACCCTCTGGCAGGAAGCCTGGAGCCAGATCAGCCCGATCGCCGACGCAGCATTCGCCGGCCACGCCACGTTTATCGAAGACTTCCCGTTGATCATCGAGCGCGGTAGTGCGCCAGAACAGGCGTATTTCACGTTTTGCTACAGCCCCATCCGCGATGCCGGCGGCAAGGTCGTGGGCATTCTCGACACCGTGACCGAAACCACCAACTCAGTGTTCATGGCCCGCCGCCTCGCCGTGCTGGATGCGATCAGCAATGGTGTGGCCAACGCCAGCGATCCGGCGGCGATCATGGCGGCCACCACCCAGGTAGTGGCGAGTCACCTGAACCTGTCCAACTGCGCCTATGCCGACATGGAGGCCGACGAAAACGGCTTTACCATCCGCGGCAACTGGGCAGCAGAGGGTTCGCCCAGCATCGTGGGCCATTACCGCCTGGCTGACTTCGGCCAACTGGCAGTCAGGCGCCTGCAGGCCGGCGAGCCGTTGATCATCAATGACAACCTGACGGAGCTGACACCCGAGGAAGCCGCGACCTTCCAGGCCATTGGCGTGACGGCGACGCTTTGCATGCCGCTGATCAAGTCCGGACGCCTGACCGCACTCATGGCCATTCACGACCGCGTCCCGCGCCGCTGGTCGTCCTATGACCTGGCGCTCTTGCGTGAAGTCACGGAGCGCTCCTGGGCCCACATCGAACGGGTGCGTGCCGATGCCATCGTCCGCGAGGGCCTGTCGGCGCTGGCCGATTTGAATGCGACCCTGGAGCAACGGGTCATGGAACGCACCACCCAGCTCAACCAGACTGAAGCAGCGTTGCGCCAGTCCCAGAAGCTCGAAGCCATTGGCCAGTTAACCGGTGGTGTCGCGCACGACTTCAACAACCTGCTGACAATCATCCGCTCCTCGGTCGACTTCCTGCGCATGCCCAACCTGCCCGAAGAGCGCCGCCAGCGCTATATGAGTGCCGTGACCGATACGGTGGAACGTGCCAGCAAGCTGACCAGCCAATTGCTCGCATTCGCCCGGCGCCAACCACTGAACCCGCAGGTGTTCGATGTAGGCCTGCGTGTACAAAACATCGGCGACATGCTGGAGACGGTCACCGGCGCGCGGATCCATGTCAGCGTCCAATTGCCAGCACGGAACTGTTACGTCTGCGCGGACTCCAGTCAGTTTGAAACGGCCCTGATCAACATTGCCCTCAATGCCCGGGATGCAATGGACGGCCAGGGCACGCTGGTGTTGCGCCTGGAAAGGGACCAACCGCTGCCGAGCATTCGCGGGCATGGCGGCTCAGGCAAGCCCTTCGTGGCGATCTCCCTGGCGGACACCGGCAGCGGGATTGACTCGACGACCTTTGAACGCATCTTCGAACCGTTCTTCACCACCAAGGAGGTCGGCAAAGGCACCGGGCTTGGGCTGTCGCAGGTGTTCGGGTTTGCCAAGCAATCGGGAGGCAACGTCGATGTCGCCAGCGTGCTCGGCCAAGGCACGGTGTTTACCCTGTATCTGCCGCAGGTGGAGCCCGAGGCGATCCTCGACAGCGCCGTGCGGGCGCCACTTGAGCTGGACCCGCACGCCATGCAGCGACGCATCCTGATCGTGGAAGACAACCTGGAAGTGGGCCGCTTCGCCAACCAGATCCTGCAGGACCTGGGTTACCAGACCATCTGGGCCACCCATGCCGAAGAAGCCCTGGAGATGATCGGCCCGGATGCCCGGGCGTTCGATGGGGTGTTTTCCGACGTGGTGATGCCGGGCATGGGGGGCGTGGCGCTGGCACGGGAACTGCGCCGGCGCCGGCCCGACCTGCCGGTGATCCTCACATCCGGCTACAGCGAAGAGCTGGCCAATTGTGGCTATGACGGTTTTGAGTTCCTGGCCAAACCCTACTCTGCCGACCAGATCTCACGGGTGCTGGCCAAGGCCATGGGCAAGGATTGAAGCTAGGACGCAACCGCCACCTGGTTGCGACCCATGGCCTTGGCTCGGTACAACGCCTTGTCGGCAGTGTTCATCAGGTGCTGCAAGTCATCACCCACGGCATGGGTCGAAGCCACGCCCAGACTCGCACTCAATCCGTGAACCGGGTCGATGGTCAAGCCGGCAATGGCGCGGATCAGTTGCTCGCCGATGTCCCGCGCCACTTCGAGCGTGGTGTCGGGCAACAGCACCGCAAACTCCTCCCCCCCCAGGCGGCCGTAGATATCTGCCTGGCGAAAGGAGGCGCTGATGACCTGGCCAATCTGCCGTAAAACCCGGTCCCCGGCCTGGTGGCCGTAGGTGTCGTTGATGGCCTTGAAGTGATCCATGTCCAGCATCAACGCACACAGCGGCTGGTGGGTGCGCTTGCATTGGTCATACAGCACCTGAGCCTTGTCGAAGAACGCCCGGCGGTTCATCAGCCCGGTGAGCTCATCGGTCTGGGCCGCGCGCGTTGAAATACTGTGGGCCCGCTCTATTTCACGGGTCAGGCGAAACGCCGTTTCCAGAGCCTCGGACAATTTACGCGAGGCGCCCACGACAAATGACGAGAACACCAGCACGGCGATCGCCATGCCCATCTGCATCTTGGAAGGCTGCACCAGCAACCACAGGGTACACGGCAACAACACCAGGGCCATGGACACCAGGGTCATGGAACGGTAAGCCGAGTAGCACGACACCGCGCTGACCGACATGCCCACGGCAAAGAGCATGACCAGCGCCTGGGTCAAGCGGTCATCGGTGGGCATCACGGCAAAGGCCCCCATCCCCCAGATTCCGGCCGACAGCACCAGAGTGAGCCAATAATGGCGCTCCCAGCGCTGCGGCGTGCGCTCGCTGCGGGGGCTGCGAAAGTACCGGAGGAACATCGACAAACGCAGGAGTGACGAGCCTGCCAGCAATACCAGCCAGCCGATCATCAGGCGGGGATCAAGCCGGTCCCAACACAACCAGCACAGCATGCCCGCGGCCAGGTAGCTGCCTAAAACCGCAGAGAAGGATTGACGAAACAGTTGATGCAGGCGATCGGTGCGCACCTGCTCTTCGATGAAAAAATCCTGGTCCTGCTCACGTCCATGGCCATCCATTTGATTCGCCTGATCCATAGTGCCGCGACAAAATGGCATTGTGGCACCCTGCCAGCAGTCAGAATAGCGAAATCCGCTGAAAGTACCGCGTAACGCCCGTATTAAAGCCATTCGCGCTGAGGCTAAAGACTCATGCCCAGGGGCCGATAACGCAACGTCAATGACGCTCTCAGCCGTCAGGTTTCCCCATTGCAAGGAACATCACGATGAACATCGGCATCATGGGAACAAAAACAGTCATACGCACAGGTTCAATGATGGGGAAGTTTATTCCGTTCATTTATGTTTTCGTTGAAGACGAGTTGGCAAAGACCATTATCGGCATGGTGGTGCGCCCGGACCACGGCAACGGGCCGAAGTCTGCGGTCAAGTGCATCGTTTCCGGAGCCTGGATGAATCAGGCCGCTTGCATGTACGGCTTCTATACCTACGGCAATGAGTTGCATGACGCCTATCAGTTTCCGTTCTTCTCTGCACTGGCGGTCAATGACGGCGACGTGTCACAAGCCGAACTGGACAAGCGACTCAAGGCGGTGATCAAAGGCAGTCTCAATAACGATCAGGAAGCCATCAGGGACAAAATCAGGGCACACACCACACAGTTCACGCTGACCTATCTGCACGGCCCGAACGGTGAGACCATCAAAGGCCTGCCCGAATACAACCACAAGCACTGGTTCGAAGAAATTACCGAGCAGATGATTCTTGACCAGCATCAGGATGCACTGGCGCGTCCTGACCCATTGGGCCATCTAAGAACACAGCATGAGGTCAATACGTTGCTGGAGGTGATCGCGTATTCGCGCACCCTCTTCAATTCGAACGATGTATCGATAGAAAACCACAGAATCGACTACCACGCCTTTTACACATTGCTCAAGGCGTTCACTCCCCAGCGCCCTGACGATGTCATGAACAGCATTGAATACTATGTATTGCGCGCCATCAGACGCTACAACCCAGCCCGATGGGATGCGTATACGGCGCAAGTCCGGGAGCGGATCATGGCGCTGGCGGAGGAAAACCACGAGCGATTCCTGAACAGCCGTTTCGATCTGCGCTGAGCGCCTGGAACAATCTGGCGGCTTTCTGGCCATTGCCACGGTGCCCGGCCTGCTTGGCCGATGGCGGCCTCAGCCCGGTACGGGCAACCCACGGGCAACGCCATGCCTGGCCTGGCCATCGATCTGTTTCATGACCTGGGCCAGGATCGACCGATCCGGAACGCCAGAGGCGATAAAGCCATACCGTGGGAACAGGGTGTGGGTGCCGGGAGACACTTGAAGGGTTGCTCCCTTGTACATCAATGAATGCCTGATGCAGGCGTAGTCTGCCAGGAGCTGATTGAACCCGGCCCCGGCGGCCTGCACGGTTTCTTCATTGATCACCAGCAGGCCAAATGTGTCGATAGCGTTGTCCAGCAGCACGATCAACGCCTGCAATGATGAAACGGGCACAACCCGGTGATACCCCAGATACCCGAGGTCTTTCTCAATACTCATTCGCCGGGCGGGGTCGGCATCGACCAGCACAATGCGCAGACGTGGATCAGACATGTAAAGCCCTACTGTCGAAACATCAGAGAGTGCTGCGTGACGCCAGCGTCAGTTCCAGCCACGAGAGCACACCCGAGGCGCTCATGGGCCGGGCGCAGAGATAGCCCTGCCCCAGGGTGCAACCGAGCTTGAGCAAGCGCTGGCGCTGGTTTTCATGCTCGACGCCCTCCACCACGACCATCATGCCCAGCGCCTGGCCCAGTGCCAGCGTGCTGCTGATCACCGCACGGTTACGGGAGCTGGTCTCCAGGTCGCGGGCAAAACGGGCATCGAGCTTGATCTCGGTAAATGGCAGTTGGCACAGGCGCTCCAACGAGGAGTAACCGATACCAAAGTCATCGATAGACAGGCCCGCGCCCATCATCCGCAGGCGAATCAGGGTTTCGAGTACGCTGGAGGAGACTTCCAGCAACCCGCCTTCAGTGATTTCGAAGGTCAGTCGAGACGGATCGATCGCGTACTGCTCCAGTGCGTTGCACAGCCGTGGGAGCAGGGATTGATGTGCCAGTTGCCCAGCCTCCAGATTGAACGCCAGCGACAGGGTATGGCCCTGCTCCTGTGCTGTCTGCAGGAACGCCAGCGCCTGGTCAAGCTGGGCAAAAAACAGCTCGTCCATCAAGCCGAATTCAACCAGGCGTGGCAGAAAATCCGCCGGGCACAACACGCCGTCTTGCGGATGCTCCCAACGCGTCAGGACCTCAAGGCTGTCAACTTCACCGGTCGTCAGATTGAACTTGGGCTGGAAAAAGGCCTTGAGTTCATTCCCTGCGATGGCAAGTGCCAGGCGTGCCTTGCTGGCGGGTGCATGCCGAGGCTTCTGCGGCACGACATTCCCGACAGCGATCGTCGATTCCAGGTAGAGGGTCAACAGCGATGCGATCACTCCAGTACGCACCGAACAATCGATGTACCCCAGGACGCTGACCCCGAGCAGGCCGATCATGCGTTCGATGGCCTCGTGCAGGTCCTGGGCATGGGTGCTGCAAATGATGATTGATTTGACCCGACGGGTGCGGCTGATTGCTTCGAGGGTCGTCAGCCCCTGCATGCCCTCCTCCTTCAAGGTACATAGCACAATGTCTACCGGCCCGGCGCGATCAAGCAGCTTGAGGGCTGCCTCCACGTCGGCCGCAGCCAGCACGCAGTCACACCCCGCCTCCTCAAAGGCCTGAGTGGCAACGAGCCGCTTGAAGGGGTGCTCCTCGACGACCAGAACACGAATCGGTAGAAAGGACATGACAAATCACATATGAGAAGGAAGTCCGGCCATTCTCACGTCACCCTCAGCCAAGGTATTTAGGAAGGCTCCTAAATGGAAAAGGAAAGTTCCATGCCTGTCTCGGAAGTTTCCGGTCCTAGGTGGAAAGTTCTCCTCCCCATCGTCCCCTGGCTTCAACCTGAGGCCTTGAGTTCATCACTCAGGGTCAGCATCGCTTGCGTCAGTTCAGTGACCGCAACTTCAAGCTGGACAGACTCCGCAACCTGGCAGGCGGCCTCAAGCCGCGTGCAATGAATGATCACATTCTGCCCGCCCACGATCCTGCCCCCCCCTTGACGCGATGGGCCAACTCGGCGAGCGCCTTCAGGTCGCCTGCGGCGTGGCGCTCGACCAAGCGCTCGCTGTCGCTGTCCAGGCTATCGGCCAAGCCCCGTACCAGGGTGCCGACCGCCTGTTCATCCCCCTTTGCCAGTTGCCTCAAGGTGCCGAGATCAAGGGTCTGTCCTTGCCCGACCCGGGCGGCCTGGCGATCGCTCGCAAGCGTCAAGGGATGGGCCAATAACAGGCGCTCGCTCAAGTCACGCAGGCTGATGGGCTTGAACAGGCAATCATCCATGCCGGCATCCAGGCAACGCTGCTTCTCCCCTGGCAGGGCGTTGGCCGTCAGCCCGATAATCAGGCAGCGCTGCAACTGCAGCCGAACCTCCTCTGCACGAATGGCCGTCGCCAGCTCATAACCGTTCATGATTGGCATATGGCAATCAGAGATCACCACGTCAAAATCCCCCTTGCGCCACCCCCGCAGCCCGTGAGCACCATCTTCGGCATCACTGACATCGTGCCCCAGGTAGGTCAACTGCTGGGACAACAACACGCGGTTGGCCGGGTAGTCATCCACCACCAGCACCCTCAGGCACCTGGCAGGCAGCACCGGCTCGACGGCAGGCTCGGGAAGGGATGCGATAGGCTCAAGTATCGGCAACCTGAGCGCGACCGATACATCGGTCCCGTTGCCCAGACTGCTGGTCAGGGATAATTGGCCATTCATCATCTCGCACAACGTACGGGTGATCGTCAGCCCCAGTCCGGAACCGGTGCGCATCGAATCAACCGGGCTTCCAACCTGGCTGAAGGGGCTGAACAACCGGGCTTGATCGTCCTGGGAGATGCCGATGCCGGTATCCATCACGTTGAAGATCAAGTCCAGCTCCTTGCCCTGGGCCACCGCAACGCAGCGCAGCGATAAACGGACTTCGCCGCTGACGGTGAACTTGATGGCATTGCTCAGCAGGTTCGAAAGGACTTGCTTGAGCCGCAACGCGTCGACCCACACGTCACAATCCGCCCGGCTGTCGAGTTCGACCCGCAAGTCCAGAAGCTTTTGCTGGGCCACCCCATCAAAAATCCGTGCCACTGACCTGGCCAGGTCCTGCAGGTTTGCCCGAACGGGAGTCAGGCTCAACTGGCCTGATTCGATGCGCACGATGTCGAGAATATCGCCGATCAGATCCACCAGGCCGTTGGCGGCACTGGATGCAACATCCAGCGAAACCTGGTCGACAATCCCTTGCTCCGCACGCTTGGAGGCCATTTCCAACATCCCCAGCACAGCGTTCATGGGCGTGCGGATCTCATGGCTCATGGTCGCCAGGAAGGTCGTCTTCGCTTTGTTGGCATCCTCCGCCTCCTTTTGCGAGGCCTTGAGTTGGTCGACCAATTGCTGGCGGTCACTGACGTCGATCCAACCTGCCATGACGCCGATAGCGTTCCCTTGAGCATCAAGGCAGGGAAATATCCAGTGAAAAATAGCCACCGTCTGACCAAACGGCGCGACCAGGATACCGCCGCCTATTTCTGGCACGCGATTGCGCATCACCTTGAGGTAGAACGCGTGGTATTGCTCGGCTTCCTCCGGCGCCATCAAGTTGCCTTCGGTGACCTTCTTGCCCAGCAGTTGATCCAGGCCCGTAGACACGAACGTCAGGTAGGTTTCATTGCACGCCACCAACCGCCCCTGGGCATCGCGGATAAATACCGGGTGCGGGGTGCTTTCGAGCATGGGCCGCATTGAAGCCACTTGCGCTGCCAGGAGACGGTTGCCGTCTTGTTTACGCCGCCGCCAGATCAACAGCGCAGCGTGCCAGCAGGCAATCGACAAGAGGCTGGTCAACCCCATGCCCCAGTAAAAAGCCGCATTGGCGTCCGTGTGCACCTTCAGGCTCAGATCAAATTCGTGAGGGCTGAGCGCCCCGTGGGTGCTGCTTTCGGCCTGACCGCCGGACGGCAAGCAGGCCAGAAGTGTCGCGATGAGAAGAGCCCTGAAGGTGTACATCACACAATACTGTTGCGCTTGGCGACTTCCGCCAGCGACACCACCGAAGTGACCTGGAAGCGCTCCAGCAGGCGAGTTTTGTAGGTGCTGATGGTTTTGTTGCTGAGCAACATCGAATCGCCGATTTCCTTGTTGCTACGCCCCAATGCCAGGTGTTTGAAAATCACCAGTTCACGATCCGAAAGGCTGTCGATCACCCGCGCCTCATTCATTTCGTTATCGCTGCGACGCACCGAGCCGATGTTCAGGTTGGGGAAATGGGTATAGCCAGACATCAGGACCTTGACCGCTCGCTGCAAATCATCCAGGTCATCGATCTTGGACAGAAAGCCCGCCGCACCGGCAACCATGCACCGCTTGAGGTACAACGAAGGCTCAAGAGACGTGAGCACGAGGATCCGTGCGCCAATATTGAGGTCGACAATACGACGGATGACTTCCAGGCCATCGAGCTTGGGCATCGAAATGTCCAGTACCACCAGGTCCGGCTGTAACTGGCGGGCCTGCTGCACAGCATCCGCACCATCGCCGGCCTCGACGATCGGGTCAAAATGCTCGTGCTGCAAGACCATCTTCACGGTTGCACGAACGATCGGATGATCGTCCACGACCAACGCTTTGCGCATAGTTATCTCACTTATCCAGGTTGCTCGGGTGGCAATGACAAAGCAGGTGGAACATCAAGTGGCCGAATGCCCTACAAGCTTAGTCCGCCCCACGCCACCGCTACTTTTTTATTCAGATGCACGTCAGCACAGCGTCTGGACGCGCTACTCCAGCCATTGCTGGAGCCGCTTGGCAGTCATCGGCTTGGCCAGGTGAAACCCCTGGGCGAATAGGCCGCCCATGGCGATCACGGTGTCCTGGATGGCCTGGCTGCTGACACCTTCTACCACCAGGCTCATTCCGACCGCCCTGGCCAGCGCAACGGCACTGGCCAGCATGGCCTGGCTGTTCTGGTCCGAAAGGTCCTGAACCACCGATGAATCGAGCTTGAGCTGGTTAAAGGGCAGTTGGCAGAGCAAGGTCAGGGAGGAAAACCCCACCCCAAAATCATCAATGGACAGGCCACACCCCAACCCCCGCAGATGCAGCAGGCTGCCCATGGTCGCCAGGCTCATGTCCAGCAACCCGTTTTCCGCGATTTCAAACAGCACCGCCCTGCCCGGCAGCCCGCGCTCGATCAATGCGGCCTCGACATGGCTGGGCAAGTCGAAGCTGGCCAGCTGCGAAGCATGCAGGTTGAACGCGACCTCCAGGTAGCGGCCACGCCGCCCCAGGGCCTCCAGCAAATCCAAGCCTTGGGCGAACACCTGCTTGAACATCTCATCGATCAGGTCGTAAGCCAGCACGGCCGAGAGGAATTCCCGGGGCAACAACACACCCCGACTGGGGTGTTCCCAGCGAACCAACGCCTCCACACCGCAAAGCTGCTGAGTGAGCAGGTTGAACTTGGGCTGGAACCAGGCCTTGAACTGCCCGCCAGCCAGTCCGTGCCTGACTTCCTGTTCGGTAGGCAACGTAAACGGTGCTTGTGGGGCTGAGCGCAATAGGGTTTTGCGGCGAATGTAGCTCGCCAGAATCAACTCCAGATGCCGAGTGGTGGCCTGTCGCCCGATAACGCCGATCAGACTGATCCTCGAAAACAGATGGATGCGCTCGATGGCACGGTGCAGGGACGGTTCCAACTGCGAGTACAACACCACGGCGCGGACCAACCCGGCCTTGGCCGCGGCCAGCAAAAAGTCGAAATGCTCCAGGGTCTGGCTATTGAGTTCGCACAGCACAATGTCGGCGCCCTCGACCTGGCGCAGAATCGCCATGGCCTTTTCGCAGTGGCCGGCCTGATAGATCGCCCGTGTGCCCAGGGCGCCCAGCGCCTCAACCATAGGCTTGCGCGAAGACGCCTGAGCCCCCAGCACCAACACTCGCAACGACATCATTGGGGGTACTCCAGGCCGATCAAGCCGTTTATTTAAAGGTGATGTCCACAGTCGCAGAGGCGCTGAACGGCCCTACCAGAGGAGACGCCGTCAACCACTGAATACCCGCCATGAAGCGGTTTTGCACCAGGCTGCCATTGACCAACGCCAGATCCACGACCTTGTTCATGACAATCGGCTCCAAGGGTGTCGCGGCCCTGGACACCACAATGCCAAAACGGCTGTTGCTGGACGGCATGATCGTGGTCTGGTTGCGCACGGTGTGGGTCGTGCTGAATGTCGCCTGCATCGTTGAGCCAGGGCAGGCCTGGCCATTCTCGGCACCACTCATGTTCACGTTGACTGAAAACGGCACCTGCTTGCCGATCTTGCCCGCGACGAAGTCCTTGCTGGAGACCGAGCCGAAGTCGATGGCCGCGCCGTTGTTGCCCGCCACAGTGATCGTGGGTTGGCAGGACATGAATGAAACCCCGTTCAGGCCCGATAGCGTGGTAGCAAAGTTGGATGCCGGCAGGCTGCCGAACTTATCGTCGCTTCCGGCCAGCTTCAATACCGTGAAGGTGCTGGCGTTGGCTATTTTTCCGCTGCCCGGCGGGGCTATTCCGGTCAACTTCACGTACACCTGAAACGCTACCGTCACAGGCAGTGCGTAATACCGATTCAAGCCGGCCAGGGAATTGCCGGGATCACAAAACGGCGTGCAGTTCACCGCCTGGCCGATGTTGATTCTGGAGCCATAGCTGGCCCTGGTGTTGCGCCCCTTGTAGGTCACGCCAATCTCCAGCGATGGGTCCAACCCGGCCACGGTGATCAGCGGATCGAGGAAAAAGAACCCGCTAAGGGTGTCCAGGTTCAGGGTCCGGGGGGTGTCGTAGCACATGAATTGCCGGGTGATCGTCGCCGAGCGCCAGATCTCGGCGCCGGCCTTGACCTGAGCCATGGACACTTTTGTCGGCCCCATATTCAGCGCCTCGGTATTGGCCCCCAGCGCCGTGGTGCAGGTCATGGAGAATCCGGCTTGCGACCAGCACAGGGCGAGCAACAAGCACCCCAGGTTGCGGACTGTGTTCAACGTAAACGTCATGGTCTCGATGCCTCGGGCGCGGTGTTACAGATCAGTGAAACGGTGTCATAGCCCTGAACAGGCTGCTGTGCGTTACCGTGATACGCAGGCACCACCAATGAACAGGCATCCCCGGCCTCGCTGCCCCACTTCACCAGCAGGCGATCGCCATCAGCGACACCGGCAATGAAGATTTCCCCCCCGGTCCCTACGACACCGTTGCTTCTGCCGTCGCGGCCAAACACCGTGGCGCCGATGGGCGGGACGGAGCCGTCCGCCAGCGTGCTGTGCACCAACAGGTTGCGCCCCTGGTGGGTGTCGAATCTGACCCGCACAATCGCGCCACGGGTGGGCACCACTTCACGCGCCGGCATTGGGATTTCCAGGCCGGCGCCAATATCTTCGGTGCGCAGCGCCACGCGGTTTTGCCGGTACGGGGTCGCGGAGGTCATGACGGTAAACCCGGACTTATCAATAGCCGCGCCTCCCTGGTTGTCCAGGCCAACGCCTTCGGCGCCCCGGGCCTCGACCAGCACCAGCGTGTCATGCAACGGCTGACTGAGGGTGACGCCACCGGCATGCACCACCAACCCACCGGAAACGCCCAGTGATGTTTGCTGGAACTGGCGGCCGTAGCTGTGGTTGAAGTCGACATTGCCCTTACTGCCCTGATAACCCAGGCTCACGGAGCTACTGGCACCGGCCTGCACGTTATGGCTGACCTGCGCGCCATAGTTCAAACGGCTGTCATCGAGCAGCGTGCCGTTGATGCCGGTGTTGTAGGTACTGCCTGTGCGCTGGGTGTGGTTAACGCTGGATGTGGAATTGAGGTAGCGCGAGCCTGAGCCCAACGGCACCGAAAGCGTCAGGTTCACACTGCGCTCGTCATAGCCCATGTTGCTGCGGGTATCCTGGAGAAACACGCCATAGCTGATGTCTTTGTAAACGCTGTTGAAGCCTGCCTGAAGCGTGCGGTCCTGGCCGGCCTCGCCCCAGTAACTTTGATTGCTGACATTGACGTACACGCTGGAGGCGTTGCCGACCCGCTGGTTGACCGACAGATCCAGGCGCTGACGTTTGTTGTTGAACGTACTGGAGTAGTAGCTGCGCTTGCGCGCCTCGGTCCAGTCGGGCACGCCACGATAGTCTTGGGTGTCGTCGAGGTAGTCGTGCCGGTACAGGCCACTGTCCCAGCGGTCCCGTTCGGCCACGGCGTCCGCAAAGTCATAGTATCCGGCAGTGGAGTAGCGATAGCCGGCCAGGCGGAACTCGGTCCCCAGGGTGTTCAAAGACTTGGAGTACAGAAAACGCAGGCTTTGCCCACGCTTGCTGTCTCCGGCAGCCAGGTCGGTGTCGGACAGCGAAAGGTCCAGGGAGATGGCACCCAACAGGCCCAGGTTCTTGCCCAGGCCAACCACCGCGGCACGGTAGTTCTCGGCCACCAGCAGCCCGCCATAGGGCGTGACTTCCCTGGACAGGCCACGCGCTATCCCCGCCTGGACAAATCGAGGCTGGTAACCGCTGCGCCCATCGCGATAGCGACCCAGGCTCAGTTGGTAGTCAGTGATGCCGTCGCGCAGCATATTGGGCACGGCGGAAAACGGCACGGTGAAGTGTTTTCTAGAGCCGTCGGCTTCGATGACACTGACCTGCAGGTCTCCACTGAGGCTGCCCGGATACACATCGCGCAAGGCAAAGGGGCCCGCCGGCACTTGGGTGCTGTAGACGGTGTAGCCGTTCTGCCGGATCTCGACCCGGGCATTGCTCGCCGCCACCCCGCGAATCACCGGGGCGTAGCCGCGCAGGCTTTCGGGCAACATTTCGCGGCTGCTGGCCAGGTGCATACCGCTGAAGGAAAAACTGTCGAACATGGCGTTATCCGTGCTGCCCTGGCCGATCAGCAAACGGCTGCGCCACGGGACAAGATCGGTCTCGGCCCACGTCGCAATGTTGCGCCATTGCGTGCCTGCCAGGGGCTGGCGGTCGACCGTCGAATCGTTGCGCAATCGCCAGCCGCCCAGGTTGAGGCCGCTGTTGACGCTGGCAAAGTAGTAATCGGCCTGGGTACTGGAGGCGTCGTTTTTGTTGCGGCTTTGCGTGCCATTGAGGTTGTAGTTCAGGTATCCGGCAGTGATGCCCTGGTCATACAACTTGGGCGAGACCGCGCCCTGGGGGCGATCCACCAGGTGAAGCTGCGGTATGTACAGGTCCAGCCGATGAATGCCGGCGTCAATCGCCATCTTCACATCGCCCAGGGCCCCCACCAGATCGTAACAACCGCCAGATCCAGGGGAGGCAGGCAAATGCACGCCATATTCGCGGTAATCGCCCAGCGTCAAGCAAGGTGCCACTGGCGAGTCTTTTCCTTGCCGGGAAAACGTCAGTTCACGCTGATCGATTTGCTGGTCGTTCAAATAAATATCGAACGGGTAAGTTCCTGGAAGAATGTCATCGCCGGAAGCCAGCAAGTTGACCATTTCAACGGCCGCATCGCCCCGAATGAACGAAGCATTATATTGCTCTTGCGCAGTCGAAACTTCACACAGAAGCAAGCAGGAAACATATAACCCCACCTGACGGCCAGCCACACTTATGCGCGTTGCGATAAACACCACGACAACTACCTCATGACAGACTTAACGGTCGAGCCTGATATTTTTGATTTCGGTGTGACCACCGTAGTCATTGATAAAACTGAATGAAAACTCACTGTCAGTTGGGCACGCAGACGCTAATTCAATACGCAGGCTGCCCTCTGGCAGCAGCATGCCGCCATCGACAGCGCAGGCGATCTGGCCGGCTTTTTCAAACTTCAACAGGCCGAGGGTGACATGGGCCGGGCCGCCATTGCTAACCAGCAACTCATTGCCCTGGCGCCGCCAGACAAGGGCTTGCGCCTGCTTGTACAGGTCGATCTTGAGCGCCGCCGGGCGATAGAACAGCTTGACCCGCGTACGAATGGCGACCTGCAGCACGTTCTCAAGCTTGGGGGCCGGGGGGATTTCCTGGATGTTGATCCAGAACAACGACTCCTTGTTTTGCGGCAGGCCCTGGCCGGAATAAATAAAACGCAAGACGGCTTCTTTGTTGGAGGCCAACTTCAATATCGGTGGTGTTACCAGAATCGGCAACCCTTTGGGGTTTTGTGTCGGGTCACCGGTATCCAGCCAGGTCTGCACCATGTAAGTGTCTTCACTGTCGTTTTTTATCGACAATGAAGAAGACTGACTTGCGCCGTTATAGATGACGCGTGTCGCACCCACTTGAATACCGGAAAAAGCGCTCATCGAAAACATAAGCAGAGCACAACAGACTGCAACTTTCATAACCACTACTCATGATGACGATGAGCCTTTTGCGACTCATCAGTACCGCCAGCCTGCGGCTTACTTGTATTGAATGGTAAACGTAGCGTTGGAGTTGGCCTGCCCCGCCGTTACAACGTCCTGAAAGGACCTGTAGCGAGCCCGCAAGTTGAAGGTCGCGGCGCCCGGGCTGGTGCCAGTGGCGGCAATCGAAACGGTCGCCGGTGCGGCGACGTCCTGGGTGATGGGGACAATGGCACTGTTGTTGTCGAGGATCTCTACACCCACCCCTCTGGCGCCACCGGTGACGGCCAGCAGGTCCGGATTGCCGGTCGGCGTATTGCCGTCAAAACGCAGGGAGTAGTCACCGGCCTCGCATTTTTCCAGGCTGATGGTGAACGCCTTGGCACCGCTGGTGGCACCGGTCTTGGGGAACGCGCTGGTCGGGTACTTGCCCAGTACCACGGTTTTGCTTTGGTCACCGGAAACAACCGAGCAGGTCGACTGGACAATCTCACCGGTAAAACTCACGGTGCCGTTGGCAGCGTTCGCTGTCGGCAGCGAACCGGCAATCATCAGGCCGGCCAGGGGCAATATCACTTTGCTTAAACTTTTCAAGGTAGGGCTCCGCTTTCTCTATAAACAAGGCCTCTTGCGCAGGGGTCGTGGGTCGACCCACCGACTTGCAACAGGAGCTTTCTTTGCCTGGAGAATGCTAAACACTACCCGCGGGGCAGCAGACGGAACGCTTCCTACGAAGCTCTCGGAAATTTCCTTGTCGAGGTACCGAAAAGAGAATACATGGACGAATTTGCACTGCCATGGGCTGGCCCACCGCCGTCGGCGGCAAGCCAGCCCCCCTGCAAGCCCAGTGCGTTTTACCTTACATGTCGTAGCGCAACACCAGCCCGACCGTGCGCGGCGCACCTACATCGACAATATCGCCGCTGCGGTTGTTAGTGATGTATTCCTTGTCAAAGGCGTTTTTCACGAAACCGGAAACCGCGACGTTCTTGCTGACCTTGTACTCGGTGTTGAAGTTGACCAGCCAGTAACTGTCGCTGCGACGCTCGCCCGTGACCTGGCCTGGCGTATCGAACTCATACTCCGACGGTGCGCTGCTCTGGTACACCAGGTCGGTGTTCAGGGTCAGGCGGTCATTCCAGCGGTAGATGCCGCCCAGGGACAGTTTGTACCTGGGCGAATAGAGGAACTCCTCGCCGCTCATATCGCGGCCGTCACCGGTCACAAAGTCCTTGTACTTGCCTGCGGTGATCGAGCCACCGGCAGTCAGGGTCAACGGCTCGCCAAGGTCTTTTTCGACAAACACTTCCAGGCCCTTGATAGCACTGCTGCCCGCGTTGAACACCTGGACGAAATCGGTGTTGCGCTCCAATACGCTGACTTGCTGGTCTCTCCAGTCGGTGTAATACAGGTTGGCGCGGGTGCGCAGGGTCTTGTCGAAGAATGCGCCACGGTAGGACAACTCGTAGTTGGTGGTGTATTCCGGGTCGTAGCCCTCGTGGCCGCCACCGGCCCGTACGTTGACGCCGCCACCGCGATAGCCCTTCTGCACCATCACACCCAGGTACTGGTTGGCGGCCAGCTCATAGTCGAGGCCCAGTTTGGGCAACAGCGCATCAAACGACTTGCTGACCTTGCCAGGGCTGGAAAAATCGTCCTGCTTGATATCGGTATCGTTGGTTTCGTGGTCGTAGCGCAGACCCGTGACCAAGGTCCACTGCGGGGCAAATGTCCAGTTGATTTCACCGAACACGGCCTTGCTTTCAATGGTCGTCTCGCCCTTGGCGGTGCCGAACAGGGCGTTGTCGAACAGCAGGCGATCGTGGAAGTTGTTGGTGTTGTGGCCGTAGTAGGCGCCGACAAAACTCTTCACCGTATCGCCGCTATAGTTCAGCCGCAGTTCCTGGCTGAACAAGTCACCGTCCTGGGTGCGTAGCACCACCTGGTTGGCGTCGGCGGACTGGTCGAAGTCCAGGCGTGCGTCATAGTCGGAGCGGGTATTGGCGCTCAGGCTGGTCAGCGACCAGTGATCGTCCAGGCGGTAGTCCAGCTTGGCGCTGAGCGTGTCTTGCTCAAGCTTGTCATAGGCCTTGGTGTTGGACGTCATCTTGTAATAACGGATCTTGTCGCTCTGGCGCATGGCAGAGTTGTCACCTTTGCGGCTCTCGCCATGGGCGTAGGTCAGCAGCACATCCAGATCGTCATTGGGCAGGATCAGCAGCTTGCCCCGGGCATTGCCGGTGCGGGTCGGATTGGCGTCGTCATGCAGGGCGATGTTGTCGATATAGCCATCGCCTTCCTGGTAATCCACGGCAATACGCCCGGCGATCCTGTTATCGACCAGCGCGCCGCCACCGGCCACCGCCGCACCGCGCTCACCGTAGTTACCCATGTGGGTGCGCGCGGAAAAACTCGGTTCGAAGGTGGGGTTGCGGGTCTGGATCACCACCGCGCCGGCCAACGAGTTACGGCCCTGGGTGGTGGATTGCGGGCCGAGGAACACTTCGACCTGGTCGACGTCCCACAGCGGCATCGGGCTGAGGGTCAGGGCTCGGTTCGGTTGCACGGCGCCGTCGACGAACACCGACACCGCACCGTTGAGCGTGGCCGGACCCTGGTCGTCGAAACCGGACACGGGCACGCCGCGGATCCCCCAGTTTTCATTGCCGGACTGGTTATACACACCCGGCGTTCGGGCAAACACATCCACCAGGTCACGGTCTTGTTTTTCACGCAGTTGCTGCTCGGTCACCACCACCACGCTCGACTGGGTCTGTTCCAGGCTGCGGTTGATTTTTTCACCGGTGACGGTGATTGGCGCAATCTCCAGCGAGCTTGTTTGTTCGCCCGCCCACGCACCGTTGCACAGGCAGATAGCCGAACCCACGGCCACCGCCATTGTTGTTTTCTTGAAAGTCACGCCCTGCTCCCCTACGCCTGTTTTTTTATTTTTTCTGATGCCCGGAACGCTGCTTGTGCCCAGCCGGCGGGAGTCTAATTCAATCAAAAAATTAAAGAAATACAATTGATAACGACTCTCATTCATAGAAAGCAGTTGCAGTGTACCGATGCAGATACCCTCGAACCTTCTGGCGATTGCCCGCATTGACCGTTCTATGACGTGCCGGTACTCTACGCAAAACCTACCGACCGGTAGGATGTTTCTTAGCATTGGAGGCCGTATGAATTCGTACCCCACCCACAGGGTTTCCCTGAGGCTGGCTATGGGTCTTGGACTGATCGGCGCCCTCGGCCCATCGGCTGTCGATATGTACTTGTCGAGCCTGCCCGAGATTGCCCGCGAGTATCAGAGCAGCTTCGCCAGCGTGCAGTTGACCCTGACGTTCTTCCTCCTGGCCATGGGCGCAGGCCAGTTGATCTTCGGGCCCATCGTCGACGCCTACGGGCGCCGGCGGCCCCTGTTGGCCGGCCTGGTGCTGTTTACCTTGTGCTCATTAGGCGCAGCGTGGGCTCCAACACTGGAGACGCTGATCGCCCTACGCTTCGTCCAGGGACTTGGCAGCGCACTGACGCTGGTGGTGATCATGAGCATGGTCCGGGACGTCAGCGAGGGCGTGGCCGCGACCAAGCTCTTTGCGTTGCTGATGACCATCGAAGGGGTTGCACCGATCTTCGCCCCGGCACTGGGCGGGGTGATCGATACCCACTACGGCTGGCGTGCGGTGATGCTGGTACTCGCCGCCTTTGGCCTGGCGGTACTCGGCAACAGCTGGCTGTCGCTGCCAGAAACCCTGGCCTTGCGCCATAGAGCCCCCTTGCGCCTGGGCGCCGCATGCCGCACTTACCTGGCAATTGCCAGGGACCGGAATTTCCTGCGCCCGACCCTCGCCGTCGCCGCGGCGTTCTTTTTTCTGTTTGCCTACATCGGCGGCGCGACCCTGGTCTACCAGCGGACCTACGGCCTGAGTCCGCAAGCCTTTGGCCTGTTGTTCGGCGTCACCGGCATCGCCATCCTGATCGGGGCGATGAGCGCCGGGAAACTGGTCAGCCGGCTTGGCTTGAGCCGCCTGTCACTGATCGGTGTGTCGTGCATGGCCGCTGGCTCGGCAATCGCTGTGGTTTCCACCCTGACCAGCCTGGCTCTGCCCGGTATAGTGGCGGGCATGGCTGTGGCCCTGTTTGGCCTGGGCATCGCTGAGTCCACGCTGATGTCGCTGGTGATGTCCTCGCAAAAACGCGCGCTGGGCTCCACCGCCGCACTGCTGGGTGCGTTCCAACTGTCCATTTCCGCCAGCGCGACGCCGCTCTCGGCCTTGGCCCTGACCCATGGACCCGTAGCCTGGGCCACATTGTTGTTGGCCAGCGCGTTGCTGACCTGCCTGCTGACGGCGATCAGCCTGCCTTGCAGTGCAGGCGATGCCTTTGATCTGACCGGGCACTGATTAAGGAGCTACACCATGACGTCCAATACCCTGACCTCGGCCGCCGAACGCATCGCGCACCTGGCGCTGGAGCAATTTGCCGAACATGGCTACGACGCGGCCTCGTTGAACGACATCGCCCTACGCGCGGGCATCAAGAAGGCCTCTCTGTACGCACACTTTGCGAGCAAGGATGCGCTCTACGTGGTCGCGCTTGAACTCGCACTGCAGGCCGAACGCGATTATGTGCAAAGCCAATTTGCGAAAAACTCACGATCGATCAAGGCCCCCGGCGAGGTCTACATCGACAACCTGCAGCGCCGCCACAACAGCAATGAATCCCTGCGTTTTTTGTTGAGGGCCGCCTTTTACCCTCCGGCACCGCTGAGGGACGTGGTCATGTCCGGGTTCAATGACTATATGGCCATGATCCGCAGCCACTTCCAACAGGGGTTGCTCAAGGCCTATCCGGACATAGACGCACAGGCCGGGGAGATTCTGGCTGAGGCTTACCTGGTGACGCTCGACAGCCTGCATGTGGAGCTGACCTACGGTGATACACAGGCGTATTCCCGCCGCCTGGATGCCCTGCAACGACTGTCGCGCGCGGTTGGCTACGATGAAATCATCCAGCGCCTGCGCGGATAAACACCAGGCAGGACCTGGCATGTGTCAGGTTCAGACCCGCGCCACAATAAATATCCGTTTGAAGGGGAACAACGTGAGCCCATCTGATTCAGGCGGGTACTCTTGGTGCACTCGCTCAAGGTAGTGATAGAGAAAGCGCGCCCGATCCTGATCATCCAGCGCCAGCAACACCGGGCGCAAGGCCGAGACCTTGACCCAGTCAAAAATCGGCGATTGTCCCTGGACCACTTGCAGGTACTCGGTTTCCCAGATATCCAGCTCCTGGGTCATGGGCGCCAGCAAACGGTAGTAGCAATCCAGCGAGAGCACTGGCCGGGTAGACATCGCCTGGCGCAGTTGGCGGGTGCCCAGTGGCACGCCTCCAGGTCCCGCGTCTTCCAGCGTGTCGAGCATCAACCGATACCAGTGTGCATCGCGCCAGTTGGGCATATGGGCGGCAAAACAGCCGCCGGGTTTGAGCTGCCGCAGCAGCCGGGGCAACAGCTCATCATGCCCTTCAATAAAGTGCAAAACAGCCGCCGCCAGCAGCAGGTCCGCAGGCTGCTCGGCGTACCAGCCCTGCAGGTCACGGCGCTGCCACAGGGCCTTGATGGGCAGGTAAGTGGCCTCAGCGAGCATTTCGGCGGAGCTGTCGACACCGGTCAGTTCAGCTTCCGGCCAACGCTTGGCCAGCAGTTGAGTGGCAATGCCCGTGCCACAACCCAGGTCGTAGATGCATTGCGGCCGCTCAAGGTGGATACGGTCGAGAAGTTCGATCACAGGACGCTCGCGCAGCCGGGCAAACTTCAGGTAGGACGCTGGGTCCCATTGGGTACTGGTACCTTTTTTTTGTGAAGCATCAGCGATCATGAGGTGGACCTCCAGGTCGTGTCACAGTTGTCTTCCAATGACGTTCAGCGTTCTCAGAATCAGACCTACGCCCCGCCGGGTGCCCGGTTCGCGAAGTAGGATCAGCAAGCCGTACAGGCTCTCGGGCTGTTCCAAAGCCAGCGTTTGTGACTTGGCCATACGCATTGCGTTGCCCAGATCCCAGCTCACGCTGGCGGTTTGCTCAAACAACCTTGCGAGTTTTTCCACCATCGCCCCATCCAACAGATCGACCAGGTCAGCAGCAATCGAGAGCAAATCGACCAGATTATCCAGCCGACCGTTATCGACCAACGGCTGAAGCGCGCCCAAAATAGCGCGCAGGGCCACATCTGGATCCGTAACCGGTTGGGCACCATCAGATGATGTTGCGTCCATGACAACGACTCCCTCCATTGTGTTGAGTCAAAGCATTCCGCGAGCCACGGCCCAGTAAAGGCCACGGTTAAAGCCATTTCGCAGCAAGCCTGCCAGCTTGTTCGGTGGGGTCGGTACGACGTCATGCGTGTAGTCGTACCAAAGGGGCATCCCCACATTCAGTCCCATTTGCGCGATGGCCTGGACTCGCCCGTCGTATATGGCACCCGCAACACCATGGCGAATTTCACCCGCAATGTTGTTTGCAATGACCGGTGCTTGATGATGGCAAGCACCTCCCGCCTTACTGACGGGCAGATCGACCGTATCGCCTAGCACATATACATTTTCCAGGCCGTAGACTTGCAGGGTTTCATGATGGGTGGGCAGCCATCCCTCATTGCCTTGCGCTTGCGATACGCCCGACTCGATTACCGCATCCACTGCGCGTATTGGCGGCGTCGCCATCAAAATATCGAATGGCTGGACGTCGCCCTCTGCGGAATAGGCAATACGTTGCTCGGGATCGACCTTGCTGAGGGTAAAGCCCCGTTGAAACCTGATGCCGCGCTGTTCAAACAGGCTTGGCAGTATTTCGCCGGTCGGTCGCTGCAAGAACAGGCAGTTGCGCAACAGCTGCGCCGTCGAGGGGTAGGTGTAGACGATCTCTACCTGGTCGCGAACGCCACGGCGACGCAGAAAATCATCAAGCATCAGGGTGGTTTCAACCGGAGCAATCCCGCATTGATGAGGAACATTCGGGGTCTGGGGAAAAGACACGGTAATGAAAATCCGCCCGCGGGTTATGGTGTTCAGGCGCCGGGCCAACTGCCGTGCGGGCTCGTACTGGTAGAAGTGATCCCCGGCTTCCTTGAGCCCTTCAATCCGCTCCGGGGCCGGCACACATCCCGTGGCAATCACCAGGTAATCATAGCCGTGGCGTTTGCCGCTGCGGGTATGCAGGGCCTGTGCAGGGAAATCGAAGCGGGTCACTTCATCGACCTGGAAATCGATCTCCGGCCGCAACAAAGAGCGCTCTGAACGCTTGAGCTCCTCTTCAAAGAACTGGTTAAACGCCACGTACATAAAGGCAGGTTTGTAAAAATGCTCAGCCGAGTTTGAGAGCAGACTGACTTTCACCTGTGCCCTGACGATCTCGGGATAGAGCTTTGCCACTAACTGATTGGCAAGCATGGTCCCACCAAGGCCACCACCCACGACGATTATCCGTATCACGCGACTGCCTCCTTGCATGGTTGAAACGCCTGCAAGGGACCTTAGTTAACAATCACGCACAGGCAGGACCAAAAGGAAATAACGATTGTTGTGGTCATCGCGCAAAAGGTCGGTGCCGCCGTCCAACAGGTGAAACAAGGCGCGAACACGCACAAGATTACCGTCCCCGCCGCCGCGATCCACCCGCAGGCCGCGCGCCCCCTGGCAAATGTAGATGACTGATATGGCGAGCTTTTTTCCTGGGCCGGCACACGCAATCAGGCAGAAAAAGACCGCACGTAAACTTGCGCCAAGGTGCCTGGATCTATATATTCCCTAGCCTGCTGCACCGCTCAAGCACTTTGCCAGGCAAAGCCTCTTGAGTTGCTTCATCGCGCTGCCGCCCGAATGGCGAAACTGGTAGACGCATGGGACTTAAAATCCCCCGCTCGTAAGGGCGTCCCGGTTCGATTCCGGGTTCGGGCACCATGATATCGAGGGCTTGCATGATGAACTTCATGCAGGCCTTTATCTTTTCTGTTCCGCAATTATCCTTTCCTCGGCGTCCTGCCGACCGAGCACAATCCCTTCATTTGCACGCAACAGACCACAACTGATCAAGCCTGGTCGTGTAGCTCTGGCTCATCATCTCCCGGCGCATTCCCCAGTCAGGATTCATACCGCAGCGTTCTCCTTCCCCATCGTCCATTGATCTGGTCCAGTACCGTCGCATCGCTCAAAGGGTGGCGTTAACCCAGACGATACCATCTACCGATTTACAGCCCCTGACTGCCTAGTTCACGTCTTAGCCGGCCCCCACAAGCCTCCAACATCAAGTTGTATCATACGCCAACCCTCCCCCTAAATTGCATATAAGTAATATTGTCGCGATGCTCTTGTAAAGATCAATTGTTTATCCTCAAGTCAATCAAGCAAGGTGAGGAATCTTTCATGAAATTATTTAAATTGAGTCTGGCCGCATTGATATTCTCTATATCTTCCATAGTGTTGGCCGAAGGAGGGAGTGATCGTATTTTTGAACGAACAATTAAAAATGAACAGGCCATGGCTGCCTGTACTGCGAAGCACCACTTCGATATTCCGCTAGACATCAAAAAAAAGGGAAATATGGCTGCTCCTATCAAGTCTTGCGATATTATGCCGTCGCGCATGACCTACGAAGATTCGGCAGATAAACTCAATGTCGCCGAAGACAAAGTGTTGGAGGGTGCCGCAACAACAGCGGTTAAACCAGCCTGCTGATTGGCTAATAGTTGCTGCTGATGCAGGTATATAAGTTTTTTTGAATGCTGCCCGCATTGGCCAAAGATAGAGCGGCCCCGATCAAAGCTCACGTGGAGAAAGTGGCCCACGGCCCGTGGTGTTGACAGCGGACCTGGCCCGGGAATGGCTGGCCCCGGCCACGGATTACATCAACGTTCCAGTCAAACGCTGCTACTGCAGCAGTATGGGCGGGAGCAGTGCATAGGCCACATGCGTCGTGGCTTTCAGCGATCCGCTGTCTAAAACCCTACCGTCATTTAAGCGCGCTTAAACCCAATGAATGCGCGGCACCATTAGGTAGTATTAGACAGCAAAACCACCCGTCCCCGGCGTCCTGCCAACCGTACACAATCCCATCATCTGCAATACGGTTATTCAGTTGCGGGAATGGCGCTGCAATCCTTGAGCAAGGTTTCCTCGGTAGCGGTGTGATCGGCCTCAAGAAACGACAGGACACCCCTATCCCCCTTGGTATGCCAGCGATAGCTGTTTTGCTCATCGTTGGCCACATACAGCGTCCCCGAACCCGCCGAACTGACATGCATTGGCACTAGCTCGCCCTTGTAATTGAGAGTCGCAAAGGACTCGCCACCTTCAATATTCAGGTAAGCCGCCTGGAGAGTGACTCCACCTTCACAGCGGTATGTCACGACATCACTTTGATAAGATCGCGAGGACGGCTCGACTGGCGTCTTCTCTACGGCGCAGGCCGTCAGAGGCGTGACGATCAGGGCGCAGTTGGCCAGTAATAGAACGGATCGCAGATTCATGGAGCACCTTATTGGTTGGCTAGATGAGATATGTAGAGACTAACTAAACCTGAGAAGGTTCACCCAGGCGCCCTCTAGCGCCCTGCTCGATTATTTCATCTATCTATTTAAATTGTTTTCGCACTTATTTTAGCCATTTTAGATTAATGGACACCCAGGCAGGAGGCCTGACTGGGCATATAGGACTGATCTACGGATTGGGTATTCCAGTTGGCGTTGATGCATCCGGCGTCGGCCACTCCTTTTATTTCGTGTCTGAAACCTCTTTGGCATATTCATGGCGCGCCCGTAGCGCTATCAATCCGGTCGCCCGTGTCGGTGATAGCGATCACTCGTTGAGCATGCGATGGGTTAAGTTGGGCGTAAGTGGTGAGAGCTGGTCTTTGTACACGTCGTAAAACTTGCGCGTAGCGTGAGCCCGGCATGCCACTTCCTGAACACTGCCCGAGCCATAGAGCTGAGCAAAGCCGGCGTAGCCGTGGGCGCGCAAGATCCCGCTGAAGTTTTCGAGGTGAGCACGGGGGGCGGCCCTTGCGATCCAGCGAGTAAGTAAAGCGCACCGCCGCGGGTGTCGTGTAACCGACGGGACGATCATCGCAGACATACGTCCACAGGCGTGCCGTTTTGGTTTTGCCGGTGCCGGTGCCGGTGCCGGTGCCGGGAGCGAGTGTGTCGGCGGCATGAACTTTATGGCCGCTCAACCACTGAATTGGGCGCCCCCCAAGCAAACAAGTGACGCACCTCGCAGCAAAGGTGATTTTTCACCCAGATATCGGAGAAATTTCCCACAGATAACACTTCAACTGAAAATCATTATCACTTTTGTGTGGCTAGGATTATAAACACACTAGGCAGTGTACGAAAAGTAATCTCGTAAACACCGCATGGTGCAAGCCAAAGAGACCATTGCCGCAAAACTTTTCGCCAGCTTGTCGTAACGCGTGCCTATCCGCCGGTTCTCCTTCAGCCAGCCAAACATGCGCTCGATGATGTTGCGCTGTCGGTACTTGGGTTTGTCGAACAGTCTAGGCAAGCCAGGCTTGGGCTTACGCTTCATCGTGCGCAAAGGAATCACCGGCTGTATCCAGTAGCGGTCGCAATAGCGCCGAAGGTGTTCGGCATCGTATCCCTTGTCCGCCAATAGCCAGCGACAGCGCTTGCGAGGTCGTCCCCTCTGGCTGCTTGGGACTTGAACCTGATCAAGCAACGGCTGCGCATGAGCAATATCGCTGGCCTGTCCACCTGACAGGTTGAAACACAGAGGGATTCCGTTCGAATCGCAGAGCATATGAATCTTGGTTGTGAGGCCGCCGCGACTGCGGCCCAGTGCATGGTCTAGCGGTTCTTCAGGCCCCCTTTTTCCCAGCGCCGGAAGAGGCTCGGGTTGCGCGTACCGCGGTGGAGTCGATCATCCAGGTGTCCAGATCGATCAACCCTTGCTCGTTGAGCCTGATATGCAGGCGCTTGAGCATTTGGTCAAACGTGCCTTGATTTCGCCAGTCGCGAAAGCGCTGATAAACCGTCGACCAAGGGCCAAAACGTTCGGGCATATCGCGCCATGCGGCACCTGAGCAGAGCACCCACAAGATGCCGTTGAGCATCAGTCGGTCATCGTGTCGTGGACGTCCCGTTTTCTGATCCTGGGTGATGAGATCTTCGATCATTTCCCAAAATGAATCGCTGAGTTTGTATCGCTTGGTCATCAGGGGCTCCTGCCGTTGATGGCGGCGATTTTACCCATTTTGGTGTTTCAAGGGTTTTCGTTCAAAACCTAGAACAACTCATCCAACTGCTCGAAAAATACACGCTTCGCGGACTGGTCGGGCTCGCCAAGCCCCCGAAGAAAGTTGTTTGCAGCATTGTCCGAAACATCTTCGCGCAGGTTTCGATGAGCAAACGCAATGTCCAGCCAGCGATCCGCGATACCGCCACGCCCCAGATCGATGAAATGCAACTGCTCATGGGCGTCGACGAAAACATTGGTGTCACATAGGTCGCCATGACTGAACACCTTCTCCTCGACCGGTCGTGTGGCGTGCAGGTGGGCCAGCAATTTCCTGGGTGTGCCGAGGCTCGGCCATTGCTCCAGGTCGACATCATCAGCACACAGTTCGCGAGCGATGAGATACCCCAGTTCATTCAGGCGCACCGAAACACTTGAGTCAAACGGGCAATTGGTGATCGGCACAGCCTGCAGTTGCCGCAGTGCCTCGCGCAACAGCGCCAACATTGCGTCCTGATCGTCGCAGCGTGCTTGTATCGGTTCTCCAGGCACACAACGCGTGATCATGAACTCCCCTGCATCGCTTTCGGCAACGACTGCAACCTCGGGAACGCTCAGCCGGCCATCCAGCCATTGCAGCACGCGAGCTTCACGCAAGACGCTGTAGGTCGTGGGCGTATAGACCGCAGCGCAGGTTTTAAGGAAAAAACGTTCATTGCCTCGGGTGAAGCCGTAAACGTTGGCGGGAGACTCGCCCACCTCGTCGGCTACAAGTTGATTACTACCAATAAATTGGGCAATGGCGACGGGTAACTCGAAAGGAGTCTGCAATGACATGTACTCGGAACGGTGGATACAAGGTGAATACGCAGACCGCTTTACAGTGAACCGGAAGCCGTCGCTATGAAATAATATTTCGAGATTTTTCGTACAGAGCCTAGTGCTCTTTTAACTAAATTTAACTGGAACCTACTAGTCGGCCTCCCCCCTTTGATCTGGGTAGCAACCGGCGAACGCTATCCATGAACGTTTCAAGCCATTGGGCCCTGGCTCTCGATGGCTTGCAACGTCGTGAATTCAAGAACGACCGTAAAACGTTGCTGCTCAAGGACCACTTCAATATGCCAGCCCAGCTTCGCGCATAACTGACGCATCAGTTGCAGCCCCAGACCGTAGCCAAAATCGCTGGACTCCTCCATCGGCTTGGCCTCCCTGATGAGGTTGGCAATCTGCAGCCGGGGGTAGTTGAAGCTGATTTCTACCTGGCCTTCTTCCGCGTATTGCAGCGCGTTGCGCAGGAAGTTGCCGATCACGATGCGGCATGCGGTGGGGGGCAGTCGACAAGGTTCGTGGTGGATATCGATAAGCAGCTCGATATCCCGGTTGCCGATCAAGTAGCGATGTTTGTCAATCAGGTCGGCCACCAACGCACTGAGATCAATCTCCTCCTCCGGCAATGGCTCGGGACGCTCGCGGCTCATCCACAGTAAGGTTTCGGCGATCAGCTGCATGTTCAGCACCGAGCGCTCAATACGTTGCAAAGAGGACGGCAGGACACCGCCCGATTGCAGGGTCAGCAGCTCTATATTGGCCTTGAGCACTGCCAGCGGGGTTCGCAGTTCGTGGCTGGTGTAGCGCAGCAGGCGGCTTTCACGCTGGCTGGCGGCCTGCACCTGCTCAACGCTTTCAGCCAGGGCGTGCGCCAGCATGTTGAACTCCTTGAAGCTGAAATCCGGGCGCTCACCGGCCATAGCGTGCGGATTTTTCAGGGTACTGGACCACTGCGCCAGGCGCCCCAGCGGTCGCACCAACCACCAGACCAGCAGGGCGATGATGATCAGCGCCGGCACGAACACCGCCAGGCTGATGAACGTGACTCCCTGCAGCACCTGGTCAAAGTAGGCATCCGACAGCGGCGTCTCGACCTCACCGCCCTCTTCGTGATCATGGTCGATGTCATACATGTACAGGGTCTTGCCATCACCCAGGGGTTGGGAGAGGACCGCCCGCACGTCAGCGTCTTCATCATCGGAATCCAGATCACCGAACACCTGGACGGCGCCGAAAGACATGCTCGGCGGCGCCTCAAGCATCTGACGCACACTGGCCGGCAAGGCCTCCTTGCCGATGGCAGATTTAAAGAAGTAGTTGTCCGGGGGGGGCGTGCTCGGGTCCTTCTTGTAATGCCTGACAAAATACTGGGCCTCTTCCTCCATCATCGCGCTGGCGGTATAGAGCAGGCCACGCACGGTGTACACCGGCAGCAGTTGGCTGTAGATCAGTAACACCACCGCAATCAGTAGCAGGAAGCTGCCGCTGATCACCCACTTCAGGCTCAGGCCGTTACGCATCTGGCTTCACCTGGATACCGACCCCAGGCAGGGTGTGGATCAGTGGCCGGCCGAAGGGTTTGTCTACCGCCTTGCGCAACCGATGCATGTGGACTTTGAGGGTATTGCTGTCCGGTAGCTCATCGCCCCAGATTGTGGTTTCCAGGCGTTCCCGGGGGACGGGTTCAGGGCTGGCGCGCATCAGGTATTCCAGCAAGCTCCAGCAGATCGGCGACAAGTGCAGCACCTGACCGGCGCGGCTGACTTTGCGGGTGGTGAGGTCCATCACCAGGTCGTCCACCTGCAGGCGGCTGGTCTGGCTGCTGCGGCGCATGCTCAGGGCGCGAATCCTGGCCACCAGCTCGGCCAGCTCGAATGGCTTGACCAGATAGTCGTCGGCGCCCGCCGCAAAGCTGGCGAGCTTGTCCGAGAGGGCGTCCAGTGAAGTGAGCATCAGGATCGGCGTCTGGCTGCCTTGCTGACGCAGCCGCTCACACACCTGCTGGCCGTCGAGACGCGGCAACATGATGTCCAGGAGAATGACGTCGTAATGCTGGTCGAGCGCCAGGTTAAGACCGGCCTGGCCATTACTGACGTGGTCGCAGACCATGCCGCTGATCTCCAGGTACTCGATGACGGTGGTGGCCAGGTCAAGGTTGTCCTCGACCAGCAGCAAGTGAATATGCACGGGAAAGTCCCCTCGGACAGGTGTTGCGCAGAGGCCTGAAGGATAACGGAAGTCGAGCGATTTCCCGTGGATGTTTACCTCGCGTTAACCCTGCACTCCCTAAGCTGGTGCCTTCATATCCCGAGGTCATCACTGCCATGAACCTTTATGCGATGGTCAAAAGAGTCCTGCTGGCCTTGATTCTCCTCGGCCTGATAGCCAGCATCCTTCCGTCTCGCGGGCAATTAGGCGGTAGCCGGTTGCTGGTGGGCCAGAGTATCGAGCAGGCGGCTGCATGCGGTGTCACCCATGCACTCCAATAACGCGAGCGCCAGTTACACCTGGCAGTTAGCGATATGCCTGGGGCTGATTGTGAGTGTGTCGATTGCGATGGGGGTCTATATCGTCCATCTGAATGCTCGCATTGATAAGCAACGAGAACTGTCGCCGGTGCATCTGCACCACTGTGACAGCGGTCGCGGGGGCTTTATTGTCTACCCCGACGGCAGGCGCAGCAGTGACAATTGCTACCCAATCAATGGAACGGAATCGACAAACACCGCCCCGATGCAGAGCCTGCCAGGCTCACGTGGCGCGCAATGGCTCAACTACATCCTGCCAACAGTTGAACCCGCCCAAAGTGCCAAAAAACTGCCCCGAGCAGTCTGATCGGCACCTCCAAGGCCCAGCCAAACCCCCAGCGCACAAGCCTGCACGCTGCATCTGATACGCTTTTTTCTTTATCACCTGCATCTGTACCAAACAGATCGTAACCCCGACAATGGCTCATCGGCAGGACCCCTTCCTGCCACCCTTCTGCCTTTTGGAGGCCCCATGGCTAAGATGGCAATTTTTCTGTTCGGGTTTCTGGCACTGACCATTGGGATTGGCCTGCTGGCCACCATTTCACCGGTCTGACACTTAGATGGGAGGCAAAGTGCGCGTGATGCACAACGGTACTACTGGCATTGCTTTATCAGGGTAAGCGTCCCGCTAATACACGTTGAAGGGATCAGTCATTATCGTGCCGGCAAAGCCGGCTCGGTGGGGCGTATCGCATTCCGCACCACTGATCTCTCCATCTCTTTGTTTTCCAGCATGATCCCGAATCGGCCAGACAGCTCCTTTCGTCCCTTGGATGTCAAGGCGAGTGCCCGACTATCAAGGTCTTGGATAACCCACTTACGGCTTATGACAGTCTGTAGAAAAGCCGCTCCAAGTGCTCCGGCAAGATGAGGGCGCCGCATGCTCCAGTCCAGGCAGGAGCACGCGAAACGACGCCGCTGTGCCCTTACATTTTCTATCTCGATACCGAGACCGGCCATGGCTTTTTCGCCGCTCATCGTAAGCTGATACATACCCTCCCCAGAAACCGGCACGGTTAACCAGCCTGACGCCATGAAATGATCGTGCAGTTGTACAGCCAGTGTTCCTGCCATGTGGTCATAACAGGTACGCGCGAACTGCAATCGGGTTGGGGTCGTGGTCACATATCGCGTATCTGCGTTTTGGCTGATCGCCATGAGGGCCTCAATAGCCTGGGCCACTTGCGCGTCAGCCAGACTGTAGTAGCGATGCCTGCCCTGCGTGTGCAACTTTACCAACCCGTCCTCTTTTAGCCTTGCCAAATGCGCGCTCGCCGTGGATGCACTCACGTCGGCGATTACGGCCATTTCGGTACTGGTACGGGCGTGGCCGTCCATCAGCGAACAAAGCATTTTCGTCCTCGCAGGTTCGGCTATAGCGCCGGCTACCCGAGAAATCGCGATGTCATTGCTTTGAGCGTCCATATTTCGTTCCTGAGCGAATCGTCGCCATGAAGAGTGCTCGATAGTAGCTGTTCTCTTTGAACAGGACTTGCGAAATGACGCCTTTTGAAGCAGCTACCCATGCTGATCCCTACGTTTATTACTCAGGCCTCAGGCGACAAAACGGCCTGTTATTCGATGCAGATCTTCGTTTATGGATTGCAAGTAGTGCCAAAGCTGTCGAAGTCATTCTGGGGCATCCCGACTGTCGGGTGCGTCCGCTAAACGAGCCGATTCCTCCTGCCATTGCGCAAGGCGTGGCAGGAATGATTTTCGGTCGTTTGATGCGCATGAACGAGGGTCCGCAGCACCTGTGCCCCAGGATGGCTATCGAACCGGCCTTGGCCTCTGTCGGGACAGAAAGCATCGCAGACATCGTGTCACGCGTGGTCGAGACCCTCGATAACCCGGTCGAAAACCTAGATGAGTTGATGTTCACGTTACCGGTTTCCGTCATTGCCGCGTTGATAGGCCTTCCATCCAGCCGGCTACAGGAAGTAGCGAGGCTGACACGGGATTTTGTCGCCTGCCTGTCGCCGTTAAGCGATGAAATTCAACTCGGCGAAGCTAATTCCAGCGCCACTCGGCTTAGTCAATTATTCAGCGCGCTGCTGAGTAACGACGATGACCGTAGCCGCTTCTTGAGCCATATCCGTAGCGGATGCGAAGCCACCGCCTGGAGAGATCATGATGCATTGATCGCTAACCTGATCGGCCTGTTGTCACAGACCTGCGAAGCCACCGCGGGCCTGATCGGCAATACCCTTGTAGCGCTCCATCGAAACCCTGATCTGATTAAAGACATGCAACCTACGCCGATGCTCGTTGCAGACTTGGTGGAAGAGGTAGCGCGCTACGACTCGCCCGTGCAAAACACCCGGCGATTCGTTGCGAAGCGATGCACTATCGGGGGCAGCGTCTTGGAGGCAGGTGATACTGTTCTAGTGTTGCTCGCTTCAGCCAATAGGGATTCCTACGCGAACCCAGACCCCGATAGCCTCTTGGTCAAACGAACGCAACGACGAACCTTCAGCTTCGGCTCAGGAAGACATGAATGTCCAGGCCAGCAACTTGCATTGACGATCGCCTCTGAGGCGATTTTGGCATGGCTGCATCGACAACCCGCCTCATCTGCTCGTCTTTATCGGTGGATTTATTTGCCCTCCCTAAATGGTCGCATCCCTCAGTTCTATCGTGATCGGGAAACTCAGCAATGATCGCAGTAATTTTTGAAGCATGGCCCCACGAGGAGCAATACCAGCGCTATCTTGACCTGGCCGCTGAACTGAAACCATTGCTAGCAGAGCTGGATGGTTTCATCTCAGTTGAGCGTTTCCAAAGCCTTAGTGAACCAGGAAAGGTTCTCTCACTGTCATTTTGGCGTGACGAGGAAGCTATTAAGCGGTGGCGCGGCCTTGAGCTACATCGTGCGGCCCAATTGGCTGGCCGCAGGCAGGTTTTCGATGACTATCACCTGCGTATAGCCCAAGTAGTTCGAGATTATAGTCTTGAGGATCGTGTCCAAGCGCCGAGCGATAGCAAAGAAGCTCATGAATGAAAGAACTGCTTCGTGATCTTTTCCACTTCAACGGCACCTTGGCGCAAGCCAGTTATGCGGCAATAAAGTCGAGGTAGCGCGACAGCGCTGCCCAGCGTTTCAAGCTGTGCATGCACAAGAACTTTCATGCGCGTGGCGCGGCGGTTGGCAAATAAGCACAGCAGGTCTCGAAGAAAGGTCACGCAAGCAGCAGCATTTTCTGTTGGCCCGATCACTTTGACAGTGCCACGCAAGTGCTGGATCTCAACGCAGATAGACGACTTGGCCGGACGCATACTTATCAGGCGCACAGTCTGGCGTCTGTCAAACCGTTACTGAATCAGTTCGGGGTGGACGCTCATCAGGCTATCTGGCTTGTCCTTCACGCCATTGCAGCAGACGTAACCATTATGCAGGTAGAGCCCGGGGTATCTTTTAAAGCTCACGGGGTCAAGGGTCACGTATCTGGCATTGCTCCAGGCCGAATAAGCATAGAGGTAGCTGCGATCGGTAAATGACAGGTACTCCGCGCTATCGACGGTCATGATGTACCAGTTTCCGTCGCCATAACTGATGACCAGGAATTTCGAGGCCTGGTTGATATCCTTGGTGGTCATGACGTATCCGTTGGCCATCATCAAATACCTGGATGGATTAACGGAGCTGTCCTTGAGATAGGCCAACTGAGATGGCGGGGCTTTCAAAGCCTCTGCAGAGCCTCCAACTTCAGGATTGGCTTGCAACGCTTGCGGGCCTGGCGGGCTGATTTCTTTCGACATTGGGTGACACTCCATTGACTCAAAATTGATGGTTTAACGCCGCCCCAAGAAAGCAACATTCACTGGAAGGCCCGAAAACCGTAGACAGCAATTAATAGTGCGCAAAACACTGGCTGCCCGGTACTGTCAATTCTCACAGTTCATTAGAGTGTTTCACGATAGGCCCGGCGGGTTTATATCCCGAACCTGTCACCCGAGGAAAAACATCGGGTACAACGACAGCACCAACAGCCCGGCCATCGACCAGTTGAACAGCTTCAACCAGCGCGGCTCGCGCAAGACATTGCGCAGGCCGGTGCCACACCCCGCCCACACGCACACACTCGGCAGGTTGACCAGTGCAAACACCACGGCGATGACCAGCACATTGGTGAAGTAACCTTCCGCCGGCGTATAGGTGGTGATCGCCCCCAACGCCATGACCCAGGCCTTGGGGTTGACCCACTGGAACACTGCGGCGGCGAGAAAGGTCATGGGTTTGCGCTTGCCGTCCGTGTCGTCCGACATCGCGCTGGAGGTCGCGATCTTCCACGCCAGGTACAACAAGTAAGTCGCCCCGATATAACGCAGTGCGGTGTAGGCCCAAGGCAGCGCCTTGAACACTTCCCCCAGGCCCAGGCCGACCGAAATCACCAACACCATAAAGCCCACACTGATCCCGAGGGCATGGGGAATCGAGCGGCGAAAACCGAAGTTCACGCCCGACGCCAACAACATCGTGTTATTGGGCCCCGGGGTAATCGAAGAGACGAAGGCAAACAGCGCGAAGGCAGAAAGCAAGCTGGTGGACATGAACATGGTGCGTCATCCGGCGAATTATTGTCGCCTTGACAGTAGAGGGTTCTGCGGCGCCTCGCCCCGTACAGCTAGGGGCAGATCGAGAGATACAATTAAAATCACCCACGATCAAACATTGGGGCTGTCGAACCACGTGCGATGGACACAACGCTGGAGAACACTGCGTGATTCATCGGACATGGGCTGCGGCGCTGAAAACGTATGGAGATCAGCCCCTCTGTTTCTACCTCTCCCCACAGTCAAAATCCCCATAGGCATGGGGGTACCAGACCTGCAGGATTTTCGCGCTTTGCCCAGTAGTCAGTCTTCCCTCAGGTACGATTAACACCTGACGGACCTGGCCGTTGTCGTCGAACTTGACCCATACGGATTTGAATTTATTGTAGTTTCTTATGATTGCTGCATTGCGTCCCGAGAGCTGCCTGACGAGCGTGTCTTGCGGTTTATTGAGATCGCCAGGTCGATAGCTTCCCTTGTGTTGCCAGTCCAGCGCAGCGCCCGGGCCCAGGCAATGGGGGCGATAAAAATCGGCAAGGCAAAAAACAGTGACTTCAGCAGTATCCCCCCACTCATCCCGAATATTGAGTGATTGTCAGCATTATCCCGAAACTCACAAGCAGCACGCCGAAAATCCGATCAACCCATTGTCGCGCGGCCAATAATTTCGCGCGCACCGTCCCAGCGGAAAAACACAGCGCAACGAGGCTGAACCACATGACATGCGCCCCTGCGATAAATAGCCCATACCCGATCTGCACTGCCAAAGTGGTGTCCGGTCGTACCACTCCCATGAACAGGCTGACGATGAAGATCGAGGTTTTAGGATTCAACGCATTTGTGAAAAATCCCGTACGCAGCGCTTCCCGATCAGACATGGCGGGAGGTGGTGCATCCAGCTGTTCATTTGCAGGCTTTGAGCGAAGCATCTTGATCCCCAGGTAAACGAGGTAGGCCGCTCCCGCCAGCTTCAACACATTGAACAACCAAGGCGTCTGTTGCAGCACCAACCCCAAGCCGAGCAGGGTGTAGCCCACGTGCACGAGCACGCCCAAGCCAATTCCCAGCGCGGTGAGAACGCCCGCCCTTCGCGACAGGAGCAACCCGTTACGAGACACCATGGCGAAATCCGGTCCTGGACTGATGCATGCAAGTAGTGTGATGGTGATTACTGCTATCCATTCGCCCATGCTGTACCCTTTGAATGACTGGTGGTGTAAGGCAATATTTACAGATCCTCTGCCTTGGTAATAACGATGATTTCTGAAGAAAATAGTGACTACAACTCACTGATTTCTGAGGCGCGCCTACCTTCTCTGCTCGCCTTGCGCTGTTTTGAATCAGCCGCACGCTTCGAAAACTTCGCCCGTGCGGCTGACGAGCTGCACCTGACGCCCGGCGCTATTAGCCGCGCAGTGCGCCTGCTTGAAGAAGAGTTGGGCGTTGACCTGTTTGAGCGGCGTAGCCGAAGGGTTTTTCTAACGAATACCGGGCGGCGCCTGGCAAAAGCCGTCAATGAAGGACTGGGGCTGATGAACCAGGCCGTTCGCGACATACGCCACGACGCCCGCCGAGCTCGTCAGCTTGTCCTGTCTTGCGAGCCTACGCTGCTGATGCGCTGGTTGATCCCTCGCTGGAGCGACTTCCAAAGCCAGCATCGAGGGCTGGACATTCATCTGGTGGCCGGCGGCGGCCCCTTCTCATTCAACCAGGGCATCGATCTGGCCATTCGCCGCGACGATTTTCCCCGGCCTGCCGGCTATCATGCCGAGGCACTATTCCCAGAGAAAGTCGGCCCCGTCTGCCGGCCAGAAAAGGTAGAGCAGTGGTTTGGCAAAAACAGTAAATCCCTGCTCCCCTCGGCCCCACTGCTGCAAACCACTAGCCGGCCAACGGCTTGGCAGGAGTGGGCTCACGCAACAGGACTGCCCACGCCAACGGTGGAAATGCAATCGTTTGAGCACTTCTATTTCAGCATCCAGGCAGCCGTTGCAGGCCTTGGGGTAGCCATTGGCCCTTGGCACTTGGTGCGTGATGAAATCCAAAGCGGTGTGCTAGCCGCGCCATTGGGGTTTGTTGAAGATGGCTCACGGTACTGCCTGCTGTCTCCCTCCCCTCCCAAGCCAGGCAGCGTGGAAATGGAACTGCTTGAATGGTTGCAGGGGGCGGGTTGAAACAAGGATGCCCTCGCGCTAGGTCTTTTCAGAAAACCCAAGGACAGGATCGAACTGATAAATGCAGCCATGGCCACGCCGTGCTTCACCAGCACTTCGCTGGCGACAGTACTCGCTGGTTCTGCCATTGGTCTCTCCATTTCACCTAAGTCAGCCCCAGCAAAACTCCCAGCTCGGAATAAAGAGCGTACCGATCAGGTTCACTTGGATAGTGTTGCTTTGGTGAGAAGCCGAGCCGTGGGCTGCTATGCCGCTGCCATTCAGCGGAATGCTCCATCCAGTTTCATCTCTCGGATTAGCGCCATAAAAGGCAGGGCAATTCATAAGGGCGATAGAAAAATCTTTCCAGGGAGTAGCGCTGTTTGCTTGGGTGAGGTCGCTGACTTTGTGTGTTCCCATGTTCACTTCAACATTAGGCATTGGTTTTAGAAAATAAAAACTGCCGCCCCAGCCCCCAGCATTCTTGCGCGTCCGAAACGCTTGGCCAACGATCGAGCCGCCACCTCTTAGGCGCAAGGTCGAGTCAGCATATTGATCAACGCTCTCAGGCCGGAGGGTACATGGCGATTCGCCGAGTAGTAGAGGCACAGTCCCGGATACGCGGGACACCACTCTTCCAGAACTCGTTTGAGTCGGCCGTCCTTGAGCGCATTTGCTGCAAGATGGTCGGGCACGAAGGCGATGCCTATTCCATCGATTGCTGCCTCCACCATCAGCGGTTGATCAGTCAATGTGAGAGGGCCGGGAGCGTTGATCCTTTCGACAGCGCCCTGGCGCTCAAACTCCCATCGGTAGATTGCACCACTTTCAAACCGGAAGCGGATGCAATGATGGTCGTACAGATCTTGCGGCACCATTGGATATCCGCGCTGCTCGAAATACTCGGGCGACGCCACTGCAGCAAAGCGGACCTCTCCCATGACTGGGATAGCCACCATATCTTTTGGTACGGCTTCCGCTAATCGGATACCCGCATCGAAACCATCGGCAACGATATCGCTCAGCTTGCCATCACTGAATATGTCGAGATGGACGCGAGGATACTCGCGCAAAAAGCGCGCAAGCACTGGCCACAGTACAAACCGGATGGCGCCCTCACTGGCATTGATTCGCACCGTACCGCTGGGAGCGTGGTCATTGCCCTCCAGCTCCCGAACGGCTTCTTCAATTGAGGCCATTGCCGGTCTTAGTTTTATGGCCAGACGCTCTCCCGCCTCGGTCAAGGAGACGCTTCGAGTCGTCCGGTTGAAAAGGCGGACGTTCAACCGCTGTTCGAGAGCCTTGATCGAGTGACTGATCGCCGAGGGCGTCATGTCGAGATTGATTGCGGCGCCGCGAAAACTTCGGTGGGCTGCGACCGCTAAGAATGCGGCAAAGGCCGACAGGTCATTGCCCTTGGATTGGTGAATTGATTTCATCATGGAATCAAATATTAACCAGATTGTCGCGACAGTCAATGAGCCATAGACTCGAATGAAGCTGCAGCATCGCGGGTCCAAAATGGCCGGTGTCGCTCTGAGAGCATCTCGTCCGCAGCCCAAACAGTAATCATCACCTGATCGAAAGGACAATGCGATGAAGATGAAGGCAGTTGTGATGACTGGGGCGAACAAGCCCTGGGAGATCCATGAGGTTCCCATGCCCAAGGCAGAGCCAGGGCTGGTCCTGGTGAAAGTTCACGCCTCCGGCATGTGCTACACGGACGTGTGGGCAACTCAGGGGGCTGGCGGTGACATTTATCCCCAGACCCCGGGTCACGAAGTGGTCGGCGAAATCGTCGAAGTCGGCGCGGGCGTCCACACGCGCAAGGTTGGAGACCGAGTCGGCACCACCTGGGTACAGTCCTCGTGCGGTCGATGCCCCTACTGCCGCCAGAACCGCCCGTTGACCGGCCAGACGGCCATGAACTGCGTTTCGCCCAGAACGACCGGCTTCGCGTCGCAGGGCGGGCACGCAGAGTACATCGCAATTTCTGCGGAAGGCACCGTATTGTTGCCCGATGGGCTGTCCTACACGGACGCCGCGCCCATGATGTGCGCGGGCTATACCACCTGGAGCGGCCTGCGCGACGCAGAGCCGAAACTGGGTGACAGGGTCGCGGTGCTGGGTATCGGCGGGTTGGGCCACGTCGCCCTGCAGTTCTCAAAGGCGTGCGGATTCGAGACCATCGCGATCACGCATTCCCCAGACAAGCACAAGCTTGCGACCGACTTGGGTGCCGACCACGTCGTCACCAATGCCGAGGAGCTGCTGGCGGTCGGTGGTGCCGACGTGTTGCTGATCACCACCAACGACTTCGAAACTGCCGAAAAGGCGCTCGCGGGAGTCAATCCTGACGGTCGCATCGTCCTTTGCGGGCTCGACTTCAGCAAGCCGTTCTCGATTCCGTCCGACGGCAAGCCATTTCATATGATGCGCCAACGGGTGGTTGGCTCCACGCATGGCGGACAGCACTACCTCGCCGAAATTCTCGACTTGGCCGCGAAGGGTAAGGTCAAGCCTATTGTCGAAACCTTCTCGCTTGACCAAGCAACGCAGGCTTATGACCGCCTGTCCTCCGGGAAGATGCGATTCCGTGGAGTGTTCCTGCCTCACGGCGCAAATTGATACCCAGCACGATTCCGGCGACCGCCCGGTCGCCGGAATCGTGTTAATCGGAGGGATGGCTTGGCACCTAGATCACCAATATTCTGGAGTGCTCATCTGCCCACGTCGTGGCGAATTACTCCGGGAGTCGATCTACAGATCGACAGGAACGAAGAGTTCATCAAGCTAACCTTGGCTGTCCTTATGACGCCCGACTGATCAGGCGCCAGAGCGCTATTACCCTTGTTCTCACTTAGACGCCCGCAACGCGATCAATCCCTGATCGCCGCTGTCGGTGATGGCGATAACTCGTTAAGCATGCACCGGGCTTGAGCTGAACCCCTGTTTCCGCCCTTTCACAGTCAAGGGCTTATGGTTATTCCAGCATCACTAAAGATGACTTACAAAAGCCGAAGCCGACGCTACTTTTTCGATGGGCCTCCTATCCCGTTCTCCAGACCGATTAGCAGATCGGAAAGCTGGGTATTCAATTCTTTCACCGCCGATGCGTCCAACAGCTTCAAAATCGCACGCTCATTCTGAACATGGGCCTCCACAGCCCGGTCGATAAGCTCGCGGCCAGAGTCTGTCAGCTGTGCAAGCATGCTCCGTGCATCTTGCGGATCGGGTAGACGAATCACCCACCCTGCTTTCTCTAGTCGTTTCAGGCGATACGTCATGGTGCCTGACGTGATCATCAATGTTGAAAAAATAGCGGTCGGCGTAAGGCAATACGGAGCGCCCGAACGTCTAAGCGCTGCTAGCACATCGAACTCCGACATGGTGATTTGAAACACCTCGAACGTGTTTTCGAGCCGACTTTGTAATAACGCGGCACAACGTTGCAAGCGACCGATTGGCCCCATGATATCGACCTGCAAATCTGGGCGTTCACGCCTCCATTGGTCGAGAATCTTATCCACTGAGTCGCATTGGCGGTTCAAAATCTGCCCCTATATCTCGACTTGAAGATAAATAATCGTAAAAATCTTAACCCGTATCACCGCAATGCGCCGCACACGTAGTCATCAAGCAATGTCTGAGAAGTGGTACAAGATCACCCCCCTCCCCGGCGTCCTGCCAACCAAACACAACACCCCTCATTTGCACGCAATAGATCACAGCCGATCAGGCCTTATCGTGCAGCTCCGGCTCATCACCTCCCGACGCATTCCCCAGCCAGGATGACGCGGAGAAGATCCAACAGTTTCAGTTCAAGGATATCCAACCGAAGGCGGCATCCAAAATTACAGATATCGCAGACGCCAGCCTCCTCCTCAGGCACTCGGAACAGGAGATCAGCAAGCGCGTGTACCGGCGCATCGGTGCGGTAGCGCAGCCTTCAAAATGAGATAGTTTCGGAACGCCAGCACTTTCCAGCAGGCAATAAAAAACCCCGTAGACGTTAATCTACGGGGTTTCTAAGAGTGGAGGCCGAGGTCGGAATCGAACCGGCGTAGGCGGATTTGCAATCCGTTTTCGATCTGCTATTTTATTGGGCGAACTGACTAAACCACCTGTATCTATTGGCTTTCGCCTGATAATGCTTCATCTGCATTCATGGCTATTTGGGACATCTTGTGTCCCAGGATTGTCCCACGCCTGATGCGCCATCCACCGGCGTCCTGCCGACCGAACACAATCCCCTATTTCCCCAAGCTGTCATACGCCTGCTCGCAGGTTACTCCCCGGCCGTGGCTTTGGTCAGCATATCCTGCCAGATCACCCGCTCGCTGGTCAGCGCGCTTGAGCACGTCGGCAAGCACCATGACGGCACGGGTAGCTGCCGCGCTTGCGGCGGCAGTGCAGGAATGGCCGCCGGCTTGACTGGCTGCGACTCGACCGGCGGTTTCGTCGGCTGCGTCCCGCAAGCTGCGATCATCGCGAGAAGCGGCAGCATCAGCAAATGCTTGGTCAATGACTTTCTGGCCATCCTGGATCACCTTGTTGATTGTCTGTTGCCGGGCCTGCTCTTTGGCGCGCTCGGTGGATTCGTTGAGGGTCTTCGCTGCGGCGTCCCGTGTATCCCGGGCGTTCCACTTTGCCTGCCACTCAGCATCGGTGACCGACTTGCCGTGACTGTAGGCCATGAACAGACCGGCCAGGACGACGGACACCGCCGCTATATAAGGAAGGATCCGCAGCCAGATAGCGTTCATGCCAGCACCTTCAACGCAGTGTTATAGAAGGAAACGCGCTCGGCCAGGCCGTTGACTCCCCCATTAATTCGCCGCGTGATCATCTCGAACGACCCAGAGTCAGCCAGCTTGTTCAGATCGCGGGAGTTCCAGAACCAGGCCGCAGACTTGGCCGCCCACTCTGCCTGCTCCAGCAGTTCAGGGGTGCGCAGAAGACGATCGTCACCGAACAGCGCCTTACTGCACGCCAGGTAGTTGTCGCGCCCAGTGATCTGGATCAGGCCACGCCCGCGGTACTTCTGCCCGTCACCGTCAGCCTCTGGAGTATTTCCAAGGCGCTTGGCCAGGGTGCCGGTATCGTACTTGCTCAGGTACTGGTCGCCGCCCAACTCGCGCACGTATCGGAACTGTCCCGACTCATGGCCCACTTGGGCGATGAAAGCCGCCATCCGAAGCCTGGTGTTGATCTGGTACCGGTCCATGGCTAGGTTCAGCGCAGATGCAAAAACGCCGGCATTGCGGCCGGCGTTGGGGAGGATCTGCAGCAACTGCTGCTCGGTGATCGGCATGTTGTTCTCCGTGCAAAAAAAAGCCCGGATCGATGACCGGGCGTAAAGCTTCTTTGAGTATCATCGCTGACACAGACCAGCGTTCGCTTGTAGAATGCGCCAACCAACCGAAGCCTGAGTATTTCCACCCGAGGGGAAAGACATGGAAAAATACGAAAGAGACCCAATGTTCAACGACCCACCAGAGGATCAAATACCAAGCAAAAAGGCCACAATCATTATATGCATAGTGCTTTTCATAGTTTCCGCCGCTGCATACATAGCGAACTACAACTAAAACTGGCGCCCTCGAAAGATGGCGCCAAATATAAAACACCACCCTCCTAAAGCAGCCTATAGCGACCAAATCTAAGACGACTATACAAACTCAAAAAAATCATTTGCAAAACAAAACTAGCAAATACCAGCATATTATCAAATGACATAAACAGAGACACAGAGCAAAGAATCGAGCACGCAGAAATTAATTTCTTATTCCTATTAACCAAGACAACCAGCCAAACCACAACAGAATACCAAAACGCAAGCGCAACAATCCCCGCATACCCAAGAATAACAAAGGCGCGACCAAACGCAGTCCCGACAGTAAGCTCAGGAGCTATCAACTTTAAATTAAACGACTCCCCCTCTTTGATTGTATGCTTTGAAATAAAGTCAGGAAGAATTGAGAAATTAATAAAATCCATTATCCCGCCAGTGTTTATATTCCCCTCTGATTCCTGACTTACTAGGTTTGCATAGGTTGATGACGCATATATATAAACCCAAAAAAAACCGGTAGGCAACTCTCGGAATGCTGGGTCAGCTCGACCAATATCATAAATTGCGTCAGAGTTCTCATAACCTGACGAAACCATTCTCTTGTCGCCAATATACCCAAAAACTATTGTTATGCAGAAAAGCATAATAAGCATCACAAGAAAAGCCTTAACTCTTTTCCTTGAGCTATACATATAAACAAACAACAAGCTTGCAAGGGTTATCAGCAAAGCGCCACGATTTACAATACAAACATTATAAATAATAGCCAGCGCCACAGGAATCAAATACTTCCTTTCCTTAATCGATATATATCTTTCATAGCTAACAACCGCAGCAACAGAGTAATACCCAAGAAACGCAACATGCAGCGTAGGTATGCCAAACTGAGTATAGTCATAGCTAACCCCGCGCATAATGTATATTATTGGAATGCCACCAGCATGCAAAATCTCCAAAACAAAAAAAGAAATACTTATCAAAACCAGAAAAAATAAATTATATTTTGGCAACCTATCCGCATCATCTTGACTAGCAAGCCTTCTCTTAACAAACTTATGAAATCCTATGCTCGCTATTAATGACACAAACAAAACAAAACACATCATATAATCAGCAGAAGAAAAAGCACCATCATAAAAACCAGAAAGCCCCATTCTATAAAGAATAAACGAAGATGAAATACTTACTACAAATATGAAGAACGGATTTACAAAAAGATATCTCATAAATTCTAGATTCCAATTTAGACGCTTAGATTCTAGCACATTGTTTTATTATTTTTAACGCAGACCATATCGAGGGCCTCGACGAGATGAAACCCGCCAAATCCAGGTAGGCGTAGGCGGGTCTCTGTTAACGAAAATCTGTAAAAATTAGCTGTAATACCCCTTGACACGCTTAACTATTACTGAGAATGGAGCGTCAATTAAGGTGCTCCCGTTGTCTATCGACACTTCGAAAAACTGTTCCTGCCTATAGCTCAAATAGAGGTTTGAACCTGGGTATTCTGAGGTGCCGGTAACTGTGTAGTCAGTGGCGAACTTTGCAAACTCGGCCTTGCCGGCGTTTCTCCCGAAACGGTATTTACCGGTTGAAACCTTAGTACAGAAGAACCCTTCGGGCCCAGCCAAAATATCGCCAGCCGCACTAACAACGAACTCATAGGAACGATCAAGGCAGATCCAGTAATTCATTGCAACCAGATCTGAGAAAATGCATGACTCGTCCCATATCACCTCGCACCCAGGCCCAACATCCCAATAAGGTCGACTACCAGATGAAACATAACCAAAACTGCTCAAGAATGTAACACCGCTAACTTTGACGGTTACATTCCCTGCACCTACTTCCCTGCGAACAAGTAAGTTAGTTTCTACATATCTGTTAGGAGTTGAGCGGTGATATAAACCTCCATTGATATTAAAAACCATTGGCTGAGAGGATACATGGTAAATGTATGTATCAGCTGGTCCTGCGTTAAGCTCATTGTAGGTGGCGTTTAGATTTACATTAACCCCAAGCGAGCCGGCCTTGCTTTGCCATAATAGGCCGACCCCAATACCGCCCATGGTACCGCAACCTTCAACGGTAAGGTTATCAGCTTGGAATGATGAGGCCAGCTCAATTCTACCCCCCTGAAAAGGACATTCCCCAACTTTAACACGACGCAGATTTATAGCATTTGGCCCGGACGTGGTATTTGTGTCCTCAAAAATCAAACCTTCATAACATCCAGAAATAGTAGCGTCTTCGACGGAGCTGGTAAGTACCCCATCAAAATGGAGGCCTATACGGAGATTAATAGCAGCATAGTTATAAACTTTTGTATATGCCTTGGACTGCACAAATATACCGGACCCACCAGTATTATCGGTATTCGGGGTAGTAACATTTGGCCCGACAACCGTAAGATTTCCGACCGCGTCAAACCCACCGAAATTCTGAGTTACCGGATAGCTCCCAATCAATCTTAGAGCGTTATCAGAATGCTGGTTGCTGAGAATTGTTCCACCCGGAGTTTCGCCCGAAATGTCATATCTTTTTGAAGGGTGACCGGCAAATCCAACTATAGGCTCCACTCCATAATCGCAAATCGCAGGGGCGAACATGTAATGCACCCCGTTTTTAATAACGACCTTCTCACCCTTCGCCACGGCGGCCACGATGCTTGCCGAGCCCGAAGTGCTCAGCGTGATTCGATCGAGGATCCAGTTGAAGAAGCCTTTGACGGTGGATACGACGCCGGTCGGTAGTGTTGCGCCGATCTGGTCGTAGCCTTCGGCTGAAGCCAGGTCCTGCCGCAAGGCTTGATCGTCAATCTCAACCAGCTTGGTCAGGTCGGTTGCCCAGGTACCTGTGAGCGTTACCGGGAAGGCGGCCGGGAACTTAACTCTGTAGGTCCGACCGTCCCGATCAATCAGTTGGGTCGGTCTGCTTACGGTGAGTGGCTGGCCATCGACATACACAAGGTGCACCGGCTCAAAACCGGAGTTGGCCAGGAAGTCGGAGAAGTCCTGTTCCATTCCGCGAATGGACTTCCTGCTGACCCCCTTGCGGTCCAGATATGAAGGGTTTGAACCATTGGCGAAGAGGTCGATATTTCCTGCGTTGTCAAAGAGATCGCGTGGATCGCTGGAGCCATCGGGCTCTACGGGGTTGCCAGTGTTGTATCGCATGTTTTCTCCAGACGAAAAAAAGCCCGCTCAGTGGCGGGCTTGCGCAAGGTGTCCGGCTATGCCGGCGGGAAGTTGTTGTCGTCTAGATAGACGCGAGCATCGTAATTAACGGCTGTGACGCTGCAGCTGACAGTTCCGCTTGGGTTCACCTCCTTGATGAGCGCGGGATAGCAGAATTTTGTCTTGGGCCCGAACTGGAGCACTGGCGCGTCCATGGCGCTATCAAGTACTGGCGTGAAGTCCAGACTTGGAATGGTCAGTCGGTAGTCGTCAATGCGGGCTGCCCTATAGGGCCCGGATGCACTCCCGTCGCGGCGGCGCAATGCAATCCAGTGCTCACCTCCGGCGGACCAGTTGAGCCTTTCGGATGAGACCAGCATGTGCTCGGAACCCATCGGGGCATACCCCTTGAGCATGGCGCTCTGGCCGTATCCTGGGGTTGTATCTCCAAGCAGCGCATAGTCCAAGTAGCCGCTGTTGAGTGCGTCCAGCTCCGTCGTGAAGCTGTAGCGTTTACGCTGGTAGACCTGCTGACGGCGGCGGCGCATCCCCCAGCGCCAGGCCCGTGTTTCATCGCCTACGCCCTCCAGCCGAACCTTCTCGGTCCTTAAGCCCTGGTCACCTGCAAGTCGGCATTCAACCGTTTCGACCTGCCAGGTCTTGCTGCTCAGGTACTCGACGTCGATCCCATCGAAATCATCGGCTGTCACATGCTCAGCCTCACGTTTCAGAGGCTTGGTCATGACCTGCGGGTTATAGATGTGGTCGAACTCTGGTCCGCGCGGCTCATCACGCACCGGGCGGATCAGCCCCCGATCAATCGTAAGCTCAGCGAACCCGGCTTGCAGCGCCTCGATCATGCAGGCCTTGACGGTGCTGGGCGTGTCTATTGACCGATCGTAATAATCGCCACGCGCCGTCCATATGGCGTGCAGGCGATCCAGCTCGGCAAGATCGATGTCAGAATTCCCGTCGTCAACCGAATACCCAACACTGCGCGCAACATGGCCAATCCAGGCCGAAATATCGCGCGTTGGCTCTTCGGCTGCCCAGGCCCCGCCACGACGAACCGGCAGGATACGGGTGGCGATGAGGGATACCTGGCTCTCAGATTGCGAGGCAATCCTGTTGCCGCCTTTGACCCTCAGAGCAATCATGGTTACGCCGGCGTAGCTCGTTGGAGCCGCGAGGTTCGCCCGAAGCCCGTACCACTGGACTGTCTCGGCGTGCTGGGTGCTTGTGGACTTCGCCCCAATCCTGCGCATGCGCACCTCTGGACGCATAGCGACAGGAATCGTGATGGTTTCTGTCCACCCAAGTTGGTCGAGCGTGGCGGCGTAGTACGGTATTGAGACGGAGGTCCAAGCACCTGCAGTGGTGATATCCCGGTACTGCAGCTCAACCTGTACGCCGTTCTGCCCTACCCATCCCTTTGAGTCGACAATCGCCAGGCCCTGGGGGAAGAAGACGTCCCATGCAATAGTTTTGGTGGTGACGCCATCCGGACAGGCAGGAAATGGCCCGGCCCAATCACCCTCCTGCGTGGAGCCATCAAGCCTCAGCGTTGCAAGCGTTGTCGAAAGTGCGTCAAACCCTGGCCACGCCTCATCATCTTCGCCATCACTCGTAAGGCGATCGACTGTGATCGCCGATGTACTCGCAGAGGTGATCCTGTAGCGAAGGCCGCGAAAGCCTATACCCATGGACACATCGCCGGTTTGCAGACCAACAGCAGCACCGCCATCCGCCCAGTTGAGGGTCATCTCATCTGGTGCACCGCCAACGCCTGGCGTATACGAGTGAACAACGTAGTTGCCGGCGCTTGCACCAACGATCTCGATCTCCATCCCAACGAATGGGGCGACCTGGCCAAGGTCTCCTTTGATAATGTCCCGAGCCGCACCACCATCAACGACGGTGTAGGGATAGCCAACTTCGACACGAACGAGCATGCCGGCGGCCCAGCCAAGTGGGAATTCGCCTGCGCCGTCCGGAATAGAGATGGTGAAACCAGCAAACTGGTAGGACTGAGCCACCGGCACCGGCGCAACGGCATACGTTGCTTTCAGCTCGATGCCTGCGGTACCGGTCGAGGTAGCCCCAACCTCTGGCGCTGAGTGCCACCACTTGGCGGCAGATTCAGCGGTCAAGTCGGCGCCTGGGCCATAGATCTTGATCTCGGCATCAGCCCCCAAGGAGATTACCGGCGTATCGCCGATAGTGATGTTGCCGACAGGAATCTGGTATTTCCCGCGCCCAACACACAAGAGCATCTCAATCCACTGAGATCGCGGGTCTCGGAAGTAACGGTTTGGCGGAATCGCATAGTCCGGGTAAGGGCGCTGTCTGCCGGCAATCTCCCGGATTAGGGAGTTCAGCTTTACCTGGTTTCCTTTGACGGTGGCCAAGCCGAGATCATTACCGCGCTTCATGCCGCCGCCATTGTTCAGCGATGGCATTTTTGGCATCAGCGCGCTCATCACGGCCTTGGCGCCAAACACCAGCGCCAGGGTGATAGAGAACGGGTCGGTGCCTTTTGGCTCCCGGTAGATCTCGACGCAGTCCTCGGGGCCGAATTCGATAGTTGCCCATTGAGTCGGCAGCGCGCGCTCACCATTGATGAACACGCTCACCGGCAGCGCCGCGGGCTCAACTTCCTCTGACATGCCGTCTGCGTGAAACCACGAAAGCAAACTCTGTCGCTGAGACACCTCACGCGTCTCGGCCGGGAACGGAACGATCTTGTTTGGATAGATTGAGATCATTGTCTGTCCCGGTAATAGATGACGGTGTTGTGGTCGCGCTCCCACTGGCTCAGCGGAAGGCATCGGGCGCCGCGCGTAGGGTTGATCTCCAAGACCTTCAGGCGGTCTCCGGCATCGACCACTAGGGCTACGTGGATGCAGATGTGCCCGCGCATGACCGCTGCAATAGCCCCTGGCTCCGGCTGGCAAACCTCCATGTGCTCAGCCTCATTGCGGTACGCCCGGGTGAACTCCTTCGGCTCGGTGTTGCGCACATGGCCCCAGCTAGGCAGGAGGCGCATGCCCTGGTGCCGATGGCGTGCGTCCCGAACCATTCCCCAGCAATCGAACTTTTCAGGCCCGCGCGCGCCATCCTCATACCTGCAAGACAGGTACGAATTGATCCATTCCATAAGGAGGCCTTTAGAGGTATTTGAGACAGGGGGTGAAGTTGGTGCTGTAAAGCTCGCGCGGCCAGGAGGTGCCAATCAGGTCGAAGAAACCAAACGGCAAATTCGAGGAGTTTCCTTCGAAGGCGTCACTTTGAAGAGTCATGCGGTAAGGCCGATCGCATGGCGCAGATGTATCGCTGGCCAGGTAGACTCGATAAACAGCCGTTACCTTCTTGTTTGCATCCAGGGCTTCGTCGGCCCTTTGCTGGACCACTCCCGTAGTGTTGTCTATGGCAAAGGCCAGCGCCTGATTACCTTTGTTATTCTTCTGGGGAAGAGCGATTCCGATGTTCGCCGCAGTGAACGCGAGCAGGCGCCCATCCTCGGTTCCACAGACTCTATCCTTGAACCCGTTGCATATGAGGACCGGCTCGTCCCACGCTGGACATGTAATCTCCAGCGTTCGAACGAATGCCTCCTTACCGCCCGAAGCAACTGCCTCGCGATAGGTCTGCTCAAGAATGGATACCGCCACCGTTGGTACAAATATAGGGGTCATGGTTCTGGCCACTCCCTATTAGCTGCCATATCGATGATGTTCATCATGAACCAGTACTGCGGGAACAATTCCCAGCCAGGCGGGATCAGTGGCGGTTCTCGAAGCTCAAGGGTGCCGGCGAACTCCCAGCGCCTGACCTGAACGAGCGTCGGCCCGGTGTAGTGCCCGGTAAACCGGCACTCGTACTCTTTGAAGCCGGTCGGCGTAAGGAGCGTGGCCTTGAACCACTCAACGCCCTGTGAAAGCGCCCTCGCGTACCACCCCTGAAAAAACGCCATCTGGTTGCTGTCGCAATTCCATTTGGCGTTGATCAGGTAGGGAACCTCGTCGAAGTTGAGCCGCTGCCGCGCTCGGCCTGACTCCATCTGCGTGCGAAGCATGGGGTCTACAGGGGTTTCGAGCGCGTAGCCGTCTTGCAGCGGGAGCGGTAGCTCTGCTGGGTATTCGATCATGAGCCTTGCCCCTGGAGTCCGTATTTAGCGCGCATTGCCTGGTCAGCCTCACCATCAGAAAAGATGTTCGCTACCCATATTTTGATGAAGTCGCGGTCCCCTTCTCTGCTTGTCTGCGCGGTCCCGGCCCTTGAAGCATCTTCGAAAAGCTGCACCACTGGCGCTTGCGACTGGGTAACACCGACATTCAGCGCACCGCCACTGGACGTCGATACACGCTCACCAGAGTTGATTGCCTCAAGAAGCGCACGATTGCTCTTGGTGGCCCTGGCATTTACAACGAACTCACCGTCGCTCAATCGTGCCGGGATGCTGTCCGAGGTCCCTGTGCCAGAACCAGAGACATACCCGCCAGTCGAAAACCCCTTGATCAGCGCGAAGGCAGCCAGCAGAGCGCCACCACCAACCACCGCGGCAGCACCGAACGAGCCGATAGACGCGACAAGTGCCGCCGGCAGCCAGGCCGCCAGCGTTGTCCCGGCTGCTGCTGTCTGTACCGCCGTCGTAGTAGCTGTTGCTGCCACGCTTGAGGCTGTAGCGACACCGTCTGCGGCAACCTTCGCCGTGGCCACGGCAGCCGCGCCGGTAGCTCCAGCGGCGGTCACTGCGCCTACCTGAGCAATCTGCTGCGCCGCGAGCGCCGCGGAGGTTTGCCCGAATGCAAGCTGGATGCCCTGGTTGACCAGCCATTGAGCGGCCATCTGACCAAGGCTGTTAACCACACCACCCGCAAGCCCCCGGATAACTTGGGTTGCAGACTCACCAAACGTCTGACCATCGAAGGTCATCTTTTCAAACGCACTTCCGACGCTGGTGGTGATTTTGCTAAACGCCCCGGTGAACATTGCCTGGGTCTGTCCAGCAACGTTGGTGGCGCTGGCCTGGAAGTTCTGCAGGGCGGCAGTCCAGCCATTGAGCGGGCTGAGCATTGCCTGATCCATCTGCGCCCATCCCGCTGTCAGCGCTGCCTGTTGCTTCGGCAGAAACTCCTGAGTTAGCGCGATCTGCGCCTGCAAGTCCTGACGCTGCTTCTCCGTAGTGGCGTTGGCCAGCTCGGTACGCAGTTGCAGGATTCGGTCATTGGTCTGCTGCTCAAGCTGCACGCGCTGCTGAAGTCGGGCGGACTGCTGGTCGCCCATACCTACGCCGGCAGCCTCCAGGCTGTACTGCGTGCGCTGGGTGCTGAGCTGCTTCTCAAGCTGCGCCCGGTACTGCTCGGCCTGGGTAAGGCCTTGGGCGCCCTTGATGGCGGCGGCGTAGTTGACGGATACCTGGGCGAGCGCCTGGTTGTATTCGTCTTGAGTGATCTTGCCTTTGGACAGCAGAAGAGCCAGCTGGCCCTGCTTCTCTACGTACTCCTGAAGCGCAAACTTGGCTGGCTGTGCTGCCTTATACAGCCCGTCAAACGCCGTTTGAGCGGCGCTTAGTTTGCTGGCAAGGCCACTTTCAGCCTTTGGCTTTTTAGTCTTTGTGTCGGTGTTGCCGTCGATCTGGTCCAGAACATCCTGGACCATCTGCGCGACGGTCTTCGTTTGCGCCTTCGCCTCCTGCTTCGGTGGCTGCGCCTGTCCGAATGTGAGCAGCGACGACCCCTGAAGGTTCTGTTTTGGTTGATAGGTTTCGACCAGCGACAAGCCCTTGGCATAGCGAACCGTTTGATCAATGACCGTCTGAATTGCGTCAACCTGGCGCTTCGCGCTCGACTCCGCCTGCTCAGCCATCTTTTTCATGGACTGGGCTTGGCTTTCGGTCTGAGCCTTGATCGCCTCCGAAGCAGTGATAGAGGCTGTCAGCTGGACTTTGAGGCGCGACTGCTCCTCGGCTTTACCGTCCTTGACTGCCTGCTCGTACTTCTTCAGCAGATCGGTTTGCTGGCCTATCAGGCGGGCGTATTCAATTTGCTGTGTATTGAAGCCTGCTTTGGCAGCGCTGTACGCGGCTTCCTGGGATGCATTGGCCCCTATCAGGTCTCTGGTCTGGGTCAGTTGCGAAATGTACTTATCCCAAGCCTGAGCCCCGCCCGATACGGCGGCAGAGGATGCAGACTGAGAATCAGCTAGAGCTCGCGCACCCGCCGCCGCCTTATCAAGCGGCTCCTTGCTCTTCCCAAGCAGTGCCTGGAAGTCGGCGGCCTTCTGGCTGCTGCTTGAGTACGACGCGGCAAGCTTGACCAGTTCATCACGGTAAACAGCGGACACCTGCGTGTTGCTGCTAATCCACGCTGTCAGGGAGTCGAGAGACCGCTGGCCGGACTTGACCTGGTCAAACATCCGCTGGAATTCGCCGACCGCCTCGACACCCGACGAGCCAACCGAAGAAAGGCCAGCCTGAGCCCGGTTGAAATAGTCGTTCAGTGCGCTCGTAGCTGATTCCAGGGCTTTACGCTCTGACTCCATCCATGCTGCGGACTGGTAGCGCTGCTGTTCAGCTGTCAACTTCTGGTACTTAGAAATCGAGTCGTCGATCGTGAGATTTTGGTCGATAAGCGACTGTGTTGCGCTATCACTGCTGGTGGCGAAGTACAGCGCCGCGCCAGCGGCCACAGTGATGGCCGTGGTCAGCAAACCAATAGGACCACCTGCCAGACCAAGCAACGCGGAAGAGGCTCGGGCGCCCGTGCTTTGTGCAGCATTAAGGCGTAATTGTGCTGCACTTTGTGCTGAGACTGCAGCCGTGTCAGCTTCTCGCGATGCAACCAATGCCACGTTTGCGGCAGTTACGCGTGACTGAGCGATAACTTCCGCGCTCAACGATTGATTATGTGCCGACTGAGCTGCTGTCTGTTGAGTGGTGACTGCTGCCTCCGCCAAACGGATTTCAGCCAGGCGAGCCAAGGATTGCTGACGACCAACATCGGTAATCTGTGCACGAAGACGTTGCTGCTCAAGAGTTCGATCTGCGACAAGCTGCGCCTGAACCGCCTGGATCTGCGCCAGCGCATTTGCCTGGAAGGCTCTGGCCGCAGCCGTTTCAGCCAATGTCCGCTGCGCAGTCGCCAACGCTGCAGCCTGATCGGCGACAGCGCTTCGACTTGCCTGTGCGGCTGCATCTGCTGCCGAAAGTGTTGCTTGGCGCTCTGCGACGATCTGCGCTTGCGTGGCAACTATCGAGTCATAGCGGGCCTTTGCTGCTGCTGCCAAAGATATGACAAGCCCGGTACCAACCCGGGCGGCGTAGGCGCCGGTAACTGCAATCAGGGCGTCAATATTCGACACCAGGCCCTGGAACCCTTGAACCCCAATGCTTGCGATGCTCGACAGGGAGGTAGAAAGGGCCTTGATGTTGCTGATGATCTCGGGAGACGCAAACGCCTCTCCCAGAGATTTCACGGAATCAATGGCCGGCTGGGTATCAACCTGGCCAATTGCGGCGAGAAAGTTGTTCTTCAGCACCTGCGATGCACGCTCGAACAAAGGCGGCATGGTGGCCACTTCTTTGTTCAGGGACGAAAGCGAGCGCAGCAGGGAGTTCATCACTATTTCGGATGTGATCTTGCCCTCGGCAGCCATAGCGCGGATCTGTCCATTGGACACGCCCAGGTACTCGGACAGAGCGCGAGTGATACGCGGCGCCTGTTCCATTACGCTGTTCAGCTCTTCTCCGCGAAGTACGCCGGATGCCATTGCCTGGGAAAGCTGGATACTTGCCGCTGTTGCTTCCTGCTGCGTTGCGCTCGATACCAGAAACGCCTTGTTGACCGCATCCGTCGCCTTGAGCAGCTGCTCTTGGGAGAAGCCTGCACCACGGGTGGCGTTCGACATCCGGGTGAACAGCGTTACGGTGCTTTCCAGGCTTGAGCCTGTGGAGTTCGCCATCGCCTTCAGTGTTTCGAAAGTGCGGGCTGCCTCGGCGGTCGAGGTGCTGACCAGGTTGATTTGGCCGGACATGGTCTTGAATCGATCAGTCATCTCCAGCAGGCTGCTGGCTAGGCGACCAACACCGATCCCAGCCAATGCGCCTGCCGCAGCCTTTGCAGCCGACCCAAGCCCGCGAACACTGACCGTAGCCTGGGAACCAGAGTTTTGCAGGCTGTTCAGGCTGCCTCTGAGTGCGTCGACCTGCTGTTGAGCGCTTCGCGAGTCGATGACTATCGAGAGCCGGGATTCCTGCGCCATAACTTTCTCCAGGCGTTAAAAAACCCGCTGAGCGGGTTACGGTTTTTTCGGTGGCTTGGGATTGTCCCTTTCCTGCTGCTCTTCCCAGCTCTTCCGGAAGTCATCGTCAAGGGCGAAAATGGCGGAGTCGAACTCCTCACGACTTATCGCAGAGGGGTACCTACTCAAGTAATCGCCGATTGCGGCTGGACCGATTGGAGCGGGCGCCCCCATCATTCCCACGTACTGCCGAGAGCGGCCGATGATTGCGTAGGCCTGAAGTATTTCGGAGGTCACGCCATCAATTACAGGCGCTTCTGGAACACCGCCCCCTAAGCGCTCTTCTTTCCAGCGCTTTTTCTCGTTGGCTTGGCCTGCCCAGTCGCGGCCCCACTGGTACGCCGCGAGGGCTTTCCCACGGTTCCGGCTACCTTCTCTTCGGCACGCGTGGCGATGTCGCTCGCCACCTTGAGGGCGATGAAGTACACGTCTGGGCGCACAGCGATGAGAAGCTTGCCGCGCTCCTGAGTGTATGGAGTGTCGACACCTGGAGCTTCGGCCTCCTCCACTCCCTCCCAATCAAGAATCAGGTGCTTGCAAACTAGATCGACCAGCATGTCATCCATGCTCTCAATCTCGGAAATTTCAGTGTTCGCTGGATCAAAACCATCCGTGCCGACACCGTAGCGAGAATCCACCACGGCCTGGTGTCGCTGGATCAGTGCGTGATGAGATTTAAACTTTGGGTTACCTGCTGACCCTATCTTGACCTTCACACCCTTGTCGATATCGACCCAGCGCGTGCCTTCAAGGTCCAGCTTTGGAGCCTGAGTAATGACGAGAGCCATAAATTCCTCTGCGGTAAAAGGCCCGGCACGCACCGCAGGGCGCGCCGGGCAAAGGGTTTAAGCGGTGATGGTGATTTCAGCAGTGTCGGTTTTGGTGACATCCGCTTTGCTGGTAGCCGTGATGGTGGCGGTACCAACGGCCACGCCTTTGACCAGGCCGGTAGCGCTGACGCTAGCCTTGGTGGCATCGGAAGTGGTCCAGGTCACAAGCTGGCTTGCGCCTACCGGAGTTACAGCCGCTTCCAGGTCGACAGTTTCGCCAACGGCAACACTGGCGGTGGCCGGAGTTACCGCTACGGCAGCAATAACGATTGGCGCTGGCAGACGGGTGATCGTCGGTGGTACGCGGCGGCCGGTGTAGCTCAGTTCAACCTGGATGATGTCGGTCGAGCCACCGTCTGGCCAATCACCGCTGACTTCCATTTCAGGCAGGAAGAAGGTGTAGCCGCCGTCGGCGTTGTTCAGCGTGAACTCGAAGCTCAGCGCATCACCGGTCTGCTGGGCCTTCCAGTAGGTGTAGGCCGCTTTCGACCAGCTCATGGTGATCGAGCCGGACGGGGTGAACGTGGTCGGGATGATGTTTCCCGGGAACGGGTTACCGTTACCGATGCAGCGCTGAGTCTGGACGGCGTTGTCGAACTGCAGGTTGAAGCTGTCGACGCAGGCATTGTCCTCGCCCAACTGAACACCGTTGATCTTCAGGCCGGTTACGTCCTTGAAGCCGTAGCGGCGCTGGTTGGTCTCAGCCACAGGGTTGACGATGAACGACGTGTTGTCGGCCTTGTCGTCCCAGGCAATCGCGGCAAAGGTGGTGGTTACGTTGATCTCGTTGTCGTTCGGGATATCGAAGTTCATCGTCGCCACTTGGGCGCCGCGGGCAATCGCCGCAATACCCACGTCGCTGGCGTAGGAGCCGATCGAGAACGAAATCCGGTCGTTGCCCATGGTCAGGACGTTGCCGGCCCAATCCTTGCCGAAGCAGGACGCGAGGAATTCATCCAGGGCGCCGAAGCGCAGCTTGGTCTCCACGTCGCCGCCAACGTCAACGGTAGTCTGGGCCGTGCCCTGGGCCATGCGATCAACGCCGATTTCGTTGTTCTCTTCCGAGTTGTAGGTCGGCAGCAAGCCGAAGCTGACCCGGGTCAGGACATTCCAGTCGCCGGGCGGGGTGATTCCTGGGGTGATCTCGCGCTTCCACGCGGTTGAGACCTTGGCACCACTGGACATGGGGTGTTTCTCCTATCAATAGGCGTAAAAAAACCGCCATGTGGCGGTGGATGTTCTGGGCTTAGTACGCCCTGTATGGAATTCGAACGTTGACCTGGTACCAGCCAAGGCCGTCGTCGCCCACAACTTGCGCTGAGGCGGCGAAGCAATCAAAAGGACCAGATGGGTCGCTGTAGTACTCGAAGTGCTCGACAAGCGTGTCAGCGGCTCGCGTGATTGCAAGCGTGCCCTTATAACTCGGGACAAACAGTTGAACGACGATCAACCCTGTACGGCGCACCTTCGGGCTTAAGCCAATTTCAGGGGTTGAGGACAGCGCAGGAATATCCGCCAATCGCGCCCATATCGCCCGCCCAGCAGGATTGAAGGGCTGCGGCGAGTTGGGGTAATCAACATCACTTGCAGGGATTCCAGTCCATTGAGTCATTCGCGTGGTGATGATGTTGCGGATCTGCTCAAAGGTCATTATTTGAACGCCTGTGATACGCCGTGGAATGAGGCTGCGTAGATTCCGCCTGGAGGCGCCTGCTTAGAGTGACCATCTTCAAGCCTTTGCGCGTAAGGGAGGTTGTTCTGAATGAATACCGTCGTATAAGGCTCAAGGCCGCTCATTGCAGCTGCGCCGCGGGAGATAGTCCCTGCACCAGAGGCATCAGTCTCAACCGTGGACGCATAAACGGGGCTGACGATGCTTACGATGTTGTTGTTTCGGAACCGACCGGTATCAACAGGAGAACGCAGCACGATCTCTTGAAGCATTGCGAGAGCAATAGTTCGAACTCGCTTCGTTAGGTCTTCTTCAACTACGTCAGCAAATAGGCTGGGCGGCACACTCCAGCTTCCACGTATGGCCATTAGGTTGCCCTCAGCTGAATACGAAACGTCGCGGACGCCGGGTCAACCTGAACCGACTTCACCAGGTAGCTGACCAACTGAGTGCGGTCTGCCAGATCCGGAGCATTGATCGTATGGCCCTCGGCCGGGCGGCCAGTCACCTCGTTGGTGAGCGCCGTCAGTTTCAGGTCGCTCGACAAGATATTGATATTGTCGATGCGTCTGGTTTCGTACTTGCCCAGCACGCCGCGCCCGGTGTAAGTCGCCTCGACGCTGGTGTCCGTCTCGGTCACAGGGTCCCATGCGCCGGGCACTGTGTAGGTGCCCGTGAATGGCAGTACAGCGTCTGCCAAGTCTGTGCTGAATGCTTCGGCCAGATCTGCCTGTAGTTCGTCGCGCAGCCCCATGTCAGCCCCTCACGATCTTGGTCTGCCCATTGTTACCACCCAAGTAGTGGGATAGCAGCGCCATGGCGAACGACTCACCAGCACTGATTTTGCGAGACGATGCCGAGTAAGACTTGCTGCTCGACACGCCATCAGCATCAACCGACTTGCTCAGCACGCCGGTCTCAACACTGCCGTAAATGTTGCCTGCTGCGGCCTCGCGGGCGATCTCTGCACCTGCCTGGATCACGTCACCCGGGACCGGGTCGAATTCAGGCAAGCCGAGATTGGTTAACCAGGTATTAGCCATCAGCACCGCGCGCGCTTTCTGGTCTTCTGGCACCCAGGTAGCCCCGAGCAGTTCGTTAACCTGCGCAACGGTGATGTAAATGGTCATTACTTGGCCTCGTCCAGTAGCTTTTTCAGCTCATCGAGGGTGGCTTCTGCGGTGAACTCGATGCTCTTGGCAGTCAGCGCAGACTTGACCGCTTCGACTTCTGCGGAGTGTGCGGCCTGCTTCTCTGCTTCGGTTTTCGGCTTGTTGCCACCGCTGGACTTGCCAGCTTTGATCGGCTCGGGATTCTTGTAATCAGCCGGCGCAAACTGGGCATCAATGATCTTGTAGCCCTTCTGGCGCAGCTCAGCTTTACGCTCAGCAGTGACAGGGTGTTTCTCGTAAATGACTTTCTCGCCCATGACGGACTCCTTGCAGATAGTTCAGGCGACCCGAAGGCCGCCCGCTCGATTACTTGGCAGCGTCGCCAATCGTGATTACACCCGCCGAGCCCTTGATGCTGTTCGCAACCAGATCCCAGTTGGTGCCCGTGGCCAGCTCAGCGCTGGTCGGAGATTTTCCACCGTTGGCGGTGTCCCAGGTGAAGCCCTTGAGGCCCAGGCCGAACGTGTAATCAGCCTGCATGGTGGTTTCGATGCGCTCCTTGCCGTTGGAGGTTTCGATGTTGGTAATAAGGTCGGAACCGTCCATCACCACCGCCGCGCCGTCAGCCAGGCTCAACACCTTCTGCTTGTCAGGAGTGCCCGCCTCGAACAAAGCGGCCGCATCCGTAACGATCACGGCCTTGCCGAGAATATCGACCACCTGCACGCCGCTGAAGCTGAACAGGCGCTCAGCGTTGGCCAGGTTCTGGCCCAGCAACTTGTGGTACATGGCGCCGGTCATCACTTGGGCGACAAGGCGCTGCGAAGCATCACCGAACAGCGCGTGCGCGTTGTTGATAGCGATGTAGTTCAAGCCGCCAGTGGCGGAAACGTCGTTGGTAGCGCCCGGCTGGTTGCCGATGGCAGCGACCAGGGCGGCGATGGCGGTGTTCAACTGATCCGACATGATGGCTTCGGACAGGTTGCGGCTGATCACCTCCAGCGCTTCTTCGGGGTTCTTCTGAACCCACGACAGTTGCGAAGGCTCCCACAGGATCGGGCCGAACCCGCCTGCGATCTTCACAGAGTCGTACTGCTTCTGAGCAAGCGGAGTTGCTGCCTGAGCACCGTTGGCAGCGTAACGGTCTACACGACGTTGCGCGCCGTGCAGGCCAGCCCAAAAGGACTCTTGCAGGAAGTCGCCGTCGATACCTTGGGTAGTCAAGCGAATGGTGCCTGCGGAGGCAGCGTTGAACTTCGCAACGTCCTGCGTCAGAGTTTCGATGGTGATTTTCTTCAGGTAATCGTTGAATACCTTCATGTTCGACAGGGACATGGTGACTCCTTAACTGGTTGCGGTCATGGCCTTGATAGCGGCGACTCGGTCGTCTTTGCCCCCGCCAAAATTGCCCTTGGTGTTTTGGTTGTTGCCACCGCCGTTCTGAGCGCCGCCGCCATTGGCGCCGGAACTCTTCAGGATGTGGTCGCGGTGCGGGTACTGCGAGACGAGTGTTTCGATAGCTTCGTCGAAGTCGGCAAGCTCACCAGGGCGTGCGCGGCTGAAAATCTTCTGACCTTGGGCGTCGTAAGCGACCACCTTGCCGTCTTCAACTTTCAGGTTTTGCCCGAACGTGGCTTGAACCATGTCAGCCGGAACAGCCAGCTTGTCGGCGATGAACTTCGAGCGGGAGAAGCTGCCGCCGATCTTCTCGGCATACAGCTGCTGCTCGAAGGTCTGCGCCTTGCCGGTCACTTCGTCCAACTGGAGCTGGAAGGCTTTACTGATTTCGGCTTTAACCTTCTCGATTTCACCGGCATCCACCAGTGTTTTGGCGTCGAGATTGGCTACGGTTGCCAGGGCTTTTTTGGCTGCGGCCGGATCGTCGATGCCTTCAAAAGCCTTTACGGCCTTCTCAGCATTATCGGCGCGCTCGCGGTGGCCCTTGGCTTCGGAGTTCAGGCGCGTGATGGTGGCCACGGTGCCATGAGCATCAAATGCCACCTCTTTGCCGTCCTCATGGACATAGACAGGCTTGCCATCTTGCAGAACCGCGTTGCCGTTTTCATCGAGCTTCAGCTTCATTTCGTCTCTCTAGGCCATCCGGCCAGTTGTCGGGCCATCCGGCCCAGTGCGCCCCGCTCATCCGAACAGACAGGCAATAAAAAGCCCCGGCAATGGCCGAGGCTGTGAAAGTGCGCGCTACGTTTCGTGAGCGCGTTAAACGTGGCGCGGAAAACTACAAGCCCGCCCGGCCGAATGCCGCGGCGTCCTGCTCGCGTAGCTGATCAAGGGTGAGCAGCTTGCCCTTGTCGTTGTAGAACTGATCGAGGTCGAGACCACCATCACGCAGCAGCTTGCCGCGCGCCGGGCCTAACACCTGATCCTGCCTTGCCGCGCCCTGCGACTTGATCCATTCGCCATAGTTCGTTGACTGCGGCACCTGACCATCCATGCTAGCCCTGACACCTTCTGGCAGCCCCTTGGCCTGCTTCAAGGCTTCATAGCTTGCGATGATCGGGGTTGAAGTCGAGCGGCAGCACCAGTGCAGTTTGCCCGGCCCGCTGAGCCAGGGCACCTTGTGGCCAACAGGGGCGTGATCGTCGTCATTGGTGTAAATGAGGCGGTCGCGCAGCCTGCAAGGGGCGCTAGTCCTACCATCCAGCGTGCTTAGCCAGCTAACCTCAGCAACAATGTCGCTGTTAGCCTTGTAGTAGGACTCGCGCACGCCCTGCGCCGTGTGGCTAATAGCCGTGCGGACCATCGACTCTACGTCGCGACGGCTGCGCTCGATGATCCCGTCAGCATAGCCCTGAGCCTTGGTGCCCATGATGCGGCGCACGATCTGGCCTGTGGTTTGCCCCTCGACCATCCCCATGCGAATGCTGTCGCGGATCTTTGCAGCCCGGCCCGCCTCAAGGTCGCCCATCCACTCCTTGAGCAAGCGCCCTTGGAATGGCCGAGCAAGCGCAATGCCACGCACTTGGGCAAGACTTACAGTGCTCAGGCGGACCTGAGCCAGTACCTGCGCAGGGATAACCTTGGCGAACAACGCGCCCTGATAGCCAGCCTCGTACTGACCAATGCTCACAACAGATTCGGCCATAGCTTCGCCAATCGAGGCGTAAACCGACTTATTCAGCTCGTACACAGAGGCCAAGACGGTGTTTAAGTGTCTGGTCGTGTATGAGTCAGGCCCAAGACGCTCAATCGCTTCCATCAGCTTTACACGCAGATCAGCGTCCACGCTATTGAGCAGCCGCATAACCTTGCGAACCTCGGCATTGCTGAGGTGTTGTAGGTCTACCGCGTGGCCGATGGAGGCTGCCTGCATCTGCTCGTTGACGGTTGCCATTTACAGCTCCCCGAGCGCTGGCCCTTGTGAGTCGATCTTTTCCAGCTCATCAGCCCAGTCGTATTCATCGCTGATCACGCCGCGCCGCTGCATTTCAGTGAACAGTGTTTCCTTGGAAATCATGCCAGCGTTCGCCATGGCCACCAGCGTGGGCAGTGACACTTCGGGCATGTAATCCACGTCGAAGCTGCCGCGCATCTCAACCGTGCCACCCTCGCCCAGGCTTCGGTAGTCGGCCATGAACTGGAGCAGCTGAGCCAGGCAGTCGGCGAAGTGGTTCGCCATGCGCGACAGTGGGGAAAGATCCTGCGCAGCCTCTTCTTCGGCCTGCGTGGCCGTTTTGGTGGCAGACTTGTCAGGCGTGAGCAGCTTTGCTCCAGCCATACGCATTTCCGCAATCAGGTCTAACAAAGCCTGACGCCCTGCATCTACAGCCTTGCCAGTGTGCTCGACATACTTCATGTCGCCGTTAATGGGCAGGTCCGTAAGCGCCCCAGTGCCCACCTTGAACTCAGGCGGGATTACCTTCCCTTGATTGTCGTACTGGGCCTGCACGCCGATACGCACCAGAATAGGAACGCGGATCACATGCAGGATGTTGTCTTGGTCGCTCTGGCTCTGCCAGTGCTTGATGTTGAGGTGGGCCAGCTCCAGCAGCGGCGGCTTAGCCGTCATAAAGCCTGTGCGCCCTGTGTAGAACGTCACCCAGGGGATTACGCTAAGGTTGGTTGTCCCCTGATCGTGAATCGCCCATACGCCACCCTCTTTAGGCTTGCGGTAGGTCGTCCACTTGCCAGGCTCCAGCACGCGAATCTGTGCGACGCGTTTGGTGCCGAAGTCTCCGTCAGACTCTTCGATCATTTCGCGGTAACGCACCTGGCTCAGTACGCCATCACGCACGCGCCACCCGCAAACCTGCTCAGGCTTCACCATGACGACGTAAGGGCGAACCCCGGCTGCCTTCTCATCGGCCTGAGTGCGAACACCTTCCGCCTTCTGGTGGTCAACGAACGCGTGACACAAGCCGTGGCTGAGACCTTCCCGAAAGAAGTCCACCGACCAAGCGTTGATGTCGTTGTTCGCGTTGTCGATGTTGCTGGCCAGCTCCACGACCTGCTCAGGCACGTCGTCACCCAGTTGCAGCGGCTCAGCGAACACGCGGGAGGTCATGTTTCCGACCGTCTCGGAGTAGGCAGGCAGCAGCGTGGACAGGCGCAAACGCTCTTTGTAAACCTCATCGCCTTCTGCCGGGTACTTAGGCAGTAAAGCCTGAGCCGCACGCATGGCCAGCGTCCCGCCCATCAGAGGCGTAATCACGTCCCAATAGGCGCTCATCTGGTCTACGGCATCCAGTGTGATGCTTGGGTCGTTGGACATGGTTACATTCTCAAAGGCTGGGTGACTGTCATGTCGGCGTTGATTGGGTAGCGCTTGGCTATGAAGTAGCCAGCGGCGTCGCAGTTCGAGACGATGGGGGACTCTTCGCTTAACTTGAAGCACCCGTAATCAGGCACTGTCAGGCAATAAACGCTTTGTTCTTCGAGCGGGAAAGCATGTGTCACAGCTTTTACGAGCGCTGTACTTGTTTGCCATGAACCCTGCTCCGCACTTTCCACAGACTCGAGCAACATCGTCAACGCCGCTCTGTCTGCGCGCATGCGCCTTACAGGATTTTGAGCAATAGCGAACATCTGAGTTTTTGACACTTTCGCTGGCGAGAAACACCTTCCCGCAGCACGAGCAAGGCGCTTCGTGGCGCGCGTGAAGCTTTTCAGCAGTGTTTTGGTAGTGCTGCTTGTGCCACTGCCTTCCAGCCTCTGATGCATGCCACTCCTTTGTTCGAGGCTGATATTTTCGCCCGATCTCAGCAAGCTCTTCTCTTCGCTCCAGATTGTGATGCCGAATATGCTCTCCACCAGGAAGGCAGAGAAGATTTTCAATCTGGTTATGGCTTCGGTCCTCATCTTCATGATGGACATGGAAGCCTTCCGGGATGTGCAGATGGTAGGCGAGCCAAACGGCTCGGTGTAATCGGCGCTCCGTGTCTGAGCTTGAGTCGGCAAAGTAGTTGCCGCACAAGTAATAGATGACGCCCTCGAACTCCTGCGCGGTATCACTAAGGACACGCACTCTCGGCCCAACAACTCTTTCGCCATTACCCATGAACCATCTCCCGTCAAGAATCTATGATCAGGAGTGCATTCTATTACGTAACCACCAGCAAGCTCTACCCTGACGGTTACTTTATTGCCGGTTTTACCTGCAGAGTGATAAGGAACGAATTCACCCATGGGCCCAATGACCTCCCCGGACTCGGGAAGCTCATCAAATCGAACCAAGCCTTTGCGGGTTTGAACCAGTGTCCTTCCTGAGAAGCACATATGGTCATAGCCTCCCTTCTTGTCAGGCTCGCCCTTGTCGGTGTAGGTCTGCCGCTCAAGACACTGGGTAAGTTGCGGGCATTGGTCGATGTTGACCTTCATGCGCCGCTCGCCATAGGTGTTCAGGAACATGGCGTTTACCGAGTTCACTCGGTCTTTCACGCTTGGGTTTGTGGAATCGACCACCACGGTGAAGCCGGCTTTCGTGAGCAATGACAGGTCGGACTCACTGGCATTTTTGCTGCTGGTGTTCTGGCCGCTGGCATCCGGGTAAACGGCGATGTTGTGCCCCGCAAACCGCGCCTGGATTTTCTCGATCATGTCAGGCGTGTCGCGCACAGAGTGGAACTCATCCAGCGCCAGGGGCAGTCCGTCACGCACGACATAGACCACCGCCGCCATCTTCATGACGTTGAAGTCCATGCCGATGTGCAGTGCCTCGCCGCGCTTGATAGCCTCGCTGGTCCGGTTAGCCTCACGATTGAACGTGTAGTAGACGACGCCCTGGTAGTTCTCGAAGCTGGCCTCGTATTCCTGCCGGAATGTCCGAGGGTCCATCTTACGGCGGGCAGCTTCCAGCTCTTCAGCCGGGACGTTGCCGCCGTCGAGCGAGGTGTACAGCCAGCTCTTGTGATCGGGTTCATGGCCTGGCCGGCCATCGAGGAACGTGTCGTAGCAATGGTTGAAGCCTTTCGGCGTGCCGATACGCAGCGCGTGTCCGCCCTTGCGCATGCCAACGCCCGGTATCGAGTACTGGCAGGTAGAGAGCATCGGCCGCAGGACTTCTTCCCAGGCTTCCCACGGGCAGTCCGCCCATTCATCCACTAGGACGAAGAACAGGCCGGAGCCGCGCAGGTTGTCGTAGTTGTCGAGCCCCACCACGCGCATGACGTGGCCGGACTTGAGGGTGATCGAGCATTCCGTCTCGTTCGGGCGGTGCGCACGCCATGCTTCGGGGATAGCTTGCTTCAGGCGACGCCAGAACACGCGCTTGGCCTGTTTGAACGTAGGCGCGCCATACCAGATCTCGTCCTCAACGCTCACGCCCCACTCCGCAGCAAGGCGAGCGGCACGGCGCATCTCGGCTTTGCCCAGGAACGTCTTGCCAAACCGGCGACCACACACCGCATCGCGGAAGCGGGCTTCGGGCTGGAAACCCCAGCAGTAAATGTTCGCCTGCTTGGGCGTCAGCTTCACCGGCGGGTCAAAGGTACGGGGTAGCGGGGACATTCTCATCAGGCTCCAGGGTGTACTCAGCAACGGCGTGCTGCTGGTCCGCTTGGGAGCCCAGAGGTTTCTCAGGTTCGAGGCGGCGATTCACGTAGACATCGCCCACCTCTTTGGCGGCCTGCTCGTACAACTGAGCGGTCAGCGCCAGGTTGCGCATGCTCTCGGCCTTCTCGGCCATTCGCCCCAGGCCACGAAGCCGGTAGGCGCGGTTGGCGATGGGTATCTCTGCGGTCTCTTCGCGGAAGCGCTTGCGAGTATCGTGAAATAGGGTCACCCACTTCACCGCCAGCCCCTTCCCCGCAGACTTGGTTGGGTCGTGCGTCTCCACCTGCTGGCGGCTCACCACAACCCCGTATTCGTTCTTGACGGCTTCCACCACCTGGGAGGGGGTGTCAAAGCACGCCAGCGCCTGAACGATGAAGCTCTTCACCTCATTTTTCAGGGCTGCCATAAATTCTCATCCGTCTAGAGCCTGTCAAGAATCAGGCCGATCTCAGCAGACAGGTTCCGCAGGCCCTCGCAATGTTCAATTTCCCCACCTCAGCAGGACTGTTTGCTGCATCCACCAACGCTTGAACGTCAGGGCTTGCACCATAGCGGCGGACGACGCCGACGAATTCCTCGACGTCATGGCCGCGCATCTCAAGCTTTGGAGCACCCTCTTTGCTGAAGGCTGGCTGACCGTATTTATCCATGGCGTGTGCAATGTGATACAGCTCATGCTCTACCAGGGCACAGAAGTCGATGTCGCTGCACTGGGCGCAGTAGTCAGCTGCAAGCGTGATGATGAAGGCCGGCACATCGCCGAACCAGTCACGCATCTGTTGCTCCATTCGGGCTTTCTGCCAACCACCCGCGCGGAACGCTACCTGCTCGGCCTGGCCCAAGACTGTGCGGCCCTGCTTCTCGAAGCTCGACGACGCCCACATGATCCGGATGTCTGCATCCAGAAGATGAGCATGGTCTTCGTTGTGAATGATGCCGGTGTCGGCGAGGATCTCGGCCTGGAGCCACTCCCACACTTCAGGTGCAGGGGTCAGGCGGATGCCGAAGTCGGATAGATCGGACAGCTCAAGCAGTGACGCCGGGGGCAGTGGTCTTTGCATCAGCCATCCCCTCTTTAATGATCACAGTACGGATCGTGCCGCCGGTGTAGACATCGCGCTTGGCCGCAGCCTCGACAGCTTCCTTGGCTGTTGCGCCCATATCCATCGCAGCCAGTGCAAAGTCGCGCCCGCTACCGATGGCAAACGGTCGCTCCATCCACACCTCGTCCACCCAGAACCCGCTCTCGGCATCGCGACCAATCTGGCAAAGCCTGCCATTGGTGACGACCAGCCCGTTCGCATCGAGCGGCTTATCGCTGGACTTCATGCCGAAAAACTCATCCATCAGGGCGGCAAAGTCCGCACCGCAACCGGTGAACAGGAACTGATGCCCACTCCTATGGATCAGCTTCTCGTAGTCGTCGTGGTCGATGAGAGAGCCGCGCGTCACTCGGGAGTCATAGGCAATCACTCCGTCTTTGTAGGCAATGGTCGTCATGCGGTCACCTGTTGTAGCCACTCTTCAATGATTCGCCGCACCACCAACTCGGTCAGGATGGTCGACGGCTTCTTGCCCTCAACCACCGATTGGATAAGCTCACGCGGAAGAACGTGGACACCATCACTGGCTACCACCTTAAGGTGCGGGCGGTGGTCGGCGATATCATGGACTTTAGCGGTCATTGGCACACCATCTGGTGGGTTTGCGCATGGGCGTGGCCGTGGAGCAAGCTCACGATCAGCCCCTGGGGCAGCCCGGCTGCCTTGGCAGCATCCACTGCATCGGTAATAGCCTTGTCGAGAGCGCTTACTGCGGCGTTGATGTCTTGGCCCAACGGGAGCGCGTGGCGCAGGCGGGTAACGTTATGCATCGGACAGCTCCGCGCCACGATTTGGCGCATTTGAAAACGTGGCGCGGATTAAATCAATGCCGCTTTGCGCTCATGGCGTCATAGCTGGCTTCACAGGCGAATCCGGCCCGACGACTTGAGTCAAGCGCTGCTGCCAGTTCGCCCGCATGGTTGTCAGCTTCTGTGCGCAACTGGGCGAGCAGATCGGTAAGGTCTTCGATTGTCTGGCCTCTTGCGGCAAGGCGGGCACGGAGATTGGCGCGATCGGCAAGCAGCTTGGTCTGTTGCTCGCGCAGGCTGACACCCATAGCAACAAGCTCAGCAACATGAGCGTCATCGCTGATCTTTTGATTGGCTGCATCGTTGCGTACCTGTTCAATGGTGTCCTGGAGTTCTTGTTCCGCCTTCCTAGCCTTCTCGCTGGCTTCCTTGGCCTGGGTCTCAATGCCTGAGACGTACTCGGCATGAGCGGTCTGGGCGTTGTCCAGGCGGTGAGTCTGGATGGCTACGCCGATCACCAGCGCAACGATGGCGGCAATCAGGTAGCGGGCCATTGCAGGACTCCTTACTCAGCCAGAGGCTCGTCGAACGCCTCGATCTGCTTGTCGATCACCTTCAGCGTTTCATTCCGGGCGCCGAGCTTGAAAACGATCCGGTTGTGTTCCGCAGAACCAAGCGCGAGCCATTCGTCTGTGCCCATGAAGGCTTGAAGCTTCTGGATTTTGCTAACCTCGTCGGCCTTATCGGCCAATACGCCTTGCTGGTATTCGGTCAGTGCTTTGGTGTCAGCCATGGAGCCATCCTTAGTGATTGGTGAGTTCATGCCAGCACCTTCAAGGCCACTTGGTAGAGCGCCTCGCGTTCAGCCGCCCCGTTTGGGGTGCGTCCGCGCTTACCGGTGTTGATGATGCTGCCGATGTTCTGGATGTCGCCGGCGTCGGCCAGCGCGTTAAGCCCGTTCTCGTCCCAGAAGCTGGCAGCGGAGATGGCCGCGTTCCTGGGGGATTCGAGCAGTGACGGCGTATTGATCAGGTCAAGACCCATCAGGCGGCCGTACAGGGCGTAGTTCGACTTCCCGGTAATCTGGATGAGCCCTCGCCCGCGGTACTTCCAGCCATCGCCTGGGGCTGTGTTGCCCATACGCGCGTTGTAGGCGACGTTTGCAATGCGCTCTGGCTGGCGGGCGTACTCGGCAGCCAACTTGGCATCGAACAGGCGCGGCCATGTGCGCTGCAGCGCGGCGGCGCTATAGCTCAGGTTCTCGACCACACGGGAAAGCCTGCCGCTTTCGTGCCCTATCTGGGCCAGGAAGGCAGCAAGGCGTAGCTTGGTGTTGATCTGGTACAAGGCACAGGCATTGTTCAGCGGGTCAGCCCACAGGCGCGCTGTTGCATCCTGGCAGCGCATGATTGCCACCAGGTGGGAAGGTGTGATTTTCAATGCTCAGCCCTCGCGCCGCGGAAGCTTGAAGTCTGTTACCCGATCAGCGATGGACCGGATCTTCTCCACGCCGAGGAAGCCAACCCAGCCACCTACAAAGGTAGCCATGCTCTGTGGGAGCGAGAAGAACTCAAGCCCGCTAATGATTGTCAGGGCCAAGCCGCCACAGATAGCACCCTCAACGATCATCTGGCGCCGTGTGCCACCGCCGTAGGTAATTCGCAGGACAGCCATCGCACAGGACAACGCAGCCGCATAGAGGATTGGCGAATGCTGGCTCAACCACGCAAGCGCTATCGCCCAGGTGTCTGGTTTGTCTGGCATGTTGGACATCTCGGTTCCTCCCCGTCAGGGAGTTGGGAATACGACAGGCCATGACCTGCGGAATTGAATCGGCTCACACAGCACTCCCAGCTCGGAGCAATGGGCGTGGTGGAGCCGAAAACGAAGAGGCCCCGATCAATGTCGAGGCCCTGAATAGGTGCGCGTGTCTTCCCACGCTGCCAGCCAAAGACCTTCCAACGTCGACGCCCAAGTGCATCGATCTCGCCGACCTGGTCTCGCGCCACCCTGGAAGCACAGTGAGGTCAGGGTGCGCGGGCTGCCGGTGTTTTTCCGTAGCGCTGCACTACCGGCTTATCAGCGTCCAGGCCTTCCGTGAGGCTGCCCTGGCTACAGGTAAAACTACAGATTCTTTTTGTGGATGCGCCAACCCATGGCGACACCGGGGTGCAGATACTCTCCGGTGCGCGGATGGCGCGAGAAATCGGTCTCGCCAACTTGGCGTGCGACCGCCTCCCATGCCGTTCTGGCGCGCTCCAGCAGATTGCTTTTGGCTTTCAGCTTCACGTACACCTCCAGAAGGTTGGATTCAAGGCAATAAAAAACCCGGCGCTGTGGCCGGGTTTCGATGTGGTCGTGCGCTGGAGGTAAGTTGCGCAGTGTGGGAAAAGTACATCGAATTCCCCACCATGGCAACATATTTATGCCGCATCCTCTGAATTTTCCGCGTGTATCACCTGCCAAACTGGCTCTTGCGCCTGAATATCCACTTCCTCGATTGCCTTTCGCAGGAAATTCCAGATGTCGAGCCAGTCGCGGTCCCAGTGCTTTGGTTCGATGGTGATCCCATACAGCTTGATCATGGCGTCGGACACTCGAGCTGGGCCCCACGCGTCACCGCCGCTCACCTCCACCTTGTAGGACTGCAGGGCGCACGTGATGAGGCAATGAACCTTCACCGCTTTGGCGTCGGTAAGCGCGCCAAAGTCCGTATCCGCCCAAATGAGCTTTTCGGCGTTGAGCATGTGCACGACGGTCATGCACGGGTGGTAGAGATAATGCCCCAGCTGCTGCACCTGGAACGGCAGCGACTCGATTGCCTTCTGCACCTTGCCCATGGTGAGAAGGTGGGCTGCACGATGTGTGGAGCGGCCAATCGGTGCGCGCCGCGTTTCGGCAATGCTGATCTTCTGGCGCACGGCCATGATGCGCTCTTCCTTATCCTCGCCCTGGGCAGCGAAGATGATCTCGCGCAGTGCTGCCTTTTCCTTCCTGACTACGGTTGCGGACTTGGCCCGATCAGCCGCCGCAGCACTGATTGAGGCATTCGATTCGTGCTGCGCATCAGTCCACGCTTGACGTGCGTTGATCAGTTTCATGCTGCCTGCCCCTTCTTCAGTTCTTTGGTCTTTGCCCGGTATTCGGAGGTGATGGCTTTCAGGTCTTCGACGGTGTACTTCTTGGCCTCATGAGGGCCTTCCAGCCACTCCACGGCCTCAATGCCAATCTTCTTGATCAGTCCAGGCCGATACCCAAGCAGGTTTCCGGACTTGCCCATGTTGCAGTTGCGATTGCACTGAAGGTTTACGTTGAGCGGTTCAAAGCGGAGCTCTGGGGCGGCTGCAGTCGTCCTGTAGTGTCCGGCGCAGTACTGAACATCAGCAGTGGTTCCGCAACTGATGCAGGGCTGACCGATGTCACGCTGGCGTATCCAGGCATTGAATGCGTGCTGCGTATCCTTGAGGTGGTCAGCGCGACTTTTCATGGCCTCCTTGCGCACCTTGATGTCCCGGCGCCCGGCCTGGGCCAGCGACTTCTTCTCCTTGGCCTTCTGCACCTCTACGGTGGCCAGCGCACACTTAGGGCTGCACACCGCCTGACCCAGGCGCTGCGGGACGAATGAGGCCCTACACGTAGCAACGCGGCATTTCTTCGGCTTGGCAGGCTTCCGTTCTATGGTCATAGGGCCACCGTTTTGAGTTTGCTCTCGATGTCACTGCAGAGCTTGTTGGCGCGCGACTTCAGCGAGTCATATACGCGCTCATTGAACCCAGGCACCTCTCGATACCATGTCATCAAACGCTCAATTTCTGCGGCTTTCGCTTTCTGCCAAGCGGCGTGCGCAGCATCAGCAGTTTCATATCTGCCGAGACGTTTTTTGCGCCCCTCAATGCTGATGCACGATGCGTACTTTTTTCGATCAGCCTCCCAACTGGCGCCGATGGGAATCTCACGCGAAGCTCGCGGCAGAACGAAAATGTTATTCAGCCGCTGAGGCACAAAGCAGCAAGACTCAGCGGAATAGGCGCGATTTCCAGGGTTCAGCAAATCCTTGTCCAAGGCGTACCTTTTCCCCGCAACCTCAATGGGATCGAAGCCGGGCTGATCCACTGCCCAGTCGGCAAATTGCTGGAACGATTCAAAGGCGTTGCTTACATCGCTGTAAGACTGATGCGCTCGCCCAACAAAGCTTTTTGGATTGCACCGATCAACCATCGCGTTCCACAAATTACCAAGTCGGGTATAGCGGCACTCCAGCGAATCTTCCGTGCGGATTGTCCAAGACTTAACCCACTCACCAGCTGCATCGCGGAAGTTGTCGCACCCATGAGTGCTAAATTTATTGATCTTGCCCATGGCTAGTACCTACCTCCCCAATTGTCCTTTTGCGTCCACCGCACCTGGTGCTCGGCGCCGAACGCCTCAACCCAGCAAATCAACTCGCCGCACTGCTTCACGGTGAGCTTGCTTGTGCGCTCGTAGATGACGTCGAATCCATTGCCGTCTACCGCCGGTATCATCTGCGGCTTGTCGCCCGTCTCACGCAGCCAGGCGGCGGTCAGCAGGCGCTTCCAGATCAGGACGTCCCACTTCTTCCCGGCGTGCTCGACCTGGGCGGCGATATCGGCCAGGGCCGCGTGCAGGGCCTTGTTCTGCTCCCCGCTGCGGTCCACTTCGGTGATGGCCAGCTTCTTGGGCTTGGCCAGATCCAGGCCGGCGATGTAGCCCATGGCCTTGCTGCGGTCTGATTCGTTTCGTATCTGGAGGCTGGTCATGCTGCAACCTCCGCCAAAGGCTCGCCGTTGCGGTGGACCAAAAGATGGTCGCGCGAGATAAAGGCGTCGACGACGAAGCCGCCAAGGTCGATCGCCAGCGGAATGCCATCGCCCTTGCCGCGAGCCACGTAGTACTTGCGATCCTTACGCCCTTGAACCGGGTCAAGGACGAAGTAGTTCTCGTCGGTGACCTCGATCAGGATCTGGTGGTTGCCACCCTCGATGTTGAGCGACGGTGACGTGCACAGGTACACACCCTCATCGGCCAGCGGCGGGCAATCCAGACTGAAGAACGCCGTGTATTCAACGCCCAGGCGCTCGAGCATCTGCCGTAAGGTCAGATCGCCGTCGCGATATGGCTGGTGCATTTCTTCGATTACTTCCTGTGCCGGGCGCCCAACGATCATTGCCAGGCAGGTCGACACGCAGCTGTACGGGCACGGTTGCATTTGGTGAGTGATGATCGGGCTCATGACTGTTCTCCCTTCCCCATGGCAGCGCGACGGCCTTCGTGGAACGCCATTACGTCCTGCATTCCGTTATCCACAGCGACAATCTCACGGTCGAAGTAGGCCTGGCTGTCGGTCTCCTCTTCTGGCGGCAGCTCACCCGGTCCCGCCAAGGAGTTGTAGATCCACTCCATTGCGGCGACCGGGCCCTTGCCATGCTCTTCCTCGATGAGAGCCGAACGCATGGCGAGGATGTGGCGACCGAACAGCAGATCCAGCTCCTTGATACGCATCCTGGACTCTTGAAGCTTGTCGATCATTGTCCCGCGCTCTTCGCTCCAGCACCCCTCGTTGAACTTGACTGTGTCTTTCCACTCCGTGACTTCTTCGCGCAGCGCAGTCAGCTCTTCGGCCTGCCGTTCAACCTGGCCCTTCCACATGTCGCGGTTACGCTCAAGACGTTCGTTCTCAGCCTTCAGCTCAGCATTCACCTGCTCGTAGGCTTCGTAGCCGGTCTTGAGGCCGGCGATTTCGGCGCGTAGCTGGTCGCGCTCAGCGAGAATCTCCTGTGCTTTCCTAACGCTCTGCCAATCGCCATAAACACGCAGATTCCCATCCAGCGTCATCCCAACCGTGAAAAGCTCAGTGAGGCGCGCGTTTTCGCGCTGCGCTTCCTGCATGTCCTCGATGTAAGTGATGGCCGCCGACTCAATCTCGCTATTTTCCGTGGAAAGACGCTCGTTCTCGGCCTTGAGCTGGTCGCGCTCTGCGCAAACAATTTCGAAAACATCCAATTTCACACCAAGACAGTTGGTGCTCAGCCGCTCGTTCTCGGCGATCAGGGCCAGAATCACATCTGGGCCTGCCGCAAGAGTTAACTCGGTCATCCATCGTAATCCTGGGCGCAATGCAGCCTCGGCCAATCGCTTCAGTTCGTCGTACTGGCTCATGGCTTCACCTTCAGGCCGGCGGCTTCGACTGCCTCGTAGACATCACTCGAATACATGAGCGAACCAATTACCTTTGGCAGATCAATCACCAGCGCCTCGCGGGATGCCTGCCAGCCCTTCTGGAAATAGAACCAGGCGGATGACTTCATCTGCGCATACTCATGCTGGGCGTAAAGTTCGCTGCCATAGGTGTTCAGCTCAGGGATGAAGTGCACGCCTTGAGCGGAATCTACTTGACCCCACTCGCGCTCGAATTCGTCGCGCATCTTGTTGGTGTCGCTCATGGCAGCAGCTCCTGCATAGCTTCGATAGCGGCATCAGCCTCGGCCCACACGGAATGGTTGGCGCCCATGTCTTCAAGCTCCATGTCGCACCGGTCTTCCTCTTCGCGGCGGATATTCCAGATTGCTCTCGCAACCGCTTCACGCATCTTGTCGGTCATGTCCGTTGCTCCGCTGCTTCTGCGATCAATGCCATGCGCTCAAGTCGCTCGGCAGCCTGGCTCGAAAGGTTCACGCCGTCTGCCTCATCCACCACCGGCATGCACACAAAACGGATTCCGTGCTTGACCATGGTGTTTGCCACCTCAAGGGATTGGCGTAGCTGGGCTGGGTTTGCTCGTTTCATCAGAAGCCCTCCTTGCCGCGCTGCGATTCCCACTCAAACGCCACGCCAATGCAGCCGTTCTCGCGGATACGATCAACGCAGCGGGCCCCAATGGCATCGTTCAGCTCGCCAGGCGCCAGGTTGCTGACAATGATCGTTGGGCGGCATTGCTCGTAACGCCCGTTGATGATGCTGAACAGGGTTGCTAGCTCGAACTCGCTTTGCTTGGTAGCCCCCACCTCGTCCAGCACCAGCAGGTCGGCCCCTATCACTTCGCGCAGGATGTTGGCCTCTGATTCGCCGGTGCGGTCGCTAAAGGTCGCCCGGATGTCACCGATGATCGCGCCCACGGTTCGATAGATCGCCTTGACCATGCACTCGTTGATCAGGTGGTTTACCGCAGCGACGGCCAGGTGCGTCTTACCCGTTCCGACTTTTCCCAGCAGCAACATGCAGCGGCCTTCACGGCGATGCTTCGAGAAGTTGTCCACGTAGTCGAGACAGGCATCCAGTGCGATTTTCTGCGCGGGATTCGATACCACGAAGTCAGAAAAGGTCTTCTCGGCAAAGCGCTGGGGAATTCGGGCGGCGCTACGCTGAGTCATGCGAAAGTTGAAGCGCTTGCGCTCAAGCTCTTCCATGTCGCGCTGATTGCTCCGGCAGATCGGACAGCCCGATAACCCGCCATCCTTGAGCATCACTGCGGAATATTCGCCATGCTCTGCGCAGGTGACAGCCTTGCGACCAATTACCCCCAGCTTGCGATCAGCCAGTTCAGATACGGAACGTGCCATTGGCGTTCTCCTTGGTTCCGGCCTTGTAATCGCGGCTTTCGAAGTTGGTGTGGCGATTCACAGGCAGCAGGTGAACGTTGGTCGGCGCGCTAGGGACCTCATCCTCCCAGCGCTTGCCGTTGAGCCATGTGGTGGGCATTGGGATGTACTTGCCGCCGTCCTTGATCCAGTCGGCAGACACGACTTGCGCGGCGAGACCCTTGGCGATCAGGCTGAACAGGTCGTCAGTGACCTTGAGTTTCGTCCACGCCTTCAGAGCCTTGGCTTTGTCCTGCTTGCGTGGATAGAGCGCCCAGAACTTCGGGAACAGATCGAGCGCCTCGCTCACCGCAGGTGCGCAAGTCTTTTGATCTACTGGTTCTTGGTTAATGGTTAGTGGTTTATGGTTATTGGTTAGGTGACCATCCGTGCACGCTTCGTGCACGAGTGGTGCACGCTTCGTGCGTTTGGCTTCCTCGCGCTTCTCTGCGATCTCTTTATTTTTCAAAGCAGTAGCGTGATAGGCGGCAATTTCATCCTGAATGCGCGCCTGGACGTAAACGCCATCGACAAGCTCAAAGAACTTGCGCAAAACAAGCTCAACTGCGTCGATTTCTTCCTTGTTGCGTGCCCAGCACCAGTCAATTGCTTCTTCCAAAGTAGGGAAACGTTCGCGGTCATAACAGGCATCGAGGAGCAGCGTATAGGCGCCGTGCTCAAGCATGGTGAGGCGACCAGCCTTCTTGTGGTAGTCGCCTATGTTTCGCTTGAAGTAATGCATCATTTGGCCCCCGGTGCATTCGTTGAGGCGCTGGCCATGGCCGAATCCCAGTGCGCTTCGAAGGCATCCATAAGGCATTCACTAAGGGCAGTAGCGCAGAGGTGTTGGTCTTCGGATACGCAGAATTCAGCGTCTTCCACTTCGTCCAGCAGATAGGAATCGACGTACTTCTTGGCCTGGTCGCGAAGCTCGCGGAGAGCGGCCAGCTCGCGATAAAAGCCAGCAGGGATCCTCGTTTTTTGCAGTCGCTCGTTTTCGGCGATCAGCGCCTGATGTTTTTCCACCAGCTTCCAGATAACGCCAGGGGTTGCCGCTTCAGCGAAGGCCTGATCGAAACCCTCTTGATGTTGTGGCAGCTGGCATTCAAGCGATGAGAGAGCCGCAGCTTTGAGCTGTCGGTACTCGCCACGGCTGAACTCGTCTTGCATTTCGCTCATGTAGCTCATGCGGCACCCCGCATAGCCTTGGCATGGCTGGATGCGTCAAGGGCTCGCAACGCAGTGTGGTGACGGCGCTGGGCGTTGTACTCGGCCTTCTTGGCAGCGCGAACACGCTGGAACTGCGCCTCGGTGAAATCCATCACAGGAAGGAAGGCGTCGTTGTAGGGGGCGAACTTCCCATCAGGTCGGCCATGGGCTCGGAAGTAGGTGTCGTACAGCGAGCGCAATTCAGCCTTGAGGGCCTTTTTAGTGGTCTGCGCCTGGAACAGCTCAAGGGCTGTCAGGGCTGCGCGCTCGATCAGTTGCTGGTAGGTAGGGGCTTTCATGCCAGGTCCTCCTCGGTCGCCTTGCAGTGGCAGAACTGGCCGTCCCACGTTTTCTTCATAGGGAGCTTCTGTGCCATGTAGAGGTCGTGCAGGCGCTTGGCCCCCTCTTTCAGCAGGATCGGTGTGTACTTGGCGAAGGTATCCATGCCCTCGTTCGAGATATTGGTAACTTTCTCGGTGAGGTACTTGTCGCGGGCGATTGAGCCGACCCGGAACTTGACCGAGCGCTTTTCGTCTCGCTCCGAGTTGAAGATCCACTTTCGGGCCAGTAGCGCGTTGTTGACCTGCTGGCAGTTCACACCATTCAGGCGCTTGCAGAACTGCGTAGGGGTCATGCCCACCTGGAAGATTGATTCAAGGCTGGCGATCTTCTCGGCCTGCTGGTGGTTCTCGATAGCGAGGGCGGCGTTCTGCTCTTCAAGGTCGGCAGCCAGGCGCAGTGCATCAGCCCGCGTTTTAGGGACTGAAAAGACCCCGGAAGAAATAGACTCTTCAAGTGCTGTCATCTTGTCGAACACCAGAGCTTGAAGCTCATAGCTGTACGACATAGCCATCAGACAGGCTTCGCGTTTTGGGAAGGTGTAGATGCGACGAATTACCCGGCCGCCGCTACCGTTGGCGTAGGAGTCAGTTCCCAAAAAATTGGGAGCTGCTTTCCCGATGACCCGAGGCACTTTCGCCATGAAGTGATCGTGACGAAGATCAGGCTGCCCGTCCTCTTTGGTTGAGTTTATGAAATCCACCAGCTCGAGACTGGTCATGGAAACTGTCCGCGCCACGTTTTGCGATTGCAGAAAACGTGGCGCGGATTCGTTGGTGTTGACGATTGATTGGGGAATAGGCATTATTCGCTCCAGAACGTTTTTGAATGTGCTGCACGAAAAGCCACCATTGCCCGGTGGCTTTTTTGTGCGTCCGATTTACTGCTTGGTTGTTTCACTGGCAGATCCTCAATAGTCCCTGGGGGACTTATCAGCCCTTGCGTCCTATGGAAGCGACGTTGCTCCGGCTCTTTGGTGGCCGGGTCATTCGATCAAGCGCCCGGTTCATAATTGTTGCGGCCAGCTCTTCGGGGGTTACTCCGTTGCGTCTGGCCAACAACTCCAGATCAGCGACTCCCTGCCAATCGAGCTGGATTTCCAGCGGTTTTCTTTCAGGCACAGGGCCTCCTGGGCCACTTCAGGCCACATCAGTCTTCGCGTTAAACTCTTCCATCATCTGGTTCAGTCCACGCTCAAGGATTTCTCGGGCAAGAACGGCTTTCTGTGTGCGCTGGAAACGGGCCATGGCAGTGAGCAGATCGTCGGCCACCTCGTCGAGGCGGACCTTTGTGGGCTTGTCGTGCATGTGGCTTGGGTCGAAGTGCATGTGTGTGTCGCTCCTGGCTTAAAAAGTAATTAAGCGGCTGTAAGGGCCGGGATATTCAGTGGCGGGAAAACGTCATCCAGGGTCACGGCGGCCCCGCTGGCATTGAGGGCGTCGACAATGCGTCGGCACTCTTCAAGTCCTGGCTTGCGGCGGTCGTTCTCGTAATGAGCGATAGCGCCTTGGGTCAGGCCTACCGTTTTGGCCAGTGCGGCCTGGGTGACGCCGACCTTTTCGCGAATCGTCTTCATGTTGGACATAGGGTTTCTCCGTATTCTTGAGCAGATATTACTTTCTGTAATTTTATTGCGCAAGCGGCATTACGCGCTGTGACTGGCGCGAGGGTATACAGGGCGTAATGATGTGCAGATGAAGAAATGGTACGAACTGGCAAAGGCCAGAATGAAGGAACTCGAGATCACCCAGGATCAGGTCGCCGAACAGATGGGCGTCACCCAGGGTGCGGTCGCTCATTGGCTTGGCGGTCGCAGAGAACCATCACTTGAAAAGATCAGCGCCCTTTTGGAATATCTGGGACTTGCCTCTGTGTTCCGCGAGAACGGCGCCCCCTCGCCCGCGCAACGACCCGTTGAGGCGAATGCTGAGTACCTGGGGGATATGGCGGTATGGAGTGATGGCGATCCTCTGGAAGAGGATGAGTGTGCAGTCCCCTACTATGCAGAAGTCGAATTTGCCGGCGGAGACGGTATGACAGTTGTGATGGAGGTTGCAGACAGGACGCTTCGTTTCAGCAGCGCCACCTTGAGAGCAGCAGGTGTTGAGTGTGAGAACGCGGCGGTGGCCAGGGTTCGCGGCAAAAGCATGGAAAAACTGATCTTGGATGGCGCGGCTATCGGCTTCGACCGCGCCGACACATCGGTCATCGACGGCGAGATCTATGCCTTCAACCACGAAGGCATGCTTCGCGTAAAATATCTGTACCGGCTCCCTGGTGGCGCTATAAGGATACGCAGCGAGAACGCCGATGAATTCCCCGACGAGATAATGACCTCGGAGCAATACCGCGAAGAGATCAAGATGCTTGGCCGGGTCTTCTGGTGGTCAACCGTCCGCCGATCCCCCAAAAAGAAGTAGACCAAACCGCCAAATAGGCCCGCCACTGAGCGGGCTTTTTTATGCCCGCGATTCGGCGGCAATCCTGCCCCGGCATAATTTATTACGGAACCTCAAAAATTTATTACATCGAGTATTGACGATGATTATTACAGCGCGTAATGTTCACTCCATCGAGTCACCCAACAGGGACTCGCCAGGGCCTACCAAGACCCGCCGCAACACAGGCAGCGATGCCAGGCAGACGCCGAACGCTCTTTTACAACTTGACGTGACCCAACGACGTACCGGCAACCCCGGTGGTGAGAAAGCTAAACCGTCGTCCATGCAGCCTCTGGTAGCTGCCGTACTCCCACATGTGAGTACGCGAAACCACGCTTCCAAACCGGAACAGCATCGAACACGAAATGTGCGACGCCGGTGAGAGACGACTCGGAAGTGTTGCGTGGTGGAGAAAACAGATTTCCTCGATGACCTTGGCGACAGGGTCATCCGGAAAATCATTGAAAGGGGAAAGGAATGAATATCTCAGTTTTGAATTTCGACGCCGGCAAGATCGACGTCAACCCGACTAGTCGCACGTTTATGGCTGTCTCGGCATTCGATGCAGACGGCGCAACGGTGCTGGAAAACTTCGAAGTTGAGCAAGTCGTCAATCACTTTGGTGTTGAGGCGCTGCTTGACGAAATCGGCGAGCAGGTAGTTCGCCGCCACTTTGGTATTGAGGGATAAGCAAATGGCGCGTTTCTATATCGACAGCAGCCTGAGCAACGGTAAACGCCTCGACTGGCTCGTAGCACCTGACAAGGGCGACACCGCCGACAGCATCGTCATCGAGGTTCGCCGAGCGGCGATGAAGAAGTTCGGCGACGGTGTCTGGTTCAACCGCTGGACGCACAGAGTGGAGAGCAATGGCTTCGTCACTGTGCAAATGCATGCATAACCGATTTCACTGGCTGGCCTTCTGATCAGGGCCAGATGGGAAATCATAGGTGGCCACTGCCTTCCCAGTGAGCGAACGTTAGGAGTGATCGCCATGAAGTAGATCAACGATTCACCTGCGTGGCGTAGCAAGCCTGAAGGCTTCGCCCAACACCCTAACAGGCAGCGGAAAGCAGGGTCGTCGATGTCACCGCGCATCATCCGAAAGGTAGGCCCAACCCAAATGACGAAGAACACCGCAGGCGAGTCCGAGGGCATAGCTGGCCAGACTCGACACATCCCGGGCAGTGCCGGGCGCCTGCACCCTTCCCCGCCTCTATTACGTCAGCACTCCTCCCCCGCGCCCATCGGCAACCAGCGGGAGGCATGAGTGTTGACGAATACAGGTGAACCAAATCCACGGAGACATTCATGAGCGAGCAACGAGCCCCTTTCCCACGGTCGGTCGACAACGCTGACCAGATGAACCTACCCGAGGGCAAGACCTGCGGTGACTGCGTGCATTGCCGCCGCTGCACGCTGATGTTCGGCCACATCCCAGCTGACGAATCTTGCGACTGGAGCCCTTCACGCTTTCGTGAAGCAGTCATCGCTACCGCCTAACCGGGTGAACCAACGAATGGAGAGAGTCATGAGCAAAGACAACAGCGAGCCAGCGTTTCCGGCTCCAGAAGCGTCAATGGAGCATTACGGCAAAGCTGACGGATACACCGGCATGAGCCTGCGCGACTACTTCGCAGCCAAGGCGATAACGGCGCTTATTGAGCCTGCTTACAGCGACATTGGAACTAATTTTTTCACAGAGGCCGATGCTGACAGTAGAGCAAAACTCGCATACATCGTGGCCGACGCCATGCTCGCCGCCCGTTCCGCCTAACCCCAAACACTGGAGGTCGCCATGAGCGATTGGATCAAGGTTGAAGACAGGCTTCCGGGGTTTCCGATTGAGGTAATCGTGGCTTACCACTCCGACGCTGATGGCGAGCCATGCCTGGATACGGGCTTGGCAATTCTTCATCCGGACGGAATCTGGCGCGGCGCTGGTGTGTTTTACCAGCTTGGGCAGGTTCAAAAGTTCGCTATCCGGGAATGCATCAAAAAAGTAACCCACTGGCAGCCACTCCCCGCCCCGCCCACCGAATAACGCCACCTTGGAGGTATCTATGGCCAGCACTTACGAATATTGGACGATCAAGGACGGCGAAGACATTGCCATCAACCTGAGCGTTGTTTCCTTTTCTCAGTCGAAAGGGAATTTTAGCTGCCGGGCTGCTGATCCTGAGGAGTACTTCGGTCATTGCGAAATCGAGTGGGAGTCGAAAGACGACACCAGCTTCATGACTGAACCCGAGATCGCCTCAATGGAGGAATGGCTTGTGAATGAGCATTCCGAATACCTTGCCGATCAAGACTACTACGACTAACCCGCAACTCTGGAGGCATCCATGGAACACGAAATAGTTGTTGAGGGGTTTGTCCTCCAGGTGGGGGTGACCCATTGCGTGAATGAACCGCCCTGCCATGGCAGCTGGAACAGCGACTGGGATGCCCATGGCTGTCGCGAGCTGGAATTCAAGCTTGTTTCGGGCATCTGCTACGACGAAGACGGCGTGCGGATGGATGTGCCGGACTATCAACTGCCGGTGCTGGCCCACCAGTACGGGCCGCAGATCACGCTGGCGCTGTGGGTTGAGATCGACGCCATCAAGCGCCGGCAACGGTGGGCAGCATGAGCCGTGCAAACGTTATCGCGGTGGGCATGATCGATGCTCGCTTCGAATGCATCCGCAACGGCGACACGTCGTCTCAGTTGTTCGCCGAAACCAGCATGGCCATGGAAATGGCCTACGCGTTGGGCGCCATCGATGACGGCGAATTCTTCCACTACAAGGAACGCTACAACCGCCTGTATCAAACCCAGGCTGAAGCGTTTCTTGCGGATATCCGAGCGAGGTCTGCGCAATGAACACCATGACCCTGGCATTTACCCACAAGTCCTGGCTCGGCGCCCTGTCGCTGGCCTATGACGCTGGTATCGAAAACGTCCACGCCTGGAGCCGCCGGGCCTGCCTGTGCGGTGAGTGGACTGTCGCTTATGAGGTGAAGGCATGAACATTGATTGGAGCAAGGCGCCAGCCTGGGCGGTCGGCCATGCGCTGCATGCGTTCGGCGGTGAAATTCGTGAAGTGTGGGTCGGCGAGCATCAATACCAAAGGCTTGATCAGCCCAAACCGTTTCCCTACGGCGGCGGTAACAGCGATCACCGTCACAACCCGCGCCGGTCTGAGTTTCATTTTGAGCAGTTGCGTCCCGCCCTCTGGACCGGCGAAGGCCTGCCGCCTGTTGGGACGGTGTGTGAAACTAACGTCGACGGCACATGGGAGGAATCGACGGTACTTGCCCACCATCGCGAAATGGCAATCGTCTTCCGGTACTCACTCGAGCATGAAGCCCACATGTACGACCCTGTCGGCGAGTCGCAAGTCCGCCTCATCCGCACGCCCGAGCAGATCGCGGCGGAAGAGCGTGAGAAAGCCATCGCCGAAATGGTGTATGGCGGCTGTGGCTGCGATCAAAGCGACGGCACTACAACGGCATTTGTTATTTGCAGGCTTCTCTACGACGCGGGCTACCGCAAGCAGGTTTCGGAATGAGCGATCACCAACTGCTGGAAGAATTCCAGGCGTATTGCGACAAGCAGCTCATCAAGCCGCGCAATATTTACTTCCAGTTCTGGCGGGATTCTAGGGCAAGCGTTAATGCAGAGATTGAAGCGCTGCGCAAAGAGTGCGCACGACTCACTGAGGATAACCGTGGCCTGCTGGAAGACTTCGAGGGTGCGCTATGAGCGAACACAGAGAATTGGAGCCGTGCCCGTACTGCGGCGGGCATGCAAGCCTCTCAAAAGTCGCTCGCGACTGGTATCGAATCGCAGCAGATCACGTAACAGGCTGCCCGCTTGAAGACTTCCAGCTTGACTGCCCTCAGTCCGATGACCAGTTACCGCTGCTGCTGCACGACTGGAACACTCGGGTAGATCGGCGTCCGGCCAGTTCCTCCGAGTTAGACAAGATCAAGGACGAGCTAGAGACGCTGCGCATCGACGCCGCTCGCTTCCAGTTCATCGCGCAGGACGCCGAGTCTAGCCTTGAGCGCATCTATGGCGATAACTGGCTAGGGGTTGTGGACCAACTCATGGGTATGGGAGAAAAGCCGTGAGCAAGCCAAAGCTGCACTACTACGACTCGGACGGCGGCACCGAGTCTGATGCGGATCATCCCGACACCCTGTTTTGCGGTACGGAGAGTGGCGATCCGCAACTGACAACGAATCGAGATCAGGTCACCTGAAAGCGCTGCATCAACATCATGAAGTTCTTTGGCTGGGAGCCGAAGCTATGACCACCCACCAGCGGCACCGGCGCCGCGCCATCCGCTGGGCCTTCTTCATCACCGGCCTGATCTTCTACGCCGTCCTGTTCCTGGGCCCCGCTATCGGCGGCCTGATAACCGAATAAACCCCAAACCTTCAATCGCTGCGAGCATCGCGGCAAGGATTCCCCATGTCCGCAGAACAACAACTGGCGATCCTGCCAGCCAAAGAAGTAGCCCTGGCAGTATTCAGCGCCCCTAACGGCCTGGACCCATACCTTCAGAGCGTCCGTGAAGAAATCGACAAGTTCAACGCCTCGGCACCTGACGTGAAAACCAAAAAGGGCCAAGACGCGTATCGCTCGATTGCTTACAGCCTGGCGGGATCAAAAACGAAACTCGACAGCCTGGGCAAAGAGCTCGTCGCAGAACTGAAGGATGTACCGAAAAAGATCGACGCCGAGCGCAAGCGCGTTCGTGAGCTGCTGAGCACGTGGCAAGAGGAAGTTCGCAAGCCGCTGACTGACTGGGAAGCCGCCGAGCAGGCTCGCAAGGATCGGCACGTCGATGCCGTACAGGCAATTGCGGATTTTGCCTTGGATCTGTCGGACGTCACCGCCGCGCAACTTCTTGAGTCTATCGCCTCGGTTGAGGCGGTGAAGATGGGCGAGCACTGGGAAGAGTTCGAGGCTGATGCTGCCCGCACCAAGGATCAGGTTCTGGACAAGTTGCGCACCACCCTCGCCGCCCGCCAGAAATATGAAACCGAACAGGCGGAACTGGTCAGGCTGCGCGCCGAAACAGAAGCGCAGGCCCAGCGCGAGCGCGACGCCCAGATCGCCCGTGAAGCAGAGGATCGTGCCCGCCGCGAAGCCGAGCAGCGTGCACAGGCAGAGCGTGATGCCGCCGCCAAGCGTGAAGCCGAAGCAAAAGCCGCCGCTGATCGCCGCGAGCTGGAGTTGAAGCTGGCTGCTGAGCAATCGGAGCGCGCCGCCGCCCAGGCAGCGCGGGACAAGATCGAATCGGAGCAGCGCGCCGCGCAACAGAAGATCGAAGACGAGCAGCGACATAAGCAAGCGATGGCTCAGGCCGAAGCAGATCGAGTAGCTGCTGAGCAGCGTGCAGAACAAGAGCGCATTGACTCGGAGCGCCGCCAAGCTGAAGCCGCTGAGCGAGCGAGACTCGCAGAGATCGCCCGGGCAAATGCCGCTGCCGACGAGATCAACCGCCAAGCCGCCGCGCGGGAAGCGGACAAGGCGCACAAAGCAAAGATCAACCGCGCCGCGCTGGACGCATTTATCGCCGGCGGTATGCCCGTGGAGTGCGCGAAACAGGCAGTCACCTTGATTGCTCAGCGCAAGATTCCAGCCATCGCCATCACTTACTGAGGTCGTCATGAACGAGATCATTCAAATGCCGGCACGCGAAAGCGCCGGCCTTACTGCTGCCGAGGTTCACCGTTTCTCGGCCGTAGAGATTCGCCAGCGCGTTAACCTGGTGCAGGAAGTGATGCAGGGCATCATGAAGCGGGAAACGCACTACGGCACCATCCCAGGCACCCAGAAACCAACCCTATACAAGCCGGGTGCTGAAGTGCTTTGTGTGACCTTCCGGGTTGCGCAGGAATACCGAATTGAAGATCTTTCCGGCCCAGGTGTAGCGCGCTACCGGGTCACTTGTGTTGGTCGTCACCAGATGACCGGTGTTGCTCTCGGCGAAGGCGTAGGCGAATGCTCGTCCAGCGAAGAGAAGTACAAGTGGCGCGGCGTCATCTGCAAAGCGGAATTGGACGCCACTCCGGAGAATCTGCGCCGGAAGAAATATTACAAAAACGGCAATACGGCCGACCAGATCCGCACCGAACCAGCAGACCTGGCCAACACCATCCTCAAGATGGCCTGCAAGCGGGCCATGATCGCCATGACGCTCAACGTCACTGCGGCATCGGACATCTTCACGCAGGACATCGAAGATCTACCCGAGGAGCTGCGGCCACAGGAGCAGGCTCAGGCTCAGACGCAAAGCCAGAAGGCCGCACAAGTCCCCCATGATCCTGCCCTGTCCGCTCACTGGATTACACAGGCCGAAGCTGCAATCACGCCCGACGCGCTGACAGAAGTTTGGAAGGCCGGGGTGGCTGTCATCAATGACGCCAAGGACACAACAGCCTACGACCTGTTCAAGGCTGCGGTGGTGGCGTGCGGAGTGAAGCTCAAGGCCGCCGAAGAGGCCAAGCCGGAAAGCGAGGACGTCGCAGACCAGCAGCCCGAACCACCAGCCGACGAAGAAGTTGAATTTGAGGAGGTCCCAGAATGATCATCGTGAATTGCGCGCAGGGGTCGGAAGAGTGGCACCAGGAGCGAGCCGGAGTTATCACCGCCAGCATGTTTGGCGATGCTCGAGCCAAACTGAAGTCAGGCCCGAACAAGGGCGAACCAACCGCCAAGGCCCAGGATTATGCATTCCGACTGGCTGTGGAGCGGATCAGCGGCAAGCCCCTTGATGGCGGTTTTGAGACCTGGCAAATGCGCCGCGGGCATGAACTCGAACCACAGGCCCGCATGGAGCATGAAGCTCAAACCGGCTTGATTATCACCCAGGTCGGACTGGTCAAAACCGACGACGGCGCATTTGGCGCCAGTGCAGATGGCTTCATCGGCGAAGATGGCGGCTCGGAGTACAAGTGCTTCCTTGCCCCTGAAAAACTTCGGTCGTTCCACATCGACAATGACGCCAGTGAGATCATGGACCAGGTACAGGGGTGCATGTGGATCACCGGTCGCAAGTGGTGGCACATCGGGATGTACTGCCCTGCCCTTGAATCGGTCGGACGACAGTTGTGGTGGCAGGAATTCAAGCGCGACGACAACTACATCGACAAGCTTGAAGAGGAGCTTTGGGAGTTCAAGCTGCTGGTGGACGGATACGAGGAGAAACTGCGGAGCAAAGCAGCATGATCAGTAACCTGAAATCAGACATCGAGTTCCGGCGCGAGAAAGCGCTGGAGCTTTCCAGTCAGGTACAACGGCACCTTGCCGCTGGCGGAAAACTCACCATCGGCGATAGTCCGGCGATCAATCCAGACCCGGCAAAGCGTTCGGAATTCATCGACCCGGCAACCATTCTCAAGCGCCGCAAGCCGCCCATCACCTGGGCCGAGCGTAACGCGCTGCGCAAACTCGCGGAGGCATTATGAGCAAGCGCAAGGCGCATAACCTGCAGGCGCGAATCGCGCGGTCGTGCCGCTCGCTGCTGGCCGCCAACCACGTCGCAGTGGTCAACATCGACCCCAGCGGGCGCCAGGGCATGATCAACTACAAATCGCTGAAGAACATCGCGCCGGGAAAGATTGGCCAGGCCGTCTGCGGTATCCCCCACCGATGGACGATCTACCTCAGCGCGCTCTGCATCGACACCCGCGGCGACCGCTACAGCAAGTCAGTGGAGGTTGCGCCCGATGGCGTCTACCTCTCCGACCACCTGGAAGACGTGATTGAGCATTGCTACATGAAGCTGCGCGCTGAGGCCAATAAAAGCCAGATGGTGGCTTCGGGCTGGATCGCCATACCCGAATCGATTTCGCTGGATGAGGCGCACGCCGCGCGGATCTTTGAAGCCGTCGGCGCCTGGCATCAGGTAAAGGTCGATTCATGCGCCGCATAGCCCGCACCCAGCAACGCAAACGTCAAACCTGGCTCGCACTGCCGGCCAGCGGAATAGAAGAGGTAGGCCATGGCTGCCGCGCAGAAAGAACGATCAGCAAAGACTGCGGCGAGGCGAAAGACTCGCGGCGAGGAAGAATTGCGACTCCACACCATGGCCGGCACCCGCCAAGCCTTGGCTGACCTGATGGCCTGGCACGGCATCGAGGAACAGGGCGAGGCCATGACCTTGATGATTCACCACCTGCACGGCCTGGGCCCGGCTGGATCGGCTCAGTTTCTCTCACCGCCGCGACACGAAATAACCATCAGTGAAAACGTGTCGGCAAAACTGCAGCTCGCCTACAACCGCGAAGCACTGCGCATCTGTGTAGACGAATAACCCACCCTACTCGCTGCATCCGGTAACGCGGAGGGCGGCGCCTGACTGGAGATAATCCATGCACGCAATAGCTACCCCGGCATACGGGGAGATTGTCGAGGATGTCGCTGAGTTCTTCGCGCCGATGGCTGGCGATGCAATTGACGGCCTGCTGGGTCGCTACGACTCAGCCCGGAGGAACATCGAAGCGCTTCATGATTTCGTGATAGCTGGCGGGAAAGCTGGTGCGCTGAACTACTTTCTCGACGGCAATGGCGACAACGGGAGACACGGAACAATATCGGTAGAACGCTTATTCCAGCTTCCAGGCGCGATAGCATCGCTCAACTCGTCATATTGGGGCGAAGCCCTGGCTCTGACAGATGTTTACGACGCAATGCCTCAAAAGCGCCGCAACGAATGGAACGAGCAGATTCGCGAGCACAAAGCACCAGACTTTGAAGAAAGCACGGTGCGGGCAACACTGAGCGAATTGCTTGCAGCCCGAGCTAAGTTCTTTGCTGAACGGGTAGACGGGATATTCCAGGCGCTTTCAGGCGAGCACGTAACGAACTCACCCTCGGCTTTCGGTAAGCGAATGATCGTCGCCCGTATGCTGACCTACTACGACACTGTGGACCACGACCGTGCGGGTTATCTGAATGACTTGCGTTGCATCATTGCAAAGTTCATGGGTCGGGATGAGCCTGGGCACAACAGCACAGGACCACTTCTGGAGATTCTGCGCCGAAACACCGGCCAGTGGCATTCGGTCGATGGTCACGCAATGAAGATCCGGCTTTACAAGAAAGGCACAGCGCACATTGAGATTCACCCGGAGATGGCCTGGCGCCTAAATTCTGTATTGGCCAGCATCTACCCTTCCGCCATTCCTGCCAGCTTCCGCACGAAACCTGCGCGCAGAACCAAAGAGTTCCAGATGGTTGGCCGCCCTTTGCCCTTCACCGTAGTCAATGCACTGGCAGGGATGAAGCAGCAGCCTTGCAAGCCGGTGCAGGTAGATCGTTGGAGCCCGCCGCGCGAGCCGCTGACAGATAACGTCAACGCCCTGCAGTTTGCCTATGACAGACACAGCGCGATCACCCAGGCAGAAGCGGAGAAGGTACTAGCTATGATCGGCGGAGTTAAGCGCACAGCCGTCGGGCACTCTTGGTTCGAGTTCGACTTCAACCCGCGCTCAGCTTTGGACGAAATTATCTCGAGCGGTTGTATTCCCGACCAGAGGGCTCACCAGTTCTACCCGACACCTGAAACCGTTGCGGAAGCCGCGGTGGAGCTGGCACACATCGATCCTGATCACAACTGCCTTGAGCCTAGCGCCGGCATGGGTGGACTTGCCGACCTGATGCCGAAAGCCAAAACCGTTTGCGTTGAAATCAGCGAGCTTCACTGCGAAGTATTGAAAGCCAAGGGCTACTACGTCGAGTGCGCCGATTTCCTGAAATGGCAGATCGCCGGAAAGTACGACCGTATCGTTATGAACCCGCCATACAGCGAAGGTCGCTGGCAGGCTCACATTGAGCGTGCAGCATCCATGCTCAAGCTCGGTGGAAGGTTAGTCGCAGTTTTGCCGGCCAGCGCGAAAGGCAAAGACGTGCTGCCAGGCCTGAAGCATGAATGGTCACAGATCTACAACAACGAATTCGCCGGCACCAGCGTGTCAGTTGTGATCCTCGCCGCCTCATCCATGTAAATCCAACTCTGATGCGCCGCCTAGCAGCGCCTGGAGAACCCCATGATCCGCCAATACCGATTCAGCGAGCTAATGGCTCGACTGACCAATGCTGAGTGGACGGTCATTCAAGATGCCCGAGGCAATTTGTGTTTATGCCGGTTGCCTACAGAGGCCGTCGGTTGTGATTTCTGATTATTTGGAGGTGGGTCATGAGTGAAGTGAAGCGGTTTTATGCAGAATTGGCTGAGGAAAATGACTACGGCGGATTTGTTCTGGCGTCCGATTTCGACCGGGTAACCGCCGAGCGTGACGCGGCGCTGGGGCGTGAGGCCAAGTTGATAGTTAATGCTGAAAGAGGAAAGAGAAAATTTCAGAAGCAATTGCAGCGATTGCAGGTTGCCGTAGGGCAGCGAAATACCTACAAGGGCCAGGTTATCGACCTTCAACATCGCCTGACCGCAGCTGACGCGCGTGTGGAGTTGTTGCGCAAGGCCCACCCATTCACCAATGACGTGGCGCACGACGTGTATGTGTGGCTGGAGATCGACGCCGCACTCAAGCCAGCAGAGGGACAGCTCAACCAGTGTGATGGCTGCCAGGCTGGTATTCCAGTTGTGAATGGCGCTCACCGCATGGGCAAACCTGGCGGCTACCCGGACCTGATTGGCTGCACGGCCAAGCTGTACAAACCAGTAGAGGGTGGTGGCGATGAGTGATATTTCTAAGCACCTTGATGAAGCGGAAAAGCATCTGGCAATTGCTGTTTCAATGATGCTCAAAGACGCGGGCAGCGCAAAGCGAATGCCCAGCGGCTCAATGTGGCTTGGGGCTTGGGGTGATGTGAGCAAGGCGACCAAGGCAATGCTCAGGGTGCGCTCCCTGGCAGAAAGGTTTCGCTTTATGGAGACGCTGCGCAAAAGAAAGCCAGGTGCGTTTGCAGCACAACCTGGCCAGGTAACACATGACTTGCAGACGGCAGAAACATACCACGAAATCGACCCTGTTTGCTCTGCATATTTTGTTCGCTGATGCAACGGCGAATGCATGGAGAACCTGTGATGCGCGCCCAACTCCCCGCCTACTGCTGGTGCCTGCTGGCACTGGCACAACTGATTTGCTGAGGTGATTTATGCGTGAGTTCAAAAGAGAAATTCGTTACACGGTCATCAAGCACAACCAATTGACCGAAAGCCAAATTCAATACCTGAAGAACTGCATATTCGGCGAAGGCATCCCGACCGTGAAGGCGGTGGTGGTTGAGGCGGATTGGCCGGAATACGAGACTGTGTGGAGTCTGCTTGAGCGGCGTGCCAAGGGTATTAAAGATCAGGTCGGTACTGTCATTGCTAAAACCTGGCTGGTTGGCGCGCCAAGAGTTGCAACGCTTTATGAGGCAAGCTCATTGCCTGATGGCGCAGCTCTTTACTTGGCGCCGCCAGCCGATTCAGGCCTTGCAGAAGTGACCCTGCAAATTCTTAAGCAGGCAAAGGACATCCCTGACGGACTTTACGCCCGCGCTAAATTTCTTGCGAATCAGGTAACCAAGCCATGACCACCAACCAAACGATTGACGGCGTTCCGCTTCTGCCGTGCCCGTTCTGCGGCGGCGAGCCATACGGAACCCACGATCACTATGTACACGACGACCTGAGCCCCATGCCTTGCGTCGAATGCCGAGCCTGTAGTGCGCACCTCAAAGCTGAGGACTGGAATCGTCGCGCTGAGCCAGCCGCCCAACCACAGGGCGAGCCGGTGGCGTGGGCAAATTGGAAAGTCGGGTCAAGGTCATACGTTCCATACCGCACCGCAGGCGAGGCAAGGCGCTGTGTTGAGGCATCTGAAATTTCAGCAACCCAAAACGGGCCTTACAGGGTTGTGCCGCTCTACGCCGAGCAGCCCGCGCCGGTAGCGGTGGTGATACCTGTGCGCTCACCCAAGGACTACGCCATCGAGCATGCTGAGTACATGGCAAAGTCAGCCGATGACGTTATGGCCAAGTTCCAGGCGTATGGGCTGGCCATATTTGCCGTCGATGAAGGCGGTGACGATGGCGAAGGTGAGCTGCTGGAGAATATCGACTCCGCCCGCGGCGACCTCCAGGAGTCATTGGTGGAGCTGCGCAGTATGGTTTACGAGTTTCGCAAGCGCGCAGCCGAATCCCGATAGGAGTACATCCGTACTCCACCCGCAAAACCTGTAACCCCTCCCCCTTCAAAGTCAGCCGCTATAGCGGCAAGGACCAATATCGTCATGCCAAAACATCAGCCAGAACTGGCCCGCATCTACAACGTGTTCGGCCTCAGCTCAAACCATGAGCTGTCGACCCTGCTGGTAAATATCGAAAACACGAAGCGCTTCTCCGATCTGTTGCACGCAGTGGAGCGCGAGTTTTTCATGGTGCCCGGCGAGCCATCTGATGAGCCCGAAGACACAGGACATCCGGTAGATGACGACTGCCTGGTAAATAGCTGGGGGTCGACACCGGCTGAGTACCTCAAGCAATTCAAGGCAGCGTTACCGATAGCTGCCGCGAACTCGGTGCCGGCCTATGAGGCGCTCGTGACCGGTGAAAAGTGGTCGCTGGACGGTGAAAACGGCTCCTGGGATTACGACAGCCTCGACGAGCTGCTCAAGGACAACTATGGCCACGACAGCGATGGCGATGGGCACCCGGCCAGCTACAGGCCTGGCCTGTACGAAGGAGGCACTGTCTACCGCGGGATTGTGTGCAAGGACGACCCCGCTCGCTTCCTACCAGATGCCAGCGATGTGACCGAGCGAATGTACGAAAACGCCTGCGATAGCGACGCTGGCGAATGGGTTGATGCGTATCCAGACCTAAGCAAGGCGGCCGAGGCAGAACTGCAGATCGCGCTCGCACCGCTAAAGGCATGGGCGCGCAAGCATTGCCAGCCTGAATTCTTCACGATCAAGGACATCACGCCACACATCGTCACCGGTGAGGATGTCAGCCGGAGTAGGAAGCCATGATCGCCACCCTCTGGTTCGCCTACGTCTTCATCTATCGAGGTCCAGGCCATGACAGACCATGAATTGTTGCGGATGTCTGCCAAGGCCATGGGCTTCGAGCTGGAGTATCGGCGCGGAAGCGATGCCTTCTACTACGACGACCCAGATTCAGGCCGGGAGCAATGGCAGCCACTCAGTGATGACGTCCAGGCCATGCGCCTGGCGGTAGACCTTCAGCTCAGCATCCTCTGGTTCACCAACCTGCAGTACGTGATGGTCGAGCGCCGAGGCTTCGGCGAGAACATCGGTTGGACCGACGACGCGGATCGAGGTGGCGCGCTACGCCAGGCAATCACCGTCGTAGCAGCGCAAATCGGCAGCACGCTTCCCTAAACCCAATCCCCCTACATGCCTGCCGGTGAGCGGCGGGCGAGGTATTCCTGCATGTTCGAAATAATCAAAGCCTGGTTTTCCCGCAATGTTTTCAGGGCCAATCCATGGCAAGACAAGTTCGTGATCCTCAATTTCATCGACCTCTACTACAAGGGCCAGCGTGACAGCATATTCGGAATCGCCATCGACTCCGGCGACAACGGCGACTACCCAGGAAACAAGCTGATCATCCATGTCTGGAAGTATTCAGCCTGGATCAAAATTCCCAACATCATCAAGCCTTGGGCGCAGAAGCAAACATTCACTACATTGAGCCCGGAAGCTACAGCGCGACGACTTGAACAGTTCGGGCATCTCGACTACTTCGAGTATCACGCTCGCAAGTACGGGTTCCGCCTGCAAACACGAGGAATCCACACGAATTTCGGGCCTAGCACAATGGACTCGCAATCCGAAAAGTCTCGGTACTTCTCATTCCCTTGGCGCGAATTCGATCTGGTCCTGAATGCGCTGTGTGACGCAAACGGCGTTGAGCATATCGAGAAGAGCAAAGGTGTTCGCCTTGGCTACAAGGAAGCTCAGGCCATCAAAGACACAATGCCCCGCTATGTGTTTTTGCTTAAGGACTATGACGGCCAGGAAATACGAGCCTATTGCCATATGGAGAAGCGCGTGTACCGCATCGGTACCGGCTGGGTGAAAAAGTACTTCGGTGCGCTGCGCCCTACGCGAACTTTCGTTGAGCTGGATATCGCCTTTGATGGCGAGACAGGCCCAGAAAAGGGGTCGTGGAAAGGCGGGACCATCGGTACCGGCAGCCGCGCGGAGAAAGGCGACAAGCACGACGCCCAGTACCTGATTGAGAAGTACTGCGCCGGAACGCATCGCGCCAAAGGCTCCCACTACCAGATGACCTTTATCCGTCGCGAGCCTGATGCTCCATACACCAACGAGACTTACCGGAAGGCTTCGGCTGAACGCCGCGGCGAAGCTTACGTGCCGATCGCATAACTCTCCCCCACCTTCTGCCGCCCAGCGCGGCAAGGACACCAAATGACCATCAATTCAGCGCGGCCCGGAATGGGCTGTGGGAGGCAACTATGGAACCGGAAGTAATTCATGTCCCGGAGCTGGCCAAGATGCTTGGCCGGTCGGAATCATCTATCCGCAGCGCGCTACAGGCCGGTGCGTATTGGCTGCCACCGTTCTTCAAGCAGGGTATCCGGATTTGCTGGAGGGTCAGTACGGTGCGCAAGTTCTTGCAGGAATTCGAGGAAGGCAAGCACGCGCCGGCGCGCCCTGGGCGCAAACGTCAGACGCCGCCGACGCTCGCTCGTGTCAGTTAACCGAGCTTGTCGGCCAGGGTGTCAGGGCACAGGTGGGTGTACCGCTTGAGCATCCCCATGGTTTTGTGTCCAGTCACAGAAGCCGCCTCCATGATCGACAGCCCCTTCTCAAACAGCCGCGACGTTCCTTCATGCCGCAGGTCATGGAAGTGCAGATCCTTCACCTCGGCAGCCCTGCAGGCACGCAGGAAATACTGGCTGACTGAGTGCGGGGCCAGGGAGAACACCTGGCCATCAATGCGGGCCGGAAGTGACTCAAGCAGCGCGCGGGCACGGATCGACAGCGGCACCAGCCGGCGGCTGCCGTTCTTGGTGTCTTCCAGCAGCGCATGCTTGCCCTTGATGTCGACTCGGCGCAGCGTCAGCAGTTCGCTGCGGCGCATTGCGGTCTCGACGGCAATCTCAATTATCACTGGCATTTCCGCATGGATCGCCCCTGCGGCCTTGATCACCGCCTTCAACTCGGCGGCACTCGGCCGGCGGTCACGCTCCCGGCTACCCTTCGGCATCCTCAGTTTCGCAACTGGGTTGCTCAGACCTTCAATGCCCCAGTCCTTGATTGCCACCGTGTACAGATGGCTTATCAATGCCAGCGATAGCCGAATGGTGTTGGTCGATGCGCCGGAAGCCAGGCGCGCATCACGGTACTCGGCCAGGTCGGATGACCGCAGTTCAGCCAGCGACTTGCCGCCATACTTGCCATCGGACCACGTCTTTATCCGGGTCAGCTCCTGGCGGGCGCCCTTCTTCAGCGCAGATACTTCCCGCGCATAGCGCTCAAAGGCCTTCGCGACCGTGGTGGCTTCCGCCTCCCGGGTATCGACGAAGCGCTTGCGCGACATATCCCCCTCGATTTCAGAAGCCCACCGCTGCGCCTCCGCTTTCGTGTCGAACGAGGCGGAAAGTGCCGGGTATCCTTTTTTGCGGATCTTGGTCCGCCATGTCCCATTGGGACGCTGTTCGATAGTCGCCATGCTGCGGATTTTGCCGTTCGTCCCTAGGACATGCAAACAGTCTCGGTGTCCCAGGATTGTCCCAATTATCCCGCCGAACAAAATCCGCAGGCACAAAAAAAGCCCCGCAACCTAATGGCTGCGGGGCTTTCAAGAGTGGAGGCCGAGGTCGGAATCGAACCGGCGTAGGCGGATTTGCAATCCGCTGCATAACCATTTTGCTACTCGGCCTCAAACGATCAATGCCCAAACTGCTGACATTTACCGCATATGAACTTGAGTGGGCTACGTGAAGCTTGCCTCTACTCTATCTCATTGAAAACATTGAAGTTTTTTATGCTTCAGTGCGTTCGATGGCGGCAATTATGTACTGATTTACCGAGGCTGGCAAGCCCTTGATTTCAAAAAATATTCTTCCAGGTCGCAGGGCCGGGCTGCCAGGCCCCTGCCCTGCACTGGCTTAGTAGCCCAGTGACAGCCCCGTATTGCGCCGCGGGTCGTTGGCACCGTAGAAGCGGTTGTTGCCCACGGGCTTGCCGTCCAGGGACGGGGCGCCGACGAGGATGGCGGCCAGGTGGTTGGCGTCTTGTGGGCCGGCAAATTTGTGGCCCCAGCTCTCGAGGATTTTCTGGGTGTCGGGGCTCAGGGCGAAGGTTTCCAGGTTGGTACTGTCGGGCATCCACTGTTGGTGGAAGCGTGGGGCGTTGACGGCTTCCTGGATGTTCATCTTGTAGTCGATGACATTGAGGATGGTCAGCAAGGTGGCGGTGATGATGCGGCTGCCGCCCGGGGTGCCGATGACCATCACGGCCTTGCCGTCCTTGGTGACGATGGTCGGGCTCATGGATGACAGCGGCGCCTTGCCCGGGGCGATGGCGTTGGCTTCGCCCTGGACCAGCCCGTACATGTTGGGCACGCCGACCTTGACAGTGAAGTCGTCCATTTCGTCGTTGAGGATCACCCCGGTCTTGCTGGCCATGACGCCGGCGCCGAACCAGTCGTTGAGGGTGTAGGTCACCGAGACCGCATTGCCCCATTTGTCGACGATGGAGTAATGGGTGGTGTTGCTGCCTTCATGGGGCGCAACGCCGGGCTTGATGGCCATGGAGTCGCCGGCTTTTTGCGGCTCGATGGCGGCGCGCAGTTTGGCGGCGTAGTTCTTGTCCAGCAGGTGCTCCACCGGGTTCTGTACAAAGTCCGGATCGCCGAGGTAGCTATTGCGGTCGACGTAGGCGTGGCGCATGGCTTCGATCTGGTAATGAGTGCCCTGGGCCGAGCCGTAGCCCAGTTCGGCCATGGGGTAGCCTTCGAGGATGTTCATGATCTGGCAGATCACCAGGCCGCCCGAGCTGGGTGGTGGCGCCGAGACCACGTGGTAGCCGCGGTAGTCGCATTCGATGGGGGCCAGTTCGCGGGTCTGGTATTTGTCCAGGTCAGCCTGGGCGATGATGCCTTTGCCGGCCTGGCTGGAGTCGACGATGGCCTTGGCCACCCAGCCTTTGTAGAAGCCATCGGTGCCCTTGGCGGAGATTTCGCGCAGGGTGCGGGCCAGGTCTTTTTGCACCAGTTTCTGCCCGACCTGCAGCGGCTCACCTTTGTTGAGGAAGATGCCGCGCAGGTCCTGGTCTTTTTTGAACTCTTCAGTGGCGCTGTGCAGCATGTCGATATCACCCTGATCGAGGGCAAAGCCGTTTTCCGCAAGCTCGATGGCTGGCGCGATCACTTGTGCGCGCTTGAGGGTGCCGTATTTGCTCAAGGCCAGTTCCATGCCGGAGACGGTGCCCGGCACGCCGACCGCCAGATGGCCCTTGGCGCTCAGGCCCGGGACGACATTGCCGTCCTTGTCCAGGTACATGTCGGCAGTCGCCGCCAATGGGGCTTTTTCGCGGAAATCGAGGAAGGTCTTGCGCCCGTCCGCCAGTTGCACGGTCATGAACCCGCCGCCCCCCAGGTTACCCGCTGCCGGGTAGACCACGGCCAGGGCGTAACCGACGGCGACTGCCGCATCCACGGCGTTGCCGCCAGCCTTCAGCACATCGACGCCCACATGGGTTGCCAGGTGCTGGGCCGTCACCACCATGCCGTTTTCACCGGCCACCGGGGCCTGGGAGGCCGCCTGCACACCGCTGAACGTCAGGACCAAGGCCGTCGCTATCAAGGTTCGGGTAAAGGGTTGGTAGTTCATCCGTGGGTACTCTGTTTGTCAGAAGCATTAAACGTAGCTGCTTTCGCCCACCAACCCCAGCCAGGTGGCGCTTTTCAGACAGAGCTTGTCGGTAACGCAATGCTATATTCGCCCCGCCCTACTCATTGCCCATGAGATACACCAATGCCCACGGTCGTCGACCCGATCCACGCGCTGTACCACAAGATCACCTGGAAACTGGTTCCCTTCCTGTGCTTCTGCTACCTGGCCGCCTACCTGGACCGGATCAACATCGGTTTTGCCAAGTTGCAGATGCAAGACCAGTTGCAGTTCAGCGAAACCGCCTTCGGCCTGGGCGCCGGCCTGTTCTTTGTCGGCTATATCCTGTTTGAAGTGCCGAGCAACCTGATCCTTGCGCGCGTCGGCGCGCGGATCTGGATTGCCCGCATCATGATCACCTGGGGCCTGCTCTCGGCCTGCACGTTGCTGGTCACGTCCACCACCCAGTTCTATGTGCTGCGCTTTTTGCTCGGCGTCGCTGAAGCCGGGTTCCTGCCGGGGGTGTTGTATTACCTGACCACCTGGTTCCCCACCCATCGCCGGGGGCGGGTCATTGCGCTGTTCATGATCGGCCTGCCGCTGTCCAGCGTGATAGGCGGGCCGTTGTCCGGCTGGATCATGGGCCATTTCGACCAACTGGGCGGCCTGCGCGGCTGGCAATGGCTGTTCCTGCTTGAAGCACTGCCCAGCGTGCTGTTGGGGGTGCTGGCGTTCTGGGCGTTGCCCAATACCTTTCACCAGGCCAAATGGTTGTCGACCGCTGAAAAGACCTTGCTGCACGAGCAACTGCGCGCCGATGACAGCCAGGCCGGCCACAACCCACGGCGCTTTCGCGATGGTTTCTTCAACCTCAAGGTATGGATGCTCGGCGGGATCGACTTTTCAATCCTGCTCAGTGCCTACGCCATGGGCTTCTGGATGCCGACCCTGATCCGCAACGCGGGGGTCAGCGATACGCTCCATATCGGCCTGCTCACCGCCCTGCCCAGTGTCGCCGCGCTGGCCGGCATGCTGTTGATCGGTGCCAGCTCCGACAAATACCGCGAGCGCCGTTGGCACATTATCGTGCCGTTTTTGGTGGGCGCCGTGGCCATGGCCAGTAGCACGTTCTTTACCCATAACGTGGTTGCTACGGTGGCTTTGTTTGCCGTTGCTTCGGCAGCAATCCTCGGCGCAGTGCCGGTGTTTTTCAGCCTGCCGGCGACCTTCCTCACAGGCACCGCGGCAGCCACCGGTTTTGCCCTGGCCTGCTCCCTGGCGAATATCGCCGGGCTGGTCAGCAACTCGTTGATGGGCCTGGCAATCGACCTCTCCGGCAACAGCGCCGGGGCCATGTGGTTCTTTGCCGCCAGCCTGGTACTCAGTTGCCTGCTGGTGATCGCCTTGCCGGCAAAGCTGGTCAACCGCTAGGGCCCCGGCGCCGCGACTTTCTGTGCCTGCGCCTGTTCGGCAAACGAGGCCAGCCCACCCCCATGGCGCCCTTGAGCCCGGTGCCGAGCACGTAGTAGGCGGTCTTGGCCTCGATCAGGCGGGCATCGTCCGGGGTATCCCAATGGCTGCGCCCCATGCCATGCACATTCGGCAAACCGCTCGGCCGTGGCCATTGAACCCTTGATTGAAATCAAGCCCGGGAGCGCGGCGTTCAGGCGCTGGCCAGCGCAGCCTCCGGGCTTAACAGTCTTTGACAGTTTCCCGACAAAGCTGTCAAAGACCCCTGCCCACGCCGTCCCTAGCATTCGAGCCTCCCATGGAACGACGAAGGCCATCATGCGTTCAAGAACGATCTACCTCGCTGCCACCTCTGTGTGCCTGATCACCTGCACCCAACTGTCAGCCGCCACGGACTGGCAATACAGCCTGCAAGCCGGGGCGGCCAACCTGCCGCGTTACAGCGGCAGCAATGAGCGGATGACCGCTCCCTTGCTGGGCGTGAATGTTGTCAGCCCCTGGGGGATTTTTCTCGATACCAACAAGGGTTTGGGTTGGGGTTATGAGGATGACAACCTGAGTTTCAGTGCCTATGTCGGGGCCAGCACCGCGCGCAAGGACCAGAAGAAAAGCACCAGCCAAGGCTCTGACCGGCTCAAGGGCATGGGGCATATCAAATCGCGCCCGCAATTGGGGGTGAGTGCCAGCTATAGCCTGGGCACGGCGATCCTGGGCGCGACCCTGGAACATGCGTTGGAGCAAGACGATAAAAAAGACAGCGGCAAGGCTTTTACCTCTTTGGCGTTGAGCATCGGCACCAACCTGTATGACGGCGACTACGGCACCGTGGACGCCAGCCTCAACAGCCTCTTTGGCGATGGCAACTATATGCAGACCTGGTATGGCGTGACCGAAGGCCAGGCCCGGCACAGCCGCTTTCGCGCCTATGATGCCAAGGGTGGGATGGTCAGCCGGGGGTTGAATGTGAACTGGACCTTGCCGATCAACGAGCAGACCAGCTTCTCGACCTTACTGGATGTGCAGTACTTGTCCGGCGATGCGGGCAAAAGCCCGATTGTCGAGCGTCGCATGCAAACCTCGGTGATGGGCGTGCTCAACTACACCTTCTGATTGGATAACCCAATCAAACATGTAGGAGCTGGCTTGCCGGTTCCTACATGTTTTGATCTTAGAAGGTCAATCGGCGTAGGCCCAGGTCATCCGGAACGACGCACCGCCCCACTGCGAGTCCAGCACCTGCACCTGCCCGCCATGCCACTGGCTGACCCGCTGGACCAACGCCAGGCCCAGGCCGAAGCCGCCGGTGCGGCGGTCGCGGCTGGCGTCCAGGCGCATAAACGGCTGGAAGATTTTCTCCCGGCCATCCTCGGGTACGCCGGGGCCGTCGTCACACACTCGTACCTCATACCCGCTGCCGAACTTGACCAACGACACCTCCACCCGACGCTCCGCGTAACGAATGGCATTGCGCAACAGGTTGATCACCGCGCGTGCCATGAACCGTGGCTCGATCTGAATGAAGTCGACTTCACAGGTACGCAACGACAGCTGCACACCTTCGGCTTCGGCTTCCAGGGCTACACTGCCGATCACACTGTCGAGCCAGCTTTGGGCCTCGATATTCTCGCGGGTGACCTGTGTCGCGCCACGTTCAAGGCTGGCGTAGGTCAACAGCTCGGAAACCATCTCCTCCAGCTCGCCGAGGTCGGCGTACATGTCACCAATCAGTGCGCGGCTCTGGCGTGGGTCTGCTTCCTGTCTGAGTTGGTCGAGCTCAAACGACAAGCGTGCAATTGGCGTTCGCAGTTCATGGGACACCGCATTGGTCAGCTCGCGCTGGTTGGCGATCAGGTGCTCGATGCGCTCGGCCATCTGGTTGAAGTGCCCGGCCAATTCGCGCACGGTCGAGCGGCGCGACAACAGGATGCGCGAGCCCAGGTCATTGTTCCCAAAACGCTGGGCCGCCAGGCGGATATGCTCAAGGTCTCGCCAGTGCGGGCGCACCCAGAAATACAAGACAATGGCCAGGCACAGGCCCAGCAGGCTGTAGGCCCACAGGTACAGCCAGCGAGGTTCCACCGGTAGCTTGATCTCAAGCAGTTGCGCACCGCCGTCGATATCAGTGATGAACTCCATGAAGTCGCCACGCACCACCAATTTGCCGTCAGCCAGCAATTGCTGCTCGCGGGGAGTGAGCCCGGCACCGTCCCGGGCAATCAAGGCCAGGCGCAGGCCATAGTGCTGTTGCAACTCGGCCAGGCGCGTCTCGCGGGCCCTGCCGGCGGGCAACGGGCGCAATTGCTCCACCAGGCCGTAAGCCGGACCGCGCATGGCTTCGCGGTTGTAGGTTTCATTGGCTTCGGGCAGCAATTCATCGAAGGTGTAGTTCACCAGCAAGATCGCCCCGGCCAGGCCCAGGGCCAGGATGATGTACAGACGCAGAAACAGGCGCAGCATCTGGCTAGACCTCCCAGGCAAACGGATTGAACAGGTAGCCCTTGCCCCAGATGGTCTTGATACACACCGGCTCGCGGGGGTTGTCGTTGAGTTTGTTGCGCAGCTTGCTGATGTAGACGTCGACACTGCGGTTGAGCCCATCGAAGGCAATCCCGCGCATACGGTTGAGAATATCGTCGCGCGAGAGGATCTTGCCGGCGCTGCTGGCCAGCAACCACAGCAGCTCGAACTCCATGGTGGTCAGGTCGATCTTCTCGCCACCCAGGCTCACCCCCCGGCAACTGCGGTCAATCGCCAGTTGGCCGAACGCCAGGGAACCACGCACGGTGGGCTCTGGCAGGTGGCGCCGCTGCAGGGCCCGCAGACGCGCCAACAGCACTGGCGGCTTGATCGGCTTGATCACATAGTCATCGGCGCCGGACTCCAGGCCAAGGATGTGGTCCAGGTCATCTTCCTTGGCCGTAAGGATCACGATGGGTGTGTCGGACACCGTGCGAATCTCACGGCATACGTGCAGGCCACTCTGGCCGGGCAGCATCAGGTCAAGGACGACGATCTTGGGCTTGAATGCAAGGAACGCCGCCAGCGCCTGGTCACCGCGATACACGGTGGACACTTCAAAGCCATGCTGGGACAAGAAATGGGCGATCAGCCCCGCCAGCTTCTCATCGTCCTCAATGAGCAATACCTTGCCAAGACCCAAGTTTTCCATAGGTTTCCACTGTGCGAGCACCAATTGAAGTGCGGGCATTATAGAGGGCAACGGCGGTCCACAAGCGCACGCAAGGCCCCATCCAGCAGGGCTTTGATGCAAACTTCATGTTTTTAAGAGTTTTTTACAAATAGCCCGCAGTCTTTCACGGGCATTTGATATCAGGCTGGCACGCCGCTGTGGAAGCGGAACTCGACGTCCGGCGACTCGATCAGTTCCTGCTCGGCGGCGCGTACCCGCTCGATCACCTGGGCAACATCCTTGGCATCGCCATATTGATAGGCCAGCTTCAGGTAACCCTGGAAGTGTCGTGCCTCGCTTTTCAGCAGGCCAAAGTAGAACTTGCCGAGTTCTTCGTCCAAATGCGGCACCAATGCTTCAAAACGCTCGCAACTGCGCGCTTCGATAAAAGCGCCCACCACCAAAGTGTCCACCAGCTTCACCGGCTCGTGGCTGCGCACCACTTTACGCAAGCCCGAGGCATAGCGGCTGGCATGCAGTTGGCGCAGCTCGATCTTGCGCTTTTTCATCAGGCGCATGACTTGCTCGTGGTGCACCAGCTCTTCGCGGGCCAGGCGCGACATCATGTTGATCAGGTCGGCATGGGAGTGGTACTTGGCGATCAGGCTCAAGGCGGTACTGGCGGCCTTGAACTCGCAATTCTTGTGGTCGATCAGCAGGGTTTCCTGGTCGGCCAGCGCGGCCTGGACCCAGGCGTCGGGGGTGCGGCAACCGAGGAAGTCATGGATTTCGGGCAGGTTCATCGGGCTCACGGGCAAAGGGTCACAAAAGGCCGCCGATTATACCGACCCCACCGCAGACCACCAGTCACGGGCCTTGATGTGCATCAACATGACGTACGGCAGGCAGCAACTATAGTTGTTCGAAGCCTTGCCCTTCCCACCCTTGGAGATCCCGCTCATGAACGATATTGGCAAAATCCTGGTGATCATCGAGCCCGAACACTCGGAAAGCCTGGCCCTCAAGCGTGCCAAGCTGATCGCCGGGGTGACCGATGCTCACTTGCATTTGCTGGTGTGCGATAAAAAGCATGAGCATTCGGCGCTGTTGAGCTTGCTCAAGGAGCAACTGCTGGCAGACGGCTACAGCGTCAGCACCGAACAGGCCTGGAGCAACAACCGGCACGAAACCATCATCGACGCGCAGCAGGCCGAAGGTTGCGCACTGGTGATCAAGCAACACTACCCTGACAGCCCACTGAAAAAAGCCCTGCTGACGCCGGATGACTGGAAACTCTTGCGCCTGTGCCCCGCGGCAGTGCTGCTGGTCAAGACCGCGACGCCATGGACAGACGGTGTGATCCTGGCGGCCATCGACGTGGGCAATCTCGATAACGAACACAAAGCCCTGCACGCCGCCATTGTCGACCATGGTTTTGACATTGCCGGCCTGGCCAAGGGCCAGTTGCATGTGATCAGCGCCCATCCGTCACCCATGCTGTCGGCCGCCGATCCAGTGTTCCAACTCAAGGAAACCATCGAGGCCCGCTATCGCGAGCAGTGCAAAGCGTTCCAGGCCGAATTCGATATCGACGACAGCCGCCTGCATATCGAAGAAGGCCCGGCCGATGTGCTGATCCCCCATGCCGCCCACAAACTGCGCGCGGCGGTCACGATCATTGGCACCGTGGCGCGCACCGGGATTTCCGGGGCGTTGATCGGCAATACGGCAGAAGTGGTGCTGGATGCGCTGGAAAGCGATGTGCTGGTGCTCAAGCCCCAGAGCATCATCGATCACCTGGAGGAACTGGCCAGCAAGGCCTGATACCAATCCACCAACCCATGTAGATCAACTGTAGGAGCTGGCTTGCCGGCGATGGCGGTGTGTCAGTTGATAGAGACTTGACTGACACTGCGCTATCGCCGGCAAGCCGACCCCTACAGGTTGATTGGGGTCGTCAGCCGGAGAGTGCGTCTTTGAGGAAGCCAGGGGCGATATAGCGCTGGTAATGCGCCTCGGACAGGATAAAAAACTCCCGATCAATGGCGTCGCGCAGTTGCGGCAGGTTCCAGTCGCGAAACTCCGGCATCAGCACCATGCCATAGGCTTGCAGATTGTTGATCACCCGGGCACCCCGGGCGATCAACTGGTAGGCCCAGCAGTATTCGGACTGGTGCGGCACAAAGCGGATTTTGCGTTGCTCCAGCTGCCAGCGCAGTAACTTGGGGTCGAACACCTCCAATTTGCCCGCCATGACCTGCACCAACAGTTGCTCAAGCCGCAGCCATACCGCACGTTTTTCTTCCTCGCCATAACCATTCCACTGGATCACTTCGTGGTGGAAACGCTTGCAGCCACGGCACACGAGATCGCCGTAAACCGTAGAGCACAGGCCGATGCAGGGGGTCTTGATGGTTTTGTTGGGCATGGGTGGCAGCGCACAAATCAGCGAAACAGTGGCCTATGTTAGCCCTTTGTCTAAGGTTCATCACCCTGCAAACTTGCTGCGGCAACTTACCTTTAGAAATTTTTTGCCGTAGAATCATCCGGCCTTGTAAGGCGCCAAATAATCCGTTGGAAGCTGTTTTCAAAGCGTCACGAGCACAGTCGTTCCTTCAGAACGGTGTTGGCACTGGTTATTTCCCCTTCAAATAACCAGTGCCAACCCTCATCAGCTCCGTTCTGCAGGCGTAAAACTTTGAAAGCAGCTTCTGTGAGAAATGCCGGCAGCGCTGGCTCTACGGCCCAAAAAGCCCCCGAGCGCATGCGTGCCGTGCATGTCTGGATGAGCGTCCCGTGGGACCACTGATGAGGGTAATAACTGTGCTTGAAGCCTACCGCAAACATATCGAAGAGCGTGCAGCCCTGGGTATCGTTCCCCAGCCGCTAAACGCCGAACAAACCGCAGGCCTGGTCGAGCTGCTGAAAAATCCCCCGGCTGGCGAAGAAGAGTTCCTCGTTGACCTGATCACCAACCGCATTCCACCAGGCGTTGACGAAGCCGCCTACGTCAAGGCCGGTTTCCTGTCTGCCCTGGCCAAGGGCGAAGTCTCTTCTCCCCTGATCGACAAAAAACGCGCTGTTGAACTGCTCGGCACCATGCAAGGCGGCTACAACATCGTGACCCTGGTCGACCTGCTGGACGACGCCGAACTGGCGGCCGTTGCAGCCGCCCAGCTCAAGCACACCCTGCTGATGTTCGATGCGTTCCACGACGTCGCGGAAAAAGCCAAGAACGGTAACCCGCATGCCAAGGAAGTGATCCAGTCCTGGGCCGACGGCGAGTGGTTCAAGAACCGCCCGACCCTGGCCGACAAGATCAGCCTGCGCGTGTTCAAGGTCACCGGCGAAACCAACACCGACGACCTGTCCCCTGCTCCCGATGCCTGGTCCCGTCCTGACATCCCACTGCACGCCCTGGCCATGCTGAAAATGGCCCGTGAAGGCATCGTGCCGGACGAGCAAGGCAAGACTGGCCCGATGAAGCAGATCGAAGAAATGCGCGGCCAGGGCTTCCCTATCGCCTACGTCGGTGACGTGGTCGGTACCGGTTCGTCCCGTAAGTCGGCGACCAACTCCGTACTGTGGTTCTTCGGCGACGACGTTCCTTATGTGCCGAACAAGCGCGCTGGCGGCTTCTGCTTCGGCAGCAAGATCGCTCCGATCTTCTACAACACCATGGAAGATGCTGGCGCACTGCCAATCGAATTCGACGTCACCAACATGCACATGGGCGACGTGATCGACCTGTACCCGCATGCTGGCAAAGTCTGCAAGCACGGTACCGATGAAGTCCTGACCACCTTCGAAATGAAGACCCCGGTCCTGTTGGACGAAGTGCGTGCCGGCGGCCGTATCCCGCTGATCATCGGCCGCGGCCTGACCGAAAAGGCTCGTGCCGAGCTGGGTCTGGGCCCTACCGACCTGTTCAAGCTGCCTGAAGCACCTGTGGACACTGGCAAGGGTTTCACCCTGGCCCAGAAAATGGTCGGCAAGGCCTGCGGTCTGCCAGAAGGCAAAGGCGTTCGTCCTGGCACCTACTGCGAACCAAAGATGACCACCGTCGGTTCCCAGGACACCACCGGTCCCATGACCCGTGACGAACTGAAAGACCTGGCGTGCCTGGGCTTCTCGACCGATCTGGTGATGCAGTCGTTCTGCCACACCGCGGCCTATCCAAAGCCGATCGACGTGACCACCCACCACACCCTGCCTGACTTCATCATGACCCGTGGCGGTGTATCGCTGCGTCCAGGCGACGGCATCATCCACAGCTGGCTGAACCGCATGCTGCTGCCGGACACCGTCGGCACCGGTGGTGACTCCCACACCCGTTTCCCGATGGGCATCTCGTTCCCGGCCGGTTCCGGTCTGGTCGCGTTCGCCGCAGCCACTGGCGTAATGCCACTGGACATGCCGGAATCGATCCTGGTGCGTTTCAAAGGCAAAATGAAGCCTGGCATCACCCTGCGTGACTTGGTTCATGCCATTCCTTACTACGCGATCCAGTCAGGCCTGCTGACGGTGGAGAAGAAAGGCAAGAAAAACGCCTTCTCCGGTCGCATCCTGGAAATCGAAGGCCTGAACGACCTGACGCTGGAGCAGGCGTTCGAGCTGTCCGACGCCTCGGCCGAACGTTCGGCTGCCGGTTGCACCATCAAGCTGTCGAAAGACTCCGTGACCGAGTACCTGAACTCCAACATCACCCTGCTGCGCTGGATGATCGGTGAAGGCTACGGTGATGCACGTACCCTGGAACGTCGTGCCCAAGCGATGGAAGCCTGGGTTGCCAACCCTGAGCTGATGGAAGCCGATGCCGACGCGGAATACGCTGAAATCATCGAGATCGACCTGGCCGAAATCAACGAGCCAATCCTCTGCGCGCCAAACGACCCGGACGACGCCCGCCTGTTGTCCAGCGTGGCTGGCGAGAAGATCGACGAAGTGTTCATTGGTTCGTGCATGACCAACATCGGTCACTTCCGCGCTGCCGGCAAGTTGCTGGAGCAGGTCAAGGGCCAGTTGCCAACCCGTCTGTGGCTGTCGCCGCCGACCAAGATGGACGCTCACCAACTGACCGAAGAAGGCTACTACGGCATCTACGGCAAGGCTGGCGCGCGCATGGAAATGCCGGGCTGCTCGCTGTGCATGGGTAACCAGGCACGTGTTGAGCCGAACTCGACCGTGGTGTCGACTTCGACCCGTAACTTCCCGAACCGTCTGGGTGACGGCGCGAACGTCTACCTGGCCTCGGCCGAGTTGGCGGCAGTCGCCTCCACCCTGGGTCGCCTGCCGACCGTCGAAGAGTACATGGGCTACGCGGCGAAACTGGACACCATGGCCAGTGACGTCTACCGCTACCTGAACTTCGACCAGATCGCCGAGTTCCGCAAAATCGCTGCAAGCGCCAACATCCCGGTGGTTCAAGCCTAACGGTGCGTTGATGTAAGGAACGCCGCGTATCGCAAGATACGCGGCGTTTTTTTATGCCTGGAAAACGGCAACCCGGCCGCAAGGCACTGGCGGTCGGCATCGACCTACCAGATCAGGTAGTTGTCCCTCACCCTCCTGAAGACTGAAACTCTCTTCACCTTGATGCCCGCGTCATGGGATCTGCCTGCTTTGGATGTACTTCGCGCTGTATGCCGTACAACTTCTAATAAAAAACAGCCAAGCCTTGCCCTCGGTGCCCGAGCCCAGTGGCAGGGGCGCTCTCACCCGTTTTTAAGTGCTTAATGGAGGTGTGTTATGTGGCGCAACCAATATGTGATCGAGAGAATCTTCAAGGACTATGCGGTGTCGGTGGAACAAATCGGCGATGCCCCCGATAAAAAGAACGTACTGCTGGTCAATGGCGCCATGGCCACGACCTCGGCCTTTGCCCGTACCAGCAAATGCCTGGCCGAGCACTTCAACGTGGTGCTGTTCGACTTACCCTTCGCCGGAAACTCCCGGGCTCACAACCCGGACCGGTGCCTGGTGACCAAGGACGACGAAGTGCAGATCCTGCTGGCCTTGATCGAGCACTTCAATATTCACCATCTGGTTTCCGCCTCCTGGGGCGGCCTGTCGATCCTGCTGGCCCTCGCCCAAAAACCGGACAGCGTCGAAAGCTCGGTGGTGATGTCATTCGCCCCCGGCCTCAACGGCCCGATGCTCGAATACGTCAGCGGCGCCCAGGCACTCATGGCCCGGGATGACAACGACGGTATCGGCCACTTGCTCAACCAGACGCTGGGCAAGCACCTGCCGCCCCGGCTCAAGACCGCTAATCAACAGCACATGGCACAGTTGATCAACGCCGAGCAGCATCAAGCGCGATTCCATATCGACCAGGCCCTCAAACTCAATGAAGGGGCTTACCTGCCGCAGTTGTCGGACATCGACAGCCATGTGCACTTTTTGAATGGGGCCTGGGACGAATACACCAGCGCCCTGGACGTGCAACGCTTCAAACAGTACATCCGCGACTGCAGCTTCTCTACGGCCGAGTGCAGCGGACACTTTCTCGATCTGGAATCCAGGGCCGCGGCCAACGGTGTGCACCGCGCGCTGCTCGGCCACTTGCTGACACTGCGCGACACCCGGCCAGAAACGTTCTGCGTGACGCCCCCTCACCGAGCGCAGTTGAGCTTCGCCTGAACACTTTTGAGCAAGGATGCGGATGATGCGAGTAATCATGATTGCCATCGGGTCGGCCGGTGACGTTTTTCCCTTTATCGGCCTGGGCGTTGCTCTGACCCTGCGCGGTCACCAGGTAACGTTGTGCAGCATGCCGGCGTTTCAGCGCACCATCGAGGCACAGGGCCTGGCGTTCGTGCCGTTATGCGATGAAGCGACCTACAACGCCGCCATGGGCGATCCCCGCCTGTGGGATCCGAAGACCTCCTTCGCCGTGTTGTGGCAAGCCATCGCCGGGCTTTTAGAGCCGGTCTACGATTATGTAACCACCCATCACACTGACGATACGGTGGTGGTCGGCTCGCTATGGGCCCTGGGCGCACGTATTGCCCATGAGAAATACGGCTTACCTTACCTTTCGGTCCAGGTGTCGCCTTCAACGCTGTTGTCGGCACATTTGCCGCCCGTACACCCCACTTTCAATGTGTCGCAACGCTTGCCATTGCCTGTGCGCAAATGGCTCTGGCGCGGGATCGAATACCTGAGCCTTGACCGCACCTGTGCCCCAAAAATCAATGCGCTGCGCCGCAAACGCGGGTTGCCAGGCGTGGCGAAGAACATCTTCAGCCAATGGATGCATTCGCCCCAAGGGGTGATTTGCCTGTTCCCCGAATGGTTCGCCCCCGTACAGCAAGACTGGCCGCAGCCTTTGCACATGGCCGGCTTCCCACTGTTCGACGGTGGCACCCTGGGGCTCGATGAACAGACCCGGGCCTTCCTCGATGCCGGGCCGGCCCCCATTGTCTTCACCCAAGGCTCTACTGAGCACTTTGACCAGCAGTTCTATCGCTTCGCCCTGGCAGCGCTGCACAGGGTCGGCGCACGCGGCATTCTTCTGACCGGCGACCGGCCGATCCTCGCCGACCTGCCGTCCACGGTCATACAGCGTCCCTTTTTACCAATGGGTTCGCTGCTGCCCCGTGCCGCCGGCCTGGTCCACCCCGGTGGCATTGGCGCCATGAGCCTGGCGCTGGCAGCCGGCATTCCCCAGATTGTCCTGCCGATCGCACATGACCAGTTCGACAACGCCGAACGACTGGTGCGCCTAGGGTGCGGGATACGTCTTGCCCTGCCCCTGGACAGACAAGACCTGCAAGGTGCGATCAGCGCGCTGTTGCATGACACCCGGTTGCAAGGCGCCTGCCTGCGGGTGAGCAACCTGATGCCCAGCGACGCAGCGTCCTGTGAAACCGCGGTCAAGGCCATTGAGCAGTGCCACGCGCGCCACGCCATACCTCGCCTGAGCCAAGCATCATAGACCCAAGCCTTTCAGGCAAAAGCACCGTGCCAGAGCCGTCGGCAAAGCACAGGAAAAGTTTGACAGATATATCTCGTGGGCTAGATTGCCAAAGGTTCCAGGAATCGAGGCGACTGTCCATGGAGAAGGAAAACGACCTCATCCGCTGGTGGAATCGCTTGCGGATAGAGATGCTCAAGCAACAGGAAGGGGCACAGGTGTTCGCGCTGCTGGAACGGGAAGTGTTGCAACTGGGATTCGAGTACTACGCCTATGGCGTACGCCACCTGACCCCTTTTACCCGCCCAAAAACCAAGATTTACGGCTCCTACCCCGAAACATGGCTGGAACATTACGAAGCGCAAAACTACGCGGCAGTCGATCCGTCGATTCTCAGTGGCTTGCGCTCCACCGAGATGGTGCTGTGGAACGACGCCCTGTTTGATAACAGCCGCAAGCTATGGCTGGAAGCCCGGGATTGGGGCCTGTGCATCGGCGCCACGCTGCCGATTCGCAGCCACGATCATTCGCTGCGGGTACTGTCCGTGGCTCGGCGCCAGGACCAGATTTCCCAGGCTGAAAGCGACGAAATTCAATTGCGCCTGCGCTGCATACTCGAACAGGTGACACAGCGCCTGACCGACCTTGGCCATAGCGAACGCTGCCACCCGTCGATCTGCCTCAGCCTGCGTGAGCGGGAAATCCTGCAGTGGACCGCCGACGGCAAGAGTTCAGGCGAAATTGCACTGATCCTGACCATCTCCATCAACACGGTGAACTTTCACCTCAAGGCCATCCAGAAGAAATTCGGGGCAGCCAACAAAACACTGGCGGCTGCCTATGCCGCCGCACTGGGCCTGATCTAGGGCCCGCCGATCACGATAAGGACATCCAATGATCAGCATCATCACCCGCCATCACCATGAGCTGTCGGCCGCCCTTGAAGACGACCTGGGCCGCTATCGCCACGAAGTGTTCATCCAGCAACTGGGTTGGCAACTGGACTCCACCTACGCCCTGCCCCAACGCGAATTCGACCAGTTCGACCAGGCCGACACTCGGCACATCCTTGCTCTGGACGCACAAGGTCAGGTTTGCGGTTGCGCGCGGCTGCTGCCGACCACACAGCCTTATCTGCTGTCGGAAGTCTTCGGCTTTCTGTGCGACCAGCCAATCCCGCGCAGCAATGACACCTGGGAAGTGTCGCGCTTTGCCGCCCGCGCCCTGGAAAAAGGCCGCTTACCGATGCGGGTCTGGTGGAACAGCCTGCACCATGCCTGGAGCCAGGGAGCCAGTCGCGTGGTGGCGGTGACCACTCCGGCGCTGGAGCGTTATTTCCTGAAAAATGGCGTGCAGTTGAGTCGCCTCGGTTCCCCGCAAAGGGTGAACAAAGATCACGTGGTGGCGCTGAGTTTTCCAGCCTGGCAGAAAAACGGCCGGCTCGCGTTGCACGCTGAGTCGGCCGTTGCCTAGCTGGATCGATGAGTAAAGCCGGGGTCGCCGGCTCCGAAGATCAGGGGATCAGCGAGTAAATCAGCGAGGAGATAGCCACCAGGCCGACCAGGGTCACGAACACATTGGACATCTGCCCACGGTACTTGGCCATGGCCGGCACTTTGCGAATCGCGTACATCGGCATCAGGAACAGGATCGAGGCGATGATCGGCCCACCCAGTGTCTCGATCATCCCCAGGATGCTCGGGTTCAGCGTGGCGACGATCCAGCACACCACCAGCATGAAGCCTGCGGTCATGCGGTCCAGGGCCTTGGCGCCCGGACGACGGCCGCTCTTGACGATCAGGCCCTTGAGACCTTCGCTGGCGCCGATGTAATGGCCCAGGAACGACTTGGCGATCGCCACGAACGCGATCAACGGCGCAGCAAACGCGATGGTCGGGTTATCGAAGTGATTGGCCAGGTAGGACAGGATCGACAGGTTCTGCGCCTTGGCCTCGGCCAGTTGGCCTGGGGACAAGGTCAGCACGCAACTGAACACGAAGAACATCACCATCGCGACCATCAACAGGTGGGCGCGGGACAGGATCTGCGAGCTGCGCTCTTCGGCGTGGGCGCCGTACTGGCGTTTTTGATCAACGGCGAAGGCCGAGATGATCGGCGAGTGGTTGAACGAGAACACCATCACCGGAATCGCCAGCCACAAGGTGTGCAGCAGCGCCGACGGTGCTGGCACCGTGCTGGCGGTGCTGAGGATGCCGCCGTTCCAGTGCGGCACCAGGTACACCGCCAGAAACAGCAAGGCCACGATAAACGGATAGACCATCAGGCTCATGGCCTTGACGATCACCTGTTCACCACAACGTACCACGGCCAGCAGGCCCAGGATCAGCACAAAAGACAACAGCGCCCGTGGCGGTGGCTCGATGTGCAGCTGGTGCGACATGAAGCTGCCAACCGTGTTGGTCAGCGCCACGCTGTAGATCAGCAGGATCGGGAAGATCGCAAAGAAGTAAAGCAAGGTGATCAACGCACCGGCCTTGATGCCGAAATGCTCTTCAACCACCTCGGTGATGTCCGAGCCCGCACGGCCCGACAGTACAAAGAGCGTCAGGCCACGGTGTGCGTAATAGGTCATGGGGAACGCCAGCAGCGCGAGGATCAGCAACGGCCAGAAGCCGCCCAGGCCAGCGTTGATGGGCAGAAACAAAGTACCGGCGCCAATCGCCGTGCCGAACAGGCCAAGCATCCAGGTCGTGTCCTGGCGGCTCCAGCCCGTGAGGGTTACAGGTGTCGTTGCGTAGCGTTCATCGACGCTATTGGCCTGATCATTCATCCGCTCGGATCTCCGCTTTCATACGATCGCGGCGAGTCAGAAAAACCTGACAGGCAGCGCCACGACCGCAACAAGGGCGCGATTGTCCGGGATTCGCCTGAAGAAGCAAAGACTTAGCTGACGAATGCAGAGCCGGCCAGCACTTACATTTCCAAGCGTGTACTGCCCGGAACGTTATGCAGCGTATCCCCCACCCAACTGACGCATCACCCCGCCCGCTGTTAAAGGCGTGTCCCGTTCAAAAAACCTGACTTTGTGCTCGGAGAACCAAAAATGACCTCAATGCCGATACACATTCTGAACAGCCTCTTCAATACCAGCCTGCTGACGGATACCATCACCCGACAATACGACCAGCAGAACAAGCCCGAACAAAAACAACCTGCTCCCAGGTCCTTCAACTTCAACGGTGTTGAGCTCCAGGAGCAGAAGTCACAACCTTCCCTTATTCCCTACCCACGCATAGGCTGAACCTCGGCAGATGGTGCCGCGGGGTATCAGCCTGCGGCGCCTTATCTACATCCGGTCGCCGATTCGCCGGGCAAAATGTGCATACTCTCTTCCATCAAAGCCTTCAGGAAGAGCTCTCCAATGCCCATCACCGTTCTGGTCCTGGTTGAAACCATCAACGAATACCTGTCGATTATCGAAAGCAACGACTTCCACGTGATCCTGGCGCCAACACCGGCTGAGCGCAGCCAGGCCATCAAGACCCATGGCGGGCAGATCCGGGCCGTCCTGACCCGTGGCCCCCTGGGGCTGTACGCCGAAGAAATCGACGCCCTGCCCTTGCTGGAAATCATCTGCGTGATCGGTGCAGGCTACGAACAGGTCGACCTGCAGGCCGCCAGCAACCGTGCGATTGTGGTGACCAACGGTGCCGGCGTGAACGCGCCATCGGTGGCGGACCACGCCATGGCGCTGCTGCTGTCGATGGTGCGGGATATTCCCCGGGCCGATGCAGCGGTACGCCGCAGCGAATGGCCCAAGGTCATGCGCCCGTCCCTCGCGGGCAAGCAACTGGGCATCCTGGGGTTGGGCGCGGTGGGCATGGCGATCGCCAGGCGCGCGGCCCTGGGTTTTGACATGCAGATCAGCTACCACAGCCGCCAGCCCCGCAGTGATGTGGACTACACCTACTGCGCCACACCGGTGGAACTGGCCCGCACCTCGGACTTCCTGGTCATCGCCACCCCCGGCGGCCCGGGCACCCGCCACCTGATCGACCGCCAGGCCCTGGACGCCCTCGGCCCCCATGGCTATCTGGTAAACATCGCCCGTGGCAGCGTGATTGTCACCGCCGACCTGATCAGCGCCCTCGAACAACGGCGCATTGGCGGTGCGGCGCTGGACGTGTTCGATGACGAGCCCAACGTGCCCGACGCCCTCAAACGGCTCAACAACACCGTGCTCACTCCCCATGTAGCCGGGCTGTCGCCGGAAGCGGCCCACGACACGGTGCAACGGGTGGCAGACAACCTGCTTGAGTACTTCGCCGGTCGTCCGGTACTCACACCGGTAGCCTTGCCGCCGCCCGAAAAATGACCGATCAGGCACGCTGATTACCTTGCAACACGCTAGCCTATTAAGCCGTCCCAGCCTTGTGGCGGGTCGGCTGTGCGCATTAGATTAACCAATAGTCCAAGGCCTCAAGAATAAGCAGAAGGGATAAGCATGGCGCTCAATGACCAATCCACCCAGATTCGCCCCGGCGAAGAACTGGATGCCAGCCTCATCGACCCGTACCTCAAGGCCCATATCCCTGGCCTGAGCGGCAGCGCGAAAGTCAGCCAGTTTCCTGGTGGCGCGTCCAACCTGACCTATCTGCTGGAATATCCCGAACAGGAATTTGTGCTGCGTCGCCCGCCCTTTGGCCACAAGGCCAAGTCCGCCCATGACATGGGCCGTGAGTTCCGCATCCTCAATCAGCTCAAGGACGGCTTCCCCTACTGCCCCAAGGCCTACGTGCACTGCACCGACGAATCGGTGATCGGCGCCGAGTTCTATGTGATGGAGCGGGTCAAGGGCATCATCCTGCGCTCGGACCTGCCCCCGGAACTGGGCCTGGACCCCAGCAAAACCGAAGCCCTGTGCAAGAGCTTTATCGACAAGTTCGTCGAACTGCACCAGGTCGACTACAGCGCCTGTGGCCTGGCAGACCTGGGCAAGCCCGAGGGTTACGTGCAGCGCCAGATCCGTGGCTGGAGCGAGCGCTATGAAAAAGCCCTGACCCCCGACGCGCCGAACTGGGAAAGGGTGCGGGCCTGGCTCAACGACAAGATGCCCGCCGACCACCCGACCTCCAGCCTCGTGCACAACGACTATCGCTTCGACAATGTGATCCTCGACCCCGACAACCCGATGCAGATCATCGGTGTGCTGGATTGGGAGCTCACCACCCTGGGCGATCCGCTGATGGACCTGGGCAACAGCCTCGCCTACTGGATCGAAGCCGCCGACCCTGCCCCCGTGCAACTGATGCGCCGCCAACCGAGCAACGCCCCCGGCATGCTCACCCGCCGTCAGTTTGTGGATTACTACGCCGAACGCTCCGGCATCCAGATCGACAATTTCGACTTCTACTACACCTACGGCCTGTTCCGCCTGGCGGGCATCGTGCAGCAGATCTACTACCGCTTCTTCCATGGCCAGACCCAGGACAAACGCTTTGCGCAGTTCATTCACATGAACAAATTACTGGAGCAGATGAGCCTGAATGTCATCGGCAAATCTGCACTCTGATCGCCCCCACAAGGAACCACCATGTCCAAGACCAACCTGTTTGACCTCGACGGCAAGATTGCTTTTGTCTCCGGTGCCAGCCGTGGCATCGGTGAAGCCATTGCCAAGCTGCTGGCCCAGCAAGGCGCCCATGTGATTGTCTCAAGTCGCAAGATCGATGGCTGCCAGCCTGTGGCCGAGGCAATCATCGCCGCCGGCGGCCAGGCCACCGCCATCGCCTGCCATATCGGCGAGATGGAGCAGATCACTGAAGTATTCGCCGGCATTCGCCAGCAATTCGGGCGCCTGGACATCCTGGTCAATAACGCCGCCACCAACCCGCAGTTCTGCAACGTGCTGGACACCGACCTGGGCGCGTTCCAGAAAACCGTCGATGTGAACATCCGTGGCTACTTCTTCATGTCGGTGGAAGCCGGCAAGCTGATGCGTGAAAACGGCGGTGGCAGCATCATCAACGTGGCCTCGATCAACGGCATCTCCCCAGGGCACTTCCAGGGTATCTACTCGGTGACCAAGGCCGCCGTGATCAACATGACCAAGGTGTTTGCCAAGGAGTGCGCGCCATTCGGCATCCGCTGCAACGCCCTGCTGCCGGGCCTGACCGACACCAAATTCGCTTCGGCGCTGGTGAAGAACGAATCGATCCTCAACATGGCCCTGGCACAGATCCCCCTCAAGCGCGTAGCCGACCCCAGCGAAATGGCCGGCGCCGTGCTGTACCTGGCCAGCGATGCCTCCACCTACACCACCGGCGTTTCGCTGAATGTGGATGGTGGTTTCCTTTCCTGACCCGTCGGCGCTGGCCTTCAGGGATTTGGCGGCTGCTTGCGAAAGCTCACCGCCAGGCGGTTCCAGCCGCTGATCGCGGAAACCGCCATGGTCAGGTCCACCAGTTCCTGTTCGCTGAGCACCTCGCGCATCGATGCGTACAGCTCATCGGGCACATTGGAGGTGGGCAGCGAGGCAATCGACTCGCTCCAGGCCAGCGCCGCTTTTTCCCGCACGGTAAAGAACGGCGAGTCCTGCCACACACACAGGGCAAACAGGCGCCGCTCGCTCTCCCCGTGCTGGCGTGCTGCCATTGAGTGCATGTCGGTGCAGAACCCACAGCGGTTGAGCTGGGACACACGGATCTTGATCAGTTCCAGCAACGGCTTTTCAATGGACAAATCAAAAATCGACGCCTCCAGCATCAGCATGCCCTTGAGCGCTTGAGGCGAGGCCGTGTAGTAATTGAGGCGCGGTTCCATGGTGCAGTCCCAGGTGGCGAAGGCGATCAGCCCTGAGCCTAAACCCCACGCAGCACACGCCCTATAGCCAATCTGCAGGTTTATCGGCAGACCACCTTGGCGATACCGGCGCAAGCGACTTGCGAGTAGTCTTGGCAGATTGACCGTCTCGGAATGAAACATGGAACTGCACGTCGTGATCAAGGGCCGCAAGGATCTGGCCGAACAGCTTTACCAACAACTGCACGACGCCATCGAGTCAGGCCGCCTGGCTGCCGGCGCGCAGTTGCCCCCCAGCCGCTTGCTGGCCGAGCAGTTGGGGGTGTCGCGCAAGACCGTGTCCGACACCTACGCCACGCTGACCTACGAAGGCCTGCTGATCGGCAGGACCGGGCGCGGAACCTTCGTCAACGCTAGCGCCCCCCGCACAAAGGGCCTGCAGAGTGCGGCCGACCTGGCTTGCGCCGCCAACCTGGCCAAATGGCAAGCCCTGCCCTCACCCATGCGCCATCCCACCCGGGACAGTATCTTGCGCTGCGAATTCATCGGCGGCGCCACCACCCGCAGCCTGTTCCCCCAGGACGAATGGCGGCGCTGTACCCAGGACGCGCTGCGCCGCATTGCCCAGAACAGTGGGTTCTACGGCCAGCCCGAAGGGCTGGCGGCCTTGCGCAATGCGATTGCCGGGCACATCGCGTTTTCCCGTGGGGTCAACTGCCGGGACGACGACATTGTGGTGTGCAACGGCGCCCAACAGGCGCTGGACCTGATCGCCCGCGTGGTCCTGGAACCGGGCAGCATTGTCGCCATGGAAGATCCCGGCTACACACCGGCCCGCCTGCTGTTCGAAGCGGCCGGCGCCACGGTCGCCGGTGTGCCGGTGGATGCACAGGGGATCCAGGTCGAGTTGATCCCCGAGGGCACCCGGCTGATCTATGTCACCCCCTCCCACCAGTTCCCCCTGGGCATCCCCATGAGCATGCCGCGCCGCGAAGCGCTGCTGGCACGGGCGCTGGCCCTGGGCGCGATCGTGATCGAGGACGACTACGACAGTGAGTTCCGCTATGAGGGGCGCCCCACCGACGCCCTGCAAAGCATGGACACCCGCGGCATCGTCGCCTACGTCGGGACCTTCTCCAAGACCCTGTTGCCCGAGTTGCGCCTGGGCTATGGGGTGCTGCCACCGGCCATCCGCGGGGCGGTCCTCAAGGCCAAGCAACTGAGCGACCAGCACACCTCGACGCTACCGCAATGGGCACTGGCCAAGTTCATCAGCGAAGGCTACCTGCTCAAGCACATCCGGCGCTGTCACGCCGTTTATGCGGCCCGCCGCGAGCGCATTCTCAGCCGCCTGGCCGGTGACCTCGCACCCTGGTTCGAAGTCGTGCCCAGTGTGGCCGGGTTCCACATGGCCGTGCTATGCAAGGTGGCGGTGAATATTCCATTGCTGATCGAACTGGCGCGCCAAGTGGAAGTGGGGTTGTATCCGCTGGATGTGTTTTTCCATCAGGCGCCGGTGCGCAGCGGCCTGATCATCGGCTTCGGGGCCATCGAGACCCTGGATATCGACCCCTCCCTGGACAAGGTGCGCGATATCCTGCAGCAGATTGGCTGAAGGATTTTCCAGCGCATTGGCTATAGGTACGCGACATTGCCGGGCGTAGGGTGATGGGGTCTGGAACAACGGAGAACCCTCACCATGAAAGTACTGCTCGGCACCACCCTACTGCTGGCTTCGTTAAGCGCCTTCGCCCACGAGCCGGTCTACAACCAGGAATCGATCAAGGTCTTGCAGGAACACGCCCTGGCCAACGTGCCCGGCAAAAAAACCCTTATGCTCACCGTGGATTACGCGCCCGGTCAGGCCACCGTACCCCATAGCCATACCGGCACTGCCGTGGCTTACGTACTGGAGGGTGAAATCACTTCACGGGTCAACGATGAACCGGCCATCACCTACAAGGCCGGGCAATCGTTCTACGAACCGGCCGGCTCGCGCCACTTCGAATCGAGCAATGCCAGCCAGACCCAGCCCGCCAAGTTGCTGGTGGTGATGGTCTTGGACCACAAGGCCGAGGTACTGACGCCCCTGCCACCGCAGCACTAAATTGTAGGCGCTGGCAAGCCAGCGCCTACAGGTTGAGATCCGGCAGGCTCAAGATTCAGGGGCGCCTGAACTGGCGCCGCAGGTCTTCAATCGGCTGCCGACAGGCACAGCCGTCCAAGTGGTCATTGACCATCCCCATCGCCTGCATAAACGCATACATCGTCGTCGGCCCGACGAATGTCCAGCCGCGTTTTTTCAAGGCCTTGGACAAACGCACCGAAGCCGGCGACGTGGGATTGCCCGTCCAATAGGCCATGTCCACCACGGCCGGACGCTCGTCGGCCCGCGGCTCGAAGGCCCATAACCAGGCAGCCAGCGACCCGGCCTCCTCCACCAGCTCACACGCCCGCCGCGCATTGTTGATGGTCGAGACGATTTTGGCGCGATTGCGCACAATGCCCGGATCAGCCATCAGGCGCTGGACATCCTCCTCGGTGTACTGCGCCACCCGGCGAAAATCAAAGCCCTCGAATGCCCGACGAAAGTGCTCGCGCTTGCGCAGGATAGTGATCCACGCCAGGCCCGCCTGAAAGCCTTCCAGGCAGATCTTCTCGTACAACGCCCTGTCATCGGCAACCGGCACGCCCCATTCGTGATCGTGGTAATCGGGATACTGCTCAGCGGCTGTACGCCACGTACAACGGGTCAGCCCCGTTTCATCGGTTGTCAGTCCGGGCTTATCCATGTGTCACCTCCGTGGCCAAGCCAGGGATGATAAGCGAAAAAAAATCCAGGCTGCCAACCGCTCAAGCATCAGAGTTACCGAGCAACTGGTAAGACCGGCCTCCACAAACGTCCAGTTCACCTCTTGTGGTTTGGAAAAAACCGAGCGTAGACTGGCCGCGCACTGGACTTACCGGTCAGACCACAACAATTAAGCCCTGGACCCACCAGGGCACCGAATAGAGATCCTTCCCATGCTCAGATGGTGCTCGCGTTCGATTTTCCTGCAAGTCGTCATAGGCCTGTTGCTCGGCATTGCTTGCGGCTTGGCCCTTCCCGAATTCTCCACACAACTCAAGCCCCTGGGTGACGGCTTTATCAAGCTGATCAAGATGTTGATTGGCCTGATCGTGTTCTGCGTAGTGGTCAGCGGTATTTCCGGTGCCGGCGACCTGAAAAAAGTCGGACGCATCGGTCTCAAGTCGGTGATTTACTTTGAAATCCTGACGACCATCGCCCTGATCATCGGCCTGGTGCTGGCGTTCAGCACCGGCATCGGCAGCGGCGCCAATATTCACCTGGAGCAGCTGTCTTCGGCTGGCCTCAATGAGCTGGCCGACCGCGGCCAACATATCAAGGGCACCAGCCAGTTCTTGATGGACCTGATCCCCAACTCGGTGATCGGCGCCTTTGCCGATAACAATATCTTGCAGGTGTTGCTGTTCTCGGTGCTGTTTGGCAGTGCGCTGAACCTGGTGGGCGAAGCGGCCTCGGGCATCTCGCGACTGATCAATGAACTGAGCCATGTGATCTTCCGGATCATGGGCATGATCGTGCGCCTGGCACCCATTGGGGTATTCGGCGCCATCGCCTTTACCACCAGCACCTATGGCTTGGATTCGCTGCAACACCTGGGCAGCCTGGTCGGCCTGTTTTACCTGACCTGCGTGGCCTTCGTCGCGCTGATCCTCGGCACGGTCATGCGCTTGTCGGGCCTGCGCATGCTGCCACTGCTCAAGTACCTGCGCGAAGAACTGTTGATCGTGATGGGCACCGCCTCCTCCGACGCGGTGTTGCCGCAGATCATGCGTAAACTGGAGCACCTGGGGATTGGCAGCTCCACCGTCGGCCTGGTGATTCCAACCGGCTACTCATTCAACCTCGACGGTTTTTCGATCTACCTGACCCTGGCCATTGTGTTTATCGCCAACGCCACCGGTACGCCGCTGTCGATGACCGACCTACTGACCATCCTGCTGGTGTCACTGATCACATCCAAGGGCGCCCACGGCATACCGGGCTCGGCCCTGGTGATTCTGGCGGCGACCCTGACCGCTATCCCGGCCATCCCGGTGGTGGGCCTGGTGCTGGTGCTGGCAGTCGATTGGTTCATGGGGATTGGGCGCGCGATGACCAACCTGATCGGCAACTGCGTCGCCACCGTGGCCATTGCCCGCTGGGAAAAGGACATTGATATCCAACGGGCCAACAAAGTGCTCGATGGCCAGCAAGGGTATGCCTTCCAGGCCAAGAAGCCGGTCCTTCCGGCGCACCAGGAATTCTAACCGCCCCTTGCCGGCGATGGCGGTGAATCAAGCCCGTGGCGATGTCGGCCGGCAGTCCGTCATCGCTGGCAAGCCAGCTCCTTCAGGAGAAGGCGGCGGATTTAATCATTGTGTTTGCAACATTAGGGAGTCCACGACGTGATCAGCACCTCAACCGTCGTCAATTCAGTCGTAGAAAAACTGCGCACGGCCCTGGCGCGAGGCCAGTGGCGGCGCGGCGAAATGCTGCCCGGCCAGCGCGAACTGGCCGAACAACTGGGCATCAGCCGTCCCAGCCTGCGCGAAGCGGTGATCGTGCTGGAAACCCTCGGCCTGGTGCGTTCGATGCCCGGCAAAGGCGTGATCGTGCTGGAAACCCGCGTCAACGACCCCCAGGCCCATGATGCCGTGGCCGATGCCAGCCTCGCCGACATCCTGCAGCTGCGCTACACCCTGGAGCCGTTTATCGTCGGCCTCGTCGCCCAGTCCATCAGCAGCAAGGAAATCGGGCAGTTGCGCCTGACGCTAATGGATATGCGCGAAGCCCTGGAGGCCGACGACAGTGAGGCCGGGATGAACGCCTACATCGCCTTCCATGAAGAACTGTTCGCTCTGACGTCCAACCCGATCTTCCAGAACGTGGTGCAGCAGACCAGCAACGCCCTCAAGCAAAGCGCCCAGGTGTTGCGCAACTCCCCCGAACACCTGGCCGAGCGCCTGCTGGAAAACGAGGCCGTGGTGCGCGCGATCCGCAACAAGAACAGTGCCCTGGCCAGCGCCGAAATGCGCCGCCATATCCTCAACGAGGGCCAGCGCATGGGCACGGCCCTGAACATTCCCGACGATCATCTCGGCAGCTGACTTTGGAGACTGGCCATGAGCGCCCATGCCCTGCAACGCAATATCGTTGCCACCGCCTCGCCCGCCATGCGCCTGGTGCCCGGTAAACGACCTTCGGTGGATGAACTCTACCCACGGCTGTTCGATGCCATCCTGGAACAGCGTATTGTGCCCGACAGCCGCTTTACCGAAGAAGGCCTGGCCCAGGCGTTCGGCGTCAGCCGCAGCGTGCTGCGCCGGGTCCTGGCACGCCTGGCCGAACAGCAGGTGATCATCCTGCGCCCCAACCTGCGTGCCCAGGTGGCGGCGCCGGATGCCCGGCAAGTGCAACATATTCTTGAGGCACGGCGCTTGATGGAGGTGACCGTAGTGCAGCTGGCCTGCGTGCAGGCAAGCCCTGGGCAGGTGCGGCGCTTGCGCGACCTGGTGGCCCGCCAGCGGGTGTACGTCGAGCTGGGCCAGCAAGGCCCGGCCATCCGCCTGTGCGGCGAGTTTCACCTGCTACTGGCGGCCATCGCGGGGAACCGGCCATTGGCACAGTTTCTCAATAGCCTGGTGCCGTTGACCTCGCTGGCCATTGCCCAGCAGGGGGCGTTCGCCGGGTCCTGGCACGAGCAGGCAGAGATTGTGGAGGCCGTGGAGCGAAGGGATGCGGGTACGGCCGCTGGATTGATGAACCGGTATCTGGATCACCTGGAATCGAAGCTCTCGTAAACCACCAGAGATCAAAATGTGGGAGCGGGCTTGCTCGCGATAGCGATGGGTCAGTTGATGCAAGTGTGACTGACATACCGCTATCGCGAGCAAGCCCGCTCCCACATTTTTTGGATCCCACATGGGGTCGGGTGAAAACAAAAAGCCCCGTATCTTGCGATACGGGGCTTTGTTTTTAGCGCTCTAGCAGCACACTACAGCGCCGCCTGCCCACTCATTGCCAGGTCCAGCAGCTCACGGTTGGCCACTGCGTACATGGCGTAGTCCGTACCGACCGCAGCACGGATTTCCACCATCATCGCGCGCCAGCGCTCGGCCATGCTCGCATTCTGCTCAAGCCACAGGGCCACGCGGGCTTCCATGTCTTCTGGCGCATCGGCCATTTGCAGAACCTTGATGGTGATCGCCCGTTGCTGCCAGTCCACATCATCGCGGAAGGCTTCGCGGGCCTGGGCCTGCCAGTTGTTGCCCACCGGCAGATCACTGATCTGCTGCAGGTACCACGGCAAGTCCAGGGCACTGCCCACCGCAAAGTAGGCCTTGGCCACATCGGCAGCGCTCTGACCGGTAACGTCAGCCGCCTCGATGATCGGCAGCAAGGTGTACAGGTGCGTGGTGCCCGCCACCATGCGCGCCAGCAACTCCGGCACACCGGCTTCGACATAGGCCTGGTAACGGTTCTGCCAGCCTTCGCGGGTCGGGCCTTCCAGCAGTTCGTCGAGCTTGAGGCCCAGCGCCGCCAGGTGCGGGCCGAAGTGCGCCACATCACGGGCGGCATCCTGCTCGTTGCGACGGCTGCGCAGGAACCAACGGGTGGCCCGACGCCCCAGGCGCATCAGCTCATCCATCAGCGCCAGTTGCACGTCAGCCGAGACCTGGTGATCCAGGGCTTCGATCTGACGGAACCAGTGCGGGAGATGGAAAATGTCACGCACGATCACATAGGCGCCCGCCACGTTCGCCGGGCTCATGCCGGTCGACTCTTTGAGCCGTTGCACGAAGGTGATGCCCATGTGGTTGACCAGGTCGTTGGCGATCTGGGTGCTGACGATCTCGCGCTTGAGGCGGTGGCGACGCATGGCTTCGGAGAACTTGGCCACCAGGCTCGGTGGGAACGCGGTCTCCATGTCACGGGTCAGGTAGGCGTCATCCGGTACCAGGGACTTGAGCAGGGCTTCCTTGAGGTCGATCTTGCTGTACGAGATCAGCACCGACAGCTCCGGACGGGTCAGGCCCTTGCCGGTCGCGGCGCGCTCGGCCAGTTGCTCCTCGGTCGGCAGATACTCGATGGCGCGGTCCAGCTTGCCACGGCCTTCCAGGTCGCTCATCAGGCGCTTGTACTCGGCCACCCGCTCGTAGGCCTTGCGAGCGGCCAGGGACAGGGCCTGGGTCTGCTTGTAGTTGTTGCCCAGCACCAGGCTGCCGACTTCGTCGGTCATGCTCGCCAGCAACTGGTTGCGTTGCTTGTCAGTCATGTCGCCGGCCTGCACCACTTCGTTGAGCAGGATCTTGATGTTCACTTCGTGGTCGGAGCAGTCCACACCACCGGCATTGTCGATAAAGTCGGTGTTGGAGCCGCCGCCATTGAGGCCGAATTCCACACGACCCAGTTGGGTCATGCCCAGGTTACCGCCCTCACCCACGACTTTGCAGCGCAGCTCGTTGCCGTTCACACGCAGGGCGTCGTTGGCCTTGTCGCCCACATCGGCGTGGCTTTCGCTGCTGGCCTTGACGTAGGTCCCGATACCGCCGTTCCACAACAGGTCCACCGGCGCCTTGAGCAAGGCGTTCAGCAGCTCGGTCGGGGTCAGCTTGTCGGCCTGGATGTCGAAGCGTTCCTTCATCTGTGGCGAGATGGCAATGCTTTTGGCGCTGCGCGAGAAGATACCGCCGCCTTCGGACATGATGCTGGTGTCGTAGTCCGACCAGGCCGAACGCGGCAGCTCGAACATGCGCTGGCGCTCGACAAAGCTGGTGGCCGGGTTCGGGTTTGGATCGATGAAGATATGCAAGTGGTTGAAGGCCGCGACCAGTTGCAGCTTGTCGGACATGAGCAAGCCGTTGCCGAACACGTCACCGGCCATATCGCCGACGCCGACCACGGTGATGCTGTCTTGCTGCACGTTGATGCCGCGCTCACGGAAGTGACGCTGCACACCAACCCACGCGCCCTTGGCGGTGATCCCCATCTTCTTGTGGTCGTAACCGGCCGAACCACCGGAAGCAAACGCGTCGCCCAGCCAGAAGCCGTAGTCGATGGCAATGCCGTTGGCGATATCGGAGAACGTCGCGGTGCCTTTGTCGGCCGCCACGACCAGGTATGGGTCATCGTTGTCGTGGCGCACCACGTTCAACGGTGGCACCAGGGCGCCATCTTTCAGGTTGTCGGTAATGTCCAACAGGCCGGAAATGAAGATGCGGTAGCAGGCGATGCCCTCGGCCGCGATCTCGTCGCGGCTGCCGCCCAATGGCAGGCGACGCGGCAGGAAGCCGCCCTTGGCACCGACCGGCACGATCACCGAATTCTTCACCTGCTGGGCTTTTACCAGGCCCAGCACTTCGGTGCGGAAGTCTTCCTCGCGGTCAGACCAGCGCAGGCCGCCGCGAGCGACATTGCCAAAGCGCAGGTGTACGCCTTCGACACGCGGCGAGTAGACGAAGATTTCAAACTTCGGCACTGGCTTGGGCAATTCGGGAATGGCGTGGGGGTTGAACTTGAAGCTGAAGTACGACTTGTTCTGGCCGTTGGCATCCGTCTGGTAGAAGTTGGTGCGCAGGGTGGCCTTGATCAGGTCCAGGTAGCGCCGCAGGATACGGTCTTCGTTGAGCACCTGCACATCGTCCAGGGCGGTGAGGATCGCCTGTTCCAGACGTTGTTGCTTGTCTTCCAGGTCATCGGCGGTGAGCTTGCGTGCCAGGTAGAAACGGGTCTTGAACAACCGGGTCAACTCGCGGGCGATGTCGGTGTGGTTGTTCAGGGTACTGGCGATATAACCGAGGTCGAAGCCCAGGCGGATCTGCTTCAGGTAACGGGCGTAGGCACGCAGCAGCGCGACATCGCGCCAAGGCAGGCCGGCGGTCAGCACCAGACGGTTGAACGCATCGTTCTCGGCATCGCCGTTGACGATATGCACGAACGCGTCTTGCAGGGTGTCATTGAGCTGCTGGATATCCAGGTTCAGGCCTTCGGCGGCGGTGAACGCAAAGTCGTGGATCCAGAACTCGCGGCCATTGGCGTGGCGCAAGCGGTACGGGAACTCACCCAGCACACGCAGGCCAAGGTTTTCCAGGATCGGCAACACGTCGGACAACGCCAGCGGGGTGTCGGCGTGATACAGCTTGCAGTGCAATTCCTGCTGGCCGGTGACATGGCCCAGGGGCTGATAGAAGCTCATTACCAGCGGCTTGGCTTCGGTCAGGTTCAGCAGGTGCTGCATGTCGACCACGGCCGAATGCGCAGCAAAGCGCTCGCGGTAGCCGGCGGGGAAGCCTTTGGGGAAATCCGCCAGCACGTTGGTGCCGTGGGCTTCGCCGAAGCTCTCGACCACCAGGCTCGCGTAATCGTCCTGCCAGCTGCGGCAGGCCTGCACCACTTCTTTTTCCAGCAGCAGCGGGTCGATGTCCAGGCGGTTCTTCGGGTCGACCCGCAAAATCAGTTGCACACGGGCCAGCACGGATTCGGAGAAGAAGGTCCAGAACTCACAGTCCGAGGCTTTCAGACGATCCATCAGCACTTGCTGGATCTTCTGGCGTACTTCAGTGGAGTAGATATCCCGTGGCACGTAGGCCAGGCAGTAGCAGAAGCGACCGTATGGGTCTTTGCGCAGGAACACGCGGATCTTGTTGCGCTCCTGGATCTGCACAATGGACATCACGGTGCTGAACAGTTCGTCCACCGGGGTCTGGAACAAGTCATCGCGAGGCAGTACTTCAACCACCTGGGCCAGTTCCTTGCCCAGGTGTGCCTTGGCCTGGAAGCCCGAGCGGCGCTCGATTTCCGTAACCTTGCGGCGGATGTAAGGAATCACCCGCACGCTTTCGCCGTACACCGAGGAGGTGTAGAGGCCCATGAAGCGGCATTCCTTGACGACCTTGCCATCGGCATCGATCTGGCGAATCGACACGTAGTCAGGGTAAGCCGGACGGTGCACACGGCTTGGGTGCGCGGCCTTGGCAAACGACAGTACAGTCGGCTCGCGCAGGTAGGCCACGGCGTAGTCTTCGATGCGCAGGTCTTCAGCGGTGAGGCCGGCGCGCAGCAGCTTGGTCAGGCCGAGGAAGGAATTGGCGTCATACTCCAGATGACCGCCGTCCTGCTCGTCGCGGACCACAAACTCTTCATAGCCGAGGAAGGTGAAGTGGTTGCCCACCAGCCATTCCAGGAAACTCTTGATCTCGGCCTTTTCTTCGCCTTCGATGGCGAACTGGCTGTTATCGATACCGGCCAGCAGTTCCTGGACCTTGGCTTTCATCGGCTCGAAATCGGCCACGGCAACGCGCACTTCGCCCAATACCTGCTCAAGTTCCTTGCTCAGGACATTCAGCTCGGCAGCATTGGCGCAGCGGTCGATCTCCAGGTACATCAGCGATTCTTGCAGGACGTCATCGCCCTGGGTGCCCTTGGGCAGGATTTCCAGCAACTCGCCCTTCTTGCCACGGCGTACGCTGAGCACAGTGGTTTGCAGGGTGTGGATGCTATAGCCGCGGCGGTTCAGCTCGGTGCGTACCGAATCGACAAGAAACGGCAGGTCGTGGTGCAAGACCTCGACCGCGGTGTGGGTCGATTGCCAGCCGTGACGTTCGTAATCAGGGTTGTAGACCCGTACTTGCGGTTGGGAATGGTCAAAGCGCTCAAGCAGGCGCCAGGCAGACAGGGTGCAACCGGCCAGGTCGGACATGCGACGCTGGGTCAGCTCGTCCAGGGAAATGATGCCGAAGAATTGTTCAGCGAACAGCGCCACTTGTGGCAGTGCCTGTTCACTGATGTGCTGCGCCAGTGCCGCTTGCAGTTGATGCTGGAAGTCGGCTTTGCTGGCTGCGGTGAAGAACGCCATCTGTGGTACTCCGCTTGGGCTTGTTATTGATGGAAGCGTCGCGTGTTATCCCCTTTCGGGGAGACCGTCGTTTCTGTTCGTCAGTAACCATAAACGAATCAGGGTGACAGGTGGGTGAAGCTGGACAAGACAATGAGGTCACATGCCGCCGGCGGATGACGGAACAACGGGCAGGTCAGCGCCACGCTGGAGGCACATACGTTGCGCAGCTTAACGAGTGTGGGAAGCAGGCTGCTTGCGATGCTGCGACATATTCGGTCATCAGCACGCAGCGCACCGGTTGCAATTTGTGCAACCTGAAAAAACCGGGCAAAAAACCGACTATTTCCAGGGATCGGAGTGCCAAAAATGACTGATCCGGGTCCTGAGGTCATAACCGCATGCAGCACAAAATCTGCCGTAATGGCACAATTGCCGCGCTGCGCCCTCTCCCACACAGGACTCCCCATGCAACTGACCACCGCCCACCTGCTCGCCACCCCGTGCGATGACGAAGAAGACAACATGGCCATGCTGTGCTGCCACGGCACCCATGGCGAGATGTTCATGCTGTCCCGTTATCCGGACGAGGACGAGGTGGAACTCACCTGGGACTACGAGCCTTCGACCCTCGACGGCTTGAAGATCACCCTGGGTGCGACCACCTTGCTGGTAGAAATTGGTGCGGCCGACAAGGACGCGCTGGGCGGCAGCGATCACCTGCTGATCAATCACAGCACGCCGGAGTCGGACCTGGCCGAGGTAGAAGAAACCTTGCAGAACATTCTCAAGGGCACCGGCACCTACCTCCGCTCTTGACCCTGTAGGCGCCGGCTTGCCGGCGATGGCCGCCAACGATAACGCGTCAGGCCTGGTTTAACGCGGCGGCCTCAGGTTTTTCGCCGGCACGCCGGCTCCTACAGTAAATTCCGCACTTTACAAAAACGCCGTTAGTCGCCACCCCCCTCGATGCATTAAAGTAAGCGCCCCAGGCTCATCTTTCCAGGAACCGTCATCGATGGAACATCGTGAAGCGCTGCTCGCGCTGCGAACCTTTCTTTCTACACAGATTCTCGGCCAGGAAAAACTTATCGAGCGCCTGCTCATTGCCCTGCTCGCCGACGGCCACATGCTGGTAGAAGGCGCTCCCGGCCTGGCCAAGACCAAGGCCATCAAGGAGCTTGCCGAAGGGATCGAAGCACAGTTCCATCGTATCCAGTTCACCCCCGACCTGTTGCCCGCCGACATCACCGGCACCGAGATCTATCGCCCGGAAACCGGCAGCTTTGTGTTCCAGCAAGGGCCGATCTTCCACAACCTGGTGCTGGCGGACGAAATCAACCGGGCCCCGGCCAAGGTGCAGTCGGCCTTGCTCGAAGCCATGGCCGAGCGCCAGGTCAGCGTCGGGCGCAGTACTTATGAGTTGTCGCCGCTGTTTTTGGTAATGGCCACGCAAAACCCCATCGAGCAGGAAGGCACCTACCCCCTGCCCGAAGCCCAGCTCGACCGCTTCTTGATGCACGTCAAGATTGGCTTCCCCGATGCCGCCGTGGAGCGGCGCATCCTGCAACAGGCCCGTGGCGAAGCCCTCAATGGCGAAACCAAGCCCGAGCGGCGGGTGAGCCAGCAGGCGATTTTCGCCGCGCGCAAGGAAATCCTCGGCCTGTACATGGCCGATGCCGTAGAGGAATACCTGGTGCAACTGGTGATGGCCACCCGCACCCCCGCCAAGTTCGACCCGGAAATGGCCGAGTGGATTGCCTATGGCGCCAGCCCCCGGGGCTCAATCGCCCTCGACCGCTGCGCCAGGGCCCATGCCTGGCTGGCCGGGCGCGACTTTGTCAGCCCGGAAGATATCCAGGCGGTGCTGTTCGACGTGTTGCGCCACCGCATCATCCTGTCGTTCGAGGCCGAAGCGGCCGGCATCGACCAGGACCGCGTGGTGCAACGCATTCTCGACGTCGTTGCCGTCGCTTGATCCCCATGACCGCCGGCGATGGAATCCGCATTTCCCTCAGCGAATTGATCGAGATGCGCCATCGCGTGCGGGAAGTGCAGCTGTTCTCCACACCAAGCCAACGCAGCCCGCTGATCGGCCTGCACCACTCCAAATTGCGCGGGCGTGGCGTGGACTTCGACCAGGTGCGGGTGTACCAGGCCGGCGACGATGTGCGCACCATCGACTGGCGCGTCACAGCGCGCACCCAGGAACCCCACACCAAACTGTTCCATGAAGAGCGGGAGCGGCCGATCTTCATCATGGTCGAGCAAAGCTGCCGGCTGTTCTTCGGCTCCGGGCAGATGTTCAAGTCGGTCCTCGCCGCCCAGGCCGCGAGCCTGATCGGCTGGGCCGCACTGGGCCATAACGACCGGGTCGGCGGCCTGGTGTTCGGGGATAACGAGCACTACGAGATCAAACCCCGACGCAGCAAACAAAGCCTGCTGCAACTGCTCAATCGCCTGGTGCGGGTCAACCAGAGCCTCAGTACTGAAAGCCGCCCCGAAGCCGATGCACTGGGCATGGCCCTGCGCCGTGGCCGCGAAGTGCTGCGCCCCGGCAGCCTGGTGATTGTGATCTGCGATGAACGCGCCCTGACCGAAGGCGCCGAGCAGCAACTGAGCCTGTTGTCACGCCATTGCGATCTGTTGCTGCTGCCGGTCTCAGATCCGCTGGACCACGCCCTGCCCGCCGCAGGGCTGCTGCGTTTCGCCGAGCGCGGTGCGCAACTGGAAATCGACACGTTGAACTTCGAGCTGCGCCAGGCCTACAAGGCCCAGGCCGAAGCCCGCATCGCCCGCTGGGAGTTGCTCGCGCAGAAACTACGGGTATTGCTGATGCCATTGAGCACGCAAAGCGAAATGGTCGAGCAACTGCGTGAATACCTCAACCCGCAACGCCCGGTGAAAAAGCCATGAGCCGCCTGGATCAACTGCAACCGCTGATCGCGCCGCCAGCCATCGGTTTCTGGCCACCGGCGCCAGGTTGGTGGCTGTTGCTGGTGCTGATCCCTCTGGCCGGCTGGGGCTTGTGGCGACTGCGGCGCTTCCTGCCGAGCAAACGCCCCCTGGCCCGGGCCGAGCAGCCCCTGGACCCACTGCGCATCGCCGCGCTCGCAGAACTGGCGCTGATGCCCAAACCCTACGATGGCGCACCGGCCGGCGCCTGGCTGCAGCAGCTCAATGGCCTGCTCAAGCGCCTGTGCCGCAACGACTACCCCTACAGCCAGAGCCACACCCTCAACGGGCGCAAATGGCTGGCGTTTCTCGACAACCGCTGCCCGGCCGCCGGCCTGACACGCTGGATGGTCCTGGTGGAAGGCGCCTACAAGCCCGAATGCAAGCTCGACGACAAGGCCATCGCCGGCCTGACGCAAGCGGTCGACACCTGGATTCGCAAACATGTTTGAGTTCGCCTGGCCGTGGGTCTTTGCCCTGTTGCCCCTGCCATGGGTGATGCGCCTGATCCTGCCGGTAGCCGACAGCGGCGAGCCGGCGCTGAAGGTCAGCTTCCTCGGCGACCTCGAAGGCCTGGCCAGGCGCCGCGCGCGCATCAACCTGCCGGGTTGGCGCCAGCAAGCACCGTTCGTGGTGCTGTGGCTGTTGCTGCTGAGCGCCGCCGCCCGCCCGGAATGGCTCGGCGAGCCGCTGCCGATTGCCGCCAGCGGCCGCGACCTGCTGGTGGCAGTGGACGTGTCGGGCTCCATGGACTTTCCCGACATGCAATGGCAAGACGAAGACGTCAGCCGCCTGAGCCTGGTCAAACACCTGCTGGGGGACTTTCTCGAAAGCCGCGAGGGTGATCGCGTGGGCCTGATCCTGTTTGGCAGCCAGGCCTACCTGCAAGCGCCGCTGACCTTCGACCGGCGCACCGTGCGCACCTGGCTGGATGAGGCGCGCATCGGCATTGCCGGGAAAAACACCGCGATTGGCGACGCCATCGGCCTGGCGCTCAAGCGCCTGCGCCAACGCCCGGCACACAGCCGGGTGCTGATCCTGGTCACTGACGGCGCCAACAATGGCGGCGAAATCGATCCATTGACCGCCGCGCGCCTGGCCGCCGAAGAAGGCGTGAAGATTTACCCCATCGGCATCGGCGCCAACCCCGAGCAGACCGGGACCCTGGGCATGCTCGGCGTCAATCCCAGCCTGGATCTCGACGAACCGGCGCTCAAGGCCATCGCCCAAGCCACCGGCGGGCAGTATTTCCGCGCCCACGACGGCGCAGAGTTGCAAGCGATCAAGGAAACCCTCGACCAGTTGGAGCCCGTGGTGCAGCAACCGACCCAGGCCCGCCCGGCCCAGGCGCTGTATAGCGGGCCGCTGGCCCTGGCCCTGTTTCTCAGCCTGTTGCTGGTGATCCAGGAGCGCTGGCCGGACAACGCCCTGCAACGGCTGCTCAATAAGCTCTCGACCAGGGGCCATTTCCTGCAACAGCACCCACAATGGCGCCAACGTCTTCAACGCCTGCGCTTGCGGAGGCGTCGATGATCGCTTTATGGCCGCACTGGTTACGCCCCTGGTGGCTATTGCTGCTGCCCGTGCTCGGCTGGCTGCTGTGGCAACTGTGGCATCGGCAAAAGCGCGCCGGGCGCTGGCAGATGATCCTGCCACCGGCCTTCCATGCCGCCCTGCTCAGTGGCGGCAACGGTCGGGAAAGCAAGTCGCCGTGGCTGTTGTTGGGCCTGGCCTGGCTGCTCGCCCTCCTGGCCTTGCTGGGCCCCGGCTGGCAACGGGTCGAACAGATCAGCCAGAAACCCGCCGACCCGCTGGTGGTGCTGCTGGAACTGACCCCAGAGATGCTCGCCACCGACAGCCCGCCCAATCGCCTGGAGCAGGCACGGCGCAAGCTGGTGGACCTGCTGCAGGCACGCAGCGATGCGCAAACCGCCATCGTCGTGTATGCCGGCAGTGCCCATACACTGGTGCCGCTCTCGGACGACCTGGCCACCAGCCGCAACCTGCTGGATGCCCTGCGTCCCTCGATCATGCCCGAGGCCGGCCATCGCGCCGACCTGGCCGTGGAAAAAGCCCTGGAACTGCTCAAGCACGGCGGCCTCGGCCAGGGCCGCTTGCTGCTGATTGGCTCGTCCCTGTCCAAGCAGGAACGCCAGGGCATTCGCCTGCTGCTGCAAGGCCAGGCGCCGAGCCTGTCGATTCTCGGCATTGGCAGCCGTGAAGGTACCCCGGTCACCCAGGAAAGCGGCGAATTCCTCAAGGATGAACAAGGCGCGATCCTGATCCCACGCCTGGACAGCCCGACGCTCAAGGCCTTTGCCAGCGAGATGGGCGGCCGCTATCGCCAGGCACGCCTGGACGACAAGGACCTGCGCAGCCTGGGCCTGCTGGACGGCCCGCAAAACCTGCGCGACGATGGCCAGCGCCTGCAACTGGACACCTGGGCCGACCAGGGCTACTGGCTGCTGCTGCCGTTGCTGTTGCTCGCCGCCTGCGCTGGCCGCCGTGGCTGGCTGTTCTGCCTGCCCTTGCTGCTCCTGGCGGCGCCACAGCCCAGCTATGCGTTCGACTTCCAGGACCTGTGGCTGCGCCCCGACCAGCAGGGCCAATATCTGCTCAAGCACAAACGCCCGGCCGAAGCCGCCGAACACTTTGAAAACCCGCAATGGCAAGGCGTCGCCCTGTATGAGGCCGGCAACTACGCCGAGGCGGCCCGGCGCTTTGCCGAGGGCAGCGATGCCTACTCCCACTACAATCGTGGCAATGCCTTGGCCCGCGCCGGTGAGTTGGAAGCCGCGATAGACGCCTATGAACAGGCGCTGGAAGCCCAGCCGGACTTGCAGCCAGCCCTGAAAAACAAGGCCCTGGTCGAAAGCCTGTTGCAGGAAGAACCCGAGCCCGAGCCCCAGGCGCCGAAAAACGAGGATGACGAATCCACCCAACCCGGCCAAACTGCGCAACCAGGCGACAACAGCCCCGCCAACGCTGGCGAGCAATCGCCCCAGGGAGCAGGCCAGGCGGGTACGGGCGAGGAACAGACCGGCGCCCCGCCCACCGCGGGCAACAACGAAGTACCCGGCAGTGAGCTGGGCGACGAACAGACCACCACGCCGCCCTTGCGTCCCACGGATGCCAACCTCGACGACGAGCACCGCCAAGCCCTGGAGCAATGGCTGCGACAGATCCCGGACAACCCCGGCGAATTGTTGCGACGCAAATTCTGGTACGAACAGCAACAACATCAGGACAAGACTCGATGAGCCGCTGCACCCCATTCGTCTTATTGCTAGCGCTGTGGGCCGGTCACGCCCAGGCGGCCGAGCTGGCCGCCAGTCTCGACCGCAGCCGCGTCAATTCAGGGGAAACGGTGGAACTGACAATCGAGTCCAGCGATGTCACCCAGTTCGGCAAGCCCGACCTGTCGCCGCTGGACCCGCTGTTTGACGTACGCGGCACCCGCCAGATCAACCAGCTCACCACCCTGGACGGCAGCAACCACGCCACCACCCGCTGGATCATCACCTTGCAGCCCAAGACCAGCGGTACCGTGGTAATCCCGCCACTGCAACTGGGCGAACTCAAGACCCAGGCGATCAGCCTGCAAGTGGACCCAACCCTGGGCCAGGACAGCGACAACCAACTGGAGCCGGTATTCATCGAAGCCAGCCTCGACCAGGACCGTGTGTATGTGCAGGCCCAGGCCCTGTTGACCGTGCGGATCTACCACTCGGTGGCACTGTATGACGACAGCAGCCTGACGCCCTTGCAGTTGTCTGACGCCCGGGTCGAGCAAGTGGGCGACTCGCGCACCTACGAGAAAGTCATCAACGGCGTGCGTCATGGCGTGATCGAAATGCGCTACGGGATCTACCCACAGCGCAGCGGGCAACTGCTGATCCCGGCGCAAATGTTCAGCGCCACCCTGGTCGAACCGCGCCCGGCCCAGGGCGCCACACCCCAGGCGCCCAAGCCCGGCAAGCTGCTGCATGTGAGTTCTACCGAAATCCCCCTGACGGTCATGCCCAAGCCGGCGCTCTACCCGGCGGACGCCCCCTGGCTGCCGGCGCGCAGCCTGAGCCTGGGCGAAAGCTGGAACCCGGAACCTGTGAACGTGCAGGTCGGCGACTCCCTGACCCGCATCCTCACCCTCAAGGCCGAAGGCCTGGCCAGCGCCCAGTTACCCGCGCTGCCGAGCACCGAAATCAGCGGCCTGCGACGCTACCCCGATCAACCGATATTAAGTAACCAAAACAGCGAACGCGGGGTGATCGGCAGTCGCGAAGACCGCGAAGCCCTGGTGCCCAACCGCGCCGGTGCCCTGGAGTTGCCGGCGGTGGAAGTGGTGTGGTGGAACACCCACGAAGACCATCTGGAACGCACCAGCCTGCCGGCCCGCACCCTGCAGGTGGCGATCAACCCAAGCCTGGTGGTCGACACGCCCGCCACGCCCACCGTGATCACCGCACCGGACGATGGCCGCCTGTGGATCTGGCAGCTCACCAGCCTGTTCCTCGCCTGCACCACCCTGCTCGGCTTCGGCCTGTGGTGGCGAGCCCGCTCACGTCCGGCGATCCAGCGTGCCACACAGACCGGCCCCAGCCCCCGCACCTTGCTCGACGACCTCAAGCGTGCCAGCCAGGCCAACGACCCCCAGGCCACGCGCCAGGCCCTGGATGCCTGGGCGCGCCAGCAACCGGAAACCCTGGCAGAGATGGCGGCGCGGTTTGTGCCGTTGTCCGACGCGCTGGATGGGTTGAATGGCGCGCTCTACAGCGAAAGCGGCCAGTATTGGCAGGGCGAAGAGTTATGGCGCGCGGTCAAGGCCATTCCCATGGCCGAACGCGAACAGGCGCCGGTGGCAGACAGCACCAGCCTGCCGCCGCTGTATCCCAAGTAACCGCCCAGGGGCATATCCGCTGAGGCATGCGCTTGTAGGAGCCGGCGATGGCGGTGTAGGTATCGACACAATTTTGCAGCCCCCCTTAAACCCAAACAGATTGTGGCAAGCCCGATAACCCTTGTGGGAGCGGGCTTGCTCGCGAAGGCGGTGTGTCAGCTGGCAGCTATGTCAACAGACCCACCGCCATCGCAGGCAAGCCAGCTCCCACCTTTGATTTGTGCAGCCCTGAAAAGAAGGCGGTGTGTCAGCTGGCAGTTTTTTCAACTGACCCACCGCCTTCTCAGGCAAGCCAGCGCCTACACAGGTAAACTCCTCCCCTCTTTACCTCTTCCCCACGGAGTTCGCCTTGCGTCTGTTCCACACCTCCGACTGGCACCTGGGCCAAAACCTCCACGGCCAGGAGCGCGACTTCGAGCACGCCTGCTTCCTCGATTGGCTGCTGGGCCAGATCAAGCAACATTGCCCCGACGCACTGCTGATCGCCGGCGATATCTTCGACACGGTCAACCCGCCGCTCAAGGCCCAGGAGCGGCTGTACGATTTCATCATCAGCGCCCACGAACAAAACCCGAAGCTGACCATCGTGATGATCGCCGGCAACCACGACTCCGGTTCGCGCATCGAACTGCCCGGGCCGTTGATGCGGCGTTTGCGTACCCATGCGTTGGGCCGCGTGCTATGGCTGGATGATGGCCAACTGGATGCCGAACGCCTGCTGATCCCGCTGCCGGATGCCAAAGGCAAGATCGCCGCGTGGTGCCTGGCCTTGCCATTCCTGCGCCCGGCAGAAGTGACCGGTGCACACCTGGGTGACGACTACCTGCGCGGTATCGGCCAGGTACATGAATGGCTGATTGCCGCCGCCAACGCCAAACGTAAAAAAGGCCAGGCGCTGGTTGCCATCAGCCACGCGCATATGGCTGGTGGTTCGGTGTCGGAAGATTCCGAGCGCAGCCTGATCATCGGCAATGCCGAGGCGCTGCCGGCCAAGCTGTTCGACAAGAGCGTCGGTTATGTTGCCCTCGGCCATTTGCACAAGCCGCAAAAGGTGAATGGCGAAGAACGCATTCGCTACAGCGGCTCGCCGATTCCACTGTCGTTTTCCGAAATCGGCTACAAGCACCAGATTCTCGACGTGACGTTCCAGGGCGAAAGACTGGCCAGCGTCGACCCCATCCTGATTCCGCGCTCGGTCAACCTGCAACGCCTGGAAGCCGCGCCCCTGGCCGATATCCTCAAGGCACTGGCGGATCTGCCGGATATCGACCTGCTCGCCGAAACCCAGCGCCACCCCTGGCTCGAAGTGCGGGTGCGTCTGGACGAACCGCAACCGGACCTGCGCCAGCAAATCGAAACCGCCCTGCTTGGCAAGGCCGTGCGCCTGGTGCGCATCGCTGCTGAGTACGCCGGTCAACGTGGCAGCGAGGCCAGTGACGAAGAGCGCTTGATCGAACTCGACCAACTCACCCCCCAGGAACTGTTCAGCCGCGCCTGGCAGGAAAGTTACGGCAATGACGTGGATGAACAGACCCTGAAGGATTTCGTCGTGCTGCTCCAGGACGTGCAACAGGAGCATGAACAGCCATGAAGATCCTCGCCATTCGCCTGAAAAACCTCGCATCCCTGGCCGGGCCGTTCGAGATCGACTTTACCGCCGAGCCCCTGGCCAGTGCCGGATTGTTCGCGATTACCGGGCCCACCGGCGCCGGCAAAAGTACCTTGCTTGATGCCCTGTGCCTGGCGCTGTTCGGCGCCGTCCCGCGCCTGGGCGATACCGGCCAGGCGAAAATGCCCGATGCCGATACCGATGTTTCCATCGGCGACCCACGCACCCTGATCCGCCGGGGCACCGGTGGCGGTTTTGCCGAGGTGGATTTTATCGGTGTCAACGGTCGCCGCTACCGCGCGCGCTGGGAAGCCAATCGCGCCCGGGACAAGGCCAGCGGCAAACTGCAGAACAGCCGGCAAAGCCTGATCGACCTGGACAGCGAGCAACTGCTGGCCAGCCAGAAAACCGAATACAAGACCCAGCTGGAACTGGCCCTGGGCTTGAATTTCGAGCAGTTCACCCGGGCCGTGCTGCTGGCGCAAAGCGAGTTCAGTGCCTTCCTCAAGGCCAACGACAACGAACGCAGCGAGCTGCTGGAAAAACTCACCGACACCGCGCTCTACACCCAACTGGGGCAACGCGCGTTCGTCAAGGCCCGGGAAGCCAAGGAAGCCCACAGGCAGCTGCAGGACCAGGCCACCGGCGTCACACCCCTGCCGGCCGAGGCCCGCGCCGAGCTGGATCAACAACTGAGCACGGCCCAGCAGCAGCTCAAGACCCAACAGGCCCAGCTCAAGCAACTGGAACTGCAACATACCTGGCTCAAGGAACTGCACGAGTGGCAAGAGCGCCAGCTCAGCGCCGTGGAGCAGTTGCAACAGGCTGAACGGGCGTGGCACAACCAGGCGCCGCAACGCCTGGACTTGAACCGCTTGGAGCAACTGGCGCCGCAGCGTCACCATTTCGCGCGACATCATGAATTGACCGGCCAGTCGGCCCCCCTGGCCGTGCAGATCCGCCAGCACCTGGAGCAACAGACAGCCCTGCACACGCGCCAGGAGCAACTGCAACAGCAGCAAGCCCACGCGCGTACTGCCTTGGCCGCGGCCCAGCAACAGCAGACGGAGGCTGTGCCGTTGCTGCGACAGGCCTTCGAGGAACAAAGCACCCTCGCCCGCCTGACTCGCGAGCTGGCCCAAAGCCACGAACAAGTGCAGCTTGGGCAAACCGCCTGCGCCGAGGGCCAGGCCGCCCTCGACACCTTGCACGCCCAGCAGCAACAGGTTGCCAGCCGCCTGGCGCAACTGGCGACACAACTTGAGCACAGCGCCGTCCTCGCGCCCGTGAGCGATGCCTGGAGCGCCTACCGCGACCGCCTGCAACAGTTGATGTTGATCGGCAATCGCCTGAACAAAGGCCAGGCCGAACTGCCGCAACTGGAAGAACAGGCCCACCGCGCCAGCGAACAATGGGCCCAACAACGCACCGCCCTGGAGCTGATGTATCAGGAGGCCGGCGCCGAACCCCATGCCGTGGCCGAGCAGATCCAGTTGCTCGACAGCCTGCTCAAGGACAATCGCAAGCAGCAACGGGCCTTCGAGGACCTGACGCGGCTCTGGGACAGCCAGCAGCAATTGGACCTGCACCAACAGCAACTGACCCTCAGGCAAGCCAGCGCCCAGCAACAGCGCGAGCAGTTGAACCAGACGGGCCTGCAAACCAAGGCCGAACTGACAGTGGCCGAGCAGACACTGAACGTGACCAAGCAGCTATTGGAGCGCCAGCGCCTGGCGCGCAGTGCCAGTGTCGAAGAGTTGCGCGGGCACTTGCAGGATGAACAGCCCTGCCCGGTATGCGGCAGCGTCGAGCATCCCTACCATCAGCCCGAAGCCCTGCTGCACAGCCTCACGCGCCATGATGAAAACGAGGAAGCCACCGCGCAGCTGGCTGTCGACAGTCTCAAGGAAAAGCTCACCGAACTGCGCGGTGAAGTCAGCGGTTTGATCGCCCAGCAAAAGGAGTTCCTGCAACAACAGGAACAACTGACGACCCAGCGCCAGTCGCTGGCGCCCAGCCTCGATGCCCACCCGTTGAGCGCCGCCTTGTTCAGTCAAGACAGCAGCAAACGCAGCGCCTGGCTGACGCAGCAATTGAGCCAGCTCAACCAGCGCATCACCCAGGATGAACAACGCCAGGGCGCCCTGCTCAACCTGCAACAAAATGCCGGCCGCATGCAGCAACAGGTGCAAGCGGCCCAGGACACCAGCCAGCAGGCCCGCCAGCAGTTGATCGACCAGCAACGGGAACTGGCCAGCGACCGCGAGCGCCTGGACGAAGAGCTCACTGCCTTCGCCAGCCTGCTGCCGGCCGAGACCCTCGCAGGCCTGCGCACGCAGCCGGCAGCAACGTTCATGGAATTGGACCAGCAGATCAGCCAGCGCCTGGAACAGCTTGGCTACCAGAAGGATGAACTGGCCGAGCAACAACAACGCCAGCAAGCCATCGAAAAAGAACAGGACCGCCAACAGCATCGCCAGCAACAGTTGGCCGTGTGGCACCAGCAATTGGCTGAGCTGAGCAACCAACAGCAGGCCGCCGGGGGAAAACTCAGCGCCCTGTTGGGCACACATGGCAGCGCCGAACACTGGCAGCAGCAACTCGAACAGGCCGTGGAACAGGCCCGTCACAGCGAGGCCCAGGCCAATCAACAGTTACAGGACACCCGCAACGAGCTCATCCAACTGGCCGCCGACCTCAAGTCCCGCCAGGAACGCCAGCACACCCTGGACGCCGAACTGCAGGCGCTGCACAGCGGTATCAGCGACTGGCGTGCCCAGCATCCGCAACTGGACGACGCTGGCCTTGCGCATCTGCTGGCCTTCGACGCGGCCGGCGTCAGCCAACTGCGCCAGCAGGTGCAGCACAGTGAAAAAACCATCGAACAGGCCAAGGTCCTGCTGCAAGAACGCGAACAACGCCTCAAGGACCACCAGGCCCTGCACAACGGCCACCTCGACGCCGGGCAACTGGACAGCGCCCTGGCCGATCTCAACCAGCAGTTGAACAGCGGCGAAAGACACTGCGCCGAACTGCGTGCCCGACATGCCGAAGACCAGCGGCGCCAGGACGCCAACCAGAGCCTGGCACTCACCACCGCCAAGGCCTATGAACAATGGCAGCGCTGGGCTCGGCTCGACGCGCTGATCGGTTCGGCTACCGGTGACAAGTTCCGCAAATTCGCCCAGGCCTATAACCTCGACCTGCTGGTGCACCATGCCAACGTGCAACTGCGCCAACTGGTGCGTCGCTACCGCCTCAAGCGCGGTGGCAGCATGCTCGGCCTGCTGGTGCTGGACACGGAAATGGGCGATGAATTGCGTTCAGTGCATTCGCTGTCTGGCGGCGAGACGTTCCTCGTCTCCCTGGCATTGGCCCTGGGGCTGGCGTCGATGGCTTCCAGCACGTTGAAAATCGAGTCGTTGTTTATCGATGAAGGTTTCGGCAGCCTGGACCCCGAATCCCTGCAACTGGCAATGGACGCCCTCGACGGCTTGCAAGCCCAGGGGCGCAAGGTGGCGGTGATCTCCCATGTGCAGGAAATGCACGAACGCATTCCAGTGCAGATCCAGGTCAAGCGCCAGGGCAATGGCCTGAGCACACTGGAGGTCAAGTGAGCCAGACACTGTTGTTTTCGTTCCGTCGTTGTCCCTACGCCATGCGTGCACGCATGGCCCTGCGGTATTCAGGGATGGCGCTGCGGGTTGTCGAGGTCAGCCTCAAGGCCAAGCCGGCCGAGATGTTGGCGCTGTCGCCCAAGGGCACGGTGCCGGTGTTGAGCGTGAGTGGCCTGGTGATCGATGAAAGCCTGGCAATCATGCGCTGGGCATTGGCCCAGCATGATCCCGAAGACTGGTTGCTCAAGGATGACCCGGCCGCGCAAGCGCTGGCCGCGAGCTTGATTGAAGAGAATGACCAGGCCTTCAAAGTGCATTTGAACCGCTATAAATATGCCGAACGCTACCCCGAACAGCCCATGGAACAGTATCGCGCCGAGGGCGAAGTGTTTCTGCACAGGTTGGAGGGGTTGCTGGAACAGCGCGATTACCTGTTGGCCGATCACTTGAGCCTGGCTGACGTGGCACTGTTGCCGTTCGTTCGCCAGTTTGCCCATGTGGACCGGGAGTGGTTTGCCGCAACGCCTTATCCGCGTTTACAGCAATGGCTGGAGCGTTTTTTGGCGTCCGCACTGTTTACCGTAATCATGACTAAACACAACCCACTGTAGGAGCCGGCTTGCCGGCTCCTATAGGTTTTCAGGCGTGGGTCTTGTGGTCCAGGGCGGCATAGAAGTTGGCACTTTGTTGCAGGTATTTCTGAGTGTAGGCACTGGTGGTGGATTTTTTGCTGCTGATTTCCACGCTGGCGGCGGCAGGCAAGGCAACGGTGGCAGAAACAGCGGAAGCGGCAATGATCGAGAAGAGATTGAAGTTCATGGCGGTAACCCTTGTGTTCGGTTGGCTGGTTGGCCTGTGAAGGCCTTGGAGCAAACTTACGCCGGGGTACCGGCTGGCTGAAATGCTTTGAAATAGTAGCCGTTATCACCGGGATTAATACAAGGATTCAGGCCCCGCACGGCGGGGCCTGTGGCTTATTGACGCACCAGGAACTTGAGGTCGCTCGGAGCATCAATCGCGAGTTTTTGTACGGTTTTGCCCAGTTGGCCGGTCTTGGTGTCACGCTCGATCACCACGATCTGGTTGCTTTTCTGGTTGGCAATCAACAGGAACTTGCCGCTCGGGTCGAGGCTGAACTCGCGAGGATGATCCCCCTCCACGGAACGGCGCTGGATTTCCTTCAACTGCGCAGTCGCCGGGTCGATGCTCAAGACCACGATCTGGTTGGCCGTGCCACGGTTGCTGACGTAAAGGAACTTGCCATCGCTGGAGGCATGCAATGCAGCGCCAGCCTTGTCCGACACGGGTTGCCCTGCGGCAAAATCCACCAGTTGGCGCTGGGTCAGCTTGCCATCCTGATAGTCGAATACCGCCACCTGGGCACTCATCTCGGTAGTCAACCAGGCATGCTTGCCATCCGCGCTGAACAGCAAGTGACGCGGGCCACTGCCCGGCGGCAACTGCACAAAGCCGGGGGCGGCCGGGGTCAGCGGCCGCTCAGGGTTGGCCTTGGGGTCGTAGCGATAGGCAAAAATCCGGTCCGCCCCCAAGTCCTGCACAAACACGTACTTGCCATCCGGCGACGACACCACCGAATGCACATGGTTGGACGCCTGGCGCTCGGGGTTGACCCGGCTGGCAGGGTGCCCGCTCAGTTGCACCGGCGGCGACAGCTTGCCCTCGGCATCTACCGGCAGGACTGCCAGGCTACCGCCCGGATCTTCTTGCACCGAATAGTTGGCGACAAACAGGTAACGCCCATCGGCGGCCAGGCTTGAGTGCGTGGGTTCATTGCCCAGGCTCTGTACCTGGTTGATCAGGGTCAGTTGGTGGTTGGCCGGGTCAATGCTGTAGCTGCTGACACGCCCTACTTCGTCCTTCTGGCCCGGGCCGTTTTCATTGACCACGAACAGACGCTTCTGGTCCTGGGACAAGGTCAGCCAGGACGGGTTTTCGGTCTTGGCGGCCAATACCGGCTTGCCGCTCAATTGCCCGGAGCGGCTGTCGAATTGCAGGCGATAGATGCCTTCGCTGGTGCCGGCGGTGTAGCTGCCCACCAGCAGTTCAAAGGTATCGGCCGTTGCGGCCTGGACCGACATCGCACCGACACTGCCAGCCATCAGCAGGGGCCAGAATTTACGCATCCGCATGGTCGTCTTCCTCGTCTTCGTTACTGCCGGTGATCGCGCCCAGGCACACCAGGCTGTGCTCGCCCGCATCATCGCTCAGGGTCCAGCGTTGCTGGTTTTGATCAAACGTTGCCGCCTGCACTTGTGCGGGGCTGAACGTCCATTGTTTCCTTTCCCGACCGTCCATGCTCTGGATCAGCAACGCTTGATTGTCGAAGGTAAATTCAAAGGCATGCAGGCCATCGACTATAAGCATATCGCTGGTTGCAAGTTCGGTCGCCAGGGTGGCAGCAGTCATCAGGATCATTCATCAGTGGAAAAACGCTGATGATAGGACAAACCACGGCTGCCGTCCTGCCACGATAACTGGCTACCACACTGGGGCACAGGCGACTTGCCATTCTGCGGGCGAACCCATCCCGCAGAACGGAATCTCTTATGCCGGACACTTTATCCGCCTCACCTCCTGGCCCCTTGCGGTTCACTCACCGCAGCAACACCCCGGCCCAGGCTGTTTCCCACCAATTCGCCGATCGCCCGACCTTGCGCCAGGTGGTCGAGCAACACCTGCAGGAACGCCTGCTGGAATACTTCCCGTCGCTGCGCCTGGACCTGCCCACCCTTCGGCTCGCAACTCCCAACCAGCGGCGCGGTTGGGACCTCAAGCGCCTGACCGACGTAGCCCTCGATCACCTGGCCAACGGCACGGCCCTGAACCTGACCCTGGTCATCGACGAACGCCGCTGCTTCCTTTCCCAGCGACCACCCTCGCGCCTGACCTATGAGGCCAATGGCCCTCGCGAACCGAACATGGCGGTCATTGAACGGGTGATCCTGGACCTCGCCTTTACCTTGCCTATCGCTTTCCAGCAGGCCCTGACAACCTATTGGAACCTCGACGCAGATACCGGCGCCAGCCGCTGGCAATGGCTTGGCGATCTGCTGGCCGACAACCTGAAAAACACCGCAAGCCTGCTGCCGAGCGGCCCTGCCCGGGACATGCTCGATCGCGTGACCGGCGCGCCCGATCGCCGCGAGCGCCAGGCCGCATCTGCAGGTGTTGTCCATGCCTATTGCCTGGAAGCTTGCGTGATCAACCAGGGCCGCGACGCTCGTTTGCTAAGCACCGATCTGCTGCTGGTACAAGGCAACCAGATTCTGCTGTGCCAGGCATCGGGCAATGTCGAGCCCTTTGCCTCAATCGAGGTCTTCACCCAAACCTGGGGCCAGCGCCTGGCCAGCCGCTTGCAGGTGGACAAGCTCGTGGTCAAGCGTTACGAGCCCGATGGCAACCTCTTCGATACCCAGGCCGCCTTGCTGCTCAACCAACAATTGGATGACCTCCAAGCCATCCGATTGCCGGCTGCCGGGGGGGTATTGGCCTTGGAACAGCAGTTCGCCAACGCCACCGACCCCATGCCCCTTTTTATCGCCGCTCCCGCGCCGGACTCAACACACCTGCCCGCCCTGCAGGCGGCACTGCCCCCCTGGCTGCTGGCAGCCAACGCCGAACAGCGCTTTGCCTATCGCCAAGGGCTGCTGGACCAGGCGCGCCTGCAACGGCAAACGGGCGGGGCATCCTTTCTGGACGGCATGGAGAACCTGCAAGCCTTCACCACCCGCACCCTGCGCGAGCAGATGCGCCGCGACCACCCCGAGTCCAGCGTGGAACCGGGCAACCTGGCGCTGACCTTCCACGTTCCGGTGGGAGACCTGCACAGCGGTTATCTGGCGCCGGTGACCATGAGCCTGAGCGAACTGGCAATCAACAACCTCGCCGCCGCACCACAGGGCCGCCTGAGCCTGCGCGACACATCGGGCGCTGACATCCCGGACTGGCTGACCGAGGACTATGTCCTGGGGGAAAAAGGCCTGTTCCATAACACCCCAGGGCTGATCCGCCAGGTGGACATCGGCCGCAACTACCCACAGCTAATCCGCGAACAGCTGTTGGGGGACACTCCCCAAGCACGCCGGCGCGAGGCACTGTTCGGCCAGGAGCTGGCGGTGCAGTTGCCCCGGCAAGCCCTGGAACTGGCGATTCGCGGGCAACAGGGGTTCACCTTCCTGGGTTATCGCTACGTCAAGGCGGTGCTGCACAGCAGCGTGTCGGGGCGGGTGGTGCAGGCCCAGGACATCGTGATCCGCCCCCTGGCCTTCGCCCGCAAGCCCGGGGCCCTGCCGGATATCGTCAGCAACATGTTTATCATCGAACCGCGCGCTATCGGCGCCGGGCCGCCGATCCTCTATCGTCCGCTGTACCAGCACGCGCTGCAGCAATTCGGCAACCGTGCGGCCCTGTTCGACGCCATCGCGCAGCCTGGTGCCTTACAAGACAGCGTGTTGTCCTGGATGGCGGACAAGGCCCGGCCGATCTACAGCCAGGGTGGCTTTCACAGCCCGCATATCCTGCGTTTCAGCCAGGGTGACGACACCGTGCAATGGCCCGCACCGCCACCCGCCCAGTTGGCACAAAACACCAATGGCGGTGAAGTTCCCGGTTCTTTGGCGCAGTCACTGGCCACGGGTAACCTGACCCAATACCTGTATGGCAGCAATGCCCGGGCGCTGGTGGACCTGGCGGACAGGGACTCGGTGTCCAATGCACAAAGCCGTTGGAAAGTACTGCTCGAAGGTGGCTGGCTGCTGTTTAACACCCTGCTGCTGCCGCTGCTGCGGGGGCCGGCAATGGTCGTGGGCTGGATGGCACAACTGGCGGTCAGCCTCCGGCACGATATCGCCGCCCTGCAAGGCAACGACGGCACTGCGCGGGAGTTGGCCTGGGTCGATGTGCTACTCAATATCGGCCTGATTCTGTTGCATGTGACCTCCCAGCCCCGCCCTACCCTTGACCGGGAGACACACACCACCGAGCCTGCCCTGTCGTTGACTCTCGCGGCACTGCGCCGCCCATCGGCTGTGGCCCGCCCGACCGTAACCATCGAACAAGGCCCGGTGGGTCTGCCCGCCGAACCGCCAGCCAGCGACCAGACCCTGGTGGACTTTATCCACTCCAACGCCCGGGACAGTAGTCGCCGTCGCTTGCTCGACGCCTTGCGCGAACTGCATGTGCCCTGGCCGGAACCGCCCCCCTTGGCGATAGAGCTCGGCACCTACAAGGGCCTGTATCGTATCGATCAGCAGTGGCATGCCTCGGTGGCCGGCCTGCTGTTTCGCGTCACTCTCGAGCCGGATCTGAGCGAAGTGTTCCTGATTCATCCCCAGAAACCGGATCACCCCGGCTTCCAACTGACACGCAATGCTCAGGGCCACTGGGGCCTGGACCTGGGCTTGAAACTGCGTGGCGGCGGGCCAAAGAACCGGCTCAAGGCCAAGCTGGCGCAGATCGATCAGCAACGTACCCAGGTGTCGGAGGAGATTAATCACATCGGTGATCAGATCAGCGCGCTGATCAAGCGCCTGCAACCGATCGACCAATTGCTGGATGCCGCCCGCCTGAAATTCGAGCAAGCCCATAACGCCTTGGGCACCGCGCGCCTGCACCTGCGCAGCACACCTGGCGACCCGGCGCTGATAGCCGCTCACCGCGATAAAGTCGCCGAGCGCTCCAGGACCAGGACAGGGTTCCAGCTTTTTCAAGAGCGCTTCGATCAGGCTGCCGCCGAGTTGCTGCAACAGCGGCGCGAGCTGCTCAGCGCCTATAGCCAAATGAGAGAAATCGACAGCCGCTTCGACTATGAAGGGCAGTGCGTCAATCAATATCAGTCGATCCTGTCCACCGACGAGCTCCGCGTCAGCCGGTTGTCATCCCTCTACCTGGCAACGTTTGTTTCCGAACAGGGCGAGTCGCTGATCGAACTGCAAGGTGCGGCGCATGATCCCGGGGCGGTGAGCTATGTCAAGGATCTGCTGGAGACCAACTTTGCAGTTTCCGAGCGCCACGCACAGGCGATGATTGCCATCGAAAACACCCTGGAAGAAATGGCCACACGGCTGAAGACCGGCCCCGCGCAACGTCTCAAATACCTCAATGGCCATCCCGAGCGCCGCTTCTACAACCGCCTCAATGCCACCCTCGAATCCCTGGATGTGCTGACCGAATTGAGCATCGACCAGACGATCCCGGCCACCACGCCACAGGAGCGCTACTTCCTGGCGCGCCATGATCACCTGCAATCGTCGCTGTCGTCCCTGGAAGACTCACACCTGGAATTACTCACCACCGAAGGCTTCACCCTATCGGATCGCAAGGAGGTGCTGAACAACCTGATCAAGCATTACAAGCGGCGGCTGCAGATATACCAGAGCCTGTTGGAGCTGGACTCGCCCCTGGCGCACACACGGTACATGCCGCTGCTGATCGAGCGCCTGCACGCCGTGCGTGACAGCGCCGAGGCTGATCTGGCGGCCCTGTTGCGCGAAGATGAGTTCCTCCCGCCACAACCGACGCCCTTCAAGCCTGTGCGGGTGGCGTCGAGAACCAAACGCGTATTCAAATCGCGGGACAAGGGCGCCCTGGTGGGCGAGCTGGAGCCCGCGCAAAGCGACCTGCCCTTCCCCACCATCGTGACCCGCAACCCGATTACCCAGCAGGTCAGCGGGCGCTTTATGGAGCACCCCAATGAGGGTTGGGTGGAGATTGTCCAAGCCAAGCCCCCCGCACCGGTCGAGCCATCCCAGGCGCCGTCCCTGGCCACCTTGCGGGCCCAGGCACAACGGCTTCAGGAAGAAATCCCCGGTATCGAGCGCTCGATTGAGTTCCAGAAAAAGAAGCTCAGCGACCCGACACGCCGCAATGAACTCAACCCGCAAGACTGGCGCGACATGCTCGCGCACCAGGCCGATCGTCTCGAAACGGTGGCGGCCGAACTGACCCACCACCATGGGGACAAGCCTGACATGCTCCAGACCGTGGAACGCTTGCGCCGGCGCGCCAATGACTTGCGCAGACAAGGCATACAACACTGTATCGAAGGCTATAAGGCCCAACGCCCGCGCCAGGAAAACATCGAGTTCCTGCGTACCCACGCGGCGATTGATATCGGCCTGGTCCACGGCGCCCAACGTACCGCGGCCAAGGACTACGTGTCGGAGTTCGCCGTGCGCGAGAAAAACAGCCTCACGGTGCTGTGGTACGCCCACTTTCACTACAGCCAAGCCGACAGTTTGCCCAGCGCCTACACCGCAGCCCATCTCAAGCGCCCCGAACAACGCTTTGTCACCCTGCGGGACTTGATCGCCCAGGCCGGTGCAGACAGCCAGACCATCGTGCGGGATCTGTACCACCCGATCACCGCGCCGCTTGACCAACGCCTGTTCCTGAGCCTGTTGCCCGCCTAGAACCGGACCACGAATGGTATCGACTGCCAAAAAAAGGATGTTTATGCAAAACCCCACACCCTCTTCTATCGCCCACGCCGTGAGCGCTCGGTTCGCTGATCGCCCCACGCTGGAAACGGTGATCCGCCAACAACTCGCCTCGGCTATCAGGGCCAGATACCCAACGCTGACGCTGGACCTGAGTCGCACGCACCTGGCCCGGCCACAGCGCCGAAGCTGGCTGCTACAGCCATTGATGCCGGTGGTCCAGGATGCACTGGCCAGTGGCAAAGCGCTCGACTTCAGCGACGTGGACAACATGCCCTGGTACCTCTCCGACGCACCGCCAAAACGCCTGAAACTGCCTGGTTCGCCCGCGGAACAGCTCGACATGGGTGTGATCGCAGCGCTGGTTGGCGAGCTGCCCCAGACCCTGACCATCGCCCTGCAAAATGCCTTGGCTGACTATTGGGACACCGGTCATTGGCGCTGGCTTGCGCACATGCTGATGGACACCTTGCGCATTGGCGCCCTGCGCCACACAGGCCTGCAAGCACAGGCGCGGGAGGCGGTCGACCAACTGGTCACCACCCCTGACCGGGAAGCGCGGATCGCCCGCCATGGCCAGGGCGTGGTATTTGCCTATGGCCTGCAAGCCCTCCTCAAGAACGGCGAACAAAGCACCCATCTGCTGAGTCCGGAACTGGTGCTGATCCGTGCCGTGAACGGCAAGGCGCCGGTGCTGCTGTGCAGCCCGGGGGGCGGTATTGAAGCGTTTGCGTCCATGGATGCGTTGGTCCAGGCCTACGGCCAGCGCCTGGCTGGCCAATATCAGGTCGACGATATTCTCATCCAGCGCTACGAGCCCGACGGCGATATCTTCGAGCATCAGGCAGCGATGATCCTCAACCACCAATTGGAGGATCTCGGCAACCTGCACCTGCCCATCGCCCAGCCCTTCAGCACCTGGCAAGCGCTATATGGTGAACTCACCGACCCCGGCCGGTTTTTCCACGACTCACCGGTAGCCCCACCCCAGGCCCTGGAAACGCTACGCCAGCACCTGCCGAGCTGGCTGCAACAGGCCAGTGCCGACGACCGCGCCACTTACCGACGCTACGCCCTGGCGCTAGCCAGCGCCAAGCAGCGCGGCGGCGGGCGCCACTTTCTCAGTGATATCGACGATATTCGCACCTTCACCATCAAGGCCCTGCTGCAAACCCTGCAACACGACGCTGTGACCTTTGATTCCCTACTGCCTTCGCCGCCGTCTGTCGCCGCCCTGCATCCTGACGACCTGCAACTGACCTTCACCCTCGTCGCTGGCTATCCGGGCGCCGTCGGGATTGCCCGCCACGAGCGCATGAGCCTCACCGACCTGGCCATCGACAACCTGGTCAGCCGCCCCAGCGGCACGGCAACACTCAGCCATCGTCTAGGCTTGCCGCTGCCGTCCTGGCTCACCGCCGACTATTTGATGAGCGCCGGCGGCCCTATTGAAAAGGTAGATATCGGCCTGCATTACCCACGTGCACTGGAGCAACACCTGCTGGGCAACAGCCCCGAGGCGCAACAGCGCGAGACGCTGTTTGGCGATCAGCAGGCAGCGCAGCTGCCGTTGCTGGCATTGGAGTTGTGCCTGAAACAGCAGGCCGGCATGAGCCGCCAGGGTGCGCGCCTGGTAGCCGCGTTGATGCAGCACAATGTTGCCGAGCAACAGGTCGACAACCGCCAGGTGGTGATCCGCCATCTGGCGTTACTGCGGGCCCCTGGCGCCCAGCCCGACAGCGTCAACAACATGTACCTTATCGAAGCACTGGATGCCGACGTCGGCCCCCATCTTCTGTACCGCCCGTTGTATGCCCAAACGCTTCAGGAATACGCCAGCCGCGAGGCACTGTTCGAGGCCATCGCCCAGCCCGGCGAGCTGCAAGACAGTGTGCTGACCTGGCTGAGTGACAGCGCCCGACCGATCTACGCCAACGGCGGCTTCCAGGAACCGCATTACCTGCGCTTCGGCCAGGGCGATGAATTTACGCCCTTGCAAAGGCCGGCGCCGGCAAGCCTGGCCAGCGATGGTATCAACGAGGAGCTACAACAATGCCTGGTCACCGGGCGCTTGATGGCCTACCTGTTCAGCGACCATGCACGGGCCCTGGTGGAACAGGCCAACCGGGAATCGGTGTCCAACAGCGAGAGCCGCTGGCAAGTGCTGCTGGAAGGCAGCAGCCTGTTATTCGGCCTCCTGCTGCTGCCGTTATTGCGCGGTCCGGCGATGCTCACGGGCTGGCTCTTGGCCCTGATGACCAGCCTGGGCCAGGACATACCGGCGCTTGAGGCTGAAGACCGTCGGACCCGCGAGCTGGCCGCTGTCGACCTGCTGCTCAACCTCGGCCTGCTGCTGTTCGAGGCGACTCCCGAGGTGAGCGCGCCTTACCCGCCCCTGGCACCCGGACTCAAGGAACGCGCACTGCCTTCGGCCCTCGCTCCACGTATTGGCGAGCAATGGCCGGTGCCCTCGCCGCCGACAATTCGTGAAGGCGTCGTAGCCCTGCCTGGCGTGCTGCCCAGTACGAACCGCAGTGTGCTGGACTTCAGTTTCGCCCAGACACGTCAACGCCTGACGCCTGCCCAGCGCATGCGGCTGAGCCGCTTCAAGGCCAGCCGACCGGAGCCCCTGCCCCGGCCCGTGCTGAATGGGCCACGCAAGGGGCTTTACCTGATTGGAAACACCTGGCACGCCCTGGCGAACGGCGAGTGGTTGCAGGTGGTCCTGGAGCCGGAGGGTGACGCCAGGGTCGTCGACCCTGGCGACACTACCTACAGCGGCCCGTACCTGCGCAGCAATGCCAACGGCGTGTGGTCGGTCGATACCCGCCTGCGCTTGCGCGGGGGCATGCCACCCAAGCGCATCGAGGCTGTGCGTCAGCAACGTGCCGAACGCAAAGCGCAGTTGCACGCCGGCTATGATCGTTTCGTCAGCGCTCAAGTCGCCCAGCAACGCGCAGTGGACATTGCCCAATCGGTCATGGAACGCACCAGCCAGGATCCCCGGTTCGCTGAAGCGCAGAAGCAAAGCGCACGCCAGCGATTCGATATGGCCTTGCAAGAGCAGACTCACGGCTATCAAAACATCCTTGATGCACAAAAAGAACGCCAGGAACTGGGCATCCCATTGCCCACCCCAAACGTCGCAGCGTTGACAGAAAACCTCGTCAACAACGCACGTAAACATGTGGTGATCACCGATCTGGACAGGCAGGTCTTGTATGGCGCCCACCCACAGTTCGTGGTTGAAGGTCCACACCTGCTCCTGGCAGTTGCCAATGATCTGGCAGGCTACGCACAGTTCGTCAAAAGCTCGCTGGCGATCAATGAGCGTGCGATCCACTGGCTCGAACTGCAGGATCGCTATCGGGATGAGTTGTTCAGCCTGGGCACGGCGGGCGCCGAGGGCTATGCACGCCTGACCCGGGATCGACCCGATGAAATCAGCGCTCTTGCGGTCAAGGATCTGCAGGTTCGCAGCCTCAAACTGGTGGTTCTCAATAAGCTTGAGCACACCTTGTTCGAAGCGTTGGATGAAATCCTCAACCCCCTGCACCCCCACGTGCGTACCCACAGTGAACTCAACGCTTTGGACCTGACTGCGCACGAGCGGGTGGACATCCTGCAGAGCCTGGTCGAGCACTACGGCAACACCCTGGACGCTTTGCAGGGGATCGGCATGGTCAATATCGACGAGTTTGACAGCACCTACTTCAGTCAGTTGTTCACACTGGTCGAAAGCTTGTACCAACAAGCCACTCGCCAGTTCGCAGCCGAGATCAGACCCGTCGCCACACCTGCCAGGCGCCCGGCCAGACGCAAACCGGCGACGCCCGGAAAACCTGCGAAAAAAGTCATCCGAACCGCCCGCAGAGGCACCTTGATCGGCGAACTCAAACCCATTGGAAACGTCGATGTGGTGGAAGTGCGGAGCGAAGTCGGCAATGAACTGCTGGGCATGTATTCGCAAAGTGGCGATGAGTGGGTCGAGTATCGGGAACAGCACCCGCCCCAGCCCCCCAGGCCGACCCGCGCCCTGAGTCTGGTCAAAGGTGAAGCGCGCAAGTTGTTGGGCATGCTCAATGAGCATCTGCAACGGGGTAAGGACTATAAAAGAGTGTCCCGGCACCCGCAGGAAGTCGAAGAGATCCTTCACCATGAGGCAACCCGCTACAGCAAATTGGCCACCGAATTGGATCTGGCGATCCAAACACAGCCTCAGGCCGCACGCATGGCAGCCGATCTGACCCTGGTCACGCAAATGCTGGAGGCGGCAACGCGCCTGAGTGAATTGGGGACCGCACTGCGTATCGAGCGATGCCTGGAGTTACCGCCAACCCACGGTAGCGTTGAATACCTGTTGGCTCAGAAAAAGGTCTACGTTGCGCGCTGGGGAGAACGCCTGCAACTGGGCGCAGAGCGGCGGGACTTTATCCAGGAATATGCGGTCACCGACCCCAAGGGCGCGCCCCTGTGGTTCGCGCATTTTCACTACGCCGCCGTCGATACCGCCAAGGCCCAGTACAGCGCCGCTCACCTGAAAACCCGCGAGCAGCGCAAAGTCAGTTATTACGCGTTACTGGCCAGCGCCCAAAGCCCGCAGGCCGTTGTCAACGTGCACCGAGGCTTGATCGGCAAACAACTGGCCGATCGCTGGTTCCTGCCCCTGGCCCCATGACATCGCACACGGTGCAGACATCACGGGGCGGCAAGGGATCAATGGGCGAACAGTGAGTTACCCTTCTGCCCGGCCAGCTTCTCGGGCTTGATCAGGAACCGCGCCAGCGCCGGCAACAGCCACAGTGCGCCGAACATGTTCCACAGCAGCATGAAGGTCAGCATCAGGCCCATGTCGGCCTGGAACTTGATGGCCGAGAAGATCCAGGTGCATACGCCGATGGCCAGGCACAGGCCGGTGAACAGCACGGCCTTGCCGGTGGATTTCAAGGTCTGGTAATAGGCTTCCTGCAACGGCAGGCCGGCCCGCAGGAAACTTTCCAGGCGGCTGTAGATGTAGATGCCGTAGTCCACGCCAATCCCCACGCCCAGGGCCACCACCGGCAAGGTCGCGACCTTGACGCCAATGCCCATGAACGCCATCAGCGCGTTGCCCAGCACCGAGGTCAGCACCAGCGGCAGGACAATGCACAAGGTCGCCGCCCACGAACGGAAGGTGATCATGCACATGGTGGCCACGCACAGGTAGACCAGGATCAGGATGGTCAGCTCGGCCTCCTTGATCACTTCGTTGGTGGCGGCTTCGATCCCGGCGTTACCGGCGGCAAGGATAAATTCCAGGCCGTCCTTGTTGTTTTCCTTGGCGAACGCCTGCACCGCACTTACCGCACGGTCGAGGGTTTCGGCCTTGTGGTCGTTGAGGAACACCAGCACCGGCGCCAGGGAACAATTGTTGTTGTACAGCCCATCGGCGCGGGCGATGGAGTTGTTCAGCACATCCGGGTTGCGCGACAGAGTTTCCCATTTCAGGTTGCCCTCGTTCATGCCCTTGATCATCTGCTTGGACACGGTCACCAGGGAGATCGCCGACTGCACGCCCTCGGTGTTCTGCATCTTCCACATCAACTGATCGATGGGCGCCATGGCTTCGTAGCGCGAGCAGCCTTCGGCCTTTGTCTTGACCATCACGACCAGCACATCGGAGCTGGTGGAGTAGTTGTTGATGATGAAGTTGTTGTCTTTGTTGTAGCGCGAGTCCGGGCGCAGTTCCGGCGCGCCCTGGTCGAGGTCGCCGATCTTCAGGTTCTGGCTGTACCACAGGCCGCCACCGAAGGCGACCAGGGCCAGGGCAATGGAGATGGGCGCCACTTTCGGGCTGGCGAAGTTCGACAACAGGCGCCAGAACGGATGGTCGCGGTTTGCGTCCTTTTTACTCTTGGCAATCGCGCGTTTGCTGATGCCAACGTAGGAAATCGCTACCGGCAACAGGATCAGGTTGGTGAACACGATCACCGCCACACCGATGGAGGCACCGATGGCCAGTTCACGGATCACGCCGATATCGATGATCAGCAGGGTGATAAAGCCCACCGCATCCGCGAGAATCGCGATCATCCCAGGCAGGAACAGTTGCCGGAACGTGCGCCGGGCCGCCGTCAAGGCGTTGTCGGCCTCACTGGATTGCAGGGCAATGCCGTTGATCTTCTGCACACCATGGGAAATGCCGATGGCGAAGATCAGGAACGGCACCAGCATCGAATACGGATCCAGGCCAAACCCGAAGAAGTGCATCAGCCCCAACTGCCAGACCACCGCCACCAGCGTCGTGATCAATACCGCGACGGTACTGCGCAGGCAGTTGGTGAACCACAGCAGCAACACCAGCGTGATCACGAACGCGATACCGAAGAACAGCACCACCATCAGCAGGCCGTCGATCAGGTCCCCGACTTTCTTGGCGAAACCGACGATATGGATCTGGACGTTAGGGTTCTGCTCCTGGAACTTGGTGCGGATCTTGTCTTCCAGCTCATGGGAGAATTTCTGGTAGTCCAGGGCCAGCAGCTTGCCTTGGTCCTGCGGGTCTGGATACGACTCCAGCAGCGGGATATCGACGATGCTCGACTTGAAGTCGTTGGCCACCAGGCGCCCGACCTGGCCGGACTTGAGCACGTTGTTGCGCAACTGGTCGAGGCTTTCCGGCGAGCCGTTGTAGCTCTGCGGGATCACTTCGCCGCCGGCAAAGCCTTCTTCGGTGACTTCAGTCCAGCGTACGCTGGGGCTCCACAGCGACTTGAGGCCGGAACGGTCGACGCCGGAGATGTAGAACACCTCGTCGTTGATCTGGCGCAGGGTCTCCATGTACTCCTTGCTGAAGATGTCACCGTCCTTGGCCTCCACCGAGATACGCACGGTGTTGCCCAGGTTCGCCAGGTCGTTGCGGTGCTCCATCATCTTTTCGATGAAGGGGTGCTGCAACGGGATCATTTTTTCAAAGCTGGTGGAGGGCCGGATCAGGGTGGCCTGCCAGAACAGGAAAATACTTACCAGCAGACAGATCACGATCACTGCCGGGCGGTTATTGAAGATCAGGCGCTCAAGAAAGGTCGCTTTATCGTTGTGATGACTGCTCATTCTATCCCCGCCTTCTTATTGTTTTTTGCGTTCGGCGCCAGCGGGGGTCGCGACGCGTACGCCACCCTGCCCCACCAGAATCAAGTCGCCATTGCCCGCCGCCGTCACCGCCGAGAGTGAAATACGGTCTGGGCGGTTGAATACGCTGAACGTCAGGCCATCGTCGTGGCTGACCACCACGCTGCCGCCGTTGCCGACCACCACCAGGGTGCCGTCGTCGAGCAAGGTCGCGCCCGACAAGCCGAATTCCAGGGCGCCCCGGGCGGCCTTCAGCTCCACCGGTGCCCAGGTATCACCAAAATCGGTGGAACGGAAAAGGTTACCGCGCAGGCCGTAGGCCAGGAGGGTCTTGGGTTGGGCCGTGCCAATCACACCAAACAGCGAGCCCTCGTAGGGGCCTTCGAGTTTTTCCCAGGTCTGCCCCTCGTCGCTGGAGCGGAACATGCTGCCCTGTTCGCCAACGATAAACAGGCCGCCATCCTTGACTTGGGCAATAGCATTGAGGTGGAACTGGTCTTCGTTATCGAGGCGGTCGCTGACGTCCAGCCAGGTCTTGCCCGCGTCGGTGGTCTCGATCAACGCCCCGTAGGCCCCCACGGCAAACCCGTGGTTGGGGTCGTTGAACAGCACGTCCAGCAACGGCGCTTCACGGCTGAGGTCCTTGAACTGCTCAGTCCAGGTGGCCCCGGCATCGGTGCTGGCGAGGATCTTGGCGTCATGTCCCACCGCCCAGCCGTGCTGGTCATCGATGAAAAACACCGCCGTGAGCAACTGGCGGGTCGGCACCTTGGCCTGCACCCAGGTGGCGCCCTGATCATCGGAATAGAGGATATGCCCGCGATCACCGACCGCCACCAGGCGCTTGCCGGCGTGCACGACGTCGATCATCAGGCCTTTTTCGGCCTTTGGCGATTCAATGGCAAAGGCCGCAGGTTCTGCGGCGTCGGTTGCAGCCTGGGCCGCGGTCGACAACGCGACAGCCCCCAGCAGCGAGAGCGCTGTAGCCAGCACCGCGACCTTGCGCGAGGCGAGCGGGCGGCAAAAACCCACACCCATGACAGGCTCACTCATAGACCTTTCTCCCATTTATTATTGTTAGGTCGTAACACCTTCCAGGGTGTTCGCAGTGCTCAAACCTGCAATCTAGAGCCCCTTGAGGAAGCAGGGGCCATCCTATCGGGCTTTCGAATCGTCTGACAATCGGCGCTACGTTATCTTTTGTTAACTGAAGGCCTTTTGCCTGCTGGCTGAATATAGCCGCATTCGCCCAAATGATGACCTGTCGCAGGAGCCGGCTTGCTGGCGATGGCGTTCTCTGGGGCGCCATCGCCGGCAAGCCGGCGCCTACAGGATATGGTATTTTTATTCTATGTATTGATAGTTGAGAATTTTTATTCTATTAATTGCTTTCCCGAAAACAATAATCCAAAAGGACCACCGCCATGCGCGCACTCGGAATCGGCCTGATTGGCACAGGCTTCATGGGCCGTGCCCACGCATTGGCGTTCAATAACGCCCGTGCGGTGTTTGATTTGCCCTTCAACCTGACGCTGGCCGCCCTGGCCGATGCCGACAGCCAGCGCGCGCAACGCTGCGCCAGCGCCTGGGGTTTTGCCAAGGCCCATGGCGACTGGCAGCAATTGATCGATAACCCGCAAGTGGACCTGGTTGCCATCACCACCCCCAATCACCTGCACCACCCCATGGCCATGGCCGCGCTGGCGGCGGGCAAGGCGGTGTATTGCGAAAAACCCCTGGCAATCAGCCTGCAACAAGCCGACGCCATGCGCCTGGCCGCCAGCGAGGCCGGGGTGGTGACACGGGTCGGCTACAACTATCAGCACAACCCCATGCTGGTGCTGGCGCGGCAGATGATCGACGCGGGCGAGCTGGGGCAGATCATCAGTTTCCAGGGCGAATTCAGTGAAGACTTCATGGCCGACCCGGCCTCGCCCTGGTCATGGCGCTGCGAGGTCGGGCATGCCGGCGGCGCCCTGGCGGACCTGGGCAGTCATCTGCTGGCGATGGCGCGTTACCTGGTGGGGAATGTGCTCAGGGTCTGTGCCGATAGCCAGACCGTCCACAGTCAGCGCCCCGCCAGCCCTGGCAGTGCCCAATGGCGTTCGATCGGGGTGGACGATCAGGTGCACGCCTTGCTGCACTTTGCCAATGGCGCGCGCGGGACCGTCAGCAGTAGCTGGCTCAAGCATGGCTACAAGAATCACCTGAGTTTCGAGATCAGTGGCACACGCGGCACCCTGGCGTTCGATCAGGAGCGGTTGAACGAGCTGCGCCTGTTTCGCGCCGGCGACCAGGGTTTCCAGCGCTTGCTGGCGGGCCCCGCCCTCCCCGGCTATGCCGCGTTCAGCCCGGCGGCGGGGCATCAATTGGGGTACAACGAATTGAAGACCCTGGAAGTACAGGAATTGATCATGGCACTGGCGGGGCAAGGTGCGGGCGGCACCGATTTTGAAGCAGCCTGGGAAGTGGAGCGGTTGGCAACGGCGATTCGGGTGGCTGCGCGCGAAGAGCGTTGGGTCAGGGTGAGCGAGGTCTGAACAACACCCTAACGCCCTTGCCGGCGATGGAGGCGTGGTGCGACCAGAACGCTACGCCTGGCAGAGATCCCCTGTAGGAGCCGGCTTGCCGCAATGGCAATTTCACAAACGCTATCGCCGGCAAGCCCGCCCCTACAGCGAGTGCGTTTAGCGCAGTGCCCGGCGCAGGACCTTGCCTACCGTGGTCTTCGGTAGCTCCTCGGTACGGAACTCGACAAACTTCGGCACCTTGTACCCGGTCAAGTATTCCCGGCAATGGGCCAACAGTTGCTCCTGGGTCAGGTTCGGGTCGCGACGCACGACCACAATCTTCACCTTTTCACCGGTCACCCCATCCTCCACGCCAATCGCCGCCACTTCCGCGACGCCCGGGTGCAATGCCACCACGTCCTCGATCTCATTGGGGTACACGTTGAAGCCAGAAACCAGGATCATGTCTTTCTTGCGATCCACCAGGCGGATGAAGCCCTGCTCGTTCATCACCCCGATATCCCCGGTCGACAGCCAGCCCTCGGCGTCCAGTACCTCGGCGGTTTCCTTGGGACGCTTCCAGTAGCCCTGCATCACCTGGGGGCCACGCACCTGCAATTCACCCTGCTCGCCAATGCTGGCCACTTCACCGTCCTCACGGATAAAGCGCACCCAGGTCGACGGCAACGGCACGCCGATGCTGCCGGTAAATTCCATCTCGCGCATGCGTGAGATGTCGATGGGGCTGATGCTCACCACCGGTGAACATTCCGTCAGGCCGTACCCCTCGATGATCGGCAGGCCGGTCACTGCTTTCCAGCGCTTGGCGACGGCGGTGTGCGTGGCCATGCCGCCGGCGATCACCAGGCGCAGGTCGGAAAAGTCCCGGGCGCGAAAATCCGCGTTCTCCAGCAGGCCGTTGAACAGCGTGTTGACCCCGGCAATCCCGTTGAAGCGCTCCTTGCGCAGGATCATCTGCACCCGCTTCACGTCCCGTGGGTTGGCGATCAGGATATTGCGCCCGCCCAGGCACATGAACATCAGGCAATTCACGGTCAGGGAAAAGATGTGGTACAGCGGCAACAGGGTGACGTTGGTTTCCTGCTGGTTCTGGTCCAGTTGATCGCCCACCCACGCCTTGGCCTGTAGCAGGTTGGCGATGATATTGCGGTGGCTGAGCATCACGCCCTTGGCATCCCCCGTGGTGCCGCCGGTGTATTGCAGGAACGCCAGTTCCTCACGTGCCAGGGGTACTGGAGTGTGGGTCAGTCCCCGGCCCTGCTTGAGCGTCTGGTTGAAGCGCACCGCACCCGGCAGGTTGAAGGCCGGCACCTGTTTTTGCACGCGACGCAGGATGAAGTTCATCGCCGCGCCCTTGAAGCTGCCGAGCAGATCGCCAATGGCCGCAACGACCACGCGCTTGAGCGCACTGCCGGCCACGACTTTTTCCAGGGTGTGCGCGAAGTTCTCGAAGATCACCACGGTCTCGGCGCCACTGTCCTTGAGCAGGTGCTTGAGTTCGTGGGCGGTGTACAAAGGGTTGACGTTGACCACCACCGCACCGGCAAGCAGGGTGCCCAACAGGCAGATGGGGTACTGCAAACAGTTGGGCATCATCAGGGCCACACGATCGCCCTTGCGCACGCCCTGGGCCTGAAGCCAGGCGGCGAAGGCGATGCCCTGGGCCTGCCAGGTGGCGTAGGTCATTTCGGTGCCAATGCTGACGTAGGCCACACGGTCGCGGTATTTGTGCAAATGTTCGAGAAACACCTCGCGCAACGACGGGTAGTCCTCGATACCGGCATCGATATCGCTTGGGACGCCAGGCAGGTAGGTGTTCAGCCAGATACGTTCGGTTTGGTCCAGGCTTACAGCGTTCATCGCAGTCTCCTTATTGTTTTTTTGTACGGCTACTTCTCAACGATGGCGGTAATGCCCAGGCCGCCGGCGGCACAGATGGAAATCAAGCCACGCCCACCACCCCGCTGGTGGATGGCCTTGGCCAGCGCCGCCAACTGGCGGCCGCCGGTGGCGGCAAAGGGATGACCGCAACCGAGCGAGCCGCCGTTGACGTTCATTTTGGCGCGCTCGATTGGCCCCAGTGGCGCTTCCAGCCCCAGGCGCTCGCGGCAGTAATCGCCGTCTTCCCAGGCCTTGAGGGTGCACAGCACCTGGGCTGCGAAGGCTTCGTGGATCTCGAAGAAATCGAAATCGGCAAAGCTCAGGCCTTCGCGCGCCAGCATGCGTGGCACGGCATAGGCCGGGGCCATCAGCAGGCCTTCGCTGCCGTCGACGAAGTTCACCGCGGCGGTCTCGCCGGTGCGCAGGTACGCCAATACCGGCAGGCCGCGCGCAGCGGCCCATTCTTCACTGGCCAGCAGCACCACCGAGGCGCCGTCGGTCAATGGCGTGGAGTTGCCCGCCGTGAGGGTGCCGTTGTGCCGATCGTAGGCCGGGGACAGGCTCGCGAGCTTCTCCAGGCTGGCGTCGGCGCGCAGGTTGTTGTCGCGGGCCAGGCCGCGATAAGGGCTGATGAGGTCATCGAAAAAACCGTTTTTATAAGCCGCGTCGAGACGCTGGTGACTGCTGAGGGTCAACTCGTCCTGGGCCAGGCGCTTGATCTGCCAACTCTTGGCCATTTCTTCGCAGTGCTCGCCCATCGACAAGCCGGTACGCGGCTCGCCATTGCGTGGCAGCAGCGGCTTGAACAGCATCGACGGACGCACCTGCAACAGGCTACGCAGTTTGTTGCCGCGGCCCTTGGCGCGGTTGGCCGCCAGCAGCGTGCGGCGCAGGGATTCGTTGATGCCGATGGGCGCATCGGAGGTCGTATCGGCCCCCCCGGCGATGCCGGCGTCAATTTGGCCGAGTGCAATTTTATTGGCCACCAGCAACGCCGCCTCAAGGCCCGTGCCACAGGCTTGTTGCAGGTCGTAGGCCGGGGTCTCGGGAGACAGGGTGGTGGACAACAGCGATTCGCGGGCCAGGTTGAAATCCCGCGAATGCTTGATCACCGCGCCGGCGGCAAACTCGCCCAGGCGCAGGCCGTGCAGGTTGTAGCGGTCCACCAGGCCTTGCAGCGCAGCCACCAGCAAATCCTGGTTGCTGTCGTGGGCGTACACCGTATTGGAACGGGCAAACGGAATACGGTTGCCGCCGACAATCGCCACGCGACGCGTCGGGGCGGGGCTGAAACTGTAGTCACTCATGGACGACTCTCATCAAAACGTGGGTGCCAGATAAACAGACCGCGCATATGGGGTTTGTCCCCGTCCGGGCTGCGCACCTCGAACGCGCGGTGCGGGCCGTCTGCCGGAGCATTCCACAGCGCGGCCTGGCCGGGCAGGAAGATCGGCAACTTGAACTCGCAATGGGCCTCGGCCACGTCCAGCCCGCCAGCGGGTTGCTGGGCGGCCAGGGCGCGGCCCAGGGTCCACATGCCATGGGCGATGGCCCGGCGAAAGCCAAACAGGCGTGCACCGATCAGCGAGGTGTGGATCGGATTGAAATCCCCCGATACCTTGGCAAAGCGCCGTCCCAAGTCCGCCGGCAACACCCAGCGTTGAGTGCGCCGCAAGCCTTCTTCGGGCAATCCCAGGCTGTCGCCCCAAGGCTCGCCCACCGGGTTGGCGACATCCCGGCGCAGGTACAGGCTCTCGCTTTGCCACACCAACTCGCCGGCGCTGTAGGCATGGGTGACGATGCTCAAGGCCTGCCCCTTGGCATGGGCTACCCAGCGCTCGGCAAACACTTCCAGGCGCAGGGCCTGGCCCTCTTGCAGGCGCCGATGCTGGCAAATGCGGTTGGCCAGATGCACCATGCCGCTGGCCGGGTACGGAAAGCTCGGACGCGTCAGCAGCATTACGTGCAAGGGGAACGCCAGCACATGGGGATAGGACAACGGCACCCCTTGCTCACGCCGAAAGCCACAGGCCCGGCCATAGGCAGCCATCTCATCGGCGCACAACGCTACCGCCGAGCGCACCAGGCGCGCCCTGGGCAAGGCCGGTGCGCCTTCCAGCCTGGGTTTGCGCAATGCCAGCAGGCCGTCCAAGAGCAGGCGATGGCGCGACGGTGGCGGTTCGATAATCTGCGTCACGTAGTCCATGCTCACGCTCCCAACAGGCTTTGGCCGCACACGCGCACCACCTGGCCGTTGACCCCGCCCGACGCCGGGTGCGCCAGCCAGGCGATGGTTTCGGCGACGTCGACGGGTTGCCCGCCCTGGGACAGGGAATTCATGCGTCGCCCCGCCTCGCGAATCATCAGCGGGATTTTCGCGGTCATCTGGGTCTCGATAAACCCCGGCGCCACGCCGTTGACCGTGACCTGTCGCGCCGCCGCTACCGGTGCCAGGCCCTGCACCAGGCCAATGACCCCGGCCTTGGAGGTGGCGTAGTTGCTTTGTCCCAGGTTGCCGGCGATCCCCGAGATCGATGACACACAGACAATCCGTCCCCCCACATTGAGCCCCTGCCCTTGCAGCAAGGCGTCACTCAGCTGCAAGGGGGCTTCGAGGTTGACCGCCAGCACGTTGCGCCAGGCCGCTTCGGTCATCTTGGCGATGGTCTTGTCACGGGTGATCCCGGCGTTATGCACCACCACGTCAAACGCGCCATGCTCGGCGACATAGGCCTGCAACTGCTGCACGGCATCGGTGGCGGTGATATCCAGCGCCCAGGGCTGGCCGCCGACGCTGCTGGCCGCCTGCTCCAAGGAGTGCAGCGCTTGCGGCACATCCACGCATACCACCTGCGCCCCGTCACGGGCCAGGACCTGGGCAATGGCCAGGCCGATGCCACGGGAGGCGCCGGTGACCAGGGCGCGGCGGCCACTGAAAGGCTTGTCCCAGTTGATGCTGGGGCGGGCGTCCACCGGTTTTTCCAGGCGCACCACCTGCCCCGACACATAGGCCGAACGCCGCGACAGAAAGAACCGCAGGCTGCTCTCCAGGGCCTGCTCGGCACCCGGCTCGACATAGATCAACTGCACGGTAATCGCGCGCCGCAGCTCCTTGGCCAGGGAGCGTACCAACCCCTCAAGGGCGCGCTGGGCGATAGCCTGGGGCAAGTCCTGGCTGTGTTCGGGCGCAGTGCCCAGTACCACCACCCGTGCGTGCTGCCCCAGGCGCCGGGCATTGGCGTGGAAGAATGCGTAGAGTTCGTCCAGTTGCTTGAGGTCGACCACGGCGCTGGCATCGAATACCGCGCCCTGGACCTTGACCGTGGCCGGCGCCTTGAGCGTGGCGGCCTGGGCCGCCACGGTATCGGTGGCCTTGAAAATGCGCTGCACCTCATCCGACAGGCGCCCTGCCCCGGCGATGATCACCGGGTTGGCCAGGCCTTGCTGGCCGCTGCGGTGGCGTTGCAGGGGCAAGGGCTGTGGCAAGCCGATGGCCTGGGCCAGGCGACGGCCCCAGGTGGAATTGACAAAAGAAAGGTAGCTGTCGCTCATAAATCGATCCTTGCAAACCCAACCCCCCTGTAGGAGCCGGCTTGCCGGCGATGGCGGTGTCTCTGTGCCAGAGATGGAATCTGGTACACCGCTATCGCTGGCAAGCCAGCGCCTACAGGGGGCGTGTTGGTGTTTAGTTCACCGGGGCGTTTTCACGTTTTTTGCTGCTGGGTTTGACCGTTTGCTCCACCGCTTGCTGACGCTTTTGCAGCGCCTCCAGCAAGCCAAAGTCCTGCGGAAAGTCGTCCACCTGAATGCCGTGGTCGGCGTACTCCACATAGCGCGCCAGCAACGCGTCTTCGTCGGCACTGATCAAGTCCAGGGCGCGAGCCTTGATGCGCCAGGCGGTAAAGGCCGTGGCGCTGATCGGCATCGGATCGAGGGCGCCCTGCTTGACGGCTGCCTTGAGCCGCCCTTCGATCAACACCACCTGCGGCAACAGGCGGAACGCCAATTCGCCATAGGCCAGCTTGTCGATTTCCGGGCGCGGGATGTAGGAATTGGCCAGCAAACGGTCGCGGCTTTCCCCTGGGGTCTGCACCAACTCCGCGACCTGGGCCAGCAGCCGGTCAGATGGTTTGCGCAGGGGAATGCCGAATGGGAAGCTCAAGCCACGGATCACGGCCGCAGCGGGCTTGGAGGGGTAGTTGTCGAGTACCTCGGCCAGGGCTTCATGGGCCCGCAACAGGGCATCCTGAGCCGACCAATGGACCAACGGCAGATCCGCCTGGGGCCGGCCATCGTCCTCAAAGCGCTTGAGCACGCAGGACAGTATGTAAAGCTGGGACAGAATATCCCCCAGGCGCCCGGTGATGCTTTCCTTGCGCTTGAGCGCTGCGCCCAGCACGCCCATGGAAATATCGGAAATCAACGCCAGCACCACCGACAGCCGATTGGCCTGACGATAGTAGGACGCCAGCGCCGGATCGGTCTTGGCCGGTACGGAAATCAGCCGCCCACCTGTCAGGGAATGCACCGCCGCACGTACGGTGTTGGCCAGCACAAAGCTCAGGTGACCGAACATGGCGCTGTCGAACGCCAGCAACGCCTGGCGACTGTCGGTGTTGCGCGCCGCTTCCATCTCGCGCAGTACATAAGGATGGCAACGGATCAGGCCCTGGCCATAGATGATCAGGCAGCGGGTCATGATATTCGCGCCCTCCACCGTGATCGCGATGGGGCTTTGCTGATAGGCACGGGCCAGGAAGTTATTGGGGCCCATGCAGATGCCCTTGCCGGCGACGATATCCATGCCATCGTTGACGATGATCCGTGCGCGCTCGGTGACGTGGTATTTGGCGATCGCCGAGATAACCGAGGGCTTCTCGCCCGCATCCAACGACGCCACCGATACCTTGCGCACGGCGTCGCAGGCATACAGATGCCCGGCCATGCGCGCCAGGGGCGCCTGCACGCCTTCGAACTTGCCGATGGGCAGGCCGAACTGTTTACGCATCGCCGCATAGGCCGTGGTGCCGCGTACCGCCACCTTGCCCAGGCCGACGTTGGCCGACGGCAGGGAAATCGCCCGCCCGGCCGCCAGGCATTCCATCAGCATGCGCCAGCCGTTGCCCACTTGCTCGCGGCCGCCGATCACCCATTCCAGGGGAATGAACACATCCTTGCCGGTGGTAGGACCGTTCTGGAACACCGCATTGAGGGGCCAGTGACGGCGCCCACTGTCCACCCCGGGATGGGAGGTGGGGATCAATGCGCAGGTGATGCCCAGCGAACCGGGCTGGCCCAGCAGGCCGTCCGGGTCTTCGGCGCGGAAGGCCAGGCCCAGCACAGTGGCAATGGGACCGAGGGTGATGTAGCGCTTGTCCCAGGTCACGCTGAAACCCAGTACTTCCTGGCCTTCATGCAGGCCCTTGCAAACGATGCCCAGGTCGGGAATCGCCCCGGCATCGGAGCCGGCGTAGGGGCTGGTGAGGGCAAAGCACGGGATGTCTTCGCCACGGGCCAGGCGCGGCAGGTAGTAGTTGCGCTGGGCATCGGTGCCGTAATGCAACAACAGTTCGGCGGGGCCCAGGGAGTTGGGAACCATCACCGAAATCGCCGCCGCCGAGCAACGGGTCGACAGCTTCATCACCACTTGCGAATGGGCATAGTGGGAGAAGCCTTTGCCGCCATATTGCTTGGGGATGATCATGCCGAGGAAACCGGCGTCCTTGGTGTACTGCCAGCCTTCAGGCGACAGGTCCTGCCAGACCTGGGTAGTTTCCCAGTCGTTGGCCATGTCGCAGAGGGTTTCCACTTCGTTGTCGAGGAAGGCCTGTTCTTCGGCGCTCAAACGCGCCGGCGCGGCCTGCAGCAGGCGCGGCCAATTGGGTTTGCCGCTGAACAGCTCGGCGTCCCACCAGACGGTGCCGGACTCAATAGCCGCGCGCTCAGTGTCGGACATGGCCGGCATGATCGTGCGAAACAGTCCCAGGGCCTTGCTGGTCAACAGCGCACGGCGCAAAGGCTTGATGCTCAGCAGCAGCGCCGGCAACACCACCAGCAGCGTCGCAATACCCAGGCCAAGACCTGCGACCGCATTGAACAGATAACCACCCGCCAGCCAGACCAGGCCAGCCCCCAGCCACAGGGTGGCTGCCGCTTGTCGATACGCCAGGGCAGTCGCAGCTGCGAGTCCCGCCAATAACCAGATAACCATGGAGATACCTCTACTTGATCAGGGCAACTTATTCGGGGTACGGCACGCACATCAGCAGGTCGAGATGGCCTGCGACTGATCACCACACTACAAACTTGAAAAGATAAATTCAAATTTTGTTTTGAAATTTTTATTTAATGTCGAAGCGAAATAATGCTCGGCCGAACGTGTCAGCCGAAGTGTCGAAGAGGACGAAAATCACCACGGGGCACGTGGGCGACCCCGTGATGCAGCACCGGGTAAACGCAGCAGAAAGATGCGCTGACTACGCGTTTACCCAGGCACTACACCGGCACGACGTCAGGTCAGAAGGCGTAGGTCGCCGACAGACTGAGCACTTCGCCCTTGGCCTCGGACTTGCCATCCAGCGATGCCGCGCCAAGACGATCAACGTTCTTGGTCTTGAGCTTGACGGTTTCCACAAACTGGCGGGAATACGCGCCGTCGATGCTCAAGCCGGGAATGGCGCGGATGTTGTAGCCAAAGCCCAGGGAGGCAAACGTGCGATCACCATCCGGGATACGCGGGTCACGGGTGGAGTTGCGGGTTGGGGTCTGGTCAAAGGCCACACCGGCACGCACGGTGAAGTCATCCGTGAGTTTGTAGTCGCCGCCGAAGGAGTACATCCAGGTGTTTTTGTACTTGTACGGGATCGACACAATGGTGCTGCCATTGGACTTCAAGGTCAGCGCCTCGAAGGATGACCATTGGGTCCAGGTCACGCTGGCGCCCAGGCTCAGGCGGTCAGAGAAGTCGTGTACCCAGTCCAGGGAGGCGTTGGCCGGAATGTCCAGTTGCGTGGAGGCATTGGCACCGCCCGGATACAGTTTGAGCCCAGGATAAGCCAGCTCGACCAGGGTTTTACCGTCGACCACAGGAATGGTCATCAACCCTTCCGAGGTCGGATCGGCGTATATGTTGTACTTGCCCTCCAGCTTGTTCTTGATCTTGGCGTGGTAGTTCAAGCCCAGAGTGTCTTGCGCCGTAGGCTTCCAGGTCATCCCCGCAAACCAGCCCAGGGAGTTGTTGTCGACCTTCACGCGCATCAAGGCGGAGCCCTGGCCGGCCGGGAACGGAATCATCCCGAAGTCCGGCGACTGTGCAGCAGCGGCATACAGGTCGACGTTCTGGCTCACAAAACCTTTGGTGTGCTGCAGAATTGCACCGCCACCGATGGAAAACTCATCATTGACCTTGAACGACAGGGAACCGGTCAGGCCAACGGTTTCGATGCGGGTGTCCACCGCAAAGTCGCGGCCCTTCCAATCCTCATCCCAGGTTGTGCGGGCGCCCATAGGCACCACCTGGCTCAAACCAAAGGCAAAGCGGTCGTTGATTGGAATCACCATAAAGCCGGTGGGTACCCATGCTTCGAATCCGCCCTGGCCGCCGTTACCGGTGCGCGGGGTCGACGAGACGAGCTCCCCGGTCGTAGGATCCATGATCGTGGTGGATGTCGGATTGCCCGCGTAGTCATACGCCGAGCCTTTGTATTTGATGTCGATGTTTGCGTAGTTGATGGTGAACTGCGAGATGGTCTTGTCAATGAAGGCCATGGCAGCCGGGTTGTTATAGGCGGCTGAGGGATCGTTCTTGAACATTGAACCGCCACCAAATGCCCGGCCCCAGCCAGCAGTATTCGCAGTTGGCGTCATGAAACCACCCGCCTGAACGGTTCCTGCCGAGGCGATCAGCCCACCCAACAATGCCAGGCCTAATAACGCCTGGGCCTGCTGTTTCTTGTTATTCATGCGCCACTCCTTATTATTTTTATTCATCACAACCGGCACAACTGAGCCGCTTTACCTCAACAGGTGCCTCTAGTGAGGCACCTGCTTCTCTCAGGGGTGATCAGCCCTTTGCTCTTATTGCAACTTCAGGGTTGGGGCCTTGACGTTCAGCGACCTGACGAAGCAATTGCCGGACAGTGGCTGGCTGACATTTGACGACAGGGTTTTGCTTGCTTCGTCCCACTTGACGTCAAGCGGGCCTGGGCCACAGTTGGACGCTGGGAAAACGATGGTCCAACCCACACCGGTCACCACACCCGTGCCCGTTTGGCTGACAGTGTCAAAAGTGCTTGGCGTCAGTACCCAACCTGGCGTTGGAATGTTCTTCAGCGTTGGCAAGCTGCAAAGCACTGGACCGGAAAGAGACGCCGAAGTGATGGTGGCGATCCCGCCGGCCACATTCCCGCCAAAGGTCACGTTGCAGGTGATATCGCCGGGAGCAGATGGCGTTTTCACGACGATGGTGCCCTGATTCGTGGTAAATGGACCATCAGGGGTAATCGCGACGGCATTGGCCATCGAAGCCGCGCCAAAGCACAGAGCAAACGAACTTACACAAACGAGGGTTTTCAAACTTTTCATTATTTTTCCTCACATGTATGGCGAGTCATTTCGCCGGGGTAATGGCCATGATCGAGAGGTCACGGAGAAACAGCAGAACTTCCCTTTCCAGCCAAATTTCAATTCATTTACCGCTACAAATCCGGGTGTTTACTCGACGACTTTGAACGTCGGCGGCATCTTGATCGACACCGTCTTGATCTTGCAGTCTTCGCCAATCGGCACATTGGCCGCTTCCAACTTGCCAGTGGCGTTATCCCAGGTGCCCTCGGCGGTGGATGGGCCGCACTTGCCGCCCAGGCCAAAGGCGTGCACATCGACACTGATCTTCGACATGGAGCCGCTCTTGGTGTCCTTGGCCACCAATATCCAGGGCAAGTTGATGGCTTCGACGCGGCTGCATTTAAGGCCGCCGTCGAACTCGACGATGTCGACATTGACGTGTGAACCATCCGCCGCGACCTTGCCGGCCACTTTGATGGTGCAGTCGGCACTGATCAGCGCGCCCTTGGAAAAGCTGATGGGGCCCTGGGCCGTGAAGGCGCTGCCGGCAGGTTCGATACGTGCTGCCTGGGCCTGGTGATAGGCGATAAGACCCAGTGCAGCGAGCACGATATGGGCAGTGAACTTGGCAGGTGTTTGCATGGTGTACGTCCTTCCCTTTATTTTATTTTTGTTCGGGTCAAACAACTTTCTTGCAACTTAAGCAGCACTCGAAACCGACAAACCGTGGGCGATGAAAACCTGCGCGATACACAGATCCCGAGTGCGCCCTACAACAGTTGATTCACATCAGAAGGTGCTGGTCTTGCCGTACTTCTCCAGTATCTTCAAACGCTTGGAGGGTTGGATATTGGCCAGGGTGACATCCCCCCCATAGTGCCGCAGCACCCGATGATCCATACGCCGGCGCCACAAGTAAGGGATGTAGGCCCAGACAATCATGCTGGCGTAGCCATACGGCAGTTGCGGCGATTCATCAAAGTGGCGCAGCGACTGATAACTGCGGGTCGGGTTGGCGTGATGATCGGAGTGACGCTGTAACTGGAACAGAAAGATATTGGTGACGATGCGGTTGCTGTTCCAGGAGTGGCGCGGCGAACACCGTTCATAACGGCCATTGGGCAACTTCTGGCGTTTAAGCCCGTAGTGCTCGACATAGTTCACCACTTCCAGCAACGAGAAGCCGTAGATGCCCTGGATCAACAGGAATGGAATCACCGCCATGCCCAGCCAGGCAATCATGGCGCCCCACAGCACCACGCTGTACATCCAGGCGCTGAGCACGCCGTTCTTCCAATGCCACGCGGGCAAGCCGAGCTTGCGCAGGCGTTCGCGTTCCAGGTTCCAGGCCGAGCGCGCGCTGAACCACACCGAGCGCGGCAGGAAGGCCCAGAAGCTCTCCCCCAGCCGCGAGCTGGCCGGGTCTTGCGGGGTGGCGACGCGCACGTGATGGCCACGATTGTGTTCGGTATAGAAGTGCCCGTAGAAGGTCGGCGCCAGGGTGATCTTCGCCAGCACGATCTCCAGCAGGCGTGGCTTGTGCCCCAGTTCATGGGCGGTATTGATCGCAATACCGGTGGCGGCGCCGGTGGACATGGCCATGCCCAGGTAGGTAAACCCGCTGACTTCGCCGTGCAGTTGCGCCCGAGAGGTCAGGTAGCTGGCGGTTTGCGCCACCCAGCTGGAAGGGTCCATGGAAGCCGTGAGCTGCAGCAGCCCGCCGTTGATCATCCAGTCAATGCCGCTGACGGCCAGCCAACCGGTAATCACCAGGGATGAGATAACGAACGACACACCGGTGTAGACGATCCAGCGATAGTACTTCTGCGATTCAAGGCCGCTGACCGCAGATTCCGGCGGGTTGCTGACGTCTTCGCCAAGCAGACCGTCGATCAGCGGGATCAGGCCGAAAATCACCAGCACACCGACCCACCACAGTTCTTGTACACCGGTGGTGATGGCCAGGGCGCCAGACAGCAGAGGCGTTGCCAAAGGCATGATGCCAAGCCACCACAGGTGGCGCTTGCCGTCGGTCCAGACGTGCGGGGCGGCCAGGGTCTGATTCATGGCAACCTCCGGGCGCACTGCGCGCCAGGGATGGAGAACGGAGCAAAGGCGCCAGGAAACCGGTTCAGGTGGCCCTGAAAGCCGTTTGAAATCAACCATGCGATAAAAGGCGTTTTTTTCATTATTTTATTCGCTCTTAGGCATTTCAAAAATCATTTCAAAATAAATATTGAAATATTTTTTTAAATAAATAGCGCGGAACCGATAGGTCGTCAACTACTTTTTTGGGGCCTTTTCTACGTGACCGCACAGTCTCTTTTTCATCCATTCGGTCAGGCGTCTAGGGCAAGCATTAGCGACTTTCGACCCCACTGTGGGGCTCACGATTATTTGCTCGCCAGCGCAAACGGCGGATGCAGGACGGTGGCGCTTTGCGCCGGCTTACTGCGTTTGGCAACCTGCTCGACCAGCGCAGCCACCCGTTCTGTCGCGGTGATCGGCAGCATATGGCCACGGCCTTCGACCACCTGCAGCTTCAGCCCCGGCACCTTGTCCGCCAGGGCCTGGCCGTGTTTACGAAAGTCCAGCACCTTGTCCCGCGAGCCGTAGATCAGGCCGATGGGCAGGCGCAACTGGGGGTAGCGCTTGACCATATCGGGCAGGTAATCGTTGACCAGTCCGATCTCGGTGGAGGCGGCATAAAAGTTGTCGGGACGCATCCCCAGCATCCCGCCACCGCGGGTGGCGAAGTCGGCGGGCGCCGGGTCGGGGGCGAACACGCCTTTGACCACCGCACTACGGGTGAGCATGCCGATGGGCACCGTCAGCGTGCGCGACACCCAGCGCCGCAGCCAGGCCGGACGCACCGCCAGCGACAGAAACACCAGGGGGATCATGCGCTGGGGATGGGTCAGCGGTGCCACCAGCACCAGCCCGGACACTGCATGGGGATGGTCCAGGGCCAGGGCCAGGGAGATCGCCCCGCCCAGGGAATGCCCCAGCACCAGGGGCTGTCCCAGGTCCAGGGTGCGGATAAAGGTCGCCACCTGCCGGGCCTGGCTTTGCAGGTCAGCACCGGTGCCTGTGTGCCGGGTGGAATAGCCTGAGCCGGGACGGTCCAGGGTGATCACCCGAAAATGTTCGCGCAATTGGGCCGACAAGGCATAGGTCAGGTTACGACTGCTGCCCATCAGGCCGTGGATCATCACCAGCGGCGGCCCTTTGCCCTCTTCTACATAATGAAAACGCTCCCCCTCGATCTCAAGAAAGCGCCCGTTACTTGGAACCGCTGCTTCGATACGGCGTGTCATCCAGGCACTCAAGCCCCACAACACCGCACTCGCAGCTATAAACACACCCGCAGCGACAACCCATTCGACAGCCATAGCTCGGTCCTCTGCTTCCCTGCGGCTGGCGATCCGACCGGTATTGGTCAAGACCTCAGCCATCGTCCACACCCTGGACTTCAACTGCGTGCGTAACGGTTCATCCGTCGGACAAATCGCACATAAAGGACAAGGTTCTAGCGTAGGCGATATTTTCAGGTAGATTATTTAAAATCTTTTTTAAAATAATAAATACAATTTTCCTTTGCAATGGTGTTCTATCTAAAAGCGAAAAACAAAAAAGGAGCCCATCCGATGCCAAAACCCGTAAGGCGCCCACAGCCCACGAGGGACACCCTATGAATGCCTCTACCCCGCCGAGCGGCCCGGCAGATTGTGTCGATATCGCGATCATCGGCTCAGGCTTTGCCGGCCTGTGCATGGCGATCAAACTCAAGCAAGCCGGGCTCGACGACTTCTTCATTGCCGAACAGGCCGACGCCCTGGGCGGCACCTGGCGCGACAACCACTACCCTGGCTGCGCCTGCGACGTGCAATCCCACGTCTATTCGTTTTCCTTTGCCCCCAACCCGGACTGGACCCGGCAGTTTGCCCCCCAGGCGGAGATCCGCGCCTACCTGGAGCAATGTGCACAACGCTTCGAGCTGGCGCCGTACCTGCGCTTTGGCATGGGCCTGGAACGGGCGGTCTTCGATGAGCAACTGCAACGCTGGCAGTTGCAGTTCAGCAATGGCCGGCAGGTCAGCGCACGGGTGCTGGTGTCGGGGATGGGAGGCCTGTCCCGCCCGGCGCTGCCGGATATTGCGGGGTTGGACAGCTTCAAGGGCAAGCGCTTCCACTCCCAGCAGTGGGACCATGACTACTCATTGAAGGGCAAGCGCGTGGCCGTGATTGGCACGGGGGCCAGTGCCATCCAGTTCGTGCCGCAGATCGCCCCGCAGGTGGCACACCTGGACCTGTTCCAGCGCACCCCGCCATGGATCATGCCCAAGCCCGACCGGCCCATTTCACCCGTTGAACGCTGGGCCTTCAAGCACCTGCCCTTCACCCAGCGCCTGGTACGCAGCGCCTTCTACTGGGCCCTGGAAGGCCGGGTCGTGGGGTTTGCACTGCACCCGCGGCTGATGAAAATGGTGCAGAAAATCGCCCTGCGCCATCTGCACAAACAGGTGGCGCGCCCTTCCCTGCGCAAGGTCCTGCGCCCGGACTACACCATCGGCTGCAAGCGCGTGCTGATCTCCAACGACTATTACCCGGCGCTGTCGCGCAGCAATGTCGAGGTCGTCACCGACAACGTGCTGCGGATCGAGAGCGACGGCGTCATCACGGCCGATGGCATCAAGCATCCGGCCGACTGCCTGATCTTCGGCACCGGGTTCCAGGCCACCGATCCCCTGCCCCGCGACTGCATCATCGGGCGCGACGGTATAGACCTGATGGACACTTGGCGCGATGGCGCCCATGCGTACAAAGGCACCACCGTGCCGGGCTATCCGAACCTGTTCCTGATCGTGGGGCCCAACACCGGCCTGGGCCATAACTCGATGATTCTGATGATCGAGGCGCAAGTCACCTACATCCTCGATGCCTTGCAACAGATGCGCCGCAAGCAAATTGCCACGGTGGACGTCAAGTCGGCGGTAGAAAGCGCCTACAACCTGCAGATTCAACAAAAACTCCAGCGCACTATCTGGAACACCGGTGGCTGCCGCAGTTGGTACCTCGACCCGCGCACCGGCAAAAACACCACGTTGTGGCCCGGTTCGACCTGGCGCTTCAAGCAGGTCACCCGCCAGTTCGCCCTGGGCGATTATCACGTCACGCCCCTGCTTGCCGGCGCCACACCACGCCCCCTCACCCAACCTCACGCCACCGCAGAAGGAAGCCTGTCATGAAGTCATTCAATGGCCGCGTGGCGGCCATCACCGGCGCCGCGTCAGGCATGGGCCGCGCCCTGGCCCTGGCCCTGGCGCGCGAGGGCTGTCACCTGGCCCTGGCGGACAAGAACCAGGCCGGCCTGCGGGAAACCGTGGAGCTGATCCAGCGCACGACCCTGGCGCCGATCCGCGTGACATGCCGGGAGGTGGATGTTGCCGACCGCCAGGCCGTGGAAGCCTGGGCGGCCAGTTGCGCGGCAGAGCATGGCCAGGTCAACCTGATTTTCAACAATGCCGGCGTGGCCTTATCGAGTACCGTGGAAGGTGTGGACTACACCGACCTGGAGTGGATCGTCGGCATCAACTTCTGGGGCGTGGTCTACGGCACCAAGGCGTTCCTGCCGTACCTCAAGGCCAGTGGCGATGGGCATGTGGTCAACACCTCCAGCGTGTTCGGCCTGTTCGCCCAGCCCGGCATGAGCGGCTACAACGCCACCAAGTTCGCCGTACGCGGGTTCACCGAATCCCTGCGCCAGGAGCTGGACCTGCAACGCAGCGGCGTCTCGGCCACCTGCGTACATCCCGGCGGGATCCGTACCGATATCTGTCGCAGCAGCCGCATTGACTCGAACATGACCGGGTTCCTGATCCACAGCGAACAACAGGCCCGTGCCGACTTCGAAAAGCTGTTTATCACCGACGCCGACCAGGCGGCCAAAGTGATCCTGCAAGGCGTGCGCAAAAACAAGCGCCGTGTACTGATCGGCCGCGATGCCTATGCCCTGGACCTGCTGGCACGCTGTCTGCCGGCGGCCTATCAAGCGCTGGTGGTGTTTGCCAGCCGGCGCATGGCACCGAAAAAGCACAAGGCACCGGTGTCCAACCCCATCACTGAACAGGAGTCGCCATAATGCTGCCCATCCGCCGCGACCTGCGCTTTGCCCTGCCTGCCGAACGCATCAAGGACTGGCATGAGCAAGGCCCTTTCATCACGCATTTTTTCAATGCCCTGTCGTTACTGTTTCCCCAAGGCGAACTGTTCTTCATGGACAGCGTGCGCCACTATCGCCAGCGCATCGACGACCCGGCCTTAAAGAAGGAGATCCAGGGTTTTATCGGCCAGGAAGCCATGCACAGCCGTGAGCACGTGGCCTATAACGACCTGCTGCAAGCCGCCGGGCTACCGGCCCATCTGCTCGACCGGCGGTTGAAATTTATCCTCGACCTGCAAAAGAAGCACTTGCCGCCCTCCTTCAACCTGGCGGTAACCATCGCCCTGGAACATTACACGGCGATGCTCGCAGAGATCCTGCTCAGCGACCCTTCGCGCTTTGGTGACTCGCTCAAGAGCTACCAGCAAATGTGGTACTGGCATGCCCTCGAAGAAACAGAACACAAGGCCGTGGCTTTCGATGTGTGGAACAGCGTGATCAAGCCTGGGCCCAAGCGCTATTGGCTGCGCACCGGGACCATGTTGTTTACCACGGTGTTTTTCTGGCTGGTGGTGTTTGATTTCCACCTGCGCCTGCTGTTCGCCGACCGCCGCGCAGGCGGGCATCTGAAGGGGTTCTGGCGGATGTTGAAGTTTCTCTACGGGCCCAAGGGCGTATTCCCGCGCATGGCCCGGCCGTGGCTGCATTACTTCAAGCCGGGGTTTCACCCGTGGGATCACGACAACCGCGCGCGGCTGGCCGGCATCGACAAGCTGGTCGAAGAGATAGAGCGCACCAACGCCGCTACCCTGTAGGCGCCGGCTTGCCGGCGATGGCGGTGCATCAGGTCGCCAGCGTCATCGTTGGCGACCCTGGCCGGCAAGCCGGTTCCTACAGGGGGCCCGCGCGTCAGACCGTGCGGGAAAACTGACCCTTCTGCTGCCCGCCCAGGTACGCATCAAATGCCATCGCCACGCTGCGCACCATCAACTGCCCCTGGGGCAGCAATTGCACGGCATCGTCGTGGATATGCAGCAAGCCATCCGCCACTTGTTCATCCAGGCACGACAGCGCCTGAGCGAAGTATTCGGTAAAGCGGATCCCATGCCCGGCCTCGACCCCGACAAAGTCAATGCGCCCGTGGCACATCAGGCCGTTGATCACGTCGCGGCGCAGCACGTCATCGGCGTTCAGGCGGTAGCCGCGCTGCACCGGCAACAGCCCGGCGTCGATACGCGCGTAGTACTGGGACAACGCCTTGACGCTCTGGCTGTAGCTGTCGCCCACTTTGCCGATGGCCGAGACGCCCAGCCCGATCAGGTCGCAATCGGCATGGGTCGAGTAGCCCTGGAAATTGCGCTGCAGGGTGCCATTGGCCCGGGCCAGGGCCAGTTCATCGTCGGGCAAGGCAAAGTGATCCATGCCGATGTACACGTAGCCGGCCTCGGTCAGCCGGCGAATGGTCAACTCCAGCAGTTCCAGCTTACGCTCGGGGGGTGGCATGTCTTCAGGGCGGATCATGCGCTGGGCGCGGATCTGCGCCGGCAGGTGCGCGTAGCTGTAGGCCGCCACGCGGTCCGGGCGCAAGGCAATCAATTTGCCCAGGGTCACGTCGAAACTGGCCACGGTCTGCAACGGCAGGCCGTAGATCAGGTCCACACTGATCGACTTGAAGCGCGCCTCACGGGCCGCCGAGACCAGTTGCGCGATCTGCGCTTCGCTTTGCACACGATTGACCGCCGCCTGTACGTGCGCATCAAAATCCTGCACACCGAAGCTCAGGCGATTGAAACCCAGCCCGCGCAGGTTGTGGATCCGTTCGACGCTGATGGTGCGCGGGTCCACCTCGATGGAAAACTCATGGCGGTCACTGGTATCCAGGCTGAAGCCCTGGGCCAGGCAATCCATCAGTTCGGCCAGTTGCCCATCGTCCAGGTAGGTCGGCGTGCCGCCCCCCAGGTGCAACTGGGTCAACGGCCGCGCGCGGTCGAACAGCGCGGCCTGCATCTGGATCTCGCGCTTGAGGTAACTCAGGTATTCCACCGCACGGTGGGCCTTGCGCGTGATGATCTTGTGGCAACCGCAGTAGTAGCAAAGGCTCTGGCAGAACGGTACGTGGATATAGACCGACAACGCCTTGGGCACCAAAGCGTGGTTGCTGGCCGCTACGGCCTGTTGATAGTCATCCAGGGCAAAGGCTGCGTGAAACTGCGGCGCCGTCGGGTACGAGGTATAGCGCGGCCCCGGGCGGTCGTATTTCTGCACCAGGGCCTGGTTGAACTCAAACGCTTTCATGGTCGATGGTCTCATCGTTGGAGCAAGGGGGGACAGCGGCGCCGGCCCGGTCAAACAGCGCGCAGAGGGCTTCGACCCGGTGCCGGCCTGCCGGCAACACACAAAGGAAACGCTCGGATAGATCGATCAGGCCGTCCCGGTGCAAATGCTCCAGCAGCGGCCAGATCGCCGAGAAATAGCGGGCAAAGATCACACCGTAGCGACGCTCCAGGGCCTGGATATCCAACTCCAGGTCGCAGGCCAGGCGCTCCATGACATGCTGGCGGATCTGATCGCCCGCCTCGCAGCGCCAGCCACGGGCGGTGGGCAACAGGTCGCGGTAAAGTTGCTGGCGATAGTGCGCCAGCTCGTCGCTGTTTTGCGCATACAGGGTGTCGAGCTGGCTGATGGCACCCAGGCCAAGGCCGATATGGTCGCAGTAGCCGTGACGGGTAAAGCCCTGGCAATTGCGGCTCAGGTGCCCGCGTTCCTGGGCCAGTGCCAGGTCGTCGTCGGGGCGCACGAACTGGCCCAGGCCAATGTAGTGATAGCCGGCGGTTTCCAGACGCTGGAAGGCGATGCGGCGCATGCCACACTTGTCGGCATTCGGCGACAGCGCGCGCCGTGGCTGCTGGTAGCGCCGTGGCGCCTGGGCATAGTCGAACACGTGCAGGCGATCCGGCTCCAGGGCGATCAGGCTGGCCAGCTTGGCGTCAAAGCTGTCACAGGTCTGCCAGGCGTGGCCATAGCCCAGGTCGACATTCACCGAGCGAAAGCCGAAGGTGCGCGCCGCGTCGATCAGCGACTGGATCGGCGCCGGGTCCTGATAGCCGGCCACCGACGGGCTGGCCTCGGCACGGGCATCCGGCACGCCGATGTTGATGTGGTTGAACCCCAGGTCGCGCAGCAGGCCCATGGTCGCCCAGTCGGTGTGCAGCGGGTCGAGGTCGAGGCTGTAGTCGCCCTGATCGTGCTCAAGAAAGTGCAGGCGACTGCGCAGGTGTGTCATCAACCGTTGCAGGTCGGCAATCGCCGGCGTGGCGCCGCCCAGATGGAATTGGTCCACCGGCTGCCGGCCGCCCAGGTGGCAACCGACCAGGTGGATTTCCTGCTCCAGCGCGCCGAGGTACTCATCCGCCACCAGGCCCGGCGGCCATTGCAGGTTCAACGCCAGGGGCCGTTGCCGCTGGCGGCTGCTGCGCAGGGCACGCAGTAAATCAAGGGAGCCAATACCCGTATGAAATTTGCCGATGTCGACCTGGCCCTGGTCCAGCACGCTTTGATCACGGCGCAGGCGCCACTCGCGGACGGGATGAATGACGGTGAGCATGACGGCCTCCGGGTCTGGCTACGGTGGGTCATTGTGCGGTGCGACCGGACAGCGCACCTTGATATGCATCAAGCGCCGGCGCTTACCAAGTGATGTAGAACATGCTCTTGGCCAGCAACACAATGGCGACCATATGGCAGAACAGGCTCAGATGGACAAAGCGCAGATAGGCTGCGCTGACCCGCCCACGGCGCATCAACCACACCGTCAGCAAAAAATGCATCAGCACACTGGCGGCAAGGATCAGCTTGAGGGTCAACAAGGCACCGAATGCCGAACTCGACGGTGCTGCCAGCATCGGCACATAGCGCAACCAGACCATGCCGATGCCGGCCCCAAACAGCACCAGCAGGACCCACGGCATCAAGGCCCTGGCACGCCGGCCAATGCCTTGTTCCACCAGCAGCATGACACGGGCCGGCAGTTGCCTGTGCACACTGGCGAGGATCAACACTTCAAAGAACACCGTGCCGATAAACATCAGCGCCGCGAACAGATGGGCCAGCAGGAACAGGAGATAGAGCATCAGTGCCTCACGGTGGCCGGTCCTTGTACCGTGACTGTGCCCCAACACGGACCGGCGGCGCCTTGATGCGCGTCAAGGGCTCTGATAATCGTTGAAACATTTGCCCCAGGCCTTGTGTGCCGGGCCTTTGGCCGTGTCTGCGACAGTGTGCCACAGACTCAATCGCCGTCCTGGCTGGTAAGGTGGCGATCGCCCCTGTGGCAGAACGTCGCAGATTATCAAGCGTGGCCAAGGTCGGTAGACTACCCCCCCTTGCTGTTCACCGCTTTTCAAAGCCTGACTGACCTGTTATGCGCAGCCGTCAGGCGCTTCACGGGACGCCCCTTTCATGAGTACGTTATTCACCCGTCGCAAGGTCCTCACCGGTATGGGCCTGCTGGGCCTGGGCCTGTTGAGCGGCTGCGACACCGGCCCCAAGCTGAACTTCAAGTACGGCAAGGACCTGAGCGACAAGATCATGGGCCGCACGTTCAAGCTCAAGAACACGGCTGGCGAAACCGTGACCTTGAGTTCGTTCCGCGGCCTGATGCCAGTGGTGTTCTTCGGTTTCACCCAGTGCCCTGCCGTGTGCCCCACCACCCTGGCGCGCATGGCCCAGGCCAAGAAAATGATGGGCCGCGACGGCGAAATCATGCAGGTGATCTTTATCACCCTGGACCCGGAACGCGACACGCCCCAAGTGCTGGACGCCTACGTCAAGGCCTTCGATCCCAGCTTCGAAGCGCTCTATGGCACACCGCAAGAAATCGCCGTGGCCGCCAAGGAGTTCGGGATCTTTTATGAAAAGATCCCCGCCGGCGACACCTACACCCTGTCCCACACCGCCACCAGCTTTGTGTTCGACACCCGTGGCAACCTGCGCCTGGGCCTGTCGGCATCCCTTAACGCCAAAGAGTGCGCAGAAGACCTGCTCACCGTCATGGAGGTCTGCTAATGACTGCTGTCCACACCCTCAAGCGCATCGCCCTCAGTCTTTCCCTGCTGGGCCTCGCCGCCCACGCCAGCGCCCAGGTCCAGGTCAGCGACGCCTGGGCCCGCGCCACCGTGGCGGGGCAGCATTCGAGCGGGGCATTCATGACCCTTACGGCCGACAGCGACAGCAAACTGCTCAGCGTCAAGTCGCCGGTGGCCAAGGATGTGCAGATTCATGAAATGAGCATGAAGGACGACGTCATGCGCATGGGCCCGGTGGACGCCGTGGCACTGCCCGCCGGCCAGGCGGTGAAGCTCGATCCCGAGGGTTATCACGTGATGCTGATGGGCCTGGTGGGCCAGATCAAGGAAGGCGACCAGGTGCCGCTGACCCTGACCGTGGAAAATGCCAAGGGCGAGAAACAGGACATCCAGATCCAGGCCCCGGCCCGCAGCCTGAACAGCGCTGACGGCCATCACATGAACCACTGAACCCATCAAATGTAGGCGCCGGCTTGCCGGCGATGACGGTGTACCTGCCGCCGCTATCGCCAGCAAGCCGGCGCCTACAGGGGATCTTTGCTGGGCACGGCGTTTTGTGCCAGGCCAGAACAGGGCTTGGCCGCACGCTCAATCAGACAAGCGCTTGACCATTGGCACACACGCCAACGCCAGCCCCGTCGGCGAATGATAGATGGACTGTTCGCCGCCTTCGTAACCGCGGCGGCGATAGAAAGCGGTAGCGTTCAATGTCGCATCCAGCCCCACCTCCTCAATTCCCAACTGCAGCGCCACCTGTTCCAGGTGCGCAAGCATCTGCCCGCCGAACCCACGCCCGATAAAACCGGGCAATACAAACAGAGCCCCCACTTCCCGATGGTCCGGGTCGAGCATGCCCGTGGCGACCGGCTCGCCATCGACACATCCCAGGTAGAACGGCTTGGCCATCAGTGCCGTATAGCCGTCCTCGGCCGCGCCACGGGTCCAGGTCAGCATCTGTTCGGCAGTGTAGGCGCCGATGCATTGGCTGCGGATTGCCTGCAGGCGGATGTCGAAGGCGATTGGGCCATCGTCGTGGGTGGCGCGTCTGATGTGCAGCATTCGAATCTCCCTGAATCAACCCAGTTTGCCGTGACCTCAAGATGCCATTAGTACACTTGTGCTAATCGACCCCACAGGTGGCCGGCGCTATATTCCCCGGCAACCCCGATGCTCCCCGCCAGCACGTCGAACCCGCCGTGCAAGGGATCGTTGTGCGTAGAAAAAACCAAAACAACCCCAAGGAAGAAGCACCATGAAACTGCACTCCCCTGTCACCCGTCTCACGCTGTTGGGCGCCCTGATGTTCGGCGTTGCCGGTTGCAGCAATATCAAGCCCACCGAAGACCATCTCAAGACCCTCTCGGAAACCAACCTCGGCGAGCCAGTCAAGCGTGTTTCCAATGTACGCAGCGACTCCATGACCACCTATTACATCGCCAGCACCGCTTCCGGTGACTACAACTGCTCTGTGCCCAGCGGTGCCAGCGGCGGGATGTTTGCAGTGGCCAGCTTCGGCCTGATGAAACCCGCCGCCTATTGCCAACCCAAGGGTGCCCGGGGCAACCCGCTGATGCCGCTCAACTGATAACCGCCTGTTGGCCGAGCGCTCGTAGCGCACCCCGCAGCTCGGCGGGGCGCACGGGCTTGGACAGGATAGCGATCTGGCGGTCATGCAATGCCGCCTGGATCTTCTCTACGTCATGCCCGGTCAGAATCAGCGCCGGCACCGCCGCGCCGCGCTGTGCGCGCAGTTGGTCGATGCACTCGATGCCGGTGGCCTGGTTGCCCAAGTCATAGTCGGCGACGATGATGTCGCAATCGCTGACCAGGTTATGCCCGCTCGACTCCGCCTGCACCTCGCACCCCCAGCGTTCCAGCAGCGCCTGAGTGGCCAGCAGCACGTTGTGGTCATCTTCCACCAGGCACACTTTCAGCCCCGTCAGCAGCCCCGCCTGGCGTGCATCGTCACGCACCACGGGTTGATGGGTGGCGGTTGCCAGGGGCAAGCCGCGCAGGCTGACCGAGGTGCCACGGCCCAACCGTGAGCGCAGCACCACCTCCATGTCCATCAACTGCCCCAGGCGCTTGACGATGGACAAGCCCAGGCCGACGCCTTCAACGTCCTTGTCACGCAGGTGGCGGACGCGATAGAACTCCTCGAAGACCCGGGGCAGATGCTCCTCGGCAATCCCCCGCCCCTGGTCGTGAATCTCCACCATCAGCCCACCCCCGTGCCGGCGCACGCCAATCAGCACCGGGCGCTGGCCACCGTACTTGAAGCAATTGGAGAGTACGTTCTGCACCATGGTGGTCAGCAACGCCGGATCAACCCGTACCCAGTGCGCGCAGGGGCGCAGGCGCAGCTCCACGCCTGCCCAGCGCGCAGCTTCGGTGTTCTGGCGCAGTAAATCGGCAAGCAGCTCGCCCAGGTGGATGACCTGATACTTGGGTAGCAACTGGCCGTTGTCCAGGGTGTAGAGGTCGAGGATGGAGCGGAACAATTGCGACACGTTGAGCAGCGAACGGTCGATATTGTCCACCAGCCGCTGCGCTTCTTCGCCCAGGTGCGCTTCACGCAGGCACGCGGTAAACAGGCCGATAGAATGGATGGGCTGGCGCAGGTCGTGGCTGGCCTGGGCGAGGAAGCGCGACTTTTCAAGGTTGGCGGCGATGGCTTCTTCAGACGCCTTGCGCGTGCGCTCCAGCAGCAGGTGGGCGTAGATCGGGATCACCGTGCTGGTGATCATCAGCATCAGCACCATAAACGGCTGCGCCTGCCACAGCGGCGTCAGTCGGTACACCATCAGCAGCGCCAGCAACGCCAGGCCCGTGGCAATCGCCAGGTAACGCGAGCCATAGCGCATGCCGTTGCCGAGGTTGACCCAGACCATCACCGCATACAGCGGCAACGCTGCCTCACCGCCCACCACCAGGCCGAACGAGGTGCCGGTGTAGTCGTGGACCATCCCGAAAACCCGCCGCGCAGGGTAGTGCCCGGGCCAGCGCGCGATTACCTGGCGCAGCACAATCGAGGCCAGCAGGAACAGGCTGATATAGATAATCACCGGCACATAGCGGTCTATCGACTGCCCCGGCAAAAAGCCCAGCAGGCTGATGTACACGATGGCGCAGGCGGCGACCACGATACGCAGGTTGGCTTGGTCCAGTTCGGCGTCTTTCTCGAACTTCATGGAGAACGTCCTTGTACAGTCATCGTCATATCTGCGCGCCGGGCAGGCAGGTGGCGGGCAGAGTGTTAAAGTAGCACGCCACAGGACAACCTGGCCCCAGGGAGGAGCACACCATGACATGCCGGATCATCATCGCCGACGACCATCCAATGTTTCGCGAAGGCATGCTGCGCACCGTGCAACGCCTGCTGCCCGAGGCCTGCGTGGAACAGGCCGGCGACCTCGATACGGTGCTGCACATGCTCAAGGGCGGCAGCGAAGTCGACACGCTGATCCTCGACCTGCGCTTCCCCGGCCTGACCTGCATCAGCCAGTTGGGCGAGCTGCGCCAGCAACTGCGGCGCACCACGTTGATCGTGGTGTCCATGGTCGATGACCCGCTGTTGATCGAACAGGTGATGGCAATGGGTGCCGATGGCTTTATCGGTAAAAACATCGCGCCTGAAGAAATCGGCCAGGCCCTGCTCGCCATCCGCCAGGGCGAGGTGCTGGTCAAGTTCGCCCCCTCGGGGCTATTGCCCCTGGATACCAACACCCTGACGGCGCGCCAGCAGGAGGTGTTGCGGTTGATCGCCCAAGGCAAGACCAACAAGGAAATCGCCAAGGCCCTGGATATTTCGCCGTTTACCGTGCGCATTCATGTGTCTGGGTTGTTGAGAAGCCTCAACGTGCCATCGCGAGCGGCGGCAGCCGTCAAATACAGCCCACTCCTGTAGGAGCCGGCTTGCCCGATAGCGGTGTGAAGATAGACCGCTCTCACCGGCAAGCCGGCTCCTACAATCGGTGGTGGCAAACAGTCACCTTTCACTGAGGACAACACCATCAAAGCCCTCTCCATCGTGCATCCCAACGGCAGCCGTATCGCCTCAGGCGAAAAAACCCTGGAAATCCGCCGCTGGCGGCCAGCGCTGGATCCTTCCCAGGACCTGCTGATTGTCGAGAACGGGCGTTTCCTGCACGCCGAAGGCGATCAAGACGAAGACGGTGTGGCCGTTGCCATTGTGCGGGTGAAAGCGGTCCGGGCATTCATCCCCGATGACGTACCCGCGGCCTGCGCCAGCTATTTTGAAGAGGGCTGGTTCGCCTGGGAACTGAGTGATGTTCGACCGCTCCCCCACCCCTTCAAGGCCCTGGCGGCGCGGGGGATCTACGATATTGAATTCATGGGCCACAGCGAGAACTGCATGAACAGCCACATCAGAGTTGCTAGCGCGACAGACATCGACGCCATTTTCGACATTCGCACCCGCGTCAAGGAAAACCACCTGTCCCACGAGCAATTGACAGACCAGGGCATCACCCCTGAAGCCATCCTGCACGCCATGCAACAAGCCCCCTGCGTGTGGATCGCAGAAGTGGATGGCGTGGCTGCCGGCTTTTCCATGGCCGATGTCTACGATGGCTGCGTATTTGCGGCGTTCATCCTGCCCCAATTTGAAGGGCACGGGCTGGGCCGCCAGTTGATGGAACAGGCCGAAGCCTTGTTGTTCCAGCACCATCGGCAGATCTGGCTCGAAACCGCAGAAGCGAGCCGGGCCAATGGCTTTTATCAACGACTGGGTTGGGTCGTGATGGAGCGGTTGCCAGGGGGAGATGTTCGGATGGAGAAACGCCTGGAGCAATCGCTGTAGATTGCCGGCCACCACACAGATAACACGGCAGTAACCACTAACGACATGAAGAGACACGGCGATACCTTCTTTTGCAAGAAGGTATCGCCGTGAGAGCAGGCTCTTTACTTAAGCCAGGCTGAGCATATCCGCGGTCAGATTCGCCGGGCTGAAGCCCACCAGAGTGACGCTACCGTCTATCGTCTGGATCACCGTGTCATTGTCTTGCTGGCTGGCAGCACTGAGCACGGCATCGACAGAGGCAAAGAGCGACTTGGAAAACACCAGTACATCCAGCCCGTTCTGGTGAATGTTGAAGTCGCTGATCCGATCCTGGCCAAAGCCTGCCTGGTCGAATACAAACACGTCACTGCCAACGCCACCACTGAGCAGGTCATTGCCCTGGCCGCCCACCAGGATATCGTTGCCGGCGCCGCCGTAGAGCTGGTCATTGCCAGTGCCGCCCAGCAATGTGTCATTGCCCTCGCCACCGTGGAGCAGGTCATTGCCGGCGCCACCGCTCAGTGTGTCGTTACCGGCCTGGCCAAACATCAGGTCACGGCCGCTGGTACCGATGAGGCTGTCGGCCTGCGCCGTGCCTTCAATGGCTTTGTTGTACGACTTGTCTGAGCCGAACCAGCCTTGATAATCCAGCTTGTCGCTGGTCACGGCATAGGCCGGGGTCAACACTTGACCGACGCTGCTGAGAAAGCCGCCGACAAAGGGCAATTGGCTGGTTGCAGTGGCCAAGGCCGTTTCAAACTCAACGAACTCAACGCTGTGCAGTTCCTTGAGCCCGTATTGGCCGGTCGTGTCGTTGAGAAACAACGTGCCGTCGCTCAGCTTGACCGCTTCGTAGTTCGCCACGGCACCTTTGAGAAACACCTTATCGCTGCCCGCGCCGCCGGCAACGATATCGGTTCCAGTGCTGACCCTGAAGCTGTCGTCGCCGGCAAATCCATCGAGGAAGTCATCGCTGCGACCATCCTGTAGCTTATCGCCGCTGGCAGTCCCTAGCAGGAACGCCGGCGTGCCGTAGTGGTTGGAGGTCGCGGTGGCTTTATCGCTGACCCAGGTGAAGCTGCGGCTGATGGGGTCGAGATTGCTGATGATGATGGTGCTGTCCTGCTCGATATGATCGTAGAACGTCGACTGGCTGATGGTCTGGATGGGGTTGATGAAAATGCCTTCGAGGTGGGCAGCCCAGCCTGTCAGGTTGGCAATGGAGAAAGGGCCGTTGGGCCAGGTAGGCAGTGCATAGATCGTGTCAAACAGCACGATGTTGTCGGTGGTCGAGGTGTAGTTGATATCACTGCCGGTCAGGGCATCGATGGCGGCGCTGCCCAGGTTGGTTTCTTCGCCGATAAGTCGATGCACCACGTCGTTTTCAAAGCCGAAGTTGAAGATGCCGCTGTCGTTGCCGACTTTGGGCGACTCCATGCCAAAGTAATCCGAGTCTTTGAAGAAACCGTCTGCCAGCGTGTCCTTGGTCAGGAACATACCGTTGGTCACCGCACCTCCCTGGCTGTAACCGGTAACCAGCACGTCCTTACCACTCAAGTTCTTTGCAACGGCGTAATCCTTGATGGCATCGAGCAGGTAATCAAAACCGTTGATATAGGAGTTATCGATCATCGCTGGCCAACCAATCAGATCGATCGGTGAGTTAGTGCCGGCTATGGAGAACGCCATTTTAGTCAACTGGCCACTACTGTCGTATTGCCCGAACACCCTGGCCTGGGCACCGAAAACACCCCCACCCGTGAAACTCCCCGTAATGTCCAGACGGCTGTTATCGACATCCAGCTCACTGGCATTAATCTCACGCCAACCTTTGGGCAGGGAAAAGCTGTTGCCCTCTCCAAGGATCGCCCCGGGTATGTTGTACAGGGCCCCCACGGTGGCGGTCCCACTGGTGTAGGTAGCCAGGGTCCAGGCATCCGAGATGAGTGTACGTGCGTCCTGTCCTTTATAATCAAATATCGCCATGATCTATTATTTCCTGTCAGTAAAAACAATTAGTTATCTAATCAGGTATTTTTTATTACGATCAAAACTTCCAATCCAGGCCCTGAACATTCAATAACTGCTTATTAAACTCTGGGCCTGAACTCAAACTGTATATCACGATATATCCAGATTTCGGAACACTAAGTTAAGAAGACAAGTAAGTTGGGTAGTCGGTATAACCTTTGGCATCGCCGCCGTAAAACAGTGCCGGGTTGGCCTGCGCCAGAGGCGCGGCTTGGCGGATACGTTCCACCAAGTCCGGATTGGCAATAAATGAACGCCCCATGGCGATAGCATCCACCAGCCCCTGAGCGAGTAACGCCTCTCCTCGCTCGGCATCGTAGTTACCGCACACAATCAACGGTTTTTGAAACGCTGAGCGCAAACGCTGACGAAAACCCTCGGGGTAGGCCGGGCCGCCGGTCCATTCCCACTCCGCCACGTGCAGGTAAGCGATATTGCGTTGATCAAGCGCCTGGGCCAAAAACAACACCATTGCTTCGGGCTCATCATCCTGAATGTCACTGATCGTTCCCCACGGAGACAAGCGCACCCCTACGCGGTCGGCGCCCAGGTCCTCAATCAATGCATCGACTGTTTCCAGCAGGAAACGGGCGCGATTTTCCACTGAGCCGCCATAAGTGTCTTGACGCTTATTGGTGCCTGTCGCCAGAAACTGATCAAACAAATAGCCATTTGCACCGTGCACCTCGACAAGGTCAAAGCCGGCAGCCATAGCATTGCGGGCCGCCTCGACAAAGCTGCGTTTGACGGCCTCGATATCCTCAAGTGTCATTTCCCGTGGCTGCTCGGCAAGTGCCATCAGGCCCGAGCCGTTACCGTCCGGGATGAAAACTTGTGCCTGGGCCCGAATAGCAGACGGCGCGACAGGCACCTCTCCCGGCTCCTGCAAGGAGGCGTGGGACATACGCCCCACATGCCAGAGTTGTGCGGCAATCAGCCCGCCGGCCTCGTGCACGGCATGGGTGACTTGTTTCCAGCCAGCAACCTGCTCGCTTGAATAGATACCGGGGGTGTAGGCATATCCCTGGCCCTGGCGGGAAACCTGTGTGCCTTCGGTGATAATCAATCCAGCGCTGCTGCGCTGGGCATAGTAGAGCGCGTTTAACGCCGTAGGCGCATCGCTTCCATGCTTGGCTCGCGATCGTGTCATGGGAGCCATGACGACGCGATTTTTCAGGTCCAGGCGACCCATTTTCAGCGGGGAAAGCAGCAGGTTGTGCATTGCATTGTCCTCGGAGCTAAGTTGCGCTTAGGTAAAGCCTATTTATTTAGCGATGATTACAAATTAAAATACACCTAGCAAGCCAGTGTTTTTTGATCACCCATAAACGGCTTCACCCAAGCTGTGCAGAGGGATTTGCGCGCAGGCACTGCCCCGCTATCATGCAGCCCTCATTCAACTGCCCGCCCCTGGATCCCCATGCCCGCCCTCACCTTGCGCAACGCCACGCCGGCAGATGCCGCCCGCTGCTACGAGATCGAAATCAGCGCCTACGAGGGCGATGAAGCTGCAACCCTGGAGAAGATCGCCACGCGCATCGCGCTCTACCCGCAAGGCTTCCTGATCCTGGAGGCGGACGGTCAGGTGCTGGGCTTTATCAACTGTGGTTGCGCCCATGACGTGGTGATGTCGGATGAGGACTTCAAGGAATTGGTAGGGCACGCGGCGGATGCGCCGAATGTGGTGATCATGTCGGTGGTGGTGGACCCGGCGCATCAGGGCAAGGGGCACTCCACGTACTTGATGGAGGCATTTGTGTCGCGTATGCGCGCGATGGGCAAGCAGACCCTCCACCTGATGTGCAAGCAGCAGCATGTGCCGTTGTATACGCGCCTGGGGTACCAGTACGTGCAGCCCTCGGCGTCAGACCACGGCGGGATGGCTTGGCATGAGATGGTGATGACGCTCTAGGCTCCGGGCCTCACCAACTCCCCGAAGCCCCACCGCCACCGCTGGAGCCGCCACCGCCGGAAAACCCACCGCCGGAGCTTGAGCTGGAACTTGAGCTTGAACGGTCGCTGGAGCCAGAGCCAGAGCCCGACCCTCCTGCACCCTGGCCATAAATGAACAGCGCTGCAAAAGAGCTGATGGGCAAGGCGAACAACCAGCCTTCAAGCCCCATCTCCAGCAAGTACCCCGCCGCGCCATATACCCCCAGCACCAGCACCGTTTGCGCCAGGGCCAGCAGGCCCAAGGCCGATTGCCGCAAAAGCCGCCCCATACTTCGTTAGCTGACGCTTGCTCCTGAAAGCCCCGACTTTACCCTATCGACGCTATACCTAGTGACCCCATGCAATTGACTCTCTAAACTGACGCCACAACCACATAGCAACACGCCACTACGAGCACGTCCATGGACCTTCGGCATCGCAACAACGTCAACGTAGTGGGCAACGGTTCCTCGACCCTGGTGTTTTCCCATGGCTTTGGCTGCAACCAGGCCATGTGGAGTTACCTGCTGCCCCATTTCATCCAGCGCTTTCGTGTGGTGCTCTATGACCTGGTAGGGGCTGGCCTGTCTGATCTTGGCGCCTACGACAAGCAAAAATATGCCTCCCTGGCCGGCTATGCCGCTGATCTGAACGAGATCATCGATGAGTTTGCCAGTGGCCCGGTGATCCTCGTAGGGCACTCGGTCAGCGCCATGATCGGCACACTGGCCGACCGCGCAGCCCCCGGGCGCATCGCCGCCCATGTGATGATTGGTCCTTCGCCCTGCTACATCGATACCGGTGACTATGTCGGCGGGTTCAAGCCCGAAGATATCCAATCGCTGCTCGACACCCTCGACAGCAACTACCTGGGTTGGTCCAGCACCATGGCCCCAGTGATCATGGGCGCGCCGGGGCAACCGGCCTTGAGTGAAGAACTGACCAACAGCTTCTGCCGCACCGAGCCTGAAATCGCCAAGCACTTTGCACGGGTGACGTTTTTGTCGGATAACCGTGCCGACATCAACGGCCTCGCGACCCCCACATTGATCCTGCAATCGAGCGATGACTTGATCGCCCCGCTCTGCGTGGGCGAACACCTGCACCGGGTGTTGCCCCACAGCACGTATTGCCTGATCGACAATGTGGGCCATTGCCCGCATATGAGCGCAGTGCCAGCGTGCGCGGCTGCGATGGATAGTTTCCTGATGCCCTGGGCAGTTGCCCATGGCGAATGACGAGGCGCTGTTCAACGGTGCCGCCTGTGCGCTGGCCGTCACCACAGAAGACGGCACGATCCTGCGGGCAAACCAGTGTTTCAGCGACTGGCTGGGTATGACTGCAACCGAGTTGCAGGGGCAGCGCTTCCAGGATCTGCTGACCATGGGCGGGCGGATTTTCCATCAAACCCACCTCGCCCCGTTGATGCAGGTGCAAGGCAGCATCACCGAGGTCAAACTCGACCTGCGCCATCGTGACGGCCACCCCGTGACCATCCTGCTCAATGCCGTCAAACGCGACCACGCCAACGGCACACGGCATGAACTGGCCCTGTTCGGCACCACCGACCGCGACAAGTACGAACGCGAGCTGCTCAACGCACGCAAACTGGCCGAAGCCTTATTGTTGGAAAAGACCGCCGCACAAACCGCGCTCCAGCAGGCCCAGGCCGAACTCAACCACGCCTATGCCAAGGCACAACGCCGGGCGCTGTTTGCCGAGCAAATGGTCGCCATCGTCAGTCACGACCTGAAAAACCCGCTGACCGCGATCAAGATGGCGTCCGACTTTCTCGCCCGTGGCGAGCGCACCGCCAAGGAAACCCAATTGATTGGCCATATCGGCCAGTCATCGGAGCGCGCCCAACGGATGATCGCCGACCTCCTGGACTTCACCCAGGCACGGGTCGGCGTTGGCATTGGCGTCACCCCCAGCCCGCTGGACCTGCATGACGTGACGCGGCGCGCGGTGGATGAACTGCGCATGGCCTTTCCCCTCGCCACCCTCGCGCACCACACCGTAGGGACTGCCGACGCTTGCTTGGATGGCGACCGCCTGCAACAAATCATTGGCAACCTGGTGGCTAATAGCGTGGCTTATGGCGACCTGCAACAACCGATCACCATTACCTCGCGACTGGACCACGAAGGGGCCAGCCTCTCGGTGCATAACCATGGGCCGGTGATTGCTGACTCGCTGATGAGTGTACTGTTTGAACCCATGACCCGAGGTACCGACCAGGACACCGAGATGCGCAGCGTCGGACTGGGGTTGTTTATCGTGCGGGAAATCGCCAAGGCCCATGGCGGTGATGTGATGGTGAGCTCACAGGTGGGCAGCGGTACTACGTTCACCGTGTGCTTCCAGACGCCCTTCGTCGCTCATTGAATACACACCGGCCCCTCATACACCGACTGTAAACGCATAGCGTTTTTTAGTAATGCCTGCAAACGTTGGTTCTATACGACAAACGCTCGTAATGGAATTATTCCGTTCGCGGTAAAAACATGCTTTCGCCCTTAATTAATTCCCTAAAAATAACTCTACCCAAATCTTAGTAATAGCGCTCCTGAAACCTTCAGACTTTCCTTATGTCACCCCTCTAAATGGCAAGCTAGCATTTCAACCACTATCTAATCGGATTACAAAAAACCACAAAGGAAGTCACATGCAACCAACTAAAGCACTCAGTGACAGCCCCTTAAACACAAACACCCACCGCTCGACATTAACGGTAAGCCTTGCCAGCACACAAGAAGAAGTGCGTGAAGCACAACGTCTACGCCATAAAGTATTCAATGAAACTTTCCATATTTCGACGTCTGCCAATTCTGATGGTCTAAACATTGATGCATTTGACGACTATTGTGATCATTTAATTGTACGTGACCCCCAAACATCATACGTAGTCGGCACATACCGCGTGATGAGCCCGACGGCCGCGCAACGCATGGGACGCTTTTACTCTGAAGAGGAATTCGACCTGAGTCGCTTAAAACATCTACGGATGCGTATAACCGAAGCGGGGCATGCCTGTGTCCATCCGGACTACCGCAGTGGTAGCGTCATCATGTTGTTGTGGGCGGGTTTAGCAAGGTATTTGCGACGTGAGCGCTGTGATTACCTGATGGGTTGCGCCAGCGTTAGCCTGGCTGATGGAGGGCACAATGCCGCTGCGTTGTATCACACGTTCACTGCGAAGAACTTTGCCCCCGCCGACTATCACGTCACCCCACACCACCCATTTCCAGTGCATGACCGGGACGCCCGGGCGACGCCACAGATGCCGCCACTGTTAAAGGGCTATTTGCGTAGCGGAGCTTGGGTGTGTGGTGAGCCGGCCTGGGACCATGATTTCAACGTGGCCGATTTCTTTATGTTGTTGCCACTTTCCAATTTGGACAGCCGTTATGCGCGTCATTACTTGAAAACTGAAACTCCAATATAACTTTCAAAGCCCTGAAGAATTTATCTGATATGTTTTTACATGAAGAAAGAAACACCACCTTCGAACTGATGCCGGACATGGCATCTTTCCTTGAAACGTCCTCACTGCTGGATCTTGAACGCGCAGAGTCTCAACAATTAGCCGATATGTTTCGCCGTGTCGGCCATCCTGCGCTCACCATTGCCAAAGAACTCGGTGGCGAGGGTGTCAGCGCATTAAGTATGGCGCAGTTGCACACTTGGGTCGGTGCACGCTGCCCTTCTCTGGCAATCATGATGACCATGCATCACCACACCGTCGCGGGGATGATGGCCGCCAGGCATTTTTTTCCCGATATTCAGGGCCTGTTAGGCCTGATTGCACGCGACAATCTATTAGTCGCTTCTGGATTTGCGGAAGGCCGCACAAATACGCCCATCTTAGAATCAACAATGGCCGTTGAAAAAAACCTCGAAGGTTACATCGTCAATGGAAGCAAGAAACCTTGCACGCTGACACATCACTTCGACATCATTACTTTTGGCGTCAACTACGTTAATCCTGAAGGTCAGGCCCAAGTCGGCATTGGTGTGGGTTTTGCTGAAGACCCCAGTATCGAGCGGAAAAAATTCTGGTCCGTACCGCATTTACAGGCCGCGGACAGCCACGAAGTCACGTTCAATAACTTGCTGGTTCCCGAAGCCATGATGTGTTTCAGCACCGCCGTCGATGATCAACTCGACGATGCCCAACACGGAACCGGCAACCATTTGTTCGCCATCTGGTTTCAACTGCTGGCCAGCGCTTCCTACCTGGGGATGGCATCTGCTCTGGCAGCACGCGCATTGGCAAACAATAAAGGCTCACCAGATGATCGAGCCACACTGCTCATTGATCAGCAGGGAGCCACCATGGCCTTGCGCGGCCTGGCGGCTTCGATTGATGCCCACCGGTTCTTGCGCAGTGACTTGGCGCGGGCGCAAGCAACCCGGTTCTCTATCCAGGACGCCGTGAACCGCATCAGCACTCGCGCCTTCGAAATCCTGGGAGGCATGGCCTTTATGTCCTGCGAAGACGTCGCCTATCTAAAGGTTGCCACTGGTTTGCTGGCATTCCACCCGACATCCAGGCTTGCCAGCACGCACTTCCTGTGTGAGCAACTCGGTCAACCTGCCTACGGGTAACTCAGCGTCACCAGGTACGCCCCTGAACGCAGCGGTCTGCCTGCCTCATCGCTCAAGCTGTACTGGCGATTGAAGTAACGACCATCGTCCGTTGCTTCAGTCACCAGTTTGACCTTGACCACTGAGTGATCCAGCGCACTGACCGTGCGCACCGGCTCGACGCCGTAGGCACTGATGTTGCCCCCGGATGCAGACGTCGGACAACCACTGAGTGCCAATGTCGACCCGCTCCCACTGCCCGCCGCGCAAGTCGCCTCGACGATGCTGCCATGGAACTGGATAACACCTTGAGCGACGGTCGTGGACGCTTGACCACTGCCGCTGACGAGCACAAAAAACAGGCTGATACCGACTGCCAAACGTTGACTGCTCATATTGAACGCTCCTGGGTATGTACCCATCACGTCGGCAAGCTTGGTAGGTTTCTTGAGCGTTTGAGAAATACCTGATGGTTATTCTTTCAAGGATGCCAACCGGGTCTCATATTGCACAGATCCGCAGCTGCTTTTAGTTGAAAGAGAATACTGGGCACACCACAAACCAAATGTAGGCGCTGGCTGGCCGGCGATGACGGTGAACCAGCCAATATACTCTTCGACTGACACTGCGCCATCGCGGGCAAGCCCACACACTCTGTTAGCGTCTACAGGGCTGCGCCCAAGGCTTTCAACAACACCCCGTCGCGGCCATAAATATCGGGGGCGTACAGCAACGCACCCTGGCTATCCACCTGGGCTGTCCAATAGCCCAGCAGCACCGGTACCGGCGTGGCCAGGCGGAACTCATGGGTTACTCCGCTCGCCAACAACGCCTCAGTCCGCGCCTTTTCAGCCGGGTTCACCAGCAGATCACGCAGCACCATCGGCTGCTCCACCCTTACACAGCCCGAACTGAAGGCCCGCGGCCCCTTGCGGAACAACGGCTGGCTGGGCGTGTCGTGCAGGTACACGGAGAACGGGTTGGGGAAACGCATGACGATCCTGCCCAACGGGTTGCGTGGGCCGGCGTCCTGGCGCAGCAGGATATTACCGGGGTGCGACCAATCCACCTGCTCCGGTGACAGCGCGCGACCTTCACTGTCGAGCACTTTGAGATTCTGTTGGCGCAGGTACTCCGGGTTCAGGCGAATGGCCGGTAACTTGTCCTCGCGCATGATGGTCGGCGGGATCGTCCAGGTGGGGTTGAGGGTCAACCGCGTGATGCGCGACTTGAGCAGCGGCGTCTGCCGTTCGGCACGGCCCACCTGCAAACGGGTCTGCCACACAGGTACGCCCCCCTGGTAGACGCTCAACTGGGCAGCCGCGACGTTGACCAGGATGCCGTCCGGCTCCAGGTCCTGGGCCAGCCAGCGAAAACGCTCAAGGTTGACCTGCAGTTGCCCGCGCCGCAGCGCCGGGCTGACGTTGAGTTCGGTCACCGTGCCCGGGCCGATCACTCCGTCGGCTTGCAGTGAATGGCTGGACTGGAAGCGCTTCACCGCCTCCACCAGATCGTTGCTGTATTGATGCCCCTTGGGTGCGCTCGTCAGGTAGCCGCCGCTGACCAGGCGCCGGGCCAATTCCGGCACCCGTGGATCCTCCCGACCCGGACGCAACAAAGGGCCGTCGGTCATCATGCCCCACTGCGGCAACGGTTGCAGGCGTTGGGTGGCGTAGACCTTGCGCAGGTTGCGGTACAGTTCGGCGCCGGGCCGGGCCTGATCGAATGCTGCCGCCATGTCCGCAAGACCGGTATTGGCCAGGGCCAGCACGACAAGGACCGGATCCTCGCTCGGCGGCTGGGAATGCCACAGCGGCTCATAATGGGCCTGCTGCAAACGGCCGTAGTGCAAGTCATGCAGGGCTTGCAGATAGCGCTGGCTGGTTGCGAAATCGGTACACAGCACATTGTCGGTCGTTGTCGTGTCGGGCAGCCGATAGTGCGCCGGGTCGAGGCCGTCGTCGGCCAGCAACAGCAACTGGCCCTGCAACGCCTGCCGGCGTCCGTCCACCGACCAGAGGGCGGTGTTGCCGTGCTGCTGGTAAAAAGCCTGCAACCGCAACTCGGCCGGCATATCCAACCGGGTGGCTAAACCGGGGCAGACGCTCGACAACTGCCCAAGTGCCAGCTGTACTGGGTTTGACGGCTCGACCGGCACTTCATCGGCCGTGGCGACCAATGGTGCTACGAGCAAGCAAAGGCTCAAGTAACATGCAGTTTTTTTGAACAATGGCTTAGCTCCAATCTACGGCGGAGATGCTCGATAAATGCTGAATATTGACTGCCGACTCGGCCTGATCGCCGCCGCCCTGGCCGCTTTCTGTTCGGGTGCCTTCGCAGAGAATGCCAAACCTCATACCTTGTATAGCAGCCTGGCGCGCTCGGCTCCAGAACTCAATCCCGCCGTCCTCAAAAGCGCTCTGGGCGCGATGCAGTGTGCCGTCAATAACGGCCAGGAACGCGCCGAACGCCTGGCCGTGATCGACTACTCGCAACCTTCGACCGCCCGTCGCCTGTGGATTTTCGATCTACGCCAAAAAAAGCTGGTGCTGCGCGATCTGGTGGCCCACGGGCAAAAATCCGGGGAAAACTTCGCCACCCAGTTCTCCAACAGCGAAGGCAGCCACCAGTCCAGCCTCGGTCTGTTCCGCACCCAGGAAAGCTACCACGGCACCCACGGCTACTCGTTGCGCATGGACGGCCTGGAGCCAGGCTTCAATGACCTGGCCCGCGACCGCGCCATCGTGATCCATGCCGCCGACTACGTCAGCCCGTTGTGGAGCAAGCGTGAAGGTCGGATCGGCCGCAGCCAGGGTTGCCCTGCCGTACGCCCGCAAGTGGCGCGCCAGGTGGTGGACAAGCTCAAGGATGGCCAGTTCATGTTCTCCTGGTATCCCGATCAGCGCTGGCTGAAATCCTCGGCCTACCTCAATTGCAAGCCGCGCCAGATCGCCAGCGCCGGTTGAGGTAGTATCTGACAGGCCAAGCCTGACCAGAGAGAGGACCTGAAATGCTTTTGCACCAGTCAACGTGGATCGAGATTGGCCAGTTTCTTGACCGCAGCCGCACCGTGGTGATTCCCATCGGTTCCAACGAACAACATGGTCCTACCGGCCTGTTGGGCACCGATTGGATGTGCCCGCAAATCATTGCCCATCAGGCGCAAAAAGACGCTGATATCCTGGTCGGCCCCACCTTCAATATCGGCATGGCCCAACACCACCTCGGGTTCCCCGGCACCATCTCCCTGCGTCCGTCGACCTTTATCGCGGCCATTGGCGATTGGACCCGCTCCCTGGCCGCCCATGGTTTCGAAAAAATCCTGTTCCTCAATGGCCATGGCGGCAATATCGCCACGATCGAAGCGGCCTTTTCCGAGTTGTACGCCGAGGCCAGCTTCGCCCGCCGCCCCGCCGGCTTCGCCTTGAAACTCTGCAATTGGTGGGACCTGGAGGGCGTCGGCGAGCTGGCGCGGGCGCAGTTCCCGACCGGGCATGGCACCCACGCGACACCTTCGGAGATCGCGATTACCCAGTGGGCTTACCCGGACTCGATCAAGACAGCAGACTATTCGCCGCAGATTGCGCCCGCCGGCCCGATCCGCGAAGCCCAGGACTTCCGCGCCCGCCACCCGGATGGGCGCATGGGGTCCGACCCGGCCCTGGCAACCCCGGAGAAAGGCGGTGAACTGGTGGCCCTGGCCGCCAAGGGGCTGGTGTCAGCGGTGCATGCCTTCAGCCGTGAAGCCATGCCCAACTGAACCCTCTGTAGGCGCCGGCAAGCCGGCGCCTAAAGTCGTCAGCGCTCATACAATAAAATCTATAAGAAGGACCTGTCCATGAAACCTCATCAGAAGACCTTTGATCGCATCCGCAATGCCGTCCTGCCAGAGTTCCGCGAACGCGTTGCCGAGTATTTGGTCGAGTACGAAACTATCCTGCAGGACCCCGCAGCCGACCCTGACCAAGCCTGCGCCGCCGCCCAGCAGTTGCGTGGTTATCTGCGCGGACTGAACACCACCCGGGTGCTGGGCATGGAAGACTGGGAAGACCTCGAACGCCGGGTCGCGCAGGAATGGCCGCTGGGCGCTACAACGCCGGACGTACCTGCCTGACCCAGGCCTGCACCGATGGCCGCTGCCATTGCCGCCGGGCATACGCCACCAGCGGCGCGGGCACCGGATCGCCGTTGAGAATCAGGCGGTTGAGCATCACAGCCAGATCCACATCGGCAATCGACCATTGGCCAAACAGATAGTCGTCGCCCGCGGCCAACCAGTGCTGTGCCGCTGCAATCAGTTTGTTTGCCGCCACCTGTGCAGGGGCTGATAACGGGCCGAACCTGACCCCGTAAAACACCACCAGCGTGGAGCGCTCCTGGCGGATCGGCAGCAAGTCGCTGCGCAACCACGCCTGAATCTGCCGCGCCCGCGCGCGTTGGCGTGGCTCCCTGGGGTACACCGGCACCTGCGGGAACACATCCTCCAGGTACTCGGTAATGGCCGACGACTCGGACAAGGCAAACCCGCCCTGCTCCAGGGTCGGTACCCGCTGGGTCACGGACAGCCCGGTAAATACCGGCGCCTGTTGCTCCAGCGCCTCCAGATCCAGGGTGTGCACCTCGAACGGCAAGCCTTTTTCCCGCAGGGTCACAAACACCGACATCGCATAGGGGCTGGTGAACGGGGCATCGACATACAAACGCATCGGCGGGTTCGTCACGGCGGTATCTCCTTGGGTGAGCAGCCACGCTACGAGATGTGCGGCGATAAATACAATGCCGCTTTTTTATCGGGGCATTCCTCGGTGGAATACGGCTGGTTCTTGCAACCTAACCGGAAAACCCACCCCCCGAAAGGAACGCCTGTTCCTCCTCCGTCGTCACCCGGCCCAGCGCCGCATTGCGATGGGGAAACCGGCCAAATCGCTCGATGATCTCGGCATGCTCCTTGGCCCAGTGGTAGGTATCGGCATCGAGCTGCTGGTTCAATGCCAAAGAGCGCTGTTGGTCCTCGGGCTGCTCTGAATGCTCAAAGGGCAAGTAGCAGAACGCGCGCAATGCCGGGTCGATCAGACGGTCCATCCCCGCGTCGACCATGCGCCCGGCGTAAGCCCTGGCCAGCGGGTCAGTGGCAAACATGTGGGCGGTGCCCCGGAAAGTATTGCGTGGGTACTGATCGAGGAGGATCAGCAACGCCAGCGCGCCTTCGGGTTCGCCCATCCAGTGCTCCAGCTCGCCCCTGGCCGCCTGGAAGTGGGCCTCGTGGAAGCGCGCACCAAACTCGGCGTCAAACTGTTGATCTTTCTTGAACCAGCGCGATGGGCCTGCCGTCGTCCAGAATTGCACGACAGCGTTGAAATCAGTCGGGGCGCTCATAAGTGACTCCAGGGTCGTCAAGGTCAGTGGCCTACCCTAGCATCTGAATGATCCGATTCCGACTCAGAAATCCACGACGGCCGAAAGACGTTATAAGATAACCTTATTCTTCCTCCCCTCTGGCGACCTTGCACCATGGCTGACGCTGTTCCCACTGCCCGTACACGCCTGCTTTCCATCGATGCCCTGCGCGGCCTGGTCATCCTGTTCATGTTGCTCGACCACGTGCGCGAGACGTTCCTGCTGCACCGCCAGGTCAGCGACCCGATGAGCATCGATATGACGGAGCCCGCGCTGTTTATCAGCCGTACCCTGGCCCACTTGTGCGCCCCGGTGTTTGTACTGCTGACGGGTTTGTCGGCGTTTCTGTACGGCGAAAAACACCAGGGGCGTGGTGATGTCTCGGCGTTTCTGTTCAAGCGCGGGCTGTTTCTGGTGGTACTGGAATTGACCCTGGTGAACTTCGCCTGGACCTTCCAACTGCCTCCCAGCGTTATCTACATGCAGGTGATCTGGGCCATCGGCGTGAGCATGATCGCCCTCGCCGCTCTGGTGTGGTTGCCACGCCCGCTGCTGATCGGCCTGGCATTGCTGATCATGGGGGGGCACAACCTGCTCGATGGCCTGCATTTCGCAGCGGGTTCGGCGCTGCACATTCCCTGGACGATCCTGCACGAACGCAGTTGGATCGAGGTGGGCGACACCTTGCGCCTGCGCACGACGTACCCGGTGCTGCCGTGGATCGGGGTGATTGCCCTGGGTTACGGCATCGGCCCGTGGTTTACCGACTCGATGCCGGCGGCGCAGCGTCAGCGTTATCTGTTACTGGCGGGCGTTGGCGCGCTGGTGGGCTTTGTAGTGTTGCGCGCAATCAATGGCTACGGTGAGGCACCGTGGCAGGTGTACGACAGCCACGTGCAAACGCTGATGAGTTTCTTCAACATCACCAAGTATCCACCTTCGCTGCTGTTCCTCGCGCTGACATTGGGTATGGGGTTTTTGTTGCTGCTGGGCTGCGAACGCGCCGGGCAACGGCGCTGGATCGGCACGCTGGCGGTGTTCGGTGCGGCGCCGATGTTCTTTTATCTGCTGCATCTGTATGTGTTGAAGGTGTTGTACGTGACGGGCGTGGCACTGTTTGGCCTGAACCAGCAGACGCATTTCGGATTCGATAGCGTGGAGGTGGTGTGGCTGGTGGCGTTGTTTTTGCCGCTGGCGTTGTACCTGCCAGTGCGTTGGTTTGCCCGGCTGAAGGCCCGGCGGCGGGATATTGCGTGGCTTAAATACCTCTAACCACACAGGTTCAAATGTAGGAGCCAGCTTGCCGGCGACAGCGGTGTACCAGCCAACAATGACTTGACTGACCCAACGCCATCGCGGGCAAGCCCGCTCCCACAGGGGGATTGCGCGAGGCAGGGAATTTTGGATACCCCACCCAAACAACTGTAGGAGCCGGCTTGCCGGCGATAGCGGTGTATCAGCCACCCAATCGTGTGACTGAGCCGCCGCTACGCCAATTCAGCCCGCAGTTGCCGCGCCGCCGCCACCATATGAATCAACGCAGCCTCTGTCTCCGGCCACCCACGGGTCTTCAGGCCGCAGTCAGGGTTGACCCACAGGCGCTCGGCCGGGATGCGCTTGGCGGCCTTGCGCAACAGATGGACCATTTCCGAGGCGTCCGGCACCCGTGGCGAGTGAATGTCGTAGACGCCCGGGCCAATGTCATTCGGGTAAGCGAAGGCCTCGAAGGCCTCCAGCAGTTCCATATCCGAACGCGAGGTTTCGATGGTAATCACGTCGGCATCCATCGCCGCAATGGACTCGATCACATCGTTGAATTCGCTGTAGCACATATGGGTATGGATCTGGGTTTCATCACGCACCCCGCAAGCGCACAAGCGGAATACTTCGGTGGCCCAGTCCAGGTAGCGTTGCCATTGGGCCCGGCGCAGGGGCAAGCCTTCGCGAAATGCCGCTTCATCAATCTGCACGATCTTGATGCCGGCGGCTTCCAGGTCCACCACTTCATCACGAATCGCCAGCGCCAACTGGCGGGCCTGCACTTCACGGCTCACGTCTTCCCGGGGGAATGACCACATCAGCATGGTCACCGGGCCGGTCAGCATGCCCTTCATCACCTTGTCGGTCAGGCCTTGGGCGTAGCGGATCCACGCCACGGTCATGGCTTTTGGACGGCTCAGGTCACCGAAGATCACCGCCGGTTTCACGCACCGCGAACCGTAGCTCTGCACCCAGCCAAAACGGGTGAAGGCATAGCCGTCCAGTTGTTCGGCAAAGTACTCCACCATGTCGTTACGCTCGGCTTCGCCGTGTACCAGCACGTCCAGGCCGAGATTTTCCTGCACTTCAACGGCGTGTTTGATCTCGCTGTGCATCGCCTCGACATATTCGGCCTCGCTCAATTTGCCGGCCTTGAACGACTGGCGCGCCAGGCGGATCGAAGCGGTCTGCGGGAACGAGCCAATGGTGGTGGTCGGAAACAGTGGCAGGTCGAGGCCGGCGCGTTGCTTGGCAATCCGCTGGGCAAACGGTGACTGGCGTTGGCTGTCCTTGCCGGTGATGGCCGCAACGCGAGCTTGCACGGTCGGTTTGTGGATCCGCGGCGAGGCGGCACGGGCCGCCTGCACGGCACGGCTTTCGGCCAAGGCCGCCACCCCCTTCGCCGCATGCGGCTGGTTGATGGCCTGGGTCAACACCGCCACTTCTTCACACTTCTGCACGGCGAAGGCCAGCCAGCTCTTGAGCTCGGCATCCAGCTTGTCTTCACGCGCCAGGTCAACTGGGCTATGCAGCAACGAGCAGGACGGCGCAACCCACAAGCGATCACCCAGGCGCTCATGAGCGTGCTGCAAGGTGGCCAGGGCATTTTCCAGGTCGCAGCGCCACACGTTACGCCCGTTGACCACCCCCAGGGACAGCACTTTATAGGCTGGCAGACGATCGAGAATCGTCGGGTATTGCTCCGGTGCACGCACCAGGTCAATGTGCAGGCCATCGACCGGCAAATTGGCCGCCAGGCCGAGGTTTTCTTCCAGGCCGCCAAAGTAGGTGGCGACCAGTTTTTTCAGGGGATCACGCTGGATCAGGTTGTAGGCGCGCTCAAACGCATTTTTCCAATCCTGGGGTAAATCGAGCGCCAGGATCGGCTCATCGATCTGCACCCACTCCACACCCAACTGCGCCAGGCGCTGGAAAATCTGGCCGTACAGCGGCAGCAGGCGATCAAGCAAATCGAGCTTGTCGAAGTCACCGCCCTTGGCCTTGCCCAGCCACAGGTACGTCAGCGGCCCGATCACCACTGGCTTGACGGTGTGCCCCAGGTCGCAGGCTTCCTGGACCTCTTCAAACAGTTGATCCCAGCCCAGGTGAAACTGTTGGTCAACGCTGAATTCAGGTACCAGATAGTGGTAGTTGGTGTCGAACCACTTGGTCATTTCCTGGGCATGGGCGCCACCACAGCAACTGTCACTGACACCACGGGCCATGCCGAACAAGGTCTGCAACGTGGCTTTGCCATCAGCCGGGCGGAAACGCTCGGGGATCACGCCGAACATCAGCGAGTGGGTCAGTACCTGGTCGTACCACGCAAAGTCGCCAGCGGGCAGCAACTCGATACCGGCCTGCTTCTGCAAGTCCCAATGAGTCTTGCGCAACTCACGACCTACGGCGCGCAGGCCGGTTTCGTCCAGTTCGCCCTTCCAAAACGCTTCCTGCGCTTTTTTCAGTTCACGATCGCGTCCAATGCGCGGAAATCCAAGGGAATGAGCGACTGCCATGACAAAAATCTCCAATGTGTGGGTATGGGAGCCATTGTCGACAGCCTTTAATAGTGAGACAAACTCATTTTACTTTAGATGAACGCGAAACATGCTCATGTTAAGTCAGCATCCAGTCTCGTCAGTACCGCTTGCCAGCGCCACGGTCGTCCCTCCCATTTAAAGAGAAGGGTTTTAGATCCGGGACCAGCAAAATCCGCTGACGAACCTTTCGATCTGCCCCAAGTGCGGGCACAATGCCTGTCCTTTTTTGGCAGGCTCCGCCGCAGGCTCTGAAAAATGATCAAAACCCCGTATTACCTCATCGACAAACAGAAGCTTCTGCTCAACCTGCAGAAGATCGCCTACGTACGCGAGCAGTCCGGTGCCAAGGCGCTGCTGGCACTCAAGTGCTTTGCCACCTGGTCGGTGTTCGACCTGATGCAGGAGTACATGGACGGCACCACGTCCTCATCACTGTATGAGCTCAAGCTCGGTCGCCAGAAGTTCGCAGGCGAAACCCACGCCTACAGCGTGGCCTGGGCTGACGATGAGATTGAGGAGATGCTCGACAACTGCGACAAGATCATCTTCAACTCCATCAGCCAACTGCAGCGTTTTGCGCCGCGCAGCGAAGGCAAGACCCGCGGCCTGCGCGTCAACCCGCAGGTGAGCAGCTCCGACTACCTGCTGGCTGACCCGGCGCGCCCCTTCAGCCGCCTGGGCGAGTGGGACCCGGTGAAGATCGAAGGCGTGATCGAGCAGATTTCCGGCTTCATGTTCCACAACAACTGTGAGAACGGTGATTTCGAGCTGTTCGACAAGATGCTGGGCACCATCGAAGAACGCTTCGGCGCGCTGCTGCACAAGGTCAACTGGGTCAGCCTCGGCGGTGGCATCCACTTTACCGGTGAAGGCTATGCCATCGATGCCTTCTGCCAGCGCCTCAAGGCGTTCTCGCAGAAGTACGACGTGCAGGTGTACCTGGAACCCGGCGAAGCGGCGATCACCAACAGTGCATCCCTGGAAGTCACCGTGCTCGATACCCTGTACAACGGCAAGCACCTCGCCGTGGTCGACAGCTCCATCGAAGCCCACCTGCTGGACCTGCTGATCTATCGCCTCAACGCCAAGCTGGCGCCAAGCACCGGCGAACACACCTACATGGTGTGCGGCAAGTCGTGCCTGGCCGGGGACATCTTCGGCGAATATCAATTTGATCAGCCGCTGGCCATCGGCGATCGACTGTCGTTCATCGACACGGCAGGCTACACCATGGTCAAGAAAAACTGGTTCAACGGCCTGAAAATGCCGTCCATCGTAGTGAAACAACTCGACGGTACAGTCGAAGTGGTTCGTGAGTTTGGTTACGACGACTACCTGTCCAGCCTTTCGTAAAGCGGACAGATAAAGGAGAGATAAAGCAATTGAAAAAGAACGTTCTTATCATTGGTGCAGGAGGTGTCGCCAAGGTGGTGGCCCACAAGTGCGCGCAGCACAACGACGAACTCGGTCGTATTGCTATCGCGTCGCGCAACATCTCCAAATGCCAGGCCATCATCGACAGCGTCAAGGCCAAGGGTAGCCTCAAGGTACCCGCCCAGATCCAGGCCTTTGCGCTGAACGCTTTGGACGTGGAAGCGACCAAGGCACTGATTCGCGAAACCGAATCGCAGATCGTCATCAACGTCGGCTCCGCCTTCCTCAACATGTCGGTACTGCGTGCCTGCATCGATACCGGCGTGGCTTATCTCGACACCGCTATCCACGAAGAGCCGGGCAAGGTCTGCGAGACCCCGCCGTGGTACGGCAACTACGAGTGGAACCACCTGGAGGAATGCAAGCAGAAGAACATCACTGCGATCCTCGGTGTGGGGTTTGACCCAGGTGTGGTCAACGCCTATGCGGCGCTGGCACAACAACAGCATTTTGACCGTATTGATTCGATCGATATTCTCGACGTCAATGCCGGCAGCCACGGCAAATATTTCGCCACCAATTTCGACCCGGAAATCAACTTCCGCGAATTCACCGGACAGGTGTGGAGCTGGCAGGACAGCCAGTGGACCAGCAACACCATGTTCGAGGTCAAGCGTACCGACGACCTGCCGGTAGTCGGCTCGCAGAACCTGTACCTGACCGGCCACGATGAAGTGCACTCGTTGTCGAAAAACCTCGACGTGCCCAACGTGCGGTTCTGGATGAGCTTCGGCGAACACTACATCAATGTGTTCACCGTACTGAAAAACCTCGGCCTGCTCTCCGAGAAACCGGTCACCACCGCCGAGGGCCTGGAAGTGGTGCCCTTGAAACTGGTCAAGGCCGTACTGCCGGACCCGTCCTCGCTGGCTCCGGGCTACACCGGCAAGACCTGCATTGGCGACCTGGTCAAGGGCACCAAGGATGGCCAGCCACGCGAGCTGTTCATCTACAACGTGGCCTGCCACGAAGAAGCCTTTGCCGAGACCGACAGCCAGGGCATCTCCTACACCGCCGGCGTACCACCTGTAGCCGCTGCGCTGCTGGTGGCCCGTGGCGAATGGGACGTACAACGCATGGCCAACGTTGAAGAACTGCCAGCCGAGCCGTTCCTCAAGGCGCTGGACGTGATGGGCCTGCCGACCCGCATCAAAGACGAGAAAGGCGACCGCGCCTGGGATGCTATCGCCTGATAGCGTCTTGTTCCTCGGATCACTCCCACGTCCTGTGGGAGTGATCGAAAACCTGCTCAAGCCAACATCGCAGCCTCGCTAACACCTACAAGTGCTTCGCCTGGGTTGTAAGCGCCCCCTCTTTTCTGCTCTTTCTTTGACCAGATGCCGTTCACTACCTAGCCTTGTCCCGTCCGCACCCGCTCTGGAACCTGGCCTGCGGCCGCAAAGCCCACATGCACGAAAGGAGTCGTTCATGAACACCGAAACAGCTGCAACCCGCCTGGCGCTGCGCCTGGCTGGATTGGTCTATAGCACCCTCTGCTATCTGGTTTTCCTCATCACCCTCCTCTACCTGATTGGCTTTCTTGGCCGTGTGGTCGTGCCCAAGAACATTGACGATGGGATTGTCATCAACAGTGGGTGGGCCGCACTGATCAACCTGTCGCTGCTGCTCCTGTTCGCGGTGCAACACTCGGTAATGGCGCGTAAAGGCTTCAAGGCATGGCTGAGCCGGTTTGTCCCCACCTGCGCTGAGCGCTCGACCTATGTCTTGCTCAGCAGCCTGGCCCTGATCCTGCTTTTCTGGCTCTGGCAACCCATGCCCGCCCGGATATGGGCAGTAGAGACGGCATGGGGAAGCGGGCTGTTGACCGCCCTGTTCTGGCTGGGCTGGGTCTTGGTGCTGGTCGCCACGCTATTGATCAGCCACTTTGAACTGTTTGGCCTTAAGCAGGCTATTGACCACTGGCGTAATACCACATCCCGCGCCCATGCCTTTAAAACACCAGGGCTTTACAAGTGGGTGCGCCATCCACTGTACCTGGGCTTCCTGATTGTGTTCTGGGCGACGCCGCAGATGAGCGCTGGCCACTTGCTACTGGCCTTGGGGCTGTCGATCTATCTGTTTATGGGTGCGCATTTTGAAGAGCGGGACCTGGTGGATATCTTCGGCGAACAGTACCGGGGTTATCAGAAAAGAGTCGGCATGGTGCTTCCCCGGTTATTGTTGGGCCGTGGAGAAAAGCCCTGAATGCTGATCGAGGCGCACAGACGCTTCCCATATCTGTTTCAGGTTGTCCCTCGGACAGGCACTGACTAACCTTCCCGACGCCGCTGCCAAATCAGTGGCCGGATTCGACCGCCCGACTCATTGAAGTGCTGCTACGCCAAAACCTATTTCAGGCGTTTTTTTGTGCCTGATGTATCGTGTCGCGGCGGCTGTGCGCGGGATACCTTCGGGTATGCCGGGTTCCTTTGATTACCGGTCGTTCAACCCGCGTACAGCCGCCACCCTAATTCGTTTGACCGCGGAAGGTGGCGGCCCCATTAATCAAAAAAGCTTCACCATGATCAAGCACAGCCCCCCCCCCCGCTTCATCAAGGCTACGACTCAAGCCAACTTCAAGCTGCGCCTACCGCGCGATCAACCACTACCTGAACCCAGCAACCCAGACGCACAAACCCAAGGCGCCGCCAGTCAACGGCACGCCACGCAACGTGGCATTGGACATTTGCCGGATGCTCGACGGTGTGCAAGGGCTGGTTGATCAGGCACTGGATGGCTGCGCGCAACCCATTCCTGTAAAACCGTAATGCCGTTTTTGTCGGCGCGAGCTTGCTCGCGCCTACAATTGCATATTGTTGCAGCCCCCCTCGCGCAAAAGGTAATATTGAGAACGATTCACAATACCACCCTTGAGAAAGTCGACCCGTGCAATCACCTCCACTCCGCAAGCTGGGCTTCTTTTTCAACGATCATCACCGTTGGCTGCTGCAACATATCCAACACCGCGTACGTAACCACGCGGACGCCGAAGACACCGCCGCCGACACCTTCTGCCAGATGCTCGCCGCCCGGGTCGATCCCGACAGCATCGAGCAACCACGGGCCTATCTCTCGACCATTGCGCGCCGGCTGATCTTTGACCGTTATCGCCGCAGCCGCCTGGAAACCGCCTACCTGGAGCGCCTGGCTGCAACGCCCGAAGCGCTGGCACCGTCCCCCGAAGAGCAGTTGCAACTGATCCAGGCCCTGGTGGCGATTGACCGTGCCCTTGATGGCTTGCCGTTGATCGTCAAGGCCACCTTCCTCTACAGCCAGTTGGACGGTATGAGCTACGTGGCGATTGCACGCAAACTGCAATTGTCCGAGCGCACCGTCAGCCGCTATATGAAACAGGCCCTGCGCCAGTGCTACCTGGCCGAACTGGCCCCATGAGCAAGGCCCGCCTGGACCCGGTCAGCGAACAGGCCATCGACTGGATGGTGCGCTTGCGCGCCGACAAGCCGGATGCACGGTTGCAGGAACGCTTCGATGCCTGGCTGACGATGGACCCGGCCCACGCCCAGGCCTGGGCCCGCTTGCAGGAGCGCCTGGGCGGCTCGTGGAACACCCTGCGCGCCCTGGACAAACGCTTGCCCGGCGAAGCGCGGCAAGTGCTGCTGCAACCCCAGGGTTCACGCCGCGAAGTGCTGCGGGCCATTACGGGCCTGGGTCTGCTGGGTGGCGGTCTGTGGCTGGCGGCGCGCAGCCCGCTGGGTGACGACCTGCTGGCCGACCTGCACACCGCGCGCGGTCAACGCCAGACCTTCACCCTGCTGGACGGCAGCCGCCTGACCCTGAATGCAGGCAGCGCCGTCGACCTGCAATTCGATCAGCATCAGCGCTTGATCATCCTGCGTCACGGCGAACTGGTGATTCAGGTGGCGGCCGACTCCCAGCGGCCATTGCGCGTGCGCAGCGCCCAGGGCAGCGTCCAAGCGTTGGGCACGCGCTTTCTCGTGTCCCAGGAGCCAGGCGCCACGCGGGTGGTGGTGCTGGAGCATTCGGTCCAGGCCACACTGCACAACGGCATCCAGCACACCGTGCTGCAAGGCCAATCGGTGCTGCTCCACGCCAATCGCATCGAACCGCTGGCCGGCAACCAGAGCTACCGGGCCGACTGGCTCGCCGGGCATCTGAACGTGCTGGATGACTCCCTGGAACAGGTGGTCAACGCCCTGCGCCCTTACAACCGTGGTTTTGTGCGCGTCGACCCACAGGTGCGCGGCTTGCGTGTGCAGGGCGTGTTTCCACTCAACGACCCCCGTCGTGCTTTCGCAGCCCTGGCCGAAACCCTGCCGATCCGGGTGGACCACTACAGCCCGTGGCTGACCCTGATTCGCGCCAAATAACCCAGGCCAGCTTTTTTATGCAAATCACTCTTATTTGTGTCCGGTTTTCATTTCTCGGCCCACTTATCTCCTGACACGTCCACACCTTCAGGAGAATGCTGTGCTCAACCCTTGGCCCCACGCCCTTTCTGTCGCCGTTACCCTGGCAACCCTGGCAACCCTAGCGAGCCCTGCCCTGGTGCAGGCCCAAAGCCTGTCTTTCAACCTGCCGGCCGGCCCGCTGGCCCAAACACTGAACGCCATCGCCAGCCAGAGCGGGCGCATTGTGTCCCTGGACCCCGTGTTGGTGCAGGGTAAACAGGCCCAGGCAGTGATTGGCCAGATGCCGGCCGAACAGGCCATGGACCGCGCGCTGTCGGGCAGCGGCTTGCAGTTGCGGGTCACCGAGCAGGGCAACTTCAGTGTCGAGCCTGCCAGCGACAACGCCAGCGCACTGCAATTGGGCGTGACCTCCATCGTCGAGCACAGCATTGACCCCACCACCACCGAAGGCTCCGGTTCCTACGCCGCCCGTGCGGTGACCATCGGCAAGGGCACCCACACCCTCAAGGAAATCCCCCAGTCGATCACGGTGATGACCCGCAAACAAATGGATGACCAGGGCCTGGTCGACCTCAAGGACGCGGTCAACCAGACCACCGGCCTGGTGGGTGTGCAAGGCGTCGGCAAAGGCATGATCATCACCTCCCGTGGCTTCCAGATCGACGACTGGCAGTACGATGGCGTGCCCATCCCACGCAACACCTATGCCCTGGGCAACTGGGCCACCCAGGACCTGATCTTCTTCGACCGCCTGGAAGTACTGCGCGGCGCCTCCGGCCTGTTGCAGGGCACTGGCAGCCCGGGTGGCGCGATCAACCTGGTACGCAAGCGCGGGCAGACAGCGCCCACCGTCGCCCTCACCGCCAAGGCAGGTAGCTGGGACCACTACGGCCTGCAACTGGACGCCGGCGGCCCGCTGAACCAAAGCGGTACCCTGCGTGGACGGATGGTGGCGGACGAAGACCAGAGTGATTCGTTCATCGACTACGAATGGAGCAAGACCCACTCGCTGTACGGCGCCCTGGACTTCGACCTGCAGGAAGACACTACCCTGGGCCTGGCCGTCAGCCGCACCAACGCCGAGTCGCGGCCAATGTTGCGCGGCCTGCCGCGCTATGCCACCGGTAAATCCATCGACCTGTCGCGCTCGACCTTCACCGGCTCTCCCTGGAACCACTCGCAGATCGACGTCACCACCCTGTATGCCGACCTTGAGCACCGTTTCAACGACGACTGGAAGCTCAAGGTCGGCGCCGTGCGGATGAAAGAAGAAAACACGTCGACCCACCAGCGCGTGCAGACCAACAACGAAGGCATCGAAGCCGACGGCAGCGGCGTGTCATATGCCGACTGGTACACCGATTTCGACGGCACCAAGATCGGCCTGGACACCCACCTCACCGGGCGTTTCGAGGCGCTGTCCATGGCCCAGGAAATCACCCTGGGCGGCAACTATTCCAAGTACACCACCAACGACGTCATTGCCCGCACGTTCAACGACAGCACCGACAACATCTTCGCTATCAATAACCATCGCCCGCAGACCAGCTACGAAGGCCTGATGAACACCCCGGGCGGCCGCGCTACCCCGAGCAAGTACGACATCCGCCAAAAAGGCCTGTATGGCAGTTGGCGCCTCAAGCCGATCGACCCGCTGACTCTGGTGCTCGGCGCCCGGGCCAGTTGGTATGACTACAGCTACACGTCGGCAAGCATCGTGGCGGTGACTCACGCCACCAGCGTCAACAAGCCCAGCACCACCAACGAAACCGGCGAAGTCACGCCCTACGCCGGGATCGTCTACGACCTGAGCCGCGAGTGGGCGGTGTATGCCAGTTACACCGACGTGTTCGAGCCACAGACCCAGCGTGACCTCAGCGGTGCGGTGGTCAAGCCGGTGATTGGCAGCAACTACGAAGTCGGCCTCAAGGGCGAATTGCTGGACGGGCGGGTCAATACCTCCCTGGCGCTGTTTCGCTACGACCAGGAAAACCGTGCGATCACCGACTACTCCCTGGGCGAAATCTGCGGCGGCACCTACTGCGCAACCGGATCGGGCAAGGTCCGCAGCCAGGGCCTTGAAGCAGAGATCAGCGGTGAAGTGCTGAGCGGCCTGCAACTGTTTGCCGGCTACACCTACAACACCACCAAGTACCTTGAGGACCCGGATAACAAGGGCCGGGTCTTCAGCCAGTGGACGCCCAAGCATATGCTGCGGGTGTGGGGCGACTACCAATTCGCCGGCGACTGGGACAAGGTCAGTGCCGGTCTGGGCTTTACTACCCAGAGCCATACCCTGGGGTACGAGTACACCTATGACGTGGCGGGCTACACCGTCTGGAATGCGCGGCTGGCTTACCAACTGACGCCAGAGGTGGGGTTGGCCATCAACGCCAACAACCTGTTCGACAAGACCTACTACACCTCCGGGTACAGCCAGTTGAATGGCAACAACTTCTACGGCGACCCGCGCAATGTGATGTTCAGTGTGAAGTACACACCGCAGTTCTGATGGGCTGACCGGCGATGGCGTTCTTACGGGCGCCATCGCCGGCAAGCCGGCTCCTACGGTGCCTTAACCGCCCTGCCCGAACCGATAGATCGACAGGCAGTACAAACCCAGCGCCGCCACCGCCAACAAGCCCCCCGCCGCGCCGATCCAGGCAAAGCCAAAGTGCCCGCCGACCCAACTGCCCAGCAGCGCACCGCCACCAATGCCGATGTTGTAAATGCCGGAGAACATCGCCATTGCCACATCGGTGGCATCCGGCGCCAGCACCAGCACCTTGGACTGCAACGCCAAGCCAAAGGCCATGATCGCCATGCCCCAGAACACGCTCAACGCCACCAGGTACGAGACATCACCACTCAAGGGCAGCAGCAACCCAAGGCACAGTGCCAACACCGACACGGCCACCAGCAAAAAACGATAGGGGTTGAAACGGTGCAGCAGGCTGAACAACAGCGAGCCAAAAATCCCCGCCCCGCCAAACACCAGCAACACCAAGGTCACCGCATTGCCGCCCAGCCCCGCGACGCGTTCCACAAAGGGCTCGATATAGCTGTAGGCAGTGAACTGGGCAGTGACCACCATGGCCGTCAACACATACAGCGCCACCAGCGCCGGGCGCTTGAACAGCATCGGCAGGCTACGCAGGGAACCGGAGTTCTGGCTTGGCAACAACGGCAAGGTGCGCGCCAGCCAGAACACCAACGCCCCCGCAAACCCGGCGATCACGATAAACGTGGTGCGCCAGCCCATGGCTTCACCCAACAGGCGCCCGAGGGGAATGCCCAAAACCATCGCCAGCGAGGTGCCTGTCGCCAACAGGCCCAACGCCTGCACCTGCTTGCCCGGCGGCGCCAGGCGCACCGCCAGGGAGGCCGTGATCGACCAGAACAGTGCATGGGACAAGGCAATGCCGATGCGGCTGACCATCAACAGGCCAAAGCTGTTGGCCACGCTGGAAAGGACATGACTGGCGATAAACATACCGAACAACACAATCAGCAACTTGCGCCGTTCCACGTTACGGGTCAGCAACATCACCGGCAGCGACGTCAACGACACTACCCAGGCATAGATGGTGAGCATCAGGCCGACCCTGGCGACCGGCATGTCGAAACTGGCGCCGATGGCGCTGAGCAGGCCGACCGGGACAAATTCGGTGGTATTGAACACAAAGGCAGCCAGCGCCAGGGCGATGACGGGCTGCCAGTTGGCTTGAGGTGTCGCGGTGCAAGTGCTCATCGACAGGTCGTTTTACTCGGTTGCGCGCCGATCCTGACGGCCCGATGCCTGCCCTTGAGCGGCGCGGAAAAATAGTAACACGATGGTTCAGGGATCGACCTGCGCCATGATCTCGGGAATGGATTCCGGGCGGTTGGCATAGCGCTGGGCCAGCACTGCACAGACCATCAACTGGATCTGGTGGAACAGCATCAACGGCAGGATCAACACGCCCATGGTGCTGCCGGCGAACAGCACCTGGGCCATGGGCACGCCGGTCGCCAGACTTTTCTTCGAACCGCAGAACAGGATGGTGATGCGATCTTCCTGGTTGAAACCCAAAACCTTGCCCAACAGCGCAGACGCCACCAGCACCAGTGCCAGCAGGATGCAGCAGGCCACCACCAGGCCGCCCAGTTCCCACAGCGGAATCTGATGCCAGATGCCTTCGTTGACCGCTTCGCTGAACGCGCCATAGACCACCAGCAGGATCGAGCCCTGGTCGACGAACTTCAGCCAGTGCTTGTTGCGCCCAACCCACTCGCCGATCCAGCGCCGGGCAATCTGCCCGGCGATAAACGGCAGCAGCAGTTGCACGCTGATCTTGAGGATCGCATCCACGGTGGAGCCGCCATCCCCATGGACGTTGAGCAGCAGGGTCACCAGCAAGGGCGTGAGGAAAATCCCGAACAGGCTGGACGCCGCCGCGCTGCAAATCGCCGCCGGGATATTGCCCCGCGCCAGCGAAGTAAAGGCAATGGCTGACTGCACCGTGGCCGGCAGCGCGCACAGATAGAGCATGCCCATGTACAGATCGTTGCCGATCATCGGTGACAACAGCGGCTTGAGCGCCAGGCCCAACAGTGGAAACAGGATGAAGGTCAGGCTGAACACCAGCAGGTGCAAACGCCAGTGCCCGGCACCGGCGATGATGGCCTGGCGTGACAGCTTGGCGCCATGCAGGAAAAACAGCAGCGCGATGGCCAGGTTGGTCACCCAGCCGAAGGCCACGGCGGTCTGGCCACTGGCGGGCAGCAAAGAGGCAAGGAGCACCGTGGCAATCAGGGTCAGGGTGAAGTTATCGGGTAAAAACCGGGGGCGGGTCATGGGCTGTTCTTCCAGGGGTTGCCAGGGCGTCATGGCGACTCTAACGTAACGGCTTGTTACCGACTAACGCCAATGAGCCAGTAAATGCCGCCCAAAGGACATGAAAAGGCCGTTCGCCGCAGCATCCCCGGGCTCTCCAGCCTGCCGCGCCCGGTGTATGGCCGCACCGAATCCCTGCCCAATCGCGCGCTGACCCGCCGCCATAGTCACCCGTGGGTGCAGTTGTCGTATGCCATATCCGGCGTACTGGAAATCCAGACCAGCGCCGGACGCTTCATGGCGCCGCCGCAACGGGCGGTATGGATTCCGGCGGGCATGCCCCATCGGGTGTTCAGTTCGCCGCACACTGAAATGCGCAGCCTGTATCTCGATTGCAGCGTCACGGCCTGGGCGGCGGAACATTGCCAGGTGCTGGCGGTGAGCGACCTGCTGCGCGAGTTGATCCGCCGTTTCAGCGAACTGCCGGTGGAATATGCCGAAGAGGGCCCGGATGGGCGCCTGGCCCAGGTGTTGCTCGACCAGTTGGCCGCCGCACCGCAGGTAGACCTGATGCTGCCGCTGCCGCTGGACAGCCGATTGCGCCAGATCTATCGCAGCTTGAACCTGCACCCGGAACAGGCGACCACGCTGGGGCAGTGGAGCCAGCGGTTGGGGGTCAGCGAAAAAACCCTGAGCCGGTTGTTTGTGAGCGATACCGGCCTGACATTTCGCGCCTGGCGCCAGCGCCTGCGACTGCTCGGCGCCCTGCCCGACCTGGAACGCGGCGAACGGGTAACGGACGTGGCGCTGGGCTGTGGGTATGAGTCGGTTTCGGCGTTTATCGCCGCATTTCGCCAGCAGTTCGCTACCACGCCGGGGGAGTTTTTCCGCTGATTGAATGCCCCACCCAATCCCTGTAGGCGCCGGCTTTGACCGGGTACAGCCACCCCTTCAGCGCAACAGGGACGAACTCGCCCGCACCTGCAACTGCGGTGCCACGATAATCGACTCGGCAGCTTCACCCTCGATTCGCTTGAGCAACAGCTCAACCGCATGCCGGCCCATGTCAGCCAGCGGCAGGCGCACGCTGGTCAGCGCAACCATCAATTCGTTGGCCAGCGGTATGTCGTTGAAGCCCACCACGGCAATGTCCTTGCCCGGCATCAAGCCCCTGTCACGGGCGGCGCCCATCAGGCCAATGGCCAGGAAGTCATTGACCGCGAAAAACGCCTGGGGCCGAGGGTCAAGGCCCAGCAGATACTCGCCCTGGCGGTGCCCGGTCAGGCTGTCAAAAGGGCCATTGAGCGTCCACTCCGGGCGTAGCGTGATGCCTTGCTCACGGTAAAAGCGGGTAAAACCGCGGGTGCGATCAGCTCCGGTCGAGGCATGCCGCTCCCCCGCCAGGATGGCCACATCGCGACAGCCCAACTGGTACAAGTGCTCGGCCGCCAGCCAGCCACCCCGTTCATCGTCACTGCACGCCGCCAGATGCCCGGCAATCTGCCGGCTGACCAGCACATAGGGAATATGCTTGCGCGTCAAAAGCTCCAGCAGCGGCTGGCTTTCGCCCACATGGGAGTCACCGACGATCAGCCCTGCCACCGAGCGGCGCAAGGCGTGTTCGGCACGCGCCATCTGCCGTGGCTGCTGGTCGTCGGTATTGGAAACGAAGGTCAGGTAGCCGGCCTGTTCGGCCGCACTGTCAATGCTGTCGTAAATAGTCGCCATCACCAGGTCGGTGAGGCGCGGCATCAGCACACAGATCTCCTGGCTTTTGCGCAGTTTCAGGCTAGATGCCTGCGTGTTCGGCCGATAATCCAGCTCTTTTGCCAACTCCCGGATACGCGCCACCACTTCGGCAGACGCCGCGCGCTCGACCCCGGCCGGGTCGCCGTTGAGTACCCGGGACACCGTGGAGACATGCACGCCAAGTGCGGTCGCCATGGACTTCAAGGTGGCTGGGCGAGATTGGCTCGGCATGTCTTGGGGGCTTCCAACTGTCTGATATTTAGCGCGCAGATTCTACCCGAACAGGCGTGCCGCAGCCGCAGATAAATCTTTACCCAAACGTTTGACTAAATTTTTTTCCCACCTTACATTTCGCCAACCCAAACGTTTGGGCAACCAATAAAAATACGCCGGACGCGGCCGACTTTTTGACTTCTGCCATCATTTTGAAGAGTCAGATCCCTATGAACAGCCCCCCTATCCCGTCTTTCCGCTACCAGATTTTCTTCCTGATCATGCTCATGGCCTTGCTCAACTACATCGACCGTGGCGCGATTGCCTACGCGTCGGCGAGCATTCTTCCCGAGTATGGTTTCGACAAAGCCGACTGGGGCAATGTCCTGGGCTACTTCGGTTACGGCTACATCCTTGGGGCATTGGTCGGCGGCATTCTGGCCGACCGCTTTGGTGCCAAGCGCATCTGGCTGATCGCCGGTGGCACTTGGTCGATCTTCGAAATCGCCACGGCATTTGCCGGCGACTTCGGGCTGGCGTTTCTCGGCGGCTCGGCCATGGCCGGTTTCGCCACAATCCGCGTGCTGTTCGGCTTTGCCGAAGGTCCGGCCTACTCGGTGATCAACAAGAGCGTGGCCAACTGGGCCACGCCCAAGGAGCGCGGTTTTGTGGTCGCAGTCGGCCTCTTGAGTACCCCATTGGGTGCATTGCTCACCGCGCCAGTGGCTGTGGGCCTGCAAACCCTGACCGGCAGTTGGCGCAGCATGTTCGTGGTGTTGGGCGTGGTCAGCCTGGCGCTGCTGGTGTTTTTCATGACGCGCTTCACCAACACCCCGGATGAAAACCCGCGCGTGTCCAAGGCCGAACTCGACTTCCTGCGCAAAGAGCGCGCCGAGGCCGCCAATGCGTCGACGCCCACTACCAGCGTTGCGCCGATCTGGCACTTCTTCAAGAACAAGGACCTGCTGTTCAACGCCGTCGGGTACTTCTCGTTTGTGTACGTGACATTCCTGCTGCTGACCTGGACCCCCAAATACCTACAGGACGAGTTCCACTACAACCTGTCGTCGCTGTGGTACATGGGCATGATCCCGTGGACCGGCGCCTGCTTCACTGTGCTGCTGGGCGGCAAGATTTCGGACTTGCTGCTGCGCCACACCGGCAACCTGAAAGTCGCCCGCAGCTGGCTGGCCGCGACCTGCCTGCTGCTGACAACCTTGTGTTTCATCATGGTTTCCCAAGCCCAGACCGTATGGGGTGTGATTGCCCTGATGACGTTGGCCAACGCGCTCAATGCCCTGCCCAACTCCGTCTACTGGGCCGTGGTCATCGACACTGCGCCGTCCAATCGGGTGGGTGCCTACAGCGGCATGACGCACTTTATCGCCAACACCGCGTCGTTTATCGCCCCCATGCTGACCGGCTACCTGACCGTGCGTTACGGCTATTCATCGATGTTCGTGGCCGCCGCCGTGGCCACGGCGCTGGGCATGAGCGCCATGCTGATGGTGCGCCCGGGCGGGCGTCAGGTTGCCCCGTCCTCTCAACCCGCTGTTGTTTGATGGAGTTACATTTATGAGCCTGGTGAAGCCTACCCACGCTGGATACTTTTTTGGTCAATCGATCATCACGCTGGCCGAGCGCCTGCGTGCCGGCAGCCTGAGCAGTGTCGAGCTGACGCAAGCGGCGCTGGACAGTATCGAACGCTTGAACCCGCTATTGAATGCATTCGTCCAAGTCGATGCATCCGTGGCACTGGCCCAGGCCCGCAAGGCCGACGCGCTGTTGGCCCAGGGCCTGGACCTGGGCCCGCTGCACGGCATACCGGTGGCGGTCAAAGACAACATCGACACGTTTGACTACGTCACCACCTACGGCTCGGCGCATTTCGACGGTTTCCAGCCGGACCACGATGCACTGTGCGTACAACGGGTGCGCGAGGCCGGGGCGGTGATTATCGGCAAGACCTTGACCCACGAATTCGCCTACGGCCCGACCGGCGACCGTTCACTGCAGGGTGCGGCGCGCAACCCGTGGGATGCCCGTTGCATCACCGGCGGCTCCAGCGCAGGCAGTGCCGCGGCGGTGGCCAGCGGTATGGTGCCGCTGGCGCTGGGTACTGACACCGGCGGCTCGATCCGCATTCCGGCGGCCTTGTGCGGTGCGGTCGGCTTCAAGCCCTCGTTCGCCAGCGTGCCGGTGACGGGCGTATTCCCGCTGTCATCGAGCCTCGACCACGTCGGCCCTATCGCCAACCACGTTGAAGATGCGCGCCTGTTGTTTGAAGTGCTGGCCGCACGCACCTGTGCCCCTGCTGCCAACCCGCAGCCGCTGCGGGTTGGCTGGATCACCCGTGGCAGCCTCGGCCCGGTCGACGCCGAGGTGGATCAACAGGTCTACCAGGCAGCGCGGCAGTTGTTTGGCGACGCGTTGCAGGAGACCGACGAACTGCAAAAAATGGCGGCGGGCATGAAGGACACCTTGCAGACATTGCAACGTGCCGAAGCCTTTGCGGTACATGCCGAACGCATGCGCGATGCGCCGCACAAATTTGACCCTGAGGTGCGCGAGCGCCTTGAGGTGTCGAGCGAGGTCAGAGGCTGGCAGTACATTCGCGCACAGGCCACCCAGGCACAGTACAAAGCGGCCATGGCCCGGTTGTTCGAAGACTATGACTGGCTGGTTTCACCCACTGTGCCGATTACCGCCACACAGGTGAACGCGCGCCAAGTGCGCGTGGGCGAACAGGACATTGATGTACGCGCCGCCGTACTCAGCCATACCAGCGCCTGGAACCTCACCGGACTGCCCTCGATCAGCCTGCCGGTAGGGCACGTGAGGGGTATGCCGGTGGGGTTACAGGTGATAGGCGCGGCTGGCACGGACGATCGGTTGTTGCAAGTGATGAGCCGGCTGTTTGTGCGGATTACAGGGGGTGGCTGAACCACCGCTTTCGTGGGCAAGCCCGCTCCCACATTTTGAATCGGGTATATCCATCACTCACGCGACGAAGCCAGAATCGCCTGCAACAGCACATCCGCCCCGGCCGTCGACCAATGCGGGTGGATCTCTTCCGCCTCGTTATGGCTCAAGCCATCCACGCACGGCACGAAGATCATCGCCGTCGGCGCGACCTGGTTCAGGTAGCAGGCATCATGCCCTGCCCCGGAGATCATCCGCCGATGGCTGTAGCCCAGCGCCTCGGCTGCGGCCTGCACCACGTCCACGCACCCCTTGTCGAAGGCAATCGGCGCGTACTGGAAGATTTGCCTGACACTGGCCTGCAGGCCAATGCCCTCGGCGATCCGCGCCACCGCCTCGTGCAATTGCTGATCCTGCACGGCCAGCACCACCTCATCGGGATGGCGGAACTCGACGCTGAAAAACACCCGCCCCGGCACCACATTGCGCGAGTTGGGGAAGATATTGGCCATGCCTACCGTCGCCCGCCCTTCGGCGCCTTGAGCCAGGCCGATCTGGTTGACCGCCTCCACCACCCGGGCAAAGCCCAGCAGCGCATCCAGGCGATGATCCATGGGTGTGGTGCCGGCATGGGCGCTGCGCCCACTCAGCTCGACCTCATACCAACGCTGGCCCTGGGCCCCGGTGACGACGCCGATGGTCAGGTCCTGGGCCTCAAGGATCGGGCCCTGCTCGATATGCAGCTCATACGCCGCATGCACCGCCTGCCCACCCACCGGGTGCGGGCCGGCGTAGCCGATCTGTTGCAGCGCCTGGCCGATGGTCACGCCGGCCTTGTCTTCGCGGGACAAACCGTATTCCAGATCGAACACCCCGGCATATACCCCCGAGGAAATCATCGCCGGGGCAAAGCGCGAGCCTTCTTCGTTGGTCCAGTTGACCACCTCGATCGGCCGGTCGGTCTCGATGCCCAGGTCGTTCAAGGTGCGCAGCACTTCAAGGCCGGCCAGCACGCCGTAGATGCCATCGAACTTGCCACCCGCTGGCTGCGAGTCACCGTGGGAGCCGGTCAACACCGCAGCCAAGTGCTCATGGCGACCGGCGCGGCGGGCAAAGATATTGCCCATGGCGTCCACACGAATGCTGCACCCGGCCGCGGTGCACCAGGCCACGAACAGGTCACGCCCACGTCGGTCTTCGTCGGTCAGGGCCAGGCGCGAAACGCCGCCCTTGGCGGTGCCGCCGATCTGCGCCATTTCCATCAACGAGTCCCACAGGCGCTCGCCGTTGACCCGGGCCAGAGCGCTCATGAGCGTGGCTCCCGGGGCTTGGCGTGGTAGCGGAAGTCACAGCTTGGCGCGCCACCCATAATGGTCTGGGTGCGCGTCAATTGAATATTCGGGTTGTAGCCGACGATAAACAGCTCGTCGCGATTGCACGACAACAGGTGGCCGATCTCGCCCAGGCCCATTTCGTGGTACATCTCGGCATAGCGGCAGCGCTTGACGTCATAGTCGTAGTGCTCGGCGTCGCTGGCGATGATCTCGACTTTCAGCGCGTCGTCCTTTTCCCACAGCACTTGCAGTTCAACGAAGCTCTTGAGGTCGGCGCCCTGCTCTTCCTGGGCGGCAAAGTGCTTGCCTGCCTGGATCGCGGCATTGCCTACCGCTTCGCCAATCACCGCTGCGGCAAAGGCCTTGCCCTGCTCGCGCACGAGGATTTCGTAGATCGGCTTGATGATCTCGGCTTCGATGCGCCGGCGGGCCAGGATGCCCAGTTCACCTTCGAGTTTGCTCATGGTGTGCCTCATCTAAATGCTTGCGAAGATCCAATGTGGGTGCTGCCAAATGTGGGAGCTGTCTCGCCCGGCGAGGCTGCGATGCAGACACCACGGTGTCGCAGATACACCGCGGTGATCCCATCGCAGCCTCGCCGGGCGAGACAGCTCCTACATGAGCAGCGCCTACACTTAAATCCAGCGCGTTACTTGTTGCCGCCAGCCACGCTCACCGGCTGCCATTGATTGGCCTTGACCTGGTAAACGGTGAACGACGGGGTCTGTAGGTTGCCCTGGACATCGAACGCGATGGTCCCGGTCACGCCTGGATAGCTGATGGCGCGCAGTACCGGCAGGTACTTCTGCGGGTCGGTGGAATTGGCCTGTTCGATAGCGGCGATCAGCACGCCCACACCGTCATAGGCAAAGGGTGCGTGCAGCTCGATGTTGCTCTTGAAGCGTGCCTTATAGGCCTCTTCAAAGGCCTTGCCACCCGGCATCTGCGCCACGGCCAGGCCCGGCTCCAGGGCGATCACGCCCTCGCCTTCGTTCTGTGCCAGTTGCAGGAAGGTCTGGCTGACAAAGCCGCCAGCGCCCATCAACGGCGCCTTGATCCCCAATTGCTTGATGCGCCGGGCCAGCGGTGCAGCCTGGGAGTCGACACCGCCAAAAAAGATCAGGTCCGGGTTTTGCCCACGGATATTGGTCAGCACCGCACTGAAGTCGATGGTCTTGTCATCCACATACTCGCGCGCAACCACCTTGGCACCACCGGCCTCGATGGATTTGACGAACTGGTCCGCCAGGCCCTGGCCGAACGCGGTACGGTCGTCGATCACGGCGATGCGCTGCGCCTTGAGGGTCTTGAGTGCATAGTCGCCGGCTACCTGGCCGCCATCATCGTCATGGCCCATGATCCGAAAGCTGGTGTCGAAACCTTGCTGGGTATAGGCATGACCGGTGGCCACCGGCGCGACCTGGGCAATCCCGGCGTCGTGGTAGACCCGCGCCGCCGGGATGCTGGTGCCGGTGTTCCAGTGGCCAACCACTCCCACCACGCCTTCGTCCACCAGGCGCTGGGCCACGGTGACGGCGGTGCGTGGGTCGGACTGGTCATCTTCGGACACCAGCTTGAACGTCACCGCCTCGCCATTGATTTTCGGGTGCCTGGCGTTGGCCTGGTCAATGGCCAGTTGCGCGCCGTTTTCCAGGTCTTTGCCGATCCGCGCCGACGGGCCGGTCAAGGGCCCGGCCAGGCCGATCAGTACCGTCTGGTCGGCCTGGGCCACACCGCTCAAGGCCAGGCTCAACAACAGTACGCGTTTGAAGGGGGCAGTCTTGTTCATGGTTTTTTCCTGTTTCTCATCAGGCCCTCATGGCCTGTGGGGTTGGCGAAACACGCCGGGCGTCCGGTGGCGTTTGTTAGGGGATTATTCACCGAGGTAGGCACTGCGCACCTCGGGGTGGTCGAGCAATGAGTCACTGGCACCGCTGAGGCTGATGCGCCCGGTGTCCATCACATAGGCGCGGTCAGTCACTTGCAGGGCCAGCCTGGCATTCTGTTCGACCAGCAGCAATGTCATGCCCTGGCGGCACACATCGTCGATCACTTGGAACAGCTTCTCGACCATGATCGGCGCCAGGCCCATGGACGGCTCATCGAGTACCAGCAGGCGTGGTTTGGACAGCAACGCGCGGGCCAGGGCAAGCATCTGCTGCTCGCCACCGGAGAGCAGGCCAGCCGACTGGTGCAAGCGCTCTTCCAGGCGCGGGAAGTGCTCGAACAACTGGCGGATTTCCTGGTTCACCTGCTGTGGGTCGCGGCGCAGGAACGCCCCGGCCTGGAGGTTTTCCAGCACGCTCATGCGCGCAAAAATGCCGCGCCCTTCCGGCACCATGGCAATGCCCAGGGTCAGGCGTTCATGGGGCGCCAGGTTCAGGATCGAGCGCCCGGCAAAGCGGATCTGCCCCGCAGCGGCCGGCAGCAGCCCAGTCAGGGCCTTGAGGCTGGAGCTTTTGCCGGCGCCATTGGCGCCGATCAGCGTCACCCGTTCGCCTTCATCAATATGCAGATCCAGGGACTTGACCGCCTCGATGGCGCCGTAGCGCACCTTCAGGCCGTCAATCTGCAGCAACGCTTCAGACATGGGCGCCGGCTCCCAGGTAGGCCTGGATCACTTGCGGGTGACGGCGCACTTCGGCAGGCGCCCCCACGGCGATCACGCGACCGTAGTCCAACACGCTGATGCGGTCACACACGCCCATCACCAGCTTCACGTCGTGTTCGATCAGCAGCAGGGTGTGGCCGTCGTCGCGGATTTTTTCCAGCAGGCTGCGCAGTTGCACTTTTTCACTGGCATTCATTCCCGCTGCCGGCTCGTCGAGGGCCAGCAGGCGCGGTTCGGTGGCCAGGGCACGGGCGATTTCCAGGCGCCGCTGGTGGCCGTAGGACAGGCTGTCGGCGCGGTAGTGGGCAAACCCGGCCAGGCCGACATAGGCCAGCAGGCGATGGGCGTGGGCGCGGGTCTGCGCTTCTTCCTCGCGCCCGCGCGAATGCCCGCTCAAGGCCGCCCACACGCCGTTATGGGTGCGCACATGGCGCCCGACCATGACGTTTTCCAGGGCGCTCATGGCATTGAACAGGCGGATATTCTGGAACGTGCGCGCGATGCCGGCGCGGGCCACCTGGTGCACCGCCGTGGGCTGGTATTCCTGGCCGTCGAGTTGAAAGCGCCCGGAGTCCGGGGTGTACAGGCCCGTCATCACATTAAAGAAGGTGGTCTTGCCGGCGCCATTGGGCCCGATCAGGCCGTAGATTTCCCCGGCCTCGATACTCAAGCTCACGTCATCGAGCGCGGCCACGCCGCCAAACTGTTTATTGACCTTCTCGATCTGCAATAACGGATGGTTCAAGGTGCACCTCCTGTGCGGCTCGGCCAGAGGCCGGCGGGTCGATACAACATCGCCAGAATCAGCGCCAGGCCGTAGAACAGCTGGCGGATAATCTCCGGGTCCACCAGCACCTGGCCAAACAACGCCTGCTGCAAGGGGCCCATGCTGGCGCGCAACGCTTCGGGCAGGGCCGCGAGCAACACGCAGCCCAGAATCACCCCGGGGATATGCCCCATGCCGCCGAGCACCACCATGGCCAGCACGGCGATGGACTCATTGAGGGTGAAGGATTCCGGTGAAACAAAGCCCTGGAACGAGGCAAACAACGCCCCGCTGATACCGCCGAACGCCGCGCCGATGGCAAATGCCAGCAGCTTCAGGCGCAGGGTATTGAGGCCCATGGCCTGGGCCGCCTCTTCATCCTCGCGGATCGCCATCCATGCGCGGCCGATGCGCGAACGCTCAAGGCGGATGCAGGCAAACAGGATCAGCACCACCAGCGCGGCGAACAGGTAGTAATAGAGGTAGACCGAAGGCAAGCGCAGGCCGAACAGTTCCTGAGTGCGGCCCAGGTTGACCCCCAGCAACGTCACCGGATCGACCTGGGCGATACCTTTGGGACCGTTGGTGAGGTTCACCGGGCGATCGAGGTTACGCAGCAGGATGCGGATGATCTCGCCAAAGCCCAGGGTGACGATGGCCAGGTAGTCGCCGCGCAGGCGCAGGGTCGGGGCCCCGAGAATCACCCCGAATCCGGCCGCCAGCAACGCGGCCAGCGGCAGGATCAGCCAGATCGAGGTGTGCATGCCCTCCGGCATCAGCGCCAGCAAGGCCGGGAACTGTTGCAACAGGTGGGGCGAGGAAAGCAATGCCGCCAGGTAGGCGCCCACCGCGTAGAAGGCGATAAAGCCCATGTCCAGCAGGCCGGCATACCCCACCACAATGTTCAGGCCCAGGGCCAACATGATGTACAGCAGGGCAAAATCCAGGGTGCGCACCCAGGTGTTGCCGCCGGCATGCCCGACAATCCACGGGGCCAACACCAGGGCCAGGGCGAACAGCAGCAGGCCCAGGCTGGCACGCTTGCTCGAAGGGCTCACAACGGATGCCAGGCTCATGCGCGGGTCGCCAGTCGTTCGCCCAGCAACCCTTGGGGCCGGAACACCAGGACCGCGATCAACACGATAAAGGCGAACACATCCTGATAGTTGCTACCGAACACACCGTTGGTGGCAGCCCCCAGGTAGCCGGTGCCCAGGGCTTCGATCAGCCCCAGCAGCAAGCCGCCGAGCATGGCGCCCTTGAGGTTGCCGATGCCGCCCAGCACGGCGGCGGTAAACGCCTTGATGCCGGGCAAAAAGCCCATATAGAAATGCGCGCTGCCATAGTTGCTGGCCATCATGATGCCCGCCAGTGCAGCCAGGGCGCCGCCGATGGCGAAGGTCATGACGATAATGCGGTTGGGGTTGATGCCCATCAGGCTTGCCACTTGCGGGTTCTCGGCCACGGCGCGCATGGCCCGGCCAAAGCGCGTGCGCTCCACCAGCAGCAACAGCCCGACCATCAGGCTCAACGCCACGCCAATGGTGGTCAGCGCGGTGGCATTGGTCACGGCGGCGTGGGTGGCGTCGCCGGCCAGCACTTCGATGGGTTCCAGGGGCAGCAATTGCGGGAACATCTGCGGGTTGCGGGTCCAGACCAGCATGGCGACGGTCTGCAACAACAGCGACACGCCGATACCACTGATCAACGGCGCCAGGCGCGGGGCGTTACGCAAACGCCGATAAGCGACACGCTCGATCACCACCGCCAGCACCGCACAAAAGGCCATGGCAATCATCGCCGCTGCCAACAGCAACAGCACCGGCGGCATCTGCGGGAAGGCAGCCTGGAGCACACGGATCACCGACAGGCCCACCAGCGCGCCAATCATCAATACATCGCCGTGGGCAAAGTTGATGATCCGCAAAATGCCGTAGACCATGGTGTAACCCAAGGCCACGAGCGCGTAGAGACTGCCCGACAGCAAGCCATTGAGCAGTTGCTGGATAAACGCATCCATGAGAACCATCGACTCCCTACACAAAAACGTCGGTGCCAGGGCGCACCGACTGAAAAGCCAGAGCGCGGAACACTAGTTATTTATTCTGTTTTTATCAAATATCTGAAAGGAATATGGTTATACCAAATACCAAACGCCCTATATACGGCATGTTATCGAGGCTGATGGCGCTTTATTTATCTTTTTACTTGGTATTTAATTCAACACATGAATAATTTAGAACAGTTAGCCAACGATCCGCCCCTCCGTGCCGTGCGCACCTTCGAGGCCTTTGCCCGCCATGGTGGCGTGAATGCCGCCGCCCGCGAACTGGGGGTGTCGCCCTCGGCTGTCAGCCATCAACTGCACTTGCTGGAAAGCTTCCTGCAACAACCCCTGACCCTGCGCCAAGGCCGCAACCTGGGGTTGACCGAAGAGGGTCGCGAGTACTATCGGGCGATTCGCTCGGCATTCGCGGTACTGCGCAGTGCCACCGAGCACGTCCGGGAAAAAAGCGCGACGCGCCAGGTCACCATCAGCCTGATCCCGATGTTCGCGACCAATCTGTTCATTCCGCGCCTGCCGCAATTTTTCAGGGCCAACCCGGCGCTGGATATCAACGTCACATACGCCAACCACCGCAGCTACCCCAGCGATGCCGCCGACCTGTCGATCCGCTTTGGCACCGGGCATTGGCCGGGCTATCACAGCGAGCCACTGATCAGCGGCGCGGTCACGCCGTTTTGCAGCCGCCAGTTCCTGCAGCGCCACGGCCCTATCGACACCCCCCAGGCCCTCGCCGAACGGCCGCTGCTGCACGACGAAGAACGCGGCACCTGGGGCCAATGGTTCGATGCGGCAAAGGCACAACATGCTCACTCGCACAATGGCCTGCTGCTGGAGGACGGCCAGTTGACCCTGACCGCCACCCTCACCGGCCTTGGCTGCTCGCTGCTGCGGGCGCCGTTGGTGGCGCCCTTGGTCGCCAGCGGTGAACTGGTGCAGTTGTTCGACCAGCAGGTGGATGACGGTCGCCAGTACTACCTGTGCCGCCGGGCCAACAGCGAGCTGTCAAGCGAAGGCAACAACCTGTACGACTGGATCAAGAGCCGCCTGGGCCACACCCCCCTGTAGGAACCGGCTTGCCGGCTCCTACAGTTGGGCATGGGCAAGGCTGGGCGACTGCTTCGGCTGTCGGCTGGTATGATGCCGAGCTTTGAAAAACCAGCCGTAGACCTGCGAGGAAATGCACCTTGAGTAACGACGCAAAAATGACCGGCGACCTGTTCGAAGTGGACAAGCGCCTGTCGCTCAAGCCCGTGGTGGACTTCAATAGCTACCTGCTGGCTGCCTTTGGTGACGGCCCTTGCACCTGCGTGCGCTGCGTTGCCAGTGCGGGTGACGAGAACGGTTACGAGTATCAGCACACCTTCGACTTCCAGGGCCACACCGCCCACCGCCGCTTTGCGTTGACCGCTGGCAGCGACGTGTTGCAGATGCTGAAAAAGGCCTGGCTGTCGTACACCAAGGCGGAACTGCCGGGCAGTGGTGACTTGGCCCTGGAGACGGTGAAGGAATTTGTCGAGCCGCAGCTGCACAAGCGTTTGCTGCCGTTGTTGCTGGCCAGTGGGTTGGTCAAGGATGTCGAGGGTGCGTTGCAGCTTCAGGCAGTGGCGGCCTGACAGGCAACCGGATCATTAAAGCCTGTGGGAGCTGGCTTGCCCGCGATGGCGGTGGGTCAGTTGAGTCATTGTTGGCGGGTACACCGCCATCGCCGACAAGCCGGCTCCTGCACGAGTTCTACAAGTCTGGAGGCAGGTGCTGCACTCCCTGCAACGGCAGCTCATAAGACTTCTTCACTGTGCGCACCACCAACGTCGACGAATACGTACGAATCGGAATATCCCGGTAGGTGTCGAGAAACCGATAGATATATTCGGTGTACTCCGTGGCGTCGCGAAACTTGGCCACCATCACAAAATCGAACTCCCCGGTCATCAGGTAGCAGTCCTGAATCTCCGGGTGATTGACCAGGATGTGCTGCATCTTGCGGTCAATGTCGTTGCTGTCCTTGTCCAGCTTGATCAAAAAGAACGCGGTGACCTGGATCCCCAGCTTTTTTTCATCCAGCACCGCGACTTTGGCCTTGATGATCCCCACGCTCTCCAGGCGTCGGATGCGCCGGTAGCAACTGGTCGAGGACAGCCCCACGCTGTCGCTCAGCAGGTCCAGGCTCTGGGTGCAATCTTTCTGCAATTTGCCGAGAATTTTCAGATCCATGGCGTCTGTCATTATTTCCACTTCTTCCTTGAGAAAATTGCAATGAATCCGCCGTAACGCCCAACCAATTTGCACAAATCACTGCACAGTGGCCCGTTACCATCAACTCCAGCTTAGCAGCCCCGGAAAATCCAGCATGGGGGCCGCGTGAGAGGGATCTTATGATCGTCGCGAAACCGACATGGGCCACTGATATCCAAGGGCTTTTTACCGCGCCTTACTGGATCCCCCCCGCAGACCGCGCCAACGTCGCAGGCTCCTGGGTGCGCTGCATGAATGCCTACGATGTGTTCCTGCAAGACCCCGATTCGGTCAAGACCTGGTCCGAAACCATCTACCAGCACCTGGCCTCGCGCAACATGCCGCTGACCCTGGATGACCGGCAATTCTGGCCCATCGACGCCCTGGAAACCTTCCGCCTGTGGGTCAACCAGGGCTGGCGCCTGAACAGTTTTTCGCCCTTTGATATCGCCGAACGCATCCCGCCACCGGATCTGCCGCATCCGGTCAAGCGCGTGCGCCAGGACATTCGCGCCTTGAGCCAGGAGCAACTGGACCTGTACCGCGCGCGGCTGGACGACGTGATGCAGATTGGCAACCCGGACAGTGGCTCGCCCTGGCAGCGTTATGCCTATATCCACACCAACTGGTGCCTGCATTACCAAGAAGCCTTCGCCCTGTGGCATCGCGCCTACCTGCTGTACCTGGAGGCGTTGATCGATTGCCCGATCCCGTATTGGGACTGGATGGCCGAGGACGCCAGTGTCGATGGCAGCCCCCAGGCCGGTCTGCCCCAGGCCTTTCTCGATGAAACCTATGTGCACCCCCACAGCGGCGAGGTGCGGCGCAACCCCTTGCGCTATGCGGCGGCCAAGGATGGTCGCTCGAAAGTCTGTGCCTCGGGCAATGTCGAGGCTGTGGACTGCCGGTTCGTGCAACGCAACCCCCTGTTCTACACCCAGGGCGACCAGCAGCGCGTCAAGCGCACCCAACTGTATGGCATGAGCCGGATTTTCCAGCAGCAGGTGGTCGATGCCCTGCAATTCAAGACCTTCAGCCAGCCCCAGGGCGTGCCGGGGTATCCCTGGGCCAATATCACCGTGTTTGATCCGCCGCAACAGGACGACCTGTACCCCAACCGCGCGCTGAATTTCGACGGTCTCTACGAACAGCCCCACGACAACTATCACGGCTGGATCGGTGGCGATATGGCCGATAACGCCTACACCGCGTTTGACCCGGTGTTCTGCTCCTACCACGCCAATATCGACCGCGTGCTGGAGATCTGGATCCGCGCCAACCCGGCGGCGCAGTACACCACCGTGTGCCTGCTCCAGCCGTTTGCCGGCAGCCAGGCCGATACGGTCACGTTCACCAGTGCCGATGCCTGGCGCTATACCACCCTGGGCGATATGGCCCAGGACAGCCGGCATATCGGCTATGACTACGGGCCACCGGTGGCGCCGCCGTTTGGTGCGCACCGTGCTAGCGCCAAAGCCTGCTGCCCACACAGCGCCCCCCCTGCCCAGGACCCCGTGCAGGCCAGCGGCCCGTGGGTGGTGTTCGACCATGTGCGCTGCACCCACGACACCTATCTGATCGACGTCTTCCTCAACCAGCCCGACGCCACGCCCCAGCAGGTCAATGCTGATAACCCGCACTACGTCGGGCGCTTCAGTCGCATCGGCATGGGGCTGGTGGATGACAAGGGGCGCTGCATCACCCAGGGCGTCTGCCGTGCGCTCAATGCCGCGCGCAGTGCCACGGCCTTGCAGCTTGGCCCCACGGACGCGGTGCAGTTGAGCCTGCTGGTCACCCATCTCGATAGTGGCCGGGTATTGGCGCCGCAAGAGTACGCGCCGCTGCCTGGCTTTATCGCCCAACTGGTGTGGGACGACCCACGCCAGACCGTTGCCGACCCTCCCCCGAGTGCCGGTTGCTGCGCCGCGTCACCCCCCACACCCCATGGAGATCTGTCATGAGCACGCCCTTCACGCAATTCACCTCCCCCGCTGGGCAAGCGCCAAAGGATTACAACAAGCTGGGCCTGGAAGAGCAGTTGCCGCAATTTGAGACCGACTGGAACAACGACGTCACCGGCTGGACTGAAGCGGCGATCATCGGCAACCCGTGGTCGGGCCTGTATGACGCGCCCCGCTCGGGCTATTACAACCCGCTGGTCGAGGGTTATGGCCCCAACACCCCGGCAGCGATTACCTGGCCACCGTTCCCCAATCGGTTGTGGACCTTTTTCTACAACAGTGGCATCGCCGTGATCCCCCAACTGGGCGGCAAGGCCATGACCCTGCAACAGGTCATGGAACTGACCGACAACGGCCAGATCACCATCAACGGCACCCTCTACACCCTGTATGACCCGGACAAAAAAGGCACCCTGCTGCAATTGCCAGTGACCCGCTGCCCGAGCATCGACTGGAATGGTAAATACAAAGACTTTTCACCCTCAGGGCCACGGGGCTGGTTGGACGAATACTGCGAATGGTCGATTGTGCGCGATACCAACGGCAACATGCGCAAGATCACCTTCACCAGCGAAAACCCGGCGTACTTCCTGGCCATGTGGCGCATCGACCCGAATGCCGTGCTGGGGCTGTATCGCGACTACATCGACCCGGCCGTGCAACTGGAAGACCTGTACCTGCGCTACACCGCCAACTGCCCGACCGGCAAGGCCGGCGACCCGGTGATTGACCCGACCACAGGCCTGCCGGCCTATGACACCGTCAACAAATGGAACGCCGGCACCGCCTGTACTCCCGGCCAGTTCGGCGGCGCGATGCACCTGACCTCCGGCCCCAACACCCTCAGCGCCGAGGTCTACCTGGCGGCGGCCGCCACGATCATGCGGCCGTTGAGCAGCAGCCAGAGTGCCCAGTCCCTGATCTGCTGCGCGCAATATGGGCAGAACTATCGCAACTCCGACCCGCATATCGGCTTTGCCGCCAATCAGACCGCGGCCACCAACCGCCTCTCCCTGACCAACCCCATCGCCCTGTACTTGCAACAACCCACCAACTTCGAGGCGTGGAAAGGCCCCCAGGGCCAGGATGTGAGCCAGTACTGGCGCATTACCCGAGGCACCGCCAAATCGGCAATCAATGGCTCCGACCAGATCCTGCAGGCGGTATTCGAAGTGCCGGCCAGCGCGGGTTTCTCGATCAACGACATCACCATCAACGGCCAGGCCATCGACTATGTGTGGGTGATTGCCCAGCAGCTGCTGGTAGGCCTGAGTGTCACCACCACCCCGATCAGCACCACGCCGCCAGCGGTTCCCTGTGTGAAGGACCGGGTCGCTGGCCTGCAACCCTGGCCCGTGCAATTGCTGCCGCTGGACCTGTTCTACGGCCAGTCGCCCACCGACCTGCCGGCGTGGCTGGCGCAAGGCACCAGCGGGCAATTTGCCCTGGTGGTCCAGGGCGCCGACCTCAAGACCACCGCCGCCACCGCACGGATCCAGTTCAACAACCCCGGGGTGACGGCGCAGGTCACGCAGTTCCTGCCTGATGCCTCGGCCATTCCCGGCCAGACCAATTCCGGCGGGACCCAGGGGTACATCATGACCATCACTGTCGCACCCAACGCTGCGCCAGGGCTGGTGATGGTCCGCGCGCTCAACCCCGGCGAGGCGGATAACGTCAGCGCAGCGGACCATCCGTGGGAATCCGGGCTGGCACTGGTGCCGTCCACTTAAGGGCAAACACCGTCCCCTGTAGGAGCTGGCTTGCCAGCGAAAATCCCCAACGATAACGCCGGGCACCTGATGCCCTGTAGCGTCCTCAGGTTTTTTGCCGGCAAGCCGGCTCCTACAGAATCGCTATCATGCAAGGAGCACGATGATGTACAGGTCTCGCTTGAGCAGTCTGCTGCTGGTCGGCACGCTGCTGTCACTGTTTCTCCTGCCCTCGGCCCAGGCGTCCGATGCCGATAACTGCGTCCAGCAGCAACTGGTGTTCGACCCCAACAGCGGCGGTTTTCTGCCCGTCAATAACTTCAACACCACCGGCCAGAGCTTCATGAATTGCTTTGGCTGGCAGTTATTCATTGCCCTGAACTGGCCGGTAAACCCCGGATGGCCCGCCAATGCCAAGCTGGCAGGCGAGCCGGACAGAACGGTCGACATCAAGCAATTCGGGGTGCCGCCGGCCTCCGGGCAGCCCATGAGCGTGGCGCCGGTGTGGGCCAGCTACAAGGACGCCAACGAGATATTCCTGCCTGGCGCCCCCAAGCCCAGCGACTGGGGCGTGCAAACACTGGTGCCGTCCAACTGCAGCAGCCAGGACACCCTCCAGTCGTTGTCGGTGGGGGCGCGCAAGTTCATGAATGCCACCTCGGAAAGCGCGATCAACGCCAAGCACCGTTTCCACTTGTCCAGTGGCACCCTGGCCTCGATTCCCGACCCGATCATGGAGGCCGCCGGTGGCTGGCTGACGGACCAGACCGGCAACCTGGTGTATTTCGAACGCAAAGTGGGCAAAGCCGAGTTCGACTACATCGTCAACAACGGGTTGTACGATGCCGCCAACCAACTGGCCGTCGCGCAAAACACCGATGGCAAGCACCCTGCCGGTCTGTCCTTGCCCGCCGGCGAGTTGATGCGTTCCATGCCACTTAGCCCACTGCCCCAGGAAAAACTGGGCGCCCTGGAACTCAAGGCGGCCTGGCGCATCCTCACCGGCAAACCCCAGCTCTATGGGCGCTACCTGACCACCGTCGCCTGGCTCAAGAACCCCACCACCCTGCAATGCACTCAACAGGTGGTGGGCCTGGTGGGCCTGCATATCATCAACAAGACCCAGAGTTCGAAGGGGTTCATCTGGACCACCTTCGAGCAGGTGGACAATGTGCCGGAACCGCTCCAGGCGCCCCCGCAGCAGGTTCCTCCCGAAGGCTACACCTTCAACAACCCCAACTGCACCGGTGGGCCTGACGTCTGCACGCCAAACGTGGCGCGCATCCAGTGCAAACAAAAGCACCCGGATCGCGACTGCACCGAACCCTATCCACGCAACCAACCGGTACAGACCACCCGGCTGAACCCCCTGCCCACAGACCTCCAGGCCCTCAACGGCGCGGTACAGGCCAACCTGGCCCAGCAGACCCAGGGCCAGTCGGTGTTCCAGTACTACAAGCTGATCAATGTGCTGTGGATCACCGTCCCTGCGCCGCCCCATGACCCGGAGCCTGGGCCTGGAGCGAAAGTGCCGCTGAGCTATGGCGCCTTTATCAGCGATAGCAACGTACCGGTGGCCAATACCACCATGGAGACCTACGTCCAAGGCATGAACTGCAGCGACTGCCACCAGAAGGCGACGATCGCCGGCAGCAGCACCCTGGCCTCGGACTTCTCGTTCCTGTTCAACAACGCCGACTCGGCCAAGCAAAAAAGCCTGATCAAGCGCGTGCATGCCTTCGAAACCCTCAAGGACGGCCAACCATGAAACACTCCCTTGCAACCCTGCTGCTTGCGCTATCAATCGCGCTCTCCCCCCAGGCCTTCGCCCATTCGGCCCACGAACTGCACGCGGTCAGCAACGGTGCCGATGCCGATGCACCGGGCAATCACGGCATGTTCATGGTCGGCTCGCAGACCCTGTTCCTGGTGCATATGCCGATGTTCACCACGGAAAAGCACAGGTACCAGATCGTCCTGCAGGCCAGCCTGCCCGCCGACGTGATGGCCAAGTACCAGGCACTGCGCGCGGCCAACCCCAGCAAGCCGTACAACCTGATCAACGTCGACAACGACATGTTCACCCTGCCCCAGCTCAAGGCCGGTGAAGTGACCTCGTTCAAGGCCACGATCTACGACGGCTACTCCAATGATGGCGGCGGCACGCCGGGGCCGGTGCTGTTTGACAACGTGCCGGTGACGGTCGAGTCCGTGGTGATCTACCGGCCATTCAACCTGGGTATCGACCGGCCCAGACAGCTGGTGTACACCCTGTTTGGCCGGGGCAATGAAGCGCACCTGACGCACTACATCGCCCAGGACCCGGACTTCCAGGAAATCATTACCCTGCCCGGCCCGCCAGCGCCGTTTTCAGCGGCGCAATTGGTGTCGACGGTAGATTTGAACTTCACCACCGTGCAGTCGTTGCCCATTGTCTGCCAGTCTCCGCTCAAGCCTGGGGTTTACCCCACGCTGCTCGAAGGCCGCGCGGATGCACCGGTCGCCCTGGATCTGGGGCCGGCGGCGCAGCGCGTGTGGTATTCGACGGGGAACCTGCTGAACAAGACGGATCCTTGCCAGCCTTAAGCCACGCCCCCGTGTAGGAGCTGGCTTGCCAGCGATAGCGGTGGATCAGCCGACACACGCTTCGACTGACACCCCGCCATCGCGGGCAAGCCCACCCCAAGAGCCTGGAACGACTCCCCTTTAGGCTGCGACCGTTGTCATGGCTTAACCCCAAAATGCAGCAATAAAGCGCAATCGATAGGAATGTGCCGGCAGATTTGCCAGAATGCGCGACTTAGAAACATTCGCATTCGCAGGAAATCCCCATGCATGCCCAGCCTTCGCTCCCCGCTGCGCGCCGCATCCTCGCCGTCGAGGATGACCCGGTGCTCGCCGCCCACCTGGACAGCCACCTGGGCCAACGTGGCTTCGATGTCACGTTGCGCCAGAACGGTGGAGAAATCGTCGAACTGGTGCGCGCCCAGCCTTTCGACCTGATCCTGATGGACATCATGCTGCCAGGCAGCAGCGGCCTGGAGGTGCTCGCGCAACTGCGCCGCCACCAACGGGTGCCGGTGATCCTGATGTCGGCCCTCGGTGCCGAGCAGGACCGCATCACCGGTTTCAGCCAGGGCGCCGACGATTACCTGCCCAAGCCGTTCAGCATGCTGGAGATGGATGTGCGCATCGATGCGATCCTGCGCCGGGTGGCCTATGAACATGAGGTACCCGGCACGGCTCGCCATGAGGACCCGCAACTGACGTTCGACGAGCAACGCACCGATGTCAGCCTCAATGAGCAATGGGCCGACCTGACCACCACCGAGTATCGGGTGCTGGAAACCCTGGTGGCCCATGTCGATGAGGTACTGACCAAGGCGTTCCTGTACCAGCAGGTGATGCACCGCGCCTATTCCCGGCACGATCGCAGCCTGGATATGCATGTCAGCCGGATCCGGCGCAAGTTGCAGGCCATCGGCTACACCGCCGGGCGCGTGGAGACGGTCAGAAGTACAGGCTACATGCTGACCCGGCTGGAATCATGAGGCTGCCCCACCGCCATTCGCTGTTGTGGAAGCTGATCGGCTTGCTGGCGGTGCTGTGCCTGCTGGTGGTCAGCCTGCAAGTGAATGTGAGCCAGCGTATCTATGAAGCCACCGCACGCCTGCCCGCCCCCACCCGATACATCCTCAATGAATACGCGCGCCAGGCCGAAACAGCCTGGCGCGCACACGGCGCGGTGGGGGTCGATGAGTTCCTGCAAAACCTGCGTGCCCAGGAGCAGGTATGGGCGGCGGTGGTGGACGGCCACCAGTCGCTGTCCTCCCAGGCGCTGACCACGGCTGAGCAACACAAACTGGACTTTGTGCGCCAGATCGACTGGCCAGTGGGCCGCCCGGGTGGGCGGCCGACTTTCTATATTCCGTTCAGCGACGGTGCGGCACGTCTGGTCATGGAATTGCCGCTGCGCCTGGATCCCCGCCAGGGCCGCGGCTGGTGGGACATTTTGCTGCGCCAGGTGCTGCCGACATGCCTGGCGCTGTTGTTTGGCGTGCTGTTGTACCGGGTACTGATTTCGCCGCTGGTGATCCTGCGGCGCCAGGCCAATGCCCTGAGTGCCGGTGACCTGGCCTCCCGGGTCGGCCCCCAGGTCACGCGCCGGCGCGATGAGTTGGGGGAGTTGGCCCGGGCCTTCGATCATATGGCCGAGCGCCTGGAAAGCACGGTGGTGTTGCAACGGCGCTTGTTGCGGGACTTGTCCCACGAACTGCGCACGCCCTTGAGCCGGCTGCGGGTGGCCGGTGAGCGCGAGCCCGATCCCGGTGCCCTGCGCCAGCGCCTGGAACGCGAAGTGCAAGGCATGGAGCGCTTGATCGGCAGCACCCTGGAGCTGGTCTGGCTGGATACCGAGCGCCCGTCGATGCCGGTGGAGGCGGTAGAGATGGAGCCGCTGTGGGACCTGCTGCGCGAAGACGCCTGTTTTGAAAGTGGCTGGTCCAGCGAGCGCCTGCCCTGCGAACTGCCCGCCGGCGTTTGGGTGCTGGGCAACCTCAATGGCCTGGCCCAGGCCCTGGAAAATATCCTGCGCAATGCCATCCGCCACTCCCCCGAACAGGGCGTGGTGCGTTTGACCGGCACCCTTGAGGGCGACTTCTGGCACCTGTGCATCCAGGACCAGGGCCCGGGGATCGAACCGGACAAACTGGAGCAGATCTTTCTGCCCTTCACCCGCCTCAATGCCGCCCGCCCGGGGGGTGACGGTTATGGCCTGGGGTTGTCGATTGCGCGCAGCATCGTGCAGTTGCAAGGCGGCCAGCTATGGGCACAGAACACCACGCCGGGGCTGTGCCTGCATCTGCGGCTCAAAGTGTATAAGTTGTAAATTGCGTTTACTCTCATATGAGAATCACTAGCATTATGACCCTGAGCTTCTTGTGACCCACTCGATCTATGTGGGAGCTGGCTTGCCTGCGATGCAGACGCCTTGGTCTATCAGGTAATGTTGAGGTGATGCCATCGCAGGCAAGCCAGCTCCCACACAAGCCTGGTCCCATAAGGGGATTCGTGTTGGTCTAACGCTGATGAGCCCTCTATGAAAAGCCAATCCCCTGCCTGGCCGACGCTCTCGCGGATAGTCGCCGCGCTGCTCGGCGGTTACCTGTTTACCTATGGGTTTACCGCCGCCCTGGCGCGCCTGTTGCCCATGGACAAGGTAGATGCCCTGGTGGTCGCCAGCCTGCCCTCCTTCCTGGTCTACACCCTGGCGATTCTCTGGGTCTTTGCCTGCCGTAGCGCTTGGCGCGCCTGGGCCGGGATGGCCCTGGCGCTGCCCTTGGCCGCGATTGGCTTCTGGCCACAATGGCGCGAGGTGCTGGGATGAAGCACAAGACCCTGACCCAGGCCATGGCCTGGCTGCACACCTGGAGCGGGTTGGTGTTCGGCTGGCTGCTGTTTGCGATCTTCCTCACCGGTACCCTGGCGATGTTCGACAAGGAAATCGACAGCTGGATGCGCCCGGAAATCCCCACCTCCAGCCTGTCGCAAAGCGCCGCCGCACAACAGGCCCTCGGCTATCTGGCGCGCCAGCATCCCGAGGCGAAGACCTGGAACATCGGCCTGCCCGGCGAGCGCTCCGACACCCTGACGGTATCGGCCGGCGAACAACGGCGTGGCGGCGGCATGGCGCTCGACCCGCATACCGGCGAACCCCTGGCCGTGCGCGAAACCGCCGGAGGCGGGTTCTTCTTCCGCTTCCACTTCACCCTCAACCTGCCCCGTGACCTGGGGATCTGGGCCGTTGGCCTGGCCGCCATGGCCATGCTGGTGGCACTGATCAGCGGGATCGTGATCCACAAGAAGTTCTTCAAGGAGTTCTTCACCTTCCGCCCGGCCAAGGGCCAGCGCTCGTGGCTGGATGCGCACAATGCGACGGCGGTGCTGGTGCTGCCCTTTCACCTGATGATCACCTATACCGGGCTGGTGATTTTCTATTTGATCTACATGCCGGCGGCGGTGGATGCGCTGTTCGACGGTGATCGCGACAACCTGGGCCGCGCCCTGCGTGGCGCGCCCGCCGAGCAGCAGGTGCGCGGCGAACGCCCCAAGCGCAGCGAAGCGGCCGAGCTGACGGCGCTTGAACCGCTGCTGGCCGAGGCCGAGCGAGCCATGGGGCCGGTGTCCAGCCTGTCGATCCACAACCCCGGGCGCAGCGATGCGCGGATCGAGGCAAGGCCGGTGCTGGGCAATCGCATTGAGCTGACCAAGGGCCAGAGCATGTTGTTTGACGGGGTCAGCGGCGAAGTCCTGCGCCAACCGGCAGTCAGCCGGCCAAGCCTGCTGACGCAAAAGGTCATGGCCGGCCTGCACTTTGCGCAGTTTGGCGGCTACGCCATGCGCTGGCTGTACTTTGTCTGCGGCCTGGCCAGTTGCGCGATGCTGGCAACCGGTGTGGTGCTGTTTACCGTCAAGCGCCGCCGCCGCCACGATAGCGAAGGCGCTGTCGGTGCCCTGCTCTACCACATCGCCGAACGCCTGAATGTGGCGGCGGTGGCCGGCTTGATGGTGGCGTGCGCGGCCTTTTTGTGGGCCAACCGCTTGCTGCCCGTGGAGCTGGCGCAGCGCGGTGGCTGGGAGGTGCGGGTGTTTTTCCTGGTGTGGCTGCTGAGCCTGGGCCACGCGATTCTGCGCCCCTGGCGCAGTGCCTGGCGTGAGCAGTTGGCGCTGGCCGCTGTACTCTGCCTGGGCCTGCCGGCGCTGAACCTGCTGGGGGATAGCCAGGGTGACTACTTCTATCTGGAGTTGACCTGCGTGGGCCTGGGCCTGCTGCTGGCCTGGCCGTGCTGGAAACTGTACCTGCCACCCAAGGAACGCAGCGCACGGCCCGTGGCCAAGCAAACTGTGGCGCAGGTCAATTGAGATGGCATTGATTACGGCGTTATTGCTGGCCTGTGCCGGGATGGCGGGGCTATGCCTGGGCTTGGAGCGGCATTACAAGCAGCTCATGCGGCACCTGCCCTCGCCAAGGCGGCGACGTGGCCTGCGCGGGCTGGGCTGGGCGTTGCTGGCGGCGAGTTTTGCCGTCAGCGTACTGGATTGGGGCTGGGCCATGGGCCCGGTGGCGTGGTTCGGCTTGATTTCACTGGCCGGGCTCAGCGTGGCGTTCCTGCTGCCCTACACCACCCGCTGATCGCACGCCCCCCTGTAGGCGCCGGCAAGCCGGCGCCTACAGCGATCAGGCCGCCTGGATATCGCGCTTGAGGCTGTCCATATCGATCACGAATCGGTATTTCACGTCGCCCTTGAGCATGCGCTCGTAGGATTCGTTGATGCCTTGGATATCAATCATCTCGATCTCGGAGACGATGGCGTGCCGGGCGCAGAAGTCCAGCATGTCCTGGGTCTCCTGGATGCCACCGATCAATGAGCCGGCCAGGCTGCGGCGCTTGAAGATCAGGTTGAACACCGAGGGCGATGGGTGCGGGCTGTCCGGCGCGCCCACCAGGGTCATGGTGCCGTCGCGCTTGAGCAGGTTGAGAAACGCGTCCAGGTCATGGGGCGCGGCCACGGTGTTGAGAATGAAGTCCAGGCTATTGGCGACCTTGGCCATTTCGTCGGGATTCTTCGACACCACCACTTCGTCAGCCCCCAGGCGCAGGCCGTCTTCGCGCTTGTTCGGCGAGGTGGTGAACAGCACCACATGGGCGCCCATGGCGTGGGCGATCTTCACCGCCATATGGCCCAGGCCGCCGAGACCCACCACACCGACCCTCTGCCCAGGGCCGACCTTCCAGTGGTGCAGCGGCGAATAGGTGGTGATCCCGGCACACAACAGCGGCGCCACGGCTGCCAGGTGCGCCTCATCGTGGGAAATACGCAGGACAAACTTCTCCTTGACCACGATATTGTCCGAATAGCCGCCAAAGGTGTTTTCGCCGCCGAACACCGGGCCGTTGTAGGTCCCGGTAAAGCCGTTCTCGCAGTACTGCTCCTCGCCCTCGGCGCAGGATTCACAGTGTTGGCAGCTGTCGACCATACAACCGACGCCAGCCAGGTCGCCGACCTTGAAGCGGCTGACATTGGCCCCCACCGCCGTCACCCGGCCGACGATTTCATGGCCAGGTACCGACGGGTAGAGCGTGTTGTTCCACTCATTGCGTACCGTGTGCAAGTCGGAATGGCACACCCCGCAATAGAGGATATCGATCTGTACATCATCGGCACCGGGGGCACGGCGCTCGAAGGTATAGGGTTTGAGGGCATCTTTGGCGTCACGGGCGGCGTAGCTGTAAGTCTTGGCCATTGCGGTCACCTCTTTGCGTCGACATTGAAGGTCAGTTGACCAGCATAGCCGCCCCACCGTTCAACCGAAGTAAATCTTGCCCCCTGTAGAAGCCGGCTTGCCGGCGATGGTCGTTAACGATGACGCTGGATGCCTGACACCCCGAGGTGTTTTTACTGACGTCATCGCCGGCAAGCCGCTAGGCCCGCTGTTTGGCCTGGGGCTGCGCGCTCAGCCACTGCCCCAGCTCGCGATGGACCTGCGGCGCCAGCAGTTGCCGGTCGGCCATCCATTGGTCGTTGAACACCGTGTCGAGGTATTTTTCGCCGCCATCGCACACCAGCGCCACGATCACGCTATGGGCCGGGGCGTGCCGCGCTTCACGCAGAGCCTGGTAGATCACCCCGCCGGCGGAGCCCCCCAGTAGCAGGCCATAATGCCGCGCCAGGTAGCGCGCGGTTTCGAAGGCCTGGGCATCGCTGACGGTGAGGCCTTTATCAATCAGCGCATAGTCGACCACGGCGCCGATTTCCGCTCCCTCCGGGGTGCCGGTACCGGACTGATGGTACGGCGCACCCGGGCCACCAAAAATCACCGAGCCGCAGGGTTCGACACCGATCACCTGCAGGCCACGGGCATGCTGTTTCAGGGCGCGTGCGGTGCCGCACAGCGAGCCGCCGGTGCCCACGGCGCCCACCAAAAAGTGGATTTCATCGCCAAGCACCGCGCGCAGTTCGGCTGCCAGTTGCGTGTAGCCATTGGCATTGGCCGGGTTGTGGTGTTGGCGGGTCCAGTAGGCGCCCTGCTCGTTGGCGATTCGCTCGGCGGTAGCGTCGCGATCGGCGGTGGCCAGCCCGCCACCGGGGTCACCCACCCGCACCAACTGCGCACCAAAGGCTTGCATGGCCCGCAGTTTGTCGGGGCTGGCGTGTTCGTCGACCACCGCGGTAAAGCGGTAGCCGCGCTCGGCAGCCAGCAACGCCAGGCCCAACCCGGTGTTGCCCGAGGTGGACTCGACGATCCGTCCACCAGGCTGCAACTGCCCCGAGGCCTGCGCCTCGTCGAGCATCTGCCGGGCCATGCGGATCTTGGCGGTGCCGGTGGGGTTGAATTGCTCCAGCTTGAGCAGCACACAGCTGCCGTTTTCGGTGACGCACAATTTGAGCAGCGGTGTATCGCCGATCAGTTCGGACAGGCAAGTCTTGATCATGACAACCTCTGGGCAGTATGAAAAACCGGCTCGGCACTTACCCGGCCAGGGCCGCGACGGCGCGTTGCAGGCTGGCGAAAAATGCCTGGTTTTGCTGGGGCAGGCCCAGGGACACACGGATGAACCCGGTGTACCCCGCCTCGCGCCAGGCCTTGACGATGATGCCGTCCTTGAGCAGTTCGTCGACCACTTCCAGGGCGTTACAGGCGGTATCGATAAACAGGAAATTGGCCTGGGACGGCGCCACGCGAAACCCCGCAGCCTGCAATTGCGCGGTCAGGCGCTGGCGCTCGATGGCGACAAACTCGCGGCTGCGCATCACGTGTTGCGGGTCGAGCCAGGCGGCCTGGGCCGCTTCCTGAGCGGGTTGATTGACGTTGTACGGCGTGCGCACCCGGTGCAGCGCATCAATCAGGCTGGGGTGCGAGGCGATGCCATACCCGATCCGTAGCCCCGCCAGCCCATACGCCTTGGAAAACGTGCGCAGGATGATCCATGGCCGCGGCTGCGCGCCGAGGATCGCCAGGGCGTCGGCACCGTTCTCGACGAATTCGAAATACGCCTCGTCGATCACCAGCAAAGTGTCGGGAGGGGCCGCGGCGATCAGTGCCGTCAGTTCCGTGTGCGACAGCGCCGTGCCCACCGGATTGGAGGGGGTGCTCAGCATCAACAGCTTCGCCGGTTGCTGGAAGGCCGTGGCCCAGGCGCGCAGGTTGAAGCTGAAGTCATCATTGAGCGGCACCTTGTCCACCGTCGCGCCCATCATCAATGGCAGGCTTTCATGCAGGCTGAAACAGGGTTGCTGGGTCACCACCCGGTCCTCGGGATCGAGCAGCGCCAGGCACAACAGTTCAAGGATGTTTTCCGAGCCGTTGCCGAGGATAATCCGCGCCGGGTCTACATCCAGTTGCCCGCCGATCAGTTGCCGCAGGGTCCGGCCTGTGGGGTCGGGGTAACGTTCCAGCCCCGCCCTGGCGTGCAAGCATCGAAGCGGCAGCCGGCGACATGCCCAGGGGGTTTTCGCAGTTGGACAGTTTGGTCACCGTTGGCGTACCCAACTGGCGTGGATCGGCACCCGGGTCATACAGGGGCAAGCGCCGCACGCTGGGGCGCACCAGCGCCTCGATGCGGCGGGTGGGATTGTCTTGATGCATGGAACACCTCCTTGTTATGACAGTGCGATGGCGCCCGCGCGGTCCAGCGCCTTGAGTTGCCGTTCAAACGAGACGATCAGCAGCAGCGCCGTGGCCGCCAGGCCAATCGCCAGGCCGGCCCACACGCCAAAGATCCCGTAGGGGCTGACAATGCCCAGCAACCAGGCGGCAGGCAGCCCCACCAGCCAGTAGCCGAACAGCGAAATACGCAGCGGTCCTGCCGTATCGCCTATGCCACGCAGGATGCCGTTGCCGATGTTCTGGCTGGAGTCGAACACCTGCAGGACGATGGCAATCAATAAACCGGTGGTCGCCAGGCGCACCGCATCCAGGTTGTTGGCGTGTTCGGTGCTGATAAACAGGCCGATCACCTGTTCAGGCAGCAGCGCGTAGGGAATGGCAAACAGCAGCATGACCACCACCCCAAGCCCCAGCCCCAGGCGCCCCAGTTGCCGCGCACGCTGATACTGCCCGGTACCGCAGGCCTCGCTGATGTGGATCGAAGCCGCATGGGAGATGCCCGCCGAGAACATGAACACGATGTAGATGATCTGGTTGAGCACGGTCTGCGCCGCCAGCGCTTCCATGCCCAGGGTGCCGATCAGCAGGGTCAGCACGCTGAAGAACCCGGCCTCGCTGGCATAGGTCCCGGCAATCGGCAACCCGAGCTTCCACACCGCCTTGATCGCCGCCGGCGAAAAACGCAGTTGCGCACACTTGAAATAGCCGGCCAGGCGCCGATGGGTCAGCACCACCGCCAGGAACATCAAAAACGACAACAGGAACACCACCGCGCTGGTGATCGCCACCCCCGCCAGCCCGTAGGCCGGAACACCGAACTTGCCGAACACCAGCACGTAGTTCAGCGCGGCCGTCAGGAAGATCGATACCAGGGTGATCGCCAGCAACGGCCCGGGGAATTTCAGGCCCACGGTAAAGTGGCGCAGCGCCTGGAACCACAGGCAAGGCAACAGACCGGGGGCAATGATCAGCAGGAAGTCCATGGCATTGGCCACCACACTGGCATCCTGGCCCAGCCAGGCCAGCGGCTGGCGCAAGCCCAGCAGCACGCCCATAAACACCAGGCCGCTGACAGTCGCCCAGAACAGCCCCGCCACCAGCAGCGCCCGCACCTGGGCTTCATCGCCCTGGGCATTGGCCTGGGCTACCAGGTTGCTGACGCCCGTGACCAGCCCGGTGCCGGTGGTGCGCAACTGGTTGAACAGCGCGATGGCCAGGCCACCCGCCGCCAGCTCCTTGGCGCCCAGGGTGCCGAGCACCACGATATCGATGGTGGTCAGGGCCACATAGGCCAGGTTGGTCAGGATCAAGGGCAGCGCCAGCAACAGCAGGGCCCGGCTGTCGGCGCGCCAGGCGCCGGGTTGTACGGCATTCAGGCCGACCATAACTGGACCCTCTGCCCACGGTTCTGCGCCAGGGCGCGGTCAGCCATCAAGCGGCCAAGCGCGACGTCCGTCACCACCATGCCGCTGTTGTAGGCGAACACCACATCGCCAGGATGGCGGCGTGCGGGCGCCAGGCCCAGGAGGATATCCGGCAGTTGCGCGTCCACAGCGGGCAGGCTGCCGTCGGCGGCGGCCAGGTCGGCGCTGGTGACCTGCATTTGTGCGGTGTCGGTGGCGATGCGGTAGTCGGCGCCGTGCAGTACGTCGGCATCGATGCCATAGCCCACCAGCACCGCCACGGCGCCAGGCTTGAGCCAGGCACGCTGCACTTGCTGGCGCGCCGAAAGCCCGGCAACGCCAAGAATGATATCGGCCTCGCCAGCCGCCGCCTGCAGGTCATCGACCACGATCACATCGCGCAGCGGGTAGTGTTTGTGCAGGTTGTCCCGCACCGCACGCAAGCCCTCGGCGTAGTGCCCGTAGACATACAGACGCTCCAGCTCAGGCATGGCCGCAAGCAACATGGGCAACGCCACCTGGCCCTGCACGCCGGTGCCGACCACCAGGGCACTGCGGGCATCCGGGCACGCGGCCCTGGCCATCAGCGCCGAGGTGGCCGAGGTGCGCAGCGGGCCGAGCTTGACCACATCCATCAGGGCAATCGGGCGACCGGTGCGGTCATCACACAGGAAGATGAACGAGTGGAACTGATAAGCGTCGCGGGTGCGCTGCGGATCATGCTCGTAGACCACCTTGAAGCCCACGGTGTGGCTGGCGCCATCGCGGCCGACCATCGAGTAGCTGATGGAGTGGCGGTCGGCAGGCTCGACAATGGTCTTGAGCGGGTTCTGCGAATCGCTGCTGCGCAAGGCCTTGTAGGCCTGCTCGACCACCTGCAGGACTTCACGGTAACTCACCCCCAGGTCTTCGAGCGCGGCCTGGGGCAGCACCCATAGATCGGCGGGGGCAGCGGTTTTGTTCGGACTGTTCACTCAAGGCTCCTTGTTGAAGGGTTTGCACGCTCAAGCCAGACTGTCCAGCTTCCAGCGCAGGTGTTGGCTTCGCAGCTCCAGTACCACTTTGTGTGGCAATGGAGCCTCGTGAAAGGGCGACTCGTTGGAGTCCATCTGATAGCCGGCGGTATTGAGGTAGATGAGCAGGTCACCGGCCTGAATCGGGTAGTCGAAGGAGACTTTGCGCCAGGTCAGCATGTCTGACTCCAGGCAGGTGGCCCCGCCGATGCAGGCTACAAAGGGCGATGGCGGGCGGGGCGTGGCCGGCAGCAGCAACGGGTCGGGCAAGAATTCGCTGTTGAACCACTGCTCGGAGAGGTTGAAGCTGCTGCCCTGCACCGTGACCAGGGCATAGCCGTCGCTGGCGCGGCGATCCTTGACGCCCTGCACACGAAACACGCTGATCCCGGCCTGGTCGAGCAAGGCGCGGCCCGGCTCGATGATCAGCCGCACGCCCTGCTCGATGACCTTTTGCCCCAGGCTCAGGCCGGGGCTGACGGGCGTGGCGAGGATGTCGTCAAGGGCCTCGGCACCGGCGCGGCGCGCACCATAGGGATAGAAACCGGCAAAGCCTTTGTCGCTGTGATAGCGCTCGGCGCAGTCCTCGGCCATAAATGCCTGCCACTGCGCCGGGTCGACGTAACGCACGGCAAAACCACCGCCCAGGTTGACCGTGCGGCAGCTGTCCAGCTCGCTGGCCTGGCACAGGTCGACCAAGTGGCTGGCGACTTGCGCCCGCTGTTCGGTGTCGTAACCGCCCAGGTGAAAGGAGAAGCCTTGCAGGTCCAGGTTTGCCACATGTTGGCGGCAGAACACCAACGCCTGGTCGCACTCCCGGGTATTCAGGCCGAAACGGCTATGGGACTGGCCGTTGGGGCAATAGCGCAGCAGCAGGCGTGCGCGCTGGCGCAGCGATTGTGCCAATTGCAGGATACGCAGCAGCTCCTCCAGGGAGTCCACCGCCAGCAGGCACTGATGGCTCAAGCTCAACCCCAGCAACTGATCGCTCTTGCGCGGGCCGGACACGCCGATATCGCAGCCGGCCACCCCACCCGCCAGGGCCTTTTGCAGCTCACCGACGCTGGCCACATCCACCCCGATCGCACACTGCGCGCAAGCCTGGATAAAGCAGTTGGCCTTGTTGGCCTTCTTCGCAAACAACAGGCTGCCGCGCACCTGGGCCTGGGTAAAGCTGTGCTGGAAGGCTTCGACGTTGGCATGAAAGACCTGGGGGCACAGCAGGTGCAGTGGCGAGCCGAGGCCATCGACCAGTTCGATCAATCTGCCACGGTGCTGATCAAGCAGGCGCTCGACCCACAGGTGGCGCAGGCCGGGCAATGAGCTGGAATAAGTCATGGTTCTAGAACTCGAACTTGGCCGAAAGGAACACTTCACGCTCGCGCCCCACATCCAGCCCGCCCTGGTAATAGGCGCTGGCGTAGTAGTACTTGTTGGTCAGGTTCTTGCCGTGCAGGCGGTAGGTCACCGGGGTATCCGCCAGTTTCGAGCGGTAGCTGATGCCAGCGTCGAGCAAGGTATAGCTGGGGATGTAGCCGCTGTTCTGCGCATCCACCGGGCGGCTGCCGACATAACTCAGCGTGCTGTCCAACGACAGGCCGGGCACGGCGGGCACGCTGTACAGGGCTCCGAACGCGCCTTTCCACTTGGGCACGCTTTCGGTGCGCTTGCCGTCCACGGTGACGTCATCCACATCCTCCATGCGGGTGGCCAGGTAGGCGGCGTTGGCCGTGAGGGTCAAGGCGTCGGTGACGCGATTGGCCAGGGTCAACTCGACGCCACGGTGGTGGAATTCGCCGTTGCTGACATAGGTGTTGCTGGTGTTCAGGTAACTGGCCTTGCGCCGGATATCAAACACCGCCAGGCCCAGGTTCAGGCGGCTGTCGAGGTCCAGTTTGAGGCCGACCTCGTACTGCTTGGACTCGATGGCATCGGTGGGCTGGTTGGCGTTGGTTGCGTTGTAGGGGGCGTAGTCGCCCTTTTCAAAGCCTTTGGAGTAACTGATGTACGTCATCAGGCTGTCCCAGGGCCGGTAGATCAAGGCGCCGCTGGGCACGAACACGTTGTGGCTCTGCGCAGGCGCGATGGCCGAGAGCTGTTCGGCGCGGTACCAGATGTAACGGCCACCGAGCATCACCTGGAACTGTTCGGTGAGGGAGATCAGGTCGCTGGCAAAGACCGAGGTTTCCTTGATGGAGGAGACAAAGTCGGTGGCTTGCTCCGGGCCGAAATGCCATTTCGGCGGGTTGACCGGGTGCCGGATGTTGCTCACCGAGACATCGCCGATGCCGATGCCTGGCGTACTGCTGTCCACCGAATCCCAGAACGGGCTGACGTCCTTGAATTGCTTGTAGCCGGTGCCGAAGAACACGTCGTGATAGAGATTGCCGGTGGCGAACTTGCCGGCCAGGTACGACTGCAGCGACCAGGTGCTGAACACTTCGCCACGGGACACGTAGAAGTCGGCCGAGCCGATATCCCCATTGGGCTTGATCCCGAACAGATCGTTGTAGCCCCCATGGCGCTCGACCCGCGAGTAGTTGCCCTGGGTCACGGAGGTCCAGTTGTCATCCAGCTCGTACTCGAACTTGGCGTCGAAGTTGGCGCCTTCGGTCTGGTGGCGGAACCAGGAGCCGGTCAACAGATCGCGGCGATTGACCTTGGGTGGCAGCACATAGCTGGATGGGTCCAGTGGGTTGGCGCGACCGCTCTGGTCGGCACGCAGCAACGGGTCGGAGACCGTGGATTTGCGCGACCAGTCGGCATTCAGTTGCAACAGCGCGCGGTCGCTCAGGCGCAAGTCGGTGGCCAGGCCGATAAACTTGCGCTCCATGTCGCGGGCGTGATCGAAGTCGCCGTTCTTCTCGTAGCCGGCATTCAGGCGATAGCCAATGGCGCCGTCGTTGAATGAATCGCTGGTATCAATCGCCACATAGCGGCCGAGCAACGACGAGCCTTGTACGCTGACCGTGTGCAGCGGCTCCAGGGTCGGGCGCTTGAGGATGTAGTTGATGGTGCCGCCTGGCGAGTTGAAGCCGTAGAGAAAGCCCGACGGCCCCTTGAGCACGTCGATGCGCTCGACGTTTTCCAGGGGGACGTCGTGGTGCGGGGCCAGGGCCAGGCCGTCACGGCGGATGGTGTTGAAGTTATCCATGGCAAAGCCGCGCAGGCGGAAGTTGTCAAAACCGCTGCCACCGGAAGAACTGAGCACCGAAGGGTCGAGGCTCAGCACATCGACGGCGGTGCGCGCGGAGCTGTCGGCGATGGTCTTGCTGGAATAGCTCTGGATCGCCAGGGGAACTTCCATGGCGTCCTTGGCGCCGAAACCACCCGCATTCACTTCCAGCGCCTTGTTCAACGGGGCGCTGACCCGGGTGGCTTCAAGCTCAGTGACTGATTCTTCGCGTTCTTGCGCGACGACGGGCAAGCCCGTGAGCGAGGACAACAGCCCCATCGCCAACACCGTTGAAAGCCGCGGAGCGATCCCGTGCAACTGGTTCATCTGCAATCCCTTGAGCCGAAAGTAAACAAGCCGACCTCAGGCATGGCGAAACATGAGAATCGTTATTGATAGATACAATATAACGTTTCTATTGAGCTGACAATCGCACGATCATTCAATACCTGTTGCCCTGCGGCATTTAAGGTCAGGACTTTCCCGGATCAGCTGAGATAACGGACATGCCCGCCTGCACCGCCACCAACTTTGCGCACAAATACAGCCTGTTCAACGAGCAATGGGCACCCAAGGTCATCGCACAGATGAACGACTACCAATTCAAGGTGGTGAAGATCGAGGGGGATTTTGTCTGGCACAGCCATGCGGACACCGTTTTTCAATTAGGGCCCCTTTAACCTTACAAGCGCCGGTGGCAGGCAGGTGTAGTCTAGGAAACCAGGGGCAACTCAATATAATTCGAACGTTTTTCTATAGGGCTTCCTCAAGAATCAGATCAGCGCCCTTCTCCGCCACCATCAGCACCGCCGCATGGGTGTTGCCGGAGGTGACATTGGGGAAGATCGAAGCATCTACGATGCGCAAGCCATCAAGGCCATGCACCTTGAGACGCTTGTCCACCACCGACTCCTGCGGATCGCCACCCATGGCGCAGGAGCCGCACAGGTGGTAGATCGAGCCGCTGTTCTGGCGAAAGTACTGCAGCATCTGTGCGTCGCTCTCGACCCCGGGGCCCGGCAGCACTTCATCGACGGTGATGCCCTTGAGCGCCGGTGCCTGCATGATCTGGCGCAACAGCCGGCTGCCTTGCAGCACCTCGTCAATGTCCTTCTCGGTGCTCAGGTAGTTGGGGTCGATCAGGGCCGCGTCCCGCGGGTTGTCCGAGGCGATCTCGATGTGCCCGCGACTGGTGGGCCGGCACGGGTTGAAGCACAGCAGGAACCCCGAATACGGCTCGGGCTTGAGGCTGGCCTTGTTGCTCTTGGGAATCTGGTACGACAGCGGGTTGAAGTAGAGCTGCAGGTTGGGATGTGCCTGGAGCTCGTTGCCACGGAAAAAGCCGCCGGCCTGGTTGACGCTCATGGCCAGCGCGCCCTTGCGGGTCAGCAGGTATTGCAGCCCCAGCTTGAGCTGGCCGAACAGCGAGCCAAACTCATCGTTCAGGGTCGGTACATTCGCCTTGTAGTAATAGCTGACGCACAGGTGATCCTGCAGATTGCGGCCCACCGCCGGCAGGTGCCGGACCAGGGGAATCCGGTGCCGGGCCAGCAGTTCGCGGTCGGCCACGCCGGACAGTTGCAGAATCTTCGGCGTGTCCACCGCGCCGGCACAGAGGATCACCTCCTTGTTCGCGCTGAAGGTGCGGACCACACCGTGCTGGGTCACGCAGATTCCGATCGCCCGCTGTTGCAGGTCATCGAATAGCACCCGGTCCACCAGGGCATGGTGCTCGACGGTCAGGTTCGGCCGGCTCAAGGCCGGGTGTAGGTAGGCGAAGCTGCTGGAGCAGCGCTGGCCATTGCGGGTGTTGACGTCATAGATGCCCGCGCCTTCGAAATCCGGGCCGTTGAAATCCTCGCTGCGCGGGTAGCCCAACTGCTCGCAGCCCTTGAGGAACGCCTCGCAGATCGGGTGGGTCTGGCCCTTCATCGGGGTGATGCTGATGGGGCCGCTGCTCCCGTGATATTGGCTGTCGCCCAGGGGATGGCTCTCCAGTTTGCGAAAATACGGCAGCACCTCCTTGAAGCTCCAGCCGTCATTGCCGCCCGCTGCCCAGTCGTCGAAATCGTGGGCCTGGCCACGCACGTAGATCATCGCGTTGATCGAGCCCGAGCCGCCCTGCACCTTGCCCCGGGGCGCGTAGATCGCACGGCCGTCGAGCTGCTGCTGCGGCTGGCTGTAGTACATCCAGTTGAAGGTCGGGTTGTAGTACATCTTGGCGAACCCCACCGGGATCTTGAACCAGAACGATGAGTCCTTGCCGCCCGCCTCCAGCAGCAGCACCGAATATTGGCCCGAGGCCGAAAGCCGGTTGGCGAGGATGCAGCCGGCAGCGCCCGCGCCGGCGATGATGTAGTCGTATGTCATGCAGGGTTACCGCGTCAGTCGTATTGAAGGCAGCCACCAGCGGCTGCCCATGCCCCGTCCGCAATGGCGGGAAAATGTCTCAGCCCCTCGCGGGCGAAGTGTCCTTGACGTCGGCCGGGGTCGCGGCCATTTGCAGGTGCAGGCGCTCGCCGCCGTAGGGCGAATGACGGCGCACCACGTCCATGTTCAGCTCTACCCCCAGGCCCGGTTCGGAGGACGGGATGATGTAGCCGTCCTCCCATTGCAGGGGCTTGGTCAGCACTTGGGCATGGAAGCCGCCCCAGGTCATGATGCTTTCCTGGATCAGGAAGTTCGGCGTGCAGGTGGCCAGCTGGAAGCTCGCCGCGGCGCCGATCGGCCCGTTGTACAGGTGCGGGGCGATCTGTGCGTAGTAGGCCTCGGCCATGCTGGCGATCTTCTTGGCTTCCAGCAGCCCGCCGCAGCGCGCCACGTTCATCTGCAGGATCGAGGCGCCGCCGGCCTGCAGCAGCTTGAAGAACTCGTACTTGGTGGTCAGGCGCTCGCCCGTGGCAATCGGGATGCTGGTCTTGGCCGCGACCTGGGCCATGGCCTCTTCCTGGCCCGGAGGCACCGGCTCTTCGAACCACAGCGGGTCGTACTTTTCCAGGCGCCTGGCCAGGCGAATCGCCGACGACGGCACCATCTGCCCATGGGTGCCGAACAGCAGGTCGCACCGATTGCCCACCGCCTCGCGGATCTTGCGGCAGAAGGTTTCGCAGCGCTCCAGCACCTCCAGGGACAATTGGTGGCCCGAGTAGGCGGTATAGGGACCGGCCGGGTCGAACTTGAGGGCGGTGAACCCCTGGTTCATGTTCTGCACGGCGCACTCGGCTGCCAGGTCCGGGTCGTCGTAGTCGTACTCGCCCCTGCTGTTGCGCGGGTACAGGTAGGTGTAGGAGCGCAGGCGCTCGTGGACCTTGCCCCCCAGCAGTTCATACACCGGCTTGTTCGCCGCCTTGCCGATGATGTCCCAGCAGGCCATTTCCAGGCCGCTGACCACACCCATCATGGTCAGGTCCGGGCGCTGGGTGAATCCGCTGGAATAGGCCTGGCGGAAGAAGCGCTCGATATGGTGCGGGTCCTGGTCCAGCAGGTAGCGCTGGAACACATCCTCGATGATCGGCAGCATGGCCTGGGGGCCGAAGGTGGCGGCGTAGATCTCACCCACGCCTTCGATGCCGCAGGCAGTCCTGAGCTTGACGAACAACCAGTACATGCCACCGATATGCGGCGGCGGGACAGCAACGACATGGGTTTCAAGGGCGACGATTTTCATCTCAGGCACCTGCCTTGTGATTGACGGTTTTACGGTTGACCCGAGCCCTGAGGACCAGGGCCGCGAGCGTGCCGAGCAGGCCGACCGCGGCGATGTAGCCGAAGTACAGCTGGTAGCCCAGGGCACCGGGGAAGTGTTCGGTGAGGTAGCCGTTGATCAGCGGGATAAAGGCGTCCGGCAGGTAACCCACCACCGAGACAATGCCGATGGCCAGGCCGGTGATGCGCAGCGGAATGTCACAGGTGTCGAGAATCGCCCAGTACAGCCCGCGAATCGCGTAGGTCATCAGGCCGATGAAGATCACCGTGGCAATCAGCAGCCCCAGGTGGTTCAGCCCCGGAAACACGATCAACCCGAGCATCGCCAGGGACGCCAGCAACAGCGCCACCACCAGCACCGATACATTGGAGAAACGGTCCCCCAGCCAGCCGCCGCCAATGCCGCCAATGGGCCGCATCCACAACTTGATGGTAGTGATAGTGCCGGCCATGACCGCGGTCATGCCGTTGCCCTGCAGATAGTCGGAGAAGCTGTAGGTGGCCCAGAAGATGTGATAACCGCAGAACACGATGGCGGTCACCAGCCACAGCTCGGGAATCTTCACCAGGATCGCCAGGTCGCTCAGCAGGTTGAACCTGCCCTGCTCCACCGGCGCGGTGTCCGTCATGGACTTGGGATCCTTGAGCAGCACCAGCACGCAGCCAATGGCGATGCAGGTAAAGGAATACAGGTAGACCACATGCCGGAAGCCCTCGGCGGCCGACTCGCCACGGGTTTCCGTGGCCAGGGCGAACAGCCCCAGGGCCAGGGTCGCCAGCAAGGCTTCCACCAGCCCGCGACCGCCGTCGAGGATGCCGAAGAACCGTCCCTGCTCGGACTGCCGGGCGATCATCTTCACCCGCTTGAGCACCGAGGCCCAGAAGGTCAGGCCGGTGGTCAGGCCCCAGCAACCGAAGATGATCATCAGCACCGTCAGAGAAGGCGCGGTGGAATACCACAGGCCCAGGGCGCCGGTGGCCACCAGCGAGAAGAAAATCAGGAAACGCGGTGCGATGCGGTCCGCCAGCCAGCCGCTGGGCAGGTAGCTGATGAGGAACACCGTCCCGAGCATCGAATACAGATAGCCCAGCTCACTGTGATTGATCTGGAACACCTCGAGCATGGTGGTCTGGTAGACCTGGCGCAGGTAGAGGATCGGATAGATCGCCCCCGCGGCCAGCACCAGCAACATCAATTGGACATAGCGCCGGCCCTTGTCGCTCTGGCCGGCGGCCAGCGGCGTGGAACCCTGAACAGCGGCAGTACTGGAAGCATGCTTGGACATAGCTGGAACCTCGGGCTACCCGTCGATGCGGGCGCCCTGATCATTATTTTTATAGGAGAGGCGCAGCGGCAAACTTTGAGCTTCAAGCCGCAAGAAGCACCGCAGCGCCTTTGCTTGCCGCTCAAGATTTGCAGCGGCTGCTAAAACTTCATGACGACGAGGCGGGTCTGGGTGAATTCGAGCATGCCGTGCTTGCCGTCATCGCCGCCCAGGCCGGAACGTTTCCAGCCGGCGTGGTAACCCTGGTAGGGGTCGGCCGGGGTGCGGTTGACGTACAGCTCGCCCGCTTCGATGGCATTGGCAACTTTCATCGCGGTACGGTAGTTCTCGGTGTAGAGCACCGACGACAGGCCGAACTGATGATCGTTGGCCAGGGCCAGGGCTTCGTCGATGTCGCGGTACTTGAGCACCGGCAGCACCGGGCCGAAGATTTCCTCCTGGACGATCTCCATGTCCTGGCTGCACCCGCTGAGCAGGGTCGCCGGGTAGAAATGGCCCTTGCCCTGGGGCAGTACGCCGCCGCTTTCCAGCACGGCGCCGGCAGCGACGGCACGCTCGACCAGGGCATGGACAGCCTGTTGCGCACTGGCATTGACCAATGGCCCCATCAACCCCGGGTCGACTGTACGATCACCGAAGCGAACCGCTACGAGCTTGGCCTTGAGCAGGGCCAGGAAAGGTTCGTGCACGCTCTCATGCACATAGACTCGCTCTACCGCCGTGCACAGTTGGCCGCAATGGGTGGTCTTGGAGCCGACGATGTCGCTGGCGGCCTTTTCCAGGTCGGCATCGGCCTCGATGATGGCCGGGGTCTTGCCCCCCAGTTCCAGAGAAGGCTTGGCGATATTGGCCTTGCAGTAGTCGAGCACGATGCGCCCGGCGTTGACGCTGCCTGTCAGGGTAATCAGGCCCACGGCCTTGTGGGTGCAGACACTGGCGGCGGTGGCGTGGTCCATGGTCAGGATGTTCACCACGCCGGCCGGCAGTCCGGCCTGCTGCACGGCCCGGGCAATCTCGAAGGCAGAGATCGGGGTGTTGTTGCTCGGGCGCACCACCACGGTGTTGCCGGCAATCAGCGCCGGGGCGATCTTGCGCAACAGCGTGTAGACCGGGTAGTTGAACGGAATCAGGCAGGCCACCACGCCAATCGGCTCGCGGTGCAGGAACAGGTTTTCGTCCGGGCTGTCGCTGGGGATGATCTCGCCTTCGATGCGTCGCGCCCACTCGGCGTGGTAGCGGGTGATCTGCGCGGCATAGCGGGCTTCGTTGCTGGCATCCTCCAGGCTTTTGCCGGACTCGGCGGCCAGCGCTGCACCAATGGTTTCGGCCCGTGCTTCAAGGGCATCGGCCAGGGCCCGCAGGTGCTCGGCACGTTGGATGCTGGTGAGTGTGCCCCAGATCTGTTGTGCCGCAGCGGCCGCGTCGACCGCGGCCACGGCTTCGGCGGCGGTGGCGGCCGAGACCGCGCCAACCTGGGCTTCGGTGGCCGGGTTGTACACCGCGATCAACGCGCTGCTGACAGGTTCGATGAAGTGGCCGTTGACAAAATTTCGCTCGAGTCGCATGGAGAATGCCCATCGTTGTGACATGAATGACTGGGGCGGCCGGGAACCGATCTCGGCCACTCCTTCAACTTCAACCCGCCTTGCGCGCCTGACCGGGCACGGCACTGCCTGCCGGCGACCAGAAAAGGGACGGCATGGCAACGGACAGGAAGTGACGAGTCGTAAACGCAAGGCGCGGACTCGGACAATCGTAGGAAGCTAGGTAAGGCATGGCGGGTTACTCGGTTTTTGTTATGTGAGTAACCCGCAGTCTTGGCATCCGGCTACGAATGGACAAACGATTAAATAAGCCGACAAAGATTCGAAAAACGCATGTTAGCCAACAAAGGGCCAGGCCAGAGGCTCGGCACTGGCATCGCCTGCCGCCGCCCTTGCGCGGAAGCCGCCGTTAGCGAAGGCACCTAGCCGGTCACCGCCGTTGACGGTTCCAACTGGCGTTGCGCCAGCCAGATCTCTTCCTGCAGCCACTGGCCAAACACCTGCAGCTGCGGCATCCGCGTCTGCTCCGGTCGCGTCACCAGCCAGTAGGACTGGTGCCCTTCCACATGCACGTTGAGAACCTGGGTCAACTGCCCGCTGGCCAGGTCCGGGGCGACCATGTGCCAGTCGGCAATGGTGATGCCCAGGCCATCGGTGGCGGCACGGATCGCCAGGTCCAGCAGATCGAACTCATAACCGCCCTGGGTATCGACCCCGCTGATGCGCGCCGCATCCAGCCAGTGCTTCCAGGTCAGGTAGCGCTGGTCTTCCCGGGCCAGGACGTGCAACAGGGTCATGCGGCTCAGATCGACGTCCTGCTCGCTCGATTTCCGGGCGTACAGCGAGGGGGCGCAGACCGCAACATGTCGCTCCTGGAACAGCAGCGAGCTGTCCAGGCCGTCCCATTCACCGTCGCCAAAGCGGATTGCACAGTCCAGGGCACTGGTTTGCGCCAGGCTGTCCTGCAAGCGCGTGGTGATGCTCAACTCCAGCTCCGGATGCTGCTCGCGCAGGCGCCCCAGGCGCGGCATCAGCCAGCGGCTAGTGAAGGTCGGCGGCGCATTCAGGTGCAGGCGATTGGCATGGGACTTCTGCTGGATGCTGCGCACCGTCAGCTCGATCTTGTCGAAGGACTGGTGCAAGGCCCGCAGTAGCACCCGGCCGGCGTTGGTCAGCTCCAGGTGATGGTGACGCCGCTCCAGCAGGCTCTCGCCCAGTTGCTCCTCTAACTGGCGTACCTGGCGGCTGACTGCGCTCTGGGTGACGTTGAGCAACTCGGCGGCGCGGGTGAAGCTGCCGGTGCTGCCAGCAACTTCGAAGGCCTTGAGTGCGTTGAGACCGGGCATTTTGCGTTTCATGGAGTGGCTCGAGCACAGCTAACGAGGTGGCAAGCATCCCACGTCCGCGGTGGTTCTTCCTACAGTCGCGACAATTTTTTCTACCCGTAACCTGCATTTAAGGAAGGTTTGTCCGACCAAATAATCGTTTGTCGATCCTGCGCTCTATGGCAAGACTGCCTGGCATCTCACATAACAATAAACGAGAGCCGCCCCATGCCCCGCCCCACTTGCCTGCGCTTGAACGCTGCCTGCCTGGCTGCCCTGTCCACCCTCGCCACGCCGGCCATGGCGATCCAGGTCACCGACAACCTCGACCTCGGTGGCGCGATCCGTGCGCGCTGGGACTACGACCCGGACCGCGACATCCAGAAGTTCGGCCTGGATACCCTGTACCTCAGCGCCAAGTACAATTCCGACACCTGGATCGGCGAAGCCCAGTACCGTTTCTACGGCCGTTCCTACCCCTACCAGTACACCCGGGACTACGGTGATATCCAGTTCGCCAAGTTCGCCTGGGTCGGCTACCGGTTCAACCCCGACCAGCAAGTGCAGGTGGGCCTGAACAGCGTGCCGTTCGGCCTGCAGCCGTACTTTGGCAGCACCTTCTACGAAACCCTGGGCAACGTCATCGGCCTGGAAGACGTACAGCAGGTCGGCGCCAAATACATCCAGCAACGTGGAGACTGGAACCTCCAGGCCGGCTACTACCTGCGCCCGGCGTGGCAGGGCAAGGGCACCAGCAAGGGCGTGACCTACTCCAGTGTGGTGTCCGGGGCCGACAGCTACGTGGCCGACGGCAGTGACAACCAGGAACGCAACACGGTGGTGCTGCGGCTGGCCAGGGCCCTGGACCTGGGGCCGTGGAAATCCGAGGTCGGGCTCTCCGGCCTGACCTCTACCCTGGAGAACCAGGACACCGACCACCACGGCCGGCGCAACGCCCTGGCCCTGCACTACCTGGGCAAGAACGGCCCCTGGGGCCTGCAGTTGCAGGCGGCGCGCCAACAGATGTCGCCCCGCAACGCCGGCACCGATGAAGTGGTCACCCTGGGCGGCTACGACGGCACCTTCAACGTCGCGAGCCGCGGCAACCTGTACGTGGCGGACCTGAGCTATGACGTCGCCGGCAATTACCTGTTCGACCAGCTCAGCGGTATCAAGCTGTACGCCAACTACAGCGCCTTCGACAAATCCGCCGATGAGTTCAAGACCTCCCAGCGACTGATCCTCGGCAGCTCGTTCTCCCTGAGCAAACTCTGGGTTGCCACCGAGTGGCTGATCGGCAAGAACGATCCCTATATCGGCGGCAGCAGCTACACCCAGAGCCTGGGGGCTGGCGGCAGCAACCAGTGGGAGAACCAGCTGTATGTGAACCTCGGGTATTACTTCTGACCGAGTCCGCGGGATGAGGGCTGGGTAATGTGCAGGACGGACTGGCGCCTGTTCCGGCCACAACAATAAACCTGCCCGCAGCCCCGGGTCCCAGCCCCGAAGACCGAGGGCCGACGGCGCAGCGGAGTCGCCCTTTCATGCGTCAGCTGCCTTCCCTGAACATGTTGCGGGTCTTTGAAGAGGTCGCGCGCCATCGCAGTTTCAGCCAGGCCGCCCAGGGTCTGAACGTGACCCAGGGCGCCGTCAGTCGCCAGATCAAGCAGCTTGAGGACTACCTCGGTGTCGCACTGTTCGTGCGCACCCCACGAGGGCTGGCGCTGACCGAGGCCGGTACGGCGCTGTCACCGCAGATGGAATCGGCCTTCGACCATATCGAACGCGCCCTGGAAGCCGTGCGCGTGCCCAACCTGCGCCAGCGCCTGCGCATCGTCGCGCCGCCGACCTGGGCCACCCGCTGGCTGTCAGCGCAACTGCGCCATTTCTGCCAGCGCTACCCGGACATCAGCCTCAGCGTGACTCACACCAGCAGCCACGACAGCCTGGCCGAGGTCGACTGCCAGATCCGCTTCGGCCTGGAGCCTGCCACTCATTGTTCAAGCCAGTTGCTGGTGATGGAGCGGCACATCGCCGTGGCCAGCCCGGAATTGTTTGTCGATGGCCTGGCACCGGATCTGGGGCAGTTTCCACTGCTGCACATCCTGCATGATGGCAAGCGCCTGCGGGTCTGGGAGAACTGGCTGGCGGCCATGGGCCGAGACGATTTCGATGCCCGAGCGGGCCTGGAGTTCAGCACCCTGGACCAAGTGATCCATACCGCCCTGGCGGGTGGCGGACTGGCGGTGATCGACCGCCAGATGATCGAGCGAGAATTGGCGGACGGCCGCCTGCTGCCGATCACCTCGGTGGAAGTGATCGGCCCCTACGGCTATTGGCTAGACGTCGCGAACGACAAGCAGGGGCTGTCCAAGGTACAGCTATTTACCCAGTGGCTGAGCCGGGTGAGTAACCCTTGAGCACGAACACCCCCTGAACAAACCGGCTTCGTAGCAGTCACCAAACCTGAGCCTGCGGCCTGCTTGAAAACAGGAGGTCAGATCGGGGCGGACGCGCCAGGCAGTTTGATCTTGGCCGGCTCGGCGCCGTTGACGCTGCAAGCCTGACTCAGGGTCAGGGACTTGGTCTCCGGTGCCCAGGCCCAGGAAATCAGTGCGCCCAATGCCAGGATCCCGGCGAGGATACCCATGGTCGGGCTGAGGCCTATCCCGGCCACGCTCACCGGCAACAGGAAGGTGCTGGTGGCCGAACCCAGGCGACTCACGGCGGTGGCCAGGCCAATGCCGCTGGCACGCACTTCGGTGGGGAAACTCTCCGCCGGAAACACGCCCACCAGGTTGCTCACTGCCGACAGCACCAGAGTGAACACACCGAACAGCAGCACCATCAGCCACGCCGCGCTGCCCGGCAGTACCGCCAGCAGCAACAGCGCCACCGCCAGGATGACAAAGGAGTTGATCAGGAACCCCCGGCGGGAAAACTTCACCGTGCACCAGATGCCGATCAGCGCGCCCAGGATCAGCAGCAGGTTGAGCATCAGTTCGGTGCCAAAACCCTCGGCCAGGCCCATCTTCTGCAGGATCGACGGCAGGAAGGTGTAGATGGCGAAATACGGCATGACGATGCACACGAAGAACAGGCAGTTGAATGTGGTGCGCTTGCGGTACTCGGGGCTGAACAGCACGGCATAGCCGGAACGGGTTTCACCCGAGGGCTGTTCGTCGAGCACCACGTTGGCCCCCAGGTGCTTGTGGACGATGGCGCGGGCCTCGGCGGTGCGCCCACGGTTGACCAGCCAGCGCGGCGACTCCGGGGTGCCGATGCGCGCCAGCAGGATCAGCCCGGCGGGTATCGCCGAGGACGCCAGCATCCAGCGCCAGGCGTCGTCGCCAAGGCTGAGCATCGCGGTGCCGACAAAGGTCGCGGCAACGTAGCCGAAGGTCCAGATCACGCTGAACGAACCCAGCAGCACACCGCGGTGCTTCTTCGGCGCGAACTCGGCGAGCATGGCGTGGCCGACGCTGAAGTCGCCGCCCAGGCCGATGCCAATCAGGACCCGGCACAGGAACAGGCCCATGGCGGTCTCGGCATAGAACTGCATCACCGAAGCCAGGGTGATCAGCACGAAACTGACCAGGAAGATCTTCTGCCGCCCCAGGTGATCGGAGATCCAACCGAAGAACAGGCTGCCGATAAACAGCCCCATCAGCGCCGAGGCGCCGATCAGGCCCTGCCAGAACGCATCCAGTTGCATCTGCGGACTGAGCAGGGTGAAGGCGATGCCGATCAGGCCAAGGATATAGCCGTCGGTGAAGTGCGCACCGAAGGTCAGGCCGGCGATTTTCAGGTGGAACCGGCCAATGGGCAGGTCATCGATCTTGACGGTTGCAGTGCTCATGTTCGTCTCCATTTATTGTTCTTGAATAAGAGATGAATCGGGTACAGGCGCCCCTTGCCGCGAGCCGGCGCGGCAAGGGGCCCGGCCTCAGAGGCCGCCCATCAGCAGGTATTTGATCTCCAGGTAGTCGTCCAGGCCGTACCTGGAGCCTTCACGACCCAGGCCCGATTCCTTGATCCCGCCAAAGGGTGCCACTTCGGTGGAAATGATCCCTTCGTTGATGCCCACCATGCCCGCCTCCAGGCCTTCAGCCATGCGCCAGACCCGGCCGATGTCACGACTGTAGAAATAGGCCGACAGGCCGAAGGGCGTGTCATTGGCCCATTGCAGCACTTCGGCTTCGTCCTTGAAGCGAAAACACGCCGCCACCGGGCCAAAGGTTTCTTCCTGAGCGATCAGCATTTCGCCGCTGGCTTCGGTGAGGATGGTGGGCTCGAAGAAGGTGCCGCCCAGGGCGTGGCGACGGCCGCCGCAAAGCAACCGGGCGCCCTTCTCCAGGGCATCGCCGACATGGGCCTCGACCTTGGCCAGGGCCGCCGCGTTGATCAGCGGGCCCTGTTCGGTATCGCCATCCAGGGCACTGCCGACCCGCAGCGCGGCAACCGCCTCGGCCAGCTTGGCGGTGAAAGCTTCGTACACACCATCCTGGATAAAGAAGCGGTTGACGCAGACACAGGTCTGCCCGGTGTTACGGAACTTTGAGGCCATGGCGCCCTTGACCGCGGCATCCAGGTCAGCATCATCGAAGACAATGAACGGCGCGTTGCCCCCCAGCTCCAGGGAGACTTTTTTCAGGGTGTCGGCGGCCTGGCGCATCAGCAGCTTGCCGGTGCGGGTCGAGCCAGTGAACGACAGCTTGCGCACCACACTGGAAGCCTGCAGCGCTTCGCCGATGGCCGGGGCATCGCCGGACACGATGTTCAGCACACCGGCCGGAATTCCCGCCTGCTCCGCCAGCACCCCGAGGGCAAAGGCCGATAGCGGGGTTTCTTCAGAGGGTTTGAGGATCATCGTACAGCCGGCGGCCAGGGCCGGGCCGACCTTGCGCGTGACCATGGCCAGGGGGAAGTTCCACGGGGTGATCGCGGCGACCACGCCGATGGCTTCCTTGGTCACGATGATCCGTGCGTCAGCCTTATGGCTGGGGATCACGTCACCGTAGGCGCGCTTGGCTTCCTCGCCGAACCACTCCAGGAAGCTCGCGGCATAGACCACCTCGCCCATGGCTTCGGCCAGGGGCTTGCCCTGTTCGCGGCTGAGCAAGGTGGCCAGTTCGCGCTGCTGGCCGAGCATCAGTTCGCTCCAGCGCTTGAGCCGCTGACTGCGCTCCTTGGCAGTGAGTGAGCGCCAGGCCGGCAGCGCGCGCTGGGCGGCGGTAATGGCCAGGCGGGTTTCCTCGGCGCCGGCCTTTTGCACCTGGGTGATCAGCTCGCCATTGGCCGGGTTGTACACCGGGTAGCTGGCGCCGCCGCTGGACCATTGGCCATCAATGAAATTACCGGTACGGATCAACGAACTCATGCCACGGCCTCGGTCAGGGAAAAGCGCTCCAGTCCCGGACGGGCTGTGCGCAGGATACGTTTGCCGGCGCTGTAGTCGTTGATCACATCGCAAGGCGTGTAGTTGCGTTCCAGCTCGTGCAGTTCCTCGGCATCCAGGGCGGTATCCAAGGCCGCCAGGGCGCTGTCGAACTGCGCGGTGGTGTCGGCGCCCACCAGCATGCAGTCGACCCCGGCATGGTTGAGCACCCAGGCCTGGGCCACCTGGGCGTTGGACAAGCCGCGGGCGCGGGCCACCCGCTGCACCGAATGGGCGATCTGCAACGAGGCCTCATCGCTGTACATCTGCTGGGTAAAGAAGTCCGTCTGGTTGCGAGTCGACTGCACGTCACCAGTGAGCAGGCCCCGAGCCAGCGGACTGAACACCGATACACCCAGCCCCTGGTCGCGACAGAACGGGATCATCTCGCGCTCTTCCTCGCGGTAGGCGCAGTTCAGTTGCAACTGCATATTGATCGGCTTGACCCAGCCATTGCGTTCGCAGGCCATGAGCAGCTTCGCCAGTTGCCCGGTGAGCATGGTGGAGACTCCGATGTAGCGAGCCTTGCCAGCGCGGACGATGTCGTTCAGCGCCTGCATGGTTTCTTCCACCGGGGTGTTCACATCGAAGTAATGCAGCATGAACACATCGACATAATCCATGCCCAGACGCTTGAGCGAAGCATCGATGCTGTCGAGGATGTGCTTGCGCGAATGGCCACTGGCGTTGATCCCGCTGCGGGTGCCATAGCCGACTTTAGTCGTGATCACCAGGTCTTCACGACGGGCCAGACGCTTGACGATACGCCCCACTACCTCCTCGCCGACTCCGGCGGAATAGAAGTCCGCCAGGTCGATAAAGTTCACCCCGTGATCCAGAGCGTGGGCGACGATGGGCTCACTCTGCTTTTCATCGAAGATCCAGGGCTTCCAGTCCGGGGTGCCCATGTTCATGGTGCCCAGGCACAGGCGCGAGACTTGCAAGCCGGAATGACCCAAACGAATGTATTGCATGCTGCGCTCCTCAGGCCTTGGGGGTGTAGAACGGGTTGCTGATCTGGCTCACCACATCCGCCAATTGGGCGCGCTCGGGCTTGCCGGTCAGGGCCGCACGGATCGCCGTGCGGCAGGCGTTGTAGTTGTTGAGATAGACCGCATCCAGATCGTCGCAGTCCGGATTGACCCAGTTGGCGGTGACGATCGCCCATTCGTCTTCGGCTTCGGCCGGCAAGACGCCATTCAGCAGCGCTTCGAGCACCGCCTTGGCAATACCTGCCTGAGATGCGCCCCAGGTGGCGTTGCCGTGCAGCTCGCTGGCAATGGCCGCCTTGTTCACATACAGGGTCATGGGCTTGACCGGAATGTTCGGCTGGGCAATCACCATGAACGGGCAATGGCCCTGGCTCGGCGAGGCCAGGCTGCTGGCAAAAGCCTGCCCGGCGGGGCCGTTGCGCGGACCGATGAGGATGTTGATATGGGCTGCGTTGACGCCCGGGCCTTCGAAACCTTCACCAATGTAGAGGTCGAGTGGTTGCATGGGGGCTTACTCTTTGAGAATGCAAGGAAAGGGAGCCAGATCAGCCAAGCCGGAACCGGATCAGGTGGGAAATGCAGGTCGAGGAGCACAGTCGGAGACAGGGGCAGCGTGGGCCGGGAAGGCCGGCAGGACGGGATGGAGTCATGGCGCAAACGCTCTTTGTTGTTATGGATGAGCTAGGTTGGCGCTGTTGTATCACCGGGTTTGCGGAGGCCCGTAACCATTAAAAGTCATACGGTCATGAGTTTTAGTAATAGCCTAAGACCTTTGCCGCGACGTGTGTATTGAGACTGTCCGTCTATCGGACGCTCGCGAGCACATCGATCGGAATGATTGCGACGTGAGCTTTTGGCCTTGGTTGACCACTGCATGCCCCTCTAGGGGGCCTACAGAATTCGGAAAAAGTCGTACGCTCCAGCGCATGGAAAGCGCCTCCCCCCTGACGCGCTACTGCAACCTGACCTGGATTTTTACAGCCGGATTGCCGACGCACCCCATAACGACCTGTTGGCCAACCCGGGGTCGGTTCCGGCTGGGAGCGAAATTGCGTCACCTTGATTATTTGCATAACGCCGACGATCTCAGCCTGCTCATGACTCAAGTCAAACTGACAGGCCTCCCAGGTGGAAACAACAAGGGGAAAAACGCTTGTGTAACCCCGGGACGCGCTTTCAGAGTTTTCCACTGTTTCGCCAGCCGCTGCCCACTCACAATTTATCCGCACCCAAGCCGCCGAACAGCACGTCATTGCCCGCGCCACCGTTGAGCTCGTTGGCCGCGGCGTTACCGATCAGCAGATCGTTGCCACTGCCGCCGATGGCATTCTCCAGCGTTACGCCCTGGGCGATCGCGACGTTTCCGACCAAGCCGCCGACGTTGGAGAACGCGCCTTCGTTGAGGTTGATCTTCTGGTCCTGGGTAAAACCGGAGAAGTCCAGGGTATTATTTGCGCCGGCGTCATTCGCCGACCAGGGACGCAGCCCTGGTCAGGTTCGGCAAAACGGTGGTTTTATCGTACTGTCCTTGCGGCACAGGGGGTTGCGGGGTTAAGTGCACTTTCTGTTCCGTTGCTCCCCAACCCCCAACACCACCGGCCCGCATCTGTGGACCTTTTCTGCATTTGTAGTCGCAGCTATTTGCGGAATCTCGCATTTATTTCGGAAACCGACAGGTGCCCAAGGGCATCTAGCACAAGCCGTATGCCGAAGGTGAGGTGAAATTGCTGCTGGTCGGACCCCGCGGCGTCTTGAACACCGGCGATCAGGGTGGCGAGCGGACCATGCTCAATGATGTGTGGATCTAGAAACGCTCCGCTCCGCGATCATCCAGGTCGCGCTCGTTATCGTTAGCGACCATCGCTGGCAAGCCAGCTCCCACAGGGGACATTGCAGCTTGAGTCAGATCACCACATTGCGGATGAAACGCACCGCCACGGGCCCCTCATTGCGATAGGCATGGGGTTGGTGACTGGGAAACATGAAGAACTCGCCGGCGGCGATGGTGGTTTCGCCGTCGCCCACCACCAGGGTCAGGCTGCCTTCAAACACGAACAACTGTTCGCTCCAGCCCTCCAGGTCGGGGTCCGGGCAATAACGATCGCCCGGCTCCAGGCGCCATTCCCATAACTCGACCTCACGCCGGGCAGTGGCCTTGGCCAGCAACACCGCCTTGCTGCCATCGATTTCCCCGGCCCAGGCCAGCTCGTTGATGCGGCTGTGGTCACGGGCGTCGGGGGCCTGGATCAGGTCGCTGAAGGCCACGTCCAGGGCTTCGGCCACGCGGTCGAGGGTGGACAGGCTGACGTTCTTTTCACCCGCCTCGATGGCCACCAGCATGCGCCGGCTGACCCCGGACTTTTGCGCCAGGGCCGTCTGGCTCAAGTCGCAGGCATGGCGCAGACGACGAACGTTCTGACTGACGTGCTGCAAGACCGAGGCCCGTTGCGGATTTTCTTTGTGCACTATATTGCTCACTCGATGGGTTTGCGCAGTATACTGCCCAGCTGCGGCGCATTGTGCGTTCCGCGCCCTTCCTGTGCAAGACCAGAGCCGCCATGACCACCTCGACTGCCTCCCCGCTGTTTTCCCGCTTCAGCAAAGCCGAATGCGTGCTGGTGCTGATCACCATGATCTGGGGCGGCACATTTATCCTGGTACAACACGCCATGACCGTCAGCGGGCCAATGTTCTTCGTCGGCCTGCGCTTTGCCGCAGCCGCGCTGGTAGTGGGCCTGCTTTCCCTGCGCAACCTGCGTGGCCTGACCCTGTTTGAACTCAAGGCCGGCGTCTTTATCGGCACGGCGATCATGCTGGGCTATGGCCTGCAGACCATTGGCCTGCAGACGATCCTCAGTAGCCAGTCGGCCTTTATCACCGCGCTTTATGTCCCCTTCGTACCGCTGCTGCAATGGCTGGTGCTGGGGCGGCGCCCGGGGTTGATGCCGAGCATTGGCATCATGCTGGCCTTCGCCGGCCTGATGCTGCTGACCGGCCCGGCTGGCGCATCGCTGAATTTCAGCCCTGGTGAAATCGCCACCTTGATCGGCGCCATTGCAATTGCCGCCGAAATCATCCTGATCAGCGCCTACGCCGGCCAAGTGGATGTGCGCCGCGTGACGGTGGTGCAACTGGCCACGGCGTCGCTTCTTTCGTTCCTGCTGGTGGTGCCTACGGGCGAGGCATTGCCGGGGTTTTCCTGGGTGCTGCTATTTAGCGCCGTGGGCCTGGGCCTGACCAGTGCGGTGATTCAACTGGCGATGAACTGGGCGCAGAAAAGCGTCTCGCCAACCCGCGCCACCCTGATCTATGCCGGTGAACCGGTATGGGCCGGGATTATCGGGCGGATTGCCGGTGAACGCTTCCCACCGATTGCGATGCTGGGGGCTGTGTTGATTGTGGCGGCGGTGATTGTCAGTGAGATGAAGACACGCGAGCAAAAGGCCGTCTCCCTGTAGGAGCGGGCGATGGCGGCGTACCTGGCAATGATGGACTAGCAGGGAGACCGCTATCGCCCGCAAGCTGGCTCCTACACAGCGACATCTGGGCGTTTTCGGTCCATCTTGTAGGATCCTGCCACAGGTTGCCGTTTGGTAATCCGGATTCCGGCACGTATGATGCATCCCAAACCACTGCAGATTAGAAGCCTATGTCCCTGATAGTTCTACTGCTTCTGCCTTTCATCGGCAGCTGTCTGGCGGCCTTGCTGCCGCATAACGCACGTAATACTGAATCCCTGCTGGCCGGCCTTGTGGCCCTGGTTGGCACTGTACAAGTCGCCCTGCTCTACCCCCAGATCGCCGACGGTGGCGTGATCCGCGAAGAGTTTTCCTGGTTGCCCAGCCTGGGCCTGGACTTCGTGTTGCGCATGGATGGCTTCGCCTGGTTGTTCTCGCTGCTGGTACTGGGCATTGGCAGCCTGGTGTCTTTGTACGCCCGCTATTACATGTCGCCGGATGACCCGGTGCCGCGTTTCTTTGCGTTTTTCCTGGCGTTCATGGGCGCGATGCTCGGGTTGGTGATCTCCGGCAACCTGATCCAGATCGTGTTTTTCTGGGAACTGACCAGCCTGTTCTCGTTCCTGTTGATTGGCTATTGGCACCACCGTTCCGATGCGCGCCGGGGTGCCTATATGGCGCTGATGGTCACCGGTGCCGGCGGTTTGTGCCTGCTGGCGGGGGTCATGCTGCTCGGCCATGTCGTCGGCAGTTACGATCTGGACCAGGTACTCGCCGCCGGCGACCAGATCCGTGCCCACGCCCTCTACCCTGTCCTGCTGACGCTGATCCTGATCGGCGCCCTGAGCAAAAGCGCGCAATTCCCCTTCCACTTCTGGCTCCCCCACGCCATGGCCGCACCGACGCCAGTGTCGGCCTACCTGCACTCGGCCACGATGGTGAAGGCCGGCGTGTTCCTGCTGGCCCGCCTGTGGCCCTCGCTGTCGGGCAGCGAAGAATGGTTCTGGATGGTCGGCGGTGCCGGCGCCCTGACCCTGTTGCTCGGCGCGTACTGCGCAATGTTCCAGAACGATCTCAAGGGCCTGCTGGCCTATTCCACCATCAGCCACCTGGGCCTGATCACCCTGCTGCTAGGCCTCAACAGCCCGCTGGCCGCCGTCGCGGCAGTGTTCCACATCCTCAATCACGCCACGTTCAAGGCCTCGCTGTTCATGGCCGCGGGCATCATCGACCACGAAAGCGGCACCCGCGACATTCGCAAACTCAGCGGACTGGTCCGCCTGATCCCGTTCACCGCGACCCTGGCCATGGTCGCCAGCGCCTCCATGGCCGGGGTGCCGCTGCTCAACGGCTTCCTGTCCAAGGAAATGTTCTTCGCCGAGACGGTGTTCATCTCCTCGACCCAATGGGTGGAAATCGCCCTGCCGGTGATCGCGACCATCGCCGGTACGTTCAGCGTGGCCTATGCCCTGCGCTTCACCGTGGATGTCTTCTTCGGCCCCGCGGCCACCGACCTGCCACACACCCCCCATGAGCCGCCGCGCTGGATGCGCGCGCCGGTGGAACTGCTGGTCTTTACCTGCCTGCTGGTGGGAATCTTCCCGGCCCAGGTGGTGGGCTCGATCCTTGCCGCCGCCGCCCTGCCGGTGGTCGGCGGTGTACTGCCCGAGTACAGCCTGGCGATCTGGCACGGCTGGAACGCACCGATGATCATGAGCCTGGTAGCCATGACGGGAGGCGTGATCCTGTACCTGCTGCTGCGCAAGCAACTCAAGCGCGGGCGTTTCAAGTACCCGCCGATCATCAGCTACTTCAATGGCAAGCGCATGTTCGAGCGCAGCCTGGTGGTGATGATGCGCGGCGTGCGCAGGCTCGAAAAATACATCAGCACCAAGCGCCTGCAGACCCAGTTGTTCCTGCTGGTGCTGGCGGCGGTGGTCGTCGGGATGATCCCGATGCTGGGCAGCAGCCTGAGCTGGGGCGACCGGCCGAAGATTCCCGGCTCCATCGTCTTCGTCACCCTGTGGCTGCTGGCGATTGCCTGTGCCCTGGGCGCCGCCTGGCAAGCCAAGTATCACCGGCTGGCCGCCCTGACCATGGTCAGCGTCTGTGGCTTGATGACCTGCGTGACCTTTGTCTGGTTCTCTGCGCCGGACCTGGCCTTGACACAGCTAGTGGTCGAAGTGGTGACCACTGTGCTGATCCTGCTCGGCCTGCGCTGGCTGCCACGGCGGATCGAAGAGGTCTCGCCGCTGCCCAACTCACTGCGCAAGGCGCGTATTCGCCGGCTGCGCGACCTGCTGCTGTCCACGGTGGTCGGTGGCGGCATGGCACTGTTGTCCTATGCAATGCTGACCCGCCAGACCCCCAACGATATTTCCTCGTTCTACCTCAGCCGCGCCCTGCCTGAAGGCGGCGGCAGCAACGTGGTGAACGTGATGCTCGTCGACTTCCGGGGCTTCGATACCCTGGGCGAGATCACCGTGCTGGGCGCCGTGGCCTTGACGGTGTATGCACTGCTGCGCCGCTTCCGTCCGCCCAAGGAAAGCGAGCAACTGCCTGCACAACAGCGGCTGTTGGCACCGGACGTGGCGACCGACCTGGTCAACCCACGCCAGGCCAGCGACACAGCCCTGGGCTTTATGATGGTGCCCGCTGTGCTGGTGCGCCTGCTGCTGCCGATTGCCCTGGTAGTGTCGTTCTACCTGTTCATGCGCGGCCATAACCAGCCGGGTGGTGGTTTTGTCGCCGGCCTGGTGATGTCGGTGGCGTTTATCCTGCAATACATGGTCGCTGGTACCCAATGGGTCGAGGCGCAGATGAACCTGCGACCGATGCGCTGGATGGGCTTCGGCCTGCTGTCGGCAACGTTGACCGGGCTTGGCGCGCTGCTCTTCGGCTACCCGTTCCTCACCACCAGTACCCTGCACCTCAGCTTGCCGGTGCTGGGCGACATCCATATCGCCAGCGCGCTGTTCTTCGACGTGGGCGTGTACGCGATGGTGGTCGGCTCGACCCTGCTAATGCTCACCGCCCTGGGTCACCAATCGGTGCGGGCCCATAAACCCGGCAACCAGGCGAAAGCCGCCGCCATGCCACCACAAGGAGCTGCCGCCTGATGGAAGAAGTCATCGCAATTGCCATTGGGGTCCTGGCGGCCTCCGGCGTGTGGCTGGTGCTGCGGCCACGGACGTTCCAGGTAGTGATGGGCCTGTGCCTGCTGTCCTATGGGGTCAACCTGTTCATCTTCAGCATGGGCAGCCTGTTTATCGGCAAGGAGCCGATCATCAAGGACGGCGTGCCCCAGGACCTGCTCAACTACACCGATCCGCTGCCCCAGGCCCTGGTGCTGACGGCGATTGTGATCAGCTTCGCCATGACCGCCCTGTTCCTGGTGGTGCTGCTGGCGTCCCGGGGCCTGACCGGCACTGACCATGTGGACGGCCGGGAGCCCAAGGAATGAGCTGGATGAACCAACTGATCATCGCGCCGATCCTGCTGCCGTTGCTGACCGCCGCGCTGATGATGATGCTGGGCGAGAAACACCGCCCGCTCAAGGCCAAGATCAACCTGCTGTCGAGCATGGCCGGCCTGGGCATCGCCATCCTGATGCTGTACTGGACGCAAAAAGGCGGCCCCGCCTCCATCGGCGTGTACCTGCCGGGCAACTGGCAGGTGCCGTTCGGCATCGTGTTGGTGGTGGATCAACTGTCGGCACTGATGCTGGTGCTCACCGGGATCATCGGCGTCTGCGCCCTGCTGTTCGCCATGGCCCGCTGGGACCGCGCCGGCACCAGTTTCCATGCGCTGTTCCAGATCCAGTTGATGGGCCTTTACGGCGCCTTCCTCACCGCCGACCTGTTCAACCTGTTCGTGTTCTTCGAAGTGCTGCTGGCGGCGTCCTACGGCCTGATGCTCCACGGCTCGGGCCGGGCGCGGGTGTCGTCGGGGCTGCATTACATCTCGATCAACCTGCTGGCTTCGTCGTTGTTCCTGATTGGTGCGGCACTGATCTACGGGGTCACCGGTACCCTGAACTTCGCTGACCTGGCACTGAAGATCCCGTTGGTCCCAGAGGCCGATCGCGGCCTGCTGCATGCCGGCGCGGCGATCCTCGCCACCGCCTTCCTGGCCAAGGCCGGCATGTGGCCGCTGAACTTCTGGCTCGCACCGGCCTACTCCGCAGCCAGCGCGCCGGTGGCGGCAATGTTTGCGATCATGACCAAAGTCGGCGTGTACACCGTGCTGCGCCTGTGGACCCTGCTGTTTTCCGGGCAGGCCGGCGCTTCGGCGTTGTTTGGCGGCGACTGGCTGGTGTATGGCGGCATGGCCACCCTTCTCTGCGCCGCCCTGGCGATGCTCGCCGCCCAGCGCCTGGAGCGCATGGCCAGCCTGAGCATCCTCGTTTCAGCCGGTATCCTGCTGTCGGCGGTGGGCTTTGCCCAGCCCAGCCTGACCGCCGGCGCGCTGTTTTACCTGGTCAGTTCGACCCTGGCCTTGAGCGCGCTGTTCCTGCTGGCGGAGCTGATCGAACGCTCGCGCTCGGCCAATGAACTGCCCCTGGACGATGAAGCCGAGGTGTTGCCACGGCCAGTTGAATCCCAGCATCCACCCAAGGGTACCAACCTGGACGATGAGCAAAAGGCCGTGATCGGCCAGGTCATCCCGTGGACCATGGCCTTCCTCGGCCTGAGCTTTATTGCCTGCGCCCTGCTGATCATCGGCATGCCGCCGCTGTCGGGATTTATCGGCAAGCTCAGCCTGCTCAGTGCCCTGATCAACCCGCTGGGGCTGGGCCAGGCCGTGGACCAGCCGATCCGCCCGGCAGCCTGGGGCCTGGTGGTGCTGTTGATTTTCTCGGGCCTGGCTTCGCTGATCGCCTTTGCGCGCCTGGGCATCCAACGCTTCTGGACCCCGGAAGAGCGGCCTTCGCCGCTGCTGCGACGGCTTGAGTGCATACCGATCTTCATCTTGCTCGGCCTGGCGATTGGCCTGACCTTCAAGGCAGAAATGCTCATGCGCTTTACTCAGGACACCGCCAACAAACTGAACAACCCCGAGCACTACGTCATGGCGGTCATGGCTACTCGCCCGGTGCCTAGTCCCCAAGCCCAGGCCGCCGCCGTGGAGGTGCAGCCATGAAACGCCTGTTCCCTGCCCCATGGCTGTCGCTGGCACTGGGGGTGCTGTGGCTGGTGCTGAACCTGTCGATCAGCCCCGGCAACCTGCTGCTGGGGGCGATGCTGGGCTTTCTCGCACCGCTGATGATGGCGCCGCTGCGCCCGCTGCCGGTACGCATTCGCCGCCCAGGGGTGATTATTCGCCTGTTCTTCCTGGTCGGGCGCGATGTAATCATCTCCAACCTGCACGTGGCCTGGGGCGTATTGACCTGCGGCACACGGCCGCCGCGCTCGCGCTTTGTGAAAATCCCCCTGGACCTGCGGGACGCCAACGGCCTGGCGGTATTGTCAATGATCACCAGCGTGACCCCCGGCACCGTGTGGTCGGAACTGGCCCTGGACCGCAGCATCCTGTTGCTGCACGTGTTCGACCTGGATGACGACGCGCAGTTTATCGAGCACTTCAAGCAGGCCTACGAACGGCCCCTGATGGAGATCTTCGAATGAGTGCCCTGCTCGCCAATGCGATCCTGCTCAGCCTGTTCCTGTTTTCCCTGGCCATGGTTCTGACCCTGGTGCGCCTGTTCAAGGGGCCTTCGGCCCAGGATCGGGTCCTGGCCCTGGATTACCTGTATATCCTGGCCATGCTGATGATGCTGGTGCTGGGTATTCGGTATGCCAGTGATACCTACTTCGAAGCAGCGCTGCTGATTGCGCTGTTCGGTTTTGTCGGCTCGTTTGCCTTGGCCAAGTTCCTGCTGCGTGGAGAGGTGATCGAATGATCAATGTCAGTGAGCTGCCACTGTGGGTGGAAATCCTCGTGGCGATCCTGCTGCTGCTCAGCAGCCTGTTTGCCCTGATTGGCGCGATCGGGTTGCTGCGCATGAAGGATTTCTTCCAGCGCATGCATCCGCCGGCACTGGCCTCGACCCTGGGCGCCTGGTGCGTGGCCCTGGCGTCGATTATCTACTTCTCGACACTCAAATCCGGGCCGGTACTGCACGGCTGGCTGATTCCGATCCTGCTGTCGATCACCGTACCGGTGACCACACTGCTGCTGGCGCGCACGTCGCTGTTTCGCAAGCGCATGGCGGGAGAGGATGTACCGGCCGAGGTCAGCAGCCGCAGGACTGACAGCGGCAGCTGATCCCTGTGGAATACACGCGGTAAAAAATGTGGGAGCGGGCTTGCTCGCGAAAGCAGTGGATCAGTTGGTAACTATTTGACTGACCCGCCGCTTTCGCGAGCAAGCCCGCTCCCACATTTGGCCCTGCATACCGTCAGTCAGGCCCAGGCAACGACCAACAGCCCTGCACCCAACACCAGGCACAACGGCGAATAAAAAAACGTATCCAGCCGGGCAAACCGTGAACCGCCGACCTTCTTGAAGAACCCCACCAGTTCCGAATCACCAATCGCCCGCGCAAACAGGATCAAGGCAATTGCGCTGATCCCCCACTGCAGGGCCTGATGGCCCACCGCCTGGAAAAACAACCCCACCCGCAGGCACACCAACAATGCAATCAGCACCAGCCCCAGGGCCACCAGGGACGTGCCCAACGCCGACGGTTTGAACGCTGGCCGTGGCCCGCCGGCGAATTCGCCGGGCAGTTGCGGAATCGCCGCCGTACTGCCCCGCTTGCCACCTGCGGCCCAGTACACGTGGACCATGCTGATCAATGCAAATACCCCGACAACCCACCTCGCAATGACAAAGCTCATGGCTGGATACCCTTTAAAAAGTCCGAAAGAGGATAGTCCTTTTCAGATTGTTTGCAGGCATTTAGTCATCCGATGGTAAAGTTACGCCCCATGAAACTCGCCCGTGCCGACCGCTCATTGATTGCCTGGATGCTCTATGGCTGCGTCCTGTTCAATGTGTTCGCCTGCAGTATTGGTCATGGGCAAATGGTCGGCATGCAGCTCAACGGCATCAGCGGCCAGTTCTGTACGGTGGACCCTCGCACCCAGGCGCCAGCCCCTGTAAACACGGGCGATGAGTCACTGCCCACGCTGTCCAAGGCCTTCGGTTGCCCGCTGTGCTCCACCGGTGGCATGGGCCCGGCGCTCAACTCCAGCCTTAACGTCGCGGTACTGCCACAGCCTCACGCTCCGCCGCCCGCCGTGGTGGCCACAGCTGACATTCCCACCCGCGTCACCTGGCCTGCGGCTAATCCGCGCGCCCCACCTGCCTACGCCTGATACCTGCGCTTTTTGATCCGCACACCGCGCTGTTTCCCCAGGGAGGCGCGAACGGCTGTGCGTTGCTTGCAAGCCATGCTTTTCAGGATTTATCGATGAAACATTTACCTCTCTTGGCGGGCCTGTGCGGCTGCCTGCCTTTCAGCACCTGGGCCCTTGAGCTGGCCCCCACCACCATTGACGGCACAGCCACCAACGAACCGGGCCTGGCCCTGGACCAATCCAGCGGCATGGCCTCGCGCCTGGGGCTGAGCGTGCGGGAAACCCCGGCCTCGATCAGCATCGCCGACCGCAACGATATCGAGCGCCGAGGCGCCAAGACCTTCCAGGATGCAGCCAACACCCTGCCCGGGGTCAACGCCAGTGCGCCGCCGGGGTTTGGCGGATTTGTCTCCTACCGGGGCTTTACCAGCAGCCAGATCACCCAGATGTTCAATGGCATCAACGTCGCCGGTGGCCTGGCACGGCCGGTGGATGCATGGATTTATGACCGGGTCGAACTGGTTGGCGGGCCTTCTTCGCTGATCAATGGCGCCGGCTCCGTGGGCGGCTCGCTGAACTACGTGACCAAACTGGCCACCCGCGAGGAGCGGGCCGTGGAAGGTCAGATCAACTATGGCAGCTACGACACCACCGGTATCGCCCTGGGCCTCAACCATGCCCTGACCGAGCCTGGTGCCGAGGTCCAGCACTACGCGCGCCTGGATGTCAGCCGCAATACCAACCATACCCATATCGACCGCCAGCAACGCGATGCCTGGAGCGTGGCTTTTTCCCTGCTCAGTGACCTGACGCCCAACCTGTCCCACACCCTGGCCCTGGAATACCAGGATGAGCACGAGGACAGCCCGTACTGGGGCACCCCGGTGCTCAATCCCAAGGCCGGCGAGTTGAAGATCGACCGGCACAACCGCTTCAACAACTACAACGTTGCCGATGGCCTCTACGAACAACGCACGATCTGGGCCCGCTCGATCATCGACTACCGGATCAACGACAGCACCAGCCTGCGCAATACCCTCTATCACCTGGACAGCCAGCGCGACTACCGCAACCTGGAGACCTACCAGTACAACGCCGACAATAGCCTGGTGAACCGTTCGACGGCCTATCAGGTGCGCCATCAGGGTAAACAGAAGGGCAACCAGTTCGAGCTACGCCATGAAAGCAGTGTGTTCGGCCTGGCCACCACCTGGTCCGGCGGTTTCGAATACAAGGTCAACAGCACCACCAACAGCCCGATGATCGTGCCCGGCAAGAACGCGGTGGACCCGAACAACTACAACCCCGGGCGCTTCTACGACCTGCCCGGCACCCAGCCTGGCTTTATCAAGGACAAGACCAACGAAGTGACGACCAAGGCGCTGTTTGTGGAGAACCGCCTGGGCCTGACCGACGAACTTTCGCTGCTGACCGGCCTGCGCTATGACGCCATCGACCTGGATGTGACCAGCCACCGCGACAACCTGGGTAACGTCAAGCGCCGTTGGGAACCGGTCACCGGGCGCGTCGGCCTGACCTACCAGTTCATCCCATCGGCCAATGTCTATGTGCAATACAGCACGGCAGCCGAACAGCCCACCAGTACCACCCAGGTGTTTGATGTCTCCACCGGCAAGCAATGGGAAGTGGGCAGCAAGTTCGATTACCTGGACGGTCGCGGTTCAGCCACCGTTGCCGCCTACCGGATCGAGCGCAAGGACTTCGCCGTGACCGACCCACAGGACCCTACCCGCAGTATTGCGGTGGGCGCACAGTCGTCCAAGGGCATCGAACTGGCCAGTTCGCTGCGCATAACCCCCAAGCTGCTGGCGGAAGGCAACTTCGCCTGGGTCGATGCGCAATACGATGACTTCAACGAGAAAATCGCCAGCGGCGCAGTGGTGTCGCGCAAGGGCAATACACCGACCAACGTGCCGAAGCGGGTGGGTAACCTGTGGCTGACCTATGACATCACCCCCGCCTGGCAAGGCGGCGTGGATGCGCGCTATGTGGCACAGGTGTATGCCGACAATGCCAATACCATGACGGTGCCGGCGTATACCTTGTTCGGCACGTTCCTGACCTACAAGGTCGATCAACATACCTCGATAACAGGCCGGGTGCGCAACCTGACCAATGAGGTGTACGCGCAGTTTGTGCAGGTGTCGCCGGCCTATTACCTGGGGTCGCCGCGCACCTTCGAGCTGGCAGTGCAGACCAAGTTCTAGGGCTGGAATACGGTTAAAACTGTGGGAGCGGGCTTGCCCGCTCCCACAGTTTGGTCCTCATATGGAAGGTTACTTGAGGCTGGCTTCGACCTTTGCGGCCACATCCTCCGTGAGCCATGCCTTCCAGACCTGCGGATGCTCCTTGAGAAACGCCTGCGCCACTTCACGGGGCGGGGTGTGTTTCTCGCTCATCGTTGCCAGGGCTTGATTGAGCGGGCCAATGGGAAAGTCGACCTTCTCAAAGAACTGCGCAATCTGCGGATACTGCTGCTGGAATGGCGTGGAAACGCCAATACTCAACTTGGACGCCAACGAACGCGTAGGCTGGGGGTTGGGGTTGCCGGCATCGGTCAGGGTCTTCCAGGCCTCGGCGTCGAACGGCGGCTCCTCCAGCTGGATCAACTTGTAGCGCCCCATCAGTGGGGTCGGTGACCAGTAATAGAACAGGATCGGCTTGCCACGGCGGATCGACGAAGCAATCTCGGCATCCAGCGCAGCACCTGAACCGCTGCGAAAGTTGACGTAGCTGTCATCCAGGCCGTAAGCCTTGAGCTTCTGCTTATTGACCACTTCCGAGGTCCAGCCAATTGGGCTATTGAGAAAGCGCCCCTTGCCGGGAGTTTCCGGGTCCTTGAACACATCCTTGTAGCGCGCCAGGTCCTTTACGCTGCGCAGCTCGGGAGCCAGCGCCGCGATGCCCTTGGCCGGGTCGCCCTTGATCACGTACTCCGGCACCCACCAGCCTTCGGTTGCGCCCTTGACGGTATCGCCCAGGCCCACCACCTTACCTTCAGCTTCAGCCTTGACCCACACCGGGCTGCGTCCCGCCCATTCCTCGCCAATCACCTGGATGTCATTTTTGGCCAGGGCGGTTTCCAGGGTGATGGTGGTACCAGGCAGGGTGTCGGTGGGCAGGCCGTAGCCTTTCTCGACGATAAACCGCAGTACTTCGGTGATCAGGCTGCCACTTTCCCAATTCAGGTCGGCAAAGTGAATGGGCGCCTGGGCAGCCGTTACCGGTGCGGCCACCATCGACAGGCCCAGGGTGGTAAGGGACGCTGCCAACAGCGCTCGAATTGCTTTCATGCCTTTGAACCTCGCGTTTGCACAGCCATGGCGGATGGCTTTGCTGTCATGTCGCGAAAGCCCCTGAACAATTAAGTCCACCCAACTGTAGTAGAGGTTCAAACGGATGCCGATATTCAGGGCCGCCGATGCAGACGCTGCAACTCTCGGCGCACCATGCTGGCGTACTCGGCAGGTCGTAAGGCATAGAGTTGGCTGGCCACCCAGTTCAACCAGGCACCTTGCAGATCATCTTTGCGGGCAAGCAGTTCGACGGCCTTGGCCTGGGCATCCGCCAGGTGCTGCTGGTGAAACCGGGCCCGGCCTTCGCTCATTATTCGCTGGCCTTGAAGCTTACCAATTCGCCTTTGCGCCACTTGGCAGCCTTACCGGTCGCCGCCTTGAGGGTTTTGCTCAGGCCTTCCTGCAACTGTTCATTGGCGGCGAACACCAACATCACGCTATGGCCTTCCTTGAACACAATGCCCTCGCCCTGCGCCGTGGAAACAAACGCGTAGTCACCCAGGCCATAGACCGTCAACTTGATGTCGCGAAACTTCAGCTCGAACTTGCCACCTTCACGACTGGGCAATACTGCCGCACGAAAATGATCGCCGACTTTGAGTTCCAATCGGGGCTTGTCATCTACCACAAGCGCTGTTTCGGTATCGATTTCGGCAATGTAAATGCCTTCCGGGTTTTGTTCCGTGATGTAAACAAACCGCGACTGAAACTGTTTAACCAACTTCGCGCGCAAATCACCCAGCACGAACAATGCGTGCATATCCAGATTACTGACTGCCAAGGAAACGCCCCCACATCTAAAAAAGCGCTGCCCGCCCTGGGCAGGCAGCACAAAAAAAGGCCGATACGGCACGACACATTAAAAAACTGACTGAAGTTGATCCCCGCCAGACTCGTACAGCCGGGCCTGACAGACCTTGTGCAAGGTCGTCAGGCATTGCAGGAAATCACAGGTTTATCGTCCAGAGAACACTGGACGCCCCACTTCAGAGAATCCCCCTTTTGAAAGGGTGGTTTCCGACAGCCAAAACAAAGGAAAAACGTTGGATGGAACTGAATATGGGCTGCCGACAACAATATTAGAACAGCAACACGGCTTAAAACCACCCGAAATGCTGCAAGCAGGTCAACAGATCAACAGGAGCTGGCCATGCAACGAGTTCAACGCCAACCGACACAGACTTCCGGCGCCTCATCCTGCAAGGATAGCGCGCTATTCTACAGCGTGTATGCCAATGCCGTGTACGCGGATTTCGCACTGTACCGAGTCGTCCCGGCGGGGAAGAACTTTTTCCATATCCTGGAAGTGCCCAGCGGCCGAATAAAAGGCTTTCGCAGCGATCACAACAAAGCCTGCGCACTGGCCAGAGAGTTGGAGGCCCTCCTCTACACGACTGCCCGTCAAGTATCGGCTTGAGCGAAATCGAACTCTGCGCGCCAGCATGCCTCCCATACGAGTAGAAGCTTACTTACCGTGGAGAATGAAATGGACGCGCCAACACACACCCTGCAAGACCTGTTTGCACAATTGGGCCTGGAGGCTTCGCCTGCGGCCATTGACCAGTTTATTGGCGAACACCCCCTGGTGGAGGATGTGAAACTGATCGATGCGCCCTTCTGGACCCCGCAACAGGCGCAGTTTCTCAAGGAGCAATTGCGCGAAGATGCGGACTGGGCGATTGCCGTCGATGAGTTGAACCAACGCCTGCACCAAAGCGGATAACCGCCACTCAATGCAGGCGGTCTGATTGCTCCAGGTCCAGCAATGCCTGCCAGGCGGCGCGACATTCCTGGGCTTCGTCGCGACTGGCGAAGGCCGTGCCGCGCTGCTCACCGTTGAGCAACACGACCCAGCAGGCTCTCAGGCCCAGCGCACGCAGGGTTTGTGGCACACCACTGCCAATCATCACCGCCACATCGACTTTGCTTTGCATGGAAGTTCTCCGCAGGATTAGTTAGCTAGCTAACAATTTGCAGCATCTTAAGCTGTTCCTTTCTCCGGAAAAAGCTATTGGCGTAAAAGCTTCCTTGCATAACGCGCAACAATCCGCGCCAGAGCCAGGGAAAGGTCGTCGAGGCCGCTGCGGCCAACTGCCGGGCCTGCTGATCGCTGACAGTCAAGTCACTGCGCATCGGCTCCACGGCATGGAACAGGGCCGCGGGCACGCAGAGGTAGATCGACAGACAGGGGGGGGATGACACGCACAGGATCATTGTAGGAGCCAGCTTGCTGGCGATAGCGGTGTGCCAATCAACAATGAAGCGTCTGACTGACCGCCTTCGCTGGCAAGCCAGCTCCTACACAATCAAACAGATCAGGCTTGGCGCTGATGCTTGTCGATTTGCTCGTGGCGCTCTTGCGCTTCGATGCAGTATTTGGTGGTCGGGCTGATCAGCAGGCGCTTGAGGCCGATAGGCTCGCCGCTGTCGTCACACCAGCCAAAGGAATCTTCCTTGATACGGCCCAGGGCCTGTTCAAGTTGCGGCAGCATGCGCTGGTCACGGTCGATGGCGTTGACCAACCAGGTGCGCTCTTCTTCTACCGAAGCGGCATCAGCCGGATCAGCCGGGGTGTCCAGGCTTTCAATGGCGATACGGTTCTGCTCAATGCGCTCGTGGTGCTCGACCTTCATGTCTTGCAACAACTGCTCGAAAAAAGCGTGCTGCTCGGCATTCATGTAGTCATCCGCCGGCATGGCCAGCAACTTTTCCTTTGTCATTGATTTCTCTATAAAAAATACGTGCATTAAGGCGAATAAGGGAGCGTTCCGGCCAACCTCTGCAGATCGGGGAAAGACGCCGTCCATTCCAAGCGCCACCCGGCACTCAATTTACGAGGGGCGGCAGTCTACGGCTGACTTGAGGGCGCAGCAACTGAAATGACAGGCAATTTGTCCGACACGCCCCCGAAAGACACCCGGACGGGCTTGGCAGGCGGTTATCGGAGTGCGTTTATAGCAAGAAATTCAGTGTTGTGGAGCTATATAGGAGACAAACGGTTAGCGAACGGCTGCCGGTGGACAAATGTGGGAGCGGGCTTGCCCGCGATGGCGGTGGGTCAGTCAAGTATTTATCAACTGGCCCACCGCCATCGCGGGTAAGCCCGCTCCCACACAAGCCAAGAGCGTTTACAGGCGCAGGACTCGCTCAGCGCTTGAGTTTGCGCTTGTTGCGATACTGGTCGATCACCACCGCCACCACGATGATCAGGCCCTTGATGATGTCCTGGATATAGGCATCCACCCCCACGAAGGTAAACCCGCTGGCCATCACCCCGAGGATCAGCGCGCCAATCACGGTGCCGGTGATGCGCCCTACCCCGCCTGCCAGGCTGGTACCACCGATCACCGCAGCAGCAATCGCATCCAACTCGTAGGACATGCCCATCCCGGCCTGCCCGGTAGCCGCCCGAGCCGAGGCGACCACACCGGCCAGCCCGGCCAGCAGCCCCGCAATGCTATAGACGATGATCAAGTGCCGCTTGACGTTGATCCCCGACGTACGCGCCGCCTGCATATTGCCGCCAATGGCGTAGGTGTACTTGCCGTACTTGGTGTAGCGCAGGGCAATATGAAAGATCACCGCCACCACCAGAAAGATAATGACCGGCATCGCACCATGGCCGATGGTCGTGTAGGAATCAGACAACATGCTCACCGGCTGGCCTTCGGTGTAATAGCGCGCCAGGCCACGGGCCGAGACCATCATGCCGAGGGTCGCAATAAACGGCGGGATGCCAGTAATGGCGATGATGCTGCCATTGATCGCTCCCGCCAGCAGCCCCACGCCCAACCCGGCCACCACCGGGATCCACACCGGCAAGTCGGTGAGCGACGGAAACACCGCGCGAGAAAAGTCCGAGGTTTGCGCCAGGCTCGCGGCAATCATCGCCGACAACGCCAGTACCGAGCCCGAAGACAGATCGATCCCCGTGGTAATGATCACCTGGGTCACGCCAATCGCCAGCAAACCAATGATCGACACTTGCAGGATCATCAGCACCAGACGCTGGGAATTCATCAAAAAACTCTGGTCACGCACGATCCAGCCAAACACCTCGAATACCAGGCCGATGCCAATCAGCACCAGGAAAATACTCAGTTCGGTAGGAAACCGCCGCCGGCTCTTGGCCGGTGCCGCAGCGGGCTTCTTTTCCTCGGGTTTGCTTTCCAGTATTGCGTTCATTACCCGTCACCTTTTATTCGTTAGTGGACTGCCGTCATACCGGAAGCCAACTGCATGACTTTTTCCTGGGTGGCCTCGGCCCGGCCCAGGGTGCCCATCAACTCGCCTTCGTGCATCACCATGACGCGGTCGCTCATGCCCAGCACCTCGGGCAGTTCCGAAGAAATCATGATCACCGCCATGCCCTCGCTGGCCAGGAAGGCGATCAAGCGGTAGATCTCGGCCTTGGCGCCGACGTCGATGCCACGGGTCGGTTCATCGAGGATCAACAGCCGTGGCTTGGTCATCAGCCAGCGTGCCAGCAGGGCCTTTTGCTGATTGCCGCCAGACAGGGTGTCGATGCACTGCTCAAGGGAGGGCGTTTTCACCCGCAGTTTCTTGCACATGTCTTCGCACAAGGCCCGCAGGGCTTTTTGCTGGATAAAACCATTGCCCGAGTAGTGGGGCAGCACCGCCATTTCCATGTTTTCCAGGACCGACAGGCACGGGAACAGGCCACTGAGCTTGCGGTCCTCGGTCAACAGCGCAAAGCCCTGCTTGATCGCCATATGGGGGTCACTGATGCGCAGCGCCTGGCCGTCGAGACGGATCTCGCCGCCGTCGCTGGGGGTAATGCCGAAGATCGTTTCCGCCACATTGGTGCGGCCCGAGCCCATCAACCCGGCAATACCCAAAATCTCACCCGCATGCAGGTCAAAGGACACCCCCTGGAATACCCCGTCCAGGCGCAGGTCGCGCACCGACAGCAGCAACTCGCCGATGGGCGTCTCGCGCACGGGGAACAGTTGGCTCAACTCGCGTCCGACCATCATCGAGATCAGGCTGTCGCTGTCCATGCTGTCGGCCCGTTGCAGGCCGATATAGGCGCCGTCGCGAAACACCGCCACTTCATCGGCGATGGCGAACACTTCATTCATTTTATGGGTGATATAGATGATGCCTTTGCCCTGGGCCTTGAGGTCGGCAATGATCGAAAACAAATGGGCCACTTCCTTGTCGGTAATCGCCGACGTTGGCTCATCCATGATCAGGATGTCGGAGTCATAGGACACCGCCTTGGCAATCTCCACCATCTGCCGCTCGGCAATGCTCAGGTTGCCGACCTGCTCCTCGGGGTCGAGGTTGATCCGCAGCCGGGCCAGCAACTGTGCCGTGCAACGGTGCATGGCCCGGTGATTGACCAGGCGCAGGCCATTGAGCTGCTCGCGGCCGATCCAGATATTCTCGGCGATGCTCATATGAGGCATCAGGTTGAGTTCCTGGTGGATCATCGCAATGCCCGACTGCAAGGCAGCCAGGGGCGTATCAAACACCACAGGCTTGCCCCGCAGGCGGATTTCCCCGGCGTCGGGCTGATAGATGCCGGCGATGATTTTCATCAACGTCGACTTGCCAGCGCCGTTCTCTCCCATCAGCGCCAGGACCGAGCCGGGGCGCACCCGCAGTTGTACATCGTCCAGGGCCACGACGCCGGGAAAGCCTTTGCTGATATGGGCGATTTCCAGCAGGTAGGGTTGTTCTTGACCTGCGGGCGGCACAGCAGTCGCTTGAGCGAGCATATCGGGGCTCCATCGGCAGGGCGATTGCGACCACCCTGCCCGCTTATTGTTGTTATTGAACGCTACTTGAATGACGCGACATTGTCCGGGGTGATCAATTGGAATGGCACCACGACGTTTTGTTCGACTGCCTCGCCCCTGGCCATTTTCACCGCAGCCTCCACTGAACCGACCGCCTGCCCCTTGGCATCCTGGAACACCGAGAGCGCCATCTCACCCTTGGTAATCGCATTCAACCCGTCGGGGGTGCCATCGACGCCGCCAATCAACACACTGCCCGGTTTGACACCGGCGGTTTTCAACGCCATGGCCGCGCCAATCGCCATTTCGTCATTGTTGGCCACGACGGCATTGAACTCGCGGCCCTGGGTCAGCCAATCGTTCACTAGGGTCATGCCCTTGTCCCGCAGCCAGATCCCGGTCTGCTCCTGTTCAACCTTGATGTCCGGATACCGACCGAGAACCTCCTTGACGCCCTTGGTACGATTGGTGGTGGAGTTGTTGGCCAGGTCGCCCAGCAGAATCACGATGTTGCCTTTGCCGCCCATCTTCTCGGCCAGGTACTGCATTTGCAGTTTGCCGGCCTCCACGTCGTTGGATGTCACCGTCACCACCCCTTTGGGCAGGTCGGCCTGGTCCGGACGGCGGTTGACGTAGACCAGCGGGATACCGGCCGCCACCGCCGCTTTAGTGATGCGTGCGGTGGAGGCCGTGTCCACCGGGTTGACCACCATGGCATCGACTTTCTGGCTGATAAAGTTCTCGACCTGGCTCAACTGCTTGACCACGTCGGCACGGGCGTCCTCGAACTGCAGTTGCACACCGTCACCCTTGGGATAGGACTTGGCTTGCTTGTCCATGTCCTCGCGCAGATAGGTGAGAAAGGTGTCGTCGAACTGCGACATGCTGACGCCGATCTTGATATCGGCGGCTGCGGCCAAGCCACTGGCAAGCATCATCGACAAGGCCAGCGAGGCGAAACGGATCTGGGTCTTCATGAACGGTCTGTCTCCACTTTCTTGTTGGTTTTCTGGACGTAGCGTTTATCAGAGCGATGGGCGTGCAGTTGGCAGCCGTACCACCGGCGCCCCCGGAATGCAGCACACCAGGGCACCCTTGCTTTCGACGCAAAGGACATTGAGAAAAGAAAAATAGAAAGGCCGTGCGCGGGGCAGGAAGGCAGAACGTAACACTCGCAGTACAGCGTTGAAGATTTTCATCTGACGGTACCTGGTTGTTTTTTTATCTTGTTTTTGTTGAGTCCACTGCCTCCTTTATAAAGGAAGGTCGAGACGGACTTTCGGCAACCTGGAAATGACTTTATTGGAAAATAATTTCCATATCAACTCATTTTAGAATTTTATTCTATTTCCACTCTCCCCCTTCCAGCGTCGCCATCTCCACCACTTGTCGGCGCTCGGCACTGAGCCTGGCAGCATCCAGCACGCGCGTGGTTTCCCAGGCATCGCGCGGCTCCACCGGTAACACTCCCCGGCCTTGGACTGCGTTTTGCAACTGGCCATAGAACTGGTTCCAGGCGCCCTTTTCCGAGGGGATACGCTCGCGTTCCGCGCCTTGTTCAAACCAGCCCCAGCGACGATGCTCTTCGGCGCCCCAGTGTTCGCCTTCGGTCTTCGGGGTCTTGCCGGCCAGCAGCGCCTCTTCCTGGCCGTCCAGGCCTTCGACGGTATAGCAACCCGCCGTGCCATTGACCCGAAAACGCGGGCCCTGACTGTTTTGCAGGGCGCTGCCCCATAAGTGGGAAACCACCCCGTTGGCGTGGGTCAGGCAGACAAAAAAGCCATGATCGACCATCGGATGCTCGGCGCTGTACTGCAATTGCGCATACACCAGCGCCACCGGGCCGAACAGTTGCAAGGCCTGGTCCACCAGATGGCTGCCCAGATCCCGCAGGAACCCGCCGCCGCTGGCGTTGCCCACCGCCTGTGGGCTGTAGCGCTCTACTCTGGATTCAAAGCGGGTGATAGTGCCCAGGGCGCCAGCCTCGATCAGCTTGCGCAAGGTCAGGTAGTCCGAGTCCCAGCGCCGGTTCTGGTAGACGCTGAGTTTGACCCCTTCGCGTTCAGCGGCGCTGATCAGCGCCCGCGCCTGCTCGGCATTGCTGGCGAAGGGTTTGTCACTGACCACCGCCACACCCTGCTCAATGGCCTCCAGCACCAGGGCCGGGCGGCCCTTGAGCGTGGTGGAAATCACCAGCACATCCACCCCCGCCTCGACGATCTGCGCGATGCTGTCGAATGCCGGCAAACCGGGGTGATCCGTCGCCAGTTGCTGGCGCCGCTCGGGGGAGCGGGTCACCACGCCGACAAAGGTCGCCCCGGGTAGCGTGGCAATCAGCGGGGCGTGAAAAACACGGCCCCCGTGGCCATATCCAACCAGTCCGATACGCATGAACCAACTCCTTGCTTGAAGTGCAAACCCCATCAAAATGTAGGAGCTGGCTTGCCTGCAATGGCGGTGGATCAGGTTAGAAATACTTGACTGATCTCCCGCCATTGCAGGTAAGCCAGCTCCTACAACGACCGCGTTTCACCTGTGGGATGGGAGGCGCTAGCCGTAGAACGCCGGGCGATCCGGCAGGCTGACCTTGACGATCTGCCCACTGCCTTGGGCCTCGATACACGCATCCGCCGCCACCGCCGCCGCAAAGCCATCCCAGGCCGACGGCCCGCCCACCTGGCCAGCGCGCACGCCATCGATAAAGGCCTGCAACTCGACGTCATAGGCCGCAATAAAGCGGTCTTTCCAATCCATCAAAATCGCATTCGACAGCTTGGCGCCACTGCGCAATTGCACCTGGGAGGGTTCCGGCAACCTGGCAATGCCGGTCTCCCCCACCACTTCACACTGGATGTCGTAGCCATACTGGCAGTTCACAAACACTTCCACATCAATCCGCGTACCCCGAACGGTTTCCAGCAGCACAATCTGCGGATCGCGCAAATGGCTCAGGGCCTTGCTGGTTTTACGCGGGAACACCACCTGCACCGACACATAGTCGTCGGCCAGCAGCCAGCGCAGCACGTCCAATTCGTGGATCAAGGTGTCGGTGATGGCCATGCCGGTGTTGTAGTTCTCGCCCACCGTCGGGTTACGGTGGGCGCAGTGCAGCATCAACGGCTCGCCGATCTGGCCGCTGTCGATCACCGCCTTGAGCGCCTGGTAGCCCTGGTCGTATGGGCGCATGAACCCCACCTGGACCAGGCGCTTGCCGTGGGCTATTTCGGCCTCGACGATGTTGCGGCAACCCTGGGCCGTGACCGCCAGGGGTTTTTCACAGAACACCGGCTTGCCCGCGGCAATCGCCGCCAGCACAAACGCCTCATGGCTCGGGCCCCAGGAAGTAACCAGCACCGCCTCGACCTGGGGCGATTCGATCAGCGCATGACCATCGGCGTATACCTGGGCATTGAGTTGCAGATCAGCCACCACCTGGGCCGCCTGCTCAAGGTTGATATCGGTGACCGCCACCACCTGGCTGTTGAGCAAGGTCTGGCTGCAGCGGCGGATATGGTCCCTGCCAATGGCGCCCGTACCGATCACACCCAGCTTCAAAGACATGGCAACACTCCTCTTATTGTCAGTACTGCCGGGCCTTGGCCAAGCGTTCATTGAGTTGTTTGGCGCAGGCATTGGTGCGCTCGCTGGTAGACACCTGGGCGACGCCAACCCGCCACCACGACAGGTAGCCGTGAATCATGGTCTTGGGCAGCACCTTGATATCGATCAGCGTCGACACGCTTTGCGCCCGCGCATCCGCCAACGCGGCGTGCAGTTGCGCAATCGTCGTGACCTTGTAGGTCTTGCAGCCATAGGCGGCCGCGCTCATGGCGAAATCCACCGGCACCAGGCCGCCATCGAGCTGGCCGCTGTCGGGGTTGCGAAAGCGAAACTCGGTCCCGAAGCTGCCCATGCCATGGCCCATCTGCAAGTTGTTGATGCAACCGAAGGACATGTTGTCCAGCAGCACCACGTTGATCTTGCGCCGCTCCTGGATCGAAGTCGCCAGCTCTGAGTGCAGCATCATGTAGGAACCGTCGCCGACCAGGGCGTAGACCTCGCGCTCCGGCTCCGCCAGCTTCACGCCCAGGGCGGCATTGATCTCATAGCCCATGCACGAATAACCGTACTCGACGTGGTAAGTGTTGACCCCCTTGCTGCGCCAGCTGCGCTGCAAGTCTCCCGGCAGGCTGCCGGCAGCGGCGACAATCACCGCGTCGTCGGCCAGGGTCCCGTTGAGCACGCCCAGCACCTGGCTCTGGGTCAGGCAGGAGCCGGTCAGCTCGATAAATTCGCGCAGTACCGCCGGGTCCATCGCGTCGCTGATCTCTGGGGTGAAGTCGGCGTCGGTGTAGCGCGCCTGATAGACCCGGTCTACCTCGGCATCCCCCTGCGCGAGGGCCTGGCGCGGTTGCTCGCCCCATTGCGTGGCGTAATCGCCCAGTGCGTCGGCCAATGCCAGCAGCCCGGCCTTGGCATCTGCCAGTACCTGCACACCGTCGAGTTTCAGGACATCGCCGGGGCCGATATTGAGGTTGAGAAACCGCACCTCGGGGTGCTGGAACAGCGATTTCGACGACGTGGTGAAATCGCTGTAGCGCGTACCGATACCGATGATCAGGTCGGCATCCCGGGCCAGCAGGTTGGCGGCCAGGCAGCCGGTTTCACCAATGCCGCCGACATTCAATGGATGGCTGGAGACGATCGCACTCTTGCCCGCCTGGGTCTCGGCAAAGGGGATCTGAAAGCGCTCGGCAAAGGCCTGCAGCGCGGCATTCGCACCGGCGTACTTGACCCCGCCGCCACAGATAATCAGCGGTTTGCCCTTGGACTTGAGCAGCGCGACAGCGTCCTGCAGCATCGCTTCGGTAGCCGGGCGGCGCTCCAGGCGGTGTACGCGTTTTTGCAGGAAGTCATCGGGGTAGTCCCAGGCCTCGGCCTGCACATCCTGGGGCAAGGCCAGGGTCACGGCGCCGGTTTCGGCCGGGTCGGTCAACACGCGCATGGCGTGGATCGCCGCACTCATCAATTGTTCGGGGCGGTTGATGCGGTCCCAGTATTTGCTCACGGCACGGAAGGCGTCGTTGGTGCTGATGCTCAAGTCATGGAATTGCTCGATCTGCTGCAACACCGGGTCCGGCTGGCGGCAGGCATACACGTCGCCGGGCAGCAGCAACAAGGGGATCCGGTTGGCGGTGGCGGTCGCGGCGGCGGTCAGCATATTCGCCGCGCCGGGGCCGACCGACGCGGTGCAGGCATAGACCTTGCGCCGCAGATGCTGCTTGGCAAAACCAATCGCGGCATGGGCCATGCCCTGTTCGTTACGGCCCTGGTGCACCACCAGGTCACCACTGTCTTGCTCCAGGGCCTGGCCCAGGCCCAGCACATTGCCATGGCCGAAGATGGTGAACACCCCGGCGACAAACTTGCTCTGCACGCCATCGACTTCGATGTACTGGTTATCGAGAAACTTCACCAGGGCCTGGGCCATGGTCAATCGGGTTGTGGTCATGTTTCGCACCCGTGTCTGTTTGAGTTGGCGTTGTTATAGATCCAGCAACCAGCTGTGCCGGGGGTCGTTGTGGAAGTGCCAGGCGCGCTTGGGGCCGGCCATCACATTCAGGTAATACGACTCGTAGCCATACGGCACGCTGACCGGGTGATAACCCTTGGGCACCACCACCAGATCATGGTTTTCCACGGCCATGGCCTGGTCGATGCTGCGGTCATCGGTGTACACCCGCTGGAACACAAAGCCCTGGGACGGGTTGACCTGGTGGTAATAGGTTTCTTCCAGAAAGCTCTGGTGCGGCAGGTCGTCGGTGTCGTGCTTGTGCGGTGGGTAGCTGGACGAATGCCCGGACGGCGTGCGCACTTCCACCACCAGCAGCGAATGGGCCGGCTCGCTGTCGGGCAGGATGTCGCAGACGTAGCGGGTGTTGGCGCCCTTGCCGCGCACGCTGCGCCGGCAGTGTTCAGGGCGGATCAGCCGGGGCGCGAGAGCGGCGGCAGAGGAGCCCGGCGCAGCACAGACCGCGATCTGCACATCGCTCAGGGCGGTCACTTGGGCAACGGTGCCGGGCGGCAGATAGGCTGCGAACGGCGATTTGTCTTCAAATACCGATTGGCGATCCCCAAGGTTCTGCCAGCTGAAACCTTCACCGTCGATCGTCACCCGGCCACTGAGCAGCACCAGGCACAGCTCTTTGTCGTCGGCGCTGACGGGCAGTGTTTGCCCCAGGCTCAGGCGGTAGGCAGCAAACCCCACATACTCCAGGCTGCCTGCTGGCAGCGCGACCATGGCTTGCCCGCGCGGCGTGCTTTTGACCAACAGGCTCATCGTCCGGCCCTCGCATCCAACAAGGCACGCAACGTATCAAAACCTTTTTTTGCGTAGATATAGCTGGGCGCCACGGCTGGATCCTGCTCGGCCTCCACCACCAGCCAACCGCTGTAGCCAGCGCCCAACAGCACATCCAGCAACGGGGCAAAGTCGATATCGCCATCGCCCGGCACGGTGAAGGTGCCGTTGACGATGCAGTCGGGAAAGCTCCACATCTGGTTGCGCGCCAGTTGCACCACCGGTTTGCGCACATCCTTGAAATGCACATGGCAGATACGATCCAGATGCTTGCGCAGCACCTCGACCGGTTCGCCGCCGCCCATGTAACAGTGCCCCGAATCAAACAGCAGGCCGACCTCCGGGCCGGTGAGGCGCATCAACGTGTCGATGTCCTCCGGGGACTCGACGTACGCGCCCATGTGGTGGTGGTAGGCCAGGCGCACCCCCTGGGACAGGGTAAAACGCGCCAGCTCGGTGAGTTTGTCGGCATAGGCCTGCCAGGCCAGTTCGCTGTGAAAACGCGGGCGTTCGATCAGGCGGATCGGCGAACCCTGGATCGAGTCGGCCACTTCACCGTAGACCAACACCGTGGCACCGTTCTCGCGCAGCAGTTGCACATGGCTGGCGATGGCGTCGATTTCCTCGGCCACCGAGCGCCGGGCCAGGCGGCTGGAGTACCAGCCGGAGACCAGCGCCAGGTCATAGGGACGCAGCACATCGCCCACGCCCTTGGCGTCCTTGGGGAACTTGCCGTTGAGCTCGAAACCTTCGTAGCCGATGGCCTTGCCCTCGCTGAGCGCGGTGCTCAGGGGCGTTTCGCCGCCCAGGGCCGGCAGGTCGTCATTGCTCCAGGAAATGGGGTTGATGCCAATACGGATTGCGGGCATGGCTGCACCTTTTATTGTTTTAACCTGAGATCACCGGGATCTGATTTCTGTAGGCGCTGGCTTGCCTGCGAGAGCGATGGATCAGGCACTTAATAGGTATCTGACAGACCGCTATCGCCGGCAAGCCGGCGCCTACAGTTGAGCGTGTTTAAATTCTGGAGCTGCACCAGGCATGGATCAGCTGCTCGAAGGTTTGCTGCACCTGCTGGATCAGGGTTTCATCGTCAATTTCACCCGCCATCCACGCCCTGCTCGGCTCCTGGAAGATCGTGCGGCCCACCGCGAACCCACGGCAGGTCCGGCTCTGGCTGGCCTGCTGAAAGCCTTCGGCCAACGATTGCGCCGGGGCATTGAGGCCCAGCAATACCACGCCCCGGCAATAGGGGTCGCGCTCCTCGATCAGCTCATCGAGCTTGTGCCACTGCTCGGCAGTCTGCGCCTCGATCTTCCACCACGCCGGGTAGATGCCCAGGTTGTACAGGCGCTTGAGGCTGCGATAGAGCACATCCGGGTAGGTCGAGGGGTGGTCCTTGGGCGGCACCACTTCCAGCAGGAGCTCATGGCCGCTGGCTTGCGCGGCTTGATACAGGCCCTTGAGCTGGGCTTCCTGTTCCAGGCGCAGCAGCGGCTCGTCGTCGGGATGAAACTGCACCAGGCACTTGATGATCTGCTCCTGGGGCCAGGCAATCAGGTTGCTGCCAATCGAACGCCCATGCTCGAACGCCAACGGCCGCGACCCCTGGACCTCCACCGGGCGTGCGATCCACCAGCCACGGCCGGTGGCGGCGTTCAGTGCATCCTGGCCAAAACGCTGGTCAGCCAGCAGGCCCACATCGGCCTCGACGCCCTGCTCGCGCAGCTTGCCTTCGACGCGCTCGACCGCCTGGATAAACAGCTGCTTGATCGCACTGATCCGCGCCAGATCCTGGCCACCCTTTTGCGCCAGTTCCAGCAGTTGCCAGCGATGGTCGAAGGCGAACACAAACAACTGCTTCCAGGCCTTGCGCGGCACGCTGACCTGATGCAGGCGCTGCAAGACCGGGTCCTGGTCCGGGCGGGTGATGGGCACCGGGCTGTTGAACAGGTATTGGAGTTCCGCCGGGGTCGGCATCGCCGGGGCGCAGGCATGGCGCGACACCACCAGAGCGCCACAGGCATTGGCCAGTTGGCAGCAACGCGGATCATCGGCGTCGTTCAACCAGCCGCTGAGAAAGCCCGACATAAACGCATCGCCGGCCCCCAGCACGTTAAGCACTTCGACCTGCACACCGGGGTAGATCGCACCGTCTTCCAGGCGCGCCGGAATGGCCCCATGAATCACCGTGCAGCCTTGCGCGCCGAGCTTGACCACCAGGGTCGCCGCCGTCAGTTGGCGCACATTGCGCAAGGCGCCGAGCAGGTCGTGGCCGGCACCGGCAATCAGGAACTCTTCCTCGGTGCCGACAATCAGGTCGAAGCGCGGCAGGATGCCTTGCAAGTGCTGGCTGACGCTCTGGTCGGCAACAAAGCGGGTCTGCCCGTCAGCCTTGCCCGCCAGGCCCCAGAGCACCGGGCGGTAGTCGATATCCAACACGCGCTTGACCCCGTGCCGCTCGGCGTAGGCCAGGGCCTGGAGGCTGGCCTGGTACACGCCGTCGGTGGAAAAGTGGGTGCCGGTGATCAACAGCGCCTTGCTGCTGGCAATAAAGTCTTCGCCAATATCTGCGGCACACAGGGCCATGTCCGCGCAGTTTTCGCGGTAGAACACCAGGGGGAAGGTTTCGCGATCCTTGAGGCCCAGCAAGACCATGGCGGTCAGGCGCTGCGGGTCGACGGTGATGCCACTGACATCACAGCCCTCACGCACCAGCGACTCCACCAGAAAGCGCCCCATGTGATCGTCACCGACCCGGCTCAACATTGCCGACTTGAGCCCCAGCCGTGCAGTGCCAAAGGCGATGTTGGCGGACGAACCGCCCAGGTACTTGGCAAAACTTGAGACATCTTCCAGGCGCGCGCCGACTTGCTGCGCATAAAGATCGACGCCCAGGCGCCCAAGACAAATCAGATCCAATTGACGCCCACTGGCAAAACGAGTCTGGCCCATGCTGGCTCCTGTTATTTTTATCAGCCCGCGCCTGCCGTCGTGACGGCGACGCTCTTGGTGGATGCAGACTAGGACGTCCGGCGCCATCAATCAATATTTATTCTATAAATTTTTTATGTGGAATATATTTTCCATTAGGATTTTTTTGCCACCTTCCCTGTAGACTTGCGCCCATCGACCTATTGTCAGGGGGAGGTGCCCGTCACCTGCCCTATAAGAACAAGCCAGAAGGATTGCCTATGTCCCGCACCGATCAGCAGGCTCCCGCCGAGATTCTCGCCAGCCCTCCGATCAATGCCGAACGTCTGTTGCAACTGATCACCGATGAATACGAAAGCCTGCCCCGCCAACTCAAGCGCATCGCCAGCTACATGAGCCAGCAGAGCGATCGGATCATGGTCGACCGCATCAGCGATATCGCCCGGGAATGCGAAGTCCATCCTTCGGCCATCGTGCGCTTTTCCCAGCGTTTTGGTTTCAGCGGCTTCAGTGAAATGCAGGCGCTGTTTCGCGAGGCGTATACCCACAAGACCACGCCGGTGCAGAACTACCAGCAGCGCATCCGCAGCATGATCGCCAACAAGTCGCAGAAAGCCAGCGGCGGCGACCTGGCTCGTGAATGCGTGAATGCCACGTTGTCGGGCATCGAACGCCTGGGCCTGGAACTGGACGACGCAGCCTTCGAGAAAGCCGTGGACCTGGTGGTCAACGCCGACAACATCTACGTGGTCGGGGTGCGCCGGTCTTTTGCAGTGGCCGACTACCTGGTCTACAACCTGCAGCACACCAACAAGCGCATCCACCTGATCTCGGGCCTGGGCGGCAGCTACCGCGAACAGATGCGCAGCGTGCGCGCCAATGACCTGGTCATCGCCATCAGCTTCACGCCCTACGGCAAGGAAACCCAGCACTGCCTGCGCATCGCCCAGCATCACCAGGCCAAGACGCTGATCATCACCGACAGCAACCTGTCACCACTGGCCAAGCGTGCCAACACGGTATTGCTGGTCAATGAAGGTTCATCGTTTGCGTTCCGCTCCCTCAGTGCAACGCTGTGCCTGTGCCAGGCGCTGTTTATCGCCGTGGCATACCGGCTGGAGCTGAAGGTCGATGAGATTCACGAACAGGTGGGGTTTGACGACTGAAAAAGGCCGCCCCTGCAATGCAGGAGCAGCCTTGGTCAAGCACCTCGATGGATCAGTGCATGAAGATCGCGATCAGGATAATGACCGGGATTGGCACACCGAGGAACCACAGCAGTAATGAGCGCATGACGTTCTCCTTGAATTAACGAACGGTTTCCAGATACACCACGGCGTCCCGGCGACGACCGCCGAAGGTTGCGGCGAAACTGGCAAAGAAGGCCCCCAGCAACAGGGCGACGAAGGTCCACAGCGAGGTCACGGCGGCGATTTTGCTGGCGGTGTCGGCGGCCTGCCTGGCCTTCAACTTGGCCTCTTCCAGGGCTTTGCGGGCGTCACCGTAGACCTGGTCGACACGCCGTTCGGCATCGGCCTGGCTGAGGTTGCTGCGCTGGCTGATCAACTGCGCCAGGTAGACACGGTCCTGCGGGGCCAACTGGCCGTCGTTGCCCAGGGTACGGGCGAAGATCCGCGCCACTACACCATGCACCGCGTCATCACTGGCCGCTGCCGGGCGATCATCGCGCAACAGGCTGTCGACGTAATAGCCGAAGTCATCGCCATTGGCCGCGTTGCCAGCCGCCTGGGTCAAGCCGCTGGCGGCACCCGAGGCCACGCTCGCACCCGCCTGTACGCCGCCACCGACAATGCTGCTGACCGAACCGACCACCAGGGTCGCAGTCACCAGCGTGGCCACGGCCCAGGCGAGAAAGCCGTGGGCGGTGTCGCGAAAGTACACCTCATCGCCATGCATATTGGCCCACTTGACCCGCAGCCGGCCGGCGATGTAACCGCCCAGCCCCGCTGCGACAATCTGGGTGAAGGCCAGCCAGACAATCGTGGAAATGCCCAGGCCCTTGGCGCTGATGCCACTGCCGGCCCACGGCGACACCGCCGAAAAGCCCAGGCCGAAGCCCAGCAGGACCAGGACCAGGGACAACGCAGCGGCGGCGGCGGCCCCGGCAAAGATCGCCCCCCAGGAAACCCCGGAGAGCGTGCTCGACTCTTGCAAAGTGGATGAGGATGTCATCATTGTTGTTGTGCTCCAGGCATTGAAAAATGGTGTTACATCTGTCGAAAGGGACAGTGCAGGCGGCGTGCCAGTCGCCAGATAAATAAAAACCTATACGTTTCAAAAAGATAAGTAAGTTGAACTTCCTAAGACCATGCAACTTGCAAGAACGCCGCGTAACTGGCGGGCGTTATGCATTCCCAAACCATCCACCAACCCCTGTGGGAGCGGGCTTGCTCGCGAAAGCGGTGTATCAGCACCGGGTGCACGTACTGATACACCGCTTTCGCGAGCAAGCCCGCTCCCACATGTTGACCGAGGTAGCCTTAAGAACTGCCTACATGAATTTTCTTTTAGAAACTTCGCGATCATTTCTTGGCAAAATGCCCCACTCCAGTGTGACCAGGTACCCCTTATGACGCGCATTTTGACCATCGAAGACGACGCCGTGACGGCCCGCGAGATCGTCGCCGAGCTGAGCAGTCATGGTTTGGAGGTGGATTGGGTCGACAACGGCCGCGAAGGCCTGGCACGGGCAGTCAGTGGCGATTACGACCTGATCACCCTCGACCGCATGCTGCCGGAGCTCGATGGCCTGGCCATCGTCACCACCTTGCGCACCCTCGGGGTGTCGACACCGATCCTGATGATCAGCGCCCTCTCCGACGTGGATGAACGGGTGCGGGGCCTGCGCGCCGGTGGCGATGATTACCTGACCAAGCCCTTCGCCTCTGACGAGATGGCGGCCCGGGTCGAGGTGCTGCTGCGCCGCAACAACGCGGTCAAGGCCGCACAAACCGCACTGCGCGTGGCCGACCTGGAACTGAACCTGATCAGCCGCGAAGCCAGTCGTGCCGACCAGCCTTTGAGCCTGCTGCCCACCGAGTACAAGCTGCTGGAATTCCTGATGCGCAACACGGGGCAGATCCTCTCGCGGATGATGATTTTCGAGGAAGTCTGGGGCTATCACTTCGACCCGGGCACCAACCTGATCGACGTGCACATCGGCCGCCTGCGCAAGAAAATCGACCCACCGGGCCTGACGCCCCTGATCCGCACGGTACGAGGTTCGGGCTATGTCATTGCTGAACCCGTCTAACGGCTGGCGCTCCTCCAGCAGCCGCCTGCTGGCACTGTACAGCTCGCTGTTCGTGGCCTGGAGCTGCATCCTCATGGGGGTGCTGTACTACGAAGTCTCGGGCTACCTGGGTGAGTTGTCGCGCCACTCGCTGATGCAGCGCCAGCACCTGTTCCAGCGGTTCGAGGGTGAGCAGTTGGATGAAGCCCTGGCCACCAGCATGACCTTCGATATGAAGGGCATTGACGCCTATGGCCTGTTCGATGAACAACAACAGCCCCTGAGCGGCCCGATCCAGCAGATCCCCGCCGATTTGCCCCTGGACGGGCACATCCATGCCTTGGCCAACTGCACCGAATCCGATGACCCGAAACTGCCCAGGGGCAGCTGCGACGCTGTAGCGACCCGCACCCAGGATGACCGCTGGCTGGTGCTGGTGCGTGACAACGGTTCGTTGCTGGGCGTGACCCGGATTATCCTGCAAGCCCTGCTCTGGGCGGTCTCCCTGACCATCATCCCCGGCGTCGCCGGCTGGCATCTGCTACGCCGGCGCCCGTTGCGGCGGATTCGCGGGATCCAGGCCAGCGCCGAAGCCATCGTCGCCGGCGACCTGACCCACCGCCTGCCGCTGTCCAACCGCCGCGACGAACTGGACATGCTGGCGGCCATCGTCAACGCCATGCTTGAACGCATCGAAAAGCTGATGAACGAGGTCAAGGGCGTGTGCGACAACATTGCCCACGACCTGCGCACCCCATTGACCCGCCTGCGTGCGCAGTTGTACCGGATCAGGCAGCAGGCCAATGAAGATTCGCCCCATGCCTTGCAGCTCGATGAAGTGATCAACGAAACCGACACGCTGATGGCGCGCTTTCGTGGCTTGCTGCGTATTTCCGAACTGGAGGACCGGCAACGACGCTCCGGCTTCCTGGTGTTCGACCCCCTGCCCTTGCTGCAGGAACTGCATGACTTCTACCTGCCGCTGGCCGAAGAAGGCCAGTTGGCGCTGCTGCTGCAAGCCCCCACGGCATTACCACCCATTACCGGCGACCGTGCGCTGTTGTTCGAGGCCCTGGCCAACCTGCTGAGCAATTCGATCAAGTTCACCCCGGCGGGCGGCGAAGTGATTCTGCGAGGGATCGACGATGCGGGCAGTACGCGCATCGACGTATTGGATTCCGGTCCGGGGATTCCCGAAGCGGAACGGGCGGCGGTGTTCCAGCGCTTTTATCGGGTCGATGACGGCAATCAGCAGGGCAGCTTTGGCCTGGGCCTGTCGATTGTGGCAGCGATCATCAACCTGCATGGCTTCCGGCTGGAAGTCGGCAGCAGCGAGCGTGGTGGCGCGCGACTAAGCCTGGAATGCCGCCCACAAACCCCACTGTAGGCGCCGGCTTGCCGGCGCCTACAACCTCAGGCCGGGAAGTTTTTGCGCAGGGCCTCGACGCCGCCGGTGTAGACGCCGCTGAACAGCGCTTCGACTTCGGCCTCGGTCACGCCGGCAACCGGGGTGAACACACCCGACCACGTGACTTTGGCCGAGTGCTCGCCCAGTGCTTCAACCTGCAATGTCGCCAGATAGGCACTGACCGGGAACGGCGACTCGCTGAGGGTGTAGCTGTAGGTGCGCGCAACGTTGTCGAAGGTCTGCAAATGCTCGACCACCACCGCGCCCTCCACGGTTTGCAGGTGACGCACGCGCCCGCCTTCGCCCGGCTCGCTCTTGGCAATCAACGGCAACCAATCAGGCAACGAATTGAAACCGCCGACCAATTGCCAGACTTCGTCGGCCGAAACCGGAATTTCAATGCAAGCAGCTGCTTTGGCCACGATAAAACTCCACAACATCAGGAAAAGGGAGGCCAGCTTACGCTGCCTGTCGGCGCGAGCGCTATCGGCCGTTAATCTGCCTGGCGCGTACTGCTGCGGTACATGAATACCCGGGCCAACGCCAGGCACAGCATCGCCAGCATCCGGCTGGCGGACAGTTCGATGGCCGTGTTGCCCAGCCAGCCGAAGTGGTCGATCAGTTGCCACCCCCCTGGAGCCCCAGCAGATTGCCGCCCTGTGGCCGGGCAGCCAGCGGTTGTCGGTGAAGGTGCGCACGGTCATCGACTTCTTTGTCGAGCGCTTTGGCAACGTGCCCTACTGGGACCGCTGAATCAGAACAGCCACTGGCCGATCAACCAGGCATTGGCGCCGCTGATCACGGTGAACAGGCTCCACGCCAGGATCCTGGTGGGCAGGCGATTGACGAACGGCCCCATCAATTGCCGATCGCCGGTCATGCGGATCAACGGGTACAGGGCAAAGGGCAACTGCAGGCTGAGGATCACCTGGCTGAGGATCAGCAATTTGCCGATGGCATCGTCCCCCATCAACCACACCCCGAGGAATGCCGGGATCAGCGCCAGGCCACGGGTGATCAGGCGGCGCTGCCAGCAGGGAATGCGCAGGTCGAGGTAGCCCTCCATGATCACCTGGCCGGCGATGGTGCCGGTAAAGGTCGAGCTTTGCCCGGACGCCAGCAAGGCAATGCCGAACAGAATACTGGCGAAGGCACCGCCCACCAGGGGGTCCAGCATGTGGTAGGCGTCCTGGATTTCCACCACCTCGGTATGACCGCTCTGGTGGAAGGCTGCCGCCGCCAGTACCAGGATCGCGGCGTTGACCAGCAAGGCCAGGGCCAGGGAACCGATGGTGTCGATACGCGCCAGCTTGACCGCGTCCTGGCGGCTGGCCAAATCCTTGCCGAACAGGCGGGTTTGCACGATGGACGTGTGCAGGTACAGGTTATGGGGCATCACAGTAGCCCCGAGAATACCGATGGCCAGGTACAGCGGCGCGGCGTCGCTGATCGCCGAGAGGGACGGCGTGAAGCCGCGCAGTACGTCCGGCCAATAGGGTTTGATCAACACCAGTTCGACAAAGAAACACACGCCGATGGTCGCCACCAGCGCCAGCATGATCGCTTCCAGGCGCCGGAAGCCACGGTTTTGCAGAGCCAGGATCAGCAGCGTGTCGAACGCGGTGATGACAATGCCGGTGGTCATCGATACCCCCAGCAGCAGGTGGAACGCCAGGGCACAGCCCAGCACTTCGGCCAGGTCGGTGGCAATGATCGAGATTTCCGCCAGCACCCATTGCGTGCGCGCTGAACGCCGGCTGTAGCGTTCGCGGCACAGCTGCGCCAGGTCCTTGCCGGTGGCGATGCCCAGCCGCGAACACAGACACTGCACCGCTATCCCCGCGAGGCTGGCGAGCAACACCACAAACAACAGGTTGTAGCCATAGCGCGACCCGGCCTCGATGGCCGTGGCCCAGTTGCCGGGGTCCATGTAGCCGATGGAAACCAGCAGGCCGGGGCCGGCAAACTGCAGCACCCGTTTGAAGAACGACGCGCGGGGATCGACAGGGATGGTGCCCGCCACTTCCGGTGGGCAGAAAGGGGCGGTGGCAATTTTCGGCAGGCTGAATTTCACGCGGGGTACCCGGCAGACACGCAAGACAAGCACGCAGCTTAGCAGTCAGGCGCGACCGTGCGCATCAGCGTTTCCCGGGGCAGGTCGAACGCCTCGACCACCTGCACCGCCAAGTCCATTTCCTGGTTCAGCGCCTCGCGCTCCATACGCTGGCGAATCACCCCCAGCACCAGCACCGCCAGGGTCGTGATGGAGTATGCCGGCCCGGAAAACGCGCGCACCCCGCTCACCAGCAGCATCGCCGCCGCCAGCGCCTGCCCCACCACCGGAATCGCCGTGGCCGCACCGCGCCGCAGGATAAACCCGGTCAACCCGGCCAACGCCGTACCGCTCAAGGCGGTGGTGGCCGAACGGCCGACATCGAAACGCTTGAAAAACCCCTGTTCCTTCTGCGCTGCCGCCCTGAGTTCGGCCTCGAACACCTGGCGGTCGGCCAGGCTGAGCTTGTCCTTGTACTGCTCGATCAGGGCCTCGGCGACCCGCTCTTCCAGGCTCACCAACGCCACGCTATCGATGGGCTGGTCAAACTTGATGCCGACGCGCAGGGCCACATCCTGGGCCAATTGGCGGTAACTCACACCATGTCCACGGGCCAGGTTCATAAGGCTGTCGCCGCCCATGCGCTGCAATTCGATAGCCAGCTTCAGCGGGTCGCGCACATCGGCATCGATGGTCGCGCTGCGCTTGGCGGCCATCAGCTCGGCGAGAAACTGCAACTCCGCCACCCGGGCCTGGCGCAGTACGGGAAGCAGGTCCACATCGTCTTCGGCAAAGCGCACCTCGGCACTGCGCGAATCCGCACGGATCATGCCGCGGCGCTCGTGCAGCAAGTCGGTGTACTGCACCACCGTCTTCAACTGCGGCCAGTAGGCAGCGTGATCGAAGGTGACCAGGTGCACGTTGCTCACTTTGCCCTTGAGGGATGGGGTCAGGGGAATGGCGTAGCGGCCAATGCAGCGCTCGGTATCCGGCTTGAGCGCCAGGGCCCAGTCCTTGCTGGAATGGCAGTTGATCACCCGTCCCTTGAGTGGCGCCGACACCTGTTCCCAGGGGCTGGAGGTACAAATCGCGCCGCCCATCAACAACAGGTGATTGAGCGGCAGCTCCCGGGCCAGTTCCGGGCTGGCCAACAGGCTCTTGACCAGCAGGCGTGCGCCCAGGGAATGGCCGACCAGGTTGATCTGGCGCACCTCGATCGACTCGGCATGCAGGTAGTTGGCCAGCTCCGCCAACAGCGTCCGGGCCACTTCGTCCACCCGCGCCTCGACACTTTTGTAGTGATCGAGGAAATAACCCACGGCCTTGCCCAGGCCCACCGTCGCCGCGCCCAGGGTGCCGCCGCCGAGCATCGAGGCGATGATGTCCTTGAAGGGGGCGAACAGGTTTTCCAGGAAATGCCCGGCCGGCCAGAACAGCATCAGGTTGGTCGAACCCTCGATCCCCGCCAGTTGCCCTTGGAAGTTGGCCAACTGCTGCTGATTGAAAAACGCGGAATAGCCATGGACATAGAGATTGAGCACCGGCCCCTGGGGCTCGCCGCACAGCACGAACGAGGGCTTGCGGGTGCGGTGCATTTCATCCCACTGGTGTTGCATGAGGCGCTGGCTCCTGGTGAAAACGCAGAGCGATAGTAACAAATGTGGGAGCTGTCGAGCCCTGGCGCCTACAAGGGATTCGCACTGGCCTGTATCCGGTGGATCTTAAGCCAAAAAAAGCCGCCCTCGCGGGCGGCTTGAAGAACTCGGCCTTGATCAGAAACCGAGGGAAAAACTGATAGTCATCGCATGGTCCTTGTCATTGCGAGACAGTTGGCCCGAATAACCCAGCCCCAATTTGCCGTTAGGGCTGATCTGATAGTCGACGCCCGCCTCCACCACTGCGCTGTCCTTGGCAATCGGCACGCCTTGAGTGCTGAAGGAAGCGCCGCCGTTGATAAAGCTCAGATCGGCATCCGGCTGGGTATCGCCGAAAGCGTGGCGCCAGCCGATACTGCCCCGTGGGGTGATGCTCGAACCGTTGCCCAGGGTGATGGTTTTACCCAGGCGCACACCAAGGGTGGAGAACGTGATGTCCTGGTCGGCATCCCCTTTGAGCGCCGCAGAACCGCCTTTTTCCTTGAGGGTATCGCTGTCGTAGTTGACGTAGGCAAGGCCTGCGAACGGCTCCACGGCCAGGCCACCGGCCTGCAGGGTGTAACCGACTTCACCGAACACTTGCGCACTGCGTGCCTTGTAGTCGGCTTTCAGGCGCTGGCCTTCGGCGCCCACGGCCACGTCACGTTTGCTTTCGATATCGTGCCAGGTGTAACCCACGCCCAGGCGCGCGGCGAAGGCCTCTTGCTGGTACGCGGTGTAGGCCATCAGGTGGTAGCTGTCGATATCGGCACTGGAGTGGCGGCGCTTGGCGTCCAGGTCACTGCGGGTATAGCCGGCAGCGACGCCGGCACGCCAGGTGTCGTCCAGTTGCTTGTCGGTGCCCAGCAGGAAGCCGCTGAGGTTGCGGTCCAGGCGCGCGGTGTCGCTGTCGCCGCCCATATGGCCCCAAGTACCGAGGACACGCATCCAGCCCACCATTTCGCCGTGGCAGCCAGCGCTGCTCAGGCGGTTTTCGCTGGGTGCCAGGCTGTTGCGCGGATCGTCCTGACGGTAGCAGCCCGGTTGGCGCATGCGCTCGTTGACCGCGTCACGCACGTAGCGCGAGTCTTCAAGCAAGGCGCTGGCGGTGCTGGCGTGGATCTCCCCTGACAGGCTGTCGAAGGCCGCGCGGGCACCGGCTGCATTGCCGGTGAGCAAGGCATTTTGGACGGCGCTGCCGCCCACTGCCGCGCCGCTGCCCAAGGCGGTGGCCACCGCCCGCTGGTTGCCGGTGGCCGCCACGCTGGCGAAGCTGGTGGTGTTGCGGCTCACGGCCAATGCCACCTGGTTCGGACTGTAGTTGAGGGCAGTATCGAGGAACGCCAGGTTCTCCAGGTTGGTGTGGGTAAAGGTACCAGTCACCCCACCGCCAGCCGTCAGCAGGGTATAGGTGGCAGGCCCGGTGTAAGGCGCCAGGTTCACCACATTCAGGCTACCCGCCAGGTTCGCACTGCCACCGACCGCCAGGGAACCGGCCGCCGAGGGAGTGATCAGCAGATTGAGGGTGCCATCGGCCGCGTTGGTGAAGTTGCCGGCGACGCTGAGTTTGCCGCTGTCGGGGGTGACGACACCGTGGTTGATCAACGAGCCGACACTGCCGTTGCCACTCAGGCCGGCGCCATTGGCGACGGTCACCTGACCGCCCAGCACCGTCCCGGGGTTGCTGGCATTGCCCACTTGCAGCAAGCCCTGGTTGACCGCCACCGCACCGCTCAGCGGCTGATTGCCGGTCAGCAACAGGCTGCCACTGCCCTGCTTGATCACTGTGCCGGTACCGGCCAGTGTGCCATTGAACTGGCCGTTGCTGTCTTGCTGGAACAACAGGTTGGCGTTGTTGGTGATTGCGCCTTGCAGGCTGGTGGTGTTCCCCACCAACGTCCCGCCGCTGACGGTCGTCCCGCCGCTGTAGGTGTTGGCGCCGCTCAGCAACAAGGTGCCCGCGTCGGTTTTGTTGATCCCACCGCTCCCCACCAGGGGGGCCGAGACTTCGGTGGTCACGCCGGCATTGATGCGCACGACCGCCAGGCTACCGTCTGCGGCATTGGTGGGGCTGAGGCTGCCACCCGTGCCGGCGACCAGGGCGTAGCCGCTGTCCAGCACTTGCAGACCGGTGAAGGCCTGGTTGCCCGCCACGGTCACGGTACCGCCCTGCCCGCCAAACACCGCGAACTGGTTGTTCGAGGCCTGGCCTTGGGTGCCGGTAGGGTCGGTCCAGTTGGTGCCAGGCCCCCAGGTGCCGCTACCGCCATGTACCGTGCCGTCAGGGCTGGTGGTGCCGCCGTTCCAGAACTGGATTTGCCCAGGCGTGGCTTGCACCAGCAGGTTGAGCTGGTTGGCCAGCGCCGTTTGCAGGCTCAATGCGCCCGGCACAATCGAGGTTGGCAAGGTGCCCAGCAGCAGGCCGTTGTCGGTCAGGCTGCCACCGTAGCGGAACAACTGGTAGACGCCGACGCCAAACCCGCCAGCGTCGCTGACGTTAAGGGTGCCATCCAGGGTCAGGTTGCCAGCCACGTTGACCACCGTGGTCGAGGCGCCCGGTGCGCCGAGGGCAAAGTCCAGATGGGTCCCCGCCGACAAGGCCAGGGCGCCCACGGACAACGGCGTCGCAGCCCCGCCAGTGAGGGTTGAACCATCCGCCATGCTCACCGCCCCCGCCAATTGCCCACTGCCGCCCAGGGAGGCGCCGCTGGCGACCTGGATCGCGGCGCTGTTGAAGGTACCGTTGACCACCAGGCCGCCGGCCGTGACGTGGGTGCTACCCGTGAAGGTGTTGTTGCCGGTCAGCAGCAGATCGCCCGTGCCGGTCTTGGTCAACGAACCGCTGCCGGTGAGGTTGCCGGTGTAGGTACCGTCGGCATTTTGCTCGAAGGTCAGTGCTGCGTTGTTGGCAATCGCCCCTTGCAGGCTACTGGTGCTGCCGGTGGTGCTGCCGCCATTGAGAAGGGTCCCGCCGCCATAGGTGTTGCTGCCAGTGAGCAACAGCGCACCGTTGCCGCTTTTCACCAGGCTGGCGCTGCCGCTGATTGCCCCACTCAAGGTCAGGTCATGGCTGCCCAGCAGCGTCAACTGCCCCCCCAGGGCAATGGCATTGGCCAGTTGCAGGGCGCTGCTGCCATCCAACTGCGCCGCGCCACCCACGCTCAGGGCACCACTGCCCAGTGCAGCGTTGTTGCCAAGGGTCAACTGCCCGGCATTGAGGCCGGTGCCGCCGTTGTAGGTGTTGACGCCATTGAGGGTCAGGCTGGACGTCCCGGTTTTCACCAGGCTGCCATTGCCGCTGAGCACGCCATCCAGTGTCAAGGCGTTGGCGCCGCCCACGGTCAAGGCGCCGTTGAGCAGTGCGTTATTGCCCAGGGTGACGGCGGTGTTGCTGGCCAGGGTGGTGCCGTTGGCGGCGGTCAACACGCCCGTGCCCAGGGCACTGTTGTTGCCCACCACCAGGGTGCCGCCGTTGAGGGCGGTGCCACCGGTGTAGCCATTGGCGGCGTTGAGCACCAGGGTGCCGCTGTCGAGCTTGGCCAGGGTACCGCTGCCGTTGAGGGTTACACCGAGGGTCGCGGTGACGTTGGGATCGACCCGCACCGCCGTGTTGCCGGTGCCGCCATTGACCAGGTTCAACTGGCCAGCGGTACCGGCCACCAGGTTGTAGCCGTCGCTGACAAATTGCATGCCCGTCAGGCTTTGGCTGCCCTCCACCGTGACGGTGCCAGCTGCACCCTGGAACACCGCAAACTTGTCGCTCCAGTTCTGGTTGAGGCTGCCGTCGACATTGGCCCAGTTGGTGCCACTGCCCCAGGTACCGTTGCCGCCTTCGATGGCGCCGTTGCCGATCGACTGGCCGCCGTCCCAGAACTGCACGGTGGTATTGGGCGCGATCACCACCAGGTTGACCTTGTTGTTGATCGCGGTTTGCAGTTGCAGGTCATCGGCAATCACGCTGGACGGTAGCGTGCCGAGGGTCAGGCCGTTATTGGTCAGGGCCCCGCTGTAGTTGATGAGGTTATAGACGCCAGTGCCGAAACCGCCGAGGTCACTGACATTGAGGTTGCCATCCAGCACCAGATCGCCGCCGACATTCAGCAGCCCACCGCCGCCACCGACTACCGGTGTGCCAAGGCCAACATCCAGGTTGGCATTGCCCCCCAGCACCAGCGAACCCACCGTCAGTGCACTGCCGCTGCTCAAGCCCAGATGGCCGCCATCGGCCACCGTCACCGCGCCGCTCAAGGTGCCGCCACCGCTCAAGGTCGCGCCGCTGTTGACCGTCACGCTGCTGCTGGCCAGGCTGCCCGCCACATTGAGCGTGCCGCCGGTGACGCTGGTAGCACCGCTCAGGCTGCTGTTGCCGGTCAGGTTGAGCGTGCCGGTGCCGACTTTATCCAGCGCACCGCCGCCGCCCAGGCTGCCGCCGAAGGTGTTATTGCCGCCGATGGTCAGCGTATTGCCCGCCGCCACTTGCAACGCACCGTTGCCAGCCAGGGTGTTGAACGCGGCGCTGCTGCCCAGGTCAAGGGTTGCACCGCTACCCACGGTAACCCCGGAGGCGTTGCCCAAGGCACCGGCGCCGACCGTGGTCAATGTGCCGCCCATGACATTCAACGGCCCGGTCAACAGGTTGTTGCCGCTGAGGGTCAGGCCTGCCGTGCCGTTTTTGATCAACGCGCCATTCCCGGCCAAGACGCCAGCCAGGGTCAGGTCGTGGCTGCCGGCAATGGTGAGGTCGGCATTGAGGTCGATGGCATTGGCCAGCACCAGCGGTGCGCTGTTATCCAGGGTGGCCATGCCGCCCACGCTCAGGTTGCCACTGCCCAGCGCAGTGCTGCTGCCGACGGTGAGCGTACCGGCGTTGAGCAATGTACCGCCACCGTAGCTGTTGGCCCCGTTGAGGCTGAGGTTGGCGCCACCGTTTTTGATCAATTGCGCGGCGCCGTCGATGATCCCGTCGAGGCTCAGGCCATTGCTGCCAGCCACTGTCAGCGCGCCATTGAGGGTCACGGCATTGCCCAGCGTCACATTCGCGCTGCTATCGAGGCTCGCCGGGCTGTTGACCAGCAAGGCGCCAGAGCCCAGGGCACTGCCCGTGCCGACGGTCAGGCTGCCGGCATTGAGTTGAGTGCCGCCCACATAGCCATTGTTGCCGGCCAGGGTCAGGTTGCCGATGCCGCTTTTGATCAGGCCGCCGGCCCCGTTGACCGGGCCGTTGAGGGTCAGGTCCGACGTGCCGAGGATGCCCAGGTTGCCGGTCAGGTTCAGCCCATTGGCAAGGGTCACTGCCGTGGTGGTGTCGAGGGTGGTCCCGGCGCTGGTGTTCAAGGCACCTGCGCCCAGGGCGCTGTTGGAGGCCAGGATCAGCCCGCCCGCATTCAGGGCGGTAGGCCCCACGTAGGTGTTGTTGCCACTCAAGGTCAGGCTGGCGATACCGTTTTTGATCAGGCTGCCGGCGCCGCTGACGGTCCCCGCCAGGGTCAGGGCATTGCTGCCACCGAGGGTCAGGTTGCCGTTGAGCGCCACGCCATTGGTCAGCGCGACGGCAGCGTTAGTGTCCAGGGTGGTGCCGTTGGCGGTGGTCAGCAGGCCGCTGCCCAGGGCGCTGTTATTGCCGAGGATCAAGGTCCCGCCATTGAGCGCCGTACCGCCGGTGTAAGTGTTGCTGCCGTTGAGCACCAGGGTGCCGCTGTCGAGCTTGGCCAGGGTGCCGCCGCCGTTGAGGTTCACATCCAGGGTCGCGGTGACAGTGGGATCGACCCGCACCGCGGTAGTGCCGCCAGTGCCATTGAACAGGGTCAAGCCCCCTGCCGTGCCGCCCACCAGGTTGTAGCCGTCGGTGACAAACTGCAGGCCAGTGACCGCCTGCGCACCGTCCACGGTGACGGTGCCCGCCGTGCCCTGGAATACCGCCAGGCTGTTGGGTGTCCAGCCCTGGTTGAAACCGCCGTTGAGCCCGGTCCAGTTGGTCGCCGCCGCGTTCCAGGTGCCATTGCCACCTTCGATGGCGCCGTTGCCCGCCAGTTGGCTGCCATCCCAGAACTGCACGTTAGTGCTGCCATTGACCAGCAGGTTGATCTGGTTGCCGATGGCGGTTTGCAGATCGAGGCTGCCAGGCAGGATGCTGCCGGGCAGGCTGCCCAGTTGCAGGCCATGGTTGGTCAACACGCCGGTGTAGTCGATCAGGCGATAGATCCCGGCGCCAAAGCCGCCAATATCACTGATGTTGAGGGTGCCATCCAGGGTCAGGTTGCCCAGCACTTTGAGCAGCTCGGTGCCGCCTGTGGACGGTGCGCCGAGGCCGGCATCCAGGTTGGCGTTGGCCCCCAGCACCAGCGAGCCGGTGGTCAGGGTGCTGCCGGATTTCACCGCCAGGTGGCCACCGTCAGCGATATTCACCGCCCCCAGCAAAGTGCCGGCGCCACCGAGGGTCGCGCCGCTGTTCACATTGACCCCGGCACTGGCCAGTTGACCATTGACGTTCAGGGTGCCCGCGCTGACCTGGGTATTGCCCGTCAGTACACTGCTCCCGGACAACGTGAGTGTGCCGCTGCCGAGTTTGTCGACATTGCCCAGGCCGGCAAGAACCCCACCAAAGGTACTGCTCTGATTATTGGCGCCCAGGCTCAAGGTATTGCCCAGGCCGACCAGCGCAGTGCCCGCGCCGCTGAGGTTGCCCAAGCTGGCGGAACTGCCCAGGTTCAAGGCAGTACCGGCCGCCAGGTTGAGCGTGCTGTTGTTGCCCAGCGCGCCATTGCCCAGGGTGCTGAGACTGCCCGCCTGGATATCCAGCAGGCCGCTGAAGGTGTTGTTGCCCGACAGGGTCAGGTCTGAGGTGCCGGTCTTGATCAGGCTGCCATTGCCTGCGACCACTCCGGCCAGGGCCAGGTTATGGCTGCCGCCCACAGTCAAGCCGGCGTTGACGGTCAGCCCGCCGGCCAGCACCAGCGGTGCGTTGTTGGCCAGGGTCGCATTGCCCGTGACGATCAGGCCGCCGGTGCCCAGTGCCGCAGCGTTACCCAGGGTCAGGGTTCCCGCTTTGAGGGTGAGGCCGCCCTGGTAGGTGTTCAGACCATTGAGGGTCAGGTTCGCCCCGCCGTCTTTGATCAACCCTCCCGCACCGCTGACCAGACCGCCCAGGGTCAGGTCTTGGGTGCCGGCCAGGGTCAGGTCGGCATTGAGCTGCACCGCCTGGGTACCCAGGTTCAGCGCCGCATTGTTGCCCAGGGTCGATGCGCCCCCCACGGTCAGGCTGCCCAGGCCCAGTGCCCCGGCATTGCCCAGGGTCAGGGTGCCTGCATTCAGGGTGATGCCACCGAGAAAGCCATTGGCCGAATTGAGGATCAGGTTGGCGGCGCCCTCCTTGGTCAGGCTACCGGCGCCATTGATCGCGCCGCCCAGGGTCAGGTCGGCGCTACCGCCGATGCCCAGGTTGCCCGCCAGGTTGATGCTATTGCCGACACTGACAGCGGTGCTGCTATCCAGGGTCGTGCCGCCCGCCGCATTCAACGCACCGTTACCCAGGGCGCCGCCGTTCGCCAGGATCAGGCCACCGGTGTTGAGTGCGGTGGGCCCCAGGTAAGTGTTCACACCGCCCAACGTGAGCTGCGAGGTGCCATTTTTGACCAGCCCGCCTGCACCACTGATCACGCCATTCAAGGCCAGGGCATTGTTGCCGGCGACGCTGAGGTCGCCGGCCAGGGCCACGTCATTGCCCAGGATCACGGCTTTGTTGCTCGACAGTGTGGTGCCTGCGGCCGCGCTCAACAGGCCGCTGCCCAGTGCGGTATTGCTGCCGACCACCAGTGCCCCGCCATCGAGGGCAGTACCGCCGGTATAGCTGTTGTTGCCATTGAGCACCAGGGTGCCGCTGTCGAGCTTGGCCAGTTTGCCGGCCCCGTCGATATTCACCCCCAGGGTCGCGGTGAGGGTTGGATCGACGCGGATCGCCGTGTTGCCAGTGCTGCCGTTGACCGCCGTCAGTTGCCCCGCCGCACCGCCCACGACGCTGTAGCCGTCGCTGGCAAATTGCATCCCGGTGAACTGCTGCGTGCCGTCTACGCTGACCGTGCCCGCCGCGCCGGTGAATACGGCAAAGCCGCCGGCCCAGGCCGAGTTGGGCGTGCCGCCGATGGCTGTCCAGTTGCTGGCGCCGACACTCCAGGTGCCGTTGCCGCCCTCGACGGTGCCATTGCCGGACGTCTGGCTGCCGTCCCAGAACAACATGTTGGCCACCGACACCACCACATTCACCTGGCTGGCCGTGGAGACATCCACCAGCACGTCGCCGAGGTTGAAGCCCTGTGGTACGCCGGTCACCGTCAAGCCCTGCCCGGTCAGGCTGCCGCCGTAGTTGATCAGCCGATAGATGCCCGCGCCGAAGGCCCCGCCATTGCTCACATTCAGGTTGCCATCCAGGCTCACATTGCCGCCGACGTCGAGCAGCGGCGTCAGTGACGGAGCCCCCAGGTTCACGTCCAGATTGGCGCCGCTGCCCACCACCAGCGAAGCCGCGGACAGCGTATCCCCACTGTTCAAGGCCAGATGGCCACCGCTGTTGATATTCAGCGTGCCCAGCACTGCCCCACCCCCGGTCAGGGTGCCCCCGGCATTCACATCGACGACAGCACTGCCCAACGAGCTACTCACCTTCAAGATGCCGGCATTGACCTGGGTATTACCGCTGAGGCTGTTGACCCCGGTCAGGTCGAGCTGGCCACTGCCGACTTTGATCAGGCTGCCGCTGCCGGTGAGGCTGCCGCCAAACGTCGTACTGGTGTTGGCGCCCCCGACGGTCAAGCTGTTGTTCAAGCCGACGTCGACAACCCCGGCACCACTCAAGTCGCCAAGCACGCCATTGCCTGCCAGGTTGAGGCTGGCACCGGCACCGATGTTCAGCCCGGCGTTGTCACCGAGGGCAGCAGCGCTGCCGGCGAACACAGTACCGCCCAGGATGTTGATGGCGCCGGTAAAGGTGTTGTTGCCGGTCAGGGTCAGGTCGGCCACGCCATTTTTGGTCAGGCCGCCGGCGCCACTGATGACCCCGCCCAGGGTTAAGTTGTTGTTACCGGCCAGGGCCAGGTTGGCGTTGAGGGTGATGTCGTTGCCCAGGGTGAAAGCCGCGCTGTTGTCCAGGCTCGCCGCACCACCGACCGTCAACGCGCCGCTGCCCAGGGCCGATGCATTGCCCAGGGTCAGGCTGCCGGCATTGAGCACAGTGCCTGCCTGATAGGTATTGATGCCATTGAGGGTCAGGTTGGCCGCGCCCTCTTTGATCAGCGGGCCGGTGCCGCCAAGGGCACCGCCCAGGGTCAGGCCGTTGCTGCCCGCCACGGTCAGGCCGGCGTTGAGGGTAATGTCATTGGCCAGGGTCACCGCTGAGCTACTGTCCAGGGTTGCCGCGCCGCCCACGGTCAAATTGCCCACCCCCAGCGCCGTATTGCTGCCTGCCGTCAATGTGCCGGCGTTGAGGTTCAAACCACCTTGGAAAAGGTTGTTGCCGCTGAGGCTCAGGTTGGCGCTGCCATTCTTGGTCAGGCTGCCGACCCCGATAATCGGCCCCGTGAGGCTCAGGTCCGCCGTCCCAGCCACGGTCACCGCGCCGGTGAGGTCGACCTGGTTATTCAGGGTCGCCGTGGCATTGGCATCCAGCGTGGTACCGCCGGCCGCGCTCAACACGCCTGAACCCAGTGCGCCGTTGGCACCGACCACCAGTTTGCCGAGGTTCAGTGCGGTATTGCCTTGATAGCTGTTGGTGCTGCCCAGGATCAGGTCGCCGCTGGCGTCCTTGACCAGGCCACCGCTACCACTGATTGCCCCGCCCAGGGTCAGGGCATTGCTGCCGATGACGGTCAGGTTGCCCAGCAGGTCGATGCCATTGCCCAGGGCAATCGCTGCGCCCAACACCGTGCCGGTACTCAGGCTGGTGCCGGCGCTGGCCGACAGGCTGCTGCTGCCCAGTGCGGTGTTGCTGCCGACCACCAGGGTGCCGCTGTTCAACGCGGTCGTGCCGCCATACGTGTTGTTGCCGTTGAGCGTCAGGCTGGCAGTGCCGGCCTTGATCAAGCCGCCCACCCCCTGGATCACGCCTCCCAGGGTCAGGGCGTTGGCCCCGTCCACCGTCAAGGCGGCGTTGAGGTTGATCTGGTTGCCAGCCGTCACGGCCGTGGTGCTGTTGAGCGTGCTGGCGCCGGCCACGGTCAAGGCACCGCTGCCCAATGCACCGCCATTGCCCAGGGTAAGGCTGCCGCCATTGAGGGTCGTGCCGCCCTGGAAGGTATTGGCCACGCCGAGCAGCAGGTTGCCCCCACCGTTCTTGAGTAGCTGGCCGGCGCCGCTGATCACGCCACCCAGGGCCAGGCCGTTGGTCCCGGCCAGGCTCAGGTCGGCGTTTAACAGCAGCCCATTGGCCAGGGCAGTATTGGCCCCGTTGTCCAGGGTCGACGCAGCGCCAACCGTCAAGTTGCCGGTGCCCAGGGCCGCGTTGTTGTTAAGCGTCAGGGTGCCGCCATTGAGCGTCGTACCGGCCAGGAAGGTGTTCGCATTGTTGAGGGTCAACTTGGCCGTGCCGTTCTTGGTCAGCCCGCCACTGCCACCGATCACGCCACCCAGGGTCAGATCGCCGGCGCCCCCCACAGTCAGGTTGCCGGTGACATCCAGGAGATTGCCCAGGGTCAGTTGGGTGCTGGCATTGAGGCTGGTGCCATTGCTGGTGCTCAGCAAGCCCGAGCCAAGCGCGCCCGACGCCCCGAGCACCAGGGCGCCAGCGCTCAACTGTGTGCCACCGCCATAGGTATTGGTGCCATTGACGATCAGGTTGCCCGTGCCGGTCTTGATCAGGCTGCCACCCCCCGTGACCGTCCCGCCCAGGGTCAGGTGGTTGTTCCCGTCCGCCAGCAGGCTCACCGCGCCGAGCAGGGTGACGTTGTTATTGAGGGTGACCTGGCTTTTGCTGACCAGCGAGGTACTGCCCGCCGCCACCAGGTTGCCAAAGCCCAATGCGTTGTTCGAGCCGAGCAACAGACGCCCAACGTTCAGCGTGGTCCCCCCGAGATAGGTATTGTTGCCACTTAAGGTCAGGTCAGCCGTGCCATTTTTGCGCAGAGCGCCCACGCCATCCACATTGCCGCCCAGGGTCAGGTTGGCAGTGCCCGGCACGGTCAGGGTGGCCAAGTTATTGAGTGTAATGTTGTTGTTCAGGCTCAGTGCGGTGCTGGCATCCAGCGAACTGCTGCCGGTGACGGTCAACGGCCCAGCGCCCAAGGCCGAAGCGTTACCCAGGGACAACCCGCCACTGTTTAAAAACGTGCCGTTGAAGTAGGTATTGGCACCGTTGAGGGCCAGAACCCCGAGGCCGCTCATGTTCAGCGTGCCCGCGCCGCTGAGGGTGCCGCCCAAGGTCAAACCATTGCTGCCCTGTACTGTCAGCCCACCGGAACCGATCGCCACGTTATTGGCCAGGCTCAGGTTGCCGGCGCTGGCGATCAACGTCCCGCCATTGATGCTCAGCAAGCCGCTGCCAAAGGCGGCGTTATTATCAAATGCCGCAGTGCCGCCAGTGAACAGGGTCGAGCCGTTGACCAACGCCCCTTGCAAGGACCAGTTGCCCCCCTTGATCTGCAGGTTGTTGAAGTTGATGTATTGGCCGCTGGAGGCCGTGCCTGTCTGGGTTGTCGCGTTCACCCCCGCCAGTTGGTTATCCAGCACCAGAGTGTTCTGGGTGCCGCCCGCACCACCGTCGACCGTGCCGGTGGGCGCAAACGATAGGTTGACATTGACCAGCCCACCCAGGCTCAAGCCCGCCCCGGCACTCACCAAAGAGCCGGTGACCGCTGTAAAGGTGTTGCCGCCGCGCCCGGCGCCCAGGGATACGCCGCCGTTAAGCGTGCCGGCGTTGATAAAGGCGTTGCCGACCCCGCCAACGCTGCCAGAGGCTTCAAAACCGATCCTGCCCGTCACCACGCCGCTGTTGGTCATATTGACCTGGGAACCACCCTGCACCACCACCATGGGCGCATCGGCCGGTTGCAGCACCGATACGCCGATGCTGGAGGCGCCAATGGTGCCGCTGTTATTGAGGATCGTGGTGAAGCCTGCGCCGTTGGTGATATTCAGCGCTGCGCCGCCGAGCAGCGAGGCCACATCCACCAAGGGAATGGTGCCCATGATCGTGCCGCTGTTGAGCACCGATACGTTGCCCGAGGTTGAAGAGTTGCCGATGACCACCCCACTGCTCAGGACGCCGATAGGGCCGAGGAAGGCAGGATTGATGACACCCAGGTTCGTCAGGGAAACCCCGCTGCCGGTCAGGCTCAACACTGAACCCACCACCGTATTCATCCGCGCCAGGGCGTCAACCGTGACCCGCAGGCCATTCACCGCGCTGGCAAAGTTATTCGGCGCGACCGGTATAACCGCAACCCCGGTACACAAGACCGCGTCTCCCTGTACCGGCGCGCCCGGTGAGCACGCCGCCAACGCCTCGGGGCTCGCCAGGCTAGCCACCAGCCCGAGCAGACCCAGGCGAATCGCAAGAGTGAGGGGAGAAACACGGGTTTTGGCGCCGGCAACAAGTCTTCTTTCCACGGTTTACTCCTTGTGGTTCAAGCCTTTCGTCCGTGAATGCGTAGAAGCCCAGTGCAACAGATCCAACACGCACCGAAAGCGAATTACCTGACCGTGATGACAACAATCCTGTTGTCAGAACCGTAGCTGACGCGCGCAAAAGTCATTGAAATAAATGGTATTAATACTTTCGTAAGCGTCCTGTAGGATTTGGACGACATCCAACAGGCGCTGGCGCACAGCGCGGCACCCTGGCAAAAATTCAGATTCAGCAACGTAAAAGCGCGCTCTAATGGCGCCCTGTCAATTGGCCTCAAAGATCCTGGAGTAAGCGATGCCCCATGAAGGCAACCTGTTACAAGCGGCCGTGGTATTCCTGTTGGCCGCCGTGCTCACCGTGCCCCTGGCCAAGCACCTGAAACTGGGTGCGGTGCTGGGCTATCTGTTCGCTGGCGTGATTATCGGCCCCTCGGCCCTGGGCCTGGTGGGCAACCCGCAGAGCGTCGCGCAATTCTCCGAGCTGGGGGTGGTGTTGTTGCTGTTCATCATCGGCCTGGAACTGTCGCCCAAACGCCTGTGGGTGATGCGCAAGGCGGTGTTTGGCGTGGGGCTTGCGCAAGTGCTGCTGACTGCCATGGTGATAGGCGCAGTGGCGCTCTGGGCGTTTGGCCAGTCGTGGAACAGCGCGATTGTGCTGGGCCTGGGCCTGGCGCTGTCCTCTACCGCCTTCGGCCTGCAAAGCCTGGCCGAACGCAAGGAGCTGAACAGCCCCCACGGGCGCCTGGCCTTTGCGATCCTGCTGTTCCAGGACATCGCGGCCATTCCGTTGATCGCCATGGTGCCGCTGCTGGCCGGCAGCAACGACACCACCACTACCGCCCAGGACCTGAACCATGGGTTGCAGGTGCTGGGCAGCATCGCCGTGGTGATCATCGGCGGTCGCTACTTGCTGCGCCCGGTGTTTCGCATCGTCGCCAAGACCGGCCTGCGCGAAGTGTCCACCGCCACCGCGCTGCTGGTGGTGATCGGTACAGCCTGGCTGATGGAGCTGGTGGGGGTGTCCATGGCCCTCGGCGCGTTCCTCGCCGGCCTGCTGCTGGCCGACTCGGAATACCGCCACGAACTGGAATCGCAAATCGAACCGTTCAAGGGCCTGTTGCTGGGGCTGTTCTTTATCAGCGTGGGCATGGGCGCCAACATCAGCCTGTTGTTCAGCACGCCCGTTGTGGTGCTGGGGCTGACGCTGCTGCTGATCGCCATCAAGTTGCCGCTGCTGTACGCCGTCGGGCAGATGGTCGGTGAGCTGAACCGCGAGAGCGCGGTACGCCTGGGCGTGGTGCTGGCCGCCGGCGGTGAATTCGCCTTCGTGGTGTTCAAGATCGGCCGCGACCAGGGCCTGTTCGCCCCACACCTGTACGACGTGCTGGTGTTGACCATCACCCTGTCCATGGCCCTCACCCCCCTGCTGCTGCTGCTGTGCCCCAAGCTGTTTCGGCCCAAGGCCAAGCCGGTGGAAGTACCGCAGGAATACCGCACCATCGAGAGCGATGCGCCACGGGTGGTGATCGCCGGGATGGGCCGTATGGGGCAGATCGTGGCGCGGATTCTGCGGGCCCAGAACATCTCGTTTATCGCCCTCGACACCTCAGTGGAAACCATCGAGCTGACCCGCAGTTTCGGCGGCATGCCGGTGTTCTACGGCGATCCCCAGCGGCCAGAGATCCTGCATGCGGCCAAGGTCGACCAGGCCGAGTATTTCGTGATCGCCATGGATGATCCCGAAATCAACATCAAGACTGCCGAGCTGGTGCGCAACCTCTACCCGCACATGAAGATCATCGCCCGCGCCCGTAACCGCCAGCACGTTCATCGCCTGGTGGACCTGGAGGCGTCACCGGTGCGCGAAACCTTCTATTCCAGCCTGGAAATGAGCCGCCGCACCCTGGTCGGCCTAGGGTTGAGCGAGGCCCAGGCCGAGGCGCGGATCAACCGCTTCAAGCATCACGACCTGCAACTGCTGGCAGCACAGCACGCGGTATACGATGACGCAGCCAAGGTGATGCAGTCGGCCCAGGAAGCCCGGGCGGAACTGGCGCGGTTGTTTGAAATGGACCGTCTTGAGGAAGAGTCCGGGAAGGTTTGAGGATGGACTCGAACGAAATTGCGAATTTTCTGACAGAATACTGCGCAATTTCGTTCATCCATTGGAAGACCTCATGCTCAGCCTCAGCAACACTGCCGCCCGCCTGGCCCTGGCGCTGACCGTCAGCCTGGGCGCCAGCCCGCTGTTCGCGGCAGCCAAGCCAGACACCGCGAAGCCAGACGACTTCCAGATCGTCTCGACCCTGGACGGCAAATTCACCTTCACCCTGCCCAAAGGCTATGTCGCCGATGCCTTGCCTGCCGGCGCGCAAGCCAAGGGCAATGCTGGCGCCAACGGCACGATGTATATCAACCAGGCGTCAAAAAGCGTGGTGGTGGTGGCCCAGACCCTGCGCAATGACGGTATCGACCTGAAGGACGACGAACCGCTGTTTCTCGATAGCGCGGCTGAAGGTTTCCTCAAGGACGTAGGCACCAGCCTGCCGGACTACAAGAAACTGGCACAGAAGAAACTGCTGATCAAAGGCGTGGGCCTGCGCCAGATTGATGGCACGGCAAGCATGGGGGGCGGCAAGACCTTGAACTCGGTCTTCCTGGCCGGCTCCGGCAACCGCTTGCTGGTGATCCAGGCCATTTCCCGGGCCGAGGATGTGACGGGGCATGAACTGCTGGTCAGGCAGATTACCAGCGGCAAGTGACATCCCCCTAAGCACCAAAAATCCAATGTGGGAGCGGGCTTGCTCGCGAAAGCGGCGGATCAGTCAGTAGATGTATTGACTGACACACCGCTTTCGCGAGCAAGCCCGCTCCCACATTTTTTGATTGCATTCCAACAGCCAGAACACCTACGGCTTGCGCAGCAGGTAGGTGTCCATGATCCAGCCATTGGCCTGGCGCGCCGCCTTGCGCACGCGCTCGATGTCCTCGGCCACCTCGGCCACCTTGCCACTGATCAGGATTTCATCCGGCGTGCCCAGGTACGCGCCCCAGTAGATCTCCAGGTCCTGGTCCGCCACGCTGCGGTAGGAATCCTCGGCATCGAGCATCACCACCAGGGTATCGGCATCACTGGCCTGCCCGGCGGCGAGCCGCCGTCCGGTGGTGATCTCGATGGAGCGGCCGATGCGGTTGAGCGGCACCTTATGCTGGGCGGCCAGGGCCTGGACGCTGGTGATGCCGGGGATGACCTCGAACTCGAACACACTGCCGCCACCGGCCAGGATCGCCTGCAAGATGCGGATAGTGCTGTCGTACAACGCCGGATCGCCCCAGGCCAGGAAGGCGCCCACTTCACCGTCGGCCAATTCTTCGTTGATCATGCGCTCGAAGGTTTGTTGCTTGTCGCGGTTCAGATCCTGCACAGCCGTGGTGTAGTCGATCTCGCCACGCACCCGCTCGGGGCAGTCGGCTTCGACAAAGCGGTAGGCATGCCCGGCATCGATATGGGTCTGGCAGATTTCCCGCCGCAGGTCGATCAGCTTGTCCTTGCTCTGGCCCTTGTCCATCAGGAAAAACACGTCGGTGCGGTTCAACGCCTTCACCGCCTGCATCGTGATGTAGTCGGGGTTGCCGGCGCCAATGCCGATGATCAGGATTTTTTTCATGGGTCAGGTGTTCTCGATAACGGGTCAAGCTGAGGGTGCGGATTTTGCCATGCAAAGGCCGCTGGCGGCAGGATTAAACACCAGCACCCCGCCCCTGCGCTCCAGACTGTTCGTTCCAGGCATTCAACAACCGGGCAGCACTCAAATAAAATCAAATTGTTTGGCAATATCCACCATGAACTTTCCGGCCAGGGTATTTTTATAATTCAGGGGGTCCACGCCTATATAGTCATTGCGCGTAACTTTAAAGTTGGTCAGCTGACTATTAACCGCTAACGGGCGCGTTTCAACCCTGGAGATTCTCTGCACGGACAATGCCTTTTCGACAAAAAGCTGATAGCGCGCGCCCAATTGAAACGTTCGGATTGAATGAATAGCCTTTTTACGTTCCTGATTATCCGTCGGTAACGAGAGCCGTATTTTATACATCGTTGAATCAAGGTCGAGTGCCCAGTGCTGTACACTGAGTTTCTTGCCTCTGAACACCAATGAGAACCCAATGCTTTCCTGATCCAGAAAAGGATGAAGGTGGGCAATTTTGTCGAAGCGCTTAGAGCCCTTCATGGACGAGCCATTGCATTGTTCGCAGGCAAGCACCAAGTTACCCAATGTCAGGGAAAGGAATGGTATTGCGGCCTTGGGATAATAATGGTCAAGGCTCCCCCGGTATCCCGAAATGCTCTCGTCCCCCTCCCTCACATCAATGCTTGCCATATGGCAATACGGACAAATGACATAATCAACCGTAGAGCACAGCGCATACGCACACCAGTTAACTGGCGGAAAAACCGAAGGCTTGGCGCTGAAACTCTTATAATTCAAGTAGTTCTCCAAAAGCTGGCGAACAGCCTTGCGTTCGGACTTCGACTTGAATCTTTTACGAAAGTCCTCAGCGATTGCGCGCAAACTTCCGGCCAACTCCCGGCATATCTGGTTTTTATACTGCGCCATGAAATCAGCCAATCGATACTGCACCATAACGCCAGCCTGGCAAGGCCCCTTGAACTGACGCAGGGCGATCAACATGTCGTCGATTTTACTCGCGACAAATGTTCGATGCCGAGTACGCGCCTTATACCACATATCAGAGACATTAATGATCATGATTTCTGACTGTCCTTGCGCACACGCAGCAGCGCATTTTTGATGCCCGCGTCACCAATGCTGTCCAGCAATAACTGATCCTGCGGCAACAGCGCGTGATCTGTTATTCGTGCGTGCAACTGATTGATTTTTTCTGCAGCAAACTCACCTAATGCAACCGAATCAAACGCTTTGAAAACGATATCTTCCAATGGTGTAGCGAAGGTCGCCCCCAATCCTTGTTCTTTATCCAGATTAGTGACCATGCACGTTGGAAAATCACCGGTTATCACCGGAGAGTGAGTGGCAACAACCAGCTGCAAAACGTCAACATCGAATTTTTTCTTGGCCGCCGCCATAAATTTATTCAATAAAGATATGTAACGACGCTGCCAAGCCAAATGCAAATAGGCGTCCCCCTCATCAATCAACACAAGCACATGATTCAACCGTTTATCACGCATCCGCTCAAAGGCTTTTCGCAACAGAAAAAACTGATCAACCAATGCCCTCACACCCGAACTCTGTTCCCCCAACAGTATCTCGACGGCTGCTGGGGAGGAGACCAACTGCGCAGCTTGCACAGCCGACTCAATGGTAAACGTATAGCTCCGTTTTTTTCTTTCAGGGTTCTTTTTCCCGAGGCGCAACCACTCCAACGTAGAATCAAAGCTTTTCACGATATCTTTCGTAATCAGGTCATCACGCCGGTCCTGCATGTAGTCGGCCATACTGTTCAATTTTAGAAAAGCCCGACCCACACGCAACTTACTTGAATGCTTCTCTACCATTTTTTCCAAAGTAGCCAGCATTGCAAGCCTGCCCTTCCCTGCGGGCAAGTTGCTTAACACTGCCCCTTCAATCTTCAGCAAGAGCGCATCGAAGCGTTTTTCAAATAAACTATTGGGGTGACCCCGTTCATAATAGGGTGATCGAAAATCTTCCTCACTCATCACCAGCTTTCGATATTCAATGATAAAACTTTCGAGCACTGGCGAATTTAAATGCCCTGTTTTCGAGCGCACCAATGAGAGCAGTGCCGGCGCAAGGATGTCCTTGCATAACGTTGAGCTATAAGTGATCGCAGCACGCAGACTCGAACTCAGCCCCAACTCCGCTGCAACCGAATAAAACTGTTCCAACTGATCCAGGCTTGCATTTTTTTCAAATCGAGGCGAGGCATCGACAAATCTATTTCTGAGCGGGATTCTTCTGCGATACGGCAAAGGCGAAAAATAGATAACACCCACTTTGCTCAACTCGGCCGCTGACAATTTACCGACACCTTCTTCGTACTGACCAAACACAGAACGTTGAGGCAATGCACGCATCGAGGAGATCGACGCCGCCATGTCGCTCAAGAGTGACGTCTTACCAGAGCCGTTGTTACCCAGGACCAGGCGGACCGTGTCCACATCAAAAAAGCCCTGCCACTTCAAGCTTTCTTTGTTTTCAAACTCAAAGGTGTGCTTGCCGGTTTCCACCGCAATCAGCTTTCTTGCCCTCATAAACGTCCTTGCTCAATCTGCAAAATGTATACGCACTCGATAGCGCACGACGGCCATCGCCGAAACAGCGCCGTATATAAACGCAAATGATTTCATTTTGCCACCTCATCCGTTATTCACGGTGCCCGTCCAGGCGCAAACGCCAGACACGGTTGAAGCGCAGGTCAGTGGAGGACAGCGGCTCCACATCGATCAGGTAGAACAGACCAACCGGGCATTGCATGACATGCAGCAGGGCCGCGCGAATCACCGATGGGTGCGTCACCGCCAGCACATGGCCGGGCTGGTCTTGCAGGGCCTGCATCCACTGGCCTACCCGCTCACAGAGCTGTACTACCGACTCACCGCCGTGTGGAGCACGGGTGCTGTCGGCAAGCCAGGTTGCCATCTCCTCATGATCGATGGCGTTGACATCCTGGCCATGCCAACGGCCCACATCCATATCACGCAGGCCGTCATCGACCCTGGCGTCCTCGCCAAACAGCATCGCCGTTTGCCGGGTCCGCCGTTCTGGCCCACATAGCAAGCGTGGCGCTTTTTTAAAACGGCCGGCCAGTCTCAAGGGTGTGGGCGGTACTTGCAGGGCCTCGTCGAGGGGCCATTGCCCGCGTTTCTGAGCCCGGGTCGCGTCATGGCAAATCAGCGTCAGGCGTGTGCTCTGCATGGGTATGGATCTCGGGTGATCAGGTGAAGGACGCATCTTACAACGATCAGATCTCGCAGCAGTGCATCGCAATGTTGACCAACGGTCGTGGGAATGTTCAGATGCCGGCCTGTTTCAGGTGCCTCATGCCGCCGTGCATGGGGTGAAACGGGAAACCGGTACGCTCGTTCGAGCAAGTCCGGTGCTGCCCCCGCAACGGTATTCGCGTGACCCCTTCGACACACCACTGTGGCCAGAACGCCATGGGAAGGTGAAGGGTTCGATACGCGAGAGCCCGGAGACCGGCCTGGAATTTCTGTTTGGCATAATCCTGCGGTGGGCGGGCATGGGCCGGTATCGGTGTGTGCCCGGTGCCTTCTCTTGCGTGCTTCTGCGAAGATACTTTCGAGAAGACCTATGATGTTCCAACGTTCCTCTACCTCTGGCTCGACCCTCCTGCTGGGTTGCCTGTTCAGCCCCCTGCTGCTTGCAGACAACAGCACCTTGGAGCTCAAGCCACAGACCGTTTCCGCACCGTCGGTGGAGTCCACCACGGTGGCCGAGATGGCCCAATACGGCAGCAAGGTCGAGATTGTCACCCGCGAGCAGATTGAACGCGCCGGCCCCAGCGCGGATATCACCCGGGCAATGCAGATGTTCATCCCCGGCTTCTACGTCGCACCGAAAAACGGCCCGTTCGATTACGGCACCTATTCCCTGCTGGGCGGACGCAATGACGACACCCTGATCCTGCTCGACGGCGTACGCCTGAACAATCGCCTGTACGGCGGCCTGTACCTGGACACCCTACCGGCCAACGCCGTGGAGCGCATCGAAGTGCTCAAGGGTGGGCAAAGCCTGTTGTTCGGCACCCAGGCGGTGGCTGGGGTCATCAACATCGTCACACGCAGCCCGCAGACCCGTGACGTTTCCGGCGAAACCAACCTCGGCGTCGATACCTTCGGCGGTACCACCGGCGATGCCCGGGCCGAGCGGATTTTGCGCAATGGCCTGGGCGACCTGGGGCTGCTGGCCTACGTCAGCCATAACGCGTCCGAGGGCTACCAGCCGTTTCGCAACCGCGACATGAGCAATGTCACCGACAAGAAACGTTCCTACGAAGTCACCACCTTCGGTGCCAAGGCCATCCAGTCCTTTGGCGATGACTCACGCCTGGAGCTGTTTTACCAGTACTCCGATGCCAACCTGGACTTCGCCGGCGCCACCAACCACCGCAAGACCACCAACGATCGCGTGCAGCAGATTGCTACGACGACCTTCGAACAGCGCGTCAACGAGCGGCTGAGCTACTTCGTCAAAGGCCATATCAACGATTGGGACACCCGCTACTCACGGGTCAACAACACCGCCGGCGGCGGCACCGTGGTGCGCAATCACAACGATTACTGGGGCTTTACCGACTGGGGCGTACAGGCCGAAGGCAAGGCTGAGCTTACGGGCGGCCATGTGCTGGTGTTCGGCTCCGATAACCAGTGGTTCAAGGGCCAGGACGACGTGATGGTCATCGACAACAACAAGGCCGAAGCCCATGCCTTGTACACCCAATTGCGACCGCAGATCGACGCCCTGCCCGACTGGCACCCGAGCCTCGGCGTGCGCCACGAAACCATGAGCGGCGGTGACAGTGCCACTGTCGGCATGCTCACCTCGCTGTATGACCTCAACGCCAACTGGGCCTTGCGCGGCCAGTACGGCACCGCCTACAAGCTGCCGAATGCCGAGCAATTGTTCGTCAACGAGCCCGGCGACGAGATCGGCAACCGTAACCTCAAGCCGGAGAAAAGCCGCAACGCCGAGCTGGGCCTGGACTACAAGGGCCTGCTGGCCGACCGTGAATTCAGCGCCAGCGTGACCCTGTTCAAGCGCAAGATCACCGACCTGATCACCCTCGACGATAGCCAGTGGGTCAACGGCCAGGGGCAGATCCAGATGCGCGGCTTCGAGGCCGACGCCCAGTTGGCACTCAACGAGCAGTGGAGCCTGCAGGCGGACATGACCCGCAACCTCACCGAGTCGCGCGCCGGAGTCACCATCAATGATGTGCCGAGTTTCTTCGCCCGCTCGCGGGTGGGTTTCGAGTCGCAGAATCGCCTGTGGGGCGCCGGCGCGGCCATCCGCTATATCCACGATGTGATCAGCTCGAAACGGATCGAGTACGGCCATTATTCGGTGGTGGATGCCGATGCCTACCGCTACCTCGACAATGCCCATCAACATCGGGTGAGCCTGCTGGTAGAAAACCTCTTCGACCGCGACTACGTCACCAGCCGCTCCAGCAATGTCGACAACCTGGGCCGACCGTTCACCTCAGAGGTGCGTTACACGTATCGTTTTTGATGACTCAAATCACGCAAATCGACGGGGTTGACACCCACCCCGACTGGTCCCGTATCCCCGACCACGCCCGGCATGTGCTGCTATGCACCGGCCCGCGCTGTACCCAGCGCGGCGCCTTGCAGCTGTGGAAAACCCTGCGCCGGCGCCTGCTGGAACACCAGCACATCGAAGTGCCCGGCGGCGTACTGCTGACACGCACCCATTGCCAGTTCCCGTGCAACCTGGGGCCGGTGCTCACGGTGTACCCGGAGCGCTGCTGGTATGGCGTGCGCAACAAGGCCGATGCCGTGCGCCTGGTGGATGTACACCTGGTGGGCGGCGAAGTGCTCGAAGAGCTGTTGATCCGGGAGCGCCCATGAAACGCCTGGGAGGGCTTGCCATTAGCCTGTTGTGCAGCGCAACCGCCCTGGCTGGCGGTTATCGCAATTGCCAGCAGGACTGGTATCTGCCCCAGACGCCACCGTCGCGCATTGTCGCCCTCAACCAGCACGCCGCCGATCTGCTGCTGGCCCTGGACGCCGGCCCGACACTGGTAGGCGTGGCGTACCTGGATGACAACGAGGCCGCGCGCAAGCCGGGTGAATATGTTGGAGTGCCAGTGATTGCCCCCCGCTACCCGGCCAGCGAGGTGCTGTATGGGCAGAAGCCGGACCTGGTGGTGGGCGGCTTTGCCACCGCCTTTGGCAACGGCGTCACCTCGCGCAGCGGGCTCGCCGGCAACGGTGTGGCTTCGTATCTGCTGGAGTCGGCCTGTGCCGGACACTCCCTGGACTACTTCGGCCACATTCGCAATGACCTGCTGACCCTGGGCAGCCTGCTGCATAAACTGCCGCGGGCCCGCGAACTGATTGACGCCCTGGATGCCGACCTGGCCAGGGCCCAGGCACTGGCCAAGCCGGCAAAACCCTTGTCGGTGTTTTACCTCGACAGTGAGGTCAACGGCCTGGACAGCGAGGGACGGCAAGGTTTTGTCACCGCCCTGCTGGCTGCTGCCGGGGCACGCAACCTGTTGGCTGGGGTCAATCAACACCGGGTCACGGTCAGCAGTGAGACGTTATTAATGAGCGACCCGGACGTGATTCTGCTGGCCGATGCCGTATGGTCCCCGGCCAGCCGTAAACGCCAGTTGCTGACCCGCGACCCGGTACTGTCGCGCCTGCGGGCGGTACGGGAAAACCGCATGATCGATATCCCGTTTACCCACCTGGTGCCCAATGTCGGCAGCGGCAAAGTGGTGCTGGACCTGGCACGCCAGCTCCACACCCTGTAGGAGCCGGCGACTCGTGACCTGTGGTCAAGAGTCATTTGAACAATCGTGGGTGTTTCCCCTGGCGCCCTGGGCAGATACTCGCCGCCATTGTTCACGCCACCACTGGAGTCACTCATGTCTATTCCCGCCTTCGGCCTTGGTACGTTTCGCCTGCAAGGCCAAGTGGTTGTCGACTCTGTCGGCAACGCCCTCGACCTGGGCTACCGGGCCGTCGATACCGCGCAGATCTACGAGAACGAAGCCGATGTCGGCCAAGCCATCGCCGACAGCGGTATTCCCCGCGATGAGCTGTTCATCACCAGCAAGATATGGATTGCCCATTTTGCCGAAGGCAAGCTGATCCCCAGCCTCAAGGAAAGCCTGCGCAAGCTCAAGACCGACTACCTGGACTTGACCCTGATCCATTGGCCGTCACCACAAAACCAGGTACCCGTCACCGTGTTCATGGAACAGTTGCTCGAAGCCAGGCGCCTGGGCCTGACCCGGCAGATCGGTGTCTCCAACTTCACCGTAGCGCTGATGGAAGAAGCCATTGCCGCCGTCGGCGCCGAGAATATCGCCACCCACCAGATCGAACTGCACCCGTATCTGCAGAACCGTAAGGTGGTGGATTTGGCCAAGCACCACGGCATCCAGATTACCTCGTACATGACCCTGGCCTACGGCGAAGTGCTGAAAGACCCGGTGATCCAGGCAATTGCCGAACGCTACCAGGCTACACCGGCACAGGTGACCCTCGCATGGGCCATGCAATCGGGGTATGCGGTGATTCCTTCCTCGACCCAGCGCACCCACCTGCAAAGCAACCTCAAGGCCGTGCAACTGACCTTGAGCGAAGCCGATATGGCACAGATTGCCGGCCTGGAGCGCGGCCATCGCCTGACCAGCCCCAAGGGCATCGCACCGCAGTGGGACTGAGCTAGGCTGCCGGGCTGCGCGACAGTTCCCGCAGCCACGGCAAGACCCGCAAGCCGCTGGCGGATGACGGCGGGTCGATGATGTCCATGAAGTGTTCCAACGTGACGCTGTCGGGCGATCCCGGCAAGCGCACCAGGACCTGGGGCGTCAGCGCGGCCGGCAACCCCAGGTCCTGGTCGTCATACACCAGCACATGACGCACCTGCGGATGTTGCTGCTGGAACGCCAGCGCGCCCACTGCGCTGGTGGCCAGTCCGGCATGAACAATCAACACATCGAATGGCTCCGCCGAGATATCGGTCAGGATCAGTACTTCATCGAAAGTCTGCACCGGGACGATCCGGTAGTAGCCCAACTGGTTGAGCATTTTCTCGATGTGCAACCGTTGCAGGTGCTGTTCATCAGCAATCAGGATGGTCAGTGCTTTGGTTGGCATGGCAGGTCCCTGAGCAGGCATTGCTCGTGGCAGGAAGGAGCGGCCTACTCTTCCAGACATAATTAGACAAAAAAATCAGCGTAGTTCCCTCCGCGCGTAGGAGTTCTCCCAAATCTCCCGACATTCTCCCCTTATGCCTGTTTGCAATAGTCCGTCAGGGCCTGATGCAATTGATCAATAGCGTCCCGCAACCCCGCCACTGCCAGGACCAGCGCCCCGGGATCCCGTTGCTCACAGGCCGCTTCCAGCGCTTCGCAGTGATTCACCAATGCCTGTGCCGCGACCAGTCGTGCCCCGCCCTTGGTCCTATGGGCCAGGTCATGTAACTGGGCGTAGTCGTTTGCTTCGAGCAGGGCCTGCACTTGCGCACGATCGGCGGCGAGGCTGTCGAGCAGTTGCATGAGCAATTCCTTGACGGCGTCAGTGTCGGAGCCGGTCAGCTTCAACAAGCGGCTCAAGTCGAGTGCCTTGGCTGGAGCGGCTTGCTGCGGCTCATTGACCGAAGGCCTGGCCGTGCGTGATGCCAGCGCGGCATGCAGGTCCTCAAGCCCGGTGGGCTTGAACAGGCAACCGTCCATGCCGGCAGCGATGCAGCGCTCGGTCTCCTCCGGTTGGGCATTGGCGGTAAACCCGAGCAGCAGACAAGGTGCCAAGCCACGGGCACGCTCATCGGCACGAATGTCCCGCGCCAGGTCATAGCCATTTTTCAGCGGCATATTGCAGTCAGTGATCACCCCGTCGAATCGCTCGGCCTGCCAGCACTCAAAGCCCTGCACCCCATCGTTGGCGGTGGTGATCCGGTGCCCCAGGAAACTCAGTTGCCGGGTCAACAATTGCCGGTTGGCGGGGTAGTCATCGACCACCAGGATGCTCAACACATGGGCAGGCGGCGCCTCCAGAACAACCGGCTCGGCGTGTGCGATTGCCGACGCGGCCACCGCCAGGAGCAGCGTGACCTCTACCCGCGTGCCTTGCCCCAGCACGCTACTCAGCTTCAGCTGGCCGCCCATCATCTCGCACAGGCTGCGGCTGATCACCAGCCCCAGGCCGGAACCACTGCGAGCCGACTGGTCGGTGTTGCGCCCTTGCACAAAAGGATTGAACAAGCGCATCTGGTCTTCCATGCCGATCCCAATACCGGTGTCCTCCACCACCAGCCTGAGGCTCAGGTAACCGTTGGCAACCGCCGGTAAACCGCTGGCGTACAGGCGCACGTGGCCCTGGGCGGTAAACTTGATCGCGTTGCTCAACAGGTTGGAGACCACCTGCTTGAAGCGCAGCGGGTCGATCAATACGTAGCGGTCAACCAGCGGATCCAGTTCCACCTGCAAGGCCAGGCCCTTGGTACGCGCCAGCCCCTCGAAGATCCGGGCCGCCGAAAGCAGCAGCTCGCGCAGGTTCGAGGGCTCCAGGGTCAGGGACAGGTGGCCGGACTCGATGCGAGCGATGTCGAGAATATCGCCGATCAATTCCAGCATGCCGCGCGATGCGTCGGAGGCCACTGCCAGGGCATCGTGGTCGATACGCCCCTGCTCGGCATTCTTGAGCGCCAGCTCGATCATGCCGATCACCGCATTCATCGGCGTGCGGATCTCATGGCTCATGGTCGCCAGGAAGGTGGTCTTGGCACGGTTGGCAGCATCCGCCTCTTCCTTGGCCTCCTGCAATTGCCCCAGCAAACGCTGGCGCTCGCTGACGTCTACCCAGCCGGCAATCATGCCCACGACCTTCTCATCGCCATCACGGTACGGCAGCATCCAGTGATAAATGGTCAGGGTTGCGCCCCCTGGCACCTTGAGTACACGGTCGTGAATCTGCGGCTCGCCGAGCTCCATCAGACGCAAGTAGTCCTCGTGGTAAGACTGGGCCTGGGGGTGATTGCCAGTGTCAGTCTCGACCACGGTCTTGCCGATAACGTCTTCGAGCCGAAAGCCGAACACATTGAGATAGGCACTGTTGCAGGCCATCAGCCGGCCCAGGCGGTCGCGCACGTAAATCGGGTGTGGCGTGCCGTCGATCAGCACACTCATAAAGCGCATCTGGTCGCTCAAGGCGCGTTCGGCCTGGGCGCGCCTGCGGATCAGGCGGCGCAGGTAAATGGCCCAGCCCAGGGTGATCAACAGTAACAACGCGGCCAGCGAGAAGCCCTGGATAATCGTGTTGCGGTGGCGTAGCCAGTAGCTGTCGTTGCTCACCAACTCGCTGCGCCAACGATTGGTCAACTCATCCATCTCCTGGGGGGAGATGCTCAGTAGCGCCTTGTCCAGGATCGAGTACAACTCCAACTGGCCACGGCCCACGCCAAAGGCGAGTCGCGCCGGCTGCGAACCCACCGTACTGGTGATACGCAGGCGATCCCGGTACTGATGGGCAATCATGTAGCGCGCAATGATCAGTGCGTTGACCGACGCATCCACACTCGCGCTGGCGACCAAGGCCATGGCCTGCGCCGGGCTCTCGACGTCCACCAGCACGACCTTGGGATAGTCCCGGCTGATGATGTCCCGCTGCACGCTGCGGCCCAGCACGGCCAGGCGCTTGCCCGCCATATCATCCAGGGTCATCGGGCTGCCGCCATCGTCGCGCGTGACCAGCACGAACGGGTTGTTGAGGTACGGCCGGGTAAAGCGGATTTTGTCTTCTCGGGCCATGCTCGGCGTGATGAACGCGATCATGTCCGCATCCCCCTCGCTGACCTGCTCGACTTGCCGAGTCAGCGAGCTGCCGCGCACCACATCGAACTTCAAGCCGGTACGCAAGCTGATCTGGGCCAGCACCTCGGCACTCAAGCCCTGCAATTGCCCTCGCTCATTGAAAAATGACAAGGGTTGGAATTTATCCAGCGCCGTCACCTTGACCCGTGGATGCTTGTCCAGCCAGCGCTGCTCACTGGCGCTCAAGCGCAGGCGCTCACGCCCCACCACCCCCAGGTTGCCGGCGCTCCAGCGCCGCAGGATCTCCATTTGTTCGTTGGCCGGGATCACCGCCAGCGCCGCGTTGATGATGCGCAATAGGCGGATATTTTCCGCGGTCACGGCAAACGCGAAAGGGTTGACCTCCAGGCTGGAAAAGTCCGCCATGCGCACATTATTGAGGTGGTTTTTGTTGATCAGATAGTTGGCGCTGATCGCATCGCCCAGATAAACGTCCGCCTGGCCAAAGGCCACGGCGCCAAGCGCCTCGATGGTCGATGAATACAGCTGCAGTGAGGCATTGGAGTAATAGGCCGCGACCATCTCGGGCTGCATGTAGTGATAGAGCATGGCCAGGCGCTTGCCTTCCAGCTCCGCACTCAAGGCTTGAGTGTCATCGACGCGTGTCACCAGTGTCGGCTGGTCATTGGCATACGAACGCGACAGCCTCAGCTGGCGGTCCGCTGCCTCGTAGCCATTGGCCGTCCCCAGGAAATCCACATCGCCGCGCTTGAGGGCTGCAATGACTTCATCCCGATGTTCGTAGCGCTGCACCTGAATCGTAACGTTCAGGACCTGGCCGACCAACGCCGCATAATCGGCGGTGATGCCTTCCAGCTCGTCGTTATTGTTCGTCAGATCGAAGGGGGCATAATCAGGGGCCGAAACCCCCATTACCAGCGTGCGGCGCTCGCGCAGCCAGCGCCAATCCGCTTCATTGAGGTTCACCTGCGGGATGTCAAGACTCGAATGCCCCAGCAGGTGCAGGAACTGTGGCTCACCCAGAGCCACGTTGAAGGTGAGTGACAGGCCCGCCAGCCAGAAGGCGGCGAGCCACTTGCCCAGGGCTGTCGACATATCAGATCAAATGATTGCGCTGGGCGAACTTGGATAAATGCACCACCGAAGACATGTGCAGTTTCTCCTTTAACCGGGTCTTGTAAGTACTGATGGTCTTGTGACTCAACAGCATGTCCTTGGCGATTTCGTTGTTGCCCAGGCCCAGCGCCAGCTTCTGCAGGACCATCAGCTCGCGATCGGAAAGCGCTTCTACCAGTTGCTGTTCCGTGGTCTGCAAGTCGTCCTTGCGCACGGAGCTCGTGGGCAGGCTGGGAAAGCAGCTGTAGTTGGACATGACGGCTTTAATGGCTTTTTGCAACTCATCCAGCTCGCCGGTTTTTGCGACAAACCCCATCGCCCCGGCGCGCATGCAACGCGTCGAGAAAAACACCGCCAGATAAGAAGTCAGTACCAGGATCTTGCAGGGCAGGCCCAAGGCCTTGATCCGGCTGATGACCTCCAGCCCGCCCAGCTTGGGCATCGCCAGGTCGAGAATGACCAGGTCTGGTCGCTCCTCCCTGGCAATCTGTAACGCATCGGCACCATTGGCGGCCTCGAAAATGGTCTCGAAGCCCTCCTGGCGCAACAGGTACTTGACGGTTGCACGAATGAACGGATGATCGTCCACGATTAACGCTTTGCTCATGCGACTCCCTTGGAAGACACCACGATTGTTTAGTTGCTTCATTGGCGACGGCTCATTTCAGGAGCGCCAATACCCTTACACATCACACGAAACCCCTGTACCTGTGAGAACTACCAGTTCCGACCAGCGGCACTGCTTTCACAGAACGTTTCAACGGAATTTGGTTAGGTGCAACGGCGTGACATTAACAACGGAATGATGTTTCGCCCGAAGGGAAAATCCGCCTCATATGTAGGATTATTCCTCACAAAAGCGTAGTCAAACATACGAAAAAAGCCGCCCCCCATAACAGGAGGCGGCTTTGCGGCCGGACAAGCGAGGCACCCTCAATCGGTGGTGCTGGGACTCCAGAAGGCTTGCACCACCAGGGTCGACTGGGAGATCCGTGTCACCAGGGCATCGAGTTCGTCACCGTCGACCGAATTGGCCGCCAACGTGGCCTCGATCTCAACCTCCTCACTGCCAAAAGGTCGTACATCAACATCACTGGCCGGGTAGTTGCAGCGCGCCAGTTCCGACTCCAGCAAGGCCATGACCGCTTGCTGCTGGGTACGCCGGGCGATCACGTAGAGGATATTGGTGACCTCGGCCGACACCACGTCCAGGGGCTGGCGGTTGATGTTGTTGACGATCGGGCGCAGCAACGTATTGGCCGCCAGCACAAACATCGTGCCCAGGAACGCCTCAAGGATCAGATCGGCACCGGCGCAGGCGCCCACGGCGGCGGACGTCCACAACGTGGCTGCGGTATTGAGCCCCCGTACGTTGCCCTCCTCGCGCATGATCACCCCGGCGCCGAGAAAGCCAATGCCGGACACCACGTACGCCACCACCCGCACGGCGCCTTCGGCCCCGGCCAGGCGGTTGGCCATGTCGACAAAGATCGCCGCCCCCACCGCCACCAGCACATTGGTACGCAGCCCCGCCGTGCGCTGGCGGAACTGGCGCTCGAAACCGATCAGCCCACCCAGGATAAAGGCCGCGCTGAGGCTGACCACGGTGTCGATCAGGGAATCCAGATTGATGTTATTGAGCGCTTGCATGGTGAGTCTCCCTTTGATTGCCCGCAGAATCGGTGTCGAAAAAAGGGAGAACGCGTCAGTCAGGCCAAACAAGACCCACTGTAGAAGCTGGCTTGCCAGCGAAAAACGTCAGCAATAACGCGAACTGCCTGATCCCCCCACCGTTGTTCTCGGGCTCTTTGCCAGCAAGGATGAAAACCGGCGCAGCTTACGCCCGCAGTCTGAGGGAGGAAAGTGACAGTACGGCGAATCGGCGGACTCTTCAGCCAGGGTTCAGCCAGGGATCGCTCCCGCGGGCGCGGGAACGCTCCACCACTGTGTCAGCTTGCCGTTGCCAGCAGCAAGTCGCGCACTGAGCGCCCCTGGCCCCGGCTGCGGTCATGCTCATGCAGCGAGGCCGCAATCTCATCGGCACGAATCGGCAGGATCGACAGCAAGGTATCGCTCAAGCCGTGGCTGGCCTGGCTGAAACCCTGCATGTAGATGCCCGCCTTGCAGCGCTCATCGGTGACCACGCGGTAGTCGCGGCTCACTTCAAAGTCACCCATATAGGCTTCGAGCGGCGCCAGTAACTGGCGATGCATCTGGCGCTCGTAGCCAGTGGCCAGGACCACCGCATCGTAGTGGTTGATCACGGTTTCACCGGTAGCGTTGTGACGCACCACCAGCTCGATGCCCAGGGAGCCGGCACTGGCCTTTTCCACGGTGGTCAGGGTGCGGAATGCGTGACGGGCGATCCCGGAGACTTTCTGGCGGTAGAAGATCCCATAGATACGCTCGATTAGGTCCAGGTCCACCACTGAATAGTTGGTGTTGTGGTACTCGTTGACCAGGCGCTCGCGCTCGCTGCTGGGCTGCTGGAACACCAGGTCGGTGAACTCTGGGGAGAACACTTCGTTGACGAACGGGCTGTCATCGGCCGGCTTGAGCGCCGAGCCGCGCAGGATGATATCCACCTGCACCGAGGGGAAGCTGTCATTGAGATCGATAAACGCCTCCGCCGCGCTCTGCCCACCGCCAATGATCGCAATGCGCATCGGTCTGCCCTCCACGCACGGCTGCTGGGCCATGCGTGACAGGTACTGGGAATGGTGGAACACCCGCCCGTCCTCCTTGAGCGCCTTGAACGCCTCGGGAATCCGTGGCGTGCCACCGGCGCTGACCACCACCGAGCGCGCGGTGCGTACCAGTTGCTCGCCGTGGGCATCGCGGGAGATCACCCGCAGCGCTTCGACCTGCTGCTGATGCAGGATTGGCTCGATGGCCAGCACATCCTCGCCATAGCGGCTTTGTTCGGTAAATTGCCCGGCGACCCAGCGCAGGTAGTCGTTGTACTCCATGCGGCACGGGTAGAACGTGCCCAGGTTGATGAAGTCCACCAGGCGCCCGTGGGCCTTGAGGTAGTTGACGAAGGAATACGGGCTGGTGGGGTTGCGCAGGGTCACCAGGTCCTTGAGGAAGGAAATCTGCAGCTCGCTCTGGCTCACCAGGGTGTTGCCGTGCCAACGGTAGTCGGCCTGCTTGTCGAGAAACAGCACATCGAGCTTGCCTTGGGCTTTCTCGCGCTCTTGCAGGGCGATGGCCAGCGCCAGGTTCGAAGGACCGAAACCAATACCGATCAGGTCGTGAACCGCGGGCGATGCAATTGCCTGTGTCATTCCAGTGTCCTCTGGATAAGCCCCGTGGCGGTGGGGCGGGAAAGCCTGGGCGGCCTGCTGAACAACAGGCCATGTGTTGATAGGAAACGAGGACAATGAAAAAAAATTTAAGACGGCTACCGGATTCACCCTGACAGGCGCGGCGACGGCTGCCATGGCCGCACAACGATGGCAGTTTGGGCCAGTCTAATTTATAGTGATTCTCATATAGATTTAAAAAGCCTCACGCCCGCTATCCAATACTGGCGCTTCGCCCACCTGTAACGACATATGTAAGCGCTTAAATTTCAGGGCGAATACCTCGTTTACCTGACAGCTTCCCGCTCCTGTCTCTGCCCCTGCGGGCGATTGAGCGGCGGTCCGAACTTTCCTGGCTGGAACCCGTGCATGAACCGTCCCCGACACACCCGGCGCGCGCTGCTGGCTGCACTTTGCCTGATCCCCGTGGCCGCCTTCGCCGCCTGGCAACTGATCCCGCCCGGCCGGGATAAATTTGCCACCCTGCAAGTACACCGGGGCGATATCGAAAGCAGCGTGACCGCCCTCGGCACCCTGCAACCACGGCGTTACGTCGATGTCGGCGCCCAGGCGTCCGGGCAGATCCGCAAGATCCACGTGGAAGCCGGCGCCCAGGTCAAGGAAGGCGACCTGCTGGTAGAGATCGATCCCGCCACCCAACAAGCCAAGCTCGACGCCACCCGTTATTCCATCGCCAACCTGCAGGCCCAACTGCAGGAGCAGCACGCACAACACCGCCTGGCGCGGCAGAAGTACCAGCGCCAGCAACGCCTGGCCGCCGGGGGCGCCACTCGCGACGAAGACGTGCAGACCGCCCAGGCCGAACTGGACGCCACCCAGGCACGCATCAACATGTTCAAGGCGCAGATCAGCCAGGCCCAGGCCACGTTGCGGGTCGACCAGGCCGAGCTTGGCTACACGCGTATCTATGCGCCGATTTCCGGCACCGTCGTGGCCGTCGACGCCCGCGAAGGCCAGACCCTCAACAGCCAGCAGCAAACGCCACTGATCCTACGCATCGCCAACCTGTCGCCCATGACCGTCTGGGCGGAAGTCTCGGAAGCCGATATCGGCCATGTCAAACCCGGCATGCAGGCCTATTTCACCACTTTGAGCGGTGGCAACCGGCGCTGGACCAGCACCGTCCGCCAGATCCTGCCGGTGCCCCCCAAGCCCCTCAACGAAACCAGCCAGGGCGGCGGCAGCCCCAGCAGTTCGAGCAAGAGCGGCAGTGGTCGGGTGGTGCTCTACACCGTGCTGCTGGATGTGGACAACGCCGACAACGCGCTGATGGCGGAAATGACCGCCCAGGTATTTTTCGTCGCCAACCGCGTCACCGATGCGCTGACCGCCCCCGTCGCAGCCCTGCAAGGCAGCACCCGCCCCGACAGGCAACTGGCCCGCGTGGTGGCCAAGGATGGCAGCATCGAAGACCGCGAGGTGCGGGTCGGTATCAGTGATCGCCTGCGCATCCAGATCCTCGATGGCCTCAACGAAGGCGATCATCTGCTGATCGGCCCCGCCGAAAGCAGTGGAGGCTGAATGTTGACGCCGCTGATCGAACTTCGGGACATCCGCAAATCCTATGGTGGTGGTGATGCGCCTCAGGTCGACGTGCTGCGCGGGATCGACCTGTCGATCCATGCCGGAGAATTCGTGGCGATTGTCGGGGCCTCGGGCTCCGGCAAGTCGACCTTGATGAATATCCTCGGCTGCCTCGACCGCCCCACCGTCGGCCACTACCTGTTCGCCGGGGAAAACGTTGCCCAGTTGGACACCGACGAACTGGCCTGGCTACGTCGCGAGGCCTTTGGCTTTGTGTTCCAGGGCTACCACCTGATCCCCTCCGGCTCGGCCCAGGAAAACGTCGAGATGCCAGCGATCTACGCCGGCACGCCCGCCGCCGAGCGTCACGCCCGCGCCGCCGCCCTGCTCACCCGCCTGGGGCTGGCCGGGCGCACCGGCAACCGCCCACACCAACTGTCCGGCGGCCAACAGCAACGGGTGTCGATAGCCCGGGCCTTGATGAACGGCGGCCATATCATCCTCGCCGACGAACCCACCGGCGCCCTCGACAGCCATAGTGGCGCCGAGGTCATGACCCTGCTCGACGAGCTGGCCAGCCAGGGCCACGTGGTGATCCTGATCACCCACGACCGTGAAGTGGCGGCCCGGGCCAAGCGCATCATCGAAATCCGCGACGGCCTGATCATCAGCGACACCCCCAACACCCACGACCAACCTGCCGCCGAGGCCAACCCCAAGGCCCTGCAAGCGGTGGACCTGCGCCGGCGCCTGGCCGACGGCGCCGAGCACAATGGCGCGTGGAAAGGCGAACTGCTGGATGCGGTACAGGCGGCCTGGCGGGTGATGTGGATCAACCGCTTCCGCACCGCCCTGACCTTGCTGGGGATCATTATTGGCGTGGCCTCGGTGGTGGTGATGCTGGCCGTGGGCGAAGGCAGCAAGCGCCAGGTCATGGCCCAGATGGGCGCCTTTGGCTCCAATATCCTCTACGTCAGCGGCTCGGCCCCAAACCCGCGCACGCCGCCCGGCATTATCACCATGAACGACGTCGCGGCCATGGCCGCCCTGCCCCAGGTCAAGCGCATCATGCCGGTCAATGGCGCGGAGGCCGGGGTGCGCTTCGGCAATGTCGACCACATGGCCTACGTCGGCGGCAACGACACCAACTTCCCGGCGATCTTCAACTGGCCGGTGGTCGAGGGCAGCTACTTCACCGAAGCTGACGAACGTGCCGCCGCCACCGTCGCGGTGATTGGCAAGCGAGTGCGCGACAAGCTGTTCAAGGACCTGCCCAGCCCCATCGGGCAATACATCCTGATCGAAAACGTACCATTCCAGGTGATCGGCGTGCTCGCCGAAAAAGGCGCCAGTTCCGGCGACAAGGACAGCGACGACCGTATCGCCATCCCCTACTCCGCCGCGAGTATCCGCCTGTTCGGCAGCTACAACCCGGAATACGTGGTGATTGCCGCCGCCGACGCGCGCAAAGTGCATGAAGCCGAAAAAGCCATCGAGCAGTTGCTGCTGCGCTTGCACAACGGCAAGCGCGATTTCGAACTGACCAACAACGCCGCGATGATCCAGGCCGAGGCCCGGACCCAGAACACCCTGTCGCTGATGCTCGGCTCGATTGCCGCCATCTCGCTGCTGGTCGGTGGCATCGGCGTGATGAACATCATGTTGATGACCGTGCGCGAACGCACCCGGGAAATCGGCATCCGCATGGCCACCGGCGCCCGGCAACGGGACATCCTGCGCCAGTTCCTCACCGAAGCGGTGATGCTGACAGTGGTCGGCGGAGTGACCGGGATCGGCCTGGCCTTGCTGGTCGGTGGCGCGCTGATCCTGAGCAGCGTGGCCGTTGCTTTCTCGCTGCCCGCTGCCCTGGGCGCCTTCGCCTGTGCGCTGGTCACCGGCGTCATTTTCGGCTTTATGCCAGCCCGCAAAGCTGCCCGGCTCGACCCGGTCACGGCCCTTACCAGTGAATGATCGCCCTATGAAAGCGCACTTGCCCCTCGTCGTCGCCAGCCTGCTGCTGGCCGCGTGCAGCAACCCGATGTCGCGTCCGGACAGCGGTCTGCAGCCACCCGTGGCCTGGGACACCGCGAGCCAGGCCGACGCCCTGCACGTCAACCAGCAATGGTGGACGGCCTTTGCCAGCCCGCAACTCGACCAACTGATCGAACAGGCCCGTATCGGCAGCTATGACCTGGCCAGCGCCATGGCGCGAGTGCGCCAGGCCCAGGCCGGCGCTGTGGTGGCCGGCGCTCCGCTGCTGCCCGAACTCACTGGCGGGCTCAACGCCAACCGGCAGAAACTGCTGCGCGGCAACGGCTACAGCGAGCTGGATACCAACAGCAACAACGACGCGGTGGACTACTTCAATGCCAGCCTGACAGCCACCTACGAGATCGACTTCTGGGGCGGTAAGCGCGCCGCGCGCGACAGTGCCGAACTGGCAGTGCGCGCCAGTGAGTTCGAGCGCGCCACGGTGGAATTGACCCTGCTCAGCGGCGTGGCCACCACCTACACCCAGCTCCTGGCCTTGCACGAACAACAACGCATCGCCGAGCTGAACCTGGCCAATGCGCAGAGCGTGCTCAAGCTGGTACAGACCCGCCATGACGCCGGCTCTGCCACCCACCTGGAACTGGCCCAGCAAAAGAGCCTGGTCGCCGCGCAGCAACGCCAATTGCCGGAAGTGCGCCAGCGCGCCGAAGCCGCACGGATCAGCCTGGCCGCCCTGCTCGGTCAACCAGTGCAAACACTGCACCTGACGCCCCAGGCCTTTGACCAACTGCGCTGGCCGAGCATCGCCGCCGGCATGCCCAGCGACCTGCTCAGCCGCCGCCCGGACATCGCCAGCGCCGAAGCACAACTGGCCGCAGCCCAGGCCGACATCATTGTCGCCCGCGCCGCCATGCTGCCCAACGTCACCCTCACCGCCAATCTGGGCTCCGGCGCCAACCGGGCTGGCGATATGCTGCGCAACCCGTTCTATGACCTCACAGGCGCTCTGGTCGCACCGATCTTCAACAACGGCCGCCTCAGCGCCGAACGCGACAGGGCCACGGCCCGCCAGGATGAACTGCTGCAAACCTATCGCGGGGCGATCATCAACGGCTTCGCCGATGTGGAAAAAGCCTTGAGCAGCATTCGCCGGCTGGACGAACAGCGTCAGTGGCAGCATGAGGAATTGGACCAGGCGCAGACGGCGTTCCGTATCGCCCAGAGCCGCTACGAAGCCGGCGCGGAAGACTTGCTCACGGTGCTGGAAACCCAGCGCACCCTGTATGCCGCCCAGGACTTGAACGTGCAACTGCGCCAGGCGCGGCTGGAGGCGAGCATTGCCCTGTACAAGGCCCTGGGAGGCGGTTGGCAGGCACCAACAAGCCTGTAGATCAGGCCCGCAAGCCCTCTGCAGGTCTTGCGTACGCCATCGCCGGCAAGCCGGCTCCTACAGCTTGATCGGGGGGCCGTCAGTCAAATCGTGCGTTCCTTGACCTTCAAATGCCGCGCATACCACGGCCGCTTCGGCACCTTGCGGAACAAGTCCTGCAACCGGTCGTCATCGGCACCGAAGGTGATGCGCAAGGCCAGTTTCATGGTCTCCGGATCCATCTCCACGGTGCGCCCCATCTGCAACCCCGGGGTGGTGCTGCAACCATGGGTATCCGGCCCCAGCCATGGATCCCCCACCTCGACCCAGCGCCCCGGTGCAAACCATGGCACACCGTTGACTTCCAGGCGGCTCAGTTCACCTGGATGAAAACGCTGGTGAGCACGAAACCAATCCTCCAGCCGGTCATCGATCCAGCCGTGGAAATACCAGAACACCGGGCTCACATGGGAGGAAAACGGGTCCCCCAGAAAGTCATTCTCAGCCTCATACCACCGTGCCGCAAAATCCGCCGGATCCCGTGCAAACGGCACCGGCGCGCCGTTGGACGGGTCGCGCGGCACCGAGGCCCAGCGCATATGCAGCCAATCGTGCAACCCCAGCTCAACCTCCGAGCCGAACTGGCCCAGGGTCAACTTGGCCAGGTAGCGCGGGTCGCGGTACTGCGACTCCCAGGCCTGGAAATTACTGTGGTAGGTCTCGGCAGCCTTGATGTCACTGACCCACTGGGTGTACTGCTCATCACCACTGGCCATCCAGGTCGGCGGCAGTGCAAAGCCATCGTGATTGTCGAAGTAACGCGCAAAGCCCTGGCGATCACGCTCAAGCTCGGGCTGCGGCTGCGGGAAACGTGGCCAGGACGGCAAGTCCTGCATGGAGCGCGCCGTGCCGAGCATATGCCGATGCATAAAGAAAAAGTCGATGCCCGAGCCATTGCGGTCCTTGCGCGGACCACGGGCGTCGCGCTCCTGATCCCGTGGCCCGGGCTGCCAGCCAATACCGCGCAGGGCATTGCGCTTGTCTTCGGGAAGCTTGTGCCACTGGTCCCGCGAGGCGTGCCAGAGCTGATGGAACAGGCGGTGTTCGGGGGCAATCAACCATGCCAGCAGCGTCGGGTTAAGGCCGATACGTTCGCGGGCCTCGGGGAACAGCTGTTTGGTGGCGACAAAATGGTTATCCAGCTCCAGCAACGCCAGGGGTCGCTCGAGGCTGAGGATCTGCCCGCTGAGGGTGCCGCTGCCGGCGTTGCCGAAGCTGCCCCAGACCTCGTCCAGGCGCATCTTGAATTCATAGGCCGGCATGCCATCGGGCGAGTCGCGGTCGATCAGCCGCCAGTACAACAACGCCGCGTCGCCTGGCGCCAGGTCACCCAGCACCTGGTAACGCGGCTCACCCTGCCCACGCAGCTGCCCGGCGGTGTCCAGGTAGCCACGCACCCCACGGCCACGCGGCGCAATATCAAGAAACAGTTCCAGATCGTCGAGGGGCAGGCCTTGCAGCCCGGCATCACGGCCCTCAAGGCGCACGCTCCAGATCCCGCGCAGGCTGTTCGCCAACTGCTGGCCAGCGGTGTCCGCCAGGTCCACCGTGGCTTCCTCGGGCGTGATGGGAAACTCCTCACGCGTCAGCTCGCGATGGGCATAAAAGGCTGCAGGTACGGCGGCGCCGGTCAGCGCCAGGCCTGCGATAAACCCTCGTCGAGAAATCGTCATGTTCCTACCTGTGTCAGCCTTGGGGCAGGCTTTATCCAAGCTAGAACGTTTAGTCGGGCAGCAAATTTACTGATGGCAGCCGCCCTGTCGATGCCTCCCTGCCTGACCTAGCGCCATTGCCGGCAAGCCGGCTCCAACAGGTGATGGTTGGGGGGCTTAAATTTCCCGGACCTGCGCTCGTTCTTCCCAGATAGCAAAGGCCCCTTGCGCCTGCACCTCAAAGGCGAACCGACTGAGATGGCAATGACAAAACCACGTTCGAAAAAGGCTCTATATATCGGCCTGCCCTTGGCCCTGGCGATTGCTGCCGGTGCTGGCCTGGCCTGGAATCACTGGTTTGGCGGCAATGCCGGCTACCCGCTGGAAGTGATCAAGCAGGCCAATGAACTGCAGGATCGCCTGCTCTCCTTCGACAGCCATATCACCGTGCCCCTGGACTTCGGCACTGCCGGCCATGAAGCGGACAAGGACGGCAGTGGCCAGTTCGACCTCGCCAAGGCCAGCCGCGGGCGCCTGTCGGGGGCGGCGCTGACGATTTTCGGCTGGCCCGAGCTGTGGAATGGCCCCAACGCACCGCACAAACCCACCCCAGGCTTTGTCGACGAAGCCCGGCACCAGCAAGAAGTGCGCTACAAGATCATCGCCGGCATGGTCCGCGACTTTCCCAACCAGGTGGGCATTGCCTATACCCCTGCCGACTTTCGCCGCCTGCATGGCGAGGGCAAGTTTGCGATTTTCATCAGCATGCTCAACGCCTACCCCCTGGGCCATGACCTGAACCTGCTGGACATGTGGACGGCGCGGGGCATGCGCATGTTCGGCTTCAGCTACATCGGCAATAACAGCTGGGCCGATTCCTCGCGGCCGCTGCCGTTTTTCAATGACTCGCCGGACGCCCTTGGTGGCCTCTCGGCCATCGGCAAGCAAGCGGTGCAGCGCCTGAACGACCTGGGCGTGATCATCGACGTGTCGCAAATGTCCACCACCGCCCTGGAGCAGGTCGCCCAGCTGAGCCGCACCCCCATGGTCGCCTCCCACTCCGCGCCCCGCGCCTCGGTGGATATCCCGCGCAACCTCAGCGACAAAGAACTGCAACTGATCAAGAACAGTGGCGGCGTGGTGCACGTGGTAGCGTTCGGCGGGTATCTGCGCCCGCTGAGCCAGCCGATCCAGGACAAGCTCAACGCTCTGCGCGCACGTTTCGATCTGCCGTCCCTGCCCAACCTGGCAATGGCGCTGATGCCCGGCGACCCGATCATTGCCGCCTGGCCGGAGCAGAAGTTCGGCGAGTACGCCAGCGAGCTCTACGCGATTCTCGAAGAGGAACCCAAGGCCAGTCTCAAGGACCTGGGGGACGCCATCGACTACACCGTGCGCAAGATCGGCATCGACCACGTCGGCATCGCCTCGGACTTCAACGAAGGCGGCGGCGTCAAGGGCTGGAACGATGTCAGCGAAGTGCGCAACGTGACCGCCGAGCTGATCACCCGTGGCTACTCCGAAGCCGACATCGCCAAGCTATGGGGCGGCAACTTTCTGCGGGTGTGGGAACAGGTGCAGAAGGCCGCCAAGCCTGGCGTGCTGCCAAGCGAGCAACTGCCATGACCGACCGCCGCACCTTTCTCAAGCAGGCGGGCCTTCTCGCGGCCAGCCTGCCGCTGGGGGCCAGCCTGCACGCTCAGGCAACCAGCGCCAAGGCTCCCACCGATAAATGGGCCGGCCTGCGTCAGCTGTTCGACCAGGACCCCAACTACATCCACTTCTCCAACTTCCTGATCACCTCACACCCAAGGCCAGTGCGCGAAGCCATTGAGCGCCACCGCGCCGCCATTGACCGCAACCCCGGCCTGACCATGGATTGGGACCTGCAGGAGCCCTGGAAACGTGAAGGCCAGGTGCGCGAATGGGCCGCTCGTTACCTGCAAGCCAAACCCGGCCAGATCGCCCTCACCGGCAGCACCACCGAGGGGCTGGCGATGATCTACGGCGGCCTCCACGTGCGCCCCGGCCAGGAAATTCTCACCACCGAACACGAACACTTTTCCACCGACAGCATCCTGGCGTTGCGCACCCAGCGCGATGGCACCCAGGTGCGCAAGATCAAGCTGTTCGCCAATGCCAGCCAAGTGTCAGTCGATGAAGTACTGGCGGCCATCGAGCGCAACATCCGTCCCAACACCCGGGTGCTGGGCATGACCTGGGTGCAGTCGGGCAGCGGCGTGAAGCTGCCCATCGGCGAAATCGGCCAACTGGTCAAGCGCCACAACCAGGGACGCGACGAAAACGACCGCATTCTCTACGTGGTCGACGGCGTGCATGGTTTTGGCGTCGAAGACCTGGCCTTCCCGGACATGCACTGCGACTTTTTCATCGCCGGCACCCATAAATGGATGTTCGGGCCACGGGGCACCGGCCTGGTGTGTGCCGCGTCGGAGCAAGTGACCAGCCTCACCCCCAGCATGCCGACGTTCTCCGAAGACACCGATTTCGCCACCTCTTTCTCCCCCGGCGGCTATCACGCCTATGAACACCGCTGGGCGCTGGACGAGGCCTTCAAGCTGCACCTGCAACTGGGCAAGGCCGAGGTCCAGCAGCGCATCCACCACCTCAACACCTACCTCAAGGACCGCCTGCAGGCGCGATCGCAAATCGAGCTGGTCACCCCGGCCAACCCACAGCTGTCAGCCGGCTTCAGCTTCTTCCGGGTCAAGAACCAGGACAGCGACAAGGTGGCCGCCTACCTGATGCGCAACCGCGTGGTCAGCGACGCGGTGAACCGCGACGTCGGCCCGGTGGTGCGCACCGCGCCGGGCCTGCTCAACACCGAAGAGGAAGTCGACCGCTTCCTGGCGCTGCTCGACAAAACCCTTTGACGCCTTTTTCCTGCTATCGAGACGACTCATGAACGATGAACCGCTCACCCCGACGCTGCTCAAATCCCTGGCCCTGGCGGCATTGATGACCGGCCTGGCGCCGTCCGCCCAGGCCGCAGCACCGCCCAAGCCCGGCACCGTGTTCAAGGACTGCAAGCACTGCCCGGAAATGGTGGTACTGCCCACCGGCACCTTCAAGATGGGCACCCCGGACGATGAAGTCGGCCGCCAGCCCGATGAAGGCCCGATCCATGACGTGACCTTTGCCAAACCCGTGGCTATCAGCCGTTTCCAGGTATTGGCCGGGGAATGGGACAGCTATATACAAGAAACCGGCTACAAAATGCCCGACGGTGACGACCGCCCAGGCCGCCAATGCACAGCCGGCAAGCCCACCTACAAGACAAGCCCCAAACATCCGGCCGTGTGCATGGACTTTGCCGAAGCCAACGCCTATGTCGCCTGGCTGTCGAAAAAAACCGGCAAACAATACCGTATGGTCAGCGAGTCCCTGCGCGAGTACGCCGCCCGTGGCGGCACCTCCGGCCCCTTCCCGTTCCCGTTCGACGAGGGCAAGGAATACAGCATCGCCAAGCACGCCAATACCTACGGGCCGGCGGATGGCTACAGCTATACCGCACCGGCCGGCAGCTATGCGCCCAATGCGTTCGGCGTGTATGACATGCACGGCAACGTCTATGAGTGGGTCGAAGATTGTGAAAACGACAGCTATGTCGGAGCGCCCAGCGATGGCAGTGCCTGGCTGACCGGGCAATGCGAGGTGCGGCAGATTCGCGGCAATGACTGGGGCGAAGCACCGGTGTTTTCCCGCTCCGGCAACCGCAACAACCTCTACCCCAACGTGCGCGGCGACTGGCTGGGCTTTCGCGTGGCGCGGGATCTTTGAGCCAGCGCCACCCGGGACGCGGCTAAATCTCGCCCCGCCCGACTCGTCCTCCTACTATCGGCCTGCCAGCGGTAACACTTCGCGCACAGGCCTTCACTTGCCCACAGCACGTAGCCACGTCGCGATCGAGGTAGTTTCATGACCGCAGCACCGCGCAGCGCCATTCGCGAACTCTTGAGCCTGCTCAAGCCCTATCGGCCGATTGTCATTTCTTCCATCACCCTGGGCATCATCGGCGGCCTCAGCGTCACCGCGCTGCTGGCCACAGTCAACCGCGGCCTGCACAGCGCCGACGGCATGGGCACCGGCGTGGTCCTGGCCTTCGCCGGGCTGTGCCTTTTGGCCTTGCTCAGCAGCATCGGCGCCGATATCGGCACCAACTTCGTCGGGCAGAAAGTGATTGCCAAACTGCGCAAGGACCTGGGTGCCAAGGTGCTCGCCGCGCCCATCGAACAGATCGAGCGCTACCGCACCCACCGCCTGATCCCGGTGCTGACCCATGACGTGGACACCATCAGCGACTTCGCCTTCGCCTTTGCGCCGCTGGCGATTTCGACCACGGTGATCCTTGGCTGCCTGGGCTACCTGGCAGTGCTGTCCTGGCCGATCTTCCTGATGACCCTGCTGGCCATCGGGATTGGTTCGGCAGTGCAGTTCATCGCCCAAAGCAAGGGTATCAAAGGCTTCTACGCCGCCCGCGACGCCGAAGACAACCTGCAAAAACACTACTCGGCGATCGCCGAGGGCGCCAAGGAACTGCGCATCCACCGCCCGCGCCGGCATGCCATGCACACCCGCAACATCCAGGGCACCGCCGACCATATCTGCGACACCCATATCCGCTCGATCAATATTTTCGTGGTCGCCAAGAGCCTGGGCTCGATGCTGTTTTTCGTGGTGATCGGCCTGGCCCTGACCCTGCAACAATTCTGGCCCAGCTCGGATCCGGCGGTGATGAGCGGCTTTGTCCTGGTGCTGCTGTACATGAAAGGCCCGCTGGAAAACCTGATCGGCAACCTGCCGATCATCAGCCGCGCACAGATCGCCTTCCGCCGCATTGCCGACCTGTCGGAGCGTTTCTCCTCGCCGGAGCCGCACCTGCTGCTCGATGACGCCGACAAAAGCGTGCCAGTGATGAAGCACCTGGAACTGCGCAACGTGCAGTACGCCTTCCCGCCCGTGGAAGGCAGCGAACCGTTCAAGCTGGGGCCGGTCAACCTGAGCATCGAGCCTGGGGAAATCCTGTTTATCGTCGGCGAAAACGGCTGCGGCAAGACCACCCTGATCAAGCTGCTGCTGGGCCTGTACACCCCGCAACAAGGCGAAATCCGCCTCAACGGCCTGCCCGTGGACGCCCTGGGCCTGGATGACTACCGCCAGATGTTCACCACGATCTTTGCCGACTACTTCCTGTTCGACGACCTGGTGCAGAACGACAAGGCCCTGCCCGACGACGCCACCCAATACCTGGAGCGCCTGGAGATCGCCCACAAGGTCAGTGTGCGCGACGGCGCGTTCACCACCACCGACCTGTCCACCGGGCAACGCAAGCGCCTGGCCCTGGTCAACGCCTGGCTCGATGAGCGCCCGGTGCTGGTGTTTGACGAGTGGGCCGCCGACCAGGACCCGACCTTCCGGCGAATTTTCTACACCGAACTGCTGCCAGACCTCAAACGCCTGGGCAAGACCATCATCGTCATCTCCCACGACGACCGTTACTTCGACGTCGCCGACCAACTGGTACGCATGCAGGCCGGCCGCGTCATCAGCGAAAAAGCCTGCGCCTGATCTCCCCCCTGTAGGAGCCGGCAAGCCGGCGCCTACAACGCTCCCCGCCGGCCATGGCGCCTAAATCTCATCGATCGAACTTCGTCTTCCTGACACAGCTTATTTCCTCTGCCGACGGCGACGAGATCGATCATGACCCCATTGAACCAACTTCCCGACGACGACCTGCTGGCCTTATTGCTGGCCGATGAAGCAGGCGCCGGGCAGTCCATCCAGAACCTCGCCGGGCACGACCCGGTGCCGCTGTCGTTCGCCCAGCAGCGCCTGTGGTTCCTGCAACAGTTCGATCCCCAGAGCCACGCCTATAACCTGCCCCGGGCGATCGCCCTCAAGGGCCCGGTGGACCCGCGCACCCTGGAGGCGGCCCTGAACCGGGTGATCGACCGCCACGATATCCTGCGCACCGCCTTTCGCGACACCGATGGCACGCTCCTGCAAGTCATCGACCCCGACGCGCGGCTGACCCTGCTGGAAGAGGACCTGAGCACCCTGGATAGCCAGCAGCGCGACCTGCAGCTGCAACAGCGCATCCGCCAGCACGCCACGCACCCCTTCGACCTGCGCCAGGCGCCGCTGATTCGCAGCACCCTGCTCAAACAGGCCGAACAGGACTACGTGCTGCTGCTCAATATGCATCACATCGTCTCGGACGCATGGTCCAACCCGATCCTGATCCACGACCTGGCCAGCGCCCTTCGCCAACCGGGCCAGACCCTGCCGCGCCCGGCCATCCAGTACGCCGACTACGCCCAGTGGCAGCGCCAAGACTACCCGCTGACGCCGCAGCACAACGCCGCCGCGCAGTATTGGAAAGCCTGCCTGGGCGACGAAATCCCGACCCTGGAGCTGCCCCGCGAGCGCCTGGAACAACACGCAGGCGCCGGCCATCATGCGCACGCGCTGCCCGCCCTTTTCAGCGAGCGCCTGCAGATCTTTTGCCAGCAACAGGGCCTGACACCCTTCGTGGTGCTCCTGGGCGCCTGGCAGTTGCTGCTGGGGCGCTACAGCGGCCAAGTCGACTTCACCGTCGGCGTGCCCAACGCCACCCGTAACCAGGCGCAGATCCAGGACCTGGTGGGCTTTTTTGTCAGCAGCCAGGTGTATCGCGCGCGACTGGCGCCCGAACAAACCTGCAGCGCGTTCCTCCAGGGCCTGCGCCAGCAATCCCTTGCTGCCCTGGAACATGCCGACTACCCCATCGAGCTGATCCTCGAAGACCTGCACCTGCAACGTAGCCCCCAGGCCAACCCGCTGTTCCAGACCCTGTTCAACTGGCGTGTCGGCGCCGTGCAGGAGGCGGCCCTGCACCTGGGCCCGCTGCAATTGAGATTTATGGACAGCCACCCGCTGCAGGCCAAGTTCGACCTGTCGCTGGATGTGGAATACAGCCAGCAGCAGATCACTGCGCATTTTGAATACGACGCCGCTTGCTTCGCCCCGGCGACCATCGCCACCCTGGCCGGGCACTTCCAGAACCTGTTGCAGGCGATGCTCGAGCAGCCCCACGCACGGATCGGCGAACTGCCGATGCTCAGCGCCGAGGAGCGTGGCCAGCAGTTGGTGCAGTGGAATGCCACGGCGGTCGATTACCCCAACGCCGCACCGGTGCATGTCTTGTTCGCGGAACAAGCCGAACGCCTGCCCCGTGCCGTTGCCGTCGAGTTCGGCGAACAGCAACTGACCCTGGACCAGCTCAACCGTCGCGCCAACCAACTGGCCCATAAACTGCTGGAACTGGGCGTGGGCCCCAATACCTGCGTGGGCCTTGGCCTGGAACGCAGCCTGGAAATGGTGATCGCCCTGCTGGCCGTGCTCAAGGCCGGTGGCGCCTATGTCCCGCTGGACCCGGCCTACCCCGCCGACCGCCTGGCCTACATGATCAACGACAGCGGCATCGGCCTGCTGCTGACCCAAAGCAGCCTGGCATTGCCCGTCCCGGACCGCCTGCCCTCCCTGAGCCTGGACCAGGACAGCGACTGGCTGGAAGGTTATGACAGCGCCAACCCACAGGTCACGGTCAGCGCCGATAACCTGGCGTACATGATCTACACCTCCGGCTCCACCGGGCAGCCCAAGGGTGTGCAAGTGCGCCATGGCGCCCTGACCAATCATATGCTGTGGATGCAAGGCGAATTGGGCCTGAGCGCTGCGGACCGGGTCTTGCAAAAAACCGCCTTCAGCTTCGACGCCTCGGTGTGGGAGTTCTGGCTGCCATTGCTCAACGGTGCGCAGCTGGTCCTCGCATCCAGCGAGCTGTCCGCAGACCTGTCGATGCTCTGGTCGCAAGTGGCCGCCCAGCGCATCAGCGTGTTACAAATGGCCCCTTCGCTGCTGCAAGCCTTGCTGGCCGACGAACAGGGCACGCAAATGCAATCCCTGCGCTTGCTGCTGCTCGGCGGCGAAGCCCTGGGCACCCCGCTGGTGGCCCAATTGCGCGAGCGCTGGAACGGCCGTCTGTGCAACCTCTACGGCCCAACCGAAGCCACCATCGACACCACGTTGTTTGATGTCGACCGCCTGCCAGAGGGCGCCATCGCCCCTATCGGCCGGCCCATCGCCAACGTGCGCACCTACCTGCTCGACCACGATCTGCAGTTGTGCCCAGTAGGCACCCACGCCGAGCTGTTGATCGGCGGCGACTCCCTGGCGCAGGGCTACCACCTGCGCCCGGGCCTGACCGCCGAACGCTTTATTCCCGACCCGTTTGCCGGCAATGGCGCGCGCCTGTATCGCAGCGGCGACCTGACCCGCTACCGCGCCGATGGGGTCATCGACTACATCGGGCGCATCGACCATCAGGTCAAAATCCGCGGTTTGCGCATCGAACTGGGGGAAATTGAAGCGCAACTGCTGCAACACCAGGCGGTGCGCGAAGCCGTGGTCATCGCCCACCCAACCCCGGGCGGCGTGCAGTTAGTGGGCTATGTGGTGCCGACAGAACCGGCAACGGAGATCACCCACCAGGACGCCTTGCGCGACACCCTCAAGGCCCACCTCGGCGAACACCTGCCGGACTACATGGTCCCTGGCCACCTGCTGATGCTGGCGCAATTGCCCCTGACGCCCAACGGCAAGCTCGACCGCAAGGCCCTGCCGGCCCCCGATGCCAACCAGGCCCTGCACGCCTACGTGGCCCCGCAAAACGAAGTGCAACAGCGCATCGCAGGCATCTGGCAAGACGTGCTCAAACTGGAAAAAATCGGCCTGAACGACAACTTCTTCGAACTGGGCGGCGACTCGATCATCTCCATCCAGGTGGTCAGCCGCGCGCGCCAGGCCGGCATCCACTTCACCCCCAAGGACCTGTTCCAGCACCAGACCATCCAGGGCCTGGCCAGCGTGGCGAAAACCCAGGGCCAGGGCCTTGCGATCGACCAGGGCCCGGTCACCGGCCTGGCACCGTTGCTGCCGATCCAGCACCTGTTCTTCGACACCGATATTCCCGAGCGTCACCACTGGAACCAGTCGGTCCTGCTCAAACCCGCCACGGCCCTGGACCCGCACCTGCTGGAACAGGCCCTCGACGCCCTGATCCAGCACCACGACGCCCTGCGCCTGAGCTTCACCTACGATGAACACCACTGGCACGCCGAATACCGCCCGACCACGGCCCCGGTGCTCTGGCAAACCCGGATTGACGACGCCACACACCTGCAATCCTTGGGCGACGAAGCCCAGCGCAGCCTCAACCTGCAAGACGGGCCGCTGCTAAGGGCGGTACTGGTCAGCCTGGGCGATGGCAGCCAGCGGTTGTTGCTGGCGATTCATCACCTGGTGGTGGATGGCGTGTCCTGGCGCATCCTTTTCGATGACCTGCAAAGCACCTACCGCCAACTGCAAACGGGCCAGGCTATCGCTTTGCCAGAGAAGACCAGCGCCTACAAAACCTGGGGCGAAAAGTTGCAGGCCTACAGTCGCCACGACGTCCTGCAACAGGAACTGGCCTATTGGGAGCAGCAACTGAACGCGGCCAGTCACCACTTGCCCCAAGCCAACCCGCAAGGCAGCCAGCGGCATACCCAGGCGACGACTGTCGATGTCCAACTGAGCAAAACCCTGACCCAACAACTGCTGCAAGTCGCGCCCGCAGCCTATCGCACGCAAATCAATGACCTGCTGCTGACGGCCCTGACCCGCGCAGTCAGCCAATGGACCACACGCGACGACGTCTTGATCCAACTGGAAAGCCATGGCCGCGAAGCGCTGTTCGATGACATCGACCTGACCCGCACCGTGGGCTGGTTCACCAGCCTGTACCCGGTCAGGTTGACCGCCCACCCAGACCTGGGCGACGCCATCAAGCAGGTCAAGGAGCAACTGCGGGCCATTCCTGACAAAGGCATTGGGTTTGGGGTTCTACGCTACCTGGGTGACGCCCAGGCTCAGGCACGCCTGGGGGCATTACCGATGCCGCGCATTACCTTCAACTACCTGGGCCAGTTCGACAGCAGCTTTGACAGTGCCGAAGGGGCGCTGTTTGCCCCAACTGGCGAGGAACGCGGTGCCGAGAAAGACAGCGAAACGCCTTTGGGTAACTGGTTGACCATCAACAGCCAGGTCTATGACAACCAGTTGAGCATGGGCTGGACCTTCAGCCAGGACGTGTTCCCTGTCGACGTCATCCAGACCCTTGCCAGCCACTGCCTGCAAGCACTGGAGCAACTGATTGCCTATTGCTGTGATCCCCGTCATCAGGGGGCCACGCCGTCTGACTTCCCATTGGCCGGGTTGAGCCAGGCACAACTGGACACCCTGAGCATCCCGCTCCAGCAGATCGAAGACATCTACCCGTTGTCGCCCATGCAGGAAGGCTTGCTGGTGCACACACTGCTGGAAAAAAACTCCGGCATTTACTTCATGCAAGAGTGCTACACCATCAAGGAAACGCTGGACTATCCGCGCTTCGAAGCGGCCTGGCAGCAGGTGGTGCAACGCTATGAAGCGATTCGGGCGTCATTCCTGTGGAACACCGGCGGCACGCTGCTGCAAATCATCCACAAAAACAGCAGCGTGCAGGTCGAACGCCTGGACTTGAGCCATGTGCCAATGAACCAGGTGCAAGCGCAAATCGAACACCTGCTCAAGGTCGAACGCGAAGCCGGCTTCGATCTCGCCGCGCAGCCACCAATTCGGTTCAAGCTGATCCTGCTGGCCGACCAATCCCATCGGTTTGTCATGAGTAACCACCATATCCTGCTGGATGCCTGGTGCCGCTCGTTGCTGATGTCGGACTTCTTCGAGATCTACCACGCCATGTTGGCGGGCAAACCCTGTGAGCTGGCCACGCCCTACCGCTTCCGCGACTTTATCCAGTGGTTGCAGCAACAGGATCGCAACGCCGCCACGACCTTCTGGCAAGACCAGCTTGCAGGCCTGGAGCACACCACTTCGCTCCCCGTGGATCATCCGCAAGTGGCGGCTCACTCGGTGTCCGTGATTGGCGACAATTACACCTGGCTCAGCCAGCAAGACAGTACCGCCCTGCAAGAAGCCGCGACGCGCTACCACCTCACCCTCAACACCTTTGTCCAGGCGGCCTGGGCCTTGACCCTGCATAACCACAGTCGCTCGCGGGACGTGGTGTTTGGCGTCACGGTCTCCGGCCGCCCAGCGCATATTCCCGAGATGCAAAATACGGTGGGGTTGTTTATCAACAGCGTACCGTTGCGGGTCGCCATCCCCACCCCGGACAGTCAACTCAGCACCCTCGCCTGGCTGCAAAGCATCCTGCACAAGAACGTGTCGCTGCGTGAATATGACTACCTGCCCCTGGTCGACATCCAGGAGTGCAGCGAGATTCTCAAAGGCCAGCCGCTGTTCAACAGCCTGTTCGTCTACGAAAACGCACCGATGGAAGATTCCGTCGGCCAGGATGCCCAGGACATGGGCGTGATCTCCGAGTCCTCACGGACCCACACCAACTACCCGGTGACCGTGGTGGTCTACCCGAGCGACAAGGTTGGCTTGCACTTGTCCTACGACACCCGTTTCTTTGAACGTTCGACCATGGACAGCCTGCTGGAGGAGTTCAAGCAATGGTTGGTCGCCCTGCGTCATCATCTGCACCAGCCGTTGGCCCAGATCACGCTGCTTGATCCGGCACGCCTGGGCGATTGGGTGCTTGAACACAACCAATCGCAGGTGCCACACGATCTGCAACGCTCGTTCATCGAACAGTTCGAACAGCATGTCGATGCCAGCCCACAACGCGTGGCCGCCGTGTGCCAGGACCGCAGTTGGACCTACGAGCAACTTGACCACCACGCCAACAGCCTCGGCCACCGTTTGATTGAGCGTGGCGTAGGCCTGGACCAGCCCGTGGCATTGCTGGCCGATCGCGACCTGGAACTGCTGGCAATGATTGTCGGCACCTTCAAGGCAGGTGCCGGCTACCTGCCGCTGGATCCGAGCCACCCTGGCGAACGGATCAAGAACATCCTGCTCTTGAGCAAGACACCGCTGCTGGTCTGCACGGCCAAGTACCGTGAGCTGGCCCAGGCCCTGCTGGCCGAGCTGGCCGCCAGCGCTCCCGGCCACACCGTAAGCCTGTTGGTGTGGGAAGATCAGCCGCCCGAAAACGCCAACCGGCAGCGCCCGGGACGCTACAGCGGCCCGAACAACCTGGCTTATGTGATTTTCACTTCCGGCTCCACCGGGCAACCCAAGGGGGTCATGGTGGAACAGGCCGGCATGCTCAATAACCAGTTGAGCAAAGTGCCGTACCTGCAACTGACCGACCGGGACATCATTGCCCAGACCGCTTCCCAATCCTTCGATATTTCTGTCTGGCAGTTCCTCACCGCGCTGCTGTGCGGCGCCAAGGTGTGTATTTTTGCCGATGCTATTTCGAAAAACCCACACGCCCTGCTCAAGCACATTGAAGAACAACGCATCACCGTGCTGGAAATTGTCCCGGCCCTGATCCAGGCGCTTCTGACCGAACGACACAGCGCGCTTCCCGATCTGCGCTGGTTGCTGCCCACCGGCGAAGCGCTGCCGGCAGAAACCGCCGCTGACTGGCTCGCGCGCTACCCGCAAATCCGATTGATCAACGCCTATGGCCCTGCCGAGTGTTCTGATGATGTGGCGTTCTACGACATCGACCCGGCCTCGACCCAGCGCACCTACATCCCTATCGGTTACCCAACCGACAACAATCGCCTGTATGTGCTGGACGACGACCTGTCGCCGATCCCCACCGGGGCCACCGGTGAAATCTGCATCGCCGGCATCGGCGTGGGGCGCGGCTACTGTGGCGACCCGGTGCGCACCGCCACCAGCTTTGTGCCCAACCCCTTTGCCCTGGTACCCGGCGAGCGTTTGTACAAGAGCGGTGACCTGGCACGCCGACGCAAGGAAGACGCCGCCCTGGAGTACCTGGGACGTGTCGACCAGCAGGTGAAAATCCATGGTTTCCGTATCGAACTGGGGGAGATAGAGGCGCAAATCGCGCTGTTCCCCGGGGTTCGCGAGGCTGCCGTACTGGTTGGCGAGAACCCACTGGGCAAGCAGTTGATTGCCTACCTGACCCTGGAGGAAGGCCACGACCACTCGGGCATCGAGGCCCTACGGGCGTTCCTCAAGGCACGCTTGCCGGCCTACATGATTCCCGCCCAAGTGCACCTGTTGGAGCAAATGCCGCGCAACCCCAACGGCAAGCTCGACCGCAAGGCCCTGGCGACGGTAGACGTGCAAAGCGCAGCCCAGGAATACCGTGAACCGCAACGTGGCTTGCAAAGCGACATTGCCGACATCTGGCGAGCCGTGCTGAAAACCCAGCGCATCGGCCTGGATGACAACTTCTTCGCCCTTGGCGGCAACTCGTTGCTGGCCACTCAAGTGACCTCCCGCGTGCACCTGAACCTGGGGGTCGAGGTGCCACTGGCAGCGATTTTCGAGAGTGCCTCGCTGGAAGATTACGCACGCCACATCGAGCCCGCCGGCGAACAACCCCCTGATGACTCATTGAATGATCTGTTTGATCTGCTCGATGTGCTGGAGACCCAATAAATGCAAGCCAATGCCCTGAACGACTTGATTGACCGTTTTATCAAGTTGCCGGTTACCCAGCGCAAAACCCTTTATGAGCAAATGAGCGCCAAGGGTATGAGCTTGTCGCGCCTGCCGATTCCACAAACCCGGCATGCCTTCGCGCAAATACCCTTGTCGTTCGCCCAGGAACGCCAGTGGTTTCTATGGCTGCTGGACCCTGCCAGCGCGGCCTATAACCTGCCGACGGCCTTGCGCCTGCGTGGCCCGCTGGATATCGATGCGCTGCAACGCAGCTTCGATACCCTGATCGAGCGGCACCAGAGCCTGCGTACCCGATTTGTCGAAGAGCCGCAGGGCGTGATGCAGGTGATCGAGCCGCGAAGCGCGCTGGTGCTGGAGGTCACGCGTGAAAACAGCGCCACCGCTGGTTTTATCAAGGACTTCGTCGAACGCCAGAGCCGTCAACCATTCGATTTGCGCCACGATCCGTTGCTGCGGGTGAAGTTGCTGCGCGTTGCTGACGACGATCATGTGCTGGCGCTGGTTCAGCACCATATCGTCTCCGATGACTGGTCGATGCACATGATGGTCCAGGAATTGGTAGAGCTGTACGGTGGCTACTCCCAAGGGCTGTCCGTCGAGCTGGAAGCACTGCCGATTCAGTACACCGATTACGCTATCTGGCAGCGCCGCTGGATGGAAGCCGGGGAAAGCGAACGCCAGCTGGCTTACTGGAGGGGCCAACTGGGCGGCGAGCAACCGGTCCTGGAGTTGCCCACTGATCGTTCGCGACCCGCCGTACAGAGCTACCGTGGGGCGAACGTCACGGTCACGGTTCCCCCGGCACTGGCACAGGAACTCAAGCAGCTTGCCCAACAGAGCAATGTGACGCTGTTCATGCTGCTGCTCGCCTCGTTCCAGGCACTTTTGCACCATTACAGCCGCCAGGCCGACATTCGTGTCGGCGTGCCCGTGGCCAATCGCAACCGGGTAGAAACCGAGCGTCTGCTGGGCTTTTTTGTTAACACCCAAGTGCTCAGGGCACGTTTCGATGAACCGCTGTCCTTTCGCGAACTGTTGGCCCAGGTCAAACAAACGGCGCTAGAAGCCCAAGCGCATCAGGACCTGCCCTTCGAGCAACTGGTCGAAGCCCTGCAACCAGCGCGTAACCTGAGCCTCAACCCGTTGTTCCAGGTGATGTTCAACCACCTCAGCGAACACCAGGGCGCCGCAGCCGGCCAACCGTCACCTTCCTCCGCCCTGCACGTCGAGAGCCTGGGCAGGGAGCACTCTACCGCGCAATTCGACCTGACCCTCAACACCTTTGAATCAGCCCAGGGTCTGTCTGCAACCCTGAACTACGCCACCGACCTGTTTGACGCCAGCACCATTGAGCGCCTCGGGCAACATTGGCTGAACTTGCTGGAACGCTGCATGGCGGCGCCGCAGCAGCCTATCGACACCTTGTCGTTACTCAGCGACGTGCAGCAGCAGCGTCTATTGGGCTGGAACCATACCGACACGGCCTACCCCCTTGAGCGCTGTGTTCACCAGTGGATCGAACAGCAAGTCGAACGCACTCCCGACGCGCCAGCACTGATTTTTGGCGAGCAGCGGCTGACCTATGCCGAGCTCAATCAGCAGGCCAACGCGTTGGCCCATCGCCTGATCGACCAGGGCGCAGGCCCCGACGGGCTGGTGGGCATTGCGCTCGAGCGCAGCCTGGAAATGGTCATTGGCCTGCTGGCCATCCTCAAGGCCGGCGGTGCCTATGTGCCACTGGACCCTGAATACCCGAGCGACCGCCTGGCCTACATGATGCAGGACAGCGGCATTACCTTGCTGCTCAGCCAACGGTCCTTGCTTGATACCCTGCCAGTGCCTGCAAACGTTCGCACACTGTGCCTGGATGAACCGGCCCCGGACACTTACGCCAGCACCAACCCCCAGGTTTGCCTTAACCCGCAAAACCTGGCCTATGTGATCTACACCTCCGGCTCGACCGGCAAGCCCAAAGGTGCGGCCAACCGACATTGCGCACTGGTCAACCGTTTGTGCTGGATGCAACAGGCCTACGGCCTCACGGCGCACGATACGGTACTGCAAAAAACCCCATTCAGTTTTGACGTATCCGTCTGGGAATTTTTCTGGCCGTTGATGACCGGCGCTCGCCTGGCGATTGCCAACCCTGGCGACCATCGTGATCCGGCCCGACTGGTCGAGTTGATCAATCGGCATCACGTCACCACCCTGCACTTCGTGCCGTCGATGCTTCAAGTGTTCCTGGCCGACGCGCAAGTGTCCCGGTGCAGCGGCTTGCAACGTATCGTGTGCAGCGGCGAGGCACTGTCAGCCGATGCCCAGCGGCAGGTGTTCGCCAAATTGCCGGGCGCGCGGCTGTACAACCTCTATGGCCCGACCGAAGCCGCCATCGACGTGACCCATTGGACCTGCCGTGAAGAGGGGCGCAGCAGCGTCCCGATCGGCCAGCCTATCGCCAACCTCAGCACCTGGGTCCTCAACGCAGAGCTGGCGCTCGTCCCGCCTGGAGTGATCGGCGAGCTGTACCTCGCTGGCGAAGGCCTTGCCCGGGGTTACCACCAACGACCGGCGCTGACGGCCGAGCGCTTTGTCGCCAGCCCCTATGCCAAAGGCGAACGCCTCTACCGCACGGGCGACCTGGCGCGCCAGCGTCCTGACGGGGTTATCGAGTACGTCGGGCGTATCGACCATCAAGTGAAAATTCGTGGTTTGCGCATCGAGCTGGGTGAAATCGAGGCACTGTTGCTGGCGCAAGACGAGGTGCATGAAGCCGCCGTGCTGGCCGTTGATACCGCCACCGGCTTGCAGCTGGTCGGGTACATCGTTCCCGCTTCGGGCAGCGACAGCCTGGCCCTGCGCGACCTGCTCAAGGCGCGCCTCAAGGTGCATCTGCCGGACTACATGGTGCCGGCACATTGGCTTTTCCTCGATCGATTGCCGTTGAGTCCGAATGGAAAGCTGGAGCGCAAGGCACTGCCAAAACCGGACATCAGTCAGGTACAAAAAACCTACGTCGCCCCCAATAGCCCCCTGCAACAGCAGATAGCGGCGATCTGGCAGGACGTCCTGAAAATCGAGCCCATCGGGCTTGAAGATCACTTCTTTGAACTGGGTGGGCATTCGCTGTTGGTCGTCAGCGTGGTCTCGCGCCTGCAATTGGAGCTGGGCATGCAGTTGACGCCGCAGTTGATGTTCCAACACCCGACCCTGGGCGCGTTTGCGGCCCAGCTTGAGCAGCAGGCCGGGCCCGTCAGCGCGCAAAAGCTGGACACGCTTGAAGCCCTGCTCGATGAAATGGAGGAGTTCTGATGGATAAGGCTGTTGCCGCCCGCATTGCCCGGCGCTTCATCACCCTGCCCCTGGAAAAGCGCAAGCTGTACCTGGAAAAAATGTTGGCTGAAGGGGTCTCACCCGCCAACCTGCCGATCCCAGAGGTGCAGTCAGCCTTCGAGTCGGTCCCCCTGTCTTTTGCTCAGGAGCGCCAGTGGGTGCTCTGGCAACTGGACCCCGACAGCGCTGCCTATAACATTCCCACGGCCCTGCGCCTCAAGGGCCCGCTGGACGTTGCGGTACTGGAGCAAAGCTTCAATGCCTTGATCGCCCGCCACCAGACGCTGCGCACCACGTTTGCCGCGGGCCAAGAGCGACCGCTGCAAGTCATTCATCCGGACAGGCCGCTGCAGATTCAACAAAACACCGCCAAGGCACTCGACACGGCAGCGATCAAGGCATTTATCCAGGCCCAGGCTTCCCGGCCGTTCGATTTGCACGAAGGCCCACTGCTGCGTGTCGCGTTACTGCGCCTGGGCGACGATGATCATGTGTTGGTACTGACCCAGCACCATATCGTCTGCGATGACTGGTCGATGCAGGTGATGATCAAGGAGTTGATCGCTCTGTATTCCGCCTTCCAGCAGGGCCGGCCAAGTACATTACCTGAGCTGGCAATCCAGTACGCCGACTACGCCATCTGGCAGCGCCACTGGATGGAAGCAGGGGAAAGTGAACGCCAACTGAACTATTGGAAAGACCAGTTGGGCGGCGAACAACCCGTCCTGGAGTTGCCCAACGATCATCCAAGACCCGCTGTGCAGAGCTTTCGCGGAGCGAACATCAGCGTTGCGCTTCCAGCAGCGCTGGAACAGAAACTCAAGCAGCTTGCCCAGCAACACAGCGTGACCTTGTTCATGTTGTTGCTCGCTTCGTTCCAGGCCTTGCTGCACCGCTACAGTCGCCAGGCCGATATTCGTGTGGGCGTGCCGGTAGCCAACCGCAATCGTGTGGAAACCGAACATCTACTGGGCTTTTTCGTTAACACGCAAGTGCTCAGGGCGCGCTTCGATGAGCCGCTGTCCTTCAGCCAACTGCTCGCGCAGGTCAAGCAAACCGCACTGGATGCCCAGGCCCACCAGGACTTGCCCTTCGAGCAACTGGTCGAGGCCCTGCAACCGGAGCGTCACCTGAGCGTCAACCCACTGTTCCAGGTGATGTACAACCACCTCAGTGAGCATCAGGACATGGCAGCCGCTCAAGGATTCTCACCGTCCTCGCTGCACATCGAAGGGATGACCTGGGGCAGTCGCACCGCGCAATTTGACCTGACTTTCAATACCTTCGAGTCCACGCAAGGGCTGTCGGCCACCCTGAACTATGCCAGCGACCTGTTTGAGGCAAACACCATTGAACGCCTCGGCCAGCATTGGCTGAACCTGCTCGAACGTTGTATCAACGCACCACATCAGCCGATTGCAAGCCTGTCCTTGCTTGGCACGGCGGAACAACAACAGATCCTGCACGATTGGAACACCACCACCTCACCCTACCCGCGTGAGCGTTGTACTCACCAGTGGATCGAGCAACACGTGGAGCGCAGGCCCGAGGCTGTTGCCCTGACCCATGGCCTTGCAACCCTGAGCTATCGCGAACTGGACGCCCGGGCCAACCAACTGGCCCACAAGTTGATTGAGCTCGGCGTCGGCCCCGAAGTACGGGTTGGCGTGGCCATGCAACGTTCCGATGCGCTGATTGTCGCCTTGCTCGGTGTGCTCAAGGCCGGTGGCGCCTACGTGCCGCTGGATCCCGATTACCCTGCCGATCGCGTTGCCTACATGCTGCAAGACAGTCGCGCCCAGGTCCTCTTGACCGAAGCCGAGCTGCTCGCCGACCTGCCCGACACCGGCGCGCAAGTGTTACTGATGGATCAGTTGGCCGACTACCCGCAGACCGTCCCGATCACCCAGGTCAGCCCAGACAACCTGGCCTACGTGATCTACACCTCCGGCTCCACCGGCAAACCCAAGGGCGTGGCGATTGCCCACCGCAACGTGCTGGCGCTGATCCATTGGTCGCAGCAAGTCTACAGTCGCGAGGATATCCAGGGCGTACTGGCCTCCACTTCGGTGTGTTTTGACCTGTCGGTCTGGGAAATCTTTGTCACCCTGGCCAACGGCGGCTCGATCATTCTTGCCCGCAATGCTCTGGAGCTGCCGGACTTGCCGGCCCGCGACCAGGTCCGCCTGATCAATACCGTGCCATCGGCGGTCAATGCCCTGCAGCGCGCCGGACAAATCCCCGACAGCGTGCGCATCATCAACCTGGCCGGCGAACCGCTGAAGCAGTCCCTGGTGGACAGCCTCTACCAACAGGCCACGATCAAACACGTCTTCGATCTTTACGGCCCGTCCGAAGACACCACCTACTCCACCTGGACTCGCCGCGAGGCCGGCGGCCAGGCCAACATTGGCCGGCCATTGCACAACACCCAAAGCTACCTGCTCGATGCCGACCTGCAACCGGTGCCCACCGGGGTGGCTGCCGAGCTGCACCTGGCCGGTGCAGGAATTACCCGAGGCTACCTCGGCCGGGCGGCCATGACGGCGGAGAAATATGTACCCAACCCGTTTTCCACAACGGGTGAACGGCTGTACCGCACAGGCGACCTGACCCGCTATGACGCCGATGGGGTCATCGAGTACATCGGGCGCATTGACCACCAAGTGAAGATCCGTGGGTTCCGTATCGAGCTGGGGGAAATCGAAGCTCGCCTATTGGCGCAAGACAGCCTTCGCGAAGCCGTCGTGCTGGCACTGACAGTCACCGACAACCTGCAACTGGTCGCTTATGCCACCACCACCGGCCCCCTTGGCGATGAGGCTGCGCAAGCACTGCTGCGTGACACGCTCAAGCGTCAGCTCAAGGAAAGCCTGCCCGAATACATGGTGCCCAGCCACTGGGTGTTCCTCGCCAACCTGCCCCTGACTCCCAACGGCAAACTCGACCGCAAGGCCCTGCCCGCCCCCGACGCGAGCCAGGCCCTGCACGCCTACGTGGCCCCGCAGAACGAGGTGCAACAGCGCATCGCCGGCATCTGGCAAGACGTGCTCAAGCTGGAAAAAATCGGCCTGAACGACAACTTCTTCGAGCTGGGCGGCGACTCGATCATCTCCATCCAGGTGGTCAGCCGCGCGCGCCAGGCCGGCATCCACTTCACCCCCAAGGACCTGTTCCAGCACCAGACCATCCAGGGCCTGGCCAGCGTGGCGAAAACCCAGGGCCAGGGCCTTGCGATCGACCAGGGCCCGGTCACCGGCCTGGCACCGTTGCTGCCGATCCAGCACCTGTTCTTCGACACCGATATTCCCGAGCGTCACCACTGGAACCAGTCGGTCCTGCTCAAACCCGCCACGGCCCTGGACCCGCACCTGCTGGAACAGGCCCTCGACGCCCTGATCCAGCACCACGACGCCCTGCGCCTGAGCTTCACCTACGATGAACACCACTGGCACGCCGAATACCGCCCGACCACGGCCCCGGTGCTCTGGCAAACCCGGATTGACGACGCCACACACCTGCAATCCTTGGGCGACGAAGCCCAGCGCAGCCTCAACCTGCAAGACGGGCCGCTGCTAAGGGCGGTACTGGTCAGCCTGGGCAATGGCAGCCAGCGGTTGTTGCTGGCGATTCATCACCTGGTGGTGGATGGCGTGTCCTGGCGCATCCTTTTCGATGACCTGCAAAGCACCTACCGCCAACTGCAAACGGGCCAGGCTATCGCTTTGCCAGAGAAGACCAGCGCCTACAAAACCTGGGGCGAAAAGTTGCAGGCCTACAGTCGCCACGACGTCCTGCAACAGGAACTGGCCTATTGGGAGCAGCAACTGAACGCGGCCAGTCACCACTTGCCCCAAGCCAACCCGCAAGGCAGCCAGCGGCATACCCAGGCGACGACTGTCGATGTCCAACTGAGCAAAACCCTGACCCAACAACTGCTGCAAGTCGCGCCCGCAGCCTATCGCACGCAAATCAATGACCTGCTGCTGACGGCCCTGACCCGCGCAGTCAGCCAATGGACCACACGCGACGACGTCTTGATCCAACTGGAAAGCCATGGCCGCGAAGCGCTGTTCGATGACATCGACCTGACCCGCACCGTGGGCTGGTTCACCAGCCTGTACCCGGTCAGGTTGACCGCCCACCCAGACCTGGGCGACGCCATCAAGCAGGTCAAGGAGCAACTGCGGGCCATTCCTGACAAAGGCATTGGGTTTGGGGTTCTACGCTACCTGGGTGACGCCCAGGCTCAGGCACGCCTGGGGGCATTACCGATGCCGCGCATTACCTTCAACTACCTGGGCCAGTTCGACAGCAGCTTTGACAGTGCCGAAGGGGCGCTGTTTGCCCCGTCGGGCGAAGCACAGGGCTGCGAAAAGGATAATGACGCCCCGCTGGATAACTGGCTGACCGTCAACAGTCAGGTCTACAACAACCAGCTAAGCATGGGCTGGATCTTCAGCCAGGACGTATTCCCTGTCGACGTCATCCAGACCCTTGCCAACCGCTGCCTGCAAGCGCTGGAGCAACTGATTGCCTATTGCTGTGATCCCCGTCATCAGGGGGCCACGCCGTCCGACTTCCCGTTGGCCAGGCTGAACCAGGCACAACTGGACGCCCTGAGCGTGCCGATCCGGCAGATCGAAGACATCTACCCGCTCTCGCCGATGCAGCAAGGCATGCTGTTCCACACCCTTGAAGCCTCAGAGGCTGCGGCTTACATCAATCAGACGGCAGTCCCGGTCAGTGGCCTGGATATCACGCGTTTTGCCGCCGCCTGGAATGCCGTCATCGAGCGCCATGAAATCCTGCGTACCGGTTTCTGGGGCGCCAGCCATCTGAATGAGCCGCTGCAACTGGTGTTCAAAACCGCCGTCCTGCCCCTGCGGGTTCTGGACTGGCAAGACCGGGAAGTCTCAGCCCAAGACCTGCAAGAACAAGTCGAAGCCGACAGCCGTGAAGGCTTCGACTTGCTCAGCGCGCCCCTGATGCGCCTGACGCTGGTCAAGCTGGCGAGCGACAAGCTCTACCTGATCTGGACCAACCATCACATTCTGCTAGACGGCTGGAGCAGCTCACGCCTGCTCGCGGAAGTGTTCGAGGTCTACAACGGCAAATCCCAACCGCCCAAACGCGGCAAGTACCGCGACTACATTGCCTGGCTGCAAGCCCAGCCCCAGGCGTCCCTGGAAGCCTTCTGGAAGCACAAGCTGCAAGGACTCAATGGCCCCACCGTACTTGCCAATAGCCTGTCGCCGCGCCCCGACCCGGGCAACGACGGCCATCAGGCGCTCTACCTCAACTGGGATGCGCAACAAACCCTGGGCCTGAAAGATCAGGCACAACGCCTGCGCGTAACACCCAACACCCTGATCCAGGCGACCTGGCTGCTGTTGCTACAACGCTATACCGGGCAAGACAGCGTGTGCTTTGGCAGCACCGTCGCAGGCCGGCCACCAGGCCTTGTGGCCGCGGATGAGATACTGGGGTTGTTTATCAACACCTTACCGATCATCCAGACCCCACAACCGCAACAGACGGTGGCCGACTGGCTGCTCGAACTGCAAACCTACAACCTGGAAGTACGCGATCACGAACATGCGTCACTGGCCGATGTGCAACGCTGGTCCGGCCAAGGTGGCCAGGCGCTGTTCGACAGCATCATCGTGTTCGAGAACTACCCGGTGGACGAGCGCCTGCAAGAGGCCGAGCAAGATCAGCTCCGATTCGGTGAAACCAAGAGCCAGGACGTCACCACTTTCGCCATGGATCTGGCGGTCAACCTTGGCAGTCGCCTGAGCATCGAGTTCATGTACCTGCGCAACCGCTTCACCGTCGAGGCCGTTGAGCAACTGCGCCGCAGCTTTGAAACCCTGTTGCTGGCCATGCTGGGTGACCCGACGGCGACCCTGGGCAGCCTGCCCACGCTCAATGCACAAGAGCAACGGGCGTTGCAGCAACGCAATCAACTGACGACCCAACCCCATGGCCAACACCTGTTGGCGCAACAGATCCGCCAGCATGCCGAGAGGTCTCCCGATACCGTGGCGGTGGTTTGCGAACACAATCGCTTGACCTATGGCCAACTTGAGCAACGTGCCAATCGTCTGGGCCATCACCTGATCGCCCAGGGGGTGGGACCGGAGACCTTCGTTGGCGTCGCCCTGGAGCGCTCGGTGGATGTGGTTGTCGCCTTCTATGCCGTGATGAAGACTGGCGGCGCTTACGTCCCGCTGGACATCGACTATCCGGAAGACCGGGTGAAGTGGATTGTCGAAGATTCGGCCATGGGGGTATTGCTGACCCAAAGCCCGCTACGCGAACGCTTCGACCAGCCGTGGGCGCCCACGCTGATCGAACTCGACACCCTGTCACTGGCGACGCAGCCCGATACCTGCCCCGCACCACTGATCGACGCCGACAACCTTGCCTACCTGATCTACACCTCAGGCTCTACCGGCAAACCCAAGGGTGTGGCGGTCAGTCACGGGCAGATCCGCATGCACTGCCAGGCCATCGGTCAACGCTATGAAATGGATAGCGCCACCCGCGAGCTGTTGTTCATGTCGTTTGCCTTCGACGGGGCCCAGGAGCGCTGGCTGAGCACATTGGCCCACGGCGGCCAGCTGGTGGTGCGCGAAAACCGCCTATGGACTCCCGAGGAAACCTGGCACGCCTTGCACGCCCATAAGATCAGCATTGCCTGCTTCCCACCGGCCTATCTGCAACAACTGGCGGAATACGCCCGTGATTGCGGCAAGGCACCTCCTGCGGTGCGCATTTACTGCTTTGGCGGGGACGCGGTGGCCGATGCCAACTTTGAGCTGGTCAAGCAGGCCCTCAAGCCTGCGTACTTGACCAACGGCTATGGCCCTACCGAAACCGTGGTGACGCCGTTGCTGTGGAAAGTCGCCGCCACTCAAACCTGCGGCGCGGTGTATGCACCGATTGGGACACGCGTTGGCGAGCGCACGCTGTATGTCCTCGATGAACATCTCAATCCTTTGCCCGAGGGGGCAGCCGGCGAGTTGTATATCGGTGGTGAGGGCGTGGCCCGGGGTTACCACCAGCGTCCGGGGCTGACGGCCGAACGGTTTGTGGTTGACCCATTCGCGGCCGATGGCTCACGCCTGTACCGCACCGGCGATCTGGTACGTCAGCGACCTGACGGCGTCATTGACTACCTGGGTCGCCTGGACAATCAGGTGAAAATCCGTGGCTTTCGCATCGAACTCGGCGAAATCGAATCCAGGTTGCGGGACATTCCCGGGGTGCAGGATGCCGTGGTTGTCGCCCGCGAGACAGGGGCCAGCAAGCAACTGATCGGCTACGTCGTGACACCGGCCGATGAGGCCCCAGCAGAGCGACTGCGTGGTTTGCTTCAGGCTGACTTGCCGGATTACATGGTGCCCGCGCAGATCATCCGCCTGGCCGCATTGCCGCTTAATCCCAACGGCAAAATCGACCGAAAGGCCCTGCCCGATCCTGACTTCAAGGGCCGTGAATTCGTGGCCCCGCGCAATGCCGTGGAGCGAGCCCTGGCGACCATCTGGCAGCACGTGCTGGAACTGGAAAGCGTGGGCGTGACCGACAACTTCTTTGAACTGGGCGGCGACTCGCTGCGTATCCTCAAAGTCCTGTCCAAAGTGCGCAGCCAGCCTGAACTGGGGCTCGAATTGAAACTGCGGGACATGATCGGCAAACCGACCATTGCCGAACTGTCAGGCTTTGCCCCGGCCACCGACCTGGATCCGCTGCTGCTGCTCAATAGCCGCATGCCCCACGCCCAACCACTGTTTTGCCTGCATGCCGGCTTTGGCACGGTGTTCGACTATGACACCCTCGCCCGCCGCCTGGAGGGCAAGCGCAGTGTCTACGGCCTGCAATGCCGAATGCTGCTCGACCGCGACTGGCAGGATGAATCGCTGGCATCCATGGCTATCGACTATGCCCAGTACATCCGCCAGAAACAGGCCCTGGGGCCTTATCAACTGGTGGGTTGGTCGCTGGGAGGGACCCTCGCGGTCCTGGTGGCTCAGGAACTGGAAAAGCAGGGTCAGGAAGTAGAGTTCCTGGGGCTGGTCGACAGTTTTATCCCATCCGCCACCCCGGTTGCCGCCGATCTGGATTGGGGCGATGACTTGCGTGGTTTCCTCGCGGTGATCTTCGGCCAAGCCACCGAACAGCTGCCGGTAGTGGAACTGCCCGCCGACAGCCCTCAAGCCAGGGTGGAGAGCTTGATCACGGATATCCGTCAACACGTCGCCAGCACTTGTGCGTTCAACGAGATCAGTGTCGAGGAATTGGCCCATACGTTTAGGGTCGCGATGAAACTCAAGGCCCTGTCCCTGGGGCTGACGGCACTGCCCCGGACACGTGCTGCAGCCAGTTGCTGGTGGGCCTGCGATGCCAGTACCCCAGACTTCGCCAACCCGGTGGCGGGCAGCGTCCTGGACGAACGGATCGTCGCCGGGCATTACCAGATGCTCAACAACAACCAACTTCTGCACAGCCTGCTCCAGCAATTGGCGCAGCATGAAGCGGTTACCGGTTAAACCTGCCAGCGCCCCGGATTTTTGTCCGGGGCGTTTTTTGTTTGGCACTACCTGACAAGGAACACGCAATGCCTCTGGACCCTGACCTCGAAGGTTTTCTGGAACTGGCCGAGATGGGCCGCCTTAGCGGTAAAAGCCAGCCTATGCACCAACTCACACCGCAAGCCGCGCGTGTCGAGTTCGATCTGACCTCGCAGATTCTCGACCCCAGCCCGCCCGGTGCGATCAGTGTCAGCGCGCTACAGATCCCGACTCGCGACGGTCAGCAACTGGCTGCCCGCCTCTACCGCAAGAGCGGTACAGAGCACAGTGTGCTGCCAGTGATCCTGTATTTTCATGGCGGCGGCTATGTGGTCGGCAGTCTCGATTCCCATGACTCGATCTGTCGGCGCCTGGCCGCCAGCGGCCGTCACGCAGTGCTGGCGCCAGCGTATCGCCTGGCGCCTGAACATCCCTTTCCCACGGCGGTGAATGATGCGCTCGACAGTGCAAACTGGCTCGCCCATCAGGGGGCCGAGCTACAGGTGGACTCACGCCAGGTGACCGTCGCCGGCGACAGTGCCGGTGCAACCCTGGCAACTGTCCTGGCCATCAGTGCCGTGCAACAGCCAGAGAGGATGGAGCTGACGCCCCAGGCCCAGTTGCTGTTCTACCCGGTCGCCGATACCCAGCGTACCCGCCCCTCTCACCAGCGTTATGCCGAAGGCTTCCTGCTGGAAAGCGAAACACTGCAATGGTTTTATCGGCACTACACCCCTGACGCCGAGCAACGTGGCGACTGGCGTACCTCGCCCTTGCTGGCCCAGGGACTGACCGCCCTGGCGCCGGCCTATATCAGCCTGGCCGAATATGACCCGCTGTATGACGAAGGCCTGGCGTATGCAGAACACCTGAAAAGCACAGGCACCCCAGTGACCTTGCTGACACAAAACGGTCTGACCCATGACTTTTTGCGCATGTCCGGGATCACTGGGGATATTGCAGGGGTTTACAGCGCCGTAGACAGTTGGTTGGCACAGCTTTAATCAAGTAGAACAGGCACAAAAAAACCACCTCGATCGAGGTGGTTTTTTATGCAGCGCCTGGGGCGAACCTAGAACGTGCCGCGTACCGTCAGCATGTAGTTGCGCGGTTCACCGTAGTAGTTGCCGTACTCGGAAGTCTTCAGGGTCTCGAAGTACTTGCGGTCAAACAGGTTGTTGCCATTAAGGGCAACGGTCCAGTTTTCATCGACTTTGTATTCGACCATGGCGTCCCATACGGCGTAGCCGCCCTGAACCATATCAAAAGGCCGCCCATCGTAGGTATCGTAGAAATTACCCGCCGGGTTTTTTCTAACCCGGTAAGCCGTTCCGCTGGCATAGCTGGCGCTCTGGATGTTCACGCCGCCCCCTACTTTCCAGTCGGAAAGGCGATCAGGCAGCGTGTACGCCGTCCACAGCTTCGCCAAATGCTTGGGTGTAACCGTCGTGAGGAAAGTGTCCTTGGTCCCATTGTCTGTAAGGTTCAAGGTGTAGCCACCCATCACCATCCATCCAGGCAACACCTCACCGCTGGCTTCAAGTTCAAACCCCTTGCTGATGATTTCGCCCTGGGCCAGGTAGCAGCAACTGCCGCCATACAAGACTGACTCCGCTACGTACCGCGGGTCTTGAATCGCCTCTTTCTCCCGTTTGGTATAGAACAACGCAGCCGAAACGTTCAACGCCCCACCGTACAGTTCACCCTTTATACCGGTCTCGTAAGTCTTGCCGACCATGGGTTCCAGGACTTTTCCAGAGGTACTTGGGCCTTGCAGTTGCTGGGCCTGGGGCTTGAAGATTTCCGAGTAGCTGGCGTACGCCGACCATTGGTCATCAAGGGCATAAACCAAGCCACCGAAAGGAACCAACTTGGTCGGTTCACGGTGATTGCTCTGGGATTGAACGTCCCATGCGCCCGTATTCTCATTGACGCTCTTGTAGGTCTGTTCAAACTTGTAGCGCTGAACCCTGGCACCGAGAATCAACTTGAGCGGATCAGTCAATTGCAGGCGCAAGGTCGAGTACAAACCATATTGCTTGCGCGTATTGGGGCTGTAGTCACGCTCCAGCGCACTACCGATGCTGGAAGGTGGCAGAGCCGGTACATCCGGGTTGTAGACATCGATCGGATAGAACCCAGCCATGCCCCACGTCGAGCGCCAGCGACTGGTCACTTTCTGGGCATCGGCGCCGACCAACAGCTCATGCTCACGATTGAACAGGGTAAATTTTCCGGAAACGTTGGCATCGAACAACGACTGCTCGCTCCAGCTTCTGACGAAACTCCCTCCCCAGGTGGCGCCTTCAAGGGTGACCGGGTCCGGAGCGCCCCATAGAAACACACCTTTGGTATCGGATTTGTTGAGGGTATTGGTGAAGGAAACGTTGAGTTTCCAGTCGTCCGACAGCTCCTGGTCGTACTTGGCGAACAGCTCCTGGGTGCTGACATCGGCATATGCCCAATTGGTCGTGTACCAACTGCTGCGCTTGAGCTTCAAATCCTCGCCGCTACTGAAGCGAGGCAAACCATCCCCCGTGCCATTTTCATGGGTCTTCTCGTAACGGCCACCGACGGTCACTCTGGCGGTATCAGTCACGTCCGCCTCAAGCACCCCATAGATGAAAGGCTTCTCGGTACTGCGCTTATCCATGAAGTACTGGCGATCGGTATTGGCCACCACGACACGCCCCCGCAACTTGCCGTCAAACGCCATCGGCCCCGTTACATCAACTTCGCTACGGTAGTTGTCCCAAGAGCCAGCCGAGGTATTGAACTTGAGTTGGAAGAAGTCCAGCGGACGTTTTCGTACAAGGTTGATAATGCCGCCCGGATCGCCAGTACCACCAAACAGCCCTGCCGACCCCCTCAACACTTCGATATGGTCAAACTCGGCCATGTCATAGGTCTGGTTGGCATAGAACGTACCCACACCAGAGCCGATATCCATCGGCGAGGTACCATCAATCTGGATGTTATCGATACGAAAGCCGCGAGAGATGAACTGTGGCAGACGATAGTTGGCGCTTTTTACAGTGATGCCTGGCGCGCGTCGCATCGCATCGGACAAATCAACAATGCGCCGGTCTTCCAGCAGCTGTTGGGTAATCACCGTCACTGACTGCGGCGTGTCCTTCAGGCTGGTGGGTGTTTTGGAACCGGCACTGACCAGGCCACTGGTGTAGGAGCCGGAGTTTTCCGTCATTTCCCCCATCCCCTGGCCCTGGATGGTGGTGGCGCCCAGCTCCAGGGCTGCGCTCGCGCCGCTTTCAGGGCTGAGGATGACCGTGTTGTTTTCAATCCGGAAAATCAGGCCTGCACCTTTGAGCAGCGCTTCAAGAGCGACAGCAGGCTCCAGGCTGCCATTGACGGCAGTGGACTTCTTGCCCGCGACCATATCAGGCCCAAACAGTACTTGCAGGCCCGTCTGCCTGCCCAGCTCGGTCAGGGCCTTGTCCAGGGGCTGGGCTGGCACATTCACCTGCATGGACTGGGCGAAAGCCCCGCCACAGACACTGAGAGCCAGCCCCAGGACCGCCACCGACAGGCAACTGCGGCAGGAAGAAAGGGGAGTATTGAAGCGTTTTTGTCTGAACCTTTTACTCTCGCGTTTCATTGTTTGGTTTAGCCCCAGATAGATCATTAATGTCGAAGGCCTCCCACTCTTGGGGCGGAATGACCTGAATACAGTTAAACCGTCCGGACCCCACTCCCTGTTGCAGAGGGACGGTTTTGACTTGAATCGGCATCGAGCCATTAATGAACGTTCGGGATAGAAATAATTTAGAAGGATTCTCAATCACTTTGTAACAGAAGCAAAAAAGGACATCTTGCGATGTCCCTTTTCATTCCACGTCGTGTTTACCAGAAGACAGCGCGCAGGGTCACCCTGTGGTTGCCTGCTGGCGCGCCTTCTCCAGCAATGCGGCCTTCTCCTCGGGGCTCATCGCATCCAGGCGCAGGCGTGCCTGGGCCAGTTTTTCCAGTTGGCCAGGGCTGTCCTCCCGGGCACGCAGGGCCTGGGCCAGTTCGCCGGGGCTTGGGTGGTCGAACACGATGCCCGGGTGGACTTCGCAGTGCAGCAGTTTGCGAATCCCCGCCACCAACTTGATCACCAGCAGCGAATGGCCGCCGGCGGCGAAGAAGTCACGCTCGCAACTGAGGCGTTCGCGCCCCAGCAACTGGGCCATGCGGCTGGCCAGCAAGGCTTCGAGGGCGTCCCGGGGTTCGACGAAGTTGTCGTCTTCATCGGCCCGCTCCAGGTGCTGCAAGGCCTGGCGGTCGACTTTGCCGTTAGCCAGGCGGGGCATGTGCTGCACCACCTGGTACTGACGCGGCACCATCACCGCCGGCAAGCGCTCGGCCATCTGCTGCTTGAGGGTTTGCAGCCAGTTGGCAGGTGCGTCCTGGCTCGGCAGCACACAGGCGACCGGCTCGTCCTGCACCAGCAGCACCACGGCTTCGCTCACACCCGGCACGCGCAGCAGTTGCTGTTCGATCTCCGCCAGCTCGATACGGAACCCACGAACCTTCACCTGGTGGTCGCGCCGGCCATACAGGACGATGCCACCCTGGGGCAGGTAGCGGGCCAGGTCGCCACTGCGGTACAGGCGCTCGCCAGGGGCGAACGGGCTGTTGATAAACGCAGCGTCGGTCTGCTCCGGGTCGTTGAGATAGCCACGGCACAACTGCTGCCCGCCGATGTACAGCTCACCCAGTTCACCGCTGGCCACCAGTTGCTGGTCCTCGTTGAGGATATACAGCTGGTTGTTGGGCAGGACCCGAGTCAGGGGAACGCCCAGTTGCTGCAAGTCCTGCGGGCGGATGGCATGCACAGCGACGCCGACAGTGGTTTCGCTGGGGCCGTAGTGGTTGAACAGGCGACAATCGGGGCGCAGGTTGAAGATGCGCTCCACCACCCCCTGGCCGATTGCTTCGCCGCCGAGGATCAGGGTGGCCGGCACTTGCGGCTGCGGCGCCTCGAGCAAGGCGGCGAGATGGGACGGGACGATCTTCAGGCAGTCGATGCCCTGGGTCTGGATGAATGCTGCAAAGGCCTGCGGGTCCTGCATCGTGGCTTCATCAGCGATATGCAAGGTGGCACCGTTGTACAGCGCGCCGAACAGGCTGGTATTGCCCAGGTCTGCAGCGACCGTCGAGCCCTGGGCGAAATGCCGGCAGGCGGCCAGGTCCAGTTCACAGCTGGCACCCGCGACATAGTTGAGCAATTGCCGATGCTCCACCACCACGCCCTTGGGCACACCGGTGGTGCCGGAAGTAAACAGCACGTAAGCCGCATCGTGGCCTTGCAGGTTGGCGCTGGGCCCTTGCGGCAATGGCTGCTGCAGCGGTTGATCGAGGTCCAGCACTGCGCAGCCCAAACCAGCCAGCGCCGTACCCTGGGTGACGAGCAGTTGCGCCCCAGCCTGTTCCACCAGTTGGGCCTGGCGCGCCGCCGGCCAGCTTGGGTCCAGGGGCAGGTAGGCGGCACCTGTGCGCCAGGCGGCGAGAATGGTCTGCACCTGCGCGACACCGCGCGGCAAAGCCAGGGCGACAATGCTCCCCGAAGTCACGCCGTGCTCGCGCAGGCGGCTGGCCAGTTGACGCACGCCGACCTCCAGCTCGGCATAGGTCAATGCCTGATCGCCCGCGACCAGCGCCACTGCATCCGGGGTGATTTCCGCCCAAGTGAGAATATGCTCGGGCAACAGCACCCGCTCTTCCAGCACTTGTGGCGCTGGGTTCAAGGCCAATAGGCGTTGGCGTTCCACCTCACCCAAAAGACTCAGGGTGGCGATGGCTGCGTCCGGCTGCGCCAGCAAACTGGCCAGCAGCACTTGATACTGTGCCAGCAGCGTCTGCATCGCGGCCTGGCCGTACACGGCCCCGGCATAGTCCAACGACAGGCCGCAGACGGCACCGCTCTCCTCCACACTGACGATCAACGCCAGTTCGAACAGCGGCCGACTATCAGCACGGTAAGCGCAGCGCCAGGCGCTGGTGCCCTGCGTGCGCGGGGCCGGTTGCTGGCGCACGCCAAAGCCGTGGGTCAACGGCAGGCCAGCGTCGAGCGGCGCATACTCCTGCCAGGTGCCATGGCTGTCCAGCACGCCCGCCAGTTGCGTCAATACGCTGCTGAACGAGGCCGTCGGCGCCAGGTTGAGGTTCAACGCCAGGGTTCTTTCCAGCAGGCCCACGGTCGGCGCGAAGAACTCATAGTCCTGGCGTGCGTCATGCCGCAGGCCAGCGACAAACCCTTCGCGGCCGCTGATCCGCGCCAGCAGCACCCACCACGCGGCTTGCAAGAGCGTGGTCACTTGGGTGTCGTGCTGGGTGGCGAGCGAGCCCAGGCGCGCCAACACACCCGGGTCGAGGTCGCTGCTCAGGGACTGCGCAGCAGCGTTGCCCTGCACGGTATTGGCGTAGCGGCCCGGCAAGTCTGGCGCCAGCGCGCCCGCTCCCGGCAGGTAGGCTTGCCAATAGGCTTTGGCCGTGTGCGCGTCTTCGTCCAGCACCACTTCTGCGTGCCATTCCAGGTACTGGGCAAACTGCCCCAGTTCCTCGTCCACACTGCAACTGCCCTGCTCATAGGCGGTGCACAGGTCTTGATAGAGGATCCCCAGGCTCGCCTGATCGCCGACAAAACCCGCCAGGCCCAGGGTCAGTTGCCAGTGCTGCGTGTCGATACGCTGCAACAGGCCCTCGAAAAACATCCCGGCCGCCAGGCTCACCGGGCGCTGGCACCACAGCGCCAAGACCTGCGCGGTATCGCTGGACTCATCCACCGCCAATGCCACGTTCGCCGCACCCGCATCAAAGAACTGCCGCAGGCCACGGTAACCGGGCGCGGTCGCCAACCGGGCCGCTAACGCGGTGTGACGCTGGCGCAAACCACTCAAGGCCGCTTGCAGCCGTGGCACGTCAAGCGCGCCGTTGATCTGGATATGCAGCAAGTGCGCGATCGCACCCCAGCTCGCGCCGTCCTGGGCGTCCAGCACCCGCTGTTGCTGCTCCGGGAGCAGCGCCAGGCCTGCATCGTTTAGCGTACTCATGCGTCAGTCCCTTCAGTTTGCATCCGTGTGCAAGGCGCTACCGTCTCCAGGTCGCGCCGTTCGATCATTTCGCCCATGGCCACGACAATCTTGCGCGGGCCTTCAAAGGGATCGCGGGCGTGGGCGGCGAGCATGTTGTCCAGCAGGATCACATCGCCCTTGCGCCAGTCAAAGCGCACCGCGCAGGCCTCGTAGAGTTCGCCCAGTTGCTGCATCACCTCGTCTTCAATCGGGCTGCCGTCGCCGTAGTACACGTGGCGCGGCATGCGCTCGGGGCCGAACAGGCCCAACAGGTCGTCGCGCACATCGGGGTCCAGGCAGTAGATATGGTGCAGTTGCACCTGGTTGAAGAAGGTTTTCTCGCCGGTGGTCGGGTGGGTAATGATCGCCGGGCACGGGGTGCGGATCTGCAGCTCGTCGTTGTCCAGCCAGGTCCACTGGATGCCCGCCAGGGCGCAGCGCTGCTCGACCTGGGCGCGGTCTTGGGTCTTGAAGAAATGCTGCCAGGACACATCGAGCTTATCGGCGAAGGTGCGCACATACAGCAGGCCCTTGCTTTCGAAGGTGTCGCGCAACGCGTGCGGCAAACGCAGGTACATCTGCCGGCAATCGACCACCGGCGTGGCCCCACCCACGGGTGATGGTTGTTCACAGAAGAACAACTGCTTGCGCGGCCAACGATCCTGGTGCGAGCTCTCGTTATGGAACAGGATCATTTTCTTTTCCGGGTAGGGCGTGGAGCGGTAGGTGTTCTTGCCGCCCTCTTTCTTCGGCAGGTCGCCGTACTGGCCGTACAGGCCCGGCTGGACCGCTTCGGCAAAGGCCTCGAAATCGTGGATATCGCGCATGGCAAAACCACGGAACAGGATCCCCGCATGCCGCGCGAGTTTCTCTTCGACCAGGGCGCGATTGGCCTGGACCCACGTCACCAGGTCGAGCCCCGGATCGTTGGGTTCCATCAGCAATGGGAACACCTGGTCGGCGTTCAACAGCGATTCACGCATCGCTGCAAGCGGGGCCCGGGCCACCGGGCCCGACGGTTTCTTGAGGAACTTGCCCAGCTTGTCGGCCTTCGGGCTGGCAGGTGCGGCAGGAGCAACAGCGGTGTTCGACGGCATGATGATGTCCCCTAATCGGATGTCTGGATCCATGACAATCTGTTGAAGAATTCCCATCCAGGCGCTCACAAGTTCGGTGATGCGCTCTTGTTTGAATAAGTCATTGGCGTACTGCCAGGTGCCTTGCCACTGTCCAGCCTCTTCGTCGATAAACAGCGCCATGTCGAACTTGGAATAGCCGCCCAGGCTGGGCACCATTTCCACGGTAATGTCCGCCAGGCCCGCGCTGTGCACCGGCAGGTTGTTCATCACGAACAGCACTTGCACCAACGGGTTGAAACCCTTGTGGCGCGGCACGTGGCTGGCTTCGGCGATCATGTCCAGGGGCAGGTCCTGGTGCTCGAAGGCCGTAAGCGTGGTTTCCCGGGCAGCGGCGAGGAAATCGCTGAACCGCGCCTTGGCGTCGAAGCGCGAACGCAGGGGCAGGATATTGACGAAGAAGCCGATCAAGCCTTCCAGCTCGGCCTGCTGGCGCCCCGCTACATCGGCGCCCACCAGCAGGTCGTCGCTCGCGCCCAGGCGATGCAGCAGCACCTGGAACGCGGCCAGCAACGTGGTGTAAGGCGTGACACCCTGCCGTGCGGACAGGTTTTTCAGTGCCTCGCCCAACGCCGACGGCACACTGAATGACTCGCTGGAGCCCTCGAAGGACGGCATCGGCGGCCGCGCAAAGTCTGTCGGTAGCCGCAGTTGCCCAGGGTGACCGGCCAGGGCGTCCTTCCAGTAGCCGGCCTGTTGCTGCAACACCCCGGCCTGTTCCAGCGCCAATTGCCATTGGGCGTAGTCACTGTATTGCACGGGCAGCGGCGGCAGGTCGATGCCACGCCCCTGCTTGAGCGCGGCGTAGTGTTGCACCAGCTCACCCACCAACACCGCCATCGACCAACCATCGGAAATGATGTGGTGCATCGAATACAGCAGCACATGTTCATGGGCACCCAGGCGCAGGATCTGCCCACGGAACAATGGCGCCTGCGCCAGGTTGATCGGGCGTCGGGTGTTGTCCAGCGTGGCCTGGGCGACCTGGGCTTCCTGTTCGATACGGTCCAGGTGCGACAGGTCGACCAGCGGGAAATCCACGGTCACTTCAGGCGCGATCACCGCCAGTGGATCGCCGTCATCGTCGGCTACATAGGCCGTGCGCAGCACCTCATGGCGTTGCACCACGCCCTTGAGGCTTTCGATCAGCAACGGCACCGAGACTTCGCCCCGCAGGCGCAATGCCAAGGGCATGCCATACGCGCCGTTGCCGGCCGAGAACTGCTCGGCCACCCACAGGCGACGTTGGGCCAGGGACAAGGGCGCAGTGCTGCGCGGGCCATGGGCGTGCAAGGCGACCGGCGCCGGTTGCGCGACCGAACGGCCCGCCAGCAAGGCGGCAAAATCTTCCAGCACCGGGGCATCGAACAGGTCGCGCAAGCCCGGGCGGCTGGCCAGGGTCTGCTTGAGCCGCGCGATCACTTGGGTGGCCAGCAGCGAGTGCCCGCCCAGCTCGAAGAAGTTGTCGCTCACCCCCACCTGCGCCAGGCCCAGCACCTGCTGCCAGACCTCGGCGATCTGCCGCTCCAGAGCATTGCGCGGCGCGATGTAGTGCTGCTGCAAGGCGCTGGCATCCGGCGCCGGCAACACCTTGCGGTCGAGCTTGCCGTTGGGGGTCAGCGGCAGGCTATCAAGGAACACCCAATGGCTGGGCACCATGTACTCCGGCAGCTCGCCCTTGAGCTGGCGCTTGAACGCGTCACGTAGAGCCTGCTCATCGCCTGCCACCTGCGCTGCGACGACATACGCCACCAGCTGTGGATGGCCGGCAATGTCCCGCACCACCACAGCCGCTTCGCGCACCTGGGGTTGCTCCAGCAGCCGCGCTTCAATCTCTCCCAGTTCGATGCGCAACCCACGGATTTTCACCTGGTGGTCCACCCGACCGATGTACTCGATCACCCCGTCTGCGCGATAGCGCGCCAGGTCGCCGGTGCGGTACAGACGCGCACCGGGAGCGCCAAAGGGGTCAGGCAGGAAGCGCTCGGCGGTGAGTGCCGGACGCTGGAAGTAACCCCGTGCCAGGCCTTCGCCGCCAATCAACAATTCGCCCGCTACCCCGACCGCCACCGGCGCCAGGTTATCGTCGAGGATATACAGGCGGGTATTGGCAATCGGCCCGCCGAGCCACGGCTGTGGCTGGGTTGGCGCGAGTGGGTACTGCGCCGACCAGATGGTGGTTTCGGTCGGCCCGTAGAGGTTCCAGACCTGGGGCGATAGGGCCAAAAGGCGGGTCGCCAGCTCCAGGGGCAGCGCCTCGCCGCCGCACAGCAACTTGCAGCCGATGAGGGCATCGGCCTGGGGATGATCGAGCAGCATGCGCCAGGTCGACGGCGTGGCCTGCAACACGCTGATGCGCTGCTGTTTGACCAGGGCGAGCAAAGCTTGCGGGTCGAGGTTGATGTCCTGCCCGGTCAGCACCAGGGTCGCGCCGACCCGCAGCGGCCCGTAGATTTCCAGGCCGAAAATATCGAACGAGAAGGTGGTCAGCGACAGCAACCGATCATGGGCGTCCAGCCCTGGTTGGCGGGCCATGCTGCACACGAAATTGGTCAGGGCGCCATGGCGCACCATCACCCCTTTGGGTTTGCCCGTGGAGCCGGAGGTGTAGATCACATACGCCAGGTGTTCAGCCGTGGTCCGCGGCGGCGGGTTTTCGATGCTGTAGCCATCGAGCCATGCACCCGGCTGGTCCAGGGCCAGCGCGTTGACCCCGGCCGGGATCGGCAAGCGCGCCAGCAACGGTGCCTGGGTCAGCAGCAGGGCCAGGCCGCTGTCTTGCATCATGTAGGCCAGGCGATCCTCGGGGTACGCCGGGTCCAGCGGGATATACGCGCCACCGGCCTTGAGAATCGCCAGCAGCCCGACCACCAGGTCGACACTGCGCTGCACCGCAATGCCCACCAGCACATCCGGGCCCACGCCGGCTTCGATCAGGCGATGGGCCAGGCGGTTGGCCTGCTGGTTGAGCTGGGCAAAGGTCAATGACTGCGTCTCGAAGACCAGCGCCACAGCGTCCGGAGTACAGTCGGCCTGGGCCTCGATCAACTGATGGATGGCGCTGTGGCGGGGGTAGTCGGTGGTGCTGGCGTTCCAGGTGTGCAGCGCCAGGCGTTGCTCAGCGGCGGTGAGCATCGGCAATTGGCCGATGCGCTGCCGGGGGTCATCGACCATACCCTGCAACAACGCCTGCCAGTGCCGCGCCATGCGCTCGACGGTGGAGGCGTCAAAGATATCGGTGGCGTACGTCAGTGCTGCGGACAAGCCAGCGGGACCGTCGAAGGTGTTGAGGGTCAGGTCAAACGGCGCACTGAGGTTGTCCGAGTCGACTGGGGTGCACCGCAACCCGCCCAGGGACTGGCCATCGGCAAACCGGCCAGCTTCCATCTGGTGGTTGAACATGACCTGGAACAACGGCGTGTGCAGGCTATTGCGCTCGGGTTGCAAGGCTTCCACCAACTGCTCGAACGGCAGATCCTGCCAGGTCTGGGCTTCGTGGGCCGCGGCCTTGACGGTCTGCACAAAGTCGGCAAACGGCTGCTGGCTGTCGAGTGTGGCCTGCATCACCTGGGTGTTGACGAAAAAGCCGATGACCCGCTCCGTCTCGGCGCGGTTGCGGTTGGCGGTGGGTACACCGACACGGATATCCGATTGGCCGCTGTAGCGGTGCAACAGCACCTGGAACGACGCCAGCAACAACATGAACGGGCTCACGCCTTGCTGCTGCGCCAGGCCCTTGAGGGCATCGCTCAACGCGCGATCCAACGCCAGCGCCAGCGTCGCCCCGTGCTGGTCGGGCGGTCCCAGGCGCGGACGATCCACCGGCAGCGCCAGCAAAACGTGCTCGCTGCCCAGCTTGCCGCGCCAGTAATCCAGCTGTCGGCGCCCCTCCCCGGCTTCCAGCCATTGCCGCTGCCAGGCCGCATAGTCGGCGTATTGAATGACCGGCGCCGGCAATGCACAAGGCGTGTCCGTGACCTGGGCGATGTACAGCGCCAGCAGCTCATCAATCATGATCTGCATGGACCAGCCATCGGTGATGATGTGATGCAACGTCAGTACCAGCACATGCTCATCGTCCGCCAGGCGCAACAGGGCGGCACGCAGCAGCAGATCGTGCTCCAGGTCGAACGGCTGGCTGCTCTGCGCCTGGACAAACCCCTTGATGACGCACTCGGGGTCGCCCGGCGCAGCGTCCTGCACCACCAGTTCCAGCGCTTCAATGGGCCGCAGAAGGCAACGCACCTGCTCGCCCTGCTGCACAAACCCGGCGCGCAACCCTTCATGGCGCGCCAGCACCTGCGACAGGCTGCATTGCAGCGCCCCGATATCCAATTCCCCTTGCAAACGCAAGGCCGCGCAGATGTTGTAGGCACTGCCCTGGGGATCGAACTGCCAGAGAAACCACTGCCGCTGCTGCGCATACGACAGTACCTGGGGCCCGGTTTCACTGGCCGGCACAATGGGGAAGCGCGCCACATTGACACCCTGCTGCTCAAGCTTGCTGAACAGTTGCGCACGCCTGGGTGCGCTCAAGTCCTTGATGCGCGCCACCAGTTCCGCCGTTTTGTTAAGCATTGCTTTCCTCCAGGTTTTCCTGCTCCAGCTCATCGAGGGCATCGAAGATCAGGTCAAAGTCATCTCCCAGGCCATCGTCCTGGGCCGCATCGGCCAGCGTTTGGGCCAGCGCCCCTAGGCTGCCCTGGGCATAAAAGTCCTTCACCGCCACGTCCACCCCAAGCACCGCGCGCACGCGGGACAGCATCACCACCACTTGCAGGGAATGCCCGCCCAGGTCGAAGAAGTTGTCTTCAAGCCCCACGCGCTCGACCTTGAGCACGTCCTGCCAGATTCCGGCCAGTTGCAACTCAAGCGGCGAAACCGGCGCCACATAGGCCTGCTGCATCTGGCTGACATCCGGTGCTGGCAAGGCCTTGCGGTCCAGTTTGCCGTTGGGCGTCAGGGGCATCTGTGGGACAAACACCAGGTGCGCCGGGACCATGTAGTCGGCCAGGTGCAGCCTGAGGGCCGCCTTGATCGACTCGCGCAACGCCACCTGTTGTTCGAGGTGCTCCGCAGGCTCGCTGAGCACCACATAGCCCACCAGTTGCGGCCCGCCGGGGCCCTCCAATGCGACCACGGCGGCTTCGCGCACAGCGTCCTGGGCCTGGATGCGCGCCTCGATTTCCCCCAGTTCGATACGAAAGCCACGGATTTTCACCTGATGGTCCAGGCGTCCGAGGTATTCGATCACCCCTTCGGCGCGGTACCGCGCGAGGTCGCCGGTACGGTACAGACGCTGGCCGGGGGCACCGAACGGGTCTGGCAGGAAACGTTCAGCCGTCAGGTCCGGGCGTTGAAAGTAGCCACGCGCCAGGCCATCACCGCCAATCAGCAGCTCGCCTGGCACGCCGACCGGGGCCAGCGCACCGTCCTGGCTGAGGATATACAAGGCGGTATTGTCGATTGGCCGGCCCAGCCAGGGCCGGCCGTCGAGGCGATGGGCCGCGGACCAGATGGTGGTCTCGGTCGGCCCGTAGAGGTTCCACACCGTGCCGCCGAGGGCAAGCATGCGCGCCGCCAGCTCATCGGCCAGGGCCTCACCGCCACAGAGCAAGGTGCAGCCTTGCAACGCCGCAGCCTGCGGGCTGTCGAGCAACATGCGCCACGTCGAGGGCGTGGCTTGCAGGGTGTTGACACGCTGGGTCGCGACGGTGGCGAGGATCGCGTCGGGGTCGAGGGTGGTGTCCTTGTCCACCAGCACCGCGCAGGCGCCGACGGTCAGCGGCAGGTAGATCTCCAGGCCGAAGATATCGAACGAGAACGTCGTCAATGAAAGGATCCGCTCCCCCGCCGCGAGCCCTGGCTCGCGGGCCATGCTCGCAATGAAGTTGCCGAGGGCGCCATGGGGCACCATCACGCCTTTGGGCTTGCCGGTGGAGCCGGAGGTGTAGATCGCGTAGGCCAGGTTGTCCGGCCCGGCCGACGCCACTGGATTGTGGCTCGGGTAGCCGGCGAACCAGCCCGCCTCGCCCTCCAGCACCAGCGCCTGCACGCCGCCCGGAATCGGCAGCGAACCGAGCAACGGCGCCTGGGTAATCAGCAACTGCAGGCCACTGTCTTGCATCATGTGCGCCAGGCGATCAGCCGGGTATGCCGGGTCCAGCGGCACGTAGGCGCCGCCGGCCTTGAGGATCGCCAGCAGGCTGATGATCATCGGCAAGCCGCGCTCCACCGCGATGCCTACCAGCCGGTCCGGCCCGACACCTTCGGCCAGCAGCCGGTGTGCCAGTTGGTTGGCCTGGTGGTTGAGCTCGCCGTAGGTCAGCGACTGTTGGCCAAATACCAGCGCCAAGGCTTCGGGGGCCCGCTCGGCCTGGGCCTCGAACAGTTGATGAATGCATTGCTCGCGCGGGTAGTCGACCGCCGGCGGATTCCATTGCGCGACCACCTGTCGCTGGCGGGCCGCACCTTGCATCGACAAGTCGCCCAGTGCTCGTTCGGGTTGATCGAGCATGCCCAGCAGCAGTCGGCTGAAATGCTCGCTGAGCTCACTGAGGGTGCCCACGCTGAAATGGGCGCGGGAAAAGCGCAAATGCACCGTCAGGGTTTCCCCCAGGCTGACCAGCAGGTTCAGCGGGTAGTTGGTCTGCTCGACACTGCGCACCTCACCGAACACCAGCCCCTGGGGCGCACCCTGCTTGAGGGTTTCGGCCACCGGGTAGTTTTCAAAGACCAGCAGGCTGTCGAACAGCGCGTCGCCGCTCTGCCCGGCCCAGCGCTGGATATCAAACAACGGCGTGTGCTCATGTTCGCGCAGGGCCAGGTTTTGCCCCTGCACAGCGTGCAGCCATTGGCTGACCGTTTGCTCGGCACGCGGGCTGGCGATCACCGGCAGGGTGTTGATAAACAGGCCCACCTGCTGCTCGATGCCCGCCAGGTCCGCCGGACGCCCGGCGACCGTGGCGCCAAACGCCACGCTGTCCTGCCCGGTATAGCGCTGCAACAGCAACAGCCATGCAGCCTGCACCAGGGTGTTGGGGGTGACTTTCTGCTGGCGGGCAAACTCGCCCAGGCGCCGGGTTTGTTCCGCGTCCAGCCTCAGGTAAAGATCGCCGTGGCCACTGGCGAGCGCCTGCCCCGGGTCACTGACCGCCTGGGCCAACAGGGTCGGCTCTTCCAGGACTGCCAGGTTGGCGCTCCAGAACTGTTGGCCGGCCTGTTGATCCTGGCGTTGCAGCCAGGCGATGTAATCGCGATAGCGCCCCACGGACGGCGTCGGCACCTGGCCGTCATAGCGTTGCAGCACCTCGCCCAACAGTTGGGAGTTGCTCCAGCCATCCATCAGGATGTGATGGTGGGTGTAGAGCAGCTCGCAACGACGCGCATCCAGGCGCACCAGTACCAGGCGCAACAGCCCGGGCCGGGTCAAGTCAAAGCCCTGGGCCAGCTCGGCAGCGGCCAGCGCCTCCAGCGTTGCCGGTTGATCAGCGCGCTCACGCCAGTCGAGCACCCTGAACGGCACTTCAAGCTGTTTGTGCACCACCTGCACCGGCTGCTGCAAGCCACCCTGCCAGGCAAAGGCGGTACGCAGGACAGGATGCGCATCGACCACCGCCTGCCACGCCGCACGGAAGCGCTCGGGGTCCAGGCCGTCAATGGACACCTGCATCTGGTTGACATAATCGCCGCCGCCTTGCTCCAGCAGGCTGTGGAACAACATGCCCTGCTGCATGGCCGACAGTGGATAAACGTCCTCGATGGCTTCAGGTGCGTCGGCCAGCGTATCCACTTGCCCCTGGGTCAGCGCCGCCAACGGGAAGTCCGAGGGGGTCACGCCGTGCTGGCCGGTGCTCGTGCAATGTTCAATCAGCGCCTTGAGCTCCAGGGCCAGGGCGTCGGCCAGGGCCTGGATGGCCGCGACCTCGAACATCTGCTGGCTGAAGGTCCAGCCCAGGCACAACTCGCCGTCGAACACCTGGCCGTTGAGGGTCAGCCAGTTGCCCAGCGGTGCATCCGGGTGCTGTTCAAGCCCGGCGTGCTCGCCACTGGGGACGAACAAGGCGGTTTGCGCGCCTTCAAGGCTGCTGTCGAACTGGCCCAGATAATTGAACGTGATACGCGGCACTGGCAGTGCCGCCAGGGTTTGCTGCACGCCAGCCTCACCCAGGTAACGCAAGGCACCAAAGCCCACCCCCCGATTGGGAATGGCGCGCAGTTGCTCCTTGACCTGCTTGATCGAGTCACTCAGTGCCTCGGCAGGTGCCAGGCGTACCGGGAACAGGCTGGTGAACCAACCCACGGTGCGGGTCAGGTCCTGATGCTCGAACAGCTCCTCACGGCCATGGCCTTCGAGCTGGATCAGCACGTCACGGCGCCCGGTCCAGCGCGTGATAACCCGCGCCAATGCCGTCAGCAGCAGGTCATTGACCTGGGTGCGATAGGCCGCGGGAGCCTCCTGCAACAAGCGCCGGGTCAGGTCGGCATCCAGGCGGGTGTCGAGCGTAACGCTATCGCGACTGCGCAGGCTGGCACCCGGCTTGGCGCCCGGCAGATGGTTGTCGGTTGCGTGCAGTGATTGCCAGAACGCGATCTCGGTTTGCAGCGCGGGGCTGCGGGCAAGTCCTTGCAGTTGCTCGGCCCAGGTTTTGAACGCGGTGGTCTTGGCCGGCAGGCCCACGGCAGGCTGGCGGTAGGCGTCCTGCAGGTCTTGCAGGAGGATGCGCCAGGACACGCCATCGACCACCAGGTGATGGATGACCACCAGCAAGCGCTGGCTGCCATCGGCCTTGTCGAACAGCACCGCACGCAGCAGCGGGCCTTGTTGCAGGTCCAGGCTGGCCTGGGCCTGATCGGCCAGCGCCTGGAGCTCGGTTTCATCCTTGACCCGGTGCTGCCACAGCAACTCAGGGGTCGACACCTGCCCGTGGCTTGCGCGCCACTGCCCGCCATCGTGGCGGAAGTTCAGGCGCAATGCATCGTGATGGGCGACCAGCGCCTGCAAGGCCTGGGCAAGTCGTGCAGCGTCCAGGGGGTGCTGGGGCGTCAGCAGCACGGATTGGTTCCAGTGCTGGCGCTGGGGAATGTCCTCGTCAAAGAACACCTGTTGCACCGCCAGCAACGGCATGTCGCCGGCCACCGGCGCCTGATCGATGTTCGGCAGGCCGCCACTGCTGCGGGCCACGTTGGCCAGGCCTTGAATAGTCTGCTGCTCGAACAGGGCCTTGGCAGTGAAGTGCAGCCCCGCCTGACGGGCCCGGCTGACCACCTGCATCGACAGGATCGAATCGCCGCCCAGCTCGAAGAAGTTGTCGTTCAGCCCCACGCGAGGCAGGTTCAACACGGCTTGCCAGATTCCCGCCAGTTGCTGCTGCAACGCCGTGACCGGAGCCACGTAGCTGTGTTGCAACAGGCTGGCGTCCGGTGCCGGCAGGGCCTTGCGGTCGAGCTTGCCGTTGGGGGTCAGCGGCAAGTGGTCGAGCAGTATCCAGTAGGTGGGCACCATGTAGTCCGGCATGCTCGCCTTGAGACTGGCTCTGAGGCGCTCGCGCAATTCAGGCTCGGCCTGCACCGGCACGATATAGGCCACCAGTTGCTGGGCACTTGCGCCCTGATGGGCCAGGACCACGGCATCACGCACACCGGGCTGTTGCAGCAGGCGCGACTCGATTTCGCCCAGTTCGATACGGAACCCCCGGATCTTCACCTGATGGTCGATCCGCCCGCAGTAATGCACCACGCCCGCCTCATCCCGGCGTGCCAGGTCGCCACTGCGATACACGCGGCTACCGGCCACAGCGGCGAATGGGTCGGGAATGAAACGCTCGGCAGTCAATGCCGGGCGCTGGTGATACCCCTGGGCCAACCCCTCGCAGGCGGCGATGCACAACTCACCGACCACGTCATCGGGCAGCGCGTTGGCGTCGCGGTCGAGCACATACAGCGCCCGCCCCGGCAAGGCACGGCCAATCGGTACGCCATTGGCCCCGTCGGCATCCACCCGTTGGCACAGGTGGGTGCTGGACACCACCGTAGCTTCGGTCGGGCCGTAGGTGTTGAGCAAATGCACGCCGCCAAGGCCGGCGGCGTGCCAGAGCCTGAGCCCCTCCACCGACATGGCCTCGCCGCCGACATGCACCTGGCGCAACTGCCCGCGACTGCGCTGTGGGGCCGCGGCCCAGTCCTGGGCCAGCAGGAACCAGTACGCCGCCGGCAAGTCGGCCAGGGTCACGCCGTGTTCGATGATCTGCTCGTAGAGGGTCGCGGTGTCCCAGGTGTCATCGCCGCGCAGCACCAGGCAGGCACCTTCGCACAGCGGCGGGAAGCATTGTTCGACAAAACCGTCGAAGCTGAACGTGGCAAATTGCAGCACCCGCTCCTGAGGTGTCAGTTGCGAGTACTCGGCAGCAAGCGTGCAGAATTCGCGCAGCGCGCCATGGGCGATGGACACACCCTTGGGCTGGCCGGTGGAACCGGAGGTGTAGATCACATAGGCCAGATGCTCGGCCTGCGCCAGATTGACGAGGTTGGTGCACGGGCAGTCGCGCTCCGACCCGTCGAGCAGCAGGCACGGCACGCGGGCCTCGGCCAAGACATCGTCGAGCACGCCGGGCTGGCGCAGCAGCAGGTCCATGGCACTGTCATCGATCATGTAGGCCAGACGCTGGGCCGGGTAATCGGGGTCCAGCGGCACATAGGCGGCGCCTGCCTTGAGGATCGCCAACAGGCTGGCAATCATCGCCCCACCGCGCCGCACCGCCAGCCCGACGCGCTGGCCGGGCATTACCCCCTGCCCGCGCAGGCGATGGGCCAGGCGGTTGGCGCGCTCGTTGAGTTCGGCATAGGTCCAGCGTTCGTCGCCGCAGATCAAGGCCAGGGCATCCGGGGTCGCCGCAGCGCGGCGTTCGATACGCTGGTGCGCCAGCAGCGGGTCAATTGCCGGCTGCACAGCGGCTTGCTCCAGGGCTGGAGCGCGCAGGCTCAGGTTGCCCAGTGCCTGGCCGTTGTCCTCGACAAATTGCTCAAGCAATTGCAGCAGGCAGGTGCCAAGCGTGTGTATCTGCTGCGGGCTGAAGTCGGCCCGGGCGTAACTGAAGTCCAGGCTCAGGGTTTCGCCCAACTCGATGCCCAGGGTCAGCGGATAGCTGGTCTGTTCGTGATTGTGCAGCCCGCGAAAGCTCAAGCCGGCCGGGGCACCGGCTTGCAGGGCCTGGGACACCGGGTAGTTTTCAAACACCAGCAAGGTATCGAACAGTGCACTGCCGGGCTGCCCGGCCCAGCGCTGGATGTCGTACAGCGGTGTGTGTTCATGCTCGCGCAGGACCACACTGTGCGCCTGCACCTGTTGCAGCCAATGGGCGACGCTGCTGGTGGCATCCGGGCTGCAAATGATCGGCAGCGTATTGATAAACAGCCCGACCTGCTGCTCGATCCCCGGCAAATGGGCCGGCCGCCCGGCCACCGTGGCGCCAAAGGCCACGCTCGACTGGCCGCAATAACGTTGCAGCAAAATCGCCCATGCCGCTTGCAGCAGGGTGTTGAACGTGACTTTGTTGTGCCGGGCAAACGCCCCCAGGCGTGCGGTGGTGCTGGCGTCCAGCAGCAGCTGGTGACTGGCATGACCGCTGCCCGCACGCGGCGCCGGCAGGGCGTTGGCAAGCAGGGTTGGTGCCGGCAGCATGTGCAGTTGCGCGCTCCAGAACTGTTCGCTGGCATGGGCATCCTGGGCCAGCAGCCAACCCACATAGTCGGTATAGCGTCCGGTGACCGGCGCCGGTACCTGCCCGGCGTAGTGTTGCAGGACTTCACCAAGCAACTGCGCGTTACTCCAGCCATCCATCAGGATGTGATGGCTGGTGTAGATCAGTTCATAGCACTGCGCCGCCAGCGGTACCAAGACCAGGCGCAACAAGGGTGCCTGATGCAGATCAAAGCCTTGCTCGCGTTGCTCAAGGGCCAATCGGTCGAGGTCGTCGGGCGCGCAGTCCAGCACCGTCAGTGGCAGTTGCACCGAGCGCTGGATCGCTTGCAACGCCTGCGCCTGGCCTTCCCAGACAAACCGCGCGCGCAGTACTTCATGGCGCTCCAGCACGGCTTGCCAGCCTTGACGGAACCGTTCCACGTCCAAGCCGTCGATGGTCAACCGCAGTTGGTTGATATAAGCCCCGCCGGCGGCGTCAAAGGCACTGTGGAACAGCATGCCCTGCTGCATCGGCGACAGCGGATAGAGATCCTCGATCTGCGCCAGGGGCAGGCCCAGGCCGTCCAGTTGTGCCTGGTCGAGGTTGACCAGGGGGAAGTCCGAAGGGGTCGCGCCACCCTGTTGTGGGTCGAGGCAATGTTCGATCAGTTCATGCAAGGTCTGGGCGCAGTGATCCACCAGGGCCTGGATGGTCTCGCGGCGATAGACTTCACCACTGAAGCTCCAGTCCAGTTCCAGTTCGCCAGCGTACACCCGCCCTTCCACGCTCAGCCAGTTGGCCAGCGGCGCCTCCAGGCTCTGGGCCTGGCCGCCGCCTTCGCTGGCTGGCACGAACAGGGCTTCTTCGCCAAATTGCTGGTCGAATTGCCCCAGGTAATTGAAGGTGATCCGTGGCTGGGCCAGCGCCGCCAATTCTTCAGAGGCTGCGCCGTAGCGCAATACACCGTAGCCAATGCCCTTGCGGGGCACCTGGCGCAATTGTTCCTTGATCGCCTTGACGGTGGCGCCCAATTCGTTGCCGGGAGTCAGGCGCAACGGGTACAGGCTGGTGAACCAGCCGAGGGTGCGGGTCAGGTCAATATCCTCGAACAGCTCTTCGCGACCATGGCCCTCCAGCTGGATCAAGGCCGAGGGGTGGCCGGTCCATTGGCAGATCGTGCGGGCCAGGGCTGCCAGCAGCAGGTCGTTGACCTGGGTGCGATAGGCCGCCGGCGCCTGTTGCAGCAGTTGCCGGGTCTGTTCGCGGTCCAGGCGCAGGCGGATATGCTCGGCCACTGCCTGGGTCTGCCGGCCTTGGGGGTTATCCCGTGGCAAGTCGCTGGCGGTGCCCTGCAACTGCCCGCGCCAGTACGGCAACTCAGCCAGCAGCGCCAGGCTGCGGCTGTAGTCGTCCAGGCGTGCGGCCCACTGCTGATAGGCGCTGGTCTTGTGTGGCGAGGTCAGCGGTTCGCCGGCCACGCCCTGGGCGTAACCGCGCTGCAAATCGTCCAACAGCACACGCCAGGACACCCCATCCACCACCAGGTGATGCAGCACCAGCAACAGGCGCTGGCTGCCATCGGCCATGTCCACCAGCAAGGCTCGCATCAATGGGCCGTGTTGCAGGTCCAGGCTGGCCTGGGCGAGGTCACATTGTTCGCGCAACGCCTCGACGCTGGCGGCCTGGCGCTGCCACACGTCCACGGTTGCAGAGTGCGCGTGCGCCTGTTCCCAGCCCTCCCCGCGCTCGACGAAACGCAGGCGCAAGGCATCGTGTTGTGCCACCAGCGCTTGCAGCGCGACGGTCAGTGCGGTGACCTCCACCGGCTGGCGCGGGGTCAGCAGCAGCGACTGGTTCCAGTGGTGGCGTGCGCGAATCTCCTGGGCAAAGAACCATTGCTGCACCGGGGTCAGCAGCACCGGCCCCTGGGCCGGGCCTTGCTCGATGGCCAGCGTCGACACTTCACGGGCGGCAGCGGCCAGGCTGCGCAGGGTCTGGTGGCGGAACAGGTCGCTGGGCGCCAGTTGCAAGCCGGCCTGGCGGGCGCGGCTGACCACCTGGATCGACACGATGGAGTCGCCGCCCAACTCGAAGAAGTTGTCATCCAGGCCAATCTGCGGCTGGCCGAGAATGTCCTGCCAGATCCCGGCCAGCAGCCGTTGCCGGGGCTCCTGTGGCGCGCTGAACGCCTGCACCTTGGCCTCGCCGGCCCGCGGCAGGGCCTTGCGGTCCAGCTTGCCGTTGGGGGTGACGGGGAACTGCGCCAAGGCCATGGTCACCGTCGGCAGCATATATTCGGGTAAGGTCTCAGCCAGATGCGCGCGCAGGGTCTGCTCGAATGCAGCATGCTCCTGTGGCATTGCCGTCGGCACCACATAGGCCACCAGCAAGCGGCCATCCTGGGCGATCACCAGCGCTTCCTTGACCTGCGGGTGGCTGAGCAGGCGCGCCTCGATTTCCCCCAGTTCGATACGCAGGCCACGGATCTTCACCTGATGGTCGATGCGCCCGACGTACTCGATCACGCCATCGGCGCGATAACGGGTCAGGTCGCCCGTGCGGTACAGACGCTCGCCAGTGGTGGAGAACGGATTGGGCACATATTTCTCTGCGGTCAAGGCGGCCTTGCCCAGATAGCCCCGGGTGATCCCGGCACCGGCCAGGTGCAGCTCGGCAGCGGCCCCGGTGGGGACGGGCTGCAGGTCGGCATCGAGCAGGTAACTCTGGGTATTGTGCAGTGGTCGGCCAATAGACGGCCGGCCCCCGGCTTCGCGGGGCGTCCAGGTGGAATAGGTGGTGTCTTCGGACGGGCCGTACAAGTCGTAGACCTGTTTGATCGACGGCTGCTGGTAGAGACGGTCGACCAGAGACTGCTTGAGCGGCTCGCCCGCCAGGTTGATGATGCGCACGCTTTCGGGGATCTGCCCGGCACGCTGCAAGGCATTGATTGCCGAGGGCACCGTGTTGATCAGGCGTACCTGGTCGCGGGCCGGCAGGTCGGGCAGTTCCAAGGCGTTGCGGGCAAGGATCAGCGAGCCGCCATTGGCCAGGGTGACGAAGATTTCCCACACCGACAGGTCGAAGCACACCGACGTGGAAGCCAGCACGCCCTGGATATCTTCACGGCTGTAGACCTGCTGCGACCAGTGGATCAGCGCCAGTACGTTGCCGTGGGTAATGGCCACGCCCTTGGGTTTGCCGGTGGAGCCGGAGGTGTAGATCACATAGGCCAGGTTGGCCGGCGCCACAGCCGTGAGCGGTGCTGTCACCGGGTAAGCGACCAGTTGATCCATCAGCAGCACCTGCGCCGGGGTCTCGGGCAGGCCTGCGAGCAAATCGGCCTCGGTCAGCAGCACCTGGGCGCGACTGTCTTCGAGCATGTAGGCAACGCGGTCGGCGGGATAATCCGGGTCCAGCGGCACATAGGCGCCACCGGCCTTGAGCACGCCAAGCAAGGCGACGACCAACGCATCGGTACGCTGCAGGGCCACGCCGACCCGCACTTCGGGACCAACGCCCAGTTCGATCAGTGTGTGCGCCAGTTGATTGGCCTGGCCGTCCAGTTGGCGATAGCTCAGGGTCTTGGCGCCATAGGTCAGGGCCAGGGCGTCCGGCTGACGCTCCACCTGCTCGGCGATCAATCGATGAATGCTGCGCTCTTGCGGGTAATCCGAGGCAGTGGCGTTCCAGGTATGGATCTGCTGCTGGTAGTCCGACGCATCGAGCATTGGCAACTCGGCCACACGCTGCTGCACGTTGTCGATCATGCCCCCCAGCAAATGGCGCCAATGGCGGGCCATGCGTTCGATGGTGGCGGGTGTGAACAGGTCCGTGGCGAAGGTCAGCGCCGCCCGCAGGGCGCCGCCCTTCTCCCAGGTGTCGAGGCTCAGGTCGAATTGGGTGGTGCGGCTTTGCCACTCCACCAGGCTCAGGGACAGGCCGGACTCCAGCACCAGCGCTTCAAGATCAGCCACCTGCGGCTGGTGGTTGTACAGCACCTGGAACAGCGGCGTATGGCTCAGGCTGCGCTCCGGCTTGAGGGCCTCCACCAGGCGTTCGAACGGCAGGTCCTGATGGGCCTGGGCGCCGTTGATCACGTCCTTGAGCACCTGCAGCAAATCACTGGCCCGCGCCTGCCCATCGACGTGAGCGGCCATGACCTGGGTGTTGACGAACAGGCCGATCAAACCCTCGGTTTCACCGCGGTGCCGGTTGGCGATCGGCACGCCCACCCGCAATTCGGTCTGGCCGGTGTAGCGAAACAGCAGGATCTTGAACGCGGCCAGCAGCACGGTGAACAACGACACGTTCTGCCGGCGCGCCAGCAAGCGCGCGCCGTCGGCCAATGAGGCTGGCACGGCGAACTCATAGCGCTGGCCCTGGTGACTGGCCACGGCCGGACGGGCAAAGTCCAGGGGCAACTCCAGCACCGGATGCTCATCCCCCAGTTGCTCACGCCAGTAATCCAGTTGCCGCGCCTGCTCCCCGGCCTCCAGCCAGCGACGCTGCCACAGGGCGTAGTCGCTGTACTGGATCGGCAGCGCCGGCAACTGCGGCACCTGCTGGCGCTCGAAGGCGTCATAGCAACGGATGAACTCGTCGATCAGCACGTTCATCGACCAGCCGTCCGAGACGATGTGGTGCAGGGTCAACAGCAACACATGCTCCTGCTCGGCAAGCTTGAGCAATTGCACGCGCAGCAGCGGGCCGGTGGCCAGGTCGAAGGGCTGGAGCGATTGCGCGGTGGCGGCGGCCATGACCGCCTGTTCGCGCTCGGCCGGCGGCAAGCTGCAAAGATCCAAGGGCTCAATCGCCAGTGCTGGCGTGCAGGGCACTTGCAACAGGCGCTCATCGGCCTGGCGCTGGAACACCGTGCGCAGGGTCTCATGCCGCGCGATCAGGCTGGCAAACGCTTGCTCGATAGCCGGCAGGCTCAACCTACCCTTGAGGCGCACCGCTCCCGGCAGGTTGTAGGCTGCGCTGGCCGGGTCCAGTTGCCAGAGAAACCACATGCGCTGCTGGGCGTAGGACAACGCTTGGCGATCCTCGGCCTCGACCTGGGCCGGAATCGGAAAACGCGAGAAGTCGATCCCTTCCTTTTGCAGCGCCTGGAGGAACATCTGGCGTTTTTCCAGGGGCAGCCCGATAAACCGGCGAGCAAGTTTCAAGGAGTCTTCAGCGTTCATTTCTTGGGATCCGGAGCAATAGGCAGGAAGCACAAAGGCACGTCGTCCCTATAAAACGAATCCAGGCGAGAAAAATTAGCGCAGGCGAGTGCAGTCACCGGGCGTCACATCAAACCCGGGAGAAGTCTGCGAAAGGCTCATTCAATGTGTGGGTCGGTCACGCTCAACGACCTGGCGCGCCAGGCGTTGAACGAGTTCCTGCGCCATCATGATGCAGACGGTCACCCCACCCTGGGCTGACTCATCCCAGGCGGCGGTAGCCCAACACGGCGGACACCAGCACCACCGCCCCGGCCATCAGCGCCACCCAGAACCCGCTGGGGGCGCCAAACTGGTCGATCATCCAGCCGGAACTTGCCGCGCCTATGGCCACACCGATGCTCAGGCCGGTGATCAGCCAGGTCATGCCTTCGGTCAGGCGGCTGGGCGGCACGACCTGCTCCACCAGGGCCATGGACACAATCAGCGTCGGCGCAAAAAACAGCCCGGATACAAACACCGCCAGGGACAGCCCGAGAATATCCCCCACCCACAGCAAGGGCAGTGTGGTCAACGCCGTGGCCAGGCCACAGAGCAGGAACTGCCGGGGCAACGGCATGTGCAATTTCAACGCACCAAAGGCCAGCCCCGCCAGGCACGAACCAATGGCATACACCGACAACACGATACTGGCGGCAGCCGGCTGGCCCTGATGTTGGGCGAACGCCACGCTGACCACATCCACCACACCGACAATGGTGCCCATGGCCATCAGCAGGATCATCAACACCAGTACCGAAGGCTGGGTGATCAACCAGCGGCCCTGCTGCTCAAGTTGTGCGTGAACAGCAGGCTCGGTCTGTTTTTGCAGGACAAAGGTGGTCACACCGACCGCCAGCAGAATCGCCCCTACCAGCGGCCCGGCCTCGGGAAACAGCAGAACGCACAGCCCCACCGATATCGGCGGCCCGAGGATAAAACACACCTCGTCAAGCACCGATTCCAGGGCGAACGCGGTTTGCAAACGCGGCTGGCCACGATAGATCTCGGTCCAGCGTGCACGCACCATGGCCGACATATTGGGCATGCAACCGGCCAGGGCGGCAAAGATGAACAAGGTCCAGTCCGGCGCCTGCAAGCGGGTACACAGCAACAGCAACAACAACGCACCGCCGCCGATCATGGCCGCCACCGGCAATACACGGCCCTGCCCGTAACGATCGACCAGGCGCGAAACCTGCGGCGCGCAAAACGCCGTCGCCAGGGCAAAGGTGGCCGCCACCGCGCCCGCCAATCCATAGCCACCGCGCACTTGAGACAGCATGGTGATCAGCCCGATACCGGTCATGGAAATGGGCATGCGCGCGAGCATGCCGGCCGATACAAAAGCCCTGGAGCCTGGCGCCTGGAACAGCTCGGCGTAAGGGTTTGCCATGGTACGTGACCTCTTGCTGGGAGCCCTGGAGCTTGCCATTCATTGCAATCCGGGCAAAAAATATACGGTGCGTATGTGGCAAATCATGATTAACATACGCAGCGTATGTCAACCACTCACCCGCAAATAGCGAGCGTTTTCCATGAGCCGAGCCCGCGCCGAGATGATCGAAGAAACCCGTGCCCGCCTGCTGGCCAGTGCCCGGCACGCCTTTGCTGTCCAAGGCTTTGCCAAGACCTCGATGGACGATTTCACCGCCCGCGCCGGCCTCACGCGAGGGGCGTTGTACCATCACTTTGGCGACAAAAAGGGGTTACTGGCGGCGGTCGTCGCGCAACTCGACAGCGAAATGGATGAACGCCTGCAACAGATCAGCGCCAGGGCCGAAAACCCCTGGGACGGTTTCTGCGAGCGCTGCCGCGCCTATCTGCGCATGGCCCAGGACCCCGAGATACAGCGCATTGTGTTGCAGGATGCACCGGCGGTACTTGGCGAAAACATCGGCGCCCAGCAGCAATGCATCGAATCGCTGCGCCGGTTGCTGGAGGGGTTGATGCAGGCCGGGTTGATTGAACAGGCCCCCAGCCTGGCACTGGCACGGCTGATCAATGGCAGCCTGGTGGATACGGCGCAATGGATTGCCCATGACGAACGCCCGGATGAACGTCTGGAGCAAGCGCTGCAAGGGCTGGAGTTGCTGTTGCGGGGCTTGAGGCCACGGCGCTAAGTGCAGGTTCACTTAATGCGACATACCGGGAGCCCCGCGCTGTTCTTGGGTTCTTCGCCGGCAAGCCGGCTCCTGCTAGGTGCGTCGCAACAGCAGCGCCGCCACCGCACACAACGTCAACGCCACACACGCCAGGTAGAACGCATCGCTGTACGCCATCAGGAAAGCCTGGTGCCGTACCTCCTGGTCCAGCAGCCCCAGCACTTGCTGATGATCCGGCCATTGTTCCTGTAGCAGGCCGCCGCCCGGCAGGCGCTGCTGCAAGGCCGGCTCGAACATATTCAGCGACTCCCCGATCCGTGCCGAATGCACCTGTTCGCGCACCACCACCAGTTGTGCCAGCAAGGCCGTACCCACCGCGCCCCCCAGGTTGCGTAACATCGAGAAGACGGCCGAGGCCGAGCCGGACTCTGCCTTGGCCAGCCCATGCACCGCCAGGACCGAGAGCGCCACCATGATCAGCGGCTGGCCAATGCCCCGCACCACGATCGAGGGGATGATCACGTTACTGGCGCTGTCGGCCGACAAATGCGCGCCCATCCAGCACCCCACCGCCATGATCGCAAAACCTGAGGCCACCAGGATTTTGGCACTCAGCCACTTCATCAGGCGTGGCAGGAACGGCGCCAGCACCAACTGCACCAAGCCATAGGCAATCAGGCTGACGCCAATTTCGCGGGCGTTGTAGTCCTGCATCTGCGACAGGTAGTTGGGCACCAGAAAAACCAGGCCATAGGTGCTGGCACCAAAGATAAACATCGCGACGCTGGCCACGCCAAAGTTGTAGTGCGCCAGCAGCCGCAGATTGATAAAGCGCTTGCTGCCCCACACTTGCCGGCCGATAAAGCCGGCCAGGCCCACCGCCGCCGCCAGGCTCATCCACACAATAAAGGAGGAGCCGAACCAATCCTTGCGCCCGCCCTCCTCCAGCACGATCTGCAATGCCCCCAGCCCCAGGACCATGCAGGCAATGCCCAGCCAGTCACCCTGGCGCAGCAGCCCAAGGTTCATCGGCTGGCGCCCGATGGACCAGGCCACCGCCGCCAACAGTGCGATACCGGGAAACAGTTGCAGGTAGAAGATCCAGCGCCATGAATAGGCATCGGTCAGCCAGCCCCCCATGGAGGGGCCCGCAGCCTGGGCCACACTGTTGGCCAGGCTGAACAGCGCCATGCCCAGTGGGATCTTGCTGGCGGGCAGTTCAGTGATGATCAACTGGAACGACAGCGGAATCAGCACCGCCCCCGCTGCCCCTTGAATCACCCGGATGATAATCATCACCGGCAGGTTCGGCGCCATCGAGCAGGCCACCGAGGCCACCAGAAACACCCCGGAGCCCCACAGCATCACCCGCCGCAACGAGAACACCTGCACCAGCCAGGCGGTGAGCGGGATCATGATGATTTCTGCCACCAGGTAGGCCGTGGAAATCCACGATCCCTCCTCGAACGTCGCCCCCAGGGCACCTTCGATTTCCGGCAACGCGGCGCTGGTGACGTGCACGTTCATGCCGGCCATGAAACAACCGAACAAACCACCGATCACCGCGACCCAGGCGCGAAACGATACCGTCGGGGTGCGTGCATCAGCCGCCATGGGAGCTGTCCTGCTGGCTGGCCGGGCGGGTATCCACCGTGGCAATCACTGACATCCCTGGCAAGATCGCGGGGGCATTCGTCTCGTCCGCCACCAGGCGGATTTTCACCGCAAAGCGCTGCACGATCTTGGTGAAATTGCCGGTGGCGTTGTCCGGCGGCAACAAGGCGAACACCGCCCCGGAACCGGGCGCAATGCTTTCCACCTGGCCGCGCCAGTGCTGGCCGGAAAAACTGTCCACCGCGATATCCACCGATTGCCCCGGCGCCATATGCTGCAACTGGGTTTCCTTGTAGTTGGCGATCACATAGGCCTGCTCCACCGGCACCACCGCCAGCAACGGCAGGCCAGGCATCACGTACTGCTGGCGACGGACCTTGCGCTGGCCCACAACCCCGTCGAATGGCGCGCGGATCGCCGTGTCATTCAAGGCATTGCGGGCCAGGGCCAGATTGGCCTGGGCCTCACCCACCCGGGCCTGGGATTCGGCGATGCGTGCCTGCGCCTGTTGGCGGCGCGCCTGCAACACTTGGCGCTGGGCTTGCTGCCGAGCCACTTGGGCACGGGCTTCGGTCACGGCTGCCAGCGCCTTCGCCTGGCCGGCACTGGCGGCTTCCAGACGCTCGCGGGTGGCGATCTGCTGCCCCACCAGATCGCGGTAACGCAGGAAGTCCAGACGCGCACGATGGGCCTCCGCCTCGCTGCCATGCAAAGCCGCCCTGGCCTGGGCGATGCGCTGTTGCTGCTCATCGAGTCGCGCGTCGAGGCTATCCAGACTGGACTGGCGGGCGTTAGCCACCGCACGGGCTTGCTGCAACCGGGCCTGGGTGCTGCGCAACTGTTCGATAAAATCCCGCTCATCCAGGCGCACCAGCACATCCCCGGCCTTGACCGGCTGGTTGTCCTCCACCAGCACCTGGGCCACATAACCGGCGATACGCGGGCTGACCGCCACCCAATCGGCGCGCACATAGGCATCGTCGGTCTCTTCAAGGAATCGCCCCCACTGCCACCAATACCCGGCAAACAGCCCCAACCCCAGCAGTGTCGCCAGGGATGCTCCCGCCAGCAGTGCGCGGCGATGGCGCTGCATCAAGCAGGGAGTGGATTGCAGAATGGCGGGTTCAACAGCCTGGTTCATGGCTGGGCTCCAAGCGCGGCAAGGGGTAAGGGTTGAGGTTGATCGTCGCGTTGCCAGCCGCCACCGAGGGCCTGGAACAGGTCGACCTGACGGTTGATCAAGCGCAGGTCGGCCCGGGCCAGGGTGGCCTCAAGGTTGGCCAGGCTGCGCTCGCTGTCCAGCAGTTGCAGGGCATCCAGGGCGCCGGCCCGATAACGGCGGGTGGCCAGCTCAAACGCCTGCTGGCTGTTGTCCAGCGCGGCTTGCAGGGCCTGGCGGCGCTGCTGTTCGCCCTGGTACAGCGCCAGGGCTTGCTCGACCTGTTTCAAGGCACCCAGTACCGTGCCGTCGAAATGCGCCTGGGCCTCACGCGCCTGGGCACGGCGCTGCCCCACCTGGGCCAGGGCAACGCCGCGATTGGGGAAACGCCAGGACAGCAACGGCCCCACGGAGTACACCAGCGCCTCACTGTCCCCCAACGTGCCCAGGCTGCTGGCGGAGGACTCCAGCCCGGCACCGAATGTCACCCGCGGATACAGTTCGGCCCGTGCGACGCCAATGACCAACGTCGCCGCTTGCAGCTGGCGCTCGGCCCGCCGGATATCGGCGCGCCGCTGCACCAGCGCCCAGCCATCCCCCACAGGCAATGGCACCTGCAACTGCAGGCGCTGGGAACAGGTTTGCCGGGCCACCTCCAACGGCGGTACCCCACTGAGCACTGCCAGTTCATACAGCGCGGCCTGATGGCGGGCAGCCAGCATGGGCAACGGCGCACGGGTTTCTTCCAGCAGGCCATTGAGACGCGCCAGGTCCAGCGCGGTCGCCGCCCCGGCCTGCTGCAGCTTGCGCGTGACGTCGACACTGCGTTGCAACACCTGCACCCAATGACGCTGCACCTGGTGGCTGAACGCATAGACGCAGGCCTGGCCATAGGCCCGTGTGGTCTGTGCAGCCACTGTCACCCGCCATTCATCCTCCAGCGCCCGCGCCGCATCGGCATTGGCGCGGGCGGCCGCCAGGCGGTAACGCACCTCGCCCCACAGGTCCAGGGTGTAGCTCAGGGAGAATCCAGGGGTATGGCTCCACTCGGCATCCGCTCGCTCACCCGTGGCCTGGGCCAGGGTCTGGTCATCTCGGCGGCGACCGTAGCCCACGCCGTCAGTCAACAAGGTCGAGGGTCGGCGCTCGCGGTCGACCTGCTCCAGGCGGGCCAGCAGCGCGTCGACATGGGCGGCGGCGGCCTCAAGGTCTTTGTTGTGGTTCAAGGCCTGCTCGACCCACAGATCCAATTGCGGGTCACGGTACAGCTGCCACCAGCGCTCGGGTAACGCCTGGGTCGCCGCACCACGGGACAATTGCGGTGCCGCCGGGACCGTCAACGGCGCCGCCGGCTCGTCGGGCAGGCCGCTGCATCCGGCCAGCGCGCCCAGCAGAAGCAGGGCCAGGGCTGCCGGAGATCGAGTGCTAGTGGGGGGATGAACGACAAGGCTGGGCATCACAAAGCTCGCTGAAGAATGAGCGTTGCAGATTAGGCATGCGCCCAGGCGGATTCGCCCGCGCCAGGGCCATGTATCGTCGCCAAATGGACAATTGGGTTACATGAAGCAACATCAGGCCCGGGGGCGGAAATGACTCGGTGGATAACCCAACGAACGGCGAAACATTGCACTGAATGCACTGGGGCTCTGATACCCATGTTCCAGCGCCACTTCCAGGATCGAGGCCCCCTGGGCCAGCAACTTCAGGCTCAAGGCCAGGCGCGCACGCTTGCGCCACTCACCAAAGCTCATGCCCAGTTCCCGCTGGAAAATCCGGCTCAGGGTACGCGGGCTCATGTTCAGGGTATCGGCCCAGGACTCCAGGCTGCTGTCATCGGCCGGGTTCCCGATAAACCGGGTACACAGCCTGGCCAGCCGGGCTTCGCCGTGAACGGGCACATGCATGGCCACCACCGGAGCAGCCAGCAATTCCATGCGGATCACCTCCACCATGGCCTGCAACCTTGGGCTGTTGACGTCGCCTGCAATCAGCGTCGCCGCCACGATCAGCTCGCGCAGCAGCGCCGAGACCTCGATCACCTGGCAAGTGCGGCCCAGGCTAGGCTCTACCTCGGGCATCAGGAACAAGGTGCGCATATGCACCTCGCCGGCCATGCGGATTTCGTGGGGCGTCCCTGCGGGCACCCACAACGCATGCCCGGACGGCACCAGCCAACTGCCCTGGGCGGTGCTGACCACCATCACCCCGGAGACCCCGTGAATCAATTGCGCCTGGGTATGACAATGGGGGTGGACCACTTCGTCGTTGCGGTAGTTGTCGGCATAAGCCTCAAGCCAAGGCCGGTGCACAGTTGTCATGGGCAGCGTCTCACGTCGTTAAGCCGCTGATTCTAACCAAAAGCCCCTTGGCGAAAACGATAGATATAGACAGCCATCGTCGCATTCCAGACAAGCCACTGAACTTGTGCCGAGCCCCGCCAGTCAGCTCAATGGACTCCTGAAAAAAGGTTGGGTGGACAATGCGCATCTCGTTGGAACAACAAGTGGCCGTGGTCACCGGCGCCAGCTCCGGCATCGGTGCAGCGGCAGCCAAGGCCTTGGCAGCCGCCGGCGCGGCAGTGGTGGTGAACTACAACCGCCAGGCAGAGCCCGCCCGGGCCCTGGCGGCGCAGATCAATCAGGCCGGTGGCCGGGCCCTGGCCATCGGCGCCGATGTGTCCAGGGAAGCCGATGTCGAACGCCTGTTTGCGCAGACCCTGGACGCCTTCGGTCACCTCGACATCCTGGTGGCGAATTCGGGCCTGCAGCAAGACGCCGCGATCAGCGACATGAGCCTTGAGCAGTGGAGCACGGTGATCGGCGTCAACCTCACCGGCCAGTTCCTCTGCGCCCGCACGGCCCTGCGCATTTTCCAGCGCCAGGGCGTGCGAGCCGGTGTTTCCCGGGCCGCCGGCAAGATCATCCATATGAGTTCGGTGCACCAGTTGATCCCGTGGGCCGGCCACGTCAACTACGCCGCCTCCAAGGGCGGCGTCGAGATGCTGATGCGCAGCCTCGCCCAGGAAGTCAGCCACCAGCGAATCCGCATCAACGGCATTGCACCAGGGGCGATCCGCACGGCCATCAACCGCGCTGCCACCGAGGGCGATGCCGAGCAGCAGTTGCTGAAACTGATCCCCTATGGCCGCGTCGGCGACGTGGACGATGTGGCCAACGCCGTCGTCTGGCTGGCCAGTGATGCCTCCGACTACGTGGTGGGCAGTACCTTGTTTATCGACGGTGGCATGAGTCTCTATCCGGAGTTCAAAGACAATGGTTGATCTGAAAAACGAAACCCAAAGCTCCATCGATGCTCACGGCATCATTGGTGACATGCGCAGTGCCGCGCTGATCAACGACCAGGGCAGCATCGACTTTTTCTGCTGGCCGGAATTCGACAGCCCGTCGATTTTCTGCTCACTGCTGGACACCCCGGCCGCCGGGATCTTCCAACTGACCCCGGACCTGCCCCAGGCTCGCCGGGAACAGATCTACCTGCCGGACACCAACGTCCTGCAAACCCGCTGGCTGAGCGATGAGGCAGTGGTGGAAATCACCGACCTGCTGAACATCAGCGATGATGTCGATGACCTGCCCCTGCTGATCCGCCGTGTGCGGGTGATCAGCGGCAAAGCCACCCTGCATCTGCGCTGCGCGGTACGTCACGACTATGCCCGGGCACCCACCCGGGCCACGGCAGATAACGCTGATGTCTGTTTCCAGGCCCCGGGCCTGCCCGGCCTGCGCCTGGCCAGCAGCCTGCCCGTGCAGATCGAGGACGATGCCGCCGTCGCCTGTTTTACCCTGGACCAGGACCAGGGTGCCGAATTTGTCCTGGGCGGCCTCGACGATGTGCGCGTCGACAGCAGCGGCACCGACCTGTGCCTGCAGCGCACCCTGGTGTTCTGGCGCAGCTGGCTGGCCCAGTCCAACTACCGAGGGCGCTGGCGGGAAATGGTCAATCGCTCGGCCCTGGCCCTGAAACTGCTGACCTCGCGCAAACACGGCGCGATTCTCGCCGCGGCCACCTTCGGCCTGCCGGAAAGCCCCGGCGGCGAGCGCAATTGGGATTACCGCTACACCTGGATCCGCGACGCCTCGTTCACCGTCTACGCCTTTATGCGCCTGGGTTTTGTCCAGGAAGCCAATGACTACATGCGTTGGTTGCGCGGGCGCGTCAGCGACTGTTGCGGGCAGCCGATGAAAATCAACATTCTGTATGGCATCGACGGTCGCCAACAGTTGCCGGAAACCACCTTGACCCACCTCAGCGGCCACGGCGGCGCCCAGCCAGTGCGCATCGGCAACGAGGCCTTTGACCAGGTGCAGTTGGACATTTTTGGCGAACTGATGGACGCGGTGTACCTGGTCAACAAGTACGGCGAAGCCATTTCCCATGAGGGCTGGAAACACACCCTGGAAGTGGTGGACCAGGTGTGCGAGACCTGGAACCAGAAGGACGTGGGGATCTGGGAGATGCGTGGCGAACAGCATCACTTCCTGCACTCGCGGCTGATGTGCTGGGTGGCACTCGACCGCGCGATCCGCCTGGCCTCCAAACGCTCGCTGCCAGCACCGTTCGCCCGCTGGGACCAGACCCGCCAGGCGATTTATGAAGATATCTGGAGCAACTTCTGGAACCAGGAACGCGGGCACTTCGTGCAGCACATCGGCAGCACCGCCCTGGATGGTTCGATGCTGCTGATGCCGCTGGTGCGCTTCGTGGCCGCCACTGACCCGCGCTGGTTGTCGACCCTGGAGGCCATCCAGAAAAGCCTGGTGCGCGACGGCATGGTGTACCGCTACCGCAATGACGACAGCCAGATCGACGGTTTGCAAGGCACGGAAGGTGCGTTTACCGCCTGCTCATTCTGGTACGTCGAGTGCCTGGCCCGCGCGGGGCAAGTGGAAAAGGCCCATCTGGAATTCGAGCAACTGCTGCGCTACGCCAACCCGCTGGGGCTGTATGCCGAAGAGTTCGACAGCCAGGCGCGGCACCTGGGCAACACACCACAGGCCTTGAGCCATTTGGCGCTGATCAGCGCGGCGACGTTTCTGGATCGCAAGTTGAGCGGCGAGAAAACGGTGTGGCAGCCTTGATTGCCTGACCAAGCGGCCGCCATCGCCGGCAAGCCGGCTCCTACACAAAAGCCGCCCCCTGTAGGCGCTGGCTTGCCAGCGATGGACGCCAATCGCGAAGGCATGCTGCGCGAGGCCGGGTTCCGGGCAGGGTGTTATCAGGATCTGCAGGTCTTTTCACGCCTGTGCCCTGAACACTTAAAGGTTTCGCGCTAAAGTCCAAACTCACCGCTGTGACCCGGATGGAGTGCCGATGAGCCCCTCGACCACGCTGCTGTATATCCGCACGCCCATGCTCGACATCGCCTACGAAGCCCATGGCCCTGCCGGGGGTGAGGTGGTGATTCTGCTGCACGGTTTCCCCTATGACCCGCGCGGCTATGACGCCGTCGCACCGGTGCTGGCCGGGGCCGGATATCGGGTGCTGGTGCCGTACCTGCGCGGTTACGGCCCGACCCGTTTTGCTCACGCCCAGGTGATGCGCTCCGGCCAACAGGCGGCGCTGGCCAAGGACCTGCTGGACTTCATGGATGCCCTGTCCATCGGCCGGGCCGCCCTCGTCGGTTATGACTGGGGCGGGCGCGCCGCGTGCATCGTCGCAGCACTTTGGCCCGAGCGTGTACGCTGCCTGGTCACGGGAGACGGCTACAACATTCAGGACATCGCCAAATCCATCCAGCCACGCGCACCGGTCACCGAGCATCGGCTGTGGTACCAGTTCTACTTCCACACCCAACGGGGCGTCGATGGCCTGACGGCCAACCGCCGCCAATTGTGTGAGCTGTTGTGGTCGCTCTGGTCGCCCTCCTGGGCCGAGGGGCCAAGCCTTTACCCGCAGACGGCGCCATCGTTCGACAACCCGGACTTTGTGGACGTGGTGATCCACTCCTATCGCCATCGCTTCATGTATGCCGAGGGTGATCCGGCGCTGGAAGTGCTTGAACAGGCGTTGGTACAGCCGCCGCCGATCTCGGTACCGAGCATTTCGCTGTGCGGCGCCGACGACGGTGTCGGCCCACCGCCGCAGGTGGATGACGACATTGGCAATTTCAGCGGCTTCTATCGACGCCGGGTGCTGGCCGGAGTGGGCCACAATATTCCCCAGGAAGCACCGCAGGCCACACTGCAAGCACTGTTTGAACTGCTGGAGCAGACTCAGGCCGGCGCCGAAAACCGCTCGCGGTAAAGCTGCGGAGTGATCGACAACGCCCGCAAAAAACTGCGGCGCATGGTTTCTTCGCTGCCAAAGCCACAGTGTGCGGCGATGCGCTTGATCGCCACGGTGCTGTCGGCCAGTTGCCGGCGTGCGGTTTCCACACGGATCAGTTCCACCGCCCGCGCCGGGGTCTGGCCGGTTTCGGCACGGTAGTGGCGTACAAAGCTGCGCTCGCTCATGCCGCATGCAGCCGCCAGGGTCGGGATGTTCAAGTCCAGGTGCAGGTGCTCGGCAATCCACGCATGCAGTTGGCTGAAACGACTGCCCCCCTTTTGCAGGGACAGGGTCACGCTAAATTGTGATTGGCCACCGGGGCGCTTGAGAAACACCACCAGGTGCCGCGCCACGTCCAGGGCTACCGCGCGCCCCAGATCCTCTTCCACCAGGGCCAGGCACAAATCGATACCAGCCGTGACCCCCGCCGAGGTCCAGAGCCGGCCCTGCTGGATAAAGATCGGGTTGGCCTCGACCTGCAGCCTGGGGTATTTGCGCGCCAGTTCTTCGCAGCGCGTCCAATGGGTGGCGACACGACAGCCGTCCAACAGGCCGCCGGCGGCCAGCAGGAAGGCGCCGGTACACACCGAGGCCACGCGCCGCGACAGCTTGGCTTTATGCCGTACCCACTCGACCAGGCCCGGATCCTCGGCAGCGCCATACACGCCCCAGCCGCCGGCGATCAGCAGGGTGTCGCAGGGCGTGTCGGCGGCTGGCAACGGCTCGGCCACCAGGGCCAGACCGGCGGACGTCATGACCGGTTCGGCCTGGGCGGCGATCACGTTGACCGCGTAAGGCAGCGGCAACCCTTGCTGGCGCGCCAGGTCGTTGGCCGAGGCGAATACTTGCAAGGGCCCGGTGACGTCGAGAACCTGCACATTGGCAAAGGCGAGCACATGGATGATTTTTGGCATGATTGGCGTGATTCGTGGGCTTAATGGCGTATACGCCAAAGCCTAGGTGACTAGAGTGGAGCCGTCCATCCCCTCTTCTGGAGTTTCACCATGACCTTGCAGATCGGCTTTGTAGTGTTCCCCGGCATCCAGCAACTGGATCTCACCGGCCCCTACGACGTGCTGGCTTCATTGCCGGATGTGACGCTGCATCTGATCTGGAAAGACTTGGCGCCGATCACGTCCAGCAGCGGGTTGGTGCTCTGCCCGACCATCACCTATAACGACTGCCCGAGGCTGGATGTGATCTGCGTGCCGGGCGGTTCGGGGGTGGGGCCATTGATGGAGGATGAGTCGACCCTGGGCTTTCTGCGGGCGCAGTCCCAAACCGCACGCTATGTGACGTCGGTGTGTACCGGCGCGCTGGTGCTGGGCGCGGCGGGCTTGCTGCGCGGGCGACGGGCCACTACCCACTGGGCCTACCACGAGATGCTGGCTACCCTGGGCGCGATAGCGGTGCAGGAACGTGTGGTGCGCGACGGCAATCTGTTGACCGGGGGTGGCATCACGGCGGGGATCGACTTTGCCCTGACCCTGGCCGCCGAGTTGTACAGCGAGGCGACGGCGCAACGGGTGCAATTGCAGCTCGAATATGCACCGGCCCCCCCCTTCAATGCCGGCCGGCCAGATACTGCGCCACGGCATGTGCTGGACGAGGTCAACAACCGCACCGCTGAATCACGCAAGACCCGCGGTGAAATTGCCGCGCGGGCGGCGGCGCGCCTATCGATACCACCTTGCACGCGCCAATCCTGAAGCCAGGTGATTGCCCAATCCCACAAGCCACGTCTAGAATGCGAACCGTTATCAGTTAAGATTCCTGCGCCAGGGCGACCATGTCGAGCGACTTCCCACCGGACCATGCGGCAATCGGCCAGCTCTACCAGGCCCACCATTCCTGGTTGCGCGGCTGGTTGAACCGGCGTACCGGCTGTCGCGAGCATGCCGCCGACCTTGCCCAGGAAACCTTCGTGCGCCTGCTCAATAGCCGCAAGCAACAAAGCTTGCTGCAACCCAGGGCGTACTTGAGCAGCATCGCCCGCAGCCTGATGATCGACCAGTATCGGCGGCGCGAGCTGGAACGCGCCTACCTCGACAGCCTGGCCCACTTCCCCGAATACGAGGCCCCTTCGCCAGAAACCCGCCTGCTGATCCTCGATAGCCTGGAGCGCATTGACCGCCTGCTGGACCAGCTCAAGCCCCGGGTGCGCGAAGGTTTTCTGCTGGCGCAACTGGATGGCCTGACCTGCCCACAGATCGCCCTGCGCCTGGGCGTGTCCAAGGCCACCGTGGAACGCGACCTGGCCAAGGCCCTGCATGCCTGCTATCGGTTGCGCTATGCCGACTGCTGATCCGCGCCTGGTGGACCAGGCCATTGAATGGATGATCAAGCTGCGCTTCAACACCGCCGACGACGCCAGCACCGCCGCGTTTGAACGCTGGCTGGCCAGCAGCGCCGAACACCAGCAGGCCTGGCAGCGGGTCGCGACGATGAATGACGATTTGCGCCACCTGCCCGCGCAGCTCGGTCGCCAGACCCTGGACGGCGCCCGTCGGAAGATCAGCCGTCGTGAGGGTTTGAAACTGCTGGGCCTGGTGGCCGGGGCCGCCGGATTGGCCTGGCTGGGCCGCGACTACACGCCGCTGCCGGGCCTGCTGGCCGAGTACCGCACCGCGACCGGTGAACGGCGCTGGATCAGCCTGGATGACGGCAGCCGTATCCACCTCAATAGCGCCAGCGCCATCGACACCTCGTTCGACCGCGAACGACGCCTGGTGCAACTGCGCCAGGGCGAGATGCTGATCGATACGGGCAGCGACGGCCATTCGCCACGGCCCTTCTGGGTGCAGACCCACAACGGTTATCTGCGGGCACTCGGCACGCGCTTTATGGTGCGCGAAGCCCCCCAGGGCACGCTGCTCGCGGTGCAACAGGGCCAGGTCGCGGTGTTTGCCGAGCACACATCGGGCAATGCCCGTGAAGTGGTCGCACCCGGCGAACAGGTGCTGTTCAACCGCCAAGGCCTGCATGCCCCTCCCGCCAACGGCCTCGACCCCTGGGCCTGGAGCGACGGCGTAATCAGCGCCCGCAACATGCGCCTGGATGACTTTCTCAGCGAACTGGGCCGCTACCGCCATGGCGTATTGCGCTGCAGCGAGGCCGTCGCCGCCCTGCGTGTGTCTGGCACCTATCAGGTAGACGACACCGATCAGGTACTGACGTTGGTGGCCCAGGCGTTGCCGGTCAGTGTCACCTACCGCAGCCGCTATTGGGTCACGGTGACCCCGCGCCCCACACGCTCCTAAAAAATAAATGAGGTGAATTCTCATTGCCGTTCGACCTGTAAGGAAAGGCCGATCAACAGGCCCGTTCTGTCCACTTCCTTCAGGAGCAACCCGCGGTCATGCAAGCGTTCCCCTCAAAACATTCGGCCCTGCGCCAAGCCATCGGTGCCGCCCTGCTGGGAGCCTGCCTGGCAAGCGCCCTGCCCGGTGCAGCCCTCGCCCAGGAGCCGGCCCGCGACAGCCTGGCCCGCACCTGGACTATTGCCCCCGGCCCACTGGCTGGCGCACTGGACCAATTCGCCCGCCAGGCCAACATCAGCCTGTCTTATGACGCCAACAGCGTGGCCGGCAAAAACAGCGCAGGCCTGACGGGCACGCTCGACAACCAGCAAGCCCTCGGCCACCTGCTCCAGGGCCAGGGCCTGCAAGCCCAGCGCCAGGGCGATAACACCTGGCTGCTGCTGCCAGCAGTGGGCGAAACCGCCGCACTGAACCTTGGCGCCACCACCATCACCGGCGAGCGCCTGGGCGCCACCACCGAGGGCAGCGGCTCCTACACCACCGGCGCGGTGACCATCGGCAAGGGCCAACACAGCCTGCGACACACCCCGCAATCGGTGAGTGTGATGACCCGCAAGTTGATGGATGACCAGAACATCAACACCATCGACGAACTGCTGGAGCGCACGCCGGGGATCACCACCTACGAATCGCCCATGGGCGGCAAGTACTTCTACTCCCGGGGTTTCAAGATGCTCGGGCAGTACCAGTACGATGGCGTGCCGCTGGACATGGGCAAAGACTACGTCCAGGCCGACAGTTTCAGCGCGAACATGGCGCTGTATGACCGGGTGGAGGTGCTCAAGGGTGCCGCCGGCATGCTCAAGGGCGCCGGCACCGCCAGCGGTGCAGTGAACTTTGTGCGCAAGCGGCCCCAGGACAAACCCACCACCAGCCTCGCGCTGTCAGCCGGCACCTGGGATAACTACCGCGCCGAAGTCGATACCGGCGGCCCGCTGAACGATAGCGGCACGGTGCGTGGCCGGGCGGTGGTCAGCCAGCAGAAGCGTGGTTCATACATGGATATCGCCAAGCGCCAGGACCAGGCCTTCTATACCGCCCTGGATATCGACGTAACCCCCGACACCACCCTGGGTCTGGGCGCCAGCTACGAAGACATCGACGCCACCCCCTGCTGGGGCGGCGTCCCACGCTACAGCGATGGCAAGAGCATCGGCCTGAGCCGCTCCACCTGCCTGGGCCAGTCCTGGAACGACTGGCAAAGCCGGCGCACCACGCTGTTCGCCGACCTGACCCACGCCCTCAATGACGACTGGAAACTCAAGGTCAGTGCCGTCCACAGCCGTAACCTGCAAGACATCAAATACGCCGCCAGCGAAGGCACCGTGGCCTATGGCGACCCGGCCCCCACGGCCACCAGCTACGCCGCGCTGTTTGACTACGACCACAAGGACTATGGCCTGGACGCCTACATCGACGGCAAGTTCGAAGCCTTTGGCCTGGAGCATGAACTGATCCTCGGCGCCAACGGCAGCCGTGGCAGCCAGGACGATGTGTACGCGATCCGTAACCTGCCCCAGCGCCAGACCACCTACCAGCCCAACCATCACTTCCCGGAGCCGGGCGACGACACGTTCTGGCCAAACATGTACCGCGGCGGCACGGTCAAGGAAACCGCCACCCAATACGGCACCTATGCCACCCTGCGCCTGCGTCTGGCCGAACCATTGCTGCTCGTTGTCGGCAGCCGCGTCAGTTGGTTCGAAAACCGCCGCCAATCCAACAACCTGGCGTGGGGCGAGTGGAGTGTGCAGGATGCGCGTACCAAGGAAACCGGCGAAGTCACGCCCTTTGCCGCACTGATCTATGACCTCAACGACCACCTCTCGGTCTACACCAGCTACGCGGATATCTTCCAGCCGCAAAGCGCCTACGCCACCGTCAGCGGCGCAGCCCTGAAGCCCAAGATCGGCGAGAACTACGAGCTGGGGATCAAGGGCGAATGGTTCGGCGGGCGCCTCAACAGCTCCCTGGCGCTGTTTCGTGCCATCGAGAAAAACGCCGCTGAAACCGACTACATTGCCCATTGCGGCACTTCCGCCGATGGCTTCTGCTACACCGACACCGGCAAGGTCCGCGCCCAGGGGGTCGAGGCCCAGATCAGTGGCGAACTGCTGGAACGCCTGCAAGTCTTCGGCGGCTATACCTACACCCAGACCAAGAACCTCAACAACATCGACCGCCAGGCCGAGGGCAAGGCCTCCACCAGCTACGTGCCGCGGCATATGTTCCGGTTGTGGGGCGACTACCAACTGGACGGTGCCCTATCGAAATGGACAGTGGGCGGCGGCGTCAATGCCCAAAGCAGCAACTACCGGCTCCAGACCATCAAGCTGGAACAGCCCGGCTATGCCTTGTGGAGCGCGCGCCTGGCGTATCAGCTCGACACCACCTGGAGCGTGGCGTTGAACGGCAACAACCTGTTCGACAAACATTACTACCAGACCGTCGGGACCGCCTCCTGGGGTAATTTCTACGGTGAACCGCGTAATTTCACCGTGAGCCTCAAGGGCGACTTCTGACCCCCTCTCCCCTGTAGGAACCGGCTTGCCGGCTCCTACCCCCGTCAAAAAAGGTTTCCTGCCCGCCAGGATAATTCGCGTTTTTGTTTCTACACTCCAAAAAGCCATCACTTATTCTCGATAAATCTGAGAATATCGGTAAAACATGTCAACAAACCGTCATTTCAAGAGTATCTTATGATACAAGACGGCGACCACCTTGATAAAAGTCAAAACCTTGACGACAAAATCAAAAGGAGCCATCATTTAGGCATTATCGAGCAAAAATACCTGCGAACAGACAGGTAATTGCACGTTATCCAGCGAAAGCAGTCGTTCGCCTTGCGCCGCTTATAAGCAACTGCCTTATGGATGAGCAGACGAACAGGGAAGTCCTGGTGGTGTATTGAGGGATGATTTATGCGTGAGAAGTCGTCAGTCGACAGCCTGTTTCTGACTCGTACCGGCTTTGTTGAGTTTTTTGTTGTTTTCGTCAAATTGCTCCACGGTCTGACGGCCGTTCTGCCGGCGATGATCCTGTTGTTCTACCCGGACCCGGTCGCCCAGGACATGCGCAACCACTACCTTGGCCTGCTGCTGTTTTTTGCGATCCTGACCATTATTCTGTTCCAGGCCCTGGGGGTGTACTCCGAGGACCTGTTCAGCAATCGCCTGCGTTTTCGCGTCATGTTGGTCGCCTGGATCTCGGCGTTTTGCATCCTGCTGTTCATGTACCAGATCCTGCAGTTGTTCCCGCAGTTGAGCCCACGCAACCTGATGTTCTGGTTCACCCTGAGCCTGATGCTGTTTGGCGTGGAACGGATCCTGATGCTGCGCCTGTACCGCAACCTGATGAAGAACGGCAAGTTCCTGCAGCGCACGGTGATCCTCGGCTTTACCGACACTGCCATCCATGTGGCCGAACACCTGTCGCGCAACAGTGATATCCGCTCCGGCCTGATCGGTTTTATCGACGACCGCACCGAACGCATCCCCAAGGAACTGAGCAACCTGCCGTTGCTGGGCAATACCCGTGACCTGGAAAAACTGATCAGGTCCGAACAGGTCAACCAAGTGATGATCACCCTGCCCTGGGCTGCCGAGCAGCGCATCAACGGGCTGGTCAAGCGCCTGCGGCAGATGTCGGTCAACGTCATGCTGGTGCCGGACATGGCCGCTTTGCGTTACGGCCACAACCGCATCACCGACGTCGGCGGCATCCTGATGTTCAACACCTCGCAACTGCCGCTGCGCGGCTGGTCGCCGTTTATCAAGCGCTGCGAGGACTTGCTGCTGGCCAGCGCCGGCCTGTTGCTGTTGTCGCCGATCATGCTGGTGACGGCCATTGCCATCAAACTCGACTCCAAGGGCCCGGTGCTGTTTCGCCAGAAGCGTTTTGGCTACAACGACAACCTGATCCACGTGTTCAAGTTCCGCTCCATGTACGTCGACCAGACGGACATCAATGCCGAATGCCAGACCACCCGCCTCGACCCGCGTATCACCCGGGTCGGGCGAGTCATTCGCAAGACCAGCATCGACGAACTGCCCCAGCTGTTCAACGTACTCCTGGGCAACATGTCGATGGTCGGCCCGCGCCCCCATGCCACGGCCACCAAGGCCGCCGGGATTCCTTTCGAGGAAGCCGTCAACGAGTACAGCTCGCGGCACCGGGTCAAGCCGGGCATCACCGGCTGGGCCCAGATCAATGGCTACCGGGGTGAAACCGACACCCTGTTCAAGATCCAGAAACGGGTCGAATACGATCTGGAATACATCGCCAAATGGTCGGTGTGGTTTGACCTGTACATCGTTTTCATGACGGTCCCGGCCGTCCTTTCCACCAAGGAAGTCTATTGATGAACACCCTCAACGGATTGATTCCCTGCATCATCTCCGGTGGCTCGGGCACGCGGCTGTGGCCGGTTTCGCGGCAGAACATGCCCAAGCCGTTCATGCGCATGCGCGACGACCAGAGCCTGTTGCAGAAAACGTTCCTGCGCGCCAGCCACTTGCCGGGGGTCGACAGCGTGTTGACCGTGACCAACCGCGACCTGCTGTTTCGTACCCTCGACGATTACCGCGCGGTCAACACGGCCCAATTGGGCCTGGATCTGCTGCTCGAACCGTTCGGCCGCAACACGGCTGCGGCCATCGCGGTCGCGGCCCTGCACGTGCAAGAGTTTTTCGGCGGTGATGCGCAGTTGCTGGTGATGCCTGCCGACCACCTGATCCTCGACGAAAACGCCTTCGCCAAGGCCGTGGCCCAGGCCCGCGAATTGGCCGAAGCGGGTTACCTGGTGACCTTCGGCATCCAGCCCGACCGCCCCGAGACCGGCTTTGGCTATATCGAACAAGGCGCCGCCCTGGCCCAAGGTTTTTGCGTGCAGCGTTTCGTCGAAAAACCTGACCTGGCCACCGCCCAAGGCTACCTGGACGGCGGCAAGCACCTGTGGAATGCCGGGATGTTCTGCTTCAAGGCCGCCACCCTGCTCCAAGAGCTGGCGTCCCATGCGCCGGCCGTGCTGGACGCGGCCAAGGCCGCTCTGGAGCACAGCACCAGCCTGCAAAACAGCAACAGCCGCCAGCGCGAACTGAACCCGCAAGGCTTTGGCACCGCACCAGACATCTCCATCGACGTGGCCCTGATGGAGAAATCCGCCCAGGTCGCCGTGGTGCCTTGTGACATTGGCTGGAGCGATATCGGCTCCTGGGAAGCCCTGCGCCAGTTGACCCCCAGCGACGACCACGGCAACCAGATCAATGGCGAAGCGATCCTGCACGACGTGCACAATTGCTATATCGATTCGCCCAAGCGCGTGCTGGGGGCCGTTGGGGTACGTGACCTGATCATCGTCGACACCCCCGACGCCCTGCTGATTGCCGACGCCAACCGCAGCCAGGACGTGCGCCATATCGTCGCCGAGCTCAAGCGCCAGAACCACCCGGCCTTCAGCCTGCACCGCACCGTCACCCGGCCCTGGGGCACCTACACGGTGCTGGAGGAAAGCACCCGCTTCAAGATCAAGCGCATCGTGGTCAAGCCCAAGGGCTCGCTGTCGTTGCAGATGCACCATCACCGCAGCGAACACTGGGTGGTGGTCAGCGGCGCGGCCATGATCACCAATGGCGAGCGCGAGATCCTGCTCAACATGAACGAGTCCACCTATATTCCTGCCGGGCACAAACACCGCCTGACCAACCCCGGCATCATCGACCTGGTGATGATCGAGGTGCAGAGCGGCGAGTACCTGGGTGAGGACGATATCGTGCGCTTCGACGACATCTACGGCCGTGCGCCCGCCAGCGAGCCCAACCCCTGATGCGTACCTCCCTGATCATTCCGACCCGCAACGCCGCCAGCCACCTCGACCGGCTGCTGCCGGCGCTGCGCATGCAGACCCTGCAACCCGACGAAATGCTGGTGGTCGACAGCGCGTCGAGCGATGACACGGTGGCGCGCTTTCGCGAGTTCGGCGCGCGGGTCGAAGTGATCGATGCCCGCGACTTCAACCACGGCGGCACCCGGCGCCGGGCCAGCGAGCAAGTGAGCGGCGACGCCCTGATCGTAATGACCCAGGACGCGATCCCAGCCGAACCCGAGAGCTTCGCCAACCTGCTCGCAGAGCTGCAACTGGACCCACTCAACGGCGTCGCCTATGGCCGGCAACTGCCACACCCTGGCGCAGGTGTGCTGGGTGCGCAGTCGCGACACTTCAACTACCCGGCGCACAGCCGCCGCAAAAGCCTGGCCGATGCACCGCAGTTGGGGATCAAGACCTGCTTCAGCTCCGACTCGTTTTCCATGTACCGGCGCAGCGCCCTGCAGGCCGTGGGCGGGTTCCCGGCCGATGTGATCGGCAGCGAGGACGCCTACGTCGCCGCACGCCTGCTGCTGGCCGGCTGGAAGGTGCAGTACGCCGCCAGCGCCCGGGTGTACCACTCCCACGATTACCGACTCATGGATGAATTTCACCGCTACTTCGACATTGGTGTGTTCTATGGCCGCGAGCCGTGGATCCGCCAGGCATTCGGCGACGCCGGCGGTGAAGGTAAACGCTATGTACTGGCCGAACTACGTGCCTTGCGCGAGGCCAACGCCTTGCACCGCGCGCCCGAAGTGCTGGTGCGCAGTGCCTTTAAATTGCTGGGCTATCGCCTCGGCCACCTTGAACGCTACCTGCCCAAATCGCTCAAGCAGCGCCTGGGCATGTTTTCCACCTACTGGACTTGAGCCGTCATGAAGACTACCAACCGACGTTCCCGTCTTACCCTGTTCAGCCTGTTGAGTGCCTCGATCTGGCTGGCTGGTTGTTCGACCCCCGCGCGGGTGCCGCTTCCTGATAACAACACGCTCAAGGCCGGCCACCAGGCGGCGCTGACCTTGGCCGACCTGCCGCCCCCGCAGGTGCTGATCCAGAGTGGCGACCTGTTGCGCATCGTGCGCGATGCCCAGGAACCCGCGGCGGCCGACGAAATGACGGTATTTGCCGTGCGGCCCGACGGTGTGATTTCGATCCCCAACATCGGCCGGATCAAGGCGGCCTTGCGCACGCCCGAAGACCTGGGCAAGGAAATCACCGACAAGTACAAGCGCATCTACCGTGAACCGGCAGTGACGGTGAACATCGCCAGCGCCCCGAGCAACAAGGTGTTTATCGGCGGTGCGGTACCTAACCCGGCGTTCTTCGACCTCGCGGGCAATGTCAGTGTGGAGCAGGCCCTGCTCAGCTCCGGGGGGGTACTGGCCTCGGCCGATGCTTCCAACGTGGCCTTGATGCGTACCGGCCCGGATGGCAAGTACAAGACCTACTTCATCAGTTTGAACAACATGCTGACCGACCCCAACCACCCACGGGTCGCTCTGCAGCGTGGCGACCTGATCTATGTGCCGCAGTCGGGCATCGGCGCCACGGTAGAAGCGGTGGATATGTACTTCACCCGCCTGTTCCCGATCAACAAGGGCATTGGCGTGGGCTTGAACTACGACCTCAACGACAGCGGCGTGAAGAACAGCGGCAACACCATCTACAACAACCCAGTCATCAACGCAGGCCAATGATTATGGACCAGGCTTCGTATCACTCGAACCGACTGTTCCCGTCTGGCGTACACCACATATTCAATGGAGTGATCCTGTGATCGAAATCCGCTCTCTACGCGACCTCTTGCGGCTGTTTTTCATTTTCCGCCGCGAATTCAAGCTGGCCGTGATCACCACGATTGTGGTGGCCGTGCTGGGTGCCTTCCTGTTGCCGGCTCGCTACGAGTCCGACGCACGCTTGCTGGTCAAGCCTGGGCGGGACAACACCACACTGCCGATCGAAGCCGCCAACCGCCAGACGCTGATTGCGCCAAGCACCCAGCACGACCCGATTGTGGATGAGGAGAAAATGCTCACCGGCCGGCCCATCGTGCATATCGTTGCCGAGCGCTACCTGGCAATGACCTCCGAGCCGCCACAGGGCTTCTGGAAAGTCACCAAGTTCTACGTCAAGAAAGCCGCCGGGGAAGTGCTGGATGTGGTGCGCAGCGTCCTGCAATTCGTCGGCCTGGCCGAGAAACAAAGCCCGCTGGAACGCCTGGCGACCAAGCTGGAGAAGAATTTCGAGGCCGGCCACGAACCGGGCTCCTCGGTGATCGAGATTTCCTTCACCTGGGACGACCCGGTCATCGCGCAAAAGGTCGTCGAGACCTGGGTCAATGCCTACCTCGAAGAGCGTGCGCGGATTCTTGGGCGCAAGAGCCTGCATACCTTCTATGAAGCCGAGCGCACCAAGGTCGCCACCAACATCCAGGGGCTCAAGGATGAACTGCAGGGCCGCTTGAAGCAGATCGATTCGATCAGCGTGGATGCGCGCCTGAAAAACCTGACCAACCAGATCGATCGCGTCACCGACGCCAAGGTCAGCGCACAAAACCAGATCGCCGGGATCCGCAGCTTCCTGGCCAACGCCAGCCAGCAGATCAAGAGCCAGCCAGCGGAAGTGGTCACCGCCCGGGAAACCAGCCTCAACCCGACCCAGCTTGACCTCAAGCGCCAGCTCAATGCCCTGCAAGTGGAGCGCGCGCGCCTGCTGCGCACCTACCTGCCAGGCACGCCGCAGGTCAACCAGATCGAGCAGAACATCCGCGACATGGAAGCCCTCAGCGCCCAGGAAGCCACACGCCTGGAACGCTCGCAAAACACCGCGCCCAACAGCCTGGTGATCAACGTCAAGCAGCAGATCATCGACGCCCAGTTGCAAGAGCGCAAACTGGCCGGGGAAATCGAGAACTACGACAAGACCCTCGCCGAACTGCGCGCCCAGCGTGACCAGGCGATGACCGATGAGCCCGAGCTGAACAAGCTGACCCAGCAACTGCGCACCGCCGAGAAAAGCTACGCGCTGTACTCGGAAAACCTCGAACAGGCGCGCATCGACCACGAACTGGACAGCAGCCAGATCAGCAACATCGCCCTGATCGAGCACGCCACCCTCAACCCGGCGCGCGTGTTTCCCAAGAGCCTGCTGATTCTGCTGTTCACCATTCCGGCCGGCCTGGCCGTCGGTTTGCTGACCATCTACGTGCTGTACCTGCTGGACCAGCGCATCCACGATGGTGCGCGGTTGCAGGAAGTGTTTGGCGTACCGCTGTGGAGCAGCATCCCCGATGTGCAGCATGCGACGCCGGCGGCCCTCACCGCCAGCATCTATCGCTTGTACAGCCTGCTGCCCGCCGAGCGCATCGCCAGCGACGGCTTTGCCCTGGGCCTGACCTCGGCACGGCATGGCGAAGGCGTGAGCTTTATCATCGAGCAGCTCAAGCGCCTGCTCGAAGAGCGCGGGCATCGGGTCACGGTCAATGGCACGCAAGCGGCGCAGCCGGGTGAAGTACTGCTGCTGGACGCCTCTGCCCTGTCGTCCAACCCGCAGGCATTCCTCACCCTGCGCCGCGCCGACCAGATTGTGCTGGTGATCGAAGCCCGCACCAGCACCGTCCCCACCATCGAGAACGCCCTGTCGTTGCTGACCACCGCGTTCGGCAAAGTCGATGGGATGATCCTCAACCGCCGCCGTTTTGAAGTGCCGGCCAATGTCCTGGCGCGGATCAACAGCTGGCGCGGTGCGGCCTGATGCGCATTGCGCTGCTGGCGCCACTGCCGCCGGAGCAGACCGGGATCGCCGACTACGCTGCGCACTTGCGCAGCGCGTTGCGCGAACGGGGCCTGGAGGTGCTGACGCCGCTGGAAGGTTGCCTGGACCTGGCAGAACAGATGGGCCGCCTGCAAGCCTTTGACTGGCGCGGCGTGGACCTGGTCCATGCCGAGCTGGGCGGTGGGCGCTTCGCCGAATTCCAGGCCCTGGATTACTTGCGCCGGACCCAGCCGCAATTGCCGCTGACCGCTACCGTACACGACCCGGAACGCCTGATCTGGCGCCGGGCCAGGCTGTTTTTCCCGCTGACCCTGCTCGAACGCCTGCCCCACCCGCTGCCCCAGGCGGCGGCGCTGCTGGCCGATCCATTGACCCTTTACGAAGAACGGCGCCTGGCCAAAAGCATGCGCCGCCTGATCACCCTCACCCGCCTGGGTGGCGATTGCCTGCGCCAGCGCATGGGCCTCAATCCCGGGCAAGTGGCCGTGATTGCCCACGGCAACCTGCCCATCGCCCCCGTGGCCCTGCCGCCGTTGCAACCGTTGCGCCTGCTGTACTTCGGCTTTATCTACCGGGGCAAGGGCATCGAAGACCTGTTGCAGGCCCTGGCCCGCTCCCTGGCCGCCCACCCGCAATGCCGTGGCCAGGTGCGCCTGACCCTCGCCGGTGGCACCGCGCCGGAAATGACCTTCGATCCGGCCGGCAATTACCTCGACGGCCTGCGCCAACTGATCGCCACCCTGCAACTGGGCGACGTGGTGGACTGGCACCTGGACCTGCCCTCGGCCGATATCCCGCACACCATCCAGGCGCACCATGTGATGGTGCTGCCGTACCGTGAATCCAAGAAGCTCGGTTTCCTGGGACAGATGCGCGGCACCAGTGGCGCGCTGTCCTGGGCCAACGCCTGCGGGCGCGGGGTGATTACCTCCAATGCCCGGGCCTTTGCCGAAGAGGTTGCCGCTGGCAATGGCATCACCTATCAACAGGGCGATATCGCCTCGTTGAGCGATGCATTGAACCGCCTGATCCTCGACCCGCAACAGGCCCGCCAGTGGGCCGACCACGCTGCCGACATCGGCCGGCAGCGCCAGTGGTCCAGCACAGCCCAACGCTTTGCCGAGTTGTTCCAGGCCGCAGTCAAGGAGCCTTTGTGATGAACACCCCCGCTACTCGCCGAATATGGCGCTACCTGCCGTTGGTTGTTGCCCTGGCCGTGGGCGGCGCACTGCTGCTCAGTGAAAAGGTCGACGCAGAGCCGGTCAACCTGGCGCCCCAGCGCACCGTGGTCTGGCGCGAGTTTTTGGGGGTGAACGCGCACTTTCTGTGGTTCAAGCCCGAGCAATACCAAAAGCAGATCCGCCAATACCAGAAACTGGGGCTGGACTGGGTGCGTGTCGACCTGCATTGGGACCGCCTGGAACCCAAGGAAGAAGACTATCAACTGAGCACCTTCGATGAACTGGACCGCACCCTGACCGCCGAGAAAATCCGCTCGGTGTTCTACCTGGTGGGCTCGGCGCCGTTTATCACCACCGCCCCCCGGGGCGCCCCATTCCAGGACCAGTACCGGCCCCGGGATGCCAACGTGTATGCCCTGCGCCTGGCGCTGTTGGCCAAGCGCTACCCGAACATCGACGCCTGGCAGGTGTGGAACGAACAGAACCTGCCGAACAATTGGCGCCCGCAGGTGAATGCCGAGGAATACGCGCGCTTGTTGCTGGCCAGTCACCAGGCCCTGAAGATCGCCGCCCCGGACAAGCTCCAGGTGATGGGCGGCATGGCCTACTACAGCCAGATGCCGCCGCGTGGCAAGACCCTGATGTTCGAAGCCCTCGGCAAAATGGGCGTACAAACCCTGGGCATGGTAGCGGCCTATCACCCCTACTCCATGACCCCGGAAACCGACGAACCGGGCAAAAATGAAGTGCTGCTGCGCGGCGACCAGCTCAATGCGGTGCTGCACGGCGCCGGGGTCAAGGATGTGTGGGCCACCGAGTGGGGCTGGTCCAGCTACAACGGGCCCAAGGAGATGCAAGACCTGATCGGCATCGACGGCCAGGCCGATTACACCTTGCGGCGCCTGGCGCTGATGGCATCCCAGGACTACCAGAAGATTTTCCTGTTTGCCCTGTCCGACCTGGATCAGCGCGCCTCCGTGCGTGACCAGCACTACGGCCTGCTGGACCTCAACGGCGAGCCCAAGCCGGTCTACAACGCCCTCGCCCGCTTCCTCGACATCACCGGCCCCAGCCTCAAGCCCGGTGCGACGCCGCTGCTCAAGGATGTACCGAACACCCTGTACAGCGTGGCCTGGACCCGCGACGACGGCAAACGCCTGTTGATGTACTGGAGCGCCGAAGGCACCCGCATCACCTTGCCCGAGATCAAGAGCGCCGAGCTGTTGGACCCGCTGACCGGCGACAAACAAACCCTGAACGACGCCAACGGCATTCGCCCCGTGGTGAAACCGTCGTTGCAGATATTGGTGTGGTAGCACGCCCAGGCATGGAGAGCTGCACGTGAGAATCCTGTGGATTGTGCCCTATCTGCCGTGGCCGATGACCAGCGGCGGCAAGACCCGGCAGTACCATTTGCTGCGCACCTTGAGTGAGCGCGGGCATCGCATCACCTTGCTGGTGCAATCGAAGACACCAGCCGATGCCGCCGTGCACGCGGCCCTTGAGCCCTTGCTCGAACGCCTGATCGTGGCACCGCGCCGGCCCCTGAAGCATCCCATGACCCTGCTCGCCGGGGTGTTTGCGCCGTGGCCGCTGCTGACCACGGTCAACGGCCTGTCGCCGGGGTTGCAGGCGCGCTTTAGCGAACTGCTGGAGGAAACCTGGGATGTGATCCAGGTCGAGCACAGCTATAGCCTGCAACCGTACCTCAATATTTTGCAGCAGCAATCGCGGGATTTCGTGCTCACCGAACATAACCTGGAATCGAGCCTGGGCGGCGCCACCTATGACCGCTTCCCGAAATGGGCCGCACCGTTCGTGCGCTACGACCAGTGGCGCTGCCGGCAGTGGGAACGCAAGGCGTTTGATGCAGCGTGCCATGTGGTGGCCGTGACCCAGGCCGATGCCCAGGCCATCGGCCAACTGACCGCCACACCGGTAAGCGTGGTGGTCAATGGCGTTGATAGCCGTGCATTCAGCGAGGTCCGCGCCGATGCACAGAGCCAGCGCCTGTTGTTTGTCGGCAACTACGAGTACGCGCCCAACCTTGATGCGGTGCAGTGGCTGCTCGACGACATCTTCCCCAGGGTCTGGTTGCAGTGCCCCGGCGCGCGCCTGGCGGTGGCGGGCTTTGGCTTGCCTGAACCCTGGCGCGAGCGCTGGCCGGACGAGCGTATTGAATGGCAGGGTTTTGTCCCCGACCTGACCGCCTTGCAGCGCCGCTGCGCAGGTTTTGTCGCCGCGCTGCGCCATGGGGGTGGCTCCAAACTCAAAGTGCTGGAAGCGATGGCCGCCGGCCTGCCGCTGGTGAGCACCGCCCAGGGCGTGTCCGGGCTGGCGGTTGAGGCGCAGGTGCACTATCTGGCCGGGGAAAGCAGCGCGGCCCTGGCCGATGCCATCGTGCGCCTGCTGGACGAACCGACGCAGGCCAGGCAACTGGCGGATGCCGCGCGGGACTACGCGCGCAACTATCACGACTGGGCGGTGGCCGGTAACGAACTGGAGCAGATCTACCGCACCTTGCCCCCCCATCAGGAGCCCCAAGCATGCGCGTAGCCCTGGATTATCGCCCCGCCACGGTCGCGCCTTCGTCGGGCATTGCCCGTCAGGTCCTGGCCCTGGAGCAGGCCTTGCGCGCCCGGGATGACACTGACGTGGTGCTGTTGAGCGAGGCGCCACTGGATCCCCCCCAGCGCGAAACGGCGGTTTGCCCGGCCTGGGCCAGCCCACTGGAAGGCCTGCAACGCCCCCAGGTACGGCTGCGTTTCGAACGTGGCTTCCTGCCCCGGGCGATCCACGAACAGCGGATCGAGCTGTACATCGCCACGGCCAATATGGGCTTGCCCCTGTGCCGCAAACCCGCGGGCACCCGCTATGTGCTGGTGCTGCACGATCTGTTTCAACTGACCCAGCGCAACTTCCATCGCTCCAGGCTCAAGGCCCTGGCCTATCGCCTGATTGATGGCGCGTCGATTGCCTGGTCGGTGTGGCAGGCGGACCGGGTGTGGTGCCCGTCGCAGTTTTCGTGCGATGAAGCCGCGCGCCTGTTCCCCTGGGCGCGGGCCAAGTTCCGGGTGTTGAATAACCTGGTGCCGGCGTTCACCGCGGCGCCCGAGCCGCTGCCCGCAGGCGTGCCGGCGCGCTATTGGCTGGTGGTGGGCACCCGTGAGCCACGCAAGAACATGGCGTTTTTTCTGGCGCAATGGCAAGCCAGCCGCGCCCTGGACCCGAACGTGCCAGACCTGGTGCTGGTGGGCCACGCCAGCGATGTGCCGGCGACCCTCGGCGAGTTGCCCGGCCTGCATTGGCACAGCGGGTTATCCGACGGCCAGCTGCAGGCGCTCTACCGGCATGCCGCATACCTGTGGCAGCCTTCCTATGCCGAAGGGTTTGGCTTGCCGGTAGTGGAGGCACTGAGTGTCGGCACGCCAGTCGCGGTCGCCCGTGGTTCGGCCCTGGATGAAGTGGCGCCCCCCACGGCGCCGCGCTTTGCCCCCCGCGACGCCGGGCAACTGCATGCATTGATGCTGTCACTGGCGGCACCTGGGGCCACGGTCGACCCCGAACTGCAACGCACGTGGGCCCGGCAATTTGCCGAACCGGCCTATCGCCTGCACCTGGATAAACTGCTCAAGGAATTGAACCGCTAATGCTGCCAGGAAAACTCGTTAGTCTGCTCCTGGGCCTGGTCTTCGGTGGCTTGCTGCTGGCATTGCCGCCGATGAAGGTCTTTATGATCGTCGTCGGCCTGGGCGTGGCGCTGACCCTGATCCGCAAACCGTTGTGGGGCTTGCTGATCTTTGCGGTCCTGGCCACCAGCATTCCCTATACCACCTTGCAGTTGGGGATCCGCACCACCATCAGCGAGGCGGTGCTGGGGCTGACCTGGGCCGGGGTGTTCTGGCAATCGTTTATTGGCAAGACCCGTGGCTTCATGGTCTGGCGCCCCACCGAACGGGCGCTGATGTGGCTGATGCTGTTCAGCACCATTCCGTTTATCTGGGGCATGATCATCATCCACGCCGAAGGCAACGGGCCGGTGAACTGGGTGCGCTGGCTGATGAACCTGTCGCTGCTGTTTATCGTGCCGCTGCTGCTGCGCACCGATGCCGACCGTGACAAAGTGGTGGTCGCCCTGCTGCTGGGCAACCTGGCGATGCTGTCACTGTCGATCTTCATGTTCCTCAAGACGCGCAACGCGATGTCAATGATCGACATCCTCACCGACCTCAAATACGCCCACCCTGAGGCGGTGAAAGATATCTTCTCGGCCAACTACAAGCGCATGGCCTCGCCCTGGGTCCACCCGAACCTGACCGGTGGCGTGCTGGTGCTGTTTATCCCGCTGGCGCTGTTCTATGGCTGGACCCGCACCGGCTGGCGTCGCGCCCTGGGCCTGGCAGTGGCGGTGCTCGGGTGCGCCGGCCTGCTGCTGAGTATCTCCCGCGGCGCGATTGTGGCCCTGGCACTGATCCTGATCTGGCTCACCTACAAGCGCGTGCCCCACAGCGGGCGGATCATTGGCATCGGCGTGGCGTTTGTGATTGCCCTGGTGATGTTCTACCCACCGTTGCAGGACCGTTTGATGACGATGTTCTCGACCAGCAACGCCAGTACCGAGATCCGCTTCGACGAGTACGCCAGGTTCCCTGATGCGATGAGCAGGTACCCACTGGGGATCGGCTTCAAGATCGACCCGCCGGTGCCGGGCACTAACCTGCTGGGGATTTCCAACCTGTGGCTCAACTTCATCTACAAGGTCGGCCTTCCGGGAATGTTGCTGTTTATCGCCGTCACCGTGTTGTGGTGGCGTGAAGTGCGGCCGCTGGGATCGGTGCGCAAAGTCACCGCCGACAACGCCCTGTGGCTGGGCAGCGTGTGCGGTGTGCTGGCGGCGCTGCTGACCGGGATTTTCGACCACTACTTCAGCTTTACCTTTGTATTGATCGCGCTGTTTTGGCTGTTGATGGGCATCAGCCTGCAACAGGTACGCCTGAGCCCGATCATTACCGCTCCTGTTTCCGTGCCAAAGGATGACCGACCATGAAACATCGCACTATTCACTCTACCGACCTGCGTGACCGTCTGCCCGCCCTGGCCAGCGAGCTGGGGGTCAGCCTGCAAGACCTGCAAGAAGGCCTGGACTGGTGCCTGGCCAACGAGGTGGTTTTTGAAGAGGGCGAAGGCGAGAACAAACGCTTCTGGATGACCTCCTTTGACGTGGAGCCGACCCTTGAACAGCCGGTGGCACGCCGCTTGTTCCATCGCATGAAACAGGATGTCCCGGCCCAGTTCCTGCCGATCTATGGCAAGAACTGGGCAACCCTCAAGGATCGCTGGCGCAGCGCCTGGGACATGGCCTACAACATCCTCATCAACAAGATCCCCAGCCACCACATTCGCATAGGCTGGCTGCGCCTGGGCGGCGCGAAGATCGGCAAGGGTTCCAGCCTGTGGCGCAACACTGAGGTGCTGGGCATCCACAACCTGAGAGTCGGCGACGACACCGTGATCGGCTGGCATTGCCAGGTGGATGCGCGCTCCGGCCTGATCATCGGCAACCATGTGGCGATTGCCTCCCATGTGCTGATCATCGCCGGCAGCCATGACTTGCAGGCGCCGGAGTTCTGGTCGATTTCCGGGGCGATTTACATCGACGACTACGTGTGGATCGGCAGCCGTGCGCTGATCGGTTTCGGTACCCATCTGTGCGAAGGCTCGGTGGTGAGCGCCAATACCGTGGTGGCCAAAACCGTCGCACCGTACAAAATTGTCGGCGGCACCGGGGCCAAAGTCATGGGCGAACGTGCTCGCGGGCTGAACTACAAGGTGGGTGGCAAGGGCCTGTTCACCCTGTTCCACTGATGTTTGGCAGCACCCTGTGGCTGACCCTGGCGACCCTTGCCGGGCTGGTGGCCGGCTTTGCCCGCGAATGGCTGCTGGTCGCGGCCTGGGGTGCGGGCAGCCGCAGCGACGGGTTCCTGGTGGCGGTATTTTTGCCCGAAGCGCTGCGCATGACCCTGGCCGCCGGGCTGCTTGCCGCCGCTGCCCTGCCCCTCTATCAACAACGTGATGCGCAGCGCCAGCAGGCCTGGCTGGCCAGCCTGTCGCCGCGCCTGCTCGGCGTGGGTCTGGCGCTGTTCGCCCTGCTGGCCCTCGGCGCGCCCTTGTGGGTACGGCTGATCGGCCCGGGGCTGGACGCCGCCGCCCACGACCAGGCTGCCGCCAACCTGCGCTGGCTGGCCGCCTGTGCGCCGGGGCTGGTGATGCACGGCCTGTTCAGCATTCCGTTGCAGGCGCGCCAGCGCTTTGTGCTGCCGGGGCTGGGTTCGTTGCTGTTCAACCTGCCGCCGGTGCTGTACCTGTTTATCCGTGGCACGGCCAGCGACAGCGCCGAGCTGGCGATGTGTTTTTTTGCCGGCAGCGTGTTGATGTGTCTGCCGCTGCTGGCGCCGGTCTGGTCGTTCGGCTGGCGCCCCTGGCAAGTCAAGGGCGATGCCCTGGCCGGCCGCGAACTGCTGGGGCGTATCGGTCCGCTGTTGGCGAGCAACGTCGCCAGCCAGGGCCTGGCCTTGCTCGAACGGTTGATCGCCAGCTACCTGGGCGAAGGCGCGGTGACCTGGGTCAACCTGGCGCGCAAGCTGATCAACCTGCCGCTGATTGCCCTGATGAGCCTCAACCAGGTGCTGCTGGGGATGATGAGCGGCGAACAGGGCCAACAACGCCTGGCGCTGCTGCGCCGAGGCCTGGACGCCGCGACTCTGCTGAGTCTGCCTGCAGCCCTCGGCCTGATTGGCGCCAGCCCGGTGCTGATTCACCTGCTGATGCCCGCACAAAGCGCCGACGGCCCGCTGCCCGCCCTCCTCGCCTGGTTCGCCACACCACTGGTGTTCGGCGCGTGGAACGCCATGCTCGCCCGCTATGCCTACGCCAGCGGCGACACGCGCCTGCCACTCAAGTGCGAACTGCTGGGCAGCCTGGTCAATGCCGGCCTGCTGGTATTGCTGCCGTACGTGTTCGGCCTGCCGGGCATTGCCTTGGCGGCCTTGGGAGGGGTGATCGTCACCAACCTGCTGCTGATGCAACGCCAACAGCTGCTCGGGCAACTGGGCTGGCCGTTGCAGTGGGGGCTGAGTGTGGTGTTGCTGGGAGTCTCCGCGCTCGTACTGCACCCGCTGCATAACGATGGCTGGCAGTTGGGGCTGACTACCTTGGCGGGCATCGTGGTGTTGGCAGGGCTGGGGCTGTGGTTCAAGCCTTGGAAGGCCTGAACTGCGAAAGCAAAGGCACAGCAAAAGCCAGCGCGCACCTGCTGTTTGTAGAAACTGGCTTGCCGGCGATGGCGGTGTGTCAGCCGCCTGAAACAGCGACTGAACCACCGCTATCGCGGGCAAGCCCGCTCCCACTGGGGATCGCTGTTGGGCACAGCATTTTGTGCCACACCACAAATCAAATGTGGGAGCTGGCTTGCCGGCGATGGCGGTGTGTCAGCCGCGAGAAACAGTGGCTGGACTATCGCCATCGCGGGCAAGCCCGCTCCCACTGGGGATCGTGGGCAGGTCTAGAAGTCGTACTTGATGCTGGTCATCAGGTTGCGCGGCGCGCCATACATCCCGTGGTTGCCGGCATAGCTGAAGTACTCGCGGTCGAACAGGTTGTTGAGGTTGACCGAGGTACTCAACTGCGGTGTCACCTCATAGCGCAGCAGCAGGTTGGTAATGGCGTAGCTGCCCTGGCTGAAGGTGTGCAGGTCCTCACCGACCTTGCTCTGCCAGTTCACCCCGCCACCCACGGTCAGCTTGTTCAACACCCCCGGCAGGCGGTAGGTGGTAAAGGTCTTCAGGCTCTGGCGCGGCAAGGTGGTGACGATGCGTTTGTCATCGGCATCAGTGCTGAGCGCATAAGCGTAACCCGCCGACGCTTGCCAGCCTTCGGCCAGTTCACCGTTGAGTTCCAGCTCGACCCCCTCGGTGGTGGTGCCCTTCTCGTTGCGGTAGGTGTTGCCACCCGGGGTGTCGATCCAGATCGCCAGGTTATCCTGTTCCAGCTTGAACAACGCCAGACTGGTGTTCAACTGCTCGTCGAAGAAACTGCCCTTGAGGCCCAACTCGTAGCCCTTGCCTTCCATGGGCTCCAGGGCCTTGTTGTTGATATCGCGTACCCAACTGGCCTGGGGATTGAAGATCTTGGTGTAGCTGGCGTACGCCGACCAGTTTTCGGTCAGGTCGTAGACCACGCCGGCATAGGGAATGTACACGCCGGTTTCCGACTCGCGGGTGCGGGTGGCAATCGCGCCGTAGGGGCTGTCTGCGGTTTCGCGCTTCCAGTCGATGACCCGGCTGCCAAGGATCACGCTCAGGTCGTCGGTCATCCGCAGGCGCGTGCTGAGGTAGGCGGCGTACTGGCTTTCATCCACCGAGGATTTGCCGGTCACTGGGAAGTCCGGCTTGGCCGAGTGCCCATCCCAGCTGAACAGGTTGTCGATGGCGCCCGCCGGTGAGCCGGAATACGTGTAGTTCCAGCCGCCATGGCTGGGCACGTTTTCCTTGTACTTGGACAGGGTCACGCCAGCGATCAACTCGTGCTCGCGCCCCATCAGGTCAAACGGGCCGGTGGCGTACAGGTCGAGATTGTCCTGGCGCGGCGTGCCAGAGAAACGCACCGGCAACTGCGTGGTACCGCTGCCATCGCTGTTGAGGCTGCCGTTGACGTAGTTGAATACCTCATCGAACTTGTTTTGCGAATGAGTGAACTCGGCCTTGGCGCTCCAGCCGCTGTCGAACTTCTGCTCGATGGCGGTAAAGAAGCTGGTCTGCTCATGGTCGTTATAGGACCAGGCCGGCGCAGTGTTCAGGGAGCGGCTGAGGTTGCTGCGCGAACCATCGGTAAAGCGTGTAGGCAAGCCGGAACGCGCCGGGGCGTCGACGTCGGTACGCAGGGAGCTGAAGCCCAGGGTCAGCAAGGTATCTTCGGTCAGGTCGACCTCAGTGATGCCGTATAGCAGCTGGGTCTGCTGCTTATAGCGGTCGATCCAGGCATGTTCGGTCTTGTAGTCGGCCACCAGGCGCCCGCGCACATGGCCGGTTTCGGTCAGCGGACCGGACACGTCGAGACCACTGCCGTAACGGTCCCAGTTGCCTGCGGCGGCGGTGACGCTAGCCCGCGCTTCGGCCGTCGGGCGCTTGCGGATCAAGTTGATGGTGGCCGAGGGGTTGCCCATGCCGCTGATCAAGCCGGTGGCGCCGCGCACCACTTCCACCCGGTCGTACATCGCCATGCTCTGGGTGTAGTTGTCCATGCGCGTGACGGTGGGCACGCCGTCGATTTCAAAGTTCTGGATCTGGAAACCACGGGAGAAATAGCCATCGCTTTCCGAACCCAGGCCATCCCGTAACACGATGATCCCGGGGGTAGCGTCCAGGGTATCGGACAGATTGGTCAGGCGCTGGTCGTCGAGGCGCTGGCGGGTCATCACCGTCAGAGATTGCGGGGTTTCCCTGGGGGTCAGGTTCAGGCGAGTGGAGCTGCTGGAAGACTGGGTGGTGTAGGAGCCGGTGCCTTCGGTGGTCGACCCAGGCGCCTTGCCGGAAATCGATACGGTGCCCAGTTGCAACGCGCCGCCAGTAGGGCGAGGTTCCAGGGAGTAGTTGCCGCCACTGTCGCGCACGGCTTGCAGCGAGCTGTTGCTCAGCAGGATTGCCAGGCCGGTGTCGAGGTCATACCGCCCTTGCAGGCCTGGGCTGGTCTGCCCTTGTGTGAGCGCCGCCGGATAGGACAGCAGGATATGCGTGGCCTGGCCAAACTGGTTCAACGCACTCGCCAGTGAGCCTGGGGCAATATCGAACGCCTGCTGCGGAGCGGCCACCGCCCAGGTCGGCGCCAGCAACAACGGTGCGGCCACACCGAAGCGGGCGATGCCACGGACGACGGCCACGGCCAGTGTTTTTTTCAGTGTTGCCCGAATGGTACGTTGCGGGTGCATGCCCTGTTCCCCAGATAGGTGAGTGTCTGGGGATATAAGTCTCGTGAGAGGGAGAAACGGACCACCTGCATGCAAAATAAATTCATACCTGCGCGCGACGCGGCTTGAGCGTGACCCAGAACCGCGTGAAATGCTGCACATCCAGCTTGAGGGTCTGTTGCAGCGCCGCAAGAATGCGGTCGGTGTCGGCCAGCGGATAAGTGCCGGACACCCGCAGCTCGCGCAAGCTCGGGTCACAGTCCAGGTGCCCGCGCCGGTAGCGACTCAACTCACTGAGGAAATCTTCCAGACGCAGGCCCTCGGCGACAATCATGCCGCGACTCCAGGCCAGTTCGCCGGCGCGCTGGGGGCGCCGCGCCAGCAGTGTCTGCTGGTCAAAGCTGATGATTTCGCCGGGGCGCAGGCTCAGCTTGTGCGATGGAATCTGCGCCACCAGTGGCTGCTGGTCAGCCCCCAACTGGGTAAAACCATCGCGCTGGCGCACGCTGAAGCGCCCACCCGTGGCATGGGTCAGGCCCTCGGCGGTTTTCACCCACAGCGGGCGGGCGTCCAACGGGCTGGGCACCACCAGGATTTCCCCGCGCAACAGATGGATCTGACGCCGGTCGGGGCTGTAGTTCACATCCACGGCGGTGTCGGTGTTGAGCTGGATCTCGGTGTTGTCTGCCAGATCGATACGCCATTGCTCACCCACCGTGGTGTTGAAATCGCTGGTCCAGGGTTGCAACAGTCCGCTATCCCGGGCGCTCCACGCCATGCTGCCGGTGGCCAGCAACAGGGCCAGGTTCTTCAGGACCCGACGCCGGGATATCGCCGGCAACAAGGTCGCGCTGACCAGGGCTTGGTGCGCCGGATGGCGCACCTCATGCATACGTTGGAAAAATCGCTGGGAATGCTGCCATGCCTGCTCGTTCAGCGGGTCTTGCTGACGCCAGGCCTGGCACTGCGCGCGGGTCTGTTCCGTGACGTCCGGCGCCTGCAACTCCAACTGCCAATGCATGGCTTGCTCGGCGGCTTCCAGGGTCAGGGGTGACGGCTTCATGGGCGCTGGCTGTCGAGCACAATGCACTGGGCACCGGCCTTGACGATGTAGCGCTTGACGGTAGTGATGCTGGTGCCCAGGCGCTCGGCAATTTCGCCGTGGCTCAAGCCCTCGAGCTGGGACCAGAGGAAAGCCTGGCGCACCGGCAATGCCAGGCGGCTGAGCACTTCATCGAGGGCCATCAGGGTTTCCAGGAGTAGCCACTGTGTCTCGGCGCTGGGCGCCACTTCTTCCGGTAGCAGCGCCAAGGCTTGCAGGTAGGCCTTTTCCAGCTTTTGCCGACGAAAGTGATTGGACAGCACGCTCTGTGCGACTTTGACCAGAAAGCTGCGGGGAGCCTGGACTTCAAGGGGTTGATTCTTGGCAAGCAGGCGCAGGAACGTGTCCTGGGCCAGGTCAGCGGCGCTCTGCGAGCAGTTCAGACGACGCCATAGCCAGTGCTGCAGCCAGCGGTGTTGTTGCTGATACAGGGTGGCCAGGTCAGTAGGGCTTGTCGCAGGGGTCGAGGGCATGGAGGGCGCGCATAGAAGGTAAGCCGTAAATGATAACGGTTATCATATGCTTCATGGCGCAATGCCTGCAAGTGGCATACGGCTTGTAGGACTTGCCAACGCATCCACTGCAGGAGCCGGCTCGCCGGCTCCTACAAGGGTCAGGCGTCAGTCTTCCAAGGGTTGCGGTGCGTGCTTGCCAGGCTTGGCCCCAGGCTTGCCTGCCGCCGGCGCGGCGGGTTCAGGCTCGGTCGGTGCGGCGGCTTCTTTTTCCGCCTGAGGCATCTTGTCGACAGCCGCAAAGAACTCTGCAAGGTCCAGGGTATCGGGTGGCACGGTCTTTTCGACCTTCTTCTCGCCGTCCTTGCCCACCAGGATCACTTTGGTCCCGGCACTGGCGCCAAGCTTCAGGGCGCGGATCAGTGCGTTGGTGTCCTGGGCGCCGAGGTCCTTACCATCACGTTGGCCGACGGTGCCGATGCTCGTGTAGTTCACGGTGTAGAGCACCATGTTGCGCTCGGCGAACTTCTGTTTGTTCTCAGGTTGTTCAAGGGCTTTTTTGAGATCGACCTGAGTCGGGTCGATGGAGCTGGGTGCGATCACGATCAGCGGGCGGAATTTGCCTTGATCCTGTTCCAGCGGGCCTCGGTTATCCGCAGCCAACAACGGCCCCGTAAACGCCATCAAGGTAGCCAGGGTCAGCGACCGGACGAGCATGCGTACCTCCTTCCAATTCCATGCAGAGTTTTTGAGTTTCATGTCTGCGACAGCCAATTTCAAGGATGATTCCTACGCGACTATCAGAAAGAGTAGGCTAGGACGCCCGTGACGCAAGGGCTTGAGGCACCTCGCAGCTCATTGTTTCTTCTGATTGCCAAGGCTCACTGCTCGGGCCACTGCGGCCAGTGCCAGGCAAAGACCGGAGCCACCTGGGGGTCACCATCCACCTGCGCCAGGGCCTGGGCGCATGCGGGGTGAGCGTGCTGCAGGACCTCCCGCACGCCCTCCCAGCGGGAGACAGCCGCCGCCATGATGCCCAGGGCATTGGGCCGCCCCTGCGGAGTAAACAACTGCCCGGCAAACTGCTCGGCAAATACCTGCCAGGTTCGGTGCAGCTTCTGTTGCGTGCCCGCGATCAACTGCGCCTGCACCGCCTCATCGGCGTTGTCGAGAAAGCGTTGCGGGTAGTCAATGATGGTGATTGCCGAATAGCAGTTGGCGGCGATATACACCAGGCCGCGAATGATCTGCGCGCGGTTGCCGGACAGCAACCCGCAAGTCGGATATTCCAGGCCCAGGTGGATCAGGATCGCCGCGCTTTCAGTCAGCACACTGCCATCGGGCAGTTGCAGGGTGGGAATTTGCCGCAGCGGGTTGATCTGCCCGAGGGCCTCCATCCCCGCCGCATCGCCCCAGGGGCTGGCATCGACCTGCCGCCACGGCACGCCGCAACGTTGCAAGGCGATTTCGACGATGCACGAACCAGAGCTTTGCGTGCCGTAGAGCGTGTACATGGAGCGTTCCTCCGACAAGGTCAGCGTCCAGAGTGAAACGTTTTCCCCTGGTTAAAACAAGCCCATCTGACCGCCGACCAGGGTGCTGAAATCGTCATCGACAAACGGCAGGATCGCATCGGCCACCGGCTGCAATTGCCGGGTGACGTAATGGTCATAGTCAATCGGCGCCTGGCGTACTTCCAGGGGTTCGGGGCCGTTAACGGTGATCACGTAACGGATCCAGCCACCGTTCTGGTATTGCCGTGGGCGGCCCTGGCGGTCGTTGTACTCATCCGCCAGGCGCGCGGCCCGCACATGGGGCGGGACGTTGCGTTCGTAGTCGCCCAGTTGCCGGCGCAGGCGCTTGCGGTAGATCAGCAACTCATCGAATTCGCCACTGAGGGTACGGCGCACATAGTCGCGTACATAGTCCCGGTGGGGCTGGCGGTGGAAGATGCGCTGGTATAGCTCTTGCTGGAACTGGCGGGCCAGGGGCGACCAATCGCTGCGCACGGTCTCCAGGCCTTTGTAGATCATCTCTTCACTGCCATCGGCACGGGTCACAAGGCCCGCATAACGCTTCTTGCTGCCCTCCTCCGCACCGCGAATGGTCGGCATCAGGAAGCGGCTGAAGTGGGTTTCGTATTGCAGTTCCAGGGCGCTTTGCAGGCCGAATTCGCTGTGTAGCCGTTCACGCCACCATTGGTTGACGTGTTGCACCAGGCCCTGGCCGATGCGTGCGGCATCTTCCTGGGAGTGAGCACTGCCAAGCCAGACAAAGGTGGAGTCGGTGTCGCCATAAATCACTTCATAGCCCTGGGCTTCGACCAGCTCGCGGGTCTGGCGCATGATCTGGTGGCCGCGCAGGGTGATCGATGACGCCAGCCGTGTGTCGAAGAACCGACAGCCACTGGAACCGAGGACGCCGTAGAACGCGTTCATGATGATCTTCAGGGCTTGGGACAACGGCGCGTTATGCTCGCGCTTGGCCACCTCGCGCCCCTCGGACACCCGCGCCACAATCGACGGCAGGCAATGCCGGGTGCGGGAAAACCGGGCACCGCGAAAGCCTTCCACCGACTGGCTGTCGTCGGGGTGACGCAGGCCTTCGATCAGGCCCACAGGGTCGATGAGAAAGCTGCGGATGATCGACGGATAGAGGCTTTTGTAGTCCAGCACCAGCACCGACTCGTACAGCCCCGGCCGCGAGTCCATGACAAAACCGCCAGGGCTGGCCTGGGGCGGTTTGTCCCCAAGATTGGGTGCGACAAAGCCCTGGCGATGCATCAGTGGCATGTACAAATGGGTGAATGCCGCCACCGAACCTCCGTTGCGATCCGCCGGCAGGCCAGTGACGCTGGCCCGTTCCAGAAGGAACTTGAGCAACTCGGTCTTTTCGAAAATCCGCGTCACCAGCTCGCAGTCCTTGAGGTTGTAGCGCGCCAGGGCGGGCTTGTCCTCGGCGAACATGCGGTTGATCTCGTCCATGCGCTGGTAGGGCGTGGAGATTGATTTGCCCTCACCGAGCAAAGTCTGGGCGACGTTTTCCAGGCTGAATGACTCAAAGGTCCAGGTCGCCGAACGCAAGGCTTCAATGCCATCGATGATCAGCCGCCCGGCAGCGGCGGCAAAGTAATGGTTGCGGCTGCCGTGCTCGCGCCAGGCCATGGCCTCGCCGCCACGGCCAAGCAACAATGGCACGTTAAGGCGTTTGGCATGCTCGTGGAGGACCCGCAGGTCAAACTGCACCAGGTTCCAGCCGATGATCGCATCGGGGTCGTGCTGCGCCAGCCATTGGTTCAGGCGCTCCAGCAACTGAGCGCGGCTGTCGCAGTATTCGAGTCTGAAATCCACGGCGTCAGTTTTGTTCGATGGGCCGAGCATGTATACCTGGCGCTCGCCACAACCTTCCAGGGCGATTGAATACAGCTCACCGCGTGCAGTGGTTTCGATATCCAGGGACACCAGCTTCAACGCCGGGCGGTAGTCCGGCGCAGGTTTCATCTGCGCGTCCAGCAACATCCCGCCTTCACCCGGCGAGCCGCCGAACGCCACAGGCGCGGTGATAAAACGCTCCATCATGTAGCGCTCGGGCGGGCGCACATCGCCTTCGTAGACATCCACGCCGGCCTGGCGCAGGCGCTTTTCCAGGTCCATCGCCTGGCGATGCTGGCGGGTGTAGAGGCCCAGGACCGGGCGGTAATGAAAATCACACAGTTGCAGCGGGCGCAGGTCCACGTCCCGTTCACCCTTGATCACCCGTTGCGCATGCTCGCGATGGGCCTGCGGAATAAACATCACCGAAGGCTGCACCGGTAGACGGATATACCGCGGCCCCTGGTCGGTCGCCAGCCAGAAGCTGACCTCCGTGCCCGCCGGGGTGTCGCGCCAATGCCGGGTCAGGACAAAACCCTGCTGTAAATCCACCTTGCCGCACCTCAGGAATCGCTTTCAGGGCGCGATTCTACTCGGCATCCGCCGTCAGGCCTTAATAGAAATTCCCACCTTCCAGAAAAGTCGCACGGCCAACTACGCTCTGTCGATCACCACACCAACATTCAGCAATGGGCGGCTACCTGATCCAGGGCGATCCACGGCTGGCCAAGCCATCGGCAAGCATCGAGTTCTAACCCCCTCTGTGGGAGCCGGCTTGCTGACGATAGCGGTCTGCCTGGCACGACGTCATCGCTGGCAAGCCAGTGCCTACAATGGGAGGTTAGGCGTGACAGGCCGGCCCCAACTGCGTAGCTTTCACAGACCGCGCACAAGGACTCTGGCATGGCCCCCGACCTCACCTCCATCGAACTGTTCCTCAAGACGGTCAAGCTCGGCAATCTGTCCCGGGCTGCCGAGCAGTCGCACCTCTCGCTGTCCGCGGCCAGCCGGCGCCTGTCGTTGCTGGAGCAGCATTTCAAGGTCGTCCTGCTGCACCGCTCCTCCACCGGGGTCTCGCCAACAGCGGCAGGTGAAGTGCTGGCTGAGCATGGGCTATCGATTTTGCGTGCGGTGGATGTGATGCACGCCGACCTCGCCGACTACGCCAAGGGCGCCACCGGCCGCGTATGCCTGTATGCCAACAGTTCAGCGATGAGCCAGCAATTGCCCAGCCAACTGACCCAGTGGAATGCCCTGCACCCGGGTATCCGCCTGGATATCCGCGAGGAGCGCAGCCGGGAAATCCTCCAGGCGGTGCGCGATGGCGTGGCCGATGTAGGCATCGTCACCACTCAACCGGGCGGCGATGAATTGCGTTTTATCCCGTACTGCCAGGACCGCCTGTGCCTGCTGGTGCCCGATGATCATCCGTTCAAGATGCGCCACGCACGCTTTGCGGATTTGCTGGGCTACGACTTCGTCGGCCTGGAGGACAACGCCGCCATTACCGCACTGATCACCGAAGCCGCCGCCGCGATTGGCATGCCGCTGCGCCTGCGGGTTCAGGTGCGCAGCTTTGAAGCCGTATGCCGGCTGATTGCCGCCGGGCAAGGGGTTGGCGTGCTGCCCCAGGGCGCGGTGCAGATCTTTCGCAAGGAAATGGCCTTGCGCTTTATCGAAATCGACGACCCATGGGCTGACCGCCAGATGTACCTCTGCATGCGCCAGCAACAGCCCTCTCCTACAAGCCTGGCGTTATTCGACTACCTCGCTGCCTGTCACCGCGCATAACCAGTGGCCTTCGAGTTTTGCGAAGGCCACTTCCATAATCAGCAATTCCCCCACCGTTGTACCTGTGCCAAGAATGTCCCCGCCTCACTGACAACAACAAAAACAGGAGACACGGCGTGTCCAATACCACGACCAGTACCCCCCATCGTATTGCCGTGATTCCCGGCGACGGCATCGGCCGCGAGGTGGTGCCCGAAGGCCTGCGCGTACTGGAGGCCGTCAGCCGGCGCTTCGGCATCGCCTTTGAGTTCGATCACTTTGCCTGGTGCAGCGAGCACTACCTGGCCCACGGCACCATGATGCCGGACGACTGGGCCGAGCAGATCGGCAGCCATGACGCGATCTTCTTCGGTGCCGTGGGCGCACCGGACATCATTGCCGACCATACGGCGGTGTGGGAGTCGTTGCTCAAGATTCGCCGCCAGTTCGACCAGTACGTCAACATCCGCCCGGTACGCCTGATGCCCGGTGTGCCCTGCCCGCTCGCCGGCCGCGTGCCGGGGGATATCGACTTTATCGTGGTCCGGGAAAACACCGAGGGCGAGTACTCCAGCGTCGGCGGGCGGATGTGGGAAGGCACGCCGCGCGAAATTGCGGTGCAGGAATCGATCTTCTCCCGCGAAGGCGTGGACCGTGTGGTGGACTATGCCTTCAAACTGGCCCAGCAACGCCCACGCAAGCACCTGGTGGCCGCCACCAAATCCAACGGTATTTCCATCACCATGCCGTTCTGGGATGAACGGGTGAACCTCATCGCCCAGCGCTACCCGGACGTCAAGACCGCTAAGTTCCATATCGATATTCTGTGTGCGCACTTCGTGCAGCATCCGGACTGGTTTGACGTGGTGGTGGCCTCCAACCTGTTTGGCGACATCCTCTCCGACCTCGGCCCGGCGTGTACCGGCACCATCGGCATTGCCCCGTCGGCCAACCTCAACCCCGAGCGGCGCTACCCGTCGCTGTTCGAGCCGGTGCACGGTTCGGCACCGGACATTGCCGGGCTGGGCGTGGCCAACCCCATCGGGCAGATCTGGTCGGCCGCGTTGATGATCGAGCATCTGGGCCAGGGCGACCCGCTTTACCAACAGGCCGCAGCAGCCATTGTCTCGGCCATCGAGACGGTGCTCGCCGAAGGCCCGCGCACCCGGGAAATGGGCGGCAGCGCCAGTACGATTGAAGTAGGCGTGGCCATCGCTGAATGCCTTGCCGGAAACAGGAGTTGAACATGATCAACGCACATTACATCGCCAACCAATGGCAGGCCTCGACGTCGCTGGAAGATATTCCGGTGATCGATCCCAGCAGCGGTGAAACCTATTCCAGCATCGCCCGTGGCACCGCAGCCGATATCGATGCCGCCGTCAGCGCCGCACGCCTGGCCGTCGGCGAAACCTTCGATGGCCCCTGGGGCACCCTGTCGGCCCTGGAGCGCAGCCGCCTGCTGGCCAGACTGGGCGCGGCCGTATTGGAGCACCATGAAGAGCTCGCGCAGATCGAGGCACGGGACACCGGCAAGGCCCTGAAAGTGGCGCGTGCCGATGCCACCGCCCTCGCCCGCTATTTCGAGTATTACGCCGGCGCGGCCGACAAGTTGCACGGCGAGACCCTGCCCTATCAGAACGGCTATACGGTGCTGACGGTACGCGAGCCCCATGGGGTGACCGGGCATATCATTCCGTGGAACTACCCGATGCAGATTTTCGGCCGCAGCGTCGGCGCCTCCCTGGCGGCGGGCAATGCCTGTGTGGTCAAGCCGGCCGAGGACGCCAGCCTGTCGTTGCTGCGTCTGGCGCAGATTGCCGCCGAGGTGGGCTTCCCGGCCGGCGCGATCAATGTGGTGACCGGCTACGGCTATGAAGCAGGCTCAGCGCTGTGCAGCCATCCGGGTATCGATCACATCTCCTTTACCGGCTCCAGCGTGACCGGCACGGCGGTATCCAAGGCGGCCGCCGAGCGGCATTGCCCGGTGACCCTGGAACTGGGCGGAAAATCACCGCAACTGGTATTTGCCGATGCCGATCTGGAGGAAGCCTTGCCGGTGCTGGTCAACGCCATTGTGCAGAACTGCGGCCAGACCTGTTCAGCAGGCAGCCGATTGCTGGTGGAGCGCAGCCTCTATGAGGTGCTGGTGGAAAAACTCAGCCAGCGCTTTCGTGAACTGCGCACCGGCCCGTCGGCGCTGGACCTGGATATGGGCCCGCTGATCAACCAGAGGCAGCAACGCCAGGTACGTGAGTTCGTGCGCGAGGCCGAACAGGCCGGCATCCGCGTGGCCGCCCGCGGCCAGGTGGTGGCCGAGGCCGGCAGTGGCGGTTACTTCCAGGAAGCGGTGCTGTTTCGCGACGTGCCGCCCGACAGCCGTCTGGCCCGGGAGGAAGTCTTCGGCCCGGTGTTGGCCGTCATGCCTTTTGACGATGAGGCCGAGGCCATCCGCCTGGCCAACGGCACTGATTTCGGCCTGGTTGCCGGCGTCTGGACCCGCGACGGGGCCCGGCAAATGCGCCTGGCCCGCAAGCTGCGCTGCGGCCAGGTGTTTATCAATAACTACGGGGCCGGCGGCGGGGTTGAACTGCCCTTCGGCGGCGTCAAGGCCAGTGGTTATGGCCGGGAAAAAGGCTTCGAGGCCCTGCTGGGTTTTACCACCTTGAAGACCATTGCGATCAAACACGGCTAAGCCATCACAACAACAAGAAAGGAGAACACTCCATGCGTCTAGCAAACAAAGTTGCCATCGTCACCGGTGCCGGTTCCGGCTTTGGTGAAGGGATCGCCAAGACCTTCGCCCAGCAGGGTGCACGGGTCATCGTCGCCGACATGAACGCCACGGGCGGCCAGCGGGTGGTCAATGAGATTGCAGCCACCGGCGGCCATGCCCATTTCGTCGAGGTCAATGTGGCCAACGACGAAAGCGTGGGCGCGCTGCTGCGGGCAACCCTGGAGCAATTCGGCGGGCTGGATATCGTCATCAACAACGCCGGTACCACTCACCGCAACCGGCCCATGCTGGAAGTGGACGAGGCCGAGTTCGACCGCGTGTTCGCGGTCAACGTCAAAAGCATCTTCCTCAGCGCCAGGCATTTTGTGCCGCACTTTCGCGGCCAGGGCGCTGGCGTGTTCGTCAACATTGCCTCGACTGCGGCGATCCGCCCTCGCCCGGGGCTGGTCTGGTATAACGGCAGCAAGGGTGCAGTGGTGGTCATAAGCAAGACCATGGCGGCGGAACTGGGTCCGGACAATATCCGCGTCAATTGCGTGAACCCGGTGGTTGGCGCAACGGCGCTGCTCAGTGAGTTCATGGGTGTGCCGGACACCCCGGAAAACCGCCAGAAGTTCATGGCGACCATCCCCCTGGGACGTTTTTCCACCCCGCAAGACGTGGCCAATGCCTGCCTGTACCTGGCCTCGGACGAAGCGGCCTTTATCACCGGCACCTGCCTTGAAGTCGACGGTGGGCGCTGCGTGTAACTCAACGACCAAAGGGATCGGAGTCGATATGTGCGACTTGCATAACAAGAACGAACCGAGTACCAGGCAACTCCTCGATGGCCTGCCAAAGAACTGGGGTAAATGGGGGCCGGACGATGAAGTCGGCGCCCTCAATTACCTGACCGAAACCGAAGTGCTGCGTGGCGTGGCTTCGGTCCGCCAGGGCAAGACATTTACCCTGCAAGTGCAGATCGGTCATCCGGGAGGCGATCCGATGTGGCCGGCGCGCAACCCGTCGATGCGTTTCAATACCCTGGATCACAGCCACTACCATTTCGGCAAGCAGCCGCAAATGACCGGCGGCGCGGCATACTGCGACGATGTAATCTTCATGCAGCTGCAAGGCTCGACCCAGTACGACGCCTTGGGGCATGCCTGGTACGACAACCAACTGTGGAACGGTTACGACGCCATGAGCACCGTCGGCGGCATGGCCAAGGCCAGTGTGCTGGCGATTGCCGAACGCGGCGTGGTCGGGCGCGCGGTGCTGATCGACATGGCCCGCCATCGCGGCAAAAAATACCTGGGTCGTGGCGAAACCTTCAACCACCTGGACCTGCTGGCTGCGGCCAAGGCCCAAGGCGTGACCATCGAAAAACGCGACATCCTGATCATCCGTACCGGTTCCATGGGTGCGTTCTACGAGTATGGCAAGACCGAGTTCTTCAAGGACCTGGTGGAGCCCGGGCTGACCTACAGCCGGGAATTGGTGGAATGGTTCCATGCCATGGAAATCCCCAACCTGGTGACCGATACCATCGCCAACGAGGTGATCACCGATCCGGTGTCAGGGGTGCAGATTCCATTGCATTGCGCGCTGATGCGCAACCTCGGCATCGCCTTTACCGAGATTGTGCTCCTGGAGGAACTGGCCGCCGATTGTGCTGACGACGGCCAGTGGAAGTTCCTCTACACCGCTGCACCGTTGAAGATTGTCGGTGGCAGCGGTGCACCGGTGAATCCAGTGGTAATCAAGTAGCTCACCCATCGCAGGACACGGCTAGGAACGCAGTGGCACGCGCCCTAGACGTGAGGGTCTCCCGGAACCTTGGCGGGCGTGGCGTATTGCGGTTTCAGGTGACCTTGCTGATCAAGCAACCAGGCATCCATGATCTGGCGTACTACCGGGCCCGCCACGCGGCCGCCTGCCTCGCCATTTTCGATCATGACTGAAATCACGATCCTGGGGTGTTCAGCCGGCGCGAAGCCGACGAACAAAGCATTGTCGCGGTTGCGCTCACGGGTCTTCAGGCGGTTGTAGCGCTCACCCTGCTTGATCGCCACCACCTGTGCGGTGCCGCTCTTGCCAGCGATCCGGTACTGCGCGCCGGCGGCCGAGGCCCGGGCAATCCCCCGTGGGTCGTGCATGACCATTTGCATGCCATGGTTGACCTGATCCCAGTCACGCGGGTTCTTGAGGACAACATTGGGCATGGGGTGTTCGTCCACGGGTGGTACACCGTCAATGGTCTTGGCCAGGTGAGGACGATTCCATACCCCCTTGTTGGCGATCAGCGCGGTGGCCTGGGCCAGTTGCAACGGGGTGACCTGCATATAGCCCTGGCCAATGCCCAGGATCACGGTTTCGCCCGGGAACCAGGGCTGGCGACGGGTCGCGCGCTTCCAGGCCTGGGACGGCATCAGGCCGGCGGACTCCTCGAACATGTCCAGGGAGACTTTCTGGCCGAGGCCGAACTCGGCCATGTAGTCGTGCAGGCGATCGATTCCTAGCTTATGGGCCAGGTCGTAGAAGTAGGTGTCATTGGAGCGCATGATCGCGGTGTCCATATCCACCCAACCATCACCACTGTGGTTCCAGTTGCGGTATTTGTGATCAAAGTCCGGGAGCTGGTAGTAACCGGGGTCAAAGACCCGGGTCTGTGCGGTGACCACCCCACTGTCGAGGCCGGCGATGGCCACTTCCGGCTTGATCGTAGAGCCCGGCGCATACAGCCCGCGCAGGACCCGGTTGAACAAGGGGCGGTCGATGGAGTCATGCAGCGCGGCATATTCCTTGAAGCTGATACCGGTGACGAACGCGTTGGGATCAAAGCTGGGCTTGCTGACCATCGCCAATACTTCGCCGGTTTGCGGGTCGAGAGCCACCACCGAACCGCGACGATCGCCCAAGGCTTCTTCGGCGGCCTCCTGCAGCTTGATATCCAGACTCAGGACGATGTTTTTACCGGGGATCGGGTCGGTGTGCTTGAGCACGCGCAGAACGCGGCCCTGGGCATTGGTCTCGACCTCTTCATAACCCACATGACCGTGCAGCTGCGACTCATAGAAACGTTCGATGCCGGTTTTACCAATCGATTGCGTGCCACGGTACTCGACTGAATCCAGCTGCTTGGACTCTTTTTCGTTGATGCGGCCCACATAGCCAATGGAATGCGCAAAGTGCGCACCCAACGGGTAATGACGCACGAACTGTGGCGCCACATCCACACCTGGCAGGCGGAATTCGTTGACGGCCAATATGGCGATCTGTTCTTCAGTCAATTCATAAAACAATGTCACGGGCACAAATGGGTGGCGCGCCTGCTTCAGGGCCTTGTCGAAGAGTGCGCGGTCTTCGGCGGGCAGATGCAGGAGGGTAATGATCGAGTCCAACTCGCCCTTGAGGTCGGTAGCCCGTTCGCGAGTGACGGTCAGGTTGTAACTGGGACGGTTATCGGCCAGGACCACGCCATTACGGTCATAAATCATGCCGCGAGTCGGGGTGATGGGCAGAACGTGGACACGGTTGTTTTCGGAGATGGTGGAGTGATAGTCGAACTCCACCACTTGCAGGAAATACAGGCGGGCGACCAGGGTACAGGTGACGCCAAGCACCAGCATTGCGCAGGCCAGCAGTCGCTTGTTGACCAGGCGATGCTCTTTTTCGTGGTCTTTGATCGGTATAGCTTCGGGCATTTCTACAGCATCTCGTTGAATAAGGGCGATGCCGCATCCTGCGGTTGAAAGGCCTGTCCCTGAAAAGCTGCTGCACCATACCAAAAATCACGAAACACTTTGTATTGAATTGGCCGAGCGGCAATGGAATCGCCAGTGCCGGGTTTTGATCTCTTGCGGCCAGGCGTTTGAAGTTAGCTGTAGCAACTTTCGAGCGCCCAAAACAAAACCCCAACTGCTCTCGCAATTGGGGTTTCGGAATTTAATCTTGACGATGACCTACTCTCACATGGGGAAACCCCACACTACCATCGGCGATGCATCGTTTCACTGCTGAGTTCGGGATGGGATCAGGTGGTTCCAATGCTCTATGGTCGTCAAGAAATTCGGGTACTGAGTCGTGACCAAACGGCCTCGCTTCAGCAAATTGGGTATGTAATAG